>NZ_CM143685.1:1135000-6250000 GCF_055179735.1 Pseudomonas sp. Emmai | reverse complement strand
CGAGCATGGGAGACACACGGCGGGTGCTAACGTCCGTCGTGAAAAGGGAAACAACCCAGACCGTCAGCTAAGGTCCCAAAGTTATGGTTAAGTGGGAAACGATGTGGGAAGGCTTAGACAGCTAGGAGGTTGGCTTAGAAGCAGCCACCCTTTAAAGAAAGCGTAATAGCTCACTAGTCGAGTCGGCCTGCGCGGAAGATGTAACGGGGCTCAAACCATACACCGAAGCTACGGGTATCACTTAGGTGATGCGGTAGAGGAGCGTTCTGTAAGCCTGTGAAGGTGAGTTGAGAAGCTTGCTGGAGGTATCAGAAGTGCGAATGCTGACATGAGTAACGACAATGGGTGTGAAAAACACCCACGCCGAAAGACCAAGGTTTCCTGCGCAACGTTAATCGACGCAGGGTTAGTCGGTCCCTAAGGCGAGGCTGAAAAGCGTAGTCGATGGAAAACAGGTTAATATTCCTGTACTTCTGGTTATTGCGATGGAGGGACGGAGAAGGCTAGGCCAGCTTGGCGTTGGTTGTCCAAGTTTAAGGTGGTAGGCTGGAATCTTAGGTAAATCCGGGATTCTAAGGCCGAGAGCTGATGACGAGTGTTCTTTTAGAACACGAAGTGGTTGATGCCATGCTTCCAAGAAAAGCTTCTAAGCTTCAGGTAACCAGGAACCGTACCCCAAACCGACACAGGTGGTTGGGTAGAGAATACCAAGGCGCTTGAGAGAACTCGGGTGAAGGAACTAGGCAAAATGGCACCGTAACTTCGGGAGAAGGTGCGCCGGTGAGGGTGAAGCATTTACTGCGTAAGCCCATGCCGGTCGAAGATACCAGGCCGCTGCGACTGTTTATTAAAAACACAGCACTCTGCAAACACGAAAGTGGACGTATAGGGTGTGACGCCTGCCCGGTGCCGGAAGGTTAATTGATGGGGTTAGCTAACGCGAAGCTCTTGATCGAAGCCCCGGTAAACGGCGGCCGTAACTATAACGGTCCTAAGGTAGCGAAATTCCTTGTCGGGTAAGTTCCGACCTGCACGAATGGCGTAACGATGGCGGCGCTGTCTCCACCCGAGACTCAGTGAAATTGAAATCGCTGTGAAGATGCAGTGTATCCGCGGCTAGACGGAAAGACCCCGTGAACCTTTACTATAGCTTTGCACTGGACTTTGAATTTGCTTGTGTAGGATAGGTGGGAGGCTTTGAAGCGTGGACGCCAGTTCGCGTGGAGCCAACCTTGAAATACCACCCTGGCAACTTTGAGGTTCTAACTCAGGTCCGTTATCCGGATCGAGGACAGTGTATGGTGGGTAGTTTGACTGGGGCGGTCTCCTCCTAAAGAGTAACGGAGGAGTACGAAGGTGCGCTCAGACCGGTCGGAAATCGGTCGTAGAGTATAAAGGCAAAAGCGCGCTTGACTGCGAGACAGACACGTCGAGCAGGTACGAAAGTAGGTCTTAGTGATCCGGTGGTTCTGTATGGAAGGGCCATCGCTCAACGGATAAAAGGTACTCCGGGGATAACAGGCTGATACCGCCCAAGAGTTCATATCGACGGCGGTGTTTGGCACCTCGATGTCGGCTCATCACATCCTGGGGCTGAAGCCGGTCCCAAGGGTATGGCTGTTCGCCATTTAAAGTGGTACGCGAGCTGGGTTTAGAACGTCGTGAGACAGTTCGGTCCCTATCTGCCGTGGACGTTTGAGATTTGAGAGGGGCTGCTCCTAGTACGAGAGGACCGGAGTGGACGAACCTCTGGTGTTCCGGTTGTCACGCCAGTGGCATTGCCGGGTAGCTATGTTCGGAATAGATAACCGCTGAAAGCATCTAAGCGGGAAACTAGCCTCAAGATGAGATCTCACTGGGACCTTGAGTCCCCTGAAGGGCCGTCGAAGACTACGACGTTGATAGGTTGGGTGTGTAAGCGCTGTGAGGCGTTGAGCTAACCAATACTAATTGCCCGTGAGGCTTGACCATATAACACCCAAGCAATTTGCGTCGAAAGAGCAGATTGCGGTGTGTGAAGACGAAACGAACCGAAAGTTCGAAAGACTCACTAAACACCGAAAGCTATCACATACCCAATTTGCTGAAGCGAGGCCAGCTGGCCGCGACTCAGTACCCGAATTTCTTGACGACCATAGAGCATTGGAACCACCTGATCCCATCCCGAACTCAGCAGTGAAACGATGCATCGCCGATGGTAGTGTGGGGTTTCCCCATGTGAGAGTAGGTCATCGTCAAGATTAAATTCCGAAACCCCTATCTGCGTATGCAGGTAGGGGTTTTGTTTTTGCCTGCCAAAAAGCGCACTAAACCAGCCGCACAAATTTGCACAGTTATTTTCGATTCAGAACACTAGAATAGGCCCACCTTTTTCGGAGCAAGAGCCTTTTATGCCAGATCCGGTTGACACCCCAGGGCTGTCAGATTTACCGCTGGACGACTTGGTAGCGTGTCATGAGTGCGACCTGCTGATGCGCAAGCCCGAACTCGCCCGTGGCGAGAAAGCCCTCTGCCCACGTTGTGGTTATGAGCTCTATGCTCATCGGCACAACGTCGTTCAGCGCAGCCTCGCTTTGGTCATCGCCGCATTGTTGTTGTATGTGCCGGCGAACTTTTTGCCCATCATGCAACTCAATCTACTCGGACAATCGTCGCAAGACACTGTCTGGACCGGCGTTGTCGGCCTGTTCAATACCGGCATGCAAGGTGTCGCAGTCGTTGTGTTCCTGTGCAGCATGGGGATCCCGCTGCTCAAATTACTCTGTCAGTTGCTTGTGCTCCTGAGCATTCGTTTCAATATCGGGCGCAGCTACGGATTGTTGCTTTACCGCATTTACCACCACCTTCGGGACTGGGGGATGCTTGAGGTTTACCTCATGGGCGTGCTGGTCGCGATCGTCAAACTGGCAGATATGGCAGCCATCACCGTCGGTCTTGGCCTGGCGTGCTTTATCAGTTTGTTGTTGGTCCAGGTGTGGTTGGAGGTTGTGATGTCGCCTCACCAGATCTGGCAGGCTTTGTCAGGAGAAGATGCCCATGCGGGCGATTGATGCAGGCATTCTGATTTGTATCGAATGCCACGAGTTGAACAAGCAGGAAGCTGACACCGACGAGCAGGAGTGCACCCGTTGCGGTGCGCTGGTCCATGCCCGTCGGCCGAACAGTTTGATGCGCACCTGGGCGTTGCTGGTCACCGCCGCGATTCTCTATATCCCGGCCAATGTGCTGCCGATCATGACCGTCAGCTCCCTGGGCAAGGGCGATCCCAGCACCATCATGTCCGGTGTGATCCAACTGGTTCAGCACGGGATGATTCCGATCGCGGCTGTGGTTTTTATCGCCAGCATTCTGGTACCAACGTTCAAACTCGTCGGTATCGCGTTACTGCTGTTTTCGGTGCAGCGCCGCCAGCCATTGTCGGCCCGCCAGCGAATTGTGATGTACCGCTTTATCGAGTTCATCGGCCGTTGGTCGATGCTGGATATCTTTGTGATCGCCATCCTGGTGGCGGTCGTGAATTTCGGACGGCTTGCCAGCGTCGAAGCCAATCTTGGCGCCATCGCCTTTGCCAGTGTGGTGATTCTGACGATGCTTGCCGCAGTTACTTTCGATCCCCGACTGATTTGGGATAACACGGAGTCGGACGACGACCATGACTGATTTGCCTACAGCGAAAACCCGACCGGCCTCGAACTGGTCAGCTATCTGGGTCCTGCCATTGATCGCCCTGATCATTGGCGGCTGGCTCGGCTGGCGTGCCTACAACGAAACCGGTATCGAGATTCAGGTTCGCTTCGAAAGCGGCGAGGGCATTCAGGCCAACAAGACCGAAGTGGTCTACAAAGGCATGTCGGTCGGTAAGGTGAAGACCCTCAAACTCGATGATGAAGGCAGCTCCAAAGGCGTGATCGCTACCATCGAGATGAACAAAGACGTGGAGCAATACCTCAAGACCAGCACCCGTTTCTGGCTGGTCAAGCCGAGCGTAAGCCTGGCCGGTATCACCGGTCTGGAAACCCTGGTCTCGGGCAATTATGTCGCCGTCAGTCCCGGTGAAGGCGAACCGACCCGCAAGTTCAAAGCGCTGGCCGAAGAGCCGCCACTGTCGGACTCCAAGCCCGGTCTGCACCTGACCATCAAGGCTGACCGCCTGGGGTCGTTGAACCGCGGCAGCCCGGTGTTCTACAAGCAGATCAAGGTCGGCCAGGTCAAAAGCTACCTGCTGTCCGAAGACCAAAGCACCGTCGAGCTCAAAGTGTTCATCGAGCCGACCTACGCCAGCCTGGTGCGCAAACACACGCGTTTCTGGAACTCCAGCGGCATCAGCATCGACGCCAACCTGTCCGGGGTGAAAATCCGCAGCGAATCCCTGGCCAGCATCGTCGCCGGCGGTATCGCGTTCGCCACGCCAGAAAACCGCAAGGACAGCCCTCCGACCGATCCGAGCCTGCCGTTCCGACTCTATGAAGACTTCGATGCGGCGGCTGCCGGTATCCGGGTCAAGGTCAAGCTCAGCGACTTTGAAGGCCTGCAGGCCGGCCGTACGCCCGTCATGTACAAAGGCATCCAGGTCGGCAACCTGAAGGCGCTGAAGATTGATCCGGACCTGTCCGCCGCCACCGCTGAATTGACGCTGGACCCACTGGCCGAGGATTACCTGGTGACCGGTACGCAGTTCTGGGTGGTCAAACCGTCGATTTCCCTGGCGGGTATCACCGGCCTGGAAGCCCTGGTCAAAGGTAACTACATCGCGATTCGCCCGGGCGACAAGGGCAGCGCGCCACAACGCGAGTTCGTGGCACGGGCCAAGGCGCCGCCGCTGGACCTGCGTTCACCGGGCCTGCATATGGTGCTGTTTACCGAGAACCTCGGTTCCCTGGAAGTCGGCAGCCCGGTGCTCTACAAGCAGGTCAAAGTCGGTTCGGTCCAGAGTTATCAGTTCTCCAAGACCAAGAAACAATTGGTGATTGGCGTTCACATCGAGAAAGAATACGAAGGGCTGGTCAACGCCTCATCGCGGTTCTGGAACGCCAGCGGCATCACCCTCAGCGGTGGGCTGACCGGTGGCATCCAGGTCAAGAGTGAATCGCTGCAAAGCCTGATGGCCGGCGGTATTGCTTTCGAAACCCCGGAAGCCAAGGCGCCGCTGCAAAAGAAAATCCCGCGTTTCCGTCTGTTCCCGAGTCATGACGAAGCCAACCAGAAAGGCGCGGTGGTCACCATCAAAGTCGATCGCGCTGACGGTTTGCGCACCGGCACGCCCATCCGCTTCAAAGGACTGGATGTCGGCAAGATCGAGGACGTCGACCTCACGGATGATTTGCAGTCGGTGATGCTGACCGCCCGGATTACCGAAGTGCCGGAACGCATTGCGCGGGTCGGCAGTCAGTTCTGGGTGGTCAAGCCAGAGCTGGGATTGATCAAGACCTCGAACCTCGAAACCCTGGTCACCGGCCAATACATCGAAGTGCAACCGGCAGCGAAGAACCTCGGTCCGCAGAAGAACTTTGTCGCACTGGCCAATCCGCCGGAGTCCGCCAAGGTTGAAGCCGGGTTGAGCCTGGTATTGAGCGCCGCCCGCCGTGGTTCGCTGAAAACCGGTGTGCCGGTGACCTATCGCGAAATCACCGTCGGCAAGGTGACGGGCTATGAGTTGGGCTCGACGGCAGATCGCGTGCTGGTGCACATCCTGATCGAGCCGAAGTACGCGCCCTTGGTGCGCAGTGGCACGCGGTTCTGGAACACCAGTGGCTTTGGCCTGGACTTTGGCCTGTTCAAAGGCGCGACGGTGCGAACCGAATCGCTGGAGACCCTGATCCAGGGCGGCATCGCTTTTGCCACACCGGACGGTGAACGCATGGGCACGCCGGCCCGGCCAGAACAGACGTTCCCGCTGTTCGACAAGTTCGAAGATGAATGGCTGACCTGGGCGCCGAAGATTTCACTCGGCAAGTAAACCCAGGCAATAGATATGAAAAAAGGCCGCGATCCAATGGATCGCGGCCTTTTTCATGACCTTCAATCAAGCATCAGACCGCATCCAGCTCCGGCTCATCCGCTTCGACATTCACAGTCGCCTTGACCTCATCGTGACGACGAATGTACTTCCAGTCCGCCTCATCGATATAGATCCCGTTCGGCCCGCTGCCACCTTCCAGATCAATCGCGACACTGGCGCAAACCTGCGGCTTCACACTCGCCAGGATCGGCACGAAGCCCAGTTGCAGGCTGGTTTCGAGCAAGGCTGCCTGGTTCTTCTCGTCAATGTCCGCCGCCTCGTCGAGGTAGTACGGCAGACGCACGCGACCGGCCTGGTCGCGGTCCATCAAGTGCAGCAACAAGTACATGTTGGTCAGCGCCTTGATGGTCATGGTGGTGCCGTTGGACGCCGCGCCGTCGATGTCGGTGTGGATCACCGGTTGACCGTTGACCTTGGTGATTTCGAACGCCAGCTCGAACAAGTCCTTGAGCCCGAGCTGGTTGTGGTTCGCCGCCACCAACCGCGCCAGGTATTCCTTGGCTTCTTCGTTCTTGTTGTCCTGATCGGCGCTTTGGCTCAGGTCGAACACGGAGAGGGTTTCGCCTTCTTCGTATTGGCCGGCGCTGTGGATGATCTGGTCGATGTGCTTGAGGGCGTCCTTGTTCGGCGCGAGGACGATACGGAAGCTCTGCAGGTTGGACACCTGACGCTTGTTGATCTCGCGGTTGAACAGCGCCAGTTGATGCTCGAGGCTGTCGTAGTCGCTGCGGATGTTGCGCAAGGTCCGGGCGATGTCCGTAACGGCGGCACGCCGCGCCTTGCCGAGGGTCAGGGCTTCGTCGGTGCGGTGCGCATAGGCGTTGATCAGCAGTTGCAGGCGACGCTCCATGTCGTCTTCGCTGTCGAACTTGGCCACGCCTTTGAGGCGGACCTGCGCGTACAGCGCCTCGATCTGACCATCGCTGCGCTGCAAACCCTGCCAGCTGTCCTGATAGTCGTTGAGCAGCGGCAACAGGTTGTCCATGGAATCGTCTATCGGGTCCATGAATGGCGTACCGAACGGCAGGTCTGCCGGCAACAACTGACGGCGGCGCAGGGCGTCGTCGAGGGTGCGTTGCTTGGCTTCCATATCGCCGATCTGCCGACCGACCAGTTGCAGCTTGGCCGACAGTTGCTGGACACGCTCGGTGAACGCATCGCTTGAACGTTTCAATTCTTCCTGGGCCGCTTCCATCTGCGCCAGTTGCGCAAGCTTGTCGTCTTCTTCGGCGCTCAGGGTTTGTGAGCGACGGAAATCTTCCAGCGCTTTTTGCGCATCCAGCACTTGCTGGTACAGCGCTTCGGTCTGGGTCTTGCTCGCGGCGCGGTCAGCGACCACGGCAGCTTGGGTTTTCAGTTGCTTGAGCTCTTTTTCCAGACGCTCTTTCTGATCACGTAACGCGGCGCGGTCAGCCAAGGCTTGCAGCGCGGGCGGCTCGATGTGCGAGATGTCGATGGCCAAACCCGGCACTTCGAAACGCTCGCCCTTGAAGCCATCGAGGATCAGCTCCAGGGATTTGACCCACTGACCGTCCTCGTCCAGCGTAATTCCGTGCTCGCCCAGCGGCAGGCTGAACAGCGCACTGTTGAACAGGCGCATCAGGCGCTCGACGTCCTGTTGCGAAAACTCTTCGCGCAGACGGGCGTAGCTGTTGTTGTCGGCGTGATCGAGTTGCTGCTTCACCGACTTCAGGCGTTTTTCCAGATCCCGCAGACGCTCGTCGAGGTCTTCGGCGCTGAACTGTCGCGACTGGGCCAAGGCACCGGCCAGCTCATCGTGGGCATCCTTGGCTGCCAGCAGTTGCTGTTCCAGGACTTTAACGTCAGTGACCAACGCGAAGCGATGCTTGAGCACCGACAATTCGCCGAGCCAGCGCTGGATCCCGGTGATTTCCCGCTCCAGACGCATCAGTTCCTGAGTGCCGCCACGCTGATCGTTTTGCAGGGCGTCCTGCTCGTTGCGGTAGTGCTCGGCCTGGATGGTCAGCTCTTCCTTGCGCGCACTGGCGTAGTCCGACCAGGTGCCGAGCAACGAATCGAGCAGCGGCGAGATGCGATGCAACTTACCGCGCAGGATGTTGCGCTGGGCAACCCCGGAAGCCAGTGCTTCAACCAGCGGGCCGGCGGTAACCAGCGAGTTGTAGTCCTGCTCCATGCGTCGTACATCGCGGAACGCTTCTTCGCACGCGGCGATGTAATCGACGCTACCGGAACGCAGGCTGTGCTCGAAGGCATCGAGGAACAACTGCTTGAGCTTGGCCGCAGTGATTTCGCGCATGTGCAGCAGGTTGATGAACAACGCACGGAAGGTCTTGAGGCTCTGTTCGCTGGTGGAACGCAGCGGGATCAGCGTCAGGTCCAGAGGAATCGAGGTGTGACCGCCGACCAGCAAACGCCGCAGTTCATCGGGCTTGAGTTCGTAGGCTTTCAAGCCTTCGCGTTCAAGGTTGGTGAACAGCTCTTTCTGGCGCAGGCAGGTGTCGTTTTTCTGGTAGTGGGCCAGGTCCAGCTTGCCGGCGTAGGCAAAGAACTGGTGACCGAAACCACCACCCGGGCCGCGACCAACCACGCCGATCACGTGCGGACCGTGGGGCAGCGAGACTTCGACCAGGATGTAACTGGTGTCCGACGCAAAATAGAAGCGCCGGGATTGCTCCAGGCTGTACTTGCCGAAGCTCATGTCCGACATGCGCGCCAGAATCGGGAACTGCAAGGCGTTGATCGAGGCGGATTTACCGAGGTTGTTCGCGCCGTACACCGACAGCGGTTCTTCCAGCGGGAACAGGCCGAGACTGTAACCGGCGGTGTTCAACAGGGCGAAGCGGCGAATGCCGTAGCGTTCCTTACTCATGCGTCGGTCTCCTGTTCTTCGGCAATGGCGCGGGCCATGGCGTCTTCTTCGCTTTCTTCTTCGAAGTCACTCAGATCAAGCGGGTCATCGGTTTGCAGCAGCTTTTCGTCGCTGTCGTCATCGATCAGCACTGGAACCGGCAGCGGCAACACGCTGTGCAGGCTGGCCGCCAGATCGCGGTCCTGCTGCACCGACAGGCACACATCGAGGAAGCGGTGCATCGGCGGCAGGAAACGGTAGATGCCGTTTTCTTCACCGGCGAAACCGAGTTGGGTCATGCGGCGCATGATTTTTTCTTCGAGCTCTTCGACGGTCTGCACTTCAGCCTGGATGAACAGGTCGCGGTATTTTTCCAGCAGCGATGGCAATTCATCGCGGCCAAGGCTGCCGCCATCCAGTACGGCGACCGGATCGCGGCCCTGGTCGGCCAGATGCTCGACGAGGATGAAGGTGAACAGCGCCAGGCGTTGTGCGGTCTTGTTCACCGCCGCCGCCGCGAGGTCCGGCACGAAGTAGTAGAAGCCACGGGTGTCGCACACCAGTTCAAAGCCCAACGCCTTGAACAGCGTGCGGTACTGGTCCTGGAAGTTCGACAGTTGCGCGTATAGCTCCGGGTCGCGGCGGCTGACGTGGTAGCCCTTGAACAACTCGCGAAAAATCGGCGCGAGTTGGGAGAGTTCGTTTAGATCAAGATGCATTTGGGGTGCTCGCAGAATCCTCGGCGGCGCTGTCGCGGGCCGAGAGCAGGGCGAAGGAGCGCAGGCTGACCTGGTGCTCATGAGTGTGGTAATCGCGGCGTTCCAGACGCTCGCGGGTGAAGCGTTTTTCCCGGGACAGGCGCGAGAACCAATAAAGCAATTCGTCGGTGGCGCCGTCCGGTTCCTGCTCCAGCAGCCAGGTCATCAGGTCCGGCATCGGCAGGGCGTCTTCGCAGCGTTCGAGCATTTCCCGAACTGTGCGTGGCGCGCGCGGAGCTTCACCTTTCTGGGTCTTGTGGGCCTTGGGGAAACGCGCCGGTTTCGGCTCGAAACGGGCCAGCGCATAAACGTAGGCTTCAACCTGACTGGCGCTGCCCAGGAAGGTGCTTTGCGGACGCGTGAACATCGGCATCGCCGCTTGGGGCACCGCATCGATGCCTTTGCGACGAATGGCTGACAAGGCCAGCGCCGCGCCACGGGTCACGGCGTTGTGACGGCGCGCTTCTTCACGCAGCGGCAGCAGCAGTTCTCGGGCGTGACGCAAGGTGAGCTGGGCGCTGGTCTGCATTTCGAGGATGCGCGCGTGGGTGCGCAGCAGCATGTCGTCGTCGACCAGATGGCCGAGGCGCTGCTGTTCGGTGAGCATGCGCAACAGCACGTTCTCGACCTTGCGTACGCCTTGTTCGAAGGCGCCGTCGGCGTTCACCAACTGGATCATCGGCTCGACGTATTCGTCCCAGGTCGCCAGTACTTCGGCGTAGCGCTGACGCAGCGGGATTTGCCGGTCGCTGGTCTTCGCCCGTTCGGCGACGGCCACCAGGGCCTGTTCGTCGTTGGCGAGTTTCTTCAATACGTCCCGCACGCGCATGTCGAGCAAGCGCAATTGGCGCGCCAGGTCGTGGCCGTCGCGGATGTCGAAGGCGTCCTGGATGTAACCGGCCAGCCGTTCGAGGTGGCGCAGATAGGCTTCGATTTCCAGGCACAGGCCCAGCCGGTGCTCACGGCGCAGGTAGGCGAGGAAGTCGTGGATCTGCGCATTAAGCTCGAAACGGTTCGGGCTTTTCGCCACAGGAACCAGGATGTCGAGGCGGATCCACACGTCCAGCAGGCTGGTGATGTCCTGCGGCGTACTGTCCAGTTGCTGGGCGGCCAACTGTGAACGCAATTCGTTGAGGCTCAAAGTGCCTTGGTCGAAGTGCTCGCACAGTGGCTCCAGAAGTGCCCAGTGTTCAGCGAGGGCGCGCAAGACGCGCTTGGGTTCGATCATCGGGATGGCCGGCTGGTTGTCGAATAAAAGCGGCGATTGTACTGCATCACGCCCGTTGCGATTCACTCGCGGGACGGGCAGTCGCTGTTTCTGTGGGCAAGAGTATCGATCAAGGGCGGGCGATCTTGAGCGAAGGGCGGTAGAATCAGCGCACTTTTAGTTATCCACAAGTGGCCGACCTTTGCTTATCGAGTCCCGTCGCCGCGCTTATTTGACCGCCATGCAGGTGGTCAACTGGCTGCCGCGCACCGAATTGCCCTTTGCCGCGCCCTCACGCCCCGAGTTGCTGGAGGCGCCTGAACCGTTGGTCGTCGCCCCGGTGGTGCCGGCGACTGTGGCTGAGGCACCCGTGGCACCGGTGGTCAAACCCGCCGAGCGGGTGAAAATCGAGGTGCCGCGGCCATCGTTGGCCAGCACGCGGACCAACGCCAAGGCCGAAGAAGAGGCCGCGCCGGTGGTGGCCAAGGCCCCCGTCGTGCCGCCGCCGCGCTTTGCCCTGCAATTGTTGCGGGCAGGGCGTTGCCTGCTGCTGGTGGAGTTACCCACAGGCGAACCGTTCCAGACTCGCGATCCCGCGTACATGTTGCTCAAGGACATGCTGCGCGCCGCCGGTCTGCCGGACAGCCCGCAGATCGTCGGCGAACCGGTGCGCTGGCCGCTGTTGGTCCGCGGCACCATGGACCAGGGGCCGGAAGCGGCGCGGGATTTCGTCCAGGGCTTTCTCTCGGCCCGGATCGAAGACGCACCCTGCGTGTGCCTGTGGCTGATCGGCCTGCCGGCCGTGAGGTTTGCCGGGGAGGCGAACGCCGAATCCTTCAACCGTGAACTCCAGGTCGAAGGCCTGGGCTCGGTCTGGGCCCTGCCGGGCCTGGAATTATTAATGGAAGAGCCACAGCGTAAGGCTGATGTCTGGCAAGCCATGCGTCGGCTGATGGCGCGTTGGAAAGAATCGAATGAGTGACGCTGTATCGTTCCGCCCGATGACCGAGGCGGATATGGACGCTGTACTGAAGATCGAATACGCGGCCTATAGTCACCCGTGGACCCGCGGGATTTTTCTCGATGGCCTGGGCAAGTACCAGATCTGGCTGATGTTCGAAGGCTCGCAGCAGGTCGGCCACGGGGTGGTGCAGATTATTCTCGATGAAGCGCATCTGCTGAACATCACCGTCAAACCGGAGAATCAGGGCCGTGGCCTGGGTTTGACGTTGCTGGAGCATTTGATGTCCCGGGCGTATGACGCCAAGGCGCGGGAGTGCTTCCTGGAAGTGCGCGACAGCAACCGTGGGGCATTCCGGTTGTATGAGCGGTATGGGTTTAACGAGATTGGTCGGCGTCGGGATTACTACCCGGCGGTCGGCGGCCGCGAAGACGCTGTCGTCATGGCCTGCACACTGGTCGATTGAGATTTAAAAGCTTCGCCGTAGGAACAAAGCTTGCTCGCGATGGCGATCTTGAGGGCGCTATCGCGAGCAAGCTTTGCTCCTACAGTGGGATGGCCATCACAAAAACGCCGCCAAACCTGTAGGAGCGAGGCTTGCCCGCGAAGGCGTACTGTCAGGCGCCAGAAATCAACGATTCCCGTCCAACGGATCCCGCCGCGCCATCTCCGCCTCATCCAATCCATTCCCTCCGCCAATGTCGGCCTCATCGACATTGCTCAAATCCCAATCAGCCGGATCGACTTCACCCGCCTCACCGGCATCCCGCGCGCCATCTTCAAGAATCAACGTCTCCGGGCTCATGTCATCGTCGGTAGACTCATGGTCATCGGTCGAGGCCCCGGTCATCCCGGCTTCGCGCACACGTTCCCTGGGCATCAGGCGTTCGCGTTCATTTTCCGGTAACTCGTCGCCGATTTTGGCGCTCGGTTCTTCCTCGTCGAAATCCAGCTCATGCATCGAACCCATGCGGTCTTCGTTGTCGTCGATGGGCTCCGGTTGCACCGCATCGTACGGACGTCGTGATTCAGTCATGGCAATTCCTCATACTGTGGGCCTTACTAGGGTGGACCCACTGTACTCCTGAGAATTCCGCCGACCTGGAATACCGGCTATCTACATCACGCGCGTGACCCAGACGGGCGGTCGTCTGTCAAAGCTGCGCATCATTCTTGAGGCTTCCTTGCATGAACGAATTACAAGATCTGATTGATAACAACGAGCGCTGGGCTGACGCGATCACCAAAGAAGATCCTGATTTCTTCGCCAAACTGGCCCGCCAGCAGACCCCGGAATACCTGTGGATCGGTTGCTCCGACGCACGGGTACCCGCGAACGAGATCGTGGGCATGCTGCCCGGCGATCTGTTTGTGCACCGTAACGTCGCCAACGTGGTGCTGCACACCGACCTCAATTGCCTGTCGGTGATTCAGTACGCGGTGGATGTGCTCAAGGTCAAACACATCCTGGTCACCGGCCACTATGGTTGTGGCGGCGTGCGGGCGTCGATGCAGGACCGCCAACTGGGCCTGATCGATGGCTGGCTGCGCTCGATTCGCGATCTTTATTACGAGAAACGCGAAGAACTGGCCAAGTTGCCCACCGAGGAAGAACGGGTCGACCGTCTCTGTGAGCTGAACGTGGTCCAGCAAGTGGCCAACGTTGGTCACACCAGCATTGTGCAAAACGCCTGGCATCGCGGGCAGAGCTTGTCGATCCACGGTTGCATCTACGGCATCAAGGACGGTCGCTGGAAAAGCCTGAACGCGACCATCAGCGGTTTCGAGCAACTGCCGCCGCAATATCGCCTGCGTCCGGTCGGGGCGGTGTAACGCCGTTCAGCACAGGCTGCGCCGACGCCAGTGTTGCAAAAACAACTGGCCGTCGGCGTTCGGCGGTTCATCGTAGCCGGTGATCCAGCCGCGACACTCCGCCGAACCGCACTGACAGGCGAACTGGCGCAGGAGTTTGTCTTCGGTGGAGGCGTAATCCATGGTCAGCCGGTCGCCACGGTTGATGTCTTGCAGCGCCCATAACCACAGCTCGCTCATGTCGAGAAACACGTTGGGGTCGCAGGAATGACGCAGCAACCCGCACAAGTGCGGGTCGTAGACGTGGATGCCGGGGGCCAGTTGCCGTGTATGCCGACAGCGATAGGGCAGTAGATGCCCTGAAGCCCGGCAGATTCGGCTGATCCGTGGGAACTGTCGGAGTGCCGCGACGGCCTCTGCCGAGCCGTGGGCATCCAGGATGAGTTCGAAATCAGCCCGGGACGGAAATCCAAGGCGGATGGGTAATTCTGCAAAGGGATAGAGGCCATGGGTGGGGGGGGCGCGCATCCCGTCCAGCGTCTGGAGTTTCATAACGATCCTTGTCGGCAAAGGTGTTGCGACCTCCGGAAGCCGACGATCCTGTCAGCCCTGCAACACTTGGGTACGCCTCAAGCCTCTCGCAAATCTAACACCCGGTCTACTGTCAGAACTGACAGGCGAAATAGGCGCTTTTGCGCGTCAGCATTGGCTGACGCACAAAAGGCTTCCCGCGTTTCAGAGGTGTGGTTCAGGGACCGCTGGCGCTGGGGCCGGGGCTTGCAGTTGTTGCAGCTGCGATTTGACCGGCGGTGTGGCGCACTTGGCCGCTGCGTCGGCCGGCGTCAGGTTGCGGATCGAGGTGTAGAACAGCTCACAGGTTTTTTCTTTCTGGGTCACCTGCCAGGTCTGGGTGCAGCTTTTCAGCTGCGCCGCTGGATCGCTGCCTGGTTTGCTGCCCATCCCCGCCTGCCAGCACGCGGCGCTCAGGTCCTGGCCCATGACCGTCAGGCCGGCGGCATCCGCCTTGGCCTGGGCATCGGGGCCGGTGTAACTGTCCGGGTCGGCGGCGTACCAGATGTAGCTCGGGTGGTTAGAGCCCAATACCGGCACTTTCACCCCGGCGCTTGGGCTGATCGTGGCCAGGCCCAATACACCCACGGTCGCCCCGTATTGCTGCTTGATCCAGTTACGTACCGGCGCGCCGAAGGCGACCATCGGCAACGCTGCACCTTTGGCGTTCTGGCTGACTTCCTTGACCATGGTGGTCTGGTAGTCCTTGAAGTAGTCGTAGACGCCTTCCAGGTCCTTGCCGGCGCTGGATGGCGCGGCAATCGGCGCGATGTCGATGATGGTCTGGTAGGCCGGGGTCTGGGCGGCCGGAATGCCGTTATCGACCAGCAGCGTGGCCCAGCGATCGGTGGTGGCGGACTCCAGATAGTCCTGGGCCTGGGTCAACGAGTAATCCGGCGGGAAGTGCAGCAACTCGACGCTTTTGCGGTTTTCCAGGGCCATGCCCAATGGCAGGAACAGGTACCAGCTATAAGCCCATTTGCCATCCATGTTGAGCTTTTTGGCGCCGTTGTAGGCCAGATCACCGGCATCCAACAAGGCTGCGAGGGGTTTGTCATACCCCTTGGGTACGCCGGTGATTTCGGCGTAGAGCTGATGGTTATCAGTTTTTACCCGGACTTTCGCGGCGCTGTAGCCATCGCGCTGCACGCTCTGGGTCAGGTAATGCTCGACAGTCTGCTCCAGCGTCCAGTTGCGAAAGCAGATCACGTTGCAGTTGTTGGGGTAGGCGAAGAGCCGGGTGACGCGTTCGGTGCTGCCCAGCTTGAGATCGACATCGGCGTGGGCGGCGGCACTCAGGGTGAGGGCGGCGAGGGTAAGTCCTGCGAGTTTGAACATGCTCAGATCCTTTTCAGCGTGGGCCCTCGTAGGCGGGGGCGGGTACATACTGAAACCAGATGTGTCGAGCGGTCCAGTACCCACGCAAAAAATCGCAGCCGACGACATGCCAAGGAGCTGCCGAAGGCTGCGATCTTTTGATCTTGCTTTCAATCAGCCCGAAAAATGCAGGGCATTGGTCAAATCCCCCATCGGCTTCTGCCCCCGGGCAATCATCGCGTCATCCCGCATTTTGATCCCATCGAGGGTTTCCAGCTGGAACGTGCGAGTGATCAATCGCAGGATCGACGCGGTGTCGTAGACGGTGTGATCCACCGTGCCCTTGCGCGAAAACGGCGAAATCACCAGCGCCGGGATCCGCGTTCCCGGGCCCCAGCGATCGCCCTTGGGCGGCGCAACGTGGTCCCACCAGCCGCCGTTTTCATCAACGGTGATCACCACCACCATGTTTTTCCATTGCGGGCTTTGTTGCAGCACTTTGAGGGCGCGGACGATATGACGGTCGCCCGAGGCGATGTCGGCGTACCCGGCGTGCATGTTCAGGTTGCCCTGGGGCTTGTAGAACGTCACCGCCGGTAGCTTGCCGGCTTCGGCGTCGGCCAGGAACTTGTTGGTGCTCGACTCATCGCCCAAGCCACCGTCGCGCAGGCGCTTGGCGCGCTCGGCCGGGTTTTCCGGGCCTTGGCGCTTGAAGTAGTTGAACGGCTGATGGTGGTACTGGAAGTTGGGAATCTTTGGAATGGCGCCCGAATCCTTGTACTCATCAATCGTGGCTTGCCACGCGCCGCCGTACCAGGCCCAGTCGACGTTCTTTTTCGACAGCTTGTCGCCGATGTGTTCGTGGGTTTGCGGCACCAGCACGCTGGGCAACGGCTTGGCGTAGTCCGGGCGCTCGGGGTCGCGGATCCAGGTCGGCCAATAGGGCGGCGCCATGGTATTCACCGCGTAGCCGTCGGGGGTCAGCAGGCTTGGCCCGAACTGTGGCGGGCCGGTCATGGCGCTGGCGGGCGAAGCGTCCAGCGGCTTGAGGCGGTTGTCGGTCGGATCATCGCTTTGCAGCGTGGCGATCTGCGGCTTGGCGATCGAATTGGCGGCATCCGGGTAGAACGGCACTTGGGCGCTGATCAGGTATTGATGGTTCAGGTACGAGCCGCCGAAAGCGCCCTGGAAGAAGTTGTCGCAGAGCACGAACTCCCGGGCCACGTCCCACAAACGCAAGGAGTAGCGAGTCTGGGTGTAATGCCCCATGGTCAAGCCACCGGAATCGGCCCAGGCGACAAAGCCGTCATTCTTGCCGCCGTTGATCTGCATCTGGTTCTGATAGAACACATGCCACAGATCGCGGGTCACCAGGCTTAGCGGCAGGTCTTCGCCTTGCGGGCCTTTGAGGGCGTAGGGCGCGTTGGGCAAGTGTTCCTGATACTGCGTACCGGCAGGGTAGACCACGCCATCGAGGGTTTGCGGGCCGACCTGGTTCAGGCCACCCCAAACCGGAGGCAGGTTCGCCAGCACTTTACCGTCACGATCTTTCTGTACGTAATCATCGGGCTTGAGCGCCGACAACGGTTTCTCGACCCCCGGGAAATCCGCAAACAGGTTATTGAAGCTGCGGTTTTCGCCGTAGATCACCACGACGTTCTTCACGTTTTCGCGCAGGGCCTTGTCCAGCTCGGCGGGCGTCAGCGGGCGTTCGACCGGTTTACCGGGCTCGTTGTCTTTGGTGCCGCAGGCGCTCAACGTCGCCCCGACACCCAATACCGCTACACCACCCAGGAAACGGCGGCGACTGGTATCGGTGGGTTGATCGGTTTCAGGGGAGGGGATGTCGTTTCCATCTTTTTCGTCGTTCATTCCGGCTCCTGTTTTCTTGCAGAATTGTGGCAATTTGTTGCGAGTTGTTTCGGCGGGACGCTAGCAGCGCGATGTGACGGGGAGGTTACACGAAGTTGGATCCGATCTGCAGGTGCAAGGCAGGCATGGGAACTGTGGTGTAGTGGCGAGGAACGGCCCTGGCCACGTATCCAGTATTGGTGCACGGTGTTTACCATCCTCAAGCGCTGCTAGACTGGCGCGATACCGGACCTGGTTAAGGTGAATCATGAAACCCTCTACAGCGCTTGATCTACAACGTGCAGCCGTGCGCGAGGTCGTCGGTCGATTCCGTACGTCCAACCCTCGAGTATTTGGCTCGGTGCTGCTCGGTACGGATAAAGAGGGAAGTGATCTTGATCTGCTGGTAGATGCTCTGCCCGGCGCCACGCTGTTTGATCTCGGCGGTCTTCAGGTTGAGCTTGAGGATTTGCTCGGCGTTACGGTTGACCTGCTGACACCGGGCGACCTTCCATTGAAGTTTCGTCAGCAGGTGCTTGATCAGGCACGGCCCGTATGACCGAGAACCGACTTGGCGACTACCTTGACCATATGCGCCAGGCAGCGGCCGATGCGCTGACTTTTGTCGAAGGGCTGAGCAAGGAAGAGTTTTTCGACGACAAGCGTACTCAACAAGCCGTCATCATGAGCCTCATCATCATTGGCGAGGCGGCGACCAAGGTTATGGATCGCTACGGGGAGTTCGCTTCTCAGAATACCCAAGTGCCATGGCGCAGCATGCGCGGTATGCGCAATCGCATTGCTCACGGCTATTTCGATATCAATCTTGAAGTGGTGTGGGACACGGTTCAGGCAGCGTTGCCCGAATTGTTGAAAGTGTTACCTACCGATCAAACCTGACCGCACCCACTCCCCCGAGCAGGTGCAGCCAACTCGATTAAGGCATCACCGGCGCCGTATAAACCAGCGTCGTCCCCAACGCCCACAGCAGAAACAGCACCAGCGGCGTATGCACCAGTAACTGCACGAATGAAAACCCGATCAAGTCCCGCGCCTTCAGCCCCAGCACGCCCAGCAGCGGCAGCATGTAGAACGGGTTGATCAGGTTCGGCAGGGCTTCGGCGGCGTTGTAGATCTGCACGGCCCAGCCCAAGTGATAGTTGAGGTCAGTGGCCACTTGCATTACGTACGGGGCTTCGATGATCCACTTACCGCCGCCAGACGGGATGAAGAAGCCGAGGATTGCCGAGTACACGCCCATCAACAGCGCGTAGGTGTCGTGGGATGCGATCTGTACGAAGAAGGTCGAGATATGGTGAGCCAACGTCTGGGCATCGGTGCCTTTGACGGTGGTCATCAGCGCGGCGATCGAGCCGTACAGCGGGAACTGGATCAGCACGCCGGTGGTGGTCGGCACCGCCCGGGACACCGCGTCGAGGAAGCTGCGCGGGCGCCAGTGCAGCAGGGCGCCGAGCATGATGAACAGGAAGTTGTAGGTGTTCAGGCCGGAGATCGCGCTGATCGCCGGTTTGGTCGAGAACTCATGGAACAGCCAACCGCCGGCCAACAGCACCAGCAAAATCGTCAGCAACGGACTGTGTTCCAGCCATTCGCCGGGGCGGGTGCGCGGTTGCAGCGGCGGCAGGTTGAAACTCGGGTCGATCCCGCAAGCCTTGGCATTGCGCGCGCTGTTCGGGCCGGGGGCGGTGGCGTAGGCGATGATCAGCGAGACCACGATCAGCGCCAGCAACAGCACGCCGGACTGCCAGAGAAAGATTGTTTGAGTGAACGGGATGACGCCGGTGATCGACAGAATCGACGGCGGCAGGCTGGCCGGGTTAGCCTGCAATTGCGCGGCGGACGATGACAGCCCCAGCGCCCACACCGCGCCAAGACCCAGATACGCCGCAGCACCGGCAGCGCGGTAATCCATTTTCAGATCGGTGCGGCGGGCGAGGGCGCGGACCAGCAAACCACCGAAGACCAGCGATAAACCCCAGTTCAGCAACGACGCGACCATCGAAATCAGTGCGACCCAGGCTACGGCGGAGCGGCCGTTTTTCGGGATCCGCGCCAGGCGGTCGATCAGCTTCACCGCCGGTGGCGAACTGGCGACCACATAACCGCCAATCACCACGAACGCCATCTGCATGGTGAACGGAATCAAACTCCAGAACCCGTCTCCGAAGGCCATGGCGGCGTCAGTGGGTTTGGCGCCCATGGCCATCGTCGCCACGGCCACGATGATCACTGCCAGAGCGGCGAACACCCAGGAATCGGGGAACCAGCGTTCGGCAAAACTGGAGCAGCGCAGGGCAAAACGGGCATAGCGGCTATCGTCGATATCAGCGGCCACGGGAGTACCTCGGATTTTTATGATTATGGTGATGTTCCGGGCCGCAAAGGCCCGGCTGGTCAGGTGCCAACAGTAAATCAATCACGGTTTTTTTGCGGCGCTGTTTTAGCGGGGGACGCACATTGCACCCCGCGCATCATGGGAGGATGCTGCTCCGTGCCTACCTCAAGGAATGACCGCGATTGAACAAGGAAAGCCCCTTCGCTTATCAGGCCGTGTACCGCTACCTGGTCGAGCTGATCGACTCGACCCGGACCGAGGGCGAGTGGAAGCTCCCGTCATTGCGCCAGTTGGCGTTGCGCCTGAACGTCTCGGTGTCCACCACCAAATCTGCCTACGCCTTGCTTGAAGATGAGGGCCGGGTTTTTTCTCGACCCAAGCTCGGGTACTTCTGCCGGGCCGGCTCGATGCAACCGCCGACACCGGCCGCCAACCTGCTCGACAACATTTACGCCTACGCGCGCCAGCCCGGCATGCTGGCGCTGAGCAGCGATGCGCCATCGATGTTGCTGTCCCTGGAAAACCCGTTGCTGATGACCGAGCGCGAACTGTCGCGCCAATACCCGCGTTCGGCGGTGCCGTTGTATCAGCCCTTCGGCGAGATCGAACTGCGCACGGTGCTGGCGGAGCGCTACACCCGTTCGACCGCGCATTACTGGCGGCCGGAACAGGTATTCATCGGCGCCGATCTGCGCAGTGTGCTGGACATGTCATTGGCCGCACTGAACCTGCGCGGGACCGTGGCATTGGTCGAGTCGCCGTGTTCCTGGGCGATCTTGCGCCAGTTGCACGCTGCGGATATCCGCGTGATCGAGGTACCGCTGCACGTCGATGGCCGCTTTGACCTGCAGCAGGTTCACGACCTGTTGCAGCGTGAAACCGTCGCGCTGGCGGTGTTCTCATCGACCGTGAGCCTTCCCCACGGCAGCCTGATGCCAGCGGCCGACAAACAGCAGCTGTGCGAATGGCTGAGTGAACGGGGTGTCTGGTTGTTCGAGAACGACAGCTATGGCGAATTCGGATTCCTGCCGGAACAGCCGCGCTATCGGGATTTCGCCGATCCCGAGCGGTTGGTGGTGTTTTCTACCTTCGATAAGGTCATCGGTTCGGAAGCACCGTTCGGCTATGTGTTGATTCGTGGCCAGGAGGCTGCGATGCAGCGCCAGTGCCTCGACCGCGCGTTTCGCCTGTCGCCGATCCGGCAGAAAGCCCTGGCCCGCTTGTACGGTTCGCGACGCATCGATCAGCACACTCAGGTGTTGCGCGGTCTGCTCCATGAACGCATGACGCAAATGACCTGCCTGCTCCAGGAGCACGCCGCCGACCAGCTCAACGTGGTGGCAGCGGCGGGGGGCGCAACGCTGTGGGCGCAATCCGTCCACCCGGTGGACATGCGCCGGGTGTTCGAGCGCCTGTTGGCCAAAGGCATTGTGATTGCGCCCGGCGAAATGTTTAGCCAACAGGGGTTGTGGCGCGATTGCTTGCGCCTGAGCTACACCGTGGATTGGAGCAAGGACATCGGCCTGGCCGTGAAGACCCTGGCCGCAGCCATTGAGCAAGAGCGTCAGCTCACGCCGTAGCAATGCTGCATCTGCGGAAACTGACCGTTGCGCACTTCATCGGCGAAACACTCGAACGCCTGGCTGATCAACGCGCCGACATCTGCATAGGGTTTGACGAAGCGCGGCACATAGTCGCCGCCCAGACCGAGGATGTCCTCGGTCACCAGCACTTGCCCGTCGCAGGCTGGTGAGGCGCCGATGCCAATGATCGGCATTGCGGAAAAATCGCTGATGCGCCGGGCCAGCGGTTCGGCCACGCCTTCCAGCAACAGGCTGAACGCACCGGCGGCGAGGTGAGCGCGGGCATCTTCCTCGATGGCGGCGGCGGTCGTGTCGTTCAACCCCTGAGCCTTGAAGCCGCCCATGACGTTGACGTATTGCGGCATCAGGCCGATATGCGCCATCACCGGAATGCCGCGCTGCACCAGAAACTCCACAGTGCCGGCCAAGGCCTTGCCGCCTTCGAGCTTGAGCGCGTCGCAACCGGTGCGGGCCAGCACTTCGGCGCAATTACGGTAGGCCTGCTGGGGTGATTCCTGATAGCTGCCGAACGGCATGTCGGCAATCACGCAGGCCAATCGCGTGCTGGCGACCACTGCGCGGGTGTGGCCGATGATTTCTTCCAGGCTCATGTCCAGGGTCGAGGTGCGGCCATAGCCGACCATGGCCGTGGAGTCGCCGATCAGCACGAAGTCGACAAACGGGTCCATCAACTCGGCCATCGAGCGGGTGTAGGCGGTCAGCGAGACGATTTTCTGTTGGCCTTTCATGGCCACCAATTGGGGAACGGTCAGGCGTTTGCTGCGGGTATGGCTGCTCATGGCGGCTTTCCTGTGGGTTGGAAAGCCCCCGATTATTGGTGTCGTGGGGCCGAATTCAATGCACAGAGAACCGTTAAAAACCAACCCAGGGCGCTGATCGGGTTGTCCACCGGCGCATTTGCGTAGACCATGGGCGCCTTGGTTTTTTGCCCATGCCAGAGTTCTTTTCATGACTGCCAATACCGAAACGCGCCCGGTGCCGTTTACCCGTTCGGATTACAAGACCCTGGGCCTTGCGGCGCTCGGCGGGGCGCTGGAAATCTACGATTTCATCATTTTCGTGTTTTTCGCCCTGACCCTCAGCCAGCTGTTCTTCCCGCCGGAAATGCCCGAATGGCTGCGCTTGCTGCAAAGTTTCGGGATCTTCGTCACCGGTTACCTGGCGCGGCCGCTGGGCGGGATCCTGATGGCGCACTTCGCCGACAAACTGGGGCGCAAGAAGGTGTTCAGCCTGAGCATTTTGATGATGGCGCTGCCGTGCCTGCTGATCGGGATCATGCCGACCTACGCGCAGATCGGTTACTTCGCGCCCTTGCTGCTGTTGGCGCTGCGCGTCCTCCAGGGCGCGGCGGTGGGCGGTGAAGTGCCGAGCGCCTGGGTGTTCGTCGCCGAGCACGCGCCGGCCGGTCATCGCGGTTATGCGCTTGGATTTCTCCAGGCCGGGTTGACGTTCGGCTACTTGATCGGCGCACTGACCGCGACCTTCCTGGCCCAGGCTTTTACGCCGGCTGAAATTCTCGATTACGCCTGGCGCTTCCCGTTCCTGCTCGGTGGCGTGTTTGGTGTGATCGGTGTCTGGCTGCGGCGCTGGCTCAGCGAAACCCCGGTGTTCATGGCCATGCAGGCCCGCCGCGATGAAGCGGTCGAACTGCCGCTGCGCACGGTGCTGCGCGAGCATCGTCTGGCAATGTTGCCAGCCATGATCCTCACCTGCGTGCTGACGTCGGCGGTGGTGGTGTTCGTCGTCATCACTCCGACCATGATGCAGAAAACCTTCGGCATGACCGCCAGCCACACCTTCGCCCTGAGTGCGTTAGGCATCGTGTTCCTGAACATCGGTTGCGTGCTCGCCGGTTTGCTGGTCGACCGCATCGGCGCCTGGCGCACGGTGATGCTCTACAGCCTGCTACTGCCGCTGGGCATTGGCGTGCTCTACACCTGCCTGATCATCGGGGGGGACTGGATCGGTCTGGCCTATGCGATTGCCGGCCTCAGTTGTGGCGTGGTCGGCGCGGTGCCGTCGGTAATGGTCAGCCTGTTCCCGGCGCGGATTCGCGTCTCGGGGATCTCCTTCACCTACAACATTGCCTACGCCGCCTGGGCGAGTATCACACCGCTGTTGCTGATCGGCCTGATGCCGTGGAGCCCGTGGATCTGCGTGATCTTCTGCGCGGTGATGGGCGCGGTGGGCGTGAGCAGCGCGGCGTATTTCGGCACGCGCATGCCCAAGGTCGAGAGTCGTTCCGTGGCGCCTTGTCTGTAGCGATATCGGGGATAGACGAGGGGGGGCTCCAGTCAACCAGCGCTACCACAGCAACGGAGGACACCTCATGTGGCCGGGCTAGAGCGGTGGGTTTTATAACCGGCCCTTACGGGACTTCTGTGGCAAATGGCACCTCGCCATTATTTTTGTAGGACAACCCTCAACCACTCTTCAGAAAATATCCACAAGGCCGATGGCTAGGCTGTATCCCGCTTTCTTTCCCTGCCCATCGGTGCCTTCCCATGTTCAACAAACGCTTGAAGCAGGAGCTGTCCGCTCTTCGCGAAGAACTCTCCAGCCTCCTGCAAGTGAAGGACAGCCTGGAAAGCGAGATGATGGTCCTGACCCTCGATCCTGATGGGCGGGTGCAATCGGTCAATCAGAATTTTCTTGGCGAGATGCTCTACAAGAGCAATGACCTGATCGGGCGGCACATCGAAGACATCGTGCCGACGCATGTGAAGTCCGACGAATTCCATCGGCGCTTCAAAAATGCGCTGACTCGCGGTGAGCATTTCGCCGGTACCGTGCGTTTGTCGCGCGGCAATGGTGCCGAGGCGTGGCTGCGCTCCATCCTGCAGCCGGTGCGCTCGGCGGACGGGCGGATCAAGCATTTCTCGATTTACTCCAGTGACCTGACCCGCACCATCGAAGCGTCTCGCGAACACGAGAACCTGATCGGTGCGCTGGTGCGTTCGACGGCGGTGATCGAGTTCGACCTCAATGGCAACGTACTGACTGCCAACGAGCGATTCCTTAACGGCATGGGTTACAGCCTGGCGCAGATCCAGGGCAAACATCACCGCACCTTCTGTACACCTGAGGAGTACAACAGTGCCGAGTATCAGAATTTCTGGCGCCGTCTGAACAATGGCGAGTTTATCGCCGACCGTTTCAAACGCATCGACAGTCACGGTCGCGAGGTCTGGCTGGAGGCGTCCTACAACCCGGTGGTCGACGCCAACAACAAACTCTACAAAGTGGTGAAGTTCGCCACGGTGATTACCGATCAGATCAATCAGGAGCAAGCCGTCGCCGAGGCCGCCAACATTGCCTACAGCACGTCGCTGCAAACCGATAACTGCGCCCAGCGCGGCACGGCGGTGGTGACTCAGGCGGTGGACGTGATGCGCGACCTGGCCAAACACATGCAAACCGCCGGTGAGGGCATCGAAGCGCTGAACGAGCAATCGTTGGTGATCGGCACCATCGTCAAGACCATCAGCGGCATTGCCGAGCAAACCAACTTGTTGGCGCTCAACGCGGCCATCGAAGCGGCGCGGGCCGGTGAGCAGGGCCGAGGGTTTGCGGTGGTGGCGGACGAGGTCCGGCAACTGGCGTCACGCACCAGCCAGGCCACCGATGAAATTGTCGGCGTGGTCCGGCAGAACCAGGACATGGCGCGCAATGCCGTCAGCCTGATGACCGACGGCAAAGTCCAGGCAGAACAAGGTCTGGCGCTGGCGGCGGAGGCGGGCACGGTCATCGTCGAGATTCGCGACGGCGCGCAGAAAGTGGTGAACGCGGTGGGCCAGTTTGCCAATCAATTGGCGACTTGATGTTTACCCGGGGGATCCCGCTACAATCGGCGCTTTTCCCAGGAGCAGAGACTGCCGTCCAGGCCGATGAACGCGTGTTCAGCGATGGCCGCTGGCACGTCGAGGGGCACGATGCGTTGCGCACCTTGCACCATGTCGCCGGTGGGCACTTCTTGAAGATCGGTGACCCGGTGGATGGCAAGGCCCTGAGCGAGTCTGACTAAGTCCCCCGGATCGGCGAGGGTGCAAACTCTGCGCGCAACAATGAAAGTTGCAGCAAATCGTGATGTTCCCCCAGCCAGAAACCCGCCTGGCGCAGGCAACCTTCCTGGACGAAACCCAAGCGTTCGAGCAGCTTCAAACACGCCTGGTTGTCCGGGTGGACCGTGGCTTCGATCCGATTGAGCTGCATCTGTGCAAACCCCCAAACCAGCGTGGCTTGCAGCGCTTCGGACATGATGCCCTTGCCCCAGGCCGATTGCCCCAGCGCAAAACCCAGCGAGCAGCTCTTCCAGGGTTTGTTCCATTTGAACAGGCCGCAATTGCCGAGCAATTCATTCTGCTCCCGGGACTGGATGCCCCAGCGGATACCGGGATTGGGCAGCGTGCGCGACTCGGCGAATGTCTCGACCAAGGCCTGGGCCTGGGCGATGTCGGTCATCGGGTCCATGCCAAACCAGCGCATCGCCTGTTCATCGCCGTGAATCGCCAGCACCGTAGGGGCATCGGCCGTTACGATTTCGCGTAACAGCAGGCGCGGTGTTTCGAGGGTCGGGAAGTCGCTCATGGAATGTCCTTATTCGTCGACCGGGAAGTCGGTCAAGTGATCGCGACGGCCACAGTCTGCGCATTGGCGCTGTTTTTCAAATCCACAGATCATTCACCGCCGTGCGTTCGCCGCCTTCGCTGCCGGTGTTCACCACGCCCTTGGGTTCGATCAGCAGCAGTTTCACTTCCTGTTCCGCCGACGGCTTGTGCTCGACGCCTTTGGGCACGACGTACATTTCACCAGCCGAAATCAGCACATGAGCATCGCGAAAGTCGATGCGCAATTGCCCTTCGAGGACGATGAAGGTTTCGTCGGTGTCCAGGTGATCGTGCCAGATGAAATCCCCCAGCAGCTTCACCACTTTGAACTGATAGTCGTTCATTTCAGCGATGACCCGGGGTGACCAGTGCTGGTCGATCAGTTCGATTTTCTGCAGGAAGTTCAGGCTTTTGAATGTGTTCATCGAGGGGTACTCCAGATTGATTCCGGGCCCACGATAACCAGCCTGTCGATGTGAATTCTTGAACGATTGTGCGTGCTTCAGCGCCGGTGCATTTTCATCCAGCGCGCCGGTGACAGGCCGTAGGTTTTGCTGAATTGGCGGGTCATGTGGCTCTGATCGGTGAAGCCGGCGGTGAGGGCGGCGCTGACCAGCGACTGGCCCTGGATCAGCAGCGCGCGGACCAGGTCCAGGCGCCGCATGGTCAGGTAGCGATAAGGGCTGGTGCCGAACAACAGGCGGAAATCCCGCGACAGACTCCAGCGATCCCGCCCGCTGTGCTGCGCCAGTTCCTCCAGGGTCACGGTGCGATCAAGGGCGCCGTGCATGAACTCCCGGGCTCGCTCCGCCGCCACATAGTCGAAGCCCTGGCGTTTGCCAGGTGTGCCGGAAACGGTGCTCAGGGCGTGCGCCAGATCGAACAGTGCGTCCTGTTCCTCCAGTGGGTCGAGCGGGTCGTCCAGGCTGCGCATCAGCACATCGGTGGCCGCGAACAAGCGTGGATCGGTGGACAGGCCAGTCTTGATGAACGGCAACGGCTGACCGCCGAGTATCTGCTGGATCAGCGCCGGTTCGATGTACATCATTCGGTAATGAAAGCCGCTGTCGGTGCCGGCCTCGCCATTGTGGATCTCGTCCGGGTGCAGCACCAAAGTCCCACCCGGCAGACTGTGCCGCCAGCCGCCGCGGTACTGAAAGCGCTGCACCCCGGCCAGGGTGCGGCCGATGGCGTAGGTGTCATGACGATGCAGCTCGTAGCCGTGGCCGGCAAAATACGCCTCGATACGCTCCAGCCCGCCAACGTTGGGCGCGCGGTGAAGCCAGTCGTTGGGGAGCGTGTGCTTGGTCATGGTGCTGTTGTCTTGTACTCGGTTCAGAGCACGTTAACCCAGGAACAAGGGTCTGTCTGCTGACCGATACATCACAACGACAAGTAGAAAAGCGCGACAAAATGTTGCAAGGTGCAAAATCCTCCGGTGCCATGAAGGCGATTCTTCCAATGGAACTGAGTCACCTGAGTTACGCCGCGCCGTTATTGTCTCTGGCCCTTTTGTGGACGGTCGCCGTCATCACGCCGGGCCCCAACTTCTTCAACATCGCACAATTGTCGGCCAGTTGTTCCCGACGGCACGGCGTAGTCTCCGCGTTGGGCGTCGCCACGGGCACGGTGTTGTGGGGCTTGGCCGGAGGCCTGGGCATCAAGTCGCTGTTCAGCGCGGCGCCAACGCTTTATCTGACGTTCAAGATTGCCGGTGGCTGTTACCTGATCTATCTGGGGTTGAAGCAGTTCAAGCGCAAACCGGCGCGGGTGCCGGGTGCAAGCGACTCGCTGGACGGGGCAGGGTGTACGCTGCTGTCGGCCTATGGGCGGGGCTTTTTGGGCAACATGACCAATCCCAAGTCGGCGCTGTTCGTCGCGACGATTTTCGCCACGGCCATGCCGGCCTCACCGCCACCGATGTTGCTGGCGCTGGCGGTGTTGACCATGGCAAGCCTGTCGTTCAGTTGGTATTGCAGCGTGGCGCTACTGTTTGCCAGTCGCCGGGTCGCCGGCGTTTATGAGCGTTCGCGCAAATGGCTGGACCGTTTTGCCGGCAGTTGTTACCTGCTGTTCGGCGCGCATTTGGTGGCCAGTCGCTGATCAGGTCAGCGCAGTGGCCACCGGTTGGTCAGCCATGGTGGACCCGCGATTCAACGTCTCGGGCATCGCCACCACGAGCAACACCAGCGCTGCTCCCGCTATCGCCGCCAAGGTGAGGAATGCCGCGCTGTACCCCGCTTGCTGAACCACCAGCCCGGCCAAGCCATTGCTCAGTGCGGCGCCCAGGCCGAACACCGTCGACAGCGCGCCCAGGCTCACATTGAAGCGTCCGGTGCCTTGGGTCAGGTCCTTGATCACCACCGGAAACAAGGCGCCGAAGATCCCGGCACCGACGCCGTCCAGCAACTGCACCGCCACCAGCCAGTACGGATCATCCGACAGGGTATACAGCACCCCGCGCAAGGGCAGGATCAGGAAGCCGGCGAGCAGCAACGGTTTGCGCCCCCAGACATCGGCCTTCCATCCCACCAGCAGCGCCACCGGCACCATGACCAATTGCGCGGCGACGATGCAGGCGGATGTCAGCGGTGTGGCCATCTGCAGATTCACCAGGGACAGTTTCTGGCTCACCAGCGGCAGCATCGCCGCATTCGCCAGGTGGAACAGCCCGCAGCAGATGCCGAACACCAGCAGCGGTCGGTTGTGCAGCAAGGCATTCAGGCCGGAAGGCTGTTCGCCATGGGCCGGGCCCTGCGGGTCGAAGCCTCGGGCAACGTCGTGATCGATGGCTTGGGGCGAGATGAAGCTGATGGCAATCACGCTGGCCAGGGCCATTACCGCCATCAGGTAAAACACCGCCACCGGACCAAACAAATAGGCAAAACCACCGGCCAGCAACGCCGCGACAGCATTGCCCGCGTGATTGAAAGTTTCATTGCGCCCGGTGCGACGGGTAAAGGCCCGTGGCCCGGTGATGCCCAGTGAAATGGCAGAGATGGCCGGGGCGAACACCGAGGCCGCGACGGCGCTCAAGGCTTGGGTCATCGCCACCAGGGTGAACGACGTAATGAACGGCAGCAGCAGACAACTCACCGTCACCAGCAGCGCCGCCACGATGATTACCCCGCGTTTGCGGCGAGTGCGGTCGATCAGCGCACCGGCAGGCGTCTGGGTCAGCAACGCGGCGATCCCGGCCAGGGTCATTACCAGGCCGATGCTGGCCGGGTCCCAGTGGTGCACCGCGAGCAAATAGATCGCCAGGTACGGCCCGAGCCCGTCGCGCACGTCGGCGAGAAAGAAGTTGAGCCCGTCCAGGGAGAGGCTGTTGCGACGATCGGTCGGAGCGTTCAAGGGCGGCCTTCTGTATGGCGGGATGCGTATTAGCAATGACCCGTCGAGGTTGCACGAAGTTTCAGTCTTTAACTCATCGGCGTTACCGTGGTATCAAACAGCACATTCACCATGAGGCCAGGCAATGAGCAAGCTGCGGGTAGGAATTATTTTTGGCGGCCGTTCGGCGGAGCATGAAGTGTCGCTGCAATCGGCGAAAAACATTGTCGATGCACTGGACCGTTCGCGCTTCGAACCGGTGCTGATCGGCATCGACAAACAGGGGCACTGGCACCTCAACGACCCCTCCAACTTCCTGCTCAATCAGGAAAACCCGGCGCTGATCGCCCTCAATCAATCCAATCGCGAACTGGCGGTGGTGCCGGGCAAGGCCAGTCAGCAATTGGTGGAATCTTCGAGCCAGGAACTGCTGGGCCACGTCGATGTGATCTTCCCGATCGTCCACGGCACCCTCGGCGAAGACGGCTGCCTGCAAGGCTTGCTGCGCATGGCGGATTTGCCGTTTGTCGGCTCCGATGTGTTGGGTTCTGCGGTGTGCATGGACAAGGACATCAGCAAGCGCCTGCTGCGTGACGCGGGGATCGCGGTCACGCCCTTTGTGACGTTGAATCGCGCCAGTGCCAAGCGCACCGGGTTCGCTGAAGTACAAGGCAAACTGGGCCTGCCGCTGTTCGTCAAACCGGCGAACCAGGGTTCTTCGGTGGGCGTGAGCAAAGTGACCAACGAAGCCGAATACACGGCGGCGGTCGAACTGGCCTTGGGCTTTGATGAAAAAATACTGATCGAATCTGCCGTCAGCGGTCGCGAGATTGAATGCGCGGTGCTGGGCAATGATCAGCCGATCGCCAGTGGCTGTGGCGAGATCGTCGTGAGCAGCGGCTTCTATTCCTACGACAGCAAATACATCGACGACCAGGCCGCCCAGGTGGTGGTTCCGGCCAACATCAGCGTCGAAGCGAGCGAACGTGTTCGCGCCCTGGCCGTCGAGGCCTTCCAGGTGCTGGGCTGTTCTGGCCTGGCGCGGGTCGATGTGTTCCTGACCGACAGCGGCGAAGTGCTGATCAACGAGATCAACTCGCTGCCCGGCTTCACCCGCATCAGCATGTACCCCAAGCTGTGGCAGGCCACGGGCATGACTTACAGCGAACTGGTCAGCCGCCTGATCGACCTGGCGCTGGAAAAGCATCAGGCGCGGCAGGCGCTGAAGATCAGCCGCTAGGCTTGGTAACGATTCACTCCGCGACATCCGCCTCTCGGCGCGCAACTGTCTGGCAGGCAATATCAAAAAGGCCTACCTCCCGGTAAGCCTTTTCTCATTCCTGCGTATGACTCAATCCCCCAACGCTTCCCCCTCACGCCGCGGATCGGCCCCACCTTCCAACGAAGCCTTTCCCTGCGCATCCTTGACCCGAACAATCGCCTGAGTCCCGCTGGTCATGTCGATTTCATTCACCACATGCCCCTTGTCTTTCAGCGCCTGAATCAACGCCGGGCTGAACTGCCCTTGTTCCAGTTCGGTCGGGCCGTTGCGGCTGCCGAAGTTGGGCAGGCTGATGGCGGTTTGTGGGTCGAGGTTCCAGTCGAGCAGACCGATGGTGGATTTGGCGACGTATTCGATGATTTGCGAGCCGCCAGGGGAGCCGACGGTGGCGAGGAATTCACCGCTCTGGCGGTCGAAGATCAGGGTAGGGGCCATGGAAGAGCGCGGGCGTTTGCCGGGTTCGACGCGGTTGGCGACTTTCTGCCCGTTCTCTTCGGGGATGAACGAAAAGTCGGTCATCTGGTTATTGAGCATGAAGCCCTGGACCATGAGGTGCGAGCCGAACGCCGATTCGACGGTGGTGGTCATGGACACTGCGCCGCCTTCGTCATCGACGGCGACCACTTGCGAGGTGGAGATGCGCAGTGGCGAGCGGTCCGGCGCGTAAGCGACTTGAATGCCCGGCGGCGTGCCGGGTTTGGCCGTGCCCATGCTGCGATCGCCGATCAGGGCGGCGCGGCTGGCCAGGTAAGCGGGATCTACCAGGCCGTTGACCGGCACGGGCACGAAGTCGGTGTCGGCCACGTATTGCGCGCGGTCGGCGTAGGCCAGGCGTTCGGCTTCAGAGATCAGGTGCACGGCTTCGGGGGCGGGTTCGATGCCGGCGGGTTTATCGGTCTTGTGGGGTTTGAGCGGCGCCAGGGCCAGGCGCGGGTCGCGGGTTTCCAGGGCTTGCAGGGTGCCGAGGATCTGCGCCACGGCAATCCCGCCGGACGACGGTGGCGGCATGCCGCAGACTTGCCAGCGTTTGTAGTCGGTGCACAGCGGCGCGCGCTCCTTGGCCTTGTAGCCTTGAAGATCGTTCAGCGACAGGCTGCCCGGGTTTTTATGCCCCTGGACTTTGGCGACGATTTCTTCGGCAACCGGCCCTTTGTACAACGCATCCGGCCCTTCTTTGGCGATGCGTTTCAGCACGGCGGCCAGCGGCGGGTTTTTCAGCAATGTCCCCACCGCTTTCGGGCTGCCATCGGCATTCAGAAAGTACGCCATCATGTCCGGCGACCGCTGCATCGACGAGTCGGAAGCAATCAGCTGATGCAAACGCGGCGAGATGGCAAAGCCGTGTTCCGCGAGTTTTATCGCCGGTTCGAACAGCTTCGCCCAGGGCAGGCGTCCGTGTTTCTGATGCGCCAGCTCAAGCGCTCGCAACACCCCGGGCGTCCCCACTGAACGGCCACCGATCTGCGCCTGGGTGAACGGCATCGGCGTGCCATCGGCTTGCAGGAAAAGTTTCTCGGTGGCGCCAGACGGAGCGGTTTCCCGACCGTCATACGTGCGCACGGCTTTCCCGTCCCACAGCACAATCAACGCGCCGCCACCGATACCCGAGGATTGCGGTTCCACCAGGGTCAACACGGCTTGCATCGCAATGGCCGCATCAATGGCCGAGCCGCCCTGACGCAACATCTCTCGCCCGGCCTCGGCCGCCAATGGGTTGGCCGCTGCCGCCATGTGCCTGGAGGCGTGACGGGTTTGCAGGTCGGTGCGATAACCCGAGCCGGCCTCCGGAGCGAGGGGCAATGTCGACGTGGGCGGTGCGTTGCAGGCAGCGAGGGTTAATGCGGCGGCGATCAGCGACAAGGCTGGCAAGCGATAGCGGCTCAAGTGGAAGGCTGGGAACACGTGGGGCACTCCGTCCGTGGGATAAAAGATCCGGGGACTTTATCGGCCGACAGGGTGCGACGCAAACCGCGTCCGACCGCCACAACACTTTTGCCCTTCATCAGTCGGTGAATTTTCTGTAGGGTCGAGAGCAACACAGCGGCCAGAAAACCAACAAGAGGCACACATGCAGACCGAGTTTCCTACCCAGCCGAGTTACCGTGGGCAACGTGAACAATTCCTCGCGGCGGCCACGGCGGCCGGCGCGACCTTGACCGAGTATCCGCATCCGCTCAAAGGGCCGTTCGGCGAGCCGTTGAGCACCGATGTGGCGGTGCTGGGCGATCCGCGCGCCAAACGGCTGCTGATCGCGCTGAGCGGCACCCACGGGGTCGAAGGCTTCTATGGCTCGGGCTGTCAGATCAAATGGTTGCAAGACTTGGGTAAGCGTTCGCTACCGGCGGATGTCGCGGTGGTGATGATCCATCTGATCAACCCGTGGGGCACGGCGTGGTTGCGTCGGGTCAATGAAGACAACATCGATCTGAACCGCAATCACCTGAACTTCGAACGTCCTTTGCCGGATAACCAGGCTTATGGGTTGCTGCATCAAATCTATGCCTGCGCTGAGTTGCACGGCCCCGAGCGTGATCGGGCGGATGCCTTGCTTGAGGCGCAGATCAAAGAGCACGGCTGGCCGGCGGTGATGTCGATCGTCGAGGGTGGCCAGCACAGTCATCCCGATGGATTGTTCTTTGGCGGCCTGGCGCCGAGCTGGTCGAACCGCACGCTGCACCGGATCATTCAGCAACACATCGCCCACGCCGAGGTCGCCCTGTGTTTCGACTTGCACACGGGCGCGGGTGAATACGGTCATCCGATGCTGCTGACCATTACCGAAGCGGCCTATCCGGCGCTGGACGATGCCCAGGCGATTTACGGCCCATGGCTCTACACCTTGCACACTGGCGCCAACACCACGAGCGAAACCGGAGTGGCCGCGACTGCGACGGGTTACACCTCGCAAGCGCTGCTTAATGCTTTGCCTGACGTGCGATTGATGCCGTTTGTGATCGAGTGCGGGACGTATCCGGGGGCCGACGTTCATCGGCATTTGCGCGATGACCACTGGCTGCACCTGCATGGCAATCCGAGTGATGCGGTGGGGCGCGGGATCAAGCTCAATTTACTGGAGCAGTTCTATCCGGCTGACAGCGACTGGCAGGCCATGGTCTGGCTGCGTACCTGGCAAATTTGGGAGCGGGGCTTGTCCGCGTTGTCGACGCTGCGTGCCTGATCGGGCGCAGCACTTTTCTCGAGGCATAAAAAAACGGCCTACCTTTCGGTAAGCCGTTTTTAGTACTTGGTGGCTACACAGGGACTTGAACCCCGGACCCCAGCATTATGAATGCTATGCTCTAACCAACTGAGCTATGTAGCCAAGTGGCGCGCATTATTCACCGGTAATGCAGATGCGTCAAGCGCAAATCTAAAATATTTCTCTACACTTTCAACCGCTTATCGTCCTGAGCCGAAAAACCGGGGCAGGGCAGGGTGTCAGCTGAGCTGAAATCTCCCGGTATTCGCGCTCAAGGCCTTGCTGCCCTGGCTTAAGGTATCTGCCGCAAGGTTCACGGCCCGCGCGCCTTCCAGCAACCTGACGGCTGCTTGATCGACCTGCTGGATGTTGCCGCTGACCTCATCGGCGGTGCTCGCTTGCTCTTCGACAGCGGTGGCGATTTGCGCCAGGGTGTCGGTGACGCTTTGCACGGCGCTGGCGATTTCCCCCAGGCGTGCGCCGAGGCCCGTGACGGCTTCAGCGTCGGTCTGAGCCTGGCCGCAAGCGGCTTCCATCAGGGTCACTGCTTCATTCACCGTGCTGCGCAGGCTGTCGACGGTGCTGGCGATCTGCGCGGTGGACGATTGCGTGCGCTGGGACAGACTGCGTACCTCATCGGCCACCACGGCAAAGCCGCGACCTTGCTCTCCGGCGCGAGCCGCCTCGATGGCGGCGTTGAGCGCCAGCAGGTTGGTCTGCTCGGCAACGCCGCGAATGGTGTCGACCACCAATTGAATCTGCTGCCCCTGCTCACTGACCCGACCCAAGGCTGCCGCCGTGTCGTTGAGCCGCTGATTGAGCTGCTGAATGCTCGCCGTGGTGCGTTGGCTGTCGCGGCTGCTGTCGGCGGCGATTCGCTGGGTATGCTGGGCGCTGCCGGACGCCTGTTCGCAACTCTGGGCGACCCCTTGGGAGGTGGCGGCCAGTTGCGTGGCAGCAGCGGCAATCTGGCTGATCTGGATTTGCTGAGCCTCGACTTCGCCCAAGGCGCCGCTGGAATGATCGTTGAGGGTGCGCACGGCGTTGCTCAACTGCAAAGTCTCGTGATCGACCCCGAGCAAACTGTTGCGCAGTTGCACCACCGCGACGTTCAGCGCGGTGCTGATTGCCGCCAATTCGTCGCGACCTTGCACCGGCACTTGCAGGCTCAGGTTGCCGTCACGCAAGGCTTCGGCCAGCACGGTGATACCGCTGGCGCTGCGCCGGATCGAGGCCTGCAAGCACACGAACAGGTACAGCGCGGCCAACAGCAGGCAACCAAAGATCGCCGCCACCAGGATGAACTGGCGAATGGCCGAGGTGTGGTAGTAATCCAGGCGTTGATCCAGCGACACCAGGGATTGCTGGCGCAGGGAGGCGAGGTCGGTCAGCAGCGCGTCGAGGTTGTGTTCGAAGTCGTCCGGCTTGAGGTTGATGCTGCCGCCGAACACACCGTCGTCGAGGACCTTCAAGGTCCCATCGAGATGCTTGAGGCTGTCATGGTATTGCCCGGCCCAGGTTTGCAGGGCGCTGGGCAGGCGGGCTTCCAGCAGGCTAGCCGTTTTGACAAGCTGTTCGCGGGCATCACCGATGCGTCCGCGCAAGTCCCGCAGTTGCAGACGGCTTTGCAGCGTGAACTGCCCGGACACCACTGACGCCTGGCCAACCGCTGCAAGGCGTCCGACCCGTTCAATCAGGTCCGGCGCGTGTTGGGTGGAGATCTGCGTCAGCAAATAGGTTTCCAGCCAGGGCGCCAGGGTCAAGCGATTGTCCATGGCGATCTGTTCGCGCAAGGCTTGCAGGGCGCTCAAGGCGTTGGTGAAGCGATCGTAACCGTCCGGCCACCAGCCGACGCCGCTGAGGCTTTTCGAGTCCAGGCCATTGAGGGCGGTTTGCAGGGCTTGATAGCGGGCCAGGGTTTCACCTTCGGCGCCTTCGGTTTTCAGCGCGTTGCCCAGGTCCGTGGTGGCTTGGGCGACGGCGGGTTGCACGGCGTCGAACGCGCCCATGGCGGCGATGGTGGCGGGGGTTGGCTGGCGATTGGTTTCGGTGGCGCGCCAGCGCGCGGCGCGGTCACGCTGGGCGGCGAGCAGGTTATCCAGCGCATCCAGGGCCAGCAGTTGACGAACCCCGGCACGTTCGCCGGAAATGAGCTGCAGTTTGTCCCGATAATCCTGACCGATCATCCACAGACTGCCGCCCAACGGCAGGATAAACAGCAGAAACAGCAGCTGAAATTTGCGCGCGAAGCCAAAACGCCCCAGCAGCCCGATCCCCGGTGATAAAAAAGCCTGCATGCCCCATGACTCCTCTGGACACCACGCACCATTGGCGTGCGTCGTGATCGTTGCGACCGCGACTTGTGCCCTTTTAAAAGGCCTCGAAAGTTCACCCTCGCCAGCTCTGTAGGCCGACTCTGTAGCGAAACTTCCCATTCTCGATCCCCTTTGTAAGGGGGCCGCGTTGAAGGGGAGAAACAAGGCAAGATTCAGACCATGGCGTTGCGCTATCACCCACTCTTCGATGAACGTCGAGGTCGTTAGCAGGCTAAGGGGATAGCGTTGTTGCACTGAAAAATGGCACATTGGCGCACCTGCCCGTGTGCACCCATCTGTAGTACGGAAATTCCCATGGCTATCAGCAATGCCCAGACCGGCGCAACGCCGGCATCCGCGACGCCGCAAAGCAGTCCCTTAGTCATGCGCATCATCGGCGCGGTGGCGCTGGCGCATTTGATCAACGACCTGATTCAGTCGGTGCTGCCGTCGATTTACCCGATGCTCAAGGCCAATTATGGCCTGACGTTTACCCAGGTCGGCCTGATCACCCTGACGTTCCAGTTGACCGCCTCGCTCTTGCAGCCGTGGGTCGGTTACTACACGGATCGCCATCCCAAGCCGTGGCTGTTGCCGGCCGGGACGGTCTGCACATTGATCGGCATTTTGATGATGTCGCAGGTGGGCAGCTTCCCGATGATCCTGCTGGCGGCGGGATTGATCGGCATCGGCTCTTCAACCTTTCACCCGGAAGCTTCTCGCGTGGCGCGACTGGCTTCGGGCGGGCGTTTCGGCCTGGCGCAATCGACCTTCCAGGTCGGTGGTAACGCCGGTTCGGCGTTCGGTCCGTTGCTGGCGGCGGCGATCATCATTCCTTACGGTCAGGGCCACGTTGCGTGGTTCGGGTTGTTCGCGGTGTTTGCGCTGTTCGTGCTCTATCGCATCAGCCGCTGGTACGCCAATCACTTGAACCTGTTCAAGCTCAAGCAGGGTCAGGCCGCGACTCACGGCTTGTCGAAAAACCGAGTGATCGGCGCGCTGGTGGTCCTGGGCTTGCTGGTGTTCTCCAAGTATTTCTACATGGCCAGTTTCACCAGTTACTTCACCTTCTACCTGATCGAGAAGTTCGACCTATCGGTGGCCAGTTCGCAGCTGCACTTGTTTTTGTTCCTGGGCGCGGTGGCGGCGGGGACCTTCTTCGGTGGGCCGATTGGCGACAAGATCGGGCGTAAGGCCGTGATCTGGTTCTCGATCCTCGGCGTGGCGCCGTTCACCTTGATCCTGCCCCATGTTGACCTGTTCTGGACCAGCATCCTCAGCGTGGTCATCGGCTTCATCCTGGCCTCGGCGTTTTCCGCGATCGTGGTGTACGCGCAGGAATTGGTGCCGGGCAATGTCGGGATGATTGCCGGGGTGTTCTTCGGCCTGATGTTCGGTTTTGGCGGGATTGGCGCGGCGTTGCTGGGGCATCTGGCGGATGTCCACGGGATTGAATACGTGTACTTCCTGTGTTCGTTCCTGCCGTTGTTTGGGGTGTTGGCGATCTTCTTGCCGCGCACCAAAAAGGCCTGACAATACGCGGACCCGTAGGAGCAAGGCTTGCCCGCGAAGCTTTTAGCGTCAGTGATGACGCCTTCGCGGGCAAGCCTCGCTCCTACAGGTTTGGTGGTGTTGCCCGGATTCCAGGCACAAAAAAGCCGCGTATCAAACGCGGCTTTTTGTTGCGTAGCGGTTTTTACACGTTGAAACGGAAGTGCATCACGTCGCCGTCTTTCACGATGTAGTCCTTGCCTTCCAGACGCCATTTCCCGGCTTCTTTGGTGCCGGCTTCGCCCTTGTACTGGATGAAGTCGTCGTAGGCGATGACTTCGGCGCGGATGAAGCCTTTTTCGAAGTCGGTGTGGATTACGCCGGCGGCCTGGGGTGCGGTGGCACCGACGCGGACGGTCCAGGCGCGGACTTCTTCGACACCGGCGGTGAAGTAGGTCTGCAGGTGCAGCATTTCGTAGCCGGCGCGGATCACGCGGTTCAGGCCAGGCTCTTCGAGGCCCAGGGCTTCGAGGAACATGTCTTTCTCTTCACCGTCGTCCAGCTCGGCGATTTCGGCTTCGATCTTGTTGCAGACCGGAACCACCATGGCGCCTTCTTCTTCGGCGATGGCCTTGACGATGTCCAGCAGCGGGTTGTTCTCGAAACCGTCTTCAGCGACGTTGGCGATGTACATGACCGGCTTGGTGGTCAGCAGGTGGAAACCGCGAATCACCGCTTTGTCGTCGGCGTTCATGGTCTTCATCAAGGTGCGCGCAGGCTTGCCGAGGGTGAAGTGAGCGATCAATTGTTCCAGCAGGCCTTTCTGGACCACCGCGTCCTTGTCGCCACCCTTGGCGTTGCGCGCGACTTTCTGCAGTTGCTTCTCGCAGCTGTCGAGGTCGGCGAAGATCAGTTCCAGGTCGATGATCTCGATGTCGCGTTTCGGGTCGACGCTGTTGGAGACGTGAATCACGTTCTCGTCTTCGAAGCAGCGGACCACGTGGGCGATGGCATCGGTTTCACGGATGTTGGCCAGGAACTTGTTACCCAGGCCTTCACCTTTCGACGCGCCGGCCACCAGGCCTGCGATGTCGACGAATTCCATGGTGGTCGGCAGGATGCGCTTGGGGCTAACGATGGCCGCCAGGGCTTCCAGGCGCGGATCCGGCATCGGCACGATACCGGTGTTCGGCTCGATGGTGCAGAAGGGGAAGTTCTCGGCCGCGATCCCGGATTTGGTCAGGGCGTTGAATAGGGTGGACTTGCCGACGTTAGGCAGGCCGACGATGCCGCAATTGAATCCCATGGTGTTTTCCCCGAGGAGTGAGTCAGGCCTTCTGGCTGTGCAGGTTTTTCATCGCGCGGTTCCATTCCCCGGCGAGGATATCCGGCAGCACGCCGAGGGCAAAGTCGATGCTGGCATCGAGTTTTTCCTGTTCGGCGCGTGGCGCACGACCCAGGACGAAATTTGAAACCATACTGGCAACGCCCGGGTGGCCAATGCCAAGCCGCAAGCGGTGAAAGGTATTCTGATTGCCCAGTTGCGCGATGATGTCGCGCAACCCGTTGTGACCGCCATGGCCGCCGCCCTGCTTGAGCTTGGCGACGCCCGGAGGCAAGTCGAGTTCGTCATGCGCCACGAGGATTTCTTCAGGCGTGATGCGAAAGAAACCGGCGAGTGCCGCCACGGCTTGGCCGCTGCGGTTCATGTACGTGGTGGGAATCAGCAGACGAACATCCTGACCCTGGTGCGAATAGCGCCCGGTCAGGCCGAAATATTTGCGATCGGCCACAAGGTTCACACCTTGCGCGTTCGCGATGCGCTCAACAAAAAGGGCCCCTGCGTTATGCCGGGTCTGTTCGTATTCAGCGCCTGGATTTCCCAGGCCAACGATCAGTTTGATGGCAGTCACGATAGGGGCCCTTCCTTGGAGTGGTGGATAACATCGCCGCAATCCGGGAGTGCGGCGAAAGTGGACGACAAGTGCTCATTTACCATTATGTAAACTCCGCGTTCTCGCCCGCTTTCTCGCTACGTTCCAGTCCGCGATGTTACTTGATCACTCCGGCTTCACAGAGTGAATTACTCTGCTGCGCCTTCTTCGGTAGCTTCTGGAGCAACACGTGGAGCGTGGACGTTGGCAACAGCCTTGTCATCACCGTGTGCCAGAGCAACAAACTCAACGCCTTTAGGGGCTTTGAGGTCGGACAAGTGAATGATCGAACCGATTTCAGCGTCAGTCAGATCGACTTCGATGAACTCAGGCAGATCTTTCGGCAGGCAGGTCACTTCGATTTCAGCAACAACGTGCGAAACTTCGCCGCCTTTCTTGATCGGGGCTTCTTCACCAACAAAGTGTACAGGCACAACAGCGGTCAGTTTCTGGCCAGCGACTACGCGTACGAAGTCAGCGTGCAGCACGTGGCCTTTAGCCGGGTGGCGCTGCAGGGCTTTGATGATGACGTTTTGCTTTTTGCCGCCAACGTTCAGCTCGATGATGTGGCTGTAAGCCGCTTCGTTTTCGAGCAGTTTGGCAACTTCTTTAGCCAGCATGCTGATGGATTCAGGGGCTTTTTCGCCACCGTAAACTACAGCTGGTACCAGGCTTGCGAGACGACGCAGGCGGCGGCTCGCACCTTTCCCCAGGTCGGAACGCACTTCAGCATTCAGAGTAAAATCGTTCATGTTGTATCTCCAAAATAACCACATTCGCCCCAGCGGTTGCGACCAGCGCTAAAGGCGATATGGGCAAAAAAGCCCCGCCCCGACAGGAATGCCGGGGCGGGGCGCTTTTCGTCAACGAGACATTCGAGAAGGGCAGGGCCCTTAACGGAACATCGCGCTGATCGATTCTTCATTGCTGATGCGGCGGACCGCCTCGGCAACTACCGGCGCGATATCCAGTTGACGGATACGCGAGCAGGCTTGAGCAGCAGCGGACAACGGGATGGTGTTAGTCACCACCAGTTCGTCCAGCATGGAATTTTCGATGTTTTCGATCGCCCGACCGGACAGCACAGGGTGTGTGCAGTAGGCGAAAACCTTGGCAGCGCCATGCTCTTTCAGGGCCTTGGCCGCGTGGCACAGAGTGCCGGCGGTATCGACCATGTCATCGACCAGAATACAGGTACGCCCTTCGACATCACCGATGATATGCATCACTTCAGAGTGATTGGCTTTCTCACGGCGTTTGTCGATGATCCCGAGATCCACGCCCAGGGATTTGGCAACAGCACGTGCACGCACGACGCCACCAATGTCCGGGGACACGATCATCAGGTTTTCGAAGCGCTGATCTTCAATGTCATCCACCAATACTGGGGAGCCGTAGATGTTATCTACCGGAATATCGAAGAAACCCTGGATTTGGTCAGCATGCAGATCAACCGTGAGCACACGATCGATGCCGACTACGGTAAGCATGTCAGCAACGACTTTCGCGCTGATAGCCACACGTGCGGAACGCGGACGGCGATCCTGACGGGCATAACCAAAGTAAGGAATAACAGCAGTGATACGAGTAGCCGAGGAGCGGCGGAAGGCATCAGCCATCACTACCAGTTCCATCAGGTTATCGTTGGTCGGAGCGCAAGTCGGCTGAATAATGAAGACATCTTTACCGCGGACGTTTTCATTGATCTCGGCAGTAATTTCACCGTCGGAGAACTTACCGACAGAGATGTCACCGAGAGGGATATGCAGCTGACGTACAACACGCCGAGCCAGATCGGGGTTAGCGTTCCCCGTAAAGACCATCATCTTGGACACGCGCAGTACCTGAAGGCTGAGGGTAACCTGGATGAGTATAGGAAAATGGCAGGGGCGGCTGGATTCGAACCAACGCATGGCAGGATCAAAACCTGCTGCCTTACCGCTTGGCGACGCCCCTGTATCTGTTGCAACGATTACCCAGTAATCGATTCCTTTAAAGCAGATTTTGCAGCTTGCGATGCAACATCGAAACGTTGCTTCCCTTTGCTACAAACCCTGTAAGGGTCTCTGTAAGAAGGGCCGAGACTTTATCAGCTTCAGCTTTGCTTGGGAAGCCCCCAAACACACAACTTCCAGTGCCAGTGAGTTTTGCTTCGGTAAATTTACCTAACAAATTCAACGCGTTACGTACCTCTGGATAACGCCTTGCTACTACTGGCAAGCAGTCATTTCGACTGTTTCCCTTGGGAACGGGGCGCACTTTAATGGGAGAAGAGTTACGTGTCAACAAAGGATCTGAAAAAATTTCTGCTGTACTTACAGATACTTGCGGCACGAGCACCAGATACCACGGTTCTTCGGGGTCTACAGGGGTCAGTTTCTCCCCGACACCCTCGGCAAAAGCCGCGTGACCTCGCACGAAAACCGGGACGTCAGCGCCCAGTGTCAGGCCCAGCACAGCCAGTCGATCTTCATCCCAACCCAGCTGCCACAGGTGATTGAGGCCGAGCAACGTGGTCGCGGCATTTGAACTGCCGCCACCGATGCCGCCACCCATGGGCAGGATTTTTTCGATCCAGATATCGATGCCAAGTGCACAACCGGATTGCGCCTGAAGTTTTTTCGCGGCACGCACAATCAGATTGCTGTCGTGAGGCACGCCGTCGAATTCGGTGTGCAAACGAATCACACCGTCGTCGCGTACGGCGAAGGTGATTTCATCACCGTAATCGAGAAACTGAAAAATCGTCTGCAACTCGTGATAGCCGTCTTCACGGCGCCCGAGAATGTGCAGCATCAGATTGAGTTTGGCCGGCGAGGGCAGCGTCAAGCGCGCAGCAGTCATGTTCACTGCCCCAGTTTGCGTGGTTGCCATTCCTTGATCACCAGCGTGACATCAAGGTCGGTGCCGTGCAGTTTGATCCGCTCGGGCAGCCAATAGCCGTTTTGTTCGGCGTAGCTCAGGTATTCGACCTGCCAGCCATCCTGTTCAAGGTTGGCCAGGCGGCTGTCGGCGTCCAGGGTCAGGCGACTCTTGCTGTCCGGGGCCGGGAGTCCGCGAACCCACCAGGCCAGATTGGACACCGGCAGTTTCCAGCCCAGCTGTTCTTCCAGCAGGGCTTCAGGCGTCGTAGCGTCGTAGCGGCCCTGATTGGCGACTTCCAGCGACACTTTGCCCGGGCGGCCGGTCAAGCGAGCAGCGCCGCGACCCAGGGGGCCGGAGAGGCGGATGTCGTAGTAATCCTGTCGCTGCAGCCAGAACAGCGTGCCGCTGCCCGAATCCTTGGGGGCGCGAATGCCGATCTTGCCGTTAATCTGCCAGCCGTCGAGGGCAGTCATCTGCTGTTTGTAGGTGTTCCACTGGGCCGGATTACCCTGGCCCTGGACCGATTCACGGGCACCGAAACCGGCGCAACCGGCGAGCAGGGCGATGAAGCTGAAGACGATAACGTGGCGCAAAAACATAATCTTAAAGAGTCTCTGATCCGGTCAGGCGCTTGATGGTGCCGCGCAGGGTAGGGCTGTCGGGTTGGTCCTTGAGGAACTTGCCCCAGATTTGCTTGGCTTCCCGCTGTTTGCCGTTGGCCCACAGGACTTCGCCCAGGTGCGCCGCGACTTCTTGATCGGGGAAGCGCTCCAGAGCCTGGCGCAGCAAACGCTCGGCTTCATCGAGATTGCCCAGGCGGAAATTCACCCAGCCGAGGCTGTCGAGGACCGCCGGGTCTTCCGGATTGAGCTGGTGCGCGTGTTCGATCAGGGCCTTGGCTTCTTCATAACGGGTGGTGCGGTCGGACAGGGTGTAGCCGAGGGCGTTCAGCGCCATGGCATTGTCCGGGTCGCGCTTGATGATCAGGCGCAAGTCTTTTTCCATCTGCGCCAGGTCATTGCGTTTTTCCGCGAGCATGGCCCGGGTGTAGAGCAAATTCAGGTCGTCCGGGTATTGCAGCAAGGCTTTGTGCAGCACACCCCAGGCTTTGTCGCCCTGGTTGTTGGCCGACAGGGTTTCGGCTTCGATCAGGTACAACTGAATCGCGTAATCGGGTTGGGCGTCGCGCTCGGCCACCAGTTTGCTCTGGGCTTCGGCGGTCTTGCCGTTGTTCATCAGGATATCGGCCTGACGCAATTGCGCCGGCAGGTAATCGTTGCCGGGGCCAACCTGGGCGTACTCGATCAATGCGCCTTGCGGGTCGTTGCGCTCTTCAGCGATACGGCCGAGGTTCAGGTGCGCCGAATCCACGTGGCTTTCCCGGGCGATCAAGTCTTCCAGGTAACCCTTGGCCTCGTCCCAGGCCTTGGCTTCCAGGCACACGAGCGCCAGGGAGTAACGCAATTCGTCGTCTTCCGGGTACTGCTGAACCAGGCTGGAGAACTCGACCTTGGCGTCGTCCATGCGGTCCTGCTCGACCAACATCCGCGCGTAAGTCAGGCGCAGGCGTTTGTCGTCCGGGTATTTCTTGATGCTTTTTTGCAGCAGCGGCTGGGCTTCATCGCCACGGTTGAGCGTTTGCAGCAGGCGCGCGCGCAGCAGGATCGGGGCGATTTCGCCGGCGTCCGGCGGATTGTCTTCGAGCAGGGTCAGCGCGCCTTTCGAGTCGCCGTCCTGTTGCATCAACAACGCCTTGCCGAAAATCAGCTGGCTGTTCTTCGGATGGCGCTGCAACAAACGGTCAAAACTTTTCATCAGACCATTGCGCGTGTCCTGGTCGGTGTCAGCCGCAGACAGGGCGAGAAAGTCGAAATGCGTATCGCCCTTGCCCAGCAGGACTTTCTCCATATAGACCATGGAGTCGTCGTAACGCCCGGCACGCGCCAGTTGCACGGCGGCGGCCCGTTGAGCTTCGAGGTCGTCCGGGGCGTTTCTCGCCCAGATCAGCGCGGTATCCAGGGCCGCCTGATCGGCGCCCAGGTATTCGGCGATGCGGAAGGCCCGTTCGGAGATGCCCGGATCCTGAGTGTTGATGGCCTGGGTCACGTAGTTGTCCAGCGCAATGTCGAAACGATTGCGTTGGCCAGCCAGTTCGGCACTCAACAGACTGAAGATGGTTTCTTCACTGAAGGAGCTGTAGACCTTGGGCTTTTCAGGGGCCGGAGTGCTGTCTTCAGTCGGCGGCGTGCCGTCCGACGAAACGGGCGCCATAGCCTGGCAGCCGCTGAGGAAGACAAAAGCGAGGAGCAACGCGGAAGATCTATTCATATAGGAGAAGGACGACTAACCTGCGGTCGGATCATCATGACACAAGCCTTCGGCCAAACATAACCGAGTCTCAATTGATGCCTTTATAGAGGCAAGTGATTGGGACAATAGTCGGCGGTAGTTGTTCTGTCAGTGTCGAAGTAGGACAATTGCCGGCTTCACGTCACTATCAGCGACCTTGAATGGCCTTTCTTGCACTCGGTATTAACCACAAGACTGCTTCAGTAGACGTCCGCGAGCGCGTGGCCTTTACCCCTGAGCAGTTGGTGGAGGCCTTGCAACAGCTCTGCCGACTCACCGACAGCCGCGAAGCTGCGATCCTTTCCACCTGCAATCGCAGTGAGCTTTATATAGAGCAGGACCACCTTTCGGCGGACATCATCCTGCGCTGGCTGGCCGATTATCACCATTTGAGCCTCGATGAGCTGCGCGCGAGCGCTTATGTGCACGAGGATGATGCGGCAGTTCGTCACATGATGCGGGTCGCCTCCGGGCTCGACTCCCTGGTGTTGGGCGAACCGCAGATTCTTGGCCAGATGAAATCGGCCTACGCCGTGGCGCGTGAGGCGGGCACCATCGGTCCGCTGCTCGGCAGGCTGTTCCAGGCGACGTTCAACGCCGCCAAGCAAGTGCGCACCGACACCGCCATCGGTGAAAACCCGGTGTCCGTGGCGTTTGCCGCGGTCAGCCTGGCCAAGCAGATTTTCAGCGACTTGCAACGCAGCCAGGCCTTGCTGATCGGCGCCGGCGAGACCATCACCCTGGTCGCCCGCCATCTGCACGAATTGGGCGTGAAGCGCATCGTCGTCGCCAACCGCACGCTGGAACGCGCGAGCATCCTCGCCGAACAGTTCGGCGCCCACGCGGTGCTGCTGTCGGACATCCCGGCCGAGCTGGTGCGCAGCGACATCGTCATCAGTTCCACCGCCAGCCAATTGCCGATTCTGGGTAAAGGTGCGGTGGAAAGCGCGCTGAAGCTGCGCAAGCACAAGCCGATCTTCATGGTGGACATCGCCGTCCCTCGGGACATCGAGCCTGAAGTCGGCGAGCTGGACGACGTCTACCTGTATAGCGTCGACGATCTGCACGAAGTGGTCGCCGAAAACCTCAAGAGCCGCCAAGGCGCTGCCCAGGCGGCGGAAGAGATGGTGGCGATCGGCGCCGACGACTTCATGGTGCGCCTGCGCGAACTGGCGGCGGTGGATGTGCTCAAGGCCTATCGTCAGCAAAGCGAGCGCATGCGTGACGAAGAATTGCAAAAGGCCCAGCGCATGCTGGCCAACGGCAGCAGCGCCGAAGACGTGCTGGTGCAACTGGCGCGCGGCCTGACTAATAAATTGCTGCACGCGCCTAGCGTGCAGTTGAAAAAGTTGACTGCCGAAGGCCGCCTCGATGCGTTGGCCATGGCCCAGGAACTCTTTGCCCTCGGTGAGGGCTCGTCGGATAGCTCGGATAAAAGACCGCAATGAAAGCGTCACTGCTCAATAAGCTGGACATCCTCCAGGACCGTTTCGAGGAATTGACCGCTCTGCTTGGCGATGGCGAAGTCATTTCCGACCAGACCAAATTCCGCGCCTATTCCAAGGAATACGCGGAAGTCGAACCGATTGTCGAAACCTATAAACAGCTGCTCAAAGTGCAAGGCGACCTCGAAGGCGCCCAGGCACTGCTCAAGGACAGCGACCCGGACATGCGCGAAATGGCCGTGGAAGAAGTGCGCGAAGCCAAAGAGCAACTGATCGAAATCGAAGGCCGGCTGCAACGCATGTTGCTGCCCAAGGACCCGAATGACGGGCGCAACGTGTTCCTCGAAATCCGCGCCGGCACCGGCGGCGACGAGGCGGCGATTTTCTCCGGCGACCTGTTCCGCATGTACTCGCGGTACGCCGAGCGGCGTGGCTGGCGGGTGGAGATCCTCTCGGAGAACATCGGCGAGCACGGCGGCTTCAAGGAAGTCATCGCCCGGGTCGAAGGCGACAGCGTCTACGGCAAGCTGAAATTCGAATCCGGCGCCCACCGCGTGCAACGGGTGCCGGCCACCGAATCCCAGGGCCGCATCCACACCTCGGCCTGCACCGTGGCGGTGTTGCCCGAGCCGGACGAGCAGGAAGCGATCGAGATCAACCCGTCCGACCTGCGCATCGACACTTACAAGTCCTCGGGCGCTGGCGGCCAGCACGTCAACAAGACCGACTCGGCGATTCGCATCACCCACTTGCCCACCGGTATTGTCGTGGAGTGCCAGGAAGAACGTTCCCAGCACAAGAACCGCGCCCGGGCGATGTCCTGGCTGTCGGCCAAGCTCAACGACCAGCAGACCACCGCCGCGGCGAATGCCATCGCCAGCGAGCGTAAACTGCTGGTGGGGTCGGGTGATCGCTCCGAGCGCATCCGCACCTACAACTTTGCCCAGGGCCGGGTCACCGACCACCGGGTCAACCTGACGCTGTATTCCCTCGACGAAATCCTCGCCGGCGGCGTCGATGCAGTGATCGAGCCGTTGTTGGCCGAATACCAGGCCGACCAATTGGCGGCGATAGGTGAATAAATGACGATCATTGCCAGTTTATTGCGTGCAGCAGACCTACCCGACTCGCCGACGGCGCGCCTGGATGCCGAACTGTTGCTGGCGGCGGCATTGGGCAAGTCCCGCAGCTTCCTGCACACCTGGCCCGAGCGCATCGTGCCGAGCGAAGCGGCGCTGACCTTTGCCAGCTATTTGCAGCGCCGTCGTGGCGGTGAGCCGGTGGCGTACATCCTCGGCCAGCAGGGTTTCTGGAAGCTTGACCTGGAAGTCGCGCCACACACGCTGATCCCGCGCCCGGACACCGAATTGCTGGTGGAAACCGCGCTGGACCTGTTGCCCGCGACACCGGCCAAGGTCCTCGACCTCGGCACCGGCAGCGGCGCCATTGCGTTGGCCCTGGCCAGCGAACGGCCAGCGTGGCACGTCACCGCCGTGGATCGCGTGATCGAAGCCGTGGCATTGGCCGAGCGCAATCGCCAGCGTCTGCACCTGAACAACGCCACGGTGCTGAGCAGCCATTGGTTCAGCGCTCTGGAAGGCCAGCGTTTTCAACTGATCATCAGCAACCCGCCGTACATTGCCTCGGCCGATCCGCATCTGGTGGAAGGCGATGTGCGTTTCGAGCCGGCCAGTGCTCTGGTCGCCGGTGTCGACGGGCTCGACGATCTGCGTTTGATCGTCGCCCAGTCCCCGGACTACCTCGACGCCGGCGGCTGGTTGATGCTTGAACACGGTTACGACCAAGCCGACGCGGTGCGCGATTTGCTGCTGACCCGCGGTTTTGAACACGTCCACAGCCGCACCGATCTGGGCGGTCACGAACGCATCAGCCTGGGGCGCCTGCCGTGCTGAATGATCAGGAGTTGTTGCGCTACAGCCGACAGATTTTGTTGCAACACGTCGACATCGACGGCCAATTACGGCTGAAACAAAGCCGTGTGCTGATCGTCGGCCTCGGCGGCCTTGGCTCGCCGGTGGCGTTGTACCTGGCGGCGGCCGGTGTCGGTGAGTTGCATCTGGCGGACTTCGACACGGTCGACCTGACCAACCTGCAACGCCAGATCATTCACGACACCGACAGCGTCGGCGTGAGCAAGGTCGATTCGGCGATTCGCCGATTGAGCGCAATCAATCCCGAGATTCATCTGGTCGCCCATCGTGCGGCGCTGGATGAAGATTCCCTGGCCGCAGCGGTTGCTGCAGTGGATCTGGTGCTGGACTGTTCCGACAATTTCTCCACCCGCGAGGCGGTCAACGCCGCGTGCGTGATTGCGCGCAAACCCTTGGTCAGCGGCGCGGCAATTCGCCTGGAAGGGCAGTTGTCGGTGTTTGATCCGCGTCGCCCGGAAAGTCCGTGCTACCACTGTTTATACGGGCACGGCAGCGAAGCCGAATTGACGTGCAGCGAAGCCGGGGTGATCGGCCCGCTGGTGGGCCTGGTCGGTAGCTTGCAAGCCCTCGAAGCCCTGAAGTTGCTGGCCGGTTTCGGCGAGCCGCTGGTAGGGCGCTTGTTGTTGATCGACGCCTTGGGCACGCGCTTTCGCGAGTTGCGGGTCAAGCGTGATCCGGGTTGCAGCGTCTGTGGTACGGCCCATGCGTGAAGCGCCGATTGGCGTGTTCGACTCCGGCGTCGGTGGGCTTTCGGTGCTGGCCGAGATCCAGCGTTTGCTGCCCAACGAGTCGCTGCTGTACGTCGCCGATTGCGGGAATATCCCCTATGGCGAGAAAACCCCGGAATTCATCCAGCAACGCTGCAGCGCCATCGCCGGTTTTTTCCAGCAGCAGGGCGCCAAGGCGTTGGTGCTGGCTTGCAACACCGCCACCGTCGCTGGCGTGGCCAATCTGCGTCGCGATTATCCCGAGTGGCCCATTGTCGGCATGGAGCCGGCGGTTAAGCCCGCCGCCGCGGCCACCCGCAGTGGCGTGGTCGGCGTCCTTGCCACCACCGGCACCTTGCAGAGTGCCAAGTTCGCCGCGTTGCTCGACCGCTTTGCCACGGATGTGCGGGTGATCACCCAGCCTTGTCCCGGGCTGGTGGAGCTGATTGAAAGCGGCGATTTGCACAGCGCGACCCTGCGCCAACTGCTCCAGGGCTACGTCGAACCACTGCTGGCGGCAGGCGCCGACACGATAATCCTCGGCTGCACGCATTACCCCTTTCTAAAGCCGATGCTTAGGCAGATGATCCCAGAGACTATCAGCCTGATCGACACGGGCGCCGCGGTGGCGCGGCAACTGCAACGTCTGTTGGCCGAGCGCGAATTGCTCGCTGAGGGGCCCGTTCGCGCCGCGCAATTCTGGACGAGTGCCGATCCGGAGCATTTCAGAAATATCCTGCCGGTATTGTGGAATTCGGCTGGCATTGTGCAAAGCTTCAAGGACTAGAAAAAAAGCCGGGGCATGCGAGTAATTGGGGTGAACTTCTGATTAAGCGTCGACTTCTATAGCTCTGTCTGTGAGCAACAAAAAAGAAACCATACGAAATCGTTCGGAAAAGGATGTTTCTAATGAAGCGACTATTCTGTTTGGCTGCGATTGCGGCCGCGTTGATGGGGCAAAGTTTGACCGCACAGGCGGCGGGCGTGGAGTTCGGGGTCGGTCAGACCAGCGATTCGACCATGACCTACCGGTTGGGCATGCAATTGGACTGGGACAAGAGCTGGCTGCAAAGTGACGTCGGTCGAGTGACCGGTTACTGGAGTGGCGCTTATACCTATTGGGACGGCGACAAGACCTCCAGCACCAGCAGCGTTTCCTTCGCGCCTGTATTTGTCTACGAGTTTGCCGGGCAAACCGTCAAGCCGTATGTGGAGGCGGGGATCGGTGTCGCGTTGTTCTCCAATACCCGGCTGGAAGACAACAACATTGGCCAGGCCTTTCAATTCGAAGACCGTTTCGGCTTCGGCCTGCGCTTTGCCGGCGGACATGAAGTCGGGATTCGGGCGACGCACTATTCCAATGCCGGGATCAGCAGCAACAACGATGGTGTAGAGAGTTACTCCTTGCACTACACGATGCCGTTGTAAGGTCAAAAGCTTCGCGGGCAAGTCGGATCGCCGCCCGCTCGCTCCTACAGGTTTTGCGTCGTTCGCGATATTGCGTATGACACGAACCTGTAGGAGCGAGGCTTGCCCGCGAAGGCGTAATTTCAGTCGATGCAGTTTTACCGGTAAACCGACACAATCCCCTGCCGCTCTTCCATGCACTCCGGCGACCCCGTCTCGAACTCGCGACAAATCAGCGGGCGTTTTTCGTAGATGGTGCACATCATCGTGTTGCGATCCAGCGCCGCGCACCAGCCGTCATCCAGACGCAACATGACTTCCCCGCCCCAGTCATCGGTATCGATAAAACGTTCGGGCACGCCGGTTTCGGTGATCAGCATGACTTCGAGCTGGCAGCAGCAGGCCGAGCACGTCGAGCAAGTGACCGCCGGTTCGGCGATTTGCGTGTGGGGGATGGTTTTCATGGGGCGCAGTGTAAGGCAGTGGGCCGTCGCTGTGTGAAAGGCCTGACGGACGCTCAGTCGCGGTCTTCCGCCGCCAGCCGCTGGGCCATGAAGTGCAGCGTCGGAAACAGCAGCGCCCAGAGCAGTCCGATGCCCAGCAGCGTGGGCAGTTGGCCGTAGGGAAACTGCACCCCCGCCAGTTGGCTGCCGGCGTAATACGACAACGGTCCGCCGACCGCGCCCAACACGCTGGCCAGCCACCACGGATTGGCGCTCCACAGCAGGCAGTGGCGCAAGGTGGTCGCCAGCAGCGCCCACAACAGCATCAGCCACAGCGGAATCAATGGTGCGACGTCGGTGAAATCGAACACGCCCAGCCAGCGCAATGAACTGTCTACCGTGGTGCCCAATAACACCACGCTGAGGATCAATCGGCCTTCATCGCCCCAACGACTTATCCACAGCAGATGAATCACCAGTACCGCCAATGCCACCAACAGCCACAGACTGTTGCCGCCCACCACGCAGGCGAACCAGCCGAGTTGAAACAGCGCGGCATTGGCCAGACGTTCAAGCATCGAATCGGCCGAGCAGGGGCGCCGGCATCGCAGCCGGTTTGGCCAGCAGCAATTGTGCGGTGCCGATGGTGCGCTCCAGGAAGCCGCCCTCGCAGTAGCACAGGTAAAACTCCCATAACCGCAGGAACGCATCGTCGTAGCCCAATTCGCTCAAGCGGCCGTGGGCGTGGCGAAAATTCTCATGCCACAGGCGCAGGGTCCGGGCGTAGTGCAGGCCGAAGTCCTCCATGTGCAGCAGGTTCATGTCGGTGTCGCGGCTGACGATCTCCAGCATCTTCTGCACGCAGGGCAACGCACCGCCGGGGAAGATGTAGCGCTGGATAAAGTCGACGCTGTTCCTGGCCTGTTCGTAGCGCTGCTCGCGGATGGTGATCGCCTGCAACAGCATCAAGCCGTTGCTCTTGAGCAGGTGCGCGCATTGCTTGAAATAGGTCGGCAGGAAGCGATGGCCGACGGCTTCGATCATCTCGATGGAAACCAGTTTGTCGTACTGACCGGTGAGGTCGCGGTAATCCGACAGCAGCAAAGTGACCTGGTCTTGCAAACCCAGGGCTTCGATCCGTTGTGCGGTGAAGGCGTACTGTTCTTTTGACAGTGTGGTGGTGGTGACTTTGCAGCCGTAATGCTGCGCGGCGTAGAGCGCCATGCTGCCCCAACCGGTGCCGATTTCCAGCAAGTGATCGCTCGGCTTGAGGTCGAGTTTCTGACAAATCCGTTCGAGCTTGTTTAACTGCGCCTGTTCCAGGGTGTCGTCGGGGCTGAGGAATTGCGCCGCCGAATACATCATCGTCGGGTCGAGAAACTGTTCGAACAGGTCGTTGCCCAGGTCGTAATGAGCCGCGATATTTTTCTGCGAACCCTTGCGCGTATTGCGGTTGAGCCAGTGCAGGCCCTGCACGAAAGGTCGGCCGAGTTTGGCCAGGCCACCTTCCAGTGCATCCAGCACCTCAAGATTACTGACGAACACCCGGACCACCGCCGTCAGGTCCGGCGAGGTCCAGTAACCGTGGATGAACGCTTCACCGGCACCAATCGAACCGTTGCTCGCCACCAGCCCCCAGACCGCCGCATCCAGGACATGAATCTCGCCCAGCAGATGGCCGCCGGGCGTGCCGAAGACGTGCCGTTCGCCGTCCTCGATCACCACCAATTGCCCGTGCTTAAGGTGCGCCAGTTGCCGCAGGACACCGCGACGCAGCAGCGAGCCGGACCAGCCGTTGGTGCTGAGCAGGTTGGCTTTGGCCGTAACGCTAGAGGATTTCATGGCGGCGATCCTGTGGGATATCGATGGCGGTCTGGACGCTGCCATCGGCAGCCTGATGAGCAAAAATCGGTGTACGTTTGAGCAACAGGCGCACGGCCTGCCAATAGATCGCCAGGCAGGTTTTCGCGGTCATCCACGGAAAGCGCCGCAAGTAACGGTGCAGGCTGTAGCGGTCCAGCGATTCACGTTGCAGGTTGAGCGTGGCGTCGAACAGTTTCAGTTCGCCTTGCCAGTCCGCCATGTGCACGCCGAGCTTTTGCGCGGCAGGGCTGAAGCTCATGCGGTATTCCAGATCCCGCGGCAGAAACGGCGAGACATGAAACGCCTTGGCCACGGCGAAATGCTGATGCTGACTCTGTAGCCCTTCGACGGCTCGGGCTGGCAGCACGTAGTGATAACGCTCGCGCCACGGGGTGTTGGTGACTTCGCAGAGAATCGCCGCCAGTTGGCCATCGGCTTCGTGACAATAGAAAAAACTCACCGGGTTGAACGCCAGGCCCCAACTGCGGGGCTGGGTCAGCAGGCAGATCGCGCCTTGGGGCTCATGGCCGAGCACCTGGCCGACCTGCTGGCGTACCGCGTCGATCAAACGCTGGCCGGTGCCGGTGAAGGCTTTCAGGTAGTCGCTTTCGCGGAACGAAAAAGGCGCGAAGCGGCTATCGCCCGACAACGGCGACAAACCGAGCACGGCCTCCTGTTCGTCGAGGTCCAGGTACAGCAGGCCGATCCGATAGCGGAATTGATGGGCTCTTGGAGCAAACCGCCGATGGGCGATCCAGCCGCTGTAGAGGGCGCTGTTCACAAGGTTTCACCCAACGATCGGGCCACGCGCAAGGCACTGACCACCCCGTCTTCGTGAAAGCCGTTGGCCCAGTAGGCGCCGCAATAATACGTGTGCTGCGCGCCGTTCAACTCTTCCCAGCGTCCTTGCGCGGCCACGGCCTTGAGGCTGAATTGCGGGTGGGCATAGGTGTATTTGGCGAGCACTTTGAACGGGCTGATGCCGGCGCTCTGGTTGAGGCTGACGCAGAACGTGGTGTCGCTCTGGATCCCTTGCAGGATGTTCATGTCATAGGTGACGGTGGCCCGCGTGTGCCCGGCGGCCCCGAGCCGGTAATTCCAACTGGCCCAGGCGAGCTTTTGCTTGGGCAGCAGGTGTGTATCGGTGTGCAGCACGATTTCGTTGTCGGCGTAGGGCAGGGCGCCGAGGATCGACTGTTCAGCAGCGCTCGGCTCGGCCAGCAGTTGCAACGCCTGATCGCTGTGGCAGGCGAACACCACTTTGTCGAAGCGCTCGCTGCCGGCGGGGCTGTGGATAACCACACCGTCGGCCTCGCGTTCGACGCGGGTCACTGGGCAGTTGAGGCGAATTTTGTCTTTAAAGGAGGCGGTCAGCGGCGCGATGTAGGCGCTGGAACCCCCCTCGATCACGCACCATTGCGGACGATTGCCGACGGACAACAAACCGTGGTGCTTGAAGAACCGCACAAAGAACTGCAACGGGAAACCGAGCATGTCGGCCATGGACATCGACCAGATCGCCGCGCCCATCGGCACGATGTAATGCAGGATAAAGCGCTCGCCGTAGCCGCCGGCCTTCAGGTACTGATCGAGGGTGGTGTCGGCGGCGATCCGGTGTTCGTCGAGATCGCGCAGGGCCTCTTTGTTGAAGCGCAGGATGTCGCGCAACATGCCCCAGAACCCCGGCGACAGCAGGTTGCGCCGCTGAGCGAACAGGCTGTTGAAGTTATTGCCGTTGTACTCAAGACCCGAATCCGGGTCGGTGACCGAGAAACTCATCTCGGTGGGTTTGAACCCCACGCCGAGTTGCCCCAGCAGGCGGATGAAGTTCGGGTAGGTCCAGTCGTTGAACACAATGAACCCGGTGTCCACGGCGTAACGCTGGCCGTCGACGGTCACCTCGATCGTGTGGGTATGCCCACCGATCCAGTCGCCGGCTTCGAACAGGGTGATCTCGTGGCTGCGATTGAGCAGGTAGGCGCTGGTCAGGCCCGAGATACCGCTGCCGATAATGGCGATGTTCACGGCTGATCCTTGATCGGCGGGTTGCTGCGCACCATGCGCTTGCCGATCGCCAGTTTCACCCGCGCCGGCATTTTCGACAGGGGCCACAAGGCCGCCATGAACAACGCCGGGAAGGCAATTTCCAGTGGCCGATTCTTGAGCTTGGCGAAGATATGCCGCGCCGCTTTATCCACAGGCCAGCTGAGCGGCATCGGAAAGTCGTTCTTCTCGGTCAGCGGCGTGTCGACAAACCCTGGGCTGACCACGGTGACTTCAATACCTTCTGGCGCCAGGTCGATGCGCAAGGATTCGAACAGATAACGCAACCCGGCCTTCGAGGCGCCATAGGCTTCGGCCCGTGGCAAGGGCAGGTAGGTCACCGAACTGGCAACGCCCACCAGATGCGGCGCGGTGCCCTTGCGCAGCAACGGCAAGGCGGCTTCGATGCAATAGCTGCTGGCGAGCAGATTGGTGCGCACCACATGCTCGACAATCGACGCATCGAATTGCTTGGCATCCACGTATTCGCAGGTACCGGCGTTGAGGATCACCGTGTCCAGCGAGCCCCAGTCCTCGGCGATCCGCTCGCCGATTTCACGTACCGTCTGGCTATTGGTCAGGTCCCCGGCGACCACCAATACTTGTCCCGGATAACGCTGGGAAAGGATTTTGAGCGGCACCAGCGAGCGGGCACTGACCGCCAGGTGCGCCCCGGTTTTCAATATTTCCTCGGCCAGCGCGGCACCAATACCGCTGCTGGCGCCCGTCAACCAGTATCGACGTGGAGGCGTAAGGCTCATCCCATTCTCCTTTTCAGCCAGGCAATCGCCCGGCCCAATACAGGTAGGTGTTCATAAAGCAGTGCCCCGGCATCGAAATAATCCCGGTGGCGATAAACCTTGTCGTGCCAGAGCAGGTGCGAGCAGCCGTCGACCCGAATCAACTGGCCACCGGCCAGGCGCGGATGGCGGTAGCTCATGACCCAGCGCAAGTAACCCTCGCCTTCGCTGATCTGGTCGAAGCCGTGAAAGTCGAAATGCAGTTCGCTGACATTGGCGTAGAGCTCTTCAAAGTAACTGCGCAGTTGCACCAGGCCCTGCACTTCGTGCAGCGGATCGGTGAATTGCACGTCGTGGGTGTAGAGCTGATTGAGGCGTTGCAGGTTGTCCTTGTCCAGGTCCGCAAATTGCCGGGCAAAGCGTTGCAAGAATTCACTCATAGCCACCTCCAGCCGCCTGCCGCGACGGCAGGTTCTTGAACGCCGTCAGTGCGCGTTGGCGTGAAGTACTCAGGTTGACGATGGGCGATGGATAATCGGCGACGCCAAACAAACCGCCAACGTTGGCCGGGTTGTGCACTTCTTTTTTATTCAGCCCGGCCAGTTCCGGCAGCCAATGCTTGATGAACACGCCTTCGGCATCGAATTTTTCCGATTGGCTCAGGGGGTTGAAGATGCGGAAGTAGGGCGCCGAATCGGTGCCAGTGGACGAGCTCCACTGCCAGCCGCCGTTGTTCGCCGCCAGATCGCCGTCGATCAAGTGCTGCATGAAAAAGCGCTCGCCCTCACGCCAGTCGATCAGCAGGTTCTTGGTCAGGAACATCGCCACCACCATGCGCAGGCGGTTGTGCATCCAGCCGGTTTCCAGCAGTTGGCGCATGGCCGCGTCGATGATCGGCAGGCCGGTGCGGGCTTCTTTCCACGCGGCCAGTTCATCCGGGGCATCGCGCCAGGCCAGGGCTTCGGTTTCCGGGCGAAAGGCGCGGTGGCGGGACACCCGTGGGTAGCCCACCAGGATGTGTTTGTAGAACTCACGCCACAGCAGTTCGTTGATCCAGGTGACGGCGCCAACCTTGCCGCTTTCGAACTCGCCTTGGTTGCTTTGCAGTGCCGCGTGCAAACACTGGCGTGGGGAAATCACCCCGGCCGCCAGATAGGCTGAGAGCTGACTGGTGCCGGGCTTGGCCGGGAAATCGCGTTCGCTCTTGTAGTAGTCGATTTGTGCATCGGCGAAGGTGTCGAGGCGACGTCGGGCTTCGACTTCACCGGCGGGCCAGAGCTTGATCAAGCGCTCGGCGGGTGTTGGGAACCCTTCGATGCAGGAAGGGACCTGATCGCTGTCGATGCTCAACGGCGCCTGAATGCCGGGGGCGCTCACAAGTTTGGGGAATGAGTGGCGCAAGCGGTCGTAGCAGACTTTGCGGAACTGGCTGAATACCTGGAAATACGTTCCGGTCTTGGTCAGCACCGTGCCTGGCGTGAACAGCAGTTGATCGAGGTAACTGAAAAAGTCGATGCCATCGGCCTTCAGAGCCTGGCCCACAGCCTGATCACGGCGGGTTTCGTTGATGCCGTATTCCTCGTTGACGTGCACCGCGTCAACCTTTAACTCCCGACACAAATGGAGCAGCACCTTGGGCGCGTCGTCCCAGTGCGGCGCGCTGCGGATCAGCAGGGGAATATTGAGCTTGCCCAGGGCATCGCGCAGTTCGGCCAGGTTACGCAGCCAGAAATCCACTTTGCACGATGCGTCGTCATGCGCGCGCCACTGCTCCGGGCTCAGCAGGTACACCGCCACACTCGGGCCGCGGGCTGCGGCGGCCGAGAGGGCGGTGTTGTCGTGTAGTCGCAAGTCGCTGCGCAGCCAGATCAATTGCATGGTGGTGTCCGTGCTTAACATCTAAATAAGCCCACGCTGAACGAGAACCTGATGGGCCGACAAGGGATCTTCGGCCAGGAACAAATCAGCAATTTCAGTAGTTTTTACGGACAACTCGGCGTGGTGGATGCACACCGTTGGTCCGGCAATCATTTTTGGGCAACTGACGCCATTCAAAAGTTTCGGCAGCTGCGCCAGGTTCATGGCTTTGCTGGAATACAGCAGTACGCCTCGGGCTTGCAGGTGTTCGACCGCCAGTGCGAGTTCGCCGGCCGGGAGTGGCCAATCGAACACTTCCACCGGGCAATCGGCACTGCTGATCAGCCACGCGGTGAGCCACACGTGAGGTTCGAGTGGCAGGTCCGAGTGATTGATCAACAGCAGCGGTGCGGCGTGCAGCTGACGATTGTTATGGTAGATGCGCGCGCCGAATTTGCTGCGTAACCAGGAATAAAAGAACACACGCTCCATCTGCGCACCAAACTGGCCTTGCCAGCGTTGGTCCAGTTCGCTCAATAACGGCAGCAGCAACTGCTCACACAGGGTACGGGGCGGGTACAGCGCCATGGCCTGGTTGACGGTGTCATCGAGGGGGCGTTCGGCCAGTTGCGTGACCGCTTGCAGCAGCGTGTTGCGCAACAACTGCCAGTCGTTTTCCACCGTTTCGGTAAAGGCCTGTGGCGTGTCGAGCAGTTGCTTGACCTGGCTGACGGCCACGCCGCGATTGAGCCAGGTCAGAATCGTCAGGATCCGTTGCACATGCTCGGCCGAGAACAACCGATGGCCCTTGGGTGTACGTTGCGGCACGATCAGGCCGTAGCGCCGTTCCCAGGCGCGCAGGGTGATGGCGTTGACGCCGGTCTGGCGCGCGACTTCACGAATCGGCAGCCAGCCTTCGTCCAGGGCTTTCTTGAAGTCGGCGCCGAGGTCTTCGCTGGCACTGGTGTCGAGTGGGCTTTTCATTTAGATCGCATTTCGCAGGCTGAGGTTTTCCGGGTGCGGTTGCAGGTAAACCTGTTGCGCGATGTACGGATCCGGGTGTTGGCGAAAGAAGTGCTTGAGCAACGTCAGCGGCACCACCAGCGGCACGATGCCGTGGCGGTATTGGCCGATGACGTGTTGCATTTCCTGCTTGTCTTCAGCGCTGATGGCCTGTTTGAGATAACCGCTGATGTGTTGCAGGACGTTGGTGTGGGTGCGGCGGGTGGCGCATTTTTTCAGCGCCTCCATCAGCTCGCTGAAATAACGCGGGCCGAGGGCTTTCGGATCGATCTGGCCCATGTTGCCCAGCAGGTTGCCGAGGGTTTTGTACTGCACCGGGTTGTGGGCCATCAGCAGGTATTTGTAGCGCGAGTGAAAGTCGATCAGGCCGCGGCGGGTCAGGCCTTGCTGGAGCAACTGCTGCCAGGCGCTGTAGGCAAAGACTCGGGTGAGGAAATTTTCCCGCAGCACCGGATCGTTGAGCCGGCCGTCTTCTTCCACGGGCAAATCCGGATGCTGTTCGCAAAAAGCCCGGGCGTAGATGCCGCGACCGCCGCCGTCCACCGGGGCGCCGTTGGCGTGGTAGACCTTGACCCGCAGCAGCCCACAGGACGGCGATTTCTGCATGAAGATATAGCCGCAGATATCACCCAGCTCGGCCGCCATTTGCTGGCCGTAGGCGGCGAGGGGTTGGGTGACGTTGATCTCGGGATTGACGGTGCCGATAGCTTCGGGACGGTCGGGATCGCCCACGAGCCGGATCGGCTCCCGGGGAATGCCGAGGCCAATCGCGACTTCCGGGCACACCGGGACGAAATCGAAATAGTCAGTGAGGGTACGACTGCACAGCCGCGACTCCTTGTGCCCGCCGTTGAAGCGCACCTCGGCGCCCATCAGGCAGGCGCTGATCGCTATTTTCGGTTTGGCGGTGGCGTTGGACATCGAAGCACCTCGAATCTAAACCTGTACAGAGTGTTGGCTCTGTACAACATAATCTTCATCATAGATTCGAAGCTGTACAAGTCAAATTATTTGTATAGGTTTTTTCGAGGCTCGATCGTTCCCACGCTCTGCGTGGGAATGCAGCCCGTGACGCTTCGCGTCACTGGACACGGAGCGTCCCCAGAGGCATTCCCACGCGGAGCGCGGGAACGATCAGTTCCAGCCCAACAGCCAAGTGTTGCTGTCTTTCAAGGTTTGCCAATCGATGCGCTCACTGCGCTGGGTCAACACCGCCTGCAACTCAACTTCCAGCACCGTGCCATCCTCATCGCGGAACAGCTGCGTCACCAGAAAATGTTTTTCGCGGTTTTTCGGTTGGGCTGCTGTCCATTTCGACAGCAGCAATTTAGCGGGATTGAGGCGGTTCACTGCAGGTGCGCATGCAAGCGGCGGGCGGCTTCCTGGCCACTGAGCCAGGCCCCTTCGACCCGACCGGAGAGGCACCAGTCGCCACACACATACAGGCCCAGGTCGGCATCCGCCAAGACGCCCCATTCATGGCTGCTGGCGGGGCGGGCATAGAGCCAGCGGTGGGCAAGGCTGAAGGTCGGCGCCGGCATCGCACTGTGCAGCAGCTCGGCGAACGCCCCGTGCAGTTGCTCGATCACGGCTTCCTTGGGCAGGTCGATGTGTTGCCGGCTCCAGGTGCTGGTGGCGTGTAACACCCAAGTGTCCAAAGTGTTGTCGCGCCCCGGTTTGCTGCGGTTGCGGGCCAGCCAGTCGAGCGGGCTGTCCTGCACGAAGCAACCTTCCATGGGCGTATCCAGCGGGGTGTCGAAGGCGAGGGCGATGGCCCAGGTCGGGTCCATTTTGACCCCGGCCGCAGCCCCCGCGAGCTTCGGCGCGGAGGCCAGCAGCGCGGTGGCCTGAGGCGCCGGCGTCGCAATCACTACGTGACTGAACGGACCATGGGTGAAGCCTTCGGCGTCCTGCAGATGCCAATGCTCTTCACCGCGATAGACCTCGGTGATGCGGCAGGCGAAATGCACTTCCAGGTCGCCGAGCAGGGCGCGGGTGATCGCGCTCATGCGCGGCGTGCCGACCCAGCGCGTCTGTTCATCCGGCGACAGGTTGAGCTGGCCGCCCTGGAACGTGTAGAGCTGCGGCGTCCATTCAGCGACCCAGCCGTTGGCTTGCCAGCGCTGCACTTCGGTGACGAAGCGTCGGTCACGGGCCGTGAAATACTGCGCACCCATGTCCAGAGCACCGGCGTCACTGCGCTTGCTCGACATGCGTCCGCCGCTGCCACGGCTTTTATCGAAAAGTTGAACGACATGCCCGGCCTCCGTCAGGGCCTGGGCGGCTGAGAGCCCGGCGATGCCGGTGCCGATGATTGCGATAGGTACAGTCATAGGGGCCTCGTTTACCTTTCTGTACAGACTACGCCGTGGTTTAAACCTGTACAATATTGTTTTTTGGTATAACTTTTAGCGTTCTCGTTCTGACAGCTTGGCCTATTGTTAAACACAGACACTGCCTGATACCAAAGATCCCTGCTTATAAAAATAGACTAGTGATCAAGGTAAAACGCCACGCGAGGAAGAAGTCATGCACATATTGCTGACCGGCGGTACTGGTTTGATAGGACGTCAGCTCTGCCGTCACTGGTTAAGTCAGGGGCATCGCCTGACGGTGTGGAGTCGTTCTCCAGAAAAAGTCGCGAAAATCTGCGGTGCTCAAGCGCGCGGCATTGCCCGTCTCGAAGACCTCGGCGAGGAACCGCTCGATGCCATCATCAACCTGGCGGGCGCTCCGATAGGTGATCGTTGGTGGACGACCCGGCGCAAGGCGCTGTTGTGGAGCAGCCGCATCAGCCTGACCGAAAGCCTGCTGGCCTGGCTCGAAACCCGCGAGCAAAAACCTCAGATACTGATCTCCGGCTCAGCGGTGGGTTGGTACGGCGATGGCGGCGAGCGCGAGTTGACTGAAGACTCGCCGCCGGTGATCGATGATTTCGCCAGCCAGTTGTGCATCGCCTGGGAGGAAACCGCCCAGCGTGCCGAGGCCTTGGGCATTCGGGTGATCCTGGTGCGCACCGGGTTGGTGGTGTCGGCCGAGGGCGGTTTTTTGTCGCGGCTGTTGCTGCCGTTCAAACTGGGGCTGGGCGGGCCGATCGGCAACGGTCGGCAGTGGATGCCGTGGATTCATATCAAGGATCAAATCGCCCTGATTGATTTTCTTCTGCATCGCATTGATGCCAGCGGTCCATATAATGCCTGCGCGCCGAAACCGGTGCGCAATCGCGAATTCGCCAAGACGCTGGGCAGCGTGTTGCACCGCCCGGCGTTCATGCCCATGCCGGCGCTGGCATTGAAGGTCGGCCTGGGCGAGATGTCGTTGCTGTTGCTGGGCGGCCAGAAGGCTGTGCCGGCGCGCTTGCTGGAAGCGGGTTTCAAGTTCCAGTTCACTGATTTACGCGCGGCCCTGGACGATCTGTCCAGCCGCCTCTGAAATAGGACGTTGCATGACCGATCACGCGTTGCTTCTGGTCAACCTGGGCTCGCCGGCCTCCACTTCGGTGGCGGATGTGCGCAGCTACCTCAATCAATTTCTGATGGACCCGTATGTGATCGACCTGCCATGGCCGGTGCGACGCTTGCTGGTGTCGCTGATCCTGTTCAAACGTCCGGAGCAGTCGGCCCACGCCTACGCGTCGATCTGGTGGGAGGAGGGCTCGCCACTGGTGGTGCTCAGCAAACGTCTGCAACAGGCCATGACCGCCCAATGGACCCATGGCCCCGTCGAGCTGGCGATGCGTTATGGCGAGCCGTCGATCGAATCGAAGCTGCTGCAACTGACCGCTCAGGGCCACAAGCGCATCACCCTCGCGCCCCTTTATCCACAGTTCGCCGACAGCACCGTGACCACGGTGATCGAGGAAGCCAAACGGGTGGTGCGCGAGAAGAAGCTCGATGTGCAGCTCTCGATTCTGCAACCGTTCTACGATCAGCCGGAATACCTCGATGCGCTGGTGGCCAGTGCCAGGCCGTATCTGGAGCAGGATTACGATCACCTGCTGCTGAGTTTCCACGGTTTGCCGGAACGGCATCTGACCAAGCTCGACCCGACCGGCCAGCATTGCTTCAAGAACGAACACTGCTGCAAGAATGCCTCACCGGCGGTATTGGCGACGTGCTACCGCGCCCAGTGCCTGCGCACGGCGGACGAATTTGCCAAGCGCATGGGCTTGCCGGATGGCAAGTGGTCGGTATCGTTCCAGTCGCGTCTGGGGCGAGCGAAGTGGATCGAACCCTACACCGAAGCACGCCTCGACGAGTTGGGCAAAAGTGGCGCGAAGAGGATTCTGGTGATGTGCCCGGCGTTCGTCGCCGATTGCATCGAGACCCTGGAAGAGATCGGGGATCGTGGGCTGGAGCAGTTCCGCGAAGCGGGAGGGGAGGAGTTGGTGCTGGTGCCGTGCCTCAACGATGACCCGCAGTGGGCGAAGGCGTTGAATGCGTTGTGTGAGCGGGCGCCGTTGGCCCTTTAATCACACAAACTGTGGCGAGGGAGCTTGCTCCCGCTGGGTCGCGAAGCGGCCCCAAAATTCTTGCAGTCAATGAAGATTTTGTGAGTGCTGCGCACTCAAGCGGGAGCAAGCCCCCTCGCCACAGGGATTGAGGCGTCTGTTACAACAACGGCTCATCCGCCTTCTTGTGCTTCCAGCTGTCATTACCCGGCAGCAACAGGTTCAGCGCAATCGCCACCACCGCGCACAGCGCGATGCCTTTGAGGCCGAAGTCGTCTGGCCCGGTGCCGGTGCCGACCAGCACACCGCCAATCCCGAACACCAACGTCACCGAGACAATCACCAGGTTACGCGCCTCGCCCAGGTCGATCTTGTGGCGAATCAGCGTGTTCATGCCCACCGCCGCAATCGAGCCGAACAACAGGCACAGAATCCCGCCCATCACCGGCACCGGAATGCTTTGCAGCAATGCGCCGAACTTGCCGACAAACGCCAGGCTGATGGCAAAGATCGCCGCCCAGGTCATGATTTTCGGGTTGTAGTTCTTGGTCAGCATCACCGCGCCCGTCACTTCGGCGTAGGTGGTGTTGGGCGGGCCGCCGAACAGGCCGGCCGCGGTGGTGGCAATGCCATCGCCGAGCAGGGTGCGGTGCAGGCCGGGTTTCTTCAGGTAATCGCGACCGGTCACGCTACCGACCGCAATCACGCCGCCGATGTGCTCGATGGCCGGGGCCAGCGCCACCGGGACGATAAACAGAATCGCCTGCCAGTTGAATTCCGGCGCGGTGAAGTGCGGAATCGCGAACCACGGGGCAGCGGCAATCTTTGCGGTATCCACGACACCGAAATAGAACGCCATGCCAAAACCGACCAGCACGCCGGAGATGATCGGCACCAGGCGGAAAATGCCTTTACCGAATACCGCGACGATCAGGGTGGTCAGCAGCGCCGGCATCGAGATCAGCATCGCGGTCTGGTAATGAATCAGCTCCGAGCCGTCGCCCGCCTTGCCCATCGCCATGTTGGCGGCAATCGGCGCCATGGCCAGGCCGATGGAGATGATCACCGGACCAATCACCACCGGTGGCAGCAAACGATCAATGAACCCGGTGCCTTTGATCTTCACGGCAAGGCCCAGGAAGGTGTAGACGAAACCCGCCGCCATCACGCCGCCCATGGTCGCCGCGAGGCCGAACTGGCCCTTGGCGAGAATGATCGGGGTGATAAAGGCAAAACTCGACGCCAGGAACACCGGCACCTGACGCCCGGTGACGATCTGGAACAGGATCGTCCCCAGGCCGGCGGTGAACAGCGCCACGTTTGGATCAAGGCCGGTAATCAGCGGCATCAACACCAGAGCGCCGAACGCCACGAACAGCATCTGTGCACCCGACAGCACCGTGCGCCAGAGCGGATCGTTGAACTCTTCCTGCATGCTCAAGCGTCCTTCTGCTTGGTGCCGAAGATCTTGTCACCGGCATCGCCCAGGCCCGGGATGATGTAACCGTGCTCGTTCAAACGTTCATCAATGGAGGCGGTGTAGATCATCACGTCCGGGTGCGCCTTCTCGACGGCAGCGATGCCTTCAGGGGCGGCAACCAGCACCATCGCGCGGATGTCGCGGCAACCGGCCTTTTTCAGCAGGTCGATGGTGGCGACCATGGAACTGCCGGTGGCGAGCATCGGGTCGATGATCATCGCCAGGCGTTCGTTGATTTCCGGAACCAGTTTTTCCAGGTAGGTGTGGGCCTGCAGGGTTTCTTCGTTGCGGGCCACGCCCACGGCGCTGACTTTGGCACCCGGGATCAGGCTCAGCACGCCTTCGAGCATGCCGATACCGGCGCGCAGGATCGGCACCACGGTGATTTTCTTGCCGGCGATTTTCTCGACCGACACGGTGCCGGCCCAACCTTCGATATCGTAGGTTTCAAGCGGCAGGTCTTTGGTGGCTTCATAGGTCAGCAGGGCACCGACTTCCTGAGCAAGCTCACGGAAATTCTTGGTGCTGATGTCTGCGCGGCGCATAAGGCCAAGTTTATGACGGATCAGCGGATGGCGGATCTCTTGGATGGGCATGGGGAAAGCTCCGGCGGCGGGCAAAAAAACCGGCCTAGATTAATCTATCCGAGGGTGTTGTCCTATAGACATAAGGTACGTTAGTCCACAAACGCTTGATTCGGCCGGGCGGGATGCGTACCTTTGCCCGCTTTTCCTGAATCCGCCACCCCTTGGAGAGCGACATGCCTGCTGATCTCGAGCATATCCGTCAAATCATGCGAGAGGCTGACTGCCTGTACACCGAAGCTGAAGTCGAGGCGGCCATCGCCCGCGTCGGTGCACACATCAACGAACAGCTGGCTGAGACCAACCCGGTGGTGTTCTGTGTGATGAACGGCGGCCTGATTTTCGCCGGCAAGCTGCTCACCCATCTGCACTTCCCGCTGGAAGCGTCCTACCTGCACGCCACCCGCTATCGCAACGAAACCAGCGGCGGCGACCTGTTCTGGAAAGCCAAGCCGGAAGTCTCATTCCTCGACCGCGACGTGCTGATCATCGACGATATCCTCGATGAAGGTCACACCCTGGGCGCGATCATCGACTACTGCAAACACGCCGGCGCGCGCAAAGTGCACACCGCCGTGCTGATCGACAAGGACCACGACCGCAAGGCTCGCCCGGACCTGAAAGCCGATTTCGTTGGTCTGCCGTGCATCGACCGTTACATCTTCGGTTATGGCATGGACTACAAAGGCTACTGGCGCAACGCCAATGGGATTTTTGCCGTTAAAGGCATGTAAACCCCGAAGGTGGTTTTCTGTAGGAGCAAAGCTTGCTCGCGATAGCGGTTTTCCAGACACAGTTCGTTTGAATGTGCCGACGTCATCGCAAGCAAGCTTTGCGCCTACAGCTCCCGTGATAAAGTGCCCGGCCTCGCCTCCGGAGCCCGTCATGAGCCTTTTGATCCGCAGCTGCGCCGCCCTGTTGCTGACCCTCAGCCTGCCTCTGGTCGCCGCCCCGGCGCCGATGCACGCGCAGTTCCTGCCGCCGGACGACCTGACCCTGCGCGACGCCGAACCGGAGCAGCAACAACTGCTGCAGGTCACCGATTATTCGGTGGTGGTGGGTAGCCAACGCCAGTCGACCCAACAACCGATCCCGGTGACGTCACCGCTGCTGATCCGCCTCAAGGGCAAATCCCTGAACAAGGGCGCGACCATCAGCCAGGTGATGGTCAATTTCGATGGCGAAAGCAAAAGCCTGAAAAAGCCGATCTACGACGAGAAGAGCAAAACCCTGACGCTCTACTACCCGCTGGCTCAATACCGGGTGGTGATCGATTTGCTGCGCAACGACACGGTGTATTGCCAGTTCCTCAGTTACGCCAACGGCCATGTCTGGGCCGATCTGCACACCGGCAGCGTGCGTTCGCGTTGAGCCTGGCCTCAATCGAGGGGTAAACTGCCCGCCCCGTGAAATGTCTGCGAGCTGGAGTCGGCAATGCGTAAAGATAAGAAGCAAGTGATTGGTGACGAGATCGGCGATGAGCAAATCAAACTGTTCCTCGATTTTGAACCGGTCGACGCCACTTCCCCGTCCCTGCACAAACTGATCAAGGCCTATCGCGGCCTGCGCATCGACGACTTCGAGCGCTTCCTGACGTTTTTCGTCGAGGCCGGGTTTGACCTGGACGGCAAGGATGAGCATGGCAATGATTTTGTTGCGGTGATCAAGGATCAGCGTAATGCGGCTGAGTACATCGAGTTGATCGCCAAGGCTCGCGGTTGAATCGCGGACACCTGTGCCCGTAGGAGTAAAGCTTGCTCGCGATAGCGCTCTGAAGGACGCCATCGCGGGCAAGCCATGCTCCTACAGATAGACGCATAAAAAAACGCCCCGCTCTCACTGAGAACGGGGCGTTTTTTGTGGGACCGAATCAAGCGTAGCTTTCAGTCTCGTTACTGGCTTCAACCAGTTCCAGCGCGACGTTGTTGTGCGCGTTGATCTTGCGATACAGCGCCGCGTCGGTTTCCAGGACTTTTTCCCGAGCCGGGAAGATTTCCGCCAGTTTGGCTGCCCATTCACCGGAGGCTTTGTTCGGGAAGCACTTCTCGATCAGCTCAAGCATGATCGAAACCGTCACCGAAGCACCAGGGGAAGCGCCGAGCAATGCAGCAAGGGAACCGTCCTTGGCCGCGACCAGTTCGGTACCGAACTGCAGAACGCCGCCCTTTTTCGGGTCTTTCTTGATGATCTGCACCCGTTGGCCGGCCACTTCCAGGCGCCAGTCTTCGGCTTTCGCCTCAGGGTAGAAGCGACGCAGGGATTCCAGGCGCTGCTCCATCGACTGCATCACTTCGCTGACCAGGTACTTGGTCAGGTCCATGTTGTTTTTCGCCACGGCCAGCATCGGGCCGATGTTGCCGGCACGAACCGACAGCGGCAGGTCCATGAAGGAGCCGTGCTTGAGGAACTTGGTGGTGAAACCGGCGTATGGCCCAAACAACAGGGACTTGTTGCCATCGACCACGCGGGTGTCCAGGTGCGGCACCGACATCGGCGGCGAACCCACGGCGGCCTGGCTGTAGACCTTGGCCTGGTGGTGCTTGACCACTTCCGGGTTGTCGCAACGCAGCCACTGGCCGCTGATCGGGAAGCCGCCGAAGCCTTTGCTTTCCTCGATGCCCGACGCTTGCAGCAACGGCAATGCCGCGCCGCCCGCGCCGAGGAAGACGAATTTGGCGTCGACTTCACGGGTGTTGCCGCTGTTGACGTCCTTGATGCTGACGGTCCAGCCATTGGCGTTACGCTTCAGGCCGGTGACGCGCTTGCAGTACTTGACCTGGGCATCCGGTGCGCTGGTCAGGTGCTTGAGCAATTGATTGGTCAGGGCGCCGAAGTTGACGTCGGTGCCGTTCATCACGCGGGTGGCGGCCAGGACTTCGTCGGGCGAGCGGCCCGGCATCATCAGGGGCATCCACTCGGCCATCTTGGCCTTGTCTTCGGTGTATTCCATATCGGAAAAGGCGTGGTGCTTGCTCAGCACGTTGAAGCGTGACTTGAGGAACGACACGCCGCTGTCGCCTTGCACGAAGCTCAGGTGCGGCACCGGGCTGATGAAGGTCTTGCACGAGCCGAAGGTGCCTTTCTTGGTCAGGTACGACCAGAACTGCTTCGACACTTCGAACTGGGTGTTGATGTGCACGGCTTTCTTGATGTCGACGGTGCCGTCGGCGGCCTGCGGCGTGTAGTTGAGCTCACACAGCCCGGCGTGACCGGTCCCGGCGTTGTTCCACGGGTTGGAACTCTCCGCGGCACCCGAATCCATCAGCTCGACGACTTCCAGCTTGATCGCGGGGTCGAGCTCTTTGAGCAGTACAGCGAGGGTGGCACTCATGATGCCGGCCCCTACGAGTACTACGTCGACTGCTTCGTTATGCGCCATTTAACGCGTCTCCAAAATCTGCAGCACCAAATTGTCGGCATGGCTGCCAGGCGTTCAGGGCGAGTCAGTGATGCCCCAGGTACCCATGGCAGTGTCGCCATGTCCGAATCTTCGCAATTTTTCGCAACTTCGACGGACGCTACCGGCCGGGCCTATGAGTGATATGAACTCATTTCAGCACACGACTGGCAATTCGACTTATGGTCGAGACATCCGTTTGTGCAACCAAATCCGTAGCGGACAGGCTTCAGGCTCCGGTATTTGAGGCGTACCCGGTCCTGTGTCGTTGGGCTGTTTCAGACGCTAATGGTGCATGTTCAGACGCAAAACTATTCATTTGCTCGCCACACTCTTGTGAAGTTGTGAAAACCCGTTTTTTTCACGCTCTTTTGAAGACGTGAACCTCAAAAAAGGGCTGTCCCAGCCTGGCACCGTGCCCGGATGGATTGCCGCCATGGGATACATGACAGGCAAAACGGGCAAACAGCTCAGTGACCGAGCGTAATGACAGCTCTGCAGATTCGCGAAAAGTGGGGGTTTTGCTCAGGGAACAGCAAGCGCGCCAGCTTCACTCGATCTGTGTGGGCGGCTCTCTGTGGGCGGTGCGGGGTGCCAATACCGGGGCATTGACGGTGCTGCGAGGCCCGATCAGGAGACGTCCTTATAATCGGGGGGAGATTGTATCTAAGAAACGCAGGGAAATGGTCGTGAATAATGACTTTTATTAGGCGTCTGGTCAGATGGACAACAGCGCCTGTACCCGTGAACGAGGTTGATGCTGGCGCACGCGGGCGCTCGGGGGCAGGGGATGGTGCAACCAGTTGAGGCGGATTTCTTCGATTTCGACCCAGCCATCACCCATGGGTTGGAGACTGCACTGCTTGAACGCCTGGCAATGGCCATTGCGGTCGAGCAGGGCGAAGCTGCGGTGCAACGGACGTGGCGCGAACAACGAGATCAGATAACGCATGGCGGAGTACCTTGTGGGGTGACTGCTGTGAAGGTTGCCAGCAGGCCGTGACGCCAACGTGTATGGACGGTTACAGGTGTGTGACAGGAACCGGCTCGTGCGGGGTTTGTCAGAGATTTCAACAATCGTTGCGAGACCCTAGTTCGCGACGATGGCCCACCGCTATACTGCCGGCCTGTTTGTGCCTGATTCTGGAGAGAAGAGCATGTTGCAACGCCTGTTGTTCGGTTTGATCACTGTGACCAGTTTGACCCTGGTTGGCTGCGCCCACAGCCCGCAACAACTGAACCCGGAGCCAAAGCTGACCACTCAGTTGGCGCCGGTTGGCCATGGCCAGCAGGTTGTGGTGCGAGTGGTGGACGGCCGTCCATCGCCAACCCTGGGCACCCGTGGCGGTCTGTACCCCGAGACCAGCGCGATCACCGTGCAGGGCGCGCAGATTCTGCCTAAGTTGCAGGCCCAGGCCGAGGCGGCCGTGCGCTTGCTGGGCTTCACCCCGGTGTCCAATGGCATGAATGCGCCGCAACTGACCGTGACCCTGGCGGAGCTGAAATATCAGTCGCCTAAAGAAGGCATGTACGTGACCGAAGCCACCATCGGCGCGACCTTCCGCTCCGACGTGCAGAACGCCAACCGTCGTTACAGCGGTCGTTACGGCGCTTCCCTGGACCAGCGTTTCGGCATGGCGCCGAATCAGGAAACCAACACCAAGCTGGTCAGCGATGTGTTGAGCGATGCCCTGACGCGTCTGTTCAAGGACCCGACCGTGGGTCAGATTCTCGGCGAATAACCTTTCGCGAGAGACAAAAAAGCCCGGTGCCAGTGATGGTCCCGGGCTTTTTCATGTCCGCCGATTTCTGTGGACGAATACAAAAACCCATGTAGGAGCGAGCGGTGCGACGATTCGACTTGCCCGCGAAGGCGGTGTGTCAGTCAACATTGATGTTGAATGTGCCGCCGCCTTCGCGGGCAAGCCTCGCTCCTACAAAAGTTCGGTGGGGTCAGGCGGCTTGGGAATAGAAATCCAGCACACTCACCCCGGTCAGCAGATCCGTTTCCGGCAAGTCCGCATGTTGATGCCCGCCGAGGGCGCAATACACCAGCCAGTGGCGGTCCTGGACGTTGAAGGCGAGGCTGCCGACGAGATTCTGCTGTTCGTCGCTTTGCGCGATAAGGTAGAGGCGGTCCTGGTTTTCGGCGTGCAGCATGCTGTGCTCTGTGTCGGTTTCGAGGGGCGACAGACTGGCGTATTCAGATGACGACGCCGTGACACAAGACAGCAATCGGCCCAATGGTTCGTTATTTGTCGCACGCTTTCGGTAGAATCCGCGCCGCGGTCGTCGGTCCGACGTCTGCCACGTTAGTTTTGCCCGAGGTCCGTGATGTCGTTGCATTTGATTTCGTTGTTCACCAACCATCCCGCCAAGTTGATCAACCTGCTGGCCTTGCTGATTGCCTTCCCCGGCTGCTGGCTGCTGCATGCTACCCGTCGCCGCGAACAGCGTGCGCTGGCGGTGCTGGAGGCGCATGCCCAGAGCCGTCGTGTCGATGACGCGATGTTGATGCTCGATGGCGCCACCCAGCGCATGAACCGGTTTTTCTATCGCTTCGGGTTTGCCTGCCTGGGTGTGGCGTTGGTCGTGTCGTGGATCAGTACCCGCTTCTGAATCTCTGACACAAGACCTGTGGCGAGGGGGCTTGCCCCCGTTGGGCTGCGAAGCAGCCCCAAAGGTCACCGCGTTCAGTCTGGCACACCGCAAGCACCGATTTTGCGACTGCTGCGCAGCCGAACGGGGGCAAGCCCCCTCGCCACAGTTGGTATAAGGCCAAAAAAACGGCGCCCCGAAGGCGCCGTTGTCGTGTCCGGTCAAGCTGCTTAAAGCGGCAACCCAGCCTTCACCCGATACTGATTGCGCACCGGCGTCGCATATTGCAACACCAGGAACGGACGATGTTCCTCAGGGCAAGCCTCCAGCCGGCGCTGCCATTCTTCCTGAGCCTTGGCCAGTTCATCCGCCGCAAACACTTCGGCGGCTTTGGGCACCTGAAGCTGCGGATCCGCATCCTTCCACTGCGCATAAGCCAGGTAGTGCACCGGGAACAACCGGTAACCGCCGAGGATCTGCTTGTCCATCTCGATCGCCAATTGCTTGGTGTCGTCGAACAGCTCGGTGATCGGCGCGGCGAAATTCACGTGGACCCGGCCCTTGTAGCCGGTGATGCCCTTGGCGATGCTCACATCGTCCTCGCCCGGCACTTTGCTGTAGCTGCCAGTAGTGGCGCGGATGAACAGTTCGCGGGCCTTGGCCTGGTCGCACGGGTCGTATTCGTAGCTGATCGACACCGGGGTCACGTTCAGCGACTGGATGACCTCGCCGAACGGCTCGTCCTTGCGGCTCATGTGAAACATCTTGAGGATCGCCGACTCGGTACGGTCGTCGCCATCCTTGGCCCGGCCTTCGGCCTGGGCGATCCAGATCGAGGCGCAGTCGTTGCGGATCGAGTGGTTGATGTAGGCCGACAGCAACTGGTAAGCCGCCATCTTCTCGCGGCGACCGGTGATCGAGCGGTGCACGATGAAGCTCTTGTTCAGACGCATCAGATCGCTGACAAATGGCTTTTGCAGCAGGTTGTCACCGATGGCGATGCGCGGGGTCGGCAGGCCGGCGTGGTACACGGCATAGTTGACGAAGGCCGGGTCCATCACGATATCGCGGTGATTGGCGATAAACAGGTAAGCGCTGCCGGATTTGAACTGCTCGACGCCGGTGTAGGTGACACCGTCGGTGGCGCGCTCGATGGTGTGGTCGACGTACACCTCGACCTTGTCCTGCAAAGTGGCCACCGAGTTGACGCCGGCGAACTCACGGCGCAGCCGATGAGCTATAAGAGGTTTGAGCATCCAGCCGAAAGCACCGGCATAACGCGGGAAGCGAAAGTGAATGAGGATATCTAGAAGCGCCTTGTCGCCGAGCAGCCGCGCCAGCACCGCTGGGACTTCGCTGTCGTCGTAAGGTCGGATGGCATCGAATTCGCCCATCATGCTCTCTTGTTAGAAACGGCTAGGGTAAGTAAAGGTTTTGATCGAAAACCAACGGGGCACGGTCTGAAAAGGTAGTCAGACAAAAATAGCCCTGCAAATAGACCGGCGATTATACGCACAAGTCACCTGGGAGACCGCGATGCTGGAAACCGAGCGCTACGAATGTCCGTATTGTGGTGAAGAGGCCGAGGCCGTGCTGGATTTGTCCGGCGGCGATCAGACCTATATCGAGGATTGTCCGGTGTGTTGCAGGCCGATCACGTTTGTCCTGCAAACCGACGGTCAGGAATGGTTGCTCGAAGTTCATAGCGAGAACGAATGAAAGGGGCGCCCGATGCAGCGAATCTACGAACCGGAAAACCTGATGGAAGGCGAGTTGCTGCAAGGCATGCTCGCCAGCGAGGGCATCGAAGCGCATCTGGTGGGGCGGGATTTGCTCGGTGGCAGCGGTGAATTGCCGATTTACGGTTTGTTGGGTTTGTCCGTGGATAACGATCAGGCCGAGTACGCCCGGGAACTGATCACCGCCTACAATGCCGCGTTGCCGATGCCCGGTGATGAACCGGAAAGTTTTCCCGGCACGCTGGTCTGTTAGGCTGACGGTCGTTTTATCAAGAGTCGTGTTGCCCCATGTGTGGACGTTATGCCCTGTTTCGCTGGAACCCCGCCTTCGCGGCCCTGCCTGGCTTCCCCGCCGATCAGCAGGCCCAGTGGAATATTTCCCCCAACGATTCGGTGTTGATGCTGCGTGCCGGTGCCGACGGTCAGCGTGAGTTGGCTCGCGCCCGCTGGGGCCTGACGCCGCCGTGGCTGACCGATTTGTCCCGCACCCCGGCCCATGCCCGGGCCGAAACCGTGGCCGAACAGCCGATGTTTCGCCAGGCCCTGCGCGAGCGCCGTTGCCTGTTGCCGGCCAATGGTTTCTACGAATGGCGCGGCACCCAACGCAAGCGCCCCTATTGGCTGACACCGGGGGAGGGCTCGGCGCTGTTTTTCGCGGCGATCTGGGAGGCGTATCCAGTGCAGGAGCAGATATGGCTGAGCACGGCGGTGATCACCCAGCCGGCGGCGAGTCAGCGCCGGCCGTTGATTCTCGATGAGGCGGGGCAGGCCGCGTGGCTTGATCCCGAGACGCCTTTGCATGTGTTGCAGGGATTGCTGGCCAGTGAGCCCGCAGCGTTGCGCGAGCGGGTGTTGGCGAATCTGGTGAATGATCCGAAGCTCAACGGGCCGGAGTGTTTGACGCCGGGATAGTGATCGCTCCCACGCTCTGCGTGGGAATGCAGCCACGGACGCTCCGCGTCCACTGTGACGCAGAGCGTCACGGGATTCATTCCCACGCGGAGCGTGGGAACGATCATGAACGATCACCTCAGACCTTGAACTGATTGATCAACCGCCGCTGCTGTTCCGCCAACTTGGTCAGGTCCGCACTGGCCGCACTCGACTCATCCGCCCCGCCGGCCACTTCGTTGGCCACTTGCCCGATGTTGATCACGTTGCGGTTGATGTCATCCGCTACCGCACTCTGTTCCTCGGCCGCGCTGGCGATCTGGGTGTTCATGTCGTTGATCACCGACACCGCCTGAGTAATCGTCTCCAGCGCTTCAGCCGCTTTCGCCGCATGCTGCACGCTTTCATCTGTACGGTTCTGGCTGTCTTCCATGACCCGCACCACATCGCGGGTGCCCTGTTGCAGTTGCTGGATCATGGTCTGGATTTCTTCGGTGGCCTTCTGGGTCTTCTGTGCCAGGTTGCGCACTTCATCGGCCACCACGGCAAAACCACGGCCCTGTTCCCCGGCGCGCGCAGCTTCGATCGCGGCGTTCAAGGCCAGCAGGTTGGTCTGCTCGGCAATCCCGCGAATCGCGGTAAGGATCGCGTTGATGTTCTCACTGTCCTTGGCCAGGGTCTGCACCACGGCCACCGCTTTACCGATTTCCACCGCCAGCACGCCAATCGAATTCGAGGTGTCGCGCACGATCTGCATGCCTTGCGCTGCCGCTTTGTCCGCATGGCTGGCCGCCTGCGCTGCCGATGTGGCGTTGCGTGCTACGTCCTGGGCGGTGGCGGTCATTTCGTGTACTGCCGTGGCTACCTGATCGATCTCGGCCATCTGCTTGTGCACGCCAATGTTGGTGCGGATGGCGATGTCGGCGGTGTGTTCCGATGAATCGCTGACGCTCTGCACCGACGTCACCACCTGGGTGATCATCGCCTGCAACTTGGCCAGGAAGGTGTTGAAGCCCTTGGCAATCGAGCCCAGTTCGTCGGCGCGGTCGCTGCTCAGGCGGCGCGTGAGATCGCCTTCGCCCTGGGCGATGTCGTCGAGCATGGCCACCATTTGCTTGAGCGGACGGGCGATGCCGTGGCCCACCAGCCAGATGACCAGCAAGCCGATACCCGCAATCAGCAAGCCGACCATCGCCATGCCGAAGGTGTCGGACTTGCGCTGTTTATCCAGGTCGCCCTGGAGTTTTTGCAGGTCGGCCATCACCGCGTTCAGCGGCAATTGCAGCATCAGGGTCCAGCGGGCGTCGGTCTGGCCGATGCCGAACGGCAGGTACAATTCGATCCGGCCATTGGCCTTGTCGACGGTGTAGGTCACTTCGCCGCGCTTGAGATTCGCCATGTTGGCAATCTGCTGGCTGTCGAGGATGTCGCTGACCTTCTCGCCGAATTTGCTCGGGTCCTTGGTGTAGGCGACGATCCGGCCATTGCCGCCGATCAGCGCCATCACGCCCGAGCCGCCGTACAGTTTCTGGTTGGCGCCCAGGAGCATTTCCTGGATGAAGTTCACCGACAGGTCGGCGCCGACGATGCCCTGGAAGGCGCCGTTGAGCATGATCGGTTCAATAAAGGAGGCGAGCATGACGATTTTGTCGCCGACCTTGTAGGGCGCCGGATCGATCACGCAGGATTTCTTGGTTTCTTTCGAGCACAGGTAGTACTCGCTGGCGCGCACGCCGGTGGACAGGGTTTTCTGGTCGTCGACGTCCACCAGTTTGTCCAGGCCCAGGCTGCCGTCCTCGTTGCGGAACCACCACGGCAGGAAACGTCCGTTGGCGGCGTCGATACCGACCACCTTGGTATCGACGTAGGCCACATCGTTATGGTCCAGGGCGTTTTTTTCCCAGCCGATGTAGGTGCCGAGGATCTTCGGGTTCTTGGCGACGTTTTGCTTGATCAGGCTGATCAACTGCTCACGGCTGATGTTCACCTGGGGTTGGCCATCGGCGCCCGGGGTGCCGATCAGCTCGTTGACCCGCACCAGGCCGCCGGCAATTAGCAGCGGTGCTTCGAGCTCGCGCTGGATCTGGCTGACCTGGGTTTGCGCCAGGGAAGTGAGGCGCTGCTCGATGACTTGTTCGAACTGCGCCTGGGTCCGTTCCTGGACCATGTCTTGCGTCCGGGCGCCGGAAAACAGCGCGTACAGCACCAGGGCCGCGACGACACTGAGGACGATGGCGCCGGCGAGGGCCGCTACGGAAAACTGGATCGACTTGAATTTCATGGGTGCTCCGCACGCAAGAGGACGTCTGCGCTGTTGTATCGGCCGGGGCATCGGGGTCCATGAGCGGGGGCGTGGCGAAATGACTGTTTTGGCGTGCTGGAGGTCGTAAATGAAGCGTGGCGGGCGTGGCCTGCGCGAGTTTGTGAATTTTTTTCGGCAGCGCAGAAAATATTGTCGGAAAAGTCTGTGCTACACGTCTGTTGTATCTGGCGCCGATACAATTCACCGCCTACGATACGCGGCATGTTTTCAGGGAGCTCTATTGATGAACAAGACATTGGTTGCAAGTGCATTGAGCGCGGGTCTGTTGCTCGCCGGTTGTCAGTCGGTCAACACCACCAGCGGCGGAGCCGTCGGGGTTGAGCGCAAGCAGTACATGTTCAGCATGCTGTCGAGCCAGGAAGTCGACCAGATGTATGCCCAGTCCTATCAGAAGACAGTAGGCGAGGCGACGAGCAAAGGGGTATTGGACAAGACCAGTGCCGATGCCAAGCGCATCCAGGCCATTGCCAACCGGCTGATTGCCCAGGCGCCGAACTTCCGTCCGGATTCGGCCCAGTGGAAGTGGGAAGTCAACCTGATCAAGAGCGACGAGCTCAACGCCAACTGCGGTCCTGGCGGCAAGATCATTTTCTACACCGGGCTGATCGACAGCCTGAAACTCACCGACGATGAAATCGCCGCGGTCATGGGCCATGAAATCGCCCACGCCCTGCGCGAGCACGGTCGTGAAGCGATGTCCAAGGCCTATGGCATGGAAATGGCCAAGCAGGGCGCCGGTGCCTTGTTCGGTCTGGGGCAGGACAGCCTGGCCCTGGCCGACACCGTGGCCAACTACGGCATGACCTTGCCGAACAGCCGCGCCAATGAAAACGAAGCCGACCTGATCGGCCTGGAACTGGCGGCCCGCGCTGGCTACAACCCGAACGCAGCGATCACCTTGTGGAACAAGATGAGCAAGGCGTCGGAAGGTTCGCCACCTGAATTCATGAGCACTCACCCGGCGTCGACCAGTCGGATTGCTTCGTTGCAGGCAGCGATTCCGAAAGTCATGCCGCTTTACAACAGCAGTAAGCAGTAAGCTGCAAGCTGCAAGCCGCAAGCTTGAAGCAAAGCGGGTCTGCTCTGCTTCAATCTTTGGGCTTATAACGTGTAGCTTTGATCGTTCCCACGCTCTGCGTGGGAATGCATCCTGTGACGCTCTGCGTCACGCCCCAAAAACGGACGCGGAGCGTCCAGGGCGGCATTCCCACGCAGAGCATGGGAACGATCAGTCAGGCGGGTCTGCTCTGCTTCAATCTTTGGGCTTATAACGTGTAGCTTGCCGCTGTTTTTATACCCACCCGCTGCTCTGCATTGCCTTGTACACCGCCACAATCGCCAGCACGAAGAACGCCGACGCCGCCAGTCGACGGATCAATGTCAACGGCAGTTTGTCCGCCGCAAAGTTACCGGCCAGTACCACCGGCACGTTGGCAATCAACATCCCGGCGGTGGTGCCGATGATCACCAGCCACAGTTCCGGGTATTGCGCGGCGAGCATCACCGTAGCGACCTGGGTCTTGTCGCCCATCTCTGCCAGGAAAAACGCGATCAATGTGGTCAGGAACGGGCCGAACTTGCGCGCCGTGCTGGCTTCGTCGTCGTCCATCTTGTCCGGCACCAGGGTCCACAACGCCGTCGCGGTAAAGCTGGCGGCGAGGATCCAGTGCAGCGTTGCATTCGAGAAGAAGCTGCCGAACCAGGCGCCTACCGCACCGGCTGCCGCGTGGTTGGCCAGGGTCGCGGCAACGATGCCGGCGATGATCGGCCAGGGTTTGCGAAAGCGAGCGGCGAGAATGAGCGCGAGCAGTTGCGTCTTGTCGCCGATTTCGGCCAAGGCAACGATTGCGGTGGGAACGAGAAGAGAATCCAGCATCAGGGTTTTCCTAAGGGGCGGGTCGACACGGCTATGACACGTACAGCCTTCCCGCCCCGGGTAAGGTGTTCGTGTCATAGGTCTTGTCAAACCCTGGCGACCATCTGTGTGGACGCTTGGGTCGCATACGCCATGGCCTGTTGACCAAGTATGTTGACGTATGCCGGACGAGCATGGCGCTCGTGGGAGACTACTCCCCTAGGACGGAGCGGATTCTGCCTAGGCAAAATCCGTTAGGCAAGCACTTATTTATCAGCCGCGTTTGGCCCGGTAGATTCGGAAACCCTGTCCTTCTGCCTTGATCGCACACACGCCCAGGTGCTCTTCGATCAGCGGTTGATACTTCAGGAAGCTGTTGGCAACCAAGCGCAGTTCGCCACCGTTTTTCAGATGTTTGGCTGCTTTTCGCAGCAAGTTCTCGGTTGCAAAATAATCGGTGTGCACCCCGACATGGAACGGCGGATTGCTCAAAATCGCGCTCAACCCCATCGGCGCGGCATCGATCCCGTCACCGGTAATTACCTCGGCTTCCAGACCGTTGGCGGCCAATGTCAGGCGACTGCTGGCAGCGGCGAACGCATCCACGTCCAACAAAGTGACTTGGTTGTGCGGATAACGACGCTTGACCGCCGCGCCCAGCACCCCGGCGCCACAACCGAAATCGAGCAAATGGCCGCTGGGCAACTTGTCCAGATGCTCCAGCAACAGCGCGCTGCCGCGATCCAGGCGACCGTGGCTGAACACCCCCGGCAGGCTGATGACTTTCAGCGGCCCTTCGGCCAAGGGCAGTTCGTATTCCTGGGCCAGGCTTTCCAGGGATTTGGCTTCTGGCGCGTTGGCCACGGTGACCAGCCACAGTTGGCAATGCCGCGCGCTGTCGAGCTTGCGCGGCTTGCCGAACGGGTTCAGTTGCTTGGCCGCGCCTTCGATGCCGCTGCGTTTTTCACCGACCAGGTATAACTCGCGCCCGGCCAAACGGGAGGCGAGGGCGTTGAGGATGTAGTCGGTCAGGTCCTTGGACTTGGGCAGAAACACCACCGCCGTGTCGAATTCACGCTCCGGTGCGTTCACACCAAAGTGGCTGCGCTCGGCGAAGCGTGCGTCCAGCGCTGCTTGATCGCCGGCATGCCAGCACCAGCCATGGGCGTCGGGCAGGCGGCCCAGCAAGTCGTCGGCGGGCAAACCGGCCAGCAACACCGAACCCTGGAATAACTCGGCCTGACGAAGCAGTACTTCACTGCGCGGATCCATACTCTGCTCCTTGAAAAAAGTGCGGCAGTTTATCAACTGACGACCCGCAGTGCCTTACCGCTGAAGAACGCCTGGGTGTTTTCGGTCAACTGGCCCACGATGCGCTGCCGCGCCTCGCGACTGCCCCAGGCGTTGTGCGGTGTGACGATCAGTCGGGGAATGTCAGCGGCCAGCAACGGGTTGCCGTTGACCGGCGGTTCGACACTCAGCACGTCCGTGGCCGCGCCGCCCAGGTGACCGTTGCGTAAAGCGTCGGCCAGGGCCTGTTCGTCGATCAAGCCACCGCGGGCAGTGTTGACCACGAAGGCACCCGGTTTCATCGAAGCCAGTTCACGGGCGCCGATAAAGTGCCGGGTGTGTTCGTTGAGCGGGCAGTGCAGGGTCAGGGCGTCGATTTGCGGCAGCAGTTCATCCAGCGGCAAGCGATCCGGGCGGGCAGGGCGGCCGGGAATCTGCCCCAGCAACACGCGCATGCCGAAGGCTTCGGCCAATCGCGCGACGGCGCCGCCCAGTTCGCCGTGACCGAGCAGGCCGAGGGTTTTGCCTTCCAGTTCGACGATCGGGTAATCCAGCAGGCAGAACTGTTTGGCCTGCTGCCAGCGCCCTTCGCCGACGGCTTTCTGGTAATCGGCCAGGCGTGTTGCGAGGTTCAGCAACAGCATGATCGTGTGCTGGGCCACCGACGGCGTGCCGTAACCCTGGCAGTTGCACACGGTGATCCCGTGGGCGCGGGCGGCGGCCAGGTCGACGTTATTGGTGCCGGTGGCGGTGATCAGGATCAGCTTGAGTTCGGGGCTGGCGGCGATGGCGGCGGCGTCGATCAGGATCTTGTTGCTGATGGCCACGGTGGCGCCCTTGAGGCGCTCGATCACCTGATCCGGCGTGGTCTGGGCGAACAACTGCAAGTCGCTGAAGCAATCGCGCAATGGCGTCAGGTCGAGGTCGCCCAGGTCCAGGGACGGGTGGTCGAGGAAAACGGCGCGGCGAGTGTTCGTCATCAACTGTACCTTTTGTGCAATGAACTGAAGGCGTAATCTGCCGAGCCTACCAGATGAAACAAATGGTTACTCATCGCCCCCAAGCCACTTTAAAGGCCGGTGCGGTACCTGTGGCGAGGGAGCTTGCTCCCGCTGGGCTGCGTAGCAGCCCCAACCCAGGCAGCCGAGTTTTATCAGGCGGACCGCGTTTTCCGGTTTTACGACTGCTTCGCAGCCGAACGGGAGCAAGCTCCCTCGCCACAGGTGTGATGCAAGCCATAGAAATTGAGTTTGCTCGCGCTATTTTTCGACCAAGTTTCCCCAAGGAGCCCCCCATGTACTGGACAGAATTCTTGACCGTCGCCCTGATTCACCTGCTGGCCGTCGCCAGTCCCGGCCCGGACTTTGCCGTGGTGGTGCGTGAGAGCGTGACCCACGGTCGCCGCGCCGGGACCTGGACCGCGCTGGGTGTGGGCACGGCGATTTTCCTGCACGTCGGTTATTCGCTGCTCGGCATCGGCCTGATCGTGTCCCAGTCGATTGTGCTGTTCAACGCCTTGAAATGGGCGGCGGCCGCCTACTTGTTGTACATCGGCTTCAAGGCATTGCGGGCACAACCGGCCAAACCGGTGTCGGACGACCTGCACAAGGAAGTCGGCGAGCGTACCGCCCGTGGCGCGTTTACTTCGGGCTTCGTCACCAATGGCCTGAACCCCAAGGCCACGCTGTTCTTCCTGTCGCTGTTCACCGTGGTGATCAACCCGCACACGCCACTGGTCGTGCAGGCCAGCTACGGGATCTACCTCGCGTTCGCCACGGCGTTGTGGTTCTGCCTGGTGGCCAGGTTATTCAGCCAACAACGGGTTCGCGCCGGTTTCGCCCGCATGGGCCACTGGTTCGACCGGACCATGGGCGCGGTGCTGATCGCCATCGGCGTGAAACTCGCGTTCACCGAGATGCATTGATCAAACGCGGATCCTACCAAATGCTGGCGCAAAGCTAGCATTTGTACGGTTCTGCAAATCATACCTTTGGCTGATTTGGTTGGCGTATAAGGGCTCTAGAGTGCTTATCTTCCAAGCCAAGACCGTGTAGTCAGAAAAGGGATTCTTATGTTGCAGACTCGCGTTATCCCGCCCGCCGAAGGCGCCTACCAGTATCCGTTGCTGATCAAACGACTGCTGATGTCCGGCGCTCGTTACGAGAAAACCCGCGAGATCATTTACCGCGACCAGCTGCGCTACAGCTATCCGACCCTGATCGAACGGGTCGCACGGCTGGCCAATGTGTTGACGGCGGCCGGGGTCAAGGCCGGGGACACCGTGGCGGTGATGGACTGGGACAGTCATCGGTACCTGGAATGCATGTTCGCCATCCCGATGATTGGCGCCGTGATCCACACCATCAACGTGCGCCTGTCGCCGGAACAGATCCTCTACACCATGAACCACGCCGAGGACCGCTTCGTGCTGGTCAACAGTGAGTTTGTGGGGCTGTACCAGGCCATCGCCGGGCACCTGACCACGGTTGAGAAAACCCTGCTGCTGACCGACTTGCCAGAAAAAACCGCCGATTTGCCGAACCTTGTCGGCGAATACGAGCAACTGCTGGCCGCTGCGAGCACCCAGTACGACTTCCAGGATTTCGACGAAAACTCGGTCGCGACCACTTTCTACACCACCGGCACCACCGGCAATCCCAAAGGTGTGTACTTCACCCATCGGCAACTGGTGCTGCACACCATGGGCGTGTCGACCATCATGGGCGCCATCGACAGCGTGCGGCTGCTGGGCACCAACGACGTCTATATGCCGATCACGCCGATGTTCCATGTGCACGCCTGGGGCTTGCCGTATGTGGCGACGATGCTCGGGCTGAAGCAGGTTTATCCCGGCCGCTACGACCCGGAATACCTGGTGGAGTTGTGGCGCAAAGAGAAAGTCACCTTCTCTCACTGCGTGCCGACCATTCTGCAAATGGTCCTCAACGCCAAAGGCGCCCAAGACACTGATTTCGGTGGCTGGAAAATCGTCATCGGCGGCAGTGCGCTCAACCGCACGCTGTACGAAGCCGCCAAGGCCAAGGGCATTCAATTGACCGCTGCTTATGGCATGTCGGAAACCGGGCCGCTGGTGTCCTGCGCGCACCTCAATGACGAATTGATGGCCGGCACCGAAGACGAACGCACGACCTATCGGATCAAGGCCGGCGTGCCGGGGCCACTGGTAGAGGCGGCCATTGTCGACACTGACGGCAATTTCCTGCCCGCCGATGGCGAGACCCAGGGCGAACTGGTGCTGCGCGCGCCGTGGCTCACCGAAGGTTATTTCAACGAACCACAGAAGGGCGCCGAGCTCTGGGCTGGCGGCTGGCTGCACACCGGCGACGTGGCGACCCTGGACAGCATGGGCGTGATCGACATTCGCGACCGGATCAAGGACGTGATCAAGACCGGCGGCGAGTGGATCTCGTCCCTGGACCTCGAAGACCTGATCAGCCGTCACGTAGCGGTACGTGAAGTAGCAGTGGTGGGGATTGCCGATCCGCAGTGGGGCGAGCGGCCGTTTGCGCTGCTGGTGATCCGCGAAGGGCATGAGATCGGGGCTCGTGAACTCAAGGAGCACCTCAAGCCGTTCGTCGAGCTGGGGCATCTGAGCAAGTGGGCCATCCCGAGCCAGATTGCCCTTGTTACTGAAATTCCCAAGACCAGCGTCGGCAAGCTCGACAAGAAGCGCATCCGCCTCGACATCACCGAATGGCAGGCCAACAACAGCACCTTCCTCTCGACGCTTTGAGCGTGTTCTGACCTTCCCTGGCGCGCCCGAAAGGGCACGCCAGCCCCACCAAGCAAGCGCTTGGCTTGTGAAATCCGAATTTTCAGCCATCCTTGCCGTGCCGACATGTGTCGGACTGGCGAAAGGACTGTTCCAGAGTGGCCGGCAGCTGCAAATCACACTTTAGAGGGATCAAGCAGTACTACCTGCTGGCTATAGTCCGCTCAAGGATTTTTAAGAACGGAGCACACGCACAAACGGGGCGATGCACATTGGGATTGAATTCGGGACGCCTTGGCTCTCGGTCATCCACAACGTTTTTAAAAGTACTCACTGCCATAACAATAATGCACATGGAGTAGCGTCGATGACATCAGTAAACCAGTTCTGGCGCCGGGCGAAACTGCCCCTGGCGGTCAGTATCGCCTCTTCGCTCGCCGGGCCTGCATTCGGCGTCAGTTTCAACGTCGGTGAAATCGAAGGTCAGTTCGACTCATCACTGTCGATCGGTGCCAGTTGGTCTACTCAGAGTCCCAACAAGAACCTTATCGGCGTCAACAACGGCGGCCATGGCCTGTCCCAGACGTCCGATGACGGTCACGCAAACTTCAAGAGCGGGGAAACCTTCTCGAAAATCTTCAAGGGCATCCACGACCTCGAATTGAAATACGGCGACACCGGGGTCTTCGTCCGCGGCAAGTACTGGTACGACTTTGAACTGAAAGACGAAAGTCGCGAGTTCAAGGACATCAGCGACAACAACCGCAAGGAAGGCGCCAAGTCCGCCGGTGGGCAGATCCTCGACGCCTTCGTCTACCACAACTACTCCATTGCCGATCAGCCGGGCTCCGTGCGTCTGGGCAAGCAGGTCGTGAGCTGGGGTGAAAGTACCTTCATCGGCGGCGGCATCAACTCGATCAACCCGATCGACGTGTCTGCGTTCCGTCGTCCGGGCGCCGAGATCAAGGAAGGCCTGATTCCGGTCAACATGTTCTACGTGTCCCAGAGCCTGACCGATAGCCTGTCGGCCGAAGCGTTCTACCAGCTCGAGTGGGACCAGACCGTCGTCGATAACTGCGGCACATTCTTCTCTCAGGCAGACATCATTGCCGACGGTTGCGACAGCAACCTGCGCGTGCTGAACAAGCGTTCGCAGATCCCAGCCATCGCGTTGGGCCCATTGGCCGCCAATGGCGTGGACGTCAACGAAGAAGGTGTGCTGGTCAAGCGCGGTGGCGATCGTGACGCCCGTGACAGCGGCCAGTGGGGCGCGTCCCTGAAGTACATGTTCGACCCGCTCGACACCGAGTTCGGCGCCTACTTCATGAACTACCACAGCCGTGCGCCGATCTTCAGCGCCACCGGTGCCCCGCAGTCGGTCTACAACACTGCACGGGCGCTGCCAGGGCCGTTCGCCGCACTCGCACCGCTGCTGGTGGCAGGCAATTCGGAATACTTCGTCGAATACCCGGAAGACATCCGCCTGTACGGTTTGAGCTTCTCCACCACCCTGCCTACCGGTACGGCGTGGAGCGGTGAACTGAGCTACCGTCCGAACGCACCGGTGCAACTGAACTCCACCGACATCCTGTTCGCCGGCGTCCGTCCTATCGGTGGCGCGTTGTCCAACGCGTCCCTGCTGACCGGCGTACCGGGTCAGGACCTGCACGGTTATCGCCGCAAGGAAATCACCCAGTTCCAGACCACCCTGACGCACTTCTTTGACCAGGTCATGGGCGCCAGCCGTCTGACCCTGGTGGGCGAAGTGGGCGTGACCCACGTCGGCGGCCTGGAAAGCACGTCCGATGTCCGCTACGGCCGTGATCCGGTCTACGGTCCGGGTGAGTTGCCCGCCACCGGCGGCACCGATACCTGCGCCAACATCCTCAACGCCAGCACCATCAACGGCGCCGGCCCGGGTTCGCCACAGAACAACCGCAGCCGCAATTGCACCAACGGAGGCTTCACCACGGCCACCTCGTGGGGCTACCGCGGTCGTGCCATCTGGGAATACAACGACGTGTTTGCCGGGGTGAACCTCAAGCCGAACGTGGCCTGGTCCCATGACGTCAGCGGTTACTCGCCTGGCCCTGGCGGCAACTTCGAGGAAGGTCGCAAAGCGGTCAGCCTGGGTGTCGATGCCGAATACCAGAACACCTACACCGCAAGCCTGGCCTACACCAATTTCTTTGATGGCAAGTACACCACCGTGGATGACCGTGACTTCGTCGCGCTCAGCTTCGGCGTGAACTTCTAAGCACTGCTTTTTCAGGACGAACACACCTATGAAAATAACAAAGAGTCTGTTCCACGCCGGTGTTCTGGGGCTTTCGCTGCTGGCGACAAGTGTCATGGCCGCGGTGCCTGCCGCGGAAGCGGACAAACTGGGCAAGAGCCTGACGCCGATGGGCGCCGAAATGGCGGGTAATGCCGACGGTTCCATTCCAGCCTGGAAACCCCTGGCAAAGAATGCCGGCAGCGTTGACAGCAAGGGCTTCCTGTCCGACCCGTACGCCAGTGAAAAACCGCTGTTCACCATCACTGCGCAGAACGTCGACCAATACAAAGAGAAGCTTGCCCCGGGCCAGTACGCGATGTTCAAGCGCTACCCGGAAACCTTCAAGATGCCGGTCTACCCGTCCCATCGCGGCGCTACCGTGCCGGATGACGTGTTCGCCGCCATCAAGAAAAACGCCACCAACACCAACCTGGTGTCCGGCGGCAATGGCCTGGAAAACTTCGAAACCGCCGTGCCGTTCCCGATTCCGAAGAGCGGCGTCGAAGTCATCTGGAACCACATCACCCGCTATCGCGGCGGCAGCGTGACCCGTCTGGTGACCCAGGCCACGCCGCAACCGAACGGCTCGTTCAGCCTGGTGTACTTCCAGGATCAGTTCGTGTTCCGCGACAAGATGAAGGACTACGACCCGAAAAACCCGGGCAACATCCTGTTCTACTTCAAGCAGAAAGTGACTGCGCCGGCACGTCTGGCCGGTGGTGTGCTGCTGGTGCACGAAACCCTCGACCAGGTGAAGGAACCGCGTTCGGCGTGGGTCTACAACGCCGGTCAGCGTCGTGTGCGTCGCGCCCCGCAAGTGTCCTATGACGGGCCGGGTACCGCCGCCGATGGCCTGCGTACCTCCGACAACCTGGACATGTACAACGGTGCGCCGGATCGCTACGACTGGAAACTCGAAGGCAAGAAAGAGATGTACATCGCCTCCGACAGCTACAAACTCGACGATCCGAAGCTGAAATACACCGACATCATCAAGGCCGGCCACATCAACCAGGACCTGGCTCGTTACGAGCTGCGCCGGGTCTGGCATGTGGTGGCGACCCTGAAGGAAGGTCAGCGCCACATCTATGCCAAACGTGACTTCTACATCGACGAAGACACCTGGCAGGCAGCGGTGATCGACCATTACGACGGTCGCAATCAGCTGTGGCGCGTGGCAGAAGCCCACGCCGAGAACTACTACGACAAGCAAGTGCCGTGGTACGCCCTGGAAACCCTGTATGACCTGCAATCGGGTCGCTACCTGGCCCTGGGCATGAAGAACGAAGAGAAGTCGGCGTATGACTTCGGCTTCACCGCCACCACCAGCGACTTCACCCCGGCTGCACTGCGTCAGGATGGTGTTCGCTAACACGCTGTAGACAGAGGCCGCATCCTCGAAAAACGCCCCGACTGGTTCGGGGCGTTTTTTTTTGCCTGACCCACCACGCCCCCGTAGGAGCAAAGCTTGCTCGCGATGGCGTCCGTACCAACACCGCATGATTCCCGATACATCGCGCCAGCCCCAATCGCGGGCAAGCCTTGCTCCTACGGTCTTTTTGTAGCCATTTGTAGCAGCTACCTTCAATACCTCTTCGTTTACCGCTAGTCTGCGGACATCTGTAACGCCGCCAACAGCATTTCAAACAAGAGCCGGCCATGACTGATCTGTCCCCACTTCCGGGTCCTGCAAGCGTTGCCGTCGCGGCACTGGACGGGCGTTTCTTCCGACCGCCGCTGCCGGATGGCCATGTGCTGCGGCCGCGCTTGTGCGAGCGGCTGAGTGCCGGGCTGGGTGGTCGATTGTTGTTGGTCAGTGCCCCGGCCGGGTTTGGCAAGAGTTCGTTGGCGGTGGAGTTCTGTCAGGGCTTGCCGGCGCACTGGCAAAGCCTGTGGCTGGGGCTGAGCCCGCGGGACAACGATCCGGGACGTTTCCTCGAGCGCCTGCTCGAAGGCCTCCAGGATTACTTTCCGCAGTTGGGCAGCAAGGCGCTCGGGCTGCTGAAAATGCGCCAGCGCCATCAACCCTTTGCGTTCGAGGAGTGGCTGGACGGTTTGCTCGATGAGCTGGCCGTGCACCTGTCGCCGATCACGCCCCTGTTGCTGGTGCTGGATGACTATCACCTGGCCCAGGGCCCGGTACTCGATCGCTGTCTGCAATTCTTCCTCAATCACCTGCCCGATGGCCTGCTGGTCATGGTCACCAGCCGCCAGCGTCCGGACTGGCACCTGGCGCGGCTGCGCCTGTCGCGGCAACTGCTCGAACTGCATGAGCAAGACCTGCGCCTGACCCACGACGAAGCCCTGACCCTGCTCGATCGCCACAGCAATTCGTTGCGCGGCGAAGCCCTGGAAAACCTGATCCAGCGCAGTGAAGGCTGGGTGGCGGGCCTGCGTTTCTGGTTGCTGGCGGCCTCCGAAGCGGGCAGCGATGGCGCGTTACCGCAGTCGCTGCATGGCGGGGAAGGGCTGATCCGCGATTACCTGCTGGAAGAAGTCATCGACTGTTTGCCGGCCGAGGTGCAGGCCTTCCTCTATGACACAGCGCCCCAGGAGCGTTTTTGCAGCGAGCTGTGCGACGCGGTGCGCGAGGCCCATGACAGCGCTGAAATCCTGGGTTTCCTGTTGGCCCATCAAGTGTTTCTGGTGCCGCTGGATGAGCATGGTCACTGGTATCGCTATCACCACCTGTTTTCCGACTTGCTGCGCACGCGGCCCAAGACCCAGGCTTTGGTGCCGGCCGCGAGCCTGCATTTGCGCGCCTGCCGCTGGTTCAACGCCCAGGGCTTGCTCGATGAAGCGGTGGAGCAGGCCTTGCGTGCCGGGCATCTGGATGTCGCGGCGAACCTGGTGCAAAACCTGTCGGAAGAACAACTGCTGGCCGAGCAAAACGTCGGCATGCTGTTGCGCTGGAAAATGGACTTGCCCGACAGCCTGCTGATCAGCACGCCTCGGTTGATCGTGCTCTACAGTTGGGCGCTGGGGCTGGCGTGCCAACTGGATGCCGCCGAGGAACTGGCCAATCACCTGAGTCGCTTCCTGCCAGCCCCGTCGGCCACAGCCCAGAAGTCCATGCTGGCGCAATGGCTGGCCCTGAGCGGGATCATCGCCCGGGGGCGCGGCAATCGTGAACTGACGCTGCTCTATTGCACCGAAGCGCTGGAGAGCCTGCCGGCCAAGCGCTATGGCCAGCGCCTGATGTGCCTCTCGACCTTGTCCAACCTGGCCATTGCCGATGGCGACCTGTGGCGCGCCCGGGGTTTGAATCGCGAGTCCCTGGAGTTGGCGCAACGGGTCGGCAATCCATTGTTCGAGGCCTTGGCCCATTACGACCGCGCCCGGGTGTTGCAGGCGCGCGGGGAGATCCTGCGCTCGCTGGATGAGGTCCGCCAGGGTCTGCAACGGCTGCACGGTTTGTCGCCGCAACGGCTCTATGCGGTACGCGCCCGTCTGATCTTGTACGAAGGCTTTCTGCTGGCCCTGCGCTCGCAACCTCAGGCCGCCCGACTGCGTTTGCAGGCCGGTCTGGGCGAAGCCCGGGCCTGCCGCGACATCAGCGTGTTGATCGGCCACTGTGTGATCGCCCGGCTCGAGGGCAACAGCGGCGAGTTCGCCAAGGCCTTCGCCGAACTGGCCGAAGCCGAACGGCTGATGCACATCTGGGACGTCCCGCCGATCTACTACCTGGCGATGATCACTCTGGTCAAATGCGAACTCTGGCTGGCCCAGGGCCGCACCGACCTCGCCGAAGCCTGGCTCGCCCGCCTGGGCCAGACCTACAACGGCGAACGCGCCGCTGCCCCCCCGGAATTCCATCCGCAACTGCCCCTGCACATCGAATTGCAGCAAGCTTTGCTGGACGTGATCAAAGGCCAGCCGATGCTGGCGGAAGGGCGATTGAATGCGCTGCTCGAGCATGGGCAACAATCGGGTCGACAGATGCTCAGCGTGATGGCGCTGACGCAGAAAATTACGTTGCTGCTGGCGGGCGGGCGCGAGCCCGAAGCCCGCAAGGCGTTGGCCCAGGCACTGGAAGCCGCGGCCGGTGGTGTGCTGCAACCGTTCGACGGGTTGTTGGCCGAGCATCCGGATTGGTTGCGTGGACAACTGCAGCTCGGTGCGTCGACCGCTGTTTCGCAAAACCTTTTGGAGAAACTGCCCGTCACCGCCGCGCGTCCCGCGTTGGAGTTATCCCCAGGCGCGGAAAACCTCAGCAACCGCGAGCTGGCCGTGCTGCGGTTGATCGCCGAAGGCTGCTCGAACCAGGAAATCAGCGATCAGCTGTTTATTTCGCTCCACACCGTGAAGACCCATGCCAGCCATATCAACAGCAAACTCGGGGTGGAGCGGCGCACGCAAGCGGTCGCCCGGGCGAAAGAGTTGGGTGTCTTGCAGTAGTCGGCGTTTGAAATACCTCCGATACAAGGTGGGTCTTGAGTCGGAGGTTATCGCTCACGTTGCCTCGCCAGTACCCACGCCTTGACGTTGCCCATCGCGTTTCAGGATCGACAGTAAGCCAATGGAGCAATCATCCGCGGTTTTGCTGGCGATGGACTGTTGAAGGTTGTCGGCCAACACGTCCTTGATTTTCTTTCTGGGTAGCGTCGCATTCCACTCCAGCAGCTTCTGGATCGCCGGGGCGGGGACGGCGCTGGCTTTGTCATAGAGGCTTTCAGCTGAGCCATCGCTCATGATCGCAAAGCCCGCCGTTGCTTCGATTTGCCCTCGGCACAGCCTGAGCCGCGACGCTGATTTGGGATCCGTCAGAAACAGCGTGGTGTTGGCGAGTTCGCCGTTTTCTGGAGGAGAAAGGGTCTGGAGTTGACCGTCCGAATCAACGCTCGCGATGATGCCGTCACCCAAGTGGCCTGCCAGGTAACGGCCTTTTGAGTAAGCGACGAACGACAGGGTGCAGGCCAGGTCGCTGATCTCGCAGCCCAGTTTTGCAGATTTGCGCCTGAACGCGTCAAGGCAGCGATTAACCAGGCGCTGGGCTGCCTTCGCGTTGTGTTTGTCCATGTTCTGCCAGAGGCTTTCAAAGTTCTTGCAGACAAAACCCAGGGTCGCGGTGACCGCTACCTGGGCGCCAATATCGGATCGGGCACGGGAGACGGCGCCATCGGCCAATGAAATGCAGGTCACTTCGTTCGAGGCTCTGGCCGCGACATACTCCAGGCAAGGCGTTTGAGTCTCGAGGTGCGAGCGTCCTGCCAAAAAAGCGCAGGCGGTTTTACAGGTGAAGTCGATCGGCTGCTCAGGCATGGTTCAGACCCGGGTTTTCGGCGCGGTCTTCCTGGCGAAAGAGATAGTCGTCTTGCATGGCATTATCCTTTTGAGTTGAGCGTTACAAAAAAACGCTTCAAGAGTCGTTTGAACCAGCGCGTCAGGATGCCCTCTGGGGAGGTCGGCGCCTCGCAGGGACGGTATGTTGCGGCGCGGTGCAGACAGAAAAGGACACTTTATCGACGAGTGCATGTTCTATTGAAAGGGCATTGGCTTCCTGCCGTCTTGTTTCAAAATCGGCGCGGCGCGAGGATAACCTATCAATTTTGCGGATCACAACTGCATTACCCAGCCTTGGCATCAGGATCAAACCCATGCAAACCCCGAATACAGCCCTTATCCGCGAAACCTTTCCGGTTGGCCCTTTGCAGTGCAACTGCACCATCATCGGCGACCCGATCACTAAAAAAGCCATCGTCGTCGATCCCGGCGGCAATCACGAGTTGATCCTGGCCCGGCTCGACGCCCTGGGCCTGAAGGTGGTCAGCATCATCCACACCCACGCGCACCTCGATCACTTCCTCGCCTCCGGTCAGTTGAAAGAGAAAACCGGCGCCACCCTGCACCTGCACAAAGAAGATCAATTCCTCTGGGACAATCTAGAGATGCAATGCCAAATGTTCGGCGTGCCTTACACGCCCGTACCAGCGCCGGATCGCTGGCTGGCCGATGACGAAGAACTGGCCTGCGGTTGCGGTGTGGCGCTTCATACGCCGGGGCATACGCCAGGTTCCATGAGCTTTTGGTTTTCAGAAGCTAAGCTGCTGATTGCCGGTGACACGCTGTTCAAGCGCGGGGTAGGGCGCACGGATTTGTGGGGTGGCGATCAGGCGACCATCGTGCGTTCGATCAAGCAACGGCTGTATACCCTCGACGAGGAAGCTATCGTTGTCACCGGGCATGGTCCGGACACGCGCCTGGGCGATGAGATGCGCGAGAACCCTTTTGTGCGTGCCTGAATTGTAACCAGTGGAATTTTTACTCGCGCCAATGATCCAACGCCCGCATAGGCCGATGCCTGGGCCCGTTGCACCACAGAATGCAAAAGTAGGAGCTCTTCATGTTCACCAAGCAGCGTTTGATTATTGTCGCAACGGCTGTGGCCCTGTTGTCCGGCTGCGCTTCACCTAATCCTTATGACAACCAGGGACAGGCCGACAGCGGCTCCCAGGGCATGAGCAAAACCGCCAAGTACGGTGGCCTCGGCGCCTTGGCTGGTGCGTTGGCCGGTGCCGCCATCGGTCACGATAACCGTGGTAAAGGCGCGTTGATTGGCGCTGCGGTCGTGGGGGCTTCCGCCGCCGGTTACGGTTACTACGCCGACCAGCAGGAGAAAAAGCTGCGGGCCAGCATGGCCAATACCGGGGTTGAGGTGCAGCGCCAGGGCGATCAGATCAAGCTGATCATGCCGGGTAACATCACCTTTGCCACTGATTCGGCGAACATCGCTTCAAGCTTCTACCAGCCGTTGAACAACCTGGCGGGCTCGCTCAAGGAATTCAGCCAGAACCAGATCGAGATCGTCGGCTACACCGACAGTACGGGTGCTCGCCAGCACAACATGGACCTGTCCCAGCGTCGCGCCCAGAGCGTGGCGACTTACCTGACCTCCCAAGGTGTGAGCGGGGCCAACCTGTCGGCACGCGGTGCCGGGCCGGATAACCCGATTGCCAGCAACGGTGACGTCAATGGCCGGGCGCAGAACCGTCGGGTCGAGGTCAACCTGAAGGCAATTCCGGGCCAGCAGTATCAGCAGCAGGGGCAGCCTGTTCAGCAGTACCAGTAATAGCCTGACTGAACCCCAGGCGTAAAAAAGCCCGCCCGATCCTCAACAGATCGGGCGGGCTTTTTTGTAGTGCGCGAAACCTGATTACTTCTTCAGGCCGTAATGCTCATCGAGCATGCCCGGCGCGTTCGGGGCTTTGGGCGCGTAGTCGCGAGGCGGCTCCTGATTGCGCGGCGGCGTCAGGCGTTCCCGTGGTGCCACGGCTGCGTCAGCGTGCAGGGCGGCCAGCAGTCGTTGGCGAGTCTGCTCGTCCAGGGCCAGGCGGTTGGCACCCTCGGCGAGATGATCCTGCACGTCCTGATAGCTGGCAGTCAGTTTCTTGACCAGCGAGGCCGTGCTGTTGAAGTGAGTAACCACCTCGTTCTGATAACTGTCGAAACGTTCCTGAATGTCATCCAGCTGACGTTGCGTGCTGCTGGGAGCGGCATTCGGCACCAGGCGAGCGATCAGGAAACCAACGGCGACACCCACAACCAGGGCAAGAGTCGGCAACAACCAAACTAAGAGCGAGTGTTCCACGAGTCCTTCCTCTATAAACGGCTTTGCTTTACGTTAACGGCTCGAACCTGCGCTGTATACCGCGATTCACTCGCAATAGATTGGCACAGACAATTTGCTAGACGAGTCGACCCGATTCGAGGTCACGGAGTTCCTTCCTTGCTTATGCGCGAAACCCCTGTAGTGATTGATGGCCCGGTCGGCCAACTGGAAGCCCTTTACCTGGAGAGCGAGCAGCCCCGCGGCCTGGCGCTGATCTGTCATCCCAACCCGGTGCAGGGCGGCACCATGCTCAACAAAGTCGTCTCGACCTTGCAGCGCACTGCGCGTGACGCCGGTTTGATTACTTTACGTTTCAACTACCGTGGCGTCGGTGCCAGCGAAGGTACCCACGATATGGGCACCGGCGAAGTCGACGACGCCCAGGCAGTGGCCGAATGGCTGCGAGTCAAACACCCCGAGTTGCCGCTGACGCTGTTCGGATTCTCCTTCGGCGGTTTTGTTGCAGCAAGTCTCGGCGGACGTCTGGAAGCCAAGGGTGAGCAGCTCAAGCACCTGTTCATGGTCGCGCCGGCGGTGATGCGTCTGGGCGATCAGGATCAACTGCCGCAGCAAGGCGAGCTGACCCTGATCCAGCCGGAAACCGATGAAGTCATCGATCCGCAGCTTGTTTACGAATGGTCCGACAAACTCGATCGCCCCCATGAGCTGCTGAAAGTGGCAGAATGCGGACACTTTTTTCATGGCAAGCTGACCGATCTCAAGGATCTGATCCTGCCGCGTCTTTCGAATTGATTGCAGTCTGACAAGCGATTACCCATGACGACTCGTACCCGTATCCTCACTGGCATCACCACCACCGGCACGCCGCACCTGGGCAATTACGCCGGCGCCATCCGCCCGGCGATCCTGGCCAGCCGTGACAGCAATGCCGATTCGTTCTATTTCCTGGCCGACTATCACGCCCTGATCAAATGCGATGACCCGCTGCGCATTCAGCGCTCGCGTCTGGAAATCGCTGCGACCTGGCTGGCCGGTGGCCTGGATGTGGACCGCGTGACCTTCTATCGCCAGTCCGACATCCCGGAAATCCCCGAGCTGACCTGGCTGCTGACATGCGTCGCCGCCAAGGGCCTGCTCAATCGCGCCCACGCCTACAAGGCCTCGGTGGACAAGAACGTCGAGACCGGCGAAGACCCGGACGCCGGCATCACCATGGGCTTGTACAGCTACCCGGTGCTGATGGCTGCCGACATTCTGATGTTCAACGCCCACAAGGTGCCGGTCGGTCGTGACCAGATCCAGCACGTGGAAATGGCCCGTGACATCGGCCAGCGTTTCAACCATTTGTTCGGTCAGGGCAAAGAGTTCTTCACCATGCCCGAGGCGCTGATCGAAGAAAGCGTCGCCACGCTGCCAGGCCTCGACGGTCGCAAGATGTCGAAGAGCTACGACAACACCATTCCGTTGTTCAGCAGCGCCAAGGAAATGAAGGACGCGATTTCGCGGATCGTCACCGACTCCCGCGCGCCGGGCGAAGCGAAAGATCCAGACAACTCGCACCTGTTCACCTTGTTCCAGGCCTTCGCCACCCCGGCGCAGTCCGACGAGTTCCGCAGCGAGTTATTGCAGGGCCTGGGCTGGGGCGAGGCGAAGAATCGTCTGTTCCAACTGCTGGACAGCGAACTGGGCGAGTCCCGCGAGCGCTATCACCAGTTGATCGAACGTCCGGCAGACCTCGAAGACATGCTGCAGATCGGCGCCAAGAAGGCCCGTTCGGTGGCGACGCCGTTCCTCCACGAACTGCGCGAAGCGGTCGGCCTGCGTTCTTTTGTCGCCCAGACTCAAGTTGCAGCGACCACCAAGAAAAAAGCCGCAAAAGCCGCGCGTTTCGTCAGTTTTCGTGAAGACGACGGCAGTTTCCGCTTCCGTCTGCTCGCGGCCGATGGCGAGCAATTGCTGCTGTCACGCAACTTCGCCGACGGTAAAACCGCTGGTCAGGTGACCAAGCAGCTGCAAGCCGGCCAACCGCTGGACGTGCGCAGCGAAGACCTGAGCTTCAGCGTCTGGCTGGAAGGCGAGTGCGTCGGCGACAGCCCGACCTTCGCCGACAGCGCCGCTCGCGACGTTGCCATCGACGCCCTGCGCGTGGCGTTGACGCCGGTTCAGGAATAAATCAGCGGCTCGGCCCGACCAAGGGCTGATTGCCATTCTGACGGGCCGTCGCTACAGTGGCGGCCCGTTTTTGTTGCCTTGCTAACGAATTATGACGCCCCTAGAACGATATCAAGCTGATCTGAAACGCCCGGAATTCTTCCATGACGCCGCCCAGGAAACTGCGGTGCGTCATTTGCAGCGCCTGTACGACGACCTGGTCGCGGCCTCGCAGAGCAAGCCGGGCCTGTTCGGCAAACTGTTTGGCAAGAAAGACCAGGCGCCGGTCAAGGGCCTGTACTTCTGGGGCGGCGTGGGTCGTGGCAAGACCTACCTGGTCGACACCTTCTTCGAAGCCCTGCCGTTCAAGGAAAAGGTCCGCACTCACTTCCACCGCTTCATGAAGCGCGTGCACGAAGAGATGAAGACCCTCGGTGGCGAGAAAAACCCGCTGACCATCATCGCCAAGCGTTTCTCCGACGAAGCCCGGGTGATCTGTTTCGATGAATTCTTCGTCTCGGACATCACCGACGCGATGATCCTCGGCACGCTGATGGAAGAGCTGTTCAAGAACGGCGTGACTCTGGTCGCGACGTCGAACATCGTGCCGGACGGCCTGTACAAGGACGGCCTGCAACGTGCGCGCTTCCTGCCGGCGATTGCACTGATCAAGCAGAACACCGACATCGTCAACGTCGACAGCGGCGTCGATTACCGTCTGCGCCACCTCGAACAAGCGGAATTGTTCCACTTCCCGCTGGACGAAGCGTCCCAGGAAAGCTTGCGCAAGAGCTTTCGAGCCTTGACGCCGGAATGCACCGCGGCCACCGAAAACGATGTGCTGATGATCGAAAACCGCGAAATCCGTGCCTTGCGCACCTGCGATGACGTGGCCTGGTTCGACTTCCGCGAACTGTGCGACGGCCCGCGCAGCCAGAACGATTACATCGAACTGGGCAAGATCTTCCACGCCGTGCTGCTCAGCGGTGTCGAGCAGATGAGCGTCACCACCGACGACATCGCCCGACGCTTTATCAACATGGTCGACGAGTTCTACGACCGTAACGTGAAGCTGATCATTTCTGCAGAAGTCGAGCTTAAAGACCTGTACACCGGCGGTCGCTTGAACTTTGAGTTCCAGCGCACGCTGAGTCGTCTGTTGGAGATGCAGTCCCACGAATTCCTGTCCCGGGCGCATAAGCCGTAGGACGTTTCGGAAAATAAAAAAGGGCCTGCATTGCAGGCCCTTTTTTATGCGCGCCGATACTGATCGTTCCCACGCTCTGCGTGGGAATGCATCCCGTGACGCTCCGCGTCACATTCCGAAGCGCACGCAGAGCGTCCATGGCGGCATTCCTACGCAGAGCGTGGGAACGATCGGTCGGGACGCTTATGCGGCTTGCTGAAATTGCTGCCGATACTGGTTCGGCGACAATTCGGTGTGCTGGCGGAACAGCCGCGCAAAGAAGCTCGCATCGTCGTAGCCGACCTCATAACTGATGGTCTTGATGCTCTTGCGGCTGCCGGACAGCAGGCCCTTGGCGGTTTCGATGCGCAGGCGTTGCAGGTAATGCAGCGGCTTGTCGCCGGTGGCGGTCTGGAAGCGGCGCATGAAGTTGCGGATGCTCATGCCGTGTTCGCGGGCAACGTCTTCGAAGCGGAATTTGTCGGCGAAGTGTTCTTCGAGCCAGTGCTGGATCTGCAGGATGATCACGTCCTGATGCAACTTCTGCCCGCCAAAACCGATGCGCCCCGGCGCATAACTGCGCTGCACTTCGTAGAGAATGTCCCGGGCCACGGCCTGGGCCACGTTGGCGCCGCAGAAGCGTTCGATCAGGTAGATATAGAGGTCGCACGCCGAGGTCGTACCACCGGCGCAATACAGGTTGTCCGCGTCGGTCAGGTGCTTGTCCTGATTGAGTTGAACCTGCGGATAGCGCTCGGCAAACGCGTTGAAAAAACGCCAGTAGGTGGTCGCTTCCTTGCCATTGAGCAGCCCGGCTTCCGCCAGCCAGAACACCCCGGTGGCTTCGCCGCACAGCACGGCGCCACGGGCGTGTTGTTCGCGCAGCCACGGCAGCACCTGTGGATAACGTTTGCACAGTGTTTCGAAATCGTCCCAGAAGGCCGGGAGGATGATGATGTCAGCGTTTTCCAGGCCGCCGTCCACCGGCATGATCACATCGCTGAAGCTGTTCACCGGTTTGCCGTCGGGGCTGACCAGGCGCGTTTCGAACGCCGGTGTCAGGCCGTGGCCCAGTTGTTTGCCGTAGCGCAGGCTGGCCAGGTGGAAGAAATCCTTGGCTTGCATAAGGGTGGAAGCGAAAACCCGGTCGATAGCCAGGATGCTGACGCGCCGCAGGGGCGTGGAGACTTGGTTAGACATAATTCAACTTTATTCTTATAGGGGAAAGTGGTCACCAGACGGCTGGATCGTCTTATTTTTTGTCTGATGTGTCCAGTGTCCTGTATCGCAAGCGCGGCTTAGGCTCTGAAGGTCAACTTCTTCCAACAATAACGACAGGTGCCCCATGATCCCCAGAACCTTGTTCAGTTCCGAGCACGAACTTTTTCGCGACAGCGTGCGAACGTTCCTCGAAAAAGAGGCCGTGCCGTTCCATGGGCAATGGGAAAAACAGGGCTACATCGACCGCCAGCTGTGGAACAAGGCGGGGGAGGCGGGGATGCTCTGTTCGCACCTGCCGGAAGAATATGGCGGGTTGGGTGCGGACTTTCTCTACAGCGCGGTGGTGATCGAAGAGGTCGGCCGCCTCGGCCTCACAGGGATCGGTTTCTCCCTGCATTCAGACATCGTCGCGCCGTACATCCTGCATTACGGCAGCGAAGCACTGAAGCACAAATACCTGCCAAAACTGGTGTCGGGCGAAATGGTCACGGCCATCGCCATGACCGAGCCGGGTGCCGGCTCCGACCTGCAAGGGGTGAAAACCACCGCCGTGCTGGACGGTGACGAATACGTGATCAACGGCTCGAAAACCTTCATCACCAACGGCTTTCTGGCGGACCTGGTGATTGTCGTCGCCAAGACCGATCCGAAAGCGGGCGCGAAGGGCACCAGTCTGTTTCTGGTGGAAGCCAATACGCCGGGCTTCGCCAAGGGCAAGCGCCTGGAAAAAGTCGGAATGAAGGCTCAGGACACGTCGGAATTGTTCTTCCAGGATGTACGCGTGCCGAAGGAAAACCTCTTGGGGCAGGCCGGGATGGGCTTCGCTTACTTGATGCAGGAATTGCCGCAAGAGCGTCTCACCGTGGCTGTCGGCGGACTCGCTTCGGCCGAGGCAGCGCTGCAATGGACACTGGACTACACCCGCGAACGCAAGGCGTTCGGCAAGGCGATTGCCGATTTTCAGAACACTCGCTTCAAACTGGCGGAGATGGCCACCGAGATTCAGATTGGCCGGGTGTTCGTCGACAAATGCCTGGAACTGCACCTGCAAGGCAAGCTGGACGTGCCGACGGCAGCGATGGCGAAATACTGGGGCACCGACCTGCAATGCAAGGTGCTCGACGAGTGCGTGCAGTTGCATGGCGGCTACGGGTTCATGTGGGAATACCCGGTGGCCCGGGCGTGGGCGGATGCGCGGGTGCAGCGGATCTATGCCGGCACCAACGAGATCATGAAGGAGATTATTGCGCGGTCGCTGTAATGCCGCGTGATCGTTCCCACGCTCTGCGTGGGAATGCCGCCGGGGACGCTCCGCGTTCAGCTGTTGAATGTGACGCAGAGCGTCACGAGATGCATTCCCACGCAGGAGCGTGGGAACGATCACTGTTGGTTACGGCGCAGGATTCGGGTGATCCTTGTGAATCGCCTCGATCCCCGCCAGCACTTCGTCGGAAAGCTTCAGCTCGAAACTGGCGATGTTGCTGTCCAACTGCTCAAGCGACGTCGCCCCGATGATGTTGCTGGTCACGAACGGCTGCTGGTTTACGAAAGCCAATGCCATTTGCGCCGGGTCCAGGCCGTGTTCACGGGCCAGGGCTACGTAACGGCTGCACGCTGCTTCCGACTGCGGGTTGAAATAGCGGCTGAAGCGGCTGTAGAGGCTCAGGCGGCCTTTTGGCGGACGGGCGCCACCTTCGTACTTGCCTGACAGGAACCCGAACGCCAGCGGCGAATAGGCCAGCAGGCCGCACTGTTCGCGAATGGCGATTTCCGCCAGGCCGACTTCGAAGCTGCGGTTCAGCAGGTTGTACGGGTTCTGGATCGACACGGCGCGCGGCCAGCCACGGGCTTCGGCCAAGGCCAGGAAGCGCATGGTGCCCCACGGGGTTTCATTGGACAGGCCGATGTGGCGGATCTTGCCGGCCTTGACCTGTTCGTCGAGTGCTTCGAGGGTGTCTTCCAGCGGCGTCAGGTTGGCTTCGATCTTGTGCTTGTAGCCCAACTGACCGAAGAAATTGGTGCTGCGCTCCGGCCAGTGCAGTTGGTAGAGATCGATGTAGTCGGTCTGCAGGCGCTTGAGGCTGGCGTCCACGGCTTCGGTGATGTGCTGGCGGTTGTGGCGCAGGTTTTTGTCGCGGATGTAGTCGATGGTGTTGCCCGGGCCGGCGATCTTGCTGGCCAGGATCCAGTCGGCACGATCGCCGCGACTCTTGAAGTAATTGCCGATGTAGCGCTCGGTGGTGGCGTAGGTGTCGGCCTTGGGGGGCACCGGGTACATTTCGGCGGTGTCGATGAAATTGATCCCGGCGCCTTTGGCTCGTTCGATCTGGGCGAAGGCTTCAGCCTCGCTGTTTTGCTCGCCCCAGGTCATGGTTCCGAGGCAGATTGCACTCACGTTCAGATCGGTTCGGCCTAGCTGTCGATAATCCATCGGGTGCTCCTTGGGCAAAACAATCATAAAAGCAGGTTGAATATTTTTTCGCAATCTGCATAATTGCCCACCTCTTTATGCAGTGGAAGTGATGCGCCGCCTGCGGAAGAGATCTTGCCGTTGAACGGACGCGCCGACCCGAGCCCCCGATAGCGTCTGTATCCGGCTGCCTTTGACTTGTCAAAGCACGCACTATTCAGTAAGATCCGCCGTCTAATTTACAGGGCGGCCCCTGAGGCTATTAAAGAATGACAACTTTTACTGCAAAACCAGAAACAGTTGTGCGCGACTGGTTTGTCGTCGACGCCGCTGGTCAGACCCTGGGTCGTCTGGCTACCGAAATCGCGAGCCGTCTGCGTGGCAAGCATAAAGCTGAGTACACTCCTCACGTTGACACCGGCGATTACATCGTCGTTATCAATGCCGAGCAGGTTCGTGTAACCGGTGCTAAAACCACCGACAAAATCTACTACTCCCACTCCGGTTTCCCGGGTGGCATCAAGTCGATCAGTTTCGAAAAACTGATCGCCAAGAAGCCTGAATCCCCGATCGAGATCGCGGTTAAAGGTATGCTGCCGAAGGGCCCACTGGGTCGCGACATGTATCGCAAGCTGAAAGTCTATGCGGGCGCTGCTCACCCTCATGCTGCTCAGCAGCCCCAAGAACTGAAGTTTTAACGGAATAGTTCATTATGTCGGCGACTCAAAATTACGGCACTGGCCGTCGCAAGACCGCAACCGCACGCGTTTTCCTGCGTCCGGGTACTGGTAACATCTCCATCAACAACCGCACCCTGGAAAATTTCTTCGGCCGCGAAACTGCCCGCATGGTAGTTCGTCAGCCGCTGGAACTGACTGAGACTGTCGAGAAATTCGACATCTACGTCACCGTGATCGGTGGTGGTGTGAGTGGTCAAGCTGGCGCAATCCGCCACGGTATCACTCGCGCACTGATGCAGTACGACGAAACCCTGCGTGGCGCTCTGCGCAAAGCTGGCTTCGTTACTCGCGATGCTCGCGAAGTTGAACGTAAGAAAGTTGGTCTGCGTAAAGCGCGTAAGCGTCCGCAGTACTCGAAGCGTTAATTCGCTTCCACGTTCAAAAAGAACGCCCATCTCCTCACGGAGCTGGGCGTTTTTTTGTGCGTGCGATTTCTCAAAGAATTGCGCTGTGACAACTTGCCACAGCCGTAGAGCCCCTATACTGCAAGGCTTGGCAGTGGAGCCCTTGGGTAATTACCTTGTCAGAATTGGGGCTTTTCATTACCATTCGGCAAAATTTTTATAAGTACATAGATTTAACTTAGTAGATGCCTGATTTAACAGGCCACAAAGCTGATGGGAGAGGACTGAATGAGCAATGACGGCGTGAATGCAGGCCGGCGTCGCTTCTTGGTAGCAGCCACATCCGTGGTGGGTGCTGCAGGAGCGGTGGGGGCTGCGGTCCCGTTCGTGGGGTCATGGTTTCCCAGTGCCAAGGCGAAAGCCGCAGGTGCACCGGTGAAAGTGAATGTCAGCAAAATCGAGCCAGGCCAGCAGATGATTGCTGAGTGGCGCGGCCAGCCAGTATTCATTGTCCGCCGAACCGCGGAAATCCTGGGGAATCTGAAAAAGATCGAGGGCCAGCTGTCTGACCCGACCTCCAAGAACTCGACACAACCGACCTACGTCGATCCAGAAACGCGTTCGATCAAGCCAGAGGTCCTGCTGCTGATCGGTATCTGCACACACCTGGGTTGCTCGCCGACCTTCCGTCCTGAAGTGGCACCTGCTGATCTGGGCAAGGACTGGGTAGGTGGTTATTTCTGCCCTTGCCACGGTTCCCACTACGATCTGGCTGGCCGCGTCTACAAGTCGCAACCTGCGCCTTTGAACCTGCCAGTTCCCCCGCATTCCTATGAGACCGATGAGATCATTGTCATCGGCGTCGATACGGAGAAAGCGTGATGAGCAAGTTCATGGATTGGGTTGATGCGCGCTTTCCCGCGACCAAAATGTGGGAAGACCATCTCAGCAAGTACTACGCCCCGAAGAACTTCAACTTCTTCTATTTCTTTGGTTCCCTCGCGCTGCTCGTTCTGGTCAACCAGATCGTCACCGGTGTCTGGCTGACCATGAGCTACACCCCGTCGGCGGAAGAAGCGTTTGCGTCCGTCGAATACATCATGCGCGACGTCGAGTACGGCTCGATCCTGCGTCTGCTGCACTCCACCGGCGCTTCGGCGTTCTTCATCGTGGTCTATCTGCACATGTTCCGTGGCTTGCTCTACGGTTCGTACCAGAAGCCTCGTGAGCTGGTGTGGGTCTTCGGCATGCTGATCTACCTGGCGCTGATGGCGGAAGCCTTCATGGGTTACCTGCTGCCGTGGGGTCAGATGTCCTACTGGGGGGCCCAGGTGATCATCTCGCTGTTCGGTGCGATCCCGGTCATTGGCAACGACCTGACCCAGTGGATCCGTGGTGACTACCTGATTTCCGGTATCACCCTGAACCGCTTCTTCGCCTTGCACGTTGTGGCGCTGCCGATCGTGATTCTCGGCCTGGTGGTGTTGCACGTCCTGGCGCTGCACGAAGTCGGGTCGAACAACCCGGACGGCGTGGACATCAAGAAATTCAAAGACGAAAACGGCGTACCGCTGGACGGCATTGCCTTCCATCCGTACTACACCGTGAAAGATATCGTCGGCGTGGTGGTGTTCCTGTTCATCTTCTGCTCGATCGTGTTCTTCTTCCCTGAAATGGGCGGTTACTTCCTCGAGAAACCGAACTTTGAAGTGGCGAACGCCTTCAAGACCCCAGAGCACATCGCTCCGGTCTGGTACTTCACGCCGTTCTACGCCATCTTGCGGGCCATTCCGGACAAGCTCATGGGTGTTATCGCCATGGGTGCTTCGATTGCCATGCTGTTCGTGCTGCCTTGGCTCGACCGCAGTCCGGTCAAGTCCATGCGCTACAAGGGCTGGCTGAGCAAGATCTGGCTTTGGGTGTTCTGCATCTGCTTCGTGATTCTCGGTGTGCTGGGCGTATTGGCCCCAACCCCTGAGCGGACACTGGTGTCGCAGATTTGCACCTTCCTGTACTTCGCCTACTTCATTCTGATGCCGTTCTACACCAGGCTCGAGAAGACCAAACCGGTTCCGGAAAGGGTGACTGGCTGATGAAAAAGCTATTTGCTGTATTGATTCTTGCGGCCTTGCCGGTGTTTTCCTTCGCGGCCGAACACGGTCCTGAACTGGAAAAGGTCGATATCGACGTCTCCGATAAAGCGGCCATGCAGGACGGCGCACGTACGTTTGCCAACTATTGCATGGGTTGCCACAGTGCCAAGTTCCAGCGCTATGAGCGCGTTGCCGACGACCTGGGGATTCCTCACGATCTGATGCTGAAAAACCTGGTGTTCACCGGCGCCAAGATCGGCGACCACATGAGCATCGGCATGCAGCCAGCAGACGCCAAGACCTGGTTCGGTGCTGCACCGCCGGACCTGACCCTGGTGGCTCGCGTTCGTGGCACTGACTGGCTCTACGGTTACCTGCGTTCGTTCTATGAAGACCCTGCGCGTCCCTGGGGCGTGAACAACAAGGTGTTCCCGAACGTCGGCATGCCTAACGTCCTGGTCGGCCTGCAAGGTCGTCAGGTGGTCGGCTGCAAACAGGTTCAAATCGTCGAGGACGGCAAGAAGCAGTATGATCCGCTGACCGGTACGCCGCTGACTCATGAAGCGTGCGATCAGTTGACCATCGTGCCGAAGAGCGGTGCGCTGAATGAAGAGCAGTTCGATGAGAAGGTCAAGAATCTGGTAACCTTCCTCGCTTACTCGGCTAACCCGGTAAAGCTGCAACATCAGCGCATCGGTACCTATGTATTGCTCTACCTGGCGTTCTTCTTCGTATTCGCTTACTTGCTCAAGCGTGAATACTGGAAAGACGTCCATTGATAAAGCTGTAAGCAATTGCTGTTGATCGCGCGCGCCCAGGGGCGTCTCTGAAGGTGTAACGAGTCTGGCGAGCCAGGCGTTACGGGAGGCGTCCTCTGGGCGCGCGCGTTTTTCCGCTTCCGATAATTTCAACAAGCGAGGAGGACCGCCATGGGCGTGACCAATCGGTTGGCCTGTTACTCCGACCCCGCCGACCACTATTCCCACCGAGTACGCATCGTACTTGCAGAGAAGGGTGTCAGCGCCGAGATCATTTATGTGGAAGCTGGTCGCCAGCCGCCTAAACTGATCGAAGTGAACCCTTACGGCAGCTTGCCCACCCTGGTCGATCGTGACCTGGCGTTGTGGGAGTCGACCGTGGTGATGGAATATCTGGATGAGCGTTACCCGCACCCGCCTTTACTGCCGGTTTATCCTGTGGCGCGTGCAAACAGCCGTCTGCTGATTCATCGTATTCAGCGTGACTGGTGTGGGCTGGTGGATCTGATCCTGGATCCCAAGTCCAAGGAAGCCGCCCGCGTCGTCGCTCGTAAAGAGCTGCGCGAAAGCCTGACTGGCGTGTCGCCGTTGTTCGCCGACAAGCCGTTTTTCCTCAGTGAGGAACAAAGTCTGGTGGATTGCTGCCTATTGCCAATACTCTGGCGATTGCCGATTTTGGGTATTGAACTGCCGCGGCCTGCCAAGCCGCTGCTTGATTACATGGAGCGCTCTTTCGCGCGTGAGGCTTTCCAGGCGAGTCTGTCTGGTGTCGAACGCGATATGCGCTAAGGCTTAAGGAGCCGCTATGAACTCCAGTCGACCTTATCTGGTCCGCGCGCTCTACGAGTGGATTGTTGATAACGATTGCACCCCGCACATGCTGGTCAATTCCGAATATCCGTCGGTGCAGGTGCCTCAAGGTTTCGCCAGTGACGGTCAGATAGTCCTGAACGTATCGCCGGCAGCCGTGCGTCATTTGCACATGGACAACGAAGCGGTCAGCTTCGAGGGGCGCTTCGGTGGCGTGCCACACACCCTGTTCGTGCCTATCGCTTCGATCCTGGGCATTTACGCCCGGGAAAACGGCCAAGGCATGGTGTTCGATCTGGAATCGCCTATGGAAGACGATGAAGAGATCGAGCCGGATGATGATGTCCCGCCACCCGACAACGAGCCGCCGCGTCCCAGCGGTCGACCGAGTTTGAAGGTGGTGAAGTAATAAAAAAGGCGATCCGAAAGGATCGCCTTTTTTATTACGTGTAGGAGCAAAGCTTGCTCGCGATGGCGATCTCAAGTACGCCATCGCGAGCAAGCTTTGCTCCTACGGGCGATGGCGGTCTCACGAGCGCCATCGTCGGCAGGTGTGGGTATCAGTCGATGTACTCAAACAGCTTCACAATCTTCTGCACCCCGGAAACGCTCTGCACCAGGTTGGTGGCTTGAGCGGCTTCCTGCTTGGTCAGCAAGCCCAGCAGATAGACGATGCCATTTTCGGTGACGACCTTGATGCGCGAGCCCGGGATGTTCGGGTCGGTGAGCATCTGGGTTTTGATCTTGGAGGTCAGCCAAGTGTCGTTCTGGCGGGCCAGGAAACCGGACGGCGGCAGGACTTGCAGCTCGTTATGCACCTTCTTCACGCGCTGGACCGCGGAAGCGGCCTGTTCGGCCTTGGCCTTGAGGTCGGCGGTGGGCGTTTGCCCGGCCAGCAGCACGACGCCGTTGAAGCTGGTGACGACGATGTGCGAGTCGTTATCCAGCGCCGGATCGGCCTTGGCGACGTTGACGCCGACCTTGGTGTCGATCAGGGAGTCGTCGATTTTACTGCCGAAGGTGCGTGTGCCGCGGTCATCTTCAATCGGTGCTTCGCGGCTGGCTTTAACCACCGAGGTGCAGCCGCTGATGCCGAGGCATAGGGTCAAGGCCAGAAGGCCTAGGCGATTAGGGGTCATTCTTCACTCCCGAACAGTTGGCTGTCGATCAAGTAGCAAAGGCAGTGGATCGTCAGCAGGTGGACTTCCTGAATACGTGCGGTGACATAGGCCGGTACGCGGATCTCGACGTCTTCAGGCAAAAGCAGAGACGCCATGCCGCCGCCATCGCGACCGGTCAATGCTACGACAATCATTTCGCGATCATGTGCGGTCTGGATCGCTTGAATAATGTTCGCCGAGTTACCGCTGGTGGAAATCGCCAGCAATACATCGCCCGGTCGGCCAAGGGCATGGATCTGTTTAGAGAAGATTTCGTTGTAGCTGTAATCGTTGGCGATTGAGGTGATCGTCGAGCTGTCGGTGGTCAGTGCGATGGCGGGCAGGCTCGGGCGTTCACGTTCGAAGCGGTTGAGCAGCTCCGACGAGAAGTGCTGGGCGTCACTGGCGGAACCGCCGTTACCGCAGGAAAGTATTTTGCCATCGTACAGGGCGTTGACCATCACCTGGCTGGCTTGCTCGATGTGCGGTGCAAGTACGTCCATCGCCTGTTGCTTGGTGTCGATACTGGCCTGAAAAAGCTGGCGAATTCGGGATTGCATGTCCATCTGTGTGACCTTAATTAGCGCGGCTACTTGGCACATGAATGTGCAGCCCGCAAAGCAAAGAGCAAAAATGTTGGGTGAAAGTGTCCGGTTCGAGGTGCAAGCCATCAGCTGTCGAAGGCATTCTGCAGCCAGTTCAGCTGATCCAGGTGGCTGTCGATGGCAACCACGTCGAAGCGGCAAGGGGAATTGGCCCAACGCGACTCGCGCTGAAGAAAATACTGCGCGGCGAAAATCAGTTTCTGCCGTTTGCGCCCATCGATGCTATCGAGCGCGCCACCCCATTGAGTGTTTTTTCTGTAGCGGACTTCAACGAATACTACTGTATCGCCATCAAGCATGACCAGATCAAGCTCGCCGCGTTTGCACAACCAGTTCTGCGCCAGCAGGCGCAGACCCTGTTGTTGAAGATGCTCGAGCGCATGGCGCTCGGCATCTTTGCCGCTTTGCTGGCGTGACCGGTCAGGCATCAGCGCGGGGTGTCCGGCAGGCGTTGAACCTGGCCATTGACGAACTGTGCCCACGGCATTTGGCGAACCACGCGTTGGTTCTGGGTCATGCCCAGGCTGCCCGACTGACCTTCGATGCGGCTGTCCGGCAAGGTCTTGAGCTGTCCCAGGCGCGGTGCCAGGCGATAAGCGTCAACACCCATCGCGAACAAGCGGCCGAGGCTGGTACCGGCCTGTGGCCATTGTGCAGTCACTTGTTTGCGCAGTGGGTCATTGACGTCCAGCAACCACGGGGTTTCGCAGAAGCGAACGCCGTTCATGTCGTTGTACTCGTTTACGTCGCCGCTGGCACTGAACACATTGGAGGTCGCATAAACAGGCACATCACCGGCGTACTGGAAGTTCAGGGTCGGTTTGATCTGTTGCGCCTGTTTCGGGGAGGCCGCAAGGAAGATGAACTCGATGTCCTGACGACGGGAAGGTTGTGCGGCGACTTGCGAGCCTACGGTGCTCTGCAAGGCCTTGGCGCGGCCTTCGCTCTGACGCAGTTGGAACATGTCGGCAATCTGTTGCGCCAGTTGTACCGGCTGGTCAATGTGCTCGACGGCGACGATGCTACCGCCATTCGCCTGCCAGTCCTGACTGAACGCCTTCAATACGCGGTCGCCCCATTCACCTTTCGGCACCATGGCGGCGGCGCGATGCAGGCCGTCGGCACGAGCGCGGCGGGACACTTCGCGGGCTTCGTCTTCAGCAGCGAGGCCGAACTGGAACAGCTGGGCCGGTCCTTGTTCACCTTCGCTGTAATTCAGCGCCAGAGTGGTGATAGGCAATTGCGGGCGAAGGCTGAGCTGTTTGACCAGCGGCTTCTCCAGCGGGCCGATGACCAATTGCACGCCGTCGGCCTGGGCCTTGCGATAGAACTCGTCCAGCGACATCCGTGGCGGCACCGTGGTCATGGGCGAGCTGTCATAAAATACGATGGCTGGCGGTTTCTGCCCGGCTTGTTGCGCCTGATAGTGAGCAGCCACGATACCTTCGCGCAGTGCCTTGCTGGCCGCCGCCAGCGGGCCGTCTGTCTGAGGTAGCAGCACGGCGATTTTGCCCAGGGGCTGGCTGGCCAGTTCCTTGAGTTGGGTCAGTGGCAGTGGCAGTTGAAGCGCAGCCGGGTGCTTTGGATTCTGTGCGCGCCAGTTGTCGATCGCCGCTTGCTGCTGTTCCAGGGTGCCGGCGGTTTTCACCGCCAGGGCCAGGCTCATCCAGCCGCCGAGGTCATCGGTGGTGGTCGGCTGCAATTGATCGGTCGGCAGCGAGGCGATCAGGGTCCAGATCGCTTCATGGTTCTTGCTGGCGGCCTCGCCTTCGAGCATCGGGGCGATAAAGATACGTTCCCGTGCAGCGGCCAGGGTCTGGCCATCGGCTTCCAGGGCGCGGGCGTGAACGGTACCGGTGCGAACCTGTTGCTCGACGGGCAGTTCGCCCAGGCGTTGCAGGCTCGGATGGCTCAAGGCCGTCAACGCCGCTTTTGGCTGATTGCGCACCATGGCCAGTTCAGCCGCCAGGGTACTGGCGAAGACCTGTTGGCCCGGCTTGAGTTGTTCCACCGGCACTTGTTGCAGGATTTGTGCGGACTGGCCGGCGTTGCCCTGGCGGTAGGCCAGGTCTACCGCGCTCAGGCGAAACAGCGCGGCTTGTTCCGGCGTTTTGCTTTGAGCGGCCTTTTCGAGCAGTTGCTCGATACTGGCATCCGGGGTGCGTGGAAGTTCGCCAAGGCTGGATGACGATGTGCTGGCGCAAGCCGCCAGCAGGGCAGCGAGGCAGAGGGCAGTGAACAGCCGCAGGCAAGCGATCATGTAGTGTTCCTGTTACTCGATCAAATAAGCGTGGAATTGTACCCAAGCACTGGCCGGGGCGCGATGTTACTGGCATGAAACTGTCAATTAACTGCTGCAAACGTTGCGCAACTGCACAAAAGGTCGCAAAACCGAGGGTGGCTTGCGCGTATCGCAAGTGTCTCTACGCGTTACAATGGCGACTTTTACCGATCATGAGGTGTGCGCTTTGACTGCTCCAGGTGCTTTGAATTCCGCTGCTGGCTCGCTTTATGTGGTGGCGACGCCCATCGGCAACCTGGACGACATCAGCGCCCGTGCGCTGAAAATCCTGCGTGAGGTGGCATTGATTGCCGCCGAAGACACGCGTCACTCTCAGCGTTTGATGCAGCACTTCGGTATCCCGACGCCGCTGGCAGCCTGCCATGAGCATAATGAGCGCGATGAAGGTAGCCGTTTTATTACGCGCCTGCTGGCCGGCGACGATGTGGCGTTGATCTCTGATGCCGGGACGCCGCTGATTTCCGATCCGGGTTATCACCTGGTGCGCCAGGCGCGTGCGGCGGGGATCAATGTTGTGCCGGTGCCGGGCGCCTGTGCCTTGATTGCAGCGCTGTCGGCGGCGGGTCTGCCGTCGGATCGCTTTATCTTCGAAGGCTTCCTGCCGGCCAAGGCCGTGGGGCGCCGGGCGCGCCTGGAATTGGTCAAGGAAGAGCCGCGTACGCTGATTTTCTACGAAGCTCCGCACCGCATCCTTGAATGTCTGCAAGACATGGAGCTGGTGTTCGGCGGCGAGCGTCCGGCGTTGCTGGCCCGGGAAATCACGAAAACCTTCGAAACGCTCAAGGGGCTGCCGCTGGCCGAGTTGCGCGAATTCGTCGAGTCCGACAGCAATCAGCAGCGCGGTGAATGCGTGGTGCTGGTGGCCGGTTGGTCGGCACCGGAGACGGAGGATGCGGTCAGCAGCGAAGCCATGCGCATCCTCAATCTGTTGCTCGAAGAAATGCCGCTCAAGCGTGCGGCAGCCTTGGCGGCGCAAATTACCGGCGAGCGCAAGAATGTGCTGTATCAAGTCGCGCTGGATCAGCAGAAGAGCGAGTAGAAACCTGACGTGCAGGAGCGGCCAAAGGCGTTTAGCGCTTGTTCTTCGGGCGCTCTGCCGTTAACCTTCGCGCCGGAGAGTCGATTGGACAGTCGCTGCCCTCTATGAAAATTAGGGGGGGGAGGAAAGTCCGGGCTCCATAGGGCGAAGTGCCAGGTAATGCCTGGGAGGCGTGAGCCTACGGAAAGTGCCACAGAAAATAACCGCCTAAGCGCTCAAGCGCCGGTAAGGGTGAAAAGGTGCGGTAAGAGCGCACCGCGCGACTGGCAACAGTTCGTGGCTAGGTAAACCCCACTTGGAGCAAGACCAAATAGGGTCCCAAGGCGTGGCCCGCGCTGGGACCGGGTAGGTTGCTAAAGATGTCCAGTGATGGCCATCGTAGACGAATGACTGTTCAAGACAGAACCCGGCTTACAGATCGACTCTCCACCTTTTTCTTTCCCTGCCTGAATCATCAGGCAGGTGCTGATGGCAGGCTTTTGTGATATTCATTAGCCTGTACTGACAGCACTTTACAAATCTCCCCGCGACACCGATTTCCCTCCGTACTTAAACACCAGCAGACCCTCCGTCGTAATACCGAAAAAATCTTACTCTTAACAAACTACTTTAACTTTCGAGCGCAGCCATCCGTGCTGAATCAAGTTATTGGTCAAAAACAAACGCCAGATTCTCGTTACCCCTGCTATTACGCTCCTAAATCTCCGTTCTGTAAGGGTTTTCCTTTAATCCGCGCCTTGACGGTGTGGTGGGCGCATTCCTATAGTGTGCGCAAGTGGCGGAAAGTGGCATGAAGTGGGTTTTTTGAGCTCAAAACGCCAAAAATTGGAGAAACGCAGACGTGTTTCGCGGAGCTAACGCAATCAGTCTCGATGCAAAGGGCCGTCTCGCTATGCCGAGCCGGTACCGTGACGAGTTGGTTTCGCGCAGTTCCGGTCAATTGATCGTGACAATCGATGCCGTTGATCCGTGTTTGTGTGTTTATCCCCTCGATGAGTGGGAAATTATTGAAACCAAACTGCGCGCACTGCCTTCGCTTCGCGAAGAGAACCGCCGCCTGCAACGTTTGCTGATTGGTAATGCCGTCGACCTCGAACTCGATGGTAGTGGTCGTTTTCTGGTTCCGCCGCGTCTGCGTGAATATGCCAAGTTGGATAAGCGCGCAATGTTGGTGGGCCAACTGAACAAGTTCCAATTATGGGACGAGGATGCCTGGGATGCGGTTTCTGCCGCTGACCTGGCTGCTATTCAACAACCGGGCGCCATGCCTGATGAACTGCGTGATTTGATCCTGTGACTATTGATAGCGGCTTTAACCACATCACCGTACTGCTCGACGAAGCCGTGGAGGCTCTCGCCGTACGTCCTGATGGCTGCTATCTGGACGGCACGTTCGGACGCGGCGGACATAGCCGGTTGATCCTCAGCCAGCTCGGCCCCGATGGCCGGGTGCTCGGATTTGACAAGGATCCTCAAGCGATTGCCACCGGGCAAACGCTAGCGGCCGAAGACGGCCGCTTTGTCGTTGTGCAGCGCAGCTTTGCCGAGCTGGGGTCGGAAGTGGCCGAACGCGGTCTGGCCGGCAAGGTCAGCGGTGTTTTGCTTGACCTCGGCGTGTCGTCGCCGCAGCTCGACGACCCTGAACGCGGCTTCAGTTTCCTCAACGATGGCCCGTTGGACATGCGCATGGACCCGTCCCGCGGGATCAGTGCGGCCGAATTCGTCAACACCGCGCCGGTGGAAGAAATCGCCCGGGTGTTCAAGGAATACGGCGAAGAACGTTTCTCCGGCCGCATGGCCCGTGCCGTGGCCGAGCGCCGCGACATCAAGCCGTTCGAGCGCACTGCCGACCTGGCCGAAGTCCTGAAAGTCGCCAATCCGGCGTGGGAAAAGGGCAAGAACCCGGCCACCCGCGCGTTCCAGGGCCTGCGTATTCACGTCAATAACGAACTGGGCGATCTGGAGGCCGGCCTCGAAGCGGCGCTGGAAAGCCTGGAAATCGGCGGTCGCCTGGTGGTCATCAGCTTCCATTCCCTGGAAGACCGCATCGTCAAACTGTTCATGCGCAAGCTGGTGAAAGGCGAAGCCGACAACCTGCCGCGCAACCTGCCGGTTCGTCACGTCGCTTTCGAACCGAAAATCAAAGTCCATGGCAAAGCGCAGTCCGCCTCCGAGGCCGAACTCAAAGCCAACCCACGTTCTCGTAGCGCCATCATGCGCGTCGCGGAGAAGCTGCGGTGAGCAAGCTTTTCGCCAAGCCACTTCCCGGCGGAAGCTTTTTCATGATGCTGCTGTTCATCGGCGTGCTCGTGTCTGCCATCGGCGTTTCCTACAGCGCCCACTGGAACCGCCAGCTGTTGAACTCGCTGTACAACGAGTTGAGCGTGCGTGACAAGGCGCAGGCCGAGTGGGGCCGGTTGATTCTCGAACAGAGCACCTGGACCGCCCATAGCCGTATCGAAGTGCTGGCCACCGAACAACTGAAAATGCGCATCCCTGGTGCCGCTGAAGTACGGATGGTGGCGCCATGATGAAAATCGAAGGTGCACTCTTCCCTTGGCGGTTCCGCGTGGTGCTGGGTTTGCTCGGCATCATGGTCGCCGCAATCTGCTGGCGCATCATCGACCTGCAAGTGGTCGATCGTGACTTCCTAAAAGGTCAGGGCGATGCGCGCAGCGTTCGTCACATTCCTATTCCGGCTCACCGTGGTCTGATCACCGACCGTAACGGCGAGCCGTTGGCCGTGAGTACCCCGGTTACTACGCTGTGGGCCAACGCCAAGGAAATGCAGCTGGCCAAAGAGAGGTGGCCGGCACTCGCCGCCGCGCTGGGCCAGGACCCCAAAGCCCTGAGCGAGCGCCTCGAAGCCCAGGCCAACAAAGAATTCATCTATCTGGTGCGCGGCTTGACCCCCGAGCAGGGCCAGTCGGTGCTCGACCTGAAAGTGCCCGGCGTCTACGGCATCGAAGAGTTCCGCCGTTTTTATCCTGCCGGCGAAGTCACCGCGCACATGGTCGGCTTTACCGACATCGACGATCACGGGCGCGAAGGCGTCGAGCTGGCCTACGACGAATGGCTGGCCGGGGTCGCCGGCAAGCGACAGGTCATCAAGGATCGGCGCGGCAGACTGATCAAGGATGTCCAGGTCACCAAAAACGCCAAGGCCGGCAAGCCCTTGGCGTTGTCCATTGATCTGCGCCTGCAATATCTGGCCAACCGCGAACTGCGCAACGCGATTATCGAGAACGGCGCCAAGGCCGGCAGCCTGGTGATCATGGACGTGAAGAGCGGCGAAATCCTGGCCATGGTCAACCAGCCGACCTACAACCCGAACAACCGTCGCAACCTGCAACCGGCGATGATGCGTAACCGCGCGATGATCGACGTGTTCGAACCCGGTTCGACCATGAAGGCGATCTCCATGAGTGCCGCCCTGGAAACCGGGCGCTGGAAGCCGAGCGACACCGTCGAGGTCTATCCGGGTACCTTGCAGATTGGTAAGTACACCATCAAGGACGTATCGAAGTCCGAAGGCCCGGTGCTCGACCTGACCGGCATCCTGATCAACTCCAGCAACGTCGGCATGAGTAAGGTCGCGTTCGATATCGGCGGCGAAGCCATTTTCCGCCTGGCGCAGAAAGTCGGCCTCGGCCAGGACACCGGCCTCGCCTTCCCGGGCGAGCGCGTCGGCAACCTGCCGAACTACCGCGAATGGCGCAAGGCTGAAACCGCCACGCTGTCGTACGGCTACGGTATTTCGGTGACGGCGATCCAGTTGGTCCACGCCTTCTCGGCACTGGCTAACAACGGTCGCATTGCGCCGCTGACCCTGATCAAGACAGACAAGCCGCCGCAGACCACCCAGGTGATCCCGGAAAACGTCGCCAAAACCATGCAAGGCATGCTGACCCAGGTGATCGAGGCCCCGCGCGGTGTATTCCGTGCGCAGGTGCCGGCGTATCACGTGGCCGGCAAGTCGGGTACTGCGCGTAAGACCTCGGTGGGCACCAAAGGCTATGCCGAGAATTCCTATCGCTCGCTGTTCGCCGGCTTCGGCCCGATGAGCGATCCGCGTTTCGCCATCGTCGTAGTCATCGATGAACCGACCAAGGCCGGTTACTTCGGTGGCCTGGTATCGGCGCCGGTGTTCAGCAAAGTGATGTCCGGGACCTTGCGCCTGATGAACATCACCCCGGACAACCTGCCGCCGACCCAACAGGCCAACGCAGCACCGGTCGTTCCGCTGAAAGCCAATGGAGGGCGCGGCTGATGTCTCTGAGTCTGAATAAAATTTTTGCCCACGCCGGTCGTGATCTGTTGATCCGCGAACTGACCCTCGACAGCCGCAATGTGCGGGCAGGGGACTTGTTCCTCGCGGTCCCGGGCGGCAAGTTCGACGGGCGCGCGCACATTGCCGATGCCTTGCAGCGCGGTGCGGCTGCCGTGGCTTATGAAGTCGAAGGCGCCACCGTGCTGCCGATTACCGATGCGCCGCTGATTCCGGTCAAAGGCCTGGCGGCGCAGTTGTCGGACATTGCCGGGCGCTTCTATGGCGACCCGAGCCGCCACCTGAACCTGGTCGGCGTGACCGGCACCAACGGCAAAACCAGCGTGACCCAATTGGTTGCGCAAGCCCTGGATCTGCTCGGCCAACATTGCGGCATCGTCGGCACCCTGGGCACCGGTTTCTACGGCGCGCTGGAAAGCGGCCTGCACACCACGCCAAACCCGATTGCCGTACAGGCGACCCTCGCCGACCTGAAAAAGGCCGGCGCCAAAGCCGTGGCCATGGAAGTGTCTTCCCACGGTCTGGATCAGGGGCGCGTGACCGCCTTGGCGTTCGATGTGGCGGTGATGACCAACCTGTCCCGGGATCATCTGGATTACCACGGCACCATGCAGGCCTATGGCGAAGCCAAGGCCAAGCTGTTTGCCTGGAACGATCTGAAGTGCCGGGTGATCAACCTCGACGACGAATTCGGCCGTGAACTCGCGGCTGATAAACGTGAGTCGCGCTTGATCACCTACAGCCTGGAAGACGCCAGCGCCTACCTGTATTGCCGCGAAGCGCAGTTCGACGACGAAGGCGTGCGCGCCACGTTGGTTACGCCCCAGGGCGAGCACCATTTGCGCAGCACCTTGCTCGGTCGTTTCAACTTGAGCAACGTCCTGGCTGCGGTCGGTGCCTTGCTCGGCCTGGACTACGCGCTGGACGAAATCCTCAAGGTCCTGCCGAAACTCGAAGGCCCGGCCGGTCGCATGCAGCGCTTGGGCGGCGGTACTCAGCCACTGGTGGTGGTCGATTACGCCCATACCCCGGATGCGCTGGAAAAAGTCTTGATGGCCCTGCGTCCACACGCCAAAGGCCGGTTGCTGTGCCTGTTCGGTTGCGGCGGTGATCGCGATCGCGGCAAGCGCCCGCTGATGGCCGAAGTGGTCGAGCGCCTGGCCGATGGCGTGCTGGTCACCGACGACAACCCACGCACCGAAGACCCGTCCGTCATTTTCGACGACATCCGCGCCGGCTTCACGGCTGTGGATAACGTCACCTTCGTGGCTGGCCGTGGCCAGGCGATTGCCCAGTTGATCGCCAGTGCCTCGGCGGATGACGTCATTGTCCTGGCCGGCAAAGGTCACGAGGACTATCAGGAAATCAACGGCGAGCGCCATGCGTTCTCCGATCTGGTCGAGGCCGATCACGCCTTGACCGCGTGGGAGGTGGCCCATGCTTAAAGCCTTGAAACTGAGCGAGCTGACCAGCGTGCTGAAGGCGCGCCTGGTGGCTGCCGACGCCAGTTTCGACGGTGTCAGCATCGACAGCCGTGCAATCAAGCCAGGCCAGCTGTTTATTGCCCTGACCGGTCCACGCTTCGATGGTCATGACTACCTCAATGACGTGGCCGCCAAAGGCGCCGTAGCGGCGTTGGTCGAGCGTGAAGTCGCCGACAGCACGCTGCCGCAGCTCATTGTGAAAGATACGCGCCAGGCCCTCGGCCAGTTGGGCGCGCTGAACCGTGCGGCCTATAACAACCCGGTCGCGGCCGTTACCGGTTCCAGCGGCAAGACCACGGTCAAGGAAATGCTCGCGAGCATCCTGCGCACCCGCGGTCCGGTGCATGCGACCCGTGGCAACCTGAACAACGACCTCGGCGTACCGCTGACCCTGCTCGAACTGGCGCCGGAACATACCGCCGCCGTGATCGAACTCGGTGCTTCGCGCCTGGGCGAAATTGCCTACACCGTGGGCATGACCAAGCCCCATGTGGCCATTCTTAATAACGCAGGGACCGCCCACGTCGGCGAGTTCGGCGGGCCGGACAAAATCGTAAAAGCCAAGGGCGAGATTATTGAAGGGCTGGAGGCCGATGGCGTCGCCGTGCTCAATCTCGACGACAAGGCATTCGGCATCTGGAAGACCCGTGCCGCCGGTCGCAAAGTGCTGACCTTTGCCTTGAACAACCCCAGTGCCGATTTCTACGCCAGCGATCTGGACCGCGATGCCCGCGGTTGCCCGGCGTTCAACCTGCACAGCCCCGAAGGTGTGGAGCGGGTGCAACTGAACCTGCTCGGCACCCATAACGTCGCCAATGCCATGGCCGCCGCCGCGGCTGCCCATGCCCTGGGCGTGTCGCTGTTCGGCATCGCCACCGGCCTTGGCGCGGTACAACCGGTCAAGGGCCGCACCGTTGCGCAACTGGCGACCAACGGCATGCGCGTGATTGATGACACTTACAACGCGAACCCCACCTCCATGTGCGCTGCCGTTGATATACTCGCCGGCTTTTCCGGCCGCACCGTTCTGGTGCTCGGGGATATCGGCGAGTTGGGCGACTGGGCGGAGCAGGGGCACCGCGACGTGGGCGAGTACGCCCGTGGCAAGGTTTCTGCGCTTTACGCAGTCGGGCCAATGATGGCTCACGCCGTGAACGCATTCGGCCCGCAGGCCCGGCACTTCAGCACTCAGGCTGAACTGATCGAGGCCCTGGGCGCCGAGCAAGATACAAACACCACTATTTTGATCAAGGGCTCGCGCAGCGCTGCGATGGAAAACATCGTCGCCGCTTTGTGCGGGTCCAGTCTGGAGAAACATTAATGCTGCTGCTGTTAGCGGAGTACTTGCAACAGTTCCACAAAGGCTTCGCGGTCTTTCAGTACCTGACCCTGCGCGGGATCCTCGGTGTGCTGACCGCGTTGGTTTTGTCGCTGTGCTATGGCCCGTGGATGATCCGCACGTTGCAGAACCGTCAGATCGGCCAGTCCGTTCGCAACGATGGTCCGCAATCGCACCTGTCCAAGTCGGGCACCCCGACCATGGGCGGCGCACTGATCCTGTCGTCCATCGGCGTCAGTACGCTGCTTTGGGCTGACCTGAGCAACCGCTATGTCTGGACCGTGCTGTTGGTGACCTTGCTGTTCGGCGCCATCGGTTGGGTCGACGACTACCGCAAGGTGATCGAGAAAAACTCCAAAGGCCTTCCAAGCCGCTGGAAGTATTTCTGGCAGTCGGTGTTCGGCCTGGCCGCGGCGCTCTTCCTTTATATGACCGCGACCACCCCGGTGGAAACCACCCTGATCCTGCCGATGCTCAAGGATTACAGCATTCCACTGGGCGCAGGTTTTGTGGTCCTGACCTATTTCGTGATTGTCGGTTCGAGCAACGCGGTCAACCTGACCGATGGCCTCGATGGCCTGGCGATCATGCCGACCGTGATGGTCGGTGGCGGCCTGGGGATCTTCTGCTACCTGTCCGGTAACGTGAAATTCGCTGAATACCTGCTGATCCCTTATGTACCGGGCGCGGGTGAACTGATCGTGTTCTGCGGCGCCTTGATCGGGGCGGGCCTGGGCTTTCTCTGGTTCAACACCTATCCGGCGCAAGTCTTCATGGGCGACGTCGGCGCACTGGCGCTGGGCGCAGCCCTGGGCACCATCGCAGTGATCGTCCGTCAGGAAATCGTCCTGTTCATCATGGGCGGCGTGTTCGTGATGGAAACCCTGTCGGTGGTCATCCAGGTAGCTTCCTTCAAGTTGACCGGGCGCCGCGTATTCCGCATGGCACCGATCCACCACCACTTTGAACTCAAGGGCTGGCCTGAGCCGCGCGTGATCGTCCGTTTCTGGATCATCACCGTGATTCTCGTACTGGTCGGCCTTGCCACCCTGAAGCTGAGGTAGAACGAGTGTCTCTGATCGCTTCTGACCACTTCCGCATCGTTGTCGGCCTCGGCAAGAGCGGCATGTCCCTGGTTCGCTTCCTGGCGAACCGGGGCACGTCGTTTGCCGTGGCCGATACGCGGGAAAATCCACCGGAACTGGCCACGCTCAAGCGTGACTATCCGCACGTGGAAGTGCGTTGTGGCGAGCTGGACGTCGAGTTCCTGTGCCGCGCCGACGAGCTCTACGTGAGCCCCGGCCTGGCGCTGGCGACCCCGGCCCTGCAGGCTGCCGCCGCCCGAGGCGTGAAATTGTCCGGCGACATCGAGCTGTTCGCGCGTAACGCGAAGGCGCCGATTGTCGCCATCAGCGGTTCCAACGCGAAAAGCACCGTTACCACCCTGGTTGGTGAGATGGCTGCGGCGGCAGGCAAGCGTGTGGCGGTCGGCGGTAACCTCGGTACGCCGGCGCTGGATTTGCTCAGCGACGACGTCGAGTTGTACGTGATGGAACTGTCGAGCTTCCAGCTCGAAACCACTGATCAACTCAACGCCGAAGTGGCGACTGTGCTTAACGTCAGCGAAGACCACATGGACCGCTACAGCGGCCTGCCGGCCTATCACCTGGCCAAGCACCGGATCTTCCGCGGGGCCAAACAGTTTGTAGTCAACCGTCAGGACGCCTTGAGCCGTCCGCTGATGGGCGAGGGCCAGCCATGCTGGACCTTCGGTTTGAGCAAACCCGATTTCAAGGCATTCGGTATCCGCGAAGAGGACGGCGAGAAGTACCTCGCGTTCGAATTCCAGAACCTGATGCCAGTGCGCGAGTTGAAGATTCGTGGCGCCCATAACCAGTCCAACGCTCTGGCGGCATTGGCGCTGGGTCACGCCGTCGGCCTGCCGTTCGACGCGATGCTGTCGAGCCTGCGCACCTTTGCCGGCCTGGAACATCGTTGCCAATGGGTCCGTGATCTGGATGGCGTCGGCTACTACAACGATTCCAAAGCCACCAACGTCGGCGCCGCACTGGCCGCCATCGAAGGCCTGGGCGCGGACATCGACGGCAAGGTCGTGCTGATCGCCGGTGGCGATGGCAAGGGTGCCGAGTTCAAGGATCTGCGCGATCCGGTAGCGGTCAACTGCCGCGCGGTCATTTTGATGGGCCGCGATTCCGACAAGATCGGCGAGGCCATTGGCGACGCCGTGCCGCTGATTCGCGTCGGCTCGCTGGTCGAAGCCGTCGAGCAATGCCGCGCCGCTGCGCACCCGGGCGATGTGGTGCTGCTGTCCCCGGCCTGCGCCAGTTTCGACATGTTCAAGAATTACGAAGACCGTGGTCACCAGTTCGTCCGCGCTGTGGAGGATCTGGCATGAGCCTGCGAAATATCATCAAGCCGTATCCATCGCCCATCATCACCGGGCGCGGTATCGACCTCGACTTCCCGATGCTCGTCGGTTGCCTGGCGTTGATCGGCCTGGGGCTGGTCATGATCGCCTCGGCCTCGACCGAAGTGGCCGCCGTGCAGTCGGGCAGTGCCCTGTACTACATGACTCGCCACCTGATCTACATCGTGCTGGGTCTTGCTGCCTGCATCGTCACCATGATGATTCCGATCGCCACCTGGCAACGCCTGGGCTGGCTGATGCTGATTGGTGCGTTCGGCCTGCTGGTGATGGTGATCGTCCCCGGCATCGGCCGCGAAGTGAACGGTTCGATGCGCTGGATCGGGTTCAGTTTCTTCAACGTGCAGCCATCCGAGATCGCCAAGGTGTTCGTGGTGATTTACCTCGCCGGTTACCTGGTGCGTCGGCAGAAAGAAGTGCGCGAGAGCTGGATGGGCTTCTTCAAGCCATTCATCGTGCTGCTGCCAATGGCCGGTCTGTTGCTGATGGAACCGGACTTCGGTGCCACCGTGGTAATGATGGGCGCGGCGGCGGCGATGCTGTTCCTCGGTGGGGTCGGGCTGTTCCGGTTCTCCTTGATGGTGGTGCTGGCGGTCGGGGCTGTGGTGTTGTTGATTCAGGTGCAGCCGTATCGAATGGCGCGTCTGACCAACTTCGCGGATCCGTGGGCCGACCAGTTCGGTGCCGGCTATCAGTTGTCGCAAGCCTTGATTGCGTTTGGTCGCGGTGAATGGCTGGGCGTTGGCCTGGGCAACAGCGTGCAGAAACAGTTCTACCTGCCGGAAGCGCATACCGACTTCGTGTTCTCGGTCCTGGCCGAAGAACTGGGGGCCGTGGGCTCCTTGTGCACCGTCGCGCTGTTCGTCTTCGTCTGTATTCGTGGCATGTACATCGGTTTGTGGGCCGAGAAGGCCAAGCAGTTTTTTGCGGCGTATGTGGCCTACGGCTTGTCGTTCCTGTGGATTGGTCAATTCCTGATCAACATTGGGGTGAACGTCGGCCTGCTGCCGACCAAGGGCCTGACCCTGCCGTTCCTCAGTTATGGCGGTAGCTCGTTGGTGATCTGCTGTGCCTGTCTTGGCTTGTTGCTGCGCATTGAGTGGGAGAGTCGAACCCACCTGGGCAGTGAAGAGATGGAGTTCCATGAGAGTGACTTCGCCGAGGAGCCACCCCATGGGCGCTAACGTATTGATCATGGCGGGCGGCACCGGCGGGCACGTATTCCCGGCGCTGGCCTGTGCTCGTGAGTTCCAGGCCCGCGGTTACACCGTGCATTGGCTTGGCACCCCGCGCGGCATCGAAAACGACCTGGTCCCGGCGGCCGGTCTGGAACTGCATCGCATCAATGCCACTGGCCTGCGGGGCAAGGGCAAGCTGTCGCTGCTCAAGGCACCGTTCATGTTGCTCAAGTCGATCTGGCAGGCGCGGGCGATCATTCGCAAGCTGCGGCCGGTGTGTGTGGTCGGCTTCGGGGGTTATGTGACGGGCCCTGGCGGTGTTGCGGCCAAATTGTCTGGCGTGCCGGTCATCGTTCACGAGCAGAACGCCGTCGCCGGTACCGCCAATCGGTTGCTCATGCCGTTGGCCGCCCGGGTGTGTGAAGCGTTCCCCGACACCTTTACCCTGTCGGACAGCCGTCGGACCACCGGTAACCCGGTGCGCACCGAGCTGTTCCTCGACACACCGCGACCCGCTCTGGCCGGTCGCAAGGCGCGTTTGCTGATCCTGGGCGGAAGCCTGGGCGCAGAACCGTTGAACAAGTTACTGCCTGAAGCCCTGTCGCAAGTCGCCGCCGACCTGCGCCCGGAAGTGTTTCATCAGGCCGGCAGAAACCACGATGAAGTGACTGCGCAGCGCTATCGCGAGGCTGGCGTCGAGGCGCAAGTGCAGCCTTTCATCAAAGACATGGCCCAAGCCTATGGCTGGGCCGACCTGGTGGTGTGCCGAGCCGGCGCGTTGACCATCAGTGAACTGGCCGCCGCCGGTCTGCCCTCGATGCTGGTGCCTTTGCCCCACGCAATCGACGATCACCAGACCCGCAACGCCGAATATTTGGCCCGTGAAGGCGCTGCCTTCCTGATGCCGCAAAGAACGACTGGCGCCGCAGATCTTGCCGCACGCCTGACAGAGGTCCTGATGCAACCGCAACGACTCAATGACATGGCCAACGCGGCCCGCCGCCTGGCGAAACCTGATGCAACCCGCAACGTTGTCGACACCTGCCTGGAGGTGGCCCATGGTTGAGAATCAGAAAGCCATGCCGCACCCGGAAATGCGCCGCATCCGCCGCATCCACTTCGTCGGCATCGGCGGCGTGGGCATGTGCGGTATTGCCGAAGTGTTGTTGAACCTGGGCTATGAAGTGTCCGGTTCCGACCTCAAAGCATCGCCGGTGACCGAGCGCCTGGAATCCTTTGGCGCGCACATCTATATCGGCCACCGCGCCGAGAACGCCGCGAACGCCGATGTACTGGTTACGTCCAGTGCCGTGAACACTTCCAACCCGGAAGTCGCCACCGCCCTGGAACGCCGGATCCCGGTGGTGCCCCGTGCCGAAATGCTCGCCGAGCTGATGCGCTATCGCCACGGCATCGCCGTCGCCGGCACGCACGGCAAAACCACGACGACCAGCCTGATCGCTTCGGTGTTCGCCGCCGGTGGCCTGGACCCTACGTTCGTCATCGGTGGCCGTCTGAATGCCGCGGGCACCAATGCCCAGCTCGGCACCAGCCGTTACCTGATCGCCGAAGCCGACGAAAGCGATGCGAGCTTCCTGCACTTGCAGCCGTTGGTGGCCGTGGTCACCAACATCGACGCCGACCACATGGCGACCTACGACGGTGACTTCAACAAACTGAAGAAAACCTTCGTCGAGTTCCTGCACAACCTGCCGTTCTACGGTTTGGCGGTGGTGTGCCTGGACGATCCGGTGGTGCGCGAAATCCTGCCGCTGGTCAAACGCCCGACGGTGACCTATGGCTTCGGCGACGACTGCGACGTGCGCGCAATCAATGTGCGCCAGCAAGGCATGCAGACCTTCTTCACCGTACTGCGTCCTGAGCGCGAGCCGCTGGATGTCTCGGTGAACATGCCGGGCAACCACAACGTATTGAACGCTTTGGCGACCATTTGCATCGCCTCCGACGAGGGTGTCAGCGATGAAGCCATCGTCCAGGGCCTGTCCGGGTTCCAGGGTGTCGGCCGACGCTTCCAGGTCTACGGCGAACTGCCGGTAGACGGCGGCAATGTGATGCTGGTCGATGACTACGGTCACCACCCGACCGAAGTCGCAGCAGTGATCAAAGCCGTACGCGGTGGCTGGCCGGAGCGTCGTCTGGTGATGGTGTACCAGCCGCACCGCTACAGCCGCACCCGCGACCTGTACGACGATTTCGTCAATGTATTGGCCGACGCCAACGTGCTGCTGCTGATGGAAGTCTATCCGGCCGGTGAAGAACCGATCCCGGGCGCCGACAGCCGCAAGCTGTGCAACAGCATCCGCCAGCGCGGTCAGCTGGACCCGATCTACATCGAGCGCGGTGTCGACCTCGCGCCAATCGTCAAGCCGCTGCTGCGTGCCGGCGACATCCTGCTGTGCCAGGGCGCCGGTGATATCGGCGGTCTTGCGCCGAAATTGTTGAACAGTCCGTTGTTCGTGGGTGCGGTTGCCGCGCCTGCCGTGGGGAAGTTGAAATGACTGCTGCTTACGCCAACCTCGTCTCCACCCTCGCGCCGAAAGACTTCGGCCGCGTCGCCGTGCTGTTCGGCGGCAAGAGTGCCGAGCGTGAGGTGTCCCTGAAGTCGGGTAACGCCGTTCTCGAAGCGCTGCAAAGCGCCGGTGTGGATGCGTTCGGCCTCGACGTCGGCGATGACCTGTTGCAGCGTTTGCTCAACGAAAAAATCGATCGCGCCTTCATCATTCTCCACGGTCGTGGCGGTGAAGACGGCAGCATGCAGGGCCTGCTCGAATGCCTGGGCATTCCCTACACCGGCAGCGGCATCCTGGCTTCGGCTTTGGCCATGGACAAGCTGCGTACCAAGCAGGTCTGGCACAGCCTCGGGATTCCGACGCCACGCCACGCCGTACTGAGTTCGGAGGCCGATTGTATTTCGGCGGCGACGGAACTGGGCTTCCCTTTGATCGTCAAACCGGCCCATGAAGGTTCAAGTATCGGTATGGCCAAAGTGAGTTCCGCGTCGGAGTTGATCGACGCCTGGAAAGCGGCCGCTACCTACGATTCGCAAGTGTTGGTCGAGCAATGGATTCAAGGTCCGGAGTTCACCATCGCCACCCTGCGTGACCAGGTGTTGCCACCGATTGCCCTGGGCACGACGCACAGCTTCTACGACTACGACGCCAAGTACGTGGCTTCCGATACCCAGTACCGGATCCCGTGTGGCCTCGACAGCCACAAAGAAAAAGAACTGATGGACCTGACGGCCAAAGCCTGTGAGGCGCTGGGTATTGCCGGTTGGGGCAGGGCAGACGTGATGCAGGACGCCGATGGGCAATTCTGGTTCCTGGAAGTCAACACCGCACCGGGCATGACCGATCACAGCCTGGTGCCGATGGCGGCCCGTGCTGCCGGTCTGGATTTCCAGCAACTGGTCCTGGCGATTTTGGCCGCAAGCATTGAGCCGCGAGGGTAAGACCATGCAAGGCGCTCAGTTGAGACATCAGCCCCCCGCACCACCCGGCCGCAAGCCGGTGCCGCGGGGTGCCAGCCGAATGGTGGCCAAAGAGCCGATGTCTGCGCGCCTGCCGAAAGCCAATTTTGGTTTTCTCAAAGCCTTGTTCTGGCCGGTGCTGTTGGTTGCGCTGGGTTTCGGCACTTACGAAGGCGCGCAGCGTTTGCTGCCCTACGCCGACCGGCCGATCACCAAGATCAATGTGCAGGGCGATTTGAGTTACATCAGCCAGCAAGCGGTGCAGCAGCGGATCGCCCCGTACGTGGCGTCGAGCTTCTTCACCATCGACCTGGAGAGCATGCGCACCGAGCTGGAAACGATGCCATGGATTGCCCACGCCGAAGTGCGTCGGGTGTGGCCGGACCAGGTGGTGATTCGCCTGGAAGAACAGCTGCCGGTGGCCCGTTGGGGCGACGAGTCGCTGTTGAACAACCAGGGCCAGGCGTTCACCCCGCGTGAGCTGGCGAACTACGAACACTTGCCACAGCTGTTCGGCCCACAACGGGCCCAGCAGCAAGTGATGCAGCAATACCAGGTGCTGAGCCAGATGCTCAGGCCATTGGGCTTCTCGATTGCACGCCTGGAGTTGCGTGAACGAGGCAGCTGGTTCCTGACCACCGGTGCCGGTAGTTCTGGCCCGGGGATCGAACTGCTGCTGGGACGCGGCAACCTGGTGGAAAAGATGCGCCGCTTCATTGCCATCTACGACAAGACGCTTAAAGAACAGATTACGAACATTGCGCGCATCGATCTGCGCTACGCCAACGGCCTCGCTGTTGGCTGGCGGGAACCTGTAGCGCCCACGACAGCCCAACCCGCTGTCGCGAAGAATTAAGAAGAGGCAGGACCCATGGCAAACGTGCAAAGCGGCAAAATGATCGTCGGTCTCGATATCGGCACCTCCAAGGTGGTGGCGCTGGTCGGCGAGGTCTCGGACGACGGCACGCTCGAAATCGTCGGGATCGGCACTCATCCGTCCCGCGGCCTGAAGAAAGGCGTGGTGGTGAACATCGAGTCCACCGTGCAGTCGATCCAGCGCGCCATCGAAGAAGCGCAGCTGATGGCCGGTTGCCGGATCCACTCGGCGTTCGTCGGCGTGGCCGGCAATCACATCCGCAGCCTGAATTCCCACGGCATCGTGGCGATTCGTGATCGCGAAGTCAGCGCCGCCGACCTTGAACGCGTCCTCGATGCGGCCCAGGCCGTGGCGATCCCGGCTGACCAGCGCGTGCTGCACACCCTGCCGCAGGATTACGTGATCGATAACCAGGAAGGCGTTCGTGAGCCGCTGGGGATGTCGGGCGTACGTCTGGAAGCCAAGGTCCACGTGGTCACCTGCGCCGTCAACGCCGCACAGAACATTGAAAAATGCGTGCGCCGCTGCGGCCTGGAAATCGACGACATCATTCTCGAACAACTGGCCTCGGCCTACTCGGTCCTGACCGACGACGAGAAAGAACTGGGCGTGTGCCTGGTGGACATCGGCGGCGGCACCACCGACATCGCGATCTTCACCGAAGGCGCGATCCGTCACACCGCCGTGATCCCGATTGCGGGCGACCAGGTGACCAACGACATCGCCATGGCGTTGCGCACCCCGACCCAGTACGCCGAAGAAATCAAGATTCGCTACGCCTGCGCCCTGGCCAAACTGGCCGGTGCCGGTGAAACCATCAAGGTGCCAAGCGTTGGCGACCGTCCACCGCGCGAGCTGTCCCGCCAGGCCCTGGCCGAAGTGGTCGAGCCGCGTTACGACGAGCTGTTCACGCTGATCCAGGCCGAACTGCGTCGCAGCGGCTACGAAGACCTGATCCCGGCCGGCATCGTGCTGACCGGCGGTACGTCGAAAATGGAAGGCGCGGTCGAACTGGCCGAAGAGATCTTCCACATGCCAGTCCGCCTGGGCGTGCCGCACGGCGTCAAGGGCCTGGATGACGTGGTCCGCAACCCGATTTATTCCACTGGCGTTGGCCTGTTGATGTACGGCCTGCAAAAGCAGTCCGACGGGATTTCGTTCTCGGGCATCAGCAGCCGCGACAGTTACAGCAATGAAGAAGCCAAACCCGCCTTGCTCGATCGCATCAAGAGCTGGGTGCAAGGCAACTTCTGACGAAGCAGTTTCAAGCGGCAAGCGACAAGCGACAAGCAGCAAAAGCAGTAGGCGAAAAAACTAGAGAATGTAAAGGAGAGGGAAAATGTTCGAACTCGTAGACAACATCCCCGCAAGCCCGGTTATTAAAGTTATCGGTGTTGGCGGAGGCGGCGGCAACGCTGTCAACCACATGGTCAAGAGCAACATTGAAGGCGTTGAATTCATCTGCGCCAACACTGATGCCCAGGCGCTGAAATCCATCGGCGCGCGGACCATCCTGCAACTGGGCACCGGTGTGACCAAAGGTCTGGGCGCCGGCGCCAACCCTGAAGTAGGTCGTCAGGCCGCTCTCGAAGACCGTGAGCGCATTGCCGAAGTCCTGCAGGGCACCAACATGGTGTTCATCACCACTGGCATGGGCGGCGGTACCGGTACCGGTGCTGCGCCGATCATTGCCGAAGTGGCCAAGGAAATGGGGATCCTCACCGTTGCGGTGGTGACCCGTCCGTTCCCGTTCGAAGGCCGCAAGCGTATGCAGATCGCCGACGAAGGTATCCGTCTGCTGTCTGAAAGCGTCGACTCGTTGATCACCATTCCCAACGAGAAGCTGCTGACCATCCTCGGTAAAGACGCAAGCCTGCTGTCGGCTTTCGCCAAGGCTGACGATGTACTGGCCGGTGCCGTTCGCGGTATCTCCGACATCATCAAGCGCCCAGGCATGATCAACGTCGACTTTGCCGACGTACGGACTGTCATGAGCGAAATGGGCATGGCGATGATGGGCACTGGCTGCGCCAGCGGTCCGAACCGTGCACGCGAGGCCACCGAAGCGGCCATTCGCAACCCGTTGCTTGAAGACGTGAACCTGCAAGGTGCACGCGGCATCCTGGTGAACATCACCGCCGGTCCTGACCTGTCCCTGGGTGAGTACTCCGACGTGGGTAGCATCATCGAAGCCTTCGCTTCCGAGCACGCGATGGTCAAGGTCGGTACCGTTATCGATCCGGACATGCGCGACGAGCTGCACGTAACCGTGGTTGCCACGGGGCTGGGCGCGAAAATCGAGAAGCCTGTCAAGGTTATCGACAACACCATGCACACGTCCGTGGCTTCGCAGCCGCAGCAACAAGCGCCTTCGCGTCAGGAAGCGCCTGCTGTGAATTACCGTGACCTGGACCGTCCGACCGTCATGCGCAACCAGGCTCAGGCCGGTGCTGCGACTGCCGCGAAGATGAATCCGCAAGACGATCTGGACTACCTGGACATCCCGGCATTCCTGCGTCGTCAGGCTGATTGATGGAATGTATCAGGGCTATGAAGGTGATTGGTGTTCAGCAAAGGCATGGTCTGCTATCATCGCCAGCCTTTGTTGATACCAGTTCGCAATTTGCGCTGAAGCGGCCCAAGCCATGATTAAACAACGCACACTGAAAAATATTATCCGTGCCACAGGTGTAGGCCTGCACTCCGGGGAGAAGGTATACCTGACCCTCAAGCCTGCACCTATCGACACCGGCATCGTGTTTGTTCGTGCCGATCTGGACCCTGTGGTGCAGATTCCTGCTCGCGCGGAAAACGTTGGCGAAACCACGATGTCGACCACGCTGGTCAACGGTGACGTCAAAGTGGATACGGTGGAGCACTTGCTCTCGGCCATGGCTGGCCTGGGCATCGATAACGCCTACGTCGAGCTCTCCGCGTCCGAAGTCCCGATCATGGATGGTAGCGCTGGACCTTTCGTATTCCTGATTCAATCGGCCGGCCTGGAAGAACAGGACGCGGCCAAGAAGTTCATCCGGATCCTGCGGGAAGTGACAGTGGAAGACGGCGACAAGCGCGCCACTTTCGTCCCTTTCGAAGGTTTCAAAGTGAGCTTCGAGATCGATTTCGATCACCCGGTTTTCCGTAACCGCACACAAAGTGCAAGCGTGGATTTTTCCAGCACTTCGTTCGTAAAAGAAGTCAGCCGCGCCCGTACCTTTGGTTTCATGAGTGACATCGAGTACCTGCGCAAGCACAACCTCGCACTCGGCGGCAGCGTTGAAAACGCTATTGTGGTCGACGCGGATGGTGTTCTGAACGAAGACGGCCTTCGCTATGAAGACGAATTCGTGAAGCACAAGATCCTCGATGCCATTGGTGACCTCTACCTGCTGGGCAATAGCCTGATTGGTGAGTTCAAGGGCTTCAAGTCCGGACATGCATTGAACAACCAGCTGCTGCGCAAGTTGATTGAGCAGACAGATGCTTGGGAAGTCGTGACTTTCGAAGACGCCAGCACCGCACCGATCTCTTACATGCGTCCTGTTGCGGCCGTGTAAGCAAAAAACCTCTCTAGTTTTTAAAGGCTGCCTTCGGGTGGCCTTTTTTTATGCCCGATCGTTCCCACGCTCTGCGTGGGAATGCCTCAACGGACGCTCCGCGTTCGGCTCTTGATGGGACGCGGAGCGTCCCGGGCTACATTCCCACGCAGAGCGTGGGAACGATCATCCGGCCACCACCCGATTGCGCCCCCCTTCCTTGGCCTGATACAACGCCTTGTCCGCCGCAAACAACAACCGCTCCAGATTCGTCTCGCTCGCACTGGTCCAGGTACTGATCCCGATACTGACAGTCATCGGCATCTCGGCCCCTGGCACCAAAGGCAATTGCTCCACGGCGACACGGATGGCTTCGGCAATCTGCCGGGCACCGGCGCTGTCAGTTTCCGGCAGGATCACCGAGAACTCCTCACCGCCGTAACGGGCGACCAGGTCTCCCGGCCGTCGCACACTGGTGCTGATGACCTTGGTCAGTGAGCGCAGTGCGTCGTCACCGGCCAGATGACCGTGCCGGTCATTGAACGCCTTGAAGTGATCGGCATCGATCATCAGCAAGGACAAGGGCAGGCCCGATCGTTGGGCACGAAACCATTCATGGCGCAGGGTTTGATCCAGGGTTCGACGGTTGGCTACGCCAGTGAGGGCATCGGTGGCCGCCAGTTGCGCCAGTTCCCGCTCGGCGCTGTGGCGCAGGCGCAATTCCCGGCAGAGTAACCACGTCAGCCAGAGCAGGCTGATGCACAGCGCAAGGGTGGCCAGGCTAACCACTAGCGCCGTACGTTTCCACGATGCGAACACTTCATCGCTGGACAGCGCCACAATGACGATCAACGGCAAGTTGCCCACCTTGGAGAACGTGTACAGGCGTTTATCCTGGGTGAGGCTTGAGATGCCGGTAAAGCTGCCGTCGCCTTCTTTGACTATGCGCTGGAAGTTGGGGTGGCTGCTGAAATCCTTGCCGACCAACTCTTCGGCCAGACGCGGTTCTTGTGCCAGGAGAATCCCGTCCTTGCTGATCAAGTTAACCGAGCTGTTCGGTCCGATGGTCAAGCTGCTGAACAACTGATCGAAGTAGCTCAGGCGCATCGCCGCTTCAGCGACGCCGAGGAATTCGCCCTGTGTTCCGCTGACCCGACGGCTGAAACTGATACGCCATTCATGCTCGGCCAGCCGCGTCCGAAAAGGGCGACTGATGAACATGGCCGGATCCGGGTTATTGATATGGACCTGGAAGTATTCACGGTCCGCAAAATTGCCTTTGCGCGGTTCCACCGAAGCCGAGTCGGCGATCACATCACCATGGGGGTCGAGCAATAAAATGTCGCCCTTGTACGGTGCGGCGGTGGCGCGGTCGAATAAGGCTAAATGGCGAATGATGGGAGACACGGTCTTGAGGTCGTCGCGGCGTGAGGCGGCAATCAAGCCTTGTAAGGACAGGTCATAGAGTTCGACGTTGCGCAGCACGTCTGCTTCGATAAGTTGCACGATATTGGTGGCGGCACGAGTGGCCGATAGTTGGGCGTTGGCGCGTTCGCGAACCAGCAGGAACGCCACGATGCTCAAGATCGCAATCACCAGCAACAAACTGGTGAGCACCAGAATCCGTTCCGATCGCGTTGACCGGATCGAATGCTCAGGTAGTGCACTGCTCACACTCATGGTTCTGACTTCTGCTAATGGGGCGTTGGGAAAGTAGGTGGCGAGCGTCGGGCAGAATCGCAGAAACCGGTTGCGTCCAAGGCGCCTGTATAAATGGCAGGCAATAAAAAGGCCAGCAAAACGAGCTGGCCTTTTGTTTATCCAAGCTTAGAAGACATTGATCGGGTAGTCGACGATCACGCGGTATTCATCAGTGTCCTGATCCAGTGCGCCGTAGCCATTGCCCCCACGGTTGGTCGCCCATTGCAGGCGCAACGCCAGGTCCTTGGCCTTGCCTTCCTGGACCACGTACTTCAGATCAATGTCGCGTTCCCAGTGCTTGGCGTGCTTACCGTCGGCGCTGTACCACGAAGCATAGCCCTTGCTGTCCGGGTCGACTTTGGTCAGGTCGGTTTCACCCCGTGAGTAGGACACCGCCGAGGTCAGGCCAGGCAGGCCGAGCCCCACGAAATCGTAGGCGTACTTGAGCTTCCACGAGCGCTCGTTCGGGCCGTTGAAGTCCGAGTACTGCTGGGAGTTGTCGAGGTAGATGCTGTCGCCCTGGCTGATGTAGTCGAACGGCGTGTTGCCGTTGACCCGCTGGTACGCGGCCGTGACGCTGTGATTGCCCACGCCCACGGTGAAATGCAGGCTGTAGGTGTTGTTGTCGATATTGCCCAGCAGCGCATCGCCGGTGTCTTGCGTGTGATAGAAGTGCAGGCCCGGGTTGAGGCTGACCAGGTCATTGAGCTGGTAGGTGTAATCCAGATCGTAGTAGTACTGGTTCCAGATGTCCTTGAGCTCGGCGGCGTACAGGCTGCTGGTCAGGCCCGGCAGACCGCTCCAGGCCACACCGGCCCAGTTCAGATGCTGGCTGTCGTCGCCATCGGCGAGGGTGCCATAAGACGTGCCGATCCGCGTGTGGCCGCTCTGGTTGTAAGGCTTGGTGAAACTGGCCTGACCGCCTTCGATCAGGAACCCGTCAAAGCTGTGGTTGCTCAGGCTGACGCCGCGAAACGTCTGCGGCAACATGCGGCTGTCGCCACCGGCGATTACCGGGTTGGTGAGGAACAGGTCACCAGCCTTCAATTCGGTATCAAAGGCACGCATTTTCAACGTACCGCCGGCCGTGGAAAACGAGCCCGGCGCTTTGCCGTTGCCATCGCTGATCGGCAGGATGCTCGAACCGTCAGTGCCGCCACCGCCGTCGAGTTTCAACCCGAGCATGGCGTGGGCGTCGATACCGAAACCGACCGTGCCCTGGGTGAAACCGGATTCGAACTTGCCGAGAAAGCCCTGGCCCCATTCGATGTTGTCATCGGTGTGCTGGTGGCGATTGCGGTTCATGTAGTAGTTGCGGGCGTTGAGGTTGAGGCTCGACCCTTCGACAAAACCTTCGCGGCTGGAGTCATCGTCGGCCTGGGCATTGGCGGCCATCGTTGCAGCAACTGCAATGAACAACGGGCTGAGCTTTAGAGAAAAAGACACGTGCGGTACAGCTCCTTTTGGGTCATTAACGTCAGTTCATGTCGACGTTTTTTTATTTCTTGTTTAGGGAGACGAAGCGAGGCGTGTTTTCTGCACAATAAAAAAAGCCGCTGATAGCAGCGGCTTTGAAGACAACTTTTCAAAGGGAAGAGCCGATGAAAAGTGTCGAGGGAAACAGAGAGCGATACGGTAGATCAGCTGTCTTTCTCAACCTGTGGCAGGGCTGCAGAAGTGGACGCTTGAGGGGTTTGCGCAGCGTCGTGGGCTTTGGCGGTCATCTCGGCCTGGGACTGTTCGAACGCATTGGCGCGTGCTGCATTCTGCGCGAGGAAGGCTTGCGACTCTTCAGCCATGGCGAACGGTGACAGGAACAAAGTCGACAAAACGAAAGCGCTGGCAATACCCATAGTGTTGGACATCTTTAAAACCTTCTTGCTTGGCAAGTGCTGTTTGGTGCGCCAAGGTTAAGGTTCGAGAACGATGGGAAACAGAGCGGATTTCAGAAAGGACTGTTGCTTGCAACGCAACAGTGGGGTGCAGAGAACGCCTGTGGCGAGCGAGCTTGCTCGCGCTGGGCTGCGAAGCGGCCCCAAAACATCCGACTCCCTTCCTTCAGACACACCGCGTAGTCCGGTTTACGACTGCTTCGCAGCCGAGCGCGAGCAAGCTCGCTCGCCACAGGGTGGGGCGAGTCAGACGGGGAGATGGATACCGAAGGTGTTCATCCCATGATCACTGCGCACAAACACATCCCCGCCATGCATCAACGCAATCGCTTTCACAATCGCCAAGCCCAACCCATGGTTATTGCCACTGTTGCTGCGCGACGCATCCACCCGATAAAACCGCTCGAACAACCGTGGCAAATGCTCGCTGGCAATCGGCGACCCCGGATTGGCGACGCCAATGCTCACCTGATGCTCCTCGACCCCAATGTGCACCTCAATCACCTGCCCAGGCTCGGTGTGCTGCACCGCGTTGCTCAGCAAATTGATCAATGCCCGACGCAGATGCGCAATTTCGATCCGCACCTGCGCATCGCCGCTGACCTGCACCTGAACCTGCGCATCTTCCAGAATGAAATCCAGATACTCCAGGGTCGTCGCTACTTCATCGGCCAGGGAGGTGGAGGTCAGTTTGGTGGCCTTGCTGCCCTGATCGGCGCTGGCGAGGAACAGCATGTCATTGATGATCGAGCGCAGCCGTTCCAGTTCTTCGAGGTTCGATTGCAGCACTTCGAAATAGTGTTCGGCGGAACGCCCTCGAGTCAGGGCGACTTGGGTCTGGCCAATCAGGTTGGTCAGCGGCGAGCGCAGTTCATGGGCGACGTCGGCGTTGAACGACTCCAGCCGCGAATAGGCCTGTTCGACCCGTTCCAGGGTCGAGTTGAACGAGCTGACAAACTGATCCAGCTCCGGTGGCAACGGCGACAGGCGCAAACGCCCGGCACGCAACGGCGTCGCCAGGCGCTGGGCTTCCTGGGACAACTTGATCAACGGCTTGAGCCCGATCCGCGCCACCCAATAACCCAGGGCCGAGGCCAGCAGCACGCCGATAATCGCCAGGCTGATCAAGGCGATCAGCAAATGATGCTGCGTCTGCAGAAACGTCTCGGTGTCGATGCCGATCATAAAGCGCAACGCCGGGCGCTGGTCCTTGGCCGGGAACTGGCTGACCAGCACTTTCAGCGGATAGGAATGCTCCGGCAGCAGCAAGTCGCGTCGACCCAACGGCCCTTCGGCGAAGGCGCGGATCTGCGGCGTGATGTTGCCGTATTCGTACTGGGAATCGCCGCTGACGATCCAGAAGCTGATGCGTTTGTCTTCTTCGCCGAGCAACTTGAGCTTGTTGTTGATCTTCACCCAATGCTCGGGCGTGCCGTAACGGCCGACCGTGGATTCGAGCACGCTGTAGCGCGCATCCAATTCGGCTTCGGGCAACAGGCCCAGGCCTTTGTCGACCTGCTGATACAACGCCCAGCCGATCAACAGAAACACCAGCAGCGCCACCAGCGTGAACATCCCGCTCAAACGCAGCGCAATCGAATTACTGGACACCACGGCTCTCCAGCACATAACCCATGCCGCGGATGGTGTGCAGCAGTTTTTCGTCGAACGGCCCGTCGAGCTTGGCCCGCAGGCGTTTGATCGCGACTTCGACGACGTTGGCGTCGCTGTCGAAATTGATGTCCCACACCAACTCGGCAATCGCCGTTTTCGACAGGATTTCACCCTGACGACGGGCCAACACGCTGAGCAGCGAGAACTCCTTGGCCGTCAGGTCCAGCCGAGCGCCGGCGCGAGTAGCCTTGCGGCTGATCAAATCGATCCACAGGTCGGCGATGCTCACTTGCACCGGTTCATGCCCGCCACTGCGCCGGGTCAGGGCTTGCAGGCGCGCTACCAGTTCAAGGAAGGAAAACGGTTTGCCGAGGTAATCGTCGGCGCCATCGCGCAGGCCCTTGATCCGGTCTTCGACCCGCTCGCGAGCGGTGAGCATGATCACCGGGGTTTGCTTGCGGGCGCGCAAGGCTCGCAGTACGCCGAAGCCGTCGAGGCCCGGCAACATCACGTCGAGGATGATCACCGCGTAGTCGCTTTCCAGCGCCAGGTGCAGGCCTTCGACGCCGTCCCGCGCCTGGTCCACGGTGTAACCCTGTTCCGTCAGGCCGCGGTGCAGATAATCCGCGGTTTTTTCTTCATCTTCGATAATCAGAACGCGCATGACCCCGCCTCAGTCTGTGGTCGCCAGCGCCGGCAGTGGCGCGGGTTTGGGTCTATGGAAAAGACGCTCAAGCCACAAGTATATGACCGGCGTGGTAAACAGCGTCAGCGCCTGGCTCACCAGTAGGCCGCCGACCACCGCAATCCCCAATGGCTGGCGCAGTTCGGCGCCGGTTCCGTAGCCGAGCATCAGTGGCAAGGCGCCGAGCAGGGCGGCGAGGGTGGTCATGATGATGGGGCGGAACCGGGTGATACAGGCCTGGAAAATCGCCTCTTCCGGTGGCAAACCACCCTTGCGCTGCGCTTCGAGGGCGAAGTCGATCATCAGGATGCCGTTTTTCTTCACGATGCCGATCAGCAGCACCAGGCCGATCAACGCCATGATCGAAAAGTCCTGGCCCCAGATCCACAGCATGATCACCGCGCCGAGCCCCGCTGACGGCAGGGTCGAGATGATGGTCAGCGGATGGACGAAGCTCTCATAGAGCACGCCAAGAATGATGTACACCGCCACCAGCGCCGCGAGAATCAGCCACGGTTGGCTGGCCAGGGAACTCTGGAACGCCTGGGCCGCGCCCTGGAAATTGCCGCTGATGGCCGCCGGCATGCCGATTTCGGCCTTGGCCTGGTTCAACAGAATCACCGCATCGCCCAATGCGACGCCGGGCGCCAGGTTGAACGAGAGGTTGGCCGCCGGGAACATGCCGTCGTGGGCAATGGACAACGGGCCAATGGTCGGCGCGTCGAATTTCGCCAGGGCCGACAACGGCACCATCTCGCCGCTCAACGGCGAGCGCAGATAAAAGTAGTTCAGGCTCTCGGCCTTGCCGCGCTGCTTGGTGTCCAGTTCCAGGATCACGTTGTACTGGTTGATCTGGGTCTGGAACTCATTGATCTGGCGCTGGCCGAAGGCGTCGTACAGCGCTTCGTCGACGTCACTGGCGGTCAGGCCGAAACGCGCGGCGGCGCTGCGGTCGATGCTGATGTGGGTGATGCTGCCGCCCAGTTGCAGGTCGTTGGAAATGTCGCGGAACGCCGGGAGGGTCCGCAGTTTGTCCGTCAGACGCTGGGTCCAGGTGCTGAGCGTCGGGCCGTCGTTGCTCTTGAGCACGTATTGGTACTGGGCGCGGCTCGGGCCGGAACTGAGGTTGATGTCCTGGCCGGCGCGCAGATACAGCACGATGCCGGGGACTTTCATCAGTTGCGGGCGAATCCGGTCGATGAACTGGCTGGCGCTGACATCGCGGTCGCCGCGTTTTTTCAGGGCGATCCAGAACCGGCCGTTGGCGATGGTCTGGTTGCTGCCCGAGACGCCGACCGAGTGGGAAAACGCCTGCACCGCCGGGTCTGCCGCGACAATTTCCGCCATCGCCAGGTGTTTTTTCACCATGTCGCCGTAGGAAATGTCCGCAGCCGCTTCGGTGGTGCCGAGGACGAAACCCGTGTCCTGGATCGGGAAGAAGCCCTTGGGGATAAAGATGTAACCGGCGATGGCCAGGCACAACGACAGGCAGAACACGCCGATCATGGTTTTCTGATGGGCGAGGGCGCGGCGCAGGTATTTTTCATAGCCGGCCAGCAAGCGATCACCGAAGGTCTTTTTGCTGTGGGCGTGATGCACGGGGGCGCGCATGAACAGCGCGGCCAGGGTTGGGGCCAGGGTCAGGGACACCACCACCGAAATCATGATGGTCGAGGTCGCGGTCAGGGCGAATTCCTTAAACAGCCGCCCGACCACGCCGCCCATGAACAGCAGCGGAATAAACGCCGCCACCAGCGAGAAGCTGATCGAGACCACGGTGAAACCAATCTCGCCGGAGCCCTTGATCGCCGCCTCGCGCATGCCATCGCCGGCCTCCAGATGCCGGTGGATGTTCTCCACCACCACAATCGCATCGTCCACCACAAACCCCACGGCCACCACGATCGCCACCAGGGTCAGGTTGTTCAGGCTGAAGCCCATGATGTACATCAAGGCGAAACTGGCGGTCAGCGACACACCAAGCACCGCCGACACAATCATGGTCGCCGACCACTGGCGCAGGAACAGCGCCATCACTGCTACCACCAGCAGGATCGCGATCAGCAGGGTGATTTCCACTTCGTGCAACGACGCGCGAATGGTCTGGGTGCGGTCGATCAACACCTTGACCTGCACCGAGGCCGGCAACATCGCTTCCAGGCCCGGCAGGGCCGCTTGAATGCGATCCACGGTTTCGACGATGTTCGCCCCCGGTTGCCGGGAGATCACCAGGTTCACCCCGGGTTGATCGCCGGCCCAGGCCTGAACGTAGGCATCTTCCGAACCGTTGACGACTTTGGCGACATCTTTGAGGTGAACCGGCGCGCCGTCCTTGTAGGACACGATGAGTTGGCTGTATTCGTCGGGGTGGAACAACTGGTCGTTGGTGGACAGGGTCGAAATGCTCGATTCCCCGTACAACGCGCCTTTGGCCAGGTTGAGGCTGGTCTGCTGGATCGCGAGGCGAATATCGGCCAGGGTCAGGCCTATGGCGGCCAGTTTGTCCGCCGAGGCCTGGACGCGGATCGCTGGACGTTGCTGACCGGTGATGTTGATTTGACCTACGCCGTCGATCTGACTGATCTGACGCGAGAGCAGGGTTTCCACCAGGTCGCTGAGTTCGGTGCCGGGCATTTGCGTGGAGCTGACACTGAGGATCATCACCGGGCTGTCCGCCGGGTTGACCTTCTTCCAGGTCGGCAGGGTCGGCATGTCCTTGGGCAACTTGCCGGCGGCGGTGTTGATCGCGGCCTGGACTTCCTGGGCGGCGGTGTCGATGCTTTTATCGAGGGTGAATTGCAGGGTCAGCAGGCTTGAGCCGAGGGCGCTGCTGGACGTCATTTGGGTCATGCCGGGGATGGCGCTGAATTGCACCTCCAGCGGCGTGGCCACGGACGAGGCCATGGTGTCGGGGCTGGCGCCGGGCAGTTGCGCGTGGACCTGAATGGTCGGGAATTCGGCTTCCGGCAATGGCGCGATGGGCAGGAGCGGGAAGGCGATCACGCCCAGCAGCACCAAGGCAAAGGTCAGCAGAATGGTGGCGACCGGGTGATCGATGCACCACGCGGACGGGCCTCTCATTGTTTAGGCTCCGCTTGCACCACTTGCGGCGGGTCGGTCAGCACCTGCACCGTCGAACCGGGCTTGAGCCGCGACTGGCCGTCGCTGACCAGCACATCGCCGGGTTTGACGCCGCTGATGATGTCCTGGCCGCTGCCTTGGTAGACCATCTGCACCTGTACGGTTTCGACCTTGTCGCCTTTGACCCGATACACGAAATGTTGATCGAGGCCGCGTTGTACGACCGTTGGCGGTACCACCAGCGCATCCTTATCCAATGCTGTCTGAATCTTTACCGTGACCAGCAGGCCGGGCCAGAGCTTCTGGCCGGGGTTGTTGAATTCAGCCTTGGCGCGGATGGTCCCGGTGTTGGCGTTGATCTGGTTGTCGATCAGGGTCAGGTGGCCTTCGCCCAGCAGGTTGCCGGTTTCGCCATCGGTGTCGGCGCCGATGTAAGCCTTTACCTGAGCGCGTTGCGGGTCGCCGATCAGGCCTTGCAGGGTCGGCAGCATTTGCTGCGGCAGGGAAAACTCCACGGCAATCGGGTCGATCTGCGTCACGGTAAACAGCCCTTGGGCGTCGGTCATGCGCAGGAAGTTGCCTTCGTCCACCGTACGAATCCCGACACGACCGGTGACCGGGGAGCGAATCTGGGTGTAGGAAAGCTGCACTTGGGCGGCATCAATGGAGGCTTGATTGCCTTGGGCGGTGGCTTTGAGTTGGTTGACCAGGGCTTGTTGCTGGTCGTACGTCTGCTTGGATACGCCGTCGTCGACACTCAGCAGTTTGTAGCGCTTGAGGTTGACCTGGGCTACTTGCAGTTGCGCCTGGCTTTCACCCAATTGGGCGCGGGCCTGGTCCAGGCTGGCGCGGATCGAGCGGTCGTCGATGGTCGCGAGCAAATCTCCGGCCTTGACCAGTTGACCTTCCTTGACCAGCAACTTGGTGAGAATGCCGTCGATCTGCGGCCGCACCACCACACTGTGCAAGGACAGCACCGAGCCGATGCCGCTGACGTAGCGCGGCACGTCTTTCGCCGTCACCGCCACGACCCGCACCGGGATTGCCGTCGGGGCCGCCAGTTTGGCGGTGGCCGGTTTGGTCGCGTACCACAGGCCCAGCGCTGCCAGGACAATCAGAGGGGCTGCGATCAAGGCGGTTTTTTTCTGAATTCGCATGCGAGTGAGGCGCCGGGCTAGAGGGACGGGAATAGGGGCAGATTTTATACCTCCCCTTATAGTCCTGTTACCCGGTCAGGAAGGTGACTGCTAACTGACGGGGCTGTCAGTTTGGGCTCCGTAGTCATGCAGATGGACCGCGTTATCGTTGTTCGCGGGCAAGCCTCGCTCCTACATTTGGAATGCATTCCCCTGTAGGAGCGAGGCTTGCCCGCGAAGGCGTCAGCGGTGACACCGCCAAAACCCACTGACCGACGACATGCCGCTTGATGCTTGCAGCTTGCAGCGCTCCATCCAGTTATACTCGCGCCTTTCGCGGCCCACCCACCGGGCCCGACTCTTTATGCACCACCCGGAGCTTTCATGACTTCCCCGACACAACCGCCGGTCGCCGACGCCTTGAGCGACGACCCGGCAGACCTGCCAGACAGCGTCGACTCCAGCGCAGACAGCGAAACCAAAGCCGCGATCCCGGCGTTCAAGTTTCCGTTCAAACCGGGCGAACTGGCCGCCGCCAAGAACGCCAGCCAGCCGTGGTACAAGAACGGCGCCAAAAACGGCCACACCAAAACCCCTGGCGCCGCGCCACCGGGTACGCGTCGTTCGATGGGTAAACGCTGACCGCCAGCCGCTGCTCGGCTGGAAAAAAGTCTCCCCGTCATCGAGACAATTCCCACAAGGATGAGCGATTCGTCCTCTGGGAAAGTCGGTGGACACTCGTCGAAGATTCAGGTCCGTGAATTCTTCGACGAAGGCCACCGAAATGCCCCTGCTGAAAATCCTCTCTGTCCTGTCGCTGGCGGTTCTGACCAGCGGTTGTGTGTCGTCTGTGGTCGAGCCACAGATCCGCTTCGGGGTCGAAGCCCTGGTCCCGCCATTCGAGAGCCGCAACGACAGCGGTGAGCTGGTCGGGCTGAACATCGAGTTGGGCAATGCGCTGTGTGCCGAGCTCCAATCCCGCTGTGTCTGGATCGACCAGGACTACGCCACCAACATCGAAGCCCTCGAAGCCAATCGTTTCGACGTGATCATGCCGATGACCGCCACCCCGGCGCGTCGTGAGCGGATCGATTTCACCGACAACCTTTACCCGTTGAGCAGTCGACTGGTCGCGCGTGAGGGTTCAGGCCTGCAACCGACGGCAGCCTCGCTCAAGGGCAAGCGTGTCGGCGTCCTGGCAGGCACCAGCCGCGAGGCGTTCGCCAAGGCGCGCTGGGCTGACACGGGCGTGACGGTGCGCAGTTTCCAATTCAACGATCAACTGATTGCCGCCCTGCAGGCCGGGGAAATCGACGCCACCCTGCAAGACGCCATCGAAATCACCCATGCCTTGCTGAACCATCCACAAGGCCGGGATTTCGCCTTCGCCGGGGCCGCCCTCAAGGACCCGATGCTGGGCAGTGGCGTGGCGATGGCCCTGCGCAAAAGCGATAGCGTCTTGCGCGACAACCTGAACGCGGCACTCGAGCGTCTCAAGCAAAACGGCCAGTATCAGGCGATTACCCAACGCTACCTGCCGTCGGCGACGGCGGATTCGCCCAGCTACTTGCCGAACGACGAAGGCCTGCCATTCTCCGATGCCGTTCAGGTTGGTGAGACTGTTTATCTGTCAGGGGTACTTGGTATCGGGGCGGATGGCGAACTGGTGAAGGGCGGCATCGTCCCGCAGATGACCCAGACCATGGAGAACCTGCGCAGCGCACTGCAACGCAGCGGTTCGTCCCTGGCACATGTCGCCAAATGCACAGTCATCCTTAACGACATCAAGGATTTCAGGGCAATGAACGAGGTATACCAGCGCTATTTCCCGGCAGATCGTTTGCCGGCCCGCACGACATTCGCCGCCAAGGCGTTGGTGCTGGATGCGCGGGTTGAAGTTGAATGCCTGGCGGTCGCCGCCCGCTGAGGGATGGCGGGGGCTGGTCTGGCGTCATCGCGAGCAAGCTTTGCTCCTACAGAGGTGTCATCAACCTGTAGGAGCAAAGCTTGCTCGCGATAAGGCCCGACAGATACCAACGGTCCGGGCTCAAGCCGCCCGCAACGAGATAAACGCATAGTTGAGCGGTGCTTCAATCGCTACGTCAGCCCCGGCCGCCAACACTTGCCCGGCAATGTCCTCGCCCGAGACATGAAACAGCCATTCACTGTCGGGTGCGGCCAGTGGCTGCGCCACAACCTGATCGATGACTGAGGCAAAAGCGTCCATCTGCGGCAGATAAGCGGTAAACCCATCACCTTTCAGCGCTGTGATGCGGATTCCCAACAACTGGCAGATCGCATCCTTGGCCTGAACATCGTCGCGATCTGACTGGCGCGAGCGCTGGATCAACGCCACCAGTTCCTGATCCACCAATTTCCCACCCACAATCAAGTCCGGACCCTGTTCCCACGACTCGGGCGGGCAGTCTTTCACCGCCGGGTTCAGCGGGATGTGCGGATTGATTTCCATCGGATAGATGCGGCACACCAGCGGCCGGCGTTCGTAGATGCGGCAGAGGTTGTCTTCGTCAAGATTCCGGCAGGGCCCGACGTTGTAGGCGGCGAAGGTGATGGCCACGTAGACATCGCTGGCGCCGCTTCGAACCCTCACCGACCGGCGTTCGGCATGTTCGCGTTGCTGCAACGGCAGGCCCAGGCCATTGCCCAGGAAACCTTCCACCAGCACGATCACCTGACCGCCATCGTTCGCCCACATGCGGGCTTCCGCCAGGGTCAGGGGGACGTGGTGATCGTTGCAGCATTTGCCGCAGCCTACGCAGGAAAACGTCGTATTCATGGGTCGATCAGTCGCCGGTGAGGTCATGAAAGCGCGACGGAAATCCACCGCACAGGCGTGTCTCGAAGCAAGTTATGCGCCATTCACGGCTTTTTGGCGGGCGGACGGATGGAGTCCCACTCGGTCACGTAGGCGGTTTTGCTTTGTTTGTTGTAGAGGCACAGCTCGGTGCCTTGTTGGCCCTTCATGTGCTTTTGCGGGTATTGGCCTTGCAGCAGGAGGGCGGTGTAACCCACGCGGTCGTCAAATTGTGCGGCGGTGCCGACGGGTTTGGCGTCCTTCAGGCCGCTGGCCTTGGTGCAACTGGCGAGTACGGCTTTGTCATAGGCGGCCCAGGCGTCGGGGCTGGAGGCGTGAACCTGGGTGGTGAGGGCGGTAAGGCTGAGGAAGATCAGGGTGGTGGTTTTCATGGGTTAGGCATCCTTGGGTGTGTTGGCCAAGGTTGGAGTATGCCTGATGGTTGTGGGGTGTTTGTGCGGGCCTCTTCGCGGGCAAGCCTCGCTCCTGCCGGGATCGATCTTCTGATTGCGCGCGAAGGTGATGTATCAAACCGGCACCGGCTCCCGCCGAACCACCCGCATTCCGGCACTTTCATACAACCGCTGCGCCCGCCGGTTGTCTTCCAGCACTTTCAGATCGACAAATCCTTCGCGGCGCTGCTGAAACGCCTTGAAAGCATTTAGCAGCAAGGCGCGGCCCAGTCCGAGGCCTTGGGCGCGTGGGTGCACCACCAGATTCTTGATGTAGGCGCTGGTCCAGCATTGGCACACGCCAACAATCCCTTCGCCATCCAGCGCGATAAAGCACAGGCTCGGATCGTATTCGGGATCGGTTTCAAAGCGCTGTTGCCAGACCTCCAGCGTCGGCACGCGGCCGCCGCCTTCGCGATAACCCAGTTCCATCAAGTGATGTACGGCTGCGGCGAGTTCGGGGCGGTATTGAGTCAGCTCAATACCGGTGGGCCAGGCGATGTCTGGCACCGCCTGCGTAAGGTTGCGCCGCATCAGAAAGCAAAAGTCCTCGGCCAATCTCAGTAACCCTGTTCGGCGACAGCCTTGGCGGCTTCGATCAGGCACTTGGTCAATTCCGGCGAGGAGAACTTGGTCAGTACCCCGTTGGCCCCGGCCAGACGTGCTTTTTCGCTGTTCATCGCGCTGTCCAGCGAGGTGTGCAGCAGCACGTAGAGGTGCGAGAAGTCCGGGGTTTCGCGCAGGGTGCGGGTGAAGGCGTAGCCGTCCATCTCCGACATTTCGATGTCCGAGACGATCAGGTTGATCTGCTGCGCGGTGCCTTGCAGGTCCAGCAGGCAATCGATGGCTTCCTTGGCGCTGCGGGCGGTGTGGCATTGCAGGCCGAGGTTGCGCAAGGTGTGTACCGATTGCTGCAACGCGGTCTGGCTGTCATCGACCACCAGGATGCGAGCGTTGCCCAGCACTTCAGCGTCTTCCATGCTCAGTTCGGTCGGGGCCATTTCAATCTGCGCCGGGGCGATACCGTGGATGACTTTCTCGATGTCCAGCACCTGCACCAGCACGCCGTCGACCGACGTCACGCCGGTGATGTACGAGCGCACGCCGCCGGAACCGAAGGGCGGTGGACGGATGTCGGTGGTCAGGCAATGAACAATCTTGCTCACGGCCTGCACGTGCAGGCCCTGCTTGGAGCGGCTGACGTCGGTGACGATCAGGCAGCCACCGTTGGGATCTTCCAGCGGCCGCTCGCCGATGGCACGGCTCAGGTCGATCACCGACAACGAGGCGCCGCGCAGGGTGGCGATGCCTTTGACGTGGGGATGCGACTCCGGCAGCTTGGTCAGCGGCGGGCAGGGGATGATTTCACTGACTTTCAGCAGGTTGATCGCCATCAGCTTGCCGCTGCGCAAGGTAAACAGAAGAAGCGAAAGTGAATCTGCGCGGGCTTTGGTGGTGGACATAAAAAACCTTCTTTGGCGAAAGGTGATGGGCGAGTGAAGAGTCGCCAAAAACTATTGATGCCGGGTTATCGACTTGTTGGGGGCAGGCTTTAGGTTAAATCCCCACCACCGGCCAAACGGCGAACCCCTGTGGCGAGGGCGCTTGCTGGTGGCGAGGGGGCTTGCCCCCGTTCGGCCGCGAAGCGGTCTTAAAAAAACGGTGAAGTTCTCTCTGTAAAGCGGGGGAGCGCTTCGCACTCCAACGGGGGCAAGCCCCCTCGCCACAGGATTTCTCTGAACTCAAGAGTGGGGTTATTTCATCCCCAACCGCTTGGCCATCCGCCCCAGATTCGCCCGATCCAAGCCTAGCTCACGGGCCGCGCTTGCCCAGTTGTTGTGGTGGCGTTCCAGACAGGCGTTGATCAGTTGCCGCTGATAATCCTCGGTCGCGACTCGCAAGTCACCCGAGACTAAAGCCACAGGGGCGACAGCCGGTTGTTCCGCGGGCGCTTCAACACTGCCATGGGGCAAATCCAGGTCCGCGGCGCTCAAGCTGAGAATCTTCGGCCGTTCCTTGCAGTTGCCCAGCGCCTTCAATGCGCTGCGGCCAATCAAGTGTTCCAGTTCCCGCACGTTCCCCGGCCACTGATACGCGAGCAGCGCCGCCTGGGCATCGCTGTTCAGGCGCAGGCTATTAAGGCCCATGCGCGAACGGTTCTGTTCCAGGAAGAAGCCGCTGAGCAGCAACACATCGCGCCCGCGATCCCGCAGCGCCGGGACCAGCAATGGATAAACGCTCAGGCGATGATAGAAGTCGGCGCGGTAGCGGCCGCTGCGGACCTCTTCGGCCAGGTCACGGTTGGTCGCCGCGATCAGCCGCACGTCCACTTGATGCTCTTTATCCGAGCCCAAACGCTGCAACTGGCCGCTTTGTAGCACCCGCAGCAACTTGGCCTGCACGGTCAGGGACAGTTCGCCGACCTCATCGAGAAACAGCGTGCCGCCATTGGCCAGTTCGAACTTGCCGCGACGGTCGCTGGTTGCCCCGGTGAAGGCGCCACGTACATGGCCGAACAATTCGCTCTCCACCAAGGTGTCCGGCAGGGCGGCGCAGTTGAGGCTGATGATCGGTTTGTCGGCGCGGGAGGACGCGGCATGGATCGCCTGGGCCACGAGTTCCTTGCCGACCCCGGTTTCCCCGGTGATCAGCACGGTCAGGTCGCTGCCGCCCACCAGGCTGATCTCTTCCACCAAACGTTTATGGGCCTTGCTCTGGCCGATCATCTCGCGGTTCTGCTGGCCGCTGGCCTGACGGTAAACCTCGGCGCGCTGGTGTTCGTCTTCGGCGCGATTGGCCAGGCGCTGGATGCGTTCGGCGGCGTTGACGGTGGCGGCGGCTAGGCTGGCGAAGGCTTGCAGGGCATCGAGTTCGATCGGTTCGAAACGTTCCGGGTCCAGGGCATCGAGGGTCAGCAGGCCCCACGGGCGTTCATCGATAAACAGTGGGCAGCCCATACAGTCATGGACTTCCAGGTGCTCGTCGAGGCCATCGACCAAGCCGTCATAAGGATCCGGCAAGTCGCTGTCGGCGGCGAAGCGGGTCGGGCCGGGGCTGCTGAGCAGCGCCTCGAAACGTGGGTGTTCGCTGACTTTGAAGCGCCGGCCGAGGGTGTCGGTGCTCAAACCGTCCACAGCCAGCGGCACTAGCCATTCGCCGTCGAGGCGCAGCAGGGCGGCGGCATCGCAGGGCAGCAGGGCGCGCATGGCTTCAAGCAACCGCCGATAGCGCTCGCCTTCGGGCAGTTCGCGGGACAGGTCGGAGACCAGGGGGAGCAGGGCGGTGAGCAGGGATTTTGCAGTCATAGTGACTCCGTGTAGTCGCGATGACTATAAGGCAGTCTGTGTCGATATGACTACGTTGTATTTAAGTCGTTGATTTATAGGGTTTTAATTGTTGGCATGGAAACTGATAAGCCTAAGGCATTCACATCGAAGTTCAGGAGTTGTCCTAATGCTTAGCGTTCAAGACCGTGCCATCGTCAAATCCACCGTGCCGCTGCTGGAAAGCGGTGGCGAAGCGCTGATCACTCACTTCTATCGCATGATGCTCTCCGAATACCCGGAAGTCCGCCCGTTGTTCAACCAGGCCCATCAGGCCAGCGGCGATCAGCCCCGCGCCCTGGCCAACGGCGTCTTGATGTATGCGCGGCATATCGATCAGCTCGACCAGTTGGGCGACCTGGTGGCCAAGATCATTAATAAGCACGTGGCCCTGCAAATCCTGCCGGCACATTACCCGATTGTCGGCACCTGCTTGCTGCGCGCCATCGCCGAAGTGCTGGGCGAAGAGATCGCCACCCCGGAAGTGATCGGCGCCTGGGGCGCAGCCTACAACCAATTGGCCGACATCCTGATCGGCGCCGAAACCAGCATCTACGACCAGAAGGAGCAGGCACCGGGCGGCTGGCGCGGGGCTCGGGAGTTCATCGTCGCGGCCAAGGTTGAAGAAAGCGCGGAAATCATCTCGTTCTACTTCGAACCTGCCGACAAAGGCCCGATCCTCGCCGCCGAGCCGGGCCAGTACATCGGCATGAAGCTGATCCTCGATGGCGAAGAGATTCGCCGTAACTACTCGCTGTCGTCCCTGTCCGACAACGGCCAGTACCGCATCAGCGTCAAGCGCGAAGCCGGTGGCCGCGCCTCCAACCATTTGCACGATCAACTGCATGTCGGCGCGAGCATCCAACTGTTCCCGCCGTCGGGCGAGTTCACCCTGACCGCCAGCGACAAACCCTTGGTGCTGATCAGCGGCGGCGTCGGCATCACCCCGACCCTGGCCATGCTCGAAGCGGCGCTGGCCACCGAGCGGCCGGTGCACTTTATCCACTGTGCGCGTAACGGCAGCGTCCATGCGTTCCGTGACTGGATCGATGGCTTGGCCGAGCGTCACCCGCAGCTCAAGCGCTTCTATTGCTACGCCGAAGATGATGGCGTGAGCCCGGCGGCGGACAAGGTTGGGTTGTTGAGTCAGGAGCAGTTGGGCGAGTGGTTGCCGCAGCAGCGCGACCTGGATGCTTACTTCCTGGGGCCGAAGGGCTTTATGGCGGCGATCAAGCGTCACTTGAAAGCGTTGGGTGTGCCGGAGAAGCAGAGTCGTTATGAGTTCTTCGGGCCAGCTTCTGCTTTGGAGTAAGCAATGGGCGCGGTGAGCCAGTCTCGCCGCGTCGTTCCAATCGCGGGCAAGCCTTGCTCCTACAGACGTCACGCCATAAATCTGTAGGAGCAAGGCTTGCCCGCGATAGCCACACCTCGGTCTTGAACGGTGAATTCTCACCTTCTGTTTACAAAGTTAATCCCTCCTTAACCAGCCTATCGTCTATTCCCCGACATCTACCGGCGCGCGCCAGGCTCTCCACGGTCATGGTCTGCGTGTAGACTTCCGGCAATCGATATCTAGAAGGGAAACGCGATGAGTGACGAAACCATGCGATTGGGCCGTGAGCGGCGATATCTGGTGTTGCTGGGCATCATCTGCCTGGCGCTGATCGGCGGCGCGCTGTACATGCAGGTGGTGCTGGAAGAAGCACCGTGCCCGCTGTGCATCCTGCAGCGTTATGCGTTGTTGCTGATCGCCATTTTTGCCTTTATCGGCGCGGCCATGCGCACCCGTCGCAGCCTCACGGTGTTCGAGGTGCTGGTGGTCATCGCCGCGCTCGGCGGTGTGGCGGCGGCCGGGCATCACGTCTATACGCAGTTCTACCCGGCGGTCAGCTGCGGTGTTGACGTGCTGCAACCGATTGTCGATGGCCTGCCACTGGCGAAGATCTTTCCGCTGGGCTTCCAGGTCGACGGCTTCTGCGACACGCCGTACCCGCCGATCCTCGGCCTGTCACTGGCGCAGTGGGCGCTGGTGTCGTTTGTACTCGTGGTGGTGCTGGTGCCGCTGCTGGTCTCGCGTAACCGCAAGGCGCTGCGCTAACCCGCGGCAGCAAACAAAAAACGCCCCGGTCCTCGTTGAGAGGGCCGGGGCGTTTTGCATTTCAGAGCGCGAGTCAGCAGATCGTGATGTGCGACAGCGAAGGGTGCGCAACGTGTGCGACATGTTGTCACAGCCGGAGTGTCGCAACTCATTTCAAGGAGCGGAATCGGTGCATAGCTACGCAACGATTTGAGTCGATTGGCGACGCTACCCAATTGTTCATCTTCAGGGTGTAACAGGCAGTTTTAACAAGCCTTGGTGAATCGCCACACCCCTTGCCTATCGGGGCTTTGCCGGGGGTGGCGGATGGCAAGGCGCCATGAAGGCTGTCTGAACCGAGGGTGGTAGCCCCACAAATTTTGGTGTTTTTGTTGAGAATTAATTTCGATACCATGCTGAACTTTTGCAAAATCCGTTAATGATTGTTGCTGGAATGGATAAAAATTATTTCGGGATGAGACATGGTTTATGCGTCGCGACGTATCTACAATCGCCCGCACTGAATTCCCGGCGCTGCTCTCGACTGAGCAGATAGGGCGTCGAAAGGCCTGACGGCTTTATGCGACTCCCAGGTGTCGGTGCCTTTCCGACTATCCGCACCAAATGGAATTGGTCTGTAACAAGGCCTTTGACCACGAATTCGAATAAGAACTCACCGCTAGCCCAGGATTTGTCGAACAGCGTCTGACGCGCGACGGGCAGCCCTTATTCAATCCAAGAAAAATGCCAACCCTTGGCAGGGTGAAGTGTTGGCGATCAAAACCCAACTGCATTGCGCAAGCTGCTTTAGAGGTCGTGAGATGAGTAAAAACAGGTACCCCAGACTACTAGGCTTATTGCCGCTGCTCGGCACGTTGTTGCTGTCAGGCTGCAACATGACCTTGCTCGACCCCAAGGGCCAGGTCGGCCTGGATGAGCGAAACCTGATCATCACCGCAACGCTGCTGATGCTGTTGGTCGTTGTGCCGGTCATCGTCATGACGTTCCTGTTCGCCTGGAAATATCGCGCTTCCAACCCGAACGCGGTGTACGCGCCTAAATGGTCGCACTCCACCAAGATCGAAATCGCAGTGTGGGCTGTTCCGGTCCTGATCATCATTGCCCTGGGTTACGTGACCTACATTTCGACCCACGCCCTGGACCCGTACAAGCCGCTGGAATCCGACGTCAAGCCGATCACCGTTGAAGTGGTCTCCATGGACTGGAAGTGGCTGTTCATCTACCCGGAACAAGGCATCGCCACTGTTAACAAACTGGTGTTCCCGGCCAACACGCCTATCAATTTCAAAATCACCTCCGACACCGTGATGAACTCGTTCTTCATCCCGGGCCTGGGTGGCCAGATCTACGCGATGGCGGGCATGGAAACCAAGCTGCACTTGATTGCCAACCAGAACGCTGAATTCGACGGTATCTCCGCCAACTACAGCGGCGCGGGTTTCACCGGCATGAAGTTCAAAGCTATCGCCACTTCCCAGGCGGATTTCGATGCCTGGGTCAGTGATGTCAAGAAGGCACCTAAACAGCTGGAAAAAGCTGAATACGAAGCCCTTTCCAAACCAAGCCAGAACAACCCAGTCGAGCTCTACTCCTCGTTCACGCCAAACCTGTTCCAGATCATCGTCGACAAGTACGAAGGCATGAAACCGGGCCAGCCAATGCATCACGAGAAAAAAGAGCACGAAATGGCCGCCATGGAAGGGATGGACATGAGTTCGCATTCAGCTGCCGGGGCAGAGGAGTAAACGATGTTTGGTAAATTAAGTTGGGAAGCGGTCCCGTTCCACGAACCGATTGTGATGATTACCATCGCCATGATCGCGCTCGGTGGTCTGGCTGTGTTCGGGTTGATCACCTACTTCAAGAAGTGGACCTACCTGTGGACCGAGTGGCTGACGTCGGTCGACCACAAGAAAATCGGCGTGATGTACATCATCGTCGCCATGATCATGCTGCTGCGCGGTTTTGCCGACGCCATCATGATGCGTTCCCAGTTGGCCATGGCCACCGAGGGTTCGCCTGGCTACCTGCCGCCTGAACACTATGACCAGATCTTCACCGCTCACGGTGTGATCATGATCATCTTCATGGCGATGCCATTCTTCACCGGCCTGATGAACCTTGCAGTGCCGCTGCAGATCGGCGCCCGTGACGTTGCCTACCCGTTCCTGAACTCCCTGAGCTTCTGGCTGCTGGTCTCCGGCGTCGTGCTGGTGAACGTGTCCCTGGGTGTCGGCGAGTTCGCCCGTACCGGTTGGGTTGCGTATCCACCGCTGTCGGAACTGGGCTACAGCCCGGGCGTGGGTGTGGACTACTACATCTGGGCACTGCAGCTATCGGGTCTAGGTACGACGCTGACCGGGGTTAACTTCCTGGCCACCGTGCTGAAAATGCGTACCCCGGGCATGAAGATGATGGACATGCCGATCTTCACCTGGACCTGCACCTGGGCCAACGTGCTGATCGTGGCGTCGTTCCCGATTCTGACCGCTACCCTGGCTTTGCTGACGCTTGACCGTTACATGGATTTCCACATTTTCACCAATGAACTTGGTGGCAATCCAATGATGTACGTCAACCTGTTCTGGGCCTGGGGTCACCCCGAGGTTTACATCCTGATTCTGCCGGCGTTCGGGGTCTTCTCCGAAGTCATCTCGACCTTCTCCGGCAAGCGTCTGTTCGGCCACCACTCGATGATCTACGCCTCGGGCGCGATCTCGATCCTGGGCTTCATGGTCTGGCTGCACCACTTCTTCACCATGGGCTCGGGTGCGAGCGTCAACGCCTTCTTCGGGCTGGCGACGATGCTGATCTCGATTCCGACGGGGGTGAAGCTATTCAACTGGCTGTTCACCATCTATCGCGGTCGCTTGCAGTTCACCAGCCAGGTGCTCTGGACCCTGGGCTTCATGGTGACCTTCGCCATCGGCGGCATGACCGGCGTACTGCTGGCCATCCCGGGTGCTGACTTCGTGTTGCACAACAGCCTGTTCGTGATCGCTCACTTCCACAACGTGATCATCGGCGGCGCAGTATTTGGCTACATCGCTGGTTTCGCTTTCTTCTTCCCTAAAGCGTTCGGCTTCAAGCTGCACGAAGGTTGGGGCAAGGCAGCGTTCTGGTTCTGGATCTCGGGCTTCTTCGTCGCGTTCATGCCGCTCTATGCACTGGGCTTCATGGGCATGACCCGTCGTCTGAACGCCACCACCAACCCTGAGTGGGTGCCTTACCTGCACGTTGCAATGTTCGGCGCGGTCATGATCGCCGTCGGTATTGCCTGCCAGTTGATCCAGCTGTACGTCAGTGTGCGTGACCGCAAGAAGCCAGAGAACATGTGCGAACACGGCGACCCGTGGAATGCCCATACCCTGGAATGGTCGACCTCGTCGCCACCGCCGTTCTACAACTTCGCCGTACTGCCGAAGGCTCCTGGCATCGACCCGTTCACTGAAGCCAAGGAAAACGGTACTGCGTACCAGGCTCCGGCCAAGTACGAGCCGATCCACATGCCAAACAACACCGCGACCGGCCTGGTCATGGGTGCTCTGTTGACCGTGTTCGGTTTCGCGATGATCTGGCACATCTGGTGGATGGCCATCTTCGGCCTCGCCGGTACCGTGATCTACTTCGTAATCCATGCTGCCCGTGATGACCAGGGCTATATGGTGCCGGTCGACGTGATCGAGCGCATCGAAGCCGAGCAGCACAAGCGTCTGGTAGCAGCAGGGAAAATCCCGGCTGGCGCCACCCGTGTTGAAACCTCGTTGGAACAGGCTTAAACCATGTCGAACTTAGTGACCAATGCTGGACACGTCCATGTCGATGGACATGGGCACGATGACCATCACCACGACTCGGGCGAGATGACCGTATTCGGTTTCTGGCTCTACCTGATGACCGACTGCATTTTGTTTGCGTCGATCTTCGCGGTGTACGCGGTACTGGTTAACAACGTAGCGGGTGGCCCGTCGGGCCACGACATCTTCGAGCTGCCATACGTGCTGGGCGAAACCGCCTGCCTGTTGCTCAGCTCGATCACCTACGGCTTCGCCATGCTGGCGTTGTTCAAGGGCAACAAGAAGGCAGTGTTGGGCTGGTTGGCCATCACCTTCCTGTTCGGCCTGGGCTTCATCGGCATGGAGATCAACGAGTTCCACATGCTGATCTCCGAAGGCTACGGTCCTAACCGCAGCGGCTTCCTATCCGGGTTCTTCACCCTGGTCGGCACCCACGGTCTGCACGTGACCAGCGGTCTGATCTGGATGGCGATCATGATGTATCAGGTCAACAAGCACGGCCTGACGTCGACCAACAAGACCCGCCTGAGCTGCCTGAGCCTGTTCTGGCACTTCCTGGACGTGGTCTGGATCTGCGTATTCACCGTTGTTTACCTGATGGGGACCCTGTAATGGCTAATGCACATTCCCACGATAGCCACGACGCCGGTCATGGCAGCGTAAAGTCCTACGCCATCGGCTTCATCCTGTCGGTGATCCTGACGATCATTCCGTTCGGCCTGGTGATGTACCCATCGCTGCCGAAAGTCTGGACGCTGTGGATCGTACTGGCCTTCGCCGTGATCCAGGTGCTGGTTCACCTGGTGTACTTCCTCCACCTGGACCGCTCCGCCGCCCAGCGCAATAACGTGATCGCGTTTGTGTTCGCTGCGATGGTGATCGTCCTGCTGGTTGGCTTGTCGCTGTGGATCATGTTCAGCATCCACACCGTCATGATGGCGCACTGAGGAAAGTCCGGATGTCCTTTAAGCACTTTATCCAAATCACCAAACCGGGGATCATTTTCGGTAACGTGCTTTCTGTGGCGGGCGGATTTTTCCTGGCCTCGAAAGGGCATGTCGATCTGGCCATCTTCCTGGCCGCCATGATCGGCACGTCCCTGGTGGTGGCTTCCGGTTGCGTGTTCAACAACTGCATCGACCGCGACATCGACCTGAAGATGGAACGCACCAAGAACCGGGTGCTGGTCCAGGGCTTGATCTCCCTGAAACTGGCCCTGATCTACGCGACCGTCCTCGGCATCGCCGGCGTTGCACTGTTGTACAAGGTGGCCAACCCGTTGGCCGCGCTGTTCGCGGTGATCGGTTTTGTCATCTACGTCGGCTTCTACAGCCTGTACCTCAAGCGCAAGTCGGTTCACGGCACGCTGGTGGGCAGTCTGTCGGGCGCCATGCCGCCGGTGATTGGTTACGTTGCCGTGACCAACAGCTTCGACATGGCCGCGCTGACGTTGCTGGTGATGTTCAGCCTGTGGCAGATGCCGCATTCCTACGCCATCGCAATCTTCCGCTTCAACGATTACCTGGCCGCATCGATTCCGGTGTTGCCAGTGAAGCGCGGGATTCAAGTAGCGAAGAAGCACATCCTGCTCTACATCCTGGCCTTCCTGATCGCGACCTTGATGCTGACCTTCAGCGGTTACGCCGGCATGAGCTACCTCGCCGTCGCCGCGGCCATGGGCATGTACTGGTTGTACATGGCCTGGACCGGCTACAAGGCAGTGGATGACACGGTCTGGGCACGTAAGCTGTTCGTGTTCTCGATCTTCACCATTACCGCGTTGAGCGTCATGATGTCGCTGGACTTCAAAGTGCCGAGTGAGCTGTTGCTGACTTATGCGCCGTAAGGTTTAGACGCTGTACGAAAAGCCCCGCCCTTCGAGAGGAGAGCGGGGTTTTTTATTGGGGATTCGTTGCCCAATTTTATTGATCGACTCCGCCTCTGTGGCGAGGGAGCTTGCTCCCGTCCGGCTGCGCAGCAGTCGTAAAACCTGTTCATGAGGTGTGCCTGATGACATACAGGGGAGTGCTTCGCACTCAAACGGGGGCAAGCCCATAGACCATTGCCCACTCACACAGCGGAAACCTCCTACAAAGCTTTCAGGTTGTCGGTCGGAAGTCGTCTGCCTAACCTTCGGGATGTCGCCAATCCAGCTGCAATTGCTGCCAGGCGCTTCGCCGTTACGTCATCACAGGCGTTGCTATTTCACAGCAGGTTAGAGGTTCGAACATGGAGTTGCCGGATGTAATCATTCCCCGCGTGAATACGAACACAACGTTGGGGCAGGCGTTGGTTTCCATGTTCAAATCTGTCGAAGCGGAACTGGTCCTTGAGGACGCAGAGGCGGGAGCTGTCAAATTTATCGTGTTCGGTGGATGCGCCGTTCATCTCTATACAAGTCACCGTGTTTCCACGGATGTCGATGCCGAGGTTTACGAGGCTAATGTCCCCAAAGGCCTGCACCTTCAATCAATGCTGGCAGAGATGCCCGAGCCATTCGTCGATGAACGATCCGGTCGATTGATGGAACTGAACTACGACCTTCAATACAACACAAGCTTTGGTCCAATTCACGAGGACTATTGGGAGCGGAGTCTGCCGCTTGCCGAGTTTTCGATTGAGTCTCCTCTGCATGTTCATATTGCAGCGCCTATCGACATTGCCATTTCAAAATTGGGCAGGGCTACGGATCAGGACATTGGCGATATCAGGGCGCTTCTCAGGAGTGGTTTCATACTGACCACCGAACTCCGTCGACTGGCATTGCAGGCGATTGATGTATATGTTGGCAATAAAGAGCCACCAAGCTCTGTCCTCGACAGTATTTTGCAAGAATATCTGGAGAATACAGATGACGAAGCCCCGTAACGGCCACGTCCTCTCAGCCGCTTTGGACACGCTGGTCAAAAGCCCTTTGAATCAGGCAGATGATGCTGCGCTTGTCAGTGCGGCCAAGGCTGTTTGGTACACGAACGCGAACCTTGAAAGTGAAGTCACAGCATTTTTGAGTCGTCATTCTGCTGAGATCGAGGTTCGTCGTGCAGGCTACCTGCTCGAGCGTTTCACCCGTTTTGCGTGTGTGTCTGATAGCCGCGTGCTGGAAACCTTCAACGTGCTGGAGCTTTTTGCGTTCACGACTTCCAAGCAAGATGTGAAGCTTCAAGCAGTCACTCCACTTCGCCTGCGTCGTGATGAACTTGCCGATTCCTGGGGGTTAAGTGAAGGCCTTGGCTTAAAGGCTCAAACCCTCATGCCGTTTCAGACACGGCATTATGAGGCTGAGCAGCGTTCAACGATTTCCTGAAAGTCGGCTGCATGACAAGAGCCCTGCCTTCGAGAGAAGAGCGGGGCTTTTCGTTCAGGACGGGACTTGATGTGATCAGCAAATGCCAGTCAGGCGCAGTCCCTATGGTGAGTGCGATCGATTATTCGTGAGGTGTGTCGAGCAGGCGGAAGAATCGCTCACGCACTTGAGGTTGATCGCTGTGTGCCACGTTAAATCGCAGGAATCGGCTGGCATCAGGCGCTTTGCTGAGCAAGGTGCCAGGTGCCAAGACGAGGTCGGTTTCCAGACCTTTGCGCGCCAGTGTTTCGGCGTGCAGCCCTTCGGGCAATCGCGTCCAGATAAACAAGCCTTCACCGGGCAGGGATGACACCGAACACCCGGCCTCGACCAACCAGCGCGCCACCCGACTGCTTGACTCATACAATCGATCCACCGTGCGCCGCACATGCTTGGCATAGCTGCCATTGCTGAGCATCGTGCAGGTAATCTGCTCCGCGAACTCCGAGGTCACGCCACCGCAGGCCATTTTCAGCGCGATCAGTCGCGCCGCCAGGGGCGGTGACAGCACGGCATAACTGACCCGACTATTGGCGGTCAGGGTCTTGGAGAACCCTGACACATAACTCACATTCTCCAGCCCGCTCGCCGCCAGGCGCGGTGTCCGGCGTTGTTGCAGGTCGCCATACAAATCGTCTTCGACAATGTGGAAACCATGCCGATGACTCAACTCCAGCAAACGATAAGCCTGGGCCGGGGAGAACGAGTGCCCGGTCGGGTTATGCAGCGTGCTGTTGGTCATGTAGAGCACGGGCTTGTGGGCGATCACCTGTTGCTCGAAGGCGTCGAGGTCCAGGCCGTCACAATGGCGGGGGACGGTGATGACGTGGGCGCCATGCAGCGCGAGGTTGGTGTGCAGGTTGAAGTAGCACGGATCGTCGAGCAGCACCGTGTCACCGGGTTTGAGCAACAGGCGCATCAGCAGGTCGATGGCTTGCATGGTGTTGGAGGTGGTGATGATCTGTTCCACCGGTACTTCGATGCCGAAGGACGACAGTTTGACCCGCAACGCCTGGCGCAGCGGCAGGTAACCGCCCACTACGCCGTATTCGCCCATGCGCAGGGCGGTGGCGCGCAGGGTGCCGCGTACGGCTTTGAGCAATTCTTCGGCGGGTAGCCAGGAGGAGGGCAGGAATCCGCAACCGGGGCGCAGGGCGCCGTTATCCACCAGCACGGCGCGGCGTACCACGCTGAGGGTGTCCTGGGGCAGCAGGTCCGGGCCGGCTTCGCTCGGGATGGTTGTGCTGGAACGGTGTACGTAATGCCCCGAACCCTGGCGCGACACCACCAGGCCTTTGGCGCGCAGGTGATCGAGGGCGTCGACCACCGTGGATTTTCCGACGTTCAACAGCTCGGCCAGTTCGCGGATCGGCGGCAACTTTGCGCCGTGGGGCAGCCCTCCCTGGCTAATGGCGATCGACAATTGATCGACGATCTGCTGCACCAGCGGCACGCCCGGCTGGAACTCGATGGCCGCAATCACGGCGCGTTGAGCCTGCATTTTACTGGTCTCCCTGGCAGTAAAGTTCGCTGGATTCTATCCGAACTTGCCCTGCTCAAGGCAAGCGTCTGTGCTTACCCTCGACGGCGTGTTTTGCCTGAATGATCAAGAAGGTGCCGCGATGAACAAGCCAACCACCCGTGATGAACGCTTTATCGAGCTGGCCAGGGAGCACGGCTTCGACCTCTACGACGAGAACACCGTCGGCGGCCATTACTCCCCGCTGATCCGCCATGGTGATGAACTGTACGTCAGTGGCCTGGTGCCGCGAATGAACGGCAAAATCCAGTACCCCGGCCGGGTTGGGCTGGAACTCAACCTCGCGGATGCCCAGGCCGCCGCCAGCATCAGTGCCATCCGCGCACTGGCACTGATCATGGATGCCGTCGGTTCACTGGATAAGCTCAAGTCACTGATTCGCGTCACTGTCTATGTCAAATCCACGTTTGATTTCGTTGATCTGAGTGAAGTGGCCAACGGTGCCTCGGATGTCTTTACCCACGTGCTGGGCGATGCCGGCAAACATACCCGAACCACGGTCGGCGTTTATCAGTTGCCGAAAAATGCCCCGGTAGAAGTGGACATGATCGTCGCCTTGCAACCTACGTTGTGAATGAAATCAGCCGTTAAAACGCCCCGCCTTTGCAAGAAGCGCGGGGCTTTTTCATTCAATGTCGTGGTAAAGACCTGCCTTGGGCTAATCTGTCAGAAGTTGGATTGTTAATGGATTGATACAAAGGGGTAGGTAGGGGGAAATGACTGACCACATGACGTGCGATGAACGCTTCATCGCCCTGGCTGCTGAGCTTGGCTACGACATCTATGGCGAAAGCACCACCGGTTGGCATTTCGAGCCACTGGTTCGGCACAACAATGAACTGTATGTCAGCGGGCTGATACCGCTTAAGCATGGCAAGGTTCAGTACCCGGGCAGAGTGGGCCTTGAGTTGACCCTGGCCGATGCTCAAGTTGCCGCCAGCATTTGTGCGATGCGTGGCCTGGCATTGGTTGTCGAAACTATCGGCTCACTGGATAAAATCAAGTCGCTGTTGCGCATCACGGTGTACATAAAGTCGACGGCGGACTTTGCTGACCTGAGCGAAGTGGCCAACGGCGCGTCGGATGTATTCAGGCATGTATTGGGTGATGCCGGAAAACATACACGAGTGACGATCGGTGTTTATCAATTGTCGAAAAACGCGGCAGTGGAGCTGGACATGATTGTTGCCTTGCGTCCTCCAGCGCTTTGACAGCGTTTCGGACAACAAAAAGCCCCGCGCTGAGCCTCAGCGCGGGGCTTTAAGTTTTGCAGTACCGCCAGGGTGTATTACTGCGCGGAGATGCTGTAACCCTCGAACGCGGTTTGCTGTTGCAGCGCGGTGATGATGTTCTTGCGGTTGACCGCTTGTTCAGTCCCGGCATTGTCCAGGAAAGTCTCGCTTTCCAGTTCCGCTTCCTCACCTTCGCCGACAAAGGTGAAACCGAGGAACTCCAGGGCTTCACGGTCAACATTCAGGCGTGAGCGCGGTGTGCGCAACGGCAGGGTGACGTTCACGCCATCCTTGCTGATGGTGAACACTTCGACTTCCTTCTTCGCCCTGGCGGTCTTGCTCTTGCCGCTGCTCGGGTTGCTGATGGCTTGATGGGTCTGATTCAGCACCTTCAGCGCCAGGCCATAGACGATTTCCTGAAACGCCGGGTCGTCCTTGAAGCTGGACAGAATGCGGCTGATCGGGAATTTGCTGCTCAGGTCTTCCAGGGCGGCAATGTCGGAAGCCTCGGCGTCCTTGAGTTGCTTGAGTTCGCCCATCAGTTCGTAGGCTTTATCGTCGTCGAAGCTGTCGTGAGCGTGGCGGATCGCAGCGCGCAGCTCGCGGATCTGGTCGCTTTCGCGAGTGGACTGGAAAGCATCCAGCACCATTTCGCTGATGGTCTTGGCCTGGGGCACATGCTGTGAAAGATTGATGGAGTTTTCGTATTCCGCTTTGGACGACAAGGTGACTACGGATTCAGCGGTGTTGGAATCGGACATTGAAATTTCACTACTTCTTTTAACTTGAGTTGAGGCGAGAAAGCGCTGGGCCTTTTCAGGCCGCCTAATCTATTGGACCTGAGCCGCGTTGTCACGACCCAACAGGCGGGCGGGCAGTATGCCGGGTGCGCGGATCACCCTGTAGGCGCGGACTTCAGGGATTGGAAAACCCGGTAAAACTTGAGCGTACGGCCGCAGAACAACCCGGTGGCAAAGCCTGAAGCACACGCCTTGAACAAGACCATCTGCAGCGTCGCCGACAGTTCTGGATGCACCTCGGCCTGATAGCCGAAGTAATAGTTCACGGAAAAAAGCATGAGGTAGAGCGTCAGTGCCTTGGGCGAGCCCGGCAGGATCAGTCCGGTTTGCGGATCATCCAGCTCGATGCCCTTGTGCGAGAAAATCAACAGCGCAGCGAGGCTACCGACCAAGACTGCGATCAACCAGCAAGTCAGCGTCAACGGTGGATTGAGCGTCAGATTCAGCGAATACAGCGACCAGGCGAGCAGAATCGTCGGCGTGATCAGCCATGAAGTTTTGCCTTCCCGAGTGGGGGACAGGGTTTTGATGCCGTCGTAGCACAGCAGCAGAAATACCACGTAAACCCATAGCGGGGTGTTTTGCAGGGTGTTCAACATGACGCAGCATCCTTGCCGAAATTGAGTGCCGGGATCATAGCGCTAGCGCCCGGTTATTACCCCGGCGAATTCAGATTCATCGAGCGAACCACCATTTGCTCAGCCATTTGCGGGTCCACGGGCAATGTAAAGCGGAAGGTTGCGCCGCGTCCCGGAACATCGACCAACTGGATGTCACGGCCATGCAGTTGCAGGATCCGATGCACGATTCGCAGCCCCAGCCCGCCATCACGCCGTGCGCCGCCAATATTGAATGGACGCAGGAATAGGCCTTCGCGCAGTTCGGCGGCGATGCCGGGGCCGGTGTCGCTGATGGTGATTTCGACAAAAGTACCTTGCGGACGCAGGCTGAGTTCGATTTCTCCGCCTTGCGGTGTATGGCGCAGGGCGTTGTCGAACAGATTGGTCAGGACCCGTTCGATCAGTCCGAGGTCGGCGCAGGCGGCGGAAACGTTCGGGGCGAAAGTGGCCTTGAGTTCCACCTGGCGCGCCTCGGCGGTGAGTTCGAATTTCTGGAAGATGTCCTGCACCAGATCGGTTACGGAGAAACGCTCAAGCACCGGTTGCACAAAACCGTGTTCCAGTCGCACCAGTTCCAGCAGCGATTGCGCCAGGCCACCGACCTTGCGGCTTTGATCAAGCGCGATGCCCAGATAGCGCCGCCGGTCGGCGGAGGACAGCGTGGCGTCCTTGAGCGACAGGGTTTCCAGATAACCGTGCAGCGAAGCGAGCGGTGTGCGCAGGTCGTGGGAGATGTTCGCCACCAGTTCGCGGCGTTCCTGGTCCTGGCGGGTCAGCGAACGCCATTGTTCGCTGAGGCGGGTTTGCATCTGCCGGAAGGCGGCGTCGAGGACGGCAATTTCATCGTGGCTGGCGGCTTTTTCCACCGGGATTGCCGTGGGTGGCGTGACCGGGATGCCGTCGATGTCGAACTGGCTGACGGTCTCGGTCAGGCGCCGCAACGGCCGGGTGATCAGGGCAAAAGCCGTGAGGCCGGCAATCAGGCACAACAACGCCACCAGGCCGATGGACAACAGCGCGGTATTCAGCGCGGCGCTGGTGGCACCGCGTTCGGCAAAGCGGTCGTGTTCTTCACTGAGCAACACCACATACAGATAGCCGGCCGGCTTGCCATCGACCTGCAACGGCGCGGCGCTGAACACCTTGCGGCCATCGACGCTGCGCGGGTCGTCGCCAAGAATCGGCAGGGCATCGCCCTTGAGCAAATGCTGGATCGGCTGCAGATCGACTTTATTGCGGCGTATCCGCCCTTCAGGGGCGGCACTGCCGACAATCCGCCCCTGGCTGTCGAGCAGATAGACCTCGACACTCGGGTTGACCAGCATCAGTTGGCTGAACAGGTCGCGCACGGCGTTGGGCATCAGGCCTTTGGCGTCCATCAGCACAGTATCGTGGGCGATGTGCTGGGCCAGGTCCCGGGACAACCCTTGCACCACTTCCAACTCATGCATCTGGTTGGCGCGCACCTGCATCCAGGCCGAAGTGCCGCAGCACACCAACAGCAACACGGCGAACACCAGGGACAGGCGCTGCGTCAGGGTCAATCTCATGGCTGGTCCTCCGGTGCGGCGAATTTGTAACCGCGTCTCCACACCGTGAGAATGCGTGCCGGTTGTGCGGGGTCTTTCTCGATCTTGGCCCGCAGGCGATTGATGTGCGTGTTGACCGTGTGCTCGTAGCCTTCATGGGTGTAGCCCCACACGGCATTGAGCAGGTCCATGCGCGAAAACACCTTGCCCGGTTGGCGGGCGAAGAAATACAGCAGGTCGAACTCCCGTGGCGTGAGGTCCAGGCGTCGGCCATCGAGGGCGACATCGCGGGTGATCGGGTCGATGGACAAGCCGTCGACGGTCAGGCTGCCGGCGTCCATTTTCAGGTTGCGGGCCATGGCATCGACCCGTCGCAGCAGCGCCTTGACCCGGGCCACCAGCTCCAGCATGGAAAACGGTTTGGCCAGGTAATCGTCAGCGCCCAGCTCCAGACCGAGGATGCGGTGCAATTCGCTGGAGCGGGCGCTGGTGATGATGATCGGTGTGTAACGGGCCATGGCCCGGGCGCGGCGGCAGATTTCCAGGCCGTCGACACCGGGCAGCATCAGGTCGAGGATCAGCGCGTCCCAGCTTCCTTGCTGCAACAGGCGCATGCCTTCGTCCCCGTCGGCGCAATGCACCACCTCGAACTGCTCATCGCGCAGATGCAGGCAGATAAGGTCGGCGATATGCAGGTCGTCCTCGACCACCAGGACGCGTTTGGTCTGTTCCATGAAGCTCAATCCTTTGCTGCGAATGGGCACATTGTGCGGGTTTTCCTCGGGTTCAGTTATCACGAATTGTTTAACTCCCCGTGAGGATTTGGCGATCAACCCAAGCCTAGGCTGTGTTCCATGACAGGTACCTGGGATTTTTGGAGACGGCCATGTTTTCACGCAGACAATTTCTTTTAACCAGCGGCGGGCTGGGGGCTGCAGCCCTGGTGATCGGTGTATTGCCAAAATTTGCGGCGAGTTCGGCGCTGATCAGCGAGGCCGATGCGGCGGAGGTGTTCGAGGTGACTCACACCGACCGAGAATGGCGCTCCCTCCTCAGTGCCGAACAGTACGAAATCCTGCGTGAAGAAGGCACCGAGCGGGCCTATAGCAGCCCTTTGAACAACGAGCATCGGGCGGGCACGTTCGCCTGTGCCGGGTGTGATCTGTCGTTGTTTTCATCCGATACCAAGTTCGACAGCCGTACCGGTTGGCCAAGCTTCTGGGCGCCGCTGGACAAGGCCGTTGCCACGCGTCAGGACCGCTCGTTTGGTGTGTTGCGTGAAGAGGTTCACTGTCGGCGTTGCGGCGGTCACCTGGGTCATGTCTTCGACGATGGGCCAAAACCGACGGGGCTACGCTACTGCATGAATGGCCTGGCCATGACCTTCGAGCCACAGGCGGCTTGATTCGCGGGCGCCTCCTTTCTTTCTCCTGATGCAGGTCGACGCTATGTGGCTTCTGGTTCTCTCTTACCTCGGTGGTGTGCTGACGATTGTCAGCCCGTGCATTCTCCCGGTCCTGCCGTTTGTCTTTGCACGCACCGGGCAGCCCTTTGTGAAAAGTGGCCTGCCGCTGCTGGTGGGGATGGCCATGACGTTCGCGCTCGTCGCCACGTTGGCGGCAGTGGGCGGCGGTTGGGTGGTGCAACTCAATCAGTACGGTCGCTGGCTCGCGTTGGTGTTCGTGGCGCTGTTCGGGCTGACGCTGTTGTTGCCCCGGTTGGCGGATCGCCTCACACGCCCGCTGGTAGCGGCCGGCAGTCGATTGTCGGAAGTGGCGGGCGCCGATGCCCGGCCACGTCCCGGTGCGTCGTTCCTGATCGGCGTCGCCACGGGCCTGCTCTGGGCGCCGTGCGCCGGGCCGATTCTGGGGTTGGTACTGACGGGGGCGGCGCTGCAAGGGGCGAGCATCGGCACCACCTTGTTGCTGCTGGCGTACGCCGCCGGTGCGGCAACGTCATTGGCCGTGGCATTGCTGCTGGGCGGCAAGGTATTTGCGGCAATGAAGCGCTCGATAGGCGCTGGCGAGTGGGTGCGACGTGGGCTGGGTGCGCTGATGCTGGCCGGTGTGGCGGCCATCGCTCTGGGGCTGGATACCGGGATTCTGGCGCGGGTTTCAACGGCGTCCACGGGCGGCATCGAACAGGCCTTGGTCGGGCGACTGGCCGGTAAATCACCGAGCAGCCCGACGTCGGGCAGTGCCCTGCAAGTGGCGGACAAAACACCCGGCACACTGCCTGTCGAGGGCAACCTCCCGCCGCTGGACGGCGCCGTGCAATGGCTCAACTCGCCACCCCTCACCGCCGAGGCGTTGAAGGGCAAAGTGGTGCTGGTGGATTTCTGGACTTATTCCTGCATCAACTGCCTGCGCACGTTGCCCTATGTGAAAGCCTGGGCCGAGAAGTACCGCGACCAGGGGCTGGTGGTGATCGGCGTGCATGCACCGGAGTTTGCCTTCGAACGCAATGTCGGCAACGTCACCAAGGCCATGAAGGACCTGGGCATCAACTACCCGGTAGCCATCGATAACGACTACAAGATCTGGCGCGCCTTCAACAACGAGTATTGGCCGGCGCACTACTTTGCCGACGCTCAGGGGCGCATTCGCTATCACCACTTTGGCGAAGGCGAGTACGCCGAGTCGGAGCGGGTGATCCAGCAACTGCTGCGTGAGGCCGGGGCGACGAAGGTGGCGGACGGCCTGATCAATGCCAGCGCCGAGGGCGTGCAGCTCGCCCCGGACAAGAAGGAAGCGCTGTCTCCGGAAACCTATGTCGGCTACCAGCGTGCGGAGAACTTCGTACCTGAAAAAGGCTTCACGGCCGACAAGGTCGCGACCTACAACCCACCGGCACAATTGGCCCTCAATGACTGGAGCCTTGGTGGGCAATGGAATGTCGGCCCGGAGCGTGCCACCTCCAGCGTACCCGCCAGCCGCATCGTCTACCGCTTCCATGCGCGTGACCTGCATCTGGTGCTGGGCCCTGGCGCTGACGGCAAACCGGTGCGCTTCAAAGTCCTGATCGACGGCAAGGCCCCGGGCGATGCCCACGGTACCGACGTGGCGCCCGATGGTAGCGGCAGCGTGTCCGAACAACGCTTGTATCAATTGGTGCGTCAGTCCGGCGATGTCTCGGACCGCACCTTCAGCATTGAGTTTCTCGACCCGGGTGTCTCGGCGTATGCCTTTACGTTTGGTTGATAACGATCCCATTTTCCAAGGAGTCAGCCCTATGAAAACCCCATTCACCTGGCGTCGTACCCTGCTGGGCCTGGCAGCCGCCAGCGTTATCGGCCAATGCTCGGCGTTCTCTCTCGGTGCTTCCGAAGACGCCGTGGTCATCCCGGCACCGACCGTTGACGAAACCACCCAGGCTCACAGCGAAACCGCGGTCTTCGCCGGCGGTTGTTTCTGGGGCGTCCAGGGGGTGTTCCAGCATGTCAAAGGCGTGACGAAAGCCGTGTCCGGTTACGCAGGGGGCGCCGCCACCACCGCTGACTACGAGAAGGTCAGCGAGGGTGATACCGGACATGCCGAGTCCGTTGAAGTCACCTTCGATCCGACCCAGGTCAGCTACGGCACCTTGCTGCAAATCTATTTCTCGGTGGCCCACAATCCCACGGAACTCAATCGCCAGGGTCCTGATACCGGCACCCAGTATCGTTCAGCGATTTTCCCGGAGAACCCCGAACAGCAACGGGTCGCCCAGGCCTATATCGCCCAGCTGGACGCCGCGCATTCCTTCAACAAGCCCATCGTCACCAAACTGGAAACCTATAACGGCTTCTACCCGGCGGAGGATTACCACCAGGATTTCCTGACCGAGCACCCGACGTACCCGTACATCGTGATCAACGACATGCCGAAGGTGGCGCAGTTGAAGCAGCTGTATCCGGATCGGTATCAGGAGAAAGCGGTGTTGGTGAAGGCCGGGTTATAAGCGCTTGTCCATTTCAAAGGCGCGCATTTCATAACCCAGCTCCTCATACAGACGAAGAGCCGGTGCGTTGAACGCCCAAACGGTCAACCGAAGGTCCGTGGCGCCCTGTTCTATGGCCCAGGCCTGAGCGCGCTCCATCAGTGCACGCCCAACACCTTGGCCACGAGCATTGTCGTCAACACAGACTGAGCCCACCCGACCCACCTGTTGGTGCTGAATCAGTGGGCTGTTGAACGCAGTGACTTGCACAGTGATGAAGCCAATCGCCTTGCCAGCCTGTTCGGCAAGAAAGGTCACTTGATGTTCGCTGTCGAGGTGCGGTTGCCAGTGAGCGCTGTCCCGCGCGAAATCCTCAGTGGCCGGTGCATAGATGTCCGGTCGTTCACGGTGGTGAAGGCTGTTGAGTTGCTGGCCCAATTCGCAAATGGCCAGAAGATCGTCCGGCTTGGCCCGGCGATACAGGGGAGGGGGCGTCATTGGCTATCCTTAGCGTTGATTGATTTCAGCGAGTATACGGCCGGTCACTTGCTACGCGGACGCTCCATGGCAATGGTCGATGCCTCAAAACCCAGGCTGGAGAAAAACGCGGGAGCACCTTCCCGGCCGGCGCGTAAAACCCAGGTGATGTGCGGATTTTCACCCATCACATGTTCGACCAGCGCACGACCTACACCTTCACGTCGATGCTGCCCACACACGACCACCATCGACAGATAACCGTTGGACAGTCCGTCGGTAATGCCTCGGGCAAACCCGATGATCCGCGAGTCCTTTACCGCGAGCGCCGTGCGCTGGGAGTTAGCGAGCAGTTGCGCGAAATGCTCGGCCGAACCGATACGGTGGGCCCAGCCATTGTGCTCAAGAAAAAGCCTCACGGATTCGACGTCCGAAGGCTGCACATCGCGAACAAGCAGGCCGGCGCTCATCCCGAAATCACGTTCTTGCCCATCACCTTCGACCGATACAGCGCCTGATCGGCCCGGGCCAGCAGCCCGGTCTGTTGTTCCTCTTCAAAGCGCTGGACCACGCCAAAACTCAAGGTGACTTGAAAGTCCCCCACGGGTAGCAAGCCCGTCAGGCCCTGGCGGATGGTTTCCGCGATCCCGCGGGCACCGGCCAGTGAGGTGTTGGGCAGAATCATGATGAATTCGTCGCCACCCCAGCGGGCCAGCAAATCACCGTCGCGTACACAGCGTTTCAGGCAGTCGACCACTTGCACCAACGCTGCATCGCCCAGTGCATGGCCGTAGTGATCGTTGATGATTTTGAAGTCGTCGATGTCCATGGCGATCAGCGACAGCGGCTGGCGGAAGCGCTGGGCGCGGTCGCATTCCTGGGGCAGGACTTTTTCCAGGCGATAGCGATTGGCGACGGCGGTCAGGGCATCGGTTTCCGCCAGTTTGCGGTTTTCTTCGAGCTGGATTTGCAGTTGCTGATTGACCCGGGACAGCTCCCGGGTGCGTTCTTCGACGAGGGCTTCAAGGGAGTGATTGCGCCGCTCCAGTTGTTCGAGCAGGCGTTTCTTGTCTTCGATGCTGCGGTGCGCCCCGACCATCCGCGCCACCGAACCATCGGCATTGCGTGCCAGGATATAGCCGTGGTCTTCGATCCAGGTGTAGGTGCCATCCTGTCTGCGGCATCGATATTCGGCCTTATAGCCGGACGCGCGTTGACTCAGGTAGTCATCGAACAACGCCATGACCCGCGGATAATCGTCGGGATGCATCACGGTTTCCCAGGTCAACACTGTGTTTTCCAGTGAGTGCGGCGGGTAGCCGAGCATCTGGTACCAGCCGGGGTTGCGGTAGACGAAACCGGTATTGGCATTCCAGTCCCAAATACCGTCGCTGACCAGTTCCATAATGGTGTGCAGCAAGTCTTCGTTGAAGTCCGACAGATTGAATTTCACCGGCTCGATACTCGACGCGTCGCCCATCACCGCTCTCCTTGCCGTCCTGATATCGAAGTCATTCGCCCGTCGAGCAGATTAGTCCATGGCACCTCGACGCCGCTAGTGCTTGCCCCACTTCTGCACGGCGAAGTCGACGAAGCTACGCAGTTTCGGCAAACGGTAGCGATCCTGGGCGTAGACCAAATGCATGGGCCGGCTCGGCAGCCGGTAATCCGGCAGCAAGGCCACCAGTTTTCCATCCTTGAGGTCCTGCTCCACCAGCGCGTCGGGGACCATCACGATGCCCATGCCGGTGCGCGCCGCTTGATGCAGACCCGCCGAACTGTTGATCAGCATCGGCCCACTGACGGAAACCAGGACTTCGCCTTCGGGGCCGGTCAGGCGCCATTGTTTTTCCACCGAGTGCCAATCGTCTCCGGCCGGATAGGCGAAGGCCAGGCAGTCGTGATGTTGCAGGTCTTCGGGCTTGTGCGGAGTGCCCCGGCGCGCCAGGTACGCCTTCGAGGCGCACATGGTCAGGGTGTAATCGATGAGTGGGCGGGCAATCATGTTGGACGGCTCGATTGCGCCCAGGCGAATCGCCGCATCAAAACCGTTTTCCAGCAGGTCCGGGCGGCCGTTGGTGAGCACCACGTCAAGCTTGACCTGTGGACAGCGCAAGGAGAATTCGCTAAGTGCCGGCGCCAGTCGTTCGGTGCCAAACGTCAGTGGCGCGGTGATGCGCAAGGTGCCGCTCGGTTCATCGAGGGCCTGCTCGGCCAGGCGTTCGGAGTCGGCCACCAGCCCCAGCACTTCGAGGCAACGCTGGTAATACGCGGTGCCAAATTCCGTCAGGCGCTGGCGCCGGGTCGTACGGTTGAGCAAGCGCACGCCGAGACGTTGCTCCAGGGCGCGCAGGTGGTTGCCGACCATGGTCGTGGACATTTCGCACTGGAGCGCGGCGGCGGTCATGCTGCCGGTTTCCACCACCCGGACATAAACGGTCATTGCCTGGAACAGATCCATTATCAAGCCCGACTTCTAAATGATTGAAGTATTGCAGCGTTTATCCAGCTCAGGTGGCTAACCATACTGCAAAAACACCGACCATTGATGGAGCTTGATGTCATGACCGCCGCCTGCCTGATGACCACCTACCAACCGTTGGCCCTGAGTTTTACCAAAGGCCTGGGCACGCGATTGTGGGATCAGGCCGGTCGCGAGTACCTGGATGCGGTGGCGGGCGTGGCGGTCACCAATGTCGGCCACTCTCATCCGAAAATCGTCTCGGCCATCAGCGAACAGGCGGGTTTGCTGCTGCATACGTCGAACCTCTATAGCATCGACTGGCAACAACAGCTGGCGCAGAAACTGACGCAGCTATCGGGCATGGACCGGGCATTTTTCAATAACTCCGGCGCCGAGGCCAACGAGACTGCGCTGAAACTCGCGCGGCTTTACGGCTGGCACAAGGGCATCGAACAACCGCTGGTGGTGGTCATGGAGAACGCGTTTCACGGACGGACCCTTGGCACCTTGTCCGCCAGTGATGGCCCGGCGGTACGCCTGGGTTTCAGTGAATTGCCGGGGGATTTCGTCAAAGTGCCATTTGGCGATCTCGAAGCCCTGCACAAGGTGCAGCAAGCTCACGGGCCCAGAATCGTGGCCATCCTGATGGAGCCGATCCAGGGCGAAAGCGGTGTGCAGCTGGCGCCGCCCGGTTACCTCAAGGCCGTACGTGAACTCTGCAATCAGCGTTCGTGGTTGCTGATGCTCGACGAAATCCAGACCGGCATCGGCCGCACCGGCCAGTGGTTCGCATTCCAGCACGAAGGCATCGTCCCGGACGTCATGACCCTGGCCAAAGGCTTGGGCAACGGTGTGCCCATTGGCGCCTGCCTGGCCCGGGGGCGCGCCGCCGAGCTGTTCACCCCCGGCAGCCATGGCAGCACCTTCGGTGGCAATCCACTGGCCTGCCGCGTCGGTTGCACCGTGCTGGAGATCATCGAAGCACAAGGCCTGCGGGAAAACGCCAAGCTGCAAGGCGAACGCCTGCTCGCCCGATTGCGCATTGAACTGGCCGACAATCCGAACGTCCTGGCGATCCGCGGCCAGGGCCTGATGATCGGCATCGAACTCAAGCAACCGATCCGCGACCTGACCCTGATCACCGCACGGGATCATGGCCTGCTGATCAACGTGACCCGGGGCAAAACCATTCGCTTGCTGCCGCCGCTGACAATTGATGAGCGGGAAGTGGAGATGATTGTCAGAGGGATATGCCGGGTGCTGAACGCAGCCTGAGAATACTTAGTAGTGATATCTGCACATCACGATCTGTATCGCACCCTCTTCGATCGCGTAGACCAAGCGATGCTCCGTTGTAATCCGGCGAGACCAGAAACCGCTCAGATTGTGTTTCAGCGGTTCAGGCTTGCCGGGGCCGCTAAAAGGTTCGCGCTGAATTGCCTTGATCAACAGGTTGATCCGTTTGAGCCCGGCCTTATCGTTTTGCTGGAACCACAGGTAGTCGTTCCAACCTTCAGTAGTGAACTCGATATTCATTCTTCAATGAGTTGCCTGGCTTTGGCTTTCCCTGCTCGCAGGTTGCCGATCGATTTGATCAAACGTTCAGCATTGGCCGGGGAACGTAGCAAGTACGCGGTCTCCTCTAGAGCGTTGTACTCCGCCAGAGACATCATCACCACGGGTTCGCCTTTCTGACGAGTTACCAGGAGGGGTGCACGGTCTTCATTGACCCGATCCATGGTTTCAGCCAGATGTGCACGCGCGGTGGTGTAGTTGATGGTTTGCATGATGTAGTCCTCGCTCAATGCAAAGAACGTACAGAAATGAGTACAGGATGGCAAGGCGATACCTCCGAGTGGTCGTTACGCAGACGATGTATCCGCATCTGCATTGAGTATCGCCTAAGCTTCTTCAAGACGTTTCCGCAACCCCTGTAATCCCATTCCGATAAGTATGTGATCAGCCCGAGCGTCACCCCGAAATAACTCACTCAACATGCCGCGCCTTATGCTTAACCCGCCAATACCGAACCAACCCAACCACCACCGCCAACACCACCACCGCCAACGCAATCGGCAAACGATAAGGTTTCAAATTCCCCAGCATCGTTTCCAGCGCTTCGCCCGCCCAATACCCGGCGCTGGCAAACACCGTGGCCCAGACCACCGCGCCCAAGGCATTCAACAATGCGAACCGCAACGGCGATAAACCGCTGGCGCCGATGACCATCGGCCCCACCAGGCGCATGCCATACAGAAAACGTACGGCAAACACCGAGGTCGATGGGTAGCGCCCGATCAGCCCCGTAACCCGATCGATCGCCGCTTGTTGCCGATGCAGGCGCGGCAGCAGGCGCCCGCCAAAATAGCGCCCGCTCCAGAACAGCAACTGATCCCCCAGCATCCCGCCCAGGCTCGCCCAGCCAATCACTGGCCACAGGTGCAACAGGTGCTGGTGGGCGGCCATCCCGCCGAGGATCAGGATGGTTTCACCCTCCAGCAAACAGCCGAAGAACACCGCCCAATAGCCATAAGTGCCGAGCAGGTAATGCAGGTCTATATGTTCAAACACGGTCGCTCCCCCAGACTTTCCACCAGCCGGAGCAGGTAACCGTCCGGATCCTGCACCAGAAACTCACGCTGGCCGACGTCTACTGCGTCCGCGCGATACCAGGTATCGGCGCAGGGACGAAACAGCGGCCATTGAACTTCGGCCAGTCGTTGGAGGAGGGGTTCAACTGAATCGACGGTGATCTGAAAGTTAATGCCGCGCCCCAGTGGCGTTTCCAGCGGCGCGGCCAGCCATTGGCCTTCGTCCGGGTCGTATTGCTCAAGCATGAACTGCACGCCCTGTCGATCGAGGTAGGCAAAACCGGGGCGTTCATAGGCGATGTCGAAACCGATCAGCGAGGTCCAGAAATGCAGACTTTCAGTGAGGTCGGTGACCATCAATTCGGGGACTGAGTTGCTCCGTGCAAACATGATGCTTCCTTGGTTAGCGGGGTGGTAACGCGTTGATGAACGTTGTGGTTTCAGCCCCGTTCGTCAGTTGCAGCTTGGAACCGCTGAAGCCCTGGAACAGACGCTGATGAACCCTGAATCCGCTGGACCCTTCGCGACGGCGATAGCTGCCGGCCCAGTCCAGCAGCGCGATCAGTAACTCATCGTCGGCGTCGCGCCGGGCTTCTCGCTGACGGATTTGGGCGACGCAATCGTCATCGTCCAGGCTCAACCAGATCAGCGCCGTCGCCCGGGGCAGGAGTTCGCGGATGATCCAGCCGTAGACGCCTTCGATCACCCACTGTTCTTCACTGGCCGCGACCCGGGCTATTTCCAGGGCTTCGTTTCGAGGCCGGGCGATGCTGTGTTCATCCGAAATCCAGTGAACCCGGTCAAGATCGATCCACGGCACCTGCTGCCGTTTGGCCAGGCGCTTGGCCAGCCAACTCTTGCCTGCGCCGGAGTTGCCGATGATCAACGTCCGGGTGAGGTTCAGGTTGTTCACATTCATAAGGACGACTACTCAGGCGCAACCATTCGGGTACGCGGCGAGCCATCGGCATTGTGCTGATAGATCTCCCGCGGCTGACCCTTTTCATTAAACAGCACCTGCCCGATCCCTGCCGAGTTCCACAACCGTTCACCCGCTTCGGCATGTTCGGGGGTGTGCGGAACGATGCGCATCAGCCGGCGTTTGGTGAACCAGTTCAGCGGCGAACGGGGCGAGTAGAGCCAGCGGTTGAGGCGGTCAAACCATTCGAGCAGGGCCGGCGGGAATTCGTTCTTGATCCCGCTGCTGGTGATCTGCCAGATCCGTGGGCCGGCCTTGCGGTGTCGGATCAGTACTTCGTAGACGAAGGAATAATGCACATCACCCGACAGCACCACGTAGTTCCCGGGTGTACGCGAGTGTCGGAAAATGTTCAGGATCACCTGGGCCGCGCCGCGATGGGCCATCCAGTTTTCGGCGTCCACCAGCAGGGGAAAGCCGCACCAACTGAAGACTCGTTGTACGGTCTCGATCAATTTGACGCCGAAGATCGGCGCCGGCGAAACGATGATCGCCGACGGGTGATCCAGCAGTTCCTGTTGCAACTCGCTGAGGGCTTCCCAGTCCAGCAGGCCCGAGGGTTGCTTGAGGTTCATCTCGCTGCGCCAGCGCCGGGTGCGGGTGTCGAGCACCACCAGGGCCGGGGTGGTCGGCAACACGTAGTGCCAGTTCTGGAAGCCCAGCAAGTCGTCGATCAAGTGGTCTTGAGCCGTGCTATCGAGGTAGCGCTCGGTGTTGCTTAACGCACGGGTTTTCTCCAGCACATCGGCGAACGCATCCGGGTTATTGCCCCAGCCCTGACACAGCATATAAGCGAGCAACGCATTGCCGATGATGCGCTTGGAGAAAGGATGGCCGTAGGCGGTTTCCTCCCATTGCGCGGACAGATTCCAGTCATCGGTCACGTCGTGGTCATCGAAAATCATCAGGCACGGCAGGTGCGCCATCGCTCGGCCAACGCCACCCAAACCGGCCTTGAAGGCATCGATGCGGGACTGTTCGAGGACATAGCGCTGAAACCTTTCGGGGGGCAGAACGGGTGGCTGCGGATCGATCAGCGTCCAGGCAGTGGGCGACCAGACCAACAGGTACATCGCCATGACTTCGGCGAACGTTACCAGGTGATTGTCGGCGCTGCTGCTGGTGAAAATCGGCTTACGCGCACCGCCGAAAAATCGCTCGCGCAGGGTTTCGTTGCTCTCAAGCGCCGGTAACAAATCCGCACGATGGTAGTAGCTGGCCGCGTGTTCGTAGAGGGTGGCGCTGTCGCTGACCACCGCCCCTTCGAGGTGCTCGTCGAACAAGCCCAGCCGCTGGATCAGCGCATGGATGGCCCGCAGCATTGGCCCGGCCACGTCGTCGGCGTAGACCTGGTCGCCGCTCATCATCAACAGGGCCGGGCGCTCAATGGCTGCCTGTTCAGTCGCCAGCAGACGATCCACACACAGCAAACCGTCCGCCGCCGGGTGGTGGGGTTTACGGCAGGAGCCGTGCAGCAACTGATCGATGCGTGAGCGCAGGACAAAGTTCGGGCAACGGGCGTCGCCGTACAGCAAGTGTGGGGCCCAGTCGGCGATGCCTGCGTCGTCAATCAGCAGGTCGTACTCGATCAACGTGTCGCAGGGCAGGGCGGTGTCCAGCGGCACATCGATCAAGTGAATAAAGGCATGGGTGCCAACGGGAATGACGGTGCAGGTCGAGTCATCCAGGCGGATGTCGTTTACACCTTGCAAACGCAAAGTCAGGGACAACGCCCGGGAACCTGCCAGCCACAGCACCAGCCGCGTGGGCTCAAGGCGCCGCAATAGCGGCCCGGCAAGGACCGCAGGCAGTGAGGCGTGATCGTCGGGAAATGGCAGGGTTACGGACATCCGGGTCAAGGCTCTGGGCACACAGGCCGGCGATGATAACGCAGCGGCCTTCCTTTGCCTTTAAGCAGGGCGCTCAGGTGCCTAGCGCATCGGCACCAGGGACAGCGTGATAGACAGCAGCACCAGCCCGACGATAAAGCCGGACACCGCCCCGGCCATGTTGCCGAAAAGCAGGCCCCAGCTGCCGCGATTGAGCACCACCCAGCGCCACATGAACCCCCAGGCTGCGGCAAATATCACAAAGCGTAGAAACTCCATTCGCTCCCTTCCTTACGCGCAGTAACAATAAAACCCATGCTCGACTGTCGCTGAGCATTGACGATGGGCGGCACGATATCAAAAACAGAGGTTTGCGCCACTGTCCCGGTGCGCTGTAGGAAGCGTCTGCGGGGAATTAAGTAGCCTTTTGTTGCATGTCCGTTATCGTGACGGGAAATTCAGCTGCCGCAGGGACTTGGTGACTCAACGCGAGTCGCCATCCCGGTCGATATTCATTCAGGAGCGTAAACGTGATCTGGTTTCTCGAAGGTCAATCCAGCCAGCGCGACATTCTTATGGGCGCGCGCGAGGCACTGCCGGCGAACGTCAGGGTTTTTGCCTCTCATCGTCAGGATCGACCTGAAATCACGGGGCAGGCCGATGTCAGCTTTCAAGAGCCTCTGGATAACGAGGAACGTATCGACTGGGTGATCGCCACGGCGCTTGAGCACGGCATCAAGGTGATCCTGGCCGGGCGTATCGGCAGCTTCTACGAAGTGGCGCGAGATCGCTTCGAAGCCGCCGGTTTGCAGCTGGTGACGGGCGGGATGTCCATGGACACCTTCGATAACGTCGACGACAAGAGTCGTTTCACCGCAGAGGCCGAGCGCGCCGGGCTGGCGTGCATTCCCGCCGTGACGGTCAACACTGCCCAGGAACTGGCGGCGGCTTATGAGTTGCTGTCCGCGCAAGGCGAGGTGTGCATCAAGCCGGTCGTCGGTATTTACGGGCAAGGTTTCTGGCGGTTCAAGGCCGATGTCGAGCCGTTCCGCTGCCTGGAAAACCCGGACGCGCGGGAAGTCGATTTCGATACCTACCTCAGCCTCTATAAGGCCAGTCCCGAGCGGAAGCCGATGCTGGTCATGCCGTATTTGCCGGGCAGCGAGTGTTCCGTCGACATGGTGTGCGAAGCGGGCCAGCCGGTTGCGTTCGTCGGCAGAAGAAAGCAGGGTGTTCACCAGACCTTCGAGCGCGAGTCCGCCGCCGTTGAGCTGGCACTCAAGGCCGCCGCGCATTTCAAGTGCGATGGGCTGGTCAATGTCCAGACCCGGGATGACCACAACGGTGTTCCCCATCTGCTGGAAATCAACCCGCGTTACTCCGGCGGCATTGGCTACACGAGGGCAACCGGGATAAACCTGGCCGGAATCTTCGCCGTTCGTCGGCTCGGTCTGGCAGAACCCGCGGGCCAGTGGGTGGACAACGTTCGGGTGAAGCCAATCACAGTTGCCGTTATAGCGCCTTCCTGATATTACAACGCCACATAGACAGTGAATGATTGTTGCTGTCTTGGCATAATTGCCAGCTACCGATCAAGGAACGACAGGATGAAGGCGCTTACGCCTGGAGCCAACGCCGCTATTTCAGGCGTTAAATGTGCATGGACGCTGGAGTGCAGCCACTCCACCGCCTTTGGGGAATACGCAGCCGTAGCGCTGCTGCCCGTCACTGAGAAGCGTCTTCCGACAGGTGACCCGGCTCTGTTTCAAGTCACTCAACAGTGGATGGAATGGAGCGGTACGCCGTCGTCTATCGGTTGTTCCCTGGACTTGTCCCGTCTTCCCGGCGGCAGCGAACGTCTGCTGCTGGTGGTGTATACCTTTTCCGCCGCCGGTCCTGTCAGCGAACTCAAGGACCTGCGCCTGCAAGTCGACAATCAGGTCGAACTGTCCCTGGACCTGAAAAGCAACGGTGAATCAGCCATCGTCATTGGCGAGTTCTACAACCGCAACGATCAATGGAAATTCCGCGCGCTGGCCGAAGGCTCGGCCTATGGCCTGGCCGCGATGGGGCGGCGCATGGGCATCACGATTGATGATGCGCACCCCAATCGCCGTCCGTATTCAGGTGATTCAGGCAGGAGCCGTGCTTCGGCCACGGGCACCGGGTTCGCCGTTTCGCCCAACCAGGTCATGACCTGCGCCCACGTGATCGAGGGGATGGAGGAACTGCACATTGCCTCGTTTGCCGGTCGTTATCGCGCCGAAGTGGTGGTGGTCGATCAGCGCAACGACATGGCGTTGCTGCGTATTCAGGATTGCCCGCCACTGTCGCCCGTGGTGTTCAAGGAAGGGGTCGGTTGTGCGCTGGGCGAGTCGGTGATTGCCCTGGGCTTTCCGATGGCCGGCCTGGCGGGCGGTGGCGTGCACGTGACGCAGGGCGGAGTGTCCGGTCTGTTCGGGTTGCACAACGATGCCAGCCTGCTGCAGTTCACGGCGGCCATCCAGCCTGGGTCCAGCGGTAGCCCATTGTTCGATAGCAGCGGGGCGGTCATCGGGATGGTGACGTCGTCGCTGCCGGATGCGCAAAACATGAACTTCGCGGTCAAGGCCGGGTTGTTGTTGGCCTTTCTGGATGCCTGTCATGTTTCGCCGCCCAAATCTCCAACCGGTCGGGTTTTCTCGACCGCCGAAATGGCTCGTGAAGCCCAGTCGTCACTCTGGCGGATCGAAGCCCGAAATCCGTAGAGGCACCCTGCTTTAAAAATAGTGAAGGGTTGTCAGTTCACTAATTCGCCTCTTTTAGGAATGTTGCACATGGAATCCGCAGTAGAAAAATCCACGACCACCACACTCAGCGCTCAATTGAAGCGCGGGCTGATGGAAGTCGATGTCGATGAATCCTCCATCGAACCCCATTCGTTATTCGGGTTCGCCGAGCGCCGTAATCCTAAACGGGCGTTCCTGTTTGTGTCCCGCGTGCTGGGCCGCCATATTCCGGTGCGTCCATCGATCATGCAGGCCAGCTACGAAACCCTGGCGGCCAAGATTCCCGCTGACTTGCCCGGCCCGGTCCTGGTGATCGGCATGGCCGAGACGGCCGTCGGCCTGGGTGCCGGTGTACACCGCGCCTACAGCAAGACCCGCCCGGACACCGTCTACATGGTCAGCACGCGCCATCCGGTCGGCACCGAGCTGTTCACCCGTTTTGAAGAAGAACACAGCCACGCCAGCGCACACCTGATTCACCAGCCCACCGATCTCGATGTGCGGGAAATGATGCTGAACGCGCGTTCCCTGGTGTTGGTCGACGATGAAGCCTCCACCGGCAAGACCTTCATCAACCTGCATCGCGCCCTCGTGGATGCCGGCCTGAGCAACGTGGAGCGGGTCGTGACCTGCGTGCTCACCGATTGGTCCCGTGGCGCGGTGCGCAACCTTCTGGGTGAAACCGCCACCCAGGTTTCGTTGCTGCAGGGTGCTTATCGCTTCTGCGAGGATCAAGACGCGCCACTGCCGGAAATGCCCGATGTGGGCGCAGTGGCCGTGGGCGAATGGCCCCTCGACCCGCGTAACGATTGGGGACGCCTGGGTGTGCGTCATGTCGAAGACACATTGGCCCCGCATATTCAGGTCAAGCCGGGCGAGCGCGTGATGGTCGTGGGCACCAGCGAATTCGTGTGGCGACCGTTTCTGCTGGCCGAACGTCTTGAACGCGCCGGGGCTGATGTGCATTTCAGCTCCACCAGCCGCTCGCCGATTGCCCTGGGCCATGAGATCGGGCACGCCTTGTCGTTCTCCGATAACTACGGCCTGGGCATTCCGAACTTTCTCTATAACGTGCGTCCGGGGCAGTTCGACCGTGTGTTGATCTGTACCGAAACGCCGGCGCAAGCGGTTCCCCAATCGCTGATTGAGGCGCTGAATGCGGAGGTCATTGTCGATGAGCAATAAGCGTCCCCTGATACTCATCGATCTTGATGACACCTTGTTCCAGACCGCGCGCAAGATGCCGCAAGGCGCTGAACGCCATACCGCGACGCTGGATGTCGACGGCCAGCCCAACGGCTACATGAGCGCCGTGCAGAAAAACTTTGTCGAATGGTTGCTGGCATCGGCCGATGTCGTGCCGGTCACGGCGCGCAGCGTCGAAGCTTACAGCCGCGTGCAATTGCCCTTCGTCGCGGGGGCCGTGTGTTCCCATGGTGGCGTGATCCTGCAACCCGATGGCTCGCTGGATCGCGATTGGCATGGGCAGATGACTGAGGCGCTGGCGGCGTATCAGGATCGGCTTGCGACCCTGAGTGCGGCGACCCTGGCCATCGGCGACGAAATGGGTTTTTCCCTGCGCGGATGGGTGGTGGAAGAGCAAGGCCTGTTGAATTACGTGGTGACCAAGCACAACGAGTCGGACGATTCGGTGCTGCAAAAGGTGTTGGCCGAGGTTCAGGCCCGTGGCCTGCTGGACGACATGCATATCCACGGCAACGGCAACAACCTCGCGTTCCTGCCGCACGGCTTGTCCAAGCGTCTGGCGGTCCAAGAACTGCTGCGCCGCGATCGAGCCACCCATGGCGAACGTCCGGTGCTGGGGTTTGGTGACAGCGTCACCGACCTGGGCTTCATGAACGAATGCAACTTCTGGGCGACGCCTGCCAATAGCCAATTGGCTAAAGTTGTGGAGGCGATGATCCATGGTTAATGCCTTTGCCCATCTGACCACGGTTGGCAGTGGCAGTTACGCGCCCGATGACGTGCACTTTTTGCTGCAACCCGTCGACATCGAAGTGACGGACGTTGAAGAGAAAGAGCGCCTGATCCAGACGCGGCAGAAGCATTACTCCGAGATGATCAGCCAGGAATCGGCCCCGACCGAGGTCCACAAAGGGCTGTACCAGCGTGCCATGGCGCAGAACTCGGTCAGGATGGCCCGGGATGTCCAGGCCCTGGCACTGGCGCTCGACCAGGCCTGTGACGGCCCTTCGATCGCGCTGGTTTCGTTCGTGCGCGCGGGGCTGCCTCTGGGCGTCCTGCTGCGCCGCGCGCTGTTGGACTTGGGGCGTGACGCCCACCATTACGGGATCAGCATCGTGCGTGACCGGGGCATCGACATGATTGCCCTGGACGCGGTGATCCAGGCCCACGGCGCGGAAAACATCGTGTTTGTCGATGGCTGGACCGGCAAGGGCGCCATCTCCGGCGAGATCCAGCGCAGCCTCAAGGGCGACACGCGCTTTCCCGAGCAGCCACGCCTTGTGGTGTTGGCCGACCCTTGCGGGCGCGCCTGGCTGGCGGCGTCGGCCGAAGACTGGGTGATTCCGTCCGGCATCCTCGGGGCCACGGTGTCCGGCCTGGTCTCGCGTTCCATCTGGCCGGCCAATGGCGGCCTGCATGGGTGCGTGGTCTACGACCACTTGCACGAACACGACGTCACGCGTGAATTCATCGACCAGATCGAAGCCGAGCGCCAGGCGCTGCCGGCGGTCGAAGCTGCCGCTCCCTGGACTGAAGCGCAACGCAATCAGCTGCAGGCTTCGGCACTGAGTGTCATCGACGCGATTGCCGCGCAATGGGGCATTACCAATCTGAATCGGGTCAAACCCGGCATTGCCGAGGCCACGCGTGCCGTTCTGCGCCGGGTGCCGGATCAGGTGCTGGTGCGCGATCGCAGCGATCCGGACGTGCAATTGCTGATGCACCTGACTGAGCGCGCGAACGTGACGGTTGAGGAGATGGGGGCCGCCCTCGGTCCTTATCGTGCCGTGACCGTTATCCGGAGTTTGAGCTGATGAAAATACTCTCGCCCTACGCCCTCGGTGCAACGCTCTACATGCCGGCCACCCGCGAGGACATCCTCGATGTGGTCTTGCACAAAAAACTGCCCGAACTGCGTTCGATGGTGGTGTGCCTCGAGGATGCGGTCGCGGAGATCGACGTCGAAACGGCGCTGGCCAACCTGCACAAGTTACTGCTCTCGATTGACCAGCAGGGCGGCCGCACGGTCGATGGCCCCATGCTGTTCGTGCGACCGCGGGATTCGCAGATGGCGGCCGTGCTCAACGACTGGCCGTTGATGGTGCATGTGGACGGGTTTGTCCTGCCCAAGCTGAGCCTGTCCAATCTGCGCGCGTGGGAATTGGCGGTGACCAACCCCGACATCTTCCTGATGCCGACCCTGGAGACCCGCGAGGTCTTCAACCCGGTGGCGATGGTCGAGCTGGGCGCAGCGCTCAAGCAGACCCTGGACCACCGCATCATTGCCCTGCGCATCGGTGGCAATGATCTGCTGGGCTGCCTGGGCCTTCGGCGCAATCCGGCGACCACGCTGTACAGCACGCCCATGGGTTACGTGATTCCAATGCTGGCCGGGGTCATGGGGTCGCAAGGGTTCGCTTTGACCGCCCCGGTGTTTGAGCGTTTGGCGACGCCGCATTTGCTGCTGGAAGAACTGAGCCTGGACATTGCCCATGGCCTGGTGGGCAAAACGGCGATTCATCCAAGCCAGATCAGCAGCATTCAGGACAGCCTGCGGGTCAGTCTCGAAGATCTAAATTGTGCCAAATTGATGCTGAATGAAGTCGCGCCAGCGGTCTTCAATCACAATGACACGATGTGCGAACCAGCAACTCACTTCAAATGGGCCACAAATATCCTTGAGCGTGCCAAGTGGCATGGGGTCAGGCATGCGGAGCCGAGCCATAGTGATCAGTCAATCCGTCTTGCAGAGGCCGGCCGATGACCCAGGAAATGCTTGAGATGGGCCCGGCCGGGGCCAAGGTCCTGTCGGTCTTTGACTTCGACGGCACCTTGACCCGGCACGACAGCTTCGTTCCCTTTCTGAAATTTGCGTTTGGCAAAATCGAATTTGCCAAGCGCTTGCGCCTGCTCGCCGGTCCGGGGGTGCGTTACCTGACGCGTCGCCTGTCGCGCGACGAACTCAAGGCCCGGCTGATCGCCGCGTTCCTCACCGATGCCAAGGAAGAGTGGGTGCGGCACAAGGCTGCGGAATTCTGCGGCCTGTACTGGACCCGCCTGATGCGTCCCGCCGGCTTGACCTCGGTGGCCGCTGAAAGACAGGCCGGCAGTGAGGTCACCCTGTGTTCCGCCTCTCCGGCGCTGGTCCTGAAACCGTTTGCCGATCGCCTCAATATCAAGTTGATCGCCACCGAACTGGAAGTCGTCGATGGGCGCCTGACCGGGCGGATCTCGGGCAACAACTGCCGCTGTGAAGCGAAGGTGCAGCGCCTTGAAGCGGTGTACGGCGACCTGACGCAATACCGCCTGCGCGCCTGGGGCGACACCCGCGGTGACCACGAACTTCTGGCTGCTGCGCAAGATGCGCACTGGCGACATTTCCACCCTGCATGGCGCCGTGGGCGTCTGCGGGTCTCCAAGACCTTGGCCCGAGATGCCGGCGTTGCGCCGATGGCAACTCGTCCGGTTGAGGACCGCAACGCTACACCCTCGCAATTGACGACCAACAAGGAGCGTACCGATGGCCCTAACTCTGACTAAAAACCAATCAATCTCCCTGGAAAAAACCGCTGGCGGTGGCCTCACGGCGATCACGCTTGGCCTCGGCTGGGATCCGGAGAAAGCCGGGTTCATGGGCCGGTTGATGGGTAACGGTGGTGACGTCGACCTGGATGCCTCCTGCATTCTGTTCGATGCCGACTTCAAGCCAGTGGACCTGGTGTGGTTCCGTCAACTGACCTCCCGCGACGGTTCGATCCAGCACTCGGGCGACAACCGCACCGGTGAAGGCGATGGCGACGACGAAACCATCACCGTTGATCTGCAGCGCCTGCCGGCCACCGTCAAATCGCTGGTATTCACCGTGAACAGCTTCACGGGCCAGAACTTCGAGAAGATCGCCAACGCGTATTGCCGCATCCTCAACGCGAGCAACAAGACCGAACTGGCGCGTTTCAATCTGTCCGAGAAGGGCCGTCACACCGGCGTGGTCATGGCCAGCCTGGTGCGCGAGAACGGCGGTTGGGACTTCAAGGCCATCGGTCAGGTGACCAACGGCCGCACGGCTGACGACCTGGTCAACCTGGCGGTTCAGGCGGTGCGTGCATGACCACCCTGGTTCCTGGCGGGAACGCGCCGGTAACCACCGGCCAGGTGCGGATCGATATCAGCTACTCGGCCATCCCGGGTGCCGATATCGACGTGTCTGCATTCGTCCTGAATGCCGCGGGTAAAGTCCGCGGCGACACTGATATGTGCTTCTACGGCCAGACCAATGTGCTGGGCGGAACGGTACAAATGACCGAGTCGTCTGCCGGTCGTGCGGTCTTCACCCTTGATTTGTCGCGCCTGGACGCGGTGGTCGAGAAGGTGGCGCTGACGGCGACGATCTACGAGAACAAAGCCAGCTTCGACCGTGTATCCCATCTCGCGCTGACCGTCACCGGCGGTATCGAGGCGCAGATACCCACCAGCGGAATGAAAGAAACCGCCCTGATCCTCGGCGAGTTTTATCGCCGCCAGGGCGAGTGGAAATTCCGTTGCGTCGCCCAGGGTTTTGCCGGTGGCCTTGAGCCTTTGGCCAAGTACTTCGGTGTCGAAATTGCCGCGCCTGCCCCGGCACCAGTGGCCGCTCCTGCACCCGTGGCGGCGCCTGCCGCACCCGTGCCGGCCGCGCCACCGAAGTCGTCGATCAGCCTGAGCAAAATCACCCTCGACAAGACCCGCTCCTCGATCAGCCTGGAGAAAACCGCTGAAGGCTTCGGCGAGATCAAGGTCAACCTCAACTGGAACAAAGGCAAGGGCGGCGGTTTCTTCTCGCGCAACAACGCCATCGACCTCGACGTGGGTTGCCTTTACGAGTTGCAGGATGGCTCCAAAGGGGTGGTCCAGGCACTGGGCAACAGCTTCGGCGATTTCGACTACGACCCTTACATCCGGTTGATGGGCGATGACCGTACCGGCGCCGTCAGCGATGGCGAATGGCTGCACATCAACGGCCGGCATTGGAGTGAAATCCGCCGGGTGCTGGTGTTCGCGTTCATCTACGAAGGTGCGCCGAACTGGCGTGAGACCGACGGCGTCGTGACCATTTATGTCCCGGGCCAGCCACCGATCGAAGTTCGCCTGAACGAAGAAGGCGGGCGCCTGGGCATGTGTGCCATCGCCCTGCTGGAGAACGAGGGCGGCGGCGTCAAGGTCAGCCGACGGGTCGATTTCCACAAAGGTCATTCGGTCATGGACAAGGCTTACGGTTGGGGCATGCGCTGGTCGGCAGGTTCCAAGTAACTATTTGAAAACGGCGGGCCGGTCCGGTCCGCCCTAGAGGTGAACAACATGTTGTCATGGTTGAAAACAAACGCGGCGCTTGCCCGCGAGAAGCTGACCACCGAAGTGGCCAAGTTCAAGAACAGAGAGTTCATGGAAGCGGTTGCCAACAGCTGCGCCATGGTTGCGGCGGCGGACGGTGAAGTCAGCTCGGCTGAAAAAATGAAAATGACCGGGTTCATCAACAACTCGCCCGAGCTGAAAGTGTTCAACCTGACCGACGTGATCAAGGTCTTCAACGACGCGTGCGGCAAGTTCGAATTCGACTTCCAGATCGGTCAGGCCGAAGCCCTGAAAAACATCAGCAAGATCAAGGGCAAGGACGGCGCAGGTCGCCTGCTGGTCCGTGTTGCCTGCGCCATCGGCGCGTCGGACGGTAATTTCGACGACAAGGAAAAAGCCGTTTGCCGCCTGATCTGCCTCGAGCTGGGCTTACCCCCGGCTGACTTTGAACTCTAAGGAACAATAACTGTGGAAGTTTCTCACCTGGGTTTCCCCCCGCTGACCATCGCTGTATTCGTGGCGCTGGCGCTCGGCGCGATGATCCTCGACATGTTCACCCATCGCGGTGACCAGCCGATCAGCCTCGCCAAAGCATCAGCCTGGTCGGTGTTCTGGATTCTCATCTCGTTCGGCTTCGCAGGGTTCCTGTACTACGAACATGGCCCGGATGTCGCGACCCTGTTCATCACCGGCTATGCGCTGGAAAAAGTCCTGAGCGTGGACAACCTGTTCGTGTTCATGGCGATCTTCGCCTGGTTCAAAGTGCCGAACGGCCTGCGTCACCGCGTCCTGTACTGGGGCATCATCGGCGCGATCGTGTTCCGCCTGATCTTCGTGGCTATCGGTACCGGCCTGCTGGCGCTGGGTCCTTGGGTCGAAGTGGTGTTTGCCCTGATCGTGGCCTGGACAGCGGTCATGATGCTGCGCAGCGGCGGTGACGACGAAGAGGAAGAAGATTACTCCACGCACATGGCGTACCGCTTCGCCAAGAAGCTGTTCCCGGTGTGGCCGAAACTGCATGGCCATGACTTCTTCGTGCGTCGCAAGACGCTGGAAGCCGAGCTGACCAAGCCGGAAAACAAAGGCATGTCGCTGGCGGCCAAGGGCGGTCTGTTCGCCACGCCGCTGTTCCTGTGCCTGGTGGTCATGGAAGTGTCCGACGTGCTGTTTGCGTTCGACTCCGTCCCGGCCGTCATCGCCGTCAGCCGCGAACCGCTGATCGTGTTCTCGGCCATGCTCTTCGCCATCCTCGGCCTGCGGACCATGTACTTTGTGCTGGAAGCGCTGAAACGCTACCTGGTGCACCTGGAAAAAGCCGTTATCGCGCTGCTCTTCTTCATCGCGGTAAAGCTGGGCCTGAATGCGACTGACCACCTGTTCCACCACGGCTACAACATCGATCCGAACACCAGCCTGATCATCGTTGTCGTAGTGCTGGCCATCGGTATTTTCGCCAGCGTGATCTTCCCCGAAAAGGAAGTTGCCCCGGCTGACAATCAGTAATTCAAAACGCATTAACCACAAGGAGCTGTACTCATGGCACTGACTCTTCAAAAAGGCGGCAACCTGTCCCTATCGAAGACCGATCCTTCGCTGACCAAGATTCTGGTCGGTCTGGGTTGGGATCCACGCGCAACTGACGGCACGGAGTTTGACCTGGACGCAAGCGCGTTCCTGCTGGGTGCCAACGGCAAAGTGCGTGGTGACGCCGACTTCATTTTCTACAACCAGCTCAAAAGCGCTGACGGTTCCATCGAGCACACCGGTGACAACCGCACCGGTGCTGGCGATGGCGACGACGAAGTACTGAAAATCGACTTGAGCCGCGTTCCGGCCGATATCGACAAGATCGCATTCACCGTCACCATCCACGACGCTGATGCACGCAAGCAGAACTTCGGTCAGGTCGGCGGCTCGTTCATTCGTGTTGTCAACGAAATCAGCGGTGCCGAGATCGTGCGTTACGACCTCGCAGAAGACGCTTCCACCGAAACCGCGATGATCTTCGCCGAGCTGTATCGCAACAACGGCGAATGGAAATTCCGTGCCGTTGGTTCGGGCTTTGCCGGTGGCCTGAAGGCGCTGGCCAACTCGTACGGTATGAACTTCTAAACCCCTCGGTCCATTGAATAAGGAAACTAACCATGGCTGTAAGTCTTTCCAAAGGCGGCAACGTATCCCTGTCCAAAGAAGCACCGGGTCTGACCGAAGTGCTCGTGGGCCTGGGCTGGGATCCTCGCGTCACTGACGGCACCGAGTTCGACCTCGATGCGTCGATTTTCGTCGTAGGCGAAAACGGCAAAGTGCTCGACGACAACAGCTTCATTTTCTACAACAACAAGAAGTCGGCTGACGGCTCCGTCGAACACATGGGCGACAACCGCTCCGGTGCCGGCGAAGGCGACGACGAGCAAGTGACGGTCAAACTGACCTCCCTGGCTCCGCTGGTGAAGAAGCTGGTATTCGCGGTCACCATCCACGACTCCGATGCGCGCAAACAGAACTTCGGCCAGGTGTCCAACGGCTACATCCGCGTTGTGAACAAGGCTGACGGTAAAGAACTGGCACGTTTCGACCTGAGCGAAGACGCTTCCACCGAAACCGCCATGATCTTTGGCGAGCTGTACCGCAGCGGTGAAGAGTTCAAGTTCAAGGCGATCGGCCAAGGTTTCGCCGGCGGCCTGAAGCCACTGGCTGAAGCCCACGGCGTCAGCATCGGCTAACCCATTCGGGTTGAAGAAGCCCCGCTTTCGAGCGGGGCTTTTTTTGGGGTGTCGATCTTGTTCAAACCCCGAGCATCACGTTTGGGTTAATGGAAAAAGGATTCAGGGATATGAGAAATCGGGCCTTTTTGGCAACCGCAGCCCTTATGTTATTGGCAGGTTGTGGGGCGTATAACGACTTCAAGCTCAACAATGCGGTTCAGGAATACAAAGAAACCTGCTTTGGCAGCTACACCAATGAGTGCGAAAGCAAATTGGTCGATACCAACATCATCATGCTGGAAGTCATGAAGACAAAGGTCGGGGCCCAGAAAGACGAGATGTTGAAGGCGTTCGGCGATGAGGGGTACGCGCTGTACGTGGACGTCAGCGAGAAGGTCCTCGATCGCGCCATCGAGCAGCAGGAAAACATGCGCCCCGGCTGGTTTGCACGCTGGTTCCTGGGCGATGGCCAGCCATTCTCCGGTTCCAGAAACATGTTGATCGGCTATGAAGATGCTCAAGCGATTCGCGATGCCGTTCTCAAGAAATTTGTCGCCGAGGCCAAATCCAAAGGGATAGCGCCACGGCTTGCGGCCCCTGCACCCGCGCCAGTCGTCCAGTCCCCGGCGCCCGTGCCGACTCCGGCTGCACCGCCACAGACAGTACCCGCGCCAATCGCCGGGTCGCTGGACGCCGCTATTTCCAACGCCATAAACGTTGCGACCCGTGAAGAGGGCGGCGACGAATATCAGGAAGGCCGCAAAATCCTTCGTGCCGACCTCAATGGCGACGGCCAGGACGATGCCTTGGTGATCTACACCATCGAAGGGCAGGGTGGGGGCAATGGTTCGTTTTCGTCCCTGGGCATCTTCTATTCGAACAACGGCGCCTTCGATTTCAAGGGCAGCACTGTGGTCAACGGCGCAGTCACCGACCTGCAGGTGCTCGATGACAAAACCATCAGCGTCAGCTCACTTGAAGTGGGACCGGAGGACGCCCGTTGCTGCCCGACACTGGAGTCGAAACAAACATACCGTTGGGACGGCAACCGCCTCGAAGAACTGCGCGAAGCGCCGCTTAAACAGGGCTAACGAATCTCTCCCGCAGTGCGATGCAATGCACTGCGGGAGAGGGCGGGGTCAGGCTTAAAAAATAATGCCTTTAGCCTTTGCGTCCTTCAGCCACTGCGGGAATTCTTCCATCAGCTTGTCGTACAGCTGCTCTTCGCTGATGTCGTGCAGGTCGTCCAGGGCGAAGAAACCGCAGTTGTCGACGACTCGGCCGGTCATGGTGTCGAGTTTTTCCAGGACGCCGTAGTTGTGGCCGCCGATGCCGACGAACTGCCAGAAGATCGGCAGCTTGGCCGCTTCGATCATCAGCTTCTTGATCGCGCCACTGGCCGACACGCCGCCATCGCTGATGAACAGGATGTAGATCGGCGTGGTGTCCCGGGAATTCTTGTAGAAGTCGATGACCTTCTTGATGGCTTTGGGCTCGTCGTTATAGCGGGCGCCCAACGCCCAATCCTGCCAGCCGCCGCGGTCGGTTTTGATGAAGTCTTTGTGATTGGCCAGTGACACGGCGGACAACTGCTGTGTCTCGGCGCCAAAGGCCCAGCAGTCGAGGGTGCCGTCGTCGTCGAAGTGCAGCGCCAGCGGCAGCAGTCGATTGACCACTTCCTGGACGCGGCCGGTCTGGTATTGGTTGTTCATGGACCCGGACGCATCCAGCACCAGGCCGACCCGCGCTTTGACGTCGGTGAGCTTGGCTTTCTCCAGGCTGATCTGGGCTTTCTTTGCCAGGCTGACCAAGTGCGGAGCGGCGTCGCCGATCTTCTTTTCAAGGGAGATTGCTTTGGACGCGGGAGCCGGTGTCGGCACGGGAGCAGGCGCCGGTTCGTCAGCGACATCCCCGCCGAAATGTTTCACCAGCGCATCCAGCCCGGCGTTGAAGCCTTGCAGGTTGGACGACAGGCGCCATTCGCCCGACTTGCGATAGAGCTCGACGACCATGATGGCTTTTTCGTCGGCGAAGGTGGCGCCCGAGAACGGGCATTGCGCCAAGACTTCGCCGGACAGGCTTTTGATGCTGAAACTGCTGGCCTGGATGTCGCGCATCGCGCCGGCACCGTCGATCGAGGTGGTGAACACCAGGCGATCGATGCTGGTGGGCAGTTTCGACAGGTCGAGGGTGAAGTCACCGCCGTTGGCCATGCTCACGCTGTTGCACGGTGTCGTCGGCTGGTTGAAAAACACCATGTAGCGATCATCGGAAAGTTTGCCCTGTGCATCGATGCCGAAGCACACGAAGTCCAGCACATGGGGCGACTGAACGTTGATCGAGAGGATAAGTTGCGAGCCCTGCATAAGGCTGGACAAGGGTAGGCGTTGTCCTTGGCTGATTTGCATGTTGCGTCCTTGTAGTGGGTGCGCCGGGTGAAGGCCGTCATGGGAAGTGCGGGATTATGCGGGAGTAGCCGCGCGAATTGGGGGGAAGTTTATCGACGCCGGCGGAAGATGTACGGGGGCCCCTGATTGTCTCGGTGACTTGGCCACGCTACCCTCCGCACCGCTGGGCATGCCGACTTTTAAACAGAGAAAAACAATATGGACATTAAGCACTTCTATCCTTCGCTGCATCGCTTGATACAAGTCGAAGCGATCATCCTGCTCCTGATGACACCGTTTTTTGCCCAAGCGGACATTACCGAGGACGAGGTGACCGCCAATTGCCTCAAGATCAGCGAGTATTCCGCCGAGGGCGGCAAGTATTACAAGCTCAAGCAATACGCCAAGGCTCGGGAACAGTATGAGCAGCAGGCCGGCTGGTCCGAGAGTTGTCAGTTGGACGAAGAAAAACTGGCGACGGCCTACAACAACGTTGCGCTGACTTACATCCATGAAGGCAACTACCTGAAAGCCCGGGCGTGGCTGAGCATTCTGCCCAACGACAAAAAGTCGATCTTCAACCTGGGCAAGATCAGTGGCGATATCAACAACTCGCTGGGGAAGTTGTCGAGTAAACCAGAAGGGCGGTATTGGCAATATGCCGGGGCTGCGTTATGGAACTCGATGACGATCAAGCCACAAGGCAAGAAGTACCAGGTTGATTTCCAGGGTTATTACGCCGGCATGATGGCGATGTATTACGGTCCCAATCTCGGTGAGTTTTCAACGGTAGTAGCGTTTGATAACGGCAAGGCGCATTACGCCATGAGTGGGGAAGACGAAGGCGATTGTGAGTACGACTTCGACATTAAAAAGGATGTGCTCACGGTCACGCGCACGGCGGGTGAGTCCTGCGGTTTTGGCCATAACGTGGGGGCTGACGGCACTTATCAGCGGGTCGAGCTGTAGTTGCAAAGAGGAAAAGCCCCGAAAAGCTCGGGGCTGATTCAAAGGCTGTTAAATCCTAAGCTTCCCAACCTGCGCCACTGACCGCTGCCTGCGCCAGTGGGTGCAAGTCTTCCCCGTGATGCTCCGTCTGCCAGGCCAGCAATTCCTTGCGCATGCCGGGCGTCCAGTACAGTTGCAGGTGATTGCGCACGCCGAGCACGGCCTGTTGCTGATCCGGTTCAGTGGCAAAGTACTGGGCAATCTGGTTGACCATTTTGATCAGGTTGGCCGTGCTCATCGACGCACCTCCGCTTTAGCGCCACGTGCCTGGCGGCGATCCTTGAGCAAACGGTCCTGCTCGTCACTGAAGGCCTGGTAGCGTTTTTGCCACTCGGACGGGTGGTAGACGCGACTGACTTCCACGGCGGTGACCTTGTACTCCGGACAGTTAGTGGCCCAGTCGGAGTTGTCGGTGGTGATGACGTTGGCCCCGGATTCCGGGAAGTGGAACGTGGTGTACACCACGCCCGGGGCGACCCGTTCGGTGACCCGCGCACGCAGCACGGTCTGGCCGGCGCGGCTGCCGATGCCGACCCAATCGCCTTCGTTGATGCCACGGCTCTCGGCGTCGGTCGGGTGGATTTCCAGACGATCTTCGTCGTGCCAGGCCACGTTCTCGGTGCGCCGGGTCTGCGCGCCGACGTTGTACTGGCTGAGGATGCGCCCGGTGGTGAGCAGCAGCGGATAACGATTGTTAACCTTCTCCTCGGTGGGCACGTAGCCAGTGAGCATGAAACGCCCCTTGCCGCGCACGAACTCCTCTATGTGCATGGTTGGCGTGCCGTCCGGCGCAGCGGCGTTGCACGGCCATTGCAGGCTGCCGTGGCGGTCCAGTTCGGCGTAGCTGACGTTGGTGAAGGTCGGCGTCAGGCTGGCGATTTCATCCATGATCTCTGACGGATGTTTGTAGTTCATCGGGTAGCCCAGCGCGTTGGCCAGGGCCACGGTGCCTTCCCAGTCGGCCTTGCCGCCGAGCGGCTCCATGACTTTACGCACGCGCGAAATGCGCCGTTCGGCGTTGGTGAACGTGCCGTCCTTTTCCAGGAACGAGCTGCCCGGCAAGAATACATGGGCGAACCGGGCGGTTTCGTTGAGGAAAATGTCCTGCACCACAATGCATTCCATGGCCGACAGCGCCGCAGTCACGTGCTGGGTATTCGGATCGCTCTGGGCGATGTCTTCGCCCTGGCAATACAAACCTTTGAAGCTACCGCTCAGAGCAGCCTCGAACATGTTCGGAATACGCAGGCCCGGATCCGGTTGCAGGGTGACGTTCCACGCCTGCTCAAACTGCGCCCGTACCACCTCGTTGGAAATGTGACGGTAGCCGGGCAACTCGTGGGGGAAGGAGCCCATGTCGCAAGAGCCCTGAACGTTGTTCTGCCCCCGCAATGGGTTCACGCCCACACCTTCGCGGCCGATGTTGCCGGTGGCCATGGCCAGGTTGGCGATGCCCATCACCGCCGTGCTGCCCTGGCTGTGCTCGGTAACGCCGAGGCCGTAATAAATCGCCGCGTTATCGGCGCTGGCGTAGAGGCGGGCGGCGGCGCGGATGTCGGCCGGGGCCACACCGCAGATCTCGCCAAGGACTTCCGGCGAGTTTTCCGCACGGCTGACCTGTTCGCTCCAACGCGCGAAATCGCGGCCCTCGCAACGGGCGTCGATAAAGGCCTGATCGAGCAAACCTTCGGTGACGATGACATGGGCCAAGGCGTTGAGCATGGCGACGTTAGTGCCCGGACGCAGGGCCAAGTGCAGTTCGGCGCGGGCATGCACCGAGTCCACCAGGTCAATGCGCCGTGGATCGATGACGATCAGCCGCGCGCCTTCACGCAAGCGGCGTTTGAGTTGGGAAGCGAACACCGGGTGGGCGTCGCTGGGGTTGGCGCCCATCACCAGGATCACGTCGGCCTGCATCACCGAGTCGAAACTCTGGGTCCCGGCGGACTCGCCCAAGGTTTGTTTCAAGCCATAACCGGTCGGCGAATGGCAGACCCGCGCGCAGGTGTCGACGTTGTTATTGCCGAACGCGGCGCGCACCAGTTTTTGGACGAGGTAGGTTTCTTCGTTGGTGCAACGGCTGGACGTGATGCCGCCAATCGAGTCGCGGCCGTACTTTTGCTGCAAGCGGCGGAATTCGCTGGCGGCGTAGGTCACCGCTTCCTCCCAACTGACTTCCTGCCACGGGTCGTTGATGTGGTTGCGGATCATCGGTTTGGTGATGCGATCCGGGTGAGTGGCGTAGCCCCAGGCAAAACGTCCTTTGACGCAAGAGTGACCGTGGTTGGCCTGACCGTTTTTGTCCGGAACCATGCGCACCAGTTTGTCGCCTTTCATCTCGGCGCGGAACGAGCAGCCCACGCCGCAATAGGCGCACGTGGTGATCACGCTGCGTTCAGGCTGGCCGAGTTCGACCACGGATTTTTCCATCAGGGTCGCGGTCGGGCAGGCCTGCACACAGGCACCGCAGGACACGCATTCCGAGTCGAGGAAGTTCTCGCCCCCAGCGGCGGAAACACGGGACTCAAACCCGCGCCCGGTGATGGTCAGGGCAAACGTGCCCTGAGTTTCTTCGCAGGCGCGCACGCAGCGGTTGCAGACGATGCACTTGCTCGGGTCGTAGTCGAAATACGGGTTGGACGTGTCTTTCACATCCGCCAGATGATTCTCGCCTTCATAGCCGTAACGCACTTCCCGCAGGCCAACCTGACCAGCCACGGTTTGCAGCTCGCAATTGCCGTTGGCCGAGCACGTCAGGCAATCCAGCGGGTGGTCGGAGATGTACAACTCCATGACATTACGGCGCAGCGTCGCAAGCTTCGGCGTTTGGGTGTGTACGCTCATGCCTTCAGTAACCGGCGTGGTACAGGACGCCGGGTAACCGCGCATGCCGTCGATTTCCACCAGGCACATCCGGCACGAGCCGAACGCTTCGAGGCTGTCGGTAGCGCACAGTTTCGGAATGGTCGTGCCCAGCAGCGCGGCGGCGCGCATCACCGACGTGCCTTCGGGCACGCTGATGCTGCGGCCGTCGATATTCAGGGTGACTTGCACCTGGCTTTCACGAGCCGGGGTGCCCAGGTCGATATCGGTGTTCGGGTCGAAGAGGGTGATCATTGGTCGGCCTCCGAAGATTGCAGACCGAAGTCGGCGGGGAAGTGCTTGAGGGCGCTGACGACCGGGAACGGCGCCATGCCGCCCAAGGCGCAGAGCGAACCGTATTGCATCGTGTCGCACAGGTCCTTGAGGATGATCGCCTGTTCATCGCGACCGCTTTGGTCCGGCGCGGCCAGCATGCGGTCGATGACCTCAACGCCGCGAGTCGAACCGATGCGGCAAGGCGTGCATTTGCCGCAGGATTCCTCGGCGCAGAATTGCAGGGCGAAACGCGCCATGTGCGCCATGTCCAGGCTGTCGTCTGCCACCACCACACCACCGTGGCCGAGCATCGCGCCGATGCCGGCAAAGGCTTCGTAATCCAGCGGTGTATCGAAATCCGCGGGCGGCACCCAAGCGCCGAGCGGGCCACCCACCTGCGCGGCTTTCAGCGGCCGGCCACTGGCGGTGCCGCCGCCGTAGCCTTCCACCAGTTCGCGCAGGGTCAGGCCGAAGGCCCGTTCCACCAAGCCGCCGTGACGGATGTTGCCCGCCAATTGGAAAGGCATCGTGCCGAGGGAACGGCCCATGCCGTAGTCGCGATAGAACTGCGCGCCTTTGGCCAGAATCAGCGGCACCGAGGCCAGGGTCAGCACGTTGTGTACGAGGGTTGGCAGGCCGAACAATCCCTTCAATGCTGGAATCGGTGGCTTGGCGCGAACGATCCCGCGCTTGCCTTCAAGCGAGTCCAACAACGCAGTTTCTTCACCGCAGATATAAGCGCCGGCACCGACCCGCACTTCCATATCGAAAGCCAAGCCGCTGCCGCCGACATTGGCGCCGAGGTAACCGTTGGCCCGCGCGATATCCAGCGCCTCGCGCAAGGTCGCAACCGCCTGTGGATATTCCGAGCGCACATAGATGTAGCCGTAACTGGCGCCGACGGTGATGCCGGCAATCGCCATGCCTTCGATCAGCAGGAAAGGGTCGCCCTCCATCAACATGCGATCAGCGAAGGTGCCGGAGTCGCCTTCGTCGGCGTTGCACACGATGTATTTCTGCGCAGCCTGGGTCGCGCGAACCGTGCGCCATTTGATCCCGGCGGGGAACGCCGCGCCGCCACGGCCACGCAGGCCTGAATCGAACACCGCCGTCGCGGTTTCATCGCCGCCAATCGTGACGGCCCTGTTCAAACCCTCGAAACCACCGTGGGCTCGGTAATCGTCCAGCGACAACGGCCGAGTGATGCCGGCGCGGGCGAACAGCAGGCGTTGTTGAGTTTTCAGATAAGGCAATTCTTCCACCAGGCCCAAGGCCAGTGGGTGCGCGGAAGGGTCGCCTTGCAGGGCATCCAGCACAGACGGCACATCAGCCGCCGTCAGCGGACCGAAGCCGATCCGACCTTGCGGCGTGTCCACTTCCAGCAGCGGTTCCAGCCAGTACAGGCCACGGGAACTGGTGCGTTGCAGCTCCGGACTGGCAAGGGCCAGCGCCACCTCATCGGCTCCGACGGCGCGGGCCAGGGAATCGCAGGGCAGATAGAGGCTCATGCGTCCTCCCGGCAAGCGTCGAGCAGGGCATCCAGACGCTCGGCGCTCAACCGCGCATGCACCTGACCATCCAGCTCCAGGGCCGGCGAACAGGCACAGGCGCCGAGGCAATACACCGGACGCAAACTGATACGGCCGTCGGCGCTGCTGCCGTGATCATCCAGTTGCAGACGTTCGCGCAACTGCGCGGCAAGTTGCTCGGCGCCGCGACTCTTGCACGACTCGGCGCGGCACAGACGCAATATGTGTCGGGCCGGCGGCGCGGTACGGAAGTCATGGTAAAAACTGATCACCCCGCGGATCTCGGCCTGACTCTGGTTCAGGGCGTGGGCAATCTCGGGAATGGCGGCATCGGGGATGTAACCGAGGCCAGCCTGAATATCATGAAGAATCGGCAACAGCGCACCCGCAGAGCCTTTATGGCGCTCCAACAGGCTGTTGACCAGCGGCAGGTGCAACAACATCTCATCAGGCATACAGCATTCCTCACGGTCACGGACACACCAGGCGGTCGTCGGTTGTCCGAAAGTGTCGGCTGCGGCGTTCACACCACGTCACGGTATCGTGGCATTTTCAGGCCGGTGGCCAGGCACCCTGAGCGGGCATCTTGTTGGGCCCGGTACGGTCTTCGCCGCACCTCTTCAGGGCATAAATTGCAGCTTGCCACGCTGGCATTGATTCAACCGTACAAAAGCGACGTGCTCGGTTCTTTCCACGACCACCCGTTAAGTCTAGAAGAGCACTGACCAAGGCGCGCACTGTCTGAAATCTTTTGTGGCACAAGCACTGCACACCCATCCACTACAGTGAACGTACGATGCCGTTCGGCGCGAACTGATCGCCAAGGAGTCAACATGAAGAAAGCCATCCTGCCGGCGCTGATCATCCTGATCGCCGCCCAAGCCCCGGCCTACGCCATCAACGACAAATACCGCAAACAACTGGAGCAATCCGGCTGCACCCAAGTCAGCGAAACCCACGGCTGCGATATCCACAAATCCAAGGCAGAAAACGCCAAAGCCGGTTTCACCAACCCCGCCACCGACACCCCCAGCACCCCAACCCCCTACGTCGGGCAATGGGTGGCCAAGAGCGAAGCCGGCGCGACCGTTGCCACCATCCGCATCGACGCCAAGGAACAAGTCTGGGTCAACGGCAAACGGGTCAACGCCAAACGCACCGACGGCACGCTGCAGTTCCGCCAGGGCAAGATCACCTTCACTATCCAGGGGGATCGGCGCTTGCAGAATCAGGATTATTGGATGGACAGCGATGCCGGGACCAAAGGACCGATTCAAATCGAATAACAGGAGCGACACATGATTGATTTCAACAACAAGGGATTCTTCAAACTCAAGCAAAACGAAGAATACGCCCAACGCGTTACCGACCTTTTGCTCGACGGCGAACACGTCATCGACGCCTACAAATCCATGCGCGACGGCGTCGTGTTCACCAACAAACGCATCATCGCCGTCAACGTCCAGGGCATCACCGGCAGCAAAAAAGACTTCACCTCGCTGCCCTACAAAAACATCGTCGCGTACTCCGTGGAAACCTCCGGCACCTTCGACCTGGACTCCGAACTGGAGATCTACTTCTCGTCACTGGGCAAAGTGAAATTCGAATTCACCGGCAGAACATCAATGGTCGAAATCTCAAAACTGATCTCCCAACACGTTCTCTGACCCAAACACGAAAAAGCCCCGAAAACTCGGGGCTAAACACTCTCTCAAAAACACCACAACCCTCGTAGGAGCAAAGCTTGCTCGCGAAAGCGATAGGCCAGTCGCCACCTAACTCAACTGACACAACCCATCACAAACAACCGCTACCCCCCAGCCTTCTCCGCCGCCCGCTTAGGCGGCACCGTCGAAGGCCGATCCCGCGTCAACACCTTCACCGCATCATCCACCAACGCCTTACTAAACGACGTCAAATAATGCGCCGCCCAGGCATGACGGTCAGTCTCCCGGTCATACGCAGCCTCTTTGGTCAGCGACTTCGCCAGACACAGAAAGTCCGAAGCCATCGACAACGCATCACCCAGCGGCACATCACGAGTGACGTGGAACAGCGGTTGGTCTGCACAGTAAATGGCCGGGGTCAGGCCGATGGTTTTGAGTTCGGGTTGATCGGTCATTGGGCATCTCCGGTGGTGGAGAGGCGGTGGGGCAGGGGGGAAGCGTTATGCGATTGGGAATTGCGTAGAGGGGAAAGCCAAATTGTGTACGGATTGATGCTGCGCATTATCAGACTCCTTGATATGAGGAGCTGCCACGTCCGTTTCCACACGAATGGGTGACAGCTGTGCGCGGGGTGGAAAACCGGGAATCAAGGAAACCGGCACGCCCGAAGACGTCCCACGCACAGCCGCCATAACTCACGCCGCAGACACAAAAAAAGCGCCGGCAGACGTGATGGGGGCGCTGTTGCGCCTTGAATTACACGGGTTTCCACACCCGGTCGCTGAATTGGCAGCGACGATGGGAGGGTATCGCGCAGTCGTTGTTTCTGCAACCTGCGAAAAACGTCTACTCTAAGCTGATAGTCATGCTTCTACTTTCATGATCCAGGTAAAAGTAAAAAAATGTCGTTAACAATCGACTGCCGTCAAGTGTGTAGACGCGCTGATGGCAAAATAGTAGTGTCTGGGTTTTTACGTTATCGTTTGTATGCAGGAACTGTTACTCTTTAAGTCGAAAAAGTGTAATAAAAATAACTAGTGAGAGAACGCTTAGATGAGTGCAATTGATTACGCCGATGGGCTAAATGAACGGAAGGTATCTTTCGCGCTTTTTCGAAATGCACTTCATCAAAACGATCTCGCCGCGTCGTTAGGTTGGGAGCGGACAATCGATAAGCTAGTTGAGTGTTTGAAATCAGATAGGACTTCTGAGAAATACGCACAAGGTTTGGAAGATGTTTATATAGACTTAACTAATAATGGTAATAAGTTGGTTAGGCTTTATAGGTTGTTGGATTCGTATGCAGAGGTGATTGGGTTTTTTAAGAAGAATATTGTTGAGCAGAAAACTATATACGATGAAAGATTTCCGCTACCGTTGGAGCATGATGACTTGGTTAGTGCTCCACTTGAAATAAATTGTGTAGACTTTTATGAGGCTGATAGTCGGGTGTGGTTTGTATTTTGTTCTAAGCAATATGTTGTTGAGAAGGAAGTTTTGCCAAATGGATCCCTTACAGATTTAGTCGTCGAGGATTATGGCGTTTTTGACGAAATTTATGGGATTCGCAAACGAGCAGTTCAACTTTTTGACGTTGTATGTGTTGATGAAGAAAGTTCGATGATGGAATTCCGAATGGATGGTTTGGATGTTCAGAGAGCAAAAGATATAGAGCGTCGCCTCCAATTTTTGGAGGAGAAAATATTCAAGTCTTTCGAAAATGTATATGGACTTGAAGATCTATTTTCTGGTCCTGTCAATTTGTTTCCCTCGATCCAAAAGCTTTATTTGAGTCCGGACGGTCGAATTGCTGAGTTGGGTCACACTACCATTAGCGCCGGTGTGCATAATGGGAAAATGCGTACCAAGCAGCTTGATTTTCGCGATGATCGATACCATGTTGGAGGTGTTGCTACCGTTGCTGAGCTCAATCCTCATATGTTGTCGAAGTGCTGGGATAGCCCATCAGGATATGGTTATGTTCAGTTAGTTGTTCCGGGCACTGTGGCGTTGACGAGCTCAGAAAATCCGACGATTGACACGGCACACATACTGTCGTGTGCTTCGGATTTGGACTATGATTTTGTAATGGATAAATTACTTGAATCTTTAGTACCATGAATCTCGGGTGTGCGCTAAGTATAATTGCTGAGGATATAAGGCCTGATGAAGATCAGCAGGCCGTGTTTCGCTTGGCTGAATATATTTTTGCGCACAAGCAAGATATAAAGCATTTAACGTATTATGCGATTTCTCAAGTTGTAGATGTTAAACGTCCAGATAAACTCCTGCAAATCGCTCAATATTTGTCAGGGGAGAGAGTTAAGTTGCTTGAGATGAAGTTTGAGTTGATAATTGATGATTGTGTAACTCAGCTTGACTATGAAACTGTTTACCATGCTGAAACAACGGGTTCCTTGATCCATCCGGAAACCGGCTATCCTGTAGAGAATTATACTCGCCATGTGTATCCCTATTTCGTCCCCTCCTCGGAGGTTGAAAATGGGTGATGTTGTGGTTGATCCTCTTGATAGTATGACGTTAGGGCAGCTTAAGTTGTTTGCTGAGCAGTTTGGTCTTTCCGGCGTTGCAACTTCTATTAGGCGGGCGACGGCGAGTACGTATGAACAGTTTACTGAGACTTTATATTCCGATCTGAATGATGTTGTTTTAAGTTTTCAAGAAAATCCAGAGCTTAGAAGGAATGATGGCGAGGATCGGTTGACTATTGAGATTGTCAATGTTCTACGTGGTATGGGCTATAATGCCGGTCATGAGGTAAAAGTAGGTGGTCATACGGATATTTCCGTTAGGGGTAAAAATAACTATCTTTGGATTGGTGAAGCGAAAATTCATTCGGGTTATGACTATCTTTTTCAGGGGTTTCAGCAGCTCTGCACTAGGTACGCTACAGGTGATGTTAATCAAGATAGCGGTGGGTTGATTATTTATATAATAAAAAATAAAAAATCAGCTAAGGTTATCTCGACATGGAAAGAGCGTTTAAAGGGATATGGCCTAGAGGGTTTGGAGATAAGTCCGTGCCCCGTACGTCCTGACTTTGTATTTGATTCTACGCACTTGCTTGAGAGAACTGGTACGGCTTTCAAGGTTAAGCATATCGGTGTTAGCTTGTTTTTTGATCCGCAGGACAAAGATTGATAGCGAGGGTCAGGGTGCGCGATTTTCATTATTCAGCGACCTAAAGGGGCATATTTATTTCTAACTAAGGGAAATAAGTTTGTCCTTATTTCTGATGTCTTTTCAGCAGGCTGTCAATGTCCCGTCCTGATTAAGGTTTCAGCCCGTTGCGCCCTTAGCTTTAAGGCGTGCCGGGGTTAAAATACATCACTTCAGGTTCTAGATAGGTAAAGCGAGTGGCTTACCCGTAAGTCTAATCAGCCTCACTTAAATGTTGTATTAGCTCAGAGAATCTCAGTGCAAGCCAAGGATGTCCGTAAATGATTCCAGCTTGATTTTCTCCTCTGCCAGGTATCGTTTTGTCTGTTCTAAGTTTCGAGTAGCCTGTATTAGGTGGCTATTGATTGTTTCCCGGACTTTATCTGTATCGAATACGTTGATAGCTGCCCATAAACTAATGTTGCCAAAGCCAGGCTTGTCAAGCGACTCTGTTATTGCAATGGCTTTATCGACTTCTTCTTCACTATGTGCATCGTCGACCATTTCAAGAAAACAGTCGGCGAGGGTATCTACTAAATCGCCATAAAAATCCGCGCTTGTGTAGGTTAGAGGTCCAGCCTCTGTCGAGCTATATGCGTGAACCTTTATAGAGAATCCAGGCATAAAATCATCTAGATAATCATATAGTTCGGTGTCATGTGCGTATTCTGAAATCTCTTTTAGCTCAGAGATTAAATCTGGAATAAACTCTATGATGTAATCGCGCGCGTATCTAAGTGGGTCAATTGATTTCAAAAACTCAAGTACATGCCCCCACTGAGCGCTTCTATCAAATGCATTACTGTAAAAATTTTTGGCTTGTGCGTCCGGAAGACTTTTAACGAATGCAGCGGCGTGATAGTCCAATATGCTTTTGTGTAGGAAGGTGACAGTGTCGAAGCCTTCCTCGACCATTAAGCACGCAACGTCGACTATGTCTTTCCGGAAGTTTGTCAATTCACATTTGTGATCTTTTAGATAGGTTAAAGCATACTGAAAAGCTGACTCGAAGGCGGCGGAGCTGAGAGAGCGACCTCCTTGTTGGTGCACAACCATAAAGCAAAAAGAATCAAAAAGCTGTTTGAGTTTTTGTTCAGAAAGGCCGCTATGGTGCTGTCGATTAAATCCGGCTTTAAAACGGTCGTGTTTACTGAAGACGGTTCCAAATAGTTTTTCAAAAAACTCGGAAAGAGTAACTGGTATTTGCTTCTCAGTTTGATAAACGATTACAACAAGCGTTAGCATTAGTGGGGTGCAAATAATACCTTTAATATTTGCTGGCGACCCGTTTAGTGCGGTTACTACGTCGACTCGCCTAGTTAAAGAAATTACTAGTTTGGAAATAAAGCTGTCGTAATCTTGGGGGTTGATCTGAATCAGCTTGAGAACTTGGAAGCTAGCGACGTTTTGGATATGACTTCGAGGTCTGCTTGAAACGATAATTTTTAAACCAGGATATCTAAACTGTAAATGCTCAATCTCTATAATGGTTTCGCTAATAATCTCACTAGGTATTTCATCAAAACCATCGAGTAGTAAAACTATCCGGCCCGTAGTTGCAAGATGTTCAAAAGTCTCAGGGGTGGGGGGCAAGGATAGAGTGCTAAGAGCGGCGAGAATGGCGCTTTCGAGATTTCTTTTTGAAGATAATGTTCTAAGTTCAATCAGTAAAGGGATAAAGCATATAGGGTTTGAGTTTATTAGTGATAGGGCAAGATGCCGCATAAACATAGACTTCCCTTGGCCTACTATTCCCTCAATAACGATGTTGCCTTCAGGGAGATCATTTATGTTGTCAACTGTTACGGGTCTTCCACTGACGGATAGTTTTGAGGGGTAATAAAATTTCCTCAAGGAGACTTCGTTTTCGGGTGACCAAACAGTTTTTACTTTGTCAATACGAGTAAGGGCTACGGCAGCACGTTTGATGCCCTGATCGGTAGACCATTTTTTCATGCCCTCCTTTGTCTTACCTTTTGCTCCTTCATATAGATCTTGTATGAGTGGTTTTAGTAAAGGAATCAACGATAGCGAAGAGAAGGTTGCAACCACTTTAGTATCCTGTCTGAAGGCCAAGTTAGACGAAGGATAGAGGAATAATGGATGAGCGTCGACAAAGTTAAGCGCTGTAAGCGAGGCGACAAAAAACTTTAACGTTCTATTGACAAAATCATTGGTGTGAGAGTGTCGCTCGCAGCGATTAGAAGTGAGTTATTAATGCTTATGGCGGTCCGCGTATTTTAGCTGCGGAACTAAATAGCTAAATCGTAAAGGAGGCTAGGCTCATTATTAGATATCGACCGATGTCGTCTGGCTGTCGGGCATTCCAGCTTTTTTAGGTCGCCCCTTTCATTCATTGAATATCTTTCAAGTATTCCTTGATCGCGTTCACCGGGGCATCCAGCTGCTCCATGGTTCGGATACTGGCAAGCTCAGCCGCCAATTTCTGCAACTCCCGCCCTAACGGCTTATCCGCGCCCCCAATAGCCTCCAGCGCCAACCCCACACAGTTATCCACCTTCACCTGAATCCCCTCAACATCCCCTCGCCGCACCAACAACCCAAAAACCTCCCGTTCATAATCACTCATCAGCAGATCATCCCGAAGAATCGGACTCGAATCCTCCGTCTCATAAGCAAGCTTGAGGCAGAACAGGGCGACGGTTTCCAGCAGCAGTTCCATGGGATGAATCCTTGAGGAGGGTCGTACTGGCCGATGATACGAAGATCAAAAGCTTCCAGCCTTCGCCAGCGACTACACGAAAACGCTGAACAAGCTCACTTTCATATAGGCGAAAAAAAAGGCCTTGCAAAGCAAGACCTTTCTTAATTTTGGTGCCCCGAGGGAGACTCGAACTCCCACTTCTTGCGAAAACGGATTTTGAATCCGCCGCGTCTACCAATTCCGCCATCAGGGCTCAATGGCGGCGAAGTATAGAGATGAGATTACCGTCGGTCAATCAGGTACATAGAGAATTTTCACTATTTCGGCTAGACTTCCGGCCCCTGCTAGACGAACCCCATCATGCGCGTTGCTGACTTTACTTTCGAACTCCCTGATTCGCTGATTGCTCGCCACCCTTTGGCTGAGCGTCGCGGTAGTCGCCTGTTGACCCTGGATGGGGTCAGCGGCGCCCTGGCACACCGTCAATTCACTGATTTGCTCGAGCATTTGCGTCCGGGCGATTTGATGGTGTTCAACAATACCCGGGTGATTCCGGCGCGGCTGTTTGGCCAGAAGGCTTCCGGCGGCAAGCTGGAAATTCTGGTGGAGCGGGTGCTCGACAGTCATCGCGTACTGGCCCATGTGCGGTCCAGCAAGTCGCCCAAGCCCGGTTCGAAGATCCTGATCGATGGCGGCGGCGAGGCAGAGATGCTGGCGCGGCACGATGCGTTGTTTGAGTTGGGCTTCGCCGAAGAGGTGTTGCCGCTGCTCGATCGTGTCGGGCACATGCCGTTGCCTCCCTATATAGATCGCCCGGACGAAGGTTCGGACCGCGAGCGTTATCAGACCGTGTACGCCGAGCGCCTGGGCGCGGTGGCGGCGCCGACGGCGGGGCTGCATTTCGATCAGCCGCTGATGGAAGCGATTGCGGCCAAGGGCGTCGAGACCGCGTTCGTGACCTTGCACGTGGGTGCGGGCACGTTCCAGCCGGTGCGGGTCGAGAAGCTTGAAGACCACCACATGCACAGCGAATGGCTGGAAGTCGGCCAGGACGTGGTCGATGCGGTCGCCGCTTGCCGTGCTCGGGGCGGTCGGGTGGTGGCGGTGGGGACCACCAGCGTGCGTTCCCTGGAAAGCGCCGCCCGCGATGGTGTGCTCAAGCCGTTCAGTGGCGACACCGACATCTTTATCTTCCCGGGCCGGCCGTTTCATGTGGTCGATGCCCTGGTCACTAACTTCCATTTGCCCGAATCCACGCTGTTGATGCTGGTTTCGGCGTTCGCCGGTTATCCCGAAACCATGGCTGCCTATAAAGCAGCGGTGGAGCATGGTTACCGCTTTTTCAGCTACGGTGATGCGATGTTCATCACGCGTAATCCTGCGCCGACTGCCCCTAAAGAATCGGGCCCTGAGGACACTGTATGAGTCGTATGTCGTTTGAATTGCTGGCCACTGACGGCAAGGCTCGTCGCGGTCGTCTGACCTTTCCGCGTGGCACCGTCGAGACCCCGGCCTTCATGCCGGTGGGCACGTACGGCACCGTCAAGGGCATGTTGCCACGGGATATCACCGCCACCGGCGCGGAAATCATTCTGGGCAACACCTTCCACTTGTGGCTGCGTCCGGGCACTGAAGTGATCAAGAAGCACGGCGACCTGCACGATTTCATGCAGTGGAAAGGCCCGATTCTTACAGACTCCGGCGGTTTTCAGGTATTCAGCCTGGGCGCGATGCGCAAGATCAAGGAGGAGGGCGTGACCTTCGCCTCCCCGGTTGACGGCGCCAAAGTGTTCATGGGCCCGGAAGAGTCGATGCAGGTCCAGCGTGACCTGGGCTCCGACATCGTGATGATTTTCGACGAATGCACCCCGTACCCGGCCGACGAAGACGTCGCTCGTGTGTCGATGGAGCTGTCGTTGCGTTGGGCCCAGCGTTCGAAAAACGCCCATGGCGACAACACGGCGGCGCTGTTCGGCATCGTGCAGGGCGGCATGCACCAGGACCTGCGCATGCGCTCCCTGGAAGGCCTCGACAAGATCGGCTTCGATGGCCTGGCCATTGGCGGTCTGTCGGTGGGCGAGCCCAAGCACGAGATGATCAAGGTGCTGGATTACCTGCCGGGCCTGATGCCGGCTGACAAACCTCGTTACCTTATGGGCGTTGGCAAACCGGAAGATCTGGTTGAGGGTGTGCGCCGCGGTGTGGACATGTTCGATTGCGTGATGCCAACCCGTAATGCCCGCAATGGGCATCTGTTCATTGATACAGGCGTGCTGAAGATCCGTAACGCGTTCCATCGCCATGATGATTCGCCGCTGGATCCGACCTGCGATTGCTACACCTGCCAGAACTTCTCCCGTGCTTATCTGCACCATCTGGACAAGTGCGGCGAAATGCTGGGTAGCATGTTGAATACCATCCACAATTTGCGCCATTACCAGGTGCTTATGGCTGGTTTGCGCGAGGCTATTCAACAGGGTACATTGGCCGCCTTTGTCGATGCCTTCTACGCCAAACGCGGGCTACCTGTTCCGCCTTTGGACTGAGTTTTCTGACCCCAAGATTCAACATTTGCAACTGGAGTGCTAAATGAGCTTTTTTATCTCTAATGCCATGGCCGACGCTGCTGCACCGGCAGCTGCAGGCCCAATGGGTGGCGGCTTCGAGTGGATTTTCCTGGTCGGTTTCCTGGTCATCTTCTACCTGATGATCTGGCGTCCACAGGCCAAGCGCGCCAAAGAACAGAAGAACCTGCTCGGCAGCCTGCAAAAAGGCGACGAAGTTGTGACCACCGGTGGTATCGCCGGCAAGATCACTAAAGTGGCAGACGATTTCGTGGTTCTGGAAGTTTCCGACACCGTGGAAATGAAATTCCAGAAAGGCGCCATCGCCGCCACGCTGCCAAAAGGCACGCTCAAAGCGATCTAAGTTTCAACTTCTACTCAATCGACGGGGCGCGCAAGGCGCCCCGCGTCATAAGCGGGCGGCGTGATGCTGAACAAATACCCTCTGTGGAAATACATTCTGATCCTGGCGGTGCTGGCGGTCGGTCTGATTTATTCCGCTCCCAATCTTTACCCTGATGACCCGGCCATTCAGGTCAGCGGTGCAAGCACTGCGCTGTTGGTCAATCAGGCTGATCTGGATCGTGTGAGCATGGCGCTCAAGGAATCCGGGATCAACGTCAAGGCAGCCACGCTGTCGGCCAACGGCAAGGGCGGGCTGATTCGCCTGACCAAGGCTGAAGACCAGTTGCCGGCCAAAGACGTTGTGCGCAAGGCATTGGGTGATGACTACGTCGTTGCACTGAACCTGGCACAAACCACCCCGCAATGGCTGCGCAGCCTCGGCGCGCACCCGATGAAGCTGGGTCTGGACTTGTCCGGTGGTGTGCACTTCCTGCTGGAAGTGGACATGGACAAAGCCCTCGACGCACGCTTGAAAGTCTACGAAGGCGACGTCAAGAGTCTGTTGCGTAAAGAGAAACTGCGCTATCGCAGCCTGCCACAACTGGGCGGCGCCATTCAGTTGGGCTTCACTGACGAAGCATCCCGCGAACAGGCCCGTGCGCTGGTCCGAAAGAACTTCAACGATTTCGACATTGTTCCGGCCGACCTCAATGGCCAACCGGTACTGCGTCTGGCGATGACCCCGGCCAAGCTGGCGGAAATCCGTGAATACTCCATCAAGCAGAACTTGACCACGGTACGTAACCGCGTCAACGAGCTGGGTGTTGCCGAGCCGATTGTCCAGCGTCAGGGCGCCAACCGCATCGTGGTTGAGCTGCCGGGCGTGCAGGACACCGCAGAAGCCAAACGTATCCTCGGCAAGACGGCCAACCTTGAGTTCCGTCTGGCTGCAGAGCCAGGTGCTTCGAAAGCCACTTCCGAAACCTTCGAGTTCCGTGAAGGCAAGCGTCCGCCGGCACAGATCGAACGTGGCCTGATCATCACCGGTGACCAGGTGACTGACGCCAAGGCTGGCTTCGGCGAGCACGGCACGCCAGAAGTGAACATCCGTCTGGATGGCCACGGTGGCGAACTGATGAGCCGCGCAACCCGCAGCAACGTCGGTCGCAGCATGGCGGTGATCTTCATCGAGCAACGTCCTGTCACCACTTACACCAAGCAAGTGGTTAATGGCGTCGAGAAAGACGTCGCAGTGCAAACGTTCAAAGAAGAGAAGAAGATCATCAGCCTGGCGACCATCCAGTCGCCGCTGGGTGCTCAGTTCCGCATCACGGGCCTGAACGGCCAGGGTGAGTCGTCCGAACTGGCGCTGCTGCTGCGTGCCGGTGGTCTGGCTGCACCGATGTACTTCGCTGAAGAGCGCACCATTGGCCCGAGCCTGGGTGCCGACAACATCATCAAAGGTATCGATGCATCGCTGTGGGGCATGCTGTTTGTCTCGCTGTTCATCATTGCCATCTACCGCTTCTTCGGCATCATCGCCACCGTCGCGCTGGGCGTGAACATGGTGCTGCTGCTGGCCCTGATGTCGCTGCTGGGTGCAACGCTGACCCTGCCGGGTATCGCCGGTATCGTGCTGACCATGGGTATGGCGGTCGACGCCAACGTACTGATCTTCTCGCGAATTCGTGAAGAGATCGCGGCGGGCATGACGGTACAACGGGCAATCAACGAAGGCTTCGGCCGGGCATTCTCCGCGATTCTCGACGCCAACCTGACAACACTGTTGGTCGGCGGGATTCTGTTTGCGATGGGCACCGGTCCCGTCAAGGGCTTCGCAGTGACCATGTCCCTCGGGATCTTTACCTCGATGTTCACGGCCATCATGGTGACCCGCGCGATGGTCAACCTGATCTTCGGCGGTCGTGACTTCAAGAAGTTGTGGATTTAAGGGGCTGCCATGTTACGTACAATCAACTTCATGGGCGTTCGCAACTTTGCGTTCGGCGTCACATTGTTCCTTACGGCGCTGGCCATTTTCAGCGTCTTCCACAAGGGCATGAACTGGGGCCTGGACTTCACCGGCGGTACGCTCATTGAGCTGACCTACGAGCGTCCGGCCGATGTGTCCAAGGTGCGTACCCAGCTCGCTGAGTCGGGTTACCACGAAGCCATCGTGCAGAGCTTTGGCGCGACGACTGACCTGCTGGTGCGTATGCCTGGCGAAGACCCGCAACTGGGTCACCAGGTTGCTGAAGCGCTGCTGAAGGTTGGCGGCGATAACCCGGCGACGGTCAAGCGCGTTGAGTTCGTCGGCCCGCAAGTCGGTGAAGAGCTGCGCGACCAGGGCGGCCTCGGCATGCTGATGGCGCTGGGCGGCATCCTGATCTACCTGGCTTTCCGCTTTCAGTGGAAGTTCGCGGTCGGCGCCATTGTTTCGCTGATTCACGACGTGATCGTGACCATCGGTATCCTGTCGTTCTTCCAGATCACCTTCGATCTGACGGTACTGGCGGCGGTACTGGCGATCATCGGTTACTCGCTCAACGACACCATCGTGGTATTCGACCGGGTTCGTGAGAACTTCCGTGTCCTGCGCAAGGCCAGCCTGATCGAGAACATCAACATCTCGACCACGCAAACCCTGCTGCGGACCATGGCGACGTCGATCTCCACCTTGCTGGCGATCGCGGCGCTGCTGTTCTTCGGGGGCGACAACCTGTTCGGCTTCTCCATCGCCCTGTTTATCGGTGTGTTGGCGGGTACTTACTCGTCGATCTACATCGCGAACGTGGTGCTGATCTGGCTGAACCTGAGCAGCGAGGATCTGATCCCTCCTGCGGCGACCGATAAGGAAGTCGACGACCGTTCATAACGGCCATCGCTTCTACGCTGTCTGCCCAAAAAGGCGCGAGTTGAACTCGCGCCTTTTTTTGTGCTCCAAGGCTGGGAGAAGCGCGGACAACGATCCGCATGTGATGGTCAGGAGGTTCATGTGAACAAGTCGTTGCTGGTTGGTGCGGTACTGGGTGCTGTCGGTGTGACTGCCGGGGGCGCTGTTGCCACCTACAGCCTGGTTAAAAGCGGCCCTGAGTATGCGCAAGTATTGGCCGTTGAACCGGTTAAAACACAGATCAAGACTCCACGTGAAGTGTGCAAGGACGTTGCAGTAACCCGTCAGGCGCCGGTCAAGGATCAACACCAGATCCTCGGTACGGTCCTGGGTGCAGTGGGCGGTGGTTTGCTCGGCAACCAGATTGGCGGCGGTAATGGCAAGAAGATCGCGACCGTTGCCGGTGCTGTCGGCGGTGGCTACGCGGGGAACAAGGTCCAGGAAGGTATGCAGAATCGTGATACCTACACCACGACCCAGACTCGCTGTAACACCGTGAATGACATCAGCGACAAGGTGGTCGGCTACGACGTCCGTTATTCGCTGGACGGCAAGGAAGGCAAAGTGCGGATGGATCGTGATCCGGGCAATCAGATCCCGGTCGACAAGGAAGGTAAGTTGATCCTGTCGCAGAATGAGCCTGCTCAGTGATGAACTGATGGCTGGATTCAAAAAAGAAGCACCTGAAAGGGTGCTTTTTTTGTGCCCGCTATTTATCAGCCTGCGACACCCCGTGTAGGAGCAAAGCTTGCTCGCGATAGCGGTCCCCCACCCACCAAAAATGTAGGCAGGTGCGACGCCATCGCGAGCAAGCTTTGCTCCTGCAGCAGCCCCGGCTAAATTCCAGGCATAAAAAAAGCACCCCGAAGGGTGCTTTTTTTGTGGGCGTTCGCTTAGCGTTTCAGCGAAGCCGGCAGGTGCGGCTGGATCGCCGTCAGAACTGCTTTGAAGCACTTGGTGTTGCCAGCAACAACGTGACCTTTTTCAAGGAAGTCGTGACCGCCGGTGAAGTCGCTCACCAAACCGCCGGCTTCCTGGATCAGCAGGGCGCCTGCAGCCATGTCCCACTCGGACAGACCTGATTCCCAGAACGCGTCGAAACGACCGGCAGCCACGTAGGCCAGGTCCAGGCTCGCCGAACCGGCGCGGCGGATGCCGGCAGTCTGGCCAACCAGGGCGCGGAACATGCCCAGGTAGTTGTCGAGGTTGTCCATCTGGTCGTCACGGAACGGGAAGCCGGTACCCAGCAGGGCGCCGTCGAGGCTGGTGCGACCGCTGACGCGCAGGCGACGACCGTTCAGTTGAGCGCCGCGACCACGGCTGGCGGTGAATTCTTCCTGGCGAACCGGGTCCAGAACAACAGCGTGTTCCAGGCGACCGCGGTATTTGCAGGCGATGCTCACGGCGAAGTGAGGAATGCCGCGCAGGAAGTTGGTGGTGCCGTCCAGCGGATCGATGATCCACAGGTACTCTTCACCTTCGATGCCGTTGCCGGCGTGCATGCCGGTTTCTTCACCGAGGATCGAGTGGTTTGGGTAAGCCTTGCGCAGCGCGTCGATGATTTTCTGCTCAGCGGCGCGATCCACCTCGGATACGTAATCCTTGGCGTCTTTTTCGTCGACCTTGATGGTATCCAGGCGCTCGATGGAGCGGAAGATCAATTCACTGGCGCTGCGGGCGGCGCGCAGCGCGATATTCAGCATGGGCTGCATGGATGTGTCACCTAAGGTTGTTAAAGAAAGCCGGGCATTCTATCAGAACTTTTCTACAGGTGAAGGTCGGTGTTCGCTTTCATAGCTTAACGGTAGGATGAACTGTAAGATTCTGCTCCCCATTTTGTGTTCGAGAACGCCTCCCGTGCTGCATAACATTCGTGTCGTCCTGGTTAATACCAGCCATCCCGGCAACATCGGCGGGGCTGCGCGTGCCATGAAGAACATGGGCCTGTCGCGGCTGGTGCTGGTCGAACCGCGGTTGTTCCCGCACCACGAGGCCGATGCCCGCGCCTCCGGTGCCGGTGACATCCTTGAAAACGCGCAAGTCGTCGCCACCTTGGAAGATGCCTTGGTCGGCTGCAATCTGGTGCTCGGCACCAGCGCCCGCGACCGGCGCATTCCCTGGCCGCTGCTCGATCCCCGCGAATGCGGTACGAAAGTGGTCGAGGAAGCGGCGCAAGGTGCAGAGATCGCTTTGGTCTTCGGTCGTGAGGATTCCGGCCTGACCAATGAAGAGCTGCAACGATGTCATTATCACGTGCACATCCCATCAGACCCTGAGTTCAGCTCGCTGAACCTTGGGGCAGCGGTGCAGGTGTTGAGTTATGAAGTGCGCATGTCCTGGCTCGCGGCCCAAGGCCAGCCGAGCAAGGTCGAGAAGGATGAAGTGGCGTCCACCAAAAGTGGCGAACTGGCGACCATGGATGAGCTGGAGCGATTCTATGAACACCTGGAGCAAACCCTGGTGGCCATCGAATTCCTCGACCCGGAAAAGCCGCGGCACTTGATGGCGCGCCTGCGTCGGTTGTACGGACGAAGCTCGGTCAGCCGGGCGGAAATGAATATATTGCGTGGCATCCTCACGGAAACCCAGAAAGCGGCCCGTGGCGAGCTTCTTAAGCGGAAGGATTAAAAATGTTCGAGCGTTTGCGTGAAGATATCCAGAGTGTTTTCCACCGTGATCCGGCTGCGCGTAACGCTTTTGAAGTCCTGACTTGCTACCCGGGCATGCATGCCATCTGGATCCATCGCCTGTCCTCGGCCCTGTGGGGCATGGGCTGGAAGTGGCTGGCGCGGCTGGTGTCGAACTTTGGTCGCTGGTTGACCGGGATCGAGATCCATCCGGGGGCCAAGGTGGGGCGTCGCTTCTTTATTGACCATGGCATGGGCATCGTCATCGGTGAAACTGCTGAAATCGGTAATGACGTCACCCTTTACCAAGGTGTGACCCTGGGCGGCACAAGTTGGAATAAAGGCAAGCGTCACCCGACCCTTGAAGACGGGGTTGTGGTGGGGGCGGGCGCCAAGGTGCTTGGGCCGTTCACGGTCGGCGCCGGGGCCAAGGTCGGTTCCAATGCGGTAGTGACCAAGGCTGTGCCGCCGGGTGCGACGGTGGTCGGGATTCCGGGGCGGATCATCGTCAAGTCTGACGAGGAGCAAGACGCCAAGCGCAAGGCCATGGCCGAGAAGATCGGTTTTGATGCCTACGGTGTCGGTGAAGACATGCCGGACCCGGTGGCGCGAGCCATTGGTCAACTGCTCGATCATCTGCAAGCGGTTGATGGTCGGCTGGAAGGCATGTGCGGCGCGCTGAAGGATCTGGGTAGTAATTACTGCGCCAAGGATTTGCCTGAGCTGCGCGAAGAAGACTTCGCCTGCGTCAAAGGCAAGGACGAAACCAAGGCCGGCTAGACCGCGTTGATCCCTTCGCGGGCAAGCCTTGCTCCTACAGGAAGGTGTACGAGCGAGGCTTGCCCGCGAACAACGATAACGCGCATTTGCTGGTGATACGCCGCCAGCCTTTGCTATGATGCGCGCGCTCTTTTGCGGGTAAACCTGACTAAAGCACTAGGTCTTATAGTTGACTTAAATACTCGGGAATAGCATACTCGCCCCCATTCCGAACTCCGTGGTAATTGTCCATGCGACTGACTACAAAAGGCCGATACGCCGTGACCGCCATGCTTGACCTGGCGTTGCACGCGCAGCACGGGCCGGTGTCCCTGGCCGATATCTCCGAGCGCCAAGGCATCTCCCTGTCCTACCTCGAACAGCTTTTCGCCAAATTGCGCCGCAGCAATCTGGTTTCCAGCGTTCGTGGGCCGGGCGGCGGCTACCAGTTGTCTCGCGAGATGCAGGGCATCCAGGTCGCCCAGGTGATCGATGCGGTAAACGAATCGGTCGATGCAACCAAATGCCAGGGCCAGGGCGATTGCCATCAAGGCGACACCTGTCTGACCCACCACTTGTGGTGCGATCTGAGCCTGCAGATTCACGAATTTCTGAGCGGTATCAGCTTGGCTGACCTTGTGACTCGCCGTGAGGTGCAAGAAGTAGCCCAGCGTCAGGACCAGCGCCGTTGCAATGGCAAGGCGCCACGCCTGGACAAGATTGAAGCGTCCGCCGTCGAATGACAGCCAAAGAGCTAGCGGCACGCCAGCCAGCCTGATTTAGGAGATAGTCCATGAAATTGCCGATTTACCTTGATTACTCTGCGACCACCCCGGTTGATCCGCGTGTCGCGCAAAAGATGAGTGAATGCCTGCTGGTCGACGGAAACTTCGGTAACCCGGCGTCCCGTTCCCACGTGTTCGGCTGGAAAGCTGAAGAATCCGTCGAAAACGCCCGTCGTCAGGTCGCCGACCTGGTCAACGCCGACCCGCGTGAAATCGTATGGACTTCCGGTGCCACCGAGTCCGACAACCTGGCAATCAAGGGTGCGGCGCATTTCTATGCGACCAAGGGCAAACACCTGATCACCACCAAGATTGAGCACAAGGCTGTCCTCGACACCATGCGCCAACTGGAGCGTGAAGGTTTCGAAGTGACCTACCTCGAGCCTCAGACCGATGGCCTGGTCACCCCGGCCATGATCGAAGCTGCACTGCGTGACGACACCATCCTGGTTTCGGTCATGCACGTGAACAACGAAATCGGCACCATCAATGACATCGAAGCCATCGGCGAACTGACCCGCTCCAAGGGCATTCTGTTCCACGTTGACGCGGCTCAGTCCACCGGCAAGGTCGAAATCGATCTGTCGAAGCTGAAAGTCGACATGATGTCGTTCTCTGCCCACAAAACCTACGGTCCTAAAGGCATCGGCGCGCTGTACGTTAGCCGCAAGCCGCGTGTTCGCATCGAAGCGACCATGCACGGCGGCGGTCACGAACGTGGCATGCGCTCCGGCACCCTGGCGACCCACCAGATCGTCGGCATGGGTGAAGCTTTCCGCGTAGCCAAGGAAGACATGGCTGCCGAGAACGTGCGCATCAAAGCCCTGAGCGACCGCTTCTTCAAACAGGTCGAAGGCCTGGAAGAGCTGTACATCAACGGCAGCATGACCGCCCGCGTACCGCACAACCTGAACCTGAGCTTCAACTACGTTGAAGGCGAGTCGCTGATCATGGCCCTCAAGGACCTGGCGGTTTCGTCCGGTTCGGCCTGCACCTCGGCTTCCCTTGAGCCTTCGTACGTACTGCGCGCCCTGGGCCGCAACGACGAACTGGCACACAGCTCGATTCGCTTCACCTTCGGCCGTTTCACCACCGAAGAAGAAATCGACTACGCCGCGCAGAAAGTCTGCGAGGCCGTTACCAAGCTGCGCACCTTGTCGCCGCTGTGGGATATGTACAAAGACGGTGTCGACATTTCGAAAATCGAGTGGGCGGCACACTGATTTCAAGTCGCCGCAAACCGGCCCTGTGAACCCAGGTTTATGGGGCTCAAGAGCGACTCTCTGATGAGTGAGGATTAAGAATCATGGCTTACAGCGAAAAGGTCATCGACCACTACGAAAACCCGCGCAACGTCGGCAAGATGGACGCGGAAGACCCGGATGTCGGCACTGGCATGGTCGGCGCTCCGGCGTGCGGCGACGTGATGCGTCTGCAGATCAAGGTTAACGAGCAAGGCATCATCGAAGACGCCAAGTTCAAGACCTATGGTTGCGGTTCGGCTATCGCCTCCAGCTCCCTGGCGACCGAGTGGATGAAAGGCAAGACTCTGGATGAAGCAGAGACCATCAAGAACACTCAGCTGGCCGAAGAACTGGCCTTGCCGCCGGTGAAAATTCACTGCTCCGTACTTGCTGAAGACGCTATCAAAGCGGCCGTTCGCGACTACAAGCAGAAGAAAGGCTTGATCTGACTTTCAAGATTTGGCGACGAGTAAGGAGTCACCGATGGCTATCAGCATGACAGAAGCGGCAGCTCAACACGTGCGACGCTCCCTCAACGGGCGCGGCAAAGGTGAAGGGATTCGTCTGGGTGTTCGCACCACAGGCTGTTCCGGCCTTGCCTACGTGCTGGAGTTCGTCGACGAGGTGGTTGCAGAGGACCAGGTGTTCGAAAGTCACGGCGAGAAAGTGATCATCGACCCGAAAAGCCTCTCATACCTGGACGGCACCGAGCTCGATTTCGTCAAGGAAGGGTTGAACGAAGGCTTCAAGTTCAACAATCCCAACGTACGCGGTGAATGTGGCTGCGGCGAAAGCTTCAACATCTGAGGCTGCGCGTGGGTACTCCTTGTCATTTCGCTTTATTTGAACTGCAGCCGAGCTTCCGTCTGGATCTCGAGCAGTTGGCCACGCGCTATCGTGAGTTGGCGCGCGGTGTTCATCCGGACCGCTTTGCCGACGCTTCCGAGCGCGAGCAGCGCCTGGCGCTCGAGCAATCCGCGAACCTCAACGAGGCCTACCAGACGCTCAAGAACCCCCCGAAACGCGCGCGTTACTTGCTCGCCATGGGTGGTCGCGAGTTGCCGCTGGAGGTCACGGTGCATGATCCGGAGTTTCTTCTGCAGCAGATGCAATGGCGCGAAGAACTCGAAGACCTGCAAGACAGCGCCGACCTGGCCGGCATTGCCGTGTTCAAGCGTCGCTTGAAGGTGGCGCAGGATGAACTGAACGAAAGCTTCGCAGCCTGTTGGGATGATGCAGCGCAACGTGAACAGGCCGAACGCCTGATGCGGCGCATGCAGTTCCTCGACAAGCTCACCTACGAAGTGCGCCAGTTAGAAGAGCGCCTCGACGATTAACCCAGTGCCGCTCCGGTCGCACGCCTGATATACAGATAAGTCCTGATTACGATGGCCCTACTGCAGATCGCCGAACCCGGCCAAAGTCCTCAACCACACCAGCGTCGTCTGGCCGTGGGGATCGACTTGGGCACTACCAATTCGCTGGTCGCTGCGTTGCGCAGTGGTCTTTCCGAACCTCTGGCCGACGCTGACGGGCAGGTCATCCTGCCGTCCGCCGTGCGCTACCACGCCGACCGCGTCGAAGTGGGCGAATCCGCCAAACTGTCCGCCGCTACCGATCCCTTGAACACCGTGCTGTCGGTCAAGCGCTTGATGGGTCGTGGTCTGTCCGACGTCAAGCAATTGGGCGACCAGCTGCCGTACCGCTTTGTCGGCGGCGAGTCGCACATGCCGTTCATCGACACTGTGCAAGGCCCGAAAAGCCCGGTCGAAGTCTCCGCCGAAATCCTCAAGGTGCTGCGTCAGCGCGCCGAGGCGACGTTGGGTGGCGAATTGGTCGGTGCGGTGATCACCGTTCCGGCCTATTTCGACGATGCCCAGCGCCAAGCCACCAAGGACGCGGCCAAACTGGCCGGCCTGAACGTGCTGCGTTTGCTCAATGAGCCGACCGCTGCTGCTGTGGCTTACGGGCTGGATCAGCACGCCGAAGGCCTGGTCGCCATTTATGACCTGGGCGGCGGTACCTTCGATATTTCGATTCTGCGCCTGACCGGTGGTGTGTTCGAAGTGCTGGCCACCGGCGGCGATAGCGCCCTGGGCGGCGATGACTTCGACCATGCCATTGCTGGCTGGATCATCGAGAGCGCCGGTTTGTCCGCCGACCTCGATCCGGGCGCGCAGCGTCATCTGCTGCAAGCCGCTTGTGCGGCCAAAGAAGCCCTGACCACCGTCGCCAGCGTTGAAGTGGCTTACGGCGACTGGAAAGCGCAACTGACCCGCGAAGCCTTCGATGCGCTGATCGAACCGATGGTTGCCCGCAGCCTGAAAGCTTGCCGTCGCGCCGTGCGTGATTCCGGCATCGAGCTGGATGACGTGCACGCCGTGGTCATGGTCGGCGGTTCGACCCGCGTCCCTCGCGTTCGCGACGCTGTTGCCGAAGCCTTCGGTCGCCAACCGCTGACTGAAATCGATCCGGATCAAGTGGTGGCCATCGGTGCCGCGATCCAGGCCGATACCCTGGCGGGCAACAAGCGCGATGGCGGCGAACTGCTGCTGCTCGATGTGATTCCGTTGTCCCTGGGGCTGGAAACCATGGGCGGCCTGATGGAGAAGGTGATCCCACGCAACACCACCATCCCCGTCGCTCGCGCCCAGGACTTCACCACCTATAAAGATGGCCAGTCGGCCATGGCGATTCACGTCCTGCAGGGTGAGCGCGAGCTGATCAGCGACTGCCGCTCCCTGGCACGCTTCGAATTGCGCGGCATTCCGGCGATGGTGGCCGGTGCGGCGAAGATTCGCGTGACCTTCCAGGTCGATGCCGATGGCTTGCTCAGCGTTGCGGCCCGCGAACTGGGTTCGGGCGTTGAAGCCAGCATCCAGGTCAAGCCGTCCTACGGCCTGACCGACGGTGAAATCACCAAGATGCTCAAGGACTCGTTCGAATACGCCAACGACGACAAAGTCGCTCGTGTACTGCGTGAGCAACAAGTCGATGCCCAGCGCCTGATCGAAGCGGTGCAGGGCGCCCTCGATGTTGACGGCGAGCGCCTGCTCGACGCCGAAGAGCGCATGGTCATCGAGTTGCAGATGCAGGAACTGACCGAATTGATGAAAGGCACCGATGGTTTTGCCATCGAGCAGCAGACCAAGCGTCTGTCGCAAGTGACCGACGCCTTTGCTGCCCGCCGCCTGGACTCGACGGTGAAAGCCGCGCTGGCGGGGCGCAACCTGAATGAAATCGAGGAATAACTGATGCCGCAGATCATTTTTCTGCCTCACTCCGAGCATTGCCCGGACGGAATGGTTGTCGAGGCTGAAACCGGTAAGTCCATTCTCGAAGTGGCCCATGACAACCATATCGAGATGGAAAGTGCCTGTGGCGGCGTTTGTGCCTGCACCACCTGTCACTGCATCATTCGTGAAGGTTTCAACTCGCTCGAAGAAGCTGATGAGCTGGAAGAAGACTTTCTTGATCGCGCCTGGGGGCTGGAGCCGCAATCTCGTCTAGGCTGTCAGGCGATCGTCGGGACTGAAGACCTGATCGTCGAAATTCCGAAATACTCGCTTAACCACGCAGCCGAAGCGCCGCACTGATTCAAGGAATTGTCATGAGTCTGAAGTGGACTGATGTGCTGGAGATCTCAATCCAGCTGGCTGAAAGCAAGCCCGACGTTGACCCTATGTCGGTCAACTTCGTCGATCTGCGCAAATGGGTGATGGAATTGCCCGAGTTCGACGACAAGCCTGAGCATTGTGGCGAAAAGATCCTGGAGGCCATTCAGGCCAACTGGATCGAAGAACGCGACTGAGCCACGCTGCAGGTTAGGCAATACCCAAGAACCCGCGTATAATTCGCGGGTTTAATTTTTCACAAATTACCGTTTCTGGAGTTACACCATGGCTGTTCAACGTACTTTCTCCATCATCAAGCCTGACGCTGTTGCAAAAAACGTTATCGGCGAGATCACCACTCGTTTTGAAAAAGCTGGCCTGCGCGTTGTAGCTTCGAAACTGAAGCAACTGTCCAAAGCCGAAGCTGAAGGCTTCTACGCTGAGCACAGCGCTCGTGGTTTCTTCGGCGATCTGGTTTCCTTCATGATCTCCGGTCCGGTTGTCGTTCAGGTTCTGGAAGGCGAAAACGCTATCGCTCTGAACCGTGAGCTGATGGGCGCTACCAACCCTAAAGAAGCTGCTGCCGGCACCATCCGCGCTGACTTCGCTGATTCGATCGACGCCAACGCTGTACACGGTTCGGACTCCGAAGCCGCTGCTGCTCGCGAAATCTCGTACTTCTTCGCAGCTACTGAAGTAACCACTCGCTAAGCATTGGCTTATGAGTGAAGGTGAATCCATGACTACATCGACTGTAAAAACTAACCTGCTGGGTCTGACTCAGCTGGAAATGGAAAAATTCTTCGACTCAATCGGGGAGAAGCGTTTCCGTGCCGGTCAGGTAATGAAATGGATTCACCACCTTGGCGTCGATGATTTCGACGCCATGACGAACGTCAGCAAAGCCTTGCGCGACAAGCTCAAGGTGATTGCTGAGGTTCGCGGTCCTGAAGTCGTCAGCGAGGACATTTCCACCGACGGCACCCGTAAGTGGGTGGTGCGTGTGGCGTCCGGCAGCTGCGTCGAGACCGTGTACATTCCCCAGGGCAAACGCGGCACTCTGTGCGTTTCGTCCCAGGCAGGCTGTGCCCTGGATTGCAGTTTCTGCTCCACCGGCAAGCAAGGTTTCAATAGCAACCTCACCGCCGCCGAAGTCATCGGCCAGGTGTGGATTGCCAATAAATCGTTCGGCAGCATCCCGGCGACCGCCGACCGTGCCATCACCAACGTGGTGATGATGGGCATGGGCGAGCCGCTGCTGAACTTCGACAACGTCGTGGCTGCCATGCATCTGATGATGGATGACCTGGGCTACGGGATCTCCAAGCGCCGCGTAACCCTGTCCACTTCGGGCGTGGTGCCGATGATCGATGAGCTGGCCAAGCACATCGACGTGTCCCTGGCGTTGTCGCTGCACGCACCGAATGACGCATTGCGTAACCAATTGGTGCCGATCAACAAAAAGTATCCGCTTAAGATGCTGCTCGAGTCGTGCCAGCGCTACATGGCGACCCTGGGCGAAAAACGCGTGCTGACCATTGAGTACACCATGCTCAAGGACATCAACGACAAGGTTGAACACGCGGTCGAGATGATCGAGTTGCTCAAGAATGTACCGTGCAAGATCAACCTGATTCCGTTCAACCCGTTCCCGCATTCCGGCTATGAGCGTCCGAGCAACAACGCCATCCGCCGTTTCCAGGATCAGCTTCACCATGCCGGCTACAACGTCACCGTGCGCACCACGCGCGGCGAAGACATCGATGCCGCGTGTGGCCAATTGGTAGGACAGGTGCTGGATCGCACCCGTCGCAGCGAGCGTTATATCGCGGTGCGTGAATTGAGCGCCGAAAACGATATGGCGCAAAACGCAGCGAACAACAACTAAGAGAGGATCTCTATGTCTCTGCGCTTTGCGCTGCTTGTGCTGTTGGCCAGCCTCTGTGCTGGTTGTGTCCTGTCGGGCGATTTCAATCCGATGAAGACCAGCAAGGGCCGCGATGAAGCGCGTGTCGCCTACGTGCAACTGGGGCTGGGGTACTTGCAGCAAGGGATGACCGAGCGGGCCAAGGTGCCGTTGAAAAAGGCCCTGGACCTGGACGATTCCGACCCTGACGCCAACGCGGCGTTGGGCCTGGTGTTCCAGGCCGAGATGGAACCGGAGCTGGCCGACCAGCATTTTCGCAAGGCGCTGTCCTCCCGTCCTGGCGATGCACGCATCCTGAACAACTACGGCAGTTTTCTGTACGAAGAGAAACGTTACAAGGAAGCCTACGAGCGCTTTGAGCAGGCCGCCGCCGATACCCTGTATCCTGAGCGTTCGCGGGTGTTCGAAAATCTTGGCATGACCGCTTCGAAGCTTGGCCAGCGTGACCTGGCCCAGCAGCAACTGGAAAAAGCCCTGCGTTTGAACCGCCAACAACCACGCGCATTGCTGGAAATGGCTGAGTTGTCTTACGAAGACAGGCATTATGTGCCCGCGCGTGACTATTACGACCGTTTTAGCCTGCTCACCGAACAAAATGCACGTAGTCTATTGCTCGGCGTTCGGCTGGCAAAAGTGTTTGAAGATCGCGACAAGGCCGCCAGTTTTGGCCTGCAATTAAAACGACTCTATCCCGGTACGCCGGAATATCAGCAATACCTGTCGGAGCAATGATGAAAGCGGCGCATCCCGAAGTTGTAGCAGCGAATCGCGTTAACCCCGGTGAGACATTGCGCCAGGCCCGCGAAAGCAATGGCTGGTCGCTGGCCGAAGTGGCCCTCAAGCTCAACCTCACCGTCAATTCCTTAGGGAATCTGGAAGCCGGCGCTTTCGACAAGCTGCCGGGGCATACCTTTGCCCGTGGTTACATTCGCGCGTACGCCAAATTGCTCGGCATGGACCAGACCGTTCTGGTCCAGCAGTTCGACCAATCCACCGGCACCGACTCCCAGGGCAGCAACGTCCACAGCCTGGGTCGTATCGAAGAGCCGGTTCGGGTTTCCCACACGATTTTGCGCATTGTCAGCCTGTTGTTGCTGATCGCAGTGATTGGCGGCGGTTTTGTCTGGTGGCAGGATCAAACGTCCTTGCGCGCCAAGGACCTGGCGACCCTGGCTCCGGAACACGTAGAAGTCGAAGGCGCCGACGGCACCACCCAGATCCATCCGCTGGACGAGCCGGAAGACCAGGCTGTCGCGGAAGGTCAGACTGAAGCTGGAACCACGCTTGCATTGCCACAGTCCGAGACATCGACTGAAGCACCGGCCGAAGCTGAAGCCGCAGCGCCTGCTCCAGCGCCTGTAGCCCCGGCTGCAACCCCTGCGGCACCGGTTCACAACGCCGCCCCGGTAGTCGCTGCGCCCGCTGCTCCAGCGCCAGCCGCTCCGGCACCGACCGTCGCTGCGCCAGTTGCAGCTGCTGCCGTTGCTCCCACCGCTACTGCCGCCGCCGCGCCAGTCGCCGGTCAAGGCCAGGTTCAACTGCTGTTCACCGCTGATTGCTGGACGCAAGTGACCGATGGCTCCGGCAAAGTGCTGTTGAGCGGTCTCAAGCGCAAAGGCGAAAACGTTTCTGTCAGTGGCAAGCCGCCGTTTGCCGTGCGCCTGGGCTTTGCCCGTGGCGCGCAGGTCAGCTACAACGGCCAGGTGGTTGATGTCGCTCCGTTCACCAGTGGCGAGACTGCTCGCCTGAAGTTGGGTCAATAAGTCATGCACGGCGAATCTCCAATCAAACGTCGCGAATCCCGCAAGATCTGGGTCGGTAACGTGCCTGTTGGCGGCGATGCGCCCATCGCTGTGCAGAGCATGACCAACAGCGACACCAATGACGTGGCCGCCACCGTGGCCCAGATCAATCGCCTGGAAGCCGCGGGCGTCGATATCGTGCGCATTTCCGTGCCGGATATGGACGCCGCCGAGGCGTTCGGCAAGATCAAGCAACTGGTCAAGGTGCCGCTGGTTGCCGACATCCACTTCGACTACAAGATCGCCTTGCGCGTCGCCGAACTGGGCGTTGACTGCCTGCGCATCAACCCGGGCAACATCGGTCGTGAAGACCGCGTGCGTGCAGTGGTCGATGCCGCCCGTGACCGCGGGATCCCGATCCGCATCGGCGTGAACGCCGGTTCCCTGGAAAAAGACCTGCAAAAGAAATACGGCGAGCCGACCCCGGCCGCGCTGGTCGAGTCGGCCCTGCGTCACGTCGAGCACCTGGAACGCCTGAATTTCAAGGACTTCAAGGTCAGCGTGAAGGCATCCGACGTGTTCATGGCCGTCGCCGCCTACCGCTTGCTGGCCAAGGAAATCGTCCAGCCGCTGCACCTGGGCATCACCGAAGCCGGTGGTTTGCGTTCAGGCACGGTGAAATCCGCCGTGGGCCTCGGTATGCTGCTCGCCGAAGGGATTGGCGATACTATTCGCATCTCGTTGGCGGCTGACCCGGTCGAGGAAGTGAAAGTCGGCTACGACATTCTCAAATCCCTGCACCTGCGTTCCCGTGGCATCAACTTCATCGCCTGCCCGAGCTGCTCGCGGCAGAACTTCGATGTGGTCAAGACCATGAACGAGCTGGAAGGGCGCCTCGAAGATTTGCTGGTGCCGCTGGATGTCGCGGTCATCGGTTGCGTGGTCAACGGGCCGGGCGAAGCCAAGGAAGCCCATATCGGCTTGACCGGCGGCACGCCCAACCTGATTTACATCGACGGCAAGCCGGCGCAGAAACTGACGAATGACAATCTGGTGGATGAGCTTGAACGCTTGATCCGCCAGAAAGCGGCCGAAAAGGTCGAAGCCGACGCGGCTGTAATCGCCCGCGGCTGATCAAACGAATTTAAGGATTTTTTGTGAGCAAGTCTCTGCAAGCCATACGTGGCATGAACGACATCCTGCCCGAGCAGACGCCCCTGTGGCGTCATTTCGAGGGCACCGTCTCGCGTTTGCTGGATAACTACGGTTATAAGCAGATCCGCATGCCGATCGTCGAGTTCACCGAGCTGTTCAAGCGCTCCATCGGTGAAGTGACCGACATCGTCGAAAAAGAGATGTACACCTTCGAAGACCGCAACGGCGATTCCCTGACCCTGCGCCCTGAAGGCACGGCGGCCTGCGTGCGTGCGGTGCTCGAGCACGGCATCACCGGCGGCGGCCAAGTGCAGAAACTCTGGTACATCGGCCCGATGTTCCGTCACGAACGTCCGCAGAAAGGTCGTTATCGCCAGTTCCACCAGATCGGTGTCGAAGTGTTCAACCTCGACGGTCCGGACATCGACGCCGAGCTGATCATCCTGACCTGGCGCCTGTGGGGCGAGCTGGGCATCCGTGATGCGGTCAAGCTCGAGCTCAACAGCCTGGGCACCGCTGAGTCCCGTGGTCGTTATCGTGAAGCCCTGGTCGAGTTCCTGTCGGCGCGCCTGGACAAGCTCGATGAAGACAGCCAGCGTCGTCTGAAGACCAACCCGTTGCGGGTCCTGGACACCAAGAACGCCGACACACAAGCGGTCCTGGTCGACGCGCCGAAAATGGCCGACTACCTCGATGACGAATCCCGCGTGCACTTCGAGGGCCTCAAGGCGCGCCTCGATGCGGCCGGCATTCCTTATGTGATCAACCCGAAGCTGGTTCGCGGGCTGGATTACTACAGCAAGACCGTTTTCGAATGGGTCACCGACAAGTTGGGCGCCCAGGGCACCGTGTGTGCCGGTGGTCGTTACGACGGTCTGGTGGAGCAGATGGGCGGCAAGCCGACCCCGGGCGTTGGTTTCGCCATGGGTATCGAGCGCCTGGTGCTGCTGCTGGAAACCCTGGAGCAGATCCCGCAAGAGATCTCCCGCCAGGTCGACGTCTACCTCTGCGCCTTCGGTGAAGCCGCCGAGCTGGCCGGGCTGGCCTTGAGCGAACGTGTGCGTGACCAATTGCCCAACCTGCGCCTGCAAGTCAATGCCGGTGCCGGCAGTTTCAAAAGTCAGTTCAAGAAAGCCGACAAGAGCGGTGCGTTGTATGCGCTGATCCTCGGTGACGACGAGATGGCCCAGCAAGTGGTAGGTTTCAAACCCCTGCGTGGCCAGGGCGAACAACAAAGCATTGCCTGGGATGCGCTCGCTGCACACCTGGCCACCTGCGTCGTGCAGGGTTGAAGCTGTCAAACAGCCGATTTAGCGATTAAGGAGTATTGGGGTGTCGAGTACCGAAGACGAACAACTGGCGGATTTGAAAGACTGGTGGACACGTAACGGCAAGCCCCTGGTCACTGGCGGCCTGTTGGCGCTGGTCATCGTGTTCGGCTGGCAGGCTTTTCACAAGTATCAGAGCAATCAGTCGCAAGGCGCCTCGATTCTCTATCAGCAACTGCTGGAAACCACGCTGACGCCTGACGGCAAGCCTGACGCAGCCCGCGTTGCGGACCTGGCCGGCAAGCTCAACAGTGAGTTCGGCGGTTCGGCCTACGCGCAATACGGCAGCCTGTTCGTGGCGAAAGTCGCGGTCGACAGCGGCAAGCTGGACGATGCGGCCACTGAGCTGAAAGCCATCACCGACAAACCGGCCAACCCGGCGCTGGGCGAAATCGCCCGTCAGCGTCTGGCCCAGGTTCTGGCCGCACAGAACAAGGTCGAAGACGCTCTGAAACTGCTTGAAGGCGATGCCGACAAGTCGTTCCTGGCCACTCGCGAAGAACTCAAGGGCGACCTGCTGGTGCAGTTGGGTCGTACTGACGAAGCGAACACGGCGTATCAAAAAGCCAAGGCAGCACTGTCCGATGAAGCGGCAGTCGGCGGCCTCCAAATCAAGCTGGACGACCTGGCCAAAGGGGATGCGTGACGTGATCCGTTGGAAACATGCAGCATTGCTGGCTCTGGCCGTTCTGGCCGCGGGTTGCAGCAGCAACAGCAAAAAAGAATTGCCGCCGGCCGAGTTGACCGACTTCAAAGAAGAAGTGGTTCTGCACAAGCAGTGGAGTCGTTCGATCGGTGACGGTCAGGGCGAAACCTACAACATGCTGGTGCCGGCCATCGAAGGCGATACCATCTATGCCGCCGACGTCACGGGTGAAGTCGTGGCGATGGATCGCAGCAATGGCGACGTCAAATGGAAGAAAGATCTCGACCTGCCTGTTTCCGGCGCCGTTGGCGTGGGTTACGGTCTGCTCACGATCGGTACGCTCAAGGGTGAAATCGTTGCCCTGGACGCGACCAACGGCGAAGAGAAATGGCGCGCTCGCGTGACCAGCGAAGTTCTCGCGCCGCCGGCCAACAATGGCGACGTTGTGGTGGTTCAGACCCAGGACGATCGTCTGATCGGCCTGGACGCGGCGACCGGCACCCAGCGCTGGTTGTATGACAGCACGCCAGCGGTCCTTACCCTGCGCGGCACCAGTGCGCCAGTGGTCACCAACCGCCTCGCGGTGGCTGGCCTGTCGACCGGTAAAGTGGTTGCTCTCGATATTTCCAACGGCGTGCCGGTGTGGGAACAACGGGTTGCGATTCCACAGGGTCGTTCGGAGCTGGAGCGCGTGGTCGATATCGACGGCGGTCTGCTGCTGTCCGGCGAAACCCTGTACGTCGCCAGCTACCAGGGTCGCGTTGCGGCACTGGACCTGCAAAGCGGTCGTCAGCTCTGGCAGCGTGATGCTTCCAGCTATGCCGGTGTCGCCCAGGGTTTTGGCAGCGTCTACGTGAGCCTGTCCTCGGGCACCGTTGAAGGCGTCGACGAACGTTCCACCACAGCCTTGTGGAGCAACGATTCGCTGGCTCGCCGTCAACTGTCGGCTCCGGAAGTGTTCTCCAGCTACGTTGCAGTCGGCGACATGGAAGGCTACCTGCACCTGCTGAGCCAGGTGGACGGTCGTTTCGTCGGCCGCGAGCGCATCGACAGCGACGGCCTGCGCGCCCGTCCGCTGGTGGTGGGTGACACGATTTATGTGTATGGCAACAGTGGCAAACTGGAAGCCCTGACCATTAAGTAAAGATTTGACTATGCTTGGGGTTTAACCCCCAGGCGGCCTTGTTCTGCAAGGCTTGCGGCGCCTTCAAGCGCTGCCCCGAGCACCAGCCGCTGCCTCGCAGCGGCTTTTGTATTTTCTGAATTAACGAAGTGGAGAGCCGCATGGTTCCCGTAATCGCCCTGGTGGGCCGACCGAACGTCGGCAAGTCCACCTTGTTCAACCGCCTGACCAGGACTCGCGACGCCATCGTCGGCGACTTGTCCGGTCTGACCCGTGATCGCCAATACGGTGAGGCCAAGTGGCAAGGGCGTTCCTACATTCTGGTCGACACCGGCGGTATCTCCGGTGACGAGCACGGTATGGACGAAAAAATGGCCGAGCAGTCGCTGCTGGCCATTGAAGAAGCGGATGTCGTTCTGTTCCTGGTAGATGCCAAGGCCGGTTTCACCGCCGCCGACCAGATGATCGCCGAGCATTTGCGCAAACGTAACAAGCGTTCCTACGTGGTTGCCAACAAGGTCGACAACATCGACCCGGAAATGGCCCGCGCCGAGTTCGCCCCGTTGGGCATGGGCCACGCGATTCCGATCGCCGGCGCCCACGGTCGTGGCATCACCCAGATGCTGGAAATCGCCCTCAGCGACTTCCCGAAAGACGATGACGAGCTGGAAGAAGGCGAGGAAGAGATCGTTGCCGAAGGCGAGGAAGCCAAGCGCATTCCTGGCCCAAGCGAAAAAGACGGGATCAAGATCGCCATCATCGGCCGCCCGAACGTCGGCAAGTCGACCCTGGTCAACCGTATGCTCGGTGAAGACCGGGTCATCGTGTATGACGAGCCCGGCACTACCCGCGACAGCATTTACATCCCGTTCGAGCGTAACGACGAGAAGTACACGCTGATCGACACCGCCGGTGTGCGCAAGCGCGGCAAGATCCACGAAGAAGTCGAAAAATTCTCCGTGGTCAAAACCCTGCAAGCGATCAAAGACGCCAACGTGGTGATCTTTGTGATGGACGCCCGCGAAGGTGTGGTCGATCACGACCTCAACCTGCTGGGCTTTGCCATTGAGTCGGGTCGTGCGCTGGTCATCGCGATCAACAAGTGGGACGGCATGACGCCGAGCGAGCGCGATTTCGTGAAAGTCGAGCTGCAACGTCGTCTGTTCTTCGTTGACTACGCCGACATCCACTTCATCTCGGCCCTGCACGGCACGGGCGTGGGCAACCTCTACGCCTCCGTACAGAACTCGTTCAAGTCTGCGGTTACCCGCTGGCCAACCAACCGCCTGACCACGATTCTGGAAGATGCAGTCGGTGAGCACGCGCCGCCGATGGTCAACAACCGCCGGATCAAGCTGCGTTATGCCCACTTGGGTGGCGCGAACCCGCCGATCATCGTGATTCACGGTAACCAGATCGAGAAGGTGCCGAAGTCTTACGTGCGTTATCTGGAAAACACTTACCGTCGTGTCTTGAAGCTGGTCGGTACGCCGATCCGCATCGAGTTCAAGGGCGGCGAGAACCCGTACGAAGGCAACAAGACCTCGCTCACCGACCGTCAGGTCAACAAGAAGCGCCGCATGATGTCGCACCACAAGAAAGCCGATAAGAAGCGCCGCGATAAGAAATAGGAGCAGCGTCAAGCTTTAAGCTGCAAGCTTTAAGAAAAAGCCAGAAAGGGTCCTGTCCGGGGACCCTTTTTTGTGTCTGATGGTTTGCTGCTTGACCACTTGCAGCTTGTCGCTTGAAACTTGCAGCTCACCTGCAGGGGCCTACCGATGATCACCAGTAAGCTGCCGAATGTCGGCATCACTATCTTCACTCAGATGTCTCAGCTCGCGGCGCAGACCGGGGCGATCAACCTGTCCCAGGGTTTTCCCGATTTTGATGCGCCCCAGGCGTTGTGCGATGCGGTGGGTCGGCATATTGCCCAGGGCCACAACCAATATTCGCCGATGACCGGCCTGCCGGCGTTGCGCCAGCAGATTTCAGCGAAGATCGCGCGCAGCTACGGCGTCAGCGTGGATGCCGATCATGAAGTGACGGTCACCCCCGGCGCCACCCAGGCGATCTTCTGTGCGATTCAGGCGGTTATCCACAGCGGCGACGAAGTGATCGTCTTCGACCCGTGCTACGACAGCTACGAGCCCTCGGTGCAGCTGGCCGGAGGCCGCTGCGTGCACGTGCAGCTCGGGCTGGATGATTTCGCCATCGACTTCCAGAAGCTCGCTGAGGCGATAACGCCGCGTACGCGGATGATCGTGATCAATTCGCCGCACAACCCGAGCGGTGCGCTGATCAGCCGCGCCGATCTGGATCAGTTGGCGGATTTGATTCGTGACCGCGACATCTACCTCGTCAGTGACGAAGTCTATGAGCACCTGGTGTTCGACGGCGTACCTCACGTTAGCGTTCTGAATCACGAGGAGCTGTATCAACGCGCCTTCGTGGTCAGTTCCTTCGGCAAGACTTACCACGTCACAGGCTGGAAAACCGGCTATGTGGTCGCACCGCCAGCCCTCACGGCGGAATTGCGCAAGGTGCACCAATACGTGAGCTTCTGCGGCGTGACCCCGCTGCAATTTGCCTTGGCCGACTTCATGGCTGAGCATCCGGAACACGTCGAAGAACTGCCAGGTTTCTACCAGGCCAAGCGCGATCTGTTCTGCGATCTGCTGGCGCCGTCTCGCTTCAGCTTGACCCGTGTCACCGGTACTTATTTCCAATTGGTCGATTATTCGCAGATCCGCCCGGACCTCAACGACGTCGAGATGGCGCTGTGGATGACCCGCGAACACGGCGTGGCGAGCATCCCGATCTCGGTGTTCTACCAGAACCCACCCGAAGGCCAGCGCCTGGTGCGCCTGTGCTTCGCCAAACGCGAGGAGACCCTGCGTGAAGCAGCGGCAAAACTATGCGTGATCTGAGTGCACTGCCCAACCTGAACATCGCGCTGATCCAGACCACCCTGGCCTGGCACGACCGCCAGGCCAACCTGGAGCATTTCGAGCAATTGCTGGAACAGGCCCGCGGCGCGGACCTGATTATCCTGCCGGAGATGTTCACCACTGGCTTTTCCATGCAGTCCGAGACCCTGGCCGAGGCGGAAAACGGTCCGACCAGCAAATGGCTGCGCATCCAGGCTGAAAAATACGCTGCGGTGATCACCGGCAGTGTCATCGTCCAGGCCGCCGATGGCAGTCACCGCAATCGCCTGCTCTGGGCGCGGCCGGACGGCGAGGTGTCGCATTACGACAAGCGTCACCTGTTTCGCATGGCCGGCGAGCACAACCACTACACCCCCGGCGAGCGCCAGGTGCAGTTCGAGCTCAAGGGCTGGCGGATTCGGCCGCTGATTTGCTACGACCTGCGCTTCCCGGTCTGGAGCCGTGATGCCCAGGACACCGACCTGCTGCTGTACACCGCCAATTGGCCGGGTGCGCGACGTCAGCACTGGAACCGCTTACTGCCGGCCCGAGCCATCGAGAACCTGTGCTATGTCGCGGCGGTCAACCGGATTGGCACCGACGGCAAGGGCTTTGCGTATACCGGTGATAGTCAGGTGCTGGATTTCCAGGGTGAAACCTTGCTCAGTGCCGGGGAGGCTGATGGGGTGTTTCAGGTGGTACTGGATGCGGCAGAACTGGCGGCTTACCGCACGCGGTTTCCGGCGAATCTGGATGCCGACACGTTCGAGTTCACCTAACCGATCGTAACCGATCGTTCCCACGCTCTGCGTGGGAATGCAGCCTGGGACGCTCTGCGTCCCATTCGGGAGCTGGAACGCGGAGCGTCCCTTGAGGCATTCCCACGCGGAGCGTGGGAACGATCAGCGTAGGAACGATCAGCGTGGGAACGATCAAACTGGCGGCTTACCGCACGCGGTTTCCGGCGAATCTGGATGCCGACACGTTCGAGTTCACCTAACCGATCGTAACCGATCGTTCCCACGCTCTGCGTGGGAATGCAGCCTGGGACGCTCTGCGTCCCATTCGGGAGCTGGAACGCGGAGCGTCCCTTGAGGTATTCCCACGCGGAGCGTGGGAACGATCAGCGTAGGAACGATCAAACTGGCGGCTTACCGCACGCGGTTTCCGGCGAATCTGGATGCCGACACGTTCGAGTTCACCTAACCGATCGTAACCGATCGTTCCCACGCTCTGCGTGGGAATGCAGCCCGGGACGCTCCGCGTCCCATTCGGGAGCTGGAACGCGGAGCGTCCCTTGAGGCATTCCCACGCGGAGCGTGGGAACGATCAGCGTAGGAACGATCAACAAAAAGGCCCCAAGGTTCGCACCTTGGGGCCTTTTGCATTGCAGCGAACGCTTACGCCGCTTCTTTCGCTTGCGGCTGACTCAACGAGCGGTTCAGCGCGCTGAACAGCGCCTTGAAGCTCGCCGTGGTGATGTTTTCATCAATCCCTACGCCGTGCACCGCACGCTGGCCTTCAACCCGCAGTTCGATATAAGCGGCTGCCTTGGCGTTGGTGCCCGCGCCAATGGCGTGTTCGTTGTAGTCCATGATTTCCACCGGGATCGGCAGACCGGCCACCAACGCTTCCAGGGCGCCGTTGCCCTTGCCGCGCCAGTGCAGGTTGGTTTCGCCTTGGCCCTTGCCCGAGACTTCCACTTCCACCGAACTGTTGCCATTTTCTTCCTGCAAGCGATGGCTGACCAGCGCGTACGGGGTGTTGGCCTGCAAGTATTCGCTGTGCAGCAGCGCGTGGATTTGCTGGGCAGTCATTTCCAGGCCGAGGCGATCGGTTTCACGCTGTACGACCTGGCTGAACTCGATCTGCATGCGACGCGGCAAGCTGATGCCGTATTCCTGTTCCAGCAGGTAAGCGATACCGCCCTTGCCCGACTGGCTGTTGACGCGAATCACCGCCTCGTAGCTGCGGCCGATGTCGGCCGGGTCGATCGGCAAGTACGGCACTTCCCACAGGGTGTCCGGTTGCTGCTGGGCGAAGCCCTTGCGGATCGCGTCCTGGTGCGAGCCGGAGAACGCGGTGTGCACCAGGTCGCCGACGTACGGATGACGTGGGTGCACCTGGATCTGGTTGCACTCTTCGACGACTTTGCGCACGCCATCGATGTCGGAGAAGTCCAGCTCAGGGTGGATGCCCTGGGTGTAGAGGTTCAGTGCCACGGTCACCAGATCGACGTTACCGGTGCGCTCGCCGTTACCGAACAGGCAGCCTTCGACACGGTCGGCGCCGGCCATCAGGCCCAACTCGGTGGCGGCCACGCCGGTGCCACGGTCGTTGTGGGTGTGCAGGCTGATGATCACGCTGTCACGACGGTTGATGTGACGGCCGAACCATTCGATCTGGTCGGCGTAGATGTTCGGGGTCGCGCATTCGACGGTGGCCGGCAGGTTGAGGATCACCTTGTGCTCAGGCGTCGGGTTCCAGACTTCGATCACCGCGTCGCACACTTCTTTGGCGAATTCGAGTTCGGTGGCGCTGAAGGTTTCCGGGGAGTATTCGAAGGTCCACTCGGTGTCCGGCTGCTGGGCGGCGTATTTGACGAACAGCTTGGCAGCGTTCACGGCGATGGCCTTGATCCCGTCCTTGTCCTGGTTGAAGACAATGCGGCGGAAGGAAGGGGAGGTCGCGTTGTACAGGTGAACGATAGCTTTTTTCGCCCCGCGCAGGGATTCGAAAGTGCGCTCGATCAAGTCTTCACGGCCCTGGGTCAGCACCTGAATGGTGGTGTCGTCCGGGATGTGGCCGTCTTCGATCAGGGTGCGCACGAAGTCGAAGTCGGTTTGCGAAGCCGCCGGGAACGAGGCTTCGATTTCTTTCACGCCGACCTGCACCAGGGTTTTCCAGAAACGCAGCTTCTTCGCCGCGTCCATTGGCTCGATCAGCGACTGGTTACCGTCGCGAAGGTCCGAGCTGCACCAGATCGGCGCGGCGGTGATGGTCTTCGACGGCCAGGTGCGGTCCGGGATATCGATGGTCGGGAACGCGCGGTATTTCGAAGACGGGTCTTTGAGCATGCTCATCGGGAAATCCTTATTGTGTGGGCCGAAAAAAGGCGGCCTGCCGGTGGATCAAAAGTGTTTGGGAAAACGTGTAAGGCGAGGCACCGCGATTCAGCCTGGCAGTCGTGCACTGACGAGGCACAGGCTGCGGTGCTGGCGAAGCTGAATGAGGGTGTGAGAGGTTTTCATGCCTTCAACCCTAACCGCCGGGGTTGAGGTTGGCAAGCAGTCGAAAAAAATTGAGAGGAATACTCGAAAAGGCGAGATTGGCGAGATTTTATTGCTGGGATGTGGAGTGATTGTTTTGATGTTTGCGCGGGGCTTGTGGGATGCGCAATTGAAGGTTGGTGATGTGTTGCCCGGGATTCCGCCTTCGCGGGCAAGCCTCGATCCTACAAATTTGCGGTGATCGTCGTCCTGTAGGAGCGAGGCTTGCCCGCGAAGAGGCCGGCAGCCCCAACGACTTTTTAAGGCTGAAACGCCCCAATAAAAATCGCCGGGTCCACCCGCGCATCATTCAGGCTGACGTTCCAGTGCATATGCGGCCCGGTCGCCCGCCCCGTCGAACCGACCTTGCCCACCACACCGCCCCGCGCCAATTGCTGGCCAACCTTCACATCAATCTTCGACATGTGGCAGAACATGCTGATAAAGCCCTGGCCATGGTCGACAAACACCGTGTTGCCATTGAAGAAGTAGTTACCAATCAAAATCACCTTGCCCGCCGCCGGGGTCTTGATCGGTGTGCCCGCCGGCACTGCGAAGTCCAGGCCGGCATGGGGATTGCGCTCTTCACCATTAAAGAACCGACGCACACCGAACTTGCTCGACAGCGGCCCGTTGACCGGTTTGTCCAGCAACAGATTGCTCGGGGTGACGGGGCTGAAGCTGCGATAGGCCTGGATCTGCTCGGCCAGTTCGCCTTCGATGCGCTTGAGGTTCTCCGGGTTCGGGTTGACCTGCTGGGTGTTTTTCAGGGTGATGCGCTGTTCCGGGTACTTTTTGTTGCCGACGGTGAAGCTCAAGTTACGGCCGCCGCTGCTCACTTGCTGGGTGCCCGGTTTGACGGTCAGCGGCACACCGACGATGGCCAGCCAGTTGCTTTGTTCCTTGACCACCAGCACCGGTTTGCCCTGATACGTGGCTTTCGGCGCCTGGGCGGCAGCGCCCAAGTCCACGACCGCCACGCCACCCGGCACCGGTTTGTTCAGCAGGCGGGTGATGTAGCTGTCGGCGTGGGCGTTGAAGGTCAGGCACAGCAACAACAGTGGAGCCAGGAAACGGGGCATGGATCAATCCAGTAGAGAAAGGGTGACAGGCGTCAGGTGATTGTCTTCGACGCGCACTTGCAACTCGCCCTCGCCGAGCCGGGCGTTCAGGCGCTGGCCGGGGTGGGTCTGGGCGGCATTGCGAATCGCGTTGCCGCGCTCGTCCAGCAAAATGCTGTAGCCACGGCCAAGGGTCGCCAGCGGGCTGACCACATGCAGCGTCTGCATCTGGCTTTGCAGTTGCAGGCGCCGGGCCTTGAGGCCTTCGCGCATTGAGCGGGGCAGGCGTTCGGCGAGGCTGTCGAGGCGTTGGCGCAGCATCGCCAGTTGCCGTCCCGGATGTTGCCCGGCGAGGCGGGTTTCCAGACGGATCAAGCGTTCGCGGCGGGTATTGAGGCTGCGTTCGAAGGCGCGACGCAGGCGCATGTCCAGATCGTCCAGGCGTTGCGCTTGCTGGCGCAGGCGTTCGCCGGGATGACGCAGGCGCCGGGACATGCCTTCCAGGCGCAGGCGATCACGCATCAAGCGGTCGCGGATGCGCATCACCAGGCGCCGATGCAGGCTTTCGACCCGACGCACCAGGTCGCTGGAATCCGGAGCCAACAATTCGGCAGCAGCAGAAGGCGTCGGGGCGCGAACGTCCGCCACGAAGTCGCTGATCGACACGTCGGTTTCATGGCCGACGGCGCTGACAATCGGCGTCACACAGGCATCCACGGCGCGGGCCACGGCTTCTTCGTTGAAACACCAGAGGTCTTCCAGCGAACCGCCGCCACGGGCCAGGATCAACGCATCGAAGCCTCGGGCGTCCGCCAGTTTCAAGGCGCGGACAATCTGTGCGGTGGCTTCGCGGCCCTGTACAGCGGTGGGGATCAGCGTCAGTTGCACCTGCGGCGCCCGGCGGCGGAACACGCTGATGATGTCGCGGATCACCGCGCCGGTGGGCGAGCTGATGATGCCGATGCGTTGTGGATGGGCCGGCAACGGCACTTTGCGCTCGGCACTGAACAGGCCTTCGGCGCTGAGCTTTTCTTTCAGTGCATCGAAGGCCAGGCGCAGGGCACCGTCACCGGCCGGTTCCACGGTGTCGAGGATCAGTTGATAGTCGCCACGACCCTCGAACAGCGAGACCTTGCCGCGCACCTTGACCGCCAGGCCATCCTTCAGCGCCTGGCGCACCTTGGCGGCGTTCTGCCGGAACAGTGCGCAACGGACCTGGGCGCCGCTGTCCTTGAGGGTGAAATACACGTGGCCGGACGCCGGGCGGGCGAGGTTGGAGATTTCGCCTTCGACCCAGATATTGCTGAACACGTCTTCCAGCAACACCCGCGCGCGGCCGTTGAGCTGGCTGACAGTCAGGACTTCACGGTCCAGGCCGAGTCTTGCAAAGGGATCTTTAATCATGGGGCGCATGATAAAGGCATTCTTCAGGGGAATGCACGATCACCCGCAGGCTGCGATCTTTTGATCTTGAAAATCCAAATCAAAAGATCGCAGCCTGCGGCAGCGCCTACAGGGATTGTGTGAATTGTTGGACCAATGCTGTGGGGTTTTGCCGGCAGGCGAGGGCGACGGTGCTGAGGCAATCCGGGTCCGTCAGCGGCAGGAAATGGATGTCCGGCGGGGCGATGTCTTGCATCGATTCCGGCAACAAGGCAATGCCGAACCCGGCCTGGATCAATTGCAGTTGCGTGGTTTTGCGCGACACCACCCGCGCGGCCTTTGGAAAGAAGCCCTGGCGCATGCACAGCTCCGCAGACAGATAGCTCAAGCCACCGCGCTGCGGATGGGGAATGGAGATAAACGCTTCATCCTTCAACTGCGCCAGATCGATACCTTGCCCTGAGTTATCCACAGCCAGCCGATGATTCGGTGGCACCGCCAGCAGCAAGCGTTCGCTATATAGAGGCACAATTTGCACGCCTTCGCGCTGGCGCAGCACCGGCAAGCGCAGCAGACCGACGTCCAGGCGACCCTCGGCCAACTCTTCCAGTTGCGCTTCGGAGGACAGTTTGACGATGTCCATGGACACGCCGGGATGTTGATCGAGATAAACGCTGATGCCGCGCAGTAGCCGCCCGCTCATCGGCACGGTGCTGGAATGACTCAGGCGCAGAATGCCAAGTTGACCGTTGCCGACCTGGGTCGCCATTTCGCTGGCCTTGGTCAGCTCATTCAACAGATTCCTGGCCCGGGGCAAAAGCGCTTCACCCGCCGCCGTCAAACGAGGTTGGCGCGCGGTGCGTTCGAACAGCGGTGTTTGCAGGCGGGTTTCCATGTCCTTGATCTGCCGGCTCAGGGCCGACTGCGCAATAAACAGGCGTTCGGCCGCAGCGCTGAAACTGCCGCACTCGGCGATCTCCACGAAATAACGCAATTGACGGGTAGAAAGCACAAGGCATGCCTTTTCGAGATGGGTGGGCGACTTTGAAGATATTAGTCGCAAGGCTCGGCGCTGGCTAAAGTCATCCACAGTCTTCAAGGAAAAACCTGCCAATGAATGTGCTTGAGTTGTTGAGCCAATGGCCGTTCGGCGCGACGGATTGGCTGGTGATCGGGCTGGGCATTGCCCTGGCGTACATCGTGTTTGGCATCGCCGGGTTTGGCACCGCGCTGGTGGCGGGGCCGATCCTGATCCTGTTCATGCCGCTGTCGAAAATCGTGCCGTTGCTGGTGCTGCTGGATTTCGTCGCGGCGTTCGGCAATCTGCTGCCGTCGCGGCGGGACGTGGCCAGGCCCGAGCTGCTGCGATTGCTGCCCTGCATGGCGGTGGGTTGCACGTTGGGGGTGATCTTCCTGCTGAATCTGAAATCCGATCTGTTGCTGCTGTTGATGGGGCTGTTTATCAGCGCCTATGCGGTTTACAGCCTGTGGGTCAAAACCCGGCCCACGCAATTGTCCGCCGGTTGGGCAGTGCCGATGGGCACGGTGGGCGGGATGTTCGGGGCGTTGTTTGGCAGTGGTGGCTTTTTATATGCGATCTATCTGAACAGTCGCTTGCCCAAGGACGCGGCCCGGGCGACCCAGAGTGCGCTGATCAGTTGCAGCACCGTGGTGCGTTTGAGCCTGTTTGCCGTCGCGGGGGTGTACGCCGAGCTACCCTTATTGGTATTGGCCGTGTGCTTGTTGCCGGCCATGGCGCTGGGGTTGTGGATCGGCCGACGGTTGACGATGAAGCTGTCTCGGGAAGCGTTCGTGCGGCTGGTGACCTGGTTGGTGCTGGCCAGCGGGATTGCCTTGATCGGGCGGTATTTGAGTACTTGACCTGAGTGTGTCAGGGATTAAGCTGCCGGCCGTTCTGTCGCTTTCGCGGGCAAGTCTCGCTCCTACAGGTTTCGCGCAGATCCTTGTAGGAGCGAGGCTTGCCCGCGAAGGCGCCATCCGCCACGCCGCAGCACTTCCCATTTGACGCACTAGGCTTGCACCATGAATTCCCAAAGCATCATCGTCCCGAAAATTTCCACATTGCCGGTACACGAACCCCGGGCCCGGGCGGTCGTGCGGTGGCTGGTGCGCAAGAACATCGTCAAGGAAGAACTGACCACCTGCGGGCGTACCGGTAATCGCATGGGCTACGCGCTGGCCGATGGCGCTCGCGCAGTGGTGCTGCACCCGGAAGCGCTGCCGTTCGGCGAACCGGTCAATGGCCTGGAAATCATCACCAAACGCTGCATCTACACGCCGGCCAAGGGGTTTCTGGGCGAAGCGGGGTGCGCCGAGTGCCGCAAGGAAATCGGCGAGGCGCTGTTCGAAAGCCTGGAAGAGTGGATGCCGGGGCGCACCGACAACTTCACCTGCCCTGAATGCGGGCATGAAGATGACATCAACGGGTTTCTGTTCCTGCAGGAATGCGGCTTTTCCAACCTGGGGTTCATCTTCAACAACTGGGCCGAGGCGGGGTTCAAGCAGAGCTTTATCGATGAATTTGCCGATTGGCTGGACCAGCCCGTGAGCCTGGTGAAAGTCGAGCTGTAATCGAACCTGAACCTGTAGGAGCGAGGCTTGCCCGCGAAGCTTTTAGCGTCAGTGATGACGCCTTCGCGGGCAAGCCTCGCTCCTACGGGATTGTGTGGCAAATGCCCCGTCGATCACTGCATCGATAATAGACAGAGTTTTACATTGAACCCGAGGGGGTGTCTGACTATAATGGCGCGCTTCCATTTTCCCGCTCGGGAGCCCCCGCGATGCTGCGTATCAGCCAAGAAGCTCTGACATTCGACGACATTCTCCTCGTGCCCGGTTATTCCGAGGTGCTTCCTAACGAAGTCAGTCTCAAGACCCGCCTAACCCGTGGCATCGAGCTGAATATTCCTCTGGTTTCTGCCGCCATGGACACCGTCACTGAAGCCCGTCTGGCAATTGCCATGGCTCAGGAAGGTGGCATCGGCATCATCCACAAGAACATGACCATCGAGCAGCAAGCTGCCGAAGTGCGCAAGGTCAAGCGTTACGAAGCCGGCGTGGTCAAGGACCCGATCACCATCGAGGCTGACGCCACGGTGCGTGAACTGTTCGAACTGACCCGCCTGCACAACATCTCCGGCGTTCCGGTCCTGCACGATGGCGACCTGGTCGGCATCGTTACTTCCCGCGACGTACGTTTCGAGAACCGTCTGGACGCCACCGTCCGTGAAGTGATGACGCCTAAAGAGCGTCTGGTCACGGTCAAGGAAGGCGCCGACAAGAACGACGTTCGCGAGTTGTTGCACAAAAACCGCATCGAACGCGTCCTGATCGTCGACGACAAATTTGCCCTCAAAGGCATGATGACCGTCAACGACATCGAAAAAGCCAAGGCTTACCCGCTGGCCAGCAAGGACGATCAAGGTCGTCTGCGCGTCGGCGCGGCGGTCGGCACCGGTAAAGACACTGGCGAACGTGTTTCGGCACTGGTTGCTGCCGGCGTTGACGTGGTGGTGGTCGACACCGCCCACGGTCACTCCAAAGGCGTGATCGACCGCGTTCGCTGGGTCAAACAGAATTTCCCTGACGTGCAGGTCATCGGCGGCAACATTGCCACCGGCGCTGCCGCCAAGGCCCTGGTCGAAGCTGGCGCCGACGCAGTCAAGGTCGGTATCGGCCCTGGCTCGATCTGCACCACCCGCATCGTCGCCGGTGTCGGCGTCCCGCAAATCAGCGCCATCGCCAACGTCGCCGCCGCCCTTGAAGGCTCTGGCGTGCCGTTGATCGCCGACGGCGGTATCCGTTTCTCCGGTGACCTGTCCAAGGCCATCGTAGCCGGTGCTTCCTGCGTGATGATGGGCTCGATGTTCGCCGGTACTGAAGAAGCACCGGGTGAGATCGAACTGTTCCAGGGTCGTTCGTACAAGGCTTACCGTGGCATGGGTTCGCTGGGCGCCATGTCCCAGGCTCAAGGTTCCTCCGATCGTTACTTCCAGGACTCCTCGGCAGGCGCCGAGAAACTCGTTCCGGAAGGCATCGAAGGGCGTGTGCCGTACAAGGGCACCCTGAGCGCCATCATCCATCAACTGATGGGCGGCCTGCGCTCCTCGATGGGCTACACCGGCAGTGCCGACATCGAAGAAATGCGCACCAAGCCTGAGTTCGTGCGGATCACCGGCGCTGGCATGGCCGAGTCCCACGTGCACGACGTACAAATCACAAAAGAAGCACCAAACTATCGGGTCGGCTGAAGCCGACAGCTATAAGCCACAAGCTAAGAGCTGCAAGCGGTACTGCGTTTACGCAGTTACCGCGCAGCTTCCGACTACTTGCAGCTTGCAGCTTGAAGCTAGCAACTGCTTTTTGAGTTTTTTCCCATGGCCCTCGACATTCACGCCCACCGCATCCTGATCCTCGATTTCGGTTCCCAGTACACCCAGCTGATTGCCCGCCGCGTGCGTGAAATCGGCGTGTACTGCGAACTGCATCCGTTCGACATGGACGACGAAGCGATTCGCGAATTCGCTCCAAAAGGCGTCATTCTCGCCGGCGGCCCCGAGTCCGTGCACGTCGCCGACAGCCCGCGCTGCCCGCAAGCGGTGTTTGACCTGGGCGTACCGGTCTTCGGTATCTGCTACGGCATGCAAACCATGGCTGAACAGCTGGGTGGCAAGGTCGAAGGTTCCGAGCTGCGTGAGTTCGGTTATGCCCGCGTAGACGTGGTCGGCAAGAGCCGCCTGCTCGACGGCATCGAAGACCACATCGACGCCGATGGCCTGTTCGGCCTCGACGTGTGGATGAGCCACGGTGACAAAGTCACCAAGATGCCGCAGGACTTCCACATCCTGGCCAGCACCCCGAGCTGCCCGATTGCCGGCATGTTCGACGACGCTCGCGGCTACTACGGTGTGCAGTTTCACCCGGAAGTGACCCACACCAAGCAGGGCGGTCGCATCCTCTCGCGCTTCATCCTCGACATCTGCGGCTGCGAAGCCCTGTGGACGCCGTCGAAAATCGCCGAAGACGCCATCGCCAACATCCGCGCCCAGGTCGGCACCGACAACGTACTGCTCGGCCTGTCCGGCGGTGTGGATTCCTCGGTGGTTGCCGCGCTGCTGCACAAAGCCATTGGCGACCAGTTGACTTGCGTCTTCGTCGACAACGGCCTGCTGCGTCTGCACGAAGGCGAGCAAGTGATGGCCATGTTCGCCGAGAACATGGGCGTCAAGGTGATCCGCGCCAACGCTGAAGACCAGTTCCTCAACAACCTGGCTGGCGAAAGCGACCCAGAGAAGAAGCGCAAGATCATCGGCCGTACCTTCATCGACGTCTTCGATGCCCAGTCCAACAAACTGGACAACATCAAGTACCTCGCCCAGGGCACCATCTACCCGGACGTGATCGAGTCGGCTGGCGCCAAGAGCGGCAAGGCCCACGTGATCAAGTCGCACCACAACGTGGGTGGCTTGCCGGAAGAGATGAACCTGAAACTGGTCGAGCCGCTGCGCGAACTGTTCAAGGACGAAGTCCGTCGCCTGGGCCTGGAACTCGGCCTGCCGTACGACATGGTTTACCGTCACCCATTCCCGGGCCCGGGCCTGGGCGTGCGGATCCTCGGTGAAGTGAAGAAGGAATACGCCGACCTGCTGCGTCGCGCCGACCACATCTTCATCGAAGAACTGCGCAAGGCCGACTGGTACCACAAAGTCAGCCAGGCGTTCGTGGTGTTCCAGCCAGTGAAATCGGTTGGCGTTGTAGGCGATGGCCGTCGTTACGCCTGGGTCGTGGCCCTGCGTGCCGTGGAAACCATCGACTTCATGACCGCGCGTTGGGCGCACCTGCCTTACGAACTGCTGGAAACCGTTTCCGGCCGCATCATCAATGAAATCGAAGGCATCTCCCGCGTCACTTATGACGTGTCGAGCAAGCCGCCGGCGACGATTGAGTGGGAGTGATCGCGAACAGGCCCTGAGGGCCTGACGCTGTCATGCAAAGGCCGGGTGAACGACGTTCACCCGGCCTTTTTGCATCTCAGGAAACTGCAGGCACGACCCGCAGCGGTTTTGACCAGTTGGCCAGGGTCATGTGGTTGGCGTTCAGGGCGTCCATCAGGTCCAACGGTGTGTCGAACGGCTTGCGATGGATGTCGGGCCAGGTTGGAGCGTCGATGAACAGCTTGTTTTGCGCGTTGGTCTGAATCGGCGTGTAGACCAGCCCGCGGGTGCGGCTGCGGTGAATCAGTTTGAGTTCACCGGAGGCGTTGCTGAGGGTGTAGAGCCCATCGGCGTACAACTGCTCGCCGAGGGATTTCTGGCCGGCATGCAGCCAGGGCGTTTCCAGTTGCAGGCGTATGTCGCTGCCGACGGTGACCGGGCCGAGCTGGGTCGTCAGTTGTTGATCAGGCAGGACAAAGTTGGCGACATGTTCTTCAGGCGCCTCGGTGCCCGGATCGACCATGAAGCTTGAACCTTCGCCTTGGGGCACGTTTTCGATACGCAGACTGATGGCGCCTTCCAGTTCACTGACACCCGGCAATTCACGGTAGGTATTGGTGCTCATCAGGTCCACCAGGGCGACCCAGCGCTCGGTGCTGGCGCTGGGCACATAGCGTTGGATCTGCTGGTGAGTCAGGTAGTTATTGATCCAGCGACGGCTATAGCTGTCGTTCGGCACGTCACCGTTCAGCGGGGAACTGGCCATGCAGTCCAGGGCTTGTACCCGCAGGTTGTTGCGTTGGGCGGTGCGCACCAGTTGCAACAGGTTGAAGCGCCCGGACGGGTCATTGCCGGCCACGCGGTCCGCCGCTTCCAGGGACTGGCGCAGTTCGGTGGACAGGTGGCCGCTGCGATGAAAGGCATCGAGCTCGGCCTGGTCGGTTTCGGTGACCAGGCCCCTGACAAACAGGGTTTTGGCCTGTGCCCTGCTGAAGGCTGGCATGTGTTCGATCAGAAACTGCTTGCTGCCGATACCTCCCGAAGCCTCACCCACGACCAGGCCCGGCGCGTGCTCCAGGACCTGTTCGATGAAGGTGTCGCCATCGAGGTCCGGGGTCAGAGTGGGCAGTTGAGGGCGGGGCGGCAGTGTCCGAGGCGCGCGGAAAAACGCCTGTGCATCGTTGAGCAAGCGTTGGCGTGCGCGGTTGATCTGGCTTTGCCCGCGGCTGATGGGTTGCAGTTGGCCGTCAGCGTCCCGGGCGAGTTTGATGTGCGTCTCGTCGAGGTCCTGCGCTGGCACATCGTAGGCGCTGAATGGCTGCGAGGGTGTAGGGGCGGTTGTGCCCGATGCGCCCGGCGTGAGCGGAGCCTGAGACTCGATCATGCCCCGGGCCTGAAGGGCTTCGTGCAGTTTCTCAAGGGTCTTGAAGTGCTTGCCGTTCAGGCCCGTCCATTCGGACCGATTGAAGAAATAACCGGCCTTATCCTGTTGCAGCAGTGTGCACTTGATCCAACCGTCGCGAGCCCGGCTGACGATCAGCGTTTGTCCCTGTTCTTCAGCGAGTCGGTACATGCCGGGCACAGGCATGCTGGCATCGAGTTTGCGCGCCGCACTGACTTCGACGGGCGTTTCCAACTGCAGGCGCAGGTCGCTCGTGACGGTAGTAGGCGCAGCGCCCATCTGCAGGGTGGTGCGCCCGGGATCCGGCTCTATTCCACGAGCCTCGCCAATCTGCGCCTCTTCGATGCGCAGGCCTACCGTGCCTTCCAGTTCGCTCAAACCTGGCACGCCCTTGTAGGTATTGGCATGGCTGTTACCTACCAACGCCACCCATTTGTGGACGCCGCGCGCTGCCTGATCGGCCTCAATGACCCCGCGCGCGAAGAAATTCATCATTGTTTGCCGATAGTTCAGTTCCGCACCGAGCAACCCTTTGCTGCGATAACTGGCCGCGCAATCGATGGCTTGCACCCGCAAGTGATTTTTTTGTGCACTCCTGACCACTTCCAGGAAGGTGTACCGGCCGGTGGGATCAGTGTGGTGGCCCTTGTCTAGCCGCCGCAGGTATTTCTCCAGGTTCTCCGACAGCTTGCCGGTGCGATTGAACAGGTCCAGGTCGGCTTGATGGAAATCCGTCAGCACATGCTCCAGGTACAGCGTCTTGACCTTCTGCTTGGCCAGTAGCGGCATGTTTTCGATCAGGAAACGTTTACTGGCGTCACTCGCATGGTTTTCGCCGATCACCAGGCCGGGGTTGTCCCCGAGCAGGCGCTGGAGAATGACCTTGGGCGGCGCGTCGGCGGCGAACGTCGGTATTTCAGGACGGGCCGGCAGCGGCGGATCGGCGAAAAACGCCCGGGCATCGTCATGCAACCTGTGCCGTAACGCGTTGAAGTCGTCCAGGTCATGGCCGCCTGAGTAACGTTCGTCCAGCTCTTTGAAGTCACCGCCCTGGTTGGCGATGCGTTGCAGGTCGGGCCGCTCGGCTTCGGGGACGTCATAGGCGGTAGCCGGGGTCTCGACCGTCGGCAGGGGCGATGGCGAGCGTCCCCAAGGCTTGAACCCAAACATCGGCTTGCCGCCCTTGAGGCCTGGGCTGGCGACAGTTTCCCAGCGTTTGTATTCGTTCAGGTGCACCGGCACATTGCGGTAGAACGACCAGGGATTTTTCGGGTCAACGATCAGCCAGCCCTTGGCTTCCTTGACGTAACGCACCTGGAAGTGGGCAGACGTGAGGCCTTGGCGCAGGTAGATGTAGGTCTTGCCGCTCTGGGTCTCGATGATGCCCTGGCGCTCCCCCGTGCCTTCGCGGGTGTTCTCGGTGATCTCGGCGCGCAGCGATTCCAGGAAGCTGTCTTCCTCGCCCAGCGCCGCCACTCGTTCCGGGGCGATGCTGTGCAGCAGGGGCGGCTCCTCTTCTTCAGCGATCTCGGCTCCCAGCCGTTCTTCGCCGGCCACGCTGTCATTGGCCTGGGCGATCTCGGGCAGGCGCTCGCCGGTCTTGAGGAACATCGCGTTGAAGAGTGTGTCGATCACGGCGAATACAGCGCCGGTCACCCCGGACTTGCGCTCGGTGGGCGTCTTGCCGTTGACTGCCTGGTCGATATTCAGCCCGACATTCGCAACGCCGGCCCCTACCGCCGCCAGGGCCACCGGCCAGCCCACCGCCGCCAGCGGACCGAACATCCGCCCGAAGGCATTCAGGTAACCGATCCACAGTTTTTTTCGCAGCTCGCCGTTGGAATGCATCATGTAGCCGGCGTCGCTGAGCATGCGCGCGTGGGTCGCGTCACGCAGGTGGGTGAACGGATCGTTGCTGATCCACGCATCCTGCACGCTGAGCAGGGAGTGGTCGTGGTTTCTCCAGGCGCTGAACAGCAGGTCCAGCACGTGGTTGAGGCCGACGTTTTCGATATGGGGTTCGTGGAAAACCGTGCTGAGCAGATTCGCCACCGGGAAGGCCGCCAGCAACCACTTCCGCGCAGTGGTGAGGCTGGCGGTGTCTTCCATGATGTCGTGGTCGGCCACCTGGAAATGCGCCATGAAACGCTTGCGGTTCTCGGGCTGTTCGACCTGGGACATCACCCACCAGTGCAGGTCCTCGGTGCTGTCGAGTACATGAAAGCCCCAGACCTCGCCGGGCACATAGAGGATCTGCCGGCCCTGCTGGTCGACGATGCACAGGATATCGCTGGCGACATAGTTGCCGACTTTCAAGCGTCGCAGCCGTAAGCCGGTGCCTGGCTGGATGGAGGCATCGAGCATTGGCCGGGTCACCGGCCAACTGACATTGCTGGCGCAAGCCTTGATCACCGTAGCGAAGTTGTCATCCGACAATCGACCGCCCTCGCGGTCCTCGATGGCTTTGGCCAGGAAGGTGCATTTGGCCAGGGTCCTGAACGTGTCGCCCTGCTGGCTCCAGAATGTCTCGGCGCTGGTCCGGAAATGATCGAGGAAGTTGAACGCCCAGAACGCTTTCATCACCTGGCTGCCGAACAGCTTGACCTCATTGGTCTGGTCGTAGACCCCGACATCGGGCCCTGCGGTGTAGAAGCCGCAGTCGTTGTCGAGCAGGTCGGCGTTGTCCTGATCGTGCACGGTGAAGCGGGTGATCACCAGTTGCGTCAGGGTCATGGAGTCGTAGGGGTGTTCCAGGTGCTCCCAGCCGGTGAATGTCTTGTCGTTGCTTTGGGAGCCGTGAAAGCGGTGCCAGTAGACCTGATCGGGTTTCAGCGTGGTGATGCCATGGTCATTGAGGATGCGCGTGGCGAAGGTGGTCGCCATGTCATACAGGTCGGGGCAGGCGTCGATCAGCGCCGGGACCAGCGCCTTGAGTGCCTTCGCATCGGCGGAGCCGGGCAACTCGGGGGCGTGAGAAACGGGGGGCGTTGCAAGCATGTCTATCTTCCTTGACAGGTGTTTTTCACCCTCACTATCCCAAGGAAGAGGCAATAAAGCTGTCGGATCCGGCGCTGTTTATTGCAGGCTCCGGTCGACCTGAAGCAGGGAATACAACCGTTGACCTTGTACGAATCAGCGCCGCGCCACGTCCGAAAAGTAGAACTTATCCAGCGTATGCCGCGATTCGGTGTATTCGAACTGCCGCCCATCCTGCAAAAACGTCTGGTTACTGACCACGATCACATGGCTCTGGCCATCCAGATCCAATAGCAACTGATCGTCCTTGCCCCGGGGCACCGCTTCGATGGTGCGCTGGGCATAGGCGATTTGCAGTTGCAGGGTCTGTTCGATGAAGGCGTAGATCGAGTGTTCGGCGATTTCGCGGGACAGGCCGGGAATCACGTCGCTGACGAAATGGTTGATGTCGAGGATCACCCGCTTGCCGTCGATCCGCCGCACGCGTTTGATCCGTGTGATCAGGCTGCCTGCTTCGGCCTTGATGTGCTCCAGCAGCGGGCCCTCAAGCGGTATCTGATCAAACTCGACCACTTCGGTGCTGACGTCGTTGCCCAGGCGTGGGTAGGTTTCCTGGAAGCTGACGATGCCTCCCAATTGAAACTCGATCGGGTTGGTCGACAGCACAAAGGTGCCTTTACCGTGGACTTTCTGCGCGAAGCCACGCTCCTGTAACTGCTCGATGGCCTTGCGCACGGTGCCGCGACTCGCCTGGTAGCTGTCCATCAGTTCGGTTTCGGAGGGCAACCGCGCGCCACGTTCCAGACGTTCGGTGGTGATGCTGGCAAGCAGATCGGTGTAGATCTGGTTGTATTTACTCATGGGATGGCTCTATGCCGCGCTGTGCTCAAGGTTTTGAACCTTAAGGGCAGGGTAGGCAATTGTCCATGCGGCAATAGGTTTCTTTGACTTGAGGGGTAGGAAATTTCGCCGCCGGTCGGCGCCGGGATAAACAAAGTCAAACTCGTCTGTACGAGTTGTTGCTTTAACTCGTACAGACGAGTACTTTTCGTTTCGGCGTGCTGCCAATAACAAAAAACTACAGCGGAAGATCAAGCATGAGCCACGACTATCCGAATATCGCCAGCGAGCTGCTTGTCAGCCTCGGTGGCAGCGACAACCTTGAGCAGGCCGCGCACTGCGTGACGCGTTTGCGCCTGGCCCTCAAGGACCCGAGCCTGGTCAACAGCGCCACGCTGAACCAGATTGATCTGGTCAAAGGCTCGTTCTTCACCGGTGGCCTGTTCCAGGTGGTGATCGGCCCCGGCGAAGTGGAAAAGGTCTACGCCGAATTGCGCCGGCAAACCGGTCTTGCCGCGTCGACCATCGCCGACGTTAAACAAAAGAGCGCGGACAAGATCAATGCCATGCAGCGTCTGGTGCGGGTGTTTTCCGATGTGTTCATGCCGATCCTGCCGGCGCTGATCATTGCCGGCCTGCTGATGGGCATCAACAACCTGATCGGCGCCAAGGGCATGTTCATCGAGGGCAAGACCCTGCTGGATGCGTATCCGAGCCTGGATGGCATCTGGAGCCTGATCAACCTGATGGCCAACACCTCGTTTGTATTCTTGCCGGCGCTGGTGGGCTGGTCGGCGGCCAAGCGCTTTGGCGGCAGCGAAATCCTCGGCATCGTGCTCGGCCTGATGCTGGTACACCCGGACCTGCTCAACGCCTGGAACTACGGTAAAGCGGTGGCCGGGCTCGACGGTCAGAGCCTGCCGTACTTCGATATTTTCGGCTGGTTCAAGATCGAGAAGGTTGGCTACCAGGGGCAGATCCTGCCGATCCTGCTGGCGGCCTACGTGATGAGCGTCATCGAGAAATGGCTGCGGGCGCGGGTGCCGAATGCCGTGCAATTGCTGGTGGTGCCGATCACCACCATCGTTGTCACCGGTGTGTTGGCGCTGGCGGTGATTGGTCCGGTAACCCGGCACCTCGGCATCCTGATCACCGAAGGCGTGGTCACTCTGTTTGACCTGGCGCCGATGGTGGGCGGGGCGATCTTTGGTCTGCTCTATGCGCCACTGGTGATCACCGGCATGCACCACATGTTCCTCGCCGTGGACTTGCAGCTTATTTCCACCCAGGGCGGCACCTTCATCTGGCCGATGATCGTCATGTCCAACCTCGCCCAGGGCAGCGCGGCACTGGCGGTGTTCTACATGACCCGCAACGTGCGGGACAAAAGCATGGCCTCGACCTCGGCGATTTCCGCTTACTTCGGCATCACCGAACCGGCGATGTTCGGCGTCAACCTGCGCTACAAATTCCCGTTTTATTCGGCGCTGATCGGCTCGGCCCTGGGCTGCATCTTCCTGTCGATGAACAAGGTCCAGGCCTCGGCGATTGGCGTCGGCGGCTTGCCCGGTTTTATCTCGATCATTCCGCAATTCATCCCGACGTTCGTGATCGGAATGATCATCGCGATGGTTGTGCCGTTTGTTTTGACCTGTGGGTTGAGCATGAAGATTGTCCGGCCGGGGTTTCGGGTTGCCTGATCGATCGCCTTCGCGGGCAAGTCGGAACGCCGCCCGCTCGCTCCTACATTGGAGCGCGTACCCCCGTAGGAGCGAGGCTTGCCCGCGAAGGGGCCCTCAAGGCCTGTACAAAACTTATTGAAGGAATTCCGCCATGCAAGACTGGCAACGTTCGGTGATCTACCAGATCTACCCGAAAAGCTTTCACAGCCACGCCGGCAACCCGACCGGGGATTTGCTCGGCGTCGTGGCCAAGCTCGACTACCTGCACTGGCTGGGTGTCGATTGCCTGTGGATCACACCGTTCCTGCGTTCGCCCCAGCGCGACAACGGCTACGACATCAGCGATTACTACGCCATCGACCCGAGTTACGGGACCATGGCTGATTGCGAATTGCTGATTGCCGAGGCCGGCAAACGCGGGATCAAGTTGATGCTCGACATCGTGGTCAACCACACCTCGGTCGAGCACGAATGGTTCCAGCAGGCCCGCAGCAGTCTCGACAACCCGTACCGCGACTTCTATATCTGGCGCGACCAGCCGAACAACTGGGAATCCAAGTTCGGTGGTTCGGCCTGGGAGTACGAGGCCCAGACCGGCCAGTACTTCCTGCACCTGTTCGACCACACCCAGGCCGACCTCAATTGGGACAACCCCAAGGTGCGCGCCGAAGTGTTCAAGATGATGCGGTTCTGGCGTGACAAAGGCGTGGGCGGTTTCCGTCTGGACGTGATCAACCTGATCTCCAAACCCGCGGACTTCCCCGAGGACAACAGCGACGGTCGCCGCTTCTACACCGACGGCCCGAACGTCCACGAGTACTTGCAGCAGATGCACCGCGAAGTGTTTGAAGGCCACGACCTGATCAACGTCGGCGAGATGTCTTCCACCAGCCTTGAGCACTGCATTCGCTACTCGCGACCGGAGTCGAAAGAACTGTCGATGACCTTCAACTTTCATCACCTGAAAGTGGATTACCCGAATCTGCAAAAGTGGATTCGCGCCGACTTCGACTTCCTGCAACTCAAGCGCATCCTTTCCGACTGGCAGACCGGCATGCAGGCCGGCGGTGGCTGGAACGCGTTGTTCTGGTGCAACCACGATCAGCCGCGCGTGGTCTCGCGTTTTGGTCACGACGGCGAGCATCGGGTGGTGTCGGCGAAGATGCTCGGCACCGCGTTGCACTTCCTCCAGGGCACGCCGTTTGTGTACCAGGGCGAAGAGCTGGGGATGACCAATCCGGGCTTCGATCACATCGATCAGTACCGCGATGTCGAGACCCTGAACATCCATAGCCTCCAGCGCGATGCCGGGGTCAGCGATGCCGACAACATGGCGGCGATCATGCAAAAGTCCCGGGACAACGGCCGCACCCCGATGCACTGGAACGCCGAGCGAAACGCCGGTTTCAGCGTCGCCGAGCCGTGGATCAGCGTGCCGGCCAACGCCGCGCAGATCAACGTCGCCAGCCAGTTCGACGACCCGGAATCGGTGCTGCATCACTACCGCCGGTTGATCGCGTTGCGTCGCAACGAAGCGCTGATGTCCGACGGTGTGTACCGGCAATTGCTGCCTGAACATACGCAGATCTGGGCCTACACACGGGAAGGCCAAGGCGAGCGATTGCTGGTGTTGAACAACTTCTACGGCACAACCTGTGAAGTTGAATTGCCGGATGAAGTGCTCAGCGAAGGGATGTCGCAACGGCTGGTGATCAGCAATTACCCGGACTGTCCGCCGCGCAATCGGCAGGTGTTTCTACGGCCCTTTGAGTCGTTCGTGCTGCACCTGACTAACCACTAAAAAAACACCGATTTTAAAAACACGCAGAACACTGCGCGGGGGAGTTTTGCGCGCCGTTTTTGCTGCAGCACACAATAAAAATAATGGGGTAGCACATGAAAACAACAATAAATCGCAGCCTTGTAGCAGCAGGCGTGTGCCTGGCCTTACCACTTTCGGCCCAGGCGCTGGAGTTCGGCGGGTACGTGCGTAGCGGCGTCGGGACCTCGACGAACAGTGGCAAACAACAATGTTTTCAACTGCCGGGCGCACAGACCAAATACCGTTTGGGCAACGAATGCGAACAGTATGCCGAACTGGAATTACGCCAGGATTTGTACACCCTGGATGACGGCTCGGTGGTCAGCGTCGATGGCATGGCATCGCTGTATAACCAGTACGACAAGGACCTGACGTTCAATGGCGACAACGGTTCGGTGCGCATGCCGCAGCTGTACGCGCAATGGTCGAACATGCCGAGCCTCAACGGCGGTTCGCTGTGGGCCGGCCGGCGTTATTACAAGCGCAACGATATCCACATTTCCGACTTCTACTATTGGAACCAGAGCGCCACCGGCGGCGGTATCGAGGACGTGCTGATCGGCGATCTGAAATACAGCTATGCCTATTCGCGTAAGGACAACCTGTACCAGAAGGACTACATCAACCGGCATGACTTCAACGTCGCCGGGTTCGACACCAACCCCGGCGGCGAGCTGGAACTGGGCCTGAGCTACATCGACAAACCCGACAGCCGCGACGCGCACCGTGGCTGGGCCGTTACCGCCCAGCATGTGCAGAAAGGCTTTCTCGGCGGCAAGAACAAACTGGCCTTCCAATACGGCGAAGGCCCCGGCACCGGGTTGGGTTATACCGGTGACGTGAAGCTCGACGACCGCAATAAAAGCTATCGGGTGGTCGAGTTTTTCGACTGGCAGGTGACGCCACGCTTCGGCGGGCAGATTGAAGCGGTGTATCAGAAAGACATACGCCCGGACGGCGCCGACCAGAACTGGTTGTCCCTCGGCGTGCGCCCGGCCTATGCGATCACCGAGCAGTTCAAACTGGTGACCGAACTGGGTCACGATCAGGTTGAGGCTCCCGGCGGGACGCGCAAGTTGAGCAAGTTCACCTTCGCCCCGACCTGGTCGCCCAAGGGCCCGGAATTCTGGGCGCGCCCCGAAGTGCGCCTGTATTACACCTATGCGAGCTGGAACGAGGCGGCCAAGCGGGCGGCCAATGAACTGGCGGCGGGCTCGGCGTTGTCCGACAGCGGCGCCTTCGGCACGGCGCGCCACGGTTCGAATGTCGGAATGCAGGTCGAGTACTGGTGGAAATAAACGCATAACCTCGTAGGAACTGCCGAAGGCTGCGATCTTTTGATCTTTCGCTCCAGACTCAAGCGAGTCCAGGAGAAAAGATCGCAGCCTTCAGCCGCTCCTACGGGTATCGCAGCGTCTTTTAAAAGAACAAAACAGCAGGTGACGTCATGGCCACACCCCAACATTTGCAACTGCATGCGCCGCTATCTGGCGTATTGATGCCGCTGGATCAGGTTCCCGATCCGGTGTTCTCCAGTCGCGTGATCGGCGATGGCCTGTGCATCGATCCGACGTCCAATACCTTGTGTGCACCACTGGCCGGGATCATCAGCAATGTGCAGGCCAGCGGCCATGCCGTCAGCATCACCGATGAAAACGGCGTGCAGGTGTTGATGCATATCGGCCTCGACACGGTGAACCTGGCGGGGAAGGGGTTTACCCGGTTGGTCGAAGAGGGCGAGCAGGTCGATATCGGGCAGTCGCTGATCGAGTTCGATGCCGATTACATCGCCTTGCATGCACGCAGTCTGTTGACCTTGATGCTGGTGGTCAGCGGTGAGCCGTTCACCTGGCTGGTGCCCGAAACGGGCGTGGTCGACAGTGGCCAGCCATTGTTGGGCGTGCACAGCACCGGGCAAACGATGGATGAAGGGTTGCCGGAGGAAGGCCTGGCGCTGTTCTCCAAACCGGTGACGCTAGCCAACCCGAACGGCTTGCACGCCCGCCCGGCGGCGGTGTTCGCCCAGGCTGCCAAACAGTTTTCCGCGAGCATTTTCCTGCACAAGCAGCAGGACAGCGTGAACGCCAAATCCCTGGTGGCGATCATGACGTTGCAGACCGCCCACGGCGATGTGGTGCAAGTCAGCGCGGCGGGCCCGGATGCTGAAGCGGCGATCACGACATTGACCGAGCTGTTGATCAATGGCTGCGGTGAAGCCGGCGCGGCCTCGACCCAGGTTGACGCGAAGGAAACCGAGGCCCCGACGCTGACCGTGTTGCGCGGCGTGTGTGCCTCCGCCGGATCGGCGTTTGGCCAAGTGGTGCAGATCGCCGAGCAAACACTGCAAGTCATTGAGCTCGGCACCACACCGCTGGAGGAACACGATCACCTCGCCCGGGGCCTGGCCGAAGCGCAGGCGTCCCTGCAACAGTTACGCGACAACGCCAAGGGCAACGCACAAGCAGACATCTTCAAGGCGCATCAGGAACTGCTCGAAGACCCGACTTTGCTGGGAGTGGCGCAGGGGCTGATCGATGAAGGCAAAAGCGCGGCGTTCGCCTGGCGCGCGGCCACCGAGGCGACGGCCACTTTGTTCAAGGGCATGGGCAACGCCCTGCTGGCGGAGCGGGCGGCGGATCTGGCGGATGTCGGGCAACGGGTGCTCAAACGGATCCTCGGCGTGGAGGACAGCGCTCTGGAATTGCCGGACGGCGCCATCCTGATCGCCGAACAACTGACCCCCTCCCAGACCGCCGGGCTCGACACTCGCAAGGTGCTGGGCTTCGCCACGGTGGGTGGTGGCGCCACCAGCCACGTCGCGATTCTGGCCCGGGCCGCTGGCCTGCCGGCGATTTGCGGGTTACCGGTGCAAGTGCTGACGCTGACCAATGGCACCCAGGTGCTGCTCGACGCCGACAAGGGCGAACTGCACCTCGACCCGGACCTGGCCGCCATCGAGCAACTGCAAGCCAACCGCCAGCAACGGCAGAAACGCCATCAACATGAACTGGCCCACGCCGCGCTCGCCGCGTGTACCCGCGACGGGCATCACATTGAGGTCACGGCCAACGTCGCCTCGCTGCCGGAAACCGAGCAAGCCATGACGGTGGGCGGCGAAGGTGTTGGGCTGTTGCGTTCGGAGTTTCTGTATCTGGACCGCAACCACGCGCCAAGCCACGACGAACAGGCGTCCACCTACAGCGCCATCGCCCGCGCCTTGGGGCCGAATCGCAATCTGGTGGTGCGCACTTTGGATGTCGGCGGCGACAAACCGCTGGCCTATGTACCGATGGACAGCGAAACCAACCCGTTCCTCGGCATGCGCGGGATTCGCCTGTGCCTGGAGCGTCCGCAACTGCTGCGGGATCAGTTCAAGGCGATCCTGAGCAGCGCCGGACTGGCCCGTTTGCACATCATGTTGCCAATGGTCGCGCAGCTCTCGGAATTGCGTCTGGCCCGGCAACTGCTGGAAGAGGAGGCGCTGGCGCTGGGGCTCACGGAACTGCCGAAGTTGGGGATCATGATCGAAGTGCCCGCAGCGGCATTGATGGCGGACCTGTTTGCGCCCGAGGTGGATTTCTTCTCCATCGGTACCAACGACCTGACCCAATACACCCTGGCCATGGACCGCGATCACCCGCGCCTGGCCAGTCAGGCCGACAGCTTTCACCCATCGGTCCTGCGCCTGATAGCCGGCACCGTCAAAGCGGCCCATGCCCACGGCAAATGGGTGGGCGTGTGCGGGGCGTTGGCTTCTGAAACCCTGGCGACCCCGCTGCTGCTGGGGTTGGGGGTGGATGAGCTGTCGGTGAGCGTGCCGCTGATTCCAGCCGTCAAAGCGGCGGTGCGCGAAGTGGATCTGGCGGATTGCCAGGCCATCGCCCAGCAAGTGCTGGGGCTGGAAAGCGCCGAGCAAGTGCGCGAGGCGTTGCGCCTGTACCACGAGGCCACGGTCGATACTTCACTGGTTCTGGAGAACTGAGCATGTTCGAGAAAATGCAGCGGGCGTTCTGGAAAGCGTTGACCCCGGATCTGGTGGCCGATGAGCCCAAGCAGGTGGTTAAACCGGTTGCAGGTTTGGCCGGGGATATCGTGGCCGCGTTGGGCGGGGTGGATAACCTCAAGTCGCAGCAGCCTGTGGCGCTGACCCGGGTGCGGGTGGAGTTGCGGGATGTGGGGCGGGTGGATCGGCAGGCGTTGAATCGGGCGGGGGTGCCCGGCGTCATGCTGCTGGATGGCGGCGTGATGCACCTGATCACCGGCCTTAAACCATAACCGATCACCTGTGGCGAGGGAGCTTGCTCCCGCTCGGCTGCGAAGCAGTCGCAAAACCATCAGACGAGGAGTGTCTAATAAAACTCGATTGCAGGTTTTAGGGCCGCTTCGCGTCCCAGCGGGAGCAAGCTCCCTCGCCACAGAGGCTTTGCCAGCCATGATGTCCCTGTGTCCCATTGCCGCCCCACCCTTACTGTTTCTCAACCGCAGGTGTATCGTATTCGCCTTTTGCGGGCCTCTGGCCTGTCGCTGATACGTGAGGTAGTTGAGTTCATGTCCTTTACCCGTCGACAAATACTCGGTGGTCTGGCCGGTCTTGTGGTGGTTGGCGTGGGGGCCGGTGGCGCGTCGCGTTACTGGCTGGGCAAGATGGCCGACGCCGAGGCGGGCCACGACTACGAACTGATCGCCGCGCCGCTGGACGTCGAGTTGGTGGCCGGGCACAAGACCCAAGCCTGGGCGTTCGGCCCGTCGGCGCCGGGCACCGAGTTGCGCGTGCGTCAGGGCGAATGGCTGCGGGTGCGCTTCATCAATCACCTGCCGGTCGCCACCACCATTCACTGGCACGGCATCCGCCTGCCGCTGGAAATGGACGGCGTGCCCTACGTCTCGCAGCTTCCGGTGCTGCCGGGGGAATACTTCGACTACAAATTCCGCGTGCCGGACGCCGGCAGCTACTGGTATCACCCCCACGTGAACAGCAGCGAAGAACTCGGCCGTGGCCTGGTCGGCCCGCTGATCATCGAAGAGCGCGAGCCCACCGGTTTCAAGTACGAAAAAACCCTGAGCCTCAAGAGCTGGCACGTCGATGAAGAAGGTGCGTTCGTCGCCTTCAGCATTCCCCGTGAAGCGGCGCGTGGTGGCACGGCCGGGCGCTTGTCGACGATCAATGGCGTGGCCCAAGCGGTGATCGAGCTGCCCGCCGGGCAAATCACCCGCGTGCGCCTCCTCAACCTCGACAACACCCTGACCTATCGCCTCAATATTCCCGGCGTCGAAGCGCAGATCTATGCGCTGGACGGCAATCCCATCGAACCGCGCCCGCTGGGCAAGGAATACTGGCTCGGCCCCGGCATGCGCATCTGCCTGGCGATCAAGGCGCCGCCGGCCGGTGAAGAGCTATCCTTGCGCAACGGGCCGGTGCGTCTGGGCACGTTGCGTTCGGTGGACAACAGCGACACCCCGACCCAATGGCCGCCCGCGCTGCCCGCCAACCCGGTGGCCGAGCCGGACCTGGCCAATGCCGAGAAACTCAACTTCAATTTCGAATGGGTGGGCTCGGTGTCGGTCAACGTCGACAACGGCAAGCCGCCAAGCCTGTGGCAGATCAACGGCAAGGCCTGGGACATCACCGACAAGACCTGCGCCGACCGCCCGATTGCCAAGCTTGAGAAGGGCAAGAGCTACATTTTCGAATTGAAGAACATGACCCAATACCAGCACCCGATTCACCTGCACGGCATGAGCTTCAAGGTGATTGCCTCGAACCGGCACAAGGTCATCCCGTACTTCACCGACACCTACCTGCTGGGCAAGAACGAGCGCGCGCAAGTGGCGCTGGTGGCGGATAACCCGGGCGTCTGGATGTTTCACTGCCATGTGATCGACCACATGGAAACCGGCCTGATGGCCGCCATCGAGGTGGCGTGATGCGCCAGATTCGTCCTGCGGCAATCATCGACCGCAGCCGCGATCAGGATTTCATGCGCGAAGCCCTGGCCCTCGCCGCCCAGGGCGCGGCCCTTGGCGAAGTGCCGGTGGGCGCGGTGCTGGTGCAGGACGGGGAAATCATCGGTCGCGGCTTCAACTGCCCGATCAGCGGGCACGACCCCAGCGCCCACGCGGAAATGGTCGCGATCCGCGCCGCCGCCCTCGCTGCCAGCAACTATCGCCTGCCCGGCAGCACCCTCTACGTGACCCTGGAGCCGTGCAGCATGTGCGCCGGCCTGATCGTGCATTCGCGGATCGCGCGGGTGGTGTACGGCGCCCTGGAGCCCAAGGCCGGGATTGTGCAGAGCCAGGGGCAGTTTTTTACCCAGGGTTTCTTGAATCACCGGGTGTTGTTTGAAGGCGGGGTGTTGGCGCAGGAGTGCGGCGCGGTGCTTAGCGAGTTTTTCAAGGCCCGAAGAGCCAGCAGGGACTGAACGTTCCCACGCTGATCGTTCCCACGCTCTGCGTGGGAATGCCGCCCGGGACGCTCCGCGTCCCTTCGCGGGCGTGACGCAGAGCGTCACAGGATGCATTCCCACGCAGAGCGTGGGAACGATCAGGGGCGGGGGGGAATTAGATTGGCTTGCGAGCGACAATCACCGCGCGCATCGGCGCCGGCAAGCCTTCGATCGTCTTGCTGTGATCTTCAGGGTCCAGGAAATCGCTCAACGACTGATACTTCATCCACTCCGTCCCACGCTGTTCCTCGACGGTGGTCACGCTGACATCCACACAACGAACCTCGGTAAACCCGGCCCGGCGCAGCCACAACTCCAGCGCCGGCACCGACGGCAGGAACCACACGTTGCGCATCTGCGCATAACGATCTTCCGGCACCAAAACCTGCTGCTGATCACCTTCGATCACCAGCGTCTCCAGCACCAGTTCGCCGCCCTTGACCAGGCAATCCTTTAGCGCCAGCAAGTGCTCGATCGGCGAACGACGGTGGTAGAACACGCCCATGGAAAACACGGTGTCGAAGCCTTCCATGTTCGGCGGCAGGTCTTCGAAGGGAAACGGCAGGTGCCAGGCGTTGGGTTCGGACAAGTAGCGCTGCACGGCCTGGAACTGGCAGAAGAACAACCAGTTCGGGTCAACACCAATCACGCTGTCGGCCCCGGCGCCGAGCATGCGCCACATGTAGTAACCGTTGCCGCAGCCGACATCGAGGATGCGTTTGCCCTTCAAATCCAGGTGCGGTGCAACCCGCGACCATTTCCAGTCCGAGCGCCACTCGGTGTCGACGTGCACGCCGAACAGGTCGAACGGGCCTTTGCGCCAGGGCGACAACCCCATCAGCGCGGTACGCATCTGCGCGCGGGTTTCGTCGTCGCAATCGGTGTCCAGGCTCAGGCCGTTGAGCAGGTCGACTTCACTCGGCTGGATCTTCGGCAAGGCGTCCAGCGCACTTTGCCAGCGCTCCAGGTCGCCGTGGCCCTTCTCCATTTTCTTGTCGAGTTGTGCTTGCAGGGTGTTGGCCCAATCGGCCAGCGGCGTGCCGGCCAGACGGCGGGCGAGGGGAGACAGATCAATCATGGCAAGGCAATCAACGAGGCAAAGTTAAGACACTGGAACCACGGCACGACTTTCGAGAACCCGGCGGCCAACAGGCGTTCGCGGTGTTCTTCGAGGCTGTCGGGCTTCATGACGTTTTCGATGGCGCTGCGCTTCTGGGCGATTTCCAGTTCGCTGTAGCCGTTGGCGCGTTTGAACGCGACGTGCAAATCGGTGAGCAACGCGTGTTCTTCCAAATCGTTGAAGCGCAGCTTCTCCGACAGGATCAACGCACCGCCCGGCAACAACGACTGGTGGATGCGCGAGAGCAACGCGGTGCGCTGGTCCGGGGCGATGAATTGCAGGGTGAAGTTCAGCGCCACCACCGAGGCCGGCTGGAATTGCAGCGCGAGGATGTCGCCTTCGATCACTTCCACCGGCAGCAGCTCCTGGAACATCGAGTCCTGGCCGTTGAGGTATTCGCGGCAGCGCTCGACCATCGCCGCCGAGTTATCCACAGCGATCACCCGGCAACCGTCGGTGCGCACATGACGGCGCAGGGCCTGGGTCACGGCGCCGAGGGACGAGCCGAGGTCGTAGAGCACGCTGTTGGGCTGGGCAAACTGCGCGGCGAGTACGCCGAGGTTTTCGACGATGGTCGGATAACCCGGCACCGAGCGCTTGATCATGTCCGGGAACACCCGCACCACGTCCTCGTTAAAGGCGAAGTCAGGCACCTGGGCCAAAGGCTGGGCGAAAAGGCGATCGGGTTCTTTGCTCACGGCGGTTCCAGCGGCGTAGGTGGAAAAGGCCGGCATTTTAGCCAAATTGACCGGGGGATGCGCGGGTTGTCTGATAAACCGCAGCGGACAGTGCGATCCATTGTGGCGAGGGAGCTTGCTCCCGTTCGAGTGCGCAGCGCTCGCCAGATTTGGGTCTGCTGCGCAGCCCAACGGGAGCAAGCTCCCTCGCCACAGGGATTCAGCGGTGTTTTTGAGTAAACGCCGACGCCGTTATCCCCCATTGCCCCACCCAGTAACTGAGGATGATCACATAGGGCGCCGCCTCGAACGGCATCACAAACCGGCTGATCCCGATCACGCTATCGGAAAACACAAACGCCACCGCGCCCGCCGCCGCCAGCAGTGCCGAGCGCTTGGGCACATCGCTGCCAAGCCGCGCCAGCGCTCGCCAAAGCATCGCGCTGATCGCCACGCCATAGACAATCACCGGCACCAGCAACGGCCCCAAACCATGGGAAATCAGAATCCCCAACAGCACCGCGCCCACGACGACGGCCAACACCAACGGCAACAACGCCAAGCGTCGGCAATCACTCAAATACGCTTTCAGGTACGCCAGATGCGCCACCAAAAACGCCCCCAGCCCAAACACAAACAAATCCCCCGGCCACGCCAGCAGCACGTCGCCGAGCAGGGAGAAAATCAGGCCCAGGCTGATCCAGCGTCGATACTCGGTAGGCGGCGCATCGTGCAACCAACCGAGCAGGGCCAACACCGGCAACGGCTTGACCAACAGGCACAGCAACGCGGCATGTACGCTCAACCCATACAGAAAGGTCACCGCGCCCATCAGCGCCAGAATCAGCCAGCCCACGATCAGTTAACCGAAATCGCGCAATCGAAAGTTTGCACCGCCGGCACTTCCGGCGCCCAGGGTTGCGAGTAGGTCAGGCGCAAACGCCCGGTGCCGGTGGCGAAAGACTGAAAGCGCCAGGTCGAAAGCCCGGCACTGCCGACGATCCCGGCGTCTTCGGGGTTGCTGTAGACCTCGGGGCTGAGGGCACGCAACACGCCGCCGGCGGAATCCTGGATCGCCCAGCGATAACCCGTGGTCGGGTTGCTTGGCAGGGTCACGATCAGGTTTTGCCCATTGCTCAACCTGGCCGGGCATTCGCTTTGTTTTTCCACGGTCACGTTCTGGCTCTGCTGCGAGGCGCAACCGGCCAGCAGGGAGAGGGCGAGGGGGACTAACAGGCGGGTGGGGGACATAAGGTCAGTGGCTCCGGCATTCACGACGAACGGCGAGCATAACTGAAGATGAGACAAAGTGTGACGCTGCCTGCGCGGACAATCGTGCTGTATTCCTCTACACGGGCTCGAGGCATTTTACGGGTCACATTAGTGCGCGCAGGCGGGCGCTGAAGTCTAAGGTGTCGTCAGGTCGGTGATAGAAATATATCCTCTGCCAGTCAGTTCACGGGTTTCATTATTATCAATATTTTTTGCCAGAACTTTGAAATCGATCACGTTATACCTACGTTTTTCCGGCGCTATTACCATGGTTTCGATGTTGCCGGTGTAGTTGATTGTTTGGAAACTATAGGGGAGGTTATTTGTTCCTGAGGTGAAAGTTTCCGAATAACCAACAATGCTGGGCTGGTGGCCGGTTTGAAAACTAATAGTCAGATTTCTTTCGCTGGAAAGGCCTTTGTCTTTATAGCAAGTAATATAAAACCCTGGCTCGAATCTATCGGATTTGTATTCCATGGCGGTCATGGTAAATGTTGTCATTGGTAACGGTGAGGTGGGGTTTGTAATATCTTTTGTTTCAATGGTTAGTTGGCCGTCAACTAAAACCCCTTGAGTTGCTTTGGTCTTCGCCATCAGTCACTTCCTTCAATAGGTGGAAAGCCGAGCAGGAAGTGTGCTGAGAAAATCATGGAGAGGTAACTGTCAGGTATGACAGTTTTTAAGGCTGATTTGTTCAGGGGGTGTTCTTTCTTATAATCAAAGCGCTCACTGCCCAAGCCCGTCAGGCAGTGGCGCATTTGAACCGTTTAAAACAATATCTTCGCCACATCCGCAAACCGCTTGGCAAAGTGCACCGTAATCCCTTCCTTCAAATAATCCGGCAACTCCTCGAAACTGCCGCGATTCGGCTCCGGCAAAATCAATTCAAAGATCTTCTGCCGCCGCGCCGCAATCACCTTCTCGCGCACCCCGCCAATCGGCAGTACATGCCCGGTCAACGTCAGCTCGCCGGTCATGGCGATGCCTTTTTTCGGTGCCTGGTTACGGGCGAGGGAGAGCAGGGCGCTGGCCATGGTCACGCCGGCGCTCGGGCCGTCTTTCGGGGTGGCGCCTTCCGGCACGTGGAGGTGGACGAAGGCTTCGTCGAAGAACTTCGGATCACCGCCAAACGACTTCAGGTTGGAGCTGACGTAGCTATAGGCGATCTCCGCCGACTCTTTCATCACATCGCCCAGTTGCCCGGTGAGTTTGAAGCCCCGGTTGAGCGTGTGAATCCGCGTGGCTTCAATCGGCAGGGTCGCGCCGCCCATGCTGGTCCAGGCCAGCCCGGTAATCACGCCGGTGCCGGACAAGACTTGCTCGTTGCGGAACACCGGATGGCCGAGTGAGGCTTCCAGGTCTTTGGGGCCGATCTTGATCACCGCTTTCGGTTCGTCGATCAACTTGACCACGGCTTTGCGCACCAGTTTGCCCAGTTCTTTTTCCAAGTGGCGCACCCCGGCTTCGCGGGCATATCCGTCGATCAAAGCTTTCAACGCGCTGTCGCTGATGCTCAGGCTGCCTTTGGAAACGCCGGCCTTCTGCAGTTGCTTCGGCCACAGGTGACGTTTGGCGATGGCGATTTTTTCTTCGGTGATGTAGCCCGACAGGCGAATCACTTCCATCCGGTCGAGCAACGGGCCGGGGATCGAGTCCAGGGTGTTGGCGGTGCAGACGAACAGCACTTTCGACAGGTCCAGGCGCAGGTCCAGGTAGTGGTCGAGGAATTCGACGTTCTGTTCCGGGTCGAGGGTTTCCAGCAGCGCCGAGGCCGGGTCGCCCTGGTAGCTCTGGCCCATCTTGTCGATCTCGTCGAGCATGATCACCGGGTTCATCACTTCGACGTCTTTCAACGCCTGCACGAGTTTGCCCGGTTGCGCGCCGATGTAGGTGCGGCGATGGCCCTTGATCTCGGCCTCGTCACGCATGCCGCCGAGGCTGAAGCGGTAGAACGGTCGGCCGAGGGATTCGGCGATGGACTTGCCGACGCTGGTCTTGCCCACGCCCGGCGGACCCACCAGCAGCACGATGGAGCCGCTGATCTCGCCTTTATAGGCACCGACCGCGAGGAATTCGAGGATGCGGTCCTTGATGTCGTCCAGGCCGGCGTGGTGTTTATCCAGCACCTTGCGTGCGTGCTTGAGGTCGAGTTTGTCCTCGCCATACACGCCCCACGGCACCGAGGTCGCCCAGTCCAGGTAGTTGCGGGTGACTGCGTACTCCGGCGAACCGGTCTCGAGGATCGACAGCTTGTTCATTTCCTCTTCGATGCGTTTTTGCGCCTGGGGCGGCAGGACCTTGCCTTCCAGGCGTTGCTCGAACTGTTCGATGTCGGCGCTGCGATCATCCTTGGTCAGGCCCAGTTCCTGCTGGATGACCTTGAGCTGTTCCTTGAGGAAGAACTCGCGCTGATGCTCGCCGATCTTGCGGTTCACTTCGGCGGAGATTTCTTTTTGCAGGCGCGCAACTTCGACTTCCTTGCGCAGCATCGGCAGGACTTTTTCCATGCGCTTGAGCATCGGCACGCAGTCGAGCACTTCCTGCAACTCGCCACCGGTGGCGGAGGTGAGGGCGGCGGCGAAGTCGGTCAGGGGCGATGGATCGTTGGGGCTGAAGCGGTTGAGGTAGTTCTTCAACTCTTCGCTGTACAGCGGGTTGAGCGGCAGCAATTCCTTGATCGCATTGATCAGCGCCATGCCGTAGGCCTTGACCTCGTCGGTCGGCTCGGTGGGCTGGTGCGGGTATTCGACTTCCACCAGGTACGGCGGTCGATGGTGCTTGAGCCAGGTCTTGATGCGCACCCGGGTCAGGCCCTGGGCGACGAACTGCAATTTGCCGTTTTCACGACTGGCGTGGTGCACCTTGACCAGGGTGCCGTACTCCGGCAGCGCGCCGGTATCGAAATGACGCGGATCTTCCTGGGGCGTGTCCATGTAGAACAGGGCCAGGGAGTGATGATCGGATTTGCTCACCAGGTCCAGTGTTTCGGCCCACGGTTCTTCATTGACGATCACCGGCAACACTTGGGCCGGGAAGAACGGGCGGTTGTGGATCGGGATGATGTAGACCTTGTCCGGCAGGTTTTGGCCAGGCAGGGCAAGGCCTTTGCCGGTGGAATGGTGTTCGATGTGGTCGGTTTCGGCGTAGTCGCTCGGGTCTTCAGGAAATTCTTGCTGGTCGCTCATGGGGCACCTGCGCAATGGGGTATGGGTCTTAGATGGGGCAGGTGGGGGGTGGTTTCAATGGCAGTAGATATTTCAGGGGGTGTGTTCAGGGTTTTGACAGGTGATGGGTCCCTGAATATTTCGGCCGAGCGATCAAAAGTAGAAAAACAGGCCGGTGGCTTTGCGGCGAGCCAGGCTGGTCAACTGCTGGAGGCGTGCCTTGAGGTCTGCCGGCAGGGCTGACTGCTCCAACAGGGTCTGAACCCTTTCAAGCGCGGTGACGCCCTGGATGCTGGCGTCTTCATGGTCATCGATCAAGCAGCCCAGAACCTTGTTGAGGCGCTGGATCAGGCCTGAATCCCACAGATGCTGGTAGTGCTCGGCGCTCAACGTCCACGTTTCGAGGTCACCCGACAGGCTTTGATCAAAGTCCAGGCGCCGCAAGGCTGCCAGACTTAACGGGACGACAATTTGCTTCGTCGGGCTATCCATGGCGGTCTTCCCGGTCGAGCCATGCGTGCAACTCGCGTTGTGCTTCGGTCAGGCGTGTGGTGAGTTCTGCCAGGGTTTTCGCCCGTCCCGTCCACTGCGGCTGACCCCAATCCCGATCCTTGATCACCACCACCTGAAAGGCTCCACCCTTATCGAACTCGGGATACCAGCCGACATCCAGCAGCAGATGCTCGCCGTATTCGACTTGCAGCAGGTCTTCCTTGAGTGAGTCGATCTGGCTGGCGAGGGGCTGGTCGGACAAGATCGACAGGTCGTCGAAAGTTATTTTGCCGGTGAGCAGGCTCAGGTCGAGCGAGGGGGGAGGCCGGTTCATGCCTGGAATTTCTCCTTGGGTACGCAGCAATTCAACAGGACATTGTCCCGGTCATGACGCCCGATCTTGCCTGATTTGACCCCGGCATCCCAGCCCCGACCAGCGGATCCGCAGGCACAAAAAAGGGCGGCTACCGAAGGTAACCGCCCTGTTTTTAACTGCCGCTAACGCTTATTCCGGCAGTTTATAAGCAATCACATAGTCACCCATCTTGGTGCCCAGCGAACCGTGGCCGCCAACGACGAGCAATACGTATTGTTTGCCGTCCTTGCCGGTGTAGGTCATTGGGGTGGCTTGGCCGCCGGCCGGCAGGCGCGACTTCCACAGTTCCTTGCCGCTATTGACGTCATAGGCGCGCAGGTACTGATCGAGGGTACCGCTGAGGAAGCCGACGCCGCCCGCGGTGACGATCGAGCCACCCATGCTTGGCACGCCGATCGGCAGGCCGATAGGCACTGGCGAACTGTCACGGCTGGTGCCGTTTTTGCGCTTCCACACCACTTTGTTGGTGGTCAGGTCGATACCGGTGACATAGCCCCAGGCCGGGGCCTGGCACGGTACACCGAACGGCGACATGAACGGGTGCATGGTCACGGCGTACGGCGCGCCAGCGTTAGGCTGGATGCCAGCCGTTTCGCTTTCGCGCTTGCTGTCCGCCGCGACTTCGGCGCGGGGGATCATTTTCGAGACGAACGCCATGTAGTTCGGGCTGGTGAACAGCAGTTGGCGGACCGGGTCGACCGACACGCTGCCCCAGTTGAACACACCGACGTTACCCGGATAGACCAGGCTGCCCTGCAACGACGGCGGGGTGTACTGGCCTTCGTAACGCAGTTCCTTGAATTGGATGCGGCACAGCATCTGGTCGAACGGGCTGGCGCCCCACATGGCTTTTTCGGTCAGTTCCGGGGCCAGCAGGTTGAGGTCCGAACGGGCCTGGGTCGGGGCGGTATGGTCGCCCTTGACCGCGCCTTGTGGCACCGGGATCTCACGAATCGGCACAATCGGCGTGCCATCGCGACGGTCGAGCACATACAGGCTGCCTTGCTTGGTCGGCGCGATCAGCGCCGGCTTCACGCCGTCGGCAGTTTTCAGGTCCAGCAGGGTCGGCTGGCTGCCCACGTCCATGTCCCACAGGTCATGGTGAGTGAACTGGTAATTCCAGCGCACCTTGCCGGTGGCCAAATCGAGGGCAACGAGGCCGGCGCTGAATTTCTCGGCGCCTGGCATGCGGTCGCCACCGTACTGGTCAGGCATCTGGTTGCCCAGAGGCAGGTAGACCATGCCCAGTTTCTCGTCGACGCTGGCCAGGGACCACATGTTCGGCGAGTTGCGGGTGTAGGTTTTGCCCGGTGCCAAAGGCTCGGTGGCCTCCGGGTTGCCGCTGTCCCAGTTCCAGACCAGGTGACCGTCATGCACATCGAACGCGCGAATCACGCCGGACGGCTCGTTGGTCGATTCGTTGTCGGTGACGTGACCGCCCATGATCACCAGGTCGCGGGTAATCGCGGCCGGGGAGGTGGCGTAGTAGCCGCCAGCGGTGAACGGGCCGATGCCTTGGGTCAGGTCAACCACGCCGTTGGTGCCGAAGCCTTCGCAGACCTTGCCGGTGTCGGCATTGAGTGCGATCAGGCGTGCATCGGCGGTCGGCAGGTACAAACGACGCGGGCAAGCCTGTGCAACAGCTTTGCCGGCTTCGGAGATGACGGCGGCCGAGGCAGTGCCTGCTTGGGCGTAGGCATTCTCGTCGTAGTAAGAGACGCCACGGCACGTCATGTGGGCGAAGCCCTTGAAGCCCACCGGGCTCTTGATCTGCGGGTCGAAGCGCCACAGTTCCTTGCCGGTGTCCGGGTCCAGCGCCAACACTTTGCTGTGGGCGGTGCAGGCATAGAGCATGCCGTTGACCTTCAGCGGGGTGTTTTCGTTGGTCAGCTCCACCGGGTCATCGGCGGTCGGCAGGTCGCCGGTCTGGATGCGCCAGGCTTCCTGCAACTTACCGACGTTGGCCGGGGTGATCTGCTTCAGCGGCGAGTAGCGGTCACCGAATTCGGTGCGGCCATAGGCCTGCCAATCGCCGTCGGGCATCGCCGGGGCGGTGCTGGTCAGGTCCGTGGTATCGCGGCCCAACTCGCCGAAGATTTCATTCGGATGGGTGAATTGACTGGCCACGGCGGTGGCACCGGCCAGCACTACGGCCACGCTCAACGCAGCGGTGCCCAGCGGTGCGGCGCCATCGCGCAGCAACGGTCGGCGGAACCACGGCAACAGCAGGACCACACCCAGCGCAAACCACAGCGACAGGCGCGGCACCAGTTGCCACCAATCGAGGCCGATTTCCCACAACGCCCACACGGTACTGGCGAACAGCACCAGTGCGTACAGGCCCAGTGCGGCTCGCCGGGCGGCGATCAACAGCACGCCGGTCAGTGCGATGCCGATACCGGCCAGCAGGTAATACAGCGAGCCGCCGAGCATGCTCAGCTTGATACCGCCGGCCAGCATGGCCAGGCCCATTAGCAGAAGCAGGATACCGAGCAGGCTCGGTAGCAGACGGCTTCGACTCAAAGCACCATCAGTGCTCATAGTGTGGTTCTCCGTGACGTTTAAGTAGTCCCGCGCAAGTTCACTGTAGATGACGATCTGGCGTGGGCATGGTTCAGTTAAATCTGTAGGAGCGAGGCTTGCCCGCGAAGGCGGCGTGTCAGCCAACATCAATGTTGAATGTGATGGCCTCTTCGCGGGCAAGCCTTGCTCCTACAAGGGTTGCGGTGTGGTTAGAACGAGGATTGGATCTTGATCCCGCCAATCAGCGCGTCATCGACCTTGTCCACGCCACCGGGGTGGCGGATGTATTGCAGGTTCGGGCGCACGGTCAGCCAATTCGTGACGTGCACGCCGTAATAGAGTTCGGCGCTGTATTCGGTGTCTTGCGGCGGCAGGAACGACGGATCGTCGTAGTCATAAACGGCGCGGGCCTGGTTGGTCGCCTCGGCGTTCTTGCGATAGGCCGGGTTGACGTGGACGCGGGCCAGGGCGAAACCGATGTCGTCCTTGGCGCGAGCATCGAACAAGCCCTTGTAGACGACGCCGGCCTGGACATAGTTGTCGATGGCGTTGGTCTTCTTGTCGTGCATCGTGCCGTTGGCGAACACGCTCAAGCCTCGGGAGTTGTCGCTGGCGCGGCTGGTGATCTGCTGTTGCACACCGAGCCACACGCCATGCTTGCTCGACGCGCTGCGATAGGCTTCGCCGCTCAGGGCCGCAGGCTGACCATTGCTGTCTTTATAGGCGTCAGTGGCCTTGGCGTTGCTGTAGTAATAACCGGCGCGGTACTCGCCGGGCAGGCCGTTGAGCTTGGGCGTCCACACCAGTTCAATCGGCAGGATCGCGCCTTGGGTGCCGCTGCCGCTGAGCTTGAAGCCATTGCCGCGATCGAGGTTCGACGGGTTCTGCTCGTAGGCGCCGACCTGCGCGTACAACTCCGGTGTCAGGTGATATTTGACCCGCATCGCCCACTGGCTGACTGGCCAGTTGTACCAGATGCCTCCGACCCAGTTGCCGACTTGCGAGCCGCAGAACGCCAGGTTCTGGAAGTCGCAGGGGAAGCTGTTGAAGTCTTCGCCTTCGCCAAAGCGGCCGACCTTGATGTCGAGCTTCTGGTCGAAGAATTTCTGCTGGTACCACATCTGGGTCAGGCGCCAGGTCTGGCCACGGCCCCAGACTTCCTGGGCCGAGGTGAAGCCGCCGACCCGTGGGTCGTTGATCCGGTCGTTGCTGATGTTGTTGCCGTTGCGTTCGGTGATGGTCAGCTGGAATTCGGCGTCGTCCCAACCGAGGATCTTCTGCAGATCCAGGTGCGTGCCGAGGCCGAACTGGTCGCTGTAGCGTGCCGTGCGGTCGTGGTCATAGCCGCCGTGCAGGTTGCTGCCCATTTCGCCGGTGTAATCGACTTTGAAGTCGTAGCCTTTTTCCGAAAGTTCTGTGCGCGTGCCGTTCCAGTCGCCGAGCATCCACGGCGATTCGCTATCGAAAGCCGGGGCCGCGTGAACGCAGGTGGCGAGGCCGAAGGCGCTGAGGCCGCCGATCAGGTTCAGGGCTTTTCGCTGGGCCACAGGGGTGCAGACAGCGCTGTCTCGCGGAGATGGAAAGTCGGGCATAAAGTAGAAATTCTTGATCTTTTACTGGGGGGTGAACTGAACGCAACGAGGTGGAGCGGGCAGTGAAGCGTTTCAGCTTAAGGGCGGCAGGATAATGATCTGTGACAAAGAGAGAAAGCGCTTTTACTGACATGCAGCGTTTCGGATTTGGTAACAGTCGTCTGCGACAGGGCGCCGCAGGCTGAAAATACCCTTTGTAGGAGCGAAGCTTGCTCGCGAAGGCGTCCTGGCATTCAACATTGATGTTGAATGAACCGGCGCTTTCGCGAGCAAGCTTTGCTCCTACAGGGATTGTGGTGTGCAGGTATTGGTTAGTTGCCCGCGGTGACAGCAGCGACTTTGCGTGCTCGCGTCCAGGTCAGCACGAAGTGGGCGACGAGGCCGAAGATCAAACCCCAGAACGCCGCAGCCAACCCGAGGAAACTCATGCCCGAAGCGGTCACCAGAAAGGTAATCAACGCCGCCTCCCGCTGCTTCTCATCCGCCATCGCTCCGGTCAGCCCGGCACTGATCGCGCCGAACAAGGCCAGTCCGGCGAGGGAGGCGATCAACTCTTTGGGCAGGGCGGAAAACACCGAGGCCAGGGTCGCGCCAAACGTGCCCATCAGAATGTAGAACACCCCGCAGGCAATCCCGGCGATGTAGCGCTTGTCCCGGTCCTCGTGGGCTTCGCGACCGGTGCAGATCGCGGCGGTAATCGCGGCCAGGTTAAAGCCGTGGGAGCCGAACGGCGCCATCAGGATCGAGCCCATTGCGGTCACCGAAATAATCGAGCGCGCCGGGGTGTTGTAGCCCGAGGTGCGCAACACTGCCATGCCCGGCACGTACTGTCCGGTCAGGGTCACCAGTGCCAGTGGCAGGCCAATGTTGATGATCGCGTGCCAGCTCCACTCAGGCGCCCTGAAGACCGGATGCGCCACCGCGATGGTGATCGAAGCGCTGTTGAGTTCACCGAACGACGCCGCCACGGCGCAACCGACAATTAGCACCGACAGAATCGCGTAGCGCGGCGACAAGCGTTTGCAGATCAGGTAGGCCGCGATCATCGACAGCACCAGCGCCGGTTGCAGCTTGATCGAGGTGAACAGCTCGGCGCCGAAGCGAAACAGAATCCCGGCGAGCATGGCGGCGGCGATGGCTTTGGGCAGGCGACTCATCAGTTTGTCGAACGCCCCGGACAATCCGACCACGGCGATGATCACCGAAGCCACCACATACGCGCCAATGGCCTGGGGCAGGGTGACGCTGGGCAGCATCGACACCAGCAACGCCGCGCCCGGCGTTGACCACGCGGTGATCACGGGAATGCGCAGGCGCCAGCTCAGGAACAGGCCGGTGATGCCGCTGCCGATGGAAATCGCCCAGATCCACGACGACACCATGTCGTTGGGCAGGTGCGCTTCCTTGGCGGCCTGAAACACGATGATCAACGGGCCGGCGTAGGAAATGATCACCGCGATGAAGCCTGCAATGACCGCTGACAGGGATAGATCCTTTCTGAGTGTGTGCATGACGTCTCGACTTGGCGCGGCAGAGGCGCGCAGTGATCAGGGTGGGATTGAGTTGATTGATTCGATTTGCGATGAGTGTATTTGAATGAATTGAGTTGATTCAATGATGAAAAATCAAGTCAGGCAAAAATATCGAATCATGTGGATTTAACTGATTGATTTGTAATGTTTTTAGCTTGTGAATATTTTTTATTATCTGCGCCTGTTTCATTTAAAGATCGACTCAATCAACTCAATGTTCACCATTGATCCCTGCACAAGTGCTCGAACATCGATGTGATATGCTCCGATTTTTTTCAAGACGATGGGCAGCGATCATTCATGTGGGTTCCCCAGCTAAGCGAGTTCAGCCAGCCGATGTATTTGTCGATTGCCGATGCGTTGGCGCGCGATATCAGCAATGGCGTGTTGAGCCAGGGCGATCGCCTGCCAACCCTGCGCGAGTTGGCCACCACGCTGAAGGTCACGCCGGGCACCATCAGTCGCGCCTACAGCGAGGCCCATCGGCGTGGGTTGGTCCATGGGGAAGTGGGGCGCGGCACTTATGTGCAGAGCCAGGCGCCGAGCGAATTGCCGGTCAGCCCCGTCCCGACGACGCTGAACCTGGGACAGTCGCCATTACTCGACCTGTCCATCATCAAGCCCTACAGCGAAACCCTGGAATACTGGCTGCGCGATGCCCTGATCGGCCTGGCCAAGAGCACTGATTTCGCTCGGGCCCTCGACTACGCGCCGGACGGCGGTCACCCGGCGCATCGCGAGGCGGGTGCACAGTTTCTGCGCCAGTGGTTGCCCGATGCGCAATGGCAGCAAGTGGTGATCACCGCAGGCGCGCAGCATGGCTTGATGGTCGCGATGAGCGCCCTGACCAACGCCGGCGACCTGGTGCTCTGCGAAGAACTTTGCTACCCCGGCATCATTTCCCTGGCCCATGGTCTGGAGCGACGCCTGGGTGGCGTGGCGATGGACGACGAAGGGATCATCCCCGAGGCGCTGCGCGAACTGTGCCTGCGGGAGAAACCGGCGATGCTGGTTTGCGTGGCGACCTGTCAGAACCCGACGGCGGCGATCATGTCGCAACAGCGCCGGGCGCAGATCGCGGCACTGGCCGAGGAGTTCGACTTCATCATCCTTGACGATGACATCTATGGCTTCCTCGCCACCGACCCGTCGATCAAGCCTTTGTCGGCGTTTGCCCCGGAGCGTTCGGTGTACCTGACCAGCTTGTCGAAGTCGGTCATGCCGGCGTTGCGCATCGGCTATCTGTATAGCCCGCCGAAACTGCTGTCGCGCCTGACTTCGATGGTGCGCAGCAGCGTGTGGATGCCATCGCCGCTGACCGCGCAACTGGCCAGCAACGTGATCACCGAAGGCCTGGACAAGAAACTGATCCGCATCCAGCGCAACGAAGCGGCTGCGCGGCAAGCCATTGCCCGGGAAATCTTTGCCGGTTTCGAACTCAGGACCCAGCCATATGCCTACCACGTCTGGCTGACCTTGCCCGAGCCGTGGACCAGCGACGAATTCACGATGCTCGCCCGGGCCAATGGTGTGCTGGTGCTCAGCGGTACGCAGTTCCAGGCCGAGCGTTCGGGGATGACCCGCAGTGTGCGGCTGGTGCTGATGTCGCCCACCAGCCAGGACGAACTGCGCTTTGCCCTGACCAAACTGGCAAGCCTGATCGATACCGACCCGCGACGGTTTTACTGAACCGCGCCGTCTCCCGCTAAAACTGTAGGAGCACGGCTTGCCGGCGAAGGCGTCCTTGAGATCGCCTTCGCCAGCAAGCTTGGCTCCTACAAAAGCACGGTGGTTGACCTACAGTTAACGCAGTCCTTCCACCCAACGAAGCCCTCGGCTAAGGTGCGCGGCTTCTTTATTCTTTCTTCGCGCAAAGGCCCGGCATGACCGAACAGAACAACAACCCGCTGCACGGCGTGACCCTGGAACAGATCCTCAACGCCCTGGTTGAACATTACGAATGGTCGGGGCTGGCCGAGCGCATTGATATTCGCTGTTTCAAGAGCGATCCGAGCATCAAGTCGAGCCTGACCTTCCTGCGCAAAACCCCGTGGGCGCGGGAGAAGGTCGAACGCCTGTACGTGAAGTTGATGCGTACCAAGCGTCCGCTCTGAACATGCTTATTTCAGCTGCCCCGAGGCGTCGTTTTGTTGCCGTGGCGGCGGTGCTGGGCTGGTTTGGCCTGAGCGTTCAGCTGTACCTGATACTCGGCACCCGCTGGGAAATCGGTGCCAGTCTGTTGGGTGGGCTGATGAGTTTCTTCAGCTTCTTTACCGTGCTGACCAATACCCTGGTGGCGGTGGTGCTGACCTGCGAACTGACCTCGCGGGAGTCGGCGGCGCGGCGCTGGTTTTTGCAGCCGTCGGTGAGTAGCGGGATCGCCGTGAGCATCGCCGTGGTCGGCCTCGCGTACAGCCTGTTGCTGCGCCATCTCTGGCACCCCGAAGGCTGGCAACTGCTCGCCGATGAGTTGCTGCACGACATCCTGCCGCTGCTGTTTCTGATTTATTGGTGGTGCTGCGTGCCCAAAGGCACGTTGCGCCTGGCGCATATCGCCCTGTGGGTGATTTATCCACTGGTGTACTTCGCTTATGTGCTGCTGCGCGGGCATGTGCTGAGTGCTTACCCGTATCCGTTCATTGATGTGAGCGCCCTGGGTTATCCACAGGTGTTTCTCAATGCGGGGGGGATATTGGTGGGGTTTGTCGTGATTGCGTTATTGGTGGTTGGGCTGGATCGGTACATTGCCCGAAAGTGAACGCAGACTGTTGATCATGGGGCCTTTGTGGCGAGGGAGCTTGCTCCCGCTGGGCTGCGAAGCGGCCCCCCTCTTGATCCCAAAGAAAGGGATTGCTGCGCAATCCAGCGGGAGCAAGCTCCCTCGCCACAGGTCAGGTGCTTGCCTCAGATGTTCAACTATTGCTCGTCGCTGCCATCCGCCCGCCAGTAACCCACCGCTTTGACCAACTGCTCATCCAGCCCATGCTCATCGAGCAGCACCCGGCGAATCTGCCGTGAAACCTTGGTCTCGGTCGCCACCCACGCATACAGATTACCGCTCGGCACCTGCAACTCTTTCACCGCGTTCAGCAGGCTGTTCTGGCCGTTATCGCGCAACACCCAGATCACATTCACCTGCGCCGGGCTTTCCAGCGTCTGTTGCTCACCGCCGTTTTCCACCTCGATGATCACCAGCGCCCGGCGGTTGGGCGCCAGGCCTTCCAGGCGGCGGGCGATGGCGGGCAGGGCGGTTTCGTCGCCGATCAGCAGGTAGCTGTCGAAGATGTCCGGCACGATCATCGAGCCCCGTGGCCCGCCGATGTGCAGGAATTGCCCGGGCTGCGCCTGCTCGGCCCAGGTCGAGGCAGGGCCGTCGCCGTGCAAGACGAAATCGATGTCCAGTTCCAGGGTGTCCAGGTCATAGCGCCGGGGCGTGTAGTCGCGCATGGCCGGCAGCGGTTGATCGGTTTTGCCGGCGCCGAGCACCAGGGTTTCCAGTGCCGCCGCTTCCGCTGCGTTCTGCGGGAACAGCAGTTTGACGTGATCGTCGGTGCCGAGGCTGACGAAGCCCGCCAGCTCCGGCCCGCCCAAGGTAATGCGGCGCATGCGCGGGGTCAGGTCGACCACTCGCAACACCTCCAGCCGACGGCGTTTGATTTCGTGCATCACGCGATGGATGGTCTGGTTTTCAAAAACGACATTCATTCGGCGTTCTCCTGGGCGGCTTGAACGGCAGGGCCGTCGACGATGGCTTTGGCGGTGTTATTGAGCAGGGCGGCGACGCGGACGATTTCTTCGGCACTCCAGCGCCCGTGATGCAGTTGCAGGGCATGACGCAAGTTATGCACCGCCTCGTGGATTTCCGCCGGGCGATCATGGCCGCGCAGGGAACGTTTGCTCACGTCGATGCGCATCCGCACGCCTTCCAGGGCAATTGCCTGGTCGCCCAGAGATTGGCGGCCGGCGTCGGTCACGCTGTAGCGTTTTTTTCCACCCTCGGCGTCGCCGGTGATCATTTCGCTTTCTTCGAGGAAGGTCAGGGTCGGGTAGATCACCCCGGGGCTGGGGCTGTAGGCGCCGTCGAACATGCCTTCGATCTGGCGGATCAGGTCATAGCCGTGGCACGGCTGTTCGGCGATCAGCGCCAGCAGCAGCAATTTCAAATCGCCGGGGGCGAACACCCGTGGGCCGCGTCCGCCGCGTTCGCGGCCAGGGCGTTTCTCGAAGCCGTCGCGGCCGTCACCGTGTTCGCGGTGGGAATGATGGTCTCTCATTTTTTCAGTGCTCTCGTCGTATTTAGATACAACTTAAGATATATCTTAAGACCGGCGCAAGACCTTTTCCGAAAGACCTTTCCGCACGCCGACGAACGGTGCCTGGCTGGCGAGTCAGCCCTGGCATCGTCAAATCGATTTTTCGGTGGCTCAAGGCCGCGTAACTTTAAAGTTAAAGTTATCACTCTATTAATTCATCGGTTTATAGTCCGCAAGTGCCGTTGGCCCCGTATTTACTCGTTATATCGCTGTATGGTTTTTTTAATAAAACTGTCGGTAGGAAAGTGCTGACAGTTATCCATCGATAATTGCCTTTTTTGTTCTTTTGTCCGACCTGTTGCGAGGGCATCTAACTACATGTCCGTCGGAAGTTACTTGCTTACATTCCGAGGGCGGTAGCGGATCATTTGCTGGCGTTGAAAGTTCAGGCCCCTACCGGCAGGCATGGCAGGGTTTGAACTTTTAATAAGCCACTTAATTGACAAGACAGGTACTTAAAGATGTTCAAGAAAATGACTGTTGCTGCACCACTGGCTTTGCTGGCGCTGACCTCTTCCATGGCATTCGCCGCCGGTGAAGCGCGTCACTCGATCAGCATTGTCGCCCATGTACCGACCAACGGTTTCTACGTGGTGCCTGTCGATCCAGACCTGGTCAACAAGGACCAGCGCATGGACATGCAGCCGACCACCGGCAAACCGGCAAACATCGAAGGTTTCTTTGATATGCGCAACAACAACGGTTCGGTGCACGCCAGTGTCGTGACCGCGCCAAAACTGTATTCCGGTGCTAACACCATCGACTTGCAAGTTCAAATCAGTGGCAAGGAACTGACCACCACGCCGCAAATGGTCGCCGGTGAATCCGAGTCCGATGTGAACTTCCGTGCGCCGCTGCTCATCAGCGCCAAAGGTACAACTTTCGCACCGGGTGACTACACCGGCTCGGTGGCCATGGTCTTTGATGCCGTCCCTCCAGTTGGCGGTGTTCGCTAACTTACCCTTACTTGGCATCAACCGGCGGGCGGGCAATGTGTCCTGCCCGTCGGATTTCCATTGGTTTGCAATCTGAGTATGAGTTCATGTTCCCGATGACCCCCATCGCGGCTGCGCTTGCGCTGTTGTTTTGTGCCAGCGCGGTGGCGGCTCCGGTTTCCTCCGGTACTACACCGCGAAGTCTGCTGGCACAGGCCAAGGGCTTGCCGGCGGAATTCGAGGAGCACTTTTTTGATGTGCCGCTGGCGGTTCGTGTGGAACTCGATCAACAACCCCTGGGGGAGGCGATGGTCGTGCTGTCCCGGGATGACCGAATCACCCTGCTCGAATTCACCGACACCCGCGACAGCCGCTTCAACGCCGCCGAGCGTGAAACCTGGGCGAGCTATCTCAAACCCGGCGTGCCCTTGGGCAGTTGCACCCGGCAATGCCCGGAACAACTGCTGGCGGTGCACTACAACCTGGAAAACTCGCTGCTGTCGATCCTCACCGAAAACGCCGAGCGCGATACCGAGGTCAAGCGGTACTTCGAGCAACCGGAGGGGGGCAGCAGTGGCTTGATGCTGCGCAATCAGCTCAACCTCAACGGTGGTCAGGACCAGGACCTGGGCGGACGCTTCGGCCTGGAAGCCAGTGGCAGCCTCGGCAACTGGAGCCAGACGTTCAATATGCAACTGGCCCGTCTCGGCGGCCCGGACAATCAGCTTTACCACGCGGTACACGAGCTTTATACCCAGCGCGAATTGCAGGGCACGTTCCTGCGCCTGGGCTATTTCACCCCCAATTCCGAAGGGCTGACCCGCCAACCGCGCACGTTTGGCAACAGCCCCGACACCACCGTCGGCGTCATGTATGGCAGCTCCGACAGCCTGGCGATCAACAACCCGGCGCCCAGCATCTATCCGATCTACGTCACGGCCAACCGCCAGGCGTCGGTGGAAATTTATCGCGAGGGTTTGCTGATCAATACCCAATCGGTGCCCGCCGGTTTGCAGACCCTCGACACCCGGCCGTTGCCCGGTGGCATCTACGAAGTGGAAGTGCGGCTGATCGAAGACGGCCAGACGACCTCCACCACCCAGGAGCTGGTCTACAAGCCCAATAACTGGCGCAACCTCGACGAGCGCTGGCGCTATAACCTGTTTGCCGGGGAAGAAACCAAGTTGCTGAGCAACTGGGACCAGCAGGCCAGCGGCAGTGCCACGGCCGGTGCCTCGGTCAATTACCTGCTGCATCCGCGGGTGATTCTCGGGCTGTCGGCGCGCCAGATCCGGGAAAAAATGCAGTACGGCACGTCCATCGACTGGACCTTGGCCAATCAACTGAGCCTGTATGCCAACGTCTACCAGACCGAGGACCACGGCACCGGCGTCGATCTGCAAAGCCTGTACAGCTACGGCTCCGGCAGTGTGGTGATCAGCCATAACCGCAGCTGGCTCGACACCACGGATATCTACGATGTGCTGCCCGACGGCACCCGGGTGCGCCAGCGCAACGTGTTCATCGGCGAAACCAGCAACTCGTCCCTGGCGCTCAATCATCGCCTGAGCAGCAAAAGCTCGATCAATGCCCGGGTGTCCCACAGTGAGGGCAATGTCGAGGGGATTGGCCTGGACCTGGGCTGGACCCAACGCACCGTGCTCTGGGGCAGTGATGCCAGTTGGCGCTTGTCGCTGTTCGATCGCCCCGGCAGTTTCAGTAGCGGCGATGATCGCAATCGCGGAGTCGATCTGAGCCTCAACCTGGCGCTGGGTGCGCCCGGGCAACAGATCACCGGCAGCATCGGTTCGCGCACCGCCCGTGAAGGCGGGCGCGATAACAATGCATCCCTGGGCTGGCGCAAGGACCTGAAGGACCACGTGCTGCAAAACGTCTCGGTCACTGCACTCACGGACACGTACGGCGTCGGCTTGTCGAGCCTGGCCGCGTTCCGCACCGAGGCAGTCCGGGGCGACGGTTTTGTCCAGCGTTCCTCCTACAACAACAACTTCACCGGCGGCTTGAACCTGGACAGCACCCTGGTCATCGGCAGCCAGCAAATGGCCTTGACCAGCCAAAGCGATGTGCGCGGCGCCGGGTTGATTGTCGATGTGGAATCGGACATCGACGGCATCGCCTTGCGCGCCGACGACTTCAGCGGCGGCAGCGTGGCCCTGCGTCCGGGACGCAACTTCATCCCGATCACGGCGTACCAGAACAGCTCGGTGAGTTTCGATTTCGAAGGCAATCACGTGCCGGCCGCCAACATCGAGCCGCAACGGACCCGTTATCACCTGAACAAGGGCGGCGTGGATTACCGCAAGGTGCGGGTGATGAAAACCCTCACCGTGCTCGGTCGCCTGGTGGATGCCCAGGGCCGGCCGCTCAAGGGCCATCACGTGATCAACCACGCCAGTCGCGGGGTGACCGAGGTCGACGGCTTCTTTTCCATGGAAATGCACGCCGCTTCACCGACCCTGGAAGTGCGCCAGGGCAATCAGTTGCTGTGTCAGTTCCGCCTCGATGCCAATCGTCATCGCAGTGAAAACAACGTGTTGATGATCGGGGACCTGCGCTGCACGCCGGACACCCTGGCCGACGTCACGCCGACCGATCAGAAGGCAGGTTGAAACCTATGAAAATGAGTATGTACGGGCTGGCGCTCGCGCTGGTCGCGCCTTCTGCGCTGGGGTTCAATCAGGAGATCCGGGCGCGGTTCACGCCGGACCCGTCGCAGCCGCAGAAAAATGTCTTTATCAACCAGACACCGAACAGCGGTTACTGCGCCACCTACCCGGACGAGTGCAGGATGAACGAAACATTCAGCATCCGCGCGCCGATCAATTTCGGCCCCAAGGGCCCCATGTTGCCCATGGCGGGTGTTTCGATCCGCGTACCGGCCTACTGGCGCCAAATCACGGTGACCAACAGCGACACCCTGGAAACGGAAATCGTTGAAGTGCGCATCAGCGGCATTGGTTCCAATTACGTCCTGAGCAATACCGCCGCCAGTCTGACGGGGGAAACCGACATCCTCGAAGGGCACCGAAAGCTCTGGGGTGGACTGAGTTGGGTTTATGCACCGGCCAATTGCCTCTACAGCGGTGTCGGTGCCTACGGCCCCAATACCTATCGGTTTTTCTGGAAAACCCCGAGCGAAGGCGACTGCACCAAAGTCACGTCGTTTCGAATCCCGTTCATGTCATTCGACACCCTGGATTTTGCCTACGAACTGCGCACGCCCAACCCGCTGGGCATGTCCAGCGGGCTCTACACCGGGTCGATCAATTACCTGCTCAACGGCGCGGCCAGGGATTTCAACATTGGCGACATGGTCGCCAATGACAGCAACCTGACGCTGGACTTCGTGCTCGATGTGCAACACACCCTGAAAGTCGATATTCCGCCCGGCGGCAATCACATCGTCCTGGAACCCCAGGGCGGGTGGAGCAGCTGGCTCGATCAGGGTCGTCCGCCGACCCGCCTGTTGCGTGACCAGACCTTCCTTATCTCGGCGTCATCGCGCTTCAAGATGTCACTGGAATGCGAGCTCGACCTGACCGACGGCTGCGGGATCATCGATCGTGAGTCGGGTTACGCCGGGCTGGTCAACGTCAGCGTCAGCCTGCCCCACGGGTTGACCGACAGCGGCGGCAAACCGGCCATGCGCGTGCCGTTGAACCGCGAGGACTCGGCCACGTTCCAGCCCGGTGTCTACGTGGATCGAAAACCGGGAACCCTGCATTTCGACGTGGCGGAACGCGAAACCGCGTTTTTTGTGCGCAACAGCAAGGGGCGGCCCTACAAGGGCAACATCACCGTGATCTGGGATTCGGAAGTCTGACCGTCCGGGTCAGCCCGCAGGTATTTTTCAAGAGGCGCAAAGCAATGAGATTTCTGTTGTTGATGGGGTTGCTCGGTACATTTTCCCTGGCGGTGCAGGCCGGCCCGCAGATCAATGTCGGCACGGTCTACGACTACCTGGATGGCGATAAAAGCACCTACCTGAAACGGGTGTTCAACAGCGGCGACAGCACCGCGTTCGTCAAGATCAATGTCCTGGAAATCGTCTACGACGCCGACGGTACGTCCCGCGAAATCCCGGTCGAAAGCTCGGCGGACGGCACCTCGCGCAAGGGCATCATGGCCAGCCCGGCACGCTTGATCGTGCCGGCCCAAGGCATGCAGGGCACGCGTTTGCTGTACATGGGCGAGCGTGATGTCGAGCGTTACTTCCGTGTGCGTTTCATCCCCGTGGTGCCGGAGAAAGAAGACGATTTCGTGATCAGTAGCGAGGAGCGCGACGACTACAAAAAGAGCCTGTCGGCGGGGGTCAACGTGATGACCGGGTTCGGCACGATCTTTTTCGTGCGCCCGCAAAATGCCCGCTACGACACGGCCGTCAATGACACCGCCAGCCGTTATGAACTGCGCAACAACGGCAATACCGTGCTGGTGGTCGACGAGTTCAAGAGCTGCTCGCTGAGCAAGGAAAACGACTGCGGGCCGACCACCAAGCACCACGTGTTGGCGGGCAGGTCCTTTGGTTTCGATAAAGAGAAGGGACGTGAATACCGCTTCATGGTGATCGAAGGCGACAGCAAGAAGTCGCTGAAAATTGCCAGTCGGTAAGGCTGATGTCAGTCGGTGAAACTCGGTTCATGTGGGCGCGGGCTGCAGTGTTAAATCTTTGTGGGTAACAAAACATGATCAAGCAATGCACGGTTGCGGCGTTGATGGCGGCCACGGGGCTGATGAGTCTTTCGGCACTGGCGGCGCGCGAGGAGCACACGTTCGAAGTCAGCCTGACAGTGCCGACGCGTTCGTTTTATGTGACGCCGGCGCAATCGGACTGGATTCACCGCGAGCAGATCCTGCCCTGGCTCAGGGAGACTTCCCGGCTGGGCAGCCTGCGCAAATATTTTGATGTGCGCCACGACACCAGCGCGATCGAAGCGCGCCTGGAGTTGCAGCCCTACCTCAGCAACGGCTACCCGGCGGACGATATCCAATTGCGGGTCAGCTTCAATGGCGTCGAGCTGAGTCACGCCGTCGAACCCCGGCTAGTGGTGTCCGCCGCCGATGCGGCGGTGGGCTCGCGGGTCTTGCTGGAAATCGAGCCGCAGTTGCCGGCGGGCGGTTATCGCCCCGGCGATTACTACGGCAATGTGTTGCTGTTGTTCAACGCCAAGGCACCGGGTGGGTAGACCCGCAAGGGGCGGTGCTGCGGCTTTTGGCTGATGTCACATCGACTGATCTGAAGGCAGGTTGAAACCCATGAAAATGTCTATCTACGGACTGGCACTGATGCTGGTTGCGCCTTCGGCGCTGGCGGTCAATCAGGAGATCCGGGCGCTGTTCACGCCGGATTCGTCGCAGCCGCAAAAAAACGTGTTTATCAACCAGACACCGAACAGCGGTTACTGCGCCAGTTACCCGCAGGAGTGCACACAACAGGACATGTTCAGTATCCGGCTGCCGGAGCGCTTCCACCCGCGTACTGACATTGCCCCGGGGTCGGAGGTACCGATCAAGGTGCCGGCTGGCTGGCGCCGATTGACGGTGACCAACCGGGACACTCAGGAAACAGAAACCGTTGAAGTGCGCATCAGCGGTATAGGTTCCGATTACGTGCTGAGTGACACGGCAATGAACCTCACGGGAGCCGCGACCGCGGTCGCAGGGCACCAGCAACTCTGGGGCGGGCAGATGAGCAGTTGGGTTTATGCATCGCCGCCCTGTACGTACAGTGGTGTAGGTGCTTACAGCGACACCACCTACCGTTTTTTCTGGAAAACCCCCGTAGAAGCCAACTGCACAAAAGTGGCGGCGTTCCGGATTCCCGCCATGTATTTCGACACCCTGGATTTCGCCTACGAACTGCGCACGCCCAACCCGTTGGGCATGTCCAGCGGGCTCTATACCGGGTCGATCAACTACCAGATCGGTCCCGGCGGGGATTTCAACATCGGCAACATGCAACCCACTGACAGCAACCTGACCCTGGACTTCGTCCTCGATGTGCAACACACCCTCAAAGTCGACCTTCCGCCCGGCGGTACTCAAATCCTCCTGGAACCCAAGGGCGGGTGGAGCAGTTGGCTCGATCAGGCACGGCCACCCACGCGCCTGTTGCGTGACCAGACCTTCCTCATCTCGGCGTCATCGCGGTTCAAGATGCAACTGGAATGTGAACTCGACCTGAGCGAGGGCTGCGGGATCATTGATCGGGAGTCGGGGTATGCCGGGCTGGTCACCGTCAGCGTCAGCCTGCCCCACGGGCTGACCGACAGCAGCGGCAAACCGGTCAATCGATTGTTGTTGAACCGTGAGGAATCGGTGACGTTCCAGCCTGGCGTCTATGTGGATCGAAAGCCGGGAACCCTGCATTTCGAAGTGCCGGAACGTGATACCGCGTTTTTCATCCGCAACAGCAAGGGGCGGCCCTACAAGGGCAACATCACTGTGATTTGGGATTCGGAGGTGTGAGCCTGTAGGCGCGACACCGCACTGGTGGCGAGGGGGCTTACCCCCGTTGAACTGCACAGCAGTCCCCTCCTTTCTCCGGCAAAAGAGAGGGGCCGCTTCGCAGCCCAGCGGGGGCAAGCCCCCTCGCCACAGCAAGCCCCCTGGCCACAAGTTCGGTGTCAGGCTTGGCCGATCGGCTTTATGCCTCCAGCCCCTGCTTTTTCAGCAGCTCGCGGGTCAGGTGGCGGCCCAGTGTCAGTCGGTTGTAAGTCAACTCATTGAGCCGGGTCGTGTAGGTCTGATCACTCATCGCTGGCTGGCTGCCGGTGGCGTTGCGCTGTTCTTCCAGAGCGTCCAGCTGCTGATCAAAATCCTGGTCGTTGGCCAGCCATTGCTCGGGGTAGGTCTCTCGCAAATAGTTTTCCCAGAACGGTTGTTCGAGCATGCCATTGACCAGCCCGTCGCCGCTCTCCAGTTCCAGCACGGTGGCATAGGCCCGGTCGATGGCCTCGTCCGGCACCGCCGCGACAGTTCGGTAGAGCATGGAGTCGGACTGCCAGGGCAGGTCCAGGCGTCGCGCCAGTGATGTTTGATACGCCAGGTAGATTTCCACCTCTTCGGCCCGGCTGGGGCGCGACAGGGAATCGGCCCGGGCGATGTCGTTGACCCGGTCCAGGCGCGTCGCACCTTTGGCCAATTTCACCAGCCGCGGCTCCAGTTCAATCGCCGACGTCGAATAGGCGTAAGCCTGGGACACCAGCGCCTGCACCCCCATGCTGTTGAACAGCTCGGAGCGGGCATCCGCGCAGTTTTCCGGGTTTTCAGCGGTGCGGAACAGCTTTTCGCGCAAGGGCGTGTCCAGGTCCATGGCATCGATCAGTTCCCAGACCCGGCGCGACAGTTGTTCCCGCACCCAGCCGCCGGCCCGGTAATCGGCGGAGGTGGTCAGGCTATCGATGAGCCGGAAAAACCCTTCGCTGTTGGCTTCGTTCATCAAGTGGTCCCAGGCTTCGGCGCGCCAGGTGCCCAGGCCAGGGGAACGGTTGCCCCACAGTGAGGTGTCGTCATTGAGCGGCCATTTGTCCCGCGCCCGTTGCGCCAGCGGTTCGTAGATGTTCTCCCGGTGCAGGCCCACCGAGCGGCGGTACGAATAAAACGTCTGACGATGGGCGTCGAGCAATTGGCGGGCGTCCAGTCGCGTCCGGGCGACCGTCCACGCATTGCTCGAGCCGCGTATGGCCCGGGGAACGGTATTGATCGGGTTACCCGACAGGTCGAGGAAAAAGCCCCGGGGACGCGGCCGGCTCAGCAAGCCCTCGGGCCAGGTGGCGAGGCCCGTGTAGGCGAGGTTGAGGACCTTCAGGCGCGGCATGCGCTGGACGTTCGGTGGCAGGCCCAGCACGTTGTATTCCAGGCGCAGGGTTTGCAGGCGGGTCAGGTTGGCCAGTTGCGCCACGGCCTCCTCGGTCAGGCGGATGCGGTTGTCGCTCAGGCGCAGGGTTTCGAGGCCGGACATCTTTCCGACTCCGGCCGGCAGGCCCGTCAGGCCGCAGCGGCGCGCGCTGAACTGGCGCAGTTGGGTGAAGTTGCGCAACATCCCGTCCGAGCGCAGCGAGAAATCCATGCCATCGAGATTCAGCGTGGTGATCTGCTCGAGCCAGGGCCTGATGTCCGGCAGTTTTTTCCACCAGCGTTCCAGGTTGTAGCGCCGCAGATCGCTGGACAGGTCCAGCGCATAACCGCCGCTCAGCGACGTACTGCGTTCATCGAACACCCGGGGTTTTCGCTCGAAGCATTCCACCAGGCGGTCGGCCACATGCCTGACGGCATCGGGCGCAATGGCGGCCTCGTCGGGCAGGGACACCGCCACCTGTTCCTGCCAGGTGCTGAGCACGTTGCGCAACTTGTTCAATTCCTTCTCCAGGGCCTTGAGCACCTGGACGGGGTCGGCATCACGGGGCAACGAGTGGAGAAAGACTTCCACGTCCTGTTCGCTGAAATGCGGATACAGATCCAGCACCCGTTGCCCAACCGTCCTGGCTTCCCGGGACAGTGCAGGGCCGCGCAACAGCAGCAGGGTCTCGCGCTGGGCCACCGGCCGGATCGGCGGCTCCAGCAACGCGGTGCGCCGTGCGGCCGGTGGCTCGGCCTTGACCATCAGCCATTCCTTGAACCAGGCGCCCTCGCCGGGGCGGTAGCCGAGTTCCAGGCGCGACGTTTCAGGCATGGCGCGCAGAATCGCCTCGTACAGATTGAAGGCAGGATGCAACGGGCGGTTTTCGTGGTCACGCACCTCGTAGCGTCCGTGTTCATCACGCACCAGCACTGTGACGCTCGCGGCCTCATCGGCGCCGACCCGGCAGCGCAACGGGCCGTCGAAGGTGCCGTCACGCACCTCGATGCGCAATCCGTTGAAGGTGTCGCTGTTGAGCCGCAGCACGTTCAGGGCCAGGCGTTCGGTGTCGATGGTCACGCGGTCGCGCTGGTAGAAACCTTCAAAGGCCCGCGCCGTGCGGGTTTCAAACGCGCATTCACGCGCCAGGCCCCGGAGGCGCAGGGGGATGCGCTGCGGTTCGGCGAGTGTCGCCAGTTCGCTGCTGCCGGCGCCGGCCAACAGGGTTTCGGCGACGTCCGTCGGCAAGTCCGGGTATTGCTGTTGCAAGCGCAAGACCTTGGCGTCCTGGCTGATGGCCCTGGCGCGGTACAGGTAGTCCGCGAGGTCGGCCTTGCGCTCATTCACCCGCGCAATCAAGCGATCACGCAATGCTTGTACCCGCGCATCGGCGGGCAAGTGTGCACCGAGCAAACGGGCCAGTTGCGCCTCGTCCAGAAAGCCCGCGACCCGCTCCGGGAGCCTGCCGGCCATCACCTCGGCGAGGCTGAGGTTCAGCGTCCGGCGCGCGGTTGCCGGGGCGCTGCCATAGGCGCGGAACATGCCGGTCAGGTTGGAGCGTTCGTAGACGTTCAGCGCGTAGTCCGCCGGCCAGCCGGGCAGTTCAGTGACCAATTGTTCGAACCAGTAGGACGAGGGTTCCATGGCCGACCCCGAGCGAATTTGCTCGCGGACCACGGCGATATCCTTGATGGCCTGGTAGCGCTTGAGGGTGTCGTCCAGCAGCAACGGTGGCGGGGTCTGCTCGACATGCATGCGGCGCAGCACCCCTTCGTCCGTGCCACTGACCCGGCGGATGTTCTCCAGTTGGTCGGCGTTGAAGCCATCGGTGCGATGGCCGAGGCGTTTCATCAGGGTGTAGGCGTCCCAGGTGCGCGGGTTTTCCCCTTCGAGCAGCCAGGCGCCGTGGCCGTTGTGGCTGATTTTCGGTGCGTAGGCCTCGGGACGAGTGGGGTGCTGGATGCGATGCTCGCCGGTGTCGGGGTTTTTTTTGACGTGGTAGGTCCCTTGGTCGAGGAGCAGGATGTCCTGGCCTTCGATGTTGCGCAGGCCCAGGTCATTGGGCTTGGAGTCCTGCTCCAGGCGGATCTGTTGTTCATACGGGCTGAGGTCAGGGTTCCACAGCCTGGTTTTACCGCCGGGCAGTTGCACCGGGGTCATGCCTTCGATCAGCGGCGACAGTTTGAGTTTGAACACGTCGCCGACCGCGCCACCGACACCCAACGCGGCCAGTTGAACGACATCGGTGACCACGCCAATCACATGCTCGGCGGCTTCCGTCCATTGGCCTTCAGCCAGGTCGACCACGCCCTCGATCACATTCGTGGTCAGTTGATAGGCGGTGTAGGCCAGCATCAATTCCCCCAGGCCCGGCACGAACGGGGCCACCACCATCAGCGCGACGTTGAAAATGTCCGAGAGCATTTTCTTGAAATTGTCCCACCAGGCCCAGCGCGAGCGGCTGTCGGCATCGCCGGTGGAGACCGCGATCTCACGGCCATCATTGAGGATCTTGTTCAGTGCCTGCTGGTACCGATGCTCCCACAGCGCACCGGTGATCGGCACGGCGCTGGCCTCGAGTTTGGGCCGGGGCACCGGTGTATCACGCCAGCTCGGGCCGGGATCGGTCGGCGCCAACTCGTGCCATTTGACCTGGCTCAGGCGTTGCTCCAGGCCGGCAAAAAAATGCCCGCGCTGTTGCTGGTCGACAAACTGGCTGAAGAACTGCCGATAGGTCTGCCCGGTCGACGGCAGGCTTTTGTTCTCCCGCAGTTGGCGACCGAGTTCGACGATGCAAGCGGTCGCCGACGGGTATTCCTTGAGGGGGTGCTCCGGGTCGTGGGGGACGTACGCCAGCATGCGGTTGGACGCGCGATTGTGCGGGGATGGCGTCGGGGTAAACATCAGGATGCCGGTCAGGGTGGTGTCCATCAGGCGCAGGTCGCAGGCTTGCAGGAGATTGCCATCCAGGGTCAGGTTCGGGAAGCCGTGGAGCACGGCCAGCAACCCGCGGTGTGCCTGGGGGCTGATGTCACGGGTCTGCAGCGCCAGGTGCAAGGCGGCCTTGAACGCGGCCTTCTGGTTGAGGATGACAAAGTGTTGCAAGGCCCCTGCGGCCACCGGGCTGGACGGCAACAGGACCTGTTGAAGATGACGCCGGTAACGGCGGCCGATATTCAACTCACGGCACAGTGTCTGGAATTGTTTGAGCGACATTTGTTGTTTGATTGGCACCACTTCGAAGTGCCCGTGTTCATCGGGCTGGGTAATAAAGTCCGATTGAGGTTCAAAGGTGTCGGAACTTGCGAAGTTATGCAGTGCCGCATCCAGTAAAGACACTTTGCGGGTGGTGACACCCTTGGACGTATCAATCACATACCAGGGATGTTCCTTGGGGATATACAGATTTAACCAGGTGGCTCGTACATCAAGGTTCAGCCCATATTGGCGTTGCAGTGCAGCCCTGAGCAAAGGTTCGGCAAAGGCATGGATGTCCTGAAGCACAGTGAGCAGGCGATCCACCGCATTCTGGCGGGTCCAGGATTCCACGTTGGCATTGGCCAGGTCTTCGTCGGCGCTGTTGAACCAGGACTCGCGGACGGGGCGGACCTTGCCCAACGTCCGCACTCTTTCAATGGACGCCTGGGTAAAAGCGCTGTTGAGTGTTTCTTTGATGAAGGGGTAATGACGACCTTTATTGTTATCGGAGTTGTCCGATTCAACCAAGTTGTTTACTGTTTGTGACTGAAACATATTGAATGATCTTCACGTTAGGAGAAGCCCTAAAACTATCCGCTGGCGTGAAGAATAAAAGTCTAAATGTTTGTTCCTGAAGTTGAAGAATGTCGAGTTAACGATCAGGAATTGGATTGCCGAAAATAATTAATTACCACCTTTGTAACCAATGCCGTGATCGCCGTAGGAAAACGCCACGGCGACCTCCGGCATTAGCGTTGTGCCATCGTCGGCGCCGCGCACTCCGTGTTGCGACCCGGCTGCAAATACGGGGTCAGGATCGGCGCCATGCCCTTGAGCACTTGCACGGGCAACGCCGAGGTGAACTTGAATTGTTCCGCCGAGCGACCCGGCACGAACGCGGTCAAAGTGCCGAAGTGATGCTCGCCGATATAGAAGACGAAGGTCGCGGTGCGGTTGATCGACTTCGAACTCAGAATCCTGCCGCCAGAGCCAATCGCTTCGATACGGTTATCCCCGGTGCCAGTCTTGCCGCCCATGGCCAGCGGTGTGCCGTCCGGGGTTTTGAAACTGCCAGAGACCCGTTTTGCAGTACCGGCATCCACCACGTGGGACAAGGCTTCGCGCATGGCCGCAGCGACTTCTGAAGGCATCACGCGTTTGCCGACGTTGGGGGCGTTGATCACCTGGGTTTCATACGGTGTGTTGGCCGCAAAATGCAGACTGTCGATGCGCAGGGTCGGCATGCGGATGCCGTCGTTGAGGATGGTGCCGATCAGCTCGGCTAACGCGGCGGGGCGGTCGCCGGAGCTGCCGATGGCGGTGGCCAGTGACGGCACCAGGTGATCGAACGGGTAGCCGACTTTCTGCCAGCGCTGGTGAATGTCGAGGAACGCCTCGATCTCGAGCATGGTGCGGATGCGGCTGTCCCGGGCGCCTTTGTGTTTGCTCTTGAACAGCCAGCTATAAACTTCCTGGCGTTCGAACTGGCTGGCCTTGACGATCTCGCTCCACTTGGCGTCGGGGTGGCCCAGCAGGTAGCCGATCAGCCACAGGTCCAGCGGGTGGACCTTGGCGATGAAACCCTGGTCCGGCAGGTCATACGAGCCGGGGCCGTAACTCAGGTAGAGCCGTTCCAGGCGTTCGTCGGTGAGTTTTTCCGTGACTTTGGCGCCTTTGAGGTGCACGCGCACGAAGGTGTTGAAGGCGGCTTGCTCGGCGTCCGGGTAGAGGTAACGGTGCACGGCGGCCATGCGAATCGGGGTCGGGCGCATGCTGTCGAGGAAGGTTTCCAGGCGCGCGTCAGTGTCCTTGTTTCTGTACTTTTTCCAGAACTTGAGCAGGAACGACGTGCCTTCCTTGTCGGCGAACGACGCCAGGTATTCCTGACGGCGTGGGTCGCGGTCGTCCTTGAGCAGTTCGGCGCTGCTGTTGGGCCCGGAATAGGTGGTGTAGCGCACGATGTCGCGCATCAGCCGAATGAACGGCAGGTTGATCGACTCGCGGATGGCATCGCGCAGGGTCGGCATGCGGCCGTTGTCTTCGTTGCGGAAGTTGTGGAACACGTGCAACCCGCCACCGGTGAAAAACGCCTCGCCGGGGCTGGCCGAGTATTTGCGGTCAAGGGCGGCGCCGAGCATTTTCGGCAGGCTGCGGTCGGTGTTCTGGATCAGGTAATCGACCACCCAGCGGGTCAGGCGATCCTGATCCGGCACGTCGGTTTTCTTCAGCTCGGCCACGGTCTTGTCGCCGTACTTGTCGTGCAGCTCGGAGATGATCTGCAAGTAGGTGGTCAGCACCCGCATCTTGGCGGTGGAGCCCAGTTCCAGTTTGCTGCCTTCGTTGATGTCGAACGGTTGGTCGGTGCTGTCGGTCTGCACCCGCACGCGGGAGCCGTCCGGGGTCAGCTCGAACAGGGTAAAGCTGTAGCGCACCGCCTGGGTGCTCGTGGGGGTCAGCAAGCGTTCGCCGATCAGGCCGATCTGCCCGGCGAACACCGGGTCGGCCAGGTGCTTGAGGTATTCGGTGGCCTGGGCCTGCAAGTCACTTTGCAAGGTGCTGGTGGCCGACAGGTCGAGGCGGTCGAGGTCATACAGCGGACGGTTGAGCATCGACGCCAATCGGCTGCGGGCGGTGCTGATGCCTTTGTTGGTTTCGATCGGCTGGAGGGTCGGCTGGGTCTGCCAGTCGCGGTACGTCACTTGACTGGCCAGCGCCGAGGCGGCCAGTGGTGCATCGATGACATTGTTCAGGGCGAGCAGGCGAATGTGGCTGTCGGTGAGGTCGGCCAGTTCTTCGTGACCCTTGGTCAGGTAGTGGGAAGGGCGACGCTGGGCGATCATCAGCGACAGCATTTCCCGCAGGGCCAGGCCTTTGGCGGCCATGGTTTTTGGATCCGTGGCGGTGCTGGCCAGGGTTTCATTGGCCTTGTTGAAATCGGCGCCGTACCAGACCCGCAAACCTTCGGCCATGCCATGCACTTCACCGTGGCCGGGGACGGCCGACAGCGGCACGCTGTTGAGGTAATCACGCACCACGTTCTGCCGCACTTCCAGGGTTTGCGGCCCTGGCTGATAAGCCCGCACGCTGGCGGAAATCATCTGCCGGATCTTCTCCGCGCCGGACACGGTCAAGCCATCGGGGGAATGGCGGTACTTCTCCAGCTGCGTCGCCAGGGTACTGCCGCCGGCCGACTGCCCCGGCAGATGCATCAACTTGGCCACCTGGGACCATGCGGCCATGCCGAAGCGCGGCCAGTCCACGGCGGGGTTGGCCAGGGGCTGTTTGGGATCGAGCAGGAAACGGTTCTCGATGAACAGCAAGCTGTTGACCACCACCGGTGGAATCGACTCGAAACTGGAGTAGAGCTGCTGCGGGTAATTGAACTGATACAACGGCGCCGCGCGGCAATCGGTGATCGTCAGCCCGGCCTGGATCTTCTCCGAATAGGGCACGAAAAAGCCCTTGTCGGTGTAGTTCATCAACGCCGGGGAAAAACGGGCTTGCGCGGCAATCACATAGTTGCGCTTGAGCAGCCGAGGCAGAAAATCCCCCATGGCGCTGTAGCCCAGACGCAAGTCGAACGGACCGGCACCGGGGTAGCGAATCGCATCGCTCGGACCGGGTTGCACCTCATAACTCAGGGACGCGGCAAATTTGCTGACTTCCCGGGCCTGAAACTTCGACGTGCGCATTTCCTTGGCAGCGGCCAGGCCCAGCACCACCAGGATAATCAGCAACAACAACCAGAACGCCTTCCAGCCGTGCTTGGAGCGACGGGGTTTTTCAGGTAAAGGCGCATCATCCACACGTTCAGTCGGAACCACGGTTTTACTCGAATCGCTTTGCCATAACGCGCCCATAGTCGACTGATCCATTCACGCAGATTGATCGGACTTGTCTGAAGCTTAGACGGTGGTTGGCGATGGTGAAAAAATTGTGAATAGAGAAATTTCGAAATCGTATGGATGGTTGTTGTCACGGGGAACGAAGTTATTAAGTCGAACACTACCCTGTGGCGAGTGAGCTTGCTCGCACTGGGCTGCGCAGCAGACCCTTTGTATGAGCGCTGCGCACTCAAGCGGGAGCAAGCTCCCTCGCCACAATGAGCGGTGAGGTTTGGAAGTTTTGCTCGAAACCAGGATCGGATGCCGGCCACCAAAGCCATTCAGTCGAACACTGCCCCCTGTGGCGAGCGAGCTTGCTCGCGCTGGGCTGCGCAGCAGACCCTTTGTATGAGCGCTGCGCACTCAAGCGGGAGCAAGCTCCCTCGCCACAATGAGCGGTGAGGTTTGGAAGTTTTGCTCGAAACCAGGATCGGATGCCGGCCACCAAAGCCATTCAGTCGAACACTGCCCCCTGTGGCGAGCGAGCTTGCTCGCGCTGGGCTGTGCAGCAGACCCTTTGTATGAGCGCTGCGTTCTGAAGCGGGAGCAAGCTCCCTCGCCACAATGAGCGGTGAGGTTTGGAAGTTTTGCTCGGAACCAGGATCGGATGCCGGCCGCCAAAGCCATTCAGTCGAACACTGCCCCCTGTGGCGAGAGAGCTTGCTCGCGCTGGGCTGCGCAGCAGACCCTTTGTATGAGCGCTGCGCACTCAAACGGGAGCAAGCTCCCTCGCCACAATGAGCGATGAGGTTTGGAAGTTTTGCTCGAAACCAGGATCGGATGCCGGCCACCAAAGCCATTCAGTCGAACACTGCCCCCCTGTGGCGAGCGAGCTTGCTCGCGCTGGGCTGCGCAGCAGACCCTTTGTATGAGCGCTGTGCACTCAAGCGGGAGCAAGCTCCCTCGCCACGGAGCCTCAGAGGTTCTATCAAAGCCAGTAAGCATCCCAAAGCGGATAGTCGCCGATTTCCTCAACAAGCCCTGCACGTACCGGATTGGCGAGGATGTAATGAGCAAATGGCAGAAGTTCTTCACCATCGCGGATAGCGCGGTCGTGATAGCCGCTTTGCCAAAAAGCCCCCTGAGTGCCTGATGCTCGGTTAATGCTCAATGTGCTGCGGGATTTTATAGCTTGCATGAGTTGCGCCAGGGAACGCTGCTCAAGTTGTACCAGCCAATGAAAGTGGTCCGGCATGATGACCCAGGCAATCGAATTGACCCATTGTTGTTCATGGGCTCGCCTGAATTCAGCCACTAAGAGTCGTCCCAATCGCCAATCAGTGAAAACCTTACGACGTTGATATACGACGGCCGTGATCAGATAGCCTCGCCCTTGTTCTGAATATCGTCCATGACGTAGCCGATGGGAATTTGGATGTTTTTGCATTCCATTGCGTCCTTTTGCCTTGATCTGAAATGACCCTAGCCCGCCAGCTTCCTACTTGAGCCGGCAACTGCTGTATGAGAATTCCGAATCGGTTGAAGGACTCAATGTGGCGACCAGCAACTGTGGCGAGCGAGCTTGCTCGCGCTGGGCTGCGAAGCAGCCCAAAAAACAGCCACCGCGGCGTGTCAGGCAAAACTCATTGAAGGGTTGGCGCCTGCTGCGCAGTCGAGCGGGAGCAAGCTCCCTCGCCACAATGAGCGGTGAGGTTTGGAAGTTTTGCTCGAAACCAGGATCGGATGCCTGTCAGCAAGGTTATTCAGTCGAACACTGTCCCCCTGTGGCGAGCGAGCTTGCTCGCGCTAGGCTGCGAAGCAGCCCAAAACCAGCCACCGCGGTGTGTCAGGCAAAACTCATTGAAGGGTTGGCGCCTGCTGCGCAGTCGAGCGGGAGCAAGCTCCCTCGCCACAATGAGCGGTGAGGTTTGGAAGTTTTGCTCGAAGCCAGGATCGGATGCCTGCCAGCAAGGTTATTCAGTCGAACACTGTCCCCCTGTGGCGAGCGAGCTTGCTCGCGCTGGGCTGCGAAGCAGCCCAAAAAACAGCCACCGCGGCGTGTCAGGCAAAACTCATTGAAGGGTTGGCGCCTGCTGCGCAGTCGAGCGGGAGCAAGCTCCCTCGCCACAATGAGCGGTGAGGTTTGGAGTTTTGCTCGAAACCAGGATCGGATGCCTGTCAGCAAGGTTATTCAGTCGAACACTGTCCCCCTGTGGCGAGCGAGCTTGCTCGCGCTAGGCTGCGAAGCAGCCCAAAACCATCCACCGCGGTGTGTCAGGCAAAACTCATTGAAGGGTTGGCGCCTGCTGCGCAGTCGAGCGGGAGCAAGCTCCCTCGCCACAGGGACTCATCCTCTGTGATAGCCGTGTTAGAGCTTTAAAGGAGTAAACCCGACTAAGGTCGACCCATGACGATGCACCAATGCTGTGCAATACTCACCGCCGTTTTTCACGATGGCTATTGCGGCAAAAGCCAGTTAATGCCCCTCCGTAAACCGGGCTTTTAGCGAGAGTTCTGGCTGAATGTTGTGGTTTATAGAGTGAAAAACCCTGTCGGAAGCTTTTTATACTGCACGCCCCGCTGATCTTGCAGGTTTTGTCCTACAAGACGGGTTTGCCCAAAAGGCAGGCCCGGTTTCAGGCAAGCAACGGCTTATCGGTCGGCGCTTCGATGCTCGGTGGTCATATCCAATAACAAGACGAGGTTGTACCCCTATGCCAGCAGGCAATCATCTGCCCCAAGGCGAGACCGCTCAGGGCGGCCCGCTTAAACGCGAACTGGGCGAACGGCATATTCGCCTGATGGCGCTCGGCGCCTGTATCGGTGTCGGCCTGTTCCTCGGTTCGGCCAAGGCCATCGAAATGGCCGGCCCGGCGATCATGCTGTCCTACATCATTGGCGGTCTGGCGATCCTGGTGATCATGCGTGCCCTCGGCGAGATGGCCGTGCACAACCCGGTCGCCGGCTCCTTCAGCCGCTATGCCCAAGACTACCTCGGCCCCTTGGCCGGTTTCCTGACCGGTTGGAATTACTGGTTTCTGTGGCTGGTGACCTGCGTCGCGGAAATCACGGCGGTGGCGGTGTACATGGGCGTCTGGTTCCCCGACGTGCCGCGCTGGATCTGGGCGCTGTCGGCGTTGATCAGCATGGGCACCATCAATCTGATCGCGGTCAAAGCCTTCGGTGAATTCGAATTCTGGTTCGCCCTGATCAAGATCGTCACCATCATTGCAATGGTGATCGGCGGTATCGGCGTGATCGCGTTCGGCTTCGGCAACGACGGCGTGGCCCTGGGGATTTCCAATCTGTGGGCCCATGGCGGCTTCATGCCCAATGGCGTGCAAGGCGTGTTGATGTCCCTGCAAATGGTGATGTTCGCCTACCTCGGCGTCGAGATGATCGGCCTGACCGCCGGCGAAGCGAAGAACCCGCAGAAGACCATTCCCAACGCGATCGGCTCGGTGTTCTGGCGGATCCTGTTGTTCTACGTCGGCGCGTTGTTCGTGATTCTGTCGATCTACCCGTGGAATGAAATCGGCACCCAGGGCAGTCCGTTCGTGATGACCTTCGAGCGTCTTGGCATCAAGACCGCCGCCGGCATCATCAACTTCGTGGTGATTACTGCGGCGTTGTCGTCGTGCAACGGCGGCATCTTCAGCACCGGGCGCATGCTCTACAGCCTGGCGCAGAACGGCCAGGCCCCGGCCGGTTTCGCCACCACATCCAGCAACGGCGTGCCCCGTCGCGCGTTGCTGTTGTCGATCTTCGTGCTGTTGCTGGGCGTGCTGCTCAATTACATGGTTCCGGAGAAAGTCTTCGTCTGGGTGACGGCGATTGCCACCTTCGGCGCGATCTGGACCTGGGTGATGATCCTGCTGGCCCAGCTCAAATTCCGCAAAGGCCTGAGCGCCAGCGAACGGGCCGGGCTGAAATACAAAATGTGGCTGTACCCGGTCAGCTCGTACCTGGCGCTGGCGTTCCTGGTGCTGGTGGTGGGGCTGATGGCGTACTTCCCGGACACTCGGGTGGCGCTGTACGTGGGCCCGGCGTTCCTGGTGCTGCTGACGGTGTTGTTCTACGTGTTCAAGCTGCAGCCGACCAATGTGGCGCAAGGTGCGGTGCGTTCGGCTTCTTGAGTTGTAACGCCTGAAAGGCAAAAGCCCCGGTCCATTGGCCGGGGCTTTTTGTTTGGCACGCTTTCCCTGTGGCGAGCGAGCTTGCTCGCGCTGGGGCGCGCAGCGGCCCTAAATACGGCCACCGCAGTCGTTCAGGTGTATCGCATTCATCGGTTTGCGACTGCTTCGCAGCCGAGCGGGAGCAAGCTCCCTCGCCACAAAAGCACGGTGTAACTCAATTGACTGCTACCGCTTGCACCGGCCGGGTCAGGCGCTTGTTGAAATCCAGCCAGGCCCCCAACAACGCCATCAACCCGGCCCCCACCAGCGCGGTGAAGATCTGCATGGCAAACGCATCGTCGGTCATGGCATTGACCATGTCCGCCAACGGCGCCAACAGCACGCCCAGGCAGAAGATTTCCAGCGAGTAACGACCCATGCGGCAACTCTGCTGCGCCAGCCAGTTTCGGGTCCAGCCGTTGTCGGGCCACAGCTTGGCGGTGACGTAGGCCAGGGCCAGGAAATGCAGCAATCGCACCGGCGACAGGTCGGTCTTGCTGATCGGGTACAGCAGGTTGCTCAGCCACGCCGGCATCACGGCGTCGTGAATTTCCGGCCAGCGCCAGGTGATCGTAATCACCCCGGCGAGCACCGCGTACACCGCTGCGCTGACAAACAACGGCTGGCGTAGCAGCGGTCGAGTATCGGGCTGTCCCGGGCGCTGCCCATGCACAGCGGCGGCGCCACCGAGCACAAACAACAGTTGCCAGACCACCGGGTTGAAGTACCACACGCCATCCTTGATGGCGGCCAGGTTCCAGCCGAACCACGGCGCCAGCAGGTACACCGTTAACGACACCGCCACCACCGCCCATGCCTTGCGCAGCAGCAGGGGCAGCACCAACGGCAGACCCGCCAGCAGCACGATGTACAGCGGCAACGGGTCCATGAGGTTGGGTTTGAAGCGCAACAGCAACTCATCCGTCAGCGCCTGCTGGGGGTTGGTGATGAAGTGATGCATGCCCATTTCTTCCACCAGGTCACGGGTTTCCACGTGGCTGTTGGCGAAGAACACGATGCCCATCAGCATCGCCAGCAAAAAGATATGCACCACGTACAGCACCCAGGTGCGGCGCAGGATTTTCAGGCAGGCGACCAGATAACCGTCACGCTGGAGAATCTTGCCGTAGGCCAGCACCGCCGCGTACCCGGCGAGAAACACGAAAATCTCCGCGGCATCGCTGAAACCGAAGTTACGCGGGGTGATTTGGCCGAGGGGGTTGTGCGGCACGTGATCCCAGAAAATGAAGATCAGGGCCAGGCCTCGAAAAAAGTCGATGCGGTGATCGCGTTCAGACGTCATGACTGAGGGCTCTTGAACGGGTGTTGAAAAGGAGTACTACGCGGCACAAAAGGTTGCGCGCCGCGAATGGGCGGCGCGCAGGGTGGCGTGATTGGCGAGTAATTGCAAAGTCGGGATATTACGGGATATTGCCTGCTGTCACCGTCCGTCTTAAACGCGGTGATGAATGCCCGGCGCCGCGATCAAAGCTTCACGGGTTGAATGCAGTAACCCGAAGGGGCATCGACATGCGGATGGGCGATTGGCTCGACAGAGAACTCGGCGGTCGACGGGTCTGGCTGTGTTTTCTATTGGCGACCTTTGCCTACGTCCTGCCGTTGATCCTTGCGGACTATCCCTACATCGATGACAGTTGGCGTTCCCTGGCCGCCGGCATGGGCTGGTCGGAGGAGGGCCGCTTGTTCACCCAGCTGTTCTACAACTGGCTGACTTTCAGCGGTGCGGCGCCGAACATTTTCCCCTTACCCTTGCTGATCGCCATCCTGGCCATATCGTGGGCATTGACCCGCCTGACCTTCCACTACTTCGCCGAACCGACCCTGACCCATTGCCTGGTGGTGCTCGGGTTCTGGTACAACCCGTTCTTCCTGCAAAATCTGTCGTATCAATACGACGGGCCGGCCATGGCCCTGAGCCTGGTGGCAGTGATTTTTGCGATCACCTTTCGCAGTGCCTCGCGGGTCCAGCAACTGGTGGTGCCGGCGCTGCTGATTGCCCTGGCATTGGGGCTGTATCAGGTCAGCATCAATGTGTTTCTCGGCTTGTGCGCCCTGGAGTTGCTGCGCGGCGCCAACGCCAAACTGCCCTGGCCCGAGTGGTGGCGGTTGATCGGCTGGAACGCCGCGCAAGTGGCGCTGGCCTGGTTGATCTACTTCGCCACGGCGGGCGCCTATATGAATCAGCACCGCACCCAACTGTTGAAAGGGGAAGTGGCGCCACTGCTGCAAATCGAAACCAACACGGCCCGGGTGTTGGAAAAGGTCATGTTGCTGTTTCACGGCGGCTTCGGCTGGGTGTTCGCGGGGCTGCTGCTGTGTGCGGTGGCCGGCGCTGTCCTGCTCATCGGACGGCAGGAAACGGGGCCGAGGAAAACCGTGTTGGGGTTTGTTTGTTTATTAATTATTCCGGTCGTGGTGTTTCTGGTACCCGGCGCCGCGCTGTTTTTCCGTGACTTCAATGAAGGCGCCCGGACCCTGGTGGGGTTTTCCGTGGTGCTGCTGTTGCTGTTCTACTTCAGTCACCTGGCGTTGACGGTCTTGCACCCACGACTGCCGCTGCTGTTGCTGATCCCGCTGCTGGCCATGCTCTCGCTGTCCTTCGCCTATGGCCGGGTGCTGGTAGTGCAGAAGACCTTCGCCAACACCGCGCTCAACGCCCTGAGCTACGACATCGCCTCCCGCCCGGCCCTGCGCGATGCCAAACGCATTTACCTGTCGGTGACTTACTCCGATCACTGGCTGATCGGTGCGGCCGGTTCCTTCAAGCACTTGCCGGTGCTGCGTTATTTGCTGAACACCGACTACTACATGCTCGCCGAGAACTTGCCCAAGGCCGGCATCACCAATGTGGTGGCCGAGCGGGAGCGGCGCAATGCGACGCGGGTCGGGTATCAGGGGTTTGTGCCATTGGTGGATAGCCAGTACTACCGCATTTATTTGCTCGGGGATTACGGTTTTATTGTCATGAAAGAGCCGGCACCCATTACTGAGATTCAGTGGTGAGCGATGACCACGGACTGCGGTAAGCCGTAACACCCCATGTAGCAGCCGGACGCAGAATTCACCAGCTGCTACAGAGCGCGTGTTTCGCCTGGGCATTAATCCATGAGCGTGGTGCTGAAACTCTTAAGCCGCCGCCACTTCCCCCGGCTCAAAACTATCCGCCCGCGCCATCTGCCACATCCGCGAATAAAACTCGCCGTTCACTTCCCCGGTCAACAATTCCCCCGGCTTCAAGAACACATGCAACTGCGAGAACAATTTGATCTCGGTCGCGGACATGCGCCGTACCAAATGCTTGGCCGACAACTGCGAAGGATGTTCCAGCCCTGCCGCCGCCAGCATTTCAGCCAACGCCTTCAAGGTATTGCGATGAAAGTTGAACACCCGCTGCGCCTTGTCCGGCACCACCAATGCGCGCTGACGCAGAGTGTCTTGAGTCGCCACGCCGGTCGGGCATTTGTTGGTGTGGCAGCTTTGCGACTGGATGCAGCCGATGGCGAACATGAAGCCGCGCGCGGAGTTGGCCCAGTCGGCGCCGATGGCCAGGACGCTGGCGATGTCGAAGGCGCTGACGATTTTGCCGCTGGCGCCGAGTTTGATTTTGTCCCGCAGGTTCAGGCCCACCAACGTGTTGTGTACGAACAACAGGCCTTCGCGCATCGGTACGCCGATGTGGTCGGTGAATTCCACCGGTGCCGCGCCGGTGCCGCCTTCCTTGCCGTCGACGACGATGAAGTCCGGGAGGATGCCGGTTTCGAGCATGGCTTTGGCGATGCCCATGAATTCCCATGGATGGCCGAGGCAGAACTTGAAGCCCACCGGTTTGCCGCCGGACAGTTCGCGCAGTTGCTGGATAAAGTGCATCAGTTCGATCGGCGTGGAAAACGCGCTGTGCCGTGAAGGCGAGATGCAGTCTTCGCCCATCATGATGCCGCGGGTTTCGGCGATTTCCTTGGTGACTTTGTGCTTGGGCAGGATGCCGCCGTGGCCGGGTTTGGCGCCTTGGCTCATCTTGATTTCGATCATGCGCACTTGCGGCGTCTGAGCCTGGGCGGCGAAGCGTTCCGGATCGAAGCGGCCGTCGGCGGTGCGGCAGCCGAAGTAGCCGCTGCCGAGTTCCCAGGTCAGGTCGCCGCCGTTTTCCCGATGATAGGCGCTGATGCTGCCTTCGCCGGTGTCGTGGGCGAAGTTGCCAAGCTTGGCGCCCTGGTTCAACGCGCGAATGGCGTTGGCGCTGAGGGAGCCGAAGCTCATGGCCGAGATGTTGAACACCGACGCCGAGTACGGCTGAGTGCACTGCGGGCCACCGACCATCACGCGGAAACCGCTCGGGTCACTCAACGGCGCCGGGCGCATGGAGTGGCCGATGAATTCGAAGCCCGACTGGTACACATCGATCAGCGTGCCGAAGGGTTTGTCGGCGCTTTCGTTCTTGGCCCGGGAATACACCAGCGAACGCTGGGCCCGGGAGAAGGGCAGGGCGTCGCTGTCGGATTCGAGCAGGTATTGGCGGATTTCCGGGCGAATGCCCTCGACCAAGTAACGGATATTGCCCAGGATCGGGTAGTTGCGCCGCACGGCGTGGGGACTTTGCAGCAAGTCGAACAGGCCGACGAGGCTCAGCACACCGGTGACGGCGGTGATCGGCCAGAGCCAGTCGTGTTGCAGGAAGGGCAGGCTGGCGAGGGTAAAGATCACACACGCGGCAAAGAAGGCGTAGCGGCTCAGGAGTGACAGGCTCATACGGGTTCCCTGGGTTCGGACTCGGTTACGTTCAACACGCGATCCCTGTAGGAGCGAAGCTTGCTCGCGTAAGCGGTGTGTCAGTCACGGTTAATGTCGACTGACACACCGCCATCGCGAGCAAGCTTTGCTCCTACAGGGCCGTGGTGTTTCAGGCATTTTGCGCTTGCAGGAATATCGAAAACAGCTCCGACTGGGACTTGATCCCCAGCTTGCTGTACATGTGTTTCTTATGGACTTTCACGGTTTCTACGGAGATTTCCAGCTTACGGGCGATTTCTTTGCTGGAGCAACCGCTGAGCATCAACCTTCCGACGTCCAGCTCCCGGGCGGTCAGTTGCGCGCCTTTGAGTTGCTGCACCGAGGCTTCCAGTTGCACGCGCCAGTCAGCCTGGATCGGGGCGGGAGCCAGGGCCACGACTTCGTTGATTTCATAGGGCAAGCGCTGGCGCAACAGGCCCAGCACCCACGGCTGGATCAGCGACAGCAAGGCTATCTGCTGGCCGCTGAAACGCTGCTTGCTGCCCAAGGACAGGCACAGCGTGCGGTCGCCTTCGAGCTGGCAATTGAACTGGATTTCGTCGGCCACCACATTCAGACGAAAGTAGCGCTGGTAATACTCGGTCAGCTCGAAGTGCTCCGGCGCGACTTCCGACAGGCGATAGAGCCCGGTGCGCGATTGTTCGCGGCAGGCGATGTAGAACGGGTCCAGCAGGTACAGGCCGCGCAGGTAATCCTGGAACAGTTGGTCGGGGCTGCCGTCCTCGCCAGGGCATTCGGCGAACACTTGCGGGTGCTGGTCGGCGCTGAAAAGCAGCACCACCCAGCTGTCGAAATCCACGTATTGGTCCAGCAACCGGACCAATTGCGTCCAGAAGTTCGGCTTGTCCAGGGCGTCGATCAGTTGCCCCACCGAGCGGTGCCAGGCGATGTCATCCAGCGAGAGTGTCATGCGTCTACCCCTATCGGGTTACCCCGGCCGCGTGATTCCCTGGCCGGTTGCTTGCTGCGCATACTGGCGCACAGACACCGACCGGGCAATCTTTCTGCATCCCCGGCGCTCATAACAAGGAATACCCATGAAGGTCGAACTCGCCCAATTGGCGGGCCGTGACAACGACACGGCTTACAACCTCGAACGCGCCCTGGCCGCCATCGCTGGCTGCGCCGCCGACACGCAACTGATCATGTTACCGGAAGGCCACTTGATGGGCTTCGCATCGGAAGAGACCGTGGCCCAGGTCGCCGAGCCGCTGGACGGCCCGACCGTCAGCGCTGTGCTCGCAGCGGCCCGTGAACGCCAGATCGCCGTGGTGGTGGGCATTGCTGAGAACGACAACGGCCGTTTCTACAACACCACGCTGCTGATCACCCCCGAAGGCATTGCCCTGCGCTATCGCAAGACGCATTTGTGGGCGTCGGATCGCGGCGTCTACGAGGCCGGCGACCGTTACGCCACGTGCCTGTGGAACGGGGTGCGGGTCGGCCTGCTGATTTGCTACGACATCGAATTCCCCGAAACCGCCCGTGCCTTGGCGCAACTGGGCGCCGAAGTGCTGCTGGTCACCAACGGCAACATGGACCCCTACGGCCCGACCCACCGCACCGCGATCATGGCCCGCGCCCAGGAAAACCAGGCGTTTGCGCTGATGGTCAACCGCGTGGAAGCGGGGGATGGCGGGTTGTTGTTTGCCGGCGGCAGTGCGCTGGTGGATCCGCTGGGCACGTTGCTGTTCGAAGCCGGGCGCGAGGAGGGTCAGTTTGCGGTTGAGCTGGACCTGAACCAATTGGCGGCGGCGCGACAGGATTATCGGTACCTGGATGATCAGCGGCTGAAGTTGCCGGGGGAGATTGTCGAGCATGCCAATGGACGGCGGGAGTTACTGATCCCTAAAAACTGAAGATCAAAAGATCGCAGCCTTCGGCAGCTCCGCCGAACGCGATTCCGCTGTACCGATCGTTCCCACGCTCTACGTGGGAATGCAGCCCGGGACGCTCCGCGTCCCAAGAGCGGACGCAGAGCGTCCATTGAGGCATTCCCACGCAGAGCGTGGGAACGATCACGCAACACCCCGTACCTTGCGCCGAACTCGGCTCTGCCATAAATCTAATAAATTCGGAGTAGTCGCTCATGGCTCGTTTGCAACGCACCCTGTCATTGGGTTCGGTGGTGCTGTTCGGCATCGCCTACATGACGCCGATCATTGTGCTCGGCACCTTCGGCATCCTCGCTCAATCCACCGCCGGCATGGTCCCGGCCGCTTACCTGGCGGCGCTGGTGGCGATGTTCTTCACGGCCATGAGCTACGGGCGCATGGCCGCCGCGTTCCCGGTGGCCGGTTCAGCCTACAGCTATGTGCGCAAAGCCATCAGCCCGAAACTCGGCTTTATCGCCGGTTGGGCGGTGCTGCTCGATTACCTGTTCCTGCCGATGGCGATCTGGCTGATCGGTGCGGCTTACCTCAACTCCGCCTTCCCGGCGGTGCCGCAGTGGATCTGGGTGTTGGCGTTCATCGGCATCACCAGCGCGATCAACATCGTCGGCCTGAAACTGGCCAACGGCATCAATGCCTTGCTGATGCTGGTGCAATTTCTGGTACTGATCGCTTTCGTCGCCCTGTGCGTGCATTACATCGGCGGCGACGCGAACACACCGTTGTGGACGATCAAACCGTTCTTCAACGGCGACATGCAAATGCCGTTGATCATGAGCGGCGCGGCCATTGCCTGTTACTCGTTCCTCGGTTTTGACGCGGTCAGCACCCTGACTGAAGAAACCCGCGACCCACGCCGCACCATTCCCCGGGCGATCATGCTGATCACCCTGATCGGCGGTTTGATTTTCGTCGGCGTGTCGTACTTCGTGCAGATCGCCCATCCGTCGTTCCAGTTCGACAGCGTCGACTCGGCGGCTTACGAAATTGCCCGCAACATCGGCGGCGACCTGTTCGTCTCGATCTTCCTCATCGGCCTGATCGTCGGCCAGTTCGCGTCGGGCCTGTCGGCCCAGGCCAGTGGTTCGCGGTTGCTCTTTGCCATGGGCCGTGACGGCGTGCTGCCCAAGTCGTTTTTCGGCACGTTGCATGAACGCTTCGGCACGCCGGTCAACAGCATCCTGCTCTGCGCCGTGGTGGCGTTGCTCGCGCTGAAACTGGACGTGACCACCTCGACCTCGTTCATCAACTTCGGCGCCTTCCTGGCCTTCAGCCTGGTGAACCTGTCGGTGATCTTCCATTACTGGATCGGCGGCGAGAAAAAAGGCCCGCGTGAGCTGGTGCTGTTCCTGGTGTTCCCGTTTGTTGGCCTGGTGGCGGACTTGTGGCTGATGGTCAGCCTCGATCACCTGGCGATTTACCTGGGCCTGAGCTGGCTGGCGATTGGCGTGGTGTACCTGGCGGTGCTGACGGGCGGGTTCCGTCGCCAGCCGCCGGAGATGGATTTCCAGGAAGCCACGTAACGACACACCACCCTGTAGGAGCGAAGCTTGCTCGCGAAGGCGTCGGGTCTGACACACCGCGTCATCGTTCTTCGCGAGCAAGCTTTGCTCCTACGGTGACGGCGGTATGTCAGTCAACATTGATGTTGAATGTGCAGCCGTCTTCGCGGGCAAGCCTCGCTCCTACAGGGGGGGTGTTCAGCTTGCCAGTTTGGTCTGGCGCACCGGCAGTTCGACGCGGAAGGTTGTGCCCGTCCCGACGACGCTGCGCACGGAAATATCCCCGTGGTGCTTTTTCACGATCCCGTACCTGTAGGAGCGAAGCTTGCTCGCGATGGCGTCGGGTCTGACACGCCGCGTCATCGTTCTTCGCGAGCAAGCTTTGCTCCTACGGTGACGGCGGTATGTCAGTCAACATTGATGTTGAATGTGCAGCCGACTTCGCGGGCAAGCCTCGCTCCTACAGGGGCTGGTGTTCAGCTTGCCAGTTTGGTCTGGCGCACCGGCAGTTCGACGCGGAAGGTTGTGCCCGTCCCGACGATGCTGCGCACGGAAATATCCCCGTGGTGCTTTTTCACGATCCCGTACCTGTAGGAGCGAAGCTTGCTCGCGAAGGCGTCGGGTCTGACACGCCGCGTCATCGTTCTTCGCGAGCAAGCTTTGCTCCTACGGTGACGGCGGTATGTCAGTCAACATTGATGTTGAATGTGCAGCCGACTTCGCGGGCAAGCCTCGCTCCTACAGGGGCTGGTGTTCAGCTTGCCAGTTTGGTCTGGCGCACCGGCAGTTCGACGCGGAAGGTTGTGCCCGTCCCGACGATGCTGCGCACGGAAATATCCCCGTGATGTTTTTTCACGATCCCGTACGACAGCGATAGCCCGAGCCCGGTGCCCTGGCCAATCGGTTTGGTGGTGAAGAACGGGTCGAAGATTTTCTGCAAGGTCTGCGGCTCAATGCCCGAGCCGGTGTCGGCGACTTCGATCCACACGGTTTCACCCGCCATCCCGGTGCTCAGGGTGATGGTGCCGCGTTCCGCCCCGATGGCCTGGGAGGCGTTGACGATCAGGTTCATGATCACCTGGTTGATTTGCGACGGCAGGCACTCGATTTCCGGCAGCACCTGATAGGCCTTTACCACGTCGGCCTTGTACTTGAGCTCGTTGGCGACGATGTTCAGGGTCGAGTCGATGCCCTGATGCAGGTTGGCCCACTGCCATTCCTGGTTCGAGTCCACCCGGGAGAAGTCCTTCAGGTCCTTGACGATCTGCCCGACGCGGCTGATGCCGTCCTTGGACTCCTTGATCAGCAGCGGAATGTCCTCGCGCAGGAACTCCAGCTCGATGCGTTCGCGCAGCACGCCCAATCGCTCCATCACCTCGGTTGAAGTAATCGCCTGTTCGGCACTGCGATAGGCGTCGAGCATTTCCTGCAGTTGCTTGAAGTAGCCTTCCAGGCATCCGAGGTTGGAGGAAATGAAGCCGATGGGGTTGTTGATTTCATGGGCGACGCCGGCGGCCAGTTGCCCCAGCGAGGCGAGTTTTTCCGATTGCACCAGTTGCGACTCAAGCTGTTTGCGCTCGTCGATTTCCCGCTGCAAGGCTCCGCTGGCCTGTTTGAACTCCGTCGTGCGCTGGTCCACCAGGTGCTCCAGGTGGTGCATTTGTACCGAGGCCCGTTCGGTCATGTCCCATTTGGTCAACAGGGTATTGGCCATCTGCTGCACTTCAATATTGTCGAACGGTTTTTTCAGGATCAGCAGCCGGTCATGGGCCTGCAAACGGTCGAGCAGTTCATCCCACGAGTAATCGGAATAAGCGGTGCACACCACCACTTGCAGGCGCGGGTCTTGCTGCCACAAGTGTTCGATGGTCTGCGCGCCGTCCCAGCCATCGGGCATGCGCATGTCGACGAAGGCCATGGCGTAGGGACGGTTTTCCTTCATGGCGAACTTGAGTTTGCCCAGGCCTTCCTGGCCGCCGAAGGCCGAGTCCAGTTCGAACAGGGCGCTGGCGGATTTGACTTCGGCGCCGAACAGCGCCACTTCCATCTCATCCAGTTCCACGTGTTGCGCCGGGTTCGGGGTGAGGATCTTGCGAAAGTCGACATGAATGGACGGTGTGTCATCGATCAACAAAATGCGTCGATTCGAGAGTTCGCTCATGCGTCACCTGCTACGGTTTTCAAAGGGATCTGCAGCGTGAACTGTGCGCCTTTGCCCGGTCCGTCGCTATGGGCGGTGAGGTGGCCGTTCATCTCGATGGCGGCCAGGGCACAACTGTGCAGGCCGAAACCATGGCCTTCCTTGCGGGTGGTAAAGCCGTGGGCAAAGATTCGCGTCATGTTTTCCTTGGGGATGCCTTCACCGTCATCCTTGACGCTGACTTGAAGAACGCTGTCGTCGACTATTTTCACCCCAAGGGTCATCTGTCGTGGACGGTCGCTGAGGTCAGACATCGCGTATTTGGCGTTGCTGATCAGGTTGATCAGGATCAGCAGCAAGCGGTGTTTGTCACCCATGATCCGGGGGACTTCGCCGTATTCCTTGACCACCGTGACGTGGTGTCGGGTCAGGGCGCCGGAGTTCATGCGCAGGGCGTCCTCCAGCAATTCGCTGATGTGCACCGGCTCCATCAGGCTGTTGGCGCCGGCGTAGGACTGCTGCGTGGCGACGATTTCCTTGATGTGGTCCACGCTTTTGGTCAGCTGCGCCAGTTCTTCGGTCATGCCCTGTTGTTCGAGGGCAATGGCGTCCACCAGTTGATTGAGGTAGCCGGGGAGCAATTTGCCTTTGGCATCCTCGGTCAGAAAGCTGCCCAGGTCCGCAGCGTGTTCGTTGATCAGTTGCATCGCCTTGCCCAGCCCCAGGGCCTTGCTGCCGCGCAGTCTGCGGGTGACCAGGTCGGCGGAGATGTTCACGCTGTTGAGCACGTTGCCGACGTTGTGCAACACGTTGGTGGCGATCTCGGCCATGCCGGCCTGGCGCGCGGTGTCGAGCAGTTCGCTCTGGGTATCGCGCAGTTCCCGGGTGCGTTCTTCGACCCGCAGTTCCAGGTCGTCGTTAGCGGTTTGCAGCGCTTTGTTGACGCGGCTGATCTCGGTGTAGCTGCGCATCAGCCGAATCGCCAGGTACACCAGCACCAGCACCAACAGCACGGAAAACACCAGCATGTAGAAGTGATAGCGCTGATACACCGCATCGGACTGCTTCTGGTCGTCGTTGAGCAAACCGGTGATGTCGTCCAGGCGTTCGGCCACGGGGATGGCTTCGATGTTTTCCAGCAGGCGGTTGACGATCGGTTGCTCCCGCAGGATCAGCGCGATGTGATTGCTCAAAATGTCGATGGGGCTGTGGAACGGTTCTGGCAACCGCAGTTTGTTCACCCCCAGTTTGTTCAGGCCGACCAGGATGTCAGCGGCCTTGTCGTCCGAGGTCACTTGCGCGAATTCGAGTGCGCTGAGCAGCAAGTCATAGGTGTCGGTGGCGATGTTCTGCAGTTGCAGTTGGTCGCCATCCACTACTTGGGCCAAGGGTTGCTGAATGTCGTCCTCGGCTGTGGGCAAAAACGCCAACGAGTTGCGCAGTACCGCGTTGTGGGACTTGAACTGCTCCACCAGTCGGGTTTTTTCCTGGATGGCGGCCAGGTAGGCATCGTGGCTGTCCTTCCACGCGGGCGAGTCATTGCGCCCATGGCTCGATTCCATGTTTTCGAACCGCTCCCACAACTGCGTCATCTCGGTCAGGGGTGTGACCAGTGGATCGTAGTTGTGATTGAGGGTGATCCGCGCCTTGAGAATCTCGGTTTCCCATTGCGCGTTGAGTTGTTTCATCCGCCCGATCAAGTCCCGGGAGTCGGTGTAGGCCGAGGTCTGGTCGGAACTCGATTTGAGGTACAGGAACAACAGAATCGAGGCCAGGGCCAGGGCCACCAGGCTGAGCAGCGCCAGGCTGCGACGGCGGGACATTTTCATAATGGCTTGCCCTCCCATTCACCGGTCAGGGTCTTGAGGAACAGGATGATCAGGGCCTTGTCGTCATTCGAGGGCACGCGGCCGAGCTGGTACTTGAACATCACATCCACCGCCTCTTCGAGGGTTTTCGCCGAGCCGTCGTGGAAGTACGGCGCGGTCACGGCGACGTTGCGCAGGCTCGGGACCTTGAACACATTGCGGTCCTCCTCATCCTTGGTCACCAGGTAGCGTCCCAGGTCGGTTTGGGTGGGGTTGCCCCGGGCCTGGAAGTAATCGCCCATGACCCCGAATTTCTGGAACATGTTGCCGCCGATGTTCACCCCTTGATGGCAGGAAATGCAGCCGTACTCCTTGAAGCGCTGATAGCCGTACTTTTCTTCGAGGGTGAGGATGTCGGTATTGCCTTGCAGGTATTGATCGAAGCGCGAATTGGCGCTGACCAGCGTGCGCTCGTAGCTGGCCAGGGCGTTTTGCACATTGCCCATGGTCACGCCGTCCGGGTAGGCGCTGGCGAACGCGGCGTGGTAGGTCGGGTCGGCGCTCAGGGTTTGCACCACGTGCTCCCAGTTGCTGCCCATTTCGCTGGGGCTCTGCACCACTTCGTGGACCTGGGCTTCCAGGGTGGCGGCACGGCCATTCCAGAACTGGCGGAAGTTGAGGGAGGCGTTGAGCACGCTCGGGGTGTTGATGGCCACCGGTTGGCCGTTGAAGCCGATGGAGAACTGTTTGTTATCGGCGCCACCACTTTCCAGGCGATGACACCCGGCGCAGGACACGCTGTTGTTGACCGACAGGCGCGGCTCATTGAATAACTGGCGACCGAGTTCGACCCGCTGGGGATTCTGCTGCGGCACGGGAGGTAACGGTTTGAGCGGTTCGTTCAGCGGTGCGCCGCTGGCGCTCAGGCAGATCGCCAACGCAAACACCGCAACGGCAAAGGCAGGGTTGGACGACATCGAATAATTCCTTGGCGGTTGGCCTGGGTGTGGTCGTGCGTCGCTCATGTCTGGGCTGAAGGCAGCGGCTTCACCAACATCAAATAATGCGCAAAAGCGTCCGGCGCCACGGCTTTGCTGAAGTAGTAACCCTGGCCTTCCTCGCAGTGGTGGGCCTTGAGGAAATCCAGTTGTTCGAGGGTTTCGATGCCTTCGGCGATCACCGTCAGCTTGAGGCTCTTGCCCAAACTGATGATGGCGCTGACCAGGGCGGCATCGCTGCTGTCCCTGCTCAGGCCGCGGATGAATGACTGGTCGATTTTCAGCACATCAATGGGAAACCGGCGCAGATAACTGAGGCTGGAATAACCGGTGCCGAAGTCATCGATGGCCAGGCGCACGCCCAGGGCCTTGATCCGGTTCAGAGCGGTCACGGTGGCGTCGACGTTCTGCATCAACACGCCTTCGGTGATCTCCAGTTCGAGCAAGGTCGGGTCCATCCCGGTCTGCTTGAGGATCAGCTCGATGCTCTCGACAAAGTCGCGCTGGCGAAAATCGATGGCTGACACGTTCACCGAAATGCAGATTTTCGGCAGCCCGGCGGTCGTCCAGATACACGCCTGGCGACAGGCCTGGGCCATCACCCATTTGGTCAGCGGCACAATCAAACCGCTGTCTTCGGCCACCGCGATAAAGTCCGAGGGATAGACCCAGCCTTGTCCCGGTTTTTTCCAGCGGATCAGCGCCTCGGCGCCCACCACCTGGCCACTGCCCAGGTCCATTTTCGGCTGGTAGTGCAAGACAAATTCGTTGCGCTCCAGGGCCAGCCGAATCCCCGACTCGATGCTCTGCTGCTCCCGGGCACGCTGGTTCATTTCGTCGATGAAAAAGCTGAAATCGTTCGGGCCGTTTTCCTTGACGTTGCGCATCGCGGTTTCGGCTTTCTTGATCAGCACGATGGCATCGAGGCCGTCCTCGGGGTAGATGCTGATCCCCAGGCTGGCGGTCACACTCAGGTCGTGGCCGGCGATGTGTTGCGGCGCGCGGATCGCGTTCAGCAGTTTTTCCGCGATGCCCTTCGTCTGCTGCGGGTGGCGGATATCGGCCAGGATCACCACGAACTCGTCGGAGCCGTAGCGAAACACCGAATCGGATTCACGCACCGTGGCCACCAGGCTCTGGCCGACGCGTTTGAGCATTTCGTCGCCAGCCGGGTGCCCCAGGGCATTGTTGATGCGCTTGAAGCGGTCGAGGCCGAGAAACATCACCGCCAGTTGTTTGTCATGGCGCCGGGACAGGGCCAGGGACTGGTTCAGCCGATCGCCGAGCAAGGTGCTGTTGGGCAACTCGGTGAGGATGTCGTATTGCAACAGGTGCGAGACCTTGAGCAGCTCATGCACCCTGGCCTCGATGGTCTGCTCCAGGCTCAGGACTTTCATCGCCGCGTCCTGGGCCATCTGCCATTTCCAGGTCAGGGCGCTGGCCATCTGGCGGATTTCCAGGCTGTCGAAGGGTTTTTTCAGCACCAGTAGCTGATCGCCGAATTCGAGCCGTTCGGCCATGGCTTCCCAGCTGTAATCCGAATACGCGGTGCACAGGGCGATTTGCAGGCTGGGATCGGCCTTCCACAATTCCTCGATGGTTTCCAGCCCGTCCCAGCCCGGCGGCATGCGCATGTCGGTGAACGCCAGGGCATACGGTCGACCTTCAGCCCGGGCGCGCTTGACCAGTTCCAGGGCTTCCTGGCCCTGGTAGGCGGAATCGAGCTGGAAGGTCAGGCGGTCCGGTTGCAGCGTGCCGAACAACGCTTCCTCGGTGCCGGCCAGGATCTGTTCTTCTTCCGCGTCGGGGTCGAGGATCTTGCGGAAATCCAGATGGATCGACGGTGTGTCATCAATGATCAGGATGCGCCGGTTGGTCCGCACGAAGGGTGTCTTCATCCGTTGTCCTCCGTGGACCGCGGCAAGTTGCCCGAGGTCAGGCCGGTTTCGCTGCCCGAGGGCATGATGCTCCCGGCTTTCAGCAGTTCGGCGGCTTGTTGGCTGCTGACCGCTTTGCTGAAGAAATACCCTTGGGCGTTCATCGGCGAACCTGTGGCCATCAGCGAACTGCGTTGCTCCTGGGTTTCGACACCTTCGGCAATGATTCCGATCCCTACGTCACGGGCGAAATTGATAATCGCCCGCAACGTGTTCGCGCTCGCCGGGTCCTGGGCGGCGGTGTCAATAAAGGCCTGGGCCAGTTTCAGGTGGTTGACCTGGTAGGTCTTGAGGTAATCGAACGAGGAATACTCGGTGCCGAAGTCGTCGATGGCGATCTTCACCCCCAGCTCCCGCAGGCGCGGCAGCACATCGTTGTGGGTCCATTTGGTCTGGGCCAGGGTCGCTTCGGTGACGTCGAAGCGCAGGTCCCAGGGGCACAGTTCCCAACGCGCGGTGGTGCGCAACACGTCGTAGATCAGTTCGGGGCCGCTCTTGAGCTGGGCCAGGGACAGCTTGATCGCAATCACCGGCGGCGCCATGCCTTCGTCGCGCCACTGGCGCATCTGCTGGCAGGCGTGGTCCAGCACCCAATGGCCGAGGGCGACGATGGTCCCGGTTTTTTCCGCCGCCGGCAGGAACGCCGGGCCTTCGAGCAAGCCGCGGGTGGGGTGGTTCCAGCTGACCTGGGCTTCCATGCCGAGGATCTTGCCGGTGCTCAGGTCGACTTCGGGCCAGTAATGCAGCTCCAGTTCTTCGTTGTCGATGGCGGTTTTCAGGTCGCTGGCGATGGTCATGCGCTCGACCACTTCCTGATTGATCTCCTCGGAATGGAAGTGGTACTGATTGCGGCCCTGCTCCTTGGAACGATAGAGCGCCATGTCGGCCTGGGTCAGCAGGCTGTCCGCACTGAGCATGTCCGGGGTGCAGCTGCTGATGCCGATGCTGACCGACGCCCGCACATCGTTGCCGCCCAGGGAGTAGGGCTGCACCAGCGCATCGCGGACCTTCACCGCAAGTGCCGCTGATTGGGTAGGGTCGCTGACATCGAGTTGCAGGATCGCGAACTCGTCACCGCCCAGGCGCGCGACTACGTCGTTCTCGCGCACGCAGGCCTTGATCCGCCGGGCGACTTCTTGCAGCAACAGGTCGCCCACCGGGTGGCCGAGGGTGTCGTTGATGCGCTTGAAGTGGTCCAGGTCCAGGTAAAAAATCGCAAACGCGGTGGCGCCCCGACGATTGGCGGCGAACGCCTGGTGCAGGCGTTCGATCAGGGTCGCGCGGTTGGCCAGCCCGGTCAGCCCGTCGGTGCGGGCGAGCAGGGCGATTTTCTCTTCGGCGAGCCGGCGTTCGGTGATGTCGAGGATGATGCCTTCGACTTCCAGCAAGCGACCTTCGGCGTCACGCACCGGGATGTAGCGGTTCTCGACCCAGCGCCAGGCACCGTCGCCGGTGCGCATGCGGAACTCAATGGACGCGCCCTCGGCATGCCGGTCCAGCACCCGCTCCATGGCGATGTCGACCTTGGACAGGTCGTCCGGGTGAATCAGCTCCTTGGACCAATTGGCCGACGCCACCAGTTTGGCCGCGGTGTGCCCGTACTTGGTGATGTTGTGGGAGATGTACATCAGCGGGAACGACGGCTCGCCGCGCAGTCGATAGAGGATGGTCGGGCTGTTTTGCACAATGATGTTGGCATCGGACAGCTCCAGGGTGCGTTCTTCGACGGCTTGTTCGAGCAGCGACATTTTCAGCGCCGCGTCTTCGGTCATCTGCCATTTGGCGGTCAGCGCACTGGCCATCTGGCGGATTTCAATGGCATCGAAGGGTTTTTTCAGGATCAACAGGCGATCGCCCAGCTCCAGGCGTTCGTCGATGTCTTCCCAGGAATAGTCGGAATACGCGGTGCACAGCGCCACTTGCAGCTTGGGGTCGACCTGCCACAGCCGTTGGATGGTTTCCAGGCCGTCCCAGCCCGGTGGCATGCGCATGTCGATGAAGGCCATGGCGTAGGGCATGTCGTTGGCCAGCGCCGTTTCGACCATGTCCAGGGCTTCAAGGCCCTGAAAGGCCGATTCGAGGGTAAAGCTTTGCAGCGTGATGGCCGCCGTTGATCCGAAAAGCGCCCGTTCAGTGTTGTCCAGGTCGTCGTCTTCAATCGACTGCGGGCTGAGGATCTTCGCGAAATCCTGATGGATAGAAGCGGTATCGTCGACGATGAGGATTCGCCGGTTAGTCCGTGCCAGGAGCGCATTCATAGGCATGAGCCCTGGGCGACAGCGGTTCGAAACGGTCTGTTCATAGGGGCATCCTTTCCCTGATCACCTGGCCGAACGGTTGCAGATTGTGGATCCGAGTGACCTGAGCATAGTCCTTTGTCCGGAGTTCGCTTGGGGGAATGGAATGAATGAGTTGCGGGCAGTGTCTGAAAATCATCTAGCCTGTAGCTCAGGCTCCGGCAAGAGTGGATGTTTGCCGGGGGCTGACACGCGATAGGCCCGTTTCACTCGAGGTGACGCCATGGAAGAGCAACTCCCTACGACTTTGACCGATAAACCCAAGGTGTTGCTGGTCGACGACGAGGAATCAATCCTCAGCAGCCTGCGCCGGCTGTTACGCGGCCAGCCCTATGACGTATTGCTGGCCACCAGTGGCGCCCAGGCCCTGGAAATCATGGCGCAACAGCCCATTGACCTGGTGATGAGCGACGCGCGCATGCCCAATATGGATGGCGCCACGTTGCTGGCGCACATCCATCAGCTGTACCCGGCGACCACGCGCATCCTGCTCACCGGCTACGCCGACCTGCCGACGATCATCAAGGCCATCAACGACGGGCAGATCCACCGTTACATCAGCAAGCCCTGGAATGACGAGGAACTGCAACTGACCTTGCGCCAGGCCCTGGAGCATCATCATTCCGAAAGTGAGCGCCGGCGCCTGGTGCAATTGACCCGGCAGCAGAACGATCAACTGAAAAGCCTCAATTCCACCCTGGAAAAACACGTCGCCGCGCGTACTTCCGAGCTGCAACAGACCGCCGACATGCTCGACCTGGCCTATGAAGAGCTCAAACACAGCTATGTCACCGGCACCGAGGTGTTCTCGTTGCTGGCCAACCTGCGCCTGCCGCCGGCCAAGCAGACCAACCGCCAGATCATCGAACTGGTGCGGGTGTACTGCAAACTCCACGGCCTGGACGAAGGCACCAGCCGCGACCTGACCATGGCCGCTGCGCTCTACAACATCGGCAAGCTGAGCTGGACTGACAGCATGATGATCACGCCGTCGGACATGCTGCATCACCTTGATCGCGACCGTTATCGCGAGTATCCGAAGCAGAGCGAGTCGCTGCTGATGACCCTCGACCCGATGAAGGACGCCGCCCGTCTGATCCTGCACCACCAGGAACGCTGGGACGGCAGCGGCTTTCCGGACCGGCTCAAGGGTGAGGCGATTCCGCTGGGTTCGCGGTTGCTGAAACTGGCAGTGGATTTCATCGAATTGCAGCGCGGGTTGATCCTTGAGCGGCAGATGAACAGCGACGAAGCGCTGGTGTATATCCGCAGCTATGCCGGGCGGCTCTACGATCCGGAATTGGTCGAGGATTTCATTCAGGTCTGTTCCGCGTACCTCAGTGACGTGACGCTGGCCGACCCGTCGGTCAAAGTGCTGACCACCCGCGACCTGGCGCCGGGCATGATCCTGGCGCGCAACCTCAACGCCGACAACGGCATGTTGTTGCTCAATGCCGGCAAAGTGCTGAACGGGCCGCTGGTGGATAAATTGATTGCCTTTGAAACCATGGAAGGCGCCAAGTACAGCGTATTCGTGAAAATCCCTGAGGAAGTGGAAGCGTTGTTGGAGCGTGAAACCTCGTAGGCGTCTGCCTGACATAAAACCTGTGGCGAGGGAGCTTGCCTGTGGCGAGGGAGCTTGCCCGTGGCGAGGGAGCTTGCCCGTGGCGAGGGAGCTTGCTCCCGCTGGACTGCGAAGCAGTCCCCCTGCTTTTTGGGGCCGCTTCGCAGCCCAGCGGGAGCAAGCTCCCTCGCCACAGGCAAGCCTTGCTCCTACAGGTTATGCTTTTGGCCTTTTTACCGAGGCCAATTCATGTCAACTTCCCCCCGCATCATCCACATCGCCGCCGCCCTGCTGATCGGTCCCGACGGCCGTACCTTGCTGGTCCGCAAACGTGGCACCGAAGCCTTCATGCAACCCGGCGGCAAGATCGAGCCCCATGAGCGACCGGCCCACGCCCTGGCCCGGGAGCTGGAAGAAGAACTGGGCCTGGTCATCGACCCGGCGCACGCCACTTTTCTGGGCCCGTTCTCGGCGCCGGCCGCCAACGAACCGGGCTTTGTCGTCCAGGCCGAACTCTTTCTGCTGACCATCGACGCAGACGTCCGCCCGGCGGCCGAAATCGAAGAGGTGCGCTGGATCGACCCGGCCACCGACGGCCAACTCACGCTGGCGCCATTGACACGGGACGTGATCCTGCCGTTTTATCGAGCCTCGGTGACCGCGATCGCCTGATCAAAACAAGACCAAGGACTGCCCCATGATCCCGCTTCAAGACTGGCTGATCTTCGCCGCCGCCGCGTTGCTGATGGTACTGACGCCGGGGCCGAACATGATTTACCTGATCTCCCGTTCGATCTGTCAGGGGCGCAAGGCCGGGGTGACCTCGTTGCTCGGTGTGGTGGCGGGGTTCTTTGTGCATCTGTTCGCGGCGGCGGCCGGTTTGACTGCCGTATTTCTTGCGGTGCCAATGGCGTATGAAGTGCTGAAATGGGCCGGCGCCCTGTACCTGGTGTGGCTGGCCTGGCAGGCAGTCAAACCCGGCGCGCGCTCACCGTTCGAGGCCCAGCAACTGCCGCCGGATTCGTCGCGCAAACTGATCACCATGGGCTTTCTGACCAGTGCCCTGAACCCGAAGATCGCGGTGTTCTACCTCTCGGTATTCCCGCAATTCATCAGCCCGGAACACGGCTCGGTGTTTACCCAGAGCATCATCCTCGGGCTGACTCAGATCAGCGTGAGTTTCTGCGTCAACCTGCTGATCGCCGTGTTCGCGGCGGGAATCGCCGCGTGGTTCGTCAACAACCCGACCTGGCTGGCGGTGCAGCGCTATTTCATGGGTTTCGTGTTGGCGGCGCTGGCAGTGCGGCTGATGCTTGAGCAACGCAGGACGGCATGACCATGTGGATTGAACGACTGGATGCCAGCCATGCCCTGGACTATCGGGCGCTGATGCTCGAAGCCTACGACCTGCACCCGCAAGCCTTCACCTCCAGCGTGCGCGAACGCGCCGTCATGCCGCTGAGTTGGTGGGAATCAAGGCTGACCGGCAAGCTGGACGTGGTGTTCGGCGCCTTCGAGGACGGCCAGTTGGCAGGCATCGTCGGCCTGGCCTTCGAACCCCGGGAAAAAGCCCGGCACAAGGCGACGTTGTTCGGCATGTACGTGTCCGGCAAGGTCCGCCAGCGTGGCGTGGGGTTTGAACTGGTGCAGGCGGCGTTGGCCGAGGCGCAGAACCATCCCGGATTGAGGTTGATTCAATTGACCGTGACGGCGGGTAATGAAGCGGCGTTCAAGCTGTACCAGCGTTGCGGCTTCATCCAGTACGGGCTGGAGCCACTGGCGGTGCGGGTCGGCGAGGACTACTTCGACAAAATCCACATGTGGCGCGAGATCACCCAGTCCTGATCGTTCCCACGCTCCGCGTGGGAATGCAGCCCGGGACGCTCCGCGTCCCATCCAGAGCCGAACGCAGAGCGTCCGCTGAGGCATTCCCACGCAGAGCGTGGGAACGATCGGTCGTACAGTGCTAGCGAACGGCGCTGACGCCGTCGAGGGTCGAGAACGACGTGTCCTTCGCCGTCAGCAAAAAATCGCGCATGTACGGCGCATCCAGCATGTCCGCACGAATCCCCGCGTACAGCGTCGCAAACAAGCCTTTCTCGCCCAGTCGCTTGGCCTTCACGTAACCCCGTGAGCTGTATTCATGCAGCGCCCAATGGGGCATGCCGCACACGCCGCGACCGCTGGCTACCAATTGCATCATCATCACCGTCAGTTCCGAGGTGCGGACCTGGGCCGGTTCGACGTCGGCCGGCTCCAGGAAACGGGTGAAGATGTCCAGGCGATCGCGCTCCACCGGGTAAGTGATCAAGGTCTCGGTGAGCAAATCTTCCGGGACGATGTAGGCCTTGTTGGCCAAGCGGTGCTGATTGGCCACCGCAAGCATCGCTTCATAGGTGAACAGCGGCACGTAGGTAATCCCGGCCAGTTCCAGCGGATCGGACGTCACCACCAGATCCAGATCGCCGCGAGCCAGGGCCGGCAGCGGGGCGAAGGAGAAACCCGAAGCCAGGTCGAGTTCGACTTCCGGCCAGGCGTCGCGGAACTGGTCGATGGTCGGCATCAGCCACTGGAAGCAACTGTGGCATTCGATGGCCATGTGCAAACGTCCGGCAGTGCCGCCGGCCAGCCGCGCGATATCCCGTTCGGCGCCACGCAGCAGCGGCAGGGTGGCATCGGCCAGTTGCAGCAGGCGCAGACCGGCGCTGGTGAAGCGCACCGGTTTGGTCTTGCGCACGAACAGCGGCATGCCCATGCGCTCCTCCAATTCCTTGAACTGGTGGGACAGGGCGGACTGGGTCAGGTGCAGGCGGTCGGCCGCATCCACCAGGCTATCGGCTTCGCGCAAGGCGTGCAGGGTCTTCAGGTGACGGATTTCAAGCACCGGGGGCTCCATGAGGAAAACTTGTGATCAACACGAAAAGGTTGAGTTTGTCTCATGTTGGCCTGAGTGTCGACAATAGGGCCATCTTTTACAAGGAGAACTTCACCATGGCTCTGGCCCACACACTTGGTTTCCCGCGCATCGGCGCTGACCGCGAACTGAAAAAAGCCCTCGAATCCTACTGGAAGGGCGATCTCGATCAGGACGCGTTGAAAGCCGTCGGCCGCCAATTGCGCGCCACCCACTGGCAGTTGCAGAAAGACGCCGGCATCGACCTGCTGCCGGTCGGTGATTTCGCCTGGTACGACCAGGTGCTGAGCCATTCCCTGGCCTTCGGCGTGGTGCCCGAGCGTTTCGACAGCACCCTGGACGCCGGCGGCCAGCCGAGCCTCGACACCCTGTTCGCCATGGCCCGTGGCGCGACCACCGCCTGCTGCGGCGGCGAACACCGCACAGCGCAATACGCCCAAGAGCTGACCAAGTGGTTCGACACCAACTACCACTATCTGGTCCCGGAATTCAGTGCTGACCAACCATTCAAGCTGAGCTGGGAGCAGCTGTTCGACGAAGTCGCCGAAGCCAAGGCCCTGGGCCACAACGTCAAACCGGTGATCATCGGCCCGCTGACTTACCTGTGGCTGGGCAAGGCCAAAGGCAACGACTTCGACAAACTCGACCTGCTGGAACGCCTGCTGCCGGTCTACAACGAAATCCTCGGTCGCCTCGCCGAACAAGGCGTGGAATGGGTGCAGATCGACGAACCGATCCTGACCCTCGACCTGCCCCAAGCCTGGAAAAGTGCCTTCGAGCGCGCCTATCACATCCTTCAATACTCGCCGCTGAAAAAACTCGTGGCGACTTACTTCAGCGGTCTGGAAGACAACCTCGGCCTGGCCGTCAGCCTGCCGGTGCAAGGCCTGCACATCGATGCGGTGCGGGCGCCGGAGCAACTGGGCCAGGTGCTGGATCGCCTGCCGACCTACAAGATTCTTTCGGTGGGCCTGGTCAACGGGCGCAACGTCTGGCGCTGCGAACTGGAGCAAGTGCTGGCGCAACTGCAACCGGCCCAAGAGCGTTTTGGCGACAACCTGTGGGTCAGCAGTTCCTGCTCGTTGCTGCACAGCCCGGTGGATCTGGCGCGTGAAGACAAACTCGATCCTGAGCTCAAATCCTGGCTGGCCTTCGCCGTGCAAAAGTGCGGTGAAATCGCCGTGCTGCGTGATGCCTTGAACAGCCCGCAATCGCCCAAAGTGCAAGCCGCTTTGGCCGAGAGCCGCGCGATCCAGGCCAGCCGCGCCCAGTCACCGCGCATCCATAAAGCCGAAGTCCAGGCGCGCATCGCCGCGGTCGGCGCCCAGGACAGCCAACGTCATTCGCCGTTCGCCAAACGCATTGAACAGCAACGGGCACGCCTGCAACTGCCGGCGTTCCCGACCACCACCATCGGCTCGTTCCCGCAGACCGGTTCCATCCGTCTCGCGCGCCAGGCGTTCAAGCAAGGCAAGTTGTCGGCCAACGATTACACCGACGCCATGCACAGCGAAATCCGCCACGCGGTGCAAGTCCAGGAACGCCTGGGCCTGGACGTGCTGGTGCACGGTGAAGCCGAGCGCAACGACATGGTCGAGTACTTCGCCGAGCAACTGGACGGCTACCTGTTTACCCGGTTCGGCTGGGTCCAGAGCTATGGTTCGCGCTGCGTGAAACCGGCGATCATCTACGGCGACCTCAGCCGCCCGAACGCCATGACCGTCGACTGGATCACCTACGCCCAGAGCCTGACCGACAAGGTCATGAAAGGCATGCTCACCGGTCCCGTGACCATGCTGATGTGGTCGTTCCCGCGCGAAGACGTGTCGCGCAAAGTCCAGGCGCAACAACTGGCCCTGGCCCTGCGCGACGAAGTGACGGACCTGGAAAACGCCGGGATCAAGATCGTGCAGATCGACGAAGCCGCGTTCCGCGAAGGCTTGCCGCTACGTCGGGCGCAATGGCAGGAATACCTCGACTGGGCGGTGGAAGCGTTCCGTCTGACGGCCAGCGGTGTGCGGGACGAAACCCAGATCCACACCCACATGTGCTACAGCGAATTCAACGACGTGATCAAGGCGATTGCCGACATGGACGCCGACGTGATCACCATTGAAACCTCGCGCTCGGACATGGAATTGCTGGAGGCCTTCGAAGCCTTCGACTACCCGAATGACATCGGCCCGGGCGTCTACGACATCCACTCGCCACGGGTGCCGGACACGGCGCAGATGGTCAAGCTGATGAGCAAAGCGGTGAAGCGCATTCCGGCGGAGCGCTTGTGGGTCAACCCGGATTGCGGCTTGAAGACCCGGGCCTGGCCGGAGACCGAAGCGGCGCTGGTGAACATGGTCGCGGCCGCAAGGCAGTTGCGCAGTCAGTTGGCCTGAGCTGATCGTTCCCACGCTCCGCCTGGAAACCCGCTGACCGAAGGCCGGTCAGCGGGTTTTTGGCCTTAGTTCATCCGCAGAATCTGGATCCACGCAATGATGTAGTCATTGCCGGTGCCGGTGGCCAGCTCGTTGGAAATGCACAGTTGGTCGTTTGGGGTGCGCGGGATAAAGTCCAAGGTGTAGTGGCGCATTTCGGCATGGTTGATGGTCAGGTTTGCAGTGGCGCGTTCATTGGTGTGCCATTTCAAGACGGGGACTGTGTACAGTTCCGGGTATCGCGCGACGTTGACCGTGAACGTGTAAGTCTTGCCCGGCGTCAGATTGTCGTAATCCTTGTAAAGGACGACCCCCTTCGAGGTATGGGTGTTGGTGTTGTTGAACAGCACGTATTGGCTGACCGGTTTGTGGACGAAGAAGCTAAGGTCATTAGGCCCAACCGCTGGCCCCTTCTGCCAGTAGTTGTAGTTCGGGTGGTAGAAGTTTGTAACGTCGAGCACCAGCCCTTCCTGCACCGTGAAAGCGCGAGTCCCGGAGACCAGGTCGCTACCATCCGTGGTTCTTGCGATGAGGTTATGGGTGGCTACGCTGAAGGTGCGCTCCGTAATGGTCCAGACCCCGCTGTCATTGACCCTGAACCGACCCAGGGACGTGTTGTTATCCATCACCTCTACCTCTGACCCCGCATCGGCCGTGCCGCTGATACTCAGGGCGCGGTAATACGTCGTTGCTCGATCAGCAACCACCGCGTCGCCAGCCGTGACGCTGGTGATTTCCGGTGTTTCATTCGCGTCATTCACGGTGAGCGTCAACTCCCGTGATGGCAGCTGCCGGATGCCCCGGATAAACAGGTAACTCACGATCACCACCCGGCCTCTGTTGGCCCGGATAAACGCTGTGTCCAGTGGAAAATCGGCCAGACCGTTGTCGTCCAATTCCACCGGGGCGAACGTCGGGGAACCGGCCCCGGGGGCGCCGCGAACAATCAATTGGACCTCATCGCCCGGACGGAACCCCGGAACGACGACCCGCCCCCTGGACCCTTGCGGGTTGTCTTTGGGCTCAAGCACGCCGCCCGGTGCGACGATCACCACGGGGGGAGGCAAGTCCGGTATGCCGACGCCAATGACCCGCGCGTTGGCAATTTTCGAGTCGGCAACGCGTACGTTGTTTCTGAATAGCGAATAACGACCGGTCACCTGTCGTCCGCTGATGACCAGGCGATTGGGCACATCCAGTATCAGCGGCAAGAAGGTGCCAAATTGGACGGCCACCGTCCCCGATACAGTGAAGTCACGGTCGGGAGGGCTGCTGTAGGTGGCCTCGACCCTGTCATCTTCCGCAAACAGAGGGGCGGCGGCCCTGATCGCCATTTTCAGCGGCACGCCGGCCATCCGCTCCAGGTCGATAAGGCTGGAGTCCATGTCGTTCGGGTGGTCGTAAAACACCGGAGCCGGGGGCCGCACGCCAGCGATATCGACATCAATAACGATATGTGCCGAGTACGGATCGGTCGGATCCGGGCCGTTGGTGATCTGGTCGTGTACGGTGTACTGGAGCAAAAAATCCGGACTGTCGCCGGCATTCTTGAAGTCTTGCGCCGTCAACAGGCGCTTGATGCAGATGGGCGCGCTGACACCGAACTCCGTGGCCTCGCTCGGCAAGACCTTGAAATGCAGCGTCGAGGTCCCCATTAGCAGCTCGATGTCGTCATGAGCCCGGCAGTACGGGTAACAAAAGCTTACTTCGACATCCTGCACCGCCCGAGCGGCGTCCAGGCCATTGTCGATGATGTCCTGGGGCAATTTCAGTTGCAGTTCCGAGTGTCCTGGCTCGGTGTTGAGGTCTTTGTTACCGGGGCGGATTTCGTTGTACAGGATGCTTAACGGCGGATTGGAACGCTCGGAGTTTCCGCTGACCCGGCTGACCATGGCGACCAGAAAGTTGACGGCTTGTGGGTTGAGCAGATGATTGGGGATTTTCATCAGGTGCCGGGCATTCTCTTGGCCTGTTCCAACGATGAGGGTGTCGCAAATGTTGCCGTTGAGAATGAGGTCGATGACATCCAGTTCCGCCCCACCGACCAGGGGGTCGATGATGACCAGGGCGCCATTCGGGTCCCGGTCATCGTAAATTCTGATCGAGACCCCGCAGTGCGCCCCGACCACAGGCTGAGTACTTCCCTGGACAATCGGCACATCGATCCTCAAGACACCGTTTTCGGGTGCGCTGAGTGCGCTGGCGAAGGTGTCGGCTTCCGGCTGAGGCTGCGCCTCACGGATCCTGCGGGTGTTACCCACGATGAGTATTTCCCGCGAAGGTAATGAGTGCGTGTCGCCGTTGCTGTCAGTGCGGGTAAAGGAAAGCCGGGCGCTGCCGCCGGCCAGGACCTGGACATCGGCGTTGGCAATCTTGAAAACCAGCGCCGATGGGGTCTTGAGGGTTTGTGTTTCGGTGAGCACGTGTGACACGCCTGTACGGTCCAGCCCTAACCAGAAAAGCGTCAGCGTATCGCCTGGGGCAAAGTCTTGCGTATCGAGACTGATATCGAGCCCCTGGCTCCCCAGTTGGCTCAGGTAGAGGGTGTCCTGCTCGTCAACACCTGCCACGGTCGGCGGTGCGGACTCGTTGGCTTCGCCCTGAATCGTGATTGATCGGCCCAGTGAGTGATCCGTGGCGCTGTTACCGACGGCATCATCAATCCTGTAGTACAGCACGCCATCGCCAGCACCGTTCTCGGCCAGAATGTCTTTAGGCAGGATAAAGGTCAGGGCCTTTCCAACTTCATCGGCTTTCACGTTATGGGTTGTGGCGAACACGCCGCACACCAGCGTCACCACATCGCCACGGCACATGTTTTCGTAGGGGGCAATCGTGACCGGTACATCCTCCTGGCCGCTGAGCAGTGTCGAGCTGAGCTCCGGTGCCGCCAACAGTTGATGCCCCGGCGCGTCCGGGTCTGGATCGATGCCGCCGGGCAAGCGGGTTTTGACCAGCACCTTCAACGGCACGGACCACTCGATATTCACTCGGTAAGTCACGCTGATCTCCCCTTCGGGGATCAGCTTGGCCGGGATGTACTGGATGATCGGCGCGCCCGCGTAATCTTCCTTGACCGGCAGCACCAGGACCAGGCGCTCGTCGATGTACACCAACACATTGTCGCCGGGTTTGATCGAGTCCGAATTGATGCTGACCTGCAATCCAGGCGCTTTGACCATGGCCTGATTGACGCCCGGGATCGCTTCATCGACAACGGGCAGCGCTGCCGGAATATCAATCGGCGGGCGCTGGCGGACGTTGGGACTGGGGAACGCAGGCTCTTGGTTACGGTTATCAGTGCTCATGATCCGGGCTCCGGTGGCGGGCGCATAAGTGGCAATGGGTACAGGGCTGATTGGATGCTTCCAGGCGGGACGTGGCTACTGTCAGAAATAACAGGTTGCGGGTGGTTTCCGATAAATGGTCATTGCCCTGGCGCAGGGAGGTGCGCAATCAGCGCCCATGACCGCTGGGCAATCTTCATCAAACTGTCACGCAACTGTGGCAGCGCGCTTGAACAAACTTCATCAGACTCGCGCTCTACTGGGGTTCTGCGTTTCGGTGTTTTTCAATGCGTGTATTTCTATTCCTGGCGGCGCTGCTTTTCAGCCTGCCGTCCTTTGCGGCCTCGCGTTGCGACGTCAATGTCCCGACTGAACATGTCGACCTGGACCAGGTCAGCCTGGCGTACCAGAGCATCGGCCGTGCCTCCGACCCCGCGTTGCTGCTGGTGATGGGCCTGGGCGGACAATTGATCCACTGGCCCGACGAGGTGGTGGTTGCCTTGTGTCAGCAGGGCTTTCGGGTGATTCGCTACGACAACCGCGATGTCGGGTTGTCGACCTGGCGCCAGGCCCCGGCCGACGCCAACCTGACCTTCGAAGTGCTGCGCTACAAACTCGGTTTGCCGGTGGCGGCGCCGTACACGTTGACGGACATGGCCGAGGACGCGCTGGGGCTGATGGATGCGCTGCACGTCGAGCAATTCCACGTGCTGGGCGCGAGCATGGGCGGGATGATCGCCCAGCACATGGCGGCCATGGCGCCACAACGGGTCGAGAGCCTGACGCTGATCATGACCAGTTCCGGGGCCGAAGGCTTGCCGGCGCCGAGCGCGGCGCTGGTGCAGTTGCTGTCGCGTCGGGGCGCGCCGAACCGCGAGGTGGCGCTGGAGCAACAAGCCGATTTGCTCGCGGCCCTGAGCAGCCCGTCGGTGAGTGATGATCGGCAGGTGTTGTTGCAGCAAGCGGCGGCCTCGTATGACCGGGCGTTCAACCCTGAGGGTGTGAAACGCCAGATCATGGCGATCCTCGCCGAGCCAAGCCGCGTGGCGTTGCTCAATCAGTTGCGTGTGCCGACCCTGGTGGTGCACGGCACGGCGGATCCGCTGTTGCCGGTGATGCACGGCGTGCACCTGGCGGCGCATATTCGCGGCAGTCAGTTGAAACTGATTCCGGGCATGGCCCATCGTTTCCAGGAAGCTTTCAAGGAACCGCTGCTGGCGGCGGTGTTGCCGTACCTGCAAACCCACCGCGAAGACACCTCGCACTGGGCGCAGATCGAGCCGGTGGCCACCCCCAATCTCCTGTAACCCGCCAATCCCCTGTAGGAGCGAAGCTTGCTCGCGAAAGCGGTGTGTCAGCCAACATCCATGGTGAATGTGATGGCGTCTTCGCGAGCAAGCTCTGCTCCTACAGGGAGGCGGTGTGTCAGCCAACATCCATGTTGAATGCGATGGCCTCTTCGCGAGCAAGCTCTGCTCCTACAGGGAGGCGGTGTGTCAGCCAACATCCATGTTGAATGTGCTGGCCTCTTCGCGAGCAAGCTTTGCTCCTACAGGGAGGCGGTGTGTCAGCCAACATCCATGGTGAATGTGATGGCGTCTTCGCGAGCAAGCTCTGCTCCTACAGGGAGGCGGTGTGTCAGCCAACATCCATGGTGAATGTGATGGCGTCTTCGCGAGCAAGCTTTGCTCCTACAAGGGGAGGGCTGCAGTCCTGGCCCCGTCAGGTGTATTGTTCGAGCTTTGCGGCGCAAAACAGCCTGCGAGGTCTGCGATGAGTAATTCCCTGAAAATCGATTTTGTCAGCGACGTGTCCTGCCCTTGGTGCGTGGTCGGGTTGTATGGCTTGACCAAGGCGCTGGATTTGCTGGGTGACGAAGTGCAGGCCGAGATCCGCTTCCAGCCCTTCGAGCTGAACCCGAACATGGGCCCCGATGGCCAGAACATCACTGAACACATCAGCGAAAAGTACGGCTCGACCCCCGAGCAATCGCAGAAAAACCGCGAGATGATCCGCGCCCGTGGCGCCGAGGTCGGGTTTGCTTTTCGCACCGACGGCAACAGCCGCATCTACAACACCTTCGACGCCCACCGCTTGCTCTACTGGGCCGGGCTGGAAGGGCTGCAATTCAATCTGAAAGAGGCGTTGTTCAAGGCGTACTTCACCGATGGCGGCAATCCTTCCAATCATCAACAACTGGCGCAGATCGCTGAAAGCGTGGGGCTGGATCGGCAACGGGCCGTGGGGATTCTGGCGTCGGATGAATACACCCGAGAGGTTAAAGAAGAAGAGCAGTTGTGGCTGTCGCGCGGCGTGAGTTCGGTGCCGACGGTGGTGTTCAACGGCCAGTACGCGGTCACGGGCGGGCAACCGGTAGAGACGTTTGTCGGGGCGATCCGGCAGATCATGAATGAGGCCAAAGGCGGAACGGTCAGCTGACTCCAGCCCCCGCCAGCGATATGTGACAAAAAAATATCAATGTGCCACTACAGTTGCTGCGATCGCTGCCGACACAGGCAGCATCGTTATCAATCATAGGGACTTGATCCATGACCGTTCACGCTCTACGTACCTGGGCCGCCATCACCTTATTGGCCTGCCTGACCCTCACCGGCTGCGCCCACGTTCAACCTCCCGTACCGCTGGACCACCAATTCTGGGATGCCAAGGAGCCGACCATCGGCGTGGCCATCACCGTGCTGCCGGAGCCGATGCTGGCGTTGACCGGTAACCAGGGGATCCTTGATTACGCCATCAACCGTGGCGTCAACAGCAAGCTCAGCGACACCGTTGAAAAATGGCAAACCCGCGACCTCAATACGCTGCCGGATGTCATCGTCGCCAAGCTGCAGGCCAAGGGTTACAAGGCCAAGCGCATCGACGAGCCGGTCGATCTGCAGAAATACAAGGAAGCCAGTTTCCGCGAAGGCTATACCGTGCGCGATCTGACGCCGATCAAAGCGGCTTACGGTGTCGATCGCCTGCTGTTGGTCAACGTCTTCACCACCGGTGCCACCCGCAGCTACTACAGCATCGTGCCGACCAGCGTACCGATGGCCCAAGTGAGCGGGCAGGGCATGGTGGTCGATCTGGCCGACAACAAACTGCTGTGGTTCCAGCCTTTCGCCGCGGTGCAAGCCGCCCAGGGCGAGTGGGATGAGCCGACCTACAGCAACCTGTCCAATGCCTTCTACCAGGCGATGGACAATAGCCGTCAACAAATGATCACCCCGTTCGCCCAATGAAACGTTCGGGCGTGGCCGCTGCCGCGCTGGCGTTGCTGACGCTGGCCGGTTGTGCGCAGAAACCGGGCCCCGAGCCCGGTTTCAAGGATCAGGGCGCGTTGCCTTACGTCCAGGCCCACGGGCTCAAGGTCGATGTGCAACTGCCGCCAGCGTTTGTCGGCGCCAGCACGGTGATCGATGCCAAGGCTGCCCAACAAGCGGCGTCGTCGAGTTATAACCTGGTGGCGAGTTCGGGCAACACGGCCGGGCTGGCCGGCTTGCTGGTGGCCAGTTTGATCAATACGCAAATGGGCAGCGGCACGTTGCAGCGCGATGCAGAAAAAACCGCCCTCAACGAGGCGCGGCCGATGGCCGACTTGCTTGGCGGCGTGCCATTGCAGGAACGTTTGCAGCAGCGCTATCAACAGGCGTCGCAAGTGGCCGGGCTCAAGCAGGGCGAAGGGCAGGTCACCGCGCGTTTAGTGATCGAACCGAAACTGATGCTCGGCCCGGATCGCGGCAGTTTTGTGCTGATCAACCAGGTGCAGGTCCAGGACATTGCCGGCTCGGCGCTGTATCGCATGCGCATCGAAGTGGCCAGCCAACCAATCCGGCGTTGCGGCAGTCAGTGCATCGATGACGGCACGCTGGATTTGAGCAAGGTCACGGCGGCGCTCGATGAATGCATCGACGAGTCCATGCGCGTGCTGGCCACCGACCTGATGCAGCCGACCCCACCGCCAGCCGCCCAAGAAACCTTGCGCTATGTCCTCGATGGCCAGCGCGTGGTCGAGCGGGGTTATCAGCTGGCCAACAACGGCAATTATTGGCGTTATCGCAATCTGTACGGGGCGGTGAAGTCAGTGCCGGTGCCGTTTGAAGAGGCGATGAGCCCGACGCAGTTGCGCAAGGTGTATGGGCAGTAGCACGTCGATCAAAGGGCGCTGCATAACCCTGTTGATGATCGTTCCCACGCTCTGCGTGGGAACGCAGCCCGTGACGCTCCGCGTCACTGGACGCGGAGCGTCCCTAGAGGCATTCCCACGCAGAGCGTGGGAACGATCATGAGTCTCCAGTTTCAGCGGACGATCTTGTCCACATGAATCCCCAGTTTCTTCAGCCGATACCAGAAGCTGCGCTCGGAAATCCCGATCAGTTGCGCCGCCGCAGCCTGCACACCGTTGCTCTGCTGCAGGGCCGCCAGGATGTAGCTGCGCTCGACTTGCGCCAGCGCCGCTTCCAGGTCCGCCGGCACGCCATTGTTTTCGATCAGCACACCCGCGTCGGCGGGCCGTGAGGCAAACAGATACGCCGGCAAATCATCCTCTTCAATCACCGAGCCGCTGGCGACAATGGTCGCGCGCTCCACGCAGTTCTGCAGTTCGCGAATATTCCCCGGCCACGAATAGTTGGCCATCGCCTGCAACGCCTCGGCGCTGAACCCGCTAAAGCGTTTACCCGCCGCCGCCCCCAGGGTATTGGCGAAGTGCCGGGCCAGCGGGGCGATGTCTTCGACCCGTTCGCGCAGGGCCGGCAGGGGGATCGGGAACACGTTGAGGCGGTAATACAAATCCTCGCGAAACTCCTTGTTCGCCACCGCGTCCAGCAAGTTCTTGTTGGTCGCGGCGATCACCCGCACATCGACCTTGCGCTCGCGCGGATCGCCTACAGGCTCGATCACCCGTTCCTGCAAGGCGCGCAAAATCTTGGCCTGCAAGGCCAGCGGCATTTCACCGATTTCATCGAGAAACAGCGTGCCCTTGTCCGCCTGCTGGAAACGCCCGACCCGATCCGCCACGGCGCCGGTAAATGCGCCTTTGCGATGGCCGAACATTTCGCTTTCCAGCAAGCCCTCGGGGATCGCCGCGCAGTTGACCGCCACGAACGGTTTGTCGGCGCGGTTGCCATGTTTGTGGATGGCCCGGGCGACCATTTCCTTGCCGGTCCCGCTTTCGCCGGTCAGCAGGATGGTGGCGTTGCTTTCGCGCACCGAATCGATCGCTTGCAACACCCGGCGAAAGCTCGGGCTGTCGCCCACCAGGCTGTCGATCTGCTGGTGTTCGTCGAGTTCGGCGCGCATGCGCTGGTTGTCTTTGAGGATGTCGCGAAACTGCAGGGCTTTGCTGACGGTGATGTCCAGTTCGTCGATGTCGAACGGCTTGGCGATGTAGTCGAAGGCGCCGTTGCGCATCGACTGCACGGCGTTTTTCACCGTGCTATAGGCGGTCATCACGATCACCGGCAGCTGCGGAAAGCGGGTTTTGATTTCCGCCAGCAGTTGCGGGCCGTCCATGCCGGGCATGCGCCAGTCGCTGATCACCAGGTCGATGTCCTCGCACTCCAGCACCTTGAGCGCATGCAGGCCATTGCCGGCGGTGAACACGGTGATTTCGTTCTGGCTCAGGGCCGAGGCCAGCAGGTCGCAGAGCTTGGGCTCGTCGTCCACCACCAGTACGTTATGTGTCATCGCTCGCCTCGTCGAAGTCGTCGCCATGGGCCGGAATGTACAGGCTGAAGGTCGCCCCGGCATCTTTTTCACTGGTGCATTCGATGTGCCCGCCATGGTTTTCCATGATCGAAAACACCTTGGCCAGGCCCAGGCCAGTGCCCGAAGCCTTGGTGGTCACGAACGGCGTAAAGATCCGTTCGAGCATGTCCGGTTCAATGCCCTGGCCGGTGTCCGCCACGCGCAGGATGGTGTGGCTGGCGTCACGGCTGATGCTGATCGTCAGGCGTCCGCCGTCGGGCATGGCGTCGATGGCGTTGACGATCAGGTTCAGGCCGGCCTGCTTGAGCTGGCGCGCATCGGCATACAGGGTGGCGCCCGGGGCCTGATCGTCGATCAACACCTCGATGTGGTGGCTGGCCAGTTCCGGGGCGCAGAACCCCACCAGTTCATCCACCAACGGTCGCGCGGCCTGGGTGGTGCGCAGCGGCGCGCTGGGTTTGGCGAAGTCGAGAAAATCGGTGATCAGGTCATTGATGCGGCTGACTTCGCTGACCACGTATTCCAGGTGACGCTTGTCGGTTTCGGGCAAATCGGCGCGGCGGTGCAGCAGTTGCGTGGCGGTCTTGATGATGCCCAGCGGGTTGCGGATTTCATGGGCCAGGCCCATGGCGACTTCGCCCAACGCATGCAAACGGTCGCGGCGGCGCAGTTGCGATTCCAGGTGTTGCAACTCGCCGAGGCGTTCGCTCATGTGGTTGAAGGTGCTGCTCAGCTCCGCCAGTTCATCGCCGCCGGTCACCGGCAAACGTTGGCGATAATCCCCGGCAATCACCGCTTGCACACCGTTGGACAGCCCGCGCAATGGCTTGGTCAAACGCTGGGATACGAGCCAGCCCACCGCCAGGGACGCCGCCGAACTGAGCAGGAAAATCAGGATGAACAGGTTGCTCTGATTAACCAGTCCCACCAGGCTGGTATGGCGCAGCAGGCCGCTGAAAATCACGCCTTGCAGGTCGCCGTTTTCGTTGAGGATCGGCCGGTAGATGCCGCTGTAGCGACTGGTGAACTGTTCGGTCGGCAGCTTGGTGGTGCGCAGGATCCGTTCGATGTTCTCCGGCACGGCCGCCGGGTGATCCTCGAAGCGCTGGCTGGAAAAGATCTCCGAGAAGTCATCGCCCTTGGCCAGGTACAGGCGCAGGTCCAGCGAGTGCACGTCGGAGACGCTGGTCAGGAAGCTGTTGTCGAGGTAGGTGGCAATCACCAGTTTGTAATCGACGCCGTCCTGCTCGGTCTCAAAGGTCGAGACCACCGTGCCGGTCGCCACGCCGCCGATCTGCAAGGTTTGCAACACGGCTTTGGGCGCGGTGCTGATCTGCCGCACGATGTCATCGGCGGCGGTGCTGAACACCACTTTGTGATCGCTGTTGCGCACCAGGGCCACCACATCGATGCCCATGGAATCGGCGATGTCCGTGGTCAGTCGGTCGTGGCGCACCGATAACCGATCAACCGGTGGCCGCGTATAGCGCAAAAACAACTGCGCGGCCCGGGCGTTGTCCCGCAGGATTTCGCTGATCTCGTCTTCGACGATCTTGGTCGATTCCTGCAGCCAGATGCGCACGTTGCTGTCGAAGATCTGCGACAGCGTGGTGGCTGCCAGCTCGGCGGCAATCATGGTCGGGATCACGCTGACCAGCCAGAAGGCCAGCACCAGTTTGCGTTGCAGGCTCCAGCCGGAGAGGGCGAAGGGTCGGGCGTTGACGGGTCGTTTGGTCATCGGGTTTCGCTTGTCGAAAGCCATGGCAGGATCAAGGGTGTTGCCTGGTTCAATACAGTAGCCGACATTGCCCCGCCAGTGGCGACCCGTCTGCAACCGGGGTCGCCATCGGCTCAGGCCAGCTGCCGATACTCCCGGCGCAGCGGTTGCGGCGCGGCCCGCTGTTGAATGAAACGTTGATGGATAAAGTCCACGCTCAGGTCAATCACCCGGTGGTATTGCAGGTCGACGGTGATCATGTGATAGCAGTCGTCCAGCAGCACCTTGACCACCGGCCCGCCAAGCTTGCGCTCGACATAATCGGCGTTCCAGCGGCTGGTGATGTCGTCTTCGAGCGAATGCAGGACCAGCGTCGGCGTGGTGATTTCGGGCATGCGTTTCTTCACCACGGCGTTGAGCCGGTGCAGTTCGCGCACGGTCACGCCTTCCATGGTCAGCAACCCGGCCTGGCTGCTTTCGCCAGCCTTCATCTGGCGCTCGACGATGCTGCGCAGGCGTTCATTCTTGATGCCGTAGGGCGGTTTTTCTTCGAAGCTGCACAGGTGCACGCCGAACGGGATGCGCATCAGCAACGGCGTGAGGAACGCCAGTTTGTTGATGCTCCAGCCGTCGTAACGCAAGGTCGTGGAGTACAGCAGCAAGCCTTCGATCTGCCCTGGGTGTTCGGCGGCCAGGTACATCGACAACACCGCGCCCATGGACAAGCCGCCGACGAACACCCGCTCGTGTTTGCGGCGTACGCCGACGAAGGTGTTGCGCGCGCTTTCGTACCAGTCGCGCCAGCCAGTGGCTTGCAGCTCGGCGTTGCCCCCGCAGTGCCCGGCCAGGGTCGGCACGTAAACCGTGTGCCCGGCTTTCGCCAGGCCCATGGCCACCCGACGCAACTCCGTCGGGGTGCCGGTGAGGCCGTGGATCAACACCACCGCGACCTCGCCCGAGCCGAGAACGAAACCGGCGTTGCCTTCGCCCATGTCGATCTCATCGTGCATCATCTTTTCATCGCCCGGTGCAGCAAACGGTCAAGCAGTGCCAGGCCGAGATCAATTTCCGGGTAGCTGATTTCCAGCGACGGGGCCAACGTGATCACGTTCTTGTAGTAGCCGCCCACGTCGAGGATCAGGCCCAGGCGTTTACCGTCGATGTCGATGTCGCCCTTCATGCCTTCATCGACCATGAAATCCAGGGTCACCTTGTCCGGGGTGAAACCGTCCGGGCCGCAGATTTCGCAGCGCAGGGCCAGGCCCAGGCCATCGACGTCGCCGATGATCGGGTAGCGTTTCTGCAGGTCTTTCAGGCCTTCAAGGAAGTATTTGCCCTTGGCCATGACCATCGCGCCGTAATCGACTTCGCTGGTCATCTTGAACATTTCCAGGCCCACCGCCGTACCCAACGGGTTGGAGGCGAACGTGGAGTGAGTCGAGCCCGGCGGGAAGATTTTCGGGTTGATCAGTTCTTCCTTGGCCCAGATCCCGCCCAACGGGTTGAGGCCGTTGGTCAGGGCTTTGCCAAAGACGATCACGTCGGGTTTGACGTCGAAGTGTTCAATCGACCACAGCTTGCCGGTGCGCCAGAAGCCCATCTGGATTTCATCGACCACCATCAAGATGCCGTGCTGATCCAGCACATGCTTGAGTTCGCTGTAGAAGTTCATCGGCGGGATCACGTAGCCGCCGGTGCCCTGGATCGGCTCGACATAAAACGCTGCGTATTCGCTCTGGCCGACTTTAGGGTCCCAGACGCCGTTGTATTCGGTCTCGAACAGTCGGGCGAATTGCTGCACGCAATGGCTGCCGTATTCTTCCTTGGTCATGCCTTTCGGGCCACGGAAGTGGTACGGGAACGGGATGAAATTGGCGCGCTCGCCGAAGTGGCCGTAGCGGCGGCGATAGCGGTAGCTGGAGGTGATCGACGACGCGCCGAGGGTGCGGCCGTGGTAGCCGCCTTCGAAGGCGAACATCAGGCTTTTGCCGTTGGTGGCGTTGCGCACGACTTTCAGTGAGTCCTCGATGGACTGCGAACCGCCGACGTTGAAGTGCACGCGACCGTCGAGGCCGAATTTCTTCTTCGCATCGACGGCGATCATTTCCGAGAGCTCGATCTTGCCTTTGTGCAGGTACTGGCTGGCGATCTGCGGCAGGGTGTCGATCTGTTGTTTCAGCGCGTTGTTCAGGCGCGGGTTGGCGTAGCCGAAGTTGACCGCCGAGTACCACATTTGCAGGTCGAGGTAGGCCTGGTCTTCGGTGTCCCACACGTACGAACCTTCGCAGCGGCTGAAAATGCGCGGCGGGTCGATGTAGTGCACGGTGTCGCCGTAGGAGCAGTACTTGGCTTCTTTATCCAGAAGGATCTGGTCTTCGGCGGTCGCGATTCGAATATCAGACATGATGGAAGAGTTCCTGTGTTTCGACGTTGAAAGGGGTGGTGTTGGCGGCGCTCGCGGCTGGCAGTTTGGCCAGCAGGGCCGGGAGTTCGGCGAAGCTGTCGAAGCGCGCGTAGGCAATGCCGTTACGCTCGCAGTGTTCGGCGAGGCGATCCTTGGCGAACACGAAATCGGCGGTGGCGGCCACGCACATGTCCGACTGACCGTCACCGATCACCAGCACGCGTTTGCCCTTGGGCGTGGACTTGCATTTGCAGTTGCCGGAGGCGGCACGGCAGGCGTCGCTGGCGTACGGAAAGTCGATGCGCCAGCTGTCGTGGCCGAGTTGGCGCAAGCGGTTGGCGAGGATCGGCAGCAGGCTGACGTAATTGCGCGCGAGGATCCGCGCGATGCCTTGCTCGATGCCGTCGCTGACCACTTCCAGGGACGCGCCGAGGCCGATCACGTGGTCGACGAAGTCGGGGAAGTCCGGGTCGATTTCGATCGTGTCGAAAAAGGCGAGCAGTTCGGTCGGCGTGGCCTTGACCAGCGAGAGCTGGCGGCTGAGGCATTCACGCGAACCAATGTCGCCTTGCAGCCACTCGTCTTCGATCGCTTCCCAACTCGGGTCGGCGAAGCGCTGGAGGATGCTGTCGATCACGTCGGTGCGGGTGATGGTCCCGTCGAAATCACACACGATATGCCAATCGTTCATCTGTTTACCTATTGGGCAGGGCGCGCTGTTTGCGCTTGCCAAAGGGGTAGAGCAGGGACTGTGCCAATCGGGTTTGGCCCCGTATCTACGGGGTTCTGGCGGGATGATGTGTCGGCGAAGCTACAATTTTTGTAGGTCGCTACAAACAACATGAGTGCTTGCGCGGGGCGGGTGAAAAGAGGATTGATGCGCGCATGTCTTGTTAAGGAAGGGCCTCATGTCGAGGATTACAGTTGCTCTGTTTGCGGTGTTGGCTTGCGTGTCAGCCAGTGTATTGGCCGATGGCATCACCGGGGAGGCGGGGGCGGGGTTGAGCTATCAGCCGCATGATCCGACCGGCAGCCGCCATGAAGTCCGGCCGGTGCCGTATGTCGATCTGGACTGGGGCGATGTCAGCCTCAGCACCGACGACGGGCTGACCTGGAGTGCCTTGAAGCTCAACGGTTTCAGCGCCGGACCGTTCGCCAATTACCTGCCGGGGCGCACCGCCAATGGCAGCTTGCAGGGCTTGCACGATGTGCCGGACATGGGCGTTGTCGGTGGGTTCGTGCAGTACGCCCCGGCCGATTTCTGGCGGGTGTTTGCTTCGGTAGGCGAGGCGGTTGGCGGGCCTGACGGTGTGGTTGGACGAGTGGGGGGCGAGATCGGTTATCCGCTGGGCGGCGGGGTGATTGGCAGCAGCAACCTGACTGCGCACTTCGCCGATGGGCGGCAAAATCAGGCGTTTTTTGGGGTGAGTGGCGCTGAGTCTCAGGCTTCGGGCATCGCCCGGTACAACGCCGGGGGCGGGTGGCAGAACGTGGCGTTGACCCAGAACTTCGAGTTTCCCCTGGCGACGCATTGGTCGTTGCTGACCAGTGCCAGCTGGATTCATCTGACGGGTTCAGCGGCGGACAGCAGCATCGTCAAACAGGTGGGGCAAGCCGATCAGGGGGAAGTGCAGGCGGCGGTGGCCTATAAGTTCGATTGACCCTGACACCCTGACATTTTTGCGGCTTCCGAAATCTACTGTGGCGAGGGAGCTTGCTCCCGCTTGAGTGCGCAGCACTCACAGAATTAGCCGTCGTTGCCAGAATTTTGGGGCCGCTTCGCAGCCCAGCGGGAGCAAGCTCCCTCGCCACAATGGGCGGTGTTGGCTTCAGGTTTGTTCGCCCTCGGCCAGCAACGCAATCCCGCCGATGATCACCACCACGCCCACCCAGTGCAGCACGCTGATCTGCTCACCTAATCCCAGCCATGACCCCAGCAACACCCCGACAAACACCAATGAACTCAGGGGAAACGCCAGGGACAAGCTGCTGCGCCGCAAAATCAGCATCCATACGAAAAACGCGCCGATGCCGCAGCCCACCGCAAACAACACGCCCGGGTCCACGATCACGGCTTGCAGCCAGTGCAGGGTAAAGGTCATCTGCCCGAGCTGATCACCGCCGACCTTGGTCGCAATCTGCCCGGCGCTTTCCAGAATAATCAGCAGCGCCCAGAGCACGATTGTGCCGAGGCGCCCGTGCAGCCAATCCATCGATTTCGAATCACGCATGGCCGGCACACACGAGCATCACGCCCAACGTAATCACCAGGGTGGCGAGCCAGCGCCGACGGCTGACGGTTTCGCCGAGCACGACTTTGCCCGCCAGCACTACGCCGCAATAGGCCAGGGCCCCGGCCGGGAACAACAGGCTCAGGGGCGCCCGGGACAAGGCCTCCAGCCAGACGAAAAACTCAAGCGTGTAGGCGCCGATCCCGCACCACAGCAACGGCGCGTTGAACACCTGGCCCCAGAAAGCGTTCAGCCGAAACCCGCCTTCGAGTTCGGGCAAGCGGTCGAGGCCGAGCTTGAAACAGAGCTGACCGATAACGTCCAGCACGATGGAAAAGGCGACCAGCAGGACCACGGTGAGGGTCAGGTCGGGATCTAGGAAGTTCACGGTCAGGATTCACCCTTTGGCAGACGCCCCCGGACACCGACGTCATCGAACATGAAGGCCGGCCGGGAGGGCTGTGGGGGTAAATGCAAGGGGCGGGCCAGCACCTGATGACCATTTCCACGCTCTGCGTGGGAATGCAGCCCGTGACGCTCCGCGTCCCTAGAGGCATTCCCACGCAGAGCGTGGGAACGATCAACGTGGACCTGTAGGAGCGAGGCTTGCCCGCGAAGACGGACTGTCAGCCGACATCAATGTTGCCTGACACACCGTTTTCGCGGGCAAGCCTCGCTCCTACAGGGGTGTCAGGCGTGCAGGCGAACCCACACTGACACGAGCACTGTCGCGGCAATCAACCAGCCTACCGCCGCCACCGCCAGCGAAGCCTCCAACCGCATCCGATCGACCATCACGTACAACGTCGCCAAATAGACGAAATACGGAATGATCGACCACATGCCAAACACGATGGTGGTTTTCAGATCCTCAACCGAACGGCCCTTGCCGACGATGTAGTGCGCAATCAACGCAAAGGTCGGAAACAGCGGCACCAACCCGGCGATGTAGTAGTTTCTGGTCTTGGCCAGGGCCGCGAGGATTAGCACCACGCCCGCGCCCAGCGCCGCTTTGAGAATCAGGTCCATCAGTGGCTCAGCCCGTACTTTTTAACCTTGTCGAACAGCGTGGTCTTGGCCATTCCCAGTTCCAGGCTGGCCTGGGTCAGGTTGCCGCCGCTGCGCTGCAAGGCGTCGTTGAGCAGGTTGCGCTCGAAAGCTTCCACCGCTTCGGCGAAGGCCAGGCCCTGATTGCTGCCGCTGGCGCCGGACTTCTTGAACGCGGGCAATCCGAGGGCGTAACGCTCGGCGACATTGCGCAGCTCGCGCACATTGCCTGGCCAGTCGTGGCTCATCAGGTTGGACAGGGTCTGGTTGTCCAGCTCCGGCACCGCGCGGTCGAAGCGCAGGGACGACTGCTGCAGGAAGTGTTCGAACAGTTGCAGGATGTCTTCGCGGCGCTCGCGCAGCGGCGGCAGTTCCAGGGTCACCACGTTGAGGCGGTAATACAGGTCGCTACGGAATTCGCCCTTTTTGCTCGACTCATCCAGGTCGGATTTGGTCGCCGCAATCACCCGGCAATCCACCGCCACGCTCTGGTTCGAACCGAGGCGTTCGAGGGTGCGTTCCTGCAACACCCGCAGCAGTTTGATCTGCAATGGCAGCGGCATGCTTTCCACTTCATCGAGGAACAGCGTGCCGCCGTCGGCGTGTTCGATCTTGCCGATCCGCCGCTTGCCGGCGCCGGTGAAGGCGTTGGCTTCGTGGCCGAAGATTTCGCTTTCGAACAGGTTCTCCGGCAGACCGCCGCAGTTCAGCGCGACGAATTGTTTGGTGTGGCGGCGACTGAAGTCATGCAGGCAACGGGCAACCAGTTCCTTGCCGGTGCCGGTTTCGCCTTCGATCAGCACGTTGGCCGAGGTGTCGGCGACGTTGGCGATCAGCTCACGCAGATTCTGCATGGCTGGCGAGCGGCCGATGATCCGGCCTTCGAGGGAATCCCGTTCCGCCAGTTGCCGACGCAGCGACGAGACTTCGCGAGCGAGGCTGCGTTGCTCAAGCGCGCGGCGGGCCACGTCCACCAGGCGTTCCGGGGAGAAGGGTTTCTCCATGAAATCGTAGGCGCCTTTTTGCATCGCGCCGACCGCCATGGAGATGTCGCCGTGACCGGTGATCAACACCACCGGCAGGCTGCGGTCCCGGGCCTTGAGCCGGGTCAGCAATTCCAGGCCATCGATGCCCGGCAAGCGGATGTCGCTGATGACGATCCCGGCAAAGTTGTCGCCGACCCGCTCCAGGGCTTCTTCGGCGCTGCCCACGCCCACGCAGGGAATGTCTTCCAGGGTCAGCGCCTGCTGGCAGCCGAGCAGCACATGGGGGTCGTCTTCGACGATCAGCACACTAAGGTCGTTGTTCATATTGGCTCGGCGGGAGTGGGGCTTACCAACGGTAAACTGAGGACGAAAGTGGTACCACCGCTGGCCGGGTGCTCGACGCCCAAATGGCCGCCGGTGGCCGCGGCCAGGCTGGCGGAGAGGGTCAGGCCGAGGCCCAGGCCCTGTTCGCCGGGTTTGGTGGTGAAGAAGGGTTCGAACAAGTGCTTGCGCGCTTCGGCGTCGATGCCGTGGCCGTTGTCGCGCACCCGCAGGCGATATTTGCCGTCGTACTCTTCGCCTTCCAGCCACAGCGCTGGGAGCGGTTGCGACTGCATGGCGTCAAGGGCATTGCCGATCAGGTTGACCAGGATCTGCTCCAGACGGGTCTGGTCGATTTGCACCTGCACGTCGTTGAAGTCGCGGTGCAGGTCCAGATGCGCGCTTTCCATGCGGCTGCCGAGCAGTTGCAGGGCCGCGTCCACCGCTTTGCCGAGGCTGGCCTGGCCTTTGTCGTCACCACGCCGGGCGAAGGAACGCAGGCTGGCGGTGATCCGGCCCATGCGGTCGATCAGTTCGTTGATGGTCTTGAGATTGGTGCTGGCGACGTCCAGCTGACCGCGCTCGAGGAAGCGCACGGTGTTGCCGGACAAGGTCCGCAGTGCCGCCAGCGGCTGGTTCAATTCGTGGGCAATGCTGGTGGACATCTGGCCGATGGCCGCCAGTTTGCCGGCCTGGACCAGTTCATCCTGGGCCCGGCGCAACGTCTCTTCGGCCTGACGCCGTTCGCGGATCTGGCCCTTGAGCCGTTCGTTACTGGCACGCAAATCGGTGGTGCGTTCGGTAATCCGACGCTCCAGCTGATTGTTGGCTTCCTGCAAGGCTTCCCGGGCTGCGAGACGCGTAGCGATGACCTTGCGTCGCTCGTTCCAGGCGATCAGCAGGAACGCCACCAGGGCAAACGCCACCGCCACCAGAATCCCCTGGTTGATCGCCTCACGGCGCAAATCCGCCAGGGGCGTGAGCAGGGTGAAATTCCACGGGGTGTCGCTCAACGGTCGGGTCTGGGCGAGGTAGGTGATGTCCTGTTCGTCGGAGGCCAGTTCGCTGTTGGCGGGGAAGGTCAGTTTCTCCACGCCTTCAGCCAGGGTTTCCCGGGCCAAGGGTTGCAGTTCGTTCAGCGGGAACCAGTAGTACTGCAAGCTGCGGGCGAGTTTTTCCTTGGTCTCGTCGCTCAGCGGCACCACGGATTTGAGGCGTCGCGCCGGGTCGCTGGAGAGAATGATGATGCCGTTCTCATCGCTGACGAAGGCTTCCAGACGCGCCCGCTGCCAGCGTTCCTCCATGGCTTCGAGCCGGACCTTGACCACGGCGACGCCGATGATCTTGCCGTGTTCTTCCAGGCCGTGGGCCAGGTAATAACCGGGTTCGCCGTTGGTGCTGCCGATGCCATAGAAGCGCCCCGGCTGACCGCGCACGGCGTTCTGGAAATAGGCGCGAAAGGACAGGTCTTCACCGAGGTAACTGTCGACATCGCGCCAGTTGCTGGTGGCCAGCACACGGCCGGTGGTGTCCATGACGTAGATGGCCCGACTACGGCTGCGCCGGTTCAGGCCTTCAAGGTATTCATTGACCGTTTGCCGGGTTTCCGACGACGGCTCATCCAGCAGTTTTGAAACGCTGGATTCGAGTTCCAGCAGGCTGGGCAGGTAGGTGTACTTGCTGATCTCGCTCTCGACGGCGCGGGCATGCAGCTCAAGTTGACGCTGGCCATTCTCGCTGAGGCTGCGAATCCCGTAGTGTTCACTGACCCAGAAGCCGATGTAACCCAATCCGATCATCAGGGCGATGATCAGCGGCGGCAGGAACAGATGGCGAATCAGACGGGGTTTCACGGCGAGTGATGGCGGCGCGGCGCGATAGAGAGTGGGGTCGCATTTCATCACAGATGCCTTGGGTCAACCAGCGTGGCAACAGGCTTGCTCTGGTTTCCAGTCGAACGCGGACCTGTGGCGAGGGAGCTTGCTCCCGCTCGGCTGCGAAGCAGTCGTTACACCGGCCAATGCGGTGTGTCAGACAGCAGGCATTGGCAGGTTTGGGGCCGCTGCGCGACCCAGCGGGAGCAAGCTCCCTCGCCACAGAGTTCGGTGTAGTGCTTTTAGTGCTGCAGAATCTTGTTGAGGAAGTGCTGCGTACGCTCGGCGCGGTGGCTGATGTCGCCGAAGAATTCCTCTTTCTTGCAGTCTTCGATGATCTTGCCCTGGTCCATGAAGATCACGCGGTCGGCCACTTTACGGGCGAAGCCCATTTCGTGGGTTACGCACATCATGGTCATGCCTTCATGGGCCAGTTGCACCATCACGTCGAGCACTTCGTTGACCATTTCCGGGTCCAGCGCCGAGGTCGGTTCGTCGAACAGCATGACGATCGGGTCCATCGCCAGCGCACGGGCAATCGCCACACGCTGTTGCTGGCCACCGGAGAGTTGGCCGGGATGCTTGTGGGCGTGAGCCGACAAGCCGACGCGCTCCAGCAATTGCAGGCCTTTCTTGGTGGCCTCTTCCTTGCTGCGGCCCAGCACCTTGATCTGCGCGATGGTCAGGTTTTCGGTGATGGACAGGTGCGGGAACAGTTCGAAATGCTGAAACACCATGCCAACGCGCGAACGCAGTTTCGGCAAGTCGGTCTTCGGGTCGGCGATGGACGTGCCATCGACCACCACGTCGCCTTTCTGGAACGGTTCCAGGGCGTTGACGCATTTGATCAGGGTCGACTTGCCCGAACCGGACGGCCCGCAGACCACGATCACTTCGCCTTTTTTGACCTCGGTGCTGCAATCAGTCAGTACCTGGAAGTCGCCATACCACTTGTTGATGTTCTTGATAGAGATCATACGGCAAACCTTTTTTGCAGACGCTTGACCAGCAGCGAGGCGGCAAAGCTGATTGTGAAGTACGTAAGCCCTGCGAAGATCAGGAACTCGTTGGAGCGACCGATGATGTCGCCACTGGCACGGGAGGCATTGAGGAAGTCCACCAGGCCGACCGCGTATACCAGCGAGGTGTCCTGGAACAGGATGATGCTCTGTTGCAGCAACAGCGGGGTCATCTTGCGGAACGCTTGCGGCAGGATGATCAATCGCATCATCTGGCCGTACGTCATGCCTAGGGCCTGGGCGGCGCCCATCTGGCCCTTGGAAATCGACTGTACGCCCGCCCGGACGATTTCGCAGAAGTACGCCGCTTCAAACATCATGAACGCCACGATGCAGGACGCGAAGGCGCCGATCGGCGTGTCTTCGCCGGTGATCCAGCGCAGCATGAACGGCACCGCCAGGTAGAACCAGGTGATGACCAGCAGCAACGGGATCGAACGGAAGTAGTTAACGTAGGCGCCGGCGAGGTTCGACAGCAGTTTGTTGTGAGACAGGCGCATCAGCGCCAGGATCGTGCCGAGGATGATCCCGCCGCTGACGCCCAGCGCCATCAGTTGCAGGGTCATGACCATGCCGTTCCACAAACCCGGCAGGGACGGGACGATGCCCGAGAAATCGAATTCCATCATTTACCCCCTAGGGAGATCAGGCCCGGTACGGCGACTTTCTTCTCGACCAGGCGCATGAGCAGCATCAGGCTCATGTTCAGGGTGAAGTAGATCAGCGTGGCGAGGGTGAACGCTTCGAACAGGTTGGCGGAGAACTCGGCGGTCTGCTTGGTCTGCGCGAGCAGCTCCATCAGGCCGATCAGCGAGGCCACCGACGAGTTCTTGAACACGTTCAGGAATTCCGAGGTGAGCGGTGGAATGATGATCCGGTACGCCTGGGGCAGCAGCACGTTCCAGTAGATCTGCGGCAGCTTGAAACCCATGGCGCGAGCCGCGGATTCCTGGCCCTTCGGCAAGGCCTGGATGCCGGTGCGCACTTGTTCGCAAACCCGGGCGGCGGTGAACAGGCCCAGGCACACGACAACGCTCAGGTAGGCCGAGGTGGTCGGGTTCAGGTCCTGCTTGTACCAGTCCTGCAGGTTCTGCGGCAGCAGGTCGGGCACCAGGAAGTACCAGATGAACAGCTGAACCAGCAGCGGCACGTTACGGAAGAGTTCGACGTAGCAGGTCGCGATGCCCGATACGATGCGGTTCGGCACAGTGCGCATGACACCCAGGATCGAGCCCAGCGACAGCGCGATAATCCAGGCCACGACGGCGATGGCGATGGTCCAGCCCAGCCCGGAGATGTACCAGTCGAGATACGTCTCGCTGCCCACGCCGGTGGACTTGAAGAACACGCCCCAGTCCCAGTTGTAATTCATTAGGGTCTCCCCTCGGATCGATCAATGTACAAGTGCCCGCCTGGGGAAGCTCCGTTCCCGCCCGACTTTGAAAGTCAGGCACACGCGATCGGCTCGACAGCCACCGGTTCGAGTGTTTCCAAAATATGCCAGCAGGGAGTGACAACCTCCTGAAAGGGCAGCGGCCCTCTCAGGAGATAAGGTTAGTCAGAAATCAGGACTTCTTGTCGTCAGCCGCTTTATCGGTCGGATTGGCGATCAGGGCCTTGAGCTCGTCGCTCATCGGGAAGTTCAGGTTCAGGCCTTTAGGCGGGATTGGTTGCATGAACCATTTGTCGTAGATCTTGTTGATCTCGCCCGACTTGTAGGTGGCGACGATGGCGTCGTCGACAGCCTTCTTGAACGGCTCGTCGCCCTTGCGGACCATGCAGCCGTAGATTTCGTAGGACTGTGGCGTGCCGGTAACGGCCCAGTCATCGGCCTTCTTGGCCTTGGCGGCTTCACCGGCCAGCAGGGCGTCGTCCATCATGAAGGCAACAGCGCGGCCCGATTCCAGCATCTGGAAGGACTCGCCGTGGTCTTTGGCGGAGATAACGTTCATGCCCATCTGCTTGTCGGCGTTCATCGACTTGAGGATGCGCTCGGACGTGGTGCCGGCGGTGGTCACGACGTTCTTGCCTTTCAGGTCGTCGAAGTCCTTGTAGGCAGAGCCTTTCTTGGACAGCAGGCGAGTACCGATTTCGAAGATGCCGACGGAGAAGTCAACTTGCTGCTGACGCTCGACGTTGTTGGTGGTGGAGCCGCACTCGACGTCCACGGTGCCGTTCTGCACCAGCGGGATACGGGTTTGCGAGGTGACCAGGTTGTATTTGACCTGGAGGTTTGGCAAATCGAGGTCTTTCTTGATGGCTTCGACGATTTTCAGCTGGATGTCATGGGAGTAGCCCATCGGCTTGCCGGAAGCATCAGCGATGTAGGAAAACGGAATGGAAGCATCGCGATGCCCGAGGGTGATCACGCCGGACTCTTTGATCTTCTTCAGTGTGCCGGTGAGCTCGGCAGCGAAAACTGGAGTGCTAATCAGAGCGGCAGCAATGGCTGCGCCCAGGATATGGGGAACGATGCGCATCAAATTTTCCTCGACATTGTTTTTTTTATGGAGCCAGTGCGTCGGCCCTTTTGTGCTTCGAATGCGTGGTGGCACCTGAAGGGTGGGCACGACAATACATTCGTCCAAGAGTGTAGAGCATGACTCGTGCCAGGCCAGGTGATATGAATCAAGTGATTGATTTAAAAGGTTATTAAGTTTTTGTGGCGTTGAATTTACGCTTTGGCTATCCGGTAAACCGAATCGACCGGCGAGTCGTGTTCGGAAAACCGAATGCGCGAAACCCCTGTAGGCGCGAGGCTTGCCCGCGAAGAGGGGGTGTCAGCCAACATTCATGTAGCTGACACACCGCTTTCGCGGGCAAGCCTCGCTCCTGCAGACAGGTACGAAAAAGCCCCTGAATCTCACGATTCAGGGGCTTTCGTTTAACCGGATGCCCGATCAGGCGGCTTCGATCTTGCTGCGGCTCTGCTCGACCTTGCTCAGGTAATCCGCCAGCTTCTGTTGTTCATCCGGGGTGGTGAACAAGCCGAGCTTGCTGCGACGCCACAGGATGTCGTGGGCGGTGGTGGCCCACTCAACGCTGCACAGGTAGTCGACTTCGCGGGTGTAGAGACCGCCGCCGATGTGTTCGCCCAGGTCGCTGAGGCTCTGTACGCCTTCGAGCATGCGCCAGGTGCGGCTGCCGTAGGTGGTGGCCCAGCGGCGGGCGATCTCGGTCGGCACCCAGTCGAACTGATCGCGGATCTTCGCGCACAGGGCTTGCGGGGTGGTCATGTCTTCGCCGCCGGGCAGGGTCGCGGTCGCGGTCCAGCTTGGTTTGATCTGCGTGAAGTACGGGGCCAGTTGCGCCAGCGCCGACTCGGCCAGTTTGCGGTAGGTGGTCAGCTTGCCGCCGAACACCGACAGCAACGGGGCTTCTTCGCCACTGCCGGACAACGCCAGGGTGTAGTCGCGGGTCACGGCCGACGGGTTGTCGGATTCGTCGTTGCACAGCGGACGCACACCGGAATAGCTGTGCAGGATGTCGTCGCGGCTGACTTGCTTCTTGAAGTGGGCATTGACCACTTTGAGCAGGTAATCGGTTTCGCCTTCGGTGATCGCCACTTTGGCCGGATCGCCGGTGTACTCGCGGTCGGTGGTGCCGATCAGGGTGAAGTGGTTCAGGTACGGAATGGTGAAGACGATGCGCTGATCTTCGTTTTGCAGAATGTGCGCGTGTTCGCCTTCGTAGAGTTTCGGCACGATCAGGTGGCTGCCCTGGATCAGGCGGATGCCGTACGGCGAATCCATCTTCAGGTCGTCACGGATGAACTTGGCCACCCACGGGCCGGCGGCATTCACCAGCGCCTTGGCGCGGATCGAGAACAGACTGCCATCGGCGCGCTCCAGGTGCAGGTGCCACAGGCCTTTGGCGCGACGGGCGCTGACGCAACGGGTCTGGGTGTGCACGTGAGCGCCTTTCTCGCGGGCGGCCATGGCGTTCAGTACCACGAGGCGGGCATCGTCGACCCAGCAATCGGAATATTCGAAGCCTTTGGTGATTTCGCTTTTCAGCGGGCTGTCCGGGCCGAACTTCAGGCTTTTCGAACCTTCCAGTTTTTCCCGCTTGCCCAGGTGGTCATAAAGGAACAAACCGGCGCGGATCATCCACGCGGGGCGCAGGTGCGGGCGGTGCGGCAACACGAAGCGCATCTGCTTGACGATGTGCGGGGCCTTGGCCAGCAGCACTTCGCGTTCGGCCAGGGCTTCGCGCACCAGGCGGAATTCGTAATGTTCGAGGTAGCGCAGGCCGCCGTGGATCAGCTTGCTGCTGGCCGACGAGGTGTGGCTGGCCAAGTCGTCCTTTTCACAAAGGAACACCGAGAGGCCGCGACCGGCGGCATCCGCTGCGATCCCCACGCCATTGATCCCACCACCGATGACGGCGATATCGTAGACCTCGGCGAGAGGGGGCGTAGGCAAGGTAGAAGTGGGCATCGGCTGGCCTCGGGCTTTTATGATTTTCGATATTTGAATTCGAACATTAATGTTCATTTGCGAAAATGGTAGCCCATAAAGCCGCGCACAGCCAGTCAACTTCGATTGAAAATACTGATCGAAGGGCCGGGAAAGGAAAATTTACGAACATTCGCGCGCAGATCATTCCCACGCTCTGCGTGGGAATGCATCAATAGACGCTCTGCGTCGGCACTTGAGGTGGGACGTGGAGCGTCCCGGGCGGCATTCCCACGCGGAGCGTGGGAACGATCTGTACAAGGGGGGAGTTGCTGCGACTTTTGCAGGAGCAAGGCTTGCACGCGATGGCGCACCCAAGGCCGCCCTCGCGGGCAAGCCATGCTCCTACAGGTTGTTTAATCGCTTTCGGCGGTTAAACAACCTCGAGCCGAATCTTGTGCTGACTCAACAACTGCGCCAACGCCGGCACCGGCTGCTGATCGGTCACCAGGCAATCGATCAGGCTGATCGGCCCCAGGCGAATCATGGCATTGCGCCCGAATTTGCTGGAGTCCGCCGCCAGGATCACTTGCCGGGCGTTGGCGATGATCGCCTGGGACACCCGCACTTCCTGATAATCGAAGTCCAGCAGGCTGCCGTCTTCATCGATGCCGCTGATGCCCACCAAGGCGAAATCCACCTTGAACTGGTTGATGAAATCGACACTCGCCTGACCGACCACGCCACCGTCGCGCCGCACGTTTCCGCCCGTCAGCAGGACATCGAAATCGTCCTTGGCGCTGAGCATCGAGGCCACGTGCAGGTTGTTGGTGATGATCTTCAGGTGATTGTGATTGAGTAACGCCCGGGCAATCGATTCGGTGGTGGTACCGATATTGATGAAGAGCGAGGCGTGATCGGGGATCTGGGCCGCAATGGCTTCGCCGATACGCTGCTTTTCATCGCGCATCTGGTCGGCACGCATGGCGTAGGCAGTGTTTTCGACACTGGAATCGTAGGCCGCGCCGCCATGGTAGCGACGCAACAAATTGGCTTCCGCGAGCTGATTGATATCGCGGCGGATGGTTTGCGGTGTAACGACGAACAGCGTAGCCATTTCCTCGATGCTGACATAGCCGCGTTCGCGGACCAGTTCGAGGATTTGCTGCTGACGGGGAGGCAGATTCATGGGGCTTCCTTTGGGCTGCCGCAAAATTTGCCCATGATGCCGCAGGAATCCGCTCCCGACCAGTTACAACCCTATAAGAGTCCCGCGCTTGGCTTATTCAGCGCCTTCATGCGGTTCCCAATCGCGGGTGCGGCTGACCGCTTTGAGCCAGCCAGCGTAGAGTTTTTCCTTCGCCGATTCTTCCAGGGCCGGTTCGAATTCGCGTTCGATCACGGCCTTGCCGCGCAACTCATCCAGGCTGCCCCAGAAGCCGCACGCCAGGCCGGCCAGGTAAGCGGCGCCCAGTGCGGTGGTCTCGCGCATTTGCGGGCGCTCCACCTGCGTGCCAAGGATGTCGGCCTGGAATTGCATCAGGAAGTTGTTCGCTACCGCACCGCCGTCCACACGCAGGGACTTGAGGCGTTCGCCGGAGTCCTGTTGCATGGCGTCGAGTACGTCGCGGGTCTGATAGGCAATCGACTCAAGCGCGGCACGGATGATGTGATCCACGCGCACGCCGCGAGTCAGGCCGAACAGCGCGCCACGGGCATACGGGTCCCAGTATGGAGCGCCCAGGCCAGTGAACGCCGGCACCAGGTACACGCCGTTGCTGTCCTTGACCTTGCCGGCGAAGTATTCGGTGTCGGTGGCATCGGCGATGATCTTCAGTTCATCACGCAGCCATTGCACGGTGGAACCGCCATTGAACACCGCGCCTTCCAGCGCATAAGCCACTTCGCCTTTCGGGCCGCATGCGATGGTGGTCAGCATGCCGTGTTTGGACTTCACGGCTTTGTCGCCGGTGTTCATCAGCAGGAAGCAGCCAGTGCCGTAGGTGTTTTTCGCTTGGCCTGGCTCGACGCACATCTGGCCGAACAGGGCGGCCTGCTGGTCGCCGGCGATACCGCCGATGGCGATGCCGCTTTTGGTGTGGCCGTAGATTTCCGACGACGATTTAACTTCCGGCAGCATTTCGCGTGGGATGTCGAGGATCTCCAGCATCTTCGCGTCCCACTCCAGCGAGTGGATGTTGAAGAGCATGGTGCGCGAGGCGTTGGTGTAGTCGGTGACGTGGACTTTGCCGCCGGTAAATTTCCAGATCAGCCAGCTGTCGATGGTGCCGAACAGCAGCTCGCCGTTGCGCGCACGTTCACGGCTGCCTTCGACGTTGTCGAGGATCCACTTGAGCTTGGTGCCGGAGAAGTACGGGTCTGTCACAAGGCCGGTGGTGTCGCTGATGTATTGCTCGTGGCCATCGCGTTTGAGCTGCTGGCAGATCTCGGTGCTGCGGCGGCACTGCCAGACGATCGCGTTGTAGATCGGGCGGCCGGTGGTCTTGTCCCAGACCACGGTGGTTTCGCGCTGGTTGGTGATGCCGATGGCGGCGACCTGGTCGTGATGCAGGCCGGCTTGTGCCAGGGCCTCGACCATCACGGCGCTTTGGGTCGCGAAGATTTCCATCGGGTCATGTTCGACCCAGCCGGCTTGCGGGTAATGCTGCACGAATTCGCGCTGGGCGGTGCAGACCACGTTCGCGTCACGGTCGAAAATGATCGCGCGGGAGCTGGTCGTACCCTGATCAAGGGCAATGATGTAGTTCTTATTCTGAATATCGGTCATGTCGATTGCCTTGGACGAAAAAAGAAAGTGAGGTCAGGCGTGGGATCAAAGGGCAGGATCACGCGCCAACGGTATCAAGAAGTTCTTGGTTTGCCGTCAATGGCCGGTGTTGCGTCCTTTGTAGCAGGTTCGGTGCTCGGCAGATGACGGGCAATCAGCCCGCGATAAGCAGCAGCGCCGAGGCAGGCACCGACAATCGGTGCAAAGATCGGAATCAGGAAATACGGGATATCGCGCCCGCCGGTGAAGGAAATTTCACCCCAGCCAGTAAAGAAAGTCATCAGCTTAGGACCGAAATCACGTGCAGGGTTCATTGCGAAACCGGTCAGCGGCCCCATTGAACTGCCAATCACCGCAATCAGCAGGCCGATCAGCAGTGGCGCCAGCGGACCCTTGGGCAGGCCGTTGTTGTCGTCGGTCAGGGACATGATCACGCCCATCAGGATCGCGGTGATGACCACTTCAACCAGGAACGCCTGGGCGGTGGACAGCGCCGGGTGCGGGAAGGTGGAGAACACCGACGCCAGTTCAAGGCTGGCCTGGGTGCCACGAACCATATGGTGAGTTTGTTCGTAATCGAAGAAGAGGTTGCTGTAAAGCGTGTAAACCAACAAGGCGCCGCAGAACGCGCCGGCTACCTGGGCGATGATGTAGAAAGGCAGTTTGCGCTTTTCGAAGTCAGTGAAAATGCTCAGCGCGATACTCACGGCAGGATTGAGGTGAGCCCCGGAAACCCCGGCGGTCAGGTAGATCGCCATGCTGACGCCAACGCCCCAGATAATGCTGATTTCCCAAAGGCCGAAGCTGGCACCCGCGACCTTGAGCGCAGCAACACACCCCGTCCCGAAAAAGATCAACAGCGCAGTGCCCAGGAATTCAGCCATGCATTGGCTCGAGAGTGGCGGTTGTTTCAAAGCAGTTGTCATCGAAACCTCTTTTTGTTGTTGTCTGGCGCCTGGTCATCATGGACAAAGCGCGATTTTCACCGAGTCAGGATCCCCATCCTGATCTTGGTTTACTGCCGGGTACTGCTTCGCGATCATTCCTGCAGTATTCGCATTCGAAAAAATATAGACAAGAAACGCTGCTGTCAAAGGTCGAAAGTGAACCATCAGTCATATTTAAACTATTCGCTTCGTGAATGATCGTGTTGATGGCCTTTCGACCCGGTCCGAAACCCGTCAGGCAGGGCTGCGCCAAGCCTTTGAAATAGTGCCGCAATAGAGCCTTTTGCTGATCAATGTCCTAGAATCTGGCCCAGTGTTTTTCTTCTGCCGCCCAGCCTGGAGCTGCCATGACGCCTGCATTGGATTTGTTGAAAAAAGTTCGCGCCGAACATCGTGTGCACAGTTACGAACATGATCCGAAGGCGGCGTCCTATGGTCTGGAGGCGGCGGAAAAACTGGGGTTGGACCCGGCGCAAGTGTTCAAGACCTTGCTGGCGGCCAGTGAGAAAGGCGAATTGCTGGTGGCGGTGGTGCCGGTCGTCGGAAGTCTGGATTTAAAGCACCTGGCGCAGGCGGCCGGGGTGAAAAAAGTCGAAATGGCTGATCCGGCAGCGGCACAGCGAGCGACCGGTTACCTGTTGGGCGGCATCAGCCCGCTGGGGCAGAAGAAGCGTCTGCGCACCTTTATCGATCAATCGGCGCAGCCCTTTGCCAGCATTTTTGTCAGTGCCGGGCGGCGTGGTCTGGAAGTGGAGTTAGCGCCTGCGGTACTGGCCGAACATACTCAGGCGAAGTTCGCCGATATCGGTCGCGCCTGAATCAGGGAGAAGGTTATGCAGCTTGAGTTTCATCAGGTCGATGCGTTCAGTGATCGGCCGTTCAGTGGCAACCCGGCGATGGTGTATCGGCTCGATGCCTGGCTCGCCGATGAGTTGATGCAGAAGATCGCCGCCGAACACAACCTGGCCGAAACCGCCTTTGTGGTGCGCGATGGCTTGGCGTGGCATATCCGCTGGTTCACCCCGACCACTGAAGTGCCGCTGTGCGGGCATGCGACCCTGGCCAGCGCGTTCGTCCTGTTTGAAGTCTATAAAGAACCGGCCGAACGCCTGGATTTCATCTGCAAGTCCGGCCTGTTGAGCGTCAGCCGTGAGGGCGGGCGACTGTGGCTGGATTTTCCGGCAATCATCCCGTCGGAAGTCGGCGTAACCCTGGATGTCGAGCGCGCCCTGGGTGTGGAAGCCGTGGATGTGTTGGGCTCGAATGAGTTGTTGGTGGTGCTGGAATCCGAGCAGGCGGTGCTCGATTGCAAGCCCGACATGGCGGCGCTGGCGAAACTGCCGTGGCCGGGAGCCATCGTCACGGCCAAGGGCGGCAAACATGATTTTGTTTCGCGGTACTTCGCGCCGGCGATTGGCATCAATGAAGACCCGGTGACCGGCTCAACCCATTGCAGCCTGATTCCGTACTGGTCGAAGCGCTTGGGCAAGTCGAGTCTGACGGCCTATCAGTGCTCGGCCCGGGGCGGGGAGTTGTTCTGCCGGCTGGAGGGGGAGCGGGTGAAGATTGGCGGGAATGCGATGCTTGTGGCGAGCGGAACGCTGATGCTGGGTTGACCCTTGTAGGAGCGAGGCTTGCCCGCGAAGGCGTCGGGCCGGCCAATGATGGTGTCGATTGATACGACGCCTTCGCGGGCAAGCCTCGCTCCTACAGGAACAGGTCTCGGTGTTAGCTGGCGGTGCTGTAGCGGCGGACACCGGATTCGATCGCTGGAATCTGCGCCGCCGTGCTGCCGGATGCCTGGAAGAGCACCAGATGTTCGGCCGCCACGCGGATCCCGACCTCTGCACCCACTTGATGATCCGCATGGCTCGGGAAGATCGATTCCAGCTGAGCACCCGTCGGCATCTGCAAGCGATACAAGGTCGAAGCGCCGAGGAACGTCTTGCCCACGATACGAGCCTTCAGCCCGCTGTCCGGCGCATAAACGATATCGTCCGGGCGCAATAACACATCGACGGCGCCGCCCACCGGCCAGGTGTAGGCCCGATTGCCGCGCAACTCACCGAGCTCGGTCTGCACCGACTCCGGGCTGCTCAACTGACCGCGAATGAAGTAACCCTGGCCAATGAAACTGGCCACGAACGGTGTCAGGGGTTCGTGATACAGGTTGTAGGGCGTATCCCACTGCTCCAGCCGACCTTCCTTGAATACCCCGACATGATCGCTCACGGCGAAGGCTTCCTCCTGGTCGTGGGTCACCAGAATCGCGCTGGTGCCACGGGCCTTGAGAATGTCGCGCACTTCATGGCTGAGCTTGCGTCGCAGTTCGCCATCGAGGTTGGAGAACGGTTCGTCGAGCAGCAACAGTTGCGGTTCCGGCGCCAGGGCGCGGGCCAGTGCGACCCGTTGCTGCTGGCCGCCGGACAACTCATGGGGAAAGCGCTTGCCGAGGTTTCTCAGGTTGACCAGTTCCAGCAGCTCTTCGGTAATCCGATCCTTTTGTGGATGCTTGCGGATCCCGAAGGCGATGTTCTCGGCCACGCTCAGATGCGGAAACAGGGCGTAATCCTGAAACACCATGCCGATCCGGCGCTTCTCCGGCGCGAGGGTGAATCCGGCGCTGGAAATGGTTTCGCCGCCGAGCTGGATTTCACCTTCGTGCACCGGTTCGAACCCGGCGATGGCCCGCAGGGTGGTGGTCTTGCCGCAGCCCGAAGAGCCCAGCAGGCAACCGATGTCGCCGGCATTCAAATGCAGGTTGAGGTTTTGCACGACCCGCTGGTCCTGATAACCGCAGGCGAGGTTGCGCAGATTGAGCAGTAATGGCTGGCTCATGCGTGGTGGTACGCCGGGGTAACCAGAAACTCCAGCAGGGCTTTCTGCGCGTGCAGACGGTTTTCCGCCTGGTCCCACGCCACGGAGCGCGGGTCGTCCAGCAGGTCGAGACTGATTTCTTCGCCACGGTGGGCCGGCAGGCAGTGCATGAACAGCACGTCCGGCGCAGCCTGGTCGAGCAGGGCGCGATTAACCTGAAACGGCGCGAACAGCTTCAGGCGCTTGGCGGTTTCTTCTTCCTGGCCCATGGAGGTCCAGACGTCGGTGCTCACCAGGTGCGCGCCTCGCACGGCATCCTGAGGATCGCGGACGATGGTCACACGATCGCCGGCCTTGGCCACGAACTCAGGGTTTGGCTCGTAACCTTCCGGGCAGGCAATGCGCAACTGGAAGTCGAACTGGATCGCCGCTTCTATATAGCTGTTGCACATGTTGTTGCCGTCGCCGATCCAGGCCACGGTCTTGCCCTGGATCGAACCACGGTGTTCCAGGAAGGTTTGCATGTCGGCCAGCAACTGGCACGGGTGCAGGTCATCGGACAGCCCGTTGATCACCGGTACGCGGGAGTTGGCGGCAAATTCGGTGAGGGTGCTGTGGGCAAAGGTACGGATCATAACCGCATCGAGCATGCTCGACATGACAATGGCGCAGTCGCCGATCGGCTCGCCACGACCCAGTTGGGTATCGCGGGGCGAGAGGAAGATCGCCTGGCCGCCGAGCTGGATCATGCCGGCTTCGAACGAGATGCGGGTGCGGGTCGAGGACTTTTCGAAAATCATCCCCAGGACGCGGTTTTTCAGAGGCTCGAACAGTACGCCGCGGTTACGCAGGTCCTTGAGCTCAACGCCTCGACGGATCACGCTGACCAGCTCTTCGGGCGTGCAATCCATCAGGGAGAGAAAGTGCCTTGCGCTCATCATTGACTACCTTTTTGCAACAGACCGCAGATACTCAAAGCCTTGTTTAACTGAAAAACGGGCGAGACCTGCGGCGTAAGCCGCACGGGGCGACGAAATAGGGGAAGGCGCGATCTTATAATTAAATGTCGCGTCTTACCAATAGGGCTACGGTTTTTAGGGAAATTCAGAGGGGCTACGGGATGACCGCAGTAGCGCTTTTGAAGCCTGTTTCCGGATAGCAGTCCGTCATTTGTACACCGGGCCCGCCGGGCATTGCAATCAAGCGGGGCGGGGACGGCACAACGATAGTCGGTTTCTGACCTGTGATTCTCGTTGCGTGGTGGCAATGTGTCTCGTCTGAAACATTTGCTAAAGCAAAGTGCTGGGTTATAACTAAGTCTCGAGCGACGCAGGAAGCCTCCGGAATGGAATCGAAAGAACAGCAACTAATGGAATTACTCGGCCTCACGGCCCGCTCCCTGACCCATCTCACTGCGTCCATGACCTCAATGTCCTTCGAGTTGATGCGCAGTGAAGACGAAGTGACCAAGGCCGCCGGTCGTCGCATGATCGATCGCATGGCCACCATCAGCAGTGGGCTCGACGAACACTGGCGCCTGATTGGCGAACTTACCGGCGTGCATGTCGCCCACGAGCAGATCGAAACCATCCAGGAAATCCAGTTGCAGACGCCGCCCCGGTTGCCGCCGAACTGATCTGCGACGGCCATCGGCTGGCCTGATGGCCGCCGATTCACAAGACGAACGTTGCTGGCGCAGCTAGGGTTCGCGCGCCATAGTTTTGTTCCCGTGGCTGAAAACGCCGCCCAGAACAAGACAGAGACTGGCCATGACCAAGACTCTCCATCACCGTGCCTGCCACCTGTGCGAAGCCATTTGCGGCCTGACCATCGAAACCACAGAAGCCGAAGGCCGGGTGCAGATCACTTCGATCAAGGGTGACCCCCAGGATACGTTCAGTCGTGGGCACATCTGCCCCAAGGCTGTGGCCCTGCAAGACATCCAGAACGATCCGGACCGCCTGCACCAGCCGATGCAGCGCGTGGGCAGCGAATGGCAGCCCATCGGGTGGGAAGACGCCTTCAACCTTGTAGCCGAACGCCTGGCAGGCATTCAGGAGCGTCACGGGCAGAATGCGGTGGCGGTCTACCAGGGCAATCCCAGCGTGCACAACTATGGGTTGATGACCCACAGCAATTACTTTCTAGGCCTGCTGAAAACCCGTAACCGCTTTTCCGCGACCTCGGTCGATCAGTTGCCCCATCACCTGACCAGCCATTTGATGTATGGCCACGGTTTGCTGTTGCCGATCCCGGACATTGATCACACCGATTTCATGCTGATTCTGGGCGGTAATCCCCTGGCGTCCAACGGCAGCATCATGACGGTGCCCGATGTGGAAAAACGGCTGAAGGCGATTCAGGCCCGGGGCGGCAAAGTGGTGGTGGTCGATCCGCGCCGCAGCGAAACGGCGGCGATGGCCGATCAGCATCTGTTCGTGCGCCCCGGTGGCGATGCGGCGTTGCTATTCGGGCTGCTCAATACCTTGTTCGCCGAAGGCCTGACCCGCGACAGTCATCTGCCGGTGGATGGCCTGGATGAGGTGCGTGAGGCGGTCGCGGGATTCACTGCCGAGGTCATGAGTCCGCTGTGCGCCGTGCCAGCCGAGCAGATTCGCCAACTGGCCCGGGACTTTGCCGCCGCGCCGTCAGCGGTGTGCTACGGGCGCATGGGCGTCTCGACCCAGGCGTTCGGCACGTTGTGCCATTGGGTGGTGCAGTTGATCAACCTAGTCACTGGCAACCTCGACCGTGTGGGCGGTGCGTTGTGCACCGAGCCGGCGGTAGATCTGGTGGCGAGCACCTCGGGCGGGCATTTCAACTTGTGGCAGAGTCGGGTGTCGGGGCGACCGGAGTACAGCGGCGAGTTGCCGGTGTCGGCCCTGGCCGAAGAAATGCTCACCGGCGGGGAAGGGCAGGTCCGGGCGCTGATCACCGTGGCGGGCAATCCGGTGTTGTCCACGCCCAACGGCCGCCAACTGGAGCAGGCGCTGGACGGGCTGGAGTTCATGGTCAGCATCGACCTCTACATCAATGAAACCACGCGCTACGCCGACCTGATCCTGCCGTCCACCTCGGCTCTGGAAAACGATCACTACGACACCACGTTCAACATGTTTGCCGTGCGTAACGTCACGCGCTTCAACCGGGCGATCCTGGCCAAGCCTGAAGGCGCGCTGCATGACTGGGAGATTTTCGTGGGGCTGGCCAAGGCATTTGCGGCCAAGACCGGCAAGGAACTCAAGCCGACCATCGCTCCGGCGCAGATGATCGACCGTGGCTTGCGCATGGGGCTGTACGGCGATGCTTCGGAGCACAAGTTGTCCCTGGCGACGTTGTTCGATCATCCCCATGGCGTTGATTTGGGCGCGCTTAAACCGAATCTGACACCACGGCTCAAGACCCCGAACCAGCGTCTCCAGGCCGCGCCGCCCGCGATCCTTGCCGACCTGGAGCGCTTCGCCGCCTTACAAGCCCCGGCCGCCGATGAACTGTTGATGATTGGCCGCCGGCATGTGCGCAGCAACAACTCGTGGATGCACAACTATCACCGTCTGGTGAAAGGCAAGCCGCGCCATCAACTGCTGATGCACCCGGAAGACCTGGCCAGCCGCGGTCTCAGCGACGGGCAGCGGGTGCGGGTCAGTTCGCGGGTCGGGATGATCGAAGTTGAAGTCGTGGGCAGCCTGGATATGATGAAAGGCGTGGTCAGCCTTCCGCACGGTTGGGGCCATGCGCGGCCGGGTGTGCAGATGACGATCGCCAGCAGTCAGCCGGGGGCCAGCGCCAATGACCTGACGGATGAATGTCAACTTGATGAGTTGTCGGGCAATGCGGCGTTGAACGGCGTGCCGGTGACCGTGGCCGCGGCTTGAGTATGTCTGTCGGGGAGACCGAGCATGGCGCTCGGGTTTCCGTTACAATGCGCCACCGTGCCGACCCTTGAGTCGGAAAGTTCAGCCGAGGTGCTCCATGGATATCATCGAAACGATTAAAGAGCAGATTGCTAACAACACCATTCTGCTTTACATGAAAGGCTCGCCGAATGCCCCGCAGTGTGGCTTCTCCGCGAAGGCTGCGCAGGCCGTGATGGCGTGTGGTGAGAAGTTTGCTTACGTGGACATCCTGCAGAACCCGGAAATCCGCGCCAACCTGCCAAAGTACGCCAACTGGCCAACCTTCCCGCAACTGTGGGTTGGCGGTGAGCTGGTCGGCGGTAGCGACATCATGACTGAAATGGCTGCTGACGGTTCGTTGCAGGCCACGATCAAAGCCGCTGCGGAAAAAGCCGCTGCTGCCAAGACCGAAGCCTGATCCGCTTCCTGTAGAAGCAAAGCTTGCTCGCGAAGGCGGCTTAACATTCAACAGATTTGTTGACTGGTCCGCCGCCTTCGCGGGCATGTCTTGCTCCTACAAGAGCAGGCAATAAAAAGCCCCGCATCTCACAAGAGAGCGGGGCTTTTTAGTGTCTCGAATTCAGCGAAAGCTAACTTACTCTTCGCCCATCTGCGATTGCAGATAGTTCTCAAGACCGACTTTATCGATCAGGCCCAGTTGGGTTTCCAGCCAGTCGATATGTTCTTCTTCGGACTCAAGAATGTCTTCGAGCAGTTCACGGCTACCGAAGTCGCCGACGGTTTCACAATGTGCAATCGCGACCTTGAGATCGGCATGACCGGTGCGTTCGATACGCAGGTCGCACTCAAGCATTTCCTTGGTGTGCTCGCCGATGTGCAGCTTGCCCAGGTCCTGGACGTTCGGCAGGCCTTCAAGGAACAGGATGCGCTTGATCAGCTTGTCCGCGTGCTTCATCTCGTCGATGGATTCTTTGTATTCATGCTTGCCGAGCTTGTTCAGACCCCAATCTTCATACATGCGCGCATGCAGAAAATATTGATTGATCGCGACCAGCTCATTGGCAAGGATCTTGTTGAGATGCTGGATGACTGTAATGTCGCCTTTCATGATGGGGTCCTGCCCTTTATTAACTGTCTATGAGGCAGAGTTTGAGCTGCGTAATTAAGAGTGTCAAACCTAAGTTATTGAAACTTATATGAAAATTAATCGGAATAAGAATGTTTGTGTTCCGCGTCTGGAACCTAAGCGGTTGATTTACGGGCATAAAAAAACCGGACATCAGTCCGGTTCTTTGAAATACGGTAATTAGGCGGCAGTAAATTCAACAGGAAATGGAATCGCGGCTTGGGCAGTTTGCAGCTTGGTCAGGGTTTCGCGCACCACTTCCTTGGCAAGGCAGGCACATTTACCGCATTGACTCGCTACGCCGGTGGCCTGACGGACTTCCTTATAGCTGCAGCAACCTTCATAGATTGCATCGCGGATTTGACCGTCGGTAACGCCAGTGCAGAGGCAGACATACATAAGTGAGAACCGTCGCTGGTTGTGACTCAATTGCGATGGATCTTAATGTTAACGAGAATGATTGTCAAAGTGGTTTCTGAAAGCTTTGCGTTATAAGTGTCCATGGCTGACGAACGGTTCCCGACATGGCATTGCGACAGTAACCGCAGCGAGTCCAAATTTATCAGCCCGCTGAAAAACCGTTGAGGACAGCTCAAAAACGCCGTGTATGATGGTCGGTCCTTGCGAAGGCGGTTCGTGTCACAGGGATGTCGCTTGCGGGTGGCAGGCTGACGCGAACCCATTCCTTCACGTTATTTAGACCAGGAGATATCCAATGAGCGTACTCGTAGGCAAACAAGCCCCAGACTTTACCGTACCGGCTGTCCTCGGCAACGGCGAGATCGTAGACAGCTTCACCCTGTCCTCGGCCATCAAAGGCAAATACGGCCTGGTGTTCTTCTACCCACTGGACTTCACCTTCGTTTGCCCGTCCGAGCTGATCGCTCTGGACAACCGCATGGCTGACTTCAAGGCCCGCAACGTTGAAGTGGTTGCCGTGTCGATCGACTCGCATTTCACTCACAACGCATGGCGCAACACCCCAGTGAACAATGGCGGTATCGGCCAGGTTCGCTACACCATGGCTGCCGACATCAAGCAGGACATCATGAAGGCCTACGACGTTCAGTCCGCTGATGGCGTTGCATTCCGTGGTGCGTTCCTGATCGACGACAAAGGCGTTGTCCGCTCGCAGATCATCAACGACCTGCCGCTGGGCCGTAACATGGAAGAGCTGATCCGTCTGGTTGACGCGCTGCAATTCCACGAAGAGCACGGCGAAGTCTGCCCTGCCAACTGGAAAAAAGGCGACAAAGGCATGACCGCTTCCACCGAAGGTGTTGCGGCTTACCTGACCGAGCACGCTGCGGCCCTGTAAGCCCAAGCGTCAGGCACAAAAAAACCGGCCGTGAGGCCGGTTTTTTTATGGGCGGGATAAACCCAGCGACCGGATCAGTCGTTGAAGTCTTCCCAGCCGCCCATTTGTTTCCAGCGATTGACGATGCCGCAGAACAGCTCAGCCGTCTTCTCGGTGTCGTAGCGAGCCGAGTGGGCCTCGCGACCGTCGAAGTCGATGTCGGCTGCCTGGCAGGCCTTGGCCAATACAGTCTGGCCGTAAGCCAGGCCAGCGAGGGTGGCGGTGTCGAAGCTGGAGAACGGATGAAACGGGTTACGTTTCATGTCCAGGCGCGCGACAGCGGCGTTGAGGAAGCCCAGGTCGAAGCTGCTGTTGTGCCCGACCAGGATCGCCCGTTTGCAGCCGTTGGCTTTGAGGGCCTTGCGGATGCCGCGGAAGATATCGGTCAGCGCCGCTTCTTCACTCACCGCCATGCGTAGCGGGTGATCGAGCTTGATCCCGGTGAACTCCAGGGCAGCTGCTTCGATGTTGGCGCCTTCAAACGGCTCGACGCGGAAGAAGTAGGTGTGATCGGGATACACGAAGCCTTTTTCGTCCATGGCGATGGTGGTCGCCGCGATCTCCAGCAGGGCGTCGGTGGCCGAGTTGAAACCACCGGTTTCTACGTCGACGACAACCGGCAGGTAACCACGGAATCGGGCTGCCATTGGATGACGAGCACCGCCTCCGCCGCCTTGACCGTCCTGTTCATCGTCGAAATGGTCTTCACTCACGCGTGTTCCTCCAGCAGGCGCCAGCGCAGTTTTTCACCGGCGCGCAGCGGGATTACGGTCAGCTCGCCAAATGGCAGGCTGGTTGGGGCGGTCCACTCTTCGCGGACCAGGGTAATGCGATCGGTGTTCACCGGCAGGCCATAGAAGCGCGGGCCGTTGAGGCTGGCGAACGCTTCGAGCTTGTCCAGCGCGTTGCGCTGTTCGAAGGCTTCGGCGTACATCTCGATCGCGGCATAAGCGGTGTAGCAACCGGCACAGCCGCAAGCGGCTTCCTTGGCGTGCTGGGCATGCGGCGCCGAGTCGGTGCCGAGAAAGAACTTCTCGCTGCCGCTGGTGGCGGCGTCGAGCAGGGCTTCCTGGTGGGTGTTGCGCTTGAGGATCGGCAGGCAGTAGAAGTGCGGCCGAATCCCGCCCACCAACATGTGGTTGCGGTTGTACAGAAGATGGTGAGCGGTGATGGTCGCGCCGACGTTGGCCGCAGCCGCGTTGACGAACTGCACGGCGTCGGCAGTGGTGATGTGTTCGAACACCACTTTGAGCGTCGGGAAACGCTCGACCACACGCCGCATGTGCTCATCGATGAAGATTTTTTCGCGGTCGAACACGTCGACATCGCCACGGGTGACTTCGCCATGGATCAACAACGGCATCCCGACTTCGGCCATGGCCTCGATCGCCGGGAAAATCTTGTCGATGCTGGTGACGCCAGAATCCGAGTTAGTGGTGGCGCCGGCCGGGTACAGCTTGGCGGCGTGAACGAAACCGCTGGCCTTGGCCTCACGAATTTCTTCGGGCTGGGTGCGGTCGGTCAGGTACAGCACCATCAACGGTTCGAAACGACTGCCGGCCGGGCGTGCAGCGAGAATCCGCTGGCGATAGCCGTCGGCTTCAGCGGCGTTACGCACCGGAGGTACCAGGTTGGGCATGATGATGGCGCGACCAAAGGTGCGCGCGACATCCGCAACGGTATTGGACAAAACAGCACCATCGCGAAGATGAATATGCCAGTCGTCGGGACGCAGCAGGGTCAGGCGGTCGGACATGAGGGGATTCCAGGCGGGTCAAACTGAGGGGAATGCTACCGGAAAAGACTCTCTCAGGCACTCGCTATCAAGTTTTGCAGGAACGTACCGATATGAACTAGGTATGCCGTAAACATGTGTGTGTCGGTCTTTTTGTTGTAGAAGCCAGTGGAGCCTCCCGTGCGCCAGCGTTATTTAGCCTTGCTCAGTGTGTTTGCCAGCCTTCCCGCGATGGCGCTCACTTTCCAGACCCGTCTGGAGAGCATCGAGTGGACGGTCGAAGGTGACAAATTCGAATGCCGCCTGACCCAGCCGGTGACCGATTTCGGTTCCGGTGAATTCGTGCGTCGTGCCGGCGAGCAAGCGATCTTTCGCCTCAAGGCCTACAACTCGGTGATCGGCGGCGGTTCCGCGACCTTGCTCGCGGCCGCTGCGCCTTGGCAACCGGGGCGTGGCGACATTAACCTGGGGTCGGTCAACATTGGCAGCGGCAATGTGCTGTTCAACAGTTCTCAGGTGCAGGCCGGGCGTTTGATCAATGGCTTGATGGACGGCCGCAGCCCGGTCATTCGCCGCGCTTCCGGCGATGGTCGAGTGTCTGAAGTGCGTTTGCTGCCGGTCAAGTTCAACAAGGCGTTCAGTGACTATCAGGGTTGTGTAGCCAAGCTGTTGCCGCAGAATTTCGAACAGGTGAAACAGTCCGAGATCGGTTTTCCCGGCGAAGGCTTTGACCTTGATCCGCAAGCCAAGGCCAAGTTGCAGGTGATGCTGGAGTTCATGAAAGCCGATCCGACGGTCAATCACATCGAGCTCGATGGGCACTCCGACAACAGCGGCAATCGCCTGACCAATCGCGAACTGTCACGCCGCCGGGCGCTGGCGGTGATGGACTTCTTCAAGGCCAATGGCTTTCAGGAATCGCAGATCACCATGCGTTTCCACGGTGAGCGCTACCCATTGGTGCCGAACACCAATGCCGCCAACCGGGCAAAGAATCGCCGGGTCGCGGTTCGCCTGGAACGCGTCGCGCCGACCGACAAGCCGGCCCCGCAATCAGCCTCTGCCGCGAGTGCCGCGCACACATCCTGACTCGCGGGTCATCGTCGCGCCCTCGTAAGAATCTGTCGCTTCGTCGTCATAAGCTGTCGCGGTACTGTAAATTATTTCGTATGAGCGGTAGACTTCACGGCTTTCCGTAAACCCCGTGGAGTGATGGCATGGCGGACGTAAACAAGGTCGTTCTGGCGTATTCCGGCGGCCTGGACACTTCGGTGATCCTCAAGTGGCTGCAGGATACTTATAACTGTGAAGTGGTGACCTTCACCGCTGACCTGGGTCAGGGCGAAGAGGTCGAACCGGCCCGCGCCAAGGCTCAGGCCATGGGCGTAAAAGAAATCTACATCGACGATCTGCGCGAAGAATTCGTGCGTGATTTCGTGTTCCCGATGTTCCGTGCCAACACCGTTTACGAAGGCGAGTACCTGCTGGGTACTTCCATCGCTCGTCCGTTGATCGCCAAACGCCTGATCGAAATCGCCAACGAAACCGGCGCTGACGCCATTTCTCACGGCGCCACCGGCAAGGGCAACGACCAGGTGCGTTTCGAGCTCGGCGCCTACGCACTCAAGCCAGGCGTGAAAGTGATCGCTCCTTGGCGCGAGTGGGACCTGCTCTCCCGTGAAAAGCTGATGGATTATGCTGAAAAGCACAACATCCCGATCGAGCGCCACGGCAAGAAAAAATCCCCGTACTCGATGGATGCCAACTTGCTGCACATCTCCTATGAAGGCGGCGTGCTGGAAGACACCTGGACCGAGCACGAAGAAGACATGTGGAAATGGACCGTCTCCCCGGAGAACGCTCCTGATAAAGCGCAGTACCTGGAACTGACCTACCGCAACGGCGACATCGTCGCGCTGGACGGCGTCGAAATGACCCCGGCCACCGTGCTGGCGACGCTGAACAAAATCGGTGGCGAACACGGCATCGGCCGTCTGGACATCGTTGAAAACCGCTACGTGGGCATGAAGTCCCGTGGCTGCTACGAAACCCCGGGCGGCACCATCATGCTGCGCGCGCACCGTGCGATCGAATCGATCACCCTGGACCGCGAAGTGGCTCACCTCAAAGACGAGCTGATGCCGAAATACGCCAGCCTGATCTACACCGGTTACTGGTGGAGCCCTGAGCGTCTGATGCTGCAACAGATGATCGATGCGTCCCAAGTCCATGTGAATGGCGTCGTGCGCCTGAAACTGTACAAAGGCAACGTGATCGTCACCGGTCGCAAGTCCGATGAATCGTTGTTCGACGCCAACATTGCCACCTTCGAAGAAGATGGCGGCGCCTACAACCAGGCTGACGCGGCGGGCTTCATCAAGCTCAATGCCTTGCGCATGCGCATTGCAGCCAACAAGGGTCGCAAGCTGTTCTGAGACCTTTGCCGCAGTAATTGAAGCTGTGGCCCTGTCGTCGACGGGGCCACAGCTTCAATGGTGGTTACGCCTGGCATTTCGTTGCCATCGCTTATCTCGTTTCTACTCAAGTTATTAACTTCTTCTGGTCACGCATCAAGCGTTTGATCCAGCACTGTCACGTCCTGTGAGTTCAAGTTGTAAACAACGCATAAGGTCTCGCAAGCGCCTTTGCTTCTGTGTGTGGTGTCTTCCTTCAGTAACTGCTCCGATTGGCTGCAAGCCAGAAACACGATCACTTTCGCGGCGTGGTTGCGTGGTTGACGGATTTTTTCCATCAGGGCAGTGACATCCACCTGTGTGTGCATACCGCGCGTATCAATGATGCTCAAATCCTTCAACTCTCCCGGCAAATAGAGGCTGTGTAGAACCCGGATGCTTGTTTGCAGATGGATGCGGGCCGGCGGATCCTGCGCGGTCCGGAACCAGCGAAACCCTCGGCGCCGGTTCGAAAAGCCGGGCAGGGGACGTTCATAGGTCGACGTGATCACGGCGCCTTTCGGTTTCGCTGGAGCGTCGTTCGGGCGTGGACTTTTTCTGTTTTCAGAACGCCCGGCGTTATCGATGACTTTGACGAAGTACTTGTCTTTTCCAAAATCGGAAGGCGCGTACAGCGATCGATAGTTGAAGTTGAGTGTGAGAAAAAAAAGAAAGAGTAAATAGAACGGAAAACTGATCAGGAACCAGACATAAATTTCTCTTTCGTCGCTATCTAGAAAGGGCAGGGAGATTGCGGCAGAGGTTTCTGAGATCGCTGCAAAAATAGCAATGATGGTCATTGGGTTCGTGATTTTCTTTTGGAGTTTTTTCATGTTTTTTGCTCATAAGGTAATGTCTTTTTCTCGTGTGGATAAACGTGTTTGTCGGGAGTAAGGTTGTTGGCTTTTTAAGGTGTTTGATTTTAATGAGAGTCCGTTCCGAATAATAGGTTGTGGTCATATAGAGTAACTGTAGTGCTCATGGTTTTAGGATGTTGGGCGTTCTTGTTTCAAAAGTTTTAGAGGGGGTGTGTTCATTTCTTCAGGCGTGGGTAGATCGTTGGCGATTGGCGTTGTGTTACAGGGATTGATATTCACAATGTTAGTTACTATCAGGACTGGCGCCGAAGGCAATAGAGGCGGGGTGGGTTGTACGGTTGTCGGTAATGCGCGGTATTGGTTGTAAGGCGAAACAAAAAAGACACCCGATGTTGAGCGCACTCAAGGATTTCACGGTTTCATGTGCCTTAAATTCAAGGTTTTTTTGTAGGAATAATCCGCGTTGCTTGTAGGGGATGTCTCTCGGTGCGGGTGCTTGGGGGTGGCGGCATGCCATGGGTGAAACGACTAGGCTATTGTGCGGGCTCTAAAAATTCGAACAGCGAAAATTGGACTTGCCCATGAATAAAGTGCTGATCGTGGATGATCACCCCGTCATTCGACTTGCGGTGCGTTTGCTAATGGAACGTCATGGCTACGAAGTCATTGCAGAAACAGATAATGGTGTGGATGCATTGCAACTTGCGCGTGAACATATGCCGGATATTGTCATTCTGGATATTGGAATACCGAAACTGGATGGGTTGGAAGTGATTGCCCGCCTGACCTCCGTAGCGTTGCCGTTGAAAGTGTTAGTGCTGACCTCCCAGGCACCGGGGCATTTTTCGATGCGGTGCATGCAGTCGGGTGCCGCCGGCTATGTTTGCAAACAACAGGACCTCACCGAATTACTGAGTGCTATCAAGGCGGTATTGTCAGGCTACAGTTACTTTCCCAATCAAGCATTGCATACGGTACGGTCCAGTCTGGGCAATGCCAGTGAAGCCGATATGGTGGATCGTTTGTCGGGACGGGAAATGATGGTGTTGCAACAACTGGCCCGAGGGAAGACAAACAAGGAGATTGCCGATGGGATGTTCCTCAGCAACAAGACCGTCAGCACTTACAAGACCCGGTTGTTGTTGAAGCTTAATGCGCGGTCGCTGGTGGATTTGATCGAACTGGCCCAGCGTAATGGCCTGGTGTGACGACTTAAAGTAAAAAGCCTCCGTTTCGGGAGGCTTTTAGGTGTCATAAATCAAAATCGTAATCGGCCAATTGCTTTTGCAGTCGGCGCTCCTCCAGCAGATTGTCGATGGTGCGGCGCTTGCTCAGGTTGGTTTTTGCTACCTCAACCACCGGTTCAGCGTCATCGGCTTCAACGGGGGCGAAGTCGTCTTCTACGTCCAATTGCTCTTTGCCAGTGCTCATTTTGTTACTCCAGGCTAAGACTGCCTTTGGCGCTCCTTATATCGACATTCTCCCGGCGGGTAAAAAAGATTTTTTCAATCGGTGAATCAATAATTCTAATAGCGCCTCAATCGTCCGAGGTCTTTTGCTTGTATTCGCACAAGTCTTCGATCCGGCAACTGCCGCAGCGGGGCTTGCGGGCCAGGCACACGTAGCGCCCGTGGAGGATCAGCCAGTGGTGGGAGTCGAGTAGAAACTCCTTGGGCACGAACTTCATCAGCTTGTTCTCCACCTCCACCACATTTTTGCCAGGGGCAATGCCGGTACGGTTGCTGACCCGGAAAATATGGGTGTCCACCGCCATGGTCAGCTGGCGGAATGCCGTATTGAGCACCACGTTGGCGGTCTTGCGGCCAACGCCGGGTAGCGCTTCCAGCGCCTCGCGGGTCTGCGGGACTTCCCCGCCGTGGCGCTCCACCAGCAAGCGGCAGGTTTCAATCACGTTCTTGGCCTTGCTGTTGAACAGGCCGATGGTCTTGATGTACTCCGTCAGCCCTTCGACGCCCAGGGCATAAATCGCCGCCGGAGTATTGGCTACCGGATAGAGTTTTGCCGTGGCCTTGTTGACGCCGACATCGGTGGATTGCGCCGACAGAATCACCGCGATCAGCAGTTCGAACGCAGAGGAATAGGCCAGCTCGGTCTTCGGCTCCGGGTTGTCTTCGTGCAGCCTGCGGAAGATTTCGTAACGTTTTGCGGCATTCATGGGTGATGCGTTTCCTCGAAAGCGGTCAGTTTGAGGGCGTTGGACGCGGCCAGGCTTGCCACCCGGCGATCAATAGCCCCAGCAGAATAAATCCGCCAGGCGCCAAGGTGGCCAGGCGCAGGCCGCCGTCGGCGGTCAGAACGATGCCGGGCCAATCCAACCCTCCGGTCAGCCAGGTCAGATGAGCGCCGAGGGTGCCGTTGCCGATGAGTTCGCGCAGCAGGCCCAGGCCCACCATCAGCGCGCCGAACAGGCCACACAGGCGTAGACGATCACGCCAGGGACTCTGGAAAAAGTCATTGTTGTCCAGCACCACACATTGCAATGCGATAAGCGCCGCATACAACCCCAGATGTTGCTGCCATTGCAACGACCAGGCTTGCCCGGCGAGTTCGGCGCAACTGGTCAGCGTGGCCGCCAGCAGGACGCCGGCGGGCAGGCGTGCCCATGGGGCGAGTCGGGCGCGCAACGGGCCCATTGCGACGCCATAGGCCGCAATCACCACCACGAACATCAGCCACAGTCCCAGCGCAGTCATCAAGGAGCCGCTGGCGCCGATCAGTGGCGCCAGCATCAGTGAGTTCTGCACAGACGCCTTATTCATGGGAGCCACTCCCCAGCAGCGGTTGCCGATGTTCATCGAAGTAGCGCAACGCATCATGAATCGCATTGATCACGGCTCTTGACGTCGTGGTCGCCCCGGCCATTTGATCGAATTGCCCCTGATCCTTTTTCAACGCCCAGCCATTGTCCGCGGGTTCGGTGCGTGACTTGCCGGTAAAGAGGTGCAGCCAGACATTCGGCCAATCGGCGAGACGACCGCCGAGGCCCGGTGTCTCTGCCTGCTTGAGGGTTTTGACCCCCAGCAGCTTGCCATTGGCGTCGATGGCGATCAGCAATTCGATGGCGCTGGTGTAACCCAGGGTCTGGCTGCGCAGCAACACGGCGCTGGGCTGGCCGGACTTGGTCGCCCGGTAACCCCCCAGCAACGTGCTGTTGCCCAGCGGGATGTTTTCAACGGCGAGTGGTTGTTCCAGGGGTTGGTTGTCGTAGCTGTCGGGCGGCAACATATCCAGCAGCGTGCGACTGTCGATCAGGCGCTGTTCAGCAGCAATGCGCGTCGCGCTGGTGTGTTGCACCAGGTAGGTCGCGCCGGTTCCAAGGCCGGCCAATAACACCAGGATCACAACGCTGGTCGCCCGGTTCATGGTGCGGTTCGCTCCTGCCGGGCCGCGACACATCGCTCCAGCGCCGGCACGCAGAGGTTCATCAGCAGCACGGCAAAAGCCACGCCATCCGGATACCCGCCCCAGGTTCGAATCAGGTAGGTCAGCAGTCCCACCCCTACGCCGAACAACAGTCGGGCCGTGGGGCTTTTGGCGCCGGACACCGGTTCCGTGACGATAAAGAACGCACCGAGCATGCTCGCGCCGGTGAGCAGATGAAACAGTGGCGAACCATGGGAGTCGGAGCCCGAGCCGTTCCAGCACACCAGGCTGATGACGAACAGGCTGGCGAGCATGCCCACCGGCGCATGCCAGCTGAATACCCGTTGCTGCAGCAGAAACGCACCACCGGCCAGAAACGCCAGGTTCACCCATTCCACACCGCGACCGCCGAAATGCCCGAACGCCGGGTTGCCGGCGAACAGCTCATCCATGGTCAGGCTTTTGTTGATGCGCAGGCTGTCCAGCGCCGTGGCCTGCACCCACGCATCCGGGGTCTGACTGAAACTGAAGCCGAACACCTGGGACAGACCGCCGAGCAGGTCCATGCCATGGGACGATGGCCAATGTGTCATCAGTTGGGGAAAGGTCACCAGCATCAGGGCGAAACCGAGCATGGCCGGGTTGAACGGGTTCTTGCCGACACCGCCATACACATGTTTACCGAACAGCAGCGCGGCGGCGGCCGCACTGACCGTCAGCCACCACGGGCAATAGGGCGGCAAGGCCAGCGCCAGCAGCGTCGCCGTGACCAAGGCACTGCCGTCGCTCAAGGTCGGCTTGAGCGGGCGCTGGCGCAATTTCAGCACGGCGGCCTCGACCGCCAGCGCCGTCACGGCCGTCAGAATCAGGTTGATCAATACGCCCCAGCCATACAGCCAAAACAGCGCCAGCACCCCCGGAAGGGTGGCCAGCAATACCCGCTTCATGGCCTGCTGAAGGCGTTCGTCCACCGATTCAAGGGGCGACATAGGCCTCCATCAGACGTTCGGCTTCCAAGAGTCGGGTGCGTGCCTTGTCCAACAACTCGGCAGGCGTATCGCCCCGACGTTCAAGTTTGCTGACGTCGGCGCGGGCGTAGGCCAATTCGGTTTTCAGCTGTCGAAGCTGGCTGTCGATCGGGCGTTTTTCGACGCGCACCAGGTACGGCAACGGTTGATCGCTGACCGCTTCGGCCTCGTGCAAGGCTTGTTCGGCACTCTTCAACGCCTTTTCCAACGCTTCAATCTGCTGCGCCGGGGCTTCGCTGGTTTGCGCTTTTTTCAGCTCTGCGCGGCGCATGGCCAGCTGGATTTTCGCCCGTTTCAGGTCAGCATCTTTCGCCGGGGCAACCGGTGCCGGGGCGGGTGGCGCGGTGCTTTCCAGTTGGGCCAGCGCCTGCTCGGCGGCTTCGAACTGTTGTTGCAGCACGATCAGTTGCGATTGTTGCTCGAAGGTCGGTGGATGGCCGAAGGCCTTGAGCGATTTGTTCAATTGCGCCCGACTCATCGCCAGATCGATCTTGGCCTTTTTCAACGCCGCGTCAGCCGTCGCGGTTTTCTGCGCACGGACCCGCTCAAGGGCGGCCTGTACCGGATTGACCGTCACTTCGCTGGGTTGTGCGGCACGTTGGGCGCGGGCCTGGCGCTCGGTGACTTTCTGTTGTTCTTCACGTTGCAAACGAGCATTGCGCTGTTCGAAACGCCGCCGTGCACGGTTGCGCTTGGTGGCCCGGGCTCGTTGTTCTTCAAGGCTGAACGCCAGGCCGCCGACAATCGGCAGCACCGAGGCCAACGGCAGCGGGCGCATCTCGATGCAGTCCACCGGGCACGGCGCCACGCACAGGTCGCAACCGGTGCATTCATCGACGATCACCGTGTGCATCAGTTTCGCCGCACCAACGATGGCGTCCACCGGGCAGGCCTGGATGCACTTGGTGCAGCCGATGCATTCGGCTTCGCGGATGTAGGCAATCTGCGCCGGGGCCGAGCCGCGACTGGTGTCCAGTTCCAGCACCGGGACTTTCAGCAAGTCGGCCAGGGCGGCGATGGTTTCGCTGCCGCCCGGCGGGCACTTGTTGATCGACTCGCCACTGGCGATGCCTTCGGCGTAGGGCTTGCATCCAGGGTGGCCGCACTTGCCGCATTGGGTTTGCGGCAAGAGGGCGTCGATGCGTTGAATCAGACTCATGTTTTGATCAGTCCACTGAATCCGAGAAAGGCCACTGCGATCAGTCCGGCGCCGATCAACTGGATCGGCAAGCCACGAAAGGGCAGGGGAACATCGTTGTCACGCGTGCGCTGGCACAAGTCGCTGAACAGAGTCAGCACCAGCCAGAAGCCCAGACCGGCGCCGAGGCTCAGGGCGGCGGCGTGGAAAAATCCCTTGTCATCCTGGGCGTTGAGCAAGGTCAGCCCGAGCACGCCGGCATTGCCGAGCAACAAGGGCCAGAGGCCTTCGAACGACAGTTTTGGACATGATCGGGACAGCAACATCAGCAGCGGGGCGATCAGCAGAACGCTCAGCGGCAGGAACACGAACAGACGCAGGGCCGTCAGCTCCAACGGCACCAATAGCCAGTGGTAGAGCGCATAACCGAGCATCCCGACGATCAGCATCAGGCTCGCCGTGGCCATGCCCAGCGCATGGACCTGCCGCTGTTCGGCACCCAACAGCGGATCGACGCCCAGCGGCCACTGCAACACGAGGTTGTTGATCAGGGCGGCGCTGATAAGCGTAAGGAGCAGTTCGGTCATGACCTGGTTACCTAAGCGTCCGTATCCACATATCGTTGGGCTGATAATTACAAGATCAGGCCGGCCATGAGAAACAGTATGGGCCAGACATGAAAATCCCACAGTCATGCCGGGCACGACTGTGGGATCGGTTTTGCAGATCGACGCTTACTTGATGCGCTGACCCGGCTTGGCGCCGCTGTCGGGGCTCAGCAGGTAGATTTCTTCACCGCCAGGGCCGGCCGCCATCACCATGCCTTCGGAGATGCCGAACTTCATTTTCCGTGGCTTGAGGTTGGCGATCATCATGGTCAGGCGACCATTGAGCCTGGACGGATCCGGGTAAGCACTCTTGATCCCGGAGAACACGTTGCGTTGCTCGTCACCGATGTCCAGGGTCAGGCGCAGCAGTTTGTCGGCCCCTTCCACGTGTTCGGCCTTGATGATCAGTGCCACGCGCAGGTCGACGGCGGCAAAGGCGTCGAACTCGATCTCCGGCGACAACGGTTCCTTGACCAGCTCGCCGTTGCCGGCCGGTGCAGTTTCGCCGGTATCGGTGGCGCTGGCGGTCAGGTCTTCTTTCGAGGCGTCGGTCATGGCTTGCACTTTTACCGGGTCGATGCGGGTCATCAACGGTTTGAACTCGTTGAGCTGATGATTGCTCAGCAGCGTGGCGTGGTCGTTCCAGGTCAGCGGCGCGACGTTGAGGAACGCCTCGGCGTCGGCGGCCAGCAGCGGTAGCACGGGCTTGAGGAAGATCACCAGTTGGCGGAACAGGTTGATGCCCAAGGCGCAGATGGCCTGGACTTCGTCGTGCTTGCCTTCCTGTTTGTTCAGCGACCACGGTGCTTTGTCGGCGATCCAGGCGTTGGCACGGTCGGCCAGGCCCATGATTTCGCGCATGGCGCGGGCGAAGTCGCGAGCCTCGTAGGCATCGGCGATGCTTGGCGCCGCAGCCAGGAACGCGTCGGTCAGTTCCGGCGCGGCGTTACCCGCGACCAGCACCCCGGCGTTGCCTTTCTGGATGAAACCGGCGCAACGGCTGGCGATGTTGACGACTTTGCCCACCAGGTCGGAGTTGACCTTCTGCACGAAGTCTTCGAGGTTCAGGTCCAGGTCGTCGACGCCACGGCCCAGCTTGGCCGCGTAGTAGTAGCGCAGGTATTCCGGCGACAGGTGATCCAGGTAGGTCCGGGCCTTGACGAAGGTGCCCCGAGACTTGGACATTTTCTGACCGTTGACGGTCAGGTAGCCGTGCACGTTGATACCGGTCGGCTTGCGCAAACCCGCGCCTTCGAGCATGGCTGGCCAGAACAGCGCGTGGAAATTGACGATGTCCTTGCCGATGAAGTGGTAGAGCTCGGCGGTGGAATCCTTGGCCCAGAACGCGTCGAAGTCCAGGTCCGGACGACGGGCGCACAGGTTCTTGAAGCTGGCCATGTAGCCGATTGGCGCGTCCAGCCACACGTAGAAATACTTGCCCGGCTCGCCCGGAATCTCGAAACCGAAGTACGGCGCATCGCGGGAGATGTCCCACTGTTGCAGGCCGGCATCCAGCCATTCGGCGATCTTGTTGGCGACCGCGTCTTGCAGGGTGCCGCTACGGGTCCAGGCTTGCAGCATTTCCTGGAAGTCCGGCAGCTTGAAGAAGAAGTGCTGGGAATCCTTGAGCACCGGGGTGGCGCCAGAGATCGCCGACTTCGGATCCTTCAGGTCGGTGGGGGCGTAGGTCGCACCGCATTTTTCGCAGTTGTCGCCGTACTGGTCTTCGGTGCCGCATTTCGGGCAGGTGCCCTTGATGAAGCGGTCGGCCAGGAACATTTTCTTTTCCGGGTCGAAGTACTGCGTGATCGAGCGCTGGGCGATGTGCCCGGCGTCGCGCAGTTTCAGGTAGATCTGGCTCGACAGCTCACGGTTTTCTTCAGAGTGAGTGGAGTGGAAGTTGTCGAAGTCCACCAGGAACTCGGCAAAGTCGGCGCTGTGTTCAGCCTGGACGTTGGCGATCAGTTGTTCCGGGGTGATGCCTTCCTTTTCCGCGCGCAGCATGATGGCCGAACCGTGGGCGTCGTCGGCGCAGACATAGATGCATTGATTGCCGCGGTGCTTCTGGAAGCGCACCCACATGTCGGTCTGGATGTATTCCAGCATGTGGCCAAGATGGATCGAACCATTGGCATAGGGCAGGGCGCTGGTGACGAGGATCTTGCGTGGCTCGGACATGGGGCTCGGCTACTTGATGAAACGGAGGTCGGCCACTATAAAGCGCTGGCGCATATTTTTCACCCCCGAGCCCCAAGGGCTTATTGTTACAAACGTGCTTTTGTGGCGAGGGGCTTGCCCCCGTTCGCCTGCGAAGCAGTCGTAAAATCTGCAAGCGAAGGTGTCCCGGTCAGAAAAAAAGCTGGGGCGGCTCCGCCACCCAACGGGGGCAAGCCCCCTCGCCACATGAAGCTCTCCAGCCACAGTAATCTGTTCGCCACAAATCCGTGTCCGGCGTAGGATACCCGCCTGATTTTCCAGTCTTGTTATCGGAGTTGCCCATGAGCGCCCTCAATCGCGCGGCGGTGGAAGCCGTCCTTCGTCAATACACCGACCCTTACCTGAACCAGGATCCGGTCAGCGCCGGGTGCGTGCGCAACATCGACATCCAGGGCGATCGCGTCAGCGTCCAGCTGGAACTGGGTTATGCCGCCGGTCTGTTCAAGAGTGGCTGGGCACAGTTGCTGCAAATGGCGATTGAAGGGCTGGACGGCGTGGTCACCGCGCGTGTCGAGATCACCAGCGTGATCGCCGCGCACAAGGCCCAGGCCCAGATCCCGGGCCTGGCCAACGTCAAGAACGTCGTCGCCGTGGCCTCCGGCAAGGGTGGCGTAGGCAAGTCCACCACCGCCGCCAACCTCGCCCTGGCCCTGGCCCGCGAAGGCGCCAAGGTCGGGATTCTCGATGCGGACATCTACGGTCCGAGCCAGGGCATCATGTTTGGCATCCCCGAAGGCACCCGACCGAAGGTCAAGGATCAGAAGTGGTTCGTGCCGATCGAGTCCCATGGCGTCGAAGTGATGTCCATGGCCTTCCTGACCGACGACAACACGCCGATGGTCTGGCGTGGGCCGATGGTTTCCGGTGCGCTGTTGCAACTGGTGACCCAGACCGCGTGGGGCGACCTGGATTACCTGGTCATCGACATGCCGCCAGGCACCGGTGACATCCAGTTGACCCTGGCGCAGAAAGTCCCGGTGGCCGGTGCTGTCATCGTGACGACGCCCCAAGACCTGGCCCTGCTGGACGCGCGCAAGGGCGTGGAAATGTTCCGCAAGGTCAATATTCCGGTGCTGGGCGTGGTGGAAAACATGGCCGTGCACATCTGCTCCAACTGCGGCCATGCCGAGCATCTGTTCGGTGAGGGCGGCGGAGTGAAACTGGCCACCCAATACGGCGTCGAACTGCTGGCCTCGTTGCCACTGGCGATGGCCATCCGCGAGCAGGCCGATGGCGGCAAGCCAACGGTGATCGCTGAGCCGGACAGCCCGATTGCGATGGTGTATCAGGAACTGGCGCGGCATGTCGGCGCGCGGATCGTGTTGCAGGAAGCGGCGACACCGGCGATGCCGAATATCACCATCAGCGACGATTGATGATCTTTTGCAGGAGCCAGGCTTGCCGGCGAAAGCGGACTTGATGACGCCTTCGCCGGCAAGCCTGGCTCCTGCAACGGCGGTTAGATGCGCAACCCGCCATCCATCTCCAGAATCCGGCCGGTGTAATAGTCGTTCTCGAAAATGTACGCCGCCGAATGGGCGATCTCGTCCGGCTTGCCCATGCGCTTGAGCGGAATCCCGGCCGTCATCTTCTCCAGCGCTTCCGGCTTCATCCCCAACGTCATCTCGGTTTCGATAAAGCCCGGCGCAATGCCTGCCACGCGAATACCGTAGCGCGCCAGTTCCTTGGCCCAGGTCACGGTCGCTGCGGCGACACCGGCCTTGGCGGCGGAGTAGTTGGTCTGGCCCACATTGCCGGCCCGGGAAATCGACGAGATATTGATGATTGCGCCGCTGTTTTTCAGCTCGACCATTTTCGCCGCCACTTCACGGGTGCACAGGAACACGCCGGTGAGGTTGACGTCGATCACGGCCTGCCACTGGGCCAGGCTCATTTTGGTCATTTCGCCGTCCTTGACCTTGATCAGCAGGCCATCGCGTAGGATCCCGGCGTTGTTGATCAGGCCATGGATCGCGCCGAAATCTTCGGCCACCTGGGCAACCATGTGCGTCACTTGCTCTTCATTGGCGACGTTGCACAGATAAGCGCGAGCCTCGACGCCCTTGGCTTTGCATGCGGCGACGGTGTCGTCGAGCTTTTCCTGGTTCAGATCGACCAGTGCCAGCTTCGCGCCTAAGCCTGCGAAATACTCGGCCATCGAACGGCCTAAACCCTGGCAACCGCCAGTGATAATGATTACTTTGTCAGTGAGTTGCATTCGCATGCCCTAATAGCAGGTCAGAAAGTGATTTCCTTGTAGAGGGCCTCTCGATCTGCACCTGATGTGGCCTGGCTGCACATGAGAACTGCCCCGATGGCGTGCTGGATACTTATTCCCAGGCGCCTGTCCGTTTTTTCGACGGATTCTATATAAGGAGTCATAAATTGAGCGTTGAAGCGGCCAAGAATGCCCGAGAATTGCTTCTCAAGGAATACCGCGGAGTGCTTTCGACACACTCCAAGGCCATGCCCGGTTTCCCCTTTGGCTCGGTGGTTCCGTACTGCCTGGACGAGCAGGGCCGACCGCTGATCCTGATCAGCCGCATCGCCCAGCACACCCACAATTTGCAGAAAGACCCGAAATGCTCACTGTTCGTGGGCGAGCGCGGGGCCGAAGACGCACAAGCCGTCGGTCGCCTGACGTACCTGGCCGAGGCCGAAAAGCTTGAGGATGAGGCGGCCATCGACGCGGCGGCCGAGCGTTATTACCGTTATTTCCCGGATTCCCAGAGTTACCACAAGGCCCACGATTTCGATTTCTGGGTGCTCAAACCGGTGCGTCATCGCTACATCGGCGGTTTCGGCGCGATACATTGGGTCGATCAACTGACCCTGGCCAACCCGTTCGCCGGCAAGGCGGAAGTGAGCATGGTCGAGCACATGAATGCCGATCACGCCAAGGCTATCGCCCACTACGTCGAGCTAGCCGGTCTGCCGACGACAGCCCCGGCGCAACTGGCCGGCATCGACACCGAAGGCATGCACCTGCGCATCGGCCAGGGCCTGTACTGGTTGCCGTTTCAAGCACCGTGTAATACGCCGACACAAGTCCGGGAAGCCTTGGTTTTCCTGGCTCACGCCGAGCATTGGCCGAAAAATGAAGTGGCCGACGCTTGAATTCACGAAGTGGCGACGTCATCTAGGGAACACTGGCAAGGCATTCTTGCGTTGAGGAACCATTTGATGCGCCCTTTTTTATTGCTCTTTGTACTGTTTCCGGTGTTGGAGCTGTTCGTATTCGTCAAGGTCAGCGGGGCCATCGGGTTTTTCCCGGCCCTGCTGTTGATCATTCTCGGCTCGATGCTCGGCGTGTTCGTGCTGCGGATCGCCGGTCTGGCCACTGCGCTGCGTGCCCGTGAAAGCCTGAACCGCGGCGAGCTGCCGGCCCAGACCATGCTTGAAGGTTTGATGCTGGCTTTGGCTGGCGGTCTGTTGATCCTGCCGGGCTTCGTCACCGACGTGCTGGGCCTGATCATGCTGCTGCCGCTGTCGCGTCGTTTGCTGGCGAACAAGATGCGCCAGCGCGCTGAAGAGGCTGCCATCCGCCAGCGTGCCTTCGCCGATGACCTGCAACCGCGGGGCGGTCCCGCCCCTCGTCAGCCGTTGGGCCGCGAGCCCGACGTGATCGAAGGCGAGTTCGAACACCACGATCCCAAGTAAAGCGTTTCAGCTGCACGGCACCTTCGGGTGCCGTGTTCATTTGCGGGCAACAACATGAAAAAATTTGCTGGCCCGCCCTTGTAATAAGCTTATGCGCCCTTATGTAACGGTCACCGCAAGGTTTCTGGCGATCATGCCAGACAGACTTCCGCGGTTCGCTCGACGAACCGCACCCGGCACCGCCGGATTTGTTAAACCCGCCGGGAATACACCGGCCGATGAAAACCACAATTAGGAGAGATCGACAATGAAGCTTCGTCCTCTGCATGACCGCGTCGTCATCCGTCGCAGCGAAGAAGAAAAGAAAACCGCTGGCGGTATCGTCCTGCCAGGTTCGGCTGCTGAAAAAGCCAACAGCGGCGAGATCCTCGCTGTCGGTACCGGCCGCGTGCTGGACAACGGTGAAGTGCGTGCACTGGCCGTTAAAGTGGGTGACAAGGTTGTGTTCGGTCCGTACTCCGGCAGCAACACAGTGAAAGTCGACGGCGAAGACCTGCTGGTAATGGCTGAGAACGAGATTCTCGCTGTTATCGAAGGCTGATTCCCCGCTCATTTTCCCGCTACTACAAAGTATTTAAGGAATATCGATCATGGCTGCTAAAGAAGTTAAATTCGGCGATTCCGCCCGCAAGAAAATGCTCGCCGGTGTCAACGTCCTGGCTGACGCAGTAAAAGCGACCCTGGGCCCTAAAGGCCGTAACGTGATCATCGAGAAGAGCTTCGGCGCTCCGACCATCACCAAGGACGGCGTTTCCGTAGCCAAAGAAATCGAACTGAAAGACCGTTTCGAAAACATGGGCGCGCAGCTGGTCAAAGACGTTGCCTCCCGTGCCAACGATGACGCAGGCGACGGCACCACCACCGCTACCGTTCTGGCTCAATCGATCGTCAACGAAGGCCTGAAAGCCGTCGCTGCCGGCATGAACCCGATGGACCTGAAGCGCGGCATCGACAAAGCGACCATCGCTATCGTCAAAGAGCTCAAAGCCCTGTCCAAGCCTTGCGCTGACACCAAGGCCATCGCTCAGGTCGGCACCATCTCGGCCAACTCCGACAACTCCATCGGCGACATCATTGCCGAAGCCATGGAAAAAGTCGGTAAAGAAGGCGTGATCACCGTTGAAGAAGGCTCGGGCCTGGAAAACGAACTGTCGGTTGTTGAAGGCATGCAGTTCGACCGTGGCTACCTGTCCCCGTACTTCGTCAACAAGCCAGAGACCATGACCGCCGAGCTCGACGGTCCGCTGATCCTGCTGGTCGACAAAAAGATCTCGAACATCCGCGAAATGTTGCCAGTACTGGAAGCCGTTGCCAAAGCCGGCCGTCCACTGCTGATCGTGGCCGAAGACGTTGAAGGCGAAGCCCTGGCGACTCTGGTTGTGAACAACATGCGTGGCATCGTTAAAGTCGCAGCCGTCAAGGCTCCGGGCTTCGGCGACCGTCGCAAGGCCATGCTGCAGGACATCGCTGTCCTGACTGGCGGTACCGTTATCTCCGAAGAGATCGGTCTGAGCCTGGAAAGCACTACCCTGGAACACCTGGGTAATGCCAAGCGCGTGATCCTGTCCAAAGAAAACACCACCGTGATCGACGGCGCTGGCGTTGAGACTGATATCCAGGCTCGCGTTCTGCAAATCCGTCAGCAAGTGGCTGACACTTCGTCCGACTACGACCGTGAAAAACTGCAAGAGCGTCTGGCCAAGCTGTCCGGCGGTGTTGCAGTGATCAAGGTTGGCGCTGGTTCCGAAGTCGAAATGAAAGAGAAGAAAGCCCGCGTTGAAGACGCCCTGCACGCTACCCGTGCAGCCGTTGAAGAAGGCGTGGTACCTGGCGGCGGCGTGGCACTGGTTCGCGCTCTGCAGGCTATCTCCGAACTGAAAGGCGACAACGCTGATCAAGACGTTGGTATCCAGTTGCTGCGTCGCGCTGTTGAAGCGCCACTGCGCCAGATCGTTGCCAACTCCGGCGACGAGCCAAGCGTTGTAGTCGACAAGGTCAAGCAGGGTTCGGGTAACTACGGTTACAACGCTGCTACCGGCGAATACGGCGACATGATCGAAATGGGCATCCTGGACCCGGCTAAAGTGACGCGTTCGGCGCTTCAGGCAGCGGCTTCCATCGCCAGCCTGATGATCACCACCGAAGCCATGATCGCCGAGATCAAGGAAGAAGGCGGTGCTGGCGGCGGTATGCCAGACATGGGCGGTATGGGTGGCATGGGCGGCATGATGTAAGCCAGCCTTACCCCTGTAAAAAAACCCCGCCTGCGAAAGCAGGCGGGGTTTTTTATTATTGGTCAAAAGGTATGTTGTTTCTTACGGCCTCTTCGCGGGCAAGCCTCGCTCCTACAGGGGGAGGTGTTGTGTCATCAATCGCGATGACAACCACGATCCTGTAGGAGCGAGGCTTGCCCGCGAAGACGTCAGCTCAGACGCTGACCGATTGCGTCTTGGTAACCCGTTCAGCCTTGCCCGCCGGTCGATACAGGATGTAGTAATACGACCCCAGACAAATCAACCAGCAGAAAATCGCCGTCCACACGTTGTGCGAGAAGAAGTGCGCGCCCTGCATCATCCGGCTGATGGAAAACACCGTGCCCAGCGCCGCGGCAAAGATAAACGCCTTGCGCGCCAGCCGTGGACGGCGGTCGCGCAGCACAAAGAACAGCGCAAACAGCGTAAAACCAGTCGCCGCATGACCACCCGGCCAGCAGCGGCCCGGCTTGTCGGTGTGTGGGCGCGGGCTCAGCAGTTCGCTGTAGGTTTCATGGCCGCCGAACTGTTCCAGGCTCCATGGGCATTGCACCGCCGTCACCACTTTGACCGGGGTGACAAAGGACGTGGCCAGGCCCAACGACAGCACCAGGCAACCCAGCTCCCGTTTGAACAGTTTGAGCTTGTCGACAAAAAACGCGCAGATGAAACCGATCACCGCAAACACCGAGAAAGCGATGACCACCTGTTTGGCCCGGTCATGCAGGATGTCTTCGAGGAAGTAGCTGTGGCGGCCAATGAAGTCCCCGGCCGCCGGATCATAAAAGTACCTGGCCAGATTCATGTCCAGATCGGTCAGTTCGAGCAGCATCAGCACGATGGCCGCGATGGCGGGAACCCCTAGGCACACCCAGAAATTGAGCGGCCTGGACACGGGGCGAACAGCAGTTGATGACATGGTGGATCCTGAACGTAGGAAAAAGCCCCGGGGCATCAGCCCGGGGTCATTCGGTTAACGTACGCTGACCTGGGGCGTGCCCTCCTTGGGCGCTTTCCAGCCAAGCAGCTGTTGCTTGAAGCCATAACTGGCGCTTTGGTAGTACGTGATGGCGCGGGTGATCAACGGATCGCTGGCCTCGGCCTTCGATTCGCGGCTTTCGGTCAGTGCGTCGTCATGCCGGCGCAGGCCCTGGCGCGGACTCAGGATCGCCAGATCCTTGCCGTCGAACAACCCCAGATGCTGATAGTTGCCGACCACGACGCGGGGTGGCAGGGGATTGTCCTGCAACAGATTGCGCCCGAAAAATGTCGATTGGTAATCCAGGTTCAGCAAGCCCAGCAACGTCGGCGCCAGATCAATCTGGCTCGCCAGTTGTGCGGTTTCCCGGGCCTCGATCAGCTTCGGCGCGTAGATGAACAACGGAATCTGATAGTTGCTGATCGGCAAGTCTTCCTTACCGGCGCTGCCTGCGGTGTGGTCGGCGACGAACACGAAAATCGTATTGTCGAACCACGGCTTTTGCCGCGCCTGTTCCAGAAACTGGCCGATGGCATAGTCGGTGTACTTCACCGCGCCGTCTCGACCGTTGCCGGACTTGATGTCGATGCGATTGTCCGGATAGGTGTAAGGCCGATGATTGGAGGTGGTCATCAGTTGCAGCAGAAAGGGCTGCTGTTTGGCGTAGTCGGCGTCGGCCAGTTTCAGGGTCTGGGTGTAGAGATCTTCGTCAGCCATACCCCAGGCGTTCTTGAAGTGAATTTGCGCTTCATCGACGCTGCTCTGGTCAACCACGCGATAACCGTTACCGCTGAAAAACGCGTTCATATTGTCGAAGTAACCACGCCCGCCATACACGAACACGCTGTCGTAACCCACGGCACCGAGCTGCTGGCCGAGGCTGGCGAAACCGCTTTCACGGCCCACGCGCTTGACGATCGAACGGCCCGGCGTCGGCGGGATGGCCAGGGTAATGGCTTCCAGGCCGCGATCGGTGCGGGTGCCGGTGGCGTAGAAATTATTGAAGTACAGGCTCTGTTTGCGCAGGGCATCCAGGTTGGGCGTCAGGTTGCGCTCGTCGCCGTTGCTGCCCATGTACTTGGCGCTGAAACTTTCGATGGTCACCAGCACGATGTTGGGTTTGCGCGGGGTGCCCGGGTTATCGATGTTGCGGCGGATGTCTTGTGGGTCCTGGCCAACGAACTGTGCGTTAGGTTCGCTCAGTTCGGCGCGAATCTGCTGGGCCACGACGTCGGGCGGCAGACTTTTGTAGAACTGCGGGTAGTCCAGCTCATTGTTGCGAAACGCGGCGAAGAACTGGTACGGGCCATTGCTTGCCAATTCATTTTGATAGGCGTTGCCACCCTGGGCGCGCGGTGCGTCCTGGCTGAGCAGTTGCAGGCTCAGGCCGGCGACGATCAACAAGCCCAAGGCATTGACCAGGCGTCGACGCAGTGGCGGCAGCGGTGCGTCCAGTGCCGCATTGAAGGCCCTGCGCAACGCGAAGCTCAGGGCCACGGCCAGCACGGCGAGGATACTCAGCAACGTGCCGATCGGGTACGACTCCAGCAGGTTGTTCAAGACTTCATCGGAATACACCAGGTAATCCACGGCGATGAAGTTGAAACGCACGCCGAACTCGTCCCAGAACAACCATTCGGCCACGGACGTGAACAGCATGGCAAACAGGCTGACTGTCAACAGCCCTTGCAGTAACCAGCGATGGCCCCGGCGACGCCACAAGGCGGGCGGGCAGAGCAGCAGGTAGAGGCCCATCGGCAAGGCCGCATAGGCAATGAACCCGAGGTCGTAAAGAAATCCGATGGCAAAAACCGACACAAAACCGCTACCGGCCTCATCCAGGTGAGTGAGCAGCAGAACGGTCCGGGTCAAAGAGAAAATCACCAGCCAGGCGCTGGTGACGAGCAGCAGAAAGCGCATAGGCGCTGTCTTGAAAAAGTCCATTGGCTACATTCCTTATATCAATGGCGCGGGAGTTTCACCGGGCCACTGTAGTCAGGTTGTGAACCGATAGTGAAAAACTTGTTAAGTCTTTCATTTTGTTGGACGAATGGATGGATCCGGTCTTCGGCCCTAGCCCTGCGCTGCGCTTGGCCGTAAGCTGCGCGAGCCGAAGATGGCCGTTACTGTGTACGGAGGAGTGCCCATGCGAATTCTATTGGTTGAAGACAACCGCGATATCCTCGCCAATCTGGCGGACTACCTGGGGCTCAAGGGCTACACCGTGGATTGCGCGCAGGATGGTTTGTCGGGACTGCACCTGGCGGCCACCGAGCATTACGACTTGATCGTGCTCGACATCATGCTGCCCGGCATTGACGGCTACACCTTGTGCAAGCGCCTGCGTGAAGACGCCCGCCGCGATACGCCGGTGATCATGCTCACCGCCCGGGATCAATTGGATGACCGCTTGCAGGGCTTCAAGTCCGGCGCCGATGACTACCTGATCAAGCCGTTCGCGCTGTCCGAACTGGCGGCACGCATCGAAGCGGTCATGCGTCGGGCCCAGGGCGGCGGGCGGCGTACCCTGCAGGTCGGCGACCTGAACTACGACCTCGACACCCTGGAAGTGACCCGCGATGGCCGTCTACTGAAACTCAACCCGGTCGGCCTCAAGTTGCTGGCGGTGCTGATGCAGAAAAGCCCCCACGTGCTGCGCCGCGAAATCCTCGAAGAAGCCCTGTGGGGCGATGATTGCCCGGACAGCGACAGCCTGCGCAGCCACGTTCATCAACTGCGCCAGGTGATCGACAAGCCTTTTGCCAAGCCTTTGCTGCAAACCGTGCACGGTGTGGGTTATCGCTTGGCCGAGGGCCGTGATGGAGTTTAAGCAGAGCCTTGCTCAACGGATCATCATTGCCTTTGCGCTGATGAGCGCGCTGGTGGCCGGGGCCTTCGCCATGGGCATCGTGGCGACCGTGCACCTGGTGGAAGAGAAACTGATTTCGGCAGGCCTGGGCGGCGACTTGCAACGGCTGTTGCTGATGGACAGCGTCTCGGACTGGAGCCACCGCCCGGAGCCCGACCAGCTGTTCTATTTCAGTGGCGGGCCAGGGGACTTCGAGTTGCCCAAGGACCTGCGTCACCTGGAACCCGGTTTTCACGAAGTGTTTCGCGAACAGTTGTCGTATCACGCGATGGTCGAAGTCGTCGACGGCCGGCGGTACGTGCTGTTGCAGGATCAGAGTGATTTCGAGGAGCGTGAGCGGGTGCTGTTTGCCGTGGTGCTGGTGGGCTTCGTCCTGAGCCTGGCACTGGCGGTTTTTCTCGGCTGGATCCTGGCGCGCAAAGTCATGGCGCCCGTGGTGCGGCTGGCTCGGCAAGTACGGCATCGCGATCAGTTATTGGGTTTGGCGCCTCCCCTGGCGCCCGACTACGCCGCGGACGAAGTGGGCGAACTGGCGGTGGCCTTCGACGCCACGCTCGGGCGTCTGCGTCAGGCCTTGACCCGTGAGCGCCTGTTCACCAGTGACGTCAGTCATGAGTTGCGCACCCCGCTGATGGTCTTGGCCAGTTCCTGCGAATTGCTGCTGGAAAACCCTGGCATCGACCAGCGCGGTCGCGCCCAGGTCGAGCGCATCGCCCGAGCCTGTGAGGAAATGCGTGAGTTGGTGCAAACCTTCCTGATGCTTGCCCGTGCCCAGCATGAGGACGCCAGCATGTCCCCGCAGCAGACGGTCAGCCAGGTGGCTGACGGGCTGCTCAATCTCTGGCGTGAGCCGATCGAGTCCAAGGGCTTGACGCTGGACTTCGAGCGGGGAAGTCCTGCGAATGAGGGCTACAACGCGACGCTGTTGCATGCGGTCATGGGCAACCTGTTGCGCAATGCGCTGCACTACACCGAAACCGGGTTCATTCGCCTCACCCTGAGAGGTACCGGGTTCGTCGTCGAGGACAGCGGTGTCGGTATTCCGGAAGAAAAGCGCGAGGCAATGTTCGAACCCTTTGTGCGGGGCTCCGAAAAACGTGGCGAAGGCCTGGGGCTGGGCTTGTCGCTGGTACAGCGGATCTGTGAGAGCCAGGGCTGGACCGTCAGCCTGACCACCATGGAACCGAACGGCTGCCGTTTTGAAGTGGAATTGGGTAAGCCTCGGGCCTGATTGAAAGGCGGTGGCCCCGCGCCACTATCTAATCCTTGTAAAACCCTGAAATACTTGGTGATTGTACACAACGAAGTTTTCACAAAGTGATGACCTGACGCTGACATGACGCTACCTAAGGTGGTTGCCATCAGCAATTCAGGAGCATTTGATATGACGGGCCCGATCAAGCTGGATTTTTCGGAAAAGTACGACGATCAACACGCGCAAAAATATTTGCGCAAGCACCAGGACGGTCTCGGTCGTCGATTGTCCCATTGGCGTGACGAACAACTGGCACGCAAGGCGCTGACCCTGGCCGGCGAGCCTGGTTTGGTCCTCGATTTACCCAGTGGTGCCGGGCGTTTCTGGCCGTTACTGGCAGAAAAACCCAATCGGGTGATCATCGGAGCCGATAACTCCGAATCAATGTTGAAAATTGCGACCCAGTCGCAGCCGGCTGAAGTGGTGAAACGGGTACAACCCTTGCACACTTCTGCATTCGACATTGCTTTGCCTGATAACGCCGTCGACAGCATTTTTTGCATGCGTTTGCTCCATCACATCGGGGAAGCCGAGCACCGACTGGCCATCCTGCGCGAATTCGAGCGTGTCACCCGTGACAGCGTGATCATTTCGTTGTGGGTGGATGGCAATTTCAAGGCCTGGAAGCGCAAGCGCGCCGAGAAAAAGCGCGGGCAGGAAGGTTACCAAAATCGCTTTGTGTTACCGGCCACCACGGTCGAAAAGGAGTTCGAACAGGCGGGTTTTCGTATCCAGGAACAACTGGACTTTTTACCGCTCTATGCCATGTGGCGAGTTTACGTATTACGCAAGAGGTAACAGGATGGCAGTGCAATGTGCAGCAGAAACGGAAGTCGCTTCCCAGGACCGCTTCGACTATTTCTGGAATCAGCGCGGTGAATGGGTGGAAGAACCCAACGTCCGTCGCGGTGGGGAAAGTGGCGTGCAGCGCGTCAGGGGCAGCGACGGGCAACTGCTGTATGCCAAGCGTCAGACCGGGCATATCTACCGCAGTTGGTTGCACCCGTTCGGCCGACCGACCGTATTGCGCGAGCAGGATGCGCTGATCGGTTTGACGGCGCTCGGCGTGCGCGTGCCGGAAATGGTGTTCTGTGGTGCCCAACGGGACCCGGTGCACAAATGGCGCGCGTTGCTGGTTACCAAGTCTCTGGATGGCTTTGAGGAAATCGAACACTGGTATGCCGGTGGCGGTCGCGAGCGTCATGGCGAAGTGGTACACGAGCGCGTCCTCAAGGAACTGGCCGAGAACCTGGCCCGCATGCACAAGGGGCGCTGGCAGCACAGCTGCATCTACATCAAACACGTATTCGTGCGGGTGACTGGCGAAGGGGATGCGGCCACGGTGGAAGTGGCGTTGATCGATCTTGAAAAGTGCCGCCAGCGTTTGACCGCCCAGCGTGCCGCCGCCCATGACATGAAGCAGCTGCGTCGCCACTCGTCGTTCAGCGATACAGACTGGAAGAATCTGGTCTACTTTTATGAGACGGCGTTTGGCAGCGCTATCAAGGGTTTATAGCGATGAAACTCGAAATTGCACGAGGTGTGTTTCTTCTAGGAGCCTTGGCAGTTGCTTCATTGGCGGTGGCGGCTTGGGAGCAGCCCCGCACGCAAGTCCTCAGTGCAGTGAACGATGGCGCTCACTGTCCGTTGCCACGGGTTGCCAAAGCAGCCGTGGCCACACAACCTGATCATGACTTGTTACTGTTCATGTTCGGACTTTCACAGGGATTGAGGCCGCAGAGTTGAACAGATTGAAGCCAAAATAAAAGGCCTCGCAGATGCGGGGTCTTTTTTTTTGGCTGATCGTTCCCACGCTCTGCGTGGGAATGCAGCCCGGGACGCTCCGCGTCCCAAAGCGTGACGCAGAGCGTCACAAGAGGCATTCCCACGCGGAGCGTGGGAACAATCACGGGGCGGAGGGTTTATCGGGCTTGGCCAGCAACGTGTACACACACGGCAGCACGAACAAGGTAAATAACGTCCCGATCGACATCCCCGTGGCGATCACCGTGCCAATATCGAACCGGCTGACGGCACCCGCACCGGTGGCCAGAATCAACGGCACCATGCCGAACACCATCGCCGCCGTGGTCATCAACACCGGCCGCAGACGAATGGCCGCCGCTTCCTCCACCGCTTCGCGCGGGGTCAGACCTTTCTCCTTGCGCAGCTTGTTGGCGAACTCCACGATCAGGATCCCGTGTTTGCTGATCAGCCCGATCAACGTCACCAACCCGACCTGGGTATAGATGTTCATGCTCGACCAGCCGAGGAACAGCGGGATCAACGCCCCGCAAATCGACAGCGGCACGGTGACCAGAATCACCAGCGGATCACGGAAGCTTTCGAACTGCGCCGCCAGCACCAGGAAAATGATCGCCAGGGCCAGGGCGAACGTGACCCACAGCGCGCTGCCTTCCTGAACGAATTGCCGCGACGTGCCGCCATAGTCAAAGGCAAAACCCACCGGCGCTTCTTCCTGGGCGATCTGGCGCACGGTGTCGATGGCCTCGCCCATGCTGACCAGCGGGAACCCGGTCACCGCCGCCGCGTTGAGCTGCTGGAACTGGTTCAACTGCCGTGGCCGCGCCCGGTCGGTCACGGTGATCAGGGTCGACAGTGGCAGCAGTTCGCCCTTTGTGTTCTTGACGTAGTAATTGTTCAGCCAGTCAGGGTTATCCCGGTAGGCCCGTTCGACCTGGGCGATGACCTTGTAGCTGCGCCCTTCGATGGTGAACCGATTGATTTCCGCCTCACCCAGCAACGTCGCCAGGGTGCCACCGAGGTCCTGCATCGACACGCCCATCTGCGCGGCCTTGGCGCGGTCGATATCCACCACCACTTCCGGCTTGTCGAACGCCAGGTCGATGTCGACGAAGGCAAACTTGCCGGACTCCAGCGCGCGTTTTTTCACCCGGTCCGCCACGTCCAGCAGCGAGGCGTAGTCGTTGGCGGTGTTGATGATGAACTGGAACGGCAAGCCTTCACCGGTGCCCGGCAGGGACGGCAGGTTGAAACCGAAAATCTGCAAGCCGGGAATGCTCCCCAGCTTTTTCTGAACTTCGGGCAGGATCTGCATTTGCGTGCGGCCGCGCTCGTTCCACGGTTTGAGCAGGAAGCCGCCGATACCCGATTGCACGCCGTTGAAGCCATTGATCTGGAACGAGGAGTAGTACTCGGGAAACTCCTTGAAGATCGTGATGAACTCGTCGGTGTAAGTGTTCAGGTAGTCGAGGTTGGTCGGTTGCGGGGCGTTGGCAATCATGAAAATGATGCCCTGGTCCTCGTCCGGCGCCAGTTCCGTTTTGGCGAACTTGAGAAACACCGGGATCAGGCACAGCACGATCACCGCGAACACCAGCACCACCGGCCGGGTATTGAGCGTGCCGTGCAGCATGCTCTGATAGCGGCGCTTGAGGCCTTCGAAAATCAGGTCGAGGCGATGGGCCAGTCCACTGGGATTGGTGTCATGGCGCAGCAAATAGGCGCACATCATCGGCGACAGGGTCAGGGCGACGATGCCGGAAATCACCACCGCCCCGGCCAGCGTCAGGGCGAATTCCTTGAACAGCGCCCCCGTGAGGCCCGTCAGAAAGCCGATCGGCGCATAGACCGCCGCCAGGGTGATGGTCATGGACACCACCGGCATGGCGATCTCCCGGGCGCCTTCAATGGCCGCGTCCAGCGGTGTCTTGCCTTCCTCGATGTGCCGGTGAATGTTCTCCACCACCACAATCGCATCGTCCACCACCAGCCCGATGGCCAACACCATCGCCAGCAGGGTCAGCAGGTTGATCGAGTAACCCATCATCTGCATGAAGAACATCACGCCGATCATCGACAGCGGGATGGTCACCACGGGGATCACCACCGAACGCAGGGCGCCGAGGAACAGGAAGACGACGACTATGACGATCAGCACCGCTTCAAACAGGGTCTTGATCACCTCGTTGATCGAGGCCTGGATAAACAGCGTGGCGTCGTAGGCGATTTCGCTTTTAAGGTTGGGCGGCAACTGGGCTTCCAGCTCCGGCATGATCTTGCGCACTTCCTTGATCACGTCCAGCGGGTTGGCGCCCGGGGTGGCCTTGATGCCGATGTACACCGAGGGTGTACCGCCGAAGGAGCTGATGGCGTTGTAGTTCTCGGCGCCCATTTCGACCCGCGCGACATCGCTGAGCAGCACCCGGCTGTCGCCATCGACCTTGAGCGGAATCGCGGCGAAGGCCTCGGCGGACTTGAGTTCGGTGTTGGCGTTGATGCTGGTGACCACGTACTCGCCTTTCACTTCGCCGGCGGCGGAGAGGAAGTTGTACTGGCGTACCGCGTTGGTCACATCGCTGGCGCTCAAGCCGAACCCGGCCAGTTTCACCGGGTCCAGCCACAAGCGCATGGCGAACACCTGGTTGCCAAGAATCTCGGCTTCGGCCATGCCGGGCAGTGTCGCCAGTTTGGGCTGGATGACCCGGGACAGGTAATCGGTGATCTGTGGGTTGCTCAGCTCCTTGCTGAAATAACTGATGTACATCAGCGCCGAGGCGTCGGCGGCTTCCTTGCTCAGCACCGGGTCTTCGGCGTCCTGGGGCAGCTTGTTCTTCACCTCGTTGGCCTTGGCCAGCAACTCGGTGAACAAGCGGTCGCTGTTGGAACCGATACGTGCGTAGACGGAGATCACCGAGAAGTTCTGGCGACTGACCGAGGTCATGTAGTCGATGCCCTCGGCGCTCGCCAGGCTCTGCTGCATCGGCTGGGTGATGTAGCCCTGAATGGTTTCGGCGTTGGCCCCGGGGTAGGCGGTGGTTACCGTGATCAGGGCGTTTTCCATTTGCGGGTATTGGCGCAGCGGCAGCTTGCTCCAGGCCTGGAAGCCCAGCAGCACAATCAACAGGCTGACCACCGTGGCGAGCACCGGGCGGCGGATGAACGGATCGGTAAAAGCCATGAGGATTCCTTGATCAGTCAGTGCGTGGCTGACTGTTCTTATCGGTCAGGGTCTTGTCGTCGCTGATGGCAATGTGTGCGCCGTTGTCCAGTTTGATCTGGCCGGCCGTGACCACTTGTTCGCCGCTCTGCACGCCTTTGTTGATCATCACCAGGCCATCGCGGCGGTCGCCGGTTTCGATGAAGCGGCGTTCGGCGATCAGGATCGGTTGGCCCTTGTCGTCTTTTTCCACCGTGCCGTCCTCGGCTTTTTTCTGCGCGACCACGTACAGCGAGTTGCCGTAGAGGGTGTAGGTGATCGCGCTTTCCGGCACCACGATGTGCTTTTGCGGATCCGGCAGCATCACTTGCAGGCTGGCGAACATGCCCGGCAGCAACTTGCCGTCCGGGTTGGCCAGCGTCGCACGCACCAGAATATTGCGGGTGCTGTTCTCGACCTTCGGGTTGATCGCACTGATGGTGCCGGGGAAGCTCTGTGTCGGGTAAGCCGCGACGATGACCTGGATCGGTTGGCCGAGGGCGATTTTCGGCACCGATTGTTCGGGCAGGAAGAAGTCGACATAGAGGCTGCTGAGGTCTTGCAGGGTGGCGACCATGGTGCCGCTGGGGAGGTAGTCGCCGACGTCAACCTGACGGATGCCGATGGTGCCACTGAAAGGGGCGAGGATGCGTTTCTTCGCCAGGGAGGCCTTGAGCTGATTGACCGTGGCCTTGTTCTTTTGCAACTGCGCCGAGAGCCGGTCGTACTCGCCTTTGGAGATGGCGCGGCTATCGACCAACTGACTGCCACGCCCGAAATCCAGCTGTGCCAACCCGAGGTCAGCCTGGGCGGTTTCCAGCAGGGCACTCTCCACGGCACTGTCCAGTTGCAGCAGCGGTTGCCCGGCCTTGACCTTCTGCCCGGACTCGAACATCAGCTCCTTGACGGTGCCGGCGATCTCCAGGCTCAGGTTCACTCCCTGCAACGCCTTGAGCGTGCCGACAGTGGGCAAGCGCATCTGCCACGGCTGTTCGACGGCCGTGGCCACGGCGACGCTGATGGGCGGTTTCGGCTTGGCGAAACCCTGGACCATCGTGTAGATCGAAAAGGCCTTGTACCCGCCCAGGGCCAGCACAATAAGCAGGACAACCCCCAACATGATCAGCATGCGGCGACGCAGCATATTTCCACTTCCTTGGAGAAAATCAGGTGAGACAGGCGGAACATTACTCCGAGTGCGGGGGGTAATCCAACTGGCACTTATTACAGTCTGTAATGGGGCGAACACAAAACTTGTGGCGAAGGGGCTTGCCTGTGGCGAGGGGGCTTGCCCCCGTTGGAGCGCGAAGCGCTCCCTTACATTTCTCCAGTCATCCCGCATTTACAGGTTTTACGACGGCTTCGCAGCCGAACCGGGCCAAGCCCCCTCGCCACAGGGTAAATTCACCCACTGGGGAGGAGGGCGCTCAGATGAGGTGAAGGTGGTTATCCCAGAGCCCCGCCGGCAACTCCAACGGTTTTGCAACCAGATCTGTCTGACGGCAATCGTAGTACCGGCAACGGCCCTGACCCGAGGTCACGACAAACCCGTCCGCCACCGCGCCGACTCCGGCGCAATCCGGCAGCGGCGCATCCAGGCGCACTTCGCCGCTGTCCAGGTCCCAGATGAAGAAGCGATTGCCCCGTGGCGCGGTCAGCGCGACCAGGCGCAGTTCGCTGTGCACCGCGACGCTGGCGGTGTAATGCCCCATGGCCTGCAGCTGATGCTCAGGCACCGGGAACGCCACGAACGGCTGGCCTGGACGCTTGATCGCCAGCAACTCCGACGACTCATGGGAGGGGCCCATGAATTGCTGGCTGGCGAGGATCGTGCCGTCGCTGGCAATCCCCAGGTGGCGCACACTGTTCATCTGCTGGGCCAGGGTTTCCTTGCTCAACAGCGTGCCGTCGCGCTGCATCAAAACCAGGCTCGGTTCCATGGCGTTGAGGTTCATCTCGACCCGGCTTTCGGCCTCGGTGCGAATCCCGCCGTTGGCCACCACCAGGGTTTCGCCGTCGGGCATCCATGACACCTGATGCGGGCCGACGCCGTGAGTAGGCATCTCACCGCTGTGGATAAGTCGCTCACCTTCGAACTTATACACACCCAGCAAGCCACGACCCGGATCGGAGGTGTCGTTCTCAGTGGCGTACAAGAACTCGCCATCCTTGTGGATCACCGCGTGCCCGTAGAAATGCCGGTTCGGCTGTGAGGTCACGGTTTGCAGCAACGTGCCGTCGCGCAGGTCGATCAGGTAACTCTCGGTGCCCGGACGCCGGGCGACAAACAGCGCTATCGCCAGGGTCGGGTGATTGATGATGTCGTGGCAACGCTGGCCGACCTGGGTGGCGAACACCCGGGTGCCATCCAGCCGATAACCGACGGCGTAATGCTTGCCGTCGGTATCGTCCCGCGCCGACAGCAGCAGCGGGCTCTTGTCCTTGTGCTTGAACAGCGTCCAGCCGCCCAGCGTCACTGCTCCCAGCAGCAAACTACCTAAAGTCAGAGCCTGACGTCGCAGCATGGCACTCGCCCTCATCAGTCACCGTCGTTGGCGTTGAAGCCCAGTTGGATGCCCAGCGCCTTGGCCAGTTCGCCTTCGTGCAGGCGATGGACGACGTTGAGGCTGTCGTAGAGATCGTTGAGCTGTTGGCGGCCGGCATCGTCGTTGAGCATTTCGGTCAGCGAGCGCTGGTTGCTGGCGAACAGTTTGAGCGAAGCGGCGTAGGCGGCATCGATCTTGTCGGCCAACGGCTTCTGCTCGCTCGGCAACAGACCGCGCAGGCCTTTGTTGTCGACACCTTCCCACACGGTCTTGGCGGCGGCGAGGCTGGCTTCCAGGCCCGTCAGGGACGACTGGCTACGCCACGCATCGGCCTGGAACGGTTGCGGCACACCCTTGGTCTGGCGGCCCATCGGCGTGCCGAGTTTTTTCTTCAAGGTGTCGAGGGCGGTGACTTGTACCCGCAGCAGATCGGCGATCGCTTCATGGGAATCGGCGTAACGCTGGTTCGGAAATTTGCTCATCTGCGCGAGCATGCCGTCGGTGTTGTTCCAGCTTTGCAGAATCTCTTCGGCCAGCAGTTTCTGGCGTTCGCCAATGGCTTTGAGCAGCGGGCAATACTTGGCTTTCTGCGCGTCGTTGGCCACGTCAGGCTTGCTGTCGAACAGGATGTATTCGTAGGCCGACAGGCCCTGAACCACCACGCTCGACTTGGCCAGGGCGGCGGCATCGATCTGCGGCTGGGCGGTGACCAGTTGCTCGACCTGACGGCCGACCAGGTTCTTCTTATCCGGCCAGAACTGCACCTGCCACGCACGATTGCCCTCGGCCAGCGGCCCGATCAGCAACGGTTGCAGCTCGGCCCAGGCTTTTTGCGCGTGCAGGAAATCTTTGCGAGCGGTTTCCAGGTCGGCCTTGCCTTCGCAGTAGGCGAGGGCGCTGACAGCCAGTTGACGGTCGGCATCAACCCAACGGCTGTAGGTCGGCAGGATCACCTGCTTGGCGATGGCTGCCGAAGTGACGGCTTGCGGATCCTGCGGCGAACAGGCGCCGAGGGCGAGCGCTGCAAGGCTGGTGAACAACAGTTTGGGACGGAACATGTCGGGCTCCCGATTCTTTTAAGTGCTTAGAGAGAATTCAAAAACGCCAACAACGCAGCGCGCTGCTCGGCATTGAAAGACAAAACCTGTTGCTGCGCCGCGCTCGCTTCGCCGCCATGCCAGAGCACGGCTTCAAGCAGATTGCGCGCGCGGCCGTCGTGCAAGAACTGGGTGTGGCCACTGACCGCTTGGGTCAGGCCAATGCCCCATAACGGCGGCGTGCGCCAGTCGCGGCCACTGGCTTTAAATTCGCTGCGGTTGTCGGCCAGGCCGTCGCCCATGTCATGCAGCAGCAGATCGCTGTAGGGGCGAATCACTTGATTGGCCAGTTCAGGTTCGGCGGCGTTGGCGGCGGTGGTGTATTTCGGCGTGTGACAGGTCTGGCAGCCGGCCTGGAAAAATAGATTCTTGCCGGCCAGCACTTGCGGCGCATTGATGTCGCGGCGAGCGGGCACGGCGAGGTTGCGGCTGTAGAACAGCACCAGGCGCAGAATGTTGTCGCTGACTTCCGGCTCGCCGTTCGGGCCATTGCCGTTGGGCGCCTGTTTGCAGGCGGTTTGCGCGTCGGTGCAGTCATCGAAAGGTCGCAGGCTGGTGGTCAGGCCCATATCACCAGAGAACGCGTGAACGTTTTGTTGATTGAGGTTCGGTTGCCCGGCTTTCCAGCCGAAGCGGCCGAGGACGGTTTTTTGTTGGGCGTCGTCCCAGACCTGGTTCGGGCGCCCGGCGATGCCGTTTTTGTCTTTGGCCTGGGCCTCGGCATTGGCCAGGATCGCCTCGTCGGGGATCGCTTCGAGCAGACCCAGGCCGATCATTGGCGGGGCGACGCGGGCCGAGAACCGGGTGTCGGGGTGCATCGGGCCGTAGCCCAGTTGGGTGATTTGCAGGACCGGTTTGCGCAGTTCGACTTCGGTGCCGTCCTTGAAGCGAATCGGCACGGGCGTGTAATCGACGCGGACTTTGCCTTCCGGGGCGACGCCGGGTACCGACATGTCTTGGAGTTGGCCGCCGTAGACCGGCTCCGGGACCACGCCCAGGTGCTCGATGACCTTGGCGTAGGCCGGCGCATCCGGGATCGACAGGCGCACCAGCATCGACACCGCATTGGTGGCATCAGGCGTCGGCGGGTGACCGCGACCGTCCTTGATGTGGCAGTTCTGGCAGGCGTTGGTGTTGAACAGCGGGCCGAGGCCATCCCGGGCGGTGGTGGTCGACGGGGCGATCACCCAGGGGCTACGGAAAAAACTGTTGCCGACGCTGAAATCCACCCGTCGTGACGGCGGCAGATTGGCCGAGGGCAGGGAAAACGAATTCTGATCGGTCTTGCGCACCGTCGCGGCGCCACCGGACCGGGCTTCACCGGGTTCGGCCGTTGTAAAACGCGGGGCGTCATCGCAGGCACTCAGGCCCAGGGCCATGAACAGGGTGCACCAGCGAAGAGGCAACGACGGCATCAGACTTCCTGACGGGCGAGCAAAATAAGGGCGCAAAGTCTAACAGGACGGCGGAGTTTGAATAAGAGGAATTATCGTTTGGTTGATTTGGGACAGGTTTCCCCGGATACCGCGGTCACTGCGATCCAATGTAGGAGCGAAGCTTGCTCGCGAAAGCGGCGTGTCAGTCACCAAAGATGTTGGATGTGAAGCCGTCTTCGCGGGCAAGCCTCGCTCCTACAAGGGATTGTGTTCTGGCGGGAATGAAAAAGGCGACCCGAAGGTCGCCTTTTTATTCAGCCAGCGTTGATCAGAACTCGTGATCAGCGTTGTCCGGGTTCAGGTCGCTGATGCCCAGTTTGCCAGCGGCGGCTTCGATCGAACCGGTCTGCTTGACCAGGGATGCGATGGCGTCGCGGACGATCTGGTTGCCTGCAGTGTTGCCGGCAGCGATCAACTGGTCGTAGTGCTCACCCTTGGCGGCGTGATCGACCATGACCTGGATCTTGGCTTCGGTGGCGGCCAGGTCGGCTTTCAGTGCGGTGTCGGCGGCCGGGTCGGCCTTGGCCACCAGGGACGACAGGCTGGCGCCGGTCATTTTGGTGCCGTCGACGCGGGTGTATTCGCCCAGGTACACGTTACGCACGCCTTTGGCATCGTAGAAGTGCGAGTTGTGGGTGTTGTCGCTGAAGCAATCCTGTTCGTCTTCCGGGGAGTTGGCTTCCAGGGAAACCTTCATGCGCTCGCCCGCCAGTTCGCCCAGGGACAGGCTGCCCATGCCGAACAACATTTTGCGCAAGCCGGTTTCGCCAGGCTCGGCTTCCAGGGTGGCGCGGTAGTTGTCGGCCACGTTCGGCTTCCAGTTACCGACCATTTCTTGCAGGTCGCTGACCAGCAGTTGGGTCACGGATTTCAGGTAGGCGCGGCGACGATCGTTGTGACCGCCAGTTGCGCCTTTGCCTTCCAGGTAGTCCGAAGCCGGACGGTTACCGGCGCCAGGGCCGGTGCCGTTCAGGTCCTGACCCCAGAGCAGAAATTCGATGGCGTGATAGCCGGTGGCGACGTTGGCTTCGGAACCGCCCAGCTCGTTCAGGCTGGCGAGTTTTTCCGGGGTGATGTCTTTGACGTCGACCTTGTCTTCGCCGACCTGGACTTCGGTGTTGGCGATGATGTTGGCGGTGGCGCCCGGGTTACCCAGTGCGTGTTCGTAGGTCTTGTCGACGTAGTCGATCAGGCCTTCGTCCAGAGGCCAGGCGTTCACCTGACCTTCCCAGTCGTCGATGATGGTGTTGCCGAAGCGGAACACTTCGCTCTGCAGGTAAGGAACGCGTGCGGCGACCCAGGCAGCCTTGGCGGCTTTGAGGGTGTCGGCGTTCGGCTTGGCGAGGAAGGCGTCGACGGCGGTTTGCAGGGTTTTCGCGGTAGATTCGGCATCGCTGTAAACGGCGAAGACCATGTCGGCATAATGCGCGACCACAGCTTTGGCGGCGGCTTCGTCGACTTTACCGGCAGCGGCTGGCGCTACGGCAGGAGCAGCGGCGGTGCTGGCGGCCGGCGTTGGCGCTTGTGGAGCGGCAGCCTTATCTTTGCCTTCGCCGCAACCGGCGAGGGAAATAGCGATGGCCAACAGACTGGCGGTAGCCAGAGGCATACGAATCATGGCGAACATCCTGCTTCGATTGGGGGTGGAATGGCGCTATGGGCGCGCAAAGCTGCGACATAATGCAAATCTTTCGCATTATGTGTAAAGGGTTGTGGTTGGAAATATTTCTTATTCAGGAATTTGGTGCGGTAGATCAAAAGATCGCAGCCTTCGCCAGCTCCGCGGGGATGCGATTCATGGAGCTGCCGAAGGCTGCGATCTTTTGATTTTTACAAAATAGCCGCGTTACTGCGCTGGGCCTGCTTCAAGTAGGCACTCAACTCCCGCGCCGGCAGTGGTTTGCTGTAGTGGTAACCCTGACCTTCGTGGCAACCTTCGGAAATGATGTAGGCCTCTTGCTCGGCGGTTTCCACGCCTTCGGCAATCACCTGCATGCCCAGGCTCTTGCCCAACTGGATGATCGCCCGAACGATGGTGGCATCGTCGTCGTCATCGAGCAGGTCCTGCACAAAGCTCTTGTCGATCTTGATCTTGTCCAGCGGCAGGCTTTTCAAATAGCTGAGCGATGAATAACCGGTGCCGAAGTCGTCAATCGCAATCAACGCACCGGAGCGGCGCAGGCTCAGCAAGTGTTGGGCGGCGGTGCTGATGTCTTCCATCAGGCCGGTTTCGGTGACTTCCAGTTCCAGGCTGCGCGGCGGCAGGCGGTAGATCTGCAACAGGTTGTTGACCACCCGTGGCAGCTCGGCGTGGTGCAGTTGCACGGTGGACAGGTTCACCGCCATGCGCAAGTCGGCGAAACCCTGGTCATGCCACTCGCGCAATTGCTTGCAGGCTTGATCCAGCACCCATTCGCCAATGGCAATGATGGTGCCGTTCTGCTCGGCCAGCGGGATGAACAGGTCCGGCGGTACCAACCCGTGTTCGGGATGCTGCCAGCGAATCAACGCTTCGACGCCCACCACCCGGTGATCGCGGTAGCTGATCTGCGGTTGGTAGACGAGGTAGAACTGATCGCGGGTCAGGGCATCGCGCAGGTCTTTTTCCAGTTCGCGGCGTCGGCGCATCTCGCTGTCGACGCTGGCGATATAGAACTGATAACGGTTGCGCGAGCGGGTCTTGGCCAGGGTCATGGTCTGCTCGGCTTTTTGCAGCAACTTCTCGGTGCTGTCACCGTCCTCGGGGAACAGGGTGATGCCGATGGTGGCGCGCAGGCGAATCTCTTGATGATCGAGGGCAAACGCCGCTTCCAGGTCATCGAGGATGCTTTGCGCCAGTTCGGCCGCTTCATAAGGTTGTTCGATGTCGGCCTGGACCAGTGCAAACTGGTCGCCGCCCAGACGGGCGAGGGCGCCGAGGCGGCCGCTGTGGGCGCGCAGGCGATCGGCCAGGGCCAGCAGCAGTTGGTCGCCGGTCTGGTAGCTGAATTGTTCGTTGATGCCCTTGAAGTCATCCAGGCCCACGACCAGCACCGCGACCCGGCGTTGCAGCTTGCCGGCATCGACGAGGATCTTGTCCAGTTGCTGCTGCAATTGCTGGCGGTTCGGCAGGCCGGTGAGGAAATCGTACTGGGCCATGCGCAACAGGCTGTTTTCGGCTTCGTGGCGCAGATGGGTATTGCGTTCGATGGATTCGAGCAACTGGTTGGCGGTGTTGATCCAGATACCCAGTTCGTTCTTTTCGTGGCCCTTGATCTGCGGAATCTTGTGTTCGCTGGGGCGGTCGGGGTTGATCTCGGTCAGGTGCTCGATGATCCGCGACAGCGGCTTGGTCAGCAGCCAGTGGTACACCAGGTACAGCACCAGGCCCATGGCGAGGGCGCGCAAGACACCGGAAATGAAGATGATCACCGAGCTGACGATGAAACCCTGGCCATAGGTGGCGGTGTCGAGGGTGATGCTCAGGTCGCCGTAATATTCGCTGTAGGGCCCACGACCCACCAGTTGGGTGGTGAACGTGCGTTCCTGGCCGAGGATCAGGTCGGTCAGCCAGCGGCTGTTGGAATGCTGCAGTTCGCGGGACTTTTGCGCGAGCATGGCTTCGTTGGGATGGCCGATGGAGGCCTGGCGCACGGCGTCGTCCTGGAACAGGCCCTCGATGACTTGCATGCCCATCTCCCGGTCCAGGCTGTAGACGGCCTGGGTGGAGGGGTCGCGGAACATGTCGAGGATGCGCTGGGCATCACCGGCCACGGCCTGGCGTGTTTTATAGGCATCGAAAACGATCTGCGCGCAGCTCAAGACCACGCCGACGATCAATGCCGACAGGAGCACGACCCGGAGCAACTTCACCGACAAGCTGTTCTTGAGTTCCAGCTTCAAAGGGTTATTCCTTGTTCCGTGCGGGTAGCATCAAGTTGCCATGAGTATTGGCAATCCCGTGATGGCAGTCAAAGGGACAATTCAGCCCTGGGGATTTTGCCTGTAGCTTGGCCAATATGCTGTTGTTTTGAGTGTTTGTCCTATTTGTACTGTGTCGGTAGTTTTGGTCTTCAACTTGAGGGGGATCGGGACTATTTTTCCTTTGGGTTGATGTTAGTCCGCTGTGGCGTTGGGGCAAGGGGCTTGCGGCTTGTTTCATCGTCGGAAATTTCGACTGGGCTTGTGGGGCTTGGCGGCCTCTGGGCCGACCAGGTTGTTGTTGGTTGAGTACATATCCATTCCTGCGGTTACGGCCACTTATGGTTTCGCTCTTACAGCGAGTCCCTTTTGGCAAACGCCCCAAAAGGAACCAAAAGGTCTCGCCCCGGCGTCCGGCCCCTCGCTTAGGCTCGGTGTTCCCTCGCTCCGGTCCTGCTCCGTGGGCCCGCCGCCATCGGCCATCCATGGCCGGGGGCGGCTAGCCCGGCATCCATGCCGGGCTGCCCACTACGCAGAACCTCCACTCGGCCTCCCGAAGGGGCGGTAGAGCAAGATCAAAAGCAGGCGAGCTAACGCTCGGCCTAATGAGTGGTGAGGGGCGGGCGGGTGTTCGCCGCTCTGCTTCTGCTTTTGTAGGAGCGAGGCTTGCCCGCGAAGGCGGCCTGGCAGCCGACCCATTTGATCGTTCCCACGCTCCGCGTGGGAATGCCGCCAGGGACGCTCCGCGTTCCGTTTTTGTTTAATGGGTTGCGAAAATACCGGACGTTTCCCACGAGGTTTTCAGGTTGCCCGTAGGAAGCGGGTTCAATAACCTTTTGGGTGTCGCTGAAACCTCAGTGATCGGGTGTGAGAACCCGGCAACTTATGGTCATACAGAACCCGTACACGCATAATTGCCGCCAGCTTATCCTGTCGTAAATGCGTTATGGCGGCTGTGTGCGGGCAGACTTTTGTCTGGTCCGGGTGTCCATGACCGGTTTTCTCACCCCGCACATAGCTGCCACCTCTTCACCGCGTGAGAACGGTAAGTGGTGGCCCTCAACGCGTGAGGAATTTTTATGGATAAATTAATCCCAGACCCACCCTACACCCCCAACCCCATGTTCCAGATTTCCCCGGACATGAACATCGAAACCCTCCTGGCCCATGCCTGTGAGTCATTGGCTTCGGCAAGTGTCCTGGCCAGCGATTTCGCCACCTATCTGAGCGGCTCCCAGCGCAGCACGGCACTGGCCATTGCGCAGGTCGTCATGCTGGCGGACCTTGCTGTGAATCGGGCATTGGACATCGTCGACCCGCAGGGGTAGGCATTCCGTCAGGTTGACCGCGTTATCGTTCTTCGCGGGCAAGCCTTGCTCCTACAGGTTTTGTGTCGTGCGCATTACCGCGATTCAACCCCAAACCTGTAGGAGCGAGGCTTGCCCGCGAAGGCGTCGGTACAGGCTACGCCTTTTGATCGTTCCCACGCTCCGCGCGGGAATGCCGCCAGGGACGCTCCGCGTTCCGTTTTTTGTTTAATGGGTTGCGAAAATACCAGACGTTTCCCACGATGTTTTCAGGTTGCCCGTAGGAAGCGGGTTCAATAACCTTTTGGGTGTCGCGGAAAAATTCTGCGACCGGGTGTGAGATCCCCAGACTAAGCAATTGGAAACCAGTGCTGGGCCCTCCATAATTGCCGGCAGCTTGAGGCTGTCAGCAACGTTCATGGCGGCTGTGTGCGGGCGGACTTCGGTCCGGCCGGGTTCCTTTTGCCGGTGATCTCACCCTGCACATAGCTGCCACCTCTTTCTTCGAGTGAGATCGGGAATTGATGGCGCGAACCTCAAAAGGAGATTCAAGTGGATAAATTAATCCCAGACCCGCCCCGCAACCCCAGCCCCATGTTCAACATCTCCCCGAACCAGAACATCGAAACCCTCCTGGCCCACGCCTGTGAATCCCTGGCTTCGGCAAGTGTCCTGGCCAGCGATTTCGCCACCTATCTGAGCGGCTCCCAGCGCAGCACGGCGCTGGCTATTGCGCAGGTCGTCATGCTGGCGGACCTTGCTGTGAATCGGGCGTTGGACATCGTCGACCCGCAGGGCTAGGCATTCCGTCAGGTTGACCGCGTTATCGTTCTTCGCGGGCAAGCCTTGCTCCTACAGGTTTTGTGTCGTGCGCATTACCGCGATTCAACCCCAAACCTGTAGGAGCAAGGCTTGCCCGCGAAGGCGTCGGTACAGGCTACGCCTTTCCAGCACCCATAAAAAACCCGACCTAAGCCGGGTTTTTTTGACTGGTTTCGATCTTAAGCGGTGAAGGTTTTGCCTTCGAACTGCTCAGCCACGAATTTCCAGTTGACCAGGTTCCAGAACGCTTCGACGTACTTCGGACGAACGTTGCGGTAGTCGATGTAGTAAGCGTGTTCCCAGACGTCGCAGGTCAGCAGCGGGGTGTCGCCGTTGGTCAGCGGGTTGCCTGCGCCGATGGTGCTGGCCAGGGCCAGGGAACCGTCAGCTTTTTTCACCAGCCAGCCCCAGCCGGAACCGAAGGTGCCGATGGAGGTTTTGCTGAATTCTTCTTTGAACTTGTCGAACGAACCGAACGAAGCGTTGATGGCTTCAGCCAGCGCGCCGGTCGGTTGACCGCCGGCGTTTGGCGCCAGGCAGTTCCAGTAGAAGGTGTGGTTCCAGACCTGAGCGGCGTTGTTGAAGATGCCGCCCGAAGAAGATTTGACGATTTCTTCCAGGGTCTTGCCTTCGAACTCGGTGCCTGGCACCAGGTTGTTCAGGTTCACGACGTAGGTGTTGTGGTGCTTGTCGTGGTGGTATTCCAGAGTTTCCTTGGAAATGTGCGGCTGCAGGGCATCGTGTGCGTAGGGCAGCGGCGGCAATTCGAAAGCCATGATGATTCTCCTAATCAGGTCAGTTGCGGTGAGCGCAAGGCCGATCACGGGCGGCCAGACAAGCGCCGGGGAGTTTGTACTCTTTGCGGCGCATCGAACCGGATCATAGCACCGGGGGTGCGGCATAACCACGCAACAACTGTGTGGGATAGAGGTTCAAGGGGATGCCCTCACTAAATGACGGATCGCGTTGGAGCTGTGATCGTGCCAGGCAAGGCGCGGGACGAAGAGGATGCTTTTTGCCTCTTCGAGTCCCGCAACGCCGCATGGCACGATCACAGCTCCAACCCGAAGGGCCGTCACCCCGCAAAGCGCAATCCGTCGTTGTTCGTCGCTCATTTGAACCACCAAACCTCGCTCCTCACGCCTAGTCTTGCGCTTTGCGGGGTGGCGGCGCGACCGTCATTTAGTGAGGGCATCCCCTTAGCCTTTTGGAATAAATCAGGGCGTGGTGATTAATTGGAACGCTACGGTGAACATCATCACCGCCACCAACAGATCAAGAATCCGCCAGGTACTCGGCCGTGCCAGCCACGGCGCCAACCATGCCGCGCCCAGCGCCAACGTAAAGAACCACAATAAAGAAGCGCTCGCCGCGCCGACGACATAGGCGCCGGGCTCGGTCTGTTGGGCGCCGAGGGAGCCGATCAGCAAAACCGTATCCAGATAAACGTGCGGATTGAGCAGGGTCACCGCCAACGCACTGAGCATCACCGCCCGCAGCGAACGCACGGTCTGGTTTTCGCCCTGTTCCAGGCTTTGTTTCGCGCAGGCCCGGCGCAATGCCTGGCTACCGTACCAAATCAGAAACGCCGCGCCGCCCCAACGGGCCACCGCCAGCAAGGTCGGGTTATGCGCCAGCACGGTCGCCAGACCGAACACGCCCGCAGCCACCAGCAGCGCATCACAAACGACGCACAGCGCCGCGACCGGCAGGTGATGTTCGCGGCGCAGGCTCTGGGCCAGCACAAAGGCGTTCTGGGTGCCGATCGCCATGATCAGCCCCGCCGCGACCAACAGGCCGTTTACATAGCTTTGCCACATGGTTTTCTACTCCCCGTTGGCCGCGAGATCCCGCAACGCGTGCAGGGCGCGTTCGGCATCGGCCTGGCCGACGAATAAATGGTCGTGGTAATAACCGGCGATCACGTTGCAACTGATGCCAGCCTTGCCCAGTGCGGTGGCGAAGGCGGCGGTGAGGCCGACGGCTTCCAGGGCCGAGTGCACGTTCAAGGTGATCCATGCCGCGACGTAGTCGAAGCTGAAACCGGCCTTTTCGGCGTGGGATTTTTCCAGAATGACGGTCAGACCTTCCTGCTCGCGAAAGCTGCCGACAATCTCCAGACCCGCCGGCAGCGTGCCGTCGCGCAACGTACAAAACACATACTCGCCGGCGTTGAGTTGCGGGCTCATGCTGCGCAGCAGGGTTGCCAATGAGGTTTCGCCAGCCATGTCGGTATTCCTTGTTCAAGAGTTCTTGCTGGCCATTCTCCGGCGCTACGCTGTATAAGAAAAACCAATAGTGCTGATCGCTCATTAGGGAAACTGATGTTCGACTATAAATTGCTTTCTGCCTTGGCCGCCGTGGTCGAGCAGGCCGGATTCGAACGCGCCGCCCAGGTGCTGGGGTTGTCGCAATCGGCGATCTCCCAGCGGATCAAACTGCTGGAAGCGCGGATTGGCCAACCGGTGTTGGTGCGGGCGACGCCGCCAGCGCCGACTGAAATCGGTCGGCGTTTGCTCAACCATGTGCAGCAGGTGCGCTTGCTTGAGCGGGATTTGCTGACCCTGGTGCCGGCGCTGGATGAAGCAGGCCTGCCGGAACGCCTGCGTATCGCCCTCAACGCTGACAGCCTCGCCACCTGGTGGGCCGATGCGGTGGGGGATTTTTGCGCCGAGCAACATTTGTTGATGGACTTGGTCGTTGAAGACCAGACCGTGGGCCTCAAACGCATGCGCGCCGGGGAAGTGGCGGCGTGTCTCTGTGCCAGCGAACGCCCGGTGGCCGGGGCTCGCAGCGTATTGTTGGGCGCCATGCGTTACCGGGCGTTGGCCAGCCCGGCGTTCATTGCCCGGCATTTCCCCGACGGTGTGCGCGCCGAGTTGCTGCCGCGCACCCCGGCGCTGGTGTTTGGCCCGGATGATTTTCTACAGCATCGCTACCTTGCATCTCTCGGCGTGGACGGCGGTTTCGAACACCATCTGTGCCCATCGTCCGAAGGTTTTATCCGCCTCACGGAAGCCGGGCTGGGCTGGGGCCTGGTGCCGGAATTGCAGGTGCGCGAGCAACTGCAACGAGGTGTTTTAGTGGAGCTTTTGCCAGATAAGCCCATCGATGTGCCGCTGTACTGGCATCATTGGCGCAATGGCGGTCAGCTGCTGGGTTTACTCACTGACCAATTGGTACGTTCGTCGAAGCAATGGCTGGTGCCCCGAGAGCAGCCATGAGCGTCAAGCTGCAAGCTGCAAGTGAAGTGCTTGCGGTGTGTTTTTAACTTGCGGCTTGAAGCTTGAAGCTCGCTGCTGCTTTGTTGGAGCTTTACATGAAAATTCTGGTCACCGGCGCAAGCGGCTTCATTGGCGGACGCTTTGCGCGTTTCGCCCTGGAGCAGGGCCTGGACGTGCGGGTCAACGGTCGCCGGGCCGAGGGGGTCGAGCACCTGGTGCGCCGTGGCGCCGAATTTATCCAGGGTGACTTGAGCGACCCGGAACTGGTGCGCGACCTGTGCGCCGACGTCGAAGCCGTGGTGCACTGCGCCGGCGCCGTCGGTTTGTGGGGCCGCTATCAGGAGTTTCACCAGGGCAACGTCCAAGTCACCGAAAACGTGGTCGAGGCCTGTCTGAAACAGCGGGTCCGGCGCCTGGTGCACCTGTCGTCGCCGTCGATCTACTTCGATGGCCGCGATCATCTGGGCGTGACCGAAGAGCAAGTGCCCAAGCGTTTCAAGCATCACTACGCCGCCACCAAGTACCTCGCCGAGCAAAAGGTCTTCGGCGCCCAGGAATTCGGCCTCGAAACCATTGCCCTGCGCCCGCGGTTCGTCACCGGTGCCGGCGACATGAGCATCTTCCCGCGTCTGCTGAAGATGCAGCGCAAGGGGCGCCTGGCGATTGTCGGCAACGGCCTGAACAAGGTCGATTTCACCAGCATGCAAAACCTCAACGAAGCGTTGCTCAGCAGTTTGCTGGCCAGCGGCTCGGCATTGGGCAAGGCCTACAACATCAGCAACGGTGCGCCGGTGCCGTTGTGGGATGTGGTGAATTATGTGATGCGCAAAATGGACGTCCCACAGGTCACTCGCTACCGTTCCTACGGCCTGGCCTACAGCGTCGCGGCGCTCAATGAAGGCGTGTGCAAACTCTGGCCGGGGCGCCCCGAGCCGACCCTGTCGCGCCTGGGCATGCAGGTGATGAACAAAAATTTCACCTTGGACATCAGCCGCGCCCGGCATTATCTGGACTACGATCCGAAAGTCAGCCTCTGGGCCGCCCTCGATGAATTCTGCGTCTGGTGGAAGGCTCAGGATATTCGCTGATGGGTGTAGGACCTGTCCCGACACTGAACCGAGTGCGGGGTTGAGGGTCAACCCATGCGGCGGTGGGGGTTATACTTCGCCGCACACCGCCATCACCGCGTTCCACAAAGGTTGCCTCAATGTCCATGCGTAACGATGCCAACGACGACTTCGACGATGTACCGAGCCTGCGTGCCGACCCCCTCGATGACGACGATTTCCCAACCACACCGGCCGCCCGTGAACGCACCACCGTGCACTCGCGCCCGGTGCCGGTGACCAAAGTCAAAAGCGCCAGCACCGGGCCGTTGTGGGCCTTGGTCGGCGCGTTGTTCTTCGCGTTCGCGGGCCTGGCCTGGTGGAGTTTCCAGCAGATTTCGCTGATGGAGCAGCAACTGGTGGCGACCCAGGAAAGTTTCGCGCGGATCAGTGAGGAAGCGGCGGGGCGCCTGCAGGACATTTCCGGCAAGGTGGTGGCCAGCCAGTCGAATGTCTCCAGCGACAGCGAAGCGCTGAAACTGCAAATCAAACAACTGGAAAGCAAACTCCAGGACCAGAGCCAGGCCCAACTGGGTGTGGTCGGCCAGACCAGCGATCTGGACAAACGTCTGGCGCAGATGACGGCGCAAACCACGGCGCAAACGGCGGCCAACGCGCAGTTGCAGGCCCAGGTGAAAACCTTGAGCACGGACCTGGCGACCCTGAAAAGCACGCCGGCCGACACCAGCAAAGTCGACGCCGAGCTGAAAAGCCTCAACGCCGACATCGCTGCGCTGAAGAAACAGGGCAACCCGACAGCGGCGATCGATCGTCTGGAACAGGAAATCGTCGTGCTCAAAAGCGAGCAGGACAACCGCCCGGCCGCCGTCGCGCCAAACCCGACCAACACCGCCGAGTTCGACGCCTTCCGCGCCCAGACCACCCGCAACCTCAACACCCTGCAAGCGCAGATCCAGAATTTGCAGCAGCAGATCAACGCCCGGGCGAAATAGCCCGCCGCGCCAAATCTGTAGCAAAGGCGCTTTTGTGGCGAAGGGGCTTGCCTGTGGCGAGGGAGCTTGCTCCCGCTGGAGTGCGAAGCGCTCCCCCGCAGTGTGTCAGGCACACCGCATGCTCAGGGTTTACGACTGCTGCGCAGCCGAGCGGGAGCAAGCTCCCTCGCCACAAAAGCGCTCTCACCTCAAAGTGCTCTTTCGCCTCGCGCACCGCGATTCGCTGAATATCCATCCATATCCCCAACCCCGTCTACGCTCTTGAAACATCAACAAGAACGAGGGATGCGCTATGGGGTTTGTGCACAAGTTGGCGTGGTTGGGGGGGATGTTGTTGCTGAGCCTGGGCCAGGTTCAGGCGGCCACGGCAGCCAAGGATGACGGCCAGGCGGCCCGGGCCTTGCTGGAAAAAGCCCTGGCGTATTACCACGACAATGGCGACAAGGCCTTCGCGGCGTTCAGCCGACAGGGCGAGTTTGTCGACAAGGACCGTTACGTCTTCGTGGTCGACACCCAAGGCGTGATGCTCGCCAGCGGTGGGCCGTCCTCGGCGTTGATCGGGCGCGACGTGTCCGAGACCCTGCCGCCGGATTTGCAGAAAGCCTTCAAGGACGCCCTGAAAGTGCCGGAAGGCAACGGCATCCAGCAGGCCGAATACCGCTGGCAGAACTGGGCCGACGGCAAGGTCGAGCGCAAGCACGTGTTCTATCAGCGCATTGGCCAGCGGATCCTGGCGGTCGGTTACTACGTGCCCCGCGCATCGGCGCAGCAAGCCCAGGCCTTGCTCGATAAAGCCGCCGCCGACCTCTCCAAAGATGAGAAGGGCACGCTGACGGCGATCAACTCGCTCAAGGGCGGCTACTTGCAGGACGACTTGTATGTGTTCGTGGTGGATCTGGATAACCAGCGCTACGTCGCCCATGGCACCAATCTAAGGCTGATCAATACCGACTTCGGCAAGGTCAACGACCCGGAAGGCAAACCGGTGGGCGAACCGATTCTGGCGTTGATCGCCAAGCAGGATCAGGGCGAGTACGAGTATCGCTGGAAGAACCCGGTGACCGGGAAGGTTGAGGACAAGCATGCTTATCTGAAGAAGGTTGGACATTTTCTGGTGGCTGTCGGGTATTACAGCCCTTGAGCAATGATCGTTCCCACGCTCTGCGTGGGAAATGCAGCCCGGGACGCTGCGCGTCCCATCCAAAGCCGAACGCGGAGCGTCCGTTGAGGCATTCCCACGCGGAGCGGGGGACTAGCGAACCTTATCTTCCCGCCCCCGCAACACCCTGTTCGGCATGGCAACTGCCGCCGCCAACCCCAACAACGACACCGCCGCACTGACCATCAGCAAATGCCGGAACGTCAGCAGCAACTCCGCGCGCAAGGCGTTCTGCGCCTCCCCCGGCGCGGCGTTCAAACCGTCGAGCAAGACATTCCCCGAACGCCCCTCGGCAATCAGCGTCGAACCGGCCAGGTGGGCGAAACTCGAATCCTGCAACAACGCCAGCAACAGCGCCGACATCAACGCCACGCCCACCGCGCCACCCAGCGAGCGGAACAGGTTGGTGGTGCTGGTGGCGACGCCGATATCCCGTTGCGCCACCGAATTCTGCGTGCCGACCAATGACGTCGGGAACTGCATGCCGCTGGCGATTCCGCTGAGCAACATAAACAGGCTGCTCATCAACAAGGCCTGGGGTGCACTGAACGCCATGCCCAGAATAGAGAGCGGCATCAGCAGCGCGCCGGTCAGGATCATCGGCTTGTAGCGTCCGGTCACCGACGTGCGGCGCCCGGCGAAATAGGCGCCAATCGGCAAGCCAATCGCCAGCGGCAACAGGTGCAGCGCGGCGCTGTCGGCCCCGGCGCCGGTGACGCTCTGGAAGCGCAACGGCATCAGCACGATCAGGGAAATGGCCTGGAAACTGGTGAAGAAAATCGTGCACCAGCAAAAGATCGCGTCGCGGTTGGCGAACAAATGCATCGGCAGCAACGGCTCCCGCGCACGGCGCTCATGCCAGACAAACAGCGCCAGTACCGCCACCGCGCAACCGAGCAGGCCGAGCACTTCGGCGCTGCGCCATGAATGCCCTTGGCCGACCTGAGTGATGCCGAGCAACAACGCGGTCAACCCAATGATCATCAGCACCGTGCCGACATAATCGATGATCGGTTTGCGCTGCGGCACCGGCAGCCCCACCAGCGTGCGATTGGCCACCAGCCAGGCGCCGAGGCCCAGCGGCAGGTTGATCAGGAACACCCAGCGCCAGGACAGGTATTCGGTCATGTACCCGCCGAGCACCGGCCCGGCGACACTGGCCACCGCGTACATGCTGCTGAAGTAACCCTGATAACGACCGCGCTCCCGGGGCGGGACGATGTCGCCGATGATCGCCTGGCTGACCGAAATCATCCCGCCGGCGCCGATGCCCTGAAGGATCCGCGCCAGCACCAGTTGCTCCATGCTCTGGGCCATGCCGCAAAAGAACGAGGCCACCGTGAACAGACCCATGCCGAACAGCATCAACTTGCGCCGCCCATACAGATCGCCAAGTTTGCCGTAAATCGGCACCGCCACGGTCATCGCCACCATGTAGCCGGCAATCACCCAGGCCAGCAGGCTGACATCCTTGAACTGCGCGGAAATGGCCGGCATCGACACCGCGACGATGGTCTGGTCCAGCGCGCCGAGAAAGATCGCCAGCATCAGGGCGATCAAGACACTGCGAATGGCCGGTTTGGGCGTTTCAGGCTGGTTCAGATTGGTCACGGTAAAACCTGCGGGCACGGCGAGCGGGTGAATGCTCGCCAGTGTAAGTCGATAGCAGGCTATTCGATAGCCTCGTATGGAAGCCCGACGTAATTTTCTGCAATAGTTTTTCGACCCGCCTCGGAGTTCACAAAGTAGTCCAGCTCCGAGGCGCTGATGCGTTGGCTGAAGGCATCGTGCTCCTCGAAATGGTGCAGCATCGAGGTCATCCACCAGGAAAACCGCTCGGCTTTCCACACCCGGCGCAAGCAGATTTCCGAGTATTTCTCCAGCAAATCCACACGCCCGTCGCGGTAAACCTTCTGCAGAATATTGAACAGCGTGCTGACGTCGCTGGCGGCCAGGTTCAGGCCCTTGGCGCCGGTGGGCGGGACGATGTGCGCCGCATCACCGACCAGGAACATCCGCCCGTATTGCATCGGTTCCACGACAAAACTGCGCAGCGGCGCGATGCTTTTCTCGATGGACGGCCCGGTGACCAGTTTGTCCGCCAGCGCCCGGGGCAGACGGGATTTGAGCTCGTCCCAGAAGCGTTGATCGGACCAATCCTCGACGCTCTCCTCGACCGGCACTTGCAGGTAATAACGGGTGCGAGTCGCCGAACGCATGCTGCACAGCGCGAACCCGCGCTCGTGGCGGGCGTAGACCAGTTCTTCGTGGACCGGCGGCGTGTCGGCCAATATCCCCAGCCAGCCGAACGGATAGACCCGTTCGAAGACTTTCAGGCACTCGGCGGGAATCGATTGCCGGGCCACGCCATGGAAGCCGTCGCAACCGGCGATGTAGTCGCAATCAAGGCGATACGTCTCGCCATCCTTTTCGAACGTGACAAAGGTTTCGTCGCTTTTCATGCCATGGGGAACGACATGGCTCGCTTGATAAATCGTCTGTGCGCCAGCGTCCCGACGGGCGGCCATCAGGTCGCGGGTGACTTCGGTCTGGCCGTAGATCATCACGGTTTTGCCACCGGTCAGGGCGTGCAGGTCGATGTGAACCTGGCGGCCGTCGAGGGCGAGGTCGAAGCCGCCATGCACCAGTCCTTCGGCGTCCATGCGCTGACCCACGCCGGCCTGGCGCAACAGCTCTACCATGCCTTGTTCAAGGACTCCGGCGCGGATTCGGCCGAGTACATAATCCGGTGTCTGGCGTTCAAGAATGAGGGTGTCGATGCCGGCGTTGTGCAGCAATTGGCCGAGCAATAAACCGGAGGGGCCGGCACCAATGATGGCGATTTGGGTCTTCAGCGTTTTCATTGTTTTTATGACTCGCAAGTGTCACGCGACCAGAGCCGGTGAATAATTTTTATGGATCGAGTGCTTGCATTTTTCCCTTGCGAGTCTGTCAATTGAAGGTGAAAACTGAGCCGATACCTGTACATTCTGCCAATCGGTGCGATTATCGCCCCGTCTACCCCGAGGCCTGGATTGAAGTGATGAACAAGCCTGACCTGCCTTCGATTCCGGTGTTCAAGCTCTACGGTGAAAGCCTGGACTGGCCGACCCCCGACTTGCTGCACTGTGAAACCATTTCCAAACGCAGTCGCGAACATCAATGGGAAATCAAACCCCACCGCCACGCTGATCTGTGCCAGTTACTCTTCGTTTTCAAAGGTCAGGCAGAGCTTGAAATCGAAGGTAAACGCACGCAATTGACCGACCCGGCGATGCTGATCCTGCCGCCGCTGTCGGTGCACGGTTATCGTTTTTCCGAGGATGTCGAAGGGTTTGTCGTGACCCTGGCCGCACCCCTGGTGGCGCATTTGCAGTCACAACTGGGTAATTCGGAGAACGCTCTGGCCCAGGCCGAAAGTTATCCGGCGGGCAAGGACAGCGAGTACCTCAACAGTCTGTTTTCGGCGTTGCAAAGCGAATACACCGGCCATCAACCGGCCCGGGAAATGCTCATGCATTCGCTGGTCAGCGTGATCATGGTCTGGGTCAGCCGCCAGGTGATCCAGCGCCGCAACGCCAGCCAGCGCCCGCAGCGCGCCCGGGAATACCTCAACGGCTTTATTCAACTGGTGGAAGAGACGTACCGCCAGCACGTCAAAGTCGAGGACCTGGCCCATCGGCTGGGGATTTCCGTGTCGCACCTCAACGGCACCTGCCGTGAGCTGGCGGGGCAACCGGCATTGCAGATCATGCACGAGCGCCAATTGCTGGAAGCCAAGCGCCTGCTGACCTACACCAGCATGACTATTTATGAAATGTCTGACGTGTTGGGGTTTTCCGATCCGACCAACTTCACGCGTCTTTTCAGGCGTCGCGTGGGGATCTCACCCAAGGCCTTCCGCGACCGTTTGAAGGCCGATCAGGACAACGAGGCCTGACGTTCTTCACTAGCGAAGGGCATTGAGGGTCGCGTTGTGGGGGATGCAGCGCTCGTAGTTGCAGCTGGCGAACTCACGGGGCAGGTTGCGCAACTGCTCGACCCGCCAGGCCGCAGTGCCATACAGCGCCAACGTCGCCGCGCAGGTGATGAAAATGGCGAGGTATCTTCTTGTTCTGATGTTCATGGCGTTGACCTCTGAACGAATACCCTTGGGTACTTACATTCAGCATAGGTCAGACAGGGGCAGCCGCAAGCTACAAGCTACAAGCTACAAGCTACAAGCAACGCGCTTCCAACTTGCAGCTTGCAGCTTGCAGCTTGCAGCTCAAAGCTAGTAGCTGCCTCTATCCCATTCAGGCTCTTCGGGAAATCTGAGCACCAGGAAGTCGAGCATGCTGCGCATCGTCGACGGCATGTGTTTGCGTGAGGCATACACCGCGTACATGTTCATCTGCCGCGGCTCGGCATGCGCCAGCAAGCGGATCAGTTCGCCGCTGTGGATGTGCACGCCGGCCTGGTAGCTCGGCAGCATCGCGATGCCGGCGCCGGCCATGGTGGCGCGCAGCAGGGTGCTGGCCTCGTTGGCGCTGATGTTGCCCTGCACCGGCACCGAGACCTGTTCGCCGTCCTGCTCGAAATGCCACAGGCTTTTGCCGAAGTAGGAGTGGGTCAGGCAATTATGCTGGCTCAAGTCCTCGACCCGTTGCGGTGCCGGATGTTCTTCCAGATACGCCGGGGAGGCGCAGATCACCGAGCGGCACACGGTCAGGCGCCGGGCGATCAGGTTCGGGTCGAGGTCGTTGCTGGTGCGGATCGCCAGGTCGATGCGTTCGTCCACCAGGTTCACCGTGCGGTCGATCATCTGCATGTCGATGCTGACGCCGGGGTAGCGCTTGACGTACGCGGCCATGGCGTCCGCCAGTTGCGCCTGGCCGAACGAGGTGCTGACGCTGATCCGCAGCAGGCCACGGGGTGCTTCGTCCGGTTCGCTGATGGCGGCTTGCATGTCGGTGGTCAGGTCGAGCATCTGCCGACAGCGCGGCAGGATCTCGCTGCCTGCCGCGGTCAGGCTCAACTTGCGCGTGGTGCGGTGCATCAGCCGGGCGCCGACCCAATCTTCCAGTTCCGCCAGATAACGTGACACCACCGGCCGCGACAGGTCCAGGTGATCGGCCGCCGCCGACTGGCTGCCCAGGTCCACTACCGAGACAAACACCTGCATTGCTTGAAGACGATCCATGATTTGCCCACTTTTAGAAACAAACTATGTTCCAGCATCGCATTTTTTGTACTGAGATTGGCAACTAAGCTCTGCCCCCATCGCCGCACGGCATTTGGACAACGGAGCAACAGATGATCGGTTTCACCGCAATCAAGCGCATTCTCCTGGCAACCGCCACCCTCGGCTTTGCTGCCCACGCGGCAGCCGCGTCGACCCTGACCCTGGATGTTTACAACCCGGGCGACAAGGCGATTTTCCCGGTGACCTCGGTGCTGGTCAGCGGCGAGAAAGACGCAATCCTGGTGGACGCGCAGTTCGGCAAATCCCAGGCCGAGCAAGTGGTGCAGAAGATCCGCGCCAGCGGCAAACAACTGACCACCATCTACATCAGCCACGGTGACCCGGATTACTACTTCGGCCTCGACACCCTGACCGCCGCGTTCCCGAACGCCAAAGTGCTGGCCTCGCAACCGACCGTGGACCACATCAAGCAAACCGTCGACGGCAAACTCGCCTTCTGGGGCCCGAAAATGGGCGCTGACGTGCCCGCCAAAACCATCGTGCCGGGTGTGCTCAAGGGCGACAGCCTGATGCTCGAAGGGCAGAAATTGCAGGTGGTGGGCCTGGACGGCAAGCAACCGGATCGCAGCTTCGTGTGGATCCCGTCGATCAAGGCTGTGGTCGGTGGTGTGGTGGTCGCGGAAAACATCCACGTATGGATGGCGGATACACAGACCGCGCAGTCCCATGCCGATTGGTTGACTACGCTGCATTCGATTGAAACCCTGAAACCGAAAACCATCGTGCCGGGTCACTACCTGGGTGAGAGCGCGCGGTCCCTGGTGGCCGTGCAATTCACTGCCGAGTACATCAAGGCGTTCGACGAAGAAACGGCCAAGGCCAAGGATTCTGCCGCGCTGATTGCAGCGATGAAAAAACGCTACCCGACACTGGGCGAGGAAAGCTCGCTGGAGCTGAGCGCCAAAGTCGCCAAGGGCGAGATGAAGTGGTAACCGGATTTAGTGACTGATCGTTCCCACGCTCCGCGTGGGAATGCAGCCCGGGACGCTCCGCGTCCCATCAACAGCCGAACGCGGAGCGTCCGTTGAGGCATTCCCACGCAGAGCGTGGGAACGATCTATACAGACACATTCAAGCCCACTGGAGAACGTCATGAGCAAAATCGCAATCATCGGTGCCACCGGTCGCGCCGGTAGCCAATTGTTGGAAGAAGCCCTGCGTCGCGGTCACCGCGTTACCGCCATCGCCCGTGATACCTCGAAGATCGGCCAGCGCGACGGTGTGGTCAGCAAGACCGTCGATGCGCTGGATGCCGACGCCTTGCAAGCGGCGGTCGCCGGACATGACGTGGTGATCAGCGCCGCACACTTCGCGACCCTGCCGGCCAGCGCCGTGATCGGGCCGGTGAAGAAGGCCGGGGTTAAACGGCTGTTGGTGGTGGGAGGGGCCGGTTCGTTGTTGCTGCCCAATGGCGGTCGCGTGATCGACAGCGAAGGTTTCCCCGAGGAGTACAAGGCTGAAGCGAGTGCCGGGGCGTTGTTCCTGGAGAATCTGCGCAAGGAACAGGAACTGGACTGGACCTTCGTGTCGCCATCGGCGGAGTTTGTTGAAGGTGAGCGCACCGGCAAGTTTCGTCTCGGCAAGGATGATTTGCTGGTCAGTGCCGACGGTCGCAGTTGGATTACATTTGCCGATTACGCCATTGCGATCATTGATGAAGTTGAAAAACATGTTTTTGCACGCCAGCGATTTACAGTTGGTTACTGATACATAGAGCAACATCAGGCACACGTCACGCAAGTGACGTGTGCTTTTTTTTGTGGGTTGAAAATAAACGGTATTGGTATCGGCGTCGTACCTGCCAATATTCATTGGGGGCAATGCATTGGGTGCTGTCGGTTTGCAATCGTTATTAAGCGCGCTGTCTTTCGTGGGGTTAAAAATCATTCATGAAAGGGGTTTGCTTTCCTACAGTGTTTGCCTCCTCGGGCGTAGTTGAATAGTCCACTTCAGCAGGTTAGTGTGATCTCGCGTTATATATTGTAGACGCTGAATAACAAGTCGCTCTGCAAGCGTATCTATTAATTGTGTTGTGGTTTTTTAATTGGGTCTTTTATGCTGATCGATAAAAAGCAAGCGTTGCAAAATGAATTAAGGCGTGTGGCACATCAAGCCGTGGCCGAGTTGGAGGGCGTGGACACTATGGCCGAAGCGGCAAAGTATGTGCCCGTGCAATACTTTGGCGTCATGGCCGGTGCTGAAGCGTCGACTTACAAAGACGGAACTTTCATTGTTCAGAAACACAACATTATTGATATCAAGCGTTATGTCAGCGCAAGTCTGCGCCTGCCGGTGGACCTTGGCGCAGTCGAGAAACTGCTGGGTTACACCGAATCCACGGTCAAGGGCCTGGAGCCGCGAGACATCCAGTTACTGCACCAGCGCATTCATCAACATGCGCTTTCCTGGGGAACGCTGGAACGCGACACCAAGGACCTCGGAAGCCGTCTGGATCTCTTCTCCAAAGGGTTTATAAACAGCGGAATCCAGGTGGTCGAGCATTTGAAGAGCTTCGCCGGCTACAAGGATCTGAGCGGTACGATCCATACGCTCAATGATGCCGAGCGGGCGGCGCTGGCAGCCGTTCCCCTGGGCAACTCCGACAGCGAAAGGGTGCAAAACCTGGCCAAGTATTTCACGCGAATGAAAAACGATATCGAGAGTTTTTATCAGCGTGTCAGTGCGGTCAAAGCGTTAGCTTCAGAATTTTCACGCAAAATAACAGAAGATCTCCTACCTGCAGTCGTGGCCACGCTGGGCTATGTTGAACAGGCAGGTATCGAAGCGCCAGCCCAGGAGGAAGCGCTCAGGGCTCAACTGAAAGAACTGGATGCACACATCGCGGAAAAAATCGCCGAGTACAACAACCTGGTCGGTTATTCCTTTGCCGGCCTGGTGTTTGGTCCTATCGGGGTTGCCATTACCGGGGGGATCTTCGGATCCCAGGCCGAAAAGGTCAGGTCACAGAAAAATACCCTGTTGGCCAATCGGGACGAACTGCTGGGTAGAATGGGCAAGACGCGCTTTTCACAACTTTTGAATCAAGTGGGAGGGCGGCTAAGCGATATGAAAATCCTGATGAGTGACGCTGAGCGCGGTGCTAAAAATCTGGAAGATGTATGGGCCATTATTTGGGTGAGTATTGAAGAATCCTCCGATCGATTATTGCAACTCGATAATGAGCTTGATCTGGGCATGCTGGTGCTGGATTTACATTCAGTGATTGAACCCTGGGGTGTCATTCAAGGGCATGCCAATGCGTTGTCCAGGGTTTTTAACGAAGTTGTTGGTTGAATGGTTGGTTAAATACTTCAAGGATGAAAAATATTATGACTGCTAATACGCTTGACGATAGGAATGGCTATGCACTACCGAACAGGGTGGTGATGAAGGCCGCGCAAAGCCATTTCAACTTGATAGTGGCGGATAAAACCTTTGTGCACTTACCGGCCGTCCAGGAGAAGAGCCTTTATCTTCGGGACCAACTCAACGCCGACGATCAGCACTTGGGCGAAGATATCAAGCGAGCAATCGCTGCCCTGACCAATGTCGGGTTCAACAATATTCTGGTGCGCGTTGACGAGATCCTGGGCAATACCACGGTAGCGGCCGCGGTACGGGCAGAGAAAATTGAGGAACTGGTGAAGTATTGCGTGCGTCGGGTCGAAGCGGCGCTGCTGCCTTTGAACACCGCGACCGAATACCTGCGCCGGGCATTGCCCAACCTGGCCGGGGTTCGTTTCGCCGACGTTGGAATCGATCTTGATCGAATCGAATCGGCGCACCTCGCCCGCTTGCGCCAGACTCAGAGTGTGCTCACTGATGACCGCACAAAGCTTGAGCAGGAGAAAAGCGACATTGATCTGCAGATCTCGCAGTTCAATGCTCCGGGCTGGCTGGAGATCTTCAATAAACAGATCCCCAGCGCAGAAGAGATAGAAGCTGCGCTTAAATTGGTGGCTATCCGCAAGCCTGATCGCGAGTTCCTCGAACTGGTGCTCAAGCGACTCAAAGGTAACTTGCAAGGCATCGAAGAAGGGCGCCTTTACGCCAACCTCACCCAGGCAAGAGAGGGTGTGCGCGGCCGACTCGAAGGTGTGCGCCAGGAACTGGCTACCATTGAGGCGCAGATCGGCGAGCAGAACAGTAAGCTGGAAAAACTTGAAGCTATTCGCGGCCTCGATCAGATCACTCGCAACTGGTTGCAAGAGGCGGAAAAGATCCAATCTGCGTTTGAGCGTTTTATACGGTCAAGCCATCCGCAACAGATTCAAGACGCGTCATCGATCCAGAACCTGGCCGGACGCCATAAAACGATGCTCGATTACCTCAAGAGCATTACCTGGCGCTGATCGCCACAGGGTGCAATGGCGCCCAGGTTCATGACAGGTCGTGGGCCTGGGCTTGTAGCCAGTCCAGCAATTCAGCCAGCGGTGCGCTTGGGGTCGGTCTCAGTGGATGGACAAGGTAGTACGCCAACCCCGTGCGTACTTTCAATTCAAATGGCATGACCAATCGACCGGCCTGCAAATCGTCACCAATCAGCGACCAATCGCCAATCGCCACGCCTGTCCCCTGGGACGCCATCGACATCGCAAGGTCCAGCGTTTCGAAATGCTGGCCCTTGCCGACATTGCTCAACTGAACATCCGCCGAGGCCAGCCACGCTTTCCAATCCCGTTCATCGCGAGTCGGGTGCAGCAACATGTGTTGTTCCAGATCCTCCGGCACCTGCAACGGCACCGGCCCTTCGAGGTACGGCTTGGAACACACCGGCGTCAGTTGCTCATCGAACAACCGATGGGAGGCCAGTGATGTGTCTGGCGGTACGCCGTAGATCACCGCCGCATCGAACTGCTCACGATGAAAATCCACGCCATGCCGAACCGTTGTCGTCAGCTCCACCGGCACGTCCGGGCGTTCCCTTTGCCATTGCATCAAACGCGGCAACAACCAACGCATGACACAGGTCGGGGCCTTGAGTTGCAGGGTTTCGCGCTTGGCGCCGATCTGCTCCACCGCCTCGCCGATCAAGCCGAAAATCTGCTGCACCCGTGGCAGCCATTCCCGTCCTTGCGCCGTCAGATCGAGGCCGCGGGCCTGGCGGATGAACAGCTCATAACCGAGGTGATCTTCCAGCCCGGCGATCTGCCGACTGACCGCGCCCTGGGTGATGTGCAACTGCTCGGCGGCCCGGGTGAAGTTGCAGCACTGTGCCGTGATCAGAAAAGTGTGCAGGGCGGGCAGGGGAGGCAATCGTTTCATGAGGACCCAAGGTATGACGTGAGGACATGGCTAGTATGACTTTTTATCCATTGTTGCGGCTACGTGTCGCCCGTTCCAATGAGGCCATCCCTGGGCTTGCCTTCGCATCATAAACATTGCGCAGGCCCGGCGTCTCAAACGAACAAAAAGGGCAAAGACATGGCGACGTGCGGCGAAGTATTGGTCAAGTTACTCGAAGACTACGGGGTCGAGCAGGTGTTCGGCATTCCCGGGGTGCATACCGTTGAGCTGTATCGCGGGCTGGCCCGTTCGAGCATCAACCACGTCACGCCGCGTCACGAACAGGGCGCCGGTTTCATGGCCGATGGCTATGTGCGCACCAGTGGCAAGCCGGGTGTGTGCTTCATCATCACCGGCCCGGGCATGACCAACATCACCACGGCGATGGGCCAGGCCTACGCCGATTCGATCCCGATGCTGGTGATCTCCAGCGTGCAGACCCGCAACCAGTTGGGCGGCGGTCGCGGCAAGCTCCACGAGCTGCCGAACCAGAGCGCCTTGGTCGGCGGCGTGGCGGCGTTCTCCCACACCCTGATGTCGGCGTCGGAATTGCCGGGCGTGTTGGCTCGGGCGTTCGCGCTGTTCCAGGCCGGGCGTCCGCGTCCGGTGCACATCGAAATTCCGTTAGACGTGCTGGTGGAAGAGGCCGACGATCTGCTTGCCAGCGTCCCGGTCAACATCGACCGCGCCGGTGCTGCGCCGACCGCCGTGTCGCGCATGACCGAACTGCTGGCCGGTGCCAAACGCCCGCTGATCCTGGCCGGTGGCGGCGCCATCGACGCTGCCGCCGAGCTGACTGAACTGGCCGAACTGCTCGACGCCCCGGTTGCGTTGACCATCAACGCCAAAGGCATGCTCGAATCCAATCACCCGCTGCTGATCGGCTCGACCCAAAGCCTGGTCGCCACCCGCGCCCTGGTCGCGGAAGCCGACGTGGTGTTGGCCATCGGCACCGAACTGGCCGAAACCGACTACGACGTGACCTTCGCCGGCGGCTTCGAAATCCCCGGCAAACTGCTGCGCGTCGACATCGATCCGGACCAGACCGTGCGCAACTACCCGCCGCACGTGGCGCTGGTGTCCGACTCGCGCAACGCCGCCCAAGCCCTGCTCAGCGCCCTGTCCCACAAGTCGTTGGCCGAGCGCCGCAACGATTGGGGCCAGGTACGCGCTGCGCGTTTGCGTGAAGAACTCGCCGCGACCTGGGATGCGCCGACCCTGGCTCAAACCCGTTTCCTCGAAACCGTGCTGCACGAACTGCCGGACGCGGTGTTCGTCGGCGATTCGACCCAACCGGTGTACACCGGCAACCTGACCTTCAACCCGGAGCGTCCGCGCCGCTGGTTCAACTCGTCCACCGGTTACGGCACCTTGGGTTACGCCTTGCCGGCGGCGATTGGTGCGTGGCTTGGCGGCAGCGTCGAGGGCGGTTCGCGTCCTCCTGTTGTGTGCCTGATCGGCGACGGCGGCCTGCAATTCACCCTGCCGGAACTGGCCAGTGCCGTGGAAGCGCGCACGCCAGTGATCGTGTTGCTGTGGAATAACCAGGGCTACGAAGAAATCAAAAAGTACATGGTCAACCGCGCCATTGAGCCGGTGGGCGTGGACATCTACACCCCGGACTTTATCGGTGTCGCCAAGGCTCTGGGCTGTGCGGCTGAAGCGGTCAACGGTGTCGAGCAACTGCGCAGCGCCTTGCGCGCCGCCACGGACCGTCAGGGCCCGACCCTGATTGAAATCGATCAGACCCAGTGGATGAAGGCGGTGTCGAAATGAGCTTCCCAACGACGCTGGATGGCCTGTACATCAATGGCCAATGGTCCGCTGGCAAAGAACACCTGCGTGTGATCAACCCGGCCACTGAAGCCCTGTTGACCACCGTAAACGGCGGCGATGAAAAAGCTGTCGAGCACGCCGTAGCCGCTGCGACCAACGCCTTCAAGGACTGGTCGAAAACCACCGGCACCGAACGCGGGGCGATCCTGCGCCGCATCGCCGCCGGTGTGGCGGCCGGTCGCGAACAACTGATGCATTTGCAGTCGAGCAACAACGGCAAGCCGCTGTTCGAAGCCGCCATCGATGTGGACGACGTGATCGCCACCTTCGAGTACTACGCAGGTTTAGCCGAAGGGCTCGATGCCAAGCAAGACAGCACCGTCGAGCTGCCCACCGACGATTTCAGCGCACGCCTGCGCCGTGAACCGTGCGGCGTGGTCGGCCTGATCGTGCCGTGGAATTTCCCGATGGTCACCACCGCGTGGAAACTCGCCCCGGCCCTGGCTGCCGGCTGCTGCGTGGTGCTCAAGCCATCGGAAGTCACGCCGCTGCCGGAGCTGGAACTGGCCGCGATCATCGCCGAGGCGGGTCTGCCCAAAGGCGTGTTCAACCTCGTTTGCGGCACCGGTCTGGCGGTCGGTGCGCCGCTGTCGGCGGATCCGCGCATCGCCAAGATTTCCTTCACCGGCAGTAACGCGGTGGGCGTGCAGGTGATGCAGCGCGCCGCTGAAACCGTGAAGGGCGTAAGCCTGGAACTGGGCGGCAAATCTTCGCTGCTGGTATTGAAAGACGCCGACATCGCCCTGGCCGTGGAACTGGCCTGCGGCGGCGGTTTCTTCAACGCCGGCCAGATGTGTTCGGCCACCAGCCGCGTGCTGGTCGCCGATGAACTGGCCGATGAATTCCTGCTTCGTTTGCAGGCCCGCGCCGAAGCGATTCGCGTGGCCGACCCGTTCGACCCGAATGTGGAAATGGGTGCACTGGTCAATCAGGCGCAATACCAGCGCGTGCTCGGCCACATCGATCGCGGTTTGAGTGCCGGCGCCAAGCTGATTTGCGGCGGCAATCGTCCGGCGGATCTGCCGCGCGGTTATTTTTTGCAGCCGACGATCTTCACCGAAGTGCCCCTCGACAGTGCGCTGTGGTGTGAAGAGATTTTCGGTCCAGTGATTTGCGTACGCAGTTTTGCCTCCGAAGCCGAGGCGATTGCCCTGGCCAACGACAGCCAGTTCGGCCTGGTCGCCAGCGTGGTCAGCCGCGATGTCGAAGCGGCGGATCGGGTCGCCAACGCCCTACAAGCGGGGCTGGTGTGGATCAACGCGCCGCAAGTGATCTTCCCGCAGGCCGCCTGGGGTGGCTACAAGCAGAGCAGCCTCGGCCGCGAGTTGGGGCCGTGGGGGTTGCAGGCTTTCCAGGAAATCAAACACGTGATTCGAGCCGTCTAAGCGCTCGAAAACGGTGAGCGCATGCCTCGTTCTGAGGCATGCGCTGGCGTCATGGCTTCAATGAGTTTTTATCGATAGTCAGGTGTTTTGCACGACCTCAGGATAAACCCGTCGGCTCAGCTCAAGTCCTTTGAAACCGGGGGCTTCGAGCTGATCCGAGCACGCGGATGCAACGGTTGCGACCAACCTCATACGTACAAAAACAAAGGGAGTCCTTCATGGGCCAGCATGATCTGAACAGACGGCAATTCATCAAAACCGTGGGCGTGGCTTCGGTTGCAGCGGCGGCCATGAGCATGCCCTTCATCCGTGCCAATGCCAGCGACACCCGTTTTCAGGGCAAGACCCTGCGCCTGCTGACCTGGTCCGATGACACCGGGTTGGCGGCACTGCGCAACATCGCGGCGACTTTCGAAGCCAAGTACGGCTGCAAGGTCATCGCCGACCGCACCGGCAGCACCTCGGAAATGGTCGCCAAACTCAAGGCCGGCGGTGATCGTCCGCAGTACGACATCATCACCTTGGCCGGCGTCGGCGCCGAAGGCCTGGCCGCCGCCGATTTGCTGGAAAAACCCGACCTCAACCGCATCCCCAACCTGGTGGACGTGCCGGAGAAATACCGCACCGGCGCCAACGGTCATGGCATCGGTTACCTGCTGTGGTGCAACAGCCTGGTTTACAGCACCCGCACCCAGACCGAAGCGCCGACCAGTTACGCCGCGCTGTGGGATGCCGAGTTGGCGCCGAACATCTTCCTGCCGCCGCCGAATTGGACCGAAGCGATGGACCTAATCATCATCGCCGCCAAACTGGCCGGAGGTGACGAACACAACATCGAGCCGGGCTTCAAGAAACTCGCGGAGTTGAAGGACCGCGTGGTTACGCTGGGTGAAAACCCGAACCAGATCGCCGAGCTGTTCCGCACCGGTTCCCTGGACATGGGCGGCCTGTACGCTCCGGCGTTTTTCCCGAAACAGATTCGCGACCCGAACTACGGCCTCGGCGCCACGTTCGGCATGAAGGAAGGGTTCTACACCGACCTGATGCTGTCGGTGATGCCAAAGAATCGCCCCGGCGACACCGACCTGGCCTACGCCTTCATCAACCACTCCCTGGACCCACTGGTGCAGGGCAAGATGGCCGAGGACATCTACAACGGCCCGGTCAACGCCAAGGCGATCATCTCCGCCGAAGCGCGCAAGAGCCCGTTCATCCTCACGCCAGAGCAGATTGCCGACAAGGCGATCATGCACGACAACGCCTTCCTGGCCACTGTGCATGACCAATGGATTCGTCGTTATACGGAAATCTTTTCTTCCTGATTTCTGAGGTTTGAAAGACCTTTTGTGGCGAGGGAGCTTGCTCCCGCTCGGCTGCGCAGCAGCCGTACAACCAGACACCGCGACCCTTTCTGTATCGACGCGGTGATTGATGGGGGCCGCTTCGCGACCCAGCGGGAGCAAGCTCCCTCGCCACAGGGTTACTCAAATCGCAGTCTTGCTGCTTTCCATTGACGAGACCCTTGCTATGGAACACCAACCACCTCTGACTCATCCGCTCGCCGCCGCGCCAGCGCGTCCACGCCGGGGCGTGTCGCCGACTACTCGCGCCTGGCTTTTCCTGTCGCCGTCGATGCTGTTTCTCGGCGTGCTGATTGCTGCCAGCCTCTTGGTGCTGCGCATGAGCGTCGGCACCAAAGGCGCGGAATGGAGCGGGTTTAGCCTCGCTAGTTACGCGCAGTTACTGGAACCCTATTACCTCAAATCCCTGATGCTGACCCTGCGTCTGGCGCTGTTCAGCGCGGTGATCGCGGTGCTGCTGGCAATTCCGGTGGCGTACACCATGTCGCGCCTGACCTCGCCGTTTATCCGACGGATTTTCCTCGCGGCGGTGCTGCTGCCGTTGCTGGTCAACCTGCTGCTGCAAAGCTACGGCTGGTTGGTGATTCTCGGCCCGGCGGGGATGCTCAATCAGGCGCTGATGGGCATCGGTTTGATCAAGCGCCCGATCATGCTGCTCTACAACCAGAACGGCGTGTTGATGGGCCTGGTGCAAACCGCGTTCCCGCTGGCGGTGCTGCCGATTGCCAGCGCCATGCGCGGCGTCGCTCGCACTTATGAAGAAGCCGCCGCGACACTGGGCGCCAGTCGCTTCCAGGTGTTCCGCCAAGTGGTGTTGCCGATGAGTCTGCCGGGGATCATCACTGGCGCGACGTTGGTGTTCGCCTACAACGCCAGCAGCTTCGTGGTGCCGCTGCTGCTCGGTGGTCGGCGGGTGCCGATGCTGGCGGTCATGGTGCATGACCAGATCGCCCCGCTGATGAACTGGCCCGCCGCGTCCGCTGCCGGTGTGGTGCTGATTGTCACCACCCTGGCGATCATGACCTTGTCCGAATACATCACCGGCCGTCGTCGGCGCATGCTGGAGGCTTCGCAATGAGCACCCTGAGCAAAAAACGTTATGGCCTGCTGCCGGGGGAAACCGGCAAGTTCGCCGGCATCCTGTCGGGCTTCATCCTGCTGCTGGCGGTGCTGCCGATCCTGACCATGATCGTCATGTCGTTCAGCGGCGCGTCGAACCTCGACTTCCCGCCCAGCAGCTACAGCCTGCAATGGTATCGCGCGGCCTGGCACACCTTTGTTTCGCCGGACGCCAGCGATGTACTGAGCCTGGGCAAAGCCATGACCACCAGCCTGATGGTGGCGTGCCTGACCATGGTCTTCGCGACGATCATCGCGGTGCCGGCGGCCTACGCGCTGACCCGTTGCGAGTTCCGTGGCAAAGCCGTGGCCCTGCAATTGATGTCGTTGCCGTTGGTGTTCCCGATGGTGGTGTTGGGCCTGGCGTTGCTGCTGGTGTTCGACAGCCTGCCGTTCCAGATCACCACCTCGCGGCTGGTGATTGCCCACGTGATCCTCGCACTGCCATTCGTGGTGAAGAACTGCACAGCAGCAATGCTCTCCATCGGCAGCGAAGTCGAAGAGGCCGCGCAAATGCTCGGCGCCTCACCGACCCGGGCGATCATTGATGTGGTGGTGCCGCTGATGAAGTCGGGGATTCTGGCGGGGATGCTGTTGGCGTTCATCGTCTCGTTCAACGAATTCACCGTGACCTATTTCCTCTACACCATCGACGTCATGACCGTGCCGATCTGGATGTACAGCCGCACCGTGTCATCGCTGGACCCAACCGTTTTCTCGTTTGCCGTGCTGATCGTGCTGATCGACTTCGTCCTGATCTGGGCGCTGGAGAAGCTGGTCGGTGAAGGTGGCGTTTCGTTCTGATTCTTGAGGTGCAACATGACTGGTCTGATTCTGGAAAACGTCGAGAAACACTACGGCTCGGCCTGCGCGGTAAAGGATGTAAACCTGCATTTGCCCGAGGGCAAACTGGTGTGTTTCCTCGGCCCGTCGGGCTGCGGCAAAACCACGTTGCTACGGATGATCGCCGGGCTCGAAACCCTGTCCGGCGGTGAGATCCGCCTGGATGGCGAAGACATCGGCCATACCCCGGCGCACCTGCGCAACTTCGGCATGGTCTTCCAATCGTTGGCGCTGTTTCCGCACATGACCGTGGGGGAGAACATCGCCTATCCGTTGAAACTGCGCGGGGTGAGCAAGGCTGATCAGCAGGCGCGGGTAGTGGAGTTGCTGGAGCTGATTCAACTCAAGGAAATGATTGATCGCCCGGTGGCGAAACTGTCCGGCGGGCAACGCCAGCGCGTAGCGATTGCCCGGGCGATTGCCTCGCGGCCGAAAATCCTCCTGCTCGATGAGCCGCTGTCGGCGCTGGACGCCAAGTTGCGAGAATCGATGCAGGTGGAAATCCGTCAGCTGCAACAACGGCTGAACATCACCACGATCATGGTGACTCACGATCAGCGTGAAGCGATGACCATGGCCGATATCGTCGTGGTATTGGGCGAGCACAAGGTGCAGCAGGTGGGCACGCCGATTGAGATTTACCGGCACCCGGCCAATGAATTTGTCGCGGACTTTATCGGTTCGGGCAACATCTTTCCGGCCACCGCACTGGGCAATGGCAAGGTGGGCTTGCCGGGTGGCGATGCCCTGGAAGTGCCGATTTGCAGCAGCATCGTGGTGGGGGAGAAGATCAAGATGCTGATTCGCCCTGAGGACCTGCAACTGTCGCAGCCCCAGGCCACGGCGGGGAATCGGTTGCTGGGCAAGGTGACGTTTGTGCGGGACATCGGCGCGACGATCGAGACGACGGTGGAGTGTTCCGGGGTGTCGTTTACCGCGCTGAGCACGCCGTGTCAGGGGTTTGGGTTGAGTGTGGGCAATCCGGTGTCGGTGACGCTTCCGGCCGAAGCCTGCCGCGTACTCAGCGCCTGAAAACACCCCAACCCTGTAGGAGCGAGGCTTGCCCGCGAAGGCGTCGTGTCAGCCAGCATTAATGTCGACTGACACGACGCCTTCGCGGGCAAGCCTCGCTCCTACAGGGGGCGGTTATACCGTCAACCGCATCCGCGCCAAATCCCGCAGCGGCGGTGCGCCAAACAACCGGCTGTACTCCCGGCTGAACTGCGACGGGCTTTCATACCCGACGCGATACCCCGCCGCCGACGCTTCCAGCCCTTCGGCCAGCATCAAGCGCCGGGCTTCCTGCAAGCGCAGTTGCTTCTGATACTGCAGCGGACTCATCGCGGTCATCGCCTTGAAGCGGTGATGCAGGGTCGACACGCTCAGGTTCACTTCCTTGGCCAGGTCATCGATGCGCAACGGCTGTTCATAGTGGCCGTTGAGCCATTTGATCGCCTGGCTGATGCGATGGCTCTGGCTGTTGGCGATGGCGATTTCATACAGGCGGTGGCCCTGCTGGCTGCGCAACAGGCGATACAGAATCTCCCGGCGAATCAGCGGCGCGAGCATGGCGATGTCTTTGGGCGTGTCGATCAAACGGGTCAGGCGCAGCACCGCGTCGAGCATGGCCGCGTCCAGCCGTTCGACATACAACCCGCGCCCGGTCGGCCGGGTCGGCACGCCCATGGGGCCGGCGTCGGCGATCAGCGCAGTGATTTCCGCCGGGTCGATGTCCAGCCGCACGGAGAGGATCGGTTCCTCGGAGGTGACGGTCACCACGCGCCCGCTCACCGGCATCGAGACCGAGACCACCAGGTAATTGAGCGGGTCGTAATTGAACACCTCATCGGCCAGCCGCACTTCCTTGCGCCCCTGGGCCATGATGCACAGCGCCGGTTGCGCCAGTACCGGGGCAAATTGATGGGTCTGGCTGTGACGCGACATGATCAGCGAATCGACGGCAGTGGCGTAATTGCCATCCTCCGTGGTGTTGCGGCGGATGATCGCAGCCAGTTCCTCGCGCTGTTTCTCCATGTCGGCATCCAGCGGGGCTTCAAAGTGATCGAACGACGACATGCAGGACATCCTCGGTGAGGCGTTGTTGATGGGCAGAGCTTAAGTTTGTGCAAGGCAAAGCGGTAGACACATCCTGCCTGATGCTTGCCTGATTCTGCATTGGGTTATTTCACGGTGCTGCCAGAGCAGTGCCGCCGGACTGAAACTTGCTTGAAACCGCTGTGTCATCGTCCGGACACGTCGAAGTCGTTGATTCAGTGCGATTTGGCCATCCTCGCAGGATTGTGCAACAAGCCGGCAGGAATCGACTAACGGCAACGAAGGCGCGCCGCCTAACCTTGGATCCTGTCGCAGCCCGTCCCCGGCTGCCACGCAACTCCTGGGAGGGTTGAACATGTCTACGCAGATTCCCGTCAGTCATATGGCCTTTGTTCGTGCCCGCGCCGGGCGCTCGGCGGAACTCGGTGCGCGCCTGAGCGCGTTGATCGAGCCATCCCGTTCGGCCAGCGGTTGCCTGAACTTTGCCTTGCAACACTCGCAATGCGATCCCGACCTGTGGCTGGTGTCCGGTTTCTGGACCCATCAACAGGCCATGACCGCGTACTTCAGCACCCCCGCCATGCAGATTTTTGCCGAGCTGGTGCAGGACCTGGTGGTCAACAGCCTGGATTTTCATACGTTCAAGGACGTCTCGGCAGTTCAGGCGCTCGGTCAGACCAACGCACAGGTGCACAAACTGGTCGGTTGAGGGTTTAATGGCGGCAATCTCAACTTAGCCAGGATGCGCGACCATGGCACGCAAAGCCTTTGAAACATTCGAAGCCGTATCAGCCGTAGTACCCCGCGAAGGCGGCTATTACGCGGCAATCGCCGTCAAAGCCATCGGTGGCAGCGGTGCTCCACGTTTTCACAAGCTGCTTGAAGAACAAACCTTCACCACCGCGCGCGAAGCCGATGAAGCGGCGGCGTTGGAGTTGACCAAGCTCAAAGGCGTCAGCGAAGACAGCGATTTGATCTGGTAGTTATTTCTTCGCCCCCGGGCGATACATCTTGAACAAGGCCTCTGGCCCCAGCTGAAAGTAATCCGCCGGCCCGCCGCCGCGCAGAATCGGTTCTGCCGCGGCGGTGTCGTACACCCCATCCTTCAACAGCCACTTGGCGATATGCACGGCGACCACTTCGCCCAGAATCAGCCAGCTCGGCACCACATTCCCGTCTGCACGCTGCAACTGAATGATCTGCGTGACCTTGCATTCGAAGGACACCGGGCTTTCGGCGACCCGTGGCACCTGAATGATTTTGGAGGCGGCGGGCGTGAGTCCGGCCAGTTCGAATTCATTGGTGTCGGGCGCAACCATGGCGCAGCTCTGGTTCATCTGCTCGGCGAGTGGTCGGGTGGCCAGGTTCCAGGCGAATTCGCCGGTCTGTTCGATGTTGTTCAGGCTGTCTTTGCGCCCGACGCTGGAAAAACCAATGATCGGCGGAATGTAGTTGAACGCGTTGAAGAAGCTGTAGGGCGCCAGGTTGAGGTGGCCGTCGGCATCCTGCGAGGAAATCCAGCCGATGGGACGCGGGCCGACGATGGCGTTGAACGGGTCATGGGGCAGGCCGTGGCCGTTGGCGGGTTCGTAGTAGTGGATGTCGTCGCGCATGCTTGGGGTTCCTGGGGCGATGTTCGGGATAAACGCATAGTGCAAGCGCGACCCTGTAGGAGCAAGGCTTGCCCGCGAATGCGGCGGCACATTCAGCGATGAGGTAACAGGCCAGCCGCCTTTTGTAGGAGCAAGGCTTGCCCGCGAATGCGGCGGCACATTCAACGTTGAGGTGTCAGGCCAGCCGCCTTTTGTAGGCGCGAGGCTTGCCCGCGAATGCGGCGGCACATTCAGCGATGAGGTAACAGGCCGGCCGCCTTTTGTAGGAGCGAGGCTTGCCCGCGAATGCGGCGGCACATTCAACGATGAGGTGTCAGACCGGCCGCCTTTGTAGGAGCGAGGCTTGCCCGCGAATGCGGCGGCACATTCAACGTTGAGGTGTCAGACCGGCCGCCTTCGCGGGCAAGCCTCGCCCCTACAGGGAATGTGGAGGCTGACATTTTACCGTCTCCCAGAAACGACTAAGCCCGGCCGAAGCCGGGCTGTGATGCCGCGTTTGGGGGTTAGCTGATGGTGGCCGAGCCAGTGCGATCGTAGCCGTCAGCCGCGAAGGTGGCGGAGCCGGTTTTGTCGTAGCCGTCGGCGGCGAAAGTAGCGGAACCGGTTTTATCGTAGCCGTCAGCAGCAACAGTGGCCGAGCCAGTACGGTCGTAACCGTCGGCAGCTACGGCAGAGCCGGTGCGGTCATAACCATCGGCGGCGAAGGCGCCACCGGCCAGTACGGAAAGGGTCAGGGCGAGGATCAGTGGGGTTTTCATGGCGGTTACTCCGGGTTCGTTGGCGTGGTGTGCCTTGGGTATGGGTTTGAGTTTACGCTCGATAAATTGATTGAAAAGCGCAAATTAATACTAGTAACTATCGATTAAATTGATGTTAAGGCCGTGAGGCGTTCTCGCTTTCAAGGTTCGAGTGAGCACATCGCAATGAATCGATCAGACAAGGGCAGGATGCATTCCGGGCATTAACCGGTGATTAATCGTTTCGTTGGCTTGCGTGACAGATTTTTCATACAGCACTTACCTATTTTTCACCGCTTCGCCGCCAGTCTGCGCGTCGGCCATCACCCTGAGAAACGGCTGCCACGACCACTGGAGTTCAACCCGTAATGAATAAGCTGCCTCAAATCACCCTGGCGTTCTGGGTGATGAAAATCTGCGCGACGACCCTGGGGGAAACCGCCGGTGATTTGCTGTCGATGACCCTTAATGTCGGCTATGCCATCAGCTCGCTGATTTTGATCAGCGTGTTCGTGCTGACCCTGATCACGCAGTTGATGTCGAAAACCTACAAACCGGTGCTGTACTGGATCGTGATTCTGTCCACCAGCACGGCGGGCACTACCATGTCCGACTTCATGGACCGCACCCTCGGGTTGGGCTACGCCACCGGTTCGATGATCCTGATTGCGATTCTGCTGGGGATTTTCGCGGCGTGGCGCTTGAGCGGCGACTCGCTGAACGTGAGCAAGGTCCAGACCTTTCGCGGCGAGATGTTCTACTGGATGGCGATTCTGTTTTCCAACACCCTGGGCACTGCGCTGGGCGATTACCTGGCCGACGATTCGGGCTTGGGCTTTGCCGGTGGTGCGCTGGTGATCGGCTCCGCCATCGCGGTGGTTGTGTTGCTTAAATACTTCACAAGGCTTTCGTCGGTGCTGCTGTTCTGGGTGGCATTCGTGCTGACACGGCCGTTCGGCGCAACCCTGGGCGACTTCCTGACCAAACCCCATGAAAAGGGCGGTCTGGACTTCGGCACCATCGGCTCGTCGCTGGTGTTGGCGGGGATTCTGGTGGTGATGATTGCGGGGGCGGCTTACGCGCAGAACAAATATGGCAAGCGCGCGGTGGCCGAGTTGTCCTGATATCGAGGTGCGCCCATCGCGGGCAAGCCTTGCTCCTGCATTTTTAAGCCGTTCGAGAAATTTATGAACGACTCATCTCCGTAGGAGCAAGGCTTGCCCGCGATGGGGCCGATACAAACGACCTCTATGTAACGGTCAGTCGGTCTCGATCCGCGAATGCTTGCGGGTGTCTTTCATGGTCACGTACACCAGCAGCGACACGGCGATGCACGCGGTGACATACCAGTAGTAACCGGATTCCATGCCGATGCTCTTGAACCACAGCGCGATGTATTCGGCAGTGCCGCCGAAGATCGACACGGTCAGCGCGTACGGCAGGCCAACGCCCAGGGCACGGATTTCGGTCGGGAACAGTTCGGCTTTGACCACCGCGTTGATCGAGGTGTAGCCGCTGACGATGATCAGCGCCGCCATGATCAGGAAGAATGCGCCCCACCAGGTCTGGATGGTGTGCAGGGTGGTCAGGATCGGTACGGTGAACAGCGTGCCCAGTACACCGAAGGCGATCAGGATCGGCCGACGACCGACCTTATCCGACAAGCCGCCGATGATCGGTTGCAGGCACATGAACAGGAACAGTGTGGCGGCCGAAATGCTGGTGGAGTCGGTGATGCTCATGCCGACGGTGTTCACCAGGTATTTCTGCATGTAGGTGGTGTAGGTGTAGAACGCCAGGGTGCCGCCCATGGTCAGGCCGACCACGGTCATCAGCTCTTTGGGATGGCGCATCAGCGTGCGCATGGCGCTTTCTTTTTTCTCTTTCTTGACCTTGTTGAACGACTCGGTCTCTTCCATGCCACGACGCAGGTAGAGCGCCACGACCGCACACAGCGCGCCGATGGCGAACGGAATGCGCCAGCCCCAGGCGTACAGCTGTTCGGTGGTCAGGGTCTGTTGCAGCACGATCAGCACGGCCAACGCGATGAGCTGGCCGGAGATCAGGGTCACGTACTGGAAGCTGGAATAGAAGCCGCGACGTTCCTTGGTCGCCATCTCGCTGAGGTAGGTGGCCGAGGTGCCGTACTCGCCACCGACCGACAGGCCCTGCAGCAAGCGCGCGAACACCAGCAGGATCGGCGCGCCGATGCCGATGGTTTCATAGTTGGGGCTCAGGGCGATCAGCAGCGAGCCGAAGCACATCAGGTACACCGAGGCCATCAGCGCACGTTTACGACCGGCGCGGTCGGCGTAGAGGCCCATCAACCAGCCACCGATCGGGCGCATCAGGAAGCCCACGGCGAAGATCGCAGCGGTGTTCATCAGCTGTGCGGTGGAGGAACCGGCGGGGAAGAAGGACTTGGCGAAGTACAGGGAAAACGCGGCGTAGACGTACCAGTCATACCACTCGACCATGTTGCCGACCGAGCCGCTGAAGATCGATTTGATCCGGCTGGCGGTGGTTCTTTCTTTGGCAGGCACGGCGGCCGACCCAAGCGGCAGGGCGTTGGAGTTATCCATTGAAGGATCCTTCGTTTAATTGTTTTTGTGGAGCGCGTGTAAACGCAGCCTGCAAGGGCTATAGCAGGAGGTGTGCCAAAGGGAGGAGGGCCGGTTTAGAGGGGGTGGGCAGTTTTGTTGAGCGGATAGTCGCTCAATGCGCGCAAGAGAGTGAGCGGATTTCCGCCTACCGATCGTTCCCACGCTCCGCGTGGGAATGCCGCCCGTGACGCTCCGCGTCACTACCGCGAGGGGACGCGGAGCGTCCCTTGATGCATTCCCACGCGGAGCGTGGGAACGATCATCAAACGATCATTCGGGGATAAACATCTCCCGGCTCAACCCATGCCGCTGCAACTTCTCATTGAAGGTCCGCCTCGGCAGTTGCAGCTCCTCAAGCACCGCTTTCACATCGCCCTTATGCCGGGTCAACGCCGCACGCAAGCAATGGGCTTCAAACGCTTCCTGTTGCGCTGCCAGCGACTGGCCAGGATCAATCCCCACCGGCTCCGGCTCACCCAGCCCCAACACCTGACGCTCAGCCACGTTCGCCAGTTCCCGCACATTGCCCGGCCAGTCGTGGCTCAGCAGGTGGCTCAGTTGCGGGCCGCTCAAGGGTGGGAAGGTCCGGCCCAGGCGTTCGGCGGCGTGCTGGGCGAAGGTTTCGAATAACAACGGAATGTCTTCGCGCCGCTCGCGCAACGGTGGCAGGCGCAACTCGGCGACGTTCAGGCGATAGGCCAAATCCTCGCGAAAGCGCCCGGCCCGGGCTTCGTCCAGCAGGTCGGGTTTGGTCGCGGCGATGATCCGCAAGTCCACGCGAATGCTCTGGTTCGAACCCAGGCGTTCCAGCTTCTGTTCCTGCAACACCCGCAACAACTTGACCTGCTGCGCCAACGGCATGCTTTCAATCTCATCGAGAAACAGCGTGCCGCCGTCGGCGTATTCAAGCTTGCCGATGCGCTTGCCCGAAGCACCGGTGAACGCGCCGCTCTCGTGCCCGAACAGCTCGGCCTCGAACAATTGCTCAGGGATCGCCGCACAGTTCAGCGCCACGAACGGCTTGTCCGCACGCGGGCCGAAGTCGTGCAGGCAACGGGCGACCAACTCTTTGCCGCTGCCGGTTTCGCCCCGGATCAACACGTTGACTGGCAGCGTCGCCAAGTCCAGCACCTGTCGGCGCAAGGTCTGCAAACCACGGGACACACCGAGCAACGTCGCATCGAGTTTGGCGCGGTTGTCGGCCTGGACGTGCAAGGCCCGGTTCTCCAGGACCAACCGGCGTTTCTCCAGGGCCCGCCGCAAACTGCCGAGCAAGGTTTCCGGGCTGAAGGGTTTTTCGAGGAAGTCGTAGGCGCCATCGCGCATGGCTTCCACGGCCATCGGCACATCGCCGTGACCGGTCAGCAAAATCACCGGCAAATCGGCATCCCGGCGCTGCACTTCGGCCAGCAGTTCCAGGCCGGTCATGCCGGGCATGCGCACATCGCTGAGGATCACCCCGGGAAAATGCGCCGGCAGTTGCGCCAGGCATTCATCGGCGCGGCTGAACAGCTGCACCTCGAACCCCGACAGGCTCAGCCATTGTTCGACGGCGCTGCGGATGCTGCTTTCGTCGTCGACCACGATCACCGAATTCAGCATGGAACAGGTTCCTCCAGATCGATCGGCAAGGTTACGGTAAACACCGCGCCGTTCTCGTGATTGGCGGCACTCAGGCGTCCGCCGGATTCATGCACGATGGCAAACGAGACCGCCAGCCCCAGGCCCAGACCATCACCCACCGGTTTGGTGGTGAAGAACGGATCGAACACATTCGGCAGGTGTTCTTCGGCAATCCCGCCGCCGTTATCGGCGACGGTCAGGCGCCACAGTTGTTCGTCGGCTTCGAGGCGGATTTCCAGGCGTTTGCACGGTTTGTCCTGCACCGCGTCGAGGGCGTTGCGCAGCAGGTTGATCAGCACCTGTTCCAGGCGAATCGCATCGCCACGCACCCACGCCGGGCGGGTCAGGTGCAGCACGGTGCTGACGTTTTCGTCGCGCAGCCGCGCGTCGAGCAGCTGCAAGGACTGATCGACTACCGCCGCCAGATCCAGGCGTTCGCGCAAGCCGCTGGGGCTTTTGCGGGCGAAGGTTTTCAGGTGGCCGGTCAACGCGGCCATGCGGGTGAGCATGTCGTCCACCGGTTTCAACGCCTTGTAGGCGTCATCGACCCGGCCGTGATCGAGCAGTAAACGCAAGGTCGCCAACTGCATGCGCTGGGCGGTCAGCGGCTGGTTGATTTCATGAGCCAGTGCCGCCGACATCTGCCCCAGCGCCGCGAGCTTGGCCGATTGCACTAAACCATCCTGGGCGGTGCGCAAGTCGCGGGTGCGTTCTTCCACCAGTTGTTCCAGCTCTTCGCGGCTGCGCTGGCGCATTTTCGCCAGGCGCCAGCGCTGGTTGAGGAACAGCAGCAAAAACACCAGCGCCAGCCACGATCCGGCGGCGGCGAGGGCGGCATTGCGGCTGTCTTCGAACGCAACTTGCGGGCGGCGCAACAGGTGCAAGGTCCAGCCTTCGGCGGGCAGCGGCAGGGATTCCCACAGATAATCCGCCGTGCCGTCGGGGCCTTCGACCCGGGCCAGATCGCTGTTGTCGTCGAAGCGGCGTTTCGATTGATACACCAGCGGTGTCAGCGGTTGCTTGTCGTATTGGCGGGTGACTTTGAGTTCGGTGTGATCGCTGTCGTTCAGCGGTTTCAATGTGCGATAACGCCAGCCCGGCTGGTTGGCGATGAAGATAATCCCGCGGGCATCGCTGACTAACAGCGTGTCGCTGCCCTGGCGCCATTCGCGCTCAAGTTCGGGAAACTCAAGCTTGACCACCATGGCACCGAGGAACTCGCCGTTGTCCCGGGTCACTGCGCTGGAGAGGAAATAACCGGGAATGCCGCTGGTCACGCCCACCGCGTAAAAGCGCCCGGTGCCTTGGGTGCGGGTCTGGCTGAAGTAGGGGCGGAAGCCGTAGTTGTGACCGACGTAACTGCTGGGCAGACGCCAATTGCTGGCGGCCACGGCCAGGCCGGTGTGGTCGAGCAATTCCAGGGTCGAGGACTGGGCGGCGCCGTTGATCTTTTCCAGTTTGCGGTTCAGCAGGTCCTGCTGTTCAGGATTCACCGGGCCATCGAGGGCCGAACGCAATTGCGGGTCCAGCGCCAACACGGCGGGCAGGGCGCGATAGCGATCAATCAAGGTGTGCAGGGAGTTGGCGTACAACGCCAGTTGCTGATTGGCCCGGGCCGCGTCTTCCTCCAGGGCCTGGCGTTCGGCGTGGCGCATGGCCAGGGCGGCGGCCAGCACGGCGCCAGCCACGATCAGCAGGGTGTAAAGCGTCAGGCGCAGGGTTCGGGAAGTCGCGGGCATGGCGGCGCAAACAGTCAGTAATACGGGCGCGCACGATAGCATGTGAATTCGTGTCGTTTCAGGCCGGACCCATAATCGCCTCTACACTGCTGTGAATTTGGATGAACGAGAATGCAGGACTGTTCGCAGATCGTTCAGGCTTCTGATCCTTTTGTCTGTCTTCACGTTAATTTTTTTCAGGACCTCCTCTCGATCGAATTTTCGTGCCATCTCCGCCAAATTGATTTTGCCTTTCTCCAATGCGCCGACCATCGCGACGATGTCGGTATCCAGCGCATTGACTTGTTCAGCGGAAAGAGCCGATGCCGCCGCACTCACTTCACTGAGGATATCAAGGGTGCCCGGTATGGCTTTCAAGCCTGGTCCTGCCAATGGGACCTTCCCCAGCGCCACGGTTACCGCCTCTTTAGCCAACTTCTTGCGCCCGCCTGCTGTTCGCGGATCGTAGCTGGAAATGAGATCGGGAATGAGCTGATCGGATGTTTGGGAATAAACCTTTTTAATTAGCTTGTCGGGATTCAACCGCCCGGATTCAAGGCTTACCGATGTGTTGAGGCCTGTCTCTTTTCCGATGTATGCCGTTGTTTTACTGACGACCGTGCTGGTGACGAAGCCGATGACTGCGCCGCCTGCCATCCCCACTGGACCTAGCGGTGCCCCGGCGATGGCACCAACGGCGGCTCCAACGCCCGCACCTGCCGCAAAGGAGGTGCCTTTTTCTGCCAGGAAGTATCCGGTTCGCTTACTGGTGGACTGCGCGTGCTCCGTCATTGATCGATGGTTAAGTATTTGTTGCCAGGTATCACGTACGCCCGTCTTCACTTCATCGAGGATTTCCAGATGCCGGTAGATTTTCAAGTCGTACGTAGCCTCTGGCGTCCAGTTGCCCCAATTAGCTTTGAACCGCTCCACAATCGCGAACGGGATTCTGACCCTGCCGCCTTGATCTATGTAGACAAGCGGATTGTTCCCCACAAACCCATACAAATTCAGCCCATCCACATCCCCCCCCGGATCGGCACTCACCCAACGCTGCAACCACGGCGCGTAATACCGGGCACCGTAGTAATAGAGCCCGCTGACATCCATCTCTTTGCCCGAATACCGGATCGTCTTGTAGTCCACCTCCACCGCCGAGCGCGCCGCCCACCACGCCGTGCCGCCGAAGGGGTAGTAGATTTCCTGGCTGATCAACGCGCCGTTGCGGTCCAGTTCCAGGGTGCTGGAGCCCAGGTGATCGTCGAGGCTGTAGCGCAACTGATTTTGCTCGATGGCCGCCGGTTTGCCCTTGACCCAGTGCAGGCAGCGCACGTTGCCCAGGGTGATGACGTGCAGTTCTTCGGCATCGTCCAGGGTGCGGATTTCCAGCCCCGGCAAGTACAGGACCTGGCGCACATGGCTGACCGATTGCGCCTGGGTCACCAGGCGTTTGCTGACGCGCTGCCCCTGGCTGTAGACGTAGGTTTCTTCATCGTTGGGCCCGCCGCTGCGTTCCACCAACCGGGCTACGGCCAGTTGATCGCGGCGGTTCCAGGTCAGTGGCTGGCCTTTTTGCAACCACAGCAGGTTGCCGTGGGGGTCGAAGTGTTCGTCGAAAATCGGCTCCGGCTCTCCTTCAATCCAGCGCACACCGCGATTGCTGTCGGGGGCGATGCGCGTGGTTTGAGTGTGGTTATTGCCGTTGCGCACATGGCGCAGGGTCGTCAGGTTGCCGCCGGTATCGTATTCATACTGCTGGGCGTAGTTGTAGAGCCGGCCGGTGTCGACCGGTGTGATAGGGGTTGGCAAACCGGGACGCAGATTCGGCGTATCGGTTTCAAAACCCGCGGCGCTGCGCAATTGGTACAGCGAGTCGTAACTGAACTCGCGACGGCCGTCGACCCGCTGGTTGGCGAAGAACACCGGGGTAAAGGCCAGGTCGTCGATGGCCAGCAGATTGCCAACCCGGTCGTAGGTGTAGCCGAGGTTTTGCAACACGGGTTGACCGGGCAAACCGGCTTGCTGGCGGGTGAGCCGGCCATCGGCCGGGTCGTAGGTCCATAGGCTGACCACGCCATTGCTCGCCTGCTGTTCGATCAACTGGCCGGCGGCGTTGTAGCGAGCATCGGCGAGCACGGCTTGAGCCGAGGCCGTCGGGTCGATTTTTAATTCCACCCGTTTGAGTTGCCCGGCGATGTCGTAGCCGAACTGTTGCTGATGCGCCTTGGCATCGGTCTGGTCCAGCACGGCGCCGAGGGGGCTGACGGTGCGGCGGCTGGTATAAGGCGTCCCGTCGGCAAAGGTCCGGGCCTCGCCCAAGGCCTCGCCGCCCAGGCTGTAGCTGTCGAAGCTCACGGTGCCCGAAGGGTCGACCTGCTCGATCAGGTGCCCGCGCAGGTTGTGGCTGGCAGCCGCCGTGGCGTTGGCATAGGTGAAGCGCTCGACGTTCGGCTGGGCATTTTCCTGGAGGGCGATCACGCGCGACTGATTGTCGTAGGTGGTTTGCCAGTGCGTGCCACGCGGGTCCCAGCGTTGCAGCACCTCACCCGACATCCCGGACAGGTTCAGGCGCCAGCCGGCATCGACGCTGTCCACCCTTACGGCCTCGCCGGACAGCTGATAAATCGTAGCCAAGTTGGGTTTGGGCGCAACCCCGTAAAGCCTCAGGTCCCATTGTTCGATCAACCGGCCACTGACGTTGAGGACCTGCCGGGTCACCCGTGCTTCCACCAAACCACCGGTCCCTTTACGCAGGTAGGCTACCTGTCTCACCGGTAGCCCTCTGGGGTCGTGGACGAAAAGCGTCGGTGTATTCAGGTGCGTTGATCGATTCATGGGTTGCTCCCGGTGCATCACTCATCTTCGAGAAGCCTTCGCCGCCGCCCGCGCCTGCCGTGCCAGATACATATTGTCGGTGGTGCCCATTTCCTTGTACTGGGCCATGCCTTTTTGAATGCGGCTGATGGAGTCGAGGGTTGTGGTTGTGGCTTGCTGCAATCCGGCCCGGGTGATAGGTGCAAGCATGGCCTTGGGGGTCATGAAGTTCACGTTGGGAATGACGTCGGCCGGGTTGACCGTGTCGGTGCCCAGCGCATCGAAGGCATTTTGCGCCCAGGCCCAGCGTTGCTCCGTCGCGGCTTTCCATTCGGCGGTCATGGCTTCAATCTTGGCGATCTTGACCGGGTCGAGACGGTTCGTGATGTCTTCGGCTTCCACCGCCCGGGCGAACATATTCAGGGTGCCGGGAATGATTGATATCCAGGTCGCGATCCCTCGGTTCATCACGAACTCGGGGTTGAGCACGGCGTTGAGCGCTGGGTGAATCACCTCATCCTTGATGCTGCGCCAATTGGGCTGTATCTCGTTGACGGGGGCCGGGATCCCCAACATGTCGTCAATCGCGGCAACGGAGATCTTCGAGGTTTGCGGGATCAGCGCGGATATCAACCCAAAGCTGCTGGTGACCGGTTCTGCCAGCGCGCCGGCCACATCCCCGCCGAGGTTGCCACCGGTCAATGCGCCTGGGTCGGTGAATTGCAGGGCGTGAGGCGCATTGGGAAGCACGGCGCTTGCTTGTGGCGTGCCGATCACGCCACCTTCATAGCCGATGACGCCCAGGAATGTCTCTCCCAACAGGTTCTTGAACAGACTGCTGACGATGTTCTTCTGATGAATGATGTTGTCGACCTGCCCGAGTGTCTGCTCTGACACCCCCCCCAGGACGGAAATAAAACCCGAGTAGAGAAAAATCACGTTCTCTTCCCGGGCACCGCCCTCGGGATCCACATAGCGCAGCGGGTTATTCCCCACCATCGCAAACAGGTTCAGCCCATCCACATCCCCCCCCGGATCGGCACTCACCCAACGCTGTAACCACGGCGCGTAATACCGGGCACCGTAGTAATAGAGCCCGCTGACATCCATCTCTTTGCCCGAATACCGGATCGTCTTGTAGTCCACCTCCACCGCCGAGCGCGCCGCCCACCACGCCGTGCCGCCGAAGGGGTAGTAGATTTCCTGGCTGATCAACGCGCCGTTGCGGTCCAGTTCCAGGGTGCTGGAGCCCAGGTGATCGTCGAGGCTGTAGCGCAACTGATTTTGCTCGATGGCCGCCGGTTTGCCCTTGACCCAGTGCAGGCAGCGCACGTTGCCCAGGGTGATGACGTGCAGTTCTTCGGCATCGTCCAGGGTGCGGATTTCCAGCCCCGGCAAGTACAGGACCTGGCGCACATGGCTGGCCGATTGCGCCTGGGTCAGCAGGCGTTTGCTGACGCGCTGGCCCTGGCTGTAGACATAGGTTTCTTCATCGTTCGGCCCGCCGCTGCGTTCCACCAGCCGGGCCACGGCCAGTTGATCGCGGCGGTTCCAGGTCAGTGGCTGGCCTTTTTCCAGCAACAGCAAATTGCCGTGGGGGTCGAAGTGTTCGTCGAAAATCGGCTCCGGCTCTCCTTCAATCCAGCGCACACCGCGATTGCTGTCGGGGGCGATGCGCGTGGTTTGCGTGTGGTTATTGCCGGTGCGCACATGGCGCAGGGTCGTCAGGTTGCCGCCGGTATCGTATTCATACTGCTGGGCGTAGTTGTAGAGCCGGCCGGTGTCGACCGGTGTGATGGGGGTTGGCAAACCGGGACGCAGATTCGGCGTATCGGTTTCAAAACCCGCGGCGCTGCGCAATTGGTACAGCGAGTCGTAACTGAACTCGCGACGGCCGTCGACCCGCTGGTTGGCGAAGAACACCGGGGTAAAGGCCAGGTCGTCGATGGCCAGCACATTGCCAACCCGGTCGTAGGTGTAGCCGAGGTTCTGCAACGCTGATTGGCCGGGTAAACCAGCTTGTTGTTGGGTAAGCCGGCCATTGGCCGGATCGTAGGTCCAGCGGCTGACCACGCCATTGCTCGCGTGCTGTTCGATCAACTGGCCGGCGGCGTTGTAGTGAGCATCGGCGAGCACGGCTTGAGCCGAGGCCGTCGGGTCGATTTTTAATTCCACCCGTTTGAGTTGCCCGGCGAGGTCGTAGCCGAACTGTTGCTGATGCGCCTTGGCATCGGTCTGATCCAGCACGGCGCCGAGGGGGCTGACGGTGCGGCGGCTGGTATAAGGCGCACCGTCGACAAAGGTCCGGGAATCGCCCAAGGCCTCGCCGCCCAGGCTGTAGCTGTCGAAGCTCACCGTGCCCGAAGGGTCGACTTGCCCGATCAGTTTCCCGCGCAGGTTGTGGCTGGCTGCCGCCGTGGCGTTGGCATAGGTGAAGCGCTCGACGTTCGGCTGGGTGTTTTCCTGGAGGGCGATCACGCGCAACTGATTGTCGTAGGTGGTTTGCCAATGGGTGCCGCGCGGGTCCCAGCGTTGCAGCACCTCACCCGACATCCCGGACAGGTTCAAGCGCCAGCCGGCATCGACGCTGTCCACACGCACCGCTTCGCCGGACAGCCGATAAACCGTGGCCAGGTTGGGGGTGAGCGCAACCCCGAAAAGCCTCGGGTCCCATTGCCCGATCAATCGGCCACGGACGTCGTGGAGCTGCCGGGTAATGAGCGCATCCGCCGTGCCACCCACCTCCGTGCGCAGGTACGCCACTTGGCGAAGCGGCAGGCCACGACTGTCATTCACCACCAGCGAGGGTGTGCGCCCATGCACGGTCGTCATCATGGCTCACGAGCCCTCGGTGTCGTTGAAGTCGTGACTGGCGCGATACCACGGATGCAGGCTGTCAAACGACTCATAGCCTTTGGCGCTGATGACCTTGATCGGACGGCCCAGCGGGTCGTAGAACTGCTGGTCGTGGTAGCCGAACAGGCGAAAGGACTGGTCGCGGATATAGCCATGGGTGTTACAGAAGTAGGGGCGGAAGACACGGGTCACGGCGCCCTTGTTGTTGTATTCCACCCGTTCGCTGATGCGCCAGCGCGGGTCGGCCGGTTTCTCCAGCGGTTGGCCGTCCACCACCTCCAATTCGAGGTTGGCATTGGCGCTGTAGGCCAGGCCGGGCTCGACCTTTTGCTGGGTTTGCAGCGCCCGGCCGAAACCGTCCACGCAGGCCTTGCTGATCTGGATCTGCTGCAACGGGTCATCGGGGTAGCGGTCGGCGCTGAGGATCACGCTGTGCACCGGTTCACGGGGTGTCGCTGCGATCAGTTCCTTGAGCGTTTGTTCGGCGGCGGTGCGCGATTTGAGCCGGGCCAGTCGCGTGCGGGCGCTGGCGCGGATGTGCAGGCTGGGCAGCACGTAACCGTCGGCGATCCAGCCGGCGAGCCAGGCGGCGGTCTGGTGGGTGGCGCCGGGGAGTTGGCCCATCCAGCTGAACAAGTCCTTGCGCAGGACGCTGGCGGCTTTTTGCAGGGCTGCCTCGGGGTTATCGATGGCCGGGGCCGGCAGCGACGATGCGGGCCGAACGTACTCGCTCAGCGGCTTGAACCCGACGGGCACCCCGTTTTCCGTACCGTAGAAGCTGACGGCCAGCGGCTGGCCGGACGGTTCGTACAGCGCTTCCTCAATGTTGTCGTTGGCATCGATGAGGCGCAGCGGTTGCAGCGCGTGGTAATCGTATTCGGCGCGGGTGGTGCAGCCGTCCGGCAACGTGACCTCGGTGATCGCCAGGTGGTAGGAGTCATAGCTGGCCTGGGTGACGCCGTGGCTCAAGGTCTCGTTGTACTTGCGCACCTTGTAGAAGCCGGCCAGGTCGGCGTATTCGGCAAACCCGTAGCGGGCCGACCAAAGGTTTTTGCGCTGGTCTTCATCGACGTCCGGCTCAAGGAACAACGGCATGTGCACATAGCCGATCTTCACCAGCTCGACCCGGATATCGAAGGGCGGGGGCAGGGTGTTGTAGGCGTCCAGCGCGGTCTTGTCCAATTGCGCGATTTCCTGGGGCGCGGCCAGGGCTTCGAAGTCGGCGCTGCCATCGGGCCGCACGGAGCGGTCTGCGGTGTTGAGGTAACGCTGCAGCGCTTGCCTCGTCAATTCCCGCGCGCTGTTCCACGCCGGGCTGGCGTGATGCTCAAGCAGTAATTCGTAGCTGATTTGCCCGGGATTGAGCCCCGTGGGCAACGCGCCTTTGGGCAACTTCAAGGCGTTGCCGCGCTGGCGATAGGGCAGCCCCACGCGCCAGCCTTGCGGGTCGGTCAGGTGAATGAATTCGGCGCGGGTTTCGCTCAGGTAGTAAGACTGTTGCTGCGGGTCGTGGGCGTCGCGCCACCAGGCTTGTTCGTCCGGGTCATCGAAGGGCGGTGCGTCGAGTTCGGTCTTGCGCCGGGCGTAGTGGACGGTGAGGGCATGGGTCGGCTGGCCGAACGCATCCTGGCTCAGGGTGATGTCGTGGCGGCACAGCGGGTCGTCGATAAAGCGTTCGTACTGGTAACTGATTTGTTCCAGCGGCGCAGCGAACAGGCTGCCGTGGGGCGGGTGAGCGTCGATGCCCCGCAATTCACGGACTTTGTAGCGGTACTCCTCAACCTGGTAGGGCAGGGTGTCGTCCAGCGCATAGGTTTCCGTGCGCAACACTGCGCCGGCGAGGGCCCGGGCGATTGCACGGGCGGTGGCTGCGTCCGGGGGCACCGGTTCATCGAAGGCGTCGCTGGCGTGGTAGCGACAGAACAGCGTATCGCCCAAGGGTTGGGCGTCCGGGTCCTGGGCGAAATAACCGTCTCGCGGCATGTCCACGCTGCGGCCCGTATGGAACCAGGTGCAGGCCAGCGCCGGGGCGGTGAAGCCGATGTCGTCTTCAGTCTGCACGGCTTCGCTGTCGGTCTGGCGCACCAGGCCGAAACCCCGGAACTCGCGCTCGATACCATCGTAGTAACCCTGGCTGTAGCTGAGGGATTGGGTGAGCACGTTGCCGGTGATTTCGTCCTTTTGCTGCTGTTTGCTGACCACTTGAATCGGGAATGGCAGGTACGACATCGCTAGCATTTTGCGGTTATGCAATTGCCGTTTTTCATCCAGCCACTCCTGCGCCGAGCTGCGGTACTTCACGTGCGTGCTGCACCCCATGTTGTTGTTGCTGGCACTCAGCAGGTACGGCCGGGCGCTGACAAAGTCATAGCGCCAGTGCCGGGGTTTCATGTGTGGCACTGTCAGGATCAGACTGGCGCAGCCCAGGCCTTGCAGGTCGGCGAGGGTCACCTGGCAATGGTTGTCGTAGCGCACACCTTCGGGCCAGGAGACTTGGACTGGTGTCTGCTCCAGACCATTGCCACCCCGGTTGAAGTAGATGTCGAAACCGTCGGACTTCAGGTAAATCAGCGCCGGTGCCCCGGAGCCGTCGAGGTCGGCAATGCGCACGCGGGCGGCATCGAATTCGTGGTAGCTGAAGGGCAGGGCGCTCATCACGAAACCCTGGCCGAAACGCCCGTGACCCAGGTTCGGCCAGCATTTGATTTCGTTGTGGCGGATGCGGCACAACTCGCTCATGTCGCTGCCCAGCATGTTGCCCAGGAACACCAGTTCAGTCGGCGCATCGCTGAACAACGGCAAGCGGTCGTCGTCCGGCAGATGGGGCACCTCCTCAGCCTTGGCGAAACCGTCGGTGCGACGGTTGGCGTACAGGCGCACGCTCCTGGGGCCGATCAGCGCGAGGGAGCTGAGGCCGTCGCCGCTCAAGTCGCCCAGTTGCGCCAGGGTGTGGAAATACTCCGCCGGAAACGCGCTGAACGGGATGAAGCCTGACCAGCTGCGGTCCGGGTTCAGGGTGTGGAAACCGCTCAGGCCCGGTTGAGCGATGACCCAGTCCAGGCGCCCGTCACCGGTCAGGTCGGTGAGGGTTTGCTGCACCGGTTTACGGCTGTCGGCGCGGGGGATCTGGCTGAGTTCGGTCCATGGGCCGTAGGTGATGTCATCGTCGCCGGACTCATCGCGCAACGGCTCGCGGTAGAACCAGGCCTGGTCGTAGCGGCACAGAAAACCCGGCAAGCCCTCGCCAAACAGATCGACGGATTGATAGCGTTGCCCATCCTCAAGGCCGGGCATGTTATCGAAGGGCAACAAGGGCGCCGGTTGGGTATTGGGGGCGAACGCCGAGTAGTCGAACTCCAGGGGCGGGCGGTTTTCCACCGCGCCACTGGCGTCCCAGGCCTGATAGTGCGCGGCCGCCAACTGGTTGTAGCCCAGGGACGTGGCGCGGTACTCCAGCAGCAGCCGTCGCACCAGCACCGGGTTCGCCCCCAGTTCCCGGGGGAAGTGATGGAACATCAGCACCTGATGACACAAGCGTCGGGTGCCGACTTCAAAGCCGTTGCCGTAGGTGTGGAACGGATCGCTGCGCACTGGCCACGGGGTCTTGGGTTCGTAGGTGGGTTTCTGTTCCCGGTCCAGGGTGCGTTCGCCGTAGTCGAACAGCAGATGGAAATGCCACGCCGGCGAGGGCGGTGGCTCGGTCCAGCCATACAAGTGGCTGCTGGCTGCGGCGTTGCCGTAGAGCACCCGTTGCAAGTAACGCTGGGCCCGGTAGTCATGGGGCGCCGGTGAGGCTTCCTCGGCTTTGTACTCGTAGGCGATGTGCTCGCCGTGGGCACTCAGGCTTTCCTGTATGAGCCAGGACGTAACGCGTTGCAGGTCGTTCAGATCGGCCACCCGCGCGGTATCGGCTTTGCCGAACAGGTGCAGGCTGCCGTCGGTGTCGTGTATCAGCCAGAAACCCTGCGGGTTGGCACTGGAGCGCCAGAACTCGATCAGCGCGAAGGTGGTTTCAATGCGGGGGAAATAACGCACCACCGTGTGTGAGCCCACGGGCACGCCCCGGTAATGGGTTTCGCTCCTGGACGTGATCTGCCCCTGGGCATCCCGTTCCGGGCGCCACTGCTGGCCGTCGTGGCCGATCATCACATCGTCGTCCTGGTAGCGCGGCACGCCCTTGTTGGTCTGTCGGGAAATGGCACCGCTGTTCAACCCCCAGCCAATCCCGAACGGTCCGTTGCCGGCCTGGCTGTCATAGCCCAGCGACAGGTTGGGATCGAAACCGCGCCCGGCCGACAGGGGCAGCGGCAATTCGAATGACGCGCTGCCGGTGAAACCGACCGAGCCGCTTTTGCCGACCATGGCAATGGACGCGGTGCGGGCAATGGAGGGCGTGGTGATGCTCAGCGAAGCGTGATCGTCCATGGGGCGGATCCCGGTGTTCGGCAAAGGGTTTCGGTGTGGGTCAACGCTATCAAGTTGCCGGGGCGGCGTAACCTGTCAGATCTGACAGGTGGGGGCGGGATTTTTAGATTGATTGGGTTGCAGGGGATGACTGTTTATACCGATCTCCCACAGGTGGGGGATGGGCAAAAAAAAACGGCCGGGTCATCTGGGGAGATGACCCGGCCGTTTTTGGAGGTGTTAGTGCTTACTGCACTTCTACCGCCAGGCTTTCACTGATCTTTTTCTGCCAGATGGCAGGACCGGTGATGTGCACCGATTCACCTTTGCTATCCACCGCAACGGTCACCGGCATGTCCTTGACGTCGAACTCGTAGATGGCTTCCATCCCCAGCTCGGCGAAAGCCACGACGCGGGATTTCTTGATGGCTTGCGCCACCAGGTAAGCCGCGCCGCCCACTGCCATCAGGTACACGGCTTTGTGGTCCTTGATCGCTTCGATCGCAGTCGGGCCGCGCTCGGATTTGCCGATCATGCCCAGCAGGCCGGTTTGCTCGAGGATCTGACGGGTGAACTTGTCCATCCGCGTCGCGGTGGTCGGACCGGCAGGCCCAACCACTTCTTCGCGCACCGGATCAACCGGGCCGACGTAGTAGATGAAGCGACCTTTCAGGTCCACCGGCAGGGCTTCACCTTTGTTCAGCATCTCGACCATGCGCTTGTGCGCGGCGTCGCGACCGGTGAGCATCTTGCCGTTGAGCAGGACGGTTTCGCCCGGCTTCCAGCTCTGCACGTCTTCCGGGGTCAGGGTGTCGAGGTTGACGCGACGGGCCGACGGGCCGGCTTCCCAGACGATTTCCGGGTAGGCGTCCAGCGGTGGCGCTTCCAGCGAGGCCGGGCCGGAACCGTCGAGCACGAAGTGCGCGTGACGGGTGGCGGCGCAGTTCGGGATCATGCACACCGGCAGGGACGCGGCGTGGGTCGGGTAATCCATGATCTTCACGTCGAGCACGGTGGTCAGGCCGCCCAGGCCCTGGGCGCCGATGCCCAGTTGGTTGACCTTCTCGAACAGCTCCAGGCGCATCTCTTCGATACGGTTGGACGGGCCGCGCTTCTTCAGCTCGTGGATGTCGATGGATTCCATCAACACTTCCTTGGCCATGACGGCGGCTTTCTCGGCGGTGCCGCCGATGCCGATGCCAAGCATGCCCGGTGGGCACCAGCCGGCGCCCATGGTCGGAACGGTCTTCAGAACCCAGTCGACGATCGAGTCGGACGGGTTGAGCATGGCCATCTTCGACTTGTTCTCGGAACCGCCGCCCTTGGCCGCTACGTCCACTTCCACGGTATTACCCGGAACGATGGAGTAGTGGATCACGGCCGGGGTGTTGTCCTTGGTGTTCCTGCGAGCGCCCGCCGGGTCGGCGAGGATCGAGGCACGCAGGACGTTTTCCGGCAGGTTGTACGCCTGGCGCACGCCTTGGTTGATCATGTCGTCCAGGCTCATGGTGGCGCCATCCCAACGCACGTCCATGCCCACACGGACAAACACGGTCACGATGCCGGTGTCCTGGCAGATCGGACGGTGGCCGGTGGCGCACATGCGCGAGTTGATCAGGATTTGCGCCATCGAATCACGGGCCGCTGGCGATTCTTCGCGCAGGTAGGCTTCGTGCATCGCCTGGATAAAATCAACGGGGTGGTAATAAGAAATGAACTGCAGGGCGTCGGCAACGCTCTGAATCAGGTCGTCTTGCTTGATCACGGTCATGAGTCGCGCTCCTCTAAAAGACGGGAACATTCTATGGGGCAGCTACAAGCCTTAAGTTTCAAGCTGCAAGTTCCAAGCAGTACGCGAACGGCTTCAGCTTGCGGCTTGAAACTTGAGACTTGTAGCTGATCCTCTGGCACGCCGGGGCTGCTGGCGCGACGCTAAAAAGGCGCGGCAGTATAACGCGGCTCGCTGGCGGGTACACATTGGCTTTTGGTCGGAGTTGACCTGTGGCGAAGGAGCTTGCTTGCGCTGGAGTGCGAAGCGCTCCCCCTCTTTTCAGGTAAGGAGAGGGGCCGCTTCGCAGCCCGGCGGGAGCAAGCTCCCTCGCCACAGAGGCGGTTATGCCCATAAACAGGAGTCAAGCGGGCCATGCTTTTGACGCCAGTTTTCCGCTTCCAAAATTGAATGGTCATTTATCGGTCGCGCCACTAAAGTGGCCATCGGCCTGTAGAGTAGGACACTCTTTCAGCCTCTTTTCCTTTGGTGAGTCAACGATTGACCCATAACGCCATCCAGCGCCTGTTGCTCAAACGTTTTGCCCTCGCGGCCGGCACCTATGCCCTGGCATTGCTGCTGCTGTGGCTGGCGTTTTTCACCGGGCACTTCGATGCGCCCCTGGCCAGTGTCGCGATTGGCAGCGCAATGGTGGTCATCACGCAGGCGGCGCTGTTCGCGGTGTTCTACAGCGGCTGCAATTTGCGCTTCGCCGACCCCAGCCTGACCGAAGTCCAGGTATTGCTGGGCCTGGGCTGGCAAACCTGGCTCATCTCTCACCTGGACGAAGCCCGCGGCGCGTTCCTGGTCTTCTATATCCTGATTTTGCTGTTCGGCCTGTTCCACCTCTCGCGTCGGGCCTTTGTCCGTTGCGCGTTGCTGGTGTTCTTCAGTTTCAGCGCCATCACGCTGTGGGAGGGCTACCACTTCCAGTTGGCCGACCCGGCCCTGGCGCTGTTGCAGGTGTGCGTGCTGTTTATCGTGCTAGTGTGGCTGGTGCTTTACGCCCGATACGTCCAGGCCTCGCGCCAACTGATGCGCCAGCGCCGCTTCGCCTTGCAAGCGCACCAGGACACCCTGCGCGGGATGATGCGCCAGCTCGAAGACCTCGTCGCCACCGACGAACTCACCGGCCTGTTCAACCGCCGTCACTTCCTGCGCCTGGCTTCCCGGGAGCTGAATGCGATGGACGCTGGCGTGGTCCACGGTTTGGCGCTGATCGACCTCGACCACTTCAAACGCATCAACGACGTACACGGCCATGCCGCCGGCGACCAGGTGTTGCAAGCCTTCGCCGGGGTGGCCACGGCCTGCCTGCGCGACGGCGATGTGCTGGCCCGTTACGGCGGCGAAGAATTCGTGGTGTTGCTGCCCGACTGCGATGCCGAGCGCCTGACCTCTTGTTGCGAACGCCTGCGCATTGCTTTCACCGATGTCGAGTTGTTCGGCCTGAGCGTCAGCAACCTCAGCCTGAGCGCCGGTATGACCCTGCTGGAACTGGGCGACGACCTCGACGACGCCCTGCAACGGGCCGACCAGGCGCTGTACCGGGCCAAGCGTGACGGCCGCAATCGTTGCGCGGCGGCGTGGGAGAACATCGATGCCTGAGGTCCGGGTCGGCGAACGCCAATGGTCGGTGGCGGCGGGCAGCAACCTGCTCGATGCCCTGAATCAGAACGGCGTCTCCGTGCCTTACAGTTGCCGCGCCGGCAGTTGTCATGCGTGCCTGGTGCAATGCGTGCAAGGCCTGCCCGCCGACAGCCGCCCCGATGCCTTGAGCGCGGAACAACGCCAGCAAGGTTGGCGTCTGGCCTGTCAGTGTTCGGTGATCGAAGACTTGCAGGTGCACACGTTTGATCCGCAACAGGACGGGCGCCCGGCCGAGGTCGCGGCCGTCGATTGGCTCAGCGCGCATGTGCTGCGCTTGCGCCTGACCACTCAGCGGCCATTGCGCTACAGCGCCGGCCAGCATCTGGTGTTGTGGGCCGGTCACGTGGCGCGCCCGTATTCCCTGGCGAGCCTGCCGGACGAAGACCGATTCCTGGAATTCCACCTCGATTGCCGCCAGCCCGGCGAATTCAGCGACGCCGCGCGTCAGTTGCAGATTGGCGACACCCTGCGCCTGGGCGAACTGCGCGGCGGCGCCTTGCATTACGACGCCGACTGGCACACCCGGCCCCTGTGGCTGCTGGCCGCCGGCACTGGGCTGGGGCCGTTGTTCGGTGTGCTGCGTGAAGCCTTGCGTCAGGATCACCAGGGCGCCATCCGCGTCATTCACCTGGCCCATGACGCCGACGAGCACTATCTGGCCAAACCCCTGCAAGCCATGGCCGCCGGCCGCGAAAACCTCACGGTCGAACTCTGGACCCCGGCCGAGTTGCCCCAGGCGTTGGCGCAACTGCGGCTTGTTTCCCGGCAAACCCTGGCCTTACTCTGCGGTGGCCCCGACAGCGTCGACGCCTTTGCCCGGCGCCTGTACCTGGCGGGACTGCCGCGCAATCAACTGCTGGCCGACGTGTTCCTGCCCCGTGGTTGAGCGCTGATCGTTTAACGACGCGAGACCCGCCATGCCCGATGCCATCCAGATTGAACGCGAACGCGGTCTGCTGACCCTGCGCCTGAACCGCCCCGACAAGAAAAACGCCCTGACCCGCGCCATGTACAGCCACCTGGCCGAAGCCCTGAAACACGCCGACAGCGACCCGCAAATCAACGCCGTGCTGATCACCGGCAGCGCCGAGTGTTTCACCGCCGGCAACGACATCTCCGACTTCCTCCAGCAACCGCCGAGCAGTCTCGACAGCCCGGTGTTCCACTTCATGCTCAACCTGCTCGACTGCCGCAAACCGGTGATCGCCGCCGTGGCCGGGGCGGCGGTGGGGATTGGCACCACGTTGTTGCTGCACTGCGATCTGGTCTACATCAGCCGCGACGCACGTTTGCGCATGCCGTTCGTGAATCTCGGGTTGTGCCCGGAATTCGGCTCCAGCCTGATCCTGCCGCGTTTGCTCGGCCACGCCAAAGCGGCGGAATTGTTGCTGCTGGGCGAAGGCTTCAGCGGTGAACAAGCGGCGGCCTGGGGCATTGCCACCGAAGCGCTGGGCAGTGGCGAAGCGGCGCTGGCCAAGGCGCGGGAGATGGCGTTGAAGTTTGAAGCATTGCCTGTTGAAGCCGTACGCATCAGCAAGCAATTGATGAAAGCGCCGGACCGGGCATTGATTCGCCAAGTGATCGAGGAGGAGGGCGCGTTGTTTACCCAGCGGCTGCGCTCGCCGGAAGCGCTGGCGGCGTTGTCGGGGTTTATCAACCGGCGTTGAGTGATCGTTCCCACGCTCTGCATGGGAATGCCTCAACGGACGCTCTGCGTTCGGCTCTTTGGGATGCGGAGCGTCCCGGGCTGCATTCCCACGCGGAGCGTGGGAACGATCATCAATATTTGGAATGCGTCCCCCTCTGTAGGAGCGAGGCTGTTGTGGCTCAATGTTTTTGGACCATGATGTAGGAGCATCTACCTAAGGAAGCATCATGGGATATCGGATCGTTGATACTGGGGCAAAAGCGGAAGCCATTCGCTTGGTTGTGGAGATGAATTGCTCCATACCTGAAGCCTGCAAGCTAACGGGAATTGGACCCACAGCTCTACGCCGATGGGTTCTGCTCTGGCGTCGGGAGCATGCGGGGATTTCACAACCCTCTCGGCCGCAGGACCAGGAGCTGATTGAGTCGTTACAGGCAAAATTGGCACTGGTCGAAGCAGAGAACCAGGTATTAAAAAAGCAATTGCCCTCTCATCTGAAGGTTCTGTTCAGTCGAACCAAGTGATTGACGGCGCTAGAGGGGCAGGGTCGATTAGACGCACGTGTCTGGTCTTAGGCTTGGCCCGCAGTAGCTATTACGCGCAACGTAAACCCAAGCCGCCTCGTGTTATCGAGAGTGGTTTGGAGATGACGATTCGTGCGGTGCATACCGAGCATCGCGAAGCTTTAGGGGCCCGAGGGCTTTCCAAGGAGTTGAGGAAAGAAGGTATTTCTATCGGACGTCACCGCATGCGCTCCTTGATAAAGACCCTTGATTTAACCAGGCGCCGGCCGCGTTACGCCCACTATCGTCGCGCCACCAAACCAAGTATCACGGCACCGAACATACTTGATCGTCGCTTTAATCCGGTCCAGCCAGACACGCTCTGGGCCGGCGATATCACTTACATCAAAGTGAGGGATAGCTGGTTATATCTAGCCGTAGTGATGGATTTGTTTTCACGCCGGATTGTGGGGTGGGCTTGTTCAAGAACCGCCGACACGGACCTGTCGATCAAAGCACTGAAATTGGCAGTAGCACTGCGCCACCCAATGCCTGAGCTGTTGTTTCATTCAGACCAGGGCTGTCAGTACACCTCTGAGCGATTTTCAGCGTGTCTGGCGCAATGCCGAATCGTCCACAGCGTGAGTCGTCGCGGTAACTGTTGGGATAACGCGGTGGTAGAGCGTTATTTCAGAACGTTGAAGCACGACTGGATGCCAGAAAATGGCTATCAGAATCACCTTGAGGCGGAAAAGGATGTGATCGACTTCGTGTCGCACTACAACCATCGCCGCTGCCACACCGCATCGAATAACCTGCCGCCTGCGCTTTTTGAGCAGCAGGCGGCCTAAAGCTCCTACGGAGTGGTCCAAAAAAACTGGACCCCAACAGGCTTGCCCGCGAAGGCGCCGGCCCAGGCACCACATCCCCCAGATCAGAAACCAAAAAGCCCCGCCATTCACAGGGCGGGGCTTTTGATTTTCAGCAACCGGTCACTCAGACCATCGGATCGCCAACGTGCAGGATTTTCATGCCGTTGGTGCCGCCGATGGTGTGGTAACTGTCGCCCTTGGTCAGGATGACCCAGTCGCCTTTTTCCACGACGCCGCGTTTCAGCAACTCGTCGATCGCGGCCTGGCTGACTTGCTCAGGTGGCAAGGACGCCGGGTCGAATGGCACGGTGTAGACGCCACGGAACATGGCGGCGCGGGCCTGGGTTTCGCGGTGCGGGGAGAACGCGTAGATCGGCACCGAAGAACGGATGCGCGACATGATCAGCGGCGTGTAGCCACTTTCGGTCAACGCGATGATCGCCTTCACGCCCGGGAAGTGGTTGGCGGTGTACATGGCCGCGAGGGCGATGGACTGGTCGCAGCTTTCGAAGACCTTGCCGATGCGGTGGCTGGAGGTCTTGCTGGTCGGGTGCTTTTCAGCGCCGACGCAGATGCGCGCCATCGCTTGCACGGCTTCCAGCGGGTACAGACCGGCAGCACTTTCAGCCGAGAGCATCACGGCGTCGGTGTAGTCGAGCACGGCGTTGGCCACGTCGGACACTTCGGCGCGGGTCGGCATCGGGTTCTGGATCATCGACTCCATCATCTGGGTCGCGACGATCACCGCCTTGTTGTGGCGGCGTGCATGCAGAATGATTTTCTTCTGAATGCCCACCAGCTCGGCGTCGCCAATTTCCACGCCCAGGTCACCACGGGCAACCATGACAGCGTCGGAGGCTTTGATCAGGGCATCGAGGGTGTCGTCGTCGGCCACGGCTTCGGCGCGTTCGATCTTCGCCACCAGCCAGGCAGTACCGCCGGCCTCGTCGCGCAGTTGACGGGCGTATTCCATGTCGGCAGCGTCGCGCGGGAAGGACACGGCGAGGTAGTCGACTTCCATTTCGGCGGCGAGCTTGATGTCGGCCTTGTCTTTTTCAGTCAGGGCCGGGGCAGTCAGGCCACCGCCGCGACGGTTGATGCCTTTGTGGTCCGACAGCGGACCGCCGATCAGCACGGTGCAATTCAGTTCGGTGGCGGTGGCGGTATCGACGCGCATTACCACGCGACCGTCGTCGAGCAGCAGCTCGTCGCCCACGCCGCAATCCTTGACCAGGTCCGGGTAGTCGATGCCGACCACTTGCTGGTTGCCTTCGGTCAGCGGATGGCTGGTGGAGAAGGTGAATTGATCACCGATCTTCAGCTCGATCTTCTTGCCGGCGAATTTGGCGATACGGATTTTCGGGCCTTGCAGGTCACCCAGCAGGGCGACGAAGCGGCCGTGCTTGGCGGCGAGGTCACGCACCAGCTTCGCGCGAGCCTTGTGCTCGTCGGGGGTGCCGTGGGAGAAGTTCAGGCGGGCGACGTCCAGGCCAGCCAGAATCAGCTGTTCGAGAACTTCCGGCGAGTTACTGGCCGGGCCAAGGGTAGCGACGATTTTGGTGCGACGGACGGACATGCATAGACTCCTGAGTTCAAGCGCTGAGTGAGGCTACTATGGTCTTTGGATGTAGTCATTGTTCGGATGCACTACTTATTCGTTTGTTTCTTGAAACGAATACTTTTGGTTACAGGCAGCCTGAAGATTTCCGCCGACGGGTCGATACAGAGCTCAAGACAGGAGAACCCTCATGCGATTTGCGCTCATAGCCGTCATTGCCCTCAGCGTCACGGGCTGCACCCGTTGGTCGATGAACCATCATTTGAATAACGCCTACAGCGCCTATGACCGGGGCAATTGCGAGCAGGTGATGCTCGAATTGTCCAAGGTCGACCGCGCCAGCCGTGCGCGCCGTTATGTACAGCCGGAAGTGTCGATGATGCGCGGCCAGTGCCTGGAACGGCAGAAGCTGTTTATCGACGCGGCCCAGACGTACCAGTACATCATCGCGTCGTACCCGCAAAGCGAATACGCCTACCGCGCTCGTGCGCGCCTGGAAACCCTGGAATCCCTTGGCCACTATCCGACCCGCAGCGCGCCGGTTGTGCGACCAACCCGCTTCTGATGACAGATCTCATACAAAGGCTGGCCGGGTGTACAGGTTCAGCTATAGTCGAATAAATCGGCTTCAGGGCCTTTTCCTCTGAACCGACGCAACACCTGCGACTGGCAGCGGTAAAAGTGGCAGCGGTCTGGATGGACTGTCACACCGGAAGCGGGGAGAGCGTGCCCATCCTGCATCTATAAAGCAGAAGGCCCGTTCCGAAGCATTAGTGCGGCTCTGCTTAAGAGCCTTGCGTAGTGAATTCAGCATGTTTACTGACCGCCGGATCGAGCGGCATCAACTGCCGTATTTTCTGAAAGTGTTCAACAGCGTCACCGACAAACCCATCGGCTTTCTCGGCAATGTGTCCGAGGACGGACTGATGCTGATCAGTCAGTTGCCGATGATGATTGGCGCTGATTTTGACTTGCGCCTGAAGATTCCCGCCAGCGACGGCTGCACGCAGATCATTGATGTGTGCGGCAGTTGTTTGTGGTGCCATGAAGACGCCACGCCCCACCACTATGACGCCGGGTTCAGCCTGCAACGGGCTCCGCCGGAGTATGGGCAATTGGTGAGTGCGTTGAGGCAGTACTTCAGTTTTCAGCCGTTGCCTGCTTCTGCCTGATGTCGGCGGTGTCTATCGGTCCCCTGTAGGTGCAAGGCTTGGCCGCGATGGCGGGCTCGAAATCGTCATCGCGGGCAAGCCTTGCTCCTACAGCGATGGCGGGCTCGAAATCGCCATCGCGGGCGGGCCTTGCGCCTGCAAGGGCAGCGCTGAAACTTGGGTCGCGCAGATCACCGGCTCATTCTCCAGTGGCTTCTTCACCCGCAACAACCCCATCTCGTTCAATTACTAAATCGCCATCGCCAGGTGCGGTGGCTTTGCGTCCATCCACGGGGCAGTCGGCCGGAAGGGAATGCGAGAAAACCGGCGCAGCCGTCATAACGTTCAGGAAGGGGGATAGGGACATCCCGACCGTCTGACAGGCTTTTCACCTTCGCATTCACCTCCCGGTCGACTGAATCCGGCCGCTGCCAATCAGCGACACGGATCAAATTACGGGTCAGGCCAAAAGTGCACAAGCCGGCCGATTCCGAGGGGCTTGTAGGCAACGGCGCAACGCTTCGTAGGCCTCAAAAAATGTGGGAAAAGTCCGCAGGACCGTTCGTCTGAACTGTCAGTTATTACAGGTAGGAAGCCCCGCGCATTCGTCGTAAAACAGTGCGTACTACGAACGGGTTGAGCGGAGCGGCATTCATGGCCAGCGAAGACGAAGGCACTACAGGCGAACACACTCATGCTCCCGCTATTCATATCTCCTACCCGGTGAATGGCTCGGTGGAGACAAGTTCCAGGTTCGCGGTCACCGGCGGCATTCTGGTACCCGTCTTCATTCACGTTCGCAAACTTGATGCCGACGACATCGCAATTCCATTGGGCGTCACCTACCCGCTCCTCTTGCCCGGTGGCCCTTGGGGGTGTTCGGTGGTGCTCGGTGAAGGCACGCATACGATTATTGCCGTGGCGGTAGGGGTTGATGGGTATGAGATACCCAGCGACCGCGTCACCTTTTCGATCCGACTGGCGTTGCCAGCGCCGCAGATCAATCAACCTGAGGTCGACTCAACGCAAGACATGCTGACCTGGGTCAGTGGACGGCGTGGCGACTATTCCGCCAAGGTGCAGATTCTCACGGACTTCGATTACTGCGAAGTGGGTTCCGCCCTTGTTTTGCCAACGAATAATTGGGGGACCTTCATCTCTTTTGCGCCCGGCATGCATTCGATTGTTGCGCGACAGACGATCAACGGTCGGGTGGGGACCGTGGGTACGGAACGTCTTTTCAAGGTCCGGCCATTTCGGCTCATCAACATTGCCGTCACACCGCAAGTTAACCATGGCGTGAGGTTCTCCGGTCCCGGTTACGACGGCGCTACGGTGGAAATCACCGTGATCAGCGGTCCCGACGGTGCCTCGCCACCGCCTGCCGTGACGGTGAGCAACGGCACTTGGGCAACGACCGCTGGCAGCTGGCCGCTGGGTGTCTACAGGCTGTCGGCCATCCAGAAGGTGACTGACAACGCCAGTGGCTGGATCCCTTCGCAGCCTTCGGAATTTGATGTCTCGATAGTGGAGGATCCCGTACCTGATCCCACGGACGTTAGCTTCACCTACGAACAGTACATACCGAGTTTTTTCGGCAGGGGAATGACGGGGGCAACGGTACTCATCACGTTCGCCAACGGTGACAGAGCCGCGCCCGACGCCCCGGTCATAGGCGGGATCTGGTCGAGCAGGCCGACGACGGACTGGGGCCCAACGTGGAAACGACAGGTGCAATTCAAGCAGCAACTGGACGGCCAGGTGTCGCCGGGGCTGGTGGCGGTCGAGGTGACGATCCCGCCACTACCACCCGTTATCACTGGCGTGGTAGACGACGAGTTGTCGCCCATCGTTAGCGGCACCTGCTGGCCGGGGGCGCAGGTCGAACTGGTGTTCAGCAACAGCCCGGCGCCCTACAGCCCCGTCATGAGCGATGGCCAGTGGTGCTTTCGACACCCCGACAAGTTTGCTCCCGGCGTGACCCATACGGTGACGGTCACCCAGACCATGGCACAACAAACTTCGCCCCCGGCACGGCGTACGTTCGAGGTGGGGATGTTGAGTAAACCCGTCATCATCGAACCCGTGCACGGGGCAGAAGTGGCACGTGACCTGAGGGTGTGCGGCACAGACAGCACCAACGGGGCGACGATGCAGCTGCGCGTCGACGGTATTGAGGCGGGGCCTGCAACGCCGATGAGTGGGGGGGCGTGGCATATCGATCTCACAGGCCTGGCCTTCGGCCGCCGAATCCTCGATGCACAGCAGTTCCGGGGCGGTCGGCCCTCCGAACTCAGCGACCCGGTCGCGGTGATGGTGGTGCTGATGCCCCCGGTGTTCACGGTGCCGCTGCCGGGCGGCCAGGTACCGCGCGCGGCGACGATTGCCGGTAAGGGAACGCCCGGCGCGAAGGTCCAGGTGTGGGAGGTGGGGCGCGAGGACTTGTTGCTCATGGAAGTGCCGGTCGGCTTCGACGGCTGTTGGGAAGGTGCGGTGAACCTGCCGGTGGGAGTGATCACGCTACAGGCCCGGCAAACCATGGAGGCGCAGAAGGAGGCGTCCGGCGAAAGCTCGCCGGTGACCTGCGACGTGGTGCCCGACGCGCCCTGGATTGAAACCCCGGTCAAGGACGGGGAGATCGGGCGCGTCACGGTGGTGTCCGGTTTCGGCGAGCCGGGGGACACGATCACGATCAGCCTGGACGATGCCGCACACACCGTGCTCGGCAGTACGCCGGTGCTGGAGGATCGCACCTGGTCGGTGGCCGTGACGCTCACGCAACCCGCTGGTGCTCAGGCGTTGGTGGCGGTGGCTTCGTTGGACGGGTTTGAATCCGATCGCTGCGCTCGGCAACCGGTTGTATTGGGCAGCTACTCGCCGGTGATCGATACGCCGCAGGCGGGGCGCTGGGTCGCGGAGCCCGTGAACTTCAGCGGCCAGGGCCGGCGGGGCACCGGCCAGGTAACGAGCTGGTACAACCCCGAGTACGTGTGGGCGCCGGCGCTGACTGTCAGCACCCAAGGCTGGCAAGGCTGGTCGGTCCGACGATTGTCGGCGGGCGGCAATTGGTGCCGTTTCAAGCAAACCATCGTCGATGGCGCGGATGGCTCAACGATTTCCGATTGGGTGCAAAGCCAGCGCTTTGAAGTCCCCGGGCCACCGCCGCGTTAACGGCCAGCGCCGTAAAAGCGCTCGTGTCTACTGTCACTTCTGACAGTAGACGCTTCTGCTCTCCAGGCGCAGATTCGCACTATACAGACCTACTTTTCCGCGCGGCTAGCCGCCGTTCGGGTACTTGCATCCATTCGAGGAGCCTGGCCATGGCAGATTCCGGTCAACGTCCCATCCAGCAATTGTTCGAGCAGGTGTTTGGCGAGAACCAACGTGCGGCTTACACCGACCTGAGCACGTACATCGAGCAGGGCGGCTCGGTGTTTCCCTTGGTGGAGCAGGGTGTGCAAGGGCTGGTGCGCGATTACGGGATCAGTCGTGATGACGCGCAGCAGTTCCTGCGCCGGGCCAATAGCCTGGCGGCGTATGTCCGCCGCCGTTTTATCGAGCAGAGCCTGACGGGGTCCGGAGCGCTCGCCGGCACACCGTCGAGCGGGCTGCTGTCGCTGGTGCAGGGACCGAGTTTCGAGCAACTGTTCCAGACCGATTTCGACACATTGTGCCCGCCCGATGCCCTGGAATCCGTGACCTCTCCGGTGGCGTACTGCATTGAGCTGTTGCGCTGGATCCGCGACCGCGTCGAGCCCAGCGGCAAGGACGACGGGGACGGCGGGGACAAGAAACTGCCTCTGCATGATCGGCGCAAGGATCTGAAAGCCTTGGCGGTGGATTTCAATGCGGTGCATCAGTCGGTGTCGGCGGTGGATATCATCGTTTCCGTGCTCGAGACCTTTATCAAGGGCGAAGGAGGGGCGGCCGATCTGGAACAGGCCTTAATCGACGCGCGCTACCCCAATGGGCTGCCGTACTACCAGCACTGGGTCACCCTGGATGCGGTTGCCCGGCATCACGGGATGTCGGTGGGGAATTTTGTGCACATGGTGGACGAATCCTTCCCGTATTTCCTCCTGCCCAAGGCCTGGAATGGCGACGCCAAACGGGCCCTGATCCACGCCTCGCGACTGGGGCCTTATCAGCGGCTGTTGTTGACGGAATCAGCGGTGCCCGAGGACGGGCGGGACGAGTTTTACCTGGCCAGTTTCGGTGCCGCCGATGTCTCCTGGCAAAACCTCAGTCAGGTGCCCTTTTTCGGTGAGCGCACCAAGCTCGATGCCCGGGGCGTCGAGGCGCTGTTGTCGGCGCGGGATTTCGCCCCGACACGCTCGGCAAATGTCTTGGTGTATGCGACTGCACCCGCCCCAGGCGTGAGCGAAAGCGAGCGTTCGGGCTCGGTCTATCTCAATGCCGCCAAGAGCCCGGCGGTCACGATCAATTACAGCGAAGCGGGCCAGAAGTTCCACCGTTTGAGTGCCATCCCTGGGGCCGATTTTGGACTTTTCGACCGGTTGAACCGCAAGGTGCGCCTGGACCAATGGCTGGAATTGCCCTGCGATCAGGTGGACGCGCTGCTGGTGGCGGCGATGCAGGCTGAGAAGCGCGACGTCGCCAACCCTTGGTGGATCAGCGAGGCTACGGTGCAAGCCATTGGCTTGTTTCAGTCACTGCGCGAGCGCTATGGCTGCACCGCGCCGGACTTCGCGGTGTTTATCGACGAGATGGCGATCTACGGCCGGGGCGATGCGCTGTCGCAATTCGACCAGGTGTTCAACAACCAGGGCGCCTTTCAGTCTCCCTTGCTCCTGGATAACGGGGACTTCCCGATCATCCCGGTGCCGGGAGGCATGGACCTGACGGTCAACCGCTTGTGCAGTGGCCTGGGCATCGATCTGAAGACCTACCACTACCTGGCACTGGCGATTGCCCGGGCCCATGGCCTGAGCAGCACATTGAAGCGCAGCCGGTCGATCATCTCGGCGTTCTTCCGCTTGGTGAAGTTGCCGCGCCTGTTGGGCATCACCCCGGTGGAGGGCGTGCTGATGCTGACCGCTCTGGGCGGCAACAGGTGGGTCGATGTGCTGGCGGGTGTCCCACAGATCAAGGCCACCGCCAGCGGCGAAGAGGCGCCCGATGTGCTGAACCTGATCTATGCCCTGCATTCTTGCGTGGGCTGGTGCCGGGATCGCGACTTGCCAGTGCTGTGGATGTTGCAGCAGGTGTCGCCACCGGCGGCGCTGGCCGTGGCCTCCGCACAGGAACGCCAGTTCATCGAACAGTGCCGCAACCTGCTGCCTGCCGCGCTGTTCAGCAACGCCTCCGTGCTGATGGCGGGCGTACCACCGCTGCCCAGCGCCGACTGGCTGGACTTGCTGGGCTCGCTGGTGGATGCCTCGGGGTTGGTGCTCAACCCTGACGGCAGTGAAGCCGATTATCTGGAGCGCGCCCGGGAAAAACTGGGTAAGGCGGTGGACGATGGCCTCGGCGAGGAGGATGCCGTTCTGGTCGAGCGCATGCTCGCGGTGCTGCTGCAGGCGCGTGACGCCCAGGCCTCGGTGGCCCGGGAAAGCCTGGCGGTGTACACCGGCCTGGATGCCGAGCGCGTGGCCAGTGTGCTGGTCTGGGCCAACAGCACGGTTTATCAACTGTTGCGCCAGGTGCAGGGACGGGCCGAGCGCGCGCTGGAAGGCGCGTTGAATGATGACCAAACCGACCCCTTGTTCAAGCTGCTGGCTGAAGTGCGGCAGCGCAGCAACGTGGTATTGCAACTCGACCTGAGCGCCACGTTGCTGCAGGACTATTTGCAGTACGGCTACAAGGCCTGGCTGGGTCAGAACGACCCTTACGATTTTTCGCTGCGCGCCCTGTATTACTTTTCGGCATTGACTCGCGCCTTCGAGCTGAGTGAGCAACCGGCCGGGAAGCTGCTGGATTACCTGCGCGAGGTCAACGCGCTGCCTGATCAGATCTCCAATGAAGCGCTGGACCTGGCGCAAAAAGCCGCCTCGATTCGTCTGGCCGCGTTTTTCGACTGGAGCGTGGAGGAGGTGCGGGCCTGTGTCGCGTATATCGATCCCGACAAACGCCTGGTGAAGAACCTGTCCCAACTGGACCTGCTGATGCGCATCCGCGTATTGGCGCGGCACACCGGTATGGACGCCTCGACGGTGTTGCGCGTCGGCTGTTTACCGGAGGCAATCGACAAAGAGGCGTATCGGGCTGCTGCGGAAAGTGCCTTGCTGAGCCTCACGGAGTCCCGTGCGGCGATGACGTCCTACCGGGACGAGGCGCCCGAACAGATCGTCAAGATCAACTGTGTCCTGGACAAGGTCGACGTGGTGGCGAACAACCCGGAGGACAAGATCACCTTCACCGTGACGGTCAAGGACCCCGACGACAAGGTTATTCCCCATGTCGATGTGTACTTTCAGGCCAGCCTGGGCACGATCGCGAAGGCCAGGACCGACGAGAACGGCATCGCCACCGCGCAGTACTTGGGCAAGGTTCTGGGGAGCGAGGCGCCGTTGTACTGGCTGGATCTGATAGACCCCAAGTACGCCGAGACCGTTCACGTCATAGCGGATGTGAAGTCGTTGACGATAAGGCCGGCGGAGAGGTCCCAGCCACCGATAGGGGCGGTGCCGTTGGGCCAGCAAGTCGAGGTTTACGGCACGCTCAAGGATCGTTACGGCAACCTTGGCCAAAACCAGTTGGTGGACTGGGTCTGGGTGGCGCTGAGTGATACAGACTCTGCGACTGTCCGGCCGGGTCAGGGGTTCAGCAATCAGGAGGGCCTGGTGCGGACCTTTCTTTCCAGTAATGAAGGTGGAAGCTTCGAGGTCAGCGTCATTATCCAAAGCGCCAATACCAAGGTGGTGTTCGAGCCCATCGAATTTGCCGGCAATGGCGCCGAATGACGACGGCCGCATAACGGTTTGGCCCCAACGGGCTTAGGAGCAAGAAGCATGGCACAGCACAATATTGGTGGTCTGCTTGAAGAACGTCGTTTGGCCCTGGTCGAGTATTGCATCGGGCAAGTGGGCAAGACCGGCACCGGCAAATTCAACTTTCTGAGGACCCCGGAGGACCTGTTCGAACTGCTGCGCCTGGACCCGCTCGACAGCTATCCGGTGCAGAGTTCCTGGGTGGCCGAGGCGACCAGTTGCGCCCAACAGTTCATCCATGCGGCCTACCGCAAGCTGGAACCGGGTTATAAAAAGGCGATTTTCAATTCGCAGGATCTCAAGCTCTGGGAGCTGTACAACAACTACCCGGACTGGGCGGCGGTGACCCAGATCGGGATTTACCCGGAGAACTTCATCAACCCCTTTGTCCGCCAGCGCAAGACCGGGCTGTTCAAGGCCCTGGAAAACGATCTGAACCAGACCCGGCTCAGCAGCGATTCGGTGCAGCGGGCCTTGCAGAGCTACCTGCAAGGGTTCGAGCAGACCTGCAACCTGGAGGTGCTCAGCAGCTACATGGACGGTGCTTCGCCCACCCGCGCCGACTATTACTTTATCGGCCGCCAGCGGGTGCCGCCGTTCCAGTATTTCTGGCGCAAGGCCGCGATTGAATTGCAGCCCAACTGCAAATCCATCAACCCGGTGGCGTGGGGGGAATGGTTGCCGGTGGAGATTGGTACGGGGGATCGGGTGCTGGATATTCGCCCGGTGTTCTGGAACGGGCGGTTGTGTGTGGTGTGGGCGCAGTGGCGGGACAAGATTGTTGACAATGGGTCAGTCGTGCGTATTCCGAACAAGCTCGACATCAATCTGGCATTCATGATGCAGAACGGCCAATGGTCGGCACCGTTGAATCTGTATACCGATGAGCCGGTAGAGGATTTGAGCGTCGACGCCCGCTTGATCGCCACGATCACGGTGGATGCACGTCAGCCCAAAGGCGTGTTGGGCGTCATGTTCGTGTGCAAGAACAGCGAATTTAACGTGTTCGTGACCCGTGATGTGTTGATGCGCCCCGTTCCGGAGGATGACGGCTGTTGGCTGTCTCATCTGGCGCTGTATCGCTTCACCAATACCTTGACCGTGCAGCATCCGCTGTTTGCAGGGAATCAACCGGAGATCACCGACGAAGTCATTACTCCCGGTTCATTGACCAGCTATTACGGCTTGCAGGTGTTGTTTCTCAGCGATAGCGGCGCTGGCAAGGACCGATTGGTGGTCAGAGGGGTGTGCAAGCCCGCTCCGCTGCCTGCGGCGAGTGGCACTTTTACGTTGACGTTGCTCAACCCTGCTGCCGGTGATAAGCCTGACACGGCCGACTTCGAAGGAAACCCCACCGGCGGTTGGGCGACGGATTGGATAACGATCCAGCGCAATTCGGGTGGCTTTGTTGGCACTGTGCAGTTCACGTTGGAGGGAACAAACACGTCTTACGGCAAGAGCCAATTCACCCTGAAGATGGCCAACCTGCCCCGGTTCGTGCCCCCGGCCCTGGAAAAAAACACCGCCAACGCCGCGCAATTCATTGCCTTCAAACAGCCGAGCACCCTGGCCCATGCACGCCTGAACTCGCTGTTCGGCCCGGAACTGGTGCAGCGCGCCAGCGCGTCGGTGGACGCCGTGCTCGATTGGGATACCCAGTTCCTGGTGGAGCCACCCCCCGATTCCGCCGCCCTCGACGAGCCCAACGGGGCCTTCAACGGTGCCAATGGTCTGTCGTTCTGGGAGCTGTTTTTTCACCTTCCGCATCTGATCGCGGTGCGCCTGCGGGCCGAGGATCGCTTTCAGGAAGCGCAGAACTGGCTGCATTATCTGTTCGACCCGCGTGCCCCGGCCGAGGTGTCCGAACCCCCGGAAGCCACCGACAAACCGCCCTACTGGCGCTGCCGTCCACTGGACGGCGAAGGCAACCTGGGGTGTGAAACCCAACGGCCCGTCGACCCGGATGCCATCGGTTACTCGGCACCCCAGCGTTTTCAGATTCTGGTGTTCACCGAGTACGTGAACAACCTGATCGCCTGGGGGGACTGGTATTACCGCCAGCTCACCCGCGACAGCCTGGTGGCGGCCAAGCTGTGTTATGTGCAAGCCGAGTTCCTGATGGGCAAGCCGCCGGTGGCGCGGACGGTGACGCAATGGAAAACCCGGACGCTGGGACAACTGCTGGACGACAGCCGTTCGCGCCCGGCGCTGGAACAGTTTGAGAAAACCCTCAATGTTTCCCTGGGCGACATCCCGCCAGCGGCCGAAGCGCCGCCCTTGCTCGGCTTGTTGGCCAACGGGCCGTTCAAGGTGCCGATCAACGGGCAATTGCTCGACCTGTTCGACCTGCCGGGCCGGCGTCTTTTCAACCTGCGCAGTAACCTGACGCTGGACGGTAAACCGCTGGATATTCCGCTGTTCAGCCCGCCGACCGATCCGAACCAATTGCTGCGCGACCTGGCCGCCGGCGGGGGGGGCGGTCCGCGGCCGATGGGCGGACGCCTGGTCGTGGGCGCCTTCCGTTGGCGGGTGGCGTACGAAGTCGCACTGCGGGCCGTGCAGACGCTGCAAGACTACGGCAGCCAGGTGCTGCGCCTGCTGGAGCAACGGGATCGGGCCGAGCAGGAAGAGTTGCAGCAGAACCATCTGGTGGAATTGGGCAACTACGCCCAGGTCGCCCAGGAGCAGAGCATCGCCCAATTGGAGGCGACAGTGGCCGCGCTGCGCCAAAGCCGTATCACGGTGCAGGAACGTGCCGACACCTATGCCCGCTGGTATGAGCAAAACGTCAGTGATGTGGAATATCAGGTGATGGAAAGCCTGCAATTGGCCAAGCAACTACACGTGGGGTCGACGGCGCTGCAAGCCGGGGGGGCGGCGATAGACGCGTTGCCGAACATCTTTGGCGTGGCCAATGGCGGCCATCGTCCGGGTTCCGTTCTCTATGCCGTGGCCTATGGCCTGGAAGTCGCCTCGACGGCGCAGCAAGCAGACGCCGACAAGCAAGCGGTGACCGAAACCTATCGCCTGCGCCGGCGGGAATGGGAACTGCAACGCAACCAGGCCCAGGCCGAGGTGCTGGCCATCGACGAACAGATCACCGCGCAGCAACTGGCGGTGGACGCGGCCCGGTCCAGTCTCGACCAGACATTGCGCGCCAATGCCCAAGCGCTGACGGTGTACAACTTCCTGAAAAAACGCGCGAGCAATGCCGAGTTGTTCGGCTGGCTGCTGGGCCAGCTCAAGGCTTTGCACTACCAGGCCTACGATGCGGTGGTCAGCCTGTGCCAGAGTGCCCAGTCGTCACTGAGTGCTGAAACCGGCGATTACGATTCGGCCCCGGCCTTGCCTCAGGTGTGGCTCGACAACCGTTGTGGCCTGACGGCCGGTGAACAGTTGCGCGAGTACCTGTTGCGCATGGAGCGTCGGCACCTGCAAACCTTCGAGCGGCGCCTGGAGCGGGTCAAGACGGTGTCCCTGCGGCGGCTGTTCGACGACGACAAAGACCCGCAACCAGTGCACAAAAGCTGGAGCGAGGCGCTGGCCAGGTTGCAGGACACCGGCGTGCTGGAGTTCAGGCTCACGCAGTTGCTGTTCGATCGCGAACACCCCGGCGACTACTGCCGCCTGATCAACGCGGTGGAGGTCGACCTGCCGGTGCTGGTCGGACCTTACGAGGATGTGCGGGGGACCTTGCAGCAGATTGGCAGCACGACCGCCACCAAGGCAACGGTCCAGTCGGTCGAGTATCTGCACGACCCGGATGGCAAGGTGGCCCCGGCGGATGTGCAGTTCAACCTGCGCAGCGGGCAGCAGATCGCGCTGTCGGCGGGGGTAGCCGATAACGGCATGATGGCGATCCGGCCCGATGAAGGCTTGCTCAATCCGTTCGAAAACACCGGTGCCGTTTCCCGTTGGCAATTGAATTTCCCCTGGCCGAAAAAAGAGGTGCAGCGCGCGATGCTGGGCTCTTTGACCGATGTCGTTGTGCGCATCCGCTACACCGCCAAGGGCGGCGAGCCGAGCTTTCGGCTGGCGGTGGAAAACCTGGTGAACATAGACGAAATGCCCGGCCTCAAGGGAGCGCGCAGCCATGGGTAACCCTGTCATTCAGGCCAATCAGAACCTGGTACTTAACGGTGACTTCCTGCTGCCCTATGCCAATGGCTGGCTCAAGCAGCCCCCCAATTCGCGGGGTGTCGCCATTGGCAGTGAAATGTACAACGGCGAAATGACGCGTTTTCTCAGGATCAGCCTGGATGCCTCGGTCAGCCAGGTGATCGTGGTGCCCAAGGCCTCGGACGCCGAGAACCGCTATGTACTGAGCTTTCTGTGCCAGGTGCGTTACGACGGTGCGGGTCGGGTGGTGGTGGCGATGGTTGATCAGCCCGAGAAAAAAATGGAGATTGAACTGCTGCCCGGCCCTGCGCGGAACGAGGAGCAAGATAGGGAACGTCTGGCGGGTGGGCAGGCACAGGAATTTCTTCCGATCGAGTACGAAGTCGAACTGGACCTGCCGTTGCAAAGCCAGGATCGGATTCGCTTGACGGTGAACAGCCCGACCGGTGGAGATGGCAATGCAGAGGTGTGTATCACCCGCATCAACCTGGCCCTGCATTTGCCAGCGGTGCAACTGCAAACCCTGAAGCTGGATGAGCAAGTCGTGCCCGCCGGCCGCCTGTTGCCGTTATGCCTGGGGACCACCGGCAATTGGCGCCATCGTCTGGAGTGTGTGCCGGTGGCGGGGCACCCGTGGCTGGGTACCCAGGCGGCCTTGACCCTGGCAGACAATCCGCAAGGCGCGATCCGCGCGGAACCGGATTGGGGGGCCGATCAGCCGCTGGATGAACCGTGGCTCCTTGACTGTCCGCTGCTGGATGACGAAGGCCCGCACCTGTTGACGCTGCAATGGGTCAACCAGTACACCGCCGAACCGTATTCGATTCCCGTGTCCCTGGGGCACCACCGCGTGGTGTTCCGCGAGGTGCTGGAAGCGGCGTATTACCCGGTGCTGGAATATGAGCAATCCGTACGCCTGGGGGTGCAGGTGGCGTCGTACTACACCGGTCAGTTTCTCGACGGGCGCACGGTGAACTGGACCGTGGCCGGTCAGGGCGTCAAAGGTGCCGCCCTGACCGACGCCGATGGCTGGGCCTACTTCGACTATGTGCCCACGGTGGCGGGTGACTTCGACATCGAAGCGACGGTCGAGAGTTTGTATTACGCCAGCGGCGTGGTTTCCCACACCCAGACGGTGCGGGTATTGGCGAGCGATCCGTGGAAGACGTTGCAGTCGGTGGTCGAAGGCGCCGAGACACCCTGGCAGGAAAAGACCGGTTACCCCAATCGGGGATCCGGGTATGCCTTGCAAGTGAGGCTGCCGACGGATCACATGCTGTTGGATAGCGAGATGCAGCTGCGCTGGAGCGGTGATGCCGCCGAGCAACTGGGCGTTGCCGTCAGCCCGGCGCTGGAAACTTCGGTGCCGGTCACGGGCCGCGATCTGGAATGGACCCTGACCAGCGAGGATCGCCTCGACGGTCGATTCGAACTGTCGCTGGTGTGCTCGAAACTGTTGCTGCCGTCGCCGAAAAAAACCATGTCGCTGGCGCGCAATCTGGTGCGCATCGGCGAGGTGCGCGAGGCCAACAAGTTTCCAGTGGTGGATGAAAACGAAAACGTGTTGTTGCGGGTGCAGGTGGTGCATGTGCGGGACGGCGGCGACGGCGATCCAGTGGTCAATGCGCTGGTGGACTGGGTCACCCCTGAGGGCACGTTGCCCACCGTCCCCACGGGCAGCGGTGGTTGGGCCAGTTTGTTCTACACGCCGCGCAACGCCGGGGATCAGCAGGTCAGCGCCCGGGTGCGGGCCCATGAAGAGGCGGTGGCGTATGAACACCCCTTCAATGTCAAAGCCCTGGCCACCAGTCCGTGGAAGAGCGAAGTCAGAATCCTGCTGGATAACGTCGAAGTCGATCGGGTGGTGTTGGGCGTGCTGTGTTGGCGGGGGCGTTCGCACACGCTGAAAGTCGAGCCGTTGGCCGGTAGCACTTTGATCGGTCAGGCCATTGCGCTGAACTGGCGCGGAGCGGCACCGGCCATCGGGTTGGTGGCGAGTGATATCGGAACGCCGAGAACGCTGACCGCTGCGGGGTTGGAGTGGACGTTATCGTCGGTGCAGGCCACCAGCGTCAGCAGTCTGTTCGAGCTGAAACTCAGCACCCCGCGGTTGACTGCGGATCGGGAATTGTTCGGACGGTTGATCGCCCCTGACCTGGCCGAGGAGGCGAGCCTGGCGCTGGATCAGGTCGCCGCGATACCCGGCGCCCAGGCGCTCTATCCGTGCCTGGGGGCCGTGCACCGTTTCAGCGTGTTGCCCAATGCCTTGAGTCCGCTGACAGGGCTATCGGCAACCTTGTCCTGGACGGGCGCGACCCCCGAGGATCTGGGCGCCAGCGTCACGCCGCCCTTGGCGCAACCCCAGGTGATCGACGACGGCGGCGCGCGCTGGTCCCTGGATTTCACCGCCAGCCCGGCGCCGGGCCGGTTTGCCCTGGCGCTGGCGTTGCCGCAATTGAACTGGACGGCGACAGCCAACGACATGCTGCTGGCGCACAACCGAGTCCGGATTGGGACGTGGCAGGAAGCGGCGGTGGACCCGGTCGTGGGCCAGGAGCCGGCCTGGCTGTGGGCGCAAGTGTTTTCCCGGTACACCGGGCGCGCGGTGGAACATGTTCCGCTGAAATGGCTGGCGGGTGCTGTGCCCATCGAGGTGCAAACCGACGCCGACGGTTGGTCCGGGTTTGCCTTTGCGCCCAGCGGTACCGGGCCGCAAGAGGTGTGGGCGGTACTGACCAGCCCCTATGACGGCTACGAAGAGTCGCGCGCGACGACGGTGTCGCCACTGGCCAGCGACCCGTGGAGCGGCGTAACGGTGAGTTTTGACGATCAGCCGCCGCAACCCTGGGGCGCAAAAACCTACTTTCCGCGGCGCAGCGGCAACCACACGCTGCAAATCATGGCCAGCCACGACAGCCCTTTGCTCGATCAGCAACTGACGCTGGGGCTGACCGGCACCGGGCCGGCGGCGCTGGGTATCCGCTTCGACCCGACGAACGTGCTCGGGACCCCGTTGCCGATATCCCCTGCCGGCGTGCAATTGTCCTTTACGGTGGGCGATGTACAGGATGGCGCGTTCGCCCTGCGCCTGGCCGCCAGCCGCTTGGCGGCATTGTCGCCCGCCAATGCCATGTCGCTCGGGTCAGGGGTCCAGGTGGTCAAGCTGCGGATCGACAGTCGTGTTGACCAGACGTTGAACTGGGGGCAAACGCTGGTTGAGCAGGTGACGGTAGTGTCGTCAATCAGTGGCAGACCGATGAAGGGTTTGACCGTGACCTGGCGTAGCCCGGACCTGGGGGTCGTGACGTCGGTGACGGATTTTTACGGGGTGGCGAGCGTTCGTTTCACACCGACCACCGCCGGGGCCTCAGTGCTCACGGCGACGGTCGGGGACCAGACATATTCGCAGTCGGTATCGCTGGCGTATGTCGTCAATCAACCCTCCAGCATTCAATCGCTGGTCTGCGCAGAACCGGCGGGTTATCCGGGTCAAGTGGCGTCGGGCATGGCGACGGTGGTGTCGGCGTTCACGGGTGAGCCATTGGCTGGGGTCGAGGTGATGTGGGATTACTCGGGCGTCAGGCTGGTGCCGACCCTGACCGGAGCGGATGGGGTGGCGACGGTTGAGTTCACTCTGGAGCAAGCCGGCGAGGGCTTGTTGACGGCTTTTGTGAGCGGTGGCTTGTATGGGTGGGAGATGGCGTCGGTGATCGTCGAGGTGTTGCCGGTGCATGCCAGTATCCGAGAGGTGAATGCATCACCGAATCCGGCGGCGCCTCAGGTTTTTGTCAGGATGACCGCGGTGATTGTGGCCACAGACACAGGCCAGCCGTTGGCGGGGCGAGAGGTGTTTGTGTCTGTGAGTGGAGGTGCCTACCGGTCAACACTGACGGATGCAAAAGGAGAAGTGATAGGTCACTGGCGACCTTTGATGGTGGGTGATTTGGTTTCACTCAACGTGGAAGTCAGAAACCCCGGCGAACCTGCGAAACGGAGCGGGATTGTTGTGCCAGTCATTTAGGGGCGCGAGTCAACGGTGACGGGGAATGAACGTTAAAACGCCCCGGCCTTTTTCCAGCTCAGATAACGCGTCACCAAACCGTTGCCGAGTTCCCGGGGCAGCGCTTCCAGCACCGGCACGCCATGGGTACTCAGTTGCTCATGGCGTTCGGCCTGTGCGTTGAGGTAATCCACGGTTCCGCAATACAACAAGGCTTCGGGCAGGGTTTGCACGGGCGTGTGGCGCAACTGATCGAGGACTTCTTCGCGCAGGCTGGCGACCAGCACCCGGTGGTGCTGGCCCAGGCGTTTCACGGCGTTGAGCAGGTCTTCGTCGTCTTCATCCCGCAGGTTAGTGACCAGCACCACCAGCGCACGGCGTTTCTGCCGGGCCAGTAACTGGCTGACGGCCGCCTGGTAGTCGGCGGGACGTTGGGTGGTGTTGAGGTCGTAGGTCGCGTTGAGCACGGTCTTGAGCTGACCCGCGCCTTTGACCGGGGCGAGGTACAGCGGCGTCTCGCCGGCAAAGGTGCACAGCCCCACCGAATCACCCTGTCGCAACGCCACATAACTGAGCAACAGGCAGGCGTTCAGTGCATGGTCGAAATGGCTGAGTTCGCCATCGTGGCTGCGCATCCGCCGGCCGCAGTCGAGCATGAAGATGATCTGCTGGTCGCGCTCGTCCTGGTATTCCCGGGCAATCGGCGTGCGTTGCCGGGCCGTGGCTTTCCAGTCGATCTGGCGCAGGCTGTCGCCTTCGCGGTATTCGCGTAGTTGATGAAACTCAAGGCCCTGGCCCCGTCGTTGATGCTGACGTACGCCGAGCTGGCTGAGCCAGTTGTCCACCGCCAACAGTTCGCCGCCGTAGAGACGGGCGAAGTCCGGGTAGACGCGGGTGCTGTCGCTCACATTGAGCAGGCGTTTGTCGGACCACAGGCCCAAGGGGCTGGGCAGGTTGATTTCGCACTGTTCGAACCTGAAGTGACCCCGCTGCAGCGGGCGCAGGCGATAGGTGAGCTGGCTGTGTTGACCGGGCTGCAACTCAAGGGATTGTGGCAAGTGTTCGAAGAGCAATCCTTCGGGGGCATGATCGAAAATCTGTACGTCCAACGGCTGGGCAAAGTCATGCTCGACCACCAGCTGCACCTCTCCCCACCGTCCCAGCGCGAGGCTGCCGGGCATCTGTCGTGTCAGGCGTGGCGAGGGCAGGCGTTTGAGGCGCACGATATCGAGCACGGCCAGGGTCAGCAGTGCCAACAACAGCGCCCAACTGATCGATGGCAGGTTGTCGGGAATGTTGATTTCGAGCGCCCGCAGTGCGCCCAGAATGATGTTCAGGCCCAGCAGCACCGAGAGCCAGATCAGCAGCAGGCGCGAGGGTTTCACAGGCGCGGCGCCGGGATCTGATCAAGCAGTTGCTGCAACACCTGATCGACATCCAGGCCTTCAATGTCCAGCTCCGGCGCAATCCGCACCCGATGACGCAACACCGCCAGGGCACAGCCCTTGATGTCATCCGGAATCACGAACTCACCGCCGCGCAACAACGCCAGCGCCCGCGCGCAACGCACCAGGGCGATGGACGCCCGGGGTCCGGCGCCGAGGGTCAGGCCAGGCCAGGTGCGGGTGGCGCGGGCCAGGCGGATGGCGTAGTCGAGCACTTGCTCGTCGAGGGGCAAATCGCTGGCGATCCGTTGCAGCGCCATGACGTCCTTGGCTTGCAGCACGGTGCGCAATGGCTGCACGTCGAGCATGTCGGCCCGGGTCGAGCGGCTGACCTGGCGCACCATGTCCAGCTCTTGGTCGGCATCGGGGTAGTCCATGCGCACCTTGAGCATGAAACGGTCGAGTTCGGCTTCCGGCAGCGGGTAGGTGCCTTCCTGTTCGATCGGGTTTTGCGTGGCCAGAACCATGAATGGCTGCGCAATCGGCAACGCCCGGCCTTCGAGGGTGACCTGGCGTTCCTGCATCGCTTCAAGCAACGCCGCCTGGGTCTTGGCCGGGGCGCGGTTGATCTCGTCGGCCAGCAGCAGGTTGGTGAACAACGGGCCTTTGCGCAGTTTGAATTGCTCGGTTTGCAGGTCGTACACCGCGTGCCCGGTGACGTCGCTGGGCATCAGGTCCGGGGTGAACTGGATGCGCGCAAATTCGCCGCCAAAGCAGCGGGCGAGGGCGCGCACCAGCAGAGTCTTGCCCAGACCCGGCACGCCTTCGAGCAGCACATGGCCGCCGGCGATCAGCGCGGTGAGCACGTCATCGATCACAGTGTTCTGGCCGATCACGGCTTTCTGCAATTCGCCGCGCACGGCCTGGGCCAGTTGACTGGCGCGCTGGCGTTGCTGGGCGGCGTGGTGGGCGGTGCCGGGCTCGATGTCACTCATAGGGCATTCCTCAAGGTTTGCAGGTGGGCGACCTGACGGCTGAATTCAGCGCTGGACAGCCGCTGTTTCGGGCGCGGGCTCAGGGCCTGGCTGATGGCGCGGGTGGGTTGCCGGGTCAGGCGCGCAAGCACCAGCCATTGTTCGGCAATCGCCAGTTGTTCGAAACCGGGATGACGGCGTCGGGCGCGGCGCAAGACGTCCTGCTGCAAGGCCTGCAGCAGGGTGTCCTGGCCGTGATGACGCAGCATGAAATCGGCGCTGGCGCGCAGGTGTTCCTGGAGTTGTCGGCGCGCCCGTGGAACAGGTGCCAGCAGCGGCCCGTGGCGCACGCCGAAGTGCCAGCAGGCGAGGCCGATCAACGCTGCGAGGGCGACCAGGGCCTGGGGGAAATAGCGCAGCAGCAAGGTCAGCAGCGAATCGTGATCGGTGTTGTACAGCAGGGTCACGCTGGTATCGGCGTTCAAATACCAGAGCAGCCAGGCATTGTCGTATTGCTCGATGGCCGGGGCTTTCCACAGCTCGGCGTCGGTGACCACGGTGATCGAACCGAGCCCGTGGGCCAGTTGCATCATGTGGGTGGCCTTGCCGCTGTTGGCCCAGGCCTGGGCGAGGTTTTTCGGATCATCGAGGTGGAAATCCGTATCGAAGCTGAAGTAGGCCGGGGCGTCCTCGTCTTCCAGGTAGAGCTTGGTCAGGTTCGGGTACGGGTCGTCGATGGGATCGGGCGGCAGGTCCTTGAGGTCTTTGCTCAAGGACTGATGCAACTGCACCCGGTCGAGCAGCAGGTCGTTGCTCTGGCCGGTCTTTTCATCCCACAGGGATTCGGCGACGAACACCAGACGCCCGCCGGCTCGGGTCCAGTTCAGCACCTGATCGATCTGGCGCGGGGTCATGTTCGAGCGGTCGCCGAACAGCAACAAACTGTGTTGGCGCGGGTCGATGCCGGGCAGCACGTCGAGGCTGTTGGCGTGACTGACGGCGACGCCCTGTTTGCGCAGAAACTGCTCCGCCGCCAGATACGGATTGGCCCGCGCTTCGGGAGATGCGCCGTGATCGACGATCTCCTGATACGGCGTGGCTTTCAGGTACAGATAAAAACACAACGCGCCGAACAGCAGCGCGAACACGGCGCCCAGCGCCAGCCATCCGCGCCGGCTCATCGGGAGGCTCCCGGATTGAACAGCGCACGCCAGCCATCGCAGAGTTCCTGTTGCAACGGCGCTGGCGGCAAGCGATGCCCATAGGCCATGTTCTGCCAGTGCCCGGTCAGGGTTCGGCTGAAGGCCAATAGTGCCGGTTGCTGCAATTGATCGATGCGCGCCAGCACCTGACCTTCGGTGTCGGCGTCTTTCAATGGCAGCTTGTAGTCATGCAACAAGCGGCTGAGCAGGGCGCGATACAGCAGGCCGAGGGCTTCGCGAGGGTTGGTTTGCCAGAGGGTTTCGGCAGCGGCGGCGACGTCGGCGGGCAGGGTTTCGTGATGCACGTCCAGGCCGAACAGTTGCTTGGGCACGGCGCGCTCAACCTTGCTCCGTCGCACGGGCCGACGGCTGACAAACGCCTGCAACCAGTCGCGGTAGCGCCAGATCAGCAACGTGATGCCGGCAAGCACGATGCCCCACAGCACCACTTCAATCAGCGACGCCAGGGCGCTGAATCGCGAGTCGTCGAGCAGCCGGGTCAGCGCCTTCAGCCATTGCGGGGTGGTGCCATCGTCCTTGGTTTTCGCGTCGGGTTTGTCCTCGCCAAACCGATAACGGGTGACGGATTCCCGGTTCTTGAACGGTGGCTGGTCGAGGATCGCCTTGATGCTGTCCCGGGACGCCTGGCTGGTCAGGGGCTGGTCCAGCAGGCGCGGCGTGTCCGGTGAAATGACCGGCTCGGCGGCCCAGACGCTTTGCGCGCTCGGCATCCCTGCAATCACTATCAGCAACAGGACGACGGCTGCGCTGCTCAGGCGCTGACGCATGCGGCGGAACACCAGTTCGATGTCCCAGGCCTCCAGCACGGTGCGGCGGTTCAGATAGAGGCTGAAACCGCAGGCGACATAAATCGGTTCCCACACCACCAATATCAGTGCGTAAAAGGCGTTGATCAGGTGCGCCAGCCACAGCCAGTCCTGATTGGCGGCGTCGATCAGGGTCTGCCAGTTCCAGTCCAGCTCGACCTGTTGCGGCAGCAGCAGGTAGAACAGCACCATCAAGCCGATCCACAACGCGCTTTCCAGGAACGAGCCGATGATCGTCAACCACTGCGCGGCCCCGGCATTGCGTTGCAGCAGGACGTGCAAACGTTGTTGGCGTGCCGTACCGCTCAGGCCTTCGAGTTGCACCACCGGCATGAGGAAGCTGCGGCTCAGGCTCAGTCGGCGCCAGGTCAGGCTGGCCACTAGTTGCGGCTTGAGCAGTCGCGGCCATTGGCGCAACGCCTCTTTGAGCGTGGGCGTTTCACCGAACAGGGTTTTCGACAGGATGAACAACGGCAGGCGATCGAACGCCGGTTTGAGCCACCAGAAAATCATCACCACCAGCGACGGCGAATCCCACAGCAGCAGGGTGAGCAGGGCGAAGATCGGCAACGTCACGATGGCCCAACTGCTCATCAACAACCCGCGATGCCGTTGACTCAGCAGCACGCCCAGGTCCATGGCTTCCCAGGTATTGCGCGGGCGAATCACCACCGTGGCGTCACTCAGGCGCATGGCGAGTCCGTCCGGCCAACAGCAAATACAACAGCACCCCTGACCACAGCGCCGCGCCGACCAGGTATTTGGTCATGGGCGTGGGGGCGGTCATGGAGGACCAGTAGGCTTCGACGAACGCCGCCAGCAGCAGAAACAGCATGACCCCGCAAATCAGCAACACGCTTTGGCGCGCAGCCAGGCGCAAGGCTTCGGCCCGGGGCAGGCGTCCCGGTGCGATCAAGGCCCAGCCCAATTGCAGGCCGGCGGCGCCGGACAGGACGATGCCGGTCAGTTCGAAAGCACCGTGGCCGATCACGAAGGGCCAGAAGGTTTGCCCATAGCCGATGTCGGTCAGGTGCCCGGCCACCGCGCCGATCATCAACCCGTTGAACACCAGGAAAAACGCGCTGCCCACGCCAAGCAGCGCACCGCTGGCGAAGGTCTGAAAGGCGATGCCGATGTTGTGCATGATGTAGTAGCCGAACATCACCCAGTCTTCGCTGGCCGCCCGTTCCGCCGAACGGCCGAGGTGCCCGGCGACCGGGTCGTACATGCTTTGCATTTCGCTGACCTGGTCGGCCGGGATGAGGTTGTAGATCAGGCCCGGGAACAGATACACCAGCAGGCCCATGCCGATCAGGCTGCCGAAAAACATCAGGCCGGCGGCGAGTACAAAGCGCCACTGCTGGCGCACCAGTCGCGGGAAGTCGGCGAGGATGAACGCCAGCGCATTGGCCCCCAATCGACTGCGATGCCGGTAAAACTGTTGATGCCCACGCAACACCTGATGCTGCAGCGAATCCACGAGGAAACTGCTGTACCCGCGCTCCCGGGCCAGGGCCAGGTGATGGCAGAGCCGGCGATAATCCTTGGAAAAGCTGGCGATGCGTGAGGCGTCCTTGCCTCGTTCCAGTCGGTCGAGGACCAGGGCGAATTGCTCCCATTCGGCCTTGTGGCGACTTTCGAAAAGGCTTTGCTTCATGTGGGGCCCAACAAGCCGCGGGCGATGCCATTGAGTTCGGCCACGGCGCGGGGCGGCGCAACCCGCAACGGTTCGGCGAGGATGCTCGCCAGTTCATTGACCCGCGCCGGGGAGAGTTCGCCCTGGCGTTCGGCAAAACCGAGGATGGCGCGTTGTTCGGTCAGCGTCAGGGCAAAGGTGGTGCGACGTGGTTCGGCGTCGGGTATTTCGGGGCGGGTGAGCGGCCGTTCGCGGTAGATCACCAGCGTCCCGGCGGCGAGGTCGCCGAGGCGCTTGAAGGTCGGGTGTTGCAGGCAACTGATGGCCCCGAGGACGTAACCAAACGGCAGCAGGTCGACAAATCGCAGCAGGTTGCGCAGCAACGAGGCCGACCAGCCGACCGGCGTGCCATCGTCCTGCACCACGCGCAACCCCATCCATTGCTTGCCCGGCGAGCGGCCCTGATTCAGCACCTCGAACAGCACCATGTACCACCAACTGACCCCGAACAGCAGGATCGAGCCCAGCCCGGCGCCGAGTTTGCCCAGAAACGCCAGCACGGTGAACAGCACGCCGAGGAGCAACCCGCGCAGGCCGAGGTCAATGGAGAACGCCAGCGCACGGACCATCAACCCGGCCGGGCGCAGTGGCAAGTCGATGCCTTCGGGCGTTTCGACTTGATACCGCGTGTCCAGTGGCGGGGACAGCGTCGCATTCCTTGGCAGTGCTGTGGTCACGAGCATGGGCAACCTGAATGATCGGGCCGGATCGGGATTCAATAATGCGTAGATGCTAGCAGCCTCTTGGGGGGAAACGACATAACTATGTATTGCACGATGCAAAGCCGGAAGTGATTGAATGACAAGAGGACTGGCCGCAGCGACTTGTCTGCGCCTAGACTTCGCCGGTCTTCAGTTCAGGAACAGCCCGTGACCTCCATCTTCTGGTACGACTATGAAACCACTGGCATCAACCCCCGTTGCGACCGGCCGCTGCAAGTGGCGGGGATTCGCACCGACTTCGAACTCAATGAAATAGACGAGCCGGTCAATCTGTATTGCCAGCCCAGCGACGACATCCTGCCGCATCCGGCGGCGTGTGCGATCACCGGCATCACGCCAAGCCGTCTGGCCGAACAAGGGCTGAGTGAAGCCGACTTCATGACCCGGGTGCATGCCCAACTCGCGGCCCCCGGCACCTGTGGTGCGGGTTACAACACCTTGCGCTTCGACGACGAGATGACCCGCTACAGCCTCTATCGAAACTTTTTCGACCCGTATGCTCGGGAATGGCAGGGTGGCAACAGTCGTTGGGACCTGATCGATGTGGTGCGCGCCGCGTATGCCCTGCGCCCCGATGGCCTGAACTGGCCCACGGACGACGAAGGGCGGGTGACGCTCAAGCTCGATCGCCTGACGGTGGCCAATAACATCGATCACGGCAATGCCCACGAAGCCTTGTCCGATGTGCGCGCCACCATCGCCCTGGCCCGTTTGATTCGCGAGAAACAACCGAAGTTGTATGACTGGCTGTTCCAGTTGCGCAGCAAACAGAAGGTGATGGATCAGATTCGGTTATTGCAGCCGATGGTGCACATCTCCGGGCGTTTTTCGGCGGCGCGCAGTTATGTCGGCGTGGTATTGCCCCTGGCCTGGCATCCGCGCAACAAGAACGCGCTGATTGTCTGCGACTTGCACCTGGACCCCCAAGGCTTGCTCGACCTGGATGCCGAGACGTTGCGCCAGCGCCTGTATACCCGTCGCGATGAGCTGGCTGAAGGCGAGTTGCCGGTGCCGCTCAAACTCATTCATATCAATAAATGCCCGGTGGTGGCGCCGCTGTCGGTACTGCGTGCCGAAGATCAGCAACGCCTGGGGCTGGAGATGGCGCTATATCAGCAACGGGCGCTGCGGCTAAGTGACGCACAACAAGTTTGGCGCGATAAGGTCATGGCGATTTATGCCAGCGAAGCTTTCGCCGCGAGCCAGGATCCGGAGCAACAGTTATACGACGGCTTTATCGGTGATCGGGATCGGCGTCTATGTGATCAAGTCCGGGCGGCGGACCCGGTGCAATTAGCGCAACAACAATGGCCGTTCGATGATGAGCGTTTACCTGAATTATTGTTTCGATATCGCGCACGCAACTTCCCGGATACGTTGAATTTCGAAGAGCAAGAACGCTGGCGGCTATTTTGTCAGCAACGTTTGAGTGCTCCGGAGTGGGGGGCGCCCAATACCCTGGAATCTTTTGCGCAGGCCTCGGCACAATTGGCCAATAGCGCTACAACGTTTCAGCAAGAGGTGCTCAATGAATGGGCAAATTATGTCCAGGGATTACGCAAACGTTTGAGTCTTTGAAGTGCAATGATTGAAGCCTGAATCCCGGGCATAAAAAAACGCCAGCATCTGCTGGCGTTATTTTTTGTCGCAGAATTAATCTGCAACAGGCTTGCGGCTTAGCCCAGCAGGGTAGCCCAGCCTTCAACCACGTCGCCGCCCCACTTGGCTTTCCACTCTTTCAGAGTCTTGTGGTTGCCACCTTTGGTTTCGATGACTTCGCCGTTGTGCGGGTTTTTGTATTGTTTAACTTTGCGAGCACGCTTGGTACCAGTAGTTTTTACTGCGCCGCCACGTGGTGCTTTGGTTTTGGACTCTGGATCCAGCAGCGCGATGATGTCACGCAGGGATTTGGAGTACTCGCCCATCAGGGTGCGCAATTTGCCTTCGAATTCCAGCTCGGTTTGCAGTTTGTCGTCTTGGGACAGATTCTTCAAACGGGCTTGCAGCTCTTTGATAGCTTCTTCGGTGGCGCGGTATTCGTTGATCAAGGACATTGAGGACTACCTTATGTAGGACGCAGGATGGCAGGGACAGTGCGGCAATAATAGTCAGGGTGTTTCATCAAGTAAACATTTAACCGAAGTTTTATTTAAATGAGTTGCGGTGAATAGGGCATGAACTCGTTGTGCAGTTAAATAGTGTGATGCAGTCAACACAGATATTCACAAATGAGTGCTTGAACATGCTGTGCTACAGCCCCATCGCGTTGGCGCGTGACGCGGCTCGAACCCGGGCCGTTGGCCGATGTGCAGGGGCAGACGTCATCAATACTGCAGTTTTGCTGCGCAATCGCTAGAATGGCGGCCTTTGCGAAGTTCTGGAGTTTGACCCTAATGCGCACTTTTCGGCTGGTGATTGCTTGCCCGGACCGCGTCGGTATCGTTGCTAAAGTCAGTAACTTTCTGGCGTCACATAACGGCTGGATCACTGAAGCGAGCCATCACTCGGATAATCTCAGTGGCTGGTTCTTCATGCGTCACGAAATTCGTGCCGATTCGCTGCCTTTTGGTATCGAAGCTTTCCGCGAAGCGTTTGCGCCGATTGCCGAAGAGTTCTCGATGAACTGGCGTATTACCGATACCGCGCAGAAAAAACGCGTGGTATTGATGGCCAGCCGCGAGTCTCATTGCCTGGCGGACTTGCTGCACCGCTGGCACAGCGATGAACTGGACTGCGAAATTTCCTGCGTGATTTCCAACCATGACGACTTGCGCAGCATGGTCGAGTGGCACGGCATTCCTTATTACCACGTACCGGTCAATCCACAGGACAAAGAGCCTGCGTTTGCCGAGGTCTCGCGCCTGGTCAAACAGCACGATGCCGAAGTGGTGGTACTTGCCCGTTACATGCAGATTCTGCCGCCGGCGTTGTGCAGCGAATATGCCCACAAGGTCATCAACATTCACCACAGCTTCCTGCCGTCGTTCGTCGGGGCCAAGCCGTACCATCAGGCTTCCCTGCGTGGCGTGAAGCTGATCGGCGCTACTTGCCACTATGTCACCGAAGAACTGGACGCCGGTCCGATCATCGAGCAGGACGTGGTCCGTGTCAGCCACAGCGACAGCATCGAAGACATGGTGCGCTTCGGCCGTGACGTCGAGAAGATGGTGTTGGCCCGTGGCCTGCGTTATCACCTGGAAGACCGGGTGCTGGTCCACGGCAATAAAACCGTCGTGTTCTAAACTCCACACCTGATCGTTCCCACGCTCTGCGTGGGAATGCATCCCGTGACGCTGCGCGTCACAAAGCGGACGCAGAGCGTCCATGGCGGCAGTCCCACGCAGAGCGTGGGAACGATCAGTGTAGAGAGAGGAAATTGACCATGGCCGATCCACTGGACAAAGCCACTTCCAAGGCGCCTGCCACCTTGGGCGAGGGCTGTTTGAGTCGTTATGACCCGGATGACATGAGCCCTGAAGACGGCACCGAATTCCCCGGCGCCGCCGAGTTGTGGGAGCAGTTGCAGGAAACACCTGGCGAAAAATCCGGGGACGCCTGATCCCTGTAGGAGCGAGGCTTGCCCGCGAAAACGGTGTGTCAGCCAGCATCAATATTGGATATCCCGCCGTTTTCACGGGCAAGCCTCGCTCCTACACGGGATCAGGCCTGCTTGAATTTCATCAACTTCTTGAGCAACGGCCGTCCCAGCATCAGCAAAAACACCGGCCCACCGACCACCAGGTAAAAGTAATACGTCACCGCCCGCCAGATCAGAATCGCCGCCGCCGCGGTGGATTTCCCCACCATCGGCGCCAACAACGCCGCCGAGGTCAATTCCGCCGCACCGGCACCGCCCGGCAACAAGCTGAATTGCCCCGCACCCAATGAGAGCATCTGGATCAGAAAGCTCCAGGCCCACTGCAAATCCGCCCCCAATCCGCGTAACGCCAGGTACAGCACGCTGTAGCGCAGCAGCCAATGCACGCAGGTCAGGGCGAAGACCTTGGCCAGTGTCTGGACGGGCAACTTCAGCGTGTCCGTGAACGCCGCCAGGAAATGCAGGAGTTTTCGCGCCCAACGCAGGCGTGTGCTGGCTTTGACATTCAGGCGCGCAAGTAACCGGCCGCTCAGACGAATCAGCAGCCGATGGAAACGCGCCACCATCAGGCAAGTGACCAAGCCGCCGAACAACGAGACAGCGCTGACCATCAGCAGCCATTCCATGCGCTGGCTCAGGTGCTGGAACAGCGCATAAATCAGAATCCCGCTCAGGGCGCAGAGGAAAAACAGCAAGTCGCTCAATTGGTCCATGGCAAACACCGCGCTGCCCCTGGCCGGGCGCACGCCGTTACGCGCCAGCAGGGCCATGATGGTCAGCGGTCCGCCACTGCCGCCGGGGGTGGCGCAGTAGGCGAACTCGGCGGCCATGACCACACCGAGGCTTTTGACGTGGCTGACCTTGTCGCGCTGATCGCCCAGCAACAGGCGCAAGCGCATCGTATTGACCACCCAGCACAGCAGAACCATGCCGAACATGATCAGCAAACCGCTCACCGGAAAGCTTTGCAGGCGCGACCAGGTTTCATTGCCGCCCAGCACCAGCGGAATCAGCACCGCCGCCAGCAGGGCGAGGAACAGCAGAATCCCGCGACTCATGCTGTGCGGCCGAAACGGTCTTGGTGCAGCGTCAGCCAGTCGGCCTTGGTCATTGGCACACGGCCCTCGTCGAGTAAGTGTTCAAGTGTTTTCAGCCAGTAATCACGGGAAAACCGGTGACGCATGTCCACCGGGTGCAGGCCGAGGCGAATCACCGGCGCATGCCGCCAGCGTTGTTGCCGTTGGTCGCTGACGATTTTCGATAGACCGCGGCGCCACGCACTGCGCGCACTCCAGACCAGCCCGGGGGCATCGATCGCGGTGAATTCCGGCAGACGATACAGATGTTGCGGGTCGCTGGTGTAACTCAATGGCAATTGTTGCAAGGCCTGGCGTGTTCCTTCGCTCATCAGCCAGGCAGGCGCGACAAAGCCTTTAAGCGGCCAATTGTAACGATGAAACACTTCGATGCCAGCGCGCAGGCGAGCAAGGGCGGCGGCTTGAGACAAACTGTAGAACTCGCCTTCGTGGGTGTAGACACGGCGCATGAACCAGTCTCGGGGTGTCGTCGCTGTCGGGCTGTCGTCGCAGTGAAAGTAGCCGTGCAACGCCAGTTCGTCACCCCGGTCGAGGCGACTGCTCAACATCCGGCGAAATCCCGGATGCGCCTCCAGATCGTTGTGTTTGTGAAAATCGGGGACCACCAGCCAGGTCATCGGCACGCCGCCCAACGCATCGACGGCGTCGACGAAAGGCTGGTAATCGGCCCAGGTCTGCGGTGCCACGTCGTGCAGCACCAGCAAGAGTGCGGGGGGCGTGTGCTCAGCCATTGACGGTCAGCGGCCAGGGATCGCCAAGCACGGCGTGATAATGGCCCAGCAAGCTGTTGACCACCGCGTCCCAGGCGTAATGCCGTTCCACATGTTGCCGGGCCTGTTCGCCCAGGGTGACGCTGCCCCGGCTGAACAATTCGCGCACTGCGTTGGCCATGGCCAGGGGATTGTTGGGCGCGCAGAGCAGGCCGCATTGCTCGGTGACAATTTCCTTGAAGGCCCCGGCTGCCACGGCGACCACCGGAATGCCGCTGGCCATGGCTTCGAGGATGACCAGGCCGAAGGTTTCCTGGTCCCCGGCGTGCAGCAGCGCGTCGGCGCTGGCCATCAAACGCGCGACCTGGGTGGCCGGGCAGAACTCATCCACAACCGTGACGTTGTCCGGCACTTGGGCCGGCATCGATGAACCCACCAGCAGCAGGTGATAGCGCGGCCCCAGGCGTTTCATGCAATTGAGCAGCACCGGCAGGTTTTTCTCCTTGGAGCCACGTCCTGCGAAGATCAGCAGCCGGGAGTCCTCAGCAATCCCCAGTTCGGCCCGCAGTTCCGGGTCACGGGCACTCGGGTTGAAGGTTTGCAGGTCGACGCCCAAGGGCTGCACGAACACATTGCGCACCCCCAGGCTAGACAGTTTGTCCGCCATGACCTGGCTCGGCGCCAGCACCCGGTCGAAGTTGCCATAAAGCTTGCTGACATAAGCCTCGACATTGGTGGTCACCCAATTGCCCATGCGATTGCTGACCAGCAGCGGCAGGTCCGAGTGATAAAAGCCGATCACCGGCACATCCAGTTGCCGCCGGGCATCCAGCGCCGCCCAGGCGGTGAGGTAGGGGTCGCCGACTTCAATCAGATCGGGCTGCAAATCCTGCAGAACATTGCGCCAAGGCGCGAGACGAAGGGGGAAGCGATAACCCTTGCCGAAGGGCAGGGCGGGAGCGGGAACCGTGTACACACCGTCCTGTTCGCTCAGGTGTGAACCGGGTATCAGCAGGCTGTGGCGAATTCCCGGTTTGACGCTCAGGCGACGGTGCTTGGCGTCCAGATAAGTGCGCACGCCACCGCTGGCAGGGGCGTAGAACATGGTTATGTCAGCGATATGCACGATGAACATCCCTCCGGGCTATTGCTCTCCCTAGGTTGACCTATATGAAGGATAGATGTTCGGCTGGGGTTTTGCGGCGGGGGTGTCAGCGGGGGATGTGGTGTTGGATAGACCGCTTTCGCGGGCAAGCCTCGCTCCTACGCGGATGTGCGATCCGTTGTAGGAGCGAGGCTTGCCCGCGAAGAGGCCCTGAAGGACGCCTCAGATACGGAAACTGCCCACCAACTGCTTCAACCGCGCCGCCTGCTGCTCAAGGTCCGAGCACGCGCGCAACGTCGATTGCAGGTTTTCCACGCCTTCCTGGTTCAGCGTATTGATCTCGGTAATGTCGACGTTGATCGACTCCACCACTGCGGTCTGTTCCTCGGTCGCCGTGGCCACCGACTGGTTCATCCCGTCGATCTCGCCGATGCGCTGGGTCACGCTGTTCAGGCGTTCGCCGGCCAGGTTGGCGATTTCCACGCTGTCCTGACTGTGGCGCTGGCTTTCGCTCATGGTGCTGACGGATTCCCGGGCGCCGACTTGCAGCTCCTCGATCATGGTCTGCACCTGTTGCGCCGATTCCTGGGTGCGGTGCGCCAGGTTGCGCACTTCGTCGGCCACCACCGCAAAGCCACGACCGGCTTCACCGGCGCGCGCCGCTTCAATCGCTGCGTTGAGCGCCAGCAGGTTGGTTTGCTGGGAAATGCTGGTGATCACTTCGAGGATCTGGCCGATGTTCACGGTTTTGCTGTTCAGCGACTCAATGTTGGTGCTTGACGCGCTGAGCATGCTCGACAGTTGATTCATCGCCTTGATGCTGCGGTCCACCACTTGCTGGCCGTCTTCGGCCAGGCTGCGTGCGTCGCTGGCCTGGTTCGAGGCTTGCGCGGCGTTACGCGCGATTTCCTGGGCGGCGGCGCCGAGCTGGTTGATCGCGGCGGCCACGCTGTTGGTGCGCGAGGCTTGCTGGTCAGAGTTGAACATCGACGAGTTCGAGGCCGCGACCACACGCAACGCCACTTCGTTGACCTGGCCGGTGGCCGAGGACACTTCGCGGATCGAGGTATGAATTCGCTCCACAAAGCGGTTGAACGCGGTACCGAGGATGCCGAATTCGTCATTGTTCTGGATGGTCAGGCGTTTGGTCAGGTCGCCTTCACCGTCGGCGATGTCTTCCATGGCGCGGGTCATGACGTGCAACGGCTGGATCAGGATTCGGATCAGCATGCCGAGCAGGGCGATGATGATGGCCACGGCGATCACCGTCGCGACCACCGCCGAGGCGCGGAACTCGCTGAGCATGGCGAAGGCTTTGTCCTTGTCCACCGACAGGCCGATGTACCAGTTGACCGATGGCAGGCCTTTGATTGGGGTGAAGGTAACGATGCGGGTCTTGCCGTCAACTTCGACTTCACTGAAATCGCTGCTGATGCGCGGGGTGTTTTTCGGGTAGGCCTCGTTCAGGGATTTCATCACCAGGGCTTTGTCCGGGTGCACGAGGATCTTGCCGTCGGCGCTGACCAGGAAGGCATAACCCATGCCGTCGAAGTCTCGGGCGCTGAGGGTGTCGATCAAGGTTTGCAAACTCAGGTCGCCGCCCACTACGCCCACGCTTTGTCCGGCCTTTTTCGAGGCGGTGGCGATGGAAATAATGGTCTGGCCGGTGGCCGCGTCGATATACGGTTCGGTCAGCGTTGCCGTGCTGCTGCTTTCGGCGCCTTTGTACCAGGGGCGAACCCGAGGGTCGAAGCCGTCAGGCATTTTCACATCCGGGCGAATGCTGAAGTGGCCGGTGGCGTCACCGAGGTAGGACGCCATGAACGTCGACGTCAGGGCTTTCTGCTCAAGCAGGCTGGCCACGGTGGACTGTTCAGGGTTGATTGCGATGTTCTGCGCGAGGTTGTCGATCAGCAGAATGCGACCGGTCAGCCAGGTTTGAATGTTGCTGGCGGTGACCTCGCCCATCTCGTTGAGGTAATTGTCCAGGTCCTCGCGAATCGCGTTGCGTTGCAAATAGTCGTTGTACAGCGTGAATGAGGCAAAGGCGGCAATAACGATCAGGGCGGCGGCAAGCAGTATCTTATGGCTGAAACGCAGATTTTTGTTCATGGCTTGGGGTGTCCGCTAAGGTCTTAATGTCCAGGGCGTGCTTTTATAAAGGCACGCAAATTGGGCGGTGTTGAAAGTAAGCTGATATTCCGTCTCTCCTTAGGGAATTACCGACGCTCTTTTCAGTCTGGTCTCTCGCCTCTTTTTATCGGCCGTGCAGGATCAAAGATTAACCATGGGTGACAAAATGCCTGACTCATCGCAACTCGTTATCGGCGCCGACCTCGCGGGGCAGCCGATCGCCCAGGCCATGCGCCTGGCGAACCGTCACGGTCTGGTCGCGGGCGCGACCGGGACTGGCAAGACCGTCACGTTGCAACGCCTGGCCGAAGCCTTCAGCGATGCCGGTGTGGCGGTGTTCGCCGCGGACATCAAGGGCGACCTGTGTGGCTTGGGCGCCGCCGGCAACCCACAAGGCAAGGTCGCCGAGCGCATCGCCGGGATGCCGTGGCTGAACTACAAGCCCCAGGCGTATCCGGTGACCTTGTGGGACATTCACGGAGAGTCCGGTCATCCCTTGCGCACCACGCTGAGCGAAATGGGCCCGCTGTTGATCGGCGCGTTGCTGGAATTGACCGACAGCCAGCAGTCGGCGCTGTACGCCGCGTTCAAGGTCGCGGACCGCGAAGGCCTGTTGCTGATGGACCTCAAGGATTTGAAAGCGCTGCTCAATCACCTGCGGGACAACCCGCAATTGCTCGGCGAAGACGCGGCATTGATGACCACCGGTTCCAGTCAGGCGCTATTGCGGCGGCTGGCGACCCTGGAGCAACAGGGCGCCGAAGCCTTGTTCGGCGAGCCGGCGCTGCAACTCGAAGACATCCTGCAACCGGCGGCCGATGGTCGTGGGCGCATTCATCTGCTCGATGCCAGTCGTCTGGTGCATGAAGCGCCGAAGGTCTACGCGACCTTCCTGCTGTGGCTGCTGGCCGAGCTGTTCGAACAACTGCCGGAGCGCGGCGATGCCGACAAACCGCTGCTGGCGCTGTTTTTCGACGAAGCGCACTTGTTGTTCGCCGACACCCCGAAGGCGTTGCAGGAGCGTCTGGAGCAAGTGGTGCGCCTGATTCGTTCCAAAGGCGTGGGCGTGTATTTCGTCACCCAGTCGCCGGGGGACTTGCCGGACGACGTGCTGGCCCAGCTCGGTTTGAGGGTGCAGCACGGCTTGCGCGCGTTCACCGCCAAAGAACAGAAGTCCCTGCGCGCCGTGGCGGATGGCTTCCGGCCGAACCCGGCGTTTGATGCCTTGTCGGTCTTGACTGAACTGGGGATCGGCGAGGCGCTGGTTGGCACCTTGGCGGACAAGGGCACGCCGGAGATGGTCCAGCGGGTGTTGGTCGCACCGCCGCAGTCGCGGATCGGGCCGTTGACCGACACCGAGCGCACGATGCTGATCGCCGGGTCGCCGTTCAAGGGGCGTTACGACAAGCCGGTTGATCGCGAATCGGCGTATGAAGTGTTGATGGGGCGCAAGGGCCTGGCGCCGGAGGCTGAACCGGGTAAGCCGGCTGCTGAGGAGCCGAGTTTTACCGACAAGGCTGGGGAGTTTCTTGGCACGGCGGCGGGGCAGGCGCTGAAATCGGCGATGCGACAGGCGGCGAACCAGTTGGGCCGACAGTTGGTGCGTGGGTTGATGGGCTCTCTATTGGGCGGCAGCAAACGCCGCTGAATTCCTGGCTGGCCACAATCAATGTAGGAGCGAGGCTTGCCCGCGAAGAGGCCCTTGAGGGCGCCAAAAGCTTCGCGGGCAAGCCTCGCTCCTACAGGATTTTCATCAGTCTTTTGGTTTGGCGTGCGCCGCAAGGCGCTCCAGCGCCGCCCGCAAATTCGGATCGCTGATCCCGTCGGCTGTCGCCTGAATGGTCGCACCCGCATCGCTGGACAAACTGATGGTATGCCCCGCCGCGCCCTGCTGGACGGTCGGCGGCTGGACCTTGAACAGAATCCGCGTCAGGCTGGCGAACTCATCAAACAACTGCAGCTGCCGTTGCAAGCGCTTCTGCTGGTAACGCAGGCGGGTGGCCCAATGACCGTCGGTGACAATCAGCAACAAACTGCCCTCGCGCCACGACGCCACATGGCAGTGCTCGCGCGCAGCGGGTTGCAACTGGCTTTCCACCAGGCGTTGCAGATGACCCAGGCGTTGAGCCTGGCCGAAGATGGCTTTCAGCGGTTTGGCTTCGCGAAGCAGAACGGCGGGTGCTCTGGCCGTGAGAGGGCGAAATGCCATGATCAGACACCTGAAGTAACAGAGCGGCCATGGTAGCAGAAAGCACTCGATGAACCTGACCCATTGCTTTGCGAGCGCTTTACCCATTAAATCAACAAGTAACTTCTGCCGTGAATGGCTTGAAGTTCAGTAAAAAGCCCTTATTTTAAGTGAGCCCCGTAACAGCGCAGTGCATGCATCGTGGAACAACGCCACTTTCCTCACCATCGTTTCCGGGTAGAATGCTCGTTCGCATGCGGCCATGAGGGCTGCTCGGGCGACTCACGGGGCCGCCCTCCATCCCTTTAGTGTGGAAGATCCTGCCGATATGTTTGCGCCTTTGTTAAAGAAACTTTTTGGAAGCAAGAACGAGCGTGAAGTCAAACGCATGCTCAAGACGGTGCAATTCGTCAATGCCTTCGAAGAGCAAATGGTGGCCCTTTCGGACGATCAGTTGCGTGCCAAGACGGACGAGTTCAAGGCCCGCATCGCCAAAGGGGAAACCCTCGACAAGCTGTTGCCAGAAGCCTTTGCGGTCGCCCGCGAAGCCGGCAAGCGCGTCATGGGCATGCGTCACTTCGACGTCCAGTTGATCGGCGGCATGACCTTGCATGAAGGCCAGATCGCGGAAATGCGTACCGGTGAAGGCAAGACCCTGGTGGCCACACTGGGCGTTTACCTGAACGCGCTGTCCGGCAAAGGCGTGCACGTTGTCACCGTGAACGACTACCTGGCCCGTCGCGACGCCAACTGGATGCGTCCGCTCTACGAATTCCTCGGCCTGACGGTCGGCGTGGTCACGCCGTTCCAGCCGCCGGAAGAGAAACGCCAGGCTTACGCTGCCGACATTACCTACGGCACCAACAACGAATTCGGTTTCGACTACCTGCGCGACAACATGGCGTTCAGCATGGAAGAAAAATTCCAGCGCGAACTCAATTTTGCCGTGATCGACGAAGTCGACTCCATCCTCATCGACGAAGCCCGTACGCCGCTGATCATTTCCGGTCAGGCCGAAGACAGCTCCAAAATGTATGTCGAGATCAATAAACTGATCCCGCAACTGGAACTGCACGTCGAAGAAGTCGAAGGCGAAGTCACCAAGGCTGGCCACTACACCGTTGACGAGAAGACCCGTCAGGTCGAACTCAACGAAGCCGGTCACCAGTTCATCGAAGACATGCTGACCCGCGTCGGTCTGCTGGCGGAAGGCGAGAGCCTGTATTCCGCGCATAACCTGGGCCTGCTGACCCACGTTTATGCCGGCCTGCGTGCGCACAAGCTGTTCCATCGCAACATCGAATACATCGTGCAGGACGGCCAGGTTGTGCTGGTCGACGAACACACCGGTCGTACCATGCCGGGTCGTCGTTTGTCCGAAGGCCTGCACCAGGCCATCGAAGCCAAGGAAAACCTGAACATCCAGGCCGAAAGCCAGACCCTGGCCTCGACCACGTTCCAGAACTACTTCCGTCTGTACAACAAGCTGTCCGGCATGACCGGTACCGCGGACACCGAAGCGTTCGAATTCCACCAGATCTACGGTCTGTCGGTGATGGTTATCCCGCCGAACAAACCGCTGGCGCGTAAAGACTACAACGACCTGGTGTTCCTCACCGCGGACGAGAAGTACGCGGCCATCGTTGCCGACATCAAGGAATGCATGACCCAGGGCCGTCCGGTGCTGGTGGGTACTGCGACCATTGAAACGTCCGAGCACATGTCCAGCCTGCTGGAGAAGGAAGGCATCGAACACAAGGTTCTGAACGCCAAGTTCCACGAAAAAGAAGCCGAGATCATCGCGCAAGCCGGTCGTCCGGGTGCACTGACCATCGCCACCAACATGGCCGGTCGTGGTACGGACATCCTGTTGGGCGGTAACTGGGAAGTTGAAGTCGCGGCGCTGGAAAATCCGAGCCCCGAGCAGATCGCCCAGATCAAGGCCGACTGGCAGAAGCGTCACCAGCAAGTGCTGGAGTCCGGTGGCCTGCAAGTGATCGCTTCCGAGCGTCACGAATCGCGCCGTATCGACAACCAGTTGCGTGGTCGTGCCGGTCGCCAGGGTGACGCCGGTTCCAGCCGCTTCTACCTGTCGCTGGAAGACAGCCTGATGCGCATCTTCGCCTCTGACCGGGTGAAGAACTTCATGAAGGCCCTGGGCATGCAGTCCGGCGAAGCGATCGAGCACCGCATGGTGACCAACGCCATCGAAAAGGCTCAGCGCAAGGTTGAAGGCCGCAACTTCGATATTCGTAAGCAACTGCTCGAGTTCGATGACGTCAACAACGAACAACGTAAAGTGATCTATCACATGCGTAACAGTTTGTTGGCCGCCGACAACATCGGCGAAACCATCGCCGATTTCCGTCAGGACGTGCTCAACGCCACTGTCAGCGCGCACATTCCACCGCAATCGCTGCCTGAGCAGTGGGACGTGGCCGGTCTGGAAGCTGCCTTGCAGAGCGACTTCGGTGTGGCGCTGCCGATCCAGCAATGGCTCGACGAAGACGATCACCTGTACGAAGAAACCCTGCGCGAGAAGCTCATGACCGAGCTGCTGGCGGCGTACAACGAGAAAGAAGAAGCGGCAAGCGCCGAAGCGCTGCGCAGTTTCGAGAAACAAATCGTCCTGCGCGTACTCGACGACCTGTGGAAAGACCACCTGTCGACCATGGATCACTTGCGTCACGGCATCCACTTGCGTGGTTATGCGCAGAAGAATCCGAAGCAAGAGTACAAGCGCGAGTCGTACACGCTGTTCTCCGAGCTGCTGGATTCGATCAAGCGCGACTCGATCCGTGTGCTGTCCCACGTTCAGGTGCGCCGCGAAGATCCGGAAGTAGAAGAGCAACGCCTGCGTCAGGAAGCCGAGGCACTGGCGGCGCGCCTGCAGTTCCAGCACGACGAAGCACCGGGTCTTGAGCAACCGGAACTGCTCGGTGAAGAGGTCGATGTGGCCCTTGCCGCCGCGCCGGTACGCAACGATCAGAAGCTGGGCCGCAACGAACTGTGCTACTGCGGTTCGGGCAAGAAATTCAAGCATTGCCACGGGCAGATCCAGTAAAACCCGTTTCAATCGCTGAAATACCCGCGCCGCGACCGGCATCAGCCGTCGCGGCGTTTTGCCATTTAAACCACCGATGCTGCGACGCCGGTGCTGACATCATTTATTAAGGAGCGCATTCATGGCTGTTGGTCTTGGTCCTTTGCCAACGTTGCACCCGGTTGCCGGTTTTGAACTCGGTATCGCCTCGGCCGGCATCAAGCGCCCCGGGCGCAAGGATGTCGTGGTCATGCGCTGTGCCGAAGGTTCCACGGTCGCGGGCGTGTTCACCCTGAACGCGTTTTGCGCGGCTCCCGTGATCCTGGCCAAGCAACGTGTGCAAGGCCCGGTGCGTTACCTGCTGACCAACACCGGTAATGCCAATGCTGGCACCGGCGAACCAGGCCTGGCTGCCGCCGCGCGCACCTGCGCGAAACTGGCTGAACTGACCGGTGTCGATGCCAGCCTGGTGCTGCCGTACTCCACCGGTGTCATCGGCGAGCCCCTGCCGGTCGAGAAAATCGAAGGCGCGTTGCAAGCGGCCCTTGACGACCTCTCGGTGAATAATTGGGAAGCCGCCGCCACCGGCATCATGACCACCGACACCTTGCCCAAAGGTGCGAGCCGCCAGTTCCAGCATGACGGCGTGACCATCACCGTCACCGGCATCAGCAAAGGCGCGGGCATGATTCGCCCGAACATGGCAACCATGCTTGGCTACATCGCCACCGACGCCAAAGTTGCCCGTGACGTGCTGCAAAACCTGCTGCTGGACGGCGCCAACAAGTCGTTCAACCGCATCACCATTGACGGCGACACCTCGACCAACGATTGCTGCATGCTGATTGCTACCGGTCAGGCTTCGCTGCCGGAAATCACGTCCGCCAGTGGCGAATTGTTCGCCAAGCTGAAACAGGCTGTGTTCGAAGTGTGCATGGACGTGGCCCAGGCCATCGTCCGTGACGGCGAAGGCGCGACCAAGTTCGTCACCGTTGAAGTCAACGGCGGCGGCAATCATCAGGAATGCCTGGACGTCGGCTACACCGTGGCCCACTCGCCGCTGATCAAGACCGCGCTGTTCGCCTCGGACCCGAACTGGGGCCGCATCCTCGCCGCTGTCGGCCGTGCCGGCGTGCCGAACCTGGATGTGAGCAAGATCGACGTGTTCCTCGGTGACGTGTGCATCGCCAGCCGTGGTGCCCGCGCCGAGACCTACACCGAAGCCCAAGGTTCGGCGGTGATGGCGCAGGAAGAAATCACCATCCGTATCGAACTGGGTCGCGGCGATTGCAGCGAAACCATCTGGACCACCGACCTGTCCCACGAATACGTGAAGATCAACGCCGAATACCGTACGTAAGACCGAGTCGCGCCCTTCGCGGGCAAGCCTCGCGCCTACGGATGATGTGATCTGTAGGAACGAGGCTTGCCCGCGAAGACGGCCGACCAGACGCTAGAGATTCTGGCCTGTACCCCTTCACCAAAAGGTCCCGAACATGAGCCTCCACCTGATCATCGGCGACAAGCTGCTTTCCTCCTGGTCCCTGCGCGGTGCCCTGGCCCTCGACCTGACCGGCGCGCCCTACACCGAAGAGCTGATCAAACTCGGCCAGCCCGACACCCGAGAACGCCTGCTCAAGCATTCGCCCACCGGCAAAGTCCCGTTGCTGAAGACCGAGCACGGTGTCATCGCCGACTCGTTGGCGATAGCCGAATACCTGGCCGAGCAGTTTCCCGACGCCCAGCTCTGGCCCAAAGACACCGCCGCTCGCGCCCAGGCGCGTTCGGCTTGCGCGCAGATGCACAGCGGCTTAGTCGCGATGCGCAGCAACATGCCCTTCGACCTGAGCCGCGACGAAGCACTGCCCTCGACACCACCTGAGGTTCAGGCGGACATAGAGCGCATGCTGGCGCTGTGGGCAGAATGCCGCGCGGTCGCGACCGAAACCGGCCCGTTCCTGTTCGGCGCTGCAACGCTGGCCGATGCGTTCTTCGCGCCGATTGCCGTGCGTCTGCGCACTTACCGGGTGAAGTTGCCGGCGGCCGATGAGGCTTACGTTGAAACAATTTACCAATGGCCGTTTTTCAAGGCCTGGCAGAAGGCTGGTCTGGAGGAGGTAGCACAGTGAAACGAGTACACGTCGCCGCCGCGGTTATCCGTGACAACGCAGGCAGGATTCTGATTGCCCGTCGTGCCGATACCCAGCATCAGGGCGGCCTGTGGGAGTTTCCCGGTGGCAAGGTCGAGGCTGACGAGTCGGTCGAGACGGCCCTGGCCCGCGAACTTCATGAAGAGTTGGGGATTGTCGTCGGTGCTGCGCGCCCGCTGATCAAGGTTCGCCACGACTACCCGGACAAGCAAGTGTTGCTGGATGTCTGGGAAGTCTCGGCATTTACCGGCGAACCCCACGGTGCCGAAGGCCAGCCGCTGGAATGGGTCGCGCCCCGGGATCTGCTGAACTATGAGTTCCCGGCGGCCAACCAGCCAATTGTCGCGGCCGCACGGCTGCCGGCGGAGTACCTGATTACCCCGGAAGATCTGGAAACCCCGGCCCTGCTGCGTGGTATCCAGAAAGCCATTGCCGGTGGCATCAAGTTGATTGTGTTGCGCGCACCCAACGGTTACGACCCGAAATACCGCGACCTGGCGGTGGACGCGGCGGGGCTGTGTGCCGGCAAGGCGCAGTTGATGATCAAGGGCCCATTCGAATGGCTGGGCGACTTCCCGTCCGCCGGTTGGCACATCACCGCCGCGCAACTGCGCAAGTATGCGGAGAAGGGCCGGCCGCTGCCGGCATCGCGCTGGTTGGCGGCGTCCTGCCATAACGCTGAAGAATTGGCGTTGGCCGAGCAGATGGACGTGGACTTCGTCACCCTGTCGCCAGTGCAGCTGACCCAGACCCACCCGGATGGCCAGCCGTTGGGTTGGGAACAGGCCGCGGCCCTGATCGAAGGCTTCAGCAAACCGGTGTTCTTGTTGGGTGGCGTTGGCCCGTCGGATCGGCAGAAGGCTTGGGAAGCCGGGGCGCAGGGTGTGGCGGGGATTCGGGCGTTTTGGCCTGAGGCGTAACACCTGATCGTTCCCTCGCTCGGCGTGGGAACGATCATTACGCCTGAGGCTTCGCCGCCGCCTGCCACAAAATCTCGGCAATCCCCTGACGCTTGGCAATCACTCGCGCCACCACAAACAACAAATCCGACAACCGATTGATGTACGCCAGGCCCACCCCGGCCAACGGCTCAATCGCGTTCAAGTGCTGACACCGGCGCTCCGCACTGCGGGCCAGGCTGCGGCACACATGGGCCTGGGCAATCAACGCCGAACCGCCCGGCAGAATGAAATTCTCCAGCGGCCCCAACTCTTCATTCCACACATCGATGGCCGCTTCCAGCCGTTCGATTTCCGCTTCATTCAAGGCCTGATACACCGGCATCGCCAGTTCACCGCCGAGGTCGAACAGTCGATGCTGACACGGGGCCAACACGTCGATCACCTCCTTCAAGCCTGGATAAGTCGCGCTTTCTGCAGCCAATCCGGCGAGTAACACACCGACCTGACTGTTCAGCGTATCGACTTCGCCAATGGCCTCGATCCGCGGGTGATCCTTGGGCACGCGGCGGCCATCGCCCAGGCCGGTTTCGCCTTTGTCGCCGGTGCGGGTGTAAATCTTCGACAAGCGAAAGCCCATGGGTTACCTCGGTAGCTGATTGAGTTCTTGGGAGACGAGCGGGGTGCCCGCCAACGGCAGGCGCAAGGTGAAGCAGGTGCCTTGGCCGAGGGTCGATTGCACTTCCATCTGGCCCTTGTGGTTGTTGGTGATGATGAAATACGACACCGACAGCCCCAGGCCAGTGCCCTGGCCGATTTCCTTGGTGGTGAAGAACGGCTCGAAGGTGCGTTTGCGCACGTTCTCGCTCATGCCGATGCCGTTGTCTTCGACCTGGATTTCCGCCCACGGCGGGTTGAGTTTGGTACGCAGGATGATCCGCCCTGGTTCGCGGTCGTCTTCCCGTTGGTGAATCGCCTGGGCGGCGTTTTTCAGCAAATTGAGCAGCACCTGCTCCAGCTCGTTGGCCGTGCCCGGCACCGGGCCCAGCGCCGGGTCGAACTGACGAATGATCGCCTGGCCCTTGAAGTCGAAGCCGATGGCCAGGTCGAAGTCATTGCCGGCAATTTCCACCGCTTGATCGATCAGCGCCGGCAGGTCGCACGGGGCCATTTGCCGGGTGCTGCGCCGGCTGAAGCTGAGCATGTGCGTGACGATCTTCGCCGCCCGTGCCCCGGCTTGCTGAATGCCATCGAGCAACTGCGGGACTTCCCGCGCTTGCAGGTATTGATTGACCGTTTCCAGCTCGATGCCGACGTGTTCGGCCTGTTCGAGGTTCTTCGGCAGGTCCGGGGACAGCCGTCGGCGGATGTTTTGCACGTTGTGCAGGATCGCCCCCAGCGGGTTGTTGATTTCGTGGGCCATACCGGCAGCGAGGCCGCCCACCGAGAGCATTTTTTCCGACTGCACCATCATTTCTTCCAGGGACAGGCGCTGGGTGATGTCGTCGATACGGATCACCACCCCACGCCCGGCGCCGCCCATCAGCGGGTAGAACGTCAGGGCGTAGTGTTTGGCTTCATCGTCCTTGATCCAGGTCACCCGTTCGATCTTGGCCACAGTGTGCTGCTCGACGGTTTGCTTGAGTTGCGGCAGGAATGGCTTGAGCGGTTCGAAGGCGAGGAAGATCGGCTGGTTCAGCGCTTCATCCAGGCGCGTGCCGGACAGGGCACTGGCCTCCTGATTCCACTGAGTGACGTAGAGCTGCTCATCGAGGGCGATCAACGCCGACGGCATGGAGTCGATGATGCTGTTGAGGTAGTTCTGGAAACCGGTGAGTTTCTTTTCGATCTTGCTCCGCACCTGGACTTCCAGTTCCAGCTTGCGGTTGGTGTGACGGGTTTCTTCCGCCAGCCCCTGGGCCTGATCGTAAGCGGCCTGGGAATCGTCCCGGGCGCGCTTGAGTTGCTGCTCCCGGGCTTCAATGCGCGAAAGCATGGTGTTGAACGCCTCGGCCAGGCTGCCGATTTCATCGTGGTTGCCGCGAGAGGCGCGCAGGGCGTAGTTCTCTTCCCGGGTCACTTGTCGGGACAGTTCTTCGAGCTGATGGATCGGTCGGGTGATCAGGCGTTTGATCTGCCGGGCGATCACCAGCCACAGCAGCACACTGAAGATCAGGATCCCCAGGCTCGCGGTCAGGGTGCCGGTATAGAACGCCACGGGCAGTTCGCTGCTCGCCACCAGCAGCAGATGGCCCGGTTCGGTGCCGGGGCGGGGCAGGGTGATGATTTGGTTGCTGCGAAATTCCGTGGCTTGCCAGGCTTCGATATGCCGGTAGCGTTCTGGAAGTTTGAGCTTTTCGCCGTGCTGCAACTGCGCCAGACGCACGCCGTCACCGTCATACAGCGCTGCCGCGCGCAACGGTGAGTAGCTGTTGAGCTCATTGAGCAGGCGCTCGGCGCTTTGCGGCGACTTCAACGCCTCGGCCACCAGGCTCGGGTTGGACACCAGTCGGCCGATGGTCTGCAAGGCCTGGGGCGCCATGCTTTCCTGGGATATGTAGTAGGCGGCGCTGATGAACGTCAGGTTGGCGACCAGCAGGACAGTGATCAACAGCACCAGCAGGGCGGCCAGCAGTTTCTGGCCGACGGGAAGGTTTTCGAGGCGCTGGCGCAGTGGCATCAGGTTTATCGCTGCAAAGGAACAAGTGGCCAGCGTAGCCGCTGCTCAGTCGCTGGGCAATCCAAGGCTGTGCAGATGAGCGATCAGCCGTTGCTGCAATTGATGCAGATGGGGCAGGTGCAGCTGGTGTCGCGCCGCGACTTTGCAGACATGGCCCAATAGATAGCTGATTTCGGTGCGGCGTTGATTGGCAACATCCTGGTACATCGAGGAGTAATTGGCGGCGGTGGCGTGGATCACTCGCTCCACTTCCTGCTGAAGATCCTCAGCGGCGGCCGGCTGGCCACATTGCTCCAGCAGCTCGGTGAGTTCGGCGCAGAGCGTGGCCACCTCGCAATGGTGCTGCTGCAAACCGCCGTTGCGACAATCGTGCAGCACGGTCAGAGGATTGATTGCGCAGTTGAGTGCGAGTTTTCGCCACAGACGGGTGAGGATGTCGGTGCTCCACTCATGGGGAATCCCGGCGGCCGTCAGGTCGTCCAGCCAGATCGGCGCCACCGGATGGCCGGCATCCCCGAGCCAGGTGTAACCGTGGCCGGCGAAGACCACGCGCCAGTCGCCATCGCGAAACGCACCTTCGGTGCTCGATGCGCTGATGCAACGGGCCTGGGGCACCTTGGCCGCGACCGCATCCTGACTGCCGAGGCCATTCTGCAAAAGAATCAGCTCGGCGCCCGGGGCCAGGCGCGACGCCAGTCGGGCCACGGCGTTCTCGGCGTCGTAGGCCTTGCAAGCCACCAGCAGGCGATTGATCGGCTCTTCGTTGTCAGGTGTTTCACCGGGCACCGCATAGGTTTTTGCCTCGCCGTGCTCCACCAGTGTCAGGCCGCCGGCGCATTGGTACGCCTGCAAGCGTTGCTCATCGCGCACAATCAACCGCACCGGAACGCCGGCCCGCGCCAGACGGGTGGCCCACAAGGTGCCGAGACTGCCGGCGCCCAGAACATGCCAGGTGGTGGACATCAGTTTTTTGCTCGGTTTGAGGCAGGCATGTGCGGCTCGCAGTATCGGTTGGAAAAGACCCGTTATAATGAGCCCGATTTTAACCGCAAGCCAAGCGCGCTCCATCATGATCGAGCGCGCCTTTTTATTGGAGAAACTACATGCCGTCGTTCGACGTGGTATCCGAACTGGACAAACACGAAGTCACCAACGCGGTCGAGAACGCCGTCAAGGAACTCGATCGCCGTTATGACCTGAAAGGCAAGGGCAGCTTTGAGTTCAAGGAAAAGGACCTGGCCGTCAACCTGACCGCTGAAGCCGACTTCCAGCTCGAAGCGATGATCGAAATCCTCAAGCTGTCCCTGGTCAAGCGCAAAATCGACGTGCAGTGCCTTGAAGTCAAAGACGCTTATGCGTCGGGCAAGCTGATGAAGCAGGAAGCCGTGCTCAAGGAAGGCATCGACAAAGAGCTGGCGAAGAAAATCGTCGCTCACGTCAAGGACGCCAAACTCAAGGTCCAGGCCTCGATTCAGGGCGAGCAGGTGCGAATTACCGGCAAGAAACGCGACGATTTGCAGGAAGCCATGGCGGCCCTGCGCGCCAAGACGTTCGACATGCCGCTGCAGTTCAACAACTTCCGCGACTGACCTTCAAGGCGGGAACCTCCTGGCGTTTTCGGCGTCCGAGGCCCCAGCAATGGCAGAAACGATCAAATCCCGGTGGGGTTGGTCTTTTCTGCCGCTTACTTTTCGCGTGCCGGATGGCCGGAAATCAGGAGAAAGTAGATGGATTTGAATAGCGAAGTGGACAATCTGGTCAAGGCATCGCAAGCCTGGATTCCGATGATCATGGAATACGGCAGCCGCGTCTTGCTGGCGGTGATTACCCTGGCCATCGGCTGGTGGTTGATCAACAAGGTCACGAACAAGCTCGGCGGTTTGCTGGCCCTGCGTAACGCCGACCTCGCGCTGCAAGGTTTTATCAGCAGCCTGGCCAACATCATTCTCAAGGTGCTGCTGATTGTCAGCGTCGCGTCGATGATCGGTGTGGAAACCACTTCGTTCGTCGCGGCCATCGGTGCGGCCGGCCTGGCCATCGGCCTGGCATTGCAGGGCAGCCTGGCGAACTTCGCCGGCGGCGTGCTGATTCTGCTGTTCCGTCCGTTCCGCATTGGTGACTGGATCGAAGCACAGGGCGTGGCCGGTACGGTCGACAGCATCCAGATCTTCCACACCGTGCTGCGCACCGGTGACAACAAAACCATCATCGTCCCTAACGGCAACCTGTCGAACGGCATCATCACCAACACGAATCGTCAGCCGACCCGTAAAGTCGTGTTTGATGTGGGCGTGGATTACGAAGCGGACTTGCAGAAGGCCCGTGAAGTGTTGCTGGAACTGGCCAAGGATGAACGCGTCATGGTCGAGCCGGCGCCTCAGGCGGTGATTTCGACCCTGGGTGACAGTTCGATCACTGTGTCCCTGCGGGTGTGGGTCAAGACCGCCGATTACTGGGATGTGATGTTCATGTTCAATGAGCAATCCCGTGATCGTTTGAAAGCGGCCGGTATCGATATCCCGTTTCCGCAACGGGTTATTCGCGTGGTTCGGGAAGCAACACCACAGTAACGGAGTTTTTTAACTTGGCTGTTCGGTCAAGTTAAAACCGTCAACCCAAGAGTCGATAAGGCTCTTGGGTTTTTTATGGGCTATCGTTTAGAAAAGATAGCTTCCTAATGTTATTAGTTGAAGTTAATTAGCTTGCTTGCGAAGTTGCTGTGCACCCGGCATAAAAAAACCGCCCACCTGAAACAGGTGAGCGGTTTTTGTTAGAGCAGAGCTCTACAGTACGACCGGTTTACATCCTGATTACAGGATGGTCAGCGGGTACTCAACGATCAGACGCACATCGTTGTTGTCTGCGGTGTAGTCGGCGTTATAGGCACCGTTTGCACGATAAATCGCGCTACGCAGGCGGAACGACAGATCCTTGGCCGGACCTTCCTGGAGAACGTACTTGGTTTCGAAGTTGAACTCGTGTTCCTTACCTTCGGTATCGGAAGACGTCTTGATGTTGTCGCCGTATACGTAGCGAGTCATGAAGCTCAGGCCAGGAACGCCGTAGGTTTTCATGTTCAAGTCGTAGCGAGCCTGCCACGAACGTTCGTCAATACCGATAAAGTCGGAGATCTGGATGGAGTTGGCTACGAAGATCGTGCCGTTACCGTCCACGCCGTACAGGTAGTTGGTGTCGCCAGTCGAACGCTGGTGAGCAATGGTGAATTTGTGCGCACCAATGCTGTAGGCCGCCGCGAGGCTCCACAGTTTGTTGTCGAGATCGCCGTACAGCTCTTGACCCTGGGACTTGGTCTTGTAGCCGTTGAAGTCGATGTTCAGCGACTGTTCGTCATTGATCGGGAAGGTGTAGTTGGCGTTGATGTACTGCTTCTTGAAGTAGTCATCAACGTCGGATGCAGCCACACCAGCAACGAAGTTATCGGTGAACTGATAGGTTGCGCCAGCGATGTTGGCACTGGTCAAGCCCGGGGTGTGCTTGCCGTTGATGCTGTCCTTGCCCATGCCGGTTTGCGAGCTCAGGGCTGTGAAACGACCAGCGCTGACTTCCAGGCCTTTGATTTCCTTGCTGGTGATCAAGGTGCCTTCAGCGACTTCTGGCAGCAGACGGCTGTCATCGGTAGCGAATACAGGGCTGGCAACGAATTGACGGCCGTATTTCAGCGTGGTGTCGGAGAGGCGGAATTTAACAGCTGCGCCACCTTTGGATTGGGTGTTCTCAGGGTTGCCTTCGCTGTCGGTAGCGAACAGGCCGTTACCAGCGCGGCCCGAGCCGCCATCCAGCTTGGCGGTGCCCCCGAGGAAGCCATCAAGGCCAAACCCGATAGTGCCTTGAGTGAAGCCCGATTCGTAGGTCAGCAGTTCGCTGATACCGGTGTCCTGGCGATAACCGCTTTTGAAGGTATTTGGCCCCGTTGAAATGTTGCCAGCGCCATTACGGAAGTCGCGGTTCATGTACTCAATACGGGTTTTTGCTGTCAGATGACTATCTTCAACAAAACCTTTAGCGTCGTCCTGGGAGGACGCGATTGCGAACTGCGAGGTGCCTGCTGAAACAGCCAGTGCGATCATGCTCCACTTCATCACGCGCATCGTGATTTGCTCCTTTGGTTTTTAGAAGAGTACTGCCGTCCCACCTGTTTTATTATCTGGGCGGCTCTTTCTTTTTGTGTCGGCGCAAACTTATATCACGCCGACAGTATTGGCGATACTTGCGCATCTAACCTTTCAGCTTCTTTACGACACTGTCGCAAACAGCTTGATAGATGTCGCAAATTTACAACCTCGATGCAAGCGGATTAACAACTTAGGCGCTGTTTTCCAAAGCTTTAGCGTCGATAAAAAGAGTCCCTGGTGAAACGTTTGAATCTCCATTGGGCAACCCTGCCGCTGTTTTTATTGGCCTCAAGGCTCCCACTTCCAGCAGGGCACTTGTAGACGATATGGGTGTGAATGCAACAAGCGTGCTCAAACCTGAATTCTGTTGCCGTTTTTTTCTATCGGCACGCTCGTTCCTGTAAAAACCTCATAAAACCGGGGGTTTCAAGCGCGTTTTGTTTGCGCTTGACGCCATCCTTTCCAGTGTGTTGCACGCTGATGACAATTGCGCGACCACAAAAAACGTTACCGGTTCACCCCGTGAGTGAGTAATTGGCGGATCCCCGACGGACTCAGCGTAGACGCGATGTGCGGTTTTGGTGCAAAAAATTTTATTCGCTGTGCTGTATTCATACAGCGTGGCCAGTGGCAGGGCGCGAACGGAGGAGTGTTTGTCGGTCATTTCGGCGGTTTTCGCTGCCGCATCGGTGCTGTAATGGTGCGCGCCGGACAAAAATGTCTCATCTCGGGGCGCGGGACCGCATGGCTGAGTTGACCCTGCGGGCCGGGTTCGTCGTGAAGCCCGGGGCATTCGCAGGTATGCTGCGGTTCTGTCGCTTGGCGCGCAGCCTCCGGTGGGCGGCGCTAAGCTGAAAATGATGAAACAGGCGGGAGTGCGCACAGTGTTCGCTTTAGATCCACGACTTCAACAAGACACCTTACCCATCGGCGATTTCCCTCTCTGCCGGTTGCTCTTGTCCAACGATTCGAACTACCCCTGGTTCATCCTGGTACCGCGCCGCGAAGATATCAGCGAGTTGTTTCAGTTAGATGTCGCCGATCAGCAGCAGCTCTGGCAGGAAACCACCGCCCTGGCAGAAATGCTCAAGGACTCGTTCGACGCCGACAAGTTGAATGTTGCGGCGCTGGGTAACGTTGTCAGTCAGTTGCATATGCATGTGATTGTGCGCAAACGCGAGGATGCCGCCTGGCCCGCCCCGGTCTGGGGCAAGCACCCGGCCAAGCCCTACAGCGCCGAGCAGGTCGCGGTGATCCGCGAACGGCTGCGCCTGGTCTTGACCGATCACTTCACGTTTCTGGAGGGCTGAGCCATGGGCCTGGAAGAGCGCGTCAACGATCTGGAAAGCCAACTGGCGTTCCAGGACGACACCATTCAGTCATTGAACGATATTCTCGTGACGCAACAGCGGGTGGTCGAACGCCTGCAACTGCAAATGGCCGCGCTGCTGCGGCGCCAGGAAGAAATGGCTGGCCAGTTCGAGTCCTCCGAAGAAGAGGCGCCACCGCCGCATTATTAAGTAGAGCGGCCAAACGCCGGGCAATAAAAAACCGCGAACAGCCAGGCTGTTCGCGGTTTTTTTATCGCTCGGAATCAGCGACGGGGCAGTGCGGCAATCACGTCTTCGGCTTGCAGGCCTTTATCGCGATTCATCACGGAGAACTCCACGCGCTGGCCTTCGACCAGAACGCGGTGGCCTTCGCCACGAATGGCCCGGAAGTGCACGAAAATATCATCGCCGGAATCCCGGGAGATAAAGCCGAAGCCTTTGGACGTGTTGAACCACTTGACGGTGCCGGTATCGCGGTTGCTCATGTCATAGCTTGGCGAGGCGGCGGCCGGTGACGATTTGTAGAAGCTGATGGCCAGGTGCAGGAGCACGGCGACCAGGGTAACAACGAGACTGAACAGAACCGCGGGTTGACCGGCAATCACCGGCATCGGCGCGATCAGCGTCAGGGTTTGCAGCACGACAGCCAGGACCAGCAGGGCGCTGACCAGGTTTTGCAGTTGGTGACGAGGACCTTTGTTCCAGTAAGGGATAACCGGAGCGAGGGTCAGGTTGAGCAGGCCGAAAAAGGCCAGGTACAGCGCATCGGGTTGTTGCAGGTAAGGTACCGCTTCGGATCGCAGGCTAGGGATGAAGGACAGCAGCAAAGCAGCTGCGCCCATTAGCAGGTGGACGATTTTCAACATTTTGATTGACTCACGTTAAGACGGATCACAAGGAAGAGCTGATTGAGCACGGTCCGCTTCAGAACAATAAGAGGCGGTGGACACGTACCCGCTACCAGCCTATGCGCCGCACCCGGAAAAATAGGGGAGTGGCGACACGCTGCCTATTTAACAGCAAAGCCTGCGGCTACTCAAATCAGGCAGGCCAGCGGTGCCCCCGTGGGCGATTTGTCGCAGCTCGGCTGGCCATCCGGGACTGCAGGGTGTGGACAGCCTTGCTACAGTGGTCCTGCACTTGTCGGATGAATTTCATCACCTTTAGGGGATAAGCATGGCAATTGATATCGGTATCAGTGAAGAGGATCGCAAGTCCATCGTCGACGGGCTGTCGCGTCTGTTGTCGGACACTTATGTGCTTTATTTGAAAACCCATAACTTCCACTGGAACGTCACGGGGCCGATGTTTCGCACCCTGCACTTGATGTTCGAGGAGCAATACAACGAATTGGCCCTGGCGGTCGATTTGATCGCCGAGCGCATTCGTGCGTTGGGTTTCCCGGCACCCGGTGCCTATTCGGTATATGCACGTCTTTCTTCTATTAAAGAAGAAGAGGGTGTGCCGAGTGCCGAAGACATGATCAGGCAATTGGTCGACGGCCAGGAAGCCGTGACCCGCACAGCCCGCGGGATCTTCCCGTTGCTGGACAAGGTCAGCGATGAACCCACCGCGGATCTGCTGACCCAGCGCATGCAGGTTCACGAAAAAACCGCGTGGATGTTGCGCTCATTGCTCGATCAGTAACCGCGAGGTGCGCGGATGGCGCCGGGGAGCGTTGTTCGTGCACGGCTTTTTCTCTCAGCCAAATACCCTTTCAGCCAAAGAAAATACCCCGGGCTTTGTAGGAAACAGTCCAGCCTAGGACCGTGTCCATGATCCTCTCCCAGCTGTTGGCTTATCCTACGTGGATGGTCAAAAAGTCATCTGGATATAACTTTGCGCCTGCGTTTTGATAAGGGCACAGGAGGTTGCTCTTATCGAAACCAGGATGGCAAAGGAGTGTCAGCGGTATGGTTTATGGAGGAAGTCGAAGCGAGTGGAGGCCCGGTGCGCAACCGGCTATAAAGGTTGATCCGTTCGTCAGGGAATTCGATATGGGGCTGGCCAGGCCGTTATCCCGATCGGTGCGCTTGAACGGTTTTGCGACTTGCCTGCGGCTGGAGCAGGTCTATTGGGAAATTCTGGGCGAGATGGCCACGCTCAATGGTTGCTCCGTCAGTGCACTGTTGTCCCACGTGGATCGCGAGGTGCATTTGCGTCATGGCGGGGTGAAGAATTTCACCGGGCTGGTGCGCGTTGTCTGCGTTGTACACAGCTTGAAGTAACGCACGTTCCTCCCGTGGCTCACGCCGCAGCGGGTGGTATGTCGGCCTGTGCAGTCTTACGGCTGCACAGGCTGCATTTAATGGATATAATCCCGCTCTTTGCCGCAAAACCCAGTGTAAGCGGTAGCAATCTGATCGCCGAGACAACCCCCATGCCGATGTACGACTATCAATGTGCTTCCTGTGGTCATCAGTTGGAAGCCATTCAAAAGATCAGCGCAGCACCGCTGGTCGACTGCCCTGCGTGCCAGGCGCCAGAGCTCAAGAAGATGCTGTCCATGCCGGGTTTCCGCCTCAGTGGCACCGGCTGGTATGAAACCGACTTCAAGACCGGTTCCAAGAAGAATCTGGCCGGCGGCGACAAAGCTGACTAGGGTCTTGGACCTGAGTTGAACGACACGCGCGAGCTCTTGCACCATCTGCAAGGCCTCCAACCGAATTTCGATTACGAGAAGTGAAACCACTACCATGATGCGCAGCCATTATTGCGGCCAACTGAACGAAGCCCTGGAAGGCCAGGAAATTACCCTTTGCGGATGGGTTCACCGTCGCCGTGACCACGGTGGGGTGATTTTCCTCGATATCCGTGATCGTGACGGTCTGGCCCAGGTGGTATTCGATCCGGACCGCGCCGAGAGCTTCGCTGCCGCCGATCGCGTGCGCAGTGAATACGTCGTGAAGATCACCGGCAAGGTGCGTCTGCGTCCGGCCGGTGCCACCAACGCCAACATGGCGTCGGGCATGATCGAAGTGCTGGGCTACGAGCTGGAAGTGCTGAACGAATCGGAAACCCCGCCGTTCCCGCTCAACGAGTTCTCCGACGTTGGCGAAGAAACCCGCCTGCGTTATCGCTTCCTCGACCTGCGTCGCCCGGAAATGCTCGAGAAGCTGCGCCTGCGTTCGCGCATGACCACCAGCATCCGTCGCTTCCTGGACGAGAACGGCTTCCTCGACGTCGAGACGCCGATCCTGACTCGTGCCACCCCGGAAGGCGCGCGTGACTATCTGGTGCCGAGCCGTACCCACGCCGGTTCCTTCTTCGCCTTGCCGCAATCGCCACAGCTGTTCAAGCAACTGCTGATGGTTGCCGGCTTCGACCGCTACTACCAGATCGCCAAGTGCTTCCGTGACGAAGACCTGCGGGCTGACCGCCAGCCGGAATTCACCCAGATCGACATCGAGACCAGTTTCCTCGATGAAAAAGAGATCATGACCATCACCGAACAAATGATCCGCAACCTGTTCAAGGAAGTGCTGGATCTGGAATTCGGCGACTTCCCGCACATGACCTTCGAAGAAGCCATGCGCCGTTACGGTTCCGACAAGCCGGACCTGCGTAACCCGCTGGAACTGGTTGACGTTGAAGATCAACTCAAAGACGTCGACTTCAAGGTGTTCAGCGGCCCGGCCAACGACCCGAAATGCCGCATTGCCGCCCTGCGCGTTCCAGGCGCTGCGAGCATGCCGCGCAAGCAGATCGACGACTACACCAAGTTCGTCGGCATCTACGGTGCCAAGGGCCTGGCGTACATCAAGGTCAACGAGCGCGCCAAAGGCGTCGAAGGCCTGCAGTCGCCAATCGTCAAGAACATCCCTGAAGCCAACCTCAATGTGATCCTCGATCGCGTTGGCGCGGTTGACGGCGACATCGTGTTCTTCGGCGCCGACAAAGCCAAGATCGTCAGCGAAGCCCTGGGCGCGCTGCGGATCAAGGTCGGTAACGACCTGAACCTGCTGACCTGCAAGTGGGCGCCAATGTGGGTCGTCGACTTCCCGATGTTCGAAGAGAACGACGACGGCAGCTTCACCGCCTTGCACCACCCGTTCACCGCGCCGAAGTGCACCCCGGAAGAACTGGAAGCCAACCCGGCGACCGCGTTGTCCCGTGCCTACGACATGGTCCTGAACGGCACCGAGCTGGGTGGCGGTTCGATCCGTATCCACCGCAAGGAAATGCAGCAGACCGTTTTCCGCCTGCTGGGTATCAATGAAGCGGAACAGGAAGAGAAATTCGGCTTCCTGCTCGACGCCCTGAAATACGGCGCGCCGCCGCACGGTGGTCTGGCCTTCGGCCTGGACCGTCTGGTGATGCTGATGACTGGCGCCCAGTCGATCCGTGAAGTGATCGCTTTCCCGAAAACCCAGAGCGCGGCTGACGTCATGACGCAGGCTCCGGGTGCTGTAGATGCCAAGGCATTGCGCGAATTGCACATTCGTTTGCGCGAAACGCCAAAGGCTGAGTAAGGCTGACCCTGAAGGCGCATCCTTATGGGATGCGCCTTTTTCATAGGTCGAGATTTTTTCTTGCTGGCTGGCGCGAACGTGCGCAGCGGGCAATGTTTCAAAGAGAATTCGGAGCGAGATATGGCGGGTCATTCCAAGTGGGCGAACATCAAGCACCGCAAAGAACGTCAGGATGCCAAGAAGGGCAAGATTTTCACCAAGTGGATTCGTGAACTGACCGTTGCGGCCCGTCAGGGTGGTGGCGATCCAGGTTCCAACCCGCGTCTGCGCCTGGCGCTGGACAAGGCCCTTGGCGCGAACATGAGTCGCGACATCATTGATCGCGCGGTGGCTCGCGGTGCTGGCGCTGCCGACACCGACGACATGGTCGAACTGACCTACGAAGGCTACGGCCCGGGCGGCGTGGCGGTAATGGTCGAGTGCATGACCGACAACCGTAACCGCACCGCAGCCGCTGTGCGCCACGCGTTCAGCAAATGCGGCGGCAACCTCGGTACTGACGGTTCGGTGGCGTATTTGTTCGAGCGCAAGGGCCAGATTTCCTTCGCGCCGGGCGTTGACGAAGACGCGCTGATGGAAGCGGCCATGGAAGCCGACGCCGATGACGTGGTTGCCCACGAAGACGGTTCGATTGACGTGTTCACTTCGTTTGCCGGGTTCTACTCCGTGCGTAACGCGTTGGAAGCGGCTGGTTTCAAAGGGGATGACGCGGAAATCGTCATGCTGCCGACCACCAGTGCCGAACTGGACCTGGAGGGTGCCGAGAAGGTCCTCAAGCTGATCGACATGCTCGAAGACCTGGATGACGTACAGAACGTCTACTCCAACGCGGACATTCCGGAGTCGGTTGCCGCACAGCTGGGTTGATGCATCTATCAAGATCGCGGCCTTCACCCGCTCTACACTGTAGGCGCTGCCGAAGGCTGCGATCTTTTGATTTTCAAGAGCCAAAAGATCGCAGCCTTCGGCAGCGCCTACGGTTCCCCTCAGCGATCGCACCACATTGCGCAGGCGTTATGACTTTAATTCTTGGTATCGACCCCGGTTCGCGCATCACCGGTTATGGCGTGGTACGTGATACCGGACGCGGCTGCGTGTACGTGGCGTCGGGGTGCATCCGCACCGGCTCCGGCGAGTTGCACGAACGCCTGCAGATCGTCTATCGCGGCGTGCGCGAAGTCATCCAGACCTACGGCCCTGTCACCATGGGCATCGAAAAAGTCTTCATGGCCCGCAACGCCGACTCGGCGCTGAAGCTGGGCCAGGCTCGCGGCGCGGCCATTGTCGCCGGCGCCGAAGAAAGCCTGGAAATCGCCGAGTACACCGCGACCCAGGTCAAACAAGCGGTCACTGGCACCGGCGCGGCGAATAAAGAGCAGGTGCAAATGATGGTCATGCACATGCTGAAACTGACCAGCAAGCCGCAAATCGATGCCTCGGACGCCCTGGCCATCGCCATTTGTCATGCGCATACCCGTTCCAGCCTGCTGCCTCATGGCCTGGGAACTGCACGCAGTCGTGGCGGGCGCCTGCGTCTCTGATAGCATCAGCAATCATTTTTACGGGATGAGGGTTTTGCGCCTGTGTCGTCGGCGCAAAACCCTTGTCCTGTCAGTCGCCAGCACCTGCCTGGCCAACGCTCAAGGATTCGAAACGTGATTGGACGCTTGCGCGGCACCCTGGCTGAAAAGCAGCCGCCGCACCTGATTCTGGATGTAAACGGCCTGGGGTATGAGCTGGAAGTGCCCATGACCACGCTGTACCGCTTGCCGTCGGTCGGTGAACCGCTGACCTTGCACACCCATTTAGTCGTACGCGAAGACGCGCAGTTACTCTATGGTTTCGCCAGTAAGCGTGAGCGAGACTTTTTTCGCGAGTTGATCCGTCTCAATGGTGTCGGGCCGAAATTGGCCCTGGCCCTGATGTCGAGCCTGGAAGTCGATGAGCTGGTGCGTTGCGTGCAGTCCCAGGACACCTCGGCGCTGACCAAGGTGCCGGGCGTGGGCAAGAAGACCGCCGAACGTCTGCTGGTGGAACTCAAGGACCGCTTCAAGGCCTGGGAAACCGTACCGGCGATGTTCGCCCTGGTGCCGAACCAGCCGGGTGGGCCGGATGCCCCAGCTTCGACGGTCACCGCCGAGAGTGATGCGATCAGCGCGCTCGTCTCCCTGGGCTACAAGCCGCAGGAAGCCAGCAAGGCGATTACCTCGATCAAGGAGAAAGGCTTGAGCAGTGAAGACCTGATTCGCCGTGCCCTGAAGGGAATGATTTAAGTGATTGAAGCTGATCGTCTGATTGCCGCCACACCTGGCCCTCGCGACCGCGAGGAAGTCCAGGACCGCGCGATTCGTCCCCTCAGCCTGGCCGAGTACATTGGCCAGCCGACCGTTCGCGAGCAAATGGAGTTGTTTATCCAGGCTGCCCGTGGCCGTAACGAATCCCTGGATCACACGCTGATCTTCGGCCCGCCGGGCCTGGGTAAAACCACGCTGGCCAACATCATCGCCCAGGAAATGGGCGTGTCGATCAAAAGCACCTCGGGCCCGGTCCTTGAGCGTCCGGGTGATTTGGCGGCATTGCTGACCAACCTTGAGCCGCACGATGTGCTGTTCATCGACGAAATCCATCGGCTGTCGCCGATCGTCGAAGAAGTGCTGTACCCGGCCATGGAAGATTTCCAGCTCGACATCATGATCGGCGAAGGCCCGGCTGCGCGGTCGATCAAGCTGGATCTGCCGCCGTTCACCCTGGTCGGTGCCACCACGCGGGCCGGCATGTTGACCAACCCATTGCGCGACCGTTTCGGGATTGTGCAGCGCCTGGAGTTCTACAGCACCGCCGACCTGGCGACGATTGTCATGCGCTCGGCGAACATCCTCGGCTTGCCGCTGGACCCGGAGGGCGCCTTCGAAATTGCTCGCCGCGCCCGTGGCACGCCGCGGATCGCCAACCGCCTGTTGCGCCGGGTGCGGGATTTCGCCGAAGTCCGCGCCAAGGGCCACATCACCAAACCCATCGCCGACCTGGCCCTGAACCTGCTGGATGTCGACGAACGTGGCTTTGATCACCAGGATCGACGCCTGTTGTTGACCATGATCGAGAAGTTTGACGGTGGCCCGGTGGGGGTGGACAGCCTGGCCGCGGCCATCAGCGAAGAGCGCCACACCATCGAAGACGTGCTGGAGCCGTACCTGATTCAGCAGGGCTATATCATGCGTACCCCGCGGGGGCGGGTCGTCACCCGGCACGCGTACCTGCACTTCGGTTTAAACATTCCGTCACGATTGGGCGAGATGCCCGTGGTAGACGAGTTCCTTGATGCAGTAGACGATTAATCACCTTTGCGGGCTGATCGATTGACGGTTTGTGTGGTCCTAGGGGCTCACATGACGAATCTTTCACTGGAAAGCCGCAGAAACAATCAAAAACAGTTGCCTCGCCGGATTGGCAACCTGAGGAGTAAGCACTAGAGTATGCGCGCGCAAAACGGGCTTGAGCCGTTCGCACATCGTTGTCGCGTTTATTACGAGGACACCGACGCGGGCGGCATCGTGTATTACGTTAATTACCTCAAGTTTATGGAACGGGCTCGAACCGAGCGGCTCCGGGAACTGGGCTTTGCCCAATCCCAGCTGGCAGGGGAGGACCTGTTGTTCGTCGTGCATTCCAGCGAAGCGCGTTACCACGCGCCGGCGCGACTGGACGACGAGCTGCTGGTAAGCGCTGAAGTAATCGAATTGAACCGTGTCAGCCTGCGCTTTAAACAGCAGGTCAGGCGGGCTACGGATAATGTGCTGCTCTGCGAAGGGCAGTTTTTGGTGGCCTGTGTGCGCACTAACAGTTTGAAACCCCGGGCCATTCCCGAAGCTCTACGTGCGGCCTTTGCCGACGTGAGCGGCGCGGGTACACACTCAAAGCAGGAGATAAAGCGTGGAAGCTAACGTCGTCGACCATTCCTCCATGTGGAGCCTGGTCAGCAATGCCAGCGTCGTGGTGCAGTTGGTAATGCTGATTCTGGTAGCCGCATCGGTGACCTCATGGATCATGATCTTTCAGCGCAGCAATTTGCTGCGCGCCGGTCGACGTGCCCTGGAGAGCTTTGAAGAGCGCTTCTGGTCGGGTATCGACCTGTCCAAACTCTACCGTCAGGCCGGCAGCAACCCTGACCCGGATTCGGGCGTCGAGCAGATCTTCCGTGCCGGTTTCAAGGAATTCTCCCGTCTGCGCCAGCAGCCAGGGGTTGACCCTGAAGCGGTCATGGAAGGCGTGGCCCGTGCCATGCGCGTCGCCATTTCCCGCGAAGAAGAAAAGCTCGAGCAGAGCTTGCCGTTCCTCGCCACTGTCGGTTCCGTCAGCCCGTACATCGGTCTGTTTGGTACGGTCTGGGGCATCATGAACTCCTTCCGCGGCCTGGCAACTGCCCAGCAAGCGACCCTGGCCACCGTGGCCCCGGGTATTGCCGAAGCACTGGTGGCTACCGCTATCGGCCTGTTCGCAGCCATCCCGGCCGTTATCGCTTACAACCGTTTTGCTGCCCGCAGCGAAACCCTGCTGAGCCGTTACTACACCTTCGCCGACGAATTCCAGGCGATCCTGCACCGCAAAGTGCACACCAGCGAAGAATAAGCAGGTAATTTCCAATGGCTTTAATCGCTCGAGCTCGCAAAAAGCGCAAGCCGGTCGCCGAGATGAACGTGGTGCCCTACATCGACGTGATGCTGGTACTGCTGGTCATCTTCATGGTGACCGCGCCGATGCTCAATCAGGGCGTGAAAGTTGATCTGCCCAAGGTTTCCAGCGAAGCCTTGCCGCAGGACAACAACACCCAGGTCCTGACCATTTCGATCAAGGCTGACAAGACCTACTACTGGAACCTTGGCAGCGAAGTCGACACCGAAAAGCAGCAGGACAAGGCGATGACCTTGCCGCAGATGACCGACGCCGTGACCAAGATCATTCGCGTAGGCACTGAAGGCGGCAAGCGTACCCAGGTGTTCATCCGTGGTGACAAGACCGTCGACTACGGATCCGTCATGGGTGCCATGGGCGGGTTGCAGAAAGCCGGGGTCGGTAATGTTGGCTTGATTACCGAGGCGCCCTGATGCAGCAACAACGAGAGCCAACAGCCTCGGAAAGCTACTTCTGGCCTAGTGTCTGGGCGATTGGCTTGCACGTGCTGGTTTTCGGCATGCTGTTCGTCAGTTTTGCCCTGACGCCTGAGTTGCCGCCGGCCAAGCCGATTGTCCAGGCGACCTTGTACCAGCTGAAATCGAAAAGTCGGGCTGTCACCCAGACCAATCAGAAGATTGCGGGTGAAGCGCAGAAATCTGCTGCGCGCCAGACTGAAGTCGAACAGATGGAACAGAAGAAGGTCGAGCAGGAAGCGGTGAAGGCTGCGGAACAAAAGAAAGAAGAAGCGGCTCAAAAAGCCGAGGAAGCCAAGAAGGCCGACGAGTCCAAGAAGTCTGAGGAAGCCAAAAAGGCTGATGAAGCCAAGAAAGCCGACGAAGCCAAGAAGACCGCCGAAGCCAAAAAGGCCGAAGAGAAACAATTGGCTGATATAGCCAAGAAGAAATCTGAAGAAGAAGCCAAGAAGGCTGCGGAAGAAGAGGCCAAGAAAGCGGCCGCTGAAGAAGCGAAGAAAAAGATCGTCGAAGACGCGAAAAAGAAAGCCGCGGACGACGCCAAGAAGAAAGCTGACGCTGAAGAGGCGAAGAAGAAAGTCGCCGACGAAGCCAAGAAGAAAGCTGCTGCCGATGCTGCGAAGAAGAAATCGCAGGATGCGGCACGTAAATCGGTCGAAGACAAAAAGGCTCAGGCCTTGGCAGATTTGCTTTCCGACAAGCCGGAGCGTCAGCAGGCGTTGGCCGATGAGCAGGGTGACGAAGTCGCCGGCAACTTCGATGACCTGATTCGTTCACGCGCTTCTGAAGGTTGGGCGCAGCCGCCGTCGGCCCGCAAGGGCATGAAGGTGATCCTGCAGATCAACATGTTGCCTGACGGAACGATCTCCGGCGTCTCGGTAGCTCATTCCAGTGGTGATGTGCCGTTCGACAGTTCAGCGGTAGCGGCAGTAAAAAATATTGGTCGTTTGACCGAAATGCAGGGTCTGAAGGCAAGTGATTTCGCACCCTATCGTTCATTCAAGATGACATTCACACCTGAGGATCTAGCCTTGTGAGAAACCTTCTTCGAGGACTGCTTGTAGTCATGTTCTGCTTTGCAGGATTGGCGAGCGCAGATGAAAAAAACATTCTGGTCAGCAGTGGTAGCTCCCAGGCAACTCCAATTGCCGTAGTGCCATTTGGTTTCCAGGGCGGCACCGTGCTGCCGGATGACATGGCCGAAATCATCGGTAATGACTTGCGCAACTCGGGCTACTACTCGCCGATTCCAAAGCAGAACATGATCAGCCAGCCGACCCAGCCGAGCGAAATCATTTTCCGTGACTGGAAAGCGGTAAACGCCCAGTTCATCATGGTCGGCAACATTGTTCCGGCGGGCGGTCGCTTGCAGGTCCAATACTCGCTGTTCAACGTTGCGACCGAGCAAAAAGTATCGGAAGGCAGTGTCTCCGGTACGGTTGATCAGCTGCGCGACATGGCGCACTACATCGCCGACCAGTCGTTCGAAAAGCTCACCGGTATTAAAGGTGCGTTCTCGACTCGCCTGTTGTACGTGACCGCCGAGCGCTTCTCCGAGAAGAACACGCGCTATACGCTGCAACGTTCGGACTACGACGGTGCTCGCGCCGTGACCCTGCTGCAATCGCGCGAGCCAATCCTGTCGCCGCGTTTCGCACCGGATGGCAAGCGCATCGCCTATGTATCGTTCGAGCAGAAGCGTCCGCGCATCTTCATGCAGAACATCGACACCGGCCGCCGTGAGCAGATCACCAACTTCGAAGGCCTGAATGGCGCGCCAGCCTGGTCGCCGGATGGCAATCGCCTGGCATTCGTGTTGTCGAAAGACGGTAACCCGGACATCTACGTGATGAACCTGGGTTCGCGTCAGATCACTCGTGTCACCAACGGTCCCGGCATCAACACCGAACCGTTCTGGGGCAAGGATGGTTCGACCATCTACTTCACCTCCGACCGTGGCGGCAAGCCGCAAATCTACAAGACCAGCGTTGGTGGCGGCGGTGCGGAACGCGTGACTTTCATCGGTAACTACAACGCAAACCCGAAACTTTCGGCCGATGAAAAGACCCTGGTGATGATTCACCGCCAGGACGGCTTCACTAATTTCAAGGTGGCGGCCCAGGATTTGCAGCGCGGAAGCGTAAAAATCCTCACTGATAGCACTCTGGACGAGTCGCCTACTGTTGCGCCCAACGGCACCATGGTAATCTACGCCACCCGCCAGCAGGGCCGGGGAGTCTTGATGCTCGTGTCCATCAATGGACGCGTAAGGCTCCCGCTTCCTACCGCACAAGGCGAAGTCAGAGAACCTTCCTGGTCCCCTTACCTGAACTGACGCGGCGCTACACGTTTTACTTAACACACTGGGGTTCATTAGGAGTTTCACGATGGAAATGCTGAAGTTTGGTAAATTTGCTGCGCTGGCTCTGGCCATGGCTGTAGCTGTAGGTTGCTCGTCCAAAGGCGGCGACAATGCCGGTGAAGGCGCTGTTGATCCAAACGCTGGTTACGGCGCTAACACTGGTGCAGTTGACGGCTCCCTGAGCGAAGAAGCTGCTCTGCGCGCAATCACCACTTTCTACTTCGAATACGACAGCTCGGACCTGAAGCCAGAAGCCATGCGCGCTCTGGATGTTCACGCTAAAGACCTGAAAGCAAACGGCGCTCGCGTTGTTCTGGAAGGCAACACCGACGAACGTGGTACTCGTGAGTACAACATGGCACTGGGCGAGCGTCGTGCGAAAGCCGTTCAGCGCTACCTGGTACTGCAAGGTGTTTCCCCAGCTCAGCTGGAACTGGTTTCCTACGGCGAAGAGCGTCCAGTTGCTACCGGCAACGACGAGCAGTCCTGGGCTCAAAACCGTCGCGTCGAACTGCGTAAGTAATTCGTCATGCGAACGTGCCGTCGTGCTGTAACTGTTTTGGCTCTCAGTCTCGCACCGCTTGCGGTGTGGGCTGCGGTTCCTGTGGTCGATAACAACTCCGGTTCTAACAGCGGGAGCAGTTATCCGCCTGCGGGTTACGGTACGAACGGCGCCTATGCCGGGGGAGGGGTTTCGGCCCCTGTCTCGGCACAGGGCGAGCTGTTCAACCAACTGCAATCCATGCAGGAGCAGATCTCACGCCAACAGGGTGTGATCGAAGTTCTGCAAAATGATGTATCGCGCATGAAGCAAGAAAGCCTGGAGCGATACCAGGATCTTGATCGGCGCATAGGAACCGGCGCTGCACCGGCCGCGACTCCTGATAATTCTTCCACCGGTGGCACTCTGAATGCCCCCGGCGCAGCAGCCGCTGCAGGCGCAGGTGCAGGAGCGGCCGCCGCTCAAGCCCCTGCCGCCAGCAGTGAACCGGGTGATCCGGCGAAGGAAAAACTGTATTACGATGCGGCCTTCGACCTGATCAAAGCCAAGGATTTCGACAAGGCCAGCCAGGCTTTCGCCGCTTTCCTGCGCAAATACCCGAACAGCCAATACGCGGGCAATGCCCAGTACTGGTTGGGCGAAGTCAATTTGGCCAAAGGCGATCTGCAAGGTGCAGGTCAGGCGTTTGCCAAGGTTTCGCAGCTGTACCCCAAGCACGCCAAAGTGCCTGACTCGCTGTACAAGCTCGCTGATGTAGAGCGCCGCCTGGGTCATACCGACAAGGTCAAAGGCATTCTGCAACAGGTGGTGTCGCAATATCCGGGCACTTCCGCCGCACAGCTGGCTCAACGCGATCTGCAGCGCATGTAAGCCTGTTTGAGCCGTTTTGAAGAAACCCGCACTCGTTGCGGGTTTTTTCGTTAGAATTCACGCCCTTTTTCTGAAACACGCTTTTTGGGATTCGCGCGTTGGCGGGGTTCCTTGAAGAGCCTGACGGAGGCGGACAGCCTGTTTAGCTGTTACGCCCGTGGCGACTATGCAAGACACATTGAGAATTACCGAAGTTTTTTACTCGTTGCAGGGTGAAACGCGGACTGCCGGGCTGCCCACTGTTTTTGTGCGCCTGACCGGTTGCCCATTGCGTTGCCAATACTGCGACAGCGCCTACGCATTCACCGGCGGGACCATTCGCCCCCTCGACGACATCCTCGCGCAAGTGGCCGGTTTTCGTCCGCGTTACGTGTGTGTCACCGGCGGCGAGCCGTTGGCGCAACCCAACGCCATCCCATTGCTCAAGCAGTTGTGCGACGCCGGTTACGAAGTGTCTCTGGAAACCAGTGGTGCGCTCGACATCTCGGCGGTAGATTCCCGGGTCAGTCGCGTCGTCGATCTGAAAACTCCGGGTTCGAAAGAAGCGCACCGCAACCGCTATGAGAACATCGAACTGCTGACGCCCAACGACCAGGTGAAGTTTGTCATCTGCTCGCGGGAGGACTACGACTGGGCTGTGTCCAAGTTGATCCAGTACGGTCTGGACCGACGAGCCGGCGAAGTGCTGTTCTCGCCAAGTCACCATGACCTCAATGCACGGGACCTGGCTGACTGGGTGGTGGCGGACAATCTGCCAGTGCGTTTGCAATTGCAGCTGCATAAATATCTTTGGAATGACGAGCCGGGGCGCTGATATGACTGAACAACTGAACACTACCGAGAAACGTGCGGTGATCCTGCTGTCCGGCGGCCTGGACTCGGCAACAGTCGTGGCCATGGCCCGGGCTGAAGGCTACGCCTGCTACACCATGAGCTTCGACTACGGCCAACGCTCCCACGCTGAGTTGCACGCCGCCGCCCGTGTTGCTCGCGACCTGGGTGTGATCGAGCACAAGGTGATCGGTCTGAACCTGAACGGTATGGGCGGCTCGGCACTGACCGACAGCAGCATCGATATTCCAGAAACGCCAGGTGAAGGTATCCCAGTAACGTACGTGCCTGCGCGCAACACGGTGTTTCTGTCGCTGGCGTTGGGCTGGGCTGAAGTGCTCGGCGCGCGTGACATTTTTATTGGTGTGAACGCCGTGGACTATTCGGGTTACCCGGACTGCCGTCCCGAGTTCATCGAGTCCTTCGAGCGCATGGCCAATCTGGCGACCAAGGCCGGTGTCGAAGGCAACGGTTTCCGTATCCAGGCCCCGCTGCAAAACCTGAGCAAGGCGCAGATCGTCCAGGCCGGCGTGAAGCTGGGCGTTGATTACGGGCTGACGGTTTCCTGCTATCAGGCCGACGATAAAGGCTATGCCTGCGGCAAATGCGACAGCTGCCGCCTGCGTGCAGAAGGCTTCGCAGCAGCCGGAATCAGCGACCCAACACCTTATTTTTGATTTATTTCAAATTAGGTGTTGAATAGTCCTTAAAAATCAGTATTATACGCGCCACCACACAGCGGGTCGTTAGCTCAGTTGGTAGAGCAGTTGGCTTTTAACCAATTGGTCGTAGGTTCGAATCCCACACGACCCACCATTTTTTGTAGCAGTTTTAAAAGTCTGGAAGGCCCACGCAAGTGAGGATTTCCGGATTTTTTTTTGCCTGCGATTTGAGTTCGACTCCACGCGGTGCTACACCGCGTGACGCAGGTCAGAATCATCTTTTGCATCCACGGGATATTCTGTAGCCTTGCCCGGCTCCAACGCTGTGCCTGATGAATACTCACTCTCCCGGCGGTACCCGTAAGGGGTCCGGAGCCGGGTGTATACTCGACTTTCGCGCGAAAGCGCCCGCAGGTCTTGCGATCATGACGCAAATTTCCGAACGCCTACTGGTTCAAGCTCACCTCGACGCCAAGCAGCCCAAGCCGCTGACCGCCGAGGAAGAGGCCTATTACCGTTCTGCCATCGCTGCCGAGCTCAAGGCTCAGGACGCGGTGCTGGTGGCTCACTTCTATTGCGATCCGGTGATTCAGGCCTTGGCCGAAGAAACCGGTGGCTGCGTCTCCGACTCCCTGGAAATGGCACGCTTCGGCAATGCCCACCCGGCCAAGACCGTGGTGGTCGCCGGGGTGAAGTTCATGGGCGAGACCGCGAAGATCCTCAACCCTGAAAAACGCGTGCTGATGCCGACCCTGGACGCGACCTGCTCGCTGGACCTGGGATGCCCGGTGGACGAGTTCTCGGCGTTCTGCGATCAGCACCCGGAACGCACGGTGGTGGTGTATGCCAACACTTCGGCGGCGGTCAAGGCTCGGGCGGACTGGGTGGTGACTTCAAGCTGCGCGCTGGAGATCGTCGAAAGCCTGATGGATAACGGCGAGACCATCATCTGGGGCCCGGATAAACATTTGGGCACTTATATTCAGCGTAAGACCGGAGCGGACATGTTGCTGTGGGACGGTGCCTGCATCGTTCACGAGGAGTTCAAGTCCAAGCAGCTCGAAGACATGAAAGCGCTGTACCCGGACGCGGCCATTCTGGTGCACCCAGAGTCGCCGACAGCGGTAATCGAACTGGCGGACGCCGTCGGTTCTACCAGTCAGCTGATCGCTGCGGCGCAAAGCCTGCCGAACAAGACCTTCATCGTCGCCACCGACCGCGGCATTTTCTACAAAATGCAGCAGCTGTGCCCGGACAAGGTCTTCATCGAGGCCCCAACGGCCGGTAACGGTGCCGCGTGCCGCAGTTGCGCGCACTGCCCGTGGATGGCGATGAACACCCTTGAGCGCACGCTCAAGAGCTTGAAGGAAGGGACGAACGAGATCTTTGTCGATCCGGCGTTGATTCCGCAGGCGATTCGGCCGTTGAAGCGGATGCTGGACTTTACCCAGGCGGCGCGGATGAAGTTGGCTGGGAACGCTTAAGCGTCATATCTAAGGGCAAGATCAAAAGATCGCAGCCTTCGGCTCCTACAGGGGTTGCCGAAGGCTGCGATCTTTTTTGTGGGCGCTACTTCTGTTTCTTTGGAATGCGTACAAGCTGCGAATCGGAATACATGTCATGCCAACTGCGCTTCTGCTTATCAAACAGCGGCCAGAGAAACCCCAGGCCCACACACAGCCACGATGCAATCGACACCACAAACCGCAACAACGCCTGCCACAAGCTGATGGATGAACCATCGGCGTTCTGCACCCGGATGCACCACACCTGCATGCCCAGGGTCTGGCCGGACCAGGTCCAGAACTTGGCGAAGAAGCCGAACAGCACGAACAACAACACCGTTGACAGTAAGGGATCGCCGTCCAGGGCGCCGGCTTCGGTCAGGGTGCGCATCTTGTCTTCGCCGATGATCGCCATCTGGATCATCTTGTAGAGGCCGCTGGTGACGATCAACAGGGCGGTGCACAACAGGAAGTCATAGAACATCGCTGCCAGGCGACGACCCAACGTGGCGGCGGGGAAGTCGCCCTGGGGTTTGAGCAGGTGTTTCGACATGGCAGCCTCTGGGTGAAAAAAGAAAGCCATTTTACGGATTTACGCGCACAAAAAAGCCCCTGATGTCAGCATCAGGGGCTTTTTCGTTACAGAAGGTTAGGCTTCTGCTTGTACTTCGTCAGCCTGCATGCCTTTCTGGCCTTGCACAGCGACGAAAGTCACTTTCTGGCCTTCTTTGAGGCTCTTGAAGCCGTTGCCCTGGATGGCGCGGAAATGCACAAACAGATCCGGACCGCTTTCAGGAGTGATAAAACCAAAACCTTTCTCGTCGTTAAACCACTTGACGGTACCGCTCTGACGTTGGGACATTTCTTATTTCCTTTGACGCAAAAATTAATGACAGTCTCTTTCTCATGAAAGAGTACTGGGGCTGGTTGCAGGAGAGTAAGAAGACGTCGAACGGGATGTAGCTAACTTGTAGGCTACTGCCCAGGTCACGATTCCAAGCGACCCATGCAAACACAGTGAACAAACTCTACGCCAACTAGCCAATAAAAAACAAGCCCCTGTGAGGGGCCCGGTTTTGCTCAGGTTGGTGGCTGTTAGTCGGTCCACTAGTGCGGCTTATTCGAAACAGGTGTTCAATTGTTTTCGATCGTTATAAGCCAAGTTCATAAGCGAAAGCATGCACTGTTTTATGGCGGTTGCGTTACAGAGTAGTGCACTGTTAACGCAATCGCGTTACTTATAGAAACAGTCAATCAACCGCGGTAGTAGCGTTGTGGAACAAATGGCATTTTGCTTACAAGCAAAGGCACCTTTTTCCCACGAACAATTGCCCAAACCGGTGTTTCCAGCGCGATGTAAGCGCTGTCGACGTAACCCATGGCCAGCGGGCCACCCAGGGTCGGTCCGAAGCCGCCGCTGCAGACGCTGCCGATGATCTCGCCGGCTTCGTTTTCGATCTCTGCGCCTTCGCGCACTGGCGTACGTTCCTGCGGCAGCAGACCAACGCGCTTGCGGCTGACCCCGCCTTGCTGTTGAGCGAATACAGTTTCAGCGCCCGGGAAGCCGCCAGCCCGCGCACCATCGGCACGCCGTGGCTTGGAGATGGCCCACAGCAGGCTGGCTTCGATCGGCGTAGTCTCGGTGTTCATGTCATGGCCGTAGAGGCACAGGCCGGCTTCCAGGCGCAGCGAGTCGCGCGCGCCGAGGCCGATGGCGGCGACTTCAGGTTCTGCGAGCAGAGCACGGGCCAGGGCTTCGGCATTGGCGGCCGGCACGGAGATTTCGAAACCGTCTTCGCCGGTGTAGCCCGAACGGCTGACAAAGCAATCCACACCCAGCAGTTTCACGCGGGCGAACTGCATGAAGGTCATCTTCGCCACTTCAGGGGCAAAGCGTGCAAGTACGGTCACGGCGGCCGGACCTTGCAAGGCCAGCAACGCGCGCTCTTCGAACAACGGCTCAATGGTGCACTGATCACCAATATGCTTGCGCAAGTGCGCCAGGTCCTGATCCTTGCAAGCGGCGTTGACCACCAGGAACAGTTCATCGTTACCCAGGTTGGCAACCATCAGGTCGTCAAGAATGCCGCCCGTCTCGTTGGTGAACATCGCGTAACGCTGCATGCCCACCGGCAAGTCGATGATGTCCACCGGCACCAGGGTTTCCAGGGCCTTGGCGGCATTGGCGCCGGTCAGGCGGATCTGGCCCATGTGCGACACATCGAACAGCCCGGCCTGATCACGGGTGTGTTGGTGTTCTTTCATCACGCCCAGCGGGTATTGCACCGGCATGTCGTAGCCGGCGAACGGCACCATGCGCGCGCCGAGTTCGATGTGCAAAGCGTGCAGCGGGGTTTTCAGCAATTGTTCGGTGGACATATTCAGCTCCTGAAAATAGTGCGGATGCCTGCATCAGCACTCGATGATGTTGACCGCCAAACCGCCACGGGCGGTTTCCTTGTATTTGCTTTTCATGTCGGCGCCGGTCTGGCGCATGGTGCGGATGACCTTATCCAGCGAGACGAAGTGTTGCCCGTCACCGCGCAATGCCATGCGCACCGCGTTGATGGCTTTCACCGAGCCCATGGCGTTGCGCTCGATGCACGGCACCTGAACGAGGCCGCCAATCGGGTCGCAGGTCAGGCCGAGGTTGTGTTCCATGCCGATTTCAGCGGCGTTTTCCACTTGTTGCACGCTGCCGCCGAGGACTTCGCACAACGCCCCGGCCGCCATCGAGCAAGCGACGCCGACTTCACCCTGACAGCCGACTTCGGCGCCGGAGATCGAGGCGTTTTCCTTATAGAGAATGCCAATGGCCGCAGCCGTCAGCAGAAACCGCACCACGCCGTCTTCGTTGGCGCCGGGGATGAAGCGCATGTAGTAATGCAACACCGCCGGGACGATCCCCGCTGCACCGTTAGTGGGCGCCGTCACCACGCGCCCGCCATTGGCGTTTTCTTCGTTGACTGCCAGCGCATAGAGGTTGACCCAGTCCAGCACCGACAGTGGATCGCGCAGGGCCGATTCCGGGTTCTTGCACAGTTGCCGATGCAACGCCGCCGCCCGACGCTTGACCTTCAAGCCGCCGGGCAGGATGCCTTCGTTGCGGCAACCGGCGGCGACGCAGTCCTGCATCACTTGCCAGATATTCAGCAGGCCGGCGCGGGTTTCCGCTTCCGGGCGCCAGGCGCTTTCGTTGGTCAGCATCACCTGGCTGATCGACAAGCCGTAGGTGGTGCAGTGAGTGAGCAGATCCTTGGCGCTTTTGAACGGAAAGGTCAGCGGCGTGGCGTCTTCGACGATGCGGTCGGCGCCGGCGGCGTCTTCATCGACGACAAACCCGCCGCCCACCGAGTAGTACTCGCGGCTGCGCACTTGCAGGCCTGCGGCGTCAAAGGCACGAAAGATCATGCCATTGGGGTGATAGGGCAATGGTTTGCGGATCATCGCCAGGTGTTCTTTCTCGTTGAACGCAATGCTGTGTTCGCCGAGCAGGTTCAAACGACCGTTGCCGCGAATTTCTTGCAGGCGGGCGGCGACGGTTTCGGTGTTCACGGTGTCCGGGTGTTCGCCTTCCAGGCCGAGCAGCACAGCCTTGTCGCTGCCGTGTCCTTTACCCGTGGCGCCGAGCGAGCCGTAGAGCTCGACTTTGACGCAGGTGGTCGCGGCCAGTAGCCCTTCACGGCGCAGACCTTCGGCGAAACGCGCAGCGGCACGCATCGGGCCGACGGTGTGGGAGCTGGAGGGGCCGATGCCAATCTTGAACAGGTCGAACACGCTTAATGACATGGTGAACTCCAGTGGAGTAGCGGCAAGCAGCAAGCTACAAGCGGCAAGTTAGAAGCTGATCAGCTCTTTCTTGCAGCTTGAAGCTTGCGACTTGAAGCTGCTTTTCTTAAGCGTAGCTTTCGATCGACGGGCAGGCGCACACCAGGTTGCGATCGCCAAACACGTTGTCGACGCGACCGACCGGTGGCCAGTATTTGCCGTCGATCAACGATGCAACCGGGTACACCGCTTGCTCACGGCTGTACGGATGCGTCCACTCGCCAACAATCTCCGCCGCCGTATGCGGGGCGTTTTTCAGCGGGTTGTCTTCCTTGTCCAGCGTGCCGTTTTCCACCGCGCGGATTTCTTCGCGGATGCGGATCATGGCGTCGCAGAAGCGGTCCAGTTCTTCCTTGGATTCGCTTTCGGTCGGCTCGATCATCAACGTGCCAGCCACCGGGAACGACATGGTTGGCGCGTGGAAACCGAAGTCGATCAGGCGCTTGGCCACGTCATCGACGCTGATGCCGCTGCTGTCTTTCAGCGGACGCAGGTCGAGGATGCATTCGTGCGCCACCAGGCCGTTGCTGCCGGTGTACAGCACTGGGTAATGCTCTTCCAGGCGACGGGAAATGTAGTTGGCATTCAGGATCGCCAGTTGCGAAGCGCGCTTGAGACCCGCGCCACCCATCATCCGGATGTACATCCAGGTGATCGGCAAAATGCTCGCGCTGCCGAACGGTGCCGCGCAGACCGCGCCTTCCTTGCGCTCCATGGTGCCGTGACCCGGCAGGAACGGCGTCAGGTGCGATTTCACGCCAATCGGACCAACGCCCGGGCCGCCACCGCCGTGGGGAATGCAGAAGGTTTTGTGCAGGTTCAGGTGCGACACGTCGCCGCCGAACTTGCCCGGCGCGCAGAGGCCGACCATTGCGTTCATGTTCGCGCCGTCGATGTACACCTGGCCGCCGTGGTCATGAATGATGCCGCAGATTTCGCGGATGCCTTCTTCGAACACGCCGTGGGTCGACGGGTACGTGATCATCAATGCCGCGAGGTGTTCACGGTGCTCGATGGCCTTGGCGCGCAGGTCTTCGATGTCGACGTTGCCACGGGCATCGCACGCGGTCACAACCACGCGCATGCCGGCCATGTTGGCGGTGGCCGGGTTGGTGCCGTGGGCGGACGACGGGATCAGGCAGATGTCGCGACGGTCTTCGCCACGGCTCTGGTGATAGGCACGGATCGCCAACAGGCCAGCGTATTCACCTTGGGAACCGGCGTTCGGTTGCAGCGAGATCGAGTCGTAACCGGTGGCGGCGCAGAGCATCGCTTCCAGTTCATCGGTCAGTTGCTGATAACCGGCGCTTTGTTCGGCTGGGGCGAACGGGTGCAGGGCCCCGAATTCAGCCCAGGTCACCGGGATCATTTCGCTGGCGGCGTTGAGTTTCATGGTGCACGAACCCAGCGGGATCATGGTGCGATCCAGGGCCAGGTCCTTGTCGGCGAGTTTGCGCAGGTAGCGCATCAGCTCGGTTTCCGAGTGGTAACGGTTGAACACCGGGTGGCTGAGGATCGGCGATTGGCGAACCAGCGCGGCCGGGATGGTGCTTTGAACGGAGGCGGCGAGGGCGGCGAAGTCCGGCAGGGTTTTGCCGTCGGACAGCAGGGCCCACAGGGTTTCCACGTCGGCTTGCGAGGTGGTTTCGTCGAGGGACAGGCCCAGGCGTTGAGCATCGACGACGCGCAGGTTGATCTGCTGGGCGCGAGCCTTGTCGTGCAATGCGGCAGTGTTAGCGCCAGTGTTCAGAGTCAGCGTGTCGAAGAAGTTTGCTTGCTCAACCGTCAGACCGATTGCGCTCAAGCCTTTGGCCAGAATCGCCGTCAGGTGATGAATGCGGTTGGCAATCTGGGTCAGGCCTTTGGGGCCGTGGTAAACGGCGTACATGCTGGCGATGTTGGCCAACAGCACCTGGGCGGTGCAGATGTTCGACGTAGCCTTCTCGCGACGAATATGTTGCTCGCGGGTCTGCATGGCCAGGCGCAGGGCCGGCTTGCCGAAACGGTCCACGGAGACGCCGACCAGACGGCCCGGCATGTCACGTTTGAACGCATCTTTCGTCGAGAAGTAAGCCGCGTGCGGGCCACCAAAACCCAGCGGCACGCCGAAGCGTTGGGCGCTGCCGATGGCCACGTCGGCACCGAATTCGCCCGGTGGCGTCAGTACGGTCAGGGCCAGCAGGTCAGCCGCGACGGCGACCAACGCGTTGGCAGCATGGAAGCGTTCGGTCAGTTCGCGGTAGTCGAAGACATCACCGTTGCTCGCCGGGTATTGCAGCAGCGCGCCGAAGAACGGCGTTACGTCGGTCAGTTCCAGTTCGTCGCCGACCACCACGTCGATGCCCAACGGCTCGGCACGGGTGCGCAGCACGTCGAGGGTTTGCGGGTGGCAATGCACGGAAGCGAAGAAGGCGTGGCTGCCCTTGTTCTTGCTCAGGCGTTTGCAGAAGGTCATGGCTTCGGCAGCGGCGGTGGCTTCGTCGAGCAGGGAAGCGTTGGCGATCGGCAGGCCGGTGAGGTCGCTGATCAGGGTCTGGAAGTTCAGCAGCGCTTCGAGACGGCCCTGGGAAATCTCCGGTTGGTACGGGGTGTAAGCGGTGTACCAGGCCGGGTTTTCCAGCAGGTTGCGCAGGATCGGCGACGGCGTGTGGGTGCCGTAGTAGCCCTGGCCGATGTAGGTCTTGAACAGCTGGTTCTTGGCGGCGATGCCTTTGATCAACGCCAAGGCGTCGGCTTCGCTCAGGCCATCGTCCAGGCCGAGGACGCTGGTGCCTTTGATGCTTTCGGGGATGACGCTGGCGCTCAGGGCTTCCAGGGAGTCGAAACCGAGGCTGTTGAGCATGGCTTGCTCATCGCCGGAACGCGGGCCGATGTGGCGGGCGATGAATTCGTTGGCGGTGCTGAGATTTACTTGAGTCATGTCGGTTCCTCAGGCTTCGGCGTTGGCTTTGATCAGACGGTCGTAGGCGTCCTGATCGAGCAATTTGGCAACGGCCGAGGCGTCGGTTGGCTGGAAGCGGAAGAACCAGCCTTCGCCCAGCGGATCTTCGTTGACCAGTTCAGGGCTGCTGTCGAGCGCCGGGTTCACTTCCAGCACTTCACCGTCGAGGGGCATGTACACGCCGCTGGCGGCTTTAACCGATTCCACGGTGGCGGCTTCAGCGCCTTTGTCGTAGGACTGCAGCTCAGGCAGTTGTACGAAAACCACGTCGCCCAAGGCGTTCTGCGCGAAAGCGGTGATGCCGACTGTGACGCTGCCGTCAGCTTCAGTGCGCAGCCATTCGTGATCTTCAGTAAAACGCAACTCGCTCATGGAAACTCCTAAGGGGGCCAGACTCGTCTGGTGGACGCGATTGAATGCTTGGGCTAAAGCCCTTCTTTATAGATGGTTACTAAGCAAGAACGCGGCCAAGGTTATTAAGTCTTTAAATATCAACGGGTTAGGAGTTTTTGGTGAACGAGTGATTGAAATGTCTGTAGCGAAATCGCTACAGCTCAAAGCAAAGAAAAAAGCGTAATGGGATCAAAGCCTTGCACAGCGGTGATCTAAGGAGGGTGTATCGATATCGTTCCGCTGTAGCGCTTTCAGTACAGATGAAGGTCGCTTTTAAACAGGTTAGAAGCTTGGATCGTTCCCATGCTCCGCGTGGGAATGCCTCAATCGACGCGTCGCGTCCGCTTTGGGACGCAGAGCGTCCCGGGCTGCATTCCCACGCAGAGCGTGGGAACGATCAAGTCTCAGGGCTTGTTGGGAATGCCGTACTTGCGCAACCGGTGGGCGATCGCGGTGTGGGAGGTTTGCAGTCTGCTCGCCAGTTGCCGGGTCGAGGGGTAGCTGACGTAGAGTTTTTCCAGCAGGGTTTTCTCGAACTCTTCCATGGCCTGTTCGAGGCTATCCACTTCGCTGTCGCTTTGGCGCGCCACCGAGGTGCCGGCGATGTCGAGGTCGCCGATGTCCACCAGGCTGCTCTCGCAAATCGCCGCGGCGCGGAAGATCACGTTCTGCAATTGCCGCACGTTGCCCGGCCAGCGGTTGCCCAGCAGCGCCGGATAGGTGCCCGGCGCCAGGCGACAGACCGGGCGCTGGATCTGCGCGCAGGCCTGCTGCATGAAGTAGCGGGCCAGCAGCAGAATGTCCTGGCCGCGTTCGCGCAGGGGCGGGACTTCGACGTTGAGGACATTGAGGCGGTAGAACAGGTCTTCGCGGAAGGTGCCTTCGCTGACCATTTTTTCCAGGTCGCGGTGGGTGGCGCTGAGGATGCGCACGTTGACCTTCACCTCGCGATCACCGCCGACCCGACGGAAGCTGCCGTCGTTCAAGAATCGCAGCAACTTCGCCTGCAAGTACGGCGACATCTCGCCAATCTCATCGAGAAACACCGTGCCCTGGTTCGCCAGTTCCATCAGCCCCGGTTTACCGCCCCGTTGCGCGCCTGTGAAAGCGCCAGGGGCGTAGCCGAACAGTTCGCTTTCGGCGAGGTTCTCCGGCAATGCCGCGCAGTTCAACGCCAGGAACGGCGCACTGTGCCGCGCACTGATGGCGTGGCAAGCCCGGGCCACCAGTTCTTTGCCGGTGCCGGTTTCGCCCTGGATCAACAGCGGCGCATCGAGAGCCGCGACACGTTGAGCGCGAGCCTTGAGCGTGCGGATGGCCGGGGATTCGCCGAGCAACGCATCGAAACCTTCGGCGTGGTCGTGGTGCAGGGCCGACAGGCGTTCGCCGATACGGTTCGGTTGGTACAGGGTCAGCAAGGCGCCGGCGTCGGTGATCGGCGTGGCGTCCAGCAGCAAGGTCTGGCCGTTGACGGTGATTTCCCGCAGCGGCAGGCGGAAGCCGTTTTCCAGCAAGGTATCGAGCAAGGCTGGATCGGCAAACAAGTCGGCGATGCTTTCTCCTGCCGGTTCGCGACCGTACAGGGCAATCAGTGCCGGGTTGGCCAGCAGGACCTTGCCGGCGCTGTCGAGGGCCAGCACCGGGTCGGTCATGGCCGCGAGCAAGGCGTCGAGCTGCAAGTGCCGGCGTTGGCCGGGCAGGATGTCGACCACCGTCATCGCCTGCACGCCGCGCACGCTGAGCAACGCATCGCGCAGCTCTTCAAGGACTTCCGGACTCAGGGTCGGGGCGTCGATGTAGACGTTGGGCGGGACCATTTCCACCGCATCCAGATTGAGATTGCGCCCACCGAGCAAGGCCAGGACTTCCTGGGTAATGCCGACGCGGTCGATGAAGCTGACGTGGATACGCATGGGGCGGTTTTTGGTTCTGACGTGCGGAGGGTGGCAAGTATGCCTTGGAGGAGGGGGTTAGGTGAAATCCCGGGCGGATGATCGTTCCCACGCGCAGCAAAGGAATGCAGCCCGGGACGCTCCGCGTCCCTTCAGAGCCGAACGCGGAGCGTCCGTTGCGGCATTCCCACGCAGAGCGTGGGAACGATCAGCGACAGGATTCGGGGGTTATTCGAGGTGTTCGGGGTTCACCGGATCACCGGATTTCATATCCAGTTGCACCCGCACGTCTTCAAACATCGCATCGTAATGCTTGTGCACCGCGCCAATGCCGCTGTGGGTCTTGGGAACCCCGTATTTCTCGGCGATTTTCGTCACGTTGCTGGCAAAGTTATAGGCCTGATCCTTGGGCAGGAAAAATGACTCTTCCATGTCCTTGCCCAGGATGTTGCCGTGCATGGTGAACTGCATGCCTTTTTCCGGATCCTGGGTGACTTCATAGTCAATGCACAGGTTGTAGCTGACATCGTCGTCATTCAGCGCGTGGCGCTCGATATGCAAGTGACCGGGTTCGAACGTAGCCATAAACATCTCTCCTTCGAAGGCATTGGAGAACGGCAGACCCCGGGCCTGCCGCGGAGTTTCTTTTCAGCGGTAAGTAATGCCGGGCGTCGCCGTGCTGATGCGGGTGCCGGCTGTGCCCTGGACGATCGCTTCGATGTCCGAGAGTGAACCGATGACCGCGACTTTGCCAGTATGGCGGGCGAACTCGCAGGCAGCCTGGACCTTCGGTCCCATGGAGCCGGCGGCGAAGCCGAGTTTTTCCATGGCGTCGGGGTGGGCCTGGGCGATGGCTTTCTGGGTCGGTTTGCCGAAGTCGATGAACGCGGCGTTGACGTCGGTGGCGATCACCAATAAATCACTTTCCAGCTGTTCGGCCAGCAGCGCCGAGCACAGGTCCTTGTCGATCACCGCTTCCACGCCTTCAAGCTTGCCGCTGGCGCCGTACATCGTCGGAATGCCGCCACCGCCAGCGCAGATCACGATGCTGCCCTTGTCCAGCAACCACTTGATCGGGCGGATTTCGAAGATGCGTTTCGGCCGTGGGCTGGCCACCACGCGGCGATATTTGTCGCCGTCCGGGGCGATTGCCCAGCCTTTCTCGGCGGCGAGTTTTTCCGCTTCGGCTTTCGCGTAGACCGGGCCGATGGGTTTGGTCGGGTTCTGGAACGCGGGGTCCTTGGCGTCGACTTCAACCTGGGTCAGCAGGGTGGCGAACGGCACTTCGAAGTCCAGCAGGTTGCCCAGTTCCTGTTCGATGATGTAGCCGATCATGCCTTCGGTTTCGGCACCGAGCACGTCCAGCGGGTAAGGCGAAACCGAGGTGTAGGCCGCCGCTTGCAACGACAGCAGGCCGACTTGCGGGCCATTGCCGTGGGCGATGACCAGTTGGTTGCCGGGGTAGATCCTGGCGATCTGTTCGGTGGCGACGCGGATGTTGGCGCGTTGATTGTCCGCGGTCATGGGTTCACCACGGCGGAGCAGGGCGTTACCGCCCAGGGCAACGACGATACGCATAATGCAGTCCTTTCAAAGAGGGAGCGAGCAACACGATGATCGTTCCCACGCTCTGCGCGGGAATGCATCCGGTGACGCTCTGCGTCACAGGGGACGCGGAGCGTCCCGGGCTGCATTCCCACGGGGACCGTGGGAACGATCAGCGCGTCGGTCCTTAGATATCCGCCAGCGCCGACACCAATATTGCCTTGATCGTGTGCATGCGGTTTTCCGCTTGCTCGAAGGCGATGTTGGCTGGCGATTCGAAGACTTCTTCAGTCACCTCAACGCCATTGGCCAGGTGCGGATAACGTGCGGCGATGTCCTTGCCGACCTTGGTTTCACTGTTGTGGAACGCCGGCAGGCAGTGCATGAACTTCACGCGCGGGTTGCCCGAGGCTTTCATCATCGCGGTGTTGACCTGGTACGGCAGCAGTTGCTCGATGCGCTCGTCCCACGCTTCTACCGGTTCACCCATCGACACCCAGATGTCGGTGTGGATGAAGTCCACGCCCTTGACCGCTTCTTTCGGGTCTTCGGTGATGGTGATACGTGCGCCGCTCTCGATAGCGAAGGCTTGGCACTGGTCGATGAAGTCCTGATGCGGCCACAGCGCTTTCGGCGCGCCGATGCGCACGTCCATGCCGAGTTTGGCGCCGATCATCAGCAACGAGTTGCCCATGTTGTAGCGCGCATCGCCAAGGTACGCGTAGCTGATTTCATGCAGCGGCTTGTCGCTGTGCTCGCGCATGGTCAGGGTGTCGGCGATCATTTGCGTCGGGTGGAATTCAGCGGTCAGGCCGTTGAACACCGGCACGCCGGCAAACTTGGCCAGCTCTTCGACGATTTCCTGTTCGAAGCCACGGTACTCGATGGCGTCGAACATCCGCCCCAGCACGCGGGCGGTGTCTTTCATGCTTTCTTTATGGCCGATCTGCGACGACACCGGGTCGATGTAGGTGACGTGGGCGCCTTGGTCATGGGCCGCGACTTCGAACGCGCAACGGGTGCGGGTCGAGGTTTTTTCGAAGATCAGCGCGATGTTCTTGCCTTTGAGGTGCGCTCGTTCGGTGCCGGTGTACTTGGCGCGTTTGAGGTCACGGGACAGGTCGATCAGGTAGTTGAGCTCGCGAGTGGTGTGGTGCATCAAGCTCAGCAGGCTGCGGTTGCGCATGTTAAAAGCCATGATTTGGATCTCCTTGGGTTTCGGTTATCCGCCGGCTCCACGCTTTATAAGCGCGAAGCAGGCCATACGAATTAATAGTCGATGGGGTCGCGAATGATCGGGCAGGTCATGCAGTGGCCGCCGCCACGGCCGCGTCCGAGTTCGCCGGCGCTGATGGTGATGACTTCCACGCCAGCCTTGCGCAGCAAGGTGTTGGTGTAGGTGTTGCGGTCGTAACCGATCACCACGCCGGGCTCCAGGGCCACCACGTTGTTGCCGTCATCCCATTGCTCGCGCTCGGCGGCGAAGCTGTTGCCACCGGTTTCCACCACGCGCAGGGTCTTGAGATTGAGGGCAGCGGCCACGGTGTCGAGGAAGTTGGTTTCTTCGCGGCGGATGTCGATGCCGCCCGGTTTGCTGTCGTCAGGGCGCAGGGTGAAGGCGACGATCTGGTTGACCACTTCCGGGAAGATGGTCACGAGGTCGCGGTCGCAGAAGCTGAACACGGTGTCCAGGTGCATCGCTGCGCGGGACTTCGGCAGGCCGGCAACGATCACCCGCTCCACGGCGTTGTGCTTGAACAGGTTCAGCGCCAGTTGGCCGATGGCCTGGCGGGACGAGCGTTCGCCCATGCCGATCAAGACCACGCCGTTGCCGAGCGGCATCACGTCGCCGCCTTCGAGCGTGGCGTTGCCGTGTTCCTGATCCGGGTCGCCGTACCAGACCTGGAAGTCGGCGTTGGTGAACTCGGGGTGGAATTTGTAGATGGCGCTGGCCAGCAGGGTTTCCTGGCGGCGCGCCGGCCAGTACATCGGGTTCAGGGTCACGCCACCGAAGATCCAGCAGGTGGTGTCGCGGGTGAACTGGGTGTTGGGCAGCGGCGGCAGAATGAAGCTGGAGTGGCCGAGGAAATCGCGGAACATTTCGATGGTCTTGCCACCGAAACTGTTCGGCAGATCATCGGCAGACACGCCGCCGATCAGGAACTCGGCGATCTTGCGCGGCTCCAGGCTACGCAGCCACGAACCCACTTCATTGACCAGACCGAGGCCGACCGAGTTGGCGGTGATCTTGCGTTCCAGAATCCAGTCCAGCGCTTCCGGGATCGCGACGATGTCGGTCAGCAGGTTGTGCATTTCCAGCACGTCGACATTGCGTTCACGCATCTTGGTGACGAAATCGAAATGGTCACGCTTGGCCTGGGCGACCCACAGCACGTCGTCGAACAGCAGTTCGTCGCAGTTGTTCGGGGTCAGCCGCTGGTGGGCCAGGCCTGGGGAGCAAACCATGACTTTGCGCAGTTTGCCGGCTTCGGAATGTACGCCGTACTTCACTTTTTCCGTGGTCATTACAGTGATCCTCCAGATTGAAACAATCAGCTCTTACAGAGTCAGGAAGCCGTCATACAGCCCGTAGGCCGCCACCAGGGCGCCCACGACGACGGCGGCGAAAATCAGCTTCTCGACGTTGGTGAAAACCGGTTTGCCCACTTCGATCTTGGCCTTGGCGAACAGGATCGCGCCGGGGGCGTAGAGCAACGCGGAGAGCAGCAGGTATTTGATGCCGCCGGCGTACAGCAACCAGACCGCGTAGATCACCGCGATGCCCGCGATGAGCAGGTCTTTCTTGCGTTCGGCCAGGGCTTTTTCATAGGTTTCGCCACGCACCGCCAGCAGCAGCGCATAGGCTGCCGACCACAGGTACGGCACCAGGATCATCGAAGTGGCGAGGTAGATCAGCGACAGGTAAGTGCTGGCCGAAAACAGCGTGATGATCAGGAATATCTGCACCATCGCGTTGGTCAGCCACAGCGCGTTGACCGGCACGTGGTTGGCGTTTTCCTTGCGCAGGAACGCCGGCATGGTGTGGTCCTTGGCGGCGGCGAACATGATCTCCGCACACAGCAGCACCCACGACAGCAGCGCACCGAGCAAGGAGATGATCAGGCCGACGCTGATCAGCACCGCGCCCCAATGGCCGACCACGTGTTCCAGCACCGCCGCCATCGACGGGTTCTGCAACTTGGCCAGTTCCGGTTGGGTCATGATCCCCAGCGACAACACATTCACCAGCACCAGAAACAACAGTACGGTGATGAAGCCGATCACGGTGGCTTTACCGACGTCGCTGCGTTTTTCCGCCCGGGCCGAGAAGATGCTCGCGCCTTCGATGCCGATGAACACCCAGACGGTGACCAGCATCATGTTGCGCACCTGGTTCATCACGCTGCCCAGGCTGGTGTTTTTCGTGCCCCAGATGTCAGCGGTGAAGATGTCCAGTTTGAACGCGAACACCGCAATCAGCACAAACAGCAGCAGCGGCACGACCTTGGCGACGGTGGTCACCAGGTTGATGAACGCCGCTTCTTTGATCCCGCGCAATACCAGGAAGTGCACGGCCCAGAGCAGTACCGAAGCACCGATCACCGCAGCAACGGTATTGCCTTCACCGAAGACCGGGAAGAAATAACCGAGGGTGCTGAACAGCAACACGAAGTAACCGACGTTGCCCAGCCAGGCACTGATCCAGTAACCCCAGGCCGACGAGAAACCCATGTAGTCGCCGAAACCGGCCTTGGCGTAGGCGTAGACCCCGCCGTCCAGGTTCGGTTTGCGATTGGCCAGGGTTTGAAAGACGAACGCGAGGGTCAGCATACCGACGGCGGTAATTGCCCAGCCAATCAGCACCGCGCCGACGTCGGCACTGGCGGCCATGTTTTGTGGCAAAGAGAAGATCCCGCCACCAATCATTGAGCCGACAACCAGCGCGACCAGTGCACCGAGTCTTAGTTTTCCGGGGGTTGCAGACATTGCATGACTCCAATGCAGGAGAAGAGAGACAACAGATTAAATCTGTTAACTGTTGAATCAGCTGACATAGATCAGTGCATGGGCACATTCCATTGTTAATGAAAGACTTATGAACTTTTCGCGTGCATAACTGTATTGCTGGAAAAGCCCGGTTCAGAGGCTTCCGGAGAGGGGGCAGGCATAACGCGTATCGCGTTGAGTTTTTGAAGTTAGTTCGTTTTTACGAATTAGCAACTTTTGACGTCTGTTTTCAGTACAGAATTGATTTATTACGATTGACGCACAAAACTGCTATACGCCGATGTCATAGATTGATCGGTTATAAATAAAAGACGTCAAGGGGCGTTAATTATTAAACGTTATTGCGCTTTATCTATTTAGTTAAAACATCGAGACCAGCGGAGTTTCAGGAATGTCGCAACCGACACAAAAGCTGCGTCTGAGCGCGTTGATCGCCCTGGTGGTGGGGTCGATGATCGGTGGCGGGATTTTTTCCCTGCCGCAAAACATGGCAGCCCGGGCCGATGCCGGGGCGATCCTGATCGGTTGGGCGATCACCGCCGTGGGCATGCTGACCCTGGCGTTCGTGTTCCAGACCTTGGCCAATCGCAAACCGGAACTGGATTCCGGGGTGTACGCCTACGCCAAGGCCGGGTTCGGCGACTACATGGGGTTTTCCTCGGCGTGGGGGTACTGGATCAGCGCCTGGATGGGCAGCGTCGGTTACTTCGTGTTGCTGTTCAGCACCCTCGGTTATTTTTTCCCGATCTTTGGCCAAGGCAACACGCCGATCGCCATTGGCTGCGCCTCGGTGTTGCTGTGGTCGGTGCATTTTCTGGTGATGCGCGGTATCAAAGAGGCGGCGTTCATCAATCAACTGACTGCCGTGGCCAAAATCGTGCCGCTGATTATGTTCATCGTCATTGCTGCCGTAGCGTTCAAGGCTGATATTTTCACCCGGGACATCTGGGGGCAGAGCAACCCGAGCTTCGGCGGGGTGATGGACCAGGTGCGCAACATGATGCTGGTGACGGTGTTCGTGTTTATCGGCATCGAAGGCGCCAGTGTTTACTCGGCCCGGGCCGAGAAGCGTGCGGATGTCGGTCGGGCCACGGTGATCGGCTTCCTCGGGGTGCTGGCGCTGCTGGTGCTGGTGAATGTGTTGTCGCTGGGAATCATGAGCCAACCCGAATTGGCCACCCTGCAGAACCCGTCGCTGGCGGCGGTGCTGGAACATATCGTCGGCCCCTGGGGCGCGTTGCTGATCAGCATCGGCCTCGCGGTTTCGCTGCTCGGGGCCCTGTTGTCGTGGGCGTTGCTCTGCGCCGAAATCCTCTTCGCCACGGCGAAAGACAAGACCATGCCGGCATTCCTGACCAAGGAAAACGCCAACCATGTGCCGATCAATGCGTTGTGGCTGACCAACGTGATGATCCAGATTTTCTTGTTGATCACGCTGGTCTCTGCCGGGACTTACACCAGCCTGATCTACCTCGCCTCGTCGATGATCCTGGTGCCGTACCTGTGGTCGGCGGCCTACGCGGTGCTATTGAGCGGGCGCGGCGAAACCTACGAACATGCCTCGGCCGAGCGCACCAAAGACCTGCTGATCGGCGGTATCGCTCTGAGTTATGCGGTGTGGTTGTTGTATGCCAGCGGGGTCAAGTATTTGCTGTTGTCGGCGCTGCTGTATGCCCCAGGGGTGATTCTGTTTGCCAAGGCCAAACGTGAGCAGGGGCAGCCCTTGTTTACGCATGTCGAGAAGGGGATCTTCACCTGTGTTGTCGGCGTGGCGGGGCTGGCGGCGTATGGGTTGTACAGCGGGTTGCTGGCGTTGTGAGGGTGTTGCTGGCGTATCAGCCACCCTATGACTGGGCGGCGATGCTCGGGTTTTTGTCGGCGCGGGCGATTACCGGGATGGAGACGGTGGTCAATGGCGTGTACTCGCGCAGCATCGGTTTGAACGGTGTGCACGGCACGTTTTCGATCAAACCGGCGGGCGCCGATGCGCTGGAGGTGACGCTGGATTTTCCTGACTCCACCGCCGTGCCCGAGATCGTGGCGCGGTTGCGGCGGATGTTTGATCTGGATGCGGATCTGCCTTCGATTCACCGGCACTTGGCGACAGATCCGTTGATGGCGCGCTTGATGGCCGAGCGTCCAGGGCTGCGGGTGCCGGGGGCGTGGGATGGCTTGGAGTTGGCGATTCGCGCGGTGTTGGGGCAGCAGATTACGGTGGTGGCAGCGATCAAGTTGGCGGGGAAACTGGTGGCGCACTATGGCGCGCCGTTGCGTTCCCCGCTGTCGGGGCTGACCCATGTGTTTCCTGAGGCCGGGGTGTTGGCGGCGGCGGACCTGGCGAGATTGGGCCTGCCGAAAAGCCGTGGGCGGACGCTGTCTGGCGTGGCCCAGGCGTTGCTCGATGATCCGTTGTTGTTTGAGCCGGGGCGCGAAGGTGGCGTGGCGCGGTTACTGGCGTTGCACGGGATTGGCGACTGGACGGCGCAGTACATTGCGTTGCGGCAGTTGCGGGATATGGATGGGTTTCCAAGCGGCGATGTGGGGTTGATCAATGCGTTGGCAGCGCTGGAAGGCGGGCCGGTGACGGCGCGGGAGTTGTTGCAGCGGGCGCAGGTGTGGCGGCCGTTTCGGGGGTATGCGGCGCAGGTGCTTTGGACATCGCTGAGTCGGGTTGACTGAGGGGGTGTGGCGACTGGACGGGCCTCATCGCGAGCAAGCTTTGCTCCTACAGGCGATCGGCGTGATGATCGTTCCCACACTCCTGCGTGGGAATGCCTCAAGGGACGCTCCGCGTTCCAATGGGATGCGGAGCGTCCCGGGCTGCATGCCCACGCAGAGCGTGGGAACGATCAGGTCACCACCACTGCGCCCGATGGGAACCCAATTCCGAGGCCGCAATGGCCCATTGCAACGGCGTCCCGGTGATTTTCAGTGGCACATGCAACCGATGCGCCGGTCCCCAAGGTGTCTGCTCGATCAACAACCCCTGGTCATGCTCATCCTCGGCCCGCAACGCTTCATCCGTCCCGGCGCCCTGCTCAATCAACAACTTCGCCGTCCGCGCCAACGACAACCGCGCCGATCCGCCCTGTCCCAACAACTTGATCGCTGCTGCCGCCATCAAATACCCGGTCGCGTGATCCAGCGCCTGCACCGGTAACGGCGTCGGCTTGTCCGCTTTCTTCCACTGCATCCCGGCTTCGGCAATCCCGCTGCTCATCTGCACCAGGCTGTCGAAACCCCGGCGGTTCTGCCACGGGCCGCTCCAGCCGTAGGCGTTGAGGCTGACATCGATCAGGCCGGGGGCCAGGCGTTGACGTTCGGCAACCCCGTACCCCAGGCGTTCCAGGGCATCGGCGCGGTAGCCGTGGAGCAGGATGTCGGCGTCCTTGAGCAGGCTTTCGAACACCGCGCGATCAGCCTTGTCGTGCAGATCCAGGCGCGCACAGCGTTTGCCGAGGGTGACTTCCGGCACCACGCCCGGTTCATTCCAGGTCGGCGGATCGATACGCAAGACATCGGCGCCGAGGCCGGCGAGGAAGCGACTGGCGACGGGACCGGCAAGGACACGCGTCAAATCCAGCACCTTGATCCCGGCCAGCGGTCGCGCCACCGAGCCTTGCCACGGTTTGGCGTTGCCCTTGGCGCTGAACTGAATCAACGGCTCGGCGTTTACCGCAATCCCCTGAGGATGAGCCTGCCATTGCGCCCAACTGCGCATCTCGGCGGCGCAGCCACCGGCCTCGACCACGGCCTGCTCCAGATCAGTCTTGGCCCACTTCGCCACCTGACTTGCCATCGCTGCGCGGTCGGCACAGGTACCGAGCACGTTTTCAGCGGCGGCGCGGTGATGCGGGGCGTTGGTGTGCAGGCGGATCCAGCCGTCCTTCGTCGCGTAGTCACCGGCGACCGGGTCCCACAGCGGCGGCACGCTCCAGCCCACGGGGCGGATCGAGGTGGCGAACCAGAACGAGGCGAGACGCCGGTCGACTTCAAGGCCGGGCAAGCGACCGGTGTGTTGCTGCAGCCATTCGCTGACTGCCTGGCCGGCAGCGGCAATGCTGGCGCAAGCCAGGTCGGTGACGGCAAACGCCGAGGGCAGGGCGCCGCTCGACGTGAATGGAATCGGGGTGTGCGGCAAGCCGAGTGCGGCTTGAATGGACGTGAGTAAATCAGTCATCGAAGGCCCTCCGGAACGAGGGATCGATCATAGATCAAATCAGATGACAGGCCAGAGGATGATCGTTCCCACGCGGAGCGTGGGAACGATCAAGCACGATCAAGCAGGGGGGCGGGGGTTTTAAACCCGGAACTGATCCATCAATTTCATCTGGTGAGTCGCCAGGGCATTGAGCTGGCTGCTGATCTGCGCCGATTCGGTAGCCTGCCCGGTCAGGGTTTCAGTGACGGTACGAATCGCCGAGACGTTGCGGTTGACCTCTTCGGCCACGGCGCTTTGCTGTTCGGCGGCGCTGGCGATTTGCAGGTTCATGTCGCTGATCACCGTGACCGCGTCGCTGATCTTGCCCAGGGCCTGGACGGCTTGCTGGATCTGCCCGGCGTTGCTGTGGGCCTGGGTCTGGCTCGAATGCATGGTCGCGACCACACCGCGAGTCGCGGTCTGGATGCGTTCAATGACGAGGCGGATTTCTTCCACCGAATCCTGGGTGCGCTTGGCGAGGTTGCGCACCTCATCGGCCACCACCGCAAAACCACGACCGCTTTCCCCGGCGCGGGCCGCTTCAATCGCGGCGTTGAGGGCCAGCAGGTTGGTCTGTTCGGCGATGCTGCGGATCACTTCCAGCACCGAACCGATCTGCTCGCTGTTCACCGCGAGGGCTTCGACTTCGGTCACTGCCTTGCTGACTTCGTCGGCCAGCAGATTGATGTCGCGGGTACTGCGCTCGATGATCTGCATGCCATCGCGCGCCGACTGGTCGGCACCCTTGGCCGCGTTCGCGGCGTTCGACGCGCTGTTGGCCACGTCGTGGGCGGTGGCGCTCATTTCGTTGGACGCGGTGGCGACCTGGTCGATTTCGCGGAACTGCACCTGCATGCCTTCGCTGGTCTGGCGGGCGATTTCCGAAGACTGGTCGGCGGTGCCACGGGCGTCGGTGATGCTTTGTTTGATCTGGGCGATGGTCGGTTGCAGCTTGTCGAGGAAACGGTTGAACCAGCTCACCAGTTCACCGAGTTCGTCTTTCTTGCTGTAGTGCAGGCGTTGGGTCAGGTCGCCGTCGCCGCTGGCAATGGCCTTGAGCATTTCGGCCACGCTGTTGATCGGCCGGGTCACGCCGGACGCGGTGAGCCAGATCAGCAGCAAACCGACCAGGCCGGCCGCGATGGCCACCAGCAAGGCCTTGATGGTGCCGCTTTGTTGCGCGTCATCGAGCACCGCTTGCAGCTTCACCGAGTCGGCCAGCAGCACTTGTTTGGGCAAGTCGATCACCACGCCCCAGGCTTTCGAATCGCTGATCGGGCTGACCGGGTACACCGCGCGGATCAGCTCACCTTGTTCGAGAATCTTCGGCGTGCCGCTGCCGAGCAATTGCAGGACTTCCTTGCCGTCGGCGCCCAGGGTGTCGCCGATACTTTTACCGACTTTGCCGGCGTCGACGCTGTAACCGGCGAGCACACCGCTGCCGGAGACGATCAGCATATGGCCGGCGCCGTTGAACAGGTCACGCTGGGAATCCACGGCTGCTGCTTGCAGCGCGTCGAGGGCAATGTCCACGCCGACCACGCCGATGGCCTTGCCGTCCACCAGCAGCGGCACGGAAATGGTGGTCATCAGCATTTCCTTGCCACCGACGGTGTCGGCATACGGGTCCAGCAAGCACGTGCGCTTGTTGTCGCGAGGGCAGGTGTACCAGCTGTTGTACGGCGTGCCGCTGAGGCTCAGGGTGGTTTTGGTCATGTCGTCTTCGACCATGATCGTATTGAGCCCGGCCCCGCCCGCGCGGCTCCAGTAACTGGCGAAACGCCCGGATTCGTTGGACTGGCGCGCCGCGTCATTGGCGAACTCGCTGTCCTTGCCGTCCAGGCCATTAGGCTCGAACGCCAGCCAGATCCCCAGCACCTTGCTGTTGCGCTCGAAAGCGGTTTTCAGGCTCTGGTTCAACTCTTCGCGTAGGGCGCCGGCGTCCAGGGAACGCTTGGCAGCCATGGTGCGCATGTCCTTGATCTGATCGGCCAGGGCCGTGACCACCGTCAGACTTTCACCGAAGGTCTTCTGTACCCGCGCCGCTTGCTCGGCGGCTTTGGCCTGCAGCAGGTTCTGCACACTGCCGGTGAGCATTTTGCTGCTGGAGGCGTTGACCAGTTCGTCGTTCTGGTTGGTCTGGTAGATGTTCATACCGACGATCAGCGCGACGACGCCGAGCAGGCACAGACCGGATAACAGGACGATTTTCAGGCGGATGGACAGAGAGTCGAACATAGGGCGAACTCGCAAATGGATGAGGTGTTGGCCAAGAGACGGGAGTGGTCCCGCTTGCCAAGTCCATTCAGCGCCATTTAATGCACATCGGCGTGGGCCGGGCTTGCATGAGGGCCAAGCAGACGAACGGTATCAGGTGAACGTTTGCGCAGGACAATCCCCTGAAATGGGCTGGGATTCAGGAGATTTCCGGTGATTTATGGTGAGGGAGCTTGGTGGTGAGGGCGCTAACTGTGGCGAGGGAGCTTGGTGGTAAGGGCGCTAACTGTGGCGAGGGAGCTTGCTCCCGCTCGACTGCGAAGCAGTCGCCAATCCGGCAACTCGGTACAACAGAAATAATGAGCTGGCGGGTTTTGGGGCCGCTTCGCAGCCCAACGGGGGCAAGCCCCCTCGCCACAATAAGTGTCACAACAGGGGCTTGGTGTGGGTCAGGAAGGTTGCGGTGTGGATTCCGGTCGCGACCAGATCCACAGATTGCCCAGACCCATACCGGCAATCGCCAGGTAAATCGGCCAGCCATGCTCCAGCATCACCAGCATCAACCCCGCGCACAGCAACATGCTGACCGTGGCGCTGACCTTGGCCCGGCGGGCGATGATTTTGCCGTTGCGCCAGTTGCACAGGATCGGCCCGAACAGCCGATGGTTTTCCAGCCAGGCACTCAGGCGCGGCGAACTTTTGGTCGCGGCCCAGGCGGCGAGGAGGATGAACTCGGTGGTCGGCAGGCCCGGCACGACAATCGCGATCAGGCCGATGCCCAGGCTGACGTAGGCCAGCAGGCCGAACAGGAATCGGGCGAGTTTGGAGGAGGCGGGGTGTTTGCGGGTCATAAGGTCGACGTTTATACCTTGTAGGAGCGAGCGGTGCGGCGATCCGACTTGCCCGCGAAAACGGTGTATCAGGCGCTATTGATGTCGACTGACACACCGCCTTCGCGGGCAAGTCGGATCGCCGCACCGCTCGCTCCTACAAGGGGTGTGTGATCAGGCGAGTTCCGGGGTGTAGGCCTGTTCCAGCAGCACGGTGAAGCGGTTGAACGCATCGACCGCCGCTTGCTCGATTTCAACTTCTTCCTGCGCACTGAATTCCAGCGAGTCGAGGGTTTTGACGAAGCTTTTCCAGCCCTGCGCGCGACCACCGGCCGGCTCACCCAGGTGACGGGCGCCGAAGGTTTCGCTCAAGCCCAGGCCAACGGCGCGCTTGATCAAAAACGCTGCGCCCAGTTTCGAGCCTTCAGAAACGAACAACCAACCCAGGGCTGCAGCTTTGCTTGGGTTTTTCACCGCGCCAGCCACCGGCGCCGGAACTTCAGTGTCCAGATCCGTCAGGTCAGCCTTGGCTGCGTCAGCACGGCAGCGTGCCGGCAGGTCCGGGACGATGGCGGTCAGCTCGGCGTCGTTGTATAGCGACACCAGTTCCGACTGGAACAAATACTGCGCCACCACGAACCGGGCGAAGTTGGCCTGGGTTTCGAACGGCGCGTGGGCCTTGACCAAGGCATCGAGCTTGGTGTGCGGCTCGTGGGTGATCTGGTTCAAACGTTGCGAACGCAGGGCGGGGCGTTGAGCAGTGTCCGGGGAGGTCATAAGGAGTCCTTGAGAAAAAAGAGGCGCTTGGTAACGAGACGAACAAGAAGATGCCCGAGCGTAAAAAAACCTCACCGCGACGCATTAAAAAATGTGTCGCAGCGAGGTGTTCAGGGTCAGATATCCCAGACCAGGTTGATCGCGAAGTTGCGACCCGGCTGGGTCAGGCGATCGAGGTTGGCCGGTTGCGTGACTGAGGCTTCGCCGACGCTGTCGTAGCCGCGCACGTCATCCCACTGCCAGTATTTCTTGTCGGTCAGGTTGTAGAGACCGGCGTTGACGGTCACGTCGTCCGTGACCTTGTAGAAACCGGCCAGGTCGAGCACGCCATAACCCGGGGTCTTGAACTGGGTGCTGGTGCCGTCCGGGGTCTTGAAACTGGTGCTGTCGACGCGGTCCTTGCGCTTGACCAGTGTCCAGCTCAACAGCGCGCCGTAGTTGTCCCGGTCGTAACCGAGGCCAAACACGCCGGTCAGCGGGTTGATGCTGTTCAGCGGCTGGCCGTTGTCATCGTTGCGGCCATACAGGTATGACGCCGAGCCTTGGCTGTAGAGGCCGGTCGGGGCGCCGAAGGTGTCGAGGTTCAGGCGACCCTTGAGCTCCAGGCCCTTGATGGTGGCGTGCTTGATGTTGTTGCTCTGGAACGTGGTCTCGGTGTAGCCCGGAGTGATCGCATTCTCGTCGATGAAGTCGCGGTATTTGTTGTAGAACACCGCCACATCGAAGCTGCCCGCTTCGAACTGGCCACGCAGGCCGGTTTCATAGCTCTTGCTCTTTTCCGGGTCGAGGTCCGGATTCGGCGCGACCTGATAACCACCGGCCAGGTTTTCGAAGCGACCATAGAGAGCCTTGGCAGTCGGCGTGCGGAAGCCTTCAGCGTACTGGCCGTACCAGGTGTAGTTATCGTTGAAGCTGTAGGTGGTGCCGAATTTCGGCGACAGGCGATGCCAGGTTTTGGTCTTGTCGCTGACCACGCCGTTGCCGCTCTGGTCGGCAGTGGCCAGGAACTCGTCGGTGATATGCGGTTTGAGTTGCGTGTAGTCGTAACGCGCGCCCGGCAGGAAGGTCCAGTTGCCCCAGCTGATCTGATCCTGGGCGAACAGGCTGTAGCTGTTGATGGTCGGGTCCGGGAAGTCGCTGGCCGGTTTCAGGGTATCGGCGGCGCTTGGCGCACCGATCACCCGGCAAGCGACGGCCACGGTCAGGCAGGTGCCGGTGCCGGTACGCAGGCCGGTGACTTTGTCCTGCTTGATGGTGGTGCCGTAAGTGACGGTGTGATCGGTGTCGGCAATGGCGAAGGACTTGTCAGCCTGGGCATCGAACACCCATTGGCGATCCTTGTAGTTGGTGTTGCGTTCACGCAGCACGGTACGCGACGGCGCGTAGATTTCTTCGGTGCTCTGGTCGGTCTTGGCGATCTGGTAGTTCAGCGACCACTTGATGTTGTCAGCCAAAGCGCTGTCCAGGCCAAAGCTGTGCTCCAGGCCGAAGCGTTCGCGGCTGACCGTGTCGTTGCCGGTGCGGGATTTGTAGAAACCAAAACCGCGTCCAGCGTTGAACGGACCACCGACGGCGCTCAACTGATTGGTGTCGCGGTCATCTTTGTATTTCTCGTAGGTCAGGCCCAGGCGTGCGTCGTCGGCGTAGTTCCAACCGAGCTTGGCCAGCACGTTGGTGGTGCGCACGTCTTCGGGGTTGGCCTCGGTGCGGTTCAGGCCGGTGCCGCCGTGTTCGCCGTAAGACTCGGTTTCATGGCCATTGCGCTGGCTCAGGTGCAGCAAGCCGTCGAAGTCGCCGGTGCGGCCGGCGACTGTGCCGGAGGTCAGCCAACTGTCATCGGCCGAGCTGTAGCCGGTTTTCAAACGGGCACCGACATCCTTGCCGGGCTTGATGATGTCGTCCGGGTCGAGGGTGTAGTAGCTGACGGCGCCGCCAATGGCGTTGCTGCCGTAGAGCACCGACGCCGGGCCACGGAGGATTTCGACGCGTTTGACGATTTCCGGGTCGACGTAGTTGCGGTTGGTCTGGGCGTACGGGCCGTTGAAGAAACTGTCGGGCACTTGCACGCCGTCGACTTGCGTCAGCACGCGGTCGCCGTCGATGCCACGGATGTTGTAGCCGGTCAGCCCGGCGCGCTGGCCGGCACCGCCCACGGAAACACCCGGTTCGTAGCGCACCAGATCCTTGATGGTGTTGACGTTGTTGCGGTCCAGTTCTTCGCGGGTCTGGACGGTGACGGTGGCTGGCACGCTGTCGATGCTCTGTTCCTGGCGGGTGGCGCTGATGGTCACCTGTTGCAGGTTGAGGGCGCCGCTGCTGCTGCGTTTCTCCAGCACGATGTTGTTATTGCCCAGTTTGCGATAGCCGAGGTTGGTCCCCACCAACAGGCGATCCAGGGCTTTGTCCGGCGGCAAGGAACCGCGCACACCCGGCGAAGACACACCTTCAGCCAGTTCGGCCGGCAAACCGACCTGCCAGCCGGTCACGCTGGTAAAGGCATTCAGGGCCGAGACCAGCGACTGCTGTGCAATGGCGAACGAATAATCACCCATGTTGCGGCTTGGCTGCTCGGCGGCAGTGGCTGCCATCAGCGGCGCGGCGCCGGCCATGAGGATGGCGGCGGTCAACAGCGACAGCACGCGGGAAGGTGAAGAGGACTGGCGGGTATGGCGAGAGGACATCGATAGCGCTCCGTGTCGCACGAATCTTTATAGGTGCAGATTGGCATTTTTAGATGCGAATCAATTGCATTGGCTATAACGAGACGAACGAGCTTCAGCTATCGAGTAAAAATAATTCTCATCTAGGGGGCGTTCTCAATTAGTTTCCCCACCGCGGGGAAACTAATTGAGAACGCCCCCTAGTTCAAGATCACCAGCGCGGGAAATTCCTGAAGCCGGGCCGAGGTGATGTGAGCAAGGGAACGCACCACGTCCAGCGGTTGGTCGAGGCGGTAATTGCCAGTGACGGCAATGTCGGCCAACTGTTCGTTGTTGTTGATGATCCAGCCCGGGTAGTAGCGGCGCAGCTCCGCCAGCACCTGGCTCATCGGGCAGTTCTCGAACACCAGGCGGCCCTGGACCCAGGCCAAATCCGTGGCGGCGTCGAGTTTGGCCGGGCGGTCGAAACCGTTGGGACCGATGCGGATGCTTTCGCCAGCGGTAAGCCGCACCCGTGCATCGTCACGGGTGGCGCGCAAATCCACATCGCCGCGCTGCACCCGAACCTGCGCCACGCCGTCGAGGTAACGCACGGCAAACGCGGTATCGCGCACGCTGGCCTTGACCGGGCCGACGTCGATTTCCAGGGCCTGGTCGCGATTGGCCGGCACCTCGAAAAACGCCTCGCCCTGATACAAACGGGCCACGCGCTGCTGATCGTTGATGGTGCTGGAAAACGCCGAGTTGGTATTGAGCAGGACTTTGGAACCGTCCTCCAGTTGCAGACGCTGGCGCTCGCCGACCACGGTCAGGTGATCGGCCTGCAGGCGCATCGGCAGGTTGCTGAAACTGAACAGACCAAGGATCAACACCGCCGCCGTGGCCAGGGGTTTCCAGTGCGGACGCAGGCGCGACAGCACGGTGATTTTCGGTGGTTGAGCGGCGAGGCTTTGCGCGCATTGGGTGACTAACGGCCCGTCCCAGATCGCTTGGGCCTTGGCGAACGCTTCGGCATGCAACGGATCGGCTGCGAGCCAATCGTGGAACTGGCGGGTTTGTTCCGCGCTCGGACTGCCCAGCACGATCAACCAGTCCAGGGCCTGGTCCATCGCGTTTGCAGGGTCCCGCGCCGGGGAAGGCGCTGAGGAGCGGTGGGTGTCCGTCACGGGGTTTCCTCGGAAACAGCGGGTGGAGAAGTTTCAAGCTTCAAGCTTCAAGCCGCAAGCTGCAAGCTGCAAGCTGCAAGCTCGGTTTGGAGTTTAGCTTGTCGCTTGCAGCTTATAGCTTGCTGCTGTTGCTGTGCCTTTCTGCAACGCCGATGCAGATCGCCATGATCAGTTTCAGTTCCTTCTGCACGGTGCTCAACGACACGCCGAGCTTCTCGGAAATCTCCAGGTAGCTGTGCCCATGCAGGCGGCTGAGGATAAAGATCTGTTGCTGACGGTTGCTGAGTTCACTGAGGCTCACGTTCAAACGCTCCAGCAATTGTTCGGCATGGGCGGCGTCCTCGGCGCTGCTGGCGGGGGCGGCGATGCTTTCCACCACGTCCAGCGGAACGTCATCGAGCATGGTCCGCGACTGGATGCGCCGCGCACGCAAATGATCCAGCGCCAGGTTGCGGGCGGTCTGGAAGACGAAGGGTTCGAGGTGATCGATGGCCCGCTCACTGAGCGCCCGGGTCACGCGCAGGTAGGTTTCCTGCAGCAGGTCTTCGGCGGTGCTGTGATTGTTGACCATCCGCTCCAGCGTGCGCAGCAGGGAAACCCGCTGGGCGATGAAGACGTGATTGAAACGCGATTGACTCACGGGAGGACCTGATCCATTTCGAGCGAATGATAATGCTTATCATCCGCCTGGGTGGTCAAGTGTTGATTTGTAGGCGAAGAGAAACTGTAGGCGCGAGGCTTGCCCGCGAAAGCGGTGTGTCAGGCACGTTGATGTCACTGATACACCGCCTTCGCGGGCAAGCCTCGCTTCTGCAGGTATTGCGGGGTTACTCGGCGTTGCAGAGCGCCAGGCAGTTATCCAGCATGCGGTTGGAGAAGCCCCATTCGTTGTCGTACCAGGCCAGGACCTTGAGCAGCTTGCCGCTGGACTTGGTGTGGTTGGCGTCAAAGATCGACGACAGCGGGTTGTGGTTGAAGTCGCTGGAGACCAGCGGCAGGGTGTTGTAGCCGAGGATCTTGGAGTGCTGCGCGGCTTCTTTGAGCAGCGCATTCACTTCATCGGCCGACGCTTCGCGCTTGAGCTGCACGGTCAGGTCCACCAGCGACACGTTGATCACCGGAACCCGCACCGCCATGCCAGTCAGCTTGCCCGCCAGTTCCGGCAGTACCAGACCAACCGCTTCAGCGGCGCCGGTCTTGCTCGGGATCATGTTCTGGGTGGCCGAACGGGCGCGGTACGGGTCGGTGTGGTAGACGTCGGTCAGGTTCTGGTCGTTGGTGTAGGCGTGGATCGTGGTCATCAGACCGCTTTCGATGCCCAACTCGCGGTGCAGCACCTGGGCCACCGGGGCCAGGCAGTTGGTGGTGCACGAGGCGTTGGAAATAATCTGGTGCGACTGGCGCAGAATGTCGTGGTTAACACCATAAACGACGGTGGCGTCGGCGCCTTTGGCCGGGGCCGAGATGATCACTTTGCGTGCGCCGGCCGTAATATGCGCGGCGGCTTTGGCCCGGTCGGTGAACAGACCGGTGCATTCGAAGACCACGTCGATTTTTTCGGCCGCCCATGGCAGTTCGGCCGGGTTGCGAATCGCGCTGACCGAAATGCGGTCGCCGTTGACGGTCAGGCTTTCGTTATCGTGCTGGACATCGGCGTCGAAAGTGCCGTGAACGGTGTCGTACTTGAGCAGATGAGCGTTGATCGAGCTGTCACCCAGGTCATTGATCGCGACGATCTGCAAATCCTGGCGGTAGCCTTGGGTATACAGTGCGCGCAGGACATTACGGCCGATACGGCCAAAACCATTGATTGCGATTCGAAGAGTCATTTAACTGGGCCGCCGTCGATTTGTTGTTGGAATTACAAGATTATTCGCATAAAAATAGAAAACAAGCCTTTTTAATGGCAATATTTTGTTCAATCTACAACGAGTGACCTGAATCAACTGGTCCGATCGATCAAGAAAGCCGCCCGTCACCCCATCGACAACGGCCCTTGATCAGCATAGACAATCAGGTCGCCACATCCGTTAGCCTGGAGTTCTACACATGCATCCCCGCGTCCTTGAGGTCACCGAACGACTTATCGCCCGTAGCCGAGCTACTCGTGAGGCTTACCTTGCGCTGATTCGCGGCGCCGCCACTGACGGTCCGATGCGCGGCAAGCTGCAATGCGCCAACTTCGCCCATGGCGTGGCCGGTTGCGGCACCGACGACAAGAACAGCCTGCGGATGATGAACTCCGCGAACATCGCAATTGTTTCTTCATATAACGACATGCTCTCGGCGCATCAGCCGTACGAAGTCTTCCCTGAACAAATCAAAAAAGCCCTGCGTGAAATTGGCTCGGTCGGCCAGTTCGCTGGCGGAACGCCTGCCATGTGCGATGGCGTGACCCAGGGCGAGCCCGGCATGGAACTGAGCCTGCCGAGCCGTGAAGTGATCGCGATGTCCACCGCCGTGGCGCTGTCCCACAACATGTTCGACGGCGCGCTGATGCTCGGCATCTGCGACAAGATCGTCCCGGGCCTGATGATGGGCGCGCTGCGTTTCGGTCATCTGCCGACGATCTTTGTGCCGGGCGGGCCGATGGTCTCGGGCATTTCCAACAAGCAGAAAGCCGATGTGCGCCAGCGCTACGCCGAAGGCAAGGCCAGCCGCGAAGAGCTGCTGGAATCGGAAATGAATTCCTACCACAGCCCTGGCACCTGCACCTTCTACGGCACCGCCAACACCAACCAGCTGCTGATGGAAGTCATGGGCCTGCACTTGCCGGGCGCGTCTTTCGTCAACCCGAACACCCCGTTGCGCGAGGCCCTGACCCGCGAAGCCGCGCATCAGGTCACGCGCCTGACCAAGCAGAACGGCGACTTCATGCCGATCGGCGAAATCGTCGACGAGCGTTCGCTGGTCAACTCCATCGTGGCGCTGCACGCCACCGGCGGCTCGACCAACCACACCTTGCACATGCCGGCCATCGCCATGGCCGCGGGCATTCAATTGACCTGGCAGGACATGGCCGACCTCTCCGAGGTGGTGCCGACCCTGAGCCACGTCTACCCGAACGGCAAGGCCGACATCAACCACTTCCAGGCGGCGGGCGGCATGTCGTTCCTGATCCGCGAACTGCTGGAAGCCGGGCTGCTCCACGAAAACGTCAACACCGTGCTCGGCCATGGCCTGAGCCGCTACACCGTGGAACCGTTTCTCGATAACGGCGAACTGGTCTGGCGCGAAGGCCCGATCGAGAGCCTCGACGAAACCATCCTGCGTCCGGTGGCCCGTGCGTTCTCGCAAGAGGGCGGTTTGCGGGTGATGGAAGGCAACCTCGGGCGCGGCGTGATGAAAGTCTCGGCCGTGGCGTTGGAAAACCAGATCGTCGAAGCACCGGCCATGGTGTTCCAGGATCAGCAGGACCTGGCCGATGCGTTCAAGGCCGGTCTGCTGGAGAAGGATTTTGTCGCGGTGATGCGCTTCCAGGGCCCGCGTTCCAACGGCATGCCGGAACTGCACAAGATGACGCCGTTCCTCGGCGTGCTGCAGGATCGCGGCTTCAAAGTCGCGCTGGTGACCGACGGGCGGATGTCCGGCGCCTCGGGGAAAATCCCGGCGGCGATCCACGTCAGCCCCGAAGCATTTGTGGGCGGCGCTTTGGCGCGGGTGCAAGAGGGCGATATCATCCGCGTCGATGGCGTCAAAGGCACCCTGGAGCTTAAGGTGGACGCCGAAGAATTCGCAGCGCGCACCCCGGCCAAGGGATTGTTGGGTAACAACATCGGCAGCGGGCGCGAACTGTTTGGCTTCATGCGCATGGCCTTCAGCTCCGCAGAGCAGGGCGCCAGCGCCTTCACTTCTGCCCTGGAGACGCTTAATTGAAACTGGCTTTGGTCGGTGACATCGGTGGGACCAACGCACGTTTCGCGTTGTGGAAAAACCAGCAGCTGGAGTCGATCCAGGTGCTGGCGACAGCAGATCACGCCAGCCCGGAGGAGGCCATTGGCGTCTACCTCGTCGGCCTGGGCTTGAAAGCCGGCGACATCGGTTCGGTGTGCCTGTCGGTGGCCGGTCCCGTGAGCGGCGACGAATTCAAGTTCACCAACAACCATTGGCGCCTGAGCCGCAAGGCGTTCTGCCAGACCTTGCAAGTGGATCGACTGCTGCTGGTCAACGATTTCTCGGCCATGGCCCTGGGCATGACCCGTTTGCAGCCGGACGAGTTTCGGGTGGTCTGCGCAGGCACGCCGGAGCCGTTGCGCCCGGCGGTGGTGATCGGCCCTGGCACAGGCCTGGGCGTCGGCACTTTGCTCGATCTGGGCGAAGGCCGGTTTGCCGCGTTGCCGGGGGAGGGCGGTCACGTCGATCTGCCGCTGAGCAGCCCGCGCGAGACGCAATTGTGGCAACACATCTTCAACGAGATCGGGCATGTCAGCGCTGAAACCGCGTTGAGTGGCAGCGGCTTGCCGCGGGTCTATCGGGCGATCTGCGCGGTGGATGGCCATGAGCCGCAGTACCACACCCCCGAAGCCATTACGGCGGCAGGCTTGGCCGGTGACCCGGTGGCGTTGGAAGTGCTGGAGCAGTTCTGCTGCTGGCTCGGTCGCGTGGCGGGTAACAACGTGCTGACCACCGGTGGGCGTGGCGGCGTGTACATCGTCGGCGGCGTGATTCCGCGGTTTGCCGATTTCTTTGTTGAAAGCGGTTTCGCCCGGTGCTTCGCCGACAAGGGTTGCATGAGCGATTACTTCAAAGGCATCCCGGTGTGGCTGGTGACGGCGCCGTATTCCGGGCTGATGGGCGCGGGTGTGGCGCTCGACCAGGCACAGTAATCATCGTTCCCACGCTCTGCGTGGGAATGCAGCCCGTGACGCTCCGCGTCACTGGACGCGGAGCGTCCCTAGAGGCATTCCCACGCAGAGCGTGGGAACGATCGAACGATCAGGCATAATCCGCCCAATTCAAACAACAAGGATGCCGCCCCTGTGAGCTCAGTCAACAAGTCGATTTTGTTGGTCGATGACGATCAAGAGATACGCGAGTTGCTGGACACCTACCTGACCCGCGCAGGTTTTCAGGTGCGCACCACGCCGGACGGCGCAGGCTTTCGCCAGGCGATGAACGACGCGCCGAGCGATCTGGTGATCCTTGATGTGATGCTGCCGGACGAAGATGGCTTCAGCCTCTGCCGCTGGATTCGCCAGCACCCGCGCCAGGCCCAGGTGCCGATCATCATGCTCACCGCCAGCTCCGACGAAGCCGACCGCGTGATCGGCCTGGAACTCGGTGCTGACGACTACCTGGGCAAACCCTTCAGCCCCCGCGAATTGCAGGCGCGGATCAAGGCCTTGTTACGCCGCGCCCAGTTCGGTCAGGAACGTTCCGGCAGTGAAGTGCTGGCCTTCGATGACTGGCGCCTGGACATGGTCAGCCATCGGCTGTTTCACATCGACGGCGAGGAAGTGATTCTCTCCGGTGCCGACTTCGCGCTGCTAAAACTGTTCCTCGATCATCCCCAGGAAATCCTCGACCGCGACACCATCGGCAACGCCACCCGTGGCCGCGACTTGATGCCGCTGGATCGCATCGTCGACATGGCCGTCAGCCGTTTGCGTCAGCGCCTGCGCGACACGGAAAAACCGCCGCGATTGATTCGTACCGTGCGGGGCAGTGGCTACCAACTGGCCGCCAATGTGGTCGCCAGCAATGGCCACTGAGTTCCTGCGTCGGCTTGCCGCCAAAGTGCCGGTGCCCCGCTCGTTGCTCGGGCGGATGTTGCTGCTGACCCTGTTGGTGGTGCTGTTTGCCCAGGCGCTGTCGAGCGTGATCTGGGTTTCGCAACTGCGCGCGACCCAGCTCGAAGGCCTGGTCACCAGCGCCCGCAGCCTGGCCCATTCAATGACCGCCAGCGTCAGCTATTTCCGCTCGTTGCCCGTCGCCTTTCGGCCCTTGGTGCTCGACCAGTTGCGCAGCATGGGCGGCACCCGGTTCGTGGTGACCCTCAATGACAAACCGCTGGGTATGGAAGTACTGCCGATCACCCCACGCAAAGCGGCGGTGCTCAAAGCGGTGGACGAAGTGCTGCGCGAATCCCTGGGCCATGACGCGGATATCTCGGTGACCTTCGTCAGCCCCGAAGACCTGCGGATCTTCAACAGCGGGTTGAAACTCGATGAATTGCCGCGCTCCTGGGCGCATTACGCGTTGACCCTGGAGCCGGTGAACCCGCCGGTGCTGGTCACGCAAATCCAGATGGCGCCGGGGGAATGGCTGTACATCGCCTCGCTGCTGCCCGAGCCCTACACCAGCCTTGAAGAGCAGGGCCTGCCGGCGCAGCAGGTGTGGTTTATCGTGCTCACCAGCGGCTTTTTGCTGTTGTTTATCGGCTTGCTGGTGCACTGGCAAAGTCGTCCGCTCAAGCGTTTGGCCCGGGCGGCGCGGGACATGTCCCTCGGTGCCGAAGTCGAACCGGTGCCCGAGGGCGGCGGCAGCGAGGTTGTCGAAGTGGGTCGCGCCTTCAACGCGATGCGCGAACGGATCAGCCGCTACCTGACCGAGCGCAGCCAGTTGTTCAGCGCCATCTCCCACGACCTGCGCACGCCGATTACCCGGCTGCGGCTGCGGGTCGAATTGCTCGAAGACGAAAAGCTGCAAGCCAAGTTCGGCCGCGATCTGGATGAGCTGGAGCTGCTGGTCAAGGGCGCGCTGCAATGCGTGAAAGACACTGACATCCACGAAAACATCGAGCTGGTGGACCTCAATCACGTGCTCGACTGCCTGGTGGAGCCGTACCTGGCGCCCAACGGCAATGGTCGCGTGACCCAACAGGGCCGGGCATTTGCCGCGTATCCGGGCAAACCCCTGGCGCTCAAGCGCTGCATCGGCAACCTGATCGACAACGCCTTGAAGTACGGGCAGAACGCGCACCTGCATATCGACGATGACCAGAGTGCATTCATCCTGCACGTGGACGATGAAGGGCCGGGCGTGCCGGAGCAGCGGATGGAGCAGGTGTTTGAACCGCACTTCCGCTTGTCTGGCCAGCAGCAGGGGTATGGGTTGGGCCTTGGGATTGCGCGCAATATTGCGCATAGCCATGGCGGTGAGGTCAGCCTGCAAAATCTGCGTGAAGGCGGATTGCGAGTGACGTTGCAGTTGCCGCGCAGTATTGATTAAACCTGTGGCGAGGGGGCTTGCCCCCGTTGGAGTGCGAAGCGCTCCCAATACAGTCACTGCGGTTTACCTGAAGAAATGAAGTGGCAGTTTTACGACTGCTTCGCAGCCGAACGGGGGCAAGCCCCCTCGCCACAGTCATCACTCTCCGCAGAGTTGGATGAATGTCACAACCCGGTGACAAAACCCGCCCCCTTCGTTACCTGCCGCACCTTGACCGTTGTTTAGACTGCCCTCCAGTCATAACAACAAAAAAGGTACCCCATGGACACCTTCCAACCGGCCTTCAGCAGTTGGCTGAACGCGCCTGCCCACCAGCAATGGCTCGCCGCCGAAGGCCTGCGCCTGCTGGCGTTCGCCAAGGCCTCGAAGCTTCCCGAAGGCTTCGGCAATCTCGATGAAAGAGGCCAGCTCCCGGCCAGTGCGCAAGCCGAAACCATGAACACCGCGCGCATGACCCACAGCTTCGCCATGGCGCATATCCAGGGCCTTCCGGGGTTTGCCGAGTTGGTGGATCACGGCGTCCAGGCCCTCAACGGCCCGTTGAAAGATGCTAAACACGGCGGCTGGTTCGCCACAGCCCAGCATCGCGACGACAACACCGGCAAAGCCGCGTACCTGCACGCCTTCGTCGCCCTGGCTGCCAGTTCTGCGGTGGTCGCCCAACGCCCCGGCGCCCAAGCCTTGCTCGACGATGCCATCCACATCATCGACACGCATTTCTGGAGCGAGGAGGAGGGCGCGATGCGCGAATCCTTCAATCGCGACTGGAGTGAGGAAGAGGCTTACCGCGGCGCCAACAGCAACATGCACGCCACCGAAGCCTTTCTCGCGCTGGCGGATGTCACCGATGACCACCGCTGGCTGGTTCGCGCGCAACGCATCGTCGAGCGCGTCATCCACGGTCACGCCGCCGCTAACGATTACCTGGTGGTCGAGCATTTCGATCGCGACTGGCAACCGCTGCGCGAGTACAACCACGACAACCCGGCCGACGGTTTCCGCCCCTACGGCACCACGCCGGGCCACGGTTTCGAATGGGCGCGGCTGTTGCTGCACCTCGAAGCGGCGCGGGTGCAGGCCGGGATGCTCACGCCGGGTTGGCTGGCGACCGATGCGCAAAAACTCTTCGATCACAACTGCCGTCACGGCTGGGCTATCGACGGCTTGCCGGGGATTGTCTACACCCTGGATTGGGACAACCGCGCCGTGGTTCGCCATCGCCTGCACTGGACCCATTGCGAAGCCAGCGCCGCCGCCAGTGCGCTACTCAAACGCACCGGCGATGAGCAATACGAAACCTGGTACCGACTGTTCTGGGAATTTTGTGACAACCATTTCATCGACCGTTGCGATGGCAGTTGGCACCATGAACTCAACCCGCAAAATCGCCCGAGTGCCGATATCTGGGGCGGCAAGCCGGATCTTTATCACGCTTGGCAAGCTGTATTGATCCCGCGCCTGCCCTTGGCGCCGAGCATGGCAACGGCCTTGGGGCAGTTGTCCCAGAGCGTTCCTGTGTAACCATGTGGTGACATTCAAGCGTCCCTTCGTTACCTGCGAAGGGATAACTCCTGTTTAAAATCCCATGCAGCGCAAGCACCAGACTTGCATGCATAACAACAAGAAAGGTAATTCTAGATGAATGCGATTTCTCGCCTCGCTACTGTCATTTCTCTTGCCTCATTGCTTCCTGTCTCTGCATTCCCTGTCAGTGCGCTTGCCGCCGAATCCAAAGGTTCGGTAGAAGTCGTTCACTGGTGGACCTCCGGTGGCGAAAAAGCGGCCGTTGATGTGCTCAAGGCCCAAGTCGAAAAAGACGGCTTCACCTGGAAAGACGGCGCCGTCGCCGGTGGTGGCGGTGCGACCGCCATGACCGTGCTGAAAAGCCGCGCCGTGGCCGGTAACCCGCCAGGCGTCGCGCAGATCAAGGGTCCGGACATCCAGGAATGGGCATCCACCGGCCTGCTCGACACCGACGTGTTGAAAGACACCGCCAAGTCGGAAAAGTGGGACAGCCTGCTCGACAAGAAAGTCTCCGATACCGTGAAGTACGACGGTGACTACGTGGCCGTGCCGGTGAACATTCACCGCGTGAACTGGCTGTGGATCAATCCGGAAGTCTTCAAGAAAGCCGGGATCGAAAAAGCCCCGACCACCCTCGACGAATTCTACGCCGCGGGCGACAAACTCAAGAAAGCAGGCTTCATCGCCCTGGCCCACGGCGGCCAGCCTTGGCAGGACAGCACCGTGTTCGAAGCCGTGGTGCTTTCGGTCATGGGCGCCGACGGTTACAAGAAAGCCCTGGTCGACCTGGACAACGCAGCCCTGACCGGACCTGAAATGGTCAAGTCGCTGACCGAGCTGAAGAAAGTCGCGACCTACATGGACGTCGACGGCAAAGGCCAGGACTGGAACCTGGAAGCGGCCAAGGTCATCAACGGCAAGGCCGGCATGCAGATCATGGGTGACTGGGCCAAGAGCGAATGGACCGCAGCCAAGAAAGTCGCCGGCAAGGACTACCAGTGCGTAGCCTTCCCGGGCACCGAAAAGGCCTTCACCTACAACATCGACTCCCTGGCGGTGTTCAAGCAGAAAGACAAGGGCACGGCTGCCGCGCAGCAGGACATTGCCAAGGTCGTGCTGGGTGAAAACTTCCAGAAAGTCTTCAGCATCAACAAAGGCTCGATCCCGGTTCGAAACGACATGCTCCACGAAATGGACAAGCTCGGCTTCGACTCCTGCGCCCAGACAGCGGCCAAGGACTTCCTGGCGGACGCCAAGTCCGGCGGCCTGCAACCGAGCATGGCGCACAACATGGCGACCACGCTGGCGGTACAGGGTGCGTTCTTTGATGTCGTGACCAACTTCATCAACAATCCGAAAGCCGATCCGGCCGATGCCGCCAAGAAACTCGGCGCAGCGGTCAAGTCTGCCAAGTAGGTATCAGCGGCAAGCTGCGAGCTACAAGCTGCAAGTGATGTCTGCTTGTCTTGCAGCTTGCAGCTCATAACTGCCTTCAACTTTTCTTCCCGTACTGGATCTTCCCATGAGTTCTGTTGCTGTGTTCAGCAAGGCCTCGCCGTTCGATGCATTGCAGCGCTGGCTCCCTAAACTGGTGCTGGCGCCCAGCATGTTCATCGTCCTGGTGGGCTTCTATGGCTATATCCTCTGGACGTTCGTGCTGTCGTTCACCACTTCGACCTTCCTGCCGACTTACAAGTGGGCGGGCCTGGCGCAATACCAGCGGCTGTTCGACAACGACCGTTGGTGGGTAGCGAGCAAGAACCTGGCGGTATTCGGCGGCATGTTTATCGGCATCACGCTGGTGATCGGTGTGCTGCTGGCGGTGTTCCTCGACCAGCGCATTCGTCGCGAAGGCTTCATCCGCACCATTTACCTGTACCCGATGGCGCTCTCGATGATCGTGACCGGTACCGCGTGGAAATGGCTGCTCAACCCGGGCATGGGCCTGGACAAATTGTTGCGTGACTGGGGTTGGGAAGGCTTCCGCCTGGACTGGCTGATCGACCCGGATCGCGTGGTGTATTGCCTGGTGATCGCTGCTGTCTGGCAAGCCTCGGGTTTTATCATGGCGATGTTCCTTGCCGGCCTGCGTGGGGTTGATCAATCGATCATCCGTGCCGCCCAGATCGATGGCGCGAGCATGCCGCGTATCTACCTCAAAGTGGTGTTGCCAAGCCTGCGTCCGGTGTTCTTCAGTGCCGTGATGATCCTCGCTCACATCGCGATCAAGAGCTTCGACCTGGTCGCGGCCATGACCGCCGGTGGCCCGGGGTATTCCTCCGACCTGCCAGCGATGTTCATGTATTCCTTCACCTTCAGCCGCGGCCAGATGGGCATGGGTTCGGCCAGTGCAATCCTGATGCTCGGTGCGATTCTCGCAATCATCGTGCCTTACCTGTACTCCGAGCTGAGGACCAAGCGCCATGACTAGTTTCGCCAAACCTTCCATCAGCCTGAGTCGCATCGCGATCTACGCCGTGCTGATCCTCGCGGTGTTCCTGTACCTGATTCCGCTGGTGGTCATGCTGTTGACCAGTTTCAAGACCCCGGAAGACATCAACTCCGGCAACCTGCTGAGCTGGCCGACCGTGGTCAGCGGCATTGGCTGGGTCAAGGCCTGGGGCACGGTTGACGGGTACTTCTGGAACTCGATCAAGATCACCGTTCCGGCGGTACTGATCTCCACCGCCATCGGTGCGTTGAACGGCTACGTGCTGTCGATGTGGCGCTTCCGTGGCTCGCAACTGTTCTTCGGTTTGCTGTTGTTCGGTTGCTTCCTGCCGTTCCAGACCGTGCTGCTGCCGGCCTCGTTCACCCTCGGCAAAATGGGCCTGGCGAGTACCACCACGGGCCTTGTGTTCGTGCACGTGGTCTACGGCCTGGCGTTCACCACGCTGTTTTTCCGCAACTACTACGTCAGCGTGCCCGATGCGCTGGTGAAGGCCGCGCGGCTCGATGGCGCGGGTTTCTTCACCATCTTCCGGCTGATCATCCTGCCGATGTCCACCCCGATCATCATGGTCTGCCTGATCTGGCAGTTCACTCAGATCTGGAACGACTTCCTGTTCGGCGTGGTGTTCTCCAGCGGTGATTCGCAACCCATCACAGTAGCGCTGAACAACTTGGTCAACACCAGTACCGGGGCCAAGGAATACAACGTTGATATGGCGGCGGCGATGATCGCCGGGCTGCCGACCCTGCTGGTCTATGTGGTCGCAGGCAAGTATTTCGTGCGCGGGCTGACGGCCGGCGCAGTCAAGGGGTAATCATGGCTACGCTCGAACTTCGCAATGTAAACAAGACTTACGGTCCCGGCCTGCCGGACACCCTGAAGAACATCGAACTGTCGATCAAGGACGGTGAGTTCCTGATCCTGGTCGGACCTTCGGGTTGCGGCAAGTCGACCCTGATGAATTGCATCGCTGGCCTGGAAACCATCACCGGCGGCGCGATCATGATCGATGACCAGGACGTCAGCGGCATGAGCCCGAAAGACCGGGACATCGCCATGGTGTTCCAGTCCTACGCGCTGTACCCGACCATGAGCGTGCGCGAGAACATCGCCTTCGGCTTGAAGATCCGCAAAATGCCCGCTGCCGACATCGAAACGGAAGTGGCGCGGGTGTCCAAGCTGCTGCAGATCGAACACCTGCTCAACCGCAAGCCCGGCCAGCTCTCCGGTGGCCAGCAACAGCGCGTGGCCATGGGCCGTGCCCTGGCGCGTCGGCCGAAGATCTACCTGTTCGACGAACCGCTGTCCAACCTCGACGCCAAGCTGCGGGTCGAGATGCGTACCGAAATGAAACTGATGCACCAGCGCCTGAAAACCACCACGGTCTACGTGACCCACGACCAGATCGAAGCGATGACCCTGGGCGACAAAGTGGCGGTGATGAAGGACGGGATCATTCAGCAGTTCGGCACGCCGAAAGACATCTACAACAACCCGGCCAACCTGTTCGTGGCGAGCTTCATCGGCTCGCCGCCGATGAACTTCATCCCGCTGCGCTTGCAGCGCAAGGACGGTCGTCTGGTGGCGTTGCTCGACAGCGGCCAGGCCCGTTGTGAATTGCCAATGGGCATGCAGGACGCCGGTCTCGAAGATCGCGAAGTGATCCTCGGCCTGCGCCCGGAACAGATCGTACTGGCCAACGGCGAGCCGAATGGTTTGCCGACCATTCGCGCCGAAGTCCAGGTCACCGAACCGACCGGCCCGGACACCCTGGTGTTCGTCAGCCTGAATGAAACCAAGGTCTGCTGCCGTTTGGCGCCAGACGTAGCGCCGGGCGTGGGCGAGACTCTGACCCTGCAATTCGATCCATCGAAAGTGTTGCTGTTCGATGCCAAGACCGGGGAGCGCCTTGGGGTTGCGGGTGTGGCGAAGACCGAAGCATCGGTCGGCAACATCGCGCAATTCAAAGGCCGGTAAAGATCAAAGGGGATACGCGGCGAATGGGGACATTCGCCGCAATCTATGTAAACCGCGTTAGATAAAAACAGTTAATAACAATAAAACGAGGATGTAGGGATGAAGAAGAAGAACAACGCTCAGCTTATCTGCCAACTGTCAGCTGTTGCGGCGGCAATGACCCTGGTCGGTAGCGTTCACGCGGCTGACGCGTTCAGCGCCGATTCCCAGTGGATGACCGGGGATTGGGGTGGTGAGCGGACCAAGCTGATCGAGCAGGGTATCGACATCAAGATGGACTACGTCGGCGAAGTCGGCGGCAACCTCCACGGTGGCTACAACAACGACAAGACCGCGCGTTACGCCGACCAGTTTGGCCTGGGCGTCGCGTTGGACCTGCAAAAGCTCTGGGGCTGGGATAACACCCAGGCGAAGATCCAGTTCACCAACCGTAACGGTGAAAACATCTCCAACGACCGTGTTGGCGACCCGCGTGCCGGCACCTTGAGTTCTTCGCAAGAAGTTTACGGTCGTGGCCACATGGTCCGTCTGACCCAGTTGTGGATCAAACACCAGTTCCTCGACGGCAAACTGGACGTCAAGGCCGGTTACTTCGGCGAAGGCGAAGACTTCAACACCTTCCCGTGCGAGTTCCAGAACCTGGCGTTCTGCGGTTCCCAAGTGGGTAACTGGGCCACCAACATCTGGTACAACTGGCCAATCAGCCAGGCCGCCCTGCGCGTGAAGTACAACATCTCGCCTGAGTTCTATGCGCAGATCGGCGCGTACAACCAGAACCCGTCGCAGCTGGAACACGGTAACGGCTTCAAGCTCAGCGGCAGTGGTACAGCGGGTACCGTTATCCCGGTCGAACTGGTCTGGTTGCCTAACCCGAATAACCTGCCGGGCGAATACCGCGTCGGTTACTACAAAAGCACCGCCAAGGCTGATGACGTTCGCGAAGACGTCAACGGTGATGATGCCGCCACCAGCGGTAACGCCTATCGCAGCCACAGCAGCAAATCCGGCTACTGGTTCGTTGCGCAGCAACAACTCACCACCCACAACGGTGACGCGTCCCGCGGTCTGAACATCGCCGCCAACGCCACGTTCCACGACAAGGACACCAACATCGTCGACAACTACCAGTCGCTGATGTTTGTGTACAAAGGCCCGTTTGATGCACGTCCCAAAGATGACGTCGGCATCGGCGCTGCCCGTATCCATGTCAACGACGACGTGAAGAAAAACGCCGAACTGGTCAACGCTTCCAATGGTGTCAGCGACTACCAGGATCCGCTGTTCGCACCCCTGCGCAGCACCGAGTACAACTACGAAATCAACTACGGCTTCCACGTTACCAACTGGCTGACCGTGCGTCCTAACCTGCAATACATCACTCACCCGGGCGGTGTTGATGAAGTCGACAACGCGCTGGTCGCCGGTCTGAAAATTCAGTCGGTGTTCTAACGCTGTTGCGATAAGCTCCTCTCCAAGTGCGCATATTTGCGGATGGCCAAGGCTATCCGCTTTTTTTTGTGCAGGGTCAATGAAGGACCTGTGGCGAGGGGGCTTGCTGTGGCGAGGGAGCTTGCTCCCGCCGGGCTGCGAAGCAGCCCTTAACCAGACACCAGCCACCAGCCACCACAGTGTTTCAGGCAAACCGCATTCCCCAGGTTTACGACTGCTTCGCAGCCGAACGGGGGCAAGCCCCCTCGCCACAGTGGTTCACTGGGCGCAAAAGTATGAGTACACCCATAATTTCCAGGACCGCGGCACATGCATGAGCATCCGCTACAACGCTTCTTCAAATCCTTGCGCGAACGACCGGTGTTTGCGTGGGAGCGCTATCAGATGCGCGACGTGCTGGTGATCGATCATCCGCTGTGCCAGGCGGTGTTCAGTCGCCAGGGCGCGCAGTTGTTGCACTTCCAGCCAGCAGGGCAGAAACCCTGGTTGTGGTGCGCGGCGAAGTGGCCGCACGTGGGCGCCATCCGTGGCGGCGTTCCGGTGTGCTGGCCGTGGTTTGGCCGCCATCCAAGCGAGAATGCCTGGCCATCCCACGGTTGGGCGCGCCTGCTGGACTGGAAGCTGCTCGACAGCAGCACCGACGACGATGGCGTGCGCTTGCACTGGCAATTGCAACTGTGCGACTGGACGGTGGACCTGCGCGCCCATCTGGGTGAACGCATGGACTTGCGCCTGAGCACCGAGCACCAAGACACCCTGCCATGCCAATTGAGCCAGGCGTTGCATGCCTACTGGCGTATTGGCGACGTGGCTGAGGTAGCGCTGTCTGGGCTCGACGGGGCGCAAGGATACGATCAGTTGAACCGTCAGGCGTGTCAGCAAGAAGGGGAGTTGCGGGTCGAGGGCGGCTGTCAGCGCGTGTTCCAGCACGACGGCGAATTGCAGCTCAAGGACCACGCCTGGCAGCGGGAGTTGTGCATCGACACCGGCGATGCGGCGGACACGGTGGTCTGGCATCCGGGGTCGCGGCCGTTGCTGGGAGTGAGCTGGGATGAGGTGTTGGAGTTTGTCTGCGTGGAAGCGGCGAGTGGCGGCACCGACAGCCTGAGCCTGGCGCCGGGGGAGCGGGCGCATTTGAGTTTGCAGGCGTGGGTGGGGGCTTAGCTCAAGTCCTGCGGTGTTGCGGCTGACGCCTTCGCGGGCAAGCCTCGCTCCTACAGGTTTTTGGTTCGTCGCCATTATCGCGTCCACCATCACCCCCTGTAGGAGCGAGGCTTGCCCGCGAAGAGGCCGGAACAGCCGATGAAGATATTGATCGTTCCCACGCGCAGCAAAGGAATGCAGCCCGTGACGCTCCGCGTCACTGAACGCGGAGCGTCCCTTGAGGCATTCCCACGCAGAGCGTGGGAACGATCGCTACGGGTTAATTAAACTCGTCCCCCACCGGATACCGGCTCGCGTTCAAACTCTCTTTGATCTTGCGCAAATGCGGCTGGAAATCCACCCCGCGGCGCAAGGTCATGCCGGTCGCCAACACGTCCAGCACCGTCAGCTGAATAATCCGCGAGGTCATCGGCATATAGATGTCGGTGTCTTCCGGCAACGGAATGTTCAGGCTCAAGGTACTGGCCTTGGCCAGCGGTGAGTTCTCAGCGGTCAAGCCCAGCACCGACGCGCCGTTCTCCCGGGCAATGCGCGCCACCTCCACCAGTTCGCGGGTGCGGCCGGTGTAGGAAATGATCACGAACAACTCACCGGTGTGCGCCACCGAGGCAATCATGCGCTGCATCAGCACATCGGCATGGGCGGTGACGGCCAGGTTGAAGCGGAAGAACTTGTGCTGCGCATCCAGCGCCACCGGGGCCGAAGCACCGAGGCCGAAGAAGTGGATCTGCCGGGCCTGGATCAACAGATCGACGGCGCGGCTGATCAGGTTCGGGTCCAGGGCCTGGCAAGCGCTGTCCAGCGAGGCGATGGCACTGCCGAAGATTTTCTGGGTGTAGGCTTCCGGATTGTCATCGGCCTCGACCGCACGGCTGACGTACGCCGCGCCACTGGCCAGGCTCTGGGCCAGTTGCAGTTTCAGTTCCGGGTAACCGCTGACACCGAACGAACGGCAGAAACGGTTGACCGTCGGCTCGCTGACTTTCGAGGCCTGGGCGAGGGCAGCGATGCTGAACCGGGTGGCCTGCTGTGGATTGAGCAGGATCACTTCGGCGACTTTGCGTTCGGCCTTGTTCAGGTCTTCAAGGCGATTCTGGATTTGTTCCAGTAGATTTCGCACGCGGTCCATAGATGTTCCTTGAGTCAGCAGCGCAAAGATGCGCTCTGCTATGCAAAAAGGGCCTTTGATGCGGCCCGTCACGGTGGCCTATCCTACTGATGGCTCCGACCGACCACCACTCGCAATCTGTATTTTGCGAAAATGTTGTGGTTATTACTACATTTTCCCTTGAGTGATGCCTTGAAAAAAGGTATTTGTAGCTTAACTTGATAAAAGAACAAACATCATGCCTTCGATTACGGTAGAACCGTGCACCTTTGCCTTGTTCGGCGCCCTTGGCGATCTGGCCCTGCGCAAGCTGTTTCCTGCCCTTTATCAGCTGGACGGCGCCGGCCTGTTGCACGAGGACTCGCGCATCATCGCGCTGGCCCGTGAACCCGGCAGCGAGCAACAGCATCTGGCGTTCATCGCCTCGGAGCTGCGCCGCTACGTCGATGCCAAGGAGCTGGACGAGGCCGTACTCGAACGCTTCCTCGCCCGCCTGACCTACCTGCACGTCGACTTCCTCAAATCCGAAGACTACGTTGCCCTGGCCGAACAGGCCGGCAGCGCCCAGCGGGTGATTGCCTACTTCGCGACACCCGCTGCCGTTTACGGTGCGATCTGCGAGAACCTGTCGAAGGTCGGCCTGACCGAAAACACGCGTGTCGTGCTGGAAAAACCCATCGGTTCGGACCTGGAATCCTCGCGCAAGGTCAACGATGCCGTGGCGCAGTTCTTTCCGGAGAACCGCACCTACCGCATCGACCACTACCTGGGCAAGGAAACCGTCCAGAACCTGATCGCCCTGCGTTTCGCCAACAGCCTGTTCGAAACCCAGTGGAACCAGAATTACATTTCCCACGTGGAAATAACCGTGGCCGAAAAGGTCGGGATCGAAGGCCGCTGGGGTTACTTCGACAAGGCTGGCCAGCTGCGGGACATGATCCAGAATCACCTGCTGCAACTGCTCTGCCTGATCGCCATGGACCCGCCGGCCGACCTCTCCGCCGATAGCATCCGTGACGAGAAAGTCAAAGTGCTCAAGGCCCTGGCGCCAATCAGCCCCGAAGGCCTGACCACCCAAGTGGTACGCGGCCAGTACATCGCCGGCTACAGCGAAGGCAAACCGGTACCGGGCTACCTCGAAGAACCGAATTCCAACACCCAGAGCGACACCGAAACCTTCGTCGCCCTGCGCGCCGACATCCGCAACTGGCGTTGGGCCGGCGTGCCGTTTTACCTGCGAACCGGCAAGCGCATGCCGCAGAAGCTGTCGCAGATCGTCATTCACTTCAAGGAACCGTCGCACTACATCTTCGCTCCCGAGCAGCGCCTGCAAATCAGCAACAAGCTGATTATCCGCCTGCAACCGGACGAAGGCATTTCCTTGCGCGTGATGACCAAAGAACAAGGCCTGGACAAGGGCATGCAGCTGCGCAGCGGTCCGTTGCAGCTGAATTTTTCCGACACCTATCGCAGCGCACGGATTCCCGATGCCTACGAGCGGTTGTTGCTGGAAGTAATGCGCGGCAATCAGAACCTGTTTGTCCGTAAAGATGAAATCGAAGCCGCGTGGAAGTGGTGTGACCAGTTGATCGCCGGGTGGAAAAAATCCGGTGATGCGCCCAAGCCGTACGCGGCCGGGTCCTGGGGGCCGATGAGCTCCATTGCACTGATCACGCGGGATGGGAGGTCGTGGTATGGCGATATCTAATTTGCAACTGCCTCAGGGCGTCAACGCCCATGAGTTCAAGAGCCCGGTGTTGCTGGCCGATGGTTTGGCGCTGAATGTCGCCAAGCATTTGAGCGATGCCATCGACGCACGCGGCGCCGCGACGCTGGTGGTGTCCGGTGGCCGTAGCCCGGTGGCGTTCTTCCAGCACCTGGCCAAGCAGACGCTGGACTGGTCCAAGGTTGTCGTAACGCTGGCCGACGAGCGCTGGGTGCCGGTGGAACACGCCGACAGCAATGCCGGCCTGCTCAAGCGTTACCTGCTGCAAGGCCCGGCGGCCAAGGCGCAGTTTTTGAGCCTTTATAGCGCCACCGCCAACCTTGAACTGGCAGCGGAGCAGGCGGATCGCTTGCTCGCGGAATTGCCGCCGATCGACGTGCTGATTTTGGGCATGGGCGACGACGGTCACACCGCGTCACTGTTTCCCAACAGCCCGAACCTGGCCGAGGCCTTGAAAATCGACGGCACGCGCCGTTGCTATCCGATGCTGGCACCCACCGTGCCCCATCAGCGCCTGACCATGAGCCGTGCGCTGCTGGCGTCGGCCAAGACCACCGTTCTATCGATTTCCGGTCAGTCCAAACTGACCACTTTGAGTGCCGCATTGGCCGGTGACGATGTCGCTGCCATGCCGATTCGCGCGTTTCTGCAACCTACGTTAGAGATTTACTGGTGCCCATGAGCCAAGGATCAGCCGCTATGACAAAGACATCCCCGACCGTTTCCATGGCGGATAAAGTTGCCCTGATCGACAGCCTCTGTGCCAAGGCGCGGATTTTGCCGGTGATCACCATCGCTCGCGAACAGGACGTCCTGCCCCTGGCCGACGCCCTGGCCGCCGGTGGCCTGACCGCCCTGGAAGTGACCCTGCGCTCGCAGTTCGGCCTTAAAGCCATTCAGATTCTGCGTGAGCAGCGTCCGGAACTGGTGACCGGTGCCGGCACCGTGCTCGATCGCACCATGCTCGCCGCCGCCGAAAGGGCCGGTTCGCAATTCATCGTCACCCCAGGCATTACCCGTGACCTGCTCGAAGCCAGTGTCGACAGCCCGATCCCGCTGTTGCCCGGCATCAGCAACGCCTCCGGCATCATGGAAGGCTATGGCCTGGGTTATCGCCGCTTCAAGCTGTTCCCGGCGGAAGTCAGTGGCGGCGTCGCGGCCATCAAGGCCTTGGGTGGCCCGTTCGGCGAAGTGAAATTCTGCCCGACTGGCGGCGTGAGCCCGGCCAACATCAAGAGCTACATGGCGTTGAAAAACGTGATGTGCGTGGGCGGTAGCTGGATGCTTGATCCGGAATGGATCAAGAACGGCGACTGGGCCCGCATTCAGGAATGCACCGCCGAGGCGTTGGCGCTGCTGGACTGATTAGTAGTTACCAAACACCTCGTTGTGTGTTCTACGGCTTTACGGTGCGCTTGGTCGGTGCACCGTTTTTTTTTTGCCCGTGATATTTGATTGCTCGGGCGAACGTCATAACTTTAAACAACAATGTTGTCCCTTTAGTTAGTGTGTTTGTATATTCTGCGTCGGTCACCTGTACTGAACAGGTATTAAACATGAATAGGGATATTCTGATGGAAACTGTTATTGACGCTGAACGCTCTCGCGAACTTGAAAAGACCCGCGCTGCCATGTGCGTATTTTCGCCTGAGCAAATTGCGGGCCCTTATTTCCGTAATGACCGACTTCATCGATATGATATTACCGAGGGCGCCGAGGGTGTGCCGATGGAGTTGATTCTGAGTATCGTCAATGTGAAGACCTGTGAACCGATTGAAGGTCTGCTGGTGGACATCTGGCATTGTAATGCCCAGGGCCGATACTCGGGATGGAGCGAGGTAGATCCTGATAAGGAAGCGCTGTCCGGTGAGATCGGCTCTATTCCCCGTACCGACGAAGACAGTTATCTCAGAGGTTGTGGCTTTACCAATGTACTTGGTAATTGCAGTTTTCGATCGGTGTTTCCCGGGTTCTATGCGGGCCGGTCCATCCATGTTCACGTGGCCGTCAGAAAGTTGGATGAACACAATAATGACCGGCATGTAGCCTATGTTGGTCAACTGTATGTTCCTGAATCCATCTCTTCGCACATCAGTGAACTTCCAGGCTACGCCGGTCGAAAGATTACTCGCCTGACCAATGAACAGGATGAAATCTACAGCGAAATGCACGGCTTCGGCACACTGATGGATATGGAATGGATCTACCGTGGCACCGCGCAGGAGCGGTTATTGGGAACTGTCGTGATTGGTGTCGACCCCGATGCTCTTTTCGCGCACATTACGCCAGAAGACTTTTATAAAGACACCGTATAAAACACAAAAGGAAGTGCCGGCAAAGTCCGGCACTTTTATTGTGTACGTCCTGTACGACGAGGGCATCGGTTGCCTGCGTACAAGATCCTCCGCACCGACATAAAAAACATTTTCCGATACATAGTTATCGCCTCCCGCACGGCCTCTCTCTCTATCCTTGGCAGCATCTTATGGAAGAGAGAACCTCATGGATTACACCTCAGCTACTCCCCGCGAACCGGTTTGCCTGCTCACCCCGGAACAGATCGCCGGCCCGTATTTTCGCAACCCCAAGCTCATCCGAAGAAACATCAGCGAAGGCCAGGACGGCATTCCGCTGGTGCTGCGGCTGGTGATTGTCGATGCCATGACCGGCGAGCCGGTAACCGGGGCGTTGGTGGATATCTGGCACTGCAATGCCAGGGGCGCGTATTCGGGCTGGAGCAAGGTCAACCCGGACCAGGAAGTCGATGCTGACAGCATCGGTTCGATTCCACGCACCGACGACGACACTTACCTGCGCGGCGGGCAGTTCAGCGACAACAAGGGCGTGGTGCGCTTTACCACGGTCTATCCGGGCTTCTATGCCGGCCGTGCGCTGCATATTCATGTGGCGGTGCGGATCACCGGTGGTAACAACTATCTGGAAGAGCGGCACGTTGCCTGGGTCGGGCAGCTTTATTTTCCGGAGGTCGCCTCACGGTCGGTGCTGAACGCCAAGGCCTATCGCGGCCGGACAGTGACGGCGCCAACCAACGCTCAGGATGAGATCTACGCCAACATGGGCGGTGAAGCCTCGACCCTGACCGTTCACAGCATCGGCCGTGATACCCATGAAGACGGTTTCTTCGGGCACCTGACCATTGGCATCGACACCTTTGCAGTGTCGACGCAGATCAGGCCCGAGGACTTCGACAAGTACACGGTGTAGGCCTCAACGCAGCTCGGTCAGCGCCTGGGCCAGCCGCTCCACGTCGGCGGCGGTGGTGGTCAGTCCCGGGGTGATGCGGATGCACGGTCCGCTGGCGGCGCCGCTGCGGGCCACGGTGAACAGGTTGTACTCATTGAGCAGCCGTTCGGCCATGAGGTGCTGATCGGCGTGGCGGGTAAAGCGCATCGAGGTGATGCCGCAATACAGCCGGGGATCGTCCGGGGTCATGACTTCGATGCCCGGCAGGTCGCGCACGGCGTTGACCCAGCGATTACGCAGGTAGTTGAGCCGTGCGCCCTTGGCGGCGGAACCTCCCATGGCCTGATGCTCTTCGAGCACCAGTGGCAGGGTCATCAATGCCGGGATGTTCGGTGTGCTGTACGGCGTGCGGGCGCGGATGTCGTTGATCGGGAAATGCATCTCGCCCATGTCCGGGTCGATGTCGGCCAGACGCTGGGGCGCGATGTAAATGAAGCCCAGCGTCAGCGGGGCGCCGATCCATTTGTGCAGGTTGTAGCCGGCGAAGGCAATGCCCAGGGATTCCAGATCGAATTCCATCTGGCCCAGGGCGTGGGCGCCGTCGAGGATCACATCGACGCCATGCTCCTTGGCGAGCGCGGCAATCGCCTGCACCGGCATCACCAGGCCGGTGCGGTGGGTGACGTGGGTCAGGGCCATCAGCTTGAGGCGCGGATAACGCACGAACGCTTCGCGGTAGGTGGCGAGCAAACTGTCGAAAGTGGCAGGGTGCTGGTGGTCGATTTCGATCACTTCCACGCCGCGATGACGGGCTAGCCAACGCATGGCGCCTTTGACCGTGTCGTACTCCAGATCGCAGAGCAGCACCTGATCGCCGGGTTGCAAGCGGTTGTAGTTGCGGATCAGCGATTGCAGGCCGTCCGAGGCGTTGCGGGTGAGGGCAATGGAATGCGCCCGCACGCCCATCATCTCGGCCAGCTGCGCCCGGATGTCCAGGCTTTCGGTCTGCTCGAAATGCTGGCGCACATGCACCGAGTTACTGCGGTTGATCAGCTCGATATTGCGCTGATACTCCTCGACCACCGTGCGTGACATACGCCCGAAGTAACCGTTCTCCAGGTTGATGGGGCCAGGTTCGACCGCGTAACGGTCGGCAAAGGTTTGCCAGAAGGACTCATCACGGGCACGGCGGGTGTTATCGGGCATGGGCTACTCAGTCGGTTCAGTGGCGGGGGGCTGGCTTGCCATGTTTGGCGCGCAGCGGGTCGAGCAGTTCCGATAAACCGTTGTGGTCGATTTCCTGCATCAGCGCCAATAAGCCGCCCAGTTCGCCGTGAGGAAATCCTTCGCGGGCGAACCAGTTCAGGTACTGGCCGGGCAGGTCGGCGATGATGCGGCCCTTGTATTTGCCGAAAGGCATTTCGCGGGTAATCAGCAGTTCGAGCTTTTCAGGATTCATCAATCAGTCGTCTTGATTCAAACAGCTTCGAAAATACAGGCATTCTGCATGCAGGCCAAATGACAGATCATGCAAATAAAGCGGATACAGATTTTTGCTTATAAGTTAACTTATTGAAAAATAAGGAATAAATGTTCAATTCAAAGCTGGCATGCGGGCTGCAATAGCTATTGCATCTTTCATCAAACCGCGAGGAATTGAAAATGACCGACGTGAATAAAGAAGCCATCTCTGTACTCAACGACCTGATTGAAACCAGCAAAGACGGTCAGGAAGGGTTCAAGACTTGCGCTGAAGACATCAAGCACCCAGAACTCAAAACGCTGTTCGTGACCCGTTCTGCCGATTGCGCCACCGCAGCTGCCGAACTGCAAGCGGAAGTTCGTAAGCTGGGCGGCGATCCGGAAACCTCGACCAGCGTCAGCGGTGATCTGCATCGTCGCTGGGTGGACGTGAAAGCAATGTTCACCGGCAAGGATGAAGAAGCCGTGCTGAACGAAGCCGAACGCGGTGAAGACCATGCGTTGAAGGCGTACAAAGAAGCGCTGGAAAAAATCACCAAGCATAACCTGGTGGGTATTCGTGACCTGGTTGAACGTCAGTACCACGGCGTGCAACGCAATCACGATCAGGTCAAAGCCCTGCGTAACCAGGCGCGTGCTCGTTCTTAAGCACTTGTCGCGGTAATAAAAAACGCCAGTCTGACTGGCGTTTTTTTATGTCTGATCGTTCCCATGCTCTGCGTGGGAATGCCGCCCCGGACGCTCTGCGTCCAGCTGTGATGTGACGCGGAGCGTCACGGGATGCATTCCCACGCGGAGCGTGGGAACGATCAACGGGGACAAGCCCCCTCGCCACAGTCAGCCAATGCTGATCGCTGGCAACACGGGCAACGTCACGGTCTGCTGCTTGCGCGGTGCCAGAATCTCGGCCTCGCCATCCACCACCAACTCATCGCGCTGGTTGAACACGCGAGTGGCAATGCGCACGCGAAACTTCGGCAGTTTCTCGAGGATTTCCAGACGCACGGTCAAGGTGTCGCCAATTTTTACCGGTTTCTGGAAGCTCATCTGCTGACCGATATAAATAGTCCCCGGCCCGGGCAACTCGCAGGCCACGGCGGCACTGATCAGCGCGCCACTGAACATGCCGTGGGCGATGCGTTCCTTGAACATGGTGCCCGCCGCGAATTCGGCGTCCAGGTGCACCGGGTTGTGATCGCCCGACATCGCGGCGAACAACTGAATGTCGCGCTCTTCGACGGTCTTGCTATAGCTGGCGGTCTGGCCGACTTCAAGGGCTTCGTAAGGGGTGTTGGTAACCTGGGTCATCTGTCTCAATTCCTGTGACGAATAAAAAAATCCACAAAAAAACTGTTCGAAAAACTATTCGGTTCTGGCCGGACGGCGGTGGCTGAGCGCCTGGGCGATCCAGTTCAGTACATCGGCGGTCACTTCATCGCGGTTGCTCTCGTTGAACAGTTCGTGGCGCGCCTGCGGGTAAATATTCAATTGCAGGTTCTGGCTGCCGGCCGCGCGCAGCGCATGGGCCAGATCTTTCAGACGCTTGCCTTCGCTCACCGGATCACATTCGCCGCCCATTACCAGCAAGGGCAGGCCCGGATCGACCTGGGCGAGATTGGACGCTTTGCTGATTTGCTGCAACCCGCCGAGCAAGTCGATCCACAGTTGATTGGTGCAGCGAAAGCCGCAGAACGGGTCGTTGGCGTACAGATCGACTTCTGTCGGATCGCGGCTCAGCCAATCGAATTTGGTACGCGCGGGTTTGAATTGCTTGTTGAATGAGCCGAAGGACAGGAACTCGATCAGCGCGCTGCGGCCCTTCGGTCCCTGACGCAGCCGTTCGAGCCGGGCGATTTGCCGCGCCGCGCGATAAAGCGCCACGGGCTGGAAGTTCGAACCACTGAGAATCGCCCCGTGCAGGCTGGCGCTGTGGTGCAGCAGGTAGGCCTGGGCGATGTAGCTGCCCATGCTGTGGCCGAGCAATACGATTGGTACGCCAGGGTGGTGCTGGCCGATGTGCTGGTTGAGGCTGGCGAGGTCGCCGACGACTTTGCACCAGCCATCGTCATCGGCGAAATGGCCGAGCGTGCCGTTTTCGGAAGTTTTGCCATGTCCTCGCAGGTCCGGGGCGTAGACGCCATAGCCCTGAGCGCAGAGTTTTTCCGCGAGCCGGGCGTAGCGACCGCTGTGCTCGGCCATGCCATGGGCCAGCAGGATCACCGCTTTTAACGGCGGGGTGGGCAGCCACTGGTTGACGAAGAGGCGGCTGTGATCACTCGCGGTCAGCCAGAAAGTGTCGTGGATCATGGCGATTCCTTTGCACGATGTGGTTGCATTGTATAGCGCATCCTTTGCTTGCCGTCTGATCAGGCCACACCACGTTAGGAAGATTCACACGATCTATGACGCTTTTGCCATATTTGCCTGATTGGCCATAACTGCTAGTGTCCGTGAAGCTCCGCTTTTCGCGTTCCTTTACAGAAGTGACAGAGAAGTGGCCCCGGATAGATTCAGGTAAAGAGGACAAGAACAATGCAACCTGATTTCTGGAATGACAAACGCCCGGCCGGCGTACCCCTGGACATTGATCTTGGGGCCTACAAGTCGGTGATCGAGGTGTTCGAGCGTTCCTGCAAGAAATTCGCGGACCGCCCGGCCTTCAGCAATATGGGCGTGACCCTGACCTACGCCGAACTGGAACGCTACAGCGCGGCGTTCGCCGGCTACCTGCAAGCCCACACCGACCTGGTGCCGGGGGATCGCATCGCGGTGCAGATGCCCAACGTCCTGCATTACCCGATTGCCGTGTTCGGTGCGTTGCGCGCCGGGCTGATCGTGGTCAACACCAACCCGCTGTACACCCCGCGGGAGATGCGTCATCAATTCAAGGATTCCGGGGCCCGGGCGCTGGTGTACCTGAACATGTTCGGGGCCAAGGTCCAGGAAGTGCTGGCCGACACCGATATCCAGTATTTGATCGAAGCGAAGATGGGCGACCTGATGCCCGCCGCCAAGGGCTGGCTGGTCAACACAATGGTGAGCAAGGTCAAGAAACTGGTCCCCGACTACTCTTTACCCCAGGCGGTTTCCTTCAAGAGCGCGCTACGTCTAGGCCGGGGCCTGGGCATCAAGCCGCTGAAGGTCGGCCTCGACGATATCGCGGTGCTGCAATACACCGGCGGCACCACCGGGCTGGCCAAGGGCGCGATGCTCACCCACGGCAATCTCGTGGCGAACATGCAGCAGGCGCGGGCCTGCCTGGGCCAGTTCGGCAGTGACGGCCAGCCGCTGCTGCGCGAAGGCCAGGAAGTGATGATCGCGCCGCTGCCGCTCTACCATATCTATGCCTTCACGGCGAACTGCATGTGCATGATGGTGACCGGCAACCACAACGTGCTGATCAGCAATCCGCGGGACATCAAAGGCTTTATCAAGGAGCTGAAGAACTGGCGGTTCTCGGCGTTGCTGGGGCTCAACACGCTGTTCGTGGCGTTGATGGATCACCCGGACTTCAAGACCCTGGACTTCTCCAGCCTCAAGCTCACCAACTCCGGCGGCACCGCGCTGGTCAAGGCCACCGCCGAGCGCTGGGAACAGCTCACCGGTTGCCGGATCACCGAGGGTTACGGCCTGACCGAAACCTCCCCGGTGGCCTGCACCAACCCGTACGGCGACAAGTCGCGGATCGGCACGGTCGGCCTGCCGGTGCCGGGCACCACGCTCAAAGTGATCAACGACGAAGGCGTCGAGCAGCCGCTGGGCGAGCGGGGCGAGTTGTGCATCAAGGGCCCGCAGATCATGAAGGGCTACTGGCAGAAACCCGAAGCCACCGCCGAAGTGCTGGATGCCGAGGGCTGGTTCAAGTCCGGTGATATCGCAGTGATCGACCCGGACGGTTTTGTGCGCATTGTCGATCGCAAGAAAGACATGATCATCGTCTCGGGTTTCAACGTGTACCCGAATGAAATCGAAGACGTGGTCATGGCCCACCCGAAAGTCGCCAACTGCGCCGTGATCGGCGTGCCGGACGAACGTTCGGGAGAGGCGGTGAAGTTGTTTGTGGTGGCCCGGGAATCCGGTGTCAGCCTTGAAGAGTTGAAGGCTTACTGCAAGGAAAACTTCACCGCGTACAAAGTGCCCAAGCACATTGTGTTGCGTGAGTCGTTGCCGATGACACCGGTGGGCAAGATCTTGCGGCGGGAGTTGCGGGATATCGCGTAAGCGTTGAATGGCCGCGCTTCGCGCGTTCGCGGGCAAGCCTCGCTCCTACAGGTTCACCGTCATTCACATTGACGCGATACCCGTAGGAGCGAGGCTTGCCCGCGAAGCTTTTAAGGGCTGAAAAGCCCGATTTAAGGGCTTTTAGAGGCTGTATAGAATTTTTGCTCTAAAATGACTGCCGGTTATTCTTGAGTCATTTATGTGACTGTAGAGGCTGCTTTTGGCTCTAGTCGGCCCTTGGCAAAGCTGCTACTCTCGGCGCGCTTTTGTGACTTCTCGGCCTATATAAAAGCCAGACTCACCAATAAAAAACACACACCAATAATAATCGCATCAAATGCGGTGATGAATTCGCGTTGCTGAGGAGTGGGCTTCCATGAACGAAGACTTTTGGAAGGATAAGTACCCTGCCGGGATTGCTGCCGACATCAATCCAGACGAGTATCCGAATATTCAGGCAGTGTTGAAGCAATCCTGCCAACGCTTCGCCGACAAACCGGCTTTCAGCAACCTGGGCAAGACAATCACCTACGGTGAACTGTACGAATTGTCCGGTGCCTTTGCCGCTTACCTGCAACAGCATACCGACTTGCAGCCCGGTGATCGAATCGCCGTGCAACTGCCTAACGTGTTGCAGTACCCGGTAGCCGTGTTCGGTGCGATCCGCGCCGGGCTGATCGTGGTCAACACCAACCCGCTGTACACCGCGCGGGAGATGGAACACCAATTCAACGACTCCGGTGCCAAAGCCCTGGTCTGCCTGGCCAACATGGCTCACTTGGCGCAGACCGTGGTGCCGAAAACCGGCGTCAAGCACGTGATCGTCACCGAAGTCGCCGACCTGCTGCCGCCGCTCAAGCGCCTGCTGATCAACAGCGTCATCAAGTACGTGAAGAAGATGGTCCCGGCGTATCACTTGCCCAAGGCCGTCAAGTTCAACGACGTGCTGAGCAAGGGCCACGGCCAGCCCGTGGCCGAAGCCAACCCGGACAGCGGCGATGTCGCGGTGCTGCAATACACCGGCGGCACCACCGGCGTGGCCAAGGGCGCGATGCTGACCCACCGCAACCTCGTCGCCAACATGCTGCAGTGCAAGGCGCTGATGGGGTCCAACCTCAATGAAGGTTGCGAGATCCTGATCACGCCGCTGCCGCTGTACCACATCTATGCCTTCACCTTTCATTGCATGGCGATGATGCTGATCGGCAACCACAACATCCTGATCAGCAACCCGCGCGATTTGACGGCGATGGTCAAGGAACTGTCGAAGTGGAAGTTCAGCGGCTTCGTTGGCCTGAACACCTTGTTCGTGGCCCTGTGCAACAACGAAGCGTTCCGCAAGCTCGACTTCTCGGCGCTGAAAGTCACCCTGTCCGGCGGCATGGCCCTGCAACTGGCCGCCGCCGAGCGCTGGAAAGCAGTGACCAATTGCCCGATTTGCGAAGGCTACGGCATGACCGAAACCAGCCCGGTCGCCACGGTCAACCCGATCCAGCACATCCAGGTCGGCACCATCGGTATTCCGGTGCCGTCGACCCTGTGCAAAGTCATCGACGATGCCGGCGTTGAACAGCCGCTGGGCGCGATCGGCGAGCTGTGTGTGAAAGGTCCGCAGGTCATGAAGGGCTACTGGCAGCGCCAGGACGCCACCGATGAAATGCTCGACAGCGAAGGCTGGCTGAAGACCGGTGACATCGCGCTGATCCAGCCCGATGGCTACATGCGCATTGTCGATCGCAAGAAAGACATGATCCTGGTCTCCGGTTTCAACGTGTACCCGAACGAGTTGGAAGACGTGCTTGCGACCCTGCCGGGCGTGCTGCAATGCGCGGCCATCGGCATCCCGGACGAGAAGTCGGGCGAGGCGATCAAGATCTTCATCGTCGCCAAACCGGGCGTGACCCTGACCAAGGAACAGGTGATGGAGCACATGCGCGCCAACGTCACCGGCTACAAGGTTCCGCGTTCGGTGGAATTTCGCGATGCGCTGCCGACCACTAACGTCGGCAAGATCCTGCGTCGCGAACTGCGTGATGAAGAGTTGAAGAAGCTGGGCGTGAAGAAAGTAGGCGCCTAAACAAAAGCCCCGCAGATGCGGGGCTTTTTTTGGCCTGACGGATCGTTCCCACGCTCTGCGTGGGAATGCCTCAATGGACGCTCTGCGTCCGCTGTTGGGACGCGGAGCGTCCCGGGCTGCATTCCCACGCAGAGCGTGGGAACGATCAATCTGCTTTGCTTTTTTGTGGCGAGGGAGCTTGCTCCCGCTGGGGCGCGAAGCGGCCCTTTTTTTTACCTGAAAGCAGGGGACTGCTGCGCAGTCCAGCGGGAGCAAGCTCCCTCGCCACAATGGTCGGTGTTACAGGCGAAACGGTGCGAAGTTGACGTTGGTACCCGCCGGGCGCATGTCTTGCAGGAAGGAGTCCTTGTCGGCGCTCAGTTCCAGGCTCAACGCCGCTTTGCGCTTGCCTTCATTGCGCACCACCAGGCCTTCGAGTTTTTCACGCAGAAACACCGTCGGCACTTTCAGGTGCAGCAGTTCGTCGGTATCCGGGGTGTGCATCAACAAGTGCACCCACTCGTACTGACCCACGGCCAGGCGTGCCACCGGGATGTCGAACCACCAGATGTTGCGATTGCGGTTCAATTCGGTGAAATGGCAGTTGTTGACGCCAAGCACAGCACCGCCGAGTTCCTGGTTTCTGCGGGCAATGGCCTGCTTTTTATCGAGTTTCATAACATTCCTACGGGGTTGGATCTTCAGCGCCAAGGCCTGAATACGTTGCGCATTCTCGGGGGTTGCACGGCAAACATAAAGCCCAACCTTTAATCGGCGATGAAATGATGCAGTGAAAATAAATGAAACTCCGTGCAAACGCCTTCGGTCAATCTTTGTGTAACGACTATTACCCTTGAATTGTTCACAGGAGAAACACCATGAGCAGCACTGGCGATAAAGTTAAAGGTATGGCAAACGAAGCGGTCGGCAACGTCAAGCAAGGCGTCGGCAAGGCCACTGACAACACCAAACTGCAAGTCGAAGGCAAAATCCAGGAGAAGAAAGGCGAAGCCCAGCAAGCGGTGGGCAAAGCCAAGGACGCCATCAAGAAAGGTGTCGACAAGGCTTGATTCGGCCTTTCAAGACATTAAAGAAACGGCCATCCGAGGATGGCCGTTTTTGTGTCAGCCCCACCGGTTAAATAACGAAATTGTTTCAAAGTCGCCAAGTAGGCTACTTTGATGTAGAAAACGGCCCCTGAGTCGCCACGACTTCAACCTTTTGCGGCGAAAGGAGACGCTAATGATTTTCCCGGACATGAGAGGCCTGCCCATCCACCGCGTGATGGTGCGCACGGTCAAAGAATTCATTGACGATGAGATGTCGACCTACGCCTCGGCGCTGGCTTATCAAATGCTGTTCTCGCTGTTCCCCTTCATTCTGTTCCTGATCGCCCTGATCGGTTTCCTGCACCTGCCGGACTTCTTCTCCTGGCTGCGCTTGCAATCGGAGCTGGTGCTGCCGCCCCAAGCCCTGGAGCAGGTGAACCCGGTGATCGACCAGTTGCAGCAGTCCAAGGGTGGTTTGCTCTCGATCGGTATCGTCATCGCCCTGTACACCGCCTCTTCGGGCGTGCGGCTGATGATGAGCGCGATGAACGCTGCCTACGACGTGGTCGAAGGCCGCCCGGTGTGGAAGCGCTTTCCGTTGTCGATTTTCTACACCATTGGCATCGCCGGCATGCTGCTCGCCGCCGCCGCGCTGATGGTGCTCGGGCCGCAGGTGATGGGCTGGATTGCCGCGCAGGTCGGGCTCGAAGACTTCATCGTCACGGTGTGGACCATTGCGCGTTGGCCGGTGATCGTGATCCTGATGATGATCGCGGTGGCGCTGATCTATTACGTCATGCCCGATGTCCGTCAGGAGTTTCGTTTCATCACCCCCGGCTCGGTGCTGGCGGTGGTGGTGTGGATCATCGCCTCGTTGGGTTTCGCGTTTTACGTCAAGACCTTCGCCAACTACAACGCCATGTATGGCAGTATCGGCGCGATCATCGTGCTGTTGCTGTACTTCTACATTTCCGCCGCGGTGCTATTGCTCGGCGCGGAGATGAATGCGGTGATCGAACACATGTCGACCGAAGGCAAGGACCCTGGCGAAAAGGTCCCCGGCGAGCACGACCACGAAACCAAACAACACGTATCGGGACTGGGACGAGACCACTCGCTCAAGCCGAACACTGACGAAGCCTGACCATGATCCGTGAAATTCTGAAAATGGGCGATGAACGCCTGCTGCGTATCGCGCCACCGGTGCCGGCCGAGATGTTCGACAGCCCCGAGTTGTGGCAACTGATCGATGACATGTTCCAGACCATGGAAAGCGTCGGCGGCGTTGGCCTGGCCGCGCCGCAGATCGGTGTCGACCTGCAACTGGTGATCTTCGGTTTCGAGCACAGCGAGCGCTACCCTGACGCCGAAGCCGTGCCACAGACGATCCTGATCAACCCGCTGATCACACCGTTGAACCCGACCCTGGAAGAGGGCTTCGAAGGTTGCCTGTCGGTGCCTGGATTGCGTGGAGCGGTGAATCGTTATCAGGACATACGCTATGAAGGGTTTGATCCGAAGGGCCAGCCGATTGTGCGGATTGCCTCCGGTTTTCATGCGCGGGTGGTGCAGCACGAATGCGATCATTTGATCGGCCGGTTGTACCCGTCGCGGATCACGGATTTCACCAAGTTCGGGTTTATCGAAGTGATGTTTCCGGATCTTGATCCGAACGCTGACGAGTAAGACAAAAGCGAAGATCGCAGCCTTCGGCAGCGCCTACGCGACTGTAGGCGCCGCCGAAGGCTGCGATCTTTTGATTCTGCTTTTTATTTCCCCGGTTTAACAAACCGCAACGTCATTCGGTCCGACTCCCCGATCGCCACGTACTTCGCCTTGTCCTTCTCCCCCAACGTCAACGCCGGCGGCAAGGTCCAGACGCCTTCGGGATAATCCTTGGTGTCCTTCGGATTGGCATTGATCTCGCTTTTCTCCTCCAGCTTGAACCCCGCATCGGTCGCCAGTTTCACCACGTACGCGGTGGTCAGGTAGCCGCTGTGCTTGATGTCGTCCAGCGACGCCCCGTCCTTGGCCCGGTGATCCACCACCCCGAGCACGCCGCCCGGTTTCAGCACCTTGAAGAACGACTCGAACATCAGCGGCGCCGTGTCGGCCAGCACCCAGTTGTGCACGTTGCGAAAGGTCAGCACCGTGTCTGCCGAACCGGGATTGCCGAGCACCGGGGCCTTGGGATCAAACTCGACCACCTGGGCCTTGGCATATTGCGCCGGGGCGGCGGCGAATTTGGCCTTGAGGGTTTCTTCGTTCTTGCGCGCATAGTCGCTGACCGTCGGCGCTTGCACGGCGGCAATGTAGTGGCCGTGCTCCTTGAGCAGCGGCGCCAGCAGTTCGCTGTACCAACCGCTGCCGGGGGTGATTTCGATGACGGTCTGGTTGGCGCGCAAGCCGAAGAATTGCAGGCTCTGCTGCGGATGGCGGTAGACGTCGCGCACCATGTTCTGCGGCGCGCGCCAGGTGCCTTTGAGCACCTCGGCGTATTGCGCGCTGGAGATCGACGGGGTATCGGCGGCGTGCGCCAGAACAGGGGTGAGCAGGGCGGTCAGGGTCAAGGCGAGCAGGGCAGATTTCATGGCGCATCCAGGCAGATTCGAAGTCGACCCCGAGGCTAGCACGCAGCAATCAAGAGCTGATCACACATTATCGATGGACGACCTCACCAACGGTTCTAAGCCCATGGCGATCATCGGTTTGCTGCGCGCGTAACGGGTCAGGCGCTCGACCATGGCGTAGGGCATTTGCGGGTCGAAGATAAAACCCCGACGCTCATAAAAGCCGCGCAAATCCGGGTGGCAATACAGCCAGACCGGGCTGTCGAGGCCCTTCACCGCTTCGGCGATCAGCGCGGCGGCGATGCCTTGTTCACGACACGCCGGATCGACGAACAAACCCGTCAACCAGTACCCGCCCGCCACCGGCCGCAAACACAAGGCCGCGACAATTTCGCCGCGCCGGGCCACCCACAATTGAGCTTCGCGCACGGCTTTCATCGGCGATTGGTGGGCGCGGTAAAACTTGTTCATCAACGGCCATAACGGTTCGTCGAGCAAGGCGTACTGAGTGTCTGGCATGGGCGTTGGCTGTCAGTTGGCAAAGTGGGCGATTATAAAAGAACGCGAGCGGCGCGATAGGTGTATACCTGACTTCACATCCCGTATGAGTGGAGTACGTATCATGGCCAAAGGCATGGATTCAAAAAAAGCAGCGAAGAAAAAACCGGCAAAAACCGCCGATGAAAAGCGCGCGGACAAGAAGGCCAAGAAGGTGGATGTGTTCGGGCACTAAAACCTGAGTCACGGTGCCGATCGTTCCCACGCTCCCGCGTGGGAATGCCTCTAGGGACGCTCCGTGTCCAGTGACGCGGAGCGTCACGGGCTGCATTCCCACGCGGAGCGTGGGAACGATCGTTAAACCAGAAAATAATCTGCAAGATTTCCCCACCCCATTGCACAGAGAGGGACACGTCCCGTTCTGAGCAAAGCCATGTCCCATTACTTCGACGCCGCCCATCGAGAAGAAATCGAAACCCTGCGCCAACGCCTGACTGCTCGCACCGAGTGGCCGACCTGGTTGCTGCTGACCGGCGTCTACGCGGGCTGGTTCGGCCTGATCCTGGCCAGCGACCGATTGGGCCTTTGGTGGAGCACCGTGCTGTTGATTCCACTGGTGGTGCTCTGGCTGTCGGTGCAGCACGAACTGCTCCACGGCCATCCCACGCGTTGGCTGGCCCTGAACAAAGTCCTCGGTTATGCACCGTTTGCGGTGTGGTTCCCGTACACCCTGTATCGCGACAGCCATTTGCTGCATCACCACGATGAAGACCTGACCATCCCCGGCCGTGATCCGGAAAGCCGTTACCTCACCACCGAGCACTGGCAGCGCAGTTCCGTGTTCAAGCAGGCCCTGCACCGGTTGAACAAAACCGTGCTGGGGCGCGTCATGGTCGGCGCCCCCCTGGCGTTACTGGCGCTGGCGCGCAAAGAGCTGCGACGTCTGCAAGCGGGTGAGCGGCAGGCCTGGTTGATGTGGCTCACCCATGGCGCGCTCACCGGGTTGATGCTGGCGTTCATCGCGCGTTTCAGCGTGCTCCCGGTGTGGCATTACCTGTTGCTGATCAGCGTGCCGGCGCTGTCGATTGCGATGATTCGCTCCTACTATGAACACCGCCCCAACGCCCGACCCGAGCAACGCACCGTGCTCAACGAAGCGGCGTGGCCGTGGAGCTGGCTGTTCCTGAACAACAACCTGCACCTGGTGCATCACGACATACCGAGCCTGCCCTGGTACGACTTGCCCAAGGCTTATCGCACCCGTCGTGAGCAATGGCAGGCACGCAGCGGCGGGTTTCTGGTGCGGGGTTATGGGCAGTTGTGGCGCCAGCATGGGCTCAGGGCGATCGACAGCCCGCAACATCCGTTTCATTGATTGGCTGAAGGAATTTCGATGACCCAGCACCTCGCCGAACTACTGATGTACGTCGCCCCGGAATCGATCCGTCGCGCCAATGAACGCTGGCTGACTGGCATCGCGCAACGCCTGGGCGCCTCCCGCCAAAGCGCCGAGGGCCTGTCGCTGCCGGACCTCTGGCTGTCTGCGCAATTGCTGCTGACGCAAACCTGCGGCTATCCGCTGATGACCTTGTTACGTGGTCAGGTCCGGGTTGTCGGTCGTCCTCGCTATGAATTGCCGGACAGCAACGGCGGCAACCATTGCAGCCTGCTGCTCAGCCGCGCCGACGATCCTCGCCGCAACTTGCCGGCCTTTTACAACTGTCGCGGGGTGATCAATGACGAAGGCTCCAACAGCGGCATGAACCTGCTGCGCCATCGCCTGGCGCCACTGCACCGCGACGGTCAGTTCTTCGCCCGTGTCGGCATCAGCGGTGGTCACCGTGAAAGCCTGCGCTGGCTGCGTGAAAACCTTGCCGACCTGGCCGCCATCGACAGCGTGACCTTCGCCTACCTGGCGCGGCACGCCGAAGCCGAAGTGGCCGGTTTGCGCGTGGTTGCCCGCAGCGCGTTAAGCCCGACCTTGCCCTACATCACGGCGGCGAGTGCCAGTGATGAGCAGGTCGAGCAACTTCGGCAGGTGATGAACGAAACATTGCGCGAGCTGCCGGACGTCGCCGAAATCCTCGGTCTGCAAGAGGTATTGCCCGCGAAAGCAATCTCACAGGCGCCATTCATTTAAATTCCTTAATCGAATATAAAAATGCCTTTTAAGTATTATTAAAGAATAAGGCTCCCGTCTAGAATCGCGCCACCGGATCACCGGACATTCAGCGACCCCTAACCCCAGGAGCCCCTATGTCCGGCGCCGACCTTTCCCATCGCAACCACGTGGGCGGCTTGTTCCGCGCGCATTACTCCTGGCTGTGCACCCGGTTGCGCCGGCAGTTGGGCGCCAGCGCCAGCGTCGAAGACATCGCCGCCGAAACCTTCACCCAATTGCTCGAATCCCCGGGGTTGACGCCGATCCGCGAACCTCGCGCGTTGCTGACCACCATCGCCCAACGCCTGATCTATCAACTCTGGCGTCGTCGCGATCTGGAGCGCCAGCACCTCGATCAATTGCAACATGCCGATGCCGGTCAAGCGCAATCGCCGGAAGCACTGCTGCAATTGACCCAGGCCCTGCATCGGCTCGACAGCACCCTCGACCGCTTGCCGGGCAAGGTCCGGGCGACGTTCCTGTTGTCGCGCATCGATGGCCTGACCTACCCGCAAATCGCCGCCGAGCTGGGCATTTCCCAGCGTTCGGTCAGCGTCTACATGACCCGCTCCCAAGCCTTGTGCGCCCAGCACAGTGCCAATGAACCCTTAAATAGAACGACCCAGAGGTCCGCATGAGATCGATCAAAACCCTGCTCGGCAGTTCGCTGCTGGCCCTGAGCCTGGTCGCCACCCAGGCGCCCGCCAGCGAAAAAATCGCGCCGATCCACTTCGGCGACATCGCCTGGGAAAGCGGCAGTTTCATCACCGAAGTCCTGCGCCTGATCGTCGAGAAAGGTTACGGCTACCCGACCGATACCTTGCCAGGCAGCACCGTCAGCCTTGAAGCGGCGCTGGCCAAGAACGATATCCAGGTGATCGGCGAAGAGTGGGCCGGGCGCAGCCCTGCGTGGGTCAAGGCTTCGAACGAGGGCAAAGTGTTCGGCCTCGGCGACACGGTCAAAGGCGCCACCGAAGGCTGGTGGGTGCCGGAATACGTGATCAAGGGCGACCCGGAACGCGGCATCAAGCCACTGGCCCCGGAGCTGAAATCCGTGGCTGACCTGCCACGCTACAAAGACGTGTTCCGCGACCCCGAAGACCCGAGCCGCGGCCGCTTCCTCAACAGCCCCACCGGCTGGACCTCGGAGATCGTCAACAGCCAGAAACTCAAGGCCTACGACCTGACCGCCGATTACGTCAACTTCCGCACCGGCTCTGGCGCGGCGCTGGATGCCGAGGTCGCGTCGTCGATCCGTCGCGGCAAACCGGTGCTGTTCTACTACTGGTCGCCAACGCCGTTGTTGGGGCGGTTCAAACTGGTGAAACTCGAAGAGCCGGCGTTCGATGCCGAAGCCTGGAAGACCCTGGCCGACGCCAACAATCCGCATCCGAAGGGCACTCGCTCGATGCCGGCGAGCTTGGCGATTGGCGTCTCCGCACCGTTCAAGGCGCAGTACCCGGACTTGGTGGCCTTCTTTGAAAAGGTCGATTTGCCGATAGATCTGCTGAACCAGACCCTGGCGCAGATGAGCGAAAAACGTCAGCCACCGCGTCAGGTCGCCGAGGCGTTTTTGCGCGATCAGCCGCAGGTGTGGAAGGGCTGGGTGCCGGGGGAAGTGGCGAGCAAGGTGAGTGGGAGTTTGTGATTTATTGAATCCTGTAGGAGCGAGGCTTGCCCGCGAAGGCGGCCTCCAGCCCTACACCCATTCCGCCGCCAACGTCGCCTTCACCGCCGGGCGCTGATCAATCCTTGCCTGAAACCGCACCAACGCCGGCCACTGCTCCAACTCAATCCCAAACCCCGCCGCCCAACGCAGCACCGTAAACAAATACGCATCCGCCACGCTGAACCCCTCCGGCATCAAATAGTCCTGCTGTTCCAGCGTGCGAACCAACACCGCAAACCGCTTGAACAATTTCTCCTTGATCAACCGCTTCACCTCTTCGGGAAACTGCGCATTGAACAGCCATCCAAGCCCGCCATGAATCTCGGTCGAGACGAAGTTCAACCATTCCTGTAACCGCACCCGTTCGAACGTCCCGTTCTGCGGCGCCAGATTCGCCTCGGGTCGCAGGTCCGCCAGGTATTGCAGGATCGCCGGTCCTTCGGTCAGCACCTGGCCATTGTCCAGTTGCAGCGCCGCGACTTAGCCCTTGGGGTTGATGGCGAGGAAATCCTCACCCGCAGCGGTTTGCTTGGTGCGGTTATCGACACGGATCAATTCGAACGGCAGATCGAGTTCGCGCAACACAATGTGCGGCGCCATCGAGCAGGCTTGCGGGGCGTAATACAGCTTCATGGGCAGGGCTCTGGTTGAGGATTTGCGCCAGTGTCATAGTGCGCGCCGGTCTTCGTAAAATTAATCTTCCAGAACACTGCCATAAGGACAGCTACTGCCATGATGAATCTGATGCACTGGCGAATGGTGGTGGCGGTGGCCGATACCGGCAACATTACCCGGGCGGCCGAGCGGGTCGGCATGACCCAGTCCGGTGCCAGCCAGGCGTTGGCGCTGATCGAGGAAACCCTGGGCGTTCAACTGTTCAGCCGGGAAAACCGCCAGACCCTGCCGACCGCCATCGGCCTGCCGGTGATCGAGCAGGCGCGGACCATGCTTGGCGCGTTGGAGGCCATTCGCAGCACCGTCGACGCTGCAAAAGACATCCAGCGCGGCAGCATTCGCCTGGCCAGTTTTCCCATGGTGCTGGCGACGTTTCTGCCGCCGCTGTTGCGTCAGTTCAATCGGCTCTATCCCGGCGTTCAGGTGGTGGCCCTGGAAGTCAGCGACGACGAAGTGGAAACCCTGCTCGACGTCGGGCTGGTGGATGTCGGCGTGGTGCTGAACCCGGCGCCCGAGCGCAATGCCGCGGTGTTGGGGCGCGATGCCTGGGTGGCGGTGCTGCCCGGCGGCCATCCCCTGGCACGGGGTGCACACGAAGAAGGCATCAGCCTGGCGCAATTGGTGACGCAACCCTTTGTGCTCGCCACTGGTGGCTGTTCGACCAACGCCCGCAGCCTGGCGGCCGACGCCGGTTTGCAACTGAGCGATGTCCGGGCCGAGGTCCGGGAGTGGAGCAGCGCCTTCACCCTGGTGCGGGAAAACATCGGCGTGACCCTGGTGCCGGAAATGACACTGCCGTCCAATCGCCAAGGGTTGCGGGTCATTGCGCTGCTACCACGGATCGTTCGCGAATTTGCCCTGGTGGTGGCACCGCACAAGACCCCTTCTGCCCCGGTGCAAGCGCTGCTGAGCATGCTCGCCGATCAATGATCGGCCTGTGTCTCTGAACCGATTTTGTGCTGATTATTGGCCGACTAATGGCATTGCGCCTGTCAGTTCACTGGCTATGCTCACCCATAGCTCACTTTTTCAGTCACAAAAATGAATGGTTCGTGACCGGGAGCGTGAGCGCCGTGACATCAGCCGAAGAGTGCGCACCCAAAGCACCGACACTCAACAATCAGGAGCCGTGCCGTAAATGGAGTTACTTACCAAAACGTTAGGGTTGGCCCGACCGGGCTATCAAGAGAAGGATGTCTTGATAAGAGCGTCGCTGCATGGACACTCCGATTGAACATCATTTATCACCTGACACATCCTGCCCTTGGCGGGATGCGTGTGCCTGTTCCGTGGAACGTAGTGGTGGATCTGAAATGACCGAGAACGTTCTCCCGGCATTTCCCCTGTAGGGGCAACGCTTGCTCGCGATAGCGCCGGACCTGACACACCGCGTCATCGTGCATCGCGGGCAAGCTTTGCTCCTGCATCAATCAAAGATCGCGCTGAAGGTGATAGAACCATGTTTAACCTACATCACAAGGCTGACCTGCTGGAGATCGAGCGCTTCAACTGCGCGCTGAGCGAGGCCAACGCCAAGTTGGCGGCGGTCAGTCGCTCGATGGCGATGATCGAGTTCAGCCCCGAGGGCATCGTGCTCGACGCCAATGAAAACTTTTGCGCGGTCATGGGCTATAGCGCCGTAGAAGTGCGCGGCAAACACCACCGGATCTTCTGCGAAGAAGCGTTTTATCGCAGTGAGGAATACGCCAAGTTGTGGCGTGACCTGGCCCGTGGCGAACCGGTCAGCGGTACCTTCCTGCGTTTGAACAAGGCGGGTCGCGAGGTGTGGCTCGAAGCCAGTTACATGCCGGTGTTCGGGCCGGATCGCCAGGTGCGTAGCGTGATCAAAGTGGCCTCGGACATCTCCGCTCGTATCCATAAAGAGCACGAAGAAGAAAGCATGCTCGCGGCCATCGGGCGCTCCATGGCGGTGATCGAATTCACCCCGGACGGCCGGGTCATCACTGCCAACGACAATTTCCTGAAAACCATGCATTACTCGCTCAACGAAGTGATTGGCCAGCATCACAGCCTGTTCTGTCACCGCGCCGAAGCCGAGTCGCCGCAGTACAAGGCGTTCTGGGCCTCACTCAATCGCGGCGAATATCACTCGCACCGTTTCGAGCGCAAGGATAAGCACGGTCATACGGTGTTTCTGGAAGCCTCCTACAACCCGCTGTTCGACAGCAAAGGCCGGTTGTACAAAGTGGTGAAGTTCGCCAGCGACATCACCCAGCAAGTCACCACCCTGCGAGCCGCCGCGGAATCGGCCCACAGCACCTCGGTACAAAACGACGTCTGCGCGCAAAAAGGATCCCAAGTGGTCCAGCAGACGGTGCAGATCATCCAGGACATTTCCCGGGACCTCAACGAGGCGGCCCTGAGCATCGACGCGGTAAGCAAACAGTCGGACATCATCGGCACCATCGTCCAGACCATTCGCGGCATTGCCGACCAGACCAACCTGCTGGCGCTCAACGCCGCCATCGAAGCGGCCCGGGCCGGGGAGCATGGGCGCGGGTTTGCCGTGGTGGCGGATGAAGTGCGCAGCCTCGCGGCGCGCACCAGTCAGGCGACGCTGGAGATCGTCGACGTGGTGCGCAGGAACCATGACTTGTCGCTAAGCGCGGTGTCGAGCATGCAGTCGAGCCTGAGTCGCACCGGGCTGGGTGTGGAACTGGCGAACGAAGCGGGGGAGGTGATTCTGGAGATTCAGCAGGGATCGCGGCATGTGGTGGATGCGATCAGTCAGTTTAATTCGACGTTGCAGTTGAATTAGCGCAGAGGAAAAACAGCCCCTCAGGCACTTGCTACAGGTTGAGGGGCTTAGATATTACTGACGGGTTTGAACCCATTATTGAGCACGACCTAACATTATGGGTTGGTTAAATCAGGCAGACCTTGATGTGCTCGCTCCGCCGGGGAGTGGTGTTGAGTTTTAGAACATGGACCATGCCTGTCATTCTGGGACAGTGGTGAAGTTGAACTCTCCGGTGATAGTCACCAATCTTCCTGGTCCATCGTGTGACTGTATGGTAAAGGTGCCGGCGTATTCACCTTTGTCTTTGAAAGCACCATTGTCGACGGTAATGTTTAACTTGCCACCATCGACGGGGTAGCTAATAAGTTGATGGAGAATAACGGCGTTAGTTGCACTGAGTGTCAGGTCGTGAGTGCCGTTTGGTAATCCTTCCGGGAAGGTGAATAGGAAGCGACTAAGATGATGTTCATAGGAAGTAGCTTCGATAGATGTGGTCGGAAGAGGGGGGGCATTCGGATCCGCGTATAGGTCGCGACCTGTAAAGTCCGGCAGTGAAGGGGCTCCGGGCGGGCGTTCAAATTTTGCGGTGAATGTCCCTTTCCCTGATTCATTGCGCGTTTTAACAGGCGCTGACTCGTTTTTCCTCAATGTTGTTGTGGACGTTACAGTGGCGGATTCACAGTGACTGGAACTGTTATCGTCAACTGACAATGTGGTTGATACCGTTGCGCTTGTCGCCATGGCGGCCTCCATTCTCTTGATAGTTGCGCGAATCTTCTGATTGCGCGGCGCAGTCATCATTGGATAGGTGGGGGAGGCTGTCTACTGTCAGAACTTACAGGTGGGCGTTATAAGCCGATGGGCGGTTATATCGCCAGAAAAAAAAAGGGTCCGCTGAGGGACCCTTTTTAAGGCGAACGCCGTTACAGCGAAGCCAGGAACTTATCGACCACCTGCGGCCCATCCTGCTTCTCGGTGCTGCCGTTTTCCTTGTCAGCCTGGGCCAGTTTCATCTTGTCCTGGAGGCGCTCGGCGATCTCTTTGCTCACGGCCAGTTGTTGCGCCGGCGGCATCGCTTGCAACTGCTCTTCAGTGATGCCCATGTCTTTCAGGATACTGTCGCGCAGCCGCTGTTCCGGCGTTTTGCTCATGTAGTCCTTGAAGTCGGTCATGGCGGTGCTGTCGGTGGACTTGGCCTTGTTGTCATCCGGCACGGTCGCTTGCAGGCCCACGCGGGTTTTCGCGAAGGCTTCATCGACATTGTCGCTGATGGTGCTCGCCGCGCTGACTTGCTGGGTGGCGGCGTTCAGTCCGGAGGACTGCGCGTTGGTGCTGTCCTGCTTGATTTGCGCCACGGTGTTCTGCGCGTTCTGGATCAAGCCACTGTACAGCGCGCTCGCGGCGGCCGTGGTGGGGTCCATGTCCGTGCGCTGGGTTTTTTGAATGATGGAAGCTTGATGGGCACTGACCAACATGATGGATAAACCTGTAGGTAATTGCTGTTGAGTCTGTCGGAGCAATTAGCGTGCCGCTGCTGAAACGCCCGGTTTTTGGCGCGATTCGGCAGCGGCGGCGGTCAATCCTTGCCGCTGGGCGGCAGACGGCAACCGCTTCAGCGGTGGGCGATGTTCTCCAGCGCCAGGTTGCGGGTGCGCGGCCCGAAGTAGCCGATGGTGATCATCACGATCAACATGCTGCTGACAATAAACGCCAGTACCCCCGGCGTGCCGAAGTGTTCGAGGAAAATGCCGATCAGCAGACTGCTGAACACCGTCGACAAACGACTGAACGAATAGCAGAAGCCCACCGCCCGGGCGCGGATGTTGGTGGGGAACAGTTCGCTCTGGTAGGAGTGATAGGCGAAACTCAGCCAGGCGTTGCAGAACGTGATCATCACCCCGCAGACAATCAACCCGAGCGCGCTGGTTTGCAGGGCGAACAGCGTGCCGAAGGTCATGGCGCCGAGGGCCGAGCCGACGATCTGCCACTTGTTCTCGAAACGGTTGGCGAACTTGACGAACAGCAACGGCCCCAGCGGATAGGCGAGGGTGATGATGAAGGCGTACATCAAACTGTGGGTCACGCTCACGCCCTGACCGGACAATAACGCCGGCAACCAGTTGCCAAAACCGAAGAAGCCAATGGCTTGGAACACATGGAACACGATCAGCATCAACGCCCGGCGCCGATAGGGCGGTTGCCAGATATCGGCGAAGCGGCCCGTGCCCTGAATGTCCACCGCTGCCAGTTCCGGTTCGTCCAGCGCCTTGCCCTGATCCTTCACGCAACGGGCTTCGATGCTGTCGAGAATCCGGCTCGCCTCATCGAAACGGCCATGTTGCGCCAACCAGCGCGGCGACTCCGGCAAGCGTGAGCGCAGCCACCAGATAAACAGCGCAAACACCGCGCTCGCCAGCACCACCCAGCGCCAGCCCGACACCCCGAACGGGTCCTGCGGCACCAGCCACCAGGACATCAACGCCACCGCCGGCACCGACAGGAACTGCACGAAAAACGCGAAAGCAAACGCCGAACTGCGCATGCGTTTAGGCACCAGTTCCGAAAGGTAGGCGTCGATGGTCACCAGCTCGATACCCAGGCCGATGCCGACCAGAAAGCGCATGCAGATAATGCCCAGCGCCGAACTCTGTACGCCCATGGCCACGGTGGCGACGGTGTACCAGATCAGCGCAAAGGTGAAGATCGCCCGCCGACCGAAGCGGTCAGCCAAAGGACTGAGCAGGCTCGCGCCGAGGAACAATCCGAGAAAGGTCGCCGAGGCAAACGCCGCTTGATCGGAGAAGCCGAACACCCCTTGGCTGCCCGTGGCGAAGATGCCGTCGCGGATCAGGCCGGGGCTGATGTAGGCGGTCTGGAACAAATCGTAGAGTTCGAAGAAACCGCCAATCGACAGCAACGCCACCAGTTTCCAGATCGTGGAAACGGCTGGGAGACGGTCGATGCGGGCGGATATCTGAGCGGCGCGGACGGGGTCGATGCCGTCTGCTTGAACGGCGGTGAGGGAGTGAGCAGGCATGGGCTGATCCGATTCTTGTTGAAGGGAAAGCTTAGCCTGCTATCGGAAATCAATGATTGTTAATCTTTGCGTTGTTGTGATGAGATTCGCTGAATTATTGCCAAAACGCTTTTGCTTTTAAGGGTTTATGGCGCAATCGGAATATCAAACTCGCGAAACGCATCATCCAGCGGTTCGTAACCCAGCACCCGCGTGGTTTCGCTGAGGTCCAGGCGCTTGAAGCGATTGTTGGAAATGCCGTGGGCGATCAGGTGTTGCACGCCTTCGACTTCCACCGCGCGTTGCAGCAGTTGCACTGCATCCCGAGGGCTCAGCCAGGCGCTCAAGTCCCGGGCGTTGGTCAGTTCGTGGCGGTCCGGGAATTCGAAGGCGCCGATGCGGATGGCGATGGTCGAGAGCCCGCGCTTGGCGGCGTAGAAGCCGCACAACGCTTCGCCATAACATTTGCTGACGCCGTACAGATTGGCCGGCATCACCTGCATGCCCGGGGTGATCTGCCGGTCCACCGGATAGCCTTCGATGGTCTGCGCGCTGCTGGCAAACACCAGTCGTTTGCAACCGGCCGCGACTGCCGCTTCGAACAGGTATGTGGTGGCCAGGATGTTGTTGGGCAGCAATTCATCGAAGGTCGCCGTGGCGTGGGGGATGCCGGCGAGGTGGATGATGACATCGATGCCCTTTAGCGCTTGATTTATGGCGGTGGGATCGGTCAGGTCTACCCTTGCAAAGCGGTGAGGCGCCTCGACCGGGAAGTCGGGCTTGATACGATCAGTCAGCACGAAGGTGTAACGATCCTTCGACGCTTCGAAAAAGGTTTTGCCGATTCTGCCGCAGGCACCGGTCAGCAGTACGTTGAGTCCGTTCATGCATCTCTCTTTTTTGGGAAGGGGGGATCCGCTTAATCAGGCCCGACACTGAACCTGTGGCGAGGGAGCTTGCTCCCGCTAGACCGCACAGCAGTCCCATTCTTTTTGGGGCCGCTTCGCAGCCCAGCGGGAGCAAGCTCCCTCGCCACAGTTACTCATTGCCAGTTTCATCTCTTTAATTCTATGGCAACCCATTGCACCCATGTTTCAGAAACCCCGGACGCTGTGCCAACCGCTGAAAATACTCATCGACGCCAGGAAAGTCCGGCCGCTCCATCGGCGTCATCAGCCAGCGATTGACCGACAGACCGATAACGATATCGGCCAGGGTGAACCGTGGCCCGGCGACATACGCTTTGGTAGCCGCGAGCTGATGCTCAAGGATGCTCATCTTGTGGTTCCAGTCGTTCACACCGACGGCAATCTGATGCGGGTCCTGGAACTCCGGATCCTTGCGCACCAGCGCGGTGAACGCATAACTCCACGACCGATTGAGCTCGGTGGCCTGCCAATCCATCCATTGCTCTACCCGTGCCCGTGCAGCCGGTTCGGTGGGCAGCAATTCGTGGTGGTGATGCTTGCCGGCCAGGTAGCGGCAAATGGTGTTGGATTCCCACAACACCCCGGCGTCATCGATGATCACCGGCACCTGGGCGTTGGGGTTGAGGCGGGTGAACTCGGGGCTGTGGGTCGAGGCAAAACCGCTGCCCCAATCCTCACGCTCGTAGGCAACGCCCAGTTCCTCACATGTCCACAGGACTTTTCTGACGTTGATGGACGACGCCTTACCGAGAATCTTCAGTGCATGTTCCATGGAGCTACTCCTTTAGCGAATCGACGCCTCGGGAATCTACCACTAAGCGGGATCCGGCAGCGCCGACGCTGGCAAACCAAACGTGCGATCAAACAACCAGTTGAAGGCGAAGGTGTAGCACGGGATGAAAATGATCAGCGCCAGGTCGAGCAAAAATGCCTGCACCAGGCTGATGTTCATCCACCAGGCGATCAACGGAATGAGGAACACAATCAAGGTTAGTTGAAAACCCACGGCATGGGCGATGCGCCGTCTGACGGTGCGGGTGCGCGAAGGCTGGCGGCTTTCCCAGCGTTCGAACAGCGAGGTGTAGATGAAATTCCAGGTCACGGCAAGGGTGGTGATGATCACCGCCAACGGCCCGGTACTGCCTGGCGACGTACCGGACAACAGCGCCAGGCCCAGGGCCGAGAAGGTCATGCCGATCACTTCATACAGCGACACGTAGACCAGTTTGCGTTTAACGCCTTGCATGGGGTTTGCCTCTTTCTTGCGGACTTGAGCCAGCAGCACTGGCGAAGGCGGCGAAAGATAGCTTCAATAGGGCTGACAGAAAAAGTCAGAAGCTTTCAATTTTATTGATAGGACAGTGGATGAATTTCAACAGCGACAGCATCGAATTGTTTCTCGCGGTGATCGAGCGCGGCTCGTTTTCCGCCGCTGCCCGGGCGCTGGGCAAAGTGCCGTCGGCGGTGAGCATGGGCATCGGCAATCTCGAGGCCGAGTTGGGTTATCCGCTGTTCGACCGCAGCCATCGCGAACCGGTGCCGACGGCGATGGCCAGCGCGCTGGTGCCCCATGCCCGGCTGATTTTTGAACAGCTCAAGCAGTTGCAGGTGCATGCGGTCGAGTTGTCGTTGGGGCTGGAGAGCAAGCTGTCGATCGGCGTTGTCGCGGACATCGACAAGTCCCGTTTGATGACGGCGATCAAAGTCATTGCCGAGCGCCATCCGCTCCTGGAAATCGAAGTGCTCAGCGCGCCGCAGGATGATGTGCTGGCGCTGCTGCACAGCGGCCGGGTCAGCGTGTGCCTCGCGTTTGCGGGGTTGAGCATGAACGTGCTGGAGCGTTTCCAGTTCGTCGGCACGGAACGGATGATCGCCACGCTGGCGGCGGACAATCCGCTGGTTCAGGGGCAGGATCTGTTTCTGGAAGACCTGGTGCATGTGCGGCAAATCGTCGTCGCCAGCCGCGATTTGCCGATCAGCGAAACCCGGCCGCTGGTGGCCGAATCCTACTGGCGTACGGATACATTGGCGGCGGCGCTGGAAATGGTCGAGGCGGGGCTGGGCTGGGGGAATTTTCCGTTATCGGTGGTGCAGCCGTTGCTCGATGCTGGACGGCTCAAGCGTCTGCGTTTTCGCAACATCGAAAACGGATTGGTCCTGCCGGTGCACGCGGTGTGGCTCAAGAGCCAGCCGTTGCAGAAAGGTGCGTTGGCGTTCGTTGGCCTTATGTCCGACGCATAACCTGTGGCGAGCGAGCTTGCTCGCGCTGGACTGCGCAGCAGTCCTCTGCTTTTTTGGGGCCGCTTCGCAGCCCAGCGCGAGCAAGCTCCCTCGCCACAGTGATAGTGGTCGATTTGATGTGTAGGAAAGGTCTGTAGGAAAGCAGTTTCGGCAGGTTTCAAAAGGCTACAGCTTCTTGCTCCATTGCCTACAACTACGCCAGAATCCGCCGGCTTGTGCGTCTGGTGCCCGGATTTTATTGTTCCCGTGTCGCTGCCAATTCAGCGATCGGGTCTAGCAGCCCGGGTACTTTAGACGCATGCGTTCACCGTTCGTGGCCCGTTCACGTTATGGCGGCTGTGCGTGGGAAGATCTTCGGATCTACCGGGTTCTAGAGTCCTGGTCTGCTAGCCCGCGCACGGCTGTCACCTTATTCGTCTAGCAGCGAATCGTGGCAGCTCCATCACTCTAGGAGCATCACCATGTTCAAACCGACTCCCAACCCGCCGCGCAAAATCAGTCCCATGTTCAGCATCTCGACTGACCTCAACAACGAAACCCTGCTGGCCCACGCCTGCGAATCCCTGGCTTCGGCCAATGTCATGATCAATGACTTCGCGACCTTACTGGACAACCCTCATCGCAACACGGCGCTGGGCATTGCTCAGATCATCCTGTCGGCGGAAATGGCGGTGAATCGAGCGCTGGATAACCTCGACCCACAAGACTGACCACTGACCTGTGGCGAGCGAGCTTGCTCGCGTTGGGCTGCGTAGCAGCCCTATATCAGACGACTGGTTTTTTCTGATAACCGCAGCGTCAGAATTGGGGCCGCTTCGCCGCCCAGCGGGAGCAAGCTCCCTCGCCACAATGGCTGCGGTTTTGCTCAGGTGCTTTCCCGCACCTTCAGCTCAAACCCCATGTCCTGCACCGGTTTAGCCACGGTGTTGCCCGCCATCAACGTCAACATCTGTTCCGCCGCACGCCGGCCAATGGCTTCGCGCGGGGTGCTGATGCTGCTCAGGCGCGGGACCATGTGCGCCGAGGCCGGCAGGTCGTTGAAGCCGAGGATCGCCACTTGCTCGGGGATCTTGATCCCGCAACGCATGGCTTCCAGCAGTGCGCCTTGGGCCAGGTCGTCGTTGCCGAAGAAGATCGCATCGACCTCGGGGTGGGTGGCCAGCAGTTGCAAGAACAACTCGCCACCCAAACCGACGGAGGACGCACGGGGCGTCAGCACTTCCAGATCCGGGTCGTACAAACCGGCCTTTTGCAGGGCTTTGCGAAAGCCTTCGCCACGCAGCAACGTGCGTTGATCCAGTTGCGCGCCTATGTACGCCAGGCGTTTACGTCCACGGGACAGCAAATGCTCGGCGGCCGTTTCACCGGCGGCCAGTTGCGAAAACCCCACGCAATTAAGGCCCGCGGCGCTGTCCAGTTCCATCATGTACACGCAGGGGATGTTGCTCGCCTCGATCATCCGTCGCGAACTTTCGGTGCGGTCGAAGCCGGTCAGCAACAAGCCCCGCGGCTGATAGGCCATGTAGTTGCGCAGCAGGTTTTCTTCTTCATCGCGCGAGTAATGGAAGTTGCCGATCAGCACTTCAAAGCCCTTGGGGCGAAGAACCTGATGAATGGCTTCCAGGGTGTCGATGAACAGCAGGTTGGACAGCGACGGCACCAGCACCACCACCGAATGGCTCTGGGCCGAGGCCAGGGCGCGAGCGGCGGGGTTGACCACGTAATTCAGTTCAGCCGCGGCTTTCTGGACTTTTTCCACCAGTTCGGTGGCCACGGTGCTGACCCCGCGCAAGGCCCGGGAGGCGGTGATCGGGCTGACGCCGGCCAGGCGTGCGACTTCGTTGAGGGTAGGGCGGCCAGTGGTGCGTGGATTTTTATCGTTTTTAGGGGTGGTCATCGGGGCGGCTTGCCAAACAAAATTCAAGGCACTAAGGTAGCGCTGTCCCGAAGCAGCTGCAAATGCGTAAGCGAGTTTTGCCTGAACCTCGCTTTTTGGCCTCGTGAGCGAACATGCTGCAACCCACAAAAATGACAAGAAGGCGTCGGCAACTTCTACTTTTGCACTAGAGTTTCACGTAGCAAAGGTAGCGCTGTCTGCGCGCTGAGGTGTTTCATGAATCATCCCATCACCGCCCTGGTTATCATGGGCGTTGCCGGTTGTGGCAAGACTTGCGTCAGCGAAGCCTTGTGCCAGCTCAGCGGCGCGACTGCCATTGAAGGCGACACTTTCCACCCTGCCGCCAATATCGAAAAGATGAGCGCGGGAATCCCCCTGAACGACGAAGACCGTGCCGGCTGGCTCGACAGCCTGTGCGATGAATTGCGCCGCGTTGACGCCAAGGGCGAGCGCCCGGTGTTGACTTGCTCGGCCCTCAAACACAGTTACCGCGAAGTATTGCGCAGTGCCTTGCCGGGCCTGGGCTTCGTGTTCCTTGAACTGACCCCTGAAGTCGCTGCCGAGCGTGTGTCCCACCGCCCGGGCCACTTCATGCCGTCGACCTTGATCGACAGCCAGTTCGCGACCCTTGAATCCCCCGTTGGCGAGCCGCTGACCCTGGCCCTGGACGCTTCGAACCACAGCGTCGAGCAATTGGCCAAACAGGCACATGTCTGGTGGCTTGAACACGGCTTGAAGCTCGCGGTATGAGTCTTCCTCCAAGAGATAGCGTTGTCCTTATGCCTTGCGAATTACCCGCTTTAATAACAACAACAATCAGGAGACACCCCTAATGTTTGGCATGTCCCACGAGTCGTTCCTGCTGCTAGACGCGGTGGTTACCGTGATCGGACTTATTGTCCTGATCACCAAGTTCAAGCTGCATCCATTCATTGCCCTGATCATCGCCGCCGGCTTCCTCGGCCTGACCTCCGGCATGCCGGTGGGCACCATTCTCAAAGCGTTCCAGGACGGCTTTGGCGGGGTGCTCGGTTTTGTCGGGATCATCCTCGCGCTGGGCACCATGCTCGGCAAAATGATGGCCGAGTCGGGCGGGGCGGATCAGATTGCCCAAACCCTGATTCGCGCGTTCGGCAAAGAGCGCGTGCAGTGGGCGATGATGTTCGCGGCGTTCCTGGTCGGCATTCCGCTGTTCTTCGAAATCGGCTTCGTGCTGTTGATCCCGCTGGTGTTCATCGTCGCCCGGCGTACCGGCGTGTCGATCATCAAGATCGGTATCCCGTTGCTGGCCGGTCTGTCGGCGGTACACGGCCTGGTGCCACCGCACCCGGGTCCGTTGCTGGCGATCGGCGTGTTCGGTGCCGACATCGGTAAAACAATCCTGTACGGCCTGATCGTTGCGCTGCCGACCGCCATCATTGCCGGTCCGATCTTCGGTACGTTCATCGCCAAGTACATTCCCGGCCATGCCAATCAGGAACTGGTGGATCAACTGGCCCGTGAGCCAGAAGCCACGACCCTGCCGAGCTTCACCATTACGCTGGTTACCGTGCTGCTGCCGGTGTTCCTGATGTTGCTCAAAACCTTTGCCGACGTCGCACTGCCGGACGGGCACTTCTTCCGCAGCTGGATGGACCTGATCGGTCACCCGATTTCGGCGCTGCTGCTGGCGTTGCTGTTGTCGCTGTACACCTTTGGCCATCGTCAGGGCATCGGCTCCAAGCAGATCCTGAAACTGCTGGACTCGAGCCTGGCGCCGACCGCTGCGATCATCCTGATCATCGGTGCCGGTGGTGGCTTCAAGCAGATGCTGGTGACCAGCGGTGTGGGTGACGTAATCGGCCACATGGCGGTGAACGCCCAGATCTCGCCGATCCTGCTGGCGTGGCTGGTAGCCGCAGTGATTCGCGTGGCGACCGGTTCGGCCACCGTGGCGACCATTACTGGCGCGGGCATCGTGGTGCCGGTCGTCGGGATGATTCCGGGCGTGAACCGTGAGCTGCTGGTGCTGGCCACCGGTGCCGGTTCGCTGGTGCTGTCCCACGTCAATGACGCGGGTTTCTGGCTGGTGAAGCAGTACTTCAACATGACCGTGGTCGAGACGTTCAAAACCTGGACGGCGATGGAAACCATCCTGTCTGTGGTCGCGCTGGGCTTTATCCTGCTGTTGTCGCTGGTTGTCTAAAAGCTTCGCGGGCAAGCCTCGCTCCTACAGGGATTACACCAACCTACCTGATCGTTCCCACGCTCTGCGTGGGAATGCCGCCATGGACGCTCCGCGTCCACTGTGACGCGGAGCGTCACGGGATGCATTCCCACGCGGAGCGTGGGAACGATCAGGCACAAAAAAACCGCAGCGATGCGGTTTTTTTGTGGGTGTTTGATGTGTCAGGCGTTGGTTTTGGTGACCAACCCATCTGCCCTGAACATCCCGCGAATCCCGCGCACGGCCTGACGAATCCGGTCCTGGTTTTCGATCAGCGCGAAGCGCACATGATCATCCCCGTATTCCCCGAATCCTACGCCCGGCGAGACGCAAACCTTCGCCTCTGCGAGCATTTTCTTGGCGAACTCCAGCGAGCCCAGGTGCGCATACGCTTCGGGAATCTTCGCCCAGACGTACATCGCCGCCTTCGGATTCTCGACCATCCAGCCCAGTTCATGCAGGCCTTTGACCAGCACGTTGCGCCGCTGGCGATACTGCTCGGCGATGTCTTTCACACACTGCTGATCGCCTTCCAGCGCCGCAATCGCCGCGACCTGCAACGGGGTGAAGGTGCCGTAGTCGTGATAACTCTTGATCCGCGCCAGGGCGTTGACCAGTTCGGCGTTGCCGACCATGAAACCAATGCGCCAGCCGGCCATGTTGTAGCTCTTGGACAGGGTGAAAAACTCCACCGCAATGTCCTTGGCGCCGGGCACTTGCATGATCGACGGGGCTTTCCAGCCGTCATAGACGATGTCGGCGTAGGCCAGGTCGTGCACCACCAAGACGTCGTACTGCTTGGCGAGGGCGATCACGCGCTCGAAGAAATCCAGCTCCACGCACTGGGCGGTCGGGTTGGACGGGAAGCCGAGGATCATCATCTTCGGTTTCGGGATCGAGCCGCGAATCGCGCTTTCCAGTTCGGCGAAGAAGTCCACGCCCGGAATCAGCGGCACCGAACGCACCTGGGCGCCGGCAATCACGGCACCGTAGATGTGAATCGGGTAGCTCGGGTTCGGCACCAAAACGGTGTCGCCCTGGTCGAGGGTGGCCAGCATCAAATGCGCCAGGCCTTCCTTGGAACCGATGGTCACAATGGCTTCGGTTTCCGGGTCGATGTCGACCGCGTAGCGATCCTTGTACCAGTTGGAAATCGCCCGGCGCAGGCGCGGAATGCCCTTGGACGTCGAATAACCGTGGGTGTCTTCGCGCTGGGCGACGGTCACCAGTTTTTCGACGATGTGCGGCGGGGTCGGGCCATCAGGGTTGCCCATGCTGAAGTCGATGATGTCTTCGCCACGACGACGGGCGGCCATCTTCAGCTCGGCAGTGATGTTGAAAACGTAAGGGGGGAGTCGATCTATGCGCGCAAAGCGGCGCGGCGAACCTGGGTTAGCCATTGGTGCCTCGGATAACGTGAGCGCCCGGAACCGTCCGAGCGACGCTGGCCACTGCGGTGGCCTGTGGCGGAATGTAAGGGCTGTTGTGGCAAACTGTCCAGCCACTCTGTAAACAAATTTTTCCGAAGGAAACGGGTTGATGGAATTTAGCAGTGGCTTCTTGCTGAGCCTTTCGCTGTGCCTGGACATTGGCGTGGCCAACATCGCGATGATCACTTTGGCCATGCAACGCGGCTATTTCCAAGGCTTTGCCCTGGGGTTGGGGACCTGCGTCGGCGACCTGATCTACGCCGTGCTGGCCCTGGCCGGGATGACGGTTTTGCTGCAATACGAAACCGTGCGCTGGGTGCTGTGGATCGGCGGTTCGGCGTTGCTGCTGTACTTCGCGGCGAAGATGATTTACTCGGCGATCCACCACGAAGCGGTGCTGGCCCAAGGCGCGGAGGTGGGAAACAACTCCCATCGGCGTGAGTTTTTTCGCGGGATCTTCCTCGCCATGTCCTCGCCCAGCGCGATTCTCTGGTTCGCTGCCGTCGGCGGTACCCTGATCGCGCGTTCCGGTGGCGGTGGCGCCCTCAGTTCGGCGTTGTTCCTGGGCGGTTTTCTCTGCGCCGGAGTGCTCTGGTGCGTCGCGCTGTGCTTCGCCGCGAGCCATGGCGGCAAGTTGCTGGGCGACAAGCTGTTGCGCTACTCCTACATGGCATCGGCGGCGATCTTCTGCTATTTCGCGGTTTACGTGATTCTATCGGGCTACAACGAGTTTATCGGCGCGACTGCCGTCGGGCAGGTTCCGGGCCTGTGACTGGGAGAATCGGGCAGGGCCTCTATACTCCCAGCCGAACCCACTTTTTTGTACCAGGAGTTGAGTCATGGATGAGCAATCAGGCGTCAAACCGGCCGAGCCACGTTTTGAGAACGGACATTTCCTGCTCATTGCCGGGCTTGGCGGGCGATTTACCCAGGAAACGTCGAAACAGATCCCCGACCTCTGGGATAAATTCATTCCCGAGATTGGCAAGATTCCCGGGCAGAAAAGCGAAGTGACCTACGGCATCTGCTGCAATCCCGACGGCATGGGCGGGTTCGAATACATCGCCGGCGTGGAAATCAGCAAGCTCGACGATCTGCCCGACAAGTACCGCTGGGTCGAGGTCCAACCCCAGCATTACGCGGTGTTCGAACACCAGGGCTCGCTGGACACCTTGCCCCATACCTTTCAATACATCTGGAAAACCTGGCTGCCACAGTCCGGTCGCGCTGCGGCAGACGCCCCGGAGTTCGAACGCTACAGCGAGGACTTCAACCCGAAGCTCAACACCGGTGTGCTGGAAATCTGGTTGCCACTCAAACCCGAATGATCGCAACGAGAGGCGGACCGCGGGTCCGCCTCTCGACTCGTCATTTACCTTGCTTCATCCGTCGCGCCCGCAACAGGTCGATGGACAAGGTGATAAAGCCAAACGCGCTGATGCCCAACAGCATAAGAAGGCCGATCTGAACGCTGCTCATGGTGTGTTCCCCTATGGATGATCAGAGACAGGGCCTATCAATAATCCGCTTGGACGAGCAATGACAGCGTCTATACGCAGGCTTTACGGCGCCAGCGGTGATCGATATGAACACCTTATTCCTCTATCATCGGCCACCTTTCCAACGCTGAATCCGAGCTGCCATGAACACCGTCATCCGCCACGTCACGCCTGCTGATCTGGACCGCTGCTACGCCATCGAAACCGTTGCCTACGAAGGCGACGAAGCCGCCACCCGGGAAAAAATCGCCACCCGCATCGCCACCTGGCCCGAAGGGTTCATCGTGGCCGACGTCGACGGCGTTGTAGCCGGTTTCATCAATTCCGGTGCGGCGTTTGAAGTGGAAATGTCGGACGAAGCGTTCAAGGAACTGATCGGCCACGACCCGAAAGGCCCGCACGTGGTGATCATGTCCGTGGTGGTGCACCCGGATTATCAGGGGCAGGGTCTGGCGAAACGCTTGATGGGCGAATTCATCGAGCGCATGCGCGGGAGGGGCAAGGCCAGCATTCATCTGATGTGCAAGGAACGGCATATTCCGCTGTATGCCGGGTTCGGGTTCGCCTACATCAAGCCATCGGCGTCGGACCATGGCGGGATGGCGTGGCATGAGATGGTGCTTGAGCTCTGATTGATTCGGTGCGGCTGAAATTGCCTTCGCGGCAAGCCTCGCTCCTACAGGATTCGCGCAGGACCTGTGGGAGCGAGGCTTGCCCGCGAAGGCGATCGGAAGATCTCAATCTCTAATAGAGACTATCGCGCACCCGCGCCGGCGCTTCCCGGTCATATGTCTCGGCATCAAATTGCCCATCGTTCAGCCGCTTGTGAAACGCCCCCGCCGTCGGCAGGGCAGAGCGGTCCAGATAGCGTTCCGGGTTCCACAGTTGCGAACGCACAATCGCTTTGGAACAGTGGAAATACGCCGCCTCCACCGTCACCAGCAGCACTGTGCGCGCCGGTTTGCCGTTCACGGCGAAACTCTCCAGCAGCGCAGGTTCGGCGCTGATCTGGGCGGTGCCGTTGACGCGCAAGGTCTCGCCGATCCCCGGGATGATGAACAGCAGCGACACCCGCGAATCGAGCACCACGTTGCGCAGGGTGTCGATGCGGTTGTTGCCCGGACGATCCGGGATCGCCAGGGTGCGTTCATCGATGATCCGCACAAACCCCGGCGCATCGCCCCGGGGTGAGCCATCCATGCCGTCCGGGCCGACCGAGCTGATGATGATCAGCGGCGAGGCGCGAACCATCGCCTGATAGTCCTCGTTCAGAAACGGAATCTGCTTGCGCACGGCGCGGTCGTGGGGTTGGCCGTAAATTGCTTCCAGTGCTTCGATTGAATTGACCATCGTTATTCCCTCAACGATTCAGAAAACCAGACCCATCCGCCGCTCGTAACCGATGCGGCCCTTATACGCCTCGCCGCTGTCGACGAAGCCGTATTTTGTGTACAGCGCGATGGCTGATTCATTGTCGGCATCGACCGACAACTCCATCCCCTTAATTTCCGGAAATGCCTGACGTGCGGTTTCGGGCAACGCTTGCAGGCAGGCCTTGCCATACCCTTTGCCCTGGGCGCGTTGATCGACTTGCAAGGCGTGCAACGTGGCGCTGTGTTCATTCGCCCAGGCCGGTAATGCCGGTGGGCGCTTGAGCAGCAGGAAGGCGACGGGAATGTCCTCGACCAGCAAGGCAAAACCTTTGACGCCGGGACCGGGTTTGGACAGCAGGGAGTGCAACGCGCCGTGGATGTCGCCGGAAAACTTGATTTGTTCTTTGTGAACTTCGATGGCCTCGACCTGCTGGCGCTGGAGCGCGTTCAGGCTTTCGTAAGGCACGAGTAGGGCTGTCACTGGAGTGTCCTTTTTCCACTGCAAACGGGCTTCGGATTCTAGCGAGTTTGCGTGGCTGGATTATTTTTATTTCAGGTGTCGATTCAACGTTACGCCGAACGACTAAAGGTGTCTTCACAACAAAAACCACGGAGAACCACCATGAACGCGCACCCCCAAATCCATAACCTGATCGAAAGCTACCGCCAGGCCGTCATTGCCAAGGACGTGGAAAAATTCATGGCCCTGTATGCCGACGACATCGTCTCCTTCGACGCGGTCAAGGCCCTGCAATTCAAAGGCAAGGCGGCCTACCGCGCGCATTGGCAGGAATGCATGGAAATGTGCCCCGGCCCGCACATTTTCGAATTCCCGCAGATCGACATTGTGTCTTCGCAGGACATCGCGTTCGCCCACTGGCTGGCCCATTGCGGCGGCACCAACGACAAGGGCGAAACCCAGGCCTGCTGGATGCGCGTGACCCAGTGCTACCGGCAAGAGGCGGGGTTGTGGCAGATCGTCCATGAACATTGGTCGGCCCCGTTCGACATGGCCAGCGGCACCGCCCTGTTCGGCCTCGAACCCTGAACGTCGGGCTTGTTCGTCGGAAAACCGGCCAACCCGCCCAACAGCAGCCATAGTTGATCAGCCGATCACGGAGCGCCCCATGAAATACCTATGCCTGGTTTACAGCAACGAACAGGCGTTGCATTCGCTGCCCGACAGCCCCGAAGACGCCGAGTGCATGGCCTATGCCGAGTCGATCCAGGGCAGTGGCCGGATGATCGCCGCCGAAGCGCTGGAGTCGGTGCAGACCGCCACCACCGTGCGCATGCGCAACGGCAAATTGTCGATCACCGACGGCCCGTTCGCCGAAACCAAGGAGCAGTTGGCCGGCTTCTACCTGATCGATGCCAAGGACCTCAACGAAGCCATCCAGGTCGCCGGCGACATCCCGGCGGCCCGGGTCGGCTGTGTCGAGGTGCGTCCCGTTCGCCAGTTGAATCCCTGAACAATCAAAACAAACAGGAGATCTGCATGAGCCCGCAACCCTTTAAAAAACAGCCTGCCGAATTCGAACTGTCCATCAGCCGTTTGATCGACGCGCCACGCCGCAAGATTTTCCGCGCCTGGACCGAGCCGGCCTTGCTGGTGCAGTGGTGGGGACCCCACGGCATGACCACGCCAGAGTGCGAAATGGACCTGTGGGTCGGCGGCCAGTTTCGCACCCTGATGCGCGCCCCCGACGGCAGCGAATACCCGACCATGGGCGTGTTCCTGGAGATCGTCGCGCCGGAGCGGCTGGTGTTCACCGACGCGTTTATCCCCGGCTGGATTCCGTCAGGCAAACCGTTCATGAGCGCCGAAGTGACCCTCGAAGACCGGGACGGAAAAACCCTCTACACCGCCCGCGCCATGCACTGGAGCGAAGAGGATCGCCAGGCTCACGAGGCCATGGGCTTCCATGACGGTTGGGGGCAGAGCCTCGATCGATTGGTGACACTGGTGACCGAAGGCATGCCGGACTGATGTCCGCCGAGTCGGTCAAGGCGCGGGTCGAGCAGGTTTATCGCGAAGACTCGCGGCGAATCCTCGCGACACTGATCCGTTTGCTCGGCGATTTCGACCTCGCCGAAGAGGCCTTGCACGAGGCGTTCTTCGTCGCGGTCGAGCGCTGGCAGCGTGACGGTGTGCCGGACAACCCGCGCACCTGGCTGGTCTCCACCGGGCGCTTCAAGGCCATCGATGTGTTGCGCCGGCGTGCTCGGTTCAAGGCGTCGCGGCCGCTGCTGATCGCTCAATTGGAAGAGTTGGAACAGGCCGATTGGAGTGACGAAGACGTGGAAGACGATCGCCTGCGCCTGATCTTCACCTGCTGTCACCCGGCCCTCGCGGCAGATGCCCAAGTGCCGCTGACCCTGCGGGAAGTCTGCGACCTGACCACGGAAGAAATCGCCCGCGCCTTCCTCTCGGCGCCGGCCACCATCGCCCAGCGCATCGTACGGGCGAAGGCGAAAATCCGTGATGCGAAAATCCCTTATCAAGTGCCGTCCCTGGCGGAATTGCCCGAGCGCCTCGACAGCGTGTTGCGAGTGATTTACCTGGTGTTCAACGAAGGTTACTCGGCGTCCATCGGCGCGGAACTGACTCGGGAAGATTTGACCCGCGAAGCGATTCGCCTCGGGCGTTTGTTGGTGGAGTTGTTGCCCGAGCCGGAGGTAATGGGGTTGCTGGCGTTGATGCTGTTGCACGAGTCCCGGCGCCCGGCCCGGAGCACTGAAAACGGCGAGTTGATCCTGCTGGATGAACAGGACCGTTCGTTGTGGGACACCGAGATGATTGCCGAAGGCTGTGCACTGGTGGAGCGCGCGCTGACCCTGCGGCGTTTCGGGCCTTACTGCCTGCAAGCGGCGATTGCGGCGGTGCATGCCGAAGCCTTGACGGCGGGGGAGACGGATTGGCCGCAGATTGTCGGCCTGTATGACTTGCTGCTGCGGGCAGTGCCGTCGCCGGTGATCGAACTCAACCGTGCGGTCGCGTTGGCCATGCGCGATGGGCCGTTGGCGGGGTTGAGGGTGGTGGAAGGGATTCTGGCCCGGGGCGAGTTGCAGGATTACCACCTGGCGCATTCGGCGCGGGGACAGTTTTGTCGGCAGTTGGGGCGGGTGGAAGAGGCACGGGCGGCGTATCAGCGGGCGTTGGATTTGACGCAGCAAGCGCCGGAGCGGCGGTTTATCGAGGGGCGCCTGCAAGAATTGAAATGACCGATCGTTCCCACGCTCCGCGTGGGAATGCATCCCGTGACGCTCTGCGTCACCTCCAGAAGCGGAACGCGGAGCGTCCCTGGCGGCATTCCCACGCGGAGCGTGGGAACGATCATGGCCTAAGAATCCCCTGTAGCAGCTGCCTCGCGGTGCTCGACAGCTGCTACAGGGGGGCGATCTATTCCAACATCTTGCTAAGCAACCAACTCCCCGCCGGCCCCGGCGGGTGCAGTCGTGACCACAGCGCATCGACAAACACAGGTTTCGGCCAGCCGCGCACCTCCAGCTCCACCAGCGACCCCGCGCCAAACCGTCCCACCAGCCAGCGCGGCAGCGGCGCCCAGCCGAAGCCGCCCTGGGCCATTTCCAGCAGCATCAGGTAACTCGGCGCCGACCAGACCCGGCCCTTCGCCCGGCTTTCATACGGGTTGACGATGGTCGCCAGGCGCAACTCCCGGTGCTGTTGCAGCACGTCCTGATCGATCCCGCGCTGCGTTGCCAACGGGTGGGTTTGCGCGACGAACAGCGCAATTTCCGTGCGTTCGTCGACGGTCGAACTGACCAGGTCCGGCGGATAGCTGTCCTGCATTTCGGCGAAGGCAACATGCGCTCGACCCCGTTGCACCAGTGCCACCAGGTCATCGCATTCGGCGATCAGGCATTCCAGCTCCAGGTCCGGGTAGCGCTGTTCAAAGGCACTGAGCGCCGCTTCGAAACGATCCGACTGATAGGTGTCGGAAATCGCCACCGTCAGTTTCGGCTCGACCCCTTGGGACAATTGGCTGGCGGTCATTTCCAGGCGACTGGTGGCGGCGAGGATGTCTTCGGCCCGTTGCAACATCACGTGCCCGGCCGGGGTCAGGCTCGGTTTGCGACTGCTACGGTCGAAGAGGGTCAGGTTGAGGTCGATTTCCAGGCTCGCCACCGCCGCGCTGATCGTCGACTGACTGCGCCCGAGTTTGCGTGCCGCCGCGGAAAACGAGCCTTGGGTCGCGGCCTGGACAAATGCCAGCAACACTTCGTGAGAGGCCATGAACTATCGCCTTGATCGATGGTTATTGATTATGAAGTATCGGTGTGCTGACAGAACATGGCAACCACAGTCACTCAGGGAGTCTGGCCATGAATGCCAACAAATCCATTACTGAACGTATTTTCCAGGCCATCGGTTTCGAACTGCTGGCCGTCCTGATCTGCACCCCGTTGCTGGCCTGGGTCATGGATAAGCCGATGCTGGAAATGGGCGTCGCCACCGTGGCCATCGCCGCCCTGGCCCTGGGCTGGAACGTGGTGTTCAACGGGTTCTTTGACCGGTTGCTCAAGCGCTACGACATCGTGCGCAACGCCTGGGTGCGGGTGGTGCATGCGCTGCTGTTCGAGGGCGGCCTGATCGTGATGGGCGTGCCGCTGATTGCCTGGTGGCTGAGCATCAGCCTGTGGCAGGCGTTCTTGCTCGACATTGGCGTGTTGTTGTTCTTCCTGCCGTACACCTATGTTTACCACTGGGGGTATGACGTGGTGCGGGAGCGGTTGTTGATGGGCCGGGCAATCCGCTGACGCCGGGTAGCTTTTGTGGCGAGGGAGCTTGCTCCCGCTGGAGCGCGAAGCGGTCCCAAAATGGCAAAACGCGGTTTATCGGAGGAACCGCGTTGATGGTTTTACGACTGCTTCGCAGCCGGGCGGGAGCAAGCTCCCTCGCCACAGGGATCGCGGCGACAAAGGAATCATCCGGCACACAACTCACTCACAAACCCCAAAAACGCCCGCACCTTCGCCGCCGGCAAATGCCGCGACGGGTACAGCGCATACAACGGAAATCGCTCGTCCGGCCAATCGGGAAACAACTCCACCAAGCGGCCTTCGGCCAACGCCGGGGCGATCCCCAAATCCAGCACCTGGGCGATCGCCTCGCCGCTTTCGCACACGCTGTGCAACGTGCCGACGTCATTGACCAGCAACCGGCAATGCGGCTGCACATGCAGCACCGCGCGGCCTGGGCGATGGAATTCCCAGCCAAACGGCCGCGCCGTTTGCGGGTCGCGGAACTGCACGCAGGTGTGTCGCTCGTCTTCCATGTCCAGCGGTGCCAGCGGTCGGCCGTGGCGCTTGAGATACGCCGGCGACGCCAGGGTCAGTACGCGCACCTCCAACAATTTGCGCGCCACCAGCGATGACGACTGTGGATGGCCGAACCGCACGGCCAGATCAAACCCTTCCGCCACCATGTCCCCGAGCTGATCGCGGGTTTGCAGCTCCAGGTACAGCTCGGGATAGCGCGCCATGAACTGCCCCAGCTTCGGCCCCAGAATCAGCCGTGAAAAATACGGGTCCATGTTCACCCGCAACCGTCCGCGCACCTGGGTGGCGCTGGTCGAGGCCGAGTTGGCGGCTTCTTCCAGACTGGCCAGCAGCGGCGCGATTTCGCCATGCAAGCGCCGGCCTTCATCGGTCAGCGTGACCGTGCGCGTGGTGCGGTCGAACAGCCGGATGCCCAAGCGCTTTTCCAACCGGGCAATGGCGCGGCTGACACCCGACGGCGTCAGCTCCAGCGCCTCGGCCGCCCGCACGAAACTGCCGCCATCGACTACCGCGCTGAACACGCCCATGCCGCTGGCAAGGCTCGCATCAAAACTCATTGATGACCCCCGATCATTTGTCCAATGACATTCATGCTATCGGAGAATGTCCGCCCTGCGCCCAATAATTGCGTCCATCGCGACAACCGTCGCCATCGCGCAGGAGAACAGCTGATGTACGCAGTCATGGGCATTACCGGGAAAGTGGGCGGCGCGGTCGCCCGGACGTTGCTGGCCGCCGGGCATCCGGTACGCGCGGTCGTGCGCAGTCTGGATAAAGGTGCGGTGTGGGTCCGGCAGGGCTGTGAGGTGGCGGTGGCGGATGTCGATGACCGCAACGCCATGATCAAGGCGTTTACCGGCGTAAAAGGCGTGTTCGTGATGATGCCGTCGAATTTCGACCCGTCTCCAGGTTTCCCGGAAACCCGGCAAGTGGTGGAGAACATCCGTTCGGCGCTGGAAGCTACACAGCCGGGTAAAGTCGTGGGCCTCTCGACCATCGGCGCTCAGGCTTCCCAACCAAACCTGCTTAATCAATTGCGCTTGCTGGAGCTGGCGTTGAGTGAGCTGGCCTTGCCCGTCACCCTGTTACGGCCGGCCTGGTTCATGGAAAACGCGTTATGGGATGTCGAGCACGCCGTCGGTTCGGGCGGGATACCGAGCTTCCTGCAACCGCTGGATAAACCGGTGCCGATGATCGCCACCGCCGATGTCGGTCGCGTCGCCGCCGAGCTGTTGCAAGAGGATTGGCACGGTCAACGGGTCGTCGAACTGGAAGGCCCGCAACGGATCACGCCGCTGCAACTGGGTGCCGGGTTCAGCGAATTGCTGGGTAAACCGGTGCGCATGCACGTCGTGCCACGGCAGACTTGGCAGGGCTTGTTTGAACGTCAGGGGATGCGCCATCCATTGCCACGGATGCAGATGCTCGATGGCTTCAATGAAGGCTGGATCGAGTTTGAAGGCGAACCGCGCAAAGGCCGGGTCGAGTTGTTGACCGTGCTCAAACAACTGCTGGCGCGTTAAACCTGTAGGAGCGAGGCTTGCCCGCGAAGGCGTCAGCACATTCAACATCTATGTTGACTGACACACCGCCTTCGCGTGTAGGAGCGAGGCTTGCCCGCGAAGGCGGCGGCACATTCAACATCTATGTTGACTGACGCACCGCATTCGCGTGTAGGAGCGAGGCTTGCCCGCGAAGAGGCCATCACGTCCGACATTGATAGTGGCTGTGACGACGCCTTCGCGGGCAAGCCTCGCTCCTACAAGTGATGGCGGTCATTCAGTCAACAAGTGCCATCGCGGACAAGCCTCGCTCCTACAAAAACATCCCACCCGACGCTTCAATGCGCTGGCCATTGATCCACTGGCCGCCCGGCGACAGCAACAGCGCAATCGCCGCTCCAATATCATCCGGCTGACCGGCACGACCCAGCGCTGTGTTGCTCGCCACCATCTGATTCACCACAGCGATATCTCGCACTGCGCCGCCGCCAAAATCAGTCTCGATGGCCCCCGGTGCCAGGATGTTTACCGCAATCCCGCGCTCGCCGAGTTCCTTGGCCTGATACCGGGTCAGCACTTCCATCGCGCCTTTCATCGCCGCATAAGCGCCGTAACCCGGCAGGCTGAAGCGCGCCAGACCGCTGGAAATATTGACGATGCGCCCGCCGTCATTCATCAGCGGCAGCAAGTTCTGGGTCAGGAAAAACGGGCCTTTGAAATGGATATTTACCAGCAAGTCGAACTGCTCGACGGTGGTGTCGACGAAATTGGCGTGCACACCAATCCCTGCGTTATTGACCAGGAAGTCGAAGTGCTGACGATCGAAGTGGTTCTTCAGCACCTTGGCGACTTCGCTGCTGAAGGCGGCGAAGCTTTCACTCTGGCCGACGTCGAGTTGCAGCATGGCGGCGCGGCCACCGAGGCTTTCGATTTCCGCGACCAGTGCCTGGGCCTCATCGGCGCGGCTGTGGTAGGTGCCGATGACGTCGATGCCTTGGGTGGCCAGGTGCAGCGCGGTGCTTTTGCCCAGGCCGCGGCTGGCGCCAGTGATCAATGCGATTTTACGGTTCATGGGATTTCCTCAAGCGGTGGGTGAGCGATGTGAGGAAGTGTATTTATCCGCCTGGCAGTGATAAACAGGAGTCAATCGGAATCACTGGTCGGTTAATCCGAACAATATAGGTCGGCCCATGAACAAGCTGGAACTGCTGAGCACCTTCGTCCGTGTCAGCGAAATGTCGAGTTTTACCCTCGCCGGCGAGAGCCTTGGCCTGCCTCGCTCAACCGTGTCCGAGCACATCCAGGCCCTGGAAACCCTGCTCGGCACACGCCTGCTGCAACGCACCACGCGCAAGGTCCAGTCGACCCAAGATGGCTTGGCGTTGTACGAGCGCAGCAAGGATCTGCTGTCGCACATGGATGAAATCGAAGGCCTGTTCAAGCAGGACGAGGCCTCGCTGGCGGGGCGGATTCGCATCGACATGCCGAGCATCATGGCGCGGCGCTTCGTAATGCCGCGCCTGCCGGAGTTCATGGCCAAGCATCCGCACCTGGAACTGGAGATCAGCAGCACCGACCGCCGGGTCGATTTGCTCAGCGAGGGGTTTGATTGCGTGGTGCGGGTCGGGGCGCAACCGGATCACTCGGTGGTGGCGCGCCGGGTGTGCGAGTTTTCCATGGTGAACTGCGCCAGCCCGGCGTACCTGGAGCGTTATGGCGTGCCGGAACACCTCGATGATTTAGCCCGGCATCGGCTGGTGCATTACGTCGGTGTGCTGGGTTCACGTTCGGAAGGATTCGTGTACGAGGCGGCGGGGCAAACCCGTCGCGTGCCGATGGCCGGCAGCATCACGGTGAACAACTCCGATGGCTATGAATCGGCGTGCCTGGGTGGTTTCGGTTTGATCCAGGCGCCGTTGCATGGCATGCGGCCGTATCTGCTCACGGGGGAGCTGGTGGAGGTGCTGCCGCAATGGCGAGCCCCGTCGATGGACGTATCACTGCTGTATGCGCGGCAGCGGCATTTGCCGTTGCGGGTGCGGGCCTTCATGGAGTGGCTGGAACACGTTATCCAGGCAACCCACTGACCCCTGTAGGAGCGAAGCTTGCTCGCGAAAGCGGTCTATCAGTCAACATTTACGTTGAATGTTAAGCAGCCTTCGCGGGCAAGCCTCGCTCCTACACAGGTCCGGGCGGGTCAGAACAGTTTGGTGAACAACCAGTACAAACTGCCCGACAACAGGATCGCCGCCGGCAAGGTCAGGACCCAGGCCATCAGCAGGTTGCGGATGGTCTTCATCTGCAAGCCGCCGCCATTGGCGACCATTGAACCGGCCACCCCCGAGGACAACACGTGGGTGGTCGACACCGGCAAACCGAACATGTCAGCGGCGCCGATGGTCAGCATGGCCACGGTTTCCGCCGATGCACCCTGGGCGTAGGTCAGGTGGGTCTTGCCGATCTTTTCACCGACCGTCACCACGATGCGCTTCCAGCCGACCATGGTGCCCAACCCCAGCGCGATGGCCACGGCGATCTTCACCCACAGCGGAATGAAGCGCGTGGAGTTGTCGATCTGTTGCTTGAACAGTTGCAGCTTGCCGCTGGTGTCGGCGTCGAAGTTGCCGACCTTGTTCTTGTCCATCAGGCGAATGGTTTCGCTGGTCAGGTACATGTCGTTACGCACGTTGCCCACGGCCTCGGCCGGGACTTTCGACAGCGAACCGTAGCCCTTGACCTCGGCGCCGATACGGCCGGTCAGTTCGGCGAGGGCGGGGACCAATTGTGGCGTGGCTTCCTTGCTGCGTACGTAGTCGGAAAGGATCGACCGTGGATCCGCCGGGGCCGGCTGCGGCGATGCTTTGACCAAGGCTTGCTGGGTGACTTCGGCCACGGCGGCGAACTGCAACGCCTGATCGGCGGGCATGGTGCGGTTCAGCGCGTAGGCCATTGGCAGGGTCCCGACCAGGATCAACATGATCAGGCCCATGCCTTTCTGGCCATCGTTGGAACCGTGGGCGAAGGACACGCCGGTGCAGGTCAGGATCAACAGGCCGCGAATCCACCATGGCGGCGGTGCGTCGCCTTCCGGTGCCTTGTACAGCGCGCGATTCTTGACGAAGGCGCGCAACGCCAGCAGCAACAGCGCGGCACAACCGAAGCCGACCAAGGGCGAGAGCAGCAGCGCGTAACCGATCTTGGTCGCTTGTGCCCAATCCACACCGCTGGTGCCATCGCGGCCGTGCATCAGGGCATTGGCCACGCCGACGCCGATGATCGAACCGATCAGGGTGTGGGACGACGAGGCTGGCAAGCCCAGCCACCAGGTGCCGAGGTTCCACAGGATCGCGGCGATCAGCAGGGCGAAGATCATCGCGAAACCGGCGGAGGAGCCGACTTGCAGAATGAGTTCCACTGGCAGCAACGCGATGATGCCGAACGCCACCGCGCCGCTGGACAGCAAGACGCCGAGGAAGTTGAAGAACCCGGACCAGGCCACCGCGAAGTTCGGTGGCAGCGAGTTGGTGTAGATCACCGTGGCCACGGCGTTGGCGGTGTCGTGGAAGCCGTTGACGAATTCAAAACCCAGGGCGATCAGCAGCGCCACACCCAGCAGCAGAAACGGGGTCCAGGTGGTCACCACCGTGCCGAGTTCGTGCATGTCGTGCATCAGGCTGTAAGCGGTGAACAACAACCCGCTGGCCAGTACCCCGAAGAAAATTACCAGGGTGAACAGGCCGGGTTTTTTATTGAGCTGCGGTCTGGCGCTGCTGCCGCTGACGGGCGCCTGGGCAGTGGTATAGGAAGGAGTAGCCATCACGGACAATCCTGATGAGGGAAGGAGTGTCGCCCATGATCGTTTCAAAATGTGACAGAGAGACTGCGGTGGGTCAGTGTTTGGGGTTTTTTACCTACTGATCGTTCCCACGCTCCGCGTGGGAATGCCTCCCCGGACGCTCTGCGTCCGCTTTGGGACGCGGAGCGTCCCTGGCTGCATTCCCACGCGGAGCGTGGGAACGATCAACAGCGTGGGAACGATCAACGTCCTGTAGGAGCGAGGCTTGCCCGCGAAGAACGATAACGCGGTCATTCAGATAGACCGAGGCGTTCCATTCGCGGGCAAGCCTCGCTCCTACAGAGGAATGGGGTGCGTTAATAATCCTGGCGCTTGCGAAACGCCCAACGCCCGGCCAGCACGGTAAACGTCGCCACCAGCGCCACCAGGATCCAGAACCCCTCCGGGTCCCCCGCCAGCGGAATCCCACCCACGTTCATCCCGAAAAACCCGGCAATGATGTTGATCGGCAACGCCAGCACCGTGACCACGGTCAGGGTAAACAGCGTGCGGTTGCTCTGTTCGTTGAGGTTGGCGGCGATTTCTTCCTGCAACAGCTTGATCCGTTCACCCAGGGCCGTGAGGTCGTTGATGATCAGCGCAAACTCCTCGGTGGACTTGCGCAACTCCTTCACGTCCTCCTTCTGCAGCCATTGCGGCGGCCGATTGAGCAAACGCAGCAACGACCCCGGCTCCAGCGCCAGCAGCCGTTGCAAGCGCACCAGCACCCGACGATTGGCGCCCAGTTCGGCACGGTTGGTCGACAGTCGCGAGGAGAGTAATTCGTCTTCGATCTGATCGACGCTCTGGCTGGTCTTGCGCACGATCTGCGTCAGCACTTCGCCCTGATCGCGCAGCAGGTGCACGAGCAATTCCAGCGGCGAACGAAAGCATTCGCCGGCCTTCACCGAGGAACGCAACTTATCCACCGAGTGCAGCGGTTGCAGGCGCGCGCTGATGATCAATTTGCTGCGGGCGCAGACCCACAGCGTCGAGACATCCGAGGACACCATGCTGCTGAGGTTGAACACCACATCGTTGACCACCGCCAGCAATGCCGAATCCACATGCTCGATCCGCGTCGAACGCGAGCCCTCGTGCAGCGCCTCAAAAAACTCCTCGGGCAATTCCAGATGACTTTTCATCCAGCGCTCACACGCGGCGTGGGCCAGGTTCAGGTGCAGCCAGAGGAATTCGTCGCTGTCTTCAGACTGTTGCAAACAGCGTAGCGCCTCAGCCGAATCGATCTCCCGGCCGCGCTCACCCGGACGAAAACGGAAGCCGTACAGCAAGCCGAACAAGTCAGTGTCGCGGTGAGTGTGATCGATGCTGTGGTTCATGAGGTCTCGCTGGGAGGAAGTGCCTGTCGCGGGTTTCACAGGTTCACTTGAGCCGCATCATCGCAAGGTCTCTTGACGGTTTTGTGACAGTTGCGTGGCGCGCAAACGTGTGCGCTACCGATGATCGGAATTGATTCAAGAACCGCTCTGGCACGCCGATGACGCAGGTGTTAGGTTGCGCGGCTTCGGCCACGAGCCGGGACCGCAGACAGGGAAGTTTGGACGTCTTTCACGCCCAACCAGGCGTGCCTATCTCCTGTCATGAGTATCACTCGATGCTGCAAAAATCCCTGAGAGCCCAAATCCTCGCATTGCTCGGCGGCAGCCTGCTGGCGATGTTGCTGATCGCCTTGGCCTGCTTTCATTTCCTGTCCAGCGGCGTGCAAAGCTACGCCAATCTGATCGACGGGCCGTTGCACACCTCGCAATTGATCGATGAGGCCAACCTGCAATTCAAGGTGCAGGTTCAGGAGTGGAAAAACGTCCTGCTGCGCGGCAAGCAGCCGGCGGACCTGGATAAATACTGGAAGCAATTCGAAGACCGCCAGCGCGACGTGCAGGGCATCCTCGGCGAACTGGCCAGCCAGAAAGGCCTGGACGGCCAACTCAAGACCCGCATCGAACGCCTGCGTGACGAACACCGTCAGTTGGGCAGCGCCTACCAGAAAGGACGCGATGCCTACGTCGCCGCCGGTGCCGACCCAACCGCTGGCGACACCGCCGTCAAAGGCGTGGACCGCGCCACCAGCGATCAGATGAGCGAATTGGTCGGCGAACTGCGCAAGCAGGGCAGCGAGCAATCGGCGCTGATCAGCGCCGGTGCCGAGCGCACGGTGATGTTGGGGATTATCGTGATGCTCGCCTCGGGTCTGTTGATCGGCCTGTTGAGCCTGTGGCTGATCAACCGCAACCTGGTGGACCCGATCCGCAAACTGATCGACTACGTGGCGCAACTGAGCCAGGGCAAGTTCGCCGACCGCGTGGCCAGCACCCGTCAGGATGAGCTGGGCAAACTGGCCATGGCCGCCAACACACTGCGCGACTTCCTCGCCGAAACCTTCAACCGTTTGCAGCGCAGCGCCAAGGACCTGGACAGCGCCAGCGGCGAGTTGAACGCCATCGCCGGCCTGATGGCCAGCGGCACCAACGAACAGTTCAACCGCACCGACCAAGTGGCCACGGCGATGAACGAAATGTCCGCCACGGCTCAGGAAGTGGCGCGTCACGCCGCGGATGCGGCACGCGCCGCCGACGATGCCGACCAGTCCGCCCAGCAAGGCGAAAAGGTCATGCAGGGCACCATTCACACCATCACCCAAATGCGCGGCGAAATCGCCAATACGGCCACGGTGATCCGTCGTCTGGAAACCGACAGCGGCCGCATTGGCAAAGTGCTGGAAGTGATTCGCGGCATCGCCGAGCAGACCAATTTGCTGGCGCTCAACGCCGCCATCGAAGCGGCCCGTGCCGGTGAAGCCGGACGCGGCTTTGCGGTAGTGGCCGACGAAGTGCGCAGCCTGGCCCAGCGCACGGCGGCGTCGATCATCGAGATCAACCAGATCATCCAGACCGTGCAAACCGGTGCGGTGGACGCAGCCCAGGCGATTGAAAGCGGTCAGTCGCGCAGCGAAGAAAGTGTCGCGCAAGTGACCGAGGCCGGCGCGATGCTGGAGCGCATCACCCATGCCGTGGAAGCCATCCGCGACATGAACCGCCAGATCGCCACCGCCGCCGAAGAACAGACTTCGGTGGCCGAAGACATCTCGCGCAACCTGACCGAGATCACCACCATCGCCAGTACTAACCTGGACAACGTGCAACGTACCGAAGCGGCGAGCCACAACCTGCACGGCTTGTCGGGGCAGTTGAATGAAGTGACGGCGCGTCTGAGCGCTTAAGCAAAAACACTGTGTACCGGTTCGCTTACCAAACCGGTACACAGTCGATCTCAAGTGCGGCCAGCGGATGTCGATGATGGGTTTAACCTGAACCCACCTAGGATCAATCCCATGGTTAGCATCACCTCGGTTTCCATCAACCAGACCCTTTCAACACAGACCAGCAAAACCGCGATCAGCGACAGCACCGACGACGCGACCTCCGTGACGGCGGCTGCCTCCAGCGATACCTCCAAGACTTCCGCGAACGGTACGGCGCCGGCGGCGGGTGGCGGCAGTTCGAGCAGCAGCACGGAATCCGACGCGGTGAAGGACTTGCGCAAGCAGATCGCCGAGCTGCAAAAGCAATTGTAGGAACAACAACAGCAACTGCAAGCCGCTCAGGCCAAGCAGGAAAGCGCCGATGCCAAAGCCGCCGATGTGGCCGCCGCGCAATCGCAGATCGCAACCACCTCGGGTTCATTGCAGACCGCTACGGCGGCGTTGTTGCAGGCGTTGCAGCAGGAAGGCAGCAGCACGTCCGGGTCGATGGTCAGTACGTCGGCTTAACTCGCGGCCGGCAGGCTGAAGGTAAACAGCGTGCCGCTCTGCGCCGTGGACGCCACGTGCAGTTGGCCGCCATGGGACTGGGCAATCTGACTGGCAATGTAGAGGCCCAGCCCGAGGCCGGCCTGGGGCGTGTCGCGGGTCGGTCGCGAGTAGGGCTGGAATAGATGGGGCAGCACGGCTTCGGGGATCGTCCCCTGATTTTTCACCGCCAGCATCAAGGCGCCCTGATCCACCTGCGCGATGACTTCGATGTCACCTCGGACATCGCCATGGGCAATAGCATTGGCCAGCAGGTTGGAGAGCAATTGCGCGACACGCTCGCGATCGCATTGGACGTCTCGCAGCTCGCCGATCGACGCGCGGATGACCCGTTGCGGGTGCACGCCCTGGATCTCTGAAATCACATGCTGTAGCGCATCGCCCAGGTCCGGGCAGGTCGCGATATCGAGCGGGATGCCATTGCCCAGGCGGCCACGGGCGAAGTCCAGCACGTCGTCCACCAATTGCGCGGCGCGTCGGGCGCTGGTGAGGATGTGCTGCACCAGTTTGTCGCTGGCCGGATTGGGGGATTTGCGCTGGAGCATTTCGGCGGCGGCGCTGATGGCGAACAGCGGGTTGCGCAAGTCATGGCCGAGCACGGCAATGAACTGTTCGCGCAGTTCGGCGGTTTGCCGTTCCTGCTGCAAGTCCGCTTCGGTCTGTTGCAGGTTTTCTTCGGCCTCGATCTGCAGCGACAGCACCCTGGCGAACGACTCCATGGTGGTCTGGATCGCGCTGCTCTTGAGCTCGGCGGGGTTAGGGTCGAGGGCGCAGATGGTGCCGAAGAAACGCCCGTCGGTACGGAACACCGGGACCGAAATATAGCTTTCGAACTGGTACAGGCGCGGGGTGTGATGATCGCGGTACAGCGGGTCTTCACTGGCCTTGTCGATCACTACCGACACATGGGCCTGGCGAATTTCATGGCACAGGGTGGAGACCACATCCAGTTCGCCGCCGACCTTGAGGCCGAAGTCCAGTTGATCGAGCACGGCACAGGCCGTCCAGGAATCCTCGGTGACACGGGCCACGGCGGCAAAGCGCAGGCCGGTCATTTCCCGGATCACCTGAAGAATCGCCGGCACGGCGCTGATGCGGCCGATGGTGGTGATGTCTGCTGCCGCTGTTTGCATGTTTCTTGTTCTCTGCTTGAACGCCGTGGACGGATTCTAGCGATCCTGGCGCGCGCAGGCACAAAAAAACGCACGACCGGATGATCGTGCGTTTTTTTGGATTTCGCATAACCCCTGTAGGAGCGAAGCTTGCTCGCGAAAGCGGACGATCAGCCAACATTGATGTCGCCTGATTCACCGCTATCGCGAGCAAGCTTTGCTCCTACAGGGATTGGGGTGTGTCAGTCACATCAATGCTGGATGTGCTGCCGCCTTCGCGAGCAAGCTTCGCTCCTACAGGGATGGCGGCGATCCACAGGGATTGGGGGATTATGTGTCTTGTTTGTTGCTCAGGACTTTGCCGGTGGCGGCATCGAAATCCACGTCCCATTCAACGCCTTTGGCATCTTTGAGCTCGACTTCGTATTCATAGCCGTTGAAGTGGTTGTCCAGATCGGTGTCGGTGATGGTCGCACCCGGATGCAGTTTCAGCGCTGCCTGGCTCATTTCTTCCAGTGGCTTGATCTTGCCGCTTTTGACCAGCTCAGGGATCTGGTCGACGCGGATGTCAGCCTGGGCCATACCGGCAGTGAGGGTCAGGGCAGCGGCGGTGAACAGGGCAGTCAGGGTTTTCATAAAAGTCTTTCCTTGGGGTGATCTGTTTAAGTGGGCTCAGGTTAACCGGCGCAACTTAATTCACCCTTAAAAACGGCCTTCGCGAGCAAGCTCGCGAAGGCGTTAATGCGGTGCGCCGATCAGTAGCCGTTGTTCTGCAGCAATTGCGCCACGGTGCCCGCCGCCGGGCGTTTGTAGAACTTGAGCAATTCGCTGGCGCGGTTGGTGAAGATACCGTCGACACCGGCGTCCATGACTTTCTGATAATCCACCGCATCGTCGATGGTGTAGACGTGCACCAGCAGGCCCTGATCGTGGGTGAACTGGTTCATCCATGGCTTGACCAGGTCCGAGTAGCTCTGATCGCCGCCCTTGGTCAACGCGGCCGAAGGACCGGTGCCGATCGCGCCCTGGGCCTTGGCGTACTCGACCCATTGCTGGAATTCGGCTTTGCTTTTCGGCTCTTGCTTGGCGTAGTAAGTGGCTTTGTCCTTGTCGCCGGACTCAGCGAAGGTCACTTTGGATTTCGGCTCGATGCTGCCGTCACCGACCCACAGCAACAGGATCTTCGGCACGTTCGGCATTTCTTTTTGCAGCAGTTCGAGGCTGCTCTTCTCGAAGGTTTGCAGCACGACCTTGCCTTTGCCCTGGCCGACCGCAATCTCGCTTTTCGCCAGTTTCGAACCGACCGGGCTAAGCCAGCCGCGATCCTGGAGTTTTTCCTTGAGGTCGCGCTCGATGCCGGGGAATTGCTTCGGCTCTTTGGTTTCGATGTACAGGCCGGGTTTGTGCAGCGGGTTGCCCTGAGCGATGTCGATGATTTCATCGAGGGTCAGGATTTTCAGGCCGACGTAGGAAGGACGCGCGCGATCCGGGTAAGCGGTGTTGAACCAGCTGCCAGCGTCGAGGGTTTTCAGCTCGGCGATGGTGAACTGATTGGCCGGGGCGTCCTTGCGCTCGGGGAACTTGGTGGCGACGTCGGTGGTGCGCTGCAGGTTGTTGTCGTGCAGGGCAAACAGCACGCCGTCCTTGCTGCGCTGCAGGTCCATTTCCAGGTAGTCGGCGCCCAGGTCGCGGGCCAGTTTGTAGGACGCGGCGGTGGATTCCGGGGCATCGAAGGACGCGCCACGGTGGGCAATCACGGCCGGATGCGGGATGCCCAGCGTGGTCGCACGCGCGGTGGGGCTGGGCTGGGTGGCGGCCTGTGCCTGGCCGAGGCCGAGCAACAGGCTCAGTACCAAGGCGCTCTTGGTGAAGGTAGCAGGCATGGTCGAGGTCCTTTCGCAGAGGTTTTCAAAGACGTACCTTTTAACAACTGAGCGCCGGGAGCGCCATCGCCAGACCGACATAAACGTGTTTAAAGCGATTTTTTTCAGCGCTTTTGTGCGGTTCTTTGCAGTACTCTTGGCCCCGGCAGTTTCCCCGGCAGAGGGAAACCCGTTCCCCAGCCCTTGCGTGTAAACCATCGATCACCGGTCCCTTTGCGACCTTTTGTGAGGTTTATATGCGCATCACTTCCCAGCTCATCTGCCAGGCCGCCGACCAACTCAAGGGCTTCGTCGGCCTCAATCGCAAGACCGGCCAGTACATCGTGCGCTTCAGCGAAGACGCCTTCGGCATGGACGTGGCGGATGACGGCATCATCCCCACCAGCGAATTCGTCTGGGCACCGGGGCCCGAGCAGGCGATGACCCTCAAGCGCGAGCTGATTCAGCTGTTGCTGGATCAGAATATCGATGACCGGATCAACATCACCGAACCGTTGCGGGTGTATATGAACCGGCTGGAAGTGCCGGAGATTTCGGCGGTGCGCAGTTTGGTTCGGGGGTAACGTCAAAAGATCGCAGCGTTCGGCAGCGCCTACCGGGGATGTGTACACCCGAAGGCTGCGATCTTTTCCGCGGTTAAACCGAGATAACGGGGGCGGGGCGATCATGTTTTCTGCCTCGCGCAGGCATCGATCAGGGCTGCCACCAATGGCGGCAACGTTCCTTTGAGCGCAGCACGTTCCGGCTGGAACAGGGTCGCGACAAAGAATGGATGACCTTGCAGTTCCAGCGCCCGCAGATCGCCATTCGAATCGTGACCCACGGCGTTGAGTTGCCCGTTCAACAGCGCCTGCTCGAACTGCGGATTCACACCGTAGCGGCAGCGATAGCCTTCGTGAATCTCGGACGTTTCATACGCCGTGGCGAGCAACGAACCTTCAACCAGGTGAATGCTGTCGACGGCCTCCACCAGCGAACAGGTCAGCGGCGTGAGCAGCGCCCGTGCGGCGTCGGGGGATGTCTCGCCGTGCTCGGCATCGGCCCAGCCCAACACATTGCGCGCGTATTCCAGCACTGCGTGTTGAAAACCACCGCAGGTGCCGAGGAAGGGGCGTTGGTGTTCGCGGGCAAAACGGATCGCGCGTAATGCGCCGTCCATGTCGCGATAGGGGCTGGCAGGCACACACCAGAAGCCATCGAAGTGCTCCAGCGGCGTACCGGCATGGATGCGGTCGGTGGCCAGCCATTGGAATTGCACGTCCCGGCCCGAGTGTTCGGCGGCCATGCCGAGGGCAATGGGGATGGCTTGATGGGCGGTGACTTGCGGGTCGTAATCGCCGATCAGGGCGATGCGGATGGGATGGTCAGGAGAAACAGAGTCCATGTGATTTTCCTTGTCGGCTGAGATCTGCAAAATGGCGACCAAACCTGTGGCGAGGTTGTTCGTTTCTGGCAGTCACTATAGATTGGCGTTCGCGCACTCAATATTGGCGTTACCCCAATTGATCAATGCACCGACGCACTATCGGCTGGACTACCCGGACCTGGCCCTGATCCTTGCCCTGGTTCGCGGCGGCTCTCTGGCCCGGGCTTCCCTGCTCTTAAAGGTCGACGTCTCGACGGTGTTCCGGGCCGTGCGCCGCTTGGAAGCCGCGCTAGGTCAACAATTGTTCGAAAAGAGCCGCGCCGGTTATCTGCCGACGACCTTGGCCCAGACCCTGGCCGAACAGGCGGAACGCGCCGAACAGGCACTGGACGCGGCGCGTGTCGGCGTGGAGCAGGGTGGTGAAATCATCAGTGGCACCGTGCGCCTGACCTGTACCGACTCCGTCCTTCAAGAGTTGCTGCTGCCGGCGCTGGCGCAGTTCATGCCGGCCTACCCGGCGCTGAACATCGAACTCAGCACCTCCAACGACTTCGCCAACCTCAGCCGCCGGGATGCCGACATCGCCCTGCGCCTGACTCGCACACCGCCCGAACACTTGGTCGGCCGATGCCTGGCGCAGGTGTCGTACCGGGTCTGTGGCAGTGCGGCCTATCTGAACACCGTCGATCCCACCGATCTGGCAGCGCTGACCTGGATCGCCCCGGACGACTTCCTGCCGGACCACCCGACCATCGCCTGGCGCCGCCAGCAATGGCCCGGCGTGGTGCCGGGTTATCGCTGCAACAGCTTGTTGTCGGTGACCGGGTTGGTGCGGGCGGGGCTTGGCGTCGCGGCATTGCCGGACTTTCTGATCGACGAGGGTTTGCAACCGTTGACCGGGCCGTTGCAGGGCTGCGACACGGCGCTATGGTTGCTGACGCGTCCGGACTGCCGCGCCTTGCGCTCGGTGGTGACGTTGTTTGACGAGCTGGGGCGAGCGCTGCGCTTGCCTTAGATCGACGTTTTGGGTTCGACCTTGCGCACAAAGTGCTGATGCATTTCCGACGTCAGGTTTTCGATGCGTTCGGTCAAGGCCTTGGTCAATTCCGTGAGGCGGGTGTTCTGTTCCAGCAGTTCCAGCAATTGCGCGGTGTTCTGCGCAGCCTGCGCCTGGCGCTCGCTGTTGGCGACGGCCAAGGCTTCGCGGTGTTGCGCGTCGGCGTCAGACTGGGCTTTGTCTCGCGCGGCCTGACGGGTCTGGGCCAGCAGGATCAACGGCGCGGCGTAGGCTGCTTGCAGGCTGAAGGCCAGGTTGAGCAGGATAAACGGGTAGACATCGAAGTGAGTCACGCCCGCCAGGTTGACGCCGATCCAGATAGCCACGATCAGGGTTTGCGCCCCGAGAAACGTCGGCGTGCCGAAGAACCGTGCAAACGCCTCGGCGCGCAGGGCGAATTTGTCATTACCGAAGGTCGGCGCCAGATGAGCGTGAGGGCGGTGGAAGCGCAGGTGATCTACGGGGGCGGCTGGTTGGGTGTCGGACTTGGTGGAATTCATGGTGCGCTCGGCAGGGAATCGGGACTTGGGATCACTATAGTCCTGCGTAAGCGTCGATTGGCTGAATCGATGTTGAATGACTCGACGCCATGCTGATCTTGTTACGGCCGGTGTTTTTCGCGGTGTAGAGGGCTTTGTCGGCGTCGTTGAGCCAGGCAATCGCGTCGGCGAAAGGCGTTTGGTACGCGGCCAGGCCAATGCTCAGCTTGATGCGCAGTTCGGGCGCGTGCGGGTGGCGATATTCGTTGAGCACTTCGCGCAAACGTTCCATCGCTTCCCTGGCTTGCTGCAATGACATGTTCGTCAGGATCACGCAGAACTCGTCGCCGCCATAGCGGCCGGCCAGATCACTGTCACGCAGGGTGCGCTTGAGCTCCACGCTCAATTGCCGCAGCACCGTATCGCCGACGATATGCCCGTAGGTGTCGTTGATCGCCTTGAAATGATCGATGTCGATCAGGGCAATCACCGACGCGACCTGGTTCTGCCGGCATTGCTCGAACTTGACGTGCAACAGGTCTTTCCAGGCGCCGTGGTTGAGCAGGCCGGTCAGGCTGTCGGTGCGGCTCAACGCGCTCAAGGTGCGTTTGTGTTCGGCGAGTTTGAACGCCAGTCGATAACACACCATTCCCACTGCCAACGGGTAAAGAGTCAGCGACGGCAGGCAAGCCCACACCTGAATCGGTGTGGCCCTCGGGGTAAAGCCGATGCCGAACAGGAGCCAGGCAACAATGACGCCGACTATTTGCGCCAGGGCGCCGTGCAGAAACAACCTCGGGCCACCGGCGGCGACGTTGTTCATCGTCATCATGGACAGAATGGTGACGGTCACGATCGGGTTGAACTGAGCGGCAGCCGCCCAGAAGCCGCCGAACAGCGAGTCGCAAATGATGTTGCGGCGTTCGGCGCGATAGGGAAACGGTGACCGGGTGGCCATCTGGTAGGCGAGATGTGGCCAGACGAAGCCATTGAGCAGCATCAGCACCCAGACCCAGCCGGGCAGGTTCAATGGATAAAGCGCGGCGGTCACACAGATACAGCCGATGCCCAGACCGACCGTTCTGGGCATGTAGATGCGTCGGGCAAACGAAAGGCCCTTGCCGCGTTGGTTTTCCATAATTCCCTGCGCCAGATTCATTCTGAAACACTTTGCCGTGTTTTATTCAGAGTTACCGTTCATCGGTAAAGCGGCTGACATTGTCATTTATTCCAACGGGAATAATCAGTGTCCTTGGGAGCCATTTAACACGGGCGCAGGCGTGGCAGGACTTGTTCTAGAGCTGGTAGCAGGCCAGGAACATGTCCATGGCCGACTCGACGACCGTGCTTTGTACCTCGGGCGAAAGGCCGGTCTGGCCCATGGAAATCTGCGGCCAGAACCCGAAGGATTTGAGCAAACCCTGAACCTGCTGTGCAGCAAATTCCGGGGCGACCGGTTTCAGTCGGCCATCGGCCTGGGCGGCGCGAATCCACAGGGTCAGGCCCTCTTCGCGTTCGCCCATGCGGGTGATCATGTTCTGCGCACGTTCGGGGGAATGGATGGTCGCGGCTATGGCGACCCGCGCCAGGTCGAGAAAATTGTTATCACCCATCATCTGCATTTTCGCCAACAGGAGCTGCCGAAGCTGATCGCGCAGGGGCAGGTCAGGGCGGTACGAGGTGTCCTGTTCTTCCGTAACCCGCGCCCATAACTGGTTGAGAATTTCGGCAAACAGCTCTTCTTTGCTCGGGAAATGGTTGTACACCGTGCGCTTCGACACACCTGCCGTGGCGGCGATCCTGTCCATGCTGGTGATCTCGAAACCGTTGGTACGGAATTCGGCAATCGCCGCTTGGATGATGGCTTCGCGTTTTCGGTCGGTCAGGCGTTGTGGAGCTGTCATAAGTACGCTTCGGCAGGAAAAGGTGGGAATTACACTCGGCAGTTTACTTGTCATCAGGATTGATGCAACCTAGAAACTACACTGTGCAGTGTAATCCGCTGTTAATCCTGCACGGCTAAAAACAGATCTTCGGCTGATGCGTGCGTGCCTTGGCCATTTAACGTCCCAAAGCGGAAACCCGTGAATCGCGCGGTTTTTCTGGAGTCATTCCTTCATGGCCAATACAAATTCCTCTGCACAAATCGCCATCCGACCTGAAGCCTCTCGTCAGGTAGAAGGGCATTTCCGAAATCACCAACCGGTCCAGCGCGAAGGCTTTCGCAAAATGCTGCGCATCATGTGGAACATGATCTTCCACAAACCACGCAGCACCCGCCCGAGTGCTGCCATCCCGGTGCACACCCTGACCCAGGCCGCGCTGATCGCCGCTCCGAACCACAGCGTCTACCGCCTCGGTCACTCCACGGTACTGCTCAAACTGCGAGACAAATTCTGGATCACCGACCCGGTATTCGCCGAGCGCGCCTCCCCCGTGCAATGGGCCGGCCCCAAGCGTTTCCACCAGCCGCCGATCAGCCTGGAAGAATTGCCGCCGATTGAAGCGGTGATCCTGTCCCATGACCACTACGACCACCTTGATTACAACGCGGTGCTCAAACTGGCGGACAAGACCAAATACTTCCTCACGCCGTTAGGTGTGGGCGATACCCTGATCAAGTGGGGCATCGATGCCAGCAAAGTTCGCCAACTGGACTGGTGGCAGGGCACTGAAGTCGATGGCCTTCAATTCATCGCCACACCGTCGCAGCACTTCTCCGGTCGCGGCCTGTTCGATGGCAACAGCACGCTGTGGGCCTCGTGGGTGATGATCGACGGCAACACCCGGATCTTCTTCAGTGGTGACACGGGCTACTTCGACGGCTTCAAACGCATCGGCGAACAGTACGGCCCGTTCGACCTGACCCTGATGGAAACCGGTGCCTACAACGTCGAATGGCCACACGTGCACATGCAACCCGAACAAACCCTGCAAGCGCACATCGACCTCAAAGGGCGCTGGCTGCTGCCGATTCACAACGGCACCTTCGACCTGTCGATGCACGCCTGGTACGAACCCTTCGATCGCATCCTGGCGCTGGCCTGGGAGCGGAACGTGTCGATCAGCACGCCGCAGATGGGCGAGGCGTTCAACGTGATGTATCCGCAGCGCGGCAGCCCGTGGTGGTCGGAACTGGAAAGCGTTGGCGATCAGGTGACGGCGTAGAGCGCTTGATGATGTGGGACCGAGCCGCCTGCCATGGAGGCGGCCCGGGTCTCATCACTCCGTTAGCGAGGCTCATCCTGTCGCTGATTCAGGTGCCCCGAGATCTTTGCCATGGTCACATCGCGACGTTGTCCTCGAAGCACTTCATCGAGATCCGCCTGAGACAGCCCAAGCTTCTGCGCCGCTTCGGCATTGCTTAGTTCACCGGCTTTCAGAAGCATGCCTATTTTCATCACGTATTCGGCTTTGGCTCGCGCGGCCCCTGCATCGATATCACTCATCTGCGGACACCTCACTCAACCATCGCATAATCCGGCCGCGCCACCGGATTGGGTGTCGCCCCCTTCACATTCATCCCCCTGCCTGGCGCAAACCCGGGGAAGAACACCAGTCCTTCAGATTCAAACCGATACGCCAACGCCAGTCGGGTGACATCCAGCACGTCGCGTCCGGCCTCGAATCGTTCTATGGCGTCCACGGACACCCCGGATTCCCGAGACAGTTCTTCCACGCTCCAACCCAGCATCGCTCGGGCCTGGGCGCTGTGGGCCGGGGTGAATTGGAAGAGGGCGATACGTTCCAGGGTGATTTTCATCGCAAGAGAGGCCATGGTGTTCTCCGGGCTCGAGAGTGCTGATTCAAAATGTACTGTGTTTTTGTACAGTTGTTTTGATCCCGGATCAAACGCATTTTTTGATTTGTGCTATTTCGCCGCATCCATCCAGACGGACGGTGCCTGCCCCAGTACCCGGCGAAACATCGTCGAGAACGCCGCCGGGCTGTCGTAGCCGAAGTCCACGGCAATCCGCGTCACCGGCGTCCCCACCGCCAGTCGCGCCAGGGCCAGCACCACGCACGCTTGCTGGCGCCATTGGCTGAAACTCAGGCCGGTCTGTTGGCGAAACAGGCGGTTAAAGGTGCGCAGGCTGATGTGCAACTGATCGGCCCAGTACTGCGGCGCTTGATGGATGTTGGGCTGCTGGAGAAACGTCTGACACAACCCGAGCAATCGTCCTTCGACGGGCAGCGGAATATGCAGCGGCAGATGAGCGCTACGGGCCAGTTCGTGCAGCAACAAGTCGATCAGCACACCGTCGCGCCCGGACTCATCGTAGGCCAACGGCACCTCTACAGCCTCCATCAATAGATGCCGCATCAACGGCGACACACTGATCACCTGGCAACGACTCCCCAGATCAACCGCTGCCGGCTCGATGTACAAACTCCGCGTACTCACCCCGAGCATCAACACCTCATGAGCCACCCCGGCCGGGATCCACACCGCCCGTTGCGGCGGCACCACCCAGCTGCCATCGTGGGTGCTGACCTGCATCACGCCAGTGGCGCCATACAGGAGTTGTGCCCGTCGATGTGTATGAAGGGGCAACACATGACCGTGGGAATAATCCGTACCGATCGCCACCACCGGTCGTGGAGTGTCGTCCAGCAGATTGATCGAAACATTGCGCATCGGGCGATATCCAGCAGTTGGCGTAAACGCGAGCATTATTGGCTGACTTGCTGAAGCAGGCCAAGCGGCACCGCTTTATCGTCGACCGCTCCCCACCATTGGACGATGCGCGATGTTCTACCTCTTACTGACACTCTTCGGCTGCATGACCGGCATCACCGCCGTGCTGTTCGGCTTCGGCGGCGGCTTCGTCGTGGTGCCGTTGCTGTACCGCATGCTCCTGGCCAGCCATGGGGCCGACGACCCCATCGGTCAATCGGCAATGCACATCGCCGTTGCCACTTCGACTTGCGTAATGATCGTCAACGCGCTGATCGCCACCGGAAAACACCACCGCGCCGGTAGCCTGATTCGCCATTATCTGTGGCCGTTGGGTGGGTACATCGGGTTGGGCGCGATGGTCGGCGCTGTTGCAGCGATGTGGGCCAAGGGTGAGGTGATTCGCTATGCCTTCATCGTGTACTTGGGCATTACGATTCTGGACTGCCTGTTCAGGCGCGGTTTTCTCACGCACTCGGGTAACGCAATCCCACGACGATTGGGAAGGGTGGAGGTATCTGGTGTAGGAATCGGCGCTATCGCCACCTTTCTCGGCGTGGGCGGCAGCGTCATGACCGTGCCATTGTTGAGGCGATGCGGCCTGAGCATGACCCAAGCCACATCCATGGCCAACCCACTGAGTTTGCCCGTGGCCCTGGCCGGGACGCTGACTTACATGGCGATGGCCGGGTTCACCGAGTTTGATCTGGGGCCGTGGTTTGTGGGGTATGTGGATGTGTTGGCGTTTGCGATATTGGGGGCTGGATCGATTATCGGCATGAGGCTGGCTACGCCTTGGATCGGGCGGATACCGGATCGCATACATGCTTGGGTCTACATCGGTTTGCTGCTTTTAGTGATGCTTGGTATGTGGGTTAATTAAGTACACCTAACGCTTGAGGGCCATTGATGTTGATCTTTAACTGCACCGAAGCAGCCAGCCAGTTTTTCAGTCGCGTCCAAAAGGGTAAAACAATCACGCCCGTGGACTTCAATCCACCATCGCCCACCCCGGAAGAGGATGAACCGGCTGATCTGACAGAGCAGTGGCTGGTCCATGCGATCACCGTACAGCGCAAGCACGTGCTGTTCGTCATGCACATCAAAACCCGTTACTGCATGATTTTCGCGGACGCGAAAAAGGCTGACGTTGCCGGATTTATCCAACGCTTCTCTGAGCGCTGGCTCTACGGCTTGATGCGCCATGCGACGCAGAATGACTTGTTTCAATGGATCGATGGCGATCTCATGGAGCAGCGTTATGAGCAGGCCTGTAGCGAGTATGTTTTCTATAAGCGCCGGCATCGCGGTGCGCAAAAGCATATCGACGAAGTCTCTTGGATTTTCCAGGATTACGCCGCCGAATGGGGTTCGCTACCGGCTGACGAATACGAGGCTGGCCGCTTCGACGCTCGGAGGAATGACACCCCGCGACTGAGTAAAGGCCATAAGGACTATTACTGGCCCGATGAAGAAATGATTGCGCACTGGTTACGCACTTACTCCGGCCAGGATGAACAAAGTGTTCAGGCTGCACGTGATCGGCGTAAAGCAGTGAAGCGCGAGATTGGGCAGTTGGAGTCGCGACTGGCGCAGCAATGATCGACATGGCGGCATCGATTGTTTGACGCTTCTTCGCCATAATCCGCGCCCATTACTAGCGAGCAAACGCTCGCTTCGTTCAAGGATGATTTGATGTTCAACGGATTGTGTCGTCTGACTGGCGTTATCGCGCTGGCGTGCTCAACGTTTTCTACGCCGCTGTGGGCGGAAAACAGCGCTCAGGTGTACACCGGAACCTTGGGCAAAACGCCGATTGTGCTGCAGATGGACCCCGAAACGGCGACCGGCCGCTACTTCTACCAGAAGTACCGCAAGGATCTGGCGCTCAACGGCACAAAGGAAGGCAAAGCCCTTGTTCTTAAGGAGGGTGAAGAACCTTACGGCGAGGACACGCCGCGCCCGACAATTCGCTTGCAGCCCACGCCTGAAGGCTGGGCCGGCGAATGGATCAGCCCTGAAGGTAAAGTGCTGAAGATCGAGTTGGCGCGAGCCAAACGCCCACCACTACCGGCCAATACGTTGCCCTATCTAACCAGGCTCCATGATCAGGAACCTTATGAGTATCTGCGCCTGCAAGGTCTGAAACTCAAGCAAGGCAAGACACAGACGTTTAATGGCTATTCGTTGCAGTGGTGGAGTGAGCCGCAGACGAAGTTGACGATATTTGAAGTGGTTTCCGGCTACGCCCCTGAAGCGCGCGATCGCATTAATCAGCAGTTGATGAATCAATTGTGGCGGCAAGTGGTGGGGTACTACGGGTGTCTCGCTGGCGGTAGCGATACGTCGCTTATCCAAGCGATGACACCGCTGCTGATCACCTCATCGGTTATCAGCGTGAACGTTGAAACCGAGGGGCGTTGTGGCGGCCAGCACCCGGATTACAGCGAGGCGCCCATTAACCTGGATGCCAAAACCGGTAAGTCTCTGACGTTAGAAGACGTCCTTTGGGTCGGGCAGGGTAAACCGCTGCATTACGAAGAGCTGAATGACCAAACCCCGGAAGCGCGCGAAGTTTATTCCGAGTACCGCACCCAAAAACTTGCACCTTGGCTAGTCGAACAGTTGCATAAGCTTCACCCCGATCAGATACCTGGCAGTGACGAGAACTGCGCTTACGGTGAAGCAGACCGTTGGATTCTCCCGACTTGGTATTTCACTGAAGAAGGCATCAAGTTAGAGCCGTACTTCTCTCACGCCGAATCGCCGTGTGGGCATGTGGAATGGAGTCTTTTGCCCTATAGCCTTATCAAGCAGCACCCTGGCGGCGTCGCGCTGCAATTGCCCTGAGGCTGGATACCGCCATTTATCCAAGGAAGATTTGATGTTCAACGGATTGCGCTGGTTGGCCGGGGTTGTCGTCCTGGCGTGCTTAACGGCTTCGCCTGTGATTTGGGCTGACGCCAGTACTCAGGTCTATACCGGGACTTTGGGCAAAATGCCGATTGTGCTGGAAATGAATCCTGACTCTGGCGACGGTCGTTACTTCTACCAAAAGTACCGCAAGGACCTGATGCTCAGCGGCAAAAAGGACGGGCAGACGCTGGTGCTCGACGAGGCTCCGCTACGGGGATATCAGGACGCCCCTCACCCGACGATTCGTCTACAGCCCAAGCCAGACGGTTGGTCCGGTGAATGGCGCAGCCCCGAAGGCAAGGTGCTGAAAGTCGATCTACAGCAAGCCAACATTGCACCCGCGCCCGCCGCAACCGTGCCCTTTCTCACCACCCTGCGTGATCAGTCACCTTACGAGTACCTGCGTCTGCAAGGCCTGGACCTGAAGAAGGGCAAGGCCGAAACCTTCATGGGCTACTCGCTGCAATGGTGGATTGAACCAACATCCGAAACGACACTGTTTGAAGTGATGTCGGGGTACACCGCCGCGGAGCGCCAGCGCATCAATCAACAATTGATGGGGCGCCTGTGGCAAGAAGTGGCGGGGAAGTTCGACTGTGAGGCCAGTGCCGGCGAGACGTTCTACGCACAAACGGTAGAACCCTTGTGGATGGGGCCGTCGACCATCAGCGTGAGCATTGCTACCGAGTACAGTTGCGGCGGCGCCTATACCGATGAAAACGACATGCCACTCAATCTGGACGTCAAAACCGGCAAGACCCTGACCCTTGAAGACGTGCTGTGGCTCGGCCAGGGCAAACCGCTGCACTACGAACGCGAGTACAACGACGCCACGCCGTCTTCCGAATCGTACGACGCCTATTCCGACTACCGCACCAAAACCCTGGCGCCGTGGTTGGTCCAGCAACTCAGCGCGCTCTATCCCGACGAAATGAAAACCACCACAGAACGTGAAGACGGCTGCATCTATGGCGAGGAACAACCATGGGCATACCCGTCCTGGTACTTCACCAAAAGCGGCATCAAGTTAGTGCCATCGTTCCCGCACATCTCTTCCATGTGCCGCGACACAGCGTTCAGCGTCCTGCCCTACAACCTCATCCAGCAACACCCCGGCAGTGCCGCGCTGCAATTACCCTGACGCGCGTTACTTATCGTCCAACCCCGGCGCTTCACGAACAATGAAGTGATCCAGGTTCTCAATATTCGCACTGAACACCCCGAACGTCTGTTCGGGGTTTTTCTTGCTCGGCACCTGCTTCAACTCCGGCGTCACCCCATAGAAGAAACAAAACAACTCTTTCCCGCTCTCACTGGCGTGCTTGATCTCTTCCAGAAACGCCTTGCGCTTGCGGTAGTTGTCGATCAACTTCTTGCTCAAATAAACATTCACCGAATACGGCTTCTTCTTCGCCTCATCCGCCTGCTTAAACCAGACCTTCTGCTCGAAATCGATACGAAAACTCTGGGTGTAATCCTTTATTTCCTTGATCTTGCCCCAGTAAATCAGCCCCTTGTTGTCCGTCAGGTATTCGATCTTCTTGAAGAACGACCCATAAGGCGCCGTGTGCTCGCCAATCTTCAGCGGCATGCGCTTGAGCAACTCCTTGTCTTCGAAGTTCGACACAAAACACTCCACCGGATGGGCGAAGACACTGGTCTTGTCCGGCGCCGACTCGCGGGTTGGGTGTTCCGTGTACTTATCCACTGACGTGGGTTTCGGATCATCCCGCACCACATCTGCCGCCACCGTCGGGCTCGACGGCTTGCGCACATACTCACGCCGAGTCAGTAACAATTCCGACGGAAAATGCTCCTCACGACTGTCATCCGATTCCGCACCGTCCACCTCAATCCCCGACGCCGGCGTCCTCAAACTGACATAAGGACAATCCGCCACATGCCGCGTGCTGGGCGTGTTCTTGAAGTGCGGGGTGCGAACGTAATTCACGTTTTTGGCGTTGAACGTCGTCAACACATTCGCTGCATCGAAGGCCGCCCGGCAGGCGTCATTGGGACACTGGAAGTGTTCCTTGGCTGAATCGAATTCCATCGTCTCGTCAAAATTCAAATCCCGCACGTCATAGATCGACAGCTTGTCGTCGAGGCTGAGGCAGTAGGCGAGGTCGAATTTCATGGTGGGCTCGGGTCCTTGAGTGGGGGAGGGTATTAATAGCGGGAGGCGGGGCGGGTTGCACTGACTGTTTTCAAAACGCCGCAAAATCTGCGGCAACCCACTAAACCTGTGGGAGCGCGCTTGCTCACGAATGCCTGCATCAACGCATCGGCCACGCCAGGCTCAAACCTGTGGCGAGGGGGTTTACCCCCGTTGGGCTGCGCAGCAGCCCCAAACCCAGCAAACGCGGTGAATCAGACAAACCAAGTTGTGAGGATTAACGACTGCTTCGCAGCCGAACGGGGGTAAACCCCCTCGCCACAAATTTCACCAGGCCCGGTTATTCGACTTTCAACCGTTTCACCTTTTTATAAAGCGAAGCAGTGAATTCATGCCGGTCGCTCGAATGGTGACAACGACGATGACAATTCGGGCACAGCGCCACAGCATTCCTCGGTCGATCCGAACCTTCATGCGCCAAATGCTTAACGTGATGAACCTCAAGAAATGGGCGACCATCCTTCTCAAACGGAGCAGGTTCTCCACAGCCCTCGCATTTACCTTCAGCCTGCTGACGAACCCACGCTCTCACTTCAGGATCGCGAACATAAGACTTTCCGCTGGACTGAGTTTGCTCGGGTCGCTCAATCCCTTTCGGCTCATCTTTAAGGAGGTGTCGCTCAAGTTTGGCCGCTCGTTGCTCCAGCGTTGCCTCGTCCGCAGTAGGAGCAAAATCTTCGGGTGTCAAAATGCTTGAAGCGCTGAGCGCTCTACGAATGCTGCGCGCAACATTCGCGCCGACGTTCTTGGCCGGTTTGTAGCCCTCGATGCGAGCACGATCCAGTTCGACCAGCACCGTAGAGATGTTCTGCATCCGAAACTCAACCGATCCTTTAGTCCGGCTGGCTAAGGCACCTTCACGCAGGATGCGATTTTCCTCAGTCTTAACGACTTTCTGACCGCTCTGCTCGCGGGACAACATGCTGAGATAGGCATCGACCGCTGCCTGAATCTCCACGTCAGTCCAATCGCTGTTGCTCTTTTCAGTGTCCATACAATCGCCGAGGGTTGAAAACCCTCGGACGATACTGAGTGGCCATTACGACTGTCTACGAAAATTCCTACAGAAAAGACCGACGCATCGCTCAAGCGATCCTACAAAGACACCACCGCACTAACCCACCGATTGCTTCGAAGACTGAAACACCTCCAAAACCCTGCGCCACCAAGGCTTAACCACCGGCACCCGTCGTCGCGTGCGATTGAGCAACAGATAAGGCATGTCCCTCAGCCGAATCCAGCCTTCATCCTGCCAATGCAACAGACTCAACGACATTTCCGGCCAATCCAACAAACTCAACATTGGTCGATCAGGATTCTTCGACGGCACGGCATCACGTAAGGCGGGCACCACTTGATGAGTCAACCATTCACGCAACAACCGATTCCCCGGTGCGTAGTGATAGACCAGCAACGCGTACACGCCGGACTCGCTGAGCATCAATCGCTTCTCCGGTTGGCCGTGATAATTGATCAGCAACGTATGCCGCTGATCCTCGTCCAGCTTGCTGACCAATCGATCATTCAAATGGAAACCCATTAAGCGACCCAGATCGCGGGCACAGAACCATGGCTGGTTTTCCAGGAGGAGGGCGTGAAGGTATAAGTTTTGGCGGGTGAAGACAGTGGGGATGAAGGGATCAGACATGACCGATCTCCAAAATGCCAGGAGAGCGGATTGCTTGTTGTGTGGGCATATCCATTACCTCTACGAATGAATTGGATAGAGCCAGACCCAACGTAGAGGAGGTAAGAAATCCCAACAGGCATTCTCTTTCACACAAGTTCACGCGCAAGTCTTCAAGACAAAACGCGGTTCTGTGTGAATAAGTCAGCTTCTACGTTGGGCGTTTCTTAGGCACCTGGATTGAGCTTAGAGGTGCATTGAAGTGGGATCAATCAGGAAACGGCTGGATATGCTGTAGGAGTTTTAGCCAGGTGATGTAGGGACGACCAAGTTTTCTTCTAGGCATTAAAAAGCCCCGATTAGATCGGGGCTTCTAGGTTTTCGATTAGCCTCGGGAGTTAATCCCAGCTAAGCGCACCACCGGTTTGGTATTCAATAACCCGAGTCTCAAAGAAATTCTTCTCTTTCTTCAAGTCCATAATCTCGCTCATCCAAGGGAACGGGTTAGTCGTCCCTGGATACTCTTCCTTCAACCCAATCTGCGACAAACGACGGTTAGCGATGAACTTCAGGTAGTCCTCCATCATCGCCGCGTTCATGCCGAGTACGCCGCGAGGCATGGTGTCACGCGCGTATTCGATCTCCAGCTGAGTGCCCTGCAGAATCATCTGCGAAGCTTCTTCCTTCATTTCAGCATCCCACAAGTGCGGGTTTTCGATTTTGATCTGGTTGATCACGTCGATGCCGAAGTTCAGGTGCATGGATTCGTCGCGCAGGATGTATTGGAACTGCTCGGCGACGCCGGTCATTTTGTTGCGGCGGCCCATGGAGAGGATTTGGGTGAAGCCGCAGTAGAAGAAGATGCCTTCCAGGACGCAGTAGTAAGCGATCAGGTTGCGCAGCAACTCTTTGTCGGTTTCGACGGTGCCGGTTTCGAACTTCGGATCGGAGATCGAGCGGGTGTATTTGAGGCCCCAGGTGGCTTTTTTCGCGACCGATGGGATCTCGTGGTACATGTTGAAGATCTCGCCTTCATCCATGGCCAGCGATTCGATGCAGTACTGGTAGGCGTGGGTGTGGATCGCCTCTTCGAACGCCTGGCGCAGGATGTACTGGCGGCATTCCGGGTTGGTGATCAGGCGGTACACGGCCAGGACCAGGTTGTTGGCAACCAGGGAGTCGGCGGTGGAGAAGAAGCCGAGGTTGCGCATGACGATGCGGCGTTCGTCGTCGGTCAGGCCTTCCGGGTCTTTCCAGAGGGCGATGTCGGCGGTCATGTTGACTTCTTGCGGCATCCAGTGGTTTGCGCAGCCGTCCAGATACTTCTGCCAGGCCCAGTCGTACTTGAACGGGACCAGTTGGTTGAGGTCGGCGCGGCAGTTGATCATGCGCTTTTCGTCGACGGCAACACGGGCGGAGGCGCCTTCGAGTTCGGCCAGGCCTTCGGCAACGTCGAGGTTGTCCAGGGCGGCCTTGGCACGGGCGATGGCGGCGGAGTCGGAGGCGGTCACGGCGCGCGCTTCTTGGGCGGCAACGCCACCGGCGGTGTCGAGGCGGTCCATGTTGGCTTCAGTCGCGTGGCCGGCGTTGGCGCCTTTTACGGCTACTTCGCCCGTGTCTTCTTTGTCGAATTCGTCCCAGCTCAGCATGACGTGTCGTCTCCTGCGTGAGGGCCAGATTGCCCATGTGATGGTTTGTCACACGGTCGTACTGGCCGCGTTGGATCTAAGAAAATGTAATTGCAGCTAAGGCAGGCAAAAACAGGAATTTTTTACGGGGCCGAAGCCGCTGACGGGCGCAGAAAAACGCAATCGCTTCTGCGTGGGCTTCAGACTGGCTGCTGATCCGTGTAAGGGAATATTGCAGGCCCGTTTAACGCCGCATTATAGGGAAAAAAACAGGGCTGTGGTGCGACGAAATGGCACTGAGATCGGACGGTGGGGGAGGTTTTTTTGGTCGGAGCGAGGGTTTACAGGGCTTTGGCTGGGTATCGCGGGGGCAGATTTTTTTTCATTAATTTTGGCGCGTTGGTTTCTTTGCTCAAAAAATAGCCAAAAAAACGGTTTTTCACTACATGTTGTGTTTTGAGGCGCTTTTCGATGGCTCCAGACACAACTGAGCCCGACCGAAGTCGGGCAATGCTGATTCAGCCAAATGTCAGCTGAAAGTCGCCGAGTTGGTGCGTTCGAAACCATCGGCAGCGAAGGTCGCCGAACCGGTTTTGTCGTAGCCGTCTTCTGCAACGGTGGCGGAACCGGTGCGATCGTAGCCATCCGCAGCAACCGCGGCAGAGCCGGTGCGATCGTAACCGTCAGCGGCGACGGCGGAGCCCGTACGGTCATAACCATCAGCAGCGAAAGCGCTACCGGCCAGTACGGAGAGGGTCAGGGCGAGGATCAGTTTGGTTTTCATGGTGGTGGCTCCAGGTTCGTTGGCGTTTTGTGCCTTGGGTGTGGAATTCATACTACGCCGGTTAATTTGATTAAAAAGCGCAAATAATCGCACTAAACAATCGCATTTATCGATGTATACGGTTCGGCGCTTCATCGGCCTTAAACAGCGGGCAGGTGGGTCGAACCGTTAAGGGGAAGTGCGGGAAGATCAGCCGTTAGAGCAGCCGTTACCCATGACGCTATAACGCAGGATGTGGCGTTGGCCTTTGGAGTCGTCGTATTCCATTTTCATCGGAACCACTTCGCACACGTTCGGGACTTCGCTCATGGACACTACATTGGCGATGTCCAAGTGAGTGGAGTAGGTGTATTCCTCTTCTACCACGGGTTGTTGCTGTGCGACATCAGTCGGGACCTCGTCTGCCATGGCGTTTAAGCACAAGCTGCTGAGGGCCAGAACTAATAAAGCTTTCATTTCAGTTTTACCTTTCTAAAGTCGTGAGGGGTCACGCAATCTTTTTGGGATTGCGTGTGGAACTTCAGTACTTGGTGTTTTGATTAACTGCCTTCGTGGGGGCTGCAACTTGGTTAATCAGGGTTGCCTTGTTGGCGGGGCTGATTTTAGGCGTGGGGGGTGGATTCATATACCCGTGGTTTTGATAAACACCTTTCGCGGATTTGGTAACAATCCCTGCAAAGAGCGAAAGTTCACAGGCTTCGTCAGCGCCTACGGGGGCGGGGAGGCCCGGATTGCGGGGGTTTAACCCAAAAAGGGGCGTAACCACGACGTTTTGTAGGGGCTTGTTACTACCATCGTCGAATGGTTCTATAGGCTCGGCCCGGCTACAACAGAGCCATACAAAAACAACTATTCCACCGAGGTAAGAAAGATGAGTGCGGCTTCTTTGTATCCCGTTCGTCCCGAGGTAGCAGCCAATACGCTGACTGACGAGGCCACCTATAAGGCCATGTACCAGCAGTCGGTCGTCAACCCGGACGGCTTCTGGCGCGAGCAAGCCAAGCGCCTCGACTGGATCAAGCCTTTCACCACGGTGAAGCAGACTTCCTTCGACGATCACCATGTCGACATCAAATGGTTCGCCGACGGCACCCTGAACGTTTCCTACAACTGCCTCGACCGCCATCTGGCCGAGCGCGGCGATCAAATCGCGATTATCTGGGAAGGGGATGACCCGGCCGAGAGCCGCAACATCACCTACCGCGAGCTGCACGAACAAGTCTGCAAGTTCGCCAACGCCTTGCGCGGCCAGGATGTGCACCGCGGCGACGTGGTGACTATCTATATGCCGATGATCCCCGAAGCCGTGGTCGCCATGCTGGCCTGCACCCGGATCGGCGCGATTCACTCGGTGGTGTTCGGCGGTTTCTCGCCGGAAGCCTTGGCCGGTCGCATCATCGACTGCAAATCCAAAGTAGTGATCACGGCTGACGAAGGTGTTCGTGCCGGCAAGAAGATCCCGCTCAAGACCAACGTCGACGATGCGCTGACCAACCCGGAAACCAGCAGCATCCAGAAAGTCATCGTGTGCAAGCGCACCGGTGGCAACATCAAGTGGAACCAGCATCGCGACATCTGGTACGAAGACCTGATGAAAGTGGCGGGCAGTGTGTGCGCGCCGAAAGAAATGGGCGCTGAAGAAGCGCTGTTCATCCTTTACACCTCCGGTTCGACCGGTAAGCCAAAGGGCGTGCAGCACACCACTGCCGGTTACCTGTTGTACGCGGCGATGACCCACGAGCGCGTGTTCGATTATCGTCCGGGCGAAATCTTCTGGTGCACCGCCGACGTCGGCTGGGTCACTGGCCACAGCTATATCGTCTACGGCCCATTGGCCAACGGCGCGACCACGTTGCTGTTCGAAGGCGTGCCGAACTATCCGGATATCACCCGGGTGGCGAAGATCATCGACAAGCACAAGGTCAACATCCTCTACACCGCGCCAACCGCGATCCGCGCAATGATGGCGTCGGGGCAAGCCGCTGTTGAAGGCGCCGATGGCAGCAGTTTGCGCCTGCTCGGTTCGGTCGGCGAGCCGATCAACCCGGAAGCGTGGGACTGGTATTACAAGAATGTGGGCAAGTCCCGTTGCCCGATCGTCGATACCTGGTGGCAGACCGAAACCGGCGGCAACATGATGAGCCCGCTGCCGGGTGCTCACGCCCTCAAGCCGGGTTCCGCAGCACGTCCATTCTTCGGTGTGGTGCCGGCGTTGGTCGACAACCTGGGCAACATCATCGAAGGCGTCGCCGAGGGCAACCTGGTGATTCTCGATTCGTGGCCAGGCCAGGCGCGCACGTTGTATGGCGATCACGACCGTTTCGTCGATACCTACTTCAAGACCTTCCGTGGCATGTACTTCACCGGTGACGGCGCCCGTCGTGACGAAGACGGTTACTACTGGATCACCGGTCGCGTGGATGACGTGCTTAACGTTTCCGGGCACCGCATGGGCACGGCCGAGATCGAGAGCGCGATGGTCGCGCACCCGAAAGTCGCCGAGGCTGCCGTGGTTGGCGTGCCGCACGACATCAAGGGGCAGGGCATTTATGTCTACGTCACCCTCAAGAATGGCGAAGAGCCAAGCGAGCAACTGCGCCTGGAGCTGAAAAACTGGGTACGCAAAGAGATTGGCCCGATTGCTTCGCCGGATGTGATCCAGTGGGCGCCAGGGCTGCCGAAAACCCGTTCGGGCAAGATCATGCGCCGGATCCTGCGCAAGATCGCCACGGCTGAATACGATGGGTTGGGCGACATATCGACCCTGGCGGATCCGGGTGTGGTGCAGCATTTGATTGATACGCACAAGACGATGAACGTCGCGTAAGCAGCGGTTCTGAGTCGCACAAGCCCCGCCAGGCAAAACGTCTGGTGGGGTTTTTTATTGCCTGGTTTTTTGGGGTGGCAGGTCCGGCCTCTTCGCGGGCAAGCCTCGTTCCTACAGAGGTAGGATCGTTACCACGCTCCGCGTGGGAATGCATCCCGTGACGCTCTGCGTCACAGCGTCAACGGCGGACGCGGAGCGTCCATGGCGGCATTCCCACGCGGAGCGTGGGAACGATCAACGGGTGAGCCGAATAATTATCGGCATCACCTGTAGGCCATTTCCCACTGTTACCTCCACCCATGAGTGTGTCTGAATGTGTAACCGCCCCCGCCGATCCGGGGCGTAGGGAAACGCAACGTCCCGTTTCAGGGCATCGGAAACACCCATGAAAAATAAGACATAACGCTGCGCTTGCCGGATTAGAAGGCTTTGCCAATAATAGGCCCGCAATTTGCAGCATAGATCGGTTCACAATCTTTTGCTCTTGCATGAAATTGCAAGGCTGTCAACGTGCCCAAGCGGCATTCTCAGTGCATCTGTAATTAGTTGTCGCATTGAAGAAATATCGGCTTCGGGCCTGTCGTTAGAATGCCGATCACTCGCTCGTCGTTGCTCGCGTTGAAATCAGCGCGGGTTTCTCAGGACGCAGCACCGCTTTCCCGTTTAACCCATTCGCATATTGGGCTTGTGCTCACTCTGCCGTTTTTGCCCTTTACCGATGGAGTCCCAAGATGAAGAAACTTGTGCTGCTTGGCGCCCTGGCACTGTCCGTGCTGTCCCTGCCGACCTTCGCCGATGAAAAGCCCCTGAAGATCGGTATCGAAGCGGCGTACCCTCCGTTTGCCTCCAAGGCCCCGGACGGCAGCATCGTCGGTTTCGACTACGACATCGGCAACGCCCTGTGCGAACAGATGCAGGTCAAGTGCGTCTGGGTCGAGCAAGAGTTCGACGGTCTGATCCCGGCACTCAAAGTGCGCAAGATCGACGCGATCCTGTCGTCCATGTCGATCACTGAAGACCGCAAGAAGTCCGTGGACTTCACCAACAAGTACTACAACACCCCGGCGCGCCTGGTCATGAAGGCCGGCACTCAAGTCAGCGAAAGCCTGGCTGAGCTCAAGGGCAAGAACATCGGCGTGCAACGTGGTTCGATCCACGAGCGTTTCGCCCGCGAAGTCCTGGCCCCGCTGGGTGCCGAGATCAAGCCTTACGGTTCGCAGAACGAAATCTACCTCGACGTGGCCGCCGGCCGCCTCGACGGCACCGTGGCAGACGCTACGCTGCTGGATGACGGTTTCCTGAAAACCGACGCCGGCAAAGGTTTCGCCTTCGTCGGCCCGGCCTTCACCGACGTCAAATACTTCGGCGACGGCGTGGGTATTGCCGTTCGCAAGGGTGATGCGCTCAAAGACAAGATCAACACCGCGATCACCGCCATTCGCGAGAACGGCAAATACAAGCAAATCCAGGACAAGTACTTCGCCTTCGATATCTACGGCAAGTAACACGTCCGAGCGACAAGTCCGAAATGGCGCAAGCAACAGGATCTCTGAGGTTTGCGCCATTTTTTCATCCCAACTTTCGAGGACCTGAATCATGTTGAAAGGCTACGGGGCTGTCATCCTCGATGGCGCATGGCTGACGCTTCAGCTCGCCTTGTCGTCCATGGTCCTGGCCATTGTTCTGGGCTTGATCGGCGTTTCGCTGCGTCTGTCCCCGATCCGCTGGCTGGCCTGGCTGGGCGACCTGTATTCCACGGTGATCCGCGGGATTCCCGACCTGGTGCTGATCCTGCTGATTTTCTACGGTGGTCAGGACCTGCTCAACCGCGTCGCACCGATGCTCGGCTTTGACGACTACATCGACCTGAACCCATTGGCCGCCGGTATCGGCACCCTGGGCTTCATCTTCGGTGCGTACCTGTCGGAAACCTTCCGTGGCGCCTTCATGGCGATCCCGAAAGGTCAGGCAGAAGCGGGCATGGCCTACGGCATGAGCAGTTTTCAGGTGTTCTTCCGGGTGTTGGTGCCGCAGATGATTCGCCTGGCGATTCCGGGTTTCACCAACAACTGGCTGGTACTGACCAAGGCCACCGCGCTGATTTCGGTGGTGGGTCTGCAAGACATGATGTTCAAGGCCAAGCAGGCGGCCGATGCCACCCGCGAACCTTTCACCTTCTTCCTCGCAGTGGCGGCGATGTACCTGGTGATCACCAGTGTCTCGTTGCTGGCATTGCGTCACCTTGAGAAGCGCTACTCGGTAGGCGTAAGGGCGGCTGATCTATGATCTTCGACTACAACGTCATTTGGGAGGCCCTGCCGCTGTACTTCGGCGGCCTGGTGACCACCCTCAAGTTGCTCGCGCTGTCGCTGTTTTTCGGTCTGTTGGCGGCGTTGCCGCTGGGGCTGATGCGCGTGTCCAAGAACTCCGTCGTCAACATGAGTGCCTGGCTGTTCACCTACGTGATCCGCGGCACGCCGATGCTGGTGCAACTGTTCCTGATCTACTACGGCCTGGCGCAGTTCGAAGCCGTACGTGAGAGCTTCATGTGGCCGTGGCTGTCCAGCGCGACGTTCTGTGCGTGCCTGGCCTTTGCGATCAACACCAGCGCCTACACCGCGGAAATCATCGCCGGCAGCCTGCGGGCCACGCCGAACGGCGAGATCGAAGCGGCCAAGGCCATGGGCATGTCCCGCTACAAGATGTACAAGCGCATCCTGCTGCCGTCGGCCTTGCGCCGGGCGCTGCCGCAGTACAGCAACGAAGTGATCATGATGCTGCAGACCACCAGTCTGGCGTCCATCGTGACCCTGATCGACATCACCGGTGCCGCGCGCACGGTCAACGCCCAGTTCTACCTGCCGTTCGAGGCGTACATCACCGCCGGCGTGTTCTATCTGTGCCTGACCTTCATCCTGGTGAAGATCTTCAAACTGGCCGAGCGCCGCTGGCTGGGCTACATGGCCCCGCGGAAGCACTGATATGGAACGCATCGATCATTCATTGCCGTGGAGTCACCTGGGCAGCGAACGCCAGATTTCGGTGTTCCGTTTCGGCACTGGCGAGCGCAAGGCCTACATCCAGGCCAGTCTGCATGCCGATGAACTGCCGGGCATGCGCACCGCGTGGGAGCTGAAAAAGCGTTTAGGTGAGCTCGAAGCCCAAGGCTTGCTCAACGGCGTGATCGAACTGGTGCCGGTGGCCAACCCACTGGGCCTCGGTCAACTGTTGCAAGGCAACCATCAAGGGCGTTTCGACGCGGGCAGCGGCAAGAACTTCAACCGCGATTTCGTCGAACTCAGCGCCCCCGTGGCCGCTGCGGTGGACGGGCGCCTGGGGGATGATCCCCACGCCAATATCCGTTTGATCCGCCAGGCCATGAGCGACACCTTGGCCGCATTGCCACCCGCCGCCAGCCAGTTGCAAGGCATGCAGCGCATCTTGCTCAGCCATGCCTGCACCGCCGACGTGGTGCTGGATTTGCATTGCGATGCCGAGGCCGCGCTGCACATGTACGCCTTGCCGCAACATTGGCCGCAATGGCGTTCGCTGGCTGCGCATCTGGACGTGAAGGTGGGTTTGCTGGCGGAAGATTCCGGCGGCAGCTCCTTTGATGAAGCCTGTTCGCTGTCATGGCTGCGTCTGTCGCGGCTGTTCCCGGACGCGCAGATCCCTCTGGCGTGCCTGGCGACCACCATCGAGCTGGGCGGGCAGGCTGACACCGGTCGCCCGCAAGCCGAGTTCCACGCCGAAGGCATTTTGGCGTTCCTCGCCGAGCAAGGCCTGATCAGCGGCGAATGGCCGAAACCGGCGCACGAAGCCTGCGAAGGCATGCCGTTCGAAGGCACTGAATTGCTGTTCGCGCCGCACCCCGGTGTGGTGAGTTTCCTGCGTAAACCCGGTGAATGGATTGAAGCCGGCGATGAGATTTTCGAAGTGATCGATCCGTTGGCGGATCGGGTCAGCACGGTGTGTGCTGGTACGTCCGGGGTGCTGTTTGCCATTGAACGGCTACGTTATGCCCAACCCGGTTTCTGGCTGGCCAAGGTGGCGGGGCGCGAAGCGCTGCGTCACGGGCGCTTGCTCAACGACTGACTGACTGTTTTTGTGAGAACCGACCGCATGTACAAACTTGAAGTCCAAGACCTGCATAAACGCTATGGCAGTCACGAAGTGCTCAAGGGCGTGTCCCTGAAAGCGGCGGCTGGCGATGTGATCAGCATCATCGGCTCCAGTGGCTCCGGCAAAAGTACTTTCCTGCGCTGCATCAACCTGCTCGAGCAGCCGCACGCGGGCAAGATCCTGCTCAACAACGAAGAGCTGAAACTGGTTTCGAACAAGGACGGCGCGCTGAAGGCCGCCGACCCGAAACAGCTGCAACGCATGCGTTCGCGCCTGTCGATGGTGTTCCAGCATTTCAACCTGTGGTCGCACATGACCGCGCTGGAAAACATCATGGAAGCGCCGGTCCACGTGCTCGGCATGACCAAGGCTGAAGCGCGCGAGAAAGCCGAGCACTACCTGAACAAGGTTGGCGTGGCTCATCGTAAAGACGCTTACCCGGGCCATATGTCCGGCGGCGAGCAGCAGCGCGTGGCAATTGCCCGTGCACTGGCGATGGAGCCTGAAGTGATGCTGTTCGACGAACCGACTTCGGCTCTGGACCCGGAACTGGTCGGCGACGTGCTCAAAGTCATGCAGGCCCTGGCGCTGGAAGGCCGGACCATGGTGGTGGTGACCCACGAAATGGGCTTCGCCCGTGAAGTGTCGAACCAGTTGGTGTTCCTGCACAAAGGTGTGGTTGAAGAGAGCGGCAACCCGCGTGAAGTGCTGGTCAATCCACAGTCCGAACGCTTGCAACAGTTCCTCTCGGGCAGCCTGAAGTAAACCGGGCTCCCGTTGTGCACCGGGATAGTGCATGCTTCGCGACCTAAAGGCTGGCCTCGATCCCCTGTAGGAGCGAGGCTTGCCCGCGAAGAGGCCGTGTCAGTCGACATCATTTGTGAATGACACACCGCCTTCGCGGGCAAGCCTCGCTCCTACAGGGATCGCTGTTGGTTTTGAGATTTGCGTTCATTTACGGGCTAGCATTGGCCCATGCCTTCATCACTGTTTTCGTTTTGGATTGCCCGCCATGACTGCCCATCGAATTGGTTTCCTGATTTGGCCCAGCACTAAAGCTCTGACGCTTGCGCTGGCTGAGGAGGCCTTGCGTGTTGCCCAGCGTGTGCATCCGGACGTTGTCTACGAACTGTCGTTCTTGCAGGCCGAACCGCCGACCGAAGGTGCCTGGCAATTGCCCGGTGAGCCCTGGGCCGGCAAGCTCGAAAACTTCCAGAAACTGTTTTTGCTCGCCGATGAGCCGCCGACCGCACTCGCGCCAGCCCTCAGCAGTTCGCTGAAACAACTGGTGCGCGCCGGTTGTGTGATCGGTGGTTTGTCCGCCGGGGTCTACCCGTTGGCGCAACTCGGTTTGCTCGACGGTTATCGCGCCGCCGTGCACTGGCGCTGGCAGGACGATTTCGCCGAACGTTTCCCGAAAGTCATCGCCACCAGTCATTTGTTCGACTGGGATCGCGATCGCCTCACCGCGTGCGGTGGCCTGTCGGTGCTCGACTTGCTGCTGGCGGTACTGGCCCGTGATCATGGCGCCGAACTGGCCGGTGCGGTGTCCGAAGAACTGGTGGTCGAACGCATCCGCGAGGGTGGCGAACGCCAGCGCATTCCCCTGCAAAACCGTCTCGGCTCCAGCCATCCGAAGCTCACCCAAGCGGTGTTGCTGATGGAAGCCAACATCGAAGAGCCCCTGACCACCGACGAAATCGCCCAGCACGTGTGCGTGTCCCGCCGGCAGTTGGAGCGGATCTTCAAGCAATACCTCAACCGCGTGCCGAGCCAGTACTACCTGGAACTGCGCCTGAACAAGGCCCGGCAGATGTTGATGCAAACCAGCAAGTCGATCATCCAGATCGGCCTGTCGTGTGGCTTCTCTTCGGGGCCGCACTTCTCCAGCGCCTACCGCAATTTCTTCGGCGCCACGCCGCGGGAAGATCGCAACCAGCGGCGCAGCAGCAGTCCGTTCGAATTGTCCTCGGTGCCTTCCGAGCGCGGTTGATTCGGTCGATGTGCGCCAGCAGGGCTGGCGCCGCGATTCAGTCTTCCACCGTCGATTCCTCCGAGTCCGACACCTCCAATTCAGCCAGTTGGATAACCTCTTCCACGCCGAAGTCGCAGTGGGTGTTCTTGAAGTAAGCCAGCAGCAGTTGCAGGCTCTGCTCGGAAAGCGGATTGCCGCGCAGGTTGATTCTTTCAGCGAGCTCCACCGGCGTCTCCAGAATGGCGTGGGGTAGCTCGACGATCCGGTTGTCGCTCAAGTTGGCAATGTCGAGCTCGGTGAGGTTCAGCAGGCCCGGGGGTAATTCGGTGATCTGCGTGTGATCGAGAATCAACGTGGCCATTTGAGGCATATGGCTGACGTCCGGGGCGAGCATCAGCGGGTTGCCACCCAGGTCGAGGAAATCCAGGTGCTCCATGCCCGCCAACGCCTGGACCGTGTTGGCCGTCAATGTGATTTCGCAATCCGGCAGGACCAGTGATTTGAGCGCGCCTATGTGGAACACCGATTGCGGAAGCTCCCCCAATCGGTAGTCACGAATGGTCAAGCCTTCGAGATTGGGGAAGCAGCGCAGGAAACCATCGCCGACCGAGGTCACGCCATCCATGCTGTGCAGGTAGAGGTGCGACACGTGGCTGAAGTCGGCGCTCAGTGTCGGCAGTTGACCGATGACTACGCTGTCCAGGGCCAGTTCATAGGAGGCTTCCAGGGTTTCGTTGAAATCATCCAGCTCCGTCTCCTTGCGCCAGCCTTTCTCGATCATGCGCTTGAGGTCGTCACGGGTGCTGTGTTCGATCAGCTCTTCTTGCGCAGTCAGGGGTTGGCCAGTGACGGGGTGGACGGCGGGAAGGTCGGCAGTCCAGACGGCGAGCGCCGTCGTCAGCGTGTCGTACTCGGCTTCCAGGCGTGTGAGTTCGACGCGTCCTTGCTCCAGCGTGCCCGGCAGTCGGTAGACGAAGTCGCTGGCCATCTCGCGATCCAGTTTCGGATACAGGTTGGCGGCGCGCTCCAGATCGGCTTGCGGGGCGTAGATCCCCCAATCTTCGTTCTTCGCTTGAAAATAGGCTTTCACGCGATCCCGGGTCTGGGCGTCGTAGGGGTTGCCGCCGAGGTCAAAGCCCCTGGCTTGGCTGGCGGGCAAGTCGAACAGTTCAAGGGGCAGTTCGGTCATCTGGTTGTCCGGCAGGATGACGCCATTGAGATGCTCCAGGCTCAGCAGACCGGGCGGGAGTCGGGTCAGGCCAGTGTCGCCAAGGTCGAAATAGCTCAGGTAGGTCATGGCCCGGGGGCTGACGATCAGACCCAGCGGGTTTTTCGACAGGTCCAGCACCTTGAGCCGACTCAACGAGCCGAGGGTGGCTTGGGTCTGGGCAGTCAGGGTGATGCCGCAGTTGCTGAGCACTATTTGGGTCAGGTTCGGCAGGTGGGCGATGGATTCCGGGAACGTGGCCAGGGGCAGGTTTCGAACCTCGATGCGTTCCAGGCCGGTGAAGTGACTGAGAAACGCTGCGCCGCCCCGGGTGTTCGGATGGCCCTCCAGAATCAGGAACGACACGTGGCTGAAGTCGGCGTGCAACTCCGGCAGTTCGCCGATGATCGGGCGGGTGCACCGGAACATGTAGCCGCGATCGCCTGCGTCCAGGTCGCCGTCATTCAGGGCCGTTTGCCGACGCCAGCAACGCTGCAATTCTTCCATCAGCAACCTGCGGTTTTGCAGGGCGTCCAGGCGCTGGGCGATGCTGAGCCTGGCCCCGGTTTGCTGGTCGAAATAGGGGGTGGCCAGGGTCCAGAGGTGCAGTTCGTCATGGAGCGTCCTGTATTCGTGGTAGCGCCGCGACAGTTCCATCCAGCCGCCATCGGGATGCTGTTGCAAGGCCTGCACGTAGGCGTCGACCTCTTCAGGAATAAACGCCGGGTAAAGTTCGCGGACCCGATCCTGCAGCGAAGGCGCTCCGGGTTGCAGGTGATGGTAGCCCTCCATGCCGCCGGGCAGGCGCATGGTGTGCGGGTCGTAATGCGGTTTGCGCAGCGGGTGCGGGGATAAGACTTTCTGCAAGGCCTCATGATCCAGCGCATGTTCGCGCACCAGTTGCTTGAGCCGTGGGCCCTGGCCGGTGCGCAGTTGCAGTCGCTGGCGTTCGCTGTCCGGCAGCGCCCACAGCACGCTGCTGTAGAAATCCTCGCGGTTGGCCAGTGCCTCGCCGCGTTCGTCGTAGGCCTGGTAACCGCCTTCTTCCAGTTGCACCAGCACTTTGCGCTCAGGGGCCTGTGGGCTGCCGATGCTGTCGAGGCGTTCGCCGCTGAACGAGTAGCGCGTGACCTCGAGGCGAACCTGGCCCGACCAACCCGGCAGTCGTGGCAATGAATGCAAGGCCAGTCGAGCGGTGTCAGGGTTGTCCGGCGAGGCCAGTTCCAGGCTTTCCCGGGCGCGCACCGCTCGCACGTGTTCCTGGGCCCAGCGTGCCCGCTCTTGAAGCTCGCGGCTGAGCGTGCCTTGTTCCAGTAGTTGCAGGTCTTTGCCGCTGGCGCTGTTGAGCAGTTCCTCGGCGACACTGGCCGGCAGGCCCCGAACCTCGTCCATCAGGCGCCGCGCCCGGAGCTCGACGTTGCGCTCCAGCGCGCGATAACGGGACTCGAACAAGGTGCCGCGCCGTTCCTGCACGATGCGCGCGAGGCGGGCACGCAAGTTCGCGGCGCGAGCCTCCAGCGCCAGAACGGGGGCGCCGAAGCTCTCCTCGAACAGGGTTCTGATTTCTGCCTTGTTCAGAAAACTCAGGGCCATTTCCAGCACGTCGCCACGGCCCATCGGCAGGTCAAAAACCGGGGCGCCCTGGGTCAACCCGGTGTGACTGCGCCAGGCTGTTTGCCCGCTGCTGTCGATCAAACGCAGCCCTTTGCCCTGGGGCCATGGCAGTTGCTCGGTGAGCAATTGCAGTTGGGTTTGCGGGTCGGCCGAGAGGTACGTGCGCAGGTCCTGGCTGGCGATGCGCTCGATAAAGGTTTGCAGGTCCTTGTCGATCTTGAAGCGCTTGAGGGTGTCGGCCAGCAGCGGCGGCAGGGGTTCGTGGTCGACATGCATGCGGCGCAAGGCATTTTCGTGATAGCCGCTGATTCGCAGCACTTGTTCGCGTTCACTGGCCGAGAGTGTGTCGGCCACCTGTCCGAGGCGTTGCAGCAGCGTTGCGCGATCCCAGGTCAGCGGCTGTTCGAGTTCGGTGTGCCAGGTGCCATTGCCGTTGGTTTCCAGGCGCGGCTTGTAGGCCTCGGGTCGGGTCGGATGCTCGATGCGAAACTGGCCGCGAGTGGCGTCATGGGAAACCTGATAGTGCGTGTCTTCCAGGGGCAGCAAGGTGTGCTCGCCGAGGGTGTGCAACCCTTGTGCATTGGGGCGGCTGCCGCTCGGCAGCGGGGTTTGTCGTTGGTAAGGCCCCAGGTCGCCGTTCCAGTAGCGGGTTTGACCGTCAGTGGATTTGACCGGCGTGAAGCGGTCAATGAAATCAATCCACGCCTTGGGCAACGCCTGGCGAAACGTCTGGGTCGCCACGGTGGCGCCGGCGGCGAAGATCCCCAGTTGCACCAGGGTTTGCAGCACGTTCATGGTGTGTTCGAAGGCTTGGTCGGTCAGGCCTTGCGCCCAGTCGATGATGCCCTCGAAGGTTTCGTCGAGCACTTGGTAAGCGGTGTAGGCCAGCATCAACTCGCCGAGGAAGGGCACGAAGGGCGCCGCAACGAACGCGGCAATCTGCAGTAGGGTGGAGGCGATGTGAGTAAAGGATTCCCAGCGTTCCCAGCGCTGCTTTTGGTCACTGCTGGCGGTCGACACGGCCAGGGTGCGGCCATCGTTGAGGATCTTGTCCAGTTGGCGCTGATACAGGTGTTGCCACAGATTGCCGCTGATGGCGTGGCAGGCAAACTGCAGGTTGCTGTGCGGTGCTGGGCTTTCGCGCCAGGTCGGTTGCGGGTCGCCGACGCTGTGCGGGTGCCAGGTGATCCGGGACAAGCGCTGGTTGAGGCCGGCGAAAAAATACCCGCGGTCCGCGTGATTAATGAAGCGACTGAAAAACCGCTGGTAGTGGGGCGAGCGCAGTTTGCCGCTAAGGTCGGCCATGAAGTGCGCGGTGGACGGGTATTGCTTGAGCGGCGACTGAGGATCATCCGGGATGTACGCCACCACCGGCACCGCACTGCGGTTGAGTTCCAGGTCGGGGGCGAACAGCAGGATGCCGGTCACGCTGGCCGACATGATCGTCAGGTCGTGGCACAGCAGCGGTTTACCGTCGAGCAGCATGCCCGGCACTTCATTGATCACGCCGAGCATCGCGTTATAGGTGTGCGGTGTTAACGGCTGGTCGTCGATCAACGCCAATTCCAGCGCCAGGCGCAGCGCGGCTTTGTGGCTGTCCTTGACCTGCTGTTGCAACACCGCCTGGGTCACCGGGTTGCTCGTCCCCAGGTTGTCTTCGAGCCACTCCTGATATTGCTGGCCGATATCCAGTTCCCGGCACAGGCGCACAAAGTCCGGAATCGTCAGGCGATCCTTGAGGTGCCCAAGCACCTCGAAATGACCGGTCGCCGAGGGCTGGGTGATGTAGGTGGAGTTGGCCTCGTAAGCATCGGTTTCGGCCTCCGATGGCTCGAAGTTGTGCAGCGCGGCGTCGAGCAGCGACACCGTCCAGGCGCGGGCACCGCCGGACTGGATCGGGAACCAGGGAATCGACGCGGGCACGTACAGGCGCAAAAACGTGCGATTGACGTCCAGGTCAAGGCCGTATTGGTTTTTCAACGCGTCGCGCAACAAGGGTTCACCGAAGGCGCGCGGGTCTTGCAGCTGTTGCAGGCGCTGGTCGACGCTGTTCTGGGCGGTCCAGTAGCTGGCGTTCAGCCGCTTCAGAATCTGGTGTTGCGCAGGCGAGGTGTTTTTGAAGGCCTGGCGGATCTGCGGCGCCGTGGCGCTCAGGGCGGCTCGGCGGGAAGGGCTGGCGTCGATCAGCCAGCGGGGCAGGGTGTTGGCGAGGTGGCCATAGTGGTTGTCGAAATGCTGCGGCCATAGAGGCGGCGCTTTGGAATCAGTCACGGGTTCGTCCCTGAACAGGTTGGGGGACGCCAGCAGACACCGAATCGACCGCGCAGGTGCGGTACATAGTTACCGCACATTCGCCAACCACTTGAAATCTAATGTCGCGCACGCTGCCGCTCATCCCGTGCATCGGTTTAAACTGCGCCTTTGCGACGGTATATGTCGCATTGCCGTAAACCCGGCTGAAACCGGGGTTTGCGCTATAAGAAGTTGTCGCTTGGCGGCAAGGCCGGGCTGAAAACTGTCCTTACAATCCCCTCATCGCTCGCCAGTTTCAGGCGAGTGTTCCTCTTCAGGAGACTCCGATGTCCGTTGAGCACGCTGCGGTACAACGCGCCGATTTCGACCAGGTAATGGTTCCCAACTACGCGCCTGCCGCATTCATCCCTGTGCGTGGTGCCGGTTCCCGCGTCTGGGACCAGTCTGGCCGCGAGCTGATCGACTTCGCCGGCGGGATTGCCGTTAACGTATTGGGCCATGCGCACCCGGCGCTGGTCAGTGCCTTGACCGAGCAGGCGAACAAGCTGTGGCACGTGTCCAACGTGTTCACCAATGAGCCGGCCCTGCGCCTGGCGCATAAGCTGATCGACGCCACGTTTGCCGAGCGCGTGTTCTTCTGCAACTCCGGCGCCGAAGCCAACGAGGCCGCGTTCAAGCTGGCCCGTCGCGTCGCCTTCGATCGTTTCGGTACTGAGAAGTACGAAATTATCGCCGCGCTGAACAGCTTCCACGGCCGCACCCTGTTCACCGTGAACGTCGGTGGCCAGTCGAAGTATTCCGACGGTTTCGGTCCGAAAATCACCGGTATCACCCACGTGCCTTACAACGATCTGGCGGCTTTGAAAGCGGCTGTTTCGGACAAGACCTGCGCCGTGGTGCTGGAACCGATCCAGGGCGAGGGCGGCGTGCTGCCGGCCGAACTGGCTTATCTGCAAGGTGCCCGCGAACTGTGCACCGAGCACAACGCGTTGCTGGTGTTCGACGAAGTGCAAACCGGCATGGGCCGCAGCGGCAAGCTGTTCGCCTACCAGCATTACGGCGTGACCCCGGACATCCTGACCAGCGCCAAGAGCCTGGGCGGCGGTTTCCCGATCGCGGCGATGCTGACCACCGAAGACCTAGCCAAACACCTGGTCGTCGGCACCCACGGCACCACCTACGGCGGCAACCCGCTGGCGTGTGCGGTTGCGGAAGCCGTGATCGACGTGATCAACACCCCTGAAGTGCTGGCCGGCGTCAACGCCAAGCACGACAAGTTCAAGGCGCGCCTGGAACAGATCGGCGAGAAATACGGCCTGTTCACCCAGGTCCGTGGCCTGGGCCTGTTGATCGGTTGTGTGCTGAGCGATGCCTGGAAAGGCAAGGCCAAGGACATCTTCAACGCCGCCGAGCGTGAAGGCCTGATGATCCTGCAAGCCGGCCCGGACGTGATTCGCTTCGCCCCGAGCCTGGTGGTGGAAGACGCCGACATCGATGCCGGCCTGGATCGTTTCGAGCGCGCTGCTGCAAAACTGACGCAAGCCTGATCCACCCTTCGACGCCTGACCGTTCAGGCGTCGATCCAAATTTTTATGCCGGGTTAGCTTCAATGTGGGGGCGGGCTTGTTGTGGCGAGGGGGCTTGCCCCCGTTCGATTGCGCAGCAATCGTGAATCGGTTTCCACGTTCTGATTCGAGAGTGTGGTGACTGATTTAGGGCCGCTTCGCGACCCAACGGGGGCAAGCCCCCTCGCCACACAAGGGCTCCCACAGTTGGCTCTGAGAAATTTCAGGACTAACCCGGCTATTTTTCCTATAAGAGTTTTTCGAGAAAGGAGTGACACCATGCTGGTGATGCGCCCCGCGCAAATGGCTGATCTGGGCGAGGTACAGCGTCTGGCTGCGGACAGCCCGATTGGTGTCACTTCCTTGCCGGATGACGTTGAACGCCTGAGCGACAAGATCGCGGCGAGCGAAGCCTCGTTTTCCGCTGAAGTCAGCTTCAACGGTGAAGAGAGCTATTTCTTCGTCCTCGAAGACAGCGCCACCGGCAAACTGGCGGGCTGCTCGGCGATCGTTGCCTCGGCCGGTTATTCCGAGCCGTTCTACAGCTTCCGTAATGAAACCTTCGTGCACGCCTCCCGCGAGCTGAAGATTCATAACAAGATCCACGTGCTCTCCCAGTGCCACGACCTGACCGGCAACAGCTTGCTGACCAGTTTCTACGTGAAGCCGGAGCTGGTGGGTTCGCCGTGGGCAGAACTCAACTCCCGTGGTCGTCTGCTGTTCGTCGCCAGCCACCCGGAGCGCTTCGCCGATTCCGTGGTGACCGAGATCGTCGGTTACAGCGATGAAAATGGCGACTCGCCGTTCTGGGATGCCATCGGTCGCAACTTCTTCGACCTCAACTACGCCGCCGCCGAGCGTCTGTGTGGCTTGAAGAGCCGGACCTTCCTCGCTGAGCTGATGCCGCATTACCCGATCTACGTGCCGCTGCTGCCGGACTCCGCGCAAGAAGCCATGGGCCAGGTGCATCCGCGTGCGCAGATCACGTTCGACATCCTGATGCGCGAAGGCTTCGAGACTGATCACTACATCGACATTTTCGACGGCGGCCCGACCTTGCACGCCCGCGTCTCGGGGATCCGCTCGATCGCCCAGAGCCGTGTGGTCCCGGTGAAAATCGGTGAGCCGGTCAAAGGCGCCGGTCGTCAATACCTGGTGGCCAACGCCCAGTTGCAGGATTACCGCGCCGTGTTGCTCGAGCTCGATTACGCGCCGGGCAAACCCGTGACCCTGGATCTGGAAGCGGCCGAAGCCCTGGGCGTCGGTGAAGGTGCCAGCGTGCGCCTGGTCGCGGTTTAAGCTTGCTTATAAAAGCTGAGAGTTTCACGGGTGGCGCGAGCGGCCCGTTTGAGGAGATAGCATGATCGTTCGTCCCGTACGCAGCAGCGATTTACCCGCTCTGATCGACCTGGCCCGCAGCACCGGCACCGGCCTGACTACCTTGCCGGCCAACGAAGAACGTCTGGCCCATCGGGTCGGCTGGGCCGAAAAAACTTTTCGCGGCGAAGCCGGGCGGGGCGATGCGGACTACCTGTTCGTGCTCGAAGACGACAACGGTCGCGTGGTGGGGATTTCTGCCATCGCCGGCGCGGTCGGCATGCGTGAGCCCTGGTACAACTTCCGGGTCGGCCTGACCGTCAGCGCTTCGCAAGAGCTGAACATCTACCGCGAAATCCCGACGCTATTCCTGGCCAACGACCTGACCGGTAACTCCGAGTTGTGCTCGCTGTTCCTGCACGCCGATTACCGCAGTGGCCTCAATGGCCGCATGTTGGCCAAGGCGCGGATGCTGTTCATCGCTGAATTCCCGCAACTGTTCGGCAACAAGATCATCGCCGAGATGCGCGGTGTGTCCGATGAAGCCGGGCGTTCGCCGTTCTGGGAGAGCCTGGGTCGGCACTTCTTCAAGATGGAATTCAGCCAGGCCGATTACCTGACCGGCGTGGGCAACAAGGCGTTCATCGCTGAACTGATGCCGAAGTTTCCGCTGTACACCTGCTTCCTGTCGCCAGATGCGCGCAACGTGATCGGCCAGGTTCACCCGGACACCGAGCCGGCCCTGTCGATGCTCAAGAGCGAAGGTTTCAGCTATCAGGGCTACGTCGACATCTTCGACGCTGGCCCGGCGGTGGAATGCGAAACCGGCAAGATCCGCGCCGTGCGCGACAGCCAGGCGCTGGTGCTGGCCATCGGTACGCCGGGGGATGACGCCACACCGTTCCTGATTCACAACCGCAAGCGCGAAGACTGCCGGATCACTGCCGCACCTGCACGCTTCGCCGCCGGTACGTTGGTGGTCGATCCGCTGACCGCCAAACGTCTTCAACTCAACGCCGGCGATCAAGTGCGCGCCGTTCCGTTGTCCGCTGCTCGGGAGTCGAAATAATGAATTCGCTATACATCGCAGGTGAATGGCTGGCTGGCCAGGGTGAAGCTTTTCAATCGCTGAACCCGGTGACCCAGCAAGTGTTGTGGACCGGCGAAGGCGCCACCACCGCCCAGGTTGAATCCGCCGTGCAAGCCGCACGTCAGGCGTTCCCGGGCTGGGCCCGTCGGACCCTGGACGAGCGCATCAGCGTGCTGGAAGCCTTTGCCGCCGCGCTGAAAAATCATTCTGACGAACTGGCCCGCTGCATCGGTGAAGAAACCGGCAAACCCTTGTGGGAGTCGGCGACTGAAGTCACCAGCATGGTCAACAAGATTGCCATCTCGATTCAGAGCTACCGTGAGCGCACCGGCGAGAAGAGCGGCCCATTGGGCGACGCCACTGCCGTGTTGCGCCACAAGCCCCACGGTGTGGTCGCGGTGTTCGGTCCTTATAACTTCCCGGGCCACTTGCCCAACGGTCACATCGTGCCGGCGTTGCTGGCCGGGAACAGCGTGCTGTTCAAGCCCAGCGAGCTGACGCCGAAAGTCGCCGAGCTGACGGTCAAGTGCTGGATCGAAGCCGGCCTGCCGGCGGGCGTGTTGAACCTGCTGCAAGGCGCTCGTGAAACCGGGATCGCCCTGGCGGCGAACCCGGGGATCGACGGTCTGTTCTTCACCGGTTCGAGCCGCACTGGTAATCACCTGCATCAACAATTTGCCGGTCGCCCGGACAAGATCCTGGCGCTGGAAATGGGCGGTAACAACCCATTGATCGTCGACGAAGTGGCGGATGTTGAAGCCGCCGTCTACACCATCATCCAGTCGGCCTTCATTTCCGCCGGTCAGCGTTGCACCTGTGCCCGCCGCTTGCTGGTGCCGCAAGGTGCCTGGGGTGACGCATTGCTGGCGCGCCTGGTGGCGGTCAGCGCGACGGTTGATGTTGGTGCGTTTGATCAGACGCCGGCGCCGTTCATGGGCTCGGTGATTTCCCTTGGCGCGGCGAAAGCATTGATGGATGCCCAGGAACATCTGCTGGGCAACGGCGCGGTGGCGCTGCTGGAAATGACTCAGCCCCAGGCGCAAGCCGCGCTGCTGACCCCAGGCATTCTCGACGTGACCGCGGTGGCCGATCGTCCTGACGAAGAGCTGTTCGGCCCGTTGCTGCAAGTGATCCGCTACGCTGATTTTGAAGCGGCGATCACCGAAGCCAACGACACCGACTATGGCCTGGCGGCCGGTTTGCTGTCGGATTCCGAAGCGCGTTATCAGCAGTTCTGGCTGGAAAGCCGCGCCGGGATCGTCAACTGGAACAAGCAGCTGACCGGTGCCGCGAGCAGCGCGCCATTCGGCGGCGTCGGCGCCTCGGGCAACCATCGCGCCAGCGCCTACTACGCGGCGGATTACTGCGCGTACCCGGTGGCTTCGCTGGAAACGCCGAGCCTGACGTTGCCTGCGACCCTGACGCCTGGCGTACGGATGGCGTAGCGCCCATTCGCGGGCAAGCCTCGCTCCTACAGGTTTTGTGGCGTCCGCATAATCGGCACACACCACAAATCCCGTAGGAGCAAGGCTTGCCCGCGAACGCCGCGACGCGGTCTTACTGAATTGTTACCAGATGCCTATAAAAACAGATTCTCGTGGAGCCTCGCTGATGAAATCCTATGAAGTCAATTTTGACGGTCTAGTGGGGCCGACCCATAACTACGGCGGCCTGTCCTACGGCAACGTCGCGTCCCAGAGCAACAGCCAGCAGTCTTCGAACCCGAAGGAAGCGGCGTTGCAAGGCCTGGCAAAAATGAAAGCCCTGATGGAAATGGGCTTTCAACAAGGCGTACTGGCACCGCAAGAACGCCCGGATGTCGCTGCATTGCGCCGTTTGGGTTTCAGCGGCACCGACGCCCAAGTGATCGAGCGGGCTGCCAAAGAAGCCATGCCGCTGCTGGTCGCCAGTTGCTCGGCGTCGAGCATGTGGGTTGCCAACGCCGCCACGGTCAGCCCGAGTGCGGACACTGCTGATGGCCGGGTGCATTTCACCGCCGCCAACCTCAATTGCAAATACCACCGCAGCATCGAACACCCGACTACCAGCCGCGTGCTGGGCGCGATGTTCGCTGACCAGAAACACTTCGCGCACCACGCCGCCTTGCCGGCCGTGGCGCAGTTCGGTGACGAAGGCGCGGCCAACCACACCCGTTTCTGCCGTGAGTACGGCGAGGCGGGCGTCGAGTTCTTCGTGTTCGGTCGCAGCGCTTTCGACAACCGCTACCCGGCACCGCAGAAATACCCGGCGCGCCAGACCCTCGAAGCGTCCCAGGCCGTAGCGCGTTTGCACGGCTTGAGCGATGACGGCGTGGTTTACGCGCAGCAGAACCCATCAGTAATCGATCAGGGCGTGTTCCACAACGACGTGATTGCCGTGGGCAATGGCGAAGTCTTGTTCTATCACGAGGACGCGTTCCTCGACACCGAACAGATGCTGGCCGAGCTTTCCGGAAAACTCGCCAAGGTCGGTGGGAAATTTCAGTCTGTGTGTGTTCCGCGTTCCGCGGTTACCGTGGAAGACGCGGTTCGGTCCTACCTGTTCAATAGCCAGCTTCTGTCGCGTCCTGACGGCTCGATGCTCTTGATCGTGCCGGAAGAATGCCGTGGCAACGAGCGCGTCTGGCAGTACCTGCAAGGTTTGACCAGCTCCGGCGGGCTGATCCGCGAAGTCAAAGTCTTCGATTTGAAACAGAGCATGCAGAACGGCGGTGGCCCGGCTTGCCTGAGACTTCGCGTCGCACTCAACGAAACCGAACTGGCGGCGGTCAATCCAGGGGTTATCATGACGGCACCGTTGTACGGCACGCTGACCGAATGGGTCGACAAGCACTACCGCGACCGCATGACCGAAAACGATCTGGCGGACCCGCAATTGCTGCTTGAATGCCGGACGGCACTGGATGAATTGACGCAAATCCTTAAACTGGGCGCGGTTTATCCATTCCAGATCAATTAAGGGCTGGCGGGCTCTTGTAAGGGGCGCGCCGCTTTTATCTCCCAACGAGAGCGTAAAAAAACATGAGCGATACCCTGCAGCTGATCCTTGAAGACACCGACGGCACGCAACTGGAAACGTCCTGCACCCGCGTCGCGGTCCTGTGGCAAGGCAAAGAGCTGTGGATCCAGCAAGACGGTCGCGGCCAATTGCTGATTGGCGTGGACGTCGAAGAGGGCGATGCCGAATACGCAAACCTGCTGCTGCGCCCATTGGCGACTAATCTGGTAAGTCTGCAACTGGAAATGGAACCGGCCGAAGTCGGTGACGAAGACCACGTGCACGGCCCGGATTGCGCACACGACCACTAAGGAAATCGCTCTATGCTCGCCCTCGGCAAACTGCTTGAACTGACCCTCGCCGGCCGCGAACCGGCGGAGAAGACTCAACTGACTGTCGAAGGCGTGCGCATGCGCTGGTTGAGCGAAGGTGCGCTGGAAGTCCGGCCACCTGAAGCGCGCGACAATGGCCTGGACCTGCTGTTATCGGCCGGTATCCACGGCAACGAAACAGCGCCGATCGAGTTGCTCGATCGGCTGTTGCATGACATCGCCCGCGGCGACCTTAAACCGCGCGCACGTATTCTGTTCCTGTTCGGCAATCCCGAGGCGATCCGCCGCGGCGAGCGTTACATCGAGCAGGACGTCAATCGGCTGTTCAACGGCCGTCACGAGCAAAGCAGCGGTTCCGAAGCCCTGCGCGCCTGTGAACTGGAACGGCTGGCGGCGAGTTTCTTCAGCCTGCCGGACCGTGACCGTCTGCACTACGACCTGCACACGGCGATTCGTGGCTCGAAGATCGAACAATTCGCGTTGTACCCGTGGAAAGAAGGTCGCCAGCACTCGCGCCTGGAACTGGCGCGCCTGCGCGCTGCCGGCATGGACGCGGTGCTGTTGCAGAACAAGCCATCCATCGTGTTCAGTTCCTACACCTACGACAAACTCGGTGCCGAGGCTTTCACCCTTGAATTGGGCAAGGCCCGGCCATTCGGGCAGAACGCCGGGGTCAATGTCGATCTGCTGGAAACCCGTCTCAAGCAGATCATCGAAGGCAACGAGCCGCCCGTGGCTGAAGCGACCCTGGACGGTTTGCAGCTGTTCAGCGTGGCGCGGGAAATCATCAAGCACAGCGACAGCTTCCGCTTGAACCTGCCAGCGGACATCGAGAACTTTTCGGAATTGGAAGTGGGTTACGTACTGGCCGAAGACATCGCCCAGACCCGCTGGATCATCGAAGAGAAGGGTGCCCGGATCATCTTCCCGAACCCCAAGGTGAAGAACGGCCTGCGTGCCGGCATCCTGATCGTGCCGACCAGCGACGAAAACCTCGCCTGATTCCTGCGCCCTGATCGTTCCCACGCTACGCTTGGGAATGCCGCCCGGGACGCTCCACGTTCCAAAGCGGACGCAGAGCGTCCATTGATGCATTCCCACGCAGAGCGTGGGAACGATCATTCAACGCTGACTAGACCGCTACCGCCCGTGGCTCGCTACGACGCAACGCCCGCGTCTTGTGCAGCGTATCCGCACACGTCTTCGCCGCTTCCTGGCCTTTATGCACGAAATGCTCGAAGAAGAACTTCTGATGTTCTTCGCCGGAGTGGAAGTGGTGTGGGGTAAGGACTACCGAGAACACCGGGACTTCGGTTTCCAGCTGCACCTGCATCAGGCCGCTGATCACCGATTGGGCGACGAATTCGTGACGGTAGATTCCGCCATCCACCACCAGGCCGGCGGCAACGATGCCGGCATAACGACCGGACTTGGCCAGCAGCTTGGCGTGCAACGGGATTTCAAAGGCGCCGCCGACTTCGAAGAAATCGATGTCCGATTCCTGATAGCCCTGGGCAATCATTTCGGCGAGGAAGCCTTTACGGCTCTGGTCGACGATTTCCTTGTGCCAGCAGGCCTGGATGAACGCGACGCGCTCGCCGTGATGGTTTTTGCTTTTGCTGTCGATTGCGGTGGGTTGCATGTTCTGGTTCCTGTTTGTGTGAAAAACAGGGCTTATGAATCGAATGGGATTTAAGGGTACGCGTGCTCGCAACAATGCGTGCAAGCGGCCCTTTGGCGCCAATCCCGTTCTCTCTTCATCCGGACTATGACCGTCGGCCCCGGGATCACACCGGGTCTGCTGACCTTGTCGCCATTCACCGCCGAAGCCGTGCTGTCGCCAAGCGCTCGCGGGCTATGCGCATTGCGCGCAATTACCGCCGGTGGGGAGTTGCACCCCGCCCTGAGAACGTTTTGCCGCCAGAATATTTGGCGGCGAAGCGTTTTTAACACATATTTCCTACGTGCGCATTGCTGCTTTCTGATGATTGATATCGAGTTTTTCGAAGGCACAAAGCGCCTTTTCTACGCCCAAGGGTTGATTAATCGTCGGCATGCCCGCAGTACTTCGATCTTGAAAGGGACTTTCCCCTGCTTACCGAGGCCAGATTCATGAGCGTTATCGATCTTCGCAGCGACACCGTCACCCAGCCGTCCCAGGGAATGCTCGACGCCATGGCCAGCGCGGCCACCGGTGATGACGTTTATGGCGAAGATCCGACGGTCAATCACCTGGAAGCCGAACTGGCAAAACGCCTGGGTTTCGCCGCCGCGCTGTTCGTCCCCACCGGCACCATGAGTAACCTGCTGGGTTTGATGGCCCATTGCGAGCGCGGTGAGGAATACATCGTTGGCCAGCAGGCCCACACCTATAAGTACGAAGGTGGCGGTGCGGCGGTACTCGGCTCGATCCAGCCGCAGCCGCTGGAAGTGCAGGCCGATGGTTCGCTGGACCTGGCTCAGGTTGCCGCGGCGATCAAACCCGACGACTTCCATTTCGCTCGTACTCGTTTACTGGCGCTGGAAAACACCATGCAGGGCAAGGTCCTGCCGCTGGAGTATCTGGCCCGTGCGCGCAGCTTCACCCGTGAACACGGTTTGGCCCTGCACCTGGACGGCGCGCGCCTCTACAACGCCGCAGTCAAACTGGGTGTGGATGCCCGGGAAATCACGCAACACTTCGATTCGGTTTCGGTGTGCCTGTCCAAAGGGCTGGGCGCGCCCGTTGGGTCGGTGTTGCTCGGCTCGGTCGAGTTCATCGCCAAGGCCCGTCGCCTGCGCAAAATGGTCGGCGGTGGCATGCGCCAGTCCGGTCTTTTGGCGGCGGCAGGCCTGTATGCTTTGGACCATAACGTTCAACGCCTGGCCGACGACCACGCCAATGCGCAGTTCCTGGCCGAAGGCCTGCGCGAGGCCGGTTATGAGGTGGAACCGGTGCAGACCAACATGGTGTACGTCGCCATGGGCGACAAGGCTGAAGCGATCAAGGCATTCGCGGGCGAGCGCGGGATCAAGCTGAGCGCTGCCGGGCGTCTGCGGATGGTCACGCACATGGACGTCAACCGCGCGCAAATCGAGCAGGTGATCGCTACATTCGTCGAGTTTTCGCGCAACTGACAGCGTTAGCCGTCCAATTGACCGTTTCTATCGTATAAACACGCTGTACCCCGCGCGCAGGGCCGATATAATGCGGCCCTTTGCCGTCGCTTCGTCTGTTGACGTTTTGCACAGGCCTTTGGCCGCAGCCTCCGTGGAAGAACCTAATGAAAAGCGCAGAAATCCGTGAAGCCTTCCTTCGCTTCTTCGAAGAGCAAGGCCACACCCGTGTAGCCTCCAGCTCTTTGATTCCGGGCAACGACCCAACCCTGCTGTTCACTAACGCGGGGATGAACCAGTTCAAGGACTGCTTCCTGGGCCAGGAAAAACGTGCGTACACCCGTGCGACCAGCAGCCAGAAGTGCGTGCGCGCCGGTGGCAAGAACAGTGACCTGGAAAACGTCGGTTATACCGCTCGTCACCACACATTCTTCGAAATGCTGGGTAACTTCAGCTTCGGTGACTACTTCAAGCAGGACGCGATCACCTACGCCTGGACCTTCCTGACCGACGTCCTGAAGCTGCCCAAGGAAAAACTCTGGGTAACGGTCTACGCCTCGGATGACGAGGCCTATGACATCTGGACCAAACAGATCGGTGTGCCTGTCGAGCGCATGATCCGCATCGGCGACAACAAAGGCGCGCCGTACGCGTCCGATAACTTCTGGACCATGGGCGATACCGGTCCGTGTGGTCCTTGCACCGAGATTTTCTACGATCACGGCGACCACATCTGGGGCGGCCCACCGGGCTCGCCGGAAGAAGACGGTGACCGTTACATCGAGATCTGGAACAACGTGTTCATGCAGTTCAACCGCACCGCCGACGGCGTGTTACATCCGTTGCCAGCGCCGTCGGTAGACACCGGCATGGGCCTGGAGCGGATCAGTGCGGTGATGCAGCACGTTCACTCCAACTACGAAATCGACCTGTTCAAGAACCTGTTGAGCGCATCGGCCCAGGCGATCGGTTGCAGCAATGACGATCAGTCGTCGCTGAAAGTGGTGTCCGACCACATCCGTTCCTGCGGTTTCCTGATTGCCGACGGCGTGTTGCCGTCCAACGAAGGTCGCGGCTATGTACTGCGCCGGATCATCCGTCGCGCGTGCCGTCACGGTAACAAGCTGGGCGCGACCGGCAGCTTCTTCTACAAGATCGTTGCCGCACTGGTGGCCGAGATGGGCGAAGCCTTCCCGGAACTCAAACAGCAACAATCCAACATCGAGCGCGTGCTCAAGGCTGAAGAAGAGCAGTTCTCCAAGACCCTGGAGCACGGCCTGAAGATTCTCGAGCAGGATCTGCTGGAACTCAAAGGCACCGTGGTGCCGGGCGACGTGGTGTTCAAGCTGTACGACACCTACGGTTTCCCGATGGACCTGACCGCTGACATCGCTCGCGAACGCAACCTGACCGTCGATGAAGTCGGCTTCGAGCGCGAAATGGAAGCCCAGCGCGTGCGTGCGCGTTCGGCCAGCTCGTTCGGTCTGGACTACAACACCTTGGTCAAGGTTGATGTGGCGACCGAGTTCACCGGCTACAAGGCCACCAGCGGTTCGGCGAAAATTGTCGCCATCTATAAAGATGGGCAGTCGGTCGACGTCTTGAGTGAAGGCGAAGAGGGCGTGATCGTTCTCAATCAGACGCCGTTCTACGCTGAATCCGGCGGCCAGATTGGCGATTGCGGTTACCTGCAAGTCGGCAGCAGTCGTTTTGACGTGCGCGACACCACCAAGACTGGTGGTGCTTTCCTGCACCACGGTGTGGCAGTGTTGGGCAGCCTGACCATCGGAGCGCCGGTAGAGACGCATGTCGATGCCGACGTGCGTCACGCCACCTCACTGAACCACTCGGCCACGCACTTGCTGCACGCGGCATTGCGTCAGGTGCTGGGCGAACACGTTCAGCAGAAAGGCTCATTGGTCGACAGTCAGCGCCTGCGTTTTGACTTCAGCCACTTCGAAGCCATCAAGCCTGAGCAGTTGAAGGCGCTGGAAGACATCGTCAACGCCGAGATTCGCAAGAACTCTGCGGTTGAAACCGAAGAAACCGACATTGAAACCGCCAAGAAAAAGGGCGCCATGGCGCTGTTTGGCGAGAAGTACGGCGACAACGTGCGCGTGCTGAGCATGGGCGGTGATTTCTCCGTCGAGCTGTGCGGCGGTATCCACGCCAACCGTACCGGCGACATCGGCCTGCTGAAAATCATCAGCGAAGGTGGTGTGGCTTCCGGCGTGCGTCGTATCGAAGCAGTTACCGGCGCCGCGGCGCTGGCATACTTGAACGCTGCCGAAGAACAACTCAAGGAAGCGGCCAACCTGGTCAAGGGTAGCCGCGACAACCTGATCGACAAGCTGTCGGCTGTGCTGGAGCGCAACCGTCTGCTGGAGAAGCAACTCGAGCAGTTGCAAGCCAAGGCTGCCAGTGCGGCGGGCGACGATCTGTCGGCTTCCGCGCTGGACGTCAAAGGCGTGAAAGTGCTGGCCGTGCGTCTGGACGGTCAGGATGGCAAGGCGCTGCTGGCGCTGGTCGATCAATTGAAAAACAAACTCGGCCGCGCAGTGATCCTGCTCGGCAGTGTCCATGAGGAAAAGGTCGTTCTGGTTGCAGGCGTAACCAAGGACCTGACTGGCCAACTCAAAGCCGGTGATTTGATGAAGCAAGCTGCTGCGGCAGTGGGCGGGAAGGGTGGTGGTCGTCCGGACATGGCGCAAGGCGGTGGTGTAGACGCCGGCGCACTGGACGCGGCATTGGCCCTGACCGTTCCATTTGTAGAGCAGGGTTTATAAGGCGGTTGGCCGGACGCGCGGTCTAGTGGCGGGTCCGGCAACTGTTTGAGTGATTATTGGGCGCCCTTCATGGGCAGAGGCGGCTTTGAAATGGCTTTGATCGTACAGAAATTTGGAGGCACCTCGGTCGGCACCGTCGAGAGAATCGAGCAGGTTGCCGACAAGGTTAAGAAATTCCGCGATGCCGGCGATGACCTGGTGGTTGTGCTGTCTGCAATGAGCGGCGAGACCAACCGTCTGATCGATCTGGCCAAGCAAATCAGTGGCGACAATCAACCCGTTCCCCGTGAGCTGGATGTGATTGTCTCCACCGGCGAGCAGGTAACGATTGCCCTGTTGGCCATGGCGCTGATCAAGCGCGGCGTGCCAGCGGTGTCCTACACCGGCAATCAGGTACGGATTCTGACGGACAGCGCGCACAATAAAGCGCGTATCTTGCAGATTGACGATCAGAAGATTCGCGGTGACTTGAAGGCTGGTCGCGTGGTGGTTGTCGCCGGTTTCCAGGGCGTCGACGAGCACGGCAACATCACCACCCTCGGTCGTGGCGGTTCCGACACCACCGGCGTGGCGCTGGCAGCGGCCTTGAAGGCTGATGAGTGCCAGATCTACACCGATGTGGATGGCGTTTACACCACCGATCCACGCGTGGTCTCCGTGGCTCAGCGCCTGGACAAGATTACCTTCGAAGAGATGCTGGAAATGGCCAGCCTCGGTTCCAAGGTGTTGCAGATCCGTGCGGTGGAATTCGCCGGCAAGTACAACGTTCCGCTGCGCGTACTGCACAGCTTCAAGGAGGGTCCGGGCACCCTCATTACTATTGATGAAGAGGAAACCATGGAACAGCCGATCATTTCCGGCATCGCTTTCAATCGCGATGAAGCCAAGCTGACCATCCGTGGCGTGCCAGACACCCCGGGTGTTGCGTTCAAGATTCTTGGGCCGATCAGCGGCGCGAACATCGAAGTCGACATGATTGTGCAGAACGTTGCGCACGATAACACCACCGACTTCACCTTCACCGTGCACCGCAACGACTTCCAGGCCGCGCAAACCGTGCTGGAAAACACCGCTCGCGAGATCGGTGCCCGTGAGGTCGTGGGTGACATCAAGATCGCCAAGGTCTCGATCGTCGGCGTCGGCATGCGTTCTCACGCAGGCGTGGCCAGCCGCATGTTCGAATCCCTGGCCAAGGAAAGCATCAACATCCAGATGATCTCGACCTCGGAAATCAAAGTCTCCGTGGTGATCGAAGAGAAGTACCTGGAACTGGCTGTGCGCGCTCTGCACACGGCTTTCGAACTGGACGCGCCTGCCCGTCAGGGCGAGTGATGCGTTTACCGAAGGGCGCGGTCTGACCGCGCCCTTCGTCTTTTTTGAATAGCGCGACCCAGGACTCTGTTCTTTTGCTCGCGCTGGTCAATACTCAGGCATGTAGGGCTGCGATCGTTCCGGTTGTAGGTCGAGTGCCTTTTTTTTGCAGACTGTTGTCCCTGAACTGTAATGCGTGAGGAGAAAGGTATGCTGATTCTGACTCGTCGGTGCGCAGAAAGCCTGATTATTGGTGATGGCGAAATCACTGTGACCGTGCTCGGCGTCAAAGGAAATCAAGTGCGTATTGGCGTTAACGCGCCTAAAGAGGTTGCTGTTCACCGCGAGGAAATCTACTTGCGGATCAAGAAAGAGAAGGACGACGAACCAAGCCATTAATTTTTATCGTTTTTTATGTTTGCAAACGGGGAAAAGGTTGGTTAAGATACGCCCCGTGTTGCGGAGAGCTGGCCGAGTGGCCGAAGGCGCTCCCCTGCTAAGGGAGTACACCTCAAAAGGGTGTCGGGGGTTCGAATCCCCCGTTCTCCGCCATTATTTGCGTAGTACGTTGTAATCTGGCTTCTTCGGTAAGTTGTTGAAATTACTAGAAAAAGTGTTTGACATAGAGATTAGACGGCCTATAATGCGCGGCAACAAATGCACTCGTAGCTCAGCTGGATAGAGTACTCGGCTACGAACCGAGCGGTCACAGGTTCGAATCCTGTCGAGTGCACCATTTAAGAGTTGTTGGCAGTAATGCGAGCAACTTTGCTTCAGCCAGTTGTGGTCTGGTTTAAAAACACAAAATGCACTCGTAGCTCAGCTGGATAGAGTACTCGGCTACGAACCGAGCGGTCACAGGTTCGAATCCTGTCGAGTGCACCAAACACCAAAAAGCCTGCGTTTAACGCGGGCTTTTTGCCGTCTGGGATTTGGCTTTTCCCTTGACGCATCCTTTCTCGTCGAACTCGATATGTGCGCTGCGACCTCGCTTGAGGTCATAGCGGTAGCTCGTGGCCGAGTTGCGAATACTGATTTTGTCCGGCTTGCCGAGGGCGCTTTCGACGTCCTGCTGAGTCATGCCGGCAATCACCCGTTGATTGATGATCGCTTCTCGACGTTGCTTGGCGTTGATCAGGTTTCCACATTTGTCCTCTAATTGGCCGACGATGGTCGGTTCTCTTCTTTTTGCATTCGCACCTGGAGGTTGCTGGGTGGTGGCTTCGGGCATGATCGCGTAGGTGGTGCCTGGCATGAAGGGGCGAGCGGTATGGAGTGAAAGGCTCTCATTGGTCTTGCAGCTCATCGTAGTAAAGGTGATGCCTCCGTCAGGTGCCTCGCATCGGTGAACGGTCGCAGCAAGCAGCTTGATTGGCAGGCAGAGCAGGGTAGTCAGCAAGAGCAGGTATGTGTTCGATGGCATTCGGCGTCCTCCATGACGTTCCATCTGAAGGGTAGCTGCTACTTTTTTCGAATGCCTTGTGTTTTCTTTTCAGGATAAGTCGTCGCAATTGATGTCTGAAGACAGCGCTCAGGTTTGTCTTGCAAGCGCTTGTTTCAGCCGCGATTTTTTAACGTTTTAAACCGTCAGGCGGTGTATCATTGCGCCCGTCAGCCCCGCCGGGGCTTATGGAAAACTTCCATGGACTTACCCAGTAGTTACTCAGTACCCCGTTTTTCCAATCATGAATTGACTGATTGATCCTTCCGGCGTGCCCCGCTGCTGGGAGTGGAGTTCGCCTATGTCTGAAGTTGAAGTAAAGAAAACGCAGGAAAGCTTGCAGGACCGCCTCGCTCAAGTCGTTGAGCTGTTGCAGCGTCAGCGAGTGGTCGAAGACCTGACTCATCGCCAGGAAGGTCCGCATCACGACCGGGTCGAGAACCTGGTTCACCGCCAAAACCTCGTCGAGCTGCAACGCAAGCTCGATGATCTGCACTCCGCTGACGTTGCCTACATCCTTGAAGCCTTGCCGCTGGACGATCGTCTGACGCTCTGGCAATTGGTCAAGGCTGATCGTGACGGCGACATCCTTCTCGAAGTATCCGATTCGGTTCGTGAAACGCTGATCGCCGACATGGACGATCACGAGCTCCTGGCGGCGGCCAAGGACATGGATGCCGACGAACTTGCTGACCTGGCTTCCGAGCTGCCGCGAGACGTCGTCCATGAGCTGATGGAAACCCTTGATGGTCAACAGCGTGAGCGCGTTCGCTCCGCATTGTCCTATGACGAGGAGCAGGTCGGTGCGCTGATGGACTTCGAGATGGTGACTATCCGTGAGGATGTCAGTCTCGAAGTGGTTCTGCGTTATCTGCGTCGTCTCAAGGAGTTGCCGGGGCACACCGACAAGTTGTTCGTGGTCGACTACGACGGCGTGCTCAAGGGTGTGCTGCCCATCAAGCGCTTGCTGGTGAATGATCCGGATAAACAGGTTTCCGAAGTCATGGCCAGTGATCCGGTCAGTTTCCATCCGGACGAAGACGCCTACGATGCCGCTCAGGCGTTTGAGCGTTACGACTTGATCTCTGCGCCGGTGGTCGACAAGAACGGCAAACTGATCGGCCGTCTGACCATCGATGAAATGGTCGACCTGATTCGTGAAGAGAGCGAAAACGAAGTTCTCAACATGGCGGGTCTGCGCGAAGAGGAAGACATCTTTGCGTCAGTCTGGAAATCCCTGCGTAACCGCTGGTCTTGGTTGGCGGTTAACCTGGTGACTGCGTTTGTAGCCTCGCGGGTAATTGGTCTGTTCGAAGGCTCCATCGAAAAGCTGGTAGCGCTCGCTGCATTGATGCCGATCGTGGCAGGCATTGGGGGCAACTCGGGTAACCAGACGATTACCATGATCGTTCGGGCTATGGCGCTGGATCAGGTCAGTACCGGCAATACGTCCCGCTTGATGCGCAAAGAGCTTGCAGTAGGTTTGATCAATGGCCTGGTCTGGGGCGGGGTGATTGGTGTCGTCGCCTATCTGCTCTATGGCAGCTGGTCCCTTGGCGTCGTGATGACTGCAGCGATGACGCTTAACCTGTTGCTGGCGGCGTTAATGGGGGTATTGATTCCCATGACCCTGGCGCGCCTGGGGCGCGACCCGGCCATGGGGGCCAGTGTGATGATCACTGCCATGACCGACAGTGGCGGGTTCTTCATCTTCCTTGGGTTGGCCACAATCTTCCTGCTTTGATTCGCATCTCTGAAGCCCGCCAAATTGGCGGGCTTTTTAATGCCTCGAATTCCAGACAAAAAAAAGCCAGCGATTATGCTGGCTTGAATTTTTTGGGTGGATCAGGACGCGTCTGCGGCCATTTCAGCGTCATGGGCGATCAGCGAAACAAGAGCGTTTTGCTGACGGTGGGAGAGTTGGCGGAAGCGTTGCAACAGTTCGCGTTCGTGCAACGACAGCTCCGGGCTGTCCAGGCGCATGCTCAGCTCTTCGCCCAGTGCACCTTCTTGAATAAGACTCTGCTCAAGGCGCGCAATGATTTCGGAGTTCATGCTGCGATGATGATTGCGAGCCACCTCGGCAATGCGCTCACGCATTCCGTCTGGCAGACGTACGACAAACTTGTCAGCCGTACGGCTGGAATAAATTGCCTGTTTCAATGGGCGCATATATTTAACCGGTTAGTTCAGGGGAGCGGTTCTCGGGATTGGCCGCAGGATGTCTGATAGGACAAGCACTCTGGCCAAATGTTCAACCTGAATTGATAGAGGCTCGCATCATGCCTCAAAGTAGCCAGTTCATTGGCGTCAATTCTGTGACAAATATTGAACTGGATAAAGGCGTTATGCCAGCACCAATTATCAGAAATGCGGACTGGTTTGAAAAGTTTGCCCTGGTCCGTATCTCTCACCGCGTCCTGTTGCCCGGCAGGTGGTGTCCTCGGACGCCTGAAGGTGCATGCTATGCGGATTCGATCATCGTTCCTTACCTTGTATAGGATAGTGGCAAATGGCCGATTTACTAGAGGCGAACCTGTAGTGCGGGGTGATTTCAGGATGGATGGCAGATTGATTTATCTGATGGGGCCATCAGGTTCAGGTAAAGACAGTCTCATCGAAGCGGCGCGAGGGCCGTTGCAGGCGCTGGGTTGCGAAGTGGTGCGGCGGGTCATCACGCGTTCAGCCGAATCCGCGGGCGAGGATGCCGAAGGGGTTACTCCTGAGGAGTTCGAGCGGCGCAAGGAGGAGGGTGGCTTCTCGCTCTTCTGGCGCGCCAATGGCCTGGATTACGGTATTCCCGTCGAAATCGATCAATGGCTCAAAAATGGGCGCCACGTTTTGGTCAATGGCTCTCGAGGGTATCTATCTATTGCGCTGGAGCGTTATCCGACAATGCTGCCGGTGTTGTTGACGGTCAAGGATGGTGTGTTGCGCGAGCGGTTGGTGCGCCGGGCGCGAGAGAGCCTGGAGGATATTGACGCCAGGCTTCGGCGTAACCAGTTATTCGCAGGTGATGACTCGATCAGCGATACGCAAATCTTTCGACTCGATAACTCCGGCGACCTGGCTGCCACGGTTTCCAATCTTCTGAGTATGCTGCGGCTTAGCGTAAAACCGGATCAAATTTGATTCGACGTCCGGCGATCAATGCTAGCACGAACAATGAGCCAAAGACGCCGCAGGCAATCAAGGGTGGGGTGAGCAATGCGTCCTGATCCAGGGATAGATGAAGGATGCCACTCAACAAGGCCAGGATAAAAAATCCTGTGGCTGATTTGGACATGCGGTGCTCCTGGTAGGGAAAGTCAAAAGATCAATCGTTCGGAATCTGGCTTCTGTGGAGCAGAGCTCTCTTGGCTCATTTCCTGATTTACAAATACGTGCTGGTCACTCATGACTGCCAGTTGGGGCGCTTTCTGCAGTTGGAGGTAGTGGGGCATGCGCTGGGCAACCACCTCAGCGTTACCCTCGGGGATCAATTGAAGGCCAGCCAGCAAGGCTAAGGCGATCGCATTCGAGAGTAATAGGGCGCCGTTCATGGGGTTGTCCTCCATTGTTCTTGGAGAATAGCTAAAGCAGTCAGCATGCCAAGAGTCTAACGGCTATTAAATCCTTTAAAAACAATGGATTGGTCCTCAATAGCAGAAAGGTATCAGTGCAATTTGCAAAGATGGCGTTTTGATGTGATGCAATTTGCACGGCAGACGATGCCTTTGGGGTATGAGGCATTTGCCTACACTTAAAAAGCCTAAGGACGACATGACAAACGTGGGTCTGCCCGTTAACATGCTCGCCGTCCATCGCGCTGCGGTTCTCGCGAGCGATTTGTGTCTCAGTAGCTCAATTGGATAGAGCATCCCCCTCCTAAGGGGAAGGTTGGCAGTTCGAACCTGCCCTGGGACACCACCTTCATTTCAAGCTCGGCTCCTTCTACTCTGAATTCCCTTTTCGGCTCTCAATCGCTTCCTGAAGCGGGGCTTGAGTCTGGATGCGTTTTGCACCTGTTTCCGAGATGTTGAGGGTTTTAAGGTTCTCTTCTATATAGAGGGCGCGGTTTCTCTTTCTATATAGAAGGCAAAGACGAGCGTTTTTCGGCTTTCTGCAAGTTATTGATAGAAAAGCCAAATCAGTGCTTGACGGCAGATTCTGGAAGTCTATAATTCGCCCCACTTCCGGCGCAGTCGAAACGGAAAACTCCTTGGTAAACAAAGAGTTACGCAGTTTTCGGCAGCGAGTTGCTTCAGGTCATCGAAGCCCAGAAGGAGTTGATTGAGCGGTGTGGTTTGGCTCGATTGACGGTTCGATCTTCTCGGTCGAAAGCGGAACAAAAGAGGTGTTGACAGCGGCGAGTAACGCTGTAGAATTCGCCTCCCGCTAACGAGAGATCGGAAGCGCAAGTGGTTGAAGTTGCAAAGGAAACTTTGAAAGCTTCTGAAAATAACCGCTTGACAGTAACTGGCGCTGCTGTAGAATGCGCGCTCTCGGTTGAGACGAAAGATCTTAACCAACCGCTCTTTAACAACTGAATCAAGCAATTCGTGTGGGTGCTTGTGGAGTCAGACTGATAGTCAACAAGATTATCAGCATCACAAGTTACTCCGCGAGAAATCAAAGATGTAACCAACGATTGCTGAGCCAAGTTTAGGGTTTCTTAAAAACCCAAAGATGTTTGAACTGAAGAGTTTGATCATGGCTCAGATTGAACGCTGGCGGCAGGCCTAACACATGCAAGTCGAGCGGCAGCACGGGTACTTGTACCTGGTGGCGAGCGGCGGACGGGTGAGTAATGCCTAGGAATCTGCCTGGTAGTGGGGGATAACGCTCGGAAACGGACGCTAATACCGCATACGTCCTACGGGAGAAAGCAGGGGACCTTCGGGCCTTGCGCTATCAGATGAGCCTAGGTCGGATTAGCTAGTTGGTGAGGTAATGGCTCACCAAGGCGACGATCCGTAACTGGTCTGAGAGGATGATCAGTCACACTGGAACTGAGACACGGTCCAGACTCCTACGGGAGGCAGCAGTGGGGAATATTGGACAATGGGCGAAAGCCTGATCCAGCCATGCCGCGTGTGTGAAGAAGGTCTTCGGATTGTAAAGCACTTTAAGTTGGGAGGAAGGGCATTTACCTAATACGTAAGTGTTTTGACGTTACCGACAGAATAAGCACCGGCTAACTCTGTGCCAGCAGCCGCGGTAATACAGAGGGTGCAAGCGTTAATCGGAATTACTGGGCGTAAAGCGCGCGTAGGTGGTTCGTTAAGTTGGATGTGAAATCCCCGGGCTCAACCTGGGAACTGCATTCAAAACTGTCGAGCTAGAGTATGGTAGAGGGTGGTGGAATTTCCTGTGTAGCGGTGAAATGCGTAGATATAGGAAGGAACACCAGTGGCGAAGGCGACCACCTGGACTAATACTGACACTGAGGTGCGAAAGCGTGGGGAGCAAACAGGATTAGATACCCTGGTAGTCCACGCCGTAAACGATGTCAACTAGCCGTTGGGAGCCTTGAGCTCTTAGTGGCGCAGCTAACGCATTAAGTTGACCGCCTGGGGAGTACGGCCGCAAGGTTAAAACTCAAATGAATTGACGGGGGCCCGCACAAGCGGTGGAGCATGTGGTTTAATTCGAAGCAACGCGAAGAACCTTACCAGGCCTTGACATCCAATGAACTTTCTAGAGATAGATTGGTGCCTTCGGGAACATTGAGACAGGTGCTGCATGGCTGTCGTCAGCTCGTGTCGTGAGATGTTGGGTTAAGTCCCGTAACGAGCGCAACCCTTGTCCTTAGTTACCAGCACGTTAAGGTGGGCACTCTAAGGAGACTGCCGGTGACAAACCGGAGGAAGGTGGGGATGACGTCAAGTCATCATGGCCCTTACGGCCTGGGCTACACACGTGCTACAATGGTCGGTACAGAGGGTTGCCAAGCCGCGAGGTGGAGCTAATCCCAGAAAACCGATCGTAGTCCGGATCGCAGTCTGCAACTCGACTGCGTGAAGTCGGAATCGCTAGTAATCGCGAATCAGAATGTCGCGGTGAATACGTTCCCGGGCCTTGTACACACCGCCCGTCACACCATGGGAGTGGGTTGCACCAGAAGTAGCTAGTCTAACCTTCGGGGGGACGGTTACCACGGTGTGATTCATGACTGGGGTGAAGTCGTAACAAGGTAGCCGTAGGGGAACCTGCGGCTGGATCACCTCCTTAATCGACGACATCAGCTGCTCCATAAGTTCCCACACGAATTGCTTGATTCATTGAAGAAGACGATAAAGAAGCAGCCCGAAATTGGGTCTGTAGCTCAGTTGGTTAGAGCGCACCCCTGATAAGGGTGAGGTCGGCAGTTCGAATCTGCCCAGACCCACCAATTTTGCTTGTGTGGGAAACGCCTGTAGAAATACGGGGCCATAGCTCAGCTGGGAGAGCGCCTGCCTTGCACGCAGGAGGTCAACGGTTCGATCCCGTTTGGCTCCACCACTACTGCTTCTGATTGTTGAAAGCTTAGAAATGAGCATTCCACCAAGACGGTGATGAATGTTGATTTCTAGTCTTTGATTAGATCGTTCTTTAAAAATTTGGGTATGTGATAGAAAGATAGACTGAACGTTACTTTCACTGGTAACGGATCAGGCTAAGGTAAAATTTGTGAGTTCTCTTAATTGAGAAATTCGAATTTTCGGCGAATGTCGTCTTCACAGTATAACCAGATTGCTTGGGGTTATATGGTCAAGTGAAGAAGCGCATACGGTGGATGCCTTGGCAGTCAGAGGCGATGAAAGACGTGGTAGCCTGCGAAAAGCTTCGGGGAGTCGGCAAACAGACTTTGATCCGGAGATGTCTGAATGGGGGAACCCACCTAACATAAGTTAGGTATCTTAAGCTGAATACATAGGCTTAAGAAGCGAACCAGGGGAACTGAAACATCTAAGTACCCTGAGGAAAAGAAATCAACCGAGATTCCCTTAGTAGTGGCGAGCGAACGGGGACTAGCCCTTAAGTGGCTTTGAGATTAGCGGAACGCTCTGGAAAGTGCGGCCATAGTGGGTGATAGCCCTGTACGCGAAAATCTCTTAGTCATGAAATCGAGTAGGACGGAGCACGAGAAACTTTGTCTGAATATGGGGGGACCATCCTCCAAGGCTAAATACTACTGACTGACCGATAGTGAACTAGTACCGTGAGGGAAAGGCGAAAAGAACCCCGGAGAGGGGAGTGAAATAGATCCTGAAACCGTATGCGTACAAGCAGTGGGAGCCCACTTTGTTGGGTGACTGCGTACCTTTTGTATAATGGGTCAGCGACTTATTTTCAGTGGCGAGCTTAACCGAATAGGGGAGGCGTAGCGAAAGCGAGTCTTAATAGGGCGTCTAGTCGCTGGGAATAGACCCGAAACCGGGCGATCTATCCATGGGCAGGTTGAAGGTTGGGTAACACTAACTGGAGGACCGAACCGACTACCGTTGAAAAGTTAGCGGATGACCTGTGGATCGGAGTGAAAGGCTAATCAAGCTCGGAGATAGCTGGTTCTCCTCGAAAGCTATTTAGGTAGCGCCTCATGTATCACTGTAGGGGGTAGAGCACTGTTTCGGCTAGGGGGTCATCCCGACTTACCAAACCGATGCAAACTCCGAATACCTACAAGTGCCGAGCATGGGAGACACACGGCGGGTGCTAACGTCCGTCGTGAAAAGGGAAACAACCCAGACCGTCAGCTAAGGTCCCAAAGTTATGGTTAAGTGGGAAACGATGTGGGAAGGCTTAGACAGCTAGGAGGTTGGCTTAGAAGCAGCCACCCTTTAAAGAAAGCGTAATAGCTCACTAGTCGAGTCGGCCTGCGCGGAAGATGTAACGGGGCTCAAACCATACACCGAAGCTACGGGTATCACTTAGGTGATGCGGTAGAGGAGCGTTCTGTAAGCCTGTGAAGGTGAGTTGAGAAGCTTGCTGGAGGTATCAGAAGTGCGAATGCTGACATGAGTAACGACAATGGGTGTGAAAAACACCCACGCCGAAAGACCAAGGTTTCCTGCGCAACGTTAATCGACGCAGGGTTAGTCGGTCCCTAAGGCGAGGCTGAAAAGCGTAGTCGATGGAAAACAGGTTAATATTCCTGTACTTCTGGTTATTGCGATGGAGGGACGGAGAAGGCTAGGCCAGCTTGGCGTTGGTTGTCCAAGTTTAAGGTGGTAGGCTGGAATCTTAGGTAAATCCGGGATTCTAAGGCCGAGAGCTGATGACGAGTGTTCTTTTAGAACACGAAGTGGTTGATGCCATGCTTCCAAGAAAAGCTTCTAAGCTTCAGGTAACCAGGAACCGTACCCCAAACCGACACAGGTGGTTGGGTAGAGAATACCAAGGCGCTTGAGAGAACTCGGGTGAAGGAACTAGGCAAAATGGCACCGTAACTTCGGGAGAAGGTGCGCCGGTGAGGGTGAAGCATTTACTGCGTAAGCCCATGCCGGTCGAAGATACCAGGCCGCTGCGACTGTTTATTAAAAACACAGCACTCTGCAAACACGAAAGTGGACGTATAGGGTGTGACGCCTGCCCGGTGCCGGAAGGTTAATTGATGGGGTTAGCTAACGCGAAGCTCTTGATCGAAGCCCCGGTAAACGGCGGCCGTAACTATAACGGTCCTAAGGTAGCGAAATTCCTTGTCGGGTAAGTTCCGACCTGCACGAATGGCGTAACGATGGCGGCGCTGTCTCCACCCGAGACTCAGTGAAATTGAAATCGCTGTGAAGATGCAGTGTATCCGCGGCTAGACGGAAAGACCCCGTGAACCTTTACTATAGCTTTGCACTGGACTTTGAATTTGCTTGTGTAGGATAGGTGGGAGGCTTTGAAGCGTGGACGCCAGTTCGCGTGGAGCCAACCTTGAAATACCACCCTGGCAACTTTGAGGTTCTAACTCAGGTCCGTTATCCGGATCGAGGACAGTGTATGGTGGGTAGTTTGACTGGGGCGGTCTCCTCCTAAAGAGTAACGGAGGAGTACGAAGGTGCGCTCAGACCGGTCGGAAATCGGTCGTAGAGTATAAAGGCAAAAGCGCGCTTGACTGCGAGACAGACACGTCGAGCAGGTACGAAAGTAGGTCTTAGTGATCCGGTGGTTCTGTATGGAAGGGCCATCGCTCAACGGATAAAAGGTACTCCGGGGATAACAGGCTGATACCGCCCAAGAGTTCATATCGACGGCGGTGTTTGGCACCTCGATGTCGGCTCATCACATCCTGGGGCTGAAGCCGGTCCCAAGGGTATGGCTGTTCGCCATTTAAAGTGGTACGCGAGCTGGGTTTAGAACGTCGTGAGACAGTTCGGTCCCTATCTGCCGTGGACGTTTGAGATTTGAGAGGGGCTGCTCCTAGTACGAGAGGACCGGAGTGGACGAACCTCTGGTGTTCCGGTTGTCACGCCAGTGGCATTGCCGGGTAGCTATGTTCGGAATAGATAACCGCTGAAAGCATCTAAGCGGGAAACTAGCCTCAAGATGAGATCTCACTGGGACCTTGAGTCCCCTGAAGGGCCGTCGAAGACTACGACGTTGATAGGTTGGGTGTGTAAGCGCTGTGAGGCGTTGAGCTAACCAATACTAATTGCCCGTGAGGCTTGACCATATAACACCCAAGCAATTTGCGTCGAAAGAGCAGATTGCGGTGTGTGAAGACGAAACGAACCGAAAGTTCGAAAGACTCACAAAACACCGAAGGCTATCACATACCCAATTTGCTGAAGCGAGGCCAGCTGGCCGCGACTCAGTACCCGAATTTCTTGACGACCATAGAGCATTGGAACCACCTGATCCCATCCCGAACTCAGCAGTGAAACGATGCATCGCCGATGGTAGTGTGGGGTTTCCCCATGTGAGAGTAGGTCATCGTCAAGATTAAATTCCGAAACCCCTATCTGCGTATGCAGGTAGGGGTTTTGTTTTTGCCCTCGAAAAAGTGGCTGTAATAAAAAAGCCCCACTCAGAGATCTTCTGGTGGGGCTTTTTTGCGCCTGTTGTACTAACTAGTTGCCATTGTCCCCTTCGACTTTGTCGATCGAAGTCATCACATCGGTCATACGCCGTCGCCCATTCACCTGATAGCTACGTTCGGTAATCTCGGGATCTGGTTTGCGAAGTAGCAGTTGCGCGTGTAGTCCATGCTCGACGTTATATCCTCCAAACCAATCCATCATCCTCCCGATATAGCATTGCCCATCAATCATCACAGGCATGTCACCGACTATTTCGAAGCTGTAATGCCCAGGGCCATAGCTGTAATAAGTACTGTCACCTTCGCCGCTTGGAGGAATAGGGCAGAGCGGGTGACTCTGGTCGCCTATATCTTTTGCTTCGGTTCTGTTCACGCTACCCAAAGCTTGGGTGAGTGCTTTATGCAGCGCGGCGTCCAACGAAACAGTGGCGCCGCTGGTTTCATCTTTTTGTGTCTTGGGAATAGTTAGCTTATAGCGGTAGTTAACGCTCACAGTAGGGACTGCGCCGTTAAGCTTCAATGGGGCAAGAAGATAGAGGTGATCAACACCGTAGTAGCTGTTCCGGTAGGCTGCATAAATGCGTCCACGAGCCTTTATCCAGCTGACGGACTGGTTTGCACCGCGATCATTAAGGGAGAGGAGAGCGCTGTCGGAGTTGGCTTCAGAGTCGAAAGCCAGTGTCCTTCTGACAAATACATCTCCGGAACGGCGAAACGTTTCTATAAAAGAAAATAACCCGGTACCGCCTGTGTAGTTATCAACGATAAGGTCTCGCAGTCCATCGCCGTCCAGGTCTATCAAGGTATAAGAACTATTGCCGTCTTCTCCCCTGATTTTAGAGGCGGTCAAAGCCTTCCACTCGTCTGGCGTCACACCCGCCGGGATCGTCTTCGGAAAGTGATACTCGTCGGCAGCGTTGTCGTCATCCGCCACGTCTGAAAAGTCAGTGGTATCTGTTTTGACCGCAAGTGAGTCCAATATCTTTCCCAACGGGAACTCAGCATCGACGGTGCCTGCTTTTTGTATGGCTTGCCGCAAGTCCTCTGAGACCAACCTATCGACGTCATCAGGTGTGTAGATGACCGCTTCACTCCATTGCTTTTGCAGTACCTGCAAGCGCTCACGGTAGCGCTGATCGAGGCACTCCACGTTTTCAGCACACTGGTCACGGATTTTCAGCCAGGCACGCTGAGCGGTTTTCAGTTCGGGCTGGACTTTGACCAGGCTCCGATAAGCCGATCCCATTTGAGTATCCAGTCCATACAGCCCGGTATGGGCGCAGATGGTTTTCTCTACGGCGCTCGCCGCTTTCGTACAGTCCATTCCAGCCGCCAGTGCATGCTCAGTAGCCAGCAGAACACAAACGGACAAAATACAGCGTCCTTTGGTGTACACAGTAATCAGACCTTGAGTTCAAAGAGTAAGTACGTCGCCACCCAAGTGTGCATCAAGGCCCGCGTCGACGCAGCCAAATGCACGTTTATACGCTCGCCGCTTCAAGGGAACGCCACTACTGGCCGATAACCCGAAGGGTCGCTGTTCTCTTTGCTTGCGGCAACTAGAGAAATCGCTTGATAGCCTTTGGCCTGCCGTTATCATCTGCGCGCCTGAAGGGGCGGCGTAGCTGTGTATCTGTCTTTGGGTTGTTCTTCTTAAATTGCCTGGAAATCTTCGATGCTGTCGTATCACCAAAAGAGTTTTCTGATCGTCGATGATTTCTCGGATTTCCGCAGCTCCGTCAGGTCCATGCTGCGAGAACTGGGCGTCAAGGATGTCGACACCGCTGATACCGGTGAACAGGCGCTGCGCATGTGTGCGCAGAAGTCCTACGATTTCATCTTGCAGGATTTTCACCTGGGTGATGGCAAGAAGAACGGTCAGCAGGTGCTCGAGGACCTGATGATCGAGAAGCTGATCAGCCATGAAAGTGTATTCGTCATGGTCACCGCCGAGACCAGTCAGGCGATGGTGCTCAGTGCCCTGGAGCACGAACCCGACGCGTACCTGACCAAACCGTTCAACCGCTCCGGCCTGGCCCAGCGTCTGGAGCGGCTGGTGCAGCGCAAGACCTTGCTCAAGCCGATCCTGCAGGCGCTCGACCGTAACAAACCGGTGGAGGTACTCAACGCCTGCATCGCGCTGTGCAAGCAGGACATCCGCTATTCGCCGCTGTGCCTGCGTTACCGCGCCGATGCCCTGCGCGACCTGAATCAGAACGAGGCGCTGGAGCGGCTCTACGACAGCATCATTGCTGATCGGCCTTTGCCTTGGGCGTTTGCCGGGCTCGGCAAATTGCTGTTCAAGCGCGGACAGGTAAGCCAGGCCAAAGGCGTCTACGAGAAGGCGCTGAAGGTGTTTCCGATGATGCCGGCGCTGTATGACGGCATGGCCGATGTATTGGTCGCCGAAGGCGATACCAAGGGCGCCCAGCGTGTGTTGGAGGAAGCCATTCGCCTGTCGCCATTGGCGGTGCGCCGACAAGCATTGCTGGGTAAGTTGGCAATGACCAACGAAGATTTTGAAACCGCTTCCAAAGCCTATCGTCAGGCGGTGGCTCAGGGCGCGCAGTCCCGTTTCAAGGATGCGGAAAGCAATCTGGGTCTGGCCCACGCCTTGATCAGTAAAGGCAGTGAAAAAGGTCTGGACACTCGGACCCGCCTGGAAATCAACACGACCCTCAGCGCGGTGGCCAAGGAGAATCCCTCCGACCCCGGCCTGCAGATTCGTGCACGGCTGATGAAAGCCACCAGCCTGCTGCTCAACGATGCAGAGACGGCCGAGAAGCTCACCGAACAAGCGATGATGCGCCTCGATGGCATGGAGCAATTCATGAGCGCCGAAGCGGCGCTGCTGGTGGCCAAGCAACTGCAAATGCTCGGACAGGCCAGTGCCGGCGCTTCGATGCTGAAAAACTGTGCCGAGATCTACGGTGACGACCCGGCGGTGATGCAAGGCATCGCCAAGTTGACCGACGACCCGACCATCCTCAATGCCGGTAACGCGGCGGCCGACCTCAACCGTCAAGGCGTGCGGGTCTACAAGACCGGCAACCTGGTGGAGGCGCGGGACGTGTTCCGCAAAGCCCTCGCGCTGCAACCGAAGAACATCAGTATTGCGCTGAACATGGCGCAGTCGCTGCTGCATGGCACTGATGCCAGTGCGCCTTCGGTGGAACTTGAAGAGTGTCGAGCCTGCCTGAAAACGGTCGGCCTGATGCCCGATACTGACCCGCGTTTTTCCCGTTATCAGAAGCTGCGAAGCAAGGCGTTTGGCGAATGAGCGACAGCGAACAGGCACTCGATTTCTCCACGGTGATTGCCTCTACCGTGCACGACATGAAGAACTCCCTGGCCATGCTGATGCAGGCGCACAGCCAATGGCTGGCGCGCTTGCCTGATCAGCAGCATTCCAAAGAGCAGGGCGTTATCGACTTCGAATTCGCCCACCTCAACGGCATGCTGGTGCAGTTGCTCGGGCTGTATAAGCTCGGCGTCAACCAGATGCCGTTGCAGCCGGCTTACCACGAGCTGGACGACTTTATTGAAGCGCAATTGGCGGCGCATCAAGAAGTGTTCGCCAGTCGCGGCATCATGGCGACGTACGAAGTCGATCCGCTGAGCCCGTTGGGGTTCTTCGACCGGGAGCTGGTTGCTTCGGTGCTGGCCAACAGCATCAACAACGCGATTCGATATGCCAAGGATGCGCTGTTGATCACGGTCAGCGACGAAGCCGGTCAGTTGGTGATCACCATCAACGACGACGGTGAGGGGTATCCGCCGGAGATGATCGAACGCCAGGCAGATTATGTGCAGGGGATCAACCACAGCTCCGGCAGCACCGGCCTTGGCCTGTACTTCGCCGGGCGGATCGCGGCGTTGCATCAGCGCAACGGCGTCGGTGGTTATACCCGAATCAGCAATGGCGGCCCGCTGGGTGGTGGCGTATTCAGCCTCTACCTGCCCTGAACACGCCTCTACGCAATTACGCATTTTTGTTTCCCGCTGCTTGATATTCCGAACGGGCGGAGCCTATTTTGTACGGGTCGCCGTTCGCGGCTCGCACAACAACAAGGATTGCGTCATGACAACCGATGGCCAGCGTTCACTCGCTCAGCGATTGACGGGCATTGATGAGATTGAATGTGTCACGCCGGATTTGAACGGCGTACCACGGGGCAAAGTAATGACCGCCGAGGGTTTTCTCGAAGGGCGACGGTTGCAGATGGCGCGGGGTGTGCTGCTGCAATGCATCATGGGCGGCTATCCGCCAGCGCGCTTTTACGGCAGCGATGATGGCGACCTGGCGTTGGTGCCGGATCCTGCGCAGATCCACCGCTTGCCCTGGAGCAAGCAACCCCGGGCGTTCGCTATTTGTGATGCGGACGAACTGACCGGAGAAAGCTCGTCGCTATCGACTCGCGGACAGCTCAAAGCGGTCATCGCCCGTTATGCCGCGCGAGGCCTGGCGCCGGTGGTGGCGACCGAGCTGGAGTTCTTTGTCTTCGCGCCCAACCCCGACCCGACGCAACCGTTCCAGCCGCCGCTGGGCCTGGATGGCCGTCGTGAGGACGGTCATTCGGCGTTCAGCGTCAGTTCCAATAACGGCTTGCGCCCCTTCTTCAGTGAAGTTTACGAATGCATGGCGGCCCTGGGCTTGCCCCGCGACACCTTCATGCATGAGATGGGTGTCAGTCAGTTCGAGATCAACCTGCTACACGGCGATCCGCTGCTGCTGGCCGACCAGACCTTTTTGTTCAAGCACCTGCTCAAGGAAGTCGCGCTCAAGCACGGCCTGACCGTGGTGTGCATGGCCAAGCCATTGGCTCACACGCCGGGCAGTTCGATGCATATTCACCAGAGCATCGTCGAGATCGGCAGCGGGCGTAACGTGTTCAGCGACAAGGCGGGTGAACCGACGGCAACCTTCCGTCATTTCATCGGTGGTCAGCAGGCCGGCATGGCAGACTTCACCGCGTTGTTTGCACCCAACGTCAATTCGTACCAGCGTTTGTGCCACCCGTTTGCCTCGCCGAATAATGCCTGCTGGTCCCACGACAACCGGGCTGCGGGTTTGCGCATTCCGGCCAGTTCGCCGGTGGCTCGACGGGTCGAGAATCGCTTGCCCGGCGCGGATGCCAATCCGTACCTGGCAATCGCTGCGAGCCTGGCTGCGGGGTTGTACGGAATCGAAAACGAGCTGGAACCGAGTGCGCCGATTCAGGGTGAATTCGTGGTGCCGGATAATCTTTCGTTGCCATGTACCTTGCATGCGGCCCTCGAACGTCTGAAACGTAGTCAATTGGCGATGGAACTGTTCGGCAAGGAGTTCATCGAAGGCTACATCGCTTCGAAGTCCATGGAGTTGACCAGCTTCTTTGATGAAATTACTCCCTGGGAACGGCGTGTTTTAGCAGCCCAGGCCTGACGATCCGTCGTCTACGGGCTATCGTTTTCGATAGCCCGATCCCACTGCAAGGAGCCGCTCGGAACGCCGATGCGCCAAATCTGGAAATCCTTTCGAGCGCTGTATTTCGCCTCGCTGATGATGTTGATCGGCTCGGGCTTGTTAAGTACTTATCTGGCCCTGCGCCTGGCCGCCGACCATGTGGATGGTCTGTGGGTCGGTGCGTTGATGGCCGCCAACTATTTCGGCCTGGTGCTGGGCGGCAAGATCGGTCACCGATTGATTGCCCGGGTCGGGCATATCCGCGCTTACGCGGCGTGTGCCGGGATTGTCGGCGCGGCGGTGTTGGGTCACGGCTTGATCGACTGGTTGCCCGCCTGGCTGTTCCTGCGGGTCATCGTCGGCCTGGGCATGATGTGCCAGTACATGGTGATCGAAAGCTGGCTCAACGAGCAGGCAGAGGCCAAGCAGCGCGGCCTGGTGTTCAGTGGCTACATGATTGCCTCGTACCTGGGGCTGGTGTTGGGTCAGTTGATCCTGGTCCTGCACCCGGCGCTCGGTCTGGAACTGCTGATGCTGGTCGCCCTGTGTTTCGCGTTGTGCCTGGTGCCGGTGGCCCTGACTCGACGCATTCACCCGGCGCCTTTGCATCCGGCACCGATGGAGCCACGGTTCTTCATCAAGCGCGTGCCACAGTCGTTGAGCACGGTGTTGGGCGCGGGGTTGATCGTCGGGTCGTTCTACGGCCTGGCGCCGCTGTATGCCTCGCAGCAGGGGCTGTCCACCGAGCAGGTCGGTCTGTTCATGGGTAGCTGCATTTTTGCCGGGCTGGTGGTGCAGTGGCCGTTGGGCTGGTTGTCCGATCGGTACGACCGGGCGCTGCTGATCCGCTGCTTCGCCTTGTGCCTGGCCGTGGCCGCGTTGCCGCTGGCGATCATGACGGAGGTGCCGCTGGAGGTGCTGTTTATCGCCGGGTTCCTTTGTTCGTTGGTGCAGTTCTGCCTGTATCCGCTGGCGGTGGCGTTTTCCAATGACCACGTCGAGGGTGATCGTCGGGTGTCACTGACGGCGATGCTGCTGGTGACCTACGGTGTCGGCGCCAGTATCGGGCCGCTGGTGGCGGGGGTGCTGATGAAGCTGTTCGGCAGCCACATGCTGTACGCCTTCTTCAGTTTCTTCGCGTTGGTGCTGGTGTGGCGGATTCGCCCGAAAGCGGTGACTAACCTGCATGTGGTCGACGATGCACCGCTGCACCACGTGGCCATGCCCGACAGTATGTCCAGTTCGCCGCTGGTGGCAGCCCTCGATCCTCGGGTCGATGAGCAGGTGGTGCAAGACCAGATGCAGAATCCAATCGAGCCGGAACCAGAGCCTGAACCCGAACCCGATCCGACCCCGGAAGATCCGACAGATCCCCACGATCCCGAAGACCCGGACGCTGGTCGCGAGCAAAGCTTTACCGAGGCCAGGCCTTAACATCGAGGCATAAAAAAACGGGCAGTCACCGCAAGGGACTGCCCGTTTTTTATTGACGCGGCGTGGTCACATGTCGTCTTTGTCGAAGCGCCGGGCTTCGCGTTGCAGCTGGTAGACGAAGCGCTCGACCTGCCGTTGCACCAGGCCGCTCATGTTGTGAAAGCGCACGCCGGCGAAGGTGGTGGAGATTCTTTCTTCGAAGTGCAGGTAACGCAGTTCAACCGGGGCGGTCATGCTGCCAAAGGGCAGGGCAGCGACGAACCGGTCGTAGACCTGGCCCAGTTGCAGGCTGGAGGTGATATCGCCTTCGAAGCGCAGCTTGCAGCCGGTGGCGGAGATGTCCAGCAACTTGCCGTTGATTGGTGACTTGAGCTTTTCGCCACCCAGTTCGACGTTGACCAACTGTGCCAGCTTCAATGCGGCGCGGAAGGCGTTGCGACGTTGGTGGTAAACCACTTCGGACGGCAGCGCGCCACGGTAGCAGCGGCCACCGCCGGACTCGTCGATGGTCAGCGGACCGTTGCTGTCCCAGGCAATGCGTACACCGTCATGAAAGCCTTCGACCTTGAACGGTTCACCGGCCAGCAGGAAGCGTTCACCATCGCGGGGGATCATTTCATCCAGCGCCATCATGTTGCTGTCACGGTCGATGTCCACCAGATAGCTCTGGAAGCGCTGGCTGCGCTCATGGAACGTGATGATCAGCGGATCATGGCTGTCTTGCAGCTGGCGCAGGTTGCCGGAGATTTCCAGGGGTGTGGTGAGCACCTTGGGTGGTTGCGGAGCGTCTTCCGCGCTTGAGGCATTGAACACGGTTCATCAATCTCCAGACAAAATATGACTACTGGCGGGCATTCTGCCAGTATGTTTCGCGTCTTGATAGGGCGTGCTCATGGACGGGGGTCAGGCCTGACTGAGCGGACGTGGCTTTGCCATCTTCGCGGTTGCGCCGCGTGCATCATAGAGCGCTGGAGGTTCGCCACCGGTGAGGATTTTCAGCTGATTGGCCGTGGCGGCCTGTTGCATCAGGATCGACTGGCCATTCTTGGCGTTGGCCGCCTGGCATTGAGCCAGAAGATCGGTCAGTACATCGCCCTGCGCCAGCAACTCATCGCCGATGCTGGAATGGCTGGCAAGTTGCTCCAGGCCACTGCGATCGGTGGGCAGGCTGAGGCTGGCGAGGATTTCGCTGCGCTTGCGGCCATGCTGTTCGAGCAAAATGATCAATGCCTGTTTCTGCGCCAGAATCTCTTCGAGCAGTGGCATGTCGCGACCGTGCAAGGCGAGGGACTCGGTTTGCAGTAACTCCAGCAAGCGTTGCGCTGGAGCAAAGTCGTCGGTGATCAGTTGCAGTAGATTAGTGTCGTGCATGGCTGGCCTTGGGTTTTAAGCGTCCAAAAGCCTGGCGCAGGCGGTGGGCCTAGCGCTGGGCTTCGAAGTTGAGCAGTTTGCTGGCTACACGGCTGCTGTCGACTTTATAGCTGCCATCGGCAATCGCTGCTTTCAACTCGGCCACACGGGCGTTGTCGACGGCAGGCTGATCGCGCAGCTTGTCAGTGACCTTCTGCAACTGTTGAGCCTCATTGCTGAGATGTACCGATTCCCCGCTTTTGACGGTACTGGCCTGTTCGGCCGGGGTATTCAGCGGCGCGGATTTGCCGGCGTCGGCGGTTTCCTTGGCAACGCTGGTACGTGTACTGCCCGTAAGTGACGAGGAGCTGTTCAAACGGCTGAAATCAATGACCATGATAAAAAAACCTCTGGGTATTTGGACGCTTGCCATGTTTTCGGCAATACCTGCGAAAACTTTAGGCTCATTTGTGCAATGAGCTGCATGCGCCAGCGCTGCATGGGCACAGTTTAGGTAACCACCTGCCAGAGCGCCATAGCTTGACCTCTACATGGGCACTTCCACTTGGCCCGGCGCGGTGACTTGCGCCTTGATGACCCGCATGGAGTTGAGGTTTTTGACCCGTATTTGCTCGGCCAGGCCGCCATTGGACAGCGCTTCACCCGGCATCCGCACACTGAGCGTACCACTGCGGGCGGTAATCACCACCTGGTCGCCCTTGCGCACCACTTCAGCCTGTTCCAGATGGACCAGGGTAATGACCTGATCGCCGACCGTTGGTCGGGTAAGTTTTTGCCCGATGGCCTGGTCAACCGAGGTGAAATAGCCCTGGTTGATCAGGCTGATGTCCCGCTCGCGCATAGCAACGTCGCCGGGTTCGATAATCCCGGCGCGCTTGAGGGGGCGGGTGGTGATCACAACGTCCCGAAACAGGCGCACTTGAGCGGGTACGAACACGGTCCACGGGGAACTACCCTCACAGCGAACCTTGACCGTGACCCGGCCAATCGGGGTCGCCGGGCTCTCCAGTGTGGCTGTCAATTCCTTGTCGCACATGGGCATGCGCAGGCGTGGATCGAGCTGCTTGACCTCGATTTCGTAGCGGCCTTCCGTTTGACTGGTGGCCAGATAGTCTTCTACGGTGAATTCAAGAAAGCCCTGAGTCACGCCGATAAGCATATCAGGCAAGGTAACCGCGTCAGCAACGGCAGGGCTGCCAACAGGAAATAAGCAAACGGCCGACACCACGCACAGCAAATTGCGGTAGGTTGATGTCAGGCGTCGGAAAAATGTCGTTTGTTCGTTCATACGGGTTAAAAAGCAAGCGCCGTGCCGTTTAGTGATGAATGTGCGTCGCAACACAACTTAGCGTTGTTGGTGTAGGAGTCTGGGCATGGCTGGTGTAATGGATTCGGTAAACCAGCGCACGCAACTGGTAGGGCAGAATCGCCTGGAGCTGTTGTTGTTCCGTCTCGACGGTCAGCAGCTGTATGGCATCAACGTGTTCAAGGTTCGTGAGGTGCTGCAATGCCCCAAACTGACCTTGATGCCCAAGTCCAGTCCCGTCGTGTGCGGTGTGGCAAATATTCGTGGGGCGACCATTCCGATCCTGGACCTGGCGATGGCCACTGGTTCCGGTCGGTTGCTCGACCAAAGCAATCCCTTCGTGATCATCACGGAGTACAACACCAAGACCCAGGGTTTCCTGGTCCGTTCGGTAGAGCGCATCGTCAACATGAACTGGGAGGAGATTCATCCGCCACCCAAGGGCACTGGACGCGATCATTACCTCACGGCTGTGACTCGGGTCGACAATCAGTTAGTCGAAATCATCGACGTCGAGAAGATCCTGGCGGAAGTGGCGCCGACACCGGAAGCGATCTCGGTGGGTGTGGTCGATGTCGAAACCCAGCACAAGGCGTTGTCCTTGCGGGTGTTGACGGTCGATGACTCGTCGGTGGCGCGCAAGCAGGTCTCGCGTTGCCTGCAAACGGTCGGCGTCGAAGTGGTGGCGTTGAACGACGGTCGACAGGCGCTGGATTACCTGCGCAAGCTGGTCGATGAGGGCAAGAAGCCGGAAGAAGAGTTCCTGATGATGATTTCCGACATCGAGATGCCGGAGATGGACGGGTACACCCTGACGGCCGAGATCCGCAGCGACCCTCGCATGCAAAAGCTTCATATCATCCTGCATACTTCGTTGTCGGGTGTGTTCAATCAGGCGATGGTCAAGAAAGTCGGTGCTGATGACTTCCTTGCCAAATTCCGTCCTGATGACCTGGCATCCCGGGTAGTCGACCGGATCAAAGCAGCAGATATCAGCTAGGGGCCTTCTGCCCCTGGCGGTCAACACGATTTAAGAGGCGGTATCTTTGTCTACAGGTAATTTGGATTTCGAACAGTTCCGGGTCTTCCTGGAGAAAGCCTGTGGCATTTTGCTCGGTGAAAACAAGCAGTACCTGGTTTCGAGCCGTCTCAACAAACTGATGGAACAGCAGGGCATCAAATCCCTGGGTGAGCTGGTCCAGCGCATCCAGACCCAGCCGCGCAGTGGTTTGCGCGAAATGGTGGTGGATGCCATGACGACCAACGAGACCCTGTGGTTTCGTGACACCTATCCGTTTGAAGTCTTGAAGAACAAGGTGCTGCCCGAAGCCATCAAGGCGGCTCCCGGCCAACGCCTGCGGATCTGGTCGGCGGCGTGTTCGTCGGGTCAGGAACCGTATTCGCTGTCGATGTCGATCGACGAGTTCGAGCGGACCAACATGGGCCAGTTGAAGATGGGGGCGCAGATCGTTGCCACCGATTTGTCCGGCACCATGTTGACCAACTGCAAGACCGGCGAGTACGACAGCCTGGCGATCGGCCGCGGTCTGTCGCCCGAACGCCTGCAGCGTTTCTTCGACCCGAAAGGGCCGGGCCGCTGGGCGATCAAGGCGCCGATCAAGAGCCGGGTGGAGTTTCGCTCGTTCAACCTGCTGGACAGCTACGCGGCCCTGGGCAAGTTCGACATCGTGTTCTGCCGCAACGTGCTGATCTACTTTTCCGCCGAGGTGAAGAAGGACATCCTGTTGCGCATCCACAGCACGTTGAAGCCGGGCGGTTATCTGTTTCTTGGCGCTTCTGAAGCGTTGAACGGTTTGCCGGATCATTACCAGATGGTCCAGTGCAGCCCGGGGATCATTTACCAGGCGAAGTGATGCAAAAGCAGCGCGCATAAAAACGGAGCCCTCAGGGGCTCCTTTTTTATGCGTGCTGCTTTTGCATGACGTAGGAGCGAGGCTTGCCCGTGAAGGCGATGTGCCAGACAGCATCATCATTGACTGACCCAACGCTTTCGCGGGCAAGCCTCGCTCCTGCAATTGAATCGGTGTTGGCCGTGGGAAAGCGGCAGAAAAGCGGCAGGCGGCGGAAACCCGTTGCCGCTTTTCTGGCATTGCCGCTTTGCCGATGCCCGCAAAGCCCCGGTTTACGGGGTTTTTTGAATTGGCACGCCGCTTGCTATGTTCAAGTTACGAAAAATCAGGTCACCCGAAGGTTTCCCGACATGAGCATCAGCTTCGATAAAGCGCTCGGTATCCACGAACAAGCCCTGGGCTTCCGCGCCCAGCGTGCTGAAGTCCTGGCCAACAACATCGCTAACGCCGACACCCCGAACTACAAGGCTCGGGATCTGGACTTCTCCAAAGTGCTTGCCGCACAGAACGAGAAAACCAAGAGCGGTTCTTTCGCCTTGAACATGACCAACAGCCGTCATATCGAAGCGCAAGGCCTGGGCAATGGCGACGAGTCGCTGTTGTATCGCACGCCGATGCAACCGTCGATCGACCAGAACACCGTGGACGCGCAACTGGAACAGTCGAACTACGCGGAAAACGCGGTCGGCTTCCAGGCCAGCTTCACCCTGCTCAACAGCAAATTCAAAGGGCTGGTTTCAGCCCTGCGTGGAGAGTAAGTCATGTCCCTCGCCAGTGTTTTCAACATCGCCGGTAGCGGCATGAGTGCCCAGACGACTCGTCTGAACACCGTCGCTTCGAACATCGCCAACGCCGAAACCGTCTCGTCGAGCATCGACCAGACCTACCGCGCCCGTCACCCGGTGTTCGCCACCATGTTCCAGGGCGGCCAGAGCGGCGGCAGCGATTCGCTGTTCCAGAACCAGGACGCCGCCGGCCAAGGCGTGCAAGTGCTGGGCGTGGTCGAAGACCAGAGCAACCTTGACGCGCGCTACGAGCCGAACCATCCGGCTGCCGACGCCAAGGGCTACGTCTACTACCCGAACGTCAACGTCGTCGAAGAAATGGCCGACATGATTTCCGCGAGCCGTTCGTTCCAGACCAATGCCGAAATGATGAACACCGCCAAAACCATGATGCAGAAGGTCCTGACCCTCGGTCAGTGATAAGGGGCGACTCAGATGAGTGTTACCGATTCCACCAGCGGCCTGAGCATTAACGACATTCTGGCGAACTCGTCGGTCAAGACCAGCAACTCCACGGCGGGCGGCATTGCTTCGGCGACCAACAGCGCCACCGGTAGCCAGACGCTGGGCAAAGATGCGTTCCTGCAATTGCTGGTGACCCAACTCAAAAACCAGAACCCGCTGGATCCGCAGGACAACAGTGCGTTCGTGGCGCAGTTGGCGCAGTTCAGCAGCCTGGAAGGCATCACCACGCTGAACGACACGGTCAGCTCGATTGCCGGCAACTACAACTCTTCGCAGGCATTGCAGGCTTCCTCCCTGGTGGGCCGTTCCGTGATCGTGCAGACCAACAATATCCAGATCGATGATCCGACCAAGCCTGTCAACGGCTCGGTGAACCTGACCTCGTCGATCGCCAGCGGCACCGTGACCATTGCCGACAAAGACGGCAAGACCGTCAGAACCATCGACCTGGGCTCCCGAGCCGTCGGCAACTCCAGCTTCACATGGGATGGCAAGGATTCGAGCGGCACTGCCGTTCCGGTCGGCGCCTACACCATCAAGGCCAGTACGCCGATCGACGGCAAGGCGACGGACCTGGCGGTGTACCTGCCGGCGACCGTCAACAGTGTGACCCTCAGCCAGACGGGCGGCGAGCTGATGCTCAACCTCGCAGGCCTGGGCCCGGTTGCCCTGTCCAAAGTTCAAACCATTGGTATATAGAGCCGACTAACACGGCACAAAGGAGTGGAATATGTCTTTCAATATCGGCCTTAGCGGTCTCTATGCAGCCAACAAACAACTGGATGTGACCGGTAACAACATCGCCAACGTGGCGACCACCGGTTTCAAATCCTCTCGCGCAGAGTTTGAAGACGTCTACTCGGCGACCAAGCTCGGCAGCGGCACCAAGGTGGTTGGCAGCGGCGTGCGCCTGTCCAACGTTTCCCAGCAGTTCACCCAGGGTGACGTCAACAACACGGGCAACGTGCTGGACATGGGCATCAACGGCTCGGGTTTCTTCACCCTGAGCAATAGCGGTTCGTTGTCGTACACCCGTAACGGTACGTTCAAGGTCGACAAGGACGGTTTCATCACCAACAGCGACCAGACGTCCCGCCTGCAAGGCTATGGCGTGGATGCCAACGGCAAGATCATTAACGGCGTGTTGACTGACCTGAAACTCGACACCTCGAACCTGGCACCGAAGACCACGACGGTGGTGACTTCGTCGATTAACTTGAACTCGACGTCCTTGCCGGTCGATAACACAGCGGCCACGGGGGTTCCATTCGACCCGACCAAATCGGCATCTTTCACCAAGCAGTTCACCACCCCGATCTATGACAGTCAGGGCAACATGCACCCGATGGATCAGTACGTGGTGAAAACCGGTGCCAATACCTGGAAGGTCTACACCCTGGTGGACGGTCGTAACCCGGATGCGACGGGCAGTGATCCAACCGACCCTGCTACCCCGCCGATCGCCTCGACGCTGACATTCGACACCAATGGCAATTTGCTGCAGGTGAGCACGCCGCCGGTCCCGCCGGCTACGCTCCCGACTATCAGCAGTGACCTGAAAATGACAGGCTGGGTGCCAGGCACCGTGACCAACGGCACCTGGACGGCCAACGGCGCCGGTGCCAACCCGGCTGGCATTACCATTTCCATGGGCAAGACCACCCAGTACAACGCGGACACCTCGCGCACGATTCCGACCCAGGATGGTTACGCTACCGGCCAGATCACCAACCTGACCATCGACGGCACCGGCACCTTGTTCGCCAACTTCAGCAACAACCAGAACAAGGCCATCGGCCAGGTTGCGCTGGCCAGCTTCACCAACGAACAAGGCTTGCAGGCGGTCGGCGGCACCAGCTGGAAAGAGACCTTCGCCTCGGGTATCCCGGGCTACGACGCTCCGGAAACCGGCACCCTGGGCTCGATCCAGTCCAACTCCCTGGAAGAGTCCAACGTCAACCTGACCAACGAACTGGTCAACCTGATCAAGGCGCAAAGCAACTACCAGGCGAACGCCAAGACCATCTCCACCCAGAGCACCATCATGCAGACCATCATTCAGATGACCTGATGCTGGAACGCGCGGCATAAAGAACCCCTCGCAAGAGGGGTTTTTTTATGCCCGGGGTTTTTGTCCGGGCGCGGATTCTGTGGTGATCGGGCAGGCCTCTTCGCGGGCAGCCTCGCTCCTACAGGTTTTGTGTCGATCACGTGGACGACGTAGAGCCTGTAGGAGCGAGGCTTGCCCGCGAAGGCGTCAGACCAGACAACCCTTTGCGCCAGACAAAAGAAAACCCCCGACAATCCAGAGGACTGATCGGGGGTTTCAGGTAAGGCGCCTTGCAGCGCCTACCGGCTCAGCTTATTGGCAAGCTTCGCAATCCGGCTCGTCGATGGCGCAAGCCTTCGGCACTGGAGCAGGACCGGCCGGAGCGGCCAGGACCGAATCTTCACCGTGGTTGCCGCCGCTGGAAACAGCGTTCAGCTTGCCGGTGTTGATGGTCGACTTCTCGGTGCTGGTCGCGGCCAGGGCACGGAGGTAGTAAGTGGTTTTCAGACCACGGTACCAGGCCATGCGGTAGGTCACGTCCAGCTTCTTGCCCGATGCGCCGGCGATGTACAGGTTCAGGGACTGAGCCTGGTCGATCCACTTCTGACGACGGCTGGCCGCGTCAACGATCCACTTGGTGTCCACTTCGAACGCGGTGGCGTAGAGCTCTTTGAGTTCTTGCGGGATGCGTTCGATCTGCTGCACTGAACCGTCGTAGTACTTCAGGTCGTTGATCATGACCGAGTCCCACAGACCGCGAGCCTTCAGGTCGCGAACCAGGTACGGGTTGATCACGGTGAATTCGCCCGACAGGTTCGATTTCACGTAGAGGTTCTGGTAGGTCGGTTCGATCGACTGCGACACGCCAGTGATGTTGGCGATGGTCGCGGTCGGCGCGATGGCCATGATGTTGGAGTTACGAATGCCTTTCTGCACGCGGGCACGAACCGGTGCCCAATCCAGGGATTCGTTCAGGTCAACGTCGATGTACTTCTGGCCACGTTGCTCGATCAGGATCTGTTGCGAATCCAGCGGCAGGATGCCTTTGGACCACAGCGAACCCTGGAACGTCTCGTAGGCGCCGCGCTCGTCGGCCAGGTCGCAGGAAGCCTGGATCGCGTAGTAGCTGACCGCTTCCATGGACTTGTCGGCGAACTCGACAGCCGCATCGGAACCGTACGGAATGTGCTGCAGGTACAGCGCATCCTGGAAGCCCATGATGCCCAGGCCAACCGGACGGTGCTTGAAGTTGGAGTTCTTCGCTTGTGGCACCGAGTAGTAGTTGATGTCGATAACGTTATCGAGCATGCGAACGGCGGTGTTCACGGTGCGTTCCAGCTTGGCGGTGTCCAGCTTGCCGTTGGTGATGTGGTTCGGCAGGTTGATCGAGCCCAGGTTGCAAACGGCGATCTCGTCCTTGTTGGTGTTCAAGGTGATCTCGGTGCACAGGTTCGAGCTGTGGACCACGCCCACGTGCTGCTGCGGGCTGCGCAGGTTGCACGGGTCTTTGAAGGTCAGCCATGGGTGGCCGGTTTCAAACAGCATGGACAGCATTTTGCGCCACAGGTCTTTGGCCTGGATGGTCTTGAACAGCTTGATCTTGCCCGGGTACTGGGACAGGGCTTCGTAGTACTCGTAACGCTCTTCGAAGGCCTTGCCGGTCAGGTCGTGCAGATCCGGAACTTCGGAAGGCGAGAACAGGGTCCACGGACCGTCATCGAAGACGCGCTTCATGAACAGGTCAGGGATCCAGTTGGCAGTGTTCATGTCGTGGGTACGACGACGATCATCACCGGTGTTCTTGCGCAGTTCGATGAACTCTTCGATGTCCATGTGCCAGGTTTCCAGGTAGGCACACACAGCGCCTTTGCGCTTGCCACCCTGGTTAACGGCAACGGCGGTGTCGTTCACCACTTTCAGGAACGGAACCACGCCCTGGGATTTGCCGTTGGTGCCCTTGATGTACGAACCCAAGGCACGAACCGGCGTCCAGTCGTTGCCCAGGCCGCCCGCAAATTTCGACAACATGGCGTTGTCGTGGATCGCGTGATAGATGCCCGACAGGTCATCCGGCACGGTGGTCAGGTAGCAGCTCGACAGCTGTGGACGCAAAGTACCGGCGTTGAACAGGGTCGGGGTCGAGGACATGTAGTCGAAGGACGACAACAGGTTGTAGAACTCGATCGCACGGTCTTCCTTGTTCTTCTCTTCGATCGCCAGGCCCATGGCCACACGCATGAAGAAGATCTGCGGCAGTTCGAAGCGGATACCGTCCTTGTGGATGAAGTAACGGTCGTACAGGGTTTGCAGGCCCAGGTACGTGAACTGCTGATCGCGCTCGTGGTTGATGGCCTTGCCGAGTTTTTCCAGGTCAAAGGTGGCCAGGATCGGGTTCAGCAATTCGAATTCAATACCCTTGGCGATGTACGAAGGCAGGGCCTTGGCGTACAGGTCGACCATTTCGTGGTGAGTCGCGCTTTCGGCAACTTCCAGGAAGCTCAGGCCTTCGGCACGCAGGGTGTCCATCAGCAGGCGGGCGGTCACGAACGAGTAGTTCGGCTCACGCTCAACCAGGGTACGGGCGGTCATCACCAGGGCGGTGTTGACGTCGGTCAGGGCCACGCCGTCGTACAGGTTCTTCAGGGTTTCGCGCTGGATCAGGTCGCCGTCGACTTCTTCCAGGCCTTCGCACGCTTCGGTGACGATGGTGTTCAGGCGACCCATGTCCAGAGGTGCAAAGGTGCCATCGGCGCGGGTGATGCGGATCGATGGGTGAGCGTTGACCGCTTCCTCGATCGGTGCGTGGGCGGCGCGTTCTTTCGAACGACCGTCACGGTAGATCACGTAGTCGCGAGCCACTTTCTGCTCGCCGGCACGCATCAGGGCCAGTTCGACCTGGTCCTGGATTTCTTCGATGTGGATGGTGCCGCCCGAAGGCATGCGACGCTTGAAGGTCGCGGTGACTTGTTCGGTCAGGCGGGCAACGGTGTCGTGGATTCGCGACGAGGCGGCAGCGGTGCCGCCCTCAACTGCGAGAAACGCTTTGGTGATGGCGACGGTGATCTTGTCATCGGTGTAAGGAACGACAGTGCCGTTACGCTTGATCACGCGCAGTTGGCCAGGCGCGGTGGCGGACAGGTCCGAAGACGAATCAGCAGCCTGCGGCAAGGTGCCCTGCGGGTTCTCGCGAGTTGTGTCGGTTTGCATGGGGGGTTGTCTCCACATTCTCTATGTTTGTTTGGGCACCATCACGGTGCCCACCGTTCTGTCCTGAAGCACTACAACCGACGGGTGTCGGGCATAACGACTTCAGGGCAGTAGGAAAAAGGCTGATGACGCAGCTTCCTTGCCGAAGTCTTGGCTGCGAGCCTGGGCTCGAAACCGGATTCCTTTCTGGGTGCCAGTTATGACTGCAACACCCGTACCGTTCTGGCCGCTCTGGCCTGAAAAAACGGTGCCATCCACTTGTGTGGTTTGGTCTTTGAAAATCTCGCTTGGTTCAACCGTAAACAGGCAATAAAGCGCTTGAGTTCCGGGTCTGAAATGTGGTTGGGCTTTTAAGCAAAAACCCTACATGTAGGGTTTTTTTAGCGCCGGGGTACAAGATAGTGCGTTTCGGGGAGTGTTGCAACGTACTACCTGTGGATAAACCTGTGCGTAAATTGTGGGTGAAAGGTGGAACGAGCGTGTAAGCCGCGACGCTGCTGGATCGAGCCGTTTTTCAACGATTTTCAATGATTGAAAACAGCCATTTGGATTTTTAAGGGCGCGAACCCTATCACAAAATCCGCGGTTGTCCGAACGCATTTGCCGACTTGTTTTCTCGGCGGGTGGCGTTTATACAATCGGCCGGTATACACGCATTCTTATCCTCCCCAATCATTACAAAAAGACGGGCGGATCCTTCCTTATTAGTGTTGTTGGCAAGCAGAGGTCACCCGTGGAGCAAGAAGCCTGGCAGGTATTGATTGTCGAGGACGACCAGCGTCTGGCCGAACTGACCCGCGATTACCTGGAAGCCAATGGCCTGCGCGTATCGATCGAAGGCAACGGCGCCCTGGCCGCGGCGCGGATCATCAAGGAACAACCGGACCTGGTGATTCTCGACCTGATGCTGCCCGGTGAAGACGGCCTGAGCATTTGCCGCAAGGTGCGCGACAAGTACGACGGCCCGATCCTGATGCTCACCGCCCGCACCGACGACACCGATCAGATCCTCGGCCTGGACCTGGGCGCCGACGACTACGTGTGCAAACCGGTGCGCCCGCGCTTGCTGCTGGCGCGTATCCAGGCGTTGCTGCGCCGCAGCGAAGCGCCGGAAGTGGCCCCGGAAAAACTCCGGCGTCTGCAATTCGGCCCGCTGGTGGTGGACAACGCGCTACGCGAAGCCTGGCTCAACGACAACGGCATCGAACTGACCAGCGCCGAGTTCGACCTGCTGTGGCTGCTGGTGGCCAACGCCGGGCGCATCCTGTCCCGGGAAGAAATCTTCACCGCCCTGCGCGGCATCGGCTATGACGGCCAGGACCGTTCCATCGACGTGCGCATCTCGCGCATTCGCCCGAAAATCGGCGACGACCCGGAGCATCCACGTCTGATCAAGACCGTGCGTAGCAAAGGTTATCTGTTCGTACCGGAAGCCTGCACGCTGTGAACTCGATCTTCCTGCGCATCTACGGCGGCATGTGTGCGGCGCTGATCCTGGTGGCGGTGCTTGGCGTGCTGGCGCTGCACCTGCTCAACCAGGTGCGCAGCGAGCAGTACCGCGAACGCTTGGCCCATGGCACGTTCTCGCTGATGGCCGACAACCTGCAACCGATGAACGAGACCGAACGTCACCGTGCATTACTGGTGTGGGAGCGCCTGCTGGGCATCCCGCTGGCGTTGCAAACCTTCTCCCAGACCGACCTCGACCTGACCCAGCGCACCCGCGTGCTGCGCGGCCAGGCACTGGTCGAACAGACCGGCCCGCATGCGGCGAAGGTTTATCGCTTGGTCAGCGACAAGGAACAACTGGTGCTCACCGGCGAAGTGCAGCAGATCAGTGAGCAACTGGCCCGGGCGACCATTTACCTGTTGGCCGACGAACTGGTGCGCTACCCGGTCGCCGAGCAACCCGAGCGTCTGGCGCAATTGAAGGAAGACAAAGGCTTTGGTTTTGACTTGCGACTGGTCAAGGTCGAACAGGCGGACATGGACGAGGACCAGAGTCGTCGGGTGTCCGAAGGCGACACGGTGATGGCGCTGGGCAAGGGCGGCGATTCGATCCGGGTGTTTGCCGGGATGGTCGGCACGCCGTGGGTGCTGGAGATTGGCCCGTTGTTCCAGATGAACCCGTATCCGCCGGAGTGGCTGGTGCTGATCGCCGCGCTGGGCCTGACCCTGATCGGTCTGATCGTGTACCTGTTGGTGCGGCAACTGGAGCGCCGTTTGCGCGGTCTCGAAGCCGCCGCCACGCGCATCGCCAAGGGCAGTCTGGAAACCCGTGTCCCGGCGCGCGGTGCGGATTCGGTCGGGCGCCTGGCCTCGGCGTTCAATGGCATGGCCGAACACTTGCAGCAGTTGCTGGCGATCCAGCGCGAACTGGTGCGCGCCGTGTCCCACGAACTGCGCACCCCGGTGGCGCGCCTGCGGTTTGGCCTGGAGATGATCGGCTCGGCCACCACGCCCCAGGCCCTGGAAAAATACCGCGAAGGCATGGACCACGACATCGAGGACCTCGACAAACTGGTGGACGAGATGCTGACTTACGCGCGGCTGGAGCAGGGCTCGCCGGCGCTGAATTTCCAGCGGGTCGATCTGGACGCACTGGTCAATCAGGTGATCGAAGAATTGGCGCCGCTGCGCGCGCAAGTTACGGTGCAGCGCGGGTTGTGCCTGTCCGCCGCCGATTGCGACGCAGCCTGGGTCGAAGCCGAACCGCGCTATTTGCACCGTGCTCTGCAAAACCTGGTCAGCAACGCCATGCGCCACGCGCAGTCGCGGGTGACCGTCAGTTATCAAGTGGGCCAGTTGCGCTGTCGGGTGGACGTCGAGGATGACGGGCCGGGCGTGCCGGAAACCGCCTGGGAGAAAATCTTCACGCCGTTCCTGCGCCTCGATGACAGCCGCACCCGCGCGTCCGGCGGGCATGGCCTCGGCCTGTCGATTGTGCGGCGCATCGTCCATTGGCATGGCGGGCGGGCGCTGATCAGCAAGAGCAAAAGCCTGGGTGGGGCGTGTTTCAGTTTGAGTTGGCCTCGCAATCAGGAGAAGCGGTGAGGCATGTGGTGGCCACACTGCCCCGTAGGAGCAAGGCTTGCCCGCGATGGCGTCCTCAAGCCTTGATACTGACCAAACTCAACAACTGCCCATCCCGCACCCCAAACTGCGCCTCCAATTCCGTCCCGTGACGCCACTCACTGGACAAATCAGTGAGCAACCGCAACCGCACCTGACCCGCCGCCGTCCATTCCAGCACTTCGGCATGTTCGAAATAAAAACGCTTCTGCACGATCGGATACAGCGCTTTGAACAGACTTTCCTTCACCGAAAAGGTCAGGGTCACCAGCATCGCCAGTTGATCTTTCGTACCAGCGGCCATGCGCTGCAACTCCGGCGGCGTGAGGATTTCCCCGGCCAGGCGTTCGGCCCGTTCGACGTTGAGCAGGTTTTCCAGGTCCATGCCCAGGCCGCGCCAGTGCGCCTTGTTCGCGACAATCGCTGCGGCCCGGCCGGTGCTGTGGGTGATCGAGCCGGTGATGTGCGCCGGCCATACCGGCGCGCGGTCTTCGCCGATTTCCGGGACAAAACTCAGCCCTTCCAATTGTTGCAACGCCGCCCGGGCGCAGACGCGTCCGGCGAGAAACTCCGCCTGACGCTTGGCCACCGACCGCTGAATACTCGCTGGCGGCGCGATGGCACTGCGCTGGAAATCATCACTGGCCAGTTGCGAGGTGTCGAAGTGCGTGCTCAGCAAGACCGTATCGGGCAGCACGAACGGCAGCGGCCAATGGGCATCGAGTGGGGTGCAGCAGGCGGGTAGGGCGGGGGTCGAGGTCATGGCGGGCATTTTGCCGGGTTGGGTTGACGGTGGGTAGCCCTACGGCGATCGTTCCCACGCTCTGCGTGGGAACGATCAGGGTGTTAGCCAAATATTTTCTTGAAGAAGGCTTTCATGTCCGCCCACGAACTCTCATCCGCCGCTTTGTTGTAGCCAATATCCGGCCCCCCGTGATCGCCATGGCTCAACCGGTCCGCATCCGGATTGGTGAACCCATGCTTGGCCTGCGCCAGACTGACGAACTTGTAGTCAGCCCCAGCCTTGTCCATCTCAGCCTTGAACGCCGCCACGTTGTCCGCAGTGATCATGCTGTCCTTGGCACCATGCTCAACCAGAATCTTCGCCTTCACGCTGCCCGGTGTTGCCGGCGTATTGGTCGCCAGTGCGCCGTGGAAACTCACCACACCTTTCAACGGCAGACCCTGACGCGCAGCATTCAATACCACGCCACCACCGAAGCAATAACCGATGGCCGCGAGTTTGTTCGGGTCGGTCTGTGGCTGTTTTTTCAACAAATCGAGCCCGGCCTGGAAGCGGGCGCTGGCCACCGCGCTGTCCTTCAACGCCTCTTGCATGAAGGCCATGGCGTCCTTCGGATGCTCGGTGTTCTTCCCGCCGCCGTACATGTCGATGGCCAGTGCGCTGTAACCCAACCCGGCCAGATCCCGGGCCCGGCGCTTGGCGTAATCGTTGAGCCCCCAGAACTCATGCACCACCACCACGCCTGGGCGCGGACCTTTGATGGCGTCGTCATAGGCGTAGTAGCCAATCATTTTCGTGCCGTCGGTGCTCTGGTACGGGATTTCTTCGGTCTTGATCGCCGCCTGGGTCAACCCGCTCAAGGCCAGCAAGACGAGGGCAAGAAACATGCGCATGGTCGGATCTCCTATTAAGACAGTGATCAAAACAGCCTAGTCGATTTGATTCAGCTCAGGTTCAGAGTGCGTTCAGGGGGAGTTCAGGGCCGGGTGAGTAACCTTGCCCCGTACCCAAAAAGCGATAACGCATAAGGAAATTTCCTATGACTGGATTGAAAAAACTGCTGCTGGCTTTCACTGTTTTCGGCGCCAGTGCGGCGGCCAACGCCACCGACGGCAACTTCGCCGGCCTGACCCTCGGCCAGACCAGCGATAAGGTCAATAAATCCCACGCCCTGAACGACAACCTCAACAGCCCGAACGCCGATGGCGTGATCGGCAAAGACACCACCTGGGGTGTGCGTCTGGGCCAGCAAAACACCCAGGGCCGTTACTACGCCACTTACGACAACGTGTCGGGCTCGCACAATGGCATTAAACTGCGCCAGGAAAACCTGCTGGGCAGCTACGATCTGTTCTACCCGGTAGGCGGCAGCACCCAACTGTTTGGCGGCGCCACCGCCGGTATCACCAAGATGACCCAGGAGTCCCCGGGCTTCAGCCGCGACAGCGACATCGGCTACGCCCTCGGTGGCCAGGTCGGTGTGTTGCAGCAAGTTTCCCAGAACACCTCGGTCGAGCTGGGTTACCGTTACCTGCGCTCCAATGCCAGCACCGAAATGAGCGAACGCGGTGGTAGCAAACAAGGGTCGCTGGCCTTGAACAGCAGCGCCCAGACGTACCTGTCTGCCAACTACGCTTTCTAATAAGCGGTTCGTGACAGACCTGCGCCGGGTCACCCAAAACGGGTGATCCGGCGTTGCCATGTTGACCATTGAGGCATGTGCGCGTGCCTCTGGAGAGGTTGTTTTGCCCGGGAGAGCGTTATGAAACTGCTGGTCGTCGAAGATGAAGCGCTGTTGCGCCATCACCTGCAAACCCGCCTGACGGATAGCGGCCACGTGGTCGAGTCCGTGGCCAATGCCGAAGAGGCGTTGTACCAGACCGAACAGTTCAACCATGACCTGGCGGTGATCGACCTCGGCCTGCCGGGCATGGGAGGACTGGACCTGATCCGTCAGCTGCGTTCCCGGGGCAAGACCTTTCCGATCCTGATCCTCACCGCCCGTGGCAACTGGCAGGACAAGGTTGAAGGCCTGGCCGCCGGGGCCGACGACTACGTGGTCAAGCCGTTCCAGTTCGAAGAGCTGGACGCCCGGCTCAATGCCTTGTTGCGTCGCTCCAGCGGTTTCACCCAATCGACCATCGTTGCCGGGCCCTTGCTGCTGGACCTCAATCGCAAGCAGGCGTCCCTCGACGAACAGCCGCTGGCGCTGACCGCTTACGAGTACCGGATCCTGGAATACCTGATGCGCCATCACCAGCAAGTGGTGGCCAAGGACCGCTTGATGGAACAGCTCTACCCGGACGACGACGAGCGCGATCCGAATGTGATCGAAGTGCTGGTCGGCCGCTTGCGCCGCAAACTCGAAGGCCCGTCCGGGTTCAAGCCGATCGATACCGTGCGTGGCCTCGGCTACCTGTTCAATGAGCGCTGCACTTGATTCGTTCCCTTCGCGTCCGCCTGATGCTCGCCGCCACACTGTTGGCGGTGTTGTTCATGCTGGCGTTGTTGCCGGCGATGCAGGGCGCGTTCAGCCTGGCGTTGCAGGATTCCATCGAGCAACGCCTGGCCTCGGACGTCACTACGCTGATCTCCGCCGCCCGGGTGGAAAACAACCGCTTGCAGATGCCGTTGCAGTTGCCCGATGAGCGTTTCAACCTCACCGACAGCCGCTTGCTCGGCTACATCTACGACCGCGAAGGGCGTCTGGTCTGGCGCTCGAAGGCCACCCAGGAAGAGAACATCAACTACAAGCCGCGCTATGACGGACGCGGTAACGAATTTGCGCGGATCCGTGAAACCAGCGGCCAGGAATTCTTCGTCTACGACGTCGAGGTCAAGTTGCTCGGCGGCAAAAGCGCGGCGTTCAGCATCGTCGCCCTGCAACCGGTGCGCGAGTACGAAGTTACCGTTGAAGGCCTGCGGGAAAACCTCTACCTCGGCTTCGGCGCCGCATTGCTGGTGCTGCTGGCGTTGCTCTGGATAGGACTGACCTGGGGCTTGCAGGCGTTGCGTCGCTTGAGCCAGGAGCTGGACGAAATCGAAAGTGGCACCCGCCAAAGCCTCAGCGAAGAACACCCCCGGGAACTGCTGCGCCTGACCGGCTCCCTCAACCGCTTGTTGCACAGCGAGCGCGAGCAACGCAGCCGTTATCGTGATTCCCTCGACGACCTGGCCCACAGCCTGAAAACCCCGTTGACCGTGTTGCAGAGCGTCAGCGAGGACATGGCCCAGCGCCCGGCGGACCGTGATCAGGCCTGGGTCCTGCAATCGCAGATTGAACGCATGAGCCAGCAGATCAGCTACCAATTGCAACGCGCCAGCCTGCGCAAAAGCGGCCTGGTGCGCCATCAAGTGCGCCTGCGCCCGGTGCTGCAAAGCCTCTGCGATACGCTGGACAAGGTCTACCGCGACAAGCGCGTGCGGGTGGCTTTCGATTTGCCGGAACAGTGTTACGTGCCGATCGAGCAGGGTGCCTTGCTGGAAATGATGGGCAACTTGCTGGAAAACGCCTACCGACTGTGCCTCGGCGAAGTGCGCATCAGCGTGCGCGAGACGTTGAGCGGGATTGAATTGTGCGTGGAAGACGACGGACCGGGCGTACCGCCGGACCAGCGCGCGCGGATCCTGCAACGGGGCGAACGCCTGGATCGCCAGCATCCGGGGCAGGGGATCGGGTTGGCGGTGGTCAAGGACATTATCGAGAGCTACAGCGCCCAGTTGACCCTCGGGGATTCGGCGTTGGGCGGGGCGGCGTTCCGGATTCATTTCCCGGTGATGTAATGATCGTTCCCACGCGACCCGTGGGAATGCCTCAACGGACGCTCCGCGTTCGGCTCTTTGGGACACAGAGCGTCCCGGGCTGCATTCCCACGCAGAGCGTGGGAACGATCGGCGTGCGCTCAATTCTCTTGGGCGCGATAAGCCCCCGGCGTTAACCCGGTCCACTTCTTGAACGCCCGATGAAACGCCGAAGGCTCGGAAAACCCCAATTGCTCGGCAATCTGTTGCAACGACAGATCCGCCCGCCCCAGGTGATAAATCGCGATGTCCCGGCGCAGTTGATCCTTCAATTCCTGAAAACTGCTGCCTTCTTCCCGCAAGTGCCGGCGCAAGGTCTGCGGGCTGATGTGCAGGTGCGCGGCGACGGCTTCCAGGTCCGGCCAGCGTGAACTGTCGCGGCTGAGCAAGCGGCGCAACTGGCTGCTCAAACTGTCGCCGTCGTCCGGGCGCGACAGCAGGTCGGCGGGGGAGCGTTCGAGGAAATGCTTGAGGGTTCGTTCGTCCTGCAACAGCGGCATGTTCAGGTAGCGGCTGTGAAACACCAGGCTGCTTTGCTGCGTTGAGAACTCCAAATGGCAGGGAAACAGCAAATCGTATTCGGCCCCATGTTCGGGTTTCGGGTAGCTGAACGTCGCTTGCTCCAGGCGAATGCGCTGGCCAATCAGCCAACTGCCCAGGCGATGCCAGATCACCAGCAGGCTTTCCGTGAGGAAGTGGTCCGGGTCCCACACCTGCGAATCGTCGAGGCTCAGGCGGATCATGTCGTCTTCGCGGCTCAGGGTCAGGCGCGGAGCCTCCGGGAATAGGCTATAAAACAATAAGCCGCGCTGCAGTGCCTTATCGAGGTTGCGGCAGTGGATCAGGGCATGGCACATCATGGCGAAACTGCCGGGTTTGCTCGGTGCCGGCCCGAATCCCAGGTATTCGTCGTCCAGCGCCTGCCACAGGCTCTGGATAAGCCGGGTGAACTGCTCCGGCGCGAGGCGTGCCCGCGGCTCGTCGAGCAACTCAGGGCTGATCCCCAGTTGTAACAACAAGCCGGAATAATCCAGGCCGCGTCGGCGTGCACCGCCGAGGGCGGCACGGGCGAAATGACTGGCGATGGTGCGTTCGCGCATAGCAGGGCAGGTCCGTCCATTAAGCGGCCGATGGTAGCGGCAGGGCTTGCCGAGGAACAAGGCGGATATCCGCCAAATTGTAGGACGAGGTTTGTAGGAATGGCGGGAATCCGCCACATTGCTGTAACTGACTGGTGACGAAGAAAACCCGGCAGCCCTTGATGTCAAAAGGCTTGCAGGGATTTTGGCGAAGGTGGCACGGGCTTTGCGATACAACCGGCAGATGCTGGCCGTTGCGCAGCTCGACAAAACAAATCCCTCCAGTGCAGGAGGGTTCGCAAATGAAGTGTCTTGGGCAACAGATGGATGTTGTCACGGGGCACTCTTGAGGAACTTTGCAATGACGACTCGTCAGCCACTGTACAAATCCCTGTATTTCCAGGTGATCGTTGCCATCATCATCGGCATTCTGATCGGTCACTTCTATCCGCAGACCGGTGTGGCCCTCAAGCCGCTGGGTGACGGGTTCATCAAACTGATCAAAATGATCATCGCCCCGATCATCTTCTGCACCGTCGTCAGCGGTATCGCTGGCATGCAGAGCATGAAATCGGTGGGCAAGACCGGCGGCTACGCGCTGCTCTACTTCGAAATCGTTTCGACCATCGCATTGCTGGTCGGTCTGGTGGTGGTCAACATCATCCAGCCGGGTGCCGGCATGCACATCGACGTGACCACGCTGGATGCCTCCAAAGTCGCGCAATACGTCGCCGCCGGTGCTGATCAAAGCGTCGTTGGCTTCCTGCTGAACGTGATCCCGAACACCATCTTCGGCGCCTTCGCCACCGGCGATATCCTGCAAGTGCTGATGTTCTCGGTCATCTTCGGTTTCGCCCTGCATCGCCTGGGTGCCTACGGCAAGCCGATCCTGGACTTCATCGATCGTTTTGCCCACGTGATGTTCAACATCATCAACATGATCATGAAGCTCGCGCCAGTCGGTGCCTTCGGTGCCATGGCCTTCACCATCGGTGCCTACGGTGTGGGTTCGCTGGTGCAACTGGGTCAGTTGATGGCGTGCTTCTACATCACGTGCCTGCTGTTCGTGCTGGTAGTGCTGGGCAGTATCGCTCGCGCCCACGGCTTCAGCGTGCTGAAAGTGATTCGCTACATCCGTGAAGAACTGCTGATCGTGCTGGGTACTTCTTCTTCGGAATCGGTACTGCCACGCATGCTGATCAAAATGGAGCGTCTGGGCGCGAAGAAATCTGTCGTGGGCCTGGTGATTCCGACCGGTTACTCGTTCAACCTCGACGGTACCGCGATCTACCTGACCATGGCGGCCGTGTTCATCGCTCAGGCGACCGACACCCACATGGACATCACGCACCAGATCACACTGCTGGTGGTGTTGCTGCTGTCCTCCAAAGGCGCGGCTGGCGTGACCGGTTCGGGCTTCATCGTCCTGGCCGCCACCCTGTCGGCGGTTGGCCACTTGCCGGTTGCCGGTCTGGCGCTGATCCTCGGCATCGACCGCTTCATGTCCGAAGCCCGCGCCCTGACTAACCTGGTGGGTAACGCGGTTGCCACCCTGGTTGTGGCCAAGTGGGTCAAGGAGCTGGACACCGATGTGATGCACGCCGAGCTGGCTTCTGGCGGTCGCGGCATCTCCGACGAACGCGCAGAAGACGACCTGGGTGTGGCCGAAGGCCCAACCCCAAGCAACGTCAAGTAAGCCTCGCTGCAAGGAAAAACCCGCTTCGGCGGGTTTTTTCATGCCTGGGGTTTGAGCGTAACCGTCACCGTTGCTGGCACATCGGGTGATTGCCGCAATGGCTTTGGCTGCCTAGTCTGGAAGCATCGCTCAAGGAGATCACCCATGCTCGGTCCATTGGCATCACTCAAGGTTCTGGATTTCTCGACACTGCTGCCGGGGCCGTTCGCCTCGTTGTTGCTGGCGGACATGGGCGCCGAGGTGCTGCGCATCGAATCGCCGACCCGCCTGGACCTGCTGCGGGTGCTGCCGCCCCACGATCAGGGCGTCTCCGCCAGCCACGCTTATTTGAACCGCAACAAGCGCAGCCTGGCCCTGGACCTCAAGCAGCCCGAGGCGCTGGAGGTGATCAAGCAGTTGCTGGCGGTTTACGACATCGTGCTGGAACAGTTTCGTCCCGGCGTGATGGAGCGCCTGGGCCTGGGCTATGAAGCCTTGAAGGCGATCAATCCGAAGCTGATTTACGTCTCGATCACCGGCTACGGCCAGACCGGCCCCTACAAGGATCGCGCCGGGCACGACATCAACTACCTGGCGCTGGCGGGGCTGGCGAGCTACACCGGCCGCGCCGACAGCGGCCCGCTACCGTTGGGGATTCAGGCGGCAGACATTGCCGGTGGCTCGCTGCATGGGGTGATCGGCTTGCTGGCGGCGGTGATCGCCCGGCAGACGACAGGGCTGGGCCAGCATCTGGACGTGAGCATGACCGACTGCGCCTTCAGCCTGCACGCCATGGCCGGCGCTGGCTATCTGGCTTGCGGCGTGGAGCCGGGGCGCGAAGAGCAGATGCTCAATGGTGGCAGTTTCTACGACTATTACCGCTCCCGCGACGGCCGCTGGTTATCGGTGGGCAGCCTGGAACCGCCCTTCATGCAGCAACTGTGCGCGGCACTGGGCCGGCCGGAACTGGCGGCCCAGGGTTTGTCGCCCCAGCCCGAGCAGCAACAGGCGCTCAAAAACGAGTTGAAGATGGAATTCGAGAAGCATGACTTTGCCGAGTTGTGCGCGCTGTTCGCCGGGGTCGATGCGTGTGTCGAACCGGTATTGAGCGTGGCCGAGGCGGTGCGGCATCCGCAGTTGCAGGCGCGGGGTGTGGTGACTGAGGTGCCTCGGGGGGATGGATCGACTCAGGCACAGATGGCCTGTCCGTTGAAGTTTTCCGAGGGGTTGCCTGAACCACGGCATATCGGTGCGGCGGTGGGGGCGCATACGGATCAGGTGTTGGGGGAATTGGGGCTTAGCGCGCAGCGGATTGAGCAATTGCGAGCGGCGAAAGTTGTGAGCTGATTGATCGTTCCCACGCTCCGCGTGGGAATGCATCCCGTGACGCTCCGCGGCACAGTGGACGCTGAGCGTCCATGGCGGCATTCCCACGCGGGAGCGTGGGAACGATCATACGGTTACTCGACCCGCATCTCCCCACTGAACACCAACGTACTGCGGCATCGCCGGCACAAATACCGTCGCCCCTGCCGCACCAAACCATGGCGCTGCGCCGAAAACGGGAAATCGCTGTCGGGGCATGGGCATTTGTAGATGTAGCGGGTAACGCTGCGGCGTTTGACGTCGTAGGTGTGGCAGCGGTTGGGCGGCAGTTCGTACACGCCGCGCATGATCAGTTGCCATTCTTCACCGTGGGGCTGGATGCGGTCGCCGAACAGTTGATGGGCGATCAGGTGCGCGACTTCGTGGGCGACGGTCTGCTTGAGGAAGTCTTCGGTGTTTTCCCGGTACAGCTGCGGGTTGAAGCGCAGCAGGTTCTCGTGCAGGTGCGCGACACCGGCTTTTTGCCCGCGCAGCTTGAGGCTCACCACGGGGCGTTTGAAAGGTCGTTTGAAAAAGGATTCGGCTTGTTGGAAACAGTCTTCGACGCGGGTATTGAGTTGCTCGGGCATGCTTGATGGATCTCCAGAGACGTCGAGTATGCCGCAACCCTCGGGACTTGCGAATCAGTGAGGCGCCGAATGGTCGTGCCCCGCTCATTAGAAGGCCGCCTTGCGGCGGCCTGTATTGGCAGATCGTTTTATAGGCAAAAGCTAGTTCGTATAGACCGGCCCCACGCCGAGTCCCCAGACAATAACGGTAAACGCCATGATGGCCACCAGCACCACCAGGCCGACAGCCAGCACCGAGCTTGAAAACAGGAATCCCTCGTCCGATGGAATGTTCATAAAGGTCGGCAAACCCACGTACAGCAGGTACACCGTGTAGCAGATGGCGGCCGTGCCCACGACCATCCCCAGCCACATGTGTGGATACAGCGCCGCCAACCCGCCCACGAACAGCGGTGTCGCGGTGTAAGTGGCAAACGCAACGCAACGGGCCAGGCTCGGGTTGGCGTCATAGGTCCGGGCCATCCAGTGCACGAACGCGCCCATGACCGCCACGCCGCCGAGCATCGCCACGTACGACATGATCGTCATCCATAGCGCACTTTCTGTCGTGAGCATCACCGGTGCCCGGCTACCGATGACCCAGCCAACTTGTGTAGTGCCGATAAAAGCCGACACGGCGGGGATCGCCGCGAGAATCAGCGTGTGGGTGAGGTACATGTGGCTGATGCTTTCCTCTTGGTCGCCACGAATTTCTTTCCATTCCTGGTCGGGGTGGGTGAAGAGCCCCACTACGTGATGGATCATGCCAGTCACTCCTCTTGTTATTGCCATCGCCCCCCAGCGGAGCGCCTACGGGCCAAAGTGGCCAAGTAAGTAAAGGTCTGAATATGTGTGCGACCTTATGTCGCAGTATAGAAAGGAGTTACCGGCGCAGGTTGCAGGGCGTTAGAGCAAATCGCGCTGTAAACCCCGGGGTTAATCGCGGTTAAGACTTGTAGGAACTGCCGCAGGCTGCGATCTTTTGATCTTGTTCTTCGGTCAACACTGAAATGGCCAAAGATCAAAAGATCGCAGCCTTCGGCAACGCCTACAGGGGCGATCTTTTGATCTATCGGCGATTTGCGTAAAATGCCGGCCTTTCGTCACACCTCACGGATTTCGCGTCATGGGCACTCTTACGGTCAACCAGAACAAACTGCAAAAGCGCCTTCGCCGCCAGGCCGGTGAGGCTGTTGCCGATTTCAACATGATTGAAGACGGCGACAAGGTCATGGTCTGCCTGTCCGGTGGCAAGGACAGTTACACCCTGCTCGACGTGCTGATGCACTTTCAGAAGGTCGCCCCGATCCGGTTCGAGATCGTGGCCGTGAACATGGACCAGAAGCAGCCCGGTTTCCCCGAGCATGTACTGCCGGCGTATTTGAAAGCGTTAGGCGTCGAGTACCACATCGTCGAGAAAGACACCTATTCAGTGGTCAAGGAACTGATCCCGGAAGGCAAAACCACGTGCTCGCTGTGCTCGCGCCTGCGTCGCGGCACGCTGTACACCTTCGCCGACGAAATCGGCGCCACGAAGATGGCCCTCGGTCACCACCGCGACGACATCGTCGAAACGTTCTTCCTCAACATGTTCTTTAACGGCTCGCTCAAGGCCATGCCGCCGAAGCTGCGGTCTGACGACGGGCGCAACGTGGTGATCCGTCCGCTGGCCTACTGCAACGAAAAAGACATCCAGGCCTATGCGGATTTCAAGCAATTCCCGATCATCCCGTGCAACCTCTGCGGCTCCCAGGAAAACCTGCAACGCCAGGTGGTCAAGGACATGTTGCAAGAGTGGGAGCGCAAGACCCCGGGGCGCACCGAAAGCATTTTCCGCAGCCTGCAGAATGTACAGCCGTCGCAACTGGCGGACCGCAACCTGTTCGACTTCACCAACCTGCGCATCGACGAAACCGCCGCCTCGCGGTTCGTCAACGTAGTCAACCTCTAAACAACATTGTTCGGGAGCGGGCCCTGTGGCGAGGGGGCTTGCCCCCGTTGGGCTGCGAAGCGGCCCCAAAATCGTCGGCATGCTGGAGATTTTGTGAGTGCTACGCACTCAAACGGGGGCAAGCCCCCTCGCCACAGCTCGCGCGCCCCCACAGGTTTTTCGTTTCAATCCTCAGGAGAGGGCATGCGCGATTACAAGTGGCTGCACGAGTACTGTCTGAACCGTTTCGGTTCGGCGGCTGAACTGGAAGCCCATCTGCCGGTTCCCAAGACCCCGGCGCAATTGCGCAAGATCAGCGACGACCGTTATCTCTCGACCATGGCCCTGCGGGTCTTTCGCGCCGGGCTCAAGCACAGCCTGGTGGACGCCAAGTGGCCGGCCTTCGAGGAAGTGTTCTTCAAGTTCGACCCGGAAAAAGTCGTGCTGATGAGCGCCGAACACCTGGAGCGCCTGATGCAGGACGCGCGGATCATCCGCCACCTGGGCAAACTCAAGAGCGTGCCGCGCAATGCGCAATTCATCCTCGACGTGGCCCATGAAAAGGGCAGCTTCGGTGAGCTGATCGCCGAGTGGCCGGTGACCGACATCGTCGGCTTGTGGACCTTCCTGAAAAAGCGCGGTCATCAACTGGGCGGGCTGTCGGCGCCGCGCTTCCTGCGCATGGTCGGCAAGGATACGTTTGTGCCCAGCTATGACGTGGTCGCGGGGTTGAATGCGCAGAAGATCGTCGACAAGGTGCCGACCAGCCAGCGGGACCTGGCGTTGGTGCAGGACGTGTTCAACCAGTGGCATGAACAAAGTGGCGGGCGGGCGATGAGCCAGATTTCGATGATGTTGGCGTACACCGTGAATCATTGACGCTAACGATCGTTCCCACGCGCAGCGTTGATCGTTCCCACGCTCCGCGTGGGAATGCCGCCCGGGACGCTCTGCGTCCCTGTGACGCGGAGCGTCATTTGATGCATTCCCACGCAGAGCGTGGGAACGATCACTGTAGGCAGTCAGGCAACCGAAATCTCGCCTTCCCCCGCCAACTTGCGATTCAACTGAAACCGCCACCGCACATACAACAACGCCGAGCAAAACACCGCCAGGCTCGCGCCCATTTCCAGCAAACCAAACAGCTGCCGGTTCGGGTCATACGCGGCCAGGGCGCCCTTGATGAAATACAAATTCACCACAAAACACATCCACGAATGCCCGCGGGCGCTGCCGACAATCATCCCCGGCGCCAGCAACAGCAGCGGCACCAGTTCGATCAGCAAAATCACCCACGGCCGCGCGCCATGCAGATCGGCGACCAGCAGGTAGTAAGCGCAGAGCAATCCCACCAGACCGAAATAGCACAGCAGGCTGACCGCGCGCATCGCCCGCACCCGAGGTTCGAGCCATGCGATCGAGGGCAGTATCTTCGGCTTCTTGGCCATGTCAGCCCTCCAGTTTCTGCGCGGTCTTGCCCAGGCGCAGGCCCAGGGCTCGGCACAGCGCGACTTCATGCTCATTCAAACCCTGTTTACCGTCGGCCCCGGCGTGATGGCTGGCGCCGTAGGGCGTGCCGCCGCCACGGGTTTCCAGCAGCGCCGATTCGCTGTAGGGCAGGCCGGTAATCAGCATGCCGTGGTGCAGCAACGGCAACATCATCGACAACAGTGTGGTTTCCTGGCCGCCATGCAGGCTTGCGGTGGACGTGAACACACCCGCCGGTTTGCCGACGAGGGCGCCGGTCAGCCACAGGTTACTGGTGCCGTCGAGGAAGTACTTGAGCGGCGCCGCCATGTTGCCGAAGCGAGTCGGGCTGCCAAGGGCCAGGCCGGCGCAGTTCTTCAGGTCGTCGAGGCTGGCGTACAACGCGCCTTCGTCCGGAATGTCCGGCGACACCGCTTCGCACTCGGTGGAAATCGGCGGCACGGTGCGCAAGCGCGCTTCCATGCCCGACTGCTCGACACCACGGGCAATCTGCCGGGCCATTTCATTGGTCGAGCCGCTGCGGCTGTAATACAGGACCAGAATGTACGGCGCGCTCACGGCAACAGCTCCAGGATTTGCTCCGGCGGACGGCCGATGACCGCTTTGTCGCCGACCTCCAGGATCGGTCGTTCCATGAGTTTCGGGTGCGCGGCGATGGCGGCGATCAATTGCGCCTCGCTCAGGCTGGCGTCGGCCAGGTTGAGGGTCTTGTACTCGTCCTCGCCGGTGCGCAGCAGTTGCCGGGCGGTGATGCCGAGTTTTTTCAGCAGGCCCGTGAGTTGCGCGGCGTCCAGCGGGGTTTCGAGGTAGCGCACCACGGTCGGGGCCAGGCCACGGGCCTCAAGGAGTTCGAGCGCACCGCGGGATTTCGAGCAGCGCGGGTTGTGATAAAGCGTCAGATCGGTCATGTGCGGGTCGCATCTTGCGTAAGGTGGCGGCTATTCTAACTGTGCAGCGCGCAATCCAGAACCTCGAGAGGCGATGGGTCGCAGGCGCATTCAATTTTGAACAAGGATCACGACATGACTAGGCGATTGGCAGCGGCATTGGCGATCATCGGGGCGCTGATGCTGGGGGGCTGCGGTAACGACTATGGCATTGACCAGGACGGTCACAAAGTCGCGGCGGGGCGCCTCGATAAACAATGGCTGGTGCTCAATTACTGGGCGGAGTGGTGCGGCCCGTGCCGAACCGAGATTCCACAGTTGAATGCCTTGGCCGAGGAACTCAAGGGCAAGAAGATCGGTGTGTTCGGGGTCAACTTCGACAATGTGCAGGGCGAAGAGCTGAAAAGCGCCAGTGAAAAACTGGGGATCAAGTTCACCGTGCTGGCCCAGGACCCGGCGGAGCTTTTCGATTTGCCACGCAGTGAAGCGTTGCCGGTGACGTACATCATCGATAACAAGGGCAAGGTGCGGGAGCAGTTGATGGGTGAACAGACGGCGGCGGGGGTGATGGCGAAGCTGGAGGCGTTGAAGGCGCAGAACTGAGTCAGTGTCAGATCGTTCCCACGCTATGCGTGGGAATGCATCAAGTGACGCTCTGCGTCACAGGGACGCGGAGCGTCCCGGGCGGCATTCCCACGCAGAGCGTGGGAACGATCATCAGCGATCGCGGAGGAGGAGATCAACCCTCTTCAAGCCACCAACGCAACGGCTTGCCCTCGGCCGGCCAGAAACGCATCTGGTCGATCGGGGAAATGTCCCAGCGCTGCACATTTTCCAGCGCCTGCAGGAAACGCTGTTCCTGCTCCATCAACGCCGGTGCGCAGAGTTTGCGGGTGCTGCCGACTTTGCCAAAGCTCAGCTTGTCGCCGTCCAGGGTGTACGGCGCGAACCAATGGTTGCAGCCGCCGTTGCCGTAGGCCCGACCGTCGTCACCCAGGGTGATGGTCAGGTGGCTGTAATCCATCAGCGGACGTTCGCCAATCCATTCCAGAATGTAGCTGCGGTTCTGTTGCAGTTGAACCGGTTCGGCGGCGCAGCCCATCAGACTGGCGCCCACCACGGCCGCCAGGGCAAGGTGTTTCATCACGCAGGCTCCTGGCATGTCGGGCACAGGTGTTTCTCGCCAACGGTGGTCCAACCCAACTCGGCAATCCGCGCGGTGGCGGCAGGCTTTTCGGCCTTGTTGCCCAGCTTGGCGTCGACCGCGAACTCGAAGCTCAGTTCTTTGGCGCAGCTGTCGCAGTTGACCTTCCAGGTATGGATCGCCAGTTCACCGAACACCGGACCACTGGCCACCGCGACCCATTGGCCGGGCGGGTTGATCAGGTGGCGAACGGTTTCGACGGTCAGGCGCATGGACAAGTCCTTGGCACCTTTGAGGGTGACCACCAGCACGTCATTATTGCGAATCGAGCCGCCATTGCCGGTGACTTGATAACGCCCCGGCACCAGGGCGCGGCATTCGGTCAGGGTGTGCTGCGGGTTCATCAGGGTGTAGCGGAAATCGTGTTCGACCATGGGTCCTCCAAATATGCGCGGTATGCTAGCACGGGCATCAGCGCAGCATGGCGCGGGCATGTGACCTTCGATCAGGTTCAAATCCTCCCTGCACTCATGGCACACTGCCGCTTTTACACCCCTAAGGAATGGAAATGGCCTGGATCGAATGTTTTGAATGCAAAAAGAGCATCAGCTCTACGGCACACACCTGCATTCATTGCGGCGCACCTTTAGCGGCGGAGCCAGCGACGACCTCCAGGGCTACACCGATCTCCTTCGGTCAGTTGCCGCGCGATGCGCACGTCCCCGAAGTTTCGTTTGCCCCTGCCGAACCGGCACCGAAGGTCGAGCCAACGCCCGAAATTCCACCCGCGCCGGTTTCGCGGCACCGTCGCCGGGGCGTTGTTGCAGCCAATACGCCGCCCGCCGCCACGTGGCCACGTCCGGTGGAAGGTTGGCTGAAAGTCATGGTGTTTTTGTTACCACCGTTTTTTGTCTGGTTTTTGCTGCGTCCCGGGCATTCCCTGCAACAGCGCCTGATCGGCTTCGGTTGGCTGGGGCTGATGATCCTGGCGTCTTCGATCACCAAGCCCTGATCCCGATCAGCCTTCGACCTGATTCTGCGGCGCGCCGGCGGCCCAGGCCGCGATGTTGTGCAGGGTGGTCGCGGCAATCGCGCCCAGGGCTTCGCGGGTCAGGAAGGCCTGGTGCGCGGTGATGATGACGTTCGGGAAGGTCAGCAGCCGCGCCAGCACATCGTCTTGCAGGGGCAAGTCCGAGCGGTCCTCGAAGAACAGCTGAGCCTCTTCTTCATACACGTCCAGCCCCAGATAGCCCAATTGCCCGTCCTTCAAGGCGTCGATCAGCGCCGGCGTGTCCACCAGGCCGCCGCGCCCGGTGTTGATCAGCATCGCCCCCGGTTGCATGTGCGCCAGTGACTCGCGGTTGATCAAGTATTTGCTCTGCTCATTGAGCGGGCAGTGCAGGCTGATGATCTGCGACTCGGCCAATAGCTGCGGCAAACTCAAGTAGCGCGCGCCGAGGGCTTCGACCTGGGGATTGGGGTAGGGATCGTAGGCGAGCAACTGGCAGCCAAAACCGTGCATGATCTTGGCGAAGGTCGCACCGATCTGCCCGGTGCCGACCACGCCGACGGTCTTGCCCACCAGGTCGAAACCGGTCAGCCCGTGCAGGCTGAAGTCGCCTTCGCGTGTTCGATTGTAGGCGCGGTGCAGGCGCCGGTTGAGCGCGAGGATCAACGCCACCGCGTGCTCGGCAATGGCGTGGGGCGAGTAGGACGGTACGCGCACGATGGCCAGGTTCAGGCGTTTCGCCGCGACCAGGTCGACATGGTTGTAACCGGCCGAACGCAGGGCGATCAACCGGGTGCCGCCAGCGGCCAGGTGTTCGAGCACCGGGGCGCTGAGGTCATCGTTGATAAAGGCGCACACCACGTCGTGCTGCTCGGCGAGCGCCACGGTGTCGAGGCTCAGGCGCGCCGCTTGAAACTGCAATTCGATGCCGGCGGGCAAGTCTGCCGCGAGAAAGCTGTCGCGGTCGTAGGTCTGGCTGCTGAACAGAATCGTGCGCATCGTGCTCTCCTGGGTCATGTCGCTGACCTTAACCCGTTCTCCGTGCGTGTCCTTTGCGCTGGATCAGGCGCTGATGCGCGCCTGCGTCGCCAGGCGATTGATCGAGCGTTCCAGTTCTTCGAGTGCCGCCGTCGCTTTCGGGTCTTGCTGTTTGAGCAGGGTTTCACTGCGTTGGCAGGCGGCGCGCAGTTGCGGCACGCCGCAGTAACGCGTGGCCCCGTGCAGGCGATGGACCCGTTCGATCAAGGCATTCTGATCGTTAGCTTCGCGGGCGACGCGAATCGCCTCGCGATCGGCTTCCAGCGAGGCCAGCAGCATCGCCAGCATGTCCGCCGCCAGATCGGCTTTGCCGGCGGCCAGGCGCAGGCCTTCTTCGTGATCGAGCACCAGCAATTCACCGCCGCCATGGCTGTCGCTGGAACGTTCCGGCACCAGATTGCGCAGGGCCAGGCCGGTCCACTTCAGCACCACTTGGGCCAGTTGCCGTTCGCTGATCGGTTTGGTCAGGTAATCGTCCATGCCGCTTTGCAGCAAGGCGCGTTTTTCGTTAGCCATGGCGTGGGCGGTGAGGGCCACGATCGGCAGCGGCGTGCAATGCCGCTCGCTTTCCCACTGACGAATCGCTTCGGTGCTCTGGCGTCCGTCCATGCCGGGCATCTGCACGTCCATCAACACCAGGTCGAAGGTTTCGTTCTGCACCGCTTTGACCGCGGCGTAACCGCTTTCCACGGCGAGCACCTTGGCGCCCATGTCTTCGAGCAGGGTTTGTACCAGCAGCAGGTTGGCCGGGTTGTCGTCCACGCAAAGGACTTTCGGCGCACGGCTCGACACCGGTTCGCCGGGCTCGCTGCGTTGTTGGCGCGGGTTGACCAGATCCGACAGGGCCCGGCGCAACTTGCGCGTGCACGCCGGTTTGGACTGGAGCTGACTGTGGGGATTGGGCACCGAGAGGTGGAACAGGGTCTGCTCGGTGGTCGGGCACAACACCAGGACCTTGCAGCCCAGGTGTTCAAGGTCCCAGATGTGTTGGTTGAGACGCTCTGGCGGCATGTCATTACTGGTGATGCCGAGCACCGCCAGCTCAATCGCCTGGTCGGTCTGATGGGCGCCGGTGACGCCATTGGTCAAACTTTCCAGGGTATTGAACGGCGTGACTTCGAGGCCGCAGTCTTCCAGTTGATGTTGCAACGCCTGACGGGCCAGTTCGTGGTTTTCCAGCACTGCCACCCGACGCCCGAGCAACGGCGGGCCGGGCAGGTCCTCGGCGTCGTCGCGGGTTTTTGGCAGGCTCAGGCTGATCCAGAATTCCGAGCCTTCCCCCGGCGTACTGTCGACGCCAATCTCGCCGCCCATCTGCTCGATCAGGCGCTTGGAAATTACCAGCCCCAGACCGGTGCCACCGGGCTGGCGCGACAGCGAGTTATCCGCCTGGCTGAACGCCTGGAACAGGGCGCGCACGTCCTGGTTCGACAGGCCGATGCCGGTGTCCTGAATGCTGATGCGCAGTTGCACGCTGTCTTCGTGTTCTTCCTCAAGCATGGCCCGGGCGACGATGGTGCCTTCGCGGGTGAACTTGATCGCGTTGCTGACCAGGTTGGTCAGGATCTGTTTCAGGCGCAGCGGATCGCCGACCAGCGACAACGGCGTGTCGCGGTACACCAGGCTCACCAGTTCCAGCTGTTTGGCGTGGGCGGCGGGGGCGAGGATGGTCAGGGTGTCTTGCAGCAGGTCGCGCAGGTTGAACGGAATATTGTCCAGCACCAGTTTGCCGGCCTCGATTTTCGAGAAGTCGAGGATCTCGTTGATGATCCCCAGCAGGCTGTCGGCGGATTTTTCGATGGTGCCCAGGTAGTCGAGCTGGCGCGGGGTCAGTTCGCTTTTTTGCAGCAGGTGGGTGAAGCCGAGAATGCCGTTGAGCGGCGTGCGGATTTCATGGCTCATGTTGGCCAGGAATTCGGATTTGATCCGGCTCGCTTCCAGGGCTTCCTTGCGCGCCAGGTCCAGCTCGATGTTCTGGATCTCGATGGTTTCCAGGTTCTGGCGCACGTCTTCGGTGGCTTGGTCGACGCTGTGCTGCAATTCTTCCTGGGCGTTTTGCAGGGTGCCGGCCATGCGGTTGATGCCCGACGCCAGCTCATCCAGTTCCTGGCTGCCAAGCGGTGGCAAGCGGGTTTCCAGATGACCGTCCTTGAGTTGCGCCACCGCCAGTTTGATCTGACTGATCGGCCGGTTGATCGTGCGGCCCATGCGCAGCGCCAGCAGCGCCGCGCCGGCCAGACCGGCACCAATCAGCAGCAGGCTGGCGAACAGGCTGCGGTAACCGCGCAGCAGCATGCCGTTGTGGGACAGTTCGAGTTCGACCCAGCCGAGCAGGCGGTCGGCTTCGTCGGGGATCAGGTCGCCGGCCAGGTTGCGGTGCTTGCCGAACACCGGCAGCAAGTAGCGGGTCGCGTCATTGCCGCTGCGGCGCAGCATTTGCGAGCTGTTGCCGATTGGTGCCGCGTTGAGCATGGTCGGGCCGGCATGGGCCAGCGGTGTGCGGTCGGGGGCGAGGAAGGTCACGGCGCGCACGTCGGTCTGTTCCAGGGATTGGGTGGCGATCCGTTCCAGCAGGTCGGTGTTCTTGTGGCCCATGGCCGGGGCGACCAGCGGCGCAAGTTGTTCGGCGATCATCTCGCCGCGCTGCATGAGTTGGGTTTGCAGGTCCGCTTGCTGCATCCAGGTGAAATAGCCGCCCAGCACCAACGCCATCAGGCTGGTGGGCAGCAAGGTCAGCAACAGCACGCGGCCTTTAATTCCCAGTTTCTTAAGCACGCATTTCTCCTGCATCCCGCTATTTATTGGACCCGCGCGTGCATCCGGCACGCACCACCTGCGCAGTGTAGCGATTTGCTGGCGGGCAATCTTCGTAAAATTGATGTCGTCATCCGTCGGTTGGAGCGGCGCTTTTGCCGCCTGGGCAAACCTTGGGTTGCCCCTGACGAGGCAATCTTGAATAATCGCCAACTGAGAATTATTTGCAGATAGTCATGACTCCCATCACTGCTGGCCATCCTCGTATCCTGTCTATAGAAGACGACCTCGTGCTCGGCGCTTATGTCCACGAGCACCTGGGGCGTTGCGGTTTTCAGGTGACCTGGTGCCAGAACGGCCAGGAAGGCCTGGCCATCGCCCGGGGGCAACCGTTCGATGTGGTGCTGATGGACATTCTGTTGCCGGGGCTGGACGGGTTGAACGTGCTGACCCAATTGCGCCAGAGCCACTCCACCCCGGTGGTGCTGATGTCGGCACTGGGCGCCGAGGCCGATCGCATCAGTGGTTTTCGCCTGGGCGCCGACGACTACCTGCCCAAACCCTTCAGCATGGCCGAGTTGCGGGTGCGCATCGAAGCCATCCTGCGCCGGGTGGCACTCGACCGGCGGCCTGAGCCCTTCGCGGTGGTCAATCCGGTTCATAGCCTGTTGTTTGACGAGGACCAGTGCGAAGTCTTCTATCGTGAACACGCCGCCGGCCTGACCCGTAGCGAATATCGGCTGCTGGAAATCCTCAATCGCAACAATGACGAAGTACTGAGCAAGGCCTTCCTTTATCAGCAGGTGCTGCAACGGGGCTACGCGGCCCACGACCGCAGCCTCGACATGCATATCAGCCAGATCCGGCGCAAGCTCAAGGCCATCGGCTACACCGAACGGGAAGTGCGCACGGTCTGGGGCAAGGGTTACGTGCTGAGTGCCGTCGATGAAATGGTCTGACCTGCCGGGCCGGCACTCGCTGTTCTGGAAACTGGCGTGTTTGTTGGTGGCGTTTTGTCTGTTGATGATCTGGTTGAGCTGGTCCTGGGGTCGCTACATGGAGGAGCGCAACCAGTTCCTGTCCGATGACGCCCGCGGCGCGCTGACCCGCTACGCCGCCGAAGCCGAACAAGCGTGGCAGCAGCGCCAGCGGGCGGGCATCGATGCATGGCTACAAGGCATGCAACAGCGTGAAGCGGGCTGGGTTGGCGTCGTGGGTGGTGATTTGCAGTCGCTGAGCAGCCATCCGCTGACGGACAAGGAAATCGAGCGGGTGACCTTCTTGCGCGGCCTGGACTGGCCCATCCACAAGAAAAACCTGCCGTGGCTGCGTTTGCCGTTTCCCGGCGACCCCCACGCTGGCAATTTGGTAATCGAACTGCCACCGCGTTTCATGCCCGGACAGTACCGGGTGTTCTGGCGGGTGATTACCAACGGGGTCATTCCCGGATTGTTCACTTTGCTGCTGTGCGTCGGCTTGTATCGATTGTTGGTAGTGCCGTTGAACAGCCTGCGCGAGCAGGCCAACGCCTGGCGTGCCGACCAATTGAACGTGCGCCTGTCGAGCCACACCACCAATCGCTCGGATGAGCTGGGTGAACTGGGCCGCGCCTTCGACCACATGGCCGAGCGCCTGCAAAGCACCGTCGCCCTGCAACAACAACTGCTGCGCGACCTGTCCCACGAACTGCGCACCCCCCTGAGTCGTCTGCGAGTGGCCAGCGAAAGCGAGCAGGGCTTGGTGCAACTGCGCGAACGTATCGGCCGCGAAGTCGATGGCATGCAGCGCCTGGTGGACGACACCCTGCAACTGGCCTGGCTCGACACCGAACGCACACGGTTGCCCGACGAATCGATCCAGATCCAGGCGCTGTGGGACATGCTCACGGAAAACGCCTGCTATGAAAGTGGTTGGCCAGCGAGTCGGCTGCACTGCGCAGTGGATTCGTCCTGCTGGGTGCGCGGTCATCTGAATACCTTGGCCCAAGCCCTGGAAAACATCCTGCGCAACGCCATTCGGCATTCCCCCAACGGCGGCGTGGTCCGCCTCGGTGGACAGCGTGATGGCGACTTCTGGCATTTGTGGCTGGAGGATCAGGGTGGCGGGGTGGCCGAAGACGATCTGGAGCGGATCTTCTCGCCCTTTATTCGCCTCGATGGTTCGCGGCCGGGGGATGGCGGGTTCGGGTTGGGGTTGAGCATTGCCAGGAATGCGGTGCAGCGTCAGGGTGGGACGCTTTGGGCGCAGAACACGGAGACCGGGTTGCGGTTGAATATGCGGTTATTGGCTGATAGCGGTGTCGCCAGCGAAGAGACGTTACTAGCCATCACTGTCTCCCAAGCTGAAGAGAAAGTCTCACCACTGGTGAGACAATTGCGCTGGCCCACAAACTGTCTGAACAACACTCACCCTTTGGAAATGGACTTGCGCGCGAAGAGGTCTTCTCAGTCACCTTTCTCACTCGATTGAAGAAAAAGTCGCACCACTGGCGCGACAATTTCCTAGCCTTCATGGACCGTAAGCTCAAAGTCGCACCGTTCCAGCTCAATATTTACCAACCGACAAAAGTGTCAGCAGTGCTGACACAAATCTCTCATTTACCCTGATTGCAAAAGCAACCTGGGTGAAGCCGATGAGTTGTGCGTCAGCCCCTTATTCCCATAAGCCATAAGCACCACACTTTGCGTGATATGGCCTGCGAACGTTTGCCGGTATGATAGGCGCCCCCGCAGTCTGGATTGCGAATACGCCATGACCTTGCAGTACCCAACCATCGCCGATTGCGTCGGCAACACTCCGCTGGTCCGTTTGCAGCGCCTGCCTGGCGCCACCAGCAATACCCTTTTGCTCAAGCTCGAAGGGAATAACCCGGCGGGTTCGGTCAAGGACCGTCCGGCGCTGTCGATGATCACCCGCGCCGAGTTGCGTGGGCAGATCCATGCCGGCGATACGCTGATCGAAGCGACGTCGGGTAACACCGGGATTGCGTTGGCCATGGCCGCCGCGATCAAGGGTTACAAGATGATCCTGATCATGCCGGACAACTCCAGCGCCGAACGCAAAGCCGCGATGACGGCCTATGGCGCCGAGCTGATCCTGGTGACCCAGGAAGAAGGCATGGAAGGCGCTCGCGATCTCGCCCAACGGATGGAAGCCGAAGGCCGTGGCAAGGTGCTGGACCAGTTCGCCAATGGGGATAACCCCGAGGCGCACTACACCACCACCGGCCCGGAAATCTGGCGCCAGACCGAGGGCACCATCACGCATTTCGTCAGCTCGATGGGCACCACCGGCACCATCATGGGCGTGTCGCGCTACTTGAAAGAGCAGAACGACAACGTGCAGATCATCGGCCTGCAACCGATGGAAGGCTCGGCGATCCCGGGTATCCGTCGCTGGCCGCAGGAATACCTGCCGAAGATTTACCAGGCCGACCGCGTTGACCGCATCGTCGACATGGCCCAAAGCGAAGCCGAAGACGTGACCCGTCGTCTGGCCCGCGAAGAAGGCATTTTCTGTGGCGTGTCCTCGGGTGGTGCGGTGGCAGCGATGCTGCGCCTGTCCCAGGAAGTTGAAAACGCGGTGATCGTCGCGATCATCTGCGACCGTGGCGACCGTTACTTGTCGACCGGCATTTTCGACGCGCCCAACTGATGGCCAAGCAAGAGAGAGGCCTGCGCTTCCAACCCACGGGCGGTAGCAAGGCCCCGCAAATCCCGACCGGCAAAAAGCAGCGCTTGAGCATCGAGCGCCTGGCCAATGACGGTCGCGGTATCGCATTTTTCGAAGGTCGCACCTGGTTCGTCATCGGCGCGTTGGCCGGTGAGGACGTCGAGGCGCGGGTGCTCAATGCCCACGGCAAAGTGGTCGAGGCCCGCACCGAGCGCGTATTCCAGGCCAGCGAACTGCGTCGCCCGGCACCGTGCCCCCATGCCGGTCGCTGCGGCGGTTGCAGCGTGCAGCACCTGCCCCACAGCGAACAACTCGCCCTGAAACAGCGCATGCTCGCCGAGCAATTATCCAAGGTCGCCGGTGTCGAACCCCAAGAGTGGGCAGCGCCGTTGAGCGGTCCGGAATTCGGTTACCGCCGCCGCGCCCGCGTGGCGGTGCGCTGGGACATGAAAGCGAAAAAACTCGAAGTCGGTTTCCGGGCTGCTGGCAGCCAGGACATCATCGCGATCAGCGAATGCACGGTGCTGGTACAGCCCTTGCAGCCGATCATGACCCGCTTGCCGGAGATGCTTCGACGCTTGAGCAAACCTCAGGCGCTGGGGCATGTGGAATTGTTCAGTGGCTCGTCGCTGGCGGTGTTGCTGCGGCACATGGCGCCGTTGTCCGAAGCCGACCTGACGATCCTCAAGGATTTCTGCGCATTCCATGAAGCCCAGTTGTGGCTGCATGGCGACGGTGAACCGCAACCGGTTCAGGCCGATCAAGCGCTGGGTTATCGCCTGGAACAGTGGGACCTGAACCTGGCGTATCGGCCGGGGGATTTCATCCAGGTCAACGCCGGGGTTAATGAAGCGATGGTGGCCCAGGCTTTGGATTGGCTGAAACCTGAAGCCGATCAACGCGTCCTCGATCTGTTCTGCGGCCTGGGCAATTTTGCCTTGCCGCTGGCCAAGACCGTACGCGAAGTGGTGGCGGTCGAAGGCGTGCAGGCGATGGTCGAGCGCGCCGCTGCGAACGCCGCTAGCAACAATCTGCATAATGTGAAGTTTTTTCAGGCCGATTTATCCCAGCCTTTGGCTGATGCCGAATGGGCGCGCGAAGGCTTTTGTGCGGTACTCTTGGACCCACCGCGTGACGGTGCTTTTGAGGTGGTGCGCAAGCTCAAGTCCCTGGGCGCCGAACGGTTGGTGTATGTGTCGTGCAACCCGGCAACGCTGGCGCGCGATACGGTCGAATTGATCAAGCAGGGCTACCGGTTAAAACGTGCCGGGATTCTCGATATGTTTCCTCAGACGGCACATGTCGAGGCCATGGCGTTATTTGAAGCGAGCTAGGATGGCTCGTCTGGTCCGACTGGCCGCCCGTGCAGCCGCCGCGCACTCGCCCGGCGCGGGCTCACGGGCAATGAAGGTCAGCGATTTGACGCATTGAATCTGCGTCGTAGGGAAGGTAAAGCAAGATGGTACAGGTGAGAGCACACCAGCCGATCAACACCGACGGCAGTATCAATCTCGAGGCTTGGCTCGATCACGCGGTCACTGTCGATCAGGCACTGGATCGCGAAGCCTTGAAAGAAGCGTGCGAGTTCGCTCGTGCGTCTGAACAGCAAGCCAATGCGGCGAAAAACCTCTGGTCCGAAGGGACCTCGAGTTTCCGCACGGGCCTTGAGATCGCCGAGATTCTCGCCGACCTCAAACTTGATCAGGATTCGTTGGTTGCCGCGATCCTGTATCGCGGCGTGCGCGAAGGCCAGATTGAACTGCCGGCGGTCAGCCAGCGCTTCGGTCCGGTGGTCGCCAAACTCATCGACGGCGTGTTGCGCATGGCGGCGATCAGCGCCAGCCTGAGCCCCCGTCAATCCCTGGTGCTGGGCACTCAGGGCCAGGTGGAAAACCTGCGCAAGATGCTGGTGGCCATGGTCGACGACGTACGCGTCGCACTGATCAAACTGGCCGAACGCACCTGCGCGATCCGTGCGGTGAAAACCGCCGACGACGAAAAACGCAACCGCGTGGCCCGTGAAGTCTTCGACATCTACGCGCCGCTCGCCCATCGCCTGGGGATCGGTCATATCAAGTGGGAGCTGGAGGACTTGTCCTTCCGTTACCTTGAGCCCGACCAGTACAAACAGATCGCCAAGTTGCTGCATGAGCGACGCCTGGATCGCGAGCGTTTCATCGCCGACGTGATGAACCAGCTGAAGAATGAGCTGACCGCCACGGGCGTCGATGCCGACATCAGCGGCCGGGCCAAACACATCTATTCGATCTGGCGCAAAATGCAGCGCAAGGGTCTGGAGTTCAGCCAGATCTACGACGTGCGCGCCGTTCGCGTGCTGGTGCCGGAAATGCGCGACTGCTACACCGCGCTCGGCATCGTCCACACCCTGTGGCGACACATCCCGAAAGAATTCGACGACTACATCGCCAACCCGAAAGAGAACGGCTACCGCTCGCTGCACACGGCGGTGATCGGCCCCGAAGGCAAGGTGCTGGAAGTGCAGATCCGCACTCATGCCATGCACGAAGAAGCCGAGCTCGGGGTTTGCGCGCACTGGCGCTACAAGGGCACCGACGTCAAGGCAGGTTCCAACCAGTACGAAGAGAAAATCTCCTGGCTGCGGCAGGTCCTCGAGTGGCACGAAGAACTCGGCGACATCGGCGGCCTGGCGGATCAGTTGCGGGTCGATATCGAGCCGGACCGGGTCTACATCTTCACCCCGGACGGTCACGCCATCGACTTGCCGAAAGGCTCGACGCCGCTGGACTTCGCCTACCGTGTGCACACCGAGATCGGCCACAACTGCCGTGGCGCCAAGATCAACGGGCGCATCGTGCCGCTCAACTACAGCCTGCAAACTGGTGAGCAAGTCGAGATCATCACCAGCAAACACGGCACTCCAAGCCGCGACTGGCTGAACTCGAACCTGGGTTACGTCACCACCTCGCGGGCGCGGGCGAAGATCGTTCACTGGTTCAAATTGCAGGCCCGTGATCAGAACGTCGCGGCCGGTAAAACCTTGCTCGAACGTGAACTCACACGCCTCGGCTTGCCGGCAGTGGATTTCGACAAGTTGGCCGAAAAGGCCAACATGAAAACTGCCGAGGACATGTTCGCCGCCCTCGGCGCCGGCGATCTGCGCCTGGCGCAGTTGGTGAATCTGGCGCAGCAACTGGTCGAGCCGGAACGCGGCAACGAACAGCTGGAACTGATCCCGCGCAAAGCCACCGGTTACAAGCCTGGCAAACGCGGCGATATCCAGATCCAGGGCGTCGGCAACCTGATGACCCAAATGGCCGGCTGCTGCCAGCCGCTGCCGGGGGATGCGATCGTCGGTTACATCACCCAGGGCCGCGGTGTGAGCATTCACCGCCAGGACTGCGCCTCGGTGCTGCAACTGGGCGGGCGCGAGCCGGAGCGGATCATCCAGGTCAGCTGGGGCCCGGTGCCGGTGCTCACCTACCCGGTGGACATCATCATCCGTGCCTACGACCGTTCCGGCCTGCTGCGTGACGTGTCGCAAGTACTGCTCAACGAGCGGATCAACGTGCTGGCGGTCAACACCCGCTCGAACAAAGAGGACAACACCGCGTTGATGTCCCTGACCATCGAGATTCCGGGGCTGGATGCATTGGGGCGGTTGCTGGGAAGAATTTCCCAATTGCCGAACATCATCGAAACCCGGCGTAACCGTACACCGTGAAGCGGTCCCCCTGTAGGAGCGAGGCTTGCCCGCGAAGGCGTCGTGTCAGCCAATAAAGATCTCGACTGACACGACGCCTTCGCGGGCAAGCCTCGCTCCTACAGGTTCCCGGTTGGCCGACACATCGCATTGACGATGTAGAGATTAAAAAAGATGTATTCACTTGAAGACTTATTGCACCTGATGAACCGCCTGCGCGACCCGCAGTTCGGTTGCCCGTGGGACATCAAGCAAACCTACGCCACGATCGTTCCGCACACCCTGGAAGAAGCCTACGAAGTCGCCGACGCCATCGAGCGCGGTGACTTCGATCACTTGCAGGGCGAGTTGGGCGATCTGCTGTTCCAGGTGGTTTATTACAGCCAACTGGCCCGGGAAGAAGGGCGTTTCGAATTCGCCGGGGTCATCGACGGCATCACCCGCAAATTGATTCGGCGTCATCCTCACGTGTTCCCCACCGGCGATCTGTACGCGCCGCTGGACGTCCCGCGTCTGAATGAGGAACAGGTCAAACAGCGCTGGGAAGAGATCAAGGCCGAGGAACGCGCCGAGAAATCGTGCGCGCCTGAACAGCTGTCCTTGCTCGATGATGTGCCTGCGGCGCTGCCCGCGCTGTCCCGCTCGGCCAAGTTGCAGAAGCGTGCCGGGCAGGTCGGTTTCGACTGGCCGGATGCGCTGCCGGTGCTGGACAAGGTCCGCGAAGAACTCGATGAAGTGCTCGAAGCCATGGCCGATAACGACTCGGCCGCGATTGCCGATGAAGTCGGTGACCTGCTGTTTTCGGTGGTCAATCTGGCGCGACATCTGAAGGTCGACCCGGAAACGGCCCTGCGTGGCGCCAACAGCAAATTCGAAAGACGCTTCCGATTTATCGAACAGGCATTGCGCGACACCCACCGTCCCATAGAAGATTGCACCCTCGAAGAGTTGGACGCCCTGTGGGGCGAAGCCAAACGTCAGGAAAAGAATTTGCCCAGCTGCGGTTGAGCAGTTGCCTAAGTGAGAAATAAGCACCATGAGCATTTCCCTTCGCGACCAGTTGCTCAAAGCAGGGCTGGTCAACCAAAAGCAGGCCAAACAGGTCGGCAAAGAGAAGCAGAAGCAGCAGCGCCTGGTCCATAAAGGCCAGGTCGAACAGGATGACACCCAGCAACGCCTGGCCAAGGAAGCGCTGGCCGAGAAGGTCAAGCGCGACCAGGAACTGAATCGCCAGCAGCAGGAGAAGGCCGAGGCCAAGGCCCGCGCCGCCCAGGTCAAGCAATTGATCGAAGTCTCGCGCCTGCCGAAGCTGACCACCGAGGACTACTACAACTTCGTCGATGACAAGAAGGTCAAGCGCCTCTCGGTCAACCCGCTGATGCGCAACCAGCTCAGCAACGGCTTCCTGGCGATCGTGCATCACGCCGGCGGTTACGAAGTGATCCCCCGTGAGGCGGCCCTGAAGATCCAGGAGCGCGATCCGCAGCGGATCGTGCAGCTCAACGTCAAGAAAGAAGAAGTCGCGGCCGAGGACGATCCGTACGCGGCCTACCAGATTCCTGATGATCTGATGTGGTAAGCCTTTAGGGCCCGCTACAACGACAAACCCCGCTCATGGCGGGGTTTGTCGTTTTCAATGCTGTAGTTGCTTCACGCCTGGGCAGATCGCAGTTCGCGCTGCTGCTCCAGTGTTTCCAGTTCAGACTTGTAGTTATGCGCATCGGTCTCGGAATGGAACATGCCGACCAGCATGTCTTGTTGATGTACATCCCAGATACGGATACCGGCGGCGATGCCTTCATGGGATTTATGTGAATCGTCGCGTTCAGTTACTTTTACAGTCATCTGCTAGCTCCAATCTCAGTTACCTGCACCAAGGCGTGTGCAGGCCTCTGTTATATGTTTTGTTAGCTTCCTAAGTAAACGCTTTCGTTCGGCAACGAATAATTGCGAAAACTGCAAAAGTCCCGCAGCCCGCTAAACACGCGACATTCGGTCGCAGGTGGCTGAGTTAGATGACAAAAGTTTCATGTTCGCGATGAACAAATCCGCTGCTTGAACGCCGTACCTGTAGGAGCCTGGCTCCTGCAAAAGCATTGCGATGGCTTTTTCCAAGTGCAAAAAAAACGCCCCGAACCAGTCGGGGCGTTTTTCTGTGCGGCGAGGCGGCGGGGTATTACTTGCCGGCCCAGCGCTTCAGTACCAGCGTAGCGTTAGTGCCACCGAAGCCGAAGCTGTTGCTCATCACGGTGTTGATGGTGGCGTCTTCGCGCGTCTTGGTCAGGATCGGCATGTCAGCCACTTCCGGGTCCAGTGCGTCGATGTTGGCGGAACCCGCCATGAAGTTGCCTTCCATCATCAGCATGCAGTAGATCGCTTCGTGAACGCCGGCGGCGCCCAGGGAGTGACCCGACAGGCTCTTGGTGGAGCTGATGGCCGGTGCCTTGTCGCCGAACACCGCACGCACACCTTTCATTTCCGCGAGGTCGCCGACCGGAGTCGAGGTGCCGTGGGTGTTCAGGTAGTCGATCGGGGTGTCGACGGTGGACATGGCCATCTGCATGCAGCGGATGGCGCCTTCGCCGCTTGGTGCGACCATGTCATAGCCGTCGGAGGTCGCGCCGTAGCCAACGACTTCCGCGTAGATCTTCGCGCCACGGGCCAGAGCGTGTTCCAGCTCTTCGACCACGACCATGCCGCCACCGCCGGCGATGACGAAACCGTCACGGTCAGCGTCGTAGGCGCGGGAGGCTTTTTCCGGCGTGTCGTTGCGCTTGCTGGACAGTGCGCCCATGGCGTCGAACAGGAACGATTGGCTCCAATGCTCTTCTTCACCGCCGCCGGCGAACACGATGTCCTGCTTGCCCATCTGGATCTGTTCCATGGCGGTACCGATGCAGTGAGCACTGGTGGCGCAGGCAGATGCGATGGAGTAGTTCAGGCCCTTGATCTTGAACGGTGTGGCCAGGCAAGCGGAAACGGTGCTGCTCATGGTCCGCGTGACGTAGTACGGCAGAACCTTCTTGATGCCTTTTTCACGCAGGGTGTCCAGCGCTTCCATCTGGTTCAGCGTGGAAGCACCGCCGGAACCGGCGATCAGGCCGGTACGCGGGTTGGATACCTGCTCTTCGGTCAGGCCCGAGTCTTCGATGGCGCTTTTCATCGCTACATAAGCGTAAGCCGCTGCGTCACCGACGAAGCGAAAGGTCTTGCGATCAATCAGCTCTTTAAGCGGCAGGTCAATGGAGCCGGAAACCTGGCTACGCAGACCCATTTCGGCATATTCCGGGTTGAACCGGATGCCCGGGCGACTTGCACGCAGGTTAGCGGAGACGGTCTCTTTGTCATTGCCCAGGCACGAAACGATGCCCAGACCAGTGATAACGACGCGGCGCATGCGGATAACCCTTAGAAGTTTTCAGTGGAGGTGAACACGCCGACCCGGAGGCCTTCGGCGGTGTAGATTTCGCGGCCGTCGACACTGACCGAACCATCGGCGATAGCGAGGTTCAGCTTGCCTTTGAGGACGCGCTTGATCTGAATGTTATACGTAACTTTCTTGGCAGTCGGCAGGACCTGACCAAAGAACTTCACTTCGCCCGACCCCAGTGCACGACCGCGGCCTGGCAGGCCTTGCCAGCCCAGGAAGAAGCCGACCAGTTGCCACATGGCGTCGAGGCCCAGGCAGCCCGGCATCACCGGATCACCTTCGAAGTGGCAGGCGAAGAACCACAGGTCTGGAGTGATATCCAGCTCGGCGACCAATTCACCTTTGCCGTACTTGCCACCTTCTTCGCTGATATGGGTGATGCGATCCACCATCAGCATGTTCGGGGCGGGCAGTTGCGCGTTACCTGGGCCGAACAGCTCACCGCGACTGCAGCGCAGCAGGTCTTCCCGAGTAAAGGCGTTTTGTTTGGTCATGCGAGCTCCTCAATAGTCCCGTGCGGCAGGGTGGGGCAAATCTTCCCGGCCGATCGAAGCGTTCATGCCTCGAGTCGACAGCCTACTCATAGACTATTGCGTTGTGGTGAAAGTCACAGCACCAAGGACATGAATGTACACTTGTGCACTGAAATTATTATTCAAGCCCCTTTTCGGGCCTGTTCGGGTGCCTAAGACTGCCGCACTTTCGCCTTTCACGCCAGTCGCAGATAGCCGAAAGGACAGCACTACTGCACCCAACGCTGCAGAATTTGCTGCAGATCAGTGCGTTTGAAGGGCTTGGCCAGGTAATCGTTCATGCCCGCCGCCAGGCACGCTTCGCGGTCACCCTGCAAGGCGTTGGCCGTCAGGGCGATGATCGGCAAGTCCAGGCAACCGGGCAATTGGCGAATCTGGCGGGTCGCTTCATAGCCGTCGATGATCGGCAACCGGCAGTCCATCAGGATCGCCTCGAAAATCAGACTCTCGGCACTGCGTACCGCCTGGGCGCCGTCGGTGGCGACGCTGACCGTAAAGCCCAGGCTGCGCAACATGGCTTCGATAACCGTCTGGTTGACCGGATTGTCCTCCACCAGCAACACATTGCGTCCTTCACCGTTGCCATTGCCGGTCGGCACCCGTGGCGCCGGCAGTTCCGGCAAAGCCTGCTTATAAAGCGCGAGGGGGATTTCCAGGGTGAACACCGACCCGCGACCTTCCTCGCTCTGGGCCCGCAACGTACCGCCCATGCGTTCGGCGAGGGTGCGGGCAATCGGCAAACCGAGCCCGGTGCCGCCGTAACGTCTTGAAATGGAACTGTCGGCCTGCTGGAACGCGTTGAACATCAATTCCAGGCTTTCGGGGGAAATCCCGATGCCACTGTCGCGCACGGTGCAGGTGAACCACAGCAATTCGTGATCCAGGGACTGCCACTGCGGCTCGATGGTCACGCGGCCCTGTTCGGTGAACTTCAGAGCGTTGCCGATCAGGTTGACCAGGATCTGCCGGATCCGCGTCGGATCGCCCTGAACCTGCAAGGCGCGCATGTCGTCGGGAATCAGCAGCTCAAGGTCGAGCTTGCGTTGCACCGCGCTGTGCTGGAACGACTGGGCGCAGCTGCCGATCAGGTCGGCGAGGTTGAACGGAATGTGCTCCAGCTCCAGTTCCGAACGCTCGATGCGCGAGAAGTCGAGGATGTCGTTGATCACCTTGAGCAAGTGTTCGGTGGACTCCGACGCCAGCGCCGCGTATTCGACCTGCTCCTCGGTCATGTCGGTGGTTTCGAGCAATTGCAGCATGCCCAGCACGCCATTCATCGGGGTACGCAGTTCGTGGCTCATCATCGCCAGGAAGTCGGATTTGGCGTTGTTGGCCTTTTCCGCTTCCTCGCGGGTCTGGATCAACTGCGACATCGCTTGCTGCTGTTCGCGGCTGGCCTTTTCCAGACCTTCGGCGAGGTTGTTGATGTGTTGCGACAAGGCCCCCAGCTCGGTGTCGTCGACGATCGGTAGCGGCGTGCTGTAGTCGCCTTTCTGGATCGCCTTGACCGCGTTACCGATGTCGCGGATCGGTTGCGACAGACTGCCGGCCAGGCGCCGGGCCAACAGAAAGGTGAACAGCAAGGCGAACAACGCGAGGATCCCGGCCTTGAGCAGGATCTCCTGCTGGCGCTGGCTGAAGGCGTCGTTGGACAGGCCGACGATCACCCGCCCCAGATAGTCCTCGCTCGGCGCACTGACCGAGGTCTTGGTGTTCTGGAAGAAGTCATTGTTCAGCGCGATCCGTTGCAACCGCACCGGTGCCTGGAACACTTCGACCTGCTGCGAGCGGTTGTGGGATTCCGACGGTTGCTCGACGTACACCAGAATCCGGTTGGCGCTGTCCTGCACTTCCAGAAAGCGCACATTGGGCGTGGCCAGCGTGGCCTTGAGCAGACTTTCCAGCACGTCGTTGTTGCCGGAGATCACACCGTATTCGGTAGCCGGTGCCAACTGGTTGGCGATCAGTTGACCGGTGTGGTTGAGCTCCTGGCGCAAGTCCTGGATCCGCACGAAGGTGAAGAAACTGATCAGCAGCAAGGTCAGCAGCAGGGCAGGGCCGAGGCTGATGATCTGGGTTCGGGTGTTGATGTCCCAACGGCGTCGGAAGGTCATGGGCGGCTTTCTCCTTCAGCCAACTGTGCGGCAACAGATGCTTCATTCATCTGTTCAATACCTAATGAACGAGCCACTTGTGGATTGCTTAAGACTTTGAAGTGCCTGGGGTAGAGCGTACGCGGCCAGGTGGCCGGTGGCCGGTCGAGCAACTCGTCGAGAATCGCCAGCCAGTCGCTTTGGTCGCTGTAGGTGCTGGCCAGGCTGCCAGCCTTGACGAAACCGGCATTGGGGCCGATCAGCGCCATCTGTCGTGCATAGCTGCTGAGCAGCAGGTTTTTCGCGGTTTTCGGGTTGTACAAATCGGGGTCATCGAGCCCGAGCAGCACATCGCTGTTTTTCAGCAGTGTCAGCAACGGGCGACTGTCGTTGGTGTTGTCCCAACGTTCGGCGACGATCTCCAGGCCCAGGGGCAGGGCGGCCTGGCGCAGTTCTTTCAAGAGGAATTCGCTGTGCCGGTCATAGAGCACGCCGACCCGGCGCACCTGGGGCAGCACCAATCGGGTCAGGCGCAATTGCCGGTCCAGAGGCGGATCGCTCCACAAGAGGCTGAGGTGGGGGGGCAGCAGATTATTCAGGCGTTGCCGCGCTTGCAGGCGGCTGATGCGCAGCACCAATGTTGCCGGGCCCTGGCTGTCTTGCAGGCGCCAGTCGAGGCTCGGCAGGTCAAGTAAAATCAAGCGCGTACCGCCGGGCAATTGACTCGGTGCCGGCAGGCTGGCCAGCGGCTGGAAACGCACGCTGTCGGTGGGGCGCAGCTCATTCAGGGCCTGGGTGAAAGATTGCACGCCGGGACTGTCTTCGGCACCGGTCAGCAGAATCTCCATGGCACAAGCCGACAGACTGCAAAGCAGCCCGCCGAACGCCAGCCACAGCACGGCCAACAAATGGCCAAGGCTTGGCGTCTTCCGTGACTGAGGTTGCATCTAAAACGCCAGCTCCGCGCTGAAGTAGAGCACCCGGCGCTCGTCGTAATTGTTGTCGATGAAGGTGGTGGGCTGGTTATCGAGGCGCTGTTGCAGCACGCCGGCCAGTTCCAGGTTGGCCTTGCCCAGGCCGATGCGTTTGGCGATGCGCGTGTCGAGCCGTTCGAAGCGGTAACCGTTGAGGGCGTCGTCCCCATAGTAGAAGAGCGCGCTGTTCCAGCCTTGGCCCCAGTTGCGCAGCCAACCGGCGGAACCGCTGTTGCGTGCCGTCTGCTGTTGGTCCAGCGGGTTGCTGGCCTTGGCATCGACGTAGGCATAGGTCAGGCGCAGGCGATCGGCACGGCTGACGTGCCAGTCGAGTTGGGTTTCAGTGCCGGTGAAGCGTGAGTTGTTGGCGTTGCTGGCGATGTACTGGTTGTTGCGCAACGGCTCACTGATCATGCCGGTGATTTCGTCGTAGAACAGCTTCACATCCACCGCCAGGCCCAGCTCGACGAAGAAACCGTTGTAGCCCAGTTCCCGGGAACGCATGCGTTCCTTGTCGAGGTCGCCGGGGCCACGGGTCTTCACGAAATAGCGGGCGCTGGACTGGCCATAGGCGCTGGGCCGCAGATTGGTCACCTGATAGCTCCAGTTCACGTTGTTCTCGAACATGTCCGGTGAGCGGATGGCTTCGGAATACACCGCGCGCAAGCCGTGGCGCGGGTTGATCAGGTAATTGACCGCCACCCGTGGGGTCAGCGAACTGCCGGTCAGTTGCGTGTCTTCGAACATCGCGCCGCCCTGTAGCAACCAGTGTTCGCTGGCGCGCCACTCAAGTTGGCCGAACGTGCGCCAGGTGGTGTCGTCGAGGGTGCCATTGAAGTAGGTCTCGGAATCTGCCCGGTCGTAACGATAGTTCATGCCGCTGACCAGCCGCAGACTATCGGACAGGCTCAGGGTGTCTTGCAGTTCGAGGTCGTAGCGCGATTCCCGGGCGCTCTGGTCGATGTCGCCACACAAGGTTCGCTTGGCGCCGTTCTTCCATTGCGCCAGCACCTGATTGCCCAACGCTTGTTCCGCCGCAGTACCTGCCGGGGCGCCGGGGCCGGTGTAGCGCGCCATATTGCGCGCCAGGCGTTCGGCGTAATTCGGGTTGAGTTGCCACAGGTCGGTCAGCTCGGGGCTGAACGACACTTCGGCATCACAGGCGCGCCAGGTCTGCTGGCGATCCCAATGTTGCGCCGAGCCCTGGATATACAGGCTGTGATCGGGATTGATGTCCAGGTTCCAGCGCAGGGAGCCCGCGTAATCCTTGGCGATTACGTCGGAATTGTTCCCGGCAGCGGTAATCCCCGAGAACACCGGGCGGTAGGTATACGGTCGCTGGTTGCTGCCGTCCTTGGCATTCAATTGCCAATCGATGCTTTGGCTTTCATTGAGCGATTGGCTGACCGCGAGGTTGAAACGGTTCAAGCGCCGACTGTCGCGGTAATCGGCGCCGGTGCGGTCCGAGTCGAAGCCGTCGTCTTGCTGGCCGGAGAGCGACAGGCGCAGATCGCCGCCGTCCCAACCGGTGCCCTGGCTGGCGTAGAAATCATTGATGCCGCGCTGGCCCCGGGTGACTTTCAGGCGCGTGCCGTGGCTGTCCGCCGGGTTGCGGGTGATGATGTTGACCACCGCCATCAGCGCGTTGGCGCCGTAGCTGACGGTGTTAGGGCCGCGAAAGACTTCGATGCGCTCGATGTCTTCCATCGCCACCGGAATATCGCTCCAGTCCACGGTGGCCAGGCCGGCGCGGTACACCGAACGGCCATCGATCAACACCTGCATGCGCCGGGCTTCGCTGGCATTGGTGCCGTGGTAGTTCACTGCCGCCTGGTTGCCATTGATGTTGCCGACCATCATCCCCGGCACCAGGCGCAGCAATTCGCTGATGTCCCGGGCGCCGCTGGCGTTGATGAGTTCGCTGTCGATCACCGTCATGCTCCCCGGCACGGCGGCCGGCGACTGCTTGAGTCGCGTCGCCGTCAGTACTTGCGGCAACGGATCGCTGTCGAGGAACAGGTCGTCGGCCAGCAAAACCGGGCTGAAGAACAGCGCCAGCAGCAGCGACGAGCGAGGTGAGGAGGGGCCAAAAGACACGACACAGCCTTGGTAGCGATTAAGTGGCGCGCATGTTAACCGAGCTCAGTCACTTTTCCAGTCACGTTATGGGCATTTTCCTCGGATTTGTTGGTCTTCTTCCTACACGTGTCGGTAATTGACGCGGGGGCTGGCCGCCACTGGGCCGCTCCGTATAATGCCGGCATCGCCACTGGTATGGATTAACGGATTGCATATGACTGAACAGCGCCCAATTGCGGTCCTGGGAGGCGGAAGTTTTGGTACCGCCGTGGCAAACCTGCTGGCCGAGAACGGCCATCAGGTCCTGCAGTGGATGCGTGACCCCGAACAGGCCGAGGCCATCCGGGTCAATCGCGAGAACCCGCGTTACCTCAAAGGCATCAAGATCCTGCCGGGTGTTACGGCGGTCACCGACCTGCCTGCCACCCTCGACGCCTGCGACCTGTGCTTCGTCGCGCTGCCGTCCAGCGCGTTGCGCGCGGTGCTGGTGCCGTATGCCGAACGCTTGAGCGGCAAATTGCTGGTCAGCCTGACCAAGGGCATCGAAGCCCACACGTTCAAGCTGATGAGCGAGATTCTCGAAGAGATCGCCCCGCAAGCGCGCATCGGTGTGCTGTCCGGGCCGAACCTGGCCCGTGAAATCGCCGAACACGCCCTGACCGCTACGGTGGTCGCCAGCGAAGACGAAGAACTTTGCGTGCGGGTCCAGGAAGCCCTGCACGGCCGCACTTTCCGCGTCTATGCAAGCGCCGACCGTTTTGGCGTGGAGTTGGGCGGGGCGTTGAAAAACGTCTACGCCATCATCGCCGGCATGGCCGTGGCGCTGGGCATGGGCGAAAACACCAAGAGCATGCTGATTACCCGGGCCTTGGCGGAAATGACCCGCTTCGCGGTGAATCAGGGGGCTAACCCGATGACCTTCCTCGGTCTGGCGGGCGTTGGTGACTTGATCGTCACGTGCTCGTCGCCGAAAAGCCGCAACTATCAGGTCGGGTTCGCCCTCGGCCAGGGCCTGAGCCTGGAAGACGCAGTGACGCGCCTGGGCGAAGTCGCCGAAGGCGTGAACACCCTCAAAGTGCTCAAGGCCAAGTCCCAGGAAGCGGGCGTGTACATGCCGCTGGTCGCCGGGCTGCACGCGATTTTGTTTGAAGGGCGCACGCTTGAGCAGGTGATCGAACTGTTAATGCGGGCCGAGCCGAAGACCGACGTCGACTTTATCTCCACCAGCGGTTTCAACTGATTGCTTTATCTACGGGCAGGGAGCGGCACATGAACGATCCGAAAACAGAAGCCAAGTACGAATCCATTCTGCTGCGAGTGTTGTGGATGATCGTCTTCTTGCTGGTCTGGCAAGTGGCGCAATTTATCCTCGGCGCGGTAGTGCTGGTGCAGTTGATCTATCGTTTGATCTATGGCGCCCCGAGCGCCAGCCTGATGAACTTCGGCGACAGCCTGAGCCAGTTCCTGGCGCAGATCGGTCGTTTCGGCACGTTTCACAGCGACCAGAAGCCTTGGCCGTTCGCCGATTGGCCGACGCCGCGTACCCCGGAAGGTGAAGCGCCGCACGTTGTAGCGCCTGCACCGCATCCGGCCCGAGATGAGGAGCCTAAGCTATGAAACTCTGGGTATTGCGTCATGGTGAAGCCGAGCCACACGGCACGCGTCCAGACTCCGAACGGGCATTGACCGCCCACGGTCGTGAAGAAGTGCTGCGCACGGCTGCCGAGTTGATCGGCCGGCCGATTACGGCCATTTATGCCAGTCCTTACCTGCGTGCGCAGGAGACCGCGCAACTGGTCCGTGAAGCGCTGGGGTTCGCCCCCGAGATCCGCACCGTCGAGTGGCTGACCCCGGACAACCGCCCGCAAGCGGTGGCCGAGCAGTTGGTGTCGGTCGATCACGCGTTGCTGGTCAGCCATAACCCGTTGGTGGGCAACTTGCTGGGCTACCTGCAGCACGGTCATGTGCAAGACCCGGAAGCGGTGAAAACCGCCGGCCTGGCGGAGCTGGAAGGCGACTTGCCGCTGGCCGGCGGCATGAAGCTCAACGGCATCAAACACCCCTGACCCGCACACTTGCGTAGGAGCGAGGCTTGCCCGCGAAGGCGTCGTGTCATTTAGCAACGATGTCGACTGACACGACGCCTTCGCGGGCAAGCCTCGCTCCTACAGGTCCGTGTGAAATAGTTGACCAAGCACTTGCTCGGTTGACTACGCTTGCTCCAGACCAAAAACAAAGGAGCAAGTCGCATGCCTGCTGCTTTTCGTTTGCCGCTGGACGTGTTCTACGAACGTGAAGCCCGCCATCCCCGCCAGCGCTTTCTGGTCCAGCCACTGGGCGGCGGCCAGGTCGAGACACTGAGCTGGGCCGATGTCGGCCATCAAGCCCGCTGCGCCGCTCATTGGTTGCGCGCCCGGGAACTGCCCCAAGGCAGCCACATCGCCTTGATCTCGAAAAACTGCGCCCACTGGATCATCGCCGATCTGGCGATCTGGATGGCCGGGCATGTGTCAGTGCCGCTTTACCCCAACCTCACTGCTGAATCCGTGGCCCAAGTGCTGGAACACTCCGAGGCGGCGCTGGCGTTTGTCGGCAAACTGGATGATTGGCCCGGCATGTCTCGCGGCGTCAGCCCGGACCTGCCGACCATCAGCTTGCCGCTGCATCCGCCGGGCGCCTTCAATTTCAGCTGGGACGACCTGCAGAAAAGCTCGCCGATCCAGGACGACCCGAAACCCGCCGCCGAGCAATTGGCGACCATCATCTATACCTCCGGCACCACCGGCCTGCCCAAAGGCGTGATGCACAGCTTCGGCAACCTCGGCTTCGCCACCACCCGTGGCACGCAGTTGTTCGGCCTCAGCGAGTCGGACCGGTTGCTGTCCTATCTGCCGCTGTGCCATGTCGCCGAGCGGATGTTCGTCGAGCTGGCGTCGATCTACACCGGACAAACCGTGTTCTTTGCCGAGAGCCTCGACACCTTCCTCACCGATCTGCAGCGCGCGCGCCCGACCGCGATGTTCGGCGTGCCGCGCATCTGGACCAAATTCCAGATGGGCGTGTACAGCAAGATTCCGGCAAAACGCCTGGATTTCCTGCTCGGCCTGCCCTTTATCGGCAAGCGGGTCGGGCACAAAGTCCTCGCCGGGCTGGGGCTTGATGCGCTGCGCGTGGCCCTGTCCGGCGCCGCGCCAGTGCCGCAGACCTTGCTGCTGTGGTACCGCAAACTCGGGCTGGACGTGCTGGAGGTGTACGGCATGACCGAAAGTTGCGGGTACTCGCACATCGGCCGGCCGGGAGACGACAAGCCGGGCTGGATCGGCAAGCCGTGTCCGGAGGTTGAAGTGCGGATCGCCGAGACCGGGGAGGTCTTGGTGCGCAGCGGCGCGACCATGCTCGGCTATTTCAAGGAGCCGGAAAAAACCGCCGATACGATCACCGAGGACGGCTTCCTGCGTACCGGTGACAAGGGCGAGCAGGACGCCGAAGGTCACTTGCGCCTGACCGGGCGCCTGAAGGAAATCTTCAAGACCAGCAAAGGCAAATACGTGGCCCCGGCACCGATCGAAAATCGCCTGGCGGTGCATTCGCGGATCGAGCAGGTGTGCGTGGTCGGCGATGGCTTGAGCGCGCCGATGGGATTGTGCGTGCTGTCGGCGGTGGGTTTGCAGGATGCCGCCAGTTCAGCGCGCAACGCTTTGCATTCGAGCCTGGAAAAACTCCTGGAAGAGGTCAACGGCGCCCTCGATAAACATGAACGCTTGCTCCGCCTGGTGGTGGTCAAGGACAGCTGGGCGGTGGAAAACGGCTTCCTGACCCCGACCCTGAAGATCAAGCGCAACGTGATCGAAGCCGCGTACGGGGCGCGCTTCGAAGAATGGAGCGAGCGCAATGAAGCGGTGCTGTGGCAGGATTGAGCAACGAACACCCTCAATAAAGGAAGTCAGCGATGAGTCTGTGGCGTACCGCTCCCAACATTGAACAATTGAACGCGATCCAGAAAAACACCATCGGCGAAGTGCTGGATATTCGCTTCGAAGCCTTCGACGACGAGTCCCTGAGCGCCAGCATGGTCATCGACCATCGCACTCATCAGCCTTACGGGTTGCTGCACGGCGGCGCCTCGGTGGTGCTGGCCGAAACCGTAGGCTCGATGGCCAGTTACCTGTGCATCGATGCCAGCAAGTTCTATTGCGTGGGCCTGGAAATCAACGCCAACCACTTGCGCGGCTTGCGCAGCGGGCGGGTGACGGCGGTGGCCAAGGCGATCCATATCGGCCGCACCACCCATGTGTGGGATATCCGTTTGACCAGTGATGAGGGCAAGGCCAGTTGTGTGTCGCGGTTGACCATGGCGGTGGTGCCATTGGGGGAGAATCCGCCTTCCCGTTAAACGACGTTCTATCGGCCGAGCAATACCTGTGGCGAGGGAGCAAGCTCTCTCGCCACAGGGGGGCAATGCCGGATTGCCCATAGCCATGGCCAGACTGTCATCATTCCTGTCAGTTACGGTCATTGCTGTAGTCCACTGTCTTACGGACAATCAACCCCACGTTTCTCGCCCATGGATTGACCGGTATGTCGCAGCAGATCTTTTTCGCCCACGCCAATGGCTTTCCTTCTGGGACCTACGGCAAGTTGTTCGCGGCGTTGGCACCTGAATATCAGGTGACGCATCTGGAGCAGCACGCCCATGACCCGCGTTTCCCGGCCGATGACAACTGGCGCAACCTGGTGGACGAGTTGATCCATCACCTGAAGCGACAGCCGGAACCGGTCTGGGGCGTCGGCCATTCCTTCGGCGGTGTGCTGCACTTGCACGCGGCGCTGCGTTGCCCCGAGTTGTATCGCGGGGTGGTGATGCTCGATTCGCCGGTGCTGACTCGCGCCGATCAATGGGTGATCCTCGCCGCCAAGCGTTTCGGTTTCATTGATCGCCTGACGCCCGCCGGGCGCACCCTGGGCCGGCGTGAAGAGTTCGCCGACCTGGACAGCGCCCGCCGCTATTTCGCCGGCAAAACCCTGTTTCGCGGTTTCGACCCGGAATGCTTCGACGCCTACCTGCAACACGGTTTGCACAAAGTCGGCGACAAGCTGCGCCTGCGCTTCGACCCCGCCACGGAAATCAGCATCTATCGCGGCGTACCCCACACCAGCCCCGGCCGCGCCCGGCAGTTGAAAGTGCCGCTGGCGGTGGTGCGCGGCAATAACAGCCGCGTGGTCATGCGCCATCACGCCAGCTCCGTCGGGCGTATGCCGTTCGGCGAGTCCTTGACCATGCCTGGCGGCCACATGTTTCCCCTCGAACGTCCCCAGGACACCGCCACGTTGCTGAAGAACCTGTTCAGCCGCTGGGAAGGTCGCCGCCAGCAGGATTGCGCATGAGCAGCGTCGTCGAAGAAGTGCGTCTGAGCCTGCCGCACATCGAGTTGGCGGCGCACTTGTCGGGGCCCGAGGATGGCTTGCCGGTGATCGCCTTGCACGGCTGGCTGGACAACGCCAACAGCTTTGCCCGGTTGGCACCCAGGCTCAAAGGCTTGCGGATTATTGCCCTGGACATGGCTGGCCACGGTCACTCCGGGCATCGGCCGATAGGCGCTGGCTACGCGATGTGGGATTACGCCCACGATGTACTGCAAGTCGCCGAACAGCTTGGACTCAAGAAATTTGCGCTGCTGGGCCATTCCATGGGCGCGATCGCTTCGTTGATCGTCGCCGGGTCGATGCCGGAGCGTGTCACCCATCTGGCCCTGATCGATGGCGTCATTCCTCCTACAGACAAAGGCGAAAACGCTGCCGAACGCATGGGCATGGCCCTGCAAGCGCAACTGGATCTGCGGGAGAAGCGCAAACCGGTCTACACCACCCTTGATCGCGCTGTCGAAGCCCGGATGAAAGGCCTGGTGGCGGTCAGTCGCGAAGCCGCCGAACTGCTGGCGCAACGGGGCCTGATGCCGGTGCCGGGCGGCTACACCTGGCGTACCGACAGCCGCCTGACGCTACCGTCGCCGCTGCGCCTGACCCAGGAACAGGCGATGGCCTTCGTGCAGCGCATCACTTGTCCTACGCGGCTGGTGGTGGCGGCCGACGGCATGCTCGCCAAACATCCGGAGTTGCTGGAGCGTCTACCCTTTAGCCGAGAACAGCTGCCAGGTGGCCATCATTTGCACCTGAATGACGAGCCTGGCGCCGATCTTGTCGCAGACTGTTTCAATCGGTTCTTCGCCGTTCCTTGACTTGCGACGGGCAACTGCCGAGGCTGGGCGGGTTGAAAAAGGAGACAACCATGATCGATCTCTACACCGCAGCGACCCCGAATGGCCTCGCGGTCGCCCAGGCCATGCTTATCCAATGAGCCTGCCTAAGCGTTCACTCAGCCTGTTGGCATTGTGTTGTTTCAGTCCGATGTTATTTGCAGCCGATGTTCCGGGCAGCCAGGACCTGCCGATCGTGCCGCGCCTGGCCGATGCGCAGATCGTCGACTATCGCCCGCCGATGGAGCTTGAGCGGATCTATCCGCTGGGCTCGATTCGCAAGATCAGCGGCCAGTTGCGCTTCGATGGTCAGGTCAGCGCCCGAGGGCAAACCACTTCGGTAACTTACGAATTGCCGCCGGAGCATGCCTCCACCGAAGCCTTTACCGCCGCCCGCGAAGCCTTGCAGAAGCAGGGCGCGGAACTGCTGTTCTGGTGTCAGGCCCGGGATTGCGGCGAAAGCAGCCTGTGGGCCAATGAAGTCTTTGGCAACTCCAAGCTCTATGGCGCGGACGAGCAACAGGCGTATCTGCTCTTGCGGCTGGCGGCCCCCAAGGACAATTCGCTGGTGGCGCTCTACAGCATCACCCGGGGCAATCGCAAAGCGTACCTGCACGTCGAACAGTTTGAATCGGCGGCGCCGCTGGGGGATTTGTTGCCCACCTCCGCAACGTTGCTGCGCCAGCTCAAAAGCACCGGCGAGCTCGACTTCCCGAAACTGAATGCCGATCCCGATGACACCTGGCTGCGCTTGATTTCCCGTGGCCTGAACCTCGACACCACGTTGCGGGTCAGTGTTTCCGGGGCCAAGGCCGAAGCCTGGCGCCAGGCGCTGATCGCCCAGGGCGTGCGGGCGGCGCGCATGGAAACCGGCAGTGTCGATGGCTCTGGCCTGCACGTCGAACTGTTGCGATAAGCTGCATCAGGCGAACGTGATCCTCACGTTCGCCTACTCTTTGGCTGTCTGACTTTTTTCGAGATTTCGATGATCAATAACGATCGGCTATTGGTGCAGATTCTGCTCCTGGTGCTGTTTGGCGCGAGCTTCTGGGTGATGGCGCCGTTCTGGTCGGCGCTGTTCTGGGGCGCGGTGCTGGCGTTTGCCAGTTGGCCGCTGATGCGCTTGCTGACCCGTTGGCTCAACGGGCGTGAATCCCTGGCGGCGGCCTTGCTGACCCTGGGCTGGATGTTGCTGGTGGCGGTGCCATTGGTGTGGCTGGGTTTCAACCTGGCGGATCACGTGCGCGATGCCACGGTGTTCATCAAGGATGTGCAGGTCGATGGCCTGCCGGAAGCACCGGTCTGGCTGGGCAGCATTCCCTTGGTCGGTGAGCGGCTGGTGGGGATCTGGAACAGCATTGACGAGCAGGGCGCAGCGATGATGCTGGCGATCAAGCCTTATCTCGGGCAGGTCGGCAACTGGTTGCTGGCGCGCAGTGCGCAGATCGGCGGCGGCATTCTCGAACTGACGTTGAGCATTGTCTTTGTGTTCTTTTTCTACCGGGACGGGCCGCGATTGGCGACGTTTGTCCATAGCTTGCTGTCACGCCTGATCGGTGACCGCGCCGGGTATTACATCGAACTTGTCGCCGGCACTGTGCAGCGGGTGGTCAATGGCGTGATCGGCACAGCGGCAGCCCAGGCAGTCCTGGCGTTGATCGGCTTCCTGATTGCCGGGGTGCCCGGGGCGCTGGTGCTGGGGATCGTGACGTTCATGTTGAGCCTGATCCCGATGGGCCCGCCGCTGATCTGGATCCCGGCCACGGCGTGGCTGGCGTGGAAGGGTGAATACGGGATGGCGGTGTTCCTCGGCATCTGGGGCACGTTCATCATCAGCGGTGTGGACAACGTACTGAAACCGTACCTGATCAGCCGCGGCGGGAACCTGCCGTTGGTGATCGTGCTGCTGGGGGTGTTTGGCGGGTTGATTGCGTTCGGGTTTATCGGGTTGTTCATCGGGCCGACATTGTTGGCGGTGGCGTACAGCCTGTTGACTGACTGGAGCAAAAGCCAGGCGCGCGTCGAAGACCGACGCTGATTTTGTGTCTGTGATGGCCTCTTCGCGGGCAAGTCGGATCGCCGCACCGCTCGCTCCTACAGGTCCGCGTCGTTCGAACATCGCGACCTGACGCAAACCCTGTGGGAGAGAGCGGTGCGGCGATCCGACTTGCCCGCGAAGCTTTTGGGTCAGGTCGAGAGGTTCAGGTACTGACCGGTGCTCGCCACGTTATCGAGCGAATATTGCTTGGTCAGGTTGGCGATCATTTTGTTGATGGCTTCGCTGACGTTCGAATGGACGGTGGCGCTGTCGCTGTTTTGCTCGCGACCCGCCTGCAGGGCCGCTTTGAGTTCGTCGCTGCTGACGGTGCCGTCCTCGTTTTTGTCCAGGGCCGTGAAGATTTCCTTGCTGTCGGCCGTGCTGCCGGCGGCGCTCAGGCCGTTGTTCAGTTCATCGCTGCTGAGGTTGCCGTCGCCGTCGGCGTCCAGGGCGCCCAGCAACGCGTCGGCCAGGTCGGTGTTCGGTGCCTGGCCCTGAGGCGGTGCGGGTGGGGCCATCGCGGCCATTTCCTCGCTGTTCAGGCTGCCGTTGTCATCGCTGTCGAGGTCGGTGAAGTGCTTGCTCAGGTCCGCCAACAGGCGATTGTCGGGTTTATCCGCCTGGGCGGTTTTCAGCTCGTCCTGGCTCACAGAGCCATCGCCATTGCTGTCGAGCTTGGTGAACAGCTCTTTCTGGAATTGCGCACGGCGGGCGGCGTTGGCCGTCGTGCTGCTGGTGCTCGTGCTGGTATAGCTCGTGTAGTTGCTGCTGACGCTACCGATCATTGGGCTCACTCCTTTGGACGGAAAACCGGTGAGTGCACCGGCTTATGCAGCCTCAAGGGGCAAGTTGTCGTGGGTATGTGGCGTTTGTACCGATTGGTACACAGAGGGTTTCAGCGACCGACCGATCTTTTCAAACGCGCGGCAGGTTAATGACCGCCGTGAGACCACCACCAGGCGTCTCTTCCAGGCTCAACCGCCCACCCAGGCGCTCCGCAGCCTCCCGGGCAATGGTCATGCCCAGGCCAACCCCGCCGGAGTTACGGTTGCGCGAACCCTCCAGCCGGAAGAACGGTTCGAACACCGCTTCACGCTTGTCCGCCGCAATCCCCGGCCCGTGATCGATCACCCGGATCACCAGATGTCCTCGGCTGTCTTCCAGGGTAATCAGGGCTTCCCCGGCATAACGCAGGGCATTGTCGATCAGGTTGTTGATGCACGAGCGCAAGGCCATCGGCTGCACTTGCAGCGGCGCGCAATGCCCGCTGGCCTGGACGTTGGCGCCCTGGTCCTGGGCGTTTTCACTCAGGGATTCCACCAGCGCCTGCACGTCCATCCACTGCGGGGCTTCACTGGTGCGATGTTCGTGCAGGTAGGTGAGCGTGGCGTCGAGCATGTGAATCATGTCATCCAGATCCTGGCGCATCTGGCCTTGCAGCTTGTGGTCGTCGATCTGCTCCAGGCGCAGCTTGAGCCGCGACAACGGCGTGCGCAGGTCGTGGGACACCGCGCCGAGCATCCGCGAGCGCTGCTGCACTTGTTCGATAATCCGGCGCTGCATCTTATTGAACGTATGGGCCGCTTGCCGCGCTTCCCGTGGCCCGGACTCGTCCAGCGGCGGGCTGTCGAGGTTTTCGCTCAAGCGCTCGGCAGCATCGCTCAGGCGCTGGATCGGCCGGCTCAGCAGTTTGGCGCCGTACCAGGCGGCGATGATCAGCGAGACAAACTGAAAGGTCAGCGGCACCAACGGCCCGCCGAACCATGGTCGCGGCGGTCGATTGGCGAAGCGCGGGTCCATCGGCGGACGCCGCCCGTCAAAGTCCTCGGAAAACCCTGGCGGTGGTGGCGGGGGAGGCGGGCCGTAATGGTGAAACCAGAAAAACGCCAACAGGTGCGCCAGGATGATCGCGATCAGCAGCACGCCAAACAGGCGGCCGAACAGCGTATCGAAGCGCGCCCGCATCAGCCGATGTCCCGGGCGTCGAACAGGTAACCCTCACCACGCACGGTTTTGATCAACTGTGGGTTTTTCGGATCGTCCCCGAGTTTCTGGCGCAGGCGCGATACCAGCAGGTCGATGCTGCGATCAAAGGCTTCGATCGAGCGACCCCGGGCGGCATCCAGCAACTGTTCACGGCTGAGCACCCGGCGCGGACGTTCGATAAACACCCAAAGCAGGCGGAATTCCGCATTGGACAGCGGCACCACCAGCCCATCGGCGGCGATCAACTGGCGCAACACACTGTTCAGGCGCCAGTTGTCGAAGCGAATGTTCGCTCGCTGTTCGGTGCGATCGTCGCGCACTCGCCGCAGAATTGTCTGAATCCGCGCTACCAGTTCCCGTGGTTCGAACGGCTTGGCCATGTAGTCGTCGGCGCCCAATTCCAGGCCGATGATCCGGTCGGTGGGTTCGCAACGCGCGGTGAGCATCAGGATCGGGATGTCCGACTCGGCGCGCAGCCAGCGGCACAGGGACAAACCGTCTTCGCCGGGCAGCATCAGGTCGAGCACCACCACGTCGAAATGTTCCGCCTGCAGCGCCAGGCGCATCGCGGCGCCATCGGTGACGCCGCTGGCGTGGATATTGAACCGGGCCAGGTAGTCGATCATCAGTTCGCGGATCGGGACGTCATCGTCGACGATCAGGGCGCGAATGCTCCAGCGTTTGTCATCGCCGGGCGCTTTTTGATCGTCGTTCACAGGGGCTTGAGTGCTGTGCATGCGTGGGTTCATCTGCCAGGTAGGCTGCCAACCACAAAGATGGGCTGCGAGGTTGTGGCTTCAGCATAGGCGTCCGGCCCGAAGGCGGGAAGTGCTGTAAGGGCGTGTTGCGGCTGCCGAGGGTAGCGTCGACCTTTGTTGGGGGCGTGTCTTGTGTGTATCGGGCTCGACACAATTGCCGCGCAGGCTAGGCTTGCTGGAGGTTGCGGGACGATTTACCGATCATCGGGTCCCGCAGCGGCGCTGGTTCCGCTACAATGCGCGCCGATTTCGTCCTGCCTGAGAGCCCGCACATGTCCGTCTGCCAGACTCCTATCATCGTCGCCTTGGATTTCCCCACCCGTGACGCCGCACTGAAGCTGGCCGACCAGTTGGACCCGAAACTGTGCCGGGTCAAAGTCGGCAAGGAACTGTTCACCAGTTGCGCCGCGGAAATCGTCGGCACCCTGCGTGACAAGGGTTTCGAAGTGTTCCTGGACCTCAAGTTCCACGACATTCCGAACACCACCGCCATGGCCGTCAAGGCTGCGGCGGAAATGGGCGTGTGGATGGTCAACGTGCACTGTTCCGGCGGCCTGCGCATGATGGCGGCGTGCCGTGAAGTGCTCGACCAGCGCACCGGCCCCAAGCCGTTGTTGATTGGCGTGACCGTGCTGACCAGCATGGAGCGTGAAGATCTGGCGGGCATTGGTCTGGACATCGAGCCCCAGGAGCAAGTGCTGCGCCTGGCCGCATTGGCGGAAAAAGCCGGGATGGACGGCCTGGTGTGTTCGGCCCTGGAAGCCCAGGCCTTGAAAACGGCGCACCCGTCGCTGCAACTGGTAACCCCGGGCATTCGTCCGGCGGGCAGCGCCCAGGACGATCAACGCCGCATCCTGACCCCGCGTCAGGCGCTGGACGCCGGTTCCGACTATCTGGTGATCGGCCGTCCGATCAGCCAGGCGGCGGATCCGGCCAAGGCGTTGGCGGCTGTGGTAGCCGAAATCGCCTAATACGAACGCAGGCGCCTACAGGGAAATGCGATCCCCCTGTAGGCGCTGCCGAAGGCTGCGATCTGTTGATCTACCGCGTTAAACCTTCAACACCAACTTCCCGAAATTCTCGCCGCTGAACAATTTCATCAGCGTCTCCGGGAACGTCTCCAGTCCTTCGACGATATCTTCGCGACTCTGCAACTGCCCCTTGGCCATCCAGCCGGCCATTTCCTGCCCGGCAGCGGCGAATTGCGCGGCGTAGTCCATCACCACAAAGCCTTCCATCCGCGCGCGATTGACCAGCAGCGACAGGTAGTTGGCCGGGCCTTTGACCGCTTCTTTGTTGTTGTACTGGCTGATCGCGCCGCAGATCACCACCCGCGCCTTCAGGGCCAGGCGACTCAACACCGCGTCGAGGATATCGCCGCCGACGTTATCGAAATACACGTCCACGCCTTTCGGGCATTCGCGCTTGAGCCCGGCCAGCACGTCTTCGTTTTTGTAGTCGATGACGCCATCGAAACCCAGTTCATCGATCAGGAATTTGCACTTGTCCGCGCCGCCGGCGATGCCGATCACGCGGCAGCCTTTGATCTTGGCAATCTGCCCGGCAATGCTGCCCACCGCGCCAGCCGCGCCGGACAACACCACGGTGTCACCGGCCTTCGGTGCGCCCACGTCGAGCAGGGCGAAGTAAGCGGTCATTCCGGTCATGCCCAGTGCGGACAAGTAGCGCGGCAGTGGCGCCAGTTTTGGATCGACCTTGTAGAAACCTCGTGGCTCGCCGACGAAATAATCCTGCACCCCCAGGGCACCGTTGACGTAGTCCCCGACCGCGAAGCCCGGATTGTTCGATGCGACGACTTTGCCTACGCCCAAAGCGCGCATGACTTCACCGAGGCCGACCGGCGGGATGTAGGACTTGCCCTCGTTCATCCAGCCACGCATGGCCGGATCCAGGGACAGGAATTCGTTCTTGACCAGGATCTGACCCGCCGCCGGTTCGCCGACCGGTACTTCTTGATAGGTGAACGTTTCGCGGGTCGCCGGACCCACCGGGCGTTTGGCGAGCAGAAATTGGCGATTGGTCTGGGTAGTCATGACAGGCACTCAAGCTGAATGGAAGCTTTGTTGATAGACCCTCAGGGCAGATGCCGCAAGGTTGGCTGATGCGGCGAATGCACGCCGATCCAGTGCAGTGATAGTGAGTCGGGCGCCTCTATCACTGTGACGCATGGGCACTTAACCGGCCTTCTGATAGTGCTGCCGTGCGCAAGGTGCCGTGGCTAGACTGCAAACACGCGATCCCCCGCATCCTTCTCTTCGAGGACATAACAATGAGCATGACGTTTTCCGGCCAGGTGGCTGTTGTGACCGGTGCAGCCAATGGCATTGGCCGCGCCACCGCCCAGGCCTTTGCGGCCGAAGGCTTGAAGGTGGTGGTCGCCGATCTGGACACGGCGGGGGGCGAGGGCACCGTGGCGCTGATTCGTACAGCGGGCGGCGAAGCGACCTTCGTGCGTTGCAACGTCACCGTCGAGAGCGAGGTAAAACATCTGATGGACGAGGTGATCAATACCTACGGCCGTCTCGACTATGCCTTCAACAACGCCGGCATCGAAATCGAAAAAGGCAAACTGCCCGACGGCACGATGGATGAGTTCGACGCGATCATGGGCGTCAACGTCAAAGGCGTCTGGCTGTGCATGAAGTATCAATTGCCGTTGCTGCTGGCCCAGGGCGGCGGTGCGATCGTCAACACGGCATCGGTGGCCGGCCTTGGCGCGGCACCGAAGATGAGCATCTACGCCGCCTCCAAGCACGCGGTGATCGGCCTGACCAAATCCGCGGCCATCGAATACGCGAAGAAAAAGATCCGCGTGAATGCGGTGTGCCCGGCGGTGATCGACACCGACATGTTCCGTCGTGCCTATGAGGCCGACCCGAAGAAGGCTGAGTTCGCCAATGCGATGCACCCGGTCGGTCGCATCGGCAAGGTCGAGGAAATCGCCAGCGCGGTGTTGTACCTGTGCAGTGACGGTGCAGCCTTCACTACCGGGCATTCCCTGGCGGTGGATGGCGGAGTCACCGCCTTTTGAAATCCGGAACGTCCTTGTAGGAAAAGACCCGCACGTTTGCGGGTTTTTTTAGGGTTCCGTGACCGCGCCGGGGAATGTGTTTCAAATGGTTAGAACCGCCGGTTTTGTCGGCGTTGTCGCACAGCCTGGCGTGCGCTCCTGTGATTAACTGCGCGCAGCAAAATGGACAGGAGTTTGCTTGCTCATGGAATTGAGAATTGACCGACAGGCAATGGTGCCGGTCGTACAGCAAATCGTCGACGCAATGGTGAGCTGGATCCGTCAAGGCGAAGTGCCGCCCGAGACGCGCTTGCCTTCCGTGCGGCACATCGCGAGGCTCAATCTACTCAGTCAGTCCAGTGTCGTTGAAGCCTGTGAACGCCTGGTGGCCCAGGGGGTTCTGGCATCACGTCCCGGTTCAGGGTTCTTTGTCGCCGCGTCGGCACCGGTGGTGTCCGATGCGCGTGATCTACCCCGGTTCGAAGGCGCGGAGTCGATGCACATGGGGCTCGCCGAGAACCCGTCGGGTGAATTGATGCTGGGGTGTGGCGGTTTGCCCGAAAGCTGGCGCGAGACGGACGACCTCAGCTACGCGATCCGCCAGGTGGCCCGCACCGACATGGCCGGCCTGTTCAACTACAGCACGCCGCTGGGCTTGCTCGCCTTGCGCCAGCAGATCCTAAAGCGCCTCAAAGCACTCAATATCGAGGCGCACGAAAGTCGCATCCTGACCACGACCGGCGCCAGTCAGGGGCTGGACCTGATCGTGCGCACGCTGCTAAAGCCAGGCGATTGCGTGGTGGTGGAAAGCCCCGGTTTTTCTCAGCTGTTCGATCTGCTCAGGTTGCACGGGCTGCGCATGCTTGAGGTGCCACGTACCGCGCAAGGTCCCGACACGCAGGTGCTGGAGCATTTGTTGATCCAGCACCGCCCGCGTGCGCTGTTTATCAACAGCTACCACCACAACCCCACGGGAAGCTGCGTGACACCGGAGGTGGCGCAGCAGGTCCTGCACCTGAGCAAGGCTTATGACGTGCTGGTGATCGAAGACGACGTGTATGCCGATATGCACAAGGGGCCCGGCACGCGCCTCGCCGCGCTGGATGACGAGGGCCGGGTGATTTACGTCGGCAGTTTCTCGAAAACCCTCAGCAGCTCATTGCGTGTGGGGTTTGTGGTGGCCAGCGCCGGGCTCATTGCACGGCTGGCCGAGGTCAAGATGATCAGCAGCATGGGCGGATCACGGTTCTGCGAGTCGGTGCTGGCCAGTCTGTTGGCCACCGGCGCCTATCGCAAGCTGGTACAGCGCCAGCGTCAGCGCCTGAGCGTGGACAGGACGGCAGCATTGCAGCTGCTTGAAGACGCCGAATGGGAGGTGTTCGGCAAGCCTTGCGGTGGCTTGTTCATCTGGGCGCGATCGCCAATGTGCGACTACGCTCAGCTGCGGGCACAGGCACGACGTTTCGGCGTGCTGCTGTCTTCCCCGACGGCCTTCAGCCCGACCGGTGCGGCCCATGACTGGCAGCGGATCAATGTGGCGTATGCCTGCGATCCACGAGCCCGGCGGTTTTTCCAGGCCACCGCTTCGGATCGACCTAAAGCGTTCTGAAAACGACGTGGGCGTAGCTTTTTGCCATTATTCCGACGCCAGAGACTTGTGCTGGCACAGGCCCGTTGCGAATCTCCATCTACAGACTATGGCAGGGGACTACGAGCAATGATTTCGGCCGTGCAAGGACGTTTTGCCAACCTCGGTATGGCAAAGAAACTGGGCATCGGGTTTGTCCTGGTGCTGTTGTTGACTGCCTTGGTGGCAGCCATTGGCGTATGGTCCCTGCAAACCATCAGTCATCGCTTCGACGGGCTCAAGCAAATGTCGTCGCTCAATAGCGGCTTGCTCAAAGTGCGTTTGCTGGAGCAGGAATACGCCTTGCATGGCAACCCGAAAACCGCCGATGCCCTGCGCCAGGGGGTTGATGGGCTGATTGCCCTGTCGACTCAGTTGAAGGCGCAATCGGCGGCCAACGTGCCGGTCATGAACGATGTCGAACAGTCGCTTGGCGCCTACCGCAAGGCCTTTGACGAATTTGTCTCGCTGACCCAGGCCAAGGACCTGGCTCTGGAAATGGCCAGTTGGTCGGTGTCCAGCGTGGCCAATAACCTCGACGTGCTGCAAGCCGGCCTCGCCGACGACGGCGCCTATGGCTTGAAAGAGTCCGAGGGCAAGGACGGTGCACAATTCATCGAACAGGCCAATCAGGTCAGCCAGGTCTCGCGGTTGATGTTGCAGGCCATGAACGAGGCCCGCGTGCGCCTCGACCAGAGTCGCAAGGGTGACGACGACAGCGCCGGCAAGGGCAAGATCGAGCAGGCCGATCAGGCACTGACCCAGGCCGAACAGCTGAAAACCACGGTCAAGGATGAGGGCTACCAGACCGTCCTCAATGAAGTGACCGGCCATATCGCCAGTTTCAGCGAGAAGCTCGCCGAATACACCGGGCTGCTGGCCCAGGAAAAAACCGTCTACGAACAACTGCACCAGCGGGCCGGCCAAGTGGTGGAGCGTGTGGACCAGGCCTATGGGGCCGAAGACGGGGCGATGCAGGCCGAACTGAAAAAGAATTCGCTGTTGATCATTGGCTCTTCGGCGCTGGCGTTGTTGGTCGGGTTGATCGCGGCGTGGGTGATTACTCGGTTGATCGTGGCGCCGTTGCGCAGTGTGATCCGTGTGGCCCAGCAGATTGCTGCGGGTGATTTGAGTGCGACGGTGGAAGTGACCCGTCGTGATGAAATCGGCCAGTTGATGCTGGCGATGCAGCAGATGGGTGCAGGTCTGAGCAGTATTGTCAGTGGTTTGCAGGCGGGCATCGAGCAGTTGGCCAGTTCCGCGCAGTCGCTGTCGGCGGTGACTGAGCAGACCAACCTGGAAGTCAGCAGCCAGAAGGAAGAAACCGAGCAAGTCGCCACGGCGATGAATCAGATGACCGCCACGGTGCATGACGTGGCGCGCAATGCCGAAGAGGCCGCTACGGCGGCGCAGACGGCGGACGACAAGGTCGAGAGCGGGCAACAGGTGGTGCGCCAGAGCATGGCGCGGATCGAGCAGTTGGCGGATTCGGCGACTTCGGCCAGTTCCAGCATCGAGAGCTTGAGTGCGGAGATCCAGAACATTGGCACGGTGCTTAGCGTGATCAAAAGCGTGGCTGAGCAGACTAATTTGTTGGCGCTCAACGCAGCTATCGAAGCGGCGCGGGCGGGTGAGCAGGGCAGGGGGTTTGCGGTGGTGGCTGATGAGGTGCGGGCGTTGGCCAAGCGGACTCAGCAATCGACTGAGGAGATTGAGCGGCTGGTCAGTGCCTTGCGCTCGGCGGCGCAGTCGTCGGTGCAGCAGATTCAGAACAGTGGTGAGTTGGTGAAGCTGGCGGTGAGTGATGCGTTGCAGACTGAGAGTGCGCTGGGGAGTATTGCGGCGGCGGTGTCGTTGATTCAGCAGATGAATCAGCAGATTGCGGCGGCGGCTGAGGAGCAGAGTTCGGTGGCTGAGGAGATTAATCGCAGTGTGACGAGTATTCGGGCCAGTGCGGATCAGTCTTCGTTGGCGATGCAGGGGAATGCGGCTTCCAGTATTGAGTTGGCGCAGTTGGGGGTTGAGTTGAAGGGGATGGTTGGGCACTTCCGCCTTTGACTTGGCGACCTTTGGGTCGACCAGGTTCTTGGTGGTTGTTGTGTACATATCCATTTCTGCGGTAACGGCCACTTATGGTTTCGCCCTTACGGCGAGTCCCTTTTGGCAAACGCCCGGAATGCCGGCCCAGCCAAAAGGAACCAAAAGGTCTCGCCCCAGCGTCCGGCCCCTCGCTGAGGCTCGGCGTTCCCTCGCTCCGGTCCTGCTCCGTGGGCCCGCCGCCATCGGCCATCCATGGCCGGGGGCGGCTAGCCCGGCATCCATGCCGGGCTGCCCACTACGCAGAACCTCCACTCGGCCTCCCGAAGGGGCGGGTAGATCAAAAGCAGGCTAGCTAACGCTCGGCCTAATGAGTGGTGAAAAGCGGGCGGTGTACGCCGCTCTGCTTCTGCTTTTTGTAGGAGCAAGGCTTGCCCGCGAAGGCGGCCTGACAGCCGACCCATTACCATCGGATGCACCAAGCCCTGTAGGAGCGAGGCTTGCCCGCGAAGGCGGTCTGACAGCCGACCCATTACCATCGGATGTACCAAGCCTTGTAGGAGCAAGGCTTGCCCGCGAAGGCGGCCTGACAGCCGACCCATTACCATCGGATGCACCAAGCCCTGTAGGAGCGAGGCTTGCCCGCGAAGGCGGTCTGACAGCCGACCCATTACCATCGGATGTACCAAGCCTTGTAGGAGCAAGGCTTGCCCGCGAAGGCGGCCTGACAGCCGACCCATTACCATCGGATGTACCAAGCCCTGTAGGAGCAAGGCTTGCCCGCGAAGACGGCCTGACAGCCGACCCATTACCATCGGATGCACCAAGCCCTGTAGGAGCGAGGCTTGCCCGCGAAGGCGGTCTGACAGCCGACCCATTACCATCGGATGTACCAAGCCTTGTAGGAGCAAGGCTTGCCCGCGAAGGCGGCCTGACAGCCGACCCATTACCATCGGATGCACCAAGCCCTGTAGGAGCGAGGCTTGCCCGCGAAGGCGGTCTGACAGCCGACCCATTACCATCGGATGTACCAAGCCTTGTAGGAGCAAGGCTTGCCCGCGAAGGCGGCCTGACAGCCGACCCATTACCATCGGATGCACCAAGCCCTGTAGACGCCGCCGAAGGCTGCGATCTTTTGATCTTCCCCCCACCAAATCCAAAGCAAAAAAAAGCCACCTCCTGGTGGCTTTCTTCCCTGACTGGTTCGATCAGTCGTAAATCGCTTTCTTTTTCCAGTCGGCATCAGCCTCGACGTCTTTCAACCCTTCGGTCAATTGGTTGACTTCGCCTTCAGCCGGGGCGGTCTGGTCCATGACTTGGGCGTTGGCGCGGGCCAGGAGTTTTTCCAGGTATTCGAGTTGTTCGGCGTAGAGCTGCGGTTCCTGTTGCTTGCGCAGGTATTGCACGCCGCGTTCGAATGCCAGGCGGGCCTGGCCAGGCTGGTTTTGTTGCAGGGAGTGCTGGCCGAGGTTGTTGAAGAACTCGATGTGCAGCAGGACCAGGATGTGGCGGACTTCGCGGATCCAGCGCTTGGCTTCGTTGGTCGGCAGGAAGCCGTCCTGTGCGGCGCGGGTGATCTGGCCGTGCAAGGCTTCGAGCAAGAAGCGCACATCCTTGGCCTTGGCTTCGGTCTGGATCGGTGCCGGCGGGTTGTTGACCGGGATCGATTCGCCCTGGGCGACCAGGGTGTTCAGTTCGGCGATGCGAGCCTTGACCGTGGCATTGGTTTTATCAAGGTGCAGCAGGCGCTGGCAGACGTTCAGCTCCAGGCGAGTCAACAACAGCTTGAGCGCGGGTGTCATCAACTGGCCGGGGAAGGTCTCGGTGATTTCGCCGCAGCGACGCAGGCGGTCGTTGAGTTCGACCTTGGTACGGGCCTTTTCCAGCTTATTGTTTTCCACCACATGGTTCATGTAGCCAATGGCGATCAATAGTGCGATCCCGGCTACGACTAGCAGGGTGATCATGAGTGGTGTCACCGGTAAGACCTCTTTATAGGGTTCGCGTGCGAGTGTAGTGGCTTGGCGTGGGAGCGCATAGGGCCGCTCGACGAGTTGAATCGGCCACGACTCTACTTATATCGGCAGTCATCCTGCTTATATAAGTAATAGCGTGCGCAGTGCACATTGCCATCATTCGTTGAGTGGGTGGACTATAGCGCCTTGGCGGGTGCCAGAATATAGGCGTCAAACAGCGGGCGACGGAAAACCCCGATTCGCCTCCAAAAGCACGGCGAAGTCATTGATTTAAATAAATTTATATCAGGGGGTTGACGACCCATCAATCCATCCATAGAATGCGCGCCACTTACAGCGTAAAGCACACAGCGAAACGCGGTAGGGAGTGAATGTTGTACGTGTGTCCCCTTCGTCTAGTGGCCTAGGACACCGCCCTTTCACGGCGGTAACAGGGGTTCGAGTCCCCTAGGGGACGCCATTTGCGGGAATAGCTCAGTTGGTAGAGCACGACCTTGCCAAGGTCGGGGTCGCGAGTTCGAGTCTCGTTTCCCGCTCCAATTTTAAACAGCGTTGCTTTCGGGCAGGGCTGAGTGAAACCAGAACCGACATCTTCGGATGCGGATTTGGGCACTGGAACACACACCATGTGTTTCAGTTAGCGTGTCCCCTTCGTCTAGTGGCCTAGGACACCGCCCTTTCACGGCGGTAACAGGGGTTCGAGTCCCCTAGGGGACGCCATTTGCGGGAATAGCTCAGTTGGTAGAGCACGACCTTGCCAAGGTCGGGGTCGCGAGTTCGAGTCTCGTTTCCCGCTCCATATTCAACAAAAACGCCGCTCAGCAATGAGCGGCGTTTTTGTTTGTGCGTTTTTTGCTGAAAGCTCCAGAAGTCGGACCCGCCACAGCAGCGGGTCCAAAAGTGCATCAGAGCTTCGGCAACTGCCCGACGCGGCCCATCATCTCGGTCACGATCTGCAGGTCCAGCAGGAACTGGTCGACAGTCTTGAACTCGTTGTCGGTGTGGCCGGTGTACTTGACCTCAGGTCGGGCCAGGCCGAATTGCACGCCATTGGGCAGTTCATGGACCGAAGTGGCACCGGCAGAGGAGCCGAACTTGTGTTCCATGCCCAGGTTTTCCGTGGACACCGCCAACAACGCCTTGACCCATTCACCCTCAGGATTGCGGTACATCGGCTCGGCGATCGAGTAGTCGAAGGTCGCCGCTACGTGGGTTTTCTTGCTCCAGGCACCAATCTTTTCAGCAATTTTTGCCTTGAGCGCTTCCGGGGACTCGCCCTTCGGTACGCGCAGGTTGACGGCGAGCTTGAAGGTTTTGTCATCCAGCCCGACAAAGGTCAGGGACGTGGTCAGCGGACCCATGAAGGCATCGGAGAAGCCAACGCCCAATTTGCCACCCAGGTAATCCAGGCCCCAGTTGTCGGCGGCATAGCGGGCGGCGTCGGTGATGTGGTTGTGCTTGAGCGCGACTTTGCCATCCAGGCTATGGATGAAGTCGAGCATCCTGGCCACCGGGTTCACACCGGACTCGGGCTCGGAGGAGTGGGCAGAAACGCCGGTGACCGTCAGCTTGACGTTCTTGCCGTCGACCTTGGCGTTCACTTCGAAGTTGCCGCCGTTGCCGCTGTTGCGCTTGGCATAATCAGCCCCGGCCTTCTGCAGGCTGGCGGCCAGTTCGGCGGGTTTGTCAGTGACCAGGGTCGCGACGGAAGCCGATGGAATCTGGTTAGTGGCCATGCCGCCGGTCATCGAGATGATTTCGGCGCCTTTACCTTCGCCCTTGCGTACGGCGAACTTGGCCATGACGGTGCCGTAGCCTTTCTCGGCAATCACCACCGGGTAGCCGCCATCCAGCGCCAGGTTGTAGTTGGGCGTCGGGTTGTGTTCGAAGTAATAAGGAATGGCGTCGCCGGTGGTTTCTTCGGTGGTGTCCACCAGCAGCTTGAAATTCCTGGCCAGCGGCAGCTTTTCTTCCTTGATGACCTTCATCGCGTACATCGCCACCACGATGCCGTTCTTGTCATCCTCGGTACCCCGGCCATACATGCGGTCGCCGATCAGGGTGACTTTGAACGGATCGAGTTTGGTGCCGTCCTTCAGGACCCAGTTCTCCGGCGTCACGGGCACCACGTCGGCATGGGCGTGAATGCCCACGACCTCATCGCCGCTGCCTTCGAGGGAGATTTCATAGACGCGATTGTCGATGTTGCGGAAGTTCAGGTTGAAGGCTTGGGCCAGGCTCTTGATCTTGTCGGCGATCTTGATGAATTCAGGATTGTCGTGCTGGGCGACGCCTTCAACCTGGAAGGTCGGAATTGCCACCAGTTCACGCAGGGTCTCGGTGGCCGCGCTGCCGTACTTCACCCGCGCATAAATCCCCAGCAGGCGAGTGATCTCGTTTTGCTGTTCGGCAGAAAGGGTTTTGTTGTCGAGGAAGGCGCTGATGGCCGGGCCGAGGTTGGCGGTCTTCGCCAGGTCGCTCTTGGCCACGCCACCCAGGAACTGCCTGAAATCCGTGACCGAAGTTTCACTGAAAGACTTAAGAAGGGTCGCGCTCTGTTGCGGGGTGATGTTGGCCTGGGCCAGTGTGGTGAACGACGAAAGGCTCGCCAGAATCAGGGTGGTCGCGGCCAGTTGCTTGAGAGAAAAATCCATTGCTGGGGGCATTCCTTCGCAGGTTGTGAGTGGGAAATATCTGATCGAATAATCAGAAAGGTTTCCAAACTAACACCGCGAGGGAGTGACAGGGGAGCCCCTGAAGTGGGAACTGTCGCACAGAACGGCAAAAGCGACGCAGAAATGCAAAAGGCCCGCCAGTCTGACTGAGCGGGCCTTTTGCAGGGGCGCGGGGTTACATCGACAGGATCAGGCGCCCGGCGAACAGGATCAGAATCACCCCCATGGTGCGTTCGAACCAGTGCCCCATGCGCATGAACAGCAGCCGAATCCGGGCACTGGAAAAGAACAACGCGACGATCACAAACCACAGCGCGTTGACGAAGCACATCCACACGCCATACAGCGCCTGGATCTGTAGCGGTGTTGTGGCGCTGATGATGGTGGTGAAGATCGCCAGGAAAAACAGCGTGGCTTTCGGGTTAGTCGCGTTAGTCAGGAAACCGGTGGTAAACGCCTTCAACAAGGTCTGTTCCACCATCGGCTCGTCCGCGACTTTGTCGCCTTCCAGGGCAGTCTTGGGCTTGCTGCGCAACAGGCTGACGCCGAGGTACAGAATGTAGGCACCGCCCACGACCTTGGCCACCGTCAGCAGCCATGGCGTGGTGTGCATCAACGCGCCGACGCCGAGCAAGGTGTAAAGCACGTGCACGGAAATGCCCGCTCCGATGCCCAGCGCGGTACAGATGCCCACCAGTCGACCGAAGCGTACGCTCTGGCGAATGGTCACGGCGAAGTCCGGTCCGGGTGCGACTACGGCCAGAAAGTGGATGGTCGCCAGCGCCAGAAACTCGCCCAGGTAATTGGAAAGCATTTCAACTCCAGAAAGTCAGGGGTGAAGCATTGCCGCGATAACCGACAAAGAACGAAAGGCTCAAGCGCGGATCGGCCACGCCCGGGGTCACCGAGTGCATGCAGCGCGAATTGAACATGATGAAATCCCCCGGATCAGGGCGAATCTCCAGGGTCGGAGGACCCAGCAGGGCCGGGTCGATGCCGTAGCTGTCGCCACGCATTTCGTCGAACCGATCGGGGGAAATGTCGTGGTCCCACATCTGCAACGCGCCGCCCTCGGCGGGCATGTTCAGGTAGACATTGCAGGCGAACTGCGCCTCCAGGCTGCGGGCCTGAAAACTGTCCGGGGCGTCCTTGGCAAAAATGTCGTGATGGGCGAGAAAGCACACGCCGGGTTTCACCACCCGGGACAGGCCGACATACATTTTGCGTCCGTAAAGATTCTCCAGATGTGCACCCGCCGGCCAGGACTCGTCGAGCATGCAGCGCAGGGTGTCGACCGGGGACGAGTAGGGCGCACAGCGATTGCGCAGTTCCTCGATGTTGCTGGTGGCGCGTTCGAAATAGTCTTCGATCAGCAGCGGCTGGTTTTCCGCTTCGTAAAACGCCATGCCGATGCGACCGATGCTCGGCGCGTTGATGTAACCCTCAAAGCCCGGCGCAAGGATCTTGTCGCCAATCTGCACCGCCAGCGGTTGAGGCAAGAAGCCTTTGACGCGAATGGCGAGGACTTCTTCGTTGGCCAGTTTTTTTATGCACGTCTCATCGAGACGCTCGACGTCAAGCATCATGGTTTAGGTCCATCTATCGATTAGTCAACGGAGCCTGCGAATGCACGCTCCCCCGGCGTCAGGCGATGAAGGTGCCGACATCGCCAACAAGCTCAATCCACGTGGTAGTGGACCGAAAGCGTGCCCTTTTTCAGTGAAAGGGAGTCGATCGTGACCGTGCCTAAATCCTTCAGGCTACGTACATGGGTGCCGCCACAGCCGTAGGCCGGTAGTTCGCCGAAGCCGATTTCCCGGGCGCCTTCGCGCAGCGAGGTCAGGCGCGGCAGGTCATCGGCGATCCACTGCGCGATACCGTCCTGAAGGGGCTGGGCCTCGATCTCTTCAGCCGAATCCGCCGGTTTGAACTGCACACGGCCTTCGCCCGGCCAATGGTGGGCCTTGATCGGCATCCAGCCCAGGACCTGAACAAAGTGGCCGATCAGGTGACCGGCCGAATGCATGCGGGTATTGAATTGGCGGCGTTGTTCATCGACCCGGATCTGGGTCATGCCGGGTTGTACCGGGTGGTCGACGTAATGGACGATCCGGTCTGGATCCTGGACGACCCGCAGTACCTGGCTTTCACCGATCCAGCCGGTATCACAAGGCTGTCCACCGCCCTGGGGGTGGAACAGTGTGGCGCGCAAAACGACCGCGAATTCATGCTCGTGGGGCGTGCAATCCAGGACTTCCACATTGGCCTTGAGGTCATCACTATGGAAAAAGAGGCGAAGCGTCATATTCCATGCCCTTATTAAAGTTTCTATTTTTATTATATGAAGCGTGGAATTGCGTGATAATCCGTTCAATCATCAAAGGACTGTTGCGCTGTGAGCATAAATCTACCGCTGCCGCTGTTGGGTGAGATGGCGATTTTCGTCAAGGTTGTCGAGACCGGCAGCTTTTCCGAAGCGGCACGTCAGCTGGGTTCATCGCCCTCGGCGGTCAGCCGCAGCATCTCGCGCCTGGAAAAAGCCCTGGCCACCCGCTTGCTGCAACGCACCACGCGCAAGCTGCGCCTGAGCGATGGTGGCGAAGAGGTGTTCAAGCGTTGCCAGGAGATGGTCAGCGCGGCCAAGTCGGTGATGGAGATCAGCGGCCAGTTCACCCACGAGGCCGAAGGACTGGTGCGGGTCAGCGTGCCCAAGGCCGTGGGCCGATTTGTGATTCACCCGCATATGCCGGAATTTCTGCGGCGTTATCCCAAAGTGGATGTGGAGTTGCTGCTCGAAGACCGGCAGGTGGATTTGATCGATGACAACGTCGATCTGGCGATCCGCATTACCAATTGCCCGCCCGCAGGACTGGTCGGGCGACAGTTGCTGACCATCGACCACTTGCTCTGCGCAACCCCGCAATACCTGGCCGAACACGGTACGCCGGCCCATCCCCACGACTTGCTCAATCACAGTTGCATCTACCTGGGCGAAACCCCGAGCGATGCACGCTGGAAATTCAAGAAAGGCAGCAAAGCCGTGACTGTCGGCGTGCGCGGGCGTTACGCGGCCAATCACACTGGCGTGCGACTGGGCGCGGTGTTGCAGCACATCGGGATTGGCAGCTTGCCGTACTTCACCGCCCGGTATGCGCTGGAGCAGGGGTTGATCGTGCAGGTGTTGCCGGACTGGACGTTTCTGGCGTCCTACCATGGCGGTGCGTGGTTGCTGCATTCACCGACGCGCTACTTGCCGCCCAAGCTGCGGGTGTTTATCGATTATCTGGTGGAGTGTCTGGAGAAGGAGCCAACCTTGAGCAAGCCGGGTAAACCGGGTGCCTTGAACACGGTCGCGGCGGAGTATGAGTTGCCGGAGAGTGATGGGTTGCTTTGACGGGCCTCTTCGCGGGCAAGCCTCGCTCCTACAGGCGAACGCGGTCCCGTGCAGGAGCGAGGCTTGCCCGCGAAGGCGTCCTCACAAATGCCACAAAAAAAAGGCCCGCATGAATCACCATGCGGGCCTTTTGCGTTGCTGATCCGGGATCAGTGCTTGCTGTCGTCCTGCGACATCGCCAGCAGCTGCTTTTCCTGGTTCCAGTCGAACGGTTCGTCGTTCTGTTCCGCTTCGAAACGACGTTCTTCCAGCGCCTGATACAACTCGATTTCATCATCAGGCATGTAGTGCAGGCAGTCGCCGGCGAAGTACCACAGCAGGTCGCGCGGCACCAAGTGGGCGATTTGCGGGTAGCGGGTGATGACCTGGCAAAGAATGTCCTGGCCCAGGTACTGGCTTTCGATCGGATCGACCGGCAGCAACGCACGCAATTCGTCGAAGCGCTCCAGGAACAAGGCATGGCTTTCTTCGGGAACCTGTTCGGCCTCACCTACGGCGACCAGGATGCTGCGCAAGTGGTCCAGCAAGACGAGATGATCGGCAACGACATTGGACACGAGATAAGTCCTCAAGAGCAAAACGGGCGCGGGAGTATAAAGCTCCCACGCCTGTTTTTACAGGATCAGCGGACCTTTCCGTCGGCCAGCGCCAGTTCATCCTTGTCGAAATCATCGACATCGATCACCTTGCGTCGCGCCACTTCGGCGTCACGCAGGGACTGCGCCTCACCCGGTTGCAAAACCCCTGCTTCCAGTGCCGCATCGATGGCGTGCTCCCCGGCAGCCGGTTTGACCTGACCACTCTTGAGCGCCACGTGCAGTTTTTTCTGCAACGGTTGCGCCGCGCTCAACAGGTTGCAGGCGTGTTGCAGGGCACCGACGGCGTCATCGGCGGATTGCGGACGGTAGCAACCGCCGAGCAACTCTTCGAGGGTCGGATCACCCTTGGCCCGGCCGATAACCGCTGCCACTTCGGCGCCGAGTTTATCCGATGGTCCTTTGTGCCGACGACCGAACGGGAACACGATCACCCGCAGCAGGCAACCCAACACCTTGTTCGGGAAGTTGCTCAGCAGTTCATCCAATGCGCGCTCGGACTGGCCCAGGCTTTCTTCCATGGCCCAGATAAACAGCGGCGCCATATGGTCTGGCGAATCAAGGTCGTGATAACGCTTGAGTGCAGCGGAGGCGAGATACATGTTGCTGAGCACATCCCCCAAGCGTGCCGACAGACGTTCGCGACGTTTCAGCTCGCCACCGAGCAGCATCATGCTCAAGTCAGCGAGCATGGCGAAGGCGGCGGCCTGACGGTTGAGGGCGCGGAAGTAACCCTGGCTCAGCGAATTGCCCGGTGCCCGTTCGAAATGACCGAAACCGAGGTTCAGCACCAGGGTGCTGGCGGCGTTGCTCACCGCAAAACCGATGTGTTTGAGCAGCAGGCCATCGAACTCGGTAAGGGCCTGATCCTTGTCTTCACGGCCGGCGAGGGCCATTTCCTTGAGCACGAACGGATGGCAGCGAATCGCGCCCTGGCCGAAGATCATCAGGTTGCGCGAAAGGATGTTCGCGCCTTCCACGGTGATGAAGATCGGCGCGCCATTCCAGCTGCGACCCAGGTAGTTGTTCGGCCCCATGATGATCGCCTTGCCGCCATGCACATCCATGGCGTGGCTGATGCACTCGCGGCCGCGTTCGGTCAGGTGATACTTGAGAATCGCCGACAGCACCGACGGCTTCTCGCCCAGGTCCACCGCGTTGGCGGTCAGCATCCGCGCGGCGTCCATCATCCAGGCATTGCCGCCGATGCGGGCCATGGCTTCCTGAATGCCTTCGAAGGCAGACAGCGGCACATTGAATTGCTCACGCACCTGGGCATATTGGCCGGTCACCAGGCTGGTGAACTTCGCCGCGCCCGTGCCCACCGCCGGAAGGGAAATCGAACGCCCCACCGACAGGCAGTTCATCAGCATCATCCAGCCCTTGCCGAGCATTTCCTGGCCACCGATGAGGAAGTCCAAGGGAATGAACACATCCTTGCCCGAGTTCGGGCCGTTCATGAACGCGGCGCCGAGGGGCAGGTGGCGGCGGCCGATTTCAACGCCGGCGGTGTCAGTCGGAATCAGCGCCAGGCTGATGCCCAGGTCTTCCTTGTCACCCAGCAGATGATCCGGGTCGTAGGCCTTGAACGCGAGGCCGAGCAGGGTGGCCACCGGGCCGAGCGTGATGTAGCGCTTTTCCCAGTTCAGTCGCAGGCCCAGGGTTTCCTGGCCTTCCCATTCGCCTTTGCAGATTACCCCGGTGTCGGGCATCGCTCCGGCGTCGGAGCCGGCCAGCGGACCGGTCAAGGCGAAACACGGAATGTCATCGCCGCGAGCCAGTCGCGGCAGGTAATGGTTGCGCTGTTCGTCGGTGCCGTAATGCAGCAGCAGTTCGGCAGGGCCGAGGGAGTTGGGCACCATCACGGTGGAGGCGAGGTCGCCGCTGCGGGTCGCCAGTTTCATCGCCACCTGGGAGTGGGCGTAGGCGGAGAAGCCTTTGCCACCGAATTCCTTGGGAATGATCAGCGCAAAGAAGCCGTTTTCCTTGATATGGGCCCAGGCTTCAGGCGGCAGGTCCATGTCCTGGCCGATCTGCCAGTCGCTGACCATGGCGCAGAGTTCTTCGGTCGGGCCATCGATAAAGGCCTGTTCCTCTTCGCTCAGTTGCGCTTTGGGATAGGACAGCAATTTGTCCCAGTCCGGACGGCCGCTGAACAGCTCACCGTCCCACCAGACCGTGCCGGCATCGATGGCGTCGCGCTCGGTTTGCGACATCGGCGGCAGGGTTTTCTGGAACCAGCTGAACAGCGGCGCGCTGAAGTATTTGCGGCGCAGGTCAGGCAGCAATAGCGGTGCCGCAACGGCGGCGATCAGCACCCAGAGCACCAGCAGCAGCCAGCCCGGTGCATGGCTGAAGGCGCCCATCGCAACGACATAGACCGCAACGATGCACAATGCCGGCAGCGGGGAGATGCGGCGGTGGGCCAAATAGGCGATGCCGACGATCAGAACCAGTATCCACAACAACAGCATATTTAATCCTCCGTGAAACCAGGGCAAAACCAACGTTCAGAGCTTAGACGGCATCCGCCATTTCGGGTGGTCAGAGCAATGTGATTGAAATCGTGGGAAACCTTGGATGGGTTTTGTAAGACCTGTTGGCAACCGGCCTCGGAAATCGTTCGCAGGGTGAGCGGCAAAGCGCCCATGTTTGGCCGAATCGTCGTTATCTCTGTGCTGAAGGTGTCGATAGACTCGAGGCTCCCCCAGGAGATCGACCTCATGCACGAGTATCTGCGTCCCGGCCGCTTCATCGATAGTGACCACCCTGCGGTGGTGGAGTTCGCTGAAAAACATCGCGGTGCCAGTCGCGATCCGCGCGAGCAGGCGATCAGCCTCTATTACGCCGTGCGCGAGGCCGTGCGCTACAACCCCTACACCTTCAGCCGCGACCCAGACACCTTGCGCGGCAGTTACGCCTTGGCGACCGGCGAAAGTTATTGCGTGCCCAAGGCCACGTTGCTGGCCGGGTGCGCCCGGCATTGCGGGATCCCGGCGCGCATTGGCCTGGCGGACGTGCGTAATCACCTGTCGACCCCGCGCCTGCTCGAACTGCTCAAGAGCGACGTGTTCGCCATGCACGGTTATACCGAGCTGTACCTGAACGGACGCTGGGTCAAAGCCACGCCGGCGTTCAATCAAGGATTGTGCGAGTTGTTCAATGTGGCGCCGCTGGAATTCGATGGCATCAACGACAGCGTTTTCCATCCCTTCAACCGCGACGGCGCGCCGTTGATGGAATACCTGGTGGACCACGGCCAGTTCCCCGACGTGCCCGAAGCCTTCTTTTTCGCGCACCTGGAAAAGTGCTACCCGCACCTCTTCGGCGAACTACTGCCGGTGCTGTTGGGGGACATGCAGAGTGATTTGAGTCGCGCCTGATCCGGCGTATGCTGCCAGCGCATTCATCCATAAAGAGGCGGTCATGCTGAAGATCTGGGGTCGGAAAAACTCGTCGAATGTCAGGAAGCCACTGTGGGCCGCCGAGGAACTTGGCCTGGCCTATGAAGCCATCGATGCCGGCGGTGCGTTCGGTGTGGTGGACACGCCGCAGTACCGGGCGATGAACCCCAATGGCCGGGTGCCGGTGATCCAGGACGACGGTTTCGTGCTGTGGGAATCCAACGCCATCGTGCGTTACCTGATGGCGCGACATGCCAACGAAACGCACTGGTATCCGCAAGATATCCAGGCCCGGGCATCCGCCGATAAATGGATGGACTGGACCACGTCGAGCTTCGCCGGCCCGTTCCGCACTGTGTTCTGGGGCGTGTTGCGCACGCCGAAAGAGCAGCAGGACTGGTCCGCCATCAACGCGGCGATCAAGGAATGCAACGATCTGCTAGCGATGGCCGATCAGGCGCTGGCTGCCAAGCCCTACCTGTCCGGCGATGAAATCGGCATGGGCGACATTCCCCTCGGCAGCTTCATTTATGCCTGGTTCGAGATGCCGATCGAGCGGGCGCCACAGCCGAATCTGGAAGCCTGGTATGCACGATTGAAACAGCGCCCGGCGTATCAGAAAGCCGTCATGACCGCGTTGACTTAATACTCACTATCGACACACTTGACTGTACTTGTGTGGCGGCGACAAGCACCATTGCGCTCGTGCGCCGTGGTTGTATTGATCGCCGCCCGCCCTTATTTATTCCTTTCCTCCCTTCTTGGTGCGTATCCCGATATGAGTTCCGCTCTGTCCATCCGGCAGCTAACCAAAACCTACGGCAACGGTTTCCAGGCCTTGAGTGGTATCGATCTGGACGTCGCCGAAGGTGACTTTTTCGCCTTGCTCGGCCCTAACGGCGCCGGCAAATCCACGACCATCGGCATTCTCTCGACCCTGGTGAACAAGACCACGGGCACGGTGAATATCTTCGGTCACGACCTGGACAAGAATCCTGCGCAACTCAAGCGCTCCATCGGCGTGGTGCCCCAGGAATTCAACTTCAACCAGTTCGAAAAGACTTTCGACATCGTCGTGACCCAGGCCGGTTACTACGGCATCCCGCCGAAAATCGCCAAGGAACGCGCCGAGCAATACCTGACGCAACTGGGCCTGTGGGACAAACGCGATGTGCCGTCGCGTTCGCTGTCTGGCGGCATGAAGCGTCGCTTGATGATCGCCCGCGCCCTGGTTCACGAGCCGCGCCTGCTGATCCTCGACGAACCGACGGCGGGGGTGGACATCGAATTGCGTCGCTCGATGTGGACCTTCCTCACCGAGCTTAACCAGAAAGGCATCACCATCATCCTCACCACCCATTACCTGGAAGAGGCTGAGCAGTTGTGTCGCAACATCGGGATCATCGACCACGGCACCATCGTCGAGAACACCAGCATGAAGCAGTTGCTTGGCCAGCTGCATGTGGAAACCTTCCTGCTCGACATCAAGAACACCCTGAATGTGGTCCCGCAGTTGCTCGGCTACCCGACCAAACTGCTCGACGGTCATACCCTGGAAGTCCAGGTCGACAAAGCCATGGGCATCACCGCGCTGTTCACCCAGTTGGCGCAGCAGAACATCGAAGTGCTGAGCCTGCGTAACAAAACCAATCGCCTCGAGGAGTTGTTCGTGTCCCTGGTGGAGAAAAATCTGTCGAAGGTGGCGGTATGAGTTCCGAGCTGCAACCCAACCTCGTTGCCCTCAATACCATCGTTTACCGCGAGGTAAAGCGCTTCACCCGGATCTGGCCGCAGACCTTGCTGCCGCCAGCGATCACTATGGTTCTGTACTTCGTGATCTTCGGTAACCTGATCGGCAAGCAGATTGGCGGCATGGGTGGCTTCACCTACATGGAGTACATCGTGCCGGGGCTGATCATGATGTCGGTGATCACCAACTCCTACGGCAACGTGGTGTCGAGTTTCTTCGGCAGCAAGTTTCAGCGCTCCATCGAGGAATTGATGGTGTCGCCGGTGTCGCCGCACACGATTCTGATCGGCTACACCCTGGGCGGCGTACTGCGCGGGTTGATGGTCGGGATTATCGTGACCATCCTGTCGCTGTTCTTCACCGATTTGCAGGTGCATCACCTGGGCGTGACCATCCTGGTGGTGGTACTGACCGCAACGATCTTTTCGCTGCTGGGCTTTATCAACGCTGTGTTTGCGCGCAACTTCGATGACATTTCTATCATCCCGACTTTCGTGCTCACGCCACTGACGTACCTGGGCGGGGTGTTCTACTCGATCTCCTTGCTGCCGCCGTTCTGGCAGACCGTGTCCCTGGCCAACCCGGTGCTGCACATGGTCAACGCCTTCCGTTACGGCATCCTCGGTGTTTCGGACATCAAGATCAGCGTGGCGATCACCTTCATGCTGGTCGCGACCGTGGCCTTGTACATCGGTTGTGCGCGGTTGCTGGTGAGTGGGCGCGGGATGCGGACCTGATCCAGGACTGCGTCGCGGCTTTCGCGGGCAAGCCTTGCTCCTACAGGTTTTGTGTCGTTTGCCGATACGCGAACGACGCAACCCTGTAGGAGCGCGGCTTGCCCGCGAAGGCGCCCGTCCAGACACCACAAAAAGAACGGCCTCCCAAGCGGAGGCCGTTTTGCATTCTCACATCCGGTTTTTCCTGCGCCGCGCCCACTGCCGTCCCACCCACCACCGCCAATACATCATCGTCAGGCAATAGGCGAGGGCGCCCAGCACCAACCCCGTCACCACCGACCCGAGCAAAAACGGTTGCCACAATGTCGAGAGCTGGCTGCTGATCCATTCCCAGGTCAACTCATCGGGCAGATGTCGGGCAGGCACATCCATCAGCCACGCACCGGTCTGGTACGTGCAGAAAAACACCGCAGGCATGGTGATCGGGTTAGTCAGCCAGACGAGGCTGACCGCAATCGGCATATTGCCGCGAACCATGATCGAGAGGATCGCGGCCAATAGCATTTGCAGGGGAATCGGCAGGAACGCCGCGAACAGACCGACCGCCATCGCCCGGGCCACCGAATGACGATTGAGGTGCCAGAGGTTGGGGTCATGCAGCAGCGTGCCGAGAAAGCGTAAGGATTTGTGTTCCCTGATGCTGGTCGGGTCTGGCATGTAGCGTTTGAATAAGCGCCGGGGCATAAGGCTTCTCGGTCGGTTAAGGCGGCAAGTATGTCTGGATTCTATGAGTGGCCCATTCAGACTTTGTGACAATTGATAACGACGGCCGTGCGATCAACCGGCTATGCCTTGAAAAGGGACTCTCAAGGACGGGCTTATGCGCACAGGGATGGTGGCGCTGGCGCTCGGGTTGCTGGCGCTGCGTTTTTTACCGGTTTTACCGCCGGTCTGGTTTTGGCTGTTGCTGCCGGTGGTGGCGTTGATGCTGCTGCCGTTTCGCACGTATCCGTTGGCGTTTTTCCTGTTCGGTTTCAGTTGGGCCTGTGGTCAGGCGCAGTTGGCACTGAATGATCGGTTGTCGGCGGGACTGGACGGCGAAACCCGCTGGGTTGAAGGTCGGATAACCGGATTGCCGCAAAACAATGAAGCGGTCGTTCGTTTCGAATTGGCGGACGCGCGCTCGCGACACGGCAAGGTGCCGTCGCTGATGCGCCTGGCCTGGTACGACGGGCCGCCGGTCAACAGCGGCGAGCGCTGGCGCCTGGCGGTGAAGTTGAAGCGCCCGACCGGGCTGCTCAATCCCCATGCCTTCGATTACGACGCCTGGCTGCTGGCTCAGGGCATCGGCGCCACTGGCACGGTCAAGGATGGCCAACGCCTTTCACCTGCCCGCTGGGCCTGGCGCGACGGTATCCGCCAGCGTTTGCTCAGTGTCGATGCCCAAGGGCGAGCGGGGGCATTGGCGGCGTTGGTGCTGGGCGATGGCGCCGGGTTGAGCCGCGAGGACTGGCAGGTGTTGCAAGACACCGGCACCGTGCACCTGTTGGTGATTTCCGGGCAACACATCGGTTTGCTCGCCGGCTCCGTATATTTGCTGATCGCCGGGCTGGCCCGTTATGGCTTGTGGCCCGGACGCTGGCCCTGGCTGCCGTGGGCCTGTGGGCTGGCGTTTGGGGCAGCCCTCGGTTACGGACTGCTGGCCGGGTTCGAAGTGCCGGTGCGCCGGGCCTGCGTGATGATCGGTCTGGTGCTGTTGTGGCGCCTGCGTTTTCGCCATCTAGGTGCCTGGTGGCCGCTGTTGCTGGCGCTCGATGGCGTTCTGTTGCTGGATCCGCTGGCGAGTCTACAGCCGGGTTTCTGGTTGTCCTTTGCCGCCGTGGCGGTGCTGATTTTTACCTTTGGCGGCCGGCTCGGCCCCTGGCGCTGGTGGCAAACCTGGACCCGCGCCCAATGGTTGATCGCGATCGGCCTCTGTCCGGTGCTGCTGGTGCTGGGACTACCGATAAGTGTCAGCGGGCCGCTGGTCAATCTGCTGGCGGTGCCGTGGATCAGTCTGCTGGTGTTGCCGCCAGCGTTGCTCGGGACCTTGCTGTTGCCGGTGCCCTACGTAGGGGAAGGGTTGCTGTGGCTGGCGGGTGGTCTGATCGACTTGCTGTTCAAGGGGCTGGCGTTGATGGCGAATCAGTTGCCCGCGTGGGTGCCGGTGGCGGTGCCGTTATGGGTCGGAGCCATCGGCGTATTGGGCGCCTTTCTATTATTGATGCCCCGAGGCGTGCCATTGCGTCCGTTGGGTTGGCCGATGCTGTTGCTGCTGATCTTCCCGCCGCGCGAGGAAGTGCCCGAAGGCCTGGCCGAGATCTGGCAACTGGATGTCGGCCAGGGCCTGGCAATCCTTGTGCGCACTCGCCAGCACACGCTGCTGTATGACGCCGGCCCGCGTTTCGGTGATTTCGACCTTGGCGAGCGCGTGGTACTGCCGTCATTACGCAAACTGGGCATACGCGGCCTCGACGTGATGTTGATCAGTCATGCCGACGCCGACCATGCTGGCGGCGCTCGTGCAATCAACGAAGGGCTGCCAGTCACGCGGGTGATCAGTGGCGATCCATTGGCGCTGCCCGTCGAATTACAAGCCGAAGGCTGCGAGAGCGGCCGGCAATGGACCTGGGATGGCGTGACGTTCCAGCTCTGGCAATGGTCCTCGGCCAGCGAGAGCAATCAGAAGTCCTGTGTCCTGCAGATCGAAGCCCATGGCGAACGCTTGCTGCTTACCGGTGATATCGACACCCACGCCGAACGGGCATTGCTCGACAGCCCTTTGGCGCAGCCCACCGATTGGTTGGCGGCGCCGCACCACGGCAGCCGCAGTTCCTCCTCCATGGTGCTGCTCAGCGCACTGCAACCCAACGCCGTGCTGATTTCCCGAGGTCACGGCAATTCCTTCGGCCACCCCCATCCCACGGTGACGGCGCGCTATCGCAAGCGTGGCCTGCGCATCTACGACAGCGTCGAGCATGGAGCCGTCCGTCTGCTGCTGGGAAACTTCGAGCCCCCGCGAACGATGCGTCAACAACGGCGCTTCTGGCGCGATGCGCCGGCGATGAACAAATGACCCGCCAGACGGGATGCGACATCCCGGTCTTCGGTGCGCCGACCCCCTATGTTAGAGTGGCGCACTTTTTCGAGGGGACTGTCACTGTGTGGGAATTGGTTAAATCCGGCGGATGGATGATGATTCCGATCATCCTGAGTTCCATCGTGGCCATGGCGATCGTTGCCGAACGCCTGTGGACCCTGCGCGCCAGCCGTGTGGCCCCGGAGCATTTGCTCGGGCAGGTCTGGGTCTGGATCAAAGACAAACAACTCAATAAAGAAAAGCTCAAGGAACTGCGCGCCAACTCGCCGCTGGGCGAAATCCTCGCCGCCGGCCTGGCCAACTCCAAGCATGGTCGCGAGATCATGAAAGAGTGCATTGAAGAAGCTGCCGCCCGGGTCATCCACGAGCTGGAACGCTACATCAATGCGCTGGGCACCATCGCCGCCATGGCCCCATTGCTCGGGTTGCTGGGGACGGTGCTGGGCATGATCGATATCTTCAGTTCGTTCATGGGCACGGGCATGACCACCAACGCCGCAGTGCTGGCCGGCGGTATTTCCAAAGCCTTGATCACCACGGCTTCGGGCCTGATCGTCGGTATCCCGTCGGTCTTTTTCCACCGGTTCCTGCAACGGCGCATCGATGAGCTGGTGGTGGAGATGGAGCAGGAAGCGATCAAGCTGGTTGAAGTGGTGCAGGGCGACCGTGACGTGGACCTGTCCGAGGGCAAAAAAGCGTGAAATTCCGCCGCAAGCAACGGGAAAACATAGACATCAATCTCGTGTCGCTGATCGACGTGGTGTTTGTCCTGCTGCTGTTTTTCGTGGTGACCACCACCTTTACCCGGGAAACCCAGTTGCGTGTCGAACTGCCGGAAGCGGTCAGCGGTTCGCCGGCTGAAGACCAGCAGGTCAAGCAACTGGATGTCGCCATCAGCGCCGAGGGCGTGTTTTCGGTCAACAATCAGTTGTTGCCGAAGAATGACCTGGCCAGCCTGATGGACGCGATGCAGAAAGAATCCAACGGCGACACCAACCTGCCGCTGTCCATCAGTGCCGACGGCAAGACCCAGCATCAATCCGTTATCACTGCCATGGACGCCGCCGGCAAGCTCGGTTTCAGCCACTTGCGCATGACCACGGTCGAGGCGGCGCCCGCGCCCTGATGGCCATGTCCGATCGTTTGCTCGCCGCGTGGTATGCCGGTCATCCGGCCCTGATGCTGTTGCAGCCGCTGGAATGGCTGTATCGGCGCGTGGTCACGGGCAAGCGCAAGCGTTTTCTGGCGGGCGAGGGTGAGATTTACCAGCCGCCGGTGCCGCTGATCGTCGTGGGTAATATCACCGTCGGCGGTACGGGCAAGACGCCGCTGATTCTGTGGATGATCGAACATTGCCAGCGCCACGGATTGCGGGTCGGCGTGGTCAGCCGTGGGTACGGGGCCAAACCGCCGCAACTGCCATGGCGGGTCGAGGCCGATCAAGGTGCCGACATCGCCGGTGATGAGCCTTTGCTGATCGTCCAGCGCACCGGAGTGTCGCTGATGATCGACCCGGATCGCAGCAGCGCCGTCAAAGCCCTGCTCGCCAGTGAACCGCTGGATCTGATCCTGTCCGACGACGGCATGCAGCATTATCGATTGGCCCGCGACCTCGAGCTGGTGCTGATCGACGCCGCCCGTGGCCTGGGCAACAAGCGCTGCCTGCCCGCCGGGCCGTTGCGTGAGCCGATCGAACGCCTGCAAAGCGTCGACGCGGTGTTGTACAACGGCGCCGCCACTGATCGCGACGACGGTTTTGCCTTCCAGCTAAAACCCACCGCGCTGCTCAATCTGAAAAGCGGCGAACGCAAGCCACTGGATCACTTTGCCCAAGGCCAGGCCCTGCACGCCGTGGCCGGAATCGGCAATCCCCAGCGTTTCTTCACCACCCTCGAAACGCTACACTGGCGGCCAATACCCCATGCATTTGCCGACCACGCCGAGTACAGCGTGCAGGCCTTGAATTTCACACCGTCATTGCCGTTGGTGATGACCGAAAAGGATGCGGTGAAGTGCCGTGCCTTTGCCGCCGCCGATTGGTGGTACCTGGCGGTCGATGCTGTGCCATCGCCGGCCTTCGTGGCCTGGTTCGATACGCAGCTGATGCGCCTGTTGCCGGCTCGTCTTTTGCCTTAAAACCGTTTTATCCAGGGAATGCTCATGGACACCAAATTGCTCGACATCCTCGCTTGCCCGGTCTGCAAAGGCCCGCTCAAGCTCAGCGCCGACAAGACCGAACTGATCAGCAAGGGCGCTGGCCTGGCCTACCCGATTCGCGACGGCATCCCGGTGATGCTCGAAACCGAAGCCCGCACCCTGACCACCGACGAGCGCCTGGATAAATGACCACAGCCTTTACCGTTGTCATTCCATCGCGATACGCCTCCACCCGTTTGCCGGGCAAACCGCTGCTGCTGATCGCCGGCAAGCCGATGATCCAGCACGTCTGGGAACAGGCGAGCAAAAGCAGCGCCCAACGGGTGGTGGTGGCGACGGACGATGCGCGCATCGTCGAGGCCTGCAAGGGGTTTGGCGCCGAAGTGGTGCTGACCCGCGAAGACCACAATTCCGGCACCGACCGTCTGGCCGAAGTCGCGACGAAACTGGGCCTGGCCCCCGATGCGATTGTGGTCAACGTCCAGGGCGACGAACCGCTGATCCCGCCGAGCGTGATCGATCAGGTTGCCGCCAACCTCGCTGCCCACACCGAAGCGCGCATGGCCACGTTGGCCGAGCCGATCGAAGACGTGGAAAGCCTGTTCAATCCCAACGTGGTCAAAGTGGTCAGCGACCTCAATGGCCTGGCGCTGACCTTCAGTCGCGCCACCTTGCCGTGGGCCCGGGACGCACTGGCCAAAAGCCGCGAGCACCTGCCCGAAGGCGTGCCGTATCGCCGCCACATCGGCATCTATGCCTACCGCGCCGGTTTCCTGCATGACTTTGTCAGCTGGGGCCCGTGCTGGCTGGAAAACACCGAATCCCTGGAACAACTGCGCGCCCTGTGGCACGGCGTGCGGATTCACGTCGCCGACGCGTTGATTGCACCGCCCCACGGCGTTGACACCGTCGAAGACCTTGAGCGCGTTCGTCGCCTGCTGGAGGCCTGATGCGGGTTCTGTTCGTCTGCCTGGGCAACATCTGCCGTTCGCCCACGGCTGAAGGGGTGCTGCGGCACAAGCTGCGCGAGGCCGGGCTGGCCGATCAAGTCGAAGTGGCCTCCGCCGGCACCGGTGACTGGCACGTCGGCAAGGCCCCGGACAAGCGCAGCCAGGCCGCGGCCAAGCTGCGCGGCTATGACCTGTCAGCCCAGCGCGCCCAGCAAGTCAGCCGAGCGGATTTCGCCACTTACGACCTGATCCTGGCGATGGACAACAGCAACCTGCGCAACCTCAAGGCCCTGCAACCGGCCAAGGGCAAGGCCGAACTGGACCTGTTCCTGCGTCGTTATGCCTCTGAGATCGACGAGGTGCCGGACCCGTACTACGACGGCGACCAGGGCTTCGAGCAAGTATTGGATTTGATCGAGCGCGCCAGTGATTTGCTGGTGGTCGAGCTGAAGGGGCGGTTATGAGTTTGCTGGTCCAATCCGGGGTTTCTCTCAAGCCGTTCAACAGTTTTGGCGTGGATGTGCGGGCGCAGCGGTTTGCCGAAGCCCACAGCGACGCCGACGTGCGTGAAGCCCTGGACTATGCCGCTTCGAACGCCCTGCCGCTGTTGGTGATCGGCGGTGGCAGCAACTTGCTGCTGACCGCGGATATCCAGGCCTTGGTGCTGCGCATGGCCAGCCGTGGCATTCGCGTACTCAGCGATGACGGCAGCCAGGTGGTGATCGAAGCCGAGGCCGGCGAGCCTTGGCATCCGTTTGTGCAACACACCTTGGCCCAGGGATTGTCGGGGCTGGAGAACCTCAGCCTGATCCCCGGCACCGTGGGCGCGGCACCGATGCAGAACATCGGCGCCTACGGCGTCGAGATCAAGGACGTGTTCGCCGGCCTCACTGCGCTCGATCGCCAGACCGGCGAGCTGCGCGACTTCACCCTGCAAGAATGCAACTTCGCCTACCGCGACAGCCTGTTCAAACAGCAGCCGGGGCGTTGGTTGATTCTGCGGGTGCGGTTCACCCTGAACCGCACCGCGCACCTGCATCTGGAATACGGTCCGGTGCGTCAGCGCCTGACCGAGCAAGGCATCGACCACCCGACACCAACCGATGTCAGTCAGGCGATTTGCAGCATCCGCAGCGAAAAGCTCCCGGACCCGGCGGTGCTCGGCAATGCCGGCAGCTTCTTCAAAAACCCGTTGGTGCCGGCGGCGCTGGTGACCCGGCTCAAGGTGGAATACCCGGATCTGGTGGCCTACGCACAACCGGACGGGCAGATGAAACTGGCGGCGGGCTGGCTGATCGAGAAGGCCGGCTGGAAAGGTTTCCGCGAGGCTGATGCCGGCGTGCATAAATTGCAGGCGCTGGTGCTGGTCAACTACGGCGGCGCGACCGGCCTGCAACTGCTGGCGCTGGCGCAACGGATCCAGGCCGACATTTGGCAACGATTCAGCGTCGAGCTGGAAATGGAGCCGAACCGCTATTAGCGGTAGCGGCAAGCTTCAAGCTTCAAGCTTCAAGCCGCAAGCTACAATCCTAATAGCGTGTGCTGCTCTGCTTCGACTTGAAGCTTGCAGCTTAAAACCTGCAGCTAAAAAAGCCCTGTCTCAGCAGGGCTTTTTTGTTAATGCTGGGTTAACTTAGCCCCCTAACGATGCAAGCATTTGCTCCACCAAAGGCCCGATGCAGACACTACCGTCTGCATAAGAGAGCCCATTAGCCTGAGCCGATCTGCGTGAACCCACCGCCAACCCCCGGCGGCAGATTGCTCGACCCCATAACCCTGACACTATGCGGGCGTGCCCATGATTACCCTGAAACTCAATGGCCAAGACCATCCACTCGATGTGACCGAGGATATGCCGCTGCTCTGGGCAATCCGCGACGTGGCCGGTTACAACGGCACCAAATTCGGCTGCGGCATGGGCCTGTGCGGTGCCTGCACCATCCATATCGACGGCTTGCCGGCGCGCAGTTGCATCACACCGATTGGCTCGGTCGTGGGCCAGGACGTGCGCACCATCGACAACCTGCACGCCGACCCGGTCGGGCAAATCGTCCAGCAAGCCTGGCTCGACACCGCCGTGGCCCAGTGCGGTTTCTGCCAGGGCGGGCAGATCATGTCGGCCACGGCATTGCTCAAGACCAACCCCAACCCCAGCGATGAGCAGATCGAAGAAGCGATGGTCGGCAATATTTGCCGCTGCGGCACCTACAACCGCATCAAAACCGCCATTCGTCAGGCCTCCACTCATCTGAAGGAGGCCAAGGCATGAGCCAGCTCCCGAATGATTTCGCCCTGAGCAACCTCAGCCGTCGCGGCTTTCTCAAAGGCGTCGGCGCCACCAGTGCGCTGGTACTCGCCGCCAGTTGGGGCTGGCAGGATGCTTTCGCTGAAGACAAGCCGAAGAAATTCGGCGCCGACGGCATGCCCAACGGCTGGATCGATGATCCGAAGGTCTACGTCAGCATCGCCGCTGATGGCACGGTGACTGTGGTGTGCAACCGGTCGGAAATGGGCCAGGGCGTGCGCACCAGTCTGAGCATGGTGGTGGCCGATGAACTGGACGCCGATTGGGCGCTGGTCAAGGTGCAACAGGCACCGGGTGATGAAGTGCGCTTCGGCAACCAGGACACCGACGGCTCGCGCAGCATGCGTCACTGGTACGAGCCGATGCGCCGCTGCGGTGCTGCCGCGCGGACCATGCTGGAACAGGCCGCCGCCGAACAGTGGAAAGTCCCGGTTGGCGAATGCCATGCGCAGTTGCACAAGGTCATTCACCAACCCACTAAACGCGAACTCGGTTATGGCGAATTGGCCGCCGCGGCCGGTGCGCTGGCGGTGCCGGCCCGTGACAGCCTGCGACTCAAGCAGCCGTCGGAATTTCGCTACATCGGCAAGGAAGGCGTACGCGCCATCGACGGTGCCGACATCGTCAACGGTCGTGCGATTTACGGCGCCGATGTGCATTTCGACGGCATGCTCTACGCCACGATTGCCCGTCCGGCGGTATATGGCGGCAAGGTCAAGTCCGTGGATGACAGCGCGGCGCTGAAGGTCCCTGGTGTGATCAAGGTCTTGCAGATTGAAAGCCGCCCGCTGCCCTCGGAGTTCCAGCCATTGGGCGGTGTGGCCGTGGTGGCGAGCAACACCTGGGCCGCGATCAAGGGCCGCGAAGCCTTGAAAATCGAGTGGGACGACGGCCCCAATGCCAGTTACGACTCGGTCGCCTATCGCAAGGAGCTGGAAGCCGCCTCGCTCAAACCGGGCAAAGTGGTGCGCAATACCGGAGACATCGACAAGGCCCTGGCCGGCGCTGGCAGCACCCTCGAAGCGTCCTACTATCTGCCGCACCTGGCCCAGGCGCCGATGGAGCCGATGGTCGCCATCGCCCGCTTCAAAGACGGCGTGTGCGAAGCCTGGGCGCCAAGCCAGGCACCGCAAGTCACCCGCGAGAGGATTGGCGAACGCCTCGGCCTGCCGTTCGATAACGTCACCTTCAATGTCACCTTGTTGGGCGGTGGTTTCGGGCGTAAATCGAAGCCGGATTTCGTCGTCGAAGCAGCGATCCTCGCCAAGGAATTCCCCGGCAAGGCCGTGCGCGTGCAATGGACCCGTGAAGACGACATCCATTGCTCGTACTTCCACACCGTGTCCGCCGAGTACCTGAAGGCCAGCCTCGACAAGGACGGCATGCCCTCCGGCTGGTTGCACCGCACCGTGGCGCCAAGCATCACCGCGTTGTTCGCCCCGGGCATGAACCACGAGGCCGCGTTCGAGTTGGGCATGGGCTTCACCAACATGGCCTACGCGATTCCCAACGTGCGCCTGGAAAACCCCGAAGCGACGGTGCACACCCGGGTCGGCTGGTATCGCTCGGTGTCGAACATTCCCCACGGCTTCGCGATTCAGACCTTCGTTGATGAATTGGCCCACAAGGCCAAGCAGGATCCGCTGAAGTACCAGATCAAATTGCTCGGCCCGGACCGTCAGATCGATCCGCGCACTTTGAGTGAAGAGTGGAACTACGGCGAATCCCCCGAGCGTTATCCGATCGACACCGCACGGCTGCGCACGGTGCTCGAAACCGCCGCCAAGGCTGCCGGTTGGGGGCGCACGCTGCCCAAGGGTCGAGGCCTGGGATTGGCGGTGCATTACAGCTTCGTCACCTATGTGGCGGCGGTGATTGAGGTCGAAGTCAAAGACGACGGCACCCTGATCGTGCACAAGGCTGACATCGCCGTGGATTGCGGTCCGCAGATCAATCCCGAACGCATTCGTTCGCAGTTCGAAGGCGCCTGCGTCATGGGCCTGGGCAACGCGGTACTTGGCGAAATCAGCTTCAAGGACGGCAAGGTCCAGCAGGACAACTTCCACATGTACGAAGTGGCGCGCATGTCCCTGGCGCCGAAGGAAGTTGCGGTGCATCTGGTCACGCCACCGGGCGACGTGCCGTTGGGCGGGGTCGGTGAGCCGGGCGTGCCGCCGATTGCGCCGGCGCTGTGCAACGCGATCTTTGCCGCCACCGGTAAACGCATCCGCAGCCTGCCGGTTCGCTATCAACTGCAGGGTTGGCAGAAGGCTGACGCCTGATGGACAGCGTCGATCTGAACGTCTTGCGCAGCGTGCTCGAATGGCGCCGCGCCGGTCAGCGGGTGGTGTTGTACAGCGTGGTCCAGACCTGGGGCACCGCGCCCCGGGCGCCTGGCGCCATGCTCGCGTTGCGTGAAGACGGCGTGGTGATCGGCTCGGTGTCGGGCGGTTGTGTCGAGGATGACCTGATCGCGCGGCTGCACGACGGCCGTATCCCGGCCGACGGGCCGCCCGTGCAGTTGATCACGTACGGCGTCACCCGTGAGGAGGCGGCGCGGTTTGGTTTGCCGTGTGGCGGCACGCTGCGCCTGACCGAAGAGCGCGTCGGCGATCCAGCATGGGTCGCCGAGTTGCTGGCCCGCTGCGAAGCCCATGAAATCGTCGCCCGTTCGCTGGATCTGGCGAGCGGTGAAGTGATGTTGCAGCCGGCGAACAAGACCGACGTGCTGAGTTTTGACGGCAGCACCTTGCGCGCGATTTACGGCCCTCGTTGGCGCTTGTTGCTGATCGGCGCCGGGCAACTGTCGCGCTATGTCGCGGAAATGGCGCGGCTGCTGGATTTCGAAGTGCTGATCTGCGATCCGCGCACCGAGTTCGTCTACGGCTGGGAGGAACAGCACGGTCGTTTCGTGCCGGGCATGCCCGACGACGCCGTGTTGGCCATTCAGACCGACGAACGCACCGCCATCGTCGCCCTGACCCACGATCCACGGCTGGACGACATGGCGCTGCTCACCGCCCTGGATTCAAGGGCGTTCTATGTCGGCGCACTGGGTTCGCGGGTCAACAGCCTGAAACGCCGGGACAACCTGGCTCAGCTAGGCTTGTCAGAACAGGCCATCGAGCGGCTGCACGGCCCGATTGGACTGCACATCGGCAGCCACACCCCGGCGGAAATCGCCTTGTCGCTGCTGGCCGAAATCGTGGCGATCAAGAACGGCGTCGAACTCAAGCAGAAGAAGCCGTTGCGGGAGGACGTATGAGCGAGCCCATCGGTGTCATCGTGCTGGCAGCAGGGCAAGGCAGTCGGTTTCGCCAGGTCGCCGGGGCTGAAAAGGACAAGTTGCTGGCCGACTGTGCCGGTCGCGATGGCGCTGTGCGTTCGGTGATCGAGCAGGTGTTGGTGAATCTGCCTGTCAGCCTTGAGAGGCGTGTACTGGTGACCACCGCAGATCGCCCGCAGGTGATTCGCATGGCTCAGGCTTACGGCTTCGAGATTGTGCTGATCGAGTCCAGGGGTATGGGCGACAGCATTGCCGCTGGAGTGGCGGCCTGTGCGCAACTGGGTGGCTGGTTGATTGTGCTGGGGGACATGCCGTTTATCCTGCCGTCGAGCATCGAGCAAGTGCTGGCGGGGATTGCCGAGGATTGCATCAGCGTGCCGGTGCATGAGGGCGAGTTTGGGCATCCGGTGGGGTTTAGCCGACGCTTTGGGCAGGGATTGATGGCGTTGGCCGGTGATCGCGGGGCCAAGCCGTTGTTTGCGCAGGCCAGGGTGGTTGAAGTCGCGGTGGATGATCCCGGTGTGCTGTGGGATGTGGATGTGCCTGAGAAGTTAGTGTTTGGATGATCGTTCCCACGCTCTGCGTGGGAATGCAGCCCGGGACGCTCCGCGTCCCATCCAAAGCCGAACGCGGAGCGTCCATAGAGGCATTCCCACGCGGAGCGTGGGAATGATCGGCAATCTGGTAAGCAATCAGCATAAAAAAAGCCCCGCCTGGATCACCAGGCGGGGCTTTTTAGTGGCCGATGGAATCAGACGAGGGGTTTAGGCTCGTGCTCTTTTTCCAGGGCTTGTTCGTGTTGCTGTACCGCGTCCTGAACGGAGCGTGGTGCTTCGTCGATCACCGATTCAACCGGCTCGGCAGCGACTTCAGCGACCGGGGCAGGGGCTGCCTCGACCACTTCGGCAACAACCGGTGCTGGCTCGGCTACAACCGGAGCAGCAGCGGCAGCCAGTTCGGCTTCTTTCTGCAGACGCTCGGCTTCACGCTTGCGGCGACGCACTTCACGCGGGTCGTTCGGCGCGCGGCCATTTTCGGTCAGGGCGCTGACAGGGGCGGCTTCGACCACCGGTGCAGCCACTTCGGCGACAACCGGGGCTTCGACGACCGGGGCAGGCTCGGCGGCGACAACCACAGGCTCGGAGACCTTCGCTTCAGCGACCGGAGCTTCAACGACTGGCGCTGGCGCTTCGACGACTGGCTCGGCGGCTACCGGCTCGGCAACCCAGTTGAACGCGGTTTGCTCTTCACGCACTTCGCGGACAGCTTCGGTCACGGTTTCGCTCGACGTGTCGGCAACCGATTCAGCGACAACCACAGGCTCGGCAACGTAAGCAGGCTCGGCGGCAGCTTGAACTTCAGGCTGTGCTTCGCGAACCGGCGCTACTTCAACTTCCGGAGCGGCGGTGGCTTCTACCGGGGTAGTCGCTTCAACAACCGGCGCTTCTACCGGTGCAGTTTCCTGCACGGCAGCGGTAGCGCGTTCGGCTTGCTCATAAGCCTGGGCTTCGGCAGGAGCACTGATCAAGGTACTGGCAACGGCTGCGGTAACAGCCAGGCCGGTGGCCAGATCGGCAGCGCTTGGTGCTTCGCTGGTTTCGTTGGCTTCGCCTTCGGCGGACTCGGATTCTTCCGAACCTTCGATCACGTTGCCGTTGGCATCGCGTTGACGCTCGCGACGGTTGCTGCGACGACGCTGGCCACGGGAGCGGCGGCGTGGACGATCGCCTTCGGCGCCTTCCTGCCCTTCTTCCTGCAGTTGCTCTTCGCCGGTCAGCACTTCTTCTTCAGAGGCAGCGGCTGCAGCCTGCTCGGCACGTGGTTGACGCTCTTCACGCGGTGGGCGTGGCGCGCGTTCTTCGCGTGGCTGACGGGCTGGACGCTCTTCAGCGGTCGCAGCGACGGCAGCGGCAGCGGCTGGCGCAGCAGGCGCGGCATCCAGTGGTTCACGCAGTTCACGTACCGGACGCTCTTCGCGGTCGCCACGTGGCTTGCGGTCTTCACGTGGAGCGCGCGGTGCACGTTCTTCACGTGGAGCGCGTGGTGCGCGTTCTTCGCGAGCGACGACCGGAGCGGTGGTCTCTTCACGGGCTTCGCGTGGCTGACGCTCTTCGCGTGGCTCACGTGGTGCGCGTTCTTCACGCGGTGCACGTTCCTCACGAGGCTTGCGTTCTTCATCGCGGCGACCGTTACGGTTGCGGCTCTGCTGACGACCGTTGCGACGCTCTTCGTTACGGGCCGGACGCTCGGTGGCTGCTGGTTTTTCAACCACAACCGGAGCGGCAGGCTCTTCCTTGGTCGCGAACAGGCTGACCAGCGACTTCACCAGGCCTTTGAACAGGCTTGGCTCTGGCACGGCAACCGGTGCTGCAACAGGCGCGGCAGCGACGACTTCGGTCGGGACCGGAGCGTTGGCGCGGGCCGGTGCAGTCTTGACCGCGGCTTCCTGGCGAACCAGGGTGCGGGTCGCAGCGGCGGGCTGGACTTCTTCCACTTCGGCAGCGGCAGCAGCGATTTCGTAGCTGGACTGGTTGATGTGGGCTTCCGGGCTGTCATCACGCAGACGCTGAACTTCGAAGTGCGGCGTTTCGAGGTGGTCGTTCGGCAGAATGACGATGCGGGCACGGGTGCGCAGTTCGATCTTGGTGATCGAGTTGCGTTTTTCGTTGAGCAGGAACGCAGCGACCGGGATCGGCACTTGGGCGCGAACTTCGGCAGTGCGGTCTTTCAGGGCTTCTTCTTCGATCAGGCGCAGAATCGCCAGCGACAGCGATTCAACGTCACGGATGATGCCGGTGCCGTTGCAACGCGGGCAAACGATGCCGCTGCTTTCGCCCAGGGATGGACGCAGGCGCTGACGGGACATTTCCAGCAGGCCGAAGCGCGAGATGCGACCGACTTGCACGCGAGCGCGGTCGGCTTCCAGGCATTCGCGGACTTTCTCTTCCACGGCGCGCTGGTTCTTGGCAGGGGTCATGTCGATGAAGTCGATGACGATCAGGCCGCCGATGTCGCGCAAGCGCAACTGACGGGCGATTTCTTCGGCGGCTTCAAGGTTGGTCTGCAGGGCGGTTTCTTCGATGTCGCTGCCTTTGGTGGCGCGCGCCGAGTTGATGTCGATGGACACCAGGGCTTCGGTCGGATCGATGACGATGGAGCCGCCGGAAGGCAGTTCGACGACGCGCTGGAAAGCGGTCTCGATCTGGCTTTCGATCTGGAAACGGTTGAACAGCGGAACGCTGTCTTCGTACAGCTTGATCTTGCTGGCGTACTGCGGCATCACCTGGCGGATGAAGGTCAGGGCTTCGTCCTGGGCTTCAACGCTGTCGATCAGCACTTCGCCGATGTCCTGGCGCAGGTAATCGCGGATGGCGCGGATGATCACGTTGCTTTCCTGGTAGATCAGGAATGGCGCGGAGCGATCCAGCGAGGCTTCTTTGATAGCGGTCCACAGTTGCAGCAGGTAATCGAGGTCCCACTGCATTTCTTCGCTGCTGCGGCCCAGGCCGGCAGTGCGCACGATCAGACCCATGTCGGCCGGGGCAACCAGGCCGTTCAGGGCTTCACGCAGTTCGTTGCGCTCTTCACCTTCGATGCGACGGGAGATACCGCCGGCACGCGGGTTGTTCGGCATCAGAACGAGATAGCGACCGGCCAGGCTGATGAAGGTGGTCAGGGCTGCGCCCTTGTTGCCACGTTCTTCTTTTTCGACCTGAACGATGACTTCCTGGCCTTCGGTCAGGACGTCCTTGATGTTGACGCGGCCTTCGGGGGCTTTCTTGAAGTATTCGCGGGAGATTTCTTTGAGGGGCAGGAAGCCGTGGCGCTCGGAGCCGAAATCGACAAAGGCAGCCTCTAGGCTTGGTTCGATGCGAGTAATCCGGCCTTTATAGATGTTGGCCTTCTTCTGCTCGCGTGCACCGGATTCGATGTCCAGGTCGTAGAGGCGTTGGCCATCTACCAGTGCAACACGCAACTCTTCGGGTTGAGTTGCGTTAATCAGCATTCTTTTCATGTAGTACCGTCGGTTTCCGGGCTGCCGGAAACGGCGTTCGGCACACACGACTTCTCACGGTCGGTGTCAGGTGCGTCAAGAGTGGTTGGACACTCCAGTGTCTAGCGATGGCGACCAATGTGGGCCGGCGTCGCGACGTACGCGTCCTGCTTGCTGTGGCTACTAAGCACTCAGTCAGGAGGAGGAATCAACCAGCGGCTGTGGACGAGATGAAGCGTCTTGATAAAGCCTATTGCTACACAGTCCAGCGGTTGTGCATCTCCACCCTACACGTATCCCTGATAATTCGGGTGCTGCCGCGCGCAGAATCCGCAGCGGGTTGGCATTTACCGTGAGCTCCGAAAGGGGAGGTCACGCATCATGGCTAATTTAGGCGTTGTTTCCGAAGCGTTCGCTCGGGGTCATTCGCAGCTGACTGCACTTTGTGAACTGGCCATGAATATTGGCGAGCAAGGCGAGTGAAAACTCTGCTTTGCGGCTTGATTCAGGCCTCATGTCACCTGCGCTCGTAACACCTGCAAACTCCACCGTTACGTAGCGAAAGCCCCGTAGGACGGCCTCGCGTCCTGGTGAATTGCGTTGGTCAGGGCCGGTTTTTGACCGTTAGTCCGCTGTCCAGGCCGCTTTTGGCGGCGTTCGCGACTATAGCAGCAATGATTAAGTGCTTCAATTCCATAAAAAATTGTTATCATCCGCGCCATGACGACTACTGCCCCTTCGACCCCAGCCGTACAACTGCTGGAGGTCTCGCCGGAATATGCCGGCCAACGTATTGATAACTTCCTTCTCGCTCGGCTCAAAGGCGTGCCCAAGACCTTGATTTACCGCATTTTGCGCAAAGGCGAAGTGCGAGTGAACAAAGGCCGGATCAAGCCCGAATACAAGCTGCAGGCGGGCGATATCGTGCGCGTGCCGCCGGTTCGCGTGCCTGAGCGCGACGAGCCGGTGCCGCTGGCACAAGGCCTGCTCCAGCGCCTCGAAGCCTCGATTATCTTCGAGGACAAGGCGTTGATCGTGATCAACAAGCCTTGCGGCATCGCGGTTCACGGCGGCAGCGGCTTGACCTACGGGGTAATCGAAGCCTTTCGTCAGTTGCGTCCCGATTGCAAGGAGCTCGAACTGGTTCACCGGCTCGACCGTGACACCTCCGGCCTGCTGATGATCGCCAAGAAGCGCAGCATGTTGCGTCACTTGCACACGGCCTTGCGCGGCGATGGCGTTGACAAGCGCTACATGGCGCTGGTCCGCGGCAACTGGGCGGCCTCGATCAAGCAGGTTCGTGCATCGCTGGGCAAGAGCAACCTGCGCTCCGGCGAGCGCATGGTCGAGGTCGATGAGGAGGAGGGCAAGGAGTCTGTGACCGTGTTCAAGGTCCTGCGCCGTTTCGGCGACTTTGCCACCCTGATCGAAGCCAAGCCGATCACCGGCCGGACACACCAGATCCGTGTCCATACGTTGCACGCCGGGCACTGCATCGCTGGCGACACCAAGTACGGCGATGACGATTTCAGCAAGGAAATTCGTGACCTGGGCGGCAAACGCCTGTTCCTCCACGCCTACATGCTGACCGTGCCGTTGCCAGATGGCGGCGAGCTGAAGTTGCAGGCGCCAGTGGACGAGATGTGGGCCAAGACCGTGGAGCGCCTGAGTGCACCCCTCTGATTACAAGCTGCTGATTTTTGATTGGGATGGCACGCTGGCCGATTCCATTGGTCGGATTGTCGAGGCGATGCATGTCGCGTCCGAGCGCTCCGGTTTTCAATTGTGCGACGACTTTGCCGTCAAAGGCATTATCGGCCTGGGCTTGCCCGAGGCGATTCGCACGTTGTACCCGCAGATCGGCGATGACGAGCTGATAGCGTTCCGTCAGCACTATGCCGATCACTACATCGCGGCCGAAGCCGTGCCTTCGCCGTTGTTCGAAGGTGTTGTCGAGTCGATGGCCGCCTTTCGTGACGAGGGTTATCACCTGGCGGTCGCGACCGGCAAGGCCCGTCGTGGGCTGGATCGAGTGCTCAAGGCGCACGGCTGGGAAGACTATTTCGATATCACCCGTGCCGCCGATGAAACTGCCAGCAAGCCTCATCCTCTGATGCTGGAAGAGATCCTCGCGCATTGCGGCGTTTCGGCGCAGCAGGCGTTGATGGTCGGGGATTCGTCCTTTGACCTGCAAATGGCGCGCAACGCCGGTATGGATTCGGTTGCCGTGAGTTACGGCGCCCAATCCATCGAGGCGCTGAAGCTGTTCGGGCCGCGGCTGTCCATTGATCGTTTTTCCGAATTGCATGCCTGGCTTCGTCAGGCTTAATACGATTTTGCTGGGGTAGATGGCATGACCGACGAATGGAAAGCGCCTGCCAAGGCAAGCGCGGATGGCGGTGACGAGAAGAGCTGGAAGCTGCTGGAAAAGACCTTGCTGGCAAGCGTGCAGGAACAGCGCCGCTCGCGCCGCTGGGGGATTTTCTTCAAGCTGCTGACCTTCGTGTACCTGTTTGCGGCGCTGCTGCTGTTCACGCCGTTAATGGACATGGAAAAAAGCGCGACCCGCGGTTCCAACTACACCGCGTTGATCGACGTCAATGGCGTGATCGCCGACAAGGAGTCTGCCAGCGCCGACAACATCGTCGGCAGTCTGCGTGCAGCCTTTGAAGACACCAAGGTCAAGGGCGTGATCCTGCGCATTAACAGCCCGGGCGGCAGTCCGGTGCAGTCGGGTTACGTGTACGACGAAATCAAGCGTCTGCGCGGTTTGCATCCGGATACCAAGGTGTATGCCGTGATTTCGGACCTGGGCGCTTCCGGCGCTTATTACATCGCCAGCGCGGCCGATCAGATCTATGCCGACAAGGCGAGCCTGGTGGGTTCCATCGGTGTGACGGCGGCCGGCTACGGCTTTGTCGGGACGATGGAGAAGCTCGGCGTCGAACGTCGCACCTACACCTCGGGTGAACACAAGTCGTTCCTTGACCCGTTCCAGCCGCAGAAGCCTGAGGAAACTCAGTTCTGGCAGGGCGTGCTCGATACTACGCACCAGCAGTTCATCAACAGCGTGAAGAAAGGGCGTGGCGATCGGCTCAAGGATAAAGAGCATCCGGAGTTGTTCTCCGGGCTGGTCTGGTCCGGTGAGCAAGCGCTGCCGCTGGGCTTGATCGATGGCCTGGGCAATGCCAGCTCGGTCGCCCGGGATGTGATTGGCGAGAAAGAATTGGTGGACTTCACCATTCAGGAATCGACGTTTGATCGCTTCTCGAAGAAGCTCGGCGCCAGCGTGGCCGAGCAATTGGCGATGTGGATGGGGTTTCATGGTCCGTCGTTGCGCTGAATCTGCTGCGGCATAAAAAAACCGGCCTTCGTGGCCGGTTTTTTGTGCTCAGGGGATTTGCACGCCCTCGGCCAGCAACATATCAATCAAGCGAATCAGCGGCAGGCCGATCAGGCTGGTGGCGTCAGGGCCTTCGGTGCGTTGAAACAGGCTCACCCCCAAACCTTCGGCCTTGAAGCTGCCAGCGCAGTCGTAGGGCTGCTCTGCGTGCAGGTAGCGTTCAATGCGCGCCGGGTCGAGTGTGCGCATGTGCACGGTGAAGGGCACGCAATCGACCTGACAGTGACCGGTCTGGCTATTAAGCACGGCCAGGCCGGTCAGAAAGGTCACGCTGGCGCCGCTGGAAGCGAGCAATTGTTCCCGGGCCTTTTCGAATGTGTGGGGTTTGCCGATAATGCGCTCGCCGAGCACCGCGACCTGATCGGAACCGATGATCAGATGCGCGGGGTGGCTGTCGGCCAGGGCGCGTGCTTTCTCTTCGGCGAGGCGCTTGACCAGATTAATCGCGGACTCGTCCGGGCGATGGCTTTCATCGATATCCGGCGAGCGGCAGGTAAACTCAAGCTGCAATCGGGCCAGCAATTCCCGGCGATAGGCCGAGCTTGAAGCGAGTAATAAAGGCAGCATGGGCATCTCCAAAAGGCAGGGGCGAATTCTAGCGAGGCTTCCAAGTGACGGACAGGGCTGAATTTCCTTTGACATGGCTGGGTGCATCCCTATAATGCTGCGCCTATGTTGAATGACCCGATTCCACCTCACGTTGACCCGCGCAAATTGGCTGATCGTGGCACCACCCTTCAAGGTGAACTGCTGCTGGCCGATTTGGAGAGACTCTGCGACCCGCTTTCCGACACTGTCGGTACGGTGCAGGCTAAATTCGTTTTTGAACGAGATGAACGTAAGTCTGTGGTAATCCACAGTTTTATCGACACCGAAGTCAAAATGGTTTGCCAGCGTTGTCTTGAGCTGGTCACCCTGCCGATCCACAGCGAATGCAGTTATGCTGTGGTGAAAGAGGGTGCGAATACCCAGTCGTTGCCGAAAGGTTATGACGTGCTGGAACTGGGCGAAGATCCATTGGATCTGCAGTCACTGATCGAGGAGGAGCTTTTGCTCGCCTTGCCCATTGTGCCTGCTCATCATCCGGAAGAATGCCAGCAGCCGGCGGGTCTCGATGAGCCCGAACCGAGCGAGGACGAGGTAACGCGGTCCAACCCGTTCAGTGTATTGGCGCAGTTAAAGCGTGACCCAAACGTTTAGGAGTTAATCAATTATGGCTGTTCAGCAGAACAAAAAATCCCGCTCTGCCCGTGACATGCGTCGTTCGCACGACGCCCTGACGGCGAGCACTCTGTCTGTAGAAAAAACCACCGGTGAAATTCACCTGCGTCACCACGTATCGCCAGAAGGCGTATACCGTGGCCGTAAAGTGATCGACAAGGGCGCTGACGAGTAATCACTTGTCTGCTCAAGTCATCGCGATTGACGCAATGGGCGGGGACTTCGGTCCCCGCAGCATTGTTCAGGCCAGCCTTGCTTGCCTGTCTGCTACACCCTCGCTGCACCTGACCCTCGTCGGTCAACCTACCCTTTTGGAAGAGCTGCTCTCCGGCCATTCGGCTGTGGATCGCGCGCGCCTGTCGATTACGCCGGCGTCCGAAGTCATCAGCATGGACGAAAAGCCTGCCCAGGCCCTGCGCGGCAAGCCTGATTCGTCAATGCGCGTGGCCCTTGAGTTGTTGCGCGATGGCAAGGTCCAGGCCTGTGTCAGCGCCGGCAACACCGGGGCGCTGATGGCGTTGTCGCGGTTTGTACTCAAGACGTTGCCGGGCATTGATCGTCCGGCGATGATCGCGGCCATTCCGACCCAGAAGGGCTATTGCCAGTTGCTCGACCTCGGTGCCAACGTCGATTGCAGTGCCGAGCACTTGTTGCAGTTTGCGATCATGGGCTCGGTGGCGGCGGAAACCCTCGGCGTGGTTCGCCCGCGAGTAGCGCTGCTGAACATCGGTACCGAAGACATCAAGGGCAACCAGCAGGTCAAGCTGGCGGCGACCTTGTTGCAGAACGCCCGGGGCATCAACTACATCGGTTTTGTCGAAGGTGACGGTTTGTACCGGGGCGAGGCGGATGTGGTGGTGTGTGACGGTTTTGTCGGCAATATCCTGCTCAAGTCCAGCGAAGGCCTGGCGACCATGATCGCCGGGCGCATCGAGGCCTTGTTCAAGAAAAGCGTCGCCTCACGCATGGTGGGGGCCTTGGCGCTGCCGCTGATGAAGCGCTTGCAAGCGGACCTTGCCCCGGCGCGGCACAACGGCGCGAGCTTTCTCGGCTTGCAGGGGATTGTGGTGAAAAGCCACGGTTCGGCCGGTGTGCAGGGTTTCCAGAGTGCGATCCAGCGTGCCCTGATCGAGATCCAGGAAAATCTTCCTGAGCGGCTTCACGGTCGTCTGGAGGATTTGTTGCCTTAGGCGTTTTCGTCGGACAATGCTTAAATGTGACCGCTCAGTTCAATTGGCCATCCAACTGTCAGTTTCTTGTGTCCCTCTAGCGGGACGTCAATTCTCCGACGACAAGATCATTAGGGGCTTGTTACATGTCTGCTTCCCTCGCATTCGTCTTTCCAGGACAGGGTTCGCAGTCCCTCGGCATGCTGGCCGAGTTGGGCGCGCAACATCCAGTGGTCCTCGAAACATTCAAAGAAGCTTCCGATGCTCTGGGTTACGACCTGTGGGCACTGACCCAGCAAGGGCCGGAAGAGCAACTCAATCAAACCGATAAAACCCAGCCGGCCATTCTGACCGCCTCGATCGCCTTGTGGCGTCTGTGGCTGGCGCAAGGCGGCGCGCGTCCGGCTTATGTGGCCGGTCACAGCCTGGGCGAGTACAGCGCCCTGGTGGCGGCGGGCAGCCTGAGCCTGGCCGACGCGGTGAAACTGGTCGAAACCCGTGGCAAGCTGATGCAGGAAGCCGTTCCGGCCGGGCAGGGCGGCATGGCCGCTATCCTCGGTCTGGAAGATGCCGATGTGCTGGCGGCTTGTGCCGAAGCGGCGCAAGGCGAAGTGGTCAGTGCGGTCAACTTCAACTCCCCTGGCCAAGTGGTGATCGCCGGTGCCAAGGCGGCGGTCGAACGTGCCATTGAAGGCTGCAAGGCCCGTGGTGCCAAGCGCGCCATGCCGTTGCCGGTCAGCGTGCCGTCCCACTGCGAACTGATGCGTCCGGCGGCCGAGCGCTTTGCCGAGTCCATCGCTGCCATTGACTGGCAGGCCCCGCAGATCCCGGTGGTGCAGAACGTCAGCGCCAATGTGCCGGCTGATCTGGAGACCCTCAAGCGCGATCTGCTTGAGCAGCTCTACAAGCCTGTGCGCTGGGTCGAATCGGTCCAGGCACTGGCGGCCAAGGGCGCGACCCAACTGGTCGAGTGCGGCCCGGGCAAGGTGCTTGCCGGCCTGAACAAACGCTGCGCCGAAGGCGTGGCGACATCCAACCTCAATACCCCAGACGCTTTCGCTGCCGCTTGCGCGGCGCTGGCCTGAATCAGGAGAAACTTGCATGAGTCTGCAAGGTAAAGTTGCACTGGTCACCGGTGCGAGCCGCGGTATCGGCCAGGCCATCGCCCTGGAACTGGGTCGTCAGGGCGCCATCGTCATTGGCACCGCGACCTCCGCCTCGGGTGCCGAGCGCATCGCGGCAACCCTGAAAGAAAACGCTATTGAAGGCACTGGCCTGGAACTGAACGTCACCAGTGATGAATCGGTTGCTGCGGTGCTGGCAAGCATCACTGCGCAGTTTGGCGCCCCGGCAATTTTGGTCAACAATGCCGGCATCACCCGCGATAATCTGATGATGCGCATGAAAGACGACGAATGGAGCGACGTCATCGATACCAACCTGAACAGTCTGTTTCGCCTGTCCAAGGGTGTTTTGCGCGGCATGACCAAGGCCCGTTGGGGACGAATTATCAGTATTGGCTCTGTTGTGGGTGCCATGGGCAACGCAGGCCAAGTAAACTACGCTGCCGCCAAGGCCGGTCTGGAAGGTTTCAGCCGGGCACTGGCGCGGGAAGTCGGTTCGCGTTCGATTACAGTAAACTCGGTGGCTCCAGGGTTCATCGACACTGATATGACCCGCGAACTGCCTGAAGCGCAGCGTGAAGGCTTGGTGACACAGATTCCGCTGGGCCGTCTGGGGCAAGCTCAAGAGATCGCGTCTGTGGTCGCTTTTCTTGCATCCGACGGTGCGGCTTACGTTACTGGGGCTACAATCCCGGTGAACGGCGGGATGTACATGAGTTAAATGTGACGGATTGCTTCAAAAAAATGTCATACGAGCTGTCTAAAATCCGTTATAAAGCTGCAATCTATTTATAGGCAGAGGGTCGTCGGGTTTGAGGAGTGAAGCTTTCAGTTGAAAAACTGAAAAGTCTTTCTATACACTTACCCACTGGCCAGCTGCCTGAATTTGTCCATTAGGAGTGAAAACAAGGTATGAGCACCATCGAAGAGCGCGTCAAGAAAATCGTTGCTGAGCAACTGGGCGTTAAAGAAGAAGAAGTGGTCAACACTGCTTCCTTCGTTGAAGACCTGGGTGCCGACTCCCTTGACACCGTTGAGCTGGTGATGGCTCTGGAAGAGGAATTCGAGACCGAAATCCCTGACGAAGAAGCTGAGAAGATCACTACTGTACAAGCTGCAATCGATTACGTTACTAACCATCAGGCTTAATAGCTTGTAATCGCTGCTTGCTGTCATGGAAAAACCGCACTGCCATCACGGCGTGCGGTTTTTTCTTTAGGCCTGATGCAAAGTCGCCATTTGAAAAAGGAGAGTGCTGTGTCGCGTAGACGCGTCGTAGTCACCGGTATGGGTATGTTGTCGCCACTGGGCACGGATGTGCCGAGCAGTTGGCAGGGCATTCTGGCTGGCCGCAGTGGCATTGGTCTGATCGAACACACCGACCTTTCTGCCTATTCCACCCGCTTTGGCGGCTCGGTCAAGGGCTTCAATGTTGAGGAATACCTGTCGGTCAAGGAAGCTCGCAAGCTCGATCTGTTCATCCAGTATGGTCTGGCCGCAGGGTTTCAGGCTGTGCGTAACTCGGGTCTGGAAGTCACCGACGCCAACCGTGAGCGCATCGGCGTGGCCATGGGTTCGGGTATTGGCGGACTGACTAATATCGAAGAAACCAGCCGCACGCTGCATGATTCCGGCCCTCGTCGGATTTCACCGTTCTTCGTGCCTGGCTCGATCATCAATATGATTTCCGGTTTCCTGTCCATTCACCTCGGTGCACAGGGACCCAACTACGCCATCGCCACCGCGTGTACCACCGGTACGCACTGCATCGGCATGGCGGCACGCAACATCATGTACGACGAAGCCGACGTGATGATTGCCGGCGGCGCCGAGATGGCCGCTTGTGGTCTGGGCATGGGTGGCTTCGGTGCCTCCCGCGCACTGTCGACCCGCAACGATGAGCCAGCCCGCGCCAGCCGTCCATGGGACAAGGGCCGTGATGGCTTCGTCCTGTCCGACGGCGCCGGTGCACTGGTGCTGGAGGAGCTGGAACACGCCAAGGCCCGTGGCGCGACCATCTACGCCGAGCTGATCGGCTTCGGCACCAGTGGCGATGCCTACCACATGACGTCGCCTCCCGCCGACGGCGCCGGTGCTGCTCGTTGCATCACCAATGCCCTGCGCGACGCCAAGATCAATGGCGACCAGGTTCAGTACATCAACGCCCATGGCACCTCGACTTCGGCCGGCGACCTCGCTGAAGCCTGTGCGATCAAGTCGGTGTTCGGCGATCACGCCTACAAACTGGCGGTCAGTTCGACCAAGTCCATGACCGGTCACCTGTTGGGTGCGGCGGGCGCGGTCGAGGCGATCTTCAGTGTCCTGGCGATCAACAGCCAGGTGGCACCGCCGACCATCAACCTCGATGAGCCGGATGAAGGCTGCGATCTCGACTTCGTGCCGCACACCGCGCGCAACATGGATATCGATGTGGTGCTGTCCAACTCCTTCGGGTTTGGCGGGACCAACGGCTCGCTGGTGTTCCGCCGGTTCGCTGACTGATGGACAGCTGGGTCGACGGTCAGCCGGCTGACACGTTGTCGCTGAAGGATCGCGGCCTGGCTTACGGTGATGGTCTGTTCGAGACCATCGCTGTGCGAGGCGGGCAACCGTTGTTGCTGGAGCGGCATCTGTCGCGGCTGGCGCAGGGTTGTTCACGCCTGGCGATTACTGCCGATCATTCTTTGATCCGCAGCGAGCTGCTGGCCTACGCCGCCGCAATGGGCGAGGGCGTGCTCAAGCTCATCCTCACCCGTGGCGACGGTTTGCGCGGTTACGCGCCCGATCCTTCGGCCCAGGCCCGATGCATTCTGCAAGGCAATCCTCCCGCAGCTTATCCTGTCGTCCATGGCGAGCAGGGTGTCCGCTTGTTCCCTTGCGCCACGCGCCTGTCCAACCAGCCGTTGCTCGCCGGGCTCAAGCATCTGAATCGCCTGGAGCAGGTGATCGCCCGTTCCGAATGGCAAGACACCGACCACGCTGAAGGCCTGATGCTTGATCGGGTCGGTCGAGTGATTGAAGGCGTCTTCAGCAATCTGTTTCTGGTGCGCGACGGTGTGCTGATCACCGCCGATCTCAAACGCTGCGGCGTAGCCGGTGTGATGCGCGCCGAATTATTGTTTCAGGCTGAGTCATTGGGGATCCCCACGCAAATCACCGACATCAGCCTCGATCAGTTGCAATGGGCCGATGAAGTCTTCGTCTGCAACAGCGTGTATGGCGTTTGGCCGGTGCGCGCCTATGCAGCACTGAGCTGGTCGGTTGGCCCGCTCACCCGTAAACTCCAAACCATTGCCCGCGCGCTACTGGATGCTTGATACGTGAGACGTAAATTTTTGCTGCTGCTGGAAACCGGACTGGTTCTGGCGGGGCTGCTAATGGCCGCTTCGGCCTGGAAAATCCATTCGGCGCTGGAACAGCCGCTGAACATCACCCAGGAAGAACTGCTGGAAGTGCCCAAGGGCACGACTCCCACCGGCACCTTCTATCGACTCGAAGCCGACGGCGTCATCAAGGACGCCTTCTGGTTGCGCGTCTATTGGCGTTTCAACCTCGCCGCCACGCCGATCCACAGTGGCGAATACCGCATGCTGCCCGGGATGACCGTCGACGGTCTGATCGATTTGTGGAAACGCGGCGAAGTGGTGCAGTACAGCGTGACCCTGGTCGAAGGCTGGAATTTCCATCAGGTCCGTGCGGCTCTGGCCAAGGATGACAAACTCAAGCAAACCCTGAACGGCCTGAGTGACACGCAAGTGATGGACAAGATCGGCCATAGCGGGATTTTCCCTGAGGGTCGCTTCTTTCCCGACACTTACAGTTTCGTGCGTGGCATGACCGACGCCGAGCTGCTGAAAAAAGCCTACGAGCGCCTCGACGAAGTGCTCGCCAAGGAATGGGACAAGCGCGCCGCTGATGTGCCGTACACCGAACCCTATCAGGCGCTGATCATGGCCTCGCTGGTGGAGAAGGAAACCGGCGTGCCTCAGGAGCGCGGGCAGATTGCTGGCGTGTTCGTGCGGCGGATGGCGATCGGTATGTTGTTGCAGACTGATCCGACCGTGATCTACGGTCTCGGCGATCGCTACACCGGCAAGCTGACCCGCGCCCACCTCAAGGAAGCGACGCCGTACAACACCTACATGATCTCCGGCCTGCCACCGACCCCGATTGCCATGGTCGGCCGCGAAGCGATTCATGCGGCGCTGAACCCGGTGGCCGGCAACAGTTTGTATTTTGTCGCTCGCGGCGATGGCAGCCATGTGTTCTCCGATGACCTGGATGCCCATAACTCGGCAGTGCGTGAATTTCAGCTCAAGCGTCGTGCCGATTACCGCTCCAGCCCGGCACCGGCGAATGCACCCGTGACGCCGGAGGCCGAGACGCCGATTCCCGCCGCTTCCCCGGATACTGCGCCGGAAGCGGTGCCACAGGTCCCGGCCCAAGAGCCGGCCCCGGCACCGGAATCCACGCCCGCGCCAGAATCTGTACCACCGATGCCCGCACAAGAACCTGCACCCGCGCCCGCACCGGATGCAGCCGCGCCGCAAAGCCCGCAATGACTCTGATTAAGGACTGCCTGTGACTGGCTTGTTTATTACTCTGGAAGGCCCGGAAGGCGCCGGCAAGAGCACCAACCGCGAATACCTGGCCGAGCGCCTGCGCGCCGCCGGTATCGAAGTGCTGCTGACCCGCGAACCGGGCGGCACGCCACTGGCCGAGCGCATTCGCGAAGTGCTGCTGGCCCCGGTGGATGAAGTCATGAACCCCGACACCGAGCTGTTGCTGGTGTTCGCCGCCCGTGCCCAGCACCTGGCCGAGGTGATTCGCCCGGCACTGGCCCGGGGCGCGGTGGTCTTGTGCGACCGCTTTACCGATTCGACCTACGCCTATCAGGGCGGCGGTCGCGGTTTGTCGCTGGAACGCATCGCCACGCTGGAAGCCTTCGTCCAGGGCGACTTGCGCCCGGACCTGACGCTGATTTTCGATCTGCCGGTGGAAGTCGGCCTGGCCCGCGCCAGTGCGCGCGGTCGGCTGGATCGCTTCGAACTCGAAGGCCGTGCCTTTTTCGATGCCGTGCGCAGCGCCTTTCTCAAGCGCGCCGAAGCCGATCCTGCCCGTTACGTGTTGGTGGACGCCGCCCAGCCGCTGCCGCAAGTCCAGCAGTCGCTGGATGGGTTGCTCCCGCGTTTGCTGGAGCTGACCCGTGGCTGAGGCCTATCCGTGGCAGGACGAGCTCTGGCAGCAACTGGCGGGGCGTAAACAGCACGCCCACGCCTATTTGCTGCATGGCCCGGCCGGGATCGGCAAGCGTGCGTTGGCCGAACGGTTGATGGCGCATTTGTTGTGTCAGCGTCCGACTGCCCAGGATGCCTGCGGCGAGTGCAAATCTTGTCTGCTGCTCAAGGCCGGCAGCCACCCCGACAACTACATCCTCGAGCCCGAAGAAGCGGACAAGGCGATCAAGGTCGATCAGGTGCGTGACCTCGTCAGTTTCGTGGTCCAGACCGCGCAGATGGGCGGGCGCAAAGTGGTGCTGATCGAGCCGGTCGAGTCGATGAACGTCAACGCCGCCAACGCCTTGCTCAAAAGCCTCGAAGAACCGTCCGGCGATACCGTATTGCTGCTGGTCAGCCACCAGACCAGCCGTCTGCTGCCAACGATCAAGAGTCGTTGCCAGCAGCAGGCCTGTCCGCTGCCCAGCGAGGCGATGAGCCTGGCGTGGCTGGCGACGGCGTTGCCGGACTGTACGCAGGATGAACGCGTCGAATTGCTGACCCTGGCCGCCGGTTCGCCATTGGCCGCGGTCAAGTTGCAGACTCAAGGCGTTCGCGAACAGCGCTTGCTGGTGGTCGAAGGCGTGAAGCAGTTGCTCAAGCAACAGAAATCGCCGACCCAGTTGGCCGAAGAATGGAAAAGCCTTCCCCAGTTACTGCTGTTTGACTGGTTCTGCGATTGGTCGAGCCTGATCCTGCGCTATCAACTGACCCAGGATGAACAAGGCCTGGGCCTGATGGACATGCGCAAGGTCATTCAATACCTGGCGCAGAAGTCCGGTCAGGGCAAGGTCCTCGCTATTCAGGACTGGATCCTCGCCCAGCGTCAGAAGGTGATGAGCAAGGCCAACCTGAATCCGGCGCTGTTGCTTGAGGCGCTGCTGGTGCAATGGGTGTCTTTGCCGGGCCAGAAGTGACTAGACTCTGAGCATCAGCCGTGGAGGTCAGCATGAATGAACCCGTCAATACCGGACCGCGTAACGGCATTTTGTCCCTGACCATCAAGGACAAGTCCGTGCTGTACGCGGCCTACATGCCGTTTATCAAGAACGGTGGCCTGTTCATCCCGACCAACAAAAGCTACAAGTTGGGCGATGAGGTGTTCATGTTGCTGAACCTGATGGACGAAGCGGAGAAGATTCCGGTCGCCGGCAAAGTCAGCTGGATCACCCCCAAAGGCGCTCAGGGCAACCGGGCTGCCGGGGTGGGCGTGCAGTTCAACGACGGTGACAACGCCGCCCGCAGTCGAATCGAAACCCATCTGGCCGGAGCCCTGAAATCCGACCGTCCCACTCATACGATGTAAGTTGCAGCCCTTTTTATGCTCGTAGATTCCCATTGTCACCTTGATCGCCTCGACCTCGCCGCCCATGACGGCTCCCTGGATGCCGCACTCGATGCGGCCCGGCAGCGCGGGGTAGGGCACTTTCTGTGCATCGGCGTCAGCGTCGATAACGCCGCCGATGTCAAAGCCCTGGCCGAGCGTTATGACGACGTCGATTGTTCGGTCGGCGTGCATCCGCTGGACGTGCAACCCGGTGCCGCGCCCGCGCTGGATTGGCTGTTGCAGGAGCTGAATCACCCGCGGGTGGTGGCGATTGGTGAAACAGGCCTGGATTACCACTACGAGCCGGAAGCCGCCGAATTGCAGCAGGCATCCTTCCGCCTGCACCTGCAGGCTGCTCAACAAACCGGCAAACCGGTGATCATCCATACCCGTGGTGCCCGTGCTGATACGCTGGCGCTGTTGCGCGAAGCCGCGTTGCCCCAGGCCGGCGTGCTGCATTGCTTCACCGAAGACTGGGACATGGCGAAGGCTGCGCTGGACATGGGTTATTACATTTCCCTGTCCGGGATTGTCACGTTCCGCAATGCCGATGCGTTACGCGATGTCGCGAGCAAAGTGCCGGCCGACCGTTTGCTGGTGGAAACCGACTCGCCGTACCTGGCACCGATCCCTTATCGCGGCAAACCGAACCTGCCGCAATATGTGCGGGAAGTGGCAGAGTTTCTGGCGATGTTGCGCGGGGAATCCTACGAGCGGTTTGCCGAGCAGACGACCGAGAATTTCAAGCGGTTGTTTCCGTTGGCGCACGTCAGGGCATCGGCGTAACGCCGGTAACGATCGCAGCCTTCGGCAGCTCCTGCGCGGCGATGCCCACTGAATCGCAGGCAAAAAAAACCCGGGTTCTGGGGGGTGAATCCGGGTTAAGACCATTAGGAGTAAAACAAAGGCACGCGGTCCGTTGGTACCTATATCGACGCGGCACTTGGGGGAGATGCCCCGCCGACAGTTCAAGTATTGATCAGTATTGCGCCGAGTCCAGTTTAGCGGCCCCGGTTTTTAAACAATTTTGGAATACGGGCGCTTCGGAAGAGTTCTCATCAACCGGGGGCCGTGCGTGAAATGATCAAGAAACGCAGATATGGTCGGATGATCCGTGCATTTTGGCGCAAGTTAGGCATAATACGCGGCTTCGAATTTTGACCCCTACAGACCTTTTCTTATGCATAAAGAACCTCGTAAGGTCCGTGAGTTTCGTCGCCGCGAGCAAGAAATTCTCGATACCGCGCTCAAGCTGTTCCTCGAACTGGGTGAAGACAGTGTCACCGTCGAGATGATTGCTGATGCCGTCGGTATCGGCAAAGGCACGATCTACAAGCACTTCAAATCCAAGGCCGAGATCTATCTGCGCCTGATGCTCGATTACGAGCGCGATTTGAATGAGCTGTTGCATTCGGCCGATGTCGACAAGGACAAGGAAGCCCTGTCCCGGGCCTACTTCGAATTCCGCATGCGCGACCCGCAGCGCTATCGCTTGTTCGATCGCCTGGAAGAAAAGGTGGTCAAGGGCAACCAGGTGCCGGAGATGGTCGAGGAGCTGCACAAGATCCGTGCCTCGAACTTCGAACGCCTGACCCTGCTGATCAAGGGTCGGATCAGCGAAGGCAAGCTCGAAGACGTGCCGCCGTACTTCCACTACTGCGCGTCCTGGGCGCTGGTGCATGGCGCTGTGGCGCTGTATCACTCGCCGTTCTGGAGCAATGTGCTGGAAGATCAGGAAGGCTTCTTCCAGTTCCTGATGGACATCGGCGTGCGCATGGGCAACAAACGCAAGCGCGACACCGACACCCCAAGCAGCTGAGCCATTCAGCTGCCTGATGGCGCCATTATTTCGCTACATGGCGCCGTACCGCAGGAATATACTCAGGCTTGGGACTTGCTAAAACTTGATTTGTGAGTCAAGTTTTAGCGGTCCCGAAACTTCTTCCGCCGGAGTGATCCATGATCGTTGACCGTCAAGGCAGGCGTTTTCGCAATTTGCGGATCAGCCTGACCTCCGCCTGCAATTACGCGTGTACCTACTGCGTGCCTAACGGCAAGCGGCTGGTGGCTGCGCAGGATGAATTGTCGGCCGAGGCCATGGCGCGCGGTGTGGCGTATTTGATCGAGGCCGCCGGCATCGAGCGGTTGCGTATTACCGGTGGCGAGCCGCTGGTCAGTCCCAAACTCGAAGCCTTCATGAACGCCGTCGGCCAGATGGGGCTTGAAGACATCAGCCTGACCACCAATGGTCAGCTGCTGGCGAAAAAACTGCCGCTGCTGGTGGATGCCGGCATCCGGCGCATCAACGTTTCCCTCGATACCCTCGACGCCAGTGCGTTTCGCAGCATTGCCCGTGGTGGCGACCTGGCGACTGTGCTCGATGGTATGGACCAGGCCTCAGCGGCCGGGATGAAGATCAAGGTCAACATGGTGCCGTTACGCGGGCAGAACCTCGACCAGGTGATGCCGCTGCTCGATTACTGTCTGGAGCGTGGCTATGAGCTGCGTTTTATCGAGCTGATGCGCATGGGCCACCTGGCCAGCGACAACAATGCCTTTTTGCAGCAGTTCGTCAGCCTTCAGCAGTTGCTGAGCCTGATCGGCGAGCGTCATGAATACCTGCAAGCCGACGCGCCGGTGGATGCCACGGCGGTGCGCTACGAAATTCCGGGGCAGGGCTACTTTGGCGTGATCGCCAACGAAAGCGTGCCGTTCTGCCGGACGTGTTCGCGGCTGCGGCTGTCGTCGACCGGTTGGCTGCATGGTTGCCTGTCGTCGAGCAATCGCCACTATGTCGGCGACTTGCTGGACAAGCCGCGTCATCAGGCGTTGCCGGCGTTGCAGCGGCTGTTGGTGAAAGCCCTGGGGGACAAGCAGGAAGTGGCGTTCTCCGGTGGTGCGACCATCATGAAGATTATCGGCGGCTGACAGGGCCTTTGTGGCGAGGGGGCTTGCCCCCGTTGGGTCGCGAAGCGGCCCCAAAACATTCCCCTGCGTTGTGCCAGTAAAAACGGCATTCTCCGATTTCACGACGGCTGCGCAGCCGAATGGGGGCAAGCCCCCTCGCCACAGTCTGTGTTTCCAAACTCGAATTATCGATAGACCCAAGGACTGGCGCGGAAGCTGCATCCAACGCCCATTCGCCGGTTTTCCGTCACCGGCTTCTGGAGGGTAGGATGCGTAGCCTGGTTTTGCTGCTGGCCGTTATGGCGCTTGGTGGCTGCATGAATGTCAGCGACATGGGCGAAGGTGTTCGCTATCACATGAGCGACGCGGGGCTGCTGGATCACAGCAACAGTCAGCGCGTGAACAACTTCCGTATCCAGCCGGACTCCTTCATCTACATCGCCCAAGGTGCTTTTGCGCCGCCGGGCAGCGCTTATCCGCGCCCGAATGTGGTGGCTGAAACCGCCTTCGACGGCTTTATCGAATACTTCCCGATGGTCCGCCGCGCCCGTGCGCCGGAAGGGCTCGATGCGGCCATGGGCGAAGCCCGGGCCGCCGGTGCGCATTACTTGCTGTACACGCGGTTTGCCAAGGCTGACGACCGCATCGGCAACTCGGATGAATGGCTCGACCAGGAAGCCGTGGATCGCCTCGGTATCGACAGCGGCGTGATTCAGATCATGTTGATCGAGACCAGCACCCAGTATTTGATCGATACTGCACGGATCAAGAGTCGTGGCGGTTTACTGACGTTCCACGACACCAAGCCAGAAGACCTGCTGGGCCCGCCGCTGGAGCAATACGCGCGTAGCCTGCTGGGGCTCGGCGAACAGTAATTCCAAGGAGAACGCCATGAGTGGCCCGCAAAAAGCCAACGACCTGCTGGGGCAAATCCCGAAGACCAAAGGCTTGCCACCGGTCCACCTGTGGAACCCCGACTTCTGCGGCGACATCGACATGCGCATCGCCCGGGACGGCACCTGGTATTACCTGGGCACGCCGATCGGGCGCAAGCCGATGGTCAAGCTGTTCTCGACCATCATCCGCCGCGACGGCGATGACTACTTCCTGATTACCCCGGTCGAGAAAGTCGGCATCAAAGTCGACGACGCTCCGTTCGTGGCGATTGCCGTGGACGTCGAAGGCGAGGGCGAAGCTCAGGTGTTGCGCTTCACCACCAATGTCGATGAGATGGCCGAGGCAGGCGCCGAACACCCGATGCGCGTGGTGATCGATCCCGTGACCCAGGAACCGGCGCCCTACGTGCACGTGCGCACCAACCTTGAAGCGCTGATCCATCGCAACGTGTTCTACCAATTGGTCGAGCTGGCGGTGAGCCGCGAAATCGACGGCCAGCGCTGGTTGGGCGTGTGGAGTGGTGGTGAGTTCTTCCCGATCGGGCTTGAGCCCTAAGCAAATCCAAATGTGGGAGCGGGCTTGCTCGCGAAGGCGTCGTGTCAGTCAGCCTATAAATAACCTGACACACCGCTTTCGCGAGCAAGCCCGCTCCCACATTGTTTTTGTGTGTTTCTCACAAAATTCAAATTGACACCCAATCGTATGATGATTAGCGTGAGCCTTCATCGCGAACGGTTTTTTGCCGTCCCTGCTTCGAGGTTTTCATGTCCAGCAGTTTTCATGCGTCGACGGTCGATTGGCTAGGTGGCTGGATTGCCGCCGGCCAGGTCAAGCCCGGCGAAACCATCAAGGTGGAAGCCGACCTCGGCCAGCAGCTCGGGGTCAGTCGCACGGTGATTCGCGAGGCCATCAAGACCCTGGTCGCCAAGGGCTTGCTCGAAGTCGGGCCGAAGGTCGGGACGCGGGTGTTGCCGATCAAGCGCTGGAACCTGTTTGATCCGCAAGTCGTCGGCTGGTTGTCCCGCAGCGGCCTGCCGGAAAACTTCGTCGACGACTTGCTCGACCTGCGCCGCACCATCGAACCCATGGCCGTGCGCTGGGCCTGCGAGCGCGCCACCGTCGACCAGGTGCAAGCGATCCTCCAGGCCTACAACGCGCTGGAGCGCGCAGTGGACAGCGGCATCGATTACAACCGCGCCGACCAGTTCTTCCACGAGTGCATCCTCGCCGCCAGCCACAATCAATTCATCGAACAAATGGTCCCGGCCCTCGGCGCGTTGCTGGCGGTGTCGTTCGAAGTGTCCGCCGCCGATCCGGATGAACTGCGCCGCACATTGCCGATCCACAAAGACATGGCCGACGCCATCGCCGCCCGGGATGCCGCGCGGGGTGTGTGGGCCTGCATGACCCTGATCGACAACGCGGACCTGGCCATCAAACGTTTCTACCCACAAGTCATGGCCGACAAAAAAGCCAGCTGACAACACCTATCCTGTAGGAGCGAGGCTCGCCCGCGAAGGCGTCATCACTTTCAACACTGATGTCACAGACCCATCGCCTTCGCGGGCAAGCCTCGCTCCTACCTAGAAGAACATAAGAAAGGAGGTTTCATGACGTGGACTGCCGTTACCCAACACCGCGCCCGACTCGGTGAAGGCCCCTTCTGGGACGCCCCCACCCAGGCGCTGTACTGGGTCGACATCGCCGGCAAGCAAGCGCTACGGCTGATCGGCGCCAACGTGCAGATCTGGGAGATGCCCGAGCATGTCTCTGCATTCATCCCCTGCGAGAGCGGCGATGCGCTGGTGGCCCTGAGCAGCGGTGTCTATCGCCTGGACCTGGACTCGCCGGGCCTGGAACCGCGCCTGACCCTGCTCTGCGTCGCCGACCCGCAACCGGGCAATCGCCCCAACGAAGCCCGCTGCGATGCCCAAGGCCAGCTCTGGCTCGGCACCATGCAAAACAACATCGGCGAGAACGGCGAAGACCTGCCTATCGAGCGTCGCTCCGGCGGCCTGTTCCGTATCGACCGCGATGCCCGGGTCACGCCGCTGCTCCGGGGCCTGGGCATTCCCAACACCTTGCTGTGGAGCGATGACTCGACTCGGCTGTACTTCGCCGACAGCCTCGACGGCACGCTCTATCAACATTTCATCCGCACCGATGGCGGCCTCGATCCGGCCCGGGTCTGGTTCGGTCCCCATGAGCGGGGTGGCCCGGATGGTTCGGCGATGGATGCCCAAGGCTATCTGTGGAACGCCCGATGGGACGGCAGCTGCCTGCTCCGTTTGAGTCCCGAAGGCCAGGTTGACCGGGTGATCGAGCTGCCCGTCAGCCGTCCCACCAGTTGCGTATTCGGCGGCGAAGACCTGCAAACCTTGTACATCACCAGCGCTGCGAGCCCGCTCAATCATCCATTAGACGGTGCGGTGCTATCGATTCGGGTCGATGTGCCCGGAAAAATCTGTACGAGGTTTGCTGGCTAGATCCCAAAATATGGGATGTAAAATTATATATTGAGATTATTTGGCGGTCGGGTTTATAGTCGGCTCCATCAGTTACACGCACTCACACTTAAAAAAACAAAACAGGTGAAGTGATGCAGCGATTTTCCAAACAGTTTTTCGACCGGACATCGACAGATGCCCGGTTTTTGTCGTGCCTGGAAAAGGGAGTCCGGCTTCATGGCTGAACCTCTCACCTTGCCACCGGTGCCCGAGCCGCCGAAGGGCGAACGACTGAAAAACAAGGTCGTGTTGCTGACCGGCGCGGCCCAGGGCATTGGCGAGGCGATTGTCGCGACCTTCGCGTCCCAGCAAGCGAAGCTGATCATCAGTGACATCCAGGGCGAGAAAGTCGAGAGCGTCGCGGTGCACTGGCGGGACCAAGGCTTCGACGTTCAAGCGATCAAGGCTGACGTTTCCGATCAGCAAGACCTGCACGCCATGGCCAGACTGGCCGTCGAGCGCCACGGCCGTATCGATGTGTTAGTCAACTGCGCCGGGGTCAATGTGTTCCGCGACCCGCTGGAAATGACCGAAGAAGACTGGCGCCGCTGCTTCGCCATTGACCTCGACGGCGCGTGGTTTGGCTGCAAAGCGGTGTTGCCGCAGATGATCGAGCAGGGCATCGGCAGCATCATCAACATCGCCTCGACCCATTCCAGCCACATCATTCCCGGCTGCTTCCCGTACCCGGTGGCCAAGCACGGCTTGCTCGGCCTGACCCGCGCCCTCGGCATCGAATACGCGGCGAAGGGCATCCGGGTCAACGCCATCGCGCCGGGCTACATCGAAACCCAGCTGAACGTCGATTACTGGAACGGCTTTGCCGACCCCCAGGCCGAACGTCAGCGCGCCTTTGACTTGCATCCGCCACGGCGCATCGGGCAGCCGATGGAAGTGGCGATGACGGCCGTTTTCCTGGCCAGCGATGAAGCACCGTTCATTAACGCCTCGAGCATCACCATCGATGGTGGTCGCTCGGTCATGTACCACGACTGAGCGCAGAGGATTTCAGGCGCGGAACTCCGTGCGAAATCCAATCATCATACGATATGACTATTCGCTACACGTTTTGACCGCTGTACCGGCTTTCAAATAACGCTCAAAAAAAATAACAAGGAGTCAGCTTATGAATCGTCGTCCCGGGATCCGTTCCCTGTGCTGTGCCGCTTTGGCGGTCACGGCGGTCAGCCTGAGCAGTTCGCTGCTGGCGGCCGAGCAAGTGAAAATCGGCTTTCTGGTCAAGCAGGCCGAAGAGCCCTGGTTCCAGACCGAATGGGCCTTCGCGGAAAAAGCCGCCAAGGACAAAGGCTTCACCCTGATCAAGATCGCCGTGCCTGACGGCGAGAAAACCCTCTCGGCCATCGACAGCCTGGCGGCCAACGGCGCCAAGGGTTTTGTGATCTGCCCGCCAGACGTCGGCCTCGGCCCGGCCATCGTGGCCAAAGCCAAGCTCAACGACTTGAAAGTGATGGCGGTCGACGACCGTTTCGTCGATGCCAACGGCAAGTTCATGGAAGACGTGCCGTACCTCGGCATGGCCGCGTTTGAAGTCGGCCAGAAACAGGGCAGCGCCATGGCCACCGAAGCGAAGAAGCGCGGTTGGGACTGGAAAGAAACCTACGCCGTGATCAACACCTTCAACGAACTCGACACCGGCAAGAAACGCACCGACGGTTCGGTCAAGTCCCTGGAAGATGCTGGCCTGCCGAAGGACCATATCCTCTTCACCGCGCAGAAGACCCTCGACGTCCCGGGCAGCATGGACGCCACCAACTCGGCGCTGGTCAAACTGCCCGGCGGCGCGAAAAACCTGATCATCGGCGGCATGAACGACAACACCGTGCTAGGCGGCGTGCGCGCCACCGAAAGCGCCGGGTTTGCCGCCGCCAACGTGATCGGGATCGGCATCAACGGCACCGACGCCATCGGCGAACTGAAAAAGCCCAACAGCGGTTTCTTCGGCTCGATGCTGCCAAGCCCGCACATCGAGGGCTACAACACGGCGGCGATGATGTACGAGTGGGTCACCACCGGCAAAGAGCCGCCGAAATACACCGCCATGGACGACGTGACGCTGATCACTCGCGAGAACTTCAAGCAGGAACTGGAAAAGATCGGCCTGTGGAACTGAAGGCCGGTTGATTTCATCGGCGGCCCTGGCGACGGGGTCGCCTGATCTGTGTGATGAGGTGGTTATGCAAGCGCAAACACAAACACAAGAACACAGCGGCGGCAGCTTGCGCTTCAACGGGATCGGCAAGACCTTTCCCGGGGTGAAGGCGCTGGACGGCATCAGTTTCGTCGCGCATCCGGGGCAGGTGCATGCCTTGATGGGTGAGAACGGCGCCGGCAAATCGACGCTGCTGAAAATCCTCGGCGGCGCGTATATCCCGAGCAGCGGCGACCTGCAGATCGGCGAGCAGACGATGGCCTTCAAGTCCACCGCCGACAGCATCGCCAGCCGCGTCGCGGTGATTCACCAGGAGCTGCACCTGGTCCCGGAAATGACCGTCGCGGAAAACCTGTTCCTCGGCCATCTGCCGGCCAGCTTCGGCCTGATCAATCGCGGTGCGTTGCGCCAGCAAGCCTTGGCTTGCCTCAAGGGCCTGGCCGATGAAATCGACCCGCAAGAGAAAGTCGGGCGCCTGTCCCTTGGCCAGCGGCAATTGGTGGAAATCGCCAAGGCCTTGTCCCGTGGCGCGCATGTGATCGCTTTTGATGAACCCACCAGCAGCCTTTCCGCGCGGGAGATCGACCGCTTGATGGCGATCATCGGTCGCCTGCGGGATGAAGGCAAAGTGGTGCTCTACGTCTCCCATCGCATGGAAGAAGTGTTCCGCATCTGCAACGCGGTGACGGTGTTCAAGGACGGCCGCTTCGTGCGCACCTTCGAGAACATGAGCGAATTGACCCACGACCAGTTGGTGACGTGCATGGTCGGCCGCGACATCCAGGACATCTACGATTACCGTCCGCGCCAGCGCGGTGCGGTGGCGCTGAAAGTCGACGGTTTGCTCGGGCCGGGTCTGCGCGAGCCGGTGAGTTTCGAGGTGCACAAGGGCGAGATTCTCGGTCTATTCGGTCTGGTCGGGGCAGGGCGCACGGAACTGTTTCGCATGCTCAGCGGCTTGACGCGCAACACGGCGGGTCGCCTGGAATTGCGTGGCCATGAGCTGAAACTGCGTTCCCCTCGCGATGCCATCGCCGCCGGCGTTTTGCTCTGCCCCGAAGACCGCAAGAAGGAGGGCATCATGCCGCTCTCCAGCGTCGCCGAGAACATCAACATCAGTGCGCGCGGCGCCCATTCCACCTTTGGTTGCCTGTTGCGCGGCCTGTGGGAAAAGGGCAACGCCGAGAAGCAGATCGCGGCGCTGAAAGTGAAGACGCCGAGCGCCTCGCAGAAAATCATGTACCTGTCCGGCGGCAACCAGCAGAAGGCGATTCTCGGTCGCTGGCTGTCGATGCCGATGAAAGTCCTGCTGCTCGACGAACCGACCCGTGGCATCGACATCGGCGCCAAGGCCGAGATCTACCAGATCATCCACAACCTTGCCGCCAGCGGCATCGCGGTGATTGTGGTGTCCAGCGACTTGATGGAAGTCATGGGCATTTCCGACCGCATCCTGGTGCTGTGCGAAGGCGCGATGCGCGGCGAACTGTCCCGCGACGAAGCGAATGAATCCAACCTGCTGCAACTGGCTTTGCCGCGCCAACGCGCTGACGGCGTGGCGAACTGAGAGGTAACTATGATGACCATCCAAAACAACGCTCTGCCCACCCCGCGCAAACCTCTGGATCTGCGGCGTTTCCTCGATGACTGGGTGATGCTGCTGGCGGCCATCGCCATCTTCGTCGCCTGCACCTTGCTGATCGACAACTTCCTCTCGCCGCTGAACATGCGCGGGCTGGGCCTGGCGATTTCCACCACCGGGATTGCCGCGTGCACCATGTTGTATTGCCTGGCGTCCGGGCATTTCGACTTGTCGGTGGGTTCGGTGATTGCTTGCGCCGGCGTGGTCGCGGCGGTGGTGATGCGGGACACCGACAGCGTGTTTCTCGGCGTGGCGGCGGCGCTGTTCATGGGGCTGATCGTCGGGTTGATCAACGGGATTGTGATCGCCAAGCTGCGGGTCAATGCTTTGATCACGACGCTGGCGACCATGCAAATCGTGCGGGGCCTGGCCTACATTTTTGCCAATGGCAAAGCGGTGGGCGTGTCCCAGGAACAGTTCTTCGTCTTCGGCAACGGCCAGTTGTTCGGCGTGCCGGTGCCGATCCTGATCACCATCGTCTGCTTCCTGTTTTTCGGCTGGTTGCTGAACTACACCACCTATGGGCGCAACACCATGGCCATCGGCGGCAACCAGGAAGCGGCGCTGCTGGCTGGCGTAAACGTTGATCGGACCAAGATCATCATCTTCGCCGTGCACGGTTTGATCGGCGCGTTGGCCGGGGTGATCCTCGCGTCGCGCATGACCTCGGGCCAGCCGATGATTGGCCAGGGGTTTGAGCTGACGGTGATCTCCGCGTGTGTGTTGGGCGGGGTGTCGCTGAGCGGCGGGATTGGCATGATCCGGCACGTGATTGCCGGGGTGTTGATTCTGGCGATCATCGAGAATGCGATGAACCTGAAGAACATCGATACGTTTTATCAGTATGTGATTCGGGGTTCGATTCTTCTGCTGGCTGTCGTGATTGACCGTCTGAAACAGCGCTGAGATTTTTGTTGATCTGACTGACGCCTTCGCGGGGAAGCCTCGCTCCTACGGGTTGTGTGTCGTGCGCAAATTTTGCGACTGACATTTAACCTGTAGGAGCGAGGCTTGCCCGCGAAGGCTTTGTACCTGACACCGCCCATTCCGCGCATCGCCTTAGCCACCTCCCGTCACCTCCCCAAAAATATCCCTTGCCCGCCCGACCCTGTTTCGGTTATCTCTTTGTACATGATTAGACAGGTTCGATTTGACAAGAAACAACGGGTGGTCGACGAGCTCATCCGGCGCATTGAAAGCGGCCTCATGGAGGACGGCTTTCTGTTGCCGGGCGAGCATCAGTTGGCTGAAGAATTCAAGGTCAGCCGCGGCACGCTGCGTGAAGCCCTGGCCGAACTGAAGAGGCGCAACTACATCGCGACGCAAAGTGGCGTCGGCTCCATCGTCACCTTCGACGGCGTGGTGCTCGACCAGCGCAGCGGCTGGGCCCAGGCCCTGGCGGACAGCGGGGCGCTGATCAACACCGAAGTGCTGCGCCTGGAGCCGATCAGTCGTCCTGACCTGATGCCGCGTTTCGGCACCGACAAATTCATCACCCTCGACCGTCGCCGCCGCGCTAATGACGGCACGTTGGTGTCCCTTGAACGTTCATTGATTCCCGCCACTGGCACTTTGGAAAGTCTGCCGCGAGTGGGCCTGATCGATGACTCGCTGACCATCACCCTGGCCGCCTACGGCTACATCGGCGAACGCGGCGATCAATGGATCGGCGCCGAACCGCTGAACGCCGAAGACGCCGAACTGCTCGGTCGTCCGACCGGCACCGTATTCCTCAAGGCCCTACGCACCACGTACGACCGTCAGGGCCGCTTCATGGAGCAGGTCGAAAGCTTGCTCGACCCGGTGCATTTTCGTCTGCACCTGCAATTTGGAGAGTCAAAGTGACCGCGCTCAATCGTGCCTTGGGCGCGTTCTATGGTTTGGCCCTGGGCGATGCCCTGGGCATGCCGACCCAATCCCTGAGCCGTACCCAGATCAAGGCGCGCTTCGGCGACATCACCGACCTGCAAGACGCCGGCCCCGACCAACCGATCGCCGCCAACATGCCCAAAGGCTCGATCACCGATGACACCGAACAGGCGATCCTGGTTGGCCAATTGCTGATCGAAGGCGAAGGCCGGATCGAGCCGTCGGTATTGGCCCAACGGTTGATCGAATGGGAAGCCGAGATGCAGGCCAAGGGCTCGCAGGACTTGCTCGGCCCTTCGACCAAACGTGCCATCGAGATGATCCTCGCCGGCCATTCGCCGGAAGAGTCGGGGCGCTACGGCACCACCAACGGCGCGGCGATGCGCATCACCCCGGTCGGGATCGCGGCGGATGTTGCTGATCCAGAGCGTTTCATCCGTGCCGTGGTGCAGGCCTGCCAGGTTACCCACAACACCACGTTGGGCATCTCCAGCGCGGCGGCGGTGGCGGCGGTGGTCTCGGCCGGCATCAATGGCATGGACCTGGGCGAAGCGCTGAACCTGGGCATGCACATCGCCCAGCAAGCGGAAAGTCATGGTCACTGGGTCGCGGGCGGACGCATCGCCTCGCGGATCAGTTGGGCGCGGACCATCAGCATCGACAGCGACAAGGCCTTGCTGGCGGACTTGCTGTACGACGTGATCGGTACTTCGGTGGCGTCGCAGGAATCGGTGGTGGTCTCGTTCGCCCTGGCCCAGCAGGTGGCGATTGGTGAATTGAATGCCTTCGAAGCCGTGTGCATGGCCGCGAGCCTCGGTGGCGACACGGACACCATCGCGGCGATTCTCGGCGCCATGCTTGGCGCTTGCCTGGGCATGGAGAGCTGGCCGGCGGCGATGATCGATAAGGTCAAAGCCGTGAATGGCCTGGAGCTGGGACCCCTTGTGAAAGGACTCCTCACCCTGCGCTGATCCAAGGGTCAATGGTCACTTGTGGCGAGGGAGCTTGCTCCCGCTCGACTGCGCAGCAGGCGCAAACCCTGTAACCCGTTTCATCTGACATTCCACGGTCTCTGGATTTGGGGCCGCTTCGCAGCCCAGCGGGAGCAAGCTCCCTCGCCACAGAAACTGCCGGGATGTTATGTCGACTTCCGAAGCTGCCCACAACCAAAACAATGGCAACAGGAGCATCCATCATGAGTTCATCGAACGCCGGGCCAAGCGCCGGGCAACTGGAAACCCGTGGCATCGAGCCAGTCCCGGAAAGCGAATGCAACGGTCATCCGCTGCAACTGTTCTGGGTCTGGTTCGCCGCCAACATCTCCATCCTCGGCTTGCCGTTGGGCGCCACACTGGTGGCGTTTCGTGGCCTGGCGATCTGGCAGGCGATCATCGTCGCGATCCTCGGCGCCGCCGGCTCCTTCGCCGTGGTCGGGATCATCTCCATCGCCGGCCGTCGCGGGCGCGCACCGAGTCTGACCCTGTCCCGCGCGATCTTCGGCGTGCGCGGCAATATCGGCCCGACCGTGGTGTCGCTGATGTCGCGCCTGGGCTGGGAAACGGTCAATACCACCACCGCCGCCTTCGTGCTGCTGTCGCTGTGCTCGATCCTGTTCGGTTCGCCGGTGGAAGCCAAAAGCGCACCGGTCCTCACGCTGATTTTCATCGCGATTTTCGTCCTGCTGACCTTGTCCGTGTCGGGCCTCGGTCACGCCACGCTGCTGGTGATCCAGAAGTGGGCGACCTACGTGTTTGGCGCGCTGAACATTCTGGTGGGCGGTTTCCTCTGCGCGACCATCGACTGGAGTGCGGTGTTCAACGCCACGCCAGCACCGCTCAGCGCGATGATCATCGGCGTCGGCACCATGGCCGCCGGCACCGGCATCGGCTGGGCCAATGCGGGCGCGGACATGTCGCGTTACCAGCATAAAAGCGTCAAGGCCGTGCGCTTGGTGGCCTCGGCCGCATTCGGTGCGGGGATCCCGCTGGTGCTGCTGATCACCCTCGGCGGCTTGCTGTCGGTGGGCAACAACGACCTGGCCCAAGCCACCGACCCGATCATCGCGATCCGCGACATGCTGCCGACCTGGATGGCCGTGCCGTACCTGATCACCGCGTTCGGCGGCTTGCTGCTGTCGAACAACCTGTCGGTGTACTCCGCCGGTTTGACCACGTTGACCCTCGGCCTCAAGGTCCCGCGCGTCTATGCCGTGGTGGTCGACATCGTGGCGATCTTCGCCGGTTCGATCTACTTCATGCTGATCGCCGACAGCTTCTACGGCCCGTTCATCACCTTCATTTCCCTGCTGGCGGTGCCGATCACTGCGTGGGTCGGGATCTTCGTCGTTGACCTGATCCACCGTCATTACTACAGCCCCAAAGACCTGCTGGACGTCAGCCCGAGCAGCGCCTATTGGTATCGCGGCGGCATCGAGTGGCGTGCCTTCGGGGCGTGGGCGATTGCCATCGTGCTGGGTTTCAGCTTCACCACCATTGGCACCACAGCGGAAAACATCTGGTTCCGTGGCTTCCTTTCCGACTCGTACCTGGGCCATAACGGCCTCGGCTGGATCGTGACCTTCCTGGTGGCTGGCGGGATTTATTTCGTACTCGGCGGGGCCAAGGATCGTCGCACTGCATTGGTTGAGAACGCTCATGCCTAAGTTGTTGCACACCGGCCAGGTCATCATCGACCTGGTCATGGCCGTGGATAAACTGCCCCAGGCCGGCGGCGACGTGCTGGCGCAATCCGCCAGTTTCGAAGCCGGTGGCGGCTTCAACGTGATGGCCGCCGCCCAGCGTAATGGTCTGCCGGTGGTTTACCTCGGCCGCCATGGCACCGGGCGTTTCGGCGACCTGGCGCGGGAGGCGATGAAGGTTGAAGGCATCCAGATTGGTATCGCTCACAAAGCCGAACGCGACACCGGGTTGTGCGTGGCGGTGACCGATGCCTCGGCTGAGCGCAGTTTCATTTCCTACATCGGCGCTGAAGGTGAAGTGTCCACCGAAGACCTGGCGAGCGTGCCGGCGGAGGCGGGGGACTATGTTTACGTCAGCGGCTATAGCTTGCTGCACGTGGGCAAAGCGCAGGCGCTGGTGGATTGGGTGTTGGGATTGCCGAAAGGCATCAACGTGATTTTCGATCCGGGCCCGTTGGTCGAATCGCCGGATGAGCCGCTGATGAATGCGTTGCTGCCACGCATCGATGTGTGGACCAGCAACAGTGTCGAGGCGTTGCGGTTTACCGGGGCGACGGACATTGGCGAGGCGCTGGATCGGTTGGTCGAGCATCTGCCGGCGGATGTGTTGATGGTGGTGCGCGATGGCCCGCAAGGCTGCTGGATTCGCCAGCGCGGTGACTGCCAGCATGTGCCGGGGTTTAAGGTTGACGCGGTCGACAGCAACGGCGCCGGGGATGCTCACGCCGGGGTGTTTGTGGCCGGGTTGGCGCAAGGGTTGTCGGCGGTCGAGGCGGCGCGGCGGGCGAACGCAGCGGCGGCGTTGGCCGTGACGCGGTGGGGGCCGGCGACTTCGCCGGGGACTGTGCAGGTGGATGCGTTTATCCGTGAGGCGTTCGGCGGCTGATCCTGTGGCGAGGGAGCTTGCTCCCGCTGGACTGCGCAGCAGGCCCCTTTTTTAGGTGAAGAGAGGGCCGCTTCGCGCCCCAGCGGGAGCAAGCTCCCTCGCCACAGGTCTTCCAGCACCCATTTGCTATCCCGTTCGAAAATTCGCACAATGCGCGCCCCCAGGAAGGGGAAGCGTCTGACAGCCTGTCAGGCCAGTTTCGTACACTTAAGGACAGAGTCTCTCGTATGCCCTACCTCCTACTGCACACCCCCCGGCAAGCCATGCATGGCCCGCCGCGTTTCTTTATGGAAGAGAACACATGAATTTCCGGATGATGATTGCCGCGACAGCGGTCGCGACCTCGGCACTGCTGGCCGGTTGTGGCGACAAGCCTGACGCGACGGCCGCCGCGCAGCCAAAGCAAAGCGCCGCTGAACAGCAGCAAATCGAAAAGTACAACCTGTATGTCGATGTGGCCAACAGCCTGACCACGTCTTTCCAGGAAGCCCAGGACAACTACCTGAACCAACAGATGCCGCTGTTGAAGGGCAAAGAAGCGCCCACTTCGATGCGCATCGAAAACGACATTCTGGTTGATCGCTCGGCCAAGCAACTGGACACCGCCGCCGCCATCGACGCCCCGATTGTGGAAATCGATGCCGCCGCCAAGGACTTTTCCGCCGCATTGAAGACCTTGTCACCGTTGAGCCACGAGCTGAACAACTACGCCAACTCCAAAGGTTACCTGGCCGACAATGGCGCCAAGGCGCGCCAATTGAGCAAGGATTACCTGGCGGCACTGACCCTGGTCGCGCAGAAAGAACAGGCGTTCTACAAAGGCCTGAGTGATCGTGATCAGGCGTTGACCAAGGAAGCGTTCGACCAGGCGCCCAAGGACACCGCCGCTTACTACCGCGCCGGGCTGATTTACTACGGCAAGCTGAACAATGCCGACGCCAACGTGTTGTTTGCCGCGCCGAATGACGCAGCCGCACTCGACGCTTTCGAGAAGTCCCTGGCACAAGTGGCAGATGCCGCGGCGGGTTGGGACAAGAAAGTCACCGAGCAATCGACCAAGTCCGGCAAGAGCTGCAACGGCGGCATGCTGGAGATCAACGATTTCCTGGGTCAGTCCCGCTCGCTGGTCAAAGACATCAAGGACGGCGTGTTCAAGCGTGAAGAAACCGGTGTGATGGCGCGGATGAGCAGTTCGAACATCGCCAATTCGGCTAATCGCTATAACAGCAAATATTCGAATGTGATTAACCGGTTCAATCATCCGATGTGCTGAGTCTGACCTGACGTCTTCGCGGGCAAGCCTCGCTCCTACAAGGGACCACACAGTCCCCTGTAGGAGCGAGGCTTGCCCGCGAAGAGGCCCTAAAAACCAACACAAATCCCGACGGTCAACCGGCCTTGCGCAACGCCTCAATCAACGCCTGCTTGCGCATCCCCGACCGCCCCGGAATCTTCTTCTCCCGGGCTTCTTTCATCAAACTGTCGACGGTCTGGGTATCGCGCGAAGCCTTGCTGTTGCGCGAATGGCCTTCACGGCTGGCGACCGCTCGGCGCGAGGACTCCTTGCGGTCCTCGGACTTGGCGCTGGCCGGTTTCTTGCGCCCGGCGCCGCCGGCCCGTTCGCCGCCACCCGACTGCTTGTTCACCGTCGCCCAGGCCCGGGCTTCAGCTTCGTCCTTCGAAACACCCTTGTGTTCGTAACTGTCTTCGATGTGTTCGGCCTTGCGCTTTTGCTCGGCGGTGTATTTGTCTTTGCTTCCACGAGGCATGGGATTTCTCCTGGCTTCAAGGGGTGTAAAGATCGCAGCGGTTCACAGCCCCGCAGGAACTGCCGAAGGCTGCGATCCTTTGATCTTGCTGCGCTTAAACGTCCAGCTTGCGCGCCGCCTCAACCCCGGCGGCACTGAGCTTGATCGGCAGGTTCAGCGAGTGCTCGCCTGCCTCGTTGCAACTCACATGGCCATGCTGGATCAATCCGCGATCCTGCAAAGTGGCGAGGGTGCTGGCCACGACTTTCTCCCCCCGGTAATTGTCCAGGACCTCCTTGCCCAACCCCGTTGGGTGGGCGTGCAACAGGCGGGTCAGGACTTCTTTTTCCAGGTTTTTATCGACGTTCATGGTTACCTCTTTCATGGATGTGGATAGGGTGTTGCGTCGCTCGCGTCGGCGAACTATTGACCGGCACCTTCGGAGCCCGAGCCACCGGTGGTGGTTTTCGAGCCCATACCGGAGCCGGCGTTATCGGGTGTCTGGGCGTCCGGCATGCCCGTTCCGCCCTGGCGACCGGTGTCGTTGCCTTTGAGGCGCGGATCGGTTCCGGTGGACGGCGGCAGACTGCTGTCGATTCCCGAGCCATCGGTGTTCATGCCAGGGGCACTCTGGATGGCGGGGGCTTTGGGTTTTTCCACCGGGTCGGTCGGGCCGGTGCCGGTGCCGGTGGTGGCGGCGAAGGCCGTAGAGGACAGCAGGGCAGCGAGAGCGAGAGCGGTCAGCCGGGACATGATCATGGTGTCGTCTCCAGATTATTAGAGTCCTTACCTGATGTTGGTCCGCCCTCGGTTGGGTTGGTGCCTGAGGCACGACGAACGGTTGAGACTGGCCGCACGCCCAGGTCAGCAGGACGCTTCGCTGCCCAACCCAGGCTTCGCCAGGGGCTACAGGGGCGAGGTGGGTGACAGGGGACTTTTTGCTTTCCCATGTGACGAGCGCCGCGCGCCGCCTTAGTATGGCGTTTTCAACTTCTGACAAGGCACGTCCATGACGATCGAGATCCGCCCGGCGACCCCCAGCGATGCACCGCAAATCCTCGCGTTCATCACTGAGCTGGCCGACTACGAACGTGCCCGTCATGAAGTCATCGCCAGTGTCGCCGACATCGAGCGCAGCCTGTTCAGCGAAGGCGCCACCGCCCACGGCCTGATCTGCCTGCGCGACGGTCTGGCGATTGGCTTCGCGGTGTTCTTCTTCAGCTATTCCACTTGGCTGGGCAGCAACTGCCTGTACCTCGAAGACCTCTACATCACCCCCGAACAACGCGGCGGCGGCGCCGGCAAAACCTTGCTGCGTCACTTGGCAAAAATCGCCTGCGCCAATGATTGCGGACGTTTTGAATGGAGCGTGCTGGACTGGAACAAACCCGCCATCGAGTTCTACAAATCCCTCGGCGCGCAGCCACAGGAAGAGTGGGTGCGTTATCGGATGGATGGGGCGGTGTTGCGGGAGTTTGCCGAAGGGCGTTGAGGCGTGATGGCAAACTGCGGATGAATCAGTTGTCGGTACTGCTCTAGTCCGGCACTCTGTGCGCCCCTTGCGCGCTCACGGACGACATCTGCAATGCAACCTGGCTTCTGCATTTACCTGCGTTTTTTTACCTTGATGATGTTCTGTGCTCTCTGTTCGGGGTGCCTGCATCTCGACGTACCGCCGGCACGCATCGAGTTTGTATCGATTAATCACGATAGCTATTCGCTCTATGACATGCGGTTTACTTCAGACAGGGACCTGATTCATTTATATGAAGCACACGGCCGCGGCGGACAGATAAGCACCAGCCTTCATTGTTCGCTCGATGGTGATCTCGACTTCTCCGCTGAACACAACATTGCGCTGGAAGGTTATGGCCGCATAGAAGATATGCGCCTGATCGAGGGCGATCGACGTTATGAACTATTGGCCATTATTCGATTTGAGGACAATGAAGACCGGACTGGCATGAGGGATATCGCTCGATCACGGTTAGTCCGACTCCTGGAGCCTCAAGACTACGTGCCCTGTAAAGTCGTCATCACCGCGTTTCCTTTCACGGCTTACTATTCGAAAGTGATGTACGTCCCGACGTCGCGGATTATTGCCGAGGTGAAAAACCCTCGAATTGCGCCTCCGCAGGTTTCACTCAAACCTGCTGATCGCCCTTTGACGTGGCTGCAATTCGAGCCGGTTTGCGTCGTTCGATGGCGCGAAGAATTGGCACCGGCTTACGACCAGATCGACGACGTCGGTTTATGCCGCGATGTGCCCTACGCCGGTCTATTGGCTTCATTCTCACCCAGCAACAAGAAACTGGTGCTTGTGACCTGGTCGGATCAAACCCCCAAACCGCTGACGGCTTACACCCTTATTCGAGGCGATGGTCGGCGCGAACCCGGTATCTCGGCTGAGAACGGCGATACCCACCTGGTGGGTTCCATGTCGCGGGAGACGCTGAAGGTTGAAGTCGGGGCGGGAATTGGGGCCAGAGAACGATGGACATCACAATTTGAATAATCCCAATATATGGGAGTATTAATTACATATTGAGATTTTCCCTCTAGGAGGTCTATAGTCCAGCTCACTCACTGCCAAAAACAAAACAGGTGAAGCGATGCTGGCGCAATTGATCGCGCTCGATTGGGGGACAACCTCATTACGTGCTTACAAACTCGCCGCGGGTGGCCAGGTGCTGGAACAGCGTTCGCTGTCGTCCGGGATCATGCAGCTGCCGCGCACGCCGCGAATCATTAACGGCCAGGAATGCACCGACGGTTTTGAACTGGCCTTCGACGACGCTTGCGGTGACTGGCTCGACGCGCAACCCGGTTTACCGGTAATTGCCTGCGGCATGGTCGGCAGCGCCCAGGGCTGGCGCGAAGCGTCCTACCAGGACACGCCGGCCAACGTCGCCAATCTCGGAAATTCCCTACAAACCGTACGCAGTCTTCGCGGTGTCGATGTGCACATCGTGCCGGGCGTGATTCAGCGTTCGCGCCTGCCGAATGTGATGCGCGGCGAGGAAACCCAGGTCCTTGGTGTGTTGCAGAACCTGCCGGGCGGGGCGGGCAACGACCTGTTGATCGGCTTGCCCGGCAGTCATTCGAAATGGGTGGAAGTGGCCGACGGCTGCATCGTGCATTTCGACACCTTCATGACCGGCGAAGTCTTCGCCGTGCTCAGCGAACACAGCATTCTCGGGCGCACCCAGCAACAGGGCGCCTCGTTCGATGGCCAGGCGTTTGATCGCGGCGTGCAAGTGGCGCTGTCGGCGGACGGCGAGATCGGGCCGTTGTCGACCTTGTTCAGTGCGCGCAGCCTCGGGCTGACCGGCGAACTCAGCGCCACCGCGCAACCGGATTACCTGTCCGGCCTATTGATTGGCCATGAGCTGTCGGCCCTGGCCAACGTTCAGCGGCGCCGGCGCAACAGCGTGCATCTGCCCTCGATCATCCTCATTGGTAATACCCAACTCTGCGCCCGCTACAGCCGGGCCCTCGACGCCTGCGGCTTTGCCAATGTGACGTTGGCCGAGCAGGCCACCGAGCGCGGGCTGTGGCAACTGGCGGTTGCCGCCGGCCTGATCAAATCCAACCCATCCCGTTAAACCTGACTGGAGGTCTGACATGCTCAAGCAAGCCCTGGCGCAAAACGGCCTGATCGCGATCCTGCGCGGCCTGCGTCCTACAGAGGCTGCGGCCATCGGCGAAGTGCTGTACAGCGCCGGATTTCGCGTCATTGAAGTGCCGCTTAATTCCCCGGAGCCGTACGACAGTATCCGCATCCTGCGCAGTACCTTGCCCGCCGATTGCCTGATCGGCGCGGGCACGGTGCTGACGCCGGAACAGGTCGAACAGGTGAAAGCAGCGGGCGGGCAGGTGATCGTCATGCCGCACAGCGATCCCAAGGTCTTGCGTGCGGCGAAGGCAGCGGGGTTGTACCTGTCGCCGGGCGTGGCGACGCCGACCGAAGCGTTCGCCGCGTTGGCCGAAGGCGCCGATGTGCTGAAGATGTTTCCCGCCGAGCAGATGGGGCCAGCGGTGGTGAAAGCCTGGCTCGCGGTGTTGCCCGCCGGAACCATTCTGGCGCCGGTCGGTGGCATCACACCGGACAACATGCAGGTGTTTATCGACGCGGGCGTCAAAGGTTTCGGCCTCGGTTCCGGGTTGTTCAAACCGGGCATGACCCCCGAGCAAGTGGCGGCCAATGCCAAGGCTTACGTCACTGCCTGGAAAGCCCTGAGCTAAGAATTTTTGGCGCTGTGAGCGCTGCATCTAACAAGAGAGACAATGAGATGAAAATCACCAAACTCACCACCTTCATCGTCCCGCCGCGCTGGTGCTTCCTCAAGATTGAAACCGACGAAGGCGTAACCGGCTGGGGTGAACCCGTGGTCGAAGGCCGCGCCCATACGGTCGCCGCTGCCGTTGAAGAATTGTCCGACTACCTGATCGGCAAAGACCCACGCAATATCGAAGACATCTGGACCGTGCTCTATCGCGGCGGCTTCTACCGCGGCGGCGCGATCCACATGAGCGCCCTGGCCGGCATCGACCAGGCGTTGTGGGACATCAAGGGCAAGGCCCTGGGCGTGTCGGTCAGCGATTTGCTCGGCGGCCAGGTGCGGGACAAGATTCGCGTGTATTCGTGGATCGGTGGTGACCGCCCGGCGGACACCGCTCGCGCGGCGAAAGAAGCGGTCGAGCGTGGCTTCACCGCGGTGAAAATGAACGGCACCGAAGAGCTGCAATTCCTCGATTCCTTCGAGAAAGTCGACCTGGCACTGGCCAACGTCGCGGCCGTGCGTGACGCGGTCGGGCCGAACGTCGGCATCGGCGTCGACTTCCATGGCCGGGTGCACAAGCCCATGGCCAAGGTACTGATGAAGGAACTCGACCCGTACAAACTGATGTTTATCGAAGAGCCGGTGCTCAGCGAAAACTACGAAGCGCTGAAGGAACTGGCACCGTTGACCAGCACGCCGATTGCCCTCGGTGAGCGCCTGTTCTCCCGTTGGGATTTCAAACGGGTGCTCAGCGAAGGTTACGTCGACATCATCCAGCCTGATGCGTCCCACGCCGGTGGCATCACCGAAACCCGCAAGATCGCGAACATGGCCGAAGCCTACGACGTGGCGCTGGCGCTGCATTGCCCGCTGGGTCCGATTGCGCTGGCGGCGTGCCTGCAACTGGACGCGGTTTGCTACAACGCGTTCATCCAGGAACAGAGCCTGGGCATCCACTACAACGAGAGCAACGACCTGCTGGATTACGTCAAGGATCCGCGGGTGTTCGATTACGACAAAGGCTTCGTGAAGATTCCGAATGGTCCGGGGCTGGGGATCGAGATCAACGAGGAATATGTGATCGAACGCGCGGCGGTCGGGCATCGCTGGCGCAACCCGATCTGGCGCCATGCCGATGGCAGTTTTGCGGAGTGGTGATACCCACTCGGTGATCGTTCCCACGCTCGGCGTGGGAATGCCGCCATGGACGCTCCGCGTCCGCTGTTCACGCTGTGACGCAGAGCGTCAGGGGCTGCATTCCCACGCAGAGCGTGGGAACGATCACAACTTACGCCCTCAATAAACATAAGAAGAGGCATCCCTCATGCAACCGCAAACCCTCACCGGGCAGGCGTCGTTGGTGACGCCCAGCCGCAAGCGTTTTTTCATCATGGTGCTGCTGTTTATCACCGTGGTGATCAACTACCTCGACCGCAGCAACCTGTCGATTGCCGCCCCGGCGCTGACCAGTGAACTGGGAATCGACCCGATCCACGTCGGCCTGATTTTCTCCGCGTTCGGCTGGACCTACGCCGCGATGCAGATCCCCGGCGGCTGGCTGGTGGATCGCGTGCCGCCGCGCATTCTTTACAGCGTGGCACTGCTGTTGTGGTCGATTGCCACGGTGATGCTCGGTTTCGCCGCCAGCTTCATCGCGCTGTTCGTGCTGCGCATGGCCGTCGGTGCATTGGAAGCCCCGGCCTATCCGATCAACAGCCGCGTAGTCACCACCTGGTTCCCCGAGCGCGAACGCGCCACCGCCATCGGCTTCTACACCTCCGGGCAGTTTGTCGGGTTGGCGTTCCTGACGCCGGTTCTGGCCTGGCTGCAGCATGAGTTTGGCTGGCACATGGTGTTCGTCAGCACCGGTGTCGTCGGCATTATTTGGGCGGTGATTTGGTACGCGGTGTATCGCGAGCCACGGGATTTCAAGGGCGCCAACGAAGCGGAAATCGACTTGATCCGCGAGGGCGGCGGGTTGGTGGATATCCAGGCGGACACCGCCAAGGCCAAGGCCAAATTCAGTTGGACCGACCTCGGAATCGTCCTGAGCAAACGCAAGCTGTGGGGCATTTACCTCGGCCAGTTCTGCCTCAACTCGACGCTGTGGTTTTTCCTGACCTGGTTCCCGACCTACCTGGTGAAATATCGCGGCATGGACTTCATCAAGTCCGGTTTGCTCGCATCGTTGCCGTTTCTCGCGGCGTTCGTCGGTGTGCTGTGTTCCGGGTTCTTTTCCGATTTCCTGATCCGTCGCGGCTACACCGTCGGTTTCGCGCGCAAGCTGCCGATCATTGGTGGTCTGCTGATTTCCACCTCGATCATCGGCGCCAACTTCGTCGAATCGACGCCGCTGGTGATCGCCTTCCTCGCGTTGGCGTTCTTCGGTAACGGGCTCGCCTCGATCACCTGGTCGCTGGTGTCAACGTTGGCCCCGGCACGGTTGCTCGGGTTGACCGGCGGGGTGTTCAATTTCATCGGCAACCTGTCGGCGATTACCACACCGATCGTCATCGGTTTCCTCGCTACCGGCGATTCGTTTGCCCCGGCCATTACTTACATCGCGGTGCTGGCGCTGATCGGTGCGTTGTCCTACGTGCTGCTGGTGGGCAAGGTCGAGCGTATCGAGTTGTAGTGGCAGCCGTCGGGCGACCATAATGCCGCCCGTTCCCTCGCTCAACGGTAAAGGCTGGATATGCAGGAAGACGCCCCAAAAATCGCCAAGGACGCCGCGCCGACCGGCACCCAGACACTGCTTCGCGGCCTGGGTGTGGTTCAGGCCGTGGCCAGTGGCGCCCGGGATCTCAAGGAAATCGCCCGGCTGATCGGCACCACGCGCAGCACCACCCATCGACTGGCCAGTTGCCTGGTGGACGAGCGTTACCTGCGGGTGGTGCCGCAAGTCGGTTATCTGTTGGGGCCGAAGTTGATCGAGTTGGGGTTCCAGGCGCGGGAAGAGTTGCCACTGGTGACCCTGGCCGGGCCGTATCTGGATGAGTTGTCGGCGCTGACCGGCGACACCATTCACCTGGCGATTCGTGAGGGCGACGAGGTGCTGTACCTGCACAAGAATCCGGGGCGCAATGGCCCGGAAATGCGTTCGCGGGTCGGCCATCGCATGCCGTTGGCGCGCACCGGGATCGGCAAGGCGCTGATGCTCGATGACACCCAGGAAGACTGGAAGCGGCTGTACGAAGTGAGCCTGCCGGCCGGTGGGAAAAGTCAGTTCTGGCCGCAGCACCCGGAGCAGTCCTGGGAGCAGTTTCAGCAGCGCATGGTCGAATATGTGGCGGGGGGGTACGCGTTTGATCTGGAAGATAACGAACCGTCGATCCGTTGTGTCGCGGCGCCGATTCGAGATGCCAGCAAGCGCATCGTCGCCGGTATCAGCATCGCCAGCACCGTGCCGTACATGCCGCTGGAAAAAATGGCCGAGCTGATCCCCCTGATCAAAGGGGTCACGGCCCGGCTCTCTGCCGAACTCGGCGCTAAGGTCTGATCAGACCTTCAGCGTCGCCATGTCGATCACGAAGCGGTACTTCACGTCACCGGCAATCATGCGGGTGAACGCTTCGTTGATCTGATGGATGTTGAGCATTTCGATGTCGCAGGTGATGTTGTGCTCGGCGCAGAAATCCAGCACTTCCTGGGTTTCGGCAACGCCACCGATCAGCGAACCGGCCAGCACGCGGCGGCTCATCACCAGTTTGCCGGCGTGGACCGGTGGATCAACCGGCTCGATCAAACCCACCAGGATATGCACGCCGTCGAAGCGCAGGGTGTCGAGGTAGGGGTTGAGGTCGTGCTGCACCGGAATGGTGTCCAGCAGGAAGTCGAAATGCCCGGCGGCGGCCTTCATCTGTTCGGCATCGGTGGACACGATCACGTGGTCCGCGCCCTGGCGCCGCGCTTCTTCAGCCTTGCTCGCCGAGCGGGTGAACAACGTCACTTCCGCGCCCATGGCCTTGGCGAATTTGATGCCCATGTGGCCGAGGCCGCCCATGCCGAGGATCCCGACCTTGTCGCCAGCCTTAACACCGTAGTGCTTGAGCGGCGAGTAGGTGGTGATGCCGGCGCAGAGGATCGGCGCGGCGCTGGCCAGGTCGAGTTTTTCCGGGATGCGCACCACGAAGTGCTCGCTGACCACGATGCTGTCGGAGTAACCGCCCATGGTGTTGCTGCCATCGACCCGGTCCGGGGTGGCGTAGGTCATGGTCGGACCTTCGAGGCAGTATTGCTCAAGGTTCGATTGGCAGGCTTCGCAGCTGCGGCAGGAATCGACCATGCAGCCGACGCCGACCAGATCGCCGATTTTGTGCTTGGTCACGTTCGCACCGATGGCAGTAACTTTTCCGACAATCTCATGGCCGGGCATCAGCGGGTAAACGGCAATGCCCCACTCGTTGCGGGCCTGGTGGATGTCGGAATGGCAGACGCCGCAGTACAGAATGTCGATCGCAACGTCGTCGGCGCGCGGGCTGCGGCGTTCGAATTTCACGGGGGCGAGGGGAGTGGTGGCCGACTGGGCGGCGTATCCGATAGCGGTGTACATGAGAAACCTCGCAAAAGCAGTGACAGGTGAGGTGGGCCATTCTGGGGACCGAACCGGGTGTCGGCCATGGCGATTCCTCCGGGTGTCATGCCTAATCCTCCGGCATGCGCCTCGGATCGGTCGCATTGGCCATCAGACCTGCGATGATGCTTTCATCCCGATTTCCATGAAGTTTTCCCCATGTTGTTGACTCGTCATTTAGATGCCAATGCCACGCTGGTTTCACTGCTCCAGCCGCTGACCACCCGCGACGGTTTCGCCCCCACGGCGTTGCCAGGTGTGCAGGTGTTGCGCGCCAGTTGCGATGTGGCCCGTGGGCCGCAGATCTATGAGCCGAGCCTGGTGATCATTGTCCAGGGCAGCAAATTGGCGTACCTGGGGCCGCGAACCCTGGAATATGGCGCCGGGCATTATCTGATCCAGGCGTTGCCGGTGCCGTTCGAGTGCGAAACCTTTGCCGCGCCGGAGGGGCCGATGCTGGGGATTTCCATCGCCATCGACCGGATCCTGCTTGGTGAATTGGTGCTGGCCATGGGGCTGGTGTCGGGGCGCAGTATTGCGGCGCAGACGCTGGAATCCATGACCTCGACGGTGCTCGATGACAGCATGCGCGGTTGTGTGGAGCGGCTGCTGCGCTGCCTGCACGATCCGCTGGAATGCCAGATCATGGGCCAGGCGCGGGTGCGTGAATTATTGTTCGTGGCCTTGCGCGGTCCCCAGGCCGATGTGTTGCGGGCGTTGGTGGAACAGCAAGGGCAGTTCGCGCGGATTGCGGCGTCGCTCAACCATTTACACGGGCATTTCACCGAGCCGTTGAATGTCGAGACGCTGGCCAGTTGCGCGAACATGAGCGCGTCGACCTTTCATGAGCATTTCAAGCGCAGCACGTTGTTGTCGCCGGTGCAGTATCTGAAGCGTTTGCGCTTGCTCAAGGCGCAGCAGTTGTTGCTGGCTGAAGGGTTGGGCGTGGCGCAGGTGGCGCATCGGGTGGGGTATCAGAGCACGTCGCAGTTCAGTCGTGAGTACAAGCGCTACTTTGAGCGTAATCCGGGGGATGAGCGCGCTGCCTGAAACACCGACAATCTTCTGTAGGCGCAAAGCTTGCTCGCGATAGCGGTCTGTCATTCGGCATTGTCGTTGCCTGGCATACCGCTATCGCGAGCAAGCTTTGCTCCTACATTTGGGTTGTGGTGATTCCTGAATCGTAGGCAACAAAAAGGCCCCCATTCGGGAGCCTCGATGTTCAGGCGTGCGGCGCTTACATGTTCGGGTAAGTCGGGCCGCCGGAGCCTTCCGGCGCCACCCAGGTGATGTTCTGTGCAGGGTCCTTGATGTCGCAGGTCTTGCAGTGAACGCAGTTCTGGGCGTTGATCTGGAAGCGCTTCTCGCCGTCTTCCTTGGTCACCACTTCGTACACGCCGGCCGGGCAGTAGCGCTGGGCAGGCTCATCGTACAGCGGCAGGTTCTTGCTGATCGGGATGCTCGGGTCGGTCAGCTTCAGGTGGCACGGCTGTTCTTCTTCGTGGTTGGTACCGGAGATGAACACCGAGCTGAGTTTGTCGAAGCTGAGCTTGCCGTCGGGTTTCGGGTAGTCGATCTTCTTGCAGTCCGCCGCGAGCTTCAGGCACGCGTAATCCGGCTTGGTGTCGTGCAGGGTGAACGGCAGTTTGCCGCCGAAGATGTTCTGGTCGAGCCAGTTGAAACCGCCGCCGACGATGGCGCCGAATTTGTGGATCGCCGGGCCGAAGTTGCGGCTGGCGAACAGTTCGTCGTAGAGCCAGCTCTTCTTGAACGCATCGACGTAAGTGGTCAGCTCTTCGGTGCCGTCCTTCTCGGCGAACAACGCCTCGGCTACGGATTCTGCGGCGAGCATGCCGGACTTCATCGCTGTGTGGCTGCCTTTGATCTTGGCGAAGTTCAGGGTGCCGAGGTCGCACCCGATCAGCGCGCCGCCCTTGAACACCATTTTCGGCAGCGAGTTCAGGCCACCCTTGCAGATCGCGCGAGCGCCGTAGCTGATGCGCTTGCCGCCTTCCAGGTACTGCTTGAGCACCGGGTGATGCTTGAGGCGCTGGAACTCGTCGAACGGCGACAGGTAAGTGTTGCTGTAGGACAGATCGACGATCAGACCGACTACGACCTGGTTGTTTTCCAGGTGATAGAGGAACGAGCCACCGGTGTTCTCGGTGCCCATGATGTCCAGCGGCCAACCGGCGGTGTGGACCACCAGGCCTGGCTGATGCTTGGCCGGGTCGATTTCCCAGATTTCTTTCAGGCCGATGCCGTAGTGCTGGGCGTCGGCATCGCTGTCGAGGTTGAAGCGCTTGATCAGTTGCTTGCCGATGTGGCCACGGCAACCTTCGGCGAACAGCGTGTACTTGCCACGCAGCTCCATGCCTGGGGTGTACAGGCCTTCTTTCGGATGGCCTTCGCGGTCAACGCCCAGATCGCCGGTGATGATCCCGCGTACCACGCCGTTTTCGTCGAACAGCGCTTCCTGGGCGGCGAAGCCCGGGTAGATTTCCACACCCAGGTTCTCGGCCTGCTGAGCGAGCCAGCGGCACAGGTTGCCCAGGGAGATGATGTAGTTGCCTTCGTTGTGCATGGTCTTGGGCACAAAGAGGTCGGGGATTTTCTGCGCGCTTTCAGCGTTCTTGAGAACGAAGATGTCATCGCGGGTGACCGGCGTGTTCAGCGGGGCGCCGAGTTCTTTCCAGTCCGGGAACAGTTCGTTCAGGGCGCGTGGTTCAAACACGGCACCAGACAGGATGTGAGCACCGACTTCGGAGCCTTTTTCGACCACGCAGACGCTGATTTCCTTACCGGCTTCGGCGGCCTTCTGCTTCAAGCGGCAGGCGGCGGAAAGACCAGCGGGGCCGGCACCGACGATGACCACGTCGAATTCCATGTATTCGCGTTCCACAGGTTATCTCCTACTCAAGGCTCAACAGTTTTTTTTCTAATATTGGAGGTTTGGTGTCGCATCCATGAATCCCGGCGCAAGGCCGGAAGAGGACAATCGATGAACCACCTTTCTCTCTGGGTGGCGCATTATATCTACACCACTCCTAGCGTCCAATACAAACGTTTGTTTGAATTGGCTCAAAGCCAGAGAAATCCAAGTCACGCGGCTTATGACTGGCCATTTTGCCGTATTGACCGGAATAGGTGTTCCGGTCAAGATACGGGCGGTTTTGCGCTCGCCGTAGGCTGACTGTTGGTTTCAAGAGCACCTCTAAAGACAGGGCGATGGCAGTACAAGGTGATGCGTAGCGAGGATTCGGCGCGCAGTTTACACGCCGCGGTAATGAATGACTCATCGGTCACCACTGACGAACGGTCATCAGCAACGCGAGCCGTGTCACCCCGTTCAGATGCCAGCGTTTTTAGAGGTGCCCTTGCGCCCACGAGCATCAACCGCCAGGTTCGCCTAGGCGACTTTCTTTTCACCGGAGAGTAACGAGGAATCCATGAAGGTTCTTGTAGCTGTCAAACGCGTTGTGGATTACAACGTCAAGGTTCGCGTCAAGGCGGACAATTCCGGCGTCGACCTCGCTAACGTGAAGATGTCGATGAACCCATTCTGCGAGATCGCAGTGGAAGAAGCCGTACGCCTGAAAGAGAAAGGTGTTGCGACTGAAATCGTCGTCGTCTCGATCGGCCCGTCCACCGCACAAGAGCAACTGCGCACCGCGCTGGCTCTGGGTGCCGACCGCGCCATCCTCGTCGAATCCGCTGAAGATCTGACTTCCCTGGCCGTTGCCAAACTGTTGAAGGCTGTCGTCGACAAGGAACAGCCTCAGCTGGTGATCCTTGGCAAACAAGCCATCGACAGCGACAACAACCAGACTGGCCAGATGCTCGCTGCATTGAGCGGCTACGGTCAGGGCACCTTCGCTTCGAAAGTCGAAGTCACTGGCGACACCGTTGCCGTGACCCGCGAAATCGACGGCGGCGCGCAGACGGTTTCCCTGAAACTGCCGGCCATCGTCACCACCGACCTGCGTTTGAACGAGCCGCGTTACGCGTCCCTGCCAAACATCATGAAAGCCAAGAAGAAGCCTCTCGAAGTGCTGACTCCGGACGCTTTGGGCGTTTCCACCGCCTCCACCAACAAGACCGTGAAAGTCGAAGCGCCGGCTGCACGCAGCGCGGGCATCAAGGTCAAGTCGGTGGCTGAACTGGTCGAGAAACTGAAAAACGAAGCGAAGGTAATCTAAATGACTATCTTGGTTATTGCTGAACACGACAACAAAGTGCTGGCCCCGGCCACGCTGAACACCGTGGCCGCTGCTGCCAAAATCGGCGGCGACATCCACGTGCTGGTTGCAGGCCAAGGCGCTGGCGCCGTGGCCGAAGCCGCAGCGAAAATCGCTGGCGTGGCGAAAGTGCTGGTGGCTGACAACGCTGCCTACGCTCACCAACTGCCGGAAAACGTTGCTCCTCTGGTTGCAGAGTTGGGTAAAAGCTACAGCCACATCCTGGCTGCCGCGACGTCCAACGGCAAAAACATCCTGCCGCGCGTTGCTGCGCAGCTGGACGTTGACCAGATCTCCGAGATCATCTCGGTTGAAAGCGCTGACACCTTCAAGCGTCCGATCTACGCCGGTAACGCCATCGCTACCGTTCAATCGAACGCCGCAGTGAAAGTGATCACCGTGCGTGCCACCGGTTTCGACCCGGTTGCCGCTGAAGGTGGTTCGGCTGCTGTGGAAGCGGTTGCCGCTGCCCACGACGCTGGTACTTCGAGCTTCGTTGGCGAAGAACTGGCCAAGTCCGATCGTCCGGAACTGACCGCTGCCAAGATCGTCGTCTCCGGCGGTCGCGGCATGCAGAACGGCGACAACTTCAAACACCTGTACGCCCTGGCCGACAAGCTGGGCGCTGCCGTCGGTGCTTCCCGCGCTGCGGTCGACGCAGGTTTCGTACCCAACGACATGCAGGTCGGTCAGACCGGCAAGATCGTTGCTCCACAGCTGTACATCGCGGTCGGTATCTCCGGCGCGATCCAGCACCTGGCTGGCATGAAAGACTCCAAAGTGATCGTTGCGATCAACAAGGACGAAGAAGCGCCGATCTTCCAGGTGGCCGATTATGGCCTGGTGGCAGACCTGTTCGAAGCAATCCCTGAGTTCGAGAAGCTGGTCTAATCCAGCGGCCTGACTTATAAAGAGCCCGACCTTTTGGTCGGGCTTTTTTTTGTTCCGGATTTGAATGGGAGAGTGTTGCCATGGATTTGCGCCGCGTAGGTGGCTGGTCATTGCTGCTGGGGCTGACGCTGTTGCCAGGGCTCGCGAGCGCCGCTGGCAAATGCGAGCGCCTGGTGGTCACCGGCAGCCCGGATGCACCGCCGTACCTGTGGCAAGACCCGCAGAACCCCAAGCACCTGATCGGCGCCAGTGCCGATTTGTTGCAGCGCGTGGCAGGGGAGCTGGGTATCAAGATCGAGATGCTTTACGCCGGCAAACGTGCCCAGGCCCTGGATGAAGTGCGCAGCGGGCGCATGGACATGCTGGCGGACGCGCCGTTGACGCTCAGCGAGCTGGAAACCCTGGATTACATCCATCCGCCGTTGCTGGAAAACGACTATCTGGTCTGGACCCGTAAAGACTCGACGCTGCCCTACAGCGAAGCCCAAGACCTGCACGGGCACACCGGCGCTGTGTCGGAAAAGTCTCGAATGACCCGGGAATTTGGCACTTTCGCCGAGCAGCAATTGACCCTCAGCCGTACACCAAACCTGACCCAGGCCTTTCAGAAATTGCTGCTGGGCGAGGTGGAATATGTACTCGCCGGGCGCTACTCGGGCATGGCGGCCGCGCAGGCATTGAGCATGGGCAACGACCTGCAAGCCTATCCGCAACCGGTCGACAGGCCCGGCCTGTTCCTCGCGGTTTCCCATAACTCCGCCTGCAACGATCCGTGGTTGCGCGGACAGCTGGCCAAAAAGATGACAGAATTGCCCGCGTCCGGACTGACGGAAGCCGTGCTGCAACGCAACATCGAGCGCTGGAAAGCCCAGCAGCAACTGCAGCAACACCCCGCCAGTACCCCAAAACAGTAGGGATTTTTAGTGAGTATTCGACCTCTTTTCGCTGCCCTGGCCGTTCTGGCTCTGGCGGGTTGTGCAGCCGATCCTGCGCCGAATGAACAAATACGCCTGACCGAGCAGGCCCTCGTCCAAGCCAAGGCCGTTGGCGCCACCGCTGACGAAGTGCCTGAGCTGAAGCTGGCAGAAGACAAATTCTCCCGCGCCCAAGGTGACATGACCGACCAGTCCTACAAGCACGCCCGCATGCGCGCCGAACAGGCTGAACTGGATGCGCGTCTGGCCGAAGCCCGGGTCCTGACCCTCAAGAGCCAGGAGCAGTTGAACGTACTCAATACCCGCATCACTCGCCTGCGCAAGCAACTGGGAGATGCCCAATGAGCCTCAAGACCAAAGCACTCGGCGGTTTGCTCCTCGCAGGCTGCGTCAGCCTGTATGGCTGCGCCGGCCAGCACAGTGAGTCGGCCCTGCAAGAAGCCAGCGCCGACTTCCAGAAGGTCAAGGAAGATTCCAACGTGCTGCGCATTGCGCCGAAGGATGTGATCCGCGCCGGTGAGTCCTTGGCCCGGGCCGATCGTTTGTCCAGCTACTGGGGCAGCGGCTCGGATGTGGTGCATTACGCGTACCTGAGCCAGCGCTACAGCGAAATTGCCCGGGAACACACCAATCAGGTGCTCAACGAGGAGCAGGCGGCCAAGCTCGAACTGGAGCGCCAGCGCCTGCAACTGGCCCTGCGCGAGTCCAAGTTGCTCAGCGTGCAACAACAGGGCAAGTGGCTTGAAGAGCAGATCGTTGCACTGGCCACCACCCAGACCGATCGCGGACTGGTGATGACCCTGGGCGACGTACTGTTCGATACCGGTGAGGCGGAGTTGAAGAACTCGGCGAACCGTGTGGTGCTGAAAATTGTGCAGTTCCTGCAACTCAACCCGAAACGCGTGGTGCGGATCGAGGGCTACACCGACAGCACCGGCGGCAAGCAGGACAACCTCAAACTGTCCCGCGACCGCGCGCAATCGGTGGCCGACGTGTTGATGGACCTGGGTATCGAAGACAAACGCATCCAGGTCGAAGGCTATGGCGATGAATACCCGGTGGACGTCAACGCCACTGAGCGTGGTCGCGCACAGAACCGTCGAGTAGAAATTGTGTTCTCCGACGAAAAAGGCCAGCTCGGCGCCGCCCGATAGGGCAGCGTCTCTGGAAAACCCGGCCTGCCCGTCAGCGCCGGGTTTTTTTACGCCTGCCAATCGCTTCACAAAGCAGTACAGATTTTGCTGACACTGCACTGTACGGTCGACTATTGTGGCAACTGTCCCCGTACACTTCTAAACTGTTCCGGTATTGTTTCACACAAGAATAAAATGCCCGTGAAATCGAGTGCTGCGTCATGACCAATCTCTTGCTCTACCAACGTATTGCTCAGCAACTGGCCGAGGACATCCGTCGTGGTGTCTATCAACCGGGGGAGCGCGTGCCTTCGGTGCGCAAGATGAGCTCGCAGCTCAATGTCAGCCATGCGACGGTGTTGCAGGCGTACGCCAACCTTGAGGACCAGGGCCTGATTCGCGCCCGGCCGCAGTCCGGTTACTACGTGCACCAGACTCCCGCCCTGACCGCGCCGACCCCGGACATTGCCCGGGTCGAACGGCCCGGCCTGGTCACCCGCAGCAGCATCATCCAGCAAGTGCTGGTGGAATCCCGCCGCGAAGGCGTGTTCCCGCTGGGTGCGGCGGTGCCGAGCGTCGACTATTTGCCGGTGCGGGCGCTGCATCAGCAATTGGCCAAGGTCACTCGCTTCCATAGCCCACGGGCCTTCAGCTACATGTTCAGCCCGGGTTTTGAACCGTTGCGCCGTCAGGTGGCGATTCGCATGCGCGATGCCGGCGTGGTGGTCGATCCGTCCGAAGTGGTGATCACCCACGGTTGCGTCGATGCCTTGCAGATGTCGCTTCGCGTATTGACCCGGCCGGGCGACCTGATCGCCGCCGAGTCGCCGACCTATTATGGGCTGCTGCAACTGGCCGACCTGCTCGGCCTCAAAGTCATCGAGATTCCCAGCGATCCCGCCACCGGCATGAGCCTCGAAGCGCTGCAGCTGGCCGCCAACCAATGGTCGATCAAGGCGCTGGTGCTGACCACCCGACTGAGCAATCCATTGGGCGGCACCATGCCCGAAGAGCGCCAGAAACAACTACTGCGCCTGGCCTCGGATTTCGACATCCAGATCGTCGAAGACGATATCTACGGCGAGCTGATGTTCGAGCAGGGTCGGACCAAAGCGCTCAAGGCCTACGACCGGCTCGACCGGGTGATCTATTGCTCGAGTTTCTCCAAGACCCTGTCGCCGGGCGTGCGGATCGGCTGGATGATCGCCGGTAAATACCAGCAGGAAATCCAGCGTCTGCAAACGTTCAGCACCCATTCGGCGTGTAGCGTCACGCAGATGGGCATCGCGGCGTACCTGGAAAACGGCGGCTACGACCGGCATTTACGTTTCATCCGTCAGGAGTACCGCAAAAACCTCAGCGCCTTCCAGTTGGCAGTGCAACAGTATTTCCCCGAAGGCACGCAGATGAGCCGGCCAACCGGTGGCTTTATTCTGTGGGTCAGTCTGCCGGGGCGGGTCAACACTCAGGAATTGCATGTGCGAGCCTTGCAGCAAGGCATCAGCATCGCCCCGGGCCTGATCTTCAGTAACACCGAGCAGTTCAATCACTGCATTCGACTGAACTGTGGCACGCCCTGGAACCGTGAAGCCGAGCGGGCATTGATGACGCTGGGCATGCTGGCGACCCAGCTCTGCCAGGAGACGGCCAACGGTTTTTGACCCCACGGGCAGGTCATCTGCTGCCCGTGCTTGTCATGTCGCTCCCAACAGGCGAGCATATGGCCCTCTGCCGTTAGTGCCGTTGGGTCCATGAAAACGATTTTTTCTGCTGCCTGGCTGTCGATCTGCCTGTTGGTGACTGCGTTTCCGGTCGGTGTCATGGCCGCTGCCGCCCAGGGTAAACCGGCTGCCAGTAGTGCCCAGGTAACTCCGAAGAAACCGGTTGTGACCCAAAAAGCGACGCCTGCTAAAAAGAAGGCCGCACCGATCAAAAAACGTCCCCCCATTGCCTCCAAATCCAAATCGGCCAGTGAAGTGGTCAAGACCACTCAACTGCCACCGGCCACGCTCGACTTGAGCTTGCCCAAGCAAATGGTCGAAGAGCTCAAGCCCAAAGGGACTGTGCCATTGCCCAAACACGATGGGGTATTGCCACAAATGTTCGGTGACAAGACCAGTGACTTCCAACTCAACGGCCGTCTGCTGAGCAACGAAATGCAGCTGCAACTGCGCAACGAAGAGCGTCGTGATGTTGAAGGCGCGGCGCTGGAATTCGAGTTCAAGCGTTAAATTATTCCCATCGGTGAGCCGCGGGCCAGACACTTCGTCGGAGACTGGTCGGTCACGTTCGCTTGAGCACAAAAACTGCGGGCCAGGTAATTTTAAACAGTCGTTTTAGCGGGTACTCTGTGCCACGTCCCTTTTACACATTGCCCGTCGCGAGGTGTTTGTCGTCATGAAATGCCGTGAAGGCTGTGGCGCCTGCTGTATTGCCCCTTCCATCAGTTCACCGATTCCCGGCATGCCGCAAGGCAAACCTGCCGGAGAACGTTGCGTGCAACTGTCTGTCGAAAACCTGTGCAATATTTTCGGCCAGGCCGAACGTCCGGCTGTCTGCTCGGCTTTCGAAGCCGATGCCGAGGTCTGCGGAAACAGCAGTGAAGAAGCCATCCGGCTGCTTGGCTGGTGGGAGCAAATGACGGCGGCGTGATGTGTTCAAGAATGGAACTTCAACAATAAGGAATAAGACTATGGGTTCGCTGCATCGTATGGCTGTGCTGTGTGGTTTGACGGTTGTGCTGGCCACCACGGCCGCTCACGCTGAAGACTGGAAAGTTGCCAAAAACGAAGACGGCATCAAGGTGTCCCTGAGTGAAGTGGCGGGTTCCGATTACAAGGCCTACCAGGGCGTCACCCTGATGAAGACGACCATCGCCAAGTTGCGTGCGTTGCAGGAAGACGTGGCGGGCGCCTGCTCGTGGATTCATGAGTGCAAAGCCCAGAAGCTGCTCAAACACGAAGGCGATCAGAGCTGGACCTACACTCAGTTCAACACCCCTTGGCCCGTCACTCCGCGTGATTCGGTACTGCACGTCACCACGGTCGAAGGCGCCGACGGCAGCCTGACCCGCAAACTCGAAGGCGTACCCAAATACATTCCTGAGGAAAAAGGCTTCGTCCGGGTCGCCAAAGTCGACGGCTTCTGGAAGTTCGTACCCAAGGGTGACCAGGTCGAAGTGACCTACCAGGTGCACACTGAGCCGGGTGGCAGCGTGCCGTCGATGGTGGCCAACAAGTTCGTGGTCGACGCACCGTTCAACACCCTGAAAGCCCTGAAAGAACGCGCCGAGAAGTAACCGCGCCGCTCTTTCGATAACGCCCCGACTGGTTCGGGGCGTTTTTCGTTGGGGGACATGCAGCGGCTTTATTGTGTTTCCGGATATGCGTTGCACGAATTTTTCACAAAGTGTCCAAGACAATTCGCCCGCGCCAACATTGCGGACAGTAATCAATGGCAATGCCGCGAGTGATCGTGCAACATTTGCGCTCCGCGCAAGCCCCGGGGCCAAGTAGTGGCCAACAGAGGGCAGGGCGCAGCTGTATTTTTGCAACTTCAACTTCCAATGGGTCCTAAAACGACATGGCAAACCCGGACGCCCTGAATCAGCAGCGAGCTTCTAGTCGCCTGCTGCAACCGACCGTCAAATCGCATCTGGCCTACACGCTACTGTGTGCCCTGGTCATGATGGTCATGTTCAGCCTGCTGCGCGTTGCGCTGCTGGTTTACAACCGCGCGATGATCCTCGACACACCGGCTTCGACTTTCCTCGAAGCGTTCGCCAACGGCCTGCGTTTCGACCTGCGCCTGGTGGTCTACCTCATTATTCCGTTGCTGCTGGCCTTGTTCAGCGCCCGGGCCATGGCGGCCCGCGGGTTCTTCCGCCTCTGGCTGACCATTGCTTCAAGCATCGCGCTGTTCCTCGGCCTGATGGAGATGGACTTCTACCGTGAATTCCACCAGCGCCTCAACGGCCTGGTCTTCCAGTATGTAAAGGAAGACCCGAAAACCGTGATGAGCATGCTCTGGTACGGTTTCCCGGTGGTTCGCTACCTGCTGGCCTGGGCCGTGGGCACCTTGATCCTGACCCTGGCATTCAAGGGCGCCGACCGCGCCACCCGTCCTCGCGGCCCGTTCAGCGGTGGCAGCATCGGCACGCGCCAGATCGCCCCGTGGTATGCGCGCATCGCGGTGTTCGTGGTGTGCCTGCTGGTGTGCGTGGTCGCCGCCCGTGGCACCCTGCGTCAAGGCCCGCCCCTGCGTTGGGGTGACGTCTACACCACCGACTCCAACTTCGCCAACCAGTTGGGCCTCAACGGCACGCTGTCGCTGATTGCCGCCGGCAAGGCGCGGATGTCCGAAGAGCGCGACAACATCTGGAAAGCCACGCTGCCACAGCCTCTGGCCCAGCAGACCGTGCGCGACATGTTGCTGACGCCGAGTGACAAACTGGTCGATGCCGACATCGCAGCAGTGCGCCGCAACTACACGCCGGACGCCAACAAGACCCTGCCGATCAAGAACGTCGTGGTCATCTTGATGGAAAGCTTCGCCGGTCACTCGGTGGGCGCCCTGGGTCGTCCGGGCAACATCACGCCCGCCTTCGACAAGTTGTCGAAAGAAGGCCTGTTGTTCGATCGCTTTTTCTCCAACGGCACCCATACCCACCAGGGCATGTTCGCCACCATGGCCTGCTTCCCGAACCTGCCGGGTTTCGAATACCTGATGCAGACCCCGGAAGGCAGCCACAAACTGTCCGGCCTGCCGCAGTTGCTCAGTACCCGTAACTATGACGATGTGTACGTCTACAACGGCGACTTCGCCTGGGACAACCAGTCGGGCTTCTTCAGCAACCAGGGCATGACCAACTTCATCGGGCGTAATGACTTCGTCAACCCGGTGTTCTCCGACCCGACCTGGGGCGTGTCCGACCAGGACATGTTCAACCGTGGCCTGGAAGAACTGAAGGCACGCGATGGCAAGGACAAAAAACCGTTCTATGCCTTGCTGCAAACCTTGTCCAACCACACGCCGTACGCCTTGCCGACACCCTTGCCGGTCGAACGCGTGACCGATCGCGGCAGCCTGAACGAACACTTGACCGCCATGCGCTACTCCGACTGGGCGCTGGGTCAGTTCTTCGAGAAGGCGCGTAAAGAGCCTTACTTCAATGAAACCCTGTTCGTGGTGGTGGGCGACCATGGTTTCGGCGACGAGCAGCAAATCACTGAAATGGACCTGGGCCGCTTCAACGTGCCGATGCTGATGATTGCGCCGGGCATCCAGGAAAAATTCGGTCAGCGTGACCACACCGTGGGCACTCAGATCGACATCGTGCCGACCATCATGGGCCGCGTCGGTGGCGATGTGATTCACCAGTGCTGGGGCCGCGACCTGCTGAACCTGCCGGAAGGCGATAAAGGTTTCGGCGTGATCAAGCCTTCGGGCAGCGATCAGACCGTCGCATTGCTGACCGCCGACCGTGTGCTGGTGCTGCCAAAAGAGATGCCGCCGAAGCTGTATCAGTACGAATTGGGCGCTAACCCGAAAGGGGTGGTGATTTCAGAGTCGGCTGATGAAGCGGCGCTCAAGCAGAAACTTGAGTCGTTCCTGCAAACCGCGACCAAGAGCCTGCTGGATAACACCGCCGGCGTGGTGAACGGCAAGCCGGACTAACGTTTTTGATGCAATAAAAAAGAGGCCCTTTTTCAAGGGCCTCTTTTTTTTGGTCGGGTTAAATCTTTATATCTTGCCGAGCAAGAGCAGAATCAACAGCACTACCAACACGACGCCGAGGATACCCGATGGCCCATAACCCCAACTTCTTGAGTGCGGGAAGACTGGCAAACCACCGACCAGCAGCAGGATCAGGATAACGATAAGAATTGTGCCCATGTCTATTTCCTTGTTGGAAGTGTTCTGAATGACCTAACGTTTTAACTATCAGCCGGAATGCGATAAATCCGAACTGCTTAACAACTCCGACTTGTGCAACTGAAAGAAAATTCAAAGTTTTTTAATGTTTTTTGGAACGAAGGTTTATTTCTTTTTTGCGTTTTGTTGTTAGTTGGTCAGTTAAACCGTGTCATCGTTTTTCGCGGGCAAGCCTTGCTCCTACGGGGAACGCGGCGCTCTTCTTGTAGGAGCAAGGCTTGCCCGCGAAGGCCGCGACTCGGTCTCACGCCATGCCCCGGTTTGCGCAGACCATTCAGCAATCTGATGGAGCGTGGGTCGGGCAATATCCTTCGCTACACTCGGCGCATCTTCCCCAGAACAACAAGGCTGTTTGCTATGCAAAATCGCATGATGATCACTGGCGCAGGCTCAGGCCTGGGTCGCGAAATCGCGCTGCGTTGGGCCCGCGAAGGCTGGCAACTGGCCTTGTCGGATGTCAGCGAGCCCGGCTTGCAAGAAACGTTGAAACGGGTTCGCGAAGCCGGCGGCGACGGTTTTATCCAGCGTTGCGATGTGCGTGATTACAGCCAGCTGACGGCGTTTGCCCAGGCTTGCGAAGAGCGGCTCGGTGGCATCGATGTCATCGTCAACAATGCCGGGGTCGCCTCAGGTGGATTCTTCAGTGAGCTGTCCCTGGAAGACTGGGACTGGCAGATCGCGATCAACCTGATGGGCGTAGTCAAAGGCTGCAAGGCCTTCCTGCCGTTGTTGGAAAAGAGCAAAGGCAAGATCATCAACATCGCGTCGATGGCCGCGCTGATGCAGGGGCCGGCCATGAGCAATTACAACGTGGCCAAGGCCGGTGTGGTGGCGCTCTCTGAAAGCTTGCTGATCGAATTGGCCCAGCAGGAAGTCGGGGTCCATGTGGTCTGCCCGTCGTTCTTCCAGACCAACTTGCTGGATTCCTTCCGTGGCCCGACCCCGGCCATGAAAGCCCAGGTCGGCAAGTTGCTGGAAAGCTCACCGATCACCGCCACCGACATTGCCGACTACATCTACACGCAAGTGGCCGCCGGCGAATTCATGATCCTGCCCCACGAACAGGGACGCATGGCGTGGGCGCTCAAGCAGAAAAACCCGCAACTGCTCTACAACGAAATGACCGTCATGGCCGACAAAATGCGCGCCAAGGCCAAACAAACCGCCGGCTGATCTTGCCCGCTGGCACCCGCGTCGTTAGGGTGGCCGCCATCGGTCATCCAAACGAGACGCCTGCATGCTCAATTACCTGTGGTTTTTTCTCGCCGCACTGTTCGAAATCGCCGGTTGCTTCGCCTTCTGGATGTGGTTGCGCCAGGGTAAAAGTGCCCTGTGGGTCATCCCGGCGCTGCTGAGCCTGACCCTGTTCGCCTTGCTGCTGACCCGGGTCGAAGCCACGTACGCCGGCCGCGCCTATGCCGCCTACGGTGGCATCTACATCATTGCGTCGATTGGCTGGCTGGCGGTGGTCGAGCGGATTCGTCCGCTGGGTTCGGACTGGATCGGCGTGGCGCTGTGCGTGATTGGCGCGTCTGTCATCCTTTTCGGCCCACGTTTCTCCGCGTCCTGAAGGATCGGTCCTTCATTTCACGGTGTTTGTAGGAGTTGTCTGAGGGTTGCGACGTCCTGGGCTGTAGGGCAGGACTGATTTGCCCGCAACGCATTGAAGCCCAAGTACGCGCGGGGCATCTTCAGGGTCCGGTAACTCTGAAGGACGAATGCCATGCTTGTACTCAGTCGCGTTGTAGGCGAGTTGATTTCCATCGGTGACAACATTTCCGTACGCATTCTGGCGGTCAACGGCGGCAGCGTGCGCTTCGGCGTCGAAGCCCCCCAAGACGTCAATGTGCATCGGGCCGAAGTCTACGAACGCATCCAGATCAAACGGGCGAAAAGCAAAGGACGCTAGGCGATCAGTCGAACAGGTGCTTGGGCACGTCGTGCTTGAGCATCAACTGGCATTGCTCGCTGTCCGGGTCGAAAACGATCAGTGCCTGGCCCTTGGTCAGTGCCTGGCGAACGCGCAATACGCGGGTTTCCAGCGGCGTGTCGTCGCCATTATCGGTGCCGTCGCGGGTCACGAAATCCTCGATCAGGCGGGTCAGGGTGTCGACTTCAAGTTGGTCGTAAGGGATCAGCATAGGCACCTCGGCTAAAACAATGGCGCGATGCTACGGCGAATGAGGTTTTGCGGCTAGCCTGAGCTCTTCATTGCCTGATCTGACGCCATCGCGGGCAAGCCTTGCTCCTACAGGTTTTGTGTCGTGCCCGGATATCGAGGTCAACACAAGACCTGTAGGAGCAAGGCTTGCCCGCGAAGGCGATTGTTCAAACACCGCAGGACTTAGCTGTCGTTGCGCTGCCCAACCAGACTATCCACCGACGGCACCCGCGTGTCGCTTTCCATCTGCGTGTCATGTTCGATCTGATGACTGAACCGGTCCAGTGAACCCTTGGCCGGCTGTGCGTCGCTGGCAAAAACCGGCGGGCTCAGGATATACGCGCCGAGCAAGCGACTGAGCGCCGCCAGGCTGTCGATGTGCGTCCGTTCATAGCCGTGGGTCGCGTCGCAACCAAACGCCAGCAGTGCGGTGCGGATGTCGTGCCCGGCGGTGACCGCCGAATGGGCGTCGCTGAAGTAATAGCGGAACAAGTCGCGGCGCACCGGCAATTCATTGTCACTGGCCAGCCGCAGCAGATGCCGCGACAGGTGATAGTCATACGGCCCGCCGGAATCCTGCATCGCCACGCTGACCGCGTGTTCGCTGGAATGCTGGCCCGGGGCAACCGGCGCAATGTCGATGCCGACGAATTCGCTGACATCCCACGGCAACGCGGCCGCCGCGCCACTGCCGGTTTCTTCGGTAATGGTGAACAGCGGATGACAATCGATCATCAGCTCTTCGCCGCTGTCGATGATGGCTTTCATCGCCGCCAACAGTGCAGCCACCCCGGCCTTGTCATCGAGGTGACGAGCGCTGATATGGCCGCTTTCGGTGAACTCCGGCAACGGGTCGAAAGCAACGAAATCGCCGACACTGATCCCCAGGGAATCGCAATCGGCGCGGGTGGCGCAGTAGGCATCCAGGCGCAACTCGACGTGATCCCAACTGATCGGCATCTCATCCACAGCGGTGTTGAACGCATGCCCGGAGGCCATCAACGGCAATACGCTGCCACGGATCACGCCGTTGTCGGTAAACAGGCTGACCCGGCTGCCCTCGGCAAACCGGCTGGACCAGCAGCCGACCGGGGCCAGGGTCAGGCGCCCGTTGTCCTTTATCGCGCGCACGGCTGCGCCGATGGTGTCCAAGTGCGCGGACACCGCGCGATCGGGGCTGTTCTTCTTGCCCTTGAGGGTGGCGCGAATGGTGCCGCGCCGGGTCATCTCGAACGGAATGCCCAGCTCTTCGAGCCGCTCGGCGACGTAACGCACGATGGTGTCGGTGAACCCGGTCGGGCTGGGAATGGCGAGCATTTCCAGCAGGACTTTTTGCAGATAGTTGAGATCCGGTTCGGGGATTTTGCTGGTCATGGAAACTCCTGATGAGGTGACGACTGATCGTTCCCACGCTCTGCGTGGGAATGCAGCCAGGGACGCTCTGCGTCCCAAGACGGACGCGGAGCGTCCGAGGAGTCATTCCCACGCAGAGCGTGGGAACGATCATGAAGGGGGTTAAACCGCCGGCTGACTATGGGGAAACAACAAATCCACAAACCGCTCCGCCGTCGGCTGCGGTTCATGATTCGCCAGTCCGGCGCGTTCATTGGCTTCGATAAACACATACTCCGGCTGGTCGGCCGCCGGCACCATCAGGTCGAGCCCGACCATCGGGATATCCAGCGCCCGCGCCGCACGCACGGCGGCGTCCACCAGGGTCGGATGCAGGATCGCGGTGACATCCTCCAGCACGCCACCGGTATGCAGATTCGCCGTGCGCCGTACGAACAGATGCTCACCCGCCGGCAGAATGCTGTTGTAGTCGTAACCCGCCGCTTGCAAGGTGCGTTGGGTTTCGTGGTCCAGCGGAATCTTGCTTTCGCCGCTGGTAGCCGCTTGCCTGCGTCGGCTCTGGGCTTCGATCAGCGCACCGATGGAATGCTGGCCGTCACCGACCACTTCCGCCGGCCGCCGAATCGCGGCGGCGACCACTTCAAAACCGATCACCACAATCCGCAGGTCCAGGCCTTCGTGGAAGCTTTCCAGCAACACCCGCGAATCAAACTTGCGCGCCGCTTCGATAGCTTGCTGAACCTCTTCAATGGTCTGCAAATCCACCGCCACGCCTTGACCCTGTTCGCCGTCCAGCGGCTTGACCACCACCCGTTCGTGCTCGTCGAGAAACGCCAGGTTGTCGTCGCCGTTGCCCGCCAGTTGCTGGGAGGGCAGGTTCAAACCGGCGGCCTTCAGCACCTTGTGGGTCAGGCTTTTGTCCTGACACAGGCTCATGCTGATAGCGCTGGTCAGGTCGCTCAGGGACTCGCGGCAACGCACCCGGCGCCCGCCATGGCTGAGGGTAAACATCCCGGCGTCGGCGTCATCCACCTGCACATCAATGCCGCGCCGATGGGCTTCCTCGACGATGATCCGCGCATAAGGATTGAACTCGGCCTCCGGCCCCGGCCCAAGGAACAACGGCTGATTGATGCCGTTCTTGCGCTTGATCGCGAAGGTCGAGAGGTTACGAAAACCGAGCTTGGCGTACAGGCTTTTCGCCTGGCGGTTGTCGTGCAATACCGACAGGTCGAGGTAGCTCAGACCCCGGCTCATAAAGTGTTCGATCAGGTGCCGCACCAACACTTCTCCGACACCGGGCCGCGAACAATGCGGGTCAACCGCCAGGCACCAGAGGCTGCTGCCGTTTTCCGGGTCGTTGTAGGCCTTGTGGTGATTGAGGCCCATGACGCTGCCGATGATCGCGCCGCTGTCTTCATCTTCCGCCAGCCAATACACCGGGCCGCCCATATGACGCGGGGTTAGCAACGACGGGTCGATCGGCAACATGCCGCGCGCCTGATACAGCAGGTTGATCGCCTGCCAATCAGCCTCGCTCTGGGCCCGGCGAATGCGAAAGCCACGGAACACCCGGGTCGACTGGCGGTAATCGCTGAACCACAGGCGCAAGGTGTCGGACGGATCGAGGAACAACTGCGCCGGTTCCAGCCCCAGCACTTGCTGGGGCGCGGCGACGTACAAGGCGATGTCGCGCTCGCCGGGCCGCTCGTTGAGTAACTCCTGGGCAATGCTCGCGGCATCGGGGAAGGTATGGCCGATCAGCAACCGGCCCCAACCGCAATGCACGGCAATCGGCGCGGCGTTCAATTCGCTGCCGTCTTCGGCCAGGCGCGCCTGCAAGCGTTCGTAGGAAGGGGACTGACCGCGCAACAAGCGTTGGCTATAAGCCGAGGCGTGGGGTTTCATCGATCAGAGTCCTTGTTCACTGAGCCACAGGTTCAGCGCCGCCAATTGCCACAGCTTGGAGCCGCGCAACGGGGTCAACTGGCCTTGGGGATCGGTCAGCAGGCGGTCAAGCATGGCCGGGTTGAACAGGCCGCGATCCTGGCTTGGATCAAGCAGCAGTTCGCGCACCCAGTTCAGCGTGTCGCCCTGCAAATGCTTGAGGCCGGGCACCGGGAAGTAGCCCTTTTTACGGTCGATCACTTCGCTTGGGATGACCAGTCGCGCGGCTTCTTTCAACACTTGCTTGCCGCCGTCCGGCAGTTTGAATTTGCCCGGCACCCGGGCCGACAATTCCACCAGGCGATAATCGAGAAACGGCGTACGCGCTTCCAGGCCCCAGGCCATGGTCATGTTGTCGACGCGTTTGACCGGGTCGTCCACCAGCATGATCGTGCTGTCCAGACGCAGGGCTTTGTCCACCGCCGCATCGGCGCCGGGTTGTGCGAAATGTTCCTTCACGAAGTCGCCAGCGGCGTCATTCGCGGTCAGCCATTTCGGCTGCACGGTGGCGGCGTAGTCCTCGTAGCTGCGGTCGAAGAACGCCTCGCGATACGCCGCGTACGGATCGGCGGCGCCGTCCACTTGCGGGTACCAGTGATAACCGGCGAACAACTCATCCGCGCCCTGGCCGCTTTGCACCACTTTGCAGTGCTTGGCCACTTCCCGGGACAACAGATAGAAGGCGATGCAGTCATGGCTGACCATCGGCTCGCTCATGGCGCGGAACGCCGCGGGCAGTTGCTCGATGATCTCGCTTTCCTGAATGCGCAGTTGATGGTGCTGGGTGTTGTAGTGCTTGGCGATCAGGTCCGAGTACTGAAACTCGTCGCCGCGCTCGCCGCCGGCATCCTGGAAACCGATGGAAAAGGTCGAGAGGTTTTCCACCCCGACTTCACGCAACAGACCCACGAGCATGCTCGAATCGACACCGCCCGAAAGCAGCACGCCCACATCGACAGCGGCACGCTGACGGATGGCGACGGCGTCGCGGGTGCTGTCGAGCACGCGGTCGCGCCAGTCTTCCAGGGTCAGGTTCAGCTCATCGGCGTGGGGGCCGTAGGGCAGGGTCCACCAGGTTTTCTGCTCGGTGGTGCCATCCGCCTCGATGCGCATCCAGGTCGCGGGCGGCAGTTTCTCGATGCCGGCGATCAAGGTGCGCGGGGCCGGGACCACCGCGTGGAAATTCAGGTAATGGTTGAGCGCCACCGGGTCGAGCATCGGGCTGATATCGCCGCCCTTGAGCAGCGCCGGCAGAGCCGAGGCAAAGCGCAAGCGTTGGCCAGTACGCGACAGGTACAACGGCTTCACGCCGAGACGGTCACGGGCGATGAACAGGCGCTGGGCGTCACGTTCCCAAATCGCGAAAGCAAACATGCCGTTCAGCTTGGGCAGCAATGCTTCGCCCCAGGCGTGATAGCCCTTGAGCAGCACTTCGGTGTCGCCGCCGGAATAGAAGGCATAGCCAAGCGCTTCAAGCTCGGTGCGCAGTTCCGGGAAGTTGTAGATCGCGCCGTTGAAGGCCAGGGACAGGCCCAGTTGGTTGTCGATCATCGGCTGCGCCGAGCCGTCCGACAGGTCCATGATTTTCAGGCGACGATGGCCCAGGGCAATCGGCCCTTGGCTGTGAAAACCCCAGGCATCCGGGCCGCGAGGGGCCAGGTGATGGGTGATTCGTTCAACGGCCGCGAGGTCCGCAGGTTGATGATCAAAGCGTAACTCGCCAGCTAATCCGCACATAAAGTCCTTACCGGTTTTTCCGTTGGGGAGGGTCATTCGAGTCCGCGCCAAAACGGCGGGTACTCTGAAACTGACCCGGTGGGTTGGCGGGAGTTTTAGATCGATCGGTTATAAGTAGCGGGGGCGGGGTGTTGCGGACGGTAGGCACAACCGCCGTGTCGCGGGTGGTTTTCCCCCGCGAGACTCAAGTGCTGGAGCGATTGACCGACGAGGCGATGGAAGGGGTCGATCTGGGTTTACAGGTCTTGTTGCGGTCTGCTCAACTGCCGCGAATCAACCGGCGCAAGGCAAAGCGATTCGGGTGACAGGCCTCGGCCACGCTGCGTGGCAACGGCAACGGTTCGTTGTCCAGCCACGCCGCCAGCAGCTCACCGGACAGCGGCGCGGTGATCAAGCCCCGTGAGCCGTGGCCGCTGTTGACGTACAAACCGTCGAGCCAGGGGCAGGGGACGTCGGGCACTTGCCGGGCGTCCTTGCTCAGGGCGGCATAGGCCAGGTTAAACGCCTCGCCATCGGCGAGTGGTCCGACGATGGGCAGGTAATCGGGGCTGGTGCAACGGAACGCGGCGCGACCTTGCAGCTGTTCGGCGTCGAGTTGATCGGCGTGCAGGCGGGTGACCAGATCGCTGGAGATTTCTTCCAGCAATTGCAGGTTGCCCAAGTGTTCGGCAGCGGTCGGTGTCAGGTCGTCGCTGGTGAAATCGAAGCTCGCGCCCAGGGTGTGTTCGCCCAGGCGTGCCGGCGCCACGTAACCTTCGGCGCAAACCACCGTGGCCAGACTCTGGCTCTCGGTGGTTTGTGCCAACCGGGTGATTTGCCCGCGAATGCGTTTGAGCGGCAGGTCGGCGCTTTGTGCGAAACGCTTGATCTCGGCGGCGCCGGCCAGCACCACCACCGGAGCACTGGCGAGCAGGGTATCGCCGTCCCAGGCTTGCCACTGGTCATCGACCTTGCGCAACTCCAGCACATCGCGATGGGTCAGCAATTGCACATTGGGTTGCGAAGCCTGCCACTGGCACAGCGCCGGCGGATGCACCCAGCCACCCTCGGGGTAGAACAAGCCACCATGGGCCAGCGCAATACCGGCCCGGGCCTCGGCGTGGGGCTGATCCAGCAGGTGCAGCAAGTCGGCAGGAAACGCCGCCGCCAATTGCGCCTGACGCTCGCCTTCCTTGGCATTGAACGCCAGTTGCAGCACGCCGCAGCCATCCCAGTCGACGCCGCGCTGCAACTGTTCGAGCACCCGCCGGGTATGGCCGAAACCGCTGACAATCAGTTGCGATAACGCCGTGCCGTGGGCGGACAGTTTCAGGTACAGCACGCCTTGGGGATTGCCCGAAGCTTCCTGGGCGATATCGGCGTGACGTTCCAGCAACCGCACCTGCCAACCCCGCGCCGCGAGACTGGCGGCACTGGCGCAACCGGCCAGCCCGGCGCCGATCACCAGGGCGCGGCGTTCGCCGTTATGTGGCGCAGGGCGAGCGAACCAGGGCTTGGCAGGCGTCGGTGCCGGTGTCTCAGAAGGCCAACCGACAAAAGCACCGCGCAGGATTTCCCATTTATGGCCGATGCCCGGCGTGCGCTTCATCTTGAAGCCCGCTGCGTTGAGCAAACGCCGGACCCAACCGGTGCTGGTGAAGGTACTGATGGTGGAATCGGGAGCGGCCAGGCGCGCCAGTTCGGCGAACAGCTCGGCGGTCCACATGTCGGGGTTTTTCGCCGGGGCAAAACCGTCGAGAAACCACGCGTCGATTTGCGCATCCAGCTGCGGCAACTGTTCCAGCGCATCGCCGATCAGCAAGGTCAGGGTCACCCGGCCGTTATCCAGCACGAGGCGTTGAAAGCCTTGATGGATCGCCACGTACTGGGCCAACAATTGATCGGCGAACGGCTTGAGTTCCGGCCACAACGCCAGCGCCCGTTGCAGGTCCGGGGCGGTCAACGGGTACTTTTCCACGCTGACAAAATGCAGGCGCGCACCGGCCACCGCTTGTTCTTCGAACAGTTGCCAGGCGCAGAGGAAATTCAACCCGGTGCCGAACCCGGTCTCGCCAATCACCAGGCGCCCGTCGGCGGGCAACGCGGCGAAGCGCTCCTTCAGGCGGTTTTGTTCGATGAACACATAGCGGGTTTCCTCCAGCCCGGACAGGTCGGAAAAATACACATCATCGAACACCCGCGAGTACGGGCGTCCCTGGTCGTCCCAGTCGAGCTGGGCGTTGGGCAATTCAGGGTTCATGGCAGGCTCGGCAACGGCAAGGCGGGCATTCTAGCTGATCGGTGGGGCGGCGCTTGATCCATGGCAAGGTGGCGGGAAAACAAGTGAGAGAGCATTGGGCTTTTGTGGCGAGGGAGCTTGCTCCCGCTGGGTCGCGAAGCGACCCCAAATCCAGACAACTCGACTTGTCAGGTAAACCGAGTGGGCTGATTTCGCGACTGCTTCGCAGCCGAGCGAGAGCAAGCTCCCTCGCCACAAAGTCAAAAGCCTCAAGCCATAAGCCTCACGACATACGGAATTTCTCTGATACCTATCAGGTCAATCCGCTAGTCTTGCTCAATCTAGGAACGGAGCCGCCCATGTTCGAATCTGCCGAAATCGGTCACGCCATCGACAAAGAAACCTACGACACCGAAGTGCCGATCCTGCGTGAAGCCTTGCTCGAAGCGCAGTTCGAACTTCAGCAGCAGCAACGCTTCCCGGTGATTATTTTGATCAACGGCATCGAAGGCGCCGGCAAGGGCGAGACGGTGAAGTTGCTCAACGAGTGGATGGACCCGCGCCTGATCGAGGTGCGCACCTTCGACCAGCAAACCGACGAAGAACTGGCGCGACCACCGGCCTGGCGCTACTGGCGGATGCTGCCGGCCAAGGGCCGCATGGGGATTTTCTTCGGCAATTGGTACAGCCAGATGTTGCAAGGGCGGGTCCATGGTTTGTTCAAGGACCCGGTGCTGGATCAGGCGATCAACCAGGCCGAGCGCATGGAGAAAATGCTCTGCGACGAAGGCGCGCTGATCTTCAAGTTCTGGTTCCACCTCTCCAAGAAACAGATGAAAGCGCGGCTCAAGGCCCTTGCCGACGATCCGTTGCACAGCTGGCGCATCAGTCCGCTGGACTGGCAGCAATCGAAAACCTACGACAAATTCGTCAAGTACGGCGAGCGCGTGTTGCGCCGAACCAGCCGCGATTACGCGCCGTGGCACGTGATTGAAGGCGCGGACCCGAATTACCGCAGTCTGGTGGTCGGCCAGATCCTGCTCGAAGGTCTGCAGAATGCCCTCAAGCGGCCCAAGATCCACCCCGACAAGGTCAACGCCGCGCCGTTGCCTACCCACATCGATCAAATCAACCTGCTCGACAGCCTCGACCTGACCCAGCGCCTGGACAAGGACGATTACGAAGAACAACTGATTACCGAGCAGGCGCGTTTCTCCGGGCTGATGCGCGACAAACGCATGCGCCAGCACGCCCTGGTGGCGGTGTTCGAAGGCAATGACGCGGCGGGCAAGGGCGGGGCGATCCGTCGGGTCGCGGCCGCCCTCGACCCACGCCAGTACAGCATCGTGCCGATTGCCGCGCCGACCGAAGAAGAGCGGGCGCAACCTTACCTGTGGCGGTTCTGGCGGCACCTCCCGGCCAAGGGCAAATTCACCGTGTTCGACCGCTCCTGGTACGGCCGGGTACTGGTGGAGCGCATCGAAGGGTTCTGCCCGCCGGCGGATTGGCTGCGGGCCTACAGCGAGATCAACGATTTCGAAGAGCAGATCGCCGAGTCGCACGTCATCGTCGTCAAGTTCTGGCTGGCCATCGACAAGCAGACCCAACTGGAGCGCTTCCAGGCCCGGGAAGAGATCCCCTTCAAGCGCTTCAAGATCACCGAGGACGACTGGCGCAATCGCGACAAGTGGGACGCTTACCGCGCGGCGGTCGGCGACATGGTCGATCGCACCAGCACCGAAATTTCGCCCTGGACCCTGGTGGAAGCCAACGACAAGCGCTGGGCGCGGATCAAGGTGTTGCGCACCATCAACCGGGCGCTGGAAGAGGCGTTTGAAAAAGCCGACAAGAAGGCCAGCAAGCACAAGAAGTGAAACGATGGTTGCGCATACGCGGGGTGAATGATTGTCGCGGTCGGTAATGGGGTGGACTTATGCTCGGTCCACTCTCAACCGACCACAACAATGAGGTATGCCATGCGTGAAGTGGTGATCGTCGACAGCGTACGGACCGGCCTGGCCAAGTCCTTTCGCGGCAAGTTCAACCAGACCCGTCCGGACGACATGGCGGCCCATTGCGTCAATGCGCTGCTCACGCGCAACGACATCGACCCGGCCAGTGTCGAGGATTGCATCGTCGGCGCCGGCTCCAACGAGGGCGCCCAGGGCTACAACATCGGACGCAACGTCGCGGTGCTCTCGCACCTGGGCATCGGCACCGCCGGCATGACCCTCAACCGTTTCTGTTCCTCGGGCCTGCAAGCCATCGCGATTGCCGCCAACCAGATTGCCTCGGGGTGCAGCGACATCATCGTCGCCGGTGGCGTCGAGTCCATCAGCCTGACCATGAAAAGCGTCAACACCGACAACCTGATCAACCCGCTGCTCAAAGAGCAGGTGCCGGGCATCTACTTCCCGATGGGCCAGACCGCCGAAATCGTCGCCCGCCGCTACAACGTCAGCCGCGAAGAACAGGATCTGTATGCGTTGCAGAGCCAGCAGCGCACGGCCCAGGCCCAGGCTGCCGGCCTGTTCGACGATGAAATCGTGCCGATGGCGGTCAAATACCGGGTCGAAGACAAGGCCACCGGCCAGGTGCAGATCCTCGACGGTATGGTTGATCGCGACGACTGCAACCGCCCGGACACCACCCTGCAAAGCCTGGCCGGCTTGAATCCGGTATTTGCCGAGGACGGTTCGGTGACGGCGGGTAACTCGTCGCAACTGTCCGATGGCGCGTCGATGACGCTGGTGATGAGCCTGGAAAAAGCCCTGGAGTTGGGCTTGAAGCCGAAAGCGTTCTTCCGTGGGTTCACCGTGGCCGGTTGCGCGCCGGATGAAATGGGCATCGGCCCGGTGTTCTCGGTGCCGAAGTTGCTCAAGGCCAAGGGCTTGCAGATCGCTGATATCGACCTGTGGGAACTCAACGAAGCGTTCGCTTCCCAGTGCCTGTACAGCCGTAATCGACTGGAAATCGATAACGCGAAGTACAACGTCAATGGCGGGTCGATTTCCATCGGCCACCCGTTCGGCATGACCGGGTCGCGGCAGGTCGGGCATCTCGTGCGCGAGTTGCAGCGGCGCCAATTGCGTTATGGCGTGGTGACCATGTGCGTGGGGGGCGGGATGGGGGCGACGGGGTTGTTTGAGGCGGTGCGTTAACCTGGATTGAATGCTTTTGTGGCGAGGGAGCTTGCTCCCGTTGGAGTGCGCAGCAGTCCCATTCTTTGGGGGCGCTTCGCACCCCAGCGGGAGCAAGCTCCCTCGCCACAGGTCTACCGGTTTTTGCTCTGAATCTGCATCCGCTCGATATACGCCTGTATCTCCCGCGCCGCCGCCTCGGGGTTATCAAACGGCCCTTCAAGGGTGTTTTCCCGGGTGCTGAAATACAACTCCCCATTCACACGACACATCCGGTCACTGCGAAAGTGCGTGGCGGGGGCGTTGTCCTGGGCGCGCATGCCGTACATGGCGATCTCCTGAGGGTAAGTCCTGTTTGCGGATCCAATGAGCTTAGGTGTGAAGTACTTGCAGTGCCCGGCGACCTGATCGACGGCACTGCGTCAATTTAGCGTTGCGACCTGCACAGTTTCATTCGCGGCCGGTGCGTAACTGTCCCTGTGTGCCGTCGGGTGCCGGGCCTAGAATGACGATTCTTGTCACTGGGCTTTGGGGTCGGCATGCATATTTCATCGGGTCGCTGGGTGTATGGACTGTTCCTGGCGCTGCTGACGGCGCTGCTGTGGGGCATTTTGCCGATCAAACTCAAACAGGTGCTGGAAGTGATGGACCCGGTGACAGTGACCTGGTTTCGCCTGTCGGTATCCGGCGGGTGCCTGTTCCTGTATCTGGCGGCGACCAGGCGCTTGCCGAGCCGCAAGGTGCTCGGACCCAAGGGCGGCTGGCTGGTGCTGATGGCGGTGCTCGGCCTGGTCGGCAACTACGTGTTGTACCTGATGGGCCTGAACCTGCTCAGCCCCGGCACCGCGCAACTGGTGGTGCAGATGGGCCCGATCATGTTGCTGATCGCCAGCCTGTTTGTGTTCAAGGAGCGATTCAGCGTGGGGCAGGGCATTGGCCTGCTGGTGCTGCTGATCGGTTTCGGGCTGTTTTTCAATCAGCGGCTCATGGAGCTGCTCACCTCCCTCACCGACTACACCGCTGGCGTCTTGATGGTGTTGGCGGCGTCCACGGTCTGGACGTTTTACGCCCTGGGCCAGAAGCAATTGCTGACGGTGTGGAACTCGTTGCAGGTGATGATGGTGATTTACCTGTTCTGCGCGCTGCTGCTGACGCCGTGGGTGCATCCACTGGAGGCGCTGAGCCTGAGCCCGCGGCAAGGCTGGCTGCTGCTGGCGTGTTGCATGAACACGCTGATCGCTTATGGCGCGTTTGCCGAAGCGCTGGCGCACTGGGAGGCTTCGCGGGTCAGTGCGACGCTGGCGATTACGCCGCTGGTGACATTTGTGGCGGTGGCGGGGGCGGCGTGGGCGTGGCCGGAATATGTGCACGCCGAGACGATTAATGGTCTGGGGTATGGCGGGGCGGTGTTGGTGGTGGTCGGGTCGGCGCTGGTGGCGTTGGGGCCTTCGTTAATGGCGGGGCTTCGGGCGCGGCGTCAGCGGATGGCCGTCAGTTAATTGATCGTTCCCACGCTCCGCGTGGGAATGCAGCCCGGGACGCTCCGCGCCCCTACTGAAGCGGACGCAGAGCGTCCGGTGAGGCATTCCCACGCGTGGGAACGATCAGTTCAGGGGGTCAACCCTTGGCGCCCGCTTCCAGCATATTCTCCGGCCGTACCCAGGCATCGAACTGTTCATCGGTCAGATAACCCAATTGCAACGCCGCCTCGCGCAAGGTCAGTCCTTCGCTGTAGGCCTTCTTGGCGATCTCCGCCGACTTGTCGTATCCAATGTGCGGGTTCAACGCAGTCACCAGCATCAAGCCCCGTTCCAGGTGTTCGGCCATTTTCTGCGCATCCGGCTCCAGCCCGGCAATGCAATGCTGCTGGAAGTTGCTGCACCCATCGGCCAGTAGCCGGATCGATTGCAGCAGGTTGTGGATGATCACCGGTTTGAACACGTTCAATTGCAGGTGGCCCTGACTCGCCGCAAAGCCGATGGACACGTCGTTGCCCAGCACCTGGCACGCCAGCATCGACAGGGCTTCGCATTGGGTCGGGTTGACCTTGCCGGGCATGATCGAACTGCCCGGCTCGTTGGCCGGCAGCTTCACTTCGGCGAAACCGGCCCGTGGCCCGGAGCCGAGCAGGCGCAGGTCGTTGGCGATTTTCATCAGGGTCACGGCCAGGGTTTTCAGCGCCCCGGACAACGTGGTCAGCGGTTCATGGCCGGCGAGGGCGGCGAATTTGTTCGGTGCGGTGACAAACGGCAGGCCGGACAGCGCGGCCAGTTCGGCGGCAATCGCTTCGCCAAATCCATGGGGTGAGTTCAGCCCGGTGCCGACCGCCGTGCCGCCCTGGGCCAGTTCGCAGACCTGGGGCAGGGCGCTGCGGATCGCCCGTTCGGCGTAATCCAGCTGCGCGATAAACGCCGACAACTCCTGGCCGAAGGTGATCGGTGTCGCATCCATCATGTGGGTGCGGCCGGTCTTGACCAGCTTCATGTGCCGCGCCGACAACTCGGCCAGGCCGCCCGACAATTCGCTGATCGCCGGCAGCAAGTTGTGCTGCACGGCTTGAACCGTGGCGATGTGCATGGCGGTGGGGAAGCAATCGTTGGAACTCTGGGAGCGGTTGACGTGATCGTTGGGGTGCACCGGCGACTTGCCGCCGCGGGCGTTGCCGGCCAGTTCGTTGGCGCGACCGGCGATCACTTCGTTGACGTTCATGTTGCTTTGGGTGCCGCTGCCGGTCTGCCAGACCACCAGCGGGAATTGGTCGTCATGGCTGCCGTCGAGTACTTCGTCGGCGGCTTGCTCGATCAGCCGGGCAATGTCCGCCGGCAGGTCGCCATTGCGGTCATTGACCCGGGCCGCGGCTTTCTTGATCAGCGCCAGGGCGTGCAGCACCGCCAGGGGCATGCGTTCCTGGCCGATGGCGAAGTTGATCAGCGAACGTTGGGTCTGTGCGCCCCAGTAGGCTTCATCCGGGACGTTCACTTCACCAAGGCTGTCGGTTTCGATACGGCTCATCGCTCACACTCCTGTAGGTCTGATTGCGCAGTTTAGGCCGTGATCGTCGGCCGTGGTTCCATCAGTCTGTTTTTTGACCATTCAACCCCTCTAATTCAGGCCCGACAAGGCTTGGGGTTGAGTGACACACTTTTTTAGGTGCAGAATGGTCGCCCTTGGGGTAACGACCTCGCCTGCTAGAAAGGAAACTCGATGACTCGTCTTCGTGCCATCTGTACCGCGGTTGCACTGGTTTGCGCCAGCGGCCCTGTTTTTGCCGATACCGCCAGCCACAATGCCAGTGCCGAAGCTTTCCTGACCCTGGCGCACGCTGACAAATTGGGCACTCCGGTGTACATGCAAGTGCAGCAAATGTTCGCTCAGCGATTTGAGCAGACCAAAGCCCCCGAATCGAAAAAAGCCCTGCTGGAAACTTACCAGGCCAAGGCCAACGCCGCTCTGGACCAGGCCATTGGCTGGAACAAGCTGAAACCTGACATGGTCAAGCTCTACACCACCAACTTCAGCGAATCCGAGCTCAAGGACCTGGTCGCGTTCTACCAGTCGCCACTGGGTAAAAAAGTCCTGGAAAAAATGCCGCAGCTGACTCAGCAATCGGCCCAGATGACCCAGGCCAAGCTCGAAAGCGCGGTACCAGTGGTCAACAAACTGCTGGCTGACATGACTGCCGAGCTGGAGCCTAAAGGCGCCGCTGCTCCTGCCGTCAAGAAAAAGCCTTAAGCGGAGTCGAGTATGACCATGCAACAACGCATCGAATCAACGCTGGGGCTGTTGCAGCCCGAGCACCTGCAAGTGCTGGATGAAAGCCACATGCACAGCCGTGGGTTGCAAACCCACTTCAAGGCGGTGGTCGTCAGCCAGCAGTTTGAGGGCCTCAATCGCGTCAAGCGTCACCAGAAGGTCTACGGCACTCTGGGCGAGCTGATGGGTGAGTTTCATGCGTTGGCGCTGCATACCTACACGCCAGAAGAATGGGCACAGATCGACGCGGCCCCCGCCTCGCCGACCTGTGCGGGAGGAAAGCAGTAAAAAGCAGCTGCAAGCTTCGAGCTGCAAGATCAGGCGCGCGGCTTTAACTTGCCGCTTATAGCTTGCCGCTCGAAGCCTACACGCCAGAAGAATGGGCACAGATCGACGCGGCTCCAGCAGGATTGATGGGCTGTTGTGGCGGCACTGTATAAGTTCGTCACCCTGGAAAACTACGTCGAGATGCGTGAGCCATTGCTGCAAGCGATGGTCGACAACGGCATCAAGGGCACCCTGCTGATCGCCGAAGAAGGCATCAACGGCACCGTCTCCGGCAGCCGCGAAGGCATTGACGGGCTGATGGCCTGGCTCAAGAACGACCCGCGCATGGACGACATCGACCACAAAGAGTCGTACTGCGACGACCAGCCGTTCTACCGCACCAAGGTCAAGCTCAAGAAAGAAATCGTCACCCTCGGCGTCGAAGGCGTGGACCCGAACAAAACTGTCGGCACCTACGTCGAGCCACAGAACTGGAACGCGCTGATCAGCGACCCGCAAGTGCTGCTGATCGACACCCGCAACGACTACGAAGTGGCGATCGGCACCTTCGAAGGCGCCATCGATCCGAAAACCACCAGTTTTCGCGAATTCCCCGACTACATCAAAGAGCACTTCGACCCGGCCGTGCACAAGAAAGTCGCGATGTTCTGCACCGGCGGCATTCGTTGCGAAAAGGCGTCGAGCTTCATGCTCAGCCAGGGCTTCGACGAGGTGTATCACCTCAAGGGCGGCATCCTGAAGTACCTCGAAGAGGTGCCGCAGGAAGAGACCAAGTGGCAGGGCGACTGCTTCGTCTTCGACAACCGCGTGACCGTGCGTCACGACTTGAGCGAAGGCGACTACGATCAATGTCATGCCTGTCGTACACCGATCAGCGTCGAAGACCGCACGTCCGAGCACTATGTGGCGGGCATCAGTTGCCCGCATTGCTGGGATACGCTGAGTGAGAAAACCCGTCGCAGCGCCATTGATCGGCAGAAGCAGATCGAATTGGCCAAGGCGCGCAACCTGCCGCACCCGATCGGTTACAACTACAAGCAAACCCCTGCCGAGGCTTGAATCATGTCTGCTCGCCTGCTCTATGTGATGGACCCGATGTGTTCCTGGTGCTGGGGCTTCGCGCCGGTGGCTGAAGCGCTGGTCGAGCAGGCACAGGCAGCGGGCGTGGAGTTGCATCTGGTGGTGGGCGGCTTGCGCACCGGCAGCGGCGCGGCCCTGGAGCCGACCACCCGGCGCTACATTCTTGAGCACTGGCAGGCGGTCACCGAGGCCACCGGCCAGCCGTTCAAACGCGAAGGCGCCTTGCCCGACGGTTTTGTCTACGACACCGAGCCCGCTTGCCGGGCGCTGGTGACGGCGCGCAGCCTGGCGCCGGATTGCGCGTGGAAACTGCTCGGGCTGATCCAGCATGCGTTCTATGCCGAAGGTCGCGACGTCACCCACGCCAGCGTCCTGGTGGAACTGGCGGAGCAGGCCGGGGTACCACGCATCGAATTCGCCGCCGCGTTCGACCGCGCCGATCAACACGCCGCCACCGCCGCCGATTTCACCTGGGTCCAGGACCTGGGCATCGCCGGGTTCCCGACCTTGCTGGCCGAGCGCGACGGGCAACTGGCGCTGCTGACCAATGGCTATCAACCCTTGAGTGTCCTGTCACCGCTGCTCGGCCGCTGGCTGGAGCGCGCTGCCTGTGCATGATCTGCCCGATGATGCACCCGCAGCCCCGCGTGTCGATCGACTGAGCTGGGCGGAAATCCGCCGACTGGCCCTGCATCACAAAAAATCCCTGTGGATTGCCAACGGCGTGGCTGTGCTGGCGACCTTGTGCAGCGTGCCGATTCCGTTGCTGCTGCCGTTGCTGGTCGACGAAGTGCTGCTGGGGCACGGCGATTCCGCGCTGAAAATCATGAATCACGCCTTGCCCGACGCTTGGCAGAAAGCCGCCGGCTACATCGGCCTGATGTTGCTGGTGACCTTTGTCCTGCGTTGCGGCGCATTGCTGTTCAACGTGGTCCAGGCCAAGTTGTTCGCGGCGCTGGCCAAGGACATCGTCTATCGCATTCGCGTGCGCCTGATCGAACGGCTCAAGCGCATCTCCCTCGGCGAATACGAAAGCCTGGGCAGCGGCACGGTGACCACGCACCTGGTCACCGACCTCGACACCCTGGACAAATTCGTCGGTGAAACCCTCAGCCGTTTCCTCGTGGCCATGCTGACCCTGGTCGGCACTGCGAGCATTCTGGTGTGGATGCACTGGAAACTGGCGCTGCTGATCATGCTGTTCAATCCGTTGGTGATCTACGCCACGGTGCAGTTGGGCAAACGGGTCAAGCACCTGAAAAAACTGGAGAACGACAGCACCTCGCGCTTCACCCAGGCCCTGACCGAAACCCTGGATTCGATCCAGGAAGTACGCGCCGGCAACCGCCAGGGCTTCTTCCTCGGACGCCTCGGCCAACGGGCCCGGGAAGTGCGGGATTACGCAGTCAACTCGCAGTGGAAAACCGATGCCTCGAACCGCGCCAGTGGCTTGTTGTTCCAGTTCGGCATCGATATTTTCCGCGCGGCGGCGATGCTTACGGTGTTGTTCTCCGACCTGTCCATCGGCCAGATGCTCGCGGTGTTCAGCTACCTGTGGTTCATGATCGGTCCGGTGGAACAGCTGCTGAACCTGCAATACGCCTACTACGCCGCCGGTGGCGCGCTGTCGCGGATCAACGAGTTGCTGGCCCGGGCCGATGAGCCGCAATACCCCGGTGGCGTTGATCCGTTCCAGGGCCGCAACACCGTGGGTATCGAGGTGCAGGGCCTGAGTTTCAGCTACGGCGACGAGCTGGTGCTGGACCAGATGAACCTGTCCATCGCCCCCGGTGAAAAAGTCGCGATTGTCGGCGCCAGCGGTGGCGGCAAAAGTACCTTGGTGCAATTGCTGCTGGGCCTGTACACGCCGCTGGCCGGGACCATTCGTTTCGGCGGTGCGACGCAGCAGGAAATCGGCCTGGAAACGGTGCGGGAGAATGTCGCGGTGGTGCTGCAGCATCCGGCGCTGTTCAACGACACCATCCGCGCCAACCTGACCATGGGTCGCGAGCGCAGCGACGAAGCGTGCTGGCAGGCCCTGGAAATCGCCCAACTCGATGGCACCGTGCGCGGCTTGCCCCAAGGCCTGGACAGCGTGGTCGGGCGTTCCGGCGTGCGCCTGTCCGGCGGCCAGCGCCAACGCCTGGCCATTGCTCGAATGGTGTTGGCCCAGCCGAAAGTGGTAATCCTCGACGAAGCCACCTCGGCGCTGGACGCCGCCACCGAATACAACCTGCATGAAGCCCTGGCGCGCTTCCTCAGTGAACGCACCACGCTGATCATTGCCCATCGGCTGTCAGCGGTGAAACAGGCCGACCGCGTGCTGGTGTTCGATGGCGGGCGCATTGCCGAGGATGGCGACCATCAGCAACTGATTGCCGATGGTGGGTTGTACGCCAAGCTTTATGGGCATTTGCAGCAGTTGTAGGTCATTTCCACAGGACCTCCAGTGCATTTTCCCCGCCGTCGTAGGCGAACTGCTTCATCACCACCGAGCAGGAATCGCATGGCGCCATGGTTGTGGCGACATTGACCGACTGGATCGATTCACTGTCCGGGTACTTGGCACGGATCACGCTGATCAACTTGCTTTCGCTGTCCAGTGAGGTCGGTCGGCTGGTCAGCTCCGGACGGTAAGTGCCAATGTCATCGATAGTGCGCGGCACGGCGAGCAGCTTGCCCTCGGCGGTTACGTCCAGAGAGGTGCTGGAAAACGACTGGTTCATGTCGATATTGAAGTAAGTGGTTTCCCCCATGGTGACCTGATCTGCGCCGAAGTTTTGCTTGAATAGCGGAAGCTGTCCGGTGATCCCTTGAGCCCCCGAAACACTGACGTATACCTCGCGAGTGCCTGACGCGGTCGTGACTTCCGCATAGGCGATGTTCCTGGGATTCCTGGATCGCTTGCCACGAGGGAGCATGCTATGAAGCGTTCTCATCGTCTTATCGATCTTCAAAGCGCTGTTGGGCGTTTGTGTGATCACCTTTTCCATAAACAGTGCATCGAAGATCTCCGCGGTTCTCTGACGAAAGGCCTCCGAGGCATTCGTACTGCGTGACCAGGACGTTGCACCTTTTGGTTGGGTGGCGACGATCATGCGCGTCGAATGGTCGAACAATACCGCCTCACCGGGGCTGGTATCGACAGTCAACCATTTGAGCGTATCGGGCGGATAGGTGTGACCGCCGATGGGAATGGCGATGTCCTCCATGGTTTTCATGGCGCGCTCGACGGCTTCGATGCCGTAGAAGCGCGCCATGTTGTTGGCTTGGAGAGAGCCGGTGTAGACCACCCGCAATTCTTCCAGAAGCCCTTCTGCGAGGGTTGTGGCTTTCCTGAAGGTCAACAATTGCTGCACGCTTTGGCCTTTCAGGCGTTCGGCAACGTAAAAGTCCCCCGCATCCAACCGTGTGAATACGTAATGCCTTGAGCCGTCCTTCGCTTCGACGATCGTGGCGCCGGAGTTGAAGGTATGGAAAAAATCTCCCTCGGGGACCGGGACGCTGATTTTGACTCGCCCATAAATACCCGTCTGAAACTCCATCGTCCCTTTCAGCGTTGAATGTGCCGCGAGTGCGGAGATACTCAATGGTGCTCTGTTTGGGGCCGGCGTGTAGTGGCTGTCCCCGAACCAGGGGGCCCAACTGTTGGTTTCATCGAATACTCCCTGTTTGGGGGTGGGGGCCGGGGTGAGGCTGTTGACGTACTGTGTCTGGCAGGTAACGGGATCTCCGGCGCGTCGTACGCGGCAAGGCAACTTTTTGTAGGTCTGTTCGATCGTGAAGCTGTCGGCGCGACACAGCGTATCGTTCTCCAGCCGATACGCCACATCGTCAATAAACACGGTGGTGCGCCCATCGACCTCGAACACCTCCCTGACCTGGCTTTTTTTCGAGAGCTCAACGATCAGATGGCTGTCGGTTTTTTCCAGGAGGCGGTAGTGAGAGCGTCCCGGCGAAAGTTCTCCGGCCTTGGTCGCCAAGGTCGGGCCGAACAGCCTGGACGATAGCGGATCGATCAGGCGGTAGTCCGACTTGCCAGCGTTTGCCAGATTGCGCACCGGCACGTCGTCAATGCCTTTTACCCGGGCTAATTCATCACCGTTCACCAACGGATTCCAATGTCCTGCGTCACGGATCTGGGGGCGACTGTTCACGAAATCGTAGCGGCCCGCTCTGCCCATCAGCTCCAAGACTTTGAATCGACCGGCCCGGGCCAGTTTCACCGTGGCAGTGCCCAATCCGGTCAGCAGGGCGAGCGGGCCATCCAGCGGGTTCAGCGCTCCCAGAATCGACACCACCAACTCCATCGTCAGCTGTTTGAATGATGGCAGGGCGGCCCGCAGTGTTGATCGGCCCGTCTGGGTCATCAGTCGCAACGAACCCGAAGCAAACTTGCCGACCGGTATGAAAAATGAAATGGCGTCGGTAAACAGACCAAACGAACCGTTGATCAAGCGCATCCTGTCGCCTGAAATCAGATCTTCGATGCTGCTCCAAAACGGAACGAACGCCTTGGTCAGCGCGACGACGTTTTTGTACCACTCAGTGTCTAGATCAAATTGCGTGATGCCATTGGCGGCGTCGCGTAGCGTCTTTGGGTCTATGAACAGCAGTTGAGTTGCGATAACACGGCTGATGCTCACCGTGCGCTCGGAGGAGAGTGTTTGCGCTGCAGGTGCTGAGGGATCTTTCGCGTAAACGACGGCGTCGAGCGTATCACCCAATTGTTCGAGAATGGCTTGGCAACGTGCTGCGGCGTTCGGCGCGCTTCCGGTTGAATGGGCCTCCCAATCGAACGGTAAATCCTTGTGGCGCATAACATCGACGCGAACGCTTGAGGCGTTCCGCAAGCTCCAGCGTTCAGTCTCGAGTTGGCCACCAAAAAGCGCCGGGTCCAGTTTTTCGATGCGGCGCATGACGCCCGCCCTGGGCAGCAGTTCGTAATGGGTGACGTGTTCGTCGAGGGTTGCCTGCAAAATCAGGCCATTGCGAGCCCGGAGTGGCAATATCATTTCCGCCGTTTCATGTTGGGCCTCGATGCCCTTCGTTTCCTTTCTCAGGGAGTAAATCTTGACTTCACCGAACTCCAGGGCCAGGCGGTCGTTGTAGGGAAGGGATGCCAGCAGGCTTTTGATCAGCGTGGCATAGGCGTCTGTCGTGTCCGTCAAATAGCGCATGAACTCTACGTCGAACAGCGCCTTGACGTCTGGCAACACCAGCTTGGCCTTCGGCGGCCAGACCCGGCGCGTTCCTGCAAATGAGCCGCCGGGGGCCGGCAACGGACCGTTGGTTTCTATCGTTCGATGTTCGTCAATTTGAATCCATTGCTGGCTGACAGTACTGCCGTCGATGTCCGTAACAAACCATTCTTCCTGCTGATCAAACTTGCCAGCCGCCAATACGTCGAGAAACGAGTAGATGTCATAACCCTTGCCTTCGAGGTAGGGGATGTCACGAGAAACGAAAAGCGGCGGATACAGCTTCTTAGCCAGTTGCCTGCCATCGGTGTTAAAGCCGTTTTTGCCGAAAAGCGTTTCCATTTCTCTTTTACTGATAGCCAGGCGCTCGGGCACCTTCTTGTCGATCTGGACAGAGGCTTTTGTCAGATCGTCGCTGTATTGCTCGAAGGCCGTCAGCGCTTGCTCAATGTCTGTTGCCGCATACGGCTCATGGGGTAAATGCGCAATGACGCCGTAGGTTTGCGCCCAGTCCAATGTCGGCTGCAGCCTCGCCAGGCTGATGAACGTCAGGATGTCTTTCGTCGCCTCTTCGCAGAGTATGCTCGGCAGGTTGACCAGTTGCTGGAAGGTCATTCTGTCCAGTGATCGGGCATCGCTCGCCTTGATCAAATTGACGCCAGTGAGGAAGTTGACCCATACCAACGAACTTCTGTAGGCCAGATCAGCAGGAATGCCAGTGACCCGAAACTCCGAGGGAAACCTGGAGAGGAACAGGCGCGCGATCACGATCGCTTCTTTGGCCGACGAGGCACGTTGTGATGTGAGCAGGTGGCTTTCAAACTCGGCCCGGATCACTTGATAACTTTTGCCCCAGTGTTCGCGTGCTTGCCAGTCATAACCGGCGATTCGTTGCGGATCGTCGGCAGGTCCCGCCAGCCAGATTTGCAGCGCCTGGGCGATCAGCCAGGTACGAATGCCTGGTGAAGTTTCTTCACCGATTTCCCCGCCGTACCAATCCAGTGCCGACAGCAGGAGCGTTCCGAGGTTCTCGGCTTCAGCGCTGTGCAGGATGTTTTGCAGGTAAACGGAAGGGCACCCCCGAACCTGTTCGAGGGTCGCTTCAGCGAGAATCGCATCGGTCAGGAAGGACAGCGACGATGCGCCTCGATCGGCCAGGAATTGGTCGACGGTGTCGATGATTTCGGCGCGGATGATTTGCGCATGGACCTTTTCAGTGTCCACTTGCAGGGGATCGGCTGAGCTGCGCCGACGGGCCCGGAACGTGGCACGGTCGGCATCGGTGGGGCGGCGCCTCAGCGCCAGGACTTCGAAGTCGTCCTCCAGCCTTAGCTGGTGACTGGCGATCTTTTCTTGCAGGGCCCGTATGGCGCCGGGATGTTCCTGCGGATGTCGTGGCTGCCAGGGCAGGAGGCCGTAAAACCAGCACATCCTGCCCAGCGTGATCCTGCGATTGGCGTTGATCTGCCCGCCCAATAAAGCAGCCGCCCGTTCGATAAGCGGGGTCAGCGCATGCCATCTTGCGTTTTGCGTCAGATCCAGCGTGATTCGCTCTCCCGAGTCTTTATAGCCTTGGTACACATAGGTCTGTCCTTCGAGGGTCACACTCAGTGCGCCATGCCTGATGTGCAGTCTTGAGCACATATCGATGTAGTCTCGATCGCGCAACACATGCCATAACGCATTCAATCCGTCCTCGCTTACCCGGTGTAAGGGTGAAAAGGGCCCGATCAGGATCAAATTGTTCAGATTTACAGTTGCCTGCGGCTCGCGCATGGCGGACAGCATGAGTTCGTAGTCTTGCAACTGCCCTGTGTGCAGTTCGGCTGGGGAAGGATTAGTAGGAGGGTACAGGCCACTCGGCGTCATCATTTGCATGAACGTATTGATCTCTTGATAGTCGATTGAGTTGCGCGTTGCAGCGGGCAACGGCATTCGGGCTCGATTACAAGCGATCTATTTCAGCGCCGGGCTGTACATAGTTATTGCGCAGAAGCTTCCCTTGGAATTCCTCTGTTTTTGCCCGAATTGCGTCGAAAACCGGTTATTGGTGCAAACTTGCCCGCGCCGGAACGAACGCGTCCTTGCGGGGACGGGGATCGCCTCCTAGTCTTGCGGGAGCGGTTTGATCTGGATGATGATCAGGCAGTACCTATGCAAGGGACCTCATGAAGCCAAAACGGACTCTCGGAACGCCACGATTGTTGGGCATCGTCTGGCCGTTTATCGCCGTGGTGCTGTTTCAAGCGTTGCTCGGTGGCGTCAGCCTGTACGTGCTGTCGGCGGTGCGCGGCTATGTGGCCGGGGAAAGCCTCTGGTCCAAGGGCCAGAAAGACGCCATCTATTACCTCAACCTCTACGCCGACAGTCGCGACGAGGCGATTTTCCGCAAATACCAGAACGCCATTGCCGTGCCCCAAGGCGGGCATGAGTTGCGCGTGGCGCTGGACAAACAGCCTCCGGATCTTGAAGCGGCACGGGTGGGGATTCTCAAGGGGGGTAATCATCCGGACGACGTTTCCAGCGTTATCTGGCTGTACTTGAACTTCCGGCATTTCAGTTATCTGGAAAAAGCCATTGATCTCTGGACAGTGGGCGACTCTTATCTGGTACGACTGGATGACGTCGCCCGGGAGATGCACCAGCAAGTCGTCGACAATCAGGCTACCGCTACCGACATCAAGCGCTGGAAAGACCAGATTTTTGCGATCAACGACGGCGTGACCCCGGCCGCCAAGGCGTTTAGCGATGCGTTGGGCGAGGGCTCGCGGGTGATTCTGCGGCTGTTGCTGGTGACCAACCTGGCCACGGCGCTGGGGCTGATCGTGTTGGCGTTGCTGCGCACCCACAAACTGCTCAAGCAACGGCATGCCTTCGCCGAGGCCCTGCAACTGGAGAAGGACCGGGCGCAGATCACCTTGCAGTCGATTGGCGATGGCGTGATCACCACGGATGTCGAAGGGGCGATTGCCTACATGAACCCGGCCGCCGAGGCCATGACCCACTGGAAAGCCGAACAGGCCACCGGCCTGCCCCTGGCGGCGCTGTTCAATCTGCTGGACGAGAATGCCCAGGCCGACGGCTTTACCCTGATCGAACACATCCTCAGTGGTCAGCTCAGCGGCGGCAGCGAACATTCCAAACTGATCCAGCGCCTGGATGGCAGCACCGTGTCGGTGACTCTGGTCGGCGCGCCGATCCGCAATGCCGGCAAGGTCAGCGGCACGGTGCTGGTGCTGCACGACATGACCCAGGAACGGCAATACATCGCCAACCTGTCCTGGCAAGCGACCCACGACGCCTTGACCGGGTTGGCGAACCGTCGCGAATTCGAATATCGCCTGGAGCAGGCGCTGCATAACCTGACGCGCCAGTCGGGGCGGCATGCCTTGATGTTCCTCGACCTGGACCAGTTCAAATTGGTCAACGACACCTGCGGCCATGCGGCGGGGGATGAACTGCTGCGGCATATCTGCGCGTTGCTGCAATCCGGCCTGCGTGAAGGCGACACCCTGGCCCGGCTGGGCGGTGACGAGTTCGGCATCCTGCTGGAGAACTGCGCACCGGAACACGCGGAAAAAATCGCCGAAGTGCTGCGCCAGACCGTGCAAAACCTGCACTTTGTGTGGAAGGGGCGGCCGTTCCTGACCACCGTGAGCATCGGCCTGGTCCATATCGCCCAGACGCCGACCACCCTTGAAACCTCGCTGCGCGCCGCCGATATGGCCTGTTACATGGCCAAGGAAAAGGGCCGCAACCGGGTTCAGGTCTACCACGCCGACGATTCGGAACTGTCCCTGCGCTTTGGCGAGATGGCTTGGGTCCAGCGTCTGCACATGGCCCTGGAAGAGAACCGTTTCTGCCTGTACGCCCAGGAAATTGCGCCGCTGGGCCATGTCGAACAGGGCGGACACATCGAAATACTGCTGCGCCTGCATGACGAGGCCGGGCGGATGATTTTGCCTGACAGTTTCATTCCGGCGGCCGAGCGTTATGGCCTGATGACGTCGCTGGATCGTTGGGTGGTAGAGAACGTTTTCAAGATCATTGCCCAATGTATTGCCGAACAACGTAAAGGCCCGTTGGCCATGTGTGCGATTAATCTTTCAGGCATTACTATCGGAGATGAGGCGTTCCTGGACTTCTTGCGTGAACAGTTTGTTACTTACGCTATTCCTCCGGAAATGATTTGTTTTGAAATTACAGAAACCAGCGCTATTTCGAATTTAGGAAGTGCAATCAGATTTATTAATGAACTCAAAGGTTTAGGTTGCCACTTCTCACTTGATGACTTCTGCGCCGGAATGTCCTCGTTCGCTTACTTGAAACATTTACCTGTAGACTTCTTGAAGATCGACGGGAGTTTCGTAAAGGACATGCTGGACGACCCGATTAACCGCGCTATGGTCGAGGTGATAAACCACATCGGCCATGTCATGGGTAAGCGCACCATTGCCGAGTTTGTCGAGACACCTCAGATCGAGCAGGCCTTGCTCGAGATCGGTGTCGATTACGCTCAAGGGTATGTCATCGAACGCCCGCAATTGTTTACCTGCGACAGTTTGCAAAGTCGTCCCGCCAGACCGCAACCGCTGTTATTCAAGGCGCCTGGCACGTTCCGTTGAAATCTCTTGCTGATCATTACAATCACAAATCAAAAGGAGCCGAACAGTGATCGACACATTCAACCGAACCGGACCACTCATGGAAGCTGCAAGTTATCCCGCCTGGGCCCAACAGTTGATCCAGGATTGCAGCGAGAGCAAACGCCGGGTTGTCGAACACGAACTGTATCAGCGCATGCGAGATAACAAACTCAGCGCAAAAACCATGCGCCAGTACCTGATAGGTGGCTGGCCCGTCGTTGAGCAGTTCGCTTTATATATGGCACAGAATCTCACCAAGACCCGCTTTGCTCGCCACCCCGGCGAAGACATGGCGCGGCGCTGGCTGATGCGTAACATTCGTGTCGAACTCAATCACGCCGATTACTGGGTGCACTGGAGCCGGGCTCACGGTGTCAGCCTGGAAGATCTGCAAGCCCAGCAAGTTGCGCCGGAACTGCACGCCTTGAGTCACTGGTGCTGGCACACCAGTTCGGCGGATTCGCTGATCGTGGCCATCGCTGCGACCAACTACGCCATTGAAGGCGCGACCGGGGAGTGGTCGGCGCTGGTGTGTTCCACGGGTGTGTACGCGGCAGCGTTCCCCGAGGAGGATCGCAAGCGGGCGATGAAGTGGTTGAAGATGCACGCCCAGTACGACGATGCCCACCCGTGGGAAGCGCTGGAAATCATCTGCACCCTGGCCGGCACCAATCCGAGCAAAGCCCTGCAAGTGGAACTGCGCCAGGCCGTGTGCAAGAGCTACGACTACATGTTCCTGTTCCTGGAGCGCTGCATGCAGCAGGAACACGCGGAACGAGTGCCGGTCGCTCGCGAGCGGATGGCATTGGCGGAAAGCTAAACGTCGTCAACCCGTGTAGGCGCAGCCTTCGGCAGCGCCTACACGGGCCTGTTCAGGTATTACCCCGCCATCGCCAACCGATTACGCCCCTCGCGCTTGGCCACATACAGCGCGCTGTCAGCGCGACGCAGCAAACTCTCGGCCGACTCGCCCGGCAGCAACGTCGAGCAACCAAGGCTGACCGTCAGCTCAATCACCCGGCCATCAGCGTGATAATCCTGGGCCTGAGCTGCAAACCGCAGGCGTTCGCCCACCATCGCCGCCGCTTCCCGGCTGGTGTTGGACAGCAGGATCAAAAACTCCTCGCCACCAAAACGGAACACCATGTCCACGTTGCGCAACTGGCCCTTGATCGAGGCGGCAACCGCCTTGAGCACTTCATCGCCAGCACTGTGGCCGTGGCTGTCATTGACCCGTTTAAAGTGGTCGATATCCAGCATCAGCAACGACAACGGCTGGCGATGCCGGTGCGCCATGTCGATTTCCCGTTGCAGAGTCTGATCCATGGCGACGCGGTTGCCGGTGCCGGTGAGTGGGTCGCGCAGGGCGCTTTGGGTTGCGACGCGGTAGAGCAGGGCATTGCGCATCGGATAGAGCAGCGCCGACAACAGCGACTCCAGGTTGCCCTGTTCCTGCTCGTTAAAACGCTGATTGCGGCGGAACACCAACTCACCCAGATGTTCACCTTCATGGCTCAGGCTATAGCTGACCGAATGATGACCGCGCTGGCCGAATTCCAGGCGCAAGTCACTCGTCTTGTGCTGGTAGCTCAAGGCATCCAGAGGCACAAGGCGCTGAATTTCGCGGAAAAAGAGCCCGAGAATGCGTTGCGGCTCAAGACTGGTTTGCAGTTGCATGCCCAGTTGCTGGCGCAATTGCGCGAGGCTGACCGGCCGCTCCAGGAGAGGAGGCTGCTGACCAAAGCCCAGGCGTTGCAATTTGGCACTGTCGAAGTCAATTGCGTTGGTCTGGGAAGGTGATTTCATATGGCGTGAGCCCCTAAAGCAGTAAGGCTGTCTTACAGGCTGGGTGAGAGCGGCTTTGGGCTGCGCGTCATACTGGTCCATCAGTCCCGTAGGACATTTGGTACGAGTTTAGTCCGCTTTGTCGAAGATAAGGAACCTATCGACTCAGGCGCCACCGCCAGCTGCTGTCACACTGCGTGTCTGAACAAAATTAGAGCGAAAGTCGTGCCATTCGGTTCATTCGGATAAAAACTGTTTCAAATCATTGGATTAGAGCGGTTTTGAGAAAATGCCGCTGGAGGCAGCGGCATTTGTTTGACTGTAAAGGGCGGGAGTTGACGCGGATCCGGCATGCCGCGGCAATTAAATGCCGCGGCACAAAAGCGACGTGCGGCGTTACTGAGCGTTGAACGCCTGGCCATTGATGCCCGTGCTGTCCGGCCCCATCAGGTACAGATAGACCGGCATGATCTCCTCGGGCGTCGGGTTGTTCAGCGGGTTTTCCCCCGGATAAGCCTGGGCGCGCATGCTGGTGCGGGTGGCGCCGGGGTTGATGCTGTTGGAACGCACCGGTGCCACGGTGTCGACTTCGTCGGCCAGGGTTTGCATCAGCCCTTCGGTGGCAAACTTGGAGACGCCGTACGCGCCCCAGTACGCCCGGCCCTTGCGTCCGACGCTGCTGGAGGTGAACACCACCGAAGCATCCTGCGACAGCTTCAGCAGCGGCAGCAGGGTGCTGGTGAGCATGAACATGGCGTTGACGTTGACGTGCATGACGCGCATGAAGTTTTCACCGGACAACTGCTCGATCGGCGTGCGCGGGCCGATGATCGAGGCGTTGTGCAGCAAACCGTCGAGATGCCCGAATTCAGTCTCGATCATCGCGGCCAACTCATCGTATTGATGGGGCAGGGCGGTTTCCAGATTGAACGGGATCACCGCCGGTTGCGGGTGACCGGCCGCTTCGATTTCGTCGTAGACCTGAGTCAGGTTGGCTTCGGTCTTGCCCAGCAACAGCACGGTGGCACCGTGGGCGGCGTAGGTTTTTGCGGCGGCGGCGCCAATGCCACGGCCGGCGCCGGTGACCAGGATGACCCGGTCCTTGAGCAATTCAGGGCGGGCGGAATAATCAAACATAAAAACCTCAACAAATCAGAAAGCGAACCCTGTAGGAGCAAGGCTTGCCCGCGATGGCGTCTTCGAAACCGCTATCGCGGGCAAGCCTTGCTCCTACGAAAAGCGGATCAGCAGCTACACAACGCGCTATCCAGCACTTTGCGCAACTCCAGCGGATGATCCACCACCACATCCGCGCCCCAATGCCGCGGGTTATCGTCCGGGTGGATATAGCCGTAGGTCACGGCGGCGGTCTTGGTGCCGGCATCACGCCCCGACTCGATATCCCGCAGATCATCACCGACGAACAACACGCTGGCCGGGTCCAGGTCGAGCATCTTGCACGCGAGGATCAACGGCTCCGGGTCCGGTTTGCTGTTCTTCACATGGTCCGGGCAGATCAGCAGCGCCGAGCGCTCGGCCAGCCCCAGCTGTTGCATGATCGGTTCGGCAAACCGCAGCGGCTTGTTGGTGACCACGCCCCAGATCAGGTTGGCCTTCTCGATGTCGGCCAGCAGCTCGCCCATGCCGTCGAAGAGTTTGCTGTGCACCGCGCAACCCACGAGGTAGCGCTCCAGGAACTCCAGGCGCAGCGCCTCGAACCCCGGGGATTCCGGGTCCATGGAGAACGTCACCGCGACCATGGCTTTGGCGCCGCCGGAGATCTCGTCGCGAATGTGTTGGTCGTTCATCGGCGGCAAGCCGCGCTCGGCACGCATCGCCTGGCAGATGGCGATGAAGTCCGGCGCGGTGTCGAGCAGGGTGCCGTCCATGTCAAAAAGGACTGCTCTGATTCGCATCGGCTTACTCCTCGCGCAGGGTCTGGATCATGTAGTTGACGTCAACGTCGGCCGCCAGTTTGTAGTGCTTGGTCAGCGGGTTGTACGTCAGGCCGATGATGTCCTTGACGGTCAGGCCGGCCATGCGGCTCCAGGCCCCGAGCTCGGACGGGCGGATGAATTTCTTGAAGTCGTGGGTGCCGCGCGGCAGCAGCTTCATGATGTATTCGGCGCCGATGATCGCGAACAGGTAGGCCTTCGGGTTGCGGTTGATGGTGGAGAAGAACACCTGACCACCGGGCTTGACCATCTTGAAGCAGGCGCGGATGACCGAGGATGGGTCCGGTACGTGCTCAAGCATTTCCAGGCAAGTGACCACGTCGAACTGCTCGGGCATCTCTTCGGCCAGGGCTTCGGCGGTGATCTGGCGATATTCGACGGTCACGCCGGATTCCAGTTGATGCAGTTGCGCGACCGCTAGCGGCGCTTCGCCCATGTCGATGCCCATGACGGTAGCGCCGCGCTGGGCCATGGCTTCGCTGAGGATGCCGCCGCCGCAACCGACGTCGAGCACCTTTTTGCCGGCCAGGTTGACCCGCTCGTCAATCCAGTTGACCCGCAGCGGGTTGATGTCGTGCAGCGGTTTGAACTCGCTTTCGCGGTCCCACCAGCGATGGGCCAGGGCTTCGAATTTGGCGATTTCGGCGTAGTCGACGTTGCTCATGGTTTAAGTCCTCTAAAACTTGAAAAATCCTGTTGCCCCGGGTTTGCGCCCGGGGGGGCTTACGATTCGGTGTGGCCGCTGATGCGCTGGCCCCAGGCCTTGGCCGTGGCGCACAGTTGTGCTTCATCCAGGCGCGTCAGGCGCTTGTCGTCGAGCAGTTGTTTGCCAGCGACCCATAGGTGTTTCACGCAGTCGCGGCCAGTGGCGTAGATCAGTTGCGAAACCGGGTCGTAGATCGGTTGCTGGGCCAGCCCGGACAGGTCGAAAGCGACGATGTCCGCAGCCTTGCCGATTTCCAGCGAGCCGACTTCCGCTTCGATCCCGAGGGCGCGGGCACCGTTGAGCGTCGCCATGCGCAAGGCGCGGTGGGCATCCAGCGCCGTGGCCGAGCCGGCGACAGCCTTGGCCAGCAACGCCGCGGTGCGGGTTTCGCCGAGCAGGTCGAGGTCATTATTGCTGGCCGCGCCATCGGTGCCGACGGCGACGTTCACCCCGGCCTGCCACAGGCGTTCCACCGGGCAGAAACCACTGGCCAGCTTCAGGTTCGATTCCGGGCAATGAATCACATTGGTATTGCTTTCTACCAGCAAGGCCAGGTCTTCATCGCTGATCTGGGTCATGTGAACCGCCTGGAAGCGCGGCCCGAGCAAGCCCAGGCGCCCGAGGCGGGCCAGCGGGCGCTCGCCGCGCTGCTCCACCGATTGCTGCACTTCGAAGGCGGTTTCGTGGACGTGCATGTGGATCGCCGCGTCCAGCTCTTCGGCGATGACCCGGATTTTTTCCAGGTTTTCGTCGCCCACGGTGTAGGGAGCGTGGGGGCCGAAGGTGATTTTGATCCGTTCGTGGTGCTTCAAGTCGCCGAACAGTTCGACGCCCTGACGAATGGCTTCGTCCGCCGTGGCAGCGCCCGGAATCGGGAAATCGAGGATCGGAATCGCGATTTGCGCGCGAATGCCGCTGTTATGCACGCGTTCGCTAGCAACCTTCGGGAAGAAATACATGTCAGAGAAGCAGGTGATGCCGCCTTTGAGCTGTTCGGCAATCGCCAGGTCGGTGCCATCGCGCACAAACGCTTCATCGACCCACTTGGCCTCGGCCGGCCAGATGTGGTTTTCCAGCCAGGTCATCAACGGCAGGTCATCGGCCAGGCCCCGGAACAGCGTCATCGCCGCGTGGCCATGGGCGTTGACCAGGCCGGGGGCGAGCAGAACATCCGGCAGCTCGCGAGTTTCAGTCGCGTTACACTTCAGCGCTTCGGCACGCGGGCCGATAAATACGATACGACCGTCGCGGATGCCCAGGCCGTGCTCTTTGAGGACCACGCCAGCGGGTTCGACGGGTACCAGCCAGGTCGGCAGCAATAATAAGTCGAGCGCAACGGCAGGTTTCGGCATCGAGGGTCGGTTCCAGTGCTTTTGTAAAGGATGGCGAAGTATACCCGAGCGTCTTCGCGGGGGGCTCGCTATAATCGGCGGCTTTTGTTCATGAGTGCGGGGTGTGGGATGCGCGATCGACTGTTGGCTGCGGAGAAGGTAAAGGCCATCGATTGGCGTGATGGCGCCCTGTACCTGCTGGATCAGCGGATTCTGCCATTCGAGGAAACCTGGATCGCCTGCACCAGCGCCGCCGGCGTGGCCGAGGCCATTCGCTCGATGGTGGTGCGCGGCGCTCCGGCGATTGGCATCAGCGCCGCTTATGCGATGGTGCTGTCGGCTCGTGCTCGCATTGCCGAGGGCGGCGACTGGCAGGCCGCGTGGGAAGAGGATTACGCGCTGCTGGCCGATTCCCGTCCGACGGCGGTGAATCTGTTCTGGGCCTTGGGTCGCATGCGTGATCGCCTGGACCGTCTCAAGGGCGATGCCGACCCGCTGGCGGCGCTGGAAACGGAGGCCATCGCCATCCACGAAAGCGATCGCGAAGCCAACCTGACCATGGCGCAACTGGGTGTGGACTTGATTCGCAAGCACCAGGGCAACGCCCAGGCGATCCTCACCCATTGCAATACCGGTGCCCTGGCCACGGGTGGCTTCGGCACGGCGCTGGGGGTGATTCGCGGTGCGTTCATCGAAGGCATGGTCGAGCGCGTTTACGCCGACGAAACCCGCCCGTGGCTGCAAGGTTCGCGCTTGACGGCGTGGGAACTGGCCAACGAAGGCATTCCGGTGACGCTCAACGCCGACGCCGCCGCCGCGCACATCATGAAGACCAAGGGCATCACCTGGGTCATCGTCGGTGCCGACCGGATCACCGCCAATGGCGACGTGGCCAACAAGATCGGCACCTATCAACTGGCGGTCAGCGCGATGCACCACGGCGTGCGGTTCATGGTGGTGGCGCCGAGTTCGACCATCGACATGAACCTGGCCAGTGGCGACGACATTCCTATCGAAGAGCGTGCCGGCAGTGAACTGCTGGACGTTGGCGGCAAACGCGTCGGGGCAGATGTTGATGCTTTCAATCCAGTGTTTGACGTGACCCCGGCCGACCTGATCGACGCCATCGTCACCGAGAAGGGCATCGTCGAGCGGCCGGATACGGCGAAAATGGCGCAGTTGATGTGCCGCAAGCGTCTGCATTGACGGTATTTGGTGTCAGTTAAAGCGCCTTCGCGGGCAAGCCTCGCTCCTACAGGAATGTGGAATCTGTAGGAGCGAGGCTTGCCCGCGAAGAACGATGACTCGATCTCTCCTCCCTACTGCCTCATATTCCGCTTGCGAATCGAGGGTTGTGTCGGCTCTAAGCCTCTCTCGTCGCCGTTAAGCCTGTCACCGGTCAACTAACTATGCTCCATGCGCATCAGGGGGATAGGTGCGTGGCGGCTCCTGTGATAACATCCGGCGTTTTCCGAGGCAGTCCCACGGGGTTGTCTTTACTGCGCAGATCCATGGCATAACTCGTTGATTTGTCGTAAGTCGGTGCATGGCACTCAGCCGTCATCGGCGAGCTTCGTTCGTCCCGAATGGATGTGACGAAGTTTCACCAGAAAAAGGAATCAGGCTTCTCATGGGCGAACTGGCCAAAGAAATCCTCCCGGTCAATATCGAAGACGAGCTGAAGCAGTCCTACCTCGACTACGCGATGAGCGTAATTGTCGGGCGGGCACTGCCGGATGCGCGCGATGGCTTGAAGCCCGTGCACCGGCGTGTGCTGTTCGCGATGAGCGAGCTGGGCAACGACTTCAACAAGCCGTACAAGAAATCTGCCCGTGTTGTCGGTGACGTGATCGGTAAGTATCACCCTCACGGTGATACCGCGGTGTACGACACCATCGTTCGGATGGCGCAGCCATTCTCCTTGCGCTACCTGCTGGTAGACGGTCAGGGCAACTTCGGTTCGGTAGACGGCGACAACGCCGCCGCCATGCGATACACCGAAGTGCGCATGACCAAGCTGGCGCACGAGCTGCTGGCCGACCTGCATAAAGAAACCGTGGACTGGGTGCCGAACTACGACGGCACCGAAATGATCCCGGCGGTCATGCCGACCCGTATTCCCAACCTGCTGGTCAACGGCTCCAGCGGTATCGCCGTGGGCATGGCGACCAACATCCCGCCGCACAACCTCGGTGAAGTCATCGATGGTTGCCTGGCACTCATCGACAACCCTGAGTTGACCATCGATGAGCTGATGCAATACATCCCGGGTCCGGACTTCCCGACCGCCGCGATCATCAACGGTCGCGCCGGCATCATCGAAGCCTACCGCACCGGTCGCGGCCGCATTTACATGCGTGCACGCTCGATGATCGAAGACATCGACAAGGTCGGTGGTCGCCAGCAGATCGTCATCACCGAACTCCCTTACCAGTTGAACAAGGCCCGTCTGATCGAGAAGATCGCCGAGCTGGTCAAAGAGAAGAAGCTGGAAGGCATCACCGAACTGCGCGACGAGTCCGACAAGGACGGTATGCGCGTCGTGATCGAGCTGCGTCGTGGCGAAGTGCCTGAGGTGATTCTCAACAACCTCTACGCCCAGACCCAGCTGCAAGCGGTGTTCGGTATCAACATCGTCGCGCTGATCGACGGCCGTCCGCGGATCCTGAACCTCAAGGACCTGCTGGAAGCCTTCGTTCGTCACCGTCGCGAAGTCGTGACCCGCCGTACCGTGTTCGAGCTGCGTAAAGCCCGCGAACGTGGCCACATCCTGGAAGGTCAAGCGGTTGCCCTGTCGAACATCGACCCGGTCATCGCCCTGATCAAGGCCTCGCCGACGCCGTCGGAAGCCAAGGAAGCGCTGATCAAGACCGCGTGGGAATCTTCCGCCGTGGTCGCGATGGTTGAGCGCGCCGGTGCCGATTCCTGCCGTCCGGAAACCCTGGACCCGCAATACGGTCTGCGCGAAGGCAAGTACTTCCTCTCGCCAGAACAGGCGCAAGCCATTCTGGAACTGCGTCTGCACCGCCTGACTGGTCTGGAGCACGAGAAGCTGCTGGCCGAGTACCAGGAGATCCTCAACCAGATCGGCGAACTGATCCGCATCCTCAGCAGCGCCACGCGCCTGATGGAAGTGATCCGCGAAGAACTGGAAGTGATCCGCGCCGAATACGGCGATGTGCGCCGCACCGAAATCCTCGATGCCCGTCTCGACCTGACCCTGGGTGACATGATCCCGGAAGAAGAGCGCGTCGTGACCATCTCCCACGGTGGCTACGCCAAGACCCAGCCATTGGCTGCGTACCAGGCCCAGCGTCGTGGCGGTAAAGGCAAATCGGCCACCGGCGTCAAGGATGAGGACTACATCGCTCACCTGCTGGTCGCCAACAGCCACACCACGCTGCTGCTGTTCTCCAGCAAAGGCAAAGTGTACTGGTTGAAAACCTACGAAATCCCGGAAGCCTCCCGCGCTGCCCGTGGTCGTCCGCTGGTCAACCTGCTGCCACTGGACAGTGATGAATACATCACCACCATGCTGCCGGTCGACGAATACACCGAAGGTCACTTCATCTTCATGGCGACCGCCAAAGGCACCGTGAAGAAGACCCCGCTGGAATCCTTCAGCCGTCAACGCAGCGTCGGCCTGATCGCGCTGGAGCTGGACGAAGGCGACGTGCTGATTTCTGCTTCCATTACTGATGGCAGCCGCGAAGTCATGCTGTTCTCCGACGGCGGCAAGGTGACGCGCTTCAAGGAAACCGACGTTCGCGCCATGGGCCGTACCGCTCGTGGTGTTCGCGGTATGCGTCTACCGGAAGGCCAGAAGCTGATTTCCATGCTGATCCCGGAAGAAGGCAGCCAGATCCTGACCGCTTCGGCCCGTGGTTACGGCAAGCGCACGGCGATCACCGAGTTCCCTGAGTACAAGCGTGGCGGTCAGGGCGTTATTGCCATGGTCAGCAACGACCGTAACGGCCGTCTGGTCGGTGCCGTCCAGGTGCTCGACGGCGAGGAAATCATGCTGATTTCCGACCAGGGCACCCTGGTTCGTACTCGAGTCGACGAAGTTTCCAGCCTGGGGCGTAACACCCAGGGCGTGACCTTGATCAAACTGGCCAGCGATGAAAAGCTGGTAGGTCTGGAGCGGGTTCAGGAGCCGTCGGAAGTCGAAGGCGCAGAGCTCGAAGGCGAAGAGGGCGAAGAAGGTGCAGTGTTCGACGGTGAGGTCGTGATCGACGACGTTGCCGAAGACCAGCAACTCGACGCCGCCGCCGACGAAGAACCGCAGGAATAAGCGGGCAAACAGGGGGCGGATGAGAATTCGCCCCCTTCTTGTTTCTCCGCAATGAAATATCGACACCCATGGAGATCCGTGTGGGTGCCGGGCTTTTGTGGCGAGGGGGCTTGCCCCCGTTGGGGTGCGAAGCGCCCCTGAAACCAGTCGCCGTTATCTTGCATGAGAACGTGGTGGCCGGTTTGCGATTGCTTCGCAATCGAACGGGGGCAAGCCCCCTCGCCACAGGCAAGCCCGCTCCCGCATTGGGTCTGTGTCGACTGATATGTTTGTACGATCCACCAAATCAGAGCGAGATTGGATGTGAGCAAGAGAGCCTATAACTTCTGTGCCGGTCCTGCGGCGCTGCCTGAAGCTGTCCTGAAGCGCGCTCAGGGTGAACTCCTCGATTGGCACGGCAAGGGCCTGTCGGTCATGGAAATGAGCCATCGCAGCGATGAGTTCGTGTCCATCGCGACCAAGGCCGAGCAGGATCTGCGTGATCTGCTGAATATCCCCTCGAACTATAAAGTGCTGTTCCTGCAAGGCGGCGCCAGTCAGCAATTTGCCCAGATTCCGCTGAACCTGTTGCCTGAGGGCGGCTCGGCTGACTATATCGACACCGGTATCTGGTCGCAGAAAGCCATCGAAGAAGCTTCGCGCTACGGTCACGTCAACGTTGCCGCTACCGCCAAGCCTTACGACTATTTCGCCATTCCCGGCCAGAACGAATGGAAGCTGTCGAAAGACGCGGCCTACGTTCACTACGCGCCGAACGAAACCATCGGCGGCCTGGAATTCAACTGGATCCCGGAAACCGGTGATATTCCGCTGGTGGCCGACATGTCTTCGGACATCCTCTCGCGTCCGGTGGACATCTCGCGTTTCGGCATGATCTACGCCGGCGCCCAGAAGAACATCGGCCCGAGCGGCATCCTGGTCAACATCGTGCGCGAAGACCTGCTCGGTCACGCCCGTTCGCTGTGCCCGACCATGCTCAACTACAAGGTCGCGGCCGATAACGGCTCGATGTACAACACCCCTCCGACCCTGGCCTGGTACTTGTCGGGCCTGGTATTCGAGTGGCTGAAAGAGCAGGGTGGTGTTGAAGCCATCGGCAAGCTCAATGAAGTCAAACAGCGCACGCTGTACGATTTCATCGACGCCAGCGGCCTGTACAGCAACCCGATCAACAAGTCGGACCGCTCGTGGATGAACGTGCCGTTCCGTTTGGCCGACGATCGCCTGGACAAGCCATTCCTGGCCGGCGCCGACGAACGTGGCCTGCTGAACCTCAAGGGTCACCGTTCCGTGGGCGGCATGCGCGCCTCCATCTATAACGCCGTCGATATCGTTGCGGTCAACGCACTGATTTCGTACATGGCAGAGTTCGAGAAGGAACATGGCTAATGTCTGAGCAAGAACTCAAGGCACTGCGCGTTCGCATTGATGCCCTGGACACCAAAGTCCTGGAGCTGATCAGCGAGCGTGCACGCTGCGCCCAGGAAGTTGCGCGAGTAAAGATGGCCTCGCTGGCCGAAGGCGAAGTGCCGGTGTTCTATCGTCCTGAGCGCGAAGCTCAGGTGCTCAAGCGCGTGATGGAGCGTAACCAGGGGCCGCTGGGCAACGAAGAGATGGCGCGGTTGTTCCGCGAAATCATGTCCTCGTGCCTGGCCCTCGAGCAGCCGCTGAAAGTGGCTTACCTCGGCCCTGAAGGTACGTTTACCCAGGCCGCGGCCATGAAGCATTTCGGCCACGCCGTGATCAGCAAGCCGATGGCGGCGATCGACGAAGTGTTCCGTGAAGTGGCGGCCGGTGCGGTGAACTTTGGCGTGGTTCCGGTGGAAAACTCCACCGAAGGCGCGGTCAACCACACCCTCGACAGCTTCCTGGAACACGACATGGTGATCTGCGGTGAAGTCGAGCTGCGGATTCACCATCACCTGTTGGTCGGTGAAAACACCAAGACTGACAGCATCAGCCGCATTTATTCCCACGCCCAGTCCCTGGCCCAGTGCCGCAAGTGGCTGGACGCCCATTACCCGAATGTCGAGCGCGTGGCGGTGTCCAGCAACGCTGAAGCGGCCAAGCGGGTCAAGGGTGAGTGGAATTCGGCGGCGATTGCCGGCGACATGGCTGCAGGCTTGTACGGGCTGACCCGTCTGGCCGAGAAAATCGAGGATCGCCCGGACAACTCCACGCGCTTCCTGATGATCGGCAGTCAGGAAGTGCCGCCGACCGGCGACGACAAAACCTCGATCATCGTCTCCATGAGCAACAAACCCGGCGCACTGCACGAGTTGCTGGTGCCGTTCCACGACAACGGCATCGATCTGACACGAATCGAGACCCGTCCGTCGCGCAGCGGTAAATGGACCTACGTGTTCTTCATCGACTTCGTCGGCCACCACCGTGATCCATTGATCAAAGGCGTGCTGGAAAAGATCAGTCAGGAAGCAGTAGCACTCAAAGTGCTGGGTTCCTACCCGAAAGCAGTTCTCTAAGGGGTAGCAAATGAGTGGTGACTTCCTCGCTCTGGCACAGCCGGGCGTGCAACAACTTTCGCCGTACGTTCCGGGCAAGCCTGTGGACGAACTGGCGCGCGAACTAAATATCGATCCGGCCAAAATCGTCAAACTGGCCAGCAACGAAAACCCGCTGGGCGCCAGTCCCAAGGCGCTGGCTGCGATTCGTGAAGAATTGGCCGAGCTGACCCGCTATCCCGATGGCAACGGTTTTGCGCTCAAGACCCTGCTGGCCGAGCAGTGCCGCGTCGAGCTGAATCAAGTGACGCTGGGCAACGGTTCCAACGACATTCTGGAACTGGTCGCCCGTGCTTATCTGGCCCCGGGCCTGAACGCGGTGTTCAGCGAGCACGCGTTCGCGGTCTACCCGATCGTGACCCAGGCCGTGGGCGCTGACGCCCGCGTGATCCCTGCCAAAGACTGGGGTCATGATCTGCCGGCCATGCTGGCCGCGATTGATGCCGACACCCGCGTGGTGTTCATCGCCAACCCGAACAACCCGACCGGGACCTGGTTCGGCGCCGAAGCGCTGGACGAATTCCTCCAGGACGTCCCGGCCCACGTGCTGGTGGTGCTGGACGAGGCCTACATCGAATACGCCGAAGGCAGCGACTTGCCGGATGGCCTGGACTTCCTCGCGGCGTATCCGAACCTGCTGGTCTCGCGCACCTTCTCCAAGGCCTATGGCCTGGCGGCGCTGCGGGTCGGTTATGGCTTGTCCACCGCCGTTGTCGCTGATGTGCTGAACCGCGTACGTCAGCCATTCAACGTCAACAGCCTGGCCTTGGCCGCTGCGTGCGCGGCATTGCAGGACGCCGAATACCTGGCTGAAAGCCGTCGCCTGAACGAAGCCGGCATGCTGCAGCTGCAAGCGGGTTTCCGTGAGCTGGGGCTGAGCTGGATTCCGTCCAAGGGCAACTTCATCTGCGTTGACCTGGGGCAGGTCGCTGCACCGGTCTTCCAGGGCTTGCTGCGCGAAGGCGTGATCGTGCGCCCGGTGGCCAATTACGGCATGCCGAACCACTTGCGCATCACCATCGGTCTGTCGGCTGAAAACAGTCGCTTCCTTGAGGCGCTGACCAAGGTTCTGGCTCGTGGTTGATGTCACTGCACTGCAATCTGCTGAACCTATGATCGGGCGCCTGGTGGTGGTCGGTCTGGGGTTGATCGGTGGTTCGTTTGCCAAGGGGTTGCGCGAAAGTGGCCTGTGCCGCGAAGTGGTCGGGGTCGATCTCGATCCGCAGTCGCGCAAGTTGGCAGTTGAGTTGGGTGTTGTGGATCGCTGCGAAGAAGACCTGGCTGTTGCTTGCCAGGGGGCTGACGTGATCCAGCTCGCCGTGCCAATTCTTGCCATGGAAAAAATGCTTGGCCGTTTGGCGGGCATGGACCTGGGGCAAGCGATCCTGACCGACGTCGGCAGCGCCAAAGGCAATGTGGTGCGTGCGGCCACTGCAGCGTTCGGCGGCATGCCGGCGCGTTTCGTGCCGGGGCATCCGATTGCCGGCTCCGAGCAGAGCGGGGTGGAAGCCTCCAATGCCGAGCTGTTCCGTCGCCATAAAGTGATTTTGACGCCGCTGGATCAAACCGATCCGGCAGCCCTGGCCGTGGTCGACCGTTTGTGGCGCGAATTGGGTGCCGATGTCGAGCACATGCAGGTCGAGCGCCACGACGAAGTGTTGGCGGCGACCAGCCATTTGCCGCACCTGTTGGCGTTCGGTTTGGTCGATTCACTGGCCAAGCGCAATGAAAATCTTGAGATCTTCCGTTACGCTGCGGGCGGTTTTCGCGATTTCACAAGAATCGCCGGAAGCGACCCGGTCATGTGGCACGACATCTTCCTCGCCAACCGCGAAGCTGTCCTGCGCACACTCGATACATTTCGCAGCGACCTCGACGCCTTGCGCGACGCGGTCGATGCAGGGGATGGGCATCAATTGCTGGGCGTGTTCACGCGCGCCCGGGTTGCCCGCGAACATTTCAGTAAAATCCTGGCCCGCCGGGCTTATGTGGACGCTATGAACTCCAACGACCTGATTTTCCTGGGACAACCTGGTGGCCGCCTGACTGGGCGGATTCGTGTACCGGGCGACAAGTCCATTTCCCACCGTTCGATCATGCTCGGCTCCCTGGCCGAAGGCACCACCGAAGTGGAAGGTTTCCTTGAGGGCGAAGATGCCCTGGCGACCTTGCAAGCCTTCCGCGACATGGGCGTCGTGATCGAAGGTCCGCACCACGGTCGTGTGACCATTCACGGCGTCGGCCTGCATGGCCTGAAGCCTGCGCCAGGTCCGATCTATCTGGGCAACTCCGGCACTTCGATGCGTCTGCTGTCCGGCCTGTTGGCTGCGCAGAGTTTCGACAGCACGCTGACCGGTGATGCCTCGCTGTCCAAGCGCCCGATGAATCGCGTGGCCAACCCGCTGCGTGAGATGGGCGCCGTGATCGAAACCGCAGCAGAAGGTCGTCCGCCGATGACCATTCGCGGCGGCAACAAGCTTAAAGGCCTGACCTACACCATGCCGATGGCCAGTGCCCAGGTTAAGTCCTGCCTGCTGCTGGCTGGCCTGTACGCTGAAGGCAAGACCACCGTCACCGAGCCGGCTCCGACCCGCGATCACACCGAGCGCATGCTGCGTGGCTTCGGCTACCCGGTGACGGTCAATGGCGCCACGGCGTCGGTCGAGTCCGGCCACAAGCTGACTGCGACCCACATCGAAGTGCCGGGCGACATCTCGTCGTCGGCGTTCTTCCTGGTCGCCGCATCCATCGCCGAGGGTTCGGAGCTGGTGCTCGAACACGTTGGCATCAACCCGACCCGGACGGGTGTGATCGACATCCTGCGTCTGATGGGCGCCGACATCACCCTGGAAAACCAGCGTGAAGTCGGTGGCGAGCCTGTAGCCGACCTGCGCGTGCGAGCAGCTAAACTCAAGGGTATCGAGATTCCCGAGGCGCTGGTTCCACTGGCCATCGACGAGTTCCCGGTGTTGTTCGTGGCGGCGGCCTGTGCCGAAGGGCGCACCATCTTGCGCGGTGCCGAAGAGCTGCGAGTCAAGGAGTCGGACCGGATCCAGGTCATGGCTGACGGCTTGCTGGCGTTGGGCGTGAAATGCGAGCCGACCCCGGACGGCATCATCATCGACGGCGGCCTGATCGGCGGCGGCGAAGTGCACGGTCACGGCGATCATCGGATTGCGATGGCCTTCAGCGTGGCTTCGTTGCGCGCCACGGCACCGATCCGCATCCATGATTGCGCCAACGTCGCGACTTCGTTTCCGAATTTCCTCGCGCTGTGCGCGCAGGTCGGTATCCGTGTTGCACAAGAGGCTCAGTCGTGATTATCAAGCCACCGGTCATCACCATCGACGGCCCTAGCGGTTCGGGCAAGGGCACTATTGCCGGGATTCTGGCCAAGCGCCTGGGCTGGTGCCTGCTGGATTCCGGTGCGCTGTATCGCCTCCTGGCATTCGCGGCGCGCAATCATGGTGTCGATCTGACCAATGAAGAGTCGCTGAAGCTGTTGGCCGCTCATCTGGACGTGCAGTTCGTCGGCGCGACGGAAGGGCATCCGCAGCGGATTATTCTCGAAGGTGACGATGTTACCGATGATCTGCGCAATGAGCAGGTCGGCGCCTGGGCTTCCCAGGTCGCTGCGCTGCCGGCGGTGCGCGACGCATTGCTGCAGCGCCAGCGGGCGTTTCAGGAGCCACCGGGCCTGGTGGCCGATGGTCGCGACATGGGCACGGTGGTATTTCCCGATGCGCCGCTGAAGATATTCCTCACTGCCAGTGCCGAGGAGCGTGCGCGCCGTCGATACTTGCAGTTGAAGGGCAAAGTCGATGGTGTTAGTCTGTCGAGTCTGCTAGATGAGATACGTGTCCGCGATGAGCGTGACACCCAGCGAGCGGTAGCCCCGCTCAAACCGGCGGCTGACGCCATACAGCTGGATTCCACGGAATTATCCATCGATCAGGTGCTGGAACGCATCATGAGTGAAATCGCCATTCGCGATATCACCGGGTGACCAAGAAGCTTTGCAGGGGACCAGTCATAGTCTTGCGATGCTTCTTCTAATGAACGTAACCCACGTCGTCTGGGATGTGGAGATGGGCGTATCCTTCGCCCTTATTCAACAGGAATTAAAATGAGCGAAAGCTTTGCGGAACTCTTTGAAGAAAGCCTAAAAACCCTGAACCTTCAGGCAGGCTCCATCATCACCGGTGTTATCGTTGATATCGATTACCAAGCTCGCTGGGTAACCGTTCACGCTGGCCTGAAGTCTGAAGCACTCATCCCGCTTGAGCAGTTCTACAACGATGCTGGCGAACTGACTATCAACGTCGGTGACGAAGTTCACGTTGCTCTGGACTCGGTTGAAGACGGCTTTGGTGAAACCAAGCTGTCCCGTGAAAAAGCCAAGCGCGCTGAATGCTGGATTGTTCTGGAAGCAGCCTTCGCAGCCGAAGAAGTGGTCAAGGGCGTTATCAACGGTAAGGTTAAAGGCGGCTTCACTGTCGACGTTAACGGCATCCGTGCGTTCCTGCCAGGTTCTCTGGTTGACGTTCGTCCTGTGCGCGACACCACGCACCTGGAAGGCAAAGAGCTGGAATTCAAGGTCATCAAGCTCGACCAGAAACGCAACAACGTTGTCGTTTCCCGTCGTAGCGTCCTCGAAGCCGAGAACTCCGCTGAGCGTGAAGCTCTGCTGGAATCCCTGCAGGAAGGTCAACAAGTCAAAGGTATCGTCAAGAACCTCACCGATTACGGCGCATTCGTCGATCTGGGTGGCGTCGATGGCCTGCTGCACATTACCGACATGGCTTGGAAGCGTATCAAGCATCCTTCCGAAATCGTCAACGTTGGCGACGAGATCGATGTCAAGGTTCTGAAATACGATCGCGAACGCAATCGTGTTTCCCTGGGCCTGAAGCAGCTGGGCGAAGATCCATGGGTTGCTATCAAAGCCCGTTACCCAGAAAGCACTCGCGTTACCGCTCGTGTAACCAACCTGACCGACTACGGCTGCTTCGCTGAGCTGGAAGAAGGCGTTGAAGGCCTGGTACACGTTTCCGAAATGGACTGGACCAACAAAAACATCCACCCTTCGAAAGTCGTACAAGTCGGCGACGAAGTGGAAGTTATGGTTCTGGACATCGACGAAGAGCGTCGTCGTATCTCCCTCGGCATCAAACAGTGCAAATCTAACCCATGGGAAGATTTCTCTGGCCAGTTCAACAAGGGCGATAAAATCTCCGGCACCATCAAGTCGATCACCGATTTCGGTATCTTCATTGGTCTGGACGGCGGCATCGACGGTCTGGTTCACCTGTCCGACATCTCCTGGAACGAAGTGGGCGAAGAAGCCGTTCGCCGCTTCAAGAAGGGCGACGAGCTGGACACCGTTATCCTGTCGGTTGACCCAGAGCGCGAGCGCATCTCCCTGGGTATCAAGCAACTGGAAAGCGATCCGTTCTCCGAGTACGTTCAAGAGAACGACAAAGGCGCAATCGTTAAAGGCATCGTGAAAGAAGTTGACGCTAAAGGCGCCATCATCACTCTGGCCGACGATATCGAAGCGACTCTGAAAGCCTCCGAAATCAGCCGTGACCGCGTTGAAGACGCGCGCAACGTTCTGAAAGAAGGCCAGGAAGTAGAAGCCAAGATCATCAGCGTTGACCGCAAGAGCCGCGTAATCCAGCTCTCCATCAAGTCGAAAGACGATGCTGAAGAGAAAGAAGCAATCCAGAGCCTGCGCGACAAGCCAGCGACTTCGGAACCTGCTGCTGGTCCTACCACTCTGGGCGACCTGTTGCGTGCACAAATGGAAAAACAGAACTAAGTTCTGTCAGACCATAGAAAAAGGGCGACTTCGGTCGCCCTTTTTTGTGCCTGCGATTTAGTGAAGCTCCCCAAGCGCTGTTCTAAATCCTGTGCCAGTGAAACCAATGCCTTTAACCTGCTGTCTCTTTCTTTAACAGGATCAATCGTTTAATTGCAGCTAGGCTTACGCTTGATGCGAACGACAGTCGGGCCAAGCGTCCGATATAAGGAAGAGAATGAACAAGCTCATTGTCGCAGTAGTGTTACTGACACTGGCAGGCTGCACCACTAACGCCAAGACTCATGTCGTGCGTGGCGTCAGTGGTATCGAGGTCGATTGTTCTGGTCTGGGCTCCGGTTGGGAAAAGTGCCGCAAGCGAGCTGACAGGGAGTGCAAGGGGGGTGGTTACAAGGTGGTCGCCCGATCTGACGATGCCAAGGATGAGGACGAGTTTCCGTTCGGCTTCAATCCGGCAGGGTTTGTGACGCGCACCATGTTGGTCATTTGTCGGTGAGCGCGTAACGTCTTTGTCGTGTTGTGGTGCTCCGTAAATGTGCATCACAGGCTTGGTAAATATATGTCAAGCCCTGGGCTGTTCAAATTCCTCCGGGCATGCTAAAACCTTTGAAGCGCTGATCTAGCTGCTTGAAAAAGAAGGGAAAAATATGACGAAGTCGGAGTTGATCGAACGAATTGTCACCCATCAAGGGCTGCTCTCATCCAAGGATGTGGAGCTGGCCATCAAGACCATGCTCGAACAAATGTCCCAATGTCTGGCCACCGGTGATCGTATCGAGATCCGTGGGTTTGGCAGCTTCTCCCTGCACTACCGCGCACCGCGCGTAGGTCGCAATCCAAAAACCGGTCAGTCCGTCAGCCTCGATGGCAAGTTCGTTCCGCATTTCAAGCCGGGCAAGGAACTGCGTGATCGGGTGAACGAGGAAGAGGAGGAAGGTTTTGACCTCCACAACTAAAGGGTCGACGCATGCGTAACCTCAAGCGTGTACTCCTTGGCTTGGTTCTCCTGTTGCTGGTCCTGGCGATTCTTGCGTTTGTCCTGGAAAATCAGCAATCAGTGTCGCTGCTGTTTCTTGGCTGGGCGGGGCCGCAATTGCCGGTATCGCTGGTCATGGTGCTGGCGCTGCTGATCGGCATGCTGATCGGGCCGATTCTGGGTTGGTTTCTGGGGCGTTCGTCCAGAGCATCCCGCAAGCGCCTCGTTTGATCGCGGCTGATGTAACGGACGTGTTGAATTTGCGTCACAGCTTGTCTATATCCATTAGTAAAAGCGTCATTAAGCTGTAAAATGCTGCGCTTGTCCGGTAATGGCATATTCCCATATCGGTCAGACTGACTCTGTCAGAAGCCTTTAGCTTAGATGAAGGCTTCTGCATTCATGGATTAGACAGCGCTCGATCGACGGCCCTGTCAGCAACTCAAAGGGTGTGGTTTCGCGTGAAAATTCTAGTAACCGGTGGCGCCGGGTTTATTGGCTCCGCAGTCATTCGTCATATCATCTCAAACACTACCGACGCTGTCGTTAACGTCGATAAACTGACGTATGCCGGTAACTTGGAGTCGCTGGCCGAAGTCAGCCAGAACCCGCGTTATGCGTTTGAGCGCGTCGACATCTGCGACCGCGATCAAATCGACCGTGTCCTGCGTGAACACCAACCAGATGCCATCATGCACCTGGCCGCAGAGTCCCACGTTGATCGTTCGATCTCCGGTCCGTCCGAGTTCATCCAGACCAACATCATTGGCACCTACACCCTGCTGGAAGCCGCACGCCACTACTGGGCTGCGCTGGATGATGCGCGTAAAGCCAACTTCCGCTTTCACCATATTTCGACAGACGAAGTCTACGGAGACCTCGAAGGTCCGGAAGATCTCTTCACCGAAACCACACCTTATCAGCCAAGCTCGCCGTACTCGGCCAGCAAGGCCAGCTCCGACCACCTGGTTCGCGCCTGGACCCGTACCTACGGTCTGCCGACCCTGGTCACCAATTGCTCGAACAACTACGGCCCGTGCCACTTCCCGGAGAAGTTGATCCCGCTGATCATCCTCAATGCGTTGGAAGGCAAGCCGCTGCCGGTCTATGGCAAGGGCAACCAGGTTCGTGACTGGCTCTACGTCGAAGACCACGCTCGCGCACTGTACAAAGTCGTGACCGAAGGTGTTATCGGTGAGACGTACAACATTGGTGGCCATAACGAAAAGCAAAACATCGAAGTCGTGAACACCTTGTGTGCACTGCTCGACGAGTTGCGCCCGGATTCTGCGCATCGCCCTCACGCCAGTCTGATCACCTATGTTCAGGATCGCCCGGGCCACGATCAGCGTTACGCGATCGATGCCAGCAAAATCCAGCGCGAGCTGGGTTGGACGCCTGAAGAAACATTCGAAACCGGCATTCGCAAAACTGTCGAGTGGTACCTCAATAACACTGAGTGGGTTGCTCACGTGAAGAGCGGCAGCTACCAGCAATGGATTGACCAGAACTACGCGGATCGTTCGAGTAAGGCATGAAAATCCTCCTACTGGGAAAAAATGGTCAGGTAGGGTGGGAGTTGCAACGCTCCTTGGCGCCGCTGGGTGAGCTGATTGCCCTTGATCGCGACACAGGTGGTGACGTGTCCGATCTAGACACCTTGCGCACGACGATTCGTCAGTTCAAGCCGGACGTCATCGTCAATGCCGCCGCCTACACCGCCGTAGATAAGGCCGAGTCCGAAACTGAGCTGGCCGACCGCGTTAATGGTCAGGCAAGCCAGGTTATGGCTGAAGAGGCCGTATTACTTGGGGCCTGGCTGATTCACTACTCGACCGATTACGTGTTCAGTGGGCAGGGTTCAAAGGCGTGGCAAGAAACCGATCCAGTCGCCCCGGTGAATCACTACGGCGCCAGTAAGCTGGCCGGTGAGCAGGCGATTATTGCTTCGGGCTGCAAATACCTGATCTTCCGCACCAGCTGGGTCTTTGGCGCTCGCGGTAACAATTTCGCCAGGACCATGCTGCGCCTGGCCAAGGATCGCGAAACCCTGAGTGTCATCGCTGACCAGATCGGAGCCCCGACGGGTGCAGATCTGATTGCCGACGTGACTGCATTAGCGATTCAGCAAGTCATGCAGCGCCCCGAACTGACGGGGCTTTATCACTTGGCCGCCAGCGGCGAAGTGTCCTGGCACGGCTATGCTAGTCATGTGATCGAATTTGCCCAGGCCAATGGCGAGCAACTTGCCGTAACGACTGTCAATCCGATCGAAACCAGCGCTTATCCAACACCTGCTCGTCGCCCTCTGAATTCACGCTTGAATACTCAGAAGCTACGTGACAATTTTTCTCTACACTTGCCGGATTGGCAAAGTGGTGTAACCCGAATGCTTAGGGAAGTTCTGAACAAATGACCACGACAAATCGTAAAGGCATCATCCTCGCTGGTGGTTCGGGTACGCGCCTGCATCCGTTGACCCTCGGCGTGTCCAAGCAGATGCTGCCGATCTACGACAAGCCGATGATCTTTTATCCGCTGTCGGTACTGATGCTGGCAGGTATGCGTGAAATCCTGATTATTTCCACGCCTGAAGATTTGCCGTGTTTCCGCAAGTTGCTTGGCGATGGCAGCCTGTACGGCATCAAGCTGACCTATGCCGAGCAGCCTAGCCCTGACGGTCTGGCTCAGGCCTTCATCATCGGCGAGGAGTTCATCGGCAAGGATCCTTGCTGTCTGATCCTGGGCGACAACATCTTCTACGGTCAGCACTTCTCGGACAACCTGCGTTCGGCTAGCTCTCAGCAGCATGGTGCGACGGTATTCGGCTACCACGTTTCCGACCCGGAGCGATTTGGTGTGGTTGAGTTCGACAACACCGGCCGGGCGCTGAGTATTGAAGAGAAGCCGCTGAAGCCAAAGTCCAACTACGCGGTAACCGGTCTGTACTTCTACGACAACGATGTTGTCGAGATCGCCAAAAGTATCAAGCCGTCTGAGCGTGGTGAGCTGGAAATTACCGACGTTAACCGTGCATACCTTGAGCGCAAGACGCTTAACGTTGAAATGCTTGGCCGTGGCTTTGCCTGGCTGGATACCGGTACTCATGATTCGTTGCTAGAAGCCAGCCACTTTGTGCACACCATCGAACAGCGCCAGGGCTTGAAAGTGGCTTGTTTGGAAGAGATTGCCTACCACAACGGTTGGATCACGGCGGAGCAGCTGGGCGCTCAGGCTGATGCCCTGAAGAAGACTGGCTATGGCCAGTACCTTCAGAAACTCCTCGACTCGCCTTCCCACTGATTCGAACGCTCCATCATTTCGAACAGAAGCGTTAACCGGTGCAAGCAGGAATGGCATGTCAGTAAAACATCCCAAGGTAGCGGTTTTGCTGGCGGCCTATAATGGCATGCAGTGGATTGAAGAGCAGTTGACCTCGATCCTTGTCCAAGAGGCTGTCGACATAACGGTTTACGTCAGTATCGACCCGTCCACGGACGGTACCGAAGCCTGGTGCGTGGAATATGCGGCTGAGCATCCTGGTGTCATTGTTCTCCCTCCCGCCGGATCCTTTGGAGGGGCTTCGCGCAATTTTTTCAGACTGATTCGTGATGTCGATTTTGCCGAGTGCGACTTTGTTGCCTTTGCTGATCAGGATGACATCTGGGACGTGGATAAATTGCAGCGCGCAACCGATGCGATCCAGGCTCGTGATGTGGATGCCTACTCCAGCAATGTTACCGCTTTCTGGCCAGATGGCCGGACTCAGTTACTGGACAAGGCTCAACCCCAGGTTGCCTGGGATTTCCTTTTTGAAGCGGCTGGTCCAGGCTGCACGTATGTGATGAGCCGGAAAGTGATGATGCCATTGAAGGCCAGCATGCAGGCCAGTTGGGCTGAATTGCAGCAAGTCAGCCTGCACGATTGGTATTGTTACGCTTTTGCGCGGAGCCATGGTTTCACTTGGTTTATCGATGCGCAGCCGTCCATGCGATATCGCCAGCACGAGCACAACCAGGTAGGAGCCAATACCGGCATCAATCCGTTGATCGCGCGTTATAAGACGATCCATGATGGTTGGTGGTTTTCCCAGGTTCGTATGATCGCTTGTCTGGTAGGGCAGGAAACCGACGCCTTCGTTCGGCAATGGCTGCCATTGGGGCGCCGACAATTGCTGAGGTTGTCGCTGAGTGCCTGGCAATGTCGCCGGCGTACGCGGGATAAGGTGTTTTTCTTTTTTGCTTGCTGCACCTCTGCGATGATCGGACGGAAAACCAAATGAGTCGTCCTCGGGTTTTAGTCACAGGCGCGAGTGGTTTTGTGGGGGAGGCCGTGGTGTTCCGGCTGTTGCTCGACAGGGTGTTCACGCCTGTCGCCTCAGTGCGGGGGGCAACGCGGGTGAGTGGCCTGTGCCCTGTCGTGCCGTTTGATCTGAGCGACGAACTCGCTCAGCCCCCCATGAATGATGTTGGCGTTGTCATTCATTGTGCCGCTCGGGTGCACGTGATGTCTGAGATGGCGACAGATCCGTTGGCGGATTTTCGCAAGATCAATGTCGAAGGGACCGCCCGGCTGGCTCGCAAGGCAGCGGAGTCCGGTGTTAAACGGTTTATCTTCATCAGTTCGATCAAGGTCAACGGGGAGGAGACCGAGCCGGGGGCGCCATTCACGGCTGACGACCCGCCGGCCCCGGTCGATCCGTACGGGGTTTCGAAGCGTGAGGCTGAAGATGCGCTACGACAGGTCGGGCGTGACACCGGAATGGAGATCGTTATCATCAGGCCGCCGCTGGTGTACGGGCCCGGTGTTAAAGCCAACTTTTTGAATATGATGCGCTGGCTGCAACGGGGAGTGCCGCTCCCGCTTGGGGCTATTCACAACCGGCGCAGTCTGGTGGCAGTCGGCAATCTGGTAGATCTGGTAATCGTTTGTATCGATCATCCCGCCGCAGCGGACAACACGTTTCTTGTCAGTGATGGTGAAGATTTGTCCACGTCCCAACTGCTTCGGCGGATGGCTGACGCCATGAATGTTCGTCCACGTTTGCTGGCTGTACCCGGGTGGATGTTGAGCGTTGGCGCGCGGCTCCTCGGGCGACGGTCTATGGCGCAGAGGTTATGTGGGTCATTGCAGGTAAATATCGACAAAACGCGTACCACGCTCGGATGGTTTCCTCCCGTCAGCGTGGATAAGGCATTGCGTCGCACAGCCAGTCAATTCTGCGGGAAGTGAACTCATTGAGTTCGCGGTGTCGAACGCAGCGACTTGTATGCGCTGCTCTTTGGCATATTGCCACCATTTTTCCGGTGAGGGGCGCTTGGTAACCTAACCCCCCCCCTGAATCCGGGGACGTTTTCGCGTTGGATGGAGGTGCCACCTAATCTCTATTTTTACTTTCGTCCCCCCGATTGTCGCCTTCTGCTTACTAGAAGCGATACTGTCACTGGGCTATCAAATGGCTATGCATAATCGTTATAATCGCAAATTTTTCGCCGCTGAGAGTGGAGCTGGTCATCTCACGCTCCCCCTTTCCGGCGAATGCAACTCTATGTTGAACGAATGAACATAGATGATGATTTATCATTTGAGCAATGGAGCGCTAGGTGGTAGCCCCCCTTTTCCCGATTGTTAAAACAAACGAATCGGATGCCGGCAACGCAAGCGATTTTCAGCAAAAAGAAACGGCGCAATTGGGGTGTGTGGCGATTTTGGTGTGCACGTTCAACGGTGAGCGCTTTCTGGTTCAGCAATTGGATTCGATAGCACGTCAAACCTACCCTCATTGGACCGTCGTGGTGTCGGACGACGGCTCCACTGACGGCACCCTCGAACTGCTGCGTGAATATAGCGAACGCTGGGGTGCAGACAAGCTGACTGTTCGTTTCGGGCCGGGGCTTGGTTTTGCCGCGAATTTCATGTCGGTCACCTGTGATCGGTCGATTGATTCCGACTTTTATGCCTGGGCGGACCAAGACGATATCTGGCAGGAGAACAAGCTGGAGTTGGCCCTGCAGTTTCTGCAATCCCAGGCCGTGGATACTCCGTCACTTTATTGCGGACGCACAGAGCTGATCGACGAAAACGGAGTACACATCGGCCTCTCACCATTGTTCGGACGCCCTGCCGGTTTTGCCAATGCGCTGGTGCAGAGTATCAGTGGTGGCAACACGATGGTCTTCAATCGCTCCGCTCGTGAGTTGTTTCAGCAAGCGGGTGACAAGCTGGAAATCGTCTCTCATGACTGGTGGGCGTATTTGCTTATTTCCGGCGCCGGCGGTCAGGTTTTTTATGACTTTTCCCCCTCCATACTTTATAGGCAGCATGATTCGAATCTGATTGGTTCGAACTCCGGGTTGTTGGCGCAAGCGCAACGTCTGCGGATGCTCTTCAGGGGACGGTTCCGTGGCTGGAACCAAAAAAATATCGCGGCACTGGATTCGGTTCGGTCCCGATTGAATGAAGAAAACCGAATGAGGCTGGATCTCTATAAAAGAGCTCGTAACTCACGAGGATTTGCCAGGCTCATTTGGTTACGACGGTCTGGCGTCTATCGACAGACCCTCCTGGGCAATTTAGGGCTTGTTTTGGCCACGCTATTTAATGGTATTTGAAGCGCACACGAGCCTGGACGGCTCCTTAGGGAATCGTTCTGCGGTAACTCAAGTAATGTTTGAACAAGAGAGTTTACTGATGAAGTTCAACGCCCTCGGTTTTGTTGAGGTTTTTGCATAATGATGAATTTTTCTACATCGCCGAAGGAGATGCTTGGCAGTTTCTGGCGTAATCGCGGCTTGGTCAAAGCCTTGGTGCAGCGGGAAATTATCGGACGCTATCGCGGATCAATCATGGGGATGCTTTGGTCTCTGTTCAACCCCATCGTCATGTTGGTGATCTACACCTTCGTGTTCAGTGTCGTGTTCAAGGCCCGGTGGAGCGTTGACAGCAGTTCAAAAACAGAATTTGCCTTGATGCTGTTTGCCGGCCTGATAGTGTTCAACTTGTTTGCAGAGTGCATCAACAGGGCGCCCAGCCTGATTCTTGGCAATGTCAATTATGTGAAGAAAGTCGTCTTCCCACTGGAAATCCTGCCTTGGGTTACCTTGGGGGCGGCGCTATTTCACTTCTTGGTCAGCCTGAGCGTCTGGTTGATTGCGTATCTGATTTTTTTTGGAAAGCTCCAATACACTGCACTTCTTCTTCCCGTGTTCCTGGGACCTTTGCTGATCTTTATCATCGGTCTTGTCTGGTTTTTGGCGTCCATGGGTGTGTATCTGCGAGATGTAAGTCAGATCATCGGCGTCATCACGTCTGTACTGATGTTCCTTTCACCAATTTTCTACCCTATTACCGCACTGCCGGAAGAATACAGGCACTTGCTGTTCCTCAACCCCCTGACGCCCGCCATTGAAAGTGCGAGGGCGCTGCTTTTCCGTGGTGAGCTGCCGAGTCTGGTTCACTTGGGTTTCTTCTATATCGCTGCAGCCCTTGTCTTTTGGCTAGGATTTGCGTGGTTCCAAAAAACGCGTAAAGGGTTTGCCGATGTCCTCTAATACAGCAATCGCGGTTAACGGTCTGAGCAAGTGCTTCCACATCTACGACAAGCCTAGAGACCGGCTTCTACAAATGTTTGCCCGGGGCGGGAAGCAATATTTTCGAGAGTTCTGGGCGTTGCAGGACGTTTCCTTTACCGTCAGCAAGGGTGAAACGGTCGGTATTCTGGGGCGTAACGGAAGCGGCAAATCCACGCTGTTGCAGATGATCTGCGGCACGCTTAATCAGACCCATGGCGACATCCTTACTCATGGTCGCGTTGCTGCCCTGCTGGAGTTGGGGTCGGGGTTTAACCCGGAGTTCAGTGGGCGAGAAAACGTCTACATGAATGCGGCGGTGCTGGGGCTTTCGAGGGTCGAAACCGATGCTCGTTTTGCCGAGATCGAGGCGTTTGCCGAGATCGGCGAGTTTATCGATCAGCCGGTCAAGACCTACTCTAGCGGCATGATGGTGCGCCTAGCCTTTGCGGTGGCCATCAACGTTGACCCGCAGATCCTGATTGTCGACGAGGCGCTGTCTGTCGGTGATGAGCTGTTCCAGCGTAAATGCTTTGCCCGCATCGAAGCGATCAAGACCAGCGGTGCAACCATTCTTTTTGTCTCGCACTCGGGTAGTGCGGTGATCGAGCTCTGCGACCGCGCAGTGTTGCTGGATAAAGGCGAAAAACTGGCGGAGGGTGTACCGAAAGTCATCGTTGGCCAGTACCAGAAGTTGCTGTATGCGCCTGCCGATAAAGTCGCGGTCATCCGCGAAGCGATAAAGTCGGGTGGTATCGAGCGACTAGAGCTGGAGCGGGAGGCGGTAAAGTCAGCGATTGCTGTTGAGATTTCGCAAGCCACCGATAACGGTCTGGATGAGTATTACGATCCCCACATCGTTTCCAAAAGCGTGCTGTCCTACGAGTCCCACGGCGTGCTGATCAGCGATCCGCGCATCCTCAATGCTGCCGGCAAGCAAGTGAACTGTATCAAGCGTGGGGACGTCTACCGTTATACGTATCGGGTAGCGTTTTCCACGGGCTCCGTGGCCGTTCGCTTCGGTATGATGATCAAAACGCTGGCGGGTATTGAGATCGGCGGAGCGGCGAGTTCGGCAAAGGTTCAGGACGCCATTACCTATGTGCCGCCGGAAACCGACATTGAGGTCGAGTTTAAATTTGAGTGCAACTTGAACCCTGGCACCTATTTTCTTAATTGCGGCGTCGTGGGCGTGGCGGGGGAGGGGGAAACCTATCTGCACCGCTTGATTGATGCATGCCTATTTCGCGTTCTTCCGGAAACGGAGAGTACCGCGACCGGGACAGTAGACTTTAAGTGTACTTCAGCTTTTACCATTTCAAGTGTTGAGCATAATTAATCTTATGGATCATAAACAAATAGTTGTCGTGTTAGGCATGCACCGTAGCGGTACCAGTGCCATCACTCGTGGTTTAAAAGTTCTTGGTGTCGAACTGGGCAGCCAACTCTTATCGCCAGAAGCAGGTATCAATGATAAGGGCTTTTGGGAAGACATCGATGTCACTGCATTCAATGACGAATTTCTCAAGGAGCTGGGCCATGACTGGCACAGCCTGACTCCAATCATGCCGCATGAGCTGGAGTCGCAAATTGCCCAGAACCGCAAGGTTCGTGCAGTGGAAATTTTGCGCAGCAAGTTGTCGGGCATTGATTGTTTCGGTGTCAAAGATCCGCGTATGGCAAGACTTCTGCCTTTTTGGCAGAGCGTTTTTGCTGAACTGGATCTGAAAGTCAGCTATGTCGTGGCCTTTCGCAACCCGAAAAGTGTCGCACATTCGTTAGTCAAGCGTAATGATTTCGAACTGGCAAAGGGTTATTTTCTCTGGTTGGAGCACATGTTGCTCAGCCTCCGGTATAGCCAGGGTGCCTCGCGCGTTTTTGTTAACTATGACTTGATGCTTCAGGATCCTGAGCAACAGCTCAAGCGTATTTCTGCGTCTCTGGATCTTCCGTTTGACCCACAAGGTCCGGACTTCTTGGAGTACCAGCACAAGTTTCTTCAGCATTCGCTGCAGCACAACAATTTCACTCTGGAAGAGCTCAACCAGGACAGCGCGGTTTCGAATGATATTCTGGAACTCAGCAAGCTGCTTCTAGAGCTTTCCAGTGATTTGCGGGCCGATGACCAGATCCTTCAAAGGCAGCTGGATGAACTCTACCAAGCCATGGTGGGGCGTTTGCCGGCCTATCGTCTGATGCGCCGTTTTGATGAAAACAGAACCGAGCTGGCGGAGCAGCTTATCAATCAAACCGCCCTCAGTAGCCAAAACATCAAGGCGCTCAAGGCTGAGTTCAGCAGCTTGGAGGCAGAATATGCCACCCTCAAGGCTGATCGCAGCGCACTCAAGACTCATCTCGGTTTACTCCAGACTCAACTTGGCGCACTTGAGCATCATGTAAGCACCGCCCAGTCCGTCGTAGCTGAGTCCGAGCGCTCAATGGAAGCGCTCAAGGAAGACTTGCAACGCTATGCGTCCGGGCGTTTCCTGCTCAAGTCACTGGCTTCAATCATTGCCAAGCGTGTGGGTCTTCGTTATCGGGATGACAATCCTAGTGAAAGCGAGTTGTTCGACGCCCATTACTACCTGAGCACTTATGAAGATGTCAGGGCGGCAGGTGTCAATCCGTTGCAGCATTATCTGGAGCAAGGCTGGCGCGAAGGGCGTGATCCATCCGCCGGCTTCTCGACACAGGCTTATCTGGAACGGTATGAAGACGTACGCCTGAGACGTATCAATCCATTGGTTCACTACTTGCGCCATGGTTATTACGAAGGTCGGTCAATTTTCGACACCAGTGGTCGCAACTATCATCTTTCTCGAAAAGGCAGCCGCAACCGTACGGTCGTGCAGCTACTGAGTCTGGTAATACAGCAGCCAGCGTTGCTGGGGCGGTTTGTGCGTGAGGCTCGCCGTGGCGGGTTGCGGCACGCCGTGGCCATTGCGACGCGAAAACTCAAGCGCAGTCAGAAGCTCCTTGACCTCGTACCGTTGAAGCCGTTGCGTGACAACGCGGTGATGGAGTACGAGGTATTCAAAGTAATACCGTACTATCTGAACCCTTATCAGGAAGACGTTGCGAAAATCGAGCAGAAAAAGGTCGCCGTTCACCTTCATCTGAATGACGGCAATATGGCTGAGACAGGATACGCATACCTCGCCAATGTTCCTGTCGAATTTGATCTTTACGTTTCCATACCCGGCAAAGGCGATCAGGCTCTGGATGAAAAGTCCCTGCGTGGCGCCGTGCCGCTATTGCGTAAATTGATCGTCGAGTCGGTGCCGGATAACGTCGGGCATATTGCGCCTTTTATCATTCAATTTGGCAGTCGTCTCAGCGTCTACGATTATGTGGCGCACCTCCATGTGGGTGGTCATGAATCGGATGCCGGTGCGCTAGCACATTCGAATGCTATGCTGGATCTTCTCTGTGGTTCCAGCAGCTATGTCGCGCAAATTTTCGCTTTGTTGAATGACGACGCGAAAATTGCCTACCCGGTAGAGAGCCAGGTGGAGCCTGCTGCTTATCACAAGTCAGGTTGGAGCGATGCCCGAGGCGTGATTTCGGCAGCTCTGGAGAAATACAGTTCGATCGACACGGCAGCGTTCCCGACTAAAGAGATCCCTCGCTGCGGCATGTTCTGGGCTCGCGCAAGCGCCGTGGAAAATTTTGTTCAATTGCCTTTGCAGTATGATGACTTTGTGGACGAGTCAGAGGCTGCAGCACCCGCGATGCTCGCTCGTTGCCTTGAACGTTTGCTGTTGATTTGCACAACGCGGGCACAAGGGCGCAATTATCAGCTTGAATCGACTGAACTTACCCAAGAGCCACTGGCGTATTACGAGCCGCAGTGTGATTACTCCGCTACGATCGTGCACGATACGATTAAGGTGCTGGCGTACTATCTGCCACAGTTCCATCCGACACCCGAGAATGACGAGTGGCATGGCACTGGCTTCACTGAATGGCACAAGGTTCGCTCTGCGAATCCGTTGTTCTATGGCCATTACCAGCAGCATGTTCCCCACCAGGACATTGGCTACTACCACTTGGATTCTCCAGCACAGTTGAGCCAACAAGCGGACATGATGCAAAAGTCAGGCGTTCATGGTCTGATTTTCTATCACTACTGGTTCTCCGGGAAACTAATCCTGGAAAAACCGGCGAAGATGCTGCTGGATAATCCACAGATCAGCATGCCATTTTGTTTCTGTTGGGCGAATGAAAACTGGACGCGCCGTTGGGACGGTAACGAGCAGGAAATCCTGCTGGGTCAGGTCTATTCGAAAGATGACGCCAGGGCGTTCATTCAGTACGTCATCCCGTTCTTCAAAGATGAGCGCTACATCAAGATAGAAGGGCGTCCCGTACTGTTTGTCTATCGTCCTTCGTCGATGGAGCATGTCCACGATTACATGGCTATCTGGCGCCAGGAGTGCGAAAACAGCGGTCTGAAGGCTCCTTATGTAGTGGCAACACTGACCCGTGGCGCAACGTTGCCTCAAGACTACGGTATGGAGGCTGCTGTCGAGCGGGTGCTGCACGACTGGACTGCCGATGCGGTAGATGACAGACGCCCTGAGCTGCGTCCGTACTGGCCGCTCAACGGCAGCGTTCTGGAGTACAGCGAAGTCGCGGATCACTACATGGGGCAGGATCTGGGCAAAGACTACACCCTGTTTCGTTCCCTGGTTCCAACGTGGGACAACACCGCACGTTATGGTTCCAATGCTTATGTGCTCAACAATTTCACCACCGCGAAATTCCAGAGCTGGATGGAATATCTGGTTCAGTATTCCGAACAAAACCTGCCGGCTGACCGTCGATTCCTGGTAGTCAATGCATGGAACGAATGGGCTGAAGGCGCGCACCTGGAACCAGATACTCGGTTCGGCTACGGTTATCTCAACTCCATCGGGCGTGCACTGTCCGGTCAATCGTTCTCGGCCACCGGCCATATCGTGCCAGGTTCGAACCTGACGCTCAAAGTGGTAGTAACGTCCGAGGCGCTGTCGCGCTTGCAGGCCGAGCCTGAATCACTTCGCAAGTTTCTGACGTGCCTTGCCAGCTCAAGTGTGTTTGAACGTTGCTCGGTCGCTGTTGAAGATGTGCAACTGAATGAGGCATTGCAGGCGTTAGGCGTTAAAACCGCCATCAACGAAAGTAGCGCTGCCGACTTCACTCTTGTATTCAGTGACGCCTGCCTGTTTACGCCAGAGGCTATTGAATCGCTTCTGAAGATGGCGCTGCGGCATAAAGGCTTTAATGTCTCTGCCAGCGTGCGCAATGATCCGGCGTCTTTGCAAAGTGAAAGCATCATCAACTTCACGATCGACGCTGCTCAGCGTTCTTATATGGAGTTGCGCCCGGATGCGCCGGCTGTGGGCTTCAAAGTCTGCTGCGAAGCTTCGTGTTTCCGCCTGCTGCCGCAATCTGCGAGCACAGGAGTTGCCGTAGAGACTGTTTCAACCATTATGCGCTACCACCGTCGTGGTGACAGACAAGCGCTGATGAATGCGCTTTTTTCCCTGATCGCTCAGTCGGGGTGCCAGGTAAAACCGGTTCTTGCGATTCAGGATATGAGCGACGAAGAAATAGCGGAACTTGAAGTTGAACTCGCCAAGCTGCCCTGGAATGTGGAATGCGCGCCAGTGATCCGTCGCTATTTTTCTACAGAACAAACTCCGGATCTACGTTCGCTGATGCTTAACGACACGCTAAAAGCGGTCGGCACAGGCTATGCGGCGTTCCTTGACTACGACGATTTGTTGTTCCCGGAAGCCTATGGCGTGCTTCTGAAACAACTGAAGGCAAGCGGCAAGAATGCCACCTTTGCGCGCGTTTACTCCACCATGGTGGAGGCTGCAACGGGGTGCATCATCAAGCGCGACAAGATCTATGATTATGGTGACTCCTATCTCGATTTTGTACAGCACAACCACGCGCCATTGCACAGCTTCATGCTGGATCTGGATAAATGTGATCTTGAGGCGATCCACTACTTCGATGACATGAAGTACATGGAAGATTACTACCTGACAATGCAGTTGTTTTCTCGAGACGGGACTGACTGGGCTTCATTGCAAACCTGCGGCTTCATCGGTGACTACATTCACCGTATCGGAGGTGACACCCATACACTCGCGCTCACTGATGAGCAGCAGCGGGTGGATTTGCTGGGCAGTGAGTCGTATCGAATCTGTGAAGCTCGCATCAAGGCCTTGCGCGATCGTCTGATTGTGAAGGCATAACGTGAAATAGGCCCGCCGTTGCCATGGGCGGGCCTTGGTCGTCTGATTCATTTAAGGTTTATCAGTATGAGTAAGGATCTGGTTTTTCACGCTACCGCGGTCAGTGCTTCGGCAAGAGCCCAGGTGAAGGGGCAAAAGCCTGCAGTTATCTGGCTCACGGGACTGAGCGGTGCCGGAAAGTCGACAATCGCCAACGCGCTTGAGCAGGCTTTGGTTGCTAAAGGTCGACATACCTTCCTGTTGGATGGCGACAATCTACGCATGGGTCTGTGTAAGGACCTGGGGTTTAAAGATGCGGATCGCGTGGAAAATATTCGACGTGTAGCGGAAGTTTCAAAGTTGCTTGTTGATGCAGGGTTGATCGTAATTACCGCATTCATTTCGCCATTTCATCGCGAGCGCGCCATGGCGCGTGAAGTGATTGGAAGCGATGTGTTTGTCGAAGTCTTCATCGATACGTCGCTGGAAGAATGCGAGCGCCGCGATCCTAAAGGGTTGTATGGTAAAGCGCGGGCAGGTGAGATCAAAAATTTCACGGGTATCGACTCGGCGTATGAAGCGCCCATCAACCCGAATATTCGCATTAACACGGTTACAGAAGATCTGGCGGTATCCGTTGAGCGGGTATTGGACTACCTCGATAAAGGGGTCGCTCAATGAAGACACTCGTCATTATCGGGGCTGGTTTCAGTGGCGCGGTCACTGCAGCGCAGTTCCTGCGCCATAGCCCACCTGATGTGCGAGTCGTATTGATCAATCGTTCCGGAACCATGGCGCGAGGTCTGGCCTACGGCACAAACAGCTCACTGCATTTGCTCAATGTGCCTGCCGGCAACATGAGTGCCTATGTTGAAGAGCCTGATCATTTTCTGCGGTTTTGCCAGGCATTGAATCCTGCATACACTGCGTCATCATTTGTACCCCGAAAATTGTACGGCGATTACCTGGCGTCGGTGCTGGATCATGCTGAAAAGCACAGTTCCGTAGGCGTGAAACTTGAGCGCCTGGTCTCGGAGGTGCGTTGTCTGCGGGGAGAAGGGAAGGGGGCTGTGCTGGAGTTGGTTAATGGCCAGAGCATCCAGGCCGATCAGGTAGTGTTAGCGTTCGGCAACTTTTCCCCGCTTGATCCTCCAGGATTCTCCAAATCAATGAGCCGTTATCAGTCAGACCCTTGGGCTGGTGGAGTAGCGTCCGAGGCTGAAGTAGATCGTGCTGTACTGTTAGTGGGCGCGGGGCTGACGGCTCTAGATGTATCGCTTGGTTTGTTACAGCAAGGGCATCGTGGGCCTATTCACATGATATCTCGGCGTGGACTTCGTCCATTGCCACATCGCCCCCAGCGTCCGGCGCACGAAGTTCCGGTCGGTCTCGTCGACATACTGATGCAAGCTCCGCCGAAGGTGTCTGAGTACATGCGTCTGATTCGCCGCGAAATTGAGGCCGCCGGATTACAAGGACTTGATTGGCGCGACCTGCTTGCGGTTTTGCGTTCCAGTACACCGGAATTGTGGATGCGGTTGTCGGATGTTGAGCGCCGGCGCTTCTTACGCCACGTCCAGCCCTACTGGGATGTGCATCGCCATCGGGTGGCGCCAGCGGCTTACCAGTGCTTCGAAGACGCGGTGACCAGCGGGCAGATCCATTCAATGGCTGGGAGAATTCAACGGGTCAGTCCAGACGCCGCTGGTTTGATAGTTGATATTCAGTTGCGCTGTGAACCGCGGGTTGAGCAAATCAATGTGGCCCGGGTCATTAACTGCACCGGCCCGAATACAAATTTGCGACGTGTCGATGACGGTCTGATTGCTCAGCTGAGGGCAGAGGGGCTTGTGCAACTTGATCCTTTCGGCCTGGGTCTGAATGTAGATGAACGTCTTGCGGTGAAAGGTGCTGACGGTGAATCATCCACTTGGCTGCACTACATAGGCCCCATGCTCAAGGCGGATCTTTGGGAAGCCACGGCAGTTCCTGAGTTACGGCAACATGCGAAATCTCTCGCGACCAGTCTGGTCAACCTAATTCGCTGAAAACTATCCCGTTAGCTATGGGGCGATAGAGAGCTCTGAAGGCCGTAGTCAACGAGATGTGGGTCCTGTTGCATACGCTCGGAAACGAGCCTGTCCGTAATAACCCCATAAAACTCGCATGCGGCATGGAGCTCGTTGGTGCTGGCTGGCAGGGAGGCGGCCCGTATTTTGGGGCTTCGTTCGACGTGGAGTCTGTAAATAGGTAGGGTGTTTTATTTTTCAGATACTGTGGCGACTCGCAGGAGCGCACAAAAATTTAGGTGAAGTGCAGGCCAATGAATATAAGATATCCAAACTTTGATCTACTTCGCTTATTACTTGCAGTAGAAGTAGTATTTGTTCACGGCTGGGCCATGACCGACGTCGCGTTTAATTGGGCGGATTATATTATGGCGGTGCCCGCATTCTTGGCGATCAGTGGGTTTCTGGTGCTAAAAAGTTATGAGGAATCCGGTTCGTGGGGTATCTTCATTCGAAAGAGAGCACTGCGATTATTACCGGCATTAATGGTTTCAATGATTCTGTGTTGGGTGCTTTTCGACTGGTTTGCGGTATATAACTCATTATTGAACTGGATTACAGGCGGCTTGTACACATTGCCAGGTGTAGCCAATGGCCCCGTCTGGTCACTTATGTGGGAAGAGATCGCGTATCTTTGTCTGGCTTTACTCTGGATGGTCGGTGCTTACAAACATCGGATAATTATTTGGCTATTGTTGGCTGCTTCGTCCGCAATCGTGTATTGGGGGCGTGTCCTTGATGGACACACTCAAATAATATTGTTCCTTTTGCCGTCGTTCTTCATTGGTAATCTGGCATACCTGCACCGTCATACCTTGCTAAAGGTCAATCCGATAGTTCCGTGGTTTTTCCTATTTGCAGTTATTTTTTATTACCGTATTCCGTATTTCGCCCAGTTAGTCCTATTTAGCCAAGTAAGTTTTCAAGCGTTTGCTGTTGTATGGGTGGGCATGGCGGGTCTTAAGGTAGTCCCATTCCGATTCCCAGATATTAGCTATGGTGTCTACATATATCATATGCCAATTATTATTTACTTGATACGGCATGATATCGCGACTACTACTAGCAATATGGCGATATGGCTCCCGCTGCCTTTGCTTGCAGTTTGTTTGGCCAGTTGGTATCTGGTTGAAAAACCGGCACTCAAACTAAAGCCTTTGCGGGGTGCCGCAAACGCTCAATTGGAATCACAAGAAACTGCCATTCAAAAAAAAGAGGCAGTCTGAACGTAAGTCAGCGACGCGCTCTACAGGAGCACTAAAGGGGCAGCGTAAGGCGAAGTGTATTGCGCACGAGCCGAAGACTCAAGAAGCCGTGCTGGTGGCTTGGAGGTGAAAGTTTTCCTCCCTCTGCAAGGGCGGTGTTTGATTGCACAGCTTAGGGCGGAGTGGCTTGTACAACTTGATTCGTTCGGCCTGGGCTGTGTTAGAGGGCTAAATAAGTAGCCCTCTTAAGCGCGCCAGAAAACCATTCTTTCCAGTCAGCTTTTTAGAGCGACTGCAGCGCGTCGTCTCATTTCTTCCTTAAGTAACATGCATATGAACATGAGACTTATCATGTCGCCTGCCAATAGCACTCTGTATCCAGATTCATATGCCGTCGGCGAGAGACCAACCAGTGCAGTTACCGCCACATGTAGTAGCAAGAGAAAGGATGCGAAGTAGAATTTATTATTATCGCTGATGACGCTTCTTACTATGTAGATAATACTCACTAGCGATAAGAGTGTTAGCGTGTAGGAGGCGAAGTAGTTAAGGCCAAATCCCGAATTTAAGAAGCGAATTGAAAAATATTCGTTTCCTCCAACATCGAATATGTATCCAAAAATGTTACCTTGGAACACTCCACAAATAACAAGCAGGAAGGCCAGCTTTTTTAAAGGAAAGCCTTTGCCGATAGATAGAGTTATCAACAGCAGGGCTATTATTTTCGGATACAGATTTTTTTGGTCGGTGAAATGGTAGTTGAAGACGTCAAACCCCGTTGATATCTTTTTGAAGAAAGAGTAGTCAGTGAACTCTGGCATGTACCGCAATTCTGAGGCCAAGCGTAGATAGTTTCCCGGTGCAGACAGTAGAAAAGCAAAGCCGGACAATGCTATCGCCAGTATGAGGAAGCGATAGGTCAAAGCGGTTTTTCTATCCCAAATTAAAGAAACCGCTAAAACACTGAGCATTGAGATCCCTCCTTGTTCTGATTGCGATGCAATAAAGGCGAGTGGGAGGGAGAGTATTTTTTCTGGTGTTGAAAAGGCGGATGGTCGCATGAAGATTGTGCAAACGAAAACGGCACATGTAACCGGTAGTAAGTAATTGTAGAAGCCTGTGACGTAGAACGCCGTAGTGTTGAGAACACTGTGGCTAATGAGCATTGTCAGGAATATACAGAAAATAATTCCGTAGGTGTAATGGAGTGTACTTGAGAAAAAAGCTTTCCAAGTAGAATAAGCACTCAAAAGCAAAAAGCTGGGGATCGCAAGTTTCCAGAATGTGGGTAAGTTTATAGTTGTAAACATGATGCCTTCAATGGCTATCCGGCCTGTCCATGTGTAGTAGCGCTTAAGTAAGTAGGCTAGAGGCGTCGTGCCTGACGTGGCGACTGAAAGGAATGTGTAGTCGTCTGAAAAAGGTTTTAGTTGCAGATTAAAGTAGAAGCTAGAATAGAAAAATGCAAGGAATAGCAAAAAAATAAATATTTTTTTGGTGTTTGATTCAGATTGTAGTGCAGACATTTTCGCCTCCGTAATGCATAACGCCTTTTGAATCTTCAATGTACAGCTTAACGGTATCGCCATAGCTCTCGCGGAGCTGGTAGCCTACGGCTGATGCAAAGAATCCGTGCAAGTTGAATTCGCTTTTTATCTGTAGGAACTCGCTCACATCTTTTCTGCTCAGTCGGCGCGTGATCAGTTCAATGGCCCCGTTTTTTCCCGAGGCTATGATATGGATCTTTATTGTTCCGCTGGGTGGGTTTATAAGTGCCCAGCCAACTACTGATATCCAGGACTCTCCGATTTCGCACTTGTCAAAGTTGGCCTTTATCTCGGGAATATAATTTTGTTCTGTAGGTAAGCTGGTGATTCTGGTCGCGTTGTTTACAAAAAAGAGGAAGGTCCCCGTTAGAATCGAAATGATAATAGAGAAGACGTACGTAGTAGTGGAAAAATTCAGCACGTTGTTGCGTCTGTTGTTGAGGTGTGTGTTCAGCACGGGGTGCGTCCTGTTGTCGTTTTGGTTTTATTGGTGTTGGCTCAGGTTTGCTTTTTTGTTGAATACAAATTCTTTATTGAGAAGATAGAAAATCACCGTGTACGTGGCCATCGCAAGAATTTGTGCTATTTCGACGCGAATCCCTAACCACTGATAGGCGATCATCAACACCAGTTGGTTTAAGGCAAATGAAAGTACAAAGGCAAGAACGAATTTTGGAATCGTGCTTCGGTCAGTTGCCGATTGGTTAAAGACAAAAATCTTGTTAAGCAAATATGCTGCAATCAACGCCACTCCATAACCAAGGGCGTTAGCGTAAGCCGGATCCGTATTGAATAGAGTGACCAATACAATGAATACGCCGTAGCCGATTACGGTATTGACGACGCCGGCAAAAAGGTATTTTAGAGGTTGCATAGTTTGCGGGGTTTCCTATAGGGAAGATAAGTCTTTGGAGAGTTGAGTGAATAATTGAAGGCCTTTGGCCATGCCGTCATGCTCTTTTAAAGACTTCCAATAGGTGAGGGTGTTTTGCAGTTGCTCTACATTCCTCGGGCCTATGACTATTCCTGATAGCGAAGGGTTTACATAAGATGCGGCCAGTGCGAGTTCGTTGAGTGTCGCGGGGCGAGGTTCGAACCCGTGTTTAGAATGAAGAAAGTTTCCGAGTTTTTCTGTCAATAATTGCGGAATGTTTATTTGGCGCAATTCTATTGAGCTGTTTGTCTTCGGAGCTTCGATTTTTAATCCGCCCAAGTTGATCCCATAGGCAAGATACTTTGCCTTCGAAAACCATGTTTGGTACGCCTCACGTGCAACACGTGTCATGAAGTTTTCTTTTACTTGGATTATCCACTTTTCAGCCAGGATTGGGTCGGCCTTATAGTATAGTTCTGGATGTTTTATGCCTGACAAACCGATGCCAAACCCCTCCTGATCCAGCTTCGACATAGCCCTGACTGTTTGCGTGATGGCTGCCAGTTGGTTTTCGTCTTCGCCCCTGTTGTCCCAGTGGATTGAAACACAGGACAGTGCACTGCCAAACTGATTCTTCAGGATATCGGCAGATCGCTCAATGTGGTCGGGCGTGAGGTTTACATCGGGGGAACCCATGTTGTCTCGGGAGCCGATTTTTATGGTCAGCGCCAGGTGGGCGTCGCCGTGTTGGTGTACCCAGTCAGCCATCCATTTGACGGCAAGCCCAAAATCTTCCTTGTGCTTGTTGATCGGGTAATTGGTGGCCGTATCGACAATGCTGCCGCCACTTTGCAAGAAGTGTTCAAGTAGTTCATAGGCTTCGCGGCGATCTATGCCCCAGCCCCAAAGTGCTGTGCCCAACACCAGTTTTTTGTTGTCAGGTGCAAACGGTGTCATGTCAGGCTCCGGGCTTGGTGTTGTTCAGGCGCTGACGCAAGGAGAACATAGCCTTCAGATACTCGATGACTAATTTGATGATTTTGACTTTTGAATTAGGGTCGTCGGTCCAGGTGACTGGCAGATCCAGCACTCGGTATTTCAAGTGTTCGCCAGTGATCAGGATTTCGGTAGCGAAGAACCAGCCATCACTTTGTGCACCGGTTTTCATCAGCGGGCCGAGAATTTTCCGCTGCAGAAATTTGAATCCGCACATGCCGTCACTGAACGAGGTATTGAAAATAAGCTTCACAATAAAGTTGAAGCCAAAGCTTGTGACGTTCCTCAGAGGCTTTCGGCCTATTACTTTGGCTCCCTTTGCGAGGCGAGAGCCGGTAACAATGTCCGCGTTGTTCGCCTTGAGAGCTTCCAGTGCCGGTCTTAAGTGGCGTAAGTCGGTTGCCAGATCGAGATCCATGTAGCCGACAATGTCAGCGGAGGATTGGCTCCAAGAGGCTTTGAGGGCACGGCCGACGCCACGTTCTTCCAAGCGTAGGTATCGGACGCCGGGTAGTGTATTTTGCAGCTCGCGGGCAATTTTCTGCGTTCTATCGGTTGATCCGTTGTCAGCCAGCACGATAAGGATGTCGCCAATATCTGTCAGGTTATTGAGGATGTAGTCGTGGGTTTTATTGACTTGATCCGCAAGTGTTGCTTCTTCGTTCAGGATGGGAATTGTAATTTCAATTGATGCATTCATTTTCTTTGCTCTGAAAGGGATGTCTGGGTGCTGGTGAGGTTTTCAGTTTCTAGCTTTTCCAGAACGTCATAGATGTTGTCGATTTTCCCACCCAGGATCGAGTAGCACCCCGCAAGTCCATTATGTTTTTCGAACAGGATCGGCCTGCCATCGTCGCCTTCATTCTTGGTAAGAATGGTTTTTACCTCAAACAGCGATTCTACGTATTTGGCATCCAGTGCCGAGGGCAGGTAGCGACTTATGTCGCGAATCATGCGGTCGACACGCGTTGCGCGATCGTAGGTATCCAGTTTTTGGTAGGGGTCGTTATCCGGTTCATCAATCCAGTGCATGTGAGGTGTGTACCGCACGTGCGAAACGGTATGCAAGCCACGGGCAGGAAACGGCATGATTGAGAAAAACGGTCCGTCCATGACCGTGATGCCCAGTTCCTGAAGCACGGGCGGTACCTGCACGAGGGCCATTTCTGTGACTTCCTGCTTCAAACCTGTTTGTGTACCAGGAAAGTCGCCGCCGAATTGATTGAGACCGCTGTAGGTGCAATTGAATACATATCGGCAGTCGATGAGCTCTTGCGCTTTACCTTTGGGGGCCAAGGTAACACTCAGGGCCTTTTCAGGGCTGTTGAATATTGCGATGGCCCTTGTCTGCAAGCGGATTTCCACACCACTTTCGCTCAGCTCGCGCCGCGCCCATTCAGCAAGCTTTGTCGTATCGAATGCATACTCTTCAACCAAAAAAACTTCTTCGATCAAGCGTGGTTCAAACAATGCACGCAAGGCTGGACTTGCCGGTTCGATTTTGGCGCCGATTTCTCGATAAAACCGTTCAAACTGATTAGCCGTAACTTTGGAGTTGCGCCGAGCGATGGCGTACAGCTTCGTGAAATCCTGCTTGACCGCATCAGGCCAGTCCATTACGAATTTTGGCAAATTAATGCGACTGCGGTATGCCGTGGTGAAGCTTCGAGGGTAGTGGTAGCCGTTGTGCACGCGTGCCTGATTATTGTAAGAGGCGCGGGACAACAATGTAGATTCACGCTCGATCAAGGTGACGCGTTTCATGCCGCGTTGTTTGGCCAGGTAGACGGCGATAGCCGCGCCGTAAAACCCCCCTCCGATGACAACTGCATCTTGCGTGTTATCAGATGTCATCAGGCAACTCGGCCAGCGGCAGTCGGGGCGGAGGGTGGCGGGCTGGAAGCGACTTCTTCAATGTTCAGTTTTTCGTGCCGTGTTATGCGCGCGCTCGTGAACTCTTGTGCGATGTGATAGAGCGGACCCTCATTTGATAGGCTGGTCATGTGCAGGATGTATTCCCCAAGCACCATGAGTACCAGCGATATCAGGAAGAACATGCCGGACTGTTGCAAAGAAAGGCTGACCCAGCCCGGGGCAATATGCGGGTTCAGGAAGGCACTGGCGACGACATAAAACGAATAGACCAAATTGGCCATGGCACCAAACAGTGAGAGGGAGGTGACTAATCGCATTGGGGCTCGAGTTGTTGAGACCAGCAACAGCATGCCCCGATCCACGCTCTCACGCAGACGCTTGGCTTGTGTCACTCGCGGGGTGGAGTTGTATTCGAGATTGGCGCGAGCAAACCCACCTGTGGCTGGAAGATGCCGATAGGTCACTGAGGGCTGTGGGTGTTGCAGGATGAAGTTGATCACTCGTTTGCTGAGCAGGCGATACTGAGGCGCTTCGGTGGCCAGATGTATGCCGTTGAATGATTTGTAAACCTTGTTGAATATTTTGTAGGCGGTCTCGTAAGCGAAGCTTTGTGGTGGTTTTTGTTTATTGTTGGCGAATACCACGTCCGCGCCGCTGACTGCCTTATCGAGCATTTCGGGCAGAAAGGCGATGTCGTCGGCCAAAGGATCTACCACCACTACGAAGTCGCCCAGGGCATTTTCCAGGCCTGCCCAGGATGCGGTGTCGGTGTCGACTTCCTTGGTCAGTGCGTAAACTTGCAAGTTGGGGAGGCCGTTTTCGGCAGTCAGACTTTTTAGTATCGAGATACTGTCATCATCCGATGCATTGTCGACAACAATTAGTTCGTAATCGCTAACGAGCGAGGACATCCGTTCGACGGCGTCTGCCAGGACACTTCCAATATGGTTTGATTGGTTGCGGACAACAAACACAACCGAGAGAAATACTGGGAAAAATACCATTTAGAGTTCCTCCAGACGCCAACCTTTTGGCCGTCGTCCATGTTTTCGAAAAAAAAGCGCGTAATCTTAATCTGCGGGGTAGAGGACGTCACTCTTTTCATTCGTGGCCATTTGATTGCAATCGCTCACAAACCCTGTGTTTCAGCGCTTCTTGAACCTACCTTCCGGTGCACGACTACACGATACATCGTGTACCCTTTATCAATTTGGCAAATATCGTACACGTGACGGGCTGCGGTCCAGGTGCGCGCAATGGTATCGGATCGATATCAGCGGGAGGATGTGCTGCATGTACCGACTTACATTTTCGGAGTGTTCTGATCAATGATTTTCTGGTGGCTCATACCGGCTGTCTGCGGCCTTTCTTTCGTTTTGACTGCAGCATTGCGTCGATATGCGCTGGCACGCAGCATGCTCGATTTACCGAATGATCGCAGCTCACATACGGTGCCTACTCCAAGGGGCGGGGGCGTTTCAATCGTAGTGGCGTTTCTGACGTCCCTGGCGGTAATGTGGAGATGGAGCTTTGTCGATACCCCGTTTTTTTTCGGTGCTGCGGGGGCAGGTTTGCTCGTGGCGGTCGTCGGCTTCATGGATGACCATGGCCATATTGCCGCTCGCTGGCGCTTGCTTGGTCATTTTGCCGGTGCTGCATGGGTGCTGGCATGGACAGGGGGGCTTGCTCCGATTGAAGTGGCCGGAGTGGTCTTGAACTTGCGTTGGGCCGGAGATTTTTTGGCGTTGTTCTATCTGGTGTGGTTGCTGAACCTTTATAACTTCATGGATGGAATTGACGGTATCGCTAGCGTCGAGGCTATCTGCGTATGCTTGGGCGCTTGTCTGCTTTACTGGGTCAGTGGGCACCAAGGCTTGATTTGGGGGCCGTTACTACTGACGATGTCAGTACTTGGTTTCCTGTTCTGGAATTTTCCACCTGCAAAAATATTCATGGGCGATGCGGCGAGCGGATTCCTTGGAATCATTCTTGGGGCGTTGTCGCTTCAGGGCGCAGCGGTCGAGCCGCGTTTTCTGTGGATGTGGTTGATTTTGCTGGGTGTTTTTATTGTTGACGCAACGTTTACCTTGTTACGACGTCTATTGCGTGGCGACAAGGTCTATGAAGCCCATAGAAGCCACGCTTATCAGTACGCTTCCCGCCAATACGGGCGACATTTACCAGTGACGACCGCGGTGGCGTTGATCAATGTGTTATGGCTGTTGCCCCTTGCGCTTTGCGTGACCACTTTGGGGCTGGATGGGGCGCTTGGGGTGGTAATTGCCTACACCCCATTACTGGTATTAGCCGTTAGGTATAAAGCAGGAGAAATGGAGGTGTTGACCGTAAAGCGCTGATGACTGGATAAATTCAGAATGGTTTCGGATTATTCCGTACAATGACGGCAGATTTCGTCAAGGAACGGGCCTGGTCGGTTGAGGTTTATGGATAAAATACGTGCCTTTTTGTTAGGTTTGCCACGTAGGCAAAAACGACTGATTCAAGTCGCCACAGATGTTTTTCTGGTCTGGGGTTCTCTCTGGCTCGCGTTTATCGTTCGCCTCGGCATCGATGATATGTACAACCCCCTCAGGGTTCATTTTTGGCTGTTCGTCTGCGCCCCGATCATAGCCATACCGCTTTTCATACGCTTTGGCATGTATCGCGCAGTCATGCGCTACTTTGGCAATGACGCGCTGATCGCGATCGTCAAGGCGGTTAGTCTTTCTTCCCTGATCCTTGCGCTTGTCGTCTATTGGTACAGCAACCATGAAGCCGTCGTTCCCCGCTCGATCATCTTCAACTACTGGTGGCTAAGCCTCGTCATCATCGGCGGTCTGCGCCTGTGCATGCGCCAGTACTTCATGGGGGACTGGTTCACCGCCGCCCAGCACGTTCCGTTCACTAATCGCGACGACGGTCTCACCAAAGTTGCCATCTACGGTGCTGGCGTTGCCGGTAATCAATTGGTTGCTGCGCTGCGCATGGGGCGAGTCATGCGCCCCGTGGCGTTCATCGATGACGATCCAAGCATCTCGGATCGCTCGATTTCAGGCCTCCAGGTCTACAAGCCCAAACACATCCAACAAATGATCGACGTGACCGGCGCACAAGAAATCCTCCTCGCGCTGCCATCATCGACTCGCGCACGTCGTAGGGAAATTCTGCACCTGCTTGAAGGTTTTCCACTGCACGTTCGAAGCGTCCCAAACTTCACCGACCTGGCCAGTGGCCGCGTAAAAGTCGAAGACATCCAGGAAGTGGACATCGCCGACTTGCTGGGCCGCGACTCGGTCCCCGCGCAACCGGATTTGCTCGCGCGTTGTATCAAAGGCAAGACTGTGATGGTCACGGGCGCCGGCGGATCCATCGGGTCGGAGCTTTGTCGGCAGATATTCTCGCTTGACCCCACCACGCTTTTGCTCTTCGATCACAGTGAGTTCAACCTCTACAGCATCCTTTCCGAGCTGGAACAGCGTGGCTGTCGCGAGTCGCTGCCGGTCAAATTGCTCCCGATCCTAGGCTCCATCCGCCACCAGGAAAAACTCCTCGACGTGATGAAAACCTGGCGCGTAGACACCGTCTACCACGCTGCGGCTTACAAACACGTCCCGATGGTCGAGCACAACATTGCCGAAGGCGTCCTGAACAATGTGATCGGCACGCTCAATACCGCCCAGGCAGCCTTGCAGTCGGGTGTTTCCAACTTCGTATTGATCTCCACCGACAAAGCCGTACGTCCGACCAACGTCATGGGCAGCACCAAACGCCTGGCAGAGCTGACCCTGCAAGCCCTCAGCCGCGAAATTGCCCCGGTATTGTTCGGTGACAAAGCCAATGTCTCCCGCGTTAACAAAACCCGTTTCACCATGGTGCGTTTCGGCAATGTGCTGGGCTCTTCCGGTTCAGTCATCCCGCTGTTCCACAGCCAGATCAAATCCGGCGGCCCGCTGACGGTTACGCACCCGAAAATCACCCGCTATTTCATGACTATCCCCGAAGCCGCGCAATTGGTGATCCAGGCCGGCTCCATGGGCCAGGGTGGTGATGTGTTTGTGCTGGACATGGGCGAGCCGGTAAAAATCGTCGAACTGGCGGAGAAGATGATTCACCTGTCTGGCTTGAGTATTCGTTCCGAGAAAAACCTTCAAGGTGACATCTCGATCGAGTTCACCGGGTTGCGTCCGGGTGAAAAGCTTTACGAAGAGTTGTTGATCGGTGACAACGTTGTGGCGACTCAGCATCCGATGATCATGAGTGCTCATGAAGATCACCTGAGCTGGGAGGTGCTGAAGGCGCGTTTGACGGATTTGCTCAATGCCGTCGAACAAGACGACTACTCCCGCGTCCGCCAACTCCTGCGCGAAACCGTCAGCGGCTATACCCCTGACGGCGAAATCGTCGACTGGATCCACCAGCAACGCCGTCTCGAACCCTGATTGTTTCACATCCTGTAACGTACACACTTTTGACAGCTCCACGTCATCGCCTAAGTTTGGAGAGCAGCTTCGGAAAAGCTGCTTTCCCAATCGATGTCATGGAGCTTCATTTATGCGTACTGGTTATTTCTCCTCCCTGGTTTTTGCCCTGCTCACCAGCGCCTCTATCGCTGCCATTGCTGCACCTGCAACCAAGCCTGAAGCGGTTAATGCACCGTTGGTGCTGGACGTCGCCGCCAAGGCGCAGGGCGAAAAAATCGATCTGAACGGCGCCGATGCCCCGACGCTGCAGCGGGAACTGGCGGGTGTCGGTGAGGCCAAGGCCAGGGCGATTGTTGCGTATCGTGAGACTAATGGGCCGTTCGCATCGGTGGATGAGTTGCTGGAAGTGAAGGGGATCGGCAAGGCGATTCTGGACAGGAATCGCGATAAGCTCGAAGTGAACTAAGCTTGTAGATCAACGCCAAGGGGCCGGTCATTGACCGGCCTTTTTTCGTTCTGGCGCCAGCGTGGGTGAGCGGCCTTTCGTCGGCGCATGAAAAATTACGGCTATCATATTGCGTTTGGATTATGCCTATAATAAAAGGGCGGGAGCGCTCTGGCGCTCGCTTTCCCTCAAGCATACTCAGGAGCACAGTCATGACTTCCACCCAGTCCCAAGGTACGGCCCTCGTCACCGGTGCTTCGTCCGGTATCGGGGCGGTTTACGCCGAGCGGTTGGCGGCCCGTGGTTTTGATTTGTTGTTGGTCGCTCGCGACGAGCAGCGGCTGGAGGCGGCGGCGAGCAAGTTGCGCGCTGAGCATGGCGTTCGGATCGAAGTGCTCAAGGCGGACCTGACGCAAAAAGAAGAAGTGTTGAAGCTTGAGCAGCGTCTGCGCAGTGATTCGAGTATCAGCCTGTTGCTCAACAACGCCGGCGTTGCCGCCGATGGCTTGTTGGCCAACGCTGATCTGGACCAGTTGGAGCGTTTGATTCAGCTCAACGTCACCACCGTCACGCGTCTGGCTTCGGCGGCAGCGGCCAGTTTTGCCAAGGCCGGTCGGGGGACGATCATTAATATTGCGTCGGTCGTGGCGTTGTTCCCCGAGCGGTTCAACGCGACGTACAGCGCCAGCAAGGCGTATGTTCTGAGTCTGACCCAATCGTTGAATGCTGAATTGAATGGCACCGGGGTCCAGGTGCAAGCGGTGTTGCCTGGGGTGACACGCACCGAGATTTGGGAGCGTTCCGGCATCGACACCAGTGGCATTCCGGCGGAAATGGTCATGGAGACAGGGGATATGGTCGACGCGGCGTTGTCCGGTCTGGACCAGGGTGAGCTGATCACCATTCCTTCGTTGCCGGAGGCGTCCGAGTGGGAAGCTTTTGTTGCGGCCCGTCATGTGATGGCGCCGAACTTGTCTCGAGACAAAGCCGCCCCACGCTATAAGTGAGGCGCCATGAATCGGTTTGAGGTGAATGCGGTATGAGTGATCGTCGAGTCGTTGTAACGGGTATGGGCCTGGTGTCGCCGCTGGGCAGTGGCGTCGAGGCTGTCTGGACGCGCCTGCTGGCCGGGCGCTCCGGGTTGCGCGTGTTGCCGGACGAAGTGGTCGCCGATTTGCCGGCCAAGGTAGGTGGTGCCGTGCCGAGCATGGCTGAAGACGCTGAAGCCGGGTTCGACCCGGACCGGGCCACCCCGCCCAAAGAACAGAAGAAGATGGACCGCTTCATCATGTTTGCCATGGAGGCTGCACGCCAGGCGCTGGAGCAGGCCGGTTGGCAAGCGCGGGACGCCAATGCCCAGGAGCGGACCGCGACGATTATCGGTTCCGGTGTCGGCGGGTTTGGCGCGATCGCCGATGCGGTGCGCACCACGGACACTCGCGGGCCGCGACGGTTGTCGCCGTTCACCATTCCGTCGTTTCTGGTCAATCTCGCGGCTGGGCATGTGTCGATCCAGCATGGCTTCAAAGGTCCGTTGGGTGCGCCGGTGACTGCCTGCGCCGCCGGCGTCCAGGCGATTGGTGATGCGGCGCGACTGATTCGTTGTGGCGAGGCTGATATTGCCGTGTGCGGCGGGGCGGAGGCTGCGATCGATCGCGTCAGCCTGGCCGGGTTTGCGGCTGCTCGTGCCTTGTCCAGCGGTTTCAATGAAACGCCGGAGCGCGCCTCGCGGCCATTCGACAGTGATCGCGACGGCTTCGTAATGGGTGAGGGTTCGGGTCTGCTGGTGATCGAATCCCTGGAGCATGCGCTGGCCCGTGGGGCGAAGCCCATTGCCGAGCTGGTCGGTTACGGCACCAGTGCCGACGCCTATCACCTGACGGCCGGGCCTGAAGATGGTAGCGGTGCACGTCGAGCGATGTCGCTGGCGTTGGCGCAGGCGGGGATTTCGCCGGCGCAGGTCCAGCACCTCAACGCTCATGCGACCTCGACACCGGTTGGGGACCTCGGGGAGTTGGCGGCGATCAAGTCGTTGTTTGGCACGGATAACAAGATTGCCGTGACTTCGACCAAGTCCGCCACCGGGCATCTGCTCGGCGCCGCTGGCGGGATCGAGGCGATCTTCACGCTGTTGGCAATCCGCGATCAGATCGTGCCCGCAACCCTCAATTTCGAAAACCCTGACCCGGCGGCGCAAGGGGTGGATATCGTCCACGGCCAGGCGCGGCCGATGCCGATCGAATACGCCTTGTCCAACGGCTTCGGCTTTGGTGGGGTCAATGCCAGTGTGCTGTTCAAGCGCTGGCAGGACTAGTTGTTGTCCTGTTTGAGATGATCGCGAGTCACGTCGAGAATCCGCTGCGCCAGCTCAGGGTTCTCGACACTGCGTGATAACAGCAGCGCCCCGACCAGCGTCGACATGATGACGATGCTGCGCTCGGCGGCGTTTTCGCCTTCCAGGGTGCCTTGCACCTGTTTCAGTCGCGCGTTTAGCACCGCATCGCTGGTGGGGCTCGCTTGCCCGCGCAGCCCGAGTTCCGACGACATGGTCGGCAGTGGGCATCCTTGATGGGGTGACGTCTGGTGCCATTCGGACAAGTAGGTATCGATGAAGGCGTCCAGCGGTCGCTCGGACGCGAACAGCTCGGCGCACAACCCTTCAACTTCTTCGCCTGCGGCCACCAGAGCCTTTTCCACCAGTTCATCCTTGGACTTGAAGTGAGAATAGAAACCGCCGTGGGTCAGGCCCAGGGCTTTCATCAGTGGTTGCAAGCCGGTAGCACCGATTCCGTCGCGGCGGAAACGTGCTGACGCTTCCTTGATGATGCGTTGGTGGGTCTGGGCTTTATGGTCTTGCGAGTAACGCATCTCTAATCTCCGCGACAATGCGCCATATTAACCAATGAATGTTGAATGGTGACTGTACTTCTACTTCTAAAAAGCATGCAGATGCGTCCAACTCGGCTGGGAAATTCCAGGTCATTGGCATGAATAGTGATTACTCATTCGCTAACGATTGTTGAACAATCACGAGGCGACCCACATGAGCAGCGGACTGTCCCTGGCCGACCACATCACCCTGGAGTTGCGCGCCGACATCATTGGCGGGCGTTTGCTACCGGGCATGGCGCTGGTGGAAAACGATCTGGTGTCGGCCTACAACGCCTCGCGCAATACCATTCGCGAAGCGCTGCATCGGCTGGGACAGGAAGGTCTGACCCGCTATGTGCGCAACAAAGGCGTGATGGTGCGCAGGGTCGGCGCCGATGACGTGCGCGACCTGTTCAAGGTTCGTCGCACCCTGGAATTGCAAGCCATCAGCAGCAGCCAGCCCTTACGCGAGTACCAGTCCGACCGCATGCTCGAAGCCCTGGAGGCCACGGAACTGGCCCGGGATCGGGAAGACTGGCGCGCGGTCGGCACCCACGGTCTGGCGTTTCATCAACATATCGTCGGGTTGCTGCGCAGCCCGTTGTTCGATGAATTCTTCACCAACGTCGTCGCGCAATTGCGCCTGGTGTTTTGCAGCGCGCCCGATGAGTCGCGCTTCCAGGCGCCGTGGCTGGCCCGCGACCGGCTGATCCACGACCTGCTCGCCGAGGGTGACAAGGCTGGCGCGCTGGATGCGCTGAGCCTGTATCTCGACGATTCCGAGCAACTGCTGTTGCAGCTACTGACCCCTGTTCCCCATCACTGATCGAGGATTCGTGCCATGTACAAAGACTATCCGGCGGCCTATCAAGTCAGCAAAGGCTCGGCGTTGCAGGTGGACAAGGCGTTCTATGAACGGGTCCGCGACAGCAAGGACGGGCGCACGCTGATCGAGCAATTCGAAGTGCCGATCCGCACCGGCCGCGCCTGGCACGTGCCGGCCGGGCACGTCTTTCGAGTCACCACCCCTGTTGGCCCGCAGGTTGGGGATTTCAACGTCTGGAATGCCCATGATCCGCGGGAACGTCTGTGGGCGGCGCGCACCCGGCAGTTGCAGGGCGCCCATGTCAGCACCCACGACCGGCTCTGGTCGAACCTGCCGTTTCTGCGCCCACTGGTGACCATCACCGACGACAGCCTGGCCGGTTATGGCATCGATGAGCACGGCGGTCGTTTGCACGATCTGCTGGGCACGCGTTGCGATCCGTATGTAAACAAAATGCTCACCGGCGAGGACTTCCATCATCACTGTCACTCCAACCTGACCCGCGCCGTGCTGCCCCATGGCCTGACCGAGTTCGACGTGCATGACGTGCTGAATATTTTTCAGTGCACCGGCCTGAACCAGGACGACATGTACTTCATGAAGGCGTGCCCGGCGCAGAAGGGCGATTACCTGGAGTTCTTTGCCGAAATCGATTTGCTGTGTGCGCTGTCGACCTGCCCCGGCGGCGATCTGTCGTTGGCCATGTGGGGGCCGGATGCGCAGGATCCACTGAGCGTGTGCCGCCCGCTGGGGGTGGAGATTTATCGGTTGGAGGATTCGTTGCTCGAAGGCTGGAGCCAGCCTGAGCGAGCGGCGTACAAGGGGCTGCATGGCTTGCACATAGCCAAGGCTGATTGGGAGAAGTAGAAACGCATTTGTGGCGAGGGAGCTTGCTCCCGCTGGGTCGCGCAGCGCCCCCCTTATGGGACTGCTGCGCAGTCCAGCGGGAGCAAGCTCCCTCGCCACAGTTTTTGTATTAGCGGTCCTGCGCTTCCTTGGCATCCATTTCCGCATTGCGTTCGGCGACGCGTTTACGTTGCTCTTCGGTCAGATCGACCTTGGTGGCGGTGTCGCGCAACATCATCAAACCACCAACGATCGAGCCGATTGCAACGACCAGAATCAACCAGGCATACCAGGGCATAGGGCTCTCCTTGAGGGCAGGCCGGTTGGCGGATTTTGCCAACCGATCGTGCATACCACTTTGAGCGATTCATTTTCGCAGTGGTTCCATTCTATGCCTGATATGGCAGCAACACCTGCGCTGTTTAAAGCCCGGTCAACATCGCATCCGCCGGCGCATCCGCACGCAATTGCGCGGTGAGCATGAAGTACACGAAACCCACCGCCATAAAGCCGAGGAAGATCACCCCGATCAACGCGTTGAACCAGGCCATTGCCACCAGGCACACCACCGCCAGCACCAGCGCGATCATCGGTACCAGCGGGTAGCACGGCGCGCGGAACGTGCGCTCCAGGTTCGGCTCGGTTTTACGCAGTTTGAACAGGCTGAGCATGCTCATGATGTACATCACAATCGCGCCGAACACGGCCATGGTGATCATCGCCGCCGTCAGGGTCATACCGCCGAGGTTGATCAAGCCGTCACTATAAATAGCCGCGATGCCGATCAGGCCGCCGGCGATGATCGCCCGGTGCGGGGTCTGGAAGCGCGAGAGCTTGGCCAGGGATTTGGGCAAGTAACCGGCCCGGGCGAGGGCGAAGAACTGCCGCGAGTAGCCCAGAATGATCCCGTGGAAGCTCGCCACCAGGCCGAACAAGCCGATCCACACCAGCATGTGCAACCAGCCGGAGCTTTCGCCAACCACGGTTTTCATCGCCTGTGGCAAAGGGTCGTTGATGTTCGACAGGGTGCGCCAATCGCCGACGCCGCCGGCAAAGAACATCACGCCCATGGCCAGCAGCACCAGGGTCAGGATGCCGCTGATATAGGCTTTCGGAATCGTGCGCTTCGGGTCCTTGGCTTCTTCGGCGGCCATGGCCGCGCCTTCGATGGCGAGGAAAAACCAGATCGCAAACGGGATCGCCGCAAACATCCCGGCAATCGCTGGCGCGCCGAACACATCGGAACCGGCCCAGCCATTGAGGGCGAAGTGGCTGAAGCTGAACGCCGGGGCAACCACGCCCATGAACACCAGCAGTTCGGCCACGGCCAATACGCAGACGATCAGCTCGAAGGTTGCCGCGAGTTTCACCCCAAGGATGTTCAGGCCCATGAACACGATGTAGGCGCCAACCGCCGCGTGTTTCGGATCGAGAGCGGGAAACTGCACGTTCAGGTACGCCCCAATCGCCAGGGCGATGGCGGGCGGGGCGAAGACGAATTCGATCAGCGTCGCCAGCCCGGCGATCAGTCCGCCTTTCTCGCCAAAGGCGCGGCGGCTGTAGGCAAAGGGACCGCCGGCATGGGGAATCGCGGTGGTCAGCTCGGTAAAGCTGAAGATAAAGCAGGTGTACATGGTTGCGACCATAAAGGACGTGACCAGAAAGCCCAGTGTCCCGGCCACGCCCCAGCCATAACTCCAGCCGAAGTATTCACCGGAAATCACCAGCCCCACCGCAATGCCCCACAGGTGCAACGTGCCCAGCGTGGGTTTGAGTTGTGTGTTCATGCGTTGCTCCCTGAACGGTTTGGAAAGCTCGGGGGAGGGCATTGCAGTGGGCGTGCCATTTTGAATTTGTGCGTCGTAAAGGGCTGAAAGCTGTCGTATCGGGGATGATCGCCGCCGGATGCGGGTTTTTTGTGCGCCAGTTGGGGGCGGTGGTGGCTGTTCTGCCGTCTTCGCGGGCAAGCCTCGCTCCTACAGGTTCACCGCGAACCCGCTTTTGTAGGAGTGAGGCTTGCCCGCGAAGAGGCCCGCCCAGACGCCACGAATATCGGCCTGTAACGCCCGCATAAACCCACTCTTTACGCTTTCTTTATGCCCAGCCAACCCCCTCGCTCTCGTTCCTTTACAGCCTCCCTGCCGACAATGACTGCACAAGCGGCAATACGCCGTAACACGGAGAACTTCCATGAGCGTTCTGGACGGGGTGTCACTGCTACTGGCAGTGGGGCTGTTCATTTATCTGTTGGTTGCGCTGTTGCGCGCGGATCGGAACTAGGAGCGGCTATGCACAGTTATGACTATTGGCTGATCCTGGCCTTCTTCGCCCTGGTGCTGATTCCGGCACCGTTCCTGGGGCGTTTTTACTACAAGGTGATGGAAGGCCAGCGCACTTGGCTGTCACCGATCCTCGGCCCCGTCGAGCGCGGCTGTTATCGAATTTCTGGCGTGGACCCGCAGGAAGAACAGACCTGGCAGAAATACACCCTGGCCTTGCTCGCCTTCAACCTCGCGGGCTTTTTGCTGTTGTTCGCGATCCTGTTGTTCCAGGACCACCTGCCGCTCAACCCGCAAAACCTGCCGGGTCAGGAGTGGACGCAAGCGTTCAATACTGCCGTCAGCTTCATGACCAATACCAACTGGCAGTCCTACAGCGGCGAAGCGACCCTGAGCTACCTGAGTCAGATGGCCGGCCTCACCGTGCAGAACTTCGTCAGCGCTGCCACCGGCCTCGCCGTGTTGGTAGCCCTGTGTCGCGGTATCGGTCGCAAGTCGAGCAAGACCCTGGGCAACTTCTGGGTCGACATGACCCGCGCCACCCTCTACGGCCTGTTGCCACTGTGCCTGCTGCTGGCGCTGTACCTGGTCTGGCAGGGCGTGCCGCAAACCTTTGCTCAGTACGTGAATGCCGTGACGATGCAAGGCGTCGATCAGGTGATCCCGCTCGGCCCGGCCGCCAGTCAGATTGCGATCAAGCAACTGGGCACCAACGGTGGCGGCTTCTTCGGCGTCAACTCGGCGCATCCGTTCGAGAACCCGACGGCGTGGAGCAACCTGTTTGAAGTCGGTTCGATCATCCTGATCCCGGTCGCCCTGGTGTTCACCTTCGGCCACTACGTGAAAGACCTGCGTCAGAGCCGCGCGATCATCGCCTGCATGCTGGCGCTGTTCCTGATTGGCGGCGCGACCTCGTTGTGGGCCGAGTACCAACCGAACCCAAGCCTGGCCAACGCTGCCGTCGAGCAGACCGCGCCGCTGGAAGGCAAGGAAGCGCGTTTCGGCACCACGGCCACCGTGCTCTGGTCCGTGACCACTACGGCGGCGTCCAACGGTTCGGTCAACGGCATGCACGACAGCCTCAACCCGCTGAGCGGCATGGTCGCGCTGGTCAACATGATGGTCGGCGAAGTGATCTTCGGCGGCGTCGGTGCCGGGCTCTATGGCATGTTGCTGAACGTGTTGATCGCGGTGTTCCTCGCCGGCCTGATGATCGGCCGCACCCCGGAATACCTCGGTAAAAAGTTGCAAGCCAAGGAAGTGCAATTGCTGGTGGTGACCTTGCTGGTGATGCCGGTCGGCGTGCTGGTACTCGGCGCGATTGCTGCCAGCCTGCCCGGTCCGGTGGCGGCGGTGAGTAACCCCGGTGCCCATGGTTTCAGTCAGTTGCTTTATGCGTACACCTCAGCCAGTGCCAACAACGGTTCGGCGTTCGGCGGTTTCGGTGCCAACACCCCGTTCCACAACCTGATGCTGGGCCTGGGCATGTTGATCGGTCGCTTCGGTTACATCCTCCCGGTTCTGGCCCTGGCCGGCAGCCTGGCGATGAAGAAAACCGCACCGATCGGCCAGAACAGTTTCCCGACCCACGGCCCGCTGTTCGTGACCTTGCTGACCGTGACCATTTTGCTGGTGGGTGGCCTGACCTTCTTGCCGACCCTGGCTTTGGGCCCAATCGCTGAACATCTGAGCATGGGCTTCTAAGGAGCTGATGATGAATATGCCTGTCAATAAACCGGTGGTCGTCAAAGCCCCGGAGCAACCGAAAACCGCGATCTCGGCCCTGTGGCGCCCGGCGCTGGTGCAAGCCTTCGTCAAGCTCGACCCTCGGCAACTGCAGCGTGCGCCGGTGATGCTGGTGGTCGAACTGACCGCCGTGCTGACCACCGTGCTGTGCTTCATTCCCGACGGCAGCGTGCCGACCTTTGTCGCGGCGCAAATTGCGTTGTGGCTGTGGTTCACCGTGCTGTTCGCCAACTTCGCCGAAGCCTTGGCCGAAGGTCGCGGCAAGGCCCGCGCCGACAGCCTCAAGGCTGGCAGCGAAGGTTTGAGCGCACGCCGCAAAACTTCCAATGGCACCTTCCAGGTGGTGCCCGCCACCAGCCTGCGCAAGGACGATGTGGTGCGCGTCGAAGCCGGGGAAATGATCCCCGGTGACGGCGAGGTGATTGAAGGGATCGCAGCGGTCAACGAAGCAGCGATTACCGGTGAATCCGCGCCGGTGATTCGCGAGTCCGGCGGCGACCGTTCGGCCGTCACCGGCAACACCCGCCTGGTGTCCGACTGGCTGCTGGTGCGCATCACCGCCAACCCGGGCGAGTCGACCCTGGACCGTATGATCGCCCTGGTCGAAGGCGCCAAACGCCAGAAAACCCCGAACGAAGTGGCGCTCGACATCCTGCTGATCGGCCTGACCCTGATCTTCCTGCTGGTGGTCGTGACCCTGCAACCGTTCGCCCACTTCGCCAATGGCAGCCTGCCGCTGGTGTTCCTGGTGGCGCTGTTGGTGACGCTGATTCCGACCACGATTGGCGGTTTGTTGTCGGCCATTGGTATCGCCGGGATGGATCGTCTGGTGCGCCTTAACGTGATCGCCAAATCCGGTCGCGCCGTGGAAGCGGCGGGGGACGTGCACGTCCTGCTGCTGGACAAGACCGGCACCATCACCTTCGGCAACCGTCGTTGCACCGCCGTGTATGCGGCACCGGGCGTCAGCGCTAAAGAGCTGTCGGAAGGTGCGTTGTTCGCTTCGTTGGCCGATGACACGGCTGAAGGCAAGTCCATCGTCGAGTACCTGCGTGGCCTGCATCCGCAGCCAGAGCCAAGTCCCGAGCTGCTGACCGCTGTGCCGTTCAGCGCCGAGACGCGCCTGTCCGGTGTCGACTATCAGGGCCGCGTGTACCGCAAAGGCGCGGTGGATTCGTTGCTGGCCTTCGTCGGCCTGAAACGCGCCGACCTGGCGCCGTCTCTGTCCCGGGAAATCGACAAGATTGCCCAGAGCGGCGGCACCCCGTTGCTGGTCTGTGCCGACGGTAAATTGCTCGGCGCGATCCACCTCAAGGACGTGGTCAAGCCTGGCATTCGCGAACGTTTCGCCGAGTTGCGCAAGTTGGGCATTCGCACCGTTATGGTGACCGGCGACAACCCGCTGACCGCCGCCGCGATTGCTGCCGAAGCGGGCGTCGATGACGTGCTGGCCGAAGCCACCCCGGAGAAGAAACTGGCGCGCATTCGCCACGAGCAGAACGACGGTCGTTTGGTCGCGATGTGCGGCGACGGCGCCAACGACGCCCCGGCCCTGGCCCAGGCAGACGTCGGCATGGCGATGAACGACGGCACGCAAGCTGCGCGCGAGGCGGCGAACATGGTCGATCTCGACAGCGACCCGACCAAGCTGCTGGACGTGGTGCAGATCGGTAAAGAGTTGCTGGTGACCCGTGGCGCGTTGACGACCTTTTCCATCGCCAACGACGTGGCCAAGTACTTCGCAATCCTGCCAGCGCTGTTCGCCTCGATCTACCCGCAACTCGGCGTGCTGAACGTCATGCACCTGAGCAGCCCGCAGAGCGCGATCCTCTCGGCGATTGTGTTCAACGCCTTGATCATCGTCGTGCTGATCCCCCTGGCCCTGCGCGGTGTGCGGGTGCAGGCGGCGAGTGCGGCGGCATTGCTGCGCCGCAACCTGCTGATCTACGGCTTGGGCGGGATTGTGGTGCCGTTCGTGGGCATCAAGGCGATCGACATGCTGTTGACGGCGTTGCATCTGGTTTGACGGTTGATGGGCGGATGAGCGCTGCTTTTTGTGGCGAGGGAGCTTGCTCCCGCTGGGCTGCGAAGCAGCCCCCATCCCCGCAATCGTATTGGTTCAGGCACACCGCATTCACCGGGTTAGCGACTGCTTCGCAGTCGAACGGGAGCAAGCTCCCTCGCCACAGGTGATCGGTGTGTCTTCACAGTGATGTCCGAATTCGAGGATTTTGAAATGTCCACAATGATACGTCCGGCCCTGAGCCTGCTGGTGCTGATGACCCTGATCACCGGCGTCGCCTACCCATTGGTGGTGACCGGCGTCGCGCAAGTCGCGTTCCCGGACCAGGCCAATGGCAGCCTGGTGCGTGATGCCGACGGCAAGGTCCGTGGTTCGTCGCTGATTGCCCAGGATTTCGTCGGTGACGCCTGGTTCCACCCACGGCCCTCGGCCGGTGCGTTTGCCACGGTATCGAGCAGTGCCAGTAACCTGTCGCCGAGCAACCCGGCGCTGGCCTCGCGGGTGATCGACGATGCCAATAAACTGCAAGTGCCGGGGCAAGGTCCGGTGCCGTTGGCGATGCTGACCACCTCCGGCAGCGGCCTCGATCCCCACTTGCCTCCGGCGGCGATTGCCTATCAACTGGCGCGTGTTGCGGCGGCGCGTAATGTGCCGGTGTCTACGCTTGAGCAACTGCTGAACGCGAACATCGAGCAGCCGCTGGTGGGGCCGCCAGTGGTGAATGTGTTGGCATTGAACATCGCGCTGGAAAAACTGTAAGAGAGGATCGTTCCCACGCACTGCGTGGGAATGCATCAAATGGACGCTCTGCGTCCGCTGTTGGGACGCAGAGCGTCCCGGGCTGCATTCCCATGCGGAGCGTGGGAACGATCAAGAGAACTTCAAGCATGAGTGATTCCGGCCGCGCCGACGCGCTGTTAGCAGACCTGCCCCGCGACGGCCGTGGCCGGCTCAAGGTGTTCCTCGGTGCCGCCCCCGGTGTCGGCAAGACCTACGCCATGTTGCAAGCGGCCCACACCCAACTGCGCCAAGGCGTGAAAGTCATCGCCGGCGTGGTGGAAACCCACGGCCGCGCCGAAACCGAAGCCCTGCTCGGCGGCCTGCCGCAACAGCCGCTGGTGCGCTCGGAATACCGTGGCGTGATGCTTGAAGAAATGGACCTCGACGGCCTGATCAAAGCCAAGCCGAAACTGGTGCTGGTCGACGAACTGGCCCACAGCAACGCCCCGGGCAGTCGCCACGCCAAGCGCTGGCAAGACATCCAGGAACTGCTCGCCGCCGGCATCGACGTCTACACCACGGTCAACGTCCAGCACCTGGAAAGTCTCAACGATAAAGTGCGCGGCATCACCGGCGTCCAGGTTCGCGAAACCCTGCCGGACTGGGTCCTGCAAGAAGCCTACGAACTGCTGCTGATCGACCTGCCGCCCCGGGAACTGCTGGAGCGTCTGCGCGATGGCAAGGTCTACGTACCGGAGCAGGCGCGGGCGGCCATCGATGCGTTTTTCACCCAGACCAACCTGACCGCCCTGCGGGAAATGGCGATGCAAACCGCGGCGGCCCAGGTCGATGATGACCTGGCCCAGGGTTATCGCCAGCTCGGTCAGGCGGCGCCAGCGGTGCGCGGTCGTTTATTGGTCGGGGTCGATGGCGATGCCCAGGCCGAGCGCCTGGTGCGTCACGCCAGCCGCGTCGCCCAGCGTCGGCATCTGCCGTGGAGCCTGGTGCACGTGGACAACGGCCGCGTGCGCGATGAGCAATCGCGCCTGCGCCTGCAAAGTGCCCAGCAACTGGCCGAGCGCCTCGGTGGCGAAGTGGTGCTGCTGCGGGCCGGCGAGGTGGCGAAAACCCTGATCCAGCACGCCACCGAACGCCGCGCCAGTCTGGTGTTGGTTGGTCAGTCGCGGCAGCGTTTGCGTCGACGCTTGTTCGGCGGCGGTCTGGCGTCCCGTTTGTTGCGCGATGCCCGTGGTCTGGAAATCAACGTCCTCGACAGCGATCAGGAAACTCATGCACCGCGTCAGCGTTCAGCCCATTCACTGGTCTGGTTCGATTACGCACTCGCCTTGGTGGCAACGATTTTGGCCAGTGCTTTGGCCTGGGCAGTGGCGAGTGTTCTGCCGCTGCCGAATATCTCCCTGGTGTTCCTCGCCGCCGTGTTGCTGGTGGCGGTACGCAGCAGCCTCGGCCCGGCGCTGGCGTGTGCGGCGCTGTCGTTTCTGACCTACGACTTTCTGTTCATCCCGCCGAATTTCTCCTTCAGCATCCAGCGCGAAGAAGACGTCCTGACCTTGCTGTTCTTCCTGCTGATGGCGGCGCTCACCGGTAACCTCGCGGCCCGTCAGCGTCGGCAATTGCAGGCGTTGCGCGACACCCAGGAAGAAACCAGCGAACTGCTCGACCTGTCACGCAAACTCACCGCCGCCACCGACCGCCAAGCCGTGGTCAGCGCCGCCGCCCAGCATTTGAACGGCTGGAGCGACCTGCAATTGTGCCTGCTCAACCGTGACGGGCAGGGCGGCTGGAAAGTCGAGACCGGTGGCCCGCTGGAGTTCTCCGAAGCCGAACGCGCTGCCGCCGATTGGGCCTGGCAACACGATCAACCGGCGGGGGCGGGCACCGGCACCTTGCCGTTCGGGCGTTGGTGGTGGTGGCCGTTGTCGGTCGAGGATGGGCCGTTGGGCCTACTCGGTGTTTGTGCCAACGAAGGCCAGACCTTGAGCGGCCAGCGTCGGCGTTTGTTGACCGCCCTGAGCCAGCCGCTGGCCCAGGCGTTGGCCCGTGCGCAACTGGCTGAAGACCTGGAAGCCGCGCGGTTGCACGGCGAAACCGAGCAACTGCGCAGCGCTTTACTCGCCTCGGTGTCCCACGATTTACGCACGCCGCTGACCTCCATGCGCGGCAGCATCGACAGCCTGCTGGCCCTCGGCGAGGCGATCCCGCTGGAGGATCGCCGCGAACTGCTTGAAGGCACCCGCGACGAAGCCGAACGCCTGGACCGCTACATTCAAAACCTGCTGGACATGACTCGCCTGGGTCACGGCGCCCTGAAACTGGCCCGGGACTGGGTGTCGCCAGCGGATATCGTCGGCAGTTCGCTTAATCGCCTGCGCGCGGTGCTGGCGCCGTTGCAGGTCAGCACCGAAGTGCCGGCCGAGTTGCCGTTGCTGTACGTGCATGCGGCGTTGATCGAACAGGCACTGGTCAACGTGATCGAAAACGCCGCGCGGTTTTCACCGGCGCACGGACGCCTGCAAGTGCGCGCCGGGGCGGATGACAACGAGTTGTTTTTCGCGGTGAGCGATGAAGGTCCAGGGATTCCGGAGGATGAACGAGCGAAGATTTTCGACATGTTCTACACCGCCGCTCGCGGTGATCGCGGCGGGCAGGGCACGGGGTTGGGGCTGGCGATTTGTCAGGGCATGGTCGGCGCACATGGCGGGCGGATCAGCGTCGGCGATGGCATTGAAGGACGGGGCACCTGCATCACGCTTCATCTGCCATTGCAGGAACAGCCGGATTTTGAAAATTAAGAGCCGAATGTGAAGCCTGAACACGCTTGCGCTACTCTCTTGCCACTTCTTTGTGTTGATGGGAATTCATGAGCCAGACCGCGACCATTTTGGTCATCGACGACGAACCGCAGATCCGCAAGTTCCTGCGCATCAGCCTCGCTTCCCAGGGCTACAAAGTGCTGGAGGCCGGCACCGGCAACGAAGGCCTGGCGCAAGCTGCGCTGAACAAACCCGATTTGCTGGTGCTCGACCTCGGCCTGCCGGACATGGACGGCCAGCAAGTGCTGCGCGAGTTTCGTGAGTGGTCAACCGTGCCGGTGCTGGTGCTGTCGGTGCGCGCCAGCGAGGGGCAGAAGGTTGAAGCGCTGGATGGCGGCGCCAACGATTACGTGACCAAGCCGTTCGGTATTCAGGAATTTTTGGCCCGGGTTCGCGCCTTGTTGCGTCAGGCGCCGGCCGGTGAAGCCCAGCAAGCGGCCCTGACGTTCGGCCCATTGACCGTGGACCTGGCCTATCGCCGAGTGCTGCTCGACGGCGCCGAAGTCGCGCTGACCCGCAAGGAGTATGCGGTGCTGGCGCAACTGGCGCGGCATCCGGGGCGGGTCATCACCCAGCAGCAATTGCTCAAGGACATCTGGGGGCCGACCCATACCGAGGACAGTCATTACCTGCGGATTGTGGTCGGGCATCTGCGCCAGAAACTGGTGGATGATCCGACCCAGCCACGGTTTATCGTGACCGAGGCGGGGGTGGGGTATCGGTTGATCGAGCCCTGATCGTCCCCACGCGCTGATCGTTCCCACGCTCCGCGTGGGAATGCATCCTGTGACGCTCCGCGTCACGACTTCAAGAGCGGACGCGGAGCGTCCATGGCGGCATTCCCACGCGGAGCGTGGGAACGATCAGGTAACGTTCAAATGCTCAATTCTGCTCATTCTCATACCGATCCATCGTATCCCGCGCAATCTCCCGTCCCAGCGCGATCAACTCCGGCGCCTTGTAGAACTCGAAAAACCGGCACACACGCTTCGGCACGTTGATCAGGATGTCCGGCGGATACCCGGCAATCTTGTACTGCGCCAACGAAGTCTGCATCACCTCGAAACTCTGGTTGATCAAGTCCAGCAAAGACGCCGGCCCGACGTTGTCGATGATGAACGAACCGGTAGCGGACTTCGGCGCGCCATCGCCTTGCGGAGCGGCGGCGGGTTGCTGGGCTTCGGGTTCGGCAGACTCGATCCACGGATTGATCTCCGCCGCTTCGGCCTTCAACGCTTCCTGTTCCAGCAGCAGCAATTGCTCAGCCTGTTTGCGTCGGAACGGCATCTTCGAACCCAGCGAATTGACCAGGCTGTTGAAGCGTGACTTGAACGCCGGAGGGCGCGGGATCACCGGCAGTTGATAGTGGCGCTGGTTGGTCGAGTTGAGGTTGACCGCGATGATCAAATCGCAATGGCTCGACACCACCGGCACGATTGGCAACGGGTTCAACAAACCACCATCCACCAGCATGCGGTTGCCCTGCATCACTGGCGTGAACAGACTGGGAATCGCCGCCGAGGCGCGGATGGCCTGATGCAGACAGCCGGCCTGGAACCAGATTTCCTGCTGGTTGGTCAGGTCGGTGGCCACCGCTGTGTAGGGGATCCGCAGGTCTTCGATGTTGATCTCGCCGACGATTTTGCGGATCTGGCCGAAGACTTTTTCGCCACGAATCGCGCCGAGCCGGAAGCTGACATCCACCAGACGCAACACGTCGAGGTAATCCAGGCTTTCGATCCAGTTGCGATATTCGTTGAGTTTGCCGGCGGCATAAATCCCGCCGACCACGGCGCCCATCGAGCAACCGGCGATGCAGGCGATGTCGTAGCCACGCCGTTCGATCTCTTCAATGACACCGATATGGGCATAGCCCCGCGCTCCACCTGAGCCCAGCACCAGTGCGACACGCTTTTTCATGAATCCCCCTCGTCTGACAAGGTTCAACAATGCACCCATCGAGGGTGGCGCTTCAATCACCAAGGTCGTTTGCCGGGGCAGGGGCGTCGTTTTTTCGACACTGCATGGCGACAGATGGGTATGCTCGCGAGCGCTATAGTTTGTACGGGCGAGGCAAGGCACTTTTTGCGTGCCGCACCGTCTTACCTGCACGACTGTTTATCTAACTTTGAGGTGTTATCGATGAAAGCCTGGATCTGTGTGCCTTTGATTGCCCTGGCATTGGCCGGTTGTGCCGGGAAAACTGCGTACCGTGATAGCTGCGGCACCCAGATTGATGCGGCGTGGCACGAACTGGACCTGGCCAAGGCCGAAGGTTTTGCTGGCACGGTGAGCTACTCTAAAGCTCTGTCGCTGTTGACCGGTGCCAAGACCCAGCAGCAATTCGAAGCCTACGAAGGCTGCACCAGCAAAGCCGAGAAGGCGCGTTTCTATATTCGTGAATCCCGCGCCGGTCGTTAAGCCCATGATCTAGGGCAAGGACGCCGGGTTTCGATGCGGGCACGATACGTCGAGCGGGAAAATCCACATTCGATTCAGGGAGCAAGTGATGTCTGCCTTGGTTGACCGGTTGGTGGCTCAAGTCTTGAGCATTGAAGTCCGTTTGCTGGCCTGCCAGGCTCGCTTGACTGCCCGCACCGACCCGGAGGCGCTGCACGATCTGCGCACCACGGTTCGCCGCTTGCGCAGCCTGTTGCGACCGTTGCGGGGTTTGCCCGGGGTCGAGCAACTGGAAGTGGCGGCGTCCGGTGTCGGTCAATTGACCACGCCGCTGCGTGATCGCGAAGTGTTGGCGGCGTATTTGCTCGAGCACCATCAACCCGAAGCGGCGCAGCGACGCATGGCGCAAATGGACGTGGCCTATCCCACCGTGGCGACCAGCCCGCAAGTCATTCAATTGCTGATGATCCTCGACGCGTTTCCGCGTTTCCTGCGCGCTTCCCAGCGTCAGGGGTTGCTCAAGGGCTTGCGCAAACGCATCGAAAAACGCCTGGCCAAGCAATGGAAAAAACTCGACGAAGCCCTGCACGATCCGGCCCATGATCGCCATCGCTTGCGCTTGTTGATCAAGCGGGTGCGCTACGGCATCGAGGCCTATCCCGAACTGGACCGTTTGCCCAAGCAAGCCTTGCCACGACTCAAGTCTGCCCAGGCCGCGTTGGGTGATTGGCACGATTGCTGGCAGTGGCTGCTGCGGGCCGAACAGGAAGCGGACTTGAAACCCTGCGTCGCCGTGTGGAAAACCACCATGGCCAAGGCTGAAGGGCGTGCCGACCGAGTCCTCGACAAACTCGGCGCGGCCTGTTTCAAATCCTGAGAACACCACGGCTTCTGTTGATCGTTCCTACGCTCCGCGTGGGAATGCATCCCGGGACGCTCCGCGTCCCATCCAGAGCCGAACGCGGAGCGTCCGTTGAGGCATTCCCACGCAGAGCGTGGGAACGATCAAGAACACTGCGTAACCCCTGTGGGAACGAGCCTGTGTGGCGAGGGGGCTTGCCCCCGTTCGGCTGCGAAGCAGTCGTAAATCCATCGCATGCGGTTGGCCTGAGAATTTGGGGTTGCTGGGCAACATAGAATCTCCCACAGTTGGTTTTGTGTCAGACATAAGACCTGCGCGGCTCTTCTGTCAGTCAATTTGTCCGGAATAAGCGCTGTATCCCCCTCTCAGGCTGGTTACCATCCCTTCATCCTTTTCCTGCATCTTTGAGGTTTCCATGCGCTTTTCCGATCTGCTCGACGCTGTACGCAGCCAGCCGCAGGATCTGTCCATTCCTGCCGAATGGGGCCAGGGTCGCGCCAGTTTTGGTGGCCTGGTTGCGGCGTTGCAGTACGAAGCCATGCGCGCGCAAGTCCCGGCGGATCGTCCGGTGCGCTCGCTGGCGATCACCTTTGTCGGCCCGGTCGAGCCCGATGTGCCGGTGAGTTTTGAAGTGGATGTGTTGCGCGAAGGCAAGGCCGTCAGCCAGGTGCTGGGCCGGGCGATGCAGAAAGGCCAGGTGGTGACCCTGGTCCAGGGCAGTTTTGGCGCCTCGCGTCCTTCCGAAGTGGCCGTGGCGGCCGAGCCTGCTCCCGAGTTCAAACACTGGGACGACTGCCAGGAACTGCCTTACATCAAAGGCGTGACCCCAGAATTCATGAAGCACCTGGCGATGCGCTGGAGCGTTGGCGGGCTGCCGTTCACCGGCAACAAATCCCGAGACATGGGCGGTTGGGTGCGTTTGCGGGGGGATGTGAAGGAAGAAGCGCTGGGCGAGGCGCATATCCTGGCGCTGGTCGACGCCTGGCCACCGGCGCTGTTGCCGCACCTGAACAAACCGGCGATGGGCAGCACGCTGACCTGGACCATCGAATTCGTCCAGCCGTTGCTGGCGCTAAGCACCCTGGACTGGTGCAAGTACCTGGTGGAGATCGAACACGCCGCGGACGGCTACGGTCACGCAGCGGCGAAGCTGTGGAGCGCGGACGGTCAATTGATCGCCATGAGCCGCCAGACCGTGACGATCTTCGCCTGACTCAGCGCCGGTGGCGCTTGCGCCAGGCACGCCACCAGCCGCCGCTGAGGAAAAATCGAGGGAAGGTCAGGAACTGCTCGACCAGCAAGCGCGACATTGCATCTTTGCGATCACTGAACGGCTCGGCGGCTTGCGCCTCCAGGCTGTGACCGTGGCGCTGCAGGCCCAGGCCGGCAATCACGCCGATGACGCCAATCACGACATTCAACAGGTTCAGGCTGAACACCCCGGACACAATCAACAGAAAGCCGATGATGAACAGCGGCACGGCGATCAGGTGCAAGGCCAGATTGGTCGGGTGCTGATGATTGTTGGGGTAGGACTTCCATTGCCAGGCCGGAAGGTTGGGGTGACGTTTGCCCATGATGAAACTCCTCAAATCCATGTTGAACACATGCTTGAAGAATAGGCGTGGCGCGGGTGGGCGGCGAATCGAGGTTGGCTATCGCAGCGATAGCGGCAATGGCGCAAATTGATGTTGACCGGGCGGACGCCTTCGCGGGCAAGCCTCGCTCCTACAGGATTGAGTCGTTCGCAATATTTTTGAACGAACGCGGTCCCGTGTAGGAGCGAGGCTTGCCCGCGAAGGGGCCCTCAAAGCTTGAGCTGCCCGATCGCCTTGCTCAATTCCCCCGCCAACGTCGCCAACTCATTACTGGTGTTCGCCGAATCCACGGTCTGTTGCACGGTGTTCTCGGTCACGTCGCGAATACTCACCACGGATCGATTCATTTCCTCGGCCACATGGCTCTGCTGCTCGGCGGCCACGGCGATCTGCGTATTGCTTTCGCGCATCTGCGCCACCGCACTGGTGATTTGCGCCAACGCTGCGCCGGCTTCCTGCGCCTGTTGCACGCAATCGTCAGCCTTGAACGTGCTCTCCTGCATGAAATCTACCGCGTCCCGGGTCCCGGCCTGCAACGCGGAAACCATCAGGGTGATTTCATCGGTCGAGGCCTGCACACGCTTGGCCAGGTTGCGCACTTCATCGGCGACCACCGCAAAACCACGCCCCATTTCACCGGCCCGCGCCGCTTCAATCGCCGCATTGAGCGCCAGCAGATTGGTTTGCTCGGCGATGCTGTGAATCACACTGACCACGCCGTTGATCTTCTGGCTGTCTTCGGCCAGGCGCTGGATCATCTCGGCGGTCTGCTGCACGCCGCTGGACAACCCGGCAATCGACTTCTGCACCCGACTGACCACTTCCTGGCCACTGCCCGCGAGGGTGTCAGCACTTTGCGACAGGTCGCGGGTGGCGCCTGCATGCTGGGCGATGTGGTAGACCGTGGCGGTCATTTCATTGATCGCCGTGGCCGCCTGGTCGGTTTCGCTTTGCTGGCCGAGCATGCCGTGGCGCACTTCGTTCATGCTCGACGCCAGCCGGGCTGCGCCGACATCCAATTGCCGGGCGGTGTTGGCGACGGTGTTGACCACCCGCTGATAACCGGCCTGCATGGCGTTGAAGGCATTGGCCATTTGCCCGACTTCATCCTTGCCGGCCAGCGGTACACGGGCCGACAGGTCGCCGGTTTTCTCGACGTGCAGCATCACGTCTTTCAACGTGTTGAGTTGGCTGAGCAAGAAGCGGATCAATAACTGCGAAGCACCGAGCATCGCCAGCATCAGGATCGCCACCGCCATCGCATAGTTGAAGAAACGTTCGCTGAACACTTGGCTCAGGCTCGGGCCGTACGCGATTACCGCGACCTGCTGGCCGTCGGCGCGGCTGAAAACTTCGGCGCCCATCAACGGGTTGTCACCGAACAGCGGCATGCGGTTGATCTCGGTCCAACCGTTTTGGGTATCGGTCAGCTCCAGCACCGGTTGATCATTCAAGCGTGGCGCCTGGCCGTGGCTGAAGATCAGCACGTTGTCAGCCTTGGGTAACAGCTGCCCGGCAGGCCAGGCATCGAGCAACCGCGCCTGGGCCTGGGCCGATGCCTGGGAGGCGTGGCTGCGGGCCTGTTGTTCGAGTTGCACGGCGTACAACACCAACAGCAGGGTAGTGACGAAGGCGACCGCGTTGACCGCCCAGAATTTGTATTTCAGCGAGATGTTGCTAAGCCAGGCACCCATAGGAAGGTCTTCTCTGATAGCGGAAACAGCATTGGCAAGGTGCCAGCATTGTGCCGCTATGCAGGTCAGGCGGTTTTGATATGGGTCAAGTTTGAGTGGGGCGCTGGCGCAAGGACGCATCGCGGGCGGACAACATCAATCCGTAGGAGCAAGGCTTGCCCGCGATAGCGTCAACACGGTTTCAATCGATTGAAGGCAGCCCAAAGAATGCCCGCGCACAGGCCGTGGTGTGCGCCGCCAGGTCGTCCTCGCTCTCGCCCCGATGCAACGCCACTTCGCGCAGCACTTCGGTCAAGTACGCCGGCTCGTTGCGCCCATTCTTCGGTTTCGGCCGCAGGCTGCGCGGCAGCAGATAAGGCGCATCGCTTTCCAGCATCAAGCGGCCGCGTTTGATTTCTTTGACCAGCGGATGCAAATGCGTGCCCCGACGCTCGTCGCAGATCCACCCGGTGATGCCGATGTGCAAATCCAGATCGAGGTAACTGAACAGCGCTTTCTTTTCCCCGGTGAAGCAATGCACCACGGCGGCGGGCAACTGATCGCGGTAGTCACGCAGGATTTCCAGCAAGCGCTGACTGGCATCGCGCTCATGCAGGAACACCGGCAATTGCAACTCGACCGCCATGGCCAGGTGTTGTTCGAGGACTTTTTCCTGCTGCGGGCGCGGCGAGAAGTCGCGATTGAAATCCAGCCCGCATTCGCCCACGGCCACCATGTTCGGCTCTTTGAGCAAACTGCGCAGGCTGCGCTCGCTGTCGGCGTTCCAGTCGCTGGCGGCGTGGGGGTGAATGCCGGCCGTGGCGAACAGCCGTTGCGCACTTTCATCCAGTCGCCGGCACAGTTCCAGGGCCTGTTCGCTGCCCTCGACACTGGTGCCGGTGAGCACCAATTGGCAGACCCCGGCGGCATAGGCGCGATCGAGTACAGCCTGGTGTTTATCGTCGAAACTGGGGTTGGTCAGGTTGACGCCGATATCGATGAGTTGCATGGTGCTACCTCGGACCAAAGGCCGGAAAGCATATCAGAGCTGTAGATTTATAAGAAAAGCCAAGAACTACAACGAGTTAAAGCTGTCTGTTGATGCCGCTAGACAGGTCGGGTTGGTGAAACTGCCATCACTGTGCCAGTCTTTCGCACTTTGCCAGCGCTCACGGCGCTCTGTTTCTGTCGTTCGATGCCATGATTTTTCATGATGTCGACCAGTATTCTTTCCGGAGAGTGGATGACACGTCCCTCGGTTTTGCTACTGCTGTGTTGTTCGTTGCTGCTGCCGATGCCGGCGGTCGCGCGTCTGGCCGGACCGCTGCAAGCCGTGCCGTCGACCAAAGTGCGCGACCTGGCGGACATCCGCAGCAGCCGTGTGCTGAAGGTCCTGGTCAACCAGAGCCGCAACAGCTCCGGCGAAGTCCAGGGCCAGGCCATTGGCGTCGAATACCATCGCCTGCGCGCCTTCGAGCAATACCTCAACGGCCATGCGCGCGACGGCCAGGAAATCACCCTCAAGATCATCCCCAAAGCCAAGGATCAACTGCTCGGCGCCTTGCAGCGCGGCGAGGGTGATCTGGTGGCGCCAGGGGAGTTGCTCGATCCGCAATCGGGGCACGCCGTCAGCACCAGTGAACCGATTGCCAGCAACGTGCCGCTGATGCTGGTCGGCATCAAGGGCGAACGCCGCTACACCAAACTCGAACAACTCTCCGGCAAAACCCTGGCGCTGCCGACGGGGAGCGCCGCCGGGGATGCGGTCAGCCAGATCAATCAAAAACTCGCGCTGCACAAATTGGCACCGGTGAAGGTCGAGTGGGTCGACCCCAGCCTGGCGGTCGAAGATGTGCTGGAGATGGTCCAGGGTGGCATTTTCCACCTGACCATCGTCGAGCAACCGATTGCCGAGCGTTGGGGCAAGATCCTGCCCAAGCTGCGTTTCGATCGACAAGTGCTGATCAGCGAGCCCGGCGAGGAATACTGGTTCGTTCGCCGCGATGCTTCAATGCTGCGGGCGAGCATTGATCGGTTCCTGACCACCTACAAAAAGCCGTCGGATGAAGACGTGGCGTTTCTGCGTATCTACCGACGCTTGTACCAAGTGCACTATCCATTGGCCAAGGCTGATCGACAGCGTCTGGAAAAACTGCGTCCGGTGCTGCAGAAGCACGCGGATGCCCAAGGCATGGACTGGTTGAACCTGGCGGCGCTGGCGTTCAAGGAGTCGGCGTTGCAACCCGGGGCCCGCGGTGGCAGTGGCCCCACGGGTTTGATGCAAATCACCCCGTCTGCTGCCCAGCGGGTCGGGGTCAACAATATCCAGGACCTCGATGCCAATGTGCAGGCCGGGGCCAAGTACCTGGCGATGATCCGTCGCAAATTCTTCTCCAGCCCCAAACTCAATGAGCGCGAGCGCATGGCCTTTGTGCTGGCGGCCTACAACATGGGACCGGAACGGGTCCAGGGCATGCGCGCCGAGGCTCGGCGTCGGGGGCTGAACCCGAACCAGTGGTTCTTCCAGGTCGAGCGCATTGCCATGGAGCAGGTGGGGATGGGCGCCGTCAGCTATGTTAATAGCGTGAACAAGTATTACTTGGCGTTCGATCGGGAGCGGGAGTCGTTGGAGCCCCAGGGGCAAAAAGTGGCCTCACGGAAGTGATCGAATAAACTGATTGTTATGGCGGAATATTTGCGCTTTTAACATTTGATTTACTGATTAATATAGCGGCCAACCAACACACACTCAATGGATGACACAGCATGAGCACTCTGATCAACAAGGTTCTGTTTACCCGCGCTGGCTACGGCCTGACTGTTCTGCGGATCTTTGTCGGCATCATCTTCGCGGCCCACGGCTCGCAGAAACTCTTCGGGCTGTTCGGTGGTTACGGCATCGCCGGCACCGCGCAGTACATGGAAAGCATCGGCCTGGCGCCGGGTCACCTGATGGCGATCCTGGCCGGTGGTACCGAGTTCTTCGCTGGCCTGGCGTTGATCATTGGCTTGTTGGTGCGTCCGGCGGCACTGGGGCTGACCTTCCTTTCCCTGGTGGCGATCTTCACCGTGCACCTGCCTAACGGTTTGTTCATGGCCAACAACGGTTATGAGTTCGCCCTGGCCTTGCTCGGTGGCAGCATCGCGGTACTGATTGAAGGCGCCGGCAAGCTTTCGGCGGACCGCGCCATCGCTGGCTGACCGCTCTGGCTCAACGAAAAGGCCCGCATTGTGCGGGCCTTTTTTGTTGCGCGTCATTCTTGACACTGTCCGGTCAGGTTCTCTAGGATGCTGCCCATGCGCCGATTTAAACAGCTACTTGCGGGGCGCCAGGTGACTCATTCAGTTGCCGATAGAAGCCTGGAACAGGCTTCGAAATACCGCTAAAGCGCTGGTTCGGTGTTGCCTCTCACCTGCCATGCAGACTTTTGAGGCAGAGACACGACCCAATGAATGCACTAAGCCCCGTTGTACGCCCCGCGCCGATTACGGCACACCTCACCCAGCGCAATCCAAAAATCCTGCTTGGCGGCAAACATCAGCCGACGCTCCTGCGTTATCTCGATGGCTGGCCACGTCGCACCGGCGGTCCCGCCGCGTTCCTGATCCAGTTTGTCGAAGATGGCGAGTCCCTGGCGCGATTTGCCAACGACAGCTTTGATCTGGCGGTGATTCAGTCGCCGAACCTCGAAGACGCGCCTGAAGTGATCAAGCAGCTGACCCGTGTCGCCCGGCAAGGGCTGATTACTCGACGCTGAGGTCGTATCAGCCCTTGGCGCTCGCCCGGTACTGGTTGGCGTGGAGACAGTTCTGCACGATGCGACTGCGGGTTGACCAGTCGGTATTGATGATGTGGAAGCGCTGGATGTAGCTGTTGCTGTCCTTGGAATGGAACCACTCATCGATCTTGTCGCTGAAATCATCCGGGACAAACAAGCCGGTGTATTTGGCGCACTGGATCGAGCGCAGTCCATACGCTCTTTTCGGCTCGAGGGAAACTTCATCCATGAACTTTTTAAGTTTGTCGGTAGAGACGTAGTTCTCGCCCATCCATTGTTGTTGCACGCCATCCCAGTAATCAGGGTAGCTAGTGTATTTGTTATAAGAAATGACTACGGTCTGGCCGGGAATTTTTTTCCAGATGTCGGCAATGGTCGAATACCTGTAACTCGGTGGAATGAGGCGTTTGCCAATTTTTTCGTTAATCAGCAAATGGAGTTCGTCATGGGCCGCATCGGTGAAGTTGTCGAATTGGTGAAAGTTCAGGATGATCAGTTCTTTCGCTCTGCTCGAAGAACCGTCGTAGAAGTCGTTCAACATATCGAGAATATCAGTGCTGATAAAGCGGTTCAGGTCATGCCAGTGATATAGCTGGAAGCGCTTGGGATCGTTAGCCGCCTTGCCGGGCAGGAATCTCACGCGCAGATCCAGGACCCTGAAGCCCGCCTTGATTTGCTCGGAAGCCGGAACGTCCTGAGTAATTTCCTGAGGGTAGTTCAGGATCGATGCCTTTTTGTCGGCGCCGGAATCGTGAGTCCCCGGCAGAATAAGTTCATCAATGCGTAGTTTGTAAAGGCCGGGGGTATTATCCATCCAGCTGTCCAGGCCTTGGATGTTCTGAGTCATGTTTATTCATCCTTGAATAAGTGCGATTAAAGTAAGTGCGCTCATAGGGCGCGCTATTAATCTCGCTCAGGCGTTGCCTATTGTCAAAGCGCCTGCGAGTTATAACTTTCGCGAAATATTGCGGAGTGAATAAGTTGGGTGCTTTTTATAGTTGGGATTTAGGGGTAGCTAATGTCCACAATATAAACGCATTGTTCGCCCGTCGGTGTCTGCACCCGAACTTCGGCATCCAGTGCCTTGCCGATCAATGCCCGCGCCAGTGGCGAATCAATGCTGATCAGACCCAGTTTCAGGTCCAGCTCATCCGGGCCGACGATGCGATAGCGCGACTCCTTGCCTTCCTCATCTTCAATCGTGACCCAGGCGCCGAAGTACACCTTGTTCGGATCGCTGGGTTTTTCGCTGACGACTTTCAGGGCTTCCAGGCGTTTGGTGAGAAAACGCACACGACTGTCGATTTCACGCAGCATTTTCTTGCCGTAGGTGTACTCGGCGTTTTCCGAGCGATCACCCTGGGCCGCCGCCTCACTGACCGATTGCGTGACCTGTGGTCGGCGCACGTGCCACAACTCGTGGAACTCGGCGCGCATCCGCGCTTCACCTTCGGGGGTGATCAGCGCGGTGCCAGCGGTGCGGGGAGGGCGATAACGGCTCATGGCGACTTCTTGTGGAAATGAGTCACGAGTCTATCAACCCTCGCGCAAGACTGTCAGGGGGCTGGCGTTCAAGGCGCGACGGGTGCCGAACACGCCGGCACCACCGATCAGCACCGCACCAATCAACGGCAGCACCAGCAACCACGGATGCGGATGCCAAGGCAGGTCGAAGGCGTAGCGGTACAGCACCAGGCTGACCAACTCCGAACCCAGCGCCGCCAGCAAGCCGCTGACCGCGCCGAGCAAGCCGAACTCGATGCGCCGGGCCTTGACCAGCAATTGCCGCTCAGCCCCCAATGCGCGCAACAACGCCCCTTGGCGAATGCGTTCATCCAGCGTTGCTTGCAGGCCGGAGAACAGCACCGCCATCCCCGCCGCCAACACGAACAGCAACACGTACTCCACCGCCAGGGTGACCTGGGCGAGGATGCTGCGCAGTTGCTCCAGCAAGGCTTCGACTTGCAGGATGGTCACTGCCGGGAACGCCCGGGACAGGTCGACAATCTGCTGATCGTGACCCGTCGCCAGATAGAAGCTGGTGAGGTAGGTCGCCGGCAGGTCCTTCAAGGTGCCGGGCTGGAAGATCATGAAGAAGTTCGGCTGAAAGTTGTCCCAGTTGATCTCCCGCAGGCTGGTGACTTTCGCTTCGCGATTGACCCCGCCGACGGTGAACACCAGGTGATCGCCCAGCTTGAGCTTCAGGCTCTCGGCGACCTTTCCTTCGACCGATACCCCGGGAATCTCATCCGGGGTTTGTTCGGTCCACCAGTTGCCCGAGGTGAGCTTGTTGCCCGCCGGCAAATCCGCCGCCCAGGTCAGGCTCAGGTCACGCTGGATCGCCCGGTCGCCGGCCGAATCCTTGCTGACGATGTCTTGCACCGCTTCGCCATTGATACTGATCAGCCGACCGGGCACCACCGGGTACAACGGTGCCGATTGCGCCGACAGTTCGATCAGGCGATCGGTGAACGCTTGCTTGTCCGCCGGCAGAATGTTCAGGGCGAAATAATTCGGCGCGTTTTTCGGTAGCTGGTTTTGCCAGGTATCGAGCAACTCGCCACGCAGCAATGCGATCAATGCCATCGACAGCAGAATCAAACCGAAGGCCAGGGATTGGCCAGCCGCCGCCAATGGGTGACGTAGCAATTGACCCAGGCCCAGACGCCACGGCAACGAGGCTCGGGCCAACATCCGGCGCAGGCTTTTGAGCAGTAACAGTAGCAAGCCGCCCAGCACCACGGCCGCAATCACGCCACCGCCCAATAAGGCAAACGTCAGGACCAGGTCCAGGCTCAGGCGCCACATGATTAACCCGAGTGCGCCCAACGCCGCGCCATAGACCATCCAGGTGCTGGACGGGATCGGTAGCATGTCCCGACGCAATACGCGCAAGGGCGGCACCCGACCGAGGGCCGCCAGCGGGGGCAGGGCAAAACCGGCCAGTGCGACCAATCCAGTACCGATGCCAGCAACAGCCGGCAGCAAGCCACCCGGCGGAACATCGGTGGGCAATAAATCGTGCAGCAGTGCAAACAGCCCGAGCTGCGCCAGCCAGCCGAGCAGGGCACCGCTGAGGCTGGCAAGCAGGCCGAGTACTGTCAGCTGCAAACTGAACAGCACCATGGTTTCCCGGCGCGACAGACCCAGACATCGCAGCAGGGCGCTGGCATCGAAGCGGCGCGTGGCGAAGCGCGTTGCCGACAGCGCCACCGCCACACCCGAGAGTAAAACGGCGACCAGACTGGCCATGTTCAAGTAGCGCTCGGCCTTGCCCAGCGCACCACCAATCTGTCGGTTGCCGTCCCGGGCATCCTGGATGCGCTGGTTGGCGGCCAGCCCCGGTTTGATCAACTGACGATAGGTTTCCAGCGCTTCAGCCTTGCCGCGCCAGAGTTCGCGGTAGCTGACCCGGCTGCCGGGTTGCACCACACCGGTTGCCGTGAGGTCGCTGAGGTTGATCAATACACGCGGGGTCAGGCTGTAGAAATTACCGGCACGATCCGGCTCATAGGTCAGCACCCGCGACAGCTTCAGGGTTTTCATGCCGACGTCGATGCTGTCGCCGATCTTCAGGTCCAGCGCCGTCAGCAGGCGCGCTTCGACCCAGGCTTCGCCGGATTTCGGTCCGCCGCCGGATTCTTCCGCAGCGAAGGGCGCCGGGGCGCTTTTCAGTTCGCCGCGCAAGGGATAAACATCGTCGGCAGCTTTGATGCTCGACAGTTGAATGCCGTTATCCGTGGCGATAACACTGGAAAATTCCACCACCTGGGCATGTTCCAGGCCCAGCTCGGTGCCACTCCTGATCTGTTCGGGCCGCGCCGGCGAACTGCCTTCGAGCAACAGGTCGGCGCCGAGAAACTCGGTGGCGCGCAGCATCATGGCGCCGTTGAGGCGGGCGCCAAAATAGCCGATGGCGGTACTCGCCGCCACGGCCACCAGCAAGGCGAAGAACAACACCCGCAGCTCACCGGCGCGGGCGTCGCGCAGCAATTGGCGGATGGCGAGGCTGAACAGGCGCAATAGCGGCAAGCGTGCCATCAAGGCTCCAGAGGGGCGACCAGCAGGCCGGCTTCAAGGCGGATCAGGCGCCGGCAACGATGTGCCAGGCGTTCGTCGTGAGTCACCAGCACCAGGGTCGTGCCGCGTTCCTGGTTCAATTCGAACAGCAAATCGCTGATGCGCTCGCCGGTGTGGCTGTCGAGGTTACCCGTGGGTTCATCGGCGAACAGCACGTCGGGTTCGGCGGCGAACGCCCGGGCAATCGCCACGCGCTGCTGCTCGCCACCGGAGAGCTGGCGTGGCGAATGGGTCAGGCGCTGGCCCAGGCCCACCCGTTGCAGCAACTCGGTGGCGCGCTCCCGGGCGTCTTTGCGGCCGTCGAGTTCCAGCGGCAGCATGACGTTTTCCAGGGCGTTGAGGCTGTCGAGCAATTGGAACGACTGGAAGACAAAGCCCACGTGCTCGGCGCGGATGCGCGCCCGTTGGTCTTCGTCGAGATTGCTCAGGGCCTGCCCGGCGAGGGTGACTTCGCCACTGCTCGGCAGGTCGAGACCGGCGAGCAAACCGAGGAGGGTGGATTTGCCCGAACCGGAGGCGCCGACGATGGCCAGACTGTCGCCCTTGTTCAGTTCCAGGCTGAGTTCGTGCAGGATAGTCAGTTCACCTTCCGCGCTGGGAACCACTTTGCTGAGGTTCGTCGCGGTGAGAATGCTTGCGCCCATGGAGAATCCGATGCGTGTTTGGTTTTTGAGTGCTGGCCTGGCCTTGATGTGCATGGCCCAGAACGCAGCGGCGGGTACAGTCCTGATCGTTGGCGATAGTATCAGCGCCGGTTTCGGACTGGATACCCGCTTGGGGTGGGTGTCGCTGCTTGAGCAACGGCTCAAGCGCGAAGGTTTCGACGATAAAGTGATCAATGCCTCCATCAGCGGCGACACCAGTGCCGGAGGCCAGGCACGCCTGCCAGCGCTGCTTGCAGAGCATAAACCGGAGCTGGTGATCCTCGAATTGGGAGGCAACGACGGCTTGCGCGGAATGCTGCCAACGCAATTGCAACAAAACCTTGCGGCGATGATCGACAGCTCCCGGGCCAGTGGTGCGAAGGTCTTGTTGCTGGGCATGCAACTGCCGCCCAACTACGGCGCCCGCTACACCGAGGCATTTGCGAAGGTCTATGGCACGCTGGCCGAGGAGAAAAAAATCCCGCTGGTACCGTTTTTCCTCGACGGGATCGGCGGTCATCCAGACCTGATGCAAGCCGACGGCCTGCACCCGGCAGCGGCGGCTCAGGACAAGTTGCTGGAAAATGTCTGGCCGACGCTGAAACCGCTCCTTTGACGCTTTTCTAGTGGCGGTGTTTCGGCTAAGGTGGCGCCCCCGATTTGGAGCCCCCGATGCCGCGTCCCGCCTGGTCCCTTTTTGCTTACCAACTGATCGAGCCTGACGAGCAGCTGGATCTGTTCGCCTGCCAGGAAGTGCGGGTGCATCTGGTGACCCGTCAGCTGGAGCTCGGCGGCTCTGCGGACCGGACCTTGTGCGGCAGCCTGCTGCCGGCGCAGCCGCGTTGGTCGAGTGTGGATCGCCGGGTGTTCCAGGACCAGCGCTTGTGCTCGTTGTGCCGGGCGATCCTGGAATCGCAAAAACGCGGCACCTCGCCGATCTGGCCTGAGTTGCGTTTCGAGCTTTAGGCCAGTGCGACAGCCCTTGTGACGAGGGGGCTTGCCCCCGTTGCGCTGCGAAGCAGTGCCAAATCCTGCCGCCGGGCTTCAACTGACACACCGCGTGTGATGAATTTACGACTGCTTCGCAGCCGAACGGGGGCAAGCCCCCTCGCCACAAAAGCTTTCCAACCACACACCCCTGTACATGAAAAAAACGTCATGTATCGCCTGCCACGTTCTCGACCTCCCCGAATTTACGGGTGTCGGTGTACAATCGCGTTCTTATACCCTTGTCGACCCTGCGAAGGATTTTCCGGATGTTGCCGCGCTTTCCTGCCGTCACCCGCTGCCTGACCCTTGCTGCCCTCTGTGCAGCCGGTCCGGTTTCAGCACTAGAGCTGCCTCTACCGCCACCTGGTGAAGACATCATCGGTCAGGTGCAAGTGATCAAGGCCAAGTACGAAGACACCTTCGCCGACCTTGGTACAACCTACGATCTGGGCTATACGGAAATGGTTGCGGCCAACCCGGGCGTCGACGCCTGGCTGCCGGGCGCCGGGACTGAAATCGTGTTGCCGACCCGCTTCATCCTGCCACCGGGTCCGCGCGAAGGGATCGTCATCAACCTGGCTGAATACCGCCTCTACTACTACCCCAAAGGCCGGAACGTGGTGTACACCTTCCCGCTGGGGATCGGTCGTGAGGGTTGGGGATCGCCAATCGCCCACACCACCATCACGGCGAAAACGCCGAACCCGACCTGGACCCCTCCAGCGTCGATCAAGGCCGAGCATGCTGCTGACGGTGATCCGTTGCCGAATGTGGTGCCGGCCGGCCCGGACAACCCGCTGGGGCCGTTCAAGTTCAGCCTGGGCACCCCGGGCTACCTGATCCACGGTTCGAACAAAAAATTCGGTATCGGCATGCGCACCAGCCATGGCTGCTTCCGCATGTTCAACAACAACGTGCTCGAAATGGCGGGTATGGTGCCGGTCGGTACGTCGGTGCGCATCATCAATGACCCGTACAAATTCGGCATGAGTGGCGGCAAGGTCTACCTCGAAGCGCACACGCCGCTCGACGACAACGGCAACCCGTCGGTGGTCGACAAGCACACCGCGGTGATCAACGCGATGCTCAAGCGTGAAGACATCACCAACAACCTGCGCATGAACTGGGATGTGGTGCGTGACGTGGTGGCGGCCGAAGATGGCCTGCCAGTAGAGATCGCCGTACCGAACACCTCCGCACCGATGGTGTCGAGCGTGCCGGTCGATCTGCAGCAGTAAGCACTCCAAAAGAACCCGCCGACGTTGGCCGTCGGCGGGTTCTTTTATGGCCGGGACTAAACGGCGGACATAAAAAAAGCCGACCCATAAATGGATCGGCTTGATAACAATCCCGAAGGACTATTACTTGCGGCTAGCTTTGTCCAGCATGCGCAGAGCACGCTCGTTAGCTTCGTCAGCAGTCTGTTGTGCTTTTTGAGCAGCAGCCAGAGCTTCATCAGCTTTACGGTAAGCTTCGTCTGCACGAGCCTGGGAGCGAGCAGCTGCGTCTTCAGTAGCGGTCAGACGTGCTTCGGTTTCTTTCGATACGCTGCTGCAACCGGTAGCCAGAACTGCGGCCAGAGCCAGAGCAGAGAATTTCAGAACGTTGTTCATCGTGTTCCCCTTCAAGGACTTTCTATTAAGTGGCTGTCTCCTCAGAGTGAGGAAATAGCCGGCGTACATACTACCCATTACTTGTCGTAAGTAAACTGACGTAAAGCAAGAAGCAAAAAAAATTGTAGGCGTTGATTCTTTTTCGAGCAACTTTTAACTGCGCTGTTTAAAAAATACCCAGCTGCGAGGCCCGAGCTGAGCGAGCCCCATGGGAAAAGTTCCCTATTGCGAAGGCTGTATTTCCGGTATTTGTTAAAGTCTGTCTAGATGGTTTCGTCTACACTTTTGTTCGGATTTTGAGCAGCGGCTCTCATATCTTTCTGCATGTAGAGGTGACTTTAACCAAGGGCGCTCGTCTTAAGTCTCAACATCCGGCAATGTTCAGGCTTTCGACCCGGGAAGATCTTCGGTCGGGCCGTCCCTGCGTCACCCATGAGCAACACCCGTCGCCGCCTAAGCATGATGACGAGCGCACCTTGAGCATTTTCGCCAATGGTGCCTACTATTTGATACGTGCCAGGTTGCGCGAGATCGGTGTCGCTCTTCTCGGTGTCCATTCAGGCACAGGGTGGCGTAGATGTTCCTTCGCCGGAAAAACATCGGTAAGGTAGGGGTCAGAATCCAAGACCCGCGAGGAGTAGTGATGAGCGAGGCGTTGTCCATCCACCATGACCAGGCTGGTCATCAGTTCGAGACCAATGTGGACGGTCATCGTGCCTACCTGACCTATATGGATCTGGGGAAACAGACCCTGGATATCTATCGCACGTTCGTGCCCAACGCATTGCGTGGACGCGGCATTGCGGCAGCATTGACCGAGCAGGCGCTGCAGTACGCCGAAGAAATGGGCTACACGGTGATCCCGTCGTGCTCCTACGTGGAGCGCTACATGGAGCGTCATCAGCGGCACGCCGCGAAGCTGAGCCAGTAAACGCAACGCATAAAAAAACGCCGGGTTAAGCCCGGCGTTTTTTTGTGCCCGAAAAACGTAGATCAGCTGCGATCGCGTTTCGGCAGCACGTCCTTGAGCTTGGCATGCATGCTGCGCAAGGTGTTTTCGGTGGCGGACCAGTCGATGCAGGCATCGGTGATCGACACGCCGTATTGCAGGTCGGCGAGGTCTTTCGGGATCGCCTGGCAGCCCCAGTTCAGGTGACTCTCGACCATCAGGCCGATGATCGACTGGTTGCCTTCGAGGATCTGGTTGGCGACGTTCTCCATCACCAGGGGTTGCAGGGCCGGGTCCTTGTTGGAGTTGGCGTGGCTGCAATCGACCATGATGTTCGGCTTGATCTTGGCCTTGTTCAGCGCTTGCTCGCAGAGCGCGACGCTGACCGAATCGTAGTTCGGCTTGCCGTTGCCACCACGCAATACCACGTGACCGTAGGCATTGCCCTTGGTGGTGACGATCGACACGCCACCTTCCTGGTTGATGCCGAGGAAACGGTGCGGGCTGGACACCGACTGCAAGGCGTTGATCGCCACAGTCAGGCCGCCGTCGGTGCCGTTCTTGAAGCCGACGGCCGAGGACAGGCCGGAAGCCATTTCACGGTGCGTCTGGGATTCGGTGGTGCGTGCGCCGATGGCCGACCAGCTGATCAGGTCCTGCAAGTACTGCGGGGAGATCGGGTCGAGGGCTTCGGTGGCGGTCGGCAGGCCCATCTCGGCCAGGTCCAGCAGCAACTTGCGACCGATGTGCAAACCATCCTGGATCTTGAACGAGTCATCCAGGTACGGATCGTTGATCAGACCTTTCCAGCCAACGGTGGTCCGCGGCTTCTCGAAATACACGCGCATCACCAGATACAGGGTATCGGACACTTCGGCGGCCAGGGTCTTCAGGCGTTCGGCGTATTCGTGGGCAGCCTTGATGTCGTGGATCGAGCACGGCCCGATCACCACGAACAGGCGGTGGTCGGTGCCATCAAGAATGTTGCGAATGACTTCGCGGCCCTTGGTCACGGTGCGCAGGGCAGCGTCGCTCAAAGGGATATCACGCTTGAGCTGATCGGGAGTGATCAGGGTTTCGTTGGAAGCGACGTTTAGGTCGTTGATCGGTAAATCAGCCATCGTTTACTCGTCAGGTCACGGGTGCCATCCGCCAGCGAACCCGCGCGGCGGAGCACAGCAAATTAAGCGCGTCGGGGAGCGGAACCTTAGCGCGTTACACCGTGATTCGACAATGGGCAGACACCGCTTTAATCCAGCACAGGCTGAGCAAAAGCCTTGCGGACTGTGTCGTGGGAGAACTCGTCGGCATGCTCCTGGACCCATTCGAGGGCCAGGGCCTGAATATCCTGCAAGTCATCATGTGCCTCATGCAGCCGGCGATAGTGTTCAATCTGGCACACCTGCTCACCCATCCGCGCACTGAATAGCATCTGCTCGTCCACAAACGCGATGCCCACCAGATAGCCGCGCTTTCGTCGCAGGCACCAGGCCACATAGCCCAGATAACGCAAGTCGGGGTTCAAGGTCGGCATGCGCACTTCCAGCGCCGTACCGTGACGCCAGGCGCGGTGGTAATTGCAAGCCATGCCCCCGAGGCTGATAGTGTGCAGCCGTTGCCGTGAAATGCACTCATGTTTGAGTAGCGTCAGCTCCACGGGTACATCGTCAGGATGAGGAAGAAAACGTCCCATGAACACGGACTCCCTGTGTCGCCCATTTGACATTGTTTCCCCCAGTATAGTGGTCGAATCGGAACTGACCGATTTCGACGCCGACCAGCGGCTGCTGGCGATGAGCGGCACTTCCCTTGTGATTTTCACCAGCGTCGGCTGCGCCAGTTGTCGTTTTGCCCGAGAGCAATTGCCCAGGCTCGATCTGAGGGTGGATCAGCTGTGCTGGATCGACGCCGGGGACAATGGCGGGTTGGTGGCGCGTTATGAGGTCTTTCATTTACCGGCGCTGTTTTTGGTGCGCGACGGTGAGTTTTTTGGGGCGGTACAGTCACGCCTGACCAGCACCGAACTCAATGCAGCGGTGGGGCAGGCGCTGAATCGAATTGCGGAGGAGTTGCCATGATGGGAGCAGTTGCCAAGCCGACAATCGGCATTATCGGGACCGGGGCGATCGGTGGTTTCTACGGGCTGATGCTGGCGCGGGCCGGTTTCGATGTGCACTTTCTGTTGCGCAGTGAGTTTTCCGCAGTCGCCGAGCACGGCTTGCAAGTCAACAGTGCGGTGCATGGCGCGCTGAGCCTGAATCCGGTCCAGACCTATTCAGCGGCCGAAGACATGCCACCCTGCGACTGGTTGCTGGTGGCGGCCAAGAGCACCAGCTCGGGCCTGGCCCCGATCATTACCCAGGCTGCTGCCCCCGGCGCCAAAGTCCTGTTGTTGCAAAACGGCCTGGATGTCGAGGACAGCCTGCGTGAAGTGCTGCCCGACTCGCTGCACCTGCTCGGTGGCCTGTGCCTGATTTGCGTCCACCGCGAAAGCCCGGGCGTGATCACCCATCAAGCGCTAGGCGCGGTCAATGTGGGCTACCACAGCGGCCCGGCCAGCGATGAAGCAGCGCGCATGGCGCTGGTCGAGGAGGGCGCCGGCCTATTCCGTGCCGCCGGCATCGACTCGCAAGCCATGCCCAACCTGCATCAGGCGCGCTGGCAGAAACTGGTCTGGAATATTCCTTACAACGGTCTGTCGGTGTTGCTGGGGGCGAGTACCACGCCATTGATGGCCGATGCCGATAGCCGCGCGCTGATCCAGGCGTTGATGGCCGAGGTGGTGCAGGGCGCCCAGGCTTGTGGTCACGCCATACCGCCCGGTTATGCCGACTACCTGTTCATGATGACCGAGAAAATGCCCGACTATTGGCCGAGCATGCACCACGATTTGCTGCACAAACGCCCGCTGGAGCTGGAGGCGATTTATGCCCGGCCCCTGGCGGCGGCGAAAGCGACGGGCTGTGAATTGCCGCGCATCGAGGCCCTGTATCGGGCGCTCGGTTTTATTGATCGACGTAACGTTTAAGTCGATCCACCAGAGGGGAAGGGCATGGCAAAAGACATAGATGACAAGTTGGTGCTGGCGATTTCGTCGCGAGCGTTGTTCGACTTGAGCGAGAGCCACAAGGTGTATTTGTCGAGCGGCGTCGAAGCCTATCGGCAGTACCAGATCGAACACGAAGACGAAATCCTCGAGCCCGGCGATGCCTTCCCGCTGGTGGAAAAACTGCTGAAGCTCAACGCCAGTCTTGGCCGCGCGCGGGTCGAAGTCGTGCTGGTGTCGCGCAACAGTGCCGACACCGGCCTGCGGGTCTTCAACTCGATTCACCATTACGGCCTGGCGATTTCCCGGGCGGCGTTTGTCGGCGGACGCAGTCCTTATCCGTACCTCAAGGCATTCGGCTGCGACCTGTTTCTCTCGACCCATGCCGAGGATGTGCGCAGCGCACTGGACGCCGGTTTTGCCGCGGCAACCATTCTCTCGGGGGGCGCGAGCCGCGCCGCCAGTGACGAATTGCGCATCGCCTTCGACGGTGACGCGGTGCTGTTTTCCGATGAGTCGGAGCGGGTCTATCAGGCTGGTGGGCTGGAAGCGTTCCAGGCCAGCGAGCGCGAAGCCGCCCGCGAGCCGTTGCGCGGTGGGCCGTTCAAAGGCTTCCTGGCGGCGCTCAATCTGTTGCAGCGCGAGTTCCCCGACGATGCTTGTCCGATCCGCACCGCCCTGGTGACCGCGCGCTCGGCACCGGCCCACGAACGGGTGATCCGCACGTTGCGCGAGTGGGACATCCGCCTGGACGAATCGCTGTTTCTGGGGGGACTGACCAAAGCGGCGTTTCTGGAAGCCTTTGCCGCCGACGTGTTTTTCGACGATCAGGCCGGCCATTGCGAACTGGCGCGCGAAGTGGTCGCCACCGGTCACGTGCCTCATGGCATAAGCAATGAGCAGAAAGTTTAAGCTCCTGCGTCAAGGTGTTACGCGGCCCGTCGTACTCGGCAAGGCACTGCTAAGCTGAATCAATCTCCGCCATGTCGGCACGCAAGGAGGTCATATGATTCGTTCCATGCTGTATGCCACCGACCTCGGCCTGTACGCACCTTTGGTGATGCAGCACGCCTTGGCGCTGGCGCGAACCTTCGATGCCGACTTGTATGTGGTGCACGCCGTGGAACCGATGGGGCTGTTCGCCGAGTCGGTGCTGCAAAGCTATCTCGATGAGCAGGCGTTGAACGAGTTTCACAGCCAGGGCCTGAACACGGTGATCGCCAATATCGAGCAACGGGTACTCGAAAGCTTTCGTGAAGAGCTGGGGGATGAGGGGGAGCAGGATCTGGAACGGATCAAAGCGGTGCGGGTGCTGCAGGGCGATCCGTCGCAGGTGATTCTCGACCAGGTGCAGAAACTCTCGGTGGATTTGCTGATCGTAGGTAGTCATAGCCATCGCGCCGGTGCGGAAACGCCTTTGGGGCGCACGGCGGCGCGGGTGTTGCAGTTGGCCAGGGTCCCGGTCTATCTGGTGCCGCTGGTGGAGCGTCGGCGTCAGGGCGATCGGTAGTGCGCGCGGGCTATGACTCGTCGCGGCGCCTTGCCTGGCAGCAACAGCCCCTCGTCAAAAGAGGAACGTATTCAAGAAGCAGGGCACAAGAACACGAATAATGGCGTTCTGATAAAAAAGTTCTAGATTTATTCTTCAAACCATTAATATAGTTATATACCGTCGCTGATGCCCGTGGCGTCTACCTGCTTTGAGGGATTCATATGAAGCTTCAACAATTGCGCTACATCTGGGAAGTGGCGCACCACGACCTCAACGTTTCCGCTACCGCCCAAAGTCTCTACACCTCGCAGCCGGGCATCAGTAAACAGATTCGTTTGCTGGAAGACGAATTGGGCGTCGAGGTCTTCGCCCGCAGCGGCAAGCACCTGACCCGCGTCACCCCGGCCGGCGAGCGCATCATCACCACCGCCGGCGAAATCCTGCGCAAGGTTGAAAGCATCAAGCAGATTGCCCAGGAATTCTCCAACGAGAAGAAAGGCACTCTGTCGATCGCCACCACTCACACCCAGGCACGTTATGCGTTGCCCCCAGTGATCAGCAACTTCATCAAGCAGTACCCGGACGTGGCGTTGCACATGCACCAGGGGTCGCCGATGCAGATCGCCGAAATGGCCGCTGACGGCACCGTGGATTTCGCCATCGCCACCGAAGCCCTGGAGCTGTTCGGTGACTTGGTGATGATGCCGTGCTACCGCTGGAATCGCTGCGTGGTCGTGCCTCAGGGCCACCCGCTGACCAAGCTGCCGAAGCTGACCCTCGAAGCCCTGGCCGAATACCCGATCGTGACCTACGTGTTCGGTTTCACCGGCCGTTCGAAACTCGACGAAGCCTTCAGTCATCGTGGCCTGACACCGAAAGTGGTGTTCACCGCCGCCGACGCCGACGTGATCAAGACTTACGTGCGCCTGGGCCTGGGCGTGGGCATCGTCGCGAAAATGGCGGTCGACGCCAAGCTCGACAGCGATCTGGTGATGCTCGATGCCAGCGATCTGTTCGAGTCCAGCATCACCAAGATCGGCTTCCGTCGCGGCACTTTCCTGCGTGGCTTCATGTGCGACTTCATCGAGAAGTTTGCCCCGCACCTGACCCGCGAAGTCATGGCCAAAGCCATTCAGTGCCACAACAAGCAGGAACTGGAAGAGCTGTTCGACGGCGTCGAACTGCCGGTCCACTAAGCTTCGTTAGACAACCTCGGTAACAGCAAACTGTTGCCGAGCGCCCGCCACCAGAATCTCCACCTCGTCCCCTTCGAACTTGCCCAGCAGGCTTTTGCCCAGCGGCGAGCGGGGGGTGATGACGGTAATCATCTGCCCCACCAGATCGACCTTCAGGCCCGCCGCGTCGGGGGCCAGGAACAGCCATTGTTCGCGACCCTTTTCGTCTTCCAGACCGAGCAGGGCGCCGACTTCGATGCCACGCTGATCGTCATACGGGCGCAACGCCAGGTTCTGGCAAAGCGTCAGTGAATGGCGGATTTCCTCGACTCGCTTCGCCTGCCCGGCCGCCAGGTAAGACGCCTCCAGTCCGAGCGTGTCGTATTTGTTTTCGGCGATGTTCTCTTCGTGGGTCGCGGTTTCGTAGGCGGTTTGCGCAGCGCGTTCGGCGATGTCGAGGTCGATGCGCAGCTTGTCGAGAATCAGTTGGTGGACAATGTGCTTATTCATGATCAATCGCAGAATTGCTGGACGTTAGCGCGGCTTTTTTCGTTCGGCGCGGTCTGGTCCTGTTGCAACCAGAACTGGCATTTGGGGTTCGACAGATTACGGTTATTGGTACGGGCCTGATCGAGGAATTGCTGTTGCTCGTTCTTGCGCAGGTTTTCTTTGTATTGCTCGAACAACGGACTCTGCGGCGGAATATCCGGCACCGGCTGTTGGACCACCGGCGGTTGCGCCAGTTGCTGCACGGCCTGGGCCACTGGCGCCAATTGCTCCGGGAAGATAAAACGCGAAGCGAGCCAGCACGTCAGCGCAATGGCCAGGAACCCGAGCCACAGACCCAGGGCAATGCTGCCGGTCAGTTGCAGGACGTTGAGGCGGATCGGCAACGGACGGCGTGGGTTGGGACGGTAGGGCATGGCTGCCTCCTGGCGGGTGGTCGCGGGCGGATGGCGATTGTCGCACGAAGATTAATCGTCGTTGGCTCTTCTGCACGGGGTAATTTATGCGGACAATCGCCGCCTTTGCCAACGGATTCCTGGAATGCCTGAACTGAAAGCCCGCTGGGATATTTTTTGCATCGTCGTCGACAATTTTGGCGACATCGGCGTGACCTGGCGGCTGGCCCGGCAATTGGTGGCCGAGCATGCGCTAGATGTGCGTTTGTGGGTCGATGATCTGCGGGCATTTGAACGCCTGTGCCCTGAGATCGACATCCATGCACCCCGGCAATGGCAGCAAGGTGTCGAGGTGTGCCAATGGCCGACTGAGTGGCAGCCTGCCGATGCTGCCGACGTGGTGATCGCCGCGTTCGCCTGCCAACTGCCCAGCGCCTACATGGACGCCATGGCCGAGCGCGAAAAACCGCCGCTGTGGATGAACCTCGACTACCTGAGCGCTGAAGACTGGGTCATCGGGTGCCACGGTTTGCCGTCGGTGAAGTACAAGAGTGTGCAGAAATATTTCTTCTTCCCGGGGTTCCAGAAAGGCACCGGTGGCTTGCTGCGGGAAAGCGGATTACTGGAGCGGCGTCGCCAGTTTCAGCAAAGCCCCGCGGCCCAGCGCGAATTCCTGCAAGGGTTAGGGGTCGATCGTGCGCAAGGTGCGCAGTTGATCTCGCTGTTTGCCTACGAAAATGCCGGGCTGGCCAGTTGGCTCGATACATTGGCGAGCGATTCGGTGCCCACGCATCTATTGGTGCCGGAAGGGCGGATTCTCGGCGACGTTGAACGCTGGCTCGGGGTCAGTGATCTCGCCGCGGGTGCGTTGTATGTGCGCGATGCCCTGACCCTTCAGGTGCTGCCGTTCGTCCGGCAGGATCAATACGATCACCTGCTCTGGTGCTGCGACTTCAACGCCGTACGCGGCGAAGACTCGTTTGTCCGGGCGCAATGGGCGGGGCGGCCGCTGCTGTGGCACATCTACCAGCAGGACGAAGACATTCACCTCGACAAGCTCGAAGCCTTCCTCACGCTCTATACAAAAGGCCTGTCGGCGCCCGCCACAGAGGCGATCAGCGGTCTTTGGCGAGCCTGGGATGCTGGCGACGACATGGCCGACCAGTGGCTCGCGACCCGCAAACACTGGCCAGAGCTGCAAAAACACGCCGAAGCGTGGTGTCTGGAACAAGCCTTGCAAGCTGATCTTGCCGCGGCGCTGGTACAGTTTTATGTAAATTGGATATGATACGCGGCCTAGATTTTTGTAAATCCCATCCAAATTCGGATATTCGCAATGAAAACTGGTAAAGAACTGAAACCCGGTACCGTGATCCGTCTCGAAAACGATCCTTGGCTGGTTCAGAAAGCTGAATTCACCAAGTCCGGTCGTAACAGCGCGATCATGAAGACCAAGCTGAAGAACCTGCTGACCGGTTACAAGACCGAGATCGTTTACAGCGCTGACGACAAACTGGACGACGTAATCCTCGACCGCAAAGAAGCGACCCTGTCCTTCATCAGCGGCGACACCTACACGTTCATGGACACCACCGACTACACCATGTACGAACTGAACGCTGAAGACATCGAAGCTGTTCTGCCTTTCGTTGAAGAAGGCATGACCGATGTTTGCGAAGCCATCTTCTTCGAAGAGCGTCTGGTTTCCGTAGAACTGCCGACCACTATCGTGCGCGTCGTTGACTACACCGAAGGTTCCGCTCGCGGTGACACTTCTGGCAAAGTCATGAAGCCTGCCAAGCTGAGCAACGGTACTGAGTTGCAAGTGGCTGACTTCATCGAAATCGGTGACCGCATCGAAATCGACACCCGCGAAGGCGGTTCCTACAAAGGCCGTGCTAAATAAGCACAGCCCCAGGAATGAAAAAGCCCGACCATTGAGTCGGGCTTTTTTTCGCCTTGGATTTGAAGATCAACTGATCGCAGCCCGGACGTTAAACGGTCACATGCAAACGCACTTCGACATTGCCACGGGTGGCGTTGGAGTACGGGCAGACCTGGTGGGCAGCTTCAACCAGGGATTGCGCATCGGCTTGTTCCAGACCTGGCAGGCTGATGTGCAGGTCGATGTCCAGGCCGAAACCGCCAGGAATCTGGCCGATGCCGACATGGGCAGTGATCGAGGCGTCGTTAGGGATGGTGCGTTTGGTCTGGCTGGCGACGAACTTCAGTGCGCCGATAAAGCAAGCGGAGTAGCCGGCTGCAAACAGTTGCTCAGGGTTGGTCGCCGCGCCGCCGGCACCGCCGAGTTCTTTCGGGGTGGCAAGTTTGACGTCCAGGACGTTGTCGCTGGAAACCGCACGACCGTCACGGCCACCGGTGGAAGTTGCGATTGCGGTGTAGAGAGTTTGCATGGTGTGAGCCTCATTCGGGTTTGGGTATTTTGCGCTAAATGTTTGCGCGCTAAGTAAGTACGAGGTGAATGTATCGCGCGAATATTTAGCGCGCAAGATAAATTTTTGAAAAAGTTTGGCTTGTGAGAGATGTCTTAGATGCGAATCGCCGCAGAGGCTTGGAATAGAGGGGTTTGTGCGGGTTGTGCAGGCGGGAAATTATTTGCGGCTTTTGAGGGCGCCTTCGCGGGCAAGCCTCGCTCCTACAAGGGGGAACGCATTCCAAATGTAGGAGCGAGCGGTGCGACGATTCGACTTGCCCGCGAAGAACGAAAACGCGGTCTAGCAAATGTCCCTAAAGACTGTCCTGCAAGTGGCTACGCAGCGCTTGAAGATCATTTTGCAGCTTCTTCAATTGCTCGATCGTCTGCCCGCTAGCCCCCAATATGCACTGCGGAATATCCCGAGCCTTGTCCCGCAACGCGCGACCCTGTTCGGTCAGTTCGACGATCACCACCCGTTCATCTTCACGGCTGCGAGTACGACTGAGCAGTCCTTCAACTTCAAGTCGCTTGAGCAAAGGGGTCAACGAGCCAGGATCGGTCAGCAGCCTTGTGCTGATTTCGCCTACGGTTAAACCATCCCGTTCCCACAACACCATCATCGCCAGGTACTGCGGATAGGTCAGGCCGAGCGCTTGTAGCAAGGGTTTGTAGACCTTGGTCATCAGCAGCGAAGTGGAATGCAGGGCGAAGCAGACCTGATTGTCCAGCAGCAGGTGGTCGCAAGTGTCCGGGGTGTTGCTGTCGGTGGTCATGTCAAAGCCTTGATCTGTAATCGCCATGAATCTAGCGGGCGAATCTTTAATGCGCCAGATAATTATGGCTCAGTAGCCGGTAAGGTTGCCTTGCAGGGCCAGATCCCACGGCGCAATCGGGCTGAAGCGCGTCTTCAGGTATTCGAGTAACAGGCGACTGCGGGAGCTGGCCTGCTGTTCCAGACGCAAGGCGTAGATCCCGGCGGTTTCCGGCTTCGGCAGGCCGTTTTCACAGAACAATGGCAGCAGTTCGCCACGCAACAGGTATTCGCTGGCCAGCCAGGTCGGTAAATGCGCGATACCCAGCCCGGCCAGTGCGCCGCAGACCAGCGCCTCGGCATTGTTGGCGCTCATGCGAATGCGCGCGGGCCGGTGCAACTGCATGCGCCCCTCTTGCTCGAAACGCCAGGCAAAGGGCGGGGCGAGGCCGTCCCAGTCGAGGCCGTCGTGTTCGCTCAGTTGGGATGGATTGGTCGGCACGCCCCGGCGCTTCAGATAGGCGGGGCTGGCGCAGGCGATGCGCACCATGTTCGCCAGCGGCGTGGCCACCAGCCGGGTGTCGGCCATCTGCCCGGCGCGTAGCACCAGATCGACCTTGCCCAGGTTCAAGCCCTGCATGTCGACAAAGCTGTCGATCAGGTGCAGTTGTACATCGAGGCCGGGGTACAGCATCAGAAAATCGGCAATGACCGGCGCCAGATGTCGGCGACCAAACGCGGCGGGCGCGTCCACTCGAATCAAGCCTTCGGGGGCGCTACTGAGAGAAACCGCTTCCGCCCGGGCCAGGCGCAGTTCGGCAACGATTCGCCGCGCGCGCTCGGCAAACGCCAGACCGGCCGGTGTCGCCCGGACGGCATGGGTGCTGCGCAGGAACAACTGGCTGCCCACGGCGCTTTCCAGGCTATCGATGCGCCGAGCCACGGCCGAAGGCGTCAGCGGATGGCGCCGGGAGGCGGCGGAAAAACTCCCGGTTTCGAGCACATCGAGGAACAGCCCGAGTTGGTCGGTCAATTGATTGGGATTCATGGTTTACCAGCGCTTGTGCGAAATCGGCACAGCCATTGTGCGTTGCTATGCGTTTCCCTGCCAGGGCCGACTGCGTAGGATGAAACGCCTGACAAGAGGGAATAGACCTGTGCTTGAGTTTCTGCTGTACCTGATCTTCGGCGCTGCCTTGGGCACTCTGGGTGGTTTGTTCGGCATCGGTGGTGGCCTGATTGCCATTCCGCTGCTCGGGGTGTTGTGCGGTCTCGATCAACAGATCGCCCAAGGCACCGCACTGGTGATGGTGGTACCGAACGTGATGCTGGCGCTGTGGCGCTATCACCAGCGCAATCGCATCGAAATGCGTCACGCATTGCCGCTGGCATCGATGGGGTTTTGTTTTGCCTGGATCGGTTCGATCTGGGCCGTGGGCATCGATGCGCAAACCATGCGCGTGGGATTTGTCGCGTTTCTGGTGGCGCTCTCGACCTACAACCTGGTGCGAATGTTTACCGCCAACGCACCGGCGACTTCGCAAATGCATTACTCCTGGCCATGGCTGGGCGTGCTCGGCGCGGCGTCCGGGACCATGGGCGGGTTGTTTGGTGTGGGCGGGGCGGTGGTGGCGACGCCGGTGCTGACCAGCCTGTTCGGCACCTCGCAGGTGGTGGCTCAAGGCTTGTCGCTGGCCCTGGCGTTGCCAAGCACCGGCGTCACCCTGGTGACGTACGCGGTGCATCATCAGGTGAACTGGATGATCGGTTTACCCTTGGCAATTGGCGGATTGATGAGCATCAGTTGGGGCGTGAAAATCGCCCACGCCATGCCGGAGCGGCTGCTGCGCGGGCTGTTCTGCGGTTTCCTGGTGTTCTGTGCGGTGATGCTCGCTCTTAAAGTTTGAAGCCTTCGACGATGTGCTCGGCCAGGCATTCGGTGATCGGCGACGGGTTGTGCAGGTTGCGCACCAGCATGATGCTGGCCTCGGGCAACATGGGCAGGTCTTCGGCGGCGCCGAGGATGCGCATGTCCGGGGTGATCAGGCTTTCCAGTTGCGCGGTCACCGCGAGGCCGGCACTGACCACGGCCATCAACGCCGAGAGGCTCGAGCTGTTGTAGGCAATGCGGTAATCCCGGCCCATGGCGTCGAGGGCATTGCACGCCCATAACCGGCAGAAACAATCACTGTTGAACATCGCCAGGGGCAACGGCGTCTGCTCGTGGGCGCTGAAACATTGCGCTTCGGCCCAGACAAAACGCTCCTTGCGCAGCAACTGGCCGATCTCGGTCCCCGGTTCGCGGGTGACGATCGACAAATCCAGGTCCTGGCGCTGCAACAACTGCCTGGTCGACTCGCAATGCACTTCGATCTGGATCAGCGGATAGAATTTGGCGAACCGCGACAGAATCCCCGGCAGAAACCGCATCACATAATCATCCGGCGTGCCGATGCGCACGGTGCCGACCATGTGCGGTTCGCGCAGGGTATTGAAGACTTCGCTGTGCAGTTTGAGGATGCGCCGCGCATAGCCGAGCAGCACCTGGCCCTCGGCGGTCAACTTGACCTGACGCCCGTCGCGCTCGAACAGCTGGCGCTGCAACACGTCTTCTTCCAGGCGCTTCATCTGCATGCTCACCGCCGATTGCGTGCGGTTGACCAGTTCCCCGGCGCGGGTGAAACCGCCCAGGTCGGCGATGGCGACAAACGTGCGCAGTACATCGGTATCGATACTGGGGAACGCAGACATTCATCAATCTCCGAGATGTATGGCATCAGAAACATTCGTTGGATTGATCTTAGCTCCAGCGCGAGACTACAGCCATCCCTAAAGGAGGGCGACATGATGAAAGGTCAACACGAGCAGGTAACGGCAGAAAAATTCTCGATCCACGCGGTTTCCGATTTGCTGCACAAGTTTAGTCGCTGGTACGAACTTCACCGCGAACGTGAGCTGCTGGCGAGCTTGAGCGATGAAGCACTGAAGGACATCGGCGTCAGCCGTGCGGATGTCGAGCACGAATCGGTCCGGCCGTTCTGGGACGATCCGATGCATAAATGATGAGGCCATTGCTACACAAACCCCTCTCTGGTGAGGTAGGTTGCGAGCAGACAAGGAGATGCTCATGCCCGCAACGCTGTCCTTTTCCATCAAACAGGCTCGACGTCTGGCACTGGCTGCCCAAGGGTTCAACGGGCGCCAGCCGCCAGCGGCGATCAAACCGGTCCAGCTCAATCGCCTGATTGAACGGCTGGGCATTTTGCAGATCGATTCGGTCAATGCGTTGGTGCGTTCGCACTACCTTCCCTTGTTTTCCCGTCTTGGCAATTACTCATCCGACCTGCTTGACCAGGCTGCCTGGAGTCAGGGGCGGCGTCGTACGTTGTTTGAATATTGGGGCCACGAGGCTTCGTTATTGCCGCTGTCCATGTACCCGCTGATGCGCTGGCGCATGCAGCGCGCTACCCGCGGCGAAGACATCTACCAGCAACTGGCGAAGTTTGGTCGTGAACAGCAGGACACGATTCGCCGGGTACTGGGCTCGGTCGAAGAACTCGGCGCATTGGGCGCCGGTAGCTTGTCGACCCGTCAGGAACGCGCCGGTCCCTGGTGGGATTGGAGCGCCGAAAAGCATGCGCTGGAATGGTTGTTTGCCGCCGGTGAAGTGACCGTCGCCGGCCGACGCGGGTTTGAACGGCTTTACGATTTGCCGGAACGGGTGATTCCTTCGGCCGTTCTCCAACAGCCGTTGCTCACTGAAGCCGAAGCCCAGCGCGGTCTGTTGCTGCATGCCGCGAATGCCCTGGGTGTGGCGACGGAAAAAGACCTGCGGGACTATTTTCGGCTCAACCCCGGTGACGCCCGGCCGCGTTTGGCGGAACTGGTCGAGGCCGGTGAGTTGTTGAGCTGCGAAGTTCAGGGCTGGCGCCAACCGGCGTATTGCCTGCCCGAGCCCAAGGTCCCGCGCAAGGTCGAGGCCAGCGCCTTGCTGTCGCCCTTTGATTCGCTGGTCTGGGAGCGCAGCCGCACCGAGCGGTTGTTCGATTTCCGTTATCGGCTGGAGATTTATACGCCGCAGGACAAGCGGGTCTACGGCTATTACGTGCTGCCGTTTTTGCACAATGAGCGGATTGCCGCGCGGGTGGATCTGCGGGCGGATCGGGCGCTGGGCCGGTTGGCGGTGCATGCGGTGCACGAAGAAGAGCCGGGGCTGGATGACGCGGGGATGCTGGCGTTGGCGGTGAATTTGCGGCAGATGGCGGATTGGTTGGGGCTGGAGCGGGTGCAGTTGAATTGTCAGCGGGTGAGTGCTGGGCGGTTGCGGGTGGCATTGGCGCAGATTGAGTAATTAGGCCTTAACCTGATCGTTCCCATGCTCTGCGTGGGAATGCTTCTAGGGACGCTCCGCGTCCAGTGACGCGGAGCGTCACGGGCTGCATTCCCACGCAGAGCGTGGGAACGATCACTGACTCAGCGGCGGACTTGTTTCAACGTCTCGGCAATCAAAAACGCCAATTCCAGCGACTGATCCGCGTTCATCCGCGGATCGCAATGGGTGTGATACCGGTCCGACAACCCATCCTCGGTAATCGGCCGCGCCCCGCCAATGCACTCGGTCACGTTCTGCCCGGTCATTTCGATGTGGATACCGCCGGCATAAGTGCCTTCCGCTTCGTGGACCTGGAAGAACTGCTTCACTTCGCCGAGGATCTGCGCAAAGTCGCGGGTTTTGTAGCCACTGCTGGCCTTGATCGTGTTGCCGTGCATCGGGTCGGAGCTCCACAGCACTTTCTTGCCTTCGCGCTCAACGGCGCGAATCAGCTGCGGCAGGTGATCGCCGACCTTGTTCGCGCCCATCCGCGCGATCAGGTTCAAGCGGCCCGGATCGTTGTCCGGGTTGAGCACGTCGATCAGGCGAATCAGGTCTTCCGGATTCATGCTCGGGCCGACCTTCACGCCGATCGGGTTGTTCACCCCGCGCAGGAACTCGACGTGGGCGCCGTCAAGCTGACGGGTGCGGTCGCCGATCCACAGCATGTGGGCCGAGCAGTCGTAGTAATCGTTGGTCAGGCTGTCGCGACGCACGAAGGCTTCTTCGTAGTTCAGCAGCAACGCTTCGTGGGCGGTGAAGAAACTGGTTTCGCGCAATTGCGGCGAGCTGTCCATGCCGCAGGCGCGCATGAAGGCCAGGGTTTCATCGATGCGATCAGCGAGGTGGCTGTACTTCTCGGCCAAGGCCGAGTTGGCGATGAAGTCCAGGTTCCACTTGTGCACTTGGTGCAGGTCGGCAAAACCGCCCTGGGCGAAGGCGCGCAGCAGGTTCAGGGTGGCGGTGGACTGGTGATAGGACTGCAGCAGGCGTTCCGGGTCCGGCACGCGGCTTTTTTCATCGAAACCGATGCCGTTGACGATGTCGCCACGGTAGGCGGGCAGGGTCACGCCGTCGATGGTTTCGTCGTTGGCTGAGCGGGGCTTGGCGAACTGGCCGGCCATGCGCCCGACTTTAACCACCGGGCAACCGGCGGCAAAGGTCATCACGATGGCCATTTGCAGCAGCACTTTAAAGGTGTCGCGGATTTTCGCGGCGGAGAACTCGGCGAAGCTTTCGGCGCAGTCGCCGCCCTGCAACAGAAACGCGCGGCCCTGGGTCACTTCGGCGAACTGACGGCGCAATTCCCGGGCTTCACCGGCAAACACCAGCGGCGGATAACTGGCCAGGGTTTGCTCGACCTGCGCCAAATGCGCGGCGTCGGGGTAGCGGGGTTGTTGCTGGATCGGCAAGGCACGCCAGCTGTCAGGGCTCCAGGGTTGGCTCATCACGGTCTCTAGTGTTTACGCACGGGCGCTTATGTTATCAGCAATTAGTGCGTGACCTGTTCCCGTCGCTTCGCGGACAATCGCGCCTTTGCCGCTTCATGTGGCGGCTTGTCGCGTTGCCGGCATCGGTGACGATCAGGAGACGAAATGACTGAGGAGCGCGTCGAGCATCTGCTCGCCGAGGTACAGGATGAGTTCGGCGTGATTCGCGTGCTGGAAGTAGCCGATTACCGTTTTCTCGAATTCGGCGATGCCATCGAGCAAAGCTGCGTGTTCACTGCTGACCCGAGCTGGCTGGAATACGACTACACCCGCGCCATGCTGATTGGTGCGCTGTGCCATGAACAGCCGGAAAGCGCGCTGTTCCTCGGCCTCGGCGCCGGCACGCTGACCCAGGCTTGCCTCAAGTTCCTGCCGCTGGAAGACGTCGAAGCGATTGAGCTGCGCCCCGACGTGCCGCGCCTGGCCATCGAATACCTGGGGCTGGATGATGATCCCCGGCTGTATATCCGCGTCGGCGATGCGCTGGACTTGCTGGAGACGGCTGAGCCGGCGGACCTGATTTTCGTCGACCTCTATACCGATGTCGGGCCGGGTGTCGGGCATCTGGCCTGGAGTTTTCTGGAAAACTGTCAGAAACGCTTGAATCCGGGGGGCTGGCTGGTGATCAACCAATGGGCCACCGATGACGGCAAACCCCTGGGCGCGGCGTTGTTTCGCGGGCTCTATCACCGGCATTACTGGGAACTGCCGGTGAAGGAGGGCAACGTGATCCTGATCGTGCCGTCGGAGCTGGATCAGGAACTGGACATGGACGTCTTGATCGCCCGGGCCGAAGGGCTGGCGCCGCGGTTGGGGTATTCGTTGTTGTCGTTGATCAAGGCGATTCGGCCGGCGACGTGATGCGGTGAGGTCCTGTGGCGAGGGAGCTTGCTCCCGCTTGAGTGCGCAGCACTCACAAGATCTGCATTGATTGCGAAGATTTTTGGGGCCGCTTCGCAGCCCAGCGGGAGCAAGCTCCCTCGCCACAAAAGCGTTGTCAGCAGCCTTTGAATACGCCGGGCCGCTTCTCGACCATCGACCGCACCCCCTCCTTGGCATCCTCACTGTTCAACAACTTCTTCACCATCGCCGGTAACGCCTGCGCCGCCGCGGTTTCTCCCTCATAACGCGCCTGTCTGGCCGACATCAATGTTGCCTGGACCCCCAGCGGTGCCTGCCGGGCAATGCGTTCTGCCAGTTCAATTGCCCTCGGCAGCAGATCCTCGCTGGCCATCACTTCCTGCACCAACCCCAGGTGCAACGCGTCATGGGCATCAAACTCATCACCGGTCAGCAGCCAGCGCATGGCGTTGCCCCAGCCGGCCACCTGATGCAAACGCAGGGTGGCGCCGCCAAACGGAAAGATCCCGCGCTGCACTTCCATCTGGGCAAATCGGGTATTGCTGGCGCACAGGTTGATGTCGGCGGCCAGCATCAGCTCGATGCCGATGGTCAGGCAATAACCTTGGGCGGCGACGATCACCGGTTTGCTCACCCTCGGTCCGGCGAACACGCCCCACGGATCGCAGCCGCCGGGCGGTGCCTGCCAGCCTTCGGCGAGTGCGGAACTGGCATTGATCAGGTCGAGCCCGGCGGTGAAATGCTCGCCGTGGCCGAACACCACCGCGACCCGCGCCTCGTTGTCGGCTTCGAACTCGCCGTAGGCCAGGCTCAGGTCGTTGAGCAGATCGAGGTCGAAGGCGTTGCGTTTGGCGACCCGGTCCAGGCCCAGCAACAACACATGACCACGTCGTTCGCGGCTGACACGACTGGAAACAGGCTGATTCATGAGGTATTTCCTCGGGCGGGAAGGGGGTGCCAGACCGAAGGTCCGGGTCATCAGGGTGAACCGTTTTAGCGCCATCGCCAGCAGGGCCGGGCCTTTGAAAAATAGACCGTTGCACGATTATCCGCAAAGCGTGTGACACAACGGCGTATGCGTCAGTTTTCCGACAAATAATGCTCCCTTTTTGGGCGAATTCCGGTATAGTGCGCGCCGGCCTTTAACCGGGCCGCGTTTAGGTAGCGCAATTCCCCGAAGTCAGCTTCGGCTGCACGTCCGCACAGCGGACTCTTCCTTGACGAATCTTTTTCATTCATTCGTTTTCGCAAATCCCCGCCGACAAAGCAGCCAGGGCGACTCTTGAGTCTTACACGGCATGCGCAGCTTTGGAGCATGGGTCTTTGCGGATGCACTTAGAGGCAGACCCATGACCCAGGAAACCGGCGGCTTCGCCGCTTTTAATCTTAATCCGAATATTCTTGCAGCCGTCATCGCGACTGGCTACGAAGAACCTTCGGCTATTCAGCAGCAATCGATCCCGATCATCATGGCCGGCCACGACATGATTGGCCAGGCGCAAACCGGTACTGGTAAAACCGCCGCGTTCGCTCTGCCAATCCTGCATCGCATCGATCCTGCCAAGCGCGAGCCGCAAGCCCTGATCCTGGCGCCAACCCGTGAGTTGGCGCTGCAAGTAGCAACCGCTTTCGAAACCTACGCCAAGCAAATGCCGGGCGTTACCGTTGTGGCCGTTTACGGCGGCGCCCCGATGGGCCCACAACTGAAAGCAATCCGTAATGGCGCACAGATCGTTGTCGCCACTCCGGGTCGTCTGTGCGACCACCTGCGTCGTGACGAAAAAGTCCTGTCGACCGTGAACCACCTGGTTCTGGACGAAGCGGACGAAATGCTCAAACTGGGTTTCATGGACGACCTCGAAGTTATCTTCAAGGCTCTGCCACCGACCCGTCAGACCGTATTGTTCTCGGCGACCCTGCCGCAGTCGATCCGTGCGATCGCCGAGCGTCACCTGCGTGATCCGCAGCACGTAAAGATCCAGACCAAGACTCAGACCGTTACCGCGATCGAACAGGCTCACCTGTTGGTTCACGCTGACCAGAAGACCTCGGCTGTATTGAGCCTGCTGGAAGTCGAAGACTTCGATGCCCTGATCATGTTCGTGCGCACCAAGCAAGCGACCCTGGACCTGGCCAGTGCCCTGGAAGCCAAAGGCTACAAAGCCGCTGCGCTGAACGGTGACATTGCTCAGAACCAACGTGAGCGCGTGATCGAATCCCTCAAGGATGGCCGTCTGGACATCGTTGTGGCGACCGACGTTGCCGCCCGTGGCCTGGACGTTCCGCGCATCACTCACGTGTTCAACGTTGACATGCCGTACGACCCGGAATCCTACGTTCACCGTATCGGCCGTACTGGCCGTGCCGGTCGCGAAGGTCGTGCACTGCTGCTGGTGACTCCACGTGAGCGCCGCATGCTGCAAGTGATCGAGCGTGTAACCGGTCAAAAGGTTGCCGAAGTTCGCCTGCCGGACGCACAAGCTGTTCTTGATGCCCGCATCAAGAAACTGACCAACAGCCTGTCGCCACTGGTGGCTGATGCCGAATCGACTCACGGTGATCTGCTCGATCGCCTGACCGCCGACATCGGTTGCACCCCGCGTGCCCTGGCCGCTGCACTGCTGCGCAAAGCCACCAACGCTCAGGCGCTGACCCTGGCTGCGATCGAGAAGGAACGTCCACTGGTGCCGAACAACGCACCGCGTGGCGATCGTCCAGAGCGCACCGGTGATCGTCCGGACCGTGGTGATCGTGAGCGTCGCGCTCCGGTTCCATTGGCCGAAGGCCGTGCTCGTTGCCGTACCGCGCTGGGCGCGCGTGATGGCATTGCTGCCAAGAACCTGCTGGGCGCTATCCTGAATGAAGGCGGTTTGGCTCGTGAAGCCATCGGTCGCATCCAGGTGCGTGACAGCTTCAGCCTCGTCGAGCTGCCGGAAGATGGTCTGGAAAAACTCCTGACCAAACTGAAGGACACTCGCGTTGCTGGCAAGCAGTTGAAGCTGCGTCGCTATCGCGAAGATTAATCCGCTCTTGAGCTGATTGATCGCACATAAAAAATCCCCGACTGGTTCGGGGATTTTTTTTGCCTGATCGTTCCCACGCAGAGCGTGAGAACGATCAGTTAACCAAAGCGGTAAATATCCATGCCCAAGGCACCCATGGTGAACCCCTGGTGCGCAATCCCGAATTCGCCCCCGGCCCCGCGGGCAAAGTACAACGGCAGCAAGTGCTCATCACTCGGATGATTGCGCACCGCGTTTGGCGCTTGCTGACGATAATCGTGCAATGCGGCTTCATCGTTGGCGGCAAGCTTTTCAATCATCCAGTCGCGAAAGGCCTTGGCCCACGGCTCGACACTTTCCGGGCCGGCGTGCCAGTCCAGTTCACGCAGGTTGTGGGTGATGCTGCCAGAGCCGATCAACAGCACGCCGTGCTCGCGCAGGCTGGCCAGCGCATGGCCGACACGGGTTTGCAGGGCCGGGCCGCCACGGGTCGGCAGTGAGACCTGCACCACCGGGATGTCGGCCTGGGGGTACATCAATGACAGCGGCACCCACACCCCGTGATCGAACGGGCGCTTGGCATCGATGCGCGCCGGCAGGTCATTCGCCTTGAGCAGCTCGACCACCTCGGCCGCCAGTTGCGGATCGCCCGGCGCCGGGTATTGCACCTCAAACAGCGCCTTCGGAAAACCGCCGAAGTCATGCCAGGTTTCTGGCTGGGGGTTCCCGCTGACCAATAGCTCATTACTTTCCCAATGCGCAGACACAATCACGATGGCTTTTGGCCTGGGCATTTCTGCCGCCAGGCGCGCCAGGGCGGGACCGCTGGCGCCCGGTTCCAGTGCCAACATCGGCGAACCATGGGATATGTAGAGGCTGGGGAACATGTAAGAGCTCCTGAGGGGTAAGATGGCGTCATCTTCAGTCAGATCATTGATCTAAATCTAATATAAGTTTTAGGGTCTTTTGATCGAATTTTCGGGATTAATTATGCAGCCGGAGTTTTGGCACAAGCGGTGGACGTCGAATCAGATCGGCTTTCACCTGCCGGAAGTGAATCCATATCTGCAACGGTACTGGCCGCAACTGGGCCTGGAAGAGGGCGCGCGCGTACTGGTGCCGTTATGTGGCAAAAGCCTGGACCTGCTGTGGCTGGCAAAATGCGGTCACGAGGTATTGGGCATCGAATTGTCGGAAAAGGCCGTGGAGGACTTTTTCCACGAGCATCAATTTGACCCGGACGTGAGCGACCAGGGCCCGTTCACGGTCTATCGCGCCGGCTCGATCGAAATCTGGTGTGGTGATTTCTTCGCCCTGACCGCCGGTGATGTTGCCGATTGCAGCGCGCTGTATGACCGCGCGGCGTTGATCGCCTTGCCACCGAAGATGCGTGAGCAATACGCCGAGCATCTGAAGCGGATTGTGCCGAAGGACTCCCTGGGGCTGTTGATTACCCTGGATTACGAGCAGGCACAAAAGGACGGACCGCCGTTTGCCGTACTGGACGATGAAGTGCAGCGGTTGTTCGGGGCAGCCTGGAAATTGAAGATTCTGGAAGATCAGGATGTGCTGGGCGAGAGCTGGAAGTTTATCGAGAGCGGTGTGACGCGGCTTGAAGAGCGGGTGTATCGCTTGGTGAGTTGATTCAAAAAGCAGAAGACACAAAAAAGGGGCGATCAATCGATCGCCCCTTCGTGTTTCTGCGCAGGGCTATCAGCCCCGGCGACGCAACGCGTCAATACGCTCTTCCAGCGGCGGGTGGCTCATGAACATGCGGGCGAAGCCCTGTTTGATGCCACCGTTGATGCCGAATGCGGTCAGGGTGTCCGGCATGTGCACCGGCATCCCTTGTTCGGCCCGCAGGCGCTGCAGGGCGCCGATCATTGCGCTGGTACCGGCCAGGCGTGCGCCGGCTTCGTCGGCACGGAACTCGCGTTTGCGCGAGAACCACATGACGATCGAGCTGGCGAGGATACCCAGCACCAGTTCGGCGATGATGGTCGCCACGTAGTAGGCGATGCCCTGGCCTTCTTCGTTCTTGAAGATCACCTTGTCGACAAAATTGCCGATGATCCGCGCGAAGAACATTACGAAGGTGTTCACCACGCCCTGGATCAGCGCCAGGGTGACCATGTCGCCATTGGCCACGTGACCGATCTCGTGGGCCAGCACGGCTTTGACTTCATCCGGCGAGAACCGCTCGAGCAGGCCCTGGCTGACCGCGACCAGCGCGTCGTTCTTGTTCCAGCCGGTGGCGAAGGCGTTGGCCTCGTAGGCCGGGAAAATCCCGACTTCGGGCATCTTGATCCCGGCTTCGCGCGACAGTTGCTCGACCGTTTGCAGCAGCCATTGCTCGTGACGGGTGCGCGGCTGGGTGATGATTTGGGTACTGGTGCTCATCTTCGCCATCCACTTGGAGATGAACAGCGAGAACAGCGAGCCGGCGAAACCAAAGACCGCACAGAAAATCAGCAGCTGATTGAGGTTCAGATCAACCCCGTTGGCCGCCATGAACCCGTTGAAGCCGAAAAGGCTCAGGGTGATGCTGGCAATCAGCACGACCGCCAGGTTAGTGGCCAAAAACAGCAGAATGCGCATCATGGTTGTAGAAATCTCCTCATGCTTAAGATGTAGCGTACTGCGGGGTATATAAGGTGCTGCACCGTGCTATTCAACCGAGTGACTATTTCAAACTGTGTCCTACAGCAACAGTTTAGCCGCGTGCAGGCAATTTCCGACGCTGATGCAGGACGTGGTTGTCAGTCGATGGACGACGCGGCCCCCGTCTTTGTTAGACGCGAGCAGGAAATCGGTCAGCAGGCAGGGATGACGGCCAGGATGGCCGACAGGGTGTAGAGATGTGTTGCTGAATCAATCACCGTGCGACCCGGAACCGAGTCGCACGGTGTCCGTCAGCTTACTGGCGGTAAGTCTTGAGGAAGTTGCCGATCCGGCCGATGGCCTGATCCAGTTCGTCGACGCGGGGCAGGGTGACCACGCGGAAGTGATCCGGCCACGGCCAGTTGAACGCCGTGCCTTGCACCACCAGCAGCTTCTCGGACAGCAGCAGGTCGAGCACGAACTTCTCGTCGTTGTGGATCGGGCAGACTTTCGGGTCGATGCGCGGGAAGGCATACAACGCGCCCATCGGCTTGACGCAGCTCACGCCCGGGATATCGTTGAGCAATTCCCAGGTGCGATTACGCTGTTCCAGCAAGCGACCTTGCGGCAACACTAGGTCATTGATGCTCTGGTAGCCGCCGAGTGCGGTCTGGATCGCGTGCTGACTCGGTACGTTGGCACACAGGCGCATGTTCGCCAGCATGTCGATGCCTTCGATGTAGCTCTGGGCGTGGTGTTTCGGCCCGGAGATGGCGATCCAGCCGGAACGGAAACCGGCCACGCGGTAGGACTTGGACAGACCGTTGAAGGTCAGGCACAGCAGGTCCGGCGCCAGGGACGCGGTGCAGATGTGCACGGCGTCGTCGTAGAGGATCTTGTCGTAGATTTCGTCGGAGAACACCACCAGGTTGTGCGAGCGGGCCAGTTCGAGCATGCCCAGCAGCACTTCCTTCGAATACACCGCGCCAGTCGGGTTGTTCGGGTTGATGATCACCAGCGCCTTGGTGTTCGGTGTGATCTTGGCCTTGATGTCGGCCAGGTCCGGGAACCAGTCGGCGCCTTCATCGCACAGGTAATGCACCGGGTTGCCGCCGGCCAGGCTGACCGCGGCGGTCCACAGCGGATAGTCGGGGGCCGGCACCAGCACTTCGTCGCCGTTGTTGAGCAGGGCCTGCATCGACATCACGATCAGCTCGGAAACGCCGTTACCCAGGTAGATGTCTTCGATGCCGACGCCTTCGACCTGTTTCTGCTGGTAGTACTGCATCACCGCTTTGCGCGCGCTGAACAGGCCTTTGGAATCGCTGTAGCCCTGGGCGGTCGGCAAGTTGCGGATCACGTCCTGGAGGATTTCATCCGGCGCTTCGAAACCAAAGGGCGCCGGGTTGCCGATGTTCAGCTTGAGGATGCGATGGCCTTCCTCTTCCAGGCGTTTGGCGTGCTTGAGCACTGGGCCGCGAATGTCGTAGCAGACGTTGGCGAGCTTGTTCGATTTGCTGACCTGCATGGCGATGTGTTCCCGAAAATGAACGATCCAGGCGGCGTGTGAACGACCGTACTGGGAATCCTGCGTATTCACACAGGCCTGACGCCTGCGATGGCGACACTCATAATCCGTTTGAATGCGCGGTGTCTGGCTGCCAGACTGGCGTTTGACGAGGCGCAATCATACGTGCCGCCCGATCCTTGGAAAAGGTACAGATCGGGCTTTTTCAGCTGCTGAGGTGTGACGATGGAAAAGTTGGATAAAACCCTGGAAGAATGGAAGGCGATGCTCGACCCGGAGCAGTACAACGTTTGCCGCCTCAAGGGCACTGAGCGTCCGTTCTCCGGCAAGTACAACGACAGCAAGGTCGACGGCGTTTACCACTGCATCTGCTGCAACGAGCCGTTGTTCGATTCCAGGACCAAGTTCGATTCCGGCTGCGGCTGGCCGAGCTTCTACGCGCCGATCGGCGACAGTGCGATGGTCGAGATCCGCGACGTCAGCCACGGCATGATCCGCACCGAAGTGGTCTGCGCCAAGTGCGATGCGCACCTGGGCCATGTGTTCCCGGATGGCCCGCCACCGACCGGTTTGCGTTATTGCATCAACTCGGTGTGCCTGGACCTGGTTCCCCGCGAATAACCCGAATCCCCCTGCTGTAGGAGCAAAGCTTGCTCGCGATGGCGTCTTAACATTCAACAATGATGTTGACTGATCCGACGCTTTCGCGAGCAAGCTTCGCTCCTACAGGTACAGGTACAGGGATTGGCGGGCGTTCTATTGATTTATTAAATTGCACACAATTCAATTGCTCGCTATGTTCAACGCTTCTTCCATCCTCTGGAGCCCGAACCATGAGCGACAACCTGCTGAGCATCCCGGTGACCACCATCAAGGGTGAACAGAAAACCCTGTCCGACTTCGCCGGCAAAGCCGTGTTGGTGGTCAATACCGCCAGCAAATGCGGCTTCACCCCACAGTACAAAGGTCTGGAAGCGCTGTGGCAGACCTACAAGGATCAAGGGCTGGTGGTGCTCGGCTTCCCCTGCAACCAGTTCGGCAAGCAAGAGCCGGGCAATGAAGGGGCGATATCCGAGTTCTGCGAGTTGAACTACGGCGTCAGCTTCCCGCTGTTCAAAAAGATCGATGTCAACGGTTCCGACGCCCATCCGCTGTTCGTGCAACTGAAAAAGCGCGCACCGGGCCTGTTGGGTTCCCAAGGCATCAAGTGGAACTTCACCAAGTTCCTGATCGGCAAGGACGGCCAGTTGGTCAAGCGCTTCGCCCCGGCCACCAAGCCGCAGGACCTGAGCGCCGAGATTGAAGCCCTGCTCAAATGAACAGCGTGTCCGCCGATTCGCTGAAGCTCGACAGCCAACTGTGCTTCAAGCTGTATGCCGCTTCCCGGGCGGTGATTCGTGGCTACAAGCCGATGCTCGATCAGCTCGGCCTGACCTACCCGCAATACCTGGCGATGCTGGTGTTGTGGGAATGGCAGGAAGCGGCTCCGCAGCAGCCAACCGTCAAAGCCCTGGGTGAACGCCTGGCGCTGGATTCCGGCACGCTCACGCCGTTGCTCAAACGGCTTGAGCAACTGCAACTGGTCCAGCGCCAGCGTTCGGCGCGGGATGAGCGTGAGGTGCACCTGAGCCTGACGCCAGCCGGCCTGGCCTTGCGCGAGCAGGTCGGGCCGCTCAAGGCGCGCCTGCTCTGCGACAGCGGCGTTGATCTCAATCACTTGAATGAACTGCGCGAGGGCCTTGATCAGCTGTTGGGGCAGATCAAAGCACTGTCGTAGTCGGTATCCACAAGTCGAGCAGGGCGGCCAGTTCTTCCCGGCGGAAGGGTTTGGCCAGGTAGTCGCTCATGCCCGCCGCACGGCAGCGCTCGCGTTCTTCGGACATGGCGTTGGCGGTCAGGGCGACAATCGGCAGCTGCGGCCAGCGCCCGCTGCGGCGGATGTGCCGACTGGCCTCGTAGCCGTCCATCACCGGCATGTTGCAGTCCATCAGTACCAGATCGAATTCACTCAGCTCCAGCTGATCCAGGGCTTCGGCACCGTGAGCCGCGACAATCACCTCGCAACCGAGTTTGCCGAGCATGCCCTTGGCCACCAATTGATTGACCGGGTTGTCCTCCACCAGCAACACCCGACCGCGGCGTTGAGGGGTGAGGGCGTCGAGGCGGGCGTCGTTGATTGTGCTGGTGTCCGGTTGCAGGATCCGGCGCAATGTCTGATAGAGCGCGTTACGTGCCAATGGCCGCGCCTGTTGCTGCAACGGCGCCAGGGCCGCGGCTTCTTCGCTGGGCATGAAACTGCCATAAGCGGTGACCAGCAGGATCGGTGCGCTGAGCGTGGTACGCAGGCCGAACAGGCATTCCGGGCAGTCAGTGATCAACACATCCGGTTCCAGGCCGAGCAAGGAATCCTCGATGGAGCGCTGCTGATAGTCGAGCCCCCATAACGGCAACAACCCTTTCAACAGTTCCGCCAGGCCACTGCTGGCGGCCGTAATCGCGATGACCTTGCCTTGCAACGGCTGCGGCGCGATGGCGCGGGTGTGGGCGGGCAACGGCAGGTCAGCGCAGAACTGGCTGCCGAACCCGGCTTCGGAACTGATCGTCAACCGTCCCTGCATGGCTTCGCAGAGGTTGAACGTCAGCGCCAGCCCCAGCCCGGTGCCGCCGAATTGCCGGGTAATGCCGGCGCCGGCCTGGGTGAAGGGCTGGAAGATTTTCACCTGGGCGTCCTGGGCGATGCCGATGCCGGTGTCGCAGACCTCGATGCGCACGCCGTCCTCAAAGGTGGACAGCCGCACATCGACCCGCCCGAAACGGGTGAACTTGAGCGCGTTGGACAGCAGGTTGCTGACAATCTGCCGGACCCGGGTCGGGTCGCCCAGCACCAGGGCCGGAAACTGCGGATCGATCAGGCAGGCCAGTTCGACGCTGGGCGCGGCGTTCTGCGACAGCAGGTTGGCGGTGTCCTCGATCAGCGAGCCGAGGTCGAACGGAATGTGTTCGAGCTCCAGTTGGCCGGCATCGAATTTCGACAGGTCGAGAATATCGTTGAGCAGCTCCACCAACACCTTGCCCGAGTCATGGGCGATGGACAGCTGTTGCTGTTGTTCGGCATTCAGCGGTCCATCGAGCGAGAGCGCGATCATCCCCAGCAGGCCATTGAGCGGCGTGCGGATTTCATGGCTCATGTTGGCCAGGAACGCCGAGCGTGCTTCGGCCATGTCCAGGGCCGTCCGGCGGGCGACTTCCAGTTCCTCGTTGGATTGGCTGAGCCGGGTGTTGATCGCCTTGAGTTCGGCAGTGCGGGCCGAGACGATATTTTCCAGTTGCCCGAGGTAATCGGTCAGGCGATTTTCGGCGTTGCGTCGTTGCTGGATTTCGGTGGCGATGTTTTCGAACTGTTGATTGGCGACCTTGACCAACACGCCGATTTCATCGTTTTCATGCCCCGCCGGGTACTCCAGCCACGTCGGTTCCGCGCTGCGCGGATCACGGCCGCTGAGTTCGCGGATAACCCGCACCAGTGGCTTGGTCAGCATTACGTAGAACAACGCCAGCAGGATCCCGGTCAGGATCAGGCTGCGGGCGAACCCGTTGAGCAGCGTCACTTCGGCCCGGCGCAGGAAACGGCTGCCGAAGGCATAGGTGTCGACCTCCAGTTGCAAGGTGCCGAGGGATTCGGCAGGCAAGTGGTCGAGGTAGAGGCGGTCTTCGAACTGGCGGTTGGCGCCAAACAGGAAGTCGCTGATCAGCCGATAACCGTCCTGCTGGCCCTGGCGTTTGACGCTGGCGAGCACGGTATTGTTGTTGTCGGTCAATTGCGCGCTGATGATCGCGGGCGAGCGTAGCAGGCCCATAGTCAGTTCCTGGGCGAGCTCGGCATCGATGTTGTAGGCGATGCGTGAGGCCGGGTTGTGGCTGATTTCCAGTAAAGACAGTATTTCACGGTTGATGGAGGCGTCTTCGCTGGCATAATCGATGCCTATTTGCACCAGACTGAGCAAGGTGCCCAATATGAAACCGACCAGCACAGTGAGCCGGGCTTGTTTGTATGAAAGCCGGTGGGTGAACTTGATATCCATGGGGTGTTGAACCACTTCCGTTTCCCTTCGCTGCTCAAGCATAGTCGATCATGCATGGATACCGATGTTCCCGCACCGCCCCAGTTTGAGGGGGGCGGTTGATGTAAGTTGCCGTATCACCATCATTACTGTGAAACGTGCCCGAGGAGAAGACGTGGATTCCCGATTGAATGCTTTTCTTGAACGCGCCGATGCCGTTCTGGCCCGTATCGAACCCCTGCTGCCGGCCCCTCGGCAAACCATCGACTGGGTGCATTGCCTGGCCGCGCGCTGGCAGCGTGAGGGCCGCATCGGTTTCCTGTTGCCGCTGCAAGTCAGCCTCGACACCCGCTTGACCGACCTGATCGGTGTCGACCGCCAGGTGGAGCAACTGGGGCGCAATACCCAACAATTCATCGACGGCATGCCGGCCAACCACGCGTTGCTCTGGGGCTCGCGGGGTACCGGCAAATCGTCGCTGGTTCGCGCGTTGCTGGCCGAACATCACGCGGCCGGTTTGCGCCTGATCGAGATCGAGCGCGATCACCTGGCGGACTTGCCGCGTATCGTCGAGCAGGTCGCCAAGCTGCCCCAGCGTTTTGTGCTGTTCTGCGATGACCTGTCGTTCGAATCCGGCGAAGGCGATTACCGCGTACTCAAAAGCGTGCTCGACGGCTCTCTCGAACAGGCGCCGGACAACGTGCTGCTGTACGCCACGTCCAACCGTCGCCACCTGGTGCCGGAAAAGGAAAGCGATAACGAAAACTGGAAACGCGTTGACGGCGAACTGCATCCCAGCGAGGCCGTGGAAGACAAAATCGCGTTGTCGGATCGATTCGGGCTGTGGCTGTCGTTTTATCCGTTCACTCAAGAACACTTCCTTAATGTGGTCGAGCACTGGATCGGGCAACTGGCCGACAAGGCCGACCTGGCCTGGCAACGCAACGAGGAACTCGACATTCTCGCCGTCCGCTGGGCCACTGGCCGGGGCAATCGCAATGGCCGTTGCGCCTATCAATTTGCGCGTTATTGGGTTGGGTTAAAGCTGTTGGAGCACAAGGCATGATCGATTTAAAACAAAGCGGCCAGGGCCTTGAAGGCTACGGCATGCTGTGGGCGCAACTGGAATCCTTGCTGGCGGACGAGCGGGATTTCATCGCCAACGCCGCGCAGTTTTCCGCGTTTCTGTACAACCAGCTCGATGACCTGAACTGGGCCGGTTTCTACCTCAATCGCAATGAAGAACTGGTGCTGGGTCCGTTCCAGGGCCAGATCGCCTGCGTGCGAATTCCGTTCGGTCGGGGCGTGTGCGGGGCGGCAGCCGCTACCTTGCAAACCCAATTGGTCGAGGATGTGCACGCGTTCCCCGGGCATATCGCCTGCGACAGCGCCTCGAACAGCGAGCTGGTGGTGCCACTGGTCAAGGACGGCCGACTGATCGGCGTGCTGGACCTGGACAGCCCGAAACTGGCGCGTTTCACTGCCGACGACCAGGCCGGTATCGAACAGTTGGCCGCGATTTTCCTGCGCCTGACCGATTGCTGATCACGCCCGCAAGCCTGCCTTGACCAGCAGGCTTGCCGGGTCCACGGCATCGATCTGTTTCGGGTCGAGGAACTGCTCGGCGTATTGCCGGTAAATCTGTTCGTTGATAAACAGCCCGAACAACTCAGGGTCGATATGGGCATCACGGCACATCGTCGCCATGATGCCCAGCGCTTCGCTCAAGGACTTGGCTTTCTTGTAGGGGCGATCGGCTGCGGTCAGCGCCTCGAAAATATCGGCAATCGCCATCATCCGCGCCGGCAGGCTCATGTCTTCGCGCTTCAACCGTTTGGGATAACCGGTGCCGTCCATTTTTTCGTGGTGGCCGCCAGCGATTTCCGCGACGTTGTTGAGGTGGCCGGGGAAGGGCAGGTGGCTGAGCATCAGGATCGTCTGCACCATGTGGTGATTGATGATGTAGCGCTCTTCGCGGGTCAGGGTGCCGCGGGCAATGCTCAGGTTGTACAGCTCGCCGCGATTGTATTTGTGCGGCGGCACATCGAGTTTGAAGCCCCAGGGATTGTCTGGCGGGATCAGTTCGCCTTCGGCGCGTTCCAGCAGATGTTCGGGTTTGTCCGCCAGCAGCGGTTCACTGACCGGTAGCGTCGGCGCCAGGGTGCGCGCCTGACGCCGGTTCTCTTCCCAGGAAACCCCCAATCGATCATCCAGGGTTCGGGTCCAGGTCCGTTGGGCGATCACATTCAGGCGCTGGAGGTCGGCCTCGGCCATCGCCTCGCCACCCAGATTGCAGCGAGCGATAAAGGCGAAGTCATCGTCCAGACCGGCGAGGTTGGCGTTGCGCAATTCAGCCAGGTGCTGCTCGTCGCCACCCAGGGCGATGGCCTGCCAGTAGTTGATCCAGGCATCGCGCTTGAGCACTTCGAAACGGGTGCGGATCTCGTGGATGCGATCGTTCAGGGTTTCCAGTTTGGTGGCCTTGTCGACCACATATTCGGGCGTGGTGACCTTGCCGCAATCGTGCAGCCAGGCCGCGATGTGCAAGGCTTCCCACTCATCTTCGGTGGGGTGGTAGCCGCTGAACGCCGGGTCCTGGCTGGCCGCCGCAGCCTGGGCGAGCATCAGGGTCAGCGCCGGTACGCGCTGGCAATGGCCTCCGGTGTAGGGGCTTTTGGCGTCGATCGCACCGGCCAGCAGTTGAATGAAGGCGTCGAGCAGCTGTTTTTGCTTGGCTTGCAGACGCTGGCTTTCGATACTCACCGCCGCCGCGCCGGACACCGCTTGCAGAAAGGCGATGCGATCCGGGCGCAGTTTTTCCAGGTCGCTTTGGTTGCCGCTGTCGGCCAGCAGCAGTATCAGCAGACCAACCGTCTCGTTATGCCGGTTGCGCAGGCGAATGCCGATCAGGTGCACCCGCGGGCTCTGCATGGCGAGCAAGACTTTCTGCAAATCCCCCGCTTGTTCGTAACCCAGGTTGGCGACCACATTGTCCGCATTCGCCAGCTGTTGCAGCCACGCCGGGTTCTGCGGGTTCTGCAGTTCGTGGCCTTGAAGGTCGAACGACGGCAAGGGGTGGGAAGTGCCATTGATGATCAGGCCTTGGGGTTCGATGCGCTCGCCGTCACCTTCGCGCAGGTAGATCAGGCCAGCCTGGGCCTGGGCGATTTTCACGGTTTCAAACAGCACCCGTTGCAGCAGCGGCGCGAAGCGGGTTTCAGCGCACAGGCTGTCGGTGATCTGGAAAAAACTGCCGAGGGTGTCCTTCATTCGCGCCATCGACAGGCTCAATTGATCGACCTCTAATACCGGCGAGCGGCGGCTGACGGGAAAGTTGAAATCGAAACTGCGAATCGCATCAGCTTCCTTCACCAGCGCACGCAGCGGCTTGACCAGGATGCGCGAGGTCAGCCAGCCCATCGGCAGGCACAGCAGCAAGGTGGCCAGGGTAATCAGCGCCCCTTGCCAGCGCATGCGGTAGGCATCGACGAGCAATTCATCCTCGGGCACCAGCAGTGCCATTTGCAAACCCTGGGGCCCTCCTTCCGGCATGTGGCTGCGGGCGACGATCCACTGCCGGCCGGCGACGTCCAGACGATTACCCGCCGCCGGGCTGGCCAGCAGGGCAGCGAGGGCCGGATTCAGGTCTGCGGCTTTGCCGAGGCGGGCGGTCTGGTCGTCGATGATCAGTTTGCCGCTGTCCGGGTAGGCAATGGCATTGCCCTCGGCATCGAAGAGCACGATCTCGGTGCTGGGGGTCACCACGTGTTTGGCCAGGGTGGCGCAAAGTTCGGCCAGGGTCAGGTCCGCGGCCATCACCGCACCGTCGCCGCTGCGTCGGGCCAGGGTGGTGCCGACGTTGTGGGTGGAGAAAAAAACGTAGGGTTCGGTGGTGATCTGGTCCGCCTCCGCCCGAGCGCTGGTAAACCAGGCGCGGGTTCGCGGGTCATAGGTTTCGTCGGGCATGTCCTGGCGACTGATGAGGTTCAGGGCCTGATCGTAGAAAAGGGATTGCGAGACGACCGCAGTGCCGCTGGCGGGGTGCTCGATGCTCCACACCTGATAGGCCGCCATGTCCGGGGCCTTGAGCAGCGCCTTCAACGCCTCGGTGCGCAGCGGACGCACCATGAAGAAGTCGCCATTGGCGTAGCCCAGGTACAGCGAGGCCAGGTTGGGGTTGTCCTGGAGCGATTGGCTGAACGGTTTGAGCAGCGCCAGGCGCTGCTCAAGGTTCGGGGCCTGGGTGGCCGGGGTCTCGGCCAGCAGGCTCAGCAGGTGGCGAATCGGTTCATAGGTGGCCTGCAGGTCCAGGCGTACATCCTGATCGATGCGCTCGAAGAGCTTTTCACTGCTCGAAAGAATGATCTGCGTGGTTTGCCTGTAGTTGAAAATGCCCAGCACCACACCGGTCAACAGCAACAGGAAGGTAAACATGACGCTGATATGCACGTGCAAGGGGAACCGGCGTCGATCCGGGCGCAGTGGGCTGGGCATTACGGTTCTCTCCATAGTGATTAACGCACTGCTCAGCGTCCAAGCATAGTTAAGGCGTCACCGTTTTGCCGTTGTCGTTGCAGCGTATCTGGTGCAGTAATGCTTGCTCCAGTTCGAGCATGACCTGGTTCATGGTTTTTATGCAGTGGGCGATGTCATCCGCGGGTGCTGCGTCGTGGCAGGCTTGCTCAAGGGCCTGGCAACAATCGATCAATCGGCACGCCTGGGCGATGCGGGCCGCACCTTTGATTTTATGCGCGACGTCCACCAGTGCCTGGCGGTCCCCAAGTCCGGATAAGCCCAGCAGCTCCTGGCGATCCAGGCGGTTGCTGCTCAGCAGCTCGTCCAGCAGGCGCCGGGCCATTTCCGGGTTGCCGCCGGTCAACAGCGCCAGCCCTTCCAGATTGAATGCCTGTTCACGGACCGCTGGCTTGATGCCTTCGACCCATTGGCTCAATACCGTCAGGCTCAGGGGCTTGAACAGGCAATCGTTCATTCCGGCGTGCTTGCAGCGCTGGATTTCCTCCGGCTGCGCATTGGCGGTAAAGCCGAGGATGGTGCAGGGCGAGCGTTGGGCCTGCTGCTCCTGCTGGCGGATGGTACTGGCCAGGTCGTAGCCATTCATGATCGGCATGTTGCAATCGACCACCACCAGATCGAAGGGCTCGCGCTGCCAGGCTTCCAGTCCCGCACGGCCATCATCAGCGCCGGTAAACCGATGCCCCAGGTATTCCAGTTGCTGGCACATGAGCAGGCGATTGGCGGGATGATCGTCGACCACCAGCACGTTCAAGGACGCGCCGCTGGTAGGGATGGCCGGCTCGACCCGGTCCGGCACCTGCTTGGGTGGCAGCGTCGGCAGGTACAGTGAAATGCTGACCTGGGTGCCTACCCCGGGCTGGCTGCGCAGTTGCAGGCTGCCGCCCATCATTTCGCACAAGCTGCGACTGATCACCAGCCCAAGCCCCGCGCCGCCCCGGGCCAGCTGTCCGCTGTTGCCGACCTGGGCAAAGGGCTCGAACAGGCGCTGCTGGTCCTTCTCGCTGATGCCGACCCCGCTGTCCTGGACCTGCACTTGCAGCTGCGTTCGTTCGGGTTCTTCACCCGCAAGCAGGTCAACGGTAATCCTGACCTCACCTTGCTCCGTAAATTTGATCGCGTTGCTGATCAGGTTGGACAGCACCTGCTTGAAGCGCAGCGGGTCGAGCAGCACATCGACGGGCGGTTGCGGCGGATTGAAGACCAACAGCAGGCGCAGATTTTTCTGCCGGGCCAGCCCGTCGAAAATCCGCACCACCGAGGCGACGATTTCGCCCGGATTGACCCGCTCCGGGCTCAGGCTCAGGCGCCCGGATTCGATCCGGGCAATGTCCAGAATGTCGCCGATCAAGGCCAGCAAGTCTTTCGCCGAGCTGTACGCGGTTTCGATCGCGGAACGCTCCTGGCGCCCCTGATCCATGCGCTTGAGGGTCAGCTCGAGCATGCCGATCACCGCGTTCATCGGCGTGCGGATTTCGTGACTCATGGTCGCCAGGAAGGTGCTCTTGGCCCGGTTGGCCTCATCGGCCTGTTCCTTGGCGGCCCGCAGCTTGTCGAACAATTGCCGCCGTTCGCTGATGTCGATCCAGCCACCGATGACGCCTTGCACTTCACCGCTCGAATCACGGTAGGGGAGAATCCAGTGATAGATCGTCAGTCGACGGCCGCCGATGTGCAGCGGGCGATCAAGGATCAACGGTGTGCCTTCGGCGACGACCCGTTGATAGTCAGCCTGATATTCCCGGGCTTCGAAGGCATTGCTCATCTTGCCCTGCATGACGTTTTTGCCGATCACATCTTCGCGTTTCGCCTGGAACGCCTCCAGGTAACTGTCGTTGCAGCTTTTCAGCAGCCCCTGGCGGTCACGCACGTAAATCGGGTGAGGCGTGCCGTTGACCAGCGAGCGCATGAACTCGAACTGATCGTTCAGCGCCCGCTCGGCTGCTTTGCGCTGGTTGATCTGGCGCCGCATCCAGGCATTCCAGGCCATGGAAATCAGCAACAGGAAACTGGCGGCGGCGACGATCTGATAGAACACCCGGTGAAAGTTGTTCCAGGTTTTTTCCGAGGCCGCCGAGTAACCACGCCAGCGGCTGTTGATCACGCCCAGCTCTTCCGGGGCGATGCTCAGCAGCGCTTTGTCGATGATCGAACTCAGTTCCGTGGCGCCCCGGGCCGTGGCCAGGGAGAACGCCGCTTGCCGGGTACCGATGGTGGTGCTGATCTGCAGTTTGTGTTCAAAGATGTGCGACGAAATAAAGTAGTTGGCGATGACCAATGAATTGACGGCGCCCTCGACCTGGCCCTCGGCGAGCAGTTCCACGGCATGAAAGGTGTCCGGCGTTTCAATCAGGTGAATCCGTGGAAATTCGCTGCGCAAGTAGTCCATCAGCGGATTGCCCTGGGCGATGGCCAGGCGTTTGCCTTGCAGTTGCGCCAGGTGGGTCGCGCTGTCGGCGGACTTGCGGGTCACCAGCACAAAGGAGTTTTCCAGATAGGGGCGACTGAAATTCAACTGGGTCTGACGCTGAACGCTGGGGAGCAGCGCGGCGATCAGGTCGGCCTGATTGTCTTTGATGCGCGCGATCATTTGATCGTCGCCGCGGCTGCGCTGGATCTCGAAGCGCAACCCGGTACGCAGCCTGATCAGCTCCAGGAGGTCGGCGGTGACACCACGAAAATTGCCGTCGCTGTCGAAAAACGTCAGGGGTGCGAACGCTTCGTTGACCACCACGCGCACCACCGGGTGCTGTACCAGCCACTGCTGCTCACGGTCGGTCAGTTGCAGCTTGTGATCAGTGAGCAGAATGTCGCTGCCGGCACTCCAGCGTTTGGCGATGTTGTCTCGCTCGCTGGTGGGGACGGCCGCGAGGATCGCATTGACGATCTGCAGCAGTTGCGGGTTGTCCTTGCGCACCGCAAAGCTGAAACCGTGTGCTTCGTGTTTACCGAAGTTGGCCATGCGGATGTTGTTCAGGTAACCCTTGTTGATCATGTAGTGGGTGGAAATGGTGTCGCCGAGGAAGACGTCCGCCTGGTCGAAAGCCACCGCATTGATTGCATTCTGGTAGGACGGGTAGTCGATGATGAGCGCCTTGGGGTACAGCGCCTTCACTTCCTCCAGCGGCAGGTAGTGATACACCATGCTCAGTCGCAGCCCGGCGAGGCCATCGGTCAACGATCGGGTTTCGCCCTCGCGGGTTACCAGCACCGGCCGATCCACGGCATAGGGAGCAGACAGCACAATGTCGGGGTTTTGGGCTTCGAAGCCATTGGCCGTGCCGAGCAGGTCGACCTCTCCCAGTTGCAATGCCTTGATGGCGGCCTGGCGCGAAGCGTAGCGCTGGACCTTGACCGGCAATCCCGTGGCCTGCCCGAGGATCCCGGCATAGTCAGCGGTGAAACCTTCATAGTCCTGGCCACTGACGGTCAGGTCGAAAGGGGGATAGTCCGGGGCGGAGGAGCCCAGTATCAGTTCGCGTTTGTTCTGTGCCCATTGGCGTTGTGTTTTATCCAGCTGGACTTCCAGGTGTCCACCCGTTGAGCGGCTGAGCAGGGAGTAGTTCTCGAAGGCGGTGGGTGCTGCACAAACTGAGGCGCTCAGGCATAAACCTGCACTCAATGTTATTAGATAGTCCTTTAGGCGACTGGGCATCCTGTCTCTCACACTAACGCGTTACGTTTTGCCATCTCGATGAGTGCTACCAGGGATTTGGCCTTGAGTTTTTGCATGAGGCGTTTCTTGTAAGTACTGACTGTCTTGTTACTCAGGAACATGCCTTTGGCGATTTCCTTATTGGTGCGTCCTTGAGCGAAGAGTTGCAAGACCATCAATTCCCGATCGTTGACGGATTTGAATAGTTCAAGTTCGGCATAACGCACATCATCCGGGCGTACGGGATTCAAGGCTTGGCTGGGGAAGTAGTTATAACCTGACAATACGGCCTTGATGGCGCTCATCAGTTCGCTGAGGTCTTCCTGTTTGCACACATACCCCGAGGCACCGGATTGCATGCAGCGAATGCCGAACAGTGTCGGGCATTGCGCGGTCAGCACCAGGGTTTTCAGCGGTGTGCTCATGGCATTGAAACGGGCGAGAACTTCCAGTCCATCCAGTTTGGGGATGCTGATGTCAAGAATGATCAAGTCGGGCATGCATTCACGAACCATCTGCATGGCATCGACCCCATTATCGGTTTCGCCCACGACTTTATAACCCTCATGCTCCAACAGCATCCGCACGGCAAGGCGGATGACGGGGTGATCGTCGACAATAAAAACGGAGTTCATAATCAAGTCCCATACGTGCGCGAATAAAGCGCGCACCTTAGCTCAGTTAATTGTGAGGGCGCATGAACGGACGGGGCTGTAGCGGCAATATAGGACTTTTCCTACAAATGAAAAAGAATGGGGCTACGTATAAACTGGGTTTTGCATAAGGAATGTGAAAGTTCTGATTGTGTAATCGGAAATTGATTAGGGTTGGTATGTAAGTAATGCGCAGTAGTTGATTGCGTATGAGACGTATCAGAAAATCGCGCGTTTTTCCCGCAACTGAAAGGGGTGGTCTTCCACCAGCAGGATGTGCAAGTCGAAGTCGAACAGTGGGGTTTGCATTGAATGGAATACGCCGCCAGCAGTGAGCGCCTGATGATTGCGCGAGCCGGCCGGGTATTCGATCAGTCAGCTCAGCGCGGCGCGTAGGGAGATTCAGCGGCTGTTGAAAGGGCGTTGAAGGGCGAGCGCCTTCAATCAGCCGGTCAGAAGCGTCTGACACGGCTGATCTTGAGGTTTTTATCCGTGGATCGAGCGGCCAGTCATTTCCTGGGCCATCTCACTGGCATAGCTGTCGGTCATGCCGGCGATGAAATCAATCATGCGCAGAAACGAGGTATGCAACGGGCCGTGGGGATCGGGCGCGTTGTTACCCAACAGGTCCAACACCCGGCGGCTCTTGAAGGACGGCGAGCGCCCGTTGTGCTGTTCCAGCGCCGCGCCGCAGAAGGCGTTGAGCAGGATTTCCAGCGTGGTGTAGGCGCCGATTTCATGCAGCGTCTTGCGCTTGTCCTGGAAGATCTTTTTACGCGCCATGTCCTTGGCATTCAGCACGCATCGCTTGGCCGGGCCGTGCATGTGCTCCACCAGATCGCCGGGCAGCGTGCCGGCCAGCAACGCGTCCTGTTGCTCGACAAAGGCGCGGGCGGCGGCGTTGGTCAGGTGTTCGATGGCTTTGCCGCGCAGGATCGCCAGTTTGCGCCGACGCGAATCCTGCGCGCCGAGCTGGCGATAGGTCTGCGGAATATCATCACCCACCAGGTCCAGCAGCAGGGACTCGACTTCGGCGTACTCCAGCAGGTCCATCTCCAGGCCGTCTTCAAGATCGATCAGCGCGTAGCAGATGTCATCGGCGGCTTCCATCAGGTACACCAACGGATGACGCGCCCAGCGCTGGTCTTCCAGTTGTGGCAGGCCGAGCTTGTGCGCGATCTGTTCCAGCAGCGGCAGTTCGCTCTGGTAGCAGCCGAACTTGTGCTTTTTGTAGCCCAGGGAATCGGCGTGCTTGGCGGTCCAGGGGTATTTCAAATACGTGCCGAGGGTGGCGTAAGTCAGTCGGGTGCCGCCGTCGAACTGGTGATATTCCAGCTGCGTGAGCACGCGAAAGCCCTGGGCGTTGCCTTCGAAGTTGAGGAAGTCATTGCGTTCGACCTCGCTCATGCCATCGAGCCAGCCCCGCCCGGCGGCTTGCTGGAACCAGTGACGGATCGCATCTTCACCAGAGTGACCGAACGGTGGATTGCCGATGTCATGGGCCAGGCAGGCCGATTGCACGACCATGCCCAGGTCGCTCGGGTCGCACCAGTCGGGCAGGGCGCTGCGGATGGTTTCGCCGACGCGCATGCCTAAGGAGCGGCCGACACAACTGACTTCCAGCGAGTGGGTCAGGCGCGTGTGGATATGATCGTTGCTGGACACCGGATGGACCTGGGTCTTGCGCCCCAGGCGGCGGAACGCACCGGAGAAAATGATGCGGTCGTGGTCTTTGTGGAAAGGGCTGCGGCCGAGTTCTTCCGGGCTGTGCACAGGCTTTCCGAGGCGTTCGCGAGTAAGCAGGGTTTGCCAATCCAAGGCTGGTTCTCTCCGTCAAGGGACTGATGGGGCCAGTGTCCTGTCTCGCATCAAGGCCTGCAAGCAGAACTACAGCCCGGCGGCGTCGATATCGATGAGCAGCAGGCGCTCGCCATTATCGAAAAACTGTCCGGCGGTGAGGCAATACTGGTTGCTGGTGGCATCGCGATAGGTCGTGGAAAGGGTCAGCCGTCGCTCATCCCAACCCTCGGCCAACAGGTGATAGAAGTACGGCCGCCATGACCAGTTGTGGCCCAGGTAGCGGTTATCGGCTTCCCAGGCGTTGTTGCGCCATTCCAGGTTGGGTGTCAGTTGCGTGCCGTGGCGGTCGCATTGGTAGAAGCGCAACAACCAGGGGAAAGCATCCAGCTGTGGCAGGGCGCTGAGGGGCGCGCGGGTCTGGGCCCAGTGTTGCAGGATCGCCATCAGTTCGGTGAGTTGCCGGCGCATGACCATCAATTGCCCGCGTTCAATCAGTTTGCGCTGCACGTAGCGTTGGCGCAGTTGCGCGAACTGTTCGACGAAGGCGTCGGTGGCAAAGAAATCGGTTTGCGCCCGGGCGAACAGGAAACCCTGCACATAGCGCGAACCGCACTCCAGGGCGAAATTCAGCTGGGCTTCGGTTTCCACCCCTTCAGCAATGATCCAGCACCCGGTTTTCTCGGCCATCAGCGCCAGGGCCTTGACCACTTCGCTGCTCGGTCCGCCCAGGGCGGCGGCTTGAAACAGGCGCATGTCGAGCTTGAGAATGTCCGGTTGCAGGGCCAGCACGCGATCGAGTTGCGAATACCCGGCGCCGAAGTCATCGATCGCGATCCGTGCGCCGGCCTGGCGGTAGCGCACCACGACGTCGGCCAGGCGTTGGCTGTCGCCGCCCAGTTCGGTGATCTCGAAGACGATGCGTTGTGGGTCGACCCCATGCTTGGCCAGTTGCTTGAGACTCGGCAGCGCCTGGTCCGGGCGTAAGCGGCTGATCCAGCGCGGCGACATGTTCAGGCTCAGAAACCATTCCGCAGGGGCTTCGTGCAAACGGCTCAGGGCGTTATCACGGATCTGCCGATCGAGGCGCCGCAGGGCAATGGCGGGAGTTCGCGGGTCGGCGAACAGCGGCCCTACCGAGGTTAATTGACCATCGGCCTGGCGCAGTCGACCCAGTGCCTCGACGCCGGCGATACGGCCGGTGGCGGTATCAATGAACGGCTGAAAGCAGGCGAGCGGTTGCCCGTCGATCACGAGGCCTCCTTAGTAAGGTCTTGTTTTTGGATAGACCCGGTGCCGGGTAGGCACGCAGGATGGAACCCCTCGATAAAGAGGTTCATCCCGGTGTTATTGCAAGAATGCAGCCAGATAACGGGTGATCAGGGTTTACGCGAGGAACCCTGCATCACCAGTTTGATCAGCGGACCGAGGCTGGTGCCCAACTGAACCAGGCGCGTCACGCTGCTGACGCCGCCGCTTTTGGTACCCTTGCCGGTCAGAAAACCGAGCAGGGTTACGGCGGCCATGCCCCAGAGCGGAGCGTGCTTGATGCCGAAACCGTCTTGCAGGTTTTGCGTCATCCCGCGCACCCGCTGCAAGGGTTGCAGCAGTTGCCGGGATTCCTGGCGGATTTCCTGGCGGTGCATTTCCATGCGCAAGCGGATCAGCGCCTTGCGCATTTCCGTGCGCGAACTGTTGTGAGGCAATTGGGGCAGGCTCATGGCAGCAGGCGCTCCCGGTCGTTGGCCAATTCTTCCAAAGTACCGTGGAAGGGCGAGGACTCATCGAACACGGCCGCTTTGAGCCGCATCCCGCAAAAAATCGCAGCCAGGGTGTAGAACACGCACAGCCCGATGATCGCAGCCAGGCGATAGGTGTCCCAGAACAGGATCAACACCAGCGTCGACAACCCCACCAGCAACAGCAAGGCAAACACCAGCGCCAGGCCTGCAAACAGCAACAGGCTGACGGTGCGGGCTTTCTGTTCCTGCAATTCGATGCCGAACAACTCGACATGGCTGTGCAGCAACCCTAGAAATGCCGCACCCAGCCGCCGCGAGGAAGCGCTTGTGCCCGTCGCGGACGGGCCGGATTCGCCGATAGACATATCAGCGCCGCGTGGCCAGCAGGCCAATCAGGAAGCCCACGCCCGCGGCGATCCCGACCGATTGCCATGGGTTGGCCTGGACGTAATCTTCGGTCGCGGTGACGGCTGCCTGGCCGCGCTGGCGCAGGGAGTCTTCAGTCAGTTTCAAGGTTTCCCGGGCACGCAGGAGGCTGTCGTGGATCTGGTCACGCAATTCATCGGCCTGATCACCGGCGATGGATTTGGTGTGTTCCAGCAACCGTTCGGTGTCGCTGACCAGGGTTTGAAAATCGTTCATCAGGATTTCTTGAGCAGTCTTTGCCTTGATGCTGGCCATGGGTGGATCTCCGTAAGTGGCTTCTGATGCGTTCGAGTATGAGCCTTGGGTGAAGGTTCAGTACAAATGACTGGTACAACTTTTGCTATGTCATGGTGCGTCAGCCCGCGCCGTTGCGCTGTTGCCGGGCGTGATTTGAGCAAAACCATAACTCAAATAATCAAAACCCGCGCAAAGGTCGTGACCTTGTGCGCCAAAGCGGTTCATTGGAATTAATGCGTTGGTTCCAATGCGTCGCAAATTGGTGCATGGATTGCCTGCGCGAACTGCTTTGGTGCTTTTTAGCCTTCAGGTCTGCCAACCCCATGGAAAATCTGCAAAGCGCTGTGGACAGTCTGGTCCATAGCTCCAATACGTTGTTCATTTTGATCGGTGCAGTCATGGTGCTGGCCATGCACGCCGGGTTTGCGTTTCTGGAAGTCGGCACGGTTCGACAAAAGAACCAGGTCAATGCCTTGTCGAAGATCCTCAGCGACTTCGCCATTTCGACCCTCGCGTATTTCTTTATAGGCTACTGGATTTCCTACGGCGTCACTTTCATGCACCCGGCGGCAGTGATCAATGCCGATCACGGTTACGCGTTGGTGAAGTTCTTCTTTCTGCTGACCTTCGCGGCGGCGATCCCGGCGATCATTTCCGGCGGCATTGCCGAACGTGCACGCTTCGTTCCGCAGTTGTGCGCGACCGCATTGATCGTGGCGTTCATCTACCCGTTTTTCGAGGGCATGATCTGGAACGGCAACTTCGGTGTGCAGGCCTGGTTGCTGGAGCGTTTTGGCGCCAGTTTCCATGACTTCGCCGGCTCCGTGGTGGTCCACGCCATGGGCGGCTGGCTGGCGTTGGCGGCGGTGCTGTTGCTCGGGCCACGCCAGGGGCGCTATCGCGACGGTCGACTGGTGGCGTTCGCGCCGTCGAGCATTCCGTTCCTGGCCTTGGGTTCGTGGATTCTGATCGTCGGCTGGTTCGGCTTTAACGTCATGAGCGCGCAGACGCTGCAAGGCGTCAGCGGCCTGGTGGCGGTGAACTCGTTGATGGCCATGGTCGGCGGCACCGTGGCGGCGTTGATCGTCGGGCGCAATGACCCGGGCTTCCTGCATAACGGCCCGTTGGCCGGGCTGGTGGCGATCTGCGCCGGTTCCGACCTGATGCACCCGGTGGGCGCGCTGCTGACCGGTGCGATCGCCGGGGCGTTGTTCGTCTGGTGCTTTACCGCCGCTCAAGGCAAATGGCACATCGACGATGTGCTGGGTGTGTGGCCGTTGCATGGTTTGTGTGGCGTGTGGGGCGGGATTGCTTGCGGCATTTTCGGTCAGACGGCGCTTGGCGGCTTGGGCGGTGTGAGTCTGATCAGTCAGTTGATCGGCACCTCGCTGGGCGTGATCGTGGCGCTCGCCGGTGGCTTTGCGGTGTATGGCACGATCAAGGCATTCCATGGTTTACGCCTGAGCCAGGAAGAAGAGTATTACGGCGCGGACTTGTCGGTGCACAAGATCGGCGCCGTGAGCCAGGACTAGTTTTCTACATCTTCAGCACCGGGGTAAAACCGGTGCAGCAGGCTGTAGCGGTCATGCCGGACCTGATCGACCCGCTCCTGGACCTGATGCGCGGGCAAGCCGAGCATGATCAGCGCATGGGAGGCGAGCATCAGGCTCGACTCCAGCAACTCCGGCACCACTTCATTGGCGCCGGCTGCTTTCAATTCGGCCCACTGACTGTCGTCCCGGGTGCGCACCAGGATCGGCACGCTTGGGTTGAATCGGCGCGCTTCCTTGAGGATCAGCAGCGCGATGTCGGTCTGGTCCACCGCGATCACCAGCAACCGGGCGCGTTCCAGCCCGACGGCGGCCAGCAGTTCGCCGCGCCGTGAGTCGCCGTAATGCACGCTGCTTTCACCGGCGGCGGCTTCCTGAACCCGCACGGGATCATTGTCCAGGGCGATGTAGGTTTGTTGCGCGTTGTGCAGGAACCGTCCGATGGATTGCCCCACGCGCCCGTAACCGCAAATCACCACATGGCCGTGCAGGCCGGCGTTGAGTGCGCTGATTTCTTCGAGCTTGGCTTCTTCGTTGGGCTTGCGGTGCAGGCTGGCGGCGATCCGCGGTGCGGCGCGCAGCAACAATGGCGTGACCAGCATTGAGCAGAAGGTCGCTGCCAGCAGCAGTGCGCCGAGGTCGGCGGGCATTATCTTGTTCTGCTGCATCTGGGCCATCAAGGCAAAGCAGAACTCGCCGCCCTGAGCCAATGCCAGGCCGCTGCGCCAGGCGGTCTCGCCATCGCTGCCGCGCCATTTGACCAGCAGCGCCACCACGCTGCCCTTGATCAGCAGCAACCCGAGGGTCAAGCCGAGGATGAGCACGCCGTGGCTGGCAAACAGCTGCAAGTCGATCAGCATGCCGATACTGACGAAAAACAACCCAAGCAGGATGTCGCGGAATGGCCGGATATCGGCCTCGATCTGATGCCGGTAATGGCTTTCCCCCAGCAGCATGCCGGCGAGGAAGGCGCCGAGGGCAGGGGAGAGGCCGAGCAGGTGGGTCAGCCAGGCGGTCAGCAGCACAATCACCAACGCCAGCAGTACGAACAGTTCTGCGGAGCGGGAGGCGGCGACTTCGTGGAACAGCCGGGGCAGCAACCAGCGACTGGCCAGCAGCAGGCCGACGAACAACAGCGCGGTCTTGGCCAGGGTCAGGGGCAGCGCCCAATACCAGGCTTGTTCGCTGCTGCCGGCGAACACCGGCACCAGGGTCAGCAACAACACCGCCACCACGTCCTGGAACAGCAATACGCCGATGGCATTCTGGCCGTGGCTGCTGAAAATTTCCCCCAGGCTGCCCAGCTCCTTGCTGACGATGGCCGTGGACGACAACGCCAGACCGGCACCGAGCAGCAAGGCCGGGGTGACCGACATGCCGAACAGCATTAGCAAGATCCCCAGCAGCAGCCCGGAAATCAACACTTGCAGGCTGCCAAGTCCGAATACCACCCGGCGTAGCGCGATCATTTTCGACAGGGAAAACTCCAGCCCCAGGGAGAACAGCAAAAACACCACGCCCAACTCCGCGAGATCCGGCAATTCGTCGCTTTTGTTGACCCAGTCGAGTGCCGAGGGCCCGACCATCAGGCCCACGCAGAGGTAGCCCAGCACCGGCGGCAAACGCAGGCGCCGAAACAGGGCAATGACCACCAGGGAGGAGGCGAGGATGATCAACAGATTGGCAAACACAAAAAACTCCGGTGACGGGTGCGGGCAACCCAAGCGTAGAGGCAAAAAAAGACCAGAGCATCGCGCAGACGGGATTCAGGGCAAATGATATGCATCAGGAAATTGCCGAAATTTTTTGAAATTTTACTGACGGGCGTCTGCAGGGCTTGCGCTCATTGGCTCGGCGGCGATGGTGGGCCTAGAATGAACCCTTACTTGAACGAGTTTGTTTGTCATGCCTCCTGAATGTCAGCTGTTCAGCACCCTGGGTTGCCATCTTTGTGAAGTGGCCGAAGAAGAACTGATGCCCTTGGTCGAGCACGGTTTGATGGTGGAGTTGGTCGATATCGCGGAAAACGAAGCCTGGGTCGATGAGTACGGGTTGCGTATCCCGGTGTTGCGGCGCCTGGATACCGGGGCTGAACTCGATTGGCCTTTCGATGCCGAGCAGGTTGTGGCGTTCTTGCGCTAAGTCTTCCCGCCCGTCGCGGCGTTGTGTTCGTCCATTGGCGAAAAACCGGTTATTCGGTTACTGTACGTGCATACAGTTATTCGGATTGCCTGCCTCGCATCCTCCTATTTCGGAATTGGCCAGGTGATCCCGCTAGTCAGAGGGATGAATCGTGGTCAATGTCGAACAATTGAAGAGCAGCGTGAACCGGATGTCGATCGACGTGGTGCGCGAGGCAGTGATCGAACTGCGCCTGGATGGCCTGGTCACCGAAGGTAAAACCCCTTTCAACAAGCTGCACTTCAATACCTGTTTTGCCGAAATCGAGGCGTTGTTCCAGCGCGCGGGGTATCACCGGCAACTGGATGTCGTGGGTTACCAGGGCTTGATGTATGCGCTTTACGATCCCGGCCGCTGGGAAGCGGTGGATGTGTTGCGCTGGCTCAAGGAGTTCACCGAAGCGGCTGCGCGGGCACAGTCGATACCGGCGTGAGGATTCTGCGCTAGGTTCGTGCTGGCCACTGTTGGATAATGCCGCCCTGCATTGAGGGTTAGAGCTTTTCGTATGTCCACTTCATCGTTTTGCGCTGCACACAGCCAGGCCAGCACCCTCTACCTGCCGCCCGGCTCGTGGCAGACCGTACTCGATTGCCTGTGCGAACATTTTCGCGCTATCGGTCGTGAGCAATGGCTGGACCGGATCGCGCGTGGTCGGGTCCTCGACGGCCAGGGCCTGCCAATCGCCATTGACCTGCCGTACAAGGAAGGCCTGAGGATTCACTATTTTCGCGAGGTGCCGGACGAAAAGCCGATCCCGGTGATCGAGACGATCCTGTACGCCGATGAGCACCTGGTGGTTGCGGACAAACCGCACTTCCTGCCCGTGACGCCTGCTGGCGAATACGTTGAGCAAACCCTGCTGCGGCGGCTGATCCGCCGGTTGGACAACCCGCATCTGGTGCCTTTGCATCGCATCGACCGGCATACGGCGGGGCTGGTGCTGTTTTCCGCCAACCCTCAGACGCGTTCGGCGTATCAGTCGCTGTTTCCGACGCGGCAGATCGAGAAGCGCTACGAGGCCATTGCCCGGGCATTGCCGGAATTGTCCTTTCCGTTAGTCCATAAAAGCCGACTGGTGGATGGCGAGCCGTTCTTTCGCATGCAGGAAGGGGCGGGCGTCAGCAACACCGAGACGGCGGTCGAGGTCAGGGAGAAAAACGGCGATCTCTGGCGTTACGGGCTCTACCCGCTGACCGGCAAGAAGCACCAGTTGCGGGTGCACATGACGGCGTTGGGCGCCAGTATCTGCAATGATCCGTTCTATCCGCAGGTGCTCAAGGATGTCGAGGATGACTACGCCAATCCGTTGAAGCTGCTGGCCCAGGGGCTACGTTTTGTCGACCCGGTGACTGGTCAGGAGCGTAGCTTCGAGAGCAGCATCACCTTGCAGTGGTGATAGCGCACCATACTTTTCTCCAGCCATGAAAAAGCCCGCAATCAGCGGGCTTTTTTGTATCCGGTTACCACCGCAAGGATTACAGATCCTTAACGGTACGCACCTGATCCTTGTTGACACGGGTGTGCTTGCCGTCCAGCTGTTCGAATTCGTAGAAACCCGACTCTTCATCGTATTTAGGCTGGTCGACGGCCTGGATTTCACGACCGTCATTCAAGGTGATCACTGTTGGCGATGCGCAACCGGCGAGGGTAGCGAGGCCCAGTGCGAGCATGAAAGTGGCGAGGGTCCGTTGAGTCATGAGTGTATCTCCGAATATGAATTCTTTTGGTTACTGAGCTTGTAGACGTATGCAACGCGTGCAAGTTCCTTCTCGTGTCAGTCTGACACACTGTGGTGTGCACTTAACAGTTCCGGTGTGTTCAGGTTGGCCAGGCGAGGGTCATTGTCGGGGCATTGCAGGGCTGTGGCGCCCAGCTGCCGCATGATTCGGCCCGGACTGCGTTCACCCTCGTCCCAGGCATTTTCGAACGCCTGCGAAAGGGCCACGGGGATAACGCAGAGCAGCGGTTCCCAATGATCGCCGTGGCGCAGCATTAGCGGCTTATCCGGATGCTGGGCGGCGGTTTCGCGCATGTCTTGAAGCAGGGCGGCATCGATGCGCGGCACATCGCAGGGCAGGACCAGCAGGTGAGCATGACGGGCAGCCTTCAGGCCGGCCCGGATACCCGCCAGGGGGCCGGGAAAACCGGCGTGATCGTCAACCACCAGTTGGTCGGCGTAAGGCGCGTAGGTGTCCTGGTTTCGGTTGCAGGAGATGATCAGGTCATCGCTCAGCGCGCGGGTCTTGCGATGCAGGTGCGCAATCAGCGGTTCGCCGTGCCACTCAATCAGCCCCTTGTCCTGGCCGCCCATACGCTGGCCGCGCCCGCCCGCCAGGAGCAGAATTGAACAGGGGGGTAGCGCAGTATTCGAAGTCATGGCAGCTCTCCATGGGGGCGGCGAAAAATTGAGGCGCTGTGATATAACACCGGGCTGTTTCCCCTACAACTGGACGAGCCTATGAAAGCCAAGGCTGATGTACCTTTCGCACCGCTCAACATCGCGGTACTGACTGTCAGTGACACCCGGACCCTGGAAACCGACACCTCCGGCCAGGTCTTTGTCGACCGCCTGGGCGCTGCCGGTCATAACCTGGCGGCGCGGGTGTTGCTTAAAGATGACCTCTACAAAATTCGCGCGCAAGTCGCCACCTGGATTGCCGACGATGTGGTGCAGGTGGTGTTGATCACCGGCGGCACCGGGTTCACCGGCCGCGACAGCACGCCGGAAGCGGTGAGCTGCCTGCTGGATAAGCAGGTCGATGGCTTTGGCGAGCTGTTCCGGCAGATTTCCGTGGCCGACATCGGCACCTCGACGGTGCAGTCCCGCGCACTCGCCGGTTTGGCCAACGGCACGCTGGTGTGCTGCTTGCCGGGTTCGACCAACGCGGTGCGTACCGGTTGGGATGGGATTCTCGCCGAGCAGCTGGATTCGCGGCACCGTCCGTGCAATTTCGTCCCTCACCTGAAACAGGCGGCACCCTGTGAATCCCGCGGGTAAGCCCGGCAAGACCGGCAGCTTGATGCCTGTCGAGGTGGCGCTGGCGCGCTTGCTGGAAATGGCCGAAGCGGCGCCGATTCGCGAGCGGGAACGCTTGCCGTTGGCGCAGGTTCAGGGGCGCGTACTGGCGCAGGATCTGGTCTCGACACTCGACCTGCCGCCCTGGCCCAACAGTGCCATGGACGGCTATGCATTGCGCGTGGCCGACTGGACCGGTGAACCGTTGGTGGTCAGTCAGAAGATTTTCGCTGGCCAGGCACCGCAACCCTTGCAGCCAGGGACCTGTGCGCGAATCTTCACCGGTGCGCCGGTGCCTGAGGGCGCTGACTGTGTCGAAATGCAGGAGAACGCCGAAGTCCAGGCGAATGAGCGTGTGGTGTTTACCGAAATCATCACCCCTGGCCAGAACATTCGACCTCAAGGCCAGGAAACCACAGTCGGTGAGTTGGTCCTGACGGCCGGCACGCGTCTGGGGCCTATCGAGCAGGGGCTGGCGGCCTCCCTGGGATGTGCCGAGCTGGATGTCGTGCGCAAAGTGCGTGTAGCAGTGCTGTCCACCGGCGATGAACTGATCGAACCCGGCCAGGCCTTGGGGCCTGGGCAGATCTACAACAGTAACCGTGTCTTGCTGTGCAGCTGGTTGCAGCGCTTGGGCTGCGAGGTGATTGATGCCGGCATCCTGGTGGATGACCTGGCGGTGACTCGCGCTCGCTTGGGTGAACTGACTGATGTCGACCTGATCCTGTCCACTGGCGGTGTGTCAGTGGGCGAAGCCGACTTCCTCGGTATTGCCTTGCGAGAGGAGGGAGAGCTGAGCCTGTGGAAGCTCGCCATCAAACCCGGCAAGCCGCTGACATTCGGGCATTTCCGGGGCGTGCCGGTGATCGGTTTGCCGGGTAACCCGGCGTCGACGCTGGTGGCCTTCGCGTTGCTGGCCCGGCCTTATCTCTTGCGGCGCCAAGGTGTCCAGGACGTCGAGCCGCTGAAATTCCAGGTGCCGGCAGGGTTCGTCTGGCCCAAGGCTGGCAATCGACGCGAGTACCTGCGTGGGCGTCTCGAACAGGGTAGGGCCACCATTTACCGGAATCAGAGTTCTGGTGTATTGCGCAGCGCCGCTTGGGCCGAAGGCCTTGTGGAGGTCCTGGAAGGCCGCACCCTGGTCGAGGGCGATCAGGTCAGCTTCATTCCCTTGAGTGAAGTCTTGAGCTGATGCCTGCCATCGACTGACCCTGCAAGCCCGGTTGATCAAGCCGGGCCTTGCGTCCACCCTCGCCTTATTGCGACAGAAGCGTCACAACCTGTTCAAACCGGCTGTTGGCGATCCACCCCAGAAGTCCCAGGATCACACCGATTGCGCCGGCAGAGTAGGCCAGTCGGTGCTTGATGGATTTGACGTCGCCACGCACTTCGTCCATGTCCCGACGGATGTATTTGAGGTGTGTCTCCAGTTCGACGACGCGAGGTTCCATATCAACTTCTCCAGCGGCTTTTGCGCCGTTTTTGAACTCTGCCTGATGAGCCCTTAGGGCGTTTGCATTCATTGCGTGCACATCCTTGTGTGTTTGTAATTTCATGATTGATACCGCAGGGCCCCACGGTGTACCAATCACCCGAGTCGGTCAATTGAGCCGATTCCTCACAGTTTGTAAGAAAAAATACCGCTCTGTAGGACGCAAGACGCTGTGGCTTTGAATTTATTGAAGTTCAGCTGACTTTTTTGCGTATCTGTGTGGTCAACATCTCCCATACGGATGCCAATCATGGGAGTGATCGCAATGGATGAGCGCAAGGCGCTGTTGATTCTGCATGGCAAGCAGGCACTCAACGAGGAAGTCCGCGCGGCGGTTGAAAGCAAGCGCAAGCAGGGGTGGGAACTGGCCGTTCGGGTGACCTGGGAGGCCGGCGATGCCCGGCGCCTGGTGGATGAAGCACTGGCGGCGGGGTATCGGCAACTGATTGCCGGTGGCGGTGACGGCACGTTGCGCGATATCGCCGAAGCCATGGCAGCGCATCCGAACGAGGCCAGCCTGGTGCTGCTGCCTTTGGGCACTGCCAACGATTTCGCGCGTGCCGCGGGCATTCCCCTGGAGCCTGCCCAGGCTCTGGAGCTACTGGACAGCGCGGCGGTGCCGATTGATCTGGGCGAGGTCGGCGGACAAGTGTTTCTGAATATGGCCACGGGCGGTTTTGGCAGTAACGTCACGGCCAATACCTCGGAAGACCTGAAAAAAATCCTGGGGGGCGCGGCGTACCTGTTCACCGGTTTATCACGCTTCAGCGAATTGCACGCGGCCTATGGCGAATTGCAGGGGCCGGACTTTCACTGGCGTGGCGAGCTGTTGGCGTTGGGTATCGGCAATGGTCGACAGGCCGGTGGCGGCCGTGTGTTGTGCCCGCAGGCGCTGGCGGACGATGGATTGCTGGATATCAGCATTCTGCCGGCACCGCAGGAGGTGGTCGGCACCTTGAAAAACCTGCTGACCGAGGGCTTCGGCATCGACAACATGTTTGTGCGAGCGCGTTTGCCGTGGGTCGAGATCAAGGTGTCGGAAGGCCTGCACATCAACCTCGATGGTGAACCCCTGGAGGGTGACAACCTGCGTTTCGAGGCGCGTCCGGGGGCCTTGCGCGTGCACTTGCCGCCAAACTCGCCGTTGCTGGGTTCATCCCGGACCGTCAATCGTCCAGGCTGATGATCTGTTCACGCACGGCGAACAGCACCAGGCCGGCCACGTCGTAGATCTGCAAGCGTTTCATGATTTGCGAACGGTGGGTTTCGACGGTCTTGATGCTCAGGCCCAGGCCGTTGGCGATTTCCCGGGTGGATTTGCCACGAACGATCAACCGCAGGATTTCCAACTGGCGTGCCGTTAGGTTGTGGGTGTCCGGGGCCGGCGCCTGGTTTTTCTGGGTGCGGGTCAGCGCCTGGTTGATCACCGTGTGGGCAATCGCCGGGCTCAGGTAACGTTCGTTGTTGCGCAAGGCGTCCAGGGCGTGTTCGAGTTCGGTGGCCGTGGTGTCTTTGAGCAAGTAACCATGGGCACCGGATTCCAGCGCCTGCATGATCAGCGCCGGGTCGGTGTGCATCGACAGGATCAGCACCTTGCTTTGCGGGCGTACCTTTTTGAGGCGCTGCAAGGCTTCGAGGCCGCCGGTTTCCTTCATGGAAATGTCCAGCAGGACGATGTCCGGGGACAGTTGCTCGACCATCTCCAGCAGTTGCGAGCCGTCATTGGCCTCGCCGACGACTGCGTAGCCGGGAATATCCAGCACCAGAGCGCGTACGCCTGCCCGGATAAGCGAGTGGTCATCCACCAGAAGTAAGTTACAAGTCAACGCATAACCTTATTCGTACTGGCCCGCTCGAGCGCACGGGGCGCCCAGGGGAAAAGTGCTTCGATTTGAGTGCCTTTGCCCGGCTCGCTGGTCACGGCCAAGGTCCCGCCCAATTGTTCGATCCGTTCCGACATCCCGGCCATGCCGCGTTGCCCTTCGCGCCCGGGGTTGGCCGCGGGCGCAAAGCCCAGGCCGTCGTCGCTGATCAGCAGTGTCAGGCCCTGAGGCAGGCGCTGCACGCGCACCAGCAGGTTCCTGGCGTCGGCATGGCGCAGAATATTGGTCACCGCTTCCTGGGTAATCCGAAACGCGGCCACGGCCATTTCTTCCGGGATGCCGGTCAGGCGCTGGTGGCATTCCAGGCTCCAGTGCACCGAGGTATTGGCCAGCGTCTTGAGCAAATGTGCCCGCAGGCTGGCTTCCAGCCCGAGACTGGTCAACTGCCGGGGGTTGAGAATGGCCGAGACGTCACGCACCTTGGTCAGGGTTTCTTCCAGGGTTTCACAGAGCACCGAGCATTGGCCCTGCAACTCGTCGGGCAGGCGGCGCTTGAGCCATTCGCTTTGCAGTTTTGCCGCCGTCAGCAACTGACCGATGTCGTCGTGCAACTCGCGGCTGAGCCGATGACGTTCGTTCTCCTGTACTTGCAGGAGGCGGTCGGCCAGTTCTTGAGGTTGAAACTTGATCGATTTGCGCGACAGGCGATGCCCGACCCAGACACAGGCCAGTGCGGCCATGTTGAGGAACAGCAGGCTTGCCGGCAGGCGAGTGGAAAAGCCATAGACCAACAAGCTGCCAAGCGCCGAGCAGGTGCACAGCAACAGCGTGAACCGGCGCGCGTTTTCTCGGGAAGGGGGCCACGTGGTAATTGACTTGAGGCTGGCGTACATAGCAGATGGAGCCAATGGATGTTCGCTGCGGGCAGACCGGCCATGATGGCTGACGGGTCTCTGTCTGAAAAACTGTAGGGTGAATCACCAACTTCAATGGGGCAAACCAGAGGACGAAATCCAGCCATGAAGTTAGCGGGCTGCTCTCGTCTTGAATCACAGTGCCATTATTTGAAGCCAACTAATGGCCGGCATAATACCACTTAAGATACCGTTGGTCGCGTTTGGTATATATGTCCAGACAGTCAGGAATTACGTTATCTGGACGATGGTTCCATAATGGAAAAAGATTGGTTTCTTGCCTCTCGAATATAGTGAGCACGCCCGGGATTTATTTTTAAAGTCCTGCATTACCTGCGCTCGGAACAGACAGTCCGCGCACAACTAGATTAATTGTGTTTATTCAGCTGTCGCTGGCAGGTATGAACTATTCAATTGCGACATGGGCATTCTAGTTACGAGTCGGGGCTGGGCAATACGAGAACCAGGCGTCGTAGAGCGCCCCGGCAAATCTAAGCCTGCCGTTCCGAAAATGCCACGAGGGTGAGCGGCTTGGCGTGGGCCGGTGGCTGAAAGCGGCTTTGTCCGACCTGAAAGGCAAAGGCTTCGATCAGCAACGCCTGCTCGCTGTCATCGAGGCTCAACTGGCCGGTTGCAGGATCGATCAGTTCGAGTTGCCAGGCCATCAGCGTAAAGCAGTCTTTCAACGCCTCAAGGGCCTGCTCGTGCAGGGCCATGTGGTGTTGGGCATGGTTCAACAAGCCATGGATGTGCAGCGAAAACTCCGAGACTGCCTCCAGCGCCAGGGCATCGGCCTTGTTCGCCAGCTTGAGCAGGCTGCTGAGCATGCAGTCGATGGCGTCCGTATCATTGCTGATCAGTTGCAGATGACTGAGGCATTCCTCGGACTTGGCCAGGAGTGTTTCAGCCTCGACGAGAAACTCGGGAAGGCGTTGAGCCCCCTCTTTATGGTCGTTCGGCATACTTATTTCCACCACGTCATGGCTGATGAGGGAATGTCGTGTGTGTCGAAGATCACGAGTTGTCGCCCGAGCATGCTCCGCCTCGCTATTGCGTGCGCTGGATAACTCGAGAGGGTGGGGGGCCACTGACCTGCGATCGCACACAAAAGCCTGACTCCGTTCATGCAATGAGAATGGCGTCACATTAATGGCTATTGGATATTGCGAATATCAGGTTGGGCCTGATTGTTACTAGGGGAATCCCTTACGCAGGGGAACCTAACGTGCAAACCGAGGTCGCGCGGCAGGGGATGAAGCAGATGAAATCGCGAGGCCAGTAAAGCATGATGTTAATGTGGCATCAATGCCTGGACGTGGCATTTTGTCTGGGGGTCAAGCTCTAGCAATAACAGCCGATAACCCTCTTTAGTGAATTCATCAGAACAAGCCCAGGAGTCATTGATGGCCGGCATTCTCGACACGGTAGACCAACGCACGCAACTGGTGGGTGAGAATCGCCTGGAAATTCTCATGTTCCGGCTGGCCGGGCGGCAATTGTTCGCAATCAACGTATTTAAAGTCCAGGAAGTGCTGCAACTGCCGAAACTGACCTTGATGCCCCAGCGCCATCCGTTTGTCTGCGGTGTGGTCAATCTGCGTGGCCAGACGCTGCCCGTGATCGACCTGTCCCAGGCCATCGGCATGCGTCCGTTGGTGCCAAGCCCCACCAGTACCATTATCGTCACCGAATACAACCGCTCGGTGCAGGCGTTCCTGGTCGGTGGCGTGGACCGCATCGTCAACATGAACTGGGAAGCCATCCTGCCGCCGCCGACCAGCGCCGGTCGCCAGCACTATCTGACCGCCATCAGCAAGGTCGATGACCAGTTGGTGGAAATCATCGACGTGGAAAAAGTCCTCGCTGAAATCGTCCCGTACAACGCCAAGGTCTCCAAGGAAAAACTGGATGATCCGGTGCTGGAACGAGCCCGTGGCCGTGAAGTGCTGCTGGTGGACGACTCCAACGTGGCGCTCTCGCAATTGCGCGACACCCTCGGCCAGTTGGGCGTGAAGATGCACATCGCCAGCGACGGCCTCAAGGCACTGAACATGCTCAAGGCCTGGGCCGATACCGGCGTGGTCATGACCGACAAGTTGCTGATGATCTTCACCGACGCCGAAATGCCGGAAATGGATGGCTACCGCCTGACCACCGAGATCCGCAACGACCCGCGTCTGCGCGGTCTGTATGTGGTCCTGCACACCTCGCTGTCCGGCAGCTTCAACGACTCGATGGTGAAAAAGGTCGGCTGCGACAACTTCCTCTCCAAGTTCCAGCCAGACAAACTCGTCGACGTGGTGCGCCAGCGCCTGATGCTCGACGAAGTGCCGGCCTGATCCCGACGCCAAAGGCTGACATCGCGTCAGCCTTTGATTCGGCGATCAAGCTCGTATAGGGTGGCGTTTTTTGCCCACCAGGGAGCTGGCCATGCTGCGTCTGAGCGCGCTTTATCGTTATCCGTTGAAATCCGGCAAGGGTGAGACCCTGCAACAGGTCAGCCTCGACAAACTGGGCCTGGACGGAGATCGACGCTGGATGCTGGTGGACGAGGCCAGCGGGCGCTTCCTGACCCAACGCGCGGTGGCGCAGATGAGCCAGTTGTCGGCGCTATGGAATACCGACGGCGGTCTGACCCTCAACGCCCCAGGCCATTCACCGATCGATATCGCCTTGCCCGGCAGCGACGCCGAACTGCGCGGCGTGACCATTTGGCGCGACACCTTGCGCGTGCCCGATGCCGGCGACGTGGCGGGGGCCTGGGTCAGTGAGTTCATCGGCAAACCGACACGGCTGGTGCAAGTGCCGCTGGATCGCGCGCGCACCACCCAGGCCGGCTACGGCAAGGACGACGATCAGGTGGCCTTCGCCGATGGTTTTCCGTTGTTGCTGATCGGCCAGGCGTCACTGGAAGACTTGTCGCAAAAAGTCGGGCGTCCATTGGAAATGCTGCGCTTCCGGCCAAATCTGGTCATTGAGGGCAGCGAGGCCTACGCCGAGGATGGCTGGAAGCGCATCCGCATCGGTGATGTCGAGTTCCGGGTGGTCAAGTCGTGCTCACGGTGCATCCTGACCACCATCGACCCGCAGACCGGCACCCGTAGTGATGATCGCGAGCCCCTGGCCACGCTGCAGAAGTATCGGGCCGAGGCGGACGGGGCGATGTTCGGCCAGAACCTGGTCAACGACAGCAACGGTCGACTGGAAGTCGGCATGCCGGTGACGATCCTCGAATAGCCGCCCCGTGAATGAAAAATGCCCGTGTCGTTGGACACGGGCATTTTTTTTGTCGCTGTGAAAACCCAGGGGTTTAGCCGCGGTATTCGCACAGGTAAGCGGTGTCGACGGCGACTTTCAACTGGAACTTGCTGTTGGCGGGCACGTTGAACTGGCTGCCGGCGGCGAAGGTTTCCCAGTCGCTGCTGTCCGGCAGTTTGACGCTCAGGGTACCGGTGACCACGTGCATGATTTCACGCTGGCTGGTACCGAATTCGTATTCGCCCGGTGCCATGACGCCGATGGTCGCCGGACCTTCAGCGGTGCCGAAAGCGATCGACTTGACGGTGCCGTCGAAGTATTCGTTGACTTTAAACATGGGCGATTCCTCGAAAAGGGCTGAAAAGGGCCGGCCAGTATGCACAACACCCCTGGCGCCGTCACCTTCCTAGAGGGGCAGCACCAGCGGTAGTAGCCGCGCGGTATTGCGCGCATCTTCCAGCGCCCGATGCTGTTGCCCATTGAATTGCATGCCCGCCAGTTGCAGCGCGCCGTTGAGACCCAGCGGACGCTCCAGCCGCCGGGCCTTGGCGAAACGCTGCTTGAGGTTCATGTGCGGCACCTGGCTCAGGAAGCTGTCGAGTTGCAGGCGTTGCCATTCCTGTAGCAGTTGCTTGCGATCGTAATCGCCCCAACTGGCCCAGCCTTCCAGGCGCGAGTGATGCTGGCCGAGCCAGCGCTCGAACGCCGGCCAGACCTCGGTCAGTGGCTGCGCGGTGTCGATATTGGCCTGGGTGATGTGAGTCAGCTCCCGACAAAACGGCGTCAACAAAGGCCGGCGCGTCGGGCGTACGAAGCGCTGGAACTGGTCCAGCTCTCGACCTTTTCGGTCCACCAGGGTGGCACCGATTTCGATGATTTCCATTTCTGTAACTGGCCAGCCGCCCTCATCGGTGGTGGCTTCCAGATCAATGACCAACCAGTGAGGCATCGCAGGGTTCCTGGTATCCGCGTGCTGATAGGGCTTGAGCGTAGCCAAACCCGGCGGATCCGCCTAGCGCCTTATTCGACCTCCAGCAAAATCTGGCGATTTTTGACCTGATCGCCGACCCGTACCTGCAACCGTTTAAGCACGCCGTCGATGCCGGATTTGAGCGGATGTTCCATTTTCATCGCCTCCAGCACCACCAGGAGCTGGCCCTTGCTGACCGGGCTGCCCTCACTGACCAGCACATCGACGATCGCTCCGTCCATCGGCGCCTTGAGTGTGCCGGAACTGATGCTGGCCTGACTGCTGACCGGTAACTGGGTGCGATCTTCCAGGCGCAGGCTGCCGGGGCGGGTGAACAGCCACAGTTGCCCGGCGTCGAGGCGATAGGCGTGGCGCTGGCGGATGCCGTCGATTTCCAGGGTGGCCTGGTGTCCGTCGCAATGAATCATTTTCAGGGCGAGTTTCCGCTCGCCGACCTGTAGCCGGTAGGGCTCGTCCGGCACCGCGTTCAGTTCCACGGCCCAGTCCTTGTCTTCCACTCCGAGGCGGTAGTGCAGCGGCACACTGGCGTTGTTGCGCCAACCGGCCAATGGCGCGCGGTGCTGTTGCGCACAGGCGTGATAGAGCAGCGCCGCCGCGATCGCCAGTTCTTCAGCGCTCGGAACATGGGCGTGCAGGCAAGGATGGTCGGAAAAATGCGTCGGGATAAACCCGGTGCCGAATTCACCGCGGATAAATTGCGGGTGTTGCAGCAGGCTGGCGAGCAGGCGCTGATTGCTTTGCACCCCCAGCAACACACAGTCCTGCACCGCTCGCAGCAGCTTGCGCCGGGCTTCTTCGCGGGTGGCGCCGTGGGCGATCAGCTTGCCCAGCAGCGGGTCGTAGAAGGGGCTGATGTGCTGGCCGTCGATCAGGCCATGGTCGATGCGCACGCCACCGTGCATCGCCGGTTCCCAGGCACTGATCTGCCCGGTCTGCGGCAGGAAACCCCGGGCCGGGTCTTCGGCGTACAGGCGCACTTCCAGGGCATGTCCGTTGAGCTGCACTTCCTCCTGGCGCAGCGGCAGCGGCAAGCCTTCGGCGACGTGCAACTGCCAGGCAACGAGGTCGAGGCCGGTGATCAGTTCGGTCACCGGGTGTTCCACCTGCAGCCGGGTGTTCATCTCCAGAAAGTAAAACTGCCCGCGAGCATCCAGCAGGAATTCCACGGTGCCGGCGCCGACATAGTTCACCGCTCGCCCGGCCTTGAGCGCCGCTTCGCCCATGGCCTGGCGCAGGTCGGCCGTCATGACGGGGCAGGGCGCTTCCTCGATGATTTTCTGGTGCCGGCGCTGGATCGAACAGTCGCGTTCGCCGAGGTAGATCAGGTTGCCATGCTGGTCGCCGAACACTTGCACCTCGACATGGCGCGGATCGATCAGCGCTTGCTCAAGGATCAGCTCGTCATGGCCAAACCCGTGCAGGGCTTCGGACCGTGCGGTGCGCAACTGCTCCAACAAGTGACTGGCGTCGTGGACCAGACGCATGCCGCGTCCGCCACCGCCGGCGCTGGCCTTGATCATCAGTGGATAGCCGATGCGTTCGGCTTCGCGGCTCAGGGTGGCGTCGTCCTGCTCGGCGCCTTGATAGCCTTTGATGCAAGGCACGCCGGCCGCGAGCATGGCGAGTTTCGACAGGCGTTTACTGCCCATCAACTCGATGGCTTCGGGGCTGGGGCCGATGAAGGTGATGTTGGCCTGTTGGCAGGCAAGGGCGAACCCGGGGTTTTCCGAGAGGAAACCGTAGCCGGGATGGATTGCATCGGCGCCGGTGCGGCGGGCGGCGTCTATGATGGCCGGAATATTCAGGTAGGACTGCTGCACCGGGGCCGGGCCGATGTTCACGGCTTCGTCGGCCATTTGCACGTGCAGGGCATCGGCGTCGGCGTCGCTGAATACGGCGACAGTGCGGTAGCCCAGGGCCTGGGCGGTGCGCTGGATGCGGCAGGCGATTTCACCGCGGTTGGCAATCAGGATTTTGTTGAATCCGGGCATGGCTTATTCCCTTGGTTTTGCGGTGGATGTGACGGCCTCTTCGCGGGCAAGCCTCGCTCCTACAGGGCCCACCCCGGCTTACGTTTTTGCACAAAAGCCATCGTCCCCTCGACCCCTTCAACCCCGGACACCGCTTCGCTGAACCACTGCGCCGCTTGATCCAGCAAGGCATCGGAAGGTTGCCCGGCGCTCGCCAGCAACAGTTTTTTGGTCAAGGCATTCGCCCCCGGCGCGCAGCACAAGACATGGGCCAACACCTCTTCGAGGCGCTCGGCCAGGGCTTGCGCGTCGTGTTCGACAAAATGCACCAGGCCCATGCGACGCGCGTGAGTGCCATCGAACCGCGCCGCCGTCAGGGCCAGCCGCCGGGCCTGGGTCAGGCCGATGCGCTGGACCACGAACGGCGCGATCTGCGCCGGCAGCAGGCCGAGGCTGGTTTCCGGCAAACCGAACTGGGCCTGATGATCGGCCAGCGCCACGTCGCTGACGCACGCCAGACCAAAACCACCGCCCAGCACCGCGCCTTGCAGCACGGTGATCACCACTTGCGGCGCGTGCTGCACTTCTTGCAGCAAGGCACCGAATGCCCGGTTCAAGTCGCGATAAGCCTCCGGCCCTTGGGCGCGGGCGTTGGCCATGTCCTTGATGTCGCCACCGGCGCAGAAGTGCCCGCCGGCACCGCCAATCACCAGGGCGCGAACCGCGTGGTCATCGCGTACCGCCGCCAGCACCGCGCGCAATTCGGCGACCATCTGCAAGCTCATGGCGTTGCGGCTTTCCGGGCGGTTGAGGGTGATGTGCAGCACGCCGTTGTGCAGTTCGAGCAACAGCGTCTGGCAAACCGGCAGGCTGTTCATTTCTTTTTCCCCGGCAGGGTGCCCATGAGTTTGCAGATGATCCCCAGCATGATTTCGTCGGCGCCGCCGCCAATCGATACCAGCCGCACATCGCGGTAAGCCCGGGCTACCGGGTTGTCCCACATGAAGCCCATGCCGCCCCAATATTGCAGGCAACTGTCGCTGACTTCCCGGCCCAGGCGTCCGGCCTTGAGTTTGGCCATCGACGCCAGGCGCGTGACGTCCTGGCCTTTGATGTACTGCTCGGTGGCCTGATAGACCAGCGCCCGCAGGCATTCAATTTCGGTTTGCAGTTCGGCCAGGCGAAAGTGAATCACCTGGTTGTCGATCAGCGCGTTGCCGAAGGTCTTGCGTTCCTTGCAGTACTCGATGGTGCTGTCGATGCAGTATTCCAGGCCCTTGATCATGTTCGCCGCGCCGAACAGGCGTTCTTCCTGGAACTGCAACATCTGCATCATGAACCCCGCGCCTTCATGGCCGATGCGGTTGCGTTGCGGCACGCGCACGTTGTCGAAAAACACCTGGGCGGTTTCCGAGCTGCGCATGCCGAGCTTGTCCAGGTGCGAACTCAGGCTGATGCCGGGCGTGTTCATCGGCACCATGATCAGCGACTTGTTGACGTGGGGTTTGTCGTCCGAGGTGTTGGCCAGCAGGCAAATGAAATCGGCGCTCGGCGAGTTGGTGATCCACATCTTGCTGCCGTTGATCACGTAGTCGTCGCCGTCCTTGCGCGCGGTGGTTTTCAGCCCGGCGACATCGGAACCGGCGCCGACTTCCGAGACACCGATGCAACCGACCTGCTCGCCGGTGATCGCCGGGCGCAGGAATTCTTCGCGCAACTCATCGGAGCCGAAGCGGGCCAGGGCCGGGGTGCACATGTCGGTCTGCACGCCGATGGACATCGGAATCCCGCCGCAATGAATGGTGCCGAACGCTTCGGCGGCGACGATCGAATAGCTGTAGTCCAGGCCCATGCCGCCGAACTTCTCCGGCTTGGAAATCCCCAGCAAACCGAGGTCGCCGGCCTTGCGGAAAATCTCATGGATCGGAAAGCGTCCGGCCTTTTCCCATGCTTCGACGTGCGGATTGATCTCGTGATCGACAAACTGGCGAACGGTGCGGCGCAGTGCTTCGTGTTCCTGGGTGAAGATCATTTTTATTGTTCTCCTTATATCCATGATCGTTACCACGCTCAGCGTGGGAACGCCTCTATGGACGCTCTGCGTCCGCTTTGGAACGCGGAGCGTCCCGGGCTGCATTCCCACGCAGAGCGTGGGAACGATCAAACGATCAAAATCTGGCGACACCAAAACTGTTGGCTTGCAGCGGCCGAACCTCGGCCTCGTGGCAAATGTCCAGCAAGTAACCGAGCAAGGTCCGGGTATCCCGCGGATCGATCAGCCCGTCGTCCCACAAACTGGCGCTGCCATAAAGCGCGGTGGATTGGCTGTCGAGTTTCTGCGCAGTGACCTGCTCCAGCATGTCGAGCATTTTCGGGTCCGGCACCAAACCGTCCTTGAGCTGCTTGGCCTCGGTGACGATCCGCAGCACCTTGCCGGCCTGGGCGCCACCCATCACGGCGGTGCGACTGTTGGGCCAGGCAAAAATGAAACGCGGGTCCAGGCCACGGCCGCACATCGCGTAGTTGCCGGCGCCGTAGGAACCGCCGACGACGATGGTCAGTTTGGGCACCCGGGCATTGGCCACCGCCTGGATCATTTTCGCGCCGTGCTTGATCACCCCTTGCTGCTCCGATTCGGTACCGACCATGAACCCGGTAGTGTTGTGGAAAAACAGCAGCGGCGTCTGGCTCTGGTCGCACAGCTGAATAAACTGCGCCGCCTTGCTTGCGCCCTTCGGTGTGATCGGGCCGTTATTGCCGATAAACCCGCAAGCGCGGCCCTGGATTTTCAGATGGCCGCAAATCGTCTGTTGATCGAACTCGCCCTTGAATTCCAGGAAGTTCGAGGCGTCGGCAATCCGGGCGATGATTTCGCGCACGTCGTAGGGTTTTTTCGGGTCATCCGGGATCAGCCCCAGCAGTTCGTCGATGGGGTAGAGCGGTTCTTTCCACTGCGGTTCGGGCAGCCAGGGCAACTGCTCGTTCCACGCCATCAGGCTGACAATCTCGCGCACCAGGCGCACACCGTCGGCATCGTTTTCCGCCAGGTATTCGGCGGTGCCGGCGGTTTGCGCGTGCATTTCGGCGCCGCCCAATTCTTCATCGGTGGCGACTTCGCCCGTGGCGGCTTTGAGCAGCGGCGGGCCGGCGAGAAACAGCTTGGCCTTGCCGCGCACCACCACCACGTAATCCGACAACCCCGGCTGATAGGCGCCGCCGGCGGTGGCCGAGCCATGCACCACGGTAATCTGCGGCAAACCCATGGCGGACATCCGCGCCTGATTGGCAAAGCTGCGCGCGCCTTCAATGAAAATCTCGGCGGCGTAATTGAGGTTGGCGCCGCCGCTTTCGGCGAGGGTGATCACCGGCAGTTTGTTTTCCATGGCGATCTGTTGCAGGCGCAGGGATTTTTTCAAACCGCTGGGGGAAATGGTCCCGCCCTTGATCGCGCTGTTGTTCGCCACCACCAGCACCCGTGCGCCGGACACGTAGCCGATCCCGGCAATCAAGCCGCCGCCGGCCGAACTGCCATCCTTGTCGTCGTGCAGCTTGTAGCCGGCCAGGCTTGCCAGTTCGAGGAACGGTGCGCCGGGGTCGAGCAATAGATTGAGGCGTTCACGGGGCAGCAATTGCCCGCGCTTGTCGAACTTGGCTTTGGCCTCCAAGGCCTTGTTCAGCAAATTCTGTTCGAGCTGACGGATATGCTCGATACCCACCAGCATCGCTGCACGGTTTTGCTTGAACTGTTCGCTGAAAGGGTCGATCTGGGACTCGATCACCGGCATGGTTTATTCCTTGTCCTTGAGTACGTCCGGCAAATAGGCGCGATGGAAGCCGTTGTACGACTCACTGTTCTGCGCCTTGTGAATCGGCCACGCCCGACCGCCCAGGCTCGCGGCGCCATCGATGCGCAAGGTGCTGCCGCTGACGAACGCCGCCGCCGGGCTGAGCAGGAACACAATCGCCGCACTCACTTCCGATTCGGTGCCGATACGCTTGAGCGGTACATGTTCGCGCAGGGTCGGGATCACGGCCTTGAACGCGCCTTCGTAAGTGTCCATGCCACTGGAGGCGATCCAGCCCGGCGCCACGGCGTTGACCCGCACCCCGGCATAACCCCATTCGAACGCGGCGGTCTTGGTCAGGTTGTCCATGCCCGAGCGCGATGCCCCCGAATGGCCCATGCCGGGCATGCCGCCCCACATGTCGGCGAGCATGTTGACGATGGCCCCGCCGTGTTTGCTCATGGACTGGTTGAACACTTCCCGGGCCATCAGGAAACCGCCCACCAGGTTGGTGCGCATCACGGTTTCGAAACCTTTCTGATTGATCGAGGCCAGGGGCGACGGGAACTGGCCGCCAGCGTTGTTGACCAGGCCATGGATCGGTCCGAACAGGCGGATCAACTCGCTGACCAGATGCTTGACCGCTTCTTCCTCGCGAATATCGCAGGTCTTCCAGTCCGCCTTGCCGCCGTCCTCGGCGATCTCGGTGGCGACGTTGCGCAGTTTGTCGGCGTTACGCCCCACCAGCAGCACATGGGCGCCGAGGGCTGCGAGTTCGTGGGCGGTGCAACGGCCGATGCCGCTGCCGCCGCCGGTGACGATGATGGTGTGGCCGGCGAACAGGTCGGGTTTGAAAATCGAGTCGTAAGCCATGGCAGCGGTCCTCTAGTTGACCTGGTCGGCGATGCTCTGGGGCACCGGAATCTGGATCTCCAGCAGTTGCTGGGCGAAGGCCTTGCCTTGCGGATCGATCCGCAGGCTGGCCACGCCGCCACCGCCGAGGGCGTTTTCCAGCAGGAAATTCAAGCTGTGGGTGCCGGGCAGGTACCAGCGCTCGACACGGCCGTGGACCGGGTCGAGCACGTGGCTCATCCAGTCGACGATCACTTCCGGTGTCAGCGCTTCGGCGATCCAGGGCAGGAACTGCGGCTGCCGCGCCATGACCCCGATGTTGCTGTGGTTGCCCTTGTCGCCGGAGCGCGCCACCGCGAGTTTGACCAGTGCCACGCTGGCGTCGGCCCGGCCCAGGGGCTTGGGCAGTTCATGCGGGGCGGGCAGGGCGTCGGTGTCCAGCGGATCGAGGCTGGGCAGGGCGCAGGCATGGCGCTGACCGTTGAGTTCAATCTCCAGCGTGCAGGCGTTTTTGTCGATCAGGAACGAGAACAGCCGGATCAACGGATACACCGAAGGCCGCCCGCCAACGATCCCGGTCAACCCGGGTGCCATGCCGGTGGCGGCCTGGGCGATTTCCCGGGAGAACACGATCAGCGCCTGTTTGCTCGGGTGGCGCACGGCGAGTTTGATCACCACTTCGCGGCTGTCGTGGCGCTGGCCGTGGGGGCCGTAGGTGGCTTCGCTGCCGAGCAGTTCGATGTTCACTTCGCTGTAGGGTGCCCAGCCGCGCTGGCTGAAAATCTCTGACGTCTTGTTGATGATCGCTGCGCTGACCCGCCGTGCCTTGTCCACCGCATCGATGCCGGCGATCAGGCAACTGGCGGTGCAGCGGAAACCGTCGGGGTAAGTGGCGCTGACCTTGTATTGATCGGTCGGCGGCAAGCCTTTCGCGCCGTGGACCTGCACCCCATGCTTGCCCTGTTGCTGAAGCTTGACCTGGCTGAAATCGCAGACCACATCCGGCAGCCGATAGGCCCGTGGGTCGCCGATTTCATAGAGCATTTGCTCGCCGACGGTCAGCGGCGTGACCAATCCGCCGGAGCCCTCGGGTTTGCTGACGATGAACTGGCTGTCGGCGCTGACTTCGACGATGGGGAAGCCGATGTGCTCGTAGTCGGGCACCTCGCGCCAGTCGGTGAAATTGCCGCCGGTGCACTGGGCGCCGCACTCAATGATGTGCCCGGCCAGCGCGGCCTGGGCCAGTTTGTCGTAGTCGTGCCACGACCAGCCGAATTCACGCACCAGTGCGGCGCTGACCACGGCGCTGTCGACCACCCGGCCGGTGATCACGATGTCCGCGCCCAGGCGCAGGGCTTCGACGATGCCCGGCGCGCCGAGGTAGGCGTTGGTGGACACGCACATCGGCGGCAACGGCGCGCCGCTGAACATCTCGCGCAGGCCTTGGCTGGCGAGTTGTTTGAACTGTGGTTGCAGGTCGTCGCCCAGCAGCACGGCAATCTTCAGTGCCACCCCGGCCTTGTCGCACGCCGCTTGCAGGGCGGCGGCGCAGGCCTGCGGGTTGACCCCGCCGGCGTTGCTGATGACGCGGATCTTCTGTTCGGCGAGTTGTGGCAGCAAAGGACCGAGGACTTCGATGAAGTCAGTGGCGTAGCCGGCCTGGGGATCTTTCATCCGGGCGCCGGCCATGATCGACATCGTGATCTCGGCCAGGTAATCGAACACCAGATAGTCCAGGCGCCCGCCTTGCACCAGTTGCGCAGCGGCGGTGCAGGTGTCGCCCCAGAAGGCACTGGCGCAACCGATGCGGATTGTTTTTGGCACAGTCGACTCCATGCTCAGCTCCGACAGAAGTGCTCCGAGACTACCAAGCAAGCGCTTGGTTTGTAAACGCCTGAAATATCTTCGGCCCAAGCGCTTGCTTGGTCGTCCCGGCCAGCTTAAATTGCCCGCGCAACCCCGCTGTTTTAGCGGCGAAGGGCGCATTTGACTGAACGACTGTAGGAGATAACGGGTGGACGAGCAAAAAGCCCTCGGGGTGATGCGCGAATTGGTCGACAACGGCCAATTGACCGACCCGGACAGCGCCCGCGGCAAACTGCTGCAAGTGGCGGCTCACCTGTTCCGCAATAAAGGCTATGAACGCACCACGGTGCGCGACCTGGCCGGCGCGGTGGGCATTCAGTCGGGCAGTATTTTTCATCACTTCAAAAGCAAGGACGAGATCCTGCGCGCCGTGATGGAAGAGACCATTCGCTACAACACCGCGTTGATGCAAGCGGCCCTGGCCGAGGCCGGCAACGTGCGCGAGCGGGTGCTGGCGCTGATCCGCTGCGAATTGCAGTCGATCATGGGCGGCAGCGGCGAAGCCATGGCGGTGCTGGTCTACGAATGGCGTTCGCTGTCCGAAGACGGCCAGGTCCAGGTGCTGGCGCTGCGGGACATCTATGAAGCGATCTGGCTGCAGGTGCTCGGGGAAGCCAAGGAAGCCGGTTTTATCCGCGGTGATGTGTTCATCACCCGGCGGTTCCTGACGGGCGCCTTGTCCTGGACCACCACCTGGTTTCGCGCCGGCGGCAGCATGAGCCTTGAGCAATTGGCCGAAGAGGCGTTGATTCTGGTGCTTGAAGAGAAGCCGTGAGACGTCTATCTCGACGATAAACTGGCTAAGTAGGCGAAACCGCCTAGCTTGAATGCATTGATGCGTATTTTATTTGGGGAGTGGGTTGTTTTGATGTCTTCGCCAATGTGGACGGTGTCGCGGCTCTTGCTGGCGGCATTAGCGGTGCTATGGGTGTTGCCGTCCCAGGCGGCACAACTGGTGCGGGTCGGTGCTGCACATTTCCCGCCTTACACCGTGCGCCCGGAGTCCGGCGCCGACACGGGCCTGCTGCCGCAATTGGTGGAAGCCTTGAACCAGTTGCAAACCGATTACCAGTTCGTGCTGGTGCCGACCTCCATCCCCCGGCGTTTCGGCGATTTCAAGCAAGGTCGGGTGGACATGGCGATCTTCGAGAACCCGGATTGGGGCTGGAAGGAGATTCCTCACACCACCGTCGACATGGGCCTGGAAGACGCCGAGATTTTTGTCGCCCAACGCAAACCCGAGCGCCACGAGAGCTATTTTGCCGACCTCACGGGCAAGCGCCTGGCCTTGTTCAGCGGCTATCACTATGAGTTCGCCAACTTTAACGCCGACCCGAAATTCCTCGCGCAGAACTTCAACGCCACGCTGACCTATTCCCATGACAGCAACCTGCTGATGGTCTTGCGCGACCGGGCCGACATTGCTCTGGTCACGCGCTCTTACCTGAGCGATTACCTGCTGCGCAACGAGCAAGTCGCTGATCAACTGCTGGTGTCCCAGCGCATCGATCAGGTCTATCACCACTACGCGCTGCTCAGCCCGGCCGCGCCGATCAGTGGCCCGGCATTCAGCAAATTGCTGCAAGGCTTGCGTGATAACGGCCAGATGCTGAAGATCTTCCAGCCGTACAAGATTGCCGTGGTGCCGGTGCCAAAATCCTGAAAACCTGCCGCAGGTCGCGGATTTAACGCGTTCGCTTAAATTTCCCGCTCCGGCTCACGTCACATCGTTGAACTGTCGACGATTACTGTGAGCCCGACCCATGTCCAATCTGAATGACCTGACTGCCCTGGCCTTGCCGTCAGGGCGCAGTCTTGTAGCCGATGAAACCGAAAGCCGCCTGAGCCTCACCCTGGAAGGGCAGCCGCTGATCCGCTTGCGCCTGAGTCGTGAACCCGCGTTGCATATCGAAGTCGACGAACGCTTCGGCTTGCCAGCGGGTCAAGCTTTCTGGGCCGCCTGTTATTGGCTGTTTGCCCGGGATCCGGCGTGCCAGCGCCTGACCTGGCGCCTGGACGAGGCGCCCACCGAAGCGCTGTTCAGCGGTTTGCTGATCCCGACCGAAACGGCGGGCGAGTACCGCTGCGAACGCACCCTGTTCTGGCAGTTGCCGCAGCCGTGGCTCGGCGAATCGCTGACGGGCAGCTATCCGCAGCAGATGGTCAGCAGCGGCGGCAAGCGTCATCCCTTGCGCCCGGCCAAACCGCGCGGCGAAGTCTATCGACGTTTCGATGCGCGCCTGGGTGCGTGGGTGTCGTTGCGCACGGTCGAAATCGAACAGGATTTGCCGCGTTTCAATCGCTGGCAGAACAGCCCGCGGGTGGCCAGTTTCTGGCAGGAGGAGGGCAGTCTCGACAAACATCGCGAATACCTGAGCAAGCTCGACGCCGATCCGCACACGCTGACGCTGATCGGTTGTTTCGATGATCAGCCATTTGCGTACTTTGAAGCCTACTGGGCCAAGGAAGATCGCATCGCGCCGTTCTACGACGCCGGCGATTACGACCGCGGCATTCACATGCTGGTGGGTGAAGAAGCGCACCGCGGCCCGCACAAGGTGGCGAGCTGGTTATCGGCGCTGGTGCATTACCTGTTCCTCGACGATCCGCGCACGCAGAAAGTCGTCGCCGAACCCCGCGCCGACAACGCAAAGATGATCGGGCACCTGCACAACCAGTGTTTCCACTGCGAGAAAGAATTCGACTTCCCGCACAAGCGCGCGGCGTTGATGGTGTTGGGGCGTGAGCGGTTTTTTGATCGGTGCAAATTGGCTTGATGGGGTATGACTCAAGGTTTGCATCGATCTTGAGTCAGCCTTCGCGGGCAAGCCTCGCTCCTACAGGTTTAACGCCAACCGTGCCATTGCGGGTTGGCGCAAAACCTGTAGGAGCGAGGCTTGCCCGCGAACGGGGCGACGAAAATATCGGATCTCAACGACGGGCAAACGTATCCGCACGACTGCCCGACACTTTGCGGCAATGCACCAGCGCGTCGCGAATCATGAAGTTCACCAGGGTCGGCGAGACGCCGAGTTCCTTGGCGATGTCCTTTTGCGGCACGCCGTGCAAGCGGTACATCTCGAACGCGTAGCGCGTGCGGCTCGGCAGCTCGGTCAGCGCGTCGGCGATGTGCTCCAGGGTCGAGAAGTTGATGTGCGAGGTTTCCGGCGAAGCGCCCTGGATCACCACGTTCAAACCCTCTTCTTCAGGGCCGGAGTACTTCAGCTCCAGCGCCTGTTTACGGTAGTGGTCGATCGCCAGGTTGCGCACGATCTGGAACAGGTAGCTGAGCTGGGCCTTGATCGAAGACGTGATCTGCGGCGCCGATTGCAGCCGGAAAAACGCATCTTGCACCACGTCCTCAGCTCGCGAGCGGCAGCCGGTAATGCGGGCGGCAATTTTGACCAGAATCAGTCGGTTGTCGACAAAGGCCTGAAGTAGCGGTGAATCGCACCTGCTTGTGGATACTTGTTCCGTCATGGAAATCACCTTGCTGCAAATAGGGTTGTGGGACGACAAGCGTTGGGGAGCCGTCCTACACATCGAGCGACAAATTATGTTGAATGATAATGATTGTCAATTGAGAAAGAGAATTAATGCGCCGCAAAAATGCTGAGTGCGAACTGCGACACGCTGTCGCGCCCGTCGCTGTTGGGGTTGAGGCCTGCGGACTAATTATTTCAAGACATCAATCGTTCTCATTGGTGAATGGTTCCGGACACGCTCCGGCCATAACCGCATTCCCAAGCCTTGCGCGGTCGGCGAAGACCGCGCCCTGCACGCCATTTTTATGAGCGTGACGTAGGAAAACCGATTCCAACTTGTAAGCCGAATTCAGGCAGGAAACCTCATGACCGACGCGTTCGAACTCCCCAGCACACTGGTCCAAGCCCTCCAGCGCCGCGCGGCCCTGACGCCGGACCGAGTCGCTTTGCGTTTTCTCGCCGAGACCGCGGATCAAACGGTGGTGCTCAGTTATCGCGATCTGGATCAGCGCGCGCGGACCATTGCCGGCGCGTTGCAGGCCCAGGCTGAATTTGGCGACCGCGCGGTGCTGCTGTTTCCCAGCGGCCCGGACTACGTCGCGGCGTTTTTTGGTTGCCTGTATGCGGGCGTGATCGCCGTGCCGGCTTACCCGCCGGAATCGACCAAGCGTCATCACCAGGACCGATTGCTTTCGATCATCAGCGACGCCGAGCCGCGCCTGCTGCTGACCAGCGCCGGCCTGCAAGAAGCCTTGCTGCAAATTGAAGGCGCGCCGCCGCTGCTCAGTGTCGATACCCTCGACCCATCGATGGCCGACGGCTGGGTGTTGCCGAACCTTGAGCACGACCACATCGCCTTCCTGCAATACACCTCCGGCTCCACCGCATTGCCCAAAGGCGTGCAAGTCAGCCACGGCAACCTGGTGGCCAATGAACTGCTGATCCGTCACGGCTTCGGCATCGACCTGAACCCGGACGACGTGATCGTCAGCTGGCTGCCGCTGTACCACGACATGGGCTTGATCGGCGGCCTGTTGCAGCCGATTTTCAGCGGTGTGCCGTGCGTGTTGATGTCACCGGCCTACTTCCTCGGCCGACCATTGCGCTGGCTCGAAGCGATCAGCGAATACGGCGGCACCATCAGCGGTGGGCCGGATTTTGCCTATCGCCTGTGCAGCGAACGGGTCAGCGCATCGGCCCTGGAACGCCTCGACCTGAGCGGCTGGCGCGTGGCCTATTCCGGCTCCGAGCCGATCCGCCTCGACACCCTGGAACGCTTCGCCGACAAGTTCGCCCCGTGCGGTTTTACCCCGGGCAGTTTCATGGCGTCTTACGGTCTGGCGGAAGCCACGCTGTTCGTCGCCGGCACCCCTCGTGGCCAGGGGATTGGCAACCTGCGGGTCGACGATCAGGCCCTGGCGCAAAACCGTGCCGAAGCGGGCGAGGGCGCGGCGATCATGAGTTGCGGCATCAGCCAGCCGGATCACGCGGTGCTGATTGTCGAGCCCAATGCACTCACCGAACTGGCCGACAACCTCGTCGGCGAAGTCTGGGCCAGCGGGCCGAGCATCGCCCATGGCTACTGGCGCAACCCCGAGGCCAGCGCCAAGACCTTCGTCCAGCACGACGGCCGCACCTGGCTGCGCACCGGTGACCTGGGCTTCAAGCGTGACGGTGAATTTTTCATCACCGGGCGCCTGAAAGACATGCTGATCGTGCGCGGCCACAACCTCTACCCGCAGGACATCGAGCAAACCGTCGAGCGCGAAGTGGAAGTGGTGCGCAAGGGCCGCGTCGCAGCGTTCGCGGTCACTATCGACGGCCAGGAAGGCATCGGCATCGCCGCGGAAATCAGCCGCAGCGTGCAGAAAATCCTCCCGCCCGACGCCCTGATCAAAGCCATCCGTCAAGCGGTGGCCGAGGCGTATCAGGAAGCGCCGAGCGTGGTTGTATTGCTCAACCCCGGCGCATTGCCCAAGACCTCCAGCGGCAAACTGCAGCGCTCGGCGTGCCGCAATCGCCTGGCGGATGGCAGCCTCGACAGTTATGCGCTGTTTCCCTCGGCAGACGCCGAAAACATCCTGGCTGAGCAATCCGCTTCCGAGCTGCAAACCCTGATCGCCAACATCTGGCGCGAGCAACTCAGCGTCAAACAGGTCAACGCCGACGATCACTTCTTCCTGCTCGGCGGCAACTCCATCGCCGCCACCCAAGTGGTCGCGCGGTTGCGTGAAGAACTCGGTCTGGAGCTGAACCTGCGCCTGCTGTTCGAAGCGCCGACGCTGGGCGCATTTGCCGCCGCTGTGGCGCAACAGCAACACGACGGCGGTCTTGCCCAAGGCACGATCACCGCGCTGTCGCGCATTGAAGCGATGCCGCAATCCCTGGCACAAAACCGTCTGTGGATCACTTGGCAACTCGACCCCCAGAGCAGCGCCTACAACATTCCCGGTGCCCTGCGTCTGCGTGGCGAGCTGGACGAAGACGCGTTGCGCGCCAGTTTCCAGCAGTTGATCGAACGCCACGAATCCCTGCGCACGCGCTTCTTCGAACGTGACGGCGTGGCCCTGCAACAGGTCGATGCGGCCGGTGAGTTCAACCTGCAACTGATCGACATCAGTGATTTGCCCGTCGACAAACGTGAAGTCCGCGCGCAACAAATCCGTGAAGACGAAGCCCGCACCCAGTTCGATCTGGAAAAGGGCCCGCTGCTCTGGGTAACCCTGGTACGTCTCGACGACGAGGACCATCAACTGCTGGTGACGATGCACCACATCATCGCCGACGGCTGGTCGCTGAACGTGCTGATCGACGAGTTCTCGCGGCTGTATGCGGCGGCGTCCCAAGGCCAGAAAGCCACGCTCGCGGCATTGCCGACCCAGTACGCCGATTACGGCGGCTGGCAGCGTCAATGGCTGGCGCAAGGCGAGGGCGAGCGGCAACTGGCCTACTGGAAAAACCAGCTGGGCGATGAGCATCCGGTGCTGAGTCTGGCCACCGACCATCCGCGTTCCGCGCATCACGTCCACAGTGCCGCCCGCCACTCCGTGCGGTTGGGCGTGAGCCTGAGCGAAGCCGTTCGCCAGACCGCCCAGGCCCACGAATCCACCTCGTTCATGCTATTGCTCGCGGCATTCCAGAGCCTGTTGCACCGCTACAGCGGCCAACGCGATATCCGCATCGGCGTGCCGAACGCCAACCGTCCACGCCTGGAAACCCAGGGGCTGATCGGCTTCTTTATCAACACCCAAGTGCTGCGTGCCGACGTCGATTCGCGTCTGCCGTTCGTAGAGCTGCTGGCACAAACCCGCCAAGCGGCGTTGGGTGCGCAAGCCCATCAGGATTTGCCGTTCGAGCAACTGCTGGAAGCCTTCCCCCAGGCTCGCGAATCCGGTTTGTTCCAGGTCATGTTCAACCACCAACAGCGCGACTTGAGCGCCCTGCGCCGCCTGCCGGGGTTGCTGGCTGAAGAACTGCCGTGGCACAGCCGCGAGGCCAAGTTCGACCTGCAACTGCACAGTGAGGAAGACCGAAATGGTCGCCTGAGCCTGTCCTTCGACTACGCCGACGAGTTGTTTGAAAAAGCGACGATCGAGCGCCTGGCCGAGCACTTCACCAACCTGCTGCGCGACGTTTGCGAACGTCCACAGCAGGTCATTGGCGATCTGCATCTGTTGACCGCTAGCGAGCATGATCAGCAAGCCTCGTGGGGCACGGCAACCTGCACCCCGGCCAGCCAATGGCTGCCCGAACGTCTGAACGAGCAACTGCGTCTGACCCCGGAGCGCACTGCGTTGATCTGGGACGGCGGCCAACTGGACTTCGCCGAACTGCACGCCCAGGCCAACCGCCTCGCCCATTACCTGCGCGACAAAGGCGTGGGCCCGGATGTGTGCGTGGCCATCGCCGCCGAGCGTTCGCCGCAACTGCTGATCGGCTTGCTGGCGATCCTCAAGGCCGGCGGCGCCTACGTGCCGCTGGACCCGGATTACCCGGCCGAACGCCTGGCCTACATGCTCAGCGACAGCGGCGTCGAATTGCTCTTGACCCAGACCGAACTGCTCGACCGCTTGCCGGCCACCGACGGTGTCAGCGTGATCGCGATGGACGCCTTGCACCTGGAGAACTGGCCGAGCCAGGCACCCGATTTGCACCTGCACGGCGACAACCTGGCCTACGTGATTTACACCTCGGGCTCCACCGGTCAGCCAAAAGGCGTCGGCAACACCCACGCCGCCCTCGCTGAACGTTTGCAATGGATGCAAAACACTTATCGCCTCGACGCAACCGACGTGCTGATGCAAAAAGCGCCGATCAGTTTCGACGTGTCAGTGTGGGAATGCTTCTGGCCGCTGATCACCGGTGCGCGTTTGCTGATTGCCGGCCCCGGCGAGCACCGCGATCCCCATCGCATTGCGCAGCTTGTCCAGCAATACGGCGTGACCACGCTGCACTTCGTGCCACCGCTGTTGGCGCTGTTTATCGAAGAACCGTTGACCGCCGAATGCACCCGCCTGCGCCGGGTGTTCTCCGGCGGCGAAGCCTTGCCTGCCGAACTGCGCAACCGCGTGCTGGAGCAATTGCCGGCGGTGCAACTGCACAACCGCTACGGCCCGACCGAAACCGCGATCAACGTCACCCATTGGCATTGCACCACGGCCGATGGCGAGCGTTCGCCGATTGGCCGGCCGTTGGGCAACGTGGTCTGCCGCGTGCTCGACAGCGACCTCAACCCCGTGCCGGCCGGTGTGCCGGGTGAACTGTGCATCAGCGGTATCGGCCTGGCCCGTGGCTACCTCGGTCGTCCGTCCCTGACTGCCGAACGGTTTGTCGTCGATCCATTGGGCGAGAACGGTGCGCGGCTGTACCGCACCGGCGACCGTGCGCGCTGGACCGCTGATGGCGTGATCGAGTACCTCGGCCGTCTCGATCAGCAGGTCAAACTGCGCGGCTTCCGGGTTGAACCGGAAGAAATCGAAGCGCGTCTGCTGGCCCAGGACGGCATTGCCCAAGCCGTGGTGCTGGTGCGCGAAACATCAGCGGGTGGGCAGTTGATCGGCTACTACACCTCAACTGATTACGCCGAAGACATTGATGTTCAAACCCAACGCCTGAAAACCGCGCTGGCCGCCGAGCTGCCGGACTACATGGTCCCGGCGCAGTTGATGCGCCTGGATGCAATGCCCTTGAGCCCGAGCGGCAAACTCGACCGCCGCGCCTTGCCGGAACCGCAATGGCAGGTTCGCGAACACGTCGAACCGGTCACCGCGCTGGAGCAACAAATCGCCGGCATCTGGCGTGAAGTGCTGGGCCAGAAGCAAATCGGTCTGCGCGACGATTTCTTCGCCCTCGGCGGTCATTCGCTGCTGGCGACACAAATCATCTCCCGCACCCGCCAGGCCTGCGACGTCGAATTGCCCCTGCGGGCGTTGTTCGAAAACAGCGAACTGGGCGCCTTCGCCGAACAGGTTCAATTGGTCCAGGCCAGCGGCAAAACCAACCAGCAGCCGCCGATCGAAAAAGTCGACCGCAGCCAAGCGGTGCCGCTGTCTTATTCGCAGCAACGCATGTGGTTTCTCTGGCAAATGGAGCCGGACAGCCCGGCCTACAACGTCGGTGGCATGGCGCGGCTGCGCGGGGTGCTGGATGTCGGGCGGTTCGAAGCGGCGCTGCAAGCGCTGATCATGCGCCACGAAACCCTGCGTACCACGTTCCCGAGCGTCGATGGCGTGGCCCGGCAACAGGTGCATGCTGACACTGGCCTGCGCATGGACTGGAAAGATTTCTCGGCCCAGGACGCCGACCTGCGCGAGCAACGGGTTCAGACCCTGGCCGATGACGAAGCGCACAAACCGTTCGATCTGGAAACCGGTCCGCTGCTGCGCGCCTGCCTGGTCAAGACCGCCGAGCAGGAACACTACCTGGTGCTGACCCTGCACCACATCGTCACCGAAGGCTGGGCGATGGACATCTTTGCCCGGGAACTCAGTGCACTTTATGAGGCCTTCGTCGATGACCGCGAATCGCCGCTGCAACCGCTGCCGGTGCAGTACCTGGATTACAGCGTCTGGCAGCGCCAGTGGCTGGAATCCGGTGAGCGTCAACGCCAGCTCGACTACTGGACCGCGCAACTGGGCCGTGAACATCCGCTGCTGGAATTGCCCGCCGACCGTCCGCGTCCACCGGTACAAAGCCACCAGGGCGAACTGTTCCGTTTCGACCTGAGCGATGATCTCGCCGCCCGGGTTCGAGCCTTCAACGCGCAAAACGGCCTGACCCTGTTCATGACCATGACCGCCGCCCTGGCCGTGCTGCTTTACCGCTACAGCGGCCAGACCGATTTGCGCATCGGCGCACCGGTGGCCAACCGCATTCGCCCGGAAAGTGAAGGGCTGATCGGCGCCTTCCTCAACACCCAAGTGTTGCGTTGCCAACTCGACGGGCAGATGTCCGTTGGCGAGTTGTTCGAGCAGGTTCGCCACACCGTGATCGAAGGCCAGTCCCATCAGGACCTGCCGTTCGATCATCTGGTGGAAGCCCTGCAACCACCGCGTAGCGCCGCGTACAACCCGTTATTCCAGGTGATGTGCAACGTGCAGCGCTGGGAATTCCAGCAGAGCCGCACCCTGGCCGGCATGACCGTCGAGTACCTGGCCAACGATGCCCGCGCCACCAAGTTCGACCTCAACCTGGAAGTCACCGACCTCGACCATCGCCTGGGTTGCTGCCTGACGTACAGCACCGACCTGTTCGACGAACCGCGCATCGCACGGATGGCCGGGCATTGGCGCAATCTGCTGGAAGCGCTGCTGGCCAATCCGCAACAGCGCCTCAGCGAACTGCCGTTGCTCGAAACCACGGAGCAGCAAAACCTGCTCGACAGCCTCGGCATCGAACCGGGCGAACATCGCCTCGACCAATGCATCCATCACCTGTTCAGCGAACAAGCCCTGGTGCGTAAAGATGCGCCGGCCCTGACCTTCGCCGGGCAAACCCTGAGCTACGCCGAACTCGACAGCCGCGCCAATCGCCTGGCCTGGGTGCTGCGTGAGCGGGGTGTCGGCCCGCAGGTTCGGGTGGGCCTGGCGCTGGAGCGCTCGCTGGAAATGGTCGTCGGCCTGCTGGCGATCCTCAAGGCCGGCGGCGCCTACGTGCCGCTGGACCCGGAATACCCGCTCGATCGCCTGCATTACATGATCGAAGACAGCGGCATTGGTCTGCTGCTCAGTGACACCGCCCTGTTCAACGCCCTCGGTGAATTGCCGGCGACCGTGGCCCGCTGGTGCCTGGAAGACGATGCCGCCGAACTGGCCAATTACCCGGCCACCGAGCTGCCGTTTATCAGCCTGCCGCAGCATCAGGCGTACCTGATCTACACCTCGGGCTCCACCGGCAAACCGAAAGGCGTGGTGGTGTCCCACGGCGAAATCGCCATGCACTGCCAAGCGGTGATCGAGCGCTTCGGCATGCGTCCCGACGACTGCGAACTGCACTTCTATTCGATCAACTTCGATGCCGCCACCGAGCGTCTGCTGGTGCCGCTGTTGAGTGGTGCGCAAGTGGTGTTGCGTGCCCAAGGGCAATGGGACGCGGAAGAAATCTGCGGCCTGATTCGCCAGCATCAGATCAACATCCTCGGCTTCACCCCCAGCTACGGCAGCCAGTTGGCGCAATGGCTGGCGACCCAAGGTGAAACCCTGCCGGTGCGCATGATCATCACCGGCGGCGAAGCCCTGACCGGCGAACACCTGTCGCGGATTCGCGCGGCGTTCAAACCGGGCCTGTTCTTCAACGCCTACGGCCCGACGGAAACGGTTGTGATGCCGCTGGCCAGTCTGGCCCCGCAAGTGTTGGAAGAAGGCCTGGGCAGTGTGCCGATTGGCAGCGTGATCGGCGCCCGTGTGGCGTACATCCTCGACGCCGACCTGGCCTTGGTGCCCCAAGGCGCGACCGGCGAGTTGTACGTCGGCGGTGCCGGCCTGGCCCAGGGTTATCACGAACGGGCGGGGATGACGGCGGAGCGTTTTGTTGCGGATCCGTTTGCCGACCATGGCGGGCGCATCTATCGCACCGGCGACCTGGTGCGTCAGCGTGCCGACGGTTTGGTCGAGTACCTCGGCCGTATCGACCATCAGGTGAAAATCCGTGGTTTCCGCATCGAGTTGGGCGAGATTGAAACCCGCCTCTTGGAGCACGAATCCATCCGTGAAACCGTGGTCCTGGCGCTGGATGCGCCGAGCGGCAAACAACTGGTCGGCTATCTGGTGACTGAAGTGGCCGAACAGGACGAAGCGCAACAAGCCGCACTGCGCGAAGCGTTGAAAGCCCACCTCAAATCGCAACTGCCGGACTACATGGTGCCGACGCACCTGATCCTGCTGGCCAGCATGCCGCTGACCGCCAACGGCAAACTTGACCGTCGCGCACTGCCGGCGCCGGACCCGGAGCTGAACCGCCAGCACTACGTGGCACCGAGCAATGAACTGGAGCTGACCCTGGCCGGGATCTGGTGCGACGTGCTGAACGTGGCGCAGGTCGGGCTCAACGACAACTTCTTCGAACTGGGCGGCGACTCGATCCTGTCGATTCAGGTGGTCAGCCGCGCACGGCAGCAGGGCATTCACTTCAGCCCGCGCGACCTGTTCCAGCACCAGACCGTGCAGACCCTCGCCGCCATGGCGACCCGCACCGAGCAGGTCCGCGCCGAGCAAGGTTTGCTGGTTGGCGAGTCGGGTTTGACCCCGATCCAGCACTGGTTCTTCGACACCGACATCCCTGAGCGTCAGCACTGGAACCAGGCGTTGCTGCTGGAACCGACCCTGGCCCTGGAACCCCATCGCCTGGAGCAAGCGCTGCTGACGGTGATCGAGCAACACGACGCCTTGCGCCTGCGCTTCACCAAGGCCGATGGCCAGTGGCACGCCGAGCACCAGGCGATCAACGACACCCCGGTGCTGTGGCAGGTGCGCGTCGCGTCCATGGACAAATGCCCGGCGCTGTTCGCCGATGCCCAGCGCAGCCTCGACCTCGAACAGGGGCCGTTGGTCCGTGCCTTGCTGGTCGATGGTCCGGAAGGCCGGCAACGCTTGTTCATCGCCATTCACCACTTGGTGGTCGACGGTGTTTCGTGGCGGGTTTTGCTGGACGATCTGCAAACGGTCTATCGTCAACTCGACGCCGAGCAGTCGGTGAAGTTGCCGGCCAAGACCAGCGCTTTCAAGGACTGGGCAGCACGCTTGCAAGCCTATGCCGGCAGCGAATCCCTGCGCGAAGAACTGGACTGGTGGCAAGCGCAACTGGCCGGGCCAAGCACCGACCTGCCGTGTGAGCGGCCTCAGGGCGGGCAGCAGAATCGGCATGCGCAAACCGTCAGTGTGAAGCTGGATGCCGAGCGCACCCGGCAATTGCTGCAACAGGCGCCGAGCGCGTATCGCACCCAGGTCAACGACCTGCTGCTGACCGCGTTGGCTCGGGTGATGTGCCGCTGGAGCGGTCACGCATCGGCGTTGATTCAACTCGAAGGCCACGGCCGCGAAACCCTGTTCGACGAGATCGACCTGACCCGCACCGTGGGTTGGTTCACCAGCGCTTATCCGCTGCGTCTGGTGCCAGCGGCGGAGCAGGGCGACTCGATCAAAGCGATCAAGGAACAACTGCGCGCCGTGCCCCACAAAGGTTTGGGTTATGGCGTGCTGCGTTATTTCGCCGATGACCTGTGCCGCCAGACCATGGCCGCGCTGCCGGCGGCGCCGATCACCTTCAACTACCTCGGCCAGTTCGACCAGAGCTTCGGCGCGGACGCGTTGTTCCGGCCCCTCGATGAACCGGTCGGTGCGGCCCACGATCCCCATGCGCCGCTGCCGAATGAGCTGAGCGTCGACAGTCAGGTCTACGGCGGCGAACTGGTGCTGCGCTGGACCTTCAGCGCCGAACGCCATGATCTGCAAACCATCAGCGATCTGGCGGATGCGTATGTGGGCGAGCTGCAAAGCCTGATCGAACATTGCCTGCTCGATGAGGCCGGTGGCCTGACCCCGTCCGACTTCCCGCTGGCCCGACTGACCCAGCCACAACTCGACGCGCTGCCGATCCCGGCCGCTGTGATCGAAGACGTCTACCCGCTGACCCCGATGCAGGAAGGCATGTTGCTGCACACCTTGCTGGAACCGGGCACCGGCCTCTACTACATGCAGGACCGCTACCGCATCAACAGCGAACTCGACCCCGAGCGTTTCGCCCAGGCCTGGCAAGCGGTGATCGCCCGTCATGAAGCCCTGCGTGCGTCGTTCTGCTGGAACGTCGGCGAAGACATGTTGCAGGTTATCCACAAACCGGGCAGCACGCCGATCGAGTACCTCGACTGGACTGCTATCGCCGAAACCGAGCAAGAACCGAAGCTGCAAACACTGCTAAAAACCGAGCGCGAGGCCGGGTTCGATCTGCTCAACCAGGCACCGTTCCACCTGCGCCTGATCAAGGTCGGCGCGGCGCGCTACTGGTTCATGATGAGCAACCACCACATCCTGATCGATGCCTGGTGCCGCTCGCTGCTGATGAGCGATTTCTTTGAAATCTACATGGCTCTGGGCGAAGGCCGGGACGCGCAACTGGCCGGGCCGCCGCGTTATCGCGACTACATCGGCTGGCTGCAACGCCAGAGCCTGGCCGAGGCGCGGCAGTGGTGGAAAACCAACCTGCAAGGCTTCGAGCGCACCACGCCGATCCCGAGCGACCGTCCGTTCCTGCGTGAACATGCGGGCGACAGCGGCGGCATGATCGTTGGCGACCGCTACACCCGGCTCGATGCCCGCGACGGCGCGCAACTGCGTGAACTGGCCCAGGCCCATCAACTGACCATCAACACCTTCGCCCAAGCAGCGTGGGCCCTGGTGCTGCGGCGCTTGAGCGGTGATCGCGACGTGCTGTTCGGCGTCACGGTGGCCGGGCGTCCGGTGGACATGCCGCAGATGCAACGCACCGTCGGGCTGTTCATCAACAGCATCGCGCTGCGGGTGAAGATGCCGCAAGACGATCAGCGTGTCAGCGTGCGCCAATGGCTCAGCGGCTTGCTCGACAGCAACATGCAACTGCGCGAGTACGAATACCTGCCGCTGGTGACGATCCAGGAAAACAGCGAATTGCCCAAAGGCCAGCCGCTGTTCGACAGCCTGTTCGTGTTCGAAAACGCCCCGGTGGAAGTCTCGGTGCTGGACCGTGCGCAAAGCCTCAATGCCACCTCGGATTCGGGCCGCACCCACACCAACTTCCCGCTGACGGCGGTGTGCTATCCGGGGGATGACCTCGGCTTGCACCTGTCCTACGACCAACGCTATTTCGACGAAACCACGGTCGAGCGCATGCTCGGTGAGTTCAAGCGACTGTTGCTGGCGTTGGTCGAAGGCTTCCATGGCGACATGGCTGACTTGCCGCTGCTGGGCGCCGAGGAACAGGACTTCCTGGTCCATGGCTGCAACCAGAGCGAACACGACTACCCGTTGGAGAAAAGCTACGTCGAGCTGTTCGAAGCCCAGGTCGCGCAGCACCCGCAGCGCATCGCCGCCAGTTGCCTCGACCGCTTGCACAGCTACGTCGAGTTGAATCAGCGCAGCAACCGTCTCGGTCATGCGTTGATCGCAGCGGGTGTCGGGCTGGATCAACCGGTGGCGTTGCTGGCGGAACGTAATCTCGATTTGCTCGGCATGATCATCGGCAGCTTCAAGGCGGGTACCGGTTACCTGCCGCTGGACCCGGGTCTGCCGAGTCAGCGCCTGAGCCGCATCATCGACCTGAGCCGCACGCCGTTGCTGGTCTGCACCCAGGCTTGCCGTGAGCAAGCGGTGGCATTGCTGGAAGAGTTTGGGTGTGCCAATCGGCCGAAGTTGCTGGTCTGGGAAGAGGTGCAAGCGAGCGATGCCTCGGTGCAAAACCCGGGCATCTACAGCGCCCCGGATAACCTGGCCTACGTGATCTACACCTCGGGCTCCACCGGGTTGCCGAAAGGCGTGATGGTCGAACAGCGCGGCATGCTGAATAACCAGTTGAGCAAAGTGCCGTACCTGAACCTCAGCACCGCCGATGTGATCGCGCAAACCGCGTCGCAAAGCTTCGATATTTCGGTCTGGCAGTTCCTCGCCGCGCCGTTGTTCGGGGCGCGGGTGGACATCGTGCCGAACACCATTGCTCATGATCCGCAAGGCTTGCTGGCCCACGTCCAGAGCCAGGGCATCACCGTGCTGGAAAGCGTGCCGTCGCTGATCCAGGGCATGCTCGCCCAGGAGCGCATGAGCCTCGACGGTCTGCGCTGGATGTTGCCGACCGGTGAAGCGATGCCGCCGGAACTGGCGCACCAGTGGCTGCTGCGCTACCCGCAGATCGGACTGGTCAACGCCTATGGCCCGGCGGAATGTTCCGATGACGTGGCGTTCTTCCGCGTCGACATGGCCTCGACTCGCGGCAGCTATTTGCCGATTGGCACGCCGACCGACAACAACCGTTTGTACCTGCTCGATGGCGCGCTGGAACTGATGCCGTTGGGCGCGGTGGGGGAGTTGTGTGTCGCCGGTACGGGCGTCGGTCGCGGTTATGTCAGCGACCCGCTGCGCACCGCCCAGGTGTTTGTGCCGAACCCGTTTGGCGAACCCGGGGACCGTTTGTATCGCACCGGCGACCTGGCCCGTCGGCGTAGCGATGGCGTACTGGAATACGTGGGACGCATCGACCATCAAGTGAAAATTCGCGGTTACCGCATCGAGTTGGGGGAAATCGAAGCGCGTCTGCATGAGCAACCGGAAGTCCGCGACGGGGCGGTCGGTGTGCAGGAAGGCGTCAACGGTAAGCATCTGGTCGGCTATCTGGTGGCGGCGGATTCGGCGCTTAACCCGAGTGAACGCCTGGAACGCATCAAGCAACGCCTGCGCACCGAGCTGCCGGAATACATGGTGCCGCTGCACTGGTTGTGGCTGGACAAGTTGCCGCTGAACGCTAACGGCAAACTGGATCGCAAGGCCCTGCCGGCGTTGGAGATCGGTCAGTTGCAGAGCCAGGATTACTTGGCGCCACGCAATGATCTGGAGCAGACCCTGGCGGATATCTGGGCTGAGGTGCTGAAAGTCGAGCAGGTCGGCGTGCGCGACAACTTCTTCGAACTGGGCGGCCATTCGCTGCTGGCGACCCAGATTGCCTCGCGGGTGCAAAAAGCCCTGCAACGCAACGTGCCGCTGCGGGCGATGTTCGAGTGCAGTTCGGTGGAGGAATTGGCGGAGTACATCGAAGGGTTGGCGGCGAGTGATATCACCGAGGAGAAGGTGGATCGGTTGAATGACCTGATGGCGGAGTTGGAGGGGCTTTGATTCTCTAGCGTCTGTTATGGCCTCTTCGCGGGCAAGCCTTGCTCCTACAGGTATCGAGTGATCACAACCCTTGTGATCGACACATACCTGTAGGAGCGAGGCTTGCCCGCGAAGGCGTCAGCCCAGACACCCCAAGGTTGACTGCCAAGCCACAGCGGCCCAGTCTTCCCCCTCCATTTTGGTGAGGAGACAGCTGATGCCCTTCGCAACAATAGACGGACAACCCCTGCACTACACCGACCAAGGCACCGGCCCCGCCGTGCTGCTGGCGGGCAGCTATCTGTGGGACCAGGCCATGTGGGCGCCGCAGATTGCCGCGTTATCCCGGCAGTACCGGGTGATCGCCCTGGACCTCTGGGGCCACGGTCAATCCGGAAAACTCCCCGAAGGCACGACCTCGCTGGATGACATCGCGCGCCAGGCCTTGGCATTGCTCGACCATCTGGACATCGATCGCGTCACTCTGGTCGGGTTGTCGGTCGGCGGCATGTGGGGCGTACGCCTGGCGCTGTCGGCACCCGAGCGGCTCAACGGCCTGGTGCTGATGGACACTTACGTCGGTGTCGAGCCCGAGCCGACGCGCCAGTACTATTTCTCGCTGTTCAAACAGATCGAAGACAGCGGCGTGATTGCGCCGCAGTTGCTGGACATCGTGGTGCCGATTTTCTTCCGTCCGGGCATCGATCCGCAGTCGGCGCTGTATCAGGAATTTCGCGCATCCCTGGCGGCGCTGCCCGCCGAGCGTTTGCGCGAGAGCATTGTGCCGATGGGGCGCATTACCTTTGGCCGGGATGATCTGTTGCCGCGTCTGGCGGAACTGGATGCTGAAACCACGTTGGTGATGTGCGGCGATCAGGACAAGCCGCGGCCGCCATCGGAAGCCAGAGAGATGGCTGAGTTGATTGGCTGCCCGTGTGTGCTGGTGCCGGAGGCGGGGCATATCTCCAATCTGGAGAATGCCGGGTTTGTCACCGAGACTTTGTTGACGTTTTTGGCGCAACGCTGATCAAGATCGTTCCCACGCTCTGCGTGGGAATGCCGCCCGGGACGCTCCGCGTCCCTTCGCAGGCGTGACGCAGAGCGTCACAGGATGCATTCCCACGCAGAGCGTGGGAACGATCAACATATGCGGCCGACGCAAAACCCGTAGGAGCGAGGCTTGCCCGCGAAGGCGTCGGTAGGGATTACTTCGGCCCCAGGATCTTCAACAACTTGTCCGGCGACGGCGCGCCTTGCTGTTGCTGCAACTCGCCCTTGTCGTCCATGTAGAAAATCGCCGGGGTGGCCTGCAACTCCAGGTCTTCCATCAACTGCATGTTGGCTGCCAGTTTCGCCTGGATCGCCGGGGGCACGTCTTTCAGGGCTTTGAGCGCGCTTTCCTTGCCGGCCTTTTCGTGTTCTGCCAGGGCTTTGCTCGGGTCCTTGGCCGCCAGCAGCGCGGCGGATTTGCCCGGGCTGTCTTCGCGGATGATGCCGACCATGATGTGCCGCAACTGCACCTTGCCGGACTTGACCCATGGCCGCGCCTGTTCCCAGAACAAGTTGCAGTAAGGGCAGTTCGGGTCGCTGAATAGGTAGACGACGCGCGGGGCGTCCTTGTTGCCGTCGCCGATCCAGTTGCTCGCTTCCATCTTGCCCCAGACTTCCTTGGACATTGGCGCGTAGACCAGTTTCTGCAACGGTGCGCTGCTCAGGTCATTGCCGTCGGCGTCGTACAGGTTGCCGAGCAAGACATGCTTGCCATCCGGGGTAAGGTACAGCGCCATGCCACGGTTCTGATATTGCGCCGCATAGCCGCGCAAGCCGTCGGGTGCATCGAACTGGCCGACGATTTTCGCGCCTTTGGCTTCGATCTTCTTGATCGCCTCGGGCAGTTCTTCAACAGCCTGCGCCGACGGCAGGTGCAGCAGGGCTGCGCCCAGGGTCAGGGTCAGCAGGTGGCGGAGGCGGGGCATGGCAATTTCCTTGTGGCGTGAGTGGGGGCGTCGAAGTTTTCCAGGGCGCGGGCCAGACTGGCTTCCGACAATTCGCCCAGGTGGCTGCCCAGCAGGCGACCGTCGTTGCTATAGAACAGCGTAGTCGGCAAGGCCATGGAGCCGACGGCCTGGCCCAGGCGACCACTGCCGTCGAACAGCACGTTGGACAGGCTCAGGCCCTGGGTTTCCAGGAAGGTACTGACGCTCTGCATGCTTTCGGCCTGATTGACGAACAGGAAGGTCAGGTCCGGGCGTTGTTGCTGGGCCTTTTCCAGCACCGGCATTTCCCGGCGGCATGGCGGGCACCAGGTGGCCCAGAGGTTGATCACCAGCGGGCCGCCCTGATAGTCGGTCAGTTGCACGGTTTCCCCGGCGGCATTGCGCAGGGTGATCTCCGGCAGGCGCGTGCCTTGTTCGTAAAGGCTCAGGGAGAAGGTCGCCAGCAGCCAGAACAGCAAACCGCTGCCGACGCCGAACCCCAATGACCGCCGCAACCCCGGCCGGCGCCAGCCGCGATACAACGCCGCCAGCACCAGCACGATCACCCCGGGCCAGGCGAGGAAACCGCCGTCGCGCAGGTCGATGATCTGCCATGGATCGTTGCGATAGTGGGCCCAGTAGGCGGCCACGAAACTGACCCGCGCCGCCAGCATGCCCAGCAGGAACAGGCTGAACAGCACCGACTCGGGGTTGTCGCCGCCGCGCTTGGCCACCCGCCAACCGACAAAGGTCGCCAGCGCCAGGGCACTGATCAGCAGCAGGTGGTTAAGCGCGATGGCAAAGGTGCCGAGGGTAAAGGTCAGCATTAACGGGCTTCTCGGGTAGTGTTCCAGCGTTGCAGGAAAGTCTCGGCATCCACCTCGCCGGTGATGCGCTGGCTGCGGCGCTCGCTGCCATCGGCACCGATCCACAACAGGCTTGGCGGCCCCGGCACTTTATAGCGGCCGAGCAGCTCGCGGCTGGCGGCATTGTCAGCGGTGACGTCCAGCCGTAGCAAGCGCACATCTTTCAGCGCGTCCAATACCTGGGGTTTGGCGAAAACCTGTTTTTCCATGACTTTGCACGCCACGCACCAGTCGGCGTAGTAGTCCAGCAGCACCCATTGACCCTGGGCCTGGGCGGCGTCGAGTTCCCGTTGCAACGCGGCGGGATCTTTAATCGTCGTGAAAGCGTCGTGGCCGACCGGGGCGCCGTCTGCCCGTGCAGCGCTATACACCTGCAACGGCTTGAACAGATCATCACTGCCACCCGCCGCACCGACCATCAACAGACTGCCCCACACCCCCAGCAACAACGAACTGGCGCCGAACACTTGGGCCACTCGACCAAACCCTTCGGATTGCTTCCAGGCGCTATAAGCAGCGATCAACAGCAAGGCGCCGCACAAGCCGATCCACAACGATTGATCCAGCACCGGGCGCAACATCAGCAGCGCAGTGGCCAGGAACAGGAAACCGAACACGCCCTTGAGCAAGTTCATCCAAGCGCCGGGCTTGGGCAGGAAACGGTTGCCAACGGTCACCAGCAGCAACAGCGGAATCCCCATGCCGATGCCCATGGCGAACAGAATCAGCCCGCCATGCACCGCGTTGCCGCTCTGGGCGATGTAAAGCAGGGCGCCGGCCAGAGGCGCGGTCATGCACGGGCCGACCAACAGACCGGACAAGGCCCCGAGCACACCGGCGCCGATCAGACTGCCACCGCGCTGATTGCGCGAGACGTTTTCCAGGCGATCGCGCAGCGCCACCGGCAATTGCAGCTCAAAGAAGCCGAACATCGGCAATGCCAGCAACACAAACACGGCGGCGAAGCTGCCGAGCAACCACGGGTTTTGCAGCAGCGCCTGAAGGTTCGCGCCGAGCAACGACGCCAGCACCCCCATCGCCGCGTACACCAGCGCCATGCAGATCACATAACTGCTGGCCAGGGCGAAACCGCGTTTGGGCGTGGCGCCACTGCCAACGATCAAACCCGCAAGGATCGGCAGCATCGGCAGCGTACAAGGGGTGAACGCCAGCAACAGGCCCAGACCAAAGAACACCAGCAAACTCCAGCCCAGCGCCCGCTGTTGCAGGTTGCTGGCCAGGGCCTGGTCCGGGGCTTCGTTGGCAATCGCTGTTGCCACCACGCCACCCAGATCGACCACTTGGGTCTGCGGCGGATAACACAGGCCGGCATCGGCACAGCCCTGGAACCCGACCTTGATCTGACCGGTGGCACCGGCCGGGATCTTCAGTTCCAGGCCCTGGCGATACACCGGTTGTTCACCGAAGAACTCATCGCTGTGGGACTCGCCCTCGGGCAACACCGGCATCTGCTGCGGGGCCAGGCCATCGAGTTTCAGGCGTTTCTGATACAGGTAATAACCGTCGGCAATCTGCCAGAACAGCTGGGTTTCGCCGCTTTCAAGACGTTCGGAGGTGAAGATGAAAGCCTGCTCGACGGGGAGAAAGTCGGGTTTGGTTTCAAACGGATTGGTCCCGGCCTGGGCCAGACCCGAGATCAAGAGAGCAAAGAGGAAAAACAATCGACGCATGGGTTAAGCCTTGTCCCGGTGCAAGTGAGAAGCACAATGGTGGGTGGCGATTAACCGGTGATTAATAGAAGGTTGCCGGGCGGGCCAGCCCGGCAACGAGATCGGGTCACACCGTCATGGCGCGGGTCAGGCGCCGTGATAGGTCAGGCGGTTCTCCGACATGGGGGGATGGGTGCTCTTCCAGCTGTGGGCAAAACCCACGGCCTGGTCAATTTGTTCCTGGCTCATGTCCTTGGCCAGTTCTGTCAGGAACGTAGCGGCGCTGTTGTGGAGTTGATACTCCTTGGCGGCGTCTACCACCAGCCAGATCAGCATATAGCTGAAGGGATAGTTTTTAGCGTAGCCGTATTCCGGGTCGCGTCCGCTTTCACCGTGGCCGACGGCGAAGCCATATTTGAGCATGCCGTAGAGATCACCCGCATTGGCGGTCTTTTCCAGCCATTCACGCCTTAGCGATGGGAACCGGGTCACCTCCGGGCGATTGCTGTACCAGTTCATTGCCAGGGGCAGATTGGCCAGGGCGGCCCTTCGCAGCCACACATCAATCAGGGTGTCGGCATCCTGGCCCTGGGGGACGAGGCTGTTATCCCGGTCGTACGCCAACGCCAGGATGTACATGGCCTCCGGGAATCGGGTGTTGGCCGATTTTTTCAGCCACTTGATCTCCCGGGTCAGCTCGTACATCTGCAGCATGGCTTCACCATCACCCTGTTCGATACGGGGCGTCAGGAGTTGCCGCGCCGTGTCCAGCGAGTCGCTGTCGCCGAGCCGTAACAAGGCGTAGACATCGCCTTGGGCGGCAGCCAGTCGGTACCACTTTTTAGCGTCCTCGGTGACGCTGCCTTCACGGCGCCTGAGCACTTCGCCCAAGGCATATTGCGAGGCCCGTTCACCGGCGGCGGCCGCGATGGTCAGGTAGGGCTCCGACGCCCTGAAACTGCCGAGGTTGTAGAGTTCCAGTCCCTTTTTGCGGGCGTTTTCCTGATGGATGTTCAAGTCGGCGATCAGGGCGGTCACGTTGTTGAGCAGGTTGAACAGGGCGGTTAAATCGTCGGGGTAGGCTTGCATGGTCAATACCTGTGTGAGTGAGTTGATTGAACGTCCACACAGGGTATTGAGCAAAGCAGGGCGGGGTGCGTTACATATTTATCGTTTTCTGCACCCTCACCCATTTCAGTCTCGCAACAATCCGGGCCAGCTTACGTCATCCACTTTGATCGGGCCTGATTCAGCCTTGTTCTTCGGGATGTTGTATCGGATGTATTCGTTATCAGTCAGAAAGATGTAGTAATAGCTGTCTGCCCAGGTTCGATCATTTTGTACAGCGGTAATGATGCGATGTTTATAGTTTTCCAGGCCGGGCCACGTGGTGTGTGTAATGGCTTCCAGGGTCAGTTTGTTTGTGCGCAGATCAAGGGAGAGCGCCTTTGCGTCATTCAATAAAAACCGGAACAGTTGCACGTCACGGTAATTTTGCCACCAGGTACCAGCGACAATGCGGCTGAAGTAAGGACTCAGGGAATTCCACGGTGAATCCTCCAAGCGGGCAAGACTGTGTACTTTGTCAGTGTCCTGATCGTATTGGCAGACCATGGGCAAACCCTCTTCATAATAGAAGAGCCATAAGATATCTGAATCTACGCCATTGATTCCCGAGCGAGTGGGGTGTATCCCGGTGGTGGTGAATCCAAAGCGCAGGTTCTTGATATGGGAATGGAAGTCATCCCAGTTGCTGGCACTGACGTTGGCGGGGTAGCCTTGCGCAACTTTGTTATCACCGATATCAAAACGGGAATATGTGAGGCTGTCCTTGAAAAAGAAATAACAGCGGTCCATCCCGGCGCGCCAATCGACGGCAACCACGTTTTTAAGCACTGGCATTTATTGATTCCTTTCAAATTGAAGTGACGTGTTCAGTTGCGCAATAACCCGGGCCAGGAGACGTCATCCACGGCAATGGGACCGGCGTCCAATCTGTTGCCTTGGACGTCGTATCTCAGGTACTCGTTATCGTTCAGAAAAATATAGAAGTAACTGTGGGCGAATGTCCGGTCATTTTGTGCGGCTGTAATGATTCGGTCCTTGTACGGCTCCAGTCCCGGCCAGGTTTTATGGGTGATGGGTTCTTGGTTCAGTTTATTGATAGCGAGGTTAAGGGACAGGAAGTGCCCGTTATTCATCAGGAAACGAAATAAGCGAGGCTGCGGCGATCTTTGCCACCATGTACCTGCAACGATGTTGTCGAAAAAGGGCAGTAGCTGATACCAGATGGAGTCCACCAGTCGGTAGGTGCCATTGACGCTGTCCGTATCCTGATCATATTTGCAGACCATGGGAACGCCGTCTTCCTTATAGAACAGCCATAAGATATCTGAATCAAATCCGAATGGTTGCGCAGGGCTTATTCCCGTAGTGCTGAATCCGAAGCGAAGATCTTGTGCGTTGTTAAAGGTATCCCAGTGGGACGGAACGGGCCGAGGATAACCCGAAGGCACCCGATTGTCAGCGATGCTGAAACGTGAATAAGTGTTGGTTTCCTTAAAGAAGAAATAGATCTGGTCGGGGCCGGAGCGCCAATCGACGGCAACAAAACTGCTCAGTGCGGGCATATAAAAATATCTTTTAAATAAGGTGTGGTTGTCAGTGCGATGGGTGGGCAGGTTAGTGAGTGGGTCGGGGCGCTGTATAGTTGCAAAGTATTGAAGATTGTTTCTTCTGGAAGTTTGATTGTTTAAATAACGCCCTGTTGAATAACGCTGTTCGGGGCTATAGCGTCCTATACCGCTGCGGCGTCGCTGGCCTCCCTCCATTCCGATCGGTTGTGGCCCTGCCATAATTGCGGCTTAATCCTTCTCTGTTTGACTCGCCTTTTTGGCTGATGGAGCTCCCATGCACGTACTGGTTTGTGAAGACGATGAGCTGATCGCCAGCGGTATCGTCGCCGGCCTCACCGCCCAGGGCCTGACCGTGGAACATGTCGCCACCGCATCGTCGGCGCGGGCGATGCTCAAGGTCGCCGAGTTTGACGTCATGGTGCTCGACCTCGGCCTGCCGGACGAAGACGGCCTCAAGTTGCTTCAACAATTGCGCAATGGTGGCCTGGAAATTCCGGTGCTGATCCTGACGGCGCGGGACTCGGTCACCGACCGCGTCGATGGTTTGCAGGCCGGCGCCGACGATTACCTGCTCAAACCCTTCGACCTGCGTGAACTCGCCGCGCGCCTGCACACCTTGTTGCGGCGGGTGGCCGGGCGCAGCGTCAACCTGATCGAGCACGGTGCGCTGACCTACGACCCGAGCAGCCGCGAAACCCTGCTCGCCGGCCAGCCGGTGGACTTGTCGCGGCGCGAGCAATCGCTGCTGCAAGCCTTGCTACACAACCGTGGCCGCGTGTTGTCCACCGAGCAATTGAAAGACAGCGTCTACGGCTTCAACGATGAGCTGGAAAGCAATGCGCTCAACGTTCATATCCATCACCTGCGGCGTAAACTCGGCAATGGCATCGTCGAAACGGTGCGCGGCCTGGGCTATCGCCTCGGGCCAGCCGATGGCGGAGATCAATCGAAGTGATGAGCCTGCGTTTGCGCCTGAGCCTGACCCTCGGCGCCGCGTTTGCGCTGATCTGGGCGCTGGCGGCGGCCTGGATGCTCAGCGACCTGCGTAACCAGATGATGTTTTCCCTCGACCAGCGCCTGGTGGCCTCGGCGCGGATGGTTGCCGGGCTGATGGAGCAATTGCCGGCGCTGCCGACCAAGGGCGAGGGCACGCATTTCAGTGCCGAACAATTGAACGTCCCCGGTGGTATGGCCTGTCAGGTCAGCTCGCTGCGCGGTGAAATCCTTGCCCGCAGCCACACCGACCCGCAACAGAAGCTGGAAGCCGAGAAAATGGGCTTCCACGACCAGATTATCGATGGCGCGCCGTGGCGCAGTTTCACCCTGGCACGCGGTGATTTGCGCATCACCACGGCGGACCGGCAGATCGAGCGCGAAGCCCTGAACATGTCGATCCTGTTGGCCGCTTCGGTGCCAGTCGGTGTGGCGTTGCTCGGTTGCCTGTGCCTGCTCTGGCTGGGCATCGGCCAGGGGCTGGCGCCGCTCAATCGCATGCGCGATGCCTTGATGCGCCGCAGCGCCGATTCCCTCGAACCGTTGCAGATCCAACCGTTGCCCAGCGAGTTGCAGCCGTTGCTCGATACTCAGAATCAACTGTTCCAGCGCATCGGCCGCACCATCGAGCGCGAACGTCGCCTGACCGGCGACGCCGCCCATGAACTGCGCAGCCCGTTGACCGCGATCAAGACCCACCTGCAAGTGGCGCGCATGACCGACGGCGCAGCCCGGGATCAATCCCTGGCCCGGGCCGAGGAGGGGGCCGATCGCCTGCACCGCACCCTTGAACAATTGCTGTTGCTGGCGCGGGTCGAGGGCAGTTTGTCATTCGATGACGGCGTGCAATGCAGCGCCGAGCAGGTGGCGAAACTGGCGATTCAGGATGCCGCCAGCGGTGATCGCCAGCGCATCAAGTTTCAAGCGCCGGCGAAGTGCTCGGCCGCCCCGGTGCAAATGCCGGCGGTGTTGTCGATAGCCGCGCTGCGCAACCTGCTGGACAACGCACTGCGCCATACCCCGAGCGACGGCGCAGTGGAACTGAGCCTGGAAACCACCGGCAACCGCGTGCGTTTCGTGGTCCGCGACCATGGGCCGGGGATTGCCGAAGATGATCTGCAGCACCTGACCCAGCGCTTCTGGCGCAACGGCCAGAGCACCGGTTGCGGGCTGGGGTTGGCGATTGTTCAGGCGATTGTTCAGCGCTGTGCCTGCACGTTGCATTTCGACAGCCGGCCGGACGGGTTGCGGGTTGAACTGACGATGCCGCTGCAAACGGTCTGACACCACAACCCCTGTAGGAGCCAAGCTTGCTCGCGAAAGCGGTGTGTCAGGCAACGACGTTGTTGAATGACACACCGCTTTCGCGAGCAAGCTTTGCTCCTACACGGGATCTGTGTTGCACATCAAATGTAACTTCTCTCCATTAGCCATCCAGCCGCCCTCGGGGCTATCTTCCCGGCAGCTTTGACTCAATGGATTGAGGTAACAGCGCCATGGAAACAGCCCTGCACATCTGCAACGCAACGCCTGCCGACGCCGGAATCATCAGCCGCATCGTTGATCGCTCGATCCGTATCGGTTGCGCACTCGACCACCGCAACGACGCGAAAATCGTCGCCGCCTGGACCCACAACAAAACCGCCGAACATATCCACACCTGGCTCACCGACCAACGGTTTTACCTGAGCATTGCCCTGCTTCAGGACAAACCGATCGGCGTGGCCATGGCGGCGATCAGCGGCAAAATCGCCTTCTGCTACGTGCAGCCGGAATGGTTTCGTCGCGGCGCCGGGCAGGCCTTGATTCACGACCTGGAAGCCTGGTTGCTCAATCAGGGCGTGCACCAGGTACACCTCAACAGCACCCGCACCAGCGAAGCCTTTTATCGGCACCTGGGTTATCGCGCCAGCGCTGAAACCTTCAGCGTGGCGGGGCTTCACGCCATTCCGATGCACAAGGCGCTGACGCCACCTTCATAGAAAGCTGATCGCGGGTCTAAATCCCCACGCCCCTGATGCGTTTCCAGAACAGGAAAACCTGCAAGTGCGCCCCATGACCGGAACGCGCACCTGCCCGGTGTGCAGTTTTGGTCACTATCCACAGCGTATTGAGGGGTCGAGAGATGTCAGTCGCTACCAGCCTTATCGAAGATCAGCCGGTCCGGGTCGCCCCGACGCCTGCCGAGACGCTTTACCAGTTCAACGAATCGCCGTTGCTGGCCCGTCAGAGCCAGCAGGAATCCAACGCCCGCAGCTACCCGCGACGGATTCCCCTGGCCCTCAAGCGTGCCAAGGGCATTTACGTCGAAGACGTCGAAGGCCGCAGTTTTATCGATTGCCTGGCCGGTGCGGGCACGCTGGCGTTGGGGCACAACCACCCGGTGGTGATCGAAGCGATCCAGCGAGTGCTGACCGATGAATTGCCGCTGCACACCCTCGACCTGACCACGCCGGTCAAGGATCAATTCGTTCAGGATCTGTTTGGCTTGCTGCCGCCCGCGTTGGCCGCCCAAGCGAAGATCCAGTTCTGTGGCCCCACCGGCACCGATGCCGTGGAAGCCGCGCTGAAACTGGTGCGCACCGCCACCGGACGCAGCACCGTGTTGTCATTTCAGGGCGGTTACCACGGCATGAGCCAGGGTGCGCTGAGCCTGATGGGCAGCCTGGGGCCGAAAAAGCCCTTGGGCGCGTTGCTCAGCAGCGGCGTGCAATTCATGCCGTACCCTTACGACTACCGCTGCCCGTTCGGCCTCGGCGGCGCGCAGGGTGTACAGGTCAACCTCAACTACCTGGAAAACCTGCTCAACGACCCCGAGGCTGGCGTGCAATTGCCGGCGGCAGTGATCGTCGAAGTGGTGCAGGGCGAGGGCGGGGTGATTCCGGCGGATCTCGACTGGCTGCGCGGTTTGCGGCGCATCACCGAGCAGGCCGGCGTGGCGCTGATTGTCGATGAAATCCAGAGCGGTTTTGCCCGCACCGGCAAAATGTTTGCCTTTGAACACGCCGGGATCATTCCGGACGTGGTGGTGCTGTCCAAGGCCATCGGCGGCAGCCTGCCGTTGGCGGTGGTGGTCTATCGCGACTGGCTCGACACCTGGCTGCCGGGCGCCCACGCCGGGACCTTCCGCGGTAATCTGATGGCCATGGCCGCCGGCTCCGCGGTGATGCGTTACCTGAAAGACAACAATGTCTGCGCCCACGCCGCTGCCATGGGCGAACGCCTGAGCGAACACCTGCGCATCCTGCAACGGGACTTCCCGCAACTGGGGGATATTCGCGGTCGCGGCTTGATGCTCGGCGTCGAGTTGGTCAACCCGAGCGGCATCCCGGACGTGCAAGGCCATCCGCCGGCGTTCGGGCGTCTGGCACCGCTGGTGCAGCGCGAATGCCTCAAGCGCGGCTTGATCCTGGAGCTGGGCGGTCGCCACGGGGCGGTGGTGCGTTTCTTGCCGCCGCTGGTGATCACCGCTGCCGAAATCGACCGCGTCGCAGAGATTTTCGGCCGTGCGTTGGCGGCGGCCACCGCCACGCTCTAAATTTTCCGCGGCCCCGAACGTTCCTTCTACATACCGGCTGCACACGCCGTGCAGCCCACCCCTACAGCGATGGAGACACACCATGACGTCAGTATTCGACCGCGAGGACATCCTCTTTCAGGTCGTGGTCAACCACGAAGAGCAATACTCGATCTGGCCCGACTACAAAGCCGTGCCACAAGGCTGGCGTACCGTGGGCAAGAGCGGTTTGAAGAAAGAATGCCTGGCCTACATCGAAGAGACCTGGACCGACATGCGTCCGCTGAGCTTGCGCCAGAAGATGGATGAGCAGGCGGCTGTGGCTCACTAAAGTCACTGCGCATAAAAAACCGCTGGACCGGTAACGGTCAGCGGTTTTTTTGTGATCGTTCCCATGCTCGGCGTGGGAACGAGAAGCCCGCTGGACCGAGAAGGTCAGCGGGCATTTTCAGGTTCGGGATTTGTGTTGTCTTTGAGGCCGTCTTCGCGGGCAAGCCTCGCTCCTACAGAAGGACGCATGATCGTTCCCACGCTCTGCGTGGGAATGCAGCCCGGGACGCTCCGCGTCCCATTCAAAGCCGAACGCGGAGCGTCCGTTGAGGCATTCCCCCGCAGAGCGTGGGAACGAGAAGCCCGCTGGACCGGGAAGGTCAGCGGGCATTTTCAGGTTCGGGATTTATGTTGACTGTGAGGCTGCCTTCGCGGGCAAGCCTCGCTCCTACAGAAGGACGCATGATCGTTCCCATGGTCTGCGTGGGAATGCAGCCCGGAACGCTCCGCGTCCCTTCAAAGCCGAACGCGGAGCGTCCGTTGAGGCATTCCCCCGCAGAGCGTGGGAACGAGAAGCCCGCTGGACCGAGAAGGTCAGCGGGCTTTTTCAGGTTCGGGATTTGTGTTGTCTGTGAGGCCGTCTTCGCGGGCAAGCCTCGCTCCTACAGAAGGACGCATGATCGTTCCCACGCTCTGCGTGGGAATGCAGCCCGGGACGCTCCGCGTCCCATTCAAAGCCGAACGCGGAGCGTCCGTTGAGGCATTCCCCCGCAGAGCGTGGGAACGAGAAGCCCGCTGGACCGAGAAGGTCAGCGGGCTTTTTCAGGTTCGGGATTTGTGTTGTCTGTGAGGCCGCCTTCGCAGGCAAGCCTCGCTCCTGCAGAAGGACGCATGATCGTTCCCACGCTCTGCGTGGGAATGCAGCCCGGGATGCTCCGCGTCCCTTCAAAGCCGAACGCGGAGCGTCCGTTGAGGCATTCCCCCGCAGAGCGTGGGAACGAGAAGCCCGCTGGACCGAGAAGGTCAGCGGGCTTTTTCAGGTTCGGGATTTATGTTGACTGTGAGGCCGTCTTCGCGGGCAAGCCTCGCTCCTACAGAAGGACGCATGATCGTTCCCACGCTCTGCGTGGGAATGCAGCCCGGGACGCTCCGCGTCCCATTCAAAGCCGAACGCGGAGCGTCCGTTGAGGCATTCCCCCGCAGAGCGTGGGAACGAGAAGCCCGCTGGACCGAGAAGGTCAGCGGGCTTTTTCAGGTTCGGGATTTGTGTTGTCTGTGAGGCCGCCTTCGCAGGCAAGCCTCGCTCCTGCAGAAGGACGCATGATCGTTCCCACGCTCTGCGTGGGAATGCAGCCCGGGATGCTCCGCGTCCCTTCAAAGCCGAACGCGGAGCGTCCGTTGAGGCATTCCCCCGCAGAGCGTGGGAACGAGAAGCCCGCTGGACCGAGAAGGTCAGCGGGCTTTTTCAGGTTCGGGATTTATGTTGACTGTGAGGCCGTCTTCGCGGGCAAGCCTCGCTCCTACAGAAGGACGCATGATCGTTCCCATGCTCTGCGTGGGAATGCAGCCCGGGACGCTCCGCGTCCCTTCAAAGCCGAACGCGGAGCGTCCGTTTTTCAGGTTCGGGATTTGTGTTGTCTGTGAGGCCGCCTTCGCAGGTAAGCCTCGCTCCTGCAGGGTTATGCGCCGCTCAATCCTTTGATCAGCAAATCCACATTCCCTTCCAGTTCGGCCACCGGATCGACCCCATCGGTACTCAACACTACCAACCGACTCCCGGCCTCGCTGATCACCGCTTTCAACGCCTCTGACGGTTGGCGATGATGCAACACCACCGCCACATCATTGCCCTTGAGCGTTGCGCCCAGTTGCTTGAGCGCTTCGGGTGTCCATTCGGCATCCGGCCGGGCATCGAGGCCGACCAGTTCCAGATTGAGCCCGCTGATCAGGTAGCCGAAGTGATCGCTCAGGCTCAGCACCGTGAGGTTATCGGCACTGGCCAGGCGCGCTTCGCTGTCGGCGCTGAGCTTGAGCAAACGCTGCTTGAGCGTGGCGAGGTTGGCTTCGATTTTCGGTTTGGCCGTCGGCGCCAGGCGCACCAGATCCGCCGCCATCACGTCCGCCATGCGTCCCATGTTGTTGCTGGAAAACCATGGCTGACTGTTCAAGCCATCGACCTTGTTACCCGGTTGCACGGCGATGCCGGGCAGGGCACCGTCCACCGGCCGCGCGGCGTCGACTTCGACGATGCGGATATTGCTGCGCCGGGCGATGGGGTAGAGCGGGTCATCCGCCCACAGCGAGCGCAGGCCGATCACCGCATCCGCGTCGGTTGCCAGTTTGGCCAGCGCCGGGGCGCCGCGTCCGGTGAAGTAAGCGGTCTGGCGGCTGCCGGGCAGATTGTCGGGTGCGGCCCGTTCGAGGCTGACGTCGGTGCCTTTGAGCAAGACTTCGCCCAAGCCGTAAGTGATTGGCAAGGACGCCAGCACCCGCAACGGTTTGGCGCTGTCCGCCGAAAAAGCGGTGTGGACCACGCCGCACAGGGCCATGGCCAGGGTCAGTTGACGCAGATTAAAAGTCATTTATCCGAGATTCCCTTTCAGGCTTGGAACGACACCGCGCGCAATGGCGGACAGGGCGAAAGCGATACCGGCCACCAGAATGATTGCGGCGCCGGACGGGATGGGCAGGTCGAACACAATCGGCGCCAGAATCCCGCACAACGTGCTGACCGTGGCGATCGCCACCGAACACCAGAAGAAACCCTTCAACGACTGACTGAGCAACCGCGCCGCCGCTGCTGGGATCACCAACAACGCACCGACCAGAATCGCGCCGATTACCTTCACCGCCGCGACGGTGATCAACGTCACCAGAATCACGAACAGGTAATCCAGGGTCTTGACCGCCACCCCACGCACCGCCGCCAGTTGCGGGTTGAAACTGGCGAGCATGATGCGGTTGTACAGCGGCAGGGCCAGGGCCATCACCAGCGAACCGACAATCGCCAGCACCAGCAAATCATTGCCGTTGACCGTCAGCACTGAACCGAACAGTACGTTCTCCAGAATGTGCACGTTGATCTTGCCCGCCAGAATCAACAACAGGCTCGCGCCCAACGCCAGGGATACGGACAGGAACACCCCGATCAGCGTGTCCGGCGCCAGGCCGGTACGGTTGCGCAGGTAATTGAGCAGGATGCCGAACAACAGGCAATAACCGAACAGGCTGCCATACGGCCCGGTGTAGGGTTCGCCGAGCAGGATCCCGATGGCCACGCCGGTCAGCGCCGCGTGACCCACCGCCTCAGAGAAAAACGCGAAGCGCTTGACCACCACCAGCGTGCCCAGACCACCGAGCACCGGGCCGATCAACAGCCCGGCGAGCAGCGCGTTGACCACAAATCCATAGGCCAGCGCCTCCGGCAGATAACCCGCAGAGGCCCAGCCCTGGACCATCAAGCGAAAGGCTTCATAACTCATCAGGCCGCGCTCCGTGGATGGGTCGAAAACAGGGTCAGCAAACGCTCCGGGGTCAGTGCCTGTTTCGGCGTGGCGTCGAACAGCACCCGGCGATTGAGCCCGGTGACCCGATCCGCCAGACGCCCGACCGCTTCCAGATCGTGCTCGATCCACAGCACCGTGATGCCGCTCTGGCGCCAGTCGCCCAGCAGGCGTTCAAACACCTGAATCCCGGCTTCATCCAGCGCCGACATCGGTTCGTCGAGCACCAGCAATTGCGGCGCCGGGATCAGCCCCTGGGCCAGCAACACGCGCTGGCGCTCACCGCCGGACAACGCGCCCATGCGCCGCTTGCGTTTGTCCTGCATGCCGACCCGCTCCAGTGCTTCGCCAATCGCTGCCGCGTAATGCTTGCTCAAGCCGAGAAATGCCGGGCGCCGCTGACACATGGCGGCCATGAAATCGTCGACGGTCATCGGCAAGCCCCGGTCGAACTCCAGCGCTTGCGGCACGTAGCCGATGGTGCCGGGCGCGCCGGGCCACTGCAGGCTCAAGCGACCCTGATGGGGCATTTGCCCGAGCAAGGTCTTGATCAGCGAACTCTTGCCGCCGCCGTTGGGGCCGACCAGCGCATGCACGCTGCCGGGCTGGACCTGGAAGGTCACCTGGTCGAGGATTGTCGTGCGCCCGAGGGTCAGGCTGACGTCGGCGAAATCCAGGGTCGGGCCGGCGCTTTGTAGCGCCAGGTTTTCTTGAGCGGTCATGCGCCGGACTCCTGAATCGCCCGTACCACGGTGTTGAGGTTGCCGGTCATTTCCTTTTCGTATTTGTCGGCGGTGTATTCGCCGTAGGAAATGTGCGACAGCGGATACAGTTTCACCCCGGATTCACGCTGGATGGTCTCGACGTAGGTGGAGGGGAAATCCATCTCGGAGAAGATCACCTTCACGTCCAGTTCACGCAGTTGATCGATGGTCTTTTTCAACTGGCTCGGGCTCGGTTCGATGCCGTGGGCCGGCTCGACCACGGCGGTGACTTCCAGGCCAAACTCGCGCAGCAGGTAGTCGTAGGCCGCGTGGACCGTGGCCACTCGCAGTTCGGCGTTCGGCGCCTGGGTCAGTTTGGCCAGGGCGTCGGCGCGCATCTGCCGCAGGCGTTTGCCGTAGGCGCGGGCGTTCAGGGTGTAGGTCTTGGCGTTGTCCGGGTCGAGCTTGCCCAGTTCCCGGGCGATGTTGTTGACCTGGGCAATCGAGGCGCTGATCGACAGGAAGGTGTGCGGGTTGACTACCTTGCCGGCACCCCGGGCGGCGGTGCCGGTGGCGGCCAGCAGCGGCACGTTTTCGTTGGCTTCGATCACCGGGATGTTCGGGGTTTCGCTGGCGGCGATCATGCGGTCGGCGAAGTCGTCATGGCCCACGCCGTTGAGCACGATCACGTCGAGCCCGCTGATGCGCTTGATGTCTTCGGCCCGGGGTTCGTAGGCGTGGGGATTGAAACCGGCCGGAATCAGCGGCACCACTTCGGCCTTGTCGCCGACGATATTGGCCACGTAGCTGTAATAAGGGTGCAGGGTGATGCCGATGCGCAGGCGCTTGGCCTGATCGGCGCTGGCCAGTGGCGTCAACAGGCAAGCCAGGAGGCCGACCACGATCAGGCGCGAGAAAGAACGAAGCGATGAAATAGGCATGGGAAAGCGGTCTTCTCTCGGGTGATGGCGAGGGTTCAGTGCCGGTGCTGGCGGGTCACGCCGGCATCGAATTGCGCGACGATCTGCTGCCAGCCGGCGCTTTCCAGCGCGGCGTCAGTCAGGTCGGTCGGCGTCGTGAGGGCTTTGCCGCGATTGAGCCAGACGTCCGGCGCATCATCGTCAGCGGTCAGGCGCATCAGGAATGAACCGGCCACGGTCGGCGTCTGGCTCTGGCCGAAATACGCCTTGGCATCGAGCAACTGCCAGGCATGTCCGCCGCGACTGACTGAACTGGCGTCCTGGGCAAACGGCGCAAAACCTTCATCGGCCAGGGCTTCGGGAGTCGGCAGCGTGGTTTGCTCCTGGCGCAGCAGGTGAATCTCGTCCAGGGTCACTCGCAGGTCGGCGTAGATGCCTTGTTCGGAGGCGCTCAGGTCGCGGCGCGCATCCAGTTGATGGCTGCTGACGCTGCTCGTTTCCTGGGACTCGTGGCGCCAGGCAACCACCGAGCCGGCAACCCCAAGGATCATCAGGCACAACAGCAACACATAGAGGGTTTCATGACCGGCACCGGCCGGGCGCACGAGTTGGGTGGTGGGCGTACTCATGTTCACGGTGCCTCAATGTCGGCTTGGTCGATCTCGACCACGTGGCCGGGGCCGGCGTCGAACAGCACGTAGAACTCGGCGGCGGGTTTCTTGAAGACCACGGTCGAATCGGCACCGAGCTTGCCCGGCACGAGAATGGTTTCGTCGTAGCCGATCACATCCAGCGTCACCCCCGGCGCACCACTGCCGTCGGAGAAACCGCCGGTGCACTTGATCTGCTCGGCGTCGATGGCTTTGCACTCGCACATCGGGTTGTGGGCCAGGGCATGGGCGCTGAAACCGGCACCGAGTACCAGCAGTGCGACGCGTAGAGGTCGAAAAAGGTTGATCATGGTTTGCCTCCTTGTTGGTTCAGCCAGGCGATGGTGGCCGGGGATGCCTGGCTCAGGGGGATCGAGGCCTGGTGCATGCTGCCGTCCCAGCCTTCCATGGTGATCCACAGCTCGGCGTCGGCTTTGGTTTTTTCCGGCACCGGCATCGAGGCGCCCATGCGGTATGGCGTGCCGAAGAAAATCACCCCGGCGGCGCGCAGGCTGCGGGGTTTGCCGATGCGCAGGTAGGTGGCCTTGACCGGCTCGATACAGGCATCGCACAGCGCGGCATTGAAGCCTTTCATGTAGCCGGCCGGGCCATCGCGGCGCGGCGCTTCATTGCGCAACTCGGCCAGGCGCAGGCTCCAGGGGCCGACCTGGATTTCGCCGATTTCCCGTTCGCCGAGGCCGCTGTCACCGCGAAACAACGCGGCGTCACTGAAGTACTTGGGCATGAAACCCAGCGGGATCAGCAGCAACAGGATGTTCAAGTGGAAACGCCATTTGTGCCACAGCACGCTCAGGCGCGAGGGTGTTGGGGCGACAGTGATTTTGCTCACAGGCTGGCCTCCGACGTTTCGCGGTTGACTGGCGCCGTGGCGCTGCGCTGTTTCTTGTGGCTGCGCTTGAGCGCATTGGCGGTAGCGAGGGCGGTGCGCTTGGTCCAGATCAGCAGGCCGCTGAGCACCATCATGCTCAGCACCAGACCGAAGAAAAACCAGATCAGCTTGATCCACAGGCCGCCGAAATCCCCGGTGTGCAGCGGGCGCATGGATTCGGTGACGAACTCCAGCGTGCTGCGGTCCGAGATCAACCGCGAGGCGGCGATTTCACCGTTGTACGGGTTGATGGTCGCGGTCTGGAACATCAGCGGATACCAACCACGTCCCCCCACATCCAGGTGGCTATAGGCGTTGCCCGGCAGGCTGACAAAACTGGCCTCCAGCCCCGGTATTTTCTGCATGGCGATTTCAATCGCGCGATCAATGTCGATCTGCGCGGGTGGCGTACCGTCCGGCGAGAGCGGCACGGCTTCACGGGCCATGGCGGGAATGATTTGTGCGCTGGAAATGGACACCTGGTTGTCAAACAGAATGGCCTCAATCAGGAACCAGGTGCCGCTGATGGAAATGACGGCGATGAACCAGATCGACCAGATCCCGCTGAGGCGGTGAAAGTCGCCCCAGAAAATCCGCGCGCCGTGACGAATGCGTAACGTCGGGCGAAGGAAACCCTTCCAGAACTTCTTGTAGACCACCAGCCCCGTAATCAGTGAAACCAGCAGCGGCAAGCCGAGGAACGACACCAGGTACCAGCCCCAACTGTAGCCATTGGTGAACGGCACCAGCCACCAGCCATGCAAGGCGCGGGTGAAGGCCTTGAAGTTGAACTCCGGCGCGACACCCTGGATCACGCCGCTGTACGGGTTGACGTACACCGTCACCGAGCGCCCGTCGGGGTAACTGACGTCAACGTCGAGGGCAAAATGCGATTCATCGGGACGGCTGATGGCCTGGACCAGGGTTTGCGGCTCGGCTTTTTTCATGGCCGCCAGAATCTGGTCGTAGCTGAGCAGCGGCGCATCGTCCGACGGTGGGCTGGCGCGCATTTGCGGGTTGGCCAGCCAGACGATCTCCTGGCTGACGACGGCCAGGGTGCCGGTCACGCAGACGATCAGCACGAAAAACCAGATCGGCAGCGCCAGCCAGCTATGCACCAGAAACCAGAGTTTGGAACGGGATTTCTTCGACATGATTAAAGGTCTTGTTTCGATGAGAGGGCCTCTGCCACGGGCTTCGTCGCACGGTGACCCCTGAAAGGCCAGGCCGTGGCTTTTGCCTACGCGGCCTGACTGCATCTACATAAGACGGATGAGCAACGAAAATCCCGAAGGGTGATATGAAAGTAAATGTTTCGTATTGCAGTTTGGGAGTGGGGTAGACCGTGGGAAAAGATCGCAGCCCTCCTTCATCCAACACGATCCATGTTCCAAGCCATCACTCTGCGGCCATTGATGCCCAACCCCCGCTCCTTAAGATGGAACCCAGACGTCCCCCGAGCGAGCACCTCCATGACCCGAGCCAGAACCCTCTACGACAAACACATCGACGCCCACACGGTGTGCCGCCTCGATGACCAGGGCCATGTCCTGTTGTACATCGATCGCCAGGTCATCAACGAATACACCAGCCCCCAAGCCTTCAGCGGTTTGCGCGAAGCCAAGCGCGCTGTGTGGCGCCCGGACACCGCGCTGGCCGTGGTCGATCACGTCAACCCCACGGCCCCGGTACGCATTGCCGCCATGCCGGATGCCGGCGGGGCGCGGCAGGTGTCGTACCTGGCGGAAAACTGCCGGGACTTCGGCATCGAGTTGCTGGACATCCTCGACAAACGCCAGGGCATCGAACACGTGATCGCCCCGGAGCAGGGCTTCATCCTGCCGGGCATGGTCATCGCCGCCGGCGACAGCCACACCACCACCTATGGCGCTCTCGGGGCCTTCGGTTTCGGCATCGGCACCTCGGAGATCGAACACCTGCTGGCGTCCCAGACCCTGGTCTACAAACGCCTGAAAAGCATGCGCGTGAGCGTCGAAGGCGAATTGGGTACCGGGCTGACCTCAAAGGACGTGATCATGGCGCTCATCGGCCAGATCGGCGCATCGGGTGCCACCGGCTACGCCATCGAATTTCGCGGCTCGACCATCGATGCCTTGAGCGTCGAAGCGCGGATGACCATCTGCAACATGGCGGTAGAGGCGGGTGCCCGAGGCGCATTCATGGCCCCGGACGAAAAAGTCTTCGCCTACCTCAAGGACAAACCTCGCGCCCCGAAAGGCGAGTTGTGGGACCGCGCCGTCGAGCAATGGCGAAGCCTGCACAGCGATGCAGATGCGCAGTTCGACCGTGAAGTTTCAGTCGATGCCAGTTCTCTGGAACCCATGGTCACCTGGGGCACCAGCCCGGACCAGGCCTCACCCATCGGCGCACGGGTTCCGGACCCGCAAGCCGTCAGCGACCTGATCCTGCGCCAGGACATGCGCCGCGCCCTTACCTACATGGGCCTGGAAGCCGGCATGCCCCTGAGCGAGATCGTCATCAGCCATGCGTTTATCGGTTCCTGCACCAACGCGCGCATCGAAGACCTGCGCGATGCCGCCAGCGTGGTGCGCGGCAAACACGTGGCCAAGCATGTGCGGGCGATGATCGTGCCCGGTTCCACCGAAGTGCGCGATCAGGCCGAGGCCGAAGGGCTGGCGGCGATCTTTATCGAGGCCGGGTTCGAATGGCGCCAGTCCGGTTGCTCGATGTGCCTGGCAATGAACGACGACGTGCTGGCCCCCGGCGACCGCTGCGCCTCCAGCACCAACCGCAATTTCGAAGGCCGCCAGGGCGCCGGAGCCCGCACCCACCTGATGAGCCCGGCGATGGTCGCCGCCGCCGCGATCACCGGGCGCCTGACCGACATCCGTCATTTTGGAGATCGCCCATGAGCCAGCAACCCTTCACCCACGTCAGCGGCAAAGCCGCGCCGATGCTCGCAGCCAACATCGACACCGACGTGATCATGCCCAAGCAATTCCTCAAGGGCATCGACCGCGCGGGGCTGGATCGTGGGTTGTTTTTCGACCTGCGGTTTTTGCCGGACGGATCGCTCAATCCTGAGTTCGTGCTGAATCAACCGGCGTGGCAGGGCGCGAGTTTTATGGTGGTCGGGCCGAATTTCGGCTGCGGATCGAGCCGGGAACACGCGGTCTGGGGGTTGAAACAGATGGGCATTCGCGCGCTGATCGGCTCGAGCTTTGCCGGGATCTTTTATGACAACTGCCAGCGCAACGGGGTGTTGCTGATTACCTTGGACGAGGCGGTGGTGCAGCGGCTGGGGCGGGTTGTCAGCCAGCCGGACAGTGCGCAAATCAGCGTCGATCTGGAGGCGCAGCAGATTCGCTTGAGCGATGGCCAGGTCATCCCGTTCGAAATCGATACCTTGCGCAAGACCGCGTTGTTGCTGGGGCTTGATGCCATTGGCAGCACCCTTCAGCGCAGCGAACAGATCAAAGCCTTTGAGCGTGAGCATCTGGCTGCGAATCCCTGGTTGGGCTGACATCGCTTTCGCGGGCAAGCCTCGCTCCTACACGGTCTACGTTGAACCGTTGGAGCGAGGCTTGCCCGCGAAGAGGCCCGCCCATTCACCGCACTTCAAACCGACAGCTCTTTGAAATGCGCCTGCAAAAACTCCACACACGCGCGTAACTTCCCGGAATACGCCAACCGCGTCGGGTACACCGCCCACACATTCGCACTCTGGGTGTAATCCGCCAGCACCTGCACCAGCCGGCCTTGCTCCAGCAACGGCTTCACATCCCACAATGAGCGCAACAACACCCCGCGCCCATCCAGTGCCCACTGCAAGACAATCTCGCCGTTGTTGGACGACAACGGCCCGCTGACCCGCACGCTTTCCTGGACCCCGTCGCGTTCCAGGTTCCAGATGCCGAACGCGTTGTCGCGCTCCTTGATCACCAGGCAATGATGCTGCTCCAGATCCGCCAGGGTCTGCGGTGTGCCGTGGCGTTGCAGGTAACCGGGGGCCGCGCACAACACGCGCCGGTTGCTCACCAGCCGCCGACCGATGTGCTGGCCGGGAATGTCATCGCCGACGCGGATCTCCAGGTCGAAACCTTCGCTGACGATGTCCACGACCCGGTCGAACAGGTCCAGGCGAATCTCCAGTTCCGGATAACGCTCGGCCAACAGCGACACGGCCGGCGCCACATGGTTACGGCCGAAACCGAAACTGCTGCACACATGCAGGCGCCCACGAGGGCTGTCGTGGGCGTCGGAGAGTTCGTCTTGCAGTTGCTGGAAGTCATCGAGAATGCGCAAGGCCCAGCGCTGCACCCGCTCGCCGTCCTCGGTCAGCGCAATGCGTCGGCTGGTGCGATGCAGCAGGCGGGTACCGAGGGTGGTTTCGAGAATCTGGATGCGCTTGCTGACATAAGCAGGGGACAGCCCCAGCTCATCGGCGGCTGCGGCGAAACCGTTTTTGCGGATGACGGTGAGCAGGACTCGCAGGTCTTCGGGTAGGGGCACGGTGTCTTTCTTGAGGGTCATGGCAGAACGAGCACTGGCGGCATGAGCCGCCAGCATAGCATCGCCGTTTGCAGGATTTATTCAGCGGTAACGTTGGCGGCCGCCCGGGCATGTCGCCCACGCTTGAGGGCAATAGGCGCCATTTTGCTGCGGTCCAGTTCACCTTCCCACGCGGCGACCACCAAGGCTGCCACGGCGTTGCCGATGATGTTGGTCAGGGATCGGCATTCCGCCATGAAGCGGTCAACGCCGAGGATCAGCACCATCGCCGCCACCGGTACCGTTGGCACCACCGCCAGGCTCGCCGCCAATGCAACAAAACCGGCACCCACCACCGCACCCGCACCTTTGGACGTGAGCATCGCCACCGCCAGCAAGGTCAGTTGCTGCTCCAGCGTCAGGTCGATATTGGTCGCTTGAGCGAGGAACAACACCGCGAGGGTCATATAGATGTTGGTGCCGTCGAGGTTGAAGGTGTAGCCGGTCGGCACCACGATCCCCACCACGCCTTTCGACGCACCGAGGCTTTCCAGTTTCTGGATCAACTGCGGCAGCGCCGATTCCGAAGAACTGGTGCCGAGCACAATCAACAACTCAGCCTTGATGTATGCCAGCAACTTGAAAATGCTGAACCCGGCATACCGGGCAATGCTGCCCAGCACACAGACGACGAAGATAAACGCGGTGAGATAGAAGGTGCCGATCAGCTTCAGCAGCGGCAGCAGCGAGCCGAGACCGTACTTGCCGATGGTGAACGCAATCGCGCCAAACGCCCCGATCGGTGCCACGCGGCTGATGATGCCGACGATGCGGAAAAACACCTCGCTGGCCTGATTGATGATGCCCACCAGCGGCCGAGCCTTTTCCCCGACCATCACCAGGGCAATGCCGAACAGCACTGAAACGAACAGCACCGGCAGGATTTCCCCTTGGGAGAACGCCTCGAAAAACGTGGTGGGAATCACATGCAGCAGAAACCCGGTCACGCCTTCGCCGTGTTGCGCCTGGCCAACAAAACCGGCGATGGCCGAGGTGTCGAGGGTCTTTACGTCGATGTTGAAACCCGCGCCCGGATGCAACGCATGGGCGGCGAGCAAGCCGATCAACAACGCGATGCTGGACACCACTTCGAAATACAACAGCCCCTTGCCGCCGACCCGACCCACCTGTTTCACGTCGTGCATGCTGGTGATCCCGGAGACCACGGTGCAGAAGATGATCGGGCCGATGATCATTTTGATCAGTTTGATAAAACCGTCGCCCAACGGCTTGAGGTCGATGCCGATCTGCGGCCAGTAATGACCGATCACAATGCCCATCGCGATGGCGATAAGCACCTGCACATAGAGGGTTCCCAGCAGTTTTCTGATTGTCATTTTTATTATCTCGAGACGGTTTTTGGGCATGACGATCCCGCGCAGGCCCGTTAAGGCCCGCGATGGGAGGTGGATTCAGGTCAGGCTGTTTCGGGTGTCAGCGCAGGAAAGGCAGGACCTCGGCGAGCAACAGTTCGGGGGCTTCTTCGGCGATGTAATGGCCGGCGGGCAGCGCTTTACCGCGTACGTCGGTGGCGACGAGTTGCCATTCCTTCAGCGGCTCGAAGCAACGGCCGACAGTGCCTTCGGCGCCCCACAGCACCAGCAAGGGCAGGTTCAAATGACGGCCGGCGTCGAGATCGGCGCGGTCATGCTCAAGGTCGATGCCGGCGCTGGCGCGGTAGTCCTCGCAGATCCCCCGGGCGGTGCCGGGCAACTTCAGGCAGCGCAGGTATTCGCCGAACGCCTCGGCGGTGAACGGCTTGAGCCCGGCGCTGCGGCTGCCCATCACGCTGCGCAGGTAGGATTCGGGATCAGCTTCGATCAGGGTTTCCGGCAACGGCGCCGGGCGGATCAGGAAGAACCAGTGCCAATAAGCACGGGCGAACGCTTCGTTGGTTTGGGCGTACATCGACAGGGTCGGCGCGATATCCAGCAGCACCATGCGTTGCACGACGGCGGGGTGATCCAGCGCCAGGCGATGGGCAACCCGGGCGCCACGGTCGTGGGCCAGCACCGAGAACTGCTCGAAGCCCAGGGACTTCATCAGTTCGACGCCGTCCTTGGCCATTTCCCGTTTGGAATAGTTAGTGTGGTGGTCGTTGGCCGGCGGTTTGCCGCTGTCGCCGTAGCCCCGCAGGTCGACGGCGACCACGGTGAAATGCTCGGCCAGTTGCTCGGCGATCTTGTGCCAGATGACGTGGGTTTGCGGGTGCCCGTGCAGCAACAGCAAGCCTGGGCCGGTGCCGCCGATGCGGTAGGCGATGTCCACGCCGTTGACGTGGCGCTGGTCTTTCAGGAATCCGGCGAACATGGGGAATGACTCCTTGTTGTAGTTGCCTGCATCCTGAAATTGTTCGGCGGCTACGGCAAGGCGCAAAGCGTGGGGTGGTTGTTCATGAAGTGTGTAGAACCACCTGTGGCGAGGGGGCTTGCCCCCGTTGGGTTGCGAAGCGGCCCTGAAATCTGCGAATGCATTGATCGTTCCCACGCTCTGCGTGGGAATGCAGCCCGGAACGCTCCGCGTCCCTCCAAAGCCGAACGCGGAGCGTCCGTGGAGGCATTCCCACGCAGAGCGTGGGAACGATCATGGTGCTCAACCCTGCTGAAACATCTCCTTGGCCCGTTGCTCAATCTGCTCCTGGGTCAGATCCTCCTTGCGCGTCGCCAGGAACCACAAGTGCCCATAGGGATCCTTCAAAGTCCCCGAGCGGTCGCCATAAAACTGATCCTTGACCTCGGACACCACCGTGCCCCCGGCGGCAATCGCCTGTTTGTAGGACTTGTCGACATCGGTCACATACAAGTGCAGGCCCACGGACGGTGATCTGTCCGGGTTGCTCAGCGGTCCTTGATCGCACGGCGTGCCGAGCATGATCGGGCAGTCGCCGATGCGAAGTTCGGCGTGGCCGATACCGCCGTCGGGCATGCTCAGGCGCATCACTTCAATGGCGTTGAAGGCTTTTTTGTAGAACTCGATGGCCTCGGCGGCTTTCTGGATGCCGAGATAGGGGGTGATGCTGTGATAACCCTCTGGAATGGGTTGGACGCTCATAACGGTTCTCCCTTGTTGTTGTGAGTTGAAGGTGTTCCTTCGCCGGTTTCCGGTCGGATAACTATAGGTCAGGGCTACCGCCGATACCGAGTGCCCGACGAGCAGCAGCGCCACTGTTCAGCCATCAACAGCGAAGCAGCAGATTGCCAGGGTTTGCCACCTTTAACGCCGTTTAACCTCCCGGAACGGCAGTTCATTCTGACCCGCTATAAAGGGCAGATTGCGCCGGGGTTCTAAACGATCGTTCCCATGCTCTGCGTGGGAATGCCTCAAGGGACGCTCCGCGTTCCAATGGGACGCGGAGCGTCCCGGCTGCATTCCCACGCGGAGCGTGGGAACGATCACTCCAGCAGCTGCGCCCCAGGTCCTTGCTCCCCGAGCACATCGCCAAAGTTGCGCAACGGACATGCCTCCATCGACAGACACCCACAGCCAATGCAGCCATTGAGCCGGTCCCGCAACAAGGTCAGTTGATGAATCCGCTGATCCAGATCCCGGCTCCACCGCGCCGACAACACCTGCCAATCCGCCGCCGTCGGCGCGCGGTTGTCCGGCAGCGACTTCAAGGCTTCGGCAATCTCCGCCAACGGAATCCCTAGCCGTTGCGCGACCTTGATCAACGCCACTCGGCGCAACACTTCCCGCGGATAGCGGCGCTGGTTGCCCTGGTTGCGATGGCTTTTGATCAAGCCCTTGGTTTCATAGAAGTGCAGGGCGGTCACGGCCACGCCGCTGCGGGTGGCGACTTGGCCGACGGTCAGTTCCTTGTGCAGGTTTTCCGGGGTAACCATTTAAAAAAGCCTCTTGACCTCTAGTTAACTAGAGGTTTTACCCTGCAGGCCTTCGGATCGCAAGATCCGGTTAAAAGGTGAGTGGGGACTATTCATGCCAACGTCAGCGAAAAACCGCAGTTTCACCCAGCTGATCGAATTCGAGATCGAGCCGCATCAACAACCCGCGCTGGTCTCGGCGCTGTCCGCTCAGACCGAGCGCCTGGCCCAGGATTTCAGCGGCTTCTTGAGCGCGAGCATCCAGGCCAGCGACGACGGCCGGCGGGTGCTCAATTACTTGCAATGGCAATCCCGGGAGGCCGGGGAAGCCGCGTTCCAGCGCTTTGAAAGCGGCGAGCAGGATTTCTGGCACCTGATCCGCGCCCATCAGGCGAAAACCGTCACTTTCGGTTCCTTCCAGGTGCTGCATAGCCTGGAGCGCAGTCACGACGATGCGCTGCACTGCAACCTAGTGAGTTAGATCGACAACTGCATCAAGCGCTCGCCCTGCACGTTCTCCGTGGGGCGGCGCTTGTTCACCGCCAGTTCGCCGATCTTGATCAAGCGCGTGCGGGTCACGTTGCGACTCAATCCCAACAATGCGGCGGTGTGCACCTGGTTGTAATGGCTGAAGCGATACGCCGCGCGCAGCAGGGCGTCTTCGACTTTTTCGTGCAACGCTCCGGCCTGTTCCTCGAAAAGCTTTTGAAACGCCCGGTCGAGCAAGGCTTCCGGTGAATCGTCGACCGTGCCGTGGTGATCGTCCTGACGCTCGATGCGCATGTTCGACAGGCGCAAGTCATCCCGTTCGATAACGCCGTTACGGCAGATCAGCAGGGTGTGGTGAATGACGTTTTCCAGTTCGCGGATATTGCCCGGCCAACTGTAGCTGCGCAGTTTCAGCTCGGCCTCTTTGCTGATGGTGATGGTGCCGTAGCCGAGGCGCTGGCTGTAGGCTTCGACGAAATGCCGGGTCAGGGGCAGGATGTCGCCGGGGCGGTCGCGCAAGGGGCTCAACTCCAGGCTGACCACGTCGAGGCGGTAATACAGGTCTTCGCGGAAATGCCCGGCGTTGATGGCTTTCTCCAGTTGCACATTGGTCGCCGCCAGAACCCGCACGTTGATGGGAATGCTCTTGCGCGAGCCCAGGCGTACCACTTCCCGCTCCTGCAATACCCGCAGCAACTTGACCTGGATCGCCATCGGCAAATCGCCGATTTCATCGAGGAACAAGGTGCCGCCGTCGGCCTCTTCAAACCATCCAGCCTTGGCACTCAGGGCGCCGGTGAAGGCGCCTTTCTCATGACCGAACAACTCGGCTTCCACCAGAGATTCGGAGAACGCACCGCAGTTCACCGCCACGAATGGCCGGTTGCGCCGGGCGCTGAGGTTGTGGATGTGCCGCGCCACCAACTCCTTGCCGGTGCCGGTTTCACCGATGATCAGCACGCTGGCTTCACTCGGTGCGACCTGTTGCAAATGCGCGAGCAAGGCCTGGGATTTCGGGTCTTCGAACACCTGCGCGGTGGCGCGGATCGACGTGGCGAGGGCGGGCGAGGGCGGTAGGGTCAGCAGTTGCATGGCAGGCTCCATGAAGAGAAGGTCAGGAATAGAAAGTCGGAATCGGCAGGGACTGGTTCAGCGCCCAATCACCCAGTTCATGGAGTTTGTAATCCACCGGGTCGTGCAGGGTTTGCGTGCGCAGGTTGCGCCAGTGGCGATCCAGGCGCAGCGAGGCGTGAGTCGAGCGCGCGCCGGTCACTTCGAACAGACGGCTGCACAGTTCCAGGCCATTGCGGGTGGCGGCGACCTTGGCCGTGGCGATGGCGGTTGCCAGATGCCCGCGCTCTTCGGCGCTGAGATTGGGGCCTTTGGCCCAGGCCTTGTCGAGCAGGTCGGCGGCGCGTTCCACCAACAGGCGGACGCCTTCAAGGGCGACCCAGAATTCGCCGTAATGGGCGAGCACATACGGGTCTTCGCGCACATCCTGGGCGCTGGATTTATGCCAGGGCCGGGTTTCGGTCAGGGTGTATTGCCGCGCTTCTTCGAAGGCACCTTCGGCGATGCCGAGGAACATATGGGTGAAAGTCAGCTGGGCGATTAATGGCCGCAGGCAGGCGAACGGCGTGCTCAATGGGCCGGGATCGAGGAGCAATTCCGACTCTTCGACCCGCACCCGTTCGAAAGTCGCGCTGCCGCTGTCGGTCTGGCGCTGGCCCATGTTGTTCCAGTCGTTGTGCAGGGTGATGCCGCTGCGACCGCTGGGGATTGCGGCGATCAACAGCTTGCCGCCGGCACTTTCATCCACCGCCGAGGCGATCAGCATTTGTGAATCGCTGGCGCCGGAGCAGAAGCTTTTCTTGCCGGAAAACTCGCGCCAGCCGCCGAGGTTTTTCACCACGGTGCGGGTGTCCAGCGGGTTGAGGGCGTTGCCCCAGAACCAGTTCTTGCGCGCCGTTTGCTCGAACCACGGCTGCCACTGTTCGGGCTTGGCGAACAGGCGCACGGTGGCGAGCATCAGGTGATGGAAACCGAAGACATGCGCGATGGAGCTGTCGACCTTGGCGAACTCGCGCACGATGGTCAGGGTTTCACTCCAGCTGGCGCCGAGGCCGCCGTACTGGGTGGGGATGCTCAGCGCGAGCAGACCGCTGCGGCGCAGGGCATCACGCTCCGCTTTGGGCGTGCCGCCACGTTCGTCGCGCTCAACGGCGGTCAGGGCAAACTCAGCCGCCAGTTGGCGAGTGGTGTGCAAGGGCGAGAGCAGGGCGCTTTGTGGTTTGGCCGTCACGCGGGGGATTCCTTATTTCTGGTGACCGATCGTTCCTACGCTCTGCGTGGGAATGCCTCTGGGGACGCTCCGCGTCCAGTGACGCGGAGCGTCACGGGCTGCATTCCTACGCAGAGCGTGGGAACGATCAGGCGTGGCGGTCAAGCCGTGGCTTTGGTCGGCAGCACATCATTGGCAATCATTTCGCCAAACGGCCCGGTGAGGTTGGTCACGCCACGTCCGGCCAGGCTCGCGTACGGTTCCGGCAACAGCGGGAACACCAGCTCGGCAAAGCGATACGCCTCTTCAAGGTGTGGATAGCCGGAGAAGATAAAACTCTCGATCCCCAGGTCCGCGTACTCCTTGATCCGCGCCGCCACTTGCTGCGGATCGCCCACCAACGCGGTCCCGGCGCCGCCACGCACCAGGCCAACACCGGCCCACAGGTTGGGCGCGATTTCCAGGTTGTCGCGACGCCCGTCGTGCAACGCCGCCATGCGTCGCTGACCTTCGGAATCAAAGCGCGAGAACGATTTCTGCGCGGCGGCGATGGTCTCGTCGCTGATGTGCTCGATCAGTTTGTCCGCGGCTTTCCATGCCTCTTCGGCGGTCTCGCGCACGATCACATGCAGGCGAATCCCGAACTTCACCGTGCGCCCATTGCGTGCGGCACGTTCACGCACATCGGCGAGTTTTTCCGCCACGGCGGCCGGTGGCTCGCCCCAGGTCAGGTAAACGTCGACCTGCTCGGCGGCGAGTTCGTGGGCCGCTTCCGAGGAACCGCCGAAGTACAACGGCGGATAGGGTTTCTGCACCGGCGGATACAACGCCTTGGCGTTCTGCACTTGCAGGTGTTTGCCTTCGAAATCCACCGACTCGCCTTGCAGCACGCGACGCCAGATCTGCAGGAACTCATCGGTGACTTCGTAGCGTTCGCTGTGATCGAGGAAGATCCCATCGCCCCGGTTTTCATCCGGATCGCCGCCGGTCACCACGTTGATCAGCAAACGGCCGTTGGACAGTCGATCCAGGGTGGCAGCCATGCGCGCCGATACCGTCGGCGAGATGATTCCCGGACGAATCGCCACCAGGTATTTCAGGCGTTCGGTCAACGGCACCAGCGCCGAGGCAATCACCCACGAGTCTTCGCAGGAGCGGCCGGTGGGAATCAGTACACCGTGGTAGCCGAGGCTGTCGGCGGCCTGGGCCACTTGTTTCAAATAGTTGAGCGTCACCGGGCGGGCGCCCTGGGTGGTGCCCAGGTAATGGCCGTCGCCGTGGGTCGGCAGAAACCAGAAAACATCCATGAAGAGATCCTTAAGCGATTTTCAGCAGATTTTTGGGGTGCACGCCAAACAGCGGCGCGGCGCGTTCTGCAGCAAGACGAATGCGGGCCTTCAAGGGCTCACTGGTTATTTGGTAATTCGAGAAATCGGCTTCGGTGGCGTAGACGCCAATCGGCAAGGTCAGGGCCTGGAAGAAACTGAACAGCGGGCGCAGTTGATGATCGAGCACCAGCGCGTGACGTTCGCTGCCACCGGTAGCCGCCAACAGCACCGGGGTGTTGATCAGCGCATTCAGGTCGATGAGGTCGAACAGGTGCTTGAGCAGGCCGGGGTAGGAACCGCGGTAAACCGGCGCGGCGACGATCAGCAGGTCGGCGCTTTCGATGGCTTGCAGCTCGGCTTCGACCTCGGCGCTCAGTTCCTGACGGGCCAGCGCCGCACCCAGTGGTCGGGCGATGTCGCCCAGTTCGATCAGCTTGCTCTCGATCGGCAACTGTTCACCGAGTTCGGCCAACAGCGCTTGGGTCAGCACCAGGGTGCGGGACGGACGCCAGGTACCGCCGGAGAGGGCAACGACTTTCAATGGACGCGACATGATCAGTTCCTTTTTAAACAGTTGCTCAGGGAGCAGTGAAGAGTCACTGGGCTTGAGCAAGACCTGTACCAATCCTTCGGAGCCCCGTTTTCCGGGGCTTTGAGCGCGGTGATCGACGCGAACTGTGCGATTGGCAGGGCTGTTTGTTGAATGACTGTTGCCAGGCAAACAGTTGCGTGGGCAACAGTGGGTGCAGCGATGTCGTTGTTATAAAGGCTCTCTGTTATTCCGTAAAAGATCATTAAAAGATATTTATAGATCTTTATTGAATATGTGAGATGCGGGCGTTTGATCCTGATACCCACTATCGAGAGCGTTGATTTCTGCCAGACCCAGGCCGGGCGTAGCCTTCACCCATCGCCAAACACAACTTTGTCAGGACGCTCCCCATGAACCGCCTACTCACTGTTTCCTTGCTCCTCGCCGTTTCTGTTCTCGCCGGATGTGCCAGCCATGTTTCACCGGAATTGCGGCCCTATACCGCTGAAGAAACCAGGGAATTGGCGCTGGAAACCTTGAACCGCCAGGGGTTGTCCTTCGACGAATACCACGCGAAAAAAGCCGCGCTGCTCGGCCAGCCACAGAAGTCATTCGGTTTCGATAGCCAGGGCGAGATGAACGCCGAACGTGCCATACACCTGCACGGTCGTCCAAGCTAAGCCGCGACTGTACCGCTCGAACTTTTACGCAACTGTCCGTGGGTTTCCCGGTAGGTGTGGGATAGGGTCAATACCTGACTGACCCTGACGGACTGCCACCGATGACGCTCTCGTTCGATCTGCTGCTGGGCTTCGCCCTGTTTGCCCTCGTGACCTCCATCACCCCAGGCCCAAACAACACCATGTTGTTGGCATCGGGCGTGAACTTCGGCTTTAACCGCACCATCCCCCATATGCTTGGCATCACCTGCGGCTTCTTTGTCCTGGTGGTCGCGGTGGGTTTTGGCCTGGGCGCGGTGTTTAAGACCTATCCGTTGCTCTACACCGTGCTGCGTTACGTCGGCGCGGCATATTTGCTGTACCTGGCCTGGAAAATCGCCCACTCCGGGCCGGTTTCCGACAGCGATAAGGGTGAGAGCAAACCGATCAGTTACCTCAGCGCCGCGGCGTTTCAGTGGGTCAATCCCAAGGCCTGGATCATGGCCATTGGCGCCATCAGCACCTACACGCCGATGCAGGGTTATTTCACCAATGTGATCGTGATTGCCGCGGTTTTTGCCTTGATCAACCTGCCGAGCGTCGGCGTCTGGGCCGGTTGCGGCACGTTGTTGCGCAATGTATTGAAGGATCGTCGCTGGTTGCGCGTCTTCAACTGGGGCATGGCCTTGCTGCTGGTGGCTTCGCTGTATCCGTTGTTGATCGAAAGCTTTAGCTGACGCATTGCTTCAACCGGTTGCCCGATGCCTGTTAAGCTCGACTTCAGGAGCGTTCCTACGCACTTTGAAATGAAGTCGTATTTCTTTAACAGCATCCGATCAGGTATTGCTGGTGTCCTTACCCCGCATACCTGATCCCGGAACACGCTCTGCGAGCCTTTTTATGAATAAACGTCCGTTGTATTTCGACTACGCCGCCACCACGCCGGTGGATGAACGGGTCATCAAGGTCATGGTCGAGTGTCTGGGTTTCAACGGAAATTTCGGCAACCCGGCGTCCAGCTCCCATGCGTTTGGCCAACAGGCCCGGCAATCGGTCGAGCAAGCGCGCCAGCAAGTCGCCGAACTGGTCGGTGCCCAGGCCGATCAGATCGTCTGGACTTCCGGCGCCACCGAATCGAATAACCTGGCGTTGAAGGGCGTCGCCCAGGCCCGGGGTGTGTCCGGCGGCCACATCATCACCAGCCAGATTGAACACAAGGCGATTCTGGACACAGCGAAACAATTGCAGGACGCCGGTGTGGCGGTGACCTATCTGGTGCCGGACGCCGATGGCCTGATTACTCCGCAAGCGGTCAGCGAAGCCATGCGCGACGACACCTTCCTGGTGTCGCTGATGCTGGTCAATAACGAATTGGGAACGGTCAACGACATCCCGGCCATCGGTCAGGTGGTGCGTAATCGCGACGCGTTGTTTCACGTCGACGCCGCCCAGGGTGCGGGTAAAGTCGTGATCGATCTGGCCGAGTGGCCGGTGGACCTGATGTCGTTTTCCGCGCACAAAATCTACGGCCCCAAAGGCATCGGCGCGCTGTATGTCGGCCCGCGGGCGCAACAGCGCTTGCAGGCGCAGATCCACGGCGGCGGTCACGAGGGCGGGTTGCGTTCCGGCACCCTGGCCACGCATCAGATCGTGGCCATGGGCGAAGCGTTTGCGTTGGCGGCGAGCTTGTTCGATGACGAGAAAGCCACCATCGTTCATCTGCGCGAGCGCTTGCTCGAACACCTATTGAGTATTCCCGGCGTGCGCCTTAACGGCAGCGCGGCCCAGCGTATTCCTCACACCTTGAGCCTGACCTTCGGCGAAGGCGAGTTCAATGCCGCGACGCTGGGCCAGTCGATCGCGTTTTCCGCGACCTCGGCCTGCAACTCCGCGAGCAATACGCCTTCCCATGTGCTGCTAGCCTTGGGGCACGACGCCCGTTCGGCCGGTCGCACCATCCGCTTAAGCCTGGGGCGGTTCACCACCGAGCAGGATATCGACCAAGCGGTTCAACTGGTTAAAGCGGCCTGTGCCAGCGCGCCGGCGTTCTGGCAGTAAGCCGTTAAAGCGCCGACTCAGATCGGCACTCAACAATAATGATGAAGTGGTTAGCAGGAGACATGATGAGTACGCAGCCTTTGACCAATGGATTGGTACCCCAGCGCCTGGCGCAAACCCGTGAGCTGATGAGCCGGGAGGGCATTCACGCCCTGCTGGTGCCGTCGGCCGACCCGCACTTGTCCGAATACCTGCCGGGTTACTGGCAAGGACGGCAATGGCTGTCGGGCTTTCACGGCTCGGTGGGCACCCTGATTGTTACGCCGGATTTCGCCGGCGTCTGGGCCGACAGCCGTTACTGGGAGCAAGCGAGCAAGGAGCTCAAGGGCAGCGGTATCGAACTGGTCAAGCTGCAACCGGGTCAACCGAGCCCACTGGACTGGCTGGCCGAACAAACCCCCGAAGGTGGCGTGGTTGCCGTTGATGGTGCGGTGATGGCCGTGGCTTCGGCGCGCACGCTGGGGGGCAAGCTCGAAGAGCGCGGTGCTCGCCTGCGCACTGACATCGACCTGCTGAGCGAAGTCTGGAGTGACCGGCCAAGCCTGCCGAACGAACCGATTTATCAACATTTGCCGCCGCAAGCGACGGTCAGCCGTGGCGAGAAACTCGGCAAGTTGCGCGAGGTTTTGAAAGAGCGCGGTGCCGATTGGCATTTCATTGCGACCCTGGATGACATCGCGTGGCTGTTTAACTTGCGCGGCGGCGATGTGTCGTTCAACCCGGTGTTTGTCTCCTTCGCCTTGATTAGCCAGGAGCAGGCCACCCTGTTCGTCGCCTTGAGCAAAGTCAGCGCCGAACTGCGCGCAATCCTGGAACAAGACGGCGTGACCCTGCGCGATTACAGCGAAGTGGCCGACGCATTGCGCGCCGTGCCAGGCGGGGCGAGCCTGCAGGTCGACCCGGCCCGCGTCACCGCCGGGCTGCTGGAAAACCTGAACAGCGGCGTGAAGCTGCTGGAAGGGTTGAACCCGACCACCCTGGCCAAATCCAAAAAAAGCCTGGATGACGCCAAACACATCCGCCAGGCCATGGAGCAGGACGGCGCGGCGCTGTGCGAATTCTTCGCCTGGCTGGAGTCGGCCTGGGGCCGTGAACGCATCACCGAACTGACCATCGACGAGCATCTGACCGCAGCGCGTATGCGGCGCCCGGATTATGTGTCGCTGAGTTTCAACACCATCGCCGCGTTTAACGCCAATGGCGCGATGCCGCACTACCACGCCACTGAAGAAGAACACGCGGTGATCGAGGGCGACGGTCTGTTGCTGATCGACTCCGGCGGCCAATACCTGGGCGGCACCACCGACATTACGCGGATGGTGCCGGTCGGTACGCCAACCGACGAGCAGAAACGCGATTGCACGCGGGTGCTCAAGGGCGTGATCGCCTTGTCCCGGGCGCAGTTTCCAAAAGGGATTTTGTCGCCGTTGCTGGACGCCATCGCTCGTGCGCCGATCTGGGCGGAAAGCGTCGATTATGGTCACGGCACCGGGCATGGCGTCGGCTACTTCCTCAACGTTCACGAAGGCCCGCAAGTGATTGCCTATCAAGCCGCGGCCGCGCCACAAACCGCGATGCAGCCAGGGATGATCACTTCTATCGAGCCGGGGACGTATCGTCCAGGGCGCTGGGGCGTGCGGATTGAAAACCTGGTGTTGAACCGTGAGGCGGGAACAAGCGAGTTCGGTGAATTCCTGAAATTCGAAACCCTGACCCTGTGCCCGATCGACACCCGTTGCCTGGAGCCGTCGCTGCTGACTGAGGATGAGAAACAGTGGTTCAACGGTTATCACGCTGAAGTGCGCGAACGCTTGAGCCCGTTGCTCGACGGTGCGGCGCTGGAGTGGTTGAACACGCGGACTGCGGCCATCTGAGCGGAGTGAGTTCAGGCGCTCCAACGAGCGCCTGGCTCATGCCATTCAGCTCAGGGCTTCAGCGACGAAGTCCAGCCGGTCCTGGCCGAAGAACAGCTGATTATCGATAAACATGCTCGGCGCACCGAACACGCCGCGTTGCACCGCCTTCTCGGTATTGTCCTTGAGGGCGGCTTTGACTTCCTCGTCGGCGGTCAGGGCCAGCACCTCGTTCGGATCAAAACCCTTCTGCGTCAGCACGGCCGCGACGGTCGCCGGGTCATCGAGGCTCCGACCTTCGACCCACAGCGCAGTGAACAGACAATCAATAAATGCCTGGAAACGCTGCGGATGCCGCAGTTGCATGCCCATGACGGCGCGCATCAGCATCAGCGTATTGATCGGGAAATGCGGGTTGAATTTCAGCGGCACACCATAGCGTTTGGCGTAGCGGTCCAGATCCTCGAACATATAGCGACCCTTGGCCGGGATGGTCGCGGGTGAGGCATTGCCGGTGGCTTTGAAAACGCCGCCCAGCAGGATGGGGATGTAGGTCAGCCGGCTGTCGGTCTGCGCGCAGATCTTTGGCAGTTGGGTGTAGGCCAGGTAGGTGGCGGGGCTACCCAGGTCGAAATAGAACTCCACGGTTTTGCTCATGGTTGATGCACTCTGCTTATTGTTGTTGTGGGGGAGGACTTACCAGCGTTCGTTCCACGGGCGCAGGTCGAGTTCGAACGTCCAGGCGTCCCTCGGCTGGCTGTGCAAGTACCAGTAGTTTTCGGCGATGTGCTCGGGGTTGAGAATGCCATCCTGATCCTTGGTCGCGTACTTTTCCGGGAAATTGTCGCGGATGAAGTCGGTGTCGATGGCGCCGTCGACCACGATGTGGGCGACATGGATGTTCATCGGCCCCAGTTCCCGGGCCATGCTTTGTGCGAGGGCGCGTATGCCGTGCTTGGCACCGGCGAATGCGGCAAACCCTGCCGCACCACGCAGGCCAGCGGTGGCACCAGTAAACAGGATCGTCCCTTGTTGGCGTTTCGCCATACGCTTGGCCACTTCCCGAGCGTTAAGGAATCCGGAGAAGCAGGCCATTTCCCAAATCTTGAAATACTTGCGGGCGGTTTCTTCGAGGATGCTGCACGGCACGTTGGCGCCGATATTGAAGACGAATGCTTCGATCGGGCCGATCTGGGTTTCGATCTGCTCGACCAGTGCAATCACATCCTCTTCCTTGCGTGCGTCACAGGCAAAACCGTGAGCCTCGCCACCGCTGGCCTTGATGGCATCCACCAGCGGTTGGAGTTTGTCGGCGCTGCGACGGGTGACGCAAGCAATGAAGCCTTCCTGGGCAAAACGTTTAGCGATGGCGCCGCCGGTAGCATCTCCGGCGCCGACAACCAGTACGACCTTCTTGTTATTCATAGGTAGATCCCTTTGGTAAACGATCGTTAACTGAACGAACGTTATGCTACGATCCGGCGAACGTCAAGGCGATCAATTCCGAGGACAAGGCAATGCGCTACTCGCCCAATCACAAGCAGGAAACCAAAGAAAAACTGCTGGAAAGCAGTGCGGTGTCAGCCAAGAAGTCTGGTTTTGCTATGGTCGGCGTCGACAGTTTGATGAAGGCGATCGGCTTGAGCGGCGGGGCGTTCTACAGTCACTTTTCGTCGAAGGACGAGTTGTTCGCAGCGATCGTCGAACGAGAGCTGTGCCAAAGTCTGGCGCGGTTGGGCGGCAGTGGTGAGCAGGATCACGCCAGGCTTGAACGCTGCCTCAAGCATTACTTGAGCATGGCCCATGTCGAGCAGCCTGAGTCCGGGTGTGCTTTGCCGGCGCTGGGGGCGGAGATTGCCCGCTCAGACCTTGCGGTACGCCAGCAGGCAGAGATCTGGATTTGTCGGCTTCAGGAGGTTTGGGCACGGATCCTGGACAGCGACAGCCTGGCGTGGGCGATTCTGTCGCAATGCATCGGTGCACTGGTCGTGGCGCGAATGTTGGCCACTGCGGATATACAGCGAACCGTGCTGCAGTCCAGTCAAGACGAGATTGGCCGCCAGATTGCCGGGCGGCATCAAGCTACTTGCAAATGACGATCATACTGCGACTGGTGTAACCGGCGGGGTTGAGGCCGAACGGATAGTCACCGGGCTCTTCCACGGCGTCCCCGGATTTGGCGATGACCTTGTAACCTTTTGGCGCACACGAATTGGCGGCGCTGGTGTAGCACTTGTCCCAAGAGGACGAGAGCCCTGAACAGTTGATATGCAGCCCTTTCTTGCCGTGTCTGACCTGGGTTTTCGAGGTCGCCGCGCAGCCCGCAACTGCAAGTATGGCGATCAGTATCAAAATTCGTTTCATTACTGTCCTTAAGCGCCCGGATCTTACGCCCGGGTCTGGCTGCGTTCGCTTTTACTTTCGCTTGACGCGCTCCGATATCCCTATCTGAAAAAGTCCATGCGTGACACTGGGTTGCGGGCCTAAACATGGCCTAATTGAGCGGCAAATACCAGAGCTTCGTCAAATCCTGTATCAATCCGCCGCGACCGCAGGCTTGGCGGTACTGCCCATGGTCATGGTGGCGCCGACGGAAGCCAGGATAATGCACAGGATGGCCATCCACTGTGACAAGGAAAGGTACTCATGGAGAAACAGCAGGCCTGAGAGCGCGCCGATCGCAGGTTCAATGCTCATCAGCGTGCCGAAGGTGCGTGCTGGCATTCGGGTCAGCGCAACCATCTCCAGGGTATAGGGCAGGGCGGTGGATAGAATCGCAACGCCGAGGGCCACGGGGATCAGTGATGGAGTCAGCAGGGCGGCGCCTGCGTGAACGATACCGATAGGGGCGACGAAGAGTGCGGCAATCATGACGCCCAGGGCGGCGGTCGTTACGCCATTGTCGGCCCCGGCCTTCTGGCCGAACAGAATGTATAACGCCCAGCAGACGCCGGCACCGAGTGCATAACCGGCACCCACCAGATCAATCCCGGCCGATGTTGCTCCCGTAGGTATCAATAGCAGCAAGCCCACCGCCGCGAGCGCGATCCACAGAAAGTCGATGGCGCGCCGTGAGGCATAGATAGCGACGGCTAGAGGGCCGGTGAACTCCAGGGCTACGGCAATGCCGAGCGGGACGGTGCGCAACGACATATAGAAGAGGAAGTTCATGCCGCCCAGCGCCATCCCGTAGATGATGACGGTGCGCAGTGATTTTGCGGTGAGCTTCGCCCGCCACGGCCGCAGGATCAGCAACATGATCACGCTGGCAAAGATGAGTCGCAGAGTGGTGGTCCCTTGGGCGCCAACAATGGGGAACATACTTTTGGCCAGGGAGGCGCCGGACTGGATTGATGCCATGGCTATTAATAGCAGGCCAACCGAGAAGAGGGTCGAGGCAAGGCTGCGGGGTTGGTCATTCATTGCGAGGCATCGTCCGAGGTGGGGAGCAAAGTAATGTTCTAGGTGTTGGGCAATATACTGCGCATTGATTGCGGGCGCGTCTATATATAAGCAGTGATTTTGCACCTGTCGATAGAAAAGCCAAATCAGTGCTTGACGGCAGATTCTGGAAGTCTATAATTCGCCCCACTTCCGGCGCAGTCGAAACGGAAAACTCCTTGGTAAACAAAGAGTTATGCAGTTTTCGATAGCGAGTTGCTTCAGGTCATCGAAGCCCAGAAGGAGTTGATAAGGCAGTGTGTTGTCGCCTTGTTAACGGTTCGATCTTCTCGGTCGAAAGCGGAGCAAAAGAGGTGTTGACAGCAGCGAGTAACGCTGTAGAATTCGCCTCCCGCTAACGAGAGATCGGAAGCGCAAGTGGTTGAAGTTGCAAAGGAAACTTTGAAAACTTCTGAAAATAACCGCTTGACAGTAACTGGCGCTGCTGTAGAATGCGCGCCTCGGTTGAGACGAAAGATCTTAACCCACCGCTCTTTAACAACTGAATCAAGCAATTCGTGTGGGTGCTTGTGGAGTCAGACTGATAGTCAACAAGATTATCAGCATCACAAGTTACTCCGCGAGAAATCAAAGATGTAACCAACGATTGCTGAGCCAAGTTTAGGGTTTCTTAAAAACCCAAAGATGTTTGAACTGAAGAGTTTGATCATGGCTCAGATTGAACGCTGGCGGCAGGCCTAACACATGCAAGTCGAGCGGCAGCACGGGTACTTGTACCTGGTGGCGAGCGGCGGACGGGTGAGTAATGCCTAGGAATCTGCCTGGTAGTGGGGGATAACGCTCGGAAACGGACGCTAATACCGCATACGTCCTACGGGAGAAAGCAGGGGACCTTCGGGCCTTGCGCTATCAGATGAGCCTAGGTCGGATTAGCTAGTTGGTGAGGTAATGGCTCACCAAGGCGACGATCCGTAACTGGTCTGAGAGGATGATCAGTCACACTGGAACTGAGACACGGTCCAGACTCCTACGGGAGGCAGCAGTGGGGAATATTGGACAATGGGCGAAAGCCTGATCCAGCCATGCCGCGTGTGTGAAGAAGGTCTTCGGATTGTAAAGCACTTTAAGTTGGGAGGAAGGGCATTTACCTAATACGTAAGTGTTTTGACGTTACCGACAGAATAAGCACCGGCTAACTCTGTGCCAGCAGCCGCGGTAATACAGAGGGTGCAAGCGTTAATCGGAATTACTGGGCGTAAAGCGCGCGTAGGTGGTTCGTTAAGTTGGATGTGAAATCCCCGGGCTCAACCTGGGAACTGCATTCAAAACTGTCGAGCTAGAGTATGGTAGAGGGTGGTGGAATTTCCTGTGTAGCGGTGAAATGCGTAGATATAGGAAGGAACACCAGTGGCGAAGGCGACCACCTGGACTAATACTGACACTGAGGTGCGAAAGCGTGGGGAGCAAACAGGATTAGATACCCTGGTAGTCCACGCCGTAAACGATGTCAACTAGCCGTTGGGAGCCTTGAGCTCTTAGTGGCGCAGCTAACGCATTAAGTTGACCGCCTGGGGAGTACGGCCGCAAGGTTAAAACTCAAATGAATTGACGGGGGCCCGCACAAGCGGTGGAGCATGTGGTTTAATTCGAAGCAACGCGAAGAACCTTACCAGGCCTTGACATCCAATGAACTTTCTAGAGATAGATTGGTGCCTTCGGGAACATTGAGACAGGTGCTGCATGGCTGTCGTCAGCTCGTGTCGTGAGATGTTGGGTTAAGTCCCGTAACGAGCGCAACCCTTGTCCTTAGTTACCAGCACGTTAAGGTGGGCACTCTAAGGAGACTGCCGGTGACAAACCGGAGGAAGGTGGGGATGACGTCAAGTCATCATGGCCCTTACGGCCTGGGCTACACACGTGCTACAATGGTCGGTACAGAGGGTTGCCAAGCCGCGAGGTGGAGCTAATCCCAGAAAACCGATCGTAGTCCGGATCGCAGTCTGCAACTCGACTGCGTGAAGTCGGAATCGCTAGTAATCGCGAATCAGAATGTCGCGGTGAATACGTTCCCGGGCCTTGTACACACCGCCCGTCACACCATGGGAGTGGGTTGCACCAGAAGTAGCTAGTCTAACCTTCGGGGGGACGGTTACCACGGTGTGATTCATGACTGGGGTGAAGTCGTAACAAGGTAGCCGTAGGGGAACCTGCGGCTGGATCACCTCCTTAATCGACGACATCAGCTGCTCCATAAGTTCCCACACGAATTGCTTGATTCATTGAAGAAGACGATAAAGAAGCAGCCCGAAATTGGGTCTGTAGCTCAGTTGGTTAGAGCGCACCCCTGATAAGGGTGAGGTCGGCAGTTCGAATCTGCCCAGACCCACCAATTTTGCTTGTGTGGGAAACGCCTGTAGAAATACGGGGCCATAGCTCAGCTGGGAGAGCGCCTGCCTTGCACGCAGGAGGTCAACGGTTCGATCCCGTTTGGCTCCACCACTACTGCTTCTGATTGTTGAAAGCTTAGAAATGAGCATTCCACCAAGACGGTGATGAATGTTGATTTCTAGTCTTTGATTAGATCGTTCTTTAAAAATTTGGGTATGTGATAGAAAGATAGACTGAACGTTACTTTCACTGGTAACGGATCAGGCTAAGGTAAAATTTGTGAGTTCTCTTAATTGAGAAATTCGAATTTTCGGCGAATGTCGTCTTCACAGTATAACCAGATTGCTTGGGGTTATATGGTCAAGTGAAGAAGCGCATACGGTGGATGCCTTGGCAGTCAGAGGCGATGAAAGACGTGGTAGCCTGCGAAAAGCTTCGGGGAGTCGGCAAACAGACTTTGATCCGGAGATGTCTGAATGGGGGAACCCACCTAACATAAGTTAGGTATCTTAAGCTGAATACATAGGCTTAAGAAGCGAACCAGGGGAACTGAAACATCTAAGTACCCTGAGGAAAAGAAATCAACCGAGATTCCCTTAGTAGTGGCGAGCGAACGGGGACTAGCCCTTAAGTGGCTTTGAGATTAGCGGAACGCTCTGGAAAGTGCGGCCATAGTGGGTGATAGCCCTGTACGCGAAAATCTCTTAGTCATGAAATCGAGTAGGACGGAGCACGAGAAACTTTGTCTGAATATGGGGGGACCATCCTCCAAGGCTAAATACTACTGACTGACCGATAGTGAACTAGTACCGTGAGGGAAAGGCGAAAAGAACCCCGGAGAGGGGAGTGAAATAGATCCTGAAACCGTATGCGTACAAGCAGTGGGAGCCCACTTTGTTGGGTGACTGCGTACCTTTTGTATAATGGGTCAGCGACTTATTTTCAGTGGCGAGCTTAACCGAATAGGGGAGGCGTAGCGAAAGCGAGTCTTAATAGGGCGTCTAGTCGCTGGGAATAGACCCGAAACCGGGCGATCTATCCATGGGCAGGTTGAAGGTTGGGTAACACTAACTGGAGGACCGAACCGACTACCGTTGAAAAGTTAGCGGATGACCTGTGGATCGGAGTGAAAGGCTAATCAAGCTCGGAGATAGCTGGTTCTCCTCGAAAGCTATTTAGGTAGCGCCTCATGTATCACTGTAGGGGGTAGAGCACTGTTTCGGCTAGGGGGTCATCCCGACTTACCAAACCGATGCAAACTCCGAATACCTACAAGTGCCGAGCATGGGAGACACACGGCGGGTGCTAACGTCCGTCGTGAAAAGGGAAACAACCCAGACCGTCAGCTAAGGTCCCAAAGTTATGGTTAAGTGGGAAACGATGTGGGAAGGCTTAGACAGCTAGGAGGTTGGCTTAGAAGCAGCCACCCTTTAAAGAAAGCGTAATAGCTCACTAGTCGAGTCGGCCTGCGCGGAAGATGTAACGGGGCTCAAACCATACACCGAAGCTACGGGTATCACTTAGGTGATGCGGTAGAGGAGCGTTCTGTAAGCCTGTGAAGGTGAGTTGAGAAGCTTGCTGGAGGTATCAGAAGTGCGAATGCTGACATGAGTAACGACAATGGGTGTGAAAAACACCCACGCCGAAAGACCAAGGTTTCCTGCGCAACGTTAATCGACGCAGGGTTAGTCGGTCCCTAAGGCGAGGCTGAAAAGCGTAGTCGATGGAAAACAGGTTAATATTCCTGTACTTCTGGTTATTGCGATGGAGGGACGGAGAAGGCTAGGCCAGCTTGGCGTTGGTTGTCCAAGTTTAAGGTGGTAGGCTGGAATCTTAGGTAAATCCGGGATTCTAAGGCCGAGAGCTGATGACGAGTGTTCTTTTAGAACACGAAGTGGTTGATGCCATGCTTCCAAGAAAAGCTTCTAAGCTTCAGGTAACCAGGAACCGTACCCCAAACCGACACAGGTGGTTGGGTAGAGAATACCAAGGCGCTTGAGAGAACTCGGGTGAAGGAACTAGGCAAAATGGCACCGTAACTTCGGGAGAAGGTGCGCCGGTGAGGGTGAAGCATTTACTGCGTAAGCCCATGCCGGTCGAAGATACCAGGCCGCTGCGACTGTTTATTAAAAACACAGCACTCTGCAAACACGAAAGTGGACGTATAGGGTGTGACGCCTGCCCGGTGCCGGAAGGTTAATTGATGGGGTTAGCTAACGCGAAGCTCTTGATCGAAGCCCCGGTAAACGGCGGCCGTAACTATAACGGTCCTAAGGTAGCGAAATTCCTTGTCGGGTAAGTTCCGACCTGCACGAATGGCGTAACGATGGCGGCGCTGTCTCCACCCGAGACTCAGTGAAATTGAAATCGCTGTGAAGATGCAGTGTATCCGCGGCTAGACGGAAAGACCCCGTGAACCTTTACTATAGCTTTGCACTGGACTTTGAATTTGCTTGTGTAGGATAGGTGGGAGGCTTTGAAGCGTGGACGCCAGTTCGCGTGGAGCCAACCTTGAAATACCACCCTGGCAACTTTGAGGTTCTAACTCAGGTCCGTTATCCGGATCGAGGACAGTGTATGGTGGGTAGTTTGACTGGGGCGGTCTCCTCCTAAAGAGTAACGGAGGAGTACGAAGGTGCGCTCAGACCGGTCGGAAATCGGTCGTAGAGTATAAAGGCAAAAGCGCGCTTGACTGCGAGACAGACACGTCGAGCAGGTACGAAAGTAGGTCTTAGTGATCCGGTGGTTCTGTATGGAAGGGCCATCGCTCAACGGATAAAAGGTACTCCGGGGATAACAGGCTGATACCGCCCAAGAGTTCATATCGACGGCGGTGTTTGGCACCTCGATGTCGGCTCATCACATCCTGGGGCTGAAGCCGGTCCCAAGGGTATGGCTGTTCGCCATTTAAAGTGGTACGCGAGCTGGGTTTAGAACGTCGTGAGACAGTTCGGTCCCTATCTGCCGTGGACGTTTGAGATTTGAGAGGGGCTGCTCCTAGTACGAGAGGACCGGAGTGGACGAACCTCTGGTGTTCCGGTTGTCACGCCAGTGGCATTGCCGGGTAGCTATGTTCGGAATAGATAACCGCTGAAAGCATCTAAGCGGGAAACTAGCCTCAAGATGAGATCTCACTGGGACCTTGAGTCCCCTGAAGGGCCGTCGAAGACTACGACGTTGATAGGTTGGGTGTGTAAGCGCTGTGAGGCGTTGAGCTAACCAATACTAATTGCCCGTGAGGCTTGACCATATAACACCCAAGCAATTTGCGTCGAAAGAGCAGATTGCGGTGTGTGAAGACGAAACGAACCGAAAGTTCGAAAGACTCACAAAACACCGAAGGCTATCACATACCCAATTTGCTGAAGCGAGGCCAGCTGGCCGCGACTCAGTACCCGAATTTCTTGACGACCATAGAGCATTGGAACCACCTGATCCCATCCCGAACTCAGCAGTGAAACGATGCATCGCCGATGGTAGTGTGGGGTTTCCCCATGTGAGAGTAGGTCATCGTCAAGATTAAATTCCGAAACCCCTATCTGCGTATGCAGGTAGGGGTTTTGTTTTTGCCCTCGAAAAAGTGGCGCAAAGAAAAGGGACAGCTCAATGGCTATCCCTGAATACAACCAACCGCACCCTCAGTGAAACATTGGCAGTACGTGTTCAGCGATCTCCTCAATCACTTCCGCCACCGGTCGTTCGCTACGGCGCACGTGCAGGCCGACATGCTGCACACCGGTGTCCCGCAAAGCCTGCAGCTCATCAATCAATGCCAGGCGTCCGCAACTGCCGCCGAAGCGTACACGTCGCATCGGTGCATGCGGATTGGCCTCCAGATCCAGATGAACAAAGCTGATGTAAGGTTTATCGCCGCCGACCTCACGCCATAACCCCACGCGACGACGATGCTCATCCGGCGTGCCAGGGTAGGCGAGCCAACCGTCCATATGCTGACCTATCCAGGCCGGTGACTGCTGACCAAGCCCCGCCACCAGCAACGGCACCGCCTGATCACGCTCTGGTAGCAACCGAGCGCCTTCAGGCAAGCGACCTTCACCCTGGCTACGCAACAGCTCAACCGTATCGCGAAAGATCTCGCCACGCTGGCCGTAGTCCACACCAAACAACGGATACTCCATCGGCCGGTCACCACTGGCGACGCCCAGAAGCAGCCGCCCATCACTCAGCTCATCGACACTATTGGCAGCCTTGAGCGTCAACCACGGCTGACGCAACGGCAATACCACCGCTGCCGTCCCCAACATGATGTTGTCAGTAATCCCCGCCAGATAACCCAAATACGAAAAGGCTTCGAATACCTGCGCCGCATCGCCGAAATTGGGGTCGTACACCGGTACATCGCGAACCCAAAGCGCAGCAAACCCAGCTTTGTCGGCCAAGCGTGCCATGGCGGCGTGCTGCTTCAGGTCAGGAACACCAAAAGGTCTGTCCTCGGCCATTCGCAACCGTTGCCCATCACTGGACCAATCGTTATCCAGCGGCAATTCAAGGCCAATGGAAAATCCATTCGAGCCCAGTAATCGTTGAAATCGTGAGTGCATGAAAAACTCCAGAGAGGGAATGACATGCACCCAGTATCTACAGGCCCATCTGCAAGAAAAATGCATGAATGGGAATATCAATCTTGAGTAAAACGCACGAGTTCACCCAAAAAACCACACACGCCCGACCGTCGTTTTGGCCCTCAAGGACAACCGTTCGAGGAAATCGCGCTAAAGTGCCGGCGTCATTTTTGGTATGGTGCAGCTCGTTTTTTAATGGACTGATGACAACGCTGAGGATCGGCACCCCCTTCATAGTCAAAGAGCTGCTGCAGAAATGCCCGAACCGATACCCATCAAGGATCACGAAAAAGAGACGCGCCTGGTCAATAAAAGACTGATGGCCTGCGCCTTGTTTGTGGTCGCCATCACCTGCGCACTGGTCGTGCGCATGTACGTGCTGCAAGTGGTCGAATTCGACTACCACTCGACCATCTCCGAAAACAACCGCGTCCACGTTTTGCCGATCACCCCGACACGCGGGCTGATCTATGACCGCAATGGGGTGGTCCTGGCGGACAATCGGCCCAGCTTCAACCTGACCATCACCCGCGAACGCGCCACAGACGTCAGAGAAGAACTGGATGAGGTGATCAATCTCCTGCACCTGCCGTCCGAAGACCGCGCGTTGTTCGACAAGGCGATGAAGCAGGCACGGCATCCGTTCGTCCCGGTGACCTTGTTTTACGAGCTTACCGAAGAGCAGATCGCTGTCCTCGCGGTTAACGAATTCCGTCTGCCGGGTCTGGATGTCGAGCCGCAATTCGTCCGCCATTACCCGATGGGTGCGCACTTTGCCCACTCGATCGGTTACGTCGGTCGCATCAACGAAAAAGAGTCCAAGGCGCTGGACGGGGTGGAATACCGCGGCACTCAGTCCATCGGCAAAACCGGCATCGAAAAATTCTACGAGTCCGAGTTGCACGGCCACGTCGGAAACGAAGAAGTCGAGACTAACGCCCAGGGCCGCGTGCTGCGGGTGCTCAAGCACACCGATCCGACCCCCGGCAAAAACATCGTACTGAGCCTCGACGTCCACCTTCAGGAAGCCGCCGAGGATGCCTTGGGGGATCGCCGTGGTTCGGTGGTCGCCCTCGATCCATCGACCGGCGAAGTGCTGGCCATGGTCAGCAAGCCGAGCTTCGACCCGAACATGTTCGTGACCGGCATCAGCTTCAAGGAATACGCGGCGCTGCACGATTCCATCGACCGGCCGCTGTTCAACCGCGTCCTGCGCGGTCTCTATGCGCCGGGCTCGACCATCAAGCCGGAAGTGGCCATTGCCGGCCTCGACTCCGGTGTGGTCACCCCACAAACCCGCGTCTTCGATCCGGGTTACTACCAACTGCCGGACTTCGATCACAAATACCGCAACTGGAATCACAGCGGCGACGGGTGGGTGGACATGGACGCGGCGATCATGCGTTCCAACGACACCTACTTCTACGACCTGGCGCACAAGCTCGGCATTGATCGGCTGCACGACTACATGGCCATGTTCGGCCTTGGCGAGAAAGTCTCCCTGGACATGTTCGAAGAATCGGCCGGCCTGATGCCATCCCAAGCCTGGAAACGCGCCACGCGCCGTCAGCCATGGTACCCGGGTGAAACGGTGATCCTCGGCATCGGCCAGGGCTACATGCAGGTCACGCCGCTGCAACTGGCCCAGGCCACGGCGCTGATTGCCAACAAAGGCGTGTGGAACCGGCCGCACCTGGCCAAGACTGTCGATGGCGTTGCGCCGGTGGACGAGAACCCGATGCCGAATATCCTGCTCAAGGATCCGCGTGATTGGGAGCAGGTCAACCATGGCATGCAAATGGTGATGCATGATGCACGCGGCATCGCCCGGGCAGCAGCGGTGGGCGCCCAGTACCGCATCGCCGGCAAGAGTGGTACCGCGCAGGTGGTGGCGATCAAGCAGGGTGAGCGTTACAACCGGGCGAAAACCCTGGAGCGTAACCGCGACAACGCCTTATTCGTCGGTTTCGCCCCGGCCGAACACCCGAAGATTGTGATCTCGGTGATGATCGAAAACGGCGAAGCCGGTGGTCGGGTGGCCGGTCCTGTGGTGCGGCAGATCATGGACGCCTGGCTACTCGACCAGGACGGCCATCTCAAGCCGCAATACGCCACGCCGGCCAAACCACCGGGCGATCCTCACGTCTGATGCACCACTAGCGCTGTAAGGCACTTGCCATCGCCCTGACGTTAACGTAAAGATTGACGCCACGGCGCTGATCTCAAAAAGCGCAAAGCGGACCGCTGCGGAGCGCTTGATGACACTCATAAAAACAACACACCCCAAACCCCATCAGGAAGCCCGGCTGGCCCGGGAAAAGCTTCACCTCGAAGGCGAAGTCCCTGATGGCGTACTGCGTGCGGAAATCGACGCTTCATGGCGGCGCAGCCTCAGCCATGGCGTGCATTTCAATGGCAAGCACGAGCTGACCCTGGAATCGAGCGCCAGCCTTGAAGCGCTGTTGGCCAGCAACCGTTTGCTGATCGACGCCGCGATGCCGGCCATCGATTACCTGGCCGAACGCCAGGGCAAAGAAGGCCTGATCATCCTCGCCAATTCCGACGCCACCATCCTCGCCGTCGAAGGCCGCGCCGACCGCCTCAAGGGCTCCGGCCTGCAGGACATCACCCTTGGGGCCTGCTGGAGCGAAGCCGCTCGCGGCACCAATGCCCTCGGCACCGCTTTGGTGGAAGCCCGGCCAACCCTGATCGATTGCGGCGAACACTACCTGGATCGCCTGAGCGATTTCTCCTGCACTTCGGTGCCGATTCACTGCCCCCAAGGCGATATCCTCGGCGTCCTCGACCTGACCCGCGAAGGCCCTCTCGGCCGCGTCCACGACAGCACCGCGCTGCTGGCCATGGCGGTCAGCCAGATCGAAAGCCGGGTGTTCAACGCCAGTTATCCGGATCAAATCGTCCTCGCGTTCCACAGCCGTCGGCAGTACCTCGAATCCCCGTGGCAGGGCCTGTTGGCGGTGAGCCTCGGCGGACAGATTCTCGCGGTCAGCGCCCAGGCCTGCCAATTGCTGCGGGCCGAGCGTTCGGCGCTGGTGGGGCATCGTTGCGAAGAGTTTCTCGGCGTCGATGGCCTGCAATTGCTGGCTCGTTTACAACAGGGCGGCATCGGCAGTCTGCAAACCGCCAAGGGCGAATTCTTCTACAAAACCCTGCGCGCGCCCCAGCGGTCGATCAACGTTGGCACCACAACCCGCCCGGTGGCCAAACCCGCCAAACCGCAACCGGATCTTGAATCCCTGGCCGGCAGCAATGTCCGTTACGCCCGCGCCTTGCGCATGGCCCGCCAAGGGTTGGCCAATGAGTTGCCGGTGCTACTGCTCGGCGAAACCGGCACCGGCAAGGAAGTCATCGCCCGCGCCCTGCACATGGCCGGCACCCGTTGCGATAAACCCTTCGTCGCAGTGAATTGCGCGGCGATTCCCGAAGGCCTGATCGAGTCGGAACTGTTCGGCTACCGCGAAGGCGCGTTCACCGGTTCCCGGCGTGGCGGTATGGTCGGGCGCCTGCAACAGGCCCACGGCGGCACTTTGTTCCTCGATGAAATCGGCGACATGCCACTGGCCTTGCAGGCCCGGTTGTTGCGGGTGTTGCAGGATCGCAAAGTCGCGCCGTTGGGCGCTGGCGAAGAGCAAGACATCGACGTCGCCCTGATCTGCGCCACCCACCGCGACCTCAAGCGCCTGGTGGAAGACAAACACTTTCGCGAAGACCTGTTCTACCGGGTCAACGGCATCAGCGTGATGCTCCCGGCCCTGCGCGAGCGCGAGGATTTCAGCGGTCTGGTCGGTCGCCTGCTGGCCAAACTCGATGCCCCGGCCGTGACCTTGCACGATGACTTGAGCAAGTTGCTCGGCGGCTATCACTGGCCGGGCAACATTCGCCAATTGGAGATGGTGTTGCGCACCGCGTTGGCCATGCGCGAGGCGGGCGACACCGTGCTCACCCTCGACCACTTGCCCGACAGCATGCTCGACGACCTCACCGCCACCGAACGCCCCCAGGCCGGCAGCATTCGTGAGAACGAACTGGAGCTGATTCGCCAGTCCCTGGACGCGCACCAGGGCAACGTCTCGGCCGCCGCCGACGCCCTCGGCATCAGCCGCGCGACCCTGTATCGCAAACTCAAGCAGTTGCGCCTGTGATGCAGCGCCTGATCGTGCGGCTGATCGACAGCCGCGACCCGCAAGCCCTGCAAGCGGCGCTGCGCTGGCTCTACAGTTTTGTGCGGCCCCATCGGCTGGCGATTGCCGGGTTGCTCGGGTTGTCAGTCTGCGCTTCGTTGCTGGTGCTGGTGCAACCTTGGCTGACCAAGTTGCTGATCGACGATGGCCTGCTGGGGCGCAACTTCCCGATGCTGGTGCTGATTGCCGGTTTGATGATCGTCGCCGGTTTGCTTGGCACTGCGCTGTCGGGGATCAACCGTTACCTGCACACGCGGCTCTCCGGGCGGATTCTGTTTGCCCTGCGTGATGACTTGTATCGGCACTTGCAGACCTTGTCACCGAGCTTCTATGGCCAGCGGCGCATCGGCGATTTGATGTCGCGCCTGGATGGCGATGTGGCGGAGATCCAGCGCTTTGCCGTGGACTCGCTGTTTTCGGCGGTATCGAGCGTCATCGGCCTGTTCTTTTCCGTGGCGATGCTGCTGACCTTGTCGTGGAAACTGTCGCTGCTGGCGCTGGTGCTGATTCCCCTCGACGTGCTGTGGCTGCGCTGGATGCGGCGCAAAGTCGAGCGCGATGTTCGGCAATTACGCGAGCGTTCGGCGGACATGTCTTCGTTTATGGTCGAGACCTTGCCGGTGATGAAATTCATCCAGTCTGCCGGCCAGCAACAGCGCGAAGCGCGACGGCTGGAGACGTTGGGCCAGGGCTATATGAGCCAGTTGCTGCGCCTGCAAGTCACCGAGTTTTTCACCCAGGCTGTGCCGGGCACTTTGACCTCATTGTCCCGTGCCTGTGCCTTCTTGATCGGCGGTTATTGGGTGGTGCAGGGCACGTGGCAGCTCGGTGCGCTGATCGCGTTTTCCACTTACCTCGGGATGGCGGTGGGGCCGGTGCAGAGCCTGCTCGGGCTCTACGTGGCGATCCAGCGCATGACCGTCAGCCTCGGGCGGGTCATGGAGTTGCGCGGCGAAGAACCGACCGTGCTCACCCCGGTCACGCCGCAGCCGATGCCGAGCTCTGGCGAGTTGCGTTTCGACAATGTGCATTTCAGTCATCCGGGGCGCCCGAGCACCTTGAGCGGGATCGATGCGCGCATCCCTTACGGCTTGAAAGTCGCCCTGAGCGGCGGCTCTGGCGTGGGTAAAACAACCCTGATCGACCTGCTGCAACGGCATCACGATCCACAGTCGGGCCAGGTGCTGCTCGGGGACGTAGACCTGCGGGATCTGGACCTGTTCCAGCTGCGGCGGCGCATTGCGGTGGTCAGTCAGGACATCGTGCTGTTTCGCGGCAGCCTCGCGGATAACCTGGCCTACGCGGTGCCGGACGCCAGTCGCGACGCCATCGCTGAAGTCGCACGGCTGGCGCAACTCGACAGCCTGATCGCATCCTTGCCCGAAGGCCTCGACAGTCCGTTGGGCGAGCGTGGCCAGCAGTTGTCCGGCGGGCAGAAACAACGGATCGCCATTGCCCGGGCGCTGTTGCAGGACCCGTTGATCCTGGTGCTCGACGAGGCCACTTCGGCGGTGGATGAAGCCACCGAGCGCGAAGTGATCGAAGCCATCGACCGCTTGTTTGCCGGACGCACGCGCATCCTCATCAGCCATCGCCCTTCGACGTTGGCTGACGCCGATCTGCGCTTTGAATTGCTCGACGGCGTGCTCACATCAAAAACGGTGCTGCATGAAGCCTGAACTGCGGATTGGCGTGGTGGACAGCGGTCACTCGGCGGCGCAGCGGGTGCAGGTGGTCGCGGGGCGCAGGTTTTCGTTGCTGGAGGATGGATTGGCGCAAGGGGATTTGCGCGACGATCCGCTCGGTCACGGCAGCGCGGTGATCGAGGCGATTGGGCGGCGAGCGCCGGCAGCGGTGTTCTGTGTGGCGCAGGTGTTCGACCAGCGTGGCGTGACCAGTGCCTTGCAGATTGCCTCGGCGATTGATTGGCTGGTGGCGCAGGACGTGCGGCTGATTAATCTGAGCCTCGGATTGCGTCAGGATCGCAGCCTGTTGCGCGAAGCGTGTGCGGCAGCCGTGGCGCGAGGCGTCTTGCTGTGTGCATCGAGTCCGGCCCAGGGCGAGGGCGTGTTTCCGGCGAAGTATCCGCAGGTGTTGCGGGTGACCGGCGATGCGCGATGCGCCGAGCACGAATGGTCGTGGCTCAACAGCGCCCAGGCGGATTTCGCCGCGTGTGTGCATGGGACGTATCCGGGGCAGTCCGGCGCGAGTCTGGGGTGTGCGGCGTTGAGCGGGCATATCGCCGGGTTTCTGGTGGTGTATCCCGATGCGAGCAATCAGCAGGTCATCGAATGGCTGCGCGATCACGCCCGTTATCGCGGCCCTGAACGGCGCTTCGGACCGTGATTTGTATTCTAGGCGCAGGCCCGGCGGGCGCGGCGGTGGCTTTGGGTTTGCGCCGGCTCGGTTACCCGGTGACGCTGGTCAGCGAATGGCGACGTTTTGCTGCGCTGGAAGGCGTTTCCGTACGGGTGCTGGAGGCGTTGCGTGGCGCGGGTCTGAACCACGCGTTGGCAGACGCGGCGCTGCCTTCACAACGGCAGGTGTCGTGGAACGGCCAGCAGCACGCGCAGAACATCGAATTTTTACTGGATCGCCCGAGTTTTGATCGCGGCCTGCGCGAGGATTTGCGTGGGGCTGGGGTCGAGTTGATCGAAGGCCGAGTGCTGACGGTGCAGACCTCAGCGGCGGGGCATCGGGTCGAGATCGAAGGGCGCGAAACATTGGTCGCGGATTTCCTGGTGGAAGCGCGCGGACGGTCGGCGCCTGCCCTCGGCAAAGGCCTGCGCGGCCCGGAGACGGTTAGCCTGCTCAATCGCTGGCAAGGCACGCCGGGCGACACCGCCAGCGCCGTGGAAAGCCTTGAGGACGGCTGGGCCTGGATGGCGCGACGGGCCGACGGGCAGTGTTACTGGCAATGGACGGTGGACGTGGCCAGCGCTTCGTTACCGGGTAAGGCGATGTTGCTCGAGTACTGTCGCCAGCGGCGCCACGAATCGGCAGTGGCTCGGGCGTTTTTCGGTGATCAGCCGCAGAACGATCTGCAATTGCACGCCCGTAGCAGCACGGCGATTTTGTCTCCGCAGGTCTGTGGTGATAACTGGATTCGCGTAGGCGACGCAGCGATGGCGGTGGATCCGTTGTCGGGCAACGGGATTTTCCAGTCCCTGTCCTCGGCGTTGCAGGCGCCGACGGTGATCAACACGTTGTTGCGTAAACCCGAGCGAGCGGCGTTGGCCCGGCACTTTCATCAGCAGCGGGTGGAGCAATTGTTTTTGCGCTTTGCGCGCATTGGCCGGGATTTTTATGCCGATGAGCAGCGCTGGCGGGAGCGGCCTTTCTGGCAGGCGCGGCGCTGTTGGCCGGATGCTGAAGTGGCCCACGCCGAGGCGGATTTTGCCTTGTTGCGAATTGAGCGGGCGCCCGTACTGCGCGATGGGTTTGTGGATGAGGCCGAGGTGGTGATCACGGCGGATCAGCCGTTGGGGATCTGGCATGTACAGGGGGTTGAGTTGGCGCCATTGGTGCGGCGGTTGTGGGCTGAACCGGCTGAGCAGGCGTTGGCCGGGTTGACGGTGGAGCAGGGCAGGGTTGTTCGTAGTTGGCTGTTGGCCCAAGGATTCAAACCCTGACACTGATCGTTCCCCCGCTCCGCGTGGGAATGCCGCCAGGGACGCTCCGCGTCTGAAGGTGACGCAGAGCGTCACGGGATGCGTTCCCACGCAGAGCGTGGGAACGATCAGTGTGTCAAAGCTTGATCAACACCGACTTCAACTCGGTGTAATGCTCAATCGCCGCATACCCCATCTCCCGCCCGACCCCGGACATTTTGTACCCGCCGAACGGCAGTGCCGGATCCAGCGCGCTGTGGCAATTGACCCACACCGACCCCGATTTGATCCGCGGAATCATCCGGTGCACCGCCGCCAGATCGTTGGACCAGATACTCGCGCCCAACCCATAAGGGCTGTCATTGGCCATGCGCAACGCATCGGCCTCGTCATCGAACGGAATCGCCACCAGCACCGGGCCGAAGATCTCCTCCTGCACCAACGAGTGCTTCTGATCGACATCGACAATCACTGTCGGCTTGACGAAAAACCCCGGCCCGAACTGCTCACCGCCGCAGGCGATGGTCGCGCCGCTTTCCCGGCCCTGTTCGATGTAGCCGTAGACCCGTTCCTGCTGACGTTTCGAGATCAACGGCCCCATGTCCACGGTCGGGTCCATACCGTTGCCGAGCTTCATGGCGTTGGCGATGTCGGCGATGTCCGCCACTACATTGTCGAAATGCTTGCGCTGCACATACAGTCGCGAACCGGCGCAGCAGACCTGGCCCTGGTTGAAGAAAATCGCGCTGGCGGCACCGGCGGCGGCAGTCTTCAGGTCGGCATCGGCCATGACGATGGTCGGCGATTTGCCTCCCAGCTCTAGGGTCACGCGGGTCATGGACTCCATGGCGATCTTGCCGATCTGCTTGCCCACGGCGGTGGAGCCGGTGAAGGTCAGCTTGTCCACCAACGGGTTGTGGGTCAGCGCGGAACCGGCGGTGATGCCGGTGCCGGTCACGACGTTGAACACGCCTTCGGGGTAGCCCGCTTCCAGCACCAGTTCGGCGAGTTTCAGTGCGCTCAGCGGGGTTTCATCCGCAGGCTTGAGCACCACGGTGCAACCGGTGGCCAGGGCCGGGCCGAGTTTCCAGCAGGCCAGCAGCAATGGGAAGTTCCAGGCCACGATGGCGCCGACCACGCCCACCGCTTCGCGGCGGATGAAGCTGTGGAATTGATCGTTGGGCATCAGTGGCAACGACACCTCGACGCTGGAACCTTCGATCTTGGTCGCCCAACCCGCCATGTAGCGCAGGAAGTCGATGGACAGTTGCACGTCCATCACCTGCGCCACCGCCGCGCTCTTGCCGTTGTTCAGGCATTCCAGTTGCGCCAGCAGCTCGGCGTCGCGCTCCATCAGGTCGGCGAGTTTCCACAACAGGTTCTGCCGCTCCCGGGGGCGGGTGCGGGTCCAGGTTGAATCATCGAAGGCCCGGCGCGCGGCGAGCACGGCGCGGTCCATATCTTCGGGCGTGGCTCGCGGCACCACGCACAGCACGTCGCCAGTGGCCGGGTTATGCAGGGGCATGGTCTGGCCGTCGGCGGCCTCGACCCAGTCACCGCCGATCAACATGCGCGGGGCGCGCTGGATGAACGCCGAGGTGGCGGGAAGCAGATAAGGGAGGGACATGGCGCGATCTCTTTTTATTCATGAGATCCAGGCTTTCGCAATGGCTGTGCCAAGTGTCGACAAGCGCGGGACGACCCTTGATTGGCCGGGTTTTGCAGGCTTTCACGAAGGAGGTAACGCTGGATTTTTTCGCAAATTGCGACAGCGCCTGAGACGACGAGCAGCCGTGTTGCGCCCTTGAGGCACTCACTTTTGAGGACTAGAATTTTCAGGCTCGACGGGCGAAACGAGGGAGCCTTTGCCCGGCCACATATCTGGCGTGAGGGAGGTAACGATGTTCCTTTCAACCCTGGAAATTCAAAACATCATTGAACGCAGCTTTTTGCCCTCGGTCTGCACCTGCAACATGGAGGCAGACCAGTCGCTGACGATTCGGGTCTGCGACTGCATGACCGGGAAAGTCGACATGGTGGCGACCCACGTCCCGCTCTGGACCCTGGACAGTCCCCATGCCATCGCCTCGCTGGTGGCTGACATGCGCCAGGAAATCGAGGTTCACAAAGGCGTTCACCCGACCTTCTACATCTGAACCGACGGCATGCCGCCCCCACGCGACGGGGCGGCATGACGCCGTAGGCTTATGACGCCATCTTGCGGTAAATATCCTCGAACGTGTGGCCATCCACCGCAGCCAGCAACTTTCGATCATCCTTGAGCGTGGCCAGGAAGGTCACTTCGGTTTCCTTCCCGGCCAGCATGAACCCGGCGATCGCGCCGATCGGGCCCAGCAGCATGGCCCCGGCCACGCCGAAGCCGATGGCGTCCTTGACGTCCTTGATCGAATCCTCGTTGGCCACTTCCAGATGCTTGAACGATGACAGTGGAAGGGTAATGCCGGGCCATGGATGAAGCGACGTTCGAAGGGTAAAAACGCCGTCCAGGTACTCTCCATCACCCTGCAGAAAGTCCCCCGCCAGGACAGTGATGCTTGCCATTGTGGTATCCCCTGCTTGGCAATCGGTGAACAGCCATTTCGCACCCGGGCCGATCAGCCGTCAATCGTCGGGCGATGAAGTGTTCGCGCCGGGGCAGCTACGCTTGTCTCAGGTTGCAACAGCTGTCGCGATATTAGACGCAGGCGATCCGGGTCGGGCCGGGCTTTCGGCAGGAATATTCAAGTAACTAATTGATTAATAAGGATATCGATAAGCTGGCACGCTCCGTGTATTGCTCATGGCAGACGTTTCTCTTGCCTCCGTCTGCGGTGCGCCGCCGGCGGTAGAAACCATAAAAACGATAAGCCACAACAATAAGAAAGCACCGTGCGAGGTTCGACGTTGATGAAGAGAAGACTCCGATCAGGCATAAGCGCCGGCCTGCTGGCCGTGGCCGCTTGTGTGGCGCTGCATTCGCCTGACAGCCTGGCAGCCCGCGATGCCCAGACCATCCTCAAGGAAACCTGTCAGGGCTGTCACACCCCTGAAGCCGATAACACCCTGAGCCGCATCAGCCACCAGCGCAAAACCCCCGAAGGCTGGCTGATGAGCATCGCCCGGATGCAGACCATGCACGGTTTGCAGATCAGCGATGACGACCGCCGCACCCTGGTCAAATACCTGGCCGACACCCAGGGCCTGGCGCCGAGCGAAACCGACGGCGTGCGCTATGCGCTGGAACGGCGACTCAACACCGTCGAAAAATTCGACGACCAGACCAGCCAGATGTGCGGCCGCTGCCACTCCGGTGCGCGGGTCGCCCTGCAACGGCGTCCCGCCCAGGAATGGGAACGCCTGGTCAACTTCCACCTCGGTCAATGGCCGTCCCTGGAGTACCAGGCGTTGGCCCGGGATCGCGACTGGTTCGACATTGCCCGCAAGGACATGGTGCCGCTGTTGGCCAAGCGATATCCACTGGACAACCCGGCCTGGAAAAAGTGGCTGAGCACCGCGCCGAAAAGCGATGCGCTGGTGGGCGACTGGAGCTTCAGCGGTCACTTGCCGGGCAAGGGTGAATTGGCCGGCGTGATGAGCGTCAGCGCCGATGCCGGCGACACCTTCAAGGTCAGCGTCAAAGGCCAATACGCCGATGGCAGCCCGTTCAACGGCGACGGCAGCGCGATTCTCTACAGCGGCTACGAATGGCGCGGCAACGTGACCGTCGATGGCGTGACCATGCGCCAGGTATTCGCCGCCCAGGGCAACGCGATGCAAGGCCGGATGTTCGAGGCCGAGCACGATGAGCGCGGTCTGGACTTCGTCGCAGCGAAGCAGGGCAGCAGTCGTTTGCTGGCGGTGCAGCCGGGCTATCTGAAGGCGGGCGCTGAAACTGAAGTGACGTTGATCGGCAGCGGGCTCAGCGGCAAACCGAACTTCGGCAAAGGCGTGGAAGTGGTATCTGTCATCGAGCAAAGTCCTGAGCGGATGCGCGTCAAACTCAAGGCTGCGGCCAATGCCCAACCGGGGCTGCGTAATGTCACCGTCGGCACGCTGAAAGGCCCGACCCTGTCGGTCTACAGCTCGATTGCCAGCGTCAAAGTCGTGCCGCAATTCTCCGTGGCGCGGATCGGCGAGGGGGGCGGTTCGACGCCGAAAGTCCAGGGCCGTTTCGATGCGGAAGCGTGGGGCAAAGGTGCTGACGGCAAGCCGTACCGCATCGGCGTGTTCCCGGCGCAATGGAAAGTCGAAGCGTTCGACGACCGCGCCAAGGAAGACGAAGACGTCAAGTTCGCCGGCACCATGCAGGCCGACAGCGGCGTGTTCACCCCAGGCGATGCCGGGCCGAACCCGCAGCGCAAGATGTCCACCAACAATGCCGGCAACCTCAAGGTGATCGCCGCCGTCGACGACGCAGGAAAATCCCTGACCGGCGAAGGCCACATGATCGTCACGGTGCAACGCTGGAACAATCCACCCATTCCATGAGTTGGCTGATCGTTAACGGTTTCAGACACTTTTTTGGAATGACCGCAGGCCCCGCCAACCGGGGTTTGCACAGGAGGTTGCAATGGGCGCTATTTTGAATCTGGTCGAACGGAACCTGCACGAAGTGCACGTCGATGCCGACCGCATGCTGTTTCACATTCCCAGCAGTTCGCTGTTCGCCAGCGATGAGCTGACCGGCGCCATCATCGATACCTTGCGCGGTCCCGGCTGCTCGTCGGACGACCTGATCCAGCGTTTGGCCGCGCGCTTCAACGGTGAGGAAATCACCGAGACCTTGCGCGAGCTGATGGCCCTGGAACTGGTCAGCGACGGCTCGCCCCTGACCCCGGACATCGGCACCAAACGGGTGGAACGCACGGCGATCAACACCGTGGTGCTCAACGTCAACACCGGTTGCAACTTGAGCTGCACCTACTGCTACAAGGAAGACCTCGACAAGCCGTCGGCGGGCAAGAAAATGGACGTCGAAACCGCGGTCGCCTCGGTGGAAATGCTGCTGCGTGAGTCCCCGGATGAAGAACGGTTCACCGTGGTGTTTTTTGGCGGCGAACCGCTGAGCAATCGCAAGCTGATCGAGTACATGGTCGATTACTGTGAGAAGCGGTTTTCGGAAGCCGGCAAGTTCGTCGAATTCGTCATGACCACCAACGCCACGCTGCTCACCGAAGACACCGTGGACTACCTCAACGCCCACCGCTTCGGGCTGTCGGTGAGTATCGACGGGCCGAAAACCGTGCACGATCGCAACCGTATCACCGTAGGCGGGCAGGGCACGTACGACGTGGTGCGGCGCAAAGCCGAGATGCTGCTGTCGCGCTACAACAGCCGCCCGGTGGGCGCGCGGGTGACCCTGACCACTGGGGTTACTGACGTCGAAACCATCTGGGATCACCTGTTCAACGAACTGGGGTTTGCCGAAGTCGGGTTTGCCCCGGTGACTTCGGGCGATATCAGCACGTTCAACCTGTCCAGCGATGAGCTGATCGAAGTCTTCGCCAACATGAAGAAGCTCGGTCGGCGGTATCTGGAAGCGGCGCTGGAGCACCGCAACATCGGTTTCTCCAACCTGCACCAGTTGATCACCGACATCCACGAAGGCCACAAAAAAGCCCTGCCGTGCGGCGCCGGTTTGAAGATGCTGGCGGTGGATCACAAGGGCGAGCTGAACCTGTGCCATCGCTTCACTGGTTCGTCATTGCCGACCTTCGGCAATGTCCACAGCGGCGTGAAACAGGTGGAATTGAACGACTTCCTGTCCCAACGCCTGGACCGCACCAACACCGGCTGCGAGGACTGTCAGATCCGCAACCTGTGCTCCGGCGGCTGCTACCACGAAAGCTATGCCCGTTACGGTGACCCGACCCACCCGACCTATCACTACTGCGAACTGATGCGTGACTGGGTCGACTTCGGCATCGAGGTCTACACCCGGATCATGGCCCACAACCCTGCGTTTATCAGCAGCTACATCACTCCGCGCAAGGCTCACTGATATGAAACATCTCAAGGCAATCAATAACAAAGCGCTGAAGCTCGACCAGGCCGCCGCCGAAAACCGCATTGAAGAAGTGGTGGCGATGAGTTCCGTTGCCGGTTGCGCCTCGACCACCGACCCGGGTTGGGAAATCGATGCGTTTGGCGGGGTGTCGTCGCTGTGCCAGCCGATGGAAGCCGACTTGTATGGCTGCTCCGACCCGTGCTGGTGGCCGGCCCAGGTGCCCGACATGATGAGCACCTACCCGGACTGGAACAAGGACGCCCAGGCGTCCAACGAAAACTGGCGCAACCTCGGGACTGTCTTTCCAAAAGACAAGTGATCGGTCAGATAAAAGGATTCCAGCATGCCTAGCATCAAAGCCTGCGGCCTGGCCGCGTTCGCCGTCCTGAGCGTTTGTTCGCTCAACGTTCTGGCCGATGAAAACACTGCACTGCAAGACGGTCACGAGTACATGTTGACCACCAATTACCCGAACAACCTGCACGTGATCGACCTCGCCACCGACACCCTGTTTAAGACCTGCAAGCTGCCGGACGCCTTCGGCCCGGGCACCGTGCAGCTGGCGCCGGATCGCAAGACCGCCTACGTGTTGAACAACCACTACGCGGACATCTACGGCGTCGAACTCGACAGCTGCAAACAGGTGTTCCACGCCAGCATCACTCAGAAACCGGGTGAGAAAGCCAAGTCGATGTTCGCCTTCACCCTCAGCCACGATGGCAAGGAACTGTTTGCCATCGCCAACCCGACGTTGATGCTTAACGACCGCTACGAAGTGCAACAGCCTCGGCTCGACGTGTACGCCACCGACGCCGGCATGGACGCCAAACCTGTGCGCAGCTTCCCGGCGCCACGGCAGTTGACCATCATGCAAAGTGGCGACGATGGCACGCTGTATGTGGCGGGGGCGGATGTCTACAAGGTCGATGTAAAAACCGGCAAGTTCGACGTGCTGATCCCGAGCCGGCACTGGAAACGCGAGAACTACAGTGCGCCGGACGTGCTCTACGTGTGGAACCAGCAGACGTATCGCCATGACTTCTCGCTGCTCTACACCGCGGCGAAATTCAAGGACAAGAAGCAGGATCCTTTAACCGCCGAGTACCTCTACGGGCTGTTCAGCATCGACCTGAAAACGGGCAAGACCGAAACCACCGACTTCGGCCCGCTAACGGAAATCTACTTCAGCGGCATGCGCTCGCCCAAGGACCCGAACCTGATGTTCGGCGTACTCAATCGCCTGGCCAAGTACGACATCAAGCAGAAGAAAATGCTCCAGGCGGCGACGCTGGATCATTCCTACTACTGCATTTCCTTCAACAAGGACGGCAGCAAGATCTACCTGGCCGGGACGTTCAATGATGTGGCGATTTTTGATGCCGACAGCTTGAAGCAGGTGGGGAGTATCAAGTTGCCGGGTGGGGATATGGCGATTACTACGGCGCAGATATTTGTTCGGTAATTGCGGCGGTTGGACGGACGCCTTCGCGGGCAAGCCTCGCTCCTACAGATGATCACATTCCCCTGTAGGAGCAAGGCTTGCCCGCGAAGAGGCCCTCACAGACACACAATCATCAAGCCCCAGGCACCGGGCAACTCAAATCCCCTTCCTCACACTTCAAATAATTCTTGAACGCCTCGACCCGCGACTTCGTCAGACTGGTCGTGCAGTTGCTGTAAATCAATGGATAAACACTGCCGCCATCCACCCCGGAAGCGGAGAACTTGCACTCGGCATCCCTGAACGCCACCCAATTGCGCTGGGCGCTGACCAGCAGCTTCTTGGCATCGGGACTGTCCTTCAACCTTTTGGTGATCTGCTGATACAGCGTATTCAGCTCTTTATCAGCAGCCTTGAACTGCTGGCCGGCGCACTGATTCATATCGCCCTGGGTGGTGGCGTTGTCACAGTCCACGGCGTGAGCGGCGGTGATGAACAGCAGCGGCGTCAGGGCCAGGAGAAAGCGTGGGTGCATGGGGGATTCTCGTGGTGTAGTGGGGAAGTGAAGGGCAGTGTAGCGAATCTGCGACTCACCATTCATGTCTGCCATTCAGGGAATTTTTCAACGCCTTCATCGTCAAGCCAAGGCACATCATGAGATGTCCAGATATGCGCCTGCGGCAACATTCCCGGATCATCATCCAGCGTCGCCACCCGCACGATCACATGCGGCTGAGCCAGCCGTTGCGCCATCAAATGCGAACCACACACCGAGCAAAAATGGCGAAGTTTGCCCGGCGACGATTCAAAGGTACTCAACCGATCCTGCCCCCTGGTCCAACGGAAATGCTCTCGCAAGACTCCGGCGGTCGAGGCGAACGCCGCGGCGTGGGCCTTGCGGCAAGTCTGGCAGTGGCAATGAACGATCGGCATGTCGAGGCCGTCGAGCTGATATTCGATGGTTTTGCACAGGCAGCTGCCGCGCAGGGGGGGGAGTGGCATGGATCGTCCTTGGCCTGAAATTCACACGTTGCGCACTTTAACATGCACCTTCGCGCACTTTTCGAGGCGTAACCAAGATCCCGAGAGCGACGATCGCACTCGCTTGATACAACTTTAGGGTTGGTCTTGTGGTCTTACAGGCCTACTGTTCAGTACAGGAGGTGACTTATGAACCCAGCATCAGATCGCATCGAAAGGAAGATTGTGCTCAAGGCGCCGCGTTCGCATGTATGGCGTGTGTTGGCCAATGCCGAGGCGTTCGGCCAGTGGTTTGGCGTGGCGCTGGAGGGCAAGCGCTTTGTCGCCGGTGAATGGACCCAGGGGCAGACTACCTACCCCGGTTATGAGCACTTGCTGTGGAATGTCCTGGTGGAGCGGGTCGAGCCGGAGCGGGTGTTTTCGTTTCGCTGGCACCCGTATGCCGTGGAGCCGCACATCGACTATTCCCAGGAGCCCACCACCCTGGTGCTGTTCGAACTTGAAGACATGGATGACGGCACCTTGCTGAAGGTGACCGAATCCGGTTTCGATCACATTCCCCAAGAGCGCAGGCTCAAGGCCTTCCGCATGGACAGCCGCGGTTGGGATGAGCAGATGAACAATATCGAAGAGTTTCTGAAAACCAGCGCCAAGGCCCGCGAACATCATCGCGAGCATCATGGAGAGTGAATGTTTGAACCCTGGTTGAAGCGCTGGTTACTGGAGCCGGACGGTCAGCCGATCATCACGCCCGGCAGTCGCTTGTTGCCGGTACGCAGGGCCGAAGTGCCGGCGATGTTGAAGGTGGCGGTGGACGTCGAGGAAAAATTCGGCAATCTGCTGATGACCTGGTGGGACGGCGAGGGCGCGGCCCAGGTGTTCGCCCAACACGGCGACGGGTTGCTGATGGAGCGTGCCATGGGCGAGCGTTCGCTGATGCACATGGCGCTCAACGGGCAGGACGACGAAGCCAGCCGGATCATGTGTGCGGCGGTGGCGCGCTTGCATGCGCCGCGTCCATCGCCTTTGCCGCCGCTGGTGCCGCTGGTGCAATGGTTTGAATCGTTACGCCTGGCCGCCGAACGACACGGTGGCCGCTATTCCCTTTGCCTGACCACGGCCGAAGCCTTGCTCGCCGAGCCGCAAGACGTGGTGGTGCTGCACGGCGATATCCATCACGACAATATTCTCGATTTTGGCCCCCGCGGCTGGCTGGCCATCGATCCGAAACGGGTGACCGGCGAGCGCGGCTACGACTACGCCAACCTGATCTGCAACCCCGAACTGCCTACGGCGACAGATCCTCTACGCTTTGAACGGCAAGTCGGGGTTGTTTGCGCAGCGGCGGGACTTGAACGTCGGCGCTTGCTGCAATGGGTGTTCGCCTTTGCCGGATTGTCGGCGGCGTGGTTTTTGGAAGACGGCGACACCCTGGCGGCCGAAGGTCAGCTGCAGGTCGCTGAACTCGCGGCTTGCAGGCTGAAGGCCTGATGCGTCTAAGGGTTTTCGGAAGGGGCGCTATGGCGAATGTCTTACACGCTGTAGTAGCTATGTCGTCTATTGCACATTGGATCCGAAGCGTAATCTAGCCTCATCAACTGAAGCACAGGGAGTGCTCAGGATCACGGATGATCGACCATAAGCAAGGACACGCTGCCGACAGGGAGTCGTAATGGTCTTGGGAAAAACCCGCTTCGGCGGGTTTTTTTTGGCCTGTCGAAAAGCATCCGTAACACCACGTTTTTTGTAGGAGCGAGGCTTGCCCGCGAAAGCGGTCTTTCAGTGATATCGATGCTGGATATGCCGCCGCCTTCGCGGGCAAGCCTCGCTCCTACAGGGTGGACGAGCATGGATTTTGGCCACCAATGGTCAATCACCACACTTTTGCTTGTGTAGGAGCAAGGCTTGCCCGCGAAGACGGCGGCACATCCAGCATCGTAATCACTGACAGTCCGCCTTCGCGGGCAAGCCTCGCTCCTACAGCACAGGAAGTGCTCAGGATCACGGATGATCGACCATTAGCCAGGATGGCTGCCGACAGGAAGTCGCAATGGTCTTGAGAAACCCGCTTCGGCGGGTTTTTTTTGTCTGCCGAAAAGCATCGGCAACACCACGCTTTTGCTTGTGTAGGAGCAAGGCTTGCCCGCGAAGACGGCGGCACATCCAGCATCGTAATCACTGACAGTCCGCCTTCGCGGGCAAGCCTCGCTCCTACAGCACAGGAAGTGCTCAGGATCACGGATGATCGACCATTAGCCAGGATGGCTGCCGACAGGATGTCGCAATGGTCTTGAGAAACCCGCTTCGGCGGGTTTTTTTTGTCTGCCGAAAAGCATCGGCAACACCACGCTTTTGCTTGTGTAGGAGCAAGGCTTGCCCGCGAAGACGGCGGCACATCCAGCATCGTAATCACTGACAGTCCGCCTTCGCGGGCAAGCCTCGCTCCTACAGCACAGGAAGTGCTCAGGATCACGGATGATCGACCATTAGCCAGGATGGCTGCCGACAGGATGTCGCAATGGTCTTGAGAAACCCGCTTCGGCGGGTTTTTTTTGTCTGCCGAAAAGCATCGGCAACACCACGCTTTTGCTTGTGTAGGAGCAAGGCTTGCCCGCGAAGACGGCGGCACATCCAGCATCGTAATCACTGACAGTCCGCCTTCGCGGGCAAGCCTCGCTCCTACAGCACAGGAAGTGCTCAGGATCACGGATGATCGACCATTAGCCAGGATGGCTGCCGACAGGAAGTCGCAATGGTCTTGAGAAACCCGCTTCGGCGGGTTTTTTTTGTCTGCCGAAAAGCATCGGCAACACCACACTTTTGCTTGTGTAGGAGCAAGGCTTGCCCGCGAAGACGGCGGCACATCCAGCATCGTAATCACTGACAGTCCGCCTTCGCGGGCAAGCCTCGCTCCTACAGCACAGGAAGTGCTCAGGATCACGGATGATCGACCATTAGCCAGGATGGCTGCCGACAGGAAGTCGCAATGGTCTTGAGAAACCCGCTTCGGCGGGTTTTTTTTGTCTGCCGAAAAGCATCGGCAACACCACGCTTTTGCTTGTGTAGGAGCAAGGCTTGCCCGCGAAGAAGCTGACGCGGTGGTCCAGATAGAACCGCGTCATCGTTCATCGCGGGCAAGCCTTGCTCCTACAGATCACGGATGATCGACCATTAGCCAGGATGGCTGCCGACAGGATGTCGCAATGGTCTTGAGAAACCCGCTTCGGCGGGTTTTTTTTGTCTGCCGAAAAGCATCGGCAACACCACGCTTTTGCTTGTGTAGGAGCAAGGCTTGCCCGCGAAGAAGCTGACGCGGTGGTCCAGATAGAACCGCGTCATCGTTCATCGCGGGCAAGCCTTGCTCCTACGGATTACGTTGCGTTCAGGATCAAAGGCCGAGCCTGGCCGCCGCCCGCTCGGTGATCATCTTGCGTTGCACGAATGAGGGGGCCGCTCGCCGTTGCGCCTCTTCGACAATGCCCTGCGGCGCGGTTTCCGGGCTGCCGGACTGGAACGGTGGCGCCGGCGCGTATTCCAGTTGCAGCTGAATCACTTGCGCGGTGTCCTTGTCGAACAACTCGGCGGCCAGGGTCAGGGCGAAGTCGATGCCCGCGGTGATCCCGCCACCGGTCAGCAGGTTGCCGTCGCGCACCACCCGATCCTTCACCGGGATCGCGCCCAAAGTGGCGAGCAGATCGTGGTAAGCCCAATGCGTGGTGGCGCGCTTGCCCTTGAGCAGACCCGCCGCACCGAGCACCAGTGAGCCGGTGCACACCGATGTCACATAACGGGCGTTGGCCGCCTGCGCCTTGATGAACGCCAGGGTGACTTCATCTTCCATCAACGGTCCGACGCCGCTGCCGCCGGGAATGCAGATCACGTCCAGCGCCGGGCAATCGTCGAACGTGGTGGTCGGCTTCAGCACCAGGCCAGTGCTGGCGGTGACGGGCACCAGATCCTTCCAGATCAAATGCACTTTCACGTCCGGCAGCGAGGCCAGCACGTCGTAGGGGCCGGTCAGGTCCAGCTGTTGAACCTGTGGAAACAACAGAAAACCGATCTGCAACGTCATGGTGTTTTTCTCCGGGTTGGGGGGTGGACGGCTTCACTGTAGGCTCGTAGGCTTTGGCGTATCCGCCAATAACCCCACGAATTACGCCAATCATGCCCAAAGTCATTCATGTGCTCGCGTTCACCAACGTACAACTGCTGGACGTCACCGGGCCGTTGCAGGTGTTCGCCTCGGCCAATGATATTGCCCGTCAACGGGGCATGCCGGCGCCCTATGCGCCGTCGGTGATTGCCAGTGGTGGCGGGGCGGTGATGTCGTCGGCGGGGTTGGCGCTGCTGGCTGAACCGCTGCCCTCGGGCGGCAGCGACACGTTGATCATCGCTGGCGGTTGGGGCGTTTACGCGGCTGCGGAGGATCAGTCTCTGGTGACGTGGGTGCGTGAACACGCGATGGGTTGTCGGCGGATCTCTTCGGTGTGCACCGGGGCGTTTTTGCTGGCGGCCAGTGGTTGGCTCGATGGCCGGCGTGTGGTGACCCACTGGACCCGTTGCGAAGAGCTGGCGCAAAAGCACCCGCGCCTGCAAGTCGAACCCAACCCGATCTTCATCAACGACGGTCCGGTCTGGACCTCGGCCGGGGTCACCGCCGGCATCGACCTGGCGCTGGCCATGGTCGAAGCAGACCTCGGCCGCGCCATGGCCCTGGACGTCGCCCGGCAACTGGTGGTGTTCCTCAAGCGCCCGGGCGGCCAGTCGCAGTTCAGCGTGACCCTGTCCCTGCAACAGGAAGGCAACCGCTTCGACGAACTTCACGCCTGGATCAGCGAAAATCTCACCAAGGACCTCGGCGTCCCGACCCTGGCCCAGCAGGCCTGCATGAGCGAGCGCAGCTTTATCCGCCACTACCGCGCCGACACTGGCCAGACCCCCGCCCGGGCCATCGAATTGATTCGCGTTGAAACCGCGCGCCGGCTGCTCAGCGACACCGGCGTGCCGATCAAGCGGGTCGCGGTGCAATGCGGCTTCGGCAGCGAAGAAACCCTGCGCCGCAGTTTCCTGCGGGCCATGGGCGTGACGCCGCAGGCCTATCGCGAGCGCTTCAGCGTCAGCCTTTCAGTAGATCCAGTAATGCCTTGATCGTCGCTTCGGGGGCTTCTTCGGGAATGTTATGCCCGACGCCCGCCAACACGCGGCGCTCGTAATGGCCGGTGAAGTGCTCGACGTCTTCGTCGACCTCCGTCGCAGGTCCCACGCCATCATCGGCGCCGCACAGGGAAATCGTTGGCACGTTGATGGGCGGTTGCCTGGCCAGCGCTTCCTCCATCCACTCCAGCGCCGGATCGCCCGCAACGTACATGAAGCGATGCCGATACGAGTGAATCACCACCTCGACGAAATCCGGGTTATCGAAGGCCGGCGCACTCAAGGGGTATCGCTCGGCATTCCTGGCCCAGGTCGGTGACCACAGACGCCACAGCAGTTCGCAAAAGGCCCGGCGATTTTGGGTCAAGCCATCAACACCGCGCGGGGTATGGAAGTAGAACTGATACCAGAGGCGATGTTCGGTCTCCGGGGTCTGTGGCTGGGTTGAGCCGGGAATGTCCTGCACGTTGTAGCCATCACCCGTGACCAGGCAGCGAACCCGCTCCGGCCACAACGCCGCCACGATACACGCCGCGCGGCCGCCCCAGTCATAGCCGCAGAGCGCGGCTTGCGCGATGGCGAGGGCGTCCATCAGGTCCAGCAGATCTTGGGCGAGGGCCGCTTGTTGGCCGGAGCGCAGGGTGTCAGGGTTGTTGAAACGGGTCGGGCCGTAGCCGCGCAGGTACGGGACGATGACGCGATAGCCTTGGGCTGCCAGGGCTGGAGCGATTTCGTCGAAGGCGCGGGGGGAGTAAGGGAAGCCGTGGAGCAGGATGATTGGCTCGCCAGTGGTGGGGCCGTGGTGTTCGTAGGCGATAGTCAGGCTGGGCGTTTCAATGTGCTGAATGACGGGCGACGGGTTCATGATCGAACTCCTGAGCATTGGCATTCGGGAACACTACATCATCTTGTGGGGGGGGGGCTGTGGCGAGGGAGCTTGCTCCCGCTGGGGTGCGAAGCGCCCCCAATATCTTTGCGACTGCTGAGCAGCCAAGCAGGAGCAAGCCCCCTCGCCACAGAACGTGAGCGTCTCAGGTTTCTGTTTCAGCCACCTGATTGAAATACTTCGACCGATCCGGCGTAAACGTCACCACCATTTTCGTCCGGGAACAGGTCAACACTCGCTCCGTGGCCAAATCAATATCCAGATCCTCCCCACGCAAACCCTGCCATTGCGCGAGGTATTTGAGGGATCCGTATTTTTCGAGTTTTTTCAGGCTGCGACTGACGCCACCCTTCCAACCCAGCACCGGGAGTTCGCCGGCGAGGCACTGTTGGGCCATGTCGGGGAAGCGGGTGGCGCGTTGGCGGCCGATTTCCCAGCATTTGATCAGGCCCTTGTCATGGGCTTCCCACAGTTCGTCCCGGTTCAGGCCGGAACGCAGTGGCGCGTCGATGCTGCGGTGGATGCGCTGGATCATTCTGTTTCCTTGAATTCGGGTTTTGTTGGACAGCTCCGCTGTACCCGTTGACGGTGGATGTTAGGGGCGGATGTAACAGCTGGCAACAAGGTATTTCCGAGTGTCGGACGGACGTTGCGTGCAGTGAATCCCAAGGTGCTGTTTAACGGCTGTAAGGAACGATCTAAAGAACCGCTCCTACAGAGCCTGATCAAAAAAGACACATTTGCGACAACGTTTGCTGGTTAGGTATGACCCTCACGATCGGTTTAAACGCTTAATCGGTAAGGTCGTTTCAAGTCGGGATCCCGGACCAGGCGGCTGTTGACGGCGATGCAGTATTCAACGAGTTTAGTTTCTTCAAAGAAGTCGACACTGACAATGCTGGAGCGGTAAAGCAGGTAACTGTCCAAATCAAACCAGGTGTTGATTTCTTTGGTCAGCTTAGTCGGGCCGCGTAATAGTGTGTATTGAGTCATGGATAACCGCCACGGGTAGCTGGACGTCGGTGGATTTTGCATGACGTTAACGACGTACTTTGCGAGGTCTTGGGTTGAAACGAATGTATCCCCTTGCCAGCGATTCTCAAATTCAGGCCAGAACAGGTCGGAATAGAACATTTGATAATAGGCGACAGACAGAATGATTCGCTGTTTTTGGCTGGCGTTTTTTAGTTGTGCGAAAGTGAGGTGCCTGTTGTGACGGGGAATCAGGCGTTCTTTTAGCCCCTGCAGCAGTTCTTTTTCGAACGCCTGAAAATCAAACCGGTTATCGACTTCGCTTTGCAATGTATTGAAGTCGAGAATAATGAACTCATCAGGATTTTCATCAAGGAAGGTATTGGCCGAGGCGATGATTTCCCTGAGTCGCCGGCCACGGATGGATCCGTGAAAAGTCATGAATTCATTGTTGCGCTTCATGATGCGCAGATCAAACGAGCGTGCACCATTCCTCATTTGCCACAGTAAGTCATGGTTCTGACAAAGTGCCCAGTTGGCGGTTGTCGATTCCGGGAACGGATGACCGATGTCCCAGTCCATGCCGGCATTGTGGCAACCAGGCCATACAAACAGTCCAATGTTTAAATGATCAATGTCTGGTGTGGTGCTCATCCAGTTGGCGTAGTTGTTGCGGGTGATTGAATTGCTCATGCTAAATAGTTCTATTGAATGGTTTATAAAAGTAGTAAGCCTTACTTCTGATGTGTTGTGCAGGTCTCGGGCTTGAGCACTTTATAATCGGACGGGCGGATGGAAAGAAAGTTGGAAAGTGTGGCAATAAGATTCAATAGAACGGCGGCTGTTATTTTATTGAGTTGAACTAATTAATCGCCGGCATTACACCAGGGTAATAACCGGCGACGTCTCTCATGGTTGCCAGAAGTTCTTCTCGCCGCTCAACTTTCGATCGAGGAAACTGGCTGCACTAATTAACGCAAGGTGCGTCAATGCCTGCGGCGTATTCCCCAAATGCCGCGCATGGCTGTCGAATTCTTCGGCATACAACCCCAACGGGTTGGCATAGCGCAGCAACTGTTCAAACTCCAGGTGCGCCTTTTCCACCTGACCGGCCCGGGCCAGGCATTCGACGTACCAGAACGAACACGCGGCGAAGGCGCCTTCGGTGCCGGACAAACCGTCGATCTGGCTGTCGTCGTTGCGGTAGCGGTAGACCATGCCGTCGCGCACCAAGGTTTTCTGGATCGCTTCCAGGGTCGAGAGCCAGCGCGGGTCCTTGGCGCTGACGAAGCGCACCAGCGGCATCAGCAGCATCGAGCCATCCAGGGCGGTACCGCCGATGTGCTGCACGAAGTGCCCGCGTTCTTCGTTCCAGAAGTTTTCCCAGATGTCGGCGTAGATCGCCTGGCGCGTCTGGTCCCAGCGGGCGAACGGGGCGGGCAGGGAGCGTTTGGAGGCCAGGCGAATGGCGCGGTCCAGCGCCACCCAGCACATCAGGCGCGAGTGCAGGAAGTGATGCTGCTCGCCGCGCATTTCCCAGATGCCGACGTCTTCGCTCTGCCAGGTTTCACAGACCTGATCCACCACTTCGACCGTGTGCTTCCAGCCTTCATGGGAAATCGCTTCGCCGTATTTGTTGACCAGGTACACCGCGTCCATCAACTCGCCGAAGATGTCGAGCTGGATCTGATCGTAAGCCTGGTTGCCGATGCGCACCGGTGTTGCGCCGCCGTGGCCGCTCAGGTGGGTGAGTTCGGTTTCCGGCAGTTCCTGGCGGCCGTCGATGGCGTAGAGGATGTTGATTTTCATCGGCTTGCCGTGGCAATCGCTGACCCGGCCGCGCATCCATTTCATGTAGGCGTTGGCTTCATCGACAAAGCCCAGGCGCATAAAGGCGTAGACAGTGAACGAGGCGTCGCGGATCCAGGTGTAGCGGTAATCCCAGTTGCGTTCGCCGCCGGGAGTTTCCGGCAGGCCGAAGGTCGCGGCGGCGAGGATCGCGCCGTGTTTGCGCGAGGTCAGCAGCTTGAGCGCCAGGGCAGAGCGGTTGACCATTTCCCGCCAGCGCCCGCGGTAGTTGGACTGCCCGATCCAGTCGCGCCAGAACTTCAGGGTGCGTTCCACACACAGTGCGGCGGCGCCTTCCTGGAAGCGCGGGTCGTCGCTGGCACCCAGCAGAAATTCTGCGCTTTGGCCTTGTTCAAGGGTGAATACGGCGATGGCGGCGTTGCCGTCGAGGCTCAAGGCCTGGTCCGACGTCAGGCGCAGTGACGGCTGGTCGGCGGCGTCAAACAGCACATCCTTTGCGTCCATGCGGCCACGGGTTTTCGCCCGGGCGTAGTCGTGCCGCACTGCGCAACGCATGTGCATCGTCGCGCTGCCGCTGACCACCCGCACCCGGCGCATCAGCATCGGCAAGTCATCCTCGCTGTCGCCGATGGGCAGCAGGTCGGTGATTTCAACCACGGCGCGATCGCTCAGCCAGCGGCTTTGCAGGACGTTGGTGTCCGGCAGGTAGATTTGCTCGCGGCGGGCGTCGGGCAGGTCCGGTGCCAACTGGAAAATCCCGGCCTCGGGGGTGTCCAGCAACGAGCAGAAGATCGACGGGCTGTCGAACTCCGGCCAACAGAAGAAATCCACGCTGCCCTTGTCGTTGACCAGTGCCGCGCTGCGCATGTCGCCAATGATGCCGTGGGCGTCGATGGCGCTTTGTCGTTCGGGATGATGATCAGCCATTGCCACGGAACTCCGGATAGAGGCTCATGCCGCCGTCGATAAACAGGGTGGTGCCGACGATGTAGTCGGAGGCATCAGATGCGAGAAACACCACGGCGCTGGCGATGTCGTCGACGTCGCCGATGCGGCCATAGGGAATAAGTTTGAGCAGTTCTTGCGCGGCGTCGCCCTCGGTGGCGGCGCGGTTGATCGCCGTGCGAATCGCCCCGGGCGCGATGCCGTTGATGCGGATCTTCTGGTGGCTGACTTCCTGGGCCAGGGTCTGCATCAGCATGTCGACGCCGCCCTTGGACGCCGCGTAATTCACATGCCCGGCCCATGGAATGCGCTGGTGCACCGAACTCATGTGGATGATCTTGCCGGCCGCCCGGGACACGCCCTGGCGAATGCCTTGCCGGTTGAAAATCCGCAGGGCGGCGCGGGCGCAGAGGAATTGGCCGGTGAGGTTGACACCAATCACCTGGTTCCAGTCGGCCAGGGTCATGTCCACGGCATTGGCGTCTTTCTGCATCCCGGAATTGGCCACCAGAATGTCGAGGAAACCGAAAGCGTCCAGGGTCTGGGCGAACAGGCGTTCAACGTCTTCTTCTTTCGAGACATCGGCGCCGATGGCGATGGCCCGGCCGCCGCTGTCGTTGATCTGTTTGGCCAGTGCCTGGGCGGGGGCGGCTTCGGAGTTGTAGTTGAGCACCACGGCCGCACCGGCGGCGGCCAGGGCTTTGGCGGCGCCGGCACCGATGCCGGAACTGGCGCCGGTGACCAGGGCGACTTGTTGATCGAGGGAAATCTGCATGAAGGTTAGCGCCTTGCGGTGAGGGCCTAAGTAGCTGACTGGTTTGGGAGGGCGAGAGTTCATTTGCGGGTCGACTGTGAAGAACTCTTCATGAGCGGGCGCCTTCACATTCCGCCAACAATTCCCCGCTTTCCCCTCAACCCGCCTTTATGGCAACTTGCAGGCCCGAAACGAGGCTCGCAACCCATGGCAAACCCCTACCGCGAACTGTTCAACGCCCCTGGCGCCCGGGCCTTCGTGCTGGCCGGGATGATCGCGCGCATGCCGATTTCCATGACCGGCATCGGCCTGATCACCATGCTTTCGCAATTGCAGGGCGGCTACGGCCTGGCCGGCGCGGTGGCGGCGACCTTCGCTCTGGCCACGGCGTTTTGTGCACCGCAGGTCTCGCGTCTGGTGGATCGTTATGGCCAGGGGCGAATCCTGCCATGGGCGGCGCTGCTGGGCGGTGGTTCGCTGTTGCTGCTGTTGGTGTGCACTCGCTTGCAGGCGCCGCACTGGACACTGTTCGTGTTCGCCGCGCTGGCCGGGTGCATGCCGAGTATGTCGGCGATGGTCCGGGCGCGCTGGACCGAGCTCTACCGTGGCCAGCCACAATTGCAAACCGCGTATGCCCTGGAGTCGGTGCTGGACGAGGTCTGCTTTATTGTTGGGCCGCCGCTGTCGGTGGGGCTGAGCGTGGTGGCGTTCCCCGAGGCCGGTCCCTTGGTGGCGCTGCTGGCGCTGGCCATCGGGGTGCCGGCCTTCGTGCTGCAGCGCGCCACCGAACCGCCCGTGCATCTCCATGAAATTCATCATCAAGGCTCGATTATCCGCTCCGGGAAAATCCAGTTGCTGATGCTGTTGATGACCGCCATGGGCGTCATTGTCGGCGTGGTGGACGTGGTCAGCGTCGCCTTCGCCGAACAACAGGGCCAGCCGGCGGCGGCGAGTATCGTGCTGTCGGTGTACGCCATCGGTTCGTGCCTGGCCGGGTTGGCATTCGGCGCGTTGCGCTCGAAAGCGCCGCTGCCGCGATTGTTCCTGTATGGCGGTGTGATGACCGCCGTGACCACCTTACCGCTGTTATTGGCGACGAACATTCTCGGCTTGGCCCTGGCGATGTTCGTCGCGGGGCTGTTCTTTGCGCCGACGCTGATTGTGGCGATGGCCCTTGTGGAACGCATCGTGACCCCAGCCAAACTGACCGAAGGCCTGACGTGGCTGATCACCGGGTTGAGCATCGGTGTGGCGATTGGTGCGGCGAGTTCGGGTTGGCTGGTGGATGCGTTCGGCGCGCGCAGCGGGTTTTGGGTGGCGATCGCGGCAGGGGCCGTAGTGCTGGGCTCGGCGGTGCAGGGCTTGCGCCATCTGAAATGATGTCAAACGTCGGCGGTGGGCGCTTGCACGCGCTCACCGACTAATTCGCACCGCCCCTCATCCGTTCTCTTTTACAGATAACCCATTGAGGTAAATGCGGTGACAAAACTGACACTGCTGTGCCTGCCCTATTCGGGCGCCAGCGCCATGGTCTACAGCCGCTGGCGGCGTCAACTGCCGCCGTGGCTGCACCTGCAACCGGTAGAACTGCCGGGGCGGGGTGCCCGTTACGACGAACCCTTGCAAACCGATATGCGCGCCCTGGCCCTGCAATTGGCCCGGGAACACCTGCCGGGCTTGCAGGCGCCCTATGCCTTGTTCGGGCACAGCCTGGGCGCGTTGCTCGCGTGCGAGATGGGCCATGCGTTTCGCGCCCTCGGCGCGCCTGAACCCGTGGCACTTTTTGCCTCGGGCACGGCTGCGCCCAGCATGCGCAGCGACTACGACCGCGGCTTTGCCGAGGCCCAGAGCGACGAGCAGTTGATCAACCAGTTGCGCACCTTCCAGGGCACCAGCGAAGAGGTGTTGGGCAATCAGGAGCTGATGAGCCTGACGCTGCCGATCCTGCGCGCCGATTTCATGTTGTGCGGACGGTTCCGCCCGATGGAGCGGCCCTTGCTCAAATGCCCGGTGCACGTGCTAGGTGGCAAGGAAGACAAGGCCACCACCGAGCAATTGATCGGTTGGAGCAAAGAAACCCTCGGCAGTTTCTCGGTGGACATGATGACCGGCGGGCACTTTTTCATTCACGAGCATGAGGCCAAGGTCATCCGGATTATCAAGAATCATCTGGAAGTCCATCACCGGCGACATGCGCAGTTGGCGGCGCCGGCTTATTAGCGCGCGAATCACTTTTCGAGTGTTTACGGGAGGCCCGTCATGGGTGTTGCTGTGGGATTTGCCGTCCGGCCATTGATGCCGGCGCGGGGTCGCTTGCCGTTGCTGGTGGAAGCGACGCAGCCGGACACGAGCCTGTTGGCGGTGTTCGACGAATTGAAAGAATTGGTGGATGAGCACCTGCTGCGCGACGGCGGGATTCTGTTTCGCGGCTTCAAGCTGGGCGGCGCCGAGCCGTTCCGGCAGTTCGCTGCCGGTTTCGGTCACCCGTTGCTGAACTACGAGTTCGGCTCCACGCCGCGCACCAGCGTGACGCAGGGGGTTTACACCTCCACCGAATACCCGGCGCATCAAAGTATTCCGCTGCATAACGAGCAGGCCTACTCCCGCGACTGGCCGATGAAGATCTGGTTCTACAGCATGATCGCGGCCAGGTCCGGCGGTGAGACGCCGATTGCCGATAGTCGGGAAGTTTATCGGCGCATCCCGGTGGCGATCCGCGAGCGCTTTGTCAGCAAAGGCCTGATGTACGTGCGCAACTTCGGCAATGGGCTCGATGTTTCCTGGGAAGACGTGTTCAACACCGAAGACCGCGAAGTGGCGCAAGCCTATTGCAAGGCCCACGGCATCCTCTGCGAGTGGAAGGAGGACGGTGAGTTACGTACCCGCCAGACCTGCCAGGCCGTCGCCCGCCACCCGGTGACCGGTGAGAGGGTCTGGTTCAACCAGGCGCATCTGTTCCATATCTCCAACCTGCAAGCGGAAGTGCGTGAGAGCCTGCTGGACATCGTCGATGAAGAAGACCTGCCGCGTAACGTCTACTACGGCGACGGCTCGCCGATCGAAGACGATGTGCTCAGCGAGATCCGTGCGGTTCTCGATGACTGCGCCATCAGCTTCCCGTGGCAGGAAGGCGATGTACTGATGCTCGACAACATGCTTTCGGCCCATGCCCGCTCGCCCTTCGAAGGGCCGCGCAAAGTCATCGTCGCCATGGCCCAGGGACACTCGCAGGACGAGTTCTAACTCTGCGCCCTGTGGGAGCGGGTTTGCCCGCTCCTGCATGAGGTTCTTCGTCGCCCTTCGCTAAATCATCACGTTTGTCATTCGTTCTTGTTGATACGACCGGGCCTCCTGGTCACGCCGCCGATCAGCAAGGACCCCACGCATGAATGCCGCAGATGCACAGAAACTAGCCCGCCGTTTTATCGAGTTGCCACAGGACAAGCGCCGCTTGTTCCTCGCCGGCATGGCCCGCGAAGGCATCGATTTTGCTCAGCTTCCCATGACGGCCTGTGTCGGCGCCGCCGAGCGCGACGGTCTTTCCTATGCCCAGCAGCGCATGTGGTTTCTTTGGCAACTGGACCCCCACAGCGCGGCCTACAACCTGCCGATGGCGGTGCGCCTCGATGGCCCGTTGCAGCCCAAGGCGCTGGAGCGTGCGTTCAGTCTTCTGGTGACGCGGCATGAGTGCCTGCGCACGACCTTCGGTCAGGAGGGCGAGCGTGCCTTCCAGCGCGTGGCTGAACCCGAGGAGCTGACCCTGGCGGTCACCGACCTGAGTGCGGTCCCCGAAGAGCAGCGCTGGTCCCGTGCGCAACAGCACATGATGGCCGAAGCCACCCAGGCGTTCGACCTGCAACAAGGCCCGTTGCTGAGCCTGCGCCTGTTGCGCCTGGCCGAGCAGCAGCACGTGCTGCTGTTGACGCTGCATCACATCATTGCCGATGGCTGGTCGATGAACATCCTCATCGACGAGTTCATGAAGACCTACGACGCTCTTGTCGCCGGCCAGCAGCCGACATTGCCGGCGCTGACCGTGCACTATCGTGACTACGCCCTGTGGCAGCGCAGTTGGCTGGAGGCCGGCGAGCGTGAGCGCCAGCTCGACTATTGGCGCACACAGTTGGGCGCCGAACACCCGATCCTCGAATTGCCGACGGATCGCGCCTATCCGGCCCAGTCCAGCCACCAGGGCGCACGCCTGGAAAAAGTCATCGACGCGGCGTTGCGCCAGGACTTGAAAAACCTCGCGCAGCGCCAGGGTGTCACGCTGTTCGTGGTCCTGCTGGCAGCGTTCAAGACCTTGCTGCACCGCTACAGCGGCCAGACCGACATCCGCGTCGGCGGCCTGATCGCCAACCGCACCCGCAGTGAAACCGAAGGCCTGATCGGCTTCTTCGTCAACACCCAGATCCTGCGCAGCGAGGTCACGGCGCAAACCCGTTTTACCGACTTGCTACAGAGCCTGCGCCAGTCAGCCCTCGGTGCCCAGGCCCATCAGGAATTGCCGTTCGACGCGTTGATCGAGGCCCTGCAACCGGCCCGCAGCCAGAGCCATAACCCACTGTTTCAGGTGATGTTCAATCACCAACCGCTGGTCACCGATTTACAGGATGTGCGACTCGACTGCGGTTTGCAGGTCGGTTACCTGAGCGAAGCGCAACTGGCGGGCTGCGGTCGTCAGCATGCGGCGACCAGCGACCTGATGCTCGATACCCGGGAGGAGGGCGAGCAGTTGTTTGCGGCGTTTACCTACGCCACCGACATCTTCGACCCATCGACCATCGCCGCGCTGGCCGGGCATTGGCACAACCTGTTGGCGGCGGTGTGCCGCGACCCGCAGCAGCCGCTGGGCGAATTGTCGATGCTGGCCGAAGCCGAGCACGACGGCTTGATCCAGGCCAGCGAGGCCCCGGCCCGCATCGCCTGCTTCCAACAGGTGTTCGAAGCGCACGTCGCGCGCACCCCGGACGCGGCGGCGTTGATCCTTGCGCACGATCATGCGCCCTCGCTCAACTACGCCGAACTCAATACCCGCAGCAATCGCCTGGCCCATCAGTTGTGCGCCCAGGGTGTCGGCCCCGACGTCTTGGTTGGCGTGGCGCTCGGTCGTTCGCTGGAGCTGGCCGTCGCACTGCTGGCGGTGCTCAAGGCCGGCGGCGCCTACGTGCCGCTGGACCCGCAGACCCCGGCCGAGCGCCTGCGTCATGTGCTCGACGACAGCGGGCTGAAACTGCTGCTGACCGACAGCGAATGGCTGCCGAGCCTGCCGCCGCTCAATGGCATCGAGTGCCTGTGCGTGGACCGTTTGCCGACCAACGCGGCCCAGGACAATCTGAACGTGGCGGTCGATCCGCAGAACCTTGCCTACGTGATCTACACCTCCGGCTCCACCGGACGCCCGAAAGGCGTGGCGATCAGTCATGGTGCGCTGAGCGAGTTCATCGAGCGGGCCATCGACTACAGCGACCTGCGCGAAGGTGACCGGGTGTTGCAGTTCGCAACCAGCAGCTTCGACGGTTTCGTCGAGCAATTCTTCCCGGCGCTGTGCCATGGCGCTTGCGTGGTCTTGCGCGACTCACGGTTGTGGGACAGCGCGACGTTGCATCAGGTCATTCTCGAACACGGCGTGACCCTGGCCGACTTGCCTGCGGCGTACTGGCATTGGCTGGTGCAGGACTACGCGGCCAATCCGCCAGCGCACTTCGGTGCCTTGCGCCAGATCCATGTCGGCGGCGAAGCCATGGCGGTGGACGGCCTGCGCCTGTGGCAACTGGCCGGGCTGGGCCATGTGCGCTTGCTCAATACCTACGGCCCGACCGAGGCCACGGTGGTCTCGACCATTCACGATTGCACCGCGCTGACGCCGCAAGCCGTGTCGTGGCGCGGGATTCCGATTGGCCACGGTCTGGCGCAACGTCGGGTGTACGTGCTCGACGACGATTTGAATCTGCTGCCTCAAGGCGCGGTGGGCGAGTTGTACATCGGCGGCCCAGGGCTGGCGCGCGGTTATCACCGGCAGCCGACCCTCAGCGCCGAGCGCTTTATCGCCGACCCGTTCGCCACCGGCGAGCGCCTGTACCGCACCGGCGATCGCGCTCGCCTGCGGGTGGATGGCGCGCTGGAATACATCGGACGGGTGGACCACCAAGTGAAGATTCGCGGCTTTCGCATTGAGCTGGGCGAGATCGAATCGCGCCTGCAGCAATGTCCGGGGGTTCGCGAGGCGGTGGTGCTGGCGTTGCCGCTGACCGGAGGCCTGCAACTGGTGGCCTATCTGGTTCCCGAGGAATCGGTGCTCGACAGCGTGGCCGAGCAGGCGCTGTTCCGTCAGCAAACCCGCACTGCGTTGCAAGCCAGCCTGCCGGACTACATGGTCCCCGGCCATCTGCTGCTGTTGCCGCATTTGCCCCTGACCCCCAGCGGCAAGCTGGATCGCAAGGCCTTGCCAGCGCCGCACGCCAGTCAATTGCAGGTCGCCTATCGCGCCCCGCAAACCGACACCGAGGTGTGCCTGGCGAACATCTGGATGGACGTGCTGCAAGTACCCCAGGTCGGGGTCGACGATCACTTTTTTGAGTTGGGCGGTCATTCGCTGCTGGCCGCGCAAGTGATCGGCCGGATCAAAAACCAGCTGGGCGTGATTCTGCCGCTGCGCAACCTGTTCGAAAAACCCGTGCTGGGTGATCTGGCCCTGACCGTGGCGCAGTTGGCGGGCAGTGCGGCGGATAACGACTGGTCGGACATGGACCAGTTCATGAGTTCTTTGGAAGGAGTAGAAGCATGAGCGGCACTATGGCGGAACGCATCGCTAAAAGGTTCGTCGGTTTGCCGCTGGAGCAGCGTCGACAGTTTCTGGCCAAATTGCGTGAGGACGGCAAGGATTTCAGCCTGCTGCCGCTGCCGGTCAGCCGTCACGACAACCCGCTGATCCCGCTGTCGTTCGCCCAGCAACGCTTGCTGTTTCTCTGGCAACTGGAGCCCCACAGCGCTGCTTACAACATGGCTGCCGGCCTGCGCTTGCGCGGGCAATTGAATGAGCCGGCGTTGCTGCGTTCGTTCGATCACCTGGTGGCGCGGCATGAAGTGCTGCGTACGGTGTTCCATACCGACGGTGATCAGCCGCGTCAGGTGATCCTTGATCAGCAACAGGTGCCGCTGGAACGCATCGACCTCTCGGGTATTGCCCCGCAAGAGCGCGAAGCCGAACTGGCGCTACGGGTGCGCACGGTCACGGCGCAGCCGTTCGATTTGCGCCACGGCCCCTTGCTGCGCGCGAGCCTGTTTTGCCTGGCCGAGGACGAGTGGGTGCTGGTGGTGAGCATGCATCACATCGTCTCCGATGGCTGGTCGATGGACGTGATGGTCAAGGAGTTCGTGCAGTGCTATCAGGCGTTTTGCCTGGAGCGCGAGCCGCAACTGCCGGCGCTGACCCTGCAGTACGCCGACTACGCCATCTGGCAACGTCGCTGGCTGGAGGCCGGCGAAGGCGAGCGTCAACTCGATTACTGGCGCCAGCAGTTGGGTGAAGAGCATCCGTTGTTAGCGGTGGCGGCGGACTTCGACCGGCCACTGACCCAAAGCTTTGAGGGTCAGACCCTGAGCTTTGATTTCGGCACTGGGCTGTCGCGCCAGCTCAATGCGTTCGCCCGCGCTCGGGGCACCAGTCTGTTCATGCTGGTGCTGGCCGGGTTTTCGCTGTTTCTGTCGCGTCAGGCCGGGGAGCGCGATATCCGCGTCGGCGTGCCCAACGCCAACCGCGGTCGCGCCGAAGTCGAAGGGCTGATCGGCTTCTTCGTCAACACCCAGGTACTGCGTTGCCAGGTGGATGAGCGTGGCAGTTTCAATGATCTGCTGGCACAGGTGCGCGAGGCTTCGTTCGGTGCCCAGGCGCATCAGGAGCTGCCGTTCGAGCAGTTGGTCGACGAGTTGGTGGCCGAGCGCACCCTCGGCCACAATCCGTTGTTCCAGGCCAAGTTCAACCAGAACGTCGGCATGCAGAAACAACGCTCGATGGACCTGCCGGGCCTGAGCGTTGCCGAATACACGCTGGACAAGCAAGGCACGCATTTCGACCTGGCGTTGGACATCACCGACGATGGCGCGCTGATCCACGGGCAAATGACCTACGCCAGCGACCTCTACCAGCGCTCGACCATTGAAGGCTTTATACCGGCGCTGCTCAGCCTGTTCGACGAACTGTTGAAGACCCCGCAAGCGCCGCTGCACAGCAATGCGACTGGCGCATTGGCGCTGGCCGAACCGTCGCAGACGTCGGCATTGCAAGTGTTGCAGCACTGGGAGCGCGAAGTGGCGCGGCAACCCGAGGCGCTGGCCGCACGGGATTTGCAGCAGGCCCTGAGTTTTCAGGCGCTGGATCAAGCGGCCAATCGCCTCGCGCATTATTTGCGTGCGCAAGGCGTGCGCGATGCTCAACCGGTGGCGGTGCTGATGGAGCGCTCGCTGGACTGGCTGATCAGCGTCCTCGCCATTTTCAAGGCGGGGGCGGTGTACATGCCGCTGGACATCAAGGCCCCGGCGGCGCGTTTGCAGCAGATGCTGGAAGGCGCGCAGGCATCGGTGCTGTTGTGCGCAGACGGTGATGAACGCGTCACCCGCCTGGCGGTCGCCGGTTGCCAGGGCCTGGCCTTTGCCCCGTCGCACTGGCAGGACCAGCCTGCATCGAGCCCTGCGTTGACGCTGTCGGCGGAGTCGCCGGCCTATGTGATTCACACGTCCGGCTCCACCGGGCAACCGAAAGGCGTGCTGGTCAGTCACGGTGCGCTCGCCAGTTATGTGCGTGGCGCGCTGGAACGGCTGGCCCTGGCGCCGGACGCGAGCATGGCGTTGGTCTCCACCATCGCCGCTGACCTGGGCTTTACCGTGCTGTTCGGCGCCTTGTGTTCGGGGCGCCTGCTGCATGTGTTGCCGGAAGAACTGGGTTTTGATCCGGACCGCTTTGCCGAGTACATGAGCGAACACCGCGTGGGCGTGCTGAAAATCGTGCCGGGGCATTTGGCGGCGCTGTTGCAGGCTTCGCGGCCAGCCGATGTCTTGCCCGAACATGCGCTGATCGTAGGCGGCGAAGCCTGCTCGCCAGCGTTGCTGGAGCGGGTGCGCCAACTCAAGCCGCAATGCCGTTTCATCAACCACTACGGCCCCAGCGAAACCACGGTCGGGGTGTTGACTCACGAAGTCGTCGACCTCGACCCGAGCGCCCGGGGCGTGCCGGTCGGCCGGCCATTGCCGGGCGCTCAGGCCTACGTGCTGGACGACGTGTTGAATGCTGTCGCCGACAAGGTCGCGGGCGAGTTGTACATCGGTGGCGACAGCGTGGCCCTGGGTTACCTCGGGCAGCCAGGCCTGACCGCTGAACGCTTCGTGCCGGACCCCTTTGGCCCGGCCGGTGCGCGGGTGTATCGCAGCGGTGACCGGGTGCGCCGTAATCGCCAGCAGGCGATGGAATTCATCGGTCGCGCCGACGATCAGGTCAAGGTCCGTGGCTACCGTGTGGAACCCGCCGAAGTCGCCCGGGTGTTGCTCGGGCTGGCCGGCGTCAGCGAGGCGGCGGTGCTGGCCTTGCCGCTGGACGGCGATGAATCGCGGCTGCAACTGGTCGCCTATTGCGTCGCTGCGGCGGGTATGACCCTGCAAATCGATGGCCTGCGTCAGCAGTTGCAAGCTTGCCTGCCGGACTACCTGGTGCCGGCGCAGATGGTGCTTCTGGAGCACCTGCCCCTCACGGCCAACGGCAAGCTCGACAAGCGTGCCTTGCCGGTGCCCGGGGTGGTCACGCAGCACTTTGTGGCGCCGGTGGGTGAAATCGAAGAGAAACTGGCCGCGATCTGGGCCGAGGTGCTCAAGCTTGAGCGCGTCGGCAGCACCGACAATTTCTTCGAACTGGGCGGTGACTCGATCCTGAGCCTGCAAATCATTGCCCGGGCCAAGCGCCAGGGAATCAAGTTGAGCCCCAAGCAGTTGTTCGAAAAGCAGACCATTGGCCTGTTGGCGGCGGTGGCCAAGTTGATCGAAACCAAGCCGGCGCTGACCGCCCCGCAACAGATCAGTGGCACGTTGGCGTTGCTGCCGATCCAGGCGCGATTCTTCGAGATGGACATTGCCCGGCGACATCACTGGAACCAGTCCGTGATGTTGCAACCACAAGCGCCCCTCAATGCCGGCCATCTGCACAAGGCGTTACTGGCGGTGATCGAACATCACGATGCCTTGACCCTCAACTTCCAGGCCTGTGGCGATCGCTGGCAAGCGATGTTCCAGACCGAGCGCGACCCTGAGGTCTTGTGGGTGCGCGAGCTGAGTGACCTGGCGCAGTTGCCGGCGCTGGCGGACGAAGCCCAGCGCAGTCTCAATCTGCAACAGGGCCGTCTGGTGCGAGCGGTGCTGGTGAACCTGCCGGACGGTGCGCAGCGTTTGCTGCTGGTCATCCATCACCTGGTGGTGGACGGCGTATCCTGGCGGGTCCTGCTGGAAGATGTGCAGCAGGCGTATACCGCGCTGGCGGCGGGCAGGGCGCCGGCCCTGCCGGGCAAGAGCAGTTCGCTGCAGCGCTGGGCCGAACACCTGCATCAGTTCGGCCGCAGTGAAACCCTGGCTGGCGAACGTGATTACTGGATCAAGACCCTGGACGGCGTCGAGGCGCAACTGCCTCAGGACTTCCCGCTGACTGCGCAGGCTCAGGTTCAGCGTCAGGCGGCCAGGGGCACTTCGCGACTGAGCAAGGCCCTGACCCACAAACTGCTCAAAGTCGCGCCCGCCGCCTACCGCACGCAGATCAACGACTTGTTGCTCACGGCCCTGGCGCGGGTGCTGTGTGACTGGAGCGAGCAGTCCTCGGTGCTGATCCAGCTTGAAGGACATGGTCGTGAAGACCTGTTCGACGATCTGGACTTGAGTCGCACGGTCGGCTGGTTCAGCAGCCTGTTCCCGGTGCGGTTGACGCCAGAGGCCGAGCCCGGTGCGTCGCTGTGTGCGATCAAGGAACAACTGCGCGCCGTGCCGGGCAAAGGCATTGGCTACGGCGTGCTGCGTTACCTGACTCCGGATCAGCCGCTGACCCCGTGGGTGCAACCACGGGTGACTTTCAACTACCTGGGCCAGTTCGACGGTTCGTTCAGTGCCGCTGATGGCGCGTTGTTCCTCCCGAGCGGGGAGAGCTCCGGGGCCAATCAGGACCCGGATGCGCCGCTGGCCAACTGGCTGAGCATCGACGGTCAGGTGTATGGCGCCGAGCTGGAACTGACCTGGACGTTTGGCGAGGGCATGTTCCGCCCGCAAACCATTCAAGCCCTGGCTGATGCCTATCGCCTTGAGCTGGAGCGGCTGATCGAGCATTGCTGCGACACCGAACAGGCCGGCGTCACGCCGTCGGACTTCAGCCTGGTAACCCTGACCCCGGCGCAACTCTCGGCCTTGCCGGTACCGGCGCGGGAGATCATTGATCTCTATCCGTTGTCGCCGATGCAGCAGGGCATCCTGTTCCACAGCATCAACGAACCGGACGGCCCGGCGTACACCAATCAATTGCGGGTAGATGTGCGGCAGCTGGACGCCGGGCGCTTTCAGCAGGCCTGGCAGCAGACCGTCGACGCCCACGAGATTCTGCGCACAGTGTTTGTCTGGCCTGAAGACGCCGCCGCAGCCGTGCAGGTGGTTTGCCAAACGGCGCAGATGCCGTGGCGCGTGCAAGACTGGCGCGCGCGTACCGACCTCGACACCGCGCTGGATGCCTTGGCACAGGAAGACCTGGCGCGCGGTTTCGACCTGAGCAAGGCGCCGCTGTTGCGCGTGCAATTGGTGCAGACCGGTGAGTCGGTGCATCACCTGATCTACACCAGCCATCACATTTTGATGGACGGCTGGAGCACCTCGCAGCTGTTCGGCGAAGTGCTGCAACGCTATGCCGGCATGACCCCGACCGCTAGCGCCGGGCGTTATCGCGACTACATCGAATGGCTGGGGCAACGCGACCAACAGGCCAGCCGCGACTTCTGGCGCACGGCGCTGGCCAGCCTCGAAGAGCCGACCCGACTGGCCAGCGCCATGCCGCCGCGTCAGGAGCCGGGCAGCGGCTATGCCGAACATCAGCATGTGTTCGGCGAGCAACTGACGGTTGAGCTGAACCGCTTTGCCCGTGAGCAGAAAGTCACGCTCAACACGCTGATGCAAGCGGCCTGGCTGGTGCTGTTGCAACGCTACACCGGGCAGGACACCGTGGCCTTCGGCGCGACCGTGGCCGGTCGCCCGACCGATTTGCCCGGGGTCGAGCAACAGATCGGCTTGTTCATCAATACCTTGCCGGTGGTGGCCGCACCGTCCGCCGAGTTGTCGGTAGGTCAATGGTTGCAGCAGGTGCAAAGCCTCAACCTGGCCCTGCGCGAGCACGAACATACGCCGCTCTATGAAATCCAGCGCCGGGCTGGCTTGGGTGCGGGCTCACTGTTCGACAGCATCCTGGTGTTCGAGAACTACCCGATGGCCGAAGCCCTGGAGCAGGCGCCGGCCTCGGGCCTGGTGTTCTCGGCCATCCAGCGTCAGGAGCAGACCCACTACCCGCTGACTTTGGTGGCCGTCACCGGACGTGAGCTGAGCCTGGGGTTGAGTTTCGACCAGGCCTGTTTCGATCAGGCCAGCATCGTCGGCCTGACCGCGCAACTCGAAAGCCTGATGACGCAGTTCCTCGCCGATGCCACGCAGCCGCTGGGTGCCTTGCACCTGCTGGATGAAGCGCAACGGCAGGCCGCGCTCGAATGGGGTCGGGCTGACACCACGGCGCTGGATTCGCGCACGGTGCTTGAGCGGATCGACGCGCAGGTTCAACGGCAACCGCAAGCGACGGCGATTCTGTTTGCCGAGCAGCAGATCGATTATCAGCAGCTCGATGCCCGGGCCAATCGCCTGGCGCACAAGCTGCAAGCGCTGGGTGTCGGACCGGAAGTGCGGGTCGGCGTGTGCATGCGCCGTACGCCGGACATGCTGGTCGGCTTGCTCGCGATCCTCAAGGCCGGTGGCGCTTATGTGCCGCTGGACCCGGAGTACCCGCAGGAGCGCTTGCTGCACATGCTCGACGACAGTTGCGCGGCCGTGCTGCTGACCGAGTCGGTGGCCCAGGCGCTGTTGCCCGCGGCGTTGAGCGCGCAGGTACTGGTGGTCGAAGAGCGCAGCGACTGGCTCGGCGACTACCCGTCCACCGCGCCGTCGATCAGCATTGCGGCGCACAACCTCGCCTATGTCATCTACACCTCCGGTTCCACCGGCAAGCCCAAGGGCGTGGCGATTACCCACGGCAACCTGGGGGCGCTGATCCAGTGGTCTGCGGGTGTGTACCGCGATGAGCAATTGCTCGGCGTGCTGGCCTCGACCTCGATTTGCTTCGACCTGTCGGTCTGGGAAATCTTTGTCACCCTGGCGTGCGGCGGGTGCATGGTGCTGGCTGACAATGCCCTGGCGCTGGCGGATTTGCCGGCCCGCGAACGGGTCACGCTGATCAACACTGTGCCGTCGGCGATCGCCGCGTTGCAGCGCTCCGGGCAGATTCCGGCATCGGTCGGCACCATCAATCTGGCGGGTGAACCGCTCAAGCAAACGCTGGTGGACACGCTGTACGCGACCACGTCGGTCAAGCAAGTCTACGACTTGTATGGGCCTTCCGAGGACACCACTTACTCGACCTTCACCCTGCGCACACCCCAGGGCCAGGCGAACATCGGCCGGCCGCTGGAAAACACCGTGGCCTACCTGCTCGACAGTCAGTTGCACGTGCTGCCGGCCGGGGTCGCCGCCGAGTTGTACCTGGCCGGTGCCGGCGTGACCCGAGGCTACCTGATGCGGGCGGGGCTGACCGCTGAACGCTTCGTGCCAGACCCGTTCTCCAGCAACGGCGAGCGCCTGTACCGCACCGGCGATCTGGTGCGCCAGGGGGCGGACGGGCAGATCGAGTACATCGGCCGTGCCGACCATCAGGTGAAGATCCGCGGCTTCCGCATCGAGTTGAGTGAAATCGAAGCGCGACTGCTGGAGCTGGCAGAGGTCCGCGAAGCGGTGGTCCTGGCCGAGGACGGCGTTGCCGGCAAACACTTGCACGCCTATGTCGTGGCGGTGCCACCGGTCGCGGATTCGCACTGGCTGGCAGAGCGCTTGCGGGCGGCGTTGATCAGTCGTTTGCCGGCGCACATGGTGCCAGCACACCTGCACATTATTGACGCCGTGCCGCTGACCCCCAATGGCAAGCTGGACCGCAAGGCCCTGATGGCGCTGGGCGGCAGCCCGGCCCGGCAACGCTACGAAGCGCCGCACACGCAGCTGCAATGGGAAGTGGCAACGATCTGGCAGGAAGTCCTTGAGGTCGAGCAGGTCGGGTTGACAGACAACTTCTTCCAGTTGGGCGGGCATTCGTTGCTGGCGACCCTGGTGGTCACCCGGATCAAGGAACGCCTGGGCGACAAAGTGGCGCTCAAGGAACTGTTCGAAGCGGACACGCTGCACGCGTTCTGCAACCGTATCGAGGCATTGCGCGTCGATTTATCGCCGGTTCAGGACGAATTGGCTAAATCCCTGGAGGCCCTCAAACGTCTATCCCTCGATGATCTGGAAAAACTGATTTCTTGAGAGGGAACAACGCGTGCAAGAGTTAATCGAGTCGGTAGGACAACTTTCGGCTAAGCAAAGAAAGGCCCTGGCGGTTCTGCTCAAGCAGAAAGGCGTCAACCTCTTTGACATTGCCCCGGTTTTCAAGCGCACGGCCGAAGAGCCGCTGCTGCTGTCCTACGCTCAACAGCGCCAGTGGTTCCTCTGGCAATGGGCGCCGCACAGCGCCGCCTACAACATCCCGACGGCCCTGCGTTTGCAGGGGCCGCTGGATGTGGCCGCGCTGCAAAGCAGCATCCAGGCATTGATTGAACGACACGAAACCTTGCGCACGGTGTTCACCCAGGAAGCCGAGCAACCTTTGCAAGTGATCCTGCCCGCAGGACCCTTTGCCCTTGATACCCATCAATTGAGCCCTGCGCAGGCGAGCGCCCCGGATGAACCCATCCAGGCGTTCGTCCAGGCCCAGAGCCAGAAGACTTTCGATTTGCAGCACGGCCCGCTGTTGCGCGCAGCCCTGCTGCAAGTTACCCCCGATGACCACGTGTTGGTGCTGACCCTGCACCACATCGTCTCCGACGGCTGGTCGCTGCAAGTCATGATCGAGGAGCTGGTGCAGCTGTACGCCGGTTTCAACCTCGGCCACGCCGCCGGCTTGCCCGCCTTGCCGATTCAATACGCCGACTATGCCCTGTGGCAGCGGCAGTGGATGGAGGCCGGCGAGCAAGCGCGTCAGTTGGCTTACTGGCAACAAAAGCTCGGTGGTGAACAACCGGTGCTGGAGCTGCCCACCGACCGAGCGCGTTCGGTGGATCAAAGCTTTGCCGGTGCCAGCCACAATTTGATTCTCGACCCGGCACTGAGCAATGGCCTCAAGGCATTCGCCCGCCAGGAAAACGTCACGCTGTTCGTGGTGTTGCTGACGGCTTTCCAGGCGCTGTTGCACCGTTACAGCGGTCAGGCCGACATTCGCGTCGGCGTGCCGGTGGCCAACCGTGGCCGGGTGGAAATCGAGCGTCTGATCGGTTTCTTCGTCAACACCCAGGTGCTCAAGGCTGACGTCGATGGGCAAAGCCGTTTTGTCGATTTGCTGCGTCAGGTCAAGCTCACCGCGCAAGAAGCCCAGGCGCATCAGGATCTGCCGTTCGAGCAGTTGGTGGAAGCCCTGGAGCCGGGCCGCAGCCTGAGTCACAGTCCGTTGTTCCAGGTGATGTTCAACCACACCGCAGAACGTCGGGCGAGTGTGCACACTCGTCTGAACGGGTTGCACATCGAGCCGCTGCAATGGCAAAGCCAGACGGCGCAGTTCGACCTGGTGCTCAACACCACCGAGCAGGCCCATGGCATCGAAGCGGTGCTCAAATACGCCACTGACCTGTTCGATGCGGCCACCATTGAACGCCTGGCCGAGGATTGGTCTGAGCTGTTGCGGGCGATTGTCCAGGACCCGAGCCAGCGTATCGCCCAATTGCCGATGCTCGGCGCCGCCCGGCAGCAGCAATTGCTTGCGCAATGGAACCCGGCACGGGTTGCCCACCCGGTCAGCCAGTGTCTTCATCAAGCCATCGAGACGCAGGCCGAGCGTTATCCCGAGGCGGTCGCCGTGGTGTGTGGCGAACAGCGCCTGAGCTACGCCGAACTCAACCGTCGCGCCAACCAATGGGCGCATCACCTGATCGCGCGGGGCGTTGGCCCGGACGTGCGGGTAGGGGTGTCGGTCGAGCGTTCGCTGGACATGATCGTCGCCATCATCGCGGTGCTGAAGGCGGGTGGGGCCTATGTGCCGCTAGACCCGAGTTACCCGCACGATCGCTTGAGCTACATGATCGAAGACAGCGGCATCGAATTATTGCTGGCCCAGGGGCATCTGCTGGCGCAACTGCCGATCCCGCAGGGGCTCGACTGCCTCGACCTGAATCAGCCGCCGGAGCAGGACAACAGCAGCAACCCGGTCTGCCTGACCACGCCGGACAACCTGGCCTATGTCATTTACACCTCGGGCTCCACCGGCAAACCGAAAGGCGCCTTGCTGCCCCATAGCAATGTGATGCGCCTGTTCAGCGCCACCGACCACTGGTTCGGTTTCGGCCCTCATGACAGCTGGACGCTGTTCCATTCCTACGCCTTCGACTTTTCGGTCTGGGAAATTTTCGGTGCGCTGCTGCACGGCGGCAAACTGGTGGTTGTGCCCCACGACGTCAGCCGTTCCCCGGACGATTTCTACACCTTGCTCTGCGATGAACAGATCACCGTGTTGAACCAGACACCGTCGGCGTTCAAGCCGTTGGTGCAAGTGGCCAGCGCCTCGTCGCGCCACCACGCGCTGCGTTATGTGGTGTTCGGTGGCGAAGCCCTGGAAGTACAAAGCCTGCGCCCCTGGTTCGAGCGCTTCGGCGACCGCGCGCCGCGGCTGGTCAACATGTACGGCATTACCGAAACCACGGTGCACGTGACGTATCGCCCGTTGTCCCTGGCGGATTTGCAACAAAGCCACGCCAGCCCGATCGGCGAACCGATTGTCGACCTGTCTTGGTACTTGCTCGATGGCGCGCTGAGCTTGGTGCCCCAGGGCTGTATCGGCGAGTTGTACATTACCGGCGATGGCCTGGCCCGGGGTTACCTGAACCAGCCGGGCATGACCGCCACGCGTTTTGTGCCTGACCCGTTCAACCCGCAAAGCGGGGCGCGCCTGTACCGCACCGGCGACCTGGCGCGGCTGCGCGGCGACGGGGTGATCGAGTACATCGGTCGTATCGACCATCAAGTGAAGATCAGTGGTTTCCGCATCGAGTTGGGGGAAATCGAAACCCAACTGCTCAAGCACCCGGGCGTGCGCGAGGCGGTGGTGCTGGCGATCGAAGGGCTGAGCGGTCCTCAACTGGCGGCCTGGATCGTGCCGAACGAGGCGCTGCCGGATGATGCCCACGCCGCGCTGCGCGATGGGATCAAGGCGCACCTGCGCGAGACGTTGCCGGACTACATGGTGCCGTTCAACTGGGCGTTCCTGGAGCGTCTGCCGCTGACGGCCAACGGCAAGTTGGACCGCAAGCAATTGCCGCACCCGGACGTGATTCAGGTGCAGGAGGTTTACGCCGCGCCACGCAATGAGCTGGAACAACGTCTGGCCGAGATCTGGCAGGACGTGTTGAAGGTCGAGCGTGTCGGGCTCAACGACAACTTCTTCGAGCTGGGCGGTGACTCGATCATCTCGATTCAGGTGGTCAGCCGGGCGCGTCAGGCGGGAATCCGTTTTTCGCCCAAGGACATCTTCCAGCACCAGACCGTGCGGCGTCTGGCCACCGTCGCGCAACAGAGCGATGCGGTGCTGGCGATGCAAGGGGATGTCGTCGGCGAGGCCGTGCTGACACCGATCCAGCAGTACTTTTTCGGCACCGGGATTCCCCAGCGTCAACACTGGAACCAGTCGATCCTGCTGACCCCGGCCGAGCCGCTGAACGCGGCGCCGCTGGAACAGGCGCTGCTGCACCTGCAACGGCATCACGATGCCTTGCGCCTGCGCTACCGTGAAACCGCCGGTGCCTGGCGCCAGGTGCATGCCGCGGTCGATCAGCCCACCGCGTTGCTGCGCACGGTCACCCTGCACGACAGCGCCGCCTTGCCGGCGCTGTGCCTGGAGCTGCAACGCAGCCTGGACCTGAGCGACGGCCCGTTGATCCGCGCGGTGTTGGTGGACTTGCCGGATGCCAGCCAACGCCTGTTGCTGGTGATTCATCACCTGGTGGTCGATGGCGTGTCGTGGCGTATTTTGCTCGAAGACTTGCAAAGCGCTTACCAGCAGATCAGCGCCGGCCAGGCCTTGAAGCTACCGGCCAAGACCACCGCGTTCAAGGATTGGGGCGAACGCCTGCAAGGGTATGCCCGCAGTGCCACGCTGGAGGCCGAACTGGCTTACTGGCGCGAGCAGCTGGCCGCCGCCCCGGTCGATTTACCGCTGGACCGTCCCCACGGCCAGTTGCAAAACCGCTTCGAGCGCAGCGTCGACACTCGCCTTGATACCGAGCGCACCCGGCAATTGCTGCAACAGGCGCCGGCGGTCTATCGCACTCAGGTCAATGACCTGCTGCTGACCGCACTGGCTCAGGTCCTGTGTGCCTGGACCGCTTCCGACAGCGCCCTGGTGCAACTCGAAGGCCATGGTCGTGAAGACCTGTTCGACGACCTCGACCTCAGCCGCACCGTCGGCTGGTTTACCAGCATGTTCCCGGTGCGCCTCAAACCCCAGGCCAGTGTCGAAGCGTCGATCAAGGGCATCAAGGAACAACTGCGGGCGGTCCCGAACAAGGGCATCGGCTTCGGGCTGTTGCGTTACCTGGGCAGCGCCGAATCGCAAGCGGCCTTGCGCGATCTGGTGCAACCGAAGGTCACGTTCAACTATCTCGGCCAGTTCGACAACAACTTCGATGAGGCCGCGCTGTGGGTGCCGGCCACCGAAAACAAAGGCGCCGGGCAAGATGAACAGGCGCCGATGAGTAACTGGCTGACCATCGATGGCCGGGTTTACCAAGGGCAGTTGAGCCTGACCTGGACCTATAGCGGTGATGTCTTTGAAGAAAGCACCATCAATGCCCTGGCCCGTGCCTATGAAGTGGCGCTGGGCGAGTTGATCGATCATTGCCTGAACCACCCGAGCGGTGGTTTGACACCCTCCGACGTGCCGCTGGCCGGGTTGTCCCAGGCGCATCTGGACAGCCTGCCGATTGCCGCGCAGCGGATCGAGGACCTTTATCCGCTGGCGCCGATGCAGCAGGGGATTCTGTTCCACAGCCTGTACGACGCCGATGCCAGTGCCTACGTCTATCAGATGCTGCTGGATATCGACGGTCTGGACGTCCCGCGCTTCCAGCAATCCTGGCAGCGCGTGGTGGATCGCCATGAAGTGCTGCGGGCCGGTTTTATCTGGGGTAGCGATGGCCTCGATACGCCGTTGCAGGTGATCTATCGCCAGTTGACCCTGGAAATGCCGGAAGTGGATGTGCGCGGCGAACCGGATCAGGCCGCCGCCCTCGAAGCGCGGGCGCGGGCTGACCTGGAGCGCGGTTTCGATCTGCAGAACCCGCCGTTGCTGCGCTTGTGTCTGTTGCGCACCGCGGATGATCGGCACCGGTTGATCTTCACCTGCCACCACATCCTGATGGATGGCTGGAGCAACTCGCGGATGTTCGGCGAAGTGCTGCAGGATTACGCCGGTCAACCGGTGCCCAGTGCCCAGGGCCGTTACCGCGACTTCCTGGCCTGGCTGCAACGCCAGGACAAAGACGCGGCGCAAGCCTTCTGGCGCGGGCAACTGGCGCAGCTGAGCGAACCGACCCGGTTGGCGTGCGCCTGTCACGGGCAGACCGTGCCGGGGCCGGGCAAGGGCGTGCATCGCCTGACGTTCGACGCGGCATTCACGCAACGGCTGAACGGTTTCTCCCGTCAGCAACAAGTGACGCTCAACAGCCTGGTGCAAGCGGCGTGGCTACTGGTGTTGCAACGCTACACCGGTCAGGCCAGCGTCGCGTTCGGCGCCACGGTGTCTGGGCGTCCGGTGGATTTGCCGGGTATCGAGCAACAACTCGGGCTGTTCATCAACACCTTGCCGGTGATCGCCAGTCCGCAAGCCACCAGCAGCGTCCGCGACTGGGTGCGCAGCGTACAGGACAAGAACCTGCAGCTGCGCGACTACGAGCAGACGCCGTTGCAGGATATCCAGCGTCTGGCAGAACTCAATGGCGAAGCCTTGTTCGACACGTTGCTGGTGTTCGAAAACTACCCGGTCTCGGAAACCCTCGAGGCGAATCCGGGCGGCTTGGGTTTTGGCAGCCTGGAACACCGCGAGCAAACCAACTATGCCTTGACCCTGATCGCCGGTGCCGGCGAGGTCTTGAGCCTGGACTTCAACTACCTCACAGCACACTTCGCCGAGCGCAGCATTGTCGGCCTGGCGGGGCATCTGCAAGCCGTGCTGCTTCAGTTCCTCGAAGCGCCGCAGCGTCTGCTGGGTGAAATCGGCCTGTTGTCGTCCAGCGAACTGCACACCCTGGCGCAATGGAACGACCATCAAGCGCCATACCCGAGGCAGTCGCTGATTCATCACGGCTTCGAAGCCCAGGCGCAACGCCGGCCGCAGGCGCTGGCCTTGAGTCATGGCGGCGTGGCGCTGAGCTACGCCGAACTCAACCGCCAGGCCAACCAGTTGGCCCGGCGGCTGGTGCAGTTGGGCGTTGGCCCTGAAGTGCGCGTGGGCGTGGCGATGCCGCGCTCGGCGCAACTGGTGATTGCGCTGATGGCGGTGCTCAAGGCCGGTGGCACCTACGTGCCGCTGGACCCGGACTACCCGGCCGATCGCGTGGCGTACATGCTCGAGGACAGCCAGGCGAAAGTCCTGCTGACCCAGCAGGCGCTGCTCGCCCAATTGCCGTCTACCGAGGCCCATGTGGTGTTGGTGGAGGCGGGTGGCCTGGCGTTTGTTGACCTCGGCGCGGACAACCTGGAACCCCGGGGTGATTGCGCCAACCTCGCGTACGTGATCTACACCTCCGGTTCCACCGGCAAGCCCAAGGGCGTGGCCATCGCCCACCGTAATGTCCAGGCGCTGATTCACTGGTCCCTCGAGGTCTACAGCGATGAAGACCTGCAGGGCGTGCTGGCCTCGACATCGGTATGTTTCGACCTGTCGGTGTGGGAGATTTTCGTCACCCTGGCGCGCGGCGGCTCGATGATCGTCGCCCGCAATGCGCTGGAGCTGCCGGACCTGCCGGAGCGCGATCAGGTGCGCCTGATCAACACCGTGCCATCAGCCATCGCGGCGTTGCAGCGGACCGGGCAGATCCCGCCGGGTGTGCGGATCATCAACCTCGCCGGTGAACCGCTTAAGCAGACCCTCGTCGACAGCCTGTACCGCGACACGTCGGTGCAGCACGTCTACGACCTGTACGGGCCGTCCGAAGACACCACCTATTCGACCTGGACCCGTCGCGACGCCGGCGGTTTGGCCAACATTGGCCGGCCGCTGGTCAACACCACGGCGTACTTGCTCGACGCGCAACTGCAGGCGGCGCCCATCGGCGTGGCGGCCGAACTGTACCTGGCTGGCGACGGCATCACCCGGGGCTACCTGTTCCGTCCAGGCCTGACCGCCGAACGATTCGTGCCTGACCCGTTGGCGAGCAACGGCGAGCGCATGTACCGCACCGGCGACCTGACTCGCTTGCAGGACGGTGGCGTGATCGAATACGTCGGACGCATCGACCATCAGGTCAAGGTCCGTGGTTTTCGCATCGAGCTGGGGGAAATCGAAACCCGAATGCTGGCTCATGCCAGCGTGCGTGAAGGCGTGGTACTGGCGGTGGAGGGCAACAATGGCCAGCAACTGGTGGCCTACGTGGTGCCCGTGCAGACCGACCTGAGCCTGCAGGAGCAAGACGAACTGAGCGAGGCCCTGAAAGCCGCGCTCAAGGCGCACTTGCCCGAGTACATGGTGCCGGCGCAGTGGCTGTTCCTCGACCAGTTGCCGCTGACTCCAAACGGCAAACTCGACCGCAAGGCCTTGCCGGCCCCGGACGCCAACCCCCTGTCGCGCGATTACGTGGCACCGCGCACGGCGCTGGAACAGCAATTGGTGCAGATCTGGCAAGACATCCTGAAAATCGACCGGGTCGGGGTGGGCGACAACTTCTTTAGCCTGGGCGGCGATTCGATCATTTCCATCCAGGTGGTCAGCCGTGCGCGCCAGGCGGGCATTCGCTTCACGCCCAAAGACCTGTTCCAGCAGCAGACCGTGGAGGGGCTGGCGACCGTGGTGTCCTTCGATCCGGCGCTGCTGTCGGCCGAACAAGGCGCCGTGATGGGCAGCACGCCGTTGCTGCCGTTGCAGCAATGGTATTTGCAGACCCCGCAAACACAGCGTCCGCGCCATTGCTCGATACGGCTTGAACCGCAGGTGCCGCTGACTCTGGCGTTGCTCGAACAGGCAATGCAAGCGTTGGTGGGTCAGCACGACAGCCTGCGCCTGGCGTTCGCCGACGGCGTTGCCCGTTATCAAGAGCCAGGTGCCGCGCGGGTGCGACAACAGCGGGTGAGCGATCTTGCGCAACTGCAACGCCTCGCTGAACAGGCGCAAGCGGAGCTGGATCCGGCACACGGCCCGCTGTTGAGCGCGGTGCTCTTCGAGCTGCCGCAGGGTCAACAACGCGTACTGGTGGTCGCTCATTGGCTGGCGGTGGACAACGCATCATGGTCGCTGCTGTTGCAGGACTTGCAGCGTGTTTGCCGGCAACTGCTGGCCGGTGACCGCGTGACGTTCCCGGTCAAGACCACCTCGTTCCAGCGCTGGAGCGAGCAACTGCTGGAGTTTGGCCGCAGCGATGCGTTGCTGACGCAAGTGCCGTTCTGGCAAGCGCAGCACAGCGGCGATGCCATGCTGTTGCCGCTGGATTCGCCGCAAGGTCAATCCACCGCGGCGACGCGGGTCACTGCGCTCGATCCAGCCGCCACCCAGCAACTGCTTACCCAAGCCCCAGACGCTTACCGCACCGGGCGCAATGAACTGCTGCTGGCCGCACTGACGCGGGTTATCTCGCGCTGGAGTGGTCAGCCGACGGTTGTCTTCGAGCTTGAGGCCGACGGGCGTCAGGCGTTGGGCGAGGCGCTGGACCTGAGCCGCACCGTCGGTGCTTTCCGTCATCGCTACCCGGTACGCTTGACGGCCGACGCGCTGATGGCGGACTCGATCAAACAGATCAAGGAACAACTGCGGGCGGTGCCGGATCAGGGCATTGGCCATGGCTTGTTGCAGGATCACCTGCATGGGCCGGTGCCTTGTATCGGTTTCACCTTCCACGACACCCTCGACTGGGTGGGCGATGGCGTGTTGGTGGCGGACGATGACGCCTTCGAGCACCTGTCGGCGCCTTCCAGCCAGTGCCTGAGCCTCGATGCACAGTTGCACAACGGTGCGTTGCAGCTGCGCTGGTCGTTCAACCCGCAGCAGTTCAATGCCTCGACCCTCCAGCGCCTGGCGCACGAGTATGTGCAGGAACTGCGTGCATTGACCGAGCACTGCTGCCAGCCGGATAGCCGTGGCCTGACACCATCGGACTTCCCGCTGGCGGGCCTCGATCAGGCCCAGCTCGACGCGCTGCCGGTGACGGCGGCGGACATCGAAGACATCTATCCGTTGTCGCCGATGCAGGAAGGCATGTTGTTCCACACCCTGTCCGACAACGGCAGTAGCCTGTACATGCAACAGGTCAGCCTGCCGGTCAAAGGGCTGGACGTGGAGCGCTTCCGTGGCGCCTGGGAATTCATCATCGAGCGCCAGGCCATTCTGCGCACCAGTTTCCACTGGCAGGACGGCTTGGCCAAACCGTTGCAGATCGTCCATTACCATGCGCCGTTGCAAATGGCAGTGCTCGACTGGCGTGATCGGGAGGTCAGCGAAGCGCAGATCGCCGAGTTCGCCACCGTGGACCGTGCGAACGCATTTGACTTGTCGAAGGCATGTCTTCAGCGGGTAACGTTGCTGCGCCTGAGTGACGAGCAGTTCCAGATGATCTGGACCAGCCACCACATTCTGATGGACGGCTGGAGCAGTTCGCGGCTGTTCGGTGAGGTGTTGCAGTACTACTCCAAAGGTCAGGTCAGTGGAGAGAACGGGCGTTACCGCGACTTCATCGGCTGGCTGCAAGCCCAGGACCAGGATGCCCAGGAGGTGTTCTGGAAAGCCCGCCTGGCGCCGGTCAACGAACCGACGGCGCTGAGCCAGGCGATGCACCCGCGCTTCTCGGCCGATGTGTCCGGGCACGATGCGATTTATTCGAACTGGAACACGTCGCAGACCGCGCGCTTGCAACAGTTCTGCCGCGACCTGCGGATCACCCCCAACACCTTGATCCAGGGCGCGTGGCTGTTGCTGTTGCAGCGCTACACCGGCCAGCGCACGGTCACCTTCGGCGCCACGGTGTCCGGGCGTCCCGAGAGCCTGCCGAATGTCGGCAACATGCTTGGGCTGTTCATCAACACCTTACCGATCATCCAGACCCCGGAACCGGATCAGCGCCTGGCCGACTGGCTCAACCAGGTCCAGGCCTGCAACCTGGACATTCGCGATTATTCCCAGGTCCCGCTGGCTGATGTGCAGCGTTGGTCCAACCTGGGCGGCCAGGGCTTGTTCGACAGCATCATCGTGTTTGAGAACTTCCCGATCGATGACCGCTTGCAAGAGGAAAACGACACGGAGCTGACCTTCGGAAAATCCATCGGCCATGGTGTGACCAACGTGCCGATGGACCTGGCGGTGATGCTCGGCGACGAGTTGTCCATCGAGTACCTGTACCTGCGCAGCCACTTCAGCGCCGAGGCCGTGGAAGGCATTCGCCTGACAATGGAAAACACCCTTGAGGCGATGATGAGCGCGCCTTACGAACGCCTGGGTAACTTGCAGCGTTTGTCCTGCGAGCAGTGGCACGCGATGCAGGCCTGGAGCGCAGAACCGGCCGCTGATCATCAGGCGACGCTGTTGCCGCAACTGATCAGCCAGCATGCGCTGCACCAGCCCGAGGCGATCGCGCTGCAATGTGCCGGGTTGAGCCTCAGCTATGGCGAACTCGAACAGCGGGCCAATCGTCTGGCGCATTGCCTGATCGAACACGGCGCCGGCCCGGAAGTGGTCATCGGCGTGGCACTGCCGCGATCCCTGGAAATGGTGGTCAGCTTCCTCGCGGTGCTCAAGAGCGGGGCGGCCTATGTGCCACTGGACATCGATTATCCGCCGGAGCGCCTGGCGTTCATGATCGAAGATTCGCGGATGGCGCTGCTGTTGACTCAAAGCAGCCTGCGCGGCACGTTGCCGGCCGCCGAAGGCCTGCTGCGCCTGGAAATCGATCACCTCGACGAAACCCGTTACACCGATGCGGCCCCTGTTTGCCGCGTCCAGGAGCAGGGGTTGGCCTATCTGGTCTACACCTCCGGTTCCACCGGTCGGCCAAAAGGCGTCGCGGTGACCCAGGGTCCGTTGAGCATGCATTGCCAGGCGATCGCCAAGCTGTATGAAATGGACACCGACAGTTGCGAATTGCACTTCATGTCCTTCGCCTTCGACGGTGCCCATGAACGCTGGTTGAGTACGCTTTACAGCGGTGGTCGCCTGGTGATTCGTGACGGTTGCCTGTGGACCCCCGAACAGACTTATCAGGCCCTGCACGAGTACGGTGTGACGATTGCCTGCTTCCCGCCGGCCTACCTCAAGCAACTGGCCGAATACGCCGCCGCCAGTGGCATCGCGCCACCGCCCGTGCGCATCTACTGCTTCGGTGGCGACGCGGTGCCGGATCAGACGTTCGAACAAGTGAAGGCGGCGCTGCGCCCCGAGTACTTCACCAACGGTTATGGCCCGACGGAAACGGTGGTCACGCCGATGCTGTGGAAAGTGCCGGTAAGCCAGCGCTGTGAAGCGGCTTATGCACCGATTGGCCGAGCCGTGGGTGGTCGCTCGCTGTATGTGCTGGACGAAGACCTGAATCCGCTGCCGCCCGGTTTTTCCGGCGAGTTGTACATTGGCGGCTACGGTATCGCCCGTGGTTATCACCATCGGCCGGACCTGACCGGGGAGCGCTTCGTGCCCAACCCGTTCGCGGCCGGCGAGCGGCTCTACCGCTCCGGCGACCTGGTGCGTCTGCGGCCTGACGGCGTGCTCGACTACGTCGGGCGTATCGACCATCAAGTCAAGGTGCGCGGGTTCCGTATCGAGCTGGGTGAAGTCGAGGCCAGCTTGCGGCTACTCGAGCAGGTCAGCGATGCGCTGGTCATCGCCCGGGACAATGCCAGTGGCAAGCAGTTGATCGGTTACGTCGTCACCCCTGACGGACAGGACCTGGGCGATGCGCTCAAGGCCGGTCTGCGGGCGACGCTGCCGGAGTACATGGTGCCGGCGCAGATTGTCTGCCTCGACGCTTTCCCGGTCACGCCCAACGGCAAACTGGACCGCAAGGCACTGCCAGAGCCGGAGTTCAAAAGCGAAGACTATGTCGCGCCGCGCAATCAACAGGAGCAACTGCTGGCCGAGATCTGGGCCCAGGTGCTGCAGGTGGAGCAGGTCGGTATCAGCGACAACTTCTTTGAACTGGGCGGTGATTCGATTCTCAGCCTGCAAGTGATTTCCCGGGTGCGCAACCACCCGACGTTGAAGATGGACCTGAAGCTGCGCGACCTGATGCGTCTGCAAACCATCGCCGGGATTGTCGAGCAGGACGGGGCGAAACCGGCCACGCAACAGCTGTCGGAGGACATCACCCATGTGGCCAGCGAAGGCCTGTTCAACCTGTTGCCGATCCAGGAGTGGTTCTTCGCCGAAGGCATGTCCGAGGCGCACCACTACAACCAGTCGCTGTTGTTGAGTGCGCGTCAGGCGTTGGACCTGGATGCACTGGAACACGCCTTGGGCTGGATCGAAAAACACCACGATTCGCTGCGCCTGCGCTTCTGCCAGGAAGGCGGGCGCTGGTTGCAGCGATACGCGGCGCCGACCGATCAACGCGAGCCGCTGCTGTGGCGGCGCGAGGCGCAGGACAGCGAGCAGGTTGAAGCCCTGGCGAACCTGACCCAGCGCAGCCTTAAACTCGATGACGGCCCGGCCTGGCGCGCGGTGCACATCGCGTTGCCGGACGGCCAGGCACGGCTGTTGATGGTCATTCACCATTTGGTGGTCGATACGGTGTCCTGGCGGATTCTGCTCGACGATCTGAAAGTGGCGTACGAGGCTTGCGTCATGGGCCTTGAACCCCAGTTGCCGATTCGCACCAGCAGCTATCGAGCATTTGCCGAGGCCTTGCAGGCGCAGGCACCGGTGATTGCCGAGCAAGAACTCGGGTATTGGCTGGAGCAACTCGATCAGCCAGGCGTGGATCTGCCGTGCGACAACCTGCGAGGCAAGAACCAGGTGCGGCAGCAGGCGCAGGCGCGGCTCAAGTTGTCCCGCGAGCACACCGAACAGTTGCTCAAGCAGGCCCCGGCGGTCTATCGCACGCAGATCAACGATTTGCTGCTGACCGCACTCAGCCGTGCATTGTGCCGCTGGAGCGAACAGTCATCGGCGCTGATTCTGCTGGAAGGGCACGGTCGCGAAGACCTGTTCGAGCGCATCGATCTGAGCCGCAGCCTGGGCTGGTTCACCAGCATGTTCCCGGTGCGCCTGAACCCGAGCGAGGACATCGGTGCGTCGATCATCAATGTGCAGGCGCAACTGGCCGCGGTGCCGGGCAAGGGCATTGGTTATGGCGTGTTGCGTCATCTCGCCGGTTCGCAACTGGCCACCCAGTTGGCCGGGCTGCCGCAGGCCCGCGTGACGTTCAACTACCTGGGGCAGTTTGATCAGAGCTTCGATGAACAGGCGCTGCTGGTGCCGGCACTGGAGGAAACCGGCGACAACTACAGCCTCAAGGCGAACCTGGGCAACTGGCTGGAAATCGTCGGCCAGGTCTATGACGGTCAGTTGGCATTGCGCTGCATCTACAGCACCCAGCGCTACCGGGCACAGACCATGGACGGCTTCATGCAGGGCTATCAGCACGAGCTGGAAGCGTTGATCGAGCATTGCATGGCGCGGGTCAATTGATCGGTCGTCAGCCGGCAATCTTGTGGGAGCAGGCTCGCTCCCACCGTTTTTCTATTTTGTGGGTACGAGGATTTTATCGATGGCGTTACACCCTGATCTGGAAGCCTTCCTCGACCTGGCGCAAGACAGCCAGGACGCGGGCTTGCCGGCCATGCATCAACTGACCCCGGCCCAGGCCCGGGACACCTTCGAACAAACCACCGCGCAGTTGCGCTGGCCCGCGCCCCAGGACCTTGAGGTGCTGGAGGTCAACACGCCGGCCCGCGATGGCGCACCTCTGGCTTTGCGTTTGTATCGGCCCAACGGTGCGCCGGCGTCGATGCCGGTGTTGGTGTACTTTCACGGCGGCGGGTTTGTGGTTGGCAGCCTGGACTCCCATGATGGCGTCTGCCGCGAGTTTTGCCGGCGCACGCCGTGTGCCGTGCTCTCGGTGGGGTATCGCCTGGCGCCGGAACACCGCTTCCCGACGGCGCTGGAGGATGGCGAGGACGCTTTATCGTGGTTGGCCGAGCACGCGCTCGCACTGGGTCTGAATGTCAGTCGCGTAGCGTTTGGCGGCGACAGCGCCGGGGCGACACTGGCCACAGTGCTGGCGTTGCAGGCGGTGGTCCAGCCGCACACCGTGGCCATCGCGCCGAAAGCCCAATTGCTGTGTTACCCGGTCACCGATGCCTCGCGCACCCGTGATTCGCGGGCCTTGTTCAGCGAAGGTTATTTGCTGGAGGACGAGACGCTGGACTGGTTCTACCAGCACTACGCCCGCACGCCGGCAGACTACCTGGACTGGCGCTTCTCGCCGCTGCTGGCCGAGGATGTGCGCGGTGTGGCGCCGGCAATTGTGCTGCTGGCCGGCTTCGATCCGTTGCTGGACGAAGGCCAGGCGTATGTCGACAAACTGCGTGAGCAGGGCGTCAGTGTAGAGCTCGAACATTGCCCCGGTCTGACCCATGACTTGCTGCGCATGGCCTCGGTGATGCCGGATGTCCTGGCCGTGCACGAAACCTTGAGCCGTGCGCTGAGCCGGCATTTGCAGTAAACCGGAATTAACACCGCTCCCGGTGGGCTTGCTCGCGATAAGAGGGGGTATCAGGCGACATCAATATCGGCTGGAACACCGCTTTGGCGAGCAAACCGGCCCCCTCATAAACGCTAAAAGCAGCGTTGGGTGGGTTCCAAGACACAGGCATAAAAAAACGCCCCGCAATGCGGGGCGTTTTTTATGGGGGGTATCAGAAGTCGGCTTTGACCGACATCACGAAGTTGCGCGGATCGCCATAGAAGTTACCGAAGCCTTCGGTACCGATGGTGGAGTAGTAGCGCTTGTCAAACAGGTTGTTGCCGTTGAGTGCCACCGACCAGGTGTCATCGATGCGGTAGCCGATGCGACCGTTCCAGACGGCATAGCCGGACTGAGTGATCTTTTTGCCGCTGGTAGGCGAGGTGCGGTAGTTATCGCTCTGGGCGTTGACGCCGGCGCCAATCGTTACACGATCCAGCGGACCGCTCAGGCTGTAGTCACCCCATACGCGCAGCAGGTGGCGCGGCACATACGAGTTGTATGACAGGCCGTCCTGGCTGGCATCGGCGTCTTCCAGCACCTTGGTCTGGGTGTAGGTGTAGCCGGCCAGCAGTTGCAGGCGATCAATGACTTCACCGCTGACTTCCGCTTCGAAGCCCTGGGCGCGGACCTTGCCGGAGTTCATGGAGCAGCTGCCGTCTTCGCACGCCGGGTCGTCCTGGGCGGCGTCTTTCTGGATCGTGCGGAACAGGTTGAAGGAACTGTTGAGGCGACCGTCGTACCAGGCGCCCTTGATCCCCAGTTCATAGCTCTGGCCAATCAACGGCTTGAGGGTGCTGCCGTTGAGGGTCTTGTAGCCGCCCTGCGGGGTGAAGATGTCCGAGTAGCTGGCGTAGGCCGTCAGGTTGTCGTTGATGTCGAACAGTAACCCGGCAAACGGTGTGACTTGTCCGGTTTCAGTCGCCTTGGTGTTGACGGGCGTGCCTTCACCGCGGAAGAACTGAACGGAGTCGGTTTCGGATTTGTACCAGCTCACGCGGCTGCCCAATACGAAGGTCAGCGGTTCGGCGAGCTTCAGGCGAGCGGTGGAGTAGACGCCATATTGCTCGATGCGCATGTCCACCGGACCACCGCGGGACGCATTCGCCAGGTAATAGCTATCGTCGGGTTTCGGGAGGTGGTGATCAGGGTTCAGGACGTTCTGGCGCTGGGGCAGGGCGGCCACGGCGTAGAAGTCGTCCTTGTGGGAACGGCTGGCGTTGGCGCCGACGGTCAGTTCGTGCTCCAGGCCGAACGCCTCGAATTTGCCGTCTACGTAGGTATCGAAACCGTAGTCGACCTGATCGTAGTCGTACGTGCTGCCCAGCATCAGAGTGTTGGAGCTGGTGGCGCCGACCGGCACCGAACCGCTCGGGAACGCATATTCCATGTCCTGGGTGTTGCGCGAGTAGACCCCGGCCACTTTCAGTGCCCAGTCGTCGTTGAAGCGGTGGGTCAGGTCGCCGAAGTAGGTGGCTCGCTTGCTGCGCTGGTTGTTCCAGGCGGTGTTCAGGCAAGTGGAACGCTTGAGGTGCAGGTCGCTGCCATCGGCGTAGCGCGGCAGACCGCCCCAGCACGGGGTGGCATCGACGTCTTCATATGAGATGCCCAGGCCCAGCGTGGTGTCGGGGCTGAGGTCGAAGTCCAGGGCGCCGTAGTAGATTTGATCCTTGCGGCTGGCGACGTCGTAGAAGTACTGGCGCGTCTGCTGGGTGACCACGGCGCGTCCACGGATGGTGCCGGAGTCATTCAGCGGGCCGCCGGTGTCAACCTGGGCGCGATAGTTGTCCCAGGTGCCCGCGGACAATTGCAGTTGAGTGTGCGGGGTATCCTGGCCGCGCTTGCGCACGAAATTGACGCCACCCGCTGTGCCACCGGCCCCTTTCATCATCCCGGCCGCGCCGCGCAGCACTTCGACGCGGTCGTAAATGGCCATGTCGCTGTTGAAGCTGTCGGCCTGCACATAGCTGCTGCCGATGTCCAGAGGCACGCCGTCGTATTGGTACTGGCCGGTCATGCGGAAACCGCGGGAATAGAAATACTTGCCGCCCATCGGCGAGTCGTAGACGGTGATGCCCGGGGTCTTTTCCATGACCTGTTCGATGGTGTTCAGGTTCTGGTCATCGAGCATCTTGCGGGTCATCACCGTGACCGATTGCGGGGTTTCCTTGAGGGAGTGTTCACCCTTGCCGATGGTCACCGCACCCGTGGTGTAGGAGTTGCTGCCCTCGGTGGTGGCTGCCAGTTGCTGACCGGTGACGCTGGTCGGCGCCAGTTCCATCGCGTTGCCGGTTGCGGGTGCCAGCAAGGTCACGGAGTTACCATCGCGCTGGTGACGCAGGCCGGTGCCCTTGAGCAACGCACTGAGCGAATCATCGTCGTTATAACGACCGTTGAGTGCGCTGGAACGCAGGCCCTGGATGCTTTCAGGGCTGTAGATGATTTGCAGGCTGGTCTGCTGACCCAGCACTTGCAGGGCCTGGGCCAACGGCTGGGCCGGGATGTTCAAGGTCCATTCCTGGGCCTGAACATACGGCGTCATGGCCATGGACATCGCCAGGCCGAGGCCGGTGCTGGCCAGTCGGGAGCGCGTTGCGCCTTGCAGCAGCAAGGCTCGGGTCAGAGGGCGGAGCATGAAACGGGATGCGGACATGAGGTTAAGACCTTGGCAGGTATAGTTGTTAATGGTTCTTATTCATCTCATTAAGACGAGGACGCCGCGGTAAACCGGAAAACTATTTTTCCGGTTGATCCGCGGCGTCTTCAATCAAGCAGGTTGCAGTTCGCTTTTGACCTTGCCAGCCTCCATGCGTACGAGTTGATCGGCGACGTCGAAGTAGCGGTCATCGTGGGAAATCACGATGATGGTCTTGCCCAGTCGCTTGAGGTCGGGCAGCAACTCGGTGTAGAAAATCCGTCGGAACGTCGGGTCCTGATCGGCCGCCCATTCATCGAACACCAGCACCGGACGCTCCTCGAGCCAGGCATTGACCAGCGCCAGGCGCTTGCGTTGCCCGGTGGACAGGTCGGTGGTGCTGAAGGCGCCGTCGCGGACGCTGACCTTGTGCGCGATCTCCAGGCGTTCGAGGTAGCGCGTGGCATCCTGCGGCACTTGTTGATCGCCCTGGATCAGGTCGTCGAACAGGTAGTAGTCGGCAAACACCGTGGTGAAGTTCTGTCGGTAATCGTCACGGTTCAACGCCGTGATCGGCTGGTCGTTGACGCGGATCTCACCCTCGGTCGGCGCATACAGGCCCAGCAGCAGTTTGATCAGGGTGGTCTTGCCGCAGCCGTTCTCGCCGACGATGAAGACGATATCGCCTTGTTCGATTCGCAGATTCACCGGGCCGAGACGGAACGGTTCGCTGCCTTCCACGGCAGGGAAGGCGTAGCGCACGTTGCTTAACTCCAGGCTGTTCACCGGCCCGGCCTTGCGGCCCTGGTCTTGCAGCAGCAGGTGCGGCTCTGGCGAGGAAAACTGCTCGCTCAGCTCGGCAATCCGGCGGAAGGCAATCTGCGCCCGGCTGATGATCGGCAGGGTGCTGACCAAGTGCTCCAGTGGCCCTTTCATGTACAGCAGCACCAGCACAAAACCGCTCATTACCGCTTTGTCGGAACTCGGCCAGAACGATTGAAGGGCCAGCGCGAGGCCGATCACCACGAAGAACAGCATCGAGCCGAACGACTTGGCGATCACGAACGTATTGATCGACTTGATCTGGGTGTCGCAGATTTTTTCCGAGGTTTTCTGGATACCGGCCACGAACATGCGCTGGCGCCGCGGGCGATGGATACGCAGTTCCTTGGCGCCTTCGGCAATCGCGTTGTAATGCTTTTGCAGTTCATCCTCGGAGTCCCGCGCGGCATAAAAACCGCGCATGCCCTTGGCCCGGGCAATCGCCTGGATCGTGGTGCCGATGGCAATCGCCACCAGCATCATCAGGAACATCGGCCAGGACAGCATGGCCAGATAGCCGAGACAACCGAAGGTTACGGTCAGTGAAATGGCCAGCGGTGCGAACGCGAAGGCGAAGTCGCTGATGGTGTCCACGTCATGGGTCAGCACCGGAATCAAGCGGTGGCTGCGGTAGCGCTCGATCTGGTCGATCGGCGCCGACAGCACTTTCTCCCCCAGTTCCTTGCGCAGCCTGGCAATGATGTGTTGGCCGACATAGTTGGTGCCGATGTCGGACAGGATCTGGGTCAGCAACGCCACGACGCACAGGCCGGCGAAGATCATGACCACGGTGCGGGTCAGGCCGTCGGCAGAGTGCAGGGCGTTGTTGATGGTCGCCAGCAACACGGTGACGCTCAGGCCTCCGATCATGCCGAGCACGATGGACACAGAGACGATCAGGCGGAAGGGCTTGAGCAGGGCGAACAATTCGTTGATCGCCCCACGCGTTGGCTTGGTCATGGAGGATTCCTGCTTCGATGCGGAGGGAGTGCCGGTACTTGGAAAAACGAACGATTGCGCTGTTTCTTTAAACGACCGCAGACAAGGCTACGGTCGTCAGGGGTTGCATCAGAGATCGCGGACTACGCGAAAGCCCAGCCAGTCGCCTTTGCTGGTCGGCCAACTGCTGTTGCGATTGCCGGAACGGGAGAACACCGGGGCTTCGCCCCAATCGTTGCCGCGCATGACCTGGCGTTCACAGTTGGCCTGCACCCACGGGCTGCCGTCGGTGGGTACGCCGGAATAGTCCTTGTGGTAGCAATCGGCGGTCCATTCATAGACGTTGCCGTGCAGGTCGTACACGCCGAATGCGTTGGCCGGGAAGGTGCCTGCCGGTGAGGTGAAGTTGTAGCCATCGGCAGCGCCGTAGGTGTTGGCGTGTCTGGAAATCTGATAGTCGGCACCTTCATCGAACGGGAACGGGAATGAACCCGTGCTGCCTGCACGGGCGGCGTATTCGCGGATCGATTCGCTCTGCAGGCGATAGGCCTGGCCGGTTTTCTTCGACAGCCAGTCAATGTAGCCCTGGGCTTCGGCAACGTTCATGCACACCGCCGGGTCCCGTGGTGTTTGCGCGAAGGTCGGTTTGCCGGCCGTGCAGCGGCGGCCCGGACGATCATCGAAATCGTAGGGTTTGTTCCCGGTGGCCTTGACGTAGGCGTCCCATTCGCTGACCAGCACCTGGAAGCGGCTGATGGCGAAGGGTTTGGTGAAGGTCACTTCGTGGCGCGGGCCTTCATCCGGCTCGCGTCCGACCTCATCGTCCGGCGTGCCCATGGTGTAGCTGCCGGTGGGCAGCACGACCATTTCCGGGCAGTCCTTGCAGTCCTTGAACACGTTGCCCGGTGCCGGCGGGGTGGAGGCCTGGGCGACAGCGGGCATGAGGTTGCCGAGCAGGGCCGTCAGCGCCAGGGCTGACAAGGTCTTGAGGGAGGATGACAGGAGGGGCTTTTTCATAAGTCGTCTCTAGTAAAGGAAGCTGTGTCTGCAAAGAGCGGGGCGCCACGCAACCCTGTGGCGGCGGTTCAGGCCTTCAGCTTTTTGCCGAGGATCGCCATGAACCGGTCCACTTCGTTCTCGGTGTTGAGCAGGCCGGGCGCGGTGCGTATCACCGGGCCGACGTCACGACTGACCGCGTCGCTGATGACGCGGTTTTTCATCAGGTACGCGGCCACTTCATCGCTGTCCTGGTCCTTGACCCGGAAGAAACTGAACCCGGCGCAAAACTGCGGATCGGCCGGGGTTACCAGTTCGATCTGAGGTTGCTCCTGCAGGCGTTGCTTCAAGTAGCTGTTGAGCTGATGGATGCGCGCCTGCACCTCGGCCGGGCCCAGTTCCAGGTGCAACTTGAAGGCTTCATCCACGGCCCAGCGGTGTTCGAAAGCGTGATAACCGCCCGGGGTCATGGTGTTGGAGAAATGCGTGGCTTCGGAGAACGTCGGCACGCTCGGGCTGACGTACTTCAGCTCTTCGCTGCGGCTGCACACCAGACCGGTGCCGCGTGGTCCGAACATCCATTTGTGGGTGCCGGCGATAAAAAAATCGCAGTTCATGGCCGGGAAACGCAGATCTTCGACCCCAAAACCATGCACGCCGTCGACCACGTAGATGATCCGGTCCTTGTCGTCGCGTTGCCGATTGTGTTCATCCACCAGGCGCGAAATGTCGCTGATCGGCAGCTTCACGCCACTGCCCGAATGCACCCAGGTCATGCCGAGCACTCGGGTTTGCGGGCGGATATTGCGGTTGATGGTGTCGAGGACCTGATCCGTCGAAATACTCTGCGGGTTGTCGAACAGCGTGATCTTGCGCACCTGGGTGCCGTCGCGCTTATTGCGAAAATCGAGGATGTTGCGGGTCGAGTAATGCTCGTGAACCGTGGTCAGGATTTCCTGGTCGGGGCGCACGTGCACGCCACCATAAATCATCGCCAAACCTTCGGTGGTGCTGCCAGTGAGGGCAATCTGCTTCGGTGTGGCCTGCAGGTATTTGCCGGCCCAGATCCGCACGTTTTCTTCACGCTGCTCGGTCACACCGAGCTCCCAGTCCATGGCCAGCCCCGGATTCAGGTCGAGCGCCGCGCGATGCCGGTTGATGGCCTCGCGCACAGGCCTTGGGTGCGAGGTCACCAGAAAGTTGGCGAAGTGAATGCAGTCCGGGTCCTGGTTGAACAGTTGACGCAATTGCGCCCACTTGTCCCGGGGCAGGGCTGGCTGGGGGGCGGCGAGCGCCGGGTGACCGAGGCTGGCGCCCAGCGGCAGGCCGGCGGCCAGAACGCCGGCCTGTTTCAGAAACGTGCGACGATCACTCATGGCTTGGCTGAATCCTGGCGAGATAACAGCGCTGGCTTCGCGGCTTTTTGTACCTGTTCCCAGACCCGCAGGAAGTTGCCGCCCCAGAGCTTGGCGATATCGGCTTCGGAGTAACCGCGCTGAATCAGCTCGGCGGTGACGTTGCGGATTTCGCCAACGTTTTCCCAACCCTTGATCCCGCCACCGTCGTTGAAGTCCGAGGCGATGCCGACATGGTCGATGCCGATCTTGCGCACCGTGTAGTCGATCGCATCGCCGAGGTCCTTGAGCGTTGCCTTGGGTTCTTCTTCGAGAATCGCGTACAGGCCGCTGGCGTACTGACCGAGTTTTTGTTCGGACCAGGCGGTGATAATCGGATCGCCCGGCATCAGCGCCATGGCCAGGTCAGGCAAGGGCGGCAGGTCGAAACGTGCGCGCAGGGCGTTGAGTTTGTCCTGGGTACTCTGGGTCAGCGGCTTGAGGTATTGCGAGAAGCCCACCACTTGAACCACGCCGCCGCTGTTCTTGATCAGCTGCAATTCCTTGTCGCTGAGGTTACGCGGGATGTCCACCGACGCCCGGGGCGCCGAGTGCGAGGCGACCATCGGCGTGCGGCTCAATTGCGCCACTTGCTCCAGGCCTTTGGTCGACATCTGCGAGACGTCGATAATCACGCCCAGGTCGTTGAGCCGGTGCACCGCTTGCTTGCCGATGTCCGACAGACCGTCGAGGGCATCGGGCGAATCATTGAAGAACGGCAGCGGCCGGGAGGAGTCGGCCCAGCTGTTGTTGCCGATGTAGCTGAAGCCAAACATGCGCATGCCGCGGGCGGCCCACAGGTCCAGTTTGCTCAGGTCATTACCCAGCGGGTAGGCGTTGAGCATGCTGATGAAAATGGCGAACTTGCCTTCGCCGTGCAGGCGGCGGAAGTCGTCAGGGGTGTAGGCGATCGCGACCTGGTTTGGGAAGTCGCGCACCAGCCCGGAGATGATCTTGTAGCGCACCTCCTGCTGATTGCGAGCTTCTTCGACAAAACCCTCGGTGGGGCGGTGCGGGGCATTCGGACCGTTCCACATTTCCGGCCAGCCGAACACCGTGAGCGCGGCGCCGGACAGGCGCCCGCGGCTGGCCTTGACCAGGTCGAACTGGCCGGAGCCATCCTTGTCGGCCTCGTTGCCATGGGCGCCAAAGCTCAGCGGTACGGTGATGTGGCTGTCGAAAGAGAGGATCCGCTCCTGCAGTTCGCTGGCCTGTTTCATCACCTTGACCGGATAGCCGGGGTTGTCCCGGAACCAGTAATCCCAGGCCAGGAAGCCAGCACCTGCACCGAGGGCCAGGGCCAGTGGCAGGCCAAGGTACACAGCCTTTTTCGAACGAGTTTTTGTCATTGCCATCTCAGTCAGGTTCGCCGTCGAGGTACAGGCGCAGGGGCCTTTGCTATCTGGGAAGAACGAGCGGCTGGCGAGGGAATTTAGGTGCGCGCTGAAAACATCGCTGTGAGCGATGGGCACTCTCTTTCACGGTGGCCATAAATTTCCCCCGCGAACAAACGTTCTAGCTTGGATAAAGCCTGCTTCATGGCTGACACAGGTAGGGCAATGACGATTTCTCGACGCTGGTTCATGGCGGGCCTGGCACTCACGGGCGCTGCGCTGCCTGCCGTTTTTTATGCACATCGTGAGCTGACCCGCGAGGAAGAGCCCATTACCCCGGGGGAGGCCACGGTCGATCTGGCGGACACTGCCGGTCAACACCTGGCTGACAGCCTGCGCGGGGTCTGGGATATCCGTTTCAGCGGCACCGACGCCGGGCTCGAAAGCCTGCCGCACGAGGGGCTGGAGCTGTTTATTGACATCGCCCACCGCGGGCGCGGTATGCGCGGCTACCTCGACACCGGTACCCGGCTGCGCGCTGAACAGGCGCCGGTTTATCAAGTGATCGGTGATCTGGCGCCGGGCAATGGCGCCGAGTTGTACTGGCGGCTGATACGCACCGACACGCCGATGGCGCCGCCCGTTTATGAATTCAAAGTCAAACTCGACGAGGTCTGGGCGGCGTTCGGCAATGCCGGTAGCGGCACGTTCAGCGGTCAGGTCATGCGTCTTGATCGGCCGCTTGCGTTGCCGGACCTCGACAACCGTTTTATCGCGATCAAGCGGCGGTTTCCCGAGGCGCGGGAGCGAACCGGCCTGAACCCGGAGCTGCTGGCGTGGCTGGTGGCGCCCGAGCACCGTTTGTTTCATCAGCTGTGGCATGCGTCCCGGGACAAATGGCACAAGCTCTCGGAAAAAAAGCGCGACGCGTTGCGCGGCATCGGCTGGCAACCCGGCCCACGAGACAAGGAACGCGATGCCCGCGGCCCGCGCAAGGATCGCAACGGCTCCGGCATCGACTTTTTCTTCATGCACCGGCGCATGCTGGGGCTGGCTCGTTCCAAACAGGATCTACCGTCGTGGTCGGCCTTCCCGATGCCGCAACCCGAGCTGGAGCGCGACCGCCAGGGTTTCGCCCGTTATTTCGACAACCACGATGGCAACGCGTTGCCGCCAACCTGGTTGACGGAGGGCGACGACGAATACACCAAGTGGGTCAGCGACATCAAAGCCGCCGAGACCTACCACAGCAACTTCCAGGTCTGGGAGTCGCAGTACCGTGACCCGCGTTATCTATCGAAGCTGACCCTGGGCCAGTTCGGTTCGGAAGTCGAACTGGGCTTGCACGACTGGCTGCACATGCGCTGGGCGTCGGTGGCGCGTGACCCCTCCAACGACATCGCGGTGCCAATGGCCCGAGATCAGGCGGACTTCGCCGCCCGCTGGTACGCCCCGGAAAACGACTTTCTCGGCGATCCGTTTTCGTCTCATGTGAACCCGGTGTTCTGGCGTTTCCACGGCTGGATCGATGATCGCATCGAGGATTGGTTCCGCGCCCATGAACGCTTTCATCCGGGCGAGCTGAATCGCCTGGAAGTCAACGGCGTGCCGTGGTTTGCGCCGGGGCGTTGGGTGGAAGTCGATGACCCGTGGCTCGGGCCGGATACCCATGGCTGCAGTTCCGTTGCGGGATTGCAGATCGGGCGCTCGGTGGAGATGGACCCGGAGACCATGAAGCTGGCGCTGCGCATTACCTTTGGCGACGAAGACAACATGACCGACCTGTTCCGCAAGGTGCCGCAACGGCCGTGGTATGCGCGACATCTGAAGGTCAAGGGCTGGAGGGTTTAATCCTCCAGTCCGCGTTATCGTTCAATCGCGAGCCGGCTCGCGAAAGGGGTATCAGGATTCACCCCGTCAGATAACCTGCCAACCCCCACCCAGCGCCTTGTACAGCGCAATGCTCGCCTGCAGCCGCGACAACCGCAGTTGCACATTCATGTCTTGGGCGGCATACAGCGTGCGCTGGGTCTGCAGCACGGTAAGCAAGTCTTCGGCGCCTGCCTGGTAACGACTCTGGGCGATGTCGAAAGCGGTTTGTGCCTGGATCAGTTCTTCGGTTTGCCACTGACGTTGTTCGTCGAGGCCGCGAATGCTGGTGAGGGCTTTTTCGACATCGGCGAACCCGTTAATGATTGCACCGCGATACGTTTCCAGCAGCTCTTGCTGGCGCGCCGTGGCCTTGTCGCGCTCGGCGCTCAAGCGGCCATTGTTGAACACCGGCGCCACCAGCCCCGAGGACAGGTTGTAGAACGTCGTGCGCAGCAGGTCCGAGGCCATATCGGCACCGGTGCCGAGGCTGGCAGTGAGGGTGACCTTGGGCAGCATCGCCGCGCGGGCGACCGTCACGTCCGCCTGGGCCGCGGCGAGTCTGGCTTCGGCACTGGCGATGTCCGGGCGGCGGCGTAGCAGCTCGCTGGGCACGCCGCTGGCGATTTCTGGCCATTGCAGTTGCTCGAACGGTTGCGGCGACAGTGCCAACCCTTGTACCGGTTGGCCGAGCAGCGCGGCCAGTGTGATCAGGGCTTCCCGCGCCTGTTGGTGCACCCGTGGCAATGTGCGTTGCCGTTCGGCGACCAGGCTTTTTTGCTGGGCCAGTTCCAGTGCGGTGGCGCTGCCGGCGTCGTAGCGGGTTTGCACCAGATGCAGGACGTTCTGCGCGTTCGCCAGGTTCAGCTCGGCGATCCGCGCCTGTTCGCGCAGCGACAGGGTCTGGGTGTAGCTGTTGGCGACACCGCTTTGCAAGGTCAGCTCCACGGTGGCGCGCTCGAATTCACTGGCCTGCACACCGAATACGGCGCTGTCCCGGGCGGCCTGTTTGCCGCCCCAGAAATCGATTTCGTAACTGGCGCTGAGTTCGGCGTCGTAGTAATCGAGTGAGCGATTGTTCGGGTTGACGTCCAGTTGGCTGTAGCCCTTGCCGTGCAGCAGGCGTTGGCGATTGCCATTGAGTCCGGCCTTGACCTCGGGCAGCAGGGGCGCACCGGCAATGGTCGCGCTGGCCTGGGCTTGCCGGACGCGGGCAACTGCGGCAGCGAGGTCATAGCTGCCCAATCGCGCTTGTTCGATCAGGCGATCCAGCTCCGGGCTGCCGAAGTGGGTCCACCATTGCCGATTGCCGTGCGCGGCCTCGGCGTTATTCGGCGACTGCCACGCAGCGGGGGGTTGCAAGCCGCTGTCGGGACGCGGCGCAGGGTTGCTGCAGGCCGCCAGCAAAAGGCTGGCGGCCAGGAGGGTCAAGTGGGCTTTCATAGGTCGATCATTCACTGGTAAGGGCCGTGACCGGGTCGAGCCGGGCAGCCTTGCGGGCAGGCATGAAGCCGAAAATGACACCGGTGACCAGCGCGCAACCGAAGGCGCCGAACACGGCGATCCACTCGAATGCCACAGCCACATCGCTGAGTAGCAGCACGCCGCCGACCAGCAACGCCAGGCCGATCCCGGCGAGTCCGCCGATCACCGAGAGCATCACCGCTTCGGTGAGGAACTGGCGCAGGATGTCGCGCTGACGGGCGCCGGTGGCCATGCGAATACCGATCTCGCGGGTCCGTTCGCGCACGGTCATGAGCATGATGTTCATCACGCCAATACCGCCCACCAACAGCGAAATCGCCGCGATGGAACCGAGCATCAGCGACAGCGTGCCCTGGGTCCGGGCCTCGGCCTGGATCATCGCGGCGTTGTTGGTCAGCTCGAAGTCCTTTTTGTCCTTGTGCCGGTGCAGCATCGTTTGTTCGATGGCCTGCTCGGCCTCCTTGACCTTGCGGGCATCCTTGGCAGCAATCACCACGTATTCGGGATTACGGTTGCCGAACAGGCGCACGCTGGCAGCCGAATAGGGCACGGCGATGCGGTTGTCACTGTCGGAGTCGCCGGAGCTGGAGCCTTTTTCGGCGAGGACGCCAAGCACCTGGAATGGCACGTTTTCAATCAGGATGTATTGGCCGATGGGGTCGGCGACGTCCTTGAGCAGCTTGTCGCGGACCTTTTTGCCGATCACCGCAACTGCGGCGCCAGTGTCCTCATCGGCCTGGGTGAAGTAACGGCCCTCGACCACCGGCCAGTTGAAAATGACCGGGAAGTTGGTGTCGTTGCCTCCCACATAGCTGGTGTGGTCGACGTTGCCGAAACGCACGCCGGCCGTCGCGCCGTTGACCGGCATGATGCGTTGCACTTGCGGCAACGCCGCCAGCGCGGCGACGTCGTCGAGGGTGATGATCCCTGGCGGCGTGCGCGGATTGGGTGCGGCGCCGCTCAGATAAATAATGTTGGAGCCGAAGGCGCCCATTTGCGCCATGACCTGACGTTTGCTGCCTTCGCCCACCGCCAGCATCACCACCACCGACGCGACCCCGATGACGATCCCCAGCAGGGTCAGCGCGGTGCGGAAGCGATTGATCCACATCACCCGCCAGGCCGCTTGCACGGCATCCACCAGTTCACCTTTCCAGGCCCCGGTGTTCTCGCTGCCGACACTCAGGCGCTGGCGCAGGTCCACGGCTTGCAAGGCGCCCGGCCTGGCGCTGCGCGGCGGTGCCGAGGGGGCGTCGGCGGTGTCGCTGATGATCAGGCCGTCGCGAATTTCGATGAGGCGGTTGGCGCGTTGAGCGACGTCCCTGTCGTGGGTGATCAGGATCACCACATGGCCCTGGCTGGCGAGCTCGTCGAGCAGGGTCATGACCTCGGCACCGCTGTGGCTGTCGAGGGCGCCGGTGGGTTCATCGGCGAGGATGATGTGGCCGCCGTTCATCAGTGCCCGGGCAATCGAGACCCTTTGCTGCTGGCCACCGGACAGCTGATGCGGGCGGTTGCCGGTGCGGCTGGCCAGGCCCAGGCGGTCCAGCAGGGCGGCGGCGCGGGCGTGACGTTCGGCCGCCGGGGTGCCGGCATAGATGGCCGGCATTTCAACGTTTTCCTGGGCCGAGCCGGAAGGGATCAAGTGATAGCCCTGGAACACGAAGCCGAACGCTTCGCGGCGCAGCCAGGCCAGTTCATCGCTGTCGAGGCGGGCGACGTTTTCGCCGGCGAACAGGTATTCGCCGCTGGTGGGGCGGTCGAGGCAGCCGAGAATGTTCATCAGCGTCGATTTGCCGGAGCCGGAGGCCCCGACAATCGCCACAAATTCACCGGCGTGAATCGACAGGTCAATGCCCCGCAGCACTTCCACCAGGGGACTGTCATTGCCGCCGTAAGCTTTGCGAATACCGCGCAGGTCAATCAGGGGCGTTTGCATTCAGCCTCCACTGCCGGTGGCCGGGGCGCTCAGCACGTGATCGCCTTCGGCCAGGCCATTGAGGATCTGCGTGCGCAGTCGGTCACTGATGCCGGTGCGCACTTGTCGCGGCTGCACATCGCCGTTGGCCGCGACCACTTGTGCCACCTGCGTGTCGGTCTCGGAGCCTCTCTGCAGTGCGGCGGTCGGTACGGTCAGGACGTTCTGCGCCTGTTGCGCGACGAAGAAAACCTGGGCGGTCATGTCGGTCATCAACGCGTTGTCGGCGTTGTCGACGTCGAGCAGCACGGTATAAAGCACCACCCGTTCGGCGCCGCTGCGTCCACTGGTGGGACTGCCGCCCTGGGATTGTTCGAGCGGGCGCGGTGGCACCGGGAGGATCTGTCGTACGGTGCTGCTCCAGCGGCGGGTGCCGCCACTAAGCGTGGTGAAATAAGCCGTCATGCCCGCTTTGACTTGGCCGATATCGGCTTCGGAGACTTCCGCCCACACGGTCATCGGTGACAAACGGGCGATGCGCAGGATCAGCGGAGTTTGTTGTTGTGCGTTGAGTGTCTGGCCTTCCCGGGCACCTACTGCCACCACCGTGCCGGTCATCGGCGCAAAGATCCGCGTGTAGCCGAGTTCGGCTTCGTCGCTGCGCAGGCTCGCCTGGGCCTGGCGAATCTGCGCCTGGAACATGTCGATGCGGGCCTGGGTGGCGCGCACTTCGGCGCGCGCGGTCTGCACGTCTTCTTCGCGCGTGGCGCCCCCAGCGGCCAGATTCTGCTGGCGTTGGTATTTTTGCTGCGCCAGGTCGTGCTGGGCGCGCTGCTCTTGCAGTTGGGCCTTGAGGTTGTCGATGGAAAAACGCCCGGCATCGAGCTTGGCTTTCTGCGTCGATGGATCGATCTCGACCAGCAACTGGCCTTCCTTGACCTCATCGCCAGCCTCGACGTGGATTTTCTGGATCTGCCCCGAAGCCTGGGCACCCACATCGACATAACGACGGGGTTGCAGGGTGCCGAGGGCGGTCACGCTGGTTTCGATGGTGGCGCGGGTGACCTGGGCCGTGGCCAGTTTTTCGCGCCCGGGGGGCAGCACTTGCCAGGCGGCGACCGCGATCGCGGGGATCAGGCAGAGTGCTACAAGCAGGGCGCGTCGGGTCGGACGGGGACGTTTCATGCAGGGTTCCAGCCAGAGTAAATCGGCCCGTCGTGCGGCGGCGCACACCGTTTGGCGCGCAACTGGACGCTGTCGGTCGGCCGACAGACACGGGAAGCTGTCCTGTAAACGAGAACCCTGGCCGGGAATTTAAGCCTTGATACAGGGGGTTACAGCTGCGCTACCAGGCTATTTCTCCGGCAAATGGATCAAGTACTTTAAATCTATATGAGAATTACTATAAATTACGCGACTCAAATTGCCACCATCGTGCTACTGCTCATTTGGCGGTCGCCGATCTGGCTCAAGGATAGAAACCGCCTGCGTGCGGCCGGGAGTCATGTTGGAAAACTACTATCGCGAGCTGGTGTGCTTTCTGAACGCCAAGCTGGGCAACCGTCAGGTGGCCGAAGATGTGGTGCATGACGCTTATCTGCGGGTACTGGAGCGTTCCAGTGACACGCCGATCGAGCAGCCCCGGGCCTTCCTTTATCGCACCGCGCTCAACCTGGTGATCGACGACCATCGGCGCAATGCCCTGCGGCAAGTCGAATCCCTGGAAGTGCTCGATACCGAAGAGCGCTACTTCACGCCGTCACCGCATACCAGCCTCGATCACGGGCAACGTCTGGCCATGCTCCAGCGCGCGCTGGCGGAATTGCCCAGGCTGTGCCGCGAGAGTTTTCTGCTGCGCAAGATCGATGGCCTGTCGCACCCCGAGATCGCCGAACACCTGGGGATTTCCCGGGCGCTGGTGGAAAAACACATCGTCAACGCCATGAAACATTGCCGGGTGCGTATCAAGCAATGGGACGCCCATTGATCCACACCCATTAAATTTTTTTTCATTGTCCTCGTTCCTACTCAACAGACGATCTGCTGTCCCCCCAAGGCCGGTCAGGTCACCCAGGCTTTATCCCCGCTGCTCCGGGGTTCATCCAGAGGACACTGGAAATGACACAGGCAATTGCATCGCCCATCGTTCACGACCTGATCGGCATCGGTTTCGGCCCTTCGAACCTGGCCCTGGCCATCGCCCTGCAAGAGCGCGTGCCGAGCCAGGGTGAACTGGATGTACTGTTTCTCGACAAGCAGGCCACGTACAGCTGGCACGGCAACACGCTGTCGACCCAGAGCGAGTTGCAGATTTCCTTTCTCAAGGACCTGGTGACCCTGCGCAACCCGACCAGCCCGTACTCGTTCGTCAACTACCTCAAGCACCACGGGCGCCTGGTGGACTTCATCAACCTGGGCACCTTCTACCCGTGCCGCATGGAGTACAACGACTACCTGCGCTGGGTCGCCGGGCAGTTCACCGAGCAGAGCCGCTACGGCGAAGAAGTGCTGACCATTGAGCCGGTGCTGCACAACCAGCACGTCGAAGCGCTGCGCGTGATCTCCCGCGATACTCAGGGCCAGCAACACGTGCGCACCACCCGTTCAGTGGTGGTCAGCGCTGGCGGAACCCCGCGTATTCCGGAGGCGTTCAAAGCGCTGAAGGATGATGGCCGCGTGTTCCACCACTCGCAGTACCTGGCGCAGATGGCCAAGCAGCCGTGCGTGGACAACCAACCGATGAGCATCGCGATCATCGGCGGCGGGCAGAGTGCGGCGGAAGCCTTTATCGACCTGAACGACAGCTTCCCGTCGGTGCAGGTGGACATGATCCTGCGCGGCTCGGCCCTGAAGCCGGCGGACGACAGCCCGTTCGTCAATGAAGTGTTCTCGCCGGAGTTCACCGACCTGGTGTTCCAGCAAGCCAGCAGTGAGCGCGAGCGCCTGGTCAACGAGTACCACAACACCAACTACTCGGTGGTGGACATCGACCTGATCGAACGCATCTACGGCATCTTCTATCGCCAGAAGGTTTCCGGGATTGCGCGCCATGCGTTCCGCACCCTGACCACGATTGAGAAAGCCACCGCCACCGAGCAAGGTATCGAGCTGGCGGTACGCAACAATGCCACGGGCGAAGTCACGGTTCGACATTACGACGCGGTGGTGCTGGCCACCGGTTACGAGCGGCAGATGCACCGCAAGCTGCTGGCGCCGCTGGAGGCGTACCTGGGCGACTTCGAAGTCGACCGCCATTACAAACTGATCACCGACGAGCGCTGCAAGGCCGGCATCTACATGCAGGGCTTCTGCCAGGCCAGCCACGGCTTGAGCGATACCTTGCTGTCGATCCTGCCGATTCGCGCCGATGAGATTGCCGGGTCGCTGCATGACCATGGCAAGTCCCGTGGGCATACTCGTTCGGTGATGGATTTGTTACTCGCCACTGCCAGCTAACCCCTCTCCCTGATCGTTCCCTCGCTCCGCGTGGGAATGCCTCCAGGGACGCTCTGCGTTCCAATGGGACGCGGAGCGTCCCGGGCTGCATTCCCACGCAGAGCGTGGGAACGATCATCATCCTGAACCCTTCCTGAAGAACCTGCCGATTCCCCCGGCACTCGCCCAAGCATCGTTTACTCTCCAGAAATCGGGGCGTAAGCTTCGCGCGTTTTCATCAATAGCGGAGACCCACAGTGGGTACTTGTTCGAGTGACAGTCGTCGGCCGGTTTCAGTGACCGGCCTTTTCTCGGCAAGCTAACGCGCAATTTTTTTGTGCCGTTACCTTGCTGACAAGCGAGTAGCGGCATCCCGATCGCGGCCAGTGGCGGCGCGATACCCGAGGTCCCTCTCATCGACGCTGAACCGTGCGTGATGTTCGACTTTCATGTCGTCATCGCGGCGACTCGACGCGCCTGCTCGACGGTTTCCCGGCTGACCTGGGGGCAACTGCCATGAACCTGACCTTGCTCAAGGAATTCTTCGCCGGATTCCTGCGCACCCGCCACATCGCCCGGCACTTCCGTCGCCTGGCCTTGCTGGAAAGCATCAACGACACCACGGTCAGCCGTGAAGTACCGCCGACCCTGGCGCAGACGTTGGTGTCCGCCGCCAACAGCGACACCGGCCATCTGCTGGACAGCCTCGGCACTCACAGCGATGGTTTGAGCGAACTCGAAGCCGACACCCTGCGCGAGCAATTCGGCCTCAACGAAGTCGAGCACGAACAGCCGCTGCCGTGGTGGGTGCACCTGTGGCACTGCTACAAAAACCCGTTCAACCTGCTGCTGACCTTGTTGGCGGCGGTGTCGTGGTTCACCGAAGACATCAAGGCCGCCGTGGTGATTTTCTCCATGGTGGTGCTCTCGACCTTGCTGCGGTTCTGGCAGGAAGCCAAGTCGAACCAGGCCGCCGACGCGCTCAAGGCCATGGTGAGCAATACCGCCACCGTGCTGCGCCAGGGCGCGCAGCGCATCGAGTTGCCGATCAAGCAATTGGTGCCCGGGGACCTGATCGTGCTTTCGGCCGGCGACATGATCCCCGCCGATTGCCGGGTACTCAGCGCCAAGGACCTGTTCGTCAGCCAGGCGGCGATGACTGGCGAATCCATGCCCGTGGAAAAATTCCCGCGCCAGCAGGACCGCGACACCGCCAACCCGCTGGACCTGGACAACATTCTGTTCATGGGCACCAACGTGGTGTCGGGTTCAGCCATTGCGGTGATCCTGACCACCGGCAACAGCACCTATTTCGGTGCCCTGGCCCAGCGGGTCAGCGCCACCGACCGGGCGCCGACTTCGTTCCAGAACGGCGTGAACAAGGTCAGTTGGCTGCTGATCCGCTTCATGTTCGTGATGGCGCCGCTGGTGTTGTTCATCAACGGCTTCACCAAGGGCGACTGGATGCAGGCGCTGCTGTTCGCGCTGTCGATTGCCGTGGGCCTGACCCCGGAAATGCTGCCGATGATCGTCACCTCGACGTTGGCCAAGGGCGCGGTGTTCCTGTCGCGCAAGAAAGTCATCGTCAAGCGCCTGGACGCGATCCAGAACTTCGGCGCCATGGACGTGCTGTGCACCGACAAGACCGGGACCCTGACCCAGGACAAAATCTTCCTCGCCCGGCATGTGGACGTCTGGGGCGAAGAGTCCGATGACGTACTGGAAATGGCCTACCTCAACAGCTACTACCAGACGGGCCTGAAAAACCTGCTGGACGTGGCGGTGTTGCAACACGTCGAAGTGCACCGGGAGCTGGAAGTGGCCACGGCGTTTGCCAAGGTCGATGAGGTGCCGTTCGACTTCACCCGCCGACGCATGTCGGTGGTGGTGGCCGAGCATGATCAACAGCACCATTTGCTGGTGTGCAAAGGCGCGGTGGAAGAAATCCTCGCCGGTTGCACCCGGGTTCGCCACGGCGACAACGACGAACCGTTGACCGATGAGCTGCTGGCGCGGATCCGTGAAGTCACCGCGTCTTTCAACGAAGAAGGCTTGCGCGTGGTGGCCGTGGCGGCGCGGCACACGCCCAAGGATCAGGCGGTCTACAGCATCGCCGATGAACAACAGATGACCCTGATCGGCTACGTCGCCTTCCTCGATCCACCGAAGGAAAGCACCGCGCCGGCCCTGCGGGCGCTGGCCGAGCATGGCATCGCGGTGAAAGTGCTGACCGGCGATAACGAACTGGTCACCGCCAAGATCTGCCGCGAAGTCGGCCTGGAGCAACAAGGCCTGCTGATGGGCAACGACGTCGAACGCATGAGCGACGCCGAACTGGCGCTGGCGGTGGAAACCACCAACGTCTTCGCCAAACTGACACCATCGCACAAGGAACGCATTGTGCGTCTGCTCAAAGGCAACGGTCACGTGGTCGGCTTCATGGGCGACGGCATCAACGACGCCCCGGCGTTGCGCGCAGCGGACATCGGCATTTCGGTGGACAGCGCGGTGGACATCGCCAAGGAAGCGGCCGACATCATCCTCCTGGAAAAAAGCCTGATGGTGCTGGAGGAGGGCGTGCTGGAAGGACGGCGGACCTTCGCCAACATGCTCAAGTACATCAAGATGACCGCCAGTTCGAACTTCGGCAACGTGTTCTCGGTGCTGGTGGCCAGTGCGTTTATCCCGTTCCTGCCCATGCTGCCGATGCACCTGCTGGTGCAAAACCTGCTGTATGACATTTCGCAGATTGCCATCCCGTTCGATAACGTCGATGCCGAGATGCTGAAGAAACCCCAACGCTGGCAACCGGCGGACGTCGGGCGCTTCATGCTGTTCTTCGGGCCGATCAGCTCGATCTTCGACATCACCACGTTTGCCTTGATGTGGTACGTGTTCGACGCCAACACCCCGGATCACCAGACGTTGTTCCAGTCCGGCTGGTTTGTGGTGGGGCTGCTGACCCAGACCCTGATCGTGCACATGATCCGCACACCGAAGATCCCGTTCCTGCAAAGCCGCGCGGCCATGCCGTTGATGATCATGACCGGGGTCATCATGGCCATCGGTATCTTCCTGCCGATGGGGCCGTTCGCGCACTACTTCAAACTGCAGGCGCTGCCGTCGCTGTACTTCGTGTTTTTGCCGGTGATTCTGCTGGCGTACATGAGCCTGACCCAGGCGGTGAAGGGCTTCTACATTCGCCGGTTTGGCTGGCAATAAAACGCTGTTGTGGCGAGGGAGCTTGCTCCCGTTCGGCGGCGAAGCCGTCGTCGAAGGGAGCCGCTTCGCAGCCCAGCGGGAGCAAGCTCCCTCGCCACAGGTGTTGCGCCAATGCCACATCGGTGTGGGACCTGCTGAAGACACATTTCAGAAGCGTCCTACATCGGTTTCAAGGTGTTTCGTCTAGCGTTAGGAAAACCCCGAACCAGTCGAAACCCATGTCGCTTCAACCCCTGCACATCCTGATCGCCGAACCCCAGCCACTTCTGCAACAACGCATGGCCAGACACCTCAACGAACTGGGCTATCGACGTATCACCCAGGTGACCTCCCTGCGCGAACTTCTGGACTTGACCCACTATTCCTACGAACCCTTCGAGGCATTCGACCTGCTGATCATCAACGGCGAGTTACTGAGCAGCGCCGGTGCCGATCCTCACCGGTTTTTCATGCGCAATGCGCAGGTCCGCCACGGTTTGATCCATGACGCACGTCGCGGCCAGGAAAAGCCCGAGCTGCTGTTTACCTCGTGCCGACGACAACTGAGCCTCATTCGTACGCCGGATCGGCAAACGCTCCAGGCTTTTATGCAAAGCCTTGAGTGGTGATCCAGTTCTACCGGCACTAGAAGGTTTATGGGACGTTTCCTACAGAGTTTCAGACGTTTCCTAATTAGCTTGCCCCGTGGTTCCTGGACAATCGTCGCACCCCAACCGACGAGTCGACGCCTTCCATGCCTAACCTGCCTCTGCGTGTCCTGGTGCTCGAAGATCACACCTTTCAGCGTTCCGTCGCCGTGAACATGTTGCGCACGCTGGGTTGCCACGAGGTATTCGAAGCCAGCGACGGCGCCGAAGCGCTGGAGGTCCTGGACGCGGTCGGCGCGGTGGATATCGCCCTGTGCGACTTGCAGATGGAAGGCATGGACGGCCTGGCCTTTTTGCAGCGGGTCGGCGCTTCGGGGCAGGTGAAGTCGATCATCATCAGCAGTGTGTTGTCGGCGGATTTGCGTCGGGCCGTGCATCAGATGGTGTCGCTGTCGGGCCTGGCGCTGCTCGGCGATGTGGGCAAACCGTTGCATGGTGAGGTGCTGGCGCAATTGTTGAACAAATACCTCAACAGCCCGGTTGCCAAGCCTTGGTCGATGCAAATCCCGGAGCTGGCCACCGAGCAGGAAGTGCGTGGGGCGCTGGCCGCCCGGCAATTGCAGGCCTGGTATCAACCCAAGTTCAACCTGCAAACCGGTGACGTGTGTGGGGTCGAGGTGCTATGCCGCTGGTTGCATCCGCTCAAGGGTGTGTTGTCGCCTGCGGTGTTCATGCCGGTGCTGGAGCGGTGCGGGTTGATGGATGAGTTGCTGTTTGCCCAACTGGATCAGGCGTTGAGCCTGCAACAACAGGCCAGGCAACATGGCTTCACGCTGAACATGGCGTTCAACCTGCAAACCTCGCAACTGGCCAATAGCGAGTTGACGTTCACCATCAAGGACATCCTGGCCCGGCACGCCACCGTGGGCGCGAGCCTGACGTTTGAACTCACCGAAAGCGGTCTGCTGGAGGCCCCGGCCACCAGCCTCGAAAGCCTGGTGCGTTTGCGGATGATGGGCTGTCGGTTGTCCATCGACGATTTCGGTGCCGGGTTTTCCTCGCTGCAACGCCTGTGTCAGTTGCCGTTCAACGAGATTAAGCTCGATGCCGAATTTGTCCGCACCCTGGAACACGAACCTCGTTGCCGCGCCGTGATCAGCAGCACCCTGGCGTTAGGTGAGGCGTTGGGGATGTCGGTGGTCATCGAAGGCATCGAAACCGAGGCGCAACGCCAGCAATTGTTGGCGCTGGGTTGCACCCAAGGGCAGGGCTACTGGTACGCGCGACCCATGAGCGGTGAGGATTTGCTGCAATGGTTGCCTTTGCGTGGGGCGGTGAGAAGTGATTTTTAGGAAAGGTCCTACAGAAAATTCAACAGGTGTTCCGTAGCCTTGCGCGACATGAATCTCTCACTCTCCCGAGGCAATGATGCCGAATAAAGCCTTACGAATACTGATCGCCGACGAGCAGCATTTCCATCGGATGAAAGTCGAGCGGCTGTTCAATCAACTCGATTACTTCCGTGTTGCACCCGCGCAAAATCTCGAAGAACTGCTGACCCTGGTGGAGTACGGTTGCGAGCCGTTCGATCTGGTGGTGGTCAATGCCGCCATGGCGCACGGGGCGCTGGACTGGTTGGGGTTCTTTCTGAACAACCCGCAAGTTCATTACGCCTTGATCTATGACGGTGAGCGGGCCCAATTGCCGCCGATTCCGGGATGTGCGCAACAAAAGGTTCAGGTCAGCCATGGGGTACTGCCCGATCTGGGCACCCTGGTGCATTTGATGACGGTGGTCGATCCGCCGATGCCGGCTGAAGACCAACCCTGGTTGACCCGGTTGTACAAGCAACAGCAGGGTTGACCGTTCGTCGGAACTGTCAGATCTGACAGGTGGTTTTGCCTGATCTCCCATGCAAAAGTCATTGCACAGCCGTTGCGTCTACACCGGGCTAATCCCGGTGGTATTCGGTGTGCAGTCGTCATGTCTTTGCACAAGGAGTTGCCATGAAGTCAGCGTTGATTGTGGACGATCATCCGGTGGTACGGGCCGCAGTCAAAATTGTCCTTGAGCAGAAGGGCTTCAGACGCATTTTTGAGGCGTCGAACGGTAGCGAGGTGATGTCGCTGTTGCGCGAGCATTCGCCGGAGCTGTTGGTGCTCGATCTGGTCATGCCGTCCCTCGACGGGCTTGATGTGCTGGAGCGAATCAGGGCCAGTGATCAGTCGTGCCGGGTGCTGGTTTTCTCGTCCCTGGACCCGCAGCATTTTCAAGAGCGTTGCATGCGTGCCGGGGCCCTGGCCTATGTCTCCAAAACCAACGACTTGAGGCATTTGCACGAAGCGGTGCACGCGCTCATGGCCGGCTACACCTATTTCACCCAGTTGCCAGCGGTGTCGCGGGACAGTCTGCAAAGTACCGAAAAACAACTGATCGACTTACTCTCCAATCGCGAACTGACCATCTGCCAGCACCTGGCTCGCGGCATGAGCAACAAGGACATCGCCAGGGTCATGCACCTGAGCCACAAGACCGTCAGCACCTACAAGACGCGCCTGACTGAAAAACTCAGAGTGCCTTCGTCGGTGTACTTGCGTGAATTTGCCAAACGCAACCATCTGATCTGAACGAGCCAGACCATGCGTGCCTGTCTTTTGCTGCTGATGCTGTTGACCATGACGCATGCAGCGGCCGAGCCGGTCAGCCAGCACCTGCTCGGACGCTCCACCGTGGACGGCTACGATGTGCGCCTCGATGACAAAGACTGGGAATGGCTGCGCAACAAGCGGGTCTTGCGTCTCGGTGTAACGGGCCCGGACTACCCGCCGTTCGAGGTGACGCGCAATCACGATGAACTGGAAGGCATCACCGCCGACTACGCCGATCTGCTGGCTCAACTGCTGCACGTCAAGATCGAGGTCCGGCGTTACGCCACGCGCGACGCCGCCATGCAGGCACTCAAGGTCGATGAGCTGGATCTGCTCGGGACGTCGAACAACTTCGAGGCGGCCGATCCCGAACTGATGAGTTCGCGGGCCTACGCCGAAGATCAACCCATGCTGGTCACCCGGCTGGACGAGCAAGTGCCCGAGGACCTCGCCGGCAAGCGCATCGCCATGGTCGATGACTATCTGCCCGCCGCAAGCATCACGGCGTTCTATCCCGAGGCGAGTCTGCACCTTTATCCCTCGACGCTTGAAGCCATCGGCGCCGTAGCGTTCGGCCAGGATGACGTCTACCTGGGCGACTTCATCAGCGCCAATTACCTGATCAACAATAACTACCTGAACAACGTTCACCTGGCGGGGCCCTCCGGGCTGGACGCCAATCCGTTTGGCTTTGCCCTGGCCCGCAGCAATGCGCGGCTGACGAGGATTGTCGATCAGGCACTGGCCGCGATTCCCATGGACCGGCGCGATGCCATCGAGCGGCGCTGGAGTGCGGACCGGGCCAACATTTCCGGCCAGCAACGTGTTCGATTGAGCCCCAGCGAACAACACTGGCTGGCTCTGCACCCGACGTTAACCGTGGGCGTTGTCGAAGACTTCGCGCCACTGACATTTTTCGATGCCCAGGGGCGCTTCAGCGGCTTGACCGCGCAATTACTCACCTTGATCAGCCAGCGCAGCGGCTTGACCTTCAAGGTCCTGCGCAGCCGTTCACTGGATCAGCAGGTCCAGCAACTCAAGGCCGGGGAGATTGACCTGTTGCCGGCGATCATTCCCAGCCGCGAATGGGAAGGCGAGTTGCGCTTCACCCGCGCGTACCTGAGCAACCCGTTCGTGCTGGTCAGCAGCGCGACCCCGGGCAGCCCGAAAACCCTGGATGATCTGGCCGGAAAACGCCTGGCGATCTACCACAGTCATCCGTTGCGCGAGTACATTCGGGCGCGCGCGCCGGACATTCGCCTGGTGGAGGTGCAAGGCCCGGCCCAGGGCCTGGAGTCGGTGATCAAAGGGCAGGCTGATGCGGCCCTCAGTTCACTGATGCTGACCCGTTACCTGATTGCCCGGCATTACCGCGAGCGCTTGCGGATCAACAGTACCGTGGGCGACGAACCGGCGCGCATCACCCTGGCCACCGAACGCGGTGCGCTTGAGCTGCACTCGATTCTGAACAAGGCCTTGCTGAGCATTCCGCCCCAGGAACTGGACGAACTGGTGGCGCGCTGGAGCAACAACGAGGTGGTGGACGACAGTTATTGGCTGCGTCATCGCCGCGCCATTTTTCAAGGTTTTGCCGCTGTCGGCGCCTTGCTGTTACTGGCGTTGGGCTGGATCGTCTGGCAGCGCCGGCAGATTCGCCAACGCCAACAATGGTTGCAGCAGTTGCAGGACGCCAAGGACGCCGCCGACGACGCCAACCGGGCAAAAACCACGTTTCTGGCGACCATGAGCCATGAAATCCGCACGCCGATCAACGCCCTGATCGGCATGCTCGAACTGGCCCTCAAACGCTCCGAAGAGGGCATCACCGACCGTTTCGCCATTGAGGTGGCGTCCGGTTCCGCGCAGCAGTTGCTGGCGTTGATCGGCGACATTCTGGACATCGCCCGCATCGAGTCCGGGCATTTGTCGCTGACGCCGGAACGGGCCAATCTGCACGAATTGACGGCATCGGTGTGCCGGGTTTTCGAAGGGCTGGCGCGGCAGAAAGGGCTGGATTGGCGGGTCGAACTGGACGAGCACAGTGACTGCGATGTGTTGATCGACCCCCTGCGTTTCAAGCAAGTGCTGTCCAATCTGTTGAGCAATGCCATCAAGTTCACTGAAGAAGGTCAGGTAAGCCTGACCTTGCGCGCCGAGCCCGGGATCTCCGGCCATCGGGTGGTGAGCGTGGTGATTGAAGACAGTGGCATCGGCATCAGCGCCGCCGACCAGCAGCGGCTGTTCAGCCCGTTCGTCCAGGCGGGCAAGACGCCGCAATCCGGCCGCAGCGGTTCAGGGCTGGGCTTGGTGATCAGCCGTTCCTTGTGCGAAATGATGGGCGGGCGATTGCAGCTTTACAGCACGCTGGATGGGGGCACGCAGGTTGAGGTCAGTCTGGATGTGCCAGTCCTTCAACCCTTGGTTGGCGACGTTGTGCCGCCCAATGGATTGTTACTGCCGACCCGGCAGTTAACGATTCTGGTGGTCGATGATTACCCGGCCAATCGGCTGTTGCTGTCGCGACAACTGAGTTATCTGGGGCACCGGGTGCTGGAGGCCGAGGACGGCGAACAGGGGCTGGAGCAATGGCGCCGCCAGCCGCTCGATGTGCTCATCACCGACTGCAACATGCCGGTGCTCAGTGGGTATGAACTGGCGATGGCGATTCGTGATGAAGAACGCGCCCAAGGCTTGCCCGCCACGCTGATCCTGGGCTTTACCGCCAATGCCCAGCCCGAGGAAAAGCGCCGTTGCCTTGAGGCCGGCATGGATGATTGCCTGTTCAAACCGATTCGTCTGGGGGATCTGAGCGCGTGGCTGGCGGCCAGGTTTCCGGGCGAATTGAACGCTGCGGATATTCCGTCACCACCGGCATCAGAGATTGACTTGAGTGGCCTTGAGCAATACGTCGGCAGCGACCGCACCTTGATCAATCGCCTGGTGCACGATCTGGCGGTGACCAATCGTGAGGATCGTCAACACCTGCTTCAGGCGCACGCGGCGGGCAATCGCCAGGACCTCCAAGACCTGGCGCACCGCATCAAGGGCGGTGCGCGCATGGTCCGGGCGATCCGGCTGGTCGAGTGTTGCGAGCAACTGGAAATGGCTTGCGCCGAAGGCCGTGCGGTGTTGATCGACGAGGCCGTCGAACGCTTGCAGCAGAGCATGGCGCGCCTCGACCAGAGTCTTGGCTAGCGCACGATCAATCCCACTGCGGCGCGATGCCTTTAGGGCTGGTCAAGCGCTGACCGCGATCCAGACCGGCGATCAGCGCCATGTCGGCGTCGCTCAAGGTCAAGGCGCAGGCCTGCAGGTTGCTTTCCAGGTTGGCGCGTTTGGTGGAGGAGGGGATCACCGCGTAACCCAACTGCATGGCCCAGGCCAGGGTGACGTGTGCCGGGGTCGCTTGCAGGCGCTCGGCGATCTGCTGGATCACCGGGTCCTTCAACACTTCGCCGTAGGCCAGGGTCATGTAAGAGGTGATCTGGATGCCCTGGCTCTGGGCGAATTCGACGACCTTGCGGTTTTGCAGGTACGGGTGCAGCTCGATCTGGTTGGTGGCGATGTTCTCGGCGCCGACTGCGGCGATCGCCTGTTTCATCAGGTCGACGGTGAAGTTGGACACGCCGATCTGGCGGGTCAGGCCCATGTTTTTGGCTTCAAGCAGCGCGCCCATGAATTCTTCGACGGGCACCTGGTCTTCCGGGGACGGCCAGTGGATCAGCGTCAGGTCCAGGTAGTCGGTCTGCAGGTTGCGCAGGCTCTGTTTGAGGCTGTCGATCAAGCGGTCCTTGGCGAAGTTGGCGACCCAGATCTTGCTGGTGATGAACAACTCTTGACGCGGGACACCGCTGGCGGCGATGGCCTGGCCGACTTCGGCTTCGTTCTCGTAGATTTGCGCGGTGTCGATGACCCGGTAGCCCAGTTCAAGACCAGTGCTCACCGAATCGATGACCACCTGGCCTTGCAGGCGAAACGTACCAAGACCGAATGCGGGAATAGACATCAATGACTCCAGGGTTGCAGTGGGAATGGCCACCAGTATCCGCGCCGATGCCCTCGGGAAAAACCGCAGGTGGGTCAAGTCAATGTTGACGGGAAGTCATGAATGGGTGGCTGGTCGATGAAATTGTGGGTGTTTGGTCTGGCCTGTTCGCGGGCAAGCCTCGCTCCTACAGGTTTGAGATTTTTCGCGAAAATATCGGCACGACACACATCCTGTAGGAGCAAGGCTTGCCCGCGATAGCCGTAACGCGGTTTCTGAGCCTTACCCCCGCGCCTCAAGAATCATGCAAGTCGTCGACCCGGTCGCCTACAACCGCCCATCCACGTCATAAATCCGCCCCTCGGCCAGCGCCGTCGAACGTCCCGGATGCACAATCTTGCCCTCGGCCCGCCCCGGTCCTCTGGCGCCGGTCAACGCGCGGACATAACTGATGCGCAAATACAGCGTCGTGTAGCCCTGGCCTTTCTTCAATGGCGTGCATTGTCCTACTGGTGGAACGCTGAGGCTGGTTGTTGCCCTCTAGTGCTGAATTGAGCGCAGATTTAAGCTGGGTTCATGTTTCACCCACCTTTTTCGGAGGCACGATGAAAAACATCATCGGTATCTACACCAGTCCACGGGCCCATTGGGTCGGCGACGGTTTTCCGGTTCGCACGCTGTTTTCCTACGACACCCTGGGCAAACACATCAGCCCGTTCCTGCTGCTCGATCACGCCGGCCCCGCTGAATTCACCCCGACCACTGAGCGCCGTGGTGTGGGCCAGCATCCGCACCGCGGTTTTGAAACCGTGACCATCGTCTACGACGGCGAAGTGCAACACCGGGACTCCACCGGCAGTGGCGGCACCATCGGCCCTGGCGACGTGCAATGGATGACGGCGGCCTCGGGGATCATCCACGAGGAGTTCCATTCCGAAGATTTCGCCCGACGCGGCGGCAAACTGGAGATGGTGCAACTGTGGGTCAACCTGCCGGCCAAGGACAAAATGGCCGACGCCGGTTACCAGACGATCCTCGACCGCGACATCCCGAGCATCCCGCTGCCGGATAACGCGGGCAGCCTGCGCCTGATTGCCGGTGAGTTCGACGGCCACACTGGCCCATCCCGCACCTTTACGCCCATCGACGTCTGGGATATTCGCCTGAACGCCGGCAAGTTGCTGACCCTTGATCTGCACGAAGGTCGCAACACCGCGCTGGTGGTGCTGCGCGGCACGGTGCAGGTCAATGGCCTGGAACTGGCGCGGGAAGGGCAGTTGGCGCTGTTCGAGCGCGACGGTACTCAGCTCACCCTCGAAGCCAATGGTGACGCGGTGGTGTTGCTGCTGAGCGGCGAACCGATCGATGAACCCATCGTCGGTCACGGGCCGTTCGTGATGAACACCGAGCAGGAAATCCACCAGGCCTTTGCCGACTTCCAGTCGGGGCGGTTTGGGCGGATGCAAGGGTAACCACCCAACGAGCTGCCGAAGGCTGCGATCTTTGATCCGGCCTTTGGTTTGGGCTACCTCAAAAAGATCAGGATCAAAAGATCGCAGGCTTCGCCAGCTCCTACAATGTGTGAGATCTTCGCGCTATTGGCCCTCGCTGGAGTTGCTTGATGCTGTCACTGCTCACCACTCACCCTCTGCTCGTCGCCGTAGCTTTGATCCTCATCGATCTGGGGCTGTGGCGCTTGATCAGCACCAATGGCAGCAACTGGAAACTGGTCGTACGGCTGGTGATTTTCGGCTTGTTCAGCGTCCTGCTGTTCAACGAAGGCCTGAACCCGATGGAGCCGGCGCCCTGGGCCGACAACGTGCCGCTGCACCTGGCGGCCACCGGTTTGCAGATCGGCTGGTGGCTATTCGGTGCGCGGACCCTGACGGTGCTGATCGGCGCGGTGATGATGCAACGGGTCGGGCACACCGGGCGTTTGCTCCAGGATTTGCTGGGCGCGGTGATTTTCCTGATCGCCATCATCGCGGCCATGGCCTACGTGCTCGACCTGCCGGTCAAGGGCGTGCTCGCCACGTCCGGCGCGGTGGCGATCATCGTCGGCCTGGCGCTGCAAAGCACCCTCAGCGACGTGTTCTCCGGCATCGTTTTGAACACCACCAAGCCTTATCAAATCGATGACTGGATTTCCATCGACGGCACCGAGGGCCGGGTCACCGACATCGACTGGCGCGCCACGCGCATGCAAACCGCCCAAGGCAGTCTGGCGGTGATTCCCAACTCCCTGGCGGCCAAGGCCAAGATCATCAATTTCAGTCGGCCGAGCGACATATTCGGCGTGTCCATCAGCCTGCAACTGAGCCCGCACGCGCGGCCCAACACCGTGGTCGAAGCCCTTGAACGGGCGATGCAGGGTTGCCGCCTGCTGCTGGATCACCCGGCGCCGAGTGTTGCGCTAAAAAGCTCCAGCAGCACCGGCGTGGAATACGAAATCAGTGGATTTGTGGTCTCGATGGACCAGAAGCGCGCGGTGCGCAATCTGTTGTTTGACCTGGCGTACCGGCACTTGCAGGCCTCCGGCATCAATATGCTGTCGAGCGTGGAACCCCTGGCGCCGAACAGTTTCTCCCGACCACGGGCGCTGCTGGAAAGCTCGGCGATTTTCTCGACCCTGCGCCAGGAAGAGAAAGAGACCTTCAGCCAGAACATGACCCTGCAAACCTTCCGTGCCGGCGAGACGATTCTGGCGGCGGGGGAGGTCAGCGATCATTTGTTCATCATTGAATCCGGGGTTATTTCGGTGACCCTGACCCGTCACGGCACCCCGTTCGAATCCGGACGCATGGGCCCTGGCGAGGTGATTGGCGAGGCCGGCATCCTGTCCGATACCTCGGTACCCGCCGCGTTTACCGCCAAGACCTTTTGCGCCCTGTACCGCATCGAAAAGGCCTACCTCAAACCGTGCCTGGACGCTCGTCACGACATCAACGATGCCATGAAAGCCTTGCTGGATTTCCGCTTGCACAAGGCGCGGACCTTGACCCAGGACGAACCGGTGGTGGTGCCGAAGAAGGGGTTTTTGCAGTGGTTGCGTCATCGCGCGTGAGTGGGATTTGCGGTGGATGGCCGCTGCGCGGTTCGCGGGCAAGCCTCGCTCCTACAGGTTAGCTATTTGCCGCGAAATGTCGGCACGACACAAATCCTGTAGGAGCGAAGCCTGCCCGCGAAAGCAATGTCAGCCCCGCAACAAATCCCGGACCGATCAGAAATCTATAGCCGCCAATGCCCGATAACAGGTTTTTGGGGCGGCCCTTCAATGGCCTCCTCGTCTTCCCGAATATTGGCTATTTGTCGAAACCACGGGCGGGATTAACTTAACGCCACACCCCCCTTGTGACGGAGCCCTGCCATGAAACCTCGTATCGATTTCTACACCGCTTCCCCGGACGCCCTCAAAGCCATGATCGCCCTGGAAACCGCGGTGTCGAAACTGCCACTGGAAAAGAACCTGATTGAACTGGTCAAGCTGCGCACCTCGCAAATCAACGGCTGCGCCTTCTGCCTCGACATGCACAGCGCCGATGCCCGCAAAGGCGGCGAAGACGAGCGTCGTCTGGCCACCTTGTCGGCCTGGCGCGAAACGCCGTTCTTCACCCCGCGTGAACGTGCGGCGATGGCCTGGACTGAATCCCTGACCCTGATCAGCCAGACCCACGCTTCGGACGAAGACTACGAACTGGCCACCTCCGAGTTCAGCCCCAAGGAAATGGTCGACCTGACCGTGGCCATTACCACCATCAACGCCTGGAACCGCCTGGCGATTGGTTTCCGCAAAATGCCACAAGCCTGATCAATGCGCGTCTGCTGACGGCGCGGCCGGTGGTTGCACCTTGCGCATCAAGGGCACCATCAGCGTCGCGATAATGAAGCAGACCATGATCATCAAAAACGCGTCGCCATAGGTTTGGGTCTGGGCTTCGCGGTAGGTCAGCAACCACAGCTGATGCAGGCTGGCGGTGACACCCGCGTCACCGCTTTGGCCGAGGGCGGCGAAGTTGTTGCCAACCTGGGACAGCCACTGGTTGAGCGCTTCGTTGGTGCTGTTCAAATGCTCCGCCAGGCGCGTGAAGTGCAGGTTGGTGCGGTCGTTGAGGATGGTGGCGCACGCCGCAATGCCAATCGCGCCGCCCAGGTTGCGCATCAGGTTGAACAACCCCGAAGCATGTTTTAGCCGCGACGGCGCCAGGCCGCCCAAGGTCAGGGTCACCGCCGGTGGCACCGCCAGTTGCTGGGCAATCCCGCGCAGCGCTTGCGGCAGCATCAATTCCTTGGCCCCCCAGTCATGGGTGATCGGGCTGAAATCCCACATCGACAACGCGAACAACCCCAGGCCGGTCATCATGATCCAGCGCAGGTCGATGCGATTGGCCATAAAGGCGTACAGCGGAATCGCCATGATCTGGAACACCCCGGTGGAGAAAACCGCCAGGCCAATGTCCAGCGCGCTGTAGCCACGCACCCGACCGAGAAACAGCGGCGTCAGGTAAATCGTGGCGAACAGGCCGATCCCGGTGACGAACGAAAAGAAGCAACCGAGGGCGAAGTTGCGGTCCTTCAGAGCGCGCAGATCGACGATCGGATTGGCCACGTACAACGTGCGGCTGATGAAGGCCAGGCCGGCGAGGCCGCTGATCCACGCAGTGATCAAAATGGTGCTGTCGCTGAACCAGTTCCAGCGTGGGCCTTCTTCGAGGGTGTATTCCAGGCAGCCGAGAAACAGCGCCATGAACACCATGCTGAGGTAGTCGGCGCCCTTGAGCAGCGACAATTCCGGCTGGTCGATCTTGACCAGCATCGGCACCGCCACCGCGACGAAAATCCCCGGTACCAGGTTGATGTAGAACAGCCAGTGCCAGGACGAAATGTCGGTGATCCAGCCACCGATTACCGGGCCCAACGTCGGTGCCAGCGAAGCCACCGCACCGATGGTCGCGGCGGCGATCACCCGTTGTTTGCCGGTGAAGAAAAAGAACGCGGTGGTGAACACCAACGGGATCATCGAGCCGCCGAGAAACCCCTGCAGGGCACGGAACGCGATCATGCTCTGGATGTTCCAGGCCACGCCGCAGAGCAGGCTGGCCAGGGTGAAGCCCACCGCCGAGGCGCAGAACAGCCAACGGGTCGAGAACACCCGGGACAACCAGCCCGACAGCGGAATCACGATGATTTCAGCGATCAGGTAACTGGTCTGCACCCAAGCGGTTTCGTCGGTGCCCGCCGAGAGTCCGCCGCCGATGTCACGCAACGAAGCGGAGACAATCTGGATGTCGAGCAGCGCAATGAACATGCCGATGCACATGCTAGCGAAGGCGAAGACCTTGGTCGCCGTCGCCATGTTGGCAACATTGAAAGGCTGCGCGGGGGCGGCGACGGTGCTCATGGTGCGCTGGCCACGGCGGGGGTTTTATCGTCGGCGCGGGTGTCCACTTCAGCGGTCACCGACAGCCCCGGGCGCAAATGGCCGAGCACGCCATCCGCCGGATCGAGGACGATGCGCACCGGTACCCGCTGCACGATTTTGGTGAAGTTGCCGGTGGCGTTTTCCGGCGGCAAGACGCTGAACTGCGCGCCACTGGCCGGGGCGAGGCTGTCCAGATGGCCATGGAACACCTGGCCTGAAAGCACGTCGGCCCGGATGATCACCCGTTGGCCGGAGGTCATCCGCGCCAGTTGATCTTCCTTGAAGTTGGCATCGACCCACAGCCCACTGGACGGCACCACCGACAGCAATTGCGAACCGGCCTGGGCATAAGCGCCCACCCGCGCCCGACGATTACCGACCACGCCGTCCACCGGCGCTTTGAGTTCGGTGTAGCCGACGCTCAACTGCGCCAGATCCCGTTCAGCCTTGGCTTGCATCAGTGCGGCGCGGGCTTGCTGTTTCTGGGTTTCGATCACGTCCAGCTGACGTTGACTGGCCAGCCATTCCGCCTGGGCCCGGGCGCTGATCGCCTGGGCCGTCTTGAAGGTCGCATTGGCGCGTTGCGCGCTTTCCACCGAGACCGCATTGCTGCCCACCAGTTTTTTGTAGCGCGCATCGTCATCCCGGGAACGGGCGGTCTCGGCGCCAGCGGCATCGATCCCGGCGCGGGCCTGGCCGATCACCGCGTGTTGCAATTGTTCGGTGGCGTTGAGGTTGGCGAGCAGGGCTTCTTCGGCGGCGACTGCACCTTCGGCCTTGGCCAGGTTGGCGCGGTAGTCGCGCGAGTCCAGGCGCACCAGCACGTCGCCGGCCTTGACCTTCTGGTTGTCGGTGACCAGCACCTCTTCGATATAACCCGCGACTTTTGGCCCGATCACCGTCACGTCGCCGCCAATGTAGGCATCGTCGGTTTCTTCAAGGAAACGCCCGGCGCTCCACCAGTGGGCGCCGTACAGCCCAAGACCGACCAGCGCCGCGAGGGCCACGGTCAGCAGCATCAAACGCTTGAGCACGGGTGGCTTGGTGTTCACCGGGACAGCCAGGTCGGGTTCAACGGTGGGCATGCTGGTCATGGGAGATACCTGTGGGAATCGGGTGTTTATTACGGATGTAATATGACGTAGGTAATATATTGTGGCAATTTATTTTTGCTGCCGGTCGTCAGTTGATTATTTAAGCCAGGTGCCGGGCGTCACGCCGGTCATGTCCTTGAAGAAGGCGATGAACGCGCTGTCGCTGGCAAACCCCAGTTCAAAAGCGGTGTAACCGAGGCTGCGACCGGTGGCGAGCAGTTCCATGGCGCGCATCAAACGCCATTGCTGGCGCCACTGCTGATAACTCATGCCGGTTTCGCGCTGGAAGATGCGGCCGATGGTCCGCCCGCTGGCGCCGATCTGTTGTTCCAGCACCTGAAGTTCCGGTGGCAGGCGTTCGGGTGTCGCCAGCAACGGCGCCAGGCGTTTATCCCGGGGCAGGGGCAGGAGCATCGGTTGTTGCGCGGCCTCGCGAATTTCGCTCAGGCACAGGCCCAGCAGGTGGACGAATTTGCCCTGCTGCCAATCGGTGGCGAAATCTGCCAGCGCCATCGGTTCCAGCACGGCGCGCAGCAGTGGGCTGACCTCAATCACGCAAACCTGTTGCGGCAGGTCGACACACAACGCTGGCGCAAGGTAAATCGATCGATAGTCCACGCTGCGTTGCATCACCGCGCGGTGGGCCACGCCGGAGGGAATCCACGCGGCGCGGGAGGGTGGCAGCAAGCACAACTGCTGGGCGAGGGTGATGCGCATGCAGCCCCGGCGGGTGAACAGCAGTTGCCCGCGCTGATGTTGATGCAGGCCGGAATCGTGGTCACCGAGGTGGGAGGCGATGCCGATGACACTCGCCGGGTAGTGATCGGGGTCGAACGTTGCGTGGGAATCCAGCCAGGCCATGAAGATGTCCGATTTCATCGATAACGTGTCAGGGTTCGGATAATACGTCAGTCAGTGCTTCTTAAACTCCTCGCCAGTTTTTATTGAAGAGTGACGCTGTGATGAATTCCCGAAACCTGTTGGTGCTGGCGATTGCGTTATTGATGTTCCCGCAGATCGCCCAAACCCTCTACAGCCCGGCGTTGGCGGATATCGGCCAGGCCTTCGGCGTTGGCCCGCAAGCGGCGGGGCAAACCCTGTCGGTGTATTTCCTGGCCTTTGCGTTCGGCGTGGTGGTGTGGGGGCGGGTGTGCGACCGCATCGGGCGGCGGCCGACGATGCTTGTCGGTTTGGCGTTGTACGTTGGCGCGTCGATGTTGGCGTTGCAGGTCAGCACCTTCAACGGACTGTTGATGGCCCAAGCGCTGGCGGCATTCGGCGCTGCGGTGGGCTCGGTGGTGACGCAAACCCTATTGCGCGATCGCTTCCAGGGCACCGAACTGGCTCAGGTATTTTCCCTGATGGGCATTGCGCTGGCGGCCAGTCCCGCACTCGGCCTGTTCAGCGGGGCGAGCCTGGTGCACGCCTTCGGCTATCGAGGTGTGCTTGGGTGTCTGTTGCTGTTGTCCTTGGGGTTGTGGCTGTGGTGCTGGGGAACCCTGCCGGAAACCCGACCGCAACACCTGACCAATGCCAGCCTGTTCGGGACCCTGAGGCACATGCTGCAAGATCGGGACATCTGGCGTTCGACGTTGCTGGTCGCGCTGTTCAACATCGCCTTGTTCAGTTACTACAGCCTCGGTCCTTTTATGTTTGAGCGGCTGGGATTGAGTGGGCAACTGTTCGGCTACAGCGGTGTGATCCTGGCCCTGGGCTCCGGTCTTGGCGCCTGGCTCAATAGACGGTTGCTGCGCAGAGGGTTCACGGGATTGGGCCTGATCCGTCTCGCGGCGGGCGTGGCATTGCTCGGCGGCATCGGTGTGTGGCTGCTGCAAGACAGCGGATTGTTTGTGTTATCGATGCTGCTGGTGGTACTGGCGTTCGGCATGGCGATCCCGAACATTCTCGGCTCGGCCCTGGCCAATTACGCTGATCGACTGGGCACGGCCGGCGCGCTGTTTGGCTTGATGTATTACCTGTTGATCGGCGCTGGGCTGATGCTGGTCGGCTGGTCCCAGGCATTGGGCGAAACCTTGATGCTGTGCGGCGCATTGGCCTTGCTGCTGTCCTGGTGGAAAAACTGAACAATTGTTTAAGAAATGTAAGCGTTGTAGGACACGTCTTGCATTTGCGTGGGATGGATCTGACTATCACGCAAATTGATGAAATGGCATTAAGCCATTTGATGATCGCAAGGATGTTGAGTGCCGTATTCGTTTTGCGCTGTGCTGCGTCGTATGTGGGTGCCGGCTCTGCTGGCGAGTCTGGGTGTTTCGTCACTTCAGGCCGCAGAGCCCGCTGCGCCAGGCCAGGAAGTGTTGCGCCAGCAGCAACAGCAGCAGCGCGACCTGCAACAGCTGCAACTGGAACAACGCCGCCGGCAACTCGAACGCGGCAGCTTCGGTGCGCCGCCAGTCACGCCAGCGCTGCCCGCCCAAGTCACTCCGGATGAACGCTGCTGGCCCCTGAGCGGTACGCGCATCGGCGGCGTTACCCTGATCAGCAGCAAAAAGCTCAACGAACAGATCAAGCCGCAACTGTCGGCGTGCATGGGCGTCGGCCAGATCAATCATCTGCTGGCGACCATCACCGCGCTGTACGTGGACGCTGGTTATATCGCCAGCCGTCCATCGCTCAGCAGCGCGCCAGCGGCGGGGCAATCGCTGGATATCGTGGTCGATGAAGGTTATATCGAGTCCATCGAACTGGCCGACCAGAGCCTGCCGGTGTCCCTCGGCGGCGCCTTCCCCGGCATGCTCGGCAAGCCGCTGAACCTGCGGGATCTGGAGCAGGGCCTGGACCAGTTGAACCGCCTGCGCTCGATAGACCTGACCGCCGACATCGCCCCCGGCAGCCAGCCCGGCGCCTCGCGGATCATCCTGCGTACGCGCACCAACGGCCAATCGCGCTGGGCCTTGGGCCTGGGGGTGGACAACCTGGGCAGCGCCAGCACCGGGCGTGATCGCGACACGTTGAGCCTGAGCCTCGACAGCCCGCTGGAACTCAACGACTCCCTCAACCTCAGCGCCAGCGACACCCTCAACCAGGGCGATCGCTACAGCCGCAACGCCAGCCTGTATTACGCGATCCCTTACGGCTACTGGACGTTCAGTGCATTCGCCAGCCACGCCGAATACCGTGCGCCGTTCAAACTCCCTAGCGTGACGTTTCACAGCACCGGCATCACCGACCAACTCAGCCTGCGCGCCGATCGGGTGTTGTGGCGCGACCAGAGCCGTCAGCTCAGTGCCAACCTGCAACTGGCGCACAAGGACGTCGACAGTTATCTGGAGAACGTGCGCCTCGGCATCCAGAGCCCGACCCTGACCGTGGCCGAAGCCGGGTTGAACCTGTTCTGGCTCAACAGCGCGGTGTGGAACCTCGACGTGAATGTGGCCCAGGGCCTGCGCTGGCTCGGTGCCGATGACGACGCCAATCGCCAGGTCAACAACCAGCCCAAGTCACAGTTTCGCAAGTACCGCGCCGGCCTCAGCCAATGGCGCAATGGCCAGTTCGGCCGGCAGACGTGGCAATGGCAGAGCCAGCTCAACGTGCAATACAGCCCCGATCCGCTGCCGGCCATCGAGCAACTGCTGGGCACCGACGATTCGGCGGTGCGCGGTTACCGGGTCAACAGCGCGTCCGGCGCCAGCGGCGCGATCTGGCGCAACACCTTGCGCCTGCCGTTACGCAACGATCTTGCGCTGCAAATCACCCCGCGCCTGGGCCTGGACAACGGCTGGATCAAGGCCGACCACGGCGCCCAGGGCCAACGCCTGAGCGGGGCCAGCGCCGGGGTCAACCTGGGCTGGAAAAACCTGCAAGTGGACGTCGATTACCAGCACAGCCTCAACACCCCCCGCGGTTTGCAGCATGAGCCCGAGACCTGGCTGATGCGCGTGGGGTTGCAACTATGAATACCAGCAAACAGCCGTCGGACCTGTGCGCCACAACCACGGCCAACAACTCGGCGCGTCACGTGATGCCGCACTTTTATCGAGAGGTTTTTATGCCTGCACAGACATTTGCGTTCCATCTGTCCCCTCGGGGCAAACTGCGCTGGGCGATTGCCAGCCTGTTCCTGATTGCCCACCTGCCGAGTGCCCTCGCCGGTGGCGTGGTGGTCGCGCCAGGTCCCGGCGGCACCGCGCAACTGCAAACCCAGGGTGGCGTGCCCATCGTCAATATCGTTGCGCCCAATGGTTCGGGCCTGTCGCATAACCAGTTTCTCGACTACAACGTCGACCGCCAGGGCCTGGTGTTGAACAACGCCTTGCAGGCCGGGCAATCCCAACTCGCCGGGCAACTGGCGGCCAACCCGCAACTCCAGGGCCAGGCCGCGAGCGTGATCCTCAACGAAGTGATCAGCCGCAACGCCTCGACCCTCAATGGCGCCCAGGAAATCTTCGGCAAGTCCGCCGATTACGTGTTGGCCAACCCCAACGGTATTTCGGTGAATGGCGGCAGCTTCATCAACACGCCGAACGCCAATCTGGTGGTCGGTCGCCCCGAGTTGAACGACGGCAAGCTGCAAGCCCTGAGCACCCGCGACGCCACGGGACAGTTGCAGATACAAGGCGCGGGCCTGCAAAACCGCGAAGGCTCGATCAACCTGATCGCTCCGCGCATCGACAGCCAGGGCAGCCTTACGGCCCGTGATCAACTCAATCTCACGGTGGGGCGCAATCAGGTGGATTACGCCAGCGGCCAGGTGAATACCGTGGACCCGGCCGGCAACACCACCGACCAACGCATCGACGCCAGCCTGTTTGGCGCCATGCAGGCCGGGCGCATCAACATCGTCAGCACCGCCGAAGGCGCGGGTGTGCGGGTCGGCCCGGTGCAAGTGGCGGGTCGCGACGGCGTGCAGATTCGTTCTGCCGGTGACCTGAGCATCAGTGGCCAAGCGGTTCCGGACAGCCTCGACGTGGTGCGTGCCGGCGTGCGCAGCAGCCAGGGCGATGTCGCCCTGCACAGCGGCAAGGACTTGACCCTGGCCGCTGCCGACGTCAGCGGCCGCGACGTCAAGCTCGACGCCAAACGCAACCTGACCCTGAGCACCGTCGAAAGCCGCAAGCTACAGCAGACCCGCGAAAACTGGAACAACAGCACCATCGGCATCACCTGGGAAACCTACGATCGGACCCAGACTGACAGCGATTCGCGTCAACATGGCAGCCAGGTTCTCGCCAGTCGCGACGCAGTGTTGTCGTCCGGTGGCGACACCGAACTCAAAGCCGCCAAGGTTGAAGCGGCGAACAATCTGAGCGTCCAGAGCGGCGGCGATCTGCGCCTGAACGCCGCCACTGAAAGCCACACCACAACCGACCAGGGCAACCACCGCAAACACCTGTGGAAAGCCGACTGGAACAGCAGCAGCGAAGAGCAACGCAGTGTCACCAGCCAGTTGAAGGGCGGCAATATCGCCCTGGCCTCGGCGGCGTTGCTGCGTTCCGAAGGCGCGGCGTTGACCAGCAAGGGCGACATTAACCTCGCTGGCAAACAGGTCGAGATCACCAGCGCCAGCCGCACCCAGCGCACGAGTGACAACCGTTATTCCGGCGATCTGGTCGGTGGCGGTTTCTTCGGCAAGACCGGCGACGCCGATCAGGGCAAGACGCAGAATCAGGGCAGCAAGGTCAATGCCGCCGGCAAACTGATCGTCAAGGCCGACGACGTGCGCATCAGCGGCAGCCAGGTGCGCGGCGGCACCGAGGCCAGTGTGATCAGCGACAAGGGTTCGCTGGTCATCGATGGCGTGCAGGACACCTCCCACGCCAACAGCCACGACAAGGACAGCAAGTTCTTCGGCATCACCAAGGACGAATCCCGGCAGAACACGAAGGACAGCACCACGGTGCGCAGTGAACTGACCTCGGACAGCAACCTCAAGCTCAAGAGCGCCAAGGACATCGAAGTGGCCGGCGCCACGGTCAAGGCTGACGGCACCCTGAGCGCAGAAGCGGCGGGGAATGTGACAGTGCATTCCACCCAGAACACCAGTGAGACCAGCAAGACCACCCAGACCCGTGGCTTCGACGCCTATGCCAGGGAAAATGCCCCGGACGCCGGCCAGTACCGCGCCGGTGTGCATTACGAGGACAAGCAGCAAACCGTGACCCGCAACGATGTGAATCAGCAGGGCTCCAGCCTCAGCGGCGCCACGGTGCAACTGGCGGCGGGCGGTGACCTGACGCTCAAAGGCGCCGAGGTCAAAGCCACTCATGGCGACACAACCCTGACCGGCAAAAACGTCTCGCTGCTGGCCGAGCAGGACAGCCACAAAACTACGACCGATAAAACCAGCACCGGCGGCGGCTTTTACTACACCGGTGGCCTCGATCGTGCGGGCAGTGGCATCGACTTCGCCCACACCACGTCGCAAGACACCACCGGTAAAACCACGGCGCAAACCACCGGTGTACAGAGCAGCGGCAACCTCAACATCAATACCGGCAAACTCACCACCGAGGGCGCACGCGTCGATGCCGGCAAAGGGCTGAATGTCGCGACGGTCGAGGTCGATAATCGGGCTGCGAGCAACACCGACAGCAGCATGCATACAGAGAGCAACTGGTCCGCCGATATCGGCGCCAATGTCGAATACAAAGACATCGCCCGACCGATTGCTGGCGTGATCAAAGACGTGCTCAACGCCAAGGTGCCGGACAAGAATGCACTGGCCAATCTTGGGCAGCCGAATCTCGGCATCGACGTCGCCATCGGTCATCAGGAGGCCAGCCACACCGAGCAGAACACCAACGCCGTGGTCAGCCAGTTCAAGGGCGGCACCGTGGACGTGAAGGTCGACGGCACGTTGCAGGACCAAGGCACGCAGTACCAGGCGAGCGCGGGCAAGGTGAACATCAGCGCCGATTCCTTGGTGGCGAACGCCGCAAGCAACACTCACAGCAGCAGTGATCAGGCGCTGGACGCCAAGGCTGATGTGCGGGTCTACACCAAGACCAGTGAGGACGTGAACGTGGCCGCCAGCGGCGCGGGCGGCAGCAGCCAGACCCGCAAGGACAGCTCCACCGCTGTGGTCGGCGGCTATGCCGGCAGCGAAGGGGTGAACATCAACCTGCGTGGGAACGGTCAGTTCGAAGGCAGCCATTTCGATGGCGGGCAGGGCGGTGTTTCGATCAAGACTGGCGGTGAGCTGGCGTTGAACCAGGCCAACGACCGGCAGAGCAGCGACACCTCCAGCCTGCGTGGAAACGGCTCGCTGAATGTCGGTACGGCGCCCGGCACCAACGGCACCAATGTCGATCTGGGTGCGGGCTTCCAGCTTGATCACACTGGCAAGCAGACTCAGGACAGCCAGGCTCAGGTGGCGAGCATTCAGGGCAAGGGCCCGGTGCTGTTGAGCAGCGGCGGCGATCAAGTCCTGCAAGGGACAAAGGTCGACACCGTGGGTGCCATCGACCTGAAGGCCGGTGGCAAACTCGACCTGCAAGCGGCGACCGACACCCATACCGCCACAGGCAGCAATCTTGGCGGCGGGCTGAAGGCCGGTGGCAGCAAAACCAGCACGGAGAAAAGTGCTGATCAGGGCGGCAACCTCAGCGCCAATTTCAACATCGGCCGGGTCAACGAAAACACCCGGACTTTGACCGGTGGCCAGCTCAACAGCCAGGACAAGATCGCCCTCAGTGGCGATGCGATCCATCTGCAAGGCACCCAGGTCAGCGCCCCGAGCGTGAGCCTTGATGCGCAGAAGGGCGGGATCCATCAGGAGTCGGCGCAGTCCACGCAGAACCGTACTAACTGGAATCTCGCGCTCAATGCCGGCGGTAACCTGAGCAACAGCACACCGACGGTCGTGGATGAAAAGAACGTCGCCACGAGTGATCACGGCTTCAATGCCGGGGCCAAGGTTGGCATTGATTACTTGCAAGGCACCACTCAGCAGAACAGCCTGATCAAGGCTGACAGCGTGGCATTGAACAGCGCTGGGGATGTGCATCTGGCCGGCGCGCGGATTGATGCGGCGAAGGTCAGTGGCAAGGTTGGCGGTGACTTGAGCGTGGAAAGTCGTCAGGACAGCCAGACCCGCGCCAAGGTGGATATCGATCTGGGCGTGACTGGCAAGAAAGCAGCGCCTGCGGAGAAGGAAAACGTTGCCAAGGGCGGGACTGACTACAAGCCAACACTGAAGATCGACGGCGGTTACGAGCATAAAGACAGTGTCAGTCAGGCTTCCGGTATCAGTGGCACGCAAGGCGTTAACCTCAACGTCGGTGGCGCCACGCAGCTGACCGGTGCACGGATTGCTTCGACAGAAGGCCGGGTCGATCTGGGGGGCTCGAAAGTCAGTTCCACCGACCTGAGCAATCGCGACTACGGCGTAACGGCCGGTCTCGATCTGCCGGAGAAACCGAAAGCCGAGGGCAGCACACCCGAGGTTTCGCTTGTGGGTGAACACAGCGTCAAACTCGGCCCCGTGACAATCGGCGGTCATTACGACAGCCAGTCGCTACAGGCCGGGATTGACGAGGAAAATATCTAAGCACCACATCGCCTGCGGCGACGCTCAAGCTCGGCTCACCTGGTTCGGTGGGTCGAGCTTTTCCTGCGCCCACAATCAGGTTACTTAGAAATAACGCGAGGGCGCGGTTCGCCGTTACGAAGTCTCTTCCAGTGAAGGCCTTGTCAATTTGATTTTTTGAATATTGACTTATCCAGAAGCAAATGCGAAAGAGTGGCACTTCTGGGGTTTGCCCTTGATTCAGATCTGATTTATCCAACAAGGTCATATGGAAATGAAAATAAACTTCATTGTTTTACTGGGAGTTTTATTACTTGTTCAAGCATCACAATCCTTTGCAGATAATCTCAATGGGAAGAATCTCTATTTACAGAGATGTTCCGTGTGCCATGGCGCAGATATCAAGGGGACAGGGCCATTGGCTAATAAAAGCAACCCACCAACACCTGATCTTACAACCTCCGTTTTCAAGAAACGGCTAAATGATTATCCGGGCGTTATTGTGTCCTCGGTAATACTCCGCCCCAATGGAAACTTGATTCCAAAAACGTTGCGGGAGAATGGGGTAAAGATACCGCCGCACGCCTGGAGCGTTAATGATCTGCGCGATTTACATGAATACATGAGTGGTTTGATTTCGCAAAAACGATGATCTGAGATGAGAGACGAGCACCGGCATCGACCCCCTGCGTTACGACGTCGATCGCTGGGCCTACAACATCGACGGTGTCGCCCAGTCCAAGCAGCACTCGCCGGGCGCCGGGGTGAAGAACGTGTTCGATTACCCGTACTTCACCCGTTCCAGCGACAACAATTCGGGCATATACGTGGGTGCGCCGCGCACATTCTTTGCGCAGGCCAGCGTCGGGTCCTAGTTCCCTGTGGTGAGGGGGCTTGCCCCCGTTCGGCTGCGAAGCAGTCGTAATTTCAGGGCCGCTGCGCGACCCAACGGGGCAAGCCCCCTCGCCACAATTCAAACCTTCAGCACCTTCCCACCAATCGCCACCGCCACCAGCAACACCGCCATCAACCCAAACGCAAAACTCAAACTGCTGCCATGGGCGATAAACCCGATCAGCGCAGGCCCGGCGAGAATCCCTGCGTAACCGAGGGTGGTGATGGCTGGCACGGCGATGCTTTCCGGCATGACGGTCTGTTTGCCCACCGCCGTGTACAGCACCGGCACGATGTTCGAACACCCAGCGCCCACCAGCGCATAGCCCACCAGCGCCGCCTCCCAGGTCGGTGCAAACGTCGCCAGCGCCAGGCCCACAGCGGCCGTCAGCCCGCCAAAGACCATCACCTTCGTCGCGCCCAGGCGCCGCACAATTGCATCCCCGGTCAAACGCCCGGCGGTCATGGTCAGTGCAAACGCCGCATAACCGAGCCCGGCATACGCCGTATCGATCCCGCGCTCGGACGCCAGGAATACCGCGCTCCAGTCGAGTACCGCGCCTTCGGTGAGGAACACGATGAAACACATCATGCCGATAAACAGCACGATGCCATGGGGCACGGCGAACGCCGGGCCGGAACTTTCACTGCCATAAGGCAAGAGATGCGGTACGGCTTTGAGCAAGGCCACGATCAGCATCACGACGACCACCAGCGTCGCGCCAAGCGGCGAAAACCCCAGGCCGAGCAAAGCGCTGACACCCGCCGCACCGACGATCCCGCCGAGGCTGAACAAGCCGTGGAAGCCCGACATCATGGTCTTGCCGCTGGCCCGCTCGACGATCACCGCTTGCAGGTTGACCGTCGAATCCACCGTGCCCAGCCCCGCGCCAAACATGAACAGCGCCGCGATCAACGCCGGAATCGACGACACCGTCGCCAACATGGGCAGCGCCGCGCAGATCAGCAACACCCCGGCACTGACCACCCGGCGACAGCCAAACCGCGTGGCCAGAATCCCCGCCACCGGCATCGCAATAATCGACCCCACCCCCAGGCACAACAGCAGCAAACCGAGGGTCCCTTCATCCAGCCCGGCCCGCGCCTTGGCATACGGCACCAACGGCGCCCACGCGGCGATGCCGAAACCGGCGATGAAAAAGGCGATGCGGGTGGACATCTGTTCCAGGCGTCCGGGAACAAAGGCGGCTTGCGTGTTGAGGTTGGTCATATCGATCCTTGGCAAAAAACGTCGCGTACCCAAGGGACAGTGACTTACCGGTCAGGTTCGATCAGCGTCCGCAGCGGTTCGCGGTCAGGCAGGGCGACATCCTTGCACAGCCCGGCCCTCCATCGCGAGTGCGGGTGTCACTGGCCCTCGCACAATCGGCGCAGGTGTTCGTCGCGCACTTGCAGGATTTCGAACAATCCCAGCGCTTTTAGCGCGGGCAAAGCCTCGACGATGTCCTGCCTGGCCTGGCACTGCTGTTCATCGGTGGCCTGTGGATTGGCGAGCATTCGCGCATTGATCAGAAACGCCCCGACCGTGCCTTTGCGCACCGTGGTGCCGTTGAATTGGCCTTGGTCGAGATCGTCGGGAAGCAGGTCTTCGGCGCGCATATCGGTGACTCCTGTTGAGTGAGTGTTCAGCCTAAAGTGTTGAACCTGGCTAAACTGCGTCATCCAGGTCATTCGATAACGTGAAACTGCCAATGGTTAAACCGCTGATCTCCACCGAACTGGCGCAGTCCTCGACCGCTGCGCGGGTGATTGCCGTCACGCTGGACAGCCCGGTCGAACGCCAAAGCGCCTTGCACCAACATGCCCGTGGCCAATTGCTCGGCGCGCGGCGTGGTTTGTTGTCGGTGGATGCGGCGGATCATCATTGGGTGGTGCCGGCCACCCATGCGGTGTGGATTCCGCCGGGCTGCCTGCACGGCTTGCACTCCCATGGTCCGTTCCATGGCTGGAGCGTTTATGTGGCGGCGCCTGACTGCTTCGGGTTACCGCAGCAACCTTGCATCATCGCCACTTCGGGATTGCTGCGCGAAGCCGTGGACCGCGCCGCGACGTGGGATGAGGGCGTACGGGATCAACGCCAGGAACGGATCGGCCAACTCATCCTCGACGAAATCGCCGTCTCACCCGCCGAACCGTTTGGCCTGCCGCTGCCCCACGACCCGCGACTGCTGAGGATCACCCAGGCACTGGTCGACGACCTGGCCGACAACCGCTCACTGGAACAATGGGCGCAGTGGGGCGGATTATCGGCACGAACCCTGGCCCGACGCTTCGTCAGCGAAACTGGCTTCACCTTCAGCCAATGGCGCCAGCGCGCGCGGTTGTTGCGGGCGCTGGAGTTGCTGGCGGCAGGGGCGGCGGTGACGACAGTTGCGCTGGAGTTGGGATATGACAATGTCAGCGCGTTTATTGCGATGTTTCGCCGTACGTTTGGGGTGACGCCGGGGCGGTATTTCATCGACGGGCTTTGACGCCTACAGTACAGGCACTTTTCACGCTGACTTCAGGACCGATCCATGACGCCGTTTTACGATGCCCGGGGCAATATCTACGCGGTTGTAACGCCTGACGCGGTGCGTCACAGCGGTATCGATCTACCCGGACAGGCCAGCCGTGCCGCACAAACCCGCGAGCATTGGGCGTTATCGGCCATCGAGGCGTTCTGCGGCTGGGCGCCCGGCACACAGCCGCCCGGCAGCAAGGACCATCGCTGCGACGGCCTGCTGATCGGCCCGTTTCAAGCAGCACCGCCCTTTGACCTGCTGATCGTCAACACCGACGGCACCCTCGCCGAGCGCAGTGGCAACGGCTTGACGATTTTCTCTCAGTCGCTCAGTGAGCAAGGGTTGCTGCCGAGTGAAGAGGCCTGCGTGCTGCGGGTTCATCACGACAAAAACGATGCTGTTTCGCCGGTAGAAACGTCGGTGAAACCTGCCGAGATCGATGGCGTTCACGGGTTTTGGCTCGACCTCGGCAAACCCTCGTTCGGGCCGCAAGCGGTGGGCGCCCAAGGGGTTGAAAGCGTGACGTTGAACGGGCGCGACCTTAACCATGTGCAGCCATTGTCGGCGCTCAATCCAGCCTGGGCGCGCAGCCAGTTTGTGCGGATCGGCAATCCCCATTGCGTGACCTTGGTCGCTGAAGCCGAAGCACTGCCGAGCAACGCGAAAATGCGCGAACCGGCGTTATCCGAAGGACTGACCCGCATCGCCTACGCCACGCCGACCGGCACCGGGCACCCCTGTGCGGCGGGGGTGAATCTGCAATGGGCGGTGCTTGAATCCGAAGGACAAATCGTGGCCCGAGTGTTCGAACGCGGGGAAGGGCCGACCGCATCATCAGGCACCAGCGCCAGTGCGGTGGCGTGCGCGGCGTGGCGAGTGGGTTGGGTGAAGGCGGGCGAGGTGAAGGTGGTCATGCCCGGCGGCACAGCGCCGATTTTGTTGAAAGAGCAGGGCGGTGAATTGAGTCGGGTGAGTTTGTTCGGTGCGGCGCGGTTGATGGGGTGAGTTCAAGATCGCCTTCGCGGGCAAGCCTCGCTCCTACAAGTACAGCGTGATCCCCGTAGTAGCGAGGCTTGCCCGCGAAGAGGCCCGCCCAGTCAGCGAACATTCAGACCTGTTGCGGCCACTCCACCACCGGCATCTGCCGCTTCATCAACACCTCACCGCCGCGAATCGAATACAGCGGCAAGCCCTGGCTGCGAATCACTTCGTAATCGCTGTCCGCCGACAGGATCAGCAAGTTCGCCGGCCGCCCGCGCTCCAGTCCGTAGCGATCCCCTAGGGCCATGGCTTTGGCGCTGTTGTCCGTCACCAAATCCAGTGCACTTTGCAGGTTGCGATAACCCAGCATGTGGCAGATGTGCAGACCGGCTTCGAGGACGCGCAGGATGTTGCCGTTGCCCAGTGGGTACCACGGGTCGACGATCGAGTCCTGGCCAAAACACACGTTCATGCCCGCTTCGAGCAACTCGTTGACCCGGGTGACGCCGCGGCGTTTCGGGAAGTTGTCGAAGCGGCCTTGCAGGTGAATGCTTTCGGTGGGGCAGGAGACGAAGCTGATGCCGGAATGCCCGAGCAGGCGGAACAGTTTGGCGCAATACGCATTGTCGTAAGAGCCCATGGCCGTGGTGTGGCTGGCCGTGACGCGCGAACCCATGTCGCGGCTGCGGGCTTCTTCGGCCAGGACTTCGAGGAAGCGTGAGTGCGGGTCGTCGGTTTCGTCGCAATGCACGTCCACCAGGCAACCGGTGCGTTCGGCCAGGTCCATCAGAAACTTCACCGAGCTGACGCCTTGATCGCGGGTGTATTCGAAGTGCGGAATGCCGCCGACCACATCGGCGCCCATGCGAATCGCTTCCTCCATCAGCTCGCGGCCGTTGCGGTAGGACTCGATGCCTTCCTGGGGGAACGCGACGATTTGCAGGTCGATCAGGTGCCGGCTTTCCTCGCGCACTTCGAGCATCGCCTTGAGCGCGGTCAGGGTCGGGTCGGTGACGTCGACGTGGGTGCGCACATGCTGGATGCCGTGGGCGGCCAGGGTCTGGATGGTTTTTTTGGCGCGAGTCTTGGTGTCTTCGAGGGTGATGGTGGCCTTGCGTTCGCCCCAGCATTCGATGCCTTCGAACAGCGTGCCGCTCATGTTCCAGCGCGGCTCGCCGGCGGTGAGGGTGGCGTCGAGGTGAATGTGCGGCTCGACGAAGGGCGGCACCACCAGGTTGCCGCCGGCGTCGAGGTCGTCGGGACCCAGGGTCGGAGCTTCGGTCTGCCGGGCGATGTTGCCGATCAGGCCGTTTTCCAGGTGCAACTCATGCAGGCCTTCTTGGTTGCGCAGGCGGGCGTTGATGATGTGCATCAGGCGAATCCTTTTAGAGATCTTGTAGTGCTGCATCGGCAGTGCGGACACCCAGCACGCCGGTCAATATCACATACGTTAGCGCGGCAGCAGCGATGCCTACCAGCGGCGCGACCCACGGCGAGCTGAAGGCGGCGACCGTGCCGACCGCGTATGCACTCAGGCCGGACCAGTTGAAGGCCGGCAGGCGAGCGTCGGCCAGACGAGGATATTGACCGCGATATCGGAAGAAAAAGTCCGCCATGATCACCCCGCCGATCGGCGGAATCACTGTGCCCAGCAGGATCAGGTAGGGCACCAGCATGTCGTACATACCCAACGTTGCCAGCAGCGTGCCGATCACCGCGCCGGCCAGGGTCACGGTTTTGCGGCGCCCGGTACGCAGCAGGTTGCACCCGGCGACGGCGAAGTTGTAGATGGTGTTGTCCTGGGTGCTCCAGATATTGAGCAGCAACATCGCCATCGCCGCCATGGCGAAACCTTGCAACAGCAGCACTTCGACCACGTCCGGCTGCTGATAGACGATGGCTCCGTAGGCGCCGATTAGCACCATCAGGCCATTGCCGATGAAAAAACCGATCAGGCTCGCCAACACCGCCACCCGCGCCGAGCGCGAGAAGCGCGTCCAGTTAGTCGCCTGGGTCGCGCCGCTGACGAAGGTGCCGAACACCAACGTAATCGCGGTCGACCAATCCAGCGTGCCGCTCGGTACCACGGCCAACAAGCCGTCGAGTCCGCCGACCTTCACCGTGGCGACCCACATCGACAGCATCAACAGCAACATCATCGCCGGCACCGCGATGTACGACAGAATCTCCAGCCCGCGATAACCGACATACGCCGTCGCGCAAAACACCAGGCCGAACAACACCATCAGCCCGAGCACCGTGCCGTCGTCCAGCTCGAAATACTTGCCCAACACCACCGCCGCTGTGGCCGTGCCCCAGGCGTACCAGCCGATCTGGGTGAAACCGAGGATCAGGTCACTGAGCTTGCTGCCCACTTCACCGAAACAGAACCGCCCCATCAACACCGAGTTGAGGCCGCTCTTGAACGCGATGTAGCCCAGCCCAGCGGCGTAAATCCCCAGCAGCAGATTGCCGACGATGATCACCGCCATCATCTCGCCAAAACTGAACGCCACCCCGAGCTTGCCGCCGGCAAACATGGTTGCGGTAAAGAAAGTGAAACCCAGCAACACCATGGCCGTGGAGGCCAGGCCTTTGCGGGCGTGCATCGGGACTTCGCTGAGGGGGTAATCGTTACCGGGGGCGTTCTGCGTCATGGGGCGTTCCTTGCTGAGTGAGAGACGCGGAGGAGGGTTGCAGTGGTCGTGCCAGGTGCGGGTGGTGGGGTTATTTATAGACCAGCGCCGGAGCGGGGGCGGGAAGGGAGTACGAAAGCAGTGCGAAGTCGTGAAGCTCGACACCGTAATGAGGCAGACACAAAACCTGTCTTTGATCGTTCCCACGCTCTGCGTGGGAATGCAGCCCGGGACGCTCCGCGTCCCAAATCGAGAGCTGGAACGCGGAGCGTCCCTTGAGGCATTCCCACGCAGAGCGTGGGAACGATCAAATCTTTTGATCTTTAAATAAACCTCAGCAACGCCGCGACGATCGCTTCCGGCGCATCCTCCTGCACCAAATGCCCTGCATTCGGAACTGCCTGAAACCGTGACCCTGGAATCATTCCATGCAAGGCCCGCCCGCGTTCGATGGGAATCCACTGATCATCTTCCCCCCACAGGATCTGCACCGGGCAACGAATGGTCGGGTACAGCCCTTCGGCCTCAAGGGTGTAGCGCTCGTCCATCTGCGCGATCTGCCGATAGAACGCCGCTTGCCCCACATCACCGAGCCACGGCTGCACATACGGCGCCAGCTCAGAGTCGGGGATTTCGCGCTGGATCGCCCCGCGAATATAGGCAGGCACAATCACGCGCTGGATGTAATCGGGTAAACCGCTGAACGCCGCCTCATGCTGGCGCACGTGCTGCACGAACGGCGAGCCCCAGGGCGTGAGCGCCACCGGGTCGATCAGGGTCAGGCTGCGGTAGTTTTTGCCGTTGAGCAGATGCGCGCGCAGGGCGGTGGCACCGCCGAAGTCGTGGGCCACCACATCCGGGCTGTCCAGGCCCCAGTGCTCGAGCAATTGCGTCAGCAGTTCGTTTTGTACACCCAGGGACACGTCGCCGTCGGGTTGCGCGGACTGCCCGTACCCCAGCAGATCGAAGTAATGCACGCGATGGGTGGCGATGAAATGCGGCGCGATCCGATGCCACACGCAGGAAGAAAATGGCGTGCCATGCACGAACACCAACGGCGGGCCGTCACCGCGTACGGCAAAGCGTACGGAATGCCCATTGAAGCGATAGGTCTGGGGCAGCGGCCAGTCAGTCATCGGGGGGGGCCTCTTGGCAGATGGGAGCCAAAAAGCATAGGCATAAAAAAACCACCGCTGAAGGTGGTTTTTGGACTAACTGACGAAACGCATAACGCGGTGTGCGACGGCTCAGCCCAACGTCTTGCGCATGTGCACCCGCCGTAAACCGTTCTCTTCGACCCGGTGGGTTTCGACATACCCCCGGCGCAGGTACAGCGCAATGTTTTCACTCATCGCTTCGTTGGTGTAGAGCCGAATGGACGGGTAACCCGCGTCGAGCGCATGGCGTTCGGCGAAGTCCAGCAACTGCCGGCCATAACCTTGCCCTTTGATCGCCGGGCTGACCGCGATGTTGTCCAGCAGCAAGTACTCTTCGGTGTCGATCAGCACCACGAAACCGCTGAGGTTCTTTTCATGGGCGAGGACATGGACGCGCCGGGCCAGCACTTGGCTGGCGTAGTCGTCCAGCATCGGCGCGGGTTTGCGGCCGATGCGTTCGATGTAAGGCGAGTAAGCCGCCTCGACGATGGCCTCGATCTGCGCGATGTCCTCAAGCGTAGCGGGGCGGATAAGCGGAGACATGGGACGGGTTCCTTTGGGCCAAGGATGGGGCCTGACTGTACTCGGCGTCAGCCTGAAACGACAGGCATAAAAAAACCACCGTCGCCGGTGGTTCTTTTCAATCAGGTGGTTTTACTCACCGTGATAGATGCAGCCGCTGGTGCAGGTTTCGTGGATACGAATCGCGCTCAGCTCCGGCAGCAAGGGCTTCAGCTCGGTCCAGATCCACTTGGCCAGCACTTCACTGGTCGGGTTTTCCAGGCCAGGAATGTCGTTCAAATAGTTGTGATCGAGGCGCTCGTAGAGCGGTTTGAAGATCGCCTTGATTTCCGAGAAGTCGCGGATCCAGCCGGTGTGCGGATCGAGGTCGCCGCTCAGGTGGATTGCCACCTTGAACGAGTGACCGTGCAAGCGACCGCACTTGTGGCCTTCGGGTACGTGGGGCAGGCGGTGGGCAGATTCGAACGTAAACTCTTTGAAGATTTCCACAGTGATTTTCAGCTCTGTCAGGTGGCGATCGCCGCGGCGATGTGGGCAGGCGGCGAGTTTACCAGTTTGTCCTGACTAAAGGGTCAGCAAGCGCTCGCCGAGGCGACCGCTGGCGGCCAGCTCCAGGAACTCGTCGCCCATGCGCCGGCTTTCATCCATCGCCGCGCGCCAGTATTTCTGCCGGCTCGGCGCATCGCCCATGAAGCGCTTGAAGTCGTTGCGGTCCGGCAATTTGCCGTAGGGCAGGCGCGCCAGGTAATCCTTCGACGGCGCCAGCAGCAGGACATCCTGCAACCGCGTCGAACAGGCACGACGCCACGGCAAAGTCTTGTCGAACCAGCCGGGAATCACCCGGTCGGTGAAGTGCGGATAGAGCACGATGTCGGTGCCGCTGTAGGGCAGGTCGAGGTGATAGTCCAGCAGACCGCCGTCGCGGAACGTCCCGGCACCGGCACCCGGCAAATCGCGCACGCCTTCCATGACCATTGGGATCGAGCCTGAGGCAAGCAAGGCCTGGCGCAGGTTGCCGGCGTTCAGGGCGACGAAGCGCGACGGGAAGTCGTTCAGCGCATTGACCGGCGGCGCCAGGCGCGGGTCGTGGATGATCAGTCGTTCGAAATGTTTCGACAGCCGCGCGCGGCCCCGCAGGTTGTCGGCGATCACCGACGACAGGCCCAGCCCGAGGCGGCCGCGATGATCATGGGCGAGCAGGCCGTGGCTTTTGACCACCATGATGTTCAGTCGGTAATGGGCGTTGTCGAGGATCAAGGCATCGCGCCCGTCCAGCAGCTCATCGAGCATACGCCGTGAGCTCTGGCTGATTTGCGCCATGGTCACGCCCTTGTCGAAGTTTTGCTCGGTGTACAGATGACCGAGGCGGCGAATGCCTTCGGCGGCATCCGGCAGACACGCGCTGGCGAACCGCCAGGAACCCACCGACGCACCAATCAGCGAACGCTCCCGAGGCGCCGCCGGCAGCCATTCGCCGAACAGCGCCAGGTCCAGACCCTGAATCCCCAACGCCTTGGGCCCACCGGCCGCGCCCGGCAGCGTGCCGACGTCGGCAGCGTCCAGGCCGTTTTCACGAATCCGCGCAAAGGCCCGCGGGCCGGCCTTGAGGGTCAGGGAAGGGAACTTGATGTGGATAGCGGTCATACCGGTCTCGATGTCGGGCAAGCGGGGGATTATAGACATGTGTTCTATGACCTGTAGGAGCCAGGCTTGCCGGCGAAGGCGATTTCACGGACGCCTTCGCCGGCAAGCCTGGCTCCTGCAGGGTTTTGTGTTGGCCTGGTGTGCTGTGTTGTCATGACCAATGATGGCAATTCAGTTTCAATTAAGTTTGCCCCGTTAAGGTGCACGCCGTACGCAACACCTAAAAAAATACGGAGACACCCCATGAAAACCCTGACTGCCCTGTTCACCGCGTCCATCATCGCCATGACCGCCAGCCTGGCCCACGCCCGTGACCTGGGCCCCGACGAAGCCCTGAGACTGCGCGACGCTGGTACCATTGTGTCTTTCGAGAAGCTCAACGCCACCGCACTCACCAAACACCCCGGTTCCAAAATCACCGAAACCGAACTGGAAGAAGAGTACGGCAAGTACATCTATCAGGTGGAAATGCGCGACCCGCAGGGCGTTGAGTGGGACCTGGAATTGGACGCTGTCAGCGGGCAGGTTCTCAAGGATCATCAGGATACGTAATGAAGGTGCTTTCATTTTCACGCATGGCGTTGGTGCTGCTGACGTTTTGCTCGGTGGTCGTGGCGCGCGACCTGGATCAGGACGAGGCGCTGCGCTTGCGGCAGCAGGGCGTGATCCTGCCGCTGGAGCAGCTGTTGCAGCAGGCGCTGGACCGCTATCCCGGCTCCAAATTGCTGGAAGCCGAGCTGGAAGAAAAACACGACGTCTACTTTTATGAAGTCGAGCTGCTGACCACCGAGGGCGTGGTCCGTGAACTGGACATCGAGGCCGCAACCGGCCGTTTATTGAAAGACAAGGAAGATTGACCGATGCGATTGCTGCTGGTGGAAGACCACGTGCCCCTGGCCGATGAATTGATGGCGGGCCTCAACCGCCAGGGCTACGCCGTGGACTGGCTGGCCGACGGGCGCGACGCGGTGTATCAGGGCAGCAGCGAGCCCTATGACCTGATCATCCTCGACCTCGGCCTGCCGGGTTTGCCGGGGCTTGAGGTGCTGACCCAATGGCGCGCCGGCGGCTTGTCGACCCCGGTGTTGATCCTCACCGCCCGGGATTCCTGGGCCGAGCGCATCGAAGGTCTCAAGGCCGGCGCCGACGATTACCTGAGCAAACCTTTTCACCCCGAAGAACTGCACCTGCGGGTCCAGGCGTTGCTGCGCCGGTCCCACGGCCAGGCCAACCAGCCGACGCTCAAGGCCAACGGCTTGCACCTGGATGAAGGCCGCCAGTGCGTGACCCGCGACGGTGCCGACATCCAGCTCACCGCCGCTGAGTTCCGCCTGCTGCGCTACTTCATGCTGCACCCGGAACAGATCCTCTCCAAAAGCCACCTCGCCGAACACCTCTACGACGGGGAAACCGAGCGCGATTCCAATGTGCTCGAAGTCCACGTCAACCACCTGCGGCGCAAACTCGGGCGCAGCGTGATCGAAACCCGTCGCGGCCAGGGTTACCTGTTCGGCGGGCAAGCGCAGTGAGGTCGATCCAGCGCCGCTTGAGCCTGGGCCTGATCAGCGTGATGGTGATCGTCGGCCTGGTGCTGGCGCAAACCAGTTTGTGGCTGTTCGAAATGGGCTTGCAGCGCTACCTCGAAGCCGGGCTTCGCAATGACAGTGAAAACCTGCTGGCCGCGTTGGTGCGCGGGCCCCAAGGTTTGCAACTGGATGAACGACATTTGGCGCCGGCCTATCAACGGCCGTTTTCCGGGCATTACTTCCGCATCGATTTTGCCGACAGCCATTGGCGCTCCCGTTCGTTGTGGGACCAGGAACTGCCGCGTCTCGAAACCCCAGGCCTTGAGAGCCATCTGCAATTGGGCCCGGAAGGTCAGCAGTTGCTGGTGTTGCGCTCGGACTACCGGCGGCTTGGCCAGTCGATTTCCATCAGCGTGGCCCAGGACTACACGCCAGTGCGCGAGAGTTTCATGCGCATGCAACAGGTCGGTCTGGCACTCGGTCTGGCGGGGTTGCTGCTGATTCTGCTGCTGCAACGCATCACCGTGCGCCGCGCCTTGCGTCCGCTGGAAAGGGCCCGTGAACAGATCGCCCAACTGCAACAGGGCCAGCGCTCTCAACTGGATGATCAGGTGCCGGTGGAGCTGGTGCCGCTGGTGGCGCAGATCAATCATCTGCTGGCCCATACCGAAGACAGCCTCAAGCGTTCGCGCAATGCCCTGGGCAATCTTGGCCACGCGTTGAAAACCCCGCTGGCGGTGTTGCTCAGCCTGGCGTCCAGCGAAAAACTCGACACCCATCCCGAACTGCGCAAGGTCATCCAGCAACAGCTTGAGCAGGTGCAGAATCGCTTGAATCGCGAACTCAACCGCGCGCGGTTGTCCGGTGACGCGTTGCCGGGGGTGTTGTTTGATTGCGATGCGGAGCTGCCGGGGTTACTGGCCACGTTGAACATGATTCATGGCGAACACCTGGACCTGAGCTACCGCGCCCCGGCCGGTTTGCTGCTGCCCTGGGATCGCGAAGACTTGCTGGAACTGCTCGGCAACCTGCTGGACAACGCCTGCAAATGGGCGGACGCCGAGGTTCGCTTGAGCGTGGTCGAAATGCCCGAAAAGTTTGAACTGAGCGTGGAAGACGACGGCCCGGGGATTCCCGAAGACCAGCGCGACCAAGTGTTCAGTCGCGGGACGCGGCTGGATGAACAGACGGATGGGCATGGGCTGGGATTGGGCATCGTGCGCGACATCGTCGACACCTGGGGCGGCACGTTGCTGTTGCAGCAAAGCGAGTGGGGCGGGTTGAAGGTCGTGATCGAATTGCCCAAGCGCTGATCCAGAACCACCCCCTGTAGGAGCAAAGCTTGCTCGCGATGGCGGTTTCAAGGACGCCATCGCGAGCAAGCTTTGCTCCTACAGGGGGGTACGAAACGTCGTCTACGTGTGATGAATCTCCCGATCCTTGGTTTCCGGCATAAAGAAAATCCCCAGCACCGCCGTCATCACCGCAATCACAATCGGGTACCACAACCCGTAATAGATATCCCCGGTAGCCGCCACCATCGCAAACGCCACCGTCGGCAGGAAACCACCGAACCAGCCGTTACCGATGTGATAGGGCAGCGACATCGAGGTATAGCGAATCCGCGCCGGGAACAATTCCACCAGCCATGCGGCTATCGGGCCGTAGACCATGGTCACGTAGATCACCAGGATCGTCAGCAGCAACAGCACCATCGGGTAGTTGGTCTTGGCCGGGTCAGCCTTTTCGGGGTAACCGGCCTCTTTCAGGCTGGTGCCGAGGGACGCGGTGAACGCGTCGTTGCGCGTCTTGAAATCGGCGGCAGGCAGGCTGGAGCCTTCGAAGCTCGGGACCACCTTGTCGCCGATGCGCACTTGCGCGACGGTGCCCGGCTCAGCCTTTACGTTGGTGTAGGGGATCGCTCGCTTCGCCAGCAGGGTCTTGGCCAGGTCGCAGGAACTGGTGAATTTGGCCTTGCCCACCGGGTCGAACTGGAACGAGCACTGATCGGGATCGGCGATCACCGTCACCGGGTTCTTCTCCTGGGCGATGAACACGTCGGGGTTACCGTACTGGGTCAGCGCATGGAAGATCGGGAAGTAGGTCGCGGCCGCGAGGATGCAGCCGGCCATGATGATGCCCTTGCGTCCGATACGGTCGGACAGGCTGCCGAAGATGACGAAGAACGGCGTGCCGATCAGCAGTGAGCCGGCGATCAGCAGGTTGGCGGTCTGCGGGTCGATCTTCAGGGTTTGCAGCAGGAAGAACAGTGCATAGAACTGCCCGGTGTACCACACGACCGCCTGGCCGGCGGTGCCGCCGAGCAGGGCCATGATCACGATTTTCAGGTTCTCCCAGCGGGCGAAGGATTCGGTCAGCGGTGCCTTGGAGGATTTGCCTTCGGCTTTCATCTTCAGGAACACCGGCGACTCGCTGAGTTGCAGACGGATGTACACCGAGACGATCAGCAGCAGGATCGACAGCAGGAACGGAATCCGCCAGCCCCAGGCTTCGAAGGCTTCGGTGCCCAGGGCGGTGCGGCAGGCGAGGATTACCAGCAGCGACAGGAACAGGCCGAGGGTCGCGGTGGTTTGAATCCACGACGTGAAGTAACCGCGTTTGCCCTTCGGCGCATGCTCGGCCACGTAGGTCGCCGCGCCACCGTACTCACCGCCCAGTGCCAGGCCTTGCAGCAGGCGCAGGGTAATGAGGATGACCGGTGCCGCGACGCCAATGGTCGCGTAGCCGGGCAGGAAACCCACCACGGCCGTGGAGACACCCATGATGACAATGGTGATCAGGAACGTGTGCTTGCGCCCGATCATGTCGCCCAAGCGGCCGAACACAATCGCGCCGAAGGGCCGCACGGCGAAACCCGCGGCGAAGGCGAGCAGGGCGAAGATGAAGGAGGTGGTCTCGTTGACGCCCGCGAAGAAGTGCTTGGCGATGATCGCGGCGAGGGAGCCGTAGAGGTAAAAGTCGTACCACTCGAACACAGTGCCCAGGGACGAGGCAAAGATAACCTTGCGCTCCTCCTTGGTGATGCCGTGGTGGGGCGCGCTGCCTGTGCCCGTGGTTGTGCTGTCGATTACGGCCATGGGTCTTCTCCGTCTTGCTCTTGTTGTAGGCCGGAGCACCTCAAAATACCCGTGTTGCCGCACCCAGGCCCTGGGGCTGATGTTGTCAGATTGCCCTTAGAAGCATAATCAGGTTCGCGCAAATATCCACTCGCCGGCCCGCAAACCCGAATGCCAGTCAGTCGATCGTTCCCACGCTCTGCGTGGGAATGCCTCAATGGACGCTCCGCGTCCGCGTTTGAATGGGACGCGGAGCGTCCCGGGCTGCATTCCCACGGGTCGCGTGGGAACGATCAGTTACCTCAGGTCAAACCCGGAACTGATCCATCAAACTCTGCTGCTGGTTGGCCAGGCTGTTAAGCGACTGACTCACTCTGGCCGATTCATTCGCCTGCCCCGACAACGATTCGGTCACATCGCGGATGGTCGCCACGTTGTTGTTGATCTCCTCGGCCACCGCGCTCTGTTCCTCGGCGGCGCTGGCGATCTGCAGGTTCATGTCGGTAATCACCGTCACCGCATCACCAATCTGGCGCAGGGCAGTCACGGCCTGGCTGACTTGCTCGACGCTGCTCTGGGCCTGGCGATGGCTGTTGTTCATCGAGCCGACCACCTCCTGGGTACCGCTCTGCAATTGCTCGATCACCTGACGGGTTTCCTCCACCGATTCCTGGGTACGCCGCGCCAGGTTGCGCACTTCGTCGGCGACCACGGCAAAACCGCGACCGGCTTCACCGGCCCGGGCCGCCTCGATGGCGGCGTTGAGGGCCAGCAGGTTGGTCTGCTCGGCGATCGCACGAATCACTTCCAGCACCGAACCGATCTTCTCGCTGTTCGCCGCCAGGCCTTCGACTTGCACCATCGCCGCGCTCATGTCGGCGGCGAGGTTGTCGATGCTGGTGGTGGTGCGGTCGATCACGGTCAAGCCCTGACGGGTGGCCTGATCGGCATCGCGCGCCGCATGCGCCGCCTGGGCCGCGCTGCGGGCGACGTCCTGGGCGGTGGCGCTCATTTCGTGGGACGCGGTGGCCACCTGATCGACCTGACGGTATTGCTGCTCCATGCCGGCGCTGGTCTGGGTGGCGATGGCGGAGGATTGATCCGCCGTGCTGCGCGCGTCCTGCACCGAGCGTTTCACCTCGGCGATGATCGGTTGCAGCTTGTCGAGGAAACGGTTGAACCAACCGGCCAACTGGCCCAGTTCGTCCTTCTTGTCGTAGGCCAGGCGCCGGGTCAAATCACCTTCGCCGCTGGCGATGTCTTCGAGCATGTGCGCCACGCCGAGGATCGGCTTGGTCACGCTGCGCGCCATCAACCACACCAGCAACAGGCCGATCAACGCGGCGAGCACACCCAGGCCGAGTTCGACCAGGGTGCCGGCGCGGTTGCTTTCATCCAGCTGTTTTTCCAGCGCTTCGGCCGGGCCGACCAGGACTTTCTCCGGCACATCGAGCAACACGCCCCACGACTTGCCGCCCGGAATCGGCTGGAACGGCGACAGCACTTTCAACTGCTCGTTGCTGTGCAGGCTGGTGGTTTTGCTGCTGGTGCCCAGCATCCGGATCAGCTCGGCGCCGTTGATTTTGTCCACGGCGTCCAGACGCTGGCTGAGCTTGCTGGCGTCCGGGCTGTAACCGGCGAGCAACCCGACCGGGCTGAGGATGCTGACGCTGGTCTGGCCGTCATAGAGCTTTTTGCTCGCGCCCTGACTGACCGCTTGCAGGCTGTTGAGGTTGATGTCCACCGACAACGAGGCGATGACTTTGCCGTTGACCATCAGCGGGAACACGATGCTGGTCATCAGCACGTTCTGGCCGTCGATCACATAGAAGTAGGGTTCGATCACGCACGGCTTGAGCGTGGCGCGCGGGCAGGTGAACCAGGCGTTGGCCGCTTCGCCGCTGGGGCCGGCGCTGGTGTCGGCCATGTCGGTTTCGGGCAGCGACATCGAGGTCAGTTTGCCCGGTGTCGGCTGCGACCAGTACAGGGCAAAGCGGCCCTTGTCGTTGCTGCCGAGCTCGGCCTGACCGGCGAACAGTTCGTCCTTGCCGTCCAGCGCGTTGGCTTCGAACACCAGGGACAGCCCGAGCAGTTCCGGGTTGGCTTGCAGCGCCGACTTGACCTGGCGGGTCAGGTCTTCGCGCAGGTCGAAGGCATCGAGAAAACGCTTCTCGGCCTGCTCGCGCAGGAACAGCACCTGGCGCGAGAAGCCGTGGCCATATTGATAGGCGTCCATGAACTGCTGGCGAATCCCCAGCGCCTGGTTTTCACCCTGGGACTCGATCCGCGCCTGGGCGGATTCGGTGAGCATCTCCATGCTCGACGCCTTCACCAGCGCGGAGCTGTGCTCCATGCGATACAGCGAAAGACCCACCAGCAGGGTCACGATACCCGCCAGGCACAGCCCGGCCAGCAGGGTGATTTTCCATTGGATGGAGAGTTGTCTGAGCGACATGGAGAGACGTCCTTATTCGATATTTATCTGAGACTTTGCACTGTAACGGCGCAAAAGCAGCTTTCTTGAGCGACAAGCTGCAAGCGGCAAGCGAGAAACACAAAAGCTTGCAGCTTCAGACTTGCAGCTTGCGGCTGCTTCCTTCACAGTGCGCGCCCTCTAATAAAACCCATTCCTTATTTCGCTGGCGGCGCTTCGCAGACTGCCGGCGGAGCTCATTCCGCTTGCCTTGAGGTAACGATGATTAATGCTGTAATTGCCGCGGTCGGCGTCATGCTGGTGCTCAGCCTGTCCCGCGTGCATGTGGTGATCGCGCTGATCGTCGGCGCGTTGGTGGGTGGCCTGACCGGTGGCCTGGGCATCGACGCGACGCTCAAAGCCTTCAACAGTGGCCTGGGCAACGGCGCCACGGTGGCCTTGTCCTACGCCTTGCTCGGCGCCTTCGCGGTGGCGATTGCCAAGTCCGGCCTGGCCCATGCCCTGGCGGACAAGGCGCTGCTGATGGTCGACCGCCAACACGCCAGCGGCGGGCGGCAGGTCAAGTGGCTGTTGATCGGTTTGCTGTGGGTGGTGGCCATCGCTTCGCAGAACATTCTGCCGATACATATCGCGTTTATTCCGTTGCTGGTGCCGCCGCTTCTATATGTGCTGACCAAGTTGCAACTGGACCGGCGCCTGATCGCCTGCGTCATGACTTTTGGTCTGATCACGCCGTACATGGTGTTCCCGGTGGGCTTCGGCAATATCTTCCTCAACCAGATCCTGCTGGCCAACGTCAGCAAGAGCGGCGTCGACATCAGCCAGATCAACGTCACGCACGCCATGGCGATCCCGGCGATGGGCATGGTGTTCGGTCTGTTGGTGGCGGTGTTCTTCAGCTACCGCAAAAAACGCGTCTACGACCTGGCGAAGATCGAGCAGGTGGAGCAGGTCAGCGTGGCCTACAACCCGCTGACGCTCTGTATTGCCGGTCTGGCGATTGCGGCGGCGTTCATCATTCAGTTGCTGCTGGACTCGATGATCATCGGTGCCCTGGCGGGTTTCCTGATTTTCTCGGCCTCGGGGATCGTGAAGTGGCGTGAAACCGACGACCTGTTCACCGAAGGCATGAAGATGATGGCGATGATCGGCTTCATCATGATCGCCGCGTCCGGGTTTGCCGAAGTGCTCAAGGCCACCGGGCAAGTGCGCACGCTGGTGGAAAGCGCGGCGGCGTGGATCGATCACAGCAAGGCCATTGGTGCGCTGCTGATGCTGCTGGTCGGGTTGATGGTCACCATCGGCATTGGTTCGTCGTTCTCCACCGTACCGATCCTGGCGGCGATCTTCGTGCCGCTGTGCGTGCAATTGGGGTTCAGCCCGATGGCGATCGTGTGCATCGTCGGCACCGCCGGTGCGTTGGGCGATACCGGTTCGCCGGCCTCGGACTCGACCCTGGGCCCGACCTCCGGCCTGAACATCGACGGTCAGCATCACCATATCTGGGACACGGTGGTTCCGACCTTCCTGCATTACAACCTGCCGCTGCTGGCGTTTGGCTGGGTGGCGGCGATGGTTCTCTAACCACCAGAGATCCCCTGTGGCAGGGCTTTTTGTGGCGAGGGAGCTTGCTCCCGCTCGGTTGCGCAGCAGCCGCAATCCTTCATATGCGGTGTGCCTGACAGACTGCGAGCTCAGGTTTTGGGGGGGCTTCGCACCCCAGCGGGAGCAAGCTCCCTCGCCACAAAGTTCGCTCCCACCATGACCGCATTCAACTTTTGATCTGGCCTGCCGTTACAGCCTTTAACCACGCCAATAAAATCAAAAGAGTGAACCGTCATGCGCATGAGCCTGAAGGCTAAAGTCCTGTCCCTTGCCGTTCTCCCGGTGTTGCTCTTTGCCCTCGTCATCAGCCTGACCACGTTGTTCATCCTGCAAGAACAGGCGCGCAAGGAAGTCGAGGAAACCCGTCAGAACCTGCTCAAGGACGCCAAGGCGACCCTGCAAAGCTACGTCGCCGTGGCCATGACCGCGATCAAGCCCCTTTACGACGCCGCCGCCCCCGGCGATGACGCCGCGCGGGCGCAAGTGGTCAAGTTGCTGTCGAGCATCAGCTACGGCAAGGACGGCTACTTCTTCGGCTACGACTCCAACACCGTGCGCCTGTTCAAGGCCAACAGCCCCGAAGGCGTGGGCCAGAGCTTCAAGGATAACCGCGACCCGAACGGTGTCTACGTCAACCGCGACCTGGTGAAAGTCGCGAAGGACGGCACCCACTACCTGCAATACAGCTCGCCGCTGCCCGGCAACAGCCAGGTGCTGGTGCCCAAGCTCGGCTATACCGAATACCTGCCCAAGTGGGACATGGCGGTCGGCACCTCGGTCAATCTCGATGGCATTGAAGCCCAGGTGGCGCTGGTGCAGGCCAAGGTCACCGAACGGATGGAAGGCGTGGTGCTGAGCATCGTCGGGATTGCGGTCATCGTGTTGTTGGTGATCGCGGCGGCGGGGATGCTGCTGGCCAATGCGATTCTGCGGCCGCTGAACCTGATGAAAGCCAACCTCGACGACATCGCGGCGGGCGAGGGCGACCTGACCCGGCGCCTGACCATCACCAGCGAAGACGAACTCGGGCAACTGGCCGGCTCGTTCAACCGCTTCGTCGACAAGATCCATGGCCTCGTGCGTCAAATCACCGAAATGACTTCGCAACTGACCGGGCTGGTGAATCAGGTGTCCGATCAAGCCCAGCGCTCGGATCAGGCGATGGAGCGTCAGCGTCACGAGACCGATCAAGTCGCCACGGCGATCAACGAAATGTCCGCCGCCGCCCAGGAAGTGGCCAAGAGCGCGCAAAACGCCGCCGTCGCTGCCCAGCAAACCGACGCTGAAGGCCAGGCCGCCAAGCGTGTGGTGGCCGGCAGCATCGTGAAGATTCATGCGTTGGTCGATGACATCCGCACCAGCGGCGTGTCCCTCGACAGCCTGCAAAAAGACGTGTCGTCGATTGTCAGTGTGCTCGGGGTGATCCGCTCGATTGCCGAGCAGACCAACCTGCTGGCCCTCAACGCCGCCATCGAAGCCGCCCGCGCCGGTGAGGCCGGGCGTGGTTTTGCGGTGGTGGCGGACGAAGTGCGGGCGCTGGCCAGTCGCACACAGATCAGTACCCAGGAAATCCAGGGCATGATCGATCGCTTGCAGGCGGGAACTCAGTCAGCCGTGGAAGCGATGCGCCGTTCCAGCGAGGCCGGTGACGGCACTTCGGCCCAGGCCAATGAGGCGGGTGCTTCCCTGGACACCATGGCGCAGTTGATCGGCACCATCAACTCGATGAACGCCCAGATCGCCAGCGCCGCCGAAGAACAGACGGCCGTGGCGGAAGAGATCAACCGCAGCGTGCATCAGATCGCGGTGGCGGTGGACAGCGTGGCGGATGAAACCCAGCTCGGCGCGCAGACCTCGCGCAGCCTGGCGGACCTTGGTCAACGGCTGGGTAAACTGGTCGGCCAGTTCCGGATCTGAATCCCTCATCGCGGGCAAGCCATGCTCCTACAAGAGCAGATTGTGCGACCACCGACTGTAGGAGCAAAGCTTGCTCGCGAAGGCGTACTTGAGGGCGCCTTCGCCGGCAAGCCTGGCTCCTACAGAAAGCAATTTGCATTGTTGTCAGGGTCTGTCCCAGTAGGGCACCACCCCAAAACACTCCACATAAAAATCGATCACCGTCCTGACCTTCACCGACAACCGGCGGCTCCCCGGCCACAGCACGGCAATCTGCTGCGGCTCAAGGCTGTTGGACACCTGATAGTCCTTCAGCACCGGCACCAGCGTCCCCGCACGCACCGCTTCGCCAATCAGCCACGACGGAAACATCACCAGCCCCAGCCCCTGTTCGGCGGCTTGGGTCAGGGTGTCGGCGTGGTTGCCGGTAATCGGACCTCGCACCGTGTAAGGCGTCCAGTCCTGCTGACCCTGACGAAAGAACCAGCGCTGCTGCCCGGTCACGCCTTTGTAGGCCAGGCATTGATGAGTGGCGAGGTCTTCGGGGTGTTGCGGGATGCCATGGCGTTCTAAATACGCGGGGCTGGCGGCCACTTGAAAGCGATGGGGGGCGAGGATCCGCGCCTGCATGCTCGAATCGTGCAGCGGGCCGATGCGGAACAGCAGGTCAGCACCTTCCTGCAACGGGTCGACATAGCTGTCGGTCTGCTGGATATCCAGTTGCAGCTTCGGGTAACGCTCGCAGAGTTGCCCCAGCCACGGCGTCAGATGCCGCTGGCCAAACACCACGGGCGCATTGATCCGCACCAGGCCGCTGGGTTCGCTTTGCTGTTCCTGCAACGCCTGCTCGGCCTCTTCCAGTTGCACCAGCACCAGCCGCGCGTGATGGCCGAGCATGCGTCCGGCTTCCGTCGGCGTGACCGCGCGGGTGTGGCGGTAAAGCAATTGCTGGTTCAGCGCCTGTTCCATCAACTGGATCTGCCGGGAAATCGAAGAGGGCGCCAGGCCTTCGCGGCGGGCGACTTCGGAAAAACTGCCGTGGTCGAGCACCGCGACAAATAGCCGAAGTGCCTTGAATCCCAGCTCGTTGAGGCCGTGCATGGTTATTCCTGCTGTGCGGGTTGCGCAAAAGTGTTGTCTGGATGATCCCATTTATCGCAAAGGATCGCCAGCCGATAATGCGCGCCACTTCTAACGCCGCGGATCCTGTGGAAGTGAGCTTTTGTGGCGAGGGGGCTTGCCCCCGTTGGAGCGCGAAGCGGTCCTGAAAAAGCAGGCCTGCTGCGCAGTCCAATGAGGGCAAGCCCCCTCGCCACAAATGCCCGTTCCCACATGGACCGCGTCTTAACTGAAAACTCGCAGGTTTTTCTTATGCAATCTTCTTCAATCGATGACATCGGCGTTGCTACAGCGCCAACCACCAAACCCGGGTTGCGCCTGTTGCTGCTGCCCCTGGTCATCCTGGCCGGCATGGGCCTGTCCGTGGAGGCCGGTTTGCTCGGGCCGCTCGGGGTTCAGGTCGGGCACCTGTGGGCAACCCTGAGCATTTTCGGCGTCGGCTCGGCGATTCTGTTTCTGCTGTTGTTGTTCAGCGGCCCGCAGCAAGGGCCGGCGCTGAGTGAATTGCCGCGCTGGCAGTTGATCGGCGGTTTTCTCGGGCCGATCTACGTGGTGGTGCTGACCCTGGCCACGCCCTCTATCGGCATCGCCATGACCATGATCGCGATCCTCTCCGGGCAGGTCGGTAAAAGCGTGCTCATCGACCACTTCGGCTGGTTCGGTGCGACACGCAAAAAGGTCAACGGTGAACGTTGGCTCGCCTTGCTGCTGATCGTCGCGGCACTCGTTTTGATCGCAAGGGGTTGATGATGAATCTGATTATTTTGTTGGCGGTGGTCGTGGCGGCTGGCGCGGTGTTGAGTGTCCAGGCGGCGATCAACGGGCGCCTGGGGGAAACCGTCGGCGTGTTGCGCAGCAGTTTGCTGACCTTTGTGGTCGGCGCGATTGTCACCGGGTTGCTGATCCTGTTTTTCGAACCGGCCCATGCCGTGAGCCTGCTGGATGTGCCGAAATGGCAGCTCAGCGGCGCGCTGTTCGGCGTGGTGTACATGATGGTCATGGTCGGCGCGGTGCCGCGAGTCGGGACGGCGGTGGCGACCGTGGCGGTGATCGTCGGGCAACTGGGCATGGGCATGCTGATCGATAACTTCGGCTGGCTCGGCAACCCGGCGATTGAGTTGTCCGGCAGCCGGGTCCTGGCGATGGTGTGCCTGGCGTTGGCGTTGGTGTTCATGTATCGCAGCAGCACTCGCCAGGCATAACGGCGGTCAACTCCTACACTGGTTAATACGGTGCGGCCCCGTCGCACTGGACGACCACAACCCTGGAGTCCGTCCCATGATCGACAGCGAAAGTACCTGCGACTGCCCCAAATGCTCCTGCAAACTGGGCCAACATCCCATTGCGCGCCACGGCAAGCACTACTGCTGCGAAGCCTGCGCCAAGCACCACGCCGGCGGTGAAGAATGTACCGGCAAGGGCTGCAAATGCGCCCACGGCTGACGCTTCGTCGCAAAAAAAATGGAGCCACTGGGCTCCATTTTTTGCTTCAGACGTTCCTTGTCCTCCCTATGAAAATTAGCTCGCCGGTCGCCACTTGACGTTCTCGACGCCAAATTTCTCCGCCAGCGGTTTGCTGGTTTTTTGTACTTTTTCACGACCGAATCGTGGTATTCGCCCGACCCCGGCGTCGCAACTTGCCCAATGCCAAGCCTCCGCGTTGTCCATCTTGTCCTGGCGGATAATGAAAGACTTGGGGACGCCATGAAGGGTGTATTCAATGACGAAGAGTTTTGCGTTGTTCATAAAGCCCGTATTCCTCCCTGTGGTAATAGAGGGATCGCGGGCGGCGCGGAAAATTCACTCGGATTGTCAGACGGCGGTGTCACTGGCGGCGCGCCAGACGCCTCGTTACCATGGCGACTTCCGCCAACCCCAATGAACGCTGCCCATGGCCCTCGCCGCACCGCCTGACCTGACTGACACCGATGTGCCCGTGCAACCGCTGGCGCGGACCTACCCGCGCGGCTTGTTCATTGAGCCCCATGAGCATGTCTGGGGCCAGTTGTTGTATGCGATGAGCGGGGTGATGTGGGTCGAAACGCCGCACGAAGCCCTGGTGGTTCCGCCGCAACGGGCGGTGTGGCTGCCGCCGGGCGTGCCCCACGGGATTCGGGTGGTGTCGGACTTGCAGATGCGCAACATCTACCTGCGACCGACGCTGGCGGCGACCCTGGATGACAGCGTGCAGGTGATCGAGGTCGGCGGGCTGCTGCGTGAGTTGATTATCGGGCTGGTGGAGCAGGGCGACGACGGTGCGCCTGAATACTACGAGGCGCTGGTCGGCCTGGCCCTGCTGGAACTCAAGCGGGCCAAACGCTCGCTGTTGAAAATCCCGTTGCCGGACGATTCTGATCGACGTTTGTTGAACCTGTGCCAGGCGGTCATGGCCGCGCCGTCCCTGGACATCGCGTTCGAACAACACGCCGAAAACACCGGGGCCAGCGTGCGCACCCTGGCGCGGTTGTTCAAGGACGGCTTGGGCATGGGCTTCGCCGAATGGCGACGCCAGGTGCAATTGGCGACGGCGGTGGCCGAGTTGATCCAGGGAGTGTCGATCAGTGCCATCGCCCGGGAACTGGGGTACTCGCCGAGCAGCTTTAGCGACATGTTTCGCCGGGAACTGGGCATTGCGCCTTCGCAATTCAACGCGAATCGTCGCACCGCTCGCTCCTACAGGTAGGGTGGTGTTTGCGGGTCTTTGGCCGATATTCAGAAGCCCTTGGCCGATTGGTTTCGCAGCCTTTCCCTAGACTCTGCACATACCCCCTGTGCCACGGAGTCCACCATGAACTACCTCATCTCACTGGCCATCGGCCTGGGCGTCGGTCTGCTCTACGGCGCGCTGGATTTTCGCTCGCCGGCACCCCCGGCCATCGCGCTGGTGGGGCTGCTGGGCATGCTCGCTGGCGAGCAGTTGTGGCCCATGGGCCGGCAGTTGATCGCCGGCTGGTTCGCCTGAAACCCTTCAACCCTTCAATGGACGTGTCCCCATGAAAGCTTTGCAATTCGACAAAACCGGCGACCTCTCGGCCCTGCGCTACGTCGAGGTCCCCACCCCCGTGGCCGGCGATGGTGAAGTGCTGGTGCAGATCAAGGCTGCCGGCCTGAACCCCAGCGATGTGAAGAACGTGCTCGGGCGTTTTCCCTACACCACGTTGCCACGGATTCCCGGTCGGGATTTCGCCGGGGTGGTGGTGCAAGGACCGCAGGCGCTGATCGGCCAGGAAGTCTGGGGCACCGGGCGTGAGCTGGGCTTTTTCGCCGATGGTTCCCATGCGCAATTCGTCAAGTTGCCGGCCAACGGCGTGGCACTGAAACCGACGCACCTGAGTTTCGCCCAGGCCGCCAGCCTCGGCGTGCCCTACACCACGGCGTGGGATGCACTGGAACGCAGCCTGGTGACGTCCGGTACGCGCTTGCTGGTGATCGGTGGCGGGGCGGTGGGCAGTGCGGCGCTGGCGCTGGCCAAGGTGCGCGGCGCCCAGGTGCTGGCGGCGGCGCGGCGGGTGGAGCAGGTCAAGGAGTTGCAGGCCCAGGGTTATCAGACCCTGCAACTGGACAAGCCCGAAGACCTCGGCGCCCAGGTGAATGCCGTGTATGCCGGCGGCGCCGATGTGATCTTCGACACCACCGGTTTCTGGCTGCCGGCCTCGGTTGCGGCACTGGCGCCGTTCGGCCGCATTGCGATCATCGCCGCGCCGGTGGACGGTCACGTGCAATTGCCGGCGCTGGCGTTGTATCGCAAGGGCGGTTCGGTGGTGGGGATCAATTCACTGCTGTACGGCGTTCAAGCCTGTGCCGCGATGCTGGATCAGTTTGGCCAGTTCTTCGATCAGGATCTGTTGCCGTTGCCCCAGGGGTTGGTTGAGTCGCCGTTGGCGCAGGGATTGGAGCGTTATGCCGAGGTGAATGCGGGCGGTGGCGACAAGGTGATTTTGTTGCCATAGCCGATAGATGTGTTGAAGGGTCTGGCGCCTTCGCGGGCAAACCTCGCTCCTACAGGGATCACATAACCCTTGTAGGAGCGAGGCTTGCCCGCGAAGGCGTCCTCAAGCCGGACTCAAGCCGGACTCAAGCCTCAGGCACCCCTTTCTCCCAAGCCGACCAATTCTTCAAAATCTCCTGCACCAACGGATTCCCGGTGCGATAGAGATTCTCCAGCGCCGGCACAAACCCGCCCTGGTCCGCGTACTTGAGCAAGTTATCCACTTCACTCTGCCCCGGCGCCGGGCGGTCGAAGTCGGAACCGGCGCGCACCACCGCCAGGCGCTGCACATCCACCAACCCCTCACGGCTGGCCCGCAGCAGGGCTTCGTAGGTGGAATTGTCTTCCTGCTGGGTCGTGCAGTACTCGCCTTTGTTATCCGTCAGCAGCTTGGTCCAGACCTCGGCGCGCTCGCTCAAACGCGTGCCGGAGAACCAGGTATTGCCCGCCGCGGTATCGCACTTCGTGACTACCGGCGCCAGATTGGCCGGGGCCGACGGGTACTTCAAACGCCACGCCGCCGACTCCTTGCTCTCCGCCAGCTCGACTTTATGAGACAGGGCAAACGCCTTGGCCTGCAACTTCGGATTGAGCTCGAAGACTTCGGTCTTGTAGTCCAGCGGCGGTTTTTCGTTCGGGCCCTTGGTGTTGATGCCGATGTAACCGGTCGGCCAGTCTTTTGGCGCATCCCGGGAATCGATCTCCCACTGGGTGCCGAACTCCACCAGGTAATGCGCCCACGCGGCGGTACCGATGGTCCCGTGCTTGGGGCTGATGCCGGCAATCCCGGCGATCAGGAAGTAGCTTTTGCGCAGGTCGAATTTCGACGACAGCGCCAGGGCCAACGTCGATGCCGCGGCGTTGGTCTGGCCCATGCCGGTAACCATCAAGCACACCTGCTGCGCGTTGCAGCGAATCGTCGGGTACTCGGCGGACAGCCCCGGCACGCGGATTTCCTGCTTGAGTTCCAGGCGCTCGATCCAGTGCTGCGCCTCGGGGGCGAACATGGTGATCAGCATCACTTTCGGCTGGATCGGTGCTTCGGCGGCCCAAACAGCAGAAGAAAGCAGGGTGCCGCAGGCCAAGCCAACGGACAGGGAAAGACGAGTAATTGCGTGCATAAAAAATCTCCATGACTGAACGCATGACAAACCGCTTGCAGCTTGTCGCTTGAAACTTGCCGCTTAAAACTGATAACCGATGCCGGCGTAGTAACCCCAGCCGTTGGAACGGGCCTTGAAGTCCCCATCGCCGAAATTCAACTCGCTGCCATCCTCCCAGTTGCCGCCGTTGTGGAAGTAACGGCCGACCAGGGTGAAGCGCAGGTGGGTGAACGAATACAGCAACACGTTGGTGGCCACGGTGGCGTTGGCGGTGCGGGCCGGGTTGTCCTTGTGCAGGTCCGAGCCGAAGTCGAAGTTGGTGAAGCCGATGTAGGTCAGCGACGCGCCATTGCTGAAGCTGCTGATGGGCACGATGTATTTCAGTTGGGCGCGGTAGCCGTCCCAGGAATATTCGTTGCTCGCCCCGTAGTTTTCCCACTGGTAGCGCCCGTAGAAGTTCGCCGACAGGTAGACCCGCGAGTGGGTGTCGATGTCGGTGCCCAAACCGCTGTACAGCGTGTTGGCGCGGTTGCGGGTGTTGCTGCCGTGGTCATAGATCCAGTCGAACGCCACGTACCATTCCTTGAACGGCCCGACGGCCAGGCTGCGGCCGGCCAGGTAATCGATGGAAATCCGTGGTTCGTGCTCCATGAACAGCGGCGAGCCGTGGTCCCACGCGCCTTTGTCGTGGCTGTTGCCGATGTCGAAAATCTTCGGGATGTCGACGTAGCCATACAGCTCAAACGGCCCCTTGCGCCCGAAGTACTCGTACTCCAGGTACACATCGTCAGAAGGTTGCGGGCCGAAGCTGATGTCCTTGCTGCCGATGACCGTCAGGTCCTGGTTGAACCAGTCCGACAGGTACGCGCCTTTTTTCGGCGGGTTGGCTTCCGGGCTAAGCGCTTCGCCCTGGGCTGACTCTTCGGGGAGGACGGGTTGCGCCAAAACGGTGCTGCTGAGTAGTCCTGTAACGCTGGCCAGTAGCAAGGAAACAGCAAACGAGCGCGAGCAAGTCACGCGGCTGGACGTGCGATGCATAAAAGTCCCTTTTCGTGCGGATCGAAGGCCCGGTTTTTCGGGCTTGCGCGGTTAGGTAGCGAAAATGCCGTTATCGGCGACTCGCAAACGTTTGCACATCTCATACCAATTGTTTCAATTCCATGAAAACTCGAAGAAATCGGGGTTTTTTCTGTCCTCTCGATCAGCTAACGAGATTCCGGCGTTCTGGTCCTCAGTGGCGCCAACACCTACAGCGGCGGCACCACCGTCAGCGGCGGTACGTTGGTCGGTAACACCACCAGCTTGCAGGGTCGCATCCTCAACAATGCGCGGGTGATGTTTGCCCAGACCGGCAACGGGTGCGGTACCGGTGATGTGGTCAAGCAAGGCGCCGGATCGCTGCTGTTAGAGGGCGATCATGCGTTCAGCGCTGCCGATCTGCCGGATACCGCGTTCCTCGATACCGCGCTGATCTACCGCGCCAACGAAGTGGATCTGACCGTCAGTCGCAACCAGGCTTCCTTCGCCGACGTCGCGGCGACCGGCAATCAGCGTGGCGTGGCTTCGGCCTTGAGCCGCAATGGCCTGGCCGGTGCCGAGTTGCAGAACCAGATCGTCAACCTCAGCGGCGCCGGGGCGGTTTTTTTGCCCCGCGATATGTGGTTTTTTGTGGCGAGCGGGCTTGCCCCCGTTGGGTTGCGAAGCGACCCTAAAACCAGAAACGCCATTTATTCAGACATACCGCCTGTACTGGTTTCACGACTGCTGCGCAGCCGAACGGGGGCAAGCCCCCTCGCCACCGTTAATGGGTGGCACTCCGCGCTCTGCTAGAATCGCCCGCATTGATCCCACGAGGTGCACCCCCATGAGCGAGCCGATTCGCCTGACCCAATACAGCCACGGCGCAGGATGCGGTTGCAAAATCTCACCGCAAGTCCTGGAAGTGATCCTGGCCGGCAGCGGCGCGCAGAACCTCGACCCCAAGCTCTGGGTCGGCAATGCCTCGCGCGATGACGCGGCGGTGTATGCCATCGACGACGAGCGCGGCGTGGTCTCGACCACCGACTTCTTCATGCCGATTGTCGATGATCCGTTCGACTTCGGCCGCATCGCCGCCACCAATGCGATCAGCGACATCTACGCCATGGGCGGCGATCCGTTGATGGCGATTGCGATCCTCGGCTGGCCGGTCAATGTGCTGGCCCCGGAAATCGCCCGGGAAGTGATTCGCGGCGGCCGTTCGATCTGCGACGAGGCGGGCATTCCCCTGGCCGGCGGGCATTCCATCGACGCCCCGGAACCGATCTTCGGCCTGGCCGTCACCGGGCTGGTGCAAAAGCAACACATGAAACGCAACGACACCGCCACGGCCGGCTGCCTGCTGTACCTGACCAAACCCCTGGGCATCGGCATCCTCACCACCGCCGAGAAGAAGGGCAAGTTGCGCCACGCCGACATCGGCCTGGCCCGCGACTGGATGTGCACCCTGAACAAACCCGGCAGCCGCTTCGGCAAACTCGACGGCGTCACCGCGATGACCGACGTCACCGGTTTCGGCTTGCTGGGGCACCTGGTGGAAATGGCCGATGGCAGCCAGCTCACCGCGCGCATCGAATACGACCGCGTGCCGCGCCTGGCCGGCGTCGAGTATTACCTCGAACAGGGCTGTGTGCCCGGCGGCACCTTGCGCAACTTCGACAGCTACGCCAGCAAACTCGGGCGCTTGCAGGAACTGCACAAACGCGTGCTGTGCGATCCGCAAACCAGCGGTGGCCTGTTGATTGCGGTCACGCCTGGGGGTAACGAACAGTTCCTCGCCGTCGCCGCCGAGCTGGGCCTGAACCTTGAGCCGATCGGTGAACTGGTTGAGCGACAGACCAACGCGGTCGAGGTGTTTTGATGTCTATCGACTACACCGATTACCGCGACCTCTTTCTCAACGACCGGCCGATGATGGATGCGCGCGCGCCGGTCGAGTTCCTCAAGGGCTCGTTCCCCGGCGTGATCAACCTGCCGCTGATGAACGACCACGAGCGGCAACGGATCGGCACGTGCTACAAGCAACACGGTCAACAAGCGGCCATCACGTTGGGGCATCAGTTGGTGTCCGGCGCGGTCAAGGCCGAACGCATCCAGGCCTGGGCCGACTTTGCCCGGGCTCATCCTGACGGGTATTTGTATTGTTTTCGCGGCGGCTTGCGCTCGCAGATCGTCCAGCAGTGGCTCAAGGACGAGGCAGGCATCGACTATCCACGGGTCGGCGGTGGCTACAAAGCCATGCGCAGCTTCTTGCTGGACACCACGGATCAGGCCGTGGCCCAGTGCGATTTCGTCTTGCTCGGCGGCATGACCGGCACCGGTAAAACCGAAGTGCTGACGCAGTTGAGCAACGGCCTGGACCTGGAAGGCTACGCCAATCACCGGGGGTCGAGCTTCGGCAAACGCGCCACCGGCCAGCCCTCCAACATCGACTTTGAAAACCGCCTGGCCGTGGACCTGCTGAAAAAGCGCGCCCGGGGCATCGAGCAATTCGTGCTGGAAGACGAGAGTCGCGCGGTGGGCAGTTGTGCCTTGCCGTTGCCGTTGTATCAGGGCATGCAGCAGTTTCCGATGGTCTGGCTGGAAGACAGCCTGGAAGGGCGGGTCGAGCGGATCCTGCGGGATTACGTGGTGGACCTGTGTGCCGAGTTTATCGGCGTGCACGGCGAGGAAGGCTTCGGGCTGTTTTCCGAGCGCTTGCTGGAGAGTCTGAATAACGTCCAGAAACGCCTGGGCGGGGAGCGTCATCGGCGGATGTTGCTGTTGATGGAAGACGCCTTGGCCGAGCAGGCGCGCAGTGGCGCGGTGGACTTGCACCGGGGCTGGATCGAGGGATTGTTGAGCGAGTATTACGACCCGATGTATGCGTTCCAGCGCGAGAAGAAAGGCGCGCGGATCGAGTTTGCCGGGGAGCGGGGGGCGGTGTTTGAATATCTGCGCCAGCGCGGCAGTCAGCGGGTTTGAGGGTGTTTTTGCCGGCCTTATCGCGGGCAAGCCATGCTCCTACAGGTCATGCGTCGTGCCGAATCATGTGACCGACGCAGAACCTGTAGGAGCAAGGCTTGCCCGCGAAGGCGTCCTCACAGACGCCAACGGCCCTAAAGCAATGCCGCCCCGATCAACCCGCTGATTACCCCGATCCCCATCGTCATCAGCGCCACGCTGACCAATACCCGCGTATCGAAATCCTTGCGCAGCATCAGCAGCGACGGCAGGCTGATGCTCGGCAGGGTCATCAGCAGCGCGACCGCCGGGGCGGTGCCCATGCCCAGGGTCATCATGGTTTGCACGATCGGGATTTCGGCGGCAGTCGGAATCACGAACAGCGTACCGATGATCGCCAGCGGCACCAGCCATAGCAGGCTGTTGGCCATGGCGCCATCGATGTGCGGAAACACCCAGACCCGTACCGCGCCCAGCACCAGCACCGCCACGATGTAGATCGGAATGGTGCTCCAGAACAATTGCCAGATCGTCCGGCCCCAGCGGGTCAGGAACGGTTGCGTATTGGTTTCGCTGGCATCGACCACGGCCTCGACGGCGGCTTCAGGCAAGGTCTCCGGGCCGGCGATCCGCTGGGCCACCAGCGACACGCCGAACACCAGCACGATGCCCGCCACCAGGCGCAACGCCGTGAACCCCCAGCCGAGCACGAAGCCCATGAACACCAGCGTGGCGGGGTTGAGCACCGGGTTGCCGATCCAGAAGGCCAGCGCCGCACCCACCGAGACGTTCTGCCGACGCATGCCGGCGGCCACCGGGGCGGCGCAGCACGAGCACATCATGCCGGGCAGGGCGAACAGGCCACCGCGCAGGGTCGAGGCAAACCCGGCGCGACCGAACAGGCGCAGCAGCCAGTCGCGGGGAATCAACACTTGCAGCAGGGAACCGAGAATGACCGCCAGGACGGCGGCTTTCCAGATCGCCAGGAAATACACCTTGGCGTAGGCCAGGGCGGCGCTCAGGGGATCGGACAGTTGGTCATTGATGATCGAGGCGCCGATGCTGTGGTTGTCAGCGGCGACGAAGGCCTTGAGGTAGTAGGGCGACCACTTGACGTAGTAGAGACCGACGCAGGCGACCAGCAGGAACAGGGCGGGTTTCCACCAGAACGACCAGCCCCGGGCGGGGACGGCTGTGGATGAGAGCGACATGGCGAGGTTCCGGACAAAGGAGAGATGGGTTCATGATAGCCCAGCGCCTTCGTACGTGTGGCCCCGACAGTGCGTGGGACCTGGGGGACCTGTTATGTAGGACAGTTCTGCGAGCCGTTATCCAGCCCTTGTTTATAGGTGTGGCTGACCAGACTGGCCTTGCCGTTGTGCCATGTCAGAGTCAGCACGTACAGCGAATCGTAGTCACTGGACTCCCAGTCGTCGGTGATGTTCTGTTTCTTGCCCACCGCGTCGCCGGCAACCTTGTTGATCAACTCCGGCAGGTAGCCGTGGGACCAGGCGGTGTAGATGATCGAGTTGTGATACTTGTCGTGCAGCAATTCGTCCGCCAGATCACTGGTGTCGTTGGCCGAGTATTCGATGTTCACCGGCAGGCCGAGCTTGATGGCGCTGGGGCTGATGGTCATCAGCGGACGAATGTAGCTGTAGGAATTGTCCAGTTCGCCTTCCTCGACATTGCGTGTCGGGTTGGCGGCAAACACGTAATCGGCCTTGCCGAATTTTTCCGGGAGCAGGGTGGACAGGTTGATCGCCCGGTTCAAACCCTGGCAATTGAGCTGGCCCAGGCCGCCGTCGGGTTTTTCGGCGTGGCGCAGGAATACCAGCGTCTGGGTGCCGTCGGCCGGTTGGGCGCGGCTTTCGCTGGACTCAAGCGACAGGAACAGCGCGCTGGCCGCCAATAACGAGGGCAGAAAGACATACGCGCGACGTTTGAAGCGTTGGACAAATTTCGAAAGGTTCATCATTGAATAAAGGGATCTTCAGCGCATTCGATTAAGGCTGACAAACCTTTACACCGCGCGCTCCCAGCAGCGGGTGTTTTCCATGTCGTTAAGCCGGTCCGTTTCGTAAAAGGCAATGTTCAGAGTCCTCTGAAGCCCATTGGTTCGATGACGGCGGGTTCGCAGCACTTTAGCCGCAACCTTCGCTGGGTTGGCCGAAGGTTATCGACAGGATGTTGCGGATTTATGGACGCTGGCACGATTGCGTATGCCGCATCGGCCGGTCCTCCATTATGATCAGCGCTCCAATGTCTGCGCGGATCACCCCATGACCGATCTCTCTGCGTTCCCGATCCACCAAAAATGGCCGGCCCAGTACCCCGAGTGGATTCAGCTCTACTCCTTGCCGACCCCCAACGGCGTCAAGGTTTCGATCATGCTGGAAGAGATCGGTCTGCCGTACGAGCCGCATCGTGTGGGCTTCGAAACCAATGATCAGTTGTCGCCGGCGTTCATGTCGTTGAACCCCAACAACAAGATCCCGGCGATCATCGACCCCCACGGCCCAGGGGATCAGCCACTGCCGTTGTTCGAGTCCGGGGCGATCCTGATCTACCTCGCCGACAAAAGTGGCCAGTTGCTGGCCCAGGAATCGGCGGCGCGCTACGAGACGATCCAGTGGTTGATGTTTCAGATGGGCGGTATCGGGCCGATCTTCGGCCAGGTCGGTTTCTTCAACAAATTCGGTGGCAAGGACTACGAAGACAAGCGGCCCCTTGAGCGCTACGTCGAAGAAAGCAAGCGCCTGCTCAACGTGCTCGACCAGCGCTTGCAAGGACGCGACTGGATCATGGGCGAGCGCTACACCATCGCCGACATCGCGACGTTTCCGTGGATACGCAACCTGATCGGCTTCTACGAGGCCGGGGATCTGGTGGGTATCAAGAACTTCCCGAACATCACGCGGGTGCTGGAGCGCTTCCTGGCGCGGCCGGCGGTCATGCGCGGTCTGGAAATTCCCAAGTAAGTTTTTAGAGCCAAGGAAGGTCATGCGTTCATTTCCCTTCAAGCAAGTCGATGTCTTCAGCCGTACACCGCTCAAAGGCAACCCGCTGGCCGTGGTGTTCGGCGCTGACGAACTCAGCGATGAACGCCTGGCGGCGTTCGCGAGCTGGACCAATCTCAGCGAAACCACGTTCGTGCTCCAGCCTCGGGACCCCCGGGCCGACTATCGGGTGCGGATCTTCACCACCCTGCAAGAGCTGCCATTCGCCGGGCATCCGACCTTGGGCACCTGTCACGCCTGGCTTGAGGCCGGTGGCGTGCCCAAGGGTGAGGAGATCATTCAGGAGTGCGGCGTCGGGCTGGTGCGGGTGCGTCGGCAAGGTACGGAGCTGGCGTTTCTGGCGCCACCGCTGCTCAAGACCGGTCCGGTCGAGGCCGAGGTGGTGGAGCGGGTCCGGCTCGGGCTGGGGTTGGCGGCGGGGGCGATTGTGCGGGCGCAATGGGTCGATAACGGTGCCGGGTGGCTGGCGGTGATGGTCGCGGATCGGCAGCAGGTGCTGGATTTGCAACCGGATCATGCGCACATGCTCGGCCTGGCCGTCGGCGTGATCGCACCGTGGCACCCCGAGCGCGATGGCGAAGAGGCGCAGTTCGAAGTGCGCGCGTTCATCTCCGGCGACGGCATGCCGGAAGACCCGGCCACCGGCAGCCTCAACGCCGGGATCGCCCAATGGCTGCTCAGCGAAGGGTTGGCGCCGGCGTCCTACGTGGTCAGCCAAGGCTTGACCATGGGCCGCGCAGGGCGGATTCAGGTGGATCAGGTCGGTGACGAGATCTGGATCGGCGGCGCCGTGGTGACCTGCATCGACGGCACCCTGACGCTGTAGCTGATCTTCGGGATAAACCCAATACCCTGTGGGAACGGGCTTTTGTTTGGTGGTGTCCCTGATTTTGTGACCAGCACAAGAGGCATTGTTGCCAACCCGGTAAAGGTTTGTTCCTCACCTGATGTTTGTATCCTGCGCCGCACAGGGCATAAGCTTCGCCCCCTACGACTTTTGTCTCAGGAAAATCCATGTCCAGCCAGTTCCCCGAAGCACGTCCACGCCGTTTGCGCCGTAATGCGAGCCTGCGCAGCCTGTTCCAGGAAACCGAGTTCAGCCTGAACGACCTGGTGCTGCCGATTTTCGTCGAAGAAGAAATCGACGACTTCGTACCGATCAAGAGCATGCCCGGCGTGATGCGCATTCCCGAGTCGAAACTGGCCGGCGAGATCGAGCGTTATGCCCGTGCCGGGATCAAGTCAGTGATGACCTTCGGCGTGTCCCATCACCTGGACAGCAGCGGCAGCGACACCTGGAACGACAACGGCCTGGTTTCGCGCATGTCGCGGATCGCCAAGGACGCGGTGCCGGAGATGATCGTGATGTCCGACACCTGCTTCTGCGAGTACACCGATCACGGCCACTGCGGCGTGGTGCACAACCACGAAGTCGACAACGACCAGACCCTGATCAACCTCGGCAAACAAGCCGTGGCCGCCGCCCGTGCCGGGGCTGACGTGATCGCCCCGTCGGCGGCCATGGACGGCCAGGTCCAGGCGATTCGCCGGGCGCTCGATGCCGCCGGTTTTACTCAGACCGCGATCATGGCCTACTCGACCAAATTCGCCTCGGCGCTCTACGGCCCGTTCCGCGAAGCCGGCGGCAGCGCCTTGAAAGGCGACCGCAAAAGCTACCAGATGAACCCGATGAACCGCCGCGAAGCCGTGCGCGAATCGCTGCTGGACGAACAGGAAGGCGCCGACGCGCTGATGGTCAAACCGGCCGGCGCGTACCTGGACATCATCCGCGACATCCGCGAGGTTTCGCGGTTGCCGTTGTCGGCGTATCAGGTCAGTGGCGAGTACGCGATGATCAAGTTTGCTGCTCAGGCCGGGGCCATCGACGAAGACCGCGTCGTGCGCGAAAGCCTCGGCGCGATCAAGCGTGCCGGGGCGGATTTGATCTTTACGTACTTTGCGATGGACCTGGCCCTGGCTGGGATCTGATAAAGATCAAGATCAAAAGATCGCAGCCTTCGACAGCGCCTACATTGGGATGGTGTACACCCAGTAGGAGTTGCCGAAGGCTGCGATCTTTTGCTTTTCAGCCAAAAAACATCCGTATCCCGTGATCCCGGAAATACCGCGCGATCACCTTCGGATCCGCGCTGTTATCGGCAATCGCCACGTAGGTATCCGGGCGCAACAGATAAAACCCGTTGCGCGCCAACCCCGCCGCCTCAAACGCTGGCCGCCAGTCGAATACGTGCAAGGGCAAATGATGTTCGATGCACCAGGCGATCATTTCGTCGCTGGTGTCGCCGTACACATGCACCTGCCAGGTCAGGTTTTTCAGGGATTCGTAGTTATCACCTTCGCCATCATGCGCCCAGGGCAGGCGGTCGCCGCCGTGGACGTGCCCGGTCACGCCTTCGCTCAGGGGCATGCCGCGATAGTTGAGGGTGATTTGCGAGACGGTGCGAAACAGGAACTCCGGTCCGAACGTGGCCAGTTTGGGAATCAGGAACGGCGCCAGCCGCGTGCGCAGCAGATCCGCGACTTTGCCCTCGGCGGTGACGAAGCTGAACACCCGGTCGGTGGTGGACACCAGGCGCCGGGCGAAGGCGATGCGTTCGGTTTCGTAGCTGTCGAGCAATTTGGTGGTGGCGGCGCCGGTCAGCACGGCGGCCAGTTTCCAGGCCAGGTTGATCGCGTCGCCAATCCCGGTGTTCATGCCCTGGCCGCCCGCCGGACTGTGGACATGGGCCGCGTCGCCGAGCAAAAACGCACGACCGCTGCGAAAGAACTCCGCCACCCGGTGATGCACGCGGTAGGTCGAGAACCAGTTGACCTGTTCGACCTGCACTTTCAAATGCTCGATAGCCCGGCTGCTGACGTCTTCGAATTTCAGGGTTTCAGCGTGCTCGGCACGTTCATCACGCACAGTGCCGATCAGCCGCGCGTGACCTTCGCTGGCCAATGGAAACACGGCGAGGAAGTCCGCTTCATCGAGGTCCACATGCAGTTCGCCATTGAACGCCGGGCCGCTGGCCTGCACGTCGGCGACGTAGAAAATCTGCTGGTAGGTGCCGCCGGGGAAACCGCTGTCCAGGGTTTTGCGCACAATCGACCGCGCGCCGTCGCAACCGGCGATGTAGCAGGCCTGGCAGGTTTCCTGCTGGCCATCGGGCAAGCGTAACTGCGCGGTGATGCCGTCGCCGGTTTCAGTGAAACTTTCCAGTTCGGTATTGCGTTCCACGCGGACGCCGAAGGTTTCGAGGCGTTCGATCAGCAGTTGTTCGTGTTCGTCCTGGGGAAAGATTTCGAGGAACGCGTAGGGCGTCAGGCCCTCGCCGATCCGGGTTAACGGCAGGTGCGCCACGGGTTCGCCCTTGACCCAGAAATTCGCCGCCGCCACCCGATGGCCGTTTTGCACAATGGCATCGGCGAGGTCGAGTTGGCGATACAGCTCCAGGGTTCGCGCCTGCACAGCCAGCGCCCGCGAGGTGGTGCCCGGGGCCAGGGTCTTGTCGATGATGCGCACGTGGATGCCGAGTTTGCTCAGCCACAGCGCCAGCACCAGGCCGGTCGGGCCGGCGCCGATGATCAACACGTCGCTACGGTTCATGGGCCTGTTCTCCATGAGGTGTGAAATGAGTATGGCGCAGGAAAACGAAAAGGCCCCGCAGCCGTGAAACTGCGGGGCCTTTTCGATGAACGAGGGGCTTAGAAGTCAATGGTGCCGGACAACTTCGCCACCCGAGGCTCGCCTTGGGTCAGGTAGCCGGCCTGAGCCGATTCCCAGTACTTTTCGTTGGCCAGGTTTTCGATGTTCAGACGCAGGGTGATGTCTTTCTGGTCGACTTTGAAACCATAGCGGGCGCCGGCGTCGAAGCGGTTCCAGGTCGGCAGGCTGAGGTTGTTCGCCGCGTCGGCGTATTGGCCGCCGGTGCGCAACATCCGCGCATTCAGCGCGACACCTTGCAGGCCCGGCACGTCCCAATCCACACCGGCGTTGAACTGGAAGGTCGGTACGCCGATGGCACGGTTGCCGTCGTTGGCGCCGTTCTGGGTGTTCTTCAGTTCGGTGTCCATCAGGGTCAAACCGCTGATCAGTCGCAGGCCGTCGATCGGCTCGCCGAAGACGTTGAGTTCGACGCCTTTGTTGATCTGCTCACCCTGGCGCACAAACTCCGCCGTGGTCGCGCTGGTGATCACCGAGTAACCATCGCTCGGTTGTTCGATGCGATACACGCCCAGACTGGCCCCGTAGGTGCCCATGTCGACCTTGACGCCGGCTTCGATTTGCTTGGAACGGGCCGGGGCGAACGCCTCGTTGCCATTGGTGACGACGCGGCTGCCGGAGGTGAGCGGCGAGATCGGGCCTTTCGCCAGGCCTTCGATGCGGTTGGCGTAGAACGACACATGCTCCCACGGCTTGAAGACGAGGCCGTAGACCGGCGTGGTGATCGCTTCGTCATAGGCGGAGGTGCGGCTGCCGGAACCGTAAGGCGCGTAACCGTAGCCTTGCACCACCAATTGCTGACGACGCAGGCCGACGGTCAGCAGCAGTCGGTCATCGAAGAAACCGAGGGTGTCAGACACCGCCGCGCTGCGGTTGAAGGTCTTGCCGACGATGCCCGGGTCACTCAGATTGCCACCGGAGAAGTTGCCGACCGGCGATGGGGTTTGCACCGTGTGGTAGATGTTGTTGGCGTATTTGGTCAGGTCGAAATCGTAGGCGCTGCGCTGTTCGGTCCAGATCCCGGCCAGGCCGAAATTGAGCTTGTGCGTGACCGGGCCGGTGTTGAATCGGCCGTTGAGGCCGGCCATGACGCTGGTGTTGTCTTCATCGTGGGGGATGAACGAGCCGGTGGTGGTGGATGCACCGTTGTTGCCCACCAGCGTGGTCGAGTTATAGCGCCCGACTTCACGGGTGTGCTTGGCGCCGCCCGCAGCGTAGGCCGTCCAGTTGTCGTTCAGGTCGTACTCGGCGCGCAGCATGCCGAAGGTGTCTTCGATGTCGGTGAAGCCCCACTTCGGCGCGTAGTTGGTGTCGGCCGATGGCGCATCCGGAATGTGCGTGGCCGTGCCAAGGTTCACGGTGTTGCGGCCACCATTGACGCGTTCTTTCTGGTAGGCGAAATCCCCGGAAATACGCAGGGCGTCACCGCGATAATCGAGGCCGATGGAGAACAGTTTCGAACGCTGGTTTTCGTGGTCGATGCCGGTGTCGCCTTCACGCTGGGCCAGGTTGACCCGGGCACCGAAACGGTTGTCTTCACCGAAGCGCTGGCCGAGGTCCAGATGCTGACCGACGCGGCCTTCATCGTTGATGTCGGTGGTGAAGCGGCGGGTGGGTACGTCACCGGCCCGCTTGGGTTGCAGGTTGACGCCGCCGCCGATGCCGGAACCGGTCGGCGTCACGCCGTTGATGAAGGCGTTCGGGCCTTTGAACACTTCCACGCGCTCCAGGGCGTCGGTGGAAATGATCTGCCGCGGCAACACGCCGTACAGGCCGTTATAGGAAATATCGTCGCCGGTCAGGGGCAGGCCGCGAATCATGAAAATCTGCGCCTGGTTGGAAAAACCGGAGGCCTGGCGCACCGAGGAATCGTTGAGCAACACGTCGGCGACGTCTTCGGCCTGCTGGTCCTGGATCAGTTGTTCGGTGTAGGCCGCCATGGTGAACGGCACGTCCATCATGTCCTGGTTGCCCAGCACACCCAATTGACCGCCGCGTGCCACCTGACCGCCGGCAAACACCGGGGGCAGGGCGCTCGTCACGGTCGGGGCCTGGGCGTTGACGTTCACGTCGTCCAGCACCAGTGCCTTGCCGTCATTTTCGGAGGTGGCGGCATGGGCGGTGACGGACAGGGAACAAAGCAAGGCAAGAAGAGCCGGGCGAAAGGGAGGAGTGAGCATGTTGGATCCTGACGGCGCGCCGCCGATGAGAAAAAGAGATAACGGCGCGGGGAACTCCTTGCGCAAATGCGACTCCAGGCGCAAATGATATGTTTTCTCAGTAACGTTTCGCAATGAGTTTGTCATTTGTAGCGAAATCGCTCACAGGGAACGGCGTAAAAAGCTGAGAGTCATAGCCTGCGCCCCACCATTGATCGTATGGTGATCCGGTTTAAACGAATTTCACGGAGCAACATGCACGCCCACCGATTGATCATCAGCCTCGCTGCCTTGCTGGTCCTGGCCGGCTGCGGCACCCGGCAAACCCAGGAAGCCCCGCCGCGCAAGCCTGCCGAGGTGAAGGCGCAGATCGTGCGTTTGTTGCCGGCCAAGACCGTCGACCGTGAGGGCTGGGCCACGGACATTTACGCCGCGTTTGCCGCCCAGGACATTTCACCGACCACGCAAAACCTGTGTGCGGTGCTGGCCGTGACCGAGCAGGAATCGACCTTTCAGGTCGACCCGCCGGTGCCGGGCCTGGGCAAGATCGCCCGGGACGAGATCGACCGCCGCGCCGCCAAGGTGCATATCCCCAGCCTGTTGGTCAGCGGTGCCTTGCAAGTCCGTTCGTCCAACGGCAAGAGTTACAGCGAGCGCCTCAACGCCGCCCGCAGCGAAAAAGAACTCAGCGCGATTTTCGACGATTTCATCAGCATGGTGCCCATGGGCCGCACCCTGTTCGGCGGTTTCAATCCGGTGCATACCGCCGGGCCGATGCAGGTCAGCGTCGAATTTGCCGAGCAACAGGCGCGCAATTATCCCTACCCGGTGCCGGGCACGATTCGACATGAAGTGTTCAGTCGGCGCGGCGGGATGTACTTCGGCATCGCCCATTTGCTCGGTTATCCGGTGAGCTACACCCAGCCGCTGTACCGCTTTGCCGATTTCAATGCCGGGTGGTACGCCAGCCGCAATGCCGCGTTTCAGAACGCAGTGAGCCGCGCGTCGGGCATCCCGCTGGCGCTGGACGGTGACTTGATCCGCTACGACTCGATCATGCCCGGCACCACGGAACTGGCGGTGCGCACCCTCGGCAAGCGACTGGGCATGCGCAACCCGACTATTCGCGATCAGTTGGAGAAAGGCAAAAGCCTGGAGTTCGAGGAGACACGGCTTTATCAGGAGGTCTTCGCCCTGGCTGACAAGGCTGAAGGCCGGACGTTGCCGCGTGCGATGTTGCCGGGGATTGTGCTGGAGAGCCCGAAGATCACGCGCAAACTCACGACGGCGTGGTTTGCCAAGCGGGTTGATGAGCGGTATCAGCGGTGTATGACGAAGGGGAAATAAGATCAAAAGATCGCAGGCATAAAAAACCCGGCGGATGAGGCCGGGTTTTTCGTTGAGTACTGCGGTAAAGCCATTCATTCAGGCAACGCGATTCTGGATCAGACGATCGGAACCACCTTCAGCAACGCGGTTCTGTTGCAAACGATCCGAACCACCTTCAGCGACGCGGTTCTGTTGCAGACGATCTGAACCACCCTCGGCAACACGATTCTGTTGCAGACGATCTGAACCACCCTCGGCAACACGATTCTGTTGCAGACGATCGGAGCCACCTTCGGCAACACGATTCTGTTGCAGACGATCTGAACCACCCTCGGCAACACGATTCTGTTGCAGACGATCGGAGCCACCTTCGGCAACGCGGTTCTGTTGCAACCGATCCGAACCACCCTCAGCCACACGGCTTTCAATCAGACGATCCGAACCGCCTTCAGCGATCATGGTGTGGGAAGAAGCGGCAAAAGCGTTAACTGCAAAAACCGAGAAAGCGATGCTGAGAAGGATTTGGCGTTTCATGAGGGTGTGCTCCGGGGTGTTTATTGGTTGGTATGGAGCGGATGTTACGCCGGGGATTTTTTATGAGAACTTCATTGATGTGATGGTGAACATCGACAGTAATGATGGTTGGCAAGAGCGCCGAAGCAATGCACGCCGCCCACGACATTAACGGGCCGACGTAGGCGCATTCGATTGTCACGACGATGGAGTGGGTTGCATTGCTTGGTTGAGCGACGCGGTCCCCTGTGGCGAGGGGGCTTGCCCCCGTTGGGCTGCGAAGCGGCCCCCAAAACCTATACACGCGGTCTGCCTGTCAGTCCGTGGTGTCTGAATTTACGACTGCTTCGCAGCCGAACGGGGGCAAGCCCCCTCGCCACAGGTGCTCACTCACCGCAGGATTTCAGGGCTGGCGTTAGAAATCGCTTTGTTTGGGATGATTCTGTTCGATCAACGCCAAATACTGTTCCAGCGTGCCGCCATTCAACGGTTTGAACAGAATGTCCGCGGTATGGATCAGCCAGCCCACCTGTACGCCTTCGTTCGTTCGAACGTGCTTGAAACCCTGTTCACGCCAAAAGTGCCCGTCTCGGGGGTTGTTATGCACTTCACACACGCGCAACCAGTCGGCGCCCTGTGAGCGGGCCCAGGTTTCAAAGTCGTGATAGAGCGCCTGCGCGATGCCGGAGTCGTGCAGATCTGTGGCCACGAGTAACCTGCCGATGTGCCACAACTTCGGCGCCACCAAGTCCGTTACGAATTGCAGCACTGCCACCAACGGCGCATCGGCGGGTTGATAGCCCAGCATCCAGTTTTCGCTGTAGTTCCAGCCTGGCGGCAGCTCGCCGAGCAATTCCTCTTGCGCCTGTTCGAGGTCGGCCGGTCCACCTTCCACGAGCATAAAGTAGTCTGGGTTGGCCTCGAAAAATGCGTGCACCAGTGGGGCATCTTCCAGGGTCAGTTTGCGCACGCCGAGACCGGCCACCGAACAGGTTGGAGTTGATAATTCAGACATTTTCGACTCCCGGCTCACACGCGACGACGCACAAATTTGCGCCACAGCCACACCCACAGCATCACCAGCGGGAAGGCGAGGATCAGGAACGGCAACGCATAACTGCCTTTCTCCAATGCATCGACGGCGCCATCGGCCAGGTTGTCCAGCACGTTGCTGAACGCCTCGCTCAAGTGCGACGAGCGGCTGCTGGCGCCGGTCGGCTGGAACGATAGCGTCACCCGGTTGGTGTCGAGTCGGCGCTGATGTCCGGCGGCGACCTGGGCCAAGGCTTGCAGGTCGTTTTCGATGCCGGCCTGTTCCTTGCTCAGGGCGATCAGGTCGGTGACGCTGATGTCCCGGCGGCTGGCCAGATCGTCCAGGCGTTGTTGCTGGGCCTTGAGCCGTTCCTGACGGCGGCGGGTGTCGTTCACGGCATCGGCCAGGTCTTCGGCGCTGGTGACGCGCTGGCCCATTTCGCCGCCCTCGGCGGCCATGGCGACCAACGGCTCGACGCCGGCGGGGGCGATGCGCAAGGTGATCTCGGCGCGGCCGGCACCTTGTTCGATGCGCAACACGTTACAGGCGCCGAAGCGTGCGGTTTCACAGGCCTCGCGGGTGGCTTGCAGGCGTGGGACGATTTGCGCTTGTGGCAGCATCAACTGCACATCATGCTCGTAGGCGAGCATCGCGCCGCCGCGTCCCTGTTCACCGGCTAGACTGGCCGATGACGATCGGTCGCTTGGCGAGCAGCCGCTCAGGGCCAGGCAGGCCAGTACAAACCAATAGACGCGAGGCATTGAGGCAGGTTTGCCATCCGGTTGGCGCATGTTCTTTCCTTTGAAGTGTGCAGCGGGACGTCGACAGTGCGCCCCGGGGTGCGCATCTTACCTGCTTCAATCGGCCAAATGGCAGGGAACATGCTCCCGTGGCCGGTCGTCTACCGACTGACTGTTTGTTCGCCGGGAGGGCGCGACATGTATCAGCTTTACGGACATCAGAATTCTGGCGCGGCAGCGATCGAAGCGGCCCTCGAACTCTGTGCGATTCCTTATCGCTTCATCGACGTGGCCGGCGCTGCCGAGGCGACTCACGCGCTGGAAAAACTCAACCCGCTCAAGCAGATTCCGACCCTGGAACTGCCCGATGGCAGCATTCTCACCGAGAGCGCGGCGATCCTGATTCACCTGGGGCTGACGTTCCCTTCGTCGGGCCTGTTGCCGGATGACCCGGCAGAACGGGATCAGGCGATTCGCGGCCTGGTCTACATCGTCAGCAATTGTTATGCGGCCATCGGCATCATCGACTACCCCGAGCGCTGGTTGGCGGAGGCCGATGAGTCGTCGAGGGAAAACCTCATGGCCGGCGCCCGCGCGCGGCTGCACTGGAGCTGGGAGGTGTTTGCCGATCAGTTTTCCGGTGAGCTGTACCTGAACGATGAGACGCCCGGCGCGCTGGATGTGCTGGCGGCAGTGGTGACACGCTGGGCCGGGACTCGGGAACATTTACGCAGTACCCGCCCCGGGTTTTTTGCCTGGCTGACGCGCATCGACCGGCATCCCACCTTAGCGCCCGTCTTCGCCCGGCATTGGCCCGCCTGAACTTACAGCGACCTCCCGTAGGAGCAAAGCTTGCTCGCAAAAGCGGCGTGTCAGCCCAATCAATGCCAACTGACCCACCGCGATCCCCTGTAGGAGCAAAGCTTGCTCGCGAAAGCGGCGTGTCAGCCCAATCAATGCCCACTGACCCACCGCAATCCCGTGTAGGAGCAAAGCTTGCTCGCGAAAGCGGCGTGTCAGCCCAATCAATGCCCACTGACCCACCGCAATCCCGTGTAGGAGCAAAGCTTGCTCGCGAAAGCGGTGTGTCAGCCCAATCAATGCCAACCGACACACCGCAATCCCCTGTAGGAGCAAAGCTTGCTCGCGAAAGCGGCGTGTCAGTCAAATCAATGCCAACTGACACACCGCTTTCGCGAGCAAGCTTCGCTCCTACAGGGGGAACATCATTCCCCGCGAATGTATTGCTCCAATTGCTTGATCAATTCCGCCTGTTCGGCAATCGCTTCCTTGACCAGGTCGCCGATCGACAGCAAACCGATCAACTTGCCGTTTTCCACCACCGGCAAGTGCCGCAGGCGTTTGTCGGACATGATGCCCATGCAGGTTTCGACGCTTTGATGGGTGTCCACAGTGATCACCGGCGAGACCATGATGTCTTCGACCGGCGTGCCGACCGAGGAGCGGCCCTTGAGCACCAGTTTGCGCGCATAGTCACGTTCGCTGATGATGCCGACGACCTCGCCATCCCTCAGCACCGGTAACGCGCCGACGTTCTTCGCAGCCATGACCATCAGCGCTTCGAGCACCATTTGATGCGGCGCAATGGTGTGAACTTCCTGATTTTGCTGGGCCTTTAACTTGAGCAGTTGGGCGACGGTTTTCATGGCAGCTTCTCTAGGTGTTGTCGTTGTTCTTGAAGAATCGTAGACGCAGGCGCGCAGGGCAAGGCAGAAAGCGGCAGATAACACGCAAAAAGCGCCATTTGCGGGTTTTTCTTCGGTGATCCTCGTGTGATCGCACGAAAACGGACGGGTGGCGAGGGGGCTATCGGTGGTCAATCACGCGTAGAATCCCCCTCTGAATCAGTTTCGAGGTTGCAGTGGTGGATTTACAGCAGGGCTTCGTCCTGACCCGGCATTGGCGCGACACCCCGGCCGGCACGGAAGTCGAGTTCTGGCTGGCGACCGATGCCGGCCCCCGGCGCATCCGCCTGCCTTATCAACCGTCGGTAGCCTTTATCCCGGCCGAGCAGCGTGAGCGAGCCGAAAGCGTGCTGCGCGGGGAAAAGAACGTCGAACTGCGGCCGTTGGCCCTGCTCGACTTCGAACATCGCCCGGTGCTCGGCCTCTACTGTCAGCAACACGGTCAGTTGATGCGCCTGGAAACCGCGCTGCGCAAGGCCGGCGTTGAGATGTTCGAAGGTGACGTGCGCCCGCCGGAGCGCTACATGATGGAGCGCTTCATCACCGCGCCCGTGCAGTTCGGTGGCACGCCCGGCGCCGACGGCCTGCTGCTCGACGCGCAGATGAAGCCGGCCCCCGGTTATCGCCCGAATCTGCGTCTGGTCTCCCTCGACATCGAAACCACCGCCCAGGGCGATCTCTATTCCATCGCCCTGGAAGGCTGCGGCGAGCGTCAGGTGTACATGCTCGGCCCGCCCAACGGTGACGCCAGCGCCGTGGATTTCCAGCTCGAATACTGCGACTCCCGAACCCTGCTGCTGAAAAAACTCAACGAGTGGTTCGCCCGCCACGACCCTGACGCGATCATCGGCTGGAACGTCGTGCAGTTCGACTTGCGGGTGCTGCACGAACACGCCCGGCGCCTGGCGGTGCCGTTGAAACTGGGGCGTGGCGGCGAAGAAATGCAGTGGCGCGAACACGGCAGCCGCAACCATTACTTCGCGGCGGCGGCCGGGCGCTTGATCATCGACGGCATCGAATCCCTGCGTTCGGCGACCTGGAGTTTCCCCTCGTTCAGCCTGGAAAACGTCGCGCAAACCCTGCTCGGCGAAGGCAAGGCGATCAGCACGCCGTACCAGCGCATGGACGAAATCAACCGCATGTTCGCCGAGGACAAACCGGCGCTCGCCACCTACAACCTCAAGGATTGCGAACTGGTCACGCGGATTTTCGCCAAGACCGAGTTGCTGACCTTCCTGCTGGAGCGGGCCAGCGTCACCGGGTTGCCGGCGGATCGCAGCGGCGGCTCGGTGGCGGCGTTCACCCATTTGTATATGCCGTTGATGCACCGCCAGGGCTTCGTCGCGCCGAACCTTGGCGGCAAGCCACCCGAGGCCAGCCCCGGCGGCTTCGTGATGGACTCGCAACCGGGTCTGTACGAGTCGGTGCTGGTGCTCGATTACAAAAGCCTTTATCCGTCGATCATCCGCACCTTCCTGATTGACCCGGTGGGCTTGATCGAAGGCCTCAAGCACCCGGATGACAGCGAATCAGTGCCGGGCTTTCGTGGTGCTCGATTTTCAAGAACACGACATTGCCTGCCGGCCATCGTCGCCCGGGTCGCCGAAGGTCGCGAAACCGCCAAGCGTGAACACAACGCGCCGCTGTCCCAGGCCCTGAAAATCATCATGAACGCCTTCTACGGCGTGCTCGGTTCCAGCGGCTGCCGCTTCTTCGATACGCGCCTGGCCTCGTCCATCACCTTGCGCGGCCACGAAATCATGCTGCGCACCCGGCAGTTGATCGAAGCCCAAGGCCACGCGGTGATTTACGGCGACACCGACTCGACGTTCGTCTGGTTGCGCCGCGCCCACGGTCAGCAAGAGGCGGCGCAGATCGGCCGCGCCCTGGTGGACCACGTCAACCAATGGTGGCGCGAACATGTGCAGCAGGAATATGGGCTGGAAAGCGCCCTGGAATTGCAGTTCGAAACCCATTACACGCGCTTCCTGATGCCGACCATTCGTGGGGCCGAGGAGGGCAGCAAGAAGCGCTATGCCGGGCTGGTCACCCGTGCCGACGGCACGGACGAAATGATCTACAAAGGCCTGGAAACCGTGCGCACCGACTGGTCGCTGCTGGCCCGGCAATTCCAGCAGGAGTTGTACTCGCGGATCTTCCATCGCCAGCCCTATCAGGATTATGTGCGCGACTACGTGCGCAAGACGCTGGCCGGGGAGTTTGATGAACGCCTGATCTACCGCAAGCGCCTGCGCCGCACCCTCGACGACTATGAGCGCAACGTGCCGCCCCATGTGCGGGCGGCGCGGATGGCCGATGCCTACAACGATGAGCAGGGGCGCCCCCGGCAATACCAGAATGGCGGCTGGATCAGCTACGTGATCACCGTCGCCGGGCCCGAGCCGCTGGAGATCCGCAGCGCTCCCATCGACTACGACCACTACGTCACCCGGCAATTGCAACCGGTGGCCGATGCGATCCTGCCGTTTGTCGATGACGACTTTTCAACCCTGATTGGTGGGCAGCTTGGCCTGTTTTAAGTCCAGCAGCGACAGCGTCCAGTCATCCTGTATGCCGTGGAAATACTGCTCCAGCGCCTGATGGAACAGGCTGCCGTCGGGGGCGACGTGGGCAAACAGGGTCATGGAGGAATGAAACTTGAGGTCATCGGGGTGGCCGAAAATCTCGGCGATCGAACGGTTTTCCAGGTTCAGCACTAGCTGAGTACAGGTGCGCAGGCGTTGACCCAATAATGGGTGATTCAGGTAGGCCGCCGCTTCTTCGGCGGAACGAATGGCGAAGTAGCGCGACATCTCGCTGCCACCGAGCCCGCCAATCTGCGGAAAAATGAACCACATCCAGTGCCGACGCTTCTTGCCGTCGCGCAGTTCCTCCTGGACCCACTCGAACACCGGATCCTGTGCCTGGACAAAGCGCGGCAGGTTGAACGAGTCGAGCTGATCGGTACTTCTCATTCCGAAGCCCTCTGACAGGGCGCGATGGCTCAGACCATGGCCAATCGCTGCTTACGTTGTGGCGCGCGAAACGCTTGGTCCAGCGCCTCTAGATCCGTCGCTTCCAGCTTCAACTGCGCGGCTTGCGCATTGAGCGTCACGTGCTCGGGTCGGACCGCTTTGGGAATGGCAATAACCGTGTTCTGACGCAGTATCCATGCCAATGCAACCTGGGCCGGTGTCACGCCGTGACGGGCGGCCACCTGCTTGAGCGTCGAGTTCACCAGCATATGCCCACCCTGGCCGATGGGACAGTAGGCCATGAGTGGCAATGACTGTTGCTGGCTCCAGGGCAGCAGGTCGAATTCGATGCCGCGCTCCTCCAGGTTGTACAACACCTGATTGGTGGCGCAGGCCGGTGCGGCAAGTTCCTGCAAGTCGTCGACGTCGAAATTGGACACGCCCCAGCGCCCGATCTTGCCTTCTTCGCGCAGGCGTTCGAAGGCTTCGACGGTTTCTTCCAGGGGATATTGGCCGCGCCAGTGCAGCAGGTACAAATCGATGTAATCGGTGTTCAAGCGCCGCAGGCTGCGCTCGCAGGCCTGGGGAATGCCTTTGCGGCTGGCGTTGTGCGGGTAGACCTTGCTCACCAGGAAGACCTGGTCACGCAGGCCGGCGATGGCTTCACCCACCACCTCTTCGGCACCGCCCTCGGCGTACATTTCGGCGGTGTCGATCAGGCTCATGCCCAGCTCGATGCCCTGGCGCAGGGCCGCGACTTCATTGCGGTGCGCCGAGCGATCCTCGCCCATGCGCCAGGTGCCCTGGCCGATGATCGGTACCTGCACGCCGGCCAGTTCAAGGGTTCGCATGAAAAACCTCCTTTGTTAAACGCGATCGTTACTTCAGTGGGCAGCAGAATCGCCCATGGGTTCCCTAAGCCAAAACCGGTAGGAGCAAAGCTTGCTCGCGATGAGGCCGTGTCATTCAACATCAACGTTGAATGTCAGACCGAAATCGCGAGCAAGCTTTGCTCCTACCGGGGAGGGTGTGGGTCGGGATTATTGCGCGGAGAACTTGAACACGGTGTGCTGGGTGTACGTCTTGCCCGGATCCAGGCGCGTGCTCGGGAAATTCGCCTGGTTCGGCGAGTCCGGATAGTGCTGGGTTTCCAGGGTGAACGCGCCCCAATGGGAGTAAACCTTGCCAGCCTTGCCCTTGACCGTGCCGTCGAGGAAGTTGCTGGTATAGAACTGCACCCCCGGCTCGCTGGTGTAGAGCTGCAAGCGCCGGCCGGACTGTGGATCGCTGACATCGGCGGCCGGTTGGCTCACGTCACCCTTGGCATCCAGTGCCCAGTTGAAGTCGAAACCACCCTGTTTCGGCTCGGCGAATTTCAGTTGTGGGTGATCGGCCTTGATGTTTTTGCCGATGGCGGTGGGGTGGGTGAAGTCCATCGGCGTGCCGGCCACCGGTGCCAGTTCGCCGGTGGGGATCAACGTGCCATCGATTGGCGTGTAATGACTGGCGTGCAACGTGGCGAGCTGTTGCAGCACGTCGCCATTGCCGGCGCCGGCCAGGTTGAAATAGCTGTGGTTGGTCAGGTTCAGCACCGTGGGTTTGTCGGTGCTGGCCTTGTACTCGATGCGCAGTTCATTGTTCTCGGTGAGGCTGTAGGTCACCTCGGTTTTCATATTGCCGGGGAAGCCCATCTCACCGTCCTTCGACAGGTACGTCAGGGTCACGCTCACCGAGTCCTTGCCTTTGCTCGGCTGCGCTTTCCACACGTGCTTGTCGAAACCCTGGGTGCCGCCGTGCAGAGAGTTGGGGCCGTCGTTTTTTGGTACCTGGTAGCTTTTGCCATCCAGTTTGAACGCGCCACCGGCCAGGCGATTGCCGTAGCGGCCGATGGTCGCGCCGAAGTACGCAGTGCCGGCCTGGTAACCCTGGACGTCATCGAAGCCGAGGACGATGTCTTCAGCCTTGCCGTTTTTGTCCGGCACTTTCAGCGACTGCAACGTGGCGCCGTAGGTAATGACCGTGGCTTGCAGGCCATGGCTGTTGCGCAGGATGTATTGCTCGACGGGCGTGCCGTCATTGGTCTTGCCGAAAGCTTTGTGTTCGCTGGACAGGCCAGCGGCGTGGGCGGGAAGGGTGGCGATCATCAGGGACAGTCCGAGGCCGGAGAGCAGGTAGCGGGATTGAAGCATGGTTGATCTTCCTTTTTGTTGTTTTGATCAGTAGTCATACTAAATATCGACTGAATGAAGATTTATAGCCTATAGGTCGATTTATTCCAGAATAAAGTCGGACTAAATAAGAGGGCGGTCGACGCCAGTGATCGGTCCGGCATCGCGAGCACTGCACTTTTTCCGATTAACCGGCTCTATCCATGGCCAGGCTGCGGCGACTCCCGCCGCACAGGAATGTGTCAGCCCAAGAATCCATGGCTCGAGTGTCCACCCCGTTTCAAACCCGAATTCGCCTGCTGGCGTGCCTGACGTTGCTGTTCACCAGTGGTTGCAGCCAGCAGCAGGGCAGCGACATCGTCAGCCAGTTCCGCGAAGGCAAACCCCAGGAATTCCTCCAGACCAGTGTCGATCGCATGGCCACGTTGTCGATGCACGACAACCTCGACAGCCTGTACTTGCTGATGAGCAAGCTGTACCTGCGCAACCCCCAGGAGCTGAAAAAATCCGGCTTCCTCGATGCCCGCGCCGCCGAGAAACAAGTGCGCGAGGCCATCGAACTGCAACAACCGTTGCCGACCCTCGGCGGCAAGAAAGACCTGGCGGCGCTGAGCTATGCCATGAGTCCGGAGTTTCTCGGGGATCGGGTCGGCGCCTTCATCTATGCCATCGGCAGCATGCTGGTCACCGCCCACGGCAATCGGCTGGAGTTCTACATGACCGATGCGATCAACCCGGTCTTCGTCAGCAACGCCGCGCGCAACATTGAGAAAGCCACCTGGATCCTCAGTCAGCGGCAGAACAAGAACGGCGAGCCGTTGCTGTTCTCCAACGAGATTTCGGAGGAGGGCAGCAACCTGAGTTTCGCCGTGGAATTCGGCAAGATCGTGGCGAGGCTGGATTTGCTGACGCAGATGCTGGATGAGCGGTATCGGCGGATTGGCTTGAATTACGCGCAGAGCCTGCTGTTCCTCAATTTCCTCCCCGTCCAATAACCATTGCCCTTGTAGGAGCGAGGCTTGCCCGCGAAGACGGTGTGTCAGGCAACGTAAATAGTGGATGTGCCGGCCCCTTCGCGAGCAAGCTTCGCTCCTACAGGTATGCGGGATTGGGCATAACGATAGACCGCATCGATATAAGTGGTTATAAGAAAAATCGCTATGCTGCGGGCCAGATTTTTCATGCGGTTTTTGTGGGCGTGTTAATGGATTTCGGTAATTTCGGATTAGTCGTCGCAGGTTTGGTGGTGGGCTTTATCGTCGGGATGACCGGCGTGGGCGGCGGTTCGCTGATGACGCCGATCCTGTTGTGGTTTGGCGTCAACCCGGCCACGGCGGTGGGCACGGACTTGCTGTACGCGGCCATTACCAAGTCCAGCGGCGTGCTGGTGCACCGCAAGAACAAGAATATCGATTGGGCGATTACCGGCTGGCTGACCCTCGGCAGCGTGCCGGCGGTGGCCATGACCCTGTGGTTTCTCAGCAGCCTGCACACCGCGCCCGAGGCGATGAACGCCATCATCAAGCAGGCGTTGGGCTTTGTGCTGTTCGCCACGGCCCTGGCGATTTTCTTCAAGAAGCGCCTGCTCGACTTCGCCCACAAACGCGCCGGTGGCAACTACAACCCCAGTGGCACGCGCCTGAACGTGATGACCGTCATCACCGGCCTGATCCTCGGCACCATGGTTGCCCTGACCTCCATCGGCGCCGGCGCCCTGGGCACCGTGGCGTTGTTCATCCTCTATCCATTGCTGCCAACCCGCCGCCTGGTCGGCACCGAAATCGCCCACGCCGTGCCCCTGACCCTGGTGGCGGGCCTGGGCCACGCGAGCATGGGCAATATGGACTGGCATGTGCTGGGTTTCCTGCTGATCGGTTCGCTGCCGGGGATCTGGCTGGGCAGCCACCTGACCGGGCGCATTTCTGATGAACTGCTGCGGCCGTGTCTGGCAACGATGCTGTTGTTGATCGGCTATAAACTCGCGTTCTGATCTACCCCCGATCTCCTTGATTCAACCTTGACCTGTGGCGAGTCGCACGTTAATCAGGTGGTGGTCCCACGCGTCATCACCGTCACATCAAGCCCCTGGTAAACCAGCTGCTCCAGCACTTCCCAGCCTTGGCGCGCATATAGGGTCTGTGACGTGTCGGTGTACAGATAGAGTTGCGGCACGCCCAGCGACGCTGCTTCCTGGACGATGCGCGCCACCAGTTGCGAGGCGATGCCCCGGCCGCGGTGTTCTGCCTTGACGTAGACCCCGGCCAGCCATGGCGTCAGTTCGGCGCGTGCGGCCATGTCGCGGGTCAGCAGCATGGCGCCGCCGAGCAATTGTGAACCCTCGATCGCGACCATCACCGTCGGCACCGAGCCTTTTCCGGCGTTGGCCTGCAAATGTTCGATCCGCCCCTCGACGGTGTCGTCGGCGCGAAAGTGGCCCCACTCCTTGAAATTCAGTTCGGCCAATTCGTGGATCAGCTCGGGATGGTCACAGAGGTAGTCGATTTCCATGGTGGATTGAAGCTCCTGTATTGCGGCCCCTGGCGATTTGCTCGCGGACATCACGACCCACCCTAAACGATCATAAAAACGAATCAAAGCGCGCTCACAATCCTTCACAGTTTGTTGCGCAATGTCGGCCCTGACCTAAGCTTGGGGCTAAGCGAAACACATTTGCGGATCGTCACCCGGAACGATCGCGGCAATGCGCAATCATTAGAGCGTGGATATCAAAAGGAGATGCGCATGCTCATCAGGTCTTTGACCCTGACAACCCTGCTGGCATTTGCCGGCCCCTTGCTCGCCGTCGCTGACGATTCGCCGCTGGATGTCGATAAGGGCAGGGCGAGGCCCCTGATCGTGATCACGTCCAGCACCATTGACCCGGTGTGGATAAGCTTGAAAAAGTCGCTCGAGGATCCGGCCAACAAACAGGGGATCGCCGAGCGCAACATCAAGGTGTACAGCGTGCTTAATATGTCCGGTCAGCTCGACGGCAAGGACATGGGGCAACAGGACACCATGGCGCTGATCCGCTCGCTCAAGCTCGGTGCCGGCGCGTTACCCAAGGTCATCCTGCTGGGCAAGGATGGCAATGAGAAAATCAACGTGTCGGGGGACGAGTCGAAGTCGGTCGATCTGAAGAAAGTCTTCGCCACCATTGATGCCCTGCCGGCAGAGGAGAAGGAAGTGGCTGCACCGACCCCGCCACCGGTGGCGGCCGAACCGGCCACGACCAAAGGCGCCAAGGCCGCCAAGGGCACCAAACCAGGCAAACCGGCCAAGCCAGCCAAACCGCCTGAAATGCCGGATGATTGAGTACCCATCCTGGGTTTGACACTCAATCCCAAGGCGGATGAATAACCTGTGGCGAGGGGGGCACGCCCCCTTGCCACAGATCAGCGGCATGCCTTCTTCCCATGCCGCCTCACTCAGATCAGTTGATTACGCCGCGCAAACTCCACCATCTCCAACAATGTCGCGTTGTTCAATTTCTGCATCACGCGGGTTTTGTAGGTGCTGATGGTTTTATTGCTGAGCAGCATTTCCCTGGCGATGAGCATGTTGCTCTTGCCTTGGGCAAGGCCCAGCAACACCCTGAGTTCACGGCGCGACAGGCGCTTGAGCAGTTGTTCGTCATCTTCGGCAAAGTCGCTGCGTCGTACCGAGTCCATCGTGTCGATGGGGAAATAGCTTTTGCCGCTGGCAATCGCTTGCAACGCCGCAATGATCTCCCCTGGCTGGCCGACTTTCGATAGAAAAGCGGCGGCGCCGGCGCGCAGGCATTGCGTGGCGTACACCGGGTTTTTCATCGAGGTGTACACCAGAATTCTCGTGCGCACGGGGCTGGCTTTTATCCGGTTGATGACACTCATACCATCAATCAACGGGATATCCAGGTCCAGCACAATCACGTCCGGTTTCAGCTCCAGGGTTTTGCTGATGGCCTCCATTCCGTTTTCGCATTCACCGACGATCTCATGGCCTTCGCGGGTCAGAATCATGCCGACGGCCATGCGCACAACCGCATGGTCATCGACGATCAGCACTTTCATGGGTGGGCCCTCGGCTTGGGTTTTCTACTGACATTCAGCCAAAAAACTCCAGCAAGGCTGGAGTTAAAGGGGATCGGTGGCTGGAGGTCAGATGTGGAACTTGACGACCATCTCATTGAGGTCCGCCGCCAACCGCGCCAACTCGTTACTGGCGGCGCTGACCTGGCTGGCGCCGGTGGCCGATTGCGATGCCAGGTCATTGATGTTGAGCAGGTTGCGGTCCACTTCACGGGCCACTTGCGCCTGTTGTTGCGCGGCGGCAGCGATCACCAGGTTGCTCTCGGTGATTTCGATCACTGCGATGTTGATCGTTTGCAGCGCCGTTCCCGCGCCTTTGGCGATGTCCAGGGTCGACACGGTGCGCGCCGTGCATTGGTGCATCGATGCCACGGCGTTTTCGGTGCCGTTTTGAATGCTGGTGATCATCGCCTCGATGTCGCTGGTGGACTGTTGGGTGCGATGAGCCAGTGCCCGCACTTCATCGGCCACCACGGCAAAACCACGTCCGGCTTCACCGGCGCGCGCCGCCTCGATGGCCGCGTTCAAGGCCAGCAGATTGGTCTGGTCCGCCAGCCCGCGAATCACTTCCAGCACCCGGCCGATGTCCTGGGACTCGACGGCCAGCGCCGTGATCAGGTCCGCAGCGCCTTGCACGTCCTGGCTCATGCTTTCGATGGCGACCAGGGTTTCGCCCACCAGCACACAGCCTTCTTCGGCCGAGCGCAGGGCATTTTGCGAGGCGAGGGAGGTGCTGGTGGCGTTGCGCGAAACTTCTTCCACGGCACTGGTCATTTGTGTGACGGCGGTGGCGGCCTGCTGGATTTCCAGGGTCTGCTGGGTGATGCCGTGGGCGCTTTCGGCTGTGACGCAATCAAGTTCAGCGGTGGCGCCGCCCAATTGGGTCGCTGAGTTGGTGATCTTCTGCAGCGTCTCGCGCAGGGTGCCTTGCATCTTCTGCATCGCCGCCAACAGGCGGGCGGCTTCGTCCTTGCCTTCGACCGAGATCGTGCGCGTGAGATTGCCTTGGGCAATTTCGTCGGCCACCTCCAGGGCCAGGTTGATGGGGCGGGTGATGCTGATGGTCAGGCGCCAGGCGCAGAGCAGGGTCATCGCCGTGGACAGGAGCAGCAGGGCGATGGTTGCCTTCACCGTGATACCGAACTGTTCGGCGTTGGTCTTGGCGGCATCTTTGCTTTGATCGGCGTTGATCGAAATCATGGCATTGATCAGATCGCTGCTGGCCGTGTAGCTGTCCAGCAAGGTGCCACCGATGAGGGCCGCCACCGCTTCGCGCGCGCCATCACGGGACAAGCGGATCAACTGTCCTTCCAGCTTTTCATAGTGCAATTGTTGTTTGACCAGCGTGTCGTAGCTGGAGCGCTCGGCGGCACTGGAAATGAACGGCGTGTAGTCGTGCTGGGTGTCACGGGTCATTTGTTGCAGCACCGCCAGTTCTTTGATGAGGTTCTCCTGGAGATCGGCGTCGTAGGTGTTGCTCAGTTGCTGATTGAGGTTGCGTTGCCGCTGGATGATGTAACTGAACTCGCTGAGCTTGACCAGGCTGGGTACATCGCTGTTGGCGACATCCTGGCCGAGCTTGGCAATGGCATTCATCTGCGTCAGTGAGTACCCGCCCAGGATCATCATCATGATCGCGATCAGGGAAAAGCCCAGCAGCGCCCTGGGCGCAATGTTCAGGTTTCGTAAATTCATCGGTTAATCCTTGGGGTTCTAATGAGCCGGGTTTGCAGGCCGCCGCTTCAGCGCCTGGTTGGCGAGAGGGCGATTTTTTTATGGGATTTGCACGCAAGGATTGGAGAAACAACAACGAATTTTGCTGCGGCGAAGCGCAGGAGTAACGAGGAATGCTCCGGTTTCGGTGAAGGATGTTTCCTACAAGAATGCGTATGAAAGGTTCAGGGGATGCCGCTCGGGGCTGGGCGGTTTCACATTGGTGGTACGTGTCTTACGCAGTGGTCGCGTGTAATCCGACATCGGCATCGGACTGCTCCTACATTCATGCTCCGTTCTCAGTCTTAATCTGGCGCGATTGAAGTTTCTATCGACGGGTTTCCTTACGCGACGAAAACGCCACGGACCTGCATGTTGTTTGCGTATCGAATTGATCGAATGGGTGCCTAGAGTGTTTCGTTTATTGCTGGTGTGTTTTCTGTCTTTGTTCTATGCCTCGGGTGTTCGTGCGGCAGGTGCATCGGCCTGGTGTGATTTTGATGATGTTCACTCTAACAGTGTGATGACGGCTGATCTGGCGACCGCCAATTATCTGGATGTGGTGGGGTATTACGAGTTTGGCTGGACAGTCAGTGGTTGCACTTCACTTCCAACCCCAGTCTACAATCGTGAGATTTATGTGATGTATTGGGGGCTCGGAGGCGCGGTACCTTATTGCAGGTCGACGATTAACGGGATCTACCTTGACGTCTCCCCAGCCAACTGTGCAACGGTTGCACCCTTTGGTTCTATTCCAACCAAGATTTATCTCGATAAGCCGTTCCCGCAAAGCGGCTATGCACGAAAGAATTTCGTACGAAATGAATACAGGCTTTCAAATCCCGGCGCTTATGCGTTGGCACCCTACGAAAAACGGATTTGGATCTCGTGGGCCCGCGGCACCACGACTCCCGGCGCGCCCTACAGCAACGCGTTACTGGGCGTAAAAAACGGAGAAGGGACGGTCATTATTACCACCTGTACATTGGTGAATAGTGACATTTTGGTGGACTTTGGCGAAGTGTCTGAGGCCGGAGCTTCCGAGCGATTCAATATTGAATTTTCGGGATGCACGGACCAAACGGACAGCAAGCGCTTCAATGACACCGTGTCGTTGAACTTCCGTTCCGAACGTATTCGTGTTGATGGCTCGGCTTTGCAAAATAATGTGTGCGCCAACTGCGCCAAGGGACTTCAAATAGCGTTGAAAGATGGTACGGGTAAAGCCATCGATCTATCGAAGCGCTACAAGTTATCGAGTAACGGTTCGACCACGATCAGCCCTAAAGGTCTTAAGTATGAATTCATCGCCGAACTGCAAAATAACCCCGATGAAACATCAAAAGGTGGCGTGATTGATACCCAACTGGTTTTTGAAACAATCGTTGAATAACGGGAGCATGTAGGACCATTCGACATTCTTGCAAGGAATGGGATGACATTGATTAACGGACTGGTCCTACGTTGTGCATTAAGTCACCGGTTGAAGATTGATGAGCACTAAGTGCCGCGCCCATTGCTTGCGCGCCACGCACTTTTCCTGCATCCCAACTCAACTAACAAGGATGACTCCGTGCGCCGCCTCCTATCCAAACCCCACGCCCTGGCTGCAGGCATTTCCCTCGCCTGCCTGGCTTTCGGCGAAGCCAACGCCGCCTCCATCGAATTGGGAGGCGGCGATCAACTCTCCCTGAAAAAACTCAACGTCAGCACCAGTGGCGACAATGAACCGGTGTTGCTGGTCGACGGCGCGGCGGCCAGCGCCAAAATCAGCGACAGCACGTTCAGCACCAGCGGTCGCGGCAGCAGTGCTGCCCAGGTGCTGGCCGGTGAAGCGATCCTGAGCAACGTGACGGTCACCACCACTGGCGCCAACGCTTCGGCCCTGGCGGCCAATGGCGTCGACAGCCTGATCAGCGTAAGCACCGGCACCGTCCAGACTCAGGGCGACAATGCCCACGGCGCCACCCTCGGCAGCGGCGCAAAACTGGCGCTGGATTCGGTCGACGTCATCACCCAGGGCGCCGGCGCTCGTGGGGTAAATGCCACCGGGACCAGCACCCTCGGCCTGGTGCTCAGCACGATTGCCACCCAGGGCCGCGCCGCTGATGGGTTGTATTTGCGGGGCACCAGTGATCAGCAACGGGCCAGTGCCACACTGGTCGATAGCCTGATCCAGACCACCGGTGACAGCGCGAAGGGCATCAACGCCAATCGTGATTCCCAGGTCGACTTGCAACGAACCCGCATTAACACCGCCGGGCAGGTCGCCCATGGCCTCTGGGCCGCCAGCGCCACCAGCCAGGTACTGGGCCAGGATGTTCACATCACCACAAGTGGCATCAGCGCCATCGGTGCCTTCGCCCAAAGCGGTGCGACGATCGACCTGCAGAAAGCCACGGTCGAAACCTTCGGCGACAATGCCCACGGTCTCTACGCCGACAATGGTTCGACGCTGACCGGCACCGACATCGACATTCACACCCACGGCATGAGCGCCGGGGTGTTTGCCGTGGGCAGTGGCGCACGGATCAACCTCAACAATGCCCTGATCAATATCGACGGCAGTGGCATGGGCATCGTCAGTTACGGCCCGGGCCATGTCCTGGCCCAGGGCCTGACTCTCAATGCCGACGGTGAAGGGGCTCGCGGCTTGTTGCTGCAAGACGGCGGCAGCATGAGCCTGGCGGATGCACTGGTGCACGTGCGGGGCGAGGACAGCGCGGCGGTTCGTTCGCTATCCCGCACCGGGCAGATCAACGTCTTGCATGTGCAGGACTCGGACATCAGCGCGCAGCACGCGGCGTTCGATATCTCCGGTGGCTTGCGCCTGGAACTGCTCAACAGCAGTGTCGCCGGTGAGCAGGTGTTGCGCACCAGCGTCCGTGAGTTGGCCGACGGCAGCCTGGTCGATAACCAGCACGTCTCGGTCGCAGCAGTCGGCTCGACCTTGCAGGGCGATATCCTGGTGGAAGGCCAGGACGTCGGCGTGATATTGAAAGAGCAATCCGCATTGCGCGGTTCGATCAGCGGTCTGCAACAGTTGGAGCTGGACAACAGCCTGTGGCTCATGACCGCCGATTCCAACGTCGGGACGCTGGATCAACAAAACGGCCACGTGGTGTTTGATCCATCGCTGTCCGGCACGTTCAAGACCCTGACCGTCAACGAAGACCTGACAGGTTCCGGCCGCTTTGACATGCGCACCGACCTGGCGACGCTGCAGGGCGATCTGCTGCGGGTCAACGGGCAAATTTCCGGCCGTCACACCCTGCTTATCGAAGACTCCGGCCACAGCCCGAGCGGTCCCGGCCAGCAACTGCGGGTGGTGGATGGCAATGGCGGCAGCGGCACGTTCGGTCTGTATGGCGAGCACGTCGATGCCGGTGCGTTTCGCTACACCCTCAACCAGCAGGGCGACGATTGGTTTCTGAGCAACAGTTCGGTGATTCAGCCTCCCGTCGATCCTGAATCGCCAAGTGACCCGGTTGACCCGAAAACGCCGACTGATCCGCTCATTCCCCCGGTCGATCCCGAAAAACCAACCGATCCGATCACACCGCCGATCACCCCTCCGGTCACTGTTGATCCAGGCCCTGCCAACCTGTCCAAAGGCGCCAACGCCGCCATCTCCGCACAAACCGCTGGCGCCACGCTGTGGAGCGCGCAGATGAACGCGCTGGTCAAGCGCCTGGGCGAGTTGCGCATGGGCAAGGATGAAGGCGGGATCTGGACCCGGGCCATCGGTCGACGCTTCGAGGTGGCCGAAGGCTCCAGTCGCGCCTTCACGCAAAACGTCACCGGCATGGAAGTCGGTGTCGACAAGGCCTTTGCGTTGGGCGCCGGCAAGTTGTACGTCGGTGGCGTGGTGGGCGGCGCGCACTCGACCATGAACTTCGGCGAAGGCGCTTCCGGCAACGTCGATAGCCGGATGATCGGGACCTACGCCACTTACCTGCACGATAGCGGCGTGTATGTCGACACGGTGGCCAAGTACAGCCGTTTCGATAACGAAATCAAAACCCCGACCAACCTCGGGAACCCGGTGAAAGGGGCCTACACCAGCCACGGCGTAGGGATGGACGTTGAGATCGGCCGCCACATTGCGCTCGAAAAGGGCTGGTTCGTCGAGCCGCAAATCGAGGTCACGGCGACCCATACGACCGGCGGCGACTACACCGCCTCTAATGGTTTGCGCGTCGATGCCGATGACATGAACTCATTGCAAAGTCGTGTCGGCTCATTGTTCGGCCGGCGCATGACCCTCGGCAACGGGATTGAGGTGCAGCCCTACGCCAAGGCGTCGTGGATCACTGAACACGCAGGTGCCAGCACGGTGAAGGTCAACGGCACGCGGCTCAAGGCCGAGGTGCCGGGGGATCGTCTGGAGCTGGGTTTCGGCGGCATTGTGCAGGTCAGCGAGCGGAGCAAGATCGCCCTCGACGCCGAATTCGCCAAGGGCCATGACATCAAGCAACCGTGGGGGTTGACCCTGGGTTATCGCTACCTCTGGTAAGCCACAGGCAGTGATCCGGCATCCAGGATGCCGGATCACTGCCGGACCCCGCTGTCTGTAGAGTTAGGGATAACGTTTTTTGACCGATTTTTTTCGCCACGTCCTCGTCACCCGTTGGTTGTTACTGACGTGGCTATTGCTCAGCGTTTGTGCGATGGCCCAGCCTGCGCAATTGCAACTGTTGGTGCACACCCCGGTCATCGCGCCAGTGGTCGAATTCGCCCCGGCCACCCGTGCGTGGCTGCGTCAGCATCCGCTGCTGCGGGTGGGTATCTGGGGCGATTCGTTTGCGCCGTTCGACATCGGTTTTGAAGCCGACAAATTCGAAGGCGTGGCGGCGGACTACCTCGGTGTCTTGCGCAATACCCTGGGCGTGGCCGACGTGCAGATTTACCGCTATCACAGCCGCCAAGAGGCCGAGCAGGCCCTGGTCACCGGTACGGTGCACATGCTGGGGCTCTACACCCGTCACGGCATTCGTCGCGAAGATATCCTGACCTCCAAACCTTATCTGCTGGACCGCGCGGTGATCGTCAAGGGCACCGGCGATACCGCGCAGGCGCTGGATCGGTTGAAGGGGCAGCGGTTGGCGTTTGCCAATGATCAAGACCTGTACCATCGCTTGAAAACCCAATACCCGGAGGCGCTGCTGGTGCCCGTGCAATCGGCGCTCAGTGCCTTGTCGGCGGTGGTGCATGGCCAGGTCGATGCGTTCTGGAGCGATGCGGCCTCGGCGGATTACCTGATCAAGAATGCGTTTTACAACGGTGCCTATATCGCCGGTGATGCGGTGGTGCCGGACTTCAATATCACCTTCGCCGTCGGCGCCGCCAATCCGCAACTGCTGCTGGCGATCAATCAGACCCTGGACGCCATTCCCCTGGCCGGACGCCTGCGCATCACTTCTCGCTGGGACCTGGCCATCCGCTATGCGCAAATGCCGTCGATGCTCGACCTCACGCAGGAAGAACAGCGCTGGATTGCCCGGCATCCAACGCTGAAGGTAGCGGTCAGCGGCAGTTACGCGCCGATGACGTTCTATGATCAGCACGACGTACATCGCGGGTTGACCGCAGACATTGTGCAACGCATCGCCCAGCGCACGGGTTTGCAATTCGTGATGGTGCGCACCAACAACATCATCGACATGGTCGAGCGCCTGCGCGAGGGTTCGGTCGACTTGATTGGTGCCCTGGGCGTGGCGCAGGAATGGACCCCCAGCCTGCGCTTCAGTCGCCCGTATGCGGTGAATCCGCTGGTGTTGATCAGCCGTGTCGACGCCACGGGTTTGAACGAAATCAGTGCCTTCAATGGCCGTTCCATCGCCGTCGCCGCCAGCAGTACGCTGATTCCGTGGTTCCGCCAGCACTATCCACGCATCGCTCTGGTCGAGGTCAACAGCACCGTGCGCGGCATGGAAATGCTCATGGAGGGCGAGGTCGATGGCGCCATCAACACCCAGATGGGCGCCGATTATTTCATCAAGAACTTCTACCCCAACCACCTGGCCGTCCGCGCTTCCGTGGGGCCGGACATGGCCCGTATCGGCCTGGCGGCGCGGGAAGATCAGGCGATCCTGATCAACATCATCAACAAGGCGTTGCTCGATATCGCCCCCGAAGACCTGCAACAGATGACCGAGCGCTGGCGCAGCCACTTCACCCCGCCCGTGGCCAGTTCCTGGGTCAACTACCGGGACTTTGTCTACAAGGCGACGGGCATCGCGGTGCTGTGCGGGGTGCTGTTCCTGGCCTGGAACCGTTACCTGCGCCGCCAGATCAACCAGCGTCATGCCGCCGAACGCAAACTCAAGGATCAACTGGAGTTCACCCGGACCTTGATCGACGGATCACCGGTGGCGTTGTACGTGCGCGATCACGAAGGGCGGTTGTTGCAATGCAATCAGTCCTACCTGGATTTTTTGCAGACCGAGCGCCACATCGTCGTCGGCAAAAGACTGTGCGAAACCCCGCTGATGACGCCGCACTTCAACGAGCGCTACCAGCAGTTCTACGAACGCACCTTGCTCGACGGTGAGCCGACGTTCGCCGACATGGAAGTGCAAGTCTGTGGCCAGGCGTACCGCATCTATCACTGGACCTTGCCGTTCCGTAACGCCGATGGGCAGGTGATCGGGATCATTGGTGGCTGGATCGACCTCACCGAGCGTGAGCAGATACTCCAGGAACTGCGCCAAGCCAAGGACACCGCCGATTCGGCGAACCGTTCCAAGTCGGTGTTCCTGGCCAGCATGAGCCATGAAATCCGCACGCCGATGAACGCCATTATCGGCCTGCTGGAATTGCTCCAGCGCCGGGGCGGCGATGCCCGGCAGGTGCGCGAGGCAGTGGACGTCGCCCACGAGTCGGCCCAGGCACTGTTGTCGCTGATCGGTGACATTCTCGACCTGTCAAAAATCGAGTCCGGGGCGATGAAGCCGTCGCCGCGCCCAACCGATTTGCCGAAGTTGATGCACTCGGTGTTCAAGCTATTCGAAACCAGCGCCCACAATAAGGGGCTGGGAATCGACCTGGTGCTGGAGGTGCGTCACCACCACGTGCTGATCGATGCGTTGCTGCTCAAGCAGATCGTCTCCAACCTGTTGAGTAACGCAATCAAGTTCACCGATCAGGGCAGCATTGAAATCGCCGTGTTTGATGGTGCGCAGGGGCCGGCGGACGGGGTAGGGCACTTCATGATCCAGGTGACCGACACCGGCCATGGCTTGTCACCGGCCCAGCAACTGGCGATTTTCGAACCGTTTATCCAGACCAGTCGCGGCAGCGCCACCCAGGGCGGCACCGGCCTGGGCTTGAGCATCTGTCGACGTCTGGCGGAGTTGCTGGGCGGCGAGTTGCAGGTGGAAAGCGAGCTGGAGGCGGGTTCGACGTTCAGCCTGGTGTTCAACGCCCCGTTGTGTGAGGAGCAGCAAGCGCCGGAGCCGGCTCCCGTGGCGCCAATGCTGGGGCGTTCACTGCACGTGCTGGTGGTGGACGATCACGCCGCCAACCGCTTGCTGTTGTGCCAGCAACTGGAGTTTGCCGGGCATCGCGCCGAGTCCGCCGAAGACGGTGAGCGCGCATTATCCCTGTGCAGGCACGCCGATCCGGCGTTCGATCTGGTCATCACCGATTGCAACATGCCGAACATGGATGGCTTTGCCTTTACCCAGGGCCTGCGCAGTTGGGAGCGCGAGCAGCAGCGGCTGGCGTGCCCGGTGTTCGGCCTGACCGCCAATGCCCAGACCGAAGTGGTCAAGCAGTGCTTGCAGGCGGGCATGAATGACTGCCTGTTCAAGCCGTTGACCCTGGACCACTTGCTCAATCGTATCCAGTTGGCCTTTCCTGACCGGACCCTGCCGTATTCCGCCGAAGCACTGGCCAAGGTCAATGGCCTGGGGGCAGAAGCCCACGCAACCTTTATCGCGCAGGTGGTACGCAGCAACCAGGAGGACCGGATGCTGCTCGATGCGCTGATTGCCGAGGGTGATCTACCGGAACTGGCGCGCCTGGCGCACAAGATCAAGGGCGCGGCGAAGATCATCGATGCCCATGATGTGGTGGATGACTGTCGGCGTTTGCAGGCGTTTGCCGAACAGCGCCAGGAAGAGAATTGCCTGGTGCAGGTGCATCACCTGAAGGCGAACCTGCTGCAATTGGAAGAGGCGTTGTTGGGAGGGTAGAAGGGTAGGCGCAAAGCTTGCTCGCGATGGCGTCCTTGAAATCGCCACCCAACCTGTAGGAGCGAGGCTTGCCCGCGATGGCGTCCGCGAGATCGCCATCGCGAGCAAGCTTTGCTCCTACGAGCGATGGCGTATGTGAGATCGCCTTTGCGGGCAAGCCTCGCTCGGGGTCGGCGGTGGGATTCAGACCAACCCATGCCGCTTGGCGAATTCCGCCAGTTCGACAATGCTGTCGATCCGCAGTTTTTCCTGAAGACGGGTCTTGTAGGTGCTGACGGTTTTATTGCTGATGTGCAGCGACTCGGCGATCTTGATATTGGTCAGGCCCGCCGCGAGGCAGCGCAACACGTTCATCTCCCGAGGCGAAAGCTTTTTCACCGCGTCGTCCTCGTCGGTCTTGAAGTCCTCTTCGCGCACCGAGTCGATGGTGTCGGCCTTGAACCAGGTGTAACCGTCCTTGATCGCCAGGCACGCGTTCAGCAGTTCACCCATGGTGCCTTCCTTGCTCACATACCCCGACGCGCCGTCTTGCAGGCAGCGCTGGGGCAGGCGTGAGTTTTTCGCCCCGGTAAAGATCAGGATCCGTGGCTTGGGATTGAAGCTGGACAGGCGCTTCATGACACTCAAACCATCCAGTTGTGGAATGTCGACGTCGAGTATCACCAGGTCCGGTTTCAACTTGCGCACCCCATCGATAGCGAGAATGCCGGTGGTGGCATCGCCCACAACTTCGAAGCCTTGTCCATGAAGCAGATTGGTAACCGCCAGGGTAACGATTTGATGGTCGTCAACGACTAAGACTTTCATTGTTTCTCTCAGCGGGTGGAAAAAATAAGTGTAAAAGAAGTGTGAAGAGGTAAAGTGCCATCATTCTCGATGTGAATTCGGATCAATACAAGGGTAAATGATGCGGCTTATTAAAAATAGTGGGCATTAAGTGGGTGCGCTGATAATGATTTATATCAGTGCAATCATTGTTTGTAGTCTCGGTCCTACAGCAATGTAAGTTCTAATCTGACGCATGTTATGGACCGGTCCTACAATAATTTCCCGCCCCGCGAATTAATCTAGTTTTACCTGCCAACGCAGGACAATTAATTCGAACGGATAACGCATCATGAAAAAACTTTCCTTTATTGCCCTGGCCATTGCTGCTGCCGCTGCCATGTCCTCCACTGCCAACGCTGCAAGCGGCACCCTGCAGTTCACCGGTAACCTGACTGCCGCCAGTTGCACCGTGACCCCGGGTGGCGACGCCAGCGCCGGTGCCGGCAGCAACATCGTTGTCGACATGGGCAGCGTTTCGTTCAGCGACCTGGAAACCGCTGCGCCAGGCAAAGGTTCGGTAGGCGTTGCTGTCACCGACCTGAGCTTCGACATCGGCTGTACCGGCGTGGGCGCCTACGACACCGTAGTCCTGAACTTCGACCCGCAAGCCGGTTCGGGCCGTGACACTGCCGATGCCCGTCTGTTGGCCCTGGCTCCAGGTGGCGCAGCCGGTGCTGCAATCGCCGTGGTTGATGGCAACCGCAACATCATCGACATGTCCAAGGACCCGGAAGTCCGTGCCGCCCTGACCGTTGACGCGGGCACCGGTGCTGGCACCGCCCAGATTAACCTGGCAGCTGCTTACCTGCGTACCACTGGCGCTCAAACGCCAGGCGCTGCAAACGGCAGCCTGCCGTTCGTGCTGACTTACGAGTAAGTGATGTGACCACTACCGAATGCGACGTTTTATAACATGCGTTCGGTAGTGTTTTATTTTTGTCTGTTGTTACTTTTTTTAGTGTACGGGTTGGCGCATGTGTCGCTGTTGTCTGATATCGGTCGCGTCGTCAATGAAGTGTGTTTGAGATGGTTCGGTTTTAAGGGTTGAGAGTGGTTGTGCACTCGCAGGTCCAGATATTCAAAATGCCTTAATGACGTTGAGGGTTGTATGTTCAAGTGCACATTTAAAGCGCTGTTCTGCTTGTTGCCATTCGTGGTTCTTTCCAATGCTCAAGCGGGGATTTCCCTGGGTGCCACGCGGATCATTTTTGAGGCGAAGAACAAGGAAGAAAACATCACGGTTCGCAACGAAAGTGAAAAACCGATCCTGTTGCAATCCTGGCTGGACAACGGCAAGGAAGGCGACGGGGCCGTACCGTTTGCCGTGACACCACCCCTGACCAAAATGGCCGCCAACGGCCAACAACTGCTGCGGGTTCTGTACAAAGGGGCGGGTTTGCCCCAGGACCGTGAGTCGGTGGTGTGGCTCAGCGTGCAGGAAATCCCTGCCAGCGTCGAAGGCAAGAACACCCTGCAAATCGCCGTGCGCCAGAAGATCAAGGTGTTCTACCGCCCGGCCAATCTGACGGGCGAAGCCAAGGACGCTGCCGGTTCTCTGCAATGGCAGCTGGAAGACGGCGGCAAGCGCCTGAGCGTTCACAACCCGAGCGCCTACCACGTGTCGATGGTGCAACTGCTCGGCGAGATGCCCGCCTTCAGCAACCTGGTGGCCGAGCGCTTCATGGTGGCCCCCGGCGAACGCAAGACCTTCGAGGTCAACAACGGCGGGTTCAAGGTCGGCGCCGAGTTCAGCTTCCGCAGCATCAATGACTGGGGCGGCCAGGAGACCTATCGCACCAAACTGCAAGCCGCTTCCAGCAGCACCGCCACCCGGGTCGACGCTCAGTAACCGTTCGCCTTCGCTCCTCTTAAAGCCGCCCGGACGTTTCCAGCAAACGTCCGTTGGCCGGGCTTTGCCTCGAAAAAATGAATCCAGGTTTTTGTCATGCGTACACGCCATCACCGCCACAGCCCCCTCTCACAGCGTTTTGACCAACCGTCGCGGCTGTCACGCTTGAGCCTGGCGGTAGCCCTGGGCCTGTCCGTGCAAGGTTTGGCTGAGGCGGCCGATGACTCGGCCCCGGTGACCTTCAACACGTCATTCATTCAAGGCCTGGGCCAGCCCGCCGACCTCAAGCAATTCATCGACGGCAACAGCGTATTGCCAGGTACTTACCGCGTGGACATTTACGTCAATCGCAGCTTGAGCGGGCGCCAGGACATGACATTCACGCAGCAGGACGATGGTGACGTAACGCCGTGCCTGACCCTGACCCTGCTGCGCCAGTTCGGCGTGGACATCGACAGCCTGGTCACCGCCGGCACCCTGAGCAAGGACGCCGACACCGACAGTTGCATCGACATCAAGGCGCTGATCCCGCAGTTCAGCAGTGAGTACCAGGCCAACCTGCTGCGCCTGTATCTGAGCATCCCCCAGGCGATGATGAGCCGCTCGGCCCGGGGTTACGTCGACCCATCGTTGTGGGACGAAGGTGTCACGGCGGCCTTCATGGACTACAGCGTCAACGGCAACCGGCGCAAAAACGATTTTGCGACTACCGACAGTCTGAACGCCAACCTGCGTAATGGCCTGAACCTCGGGCCGTGGCGGTTGCGCAACGAGTCGAGCTATTCCAAAAGCACCGACAGCCCTGGCTTGTTCAACAGCAACCGCACCTACGCCCAACGCGATATCACCTCGTTGCGCAGTCAGTTGACGGTCGGCCAGACCTATTCCGATTCTGAGATTTTCGACAGCGTGCGCTACAAGGGCGTGCAGTTGGGCTCCGACCTGGCGATGCTGCCGGACAGCGAGCGCGGTTATGCGCCGGTGATCCGTGGCGTGGCCAACAGCAACGCCACGGTGGAAGTGAAGCAGAACGGTTTCAGCCTCTACACCACCACCGTATCGGCGGGACCGTTCGAGCTGACGGACATTTACCCGAGCGGCTCCAACGGTGACCTGGAAATCAGCATTACCGAAGCCGATGGTGAGGTGCGTACGTTCACCCAGTCGTTTGCCTCGCTGCCGATCCTGGTGCGACGCGGCAGCTTTCGCTACAACCTCGACCTGGGGCAATTCGACGACCTGAACGGCGAAGGCGATTCGCCGATGTTCGGCACCGGCAACCTGGTCTACGGCTTGACCGATAACGTCACCACGTTCGGCGGCGTGATGTTGAGCGATGGCTTCAGCGCGACCAACGCCGGGGCCGGTTTCAACACCCCGGCAGGGGCGATTTCGGTGGACGCCACCCAGTCCAGCAGCACGACCCGCCAAGGCAAAAACACCGGCCAGAGTTTGCGCTTTCTCTACAGCAAGACCCTGAACCTGACCGGCACCACGTTCACCCTGGCCGGTTATCGCTATTCCACTGAAGGTTATCGGACCTTCAGCGAGCACGTTGACGATGAAAACCGCGATCCGGGGCAACCAGCCCGAGGCCGGGCCAAGTCGCGCTTCAACCTCACGGCCAACCAGGTCATGGGCCAGGGGTTTGGCTCTTTGTACCTGTCCGCCAGCGATCAGACCTATTGGAATCTGCCGGGCCAGACCCGCTCGTTGCAGGCCGGCTATTCCAACTATTGGGGCAAGGCGAACTATTCGTTCGACGTCACTCATACCCGCTACGCCGATAGCCAGAGCGCCTATTCCGGCCAGGGTGGGGCCCGCAGTCGGGATACCCAGGCGACCTTCAGCGTCTCCTTTCCCCTGGGCGATGAAGGCCGTGCGCCTCGGGCCAGTTTCAGTTCGGCCCATGACAGCACCGGCACCAACTCCAATGCCAACGTCAGTGGTTACCTTGCGGGACGCAATGACATGACCTTCTCCGTGGGTGGCAATCGGAGCGTCACCGGCGAGTACAGCGGCGATGGCCAAATCAATGCCAAGACCCCTTACGCCAACGTCGGCGCTGGCTACAGCCAGGGTCGCGCTTACAAGTCGGCCAACCTGAGTGCCCGGGGCTCCGTGGTCGCCCATGCTGGCGGAGTCAATTTCGGCCAGCCGGTGGGGGAGACCTTCACCCTGGCTGAAGTCGAGAACACACCGGGCGTGCAGGTCGGGCGTTATGCCGGGGTCAAGACCGCGGCCAACGGCTACGCGGTCATTCCCAACTCGCAACCGTATCGCGGCAACTTCGTCAGCCTCAACACCCAGGACCTGGGCGCCGATATCGAACTGGAAAGCACCAGCCAGCAGGTGATTCCACGTCGCGGTGCGATCACCAAGGCTACGTTCAAGGCCAAGAGCGGCCTGCGCCTGGAAGCGACCTTCCAGTACCTCAAAGGCAAGATTCCGTTTGGCGCGGTGGTCGAGGACGAAGAGGGGCAGCAACTGGCGGTGGTCGATCCACGCCAAACGGCGTTGGTCCTGGTGGAAAAGACCGAGGGCAAGTTGCAGGTCAAATGGGCTGATCAAAGCTGCTGGGCGCAGTACGTGATGAGCGAAAAAGTCCCGGGCGAGAACTACCAGAGTAAAACCCTGACCTGTCAGTAATTGTGCAAGGAAGCCTGTTCATGAACATCAATCGATTGCTTCCTGCCACTGACCTGTTGAAACACGTCTCGCCCCTGTACCAGCCCATCATTAATGTGCCCCAGCGTCGCGTCGTCGGGTTTGAAGCGCTGACGTGTTGCGTGCATCCACGCTGGCAGGGTGTCCCGCCCGAGGTCTTCATGCCCATGGCGCGCCGCAGCGGCGTGCTCGATGACATGACGATCAGCCTGTACGAACAGGCCGCCCGGGACCTGAAGGTGCTGGAGGCGATTCATGTCGATGTGGACATCACCCAGCTGGCGGACAGGGCGATGGTGGAGCGCATTGTCCAGGCGTTCGCCCCGGCCACCACCAGCCTGTTGGGTATTACCTTTGAAATCACCGGTGAAGGCGAGATCGACGTCGATTACGCCCGGGTTCTGCAAGGGGCGGAGCGCTTGAAAGCCCTGGGCGCGCAATTGGCTCTGGAGGATTTTGGCCAGGGACACTCCAACTTTGAACGCCTGTGCGAGCTGCCGGTGGACCTGCTGAAAATCCCTCGCCAGTTGATCTACGCCATGGCCACTGAGCACAAGAGCCTGGCGTGTGTGAAGGCGACCCTGGCCCTGGCGGAGTCCTTGAGGCTGGAGACTGTGGCCGAGGGCGTCGATAACTTTTTCCAGATTCATGCGCTCAAGCAGATGGGCTGCACCACCGTGCAAGGCGTCTGGTATTCCCGGCCCCTGACCCTTGAAGCGGCTAAAGATTTCCGGCGTGAACACTTGAATCTCAGGTAGCTGTGGGAGATGTCCTACCTGTGTTGCGCACTCGGTCCTACCTGCATGGCGGATGGTTCCTACCACGCAGCCCAGGGGCGGTTGGTAAATTCTGAAGGACTTGCAGGAAGCAGGTCCCCATCATTTTCACGAGCACCCTTTTCACGAGAACTGTGTATGAAAAAAACCTCCTTATTGGCCCTAGCTATCGTCGCCCATGCGGCACTGTCCAGTAGCGCTTTCGCTGCCAGCGGCACCTTGCAATTCAATGGCGAACTCAATAACGCCAGTTGCACCGTGACCCCGGGCGGTGATGCCAGTGCCGGCACCGGTAACAACATCCTGGTTGATATGGGCGACGTGTCCTTTGCCGACCTGCAAGTGGCGTCGCCGGGTGTGGGCAATGTCGGCGTGGCGGTCACGGACCTTAATTTCGACATCGGTTGCCCAAGCGGCGTCGGTGCCTTGAGCAGCGTGATCATGAGCTTCGACCCGAACAGCGGCAGTGGCCTGGATAGCATCGACGGTCGCCTGCTGGCCCTGTCGCCGGGTGGCGCCAGCGGTGCGGCGATTGCGCTGGTCAACAGCGCCAATGACATCATCGACATGTCCAGCGCGCCGAGCATTTCGGCACCGCTGGACATTGATGAAGACGGGGTAGGGACGGCGAATATCGCGTTGCGCGCGACCTACTTGCGCACTTCCGGCGCCGAAGTGCCGGGCGCCGCCAATGGCAGTCTGCCGTTTGTCCTGCGCTACGAGTAAACGCAAAAAGGTCGGGTTTTTACACCCGGCCTTTTTCACCGCCGCAGCGCGATTACCAGGTGTAGCGATAACCCACGGTCACGGCCATCGGCTGTTCGATGCCGCGACCCTTGGTGTAGGTGGCCTCGGCATAGAGGTTGTGCTTGTCGGCGACGCTGATCATGACCCCGCCACCGATCTCGGCCCGGGAACCCGGCAGGCGACTGTCGAGTTTCGCGCCGCTGACCTTCACGTTGCTCTTGCCGGCATGCTCGGTGATCCAGTTCGCCTTGGCGTAGGGTTTGACGGTCATGCCGTTGTCCAGTTTCAGGTCACGACCGACCACACCGCCGATCCGGCTCTGCACCGACAGCATCGCATCCTGCTCCACCGTCAAGCCGTTGCTGGCGGCGTAGCGGCTGCCGCTGATGCGGGTTACTTGCAGGCCGGCTTGCGGCTCGACGAACCAGCCTTGGCTCAGGTCAATGTGCTTGCCCACTTGCACGTCAGCCGTCACCGCGTGGTTCTTGAATTTTGCCTTGACCTTGTTGCCCAGGTTGCTGGTGATCTTGGTTTCATTGTCCAGGCGGCTATATTTCACGGTGCCGTCGACGTACAGACCGCTACGGTCCAGGTAGCTGGCGTAACCGCCGAGGGTCGTGCTGTCGGTGGTGCCTTTGCTGGCCTCGCCGAACGACTGCCGGCCCTTGCCCTGGCCAAACAAAGCTCCGACGTACAGCGTGCCATCGGCGAACGACATGGCCTTGTCGGCGCCGACCTCGAAGCCGTTGATCTGCTGGTCGAAGGCGCGGCTGGCGCCGGTGTCCAGGTGTTGCTCGGCACCGTAGCCACGGGTCCACAAACCGCCCTGATCCTTGCCCGAACGCAGCTCGCCGAAATGGCCGAGGGTGGCGCTCATCTGGGCGCTGATCAGTGCGGCGCTGGCGGCGTGACTGGCGACCGCCGCGTTGGCGCCCTTACTCAGGGTTTGCGCTTGAGGGCGGTGCACAGGCTGGGCAGGTTTGGCCAGCTCGGCAGGGATCGCCGGCTTTTCCTGCGGGTTGACCGGCGTGACGGGATTGACCGGCGTTGTCGGGTCAATCGGTGTTACCGGGGTGACCGGATCGACCGGTGGGACTTTCGAGCCATCGGGATCGTTGATCGGATCGACATCCGCCGAGTTCATCAGATACCAATCTTCGCCAACGTGTTGCAGCTCATAGCGAAAGGCCCCGGCATCCACGGTCTTGCCATACAGGCTGAAGCTGCCGTGGCCGCCATTGCCGTCCACCAGCGCCAAGGCGTAGGGGTTCGCGGGGGCCTTGCCCGAGTCGGCAACCACCAGCGTGTGATTGCCGCTGATCTCGCCCTGCACCTTGATCAGGTCGCCGCGCAGATCGGCCAGGTCGGTGTTCATCATGAAGGTGCCATTGCCGCTCAACGGGCCTTTGACGAACAAGGTATGGAAGCCGCTGATGGCCGGATCGGCAAAGCTGACCTGTCCGTCGACATGGGTGTTTTCACCCAGGATCGCATCGCCCTTGAGCTGCAAGACCCCGCCCTGGTTGATCGACGTGTTGCTGGCTTCGGCGCGATCGGCCATGGCCATGAGCCCGCCCTGGTTGACGGTGGTGTTGTGCACGGTGGTGCCGGAATCGACTTCGAACAGGCCGCCGTCGTTCACCACGGTATCGCTGGCAAACGCCGAATCGAAGACCGACATGACCCCGCCGTCATTCACGGTGGTGTCCTGCACGTGGGCATTTTCATACACCGTCATCTGGCTGTTGCTGACGCGGGTGTCCGTGGCCGAGGCTTCGTTGAACACCCACATGGAACCACCGTTGAGCTGGGTATCGCTGACCGACGCTTGTTTTGCGACGTCCAGATTGCCGTTGTTGACCGTCGTATGCTGCGCCGTGGCCGAGCCGACGACCACCATCTGACCGTTGTTCAACAGGCTGTCTTGCGCCGACGCGGAGTCATTGATTTCCAGCCAACCGTTGTTGCCGTTAACGGTCGTGCCAATCACTGAGCCCGAATCCCAGACGCGCAGGCGCCCGTTGATCACCATACTGTTGACGATAGAACCGCCCGTGCCGACCTGCAGCGAACTGCCGTCGTCCATCCGGATGTTTTCCTGAAACGTGGTCAGGCATCGGCTCTGGTCGCAGTTCTCGGCAGACACCTGTTCAACGGCGCAGCCCAGCAGCAACACAGCACCCGAGAGCGATACTTTAGAAAAACGCTTATTTGATTTGGACATGGGACACCTGCCGACTGCTTGGAAAGTGCCGCAGATTCTCCGGGGCTGGCGGGTGTCGGTAACGCAGGTGTTTCCCAAGTTTTTGTCGGAAGTATCCTACAAAGTCAGCTGTTGATCGTGGCGCGGAGGCTGTCCTGCAGGCGCTTCATTTGCGTGAAAAACGCCTCCAGCAACGGGCTCAAACCCGCTGCCGGCGCGGCGTCCCGGCAGCCATGCTCAAGCTGTTCGCAAGCGCTGATCAACGGCGCGGCGTGGATGATCCGCGCGCTGCCGAGGATCTTGTGGCAGCGACGAGCGGTGGCGTCCAGATCCCCGGCGGCGTACAGCGCTTGCAGGGCATCGGCGTCTTCCTGGTTGGTGCGCAGCACGGTGCTCAGCAGTTGGCGGGTCAACGTTGCGTCGCCCGCCGTGATGTCGCTGATCCTGGATAAATCGAAGCATGGCGCACTGGCCTGACGTCCCAGTTCCGCCTCGCGCAGATAACGTTCCAGTGCATCGCGAGTGACCGGTTTGAACAGGCAATCGTTCATGCCGGCGTCCCGACAACGCTGGACTTCCTCGGGTTGTGCGTTGGCGGTCAGCCCCAGGACATGGGTGGGCGAACGGCCCTCGGCGGCTTCGATGGCGCGCAATTGGCGGGTCATTTCGTCGCCCGCCATTAGCGGCATGTTGCTGTCGGTCATCACATAATCGAAGGTGTCCCGGCCCCACAGGCGCAGACCTTCCACGCCGTTTTCGGCGCAGGTGACGCGCATGCCCAGGGCTTCGAGTTGCCGTTGCAGGACCACGCGGTTGAACTCGTGATCCTCGACGATCAGCACATGGCGCGACGGCAGGGGCGGCAGCTGTTCGGTGTCGAGCACCGGCAGCGCTTCATCGACCGCGACCAGCGGCGCGTCGAGGCTGAAGGTGAAACACGAGCCCTGTCCCGGCGTGCTGGCGCACTGCAATTGGCCGCCCATCAGTTGCGACAGTTGCTGACAGATCGCCAGGCCCAGGCCGGTGCCGATCTGCAACTCGGTGTCACTGCTCTGGAACTGCGTGTAGGGCTGGAACAGCCGTTGGCGCTGTTGCTCATCCATGCCGATGCCGGTGTCGATCACCGCCAGTTGCACGTGGGCCAGTGGCCCGTCGGTGTCCAGGCTCAACTCGACGGTGACCGTCCCTTGCGGGGTGAACTTGATCGCGTTGCTCAACAGGTTCGACAGGATCTGCCGGAAGCGCAGCGAGTCCAGTTGCACCGCGCTGTCTTCGCCATGGCTGACGAACTTCAACTCGACGTTTTTCTGTTGGGCGAGGCTGGCGAAACTCTGGATTACCGTGCGTGCCAGGCGTTGCAACTGGCAACTGCTGCAGCGCAGTTCAAACTTGCCCGACTCGATCTTCGACAGGTCGAGAATCTCGCCGATCAACTCCATCATGCCGCCGGCCGATTTCTGGGCGATGTCGACCAACTCAGGGTCAGGACGCCCGTTACGCATCAATTCCAGGACTCCGATCAGGGCGCTCATCGGCGTGCGGATTTCGTGACTCATCACCGCCAGAAAGTGGCTCTTGCCCCGGTTGGCGGCTTCGGCCTGATCCTTGGCCTGGTGCAGCGCGTGTTGCAGGTTCTGCTGTTCGGTGAGGTCGATCCAGCCGCCGATGACCCCGGTCATGGTGCCGTCGGAATCGCGGTAGGGCAGGGCCCAGTGGTAGATGTGATAGGTCTTGTCCTTGACGGTCAGGTCGAAGTTGTCGAAAGACGGCTCGCCGCTGTCGAGGGTGGCGCGGTGGATGCGTTTGTAACTGCGGGCGGCATCGAGGTCCATGATGCTGGCCTCGATCAAGCCTTTGTTCAGCACCTGGTCGAGCTCAACCTCCATCGCCTGCAAATATGCGCGGTTGCAGGTCAGCAGCAGGCCTTGGCGGTCGCGCACGTAGATCGGGTTGGGCGTGCCGTCCACCAGCACTTTCATGAACACCAATTGGTCGTTCAAGGCTTTTTGCGCTTTCAAGCGTTCGGCGATTTGCCGGCGCAGGCCCAGGTTCCACGCCAGGATAGCGAGCAACACCACCAGCGCCCCGACAACGGCGCGGTACAACCAGTCCTTGTAAGCATTCCAGCCTGCGGGGCTTTCCTGGGGGCTCTGCCAGCGGTTGGCCAGGTCGCTGAACTCGTTGGGCGGGATGTCCAGCAGGGCTTTGTTGAGGATCGACACCAGTTCGACGTTCTGCGTGCCAGTGGCAAAACCGATCAGCGCCGGTGGCGACCCGATCACCGAATCGATTTGCAACCGGCCACGGAAAAACCGGTCGATCAGGTATGCCGCGCCCAGTTGCGGCTGGACCACGCCTTCAACCTTGCCCTCGGCGAGCAATTCGTAGGTTTCAATCGGCGTGTCGACTTCCACCCGGCGAATGTCCGGCCATTCCCGTTCCAGCCAATTGGCGGTGGCCGAACCGCGGATGATGGCCACGGACAGGCCTTTGAGCCCGACCAGCCCCGCATGCTCGGGCTGGGTGCGGGTCACCAGCACGAACGGGTTGACCACATAAGGTCGGGTAAACATCAGGTTCTGTTCTCGTTCGGCGCTGTAGGTCAGGGCGCCGATGAGGCTGACCGGGTCGCGCTGCACGCGGCTGGTCATGGCGTCGACCGAGGTGATTTTGGTCGGGCGGAACACCAGGCCGGTACGGTCGTTGATTATCTCCAGCAGATCCACCGCCATGCCCCGCAGTTGGCCGTCGGCATTGAAGAAACTGAATGGCGAATAGAGCTCGTTGGCCAGCAGTTCGACGTCGGGATGTTCCTTGATCCATTGCTGTTCGGCGGCGGTCAGTTGCAAGCGGCTGTAACCCAGTTTCGGGTTGGTGCCGATGCCCCAGCGCCGGGCAATCACTGCACTGTCCTGGGGGGAGATCTTCGCCAGGGTGCCGTTGAGCAAGGTCATCAGTTGAGCATCCTGGCGGCGCAGGGCAAAACTGAAGCCCAGGCCTTCGGAGTCGCGCTGGATCGTCTGTTTCAGGCTCTGTTGATAGCTGCGTTCCAGCAGGTATTGCGCGGAAATCGCGTCGGTCAGCAGCGCGGTGTTGGCGCCGTAGGCCACCCGGCCCAGCCCTTGTTCAGTGGACAGCACCGATTGCACTTGTTGCTCGGGAAACAGCGTGGCCACGCGTTCCTGCTGAATCCAGTCCGGGTCGAACAGCACGGTGGTGCCGCGAGGCACTCTGTCGTTGGGCCAGTGGGTGCCGAAGCGGCTGATCAACACCGCCTGGTCATAGGCATAGGGCGCGCTGAGCACGATATCGCCGTGGTTCGGTTCGAGGTGATTGATGCGCGGCACCAGATCGACATCACCTTGTTGCAGGGCGGCCAGTGCCTGTTGCTGGGTAGGGTAGCGATTGACCTGCAAACGCACGCCCAAAGCCCGGGCCAACACATCGAGGTAATCAGCGGACAGGCCTTCGTAGTCTTTCTGGTTGGTGGTCATGTCCAGGGGGGGACGATCGGGCAGGTAGACGCCGACGTTGATCACGCTTTTCTTCGCCAGCCATTGCCGTTGCGTGACGCTGAGCGTCGGCTCTACGTGGCTGTCAGCGGAGCGGCTGAGCAGCGTTAGCGGTTCGGCAGACGCCAGCAACGACGTCAGCAGCAGCACGCCCATGAGCATTCGACGGATCATGGCTCAGACCAGATGGTTGCGTTTGGCGAACTCGATCAGCTCCAGCAGCGTGGAGGTGTTGAGTTTTTGCATCAGCCGGGTTTTGTAGGTGCTGACGGTCTTGTTGCTCAGCAGCATGTCGTCGGCAATCTGCTTGTTGCTTTTGCCCAGGGCCAAGCCATGCAACACCTTGAGCTCGCGACGGGTTATCGCGCTGAGCAGTTGTGCATCGTTCTGGGCGAAATCGCTTTGCCGTACCGAAGTGAATGCGCCGATGGGAAACCAGGTCTTGCCGCTGGCGATGGCTTTGAGGGCGGTGCCGATTTCCTCCGGGTCATCGACCTTAGACAGAAACGCCGACGCCCCGGCCCGCATGCATTGCGCTGCGTAGGCCTGGCTTTTCAACCCGGTGTGCACCAGCACATGGGCCTTGTTGCCGCCGACGCGCAGCCGGTCGAGCACCGCCATGCCGTCGAGCTGCGGAATATCGAGGTCCAGGACAATGGCGTCCGGCTGGAGCTCGAAGGCTTTGCTCAGTGCGTCCACGCCGTTATCGCACTCGGCGACAATTTCATGGCCTTCACGGGCCAGAATCATCCCGAGCGCCATGCGTACTACCGCGTGATCATCGACCAGTAACACTTTCATCGGTCAGCCCTCATACCCAGATTCAGCATAGTCCCGGAGTTGAAAAACGGCTCAGAGGAGCGGATGCATGGTGAGGGCGGTAAAAAAGGGGGCGATCCTACGCGGTTTGCGTGGCGTCGCGATAGGGGCGGGCGCACAGCGATTGCGCGAAATGTTGGGGCATTTGTGCAAGTCGGCTACTGGAACGGATGAACCCTGTGGTGAGGGAGTCATGCTCCCGCTCGGCTGCGCAGCAGTCGTAAAACCAGCGAATGCGGTCTATCTGAAAGACCTCGATCGCCGGTTTTTGGGGCCGCTTCGCAGCCCAGCGGGAGCAAGCTCCCTGCCCTCCACCTCACAGGGATGGTCAGGCAATGGTGTCCACGACGCCGCCGTCCACTCGCAACGCCGCGCCGGTGGTGGCCGATGCTTGCGGCGACGCCACGTAAACCACCATGTTCGCCACTTCCTCCATGTTCGCCGCCCGCTGGATGATCGACGTCGGGCGGTTGGCCATGACAAAGTCCGCCGCCACTTTTTCCATCGGCTCACCGGACTTTTGCTGCGCATCCTTGAGCATCTCTTCAAGGCCTTCGGACAACGTCGGCCCCGGTAGAACCGCATTCACCGTCACCCCCGTACCCGCCATGCGCTTGGCCAGGCCCCGGGCAATCGACAGGTTGGAAGTCTTGGTAAAGCCGTAATGAATCATGTCCGCCGGGATGTTCAACGCCGACTCCGAAGAAATGAACACCACCCGGCCCCAGCCGTTCTTCGCCATGTCTTGCAGATACGCACGAGACAGCCTCACGCCGGACATCACATTCACTTCAAAGAATTTTTCCCAGACGTCATCCTCGGTTTCGAAGAAATCCTGCGGGCCGTAGATCCCGACGTTATTCACCAGGATATCCACCTGGGGCAGGGCGGCGACCATCACCCTGCAACCCTCGGCGCTACCGACATCGGCGGCAACACCTCGCACCTTGGCGGAGGGAAGCAAGTGCTTGAGCTGGGTGACAGCGGCGTCCACGGCATCCTGCTTGCGGCCATTGATCACGACCTCGGCGCCTGACTGGGCCAGACCTTTGGCGATGGCGAAACCGATGCCCTGGGTGGAACCGGTAACGAGGGCGGTTTTGTTGGATAGATCGATGTTCATGGGAATCGCGCTCTTGAAGGGGAGGTCAGAGGGAGGACTGCGAGCCTCTTAGCCTAGTTCAAGAGAAAAAACCCGGATGTGAGCCCTGCACCCACCCTGCGGGGCTGCTTTGTTGTAAAAAAGTTTGTCAGCAGCAACGCTTAACGCCAGTCTGAGGGGCCGCTGATTTCTACCAAGGCCTTTCGCCCCCATGTCTGAAAAAACCGCCGACAAACACTCAACCCGAGCCGCGTCCGTATTGGCCCTGTGTCTACCTGGCGATGTCTTGTTGTACCTGCTGTTGCCGATGCAGCCTCAGGCCTTCGGCATCAGCCTGGCCGAAGCGGGCATTTTGCTGGCGGCCAATCGCTTGGTGCGTATTTTCGGTTATCGCTATGTCATGGAGTTTTACACCCGCCAGGGTGATCGGCCGGCGTTGTTGCTGGCCACCGGGACTGCCGCGTTGTGCGCGCTGGGTTACGCGACCTTGTCGGGGTTTTGGTGGTTGTTGCTGTTGCGCCTGGGCTGGGGCTTGTCTTATGCGGCGCTGAATTTGTCCACGCAGGTGATGGCGACCGCCGAGCCCTTGGGCGCTGCGCGTCGTACCGGGCGTTCGCGGGCGGTGATTGCGGCGGGGCCGATGCTGGCGCTGCCGTTGGGGGCGTTGCTGAGTGTGGAATATGGGCCACGGTTGATTTTTTTCCTGATGTTCGCCACCTCGTTGATTGCGATGTGGCTGGCGTTGGGGTTGCCATCGGCGCCGCATCCGATGTCGGCGTCGACCCGTCGTTTCAAGCGTCCCGACAGTGTCGCGATGTGGTCGTTTATCGAAGGCCTGACCCTCGACGGGCTGTTCATCATTGGCCTCTCGCTGCTGGCGCAACACCTGCTGGAAGGCAACGCAGTGGTGGTGGCCGGGACGTTGCTGGCGTTGCGTTATGTCTCGGAATTGTTGCTCAGCCCCTTGGGCGGTATCGCAGCCCAGCGTTGGGGGGCGACGCGGATGCTGATCGTCTTCTCGTTGATGACGTCAGCGGCGTTGATCGGCTTTGGCTTCCACTGGCTGGTGGTCGGCGGGGCGTTGGTGCTGGTGTTGCGCGCGTTGCAACTGCCGTTGGTGGTGACCGTCATCGCGCAACGTCATCCGGACAGCGGGCGGGTGCGGGCGCTGGCGGGGAATGCGGTGTGGCGGGATATCGGGGCGGGCGTGGGGCCGTTGTTGGCCGGGTTTGTGTTGCCGGTGGCGCCGTCGGAATGGGTGTATACGGCAGCCGCGTTATGTCTGGCGGCCAGTGCATTGGCTTGTCTGGAGCGCAAAAAGGGTGTGCTGCCAAGACCTTGACGAAAATGGGCGACCTTAAGGGGTCGCCCATTTTTTATGCCAATGACAAGCGGGACTACTCGGTCAACGCGCTCAAAATCTGGTGCGCCGCTTTGACCCGCTCCGGAATCGGGAAATTCTTGTTGGCCAGGATCACGATGCCGATGTCTTTGGCCGGCACAAACGCCACGTAGGTGCCGAAGCCACCGGTCGAACCGGTTTTGTTGAGCAGCACGCTGTTCGGCTCGGGTTGCGGCGGGTTCAGCCATTGCACTTTATGCGCCTCCATCGCCATGGGCGTCGAGTTGCCTGCCAGCAATTTGTCGAGGGTGATCGGGTAGGTGTAGCGCTCCCAGCCCAGGCCCTGGGTCATGTCGCCGACGGTGTAGTAGCCGGCGTGAGTCGTGGCGATGGCTTGCTGCAACGGTTTTTCCAGTGACGCCGGTTTCAGGTTCGCCTGAACAAAGCGAATCATGTCCACCGCACTGGTTTTCACGCCATAGGCCTCGGAATCCAGCGCCCCTGGCCCGACGCGCGCAGGCTTGCCGTTCTTGTCGTAGCCTTGGGCGTAAACGCTCATCTGATCCGGCGGCACCTGCAAGAAGGTGTGGGACAGCCCGAGTTTGGGCAGCAAGATTTTTTCCATCGCCTCATCAAACGGCAGGCCCAGTTGATGAGCGGCTAAATAGCCGAACAAGCCGATGCTGGGGTTCGAATACTGGCGATGAGTACCCGCCGCATACACCGGTTTCCACTGCTTGAAATAGCCGAGCATCTTGTCCGCATGATCCGCGGCATCCGGAAACTGCAATGGCAAACCACCGGCGGTGTAGGTGCCCAGTTGCAACACGCTGACGTTGTCGAACGCACTGCCGTCCAATTCCGGCAGGACCTTGCTGGCCTTGTCCGACAGGGACAATTTACCGGTCGCCTGGGCGTAGCCGCCGAGGGTGGCGGTGAAGGTTTTGCTCACCGAGCCGATTTCGAACAGAGTGTTTTCCGTGACTGCCTTGGCGTTTTCTTTGTCGGCGACGCCGTAGTTAAAGTAATGTGGCTGGCCGTTGACGGTGACGGCCACGGCCATGCCGGGAACGCCCTGGGCTTGCATCACCGGTTTAATCGCGGCATCGACAACGCTTTGAACCTGCTGATCGGTCTGACCCTGCGCCAGGCACGGGCCAGCGCTGAGCAAGGCGACGCAAGCCCCGAACACAGTCAGTTTGGTGGTGTTGATTAGGTTCGTCATTGATTCTATTCCCTGCGAATTGAGGCGGCCGGCCGGTAGACTGCCGATCAGCGGCGAGGCAAATCTAGGCAGTCTGCCGCTGATCGACAACCGATGATATTTCGCACGAGCCATTAGAAAAATTTGGGAGTAGGCATGATCCGGCCTCAATTACCGTTGAATGCATTGCGCGCCTTCGAAGCCTCGGCGCGGCATTTGAGCTTCACCCGGGCGGCGGTGGAGTTGTGCGTCACGCAAGCGGCGGTGAGTCATCAGGTCAAGAGCCTTGAGGCTCAGCTTAACGTAACCCTGTTCAAACGCCTGCCCCGTGGCCTGATGCTGACGAGTGAGGGCGAAACCCTGTTGCCGGTGCTGCGCGAATCCTTCGACCGGATTGCCGAAACCCTGGAACGACTGGAAGGCGGGCATCACCGGGAAGTATTGACCGTGGGCGCGGTGGGGACGTTTGCAGTGGGTTGGTTGTTGTCGCGCCTGGCGGACTTTCAGTCGAAACATCCGTTCATAGATTTGCGCCTGTCGACCAATAACAACCGGGTGGACGTGGCGGCTGAAGGGCTGGATTACGCGATCCGTTTCGGTGCGGGGGCGTGGCATGGGATTGAAGCGGTACGGTTGATCGAGGCGCCGCTGTCGGTGTTGTGTGTGCCCGAGATTGCCCGGCAACTGCGCGAGCCGGCCGATCTGTTGCAGCAAACGTTGTTGCGCTCCTATCGAACGGACGAGTGGCCGGACTGGTTCCACGCATCGGGCCTCTCGACCCACGCCGCACCGCCCCAGAGCATCATGTTCGACTCGTCGCTGGCGATGATGGAAGCGGCGCTGCAAGGGGCGGGCGTGGCGTTGGCGCCGCCGCTGATGTTTGCGCGGCAACTGGCGGCGGGTGCGATTGAGCAACCGTTCGCCATTCACATCACCACGGGGAGTTATTGGTTGACGCGGTTGCAGTCGCGACCGGAAACGTCAGCCATGGCGGCGTTCAAGACGTGGCTAATTCAAGCAACACACCTGTAGGAACAAAGCGTGCTCGCGATGACGGCGGCACATCCAACATCCATGTGCCGGGCAGACCGCTATCGCGAGCAAGCTTTGCGCCTACAGAGTCCGGTGGGTGTCAGCGCACCAGGCACGGCCGCTTGTTATCGAATTTCCAGCCCGGGATCAGAAACTGCATCGCCACGCTGTCATCCCGCGCGCCCAGGCCCATGCTTTTGTACAACTCATGGGCCTTGGCCAGTTGATCCAGATCCAGTTCCACACCGAGCCCCGGCTTCTTCGGCACCTGCACGCAGCCGCCGACAATCTGCAGCGGTGCCTTGGTCAAACGCTGGCCGTCCTGCCAGATCCAGTGAGTGTCGATGGCGGTGATTTCACCCGGCGCGGCCGCCGCAACGTGGGTGAACATGGCCAACGAAATGTCGAAATGGTTGTTGGAATGCGAACCCCAGGTCAGGCCCCATTCGTGGCACATCTGCGCCACGCGCACCGAACCCTGCATGGTCCAGAAGTGCGGGTCGGCCAGGGGAATGTCCACTGACTGCAACTGGATCGCGTGACCCATTTCCCGCCAGTCGGTGGCGATCATGTTGGTCGCGGTTTTCAGGCCGGTGGCGCGGCGGAATTCGGCCATGACCTCACGTCCGGAGTAACCGTTTTCCGCGCCACACGGGTCTTCGGCGTAGGCCAGCACCTGATGCTGATCGCGGCACAGGCGGATCGCTTCTTTCAGTGACCAGGCGCCATTCGGATCGAGGGTAATTCGCGCATCCGGGAAGCGTTCGGCCAGGGCCGTCACCGCTTCGATTTCTGCGTCGCCACTGAGCACGCCGCCCTTGAGCTTGAAGTCCTTGAAGCCGTAACGCGCATGGGCGGCCTCGGCCAGGCGTACCACGGCGTCGGCCGTCATGGCTTTTTCGTGACGCACGCGAAACCAATCGTTATCGGCGTCCGTTTCGCTGCGATAGGCGAGGTCGGTCTGGTTGCGGTCACCGACATAAAAAAGATAACCGAGCATCTTCACTTCGTCGCGTTGCTGGCCTTCGCCGAGCAGCGCGGCGACCGGCACGTCCAGATGCTGGCCGAGTAAATCGAGGAGGGCGGCTTCCAGGCCAGTGACCGCGTGAATGGTGATGCGCAGGTCGAACGTCTGCAGGCCACGGCCACCGGCATCGCGGTCGGCAAAGGTCTGGCGCACTTGATTGAGGATCTTCTGGTAGGTGCCAATCGGGCTGCCGACCACCAGCGAACGCGCGTCTTCCAGAGTCTGGCGAATACGCTCGCCGCCGGGCACTTCACCGACACCGGTGTGCCCGACGTTGTCGGTGAGGATCACAATGTTGCGAGTGAAAAACGGCCCGTGGGCACCACTCAGGTTGAGCAACATGCCGTCGTGCCCGGCCACCGGAATAACCTGCATGCTGGTGATGATCGGTGCTTTTGCAGTGTCTTGAGGGTTCATTTTTATTGTCCTTGACTACGGATATTCAGGCGTGGCTGGAAGTGGCTTGGCCGACGACGGCGGGGGCTGGTTTGGGCGTATTGCGCGCGGCGAAAACGATGATCGCGGCGATGATCGAAGTCGCGGCAAGGCCATAGAGTCCGCCCTGGATCGAACCGGTGTGTTCTTCCAGAAGACCAAACGTGGTTGGCGCGACGAAACCGCCGAGGTTGCCCACCGAGTTGATCAACGCGATCACCCCCGCAGCGATCCGCGCGTCCAGGTACGCCTGGGGAATCGGCCAGAACAGTGACGACGCCGACTTGAAACCCAGGGCCGCGAAGCAGATCGCGACGAAGGCGAAGATCGGCCCGCCAGTGGTGGACATGAACATCCCGGCAGCGGCGATCAATAGCGCCGCAGCGACCCAGGCTTGCTGATGTTTCCACTTGGCGGACAACGCGGCGAAGGCGTACATGCCGACAATCGACAGCAACCACGGGATCGAATTGAACAGCCCGACCTGAATGTCGCTGAGGTCGCCCATCTTCTTGATGATGCTCGGCAGCCAGAAGGTCGCGGCGTAAATGGTCAGTTGAATGAAGAAGTAGATCAGGCAGAACAGGATGATCTGGCGATCCTTGAGCAGTTTGCCCAACGACGGTTTGATCGGCGTCGCGGCTTCGCGAGCCAGTTGTTCGTCGTCGATGGCTTTGACCAATGCGTCCTGTTCGTCGCGGCTCAGCCATTTGGCGTCGTGGGGTTTGGAGTCGAGCCAGAACCAGACGAATACGCACAGGCCCACCGAGAACATGCCCTCAATGAAGTACATCCATTGCCAGCCATGCAAACCGAAACCTTCGATCTGCAAGAGCATGCCGGACAGCGGCCCCGAGATCAGCGACGCAACCGCCGAGCCGCTGAGGAAGATCGCAATCGCTTTGCCGCGCTCAACCCCGGGCAACCAGCGGGTGAAGTAGTAGATCACCCCCGGGAAGAACCCGGCTTCGGCCACGCCCAGCAGAAAGCGCAGGATGTAGAAGTGGGTTTCGTTCTGGATGAAGGCCATGCCGGCGGCGACCAGGCCCCAGGTGAACATGATCCGAGTCAGCCAGATACGCGCGCCGACTTTTTGCAGCAGCATGTTGGAGGGGACTTCAAACAGCGCGTAACCGATGAAGAACAGGCCGGCCCCGAGGCCGTAGGCGGCAGCGCCGATGCCCAGGTCCTGTTCCATGTGGGCGCGGACGAAACCGATGTTCACGCGGTCGATGTAATTGACGATGAACATGATCACGAACAACGGCAGAACGTGACGTTTGACTTTCGAGATAGCGGATGCGAGGACCGAATCGGTGCCGTCGTTCATCCGGGACAGGGCTTTGTTCACTTGCGTTTCTCCCACTGATTATTTTTATGCGGGGTGCGGCTGGTGTTGCGATGTTGATAGACATCATACAACTGCATTTTTTCGTCGCGCAAGGGTTGTTGTCCAACAAAATGGCGCTTATTGGGCGACTAGTTATTCTTTCGTTGACTGGTTTGGGTGGTTTTCCAGGCCGTTACAGCGATTTTGTTGAGTGTTGTCATACAAGTTAAGCGCTGTTTTCTGCGGTGCCCGGTGCTACGATCCCGATAGCCCTGCTTTTCGGATGATCGCCATGCAAGAAGACCTCGACGCACCTGCCCGCAAGCGCAGCCACAACCTCGCCCATGACCTGGTGGCCAAGCTGACCCAGAGCATCCTGCTCGGCCAGATGCTGCCGGGGGACAAGCTGCCGTCAGAGAACACGATTGTTCAGGAGCATGGCGTCAGTCGCACCGTGGTGCGCGAGGCGATCTCCAAGTTGCAGGCCTCGGGGCTGGTGGAAACCCGGCACGGCATCGGCACCTTTGTCATCGAACGCGCGGCTGAGCAGGGGCTGCGGCTGAACGTCGACACCGCGCTGGGCGTGCGCAGCATTCTGGAGTTGCGCATGGGGCTGGAAACCCAGGCTGCCGCATTGGCCGCGACCCGTCGCACCGAGCCTCAACTGGCGCAGATGCGCGAGGCGCTGGATGACTATCAGCGTCTGCTGGCCAACAACGACAGCTGCGTTGAAGCCGACAAACGCTTCCACCTGCTGATCGCCGAAGCCACCGGCAATGTCTGCTTCACCGAGATCATGCAGCACCTGGGCAGTGCGATGATTCCCCGTACCCGGGTGAATGCCGCCGAACGCGGCGCCACGGATTTGAGCAAGCTCGGGCAATTGGCCAATCAGGAACACGAGGCGATCCTCAACGCTATCAAGCGCCAGGACCCGGACGCGGCGCGCGCCGCCATGTGGCTGCACCTGACCAATAGTCGCGACCGCTTTCTGGCCCAGGGCTGACAACCGTTGGTCTAGTCGATAGCACGCCGTTCCTGCCTCCGCTTCCAACTGATATGGCTCGGATCAACCGGGCCACATCAGTGAGGTGCATCATGGCTAACGATTCGATGTTCCAGGACACAACACCCAATACCAGACCCATGCCCGGCACGGACGAACCCACGCTGGATTCGGATGCACCGGCAGGGATGGACCCTTCACGGGACCCGGCCTTGAGTGACGAGGATCGTCCCGAAGACTGGAAAGACCCGGCCGCCGATGAAGACGTACCGGCAGCGGATGAAGAGACACCGCTGTCCGATGACCTGCGGTAAACAGAACCCGGCCATGGCGCCGGGTTTCTTTAAACCCCTGCCACACGAACCCCCGCAGGCCTGCGCTCAAGATTCAACGCCAGCACGCTGATCAACACCACGACCGCCCCGACAATCACCATCAACGCCGGCCGTTCTCCCAACGCCACCGACGCAATTGCCATCGCCGTCGGCGGCACCAGATACAGCGTCATCGCCGCACGGCTCAAATCCACATGGGCCAGCACAAAGGCCCAAGCCAGGTACGCCAAGGCGCTCGGGAAAATGCCCAGTCCCATCACGGCGATTTGCACATCCAGCGGCGCCTTCGCCACCTGCTCCGCCAACCCCGGCAAATACACCAGCAACAGCACGGTCCCGGACCACACCGAGCAGCAGGTCAGGGTCAAACCGTCATAGCGCCCGGTGTGATGTTTTTGCAGGGCGAAGTAAACACTCCACGACACCGCCGCCAGCAAAATCAGCAAGCCGTGGGCGTCAATGCTGCCCAGCCCTTTATCGCCGGCCACCACGATGACCACGCCGATCAGCCCCAGTAATACGCAGCGCCAGCGCCAGGCGCTGACTCGATCCTTGAACACAAACCGCGCCAGCAAGGTGCTGAATATCGGCGTCGATTGCGCCAACACGCTGGAGGCCCCGGCGCTGACGCTTTGCTGACCGAAATTCAGCAACACATGGTGCAGGCTCACGGCAAAGAAACCGAGGGCGATCAGGAAGGGCAGGTCACGGAGTTTCGGGAGGCTGATGCCGCGCCATAGCGCGATGATCGCCATGAACACCGACGCCACCAGAAACCGCAGCAGCGCCAGATGACCCGGGTCGTAAGCCTGCAAGCCAATGTGGATGCCGGTCGGTGAATAACCCCAGCACGCGACGACAAACGCCATGGCCAGGATGATTTTCAGAGCGGGTGAGAGTCGCGGCATGGTCGTGCACCTGTGGGTGGATGCACTCAGTATCAGAATCCGGATCATTCGCCACAACTGACTTATACTGCGCCAACTATTCACTTTGGGTGATGTATGGAATTGGCTCAGATTCGCATGTTCAAGACCGTCGCCGACGTCGGCAGCATTGCCCGGGCGGCGCAGCTGTTGCACTGCGTGCCGTCGAACATCACGGCGCGGATCAAGGCGCTGGAAGCCGAGTTGGGGGTGGCGCTGTTCCTGCGCGAGGGCCGGGGCCTGCGGATCAGTCCGTCGGGGCAAACGTTCCTGGCCTATGCCTCGAAGATCCTCGCGCTGACCGCTGAAGCCAAGCGCGCACTGGACCCGTGCGCCGAGCCGTCCGGGCCGCTGCGCATCGGCGCCATCGAATCCTCGGCCACCGGGCGCTTACCGCGCTTGTTGGCCAAGTTCCACAAACGCTATCCCGGCGTGGCCCTGGAGCTGACCACCGGCACCTGGAGTCAACTGCTCGACGACACTGCCAATCACCGCCTCGACGGCGCGATCGTCGCGGTGGATGTCGAGCGCTCACAACTCAAGCGCACGCCGATGTACCGCGAAGAGCTGCTGCTGATTGCCTCGACGTCCCTGGGGCCGGTGCGCGACATCACCGATTTGCAGGACAAAACCGTGTTCATGTGGCCCCAGGGCTGTCCCTATCGCGCGGCGCTGGAGCATTGGTTGCTGCGCCAGGGGCAGGCGTTGCCGATTGTCAGCCTGGCCAGTTACGGCGCGATTGTCGGTTGCGTCAGTGCCGGGGCCGGCGTGGCGCTGGTGCCCAAAGGCGTGTTCGATCAATTCGCCAAAGGCGCGGGCTGCGCCGGGTATGAGTTCCCGGAGCTGACGGCCGTGGAGAATTTATTCTACTGGCACGAAAACGCCGGGGTTCACCCGGCGCGGGAGGCGTTTGTGGGGATGTTGCGCGAAGAGTTCGCCTGACGCCTGCCGCGGTAGGAGCAAAGCTTTGTGTTTTCTCAGTTTCTGCTGATATCGCGCATCAACAACCCAAAGCGCAAATCCACCGCATCCGGGATCGGCACATACACCGTGTGTCCGTCCCCCGGCGCCACTTCAATCGGCTCGCCCCGAACGTTCTGCAACTGATGCAGATCAAACTGGAAATTGCCCTTGGGCGTCATCAGTTCCATGTGATCGCCCAGGCCAAAGCGGTTCTTCACCTTCACTTCCGCCAGTCGATCGCGCCGCTCGCCAGTCAATTCCCCGACAAACTGCTGGCGTTCAGACACCGAGCTGCCGTTCTGATAATTCTGGTATTCATCATGCACATGCCGACGCAGGAAACCCTCGGTGTAACCGCGCTGGGCCAGGGATTCCAGGTCGCTCATCAGGCTCCTGTCAAAGGGCCGACCGGCCGCCGCATCGTCGATGGCCCGGCGATACACTTGGGTGGTGCGCGCGCAGTAGAAATGGGATTTGGTCCGGCCTTCGATCTTCAGTGAATGCACGCCCATTTGCGTCAGACGCTCGACGTGCTGCACGGCCCGCAGGTCCTTGGCGTTCATGATGTAGGTGCCGTGTTCGTCTTCGAAGGCCGGCATCAGTTCGTCCGGGCGATTGGCTTCCTGCAACAGGAACACTTGATCAGTCGGCGCGCCGATGCCGAGGGTCGGCTGGAACTGCTGGACGATCTCGCCGAGCTGGTTTTCCGTGGCCTCTTGCGCCGAATACTTCCAACGGCAGGCATTGGTGCAACTGCCCTGGTTGGCGTCGCGTTTGTTCATGTAGCCCGACAGCAGGCAACGTCCGGAATAAGCCATGCACAGTGCGCCGTGGACGAACACTTCCAGCTCCATCGCCGGTACTTGCTGGCGGATTTCGGCGATTTCTTCCAGGGACAATTCCCGCGACAGGATGATCCGGCTCAAGCCCTGTTGCTGCCAGAACTCGACACTCGCCCAGTTCACGGTGTTGGCCTGCACCGACAGGTGAATTGGCATCTGGGGGTAGTGCCGGCGCACCAGCATGATCAAGCCGGGGTCGGACATGATCAGCGCGTCCGGGGCCATGGCGATGATCGGTTCGAGGTCTTTTAAAAACGTCTTGAGCTTGGCGTTGTGCGGCGCGATGTTCACCACCACGTAGAAACGCTTGCCTTGCGCCTGGGCCTCGCGGATGCCAAGGGCCAGGTTGGCGTGGTCGAATTCGTTGTTGCGCACCCGCAGGCTGTAACGCGGCTGTCCGGCGTACACCGCATCGGCGCCGTAGGCGAAGGCATAACGCATGTTTTTCAGGGTGCCGGCGGGGGCGAGGAGTTCAGGGGCGATGAGGGTCATGGGAGGGTCGGCCACAAAAGCCCGGCAGGGTAAGCGGCTTGGCCCGGGGGTTTATTGATCTGGATCTATGCTTGTTGAACAAACGGATGGCACTCGCGCGAACCGTGGCGGACTAAGCATCAGACGCGCACTTGCGTCCTTTGCACTGACATGGATCGGACATGAAAGAAACCACGCTACAAAACAGATCGCTGCTCGTCTTGCTGCTGGTGGTCACCCTGGCCTTTATCGGGATCCTGCTGCCGTTTTACGGCGCGGTGTTCTGGGCTGTCATCCTCGGCATCGTGTTCGCGCCTTTGCAACGGCGCCTGCAAATGAAGTTCGGCTGGCAGCGCAACCTGACGTCGCTGTGCACGCTGAGTATCTGTCTGGTGATCGCGATTCTGCCGGTGATCATCATCAGCCTATTGCTGGTGCAGGAAGGCGCGTCGCTATATAGCCGCATCGAAAGCGGCGAGTTGGACATCGCCAGCTATGTGTCGCAGTTCAAGCATGGCTTGCCGCCTTACTTCCAGCATTTGCTAGACCGGTTCGGTGTCGGCGAGTTGAAGGGCTTGCAGGACAAAGTCGTCAAGGGCGCGATGCAGGGCAGTCAGTTCGTGGCCGCGCAGGTGGTCACGTTTGGCCAGGGCACGTTCGAGTTTATCGTCAGCTTTTTCATCATGTTGTACCTGTTGTTCTTCTTTCTGCGAGACGGCGCCGACCTGGCGCGTAAAGTCCGCACCGCCGTGCCGTTGCAGGAACATCAGAAACGCCGCTTGCAGCTCAAGTTCAATCGTGTAGTGCGGGCCACCGTCAAAGGTAACCTGCTGGTGGCGATCACACAGGGCGCGTTGGGTGGTTTGATTTTCTGGTTCCTGGACATTCCCAGTGCGTTGCTCTGGGCGGTATTGATGGCGTTTCTGTCGCTGTTGCCGGCGGTGGGGGCGGGGATTGTCTGGGCGCCGGTGGCGTTGTACTTCCTGCTCAGCGGGGCGATCTGGCAGGGCGTGGTGCTGGGGCTGTTCGGGGTCTTCGTGATTGGCCTGGTGGACAACGTGCTACGGCCGCTCCTGGTGGGCAAGGACACCAAGATGCCGGATTACATGATCCTGATCTCGACCCTGGGCGGCATGGCCGTGTTCGGGCTGAACGGATTTGTCATCGGGCCGCTGATCGCCGCGCTCTTTATGTCGAGCTGGGCGATCTTCATCGAAACCAAGCCGCGGGTGCAATTGCCTTAGGCTGTGAGTCGGATGGTGCCGATGCGTTGCGACAGGGCCTGGGCGGCGGGCAGCGAGGTGAGCGGACCGCTGATCGGTTCGCCGTCGCGCACCACATACCAACAGGCGAGCAGTCCTAGCTCTCTAAGCGGTGCGGGAACGGCGCTACCGATTACTGACATGATCTGAACCTGGGACATCATAAGTACCTCCATCAATCTATGGGGGCTACCTTACGGATCGCGCGGTTCGACGGACAATCAACGTTCTCGATAGTGGTCATTGATGACAGCGAGTGTGGCGGTCAATCCACGACCAGGTCGAGCATATGCACGACTTCCTGCTCGTTGAGCAGGCCCTTGCGCACCAGGTTTTCGGCCAGCAGCGAAAGAAATTTGGCGCTGCGATGGCCTTCCAGGTGCTTGAGTTCGGTCAAAGCGTTGTACACCTTGCTGGAAGTGCACAAGCCGACATTGCGGTGCGGGTTTTGCGTGGGCATGAGGTCGTCCTTGTTTTTATCAACCTGTTGTTTACGGACAGCTCCAACTGTGCGGACCTGTCATGACATAAATATGACCGTTTTCCCCAGAGCAAGGGAAGGCGGTCCAGTCAATGTTGCCTGTTTTACCCGCCAACACTGTCCCGACAGCGACCTTGACGCGATTTATCCAGACTTCGTCCGACTGGCGGGCATAAAAAAGGCCCCGCTGTTAAGGCGGGGCCTGATCAATCAGTTAGTAACGTGGGCCACCATAGTAACCATGGGGCCGGCCGTAATAGCCGCGTGGTGGGCCGTAATAAACCGGCGCCGGGCGGTAGTAGACCGGTTGCTGCACGTACACCGGGGCCGGCTGGTAGTAAACCGGTGGTGGCGGTTGTTGTACGTAAACCGGTTGAGGCTGAACGTAAACCGGCGCCTGCTCTACATAGACCGGCCGATTGGCGTTGATGAGGGCCGAGCCGACGATGGCCGAGCCAACGATCGCACCAAACACCGCTGGACCTTGCCAACCGCCACCGCCATGGGCTTCTGCCTGCCCTGCGACAGCCAGTACACCGATCAACAAGGCTACTGTGGGGATTTTACGGATCATGATAATTCCTCGGTTCTTCGACCCGGCGCTTGAATCTGCAATAGACCCAAGGATTGTCGCGGGGATACTTCTAAGACAGCGCTTTTTTGAAAAACTGCACAGCCGTTAGGTAAATTTTGTGTAAGGTCTGTACCGGCTTCCTTACGGTCCTGCAAAGCCCCGTGCAGACAGGCCTTATGATCGAACAGAACAGGATGGAATGGCTAATCCCGTCTATCTGAAAGTGCATTGGAAGGAGAAGTTTCATGCAGATGAGCCCCAACAAAGATACCCAGCTGTGTATGTCGCTCTCAGGGCGCCCCGGGAACTTTGGCCTGCGATTTCACAATCATCTGTACGAACAGTTGGGATTGAATTTTTACTACAAGGCCTTCAGCAGCAAGGACCTGAACGGCGCGGTCGGTGGCATTCGCGCCTTGGGCATTCGCGGTTGCGGCGTATCAATGCCATTCAAGGAAGCCTGTATTGCGCTGGTCGATGAACTGGACGGCTCTGCGGCCGCCATTCAGTCGATCAACACCATTGTTAATACGGACGGCCATCTCAAGGCCTACAACACTGATTACATCGCCATAGCCCAATTGCTGGGAACCCACCAGGTGCCCAAGGACTCGACCTTTGCCCTGCGCGGCAGCGGTGGCATGGCGAAAGCAGTGGCCAGTGCCTTGCGCGATGGCGGTTACGCCAACGGCCTGATCGTGGCCCGAAACGAGCGCGCCGGCCGTGCCCTGGCCGACGGCCTGGGTTATGAGTGGCAAGCAGAGCTGGGTGCCCGGCGCCCGCAGATGCTGATCAACGTCACACCCATCGGCATGACCGGCGGACCGGAGGCCGATCAACTCGCATTCGAGGCCGAGGTGATTAAGTCTGCAGAGACTGTGTTCGATGTGGTGGCGATTCCCTCGGAAACACCGCTGATCGTGCGCGGTCGCGCCGAAGGCAAGCGGGTGATCACCGGGTTGGAAGTGATTGCGATCCAGGCGTTGGAGCAGTTTGTGCTTTATACCGGTGTGCGGCCGACGGATGAGCAGTTCCAGGCGGCAGTGGCGTTTGCCCGGAGCTGATCGCTCAGGATTTTTGGCGGCTGTACCGGCCTCTTCGCGGGCAGCCTCGCTCCTACAGGTTATGCGTTGTAGCCCAAACCATGGCACACCCCAATCCTGTAGGAGCGAGGCTTGCCCGCGAACGGCCGCGCCACGGTCCCGCAGACAAAACCACACCCCAGCCTATACTGCTCGCCAGCAAGCCAAGACTTGCCTCCAACACTAAAAAACCGTGATCGAGGTCTCCATGCATCCCGCCATTCTCAATCTGGATCAGGCCGAGCTGTTGCCGCTGCCTGAAGCGGCGGCCCCGGTGGGCGACACCGCCGATCGTTATCAACAACGCATGGCCCGCATCGGCCAGCAACTGGGCGCGCAGAAGCTCGGTTATCGCTTGTACGCGCTGGAGCCGGGCATGCGTGGCAGTCCGTTCCATAGCCATCGAGTCAACGAGGAGATGTTTTATGTCGTGGCCGGGGAAGGCGAGGTGCGCCTCGGCGCCGAGCGTTTCCCGATCCGCGCCGGCGACGTGATTGCCTGCCCGCCAGGTGGTCCCGAAGCGGCGCATCAGATCATCAATAGCAGCAACGCCGAGTTGCGTTATCTGGCGGTCAGTACCCAGCAATCGCCGGAGATTTGTGAGTACCCGGATTCCGGCAAGTACGTGGTGATGGATGATTTCAAGGTTGATGCTGAAGGCAACACGTCAGGTTTCGTCGCCGTGGCCAGGCAGGCCGACGGCATAGATTATTGGGACGGCGAATAGTCGGCGTCGAGTGAGCCTGGCAAGGGGGCTTGTCGGACCGCCTCGCCACAAGGTGGGTGTCAGGGTTATTCGAGGCGTGCCAGGCGCTCTTCCAGCGCGGCAATCCGCGCCTCCAGCTCTTCAATCCGCTCCACCGACACGCCGCCACCAGCGCCACGCTCCGTCGGGTTCTGCCGTGCCGCCAGAATCACTTCGATGTCCGCGGGATCGCCCAGTGCATGCATGTAACGGTCTTCACGCTGCCCGGCCTGGCGCGGAATCAACAGTGCCAGACCGCGCGCGATCAAACGCTCCAACTGATGCACCACTTGCTCGGCATCTTCGAACTCATGCATGCGGCCGCTGCGGGTCAGCAGTTCATTGACGGTTTGCGGGCCGCGCAGAAACAACAGCCCGGTCAGGATCACCTGGGCCGGCACCAGCTCCAGCGCCTTGTCCACTTTGTGTTCCCAGCGGTCGGCACGGCTGCCCATCACCAGCCGGGTGAACCCGCGACCTTCGAGGGCGCGCAGGCTCTGGCCGACCTGACCCTGGGTCAGGTTCATCACCGGTTCGCGGCTGGTTTTCTGGTTGCAGGCGATCACCAACGCATTGAGGGTCAGCGGATAGGTTTCCGGGCTGGTGGCCTGCTTCTCGATCAAGGCGCCCAAAATGCGGATTTCCGTGCTGTTGAGGCGCGGCTCGTCGAACGTGGTCTCTTGCTCAGTACTCATTCGCGCTTTTCCCTTTGCTGTCGAAGCATGCAGTCGAAGCCGCCTAGCCTAATCCTTGCGAAACAAAAGGCAAGCCGCCCGGTCATCAAGCATGGCTATAATCGCTCCACGTTTTCACACCCGCCACAACACGAGACTGCCATGACCATTTCCCTGTACGCCGCTTCCGTCCCGGTTTTCAAACAAATGCTCACCGCCCTGAGCGATGTTCTGAACAAGGCTGAAGCCCAAGCCACTGCTAAAAACATTGACCCGAACGCGTTCCTGCAAGCCCGCCTGTACCCGGACATGTTCCCGCTGGTGCGTCAGGTGCAGATCGCCGTTGATTTCGCCAAAGGCGTTTCTTCGCGTCTGGCCGAAGTCGAAGTGCCGAAGTACGAAGACACTGAAACCACCTTCGCCGAGCTGCAAGCGTTGATCACCAAGGTGCTGGGCTACATCGGCGAGATCAAGCCGGAGCAGATCGATGGCAAGGAAGGCATCGAGATCATCACCCGTCCAGGCACGCCGAAAGAGAAGCGCTTCAGCGGCCAGGCTTACCTGCTGAGCTACGGCTTGCCGCAGTTCTTCTTCCACGTCACCACCGCCTACGCGTTGCTGCGTCACAACGGTGTGGAAGTGGGCAAGCGCGATTACATGGGCGCGTTCTAAACCTCCCGGCTACAAAAAAGCCCGCCAAGGTTTGCGCCTTGGCGGGCTTTTCGTTTGCCTTTGCCTTTGTAGGAGCCAGGCTTGCCGGCGAAGGCGTACTCAAGATCGCCTTCGCCGGCAAGCCTGGCTCCTACAGGGTCCGGTGTTACGCCAGACGTTGGGCTTTTTCGTCTTCACCCAAACACGCTGCGGCTGTGAACAACACATCGGTAGACGAATTCAACGCCGTTTCCGCCGAATCCTGCAATACACCAATAATGAAACCCACCGCCACCACCTGCATCGCGATTTCGCTCGGAATGCCGAACAGGCTGCACGCCAACGGGATCAGCAACAGCGAACCACCCGCCACACCCGAAGCACCACACGCACAAATCGCCGCGACGACGCTGAGCAAAATGGCGGTCGGAATGTCCACGGTAATCCCCAACGTATGCACGGCCGCCAGGGTCAGCACGGTAATCGTGATCGCCGCACCGGCCATGTTGATGGTCGCACCGAGCGGGATCGACACCGAGTAGGTGTCTTCATGCAAACCCAGGCGCCTGCTCAATTCCAGGTTAACCGGAATGTTCGCCGCCGAACTGCGGGTGAAGAACGCGGTGATCCCGCTTTCCCGCAAACACATCAGCACCAGCGGATACGGGTTGCGGCGCAGTTTCCAGAACACGATGGCCGGGTTCATCACCAGCGCCACGAACAGCATGCAGCCGAGCAATACGGCCAGCAGGTGCATGTAACCGATCAACGCACCGAAGCCCGAGGTGGCCAGGGTCGAAGCCACCAGCCCGAAAATCCCCAGCGGTGCGAAGCGAATCACCAGGCGCACGATCAAGGTCACGCCGTTGGACAAGTCACCGAGCACCTCGCGGGTGGTATCGCTGGCATGCCGGATGGCAATGCCCATGCCGATTGCCCACGCCAGAATGCCGATGAAATTGGCGTTCATCAGCGCTTTGACCGGGTTGTCGACCACACTCAGCAGCAGGCTTTGCAGCACTTCACCGATACCGCCCGGCGCCGTCACCGCGACATCATGTGTCGCCAACACCAGGCTCGACGGGAACAGCGTGCTGGCCACCACCGCGACCACGGCGGCGGCAAACGTGCCCAGCAAATAAAGAAACAGAATCGGCCGGATGTGGGTTTCCTGACCGTGTTTATGGTTGGCGATCGAGGCCATGACCAGCACGAACACCAAAATCGGCGCGACGGCTTTCAGCGCGGCGACAAACACTTTGCCGATGAACGCAGTGGACTTCGCCACGTCCGGCGCGAACAAGGCCAGGGCAATCCCGGCGATCAGGCCGATGATGATTTGCGTGACCAGGCTGGTGCGTTTCAAACGGTGCAATAGGGAAGGGGATGAAGCGCTCATAACGGTATCTCTGATTTTTTTTGGGTACAGGGTTCCGCAGGTCACGCAGCAATAAGCGGGGCAGGCCACATGGAGGAACCGAGGGGTATCGCGCCATCAAGGCCAGCAACTGGCCGATGAACAGGGTGTACGAATCGCAGGGCGCGGACTTTATCACAGGGTCGTCCCGATCCTTCAGACCTGTGACGATCTGCCACCCGGGTTTCAACATAATCGGCAGGTTCGTGCAACCCGCTCGGGAAACACTCTGTTAAGATTCGCCCTCCTCATTTTCAAGTTCTGCCAGCGGGCCTTCCGGGCTATCGCTGCTGTCGTCGTTTTCTGGAGTTCCGCATGTTGCTGCCCATTCTTTTGTTGTCGGCCGCCGGTTTCACGGTGCTGACCACGGAGTTCATCATCGTCGGCCTGTTGCCGGCGATTGCCCGAGACCTGGAGGTCAGCATTCCCCAGGCCGGTCTGCTGGTGACGTTGTTCGCCTTTACCGTGGCTGCGTTTGGTCCGTTCCTGACCGCGTACTTCGCACGCTTCGAGCGCCGTAAACTGTTTATCTCGGTGCTGATCATGTTTGGCGTGGCCAACACGGTCGCGGCGTTGGCGCCGAATATCTGGGTGATGGCCTTCGCCCGGTTGATTCCCGCGCTGGGCTTGCCGGTGTTCTGGGCCCTGGCCAGCGAGACGGCGGTGGACATCGTCGGTCCGGATCACGCGGGGCGCGCCATTTCCAAGATCGGGTTTGGCATCGTCTGCGCCATGGTGTTTGGGATTCCGGTTGGCACGCTGATTTCCGATGCCTTCGGTTGGCGCAGCGCCTTTGGCATCCTGGCAGTGATCGCGTTTGCCAAGGCCTTGCTGCTGTTCATCTATTTGCCGGGCACGCTCCTGCATCAGAATCAGGTGAGCTTTCGTTCGCAGTTCAAAATCCTGCGCAGCCCGTTGATGATCGGGCATGTGCTGCTGTCGATCCTGGTGTTTACCGGCATGTTCACCGCTTATACCTACCTGGCGGACATTCTTGAACGCCTGGCCGGTTTCAGCGGCACGCTGGTCGGCTGGTGCCTGATGGGCTTCGGTGCGGTGGGGCTGATCGGCAACTGGTGGGGCGGTCGTGCGGTGGATCGGCACCCGTTGATCGCGTCGATGATGTTCTGCGCATTCTTGATTGCCGGCATGATCGCGTTGGTGCCGAATATTCATTCGCCGCTGGGGCTGGCGGCGGCAATGGGCATTTGGGGGATCACTCAGGCGGCCCTGTTTTTGGTCAGCCATGTGCGATTGATGAAAGCCGCTCCCGAGGCGCCGGCCTTTGCCGCATCGCTGAACATCGCCGGGGCCAACCTCGGGATTGGCCTGGGCGCGATGGTGGGCGGTCGGGTGATCAACGCTGTCGGCCTCAGTGGCCTGGGTTTCGCGGCGGCCGCTTTCATCCTGGCTTCGATCCTGCTGGCCATGGCGCTGATGACCATGAAGCCGCGCGAGATCCTCACAGTTCAGTAAACAGCTCGCGTCGGGCACCTTCGGTAATCGCAACGATGCCGGGGTGCTTGACCTTGCGCTCCACTGAAATGGCGTAGAACGACTCGGTCACCGCGTCGGTCTGGCCGATCAACTCCACGCCGTATTGGCGTTTCACCTCGTCGGCAATCACGCTCGGGCCGATGAAAATCCCGCTGCCGGATTGGCCGAACGCCTGCATCAATGCGCTGTCGTCGAACTCACCGACAATGCGCGGCTGAATCTGCTGCTCGGCGAACCAGCGTTGCAAACGACTGCGCACCACGGTTTCCGGCCCGGGAATCAGCAGCGGTGCGCCGTGCAGGCTGCGCGGGAAATCCTGGCCGTACTGCGCCGTCAGTTCTTTCGTCGCAAAAAAACTGATCCCGCATTCCCCGAGTTTCTGGCTGTAGCCCTTGATGTCCAGGTGCGACGGCATCGGGCTGTCGGAAATCACCAGGTCCAGGCGCTGGATCGCCAGGTCGGCGAGCAAGCGTTCCAGCTTGTCCTCGCGACAGGTGATGCGCAGCGGCTCGCTCAATTCCATGGTCGGCGCGATCAGGCGATAGACGATGGATTTGGGCACCACATCCGCCACGCCGACCCGGAACAGAATCTGCTGCTCATTGGGTTGGGCGCGGAGCATCAACTCCAGTTCGCCGCCGAGCTGGAACATCTGCTCGGCGTAGGGCAGGGTCTGGCGCCCGGCTTCGGTGAGTTCCAGGTTGCGGCCGACCCGGCGAAACAACTCGATACCGTAGGTTTGCTCAAACAAGGAAATCTGTCCGCTGATGGTTTGCGGCGTCAGGTTCAACTGCTCGCAGGCGCGCACGATGCTGCCGGTCTTGGCCACCACCCAGAAGTAATGCAGCTGTCGATAATTCAGCATAGCGACCTACACTTCGTTAAAACCGAAGTATAACCGTTAAAAATACGAATTTTACTGAAGTGTTTGCCTCCCTAGAATGCCTCGCTATCGACGGGGCGGCTTTTCGCGCTGTCCGTTCTAACGAGGAAAGCCCTATGAAACTTACCGCTACGGCGCTGTTGATCACGTCTTTACTGGTATTGGCCGGTTGTGACCAGGCCGAAAAGAGCGCCCAGCAGTTGATGGGCAAGGCCACCGAGAGTGCCAAACAGGTCATCGACGACACCCATAAAGCCGCGGAACAGGCGCTCAGTGATGCCACCGGCGGTCTGATCAGCAAGAAAGAACAACCGGCCGGAGAGAAAGGGAACACCGAATCTTCGTCCCAGGAAATCTAAATCGTCTTAAGCGAGTCAGGACTGACCCATGGAATACCTTGTTGAACTAGCCGCCAGCCCCACCGCGTGGGTCGCCCTGGCCACGTTGATCGTCATGGAAATCGTGCTCGGCATCGATAACCTGATCTTCATCTCGATCCTGACCAATAAACTGCCGGAGCAGCATCGGCAGAAAGCGCGCCGCATCGGTATCGGCATGGCGTTGATCCTGCGTCTGGCACTGTTGAGCACCATTGCCTTCATCGTCCAGTTGACCGAGCCGGTGATCGATATCCTCGGCCAGACGTTCTCCTGGAAGGACATGATCCTGATCGCCGGTGGCCTGTTCCTGTTGTGGAAAGCCACCACCGAGATCCATCACAGCATGGACCCGGCGCCGGATGATCCGAAGTCGGCCACCTCCGGCGTCAGCCTGGGCTTTGCTGCGGCGATCGGGCAGATCCTGATGCTGGACATGGTGTTCTCCATCGACAGCATCATTACCGCCGTCGGCATGACCGAGCATTTGCCGATCATGATCATCGCAGTGGTGGTGTCGGTACTGGTGATGTTGTTGGCGGCTGATCCGCTGGCCAAGTTCATCAACGACAACCCGACCGTGGTGATGCTGGCCCTGGGTTTCCTGATCATGATCGGCATGACGCTGATCGCCGAAGGCTTCGGCGCCCACGTACCGAAAGGCTACGTCTATGCGGCCATGGCCTTCTCGGCCACGATCGAGGGCTTGAACATGATGTCCCGGCGGGCCAAGCAGAAGCGACTTGCTGCTGAAGCTTAACCGGCGCTAAACAGAACGGCCGCCTGCACTCGAAAGAGTCCAGGCGGCCGTTTTTGTTTTTGGTGGTTGGAAAAAATGCCGGTCAGTGCGCGGTGACGGGGCGTGCCGCCGGTTGATCAGGTTTGGCGGGGGCCGAGTGCACCGGATGATGATGGTGCCGCCGGGTGATGCGCAGGACTCCCCACAACATGGCGGCGGCCACGGCCAGCCAGCCGGAAATCAGCATTACGATTGTCATTGCCAGGCTCATCGGTGCCTCCTCTTTGCCCTGCTGCGGGCACACACGCTATGCAAGTGACAGTCTAGTCGCTGCTGTGTTTCAGGCTATTGACCAAAGGTCGCCTGTCACCAACCACTTCGCTCTATCGAACGCAAACAACTGCCGGTTAAGGCTATACCGCTGTCCCGTAGCGTCCTATGATCAGTGGCCAAGCCGGGAGCGCGATTGCCGGCGTCTGAACAAGAGAGTGATGATGGTGCGGGTATTTTCTCGAATTCGTTCTGCGGTGCTGGTGATGGGCTGCGTCGGCGTGTTGGCGGGTTGCGCCGGCAGCGTGGCACCGGAGGTCAAGCGACTGCCGGAGCGTGTTGAACTCAGCGGTACGTTTTATCGCGGCGAGGCCAATCAAAGTGGGCCGCAAGTCCTTGCCAGCATGTTGTCCCAACAAGGCGTGGTGATCACGCCAGGGCTGCTGGAAAAGCCGCTGCATTTGCCGGGTGCCGAAGCGCAGTTGCAGCAGAACATGCAGAACCTGGCCCGCGAGTACGGCATGGTGGTGTATCCCCTCGACAGTCATCTGCCGGCGTTGCTGACCCAGGTTGCCGCCGGTTATCCGGTGATGGTGCGTTTCACCGAAGGCTCGGCGTTCTGGGCCGAACCGCGCTACGCCATCCTCGCCGGCTACAACCGGCAGAAGCAGACGGTGCTGTTGCGCTCCGGGATGAACCGTCGCTTGTTGATGGGTTTCAATTCGTTTGAGTCATCCTTCAAGGATGCGGGCGGCTGGGCTGTGCTGATCCAGAAGCCGAACCAGATTCCGGCCAGGGTCGATGAACAACGCTGGCTCAAGGCCGCGAGCGAATTGGGACAGGCGGGGCAGGAACAGGCCGCCGCACGGGCGACCAAGGCGTTGCAGGCTCAATAGCAGCTCCGTTCGTCATCTCCAGGGCACCGTCGCGTGCCCTTGGCCTCTTATGGGTAGGGCCCGGATTTCTCCGGGCCAGACCCAAGGAGGCGTCCATGGCACATTCCACTACCCCAGACGGTCCGCATTCTTCCGAGCATTCGTCCGGTCATGAACTGGATTTCGATCCTGACTCGCCGGACCTCGCTGACCCTCAGGTCGATCCCGTCGGCCCCGCCAAGGCGCCCCGGGATATCAAGCCGGGCGAGGATGACAAGAAACCGGCCAAGCCCTACGACCCGTTGGCTGATCTCAAACCCTGACCTGCAGTGAGGTGTTTATGTCTACCGATTCGAGTTTTGATGACAAAGGTCCGGACAGCGTCCCAACGCCCCCCGAAGATGACATCGACCCTGTGCTGGATCCGGACGGTCCGATGAGGGATCCGTTGGCGCGTCCCATGGTGGTGCCGACGGAGCATCCGCAAAGCCACAAAGACCCGAGTGCCGGAGATGGCATTCCCGATGACGACCAGATGCCTTTGCCCAACGATTAGCCCGCGGATTCGCGATAAAAAAAGCCCCGACAAATCGGGGCTTTGTTGTTGCTGTCGCCGGTTTATTTCGAGGCTTCAACCACACCGCTCTGACGGTGCTTCAGATTCTTCGCCGCTTTGTACTGCAAGGCAACGGAGGGGGCTTCGGTGCTGCGGCCCGTTTCAACCCAGCTGCGGATCCGACTGGCGTCGGCAAAGTGCGTGTACTTGCCGAATGCGTCGAGAATCACCAGCGCCACCGGGCGATTGCCCATGCTGGTCACCAGCACCAGACAGTGCCCGGCCTCGTTGGTAAAGCCGGTCTTGGTGATTTTGATGTCCCAATTGGGCTTGTTCACCAAATGGTCGGTGTTGTGAAAGCCCAGGGTGTAGTTGGGTTTGCGGAACGCTACGGTGGTTTCCTTGGTGGTGGTCAGCTCAGTCAGCAGCGGGTATTTGTGCGCCGCGATCAGCAATTTGCTCAAGTCACGCGCCGTCGAGACGTTGCGCGGAGAAAGCCCGGTGGGTTCGACGAAGTGGGTGCTGGACATGCCCAGTGCCTTGGCCTTGGCGTTCATGGCTGCAATGAACGCGACGTAGCCGCCCGGGTAATGGTGGGCGAGGGTGGCGGCTGCGCGGTTTTCCGAGGACATCAGCGCAATCAGCAGCATCTTCTTGCGCGGCAGCTCGCTATTGAGCTTGACCCGCGAAAACACGCCTTTCATTTCCGGCGTGTGACTGATGTCGACATTGATGTACTCATCCATGTTCTGGCGGGCTTCAACCACCACCAGTCCCGTCATCAGTTTGCTGACCGAGGCGATCGGCACCACCACGTCAGGGTTGTTGGCGTAAATGACTTTGTTGGTCTGCAAATCCATAAGCAGAGCGCTGCCAGAAGCAATCTTGAGTTGCGAGGCGTCGCGTGGTGCTGCGGTGGTTTCCGCAGCGTGGGTGATTGGCGTGATAACAGTCCCTGTCAACGCAAAAAATAGGCTCAGGATGGAAAGACGGATTTTCACGCGGGCGAACTCATAAGGGTGGATATGCCGTTTTGTTACGGGCTGTTTCTTAAAAACGACGCATTCTAGGAGTATGAGCCACGAAAGCGCTAGGCGCCCGTATGACGAGCGCTTTATATGAAGAAAATTTAATGTTTTTTGGTGGGTTTGCGTTTGATCAAGGGCACAAGCGTCGCGACGTTATGTTGATAGCGTCGATAGTGTTCGCCAAACATTTCCAGCAGATCTTTCTCTTCAAAATGAACGCCGATCAGAATGTAGAGCGTGTTCAGTAGCGCGAACAGAAGATGTCCGGCGGTCATCTCGGGTGTCGCCCAGAATACGATCAGAAACCCGAGGTACAAGGGGTGACGAACCGCTTTGTAGAGCAACGGGGTTTTGAAGGTTGGGCTCTCGCGCCGGTCAGGATAAAAGGCGTTGAGGGCCTGCTTTATGCCCAGCAATTCGAAGTGACTGATCAGAAAAGTCGCGAGCACCACCACGCCCCAACCCAGCCAGAACAGCGCCATCAGCAATCCATGGCCCCAGGCGGACGTGACGCTCCAGATCGATAATTCGATGGGTTGCCACAACCAGAAAAGCAGCACGAGCACCAGGCAGGAAGACAGGACGTAGGTCGCGCGTTCGATAGGCGCCGGGATGAATCCGGTCCACCAGCGTTTGAAGCGCATTCGCGCCATGCCGCTGTGCTGGACCGCAAAAAGCGTAATCAGCAAGGTGTCGACGATAACCGCCAGGGGCCAGTTGAGGCCGGGCCCGGTATTAATGTCCTTGGGCACACCAATGCCGGAGAGAAAGCCAATCATGTACAGCGCAGTGAGCAGGAAAAACACATAACAACAGAGGCTATAAAGCAGGCCCGCCAGTTTGCCTGCGAAAGCAAGCGTGCGCTGTTGAGTGGGGTTGCTCGGCTTCATGAACGGCTCCTGGCGAGTGCCATTTGTATCCGTTTGTCCCGCTGAGGTCTGTAGGTCATTTGCCCGATGGCCTGTCTCTTTATTCTGAAACTCGCGGGTTGTTTGTCCAGTGCCCAAAAAACAAAAAGCCCCGCAATTAGCGGGGCTCTTGTATGCGGCACGCCTGGGAACTCAGTCGTGCAGCGTCTCCGCTGCGTACAACGTATTTTCCAGCAGGCAGGCACGCGTCATCGGACCTACACCGCCAGGCACTGGAGTAATCCAGCCGGCGCGGGGCAGGGCGGTTTCGTAGATCACGTCACCCACCAGCTTGCCGTCTTCCTGGCGGTTGATGCCGACGTCGATCACGATCGCGCCTTCCTTGATCCACTCACCCTTGACCAGGCCCGGCTTGCCGGCGGCAACCACGACCAGATCGGCACGGCCAACGTGGCCGGCCAGATCCTTGGTGAATCGGTGAGTGACCGTCACGGTGCAGCCGGCCAGCAGCAATTCCATCGCCATCGGACGGCCAACAATGTTGGAAGCGCCGACAATCACCGCGTCCATCCCGTAAAGATCCGCTCCGGTGCTTTCCAGCAGGGTCATGATGCCTTTGGGTGTGCAGGGGCGCAGCAGTGGAATGCGTTGGGCCAGGCGACCGACGTTATACGGGTGGAAACCGTCGACATCTTTATCCGGACGAATGCGCTCCAGCAATTTGGAGGCGTCCAGGTGGGCAGGTAAAGGAAGCTGAAGCAGAACGCCGTCGATTGCCGGGTCGTCGTTCAGGCGATCGATCAGCTCGGTCAGCGCTTGCTGAGTGGTTTCAGAAGGCAGGTCGTAGGCCTGGGACAGGAAGCCGACCTCTTCACAGTCTTTACGCTTGTGCGAGACATAAACCTGAGAGGCAGGATCGCTGCCGACCAGGATCACCGCGAGACCGGGCGTGCGCAGGCCTTGCTGGCGACGTTCGGCGACTCGTTTGGCGATCTGCTGGCGCAGGCTGGCGGCGATTGACTTGCCGTCGATAAGTTGTGCAGTCATTGCGCGTGATTAACCATCGAGAGGGGGAAAAAAGAGGGCGCATTCTCGCATGTCAGGCGGCGAGGGCAAAGGCGCTTGGTCTGCAAATTCCTCTAAGCCCTTTAATTAAATGAATTTTTTTTAAAAAGGATTTGACGGGCTTTGGGGCGCTCTATACTATTCGTCGCACTTGTCGGGCACAGCCTAGCACTGGATGAGAAGGTCAAGCGGGATTACGGTTCCGTGAGGCTGGAAGCACTTAGTTTGTAGTCCTCCAAGAGTACAGATTAATAAGGCGCCCGTAGCTCAGCTGGATAGAGCATCCGCCTTCTAAGCGGATGGTCGCAGGTTCGAGTCCTGCCGGGTGCGCCATTAGGCAGCTTTGGCACAAGTAGCGCAATATGGTGGGCGTAGCTCAGTTGGTAGAGCACGGGATTGTGACTCCCGTTGTCGAGGGTTCGATCCCCTTCGTCCACCCCATATTTCGAAAGGCGCCAGATTAACAGTCTGGCGCCTTTGCTTTAACAGCTTCAAGCCGCGGATGTGGTGGAATTGGTAGACACACTGGATTTAGGTTCCAGCGCCGCGAGGCGTAAGAGTTCGAGTCTCTTCATCCGCACCAAATAAAGCTTCACCCGGGTCGTTGATCCGGTGGGGGCGCAGCAAGGAAGTTGTTTGACTTTCTTGTGAGGCAATATGGTGGGCGTAGCTCAGTTGGTAGAGCACGGGATTGTGACTCCCGTTGTCGAGGGTTCGATCCCCTTCGTCCACCCCATATTTCGAAAGGCGCCAGATTTAATAGTCTGGCGCCTTTTTTGTTTTAGCGGTTCGAGTGTTCAGCGACTGCAGGTTCTGGGTCGCCGGGGTGGGGTGTTTCGTCGTATTTATGTTTCTCGATGATGCCGCGCCGCCCGCCGACCTTGCTCGCAAGGTCGGCTGTCAGGGAGATGCCTGCTACTTCTTCTATATATAGAAGAGGTGGTGCAGAGCCCTGGCTTGACTGGCTGTATTTGCTAACAGGGCGAGGCACAACCGTTTGTCCCTCGCCTATAAATTGCCTGCTGTTTTTTTACCCGTTTTCAGTAGGGTGACTTCTTGAGTTTGACCCACTAGAATGCATGCCCTTGATTCTGGGGTCGGAAACGGCCGGCTAACGTCTGTGCAACGAGGAATATCCATGCAAGTTTCTGTTGAAAATACTTCTGCTCTTGAGCGCCGCATGAGCATCACCGTGCCGGCTGAGCGCATCGAGACTCAGGTCAACAAGCGTCTGCAGCAGACCGCCCAAAAGGCCAAGATTGCTGGCTTCCGTCCAGGCAAAGTGCCAATGAGTGAAATCAAGCGCCGTTTCGGTGCTGATGCACGCCAGGAAGCTGTAGGCGACGTGATCCAGTCCTCCTTCTACGAAGCTGTCGTTGAGCAGAAGCTGAACCCGGCTGGCGCTCCTTCGATCGAGCCTAAATCGATCGAAGCTGGCAAGGATCTGGAATACGTCGCGATTTTTGAAGTGTTCCCTGAGTTCACTGTAGCCGGTTTCGAAGGCATCACTGTCGAGCGCCTGAGCGCTGACGTGGCTGACGCTGACCTGGACAAGATGCTCGACATCCTGCGTAAGCAAAACACCCGTTTCGAAGTAGCCGATCGTGCTGCCCAGAACGAAGACCAACTGAACATCGATTTCGTTGGCAAGGTTGACGGTGAAGTGTTCGCTGGCGGTTCCGCCAAAGGTACTCAGCTGGTTCTGGGTTCCGGCCGCATGATCCCTGGTTTCGAAGACGGTCTGGTTGGCGCTAAAGCCGGCGAAGAACGCGTTCTGAACCTGACCTTCCCAGAGGACTACCAGAACCTCGACCTGGCAGGTAAGACTGCTGAGTTCACCGTGACCGTGAACACTGTTTCCGAGCCAAAACTGCCTGAGCTGACCGAAGAATTCTTCGCTCAATTCGGCATCAAGGAAACCGGTCTGGAAGGCTTCCGCACCGAAGTTCGCAAGAACATGGAGCGCGAGCTGCGTCAGGCGATCAAATCCAAGGTCAAGAATCAGGTAATGGACGGTCTGCTGACCACCAACCCGATCGAAGTGCCAAAGGCTCTGTTGTCCAACGAAGTTGACCGTCTGCGCGTGCAGGCTGTTCAGCAATTCGGCGGCAACATCAAGCCTGACCAACTGCCGGCCGAGCTGTTCGAAGAACAAGCCAAGCGCCGCGTTGTGCTGGGTCTGATCGTGGCTGAAGTGGTCAAGCAGTTCGACCTCAAGCCTGACGAAGCCCGCGTTCGCGAAATGATTCAGGAAATGGCTTCGGCCTACCAAGAGCCTGAGCAGGTTGTGTCCTGGTACTACAAGAACGACCAGCAACTGAACGAAGTCCGTTCGGTTGTGCTGGAAGAACAAGTTGTGGATACTGTTCTGCAGAAGGCAAACGTGACCGACAAAGCGGTCTCTTACGAAGAAGCAGTCAAGCCGGTAGAAGCTCCACAAGCCGACTGATCGTTTCTGCGCTAAGAAGTAATCACCATAAGCCAGCCTTCGCGCTGGCTTATGCGTATTCAAGACATAACTATTTGGGAGTGACTGCAGAGCATGTTCCGTAATTCGTATATTCAGCAGAACTCTGATATCCAGGCCGCAGGCGGCCTGGTCCCGATGGTTGTCGAGCAGTCTGCTCGTGGCGAGCGCGCTTACGACATTTACTCGCGTCTCCTCAAGGAGCGAGTGATCTTTCTGGTTGGTCCGGTAGAGGACTACATGGCCAACCTGATCTGTGCGCAACTGCTGTTCCTTGAAGCGGAAAACCCGGACAAGGACATCCATCTCTATATCAACTCCCCGGGCGGTTCGGTGACAGCAGGCATGTCGATCTACGACACCATGCAGTTCATCAAACCCAACGTGTCGACTACCTGTATCGGCCAGGCGTGCAGCATGGGTGCGTTCCTGCTGACGGCCGGTGCCGCTGGCAAGCGTTTCTGCCTGCCGAACTCGCGTGTGATGATTCACCAGCCATTGGGCGGTTTCCAGGGTCAGGCATCGGATATCGAAATCCATGCCAAGGAAATCCTCTTCATTCGTGAGCGTCTCAACACGCTGATGGCCAAGCACAGCGGGCACACACTGGAAGAAATCGAACGCGACACCAACCGCGACAACTTCATGAGCGCAGAAGCCGCGCGTGAGTACGGGTTGATCGATGAAGTGATCAGCCAGCGGCCCGCTTAAATAAGCAGCTCAAAATAGGCTTGGTCGGCCGCTCCGATCACTAGCGGGCTTGAAAAAGCCCGCAATAGCCTTCATCTTGTGTTGCAAGCCTATCGGATTTGGATCGAACGAATGACTGACACCCGCAACGGCGAGGACAACGGCAAGCTGCTCTATTGCTCCTTCTGTGGCAAAAGCCAGCATGAAGTGCGCAAATTGATTGCCGGCCCCTCGGTCTTTATCTGCGACGAGTGCGTCGACCTGTGCAATGACATCATCCGAGAGGAGGTGCAGGAAGCCCAGGCCGAGAGCAGCGCGCATAAATTGCCTTCGCCTAAAGAAATCAGCGGCATCCTTGATCAGTATGTGATTGGTCAAGAGCGTGCGAAAAAGGTTCTGGCCGTAGCGGTGTATAACCACTACAAACGCCTGAACCAGCGTGACAAAAAGAATGACGACGTCGAACTCGGCAAAAGCAACATCTTGCTGATCGGCCCGACAGGCTCGGGTAAAACCCTGCTTGCCGAAACACTGGCCCGCTTGTTGAACGTTCCGTTCACCATCGCCGACGCAACCACCCTCACCGAGGCGGGTTACGTAGGGGAAGATGTCGAGAACATCATTCAGAAGCTGCTGCAGAAGTGCGATTACGATGTGGAAAAGGCCCAGATGGGCATTGTCTACATCGATGAAATCGACAAGATTTCGCGCAAGTCTGACAACCCGTCGATCACCCGGGACGTTTCCGGTGAAGGCGTGCAGCAGGCCTTGCTCAAGTTGATCGAAGGCACGGTCGCTTCCGTTCCGCCGCAAGGTGGCCGCAAGCATCCGCAGCAGGAATTCCTTCAGGTCGACACCCGTAACATCCTGTTCATTTGCGGTGGTGCGTTCTCCGGTCTGGAGAAGGTTATTCAACAGCGCTCCACCCGTGGCGGCATCGGCTTCAACGCCGAGGTACGCAGCAAGGAAGAAGGTAAGAAAGTCGGTGAATCCCTGCGTGAAGTTGAGCCTGACGATCTGGTCAAGTTCGGTCTGATCCCTGAATTCGTCGGTCGTCTGCCGGTCCTCGCCACGCTGGACGAGCTTGATGAGGCTGCGTTGATGCAGATCCTGACCGAGCCGAAAAATGCTCTGACCAAGCAGTATGCCAAGCTGTTCGAGATGGAAGGCGTGGACCTGGAATTCCGGGCCGACGCACTGAAATCGGTCGCCAAACGTGCCCTGGAACGCAAGACCGGCGCCCGTGGACTGCGCTCGATTCTCGAAGGCGTATTGCTCGACACTATGTATGAAATCCCCTCGCAGTCCGAGGTGAGCAAAGTAGTGATCGATGAAAGCGTTATCGAAGGCAAGTCCAAGCCACTGTATATCTACGAAAACAGTGAGCCGACAGCCAAGGCCGCGCCAGACGCTTAAGCGTCACGCAGCTGGAATAAAGAAGGGGCCTTCGGGCCCCTTTTCTTTTAAACCGTTTTAACACCCTCTTTGCGCTTGTTTTTTTTGAAAGCAGCCCCCATCTTGGTTTCAAGCTTACTTCCATCTGTTTACGGCCTTATGGCCGCCGTAGAGGCGAAATCATGAAGACAACCATCGAATTGCCTCTCTTGCCATTGCGTGATGTCGTGGTTTATCCGCACATGGTTATCCCGCTGTTCGTGGGGCGCGAGAAATCCATCGAAGCCCTCGAGGCTGCGATGACGGGCGACAAGCAGATCCTTCTGCTGGCTCAGCGGAACCCTGCTGACGACGATCCCGGTGAAGAAGCACTTTATCGCGTAGGTACCATCGCCACTGTTCTGCAACTGCTCAAGCTGCCTGACGGCACCGTCAAGGTTCTGGTCGAAGGCGAGCAGCGGGGCGCCGTGGAGCGCTTCAGCGAAGTGGACGGCCATTGCCGTGCCGAAGTCTCGCTGATCGACGAAGTCGACGCGCCTGAGCGCGAGTCGGAAGTGTTTGTCCGTAGCCTGCTGGCTCAGTTCGAACAATATGTGCAGTTGGGCAAGAAAGTCCCGGCTGAAGTCCTGTCGTCGCTCAACAGCATCGACGAACCAGGGCGCCTGGTCGACACCATGGCCGCGCACATGGCCCTGAAGATCGAGCAGAAGCAGGAAATCCTCGAAATCATCGATTTGTCGGCCCGGGTCGAGCACGTCCTGGCGTTGCTGGATGCCGAGATCGACCTGCTGCAAGTCGAAAAACGCATTCGCGGTCGCGTCAAAAAACAAATGGAGCGCAGTCAGCGCGAGTACTACCTGAATGAGCAGATGAAGGCCATTCAGAAGGAGCTCGGCGACAGCGAGGAAGGCCACAACGAAATCGAAGAGCTGAAAAAGCGCATCGATGCTGCCGGCCTGCCGAAAGACGCCTTGGCCAAAGCGCAGGGCGAACTGAACAAGCTGAAACAAATGTCACCAATGTCTGCGGAAGCGACCGTGGTGCGTTCGTATATCGACTGGTTGGTTCAGGTGCCGTGGAAGGCTCAGAGCAAAGTGCGTCTGGACCTGGCCCGTGCCGAAGACATTCTCGACGCCGACCACTATGGTCTGGACGAAGTGAAGGAACGCATCCTCGAATACCTCGCCGTGCAAAAGCGCGTGAAGAAAATTCGTGGTCCGGTGTTGTGCCTGGTCGGTCCTCCGGGGGTGGGTAAAACCTCTCTGGCGGAGTCGATTGCGCACGCCACCAACCGTAAATTCGTCCGTATGGCCCTCGGTGGCGTGCGCGATGAAGCGGAAATTCGTGGTCATCGCCGTACTTATATCGGTTCGATGCCAGGAAGATTGATTCAAAAGATGACAAAGGTCGGGGTTCGCAACCCGCTGTTCCTGCTCGATGAAATCGACAAAATGGGCAGCGATATGCGCGGTGATCCAGCGTCTGCGTTGCTGGAAGTGCTCGATCCGGAGCAGAACCACAACTTCAACGATCACTATCTGGAAGTCGATTACGACCTGTCCGATGTGATGTTCCTTTGCACCTCCAACTCCATGAACATTCCGCCGGCGCTGCTGGACCGGATGGAAGTGATTCGTCTGCCTGGCTACACGGAAGACGAGAAGATCAACATCGCCGTCAAGTACCTGTCGCCGAAGCAGATTGCTGCCAACGGCCTGAAGAAAGGTGAGCTGGAATTCGACGCCGAAGCGATCCGCGACATCATCCGCTATTACACCCGCGAAGCCGGTGTGCGGGGGCTTGAGCGCCAGATTGCCAAGGTTTGCCGCAAGACGGTCAAAGAGCACGCACTGGAAAAACGCTTCTCGGTGAAGGTGACTGCCGAGATGCTGGAACACTTCCTGGGTGTGCGCAAATTCCGCTACGGCCTGGCTGAATCCCAGGATCAGATCGGTCAAGTGACCGGCCTGGCGTGGACTCAGGTGGGTGGGGAACTGCTGACCATCGAAGCCGCTGTCGTTCCGGGTAAAGGCCAGTTGATCAAGACCGGTTCCCTGGGTGATGTGATGGTCGAATCGATCACTGCCGCCCTGACCGTGGTCCGCAGCCGTGCCAAGAGCCTGGGGATCCCCCTGGACTTCCACGAGAAGCGCGACACGCACATCCACATGCCGGAAGGGGCGACCCCGAAGGACGGCCCTAGCGCTGGTGTAGGCATGTGCACGGCCCTGGTGTCGGCATTGACTGGCATTCCTGTACGCGCGGACGTCGCCATGACTGGCGAAATTACCCTGCGTGGCCAAGTGCTGGCGATCGGCGGTTTGAAGGAAAAACTGCTCGCGGCTCACCGTGGCGGGATCAAGACCGTGATCATTCCTGAAGAGAACGTACGCGATCTGAAGGAAATTCCTGACAATATCAAGCAAGATCTGCAGATTAAACCAGTTAAATGGATTGACGAGGTCCTGCAAATTGCGCTGCAATACGCGCCGGAGCCCTTGCCGGATGTGGCTCCGGAGATAGTTGCAAAGGATGAAAAACGCGAGTCTGACTCTAAGGAAAGAATTAGCACGCATTAGTACGCATTTGCCTGGGGGGCTTCCTTGACAGCTTTTTAGAGCCCTTGTTATAAAGCGGCTCTTAAGTGTCTGTAGGCCATTCAGCACTCGTTTTTGCTTTCACCAAAAAACTTAGAATCATACTCAAATAGATATAAGGGGACTTAGAGTGAACAAGTCGGAACTGATTGATGCTATCGCTGCATCCGCTGATATCCCGAAAGCTGCTGCTGGCCGTGCGCTGGACGCTGTAATCGAATCCGTCACTGGCGCTCTCAAGGCTGGCGACTCCGTAGTTCTGGTGGGTTTCGGTACGTTCTCCGTGACCGATCGTCCTGCTCGCATCGGTCGTAACCCACAGACCGGTAAGACGCTGGAAATCGCTGCAGCCAAAAAACCAGGTTTCAAAGCCGGTAAAGCACTGAAAGAAGCTGTCAACTAAGTTCGATTCAGGTTTTTGCCTATCCGGGTCGGGGTCATGCCTGACCTGGCAGCGGAGCGGTAGTCCAGCCAACAAATCGTTGATCTGAGACACCGAGGGTCGCAAGTTCGAACCCTCGGTCCGTTCCGCCAGTTACGAGAAGGCGCATCCCCGGATGCGCCTTTCTTCTATCCGGATTCTACCCACGCTCCACGGTTGCCTAATTTTGAAGTTCAACCGTTTCTGGGGGACGCATGCTGCAGAATATCAGGGACAATTCACAAGGCTGGATTGCCAAGACCATCATCGGAGTCATCGTTGCACTGATGGCTTTGACCGGTTTCGACGCCATTTTCAAGGCCACGACGCACAGCAATGATGCGGCCAAGGTCAACGGCGAAGAAATCAGCCAGAACGAGCTGAGCCAGGCCGTCGACATGCAACGCCGTCAGCTGATGCAACAGCTGGGCAAGGATTTCGACGCTTCGTTACTCGATGAAAAAATGCTGCGCGAATCGGCCCTCAAAGGCCTGATCGATCGCAAGCTGCTGCTGCAAGGCGCAGAAAAATCGAAATTCGCTTTCTCCGAAGGCGCTTTGGACCAGGTGATCCTGCTGACGCCTGAATTCCAGGTTGACGGCAAGTTCAGCCCTGAGCGTTTCGACCAGGTGATCCGTCAACTGGGCTACAGCCGTATGCAGTTCCGCCAGATGCTGGCTCAGGAAATGCTGATCGGTCAGCTGCGCGCTGGCCTGGCGGGTAGCGGCTTCGTCACCGATGCACAGGTGTTGGCCTTCGCCCGTCTGGAAAAACAGACCCGCGACTTCGCTTCCCTGAACATCAAGGTTGACCCGACGGCGGTGAAACTGACCGACGACGAGGTCAAGGCTTACTACGACGAACACGCCAAGGAGTTCATGACGCCGGACCAGGTGGTTATCGATTACCTGGAGTTGAAGAAGGCTTCCTTCTTTAATGAGGTCAGCGTCAAGGACGAAGACCTGCAAGCGGCGTATCAGAAAGAAATCGCCAACCTGGCCGAACAACGCCGGGCTGCGCACATTCTGATCGAAGTGAACGACAAGGTGACCGAGGCGCAAGCCAAGGCCAAGATCGAAGAAGTTCAGGCGCGTCTGGCCAAAGGTGAGAAATTCGAGGCGTTGGCCAAGGAATTCTCCCAGGACCCAGGTTCGGCCAACAACGGTGGTGACCTCGGTTACGCCGGTCCTGGCGTTTACGATCCAGTGTTCGAAAAAGCCCTGTACTCGTTGAACAAGGACCAGGTTTCGGAGCCAATCCGTACTGGCTTCGGTTTCCACCTGATCAAGCTGTTAGGCGTTGAAGCGCCGGAAGTGCCGACGTTTGCCAGTCTCAAGGACAAGCTGACCCGCGAGCTGAAAACCCAGCAGGTCGAGCAGCGTTTCGTCGAGGCGACCAAGCAACTGGAAGATTCCTCGTTTGAAGCGTCTGACCTGGCCCAGCCAGCGCAGGACCTGAAACTGACCGTCCATACCTCCGCGCCGTTCGGCCGTGAAGGTGGCGAAGGTGTCGCGGCCAACCGTGCCGTGGTCACCGCAGCGTTCAGCCCTGAAGTGTTGGATGAAGGTGCCAACAGCACCGCCATCGAGCTCGATCCGGAAACCGTGATCGTGTTGCGCGCCAAGGAGCACTTGAAGCCTTCGCAGCTGCCGCTGGAAAGCGTTGCCGCCAGCATCCGCACGCAATTGGCCAAGGAGCATGCCAGTGCTGCCGCCAAGACCAAGGCTGATCAGTTGATCGCCAGCCTGCGTGACGGCAAGACACCGCTGGACAAGGCTATCGACGGCCAGAACTGGAAGGTCACTGCGGCCGCCACTCGCGCACAGGAAGGGGTTGACCCTACCGTGCTGCAAGCGCTGTTCCGCATGCCAAAACCTGCCGCCAAGGACAAGCCGACCTTCAGCAGCGTGACCCTGGCCGATGGTAGCCTGGTGATCGTGCGCTTGAACGGCGTGAACGAAGCCGCAGCGCCGACCGATGAAGAGAAGGCTCAGTACCGTCGCTTCCTCGCCTCGCGCATTGGCCAGCAAGACTTTGCGGCTTACCGCAAGCAGTTGGAAAGCGAAGCCGAGATCAAGCGCTACTAATGGCTGATTGAGTTTTGCGTTTCACAAGAACCCCGGTCGAAAGACCGGGGTTTTTTGTGGGCGATCAAAAATGTTGCCCTGCCCATCGGTTATTCATCAATCTATGCGACTTTTCCCGCATATAACGGTCAACACCCCTGTAACCGTTTTAAGACACTAATCGATGCGCACCTAAGCATCGATCTGTTGCACAATACGCCCCGGACCGTTTTCTCTCAGGATGTTCAATGTTTAGATCAATTCCCATGCGTATTGTCGGGCTAGCCTTGGTGCTGGCTGTTGCTGCCGGTTGTTCGTCGAAAAAAGCCGCCATCTACGAGCATGAGAACTTCGACGACTCCGGAACGTTCTCCCGCAACTACCCGGTAACCGACGCCCAGACCTGCGAAGCCGCCCGTCGCGCCTTGCTCAGCCAGGGCTACATCATCACCAGCAGCGATCCGAAACTGGTCAGCGGCCACAAGAGCTTCCAGCAGACCGGCGAGACCCACATGGAGATCAGCTTCAGTGTGGTTTGTGCCGATGATGGCTCAGAAGGCCACCACGCGACCATGTTCGCCAACGCCTTGCAGGATCGCTACGCGCTGAAGAAGACCAACAACTCCGCCAGCCTCGGCGTCGGTGTGTTGGGCTCGGTGTCGATGCCGATCGGTTCGTCCGATGATTCGATGGTCAAGGTCGCCAGCGAGACCGTGTCCTCGGCCAAGTTTTATGAGCGGTTCTTCACTCTGGTAGAGCTGTTCCTGCCGCCGGAAGCGAAGAAAGCGGCGCACATCGTCGAGAAGCCGAAAACCGACCTGGGCGTGCCTGAAGCCCAGGCTGCCCCGGCCGCATTGGCGCCAACGCCGGCTCCCGCCGCAGAGCCTGTAGCGGCTCCGGCCGCCGAGCCTGCTGCTTCGGAGCCTGTTGCACCGCCTGCGGAAGCTGCACCGATTGCTCCGGCTCAATCGTCCGAACCGGCTCCAGCCGCCGAGACGATCACGCCACCGACGCATCCGGACAACATGCCACCCCCAAGCGAACCCATCCCGGCCCAGTAAGCGGTCCAGGCCTTGCGGGAGCGTGTCAGACGGCACGACTCCCGTAACGGGCCATCAAGCTTGACCCACGTCAAACCAGGCTGTTGTCCTACGGCCTCTATCGAAAAAATCCTGTGATAAATTCCTGACCACCTGCTACGTTTTATTCAGTAGCGGGCGAGTGTCGTGTGAACGTCATTTTTCTTTCACGCGGGCACTTTATGCTCAAGGTACGGGTCAGTTGATCAGGCCATTTTTAATGAGCGATGGGGGACATCACAATGGACGAGTATCAAGAAGAGTTGCTTGAGTATTCGGCGTTTGAACTGGATCCGCTGGAACCAGCGGAAGACGCCACCGAACTGTAGGGCGTTACGCGGATTGGCGATGACTGCGGCGAAACTCGCCGGGTGTCTGGCCGTTCCAGCGTTTGAAGGCCCGTTGAAAGGCTTCGGCTGAAGCAAAGCCAAGCAGATAGGCGATTTCTCCGAACGCCAGTTCGGTATCGCGGATGTAGGTCATGGCCAGGTCGCGGCGGGTGTCGTTGAGAATCGCGCGAAATTGCGTGCCTTCCTCGGCGAGTTTGCGACGCAAGGTCCAGGTGGGCAGCTTCAGGCGTGCCGCCACTTCTTCCAGGTCAGGTTCCCGACCTCCATTGAGCAATGGCCCCAGCAACTGAGTGATGCGTTCACGCAGGCTGCGGGTGCGTGTCAGTTGCTCCAGTTCCCGTTCACACAGTTGCAGCAAGTGCCGCCAGGTGCTTGGACAGTGCTGCGGGTTGCGCTGGGCGAGGGCGTCCAGGCTCAGGCGCAGTTGATTGTGTTCGGCGCCGAACTGGATCGGGCAATCCAACACGCTGTAGGCGTCTCGATACAGCGGTTCTTCGAATTCGATTTCGATGCGTTCGGCCCGCAGCGGGGCAGGGCTCACGCTGGACAATTGCTGCAACCAGCCGGCGATGATCGAGTCCACCACAAAGCGGTTGTAGGCGTTGTAGGGGCTGATGGAGTAAAAACGCAGCCACGCGCCCCGAACGTCTTCGTGAAAGCTCGACTGGCCTCGATAGTTGGAGCCGTACAAGGCTTCAAAGCGGATCAGACAGCGGGCCGCTTCTCGCACCGTCGGCGCCTGGGCGGCGGTGACGCCGGCCAGGCCTGCCTGACTCAGACGACTGAGCTGCCCCATGCGCAACCCCAGCGCCGGGTCGGCGGTCAATTGAATCGCGCCGTGGCCCAGGCGCATGTAGCGCGGAATCGACAGCCGGGCGCCAGCCTCGCCCAGGCGCGCCGCGTCGAGACCGTACTGATCGAGCAATGGCTGCGGGTCAACACCGTGGCTGCGCACGGCATCGGCCAGGCTATGAACAAAGCCCACCGACAGATCCCCGAGGCGCATCGGCAGTGGCTTCATGGTTTATAACCAGAGATTCAGCATGCGCGCGCCACGGATATCACCGTCAGCGGAATGCTGGCCATTGCTGCTGAGAAAGCTCTGGCCGGCGCTACCCTTGTCCCAGAACTGTCCGCGCAGGAATACGCTCATGCCGGCTATGGCCTGGCTGCTCGGTGGCTGGCCGATCAGGGTCAAACGGTGCCAGGCCTGGCCTTCACTGAGTTCACCGGCCTTGAGACTGACGGAGCCGGGCGTCGACAGGCCTTTGTAACCGCGCCATGGTTTGTCCCAGGTCCCGCGTCCGACGACAAACGCCGGGACCGCCACCAGTTGCGCACCCTGTTCGTCGAGTTTGCGGTAGTTGTCCGGGTACCAACTGTCGCTGCCGATCAGAATGCCCAAACGTCCGGCCGGCGTATCGATCACATTGACCGTGTGATCGGTGTTGGCGGCGAGGGTGTCCTGTTCCGCGAAGATCGGGTGCATCTGCCGTTGCGGCTGACCAATAGGCAAACCGTCGCGACCGAACACCACGGTGCTGTTGAACAGCGCGCCGTGACCGATTTTCAAGGTGCCGTCGTTGACGCTTGGCTCCGGGAGCACGATGGAGCCGGCCACCAGGGTCACGTGGAATTCTTTCGCCAGGCCACCGAACAGCGCCTGGTAGTCCTTGGCCATGCTCTTGGCCTTCATGCGCAAATGAGCGTCGTCGAGGCGACTGGCGCCTTTGGCGCTGATCAGCGCGCGGACGAACTGCAGCGGATTGCTCGCCGCCAGCCAGTTCATGGCTTCCTTGAGGGTGCTGGCCTGGTACAGCTCATCCTTCTCGCCGCTGACCATCAGCCAGGTGCCGACATGTTCCGGCAGCACCACGATGGTCTTTTCGTTCAGCAGGCCCTGATCCTGAGCCTTTTGCAGATACGCGGAGAGCTTACGGTGCAAACGCTCCGGGCTTTGATAGTCGGTGGGGAACAGCTCGGGCTGGATACCCAGCAGGTTGCCGCGATCGGCCGGGGTGCCTTGATCGACCGCCAGACTGATCCGCAGGTCCGACAGGTAATGACCCACCGGACGGTCCGCGGCCCACATGGCGTAGGTCGTGAGGGCGGCGATCAACGCCATGGAAAAGGTCAGGTACAGAAGTTTGCGCATGGGAAAGCAGTCGACAGCCGTGTGCAGGATTCGTCGACTAGGGTAGGGCCCCGGTCGGCGCTTGCCAAGGGGCGCTGCACATTTGGATCAATAAGTTGTCAGTTTGGGTCATTGAGTGACAGCGGTGCGACTCTTAGTCTGTGGCACATGACCGACGGGGGCCGAAGAGCTCCTGCATTTTTCCCGTGATCGCTCGATGTGGAGTTTCCGATGGCCGCTGCTCACTACCCGCACCTGTTGGCCCCGCTGGACCTGGGTTTTACCACGCTGCGCAACCGCACCCTGATGGGCTCGATGCACACCGGTCTTGAGGAAAAGCCCGGCGGTTTCGAGCGCATGGCGGCGTATTTTGCCGAACGTGCCCTGGGCGGCGTAGGCCTGATGGTCACTGGCGGTATCGGCCCGAACGATGAAGGCGGGGTGTATTCCGGTGCGGCCAAGCTGACCACCGAGGAAGAAGCGCTCAAGCACCAGATCGTCACCCGCGCGGTGCACGAGGCGGGCGGCAAGATTTGCATGCAGATCCTGCACGCCGGGCGTTATGCCTACAGCCCGAAACAAGTGGCGCCGAGCGCGATCCAGGCGCCGATCAACCCGTTCAAGCCTAAAGAGCTGGACGAGGAAGGCATCGAGAAGCAGATCAGCGATTTCGTCACCTGTTCGAAACTGGCGCAAGTCGCCGAGTACGACGGCGTCGAAATCATGGGTTCCGAAGGTTATTTCATTAACCAGTTCCTCGCGGCCCACACCAACCACCGCACCGACCGTTGGGGCGGCAGCTACGAAAACCGCATGCGCCTGCCGGTGGAAATCGTGCGCCGGGTGCGCGAAGCGGTCGGTCCGAATTTCATCATCATCTTCCGCCTGTCGATGCTCGACCTGGTGGAAGGCGGTAGCAGTTGGGAAGAAATCGTCACCCTGGCCAAAGCTATCGAGCAGGCCGGCGCGACCATCATCAACACCGGCATCGGCTGGCACGAAGCGCGGATCCCGACCATCGCCACCAAAGTGCCGCGCGGCGCGTTCAGCAAGGTCACGGCCAAGCTGCGCGGTTCGGTGAGCATTCCGCTGATCACCACCAACCGCATCAACACCCCGGAAATCGCCGAGCAGATCCTGGCGGAAGGCGATGCGGACATGGTGTCCATGGCCCGGCCATTCCTCGCTGACGCCGATTTCGTAAACAAGGCTGCCGCGGGTCGCGCCGATGAAATCAACACCTGCATCGGCTGCAACCAGGCGTGCCTGGACCACACCTTCGGCGGCAAATTGACCAGTTGCCTGGTCAACCCGCGTGCCTGCCATGAAACCGAACTCAATTATTTACCGGTGCAGCAGATCAAGAAGATCGCCGTGGTCGGTGCCGGTCCTGCAGGTCTTTCTGCGGCAACCGTGGCTGCTGAGCGTGGGCATCAGGTGACCTTGTTTGATTCGGCCAGCGAAATCGGCGGTCAGTTCAACATCGCCAAACGCGTGCCGGGCAAGGAAGAGTTTTTCGAAACCCTGCGCTACTTCAACCGCAAATTGCAGACCACTAATGTCGAGGTGTGTTTGAACACCCGCGTCGACGTGGCGCAACTGGTGGCCGGCGGTTACGACGAAATTATCCTCGCCACCGGTATCGCACCGCGTACCCCGGCCATCCCGGGTGTCGAGAACGCCAAGGTGTTGAGCTACCTGGACGTGATCCTCGAGCGCAAACCGGTGGGCAAGCGCGTGGCGGTGATTGGCGCCGGCGGTATCGGTTTCGACGTCTCGGAGTTTTTGGTTCACGAAGGTGTGGCCACCAGCCTCGACCGTGCCGCGTTCTGGAAAGAGTGGGGCATCGACACCAAGCTTGAGGCGCGCGGCGGCGTGGCCGGGATCAAGGCTCAGCCCCATGCACCGGCCCGTGAGGTGTTCCTGCTGCAACGCAAGAAAACCAAGGTCGGCGACGGTCTGGGCAAGACCACCGGCTGGATTCACCGCACCGGGTTGAAGAACAAGCAGGTGCAGATGCTCAACAGCGTCGAGTACCTGAAAATCGACGACGACGGCCTTCACATCCGCATCGGCGAAACCGGCGAGCCGCAAGTGCTGGCGGTGGACAACATTGTGATCTGCGCCGGTCAGGATCCGCTGCGTGAGTTGCAGGATGGTCTGGTGGCGGCGGGACAGAATGTGCATTTGATTGGCGGCGCGGACGTGGCGGCGGAGCTGGATGCGAAGCGGGCGATCAACCAAGGGTCGCGTCTGGCCGCCGAGTTGTAACAACACACCCCTTGTGGCGAGGGGGCTTGGCCCCGTTGGGCTGCGCAGCAGTCGTAAACCCATCCAACGCGGTCATTCTGATAATCCGCGCTACATGGTTTTTGGGGCTGCTGCGCAGCCCAACGGGGGCAAGCCCCCTCGCCACAAAGGTGCTGCTAAGATGTCGGCTCTTTCCCAGAGCCGGCCTCATGCTCCTCCCTCTCAACGACTGGCTACCCCAAGCTCCTCTAGAACCCCTGCACCTCGACTGGCTCACCGCAGCCGGCATCGAAGTCGCCATCCTGCGCCTGGACCAAATCGACCCGCTGATCAGCGGCAACAAGTGGTTCAAACTCATCGAACACCTTCACGCCGCCGACCAGGCCGGTGCCGACGGCATCATTAGTCTTGGTGGCGCTCACTCCAATCATCTGCACGCGTTGGCCGCTGCGGGCAAACGCTTCGGCTTCAACACCGTGGGATTGCTGCGCGGTCATCCGCAAGGCACGCCGACCGTAAAGGATCTACAAGACTTCGGCATGCACCTGCACTGGCTGGGTTACGGCGGTTATCGCGCGCGCCATGAACCGGGTTTCTGGCAGCCGTGGCAGGCGCAATACCCGACCTTGCACCCGGTGCCGGAAGGGGGAGGTGGTTTGCGTGGGGCGCGGGGCTGCATGCAGCTCAGGGATCAGGTGCGTGAGCGATTGGCCGGATTGGGCTGGAGCGACTACGACGGCTGGTGGCTGGCTTGCGGAACGGGCACCACGCTGGCTGGGCTGGTGCTGGCCGAGGCGGGCGAGCATCCGGTCTATGGCGCGTTGGCGGTGCCGGGCGATCACGGCGTGGCGCATCAGGTTGAAGCGATTGTGGGAGGGGGGGAGCCAGCTTATGAGCTGTTCGACGCCAGTCGCGGCGGGTTTGCCAAGGTTGATTCGCTGTTGCTGGAGTTCATCGAGGAGACCGAGCAGGCCAGCGGCATTCCCTTGGAGCCGCTGTACACCGGCAAGGCGTTGCTGGCGCTCAAGCAGCAGATCGAAGCGAGAAGATTCCCTCAAGGCACGCGGTTGATCTTCATCCATACCGGTGGCTTGCAAGGCCGACGGGGATTTAGCTCAAAACACTGAACAATTGTGGCGAGGGGGCAAGCTCCCTCGCCACAGGTCATCATTTGGCCAAAAATTGAGGCAACGGCTCAAACCCGCTTCGGCATCATCCGCAACAAGGTGTTATCCCCCACCACATAGTGGTGATACAGCCCCGCCACGGCGTGCAGGCCGATCAGCCAGTAGCCGATGGTGCCGCCGAGTTCATGCCAGCCCTGAATCCGCTTGGCCAGCACCTTGTCCTCCGGGACCAGCAACGGCAGGTCAAAGCCGTAGAACATTACCTGATGCCCCTTGGCGCTGGTGACCAGCCAGCCGAGGATCGGCATGGCGATCATGAACAAGTACAAGGCCCAGTGCATCAATTTGGCCAGGGTAGTCTGCCAATGCGGCGACGCCGGGAAGATCTGCGGCGCCGGGCCCAGGCTGCGGGCAAACAGGCGCAGCCACACCAGCACAAACACCGTCAGGCCCAACATGAAGTGCGATTCGGTGATCAGCGTGCGGCCACCGCTGCCTTTGGGAAAAATCCCGCGAAATTCGATGCAGGCGTAAACCAGGATCAGCAAGACCAGCATCAGCCAGTGCAACGTGATCGACACCGTGCTGTAACGTGAGTCGGAGTTCTTCCAGGGCATACGGGGCTCTCCACAGGTCAATGCTCAAAGCGCCGTTCTTGTGCGGCACTGTGCTTTAACTGTAATCCTGTTTTGCCGTATTTGCCTGAGACGATTTGCCCGTTCAATGCTCTGGTTCAGCTAATTGACAATAAAAAACCCTGTAGGAGCATGGCTTGCCCGCGATGGCGTCCTTGAGACTGTCATCGCGGGCAAGCCATGCTCCTACAAGGTGGGCGGTGGGTCAGGCGGCTTGCGGCATCTCGCCGTTGGCCAGTCGCTTATTGATATCGGCAATCACCTGGGGCAGATCGGTGATGGTGTCGATCATGTAGTGCGGCCGCGAGCCTTCGAACATCCCGTGAATACGCTTGCGCTCGCTGGCCAACTCCTCGCTGCCGAGGGCCTGATAACCCGCGTAGTCCAGACCCAGCGCGTTACCGGAGCAGATCAGCGCCACGGTCCACATGCCGGCACGACGACCTTCCAGAATGCCCGGCACCGTGTCGTCGATCTTCACGCATGCCGCGACATCGTCGATGCCCAGCGCGATGACGTTGGCCAGGGCCTGGGCCGGCCATGGACGGCCGTTGGGCACTTCGTCAGTGGCGACCACGTGGTCCGCGATGTAACCGTTGGTGGCGGCCAGTTCCACGACTTTGTCCATGACCTGTTTCGGGTAGCCGGAGCAGGAGCCGATCTTGATCCCTTGCTGGCGCAAGTTAGCGATGGTGTCCAGGGCACCGGGGATCAGCGCCGAGTGTTCGGCGATTTTTTCGATTTGCAGCGGCATGAAGCGTTTGTAGATGGCGGTGACGTCATCGTCAGTCGGGGTGCGGCCGAACGCCTTGCGATAACGCTCGGCGACTTGCGGCTGATCACACAGGGTACGGATGTGGTCCCACTTGCCCATGCCCATCGGCCCGCGGGCTTCTTCGATGGACACCTGGACGTCGAACTCGGCGAAGGCTTCGACAAAAATCTGGGTGGGTGCGAATGAGCCGAAATCGACCACGGTGCCGGCCCAGTCGAGGATGGCGGCTTGGAGCTTGGTAGGGTTGTTGTAGTTCATGTCTCAGATTCCTTTGTAGGAGCGAGCGATGCGGCGTACCGACTTGCCCGCGAAGAACGATAACTCGGTGTGCCTGGGGGACCGCGTCGCCTGTGTTCGCGGGCAAGCCTCGCTCCTACAGGTTCGGCGGTGTCTGCTGATTCAGATGTCGAGTACTTCCATTTCCTGCAACACCTCGGCAATCGCTGCCACCGCCGCGTGCATCTCGGGCGGATTGACGTGGCCGATGCAGCCGACGCGGAAGGTGTCGACCTGGGTCAATTTGCCGGGGTAAAGGATGAAACCCTTGGCCTTGACCCGTTCGTAGAATTCCTTGAACTGGTAGCGCGGGTCTTTCGGGGCGTGAAAGGTGACGATGATCGGCGCCTGGATTGCGGCGGGCAGGAAGCTGCGCAAACCGAGTTGGGCCATGTCATCGAGCAGCACCCGGCAGTTGTCGGCGTAGCGCTGATGCCGCGCCGGCAAACCACCTTCTTCGTTGTATTGCAGCAGCGCTTCGTGCAGCGCCGCGACCACGTGGGTCGGCGGGGTGAAGCGCCATTGGCCGGTCTTGGCCATGTAGGTGTGCTGGTCGAACAAATCCATCGCCAGTGAGTGCGAGTTGCCGCCGGCATTCGCCAGCGACTCCTTGCGAGCGAAGACGAAGCCCATCCCCGGTACACCTTCCAGGCACTTGCCCGAAGCGGCGATCAGTGCATCGAACGGCACTTGTTGCGCATCCACCGGCAGCGCGCCGAAAGAACTCATGGCGTCGATGATCAGGCGTTTGCCGTGTTGCGCGATGACCTGGGCGATTTCCGCCAGCGGGTTAAGGATGCCGGTACTGGTTTCGCAGTGAATCAGCGCAATGTGAGTGATGCTCGGGTCAGCCTGCAGCAGGCGATCCACATCGGCGGCGGTGGTCGGTTCGTCTTCGGCGGTTTCGAAGGTGCTGAACGAACGACCGAGCACTTCGCAGATCTTCGCCAGGCGTTTGCCGTAGGCGCCGTTGATCAGCACCAGCACTTTGCCGTCACGCGGGACCAATGTGCCGATGGCGGCTTCGACGGCGAAAGTGCCGCTGCCTTGCAATGGCACGCAGTGGTGGGTGTCGGCACCGTTGATGATCGCCAGCAGTTGTTCGCACAGGCTGGCGGTCAGTTGGTTGAAGCGGTCATCCCATGAACCCCAGTCGACCATCATCGCCTGACGGGTGCGGGCCGATGTGGTCAACGGGCCGGGGGTGAGCAGGATGGGTTCGGCAGTACTCATTCTCATGTCCTCGTAATCGATGGGATGACGCTACGGGGCTTAAATTGCAATTTGCCGAGCTATCAATCAAATTGTTTGTTGTTATGCCAGCCATCAGTGAGGGTTATTCATGAATCTGTTCCAGCTCCGCGCATTCGATGCCGTGGCCCGGGAAGGCAGCTTTACCCGGGCCGCCGCGCGGCTGTTCATCAGCCAGCCGGCGGTCACCGGGCACATCAAGGCGCTGGAGGAGCACTACCAAATCACCCTGCTGCGCCGTACCGCCCGACGAGTGGAGCTGACGGAGGAGGGCACCAAACTGGCGGCGATCACCCGGGCGATGTTCGGCCTGGCGGAAGAAGCGCAAGTGATGCTCGAAGCCAACCGCCAGTTGCTGACCGGGCGCCTGGAAGTGGCGGCGGACGGACCGCACATGGTCATGCCGATGCTTGCCAGCTTGCGGGCGCGCTATCCGGGGATCACGGTGAACCTGCGTTTGGGCAATGCCCAGGAAACCCTGGCGGCGTTGTTGTCCGAGCATGCCGATGTGGCGGTGCTGACCGAAGTCGAACCGCGCAAGGGTTTGCATCTGCAAGCGTTGAGCGAGTCACGGATCTGCGCACTGGTGCCGGCCGGGCATCCGTGGGCGCAGCGTTCCAAGGATGTGCAGCTCAAGGAACTGGACCAGGTGATCATGGTGCTGCGCGAGCCGAGCTCGATCACCCGGCGTACGTTTGATGAGGCGTGCACGCAGGCCAAGGTCAATCCCCGGGTGTTGCTGGAGCTGGACAGTCGTGAGGCGGTGACCGAGGCCGTTGCCGCGGAGTTGGGGGTTGGCGTGGTGTCGTCAGTGGAAGTCAGCCATGACCCGCGGGTGGTGGCGGTGCCGATTATTGGCGAGGGGCTGATCAATCGGCACATGATCGGCTGCATGGATCGGCGGCGGGATTTGCGCTTGATTCAGGCGTTTTTCGATTTAGCGCCAGGCCGCTGACCTGATCGTTCCCACGTTCCGCGTGGGAATGCCTCAATGGACGCTCCGCGTCCGCTTTGGGACGCGGAGCGTCCCGGGCTGCATTCCCACGCGGAGCGTGGGAACGATCTACGTGAGGACGATCATTTGGGCAGGCTCTCGCGCACCATCTCCAGAAACGTCGCCACCACCCGCCGTGAACTCTGCTCGCGCAAACACACCAGCGTCTCCGTCAGCCGCCGCTTGCAGTCGATAATCGGCAACGCGCAAACCCTGGAGTCAGCACCAAACTCGGCTGCCGACACCACGCCAACCCCAATCCCGACCACCACCGCCTCCCGCGCCGCTTCCCGGCCTTCGACCTGAATCGCCGGCCGAATCCGCAACCCGGCCCCGGCCATTTCCTCCTCCAGAGTCTGGCGCGTCACCGAGCCAATCTCCCGCAGCACTAACGGCGTGTCATCCAGGTCCGCCAGGCAGATCGACTCGCGATCGGCCCACGGATGATTGCGCGAGACGAACGCCACCATCGGGTCATTGCGCAGCGGCAACGAGATCAATCGTTCATCACTGACATCGCGGCCCAGTAACGCCAGATCCGCCTGATAGTTGAACAACCGGAACAGCGACTCATCGGTGTTGCCGGTTTCGATCTTGACGCTGATGCCGGGGTAGCGCTCGCAGAACCGGGCGATCTGCGGCAACACGTGGATGGGCGCATCCACCGCGAGGATCAGGCTGCCGGTTTGCAGCGCCCGGGAATCCTGCAACAACTCCTGGGCTTCGGCCTCGATGACGAACAGGCGCTGGGTGATGCTCAGCAAGCGCTCGCCCAGATCCGTCAGGCGCACCGAGCGTTTGTTGCGATGGAACAGCAAAACACCGAAGCGCTCTTCGAGTTTGCGCACTTGGTCGGAAATCGCCGGTTGCGTGAGGAATAGCCGCTCGGCGGCCTTGGTAAAGCTTCCGTGAACGGCCACGGCGTGGAAGGCTTTGAGTTGGGCGTGGGAAACCGACATCGAAACCTCCAGTAACAAGCTGAGCTTATATTGGAAATACGATAAATCGATTTCACTTATTAATCAGTAATTGTTTTTATCCGCCTCAGCCCCGGTGACTGGTCAGTCGAACAGCGTCGGGTGCCATGAGCCTGTGCGTGCAACAGCAGGACTCATCTGACCGGTATCGCTTCAGGGAAGCCGCGATACCGAAGTGCTCAACAATAAAAAAACAGGCGTTATTTCTCAATTTCTGCCGGCACACTCACACCCTGAGGTCAGAACCACCATGAACAAGCATATCGGCACCATCAAGCGTTGGCGCGTGCAGATCTTCGCTATCACCTGGCTCGCTTACGCCGCTTTCTATTTCACCCGCAAAGCCTTTTCGGTGGCCAAACTGGGGATCGCCGAAGACCCCACCTTCATGCTCGACAAAATGGCCATGGCCAACCTCGACGCGATCTACCTGGCGGCCTACGCCGTCGGCCAATTCACCTGGGGCATCCTCGCCGACCGCTTTGGCCCGCGAGTAGTCGTGCTCGGCGGCTTGCTGATTTCCGCGGCGGCAGCACTGGTGATGGGCAATTTCGCCACGTTGCCGATCTTCGCCACCTGCATGTTGATTCAAGGCCTGGCGCAGTCCACCGGCTGGTCGGGACTGTGCAAGAACATCGGCAGTTTCTTTCCCGCCCAGCAGCGTGGGCGGGTGCTGGGGTTGTGGAGTTCCTGTTATGCCTTCGGCGGACTGGTGGCGTCACCGTTCGCCGGTTGGTGGGCTTACACGCTGGTGGGCAGTTGGCACGCGGCGTTTATTTCCAGTGCGGCGGTGGTTGGGCTGGTCGCCGTGCTGTTTTTTATTTTTCAACGTAACAAACCTGAAGACGTGGGCTTGCCTGCCGTCGAGCCGGAACCCGAGCTGAGTGCCGAAGAGGCTTACGCACAAAGCAAAATCAGCGTTCTGGAACCCCTGAAGGAAATCCTGCGCAACCGCACGGTGCTGGTGCTCGGGCTCTCGTACTTCCTGTTGAAACCGGCGCGCTACGCGATTCTGTTGTGGGGTCCGGTGATCGTCTTCGAACAAATGCCCTCGGTGGGCAAGGTCGGTGCGGCGATCATTCCGACTTCGTTCGAACTGGCCGGGCTGCTCGGGCCGATCCTGCTCGGGCTGGCCTCGGACAAACTGTTCGGTGCCCGTCGTATGCCGGCGTGTGTGATCAGTCTGTTGGCGCTGACGGTTTCCCTGGCGCTGTTCATGGGCGCCTTGCACACCGGCAGCGTGATGCTGGTGGTGGCGCTGTTGTTCGTCATGGGCCTGACGCTTTACGGGCCGGATTCGATGATCAGCGGCGCGGCGGCGATTGATTTTGGTACTGCCAAGGCCGGCGCCACGGCGGCGGGTTTTGTGAATGGCTGCGGCTCAGTCGGGGCGATTCTCGGCGGCTTGCTGCCGGGGTATTTCGACTCGGTCACGGTGTTCATCATCTTCGCCGGTTGCGCCATGTTCTCGGCCTTCGTCCTGATCCCGCACTGGAACAGCCGCCCGGCAGGCCTGAGCCTCGATTGCGCCTCCGTGCCCAACCAACCCATGACCATCAAACCCCTGCGTACCTGAGGAAACCCCCATGAGACCTTTCTGGCTGGACCAAGCGCTGGCGGCGCAGCCCTGCGCGCCGTGCGAGCCACTGGCGGGCGACACCCGGGCCGACGTGTGCATCGTCGGCGGTGGCTACACCGGGTTGTGGACCGCGATCATGCTCAAGGAGCAAAACCCCGAGCTCGACGTGTTGCTGATCGAGGCCGACATCTGCGGCGCCGGTGCCAGTGGCCGCAACGGTGGTTGCGCACTGTCGTGGTCGGCCAAGTATTTCACCCTGGAACGCTTGTTCGGGGTTGAAGAAGCGGTGCGACTGGTCAAGGAATCGGAACGCAGCATCTACGCGATCGGTACGTTCTGCGAGCAGTACGGGGTCGACGCCGATTACCGCCTCGACGGCACGCTCTACACCGCCACCAACCGCGCGCAATGCGGTTCGACCGACGCGGTGATCGCGGCGCTGGAGCGCAACGGCATCAACTCGTTTACCCAACGACCGGTGGCGGATGTGCAGCGCATGGCCGGTTCCAGCAAGCACCTGGAAGGCTGGTTTTCCCCAGCGGCGGCGAGTGTGCAACCGGGCAAACTGGTGCGCGGTTTGCGGCGGGTGGCGTTGCAACTGGGCGTACGGATTCACGAAAACACGGCAATGACCGGACTGGAGGAGGGCAAACCGGCGGGGATTCAAACGCCGAACGGCACTGTCCGCGCGGACCGGGTGGTGCTGGCGATGAACGCGTGGATGGCCCGGGCCTTCCCGCAGTTCGAGCGCAGCGTGGCGATTGTCTCCAGCGACATGCTGATCACCGAACCGCGCCCGGACTTACTCAATGAAATCGGCTTGACCAGTGGCGTCACCGTGCTCGATTCGCGGATTTTCGTGCACTACTACCACAACACCCCGGACGGCCGGATCATGCTCGGCAAGGGCGGCAATACCTTCGCCTACGGCGGGCGGATGCTGCCGGTGTTCGATCAGCCATCGCCCTATGCCGGGCTGTTGCGCAGCAGCCTGGCGGACTTCTTCCCGGCGTTTGCCGAGGTCAAGGTCGAGGCAACCTGGAACGGCCCTTCGGATCGCTCGGTCACCGGGTTGCCGTTCTTCGGTCAGATGAGCACCAGCGGCAATGTGTTCTACGGTTTCGGTTACTCCGGCAGTGGCGTCGGCCCGTGTCATATGGGCGGGCAGATTCTGGCCTCGATGGTGCAAGGCCTGGACAACCCCTGGACCCGCTCGCCGCTGGTCAACGGACCGTTGGGGTACTTCCCGCCGGAGCCGATTCGTTACCTGGGCTCATTGATGGTGCGCAATGCGATCCGCCGCAAGGAACGCGCCGAGGATCATGGCCGCCGGCCGCGGCATCTGGATGTACGGCTGGCGAAATTCGCGGCGGCGGCGGGCAAAGCCGACAAGGGTTGAGCGCGCCTCTCAGTTAAGGGTGACAACAAACCTGTGGCGAGGGGGCTTGCCACAGACAATTTCCCCTCACCCAAGCACCTAGCTACAGTGGAGTGTTGTTTGCTAAACCGGGTCAGGGCATGTCCGGGCGATTGACCAACCAATCGAGCAACAACCGCGTATCGCCGCGCGGTGGTGGGGGCTGTGGCGGTTGTGGATGCTGGATGTTTGAAGCGGCGCAAATGACCGGCCGATCCGGGTCGCTGTCCAGAAAACTGATGAACACGTCGCTGCCGGCCAAGGGCAGCCCGGATGCGCCCACGGCCACCGGTAGCCACAAACCCATGGGCTCGCGCGTATTGGGTCCCGGCCACAGGCTGACCTCAATCCGCCCCTGTTCGTCCAGCGTCGCCGGTCGCCCTGGCTCGCCCAGGACGCGGGCCGGTTGATAGCCGGGGATGTTCGGCCGGGGTTGTTTAAGCGCCGGGCGAAACTCCGTTGACCAGGGGATCGCGCGGAACCGATTGCAGTAGCCCGGCGTTTCAAACGGCGCCTCGGCGAGGATCGACGATTGTTGCCCCTGGTGGCGAATGTCGGTGAGCAACCATTGGTCGTTGAAACTCGTGATCGGGTGTTGCTCCACCTGCACGATCCGTCCGCTGAGCAACGCGGTCTGATCGCTCTGGCCGTGGACTTGCCGTTGCTGGCAACGCAACCGCTCCAAGGTTCGACGACTGCGTTGATCACGGTTCATCGCCGGTTTGCCGGTCAGCGGATGATTGGCCGCGCCAAAGCCGTCGGCCCCCGTGCTGCGGTCCCGGGCCTGGGTGGGGGCAAGCGTCAGCGGTGAGTCATGACGCTGGAACAGTTCGCGGATCGCGGCAGATTCAGGCTCGTCGAATGGCTGGTCATGGAAGGGCGTCAGCACCGGTTCCTGGGGGAAACTCAAACTGTCATCGGCCAGCACCAGCACGTGCCCCTCGCGCCGGTGTTCGAAGTGATAGTGGATGCCTTCCTCTTCGCAAAGTCGATGCAGCAAGCCCAGATCCGTTTCCTCGTACTGAATGCAAAAGGGCCGGACCGGATACTGCCCGGTGCTCAGTTCAAAGCGATAGCTGAGTGTGGGCAGGGCATGCTCCTCCAATAATTGGCGCAGGATGGCGGGCACGCTGAGGTGATGAAACACGCGACGGTTGCGCTGTTGTTCGAGAGTTTGCAGATGCGGCACCAGCGTCAGTCGATAACCGATCCGGTGCGCGCCACGATGCTCACGACTGGCGCTGCACAGCACACCGTGAAAGCCCTGTTCGTCACCCAGGCTCAGGAAGGCCGGTTGTTGCAGCAGGCGCTCGAGGTTCATCGCCGGCGCCAGGCCGATCACTTCGATGTCGAACCGAAAGGGCTGGTTAAGGCCTTCGCGGCCGTTGAACTGCAATACCTGCAAACTCAAATCAGCCTCGACGAGGGTCAGGGTGAAAGGACTTTCCTTGTCGTTGTGCATCGAGTGCGCTTCTGCCATGAAATACGTGGGCGCAGAGGGTACGAAACCACAGGCCTGAATAGTCATCGCAAAGCGACTTTTCAGAATTGCCCTACACGCACTGCTGAAGATGCCGATGCGTGCTGCCGGTAAACAGGATGGAATTTTTGGTCGATTGCCAACTTTAGGCCGTATAAACTTCGCACCCTGCGTCGGCCAATAGATGTCTCGGCGCCACAGATCAAGAGAGTGAGTAATGGGCGCACAGTGGAAGGTTAAACACAAAGAAGCGGCATCCAACGCCAAGGGCAAGATCTTCGGCAAACTGGTGAAAGAAATCACCATTGCTGCACGTAACGGCGCCGATACTGCCACCAACGCACATTTGCGTCTGGTGGTCGAGCAGGCCAAGAAAGCCTCGATGCCCAAGGAAACCCTGGATCGCGCGATCAAGAAAGGCGCGGGCCTGTTGGGCGAGACCGTGCAATACCATCGCGTGACCTACGAAGGCTTCGCCCCGCATCAGGTGCCGCTGATCGTTGAATGCGTGACCGACAACATCAACCGTACCGTGGCTGAAATCCGCGTGGCGTTCCGCAAGGGCCAACTGGGTGCTTCCGGTTCGGTCAGCTGGGACTTCAACCACGTCGGCATGATCGAGGCGTCCCCGGACAGCCCCGACGCCGACCCGGAAATGGCCGCCATCGAAGCGGGCGCCCAGGATTTCGAGCCGGGTGACGAAGAGGGCACGACCCTGTTCCTGACCGAGCCCGCGGACCTCGACGCCGTACAGAAAGCCTTGCCTGGGCAGGGTTTTACCGTGTTATCCGCCAAGTTGGGCTACCAGCCGAAGAACCCGGTCAGCGGGTTGAGCGACGAGCAAATGGCTGAAGTCGAAGCCTTCCTCGAAGGCCTCGACAACCACGATGACGTGCAGGACATGTTTGTCGGGTTGGCGGGTTAAGCCGCAACGCTGATTTGTGATCTGACTTTGTGGCGAGGGAGCTTGCTCCCGTTGGGCTGCGAAGCGGCCCCAAAAGCTTGGGAGCGCTGCGCACTCCAGCGGGAGCAAGCTCCCTCGCCACAGGTTTTTTGGTAGGGCTATCGGAAATGCATGGCAGCCAATTCCAGGACAACCTCGCCAAACCCCGGTCGCGCCAGCACATCCGCCTGGCAGCAACGTCGCTGCAACGCTTCCAGCGCCAGCCGATCGGCATCGCTCAGACCTGAATCGATCCGCGCCAGCAATTCCTCCAGCAACACCCCGAACGCCCGCACCTCGATCCGTTGCAGCGCGCGGGTTTCCAGGTTGTCCGTGGTCGCGTGAAACGACGCACCACCGAAGTCGCCCAGCAGGCAATCACCGTGTTCATTCCACAAAATGTTGTGGGCGTAGAGGTCGCCGTGGGTGATGCCTTGTTGGTGCAAATGTTCAGCCGCCGACGCGATGCCACGGGCGATGCGCAAGGCCACAGCACCTGTAAAGCGGGTGTCGTCGGTGTAGACGTCGCGGCTGCAGGACGCCAGGCTCGGCAACCCGGCCAGGTTGCGATAGCTCGGGTCGATCAGTTGCATCACCAGCCCGGCCTGGTCTTGCGGGTGCTCGACGATACGCCCCTCGACACGGATCAGGTTGGGGTGCAGGCCGGCGGTAATGCAGGCGTTCATTTCGTGCAGCGGCGAGCCATCGCTGGTCATTTCGCCTTTATAGAGTTTTACCGCAACCTGGGTGGTCGGCGGCTGCGCACGTTCCCAAGAGGCGCGATGGATCACGCCGGAAGCGCCTTCACCGAGTTTTTGCTCAAGGTGCAGCGCTGACCAAGGGATGCTCGGTGTGGCGTCGAGGGCGGTGGCGTCGGCTTCGGTTTCCAGCGGGTTGCCGGCATAGGCCAGCCAGGTCAGGGCTGGCAAGGTCAGCAGCCATTCGGGCAGTTCGGTAAAACGGTTGGCCGAAATACGCAGCAGTTCCAGGCGATGGCACTGCACCAGGCTCTCGGGCAGTTGCTGCAACTGGTTGCCGGACAGCATCAGTTTTTGCAGCAGCGGACGTTCACCCAATTCAGTCGGCAGTTCGCTGATGCAGTTGTCGGTCAGGATCAGCCAGCGCAGCAGTGGTGGCAGGGCGGCGCCTGGCACATGTTCAATGCGGTTGGCCCGAAAGCCGATCATGCTCAGCGCGGCACATTGGCCCAGGCACGCCGGCAGTTCGGTGAACTGGTTATCGGAGCAGAACACAATCCGCAGACGGGTCAGACGATGCAGGTCGTCCGGCAGGCTGCTCAAGGCATTGCCGCTGAGGTTGAGCACTTCCAGCGAGTCCGCCAGGTCGAAGATTTCCCGGGGAAACTCGGTGAGGCCGCAGGACAGATCCAGACGAGTGATGCCGGCCAGCTCGCCGGCCCGCAGTTGTGCGAGGGTATTCATGAACGGATTCGCTATTGAAGGGTGAAGAAGAACGCGGGCGACATGATAACGATATGAGGCGGTGTCGGCCCTGAAAAGATCTCGGCCTATGACTCCCGGACTTCAACCAACTGCCCCAACCGACTTCGCGTACGCGCCAGGTCAATCGCATCGCCGCGCAGACTCTCGCGCAACGATAGCCGTCCCAGCAACACCAGGTGCTTGTCCTGATCGTACAAAACGTCGATCAGGTTGATAAACCGCTGCTGCGCCGCCATCGAACAATCGCCCAGGGTCGGCAGTTCATCAATGATCCAGTGATCGAAACGCCGACACAGTTCCAGATAGTCCATTACCGCCGTCGGGTGGTCGCACAGATCGCTGAAAGTAAATTCGACGGTTCGCCCTTCGCAGTACCGCGCGGGCAGATGGCGAGTGCCGACGGGCAACGCCAGGGGGGCGCCGCGTTCTGGCAGCTTCAACGCCTGGCGCTGGAGCGGCGTCCCCGGCCAGACGTACCGGCCGTGGGTAAACACCTGCTGGGCGTGGGTTCGCGCCTGGCTTCTGTAGTCATGCGGGCCGCCGACCTCCATGACCTGCATGCGTGTGTTGATCAGGTCGATCACCGGTTTGAAACGCGCGTGGTAGAGCGGGTTGGGCAGCAAGCCTTCCGGTGGGTAATTGGAGGTAATCAACAGCAAAATGCCCCGGCGGAACAACGCCTTGAACAGCCGGGCGATGAGCATCGCATCGCCGATGTCGTGGACGTGAAACTCGTCGAAACACAACACCCGACAATCCTGCAACAGCTCATCGAGGGTGGTCGCCAGGGCATCGGGTTGTTCGCGATGGCTGAACATACCCTGATGCAGTCGCGCGAAAAACTCATGAAAGTGCAGGCGCTGTTTTTGCGCGAGGGGGATGGCCTGGAAGAATCCGTCCAGCAGCCAGCTTTTGCCGCGCCCGACCGCGCCGTGCAGGTACAGGCCGGGCAGGGTTTTCGCCGACGTACCGAGCAGCGTCGTCGCGTGCTGGGCCATGCAGTCGATCACTCGCTGCTGGCTGTGGCTGAGGGTGTAACCCTGGGCGAGCGCCTTGTGCTGGAAGTAATCATGGATGACCCGGTGGCTGGCCGGCAGCGCGGCGACCTTGCCGAACAAGCGGCGCAACGCGGGCCAGCGTGATGTGAGTCGCGAACGGGTGGGCGGTCGAATGGCCACGATCATGTCACTCCCGGGTTCTTCAGGCCGGCTCATCGAGCGGCGGCGGCGTAGTTTAACCAAAGGGTTAAACGACCTGCCACCCGCGTGTGCGGTTGGCATGTTTGAAGATCAAGATCAAAAGATCGCAGCCATCGGCAGCTCCAGGGGCGTGCGAAGCCATGGGTTTACTAGCGCTCAATACTCCGATTCCACCGCGCATTCCACGCCGGGCGCTGTTCGTTCACCTGGTCCCAATCCACCGCAATCGCTGTCTGCAAATACTGCTGCATCGCCTCGACCTGCCCCCGGGTCTTGTCGGTAGTCGGGGTGTTGGGGTTGGACGGGATCTGGTCGCCATCTTCCAACGCAGCGGCTTGTGCGTCCGGTGTCAGCAGGAACGCCGCGAGTTTTTGCGCTAGTTCCGGCTGGGTGTTGTTGGCGATCGCACATTCGGCGACGTTGAGCACCACGGCGCCTTCTTTGGGCTGCGCATATTCCACTGGCATGCCCTTGAGTTTCAGCGCGGTGACCTGGGTTGGCGTCAGCGGGAACAGCGCGGCTTCGTCGGTTTGCAGCATTTCCGAGATCTTCGCCGAGCTTGGGATGTATTCCAGCACGTTGCGCCCCACGGTGTTCGGCCAGGCCTTGAAGCCCGGTTCGACGTCGGTTTCGCTGCCGCCCTGAATCCGGTTGAACATCAGGAAACCGTGCAGGCCGAAGGTCGAGGAGGCCATGGACTGGAACACCACTTTATCCTTGAAACGCGGGTCGGCCAGGTCCATCCACGAGGTCGGCGCGGCCCAGCCTTTTTCCTTGAACAGCCGGGTGTTGTAGGCCAGCCCGGTGACGCCGAGGCTGACCGCCACGGCTTGATCCTTGATCCGGCCCTTGGCCGGAATCTGCGCCAGGGTCGGGCTGTCCTGGAGTTTGTCGCACAGGCCCATGGAGATCGCGCGGTACATGATGCCGTCGTCGAGGAACATCACGTGCAGCTGCGGGTTGCCTTTGCTGGCCTGGACCTTGGCCAGGATGTCGGCGGATGTCCCCGGCACGATCACCACTTTGACGTTGTTGGCTTTCTCGAACACCGGCAGCACCTTGTCGGCGTAGAGCCGCTCCATGGTCCCGCCGTTCATGCCCAGGTAAAGCGTCGGTTCGGCCTGGGCCTGGGCGACCGTGAGCAGGGCGCCCATGCAGGACAACCCGAGCAGTGCAGTGCGTTTGACGTTATTCATTGGCGCGACCTTCCTCTATCAAGCAACTGGGATGGAGTGAAACCGGGTGATGGAAAACGCATCCAGCGACGTTTTTGACGCGCCGCTGCAGATGATCTCGGTGAGCGCCTGGCCCACCGCCGGGCCGATCTGGAAACCGGCGCCGGCAAAGCCAAACCCGTGCAACAGACCGGGCTGGGTGCCGCTGTGCCCGATCACCGGTTGGCGGTCTGGCAGATAACCTTCGGTGCCGCTCCAGGTGCGAATCGCCTGGGCACCTTCAAGAAACGGGTAGAGTTCGACCGCTTGCCGCAGGATCTCAAGCACGGCGATCTGACCCGGCCGGGCGCGGGCGTCGTCGAGGGCAAAGCCCTGGCCGCCGCCCAACACACAGTTGCCGCGTGAGACCTGGCGGGCGTAAATGCCGCCACCCTCGACCCCGGTGCTGGCGTTCATCACCAGCGGCAGCGGTTCGGTGACCAGCATCGCCGGGTGGCCGGCGTGCATCGGCACGGCTTCGCCAAACTGTTCGGCGAGTTTGCCGGCCCAGGCTCCGGCGCAATTCAGCAGCCACGGTGCGCGGAATTCGAGGCCGCTCGCGGTGCCGACGTGAAAAAGCTGGCCGTCGTGTTCAACCCGGGTGACGGCGCATTGCTCATGAATCTGCGCACCATGGCGCCGCGCCGTTTGGGCAAACGCCGGGGACACCAGTCGTGGGTTGGCGTGGCCGTCATCGGGACAGAAGGACGCACCGGCTGCCACGTCGCCGACCCACGGAAACCGTGCGCGCAGCTCATCGCGTTCGAGGATCTGCAAGTCGAGACCGAACCCCTGGCTGCTGGCGGCGTAGTCCTGCAAGGCGCGCAGGTCGTTGAGGCTGCGGGCCAGTTTCAGATGGCCGCTGCGCTGGTACTCACCATCGATACCGATCAACTGCGGCAATTGTTCCCAGAGTTCGTGGGCCTGTTGCGACAGCGGCAGTTGTGACAACGGCCGGCCCTGACGGCGCACGCCGCCGTAGTTCACGCCGCTGGAATGGGAGCCGCAAAAGTCTCGCTCCAGCAGCGCCACACGGCGCCCGGCCTTGCTCAGAAACAGCGCGGCCGAGGCGCCGACAATCCCGCCGCCGATGATGATGGCGTCGACTTCGATCATGGCTTGACCTCCAGGCCAAACGGCAGCGGTTTGATCGGGGACTGCGCGCGCAATCGGCCGATCTGCGACACGGGACGTTGGCTTTCGCAGGCAATTATTTCCGCCGCTGCGGCCCCGCACATCCGGCCCTGGCAACGCCCCATGCCGACCCGGCAATGCGCCTTGACCCGGTTGATCTCCCAGTGGCCTTCGCGCACAACCTGGCGGATATCACCGGCGCGGACTTCTTCGCAGCGGCAGACGATCAGGTGGTCGGCGGTGTTGGCGGCCCAGTCTTCGGGGAAGGCGAAGGCTTGCTCCAGTCCTTTGCGGAACGTTCCGATCGTTTGCAGTGATTGTTCAAGGGCCGCGGGGCGCTCGGTCGGGATCAGGAAACCGCTGTCTGCAAGCAGGGCCAACGCGGCGCGTTCACCGGCCATTTCCGCCGCGTCGGCGCCCATGATCCCGGCGCCGTCACCGGCCAGGTACACCTCGGCGACACTGCTGCGACCGGCGCTGTCCCGTCGGGGCAGCCAGGCGCGGTTGAGGGGGTTCCAGGCAAATTCGCAGCCGAGCAGGTCGGCGAGTTGGGTTTCGCTGCGCAGGCCATGGGCGAAGGCGACAGCGTCGCAGTCGATTTGCTGTGAGCCTTTTTGATTGCGCCAATTCAGCGACTGCACCCGTTGTTCGCCGTTGACCTGAACGAGGCTGGCGCCTTGATGCACCGGGATGCCGTGGGCGGTCAGCCAGCTGCGGTAATAGATGCCTTTGGCCAGGGTCGCCGGTTGTGTCAGCAGGCCGGGCAGGGCGCGGACCTGGGCGCCGAAGGGTGAACTGTCGAGCACCGCCAGCACTTTCGCGCCGGCCTTGGCGTACTGGTAGGCGACGAGGTACAGCAACGGTCCGCTGCCAGCGAACACCACTCGCTCACCGATGGCGCAGCCCTGAAACTTCAGCGCAATCTGCGCCGCGCCGAGGCTATAAACCCCCGGCAAGGTCCAGCCCGGCACCGGCAGAATCCGGTCGGTGGCGCCGGTGGCGACGATCACCCGGGAGAACGCCAGGCGTGTGGCGCGGCCATCCTGCAACGTGTCGAGCGCACCGGCCTCGGCGTTCCACACCAGGGTTTCCGGGCGGTAGTCGAGTTGCTCGCGCAGGACGTCGAGGGTTTGATGGATCGCCTTGGCTTTGTGCGCTTCGAAGCCGTAGAGCTTGGCTGCCGAGCGCGTGAAGTTTGCCGGTTGCCGCCGATAAATCTGCCCGCCGCCGCGCGCGGCTTCGTCCAGCAGGATCGGACGCACGCCATGGGCGACCAGGGTTTGTGCGGCACGGATACCCGCGGGACCGGCGCCGACGATGATCACGGGATTCATACCAAACGCCCCGGCTCACGGTTGATCTGTTGCCCGGCTTCGAGCAGCGTCGAGCAGGCCCGCACCCGGCGGCCATCGCCCAGGCGCACCCAGCAATCCTGACACGCGCCCATCAGGCAGAACCCGGCGCGGGGCTCGGCGCTGAAGTCGCTGCCGCGCAGGTGGTCGCTGCAGGTCAGCACGGCGGTCAGCACGGTGTCGCCGAGCAGGGCGGTGGACGGTTGGCCGTCGAGGACGAAGTCCAGGGCCGGGCGGTCGCCTTCGGCCAGTCGTTTCAGCAGAGCCATGGCGCCCTCATTGTTTGCCCACCAGGACCCGATCCAGGCCATAGACCCGGTCGAGCAGAATCATCGTCAACGCCGTCAAACCAATCACCAGTGCCGACACCGCCGCCATCATTGGATCGATGGACTCAGTGGCGTACACATACATGCGCACCGGCAAGGTTTGCGTGGCCGGCGAGGTGACAAAAATCGACAACGTCACCTCATCGAAACTGTTGATAAACGCCAGCAACCAACCCCCGGCCACACCGGGCAGAATCATTGGCAACGTGATTTGCCTGAACAGCGTGAACCGCCCGGCGCCCAAGGATTGCGCGGCGTGTTCGGCGCTGCGGTCCAGGCCAATCGCCGACGCCAGCACCAGCCGCAGCACATACGGCGTGATCACCAGCACATGGGCAAAGATCAGCCAGCCGAAGCTTCCATTCACGCCCATCAGCGCAAACAGGCGCAGCAGTGCGACGCCCAGAACCAAGTGCGGAATGATGATCGGCGACAGGAACAAACCGTTGAAAAAGCCCCGCCCAGGAAACTCATAGCGAGTGATGGCTAACGCCGCCGGCACCGCAATCAACGTCGCCAGCGTCGCGGCGCAGAACGCCAGGATCAGGCTGTTGTAGAACGCATCGACGAAATCGGCGCGCTCGAATACGGCGCGAAACCAGCGCAACGAGAAGTTTGTAGTGGGCAGGCTCAGGGTGTTTTCCGGGGTGAACGCCACCAGGCACACCACCACCAGCGGCGCGAGCATGAACAGCACCACCAGGGCATGAAACAGCAGGGCGAAAGGACCGTTTTTGGACATGTCGAGTTATCCCAATGACTTCTTGTAGCGGCCTTCGATCATCCGGTTCCACGACAGCATGATCAGCAGGTTGAGCAGCAACAGGGCCACGGCAATCGCCGCGCCCATCGGCCAGTTCAGCTCCGACAGGTACTGGTCGTAGATCAGCGTGGCGACCATTTTCAGACGACGGCCGCCGAGCAAACCGGGAATGGCGAAGGAGCTGGCAGCAAGACCGAACACGATCAAGGTGCCGGACAATACGCCGGGCATGATTTGCGGCAGCACCACTTTGCGCATGACGGTGAGGTGGCTGGCACCGAGGGACAGCGCGGCTTGCTCGGCGGCCGGGTCGAGTTTCTGCAGCGAGGTCCAGACCGGAATGATCATGAACGGCAGCATCACATGGACCAGTGCAATCACCACCGCAAACGGCGTGTACAGCAGCTTCATCGGCGAGCCGCCGAAGGCTTGCAAGGTCTGATTGACCAGGCCGTCGGCACCGAGCAACAGGCTCCAGCCAAAGGCGCGCACCACCACCGAAATCAGCAGCGGGGTGAGGATCAGAATCAGGAAAATCGAACGCCACGGCGCGCCCATGCGGCTGAGGATGTACGCCTCTGGCACGCCGATTAGCACACAGAGCAGCGTGGTCAGGCCGCTGATCCAGAAGGTGCGCAGGAAGATCTCGTAGAAGTACGGATCCCCCAGCAGGCTGCTGTAGTGGTCGAGGGTGTAGGCGTTGCCGTTGATGCCGGAGTTGTAGTCGAAGACGTTGAACGACAACACCAATGTCAGCAGCAACGGAATGACCAGCAGGCACACGTACAAGGCCAGGGCCGGTGCCGACAATAGATAGCCTTGGCGTCCCTGGCGGGCGGCGGCGAGCAGACTCATGCCGGCACCTCGTCGACACTCAACACCCGCAACAGCGCCGCGTCCCAGTCCAGGCCCACCGCCGTGCCTTCGGCCAACGGTGCCGAGCCGTCGTTGCGACGCACTACGCTGAGTTCGCCCAGGGGCGTGGAGACGCCGTACAGCCATTGGCTGCCGAGGAAGAAGCGGCTGACGATCTGACCTTGCAAACGGCCGTGATCTTTATCCCGCAGATCGATTTTTTCCGGGCGCAGGCTCAGGGTCAGATCACCGCCGCTGCGCACTTGAACAATGCCGGCGCCATCACGCTCGCCGGGCAGTAGATTGGCCTTGCCGACAAACCCGGAAATGAACTCGGTGCGCGGATGTTCATAAAGGGTGTACGGCGCGTCGATCTGGGTGATACGCCCGGCCTGCATCACCACCACGCGGTCGCTGATGGACAGCGCTTCGGACTGGTCGTGGGTGACCATCAGCGTGGTAATGCCGACTTCGCGCTGGATGCGGCGGATCTCGAATTGCATCTCTTCGCGCAGGTTGGCGTCGAGGTTGGACAGTGGTTCGTCGAGCAGCAAAACCGGCGGTTCAATCACCAACGCCCGGGCCAACGCGACGCGCTGACGCTGACCGCCGGACAGTTCCCGTGGATAGCGTTCGGCGTGTTGATTGAGGCGCACCAGTTTCAGGACGCGATCAACCCGTTGCTGCAACTCGGCGTTGGGCACTTTGCGCATCCGCAGGCCGAAGGCAACGTTGTCTTGCACGCTCATGTGCGGAAACAAAGCGTAACTCTGGAACACCACGCCCAGACCACGGCTGGCGGGTTTGGCGTGGGTGATGTCGCGACCGTCGAGCACGATGCGTCCGCTGCTGACGTCGACGAAGCCGGCGATCATTTGCAGGGTGGTGGTTTTGCCGCAGCCGGAAGGGCCGAGCAGGGACACGAACTCGCCTTTTTCCACCGAGAGGTTGGTGGCGACGACGGCATCGATTTCGCCGTAGCGTTTACCGAGGTTTTCAAGTTGCACGAAGGCCATAGCTGCGCTCCACCTGAGATTGTTATGCGCGGCCTTGAGGTCGCGCTTTTTTGTATGGGCAGATACGAAAGGATGATGCGGGGTGCGTTGGCGCTCGACTTGGGTCGGCTGCCGCTGTTGTTCGAATCGCCCCTGTATGGACGCAGAGTAGGACGAAGAATAGGATGCGCTCAATGGCCTATTTCACTGAAGCGATGACTATTTTCAGTTTCATTCGGTGAGTAAATTTATTGTCGAGAAAACCCATGCCTGATTCCACTGAGCGGAACGAAACAAAAAATGAAGTCGGTGTCGGCGCCGTCTCACGCCTGTTTGCGGTGCTGCGTAGCCTCGGCGATACGGTGGAGGGTGGTGAGCGCGTGACGCAACTGGCCCAGCGCATCGGTTTATCGCAACCGACGACGCATCGTTTGCTGCGAAGCCTGATGGACGAGGGCATGGTCGAGCAGGATGCGCGCACTAAACGCTATCGCCTGAGTCTGGATTTCTTTGCCCTGGCGGCCCGTGCCGGCAACACCGGCAACCTGCGGGAACTGGCGCGCCCGGCGTTGCTGCGGCTGTCGGCGTCGTTGGGGGATTCGTTGTTTCTGCTGGCGCGCAGTGGTTTTGACGCAATCTGCCTGGACCGCAGTGAGGGGCCGTTTCCGATTCGTACCTTTACCGGCGACATCGGCGGGCGGGTGGCGTTGGGTGTGGGGCAGGGGAGTCTGGCGATCCTGGCGTTTCTGCCGGAAGAAGAGCGGGATACGGTGATTCACTACAACCTGCCACGGCTCAAGGACTTCCATTTGTATGACGAAGTGTTCCTGCGCTCGGAGGTCGAGAACGTGCGGGCGCTGGGGTATGCCGGGCGTAACACGGGGGTGTTGCAGGGCATGGCCGGGGTGGCGGTGCCGATTCTGGATCGTGACGGGCGGGCGGTGGCGGCGTTGAGTGTGGCGACGGTTAGTGATCGACTGGGGCCGGATCGGTTGCCGACGGTGGTGGAGATGTTGAAGCGTGAGGCGGCGCTGATCGGGCCAAGGATTAATCCGTTTGATCCGTTGTTGCGCAGGCCCTCGCAAGTGTTTGGGCAGGCCTGATGATCGTTCCCACGCTCCGCGTGGGAATGCCTCAAGGGAAGCTCCGCGTTCCAGCGCCGGGAAGGGACGCGGAGCGTCCCGGGCTGCATTCCCACGCGGAGCGTGGGAACGATCGGGGTCAGAAGTTCACGGTTTGCTTGAGCATCCGCGCCGCCGCCGTGTCGCTCGGGCTGACCATCGCATAGTTATACCCGGCCCCTGACCACAGTATTGTTGATCGTTCCCACGCTCCGCGTGGGAATGCCTCAAGGGACGCTCCGCGTTCCAGTTTCGGGAAGGGACGCGGAGCGTCCCGGGCTGCATTCCCACGCGGAGCGTGGGAACGATCGGGGTCAGAAGTTCACGGTTTGCTTGAGCATCCGCGCCGCCGCTGTGTCGCTCGGGCTGACCATCGCGTAGTTGTACCCGGCGCCTGACCAGTATTGTTGATCGTTCCCACGCTCCGCGTGGGAATGCCTCAAGGGACGCTCCGCGTTCCAGCTTAGGGAAGGGACGCGGAGCGTCCCGGGCTGCATTCCCACGCGGAGCGTGGGAACGATCAGGGTCAGAAGTTCACGGTTTGCTTGAGCATCCGCGCCGCCGCCGTGTCGCTCGGGCTGACCATCGCATAGTTATACCCGGCCCCTGACCAGTATTGTTGATCGTTCCCACGCTCCGCGTGGGAATGCCTCAAGGGACGCTCCGCGTTCCAGCTTCGGGAAGGGACGCGGAGCGTCCCGGGCTGCATTCCCACGCGGAGCGTGGGAACGATCAGGGTCAGAAGTTCACGGTTTGCTTGAGCATCCGCGCCGCCGCTGTGTCGCTCGGGCTGACCATCGCATAGTTATACCCGGCCCCTGACCAGTATTGTTGATCGTTCCCACGCTCCGCGTGGGAATGCCTCAAGGGACGCTCCGCGTTCCAGCTTAGGGAAGGGACGCGGAGCGTCCCGGGCTGCATTCCCACGCGGAGCGTGGGAACGATCGGGGTCAGAAGTTCACGGTTTGCTTGAGCATCCGCGCCGCCGCTGTGTCAGTCGGGCTGACCATTGCGTAGTTGTACCCGGCGCCTGACCAGTATTGTTGATCGTTCCCACGCTCCGCGTGGGAATGCCTCAAGGGACGCTCCGCGTTCCAGCTTCGGGAAGGGACGCGGAGCGTCCCGGGCTGCATTCCCACGCGGAGCGTGGGAACGATCAGGGTCAGAAGTTCACGGTTTGTTTGAGCATCCGCGCCGCCGCTGTGTCAGTCGGGCTGACCATTGCGTAGTTGTATCCGGCCCCTGACCAGTATTGTTGATCGTTCCCACGCTCCGCGTGGGAATGCCTCAAGGGACGCTCCGCGTTCCAGCTTCGGGAAGGGACGCGGAGCGTCCCGGGCTGCATTCCCACGCGGAGCGTGGGAACGATCAGGGTCAGAAGTTCACGGTTTGTTTGAGCATCCGCGCCGCCGCTGTGTCAGTCGGGCTGACCATTGCGTAGTTGTACCCGGCGCCTGACCAGTATTGTTGATCGTTCCCACGCTCCGCGTGGGAATGCCTCAAGGGACGCTCCGCGTTCCAGCTTAGGGAAGGGACGCGGAGCGTCCCGGGCTGCATTCCCACGCGGAGCGTGGGAACGATCGGGGTCAGAAGTTCACGGTTTGCTTGAGCATCCGCGCCGCCGCCGTGTCGCTCGGGCTGACCATCGCATAGTTATACCCGGCCCCTGACCAGTATTGTTGATCGTTCCCACGCTCCGCGTGGGAATGCCTCAAGGGACGCTCCGCGTTCCAGCTTAGGGAAGGGACGCGGAGCGTCCCGGGCTGCATTCCCACGCGGAGCGTGGGAACGATCAGGGTCAGAAGTTCACGGTTTGTTTGAGCATCCGCGCCGCCGCTGTGTCAGTCGGGCTGACCATCGCGTAGTTGTACCCGGCCCCCGACCAGTACTCGGCCTGCAACTCGCCATCGCTGCGACTGCCTCGCGGCAGCAGGTAGTTTTTCGGGCCTGGCGGGCGGACGTAGAAGCTGATCTTGTGCCCGACCGCATCCTCATAAACCACCATCGCCGCCGGCCCTTGCTCGGTGCTGAGCAAGCGTCCGCTGACCGGTTTGAAACCAGCCCCCGCCAGGTCCGGCAAGCGGTTAGCCTGGGTGAAGTAACGGTCGAGCCAGCGCTGCATGTCGCCGTCATCACTGACCTTGTAGTCCGCCGGCAACATGCCTTGCTGGGCAAACAAGCGGTAGGCCTGCATCGCATCGGCCATCGGCGCCTGGGTGCTGAGCAGGGTCATTTCCCGCGCCTGCCAGCCACTGATGCCGCCGACGCTGACCGCGATCAACAATACGGCAGCGCTGACCAGATGGCGCCGGGATTGGCGTTTGAGGCCCTGGCGAATCACCACGGGATCGAGGTCCGGATTGGCCGGTTGCTGCAACGCGCCGCTTAACGCCGCGCGCAGTTGTTGAGCGTCTTGCTGCCAGGCCCGCACTTGTTCGGAAACTTCTGCATTGCTGGCCAGAAAAGTCTCCACCAGATGTCGGTCGGCCTCGTTGAGTTGGTGATCGACGTAGGCGTGCAGGTCACGCTCGCTTGGGGGCATGCTGATCATTTGAGTCTCCGCAGGGAAGGGCGGCTGATTTTGCCATCGCTGAGTTCGCGCAAGGCCTGGCGGGCGCGGGACAGGCGGGACATCACGGTGCCAGTCGGGACGCCGAGAATCTCGGCGACCTCTTTATACGTCAGGCCTTCCACCGACACCCACAGCAGCAGGGCGCGCTGTTCGGTGTTGAGCTGGTCGAAGGCTTGCAGGGTGGTTTGGGCGATCACGGTGCGCTCGGCCGAGGGCTGGGCATCGTCACGTCCGGTAAAGAATTCAAGCATCCGCGCATAACGCCGGGAGCGCCGGTGCGCGTCGAGAAACTGCCGATAGAGGATCGAAAACAGCCAGGCCCGCAGATCGCCGTCGGGGCGTTTGTCGCTCCAACTCGACAGCGCCCGCTCGAGGCTGGCCTGGACCAGATCGTCGGCGCTGCTGGGGTTGCGCGTCAACGACACGGCAAACCGGCGCAATCTGGGAATGATTTCTCTGAGCTGTTCGTCGATATCGTTCATGAGTTTCTGACTAGTCACTACGCTAGGGGGAGTCAGGTCTCACAAATACGTTCCTTTTTGGCGGCGTCTGTTGTCGCCATACTGCGTTGCCGCTCCTCGCCATAGCGGGCTACGACTCGTCGCGGCGCCTTGTCTGGCAACAACAGCCACTCGCCAAAAGGAACGTATTTGCGAGACCTGACTCCGGGAAGACGCCCGGCACCTGAGGTTATTCCACGCCCGAAAAAATAAATACCGGCCGATGGAATAAACCTGCGCGGGGTGCGTCTGCTTGGTTCTTCTCACTTGTGGCCGATGGCCCTGGAGTCTTTCATGGTAGATCGCTCAACACCGCCCAACCGGCCGCCGCTGAGTACCGCCAGCCTGACCGCGCGCCTGGCCGGTATCGCCGTCATCGTTGCGGCCGTGGCCGGGGCTTTTGCCTACGTCAACGGCACCTTCGACCCACAACGCCTGACGCCGAAAAAACTGATCAACGTGCTGGAAACCAACAACGGCGTGCACCCGGGGTTCCGGCGTAATCACTCCAAAGGCGTGTGCGTGATCGGCCACTTCGAGAGCAGCGGCGAGGCCCGCAGCTATTCCACTGCCCAGGTGTTCAATGACGCGCGGACCCCGGTGGTCGGACGTTTCGCCCTGCCGGCCGGCAATCCTTATGCGCCGGACTCCGCCGTGCCGATCCGCAGCCTGGCGCTGCGTTTCACCCAGGCCAACGGCCAACAGTGGCGCACCGGGATGAACAGCATGCCGGTGTTCCCGGTGGGTACGCCCGAGGCGTTCTATCAGTTGCAGCAGGCGCAATCGCCGGATCCGGCCACGGGCAAGTCCAATCCTGCGGCGGTGCCGGCATTCTTCGGCGCGCACCCGGAAGCTGGGCCGTTTCTGGCCTGGATCAAGACGGCCAAGCCTTCGGCCAGTTACGTGACGGAAACCTACAACAGCATCAACGCGTTTTACCTGGTGAATGCGTCCGGGCAGAAGCAGGCAGTGCGCTGGAGCATGGTCCCGGTGGCCCAGGACGCGGCGGGTGCCACGGCGCCTGAAGGTGCCGATTTCCTGGAGAAGGACCTGGTGCAGAAAATTGCCGCAGGACCACTGCGCTTCAAGTTGAACATCACCCTGGCCAACCCTGGTGATCCGGTGAATGACGCCAGCAAGACCTGGCCCGAGGGCCGCAAAGTGATCAACGCCGGGACTCTGGTGCTCGACGCAACCCAGCCGCAACTCAACGGCGAGTGCCGCGACATCAACTACGACCCGCTGGTGTTGCCGGCCGGGATCGAAGGTTCCGACGACCCGTTGCTCGCCGCGCGCTCCGCCGGATACGCCAGTTCCTACCTGCGTCGCACCAGCGAAGTGAATCAGTTGCCCGCCGCCAAACAGGAGGCTCAACAATGAGCGCCCAACCCAAGCATTTCGTCCCGCTGGCGCGCCTGCTGCACTGGCTGATGGCATTGATGGTCATCGCGATGCTGTTTATCGGCGCGGGCATGGTGGCCTCGGTGTCCGAGCGTCATGAATGGCTGATCCACCTGCACAAACCCTTGGGCATTGCGATTCTGCTGCTGGTGATCGTGCGCCTGGCCGTGCGCTTTTCTACCCAACAGCCACCGCTGCCGGCGGACCTGCCGGGTTGGCAGGTGCTGGCGGCCAAGGCATCCCATGTCTTGCTGTACGCCTTGATGCTGATTTTGCCGCTGCTGGGCTGGGCGATGATTTCGGCGGCGGGGGACCCGGTGATGCTCAGCACTTCACTGCAATTGCCGTCGATTGTGCCGGCGAATGCTCAGGTGTTTGCGGTGCTGCGCAAGGCCCATGGGTATCTGGCGTATCTGCTGTTTTTGACGGTACTGCTGCATCTGGCGGCGGCGTTGTTTCATGGCTGGGTGCGTCGTGATGACGTGCTGGACAGCATGTTGCGGGGTAAGGATCGCAGCTGAAAGGCCTCTTGCTGAACCATTGTGGCGAGGGAGCTTGCTCCCGCTGGGCTGCGAAGCGGCCCCAAAACCAGACAGCGCGGTGTATCTGAAACACCGCGTTGCATGGGGTTACGACTGCTGCGCAGTCGAGCGGGAGCAAGCTCCCTCGCCACAGGATTGAGGTGTCTTGGCGGGCAGCGTTCGCCACCAATAGATCAGCGCCACGGCATTGATTCCGGCACCCAAACAGCACACACCCATCCATCCGCCCCACGCATACATCGCCGTCGAGCCAATCGAGCCCAACGCGCTGCCGATCGAATAAAACAGCATGTACCCGGCCGTCAGTCGACTTTGCGCTTCGGGGCGCACGCTGTAGATCATGCTCTGGCTGGTGACGTGCACCGCTTGCAAGCCCAGATCCAGAGTAATCACCCCAAGTAGGAGCGCCCACAATGAGGATTGGGTGAAGGCGATCGGCAGCCACGACGCGAGCATCAGTAACAGCGAAAGGCCGCTGGTCCATTGCCCCAAGCCACGATCAGCCAGATGACCCGCGCGAGCCGCCGCGAGTGCACCCGCCGCGCCGGCCAGTCCGAATAATCCGATTTGTGTGTGGGACAACGACAACGGCGGGGCGCTGAGCGGCAACACCATCGGCGTCCACAACACCATGGCGCTGGCGAAGGTCAGCAGGGCGAGGATCGCCCGTTGACGCAGCACCGGTTCTTCCTTGAACAAAGTGAAGACCGAGCCGATCAGCGCGCTGTAAGACTGGCTGGTTTGTGCGTTTTCCTGTTTGGGCAGGACGCGAAACAACAGCAGCGCCATCAATAAGGTCAACCCCGCCGACAGCAGATAAATCGAGCGCCAGCCGGCCAGATCGGCCATGCCGCCCGCCACGGTGCGCGCGAGCAAAATGCCGACAACGATGCCGCTAGTGACCACGCCCACCACGCGTCCGCGCTGGGCGGGAATCGCCAGGGTTGCTGCGTACGCCACCAACACCTGCGTCACTACCGCGAGCAAACCGGTCAACGCCATGCCGATCAGCAGCCAAACGCTGTTCTGCGCCAGCGCGATCATCAGCAACGCCAGCGCCGACAACAGTGTTTGCATGACGATCAGACGCCGCCGATTGAGCAGATCCCCCAGCGGTACCAGCAGCAACAGGCCCACGCCGTAACCGACTTGAGTCAGGGTGACGACGATGCCGACGGTTGCCGGGTTCATGGAGAAAGCCTCGGCCATGGCATCGAGCAGCGGTTGGGCGTAATACACGTTGCCGACGGCCAGGCCGCAAGCGACAGCGAACAGCAGCACCACGCCGCTGTTCAAGGGTTGGTTAGGCTTCATGCCAGACTCCTTATGTGGTTTCAAAATAAAACCACTTGTACGGTAGAGAGGCTGGTTTTATATTGCAACCACATTTGTTGGCAGCGAGCGCAATCATGGTCAAACGTACAAGCATGGAAGGCGCCGAATGTCCGGTCGCCCGCTCACTGGATGCCATCGGCGATTGGTGGTCGTTGCTGATCGTGCGCGATGCGTTTGACGGTATTCGCCGGTTTGGCGAGTTCCAGCGCAATCTGGGCATGGCCAAGAACATCCTCTCGGCGCGCCTGCGCACGTTGGTGGCCCACGGGATTTTTGATTTGGTGCCGGCGTCGGATGGCAGCGCGTATCAGGAATACGTGCTGACGCAGAAGGGCAAAGGCCTGTTTCCGTTGATCATCGGTTTGCGGCAATGGGGCGAGGCGTTTTTCTTTGAGGCGGGGGATGCGCATTCACGGGTGGTGGATCGTGAACAGGGGCGGCCGGTGCGGCCATTGGAATTGCGCGCCGAGGACGGGCGGTTGTTGGGGCCGGAGGATTGTGTGCGGGTGGCGGCCGAATAAAGATCGCGCCTTCGCAGGAGCTGCCGAAGGCTGCGATCTTTTGGTCTTAGCGCAGGGTATCAACCATCTCCGCAATGGTCGTCAAAACGTCTTTACCCAACTGCTTGGAGCGCTTGCCTGACCAACCCGTCAGCGCATTCGGCGCATCGTTGTTGTCCTTGAACGGCATTTCCAGGGTCAGCGCCAGGCAGTCAAACTTCTGGCCAACGCTGTTGCAGGCCAGCGTCATGTTGGCTTTGCCCGGCAAGTCGCGGGTGTAGCCATGCTTGGTCTGGAAGTCTTTGGTCAGGTGTTTCAAGTGATCGCGGAAGTCGGTTTCGAGCTTCTCGAGTCGCGGCGTATAGCCTGGGTTGCCTTCGCAACCGGCGGTGAACACGTAGGGGATTTCTTCGTCGCCGTGAATGTCGAGGAACAGATCGACGCCGTACTTTTCCATTTGCTGCTGTACGAAAAAGACTTCCGGGCTGATTTCCGGGCTGGCGCTCTGCCAGGCACGATTGAGGTCTTGGCCCATGGCGTTGGTGCGCAAGTGACCGTGGAAGGCGCCGTCCGGGTTCATGTTCGGCACCAGGTACAGGTCGGCGCTGGCCAGGAGTTTATTCAGTACAGGGTCGTCGTGTTTTTCCAGGCGCTCGATCACGCCTTCCATGAACCACTCGGCCATGTGCTCGCCCGGATGCTGTTGCGCGATGATCCAGACTTTGCGCTGACCTTCGGCCCCGGTGCCTTTGCGCAGCAGTTGAATGTCGCGACCCTCGGCGCTTTTACCGGTGGCCAGCAACTCGGTGCCGGCCTTGGTCAGCGCCTGCTCGATCAGCCAGTCATGGCGACCGCGGCTATAAGGTTCGAAGTAGGCAAACCAGGCGTGGGTGGCGGTGGCTTCGAGGCTGAAGCGCAGGCAGTCGCCTTCGAAAATGGTCGGCACCCGGAACCAGTTGACGTGGTCGTAGGACGCCACGGCTTGATAACCGTCCCAGGCTTTGTGGTACGAGGATTTGCTGGCGTTGTTCAGGCGAAACCAATGCTCTTGACCGACATGCAGACCGCTGGCCTTGAAGTGGAACCACTGGAAATGCTGGCTGCGGGTGTCTGGTTTGATCGCCAGCAAGGCTTGCAACGGATTGCTGATGTCCAGCACTTCAATGTTGCCGCTGTCGAAATTGGCACTGATGTCGAAAGAGGATTTAGCCACGGTCATAGTCGGTTCCTGATTATGATTTTATGGCTGCTACTTTACACGCAAGGCGGGGATGAATCGGGGGAAATTACGGGGTGAAGCGGGGGGCGTCCTCCTTGACGCGGAAGCAGCTTAGAGACTGTGTGATTGATTCTCAAGTGCTAATTTGGATTAGTTTGGCCCAATGTAGCCGGGCTTCTCTTGCCAGCAGATATTCTTTTGATATCATTCCGCCCATCGAATTAGCAGCACCTACAGTCTTCATTAGCCTGAAGCCAAAGCCAGAATAACTGGCAAAAAAAAAGACCCGGCAAAAAGCCGGGTCAAAAACCGTGATTAGCCTGATGAGGAGATAGTCCAGGAGACCGACCTAAGGTCCTCTGGTCCATCGACTGATCTCGCGACCAGCTGCGTGCAATAATAATCATTCTCGTTTGCAAGTCAAATGATTTTATTTGCGCGATAGGAAAATTCTTTCCTGTCCTCCTCGAAAACACGTTCGTTTCATTCGTTCTGATCGCCATCCAGGGATCGATCGACCATCGCCTGCGCCATATCAATCATGTGCACCACCGAAAACGCCAGCGCCCGTTTTGCGCCTTGCTGGTTGTCGGCGGCTTCCTGGGCGGTAGCGGCGGCACAGCGCAGCAGGTCGGAGGCATGAACCAACGCTTCTTCACTGCTGATGTTGCGGTTGACGTCGAAAAAGCGCGCCGGGATTTCCACTTCTGAAACAGTTGGTTTCAAGTAATAGTCCAGCGCCCGCTGCGCGGCGGCACAGCCTTTTGGCGAGGTGAAAGTGGTGTCGAACTGCATGTCTGGCACGTCGTGGCTGGGGTTGGTCATGGTACTGGGTGAACTCCGTGTGAGTGATTCAGATCCGTGAACACATCCTAGTACTAACTGTATTTGTGACCAGAATTTAAATACTACAATTTGTGTTTTGATGGCCGGAGGCGTCCACGTATCGTGCCGCACATGGATAAATGGATTGAATTGGTCAAGGCCAAAATGAGTGAGCTCAGCGTCACTCAAGACGAACTCGCAGATCGCCTCGGGATGTCCCAGGGCGGCGTCGGCCACTGGCTGAACAAACGCCGCGATCCTGGCATCGTCAACATGAACCGCGTGTTGAAGGCGCTGGGCATGGACTTTCTCGAAGTGGCGCTGGTGATCCGCGAACGGCTCATTCTGGAAGAGGAGGAGATGCCGCTTGCGCTTAAGTACAACCCCTACTTCCGCTACCCGGTCAGTGACTGGAAGGAGCCGGCGCAGCTGCGCGACGGTGAGCTGACGGTGTATCGCAAGGACGAACGCTACGAGCTGACCGACTATCACGCCCAAGGCCCGGCCTTCTGGCTGAGCGTGGTGGGCGACGCGATGACCGCCCCCACCGGCATCAGCATTGCCGAGGGCATGATGATCCTCGTGGACCCGGCCATCGTGCCGGAACCCGGAAAACTGGTGATCGCCCAGTGGCCGGACAGCGCCGAGGCGACCTTTCGCAAGCTGATCGAAGAGGGCGGGCAGCGTTACCTGGTCCCGCTCAATCCGACCTATCCGAAGGCCCTGTTCACCGACGAGTGCCGAATTATCGGCGTAGTGGTTCAGGCATCCGCCAAATTCTAATCAGATCGGTCCTCGCAACGCGTAGGACCGATCGTCATTTCACGCTTCTTCCAGCTCCACCAACGCACTGCCTTCGCTGACCATCTCGCCTTCCTGGCAATACAGTGCCTTGATCACCCCGGCATGGGGCGCACGAATGCTGTGTTCCATCTTCATCGCTTCCAGCACCACCAGTTGCGCCCCGGCTTCGACCGTTTGCCCGGCCTCCACCAATACCCGCACGATGCTGCCATTCATGGGCGCAGTCAGGCCGCCCTGGTGGCTGTGACTGGATTCGACAGCAGCAATCGGGTCGTAAGTCTCGACCCGGCGCAATTCTCCTTCCCACTGCAGATACAAAACGTCGCCACGGCGGATCGCCCGATGCTGGCGGCGCACGCCGTTGTGTTCGATCACCAAGTGATCGCCCTTGAGTTGCGCGGTGCTCACATCGCCCAAGGTCAAGGCGCGATCCTGGCCTTCGCAACTCAAATGCAGGTTGATTTCTTTCGGCAGCCCGGCACGCAAGCCACTGTTGATCGCCCACGGCGAACTCGGGTCATCGGCCCGCAACACCGACGGTTGCCCCTGCGCAAACGCTTGGGCCGCCGCTTGCCAGAATTCATCGCTGAGGTCCGAAGGTGCTGGCAGCAGTTGCTCCTGATAACGGGGAATGAACCCGGTATCCAGCTCCGCCGCCGCAAACGCCGGATGGCCGACGATACGCCGCAGAAAGTTGATGTTGGTCTTGAGCCCGCCGATGGCGAACTCATCGAGCATGCTCAACAACCGCAAACGTGCCTGTTCACGGTCCTCGCCCCAGGCAATCAGCTTGCCGAGCATCGGGTCATAGAACGGCGAGATCTCATCACCTTCCTCGACACCGCTGTCCACCCGGCGCCCCGGCCCTTCGACCGATTCGCGGTACAAATCCAGCCGCCCGGTCGCCGGCAGAAAATCATTGCCGGGGTCTTCGGCATACAGCCGCACTTCAATCGCATGGCCGATCAGCGGCACCTGATCCTGGGTCATCGGCAACGCCTCACCGCGCGCCACACGAATCTGCCAGGCCACCAGGTCCAGGCCGGTGATGGCTTCGGTGACCGGGTGTTCAACTTGCAGGCGCGTGTTCATCTCCATAAAGAAGAACTCGCCGCGCGAATCCAGCAGAAACTCCACGGTACCGGCACCGACATAGCCAATCGCCTGGGCCGAACGTACCGCCGCTTCGCCCATGGCGCGCCGCAGTTCCGCGCTCAGGCCTGGGGCCGGCGCTTCTTCGACGACTTTCTGGTGCCGGCGCTGGATCGAGCAATCCCGTTCATTCAAATACAGGCAGTTGCCGTGCTGATCGGCAAACACCTGGATTTCCACGTGGCGCGGCTTGAGCAGGTACTTTTCCACCAGCATCCGCGAATCGCCGAACGACGACTGCGCTTCACGCTGGGCCGAGGCCAGGGCTTCGGCCAGTTGGCTGACGTCCTCGACCACTTTCATGCCTTTACCGCCGCCACCGGCCGTGGCCTTGAGCAGCACCGGGTAACCGATGCGTTCGCAGGCGTCGCGGAAAGTGTCGAGGTCCTGGGCTTCGCCGTGATAACCCGGCACCAGCGGCACGCCGGCGGTTTCCATCAAGGCTTTGGCTGCGGATTTGCTGCCCATGGCGTCGATGGCCGAGGCGGGCGGGCCAAGAAAGATCAGGCCGGCGGCTTCGATGGCGCGGGCGAATCCGGCGTTTTCCGAGAGGAAACCGTAGCCCGGATGGATCGCCTGGGCACCACTGGCCTGGGCGGCGGCGATGATTTTGTCGATTTTCAGGTAGCTGTCGGCGGCTTTGCTGCCGCCCAAATCCACGCGGATATCCGCTTCGCGGCAGTGGCGGGCGTCACGGTCGGTGGCGCTGTGCACGGCGACGGTGGTCAGGCCCAAGGCCTTGGCGGTGCGCATCACGCGGCAGGCAATCTCGCCGCGGTTGGCCACCAGCAGGGTGGTGAGGACAGGTGCGCTCATCAACGGGGCTCCTTGGTGGTTTCGGCTTGCCAGTTCGGCGGACGTTTTTGCAGAAAGGCGCGCAGGCCTTCCTGGCCTTCAGGGCTGACCCGAATGCGCGCGATGGCGTTTTCGGTGTAGCGCCGCAGCGCCGGAGTTAGTGCGCCGTGGCCGACTTCGCGCAGCAAGTCCTTGCTGACACGCATCGCCGCCGGGCTGTTGAGCAGCAGGTTGTCGATCCACTGTTCGACCTTCTGCTCCAGCTCGGCCACCGGATAACTCTCCGACAACAAGCCGATTTCCCGCGCCCGTTGCCCGCCGAATCGCTCAGCGGTCAGGGCATAACGCCGCGCCGCGCGTTCGCCGATGGCTTGCACCACGAACGGGCTGATCACCGCGGGCGCCAGGCCGATGCGCACTTCCGACAGGCAGAATTGCGCGTCATCGGCACCGATGGCCATGTCGCAGCAACTGATCAGGCCCAGTGCGCCGCCATAGGCCGCGCCTTGCACCACGGCCAGGGTCGGGATTTTCAGCTTGGCCAGGTTGTACATCAACTCCGCCAGTTCCCGGGCGTCGTCGAGGTTGGTGTGGTAATCGAGTTCGGCCGATTGCTGCATCCAGGCCAGGTCGGCGCCGGCGCTGAAATGCTTGCCGCGGCCACGCACCAGCAGGAATCGCAGGCTGGCATCGCCCGCGACTTTGTCCAAGGCGAGGATCAATTCGCGGATCATTTGGGCGTTGAACGCGTTGTTCTTGGCTTCGCGGCTGAGCCACAGGGTCGCGAAACCCCGTGGGTCGGTCAGCAGTTCGAGGGTGTTGAAGTCGGTCATGATGTTCTCCCGATCACATCCGGAACACGCCGAAGCGGCTCGGTTCGATTGGCGCGTTCAGCGACGCGGACAAGGCCAGCGCCAGTACATCTCGGGTCTGTGCCGGGTCGATGACGCCGTCGTCCCACAGCCGTGCGCTGGAGTAGTAGGGGTGACCCTGCTCTTCGTATTGGTCGAGGATTGGTTGCTTGATCTCGGCTTCCTGCTCGGCGCTGAAAGCCTGGCCGCTGCGTTCGGCCTGCTCGCGCTTGACCTGCACCAGCACGCCAGCCGCCTGTTCGGCGCCCATCACGCCGATCCGCGCATTCGGCCACATCCACAGGAAGCGCGGATCGTAGGCCCGCCCGCACATGCCGTAGTTACCGGCGCCGAAGCTGCCGCCGATGATCACGGTGAATTTCGGCACCTTGGCGCAGGCCACGGCGGTCACCAGTTTGGCACCGTGCTTGGCGATGCCGCCGGCCTCGTATTTCTGGCCGACCATGAACCCTGTGATGTTCTGCAGGAACAGCAATGGAATGCCGCGCTGGCAGGCCAGTTCGATAAAGTGCGCGCCTTTCTGCGCGGCTTCGGCGAACAGGATGCCGTTGTTGGCGAGGATCGCGATCGGGTAGCCGTGCAGGTGAGCAAAGCCGCAGACCAATGTGGTCCCGAACAATGCTTTGAATTCATCGAACACCGAACCGTCGACCAATCGCGCAATCACTTCGCGCACGTCGAACGGCTGCTTGGCGTCCGCCGAGACCACGCCATACAACTCATCGCTGCCGTACAGCGGCGCGATCGGCGCACGTTGTTGCAACTCGCCGAGCTTGCGCCAGTTGAGGTTGGCGATGCTGCGTCGGGCAATGGCCAAGGCGTGTTCATCGCTCTCGGCGTAATGGTCGGCCACCCCGGACACCTTGCAGTGCACATCGGCCCCGCCCAGGTCTTCGGCGCTGACCACTTCGCCGGTCGCGGCTTTCACCAGCGGCGGGCCGGCGAGGAAAATCGTCGCCTGGTTGCGCACCATGATCGCTTCGTCAGCCATCGCCGGCACATACGCGCCGCCAGCGGTGCATGAACCCATGACCACGGCAATCTGCGGAATACCCATCGCGCTCATGTTCGCCTGGTTGAAGAAGATCCGCCCGAAGTGCTCGCGGTCCGGGAACACTTCATCCTGACGCGGCAGGTTGGCGCCGCCGGAGTCCACCAGATAGATGCACGGCAAGCGGTTTTGCTGGGCGATGGTCTGGGCGCGCAGGTGTTTTTTCACGGTCAGCGGGTAATACGAGCCGCCTTTCACCGTGGCGTCGTTGGCAACGATCATGCATTCGACGCCTTCGACCCGGCCGATCCCGGCAATCACGCCAGCGGCCGGCACGTCTTCGCCGTACACGCCGTAGGCCGCGAGTTGGCTGATTTCCAGGAACGGCGAGCCCGGATCGAGCAGGCGGTTGATCCGCTCACGGGGCAGCAATTTGCCTCGTGAGGTGTGGCGTTCTTGCGCCTTCGGGCCGCCACCTTGCTGCACTTGGGCGAGCAGGGTGTGCAGGGCGTCGACTTGAGTGAGCATCGCCGCGCTGTTGGCGGCGAACTCCGCCGAACGGGGGTTGAGCTGGGTATGCAGGATCATGGGGGCTACTCCGTAGCAGCTTCGAGTTGCAAGCTACAAGCTACAAGTTGAAGAAGAGCGTGGTCCTCTTGCAGCTTGAAACTTGCCGCTTGCCGCTAACGAAATTTATTTCGTTTCGTTGAACAGTTCGCGACCGATCAGCATGCGACGGATCTCACTGGTGCCGGCGCCGATTTCGTACAGCTTGGCGTCACGCAGCAGACGACCCGCCGGGAATTCATTGATGTAGCCGTTGCCGCCGAGAATCTGGATCGCGTCGAGGGCCATTTGCGTGGCGCGTTCGGCGCTGTAGAGGATCACGCCCGCGGCGTCCTTGCGCGTGGTTTCGCCGCGCTCGCAGGCCTGGGCCACCGCGTAGAGGTAAGCGCGGCTGGCGTTGAGTTGGGTGTACATGTCGGCGACTTTGCCCTGGATCAGTTGGAACTCGCCGATGCTTTGGCCGAACTGCTTGCGGTCGTGGATGTACGGCACGATCAGGTCCATGCACGACTGCATGATCCCGGTCGGGCCGCCGGAGAGCACGACGCGCTCGTAGTCGAGGCCGCTCATCAGCACTTTCACGCCGCCGTTGAGCACGCCGAGGATGTTTTCTTCCGGCACTTCGACGTCGTCGAAGAACAGCTCGCAAGTGTTGGAGCCGCGCATGCCGAGCTTGTCGAACTTGTTGCTGCGGCTGAAGCCTTTTGAATCACGTTCAACGATGAAAGCGGTGATGCCGTGGGGGCCTTTTTCCAGGTCGGTCTTGGCGTAGATCACGTAGGTGTTGGCGTCGGGGCCGTTGGTGATCCAGGTTTTGCTGCCGTTGAGCACGTACTTGTCGCCGCGTTTGTCGGCGCGCAGTTTCATCGAAACCACGTCGGAACCGGCATTCGGTTCGCTCATGGCCAGGGCGCCGATGTGCTCGCCGCTGATCAGTTTGGGCAGGTATTTGGTTTTCTGTTCGTGGCTGCCGTTGCGGTTGATCTGGTTCACGCAGAGGTTGGAATGGGCGCCGTAGGACAACGCCACCGACGCCGAGCCACGGCTGATTTCTTCCATGATCACTACGTGGGCCAGGTAACCCAGGCCAGCGCCGCCGTACTCTTCCGGCACGGTGACGCCGAGCAGGCCCATGTCACCGAATTTGCGCCACAGGTCCGCAGGGAACAGGTTGTCGATGTCGATCTGGGCCGCGCGCGGGGCGATCTCCTTGGCGACGAAGGACTGAACCTGATCGCGCAGCATGTCGATGGTTTCACCGAGGGCAAAGTTCAGGGATGGGTAGCTCATGGGTCACCTTTTGGCTTTTTTGTAGGGTGGGGAGGGCAGTGATTCAGCTCTCACCTTTACGTTAACGTAAGCCTGTGACGAATGGCTGTCAATCACCCTTTACGTTAACGTCAACTTGAGCGACTCTGTAGGCGCAAAGCATGCTCGCGAAGAACGATAACGCGGTCTTACAGTGACTCCGCAGTGCTCCTATCGCAGGCAAGCCATGCTCCTACAATAAAGACAATAGGGGTCGTCATGGATCAACCCAGTGCAAACCCGCAGCGCAGCTACACCCGTGGTTCCCAGGACAAAGCCTTGCTGGCGATGACCATCGGTGAAAAGTTCGATCACACGGTCGCGCAATACCCGGACGGGGAGGCGCTGGTCGTGCGTCATCAACAGCTGCGCTACACCTGGCAGCAACTGGCCGAAACCGTGGACCTGCACGCCCGGGCACTGCTGGCGCTGGGTTTGCAGACCGGCGACCGCCTCGGCATCTGGGCGCCGAATTGTGCGCAGTGGTGCATCAGCCAGTTCGCCAGCGCGAAGATCGGCGTGATCCTGGTCAACATCAACCCGGCCTATCGCAGTTCCGAACTCGAATACGTACTGAAGCAGTCCGGCTGCCAATGGCTGGTCTGCGCCGGGGCCTTCAAGACCTCCGACTATCACGGGATGCTGCAAGGCCTTGCGCCAGAGCTGGCAGAGCAATCCATCGGTCAACTTCACAGTGAACGATTGCCGGACCTGCGCGGCGTCATCAGCCTGGACGCCCAGCCACCTTCGGGTTTCCTGCCGTGGTCGCAACTCGCCGATCTGGCGGCCAGCGTCTCGGTCGAGCAGCTGCACGAACGCCAACGCAGCCTGCATTTCGACCAACCGGTGAACATCCAGTACACCTCCGGCACCACCGGTTTCCCCAAAGGCGCGACCCTCAGCCACTACAACATTCTCAACAACGGTTACATGGTCGGCGAAAGCCTGGGTCTGAGCGCCGATGATCGGCTGGTGATCCCGGTGCCGCTGTATCACTGCTTCGGCATGGTCATGGGCAACCTCGGCTGCATCACCCACGGCAGCGCGATGATTTACCCCAACGACGCCTTCGATCCATTGCTGACCCTGACCACCGTCGCCGAAGAGAAAGCCACCGCGCTTTACGGTGTGCCGACCATGTTCATCGCCATGCTCGATCATCCGCAACGCGCGCAATTCGATCTGTCGACCTTGCGCACCGGGATCATGGCCGGGGCGACGTGCCCGATCGAAGTGATGCGCCGGGTCATCAATGAAATGCACATGAGCGAAGTGCAAATCGCCTACGGCATGACGGAAACCAGCCCCGTGTCTTTGCAGACCGGTCCGTCAGACGAACTGGAACTGCGCGTCACCACCGTCGGCCGCACCCAGCCGCAACTGGAAAGCAAAATCATCGACGAGGCCGGCAACCTGGTGCCGCGCGGCACGATTGGCGAGCTGTGCACCCGGGGCTACAGCGTGATGCTCGGTTACTGGAACAACCCGCAGGGCACAGCAGAAGCCATCGATCAGGCCGGCTGGATGCACACCGGCGACCTGGCGAGCATGAATGACGAAGGCTACGTGTGCATCGCCGGGCGCAACAAGGACATGATCATCCGTGGCGGCGAAAACGTTTATCCGCGAGAGCTGGAAGAGTTCTTCTTTACCCACCCGGCGGTGGCGGATGTGCAAGTGATCGGCATTCCCTGCTCGCGTTACGGCGAAGAGATCGTCGCCTGGATCAAGTTTCATCCGGGCCACAGTGCCACCGAAGACGAGCTGAAAACCTGGTGCAAGTCGCGCATTGCGCACTTCAAGACGCCGCGGTATTTCAAGTTTGTGGAAGAGTTTCCGATGACGGTGACGGGCAAGATCCAGAAATTCCGGATGCGCGAGATCAGTATCGAAGAGCTACGCGAAACCAACGGCTAAACACCAACCCTGTAGGAGCAAGGCTTGCCCGCGAAGGCGTCGTGCCATTCAACATTGATGTTGGCTGACATGACGCCTTCGCGGGCAAGCTTCGCTCCTACAAGGAATATCAGAGCCGTGCACCAAGCCCAATCCCGCCAGGCCGCAGGCGAGAAAAGCCTCGGAATCATTGACCTGAATCCCGCTTTTCAAACGGATAAGCACCGTTTCGCCATCGATGCAAAATTGCCAGTCCATGATCTTTCGCGTGGGCCCGGAAAAGTAATTCACCGCTAGATGCCGGTTCAGGTCCGACAGCTGGGTGGGCATGCCTTCCCGGGCCAGGTAGGCCGGGGACGCGCAGGTCAACATCGGCACGGCACCGATACGCCGGGCAATGCTGCTCGAATCCGATAGCTCGCCCAGGCGCACCACGCAGTCGATGCCTTCATTGATCATGTCCACCGCTTGATCCCCGCAGCCCACCACTAGCTCTATATCCGGGTAACGCGCGCGAAAGGCCGGCAGGGCGGGGATGATCACTTCCTTGGCCAGTGTTACCGGCAGGGCCAGGCGCAGTTTGCCTTTCGGGCTCTCGGCGTCGTGGGAAAACGTGGCCAGGGTCGAGGCGACGTCGCCGAGGATTTTCGAACACTGTTCATAGAAGCGCTCGCCTTAGGCGGTCATGCTGATTTTGCGCGTGGTGCGGTTAAGCAGGCGCACTTCGAGGGTCTTTTCCAGATGCTGGATGGCTTTGGTAATGGCTGGGCGATGCAGTTGCAAGGCGTCGGCGGCATTCTTGAAACTGCCGGTGTCGACTACCTGGGTGTAGATCTGCATGGCCTGGAACATGTCCAAAAGCGTCGGTATTCCCGGAAAAAGACCAGAGAATAACGGCAAAACGGGGGCAGCAGGAATGTAGGCGGGGGGAAAACGCCAGAAAGCACAAAGGGGAGCCGAAGCTCCCCTTTAATTTTTCGTTGCGCGTGCTCTTTTTTTATTATTGAGGGGCGGTCTGTTGTTGTTTTTGGCAACCGTGGCCCTTTACCGCTGTTTTAGTCGACCCCCATCCGGGGTCAAGAGCAAACGTATTTTTTTGAGCGCTGATCTACTTTTTCGCCAAGCGATCCAACCAGTTCGGGAGCTACCTGAAGGTAGTTTTATTGTTCTCTGCCCGGTTGCGGGTTACTCCGAAAAGCACCCTGAAAAGCACACCTTCTCCAAAAAAATCTGTTAGCTGCGTCTCTGCCGTGTTGTTCTTGTTATGTCAGAGTCGTTACGTCTTATTTTTATTGGTTTGCTGCTTTTTATTCTTGTTATGCCATAGAGATAGCAGGAGCCGTGCCAACTTTGTAAAGTCCTTTAAAATCAACTAGTTGAGATTTAGTAGGATTTTTCGCTCGGCTCAGATTCGACAATTTGTTTCCGTGTTACTCGTTTTGTACCCGCACTTCAGACAGTGCGGTAACACCCGGACACATCCACGCCGTTACTGGGCACTGCGCGCCTTGGCCACGCGCGAACCGGTGGCTCGCCCCAGCACAGTGCAAATCTGTTGGCCCGCCAGAATCAAGGCGTCCAGGTCGATACCGGTCTGAATCCCCAGGCCATTGAGCAGGTACACCACGTCTTCGGTGGCGACGTTACCGCTGGCGCCCTTGGCGTACGGGCAGCCGCCGAGGCCGGCGATAGAGCTGTCGAACACCGCGATGCCTTCCAACAGGCTGGCGTAGATATTGGCCATGGCCTGGCCATAGGTGTCGTGGAAATGCCCGGCCAGTTTGTCTCGCGGCACCTCTTTCGACACCACTTCGAACATTGTGCGGGTCGCGCCAGCGGTGCCGGTGCCGATGGTGTCGCCCAGGGACACCTCGTAGCAGCCCATGGCATACAACTCGCGGGCAACCAGGGCGACTTGCTCCGGCGCAACGTGACCTTCATAAGGACAACCCAGCACACAGGACACGTAACCACGCACGCTCACGCCGTGTTGCTTGGCCGCGTCCATGATCGGCAGGAAACGCGCCAGGCTTTCGCTGATCGAGCAGTTGATGTTGCGCTGGGAAAACGCCTCGGAGGCGGCGGCGAACACCGCGACTTCCTTGACCCCGGCGGCGAGGGCGTCTTCAAACCCGCGCAGATTTGGCGCCAATGCACCGTAAGTCACGCCGGACTTGCGCTGGATCTGTGCGAAGACCTCGGCGGAACCGGCCATTTGCGGCACCCACTTGGGCGAGACGAAACTGCCGACTTCGATATAGCCCAAGCCGGCGGCGCTCAAGGCGTCGACCAGCCGCACCTTGTCCGCAACGCTGATGGGCTGGGCTTCGTTTTGCAGACCGTCGCGGGGGCCGACTTCGATCAAGCGTACGTGGGTGGGGAGGGGCATAACAATTCACCTGTCTGTTAGAGATCGTTCCCACGCTCTGCGTAGGAATGCCTCAATGGACGCTCTACGTCCGCTTCGGTAGGAACGCGGAGCGTCCCGGGCTGCATTCCCACGCGGAGCGTGGGAACGATCAACGCGTCAGTGTTTATTGAACCGGTTGCTGGCTTTTGATCGTCTGTTCCAGCGCCTGGGTGCAGCGCTCTTGCGCGGTGTCCAGTTCCAGCTTCATCTGCTCGATGTCGAGCATCTGCTGCTCCAGTTGGTCACGGCGTTCGGCGATCTTGGTCAGCATGGTTTGCAGTTGTTTCTGGTTGCCGCCGGTGGGGTCGTAGAGTTCGATCAGTTCGCGGCATTCGGCCAGGGAAAAGCCGATGCGTTTGCCCCGCAGGATCAGCTTGAGGCTGACCTTGTCCCGGGGCGAGTAGATGCGTTCCTGGCCACGGCGCTCGGGGCTGAGCAGGCCTTGCTCTTCATAAAAGCGGATGGCCCGGGTGGTGATGTCGAGCTCGCGGGCGAGGTCGGAAATGCTGTAGGTCTGGCTGCTCATGGGCGCGCTCGAAAAAGGTCATGGCGCTAAGCTAATGTCAGGTTGACGTTTACGTCAAGTGGCAGGGGTTTTCAGTATTCTTGCGGGCCTCTTCGCGGGCAAGCCTCGCTCCTACAGGTTTGATGTCGTTCACGACATTTGGGTACAACTCAAATCCTGTAGGAGCAAGGCTTGCCCGCGAAGAACGATAACGCGGTCCAAGTCCTACGCTTTATCGAGCTTCTTCTCATGCGCCGTCACCTGCTGGCACAACTCGATCATCTGCTCGCGCATCCAGCGGTTGGCCGGGTCCTGGTCAGTGCTTTCGTGCCAATACAAGTGCGTTTCCACTGGCGGCACATCATTGACCGGCAGGTTGAACGCGTGCAAATCATGGCGACGGGCGAAGCGTTCCGGCACGGTCATGACCATGTCGGTCTGCTGCAACACCTGGGACGCCATCAAATAATGCTGGGAACGCAGGGCGATCTTGCGCTGAATCCCCATCTTCCCCAGCGCCAGGTCGACATGCCCCAAGCCACTGCGACGGCTGGAAATGTGGATGTGGGTCAGGGACAGGTAATCATCGAGGCTGAATTTCTCTTTGCCCGCCAGTGGATGGCCCTTGCGCATGGCGCACACGTAACGGTCTTCCATCAACTTGACGTGGCGCACTTGCGGGTCGGTGTTGAGCGGCGCATCCACCGCGAAATCCAGGCGACCGGCCGCCAGTTCCTTGGTGGTCTCGCGGCGCTTGGACAGGAAGCTCTCGATGATCACCGCCGGCGCCAGGCGCCGCAGGCGCTGGAACAGCGGCGGCAGGATCACCGCTTCGGTGAGGTCGGTCATGCTGATGCGGTAGGTCTTGACCGCTTGCAGCGGGTTGAAAATGCGGCTTTCCTGTACCGACACCCGCAGCAATGAGAGCGCATTGCGTACCGGGCCGATGATGTTCTGCGCCATGGGCGTGGGCACCATGCCCTGGGCGGTGCGCACGAACAACGGGTCGTTAAAGGTCTCGCGCAGGCGGGCCAGGGCGTTGGAAACCGCAGGCTGGGTAATGCCGACAATCTGCCCGGCGCGGGTCAGGTTGGCTTCGGTGTAGATCGCGTCGAAGACGATGAAAAGGTTGAGGTCGACCTTGCTCAGATTCATTGCGCTGCACTCTTCTTGTTGGTTCTCAATCACCCGATCATATATCGGTGATGAATGTTAATACACGCCGAGAATAGGCTAGGTAAATTATCAACGCTGTTCTAGCATCGATTGCATGCCCTGAACAACCTCCCAAAAGAAGGTAGCTGCCCATGGATTTCGCTTATTCGCCCAAGGTGCAAGAACTGCGTGAGCGCGTGACCGCGTTCATGGACACCTACGTTTATCCCGCTGAAGCCGTGTTCGAGCGTCAGGTCGCCGAAGGCGATCGCTGGCAGCCGACGGCGATCATGGAAGAGCTCAAACTCAAGGCCAAGGCCGAAGGCTTGTGGAACCTGTTTCTGCCGGAATCCGAACTCGGCGCCGGCCTGACCAACCTCGAATACGCACCATTGGCCGAAATCATGGGCCGCTCGCTGCTCGGTCCCGAGCCGTTCAACTGCTCGGCGCCGGACACCGGCAACATGGAAGTGCTGGTGCGTTACGCCAACGAAGAACAGAAGCAGCGTTACCTCGAACCGCTGCTGCGCGGCGAAATCCGCTCGGCGTTCGCCATGACCGAGCCGGACGTGGCCTCGTCCGACGCCACCAACATGGCCGCCCGCGCCGTGCGTGATGGCGACGAATGGGTGATCAACGGCAAGAAATGGTGGACCTCGGGCGCCTGCGATCCACGCTGCAAGATCCTGATCTTCATGGGCCTGAGCGACCCCGATGCGCCGCGCCACGCCCAGCACTCAATGATTCTGGTGCCGGTGGACACACCGGGCGTGAAGATCGTGCGACCGCTGCCGGTGTTCGGCTACGACGACGCACCCCACGGTCACGCCGAAGTGCTGTTTGAAAATGTTCGGGTGCCGTACGAAAACGTCCTGCTGGGCGAAGGACGTGGCTTCGAAATCGCCCAGGGTCGCCTTGGCCCTGGCCGGATTCACCACTGCATGCGATCCATCGGCATGGCCGAGCGCGCATTGGAGTTGATGTGCAAGCGTGCGGTCAGCCGTACCGCATTCGGCAAACCGCTGGCACGACTGGGCGGCAACATCGATAAGATTGCCGACTCGCGGATGGAAATCGACATGGCGCGGCTGCTGACGTTGAAAGCGGCGTACATGATGGACACCGTGGGCAACAAAATCGCCAAGAGCGAAATTGCCCAGATCAAGGTTGTCGCACCGAACGTCGCTCTGCGAGTGATCGACCGGGCGATCCAGATCCATGGCGGGGCCGGGGTGTCCAACGACTTCCCGCTGGCCTACATGTACGCCATGCAACGCACCCTGCGCCTGGCCGACGGCCCGGACGAAGTGCACCGCGCGGCGATTGGCAAGTTCGAGATTGGTAAATATGTGCCGAAGGAGATGATGCGTAGCGGGCATTGATCCTTATGAGCTTTTGTGGCGAGGGAGCTTGCTCCCGCTGGGGCGCGAAGCGGCCCTAAAAGACGCCAGGCAATCCGGCTGTTTCAGATGTACCGGGTTGTCTGGTTTTACGACTGCTTCGCAGCCGAGCGGGAGCAAGCTCCCTCGCCACAGAGCTCAATACACCCATACCTCAACCCGCCGATTCTTGATTCGCCCCTCATCCGCGCTATTGGCCGCCACCGGCATCTCGGCGCCAAAGCCGCGAATCTCGCGAAACACCACGCCGCTTTTCACCAGTTCCCGCCGCACAGCCATGGCCCGCAGTTTCGACAGCAGGTCGGCCCGCGCCGAGTCGCTCTTGGCATCGCCAAACCCCACCAGCGTTACCTCGCGGTTGCTCTTGTCGTGCTGCTTTATATAGTCGAGCACCCGCGACAGATCCTGCCGAGCCTTGTTATCCAGGCTCGCGCTGCCTTCTTCGAAGCGAAAATTCACCGTCAAACGCTGGGCATGCCGGCTAATAGCCTGATAACCCTCGGGCATCAGAGCATTGGGCGTGACCGCCATGGCTTGCACGGTCTGGGCGATAAAGCCATTCGCCGCGACAATCGCCTGGCCCTTGCTGCTTTGCGCGAACGCCACCAGCGCCTCGGCCCAGGGATTTTTCCCGTTCGGTGGCAGGTAAAAGAACAGTCGCCGGGACAGCGGATAGTCCTCGGTGGCAATCAAGCTGTTGAGTGGCAGCATCGCCTGGGATTGCCCATCGACGATGGCCACGGCTTTGGCCTGGCGCACGTAGGGCAGGCCGATAAACCCGATACCTTGCGGATCGAGGCTGACCGCATCGGACAGTTGCTCGCTGGACTCGAAACGTTTCGCCGCGCTGCTCAGACTTTTCCCACGCCGGCTGAGGACCAGTTCCTTGAACGTGTCGTAGGTGCCCGACTGATCATCCCGCGCATACAGATGAATCGTCCCACCGATACCGCCGAGTTCTTCCCACGTGCTGGCCTCGCCACTGAAGATGCGCGCCAGTTGTTCGGTGTTGAGCTGATTCAGCGGGTTTTGCGGGTGCAGGATGATTGCCAGGCCATCGATGGCGATGACTTGCTCGGCGCTGGGGCTTTTCAGGTCGCCCAGGGATTTGAGGTCTGCCAGTTCGCTGTCTTTGATCGGCCGGGACGAGGCGGCCAGGTCGGCGGTAGCGTTTTTCAGGGCGGTAAAACCGGTGCTGGAACCGTGGGCTGCGACTTCGATCACCACCCGGCGACCCTGGGCCGTTTGCCCGACGATCCTTTGTTCGTTGGCCTTGTCCGGGGTTTCGCTGTGCACCTTGAGCAGGCCTTGTTCCTGCATCAGCCCTTCGACCAGCGCCGGGCCCAGGTCTGCGCCAATGGTGTTGGAACCCTGGATGCGTAGCACCGGGCCGTGGTCGGGCGTCGGCAACTCACTGGCGGTGGCCGTTAACGGCACGCTGAGACACACCATTAACAGGAACATTACGCGCAGCGTCATGCCGGCACCTTAATAAGCCAAAGGAAGTGCCGGGAGAATAAGTCAGTAAGGTTTCCGAAAGATGACACTGATCGTTCCCACGCTCTGCGTGGGAGTGCATCCGGGGACGCTCCGCGTTCCGCTGTTGAATGTGACGCAGAGCGTGTGAGCGATCAGTCGAACCGGATCAGCTCAATTCAAGCCAGATCGGCGCATGATCCGAAGGTTTTTCCATCGCCCGCAGATCGTAATCCACCCCCGCATCCTTCACCCGCGGCATCAACCCGTGGGACGCCATGATCACGTCGATCCGCAACCCGCGTTTTGGCTCGTCTTCAAACCCGCGGCTGCGGTAGTCGAACCAGCTGAAACGGTCGGCCACGTCCGGGTTCAGGTGGCGGAAGCTGTCCACCAGGCCCCAGTTCTTCAGGCGCGCCATCCACTCGCGTTCTTCCGGCAGGAAGCTGCACTTGCCGGTTTTCAGCCAGCGTTTCATGTTGTCCGGGCCGATGCCAATGTCGCAGTCTTCCGGGGAAATGTTCACGTCGCCCATCACCACCAGCGGCTGTTCATTCGTGAACTGGCTTTCCAGCAGGTGCTGCAAATCGTTGTAGAAACGTTGCTTGGCCGGGAACTTGGTCGGGTGGTCGCGGCTTTCGCCCTGGGGGAAATAGCCGTTCATGATCGTCACCGGCACGCCATTGGCGTCGGCGAACGTGCCCCAGATAAAGCGCCGCTGCGCGTCTTCTTCATCGGTGGCGAAGCCTTTATGCAGGGCAATCGGTTCCTGGCGCGAGAGCAGGGCGACGCCGTAATGGCCCTTTTGCCCGTGGAAATACACGTGGTAGCCCAAGGCCTGAACCTCGGCCAGCGGGAATTGGTCGTCGTGGACCTTGGTTTCCTGCAGGCCGATGACGTCCGGTTGATGCTTTTCAATCAGCGCCGCCAGCTGATGCGGGCGAGCGCGCAGCCCGTTGATGTTGAAGGAGACGATCTTCATGGTCGGCAGTCCTGGCAAAAGGGCGATGCTAGCTGACATGTAGGAATGGGGCCAGTGTTGGGGTAAGGGGATTCGTGTTTGGCGGCAGGTTATGGTCTATACCTGTGTGGGAGCGGGCCGGCTCCAAGCCGCAACACTGATTCGGATCAGCAAGGAACTGTGGCAGCGCTATAGGCTCGTAACCAGAAGAGTGCCGTCATTTGAACGGTGCCCCGGGGAGATTTACCGATATGCCTGAAACCTCGACCGCCATTGCCGATATCCACATGCTCGACAGCGGCTACTCCCGCGAAGCGCGCTCCTTGCTGTACCAGGCTTACCGGCATGAGCCGACTTTCGGCTACCTGTTCGAAGCCGAGCGCCCCGGCTACGAACAGCGCGTACGTGCCACCGTGCGCGAACTGGTCAAACAACATTTTCTCCAGGATCTGCCCGCCATCGGCCTGCTGGTCAATGACCGCTTGATCGGCATCGCCCTGATCGCGCCGCCGCAACGTCGCCTGGGCATCACCGAAAGCTGGGCCTGGCGCCTGCGCATGGTGCTCAGCACCGGTTTTCGCTGCACCCGACGCTACCTCGAATACCACGAAGCCGTCAGCGCCTGCGCGCCATCCGATGCGGTGCACATGCTGCCATTGCTGGGGATTCACCCGCAATTCCAGGGCAAACACTTCGGCGAACAACTGCTGCAAGCCGTCCACAACTGGTGCGCCGTGGATGAAAACTCTCAAGGTGTGATCCTCGACACTGGGAATCCTCGCTATCTGGAGTTCTATAAGCGTCAGGGCTATGAGGAAATCGGCGAAGTGGCGGTAGGACCGATCCGCGAGCACGTGTTTTTTCACGCCAATCCCCAGGTGTTACAAACAGCAACGGCTTAACGGTAGAACTTTCCCGGCACCCCAGGCTCTATCACGCTCCCAAGCTCGTGATAGCATCCGCGCCTATGAAGTTTCCAGGAAGATTTACCAGTGGCGTGCTCATGCTGTTATCCAGCTGCACGGCGCTGGCGCAAAGTGAATTGGCGGTGCGGATCAAACCGTCCAACGATGAACTGAAAGCCAATATAGAGGGCTATATCGGCAGCCTCGGCGATCGTGACGAAGAAGCTTTGCTGCGCTTCAGTCGCGGCGCCGAGGAACAGGCGCGCAAGGCCGCCCAGGCCTTGGGCTATTACCAGCCGCAAATCGACAGCGAAGTGAAGGGCGGCGAGAAGCCGCGCCTGACCCTGAACATCGATCCCGGCGAACCGATCCATTTGCGCAACGTTACCGTGCGCATCGACGGGCCTGCCGCCTCGCTCAAATCTTTTCGTGCACCGCCCCCGGAGCTGCTCAAGCCGGGCGCGGTGCTCAATCACGGTCATTACGAAGACGCCAAGCGCCTGATCCAGAACCAGGCCTCGCGCTTCGGCTTTTTCAGCGGACGCTTCACCAGCCAGAAACTATTGGTGGACCCGCGTGCCGGTGTGGCCGACGTCGAGCTGATCTACGACAGCGGCCCGCGCTACGCCCTGGGCAAAGTCACGTTCGAAGGCGACACGCCGTTCGACGAAGACCTGCTGCAACGCATGGTCCCATTCAAGGCCGGCGCGCCCTATGACTCCGAACTGATCGCCGAACTCAACCAGGCCCTGCAATCGAGCGGCTATTTCGAAGGCGTGCGGGTGGACGCAGCACCGACGGCGTCCAAGGACGATGTGATCCCGGTGGCGGTCAAACTCGACACCCGCAAGCCGCGCACCATGGGCCTCGGCCTGGGTTACTCCACCGACGTCGGCCCACGCATCAAGGCCAACTGGACCCGGCACTGGGTCAACCCCCAGGGCGACAGCTATGGCTGGGAAGCCGAACTGTCGGCGCCACGGCAGAACGTCGGGGTGTTCTACGACATTCCCCTGGACCCACCGCTCACCGACAAACTGCGCTGGGCCGCCGGTTATCAATATGAAGAAATCGCCGACACCGACAGCCTGAGCAAGCTGCTGACCCTCGGCCCCGAGTGGCACAGCAAGTTGCCCAGCGGCTGGCAACGGGTGGTGTCGCTCAAATGGCAGCGCGAGGAATACACCCTCGGCGATGACTCGGGCCTGAGCACCTTGCTGATGCCGGGCGTCAGCTATTCCTATCTGAAAAGCGATAACCGCATCGACCCGCACAACGGCTATCGCCTGACTTTCGAAACCAAAGTCGCCAAGGAAGGGCTGGGCTCGGACACCAACCTGCTGTACGGCACCGCGCTGGTCAAAGGCTTGACCACGGTGTTCGACAAACACCGATTCCTCGGGCGAGTTCAGGTCGGCGGCAGCGCCACCAACGGCTACAAATCGGTGCCGCCGTCGTTGCGCTTCTTCGCCGGTGGCGACCAGAGCGTGCGCGGCTACGACTATCAAAGCCTGTCCCCGGAAAACTCCGAGGGCGACCGCATCGGTGGTCGTTACATGATTGCCGGCAGCGTCGAGTATCAATATTCCATCGCCGAAAAATGGCGGGTCGCGACGTTCATCGACCAGGGCAACTCCTTCAACACACTCGAATTGCCGAACCTCAAGACCGGTGTCGGTATCGGCGTGCGCTGGGTCTCGCCGGTAGGGCCGATCCGCCTCGACCTGGCCCACGCGATGGACGACGACGGCGGCATTCGACTGCACTTTTCCATGGGGCCTGAGTTGTGAAGCGTGGTTTGAAAATATCGTTGGCCGCGCTCCTGGCGCTGCTGATGCTGATCGTGTTGGCCATCGCCACGGTGCTCGGCACGGCGACCGGCAGTCGCTGGGCACTGGGTTTTGTGCCGGGTTTGACCGTGGAGAATTTCCAGGGCCGCTTGGGCGGGCAGTGGAGCGCCGATCATCTGCTGTGGCAGCAGGACAGCAGCCGGGTTGAGCTGAAGCAGGTGATTTTCGCCTGGTCGCCGCTGTGCCTGACGCGCATGACCCTGTGCATCGAGCAATTGCAGGCCGATCAGGTTAGCCTGCAATTCCCGCCGGGCGCCGAGGAAGAAAGCAGCGGCCCGATCACGCTTCCGGATTTGAAACTGCCGCTGGCGATTGAGCTGGGCGACGTCAAGGTTGGCAGCCTGCTGTTCAACGGCAGCGAAGAACTGCGGGGCTTGCAACTGGCGGCGCACTGGACCGAAAAGGGCATGCAGATCGACTCGGTGCAATTGCAGCGCGACGACCTGAGCCTGAACCTCTCCGGTTCGCTGCAACCCGGCGGTAACTGGCCGTTGAGCGCTGAAGGCAAACTGACCCTGGCCACCCCCGCGCCCTGGACCCTGGCGCTTAAAGTCGACGGCGATCTGCTGAAAACCCTGAACCTGAAAGCTGACAGCAGCGGTTATCTGGACGGGCAACTGACCGGCGAACTGCAACCGCTGGTGGAAAACCTGCCGGCCAAGGTGCGAATCACCGCCGACGGCTTCAAACCCGCCGCCGATCTGCCGGACACCTTGCAACTCAATCAACTGGAACTCACCGGGGTCGGTGACTTGAAAAACGGTTATCAACTGCTCGGCAAAGCCACGCTGCCCGCCGAACAAGGCCCGGTCGCGCTGTTGTTGCAAGGCAAGGTCGACGCCAAGGGCGCGCAGATTGCCGGGCTCGACCTGACCGCCAACGACAAGCAAAGTCTCAAGCTCACGGGCAACCTCGACTGGAGCAAAGGGCTTACCGCGCAAGCGAAAATCGACTGGCTGGACTTCCCGTGGCATCGCCTCTATCCGCTGATCGACGAGCCGCAAGTCGCGTTGCGCAGCTTCAACGGCGAAGTCTCCTACACCGACGGCCAATACCTGGGTAACTTCAAAGCCGCACTGGATGGCCCGGCCGGGGCGTTCACGATGAGCAGTCCGTTCGCCGGCGACCTGACGAAAATCTACCTGCAACAATTCCAGCTCGAAGCCGGGCAGGGCAAGGCCGAAGGGCACCTGAACCTGCAATTTGCCGATGGCATTGCCTGGGACACGGCGCTGGACCTGTCGGCGATCAACCCGGCGTACTGGATGGCGGAATTGCCGGGTACGTTGGCCGGGCCGTTGCGCAGTAAAGGCGAGATGAAGAATGAACAACTCAGCCTGAGCGCTGACCTCGATTTGAAAGGCAAACTGCGCGGCCAACCGGCGGTGATCCAGGCCAAGGCCGATGGCGCCGGCGAGCAGTGGAACCTCAATGCCTTGCAGATTCGCCTCGGTGACAACAGCATCAACGGCAAGGGCAGTCTGCAACAGAAACTCGCCGGGCAGATCGATATCAAGCTGCCGCGCCTGGCTCAGCTCTGGCCGCAACTGCGCGGTCAGCTCAACGGCCGGGTCGATGTCGCCGGCACACTCAAGGCACCTCAAGGCAAGCTCGGCCTGCAAGGTTCGCAACTGGCCTTCGAAGACAATCGCCTGCAAAGCCTGAACCTCGACGCCACCCTCGACAGTGCCCAACGGGCGAAGATCGACCTCAAGGGCAGCGGCATTCAGGCGGGTGAAACTTCGCTCGGGACGCTGACCGCCAGCGGCCAGGGCGATATCAAGAACCAGAAACTCAGCCTCGACCTGCGAGGCCCCCAGTTGAAACTGGCCCTCGGCCTCGACGGCGCGCTGGACAAGGGTAGCTGGCGCGGACGCCTGGCCAGCGGCGATATCCAGGCCGGCGGCCAGGACTGGAAGCTGCAAGGCCCGGCCAAGCTTGAGCGATTGGCCGACGGCAAAATCAACTTCGGCGCCCATTGCTGGATGTCCGGTCCGGCCAGCTTTTGCGGTGAAGACCAACGGCTGATGCCGGAACCGAAGCTGCGTTATCACCTCAAGCAATTCCCGATCGACAGCCTCGCCCAGTGGTTGCCCAAGGACTTTGCCTGGAAGGGCAAACTCAACGCCGACCTGCAACTGGACCTGCCGGCCAGCGGGCCCAACGGCCAAATCAGCATCGATGCCAGCGGCGGCACCTTGCGCATGAAAGAGAAGGATCAGTGGCTGGACTTCCCGTACCAGACCCTGAAACTCACCAGCAAACTCACGCCAAAACGCATCGACACCGACCTCAACTTCGTTGGCGGCAAGCTCGGCGAGTTGATGGTGCAGGCGCAGATCAACCCGCTGGCCAAGAACAAACCGCTGACCGGCTCGTTCCGCCTCAACGGTCTGGACCTCTCGGTGGCGCGGCCGTTTGTGCCGATGGTCGAGAAGCTCACCGGGCGTTTGAATGGCAGCGGCACCTTGTCCGGCGGGCTGCTGGCGCCGCTGGTCAACGGCAATCTGCTGCTCAGTGATGGCGAAGTATCCGGGGCTGAATTGCCGATGGAGCTGCAAGACTTGCAGGTGAAAGCGGTGATTGCCGGCGAAACCGTGCAATTGAATGGCGGCTGGAAAAGCGGCAAGAGCGGGCAGGGCAGCTTGAACGGCAACATCGCCTGGGGTCAGGCGCTGGTGGTGGATCTGGCGCTCAAAGGCACGCAATTGCCGGTCATCGTCGAGCCTTACGCCAAGCTCGAAGTGGCACCGGATTTGAAGATTTCGATGAAAGGCGACGAACTGGCCATCGCCGGCAAAGTGCTGGTGCCCAAGGGCGAAATCACCGTGCGCGAGTTGCCGCCATCGACGGTCAAAGTCTCCGACGACACGATCATCGTCGGTGCGCAGACCGAGGAAGGCAAACCGCCCGTCGCCATGAAAATGGACATCGATGTGGTGGTTGGCGAGGACAAACTCAGCTTTGCCGGGTTTGGCCTGACCGCGAACCTGCAAGGGCACGTGCACATCGGCGACAACATGGACACTCGCGGCGAACTCTGGCTCAACGATGGTCGGTATCGCGCGTATGGCCAGCGCCTGACGGTGCGACGTGCGCGACTGCTGTTTGCCGGGCCGCTGGATCAACCGTACCTGGACATCGAAGCAATTCGCCAGACGGATGATGTGATCGCCGGTATTCGCCTGAGCGGCAGCGCCGAGCAGCCGACCACCCAGATCTTCTCCGAACCGGCCATGAGCCAGGAGCAGGCGTTGTCCTATCTGGTGCTCGGGCGTCCGTTGAGCACCACCGGCGAAGACAACAACATGCTCGCCCAGGCCGCCCTTGGCTTAGGGTTGATGGGCAGTTCGGGGGTGACCAGCGGTTTGGCCAAGGACCTGGGCATTCAGGACTTCCAGCTCGACACCCAGGGCAGCGGCAACACCACCAGCGTGGTGGCCAGCGGCAACATCTCCGAGAAGCTCAGCTTGCGCTATGGCGTTGGCGTGTTTGAGCCGGCCAACACCATTGCCCTGCGTTACAAGCTGAGCAAGAAGGTGTATCTCGAAGCCGCCGGTGGCGTGGCGAGTTCGCTGGACATCTTCTACAAACGGGATTTCTAAACCCCTCACACCTGATCGTTCCCACGCTCTGCGTGGGAATGCCTCCCGGGACGCTCCGCGTTCCGTTCTTGAATCGTGACGCAGAGCGTCACTGGCTGCATTCCCACGCAGAGCGTGGGAACGATCAAAGCGACGACTGCTGCGCAGCCGAACGGGGGCGAGCCCCCTCGCCACGGGTGTTTGCGGCGTCTGCACGTCTGCCATTTATCAGCTAAATACAAAGCATCCTAACTATTACGTTGACATTCGCTGCCTAGGCAGTAACATCTCGACATACATTCTCTGCCTAGGCAGCTAATTGGTGGTCAGATGAAGCATTTCACCCCTGAACAATTCAAGCATTGCCATCTCGGCCTCCTGCTCGGGCGCGCCGCGTTGCTCAAGGACCGGATCATCGACACGCACATGGAACCCCACGGCATCACCGCCGCGCAGTTCAAAGTGCTGATCATCATGGCCCAGTTCGGCGTCGATACCCCGGCCGAACTCTGCCGGCACCTGTCCCTGGACAGCGGTTCGATGACGCGCATGCTTGATCGCCTGGAACAGAAAGGTTTCCTCGCCCGCCAACGCTCCGAAGCCGACCGCCGACAGGTGCAACTGGTGCTGACCGAACAAGGCCAGCAGTTGACTGACCGCCTGCCGGACATCGGCGCCGATGCCATGAACGAACTGGCCGGCGCCATCACCCCGGACGAGTTGCAAACCCTGGAACGGATCCTGAAGAAAATCTTGGTGGCAGCCGGTGACTCGATCACTTTGCTGCGGGTAGGTGACAAATGAGCAGTAAAACCTTGCGTACAGGCCTGAGCCTGGTGCTGGTCTCGATGATCCTGGCCGGTTGCGCCAGCTACAGCGGCCTGAACACCGAAGGCAAAAGTGTCGATGCGAAAACCCTTAAGGCCGGGCAATCCCTGAGCGGCGTGACCCTGTCCCCGGCAGCCTGGCCGAAAAGCGACTGGTGGAAAAGCCTCGGCGACCCACAGCTCGACGGCCTGATCCGCGAAGCCCTGCACGACAGCCCGGACATGCAAATCGCCGAAGCCCGCGCGCACCAGGCCAGCGCCGCTGCCTATGCTGCCGATGCTGCGCGCATGCCGACCCTCGATGCCAGCGCCGGTGTCAGCCGCTCGCGTCTGGCCAAGGATCAAGACCCGCGCGGGCAGGGCGATGCCTACGCCACCGTGCGTAACATCAGCGCCAGTTTCAATTACAACTTCGACCTCTGGGGCGGTCAGCGTGACGCCTGGGAAGCCGCGTTGGGCCAGGCCCGCGCTGCCGAAGTCGACCAGCAGGCCGCGCAACTGACCTTGTCCGCCGACGTCGCCCGCGCCTACAGCGATCTGGGCCAGGCGCACATCGTGTATGACCTGGCCAGCGAAGACCTCAAGCGCACCAAACAAATGCTCGACCTGAGCCAGCGGCGCCTGAGTTCCGGGATTGACAGCCAGTACCAGTTCCAGCAAACCGAAAGCCTGGAAGCCAGCTCCGAAGCCAGCCTGATCGATGCGGAAAAACGCCTGAACAGCGCGAAAATCGCCTTGGCCGTGCTGCTCGGTAAAGGCCCGGATCGCGGCAATGAAATCGCCCGGCCGAAAATCCTTCAGGCCAGCGCCGTGGCGTTGCCGTCGGTGCTGCCGGCGGAATTGCTCGGTCGTCGCCCGGACTTGGTCGCCGCACGCTGGCGGGTCGAAGCCGCGAGCAAGGACATCGCCGCGAGCAAGACCCAGTTCTATCCCAACTTGAACCTGACGGCGGCCGCCGGTGCCGAATCCTTATTGGGTGACGCGATGTTCGGTTCGGCCAGTCGCTTCTTCAACATTGCCCCGACCATTTCGGTGCCGATCTTCGACGGCGGCCGCCTGCGCGCCAACCTCGATGCCCGCGATGCCGATTACGACCTGGCGGTGGCGCAGTACAACAAGAGCCTGGTCAAGGCGCTGGGGGATGTCAGCGACACCATCAACCAGTTGCGCGATATCGGCCGGCAGATCGGTGCCCAGCAACACGCCACCGAAATTGCCCAGGACTCTTACAACACCGTGGTCCAGCGCTACGGTTCCGGCATCGGCAATTACCTGGACGTGCTCAGCATCGAACAGCAATTGCTCCAGGCCCAGCGCCAACTGGCGAACCTGAATGCCGAGCAGATCGACCTGTCGATCCAACTGATGCAGGCGCTCGGTGGCGGCTTCCAGGCTGAAACCCTCGCCTCGGCCAATCCAGCTTCAGCCAAGCTGAACAACTAATTCAAGGTACTTGTCATGGCCACTGCCGAAACTACAAATGCTCCTGAAAACGCTCAAGACACGAGCAACCCACGCAAACGCAAAGTCATGCTGACCGTGCTGGCGATCCTGGTGATCCTCGCGGGCCTCGGCGTCTGGGCTTATCACGAACTCTACGGGCGCTGGAACGAGAGCACCGACGACGCCTATGTGAACGGTAACGTGGTGGAAATCACGCCGCTGGTCACCGGCACCGTGGTCAGCATCGGCGCCGATGATGGCGATCTGGTCCACGAAGGCCAGGTGCTGGTCAACTTCGACCCGAACGACGCCGAAGTCGGTTTGCAAAGTGCCCAGGCCAACCTGGCCCGCACCGTACGTCAGGTGCGTGGCTTGTACAGCAACGTCGACGGCATGCGCGCCCAGGTCAATGCCCAGCAGGCCAACGTGCAAAAAGCCCAGGACAACTTCAACCGCCGGAAAAACCTCGCCGCCGGCGGCGCGATTTCCCAGGAAGAACTGTCCCACGCCCGCGACGACCTGACCTCGGCGCAAAACGCCCTGGCCAATGCTCAGCAACAGCTCAAGACCACCAGCGCTTTGGTGGATGACACGGTGGTTTCCTCGCACCCGGACGTGATGTCCGCCGCCGCGCAATTGCGTCAGGCCTACTTGAACAACTCCCGCAGCACCTTGATTGCGCCGGTCACCGGTTACGTGGCCAAGCGCTCGGTGCAACTGGGTCAGCGAGTTCAACCAGGTACCGCGCTGATGGCGGTGATCCCGCTGGATCAACTGTGGATCGACGCCAACTTCAAGGAAACCCAACTGCGTGACATGCGCATCGGGCAACCGGTGGACATCGAAGCCGACCTGTACGGCAGCGACGTGAAGTTCAGCGGCACCATCGACAGCCTCGGTGCCGGCACCGGCAGTGCGTTTGCCTTGCTGCCCGCGCAGAACGCCACCGGTAACTGGATCAAGATCGTGCAGCGTGTGCCGGTGCGGATTCATATCAACGCCGAAGAACTGGCCAAGCATCCATTGCGGGTTGGCCTGTCGACTCAGGTGGATGTGAACCTGCACGACCAGAGCGGCCCGGTGCTGGCGCAACAGCCACCACAAAAGGCCTCGTTCAGCACCAACGTCTATGACCGTCAGTTGGCCGAGGCCGACGCGATGATCACGCAGTTGATCCACGACAACAGCGCAGCGGTCAGCAAGACCGCGCAACGCTGACACTAACCCTGTGGGAGCAGGCTTTTGTGGCGAGGGAGCTTGCTCCCGCTCGACTGCGAAGCAGTCGTAAAGCTTTTGGGGCCGCTTCGCGACCCAGCGGGAGCAAGCTCCCTCGCCACAAAGGCTCCCACAAGGTCAGCTGCGACTTTAACAGGCGCCGCGCCCACCCGGTTCCATAGGATTAGCGATGAGCAATAACGCGTCTTTCACGCCGCCCAGCCTGCTGCTCAGCACCATTGGCTTGTCGCTGGCGACTTTCATGCAAGTGCTCGACACCACCATCGCCAACGTGGCCTTGCCGACGATTTCCGGCAACCTGGGCGTGAGTTCGGAGCAGGGCACCTGGGTGATCACTTCGTTTGCCGTGAGCAACGCGATTGCGCTGCCGCTGACCGGGTGGCTCAGTCGGCGTTTCGGCGAAGTGAAACTGTTTCTCTGGGCCACGATTCTGTTTGTGCTGGCCTCGTTTCTCTGCGGTATCTCGACCTCGATGCCGGAACTGATCGGTTTCCGTGTGCTGCAAGGCCTGGTGGCCGGGCCGTTGTACCCGATGACCCAGACGCTGCTGATCGCGGTGTACCCCCCGGCCAGGCGCGGCATGGCCCTGGCGTTGCTGGCGATGGTCACGGTGGTGGCGCCGATTGCCGGTCCGATCCTGGGTGGCTGGATTACTGACAGTTACAGCTGGCCGTGGATCTTCTTTATCAACGTGCCGATCGGGATTTTCGCGGTGATGGTGGTGCGGTCCCAGCTCAAGGCGCGTCCGGTGGAAACCAGTCGCCAGCCGATGGATTACGTGGGGTTGATCACGCTGATCATTGGCGTCGGCGCGTTGCAGGTGATCCTCGATAAAGGCAACGACCTGGATTGGTTCGAATCGAACTTCATCATCATAGGTGCGGCGATTTCGGTGATTGCCCTGGCGGTGTTCATCATCTGGGAAATGACCGACAAGCACCCGGTGGTGAACCTGCGGTTGTTCGCTTATCGCAACTTCCGCATCGGCACCATCGTGTTGGTGCTGGGCTACGCCGGGTTCTTTGGCATCAACCTGATCCTGCCGCAATGGTTGCAAACCCAGATGGGCTACACCGCCACCTGGGCGGGCCTGGCGGTGGCGCCGATCGGGATTCTGCCGGTGCTGATGTCGCCGTTTGTCGGCAAGTACGCGCACAAATTCGACCTGCGCCTGCTGGCCGGGCTGGCGTTCCTGGCGATTGGCTTGAGCTGCTTCATGCGCGCCGGCTTCACCAACGAAGTGGACTTCCAGCACATCGCCCTAGTGCAACTGTTCATGGGGATTGGCGTGGCGTTGTTCTTTATGCCGACCTTGAGCATTTTGATGTCGGACCTGCCGCCGAGCCAGATCGCCGACGGCGCGGGCCTGGCGACCTTCCTGCGGACCTTGGGCGGTAGTTTTGCGGCGTCGTTGACTACGTGGATCTGGATTCGTCGGGCGGATCAACACCACGCTTACTTGAGCGAAAGCATCACTACCTACGACCAACCGACCCGGGATGCCTTGAACACCCTGGGCGGGGCGAGTACCCCGGCGTATGCGCAGCTCGATCACGTGCTGACCAGCCAGGCGTACATGCTCTCCACCGTGGATTACTTCACGTTGCTTGGGTGGGGGTTCATGGGGTTGATGCTGATTGTGTGGCTGGCCAAGCCACCGTTTGCGGCGAAAGCCGGGCCTGCTGCCAGCGGTCACTAAGCACGCCGCGGATGATCGTTCCCACGCTCTGCGTGGGAACGATCACACAGAAGGGGCTGCCAATTGCGGTGGCGGGGCGAAGTCGAAGGGCGCCAGCGCAAACCCTTGCTCATCCACCTGCAACGCCCACCCCTGACGATCCCAATCCCCCAGCACAATGCGCTTGGCCGCTTGTTCGCCAATCTGCAGCTTGTGAATCGCGGGACGGTGGGTATGCCCGTGAATCAGGGTTTTCACGCCGAACGCCTGCATGACCCGCGGCACTTCCTCGGGCGTGACATCGACAATGTCATTGGCCTTCATCCGCGTCTGCGCCCGGCTTTCGCTACGCAGTTTGCGCGCCAGTTTATGCCGGGTGCTCAGGGGCAGGTGCCGGAGGATAAAGAGGGTGACGGGGTTACGCAGATAGCGACGCAGCTTCATATAGCCGACGTCGCGGGTGCAGAGGCTGTCGCCGTGCATTAACAGCACCGGCTCGCCGTAAAACGGCACGACACTCGGGTCCTTCAACAGCGTGCAGCCGGCCTGTTTGCAAAAGGCCTTGCCGAGCATGAAGTCGCGATTGCCGTGCATCAGAAAAATGGCCGTGCCGCTGTCGCTGAGATCGCGCAGGGCCTGGCAGATGGAACGCTGAAAGGGCGTCATGGCATCGTCGCCAATCCACGCCTCGAAAAAGTCACCCAAGATGTACAACGCACTCGCCGAGCGGGCGCGTCCGGCGAGCAAATCCAGAAACGCCCGGGTAATGTCCGGGCGCTCCTCTTCCAGATGCAAGTCTGAAATCAGCAGTATCACGCTTCGATGATCTCGGCTTTCTCGATGATCACGTCGTCTGCTGGTACGTCTTGGTGACCGGATTTCATGGTGGTGGAAACACCTTTGATCTTGTCCACGACTTCAGTGCCGGCAACCACTTTGGCGAAGACCGCGTAGCCCCAGCCCTGAGTGGTCTTGGCGCTGTGGTTCAGGAAGCTGTTGTCAGCCACGTTGATGAAGAACTGGGCGGACGCCGAATGCGGCTCCATGGTGCGAGCCATGGCCACGCTGTACTTCTCGTTCGGCAGACCGTTGTCGGCTTCGTTCTGGATGCTTGGGCGCTTGTCTTTCTTTTCTTTCATGCCTGGCTCGAAACCGCCGCCCTGGATCATGAAGTTGCCGATTACACGGTGGAAAACGGTGTTTTCGTAGTGGCCGGCTTTGACGTATTCGATGAAGTTGGCAACGGTAACCGGTGCTTTTTCAGCGTTCAGTTCCAGGACGATGTCGCCGTGGTTGGTGGTCAGTTTGACTTGGGTCATGATCGGCACTCTTTCAAGAAATTCGTGGGTTTCGGGGCATTTGAGCCCGCAACCGGTCTGGTCGGTATCAACCAAGGTGCGCAGTTTAGCGCGACAGGCGTTAATTTCGAGGCAGTTTTTCAAAACAGGTGGATTAAACGCACCTGATTTAGGGCCTGCTCTGTCAGCGGCTTGACAGCATCGGCTATGATAGCGGCTTTGTTTTGTCAGGCCTTTAGTTCCGGCCGCGCACTCGTACGTTCAAGGATCCTATGAGCAAGCCCACTGTCGACCCTACCTCGAATTCCAAGACTGGCCCTGCCGTGCCGGTCAATTTCCTGCGCCCGATCATCCAGGCGGACCTGGACTCGGGTAAGCACACGCAGATCGTCACCCGTTTCCCGCCTGAGCCCAACGGCTACCTGCACATCGGTCACGCCAAGTCGATTTGCGTGAACTTCGGCCTGGCCCAGGAATTTGGCGGCGTCACGCACCTGCGTTTCGACGACACCAACCCGGCCAAGGAAGACCAGGAATACATCGACGCGATCGAAAGCGACATCAAATGGCTGGGCTTCGAATGGTCCGGTGAAGTGCGCTACGCCTCGCAGTATTTCGACCAGTTGCACGACTGGGCCGTCGAGCTGATCAAGGCCGGCAAGGCCTACGTCGATGACCTGAGCCCGGAGCAAGCCAAGGAATACCGCGGCTCCCTGACCGAGCCGGGCAAGAACAGCCCGTTCCGTGACCGTTCCGTGGAAGAAAACCTGGATTGGTTCGCCCGCATGAAGGCCGGCGAATTCCAGGACGGCGCACGCGTGCTGCGGGCCAAGATCGACATGGCCTCGCCGAACATGAACCTGCGCGATCCGATCATGTACCGCATCCGCCACGCCCATCACCACCAGACCGGCGACAAGTGGTGCATCTACCCGAACTACGACTTCACCCACGGTCAGTCGGACGCCATCGAAGGCATCACCCACTCGATCTGCACCCTGGAGTTCGAAAGCCACCGTCCGCTGTACGACTGGTTCCTCGACGCGCTGCCAGTGCCGGCGCACCCGCGCCAGTACGAATTCAGCCGTTTGAACCTGAACTACACCATCACCAGCAAGCGCAAGCTCAAGCAACTGGTCGATGAAAAGCACGTGTTCGGCTGGGACGATCCGCGCATGTCCACGCTGTCGGGCTTCCGCCGCCGTGGCTACACGCCTGCGTCGATCCGCAATTTCTGCGACATGGTCGGCACCAACCGTTCTGACGGCGTCGTCGATTTCGGCATGCTCGAGTTCAGCATCCGTCAGGATCTGGACCAGAACGCTCCGCGCGCCATGTGCGTGCTGCGTCCGTTGAAAGTGGTGATTACCAATTATCCGGAAGACCAGGTCGAGAACCTCGAACTGCCGCGTCATCCGCAGAAAGAAGAACTGGGCGTGCGCCAGTTGCCGTTCGCCCGTGAAATCTACATCGACCACGATGACTTCATGGAAGAGCCGCCAAAAGGCTACAAGCGCCTGGAGCCGAACGGCGAAGTGCGTCTGCGCGGCAGCTACGTGATCCGTGCCGATGAAGCGATCAAGGACGCCGATGGCAACATCGTCGAACTGCGTTGCTCCTACGATCCGGAAACACTGGGCAAGAATCCTGAAGGCCGCAAGGTCAAAGGCGTGGTGCACTGGGTGCCGGCAGCGGCCAGCATCGAGTGCGAAGTGCGCCTGTACGATCGTCTGTTCCGTTCGCCGAACCCTGAAAAGGCGGAAGACAGCGCCAGTTTCCTGGACAACATCAACCCTGACTCGCTGCAAGTTCTCACCGGTTGTCGTGCTGAACCCTTGCTGGGCAATGCACAGCCGGAAGACCGTTTCCAGTTCGAGCGCGAAGGTTACTTCTGCGCGGATATCAAGGACTCGAAACCGGGCGCTCCGGTTTTCAACCGTACCGTGACCTTGCGTGATTCGTGGGGCCAGTGATTCAAGGAAACAAATAAAGTGCTAACGATCTACAACACGCTCACCAAGAGCAAAGAAGTGTTCAAGCCGCTGGATGGCAACAATGTGCGCATGTACGTCTGCGGGATGACCGTGTACGACTACTGCCACATTGGCCACGGCCGCAGCATGGTCGCGTTTGACCTGGTGACCCGCTGGTTGCGTTTTAGCGGTTATAACCTGACGTATGTGCGCAACATCACCGACATTGAAGACAAGATCATCAATCGGGCCAAGGAGAACGGCGAGCCGTTCGACGTGCTGACCGAACGCATGATCACCGCGATGCACGAGGACGAGGCGCGCCTCAACATCCTCAAGCCGGACATGGAGCCGCGGGCCACCGATCACATCGCTGGCATGCAGACCATGATCCAGACCCTGATCGACAAGGGTTACGCCTACGCCCCGGGCAATGGCGACGTGTACTACCGCGTCGCCAAGTTCATGGGCTACGGCAAGCTGTCGCGCAAGAAAATTGAAGACCTGCGTATCGGTGCGCGGATCGAAGTCGACGAGTCCAAGCAGGACCCGCTGGACTTCGTGCTGTGGAAAGGCGCCAAGCCGGGCGAGCCGAGCTGGCCTTCGCCGTGGGGCGACGGTCGTCCGGGCTGGCACATCGAGTGCTCGGTGATGTCGACCTGCTGCCTGGGCGAGACTTTCGACATTCATGGTGGCGGCAGTGACCTGGAGTTTCCGCACCACGAAAACGAAATCGCCCAGAGCGAAGCGGCCACCGGCAAGACCTACGCCAACGCGTGGATGCATTGCGGCATGATTCGCATCAATGGCGAGAAGATGTCCAAGTCCTTGAACAACTTCTTCACCATTCGCGACGTGCTGGAAAAGTACCACCCGGAAGTCGTGCGTTACCTGCTGGTGTCGAGCCACTACCGCAGCGCGATCAACTACTCGGAAGACAACCTCAAGGACGCCAAGGGCGCACTCGAACGTTTCTACCACGCGTTGAAAGGCCTGCCGAGCGTGGCGCCGGCCGGCGGCGAAGCCTTTGTCGAGCGCTTCACCCAGGTGATGAACGACGACTTCGGCACGCCGGAAGCCTGCGCGGTGCTGTTCGAGATGGTGCGCGAGATCAACCGTTTGCGTGAGAGCGATCTCAATGCAGCGGCCGGTCTGGCGGCGCGTTTGAAAGAACTGGCCAGTGTGCTGGGCGTGTTGCAGCTCGAAGCCGATGACTTCTTGCAGGCCGGCGCTGAAGGCCGGGTGGATGCGGCTGAGGTTGATGCGCTGATTGCCGCGCGTCTGGCGGCGCGTGCCGGTAAAGACTGGGCCGAATCCGACCGCATCCGCGACCAGCTCACCGCCATGGGCGTGGTGCTGGAAGACGGCAAGGGCGGCACGACCTGGCGGTTGGCCGACTGATGATCGTTCCCGCGCTCTGCGTGGGAATGCCTCAACGGACGCTCTGCGTTCGGCTTTGGAAGGGACGCGGAGCGTCCCGGGCTGCATTCCCACGCAGAGCGTGGGAACGATCAAATTCGTTACGAACAAAACCCGCCTTGTGCGGGTTTTTGTTTATGTGCAGGTTCCAAGTGCGGTGGTGGCAGGGCTGACGCCTTCGCGGGCAAGCCTCGCTCCTACAATTGTGTCGTTGATCGTTCCCACGCGCGCGTGGGAACGATCACTGCCGCAGACGCTTGTACAAAGTGTTTCGGCTAACGCCTAACCTGCGAGCCAAATGCGAAATATTCCCCCCGGCCGCCTGCAACAACCGATTCAAATCCTCGGCATCATTCAAATCCGCCGCTAACGGCTCCGGCGTCTCCACCGGTTCCATCTCCAGATCGACAAAAAAATCATCCGGTAAATGCTCGGGCCGCACCGGTTGCTCCTCGGCCATGGCCAGCGCCACCTGCATCACGCTGCTGACTTGGCGCAAATTCCCCGGCCATGGATGGCGGCTGAACAATTCCATGACTTCACGGCTTAATCCGGCCCATTGCGACGGCTCCCGGTGCTGCTCCCACAAGCGCTTGAACAGTGCCTGTTTGTCGCTGCGTTCCCGTAATGGCGGCAGTTCCAGAGTTAAACCGCCGATCCGGTAGTAGAGATCTTCCCTGAAGCGCCCGAGCTGGACCTGTTCGCGCAACGAACGGTTGGTTGCGGAAATAATCCGGATATCCACCGGGAACAACTCGCTGCTGCCCACTGGTTGCACGCAACGTTCCTGCAAAACCCTGAGTAGCCGAGCCTGAGTCGGCAGCGGCATGTCACCGATTTCATCGAGGAAGAGGGTGCCTTTGTCAGCCTTGCGGATCAGCCCGATGCTGCCTTTCTGGTTGGCACCGGTGAACGCGCCTTTCTCATAGCCAAACAGCTCGGACTCGACCAGTTCGGCGGGGATCGCCGCACAGTTGACGGCGATGAACGGTTGTTTGCTGCGGGAACTGGCCTGGTGCAGGGCTTTGACGAAGACTTCCTTGCCGACCCCGGTTTCGCCGTGGATCAGCAGCGGAATGTCTTTCTCCAATAAACGTTCTGCCTGACGCACGGCTTTTTCCACGCGACTGTCGCCGAAGTGCAGGGTGTTCAGGTTGATCGCTGTTGGCGTTGCAACGCTTGGTTCTGCAAACACTCGCGGCTGAATCGGCACCTGTTTCGGCCGCTTCAACAAGCACTGGAAACGGTTGCGCCCCGAGGCTTGCAAGGCAAACGGCAGGCCGTCGGGCTGGTTCAACAACTCAAGCAGCGAGACTTTAAACAAGCTTTCGACACTGACCCGCGACAGGCTGATCCCCAGCAGATTGTCAGCCCGGCGATTGGCCGACAGCACTTGCCCGGTCTCATCGAAAATCAGTAGCCCGGCCCACTGGCTGTCGAGGTTGCTCAACCCGGTATTGAACGTCAGTTGGAAATGCTGGCCATGGAACAGATTGAGGATCAGCCGGTTTTCCACGGTCTGGCTCATCATCTTGACCATGCCCAGGGTGTGGGACGGCGGCAGGTAGCTGTCGCTGGACACATCCAGCACCGCGATCACCTTGCGCTCGGCATCGAAAATCGGCGCGGCGGAACCGGTCATGAAACGGTTGGCCTTGAGGAAATGTTCATCGTGCTCAATGTGCACCGCTTGCTCGCAGGCCAGGGCGGTGCCGATGGCATTGGTGCCGCTGCAACGCTCCATCCAACTGGCCCCGGCGCTGAAACCTCGGGTCAGGCTCGGCTCGATAAAGCGCTGGGTGCCCCAGGACGTCAGCACCTGGCCCTGGTTGTCGGCGAGCATGATCAGGCAATTGGAGTTGCTCAGGATGTTCTCGTAATACGGCAGGACTTCCTGATGGGTGGTCTGCACCAGCGAGTGCTGGCTCTCCAGCAACTGCGCGATGCCGTCGGCGGGCAGTTGATCGAAGGTGGGCACGCTGTGGTGATCAAGCCCGAACGCGCGGCAACGGGACCAGGAGTCCTGGATGATGGCGTCGTGGGAGAGCGGCGAGGCAGGTACGGCCATGGCAGTCGATCTCTGAGCAAAGCTTTTATTGTTTTTATGGGTGTTACAAAGCATTTGATGCGCCACATCACCCTGTAGGAGCGAGGCTTGCCCGCGAAGGCGTCAGGGAGATCGCCTTCGCCGGCAAGCCTGGCTCCTACAAGGGCAACAGATGGCACAAAAGTGCTAATAGAGTGTTGTTCACTATTGTTCATTGTCAACCGTCGAACTGTTCAATTGTTCAGTCCGGATTGTTCATTTCTGTTCAGCAACGAACGCGGTTTTTGCCGGTTTTTCAGGATTTTCAAGCCGGATCAAAGGCTTGTGATTTCTGGCACGAATGTCGCTCTATCGCTACGGTCGCTTGACTCCAAATAATAAAAAAGGCCGAGCCATGTCACTCACCCTGGAGCACGTCAGCCGTACCGTCGAGGGCCAGACCTGGATCGACGATGCGTGCCTTGTTTTCGAACCCGGATCCTTCAACGTTTTGCTCGGGCGCACGCTGTCCGGCAAAACCAGCCTCATGCGCCTGATGGCCGGTCTGGACAAGCCCGACAGCGGGCGCATCCTGATGAACGGCGTCGACGTCACCCAACGCCCGGTGCGCCTGCGCAACGTGTCGATGGTCTACCAGCAGTTCATCAACTACCCGACCATGACGGTGTTCGAGAACATCGCCTCGCCGTTGCGCCAGGGCGGTGTCTCCAACGAAGTGATCCAGAGCAAAGTGCTGGAAACCGCGAAGATGCTGCGCATCGAAAAATTCCTCCAGCGCCATCCGCTGGAACTGTCCGGCGGCCAGCAGCAACGCACGGCCATGGCCCGGGCGCTGGTCAAGGATGCGGAGCTGATCCTGTTCGACGAACCGCTGGTCAACCTCGACTACAAATTGCGCGAAGAACTGCGCCAGGAAATGCGCGAGCTGTTCAAGGCGCGGCACACCATCGCCATCTACGCCACCACCGAGCCCAACGAAGCCCTGGCCCTGGGCGGCACCACCACCATTCTTCACGAAGGCCGGGTGATCCAGAGCGGCAAGTCCTCCGAGGTCTATCACCAACCACAAACGGTGCTGGCGGCGGAGTTGTTCTCCGAACCGCCGATCAACCTGATGCCGGGGCGGATTGCCGGCAACGAAGTCAGTTTCGCCAACTTCGTGCACTTCCCGCTGAACGTCGACCTGCGCCCGGTGGGCGAGGGCGAGTTCCGCTTTGGTGTGCGCCCCAGCCATATCTCGCTGGTGCCGAGCAACGACGACGACCTGGAACTCGCCGTGACGGTCGAGGTGGCCGAGATCAGCGGTTCGGAAACCTTCCTGCACGTACGCAACGAGCATTTCCTGTTGGTGCTGCACTTGCCGGGCGTCCACGAATACGACGTTGATGCGCCGATTCGCATCTATATCCCGACCCATAAACTGTTTGTGTTCGATACGCAGGGGCGGCTGGTCCAGGCGCCCGGTCGCCGTATCGCGAGGGTTGCCTGATGGCCGAAATCCGTTTGCAGAACCTCGCCCACAGCTACACCCGCACGCCGACAGGTCCCGAGGATTACGCGATTCGCGAGATGGACCACATCTGGGAGCAGGGTGGCGCCTATGCCTTGCTGGGTCCGTCGGGCTGCGGCAAGTCGACCTTGCTCAACATCATTTCCGGGCTGCTCAGCCCGTCCCAGGGCCAGGTGCTGTTCGACAGCAAAGTGGTCAACGACCTGACCCCGGAAAAGCGCAACATCGCCCAGGTTTTTCAGTTTCCGGTGGTCTACGACACCATGACGGTGTTCGACAATCTGGCCTTCCCCCTGCGAAACCAGGGCATGAACGAGGCGAAAATTCACAGCAAGGTGCAGGAAATTGCCGAGGTGCTCGACCTCCAGGCCCTGCTCAGCAAAAAGGCACGTAACCTCACCGCCGACGAAAAACAGAAAGTCTCCATGGGTCGTGGGCTGGTGCGCGATGACGTGTCGGCGATCCTGTTCGACGAACCACTGACCGTGATCGACCCGCACCTGAAGTGGAAACTGCGGCGCAAGCTCAAGCAGATCCACGAGCAATTCAACATCACCATGGTCTACGTCACCCACGACCAGCTCGAAGCCTCGACCTTCGCCGACAAGATCGCGGTGATGTACGGCGGGCAGATCGTACAGTTCGGCACGCCACGGGAATTGTTCGAACGGCCGAGCCACACCTTTGTCGGCTATTTCATCGGCAGCCCGGGGATGAACCTGATCGACGTGAAGCCGCAACCCGGTGGGGTCGGTTTCGCCTCGACGCACTTGCCTTTGTCTGACGCGATGCAGCAACAAATCGCCGACAAGCCGTGGAAAACCCTGAAGGTCGGCATCCGCCCGGAGTTCGTGCATGTGTGGGACGAGCCGTTTGATGACGCGATGCAGGCACAAGTCGTACACATCGAAGACCTCGGCACCTACAAGATCATGACCCTGAACCTCGACGGCGCACCGCTGAAAGTGCGCCTGGCCGAAGACAAACCGGTGCCCGAAGGCACGGCGTACATCAGTTTTCCGGCGCAGTGGTTGATGGTCTATGCCGACGATTACCTACTGGAGGTGCAGCCATGAACAAGGTGCAAAACAACAAGGCCTGGTGGTTGGTCCTGCCGGTGTTCCTGCTGGTGGCATTCAGTGCGGTGATCCCGATGATGACCGTGGTCAACTACTCGGTACAGGACATCTTCGACCAGTCCAGCCGCTACTTCGTCGGTGCCGACTGGTACAAGCAGGTGCTGCTCGATCCTCGGTTGCACGACTCATTGCTGCGCCAGTTCATCTATTCCGGCTGCGTGCTGCTGATCGAAATCCCCCTGGGCATCGCCATCGCCCTGACCATGCCCACCAAGGGCCGCTGGTCGTCGCTGGTGCTGATCATCCTGGCGATTCCGCTGCTGATCCCGTGGAACGTGGTCGGCACCATTTGGCAGATCTTCGGCCGCGCCGATATTGGTTTGCTCGGTTCCAGCCTGAATGCCATGGGCATTAACTACAACTACGCGTCGAACACCATGGACGCCTGGGTCACGGTGCTGGTGATGGACGTCTGGCACTGGACCTCGCTGGTGGCGCTGTTGTGTTTCTCCGGGTTGCGGGCCATTCCCGACGTGTACTACCAAGCCGCGCGGATTGACCGCGCGTCGTCCTGGGCGGTGTTCCGGCATATCCAGTTGCCCAAGCTCAAGAGCGTGCTGCTGATCGCGGTGATGTTGCGCTTCATGGACAGTTTCATGATCTACACCGAGCCGTTCGTGCTGACCGGCGGCGGTCCGGGGAATGCCACGACCTTCTTGAGTCAGACCTTGACCCAAATGGCCGTAGGACAATTCGACCTCGGCCCGGCGGCGGCTTTCTCGCTGGTGTATTTCCTGATCATCCTGTTGGTGTCCTGGCTGTTCTACACGGCCATGACTCACTCTGACGCCAACCGCTGAGGTCTGCCATGAGTAAAAGAAAGCTCATTCCATTGCTGATCTACATCCTGTTCCTGCTGGTGCCGATCTACTGGCTGCTGAACATGTCCTTCAAGAGCAACACCGAAATCCTCGGCGGTTTGACGCTGTTTCCTCAGGATTTCACCTTGGCCAACTACAAGGTGATTTTCACCGACCCGAGTTGGTACACCGGTTACCTGAACTCGCTGTACTACGTGAGCCTGAACACGGTGATTTCCCTGAGCGTGGCGCTGCCGGCGGCTTATGCGTTCTCGCGGTATCGCTTCCTCGGCGACAAGCACCTGTTTTTCTGGCTGCTGACCAACCGCATGGCGCCTCCGGCGGTGTTTTTGCTGCCGTTCTTCCAGCTGTATTCGTCCATCGGGTTGTTCGATACCCACATCGCCGTGGCCCTGGCGCACTGCTTGTTCAACGTGCCGTTGGCGGTGTGGATCCTCGAAGGCTTCATGTCCGGGGTGCCCAAGGAAATCGACGAAACGGCCTACATCGATGGCTACAGTTTTCCGAAGTTCTTCGTGAAGATTTTCATCCCGCTGATCGGTTCCGGGATCGGTGTCACGGCGTTTTTCTGCTTCATGTTCTCCTGGGTCGAGTTGCTGCTGGCGCGGACCCTGACGTCGGTCAACGCCAAACCCATCGCGGCGGTGATGACGCGCACGGTCTCGGCGTCCGGCATCGATTGGGGCGTACTGGCGGCGGCAGGGGTGTTGACCATCCTGCCGGGCATGCTGGTGATCTGGTTTGTTCGCAACCACGTGGCCAAGGGCTTTGCCCTGGGCCGGGTCTGAGGAACTGATGATGGAATGGATGAGCTGGACCGCCCCGACAGCGGTGTTTTTCATCGTCATTGGCCTGATTCTGGTGGGCATGACGACCTGGGAGTTGCGCTCGCCGAGCATCCTTCGGCGAGGTTTGTTGCCGATTGCCACCACCCGTGGCGATCGCTTATTTATCGGTCTTCTCGGCAGCGCCTACCTGCATCTGCTGGTAATCGGCGTCACCGACTGGAGCATCTGGGTGGCGTCCGCGTTGTCCCTGGTGTGGCTGTTGGCTGTGATGCGTTGGGGCTAGTCGAATCGCTCGGCAAAGTTGCTCCGAAACTTAAACAGGAGGTCTCTATGTTCGACAAAAACAATAAGCTGCGACATAGCATTTCATTGGCAGCCCTGCTGGCACTCAGCGGTTTGAGCGCGACGGCCTGGGCCGATGCCTACGAAGACGCGGCAAAAAAATGGATCGGCAGCGAATTCAAACCGTCCACCCTGACGGCCGATCAGCAGCTCGAGGAATTGAAGTGGTTCATCAAAGCCGCCCAGCCGTTTCGCGGGATGAACATCAAGGTCGTCTCGGAAACCCTGACCACTCACGAATATGAGTCCAAGGTCCTGGCCAAGGCCTTTACCGAGATCACCGGGATCAAGGTCACCCACGATTTGCTGCAAGAAGGCGACGTGGTGGAGAAGCTGCAAACCGTGATGCAGTCGGACAAGAGCATCTATGACGGCTGGGTCAACGACTCGGACCTGATCGGTACGCACTTTCGCTACGGCAAGACCGAGGCGATCACCGACCTGATGGCCAACGAAGGCAAGGACTTCACCTCGCCGACCCTGGACATCAAGGACTTCATCGGCATTTCCTTCACCACCGCGCCGGACGGCAAGATCTATCAGCTGCCCGACCAGCAATTCGCCAACCTTTACTGGTTCCGCGCCGACTGGTTCGAGCGGCCGGAGCTGAAAGCCAAGTTCAAGGAAAAGTACGGTTACGAATTGGGCGTGCCGGTGAACTGGTCGGCCTATGAAGACATCGCCAAGTTCTTCAGCGAAGACGTCAAGGAAATCGACGGCAAACGCATCTACGGGCACATGGACTACGGCAAGAAAGACCCGTCCCTGGGCTGGCGCTTCACCGATGCCTGGTTCTCCATGGCCGGTGCCGGCGACAAAGGCATCCCGAACGGCTTGCCGGTGGACGAGTGGGGGATTCGCGTCGAGGACTGCCACCCGGTGGGTTCCAGCATCACCCGTGGCGGCGACACCAACGGCCCGGCGGCGGTCTACGCGACGCAGAAATACGTCGACTGGCTCAAGGCCTACGCGCCACCGGAAGCGGCGGGCATGACCTTCTCCGAGTCCGGGCCGGTGCCGTCCCAGGGCAACATCGCCCAGCAAATCTTCTGGTACACCGCGTTTACCGCCGACATGACCAAGCCGGGTCTGCCCGTAGTCAACGCCGATGGCTCGCCGAAATGGCGCATGGCGCCGTCCCCGCGCGGACCGTATTGGGAGGAGGGTATGAAACTGGGCTATCAGGACGTGGGTTCCTGGACGTTCATGAAGTCCACGCCTGAGAAACAGAAACTCGCAGCCTGGCTCTACGCGCAGTTTGTGACCTCGAAAACCGTATCCCTGAAGAAAACCATCGTCGGCCTGACGCCGATTCGCGAGTCGGACATCAACTCGCAAGCCATGACCGATCTGGCGCCGAAACTCGGTGGCCTGGTCGAGTTCTACCGCAGCCCGGCCCGTGTGCAATGGACCCCGACCGGGACCAACGTGCCGGATTATCCACGTTTGGCACAACTGTGGTGGAGCCACATCGCCGAAGCCGCCAGCGGCGAGAAAACCCCGCAACAGGCACTCGATGGTCTGGCCAAGGACCAGGACGCCATCATGACGCGGCTTGAACGCTCCAAGGTGCAACCGGTGTGCGGCCCGAAAATGAACCCGGAACGGGATGCGCAGTACTGGTTCGATCAACCGGGGGCGCCGAAGCCTAAGTTGGCGAATGAGAAGCCTAAAGGTGAGACGGTCAGCTACAACGAACTGCTGAAATCGTGGGCGGATGCGCGTAAGTAAGCTTCTGTACTGAGAAAGGCGAACGGCACCGGAAGGTGCCGTTTTTATTTGTGGTTGATGGACCGCGTTCGCGAGCAAGCCCGCTCCCACAGTGGTTCGGGGTTGTCACAAATAATATGTTCGCCACAGAACCACTGTGGGAGCGGGCTTGCTCGCGAAGGCTGCGGCACAGGCAACAGACTTCTCCTGCTCGAACCCTATCCTCAAAAACACTGATCACCTGTTGTTGCCGATTTTTTGCAAGAAACTCCAAGCCGTCCATGAGTTCGGCAAAAATATCACGCTTCATTGTTTGATCTCTCTCGATATCCAATCAACGAAGTTAATGGCAAATGCCTTGAGTCGGATGTCAGCCGATGCCTACTGCCACGCAGGCATTTTCCGAGAGAGGGGAGAGCAATAAGATCAAAAGATCGCAGCCTGCGGCAGCTCCTACATAGGGACGGCGTGCGTTCTGTAGGAGCTGCCAAAGGCTGCGATCTTTTGATCTTGAAACCCTAAAACGCAAAAACGGCACCCGAAGGTGCCGTTTCTGTTTTCTACCGATTACCGCTAAACGATCAACCCGCCAACCCAGCCTGTTGAACCAGGACCAGCAACGGCTGCGGATACAGCCCCAGGAAGAACGCCAGGGCGGCGATGGCCAGCAGCATCACGCCGCCTGCCTTTTGTTCCCAGTGCAGTTGCGCATCGTGGCGACGCAGGTTCGGCTCGATCAGGTACAGGGTGACCATCACGCGCAGGTAGTAGAAGACGCCGATGGCGCTGCCCAGTACCAGGGAACCCACCAGCCACCATTGGTGCGACTCGACGCCGGTGGCGATGATGTAGAACTTGCCGATGAAGCCCGCGGTCAGCGGGATGCCGGCCAGGGACAGCATCATCACGGTCAGCACGGCGGTCAGGTACGGACGACGCCAGAACAGGCCGCGGTATTCGTACAGGGCGTCAGCGTCACGGCCTTTGTACGGCGAGGACATCAGGGTGATTACACCGAACGCACCAAGGCTGGTGATCACGTAGGTGACCAGGTACACGCCGATGGCTTCCACGGCCAGACCCTTGCTCGCCACGAGGGCGATCAGCAGGTAACCGAAGTGGGCAATGGACGAGTAACCCAGCAGACGCTTGAGGTTGCTCTGGGTCAGTGCCAGCAGGTTGCCGAACAGGATCGACGCAATGGCGATGATGGTCAGCACGTCGCTCAGGACACCGCTGCTTGCGGCAGGGGAGATCTGGAACAGACGCACCATCACGGCAAACACGGCGACTTTCGAAGCGGTCGCGAGGAACGCTGCAACCGGTGCCGGAGCCCCTTCGTAAACGTCCGGGGTCCAGAGGTGGAACGGTACCAGCGACAGCTTGAACGCCAGGCCGATCAACATCATGCCCAGGCCCATTTGCGCCAGGGAGCTTGGCAGGCCAGTGGCCGCCAGCGCTTGACCGATACCGACGAAGCTCAGGCTGCCGGAGTCGGCGTAGAGCAGGGCCATACCGAACAACAGGAACGCAGAGCCGGCGGCCGACAGCACCATGTACTTGATACCGGCTTCCAGCGAACGCTTGTTGAAGAAGGCATACGCCACCAGACCGTAGACCGGCACCGACAACAGTTCCAGACCGATGAACAACCCGGCCAGGTGTTGCGCGCTGACCAGAACCAGGCCACCGGCGGCGGCCATCAGGATCAGCAGGTACAGTTCTTCGCGGTTGCCCGGGTAACCCGTGCCGCCATCGCCGAGGTAGGCGTGGGCGAGGGTCACACAAGCGAGGGTGGCGACCAGGATCAGCGCCATATACAAGCAAGCGAAGTTATCGATCTGCAGCAGCGGGGTCACGGCCAGGGGCGCGACCTTCAAGGCTGGCAGGATCGACAGCAACGCCAGGTTCAAACCCGCCACGGAAATCAGGAAGGTCTGCGAGTGGTTGCGGCGCCAGGCGATGGCCAGCATCACCACGATGATCGTGGCGGTGGTGATCAACAACGGCGCGAGCGCGATAAAGTGTTGAGTCGTGAATTCCATAGCGCTCTTACCGGGCCGAAGCGAGTTGAGTGAAGGCGGTACCGAGCCACTGCTGCACGCCATGCATCGTCGCGGCAGAAGTGTCGAGGAACGGCTGCGGGTACACGCCGATGTAAATCAGCAGTACCGCCAGGCCGACCACCATGATCAGTTCGCGACCATCCATGCCGTGCAACACCGCGTCCGACTTGGACGGGCCGAAGTAGGCACGGTGGATCATGATCAGCGAGTAGACCGAACCGAACACCAGGCCCGACGTCGCGATCGCGGTGATCCACGGCGCAGCGGCAAAGGTGCCGATCAGGATCAGGAACTCACCGACGAAGTTACCGGTACCCGGCAAGCCCAGGGACGCGGCCGCGAAGAACAGGCTGATAGCCGGCAGGTAAGCGATCTTCGACCACAGGCCACCCATCTCACGCATGTCGCGGGTGTGGGTGCGTTCGTACAACTGACCACTGAGGATAAAGAGTGCTGCCGCCGAAACACCGTGCGCCAGCATCTGCATGACCGCGCCCTGCAGCGCCAGTTGGCTGCCGGAGTAGATGCCAATCAACACGAAGCCCATGTGGGAAACGGAGGAATAGGCGATCAGACGCTTGATGTCGGTTTGGGCGAAGGCCAGGAACGCACCGTAGAAGATCCCGACCAGACCGAGGGTCATGGCGATCGGCGCGAACTCGGCCGAGGCATTCGGGAACAGCGGCAGGGCGAAACGCAGCAGACCGTAAGCCGCCGTCTTCAACAGGATACCGGCCAGGTCGACCGAACCCGCCGTTGGCGCCTGGGCGTGAGCATCAGGCAGCCAGGAGTGGAACGGTACGACCGGCAGCTTCACCGCGAAGGCGATGAAGAAGCCGAGCATCAGGATGTACTCGGTGGTGAGCGACATCTTGGTTTTCAGCAGGTCGGCGTAGTTGAACGTGATCACGCCGGTGCTGTTGAAGTTGACCAGCACCAGACCCAGGATCGCCACCAACATGATCAGGCCGGAAGCCTGGGTGAAGATGAAGAACTTGGTCGCCGCGTAGATCCGGGTTTTCTTGCCGTCCGAAGAACTGTGACCCCAGAGCGCGATGAGGAAGTACATCGGCACCAGCATCATTTCCCAGAAGAAGAAGAACATGAACAGGTCGAGGGCGAGGAACACGCCGACCACACCGCCCAGGATCCACATCAGGTTCAAGTGGAAGAAGCCGACGTGACGCTGGATCTCTTTCCACGAGCAGAGTACCGAGAGGATACCCAGCAAACCGGTCAGCAGGATCATCAGCAGCGACAGGCCATCGAGGGCCAGGTGCACGCTGATGCCGAAGCGCTGGATCCAGATGTGCTTGAACTCAAGCGCCCAGACCGGATCGGCGCCAGGCGCCGGAGCAAATGAATAGTTACCGTGGGCCCACAGCCAGAGGCCGAGTGCGAGTTCCAGGGTCATGGTCAACAGCGCAATCCAGCGGGGGAGGGTGGCGCCGAAGCGCTCACCCATCCAGCACAGCAGGCCGCCGATGAAGGGGATCAGGATTAGCCAAGGCAGAATCATGACGGGCTCAATTCCTTTCGCAAGTTCGCAAGGTTCATATTCAGACCGCTACCAGCACGATGGCGCCGATGACCAGCACGGAGCCGGCTGCCATCGAGGCCGCGTACCAACGCAGTTGACCGGTTTCGGTACGGCTCAGGGCGGTGTGGCCGCCCTTGGCCATACGCGGGATCAAACCGATGGTCTGATCGAGCGGGTCTTTGCGCAGTGCGTGGCTGATCGCAAGGTATGGCTTGACGAACAGTTTGTCGTAGATCCAGTCGAAGCCCCAGGCAGCGAACCACCAGGCCGAAAGGAAGCGGCCGATGCCGCTGTTGGCGATTGCAGTGACGAAACGACGCTTGCCGAGGAACAGCAGCGCGGCCAGCAGGATCCCGGCCAGGGCGATGGCGCCCGAGGCGATTTCCAGACTGTGCTTGGCTTCGCCGCCGGCATGGCCGACGCTCTCTGGCAACACGCCGTGCAGCGGTGGCACGATCATCGCGCCGACGAAGGTCGACAGCACGATCAGCACCGACAGTGGCAGCCAGTGAGCGATGCCGTGACCGGCGTGGGCTTCGGTCTTCGCTTCACCGTGGAACGCGATGAAGATCAGGCGGAAGGTGTACAGCGAAGTCATGAACGCGCCGACCAGACCTGCGTAGAGCAGACCGTGGTTGCCGCTGGCGAACGCTTCCCAGAGGATTTCGTCCTTGGAGTAGAAGCCTGCGGTCACCAGTGGCAGGGCAGACAGGGCCGCGCCGCCGACGATGAAACTGGTGTAGGCCAGCGGCAGTTTCTTCCACAGGCCGCCCATCTTGAAGATGTTCTGCTCGTGGTGGCAGGCAACGATCACCGCGCCGGACGCCAGGAACAGCAGCGCCTTGAAGAAGGCGTGGGTCATCAGGTGGAAAATCGCGCCATCCCATGCGCCAACGCCCAGTGCCAGGAACATGTAGCCGATCTGGCTCATGGTCGAGTAGGCGAGGATACGTTTGATGTCGGTCTGGACCAGCGCGGCAAAACCGGCGAGAACCAGGGTCACGCCACCGACAACGCCGACCAGGTGCAGGATATCCGGAGCCAGGGCGAACAAGCCGTGGGTCCGGGCAATCAGGTAGACGCCTGCGGTCACCATGGTTGCGGCGTGGATCAGTGCCGAAACCGGGGTAGGACCGGCCATCGCATCCGCCAGCCAGGTTTGCAGCGGCAGTTGCGCGGATTTACCCACAGCGCCGCCCAGCAGCATCAGGGTCGCCAGGACGATCCAGAAGTCGCCGACCTGGAACTTCTGCGGTGCCAGCACCAGCAGTTCCTGGACGTTCAGCGTGCCCAACTGTTGGAACAGGATGAACAGGCCGATGGCCATGAACACGTCGCCGATCCGGGTCACGATAAAGGCTTTGAGTGCCGCGTTACCGTTGTTGCGGTTGCTGTAGTAGAAACCGATCAACAGGTACGAGCACAGGCCCACGCCTTCCCAGCCGAAGTACAGGAACAACAGGTTATCGCCCAGGATCAGGAACAGCATGCTGGCGATAAACAGGTTGGTGTAGGCGAAGAAGCGCGAGTAACCGTCTTCACCGCGCATGTACCAGGACGCGAACAGGTGGATCAGGAAGCCGACGCCGACCACCACACCGAGCATGGTGACCGACAGGCCATCCAGGTACAGGGCGAAGTTCGGCGTGAAGCCTTCAACCGCCATCCACTGCCACAACACTTGCGTGTAGTGGCCGCCTTCCGGCGGGGCGACGTTGAATTGCCAGATCACGTAAGCGGCGACAATCGCCGACAGACCGATGGAGCCGACGCCAATCAGCGCCGACAGGTTTTCCGAGAAGCGGCCGCGAGAGAACGACAGCAGCAGGAAACCTATGAGAGGGAATACGAAAGTCAGATAGAGAAGATTCATCCGCGCATCTCGCTGGCAGCGTCGATATCGAGAGTGTGGAAGCGGCGATACAGCTGCAACAGAATCGCCAGGCCAATACTGGCCTCGGCGGCTGCCAGGCTGATCACCAGGATGAACATGATCTGTCCATCCGGCTGGCCCCAGCGGCTACCGGCGACGATGAACGCTAACGCGGAGGCATTCATCATGACCTCCAGGCTCATCAGCACGAAGAGAATGTTGCGCCGGACCATCAGGCCGACCAGACCGAGGCAGAACAGGATGCCGGCGACCGCCAGACCATGCTCCATAGGGATAGCAGGCATCGTCATTGCTCCTTGGCTTCGTTGCGGCCCAAGTGGAACGCCGTGACGGCTGCGGCGAGCAGCAACATCGAGGCGAGTTCGACCACCAGCAGGTACGGACCGAACAGGCTGATGCCCACGGCCTTCGCGTCTACGGTGGTGTGGCCGACGGCCTGACCGCTGGAGTGGCTGAACAGGACGTACAGCAGTTCAGCCAGCAGCAGGGCGCCGAGAATCACCGGACCGAGCCAGATGCCGGGCTTGAGCCAGACGCGCTCTTGCTGAACCGAGGCCGGGCCAAGGTTGAGCATCATTACCACGAACACGAACAGCACCATGATGGCGCCAGCGTAGGCGATCACTTCCAGCACACCGGCAAACGGCGCGCCGAGGGCGAAAAAGGTCATCGCCACGGCAATCAGCGAAATGATCAGGTAGAGCAGGGCGTGCACAGGGTTGGTGTTGGTGATCACGCGAAGCGTGGCCACAACCGCGATACCCGATGCGAAATAGAAAGCGAATTCCATCTTTCTTCCTTAAGGCAGCAAGCTCTTCACGTTGATCGGCTGGGCTTCGTTCTGCGCGGAGCCTTTCGGCTTCCCGGCAATCGCCATACCTGCAACACGATAGAAGTTGTAATCAGGGTTTTTGCCGGGGCCGGAGATCAGCAGATCTTCTTTCTCGTAAACCAGGTCCTGACGTTTGAACTCGGCCATCTCGAAATCCGGTGTCAGCTGGATCGCAGTGGTCGGGCAGGCTTCCTCGCAGAGGCCGCAAAAGATGCAGCGCGAGAAGTTGATGCGGAAGAAGTCCGGGTACCAGCGACCGTCTTCGGTTTCGGCTTTCTGCAGCGAGATGCAACCGACCGGGCACGCCACGGCGCACAGGTTGCAGGCAACACAACGCTCTTCGCCATCAGGGTCGCGGGTCAGGACGATACGGCCACGGTAGCGCGGCGGCAGGTACACGGCTTCTTCCGGGTACTGCAGCGTGTCGCGCTTGCGGAAGGCGTGGCCGAAGATCATCACCAGGCTGCGAAGCTGGGTGAAGAAGCCATGCACGATGTCAAATATGTACTTCATGATTCTCTATCCTCACTGAGCCGCGACGGCGGGCGTGTTGAGCAACACGATCGCAGCGGTCACCAGCATGTTGACGAGGGTCAGCGGCAGGCAGAACTTCCAGCTGAAATCCATCACTTGGTCATACCGTGGGCGCGGGATCGAGGCGCGCAGCAGGATGAAGATCATGATGAAGAACGCGGTTTTGAGCGCGAACCAGATGAACGGGATCTGCGGCAGAATGCCGAACGGACCGTGCCAGCCACCGAAGAACAGGGTCACCAGCAGCGCCGAAATCAACACGATGCCGATGTACTCACCCACGAAGAACATGCCCCATTTCATGCCGGCGTATTCAATGTGGTAACCGTCGGCCAGTTCCTGTTCCGCTTCCGGCTGGTCGAACGGGTGACGGTGAGTCACGGCGACGCCAGCGATGAAGAAGGTCAGGAAACCGAAGATCTGCGGGATGATGAACCACAGGTTCTGCGCTTGATATTCAACGATGTCGCGCATGTTGAACGAGCCGACCTGGATCACGATGCCCATCAGCGACAGGCCCATGAACACTTCGTACGACACGGTTTGTGCCGAGGCCCGCAAGCTGCCCAGCAGGGCGAACTTGTTGTTACTCGACCAGCCGGCGAACAACACCGCGTAGACCGACAGACCGGCCATGGCGAAGAAGAACAGGATGCCGATGTTGATGTCCGCCACGCCCCAGGTCGGGGTGATCGGGATGATCGCGAAGGCAATCAGCAGGGCGCTCATGGCGACTACCGGTGCCAGGGTGAAGATCATCTTGTCGGCGAACGGCGGGGTCCAGTCTTCCTTGAAGAACATCTTGATCATGTCGGCCGCGATCTGAAACGCGCCGAACGGGCCGACGCGGTTCGGACCGTAACGGTCCTGCCAGAGGGCGAGCAGACGACGCTCGACCCAGCTCAGCAGCGCGCCGCACACCACCACGGCGAGCAGAATCACGATGGCCTTGAGGACCGCGATGATCACGTCAATCACTTCAGGCGTGAACCAGGTCATTGAGCTGCCTCCTGCAGACCGTCAACGGTTTTGCCAAAGATCGCCGCTGGAATGCCGGCGATACCCGCAGGCAACGCCACCAGGCCAGCGCCCAACTCTTCGTTGATACGCAGCGGCAGACGCAAGGTCTGGCCATCCACGTTCACGCTGAGCAGGGCACCGTCATTGACACCCAGGCGATCGGCTTCGGATTTGGCCAGGGCGACGTAGGCGGCCGGGATGCGTTCCTGAACCGGTGCGGCTTTGGAAGAGTTCTCTTCGCTGCCGAGCAGGTGGAAGAACGGCACGACTTGCCAGGTGCCCGGCGCCGGGTTGAACGCACGTGGAACACTGGCGAACCAGTTCAGCGAGTCACCGGTGCTTTCGATCAGGCGGGTGCCCGGGTCGCCAGCGCGGATGTGACCACCGACTTCGTCCTGGAACTTGTTCCAGGCCTGCGGCGAGTTCCAGCCCGGAGACCAGGCAAATGGCACTTGCTGACGCGGTTCGACCGAGCCCGAGTAACCTTCCATCGAGAAGTTGAACGCGGTGTCGTTGTCTTGCGGGGTACGCGGTTCATGCACGCTGATGTCAGCGCGCATGGCGGTACGACCGGAGTAACGCAGCGGTTCGCGGGCCAGCTTCATGCCCTTGATGCGGAACGCGGCGGACGGTGCGGCATCAACGATACGCGCCAGTTGCGGCGTGCTCGAAGCGACGGCAGCGGTGACGTGGTCCAGTTGGGTCCAGTCGATCGGCTGGTTCAACAGGGTTGCGCGCAGGGCGTGCAGCCAGCGCCAGCCTTCGTGAACCAGGATGCTCGCGTCCATGTATTTCGGGTCGAAGACCTGGAAGAAGCGCTGGGCGCGGCCTTCCTGGCTGACCAAGGTACCGTCGCCTTCAGCGAAGCTGGCGGCTGGCAGAACCAGGTGCGCGCGATCGCTGGTGGCGGTTTTCTGATGGTCCGCCACGATCACCACTTTCGCGGCGTTCAGGGCAGCATCAACCTTGGCTTTGTCGGTACGGGTGTACAGATCGTTTTCCAGCACGACGATGGCGTCGGCCTTGCCATCGATCACCGCTTGCAGCGCGTCATCGACTGAGTTGCCACCGAGCATGGCCAGGCCGAGGCTGTTGGCCTCTGGCACGATCAGGCTGATGGAACCGTTCTTCTCGCGCAGCTTCAAGGCTTTCGCGATGTTCGCGGCAGCTTCGATCAAGGCTTTGGAGCCCAACGAAGTACCGGCGATGATCAGCGGACGCTTGGCAGCGAGCAGGGCGTCGGCAATGCGCTTGGCCAGGTCGAGGGCTTCAGTATCGAGGCCTTCAACCGCTGGTGCGCTGGCGTCGAGGGCGTGAGCCACGGCGAAACCGATGCGGGCCAGATCGTCCGGGGCAGCGTGGACACATTCTTCGGCGATGTCGTCGAGCTTGGTTTCAGCCAGGCTGGCGATGAACAGCGGGTTCAGTTCTTTCTGACCGATGTTCTTCACCGCAGCGTCGAGCCACGGCTGAACGCGCATGGCGTCGGCCATGTCTTCGGCCTTGCCCTTGACCGATTGACGCAGGGACAGCGCCATACGGGCAGCGGTCTGGGTCAGGTCTTCACCGAGGACGAAGATCGCGTCGTGGTCTTCGATGTCGCGCATGTTCGGGATCGGCAGCGGGCTGTCTTTCAGCACCTGCATCACCAGGCGAATGCGTTCCAGCTCGGCGGCTTCGATACCGGAGTAGAAGTGCTCGGCGCCGACCAGTTCGCGCAACGCGAAGTTGCTTTCGAGGCTGGCGCGGGGCGAACCGATACCGACGATGTTGCGACCGCGCAGCAGGTCGGCGGCTTTATCCAGCGCTTCGTCGAGGCTCAGCTTGGCGCCATTGGCCAGCAATGGCTGACGCGGGCGGTCTTCGCGGTTGACGTAGCCGTAACCGAAACGGCCACGGTCGCACAGGAAGTACTGGTTGACCGAACCGTTGAAACGGTTTTCGATCCGACGCAGTTCACCGTAGCGTTCGCCCGGGGAGATGTTGCAACCGCTGGAGCAGCCATGGCAGATGCTCGGCGAGAACTGCATGTCCCACTTGCGGTTGTAGCGCTCGGAGTGAGTCTTGTCGGTGAACACACCGGTCGGGCAGACCTCGGTGAGGTTGCCGGAGAACTCGCTTTCCAGGGTGCCGTCTTCAACGCGACCGAAGTACACGTTGTCGTGGGCGCCGAACACGCCGAGGTCGGTGCCGCCGGCGTAGTCCTTATAGAAGCGCACGCAGCGGTAGCAAGCGATGCAGCGGTTCATCTCGTGACCAATGAACGGGCCGAGATCCTGGTTCTGGTGGGTACGCTTGGTGAAGCGGTAACGGCGCTCGTTGTGGCCGGTCATTACCGTCATGTCTTGCAGGTGGCAGTGACCGCCTTCCTCACAGACCGGGCAGTCGTGGGGGTGGTTGGTCATCAACCATTCGACGACGCTGGCGCGGAATACTTTCGCCTCTTCGTCTTCGATGGAGATCCAGCTGCCGTCGGTGGCGGGGGTCATGCAGGACATGACGATCCGACCACGGGTGTCGTTGGCGTCGGTGTACTGCTTGACCGCGCACTGGCGGCAAGCGCCAACGCTGCCAAGGGCGGGGTGCCAGCAGAAATAAGGGATATCGAGGCCTAGCGACAGACATGCCTGTAACAGGTTGTCTGCCCCATCGACTTCGAGCTCTTTGCCGTCTACGTGGATAGTGGCCATGGTTCAAAGTTCTTCGTTGGCCCGGTGTCAGCGGGCGTGGCTAATGGAATCTTGTTATTCGTCCGAATCCAAACAGCCCATAAAGGCGTCATCGAACGAGAAGGCGAAGGGCACGGACCCTTCGCCTTTTTAAGCGTTTACGCGCCGACTACGATCGGCCTTGCCAGAGGCGGGACGACGGCGCTGGTTGGCGCGATGCCGGCTTCGAACTCATGGCGGAAGTATTTGATTGCGCTGCCCAATGGCTCCACGGCGCCCGGTGCGTGAGCACAGAAGGTCTTGCCAGGGCCGAGGAAACCGACCAGACCCAGCAGGGTCTCGATATCGCCGGCTTGCCCTTCACCGTTCTCGATGGCGCGCAGGAGCTTGACGCTCCATGGCAGACCGTCACGGCACGGGGTGCAGAAGCCGCACGACTCGCGGGAGAAGAACTCTTCCATGTTGCGCAGCAGGGACACCATGTTGACGCTGTCGTCCACCGCCATGGCCAGGCCGGTACCCATACGGGTGCCCACTTTGGCGATGCCGCCGGCGTACATTTGTGCGTCGAGGTGTTCCGGCAACAGGAAGCCGGTACCGGCGCCGCCTGGTTGCCAGGCCTTGAGCGTGAAGCCGTCGCGCATGCCGCCGGCGTAGTCTTCGAACAGCTCGCGACCGGTGATGCCGAACGGCAATTCCCACAGGCCCGGGTTCTTGACCTTGCCGGAGAAGCCCATGAGCTTGGTGCCCATGTCTTCGCTGCCTTCGCGGGCCAACGATTTGTACCAGTCCACGCCGTCGGCAATGATCGCCGGGACGTTGCACAGGGTTTCAACGTTGTTCACGCAAGTCGGCTTGCCCCACACGCCAACGGCGGCAGGGAAGGGCGGCTTGGAGCGCGGGTTGGCGCGGCGGCCTTCGAGGGAGTTGATCAGTGCGGTTTCTTCACCGCAGATGTAACGCCCGGCGCCAGTGTGGACGAACAGCTCGAAATCGAAGCCGCTACCCAGGATGTTCTTGCCCAGCAGACCGGCTGCCTTGGCTTCTTCCACGGCACGGTTCAGGTGCTTGGCGGCGGTGGTGTATTCGCCACGCAGGAAGATGTAGCCACGGTAGGTTTTCAGCGCGCGGGCACTGATCAGCATGCCTTCGATCAGCAGATGGGGCAGTTGCTCCATCAGCATGCGGTCTTTCCAGGTGTTTGGCTCCATTTCATCCGCGTTGCACAGCAGGTAGCGGATGTTGATGGATTCGTCTTTGGGCATCAGGCCCCACTTCACGCCCGTGGGGAAGCCTGCACCGCCGCGACCTTTCAGGCCGGCGTCTTTCACGGTCTGGACGATGTCGTCCTGGGCCATGTCGGCGAAAGCCTTGCGCGCCGCCGCGTAACCGTTCTTGGCCTGGTACTCGTCGAGCCACACGGCCTCGCCGTCGTCACGCAGGCGCCAGGTCAGCGGGTGAGTCTCGGCCGAACGCTTGATGCGGTTGGCAGGACCGAAGGAAGTCAGGGTCATACGTAGCCCTCGAGCAAGTTGGCGACGCCAGCAGGCTGCACATCACCGAATGTGTCGTCGTCGATCATCAACGCCGGCGCCTTGTCGCAGTTGCCGAGGCAGCAGACCGGCAGCAGGGTGAAACGACCGTCGGCGGTGGTTTCACCCAGGCCGATGCCGAGCTTGCTCTGGATTTCGCTGACCACCGACTCGTGGCCGCCGATGAAGCAGACCATGCTGTCGCAGACGCGAATGATGTGGCGGCCGACCGGCTGACGGAAGATCTGGCTATAGAACGTCGCCACCCCTTCAACGTCGCTCGCCGGGATGCCGAGGATTTCGCCAATGGCGTAGAGCGCGCCGTCGGGCACCCAGCCACGTTCCTTCTGGACGATCTTCAAGGCTTCGATCGACGCCGCGCGCGGGTCTTCGTAGTGATGCAGCTCGTGCTCGATGGCCGAGCGCTCGGTTTCACTCAAGGTGAAACGGTCTGTCTGGATAAGCGTGCTGTTCATGCTTAGCGGTCCACGTCGGCCATAACGAAATCGATACTACCCAGGTACGCGATCAAGTCCGCGACCATGCTGCCTTTGATCACCGAAGGGATCTGCTGCAAGTGCGGGAAGCTTGGGGTACGAATCCGGGTGCGGTAGCTCATGGTGCCGCCATCGCTCGTCAGGTAATAACTGTTGATGCCCTTGGTCGCTTCGATCATCTGGAAGGATTCGTTGGCCGGCATGACCGGGCCCCACGAAACTTGCAGGAAGTGCGTGATCAAGGTCTCGATGTGCTGCAGCGTGCGTTCTTTGGGCGGCGGCGTGGTCAGCGGGTGATCCGCCTTGTACGGGCCTTCCGGCATGTTGCGCATGCACTGCTCGATGATCTTCAGGCTCTGGCGCATTTCTTCGACGCGCACGATGCAACGGTCGTAGGCATCGCCATTGGCCGCCAGCGGAACTTCGAATTCGAAGTTCTCGTAGCCGGAGTACGGACGTGCTTTACGCAGGTCGAAGTCGCAACCGGTCGAACGCAGGCCGGCACCGGTGACGCCCCATTCCAGGGCTTCTTTGGTGTTGTAGGCCGCGACGCCGATGGTCCGGCCCTTGAGGATGCTGTTGTCGAGGGCGGCTTTCTGGTATTCGTCCAGACGCTTTGGCATCCACTCGACGAAGTCTTTCACCAGTTTTTCCCAGCCGCGCGGCAGGTCGTGGGCGACGCCGCCGATGCGGTACCAGGCCGGGTGCAGACGGAAACCGGTGATGGCTTCGATCACCGTGTACGCCTTCTGGCGGTCGGTGAAGGTGAAGAACACCGGGGTCATGGCGCCAACGTCCTGGATGTACGTCCCCAGGAACAGCAGGTGGCTGGTGATCCGGAAGAACTCGGCCATCATGATGCGGATGACGTCAACCTTCTCAGGCACCTTGATGCCGGCCAGCTTCTCGACCGAGAGCACGTACGGCAGGTTGTTCATCACGCCGCCGAGGTAGTCGATACGGTCGGTGTACGGGATGAAACTGTGCCAGGACTGACGCTCGGCCATCTTCTCGGCACCACGGTGGTGGTAGCCAACGTCCGGCACGCAATCGACGATTTCTTCACCGTCCAGCTGCAGGATGATGCGGAACGCACCGTGCGCGGAAGGGTGGTTGGGGCCGAGGTTGAGGAACATGTAGTCCTCGTTCGCCCCGGAACGCTTCATGCCCCAGTCTTCAGGCTTGAAGCGTGCGGCTTCTTCCTCAAGCTGTTGCTTGGCCAGGTTCAGGGTGAACGGGTCGAACTCGGTGGCACGGGCCGGGAAGTCCTTGCGCAGCGGGTGACCTTCCCAGGTCGGCGGCATCATGATGCGGGTCAGGTGCGGGTGACCTTTGAAGTCGATCCCGTACATGTCCCACACTTCGCGCTCGTACCAGTTGGCGTTCGGCCAGAGGCCGGTCACGGTCGGCACGCTGAGGTCGCTCTCGGACAAGGCGACCTTGATCATCACGTCACTATTACGTTCGATCGACATCAAGTGATAGAACACAGTGAAGTCGGCGCCGCTTGGCAGCCCTTGACGCTTGGTGCGCAGACGCTCGTCCACGCCGTGCAAGTCATAGAGCATGACGTACGGCTTGGGCAGGTTGCGCAGGAAGGTCAGGACTTCGACGAGTTTGGCGCGGGCAACCCAAAGCACCGGCATGCCGGTGCGGGTAGGCTGGGCGGTGAACGCCTCGGGGCCAAAACGGTTGTTCAGTTCGACGACCACATCCTGGTCGTCTGCCTTAAAAGGCGGGATGTACAGAGCACTGCCTGTAGTCATGGTTATTTATCGCTTTCGGTCAACGTAAAGAATGAAGCCAGTGTCTCGTTCTGTAAAAGAAGCAGAGCTGGATCAGACTTCGTCGGGGCTGCGCAGGTTGGTGACTGCGATTCGCTGTTCGCGGCGCTGTTCCTTTTGCGAAGGCATCTCGGCGCGATAAACGCCTTGATCACCGACGACCCAGGAAAGCGGACGACGCTCCTGTCCAATCGACTCTTGCAAGAGCATCAAGCCTTGCAGAAAAGCTTCGGGACGGGGCGGGCAGCCTGGCACGTAGACGTCCACGGGCAGGAACTTGTCCACCCCTTGAACGACGGAGTAGATGTCGTACATGCCACCGGAGTTGGCGCACGAACCCATGGAGATAACCCATTTCGGTTCGAGCATTTGCTCGTAGAGACGCTGAATGATCGGCGCCATCTTGATGAAGCAGGTACCGGCGATAACCATGAAATCCGCCTGACGCGGCGATGCCCGGATAACTTCGGCGCCAAAGCGCGCGATGTCGTGGGGCGCCGTGAAGGCGGTGGTCATTTCCACGTAGCAGCACGAAAGACCGAAGTTATACGGCCACAGGGAGTTCTTGCGCCCCCAGTTGATCGTGCCGTTAAGCACGTCTTCGAGCTTGCCCATGAAGATGTTTTTGTGGACTTGATCTTCTAACGGATCGGAAACGGTTTCCCGCTCGCCAATCGGATACTGCTCGTTAGGAGCATCGGGGTCGATCCTGGTGAGATTGTATTGCATTGCCAAAGCCTCATTGTTTCAGCTTCGCCTGCCGCTTGCGACGAGCTTCCGGAGCCCAGTCAAGGGCGCCCACTCGGAACAGGTAGACAAGACCTGCCAACAGAATTGCTATGAAAACGAGAGCTTCGACGAATCCGGTCCAGCCGCTTTCGCGGACGGACACAGACCAGGCAAAGAGAAAGAGGGCTTCGATATCGAAGATCACGAAGAGCATCGCGACCAGATAGAATTTGGCTGAGAGCCGCAAGCGGGCGCCACCTGTAGGTAGCATGCCGGACTCGAACGGTTCGTTTTTGCTGCGGCCCCAGGCTTTTGACCCGAGGAGGCTGGAGACGCCGAGCATGAAGGCGCAAAGGCCGACAACGCCCAGAAGGAAAATGGCAAAGCCCCAGTTGTGGGCCATGAGTCCTGTCGCTTCGGGCATGCTGGTAATCCTTAACAGAGAGCAAAGGTCTCTGAGCTTGAAAAGAAACAAAGCAGTGACGATATGTCGCAGCAATCAATCGCGGTGATTTTATGGCACAACACCGTGCAAGTAAAATTCCTATAGCGAAATTATTTATAGGAATAAGGACATAGCACACCTCCACAGCCCTGTAGCCCATGCCATGCGGGCATTAGCCGGTTTTTCATCAATATTGTTTTGTAGGAAATGTAACGAACAAAGTTGCGTCTAAATGATAATCAATATTGTTTGGCTCGGTTTTTAAACTGTTTAACGGGTGAGGGGTTGGGAAGTTGTCTTATATAGCCGTTACTGCAAGTAGCAGCGTTGCCCGTTTTACCGCGTTTTTCTGATCGCGATACCGCTCTGGATCAATGTTTTTTGCCACCGTTCTTGTAGGAGCAAGGCTTGCCCGCGATGAACGATGACGCGGTCTCCTGGAAGCACCGCAGTGCACCCATCGCGGGCAAGCCTTGCTCCTACAGGGCGGGTCGTTGCCAAATTCCAGGCAAAAAAACGCCCCGAACCAGTCGGGGCGTTAGTTGTGCGACGTTGCGGTTAGCTTTCTATCGGGTCCGCAACGGCCGTTTGCTCAGGTATCAGTGGAACTGTTCTTCTTCAGTCGAACCGGTCAGCGCGGTTACCGAGGACGAGCCACCTTGAATCACGGTGGTCATGTCATCGAAGTAGCCGGTGCCCACTTCCTGCTGGTGAGCCACGAAGGTGTAACCCTTGGCCGCGTCAGCGAACTCTTGTTCCTGCAGCTTCACGTAGGCAGTCATGTCGTTGCGGGCGTAGTCGTGCGCCAGGTTGAACATGCTGTGCCACATGTTGTGAATGCCGGCCAGGGTGATGAACTGGTGCTTGTAGCCCATGGCGGACAGTTCGCGCTGGAACTTGGCGATGGTCGCGTCGTCCAGGTTTTTCTTCCAGTTGAAGGAAGGCGAGCAGTTGTACGACAGCAGTTGGTCCGGGTATTCCTTTTTGATCGCTTCAGCGAAGCGACGAGCTTCGTCCAGATCCGGCTTGGCGGTTTCGCACCAGATCAGGTCGGCGTACGGCGCGTAGGCCAGGCCGCGAGCGATGGCCTGGTCGAGGCCGGCGCGTACTTTGTAGAAGCCTTCCTGGGTGCGTTCGCCAGTCACGAATGGCTGGTCGTACGGGTCGCAATCGGAAGTCAGCAGGTCAGCCGCGTTAGCGTCGGTACGAGCCAGGATGATCGTCGGTGTACCGGCAACGTCAGCCGCCAGACGAGCAGCGGTCAGCTTCTGTACAGCTTCCTGGGTAGGAACCAGTACTTTGCCGCCCATGTGGCCGCATTTTTTCACGGAAGCCAGTTGGTCTTCGAAGTGAACGCCGGCGGCGCCTGCTTCGATCATGCTTTTCATCAGCTCGTAAGCGTTCAGTACGCCGCCGAAACCGGCTTCAGCGTCAGCCACGATCGGTGCGAAGTAGTCGATGTAGCCTTCGTCGCCCGGACCTTTACCGGCTTTCCACTGGATCTGGTCGGCACGACGGAACGAGTTGTTGATGCGCTTGACCACGGTTGGAACCGAATCCACTGGGTACAGGGACTGGTCCGGGTACATCGATTCGGCGGAGTTGTTGTCCGCAGCAACCTGCCAGCCCGACAGGTAAATCGCCTGGATACCGGCTTTGACCTGTTGTACAGCTTGGCCGCCGGTCAGGGCGCCCATGCAGTTGACGAAATCTTTCTCAGGGCGGAAGGACGGGTGGGCACCCTGGGTGACCAGGTTCCACAGCTTCTCGGCGCCCAGTTTTGCAAAGGTGTGCTCAGGTTGAACCGAGCCGCGCAGGCGGACGACGTCAGCAGCGGAGTAAGCGCGTGTCACGCCTTTCCAGCGTGGGTTTTCAGCCCAATCTTTTTCGAGGGCTGCAATTTGCTGTTCGCGTGTCAGTGCCATGGAGATAAACCTCGTCGCATAGGTCTTGGGTGGAAAATTCCTGCTCCTGCCGGTTACGCCTATCAAGGAAGCGTAAAAGGCTGCTCGCTGACCAGAAGCTTAGGCGGTCAAGTCGGATTTGGCGGGGATGGCGACGGGATGAACGATGGGCTCGAGGGGAAGTGAGCAGGTAAGGGCGAACTGGCGGGCGCATTCGGGCATCGTGGGCCTTGGTGCGAACATCAGAGTGGTGCCGGGTTACCTAATTACGCTTCCGTCCCTCGGGACAACTTCGTTCCAGTCGGCAACCTCGTCAAACACACCTTGTGGGCGGTACAGACACGAAGCGTCTCGCGGGGTAGATGCGAGTGGCGCCTCGAAGGCCCTTGCCAGGGCCCCTGATTAGCGGGAGCGAGGCCATCATGCCTTTGCTTTTTTGTATCGTCAAACATTTTGTAGTGCTTTTTTTCAAGCACTACATCTTTAGTCTAATAAGACTTATCAGTCAGTTTTTGGTGCTTTAGTCCAGGGTGTCGACTTTCACCCGCAAGGTCATGTCATCCCGGCCCTGAGTAGAGTAGCTGCGGGTCTGGCCCTGTTTGTCGGCCTGAGTCTGGCGATTCACGCCGGCCAGGGTGATCCACTCGCCCAGACGCCCCGTGACAGTTGTGTCGGTACTTTGCACATTCACTACATCGGGACGTTCCTGGCTCATACGGTCACGATTGGTGCTGATCGCCAGATGAACGATGTCGCCGGTGACGCTGGCGGTGACGTAGAAGCCTTGGGTGACGTTGCGGTATTCGGTCTGGCTCTGCAGGCGACCGTAGGTATCGGTCTGCGTGCTGGTCAGCGGGACGCTCTGGCCGACCTGGATCAGCGCCGGCGTGCCTTCACTGGCCTGCACCTGCTGAATGCCGCCGTCACGGCTGTCGGTGCTGCGGTTGATGATCCGAGTCTGGTTCGGTTTGGCACCGTTCACCGAGTAGCCCTGGTCACCCTGGAAGTTGTTTTCGTTGGTGTCGACTGTGATCAACAGGCGTTTGGCGGCCACGTCGAGTTGGCTGATCAAGGCCTTAAGTTCGTCGATCTTGCGTTGATCGGCATTGACAATCAGCTGGTTGCCATAGGCGCTGACCTGGCCATCCTTGCCGATAAAATTCTGCGCTACCGGCAGCATATCGGTGCTGGTGCGGTAGTTCAGGGGCACGATCTCGGTGGCGGCCATGACCGAAAAACTGCAGGTCAGCAGCAACGTGGTGAGCAGGGTGCGTAGGGACATGTCCGTTATCTCCGCTTTCGAAAGGCTTGATATTGCCAGTTTGTCGGCCCGGGGTGGGGCAAGTTGAATTCTGGACAGCAAAACGCCCCGACATCCGAAGATGGCGGGGCGTGATCGTTCCCACGCTCCGCGTGGGAATGCAGCCCGTGACGCTCTGCGTCACCTGCCGCGATGGGACGCGGAGCGTCCCGAGAGGCATTCCCACGCGGAGCGTGGGAACGATCAGTGCAGTGTCTCAGGCCGAATGCCGAACCATGTCCACATGCGGAATCCCGGCTTCCAGGAACTCCTCACTGACCAGGCTGAAGCCCAAACGCTCATAGAACGCCGTGGCCTGCACCTGCGCGCTCAGCTTCTGCTGCTTCAGCCCGCGCTTTTCGGCTTCACCGATCACCGCTTGCATCAGCGCATCGCCAACCTTCAAGCCGCGCCAATCCTTCAGCACCGAGACCCGGCCAATATGCCCATCGGGCAGCAGGCGGGCGGTGCCAATCGGAAAGTCGCCTTCGAAAGCGAGGAAATGCACAGCTGTCGCGTCATCGGCATCCCATTCCAGCTCAGGTGGAACGGATTGCTCGGCGATGAACACCGTCTCACGAATGCGCCGGATCTCGGCGATGTCCTTCTGCCAGTCTGCGACACGAACGTGGATTTTATTCATCAGCAAACCCCAGGCTGCCTTGTTTGACCAGCTCGCACAGCAGGCCGCGGCCGTCTTCGTCCTTCAGCCAGTCGCCGAGGTTATCGGTGTGCAGGGCGTCGGCAGCGCAGATCAATTTCAGCAGCTCGCGCAGTTTGCCCGGCAGGTAACGGCTCTGGCCGCTGGCGAACAGCAGCAGGTCGTCATCGACTTCGGACCAGGCCATGCGCGCGCTCGGGTTGCGAATCAGCACGGCGCCTTGTTCCAGGCTCGCGAGGAAGTCTTCTTCCTCGATTTCTTCCGGACCGACCACCAGTTCCGGGTAGCGCGGCTCGGTCATGTACTGGCCGAACCAGGTCAGCAGCAGGCGTTCGTCGCTCATGTGCTCGGCCAGCAACGCTTTCAAGCGATCAAGGGCGTCGTGCTGAATCTGGTGCGGATCGACCGCCGGCAGGGCGTCAGCATCGGTGTAGCGCTCTTCATCGGTCAGGAACTGGCTGAGGAAGTCGGTGAAGTGGGTCAGCACTTCAGAGGCGCTCGGGGCGCGGAAGCCGACCGAGTAGGTCATGCAGTCATCCACCGCAACGCCGCAATGGGCCAGGCGCGGTGGCAGGTAGAGCATGTCGCCCGGCTCCAGGACCCACTCGTCGGTAGCTTCGAAGTCGGCGAGGATGCGCAGGTCCGCGTGTGGCAGCAGCTTGCTCTCGGAGTCGCACATCTGGCCGATCTTCCAGTTGCGCTTGCCGTGACCTTGCAGCAGGAACACATCGTAGTTATCGAAGTGCGGGCCGACGCTGCCACCCGGGGCGGCGAAGCTGATCATCACGTCGTCGACGCGCCAGCTCGGCAGGAAGCGGAAGTTCTCCAGCAGTTCGCTGACTTCTGGCACGAACTGGTCGACCGCTTGCACCAGCAGGGTCCACTCGGTTTCCGGCAACTTGCTGAATTCGTCTTCGGCAAACGGGCCGCGACGCATTTCCCAGGGACGCTCGCCGTGCTCGATCACCAGGCGCGATTCAACTTCTTCTTCCAGCGCCAGGCCGGCCAGTTCGTCTGGATCGATCGGGCTTTCGAAATCAGGGATCGCCTGGCGGATCAGCAGCGGTTTTTTCTGCCAGTAGTCACGCAGGAATTCGCGCGCCGTGATGCCGCCCAGAAGTTGAAGGGGAATATCAGGATTCATGTGTAACCTATTGAAAAAATGCACTTTTCAGACGGGAATAAAAACGCCCGGCGCTGCCGGGCGTCTCAAAAGGGTCAAGCGGTCGATCAGATGCGTTTGGCTTGCTCTACAGCGTTGCCGATGTAGTTCGCCGGGGTGAGCAATTTCAGCTCGGCCTTGGCCGCGGCTGGCATGTCCAGGCCGTCGATGAAAGTTTGCAGTGCTTCAGGGCTGATGCCCTTGCCGCGCGTCAACTCTTTCAGCTTCTCGTACGGGTTTTCGATGTTGTAGCGGCGCATCACGGTCTGGATTGGCTCGGCCAAGACTTCCCAGCATGCGTCCAGGTCAGCAGCGATTTTCTGAGCATTGAGCTCAAGCTTGCTGATGCCTTTGAGGCTGGCTTCGTACGCGATCACGCTGTGGGCGAAGCCAACACCGAGGTTACGCAGTACGGTGGAGTCGGTCAGGTCGCGCTGCCAGCGGGAGATCGGCAGTTTGCTCGCCAGGTGCTGGAACAATGCGTTGGCGATACCCAGGTTGCCTTCGGAGTTTTCGAAGTCGATCGGGTTGACCTTGTGCGGCATGGTCGAGGAACCGATTTCGCCAGCGATGGTGCGCTGTTTGAAATAACCCAGGGAGATGTAGCCCCAGATGTCGCGGTCGAAGTCGATCAGGATGGTATTGAAACGCGCGATGGCGTCGAACAGCTCGGCAATGTAGTCGTGCGGTTCGATCTGCGTGGTGTACGGGTTGAAGCCCAGGCCCAGCTCGTCTTCGATAAAGGCGCGGGCGTTCTCTTCCCAGTCGATTTCCGGGTAGGCGGAGATGTGTGCGTTGTAGTTGCCGACAGCGCCATTGATCTTGCCCAGCAGCGGCACGGCAGCGACCTGGGCGATTTGACGCTCCAGACGGTAAACCACGTTCGCCAGCTCTTTGCCCAAAGTGGTCGGGGAGGCCGGTTGACCGTGGGTGCGCGACAGCATCGGCACGTCGGCGAAACGGATAGCCAGTTCACGGATGGCTTCGGCGGTCTGGCGCATCAGCGGCAGCATCACGTCATCACGGCCTTCGCGCAGCATCAGGGCGTGGGACAGGTTGTTGATGTCCTCGCTGGTGCAGGCAAAGTGGATGAACTCGCTGACTTTGGCCAGTTCCGGCAGCTTGGCCGCTTGCTCTTTGAGCAGGTATTCGATGGCTTTGACGTCGTGGTTGGTGGTGCGCTCGATCTCTTTGACACGCTCGGCGTGCTCCAGAGCGAAGTTGTCCGCCAGGGTGTTCAGCACCGCGTTGGCTTCGGCGGAGAACGCCGGCACTTCGCTGATGCCTGGGTGAGCGGCCAGGCGCTGGAGCCAGCGTACTTCAACCAGAACGCGAGCACGGATCAGGCCGTATTCGCTGAAAATTGGGCGCAGGGCCTGGGTTTTGCCGGCGTAGCGGCCGTCAACAGGGGAAACCGCAGTGAGCGAAGAAAGCTGCATGGGGTGTTCTCGGACAGTCGGGCAACGAAATGGGGCGCGTATCATACATGAAAAAATCCGCCGGTCCGTTGCCAACTGACCGGCGTATTACGCGTTACAGATCTAAAGCAGTGTTGCGGGCGCGGTTCAGCTGCTGCGCATCAGCGGGTAAAGCTCTTTGAGCAACTTGCGACGGCTGATCACCAACTGCCAGCGATGACCGCCCAACTGTCGCCACAGGCGCGCCGAACGAATCCCGGCCAGCAACAGGGCGCGGATCTTCGAGGCGTTGCTCGGTTGCTGCAGGTTGCGCATGTCGCCGTGGACCTGGATCCGTTGGCGCAGGGTGCTCAGGGTGTCCTGGTACAGCGCGCCGCAAGCGGCGATCACGTTTTCGTGGGCCGGGCCGAAGTGTTCGACCTGGGACTGGATTTGCGGCAGACGCTTGCCGATCACGCCGAGCATGTCGTCGCGCTTGGCCAGTTGACGCTCAAGACCCAGCATCGCCAGGGCATAACGCAGCGGCTCACGCTGCAAGGTGCTCGGGTCGCGTTCCAGGGCGCCGATCAAGGCGCGATAGCCTTCGCGCAGATTGATGTCGTCGCCGCCGTAGACTTCCAGGGTGTCCTTGGGGTCGCGGATCAGCAGGCTACCGAGCATGCAGGTCAGGCCGGCTTCGCTGGTCTGGCCGCTCTTGGCGATCTTGTCCACCAGCACTGCGGCGAGGAACACGCCACCGAGTGCCGTCAGTTGCTCCTGAGTGGGGCTCATTGCTGTGCGCCTTGCGCAGTGTCTTTACTGGTCCATGGCTCGGCGATTTCGATCACGCCGCCGCCGAGGCAGATTTCACCGTCGTAGAACACCACGGATTGGCCTGGAGTGACCGCGCGTTGCGGGTCATCGAAGGTCGCGCGGTAGCCGCTGGCGGTTTTCTCCAGCGTGCACGGCTGGTCGCTCTGGCGATAACGCACTTTGGCGGTCAGTCGGCGCGGTTCGCTCAGATCGATTGGGTTGACCCAATAGATGTCCGAGGCGAGCAGGGCGCGGGAGAACAGGTACGGGTGGTCATTGCCCTGGCCAACGATCAGTTCGTTGTTGACCAGATCCTTGATCAGCACATACCACGGCTCGTCACTGGCGTCTTTCAAACCGCCAATACCCAGGCCCTGGCGCTGACCGATGGTGTGGTACATCAAGCCGTGGTGACGGCCGATGACTTCGCCTTCGGTGGTCTTGATCTCGCCTGGCTGGGCCGGCAGGTATTGCTTGAGAAAGTCGCTGAAGCGGCGTTCGCCGATAAAGCAGATCCCGGTGGAATCCTTTTTCTTCGCGGTGGCGAGTTCGTGTTTCTCGGCAATCGCGCGCACTTCGGGCTTTTCCAGCTCGCCGACCGGGAACAGGGTCTTGGCGATCTGTTCACCGCCCACGGCGTGCAGGAAGTAACTCTGGTCCTTGTTCGGGTCCAGGCCCTTGAGCAGTTCGGTGCGGCCATCGATGTCGCGGCGGCGTACGTAGTGGCCGGTGGCGATCAGGTCGGCGCCGAGGATCATGGCGTAGTCGAGGAACGCCTTGAACTTGATCTCGCGGTTGCACAGGATGTCCGGGTTCGGCGTGCGACCGGCCTTGTATTCGGCCAGGAAGTGCTCGAACACGTTGTCCCAGTACTCGGCGGCGAAGTTGGCGGTGTGCAGCTTGATGCCAATTTTGTCGCACACGGCCTGCGCATCCGCCAGGTCGTCCATGGCAGTGCAGTATTCCGTTCCATCGTCTTCTTCCCAGTTCTTCATGAACAGGCCTTCCACCTCATAACCCTGCTCGATCAGCAGGAGAGCGGAAACGGAAGAGTCCACGCCGCCGGACATGCCGACAATGACGCGCTTCTTTTGTATGTCAGAAGGGGCTGGATCACGCATAGGGATTCAATGAGTGTCTTGAAAAAGGACGCGATTCTAACAGGCCGAAGCCCGCAAGGCTAAAGAGAAGGGCGGATCAGTTCGAGACTGAAGTGTTTACCGTCCAGATAATCATCGATGCAGCGGATGATCAGCTCACTGCGCCAGTTTGCGCGCTGTTCCATGAGTTCGCCACGGGTCAGCCATTTGGCGCCGAGGATACCGTCGTCCAGTTGATAGTCGGGGTGGTGTTTGATGGCCTTGGCGGTGAAGCAGACCCGTTGATAGGTCACGCCGTTGCTCGGGGCGGTGTAGAGGTAAATGCCCACCACGCCGGTCGGCTCGACGTCCCAGCCGGTTTCCTCGAGGGTTTCGCGCACGGCGGCTTCGATCAGGGTTTCATCCGGGTCAAGGTGGCCGGCGGGCTGATTGAGCACCGCTCGTCCGCCCTTGGATTCTTCGACCATCAGGAAGCGGCCATTGTCTTCGACAATGGTGGCGACGGTGATGTGGGGTAGCCAGGTCATGAAATATCCTCCGGTCGAAAATCTGTAGGAGCGAGGCTTGCCCTGAACGGCGTTGAGCTCGGCAACGATGGTCGCTTCGTTCTCGGTCAGGGTTTTTGCCAGCTGGCCAAACTGCGCTTGCAGTGCAGTGTCTTCGGACTGGGCGGCCAGGGCTTGAGCCCAGTACAGCGCCAGGTAGAAGTGGCTGCCGCGGTTGTCGATGTTGCCGACTTTGCGCGATGGCGACTTGTTGTTGTCCAGGAACTGGCCGGTGGCCTGGTCCAGGGTCTTGGCCAACACCAGCGCTTTAGGGTTGTTGTAAGTAACACCCAGATGCTCAAGGGACGCGGCCAGGGCCAGGAACTCGCCCAGGGAATCCCAGCGCAGGAAGTTTTCTTCCAGCAACTGCTGAACGTGCTTCGGTGCCGAACCGCCGGCGCCGGTTTCGAACAGACCACCGCCATTCATCAGCGGGACGATCGACAGCATCTTGGCGCTGGTGCCCAGTTCCATGATCGGGAACAGGTCAGTCAGGTAGTCGCGCAGTACGTTGCCGGTCACCGAGATGGTGTCCTTGCCTTCGCGGGTGCGCTGCAGGGTGAACTTCATCGCGTCGACTGGCGCCATGATCTGGATATCCAGGCCGGCGGTGTCGTGATCCTTCAGGTAAGCCTGAACTTTCTCGATCACCACGCCGTCGTGGGCGCGCATTGGGTCCAGCCAGAAAATAGCCGGAGTTGCGCTGGCGCGAGCACGGTTGACGGCCAGTTTGACCCAGTCCTGGATCGGCGCGTCTTTGGTCTGGCACATGCGGAAGATGTCGCCGGCTTCAACCGACTGTTCCAGCAAGGTGCGGCCAGCACCGTCGGAAACCCGGACCACGCCGTTGCTCTTGATCTGGAAAGTCTTGTCGTGGGAGCCGTACTCTTCGGCTTTTTTCGCCATCAGGCCAACGTTTGGCACGCTGCCCATGGTGGTTGGGTCGAAAGCGCCGTTGACCTTGCAGTCTTCGATGACGGCCTGGTAGATGGTGGCGTAGCAGCGATCCGGGATCACAGCCTTGGTGTCGTGCAACTGGCCGTCAGTGCCCCACATCTTGCCGGAGTCACGGATCATGGCCGGCATCGAGGCGTCGACGATCACGTCGCTCGGCACGTGCAGGTTGGTGATGCCTTTGTCGGAGTTGACCATGGCCAACGACGGACGAACGGCGTAGACCGCCTGGATGTCCGCTTCGATCTGCGCTTGCTGCTCGGCCGGCAAAGCCTTGATGCGAGCGTACAGGTCGCCGATGCCGTTGTTCAGGTTGAAGCCGATCTGCGCCAGCACGTCAGCGTGCTTGGCCAGTGCGTCTTTATAGAACTCAGCAACGATCTGGCCGAACATGATCGGGTCGGAGACCTTCATCATGGTGGCTTTGAGGTGAACCGACAGCAGCACGCCTTTGGCTTTGGCGTCTTCGATTTCGGCGGCGATGAAGCTGCGCAGGGCGTTTTTGCTCAGCACGGCGCAATCGAGGATCTCACCGGCTTGCACGGTGGTCTTTGCTTTCAGGACGGTGGTGGTGCCGTCTTGAGCGATCAGTTCGATTTTGACGGCGTCAGCGGCGTCGATCAGGGCAGCTTTTTCGCTGCCGTAGAAATCGCCGGTGCTCATGTGCGCAACGTGGGACTTGGAGTCCGCAGCCCAGGCGCCCATTTTGTGCGGGTGCTTGCGCGCATAGTTTTTAACCGACAGCGGCGCGCGACGATCGGAGTTGCCTTCGCGCAGGACCGGGTTCACGGCGCTGCCCTTGATCTTGTCGTAACGCGACTTGGCTTCTTTGTCGGCCTCGGTGGTTACGGTTTCCGGGTAGTCCGGCAGAGCGAAGCCCTGGGCTTGCAGTTCTTTGATGGCGGCTTGCAGCTGCGGAACCGAGGCGCTGATGTTCGGCAACTTGATGATGTTGGCTTCAGGCGTAACGGCCAGGTCGCCCAGTTCGGCGAGGTGGTCGGCTACGGCTTTGTCACCCAATTGCTCGGGGAAGCTGGCCAGGATGCGCCCTGCAAGAGAGATATCGCGGGTTTCCACGGCGATATCAGCGGAGGCGGTGAAAGCCTCTACGATAGGCAACAGTGAATAGGTGGCGAGGGCTGGGGCTTCGTCGGTGAAGGTATAGATGATCTTCGAGCGGGTGGGCATATTCGGATTAACTCTCTTCTTTGCTAAAGCGTGCGCAGAAAACTCGAGGGGCGCCGGGTAAGCGCGTTCGTTCAAAGTCATCCATGAGCCGAATGTCGAGGTTTCTTCGCGGTGATGTTGGGTGCATCAGTCGAGCGTCAAGCGGGTGGGCTGCGGTAACAACCCGGCTTCAATCTGGCTGAAAGTCTCGTAATAGAGAGCTTGGCCTTTGTGACCCTTCGGTCAGCGGCGGCATTATACATAGGTAGCTGGCAATCTGCCGATGGTTCATATGCAACGATTCTCGTCCATTGGTCTAAAGGTCGCAGGCGAGGGGGCGGCGTAGAGTCTTGCACCGTGCTTGAGTTTGGCGCTTTTCCCTTTGCTTTCAGGCTTGTAGATCGCGAACTGCACAGCTTTGCGGCAGATGGGTGGAACATAGGGTTTGCGCGCCGATTTAACTGGGGTACGCTCGAACGAAGCCAGATGTTCAATCCAAACAATGGAGTTCAGCATGGGATACAAGAAGATTCAGGTTCCAGCAGTCGGCGACAAAATCACCGTCAACGCGGACCATTCTCTCAATGTTCCTAACAACCCGATCATCCCCTTCATCGAAGGTGATGGTATTGGCGTTGATATCAGCCCGGTCATGATCAAGGTTGTCGATGCTGCTGTTAAGAAGGCTTACGGCGGCGAGCGCAAAATTTCCTGGATGGAAGTCTACGCCGGGGAAAAAGCGACTCAGGTTTACGATCAGGACACCTGGCTACCTCAGGAAACCCTGGACGCAGTCAAGGATTACGTGGTTTCCATCAAGGGTCCGCTGACCACTCCGGTCGGTGGCGGCATCCGTTCGCTGAACGTGGCCCTGCGTCAACAGCTCGACCTTTACGTCTGCCTGCGCCCGGTGCGCTGGTTCGAAGGTGTGCCAAGCCCGGTCAAGAAGCCAGGCGACGTCGACATGACGATCTTCCGCGAGAACTCGGAAGACATCTACGCCGGCATCGAGTGGAAGGCCGGTTCGCCGGAAGCGACCAAGGTCATCAAGTTCCTGAAAGATGAAATGGGCGTCACCAAGATCCGTTTCGACGAAAACTGCGGCATCGGCATCAAGCCGGTTTCACTGCAAGGCACCAAGCGTCTGGCGCGCAAGGCGCTGCAATATGTGGTCGACAACGACCGCGATTCGCTGACCATCGTGCACAAAGGCAACATCATGAAGTTCACCGAAGGTGCCTTCAAGGAATGGGCCTACGAAGTGGCGGCTGAAGAGTTCGGCGCGACCCTGCTCGACGGCGGTCCGTGGATGCAGTTCAAGAACCCGAAAACCGGCAAGAACGTCATCGTCAAGGATGCCATCGCCGACGCCATGCTCCAGCAGATCCTGCTGCGCCCGGCCGAGTACGATGTCATCGCGACCCTGAACCTGAACGGCGACTACCTCTCCGACGCCCTGGCGGCCGAAGTGGGCGGTATCGGTATCGCGCCGGGTGCCAACCTGTCCGACACCATTGCCATGTTCGAAGCGACTCACGGGACTGCGCCGAAATACGCCGGCAAGGACCAGGTCAACCCGGGTTCCTTGATCCTGTCTGCGGAGATGATGCTGCGTCACATGGGCTGGACTGAAGCGGCTGACCTGATCATCAAGGGCACCAATGGCGCAATTTCCGCCAAGACCGTGACCTATGACTTCCACCGCTTGATGGAAGGCGCGAAGCTGCTGTCTTCTTCGGCGTTTGGTGATGCGCTGATTTCGCATATGTAAGCGAGTTCACGCACGACAAAAACCGCCCGATTCAGTGATTGAGTCGGGCGGTTTTTTTATGACTGGATGAGGTGTGCAGATTTACGCTGTAACGGTCTGCTGCGTGGCGGGCGCGGCGACCGGGGTAGCGTCTTCAGGCGCGCCAATATTGATCGCGTGCAGCCCTTTTGGTCCCTGAATGATGTTGAAGGTGACAGCTTGACCGGCTTTCAGGGTTTTATAACCATCCATCTGGATAGCCGAGTAATGGGCGAATAGATCTTCGCTGTGGCCATCCTCGATGATGAAGCCATAACCTTTGGCATTGTTAAACCACTTAACCTTACCTTTCGCAGTGCCTTTGATCTTCTCGTTGTCCTTGACACCTGACATACCCATATCCCTCTGCAACAGACTCCATCACTGGAGTATCATCCAGTACATCCGCAGTCTAATCTCACAAATAAGATTGACTCCGCGGACCTTTTTTACCCACTGTGGGCTCTATTGGTTGTAACACCGTTTTCCCGATAGTCAAGGTGACCGGGCAGTCGGAGTTGAAATCGTTGATAGCCGCCCCCACCACTGTATTTGCACAACTGACGAACCTTTCTTTCCATGCATGCAATCAGCCAGATTCGACTAACATTCAATCAGGATCGCCCGACTCTCCAAAAGGATCGCCCGGAGGAACACGACGACGATTCCGCAGGCATTGCTGTTCAGGAGGCCAAGCCTGCTTTACAGGCGCCGCCGATGTACAAGGTGGTTTTGTTTAATGATGACTACACACCGATGGATTTCGTCGTCGAAGTGCTCGAGGTGTTTTTTAACCTGAATCGCGAGCTGGCGACCAAGGTCATGCTGGCCGTCCACACAGAAGGACGGGCAGTATGTGGAGTGTTTACCCGCGACATCGCCGAGACGAAGGCCATGCAGGTCAACCAGTACGCCAGGGAAAGCCAGCATCCGCTACTCTGTGAAATCGAGAAGGACGGTTAATCGCCGACCACTTGGGTATGAGGTGAAGCTATGTTAAACCGCGAGCTCGAAGTCACCCTCAATTTAGCCTTCAAGGAGGCCCGTTCGAAACGTCATGAATTCATGACCGTCGAACACCTCCTGTTGGCCCTATTGGACAATGAGGCTGCCGCCACCGTTTTGCGTGCCTGCGGCGCAAACCTCGACAAACTCAAGCATGACCTGCAGGAGTTCATCGACTCCACCACGCCGTTGATCCCCGTCCATGACGAGGATCGCGAGACCCAACCCACCCTGGGCTTCCAGCGTGTTCTGCAGCGTGCTGTCTTTCACGTACAGAGCTCGGGCAAACGCGAAGTGACTGGCGCCAACGTGCTGGTCGCCATTTTCAGTGAGCAAGAAAGCCAGGCAGTGTTCCTGCTGAAACAGCAGAGCGTTGCACGCATTGATGTCGTCAACTACATCGCCCATGGCATTTCCAAAGTGCCGGGGCACGGCGATCACTCTGAAGGTGAGCAAGATATGCAGGACGACGAGGGCGGTGAGTCTTCTTCTTCAGGCAATCCTCTGGATGCTTATGCCAGCAACCTCAACGAACTTGCGCGCCAGGGTCGAATCGATCCGCTGGTAGGCCGTGAGATGGAAGTCGAGCGTGTCGCGCAGATCCTGGCGCGGCGCCGCAAAAACAATCCGCTGCTGGTGGGTGAGGCGGGCGTGGGTAAAACCGCGATTGCCGAAGGCCTGGCCAAGCGCATTGTCGACAACCAGGTGCCGGATTTGCTGGCCAATAGCGTGGTGTACTCCCTTGATCTCGGCGCCTTGCTGGCCGGGACCAAATACCGCGGCGATTTCGAGAAGCGCTTCAAGGCGTTGCTCAACGAACTGAAAAAACGTCCGCAGGCGATTCTGTTCATCGACGAGATCCACACCATCATTGGTGCGGGTGCCGCGTCCGGTGGCGTCATGGATGCTTCTAACCTGCTCAAACCGTTGCTGTCGTCCGGCGATATCCGTTGCATCGGTTCGACCACATTCCAGGAATTCCGCGGGATCTTCGAGAAGGATCGTGCCTTGGCACGGCGCTTCCAGAAGGTCGATGTGTCCGAGCCTTCGGTCGAAGACACCATCAGCATCCTGCGCGGCCTGAAAGGGCGTTTCGAAACGCACCACGGCATCGAGTACAGCGATGAAGCGTTGCGTGCGGCGGCTGAACTGGCTTCACGCTACATCAATGATCGGCACATGCCGGACAAGGCCATCGACGTCATCGACGAAGCGGGGGCCTACCAGCGCCTGCAACCGATCGAAAAACGCGTGAAACGCATCGAAGTGCCTCAGGTCGAGGACATCGTGGCGAAAATCGCGCGGATTCCGCCTAAGCACGTCAACAGCTCTGATAGAGAGTTGCTGCGTAACCTTGAGCGTGACCTGAAGCTGACGGTATTTGGCCAGGATGCCGCGATCGACTCGTTGTCGACTGCGATCAAACTGTCCCGTGCCGGCCTCAAGTCGCCAGACAAGCCCGTCGGTTCGTTCCTGTTCGCAGGTCCTACCGGTGTCGGTAAAACCGAAGCGGCGCGTCAGTTGGCCAAGGCGCTGGGCATCGAGCTGGTTCGTTTCGACATGTCCGAGTACATGGAGCGCCACACCGTATCGCGTCTGATCGGTGCACCGCCAGGCTATGTCGGGTTCGATCAGGGCGGTCTGCTGACCGAAGCCATCACCAAGCAGCCTCACTGCGTGCTGTTGCTCGATGAAATCGAGAAGGCGCATCCGGAAGTCTTCAACCTGCTGTTGCAGGTCATGGACCACGGTACGCTCACCGACAACAACGGGCGCAAGGCGGATTTCCGTAACGTAATCGTCATCATGACGACCAACGCCGGCGCCGAAACCGCAGCGCGCGCTTCGATCGGTTTCACCCATCAGGACCACTCGTCTGATGCAATGGAAGTGATCAAGAAGAGCTTCACGCCAGAGTTCCGCAACCGTCTGGACACCATTATCCAGTTTGGTCGCCTCAGTCATGAGGTCATCAAAAGCGTGGTGGACAAGTTCCTTACCGAGCTTCAGGCGCAGCTGGAAGACAAGCGCGTGCAGCTGGAAGTGACCGACGCGGCACGCAGCTGGCTGGCAGCGGGTGGCTACGACTCGGCCATGGGTGCTCGACCAATGGCACGTTTGATCCAGGACAAGATCAAGCGTCCGCTGGCCGAAGAGATCCTCTTTGGCGAACTGGCCGACCATGGTGGTGTGGTTCACATCGACCTCAAGGACGGCGAGCTGACCTTCGAGTTCGAGACCACGGCTGAAATGGCCTGACGTTAACCGCAACAAAGCAAAAGGCGCCGAAAGGCGCCTTTTTGCTGTCTGCAGTTTGTGCGCCGTTGATCGTTCCCACGCTCCGCGTGGGAACGCAGCCCGGGACGCTCCGCGTCCCAAAGGACGAACGCGGAGCGTCCGTTGAGGGTTTCCCACGCAGAGCGTTAGAACGATCAATCGTGGCGGATGGTAAATCCCGCGCACACAAAAACGCCCGGCATAACCGGGCGTTTTGTATTGACTTGATTAACGAGCGCGGTAAGTGATGCGCCCTTTGCTCAAGTCATAGGGCGTCAGCTCGACGCGCACTTTGTCACCGGTAAGAATACGAATGTAGTTCTTGCGCATCTTGCCGGAAATATGCGCGGTTACGACGTGCCCATTTTCCAACTCCACACGAAACATGGTGTTGGGCAGGGTGTCGACGACAGTGCCTTCCATTTCGAAGCTGTCTTCTTTCGACATGCAGTAAAGCCCTCGGTATCCAATGAATGGCCCGGTGCAACTGCGCCAGGCAAAAGCGGCGTGCATTGTGCCCGAAAAATGGGGTTTACGCCAAGCGGTTTACAGATTGCCTTAGTTCAGGATGACCCAGCGCTGATTAATCAGCAGTTCGATGGGGCGATACTGGGTCTTGTAGTTCATCTTTTTACAGTTTTTGATCCAGTAGCCGAGGTAAACCGCTTCCAGTCCCAGTCGCTGGGCTTCGGCGATTTGCCAGAGGATGGCGTAGCGCCCGAGGCTGCGATGGTCTTCGGCGGGCTCGTAGAAGGTGTAGACCGCCGACAGGCCATTGGGCAGCAAGTCGGTCACGGCCACGGCCACCAACCGACCGTCGAGACGAAATTCGTAGAATCGGGAAAACGGCAGGTCGCGTACCAGGAACGTCGAAAACTGATCGCGGCTCGGCGGGTACATGTCGCCGTCGGCGTGTCGCTGTTCGATGTAGCGCTGATAGAGATCGAAATACTCTTCGCTGAACTTCGGCCTGGCCGGGCGCACCTGTACATCGGCGTTGCGTTTGAAAATGCGCTTTTGCTGACGGTTGGGCGAAAACTGCGCCACGGGGATGCGCGCCGGCACACACGCATTGCAATTCTGGCAATGAGGCCGGTAGAGATGATCGCCGCTGCGACGAAAACCCATTTCCGACAGGTCTGCGTAGACATGCACATCCATGGGCTGGCTAGGATCGAGAAACAGGGTAGTGGCCTGCTCCTCGGGCAGATAACTGCAAGAGTGGGGCTGAGTGGCATAAAACTTCAGGCGCGCCAACTCGGTCATGATCAACCCTCGGGAAAAAGCTTTGAATTAAGTGTAAGCCACACACGCAAAAGTCGCTCAGTAAACCCAGGTGGCGCTATTGGGCTGATCCAGGTGTCGCGCCAGATAGTCGGCAAATTCCCTTCGGGGAATCGCCCGGGCACCGAGACTGTGCAGGTGATCGGTCGGCATCTGGCAATCGATCAGCACGAAACCCGAGTCTTTCAGATGTCGCACCAAGGTGGCAAAGCCAAATTTGGACGCGTTATCGGCGCGGCTGAACATCGATTCGCCGAAAAACAGCTGCCCCATGGCCAGGCCGTACAGCCCGCCGACCAGCTCGCCCTGGTCCCAGACCTCGACCGAGTGCGCATAGCCGCGCCGGTGCAGCTCCAGGTAGGCGTCCTGCATGGCTTCGGTGATCCAGGTGCCGTCGGCGTAATCCCGTGGTGCGGCGCAGGCGCTGATGACCGCGGCGAAATCCTGATCGAAGGTCACTTGATAGCGTTGTTGGCGCAGCAGTTTGCCGAGGCTGCGGGAAACGTGCAGTTCGTCGGGAAACAGAACCGTGCGCGGGTCCGGCGACCACCAGAGAATCGGCTGGCCTTCGGAAAACCACGGAAAGCAACCGTGGCGATAGGCCTGGATCAGGCGGTCGGCGGACAGATCGCCGCCCGCCGCCAACAATCCGTTGGGATCGCGCATGGCTTTTTCCAGGGGCGGGAAAGTCAGGGTGTTGCGTTGTAACCAAGTCAGCATGGCATCCGGGCTTGCAAAAGGGGAGGGCAGTGGCGGGCTTGTCGGTCCGCCGTGAATTGGAGCGTCACACGGTTGGAATATCGTCGAGGTATTTCTCGGCGTCCAGTGCGGCCATGCAACCGGCACCGGCAGACGTCACGGCCTGACGGTAAACGTGATCGGCCACGTCGCCCGCGGCGAATACGCCCGGGATCTCGGTAGCGGTGGCATCGCCTTCGTTGCCACCCTTGATCAGCAGATAGCCGTCACGCATCGGCAGCTGGCCCTGGAACAGATCGGTATTGGGCTTGTGGCCGATGGCGATAAACACGCCGGCCAGCGGTAATTCGCTCATCTCACCGGTATGGCTGTCGCGCAGACGGGCGCCGGTCACGCCGCTGGCGTCGCCCAGCACTTCATCGAGGTTCTGGTTCCAGTGCAGGCGGATATTGCCGTTGGCGGCTTTCTCGAACAGCTTGTCCTGAAGAATCTTCTCCGAGCGCAGTTTGTCGCGCCGGTGCACCAGATGGACTTCCTTGGCGATGTTCGACAGGTACAGCGCTTCTTCAACCGCCGTGTTGCCACCGCCGACCACCGCGACCACCTGATTGCGGTAGAAGAAGCCGTCGCACGTTGCGCAGGCCGAAACCCCTTTGCCGGCAAAGGCTTCTTCCGAGGGCAGCCCCAGGTATTGCGCCGAAGCGCCGGTGGCGATAATCAGCGCGTCGCAGGTGTAGGTGCCGCTGTCGCCGATGAGTTCGAACGGGCGCTGCTGCAACTTGGCGGTGTGGATGTGGTCGTAAACGATCTCTGTGTCAAAGCGCTCGGCGTGTTTTTGCATGCGTTCCATCAGCACCGGGCCGGTGAGGCCTTCGACGTCACCGGGCCAGTTATCGACTTCGACGGTGGTGGTGAGCTGGCCACCTGCCTGTATGCCGGTAATGACCACCGGTTTGAGGTTGGCCCGGGCGGCATAAACGGCGGCGCTGTAACCGGCAGGGCCGGAACCCAGAATGATCAGGCGTGAATGCTTGGACTCGCTCATAAAAACACCTCATAAGCCTTTGTCACAAAAGAGAATGCGTGCTCAAATTGAACCGTGTGTCATATGCGTTTGGCTATGCTACACCCAAGGACTGCCAGCATGGCATCGGGCGAACAAACCCGTACAATGCCTGCTTGTTACAGCGCTTGTATTAAAAAAAGCACTGCCTGCCCTGTTTTGAAACATCGGTGTGCAGTGTTAAAAGTAGTCCCGGTTGCATCGGTTAACTTTTTTACCTGCCTGGATTGGGTAGTTTTTTATAGTCATTCAACAGATGGACGCGCCATAGGCGCAGGAAAAGAAGCGTTTTGAAGAAATCCACCGCAGCACCTAAACCAGCCGTTGTACCGCTTTGGCGCCAGCATCTGCACTACCGACTCAAGGAAGGTGCATTGATCGCCATCGGCGCCCTGTGCCTGTTCCTGATGATGGCCTTGTTAACCTATGGCAAGGACGATCCGGGCTGGAGTCATAACAGCAAGATCGAGGACGTCCAGAACTTCGGCGGCCCGGTGGGCTCCTACAGCGCCGATATCCTGTTCATGGTGTTGGGTTACTTCGCCTACATCTTCCCGCTGTTGCTGGCGGTCAAGATCTACCAGATTTTTCGTCAACGCCATGAACCGTGGCAGTGGAGCGGCTGGTTGTTCTCCTGGCGGCTGATCGGCCTGGTGTTCCTGGTGCTGTCAGGCGCGGCCCTGGCCCACATCCATTTCCATGCGGCGACCGGCCTGCCGGCCGGTGCCGGCGGCGCATTGGGCGAAAGCCTGGGCGACCTGGCCCGCAATGCCCTGAACATCCAGGGCAGCACGCTGCTGTTCATCGCCCTGTTCCTGTTCGGCCTGACGGTGTTCACCGACCTGTCATGGTTCAAGGTGATGGACGTCACCGGCAAGATCACCCTCGACCTGCTCGAACTGTTCCAGGGCGCCGCCAATCGCTGGTGGGCGGCACGGGTCGAGCGCAAACAACTGGTCGCGCAATTGCGTGAAGTCGATGACCGTGTGCATGACGTGGTCGCCCCGACAGTCACCGATAAACGTGAGCAGGCCAAGGTCAAGGAACGCCTGATCGAGCGCGAGCAGGCCCTGAGCAAGCACATGTCGGATCGCGAGAAGCAGGTGCCGCCCGTGATTGCCCCGGCACCGCCGAAACCGGCCGCGCCGAGCAAGCGTGTGGAAAAAGAGAAGCAGGCGCCGTTGTTCGTCGACAGCGCCGTCGAAGGCACCTTGCCACCGATCTCGATCCTCGACCCGGCGGAAAAGAAACAGCTCAACTATTCCCCGGAGTCGCTGGCAGCCGTCGGCCACTTGCTGGAAATCAAGCTCAAGGAATTCGGCGTCGAAGTCTCGGTGGATTCGATTCACCCAGGCCCGGTCATTACCCGTTACGAAATCCAGCCGGCCGCCGGCGTCAAGGTCAGCCGCATCTCCAATCTGGCCAAAGACCTGGCGCGTTCCCTGGCCGTGACCAGCGTGCGGGTGGTGGAAGTGATTCCGGGCAAGACCACCGTCGGTATCGAGATCCCTAACGAAGACCGCCAGATCGTGCGCTTCTCCGAAGTGCTGTCGACCCCGGAATACGACAACTTCAAGTCCCCGGTGACCCTGGCCCTGGGCCACGACATCGGCGGCAAGCCGGTCATCACCGACCTGGCGAAAATGCCGCACTTGCTGGTGGCCGGTACCACCGGTTCCGGTAAGTCGGTGGGTGTGAACGCGATGATCCTGTCGATCCTGTTCAAGTCTGGCCCGGAAGACGCCAAGCTGATCATGATCGACCCGAAAATGCTTGAGCTGTCGATCTACGAAGGCATTCCGCATCTGCTCTGCCCAGTGGTCACCGACATGAAGGACGCGGCCAACGCCCTGCGCTGGAGCGTGGCGGAGATGGAGCGTCGCTACAAACTGATGGCGAAGATGGGCGTGCGTAACCTGTCGGGCTTCAACGCCAAGGTCAAGGAAGCCCAGGACGCCGGTACGCCGTTGACCGATCCTTTGTACAAGCGCGAAAGCATTCACGACGAAGCGCCGCTGCTGACCAAGCTGCCGACCATTGTCGTGGTCGTCGACGAATTCGCCGACATGATGATGATCGTCGGCAAGAAGGTCGAAGAACTGATCGCCCGTATCGCCCAGAAGGCCCGTGCGGCCGGTATCCACTTGATTCTCGCGACCCAGCGTCCGTCGGTTGACGTGATCACCGGTCTGATCAAGGCCAATATTCCGACCCGCATGGCGTTCCAGGTCTCGAGCAAAATCGACTCCCGGACCATCATCGACCAGGGTGGCGCCGAGCAATTGCTGGGCCACGGTGACATGCTCTACATGCCGCCGGGCACCAGCCTGCCGATCCGGGTTCACGGCGCGTTCGTGTCCGATGACGAGGTACACCGGGTGGTTGAAGCCTGGAAACTGCGCGGCGCACCGGAATACAACGATGAAATCCTCGCCGGTGTCGAAGAAGCCGGTAGCGGTTTCGACGGCGGCAGCGGTGGTGGCGATGACGACAGCGAATCCGACGCGCTATACGACGAAGCCGTGCAGTTCGTGCTGGAAAGCCGTCGCGCGTCCATTTCGGCGGTGCAGCGCAAGCTGAAAATCGGCTACAACCGCGCCGCGCGCATGATCGAAGCCATGGAAATGGCCGGGGTCGTGACGTCCATGAACACCAACGGTTCGCGTGAAGTCCTGGCCCCTGGCCCGGTGCGCGACTGATTTGAATTGAAGGGGGGCGCAATGACGCGCCTCCGCAACCCCCACGCATCTCAAGAGGACTCCCATGCGTCTTATCCGCATGCTGTTGCTGCCGGTTCTGGCTTTGACCACGCTCTCGGCCCACGCCGACGACAAGGACGTGGCGCGCCTGACCCAACTGCTGGAAACATCCAAGACCCTGACCGCGCGCTTCTCCCAGCTGACTCTCGATGGCAGCGGCACCCAGTTGCAGGAAACCGCTGGTGAAATGTCGCTGCAGCGTCCGGGCCTGTTCTACTGGCACACCGATGCACCTGCCGAACAAACCATGGTCTCCGATGGCAAGAAGGTCACCCTGTGGGACCCGGATCTGGAACAGGTCACCATCAAGACCCTCGACCAGCGCCTGACCCAGACCCCCGCCCTGCTGCTGTCCGGTGACGTGTCCAAGATCAAGGAGAGCTTCGACATCAGCGCCAAGGAAGCCGGTGGCGTGATCGACTTCACCCTGAAGCCGAAAACCAAGGACACCCTGTTCGACAGCCTGCGCCTGTCGTTCCGCAACGGCCTGGTCAATGACATGCAAATGATCGACAGCGTCGGCCAGCGCACCAACCTCCTGTTCACCGGCGTGAAGGCCAACGAGCCGATCCCGGCGTCCAAGTTCAAGTTCGACATCCCGAAGGGTGCGGACGTGATCCAGGAGTAAAATGCGGAATTTGTGGGCGCTGGCTTTTGTGGCGAGGGGGCTTGCCTCCGTTGGGTCGCGAAGCGACCCCAAACCTGCAGACGCGGTGTAACAGTCATACAGCGATTGCTGGTTTTTACGACTGCTTCGCAGCCGAACGGGGGCAAGCCCCCTCGCCACAGAGTATTCGGCAGATTTGAGAATTAGGTAATAAAGCGAGGTTTCAACCGTACGTGATGGACCTGTTTCGCAGTGCCCCGATTGCTCAACCCTTGGCCGCGCGCTTGCGTGCCGCCAATCTGGATGAGTACGTCGGTCAGGAACACCTGCTCGCTCGCGGCAAGCCTTTGCGCGAAGCGTTGGAGCAGGGTGCCCTGCATTCGATGATTTTCTGGGGCCCGCCGGGCGTGGGTAAGACCACCCTGGCGCGGCTGCTGGCGGAAGTCTCGGATGCACACTTCGAAACGGTCTCGGCGGTGCTGGCCGGCGTGAAGGAAATCCGTCAGGCGGTGGAAATTGCCAAGCAACAGGCGGGGCAGTACGGCCGACGGACCATTCTGTTTGTCGATGAAGTGCACCGCTTCAACAAATCCCAGCAGGATGCGTTCCTGCCCTACGTTGAGGACGGCACGCTGATTTTCATCGGCGCGACTACCGAAAACCCGTCCTTCGAACTCAACAACGCCTTGCTCTCCCGGGCACGCGTCTACGTGCTCAAAAGCCTTGACGAAGCGGCTCTGCGCAAACTGGTGCACCGTGCGCTGACCGAAGAGCGGGGCCTGGGCAAGCGGCAATTGACCCTCAGCGACGAAGGCTTCCAGATGTTGCTGTCCGCCGCCGATGGCGATGGCCGACGCCTGCTCAATCTGCTGGAAAACGCCTCCGACCTGGCCGAAGACAACAGTGAGATCGGCATCGATCTGCTGCAAAGTCTGCTCGGCGATACCCGTCGGCGTTTCGACAAGGGCGGCGAAGCGTTCTACGACCAGATTTCCGCGCTGCACAAATCCGTGCGCGGCTCCAACCCCGACGGCGCGCTGTACTGGTTCGCGCGCATGATCGACGGCGGTTGCGATCCGCTTTACCTGGCCCGGCGCGTGGTGCGCATGGCCAGCGAAGACATCGGCAACGCCGACCCCCGCGCCCTGAGCCTGTGCCTGGCGGCGTGGGAAGTGCAGGAGCGTCTCGGCAGCCCCGAAGGCGAATTGGCGGTGGCCCAGGCCATCACCTATCTGGCTTGCGCACCGAAAAGCAACGCGGTGTACATGGGTTTCAAAGCGGCGATGCGTAGCGCCACCGAACATGGTTCGCTGGAAGTGCCGCTGCACTTGCGCAATGCACCGACCAAGCTGATGAAGCAACTGGGTTACGGCGACGAATACCGCTATGCCCACGATGAGCCGGACGCCTATGCCGCCGGTGAAGACTACTTCCCGGATGAGTTGGAGCCACAACCCTTCTATCAGCCGGTGCCCCGTGGCCTGGAGCTGAAGATCGGCGAGAAGCTCAACCACCTCGCGCAACTTGATCGTCTGAGCCCCCGGCAGCGGAGAAAATAGTGATTCCCTTGATCGTTGCAGTTTCCATCGGCGGGATCGCCGGCACGCTGTTGCGCTTTGCTACCGGTAACTGGATCAACGCTAATTGGCCGCGGCACTTCTATACCGCGACGCTGGCCGTTAATATCGTCGGCTGTTTGCTGATCGGCGTTTTATACGGTCTGTTTTTGATACGCCCGGAGGTGCCGATCGAGGTGCGCGCCGGGTTGATCGTCGGCTTCCTCGGGGGGCTGACGACTTTTTCATCCTTTTCACTGGATACGGTGCGCCTGCTCGAAAGCGGGCAAGTGCCGCTGGCCCTGGGCTATGCTGCGATCAGCGTATTCGGCGGGCTGCTCGCCACCTGGGCTGGCCTGTCCCTGACCAAACTTTGATAAACGAGAGACCGACATGCTCGATTCCAAACTGTTACGTAGCAACCTTCAGGACGTAGCGGACCGCCTGGCATCCCGTGGCTTTGTGCTGGATGTTGCGCGCATCGAAGCGCTGGAAGAACAGCGCAAGACCGTCCAGACCCGCACCGAAGCACTGCAGGCTGAACGTAATGCGCGCTCCAAATCCATCGGCCAGGCCAAGCAGCGCGGCGAAGACATCGCACCGTTGATGGCTGACGTCGAGCGCATGGCGAACGAATTGAGCGCCGGCAAGGTTGAACTGGACCAGATCCAGACCGACCTGGACTCGATCCTGCTCGGCATCCCGAACCTGCCCCACGAATCCGTGCCAATCGGCGCCGATGAGGACGGCAACGTCGAAGTGCGCCGCTGGGGCACCCCGACTGCATTCGATTTCCCGGTTCAGGACCACGTGGCCCTGGGCGAGAAGTTCGGCTGGCTCGACTTCGAAACCGCCGCCAAACTGTCCGGCGCCCGTTTCGCTCTGTTGCGCGGCCCGATCGCCCGTCTGCACCGCGCCCTGGCGCAGTTCATGATCAACCTGCACACCACCGAACACGGTTACGAAGAGGCCTACACGCCGTATCTGGTCCAGGCGCCGGCACTGCAAGGCACTGGCCAGTTGCCGAAGTTCGAAGAAGACCTGTTCAAGATCACCCGCGAAGGCGAAGCCGATCTGTACTTGATCCCGACCGCTGAAGTGTCGCTGACCAACATCGTTGCTGGCGAAATCGTCGATTCGAAACTGCTGCCGATCAAGTTCGTCGCCCACACCCCATGCTTTCGCAGCGAAGCCGGCGCGTCGGGTCGCGATACGCGCGGCATGATCCGCCAGCACCAGTTCGACAAAGTTGAAATGGTCCAGATCGTTGAACCATCGACCTCGATGGAGGCTCTGGAGGGCCTGACCGCCAACGCCGAGAAAGTCCTGCAACTGTTGGAACTGCCTTACCGCACCCTCGCGCTGTGTACCGGCGACATGGGCTTTAGTGCCGTGAAGACTTACGACCTGGAAGTGTGGATTCCGAGCCAGGACAAGTACCGCGAAATCTCGTCGTGCTCCAACTGCGGCGATTTCCAGGCCCGGCGCATGCAAGCGCGTTTCCGCAACCCGGAAACCGGCAAGCCTGAACTGGTGCACACCCTGAACGGTTCCGGCCTGGCGGTCGGTCGTACCCTGGTGGCCGTGCTGGAAAACTACCAGCAGGCCGACGGTTCGATCCGTGTGCCTGAGGTACTGAAGCCGTACATGGGTGGCCTCGAGGTCATCGGCTAAATGGATTATCTGCCGCTGTTTCATAACCTGCGCGGCAGTCGTGTGTTGGTCGTCGGCGGCGGGGAGATTGCATTGCGCAAGTCCCGCCTGCTGGCCGAAGCCGGTGCGCTGCTGCGGGTGGTCGCACCTGAAATCGAAGCGCAACTGCGTGAATTGGTGGTCGGTAGCGGCGGCGAGTGCCTGTTGCGTGGCTACGTCGAAACGGACCTGGACGGTTGCGGGCTGATCATTGCCGCCACCGACGACGAACCGCTGAACGCGCAGGTCTCCGCCGATGCCCATCGGCGTTGCGTGCCGGTCAACGTGGTGGATGCGCCGGCCCTGTGCAGCGTGATCTTCCCGGCGATTGTCGACCGTTCCCCGCTGATCGTTGCCATCTCCAGCGGCGGCGATGCGCCGGTGCTGGCGCGGCTGATTCGGGCGAAAATCGAAACCTGGATTCCTTCCACCTACGGTCAACTGGCCGGTCTGGCGGCGCGTTTTCGCAGTCAGGTCAAAGGCCTGTTCCCGGATGTGCAGCAGCGTCGGGCGTTCTGGGAAGATGTGTTCCAGGGCCCGATCGCCGACCGGCAACTGGCCGGGCAGGGCGCTGAAGCCGAACGCCTGATGCTGGCGAAAATCGCCGGTGACGCTCCGAAAGCCACGGGTGAGGTGTATTTGGTCGGCGCTGGCCCCGGTGATCCGGACCTGCTGACCTTCCGCGCCTTGCGTCTGATGCAGCAAGCCGATGTGGTGCTTTACGACCGCTTGGTGGCGCCGGCGATTCTGGATTTGTGCCGTCGCGATGCCGAGCGGATCTACGTCGGCAAGCGCCGCGCCGATCACGCGGTGCCACAGGATCAGATCAACAAGCAACTGGTGGATCTGGCCAAGGCTGGTAAGCGTGTGGTGCGGTTGAAGGGCGGCGATCCGTTCATCTTCGGCCGTGGCGGTGAAGAGATCGAAGAGCTGGCGGCCCATGGCATCCCGTTCCAGGTCGTGCCGGGTATCACCGCAGCCAGTGGTTGCGCGGCGTATGCCGGGATTCCGCTGACGCACCGCGATTATGCGCAGTCCGTGCGGTTCGTTACCGGGCACTTGAAGGACGGTTCCACCGATCTGCCCTGGGCCGACCTGGTCGCCCCGGCGCAAACCCTGGTGTTTTACATGGGGCTGGTGGGCTTGCCGATCATCTGCGAGCAGTTGATCAAGCATGGTCGAGGCGCGGACACCCCGGCGGCGTTGATCCAGCAGGGCACCACGGTCAATCAGCGGGTGTTTACCGGCACGTTGGCCGACCTTCCACGGCTGGTGGCGGAGCATGAAGTGCATGCGCCGACGCTGGTGATTGTTGGGGAAGTGGTGCAACTGCGCGAGAAACTGGCGTGGTTTGAAGGGGCTCAGGCGCAGGTCTGAACACCCGGTAACCGATCGTTCCCACGCTCTGCGTGGGAATGCAGCCCGGGACGCTCCGCGTCCCCTCCAGAACAGGAACGCGGAGCGTCCCTTGAGGCATTCCCACGCGGAGCGTGGGAACGATCATCTTAGGCGTTACGCCAAACCCCTTTCCCGCTCAACCGCGCCCGATCATGCGCAGCGGTAAAGTCCTGCGCCGGCCCTTTCGGCACAATCCCCGTCGGGTTAATGGTCTTGTGGCTGCCGTAGTAGTGGTTCTTGATGTGCTCGAAATCCACCGTCTCGGCAATCCCCGGCCACTGATACAGCTCCCGCAGCCAGTTCGACAGATTCGGATAATCGGCAATGCGCCGCAGGTTGCACTTGAAGTGCCCGTAGTACACCGCATCAAAGCGAATCAGCGTGGTGAACAACCGAATGTCCGCTTCCGTCAGGTATTCGCCGACCAGGTAACGGTTCTCGCCTAACAGCAACTCCAGTTGATCCAGCTCGGCAAACACCTCATCGAATGCCTCTTCATAGGCCTTCTGCGACGTGGCAAATCCGGCGCGGTAAACGCCGTTGTTCACCGCCGGGTAAATCCGCTCGTTCAGCGCATCGATTTCGCTACGCAGCGGCGCCGGGTAGAAATCCAGGTCATTGCCGGTCAAATCATCGAAAGCGCTGTTGAACATGCGGATGATCTCCGCCGATTCATTGCTGACGATGCGCTTTTGCTGTTTGTCCCACAGCACCGGCACGGTGACGCGGCCGGTGTAGTCGGCGGTATCGGCGGTGTAGCGCTGGTGCATGAAATTGAAGTGATCGAGCTTGTCGCCGGTCGAGCCCAGGCTCTGGTCGAAGGTCCAGCCGTTTTCCAGCATCAACCAACTGACCACCGACACGTCGATCAGGCTTTCGAGGCCTTTGAGTTTGCGCAGGATCAGCGTGCGATGAGCCCAGGGGCAGGCAAGGGAGACGTAGAGGTGATAGCGCCCGGCCTCGGCCGCAAAGCCACCGACACCGGTCGGGCCGGGCTGACCGTCGGCGGTCAGCCAATTGCGGCGTTGCGCCTGTTCGCGCTGAAATGCGCCGTCCTTGCTGCTTTCGTACCACTGGTCGTGCCACTGGCCTTCAACTAACAAACCCATTTCAAGACTCCTCAACCAATAAGCGTTGGAGAGGAGTCTATGCGCATAGGTTCGATTAAATAGCGCAAAGGTTGGGCAGTTATGATCGGTTAAATCGATCTGTCTCGCGCATCCCAGTACTGCTGGGCGGTTTCGAACGCTTGCTCGCGGGTCTGGTCGAGGCCGCGCAAGGCCAGGGCCATGGTCGAGATCAGCGCCATTTGCGGGTAGCTGTCGACCACCTCACCGCGCCACACCGCTTTCAAATGCTCAGGGTCAAGGGTTGCCGGTTTGACGTGGCGCTGCGCGGAAAGCTGCGGCCATTCCTCGTCCCAGCTTTCGCCACCCGTGGTGCCGTACAGGTGACTGTCGGCGTCCGGGTTGATCTCGATTTCGCCGCCATCGCCCTTGACCACAATCGCGGTGTCGCCGAGCAAGCCGCTGGCATCGCGATGCACGGCTTGATAGCCCGGATGGAAAATACTTTGCAGGCCGCAGCGTGCGCCCAACGGATTGAGGATGCGCGTGAGGGAGTGGATCGGTGAACGCAGGCCCAGGGTGTTGCGCAGGTCGATCATGCGCTGAAGTTGTGGCGCCCAATCGACTAACGGCATAAACGCCAGACCGCCGTTATCCAGCGCATCGCCCACCTGTTGCCAGTTGCGGCACAGCGGGATGTTCAACTCATTCAGCAGTTGCTCGCTGTACAGCCGACCGGCCGTGTGCGCGCCGCCGCCGTGCATGAAAATCCGCACGCCGTTCTGGGCCAGGCACTTGGCTGCCAACAGGAACCACGGCAGATGACGCTTCTTACCGGCATAAGTCGGCCAGTCCACGTCGACATTAAAGGCCGGCGCCTTCAAGCGTGCGCGCAAGGCTTCGGTGAAACCGGCCATCTCTTCGGCGCTTTCTTCCTTGTGCCGCAACAGCATCAGGAACGCGCCGAGCTGGGTGTCCTCGACCTGGTCGTCCAGCACGAAGCCCATGGCTTGGCGGGCTTCTTCGCGAGTCAGGTCACGGGCGCCACGCTTGCCTTTGCCCAGGATCCGCACGAACTGGGCGAACGGGTGCTCGGCGGGCGTTTCGAGGGTCAATGCGGGGTAGTCGGTCAAAAGTTCCGGAGCCTTGCTAACAGTTACATGTGTTTTATTTTCCATAAATCAGTCACTTACCTAATCTAACTTTTTTTCACGTTTTTTTACGCGTGGAACGAGTGAGTGACTGCCAGTCTGTCTCATTGCTATTCCATGGCAACCCCTCATTTGAGCGTTCGTCAGAGGTGGAGGTTAGTTCGTTATGGTCAACACCCCCGGCCGCGATCCGCGCGAAGTAGAGGCGGAGCACGTGCCGGCACAGCAACGTCAACATACCCAGAAACGACGTTGATGCGGTCGGACATTCCGCGCCGGGCTGAGATCGCATCATGATGAGTCAAATTCATTCACAATCGGCAAGATGTGCAACCGGCCGAAGGTAATCGAACCAGTAATGTCGCTCTCATAAACTATCAAGGAGTTGGAAGACGAGTAGAATGTGCAACTCTTCGTTCGAACCACGCGAAGCCCACTACTGACCCAGGTAAGCAAGCTATTTCTGCATTATGTACCACGTATTTTTAGCGGTCTTCTTGGGGCTAGTATGCATCTGTTGATGCGATACTCATCCAGAAGCCGCAAGTAAAGTCTACGTGGATGAGTCTGAAACGATGAGCCTCTTACCGCGCTAGAGGCCGCGAGGTTTGAGATACATGCTCTCTAGATCATTTGGGCCCACATCGGCAGCCATTTTCACGTGTAAAGATCGCTTAAACAGGCAAAGGTTGTGCATGAGTTGCGGCTGTTGCCCGCTTACCATCACAGCCGGCATTAAGAGATAAGCACCGGCCTTTTTGTAAAGATCTAGAAATGTTGTGAGATTGACGTCATCAGAAGGCTCCATGGTGTGTGTGCGCGACGCAAACATGGAAAGCCGTGCTGCAGTCTCATCCTCCGGGATTTTTGAGGTGATGACCATTCCGTAATGCGTCGGATGCTTGGCGGAGAAACGGCGAACGATGCCGATGTGAATTTCCTCGTCCTTATCTACTGTTCCGAATCGCTCCCGCCATCGCTCAAATATTTTTGCGGCCGCATCTCGATCCTTAAACATCAGAGCAATGAAGGGTGGCGCCCCGGGAGCGAAGACGCCGTAGGCCATGCCCATCCAGCCCGCACGATCCCAGAGATGCACGTCAATGACCGATCGGACCTTCACATCTCGGTGGTCGGTCAGCTTTGGGAGTTCTGTCTCGTTGCAAACTTTATCCTTGGGTTGCACATTTGCTTTGGTTGGTTGTGGATCGCGTTCAACGTGCGGCCTACCTAGTCTGGCCTCGAACCTCTTCGGTGAACGCTTTCCCCAGGAGGTCAGGCGCGATACACCACCGAAGATGCGCTGTCGGCTAAAGCATAATGAGCCAATCATCGCAACGCGATCCATTGCAGCATCCGTCTTAAATAATCGGTTAGTGGCTTCTTCAAAGTCCTTCGCGTGGCAAGTCGCAGAAAAGATGGTGGCGGCGACTTCCAGCAGCATGTTTAGAAAGTCGCCATACACCGATGGTGATCCGGGAAACACGCCGTTGGGCCAACGAACCGTAGCTTTCATACGGTCAATTTCCACCAATACCTCGAAGCGTGTGATGTTTGCGTCGACAACAGTGACATCGAAACGCTCCACGTGAGCAAATGCGTCTAGTTCGAAGGCTGTGGCAAAAAAGGCTTCAATTGTTCCGACAATAGCCTCGGAGACAGTGATACTGGTGTCGGTAGGCTCGTGCGTCACGTTTACCTGAACGCCAAGCACCGAGGTGACAAATACCTGTGTGCTCAGACCGTTGAAAATAGCCGGTCGCCAGCGTGCATTGCCAGCGGGCTGCCCCGCCAACTGGTTGAAAAAACTTTCCACGTCCTGGGCAGATTCACTCTGTGGAATCCATCCTTCCTCTCTCAGCACATCCTCGTACCCCAGCATGTAAAGCAGCGTGAGTCGGCTGTGGTTCAGTTCCAGTCCTGCAAGAATGTCAGGGATCGACTCCAGCCGCGACACCTCCTCCGAGGAGAGGTTAGCCAGTTGACAGGCCAGAAGCATGTCGAAATCCTGCAACTGCTCAGCGGCACGCTTCGTCGACTTATCGTCGGAGGGCAGAGATTTCAGGCAGCCCCGCGCGACCTGAACGGTTTCCAGTAATTCGGGAAAGTGCTTAAGCTGAACTGTTTGCCATGCTGCATTCATCAATGTCGGAAATAAGGTCGGTGAGAGTTCACCGCCTTCTTCGCCTTCGATGAATAAGGTTGCGGCGGCCGAAGTGCAGCTTGCACGCGCAGCCCAGAGCAAGCCGGCGCTTTGATAAGCGACTGCGAGCAGGGCCTGTGCATGAACGAAATCCTCCGCGTGCTCCTTTTTGGAAAGCAGCCTAGCGGCTTTGCCTAGAAGCCGAATCATCTCCATGTTTTCGTCAAAGTCGAGCTGTTCGGCGCGTTTGAGCAAAACCAATGCGCCCTGGCTTTCCCCCGTACGTTTAGTCACGAAGTCGGAAACTTGGTCTACAAGACTCCTGTAACCGCGGTCCTTGCCGGCGACCTGTCCGAAGACCTCAATCAGCTTGGTTAGTCGGTTGGCATCAAACTCCCCCAAACCGTCGGCTTTGGAGAGGATGTCTCCAAACTGCGACCACAATGGAGCAAGCCATCCTGGCTCGCCAGCCATCATTGCTTCGTTGACCTTGATGGTCAGCAGTGACGTCTGTGCCTCCAACGCGTTGTTTGGACGATCGCTGTCGATTGCTAATTCGGCAAGCCTTGACGACAGTCGGGCGATTCGGGGCTGCAGTTCTGCCTGATCCGACGTAAGGTGACCATGGATGACGGCATTGAACAGCAACTGCGCCAGGTTACATAGCATCTCGAGATTCGTCGCATGCTCGCTTTCGATGACTAGCGCTTCAAAGACGTCGTAGCCGTCGACGATCGCCTTGATATCGTCAAACCACCAAAACGCAGTCCAAAGCGTCTCATAGCGCGCAGCGATCTGCTGCCGATGCGTACCACCATCGTCCGCCAATCGAACGGCCCGAAGGAACCTGCCGTCGACGTCAGTTCGCGGTAATTCCAGCTGCCGCGCCAGTTTTGCTGCCACAAGTGCTTCGGATGCGCGCTGCATCTTCATCCCTACAAATGTGGAAGGATCCGTCAACTCCTTCTCAATGTCGGCTAGTTGCTGCTTGCGCGAATAGTCAGAGGGGCCAAGGTCGAGGTCGCTGGTTTCATCACCGATCCCTAGGTAGTTGTATGCAAGGTCGCGGCGGTTCTTGTCGATGACCTCGTTGATGATCCAACTACGATCGTGGATGGTGATCTGAACACCGTATTCGCGGGTGAGTTCTTCCTCAACGCGGGCTCGATCCTTTGCGCGTGCAGCTCTCGACGTCACAAAAAAGATTTTCTGGTAACCGCGATTGGTGGCCATGATTCCAGCTACGTCTGAACGCGCCTTGTCGGCCCAAGTTTTCTTCGCGCTGAAGGCGAAAGCCCATCGTTCGCTGCCACTGTTGGCCGCCCCGACGTAAGTGAGTGCGCTGATCTCTTCCGATACAGGAGTAGTCTCGGTGTCGGCCTTACTGTCTCCACCACCCTCCGGGCCCGTTGCCGGCCTCAAGTTCGGACAGATCGTCCGCTCACAAAGCTTGCGGCAAAACAGTTCAAAGTCATGTGTCTGGTTGCGCTCGGTGATGGTTTCGAGGTGATGTGACAGGACCTCGGCTTTGAGCTGATGTTTGACGCGGGGAGTCGAGTCCGAGTAGAGCTCTGGCCGGATTCGGCGCATGAATTGTGATGGCGAGACGACCTGTTCTTCAGTCTTCATCTGCATTCTGTTGCTCTTTTTCGAGGGCTTCGGAAGTCTCAGCCAATGGATAGCTTGTTGCCGCGCCTATTTTGAGGAGCGTTCCAGGTTCTAATACTCGGCGTTGTGCTCATTCAGCGAAACGATCTAGTTGCCAGAAAATGAACGATGGCAGTAGATGGGAAATTCGCGCGTGCCTTGAAGATTAGACTTTCTTCGAGTAGCCCGACAATCGGGAACAGGAAAAATGGGCTAGCAGTACACGAAAAGGTTTGCTGTTGCTCGCGCCTCCCGAACATTCGTCACTTGGTTCAGTTACCGCGGTTGGACCCTACTGTTCGACCTTCGACATATCTTGATTGTTTTTGAGCCTACTTCCCCCAAGAAGAAGCTCAATGTGAGTGCCGCGTTCTTTTTCTCTAAGGAAGGACGATTCTGCCTCCACCAACTCGCCGATCGTCCCAGGAATCGGACCCATGATCTTTGGCAGTTTAGGCACTAGGGCTACCAGAGCGTCTAGCGATGCCTTGCAAGCGTCCTTCAATTCGTGCAAGCGGTAAGGCATGAGTTGAGCCGTCGACAGCTGAATATCGGTCAAACGCCCCGGCGTTGCGTTAGTGAGTTTCTTGGAGTCGATTTGAATGTCTGCGCGCCGGTCTGAGCAAGCGGCGAGTAGTCCAGCTACGTTGCTGTCGGCGCGAGCCAATGCGGCGATCTGCTCTGGCAGTACCGGTAGTCCCGGAAACTCGGGGCTACCGGCAAGCTCAATGATGTACGCATCAATCTGGGCGAGATCCTCCGGGTTAGATTGTCTATGATCCAGGAAACCCTGCATGAACATGGCGGAGAAACCGGCGCTATTGGCTGTAGCTTGCACCTTGTTGCCAACAGAAATCGCGACGGCCTCTACCTCTCGCAACTCACTCTTACGTACCCGAATCTCAGCTTGGTATGCAACGAAGAAGGCCGCTGCAGCAAATACCATGGCGAGAGCAGATACAATGTCAGATCGATTCCAACTTCTTGCCCGCTTATCTGGTAGGGCAAATCGAGGTTTTATCTTCCGGCGGTGAATACTAAAAAAAGAATGTCTAGGCATATCAGCGAATTCGTTCTGCGTGCAAATGCACGATCTCGGGCTAAAAGCGTTCTGATAGGAAGAGAAAGTCGGTCGAACCGCCTACATCATTTCACGTTGAGGCATCAACGTCCTTCTTTCCTGAATGTCGTTTGGTTCAATTCTGGGGTTGGTGAACTCACAGTGAGTATCCGAATTTACGATTCTTCAGTCTGATCAAACTCGCCAAGTAGGTTCATGAGCGAGATAGAACAATTTTTTTGAATCGCTCGTTGCCCATGAACTCGAATTTTCGCTGAAACAAGGCGGCAAGCCGAGCATCTGCTGTTGCGAAGAAAACCTGCTTGCGCATGCTGAGGGCGAGATCGCGCAGATAGTCCAGAAATGACAGCGCATTTAGATCATCAATATGTGCAATGGGGTCATCGATTAACAGCACTGGGGGAGCAGTTTCCGCGCTGCGGTTCAAAGCTAAAAATATTGATAGCGCCAAAGCGGCACGCTGGCCTGTACTCACCTGTGCCGCCGTATGGGTGCGAAGGCCATCTCGTGTGACGAGGAGATGATCCCCGTTGAAGTCACCTAGCTTGTATTCAGCGGGAGAATGAATTCGGGCGAATATTTCGCTGACGTGTCCCCGTATCGACTCAAGAGCTTCTTGCGTTGCTTTTTCAAGGGAATGATTTTCAACGATGTCGGCTAGAGCATCGATGGCCTTTGTCAGGTTTTCTTTTCGATTCGTCGCGGTTTTCAGCAGATCAGCACTTTGTTGGAGCTCAAGCGTCTTGGCGCTCAGCTCAGAGCGCGCATTTGATTCCATATTTTCGGCATATAGGGCGCGGTCAAAGGCAATAATTGCGTCCTCAACAGCCTGAGAAATCGGTTCTAGAGGTTGATCACCTGCGATGGTTATTAGCTGAGCAGCAACCCCAAGAAAGCTTGTTGAAGCATCATGCCTATCCACCAATCGTTGGATCCCTAGACTCACCTCCTTTGACCCTTCGGTAGCAAAACCTATCGATGAGGCGATCTCGCTGAACTGGGAGCTTCTAAGCAACAGATCCTCATGTGCTTCTGATGCGGATTCGTTCGCGTGCTCTGTGCTTCTCTGAATCTCTGCAATGCGTGTATTTATGACTGTCAGAGTCGAATAATCTTGTTCGACCCCCAGCCATTTGATAGCGGCAGCCTCCGCGGCAGGGAAACCCTCTGGGTCGGCACCATACTGGTCGAGCGAACGCATGGTGGATTCCAGTCGATTGAGCTCGCTATTTGCTTCGATGAACTCATGATGTTTCAAGAGCAAGCTCTGATGGATATCGCGTACGGTTGCCCAATCCCGAATGTCATTTGCATCGTGAAAGCGCTGCAAAACCTGCAACGCAGCGAGAACTTCGCGCTCTCGTTGGGCACGGTCTCTAGCGACCTGAATTGCCTGATGAAGACCATTGGTGAAGTTTGAGTTGTCGGAAGCGGTGAGCGACTCAATTTTATGAAGCAGCTCTCCATCTAAATGGGGGGTGGAACAGACAGGGCAATGCAATGCATCACCTGTGCGATCAATTATGGATTGTGCAAGTCCACGTAGATCGGCACGAAGCGCAATTAACGACTGACCAAGACGCTCCTGCTGCAACAGGCTTTCAGAGGCTGATCTCTCCTGCTGCTCAGCGAGAGCGAGGCTTTCCGTGGCAACCTCAAGAGCTTCAGAGAGTCCACGAATAGAATACTCAACAGGTAGCTCGTGGACTTCGTCCAAGGACGTTCCCGCGAGGGCAATCCGTGCCTTAGAAGCCACACGCTTGGTCTGCTCAATTGAACTGGCAAGTGCCGGTGCCCCGGCTTCGCAGTAGATGGACCATATTTCCAGGTCAGCGAGTTCCGCCCTATAGCTCTCTATGAGGGCTTCATATTCGCGCAGCTCTAGGCGCTTGCGAAAGTCTAAGTCTTCCAGTTCCTGAATTTTTTCGAATGCGGGGCGTAATACCTGCGCGCTCTGCCGTATCTGCGCAATTGTTGCTGGAGAGGATTGTGCCAGGGCAATTGCTTGGTGCAGTCCTCGCGAGAGCGATTCAAGGCGAGTTCGATCCGAGGGGGAGAGAGGCTCATTGTCACCCTCTGGAGCCCAAGTACAGCCTAGCTCCTTCAGACTCGCACGATATGATTTTGCAAAGGTTGCGGATTCACTAGGTGACGACTGCAATCGCTTTACTTCGTTACCTAGCAGTTGGGTCTGCTTCAGCAGGGAAGGGATGCGCTCGTTGTAACTCGTGCGCTTCGCCACGGCGTCATCATGCAGCTTGGAGAGATCAGTCCATAGCGACGATGTTTCCCCACCTACTAGCAATAAACTCAGATCTTGTTTCAATTTATCTGGGGTTGATTCACCAGACAGGCGAAATGCGGCATCAGTGTCTAAGAAGTTGAACCGGGTGAACGACTGGGCGAGTGCGTTAGTGTTTTGATTCGATCGCCCATACCAAGCGAGATTGCGCGCCTTTAGGGTCGCTGGCACTGTGGTGCTTTTAACGGTGAATAACTCACCGGATGCAGTGATGACATCTGCTTCGCTATTTTTGAATGTAGCTTCAGGATCGCGACGAACACGCCCGCAGTACAAGGCTTCAATCGACTCAAGCAACGATGTTTTGCCCGCACCGTTCTGTCCGAATATCAAATTCACATCGCCAAACTGAAACTGTTTCCCACTGATGGCCGATCGAAATTCGCCTACCTGAAACCGACGAATCAGACCAGTACTCAACGGATCAGAGAGTGGTTGAGAAAGCGGACGCATTACCGGGGTTGTGTCGGCAGTGAAGGCTTCCCCTGAACCGATCAATTCAATTTGTTGAGTTCGAGCGCGTTTCTCCAACAGGGTGCTGAGCGCTGCCGCACGTAAAATCTCCTCCCATTGAACGCTAGCGTCTGTGGATACCTGCGCGCTATGGTCATGAGTCGAAAGGTCGTCAAACCGCTCGAGAAGATCTTCCTCGGTCAGGACGAATTTTCTCGCAAAATGCCGATCGCCTTCGATGTGGGCCTTTGCTTCCAAAAAGTGATCGTTGATTTGCGATTCAGGGCCTGCCCAAAAATACAGGTAGCTGTTCCAGCGCTGGTCGCCATCGGCTGTGAAAAATTCACTCCCAAGCAAACCTTCTTGAAATTTCGCAAGATTCTCCGCCCGCTGGATGACACTGTCCGATAGGTCGATGTAAGCCGTAGCGAAGGTTTTGCCTTGATAAATGCGTTCCCCACGAAAAATGCCGTTGCCCAAGTCTTGAACCCGGGAAAGTTTTTCCGTAATCGTACGACGTAACGAGGCTGAATCAACCATATGAGGGTTCCGTGTGATCGAGCGGAGTAACAGCGAGGAATTCGGTCTTGTCGTCTGCTGGGTCATCGAATCGGGTTAGAGCATCAATTCCCGCAAATTTGAGCTCGCCAAACTCCCGGTATGCAATGCACAGCCGCTTTTGGTGGGGGCCACCGGCCTGGCGCAACAGCTCATAAAGTTTGTCTGCGATCGTTTCTAATTCGTGAGGCGCAGGCAAGTCGCCTAGGTAGACGATGAGGGTGGGTTTGTTGTCTGACGTCATCACGTTGAAATTGGGATTTGTCGCATCCCATTGCAAAACGGACGTAGCATCGACTCCGGTCACCTGCGGAGGCCATTCAACTCGGTTCAGAATTTCATAATGAATTTGGGACGCGGTGCTAAGTCGCTGATAGCGAAAAATTCGACTGTCACCGTCCTGGGCTACGGTCAATCTACGTACCACCTCGTCAGGCCCAATCTTGCAGGAGTCGATATCTTTCAGTGCGCACCAATTCGGGCGACCAGTTATTTGTCCAGCGCTCAACGCCAGTACGCGTTCAATGTCCAAGGGATTTTGGGAAGCAATTACTTGCTGGAGCGCAATTTGCGACCTCGGGTCGTCAGCAGCAAGTGCAGTGAACCCGGCATCAGGTGCTTCTCCTACCATCCACTCTTGAGCAGCCGTCGCCCATGTGTATCGCTGAAACGCAACCGGACCGTTGCGATTGGCCATGATTGCATTGCCAACAGTTAACACTTTCGGTACTCGTAGCTCGAACACCGCTTCGTCATAGTGGAAAACAAGAGCGTGGCGCCGCTCGGTCATGTAGGCGTAGTAGATTCCCAGATTATGATTCGGTATGACGATCTCATCTTTGTATGAACAATCCTCTGCGGAGCAGTACCAGGTAGAGGCTGCGACGTTCCTCCATGCGTCAGGAGGGGTTCCCGCGGCACCGTATTGGACGATGGACTGCGCCCAATTTAGGCAGACGATATGGCAATTGCTGGCGCGTGGATCTGTGTTGAATGTTGTGGTTCGGTAGCTTCGGTATGCTGCGTTACGGGGACTTGGATTGAGCTGAATATGAATCAATGTAGAGCGATCATTGAAGTCAGCTAGCCAGTTATCGCTTAACGCAAAGGCATCAGAACAGATGATGACGGCGGCCGTAAGATGTCCACTACGACCACGAAACCTATAGATCTGAGTTCCCCGTCGTAACCATCGCTCCTCCAGGAAAAACTCATCCCTAGAAGGGAATGTTTTGAATTGAACAAGTGCGACCAGTCGAGAAGACCCATCTGGGCGTGTTGCCTGAAACATCAGAACTACAGGATCGAAGAGATTTCGATCGACTTCTAGACCTTGCCATGGCTCATGAATCACTAAGCAGTGATCAACAACGTTCCGTTGAAATTGCTCAAGTGCTTCTTGGGTGATGCTCTCGCACCCCAAAATCCAGAGAACACCTTCAGCTGGCGTGACGCCAGTCGCTAAAGCCTCCTCCAGCGCTGCCCACGGCATGAAATATTCGGGTGTTACAGCAAGGTGCGCGCCTCTTTCACGAGCCAACCTTAGCAACGACAAACTTTTGGCCGTGGCAGCGGGCACATCGTAGCTACCGATGCGCTGCTCTGAGGCAAAAATAGGTCCACTGGGTTGTAGCAGTAAGGACGTGTAACTGGCCTCTGTCGGCCGCAACATTTCCAAGTCTGGCTCGCGAAGGCCATGCTCAAAGAGTGCTAATGAAACATCGCGCGTCGGCATATTGTTTTGTCTTCCGTGAGAAGTCTCAACAATAGCCGCAAAATGGTGGTGTTGGGAGTCAGTGGGCGAATGATTTTAATGCTGGCCTCAGTACACACCGAGACAATCGGCCATGCCGGGTGACATGATCGCGCCCAGACAAAAAGATTGGGGGCGTTTCGATAACAATGGTGCAGACATCTTCAGCGTTACCGGCACCTATGCGCGCCGGCGGCCGTGCCACAGAAGCTGGAATGGCCTTTCAGGCTGAGGTAGCGACCTGGTTTGCCGTTCACATACTTGCGCGCATGCCAGTAGGGGGCAGGTTAGGCATCAATAATCAGGCGCTCCCGATCGCGATCCGACTCGAAACTGGGGAGGGCCTTGATGACATAGAGGTGACCCAGTCTGACTCAGGTGCACTCCATATCCAGTGCAAGACCAGTGCGACGTTAGGTACTGGCCCTAAGGCACCGCTGTCCAAAACGATTGGACAACTCGTGCGGTGGGTGGCTGATGCAAAAGCATCGGGCGGTCTTCCTGATCTGAGTCGAAATGTTGCCCTGTTGGCGGTGCACTCAGACGCCCCGAGTACGCTGGACATTCTTGGATCAGCTTGCCGGGTGTTCGATCTAGGTGGCGCCTGGACTGTGACGCGTGCGCAACGCAATCAGGGAGAGCGTAAAGCGCTCGACATATTCAAGGCGATTGCTTCCCCAGCTTGGAAAGAACATCGAGGTGCGGCACCTGGAGATGGCGATCTGACGGATTTGGCGCGCATTTTTCGTATATCTCGCTTCTCCATGGACGAAGGACACAATAATTGGCGCGAAGCATCACAATTATTGGGCCGTGCCTTGTTCGGGGGGGATGCTGCGGGTGAAGCGCCTCTACGTGACCTCAAAGGCATCATGCGTGATTTGATTGCCACCGGCGCTCCTGCTGATCGTGATGGTTTACTGCGCGCTCTACGTCTTCGTGGCCATGTTGATGTCGGAGCCCCAGGCTTTGAGCCGGACATCGTCAAACTGCGCACAGCAACCGCCAACGAGCTTGCTCGACTCGCGAGCCATGGTCAATTGCCTCTTGATGATGGCGTGCCAATTATTCGCGAGAGCGATGCACCGTTGTTGGCAGCTATCATGTCCGGTTCGTTACTCATTGTCGGCGAGCCGGGTGCGGGGAAGACCGGTGCATTGATCCACGCTGCTGCTGCAATTGAGGCTGCGGGCGACACTATTGTTTTTCTTTCACTCGATCGTTTTCCTGGCGTCACTATGGCGTCTCAACTTGCGTCTGAACTTGGGCTCACGCACCCGCTCGTTGAAGCCCTTGCCGCCATGCCCGGAGCCGGTAACAAGGTACTATTCATCGATGCGCTCGATGCTGCGCGTGGCACGTCTGCGGAGGGTGTATTCGCTGCTCTGATTGAAGATGTTCGTAAACAACTCGCTGATGAATGGATCGTCGTAGCATCGATCCGTACCTTCGACCTCAAGAATGGTCAGCGCTTCAAAAAAGCTTTTTTGGGCGAGCCAGCCGATACTGACTTTGCGGCACCCGGTCTCTCAAACGTACGTCACTTTCTTGTTCCACGTTTGAGTGAGGTAGACCTCGCTTCAGTAGGGGGGACATCACCGAAATTGGGCGTCCTGCTCCGTTCGGCCCCTCGGCCTTTAGCGGAACTACTGAGTAATGTCTTTAATTTGTCCCTAGCTGCAGAACTACTTACCGACGGCACTGCACCTGAAGCATTCAGCGCAATTCGTACTCAATCAGGTCTGATAGATGTTTATGAAGATGCGCGGCTCAACACGACGCAGCTTCAACAGGCCGCAGCGAAGGCTGTGAGTACGATGGTTAGGGATCAACGCCTGGTAGTGCGCAAGGTGGCGGTTGAACATTCCGCCCTCGATGCGGTTATCCAGACGGGCGTGCTCGCTGCTACAGGGGACTTGGTAGGCTTTGCCCATCACGTGCTGTTTGATCATGTCGCAAGTCGTTTCCTTCTCGCTTGGGATGACCCTAAAGCACTTCTTGACCAGATCGCCGGCGATACATCGACGGCGCTTTTTCTCGCGCCAGCGCTTCGATTTGCTATCGAAAGAATTTGGCGTTTCGACAAAGTTGGGCGACCTAATAGCTGGCAACTGATCATCGGGATTTACAAGGCAAATAGCATAAATCCGGTGTTGGGGAGTGTTGCGCTTCGGACCGCAGTCGAGAATATCGAAGAGCAGAGTGATGTCACTGCACTAATGGCGCGTGTGGTCACAGACTCAAAAGATCCGGGATTCGCGTCGCTGCTCGCGCGCCTTGCGCGATATACAAAAATGGTGTCTGCGTCCGCCGAAGTAATTTCGACTTCTGCAGCCATCGCTTGGGGACGGCTCGCCGAGGCGCTATTAGTCAACGAAGAGAAAGCGCTAGCGGAGCCTGCTTTGTTTTTGCTCCACACATTGATTGAGCATAGTGATCTTGAGGATCCGAGCCTTCTGGCTGTATTCGGGAAAGCTTCGCGTTTGCTCCTAGCAGCAGGGTGGAGAATTTCTTCAACGCACATCGCAGAAAGCGCAATTCGCTTCGTCGGCAGAAGTTTCGCCTCGGATCCGGTCGCATCACGGACGTTGCTGGATCGCATTCTGCGTGAACCCCATTTTTCGCAACATGCTGACCGAGAAGCAACGCGACTTGCCGGGCAAATTGTTCCTGTTACGCGTGGTGACCCTGAATTTTGTATCGAAATATACAGGGCTCTCTACAGCCAGGAAATCACAGATGATGCTCCATCACCTCTCGGTGGACGTAGCCGTATCATGCAGCTTTCCTCTAATAGGCGGCAGAACTATGAGCATTGTCGTTATCAGTTGGGTGCAGCGATGGAGGAAGTTTTGGCGATTTCGCCCGAACATGGCACGCGCGCACTGATTGAGGCGTTGATAGGTAAAGTCGCTACTCGGAGCAGTGGCGGTAATTTACCGGCTGAGCGGATTAATATTGGCACATCGCCCCTCGAACTTCGTGGGTTAACCTTTGAGCCCAGGGCGTGGGACCAACGGGGGAGTCATCCTGCAAAGGAAGATTTGTTGTTTCAATACGTGCGCTTTCTGCGGGAGTGCGATGTTGCAACGTTTAGGCTCAGCGTCATCGCCGCATCGCGTGAATATGCCACCGCTTCAGTTTGGACACGGATTTTTGGTGTTGGCAGCGAACGAGTTCCCGAGTTGGGTGATCTTCTCTGGCCTCTGATTGAGCGGCCTGACTTTCTCGAGAACAGGTTTACCTGGCGCGCCGCGGCTCAGTTTTTGAATTCCGCCTGGGCGTCGCGCACGCAAGAAGAGCGCGTGAGGTTCGAGACAATGGCGCTCGATATGACGCGCTTAACTGGTACAGAGCATCTTCACAAATGGCATCGCACCCTGGGCCACATCTTTGCGCAAATGCCTCAGGATACCCTGGAGCTAGAGGAAATGCGCACGCTACAGAACGCGCTCAGTTCGCGGGATTTGTTGATAAGTAATGAGCCGTATCGACCTCTCGCTGCTTGGTCCGATCCGGGAGAATACGAACTTGAACAACTTCGGCAGGCGGGCGTGGATACGGACGCCGGACCCCATCGTCAGGTGCTCGATGCTTCAAGCTCTCTTCATGACCATGTACAGCGCACACCCACCGACAGCGGGGCGCCCGAGCTGGCATTACTGTGGAATGAGGCAATGGCGTTGCTCTCTCTGATTGACGCTAATCCTGAGTTGCACGATCAGGTTGATCGCTCGGCGTGGGGGCATCTTGCATGCGCTGTAGAGCGTGTCGCGTCGAGCCCCACTTTTACGCCGAGCACAGATGGCTTGCCAAGTATTGAAACGCTAATTGCAGTCTTGGATCGACTCACGACTAGTCGCTATCCCGAGCCGAGCGAGACTGAGTCATGACCATCAGTTGGGGGAATTGGGACGTGCGTGTTTATGCTGCAGATGCTTGGGTGTCCCTTGCTTCTCGTTTTGGGGCAGACCATACGTTGATCCTCGATCGACTCGAGGCGCTTCTACAAGATCCTGAGCCCGCAGTGCGGCTTCAGGTGGCTCAAAATCTTCAGGTCCTAAATGCTGTTGCACCCGAACGCATGTGGGCGTTGGCGCAGCGTATAGCGGCTCAGGAGACCAGCACCGAAATAGTAGGCTTTTACCTCCAATATGCGATGGATCCTTTTCAACTATCGGAGCCAGAGCGATGTGAATCTGTGCTGAGCATTGTTAAGGACCGACTGTTTGTAGATCTTGATTTAGATGATGAAAAAAATTCGCATCTTCAAGACACTATTGCCGGCTGGCTTGCCCAACTTTATGTGGGGCAGGGGCGGGCGCTCTCGCGCACTTGGCTCGAAGAATGGGCAGCCGATCCGGAACGTTTCGGAGGTTTGATCAGCCGTTTTACTTTTAACCTGCGCGTAGCTTTTTTTGAGCGCTATCAACCCGAAAGTACGACCCAAATCTGCGAAGTTAGTGATCGCGCACAGGAAAGTCTCGAGCTAATCCTGAGGCCGGCAATCGCTATCTCAGAAGATGCCTACGGGGTACTTATTTCTGATGCCGGTGAAGCTGACAAGAAGGTTGCGAGCAATCGGTTCGAAGCAGCAGAGAAGGTGGTCCACCAAGCGATGAACCAGCTTTACTTCGGTTCTGGTGCCTTTAAGAGCAGTAGCGATGATGAACCTGGGTTGCCAAATGAGTCATCAATGGCGCGGTTCCTTGCGGACTATGCTGAAATACTTGCGCTTATCGCAAGCACGCGCACTCCCGCGACTTTGCACCATTTGATCGAGCTTTACGGCTTCTTGATCCCCGGCAACCCAATTATGGTTTTTGAGACTATTCATGCGATTTTGCTGGGGCGCGGTAAGGAGGAAGGTTATCAATACGAAGGGCTGGGGGGCTCGGTGGTGGTTGAGATAGTGCAGCGATACATTGCTGACCATCTCTCAATTTTTGAGGACAAAGATCGACGCAGTAGGTTGGTGGCGATTCTTCAAGTTTTCTCTGACGTGGGATGGCCAGATGCCCTTAAACTCCTTTATGACCTTCCAGATCTGTTTCGTTGAGCAGGCCGCGCGACCGACTCGAAATGTACGACTGCCCAGTCGTCCGATATCGTCAAATTGGATGAAAGCGTCGAAAGCCATGCTTACCTCTCCTTGGTGATGATTGGGTTGAATCCTGATCTGATGAATGGTTATGACTGTGCGTCACCCAAATGTTCGCCTATACAAAAGCGCCACCACTGCCAAATAAAGCCGTAATCGACCTCCGTCATGAGATTGCGCATGCGGGGGACGACAACAAACACAACCGCATTCAAGACATCGACCACGCTAGGGTTAAGGTTTGGTTGACAGCTCTCGAGGACCTCGTCAAGGCGATGGACGAAATCATCTGCCTTAAAATTCCGACTCCGGTAGCTAGGGCTGCAAACCTCCGTGCGATCGTGGTGGCTCCCCAGCCCGACGAGGGGGTAGATGATGCCCCAGTAGTCCTTGGCGAACATGAAGCAGAAGTAGAAGAGGCGGAAGAGGCGGTAGAAGGCCTCGCTCAGATTTTTAATGTGCTAGACGAAGACGCTGCTGACGAGCTCGAAGAGCACTACCTTGACCGCGCTGTATTGGAAGAAGGGGGATTCAACGATGCGTAAAAACAGATATCGGCTTGGTTGCTCGCCAGTGAACGACAATCAGTCGATGGAACCGGTAAGTGATGAATGATGAAGCAGACTCGGCGTTGGGATGGATCATTCACCCTTATAGCCATATAAACCGTGATCAGCTAAAGGCGAAGCTTGTTGCCGAAGGCGCAGAAAGCCTAAGGAAACTGCCAGAGCTGTGCGAAGAGATCCGCGGGATGCTGCAACGCAGTTACCCGCTTCACTTGCTTGCGGTTTTGGCAGGTTATGGACTGCAATCTACGGTTACTTCCGAGGGTGTCTCTCCTGGACGGATAATGTCAGGGATCGAGCAGCATCATGTCGAGCTATTGCAGGCACTCATGCTAACTGTGCCGCGCGATCAATGGGGGCAACTCCCCGCTAAAGCTGACGAAATTCAGCAAATGATTGATAGGCTGGGAGAGCTCGCGGACGCATTCTACCGCTCGCGTTTTCTAGCGCTAGCTAAGGAAGCTGATGCTGAGCAGCGTGCCGTGCTATTGCTTCAGGAGCGCTTGAGGGGACATACCCAGTTCGTGCGAAATTGGGGCTACCATTGTTCGGTAGTGGAAATTTCGCGCGAACTCTACGGCGCGTTGGACAGCGAGCTTAACGCGGCTTACGGTTTCGGCGCGACGGAGTTGATCGATCTCGCTCAGGCCATGCTCGTTTGTACTGAGGGACAGGCTTCAGAACGCTTCGTGATGCTCGGACGCGTTACCCGTTGCCAAACCCGCACCGAGATGGTCCAAACCTATTTTCGGGAGTGTGCCTCTGTCCAAGGCGATCCCGAGGAGTTTCTGCGTCAACTTCCGGAAGAGGTTGGGCACGAACAGCTGGCCTGCATACTGATGGCTCATGCGGACTTGCAGCTTCCAGCGCTTGCCACCGTTGATCTCGATCGTATGGCGCATGCGGTTTCACGTGACCGTGATGTTGTAGTGCGAGTGCTGGAGCGGTTGTCCCTGACACCAGGGAGCTTGAGCTCCGACGACATACCTAAGTTTTTCATGGGCAATCCGGTGTGGGGCGCGCCCTGTGTTAAGGACGGCTCGGCGTACTTTTTTCCGATGCCCCAACTGGTGTTCAGCCACGTCCATTGCGTCATGCGTTCATTGCTTAGTGCCTTGAAACCATCCGCCTTGGAAAAACTTGCTCGAACGCGTGCTAGTTATCTTGAAGGGAAAGTTTCCAGCCTGCTGCGAAAGGCATTTCCCATGGCCCGCCTCAGCGCGGGGATCACGTGGTCAGTGGGGGAGGATCGTTACGAGACTGATCTGCTATTGATAATTGACCGCACAGTATTGATCGTTGAGGCAAAGTCAGCCTCATTGACAGCACAGGGGCTGCGCGGCGCCCCGGATCGGGTGAAGCGCCATGTGCAGGAGCTGCTCGTCGATCCAGCCGTGCAGTCGGATCGATTGGCGCATTTCATCCGCGAAGCGAGCAGTGGCGACGTTGCCAGCCAGCAAATCCTAGATCAGCTAGGGATTGATGGTAAAGCCATAGACCGGGTAATCCGGCTTTCGGTGACGCTTGATGACTTCTCGATCCTGGCCAGTTGCGAAGCGGAGTTGAAAGGGGCGGGGTGGGTTCCCAGTGACTTAGAACTCGCGCCGACGTTGAATCTTGCGGACTTGGGCTGCGTCGTGGATATCCTTGAGGAGCCCGCATTCATCCTGCATTACCTGTCGAATCGCGGCCATGTGCAACGTTCGACTGGTCTGCTCGGCGATGAGTTGGATTATCTCGGGTTCTACCTTCAGACCGCATTTGGCATGCCGGAGGTAGAACGCACCGACGCGATATTTACCATTGCGGGGATGTCTGCTCCGATCGATCACTTTTACAACAGCCACGACGCAGGGGTAAGTGTACCTAAACCGCCGCTTCAATTGCCCGAAACACTTCGACTAATGATCTTGGAGGTCCAGCGGCGCGCTGGCCGAGGCTGGGCGACGGTTAGCCTCGCACTACTCGACATCGCTTACAACGCAGCGGACGGTTTGGACGAGGAGCTGATAGCGCTCAAACTTGGGGTTTTAGCTAACCCTCATGACCCGCTACAGCCTCGTGGGCTTGCCATCCTACCTCCCTCCTACAGCGATACTTTGGTTGCTTTCTATGTTTTTCCAGAAGTGCTGTCGGCCAGCCGCGGCGAAGCGGCTGGACAATTTGCCAATGACCTCCTGGAGGCGACTGGGAAAACACGTTGCGTTGTAGTTGGCCGTATGATCGAGGAATGGCATCGCCCATATCAGTTCACTGCCATGGTCTACAGAGCATGAATGGGCGTCGGCTTCAATCTGCGGACTAGATTCGTCGCGTGGCATGCTCTCGCAATATGTACCGTCAACCCTAGCTTCTTTGGCGCAATCGAAGCTGTTTTCCTTACCTACTCAACTAATGGAACCCTACGGAAAATGATAGTGAGGTTCAGACGCGCTGAATAAACGCTGATCTCTCGGTGGACCCATCACATTGAGTAAGATGTTTTTCTGTTGCATAGGATTGTTGAAGGGACCCGTCTCCTTGCAGACGTCCGTAGAATTGAGAGTTTTGTTATGACGATGATTCATGAACGTACCCGCAGCGTTGTACAAACCGAGAAGTTCCTGCGCGATATAGTTAGGGATAAAACCCTGCCAGCACCTTTGCGTCTTCAGGCAGAGGGGCTTCTGCGGCATTACCCAACAGCGGATGATATCTGGCTTGCTGGCAAGCTAGAGGCACGGCGCAGAACACTGCTGCTCCTTCTAGAGGAGCAACTAGGTTCTCTACCTACGGAGCTAGGTCTTTGGTTGGTGCAGGAGCCACTGTTTTGTGATTCCGGCCCAGATTTTGATACGGCCAGCAAACCAATTTTGCGGAAGTGATTGCGGAGTATCCACACCTAATGTGCGATTCGTTTCCGGACGCTATGCAGTAGGTGAAATTTCCTTAATTCCGGTTTCTGTGGGAAGCAAAGGGCTTTGCCCCCTCCCAAACTAAGCGCTCAGCAAGCCCTTGCGGGGATTACCACCTATTTTCAGCCTTGGACTTCGACTCAGCGAACAAACCCCTTGGTTTGTGTGGAGCACCCGCTAGGTGAAAAGCTCCGCAATTCCGGGTCATGAGCGGCAAGGGCTCTTTGGCCCTCGCAAAATAGGGCAGAGCAAGCCATTGCGGAGAATTAGCACTTAGCCCCAACCTGGACCAAAGGCCGATGAGTCCGGTCTTTATTTGCATGAAACACCCACTAGGTGAAAGGCTCCGCAATTCCGCATCAAGGGCGTTGATGGCCTTTGACCTGGAAAAAAGCAAAGCAATTCATTACGGAGGATTAGCACCTAGTTCGAACTTGGACCAAGGCCGATGCGTCCGGTCTTTTGCCTTGCGTGAAACACTCACTAGGTGAAAAGCTCCGCAGTTCCCGTTTTCCAAGATGAGAAGTCCATGAAAGGTCGTCGCAAACTGAAAACAGCAAAATGGCACTTAATCGCTCAGTTCAGGACGGAGGCTCTAGAGGCAGTGCGCAACAGTGCGAGCGTACAGAAAAAATGGCTCCGCAATGCTGTTGAAAAAGGAAAGAATGAGGAACCAATTGGGTGGCTTGCCGGCCCCCCGCGTTGAGCCTTATGAGCATCCTCGGGCTTCCTACACCTCTGCGCAACTTGCTCGCCGTCATGGCCGTCTGCCGATAGCCCTACAACCTGCTAATGAGCGCTGACAGATAGCTCCAATAGCATTTCGCTGGTAATCCAGCAGTTTCCAGACGAAGCTTACAGCAGTGGCGTTTTGACTCGCGATCCTGGCGAACGGGCGTCGTAATTAAGGAGTACACATGGCAAGTGTGACGATATGGCTTTCATAAAGCGTCCGACAGTGGCCATGAAGTTGGCCTCTGTCGAGATTTCGTCGGCATTAGTCCAGAGAGAACGCGTTCAACCCCCTGAAGGTGTTCGCTGGGAATCTATTGTTAACTAACGGTCCCAGCCCCAGTGCGGCGTGGATATACTGGTCGATCCAATGCAGCGCCTCGGCCACAGCCTTTGCACAGTCCGCGTTAGACTTGTTAGGGAAGCTTTTGATAGATAGCGTCCCCTCGTGAACGAGATCATTCCGCATATTTCTAAAATCCGCGCTGAGCGCTGACAATGCGAAACGAGTCGCCGCGAATTGGATTCTTTGGTTAAAGCTTTTGAGAGTTTGCCCAGCAGTTGTGCCGGTTCTGTTTGCGGTCGCCGCAATGATTTCAAGCAATGTCGCGGTGCTTAAGCAGAGGTCCTCCATCGACCAACATGCGACCGCATCGATCCAGTGATGCACCAGAAGCCGATCCTTCTCCGCAAGCCCCGTCGAAGGGTGATTACGTACGAAGGCCTCAACTCGTTCGGTGAATTCTTGCGGGGTGGTGACTGCAGCATCAACTCCTTGCATTGCGCGTGGGCGTGGAAAATGTGGGCCAACTTCCACAAATGTGCACTCAGAATGCGGAAGCGATCTCGTGATCGCGACGCTGGCCCCGGTGAGATAGCTTGCCGCGAGGCAGATGGGTACCAATTCGTCACACACTGCGTCCAGAGCGGCTGAGCGGCCAGACTGACCGACGACGACATTAGTCATGAGGCAATATGTCTCCCCAATTTGACCTTGTTCGATCGCTTGTTTTACCTCGGCATAGCGAGATTCTCGCTCTAAATGCCAGATGCCCGAAGGGGTCTTGAGTTCAAGCTCCTCAGGGTCTCCAGGAATGATGAGGTTACACAAGCGAAAACCGAGATATTCAGACATCAAAGCTCCTTGTATTCTTCTGTTTGAGGGCGTAAGGGGATTCTTGTGAGGATGGCTATCCGCAAATAAGCCCAGCTCATGGTTTGATCATCTTAGCGAGTGACGCTGCTGCTTATTTTGCCGCTTTGAGCTCAGCTAAAATTAACTCGTGCGGCTCGCCACGCTTCATTGCGTCCCAGAGCGAGTTGAGCTTTACCTGATGCTGGATGATCCAGGCCTTGACGTCTCTGTCGTACTTAGCAGGCATCCGACCCACCATGCGTTCTCCATTATCAACAGCAAAGCTTGCAGCATGGCGCTCTCTACCGTAATCGATATGTACATGCGCCCTAGCGTGATGATCAGCCTCCATTCTGATTGTGAGCCGCTGAAGCTTTTTGATCGCCATCTCGACGAAATCGCCGCCACGACTCGGACTCATCAGCATGTCCGTGAAAGCCAAATCGTCTTGCAGCTTTCTAGCTTCCTTCCCCATTTCCATTCAGCGTCTCCATTCGTTCCATTGGGTTGTGCAATCGAGCGAAGCGGAGGATGCCATTAGCTAGCGTAATAATCATCCTAGGCTGGCGCGTTTTAGCGATTGTGATAGGCCGAAACTGGCCGATTCTGTTGAAAAAGTCAGCTTCGATTTCCAAGGCAGAAAAGTACGCGTCTGAGATTGAAATGTAGTGGTCTCTATTGCAGGTGACAGCATGCAGGGTGCTGGGATCTTTGACGGTGACCTGGCGATCGTCGACCGTGCGCTGGAGGCTGGCCACAACGACATCGTGGTCGCATTGTTAAACAACGAACCTATTTGCAAGCGGCTGTGCAAGCGCGGCACTCAGATGATCCTGCTCTCAGAGAATCCGAAATACCCGCCACGATACGTTCTCGAAGGAGATGAGCTATCCATCTGGGGTGTGATCACCAGTAGCGTGCGTAGCCATGGCTAAACAGCTGGAGCCAGCGTTTGCGCTGGTTGATTGCAACAGCTTCTACGCCAGTTGCGCGCGTGTGTTTCGACCTGATTTAGCGCGTGTGCCCATCGTCGTGCTGAGCAACAACGACGGTTGTGTGAATCCCCGCAGCTATGACGCCAAACCGTTCGTGAAAATGGGCGAGCCGTACTTTCAGATCAGGCACAAGCTCAAGCACCACGGCATCGTTCCTTTCTCCTCAAACTACGCGCTGTATGGCGACATGAGTGGGCGCGTGATGACGCTGATCGAGTCAATGGTGTCGGCGGTGGAGGCCTACAGCATCGACGAAGCCTTTGCTGATTTGACGGGTATCTCGAACCTGAATGCGCTCGGGCGTCGGATTCGTAGCCAGGTGCTGGTATTCCCGTCAGAGTAGGAATCGCCCACGGGCAGGCTGTCAGCACGATCCTTCCCATACGCAACAAGCGCCGGTGTAACGGTCAACGAGGTCGTCTTCGATACAACCTCGCGAAACGCTGCCGACCACAGTGGGATCGGCGGTCCGTTATGTGTGCTTAAGTCGTTCGCCCCACGGCGCGCGCGATGGTCCAATCGACCTCGTCCCGCATCAGCTCGATCACGCGGCCCTTTTCATCGCCATAGATACGATTCGACAGAACGGTTGAAAACTCCCGCAGCGAGGCCGCTTGAAAACCGAAGCCGTGAGCGATTTCACCTAGCCGAGCGGGACGCTCAGCCAGGCCGGGGAAGGCCTCGCCAGTTCGAACCAGATCGGCGAATATGCGAAACAGCTCTTCTGGGACGACATGCCCGGACTCAGGTTCGGAAAGCTCGGCTACCATCTCCCTCGCTTCAACTGCACGGCGGGAGAGGCCAGGCAAAATGGTTCTGGCGAGGGACAGAGTCTCATCGATCAGCCTCGCGCGGCTGCTTTTGAACGCTGCGAAATGGCGGATGTCGTCCTGTTTGCGAGCGGTGCGAAGCGCCCCGATCCGTGCCGCCACCGCTATGTGGATCGATTCCTCATCGTTCGTTGGCGCAACATCGATGGCTGCCTGCCAGCTTTCAAAGGCCTCTGGCAGCTGGCCAAGTCCTTCGAGCACACCACCTGCGGTATTCGACACTGACGCCAGGACCGCTGGCGGCGCGTCGCCCGTGGCGATAAGGTTCGCGGCACCCGCCAGCAAGTCGGCCAACCTCCCCCGGCTCAGCAATGCTTCGGCATATAGGTCAGCAAGGCTGCCGCGCATGCGGTCGACGCCAAAGTTGGCGAGTGTGTTCATGGGGTCTGCGCCGTCCGCTACTGCCTGAAGCTCTCGGCGTACGACCTCGCGCAACTCGACGTCAGCGCTGCTCGCCGTGACTGCGGCCCTTGCCGCAGTCACCGAAGCGCCGCCAAGACGCCGGCGTACATAGGTGCGGGATTGAGGGGGCAACTCTTCGAGCGAGTTGCGTAGTGCCGCGCCGGCCACCGCGATCCAACGAGCGTCGAGTTCGGCAGCGCCCTGTCCCAGCCTGAGACGATGGTACAGCTCTTCGGTTCGTGAAATGAAATCGTCGTTCTTGGCGTAAAACGCGATTGCGGCTTCATTGATCCGTCTGGCAACCGTTTCGTCGATCGTTGTATCCAGATCTGGCAGCATCAATGCGCGGACGTCGGCCCGATGCCAGAGCGCATCGGGGTCTGGATCGCCGCGGTTCACCGAGAATAACTGCCCTTCGTTTCTAGCCTTCCACATCAGTTCTTTCGCGAGGTCTTCTGATTCACCAATCTCGCATGGGCCCGCCAATATCCGTGTGATCACATCCGACGTCAGGCGCCGGACGAGTAGCCCAGGGCGCGCGACTTTGGCCAGATCCTTGTCGCGGACTCGCTTCAGGACCCGATCATACAGGCTTGCTTGTATGCGCTCCTTGTCATCGCGAAGACTCTTCGCCCAATGCTTGGGATCGAAGGCTTCCTTGTCCTTTTCCATCAGGGAGATCGCAAGCCGAAGGGCGAGTGGTGAACAACCGACCGTGGCGATCACTCGATCGAGCGCAGTGTCGTCCAGCACGATCCCGGACCTCATCGCCTCATTGGTCAGATAAGCTCTGGCCTCGCTGTCAGAAAATTGCGCGAGGTTAATAACGAGCGTTAGCCTCTCCACGATCTGTCTAACGGATGGGAAGCTTCTTGATACACAGATGATGAACGGTTGCGTCCCTCCTTGCTCCAACTGCTCGGCGATATGGAAAACGCTGTTGGCGGCTTCATCATCCCAACCCAATATCTGCTCCATGCTGTCGAAGATGAGCAGTATTCGGGGAGAAGCCTCAGCAGACTGACGATTGAAAATATGGGCCAATTCGGTGATCTGACCGCCACGCCCACGAAAGTTGCGGGTCGAACGAGAGTAAGATTGCGATTCTAATCCGTAGCTGAACGAATCTGACTCACTGTCCAACAGTTTGTCGAGCTTCGCCGGCGCAACCCAACGTCTCGCTTGCCGCATCAACTCGTTCGTAAGCGCATCGAGGCTTGAAGAGTCGCTACCGCCTTGGAGATCCCGACGATCAAAGTCGAAATGGAAGACGGCCGACAGTTGCTGGTTTGTCTTGTGATGAAGAACCTTATTAACGGCCCGCCGCAAGCTTGGCCATACAGAACTTGACGATGGGTCGGGCTCGCTATCGAGCAAGTCGCTGACAAAACGGCTAACCAGCAATGACTTGCCCGTACCGCCAGGCCCTTCGATCGCGACGCCTCTGGCTTGATTCCACCAGAGCTGGTGCAGAATCTGGAGGTCCGTCTCCCGCCCGACGAAGCGATGCAGGTCGGCCCCGCCCAAGGCGAGCATGAGATCGAGCCGCTGAACCTTGCTGTCCAACTCCGCTTCAGTAATGCCTGGGCGCGCGCCTGCGGCTACTGCACAGCCGGTAGCCACGCGCAGAGCTGTCAACTGCCCTCGGTCATGCATGTCGACCGCCATTTGCTCGCCGTCGAGCATCGCGCGCAGCATTCGCTCGAACGGCGTGAGGCCAGTCTCAGAGACGGCGTGCAGCGCTGTCTGAGCAAGTTTCACGCCCAAGCCTTCCAGTGCGCGTTTGCGTAGCTGGCTCGGAAGGCGGAGCGCATCGGCACCGTCGCTGGTAAACGCGGGCGTGGCGGCATCCTGGATCGCAAGTGAGGTCATCAGTGCTGCCTGGCGCAATTTCGCGTCAGCTTCGTCGTGCTTGTTGAACCATAGCGCCAACAGGTCGCCAGCGCGGAAGCTCTCGCGCACCGCCGCCGCTGCCCAAAGTTCGCGAGTGGGGTCAGCCGTATTTCTGATTGCCGCATCCAGCTCTTTCATGCTCCCACCTCGATCCGCAAATCGACGAGTTTGGCGAACACCTCGCGACAAAGGTCAGGGCCACTAAATTGATGCGCGAGCGCTTGCGCGGCACCGATGCGCTGGTCGAGATCGACCTGCTGAAGAGTTCTGCGCCCCAGCTTGTTCAGTTCGATGGCCGCGTCGCGGATTTCGCTGTCGCTAAACGGCGTAAGCAGCTCTTCTTGTGTCGTGCGGCCGGGATCCTCCGGCTCTGTTATCGCGTCCGGCCCGAGCAGGAAGATCACACAGTTGTCGAACGTACCATCCAGCCGCTCCCGGCACAAAAGCGACACGAACCTTTTCACCTCGGGTCGCAGATCGCGGTCGAGGCTGTCGAAGACCAACCAGTAGGGTTTGCTCCAACTGTGTGCAGCTCGAGCAAGACAGCCAGCGAGCTCTTCGGCGAAGCGAGCAGCCAACGTTTCCGAGGTGACCCCGTCTGTTGTCGGCTTCATGGCATCGGTGATCTTTAAATTCCGTACCAGCGTATTGAACAGGACATCGAGCGTTTGATTTGCAAGCGTAGCGCTCACCAGGTCAAACTTAAGCGCCTCGGCGCCCCCTGTATTCTTCGCTACATGTTTGATCAGGTACCAGCTGTGGCTGCGTCCCGACCCGCGCCCGCCAGCTACCTTAATGATGCGGACACTGGTCCACGCCAAATTCGCATGGTTCATGGCGTCCTTCAAGTATCGACGGAGCACGCTCCGATTGACAATCGGCAGGCCTTCCACGAGCCGCGCATCTGAAGGACAACCTAATCGCTCGATCGCGACCTGAGCGGCGGCAATTCGTGCTGTGGCTTCTTTCAGCACGACGACCTCCGAACTTTGTCCAGCCTGTACGATCAATGCTTTCAGCAACCCTAGAAGCCCCCGCCCATCGCGCTTGATCCAGCCTATGAATTCGGCAACGACCGACTCGATCGGCAGCGTAATTGCGCAGAAATCGGCGATTCTCGGGCCGCCATTGAGCACCAGAAAAGCATCGAAACGCGTCTGATCGAATCGGAGTAGCACGGCAACCAGTGCTTCGCGTTCGGCGGGCAGCAAGTCCATCTCACACCTCCACATTCTTCAAGCGCGCATCGGCGAGGATTGCGCCCAATGGAACCCCTTCATTGTACGGCAGGCTCGCTGTCCCGTCGCTCTGACCAGCATGATGGATGCCGATCAGACGCAGTGCTCCATCGAATACAGGTGCACCAGAAGAGCCGTGCTCGGTATTTACGCTATGGCGAAAGCGCGTTGCGCCGAGGTCGAGCACGGACCCGAGGTCGATCTTCATTGGTTGGCCGCCGGGGTGCTGAAGCACCAGCACGCCGGTATTTCTCGTGATGGCGGAGGGGCCCGAGATGTCGACCCGACCACGCGGATCGCCGCCCGGTACGAGGGGCTCGCTCGCCAGCTTCCCATCAAGCTTGAGGATCGCATAATCGAGCGCACCAAAATCGCTGGCCATGGGGCCGACGACCAGATCTGCTGCGGCGTGGGGACTGGAGGCGAGGAGGGTTCTGGCTATTACGTTCAGCGCGGGCGTCGTATAACCAGCGCCGTTGGTCTTGTAGTCGAACCGGCACGTCACCGGGCCGGTCAATTTGCCGTCGGTGCCCAGTTTGGAGGCTATTACGTGATGATTGGTTATTACTAGATCTTCGGCGATCAGGGTTCCGGTGCCGAACTCAGTTCCCGTGTCGACTTGGCAAATCGCCGCTTGAAGGGACGCCAGCTTGCAGCGGAAGGCGTCGACGTCCTGATAAGGCGACTCCGGTCGAATCAGGACTTCCAATTCCGCGTTTGCCGGCGTTATGACAAAGCCCATGCTGTCGGCAATCAGGTCGAACTCCACCACGCTTGGTCGCGCATCCCGCGCTGCCGCAACCAGTTGCTCGGTAATGTTCCGTTGCTGGAAATATTGATTAACGTTGATAATCTGCGTTTGCCAGTGCAACTGTGCATTGGTGAGCCTCTGATAGGGGAAGCCGAATCGGTGCAGGAGCAAGGATTCCATGTCTGGCTGAGTGAAACTGTCGTCCAGCGCTTTTAAAAACATGCCCAGCATCGGATGTTCAAGCCGCATAGCCCCTCCTGGATAGCAATATCACTAGCGGCGACGAGTACCTTCAGGGTCACCGTCGTTGTTAACTGCACCAGATTGTGTCAACGCTTGGGCCGCAGCTGTCGGCACCTTGGACGGTAACAACCAAGCGTTGGTCGAATCGTAGTGCATTTTAGTTGGCATCACCGACACATGGATGTGGTGGTCATGCGGATTGGCGCCGGTATAGGGCCGCCATGCCCATGGCGGTTGTCCACCCTTCGCCTCGGAGGCGCAGATTCGCCGGTTCCAGATCATGTACTTGATTCGCGGGTCGCGGCTGGCGCGCAGCAGATCCGAGAGCTCATTGCAGTCGCAGCCATGTGCCGGATCGTGAGTAAAGTCGCGCGCGGTAACCACGCCGACGCCGCTGTCGACGATCCAAGGGTTGTGATCCGAACTGCCCGACGCATGGGCGGCATCGCCAATCGCGCCATCGCTCGACTTGCTTCGACGGGGCGCCCACTCATTAATCTGCTTTAAAAGCGTATCGAGCGAACGCGCGACGCGCCAACTCTTCACACCCGCCTCCAGCCCGCCCCTCGAAATCGGTGGCGCGTCGGGGTCATTGTGCATGTCGCCTTTATTATCGGCCGAGCCAATAGCTTGCGCTTTCTCGACCTCCGGGATTTCCCCGATCCGATGGATAGTTTCCTGATCGTCAGTCACCGCCGCATCCTTGTAATGAGTTAGCTATTTCTTGTGATTAATTGCTTTCATTAAAACCCGCATCAATACTCGTACAACTATTGACAAAGCCAGGGACATTCGCAATGAGCGTCTACCGAATATATGGCGATAAGCTATTAAGCAACAAAGAATATGCAGAAACCTTAGTCGAAGCTGCCAATAGCAAACTGGAACTGAAAGATTTTCTGACGAATGTCGGCGCCGACGTCGCGTTCGGTGCAACTTCAGCGCTCGAAACTACGCCGAGCGCCGCCGCCACGCGGTTCGAGCCTATTGGCCTTGGCAAGCCGTTGACTATACTCATCCGCGAAATCTATACGGGTCGCTATCCGACTCGGGGCTTTCTCGGCAGCAGCACCAAGCCCATGGCAGTGGTCACGGGGCTCAAAGACTATTCCGTCTTTGCTGCGACGACCCGCGCGGTGAACTTCCTGTTGAGAGAGGTTGAGCCCCGCACCCGGTTTAAGGTGCCGCCTGCATTCACCGACGGTACCAATGTGGTGGCCTATTCGCCGGCCGTGCTGACCGACTCTTTCCATTTCACTGTCGAGATCGCTTTTGACAAATTCGATGAGGGCCTGTTCGACGTAGTCTCGAAGGGGCTTGCCACCGCAGCCGGTATTCCACTGCTCATGCCCGCAGCTGGCTACCTGCTGGCCGCAAGCAGCCTGGTCAAGCTGGGCGCAAGCTTCGCCGATGGTTTGGTCGACGGCAACGCTTCCTTCTCGGTCACGGACAGTTTCGACTTCAACTTGCCCGGCGTCCCAGTACCGGCGGCAGACTTCCGCGTCCTGTGCCATTTCGATGCCAGCGCAATGACCTACGACCCGGCACGCGGCCTGCTCAACCGTAACGGCACGGTCTATGACGGCGACGAGCCCTATGTAGTAATCAGCCTCGACGGCGCGGTGCGTAAGAGTCTCGAGTCCTTCGCTAACGCCGTCGCCACGGCCGGTATAATGAAGCAATTTTTCAACTTGCGTGACGGCGCCGAAGTCTTGTCCACGTCACTGATCGATGCGATGAAACTCGCCAGTGACATGAAGTATCGCGGGCAGGCGGTGGATTTGCAGAAGCAGGTCGGATCGGCTGCGGAGGCAGACAAACATGCGCTACAGGCCCGGCTGGACGCGCTGAACAAGAATATCCTGAATGAAGAACTCAGGGTCAGGACTGGACCGAAGTAATACGGTCTTCCTACCTGTTACCTGCCGATTTCAACGAAATGGACTTGCGATCATGAACACGAAACCAACCCAGCCCTTCACGGATTTCGACGTAGCCGTCGGCTACGTCGGCAGCCTACTTGCCAAACAGTCCGAAGGGGGGCTCGAGGCGTTTGTCGGCTACGGTAGCTATGACGGGATACCCGCACAGATCGAACTGGACGACAATGGCCGCAGCGCACGACTACTGCGCGCGATCACCTATCACAGCCCCAAGACAGTGAACTGGCCGGTACCTGTCAACGCTTGGCTCGACGGTGCATCTATTCCCCGCATCTTCTGGACGTTCATCGGCGGGCCATTCGAGGGCAAATATCGCGCTGCTTCGATCGTTCACGACCATTTTTGCATCACCAAGGCCCGCAGTTGGCGCGAAACACACCTCATGTTCCACGACGCGATGCGCTGCAGCGGCGTTGGCAAAGTCCAGGCCACTGTAATGTACTACGCCGTTTATCGCTTCGGTCCGCGGTGGGATGAGCCAGGATTGGAGTCGCACACTAGTACACCAGATGATATTAGCGGAGCAAATGCGGAGTCATTCGTCCAGGATGCCTCACGTATTATCGCCGACGAATTAGGGCCCGAAGCTGCATCCGAGCTTGCGGATGCGCATAGGGTTCAGTGACGCATAACCTTTAGATTTGTGTGGCGCCGCCGTCGACGAACAGTTCGCTTCCGTTGACGAAGCTGCTGTCTTTCCGAAGCTAGAAACAGCGCAGCGGCCGCTATTTCGGACGGATTGTTGGCGCTGATTGAAAACTGCCCCCCCCAACACTCAGCCCAGATACTGGCTGTAGGCCAGTCGTCGTTACCTGTATAACGCTGCCTATTTGAAGGTTCGAATAACTCGCAACAAATAGTGGCCAGACGGATGCAGTTACACACCTGTGAGGTCGACCTATGCGTGCGACTTCCTTGAAGCCAGTGCGACCACCTTATGGTCGCTTATCTTAGCCTTGAGGACACGGTTCTCGTCCAGTAACACCTCGTTGACTGAAGCGAGACTGGCGACCTTCGCTCGCAGTTCGTAGGCAGCGGACTTCTTTCGTTCGGCCATCAAGTCTTGTCGCTTCAAATCTCGCATCGCGCGACTGGAGCGCCCCTGAGTTTCGCGGATAGCCTCGGCAATGTTTGGATAGTAGTTGTGGATCACCGATACGATTTTAACCATGAGTGAAAGATTATGACCCAGCATTTCCATCAGGAAAGGATGGTCTTCGATCGCTTTTATCACCCCAAAAATCACGAAAAAGCGGGCTCCGCAGATCATCTAGCCTAAAATACGTGACTGACGTTGTCTTCGTTCATCGGGGGTCGTAGGACAAATGCTCAATCTTTTCGAGGCAAAATTCAGCAAGGATCGGCTCCACCCGATATTTACGCTGATATCGAGGCACCGTCATGCGCCAGAGCGGGAGGTTCTCAACAGGTGGGCCGAAGGATTCACGGATCGTGATGGCAAGTTTGTCGACGAATTTCAACTCACATTCGAAGCAGCGATGTGGGAGTTATACCTGCACGCCGTTTTGAAGGAGCTAGGCTGCACCACGGACATGAGTTTCCACGCCCCAGATTTCGTCGTCACCGGCCCGATTCCTTTAGCCATCGAAGCGACAATCGCCAAGCCTGCCCTCAACGGACAGCCAGCTTTTGGATTTGATGCCCTGGAAGCAATACCGAAAGATTTCGGGGAGCTAAACCACGAAGCAGCACTGAGGCTCTGCAACAGCATTTCGGCAAAGCACGAGAAATACAAGAGCCGCTACTCTAAATTGCCTCAGTCTCAAGACTTGCCATTCGTTATCGGCCTAGCCGCGTTTGACCGCCCATATGCCCACATGGCGGTAAACCGGCCGATCATGGCCGCGCTGTATGGCCACTACATTGATGAGTCCGACATCTACGAGGAGGATGGGAAGCAGCATTTGGGTCAATATCATGTCCAGGGGGCGATCAAGCCCAATGGCAGCACGGTCCCGATGGGCATTTTTTTAGACGATAGCCACGCAGACATTAGTGCGGTCATCTTTTCGCCAGTTGCCACATGGGGGAAGATCCGGGCTCTCGCAAAAAACACAGGGATCCCGGCAGTGTTCACTACACTGCATCCCATCGAAGGAAGCATCCACCCTGAACGTCGACAGCAACCGTCGAATCGATACGAAGAGCATCTTCTTGATGGCTTGTATGTATTTCATAACCCTTATGCAAAGAAACCTCTCGCCCCGTCAGTTTTCAACCATGAAAGGGTGGCTCAGTTCTGGCTGAAAGAGAGCGGCGAATACGAAATCATCTGTCCCGATGACTTTTTGTTGTACCGACAGATCATGTCTGTTACCACTTTTGAAGAAGGAGAAACACCACCGGGTCGTTGATGTGAACTTGCCTCTGCGCGGAAGAGTTCCAGCTTGATGTCGAACCGCGCTTCGAACCTCGCGATCCTAATCATTGCGCTATCGACTCCGGCCGTACGGTCAGCCTGTAAAGGCACCACATCAATGATCCGGCGTTCAGTTTTGAACAGATAGTTGGCGACATGAGCATGGAGCGCCGGGCCGCTGGATGCGGCTGTGTAACGTGCCTGTTGATCAGTCAGTGATAAAGGTTTCGTATCGTTTCAGGCAAGCCTCCTCATCGAGCAACTCAAGGCGCTCACGAATGATGTGAACATTCCTTTATAGATCACTCAATTGACCTGCTCATCAATCGGCACGCTGCTCTCCCAGCTCACGTCCAATCTGATGTTGTGGCTTCCACGGCTCAGCCATCGCGCCTGTGACCGGTTCCGCATCCATATAGCGAAGTATGCCAGCGGGCGTAACTCCTGCAGCCGCTTACCTTGAGTACCACATGGGTTGAGCTGCTGAAGAATATGACGCCGCGTGGGGAATGCAGCTGGTAGCCATTACTGGTCGATTACGGTTAGAAGCTCAACTGGTCAAGTCCCATGCAAATAGCTGGTCAGGTCCTATGCAAACAGCTGGTCAAGTCGGTGCAATTACCCAGAGGATGTGTGGGACCATCCGCGTCACCTACCGGCCTATCAAAAAACATTGGTAGGTCGCTGTGTCGATAATAACGGTGAGGCGCCTCAGGGCGAGGAACAGCTCGACACCCTCCACGTCGTCGTCGCGGCGTGCAATATGCTGAACAGAATTGGCGATGAGGACGTTCATTGGTTGTCCGCCGAAGGCCAGGAGTTTCCGACAGCCGTAGCGAAGTACATACACAGAGTCGCGTCCAATCTGCACTTATACGACGCATCACTACCCGATACTTTTCTTGATCCGCTTTTCGATTTCATTCGCGATACTAAATCGAATATCGCGACCTTAAATTACGACCGGCTTCTCTATGGAGCCCTTATCGACGCCGGTTTTATGGACGGCGGTTACAGGGGCCACCTGGTCGATGGCATGATAAACGGTGGATTCGGAGCGGAAACGCTTGAGCGTCGATACGGAAATGATTTCGGGTATTACCTGCACCTGCATGGATCTCCTCTTTTTTATGATGACAGGCGCGGTGCTGCTCGTAAGATGACGCGGGACATGTTAACCATGAATTCGGCGGAGATATCAAACCACATCGTCTTGACGCACGTTACCATAAACGATCCGTTATTGACGCCTCCGAAGTCCTTTCAACTTATTGGGATTACCTCCACGGTTGCTGCCATGAAGTGGAGGAAATAATTGTGTTTGGGTACTCGGGCGGCGATGTTCACCTCAATGAGGTGCTTGCGGCCTATGCCCGAACGGCAGCAATCAGGGTAGTGGAATGGCGTGGGGCTGGTACTCGAACGCAGCGTGAGCGATTTTGGGAAAGGATACTGCGTACTGAGCATTTCGATCTGATTCGGAAAGCCAACGTCCTCAACTTCACTGACTGGTGACAGATTCAGCCAAACGTTTGAATCGCGCCTTTTGGCTAGGTAGCGGGTTACGCTAGGAAGTAAGTTCGCCGGACAGTTAACGAGATTGGAAGTAGCATGAGTACCATGTTCAACACCCTTGTGAAAAAGGCTCCGAGGGCTTCGAAGTCCGGTGAGCCGTTAGGAGTAGGAAGTATGGATTGCTACCTGTGCAGTGAGACTCTGACGCCTCAAAACGATTCTGGCGAACACATCATCCCTAACTCAATTGGCGGGATACGTGAGGTTAAAGGCTTCATCTGTCGTGTGTGCAATGGTAAGGCCGGGGAGACTTGGGATACCGATTTAGCCAAGCAATTAAACATGCTGGCCTTGTTCTTCCGTGTCGTGCGTGACAGAGGCGAGAACCGTGCTGAGGTCATTGAGACGACTGCTGGCGAAAAGCTGATCTACGATAAGAATTCGTTGAAATTCTTCGCGCCAGAGATCAAGAAGGAAGTAAAGGAAGATGGCGTTCATTTTCAAATCAGCGCCAATGACATGAAGCAAGCCCGTCAGATCGTGACTGGCTTGAAACGCACCTATCCCACGCTGGATGTCGAGAAAACCTTGGCCAGCGCGGCAGCACAGCCCAAATACCCTGATGGGTATTTCCACTTCGAATTCAGCTTCGGCGGCCTGAGCGTTGGCAAGTCGTTCGTGAAAACGGCCCTAGCTCTGTTGTCTGCGAACGGTATCAACCCCAAGATCTGCGAGCGAGCGAACGCCTATATCTTCAATGATGGTGAACCGTGCTACGGCCACTACTACCACCATGACCTGCTCATCAACCGGCCAGTCGGTGTGCCCGTTCACTGCATCTGCGTGAGGGGCAACAAGGCCGCGCGGACGGTTCAAGCGTATCTGGAATATTTTGGCATCGTCCGAATCGTTATTTCATTGAGCGCAGATTATGAGGGTGATGATTTTAAGCATTCGTATGCGATAGACCCAACTAAAGGTCAGGAATTCTCTGTCGATTTCGACTTGGGTTTTGACGAATTAGAGGTTAGAAAAATCTATGAGTATCAGTTCTACGATTCGCAGGTAGCTTTGGACTGCCTGCACGCTGTCCTTCCTCATGAGATTCAGCGGCAGCAGGAGCAGCATCTAGAAGAGGTTTTTGCCAACTCGAGGAAGGCGATGGAGCGTCGTTTCGCAGGTAGCGACCACGTAGACCCTCACGAATTTATTGAAGCGTATGTAGAGAGTCTTACGCCCTACATCCATCATCTGGCCAATGCCGGGCGCATCAGACACAAATAGCCAAAAGGCGAGACTAGCGCTGGGGTGCATCGGCGACAGATTGCCTTTCTCGGTCACTTGCTTGACCGCTTCGATCTTGAATTCTTCAGGGTAACGCTGACAACCCATGGCACCTCCTATTTGGGCCTCATTATGAAGCTTGGAGGTGTCTAGGAAACCAGGGGCGATTCACTGCGCGGCACTGAGGAAGCCAGTTCAACCACATTTTTTGCTTTCAGCTTAGCCCTGAGCGCCTGGTTCTCGTCCAGCAGTACCTCATTGATGGATGCGATGCTGGCGAGCTTCGCCCGCAGGGCCTCAATTTCTTGACGGTAGCCTGCTGACTTTAACCGTTCGACGATCAGATCTTGATGTTTCACATCCCGCATAGCGCGGCTGGATCGCCCTTGCTTCTGCCGTATTGTCTCTGCAATTTCTGGGTAGTGATTGTGAATCAACGCCGTAGATACGCCGGCCTCGCGTGCAACGGCAGCGATGGTCAACTTGATTTCCTGGGTATGAGCCCGCCCCTTTTCTATACGGTAGATCGCTAGCTTGAGTTCCTTTTCTCGATCCACGGCAGGCTTGTAATTGGCTGTTTTGTCCTTATTCTTCAAGCGGTCAGATCCTCCGAAGGCATGCCCAACTGAACCAATACGTCTCGGCAGCGGTTCAGGTCGCGAATAACGCGCTGGCGACCTCCTTCTCCAATGTCTTTGCAGTGCTGCAGCCCTTTAAGCTCATCGTACAGTCTCTGGTAGATGGGCCCATGGGTACTCCCGATCACGGAGTGATCGCAACCACTGCAACGGGTACGCTCAAGGGTGTTGCCGACACAACCGTCGTTGTCTGCCGTACACCAGGCATGGCCATTGCTGCGGATCGCTGTGCTCTCAGAGATGGACTTCAGCATGGAGGCACGATCTTTGAAGATCAGCAGGTTTTCCGGTTCTCGTTGCCATCCCTTGATGGCGCGCCCGTAGCCCCCGGCTAGAGATTCATCTCCCATCCAGTTGTCGACGACGCCGAGCTTGATATCTTCCAACTCCCCTCGGATTTCCATGTACAGGTCAAGATCCAGATGCTGACCCCAGCCGTCATCCATGGCGTAACCCAATGTCATGTCCAGAGACCAGTGAGCGTAATGTTCCTTGAGGTAGCGCAGGTCGCCAAAGCGACTGTGTGCCGCGTAGTTAGCGAATTTGCGTCGAAATTGATGGCTGGCGAGTTTCCAGGTCAACCCACAATCTTTCGTAAACTCCTTGAGTTTGGTGTGCCAAGTATCATGGGAAAGCGTGCGAACTCGGTTATGCTCTTTTAAATCCATGCCCAAAAAGAGGGCGTGGCGATGTTGGTAAGCTTCTGCGATTTGGGGGTCGTGCGGGTTTACGCGACGTCGCTGGATGATTTCGTCGGCGATCATCGCTTGATAGGTGGCAGACCAGCGCTCCATGATGCGCAGAGCACGCACTGCGGCCTCCGGGATCATCCAGTCATGGATTCCTTCATCGGTCTTTTCAGACTCAGAACGCATCCAGTGATAAATGATGCCATTGTCGTCCTCAGTGCGGCGGTGCGCTCCCGACTGTAAGTTGGCCAGTTCGTGATTACGACAGCCTGAGGTACTCGCTAAGACTATGTAACAGGCCGTGCGAAGGGTTACCAGCGACTTGCTGAATGTTCTCAGTCCTCCCTCCCAGCCCATGTCATCCAAAAATCGATTTTTATTCCAAACTATACCTTTGGCAGTTAGGTGTTTATGCCTGGATTCGATAGCGTCCAAATCATCACGTAGGTCGAGCAATAGATTGCCACGCTCCACCTGTTGATGGGCATGCTCGAACAAGGTGCAGAACGCGTCATCGGGGATTAGAGGCGTTTTGCCCCCACTGACCATACCCATAGTTCCTGCCATTGCCTGTGCAGACGTGCCAGGCCATGGATGCTGCATCTGTTCACCGGTGTAGTGGCTTAGCTCATATATCGCCTCTACCGCATGGTAACGCCCACGTAACGTTTCTATCGTAAGCGGCTTACTAGATCTGGCGTGTCTATGAGCCTTGCAGGCCGCCACATAGGTTGCTGCGATCATAGATGTTACTGCACCTAAACGCTCAATCTTAAGCTTCTCTAGGTGCCGCAAGAATGGTAATGCAGCATTAAAGAATTCACGAATAGTCGCCCCTCTGGGTCGATCCGTACCGCTACGACCTCGTTTCATATAGCGATATAATATCGCCTTCATTACCGCTCGAAATGGCGGCGGCATAGTTCCGAAGTTCATCTGTCTCTTGTTTAGCGGAACATTGCTCGGCAAGCCTTCGAGTTGCCATATGTCATCGCCATAGCAGCTTAGGATCACCCATTGTCCATCGACTTGAGTTGCGGCGATGATCAGCTTGTCGCGCTCTGCGTCGGAAAGCTCCCGTACATCGTCAGGCTGAGTGGTGATGAGCGCCCAAGGCAGTTTTTCCGAAATGCTGTCACTCATGATAAGACCTCCAGGCTGGAGATGAGGTCAACTGACCAGAATGGGTGTGGTTCAGTACGGGCGCGCTCACGAGCAGCGTCAACAGCCGCAGCCTTGAAAGCGCCACGGCGCAGTCCCTCTGCAATGATGTAATGGTCGATGAGACGAGGGACATGTGCGTACTCCCTTGCCCAGCGGCGCTTGTCCATACGGGAGCGTTCAGTCAGCACGCGAAAATAGAAGCTGAAGAGCTTGTACAGGTCTTCGGCGGTTACTGCGTAGTGCTTACAGCGCAGGCAGTTCATGAAGTTCATGCAGGTTACGCCCTCGCGCTTTGGGGCGAACTGACCATTTACTGGGTCGCTACAACGACCCAGAGGAGTATCTTTGTAGGTGGTGCCGATGGTCACTGTTATCAGTTCCTGCACCAGCATTTCCCCCATGAACCGCCAATTTCGACGGGCATCCTCGCTGGGCGCTAGGTAGTTTTTGTCGGCTACCCGTTGAGTGTTACCCAGAGCAGCAGCGGTGGTCGCAAGATCTCCATCTGTTAGATCAAAGATGCGGTTTGCAAAGGTTTTTCGCAAACGGGAAATGTTGATGCGCAGTGGTTTTCCTTCGCTATCCTTCAGGCCGTATTCAGTGACAAGACGACTTATCCCTATATCCAATTGTCGAACTTGGAGCGCTAGGACTTGGCCTTCTGAGCTTTTGGCCCGGCTGCGGTACAGCCAAATACGGCCTTTGATGTCGTCCGGGGCTTCAGAATCCAAAGGTTCAGTTAAGACCATCACCCGACGGATCAGACGCTCCACGTTAACTCTGACGCTGGGCATGGATTCCAGCATACGCTCAGCTTTCGACTCAGCCCGCAAAGCTACTTTGCTGAAGTTGTAGCCACGCCGCTTCCACAACACCAGGAAGACGGTGTCGTCTTTGGGATGAGGGCGCAAGCAATTGCGGCCCATTTCCAGTAAGGGAATGGTATTGCGTCCGGTGTGCAGAGCTATGATCAACAGCGCATACACCAACATGTAGTTGGGCATAGGCGTGCCATCAATCCATATCGGCTTGATGGCTTGCCGCAACGCCGCCGCAAATTCTTGCCGCTCGCGCTTTGATAACGCTGTCTCGCCCTTAATCTTGCGGTTGATGTTTGGAAATGGATTACGAGGGAAGGTGGCCGTATCGCCAGAGGTGATCAAAGGGAAAAGGCCGCGCTGACCAAGGGCAACAAGCACCGACTTGTTTTTTGAATAACAGTTTCTCTGGTTGATCGTCGCTGTACCCAGTCGAGATAGGTGGCTGAGATAACCATCTATCAGCTCTCGGTTCACATCCGTCAGCGTCAAGTCACGCTCAAAAACCGTCGCCTGGAGCATGCAGTAGTCGAGGAAATACCGTAGCCCAGTGTTACAACAGCCCACCACGGTAGCAACCGACAGGTTGCCATCTTGCCCCGCTAGGAACCGCTCAATTTGACGCTGGCAGGCGTAAGTAATGGCATCAATCCCAGCTCCATACCATCGTGCGAAATCATAGCTTCGGTAGTTAGTCGAGTTACGCCCGAAATTGACCACAGTATTCTTTGGAGGGACGACCTCAGGCAAGATAACGACGTTGCCGGCCGTGTCTAGGTTGTGCTCGACCTGCGGAACGCTGAGATCAGTCTTGGTAAATACCTTGCGCTTCCCCATCAGGCTGCTCCTGCCATCTCATTCAACTCGTCGTCATAGGCAAGCACGGCCTCATCGGCCATTTCGTTGATCAGGTGCAGGTACACCATAGTTGTCTGAATTGAACTGTGGCCAAGTTGACGTTGCAGGAACACCAGGGGATCAAGTCCGTTCTGTGGGTTGCGCTGAAGGTTGACCAGAGTGTGAGTGGCGTAGGTGTGACGCAGCATGTGCGTATGGACTTCGATTCCTGCAAGCTTTCCGGTCTCGCTGATAATCCGGTTCAGGCTCTTGCCGGCACTGCCATAGGTTTCTCCGAGATGGTTGAGGAGGAGTGCCCTCTGATCCTTACCCAGAGACGTCCGCTCGCCGCGCACCTTGGACACGTAACGGTATAGTTCGGCCATGAACTTGCGACTGACCCAGATATCTCGCACCTTGCTACCCTTGGTCTCCATCCCGCTGCCGTCGAAAGGATCCAGTCGGATGCGAAGATTGCGTTCGGTTCGTCCAGCCTTGTCCGGGTCGAAAACGTACGCCACTGGGAAAGTCGCCAGTTCGTTACGACGCAGACCTGTGCGCAGCGCCAGCTGAATCATGATCCGATGATGTGAATTCTCCGTTGCTGCCAGAAGTGACTTGGCCTGGGCCATGCTCAGGAGCTTGGGTAGGGGCTTGTGACGTCGTGGCATCACGTCGTTCACCAGCGCTTTGCCTCCGCTGGCATCAACATGCTCAAGGAAGCCTGTTTCACGCTTCACGGTGCGCTCTTCGCGACCGAAAGGTAAGCGCTTCACCCAGCCTTTATCCAAGGCGAATTCGTAGAACTTGCAGATGTACGTCAGACGCTGGCGAGTAGTGTTGCGAGCCAGTCCGCACGTCACCAAGCAGTAGTCTCGGTAGGCAGCCACAAGGCTCTTGGCCTCTCCGCGATCTACGTCCCGCCAATCAAGATCATGGGCTTGCAGGAAGCTGAAGAAATCGTACAGTGCCCGTCCAGTGCTAGGCCAGGATTGCTTTGAACCGATGTCCCCGCGAAGGAGGTAGAAGCGGAAGAACTGATTGGCCTGGCTGCAACTCTCCATCGAGTCCCACAGCAGGATAGGAAACCCTTGGTAAGGTTGTCCGGCGATTACGAAATCCTTGGTGCCCCACACAAGCTCCATCTATCACCCTGTCATTGAGCAATCAATCGGTATCCCGTCTGAATGGATTGACTGAAGGCTGCTGCTGCAGCCTTCCACTCCCGATCAGATAGACCTATGATTTTAATATCAGATAGATCTAACTGGCACAACGCTCCGGATCATAAGCAATTCGTCGGTTTGGGCAGGCCCGCCAGTTTTGCGGCGAGTTTGGCAGGGGTGCCTTTGAACAGTCGGTTCAGGTGCAGGCTGTTGCCTTTTTCCGGGCCGAGCTTCAACGCGGTGTACTTGATCAGCGGACGGGTGGCCGGGGACAGCTGGAATTCGTCGTAGAAATTGCGCAGCAGTTCGAGGATTTCCCAGTGCTCGGGGCTCAACTCGATGTCTTCGGCAGCGGCCAATGCACTGGCCACCTCAAAGGACCAGTCGCTTAGTTCGACCAGGAAGCCGTCCTTGTCCAGCTCGATGACGCGAGCGCCGACGGTCAGGGAATTCATAGCCAACTGTTGACCTTGTCGTAGTGAATCGACAGCTCGACGAAGGCGGGGTAATCGATGGCCCTGGCCCAGTCAGGGACATTCAGTGCGCGGGCCTGGGCATCTTCGGCCAGCACGAACAGCTTGAGGCCGCGAGCGTTCAGCGCGTTGAACGGCGCGGTGCCAGGCTGCAAGGCGTACGCTGCGTCGCCAGACAGCAGGAGCGCATCATGGGCGCCGATCACGCGCAGGCAACTGCTCAGGCGATCGTCGCCGAACGGGGAATGAGACAACACATGCAAAGTCGACATCAGAGGGTGATCACCTGGTCATAACGGTCGATAAGGGCGGTGATTTCGTCAGCGGCCAGGACCTGGGCTTCTTCCAGCGCCAGAGCGCTCGGGTCCAGGCCCCGTTCAGCGGCGCTGTCGGCACAGACAAACAGGTCTTCGACACCGAACATCGGCAAGGCTTGCAGGTTGGCGCTCAGGTCTTTCTGTTGCAGGGCCTTGGCGTCCTGACGGGCAGCTAGCTGCAAGACGCCGTCATCGAGAAACAGCAGGCCGATCGGCAGGTCGAACGCGCCGCCGGCGAGGACGATGTCCAGCGCTTCCCGCGCACTCGGGCCGGACCACGGCGCCTGGCGGCTGATAATCAGCAAGGATTTAGCCATCTCAAGCGCCTCCGAAACAGATCAGACGGTCGGCGTCTTGCACGGCGTCATGCAACTGACCGAGGCCGGACAATTCCCACGGCGCGCTGACGGCGACCGCTTCGCGCTGATAGCGCCGGGCTTCTTCTTCATTCAACACGCCACGACGCAGGGCCGCCGCGATGCACACGACGCCGTCCAATTGATGCTCGGCGACAAACCCGCGCCATTGCTTGGGCAGGTCCTGTTCATCCTGGGGCGTGACCACGCTGTCGGACGCGTTATAGACGCCGTCCTGATAGAAAAACAGCCGGACAATTTCATGCCCACCGGCCAGCGCGGCCTGGGCGAACAACAAGGCACGGCGCGAGGAGGGCGCATGGGCAGCGGAAAACAGCGCAATGGCGAACTTCATGACGGACTCGATCAGCAAAACTGCGGCCATGATAAAGCTTTATCGCCTGGGCGGCGAAGGGCGATTACGCTCTCGCTGATCGTGCCCACGCTCTGCGTGGGAATGCCTCAAGGGACGCTCCGCGCTCCAATGGGGCGCAGAGCGTCCCGGGCTGCATTCCCACGCAGAGCGTGGGAACGATCGCTGTGTCAGCGTGGCATGTAGCCCAACTGCCAACGCCGCGGGATTTTCAGCGACAAGAACCCGATCACCCCGGCCAGCAAGCCGCTGACAAACAGCGCCTTGAGCCCCAGATGATGTTCCAGCAGCGCCCCGATCACCGCGCCGGCGAACATGCCGGTCCAGGGAATCAGCTGGACCCGCCAGCCGTTGCGCCGCTCGCCCAGCAGCCAGCGGCCCAGGCCACGACCGAAGCGCGATAAGGCACCGGTGACGTAGGTCAGGCCCACCGGCAGCCCGTTCACATCTTCCACGGCGGCGTTGAGCATGCCCATGGCGATGATCGCGGCCAGCAGCGCCGGCAGTTGTTCTTCGTACGGCCATGCGGCTGCACCGCACAGCAGGGTGGCGATGCACAGCAATAACGGCAACGCCCGTCGTCCGCCGAGTCGGCTGACCACAATACCCAGCGCATTGCCGAGGATGAACGTGGCCACCAGGATCAACAGGCGCAAGGTCAGCCCCAGGTCACCATCGCTGATCGCCACGGCGAGCCGGGTGGTGTTGCCGCTCATGAAGGACACGAAGTCGCCGCTGGCCATGAAGCCGATGGCGTCGGTCATGCCGGCGAGCACCGACAGCGCGGCCACCAGCGACAGGCCGATGCGTCCGCGCCATTTCTGGATATGCAGATGACCCGGGCTGGCCCGGTGGGAGGAGGCGGATGGCAGCATCGGTGCAGGTCGTCCTCAGGCAGCAACCGTGGTGGTCACTTGCTCAATCCATATAACTCGCAATACTCCAGCCAGTCCATGCCAGCCATCTCCGCCACTTCCTTGTGCACTTCCATGCGCTGGGCCTGATAGGCCTCGGCGGTGGCGGCGGTCAGTTGCAGGGTCAACTCCCAGGCAAACAGACCCAGGCGTTCGGCCTCGGCTTCGAAGGCTTCGTGCAGGCGCTCCTCGCGATACTGCGCGGCGGTCTCGCCCTTGGCCTGGGCCAACAGCGGATTGAGGTTGTCGAGCTCGTGGCGCAACTCCGGGCGCTCATCGAGAAACTTCTTCAGCGCCTGTTCGTGTTGCTGTTCGGTGGCTGCCATGGTCGCTCCTTGATGGCCGGGTTACGAAGACTGCTTCTTGGCCTTGGCTGCGGCGGCCAGGCATTCGAGGGCGAACTGCTCGGGGTAGGTCATCTGGATTGGCGTGGTTTCGCCCTTGACGGTGCGTTCGCCGTCGAGGATGTAGCGAATCCGCTTGTCGGTGACGCCGATGCGCTTGGCGATCCAGGACGGGGTCTGGCCGATCTGGCTGATCAGCTTGTCGGCGTATTCGGCGGTCGGTTTGTAGAATTCGGCGTTGGGTGTCATGTGGCTTTCCAGAAAAAGAGGCGATGCGTTGTTAATTGCGCGACAGGGTGCGCGAATCGTCACCCGGTGTCGCGGTATAAATGAAGTAAAGCAGAACGATACGCCGCGCCACGGTGATACAGTCCGCTTTTTCCTGATGAGCGAACACAATGCGAATTCTGATGGTGGCGCTGGCCGCCACCCTGCTGGCGGGATGCGCCGGTTCGGTGATGGACGACTCCCGCACCAAGGCCCCGACCAAAACCATGACCTCGGACAAACCGGAAAAAGTCGTCGCCCAGTGCGTGCAATTCGCCTGGCAGGACGAAGCGGTGTTCGGGGTGGACGCCGGGGCTTATCTGCAACCGGGCAAGAAGGGTGGTTCGACGGTTTATACGCGGTCGGCGGAATCGTTCGTGGACTTGAGCAGCGATGCCTCCGGGACGCAGTTGGATTACTACGCGCAGCACGATGATTTCGTGGCCAAGCGCCGGTTGGCAGCGTTGGCGACCTGTTTGTAACAGTGGATCTCTGTAGGAGCGAAGCTTGCTCGCGAAGGCGGCAGCGTTGACACACCGCGTTATCGTTCTTCGCGAGCAAGCTTCGCTCCTACAAGGGGTAGTGCATTAGGCGGGTGACAGGCGCTTCTGGAAAAAGAGGCGCTGGTGCCCCGGCGGGTAATCAGCGATTTGGCCTACTTCGCTGTAGCCAAGCTTTTTGTAGAAATCCGGCGCCTGGAAATCGAAGGTGTCGAGCCAGATCCCCACGCATGCTTTTTCCCGCGCCAGTTCTTCGGCCATGTGCATCAGTTTCGAGCCCAGGCCCTGTCCCCGAGCCTGCTCCGGCACGGACAGCAACTCGATAAACAGCCACTGATAAAACACCCGGCCATAGAGTCCGCCCAGAATCTCGCCCTTGTCGTCACGCACCAGCAAGGCCACCGGTTGCGGATTGGCCGCCCCCGCTTGCGCCGCGTTGTAGAGACGCAACGGTGCAAGGATCGCCTCGCGTTCTTCGTTGGTCGGGTCCTGCGAGCGTTCGATACGCAATGTCATGGCTATGTCCTTATGGCGGTGACCGCTCAGATTATCCGGCTCCTCGACTTTGTTCCATCCTCGAACGCCGGTGGAACCGCCGCAAGCGCGCAGGTGTCTAGCCTCAAGAGCGTCATTTCCGAACGCAGCCATGAGGACCGCCCATGAATATTTTCGAAGCCTTGCGCGAAAGCCACGATCGCCAGCGCGGTTACGCCGATGCGCTGATCCAGACCAGCGGCGATACCCCGGAGCGGGTTGAAGCCTACAAGCGGCTCAAGGCCGAGCTGCAGGCCCATGAAACCGCCGAGGAACGGCATTTCTACATCCCGCTGATGGAGTTCGACAACGGTGTCGACCTGAGTCGCCATGCCATTTCCGAACACCATGAGATGGACGAAATGATGGAGACCCTGGACGAGACCGAAATGTCAGATCCGACCTGGCTGGTGACGGCGAAAAAGCTCTCCGAGAAGGTGCATCACCACTTGAAAGAAGAAGAGCAGAAGTTCTTCCAGATGGCCGGCAAGCTGCTCGACGAGAAGCAGAAACAAGCCCTCGCCGGGCAATATGAAAAGGAATACAAGGCACAGCTTTCCTGAGCTGCGAATCGTTCCGATTGCTGCCTCGCGGTGTAGGCCTTCTGCTACAAGCGCCGTAGGACTTGGCTCAAACAACTGGTTGTATATCCAGTATTTGCGAGCCGTTGGCCCTCTCCGCATCAGCAGAATCGATAAAGGGGTCGGTGGACAAAAAAAGCAGCTCCGTTAGGTTGAAGGCCTCTCCTCAGGAAGGAGAGTTCTTAAATCAACGGAGTGAAAAAATGAACCAACCACAGACTCAACCCGTATTACGCCATGGTCGCGTTACGTCCCCTAAAAGCCGCGGTGCGGTCGCCATGGAACTGGGGCTGCTGGGGGACTGGCAAGTCAACGAAATGGAAGGCGGCAAGAACTTCCCGTCGTTGACCGCCGGGCCGTTCCCGGCGCCGTATCAAACCGACACCGCCAGTGACGTGCCACCAGCCGACGGTCATATCCTGAGCGGCGGCAAAGTGGATCAGCGTGATTGCGTCAACTTCACCAACGAAGAACTGAGCCGGAAACTCGACCGCTCGGTCGCCTGGCCGCTGCTGAACGTCGATCCGGGCCAGATCTTCAAAGTCACCTGGAAATACACAGCACCCCACGTCACCCGTGGCTACAGCTGGTTCATCACCAAGGATGACTGGGATCCGAAACAGCGCATCAGCCGTGCACAGCTGGAGCCGAAATCGTTCGCCGACGATTTCTACACCCAGGTCCCGTATTACAGCCACTCGGCTGAGATGGTGGCCAAGGTCAACCACGAAGTGAAACTGCCAGCCAACAAAAAAGGCCATCACGTGATCGTGCTGGTGTGGATCGTGGCCAACACTGGCAACGCCTTCTACCAAGCGTTCGACGTGGACTTCAAGTAAGCCCGACGCGTTTACCCTCCACACGTTCTGAAGGAATAGAACATGTCTACATTCGACTTTACGTTATTGAAATCCACCGTCAGCGATGCCGCTTCGTTGATGCCGACCATTGCCGGCAAAAAGATCCTCATGGGCTTCTGGCACAACTGGCCAGCGGGGCCGAGTGACGGTTACCAGCGTGGCCAGTTCGCCAACATCGCACTGCAAGATGTACCGAAGGATTACAACGTGGTGGCCGTGGCCTTCATGAAGGGCAATGGCATCCCGACCTTCAAGCCGTACAACCTGTCCGACGCCGAATTCCGCCGCCAGGTCGGCGTGCTCAACAGTCAGGGCCGGGCGGTGCTGATTTCCCTCGGTGGCGCCGACGCGCATATCGAGCTGCACAAAGGCAATGAACAACCACTGGCCAATGAAATCATCCGCCTGGTGGAAACCTATGGCTTTGATGGGCTGGACATCGATCTTGAACAGAGCGCGATTGATTTCGCCGACAACGAGACCGTCCTGCCTGCCGCGCTGAAACTGGTCAAGGATCATTACGCCGGTGAGGGCAAACACTTCATCATCAGCATGGCGCCGGAATTCCCGTACCTGACCACCGCCGGCAAATACGTCGGTTACATTCAGGCCCTGGAAGGCTATTACGACTTCATCGCCCCGCAGTATTACAACCAGGGCGGTGACGGGATCTGGGTGCAGGAAGCCAATAACGGTAATGGCGCATGGATTGCCCAGAACAACGACGCGATGAAAGAGGACTTCCTGTTTTACCTGACCGAAAGTCTGGTGAGCGGCACTCGCGGGTTCACCAAGATCCCGGCGGACAAATTCGTGATCGGCCTGCCCGCCAACGTCGACGCGGCAGCCACCGGTTACGTGATCAACCCGGCAGCCGTGGTGAACGCCTTCAAGCGTCTCGACGCCAAGGGGCTGTCGATCAAGGGCCTGATGACCTGGTCGGTGAACTGGGACAATGGTGTCAACAAGGACCACGTGCCCTACAACTGGGAGTTCAGTCGTCGTTACGGGCCGTTGATCAACGGCAAGCGACTCGCTTCCCACGAGGAAGAACTCGCGGCGCCTGAAGCCGCCAACCAGCGCTAATAAGAAGCCCGGCAGAGATGCCGGGCTTTTTGATTTTGGTCTACCATGCGCGTCCGCTTACGGAAAAGGATGCGTTGTGATGGCGAATACAGCCGATCGGGTCAACATCATCGAAACTCAGATGCTGTCCGACAACTGGTATGTGCTCAAGAAATTCACCTTCGACTATCTGCGAAACAACGGCGAGTGGCAGCGCCAGACTCGCGAGGTCTATGACCGTGGCAATGGCGCGGCGATTCTGTTGTTCAACCGCGAAAAGCGAACCGTGGTGCTGACGCGCCAGTTTCGCTTGCCGGTGTTCGTCAACGGTCACGATGGCTTGCTGATCGAAGTGGCGGCCGGATTGCTTGAGGGCGCCGACCCCGAAGAACGCATCCGGGCGGAAGCCGAAGAGGAAACCGGCTATCGCGTGCACCATGTGCAAAAGGTCTTCGAGTCCTACATGAGCCCCGGCTCGGTCACCGAAAAACTGCACTTCTTCATCGCCGAATATGACGCAGCGTCGAAAGTCAGCGATGGCGGTGGGCTGGAGGAAGAGACCGAAGAGCTGGAAGTGCTGGAGTGGCAGTTTGATGAGGCGCTTGAGGCGTTTTATCGCGGCGAGATCTGCGATGCGAAGACGATTATGCTGCTGCAATACGCGGCGATGAAAAACATCTTCGCCGCTACCTGAGCAGGCTGGGCTTTTGTGGCGAGGGGGCAAGCCCCCTCGCCACAAAGGCTGCGGGTGAATCCAGTCAGAACAGCTCGCCCGTCCGGCTAGCCCCGGACCACTCGCAACCTTCCAGCGTCAGCAACCGCTCCTTCGCCTCGAGCCCTCCGGCAAACCCCGTCAATTTCCCCGAAGCGCCGATCACCCGATGGCACGGCGCCACAATCGAGATCGGGTTCTTGCCATTCGCCGCACCCACCGCGCGAACCGCGCTTGGATTACCGATCTGCTCGGCAATCTCGCTGTAGTTGCGGGTTTCGCCGAACGGGATGGTCAGCAGCGCCTGCCAGACCTTTTTCTGAAAGTCCGTCCCGGCAAAATCCAGCTCCAGGTCGAACCGGTTTCGCGTGCCGGCAAAATATTCCTGCAACTGTTTGACGGCCCGTTTCAGGATCGGGTTGTCCGCCGCCTCAGTCATCGGCCCGAGGCGTACGCGGTTCGGTTTGTCGTTTTCCCAGAGGATGGCTGCCAGTCTTGAACCGTTCGCAACCAGCTTCAACTCGCCGACCGGGGAGGCCATGGTGGTGAAGGTATAACTCATGCTGGCGAACTCCGAAAACGGTTGAACAGAGGGCAAGCATACTGCCTCGCCGGGGAGGCGCAATACGCAATCCCAGCCATACTGGCTACTGCTCTTGAAGCGTTCCCTCTGTTCTGTACAGAGCCAAAAAACAAAAAAGAGACCGAATCATGAAGTTCGAACCTTTTGCCAAAACGCTGGTGGCGACCTCGTTGGCGCTCAGCTGCCTCAGTGCCTACGCGGCCTCCGTGGCGCCGGTTGCAGCCGAAAACGGCATGGTGGTCACGGCCCAGCACCTGGCCACGCATGTGGGCGTGGATGAATTGAAGAACGGCGGCAACGCCGTGGATGCCGCGGTCGCGGTGGCCTATGCACTGGCGGTGGTTTATCCCGCGGCAGGCAACCTGGGCGGCGGCGGTTTCATGACCATTCAACTGGCGGACGGGCGCAAGACCTTCCTCGATTTCCGCGAAAAAGCGCCATTGGCCGCTACGGCGAACATGTATCTGGACAAGGACGGCAACGTCGTCCCGGACCTGAGCACCCGTGGCCACCTGGCCGTTGGCGTGCCGGGCACGGTGTCCGGGATGGAGCTGGCCCTGAGCAAATACGGGACCAAACCGCGCAAGGAAGTGATTGCCCCGGCGATCAAACTGGCTGAAGACGGTTTCGAGCTGGAGCAGGGCGATGTCGATCTGCTGGAGTACGCCACCGACGTGTTCAAAAAGGACATGCGCGATTCGGGCTCGATTTTCCTGAATAAGGGCGAGCCGATGCAGGTCGGGCAGACATTGGTGCAAAAAGACTTGGGCAAAACCCTGCGGGAAATCTCCGAAAAGGGCGCTGACGGTTTCTATAAAGGGTGGGTGGCCGACGCCATCGTCACCTCCAGCCAGGCCAACAAAGGCATCATCACCCAGGCTGACCTCGACAAGTACAAGACCCGCGAACTGGCGCCGGTGGAGTGCGATTATCGCGGCTACCACGTGGTCTCGGCGCCACCGCCAAGCTCCGGTGGGGTGGTGATCTGCGAGATCATGAACATCCTCGACGGTTACCCGATGAAGGACTTGGGTTATCACTCGGCCCAGGGCATGCACTACCAGATCGAAGCGATGCGCCACGCCTATGTGGACCGCAACAGCTACCTCGGCGACCCGGATTTCGTGAAAAATCCGCTCGACCACCTGCTGGACAAAAACTACGCCACCAAACTGCGCGCCGCGATCCAGCCGCAAAAGGCCGGTGTGTCCAAGGAGATCAAACCCGGCGTAGCACCGCATGAGGGCAGCAACACCACGCATTTCTCCATCGTCGACAAATGGGGCAACGCGGTGTCGATGACCTACACCCTCAACGACTGGTTCGGCGCAGGCGTCATGGCCAGCAAGACCGGGGTGATCCTCAATGACGAGATGGACGATTTCACCTCGAAAATCGGCGTGCCGAACATGTATGGCCTGGTCCAGGGTGAAGCCAACGCCATCGCGCCCGGTAAGGCGCCGCTGTCGTCCATGAGCCCGACCATCGTCACCAAGGACGGCAAAGTGGTGATGGTCGTGGGTACTCCGGGCGGTAGTCGCATCATTACCGCAACGCTGCTGACCATCCTCAACGTGATCGACTACGGCATGAACATCCAGGAAGCGGTGGACGCGCCGCGTTTCCACCAGCAGTGGTTGCCGGAAGAGACCAACCTGGAGACCTTCACCACCAGCCCGGACACGGTGAAACTGCTCGAAAGCTGGGGGCATAAATTCGCCGGGCCGCAGGACGCCAACCATGTGGCGGCCATCCTGGTAGGCGCGCCTTCACTGGGCGGCAAACCGGTGGGCAAAAACCGCTACTACGGCGCAAATGATCCGCGCCGCAATACCGGTTTGTCGCTGGGCTACTGAGGCTCTTGAAAAGGGGACGGATTTATTTTCCGTCCCTTATTCATCCGCCTTGGTGACGATGTTATCCGCCTCATCCACCTGATAAGGCACATGCGCTTCCACGCCATCCTTGCCGGTATGCGCCACGACATTCTTGTAACGCTTGCCGTTCCAGCAGCGGAAAATCAGCGTCGCGTTCTCGCCGCCGGTCAGGGTCGAACCCAGGCTGCCAATCAGCTTGCTGCGTGCGCCGCCCACCAGAATGCTGTTCCTGCCCGCCGTCAACACGCTTTTATCGCCGCCCATCAACGTACAGTCATCACCTGCCGTGAGCTTGCTGCGATCACCCGCCGTGAGGTGACTGTTGCTGCCCGCCAATAGCTTGCTGCGGTCGCCGGCGATTTGCGTGCTGTCCTTGCCGGCGATCAATTTGCTGCGATCGCCTGCGGTCTGGATGCTCCCGGCACCGGCAATGAGCGTGCTGCGATAACCGGCGGTTTGGGAACTGTCCTTGCCCGCAATCAGCATGCTTTTGTGCCCGGCGATTTGCGTGCTGTCGGGGCCGGCGATCAGGGAGCTTTGATGACTGGCAATCTGGTTGCTGCCGTAGCCGGCGGTCAGCGTGCTTTCGTAACCGGCGGTTTGCGAGCTGCCGTATCCGGCTGTCAACACGCTGCGCAAGCCGCTGATCAGTGTGCTGCCGTAGCCCGCCGTGAGGAAGCTGCGGATGCCGGAGGTCAAGCTGCTGCCGTAGCCGGCGATCAACGAACTGTCCTGGCCCGCGGTTTCCGTGCTGCCATAACCGGCGGTGAGGGAGCTGTTGTCCTGGGCGGTGAGGGTACTGCCGTAGCCCGCCGTCAATGTGCTGCTGTAACCGGCGGTTTGCGTGCTGCCGTACCCGGCGATCAGCGAACTTTCGTAGCCGGCGGTTTCGGTGCTGCCATAGCCGGCGGTGAGGGAGCTGTTGTCCTGCGCCGTGAGGGTGCTGCCGTATCCGGCCGTCAGGGTGCTTTCATAGCCAGCGGTTTGCGTGCTGCCGTACCCGGCGATCAGCGAACTGTCGCTGCCGGCGGTTTCAGTACTGCCATACCCGGCGGTCAGTTCGCTACTTTCCCGAGCGGTAAGCGTGCTGCCATAGCCTGCGGTCAGGGTGCTTTTATAACCGGCCGTCTCCGTGCTGCCATAACCGGCGGTGAGCGAGCTGTGTTCCCGGGCGGTGAGGGTGCTGCCGTAGCCTGCTGTCAGCGTGCTGTCGTGACCGGCGGTTTGGGTGCTGCCGTAGCCGGCGATCAGCGAACTTTCATGCCCGGCGGTTTCCGTGGTGCCGTAACCCGCCGTGAGGGAACTGCCATCCTGAGCGGTGAGGGTGCTGCCATAGCCCGCCGTCAACGTGCTGTCGTACCCGGCGGTTTGCGTGCTGCCATAACCGGCGATCAACGAACTGTCACCGCCGGCCGTTTCGGTGCTGCCATAACCGGCGGTGAGGGAGCTGCTTTCCTGGGCCGTGAGCGTGCTGCCATAGCCGGCGGTCAGGCTGCTTTGATAGCCGGCAGTCTGCGTCGTGCCGTAACCGGCGATCAACGAGCTACCGTGCCCGGCGGTTCCAGTGCTGCCATAGCCTGCCGTAAGAGAGCTGCTGTCCTGCGCGGTCTGGGTGCTGCCGTAGCCCGCCGTCAGCGTGCTTTCGTAACCGGCGGTTTGCGTGCTGCCGTACCCGGCGATCAGCGAACTGTCGTGCCCGGCGGTGGCGGTGCTGCCATAGCCGGCGGTGAGTGAACTGCTTTCCTGAGCGGTCTGCGTGGTGCCATAACCTGCGGTCAGCGTACTTTCGTGGCCGGCGGTCTGGGTGCTGCCGTAACCGGCGATCAACGAACTTTCCGCTCCGGCGGTGGCGGTGCTGCCGTATCCCGCTGTGAGTGAACTGCTTTCCTGAGCCGTCTGGGTACTGCCGTATCCAGCGGTCAGCGTACTTTCGTGCCCGGCAGTCTGGGTGCTGCCGTAACCGGCGATCAACGAACTTTCCGGCCCGGCCGTGCCCGTACTGCCGTAGCCGGCGGTGAGGGCGCTGCTGTCCTGGGCGGTTTGAGTGGTGCCGTAGCCCGCCGTCAGCGTGCTGTCCTGACCTGCTGTTTGCGTGCTGCCATAACCGGCGATCAAGGAGCTTTCCGCTCCGGCGGTTTCAGTGCTGCCATAGCCCGCCGTGAGTGCGCTGCCATCCTTGGCGGTCTGCGTACTGCCGTAACCTGCGGTCAGTGAGCTGTCGCGTCCCGCCGTTGCCGTGCTGCCATAACCGGCGATGAGGGTGCTGTCGTCCTGGGCGGTTTGCGTGCTGCCGTAATCGGCGGTCAGGGTGCTTTTCTGGCCGGCAATCTGGGTGCTGCCATAGCCGGCGATGAGCGCGCTGTCGTTGCCGGCCATCTCCGTGCTGCCATAGCCGGCGGTCAACGAACTGCTGTCGGCGGCGGTCAAGGTGCTGCCGTAACCGGCAATCAACGAACTCTGGCCGCCCGCCGTTTCAGTGCTGCCGTAGCCCGCCAGCAAATAACTTTGATGTCCGCCGGTCAGGGTGCTGCCATAAACCGCCGTTTCGAACTTTTGCGAAGCATCAACTTTTGCGCCAATACCGGAAGGACTGTAACCCTGCGCCCGGCGACTTTCGAATTCGCGGTTTAAGGGTGTCTTGGGTAATTCACCGGATGCTTCAATTGAAGGTGTATTGGCCGTTTGATAACTATCAATATTCTGCAGAATGTAATTAATCGCGCTTTCTTGAGTGCCGGTGTGAACAACTTCCGCTTCCGGAAACTTGATCATGCCGTCTTCTTCAAGTTTGATAATGTGATCGATATTAACTTCGCACACAATCCATCGGGCATCGGCGCGCAGACTTAGCTGAGTAGAAGAACCCTCGCCCCACAACAGCCCGACCAGACCGTTCTCGAGCTTTCTGCTGGGCTGCCAGTGCTTGCACACCAGGGGGCCGGATTCAGGCCAGACTTGGCCAGCGTGGTCCGACATGTCATTGGCACACGTGCGCAAGACCAGGACTTTGTTGTCATTCATATCAAGTGTACTCAATGGATATAACCGCATCAGCGGGAATCAGGATTGTAAGTGTCCATCCCGTTCAAAAAAGAACGATCAGTTGATTACTCACAGTCACTGGCTGAAATCCATTGATAGCCAGCGGCAAAGCCGCAGCCCTGTTATTAAACAGGTCACAGTCCTGGCGAAACTTCTCGATATCGATGATTCACCCTAAAGCAAAGTATCAATATTACCTACACTTATTGTGGTGGTTATTGAAATGATATTGCTCGTTACAATAGCGCAACAAATTAATGTCAGGGTGGATGTGGTTTAATGCTTTTTTAATTCAAATTAGCGGCGGTGGGGAAGCTGCGTACGCTCTGAAACGGCGCTGTTCTATACGAACGCGTTTTACGGCATTATCGACGGCACGCGATCCTCGCTCGGCCCTCAGGGACCCGGTAGCGTCCCCCCTTAATCTGATGGATTACTTTAAGGCTCCCTGCCATGACCACCGCACTGCTGATCATCGACGTCCAACACGCCCTGTGCACTGGCGAGTACGAATGCTTCGACATCCAACGCGTCATTGCGAACATCAATAGCCTGAGCGCCAAGGCCAGGGAAACCGGGGTCCCGGTGGTCCTGATCCAGCACGAAGAAAAGGGCGACTTGCTGCAACACGGCTCCGAAGGTTGGCAGTTGGCCGCCAGCCTGGAGACTTCCCCGCAGGACCTGCGCGTGCGCAAGACCACCCGGGATTCGTTTTACAAGACCCACCTGCAAGCCTTGCTGCAAGACCAGGGCACTGACCGGCTGATCATCTGCGGCCTGCAAACCGACTATTGCGTCAACGCCACCGTGCGCCAGGCCCTGAACCTGAGCTATGACGTGGTACTCGCCAGCGACGCGCATTCCACCGTCGACAACGGCAACCTCGCCGCCGAAGACATCATCGCCGAGCACAACGCCGACCTCGCACACCTGACCGGCCCCGTGGCACGGATCGACGTCCTGCCCACCGCCGAAATCCGCGTTTAGCTCGCGTCCGCGTTCAACCAGAAATCAGCCGTGGCGACTCATGATTGTCGACTTGCGGCCGATGGTTAGTGCTCGCGCCAGAGCGCGAGACACGTTTGTCTTCCAGAATCGAAAAGTGGACTGATCACAATGACCGGAGCTGTCACGAAACACCTCAAACTCGCCTGTCTGTTGCTGGCGACCACCGCGCTATTCGGCTGCGCAACCAGCCGTTCGGTGGTGGACATCACCACGCCGCCAGCGGCCAATGGCAATGGCCAGAAAGTGTTCATCAGCGTGCTGGACGAGCGCCGCTTCGAACTCAAGCCTGAGCTTCCGGAGACCCCATCCCTCAAGGAGGGCGAGATCAACGATAAATCCATCACCGAGCGCGCCATTGCCCGTAAACGCAACGGCTACGGTAAGGGACTGGGCGACGTATTGCTGCCTGAAGGCACCCGACTCAGCGACCTTGTCGCCAAAAGCATCGCTGCGGCGTACGGCCAGGCGGGTTACCGGGTCGTGCCGAGCAGCGAAAAAACCGTCGATACCCAAGCGGTCACCGTGCACGTTATCGAATTCTGGTCGTGGATGTCCCCGGGCTTCTTCACCGTCGGCGTGAACAATAAAGTGCACTTGAAAGTCGACACCGGCACCTCGGCGAAACCGATCGAGATCTTTGGTCAGAACCGCGAAGGCGTGCAGACCGTGACCGACAACGACTGGAAACAAAGCACCGAACAAGCGCTGAAAACCGTCACTGACACCATGGCCAAGAATCTGTAAGCCATGGGCTAAACGAAACGGGCGCCCAAAGGGCGCCTGTTTTCATTAACGTCAGTGCTCATCTGAAGAATGGAATCTGCCCGTGCCTCTCACGTTTTCTCCTGTCATCGTCATCGCCTTGCTGTTAGCAGTGTCCGGCGTTTCCCACGCCAGCAGCTTCGACTGCACCAGCGCCGCCAGCCCCAGCGAAAAAGCCATTTGCGCCGACGCTTACACCTCCAACCTGGATAAAAAACTGGGCGAACTGTGGAGCGCCACGTTGCCGAAAGTCGCTGATCCCAAAGCGCTGAAGACCGACCAGCGCCAGTGGCTGAAACAGCGCAATCTGTGCGCGGATGACCTCTCTTGCCTGCGGCAGAAGTATCAAATGCGCATCACCGAACTGGGCTACATGGCCACGCCGTTTTCGTGGGACGCCACTTGGCAGATGATTCCGTGGGGCGTAGCGAACGATGGCGAGTTGAAGACCCGGCGTAAAGATTCGACCCACATCACGTTCAATGTCCTGGCTGCCAACGGCGCCAATATGGGCAATCTGGACGGTGTCGCTACCCTCGAAGGTACGACGGCGCATTACGCCGAGGGCGATTGTGCGCTGACCTTCATCGCCATGAATGGCGTGCTGGATGTCAATCAGCAGGGCAGTGACTCGGAATGCGGTGCCGGGATGGGCGTGTTTTATGCCGGACGATACGTGGCATCGGAGCAGTCTCTGCCGTTGGAAGACGATTTGCTCAGCGTCGGATTGGTGCGCACGCAACAGGAAGACGACGCGATGCGCACATTGCTCAAGGACGACTACCGGCGGTTGGTCGAGAGTAGTAGTTCGCGGACCAAGGGCGATGCATCCAGCGATGTGCCGGGCGCCGAAGTCGATGAAATGTGGGTACGCGGGCTCGGCGGTATCAATGCTTCAATTTTCATGCGCGCCACCGACTCACGCTTCTGGCTGGTGTTGATCGTGAGCGATTCGAAGGGCAATCTTCGCGCCCGTTACTACACCAACGTACCAGGCTGGAAAGGGCGCCTGCCCGAAACACTCCAGCGTTGGTATGACAAACGAGCGGCCGCCGGGTCCTTGCCGCTGGACCAGATGCCCTAGCGAGGGGCGTACTGCTGGACCCTGTAGGAGCGAAGCTTGCTCGCGAAGGCGGCGTGTCAGTCGGCATCTTCGTCGTTGACACACCGCCTTCGCGGGCAAGCCTCGCTCCTACAATTGTTTTGCGCCGTTCACACAATTGGCAGCCAACACCAATCCCTGTAGGAGCGAAGCTTGCTCGCGAAGGCGGCGTGTCAGTCGGCATCTTCGTCGTTGACACACCGCCTTCGCGGGCAAGCCTCGCTCCTACATTTGTTTTGCGCCGTTCACACAATTGGCAGCCAACACCAATCCCTGTAGGAGCGAAGCTTGCTCGCGAAGGCGGCGTGTCAGTCGGCATCTTCGTCGTTGACACACCGCCTTCGCGGGCAAGCCTCGCTCCTACATTTGTTTTGCGTCGTTCACACAATTGGCAGCCAACACCAATCCCTGTAGGAGCGAAGCTTGCTCGCGAAAGCGGCGTGTCAGCCGACATCATCGTCATTGACACACCGCCTTCGCGAGCAAGCCTCGCTCCTAGGTCTGGAAGTAGTAATACAGATTCGCCTTCGGCACCCCCGCGCGCGCGGCGATGTCCCGGGTCTGGGTGGCGTCGAAACCCTTGGCGGCAAATTCTTCGCTGGCGGCGGCCAGGATCAGGTGCTGATTGCGTTGGCGAATGCTGGTCATGGAGACGGAACGAAGGAAGAGGGCATGAGGGGCATCTTGGAAAATCGGTTTCGTAATATACAAAACTATACAGCGAATGAGCTAGAGGCGGTTCGTCCGAGGCTGCCTAATTGAAAAGGGCGTTCCGTGAGCGGTTGCCTAAACTTAATGGGGCTTCGGCTTCTGGCTTGATAGTCGATCATCACCCGCCGACAGGTGCACCCCACGGTGCACCCCCTATCCCGGAAAAGAAGTGCTGATGATCACCGTGGAATACTCGCCCGGCGGCGCCGATCCTGTGCATCGGCACGATGCCCATGGCTTCATCTATGTGCTCGAAGGCTCCATCGTCATGGGCGTGAAGGGCGGCAAGGAAGTGATGCTGACGCCGGGGCAGAGCTTTCATGAAGGGCCTGAAGATGTGCACACGGTTGGGCGCATGCGAGTCAGGACAAGCCGGCGAAGTTTTTGGTGTTTTTGTTGAAGGAGAAGGGGAAGGGGAAGCCTGCGGTGATCCCGGTTGATTGAACGGCGCAGCTAAAGCGCCTGTAAAAATCGATCCGTCAGTGTTCCCGAGAAACACGTCTCTACCGGTCCAATGAGAAAAACAGACCCCAGCCCATCCCATTGAACCGTAACGGTCCCGCCATCACATTCAACCTCGACGCAGTTGTCCAGCAAGCCCCGGCGAATGCCGTTGACCGCCGCGCCACAAGAGCAGGAGCCCGAGCCGAGCGGGATGCCACCGCCGCGCTCCCAGATGCGCAGCCGAATGTGCGTGCGGTCGATGACCTGGACGAAATGCACATTCGTTTTCAGTGGAAATAGAGCGTCGGTTTCAATGGTCGGTCCGATGGCCGCTATATCAACGGCTGTTAGATCGTCCACAAAATAAGTGCAGTGCGGATTTCCCATGCTGCACGCTGCGGGGTCGCCAGCCAGTGGCAAAATAGCCGTGTCCACTTCCTGCGCCAGGGGAATAGCCGACCAGCCGAAAATCGGCTCTCCCATGGCAACAGAAATGGCACCCGTTGAGGTGCGTTCGCACGTGAGCAGTCCACGGTTGGTTCGCAATACTATCGAGGTCGTATTTGATTCACGCATCAGTCGATCCGCCGCCCCTCGTGTTGCGCTGCCACAGGCATCCAGCGTGGAGCCATCGGCATTCCAGAACATCAAGCGCGCGGCGGCATCATCGCAATCGAGCATGACCGCGAGTTGATTGAACCCCACTCCACGGTGCCGATCGCCCATTCGCCGTGCCAGGGCACTGGTTATTGAGAGGGGCGAATTTCGCGAGTCGACAATCACGAAATCATCACCATTGGCGTGCATTTTGTGGAAGCTCAGTGGCATGAAGAGTCCTTGGCGACGAGATAGAAGGTGAATGGACGTCCAGCCGCGATCTAGCCCCACCTGCAGGACTTTTTCAAGCGGTGACGGTATGGACGTCATCACTGCCCCTATGGCATCGTCCGATCAATACGCGATGTAGCCAACAGGATAAGAACTATGCGGGAGGGTAACGACGTCGGTGCCATGACCACACTCAACGCCTTCAACCGCTGCATCCTCCACCTCGGTCGCCTGGCCCGGGATCGTGGCGACTCGCAATTCATCGAAGACGGCCTGCACGCCTTCAGCGAACTGGTGCCGTTCGCATCCTCCTGGTGGGGCGAGATGTCGGGGTCGGACGCCGATGCGCCGCCCCAAAGCTGGATGCACGGGCGCATCAATCTGCCGCAATCGTTCGCGGCCGAATGGCACACCTGTGCGCAAATCGACAAGTTTTCCAACGACACCCTGAGCCAGCTCGGCGCGGTGGTGCGTGAAAGCGGTTACACCGACCCGAGTGAAGAAGTGAACGACTTCGCGCGGCGTCACGACCTGTATCACCCGATGTGCATCACCTTCGAATTGCCCGAAAGCGGCTTGCTGTTTTTCGTCTGCGTTTACCGTGGCGATGATGCGCCGGGGTTCAGCGACAATGAGGCCGAGTTGTTTTCTGCGTTCTGCGATCATCTGCTGCAACTGTGGCGGTTCCAGGTGCAGGACATGATTCGCTTCGACACCGGCAGCGGCGCCACTGACTTCGGTATCGCCCGACTCGACGGCAGTCTGCTGTACGTCGGCGCCAATCTGTGCGCCGCGATTCAGCGTGAATTGCCGGGGTGGAGCGGCTCGACGCTGCCGTTTGAGGTGACCGCGCAACTGGCCAAAGCGCCGTGCGTGATCCGTTTCGGTCGTTGCACGCTGACGCTGAGCCCGAACGCCGAGCATGTGATTCTGTCCCTTGAAACACAATCGCGCGGGGCGGTGCTGGCGCCTCGCGAACGCACGGCCGCGATGCTGTTTGCCGCCGGCCACTCCTACAAGGAAATCGCCAAAACCCTGGGGCTGAGTCCGGCCACCGTGCGCACGTATCTGCGTAACTGCTATTTGCAGCTTGGCGTGAAGAGCAAGGTGGAACTGGGTTCTGTCCTGCGTTCGCCGTCCCACGATACCCGGCGTATTCCCCACTAATTGCCTGACCCCTCCTCATTTGCGGAGGTCCGGATTTCGCTTGTGCGCTATAGGGTAGGCCTGCCTGCCACGGGCTGGCGCGCCAGTCTGTCCGGGCACTTCAAAAAACTATAAGAACAGAGGTGGGTCAGTGAAATTTTCCGGGCTATTTATCGCGGTGGCCGCGACCACGGCATTGGCGGGTGTGGGGTTGGTGGGGTGTCAGACCCAGGGTTCGACCGGCGCTGACATGGTGCTGCGCAACGGCTATGTCTACACCGTCGATGGCAAGAATTCGGTGCAGCAGGCGATCGCTGTCACGGGCGGCAAGATTGTGTATGTCGGCAGTGATGAAGGCGTCGCGCCCTATATCGGCAAGCAGACACAGCTGATCGATCTGGCCGGGCGCATGCTGATGCCGGGCTTCATCGACGGGCACATGCATCCGGGGGACGGCGGCCGCGCCATGACCCTGTGCGACCTGAAATACCAGACGATGACGCGCAAAGTGTTCCAGGAAACCATCCAGGCATGCCTGGATGCCGACAAGGACAAAGGCCCGGACGTGTGGCTCGAAGTCGGCAGTTGGGATCGCATGGGCATGGATGGCCTCGATGGCGATCCGGACAAATCGACTCTGGATGCGCTCAAGACTAAACGCCCGATTCAAGTCCGTTCGACAGACTTCCACACGGTGCTGACCAACTCCCGCGGCCTGGAAGTCGCCGGCATCACCAAGCAAACCCCCAACCCGAGCGACGGCAAATACGTGCGCGACAGCGCCGGCAATCCGAACGGCATCTGCGAAGACGGCGCCGCCGACACCATGGCCGCCGTGGTGCCGCCCGCCACCGACGCCGAAAAGCTGACCCAGACCCGCGCCGCGCTCGACGCCATGCGCCAGCAAGGCATCACCAGTTTCTTCGATGCCATGTCGGGGCCCGAAATGGGTAAAGCGTTCACGACCTTGCAGCAGTCGGGCGAACTGACCGCCCGGGCTTTGTTGGCAATCAAACTCGACCCGGCCGCCGCGGCCGCAGACCCGGGGAAAACCATCGCTGATGCCAAGGTTTTGGCCAACACCTACGATCAGGGCGAAACCAAAGTCGCGCCGGGCGTGAGCATGCGCCACGTCAAAGTGTTCATGGACGGCATCATCAACGCACCGGCCGACACGGGCGCGATGTTGACGCCGTATTTGCATAACACAGGCACCGAGAAGGCGCCGAAATGGACGCCGGGCAAGAATCTCGGCGAGCTGTACTTCCCGCCGCAAGTGCTCAATCCGCTGCTGCTCAAGGCCGTTGAGGCGGGCTTCGATCCGCACCTTCACGCCACCGGCGACCGCGCGGTGCGCGATTCACTGAACGGCATCGAATACGTACGCCATCAACTGCCCGGCAATGCCTTTCGCCCGACCATTACCCACAACGAAGAAGTGGACCCGGCGGACTATCCGCGCTTCAAGGCGCTCGACGTGACGGCCAACATGTCGTTCCAGTGGGCCCAGCAAGCGCCGTCCACGGTTGATGGCACCAGCGACCACCTCGGCGCCGCGCGGTTCGCCCGCATGGAGCCGTCGGGCAGCATCGCCCGGGCGGGCGGTCGCGTGGCCTATGGCAGCGACTGGCCGGTGGATCCGCTCGACGAATTCCTGGCGCTGAAAGTCGGTGTCACTCGCTCGGGTGATCCGCAGAATCCACACAGCTATGGTCCCAAGTACGCGGGCAGGCTCAACGCTGATCCGGCGCTGTCCCGGGAGGAAGTGTTGCGTACCATCACCCTGAACGCTGCCGAGCAGTTGAAGCTGGACGCGGTGGTCGGTTCTGTCGAGGTCGGCAAGTTCGCGGACCTGATCGTGCTGGACAAGAACTTCATGCAAGTGCCCGAGGCTGAGCTGGCGCGCAATAACGTGCTGCTGACCATGGTCGGCGGCAAGGTCGTGTGGGCCAAGGCGCCGTTTGTGGGTGTTACTCAGAAGAGCACAGCGCAATGATTAATGAATAACCTGTGGCGAGGGAGCTTGCTCGTGCTGGACTGCGTAGCAGGCCCCTGCTTTTTAAGGAAAAGAGCGGGGCTGCTACGCACCTCAGCACGAGCAAGCTCGCTCGCCACAGAAAGGGTTTTAGCTCTGAAGGCCGATGTTGTTCCTCAACCCATCGCCAAACAGGACGGAGCTATGAATAGCCTCGTCACTGCTTATCCCTGTCGATTTTTGCTTTCGTATCCTGATCGATGATGTTGCGCAGCGCCTCAAAAATCGGTTGGGCACTGGTGTGTTTTTTGCCATACGCCAGATTGAACGCGTAGTCGAAGTCCGGCGGGTTCAAGCCCTGATTGTGTTGAAGCAGGGTCTCCAGTTTGTCCAGTGCCTTGACCGCCTGCGCCTCGGGGGACAACGCGTTTTCGTAGTCATCCCAGAGCGCCAATATCTCTGTTTTCAGCGCGTCATCAAGGGTGCTGGTCAAGAGCAGAAGATCGCGTCGTTCATGCTCGCTCTTGTCGGGGAACGAGGCTTGGCTGACGGCTGGAATATCGCCGTTGATGGCTTCGCCCAGATCATGGATGACACACATTTTGAGGACTTTCAAAAGGTCGAGGCTGGCCAGTTCGTCCGCGAACACAATGGCCATCAGGCACAGGCGCCAGCTATGTTCAGCCGTGCTTTCGGTGCGCCCGGAGGTGGTATGCGCACTCCTGAGTACATCCTTGAGCTTTTCCGCTTCGCGCAGAAAGTCGAGGCGTCCTTTGATTTTTTCGATGTCCATACATCCGCCCTGTAGGTTGACCGGCGCCAGACTAGGCCCGGCGAGGCGCATCGTCCACGCATAAAATATGCGCGGCCGTTCTGTCAGAGTGTTTCCACCAGACGTGCCGCCGAGCCGTCGGAGAGGGGAATGCGCGTCCAGCGACACAGGCTCTGGCGGATGGGGACGAGCGCGCAGTCATTGCTCCCGGTGACGAATTCCAGAGCGGGAGGGGCGAGGGCTTCGCGCCAACCCGACTCATCAAGCGCGGCCTCTGTGCTCAGTATCTCTGGCGTTGCGAAGCGCCAGAGCGACTGACCCAGAAGATCGCCCAGCGGGCTGGCAAACTCGGCGGCACGAGACGGGGAGCAGGCCAGCAGACGGTGGGTCAGGTCGCAAATGAGATGAACCGGCCGCGGACTTTCCGCGACCAGTCTGGCGAGGACGCGATCGGCGGCGGAATCGAGACGAGCGGCCAGCAACCGTTCAAGTTGCTGGTGTGCGGCGCGATCCATGGCTTGTACGCCACTCTCCCATCGGGAAATCGTCGATTGGGTGACGCTGAACATCTGCGCGGCGTGGGCTTGTTTGACGCGGTGCAGCAGGCGCCATCGCCGGAGCGCAATGCCGGGCAGCGCTGGCTTCAGCAATAGGTCAGGCATTTTGGGGTCCGGTGGGCGGTGGGCGGGTCCCGCAGTTTGATGAGTGCGGGAGCGCCCTGCAAATTGGCTGGATAAATGGGCGTGCGTGAAACGCCTGGCAGGATGGCGGCCCGCTACACTCGGACCAAACCCTAAGGAGGGAACAGCATGACCATCCACGCCCAACGCGCCGACGCCAGCCACCTCGACCCAGTCGCCCGACTCTTCGACGCCTATCGCGGTTTCTACGGCCAGCCTTCGAACCTGCAGCAGTCCCGGGACTTCATCGCCGAGCGCATCGCCCTGGATGAATCCGCGATCTTCCTCGCCCTGGCCGATGACAGTCAGGCACTGGGTTTCGTCCAGCTCTACCCGACGTTTTCCTCCATCGATGCTCACCGAACGTGGTTGCTCAGCGACCTCTTCACCGCACCGGCTGCGCGGGGCCGCGGGGTAGGGACGTTGCTGATGAACACCGCCCGCGCGTTTGCGCTGTCGACGGGGGCGAAGGGATTGGTGCTGGAAACGGCCACGGATAACTTTGGCGCGCAGCGGTTGTATGAATCGTTGGGGTATGTGCGGGATACGGGCTATTACACCTACGGCCTCGATTTGAAGCAGGTCTGATCTGAGTAGGAGCGAGGCTTGCCCGCGAAGAACGATAACGCAATACACCAGACCCGACGCCATCACCGTAGGAGCAAAGCTTGCTCGCGAAGAACGATAACGCGGTGTGTCAGGCACGACGCCTTCGCGAGCAAGCTTCGCTCCTACAAGGGATCGGGGCTGATTGGTGTGTAGGAGCAAGGCTTGCCCGCGAAGAACGATAACGCAATACACCAGACCCGACGCCATCACCGTAGGAGCAAAGCTTGCTCGCGAAGAACGATAACGCGGTGTGTCAGGCACGACGCCTTCGCGAGCAAGCTTCGCTCCTACAAGGGATCGGGGCTGATTGGTGTGTAGGAGCAAGGCTTGCCCGCGAAGAACGATAACGCAATACACCAGACCCGACGCCATCACCGTAGGAGCAAAGCTTGCTCGCGAAGAACGATAACGCGGTGTGTCAGGCACGACGCCTTCGCGAGCAAGCTTCGCTCCTACAAGGGATCGGGCTTGATTTGCGTGTAGGAGCGACCAACCACTGGCCCAACCACCCCCAATTCCGTAACATCCCCCCCTCATTCCCCGCCACTCCCCGCGGCCAGCTTCACCGGCCCGCATTTTCAGGTAAGCCATGAAACCACAACGCCTACGCGCCGATGCCCTGGCCGGGCTCACGACCTCTTTTGCGTTGCTGCCCGAATGCATCGCCTTCGCCCTGGTCGCACATCTCAATCCACTGATGGGCCTCTACGGCGCGTTCATCATTTGCACATTGACCGCGCTGTTCGGCGGGCGGCCGGGGATGGTGTCCGGGGCGGCCGGGTCGATGGCGGTGGTGATTGTGGCGTTGGTGGTGCAGCACGGCGTGCAGTATTTGCTGGCGACGGTGCTGTTGGGTGGGTTGATCATGATGGCGTTCGGGCTGTTGCGGCTGGGTAAACTGGTGCGCATGGTGCCGCACCCGGTGATGCTCGGTTTCGTCAACGGGCTGGCGATCATCATTGCGTTGGCGCAGTTGGAGCACTTCAAGAGCGGCGACACCTGGCTCAGCGGCACGCCGCTGTACGTGATGAGCGGGTTAGTGGCGCTGACCATGGCGATCGTCTATCTGTTGCCGCGCCTGACGCGCGCGGTGCCGCCCGCCTTGGTGGCGATCCTCGGTGTCGGGCTGGCGGTGTACCTGCTTGGCCTGCCGACTCGCACCTTGGGTGACATGGCGCACATCGCCGGCGGCTTGCCGACGTTGGCGTTGCCAGACATTCCCTGGTCTCTCGAAACCCTGCGCATCGTCGCGCCCTACGCGATTTTGATGGCGCTGGTCGGCCTGCTGGAAACCCTGCTGACGTTGAACCTCACCGACGAAATCACCGAGAGCCGTGGCTACCCGGATCGTGAGTGCGTGGCGCTGGGCGCGGCGAATATGGTGTCGGGGGTGTTCGGCGGCATGGGCGGCTGCGCGATGATCGGCCAGACCGTGATCAACCTCAGTTCCGGCGGGCGTGGTCGGCTTTCCGGGGTGATCGCCGGGGTCATGATTCTGCTGTTCGTGTTGTTTCTATCGCCGCTGATCGAGCGCATTCCGCTGGCCGCGCTGGTGGGGGTGATGTTCGTGGTGTCGCAGCAGACCTTCGCCTGGGCCTCGTTGCGGGTGATCAACAAAGTGCCGCTCAACGATGTGCTGGTGATCATCGCCGTGACCACCATCACCGTGTTCACCGACCTCGCCACAGCGGTGCTCTGCGGGATCATCATTGCCGCGCTCAACTTCGCCTGGCAGCAGGCCCGTGAGCTGTACGCCGACACCTACCTGGAAACCGACGGCAGCAAACTCTACCGCCTGCACGGCACGTTGTTCTTCGCCTCCACCGCGCCGTTTCTCAATCAGTTCGATCCCGCCAACGATCCCGCCCTAGTGACCCTTGATTGCCGTCACCTGAGCTTCGTCGACTACTCGGCCATCGCGGCGCTGAAAACCCTGCGCGAACGCTACGACAAGGCCGGCAAGCATCTGCGGGTGTTTCACCTGTCGGAACGCTGCAAGCAAATGCTCAAGCGGGCAGGCGGGGATTACTGATCGCCGGCTTCATCGATCCCGCTGCAGCAGTTCCTCGACCACGCCCATAAAGGCCTCGACGAGCAGGCTGCGCCCCTGGGTTCGCGTGAGAATCAGCAGTTCCGCACGGGCGGTGGGGTCTGCCAGCGGCCGATAGGTCACGCCTTTTTTGGCCAGGGTCCTGGCGCACTCGGGAACCAGGGCGACACCCTGGCCGGCGGCCACCAAGGCGATGATCGAAGTGATTTGCCGCCCCGACGGCCCCGGACGGATGGGCAGGTCGTTGCAGCGGTACAGGTGCTCGATGGATTCATTGAGCCCGGAGCCGTAATCGGCTGGAAACAGAATCAAGGGGTGCGCACTGAGCTGGGCCAGGGTGACCTCGTCCTGGCTGGCCAACGGGTTGTCGCTGGAGAGGGCGGCCACCAGGGGTTCGCCGCCCAGCGACAGGACCTGAACCTCGGTTTGCCCCGGTTCCGGCAGCAGACGGCTCAGGCCGATATCGATGCGGCCATCGACCACTTGCGAATACAGACTGGCGGACGCACTTTCCACCAGGGTCAGTTGCACGTCCGGGAAACGTTGGGCAAAGGCTTGCAGGGTTTGGCTGAACGGATCCGACAGCGCGATCGAACTGGCGTAACCCAGCGCCAACTGACCGGCAGTACCGGCGGCCAACTTGCCGGCGATGACTTCGGTCAGGTTGGCCTGGTCCAGGACCGCTTGGGCGTAAGGCAGGAAATGCCGACCCTGGGCCGTGAGCGTGACCGTGCGGCTGGTGCGATCAAACAGGCGAAAGCCCAGCTCGGTTTCCAGGGCCGAAATCTGTCGGGTCAGGGGAGGTTGGGCGAGGTGCAGGCGCAATGCCGCGCGGCCAAAGTGCAGTTCTTCGGCGACCGTCAAAAAGTAACGTAGCTTGCGTAGGTCGAGCATCCTGATCCCTAGGTATTGATCGGTCCGAATTCGGTATTGGTGTTCGGCGGGCTGCGCATTCTATAAAGACCTCCGGCATTAAAACGAGAGGTCTCATGAATTCGCGCCTGCACAGTGCTCGCGTCGCCCTGTTTCTGTGTGGCTGTGCGGCTTTTCTCAACCTCTATTCAACCCAGAGCATTCTCCAGGTGTTTGCCCTGAGTTTTCAGGTGAGCGCTCGTCAGGCCGGCTGGAGTATCACCGTGACCACCCTGGCGGTCGCCCTCACGGCCCCGTTTGTCAGCCGCTTGACCGGTCGCTTCGAGCAACGCTCGGTGATTGTGGTCGCGGCGTTGTTTTTGGCGGTGCCGGCGCTGCTGGCCGCCCGTGCCGGCAGCTTTGCCGAACTGCTGGTGTGGCGCTTTATCGAAGGCATGCTCATCCCGGTGGTGTTCGCCACCAGCGTAGCGTACATCGGCGACCGCTGGCGCGGCGGCACCGTCACCGAAATCACCAGCCTGTATGTGGCGGGGACGGTGCTGGGCGGTTTTGCCGGGCGCTTCGTGTCGGGGATCATGACGCAATACGTGGGCTGGCGTGAGGCCTTTGAACTGCTGGCGATCATCAGCTTGCTGGTCGGCGTGGCCATCCACATCCTGCTGCCGGCCAATCCAGTGTTGACGACCCAGGCTTTGCCTGTGCGTGCGCACACGTTTCGCGACCTGTGCCACAAGCCCCTGCTGGCGGCGTACGGCGTCGGTTTTTGTGTGCTGTTTTCCCAAGTGGCGACCTTTACCTACGCCGGGCTCTACCTCAGCCAGGCGCCGTTCAACCTGGGCGCGGCGGCACTGGGGACGATTTATGCGGTGTTCCTGCTGGCGCTGGTGGTCATTCCGATTGCCGGCCGCTTGAGCAAACTGCGACCGCAATCCGAATTACTTACCGGCGCGGTGCTGCTCGGGGTCTGCGGCTCGATCCTGACCCTGATGCCTTCGCTGTGGCTGATCGTGCTGGGTCTGGCCCTGAGTTCGACCGGTGTGTTTCTGGCCCAGGCGTCGGCGAATGCCTTCATCACGGCCACCGCCCAACGCAACAAGGCCGGTGCCGTGGGCCTGTACCTGACCGGCTATTACCTGGGCGGCAGTTTCGGCGCCATCGTCCCGGCGATGATCTGGAGTCGCTGGGGCTGGCAAGGCTGCGTGGCGCTGATCATCGGCTTCCAGCTGTTGTCGCTGCTGATTGCCTTGACCGGCTGGAAACCCCTCAAACCCGACACCCCCGATACACCGGTCGCACGCGGCCGCAACGGTTCCAGCCGAACCGGTGAACCTGCCTGATTCATCATCCAATAAGGGAATATAAGAGGTGACCATGAGTAACGTAATGACCCGCCACAGCCAGTTGTTGAAGATCGTCGAACCGGTGCTGAACGACATGCCTGCCAGTGTGTTGAAGCATGCGCTGTTCGAGGCCTTCTGGAGTGAAGAAGAGGCGCTGGTGGACATTGAAAATGCGTTCGAGCAACTCACCTCGCGTCGTCATTCGCCGGTCGCCTTGCGCAAGTTTTTCGCCAGTTGGTCCAAGACCAACAACTCGGCCACCAGTGTGTCCGGCCTGGCCAACCGCATTACCTTGCTGGCGCGCTCCGAGCAAGGTTCCGAGTGCGCCGAGCAGCTGTACCGGGCCTGCGGCAGTCTGCAACGAATCACCGACGAGGACTTGGGTGCGCTAGGCAACATCGTGCACTCGGACCTGTTCTACAACATGGCCACGCCGTTGTGCGGCGATGACCAGTGGCTGCTGAAGGAAAACTGCCTGCCTTCAGCCCAGGCCTTCAAGGACTGGACCGACACCCGTCGCCTGCGTGATCGCGATTTGTTGCAGGGCCTGCTCACGACCTTGATCCACGAGGTGTACACCCACGGTGAAGTGGAATTTATCCACCCGCTGTACAAGCAGTGGTTCGTGCGCGACATGGGTGTGCCGGAAGCCAAGGCCCGCGCCACCGTCGCCTGGGTCACCGTGCATACCGGCGGCACCGAGAGCAATCATTTCGCCCATGCCGTAGCGGCGGTCAGTGAATTTGTCGATGCCATGCAAATCGCCGTCGACCACCAGACCGCGCGGGAAATCTTCGCCGAGTACCTGCGTCGCAAAGCCACGGTGATGAAGGATTGCGCGCAGCTGTTGCAGTGACGGTGGCTCAGCCTGCTTGACTCTCTACATCCACTTTCAAGTCGCACACGACGATGAACGATTTGACACACGAAGTGGTTCGCCCGCGCACCACGCCACCGGCCGATGCCTGCGTGCGTCGTCGTTCGCTGGTGGCGGGCTGCGGCGCGCATGCCGTGCATGACGGGTTGAGCGACGTTATCTACGTGCTGTTGCCGATCTGGCAGGCGCAGTTCGGCCTGAGTTTCGCCCAGATCGGCCTGCTGCGCGGGGCCTATGCAGGGATGATGGCCGGGTTCCAGCTGTTGGCCAGCCGCGCCGCCAAACGCTGGGGGCGCGAGCGCCTGCTGGTGGGCGGAACGGCACTCGCCGGCCTGGCCTATTTGCTGGCCGGGCAGGCGGGCGGGTTGACGGTGCTGTTGCTGGCGCTGCTGTTGGGCGGATTGGGCGCCAGTACCCAGCACCCACTGGCCTCGTCGTTGATCACCGACAGTTACGAGGCGGGCGGCGGGGTCAAGCAAGCGTTGGCGCAGTACAACTTCTCCGGCGATATCGGCAAGACGTTGATCCCGGGGTTGATCGGTCTGTTGCTGACGGTCATCAGTTGGCGTGCCAGCGTCACGCTGCTGGGCCTGCTAGGTCTGGCCGCTGCGGGACTGCTGTGGTGGTTGATCCCGGCACGTACTGAGTCGGTGTCGGCAAAAAGCAAAGCGTCCAAGGCGATAAATGGACAGGGTTCCGCCAGCGGGCTGCGCGCCCTGATCCTGACCGGCACCCTGGACAGCGCGGTGCGCATGGGCTTTCTCACCTTCTTGCCCTTTCTGCTCAAAGACAAGGGCGCCGGTACGGCGGGCATCGGCCTGGCCTTGACGATGCTGTTCGTGGGCGGCGCGTTCGGCAAGTTGCTGTGCGGTTACCTGGGCGCGCGCATTGGCATGGTCAAGACCGTGTGGCTGACCGAGTTCACCACGGCGGTGCTGATCGTGATGGCGGTGTACCTGCCGTTTTTCGGCCTGATGGTGATGTTGCCGCTGTTGGGGCTGGCGTTGAACGGCACCTCGTCGGTGTTGTACGGCGCCGTGCCCGATCTGGCAGGGCCGGGCAAACGCGAGCGGGCGTTCGCGGTGTTTTACACCGGCACCATCGGCGCTGGCGCGCTGGCGCCGGTGTTGTTTGGCGCTCTCGGCGACGTCACTGGGGTGCCCGTCGCGGTGATGCTGTTGGCCGCCACCCTGTTGCTGACGCTGCCGTTGTCCTGGTGTGTACAACGCGGCCTGGACGCGGATGCACGGTTGTATCAGCGCGCGAGTCGTTGACGGGCCACCGCCCGTGAGCCGGTCGCTTGGTTTTCAAGTCGTTTTCGCAGGTAGAAGAATGAATCACAGTGAGCCCTCTGCAATCCGATTGGCGTTATCCCATCGTGCCCTGATTCTCAAGGCGCCCGGCACCTCCAGCATGCGCAGCAAAGCCAATGCCTTGAAAGAAAGTGGCATCAAGGTCATCAACTTCGCGGCGGGCGAACTATCGTTCGATGCCAGCGCGGACATGAAGGCGGGCGCCATCGACGCCATCAACGGCGCACGCAATCGCTACACACCGCCCATTGGCTTGCCTCAGCTTCGTGAACGCCTGGCGCAACAGGTCAGCCAGCGCTGCGGCGTCCCGTACGCCGCCAATGAAGTGGCCGTGACCGCCGGCGCCAAACAAGCGCTCTACAACGCGGCGATGGTGCTGCTCAATCCCGGTGATGAGGTGATTGTGCCGACGCCTTACTGGGAAAACTCGCCCACGCAGATCCTGTTGGCCGGCGCCACACCCGTGTTTGTCGATACCCGAGGCAACGACTATCGCTTGACCTGCAACGCCGTTGAAAGAGCCTTGTCGCCACGCACCAAAATGATCGTGATCAACACCCCGAACAACCCCACGGGCACGGTTTATCAACGAGAGGAGTTGCGCAAGATTGCCAAGCTCGCCTTCGATCATCGGCTCTGGGTGGTGTTCGATGAGTGCTACCGCAAACTGGTGCGCCATCCCCATGAACATCACAACATCGTGTCGCTGTTTCCGGCCCTGAAAAACCAGACGGTACTGGTCGATTCGTTCTCCAAGAGCCAGGCCGTCACGGGCTGGCGCATCGGTTACGCCTGCGCCCCGGCCCAGGTCATCGCGGCCATGCACAACTTGCAGGGCCACACCACGTCCCACCCCAGCAGCCTTGCCCAATATGCGGCGCTGAACGCCTTGATCGCCGATTCACCGGACTTCGCCCGCCAGATCAATACCTTCCTCGACAGCCAACTGCAGGCAGCGTGTACCAGTCTGGGTTATGTCGACGCCGTGACCTGCGCGCCACCGGAAGGGGCGTTTTACCTCTATATCGATGTCTCCCGGAAGCTGGGTTGCCGTTACCTCGGCACGAAAATCCGCGACGTCGATCATCTCGCCGATCTGTTATTGAGCGAGGCGCATATTGCCGTCGTCCCCGGCTCAGGCTGCGGCGACCCCAACAGCATCCGGATTTCCTACGCCGTCGAGCGTGAAGAATTGATCGAAGGCATGACGCGTTTCGTTCAGTTCATGGCAGACGTCGTCGCGGATTGACGGCGGGTATTCATCTTGCCCTAGAGCAATGAACCACCTAATAAGGAGATAAGCCGTGGAACAGTTGAGCCGGAATTTTATCGGGTACGTCAATCAGGCACTGGTTGATGTCGAGGACAGAAATCTTGTTGAAGCGCTGCTGAGTGGTTTTCACCGCCACCCCGACAAGCTGGATAAATATTGCGAAACCTATGTCGACATGACGTCCAGCAACTGGACCGAGTCGTCACTGTGCACGTTCTTTTGCGGCTGGCGCAGCCCGGACGGCGAGGCCCATGCGGTCTCCAGCATTATTGTGCGGATCCTGCAGGAGTCCGAGTCGTTAACCGACGATGGCAAGTTGAAGATGCTGGAAGCGGCGCGGCACTGCGGCGAAATCATCATTGAAGACGTGGGGCTCGGCGAAATGCACGGGCATCCGCACCATTCGAAGTTGTATTACCGCATGGCGTCGGCCATTTGCGGCTCCGATGACTGGCGCCTCCAGGACCGCTTCCAGGACCCGGTCACCAAGGCGTTTTCCAGTGGGGTCGGGGAGAAAAGCCCCCTGGCACCGGAGCTCATCGAAGCGCTGGAAATGATGGCCATGACCGAGCTGTTCAACACTGGCGAATACAACCTGATGACCCCGATGTGGAAACAGTGGCTGCGCGAAGTGCGGGGTTATCCGTCGGGTGAGGCCAATCGCGTCGCCGCGTTCCTCAGTGTGCATTGCGGCAGCGTCGAGGCCCGGCATTTCAAGCATGCGGCACAGGCACTGGAACTCTACGCCAGCGCGACCGCACGACCGATCAACTACCTGCGCATCGAGCGGCTGTCCAGGGACTACGTGGCCAAGGCCTGTGAACACCTCGGGAAGATGGCGTCGGTGTTGCGCAGCGAAGTGCCTGCCTGGGACTGAATCTATCCCGGCCATTTCTGCAGCGGAGTTCGACCACTACTTGGTGCCCCTGGACATGACTCATCCGTAAGTGGATTCTGGTGGCAAAGGGGTTTGCCTGTGGTGAGGGGGCAAGCCCCCTCGCCACAGGTTTTGTGTCAGGTCATATAGATTGGCTTCACCGCTCTGGAAGCCCCCAACGCTCACGCAACTGCGCATATTCCGCCTCGGGCAACTGCACCAGCAACGGCGTCTGCCGTGGATCCAGCCAGGTGAACAACCGCGCAATATTCGCCGGGTCCATGGCCGTACACCCCAGTGTCGGCGACGTTGGCCCGCGCCAGATATGGAAGAAAATGCACGAGCCCGAACCGGCCGCCGCCGGGCTGTTGTGCTCGATGAAAATCCCCTGGCGGTACATGTCGTCCTTGCGGCGCATGGTTTCGGAACTGTTCCAGTCCTTGGCCAGCGTCGCGCCGTCGACCAGTTGGTTGTAGCGTGTGGACTGGCCGTCATCGACGCATTCGACGGTCGCGCTCAGCGGCAGGTAGGGCAGTTGGGTATCGGCGGTTTTGTCGTAACCAAACGCTGTGCCGAGTTTGAAGATCCCGGCCGGAGCTTTGCCGTCACCTTCGCGTTTGACCGGCCCTGCGCGTTGGTCAACGACGGTCAGGCCCTTGCCCCAGGCCAGTCCGCTTTTACCGACCACTACCGTAAACGGTTCGCCGGATTTTTCAAAGGTTTGCCCGTGGCGCTCATAGCGCTGGGCGGTGCCCTGGATGTCGGTCCAGTTTTTAGTGGTGACGATGATTAACTGATGACTGCGGCTGAGTTCCATCGGGGTAATGGGAAAATCCATCACTTGGTTCAACGCCGGATTGCCGTTCCAGGTGAAGTGCCACCACTCTTTCGAATAGCCGACAAACCCTTCTTTTTCCATGGCGCTGGTCAGTCGCTGGCGATTGGCTTGGGCGGTCGCATTGATCGCGGTGCTGTCAGTGTGGGCCGGTTCGTCGAAGCAATCGAAACCGGTGCCCATGTCGAGCGCGCCGTCGTGCCAGCGCTGACCATACGGGGCGGTGCAGTCGACATTTTTGGCGGCAGGCGTCCAGGTAGCGGCGGGCAGGGCGCCTGGGCCGGTCAGGGTCAGGTCCACCGTGCTGCCCTTGGAATGCCCCGAGACCCGCGCCACATACCCCAGGCGCCAGAAGTCCTGCTTGTTCGCGCGCGCATAGAACTCGGCTTTGCTCGGATCACCCGGCACCTTGGCGAAATGGCCCATGTCGGCAACCGCGCGGGCCGGGCGATAACAATCGAAGACCTTCAACCCGTAGCCTTCGGCATGCAGCGCGGTTTGCACCCGGGCGAGGGCCTTGGCCGCGTCCGCCGACAACAGGCACTCGGGTACCTCGTAACCGTCGAGCGGGTGGCCGGTGAAGTTATGGGCCGTGGCGTAGCGGATGTCTTGCTCGATGCTCGGGGCGATGGTGCGCAGATAAACCATGTGCTCGGGCCGAGGCTCGGCGCTGGCCATGCTCGGTACGATAAGGCACAGGGCCGTCAGGGTTTTGCTGAGTGTGTGCATGGGATGCCTCCAGAGAGTGTCCATATTCACCGGTTCGCGCCTCGGGTATCCGCCAGAATCCGCGCCGCATCCCGCGCCGGTGGCAGACCGAATACGCGGGCATAGTCGCGACTGAACTGGGTGGTGCTTTCATAACCGACGTCGAACGCGGCGCTGGTCACGCTGTGGGCGCTGGCCACCAGCAGCGAGCGGGCATGCAGCAGCCGAACGCGTTTTTGATACTGCAAGGGGCTGAAGTTGGTCACGGCTTTAAAGTGGCGGTGGAAGGCCGACACACTCATCGCCGCTTTCTGCGCCAAGGCATCCACCCGCAATGGCTCGGCGAAGTCGCGGCGGATCCACTGGATGGCCAGGCTCACGCGGGTCATCGCCGAATCGGGCGCGGCGATTTCCCGCAGCATCGCGCCCTGGACCATCGCCACCCGTGGGATGCCGGTCTCGGTGCGGCGGTTTTCGGCCTTGGCGGCGAGGGTTCTGAGTTCATTCAGTTGATCGTTCATGGGGCGACATCTGATCCCATGGCCACCCGTGGCGCAAGCAAAAAGCAGAAACAGGCAGTTTCCGAGTGCGATCCGCACGGAACTGGGCGGCGGCCTGAACGACGAGTTCGAAGCCCTGCTCGCCACACAAACCGTCCTCGGTCGGGTCGGCGAACCGGACGATGTCGCGCGGGTCATCGCCACGCTATTGTCCGAGGACAGCGCTTGGGTCAACGGGCAGAGCATCGAAGTGGCGGGCGGCTACATCATCTGAATCAGGGAGGCGAATCCATGCTCGATCATGTGTTTATTTCGGTCAGTGACATTGAGCGCTCGGTGCGTTTCTACAGCGCGGCGCTCGCCCCGCTGGGGATTACCGGACGCCTCGACTTCGACGGCAAGGACGGTCCGCCGGGCCATCCGGACCTCAAGGGTTTCGGCGCGCAAGGGCGAGTATTCTTCTGGTTGCGCGAAGGGATGGTCGAGGGCCGGGCCGCGCATGTCGGGTTCGTCGCCAACAGCACCGCTGAAGTGGACGCCGCCTACGCTGCGGCAATGGCGGCCGGCGCTACCGACAATGGCGTGCCCAGTGCACGGCTGTATTACGACCCGCGCTATTACGCCGCCAATGTGTTCGACCCGGATGGCTATAGCCTTGAGTTCGTCTACAAGAGCTGGCAGCACTCATGAGTCACGGTTGGCCTTGAACACCAGGCTCTGCGGTTGCCCCGGCACATCATCGAGCACATCGATGCGCTGCATGCCGATCTTTTCCAGTACGCCGATTGAGGCCCGGTGGCTCGGCCGCACCAGCGCAAACACCTGCTCGGCATTTATTTCGTTAAAGGCAAACGTCAGCGCAGCGCTGCCGAGTTCCGTGGCATAACCCTTGCCCCACGCGGCGCTATCGAACCGATAACCGAGGTTCAGGCGCTCGACGTCGAGGTAGTTGTATAACGCGATACCACCGAAACCGATGATGTGCTCCGGCGCGTCACGGCTGGCAATCGCCCATTGTCCGTAGCCGTTGGCGTTCCAGTGTTCAAGCCAGCCCTCCAGCAAGGCCTCAGCCCGATGGATGTCGGCCAGCGGCCCGGCCGGGTTGAATTGATTCGTCGCCGGATCGCCGTAGATCGCAAACAGACGCGCCAGGTCTTCGGCGTTCGGTGGCCGCAGGATCAATCGCGCCGTGGTGATCATCATTTTTTTGGTGCCTTGCCACTGCTGGGAATGTGCAGGTAAGCCATCACGCTTTCCGTCAGTTCGGTCGCCAGTTTCACCGCTTCTTTGTTCCGCGCCATCACCCCCGCGACCAAACCTTCGATCAACGCCAGCACGGCGATGTTGGAGCTGGTCAGCACCGGATGATCGGCCGGGGCGAACAGGGTGTGTTCGGCGATGCTGGTCAGCGGCGAGGCGGGGGAGTCGGTGATCGCCAGCACCGTGGCGCCACGCTCGTTGGCGAAGCGCGCCAGTTGCAGGGTGTCGAGGGAGTAACGCGGCAGGGAGATCGCCAGCAGCACGTCCTGATCGGTGATCGCGGCCAAACGGTACGCGGCGTTTTCGTTGCCGCCCTCCATGCTGATCGCGGTCGCGTCAGCGCAGAACGGCATCAGGGTCGAGGCGGCGAGGCCGGCGAAGTAGACGCTGTTGCCAAAGCCGAGGATGTAGATCTTGCGCGCATTGATCAGGCAGGTGACGAAGGCTTCGAAGGTGTCGGCATGGTTGTTGGTCGCCGCCGTGGCGAGGTTGCTGCTGGCGCTGTGGATTTGCTCATGCAGGCCAAACGCGCCGCCGGTGCGCTGGGCCAGTTCGTTGCGCAGCTTGTCCACCGGCGACACCATTTGCTGCAAGGTGGCGACCAGTTCGGCCTTCATGCCGGTGTAGCCACCGAGGTCCATGGCTTTGGCCAGGCGGTTGACGGCGGCGGGCGAGGTCGAGGTTTCGTGGGCCATCTCCTCGATGGTCAACGTCGCGGCGCGCAAGGGGTGACGCAGGATAAAATCCGCAACCTTGCGCAGTGACGGCGGCAACTCGGCGACGATTTCCGCCAGTTTGCGCATGACCGGCGCGGCATAGACCGTGGTGTTTTTCGAAGAGGTCGGCATGTGCGGCTCAACAGTTCCTGAGGGCATAAGGTTGGCTGGAGTGTATCCGAAGCCAACCGTGGGTGCGCAGCGCCAGCGGGATTACTTCAAGCTCCCGGACAGAAACTGCTGCAGGCGTTCGGACTGTGGGTTGACCAGCACTTCGCGCGGGTCGCCACGCTCCTCGACCTGGCCTTTGTGCAGGAACACCAATTGGTTCGACACCTCCCGGGCGAAGCCCATTTCGTGGGTCACCACGACCATGGTTCGGCCTTCCAGGGCCAGGTCCTGCATGACTTTGAGCACTTCGCCCACCAGTTCCGGGTCGAGGGCCGAGGTCGGCTCGTCGAACAGCATCACTTCCGGTTCCATGGCCAGTGCCCTGGCAATCGCCACGCGCTGCTGCTCGCCGCCGGACATGTGCGCCGGCCACGCGTCCTTGCGATGGGCGACGCCGACTTTGTTCAGGTAATGCTCGGCCTTTTCCCGCGCTTCTTTCTTGCCCATCCCGAGCACATGCACCGGGGCTTCCATCACATTTTCCAGGGCGCTCATGTGCGACCACAGGTTGAAGTGCTGGAACACCATCGACAGCCGCGAACGCATGCGTTGCAACTGTTTCGGCTCGGCAGCCTTGAGCCCGCCGAGTGTGTTGCTGACCAGTTTCAGTGGCTCGCCGTTGAGCACGATGTTGCCGGCGTTGGGCTGTTCCAGCAGGTTGATGCAGCGCAGGAAGGTGCTTTTGCCGGAGCCGCTGGAGCCGATAATGCTGATCACGTCACCGGCCTTCGCTTCCAGGGAAACACCCTTGAGTACTTGGTGGGCGCCGTAGCTTTTGTGCAGGTTCTGGATTTCAAGTTTGTACATGCTGTTCACTCTTCTGGCATCAGTCGCTGAGCAAGCGACCCTGGCGAATAAGGCGGGTACCGGCAACTTTGGCCAGCCACAAACCGGGTTGGGCGAAACGCAGGCGTTCCCGGGCATAGAGGATGCCGTCGGTGCTGGCGCGCACGATGCTGTGGCGGTCGGTCAATGGATCGAGCACTTCAAACAATGGATCGCCAACCCGGACCCGCGCGCCCAGCGGTTGCAGGAAACTCACCACGCCGGGATGCGGCGCGTAGGCGTATTGCGCGCCGGCAAACGGCGTTGCGTCACAGCAGAATAACGGCGCTTCGGGCCAGTCACCGCTGATCAGGCCTTGTTCGGCGAGGTAGCCGAGAATGGCTTCGGCGCTGTCGACGCAGGGCTCGCGCTCGGTGTCAGCCATGCCGCGCAATTCAATGGTGGTCGCCACGCACGCCAGTGGAATAGCGGCTTCGGGGAACAGCTCGGCCAAGCGCAACCAAGGGAAGGCGCAGGCTTCATCGAAGGCACTGCCGCCGGCATCTTCGGCCAGCAGTGCGGCGCCGGCGCCGAGGCGAGCGGCCAATGAACGCAGGCGCGGCCAGTTTTGCGGCATGGCGTAAAGCAGCATGATCGACTCGAAATCGCAGTGCAGGTCCAGCACCACGTCGGCGTCACACGCGTGTTCCAGCAACAGGCGACGCAGGCCATCGAGTTCCGAGGTCGCGGGTGGCATGTCGGCGAGGACGTCACTCATGGCGCGGCGGATCAGCGTGGTGTTGAGGTCGGCGTCGTCGCCCAGTTGACCTTGCACCAACGCTGCCACGGCTTCGGTCAGCTCCGGGAAGTCGCGGTTGAAATTCTTGCCGCTGTTGAATTCGAAGCGACCCTGATGCGTGGCCTGGAACATCTGGGCGATGCCGATCGGATTGGCCATCGGCACCAGTTCGATCACGCCGTTCAACCGACCTTGTTCTTCCAGCAGCCGCAAGCGGCGCTTGAGCTCGACCGCCACGCGCATCCCCGGCAACTCATCGGCATGCAGGGAGGCCTGGATGTACGCCTTGCGCGATCCGCTGCCAAAGCGAAACAGCGACAGGCGCCGTTCCGTGCCCGAAGCACTCCACGGCAACAAATATTCAATGTGTTCCATACACGCTCCTTAGTGCTTGCGCGGTGCCAGGTACGCCAGCCAGCGGCGCTCGGCCAGCTTGAACAGACGCACCAGAATGAAGGTCAGGGCCAGGTAGATCAGGCCGGCGGTGATGAACGCCTCGAACGGTAAATAGAACCGCGCACTGACCGTTCGCGCAGCGCCGGTGATGTCCACCAGCGTGACAATCGACGCCAGGCTGGTGGTTTGCAGCATCATCAAGACTTCGTTGCTGTACTGCGGCAGCGCCCGGCGCAGGGCCGAGGGCAGCAGGATTCGCCGGTACAAGGTGAAGCGCGACATGCCCATGGCTTTCGCGGCTTCGATCTCGCCGTGGGCCGTGGACTTCAGGCTGCCGGCCAGCAGTTCGGCGCTGTAGGCACTGGTGTTGATCGCGAACGCCAGGCAAGCGCAAAAGGTCGCGCTGGACAGGTACGGCCAGAGCGCGCTTTCCCGCACGGCAGCGAACTGCGCCAGGCCGTAATAGATCAGGAACAATTGCACCAGCATCGGCGTGCCGCGAATCACGTAGGTGTAGAGCCACGCCGGGAAGCTGAGCAGCGGCGAGCGGGACACGCGCATCAGGGCCAGCGGGATCGCCAGCACCAGGCCGAACGCCAGGGAAATGAGCAGCACTTTGAGGGTCAACAAGGCGCCGTTGAAGTACAGCGGCAGGTTGTCCCAGATCAGGTTGTAGTCGAGCATTGTCAGTGGCTCCCGATCACAATTCGGCGGCTTTGATGCCGACCGAGTAGTGTTTTTCCAGATAGCGCAGCACCAGCAATGACACGCTGGTGAGCATCAGGTACAGCGCCGCCACTGCGAGAAAAAAGGTGAACGGCTCGTGGGTCGCATCCGCGGCGTTTTTGGCTTTGAACATCATGTCCTGCAGGCCGATCACCGAAATCAGCGCGGTGGATTTGGTCAGCACCAGCCAGTTGTTGGTGAACCCCGGGATGGCGAAGCGAATCATCTGCGGCACCAGGATTCGCCAGAACACTTGTGCGCCCGTCATGCCATACGCCGCACCGGCTTCGGCCTGGCCTTTGGGGATCGCCATGAACGCGCCGCGAAAGGTTTCCGAGAGGTAGGCGCCGAAAATGAAGCCCATGGTGCAGACGCCGGCGATGAAGGGATTGATGTCGATGTAGTGGGTGTAACCCAGCGCAAGGGCGATGCGGTTCACCAGGTCCTGGCCGCCGTAGAAGATCAGCAGGATCAGCACCAGGTCCGGGATGCCGCGAATCAGCGTGGTGTAGCTTTCGCCGAGCATGGCCAGCCATTTCAGGGGCGACAGGCGAAAGGCTGCACCGATCAGGCCGAGGGCAATCGCCATGGCCATGGAGGTCAGGGCCAGGTTGATGGTCAGCCAGGCGCCATCGAGAATGCTCGATCCGTAGCCGTGAAGCATGATGAAGTCCTCAAAAAAACCGCGAGACAAACCGCTGCGCCGCGTGCCGGAGACGGGCGCCCGGGTGACAGGTAGGGGTTACTCGCCGTAGATATCGAACGCGAAGTACTTGGCCATGACTTGCTGGTACTTGCCGTTGGCGCGGATCGCGTCAATCGCGGTGTTGAGGCGTGCGGTGTTCACGCTGTCCCCCTTGCGCACCGCGATCCCGGCGCCGCGACCGAAGTATTTCGGGTCGTTGATGTCTGGCCCGACGAGGGCGAAACCTTTGCCCGCTGGCGTTTTGATAAAGCTCTCGTCGGTGTTGACAATGTCGGCAAGGGTGGCGTCGAGGCGACCCGAGGCGAGGTCGAGGAACGCTTCGTTTTGCGAGCCGTAGCGCACGACGCTGACCCCGGCTGTTTCCAGTTGCTCGGTGGCGAAGCGGTCATAGGTCGAAGAGCGTTGCACCCCGACTTTCTTGCCCTTGAGGTCCACCAGCGGATCGTTGATCACGTTGCCGGCCTTCATCGCGAACTTGCCCGGCGTGTGGTAGTACTTTTTGCTGAAGTCGACCGACTTCATCCGGTCTTCGGTGATCGACATCGACGACAGCACCGCGTCGATCTTGCGCACTTTGAGCGAAGGGATCATGCCGTCGAACTCCTGGATCACCCACTCGCACTTGACCTTCATTTCCTCGCACAGCGCGTTGCCGATGTCGTAGTCGAAACCACTGACGTTGCCTTCCGGCGTCTTGTAGGAGAAGGGCGGGTAAGCGGCTTCGATGCCGATGCGCAGGCTGTCTTCATCGGCGTGGGCCAGGAAGCTCGCGGCGCAGAGGGTCAGGGCGCCTAGAAGTGCTGTCTTGTTCATATTGTTGACTCCTTGGGGTTGTTTTTGTGTGGCTATAAATGACACGTAATATTTCATTAATCAATACACTGAAAATAAACATATCAAAACGAGGCGCAAAAAAATCCCGGCTTTGCGCAGGACTTGAAGGTGGGAAGCGTGTCGCAGAGCGCTTTGAGCGGGACGAATACCGTCAGTCGGATCCGCTGCTAGAGAGCTTTTTTATCGCTCCCAAGCATATTTTTAATAATTTTCCTCTGTAGAGGGATGTCGCACTATCGAGCCACACCCTGCGTGGTTCGGCGTTCCCGGATGGAAGCCGTTGCTCATAACGATGTCGGTCCCAGGAGGCCAGCACGATGGAACTGTTATTGGTCTCTGGCCAGCACTGCCCGGCTTTACCCTAATTTTAAAAAAACAGCTGCGGGAGCGTTCCATGTCTTTAACCTTACGTACGTGCATCCCTTTTTCCCTGGCCCTGTTGTGCACTGGTGTATTCGCCACGCCGCAGGATTTGACCGTCATTTCCTTTGGCGGCGTCACCAAGCAGGCCCAGGACAAAGCCTACTTCCAACCTTTCAACGCCAGCGGTGCCGGACGCATCGTCGCCGGCGAATACAACGGCGAGCTGTCGAAGATCAAGGCCATGGTCGATGTCGGCCACACCAGTTGGGACGTGGTTGAAGTCGAAAGCCCGGAACTGTTGCGCGGCTGCGATGCCGGTTTGTTCGAGAAACTGGACGCCGCCAGTTTTGGCGACCAGAGCCAGTACGTGCCGGGGACCTTTACCGAGTGCGGCGTGGCCACCTACGTGTGGTCGATGGTCATGGCCTACGATCAGAACAAACTGACCAAGACCCCGAGCTCCTGGGCGGACTTCTGGAACGTCAACGACTTCCCGGGCAAGCGCGGGCTGCGCAAAGGCGCCAAGTACACCCTGGAAATCGCGTTGCTGGCCGATGGCGTCGCGCCGGATCAACTCTACAAAGTCCTGAACACCCCTGAAGGCGTGAGCCGCGCCTTTGCCAAGCTCGACAAGATCAAGTCGAACATCCAGTGGTGGGAGGCCGGCGCCCAACCGGCGCAGTGGTTGATTGCCGGTGACGTGGTCATGAGCGCCGCCTACAACGGCCGCATCGCCTCGGCGCAGAAAGAAGGCATGAACCTGAGCATCGTCTGGCCGCAAAGCCTCTACGACCCGGAATACTGGGCCGTGGTCAAAGGCACGCCAAACAAGGCCCTGGCCGAGCGCTTCATCGCCTTCGCCAGCCAGCCCCAGACCCAGAAAGTGTTCTCGGAAAACATCCCCTACGGCCCGGTCCACCGCCAGGCTTTGGCCCTGCTACCGCCGCAAGTGCAACAGCAACTGCCAACCGCCGACGCCAACATGGCCAAGGCCCGGGCAGTGGATGCGGAGTTCTGGGTGGACCATGGTGAGGAGCTGGAAGAGCGGTTTAATGCGTGGGCTGCGCGTTGAATCCGTTCAAAAATAGAACTAACGATGAATAACCTGTGGCGAGGGAGCTTGCTCCCGCTGGACTGCGCAGCAGTCCCTCTTTGGGGGGCGCTTCGCAACCCAGCGGGAGCAAGCTCCCTCGCCGCAGGTTTGGTGTCATGCCCTTGAGTCTCTCGCTTAGCGCGTTACCAACCGCAACCCGCTCGCCACACTCCCCACCGCCGCAAACCCAGCCCCGATACTCAACGCCAGCACCGGCCCGTGAGTTCCCGAAATTCCGAAACTCAACGCCACCAACGCCGCGCCGGTTGCCTGGCCAATCAGCCGGGCCATGGCGATGGTGCCGCTGGCACCGCTGGCGCGTTCCCGGGGGGCGCTGGTCATCAGGGCTTTTTGGTTGGGGGCCTGGAAGAAGCCGAAACCGATGCCGCAGATGATCATGCGAATCACGATCCCGGCGGCGCTGGGGTCGCTTGGCAGCAAGGCGAAGGAGACCATGCCCGCACTGAGGATGGCCAGGCCGATGCCGCCGAGCAGGCCCGGCGGGTAGGTGTCAGACAGGCGCCCGGCCATCGGTGCGATGAGGGCCACCACGATGGACCACGGGGTCATCAGAAAACCGGTCTGGATCGGGTCGCGTCCCAGGGTGGTTTCGAAGAAGAACGGCAGCGAGACGAACGCCAAGCCTTGGGTAGCAAATGAACAGAACGCGGTCAGCGCCGATAAGGCAAACATCGGGCGCTTGAGCAGGTCCAGCGGGAACATCGGCGTCGGATGCCCGGCCTCGCGGCGCAACATCAACGCCCCGGCGATCAGGAACACCGCCAGGGCGATCACCACGCTGCTCACCGAGCCCAACTGCGCTGCCTGGCTCAGGGAGAAGATCAACGCACCGAACGCAATGACGTTGAGCACCGCGGTCAGCCGGTCAAACACCACGGCTCTGGGCTTACTGGTCGGCAAGGAACTCCAGGCGAAGGCGAGGGCAAATAAACCGAGGGGCAGGTTGATCGCAAACAGCCACGGCCAATTGGCCACCGACAGCACCAGAGAGGCGATGGTCGGGCCGGCGGCGAAGCAGGTGCCGACCACCAGCGCGTTCAAGCCCAGACCGCGACCGAGGCGTTCCGGGGGGAAGATCAAGCCGATCAACGCGGCGTTGACGCTCATGATCGCGCTGGCCCCGACACCCTGGAGCACCCGCGCCACGGTCAGGGTCGGCAGCGACCACGCCAGCGCACACAATCCCGACGCCACCACAAACAGAATGATCCCGCTGAGGAACACCTTGCGATGGCCGATGATCCCGCCGAGTGCGGCAAACGGCAGCAGCGTGGCCACGGCCGCCAGTTGATAGGCATTGATGATCCACACCGACGCGGCAGGGGAGGCCTGCAAATCCGCGGCAATGGTCGGCAGCGCGGTGTTGGCGATGGCGGTGTCGAGCACCGCGAGGGCAATCGACACCAGAATCGCCAACAGCCCACGGCGTTCTCGGGGGGAGAGTTGGCCGGGGACGGCGGCGGGTAGATTCGCGGCGGGCTGAGTCATCAGTTTCGACTGGCCATGACTGAAAGACGGATCATGCTGATTCCCCATGTGCAGGCGACGCGCAAGGCCCTCACTCTACCTAAATCTTTTGCGGTTCTGTAGACGCTTCGCGACTCACTTCGCCCCGAACAGCATCGTCCAGTACACGCCTTCATCGCTGCGCGCATCCGTGGCAAACGCGGCGCCGACCTGGGTGAACATCGGGTTCATTAGATTGGCGCAGTGCCCGGGACTGGCCAGCCAACCGGCCATCGCCTTGCTCGGCGAACCCTGACCGGCGGCGATGTTTTCGCCGATCTGCCGGCCACGATAGCCCGCCGCCCTGGCCCGGTCCGCCGGCATTTCACCGTCGGGGTCCTGGTGCGCGAAATAATTGCCGTAGGCCATGGCCTTGCTGTGGCCTTGCGCGGCGGCGCCCAACGCGGCGTTCCAACTCAGCGGCCGGGCGGCGGCGAAACGCTGGCGACCGCACAGGCGCGGCCGTGCCCGGGCGGCGTTGACCTCGGCCAGCAGCGTCTTGCTCGCCGCTCGACTGTCGCCTATACGGCTGTCGAGCAACGGCCGCGCGAGCACCACTTGCCATTCGCTACGGGCGCGGCTGATGCCGATGTCGGCGTACTGCGCATCGAGCAGCGCCCCGCAGTAGTTGCTCTGCAACATGTCGAAAGCGTCCTCGGCATCTCGTGCGCCGACCAGGCGAATAGTGCGCACTGTCACCGCTTGATAGCCGTTCTGCTTCAACCCCTCACGCAACGCGCCGCCATAACCGATGGGCAACGCCAGGTTCGACTTCAGCGCCAACGGCGTCAACGCCTGGGTCGGGCGCACGGAGCAGCGGCGGGGGTGGGCACGGTAGTCGTTGATGTCCGACACCAGTTGCCGTTCCTCACTGGCGTGGGCAGGCGTGGCAAACAGGGAAAACAAAGGAGCGAGGCAGAGCGAAACAACGCGAAAGGACACGAGGGCTTGGCGCATGGGGCGAACGGCTCGGATGAAAGACGACCATGGGGCTGAGGCTGCGCTGGCCTAGCGGGTGGGCGAGCGCATTTCAGGGCAGGTCTAAGACTGCGGTTTTTAAATCTGGTTCATGATGGCCATTGCGTGTTTCACGACGGCTTCGCAGCCGGACGCAGGCTTCGCCAGCCGCTACAGGGTGAAAACAATCATTGGCGCGGTAAGTATTGAGTGAACAAATCAACCAGGCCCTGTGGCGCGGTCTCGTTGAAAAATAACTTCAGGTTCTTGTCCGTTTCCGCCGCCGTCTCTGCGCTGCGAGGGAACAGTTCCTGTTCATAGGCCAGCAGCGCGGCTTCGACGTTTCCTGGGTTGGCGACAATCGCTTCTGCGAGCAACGCGCCGTCGTACAAGGCAAGGTTGGCGCCTTCGCCAGCAAACGGCGACATCAAGTGAGCAGCATCGCCAAGCAGGGTCACGCCGGGTACGCGCTCCCATTGATGGCCGACCGGCAGTGCATGGATCGGGCGCAGCACGGGGGGCGTATCGGAATCGGTGATGAGCGCGGTCAGCGCCGGCGCCCAGCCATCGAATTCCTCGGCGAGCAGGGCCATGGCTGCGTCGGGACCGGAGAGGTCGAGGCGGGCAAACCAGTCTTCCGGCCTGTTCAACGCCACGTAGGTTTGCAAGGTACCGTTCGAATGACGGTGGGCCAGGATGCCCTGGTTCGGCACCACCGCCATCAGCGTGCCGTCACCAATCACCTCGGCGCTGGCTGAATGGCGACGGTTGGCGTCGAACAGGAAAGTCTCGACAAAGGACAGGCCGGCGTAGGCCGGTTTCACGTCGGTCAGCAGGGGACGAACCCTTGACCAGGCGCCGTCGGCACCCACCAGCAGCTCAGTGGTCACGGTCGAGCCGTTGGCGAAGGTCAGCCCATGCCGACCACCGCCGAGCGCGGCCACCGTAGTGAGCTTGTGTCCCCAGCGAATCGTCTCGGCCGGCAGCGACTCAAGCAGAATCCTGCGCAGCTCGCCGCGCTCCACCTCAGGCCGACCACCGTTGTCCGGGCTCGGCCAGTCCAGCAGAACATTGCCGTGCTTGTCGCAAATCCGCTTGGCGTCAGCGCCTTCAATAATGATGCCCAGAAACTGTTCGAACAGACCCGCCGCCTTCAGTGCGAGCTGCCCGTTGTATTCGTGAATATCGAGCAGCCCGCCTTGGGCGCGGGCGTCTGCCGAAGGCTCCGCCTCGTAGATCGCCGCCGCGATCCCGTGCACATGCAGAACCCGCGCGAGGGCCAAGCCACCCAGCCCTGCACCGATGATCGCGATTGGAGTGTTCATCCGAAAACCTGTGTGATTGAAGTCTGCGGTGACTATCTACCACAGGCAGGTGCTGGGGTTGTAGTGCGCGTCAATCCACATCACCGATTGACCCAGCGGCTGGGTTGTTGGGGAGTCATTCCCTGTAGCTAACTGACCATGGTTTTGAGGGTTGGGAAACCCGAGCGGCTAAGCTTTTCTTCGGCGACCCAGTAATGCCAATAAGCCAATCAACTGGATCGCGCCCACGCCCATCGCCACTTTCTGCGCCACCGGCCCCAGGTTGCTCAGCCATTGGATCAAAAACACCAAACCTACTACGCAGAAGGGGAGCATGCACAGGATGAAAAGCACGTTGATCAGTTTTCGATGGCGTTGGGTCCATGTGGATTGGCCTTCCTTTGGCGCTGAGGTATCCATGAGGGATAACGCGTTCAGGAGGGCTACGAGAAATTCAGGCATGACTTCCCTTTGAGGTGATGTTTTGGGCCGCGTGGAGGCTGAGCACCGGTTCAGTCATTCTAGAAGCTAACCCAACACATGGACGCGAGACGGGAAATGAAGCTAATCGCTGCGCAAATCCTCGCTGTACCGGGCGAAGTTGAAAAAAACATCGCCAGACACATTGATGTCATCCACTTGGTTGCAAGCCAAACTGTATAGGCGCCGCCGACAACTATGTAGCAGCGGGTCGGTCTGCCATCTGGAACAGTGACGGTGAAATTGTTTGCGGTGCTGACGCCTTTCAAGAGGCATTAGTTGCGTACGACCTACAGACTGGAGAAGCGGGTATTTTCAGCTTGGCTTGAACGTCTGCTTATGATTGCCGCCTTTTCTAGAACGGCCGGCTGCTTCGGGGTGTTTGCGGCTCGTTGTGGCAGGCAGAAAACGGCCAAAAGTGGACGGTCAGCCCTTCTTTTTAGAGCGTGGTTAAATTTTCGGCAAGAAACGAATATCGGCGACCATCTGCTTACAACTGCTGGCACTTTTCGGGAGGCGCACTGGGTATCGCAATGCCATTGTGCGCAAAAAGTTGCGCTCTTACTCGGTAAAAACAGCTACCGACTTCGCGCAATTCGTCGAGCAAATCGGCGCCAGTCCCTGAATGATGGCGCATGGCCTTGATGCGCAAGAAGTTGCGCACTTATTTTGCGAAAACGCCTTCCAATATCGCTAAGCGCCAACCCCGCCGTGGCCTGTAGCCGAGTGCGCAAGAAGTTGCGCAGTACTGCGCAACTTCTTGCGCACTTTATGAGGTGATTTCCCTCCAAACTCACCCAAGCGCTTGAAAAACCTCGATCATCCCCCCGGTTTATATAGCCCTCACCTTTTCTGGCACGGACCTTGATAACAGTTAGGCACCCACCGGGCGATTTCGCCTCCGGGCACCTCTATTTATCAAGCAAGGAGAGCATCCCATGGCAACACCTGCCTACATGTCCGTCACTGGCGAAAAACAAGGCCTGATCACTGCTGGCGCATTCACCGCTGACTCCGTTGGCAACACCTACCAGGAAGGTCACGAAGACCAGGTCATGGTTCAGGCGTTCAGCCACGACGTGATCATCCCGCGTGACCCACAGTCCGGCCAACCAACCGGTCAGCGCGTTCACAAACCAGTTGTGATCACCAAGGTCTACGACAAAGCTTCGCCACTGCTGCAAGCCGCACTGACTTCCGGCGAGCGCATGAGCGAAATCGTTATCCAGTGGTACCGCACTTCGGCCCAAGGGACCCAAGAGCACTACTACACCACCAAACTGGAAGACGCGATCATCGTCGCCATCAACAACAAAATGCACAACTGCCAGGATCCGTCGAACGCCCACTTCACGCACCTGGAAGAAGTGCAGTTCACCTACCGTAAAATCACCTGGACCCACGAAGTATCCGGTACTTCGGGTTCCGATGACTGGCGTCAACCAGTCGCTTAATCGCGGCTGACCGCTTTACGCATCGGCCAGCTCTGCTGGTCGATGTTGTTTACGCCTTTCCAGAATTTCGCGTCTGCTGATCCTTTGATCGGGTATTGGTTTACGCCGCAGCACAGCACGAGGAACAAGGGATGTTCGCGCCGGCCAATCAGACTCACTTTGCCCTGACTATCGAAGGCCTTTCCAACGACCTGCAGGTCCTTGCCCTGCAAGGCCGGGAAGCCATCAGCCAGCCCTTTGTGTTTGAGGTGGAGCTGGTCAGTGAACAGCCGTCCCTGGACCTCGAAACGCTGCTGCACAAACCGGCCTTTTTGCAGCTCTCGCCCGATGGCAGCGGCATCCATGGCCAGATCTATCGCGCCGCCCAGGGTGATTCCGGCAAACGCCTGACCCGCTACGCGGTGACCCTGCGCCCGCAACTGTCCTACCTGGCGCACCGCATCAACCAGCGCATCTTCCAGAACCTCAGCGTGCCGAAAATCGTCGGCATGGTCCTCGAAGAGCACGGTATCCAAAGCAACGCCTACGAATTCAAAGTCGGGTCGATCTATCCCGAGCGTATTTACTGCGTTCAGTACGATGAATCGGACCTGCACTTCATCCAGCGCCTGTGCGAGGAAGAAGGTATCCACTACCACTTCCAGCACAGCGCCACGGCCCACAAACTGGTGTTCGGCGATGACCAGACGGTGTTCCCGAAACTCGCGCCTGTGGCCTACCAGCAAGACTCCGGCATGGTCGCCACCGACCCGGTGATCAAGCGCTTCGACCTGCGCCTGGAAACCCGCACCAGCCGCACCACCCGCCGCGACTACGACTTCGAAAAACCACGCCTGACCCTCGAAAGCGAAAACCGTGGTGATGCCCTGCCCGACCTCGAAGACTACGACTACCCCGGTCGCTTCATCGACCGCGAACGCGGCAAGCACCTGGCCAAACGCGCCCTCGAACGCCACCGCAGCGACTTCCAGCTCGCCGAAGGCCGCAGCGATCAACCGCTGCTGGTCAGCGGCCACTTCCTGGCCCTGACCCAACACCCGAAAGCCAAATGGAACGACCTGTGGCTGCTCACCGAAGTCCTCCACGAAGGCAAACAGCCGCAAGTGCTGGAAGAGTCGGTCACCAGCCACACCACGGCACTGAAGGATGACTTCCATCAAGGCTATCGCAACCGCTTCCAGGCCACCCCGTGGGACGTGCCGAACCGTCCACCGCTGAACCACCCAAAACCGCGAATCCTCGGCAGCCAGAGCGCCGTGGTCACCGGCCCCAAAGGTGAAGAAATCCACTGCGACCCATACGGCCGCGTCAAAGTGCAATTCCACTGGGATCGCGAAGGCCAGGCCGACGACAGAACCAGCTGCTGGCTACGCGTCTCCTCCGCCTGGGCCGGCGCCCACTACGGCGGCATCGCCATCCCGCGCATCGGCATGGAAGTGCTCGTGACCTTCCTTGAAGGCGACCCCGACCAACCCCTGATCAGCGGCTGCCTGTACCACAAGGAAAACATCGTCCCGTACGAGCTACCGGCCAACAAAACCCGCACCACCTTCAAAACCCTCAGCTCCCCCGGTGGCGGCGGCTACAACGAACTGCGCATCGAAGACAAAAAAGGCCAGGAACAAATCTTCCTCCACGCCCAGCGCGACTGGGATGAAAACGTCGAGCACGACCAGAAGATCCGCGTCGGCAATGAACGCCACGATACGGTTGAGAAGAACAGCTATACGGAGTTCAAGGCTGAAGAACACCACACGGTTTATGCAGACCGGAAGGTGGAGACGCAGGCGAATGATCATCTGACGGTGGGGGTTAACCAGCACGTCAAGATTGGGACTGGGCAGTTTATTGAGGCAGGGCAGGAGATTCATTTGAGCAGCGGCATGAAAGTCGTGCTCGAAGCCGGCAGCGAGTTGACCCTGATTGGCGGGGGCAGCTTCATCAAAATTGACGCTGGCGGCGTGACGTTGAGCGGGCCGGTGATCAACATGAACTCGGGGGGGAGTCCGGGGAATGGGACGGGGGCAGCACCGTTGTTGCCGGGGCCGTTGAAGCAGGCGGATGCGGATAAGGCAGGTGATTTGCTCGTTCCCGCCATGCGTCAGACCCTGCAACGAGCCGCCACAACGGCTCAGCCTGTCTGCGAGATATGCCAAAAACTGGAAGCGATGAAATGATCACTGGCATCTTGCGTTATCTGCTGCTGGATGGAGCACAGATCGAAAACCTACCAGTCCGTTTGTACAGCCTGGATGACAACCCGGTGGTCGAATGGCTCTACCATACAACGCCCTATCAAGCGGTGTTTGATGTCGGCCCTGCACTGGTCGTCTTGCGTGCCAATAGTGGGCTTGAACAAGCGTTCATGGAACATTGGCAACACAATGCCGGCCTCGTCATCGAAAGCGATGCTCCCATGCAGTTATTGGCAGAGCATCTCCGCAGCCTGATCCACGTGCGGGTGACCGGTGATGCTTCAATGCTGTTTCGTTACTACGATCCACGCATCATGCGTCACTGGCTTCCGGCCCAGAGTTCGGCCGAAAAAGATCACCTGATGGGCCCCATCAGCCGCGTGCGCCTCCCCCCGCGCGAAGATCAGGAAGAACAATGGATCGTTCGCGAGCACGATCGAAAAAACGCCCAGCCATATGCCGAACGTCCCTGGCTATCTCTGGATGAGCAGCAGTTGCAACAGCTCAACCAAGGCAAACTGGAGATGTTCGACCGGCAACTGCTGGAGCACGTTCGCCTCTACTTCCCTGATTGCCTGAGCCAGCGCTCGACCGCCGAACAGCAGGAATGGGCGGTGCAGTGCCGCGAAGGCGCCGCGCAGTACGGATACTCGGCGCCCAACGAAGTGGCACGCTGGTCAGCCCTGGTAGCCGAACACGGAACGACTTTTCCAATAGCGCCCGACCATCAGGCCTACATCGAAATTATCCAACAGCCAACACTTAACGCCGCACAACGCCTGGATGCCTTGTTGGTAGAACTGCATCGCCATTGGCTGCTGACTGACAAGGAGTCCTTTTCATGACCGCCCAACCACTCGATAAAAACCGTAATCTGGCCGCCGCCGATCAGGCCGCACAATGTCAATTCGGTACCGAAGACCTATCGAGTCCAGCGACTACCTGTCCAGCCCGTCAACCGGAAGTCTTCGTCGTTCCCAGTCGTTACGCCATGGCCGAACAGGCCGCCGAACACCCGGACTTCCAGCCTTCCAGTCCGACCGAAAGCCATCCGATGGCACTGCGCCGCCTGCGGGCGGGTTACGTGTATCTGTGGCACGCCGAAGGGCCGCTCAAACGTTTTGCCGTGGCGGCGGATGGCCTGATGCTCGAACAACCACTGACGCAACCCCACGCCGCCATCACGACTGGAGAAAAGGCTGGTATTGCCCTGAACAAAAGCACCGATGCCTGGATGCTTTACAGCGAAATCCCGTTGAGCGAAGACGCCTGCGAACGCCTGAAGAAAAACGGCGAACGACGCAAGCGCATGCGCCAGATCGGCCTCACCGAGATCGCCAAAACCCTGTCGGCCAAACACTGCCCGCCACTCGAAAAAGCCCCGGCGCTGGTGGCTGAACTCATGCCAGAAGTTCGTGATAAAGCCTTGGCACATGATTATCAGCATAATGGTGAGACCTACCATAAAGGCCTGAAAGAACAAAACAAAGCGGCCCGCGACGCCCCCACACGGGACAACATCAAAGCCTACTCCGCCAGCTCGCAATCACTGAGCGAACGTGAACAGGCAGCTAGCGCACAACCGCAGGGAGAGCCGGTGGTCGAACCCGGAATTTGGAGCGCCAGCCCTTGGGAGATTGACCCCACCCAGGCATGGCTCGATAAAGCCAAGAGCCAGTCGGCTCCGCTTTATGCGGTGTTCGCTGCGCTCGACGATGATCTGGGTGTGCTGCGTGACATCAACCATGAGCAAGAATGGGTCGAAACGCGTCATGAAAAATGGGTCGGCGATAACAACCTACGCCTTAGCATCGGTGGTTTTGTACGTAGTCTGATCAGCGAAGACGGGGCCGAGTTGGCTGGCACCCTCAACTATCGCTACAAAGATCGCGACATCACCCTCACGCCCGATCAGGGTAAGGTGATGCTCAATGCACAGCATCAGCTGGATGATGAACTCAAGGCCGAAACCAAGGCCCGCCAGTACGGTGGTCAGCCTAGCAAGACGGAAGCCGCCGCTCGAGATGCTCGTATTGCCACTATCGTGGCGCCCGTGCGAGCCTTTATTCCCGCAGACTTGTACAACGAGGCGGAATACGTCGTGCGCGAATACCGTGCCGAAAAGCAGGCTAACTTTGACGACGACTTCCTCAGTGCCAAGGTTAGTAAATACATCGATCTAGAGGCGATGAACACTTGGCTCGATACGACCGCACCTAAGCATTTCCAGCAGATCGAACAGCGCCACAAAGCGCTGTATGCAGATCGAGGTACGTACCTCAAGCGTTCAGACAATGGCACCTGGTTTGTCGACTACAACGACCTAGATACTCGGAGCTGGTTGAGCGAAATGGCCACCGGTTGCCTCACTGCCCAATGCATTCGTGCGCTGGGCGCCGAGCAATACGCCGACTATGTGCGAGCGGCCGATGGCGGAGCACTGACCCAGCTGTTCCGCGCTTGGGCGCCCTCGCTCGACGCGGCAATCAACAACACAACGCGTCTGGGCGAGCTAATGGCAGCACTCGCGTCCGAGAACATCGCCGCGACCCATCTGGCACTTGCGCCACTGACTGTCCCGATAATGGATGACATCGCAGCCATGGCCCGAGACGCCAAAAGCCTATGGAGTGTGCTGGTCAACCGTACGGCGGCTTCGTTACTGCTACTAAAAGGTGCGAAAACTTTTAGCAGCGCTTGGCTCGGCATCTTGGTCGCTGCTCGCCTGGGCAGCGACACCCGTTTACAGGCAGTGACAGAAGGTGGCCGACAGGTATGGAAGTTGCTGGGGCAAAAAGCTGAAAGGATAAGCCAATGGGCGAACAGTACGGGAAAAGCTATTGGCGCCGGCCGTGTGGCAGGCATCGTGAACTCCTCCGCTGTTACCAATAGCGGTGGCGTTGTACCTCTCGCGGCGTTGCTGCTGAATACGTTCAACGCGAGTAACTATTTGAACCAGGCTGGGGCTGTGGAGGGGATGGATAATCAGCGTGTTAACGATACCGCTTCCGCTTCGTTGTATGCCGCTGCTGCGTTGGTAGCGGTGGTAGATAGTCAGGTGCGGAAGGGGCTTGGAATAAAGGCCTTAACACTCAAAATGCCTGACGGATGGGTTGGAAACGCACCTACCCTTACCTTGTTCGGTGGGGTGATTGGCGCCCTATCCACCGGTGCAGCGCTTGCAGAGTTCAAATCACTAAAAAAACAGCTGGAGAACGCCCAAACTCGTGCCGACCCATGGCTGGAAATGCGGCAGATTGTAGTCACTGGTCAAGTAACTGCTTATGGCGCCCAAGCTATATTAGGATTCAGTCAAACGGCGAGAGCCCTGGCGGAATTATTGGAGGTCGAGGCCGCCATCATGCGTTATTCGTTACGCATGGGCCCACTGAACTGGGTCATTGCGATATTGGGTGTGCTGTACCTGATCACCTGGTTTTTTCAGCAGACACCAATGCAAAACTTCCTCAACTTCTGTTGCTGGTCAAAAGCGCGGGCGGGCAACCTTGACCCTATCGCGGCCAAGGCCCAGCAAGACGAACTCAATCTGCTGTACGGCATCCTGTACACACCCCGGGTCAGCATGGAAAGTAGCTCTGTGAGCGTTAGGTCAGATGGTTACTCCGGGATAGCCTACGCAAGCTCAATCGACACTCTGACCATCGACTTGCCCGGCGCCGAACCTGGCAGTGCCTACCTTGAGCTGAGCATGGCCGGCGATCCGGTCGACACTCAGGCGTCTCGCGACCTGATCAAAAACAGCCCGTACTCCGCCTACAAACCACCGCGCCCATGGCGCGATCTGACACCTTACTGGCTGGACACCAGTACCTGCACGTGGATTCCGTTCCAGGAAGGTCAGGGCTTGCGTCTGAGTGGTCCCATCAAGCCCCTATCGAACGTCTTCAGCACGCCGCCGAGCACGCTTTCCCTGCGGTTGCGATATCGCTCGCCATTGATCGCGATGCTGAGCGGCGATAGTTTTGTCGGTGGAGCACGTGGGGTGGCCTTTACCCTGAGCAATAACGCCGGAGTGATTTCCCTACGGGACGATCCGACACCTGAACTGGATCGTGTGCCAAGCTACCCACTCGGAGAATACCAACCCGGGTCGATTTATCTGCAACCTAAGGAACAGAAATGAACGCGCCACCGGCAGGCACCACAAAAAAACGGTTGTTTTCGCGCAATGATTATTTGGCGCCCTTGCCCGTCTCCACTGGGGAAAAACCCTGCGATGTGCTTAACACCATCTGGCGCAAGAACGAGGTGTTTCTTGACATCGGCAATTACAGCGTGGGCTCGGCGGTGATGGTCATATGGCCCGGGGTAATGACGTTTTTAGCAATGTCTTTCTTCACTCGAAACCTTAACTCAGACTTCACTCAAGATGTTTTGATATTGGGCTTAATTATTATGGCTCTCCCAATCTCGTTTGTGATCCGGAGCCTGTTCCGCGATGTCCCATTGCCCGTGCGCTTCAATCGGCAACGCCGAGAAGTGTGCGTACCACGAGAGAATGGCGAATATTGGTTAGTGCCCTGGGAAAGCGTTACGGCGGTAGCGACGCAACAGTCTTCGGTGAGCCAAGCCGGTAAAGCCACCATGGGCTTGTTGATCATCGGCTTTGAAAACCCAGACCCGCAGGCCAAAGAAGACAACAAACATTTTTCATTCGGTTTCAACTGTGGCGGCGGCACCACGGCCATGGCGTTGTGGGAATGCATGCGCAGTTACATGGAGATAGGGCCCGAAGCGTTGCCGATCACAAATGACTTTGAAAGGGGCCGAGAAAAGTTACGCGGCAGAAATATATTTTGGGGCATTTGTTGTGAGTACGTGGGTGGCATCATCCAGCACATGCGTGCCCTGGAAATTGGCAAAGCGTCGTGGCTGATTATCGGCGCCATATTTTTGGGAGGGCCACTCGCAATGATGTTGCAAGTATGGAAGTTATCGCCACCACCTGAACTGCTCTACCCCGACATCATCGAATGGTCAAAACCACTGCCACCCGAGCAATGGGCAAAGCGATCCCCAGAACTGGAAGAGGCCATCGCCAAGCGTGAAGCCGAATTAGCCGCGCAGACGGCTCAAGAATTATCTTGATGGTGAGTAGCCGGACTTATAACACAAGGACAATGCATGAGCATGCCACCGGCAGGCGCCACAAAAAAACGATTATTTTCGCCCAACGATTACCTGGCGCCGTTACCCATTCTACAGGTAAAAAAACCTGTGACGTGCTTAACCCATCTGGCGCAAAAACGAGGTGTTTCTCGACATCGGTAATTACAGCATCGGTTCGGCGGTGATGGTACTGTGGCCGACGGTAATGCTGTTTTTGGGACTGGCTTATGCCTCTAATGATCCTGATGCGTTGATATTGGGGGCTTGTATTACAGGCATCCCTATCTTGTTTGTAATCCAGGGTTTATTCCGCGAGGTCCCGTTGCCCGTACGCTTCAATCGGCAATGCCGAGAAGTGTGCGTACCACGACGAAGGCAAACGGGACAGATTTATTTTCTTCGTGGCTGTTCAAAGCACCAGTTCCAGCGGACAGCCTCAACAGAGAACACACTATATCCGTCTTGATCCAAGAGGAATTGGCGCCTTCCCTTCAGTTGATCGAGTCCCACCTCCCCCTCACGCGCCTCTGCTCCAGGTAGAGCCCCTGATGCTGGAACTTGCTTCGCATGTCTAAGACCCTTGATATCGACCCGATCGATCCATCGGCAACCAAATTGCACCGCGCGGGAGACATAGAGTGGTTTCCCTCTGGCAATACGATGTATTTGGCACCGTTGCCGCTGCCCACCGACGCATCGCCACACAGCCCATATGTAAGCGATCTCAACGATACGTATCTGGATTTCGGCGGCGGTAAACCCCAAGTTTTTTCATGGCAGATGACACTGGGAGGTCCTTTTACCGCCGCGCTTTTAATGATATTAGGCATTCCGCTGATTGTCGGACTAATCGTCGCTGCCAGCGGCTTTGGATTGGCTGAAGTTCTGGAGTTCAGTGCAGACCTTTTTATCGCTACTCGGGAACCAGCCATTTGTATGTACATAGGTGGACTTACTGTTGGATTAGCGGTGTGGTTTTACAATCATAAAAAGTACACAAATGTCATCCCCACACGCTTCAACCGTCAGCGCCGTGAAGTCTGCTTTATGCCCACTGGCGCAGAAACTCCAGTTTTCGTGCCTTGGGAATCGCTCTCCGCTTGGGTCGACCAGGCACAAGGTGCGACTCAATACGGCATACGACGACAGTACGGCATGGGTATGGGATTCCACCATGAGGGGCAATTGGTCAGCGTCGAATTCGTTTGTGGAGGCCTGCCGCCTGCGATTGCCCATTGGGAAGCTGTACGTGCCTACATGGAGTACGAAGTCCATGACCTCAAAAACATTCAAGACCCCATGGACCTGCAAGGTCCCAACGATCCGCCACATGAGGGGATGCACACGTTCCGAAATGCGCGAACACGTCTGCACCGCAGGATTCACGAAAAGGAAGTTGGTTGGGTCTATGCATTCTTTTGGTACGTTTACCACATCATGACGTTCTGGACGTTACCCAATCGAATCGTCGAATGGGAGATTCGCCGAATAGCGAAAGTCGGACGAAAGGCACTGCCGCAAGCTATGCGTGATTGGTCCGAGCCACTACCTGAAGAGCAATGGACAAAGCCAAGTGAAGTATTGGTAAGACTGAGTAAACGGGTCAAAGAACTAAAAAAGCAAAAACCCCTGCGCTCAATCACTGAAATTTTTGCAGAGGTTTATCAGGCAGAAAACGGCGGAAAGAAAAAGGCGTGATGTTTTACACAAACAAAGGTGCTTTTTCAGAGCTAATCTACTTGTATTAAAACAAGGTGAATGGGAACCCCATTAGCCGGTCTCCATTCAAGGCAAAAGCCAACTCTCCCTGCAGTTTTTAACTGCAGCGAAAAAGGCGAAAAAGGGGACAGATCTATTTTCTTACTAGCCCGGCTGATTACACTTACACCGACAAAGACCAATATCGTTTATGGCAAGTCTGGATCGACACCTCGACAGACAGTCTCGTCCTTGATTTGCAGGTCAAGTATCCACCCGGCGTGCTTCAGCGCAAAGATAATCGTGGTTACATGTTTCGATTGGCTCTCGAATGGGCTCCGAGTGAAGCCGACCGCGCCAACGATGCCTTTAGCGCTGAGCTAAAGGACGACATTGTGCTGAGTCAAAAAAACACCCAGCTTTTGAAACTAGCGGTCTCTAACGGAATGAATCAATGAGCCCTACGATGTTCAACTTCAACAAGGTACTTGACTTGCCGCCACAGCCACAGCCACAGCCACAGCCACAGCCACAGCCACAATGGAAGTATGGTGATGAACCAGAACTATTGGGATGGGCCATTCGCGCACGAAATTACAATACTTTTGTGGCCAACTGCACTTTTGCGTTTATGGCTTTATTCGTACTTGGTACCTCACTTATCATGTGCTCGGTGTATGAGGGAATGAGTCAACCCTGGCGAATATTGTCTTGTGTATTTTTTATATGCTCATGTTATTTGTAACCGCCTGCATGACCCACCAACGAATTAATTTCGCTTATCGTTTCACTCGATCTGGAGTTGAGTGCTGTGACTGGAAGGACTTTCCTAAGTGGGCATTGGCGTTTTTAAAATGGTTTCCCGGAATTACCGCGATTGTTTTTATCTGCTTGGCGACCATTGATCCGGCCTTTCTTATCGGTGCGCTGATAGGTCCAGGAAATGTGGGTTTAATGTATCTTTCGATGGCGAATTCCAAGAGCTACAAAAAAATGCAGACTCAATACCATCATCTGACATACGAATGGAAGGACTTCACGCAACTGGTCATTGCGACCAATAGAGAAGTAGTAGATTTAAAGTACACCATGTACGACAACGGCATTGTAAACTGGAGTCAAAATATATTTTGCAAACGCAAACAAAAATAAACATTCCAGAATTCATCAAGCCTTATTTATCTCCAGGTGTACCTTTTATCAAAGCCAAGGTTAATGTCCCCATGAGCACTGACTCGTAAATAAATCCGTCCCGTTTTCTCCGACATGGGCTTTGCAAGCGCCGGGCGTGACGCAACCATCCGGCTTTGGGATCGCGAGGGCAAGTGTTCAGGGCAGCTTGAAGGCCATACACAATCCATTCTGGGTCTGGTGCAATCTGCGCCTGGTGAGCTTGTTTCGCACTCGCGGGACCGTACGATCCGGCATTGGTCCCTGGCGACCGGGCAGTCAAAGGTGATCGGCACATCGGAGTCGGCTGTGCTGTCCTCGGCAAGGTTAGGCTGTGGCCGCCTCGTTACCGGGGCCGCTGACGGTCACGTGACAGTCTGGGACCTGACGACAGGTGCCGCGGCCAGGCGTCAGGCCCACGCCTGCTGGATCTGGGGGATCGCACCTTTGGGTGACGGCGGTTTCGCCACCGCGTCCGAGGATGGGACGGTCAGGCTGTGGCAGCCCGACGTGTCAGAGTGCATGCATGTGATTGACCTGGGCCACCCCCTCAGGACTCTGGCGAGCTGGCTAGATACTGATGGTGACGTCATTCTGGCTGCGGGTGACCTTCACGGTTCGGTGCACCTGCTGACGTGTAACCCAATACTGAAGCGTATGGATTTCCTTGCCGTACACGACGGGCCGGCGTGTGCGATTCGAAGCCAGGCACGTCCTGCTGACGTGCGGCGAGGATGGATTCGTAAGCCGATGGGACCTGCTTTCACGGCAGGGTGGTGTCATTGGGCAACACGTCAACTTTGCAACCGATGTTCTTCCAATCTGTGACGGTCACTGGATTAGCTGTGGATATGATGGTCGGATAATTATGCATGGCGTCAATGTCTAGTGTTCAGGCGGTCGTTCTTAGAGTGAAGACCTCGGCCGGGAGCGGATTTTCATGACCGACCGATTCCGACCTGGGGTCATCCAGTCGCGGGCTGACTAACATCCACCAAATGTCTTGAGATGACTATTGCTTCGAAGCCTGAATGGCTTCTTCAAGCAAAGGCCCGGTGATTTTTCTACCGTTGTAATCACCGACGAAGTAATTGATTCGGTTAGCCAGGTGCTGAATGGACAGCCAGCCCAAGCCGTGGTAGTCACGCAATTCCTCGTCGTTGAGCTTGATCAGGCATTCGTAACTCACGAAAGACGCTTCACACTCGACGAGAATATAAACTGCGCCATTCTCTGCTTTGAGCAGATGCCAGTAGCCGTCTTCTATGTGGTATGCCGCAGGTGCGAGCTCAACCAAATCCATGCTTTATTTCCATAGGTTACTTTCGATTTCTGACAATAACGTGGCTGCGAATATACAACTTTCGAATGCCCGCTCCTGGCCGATTTCCGCCAGTGACATCCAGGACGGAGTCCTTCCAGCGAGGTCGTTGGGATTGGCCACCAAATGAAAGCCTGTCAACGAATAGCCCGTTAGCCACGTGAATATCCATCTACATCGACTCGATCGAAACCACTGCCACAAAGCGGAATTTTTTCCTAGCCACCCTAGTCGCTTCTTGCTCGGCTAGGAGGGTGCTCAACGTATCGGCCTCATGGACCATTGAATCGCCCCGCTGTACCAGCGCTGCAAAGTGGCAGCTGCTGCCTTCATCCGTGTCATGCAGGTTCAGTCATTGTACCGATCCAAAATCTAGGCACACAGCAGTGCCACTACAGAGCCGGTATCGCATGCTGCGTACTGGCTCTGTGAGGCTGGGATCGATATCAACGGGCTTAACACGACGGAAGGCCACTCAATTCGGACGAGCAGCGATTTCCAAATGAGTTGGAATCAGCCGGCCACTGCGCCCTTGGGGCCACTGGCAATCAGGCTGGAACCACAGGCGGTTTTCATGCCATGCAGTGCAATGGGGGTTCCGTCGACCGTGTAGGTGCTGCTGCCCTCGGCGATGGGGAAAATCCCCTTGCACAGCGGGCAGCTAACCTTATGACCGACGCCGGCAATGGGTTTGCCATTGAGGTCGGTTTGAGAGAAGGCCTCAAGGACCACTCCACCATGACTGGTGGAGTCCCCAAGGCGGATGATGTCTTTCACTGTGTTCATCCTTAATCAGAGGCTATCGCGATCAAGTCGGCAGCCCTTCCACCGTGGCGTTAGCCATTAACTATCCAACCACCAGTTCAAAAGCGTCTCGTCATCATCATCGTCAAGATTCTTGTAGATGTTCGCGTAGTACCATTGAATGCCGGTCTTCTCGCGAAACCTATCGAAAAACTCATTGATTTTATTCATCCCGTTCTTTGCAGGGACGGCTAACGATAAATTGCCTTCAAATACGCCATCCAACGTCCCATTCAACTCACGAGTAACTTCGTCTTCGAGTGCTGAAATATCCTCCGGAGGAATGTAGTCGGCGTAAATCTGAATGCAAAAGTTACCGCCTCTTTTCAGAACCTCCGCAGGTGCATTTTTGTTTTTGATAGATACAACGTCTCCACGAGCAAGATTCAGCGCGAGACCCGGGGAGGAGAGCAATTCGTATGTATCCTGATCAATCCGGCGAACAGGCAACTCCTCAAAAACAGGGCCGTCGTCGTCTGCCGCATACACCTCAATCAGAAGAGGTGATTGTTTATCGTCCATAAGGTGCTCCACAGCTTCCACGTTCAACACACGACATCCCTTCTTTTACGTAACCTGTGGTGGTCAACTAATTCCGGACACCTCGATAGGTGGTTTCGACGCCATCGCCCGCTCGTAGGCAGTCGGCGGCAGATACCCCAGTTTTGAGTGCAACCGTTCGTTGTTGTAAAACCCAACGATGTACTCAGTTATGTCGCGGATAGCTTCACCATGGTTGGCATAATCACGTCGCCATACCCGCTCCATTTTCAAGCTCAGGAAGAAGCGTTCCATCACCGCGTTGTCCCAGCAGTTACCTTTACGGCTCATGCTCTGCTGCATGTTGTTTCGCGCCAGCAACGCTCTGTAACTGGCGCTCGCGTATTGGCTGCCACGGTCTGAGTGAGCTATCAGCCCTGGTGGCGGCTGGCGCTGAGCGATGGCCAACTGCATCGCGCTACACACCAGCTCTGCCGGCATGTTCGGGGCCATGGCCCAGCCCACTATCTTGCGGGAAAACAAGTCCAATACCACCGCCAGGTACAACCAGCCACTGCGGGTGCGGATGTAGGTTATGTCAGCCACCCAAGCCTTGTTTGGCGCCGTAGGGTCAAACTGACGGTTCAATATATTCTCTGCAATCGGCAAGTCATGGTTGCTATCGGTCGTGTGCACAAACTTGCGCTTCCAGGCCGAACGCAGACCGTTAGCACGCATTAAACGACGGATTTTATAAAGACCGACAGCCATACCTTTGTCGCGCAAAGCATCACGCAACGGGCGGCTACCGTAGCAGCCACCACTTGCAGCAAACGATGCCTTGAGTTGCACAACGACAGGACAGCTCTGCCGAATAGGCGCTTCAGCGCGTTTTTGGGCTTCGTAGAAGCCGGATCGACTGATGCTCAATAAACGGCAGACATACGCCACCGAATACGCCTTCTGTTGCAGCTGCCGAACCAGTCGATACGTTACTTCAGCTCGCGGGCAAAGAAGGCGGTAGCCTTTTTTAAGATGTCGTTATCCATCTTGAGCTGCCGGTTCTCTTGCTCCAACTGCCGGATGCGCTGCTGTTCAGCGGTCAACGGTTTACCGATTCCGGTTTGTCCCAGTTGCTCAGCCTCGTACTGTTGCACCCAGCGTCGAACGGCCGTCTCACCAAGATTTAAATCCCGGCAGACCTGTGGAACGGTCAACCCCTGATCCTTGATCATCTTCACGACTTGCAGCTTGAAGCTGTCGTCGAATGTTCTGCGTTTGTCGGTCATGAAAAACTCCTCGATAGATGCATTTTCCACCTATCGGGGTGTCCGGGGAAATTAGACCACTACAACCGCTATTCCTTGCGCTAAGGTTACACGATGCGCCCTCTAGATCCACGTTGACGTCTGCAAGGTTCCCTCCTTTTGAGGTAGGGACGTTCTTGTGGCCAAGGTGCATGTCATCAGGGTTTGTGGAGGTATGACCACACCGCCAGCATTTGTAGACTCCGACTGGTTTACTTTTCTTAACCAGCTTTTTACGGCAACTGCTTTGGCCTTTTCGATCCCCCCCACCTGCTTTACTCGCAGCGATATCTTGAGGACTTGCCCCATCACCATCCTTGAGCGCTAATTTTGAGGGAGGCTTTTTCGCCAAACCAAGCGGGTCAATCCACTGAATCGGATTGGGGGCGAATTGGTAAAGGTTAATACCACCTGCAAATCCAATAGGATCTTTGGAGACAAAGCGCCCGGTTTCAGGGTCGTAGTACCTATGCCGGTTGTAGTACAGGCCCGTTTCGTGGTCGTGATACTGCCCTTGAAACCGAATCGGGTTGGTCAATCCTTGTTGCAGCGCAGATGCGGATCGTTGTTCGCGTACTTCACCCCACGCTTTGTACTGAGCACTCCAGGCAATGTCACCATGTTGGTCAGTTAGTTCCAAGGGTGTACCCAAATGGTCGCACTGATACCAAGCTAAAACATCGAACGGTTGTGCGGTAACGACCTGGTTCCACAGAGGATCTTCTTCAAAGCTGTAATCGCCGCTGTACTCGGGCTGTCTTGGCAAATCAATAGCTTTATGCCGCAGCGCTTGAGCCACAGGCACGAAGGAGCCCGGCTCAAAGATATAGTGCACGGTGCGTCCCGTATCTCCATCCAACTGAGCCGGGCTACTCTCCCAGGCTAGGTTGTCACCGTCCCAACCATACAAAGTCAAACCGCATCCAAACTCGCGTTGTTTACGGGCGTACTCGTTCTGGTTCCATTGAGAACAAGCCTCGGGGCGCTGTTTGTAGTGCGCGCAGGAATTCTTGTGTAAGCGTCGACCCAAAGCGTCGTAGGAGTAGTCCACCGCTAGGCGCGCATCTTCGAAATGCACCAGTCGATCAAACAGGTCCCATTGAAAATCGCTGCGGTTACCGTTATGCCAGCGCTGGATCTGGTTACCGCGCTCATCGTAATCGTAGTGGGTGCCAGCCAAGACCTACACCACCAAGACCGTTGCCAAGCTTTATCAGGAGCGCTGGGAGATCGAGTTGGGCTTCAGGGACATCAAGAGTTCGATGCAACAGAACGCAATGACCTTGCGCAGCAAAAAAATCGAGCTGATCTATCAAGAAGTGTGGGGGCTTTTACTGGCTTACAACGTGATTCGTCGAGAGGCCAGTCAGGCGGTGGTGGCGTTTGGCCGAGCCCCCTCGGACATCCGTTTCAAACCGGCCTGCCAGTACATTGCCGTCCAACTGATCGTCATGGCAGCGGCTAACCCGGTTTCAGCGACAGGGAGGCGATTGGCAGAGCTAAGGGCAGGTATTGGAGGACTATTTCTGGATCACCGCCCCAGGCCTTCGAGGCCAAGGACGGTGAAGATCTCAAAGACCCGGTTTCCAGTGGACCGTAAGGCTGCTCCGCTTAAGTGAACAGCATTACGCTCAATGAGCGGCGTTTTCGATTTTGTGATGGGATGGAAACGAAGGCAGCAATCGGCCAGCAGCGGACATTCTATTCAGAGTGATTGGCACCGCCAGTCCGCAACCTCTCGCCTTTTGGGACTCGCATAAACAGCCTAAGATGCGTTTTGAAAACGGCCGGAAAGCTGAGATGAATTCCGAAATTTCAAACGCCCTGCTAACGATGCGGAGAGCCTGTCACTTTGAATTATGGAAAAGACGTTGCGGTTGTAGAGGCCTTTCAAAGGCTTGCGCGCAATATAGACATTGAGTTTCCTGAACGCCTCGCGACTCTCATGGGAATAGCACATACGCATCCAGCAACGGCAGCACTGAGTAGCCTTGAAGATTTTATATGGCTTGATGCCGAACAGGCCGAGCGAGAAATCAATGAGTGGCTTAATCCTGATGACCAGCAAGGTCGAACCTTTCTTCCCTTTGCGGCTACAGGCGGTGGTGAGCCTTACTGCGTGGTTCGATTGGAAAACGGCGCTTCGGGGATTGCTCAGGTACTTCATTTTGCACAGCCATCCCCACTTGCCCATGCCGATATCTCTTCGTTCGTGACAAGGGAATACGTGCGCGTCGCTAGAGATCTATCTTGGCTACCGCCTAAAGCAGACTTCAGTGTTGCACTGAAAAGTGAAGTGGCATTGATCCAATCGGCTCTACTACCCGCAGATTATGCACTTCTTGAGGCTCTTTTCAGTCGACAGTGTGTTGCCATGAACTACCAGGCTGGGCCTCGAAGTATCCCGAAAATTGTCAAAGCTTTCATTTCTCAAGAAGAAGAGGAATCTTTAGCCGCCCGACTGCGCCATCCGAACCCAATTGAGTTCGAAGCTCTTCGTGCCTGGATGCGCTAATTGTCCATTTCGTGCTCGGGGCCTAAAAATGGGCAAGTTTTGGCCAATAAATGACTGCCGTGAATGGCCGCAATGGGTCCAGAGTGTGTAAAAACGCCTCCGCGAACCTTTGCTATGATTTCTGAGGATTTCATCGCAAGGATCGCCCATGAAGCGCTTTATCCAAGGTGAACATCGAGGCCAAGGCACCTTACTTCCCGAGAGCCTCGACGACTACGTCAGCGATACCAATCCGGTGCGCGTAGTCGACGTCTTTGTCGACGAACTCGACCTGGTCAATCTGGGTTTTGAAGGTGTCATTCCAGCCGACACTGGCCGACCTGCTTACCATCCCTCGGTCTTGTTGAAGATCTACATCTACGGTTATCTCAACCGCATCCAGTCGAGCCGACGCCTGGAGCGAGAAGCCCACGCAACGTCGAACTGATGTGGTTGACCGGACGTTTGATGCCGGATTTCAAGACCATCGCCAACTTCCGAAAGGACAACAGCAAGGCCATTCGAGGCGTCTGTCGCCAGTTCGTTGTGCTGTGTCAGCAGTTGGGATTATTCGGAGAAAATCTGGTCGCGATCGATGGCAGTAAGTTCAAAGCCGTCAACAACCGCGACCGCAATTTCACCAGCGCCAAACTGAAACGGCGCATGGAAGAAATTGAATCGAGTATCAATCGTTACCTGGCAGCACTCGATGCTGCCGATCGGCAAGAACCTCCATCTTCCGAGCCCAGTGCCGTGCGGCTGGAAGAGAAAATCGCCAAGCTCAAAACTCAAATGAAGGAGCTTCAGGCGATCGAAATCCAGCTCAATGAATCACCGGATAAACAGGTCTCACTGACCGATCCAGACAGCCGATCCATGATGACGCGCGGCACGGGAATTGTTGGCTATAACGTGCAGACAGCGGTCGACACGCAGCACCATTTGATCGTTGCGCATGAGGTGACCAACGTTGGTTCCGACCGCGATCAACTCAGCTCGATGGCTAAGCAAGCCCGCGAGGCGATGGCGTCAGAAACGTTGTCGGTAGTGGCGGACCGAGGTTACTTCAAAAGCGAACAAATCCTCGCTTGTCACGATGCCGGTATCACCGCCTATGTGCCCAAACCGATGACCTCTGGAGCCAAGGCTGACGGGCGTTTCAATAACGATGCCTTCATCTATGACGCGGCAAAAAACGAATACATTTGCCCGGCTGGCGAGGCGCTGGTCTGGCACTACTCCTACGTTGAAAAAGGCCTGAATTTGCATCGTTACTGGAGTTCGAAATGCCAGGGCTGCGCGTTGAAGTCGCAATGCACCCCGAGCACGGAACGACGAGTGCGACGCTGGGAGCATGAAGCTGTATTGGAGGAAATGCAGCTTCGGCTGAGCAAAGCACCGGAGATGATGCGCGTCCGAAAACGGACTGTTGAGCATCCCTTCGGGACGCTCAAACAATGGATGGGTGCAACGCACTTCCTGACACGAAAGCTGGCTGGGGTGAGCGCGGAGATGAGCTTGAATGTGCTCGCCTACAACTTGAAACGGGTCATGAAAATCATTGGTGCTAACGGTTTAATGAAGGCGCTGTCGGCATAAAAAGGCTGGCTTTGGCCCATCCCAGAGGCTGTAAAAACAGCGTTACGTGTTCTAGGTCGCGACCGATGCGACTCGAAGCATTGACCGTGCGATCGCTCAGCCAACGAACGTCAATGGCTCAAGACGATCAGGTTATGAGCGTTTTTACACACTCTGGGTCGATTGCTGCCTATCGTGACAAGCAGTTATTGACCGATTGCTGTCCTCAGAGAGCGGCAGCTAGTCAACCCAAAAACAACCAACCTGTCCACCATGACCCTTCCCACACAAAGCATGGGAAGGGTCATCAGGCTACTCCGACGGCATCGCTCGTAACCGCCGGCCAATCACATCCAGCACATCGCAGCCATCGCGCAACGGTATGGCGCACAGCAGGGCAAAGTCGCTGAGGATGAAGGATTCACATTCGATGGAATTGCGCATGGACAGGTTCTCCAGCACTTGGGTGACCGCGCGGATTCGGTAGTTGGCAGCGTCATACAAAACATCGAGCGGCGCGCGGGTGTCGACGAACAAGGTCGGCATGTCGTCGCAATGGTTGGTGAGCGCCATGAAGCGGCTTTCGGGGTGGGGAACTGGTTTTTCGTAGGGTGGATCGGGATGCAGTGTTGTCATTTTCGAACCTTAAAAGTGTGATGGAAACTGCCATCCACCTTCCTACAGGTTAGGGTGGCAGCTATGTGCAGGGTAGGAATATCGAGACTTTTAAGGCGAAACTCGACCACACCGAAGCGTGCCCGCACACAGCCGCCGCAACGAATCTTACGGACGCAATTCAACGGCCGCAATCAAGCATCGACGCCAATGTCACCTTAAAAGTCTTGAAGGGTTCCTACACCCTGTCACTGAATATGCAGCGACCACCAAAGCCTACCGATCGAACTCACCGCGCACCAGTTCACCAAAGCCGCCACAACTTGAAGGAAACTTCCGAAGACCTTGCCCGGAAATTTCGCCCGAGCTCAACCCGGCAATTCGACGATACAAACCCCCGGACAGGTAAGGCGATCTTGCGCGATTGGTGGAGCCACATAGGTAAGCTTTTGGCTGAGCCCATCAATCGATCAGCCCGTTGATGCCAGATCGGCACGCTCTATCATTCGAACACTGGCAAACGTCGATTCATTCCTTGCCTGATCGAGCGTTGTCAGCGGTTTGACCGGTGACAGCTGCGTTGCCTGCTTACGACTCATTTCAGAACCTGAGCGTTCGTCGCTGGGCGGCACGCCAAAGTGTTCGCGATAGCATTTGGAGAAATGCGGTGTGGAGACGAAACCGCAGACATACGCCAGCTCAACGATCGACAAAGAAGTCTGCTTGAGCAGTTGGCGCGCTCGAATAAGCCGCAACCTCAAGTAGTAGCGCGACGGCGTGCATTGCAGGTACTTCTGAAACAGCCGCTCCAGCTGTCGACGTGACAGGTCGACATACTCCGCCAGATTATCCAGGTCGATCGGTTCCTCGAGATTGGCTTCCATCAACGCCACGACTTCTTGCAGCTTGGGCTGGTGCGTGCCGATCACATGTTTGAGCGGCACGCGCTGATGGTCCTGCTCGTTGCGGATGCGCTCGTAGACGAACATCTCGGAGATAGCGCTGGACAGTTCACGACCATGATCACGAGCAATCAGGTGCAGCATCATGTCCAACGGCGCGGTGCCTCCGGAGCTGGTGAAACGGTTGCGGTCGAGGGTAAAGAGACTGGTGCTGACGCTTACGCGCGGGAAAGCTTCCTGCATGGCCGCCAGAAACTCCCAATGCACGCTGCACTCGTAGCCATCGAGCAACCCGGCTTTGGCGAGAGCCCAGCTACCGGTGCACACCCCGCCCAAGCGCTTAGACTGTCGCGCCAACGCTTGCAGCCACCTCGTGTGCTCCTGGGTAATCGAGCTCTGGATGCCGACACCGCCGCAGACGATGACCGTATCCGCCACGGAGGGATTGCTCCACGACGCATCCGGCGTGATCGGCACGCCGTCGCTGGCCCAGACCGCCGCTCCATTGGGGCTGAAGGTATGCCAGCGATACAGCGTTCGTCCCGTCAGTTGATTGGCCATGCGCAATGGCTCGACAGCGGACGCCAGAGACATGAGGGTGAATTTGTCCAACAGCAGAAACCCGACGGATTGGGTCGTACCGTCGGCCACGGAAGGGAGCGATGACATCATGTCCTCATAAAAATCGGTCTGCGACGCAGGCGTCTGTCATTCCCTCCGACATTCGTGAAGGGAGTATTGGGTTCGGTGTAAACGCCTACCCCACCGACGTGACCCTCGCCACCGGCGTGGGATGGCGCGACGTCGCGAGACCAATAAGAGAAATCGCCAACGCCAGGCCAATGGTGGTGGTAACTTCCGTGCGATGTTGCGGGGTGATCATCATGACCGCCAGCGCTGCGCAGATGAACACGATCACCAGCCAGGTCAGCCATGGAAACAGCCACATGCGAAAGGTCAGTTCGACGTTGCGCTGACGCAGTATCCGCCGCATGCGCAACTGCGACACCGCGATGGCCAGGTACACCAGCAAGGCAATCGCCCCAGAGCTGGCTAACAGAAACTCGAACAGTCCAGCGGGCATGAAGTAGCTCCACACGGTGATCGACGCGCCGAGCACGGTGCTGGCGATTACAGCGGCCCGTGGCACGCCTTCCGAGGAGGTGGCCTTCAACGCTTTCGGTGCATCACCACGCCGGCCTAGCGAGTACAACATCCGAGAGGCAATGTAGATCGAAGAGTTCATGCAACTGGCCACGGCGATCAGGACGACGATGTCGACCATGAACTTGGCGTGGGGGATATTCATGATTTCCAGGGCGCGCTGATAAGAGCCGACCGAGGCCAGCAGCGGATCGTTCCAAGGCACCACGGAGATCACCACGAAGATCGACAGCAGGTAAAACACGCCGATACGCCAGATCACCGAACGCGTGGCCTTGGCAATGTTTCGCGATGGGTCGTTCGATTCAGCGGCCGCAATGGTCACCGCTTCAGTACCGATGAAGCTGAACATGATGGTGATGAACGCGCCGACTACCGCTGACAATCCGTTGGGCGCAAATCCGCCGTGCTCGGCCATCAGTCCGCTCAACCCGCTGACTTCCCGATCGGGCACCCAGCCCACCAACACGGCAAAACCGACGCCGATAAAACCGATGATCGCCACGACCTTGGCCATGGCGAACCAGAACTCGAATTCACCATACTTGGACACGCTGAACAGGTTGGTCACCACCAGCGCAATGATCGAGCCCAACGCGAACTGCCAGGCATCGACTTGGGCAAACCATTGGTTCAACACATGCCCGGCCGCCAGCGCTTCGATAGGAATCACAAGAACCCAGAACCACCAGTACAACCAACCGATGGTAAAACCAGCCCAGCGGCCGATGGCCTGGTCGGCATAGGTGGAGAATGAACCGGTGTCCGGGTTGGCCACCGCCATCTCACCGAGCATGCGCATGACCAGAACAACGAGCAAACCTGAAAATAAATAGGCGAGAAGGACCGCCGGCCCTGCCGCGGCAATGGCGTGTCCTGAACCTACGAACAAACCGGCGCCGATAATCCCGGCGATGGACAGCATTGTGACGTGACGAGGCTTGAAGCCCTGCGCCAATTGGCTACTCGAATCCATGGAGTTCGGGCTAATCATTGGTTTTTTTGTTCTCTGCTGATCGACATTTAAGCAAATTGACCGAGCACACAATCGATCACCATCGTTGCCTGCAGAAACTCCCGAAAGAGGCCTGTCCAACCGCCGCAGTTCTTATCAACCCCATGATTTGAGTGGGGTTATTTTGATACGAAGACACGTCACCTTAGCCGGCCTTCCCGACGATTCAGTAGCCTGATTGCGCCAAGATCGTGTCTGATATCGACACGCGAATACCGGGAGGTCGTGTTGAAGACCCATGGGTCACGGAGAAGCTCAGGCGATCTTCCCGGCTCGCGGAGTGTTCTACTAACAAACATCCAAACGCAATTACGCCACTGGCAGCAATGGGGTGAAAAGTGATCATTGATGAACTTCCGCTTCTAGTCGAAAGCCGTTGGCAGCTAGTGGCCGATTACCGCCCATCACAAAGCCCGTAATCCCCCAACCAACCCCACATCACTAAACCACCGTCGGCGCGCGCAACTCCGGCTGTGGCCCGACACTGGCTTGCGCCTTGTCCACCAACCGCTGCACCCACCCGGCATCCTGGTCATTCACCACGGCGTAGCGATCCGGCGGAAAAAACGTCCAGTGATGAGCCACCTCGACAAGGCGCTTGAGCTCTTCGGCGGACATCCAATACGGCGTGTCGATCAGGGGTAGCGGTGCGCCGCTGAAGCGCCGGCCGAGGGGGAGGTTGGTGCCGGGGGCGAAGGCGATCGCCAATTGCTGGCCGGGTTGCATGTGCTTGTCCGGCGAGGGCATTTTCCCGACCCGGGCGTAGCTGAAGTCGCCCGGATATTGTTCCTTGAGCACCAGCCAGTGGCCCGCCGTGGTCTTGGCCAGGAGCCATTGCGCCACGCCGCTGTCTTGCACGCTTTCAAGCTTGCCGTTGCTCCAGCGCATGATGGCGTTGCAGTCCGGATCATAGTCGTTGGACCACAGGCTGAAACCGGATATCAACGTATGCCGCTCAAGCTCGACCAGCCCTTGATCCGGCATGGATTGCCAGTAGCGTTTGGTCGGGTCGTGGGTGTCGCGCAGGAAGTTGCGTAACCCCCAGGCAACCATGAACAGCAGCGTCGCGAGCGCGAGCCAGCCAAAGGACGCGCCGACGATCCCGTCGATATCCAGGTCGGAGGCGAATAACGTTCGATAGAGCAACAGGCCCACTACAAACGCGATGCCCGGCAAAACCGGACCCAAGCACAGCGGCGGCACTATCACGGTGATCCAGCTGAAGCGGTGCATGGACGCGTGCTGCTGCGCCCAGGCTAGCTCCTGAGCGAGCATCGGCGCCTGTTCGCGTGGGGCAATGGCGGCGTCAGGTGTCTGAAAGCGCATGTACCGGGTATAGAAGTCATCTTCCATGGATCAATTCATGCTCTTGAAGTAATCGCTTATCCCGACGAATCAGGCAGAGCCCTTGAGGATTTCAGTCGATGAATCTCATGATTTCTTTCCAGACATAACCGTAGCTATAGCGCAGCCAGGCGATTTTCAATTTGGCCACTGCGCGGCGCGTACCACTGCGTGCCCGCGCTTGCAGTGTCGTTTCAATTTCACTTAATAGCCATTCGTCCTTGAAGCCTGTCCAGATCGGGGGGACAGGCGTTTCAAGGTTGCTGAAACATACCGGAGCGACTTCCGAGTAGAGGATGTCTTCCACGACGTTCAGGTCATAGCCGCGGATTCGCTCAGCGATAAACGCGTAATCGACGGCGCTGTCGACAAACGCCTCGGCCAGCGCGATCTGAATGTTCGCTCTTTCAGCAGCAGTTGGAAGTTGTCCCAATGGGCCAGTTCCTCCAGCGCTACGTCGATTCAGGCCAGCCAGAAAACCGGAAATCTGCGCAGCACTTCGAAGGTGAACAACCGGAATCAGCGGCCCGATGGCCAGGCGTAAAGCCTCGGTGCGGGGGCGTCTCGTGCGGTCAAAATCCCAGACATACTTCAGAAAACCGAAAAATTCCTTGTCCAGCCTCTCGGTGCAGCCTGCCGGAAGATCGGCGCGTGGTCGGTTCAGCACGCTGCGCAGAATGACTCGCCGCAAGCAGGTAGTGCGCGGTGTATCGAGCCAGATGATGAGATCCGCCCGGGGCAGCCTTAACGCGAAGGTCTTTGTGGAGTAATTGCCTTCACAAATCCAGGCGTCCCCGGCGACGGCTTGCCGAACCCGTGCGCGGAAAATATCGGTATCCGCTTCGACCCAACCGGGTTCCCAAAACAACGTATCGAGGTGGACCACCGGCAAATCAAGACGATTGCCTATTTCACGCGCCAAGGTCGATTTGCCACTCCCCGAGTTGCCCAGTATCACGATGCGCTGCATCAGCATTTCCCTTGCCGAAAACGGGCAATGCTATCCCATCCGCAGGGGTAAAGAACAATGGACAGCCTCGGTTGTTGCTCATACGGGTGGAGGACTGCGCCGTGTGTCTATCTCGAAAACTTTCGCGCCCCCGCCACACAAAGAATCACCGCCACCGTCACCCCAAGCATGCCCAGGCTGACCTGTTCATGCAGCAACGTAGCCGCCAGCGCCAGGCCAAAAAACGGTTGCAGCAACTGAAGCTGACCGACCGCGGCAATCCCGCCTTGGGCCAGGCCGCGATACCAGAAGACGAAACCGATCAACATGCTGAAGATCGATACGTACGCCAGGCTCAGCCATGCCGGTGTAGAAATGGTGGCGAACGAAGGCGGGGCCTTGAACACGCTCAGCAGCGCCATGACCGGCAGCGACAGCACCAGTGCCCAACTGATCACCTGCCAGCCGCCCAGTGTTTTTGAAAGCTTCGCGCCCTCCGCATAACCGAGGCCGCAGACGATGATCGCCAGCAGCATTAGCAGGTCGCCGGTAGGGGAGGCCGTCAGCCCCTGGGACACCGCGAAGCCCACCACCAACAGGCTGCCCAGTCCTGAGAAAAACCAGAATACCGGCCGTGGACGCTCGCCACCGCGCAACACACCGAACACCGCAGTGGCGAGCGGCAACAGGCCGACGAAGACGATGGAATGTGCCGAGGTCACGTACTGCAACGCCAGCGCGGTCAGCAGCGGAAACCCCACGACGACGCCGATGGCGACGATGGCCAAGGGCAGCAGTTGATGTCTGGCGGGGCGCTTTTCCTTGAACAGCACCAGCAAGCAAAGCGCCAGAAGTCCGGCAATGGTCGCCCGGGCAACGGTGAGGAATACCGGATCGAATTCCAGCACGGCCACTCGGGTCGCGGGCAACGAGGCGCTGAAGATGATGACGCCGATCAGTCCGTTGAGCCATCCGCTCGTGGTCTTGGCCGTGGCCGGGTTTTGCAGCTTCGATGTCTGTTCCATGATGAGGTCCCACTCAATGTGCCGTGATCCATCGTATGATCGAAAATCACTACAATCAAAAAATCGTCATGGATACATTTCCGTATGCCTCGCTCACGGTACAAAACATTAGTGGATGCTTTTGCGGCTGACATCAGGTCGGGAAAACTGTTGCCGGGCACGCGCTTGCCGACCCACCGCCAACTGGCGGCCACGGAAGGGCTCGCGCTGGTGACCGCCTCGCGGGTGTATGCCGAGCTTGAAGCCATGGGCCTGGTCAGCGGGGAAACGGGGCGCGGCACGTTCGTGCGCGAAACCTCGTTGCCGCCGGGTTTGGGGATGGATCAGAAAGTCGTTGCCGTGGGCATGACCGATCTCAATTTCAACTATCCGTCGCTTCCCGGGCAAGCCGACCTGCTGCGCAGTGCGCTGCGTCAACTGGCGTCGTCCGGCGATCTTGAGTCGTTGCTGCGCTACCAGCCACACGCGGGGCGTACGCATGAACGTGCGTCGATCGCCCGGCATCTGGGCACGCGAGGGCTGACGGTGGAGGCTGAACAGGTGCTGGTGGTCAGCGGTGCCCAGCATGGATTGGCGGTGACGATGATGGCGCTGCTGCAACCCGGTGATGTGATTGCCGCCGATGCGTTGACCTATTCGGGGTTCAAGGTGTTGGCCGAGTCGCTGCACCTGGAAGTGCTGCCCATTCCGGTGCTCGAGCACGGTCCGGATCTGGAGGCGCTGGAGCGTTTGTGCCGCCAGCGACGGGTGCGGGCCGTGTATTCGATGCCCACGATTCACAACCCGCTGGGATGGGTGATGGATGCCGCTCAACGCGAGGCCCTGGTGACGATTGCGCGCCAGCATGACCTGCTGATCATTGAAGATGCGGCGTACGCTTTCCTGGCCGAGAACCCGCCGGCACCCTTGGCGTACCTGGCCCCCGAGCGCACGGTTTACGTGTCCGGGTTATCGAAAAGTGTCGCCACCGGGCTGCGCGTGGGCTTCATTGCCGCCCCCGCCGAAAAGGTGCCCGCCCTGGAACGAGCGATTCGGGCGACCACTTGGAACACCCCGGGCGTATTGACCGCCATCGCGAGCACGTGGCTCGATGACGGCACCGTCACACAGCTGGAAGCGCAAAAGCGTCTGGACGCGCAAGCCAGGCAATCGATGGCCCGCGAGGTGCTGGCGGGGCTGCCGTGGGTGGGGCATCCATCGTCGTATTTTCTGTGGCTGCCGCTGCCCGAGGATGCGCGGGCGGAGCAGATCGTAAAGGAACTGATGCGTGAGCAGGTGTCGGTGTCGACCGCCGAGCCGTTTGCGACGTCGGCCCATGTTCCGCACGCCATCCGCCTGGCGCTGGGTTCTGCCGACATGGGCGCGCTGCGTTTGGCCCTGGAAAAAGTGAAGTGGGTGATTGGAGCTTATGCGTAGCCCGGCGCCAGCAAGCGCTCGATCTGCGCCAATTCCCAGGTGCTGAGCAAACTGACCGGGTCGGTGCCGTAACGATGCCAGGACTCGAAAGTGACTTCGCGGCCGTCCGGGCTCTGGCAGTTTTGGCAGTGGCGCAAATGATTGCCGTCGAGGTCGAGGGTCAGGCGCCAGCCTTCGATATCAACCATTACCTGGCCCGAAGCGCAGAATGTGTCGAGGCACTGCAAAGCGCGAGTGCCCAAGGCTGCATCGCGCAATAACTGGCACACCTCGCGGGCGGTCAGGGCAGGGCGCTGAGCGGTCATTCCTCGTCTGCCGGGGACTTGATGACATTGCTGCGCAACCGCACGATCGCTTTCTGCTGTTGCGTAAACTCGTCCTGCTTCAGCCCTGTGGTGGAACGGCCAGCGGGAGACGGGGTGTCTTTGAACTTCATGTACATCCTCTTTAGCCATGGGTTGATGGCTCGAATGTGTGAAATATACATCGCGTGCCATGGTGTCTGAAGTGCTCCATGTTCTTAGCAGGGCGCCGGGTTTGACGAGCAGGTCTCGCCGAACCGGCCGGGTAGCATCACGCCGTCAGAAAGTTCAGGGCCACTGGCCGACGAGTGGTCGAGGCGCGCTTTTTGCGCCAATCTGCGAACAAGCCGTCGATGCGCTGTAAACTGGCAGCCTTTTCTCACCTCGAATAAGAGAACCTCATGGCAAACCAAGACATCGCTTTCACCCCCGATCCAGACGCAGACTCCATCTCCTCCGACGTCGCCGGTTTTGGCGGCCTGCTAGTCTCCACGCAGATTCCCACCCACGCCGATGGCAGCCTGGAGCTGGGCGGTATCATCGAACAGAGTGAATGCACCTTGCAGGCGCTAAAGGTGGCGCTGGAGGGCGCGGGCAGTTCGATGGATCGGGTGTTGCACCTGACCATCTACCTGACTGACATGGCCGACCGCGCCGCTTTCAATGAGGTGTACAAGCGCTTCTTCGCCAAGCCGTGGCCGGTCCGCGCCGCGGTTGGCGTGGCTGCTTTGGCCGTCGAAGGGATGCGGGTGGAAGTGACCGCGATGGCGGCCAAAGCCTGATTGGCGAGTGACCCGGTGGCGCCGCTGAATCAGCGGCCGCCGCCAGTTATTTCTTGCACTGCGCCAACACCACCTGGCAAGTACTCGGCGTGCCACCGGATCGGCCGGCATAGCGCATGCAGTTATTCAGGGATTTTTGCCGCGCCATGCTCAAGGTGTCGCCCCAGGCCAGGCCGCCTTCGCCGGATGTGGGTAGCGCTTTGGCATAGCAGCTTGAGCCGACGCTTGAGGTCGAATGGCGATGGCCGGCACATCCCGCTATCAGCGCAAGGGTGATGGCGAGCAGGAAGGGAAGGCCCCATGACGAGCAGTGGCGCGCTGTTTTTCCGGTCATGCCATGTCCCCCTGTATCAACAGGCTGGAGGCGTGTTGGTGGGCGTGTGTATTGAGAATAGCGGGTATTGCGCCTGTCCCGGCAGCGGCGGGCACGGCCATGAAAGTTTCACGTTTCTGATACGAACGTGATTTCAATCGACAGCATCGTTGGCTGGAACAATTGCGTCTTGACCCGGCTCGGCAGCCAGTTTCAATCGGTCGGCTTTGCTGATGTATTTGGACTTGTTGGCCGGTGCCAGTTTGGCACTGGCCTTTTTGGCGTGGGCCTTTAATAACTGGGTGATTTTTTTACGACGATTCATGTTTTCTACTCGGTTTGTCAGGTCTTGAATGATCTATATCGCGCTGATGGGGTCGTCCTGGTGGAAGGCATTCTACCTTTCTTCGATGTCGCCAGCGTCCATCGGCCAGCGCGTTTCCAGATACTCCGCCAGATAACTCATGAACGCCTTGACCTTGGGCGTCAGGGCGGCGCGTTCCTGGACGCATGCGTATATGTCGAGGGGTTCGGCGTAGGCATAGGCTGCGGCGTCGCGATGTTCGAACAGCGGAACGAGTTGCCCGCTGTCGAGGTAGGGCGCAGCCACGAACTCGGCCAGGCGGGTAATGCCCGCGCCGCGGATCGCCATTTGCGCCAGCGCGTCAATGTCGTCGCTGATGGCGGTGGCGTTGATCGTTGCGTCATACCGCTGTCCATCGCGGATAAAACCCCAGCGTAGAAAACGCCCGTCCAGCGGATAACGAAATGCCAGGCAGGCGTGCTGTTGCAGATCTTCCGGGGCGTGCGGCCAGCCGACGCGTTCCAGATAAGCGGGGGAGGCGCAGATGATAAACGGCACCGACACAATCTTGCGCGCGACGATCCCTTCTTCCAGTTGCGGCTTGATCCGCAGGCTCAGATCAATGCCTTCCTGAATGTGATTGATTTTGCGATCGGTGGTGGAGAGTTCGAGGATCAGACGCGGGTAACGCGCCGCGAAGCCGGCGATGACGGTTGCCAAGACATGCCGGCCAAACGCCGAGGTAGACGCGATGCTCAGGCGCCCTTGCAGCGGGGTGTGTGCGTGGGTGATTGCGCTGTGCGCCGATTCGAGATCGCGCGCGATGTGTTTCACTTTTTCGTAGTACGCCGTGCCGTTCTCGGTCAACGCCATGCTGCGTGTGGTGCGTTGGAGCAGGCGCGTGTCCAGGTGCGTTTCCAGACGATTGAGGGTCTGGCTCACGGCCGCGGCGCTGACGCCCAACGTCTTGGCGGCGCCGACGATGGAGCCGGCTTCAACGACCTTGATAAAGCTGTCTATGGCGCCGAGCAAGTTCATTGTTTGGCCTGATCTGATTCGTAAGTTTCTCTTTATAAAGCACTCACGGATAAGCGTCTAGTTGGCGATTGCCTGGCTTGTTATGGTGCGGATCCTTATCAATCGAAGGTCAATAAGGTCTGATATGAATTCAAAGACAACCGCCAAAACACTGTTCCAAAACCCACGCAAACTTTCGGCCCGCGCGACGCCCTTTGTGTTTGCCCTGTACATGGCGGCGATCATGGCGCTGCTGATGTCGTTTGTGATTACGGCGGCCAATTCCGGTATTCAGCAGGATTTTCTAAGTAATGCGCTGCACGCTTACCAGTTGGCGATGCCCGTGGCGTTCCTGTGCATCCTTGTCGTGCGTCCTGTTGTGATCAGGCTGGTGGCGTTGACGGTGCGTCCCCATCACTGAACTTCGCCCAAAAAAAAAGAGGCGGCTCATTCGAGCCGCCTCTGTTCAGTGATCAACCGCGTTTGGGCAGTTTCCAGTTTGGGCGGATGAAGTGGCAGGTGTAACCGTTGGGCAAGCGTTCGAGGTAGTCCTGGTGTTCCGGTTCGGCTTCCCAGAATGGCCCGGCCGGGCTGATTTCGGTGACCACCTTGCCGGGCCAGAGGCCGGAGGCTTCGACGTCGGCGACGGTGTCTTCGGCCACCTGTTTCTGCTCATCGCTGAGGTAGAAAAGGGCAGAGCGATAGCTGGCGCCGATGTCGTTGCCCTGGCGATTCTGGGTCGTCGGGTCATGGATCTGGAAGAAAAACTCGAGAATCTGGCGGTAGCTGATCTGCTGCGGGTCGAACACGATCTCGATCGCTTCCGCGTGGTTGCCATGGTTGCGATAGGTCGCATTCGGTACATCGCCACCGGAATAACCCACCCGCGTGGACACCACGCCGGGATAGCGTCGCAGCAGATCCTGCATGCCCCAGAAGCAGCCACCGGCCAGGAGGGCGGTTTCGGTTTGCGTCGTCATAAACGGTCATTTCCCTCAGTGAAAGCGTGCGTTACTGATTGATGATCGGACTGTTGAACTGGTCGGAGTAACTGCCGTCCATCAGCGAGGATGCCACTCGATCCGAACCTATGCCACTGCGCGAGTAGGCGAGGCGGGCGGAGCCGACGTGATCGGCGCCGTCTGCGGCGAGGACTCCGGCGCCAACGTGGTCGGAGCCGTCTGCGGCGAGGGCTCCGGCGCCGACGCGATCCGAGCCGTCAGCGGCGACTGCTCCGGCGCCGACGCGATCTGAGCCGTCAGCGGCGACTGCTCCGGCGCCGACTCGATCTGCGCCGTCTGCGGCAACGGCTCCGGCACCGACGCGATCCGAGCCGTCTGCGGCAACTGCACCAGCGCCGACTCGATCTGCGCCGTCAGCAGCAACAGCTCCAGCCCCAACACGATCCGAGCCATCAGCAGCAACAGCACCAGCGCCGACTCGATCTGCGCCGTCAGCAGCAACAGCTCCAGCCCCAACACGATCCGAGCCATCAGCAGCAACAGCACCGGCCCCAACACGATCCGAGCCATCAGCAGCAACAGCACCGGCCCCAACGCGATCCGAACCGTCAGCAGCCACCGACCCCGCCCCGACATGATCCGCACCATCCGCCGCCACGGCTTGCGCCTTCGCAGCCAGCGCACTGGGCACCATCACCGTCGCCGCGAGTGCCAATACAACGCCTGAAAAAAACTTGTATTTCATGATGTTCTCCATAACCCATCAGCCACAAAGCCATCAAGCACGACCGGTCGTTCGATCCTGGGCGACACGACGCACGGGCTCGGGCTGGTTACGTTGGCGATTGGCACGGGTGCGCCCATGGCGCACGGGTGTCGACGTATTGCATGACAAAGCGATAACCAACTGAAGAGTATAGATCGGCCTGGGTGACTGGCCCGGACCGGTGACCATCGGTGCCGAAATGCGCAGCTAGACTGATCGGGTCTGTCTCAACGTTGGAGAACCGAAATGCTCAGCAAAAACATCATTTGCCTCTGGTACGACGGCGCCGCGCTGGAGGCCGCGACCTTCTATGCCAAAACCTTCCCGGACAGCACGGTGGACGCGGTGCATCGCGCGCCGGGCGACTATCCGGCGGGTAAGCAGGGCGATGTCCTGACCGTCGAATTCACCGTGATGGGCATCCCCTGTCTCGGGTTGAACGGCGGCTCCGGGGTCAAGCACAACGAGGCGTTTTCGTTCCAGGTCGCGACCGACGACCAGGCCGAAACGGACCGCTTGTGGCATGCGATTGTCAGCAACGGTGGCAAGGAAAACGTCTGCGGCTGGTGCCAGGACAAATGGGGACTGTCCTGGCAAATCACCCCGCGCATCCTGTCGGCCGCGATCACCGACCCCGATCAAGCGAAGGCCAAACGGGCATTCGACGCCATGATGACCATGGGCAAGATCGACATCGCGGCGATCGAGGCAGCGCTGAAACCCCGGTAGGAGCGAAGCTTGCTCGCGAAGGCGTCAGGCCTGACACACCGCGTCATCGTTCATCGCGAGCAAGCTTTGCTCCTACGGCGAAGGTGTCAGGCCTGGCATACCGCGTCATCGTTCATCGCGGGCAAGCCTCGCTCCTACACATGAATCAGCCCCGATCCCTTGTAGGAGCGAAGCTTGCTCGCGAAGGCGTCAGGCCTGACACACCGCGTTATCGTTCATCGCGAGCAAGCTTTGCTCCTACGGCGAAGGCGTCAGGCACGACTCGGTCGTAGCCATTGACGAGAAAGCGGGTACGACGGGTTCAACCGGGCAGGTTGCGAGAGAGGACAACCCCCGAAGTTAAAAACTGCAGGCAGAGTTGGCTTTTAGCCTTGATTGGAGACCGGCTAATGGGAGTCCCCATTATTTATGGGGAAACACCACTTCACTCCAAAGCCTCAATGCTCCATTCCCCTTGCCAATCCTTCGCGACGTACCGAACCGGCACGAACATGCCATACGCTTCCAGGTAGGCGTAAAAAGCGGTGCCCTGGCCGAGGTGGTAGTCATCACCCGTACAGCTGAACACCTTGGCAGTCCCTGTCAGGCTCGGGTAATACGCGCTGGCGGGCTTTTGTGATTCGACGTCGCAAGTGAACCGGTCGTCGACCGGCACCAAACCTTTGCCATAGTGCTCTGTGGGGCGCTGCACGGTGTAGCTCAGAAGCGCGCCGACCGGCATATTTGCCCAATCGCCTTCGAAGCGCAGGTCCGAGAGGGCGCTGTCTTCAATTTCTATCAGATCGGCGACAGTCGTGAATTTACTGTCAGCCAGTTTTATCAAGCCGCGGAAACTAACGTTGGCCCGTTGCTCTCGTCCGCTTTTAAAGCGCTCAAGCAATTGATTAACTGACGCCTCTGGCTGGTATCTGGCGTCACGTCCCTTGTACCGCACACCGACCTCTGAAAACTGTTTCGGCTCGGACATGTCCTTGAACACCAAGCGCAGGTGCTGAATGCTTTTCTCCGGTTTGGGCATCTTCAATGCCGCGATGGCTTTCAATACCGGGGCAGTAACGACGGGGACAGGCAGTTCAAAGGATGACTGCTCACGCCCATCGAAATGTGCGTATTGATCCAGCGACTGCGGCGTACCACAGCCCAGCTCAAGCAACCGGCGCTCGTCAGCTGAGAGGCTTTGCGAGCGGATGGCTTCAGGATTTGTTTTCATCTCCCCCGCGATCACGCGACTGCGCTTATCCAGGTAGAAACTGCTCAGCGCCGTCAGCTCTTGCCGCGAGCAGTTGGCTGTCCACCGCTGGCGTACCTGCCCATACAGGCTGGTTTGGTCAGGTAGCAACAACTCGGCGGGCGGCACTCGAGCCGTCCAGAACGTCACTTCATCACCTTTTACCTTCAGGCTGGCGCGGTCGATCATCTGCCAATCCTGATGCTCCGGGGCCGAGAACACTCGCCATTCGGGCGATGCGGTCTGGGCGCAAACCTGCTTGAACTGAGCGCTTTGCAGGTATTGGCTCTTTTGTTCCGCCGGTAATTGCCAGGATTCCTCTGTGCGACCCCGCGGATCGATGGCAAACCGCGACATTCCGCCTTTGCTGCGGTAGGCCATTTGCGCATCAGGCTGCTTGCAGTCCGCGTCGAAACGCGCCAAATAGCGGTCTTCCGGCCCCAGTGATGACACCACGACATAGGTGATTCGGTCCCGTTCGCGGATGATCGAATTAGGCTCGGGCGTTTCCACCAACACACTGTTGAACACCGCGAGGCCTGGTTGCGGGGTTTTAACAGGTGTGGGTTTTGTCGTCTGGCATCCAGAGAGGATCAGCGCAACGGTGAACAGTGAGAAACGGCGGAAGGGGTGGAGCGTGGCATCCATGCGGGCGTACTACATTGATTGAGTGATGGCATATTAGCATGAGCCTGTAGGAGCGAAGCTTGCTCGCGAAGGCGTCAGGCCTGACACACCGCGTCATCGTTCTTCGCGAGCAAGCTTTGCTCCTACGGCGAAGGTGTCAGGCCTGGCATACCGTGTCATCGTTCTTCGCGGGCAAGCCTCGCTCCTACACAAAAATCAGCCCCGATCCCTGTAGGAGCAAAGCTTGCTCGCGAAGGCGTCAGGCCTGACACACCGCGTCATCGTTCTTCGCGAGCAAGCTTTGCTCCTACGGCGAAGGTGTCAGGCCTGGCATACCGTGTCATCGTTCTTCGCGGGCAAGCCTCGCTCCTACACAAAAATCAGCCCCGATCCCTGTAGGAGCAAAGCTTGCTCGCGAAGGCGTCAGGCCTGACACACCGCGTCATCGTTCTTCGCGAGCAAGCTTTGCTCCTACGGCGAAGGTGTCGGGCCTGACACGCCGCGTTATCGTTCTTCGCGGGCAAGCCTCGCTCCTACACATAAATCAGCCCCGATCCCTGTAGGAGCAAAGCTTGCTCGCGAAGGTGTCAGGCCTGGCACACCGCGTCATCGTTCATCGCGAGCAAGCTTTGCTCTTACAGGGTCATGGGATAAACCGATACCCAACCCCCGTCTCCGTCACCAGATGCCTTGGCTGCGAAGGATCCACCTCGACCTTCTTCCTCAACCCTCCCATAAACACCCGCAGATACGGCGTATCCGTCGTATGCGACGGCCCCCACACCGCTTTCAACAGTTGCAAATGGGTCAACACCCGATTCGGATGCGAGCAAAGGTGTACCAGCAGCCGATACTCCAGCGGCGTCAAATGCAGCGGTGCGCCGGAGCGTTCCACTACCCGACGTTCGATGTCGATGCGTACCTCGCCAAAGCTCAGCACTGAACTGTTATCGGCCTCTTTCGCCTGCCGGCGTAGCAAGGCGCGCACTCGGGCGAGCAATTCGCCGGTGCCAAACGGCTTCACCAGGTAATCGTCAGCGCCGGTGTCCAGGGCGAGGATTTTGTCCGATTCGGCGCCTCGGGCGGACAGCACGATGATGGGGACCGGCGACCAGCTGCGCACGTCGCGGATCAGGTCGATGCCGTCGCCATCGGGCAGGCCGAGGTCGAGGATGATCAGGTCCGGGCGGCGGGTGCCGGCGTCGATGAGACCGCGGTGGAAGGTGTCGGCTTCATGTACGTCCAGGCCTTCGGCTTGCAGGGCCATGCGCACGAAGCGGCGGATTTCCTTTTCGTCCTCGATGATCAGGACGTGGGGCACAGAGTCGGTCATGGCTGTTCCTCGTCAGTCTGCGGGGCGAAGGATTCGATAACGGGCGGGGTTTCGCGGGGCAGGCGCAGCGTGAAGCGCGCGCCGCCTTCGGGCCGGGTGGCGCCGACGATGGTGCCGTCATGGACCTGGGCGATGGCCCGGCAGATGGCCAAACCCAGGCCGACGCCGGGGATGGCGCTTTCCTTTTTGCCGCGCATGAATTTGCTGAAGATCGCTTCTTCGTGACCCTGGGGCAGGCCCGGGCCTTCGTCGGCGACCCACACTTCGATCGTATCGGGCGTGGCCGAGGCGCCCAGGTTGATAGTGGTGGCGGGCGGGGTGTATTTGACGGCGTTTTCGATCAGGTTGATCAGGATGCGCTCGATCAGCACCGCGTCGATCCTTACCGGCGGCAAGTCATCCTCCAGGGCGACGTGCACGGTTCGCCCGCCGAGGATCGGCTGCACGGCACGCAAGGCACTGCCGACCACGTCTTCCACCGGTTGCCACTGCCGATTCAACACCACTTTGCCGGACTCCAGTCGCGCCATGTCCAGCAGGTTGTTGACCAGGGTGTTCATGCGCAGCGCCGATTCACCCACCGCCGTGGCAATCTCGGCCGCTTCGCCGGTCAGCGGTGGCTGGGTCAGTTTGAGCGCTTCGGCGAGGCCGACCATCACCGACAGCGGCGTGCGCAAATCATGGGAAATCGCCGACAGCAGCGAGTTGCGCAAGCGCTCGGATTCCATTTGCACGGTCGTGTCCTGAGCCACGTTGATGTAGTGAATCCGTTCGAGGGAAATGGCCAGCAACGACGCGCAGGTATCGAGTAAACGCCGCTGTTCCGGCACCACCAACCGCGTCGTGTCCCGGGGCTGCACGGCGAGGATGCCGCGCACGCGCATCGGCGCCGACAACGGCAGGTACAGCGTGGTGCTGGAGGGCAGGGTATCGGTGCCGTAACCGGCCGGTTCGGTTTTATCGAATGACCACTGGGCAATCGCCAGATCGACTTGCGGGGCATCGCCGGTGACCATCGGCGCCAGCAATTTGTTGTTGTCATCGGCCACCAGCAACGCCGAGCGGGCGCCGAATTCGGCGGACAGAAACTGCGCGCTGATCTCGGCCACCTGTTCGGTGATCAGCGCGGCGGACAGCAGACGCGACATGTCATACAGCGCGCGCATGCGGTCTTCGCGCCGTTGCGCCACCCGTGCCTGGTACGTCAGGCCGGCGGTCATCTGCCCGATCACCAACGCCACCACCAGCATCACAACGAAGGTCACCAGGTACTGCACATCGGCAAACGCGAAGGAAAAACGCGGCGAGACAAAGAAAAAATCAAAGGCGCCGACGGACATGAACGCCGCCATCACCGCCGGGCCACGACCGAAGCGCACGGCGACGGCGACCACCGCCAGCAGGAACAGCATGACGATGTTGGCCTGTTCAAGAACGTTCGCCAGCGGCAAGGCGATCAGCGTTGTCGCTGCGCAGATCCCGGCGCTCCACAGATACGTCGACCACAGAATCGGACTTTCGCGGGTTTCAGGCTTGCTTTCCGGGCGCTGGCTGGAGGCAGGCAACGACACTTGAATCACATCCAGATCCGCGCCCAGCGCACCAATCCGATCCGCCAGCACCTGGCGCCAAAACTTACGCCGTGGACGTTCGTCACGTCCCAGCACCACCTTGGACAGATTGTGCATGCGCGCATATTTCACCAGCGTTTCGGCAATGTCCTGACCCGCCAGGGTCGAGATCTGCGCGCCCATGTCCTGGGCCAGTTTCAAAGTCGCCAGCACCCGACGACGCTTGGCCTCGGGCAGGCGCTGCAAGGCCGGGGTTTCGACAAACACCGCATGCCACGGCACGTTCAATTGCGCGGCCAGGCGCGCCGTCGAACGCACGGTTTTCTCCGCCTGTTCATGGGGCCCGATGCAGGCGAGTAGCGAGTCGCGGGTGCCCCACACCGGTTTCACCGCGCTGCTTTGGCGGTACTGCAACATGTCGCTGTCGACCCGGTCGGCGGTGCGCCGCAGCGCCAGTTCCCGCAGGGCGATCAGGTTGCCTTTACGAAAGAAATTCTGCACCGCGCGCTCGGCCTGTTGCGCGAGGTAGACCTTGCCTTCCTTCAAGCGCTGCAACAGATCGTCGGGCGGCAAGTCGACGATCACCACCTCGTCGGCAGTATCGAATACATGGTCGGGCACGGTTTCCCACACCCGAATACCGGTGATGCCACCGACGATATCGTTGAGGCTTTCCAGGTGCTGGACGTTCATGGTCGACCAGACATCGATCCCGGCGCTGAGCAGTTCTTCCACGTCCTGCCAGCGTTTCGGATGCCGCGAGCCGACGGCATTGGAGTGGGCGAGTTCGTCGATCAGGATCAGCCCCGGCGCGCGGGCGAGGGCGGCGTCGAGGTCGAATTCGCTGACGGTGCGCTGCTTATCGATGACCCGTTTGAGCGGCAGCACTTCGAGGCCTTCAATCAGCGCCTGGGTTTCGGCGCGACCGTGGGTTTCGATCACACCGATCAGCACCTTGATGGCTTGCGACTGCGCGGTATGGGCGGCGGCGAGCATGGCGTAGGTCTTGCCGACCCCGGCACTGGCGCCAAAGAAAATCTTCAGCCGACCGCGTTTGGCTTGCGCTTCCTCTTCGCGAATCCGGGCCAGTAGCTGGTCCGGGTCAGGACGTTGTTCGGCCATCACCCTCACCGTGTGTGAGTTGCCGCTCAGTGGGCGGCGTCGAGCGCCAGGTTCAGGGCCAGCACGTTGACCCGAGGCTCGCCGAGGAACCCGAGCAGCGTGCCTTGAGCATACGCGCCGATCAGTTGCCGGACCTTCTCCACCGGCACGTTACGCACCCGCGCCACCCGCCCGGCCTGATACAACGCGGCGGCCACGCTGATCTGCGGATCAAGACCACTGGCGGAACTGTAGACCAGGTCGGCGGGCACCGTGGCGTTGTTGCCGGGATCGGCCGCGTGCAGCGCCTCGATCCGGCCCTTGACCGCGTCCATCAGCGCCGGGTTCAGCGGGCCGAGGTTCGAGCCACTGGAGGCTTGTGCGTTATAGGGCATGGGGCTGGTGGCAGACGGGCGGCTCCAGAAATACTTCGGATCGCTGAAGCCCTGGCCGATCAACAGCGAACCGACGGTTTTGCCGTCGCGCTCGATCAGGCTGCCGGCCGCCTGATGGGGAAACACCAACCGCGCGATGCCGGTCGTCACCAACGGATAAGCCAGGCCGGTGAGCAGTGAAAAGACAATCAACAGGGTCAACGCCGGACGTAACTGAGTGCTCATGACAAAGCTCCCTCAAACCAGACCGACAGCGGCCAGGGCCATGTCGATGATTTTGATGCCGATGAATGGAACGATGACCCCGCCCAGCCCGTAGATCAGCAGGTTGCGCCGCAACAGCAGGGCGGCGCCGACCGGACGGTATTTCACGCCTTTGAGTGCCAGCGGGATCAGGAAAATGATGATCAGCGCATTGAAAATCACCGCCGACAACACCGCCGAATTGGGGCTGGTCAGGCCCATGATGTTCAGCGCCGCCAGGGATGGATAGGTGGTGACGAACGCCGCCGGCACGATGGCGAAATACTTGGCCACGTCGTTGGCAATCGAGAACGTGGTCAGCGAGCCCCGGGTCATCAGCATTTGTTTACCGGTTTCCACCACTTCGATGAGCTTGGTCGGGTTGCTGTCCAGATCGACCATGTTCCCGGCTTCCTTCGCCGCTTGGGTTCCCGAGTTCATCGCCACCGCGACATCGGCCTGGGCCAGCGCCGGGGCGTCGTTGGTGCCGTCGCCGGTCATCGCCACCAGGCGACCTTCGGCCTGGTAGCGGCGGATCAGCTCGAGTTTCTGTTCCGGTGTGGCTTCGGCCAGAAAGTCATCAACCCCGGCTTCGGCGGCGATGGCGGCGGCAGTGACGCGGTTGTCGCCGGTGACCATCACGGTCTTGATCCCCATGCGGCGCAGTTCGACGAAACGTTCCTTGATCCCGCCCTTGACGATGTCCTTGAGCTCGATCACGCCCAGCACTTTGGCGCCATCAGCTACCACCAGTGGCGTGCTGCCCCGGCGCGCGACGTCTTCGACGATGGTTTGCACGGCGTCGGGGAAATGGCCGCCGAGACTTTGCACATGGCGCAGGATCGCTTCACCGGCGCCTTTGCGCAGTTGGCGCGTGCCCATATCGACGCCGCTCATGCGGGTCTGGGCGGAGAAGTGCACGAAGTGGGCGTCGAGTGCGCCGATGTCCCGTTCGCGCAGGTTGAAGCGTTGTTTAGCCAGCACCACGATGCTGCGGCCTTCGGGGGTTTCGTCGGCGAGGGAGGCGAGTTGCGCTGCATCCACCAGATCCGCTTCCTTGATCCCCGGCGCCGGTAAAAACGCCGAGGCGTGGCGGTTGCCGAGGGTGATGGTGCCGGTCTTGTCCAGGAGCAGAACGTCGACGTCACCGGCCGCTTCCACGGCGCGGCCGGAGGTGGCGATGACATTGGCTTCCATCATGCGGCTCATGCCCGCCACGCCGACCGCCGACAGCAGGCCGGCGATGGTGGTGGGGATCAGGCACACCAGCAGTGAAATCAGCACGGTGATGGACACTGGTGTCCCGGCCTGGGCCACCGAGACCCCGAACAGGGAGAAGGGCAACAGCGTCACGGTCACGCCGAGGAACACGATGGTCAGCGCCACCAAGAGGATGGAGAGGGCGATTTCATTCGGGGTCTTTTGCCGTTTGGCGTTCTCGACCATGGCGATCATGCGGTCAACGAAGGTTTCGCCGGGGTTGGTGGTGACGCGCATGACGATCCAGTCCGAGAGCACGCGGGTGCCGCCGGTCACGGCCGAAAAGTCGCCGCCACATTCGCGAATCACCGGCGCCGACTCACCGGTGATCGCCGACTCGTCCACCGAGGCCGCGCCTTCGATCACTTCGCCGTCAGCGGGGATGATCGAGTCGCCGAGGTCGCCGGCCTCGACCACCACCACATCGCCTTTGCACAGACCGCTCGATTGCGCCAATTGCCACTCGGCGCCGTAGTGCGGCTCGCGCAGTTTTTTGGCCCAGGTTTCCTTTTTCAGGTCGCGCAACGAGGCGGCCTGAGCCTTGCTGCGACCTTCGGCCAGGGCTTCGGCAAAGTTGGCGAACAGCACGGTGAACCACAGCCACAAGGCAATCGCCAGGATAAACCCGGCGCTGGCCTCGCCCTGGCCACGCAGGGCCTGAACCCACAGGGCGCTGGTGATGATCGCGCCGATGTAGACGACGAACATCACCGGGTTGCGCCACTGGATTCTGGGGCTGAGTTTGCGCACCGATTCGACGAGGGCCGGGGTAATGAGTTTAGGGTCGAACAAGGAGAACGCTTGGCGGGTCATGGTCGTGGTCTCACTTGATCAGGTTGAGGTGTTCGACGACGGGCCCGAGCGCGAGCGCCGGCACGTAGTTCAGCAAACCGACCAGCAACACCGTGCCGATCAGCAGCGCCACGAACAACATGCCGTGGGTCGGCATGGTGCCGCCGGTGACCGCCAGGCGTTTCTTCGCCGCCAGGCTGCCAGCGATGGCGAGCACCGGGACGATCACGCCGAAGCGGCCAAACCAGGCTACGATCGCCAGCATCGTGTTGTAGAACGGCGTGTTGGCCGACAACCCGGCGAAGGCGCTGCCGTTGTTGTTGGCGGCCGAGGAGAAGGCGTAGAGGATTTCCGAAAACCCGTGGGCGCCCGGGTTGGCGATCCCCAGTCGACCGGCCTCGGCCATGACCGCGATGGCGGTGCCGAACAGCACCAGCAACGGCGTCACCAGAATCGCGATGGCGACCATTTTCATCTCGTAGGCTTCGATCTTTTTGCCCAAATATTCAGGTGTGCGGCCAATCATCAAACCGGCGATAAACACCGCGAGAATTGCGAACACCAACATTCCGTACAGCCCCGAGCCGGTGCCGCCGAACACCACTTCACCCAGTTGCATCAGCACCAGCGGCACCGCACCGCCCAAGGGCGTAAACGAGTCGTGCATGGCGTTGACCGCTCCACAGGACGCGGCGGTGGTCACGGCGGCGAACAGGCTGGAGGCGCTGATGCCGAAGCGCAGTTCCTTGCCCTCCATATTGCCCGCCGCTGTGTCGATGCCCAGCGCGGAAAACTGCGGATTGCCCAGTTGTTCGTAGTGGGTGACGGCGATCACCGCGACCACGAAGATGATCGTCATCGTCGCCAGCAACGCCCAGCCTTGGCGGATGTCACCGACGATGTGGCCGAATACGAAGCACAGCGCGGTCGGGATCAGGAAGATCGCGATCAGTTGCAGGAAATTGGTCAGCGCGGTGGGGTTCTCAAACGGATGCGCCGAGTTGGCATTGAAGAAGCCGCCGCCGTTGGTGCCGAGTATCTTGATCGCTTCTTGCGAGGCGACCGGGCCCATGGCGATGGTTTGCTTGTCGGTGCTGGCAGCCACGGTGACGGGGCTGCCCTGGGCGTCAAGTTTCGGTTGGCCGGCGTCGTTGAGTACTGGCGCCTGGTACTGCATGACTTCCAGCGTCGAGACGTCCTTATAGGGGGCAAGATTCTGGATCGCACCTTGGCTGACCAAGAACAACGCGAAGATCAGCGACAGCGGCAGCAGCACCCACAATGTGATGCGGGTCAGGTCAGCCCAGGCATTGCCAATGCTGTTGGCGCTGTGGCGGGCGAAGCCGCGAATCAGCGCCACCGCCACGACGATGCCGGTGGCGGCGGAGAGGAAGTTCTGCACGGTCAGCGCGAGCATTTGCGTCAGGTAGCTCATGGTCGATTCGCCGCCATAACCTTGCCAGTCGGTGTTGGTGACGAAACTGGCGGCGGTGTTGAACGAAGAGTCTGGCGTCACGGCGCCGAAGCCTTGGGGGTTGAACGGCAGCACGCCTTGCAAGCGTTGCAGCGCGTAAACAACCAGCAATCCCAGGGCGTTGAACAGGATCAGGGCGAGGGCATATTGCAGCCAACTCATCTGCGCTTCGGGCGTGACCCCGGCCAGGCGATACAGCGGCGATTCAATCCGCGCGCCGAGGGCAAACCGACCCTCCATCACCGTGGTCAGCCAGCGTCCGAGGGGCCAGGCCAACAGACCCAGCACCAGCAAAAAAGCGCCGAGGAGGATCCAGGCTTGCGTGGTCATAGGAAGTCCTCCGGAAAGAACAGCGCGGCGACCAGGTACACCAGCAACCCGGCCGCGATGATGCCGCCGAACAGATAGAAACCGGTCATGACCGCCTCCTGTTGAGCGCCGCGCAGCCACGGGCCAGACCGATCAGGCTGACGAAAAGCAGCGCACCGAGTACCACAAAGATAAAGTCCATGGCGTTTCCTCCTGCATTGAGGAAAAGCCTAGAGGGATGGTTGGTAAGTTGTTATCAGGATTGGGGGCGGGGGGATAAAGAGCTTATAAAGACGTGCGGGAGGAGCTGTTTTTTGCAGGCGTGGGAGGACTTTTGTGGTCAAGGAATGTGTTTGTGGCCAAGGGAGGCTTTTGTGGCGAGGGGGCTTGCCCCCGTTGGGTCGCGAAGCGGCTCCTTACTATTTTTCAGGCTAACCGAGTCGCCTGGTTATACGACTGCTTCGCAGCCGAACGGGGGCAAGCCCCCTCGCCACAAAAGCCGCTCGCCACAGAAGCTGTGTTGCGGGCTACAACAGCGGCTCGGCACACACCTCCCGAATACACCCCCGCAACCAGCGATGCGCCGGGTCGGCATCGAGCCGGGGGTGCCAGAGCAGGGACACGGTGATCGGCGGGATGGCAACCGGAAGGGCGAAACTGTGCAGGCCGGCACGCAGGCTGGCGGTATGGCGTTCCGGCACGCTGGCGATCAGGTCGCAGGAGCGAACCAGCGCCAGTGCGGTAGAGAAACCGCCGACGACGGTGACAATCTCGCGCTCCAGCCCTAGCGCAGCCAAGGCGTCATCAATCGCCGTCGGCCCTTTCTCCGGGCCCCGTCGCGACACGCCGATGTGCCGGCCAGCCGCATACCGGGCCGGGGTCATGTCGCCCTGGCTTAGCGGATGCTCCAGGCGTACTACGCCAATAAAACGGTCGCGGAACAACGCCTGCGCTCGCAGCTCCGGCGCCATCGACGTTCCGACCACGCCGGTTTCCATGTCCACCGTCCCATCGCGCAAGGGTGTGCTGTCCTTGTTCGGTTTCTGCACGAACAGCAACCGCACCCCCGGCGCTTCTTCGCTGATGCGAGCCAGCAGGTCCGGGCCGAACGTCTCCACAAAACCGTCACTGGTGCGCACGGTGAAGGTGCGCACCAATTGCTGCAGATTGAGCTGCTCGACGGGGCGCAGGATCGCTTCGGCGTCTTGCACCAGTTGACTGACCCGTTCGCGCAATTCGAGCGCGCGGGGCGTGGGCACGAGACCGCGGCCGGCCCGGACCAGCAGCGGATCGCCGGTGGTTTCACGCAAGCGCGCCAGCGCCCGGCTCATCGCCGACGGGCTTAGCCGCAGTCGCTTGGCGGCGCGCGTGACACTGCCTTCTGCGAGCAGAACATCCAGGGTGATAAGCAAGTTGAGATCGGGCATCGACATGTGGCGACGTTAGCACGGGATATGGCGTCTGGTGCACAAGTAATGTGCAAACGGTGCGTCTTCCGCCTTGTCAGGACGGGCCGTACGCTGTGGACATCCAGCCAAGGAGCTCACCTTCATGACCCACCCCGATCAGACCCTCGCCGCCAGTGCACAACGGACACCTTCGGTGCGTTGGGTGCTCGCCAGCCTGTCGTTGTCGATGCTGTTGTCATCGCTGGGCACCAGCATCGCCAATGTTGGTTTGCCGGCGTTAGCCGAAGTGTTCGGCGCGTCCTTTCAGGCCGTGCAGTGGATCGTCCTCGCCTATCTGCTCGCCATCACCACCTTGATCGTCAGCGTCGGACGGCTCGGCGACCTTATCGGCCGTCGCCGCTTGCTGCTGACGGGCATCGTTCTGTTCACGCTGGCTTGCGCCGCGTGCGGCCTGGCGCCGTCGCTCTGGCTGCTGATTGGCGCCAGGGCGGTGCAGGGCCTTGGCGCGGCGATCATGATGGCGCTGTCCATGGCGTTTATCGGTGAGGTGGTGCCGAAGGAAAGGACCGGTAGTGCCATGGGCTTGCTGGGGACGATGTCGGCGATTGGCACCGCGCTTGGTCCATCCCTGGGCGGCGTGCTGATCGCCGGGTTCGGCTGGCAGGCGATATTCCTGATCAACGTGCCGCTGGGGATTCTGACGTTCTCGCTCGCCTGGCTGTATCTGCCAGCCGATCGCCGAGAGCCGAAGCGTGGTGGTTTCGACCCTGTGGGCACGTTGCTGCTGGCGTTGACGCTGGCTGCCTACGCCCTCGCCATGACCCTGGGCCGGGGCAGTTTTGGTGTGCTCAATGTGGCGCTGCTGTGCGGGGCTGTTTTGGGCACCGGCCTCTTCGTGTTCGTCGAGTCGACGGTGGATTCGCCGTTGATCCGTTTGGCGATGTTCCGCGATGCATCGCTGAGCGGGAGCCTCGCCACCAACGTGTTGGTGTCGACGGTGATGATGGCAACGCTGGTGGTCGGGCCGTTCTACCTTTCCCGTGGGCTTGGACTCAACCTGGCCGTGGTCGGTGTGGTGATGTCGATCGGTCCGGTCATCTCCGCGTTGAGTGGCTTGCCGGCGGGGCGGGTGGTTGACCGGTTCGGCGCGTCGGGCATGGTCATCCTCGGGCTGGTCGCCATGGCGGCGGGTTCAATTGCGCTGTCCGTGTTGCCGGCGTGGTTCGGTCTGGCAGGCTACGTGACGGCCATCATCATCCTGACCCCGGGTTATCAGCTGTTCCAGGCCGCCAACAACACCGTGGTGATGCTGGACGTACCGTCGGAGCAGCGCGGCGTGATGTCCGGCCTGCTCAGCTTGTCGCGCAATCTCGGGTTGATCACCGGTGCCTCGGTGATCGGTGCCGTGTTTGCCTTCGCTTCGGCGACGACCGACCTGACGACGGCCGCCCCCGAAGCCGTCGCTGCCGGTCTGCGGATGACGTTTGCGGTGGCCGCCGCGCTGATGGTCGTCGCGCTCGCCATTGCATTGGCCAGTCGCGGACGCCGGGCCTGATCAGCCCCAGGTTTTGCCGAGCGCCTCCAGACCGGCCTTTTGCAGATCCTGCGGGCTCATGGCGATGCGGAATTTGCAGCTGGCCTGGAAGTTGAGAAAGAACGGTTCGGAGAAACGCGGGATGTCGGAGGCGTCCTGCACGTCGATCAGCAAAATCCCGCCGCGCTTGCCGTCCTGTTCAGTGAAGTAGACCGTTTCGGGTTTAAGGCTTTCCAGCACGCGCCCGATGATTTCACCGACTTTGCCGGCGCGCACCAGCGTGTTGAAAGGTTCAGGTGGGAACTCGACCGTCAGTAGCATTTTCATGATGGGGTACTCGGTTGAAGTGGCTGCTCCTTATCAAGATCCCGGCTCCGGATTGCTCTGTGTGGTTAAGGATAGTTAAGCCGCAGGGCGCCCTTGGGCAGGGTTACGGACGGTCATCACACCGCTCGCCTCGATTGACGGATATTTTGTTGTGCGATACAACTAAATAACTGTTTCCCAGGAGGTGTGCGCCGTGACCGATTCCAACCTGATCCACCACGTTCGTTCGGCGTCGCGCCTGATGGTGCGAGAGTTGGGTTTTATGCAGGCGACCCTGGCGGCGACCGACTATCCGCCGTCCTCCGTGCACACCCTAGTGGAACTGGGCAACCGCGAATCGCTGACCGCCGTGGAACTGGTGGCGCTGCTCGGCCTGGAAAAATCCAGCGTCAGCCGCATGGTGCGCAAGCTCATCGAGGCCGGCGAGATCGAAGAAGTGCCGAATGAGCAGGACGCACGTTCGAAAAAACTGCAACTCACGGACCAGGGCCGCCAGACCTTGCGCGCGGTGGATGCCTTCGCCAACCAACGGGTCGGTGCCGCCATGACGCACTTGAGCCCGGCGCAACAACAGGCCGTCAGTGAAGGCCTGGGCCATTACGCTGTAGCCCTGCAATCCCAACGCCTGGGCACCGAACCGCCCAAGGTGACGTTGCAGATTGCTCGGGGCTACCGTCCCGGCATCATCGGCCGCATCGTCGAAATGCATGCCTGCTACTACGCCAAAGTCGCGAACTTCGGTCAGCCGTTCGAAAGCCTGGTCGCCTCCGACATGGCCGAATTGATGGGGCGTCTGCACAACCCGCGCAATGAGGTGTGGGCGGCGCTGGACGGCGAACGCATCGTCGGTTCGATTGCCATCGATGGTGAAGGCGAAGAGGGGGGCGCGGTGCTGCGTTGTTTCATTCTGGATGACAGCGCGCGGGGCCAAGGCGCCGGGAAGCGCTTGCTGGCTGAAGCCATGCGGTTTTGTGACGAATGCGGTTTTACGGCAACGCGGCTGTGGACGTTCAAAGGTCTGGATGCGGCGCGCAAGCTGTATGAAGACGTGGGGTTCACGTTGGAGCAGGAGCAGGAAGGGGAGCACTGGGGTGGGCGGATTACCGGGCAATGGTTTGTTCGACCAGGGCCGGGCAATCCGCCAACCTGAATTAAACCCGGGAGCTAAACGCTCCCAGGTATGTCGGTGCAATCAGCGGCGATCCAGCCACACCGTCTGCGCGTTGCAGAACTCCCGCACACCGAAGTGCGACAGCTCACGGCCAAAGCCGCTTTTCTTCACGCCGCCGAAGGTGACGCGCGGGTCACTGGCGCAGTAGCCATTGATGAACACGCCGCCGGTTTCCAGCTCGTCGGCCATCTGTTTGGCGAGATCGAGATTGCGCGTGTAGATCGTCGACGCCAGGCCGAACTCGCTGTCATTGGCCAGCGCCACGGCATGCTCGGCATCCCGGGCGGTAATGATCGAGGCGACCGGGCCAAACAGTTCCTGTTTGAACGAGGTCATCTGGTCGGTGACGTTACTGAACACGGTCGGCTCATAAAAGTTGCCAGGGCCTTCAGCCTTTTGGCCGCCCAGCAGCAAGGTCGCGCCTTCTTCCAGGGTGTCGCGGACTTGCTGGTCCAGCTCATCGCGCAGATCAAAACGGGCCATGGGGCCGATGTAAGTGGCGCTGGACTGCGGATCGCCGACCACCAGTTGGCGCGTCGCCTCGACAAACTTGCGGGTGAATTCTTCGACAACGCCTTGCTCGACGATCAAGCGCTTGGCCGCCGCGCAGACTTGCCCGGTGTTCTGGTAGCGGCCAATCACGGCGGCTTTGACGGCGTCGTCGAGGTCGGCGTCGTTGAGCACAATAAACGGATCGGAACCGCCCAGTTCCAGCACACACTTCTTCAGGGCGGCACCGGCCTGGGCGCCGATGGCCATGCCGGCGCGCACGCTGCCGGTGAGGGTGACGGCGGCGATGCGTGGATCTTTGATCGCCGTGGAAACACCCTCCGGCGTGACGTTGATCACTTCAAACACACCGTCGGCGAAACCGGCGCGTTGGAACGCGTCGCGCAGCAGATAAGCGCTACCCATGACGTTGGGCGCGTGTTTCAGCACGTAGGTGTTGCCGGCGATCAGCGCTGGAACGGCGCCACGCAGCACCTGCCAGATCGGGAAGTTCCACGGCATCACGGCCAGAATCGGCCCCAGCGGACGGTATTCAATGCGCGCCTTGCCACCTTCAACCAGCGTCGGCTCGGCACTGAGCATGGCGGGGCCGTGTTCGGCGTACCACTCGCACAATTGCGCACATTTTTCGATTTCACCCCGGGCCTGGGTGGTGGGCTTGCCCATTTCCAGGGTGATCATGTGTGCCAGGTTTTGCGCGTCATCGCGCAGGGCTTGAGCCAGGGCGATCAGCGATTGCGCGCGCTGTTCGACCGGCGTGCGGCGCCAGGCCTTGAACCCGGCGGCGGCGCGGGCAAGGGCGGCGTCCAGTGCCGCGGCGGATTCGAAAAGGTAGTGACCGATCTGCTCGCCCGTGGCGGGGTTGATCGAAATCGCATGGGTGTGACTGGAAACCTGGGTCATGGCACCGTCCTGCTGGGTGGGGATGCGCTCAGGTTACGGCGGTGGTAGTTTTCTGGAAACTGAATAATACTGAGCGCAACGTTCACGTTTGGAGAATGACTTGGATCTGGTCCAGCTCGAAATTTTCAAGGCCGTCGCCGAGCACGGCAGCATCAGCGCGGCGGCCCAGCACATCCACCGGGTGCCGTCGAACCTGACCACGCGGATCAAGCAACTGGAGCAGGATCTGGGGGTTGACCTGTTTATCCGCGAGAAAAGCCGCTTGCGCCTGTCGCCGGCCGGCTGGAGTTTTCTCGACTACGCCCGGCGCATCCTCGACCTGGTCCAGGAAGCCCGGGCCACGGTGGCCGGTGAAGAGCCGCAAGGGTCTTTCCCGCTGGGTTCGCTGGAGAGCACCGCAGCGGTGCGGATTCCCGAGTTGCTGGCCGCCTACAACCAGAAGCACGCCAAGGTTGAGCTGGACCTGTCCACTGGTCCTTCGGGGACCATGATCGACGGGGTGCTTTCGGGGCGATTGGCCGCCGCATTCGTCGATGGCCCGGTGCTGCACCCGGCGCTGGAAGGCGTGCCGGCGTTCGAGGAAGAGATGGTGGTGATCGCACCGCTCAACCATGCGCCGATCCACCGCGCGCGGGACGTCAACGGCGAAAACATCTATGCGTTTCGCTCCAATTGTTCGTACCGCCACCACTTCGAAAGCTGGTTCAACCAGGATGCTTCGGTGCCCGGCAAGATCTTCGAGATGGAGTCCTATCACGGCATGCTCGCCTGCGTCAGCGCCGGGGCCGGGCTGGCGCTGATGCCCCGCAGCATGCTCGACAGCATGCCCGGCTGCACCACCGTGAGTATCTGGCCGCTGTCGGAATCCTTCCGTTATTTGCGCACCTGGCTGGTGTGGCGTCGCGGCACGGTGTCGCAAAGCCTGACCATGTTTGTGCGTTTGCTGGAGGAGCGAGGTGTGGTCCAGTCAGCCATTTGAAAGGGAAGTTGCAGCGGCGATACCAATTTGCCACTACGTCCGTTAGAGTATGCGCCGCTCGGGAGACGGATCCCGGCTTCTTCTAATGGAGTTACACCGTGAATTACCTCAGTAAAGTGGTTGCCGTTGTTTTGTTCGGTCTGGTTTTGGCAGGTTGCACCGGCACCGCGATGAAGACCCAGCACTATGACAGCAGCCAATACACTGTCCTGGGCCACAGCGAAGCGACCGCCACTGGCATGCTGTTGCTCGGTTGCATCCCGATCAAGCAGAACAACCGTTTCGTTCGCGCACAAGACGCGGCGATCAAGGCCAAGGGCGGCGACGCCATGATCAACACCCAGGTGCAGGAAAACTGGTTCTGGGCCTACGTCCTGACCGGTTACACCACCAAGGTTTCGGGTGATGTGATCAAGCTGAACAACGTTCAGTAAGCACAGTGCCTCGCCGCTTGGCGAGGGTGCTTGAAACGTGAAAAAGCCCGGTTCAGCCGGGCTTTTTAGTCTGTGGCGTTTGGCGGGGCATGCCATCAGGGCCAGGATCGATACGCCATGAAAAAGCCCGCACAAGGCGGGCTTTGGAAGTTGAGTAGGTGGCCGGTGCTGGTCTCCGGCTTACGAGATTTATCAGGCCTCTCACAGCGACGTTTTGTGCGTCACTGCCTCACACGGCATAAGGGCTGGATCTCAGCGCGGAGATCTTTCTAACCGTGTACCCTTCGGAGCGCGCCCCACGCGTTCTCGCTATCCTCTTGCGCATCAGTCTGCGTCTTCACCTACCACTTCAGAATAGCCCATCACCTGATGCCCGGCGCGGGCGTTTTAGATCGATTGTGCCCAAGCGAAAGCGCCGCAGGACAGAAAAACGCTAATCGGGGTTTGCGACATCCGTATGGAGTCAAGTAGTATACGTTTCATATGCATTTCATATCGGGTGGATTTGTGGGAATCGTCAAAATTTCAGAAGACATGCATGAGAATCTGCGCGTCGCCAGCAATGCGCTGAGCCGCTCGATCAACGCTCAGGCCGAGCACTGGATGCGCATCGGGATGCTCGCCGAGCTGCATCCCGACCTGGACCACAACGCCATCTGCCGTTTGCTGATCCGTGCCGAACAGGCCGGCGGTCTCGATTTGCAACAGGTGTGTGCACTCGCCGAAGCGTCGCCAGCCGTCGCAGGAGCCGTGCAATGAATCGTGCAGTGAAAGCAGGTGTCCCGATCAATTCCCCGGCACAAATCGCCCAGTCCGGCATCGCCGGCAAACTGGCGGCCGAAGTGCTGGCGATGATCACGCCGCACATCAAGGCGGGGGTCACCACCGACGACATCGACCGGATGTGTCACGACTACATCGTCAACGTGCAAAAAGCCATTCCCGGCAACGTCGGCTATCACGGCTTTCCGAAAACCGTGTGTGCCTCGGTCAACGAAGTGGTGTGTCACGGCATTCCGTCGCCCCAGGTGCTGAAGGACGGCGACATCGTCAATATCGACATTGCCGTGGTCAAGGATGGCTGGTACGGCGACACCAGCCGCATGTACTTCGTCGGCGAACCGAGCCCGGAGGCGCGCCGCCTGGTGCAGACCACCTATGAAGCGATGTGCGCCGGCATCCGCGTGGTGCGCCCCGGCGCGACCCTGGGCGACATCGGCCACGCGATCCAGAGTGTCGCCGAGCGCGACGGTTACAGCGTGGTGCGCGAGTACTGCGGGCATGGCATCGGCAAGGTCTACCACGATGAACCGCAGGTCCTGCACTACGGCTATCCGGGCCAGGGCCTGAAGCTGAAAACCGGGATGATCTTCACCATCGAACCGATGCTCAACGCCGGCAAACGCCACGTGAAAACCCTGGCGGACGCCTGGACGGTGGTGACCAAGGATCTGTCGCTGTCGGCGCAGTGGGAGCACATGGTGGCGGTGACGGATGACGGCTTCGAAGTGCTGACCGCTTGGCCGGATCAGGTTGAAGGCTATCCGGCACCCTGAACAACAGGCAAAAAAAAGCCGCCGGTTAAGGCAGCCATAAAAAAAGCACGCGGTGTATGACCTGAGTATTGACGCCCTCAGGTTACAGAATGATGACGTTTAATAGACTTGCGGCACGATCAGTTCCGGTGGCGTCGGGTTGCGCGAGTAATCTTCCTGGCGCACCCGTTGCGGCAGCTGGATCGTCGGCTGTTCGACCTCTTCATAGGGCATTTGCCCAAGCAGGTGGTTGATGCAGTTGAGACGGGCCTTTTTCTTGTCGTCGGCTTGCACCACCCACCACGGCGCCTCGCTGATGTGGGTGCGTTCAAGCATGATCTCCTTGGCCTTGGTATAGGCTTCCCAGCGCCGGCGGGACTCCAGGTCCATGGGGCTGAGTTTCCATTGCTTGAGCGGGTCGTGGATGCGGCTGAGAAAGCGCAGGTTCTGTTCCTGGTCGGAAATCGAAAACCAGTATTTGATCAACTGAATGCCGGAACGGGCGAGCATCCGTTCGAACTCCGGCACCGTGCGGAAAAACTCTTCGTACTGATCGTCATTGCAAAACCCCATGACTTTTTCGACCCCGGCGCGGTTGTACCAGCTGCGGTCGAACAGCACGATTTCGCCGGCTGCCGGCAGGTGCGAGACGTAGCGCTGGAAGTACCACTGGGTTTGTTCGCGGTCATTCGGGGCGGGCAGGGCGGCGACGCGGCAGACCCGAGGGTTGAGGCGCTGGGTGATGCGCTTGATCACACCGCCCTTACCGGCGGCATCGCGGCCTTCGAACAGAATCACCACCTTGGCCCCGGTCTTGACCACCCAGCTTTGCAGCTTCACCAGCTCGCCTTGCAGGCGGAACAATTCGCTGAAATAGCGGCGTCTCTCTTCCTTTTCGCTACCTTCGTCGACGTGACCGTCAAACAGCTCATCGAGGTTGTGGCCGTCCTCCAGCAGTTCCAGTTCCAGCTCTTCGTCGCTGTGATCGAGCAGCTCGCGGTGGATTCGCTGTATCAGGGTGTCGTTGTTCGCAAGCATGGTGGGACGCTCCCGTGGAAGAGGAAGATGGCGTGGGCGATGGTATTCCGGGAGATATGACGAAGTCGTGACGAAACAGCCGTAGGACTTTGCGCAGGCGCTGTCATCTTCGTGTCACCTAGGCCATGGCAAGCTCTTCACAAACCGTCTTCCAGGCTCCGATGGCGGGCCGATGAATCTGCCAGGAATTCCTACCATGAAAGGTGACGCCTCTCTGTTTGCGGCCATTGACCTGGGGTCGAATGCGTTTCGCATGATGATTGGCCAGTCGGTCAAACGGAACCAGCGGTTCGTCATCCAGGAAGTGAAAACCCTGCGTGAACCGGTGCGGCTGGCCGAGGGATTCCAGGGTGGGGCGCTCGATGAGCTGGCGCTGGATCGCGGTTGGCAGGCGCTCGCGCGATTTGGCAAGAAGCTGCGTGGCTTTGAGTCGTGCCGGGTACGGGCCGTGGCCACCAGCGCGGTGCGCGAAGCCGATAATGCGCAGCTGTTCCTGGCCAGCGCCGAGCGGCACCTGGGGTTTCGGATTGACGTGATCACCGGGCAGGAAGAGGCACAACTGGTGTACGCCGGTGTGGCCCACACGCTGCCGGGTGCAGAGAGTCAGCGGCTGGTGGTGGACATTGGCGGCGGCTCCACTGAGTTGATTCTGGGCCGGGGCACTCAGCCACTGATCACCGAGAGCATTGCCATCGGCAGCGGCACCTTCGGCTCGCGCTACTTTCATGGCGGTCGCATCACCGCCCAGGCTCTGCTGGAGGCCGAACGCGTGGCCTCGCTGCAATTCGAAAAAGTCGCCCGGCGTTATCGCGCATTGGGGTGGCAGCAGACCATCGGCTCGTCCGGCACCGCGCGGATGCTGGCCAAAGTGCTCAAGGCCAACGGCTTGAACGACGATGACCAGAGCGGCATCACCTACGGCGGGTTGCTGCGCCTGTCGCTGCGTCTGCTCGAAGTCGGGCACGTCAAACAACTCAAGCTGGCCGGGCTGCAACCCCATCGACTGAGCATCTTGCCCGGCGGCCTGGTGGTCATGCTGGCGGCGTTCAAGGTGTTTGGCATCTCGCACATGACACAGTCCGAGCCGGGGTTACGGTTCGGGGTGATGCATGGCTTGATGAGTCAGCATTGATCACGCGGGGCGAATCGAACTCACTTCAGAGCCAGTCGAATAGTCCGTTCGCGTGTTGCCCAGGCGGTCGCGGAAGGTGAAGTGACTGAGGATCAGGCACAGCGCGAGGCCCAACATATCGGCGACAAAGTTCTGGTAGGCGGCGCTGAACGGGATGCCGTTCTCCCGCGGGTCAACGTACATCTCGTTGTACGCCGAGAGGAACACCACGATGATCAATCCGCCCCAGGGACTCCACGGGATGCCGGTTTTCAGCGCATGGAAATTGTCTCGCGGGGACTGCTTGAAAAACCGCGTCGGAATCGTCACGTAGCCCAACAGCAGTGCGGCGCACAAGCCGTACAGGAAGTGGCAGACGTTGTAGCTCCAGACGATGATGTTGAACGCGTTGAGCTGCACCAGCCAGAACGTGATGAAGATCGCCAGGCACAGCAGAAGCGGGGTGTGGGTCGAGCGTTGGGTGAACAGCATTGAAGCTTCCTTGAGGTGGATTGATCCTTGGTGGCAATGCTACCGGAGTCTTGCTTCATTGATCGCGGCTAAATACAGCTGGCGGTATGCGTCCACCAGTTGATCCAGGGTGAACGCGAGGTTTCGTCCACTCGGATTCGGCAGAATCCACACCGCCGCGCCGCCAAAGGTCTTGGGCTGCAACCCCCAAGCAATCTCCCGTTGGCCAGTTAACGCGCCATACGCGGCCTTGCCGAGAAACGCCACGAAGCGCGGTGCATAACGCGTGATCTTCTGTTCGAAGTCCGCGGCGACAGCGCTGAATTCCTTTAACGACAGTTGATCGGCGCGCGCCGTCGGGCGGTCAACCACGGCGGTTAATCCACAGTGATACTGCAAGATCGTCCGATCATTTTCCGGGTGCACCTGCTCCGGGGTAAAACCGGCGAGATGCAGCGTGCGCCAGAAGCGATTGCCCCGGCCGGCAAAATGATGACCCTGGGCCGCCGCCATCATCCCCGGATTGATGCCGCAGAAAATCACGGCGAGTTGCTCGGCCAGAATGTCTTCGAGTCCCACCTTAAAAGCCCCTCATCCGCACATGACGCTGACCGCATTGCGCGCCAGTTCCGTCAATTCAGCCCGGGATTTGCCCGCTCGCGCGCGTATCGAAATGCTGTGCAGCAGGGATGACGCGAGGACCGCCAGGGCCGCCGGGTCGGCATCGGCTTTCAATTCGCCGGCAGTGACTGCCGTTTGCAGACGCGCCTCAAGATCGGCATCCAGCCGGCTCAGCCGATCGGACAGCACGTCGCGTATTTCCTGATCCTCGACCGCTTCGGTGGTGGCCGTGCCAATCGCAAAACAGCCTCGCGGTTGGCCCTCGCCGGAAAAGTAGATCGATAACTGGCCCTCATAAAAGCGCATCAACGCTTCGCGCAAGGTGAGTGAGTTGTCTGTCAGCGCCTCGTGCATGGCGGCGGCGGCAAATTCCCAATATTGCTCAAGTGCCTTGATGTACAGCGCGTGCTTGTCGCCGAACGCGGCATAGAGGCTGGGGCGATTCATGCCCGCCGCCGTGGCGATGCTGTCCAGGGACGCGCCGGAATAACCGGTATTCCAGAACACCCCGAGCGCCTGTTGCAGCGCAGTCTGCGGGTCATATGCGCGAGGGCGGCCACGACCTTTTCCCTCGGTAATCTTTTTTTGTGCCATGTCGTATAAAACTCTTGATGAATGATGGGCTCGCCGATATTCTTACATCATCGCACAAAAATAAGGAACCAAAAATTCCTTGGCTTGAAGGTTTGTTGAAGCGGAGCTCGAACAGGGTGTTGCGGCGACGAAACAGGCGCGGTGGAGCGATCCTCCCGGCCGCGCACGGTATGGCTGTTGATGTGGATGCTGTCCCCAATTTCCCGGTTACAGGTGTATTCGATCATGACCAAACAGTTCGATCTCTCAGCGTCACCCGCCGTCGAGCATCCAGGGCCGGACGCGCCCATCAGCAAGCCGCTCAAAGAGAAACTGCGACCTTGGCTGATAATCGGTGTGCCGGTCATTTTCGCCGCCGTCGGCTATGCCCATTACGTCGCGGGCGAGTCCTTTGTTTCGACTGACAACGCTTATGCCCGGGTGGCCAAGGCCTCGATCAATGCGCGAATTTCCGGGCAAGTGGTGGACATCGCGGTCGAGGACAACCAGTCGGTTCGCAAGGGCCAGGTGCTGTTTCGGATCGACCCGAAACCCCTGCAGATCGCGGTTGACCGTGCCCAGGCACAGCTGAGCATGGCGCGGCTGCGCATCGATGGACTCAAGGCCAGTTACCGCCAGCAACAGGCTGAGCTGCAATCGGCCAAAGAGTCGGCGGATTTCGACCAAAAGGAATTTGCCCGCAAGAAAGCGCTGGTCGCGACCGAGTTCGTCTCTCGGGCCATTTACGAGCGCGCCGACACCGACCTCAAAGTGTCCCGGCAACGTATCGCGTCGATCGAACAACAGATCGCCAGTACCGTCGTCGCGCTGAACGGTGATCCCAACATCGATGCCGACAACCACCCGACAGTGCATGAAGCCAGGGCGCAGCTCGACGAAGCACAGCTCTACCTTTCCTACGCCACGGTGTATGCGCCGGACGATGGCATCGTTGCCAAGGTCGACGATTTGCAGGTGGGCAACTACGTCAACAACGGCGCGCCAGCCTTTGCGCTGCTGTCCGACCGTCAGGTCTGGGTCGAGGCCAATTTCCGCGAAACGGAGGTGACGCACATGCGCCCCGGCCAGGAAGCCACGATCCGTATCGATACCTACCCGGATCACCTGTTCAAAGCCCACGTCACCAGCATGAGCCCCGGCGCCGGCGCGGACTTCGCCTTGCTGCCGCCGGAAAACGCGACCGGCAACTGGGTCAAGGTCGTTCAGCGCGTACCGGTGCGACTGGAACTCGATGAGGTGGATCCGGCGCTGCCGCTGTTCTCCGGCACCAGCGCTACGGTCAAGGTCGATACCGGGTTTCGCACGCCTTGGTGGCATCCGCTCAAATCGTTGCTGACGGCGGGGTGATGGCTGATGAACACGGGAATCTTAAGGTTCGCCGCGCTGTTGGCGATCTATATGCAGTCGGCGAACCTGCCGCTGCCGAACTCGGCGCTGCGGTTTATTCAGGCCAGCCTGTCGATGACCGACGACCAGGCCGGCTGGATATTCACCGCGTACCTCGCTGCCAGCGCCATTACATTGCCGGTTGCGCAGTGGCTCGCCGGGCGCTTTGGCTTGAAGCGTGTGTACCAGGCCGCCTTGGCGATTTTCGTCCTCGGCTTGCTGCTCGCCACAGCGGCGACCACCTCGCTGGAGTTCGTTGGCGCACGGATGGTTCAAGGCGTGGCGAGTGGCGTACTGGCACCGCTGTCGATGGCGATTGCCCTGGAGACATTGCCCGCAGCGCGGCGGGCGAAATTCGCCACGGTGTTCACCGCCATCGTGCTGTTGGGCATCGCCACCGGCCCGAGCATCGGCGGTTGGCTCAGCGAGTATCACGGCTGGCGTTCGCTGTTCTACGTCAGTGTTCCGTTGTCGGCGTGGATCTTTCTGGTGGTGACGCTGTTGCTGGCCAAGAAGAAAGCCGAGCAACGTCCAACGTTGGATTTCTTCGGCGTCGGCACCTTCACCCTGGGCATGATCGGCCTGCAAATGTTCCTCGATCGCGGTGAGCGCCTGGACTGGTTTGCCTCGCCCGAAATCTGGCTGGAAGCGGTGGCGGCGGCACTCGGGCTGTACCTGTTCGTCGTGCACGTACTGACCGCGAACACCCACTTTCTCAACAAGGGATTGTTCCGGGACCGCACCTTCGTGTGCTCGACGATCATCTTTTTTGCCCTCGGTTTCGTGCTGCTGTCGACCATGGCGCTGACGTCGCCGATGCTCGACGAGATTCTCGGCTACCCGCCAGTACTGACCGGCTGCCTGACGATCCCGCGCGGCGTGGGGCTGGTTGGGGCCTTCCTGCTGATGGGTCGTGTTCCCGCACACCTCGACCAACGATTCTTCGTGGCGGCGGGCATCGCGCTGGTGGTGTATGGCAACTGGCTGATGCTCGGCTATTCGCCGTTGATGGACTGGCCGCCGGTGGCGATGGCGGGTGCGATCCAGGGTGTCGGCCTCGGTGTGCTGATGCCGGCGATCAGCAAGGTGGCGTTCAACACACTCGACCCCAGGCTGCGCACCGAAGGCAGCGGTTTCTTCAATCTGACCCGTGTCTACGGCAGCACGATTGGCGTGGCGGTGGTGCAAACATTCTTCTTCAACAACACCCAGGCGATGCACTTGGCGCTGGCCAGCCACATCACGCCATATCGCGGCCAAGCCCATGGGATGTCCCTGCAGGCACTGGGCGGGCTCAACGAAATGATCACCGGTCAGGCGGCGTTTATCGCCGTTATCGACCAATTCAAGATTTTGATGGTGGCCATGCTGGTGGTGAGCCCGCTGGTTCTGTTTCTTCGCAAACCGGTTCCGACCTTCTAACTTGTCGTGGAGTCTGCCCCATGAAAACTCATGCGCTTTTCAGCAACAGACATCTGGTCGCGGCGATGTCGTTCCTGGTGTTCCTCTCCGCCTGCACCGTTGGCCCGGACTTTAAAACCCCGGCGCCGAGCGAGTCGCAGCACTATGACCAGCAGGCCGAGCAGCGACTGGCCCGGCAGATTGTCCTTGGCAAAAAGCTCGACGGTGATTGGTGGACGGCGTTCCGTTCGCCCAAGCTCGATGCGCTGGTGCGGCGCGCCATCGACGGCAATCTTGAGCTGGTGGCGGCGGATGCAACGATTCGGCAAGCGGCGTCCTCGGTCGCGGCGGCGGAGGGCGCCTTGTATCCGCAAGTCGATTTTGCGGCGCAGGCCGGTCGCCAACGCACCCACAATGCCCCCGAGGCCTCGGTTTCGAATTTCTACGCAATCGGGCCGCGGGTCGGCTTCGACCTGGACGCTTTTGGCGGTAACAAGCGGCTGGTGGAACAGCAGCAAGCGTTCACCGAGCTGCAAAAACATCGCTTTGAGGCGGCGTACCTGACCCTGACCGGCGATGTCGCGAGCCAGGCATTGTTGCTGGCCTCTGCCAACGCACAGATGCAAGCCGTGGAAAAGCTGCTGGCCAATGACGCGAAGAACCTCGACCTCGTGCGCCGGGCACACGCCAGTGGTGCCACCACCCAGATCGATGTGTCGCTGGCTGAAACCCGGCTCGCCCAGGACCGCACGCTGTTGCCGCCCCTCGCGCAGCAGCGTGATTCGGCGCGCCACGCGTTGTCGATCCTGACCGGTAAAGGTCCGGGTGACTGGATTGCGCCGGAGTTCGAATTGGCCGAATTTGCCTTGCCGTCCAACGTGCCGGTCAGTTTGCCGTCGGAGATGGCCCACGACCGGCCGGATGTTCTGCAAGCCGAGGCCGAACTGCACATGGCCAGCGCGGCGGTGGGCGTGGCGACCGCCAATCTCTATCCCCGCATACAACTTTCCGCGTCGCTGGCCCAGGCCGCTTCCGGCAATGGCGGCGCAGCACTCTGGGGTTTCGCGGCGGGGCTCACGGCGCCGATCTTCAATGGCGGCACGCTCAAGGCTGAACGCCAGGCCGCCGTCGATGGCTATCAGGCGTCCCTCGCGGGCTACCAGCAGACGGTCATCAAGTCGTTCGGCCAGGTCGCCGACACCCTGCAAGCGATCAACCATGACGCCGAGCAAAACCTCGCCCAGGAAGATGCCTTGCGCGCGGCCGACACCAGTTTTCGCTTGAACCAGCAAGCCTACGCCCAAGGCGAAAACAGCATCCTGCAAGTGCTGGAGTCGGAGCGCGCCTATGAGCAGGCGCTGCTGGGGCAGATCAGAGTGAAGACCGCGCAATACCTCGACACCGTGCGCCTGTATGTGGCGCTCGGCGGTAATTGCGTGGGTGTGTTCGAGCAGAAAGTGGCGTCTGGCGACGCACCGAAACGTTCGTATCAATAACGGCTGCGGCCTCAGGTAGTGGAGTAAAGACATGTCATATGAAGCCTTTCACGATGGACTTCGCGATACCCGATTCCCGCTGAATCACGGTTCCGGCCAGATCCCGGCCGTTGGCTTTGGCACGCTGTTTCGCGATCTGAGCGTGACGACGCAAGCGGTCAAGGATGCGCTGGACGCCGGGTTTCGCCATTTCGATTGTGCGGAACGGTATCGCAACGAGGACCTGGTCGGCGTTGCTTTAAAGGAAGTGTTGGCGGCCGGTAAGGTCCGGCGCGAGGACGTGTTCATCACCACCAAACTGTGGAACACCAACCATCGCCCCGAGCGTGTCGAACCGGCTTTCGAGGCCAGTTGCCGACGGCTTCAGGTCGACTACATCGACTGCTATCTGATCCATACGCCGTTTGCCTTTGAGCCCGGTGATAACCAGGACCCGAGGGATGCGTTTGGGCATGTGATCTATGATCGCGGCGTGACCTTGATCGAGACGTGGCGCGCACTTGAACGCCTGGTGGACGAAGGCCGGTGCAAGTCCATCGGCTTGTCGGATATCACCTTGCCGGCCTTGAAAGAGATCGTGGCCCAAGCGCGGATCAAACCCGCCGTCGTGCAGGTTGAAGCCCATCCTTACTTGCCGGAATGGGAGCTGCTGGAGTTTTGTCAGCAGCATGGAATCATCGTCCTGGCCTTTGCGCCGCTGGGGCATGGCATGGAGCCGAAAGTCCTGGAAGACGCGGTGATTACCGGGATTGCCCAGCGCTTGCAGAAAACCCCGGCGCAAGTGGCGTTGGCCTGGTCGGTACAGCGGGGCGTCGCGTTTTTAACGACCTCGGCAACACCCAGCCATATTCAGGAGAACATGGATATTGCTACCTTGCCGCAGCGGGCCATGCGTGAGATCAAGGAAGAGATTACAACGCGGGTGCGATTCAACTCGGTGGTGGAGACTGGCGTGCCCGGGTTTATCCCACGCAAGAAGCAGGCGTAACGCCGGATTCTCTGCCCTGACACTGACCTTGTGGTGAGGGAGCTTTTGTGGCGAGGGGGCTTGCCCCCTCACCACAAAAGCTCCCTCGCCACAGGTTTGGTGTTCGCCACTACTTTTTTCTATCCTCCAGAGGTAAACGATGGACGTTTTCCAGACCATGCGTTTTTTCATGACGGTCGCTCAAAGCGGCAGCTTCACCGCGGCTGCCGAGATTCTGGACACCACCACCACCAACGTTTCCAAAGCCGTCTCCAGCCTTGAAGCGCGGCTGCAAACCCGCCTGATCAACCGCACCACCCGACGCCTGGCGTTGACCGAAGCCGGTACGCGCTACTTGCAACGCTGCGAGAAAATCCTCGACGAGGTCCGTGAGGCGGATGAAGAAGCGGGTACTGCGCAAGTCATGCCCGCTGGCCGGCTGAAGATTCACGCGATGGCCGCCATCGGCAATCACTACGTGATCGATGCCATCGCCAGGTACCGAGAGACGCAACCCTCGGTCATGTTCGATCTGTCCCTGACCAATCGGCTGCCGGACTTGCTGGAGGAGGGCTATGACATGTCGATTGTGCTGGCGCGGGATCTGCCCGATTCCGGGTTTGTCGCCCAGCGGCTGGGCATCACCTACAGCATCCTGTGCGCTTCGCCCGCGTACTTGAAAAAACGCGGAGCGCCGCAATCACCGGCGGCTCTTGCTTCACATGATTGTTTGAAGATCGTTAATACGGTGATGCCCGCAGAGAACTGGGCTTTCGAGGGGCCGGACGGCGTGGAGACGGTGACCGTTCCCTTGTCACCCTTTCATGTGAACACCGCAGACGCCATGACCGTCGCGCTGTTGAGCGGGATGGGCATCGGCATCCAGCCGATTGCTTCGGCCGTTGATGGCTTGAAAGCAGGCACGCTAGTGCGTGTACTGCCTGAGTATCATCTTGAAGAGTTGAATATCTTTGCCATCTACCCGTCACGCAAGTTCGTGGACGCAAAAATAAAGACCTGGGTGGAATTTCTTAAAACCTACATTCCAGGCTTGTTGGCTGCTGATGAAAAAATTGTCGGCTCAACAAAGTTACGATGACCGCAGGTATGGAGTGTCGACCCTCCATCGTCTGCACCGGCCTCAACCGTTTGAACAGCCGCTGCCCATCACTTGGTATTCCATGACGTGGCGTTGACCCTCGGAATCTTCATAGGTCATTTGCGCCGGGACCGGTCCACACTCATTGCCAGTGTCGGTAATCGAAATGACTTTCTGGATGTCGGGTTTCATGCCGTAAGCGTAATTTTCAACCGGTGGCTGGCGGGTCGCGTTAGTTGAATCAGCCTCGTCTGCAAATGCGTGTGCGCCCACACCGACAAGCGCAAAAAACAGAGCAATGTTTGAGAGTTTCATGATGTTCACCGTCTCGTTCAAGGTTAGTTGTTTTGCCTGCCGGGCTGTTTGCTCAGCGGGTAGAGACGATGCTAGGGGTTTGCCTTTCCCTCAAATAGCCGGCAATGGGACAAACACTGTTGCCGGATTTCGCATGAATAGCGCCGTCAGGCCGTTTCCAGCTGACTCAGCAACCACTCACTGAAACTTCGCGCGTTGGTTTCACTGTCGCGGTGGGTCAGCAGCGCCCAGTTCGGGCCACGAATGGTTTGCTCCACCAAGGGTTGCAACGACCCGTTGGCCCGTGCCTGACCACTGAGTAATTCGCTGACCAGGGCGATGCCCAGTCCGGCGCAGGCAGCGTCCAGCAGCAGGCCGGGATCGGAGAAGTTAAGCCCCTGATCCTGCTGGCCGACATCGATGCCGGACTCTACCGCCCAATGACTCCAATCCATCTCCCGCTCGCCATGCAGCGTGGTGCGTTGTGCCGGTGGCAGCGCCAATAGGCGCGGATGACACGCCGGGTAGAGGCGGTCGGCGTGCAGCACTTTGAAACTGCATTCGGCTTGGGAGCTGATGTCATCGCGCACCGCAACGTCGATGGTCTGGGTGGTCATGTCCGGTACTTCATCGGTGCTGTAGATCCACAGATCCACCTCCGGATGCTGACTTCGAAAATCCCCCAGACGTGGCAGCAGCCAGTGACGGGCGAACGCCGGCGTGGTGTTGAGCACCAGTTGATTGGGTTTCTGGTATTGCCCGAGGCGGCGAATGCCCACGGCCAATTGCTGCAACAGCGCCTGGGTGGTGCTGAGCAGGTCGTGACCGGCATCCGTCAGGGTGACGCTGCGGCCACTGCGCAAAAACAGCGGCTGTTCCAGGTAGGCCTCAAGGCTGCGGATCTGCTGGCTGATCGCCGATTGGGTCAGGTTCAGCTCGGCGGCGGCCTTGTGGAAACTGCCCAGCCGAGCGGCGGCTTCAAAGCCGCGAAGGGTACTGAGCGGGGGCCAGTGCTTGAGCATATCGATAAGTTCCTCTAATCAGTTTTCCACTAAATCCATCGTTTGTTCGCCTGTTTTTACGGCCGTAGCATGCATGCCAAGACTTTCGAGACAGATTTCATTGAACACAATGTCTTAACTAAAAGGTACTGGTGATGCAACAGAACAACAATGGTTGGATGATGCCGGCAGAGTGGGTAAAGCATGCGGCGACCTGGATGGTGTGGCCCCACAACCAAGCGCTTTGGGAATCCGGTTGGCGCGTCACCTTGGCGCAAGTGCAAGCGGATTTCGCCGGGGTGGCCAACGCCATCGCGCGTTTCGAACCGGTGAAAATGGTCGTTGATCCGTCGGCGCTCGCCAGTGCCAAAGCGCTGTGCGGTCGCAACATCGAATTGATCCCGCTGGCGGTGAACGACAGCTGGTTCCGCGATTCCGGCCCGAGCTTCGTGTGCCACCCGCAACAAGGCCTGGCCGGTGTGAGCTGGCGCTTCAACGCCTGGGGCGGCAAGTCGGCCCACGACCTCGACGAAAGCCTGGCGCGCCGCGCACTCAATCACCTCGGCCTGCCGTGTTTTGGCACACCGCTGAGCAACGAAGGCGGGGCGATTCATGTCGACGGCGAAGGCACGCTGATCACCACCGAATCGGTGTTGCTCAACGCCAATCGCAACCCGGACACCAGCAAGGCCGAGATGGAAGACATCTTCAGCCGTCTGCTGGGCGTGAAGAAAACCATCTGGCTACCGGGTGACCCGGATTACGTGACCGGCGACATGACCGATGGCCACGTCGATGGCGTCTGCGCCTTCGCCCGTCCTGGCGTATTGCTGGTGGACGCGACCCACGACAAGCAGTCGGTGTACGCCGAAGTGGCCCGCGAGAACCGCCGCGCCCTGGAGCTGGCCACCGATGCCCAGGGCCGCAAGTTCGAGCTGATCGAACTGTTCGAAGCCAGCGACGCCGTGGACACCGAAGCCGAAGTGTTCTGTGCCTCGTACACCAACTTCTACATCGCCAACGGCGCGATCATCATGCCGGCCTATGGCATCGACGCCGACCACGCGGCGGCCGAAGTCTTGGTGCAGGCGTTCCCGGGACGCGAAGTGGTGCCGGTGCGGATCAATCACCTGGCCCATGGCGGCGGCGGGGTGCATTGCATCACCCAGCAACAACCGGCCTGGCCAGTGGAGGGTTGAAGCCATGACCCTGTTGACGATCGCCACCACCCAGATGCCGTGCACCTGGGACTTGCCAAACAACCTTGATCTGGCTGAGCAGTTGGTCCGCGAAGCGGCGGCCAAAGGCGCGCAAGTCATCCTGCTGCAAGAGCTGTTTGCCACGCCGTATTTCTGCATCGAGCAAAGCCATAAACATCTGGCACTCGCCGAAGAATATCGCGACAGCCACGTGCTCCAGCGCTTCGCCGCATTGGCCAAGGAATTGGGGGTGGTGCTGCCGCTGAGCTGGTTTGAAAAGGCCGGCAATGCCTACTTCAATTCCCTGAGCGTGGCCGATGCCGACGGGCGCCTGTTGGGGGTATATCGCAAGACCCATATCCCCAACGCCATCGGTTATCAGGAGAAGGAATACTTCAGCCCCGGCGATACCGGGTTCCGGGTCTGGGACACGGCGTTCGGGCGCCTCGGCGTGGGGATCTGCTGGGACCAGTGGTTCCCCGAAACCGCGCGCTGCCTGGCATTGATGGGCGCCGAAGTGTTGCTGTTTCCCACCACCATCGGCTCTGAACCGGGCTGCGCCACCCTCGATTCCCGCGACCACTGGCAGATGACCATGCGCGGCCATGCGGCGGCGAACATCCTGCCGGTGGTGGCGGCCAATCGGGTCGGCCGCGAAGTCGCGACCACCGATCCGGGCCTGCAAATGGACTTCTACGGCTCCTCGTTCATCTGCAACCACAAGGGCAAATTGCTCGCCGAGGCCGACCGTGACAGCACCGGCGTGCGGGTCCACACCCTCGACCTGGCCGCCATGCGCGAAGAGCGCCTGAGCTGGGGCATCTACCGCGACCGGCGCCCGGACATGTACGGCGCGCTGCTGAGCCAGGACGGTCGTCATCTTCATTCACGCTGGGCGACTCAAGGGGTTTGAACATGCGTATTGCCAACCAACTGCTGCTCGGTGCCCTGGCACTGGCATGTGTCGCGCCGTCGCTGCACGCCGAAGAGAAAACCCTGCGGCTGTACAACTGGGCCGATTATTTTGCCGAAGACACGTTGAGTAAATTCACCGCTGAAACCGGGATCAAGGTGATCTACGACGTCATGGACGGCAGCGAAACCCTGGAGGCGAAAATGCTCGCCGGCGGCAGTGGTTACGACCTGATCTTCCCCGGCGACACCGTGGCCGAACGCTTAATGCGCGCCCACAGCTTGTTGCCGCTGGACCAAGCCAAACTCACCGCTGTGGGCGATATCGAACCCGGCTTGCAGAAGCTGCGCTCCCATTACGCGTTCTCGAAAAACGCCACCGTGCCCTACACCTGGGGCACCATCGGCCTGACCTACAACGCCGAGCAGATCAAACAACGCGCACCGGATGCGCCGGTCAACAGCCTGGACATGTTGTTCAAGCCGGAACTGGCGGCCAAATTCGCCGATTGCGGTATCTCGATGATCGACTCGCCCGACGAGGTGCTGGCGGTGGTGCTCAACTACCTCGGTCGCGAGCCGCGCAGTGCCAAGCCGCAAGACCTGGCGGCGGCGAGTGAGCTGCTGATGAAACTGCGGCCGTACATTCGCAAGTTCCAGTCGCAGCCAGTGACCGACCTGGTGAACGGTAACCTGTGCCTGTCCCTCGGCTACAGCGGCGACATGACCCAGGCGCAGCGGACGTCGGACAGCGCCGGCAAGAAGACTGCGTTCCAGTACCGCATCCCCCGCGAAGGCACCACGGTGTGGATGGACACCATGGCGATTCCGGTTGACGCGCAACACCCGGAATACGCCTACGCGTTCATCAACTTCGTCATGCGCCCGCAGAACATGGCGGCCATCAGTAACTTCACCGGCTATCCCACTTCCAATGCCAAGGCCCGGCCGGATGTCGATGCGACGATGCGCAACAACCCGGATATCTACCTTGATGAGACCACCTATGCGCGGCTGATTCCCGGCCAAGACATTCCCCAGGCTGATATGCGAGCGCGCATGCGGACCTGGACTAAATTCAAGACGGCCACTGCGAAATGATCAGGGACAACTACATGCCGACGCGTCGGGATTTCATCAAACAGGCATCGGTTGTCGCCGGTGTGGGCATCGCCGCTTCCCTGGGGCTGACGCGCGTGCAAGCGGCGGTGGCTCAGGGCTGGCACATGCCGGACGAGGGCGACAAACACCAGCGGGCCTTCATCGCGTTCGGTGCTCAGGAGGCGATCTGGGCGGATTTCACCCCTGATGTGCAAGCCGCCTTGGGCCTGATTGCGCGCACCATCGCCCGCTATGAACCGGTAACCGTGTTCTGCCGTCAGCGTGAGCGGGCGTTGGCCGAGAAGCATTGCGGCACGCGCAATGTCACCTACGTCATCACCGAACTCGACGACATCTGGATGCGCGATATCGGCGCCAACTTTGTCATCGACGGGAAAGGCGGATTGGGTGCGGTGGATTTCAACTTCAACGGTTGGGGCAACAAGCAGCAGCATGGCAAGGATGCGCAATTGGCCGCTCGGGTGGCGAGCAACGCGCAGGCCGATTATCTGCGCAGCGAACTGGTGGGCGAGGGCGGTGCGATCGAAGTGGATGGCCATGGCACCGGGATCATGACCGAAAGTAGCTGGATCAATAGCAACCGCAACCCCGACTGGGGCAAGGCCGAAGTCGAGGAAGAACTGAAAGCCCAATTGGGCCTGCGCAAAATCATCTGGCTGCCGGGCATCAAGGGCAAGGACATCACCGATGCTCACGTGGATTTCTACGCGCGCTTTGCCAAACCTGGCGTGGTGATCGCCAACCTCGACAACGACCCTGCATCCTTCGATTACAAGGTCACCCGCGTGCATCTGGACATTCTCAAAAACGCCACGGACGCGCAGGGTCGCAAACTACAGGTCCACACCGTGTCGCCGCCGCTCAAGCCGCGCAAGAGCAAATTCAACCGCAACAACCCGGATTTTGCGGTCGGCTACATCAATTACTTCGTGATCAACGGAGCGATCATCGCGCCCGAATTTGGTGACAAGACAGCGGATGCCAAGGCTCTTGAGCTGTTGTCGCAGCTCTACCCGGAGCGTGAAGTGGTGCAGCTCAATATCGACGCGATCAGCGCCGGGGGCGGCGGTATTCACTGTGTCACCAGTCACCAACCATCGGTTTAATGGCAACTGGCTGTTTTAAAACAAATTTATTTATGATGGGGGCTTCCCAGACGCGGCGAAAGTTGTTAAATTCCCGCCCGCTCTTGCAGGGGCGTCGCCAAGCGGTAAGGCAGCAGGTTTTGATCCTGCCATGCGTTGGTTCAAATCCAGCCGCCCCTGCCATATTCCCTAAAAAGGGGACGGATCTATTTTCCAGAAAATAGATCTGTCCCCTTTTTTTTGTGCCTGTTTTTTGTGCCCGTCGCCCGACCATCGGTTCGACTAATAGTGACAATCACCAATGACAAGTTCTGCTTCGCCGGATAAACGTTGAGAATCGCCTCCATCGAAAACGCTGCTCAGGAATGTCACCGGTTTTCAACGAAGCTCCTTTGGTTGGCCGCAACCAACCAATTTTTTAACCCCGCGCCTCATGAGGTCGCGGGGTTTTTTTTGCCTATTGCGGTCTGAACCGCGCGGCATCTCGCCCCGGTGGCATCCCGAACAGGCGCGCATATTCACGGCTGAACTGCGAGGCGCTTTCATAGCCCACGGTGAAGGCGATGGAAGCGGCATCGCGCGGATCGAACAGCAGCAACCAGCGTGCCCTGAGCAGGCGCAGGCGTTTCTGGTACTGAGTGGGCGCCATGCCGGTGATGGCTTTGAAGTGACGATAGAACGCCGAGACGCTCATATCCGCCATCGCCGCGAGGGGTTCCACGCGAAAGGGTTCGGCGTAGTGCTCGCGGATCCATAAAGTGGAACGCCGGATCTGCGCCAGTCGGCCATCGGGTCGCGCGATTTCCCGCAGCATCGCGCCGAACGGCCCTTGCAGGATTCGAAACAGAATCTCTCGCTCAATCATCGGCGCCAGTACCGCCGCCTCGTCTGGGCGATCCATCAGCCGCATCATCCGCAGCCAGGCGTCAATCAGTTCAGTCGGCGCCGTCACCGCAGCAAAGCCACTGTCGGTGGGCTGCTCGCCGGTTTTGACCTCATCCACCAGCAAGGTGGCAATGACGTTGGGGTCCAGGGTCAGGCTGATGGCGAGGTAGGGTTCGCCCGGGGCGCCGGGGTAGATCTCGCCGGTGGCGGGGACGTCCACGGGCACCAGGAAATAGCTGATCGGCGGGTACTGCAACACCTGATCGCCAATCGACAACGTCTTGGAGCCTTGAAGCACCAGGTGCAGCATCGGTTGATACACCTGATTCGCACACGCCTCGGCCCGGACCATCGACACGCGCGCAAGGCCCGTGTCCGTCCACTTGTCTTGCGCGCGCATCACAATGCTGCGCAGCTCATCCATTGCTTCATTCATGGGGTCGAACATGGCGCAGACCCGCGTGCAAAGCAAGGCGTGCGAGAAGAATAGGCAAGCATCGGGGAAGAACCGGCAACCGTTTGACCGGCGGTTGCGCGAATACTGGTGCGACACATCACTCCTGTTTAAAAAGGTCATGACATGAAACTCGAAGGCAAAATTGCAGTGGTCACCGGCGCATCGAAAGGCATCGGTGCGGGGATCGCCAAGGCGCTCGGTGCCGCGGGCGCCACGGTGGTGGTGAACTATGCGACCAGCAAAAGCGACGCCGATGCGGTGGTTGCGCAGATCCAGGCATTGGGCGGCAACGCCGTCGGCATTCAGGCGGACATGAGCCAGTCTACCGACGTGATTCGCTTGTTCGACACCGTCAGGAGCAACTACGGAACCCTGGATATTCTGGTGAACAATGCCGGCGTCGCGGTGTTTCAAATGCTCGAAGACTTCACCGAGGAAGCATTTCATCAGCAGTTCAACCTCAACGTGCTCGGCTATCTGTTGGCTGCTCGAGAAGCCGTCAAGCTGTTTGGCCAAGCGGGCAGCATCATCAACATCAGCTCGATTCTCAGCACCGATCCCTACCTGGCCTCCAGTCTGTATTCGGCCACCAAAGGCGCGGTCGACACATTGACCTTCGCCCTGGCCCGGGAGCTTGGGCCGCGCGGTATCCGGGTCAACGCGATCATGCCCGGCCACACCAATACACCCGCCACCGACGGTAACTTCGCCGGTGAGTTTGGCGAAAAGCTGATCGCGGGCACGCCGCTGGGCCGGTTTGGTGAGCCGGAAGATATTGCGCCGCTGGCCGTGTTTCTGGCCTCCGGGGACTCGCATTGGATCACCGGAGAATCGATCCGGGCATCGGGTGGCGTGCGCGGGGTGGGCTACTGATCACACCCGCCTAACCGACGCCGTTTTGAAACGCCTGGGCGAGTGGTCGGAATGGGCTTTGCCGAAACGATTGCCGGGACGACCATCACCGATTTTTAGGGTGTTATTCGAATGCTGGAAAATCGTGCATGCGGCTTTCAGCGTCGCGCAGACAGTTGTTGCGGCGCCAGAAACGCATCGTGGAAGTAGTTACGAAACGCCTGCATCGCCGGGCTGAATTCCCGCTCGCGATGCCACGCCAAACCGACGCTCATGGGCGTCACCTTGTCGGTGATTGTCAGGGTTTCGATGCGTTTGCCTTCCAGCGACCAGGGGCGGTGCACCAGGTCCGAGAGGATCGCCACGCCGCTGCCATTGGCGACCATGCTGCGCACCGCTTCCACTGAACTGGTGCGCACCCGCACATTGGGTTGCTGGCGTGCGTGTTCCCAGTAACGCATCGCACTTTGTTCGGCTTCGTCGACGGTCAGCAGGATGTAGGGTTCCTTCGCCACATCGGCGAGGCTGACCGCCGAACGTTCGCACAGCGGATGGTGGCTGGGCAGCCACAACCGGCGTTCGGAATTGAACAGGATTTCCGAGACGATGTCCGGGTGCGTGAGGTTCGCGGTGAGCACCACGGCCATGTCGAATCGACCTTCCAGCAGGCCTTCCTCGATGGCCGTGCGTTCCTGTTCGTGGACTTCGATGGCCACGTCCGGATGCCAATGTTCCAGCCGCTGCAAGTGGTGCGGCAGGAAGTAGCCGATCACCGTGTAACTCGCCGCCAGACGCAGCAGGCCACTGGCGCGAATGTCCGGCAACGGGCTGTTCATCGCGTCATCGACGCTGCGCAAAATCACATACGCCCGATTCAGAAAATGCCGCCCGGCATCGGTCAGGCTCATGCCCTGGGCCGAGCGCTGGAACAACAGCGCGCCCAGCATTCCTTCCAGTTCCTTGATCGCCGTGGTGACCGCCGATTGGGAAATGTTCAGATGAATCGCGGCCTGGGAAATTTGCCCGATCTCGGCGGTGGCGACGAAATAGCGGACCTGGCGCAGGGTCAGTGACATGAGTTCTCCCGACGACGGGGTATCTGTTTTTCAGAAGATACCCTATCTGTTAATAGATCTTCCCAAGGGGTACGGAGGAATCTAACTTGGGCTGCATGAAGTCACAAGCGTCAGGAGCAAGCGTCATGCAAGCAGTAGATTTCAACTCGGACATGGGCGAAGGCTTCGGCCCATGGACCATCGGCGATGGCGTCGACAATGAGCTGATGGGCTTCATCAGCTCGGCCAATATCGCCACCGGTTTTCATGCCGGCGACCCCAGCACCATGCGCCGCACCATCGAGCAGGCCAAGCGTCTGGGCGTGGCCGTCGGCGCGCATCCGGGGTTTCGCGACCTGGTCGGTTTCGGCCGCCGGCACATCAATGCGCCGGCCCAGGAACTGGTCGACGACATGCTCTACCAACTGGGCGCCCTGCGTGAACTCGCCCGGGTTCAAGGCGTGGCCCTGCAACACATCAAGCCCCATGGCGCGCTCTACATGCACCTGGCTCGGGACGAAGAGGCCGCGCGTTTGCTGGTGGAAAATCTCCAGCGCCTGGAGCCAGAGTTGCTGTTGTATTGCATGCCCGACTCGGTGATCTGGCGAGTCGCCAAAGAGCTCGGCCAACCGGTGATCCGCGAGTTCTACGCCGACCGCGAATACGACCTCACGGGCTCCATCGTCTTCACCCGCAACGTCCGCGCCTACGATCCGGCGCAAGTCGCCGCGCGAGTACTGCGTGCCTGTCAGCAAGGCGTGGTGCGCACGGTCGAGGGTGAAGACCTGGCGATCGAATTCGATTCCATCTGTTTACACAGCGATACCCCAGGCGCCCTGGCGTTGGTCGAAGCCACGCGCCGTGCCCTCGACAGCGCCGGGATCGAGGTCCGCGCACCGCGCTAAATCAGGACGAGACACCTGGCACACAGACGCCAGGGTTTGCACACCGATTCATTTTTGCCTGCCTTTCTACAACTATTCCAAGAGGAACAGACATGGCCGAACACACTGTAATCACCCCGTTGCCCGGGACCTTCTACCGCAAAGCCACCCCCGAATCGGCGAACTTCGTCGAGGTGGGCGCGCAGGTCAGTGCCGACACGGTGATTGGCCTGATCGAGGTCATGAAGCAGTTTTCCGAACTGACCGCCGGGACGGCGGGTCGCCTCAGCGCATTCCTGGTAGAAGACGGCGATCCGGTGGAACCGGGTCAGGTCGTCGCAACACTCGACGACGAGTGAGGGCGCGATCATGACGCAAGCCATTCATAAATTACTGATCGCCAACCGTGGCGAGATCGCCGTGCGGATTATCCGCGCTGCCAAAGCGCTGGGGATTCCCACCGTCGCGGCGTGCAGCGAGGCGGACGTCGACTCCCAGGCCGCGCGCATGGCCGATGAAATCCACGTCCTCGGCCCGGCCCGCGCGGATAAAAGTTACCTCAACGTCGAAGCCTTGCTCGGCGCCTTGAAAGCCACCGGCGCCAATGCCGTACACCCCGGTTATGGCTTTCTTTCGGAGAACGCCGATTTCGCCGAAGCGGTCCTCGCCGCCGGGGCGATTTTCGTCGGCCCGAGCCCGGAGACGATCCGGCGCATGGGCGACAAAGCCGAGGCCCGCCGCACCGCGCAAGAGGCCGGCGTGCCCGTGGTGCCGGGTTCCCCCGGTGAATTGTTTGACGTCGAGTCGGCGCTCACAGCCGCCGAAGCCGTTGGTTTTCCACTGCTGATCAAAGCCTCGGCCGGTGGTGGCGGACGCGGTATTCGCCTCGCCGAAAATGCCCAACAACTGGCAGAAGAATTTCCCCGTTCCCAGCGCGAAGCCCAGGCGGCGTTCGGCAATGGCGCGGTGTATCTGGAACGGTTTATCAGCAGGGCCCGGCACATCGAAGTGCAGGTCCTGGGCGACGGTCAGCACGCGGTGCACCTGTTCGAGCGCGAGTGTTCGCTGCAACGTCGGCGGCAGAAAATCTTCGAAGAAGCGCCGTCGCCAGTTCTCAGCCAGCAGCAACGGGAGACGCTCTGCGCCAGTGCCGTGCGCTTGACCGAATCCCTGGGCTACAAGGGCGCCGGAACCCTGGAATACCTGTATGACGACACCACTGGCGAGTTCTTCTTTATCGAGATGAATACGCGGGTTCAGGTGGAGCACCCGGTCAGCGAATTGATCACCGGCATCGATCTGGTCCAGGCCATGTTGCGCATTGCCGGTGGTGAACCGCTGGGCTTCAAGCAAAGTGACATCCGACTCAACGGCGCCGCCCTGCAAATGCGCCTGAACGCTGAAGACCCGGCGCGGGATTTCTTCCCCAGCCCGGGGCTGGTCGAGGAACTGATCTGGCCGCAGGGCGAGGGCATTCGCGTCGACACGCACCTGTATCAAGGCTACCGCGTGCCGCCGTACTATGACTCGCTGTTAGCCAAGCTGATCGTGCACGGTGCGGATCGCGCCGAAGCCCTGGCCCGCGCGCGGGTGGCGGTCAGGCGGACCACGCTCACCGGCATGGCCAGCACCTTGGCGTTGCACGGCGAACTGCTGGAACAACCGTGGCTGCACAGCGCCGACTTCCACACCGGCACCCTGGAAACCTGGCTGGCCGAGCGCCGCAGCGGAGGTCAAGTATGAGCACGCCCATCCGCTACAGCTTTGGCGCCGATGAACATTTGTTCGCCGAAGTCAGCGACAGCATGTCCCTTGAAGCGTTCTTCAAAGGCCTGGCCGTCACCCGCGCAGTGGAACGGCTGGCACTGGATGGCGTGCTCGATATCTGCCTGGCCAACGCATCGTTCCAGATTCGTTTTGACCCGGATCGCATCGCCCCGCATACCTTGCTCGAAGCGGTCAAAATCGCCGAGGCCGGGGCCGTCGCCGAGCGTACGTTGCAGACCCGGATCATCGAGATTCCGGTGCTCTACAACGACCCCTGGACCCATGAAACCCTGATGCGTTTTCGCGACCGGCATCAGGACCCGAGCGCCACGGACCTGGAATACGCCGCACGCATCAACGGCCTGGCCGACGTCGAGGCATTCATTGCGGCCCACAGTGGTGCGCCGTGGTTTGTCTCGATGGTCGGCTTCGTCGCCGGGCTGCCGTTCATGTTCCAGATGGTCGAGCGCGAGCGGCAGTTGCAGGTGCCCAAATACCTGCGCCCGCGCACCGACACACCGAAACTGACCCTGGGTCACGGCGGTTGCTTCGGCTGCATCTACTCGGTGCGCGGTGCCGGCGGGTATCAGATGTTCGGCGTCACGCCGGCACCGATCTACGACCCGCAGCAAAACCTGGCGTACCTGAAAGAGCACATGGTGTTTTTCCGTCCGGGCGACATCGTGCAGTTCAAGCCGATGGACCGTGAAGCCTACGACCACGCGGTGGCCGAAGTCGAAGCCGGGCGCTTTGATCTGCGGATTCGTCCGGTGGAATTTTCGCTGGACGCGTTTCTGGCCGACCCCGTCGGCTACCCCAAGTCGCTGCAGGAGGTGTTGGCATGATCAAGGTCCTCAAACCCGGCCTCGCCACTTCGGTACAAGACCTGGGCCGCGAAGGGTATTACCACCTGGGCATTCCGCCCTCCGGCGCGCTCGATCAATACGCCTTGAGCGCGGCCAATCAACTGGTCGGCAACCCGGCGGGTGCAGCGGCATTGGAATGCACGTTGCTCGGGCCGGAGCTGGAATTTCAACAAGACGCATTGGTGGCCGTGTCCGGCGCGCACATGACGCCACGGGTCGATGGCGTGGAAATGCACCACGACACGGCGTTCGCAGTGAAGGCCGGGCAAGTGCTGCGCTTTGACTTTCCCAAGGCTGGCGCCCGTGCCTATCTGGCGGTGGCCGGTGGCATCGATGTGCCGGTGGTGCTCGGCAGTCGTTCGACCTATGCCCTCGGCGCACTCGGCGGTTTTCAAGGACGACGCTTGATCGCGGGCGACGAATTGCCAGTGGGCATGGCCAGCGGCAAGAGCCGCGTCGGCGCCAGTTTACCGATGGCGTTGCGGCAAGCGCTGGGCGGCGAAATCACCCTGCGGGTGGTGCCCGGTTTGTACTACCACCGCTTGACCGAATCGGCGGCGAAGAGCTTTTTCGCCGAGCCGTGGACGGTCGGCTCGGAAGCGGACCGCATCGGCTATCGCTTCAAGGGCGGCAGCGCGCTGAGCTTCCAGCCCAGGGAGCAACCGTTCGGTGCCGGTTCCGATCCGTCGAACATCGTCGACAGTTGCTACCCGATCGGCTCGATCCAGGTCCCGGCCGGGCTCGAACCGATCGTGCTGCACCGCGATGCCGTGTCCGGCGGTGGCTACGCGATGATCGGCACGGTGATCAGCGCCGACCTCGATTTGATCGGCCAGATGCAACCCAACCAGAAGGCCCGCTTTGTCGCGGTGACCCTCGAAGAGGCGCTGGAAGCGCGACGTTCCTATAAGAAAAAACTCAGCTGCCTGAGCAAGCTGTTCCCTTCCTGATTCTGCCCGCCGCACAGCGCGGGCCATGCCAAACGGTAAGTCAACGCCGCACTTCGGTGCGGTGGCGGCTGCCCGCGCTTCAACCTTTGACTGGTTCTGGAGTTCACGCATATGGCTGCTTTATCGCAATCGAGTCAAACCGGGCAAGACCCGGCCAATCAACCCGTCCCCGCCGAAGCGCGCATGGGGCGACTGTCCCTGACCATGGCCTGGTGGGCGGTGTGCAGCGCGATGTTCTACATCGTGGTCGGCGCATCACTGGCGTTGTCGTACGGCGCGCGCAATGCGCTGATCGGCATGCTCCTGTCGGTGATCAGCTACGGCTTGGTCAACAGTGTGCTCAGTCGCTTCGCGATTCGCAGCGGCTTGTCGGTGGCGCTGTTTTCACGGCTGTTGTTCGGCAGCACCGGGGCGTGCCTGGCGACCTTGATCTTCTTTTCCACGGCGATCTATTACGCGGTGTTCGAAGGCTCGGTGATCGCCGTCGCGCTCAATCACCTGTACCCGGAACTGGTGTATCCGCTGGCGGCGTTGGCGGTGGTGCTCTACAGCGTGCCGATGATCCTGGGCAGTGTGCAGCACTGGCTGGACAAGCTCAACGGCGTGCTGCTGCCGGTGTACCTGGGCGGCTTGCTGGTGGCGGTGGGGCTGTCGATCAGTCGTTATGGCTACCAGCCGCAATGGCTGGACTTCGGCCCGGCCACCCCCAGCGCCTTCGGCTGGTGGGACTGCTTCGTCGCCTACATGGGCGTCTGGGTGCTGATGCTGTTCACCTTCGACTACGCGCGTTTCGGCAAACCTGAAGACGCCGAGTACCACGGTCGCTGGAACTTCGGCATGCCGTTCTACGCCGTGACCTTCCTGCTCAACGGCGCGGCCGGCATCTACCTGGTCAGCAGCATTCCCCACGACGGCGCGCTGAACGAAGTCTCGGTGGTGATGGCGATTCTGCAGTTGATGGGCCTGTGGGGATTGTTGTTTGTCTGGGCCACGCAAACCCGGATCAACACGGCCAACTACTACTTGGCGACGTTGAACATGCAGGCGTTCTTCGGGCGGTTTGGCATTCGTGGTTCGTACCTGATGTGGGCGTTGGTGGTCGGGGTCATTGTGTACGGCTTGATGCTTGCCGATGTGTTTGCGTACATCCTCAAGGCGTTGGCTTATCAGGGGATTTTCGTCGTGGCCTGGGTGGGCGTGGCGTTGGCGCAGATTCTCTATGGACGCAGTGATGTGGCGGCGCTGGAGCGGGTGGCCGCGTTCAACCCGGTTGGCTTGACGGCCTGGTTTGGCGCGACGGGATTGGGGCTGGCGTTGATGTTTTCTGGTGGTGATTTGGGGAGTTTTTCTGCGCCAGCCACGGTGATCACTGCGTTCGCGTTGCAGGTGGGGTTGTCTCATCGGAGCCGGTTGCGGTTGCCGCTGGCGGAGTAGGGGAGCAGGCATTGCTTTTGGTCGTTTTCAGCCGGTCGTGACGGGCGGGAAGCGGCCAGAAGTTGCCATGGCGCGCCGAGATTCAGGCACAAAGTCGGACCCGAAATGCAGGGACGGCGCGGTCAACCATGTTCCGCTGCCAACATTGATCGGAACTGAGAAATGATCTCTGAAGATAGCCCGGCACCTTCGAACACTGCGCAGGTGAAGCTAACGGGGGCGGTGCTCGGTGTATCGCTACCGCTTGATCCACATGGGTGTCAGGCACGACTCGGTCGTAGCCAACGATGAGGAAACGGATACGACGGGTTCAACCAGTCGGGTTTGGTGATAGGAGAAACCCTGCAGCAAAGCTGCAGGGCAAGTTAGCTTTTAGCCTTGACTCGAGACCGGCTAATGGGTGTCCCTTTTACCAACAGTATTGGGGAAAAAGGGGACCATTTATTTTCCAAAGGAAAAACACATCAGTCCCTTTTTTGGCGTTTAGTTAACCAACACCTCGTCCAGTGCCTGCTCGAGGGTGCTGACCGTGCGCTCGATATTGTGCAGCTTTTCGAGTCCGAACAGACCGATGCGGAAGGTCTGGAAGTCGGCCGGCTCGTCGCACTGCAACGGCACTCCGGCGGCAATCTGTAGGCCGTGTTCGGCAAATTTCTTGCCGCTCTTGATGTCGGCATCATCGGTGTAGCTCACCACTACGCCAGGGGCCTGAAAACCGGCTGCGGCCACGCTTTTGATGCCTTTGCCGGTCAACATTGCGCGCACCCGATCGCCCAGAGCCTGTTGTTCGCCGCGGACCTTGTCGAAACCGTAGGCTTGCGTCTCTTTCATCACTTCGTTAAATCGCGCGAGGGAATCGCTGGGCATGGTCGCATGGTAGGCATGTCCGCCCTGTTCGTAGGCCTGCATGATCTGCAGCCACTTTTTCAGGTCGCAGGCGAAGCTGCTGCTTTGCGTCTGTTCGATGCGCTCGAGGGCCAAGGAACTGAGCATTACCAGTGCGCAGCAAGGGGAGGCGCTCCAGCCTTTCTGCGGTGCGCTGATCAGCAGGTCGACTGCGCATTTCTGCATATCAACCCAAAGCGTGCCTGAGGCGATGCAGTCCAGCACGAACAGGCCACCCACCGCATGCACGGCGTCGCCGACGGCCCGCAGGTACTCGTCGGGCAGGATAATCCCTGATGAGGTTTCAACGTGGGGGGCGAAGACAATCTGCGGCTTCTGCGCCGCAATGGCTGCCAGCACTTCGTCCAGAGGGGGTGGGGCGTAGGCAGCCTGGTGACCAGTCTCGACCGGTCGGGCTTTCAGCACCGTGGTGGCCGCCGGGATGTTGCCCATCTCAAGGATCTGGCTCCAGCGATAACTGAACCAGCCGTTGCGTATCACCAGGCATTGCTGGTTGGTGGCAAACTGTCGCGCCACCGCTTCCATGCCGAACGTGCCACTGCCCGGGACCACCGCAACCGCCTGGGCGTTGTAGACCTGCTTCAGGGTCCTGGAAATGTTCTTCATCACGCCTTGAAATGACTGCGACATGTGGTTGAGCGAGCGGTCGGTGTAGACCACTGAGTATTCGACCAGCCCCTCGGGATCGATATTGGGATATAGCTTTGACATGGCGTGACTCCTTTGGCAGAGATCTCAGTGGTATCGACCCTGCCCTAAGCCTTGGCAAATGACAAGATTGCTCAGGATGAATTGCGACTTCTGACGAGCGGCTGGCATCCTCAGGTCGATTACTGGACGTAGTAACGCTCGCAGGTGGCTGCTGAGTTGTGGGAGGGTGGGCTTTAAAAATTCCTACCTCCTTACGTTCGGTCGATAACGACCAGTTGCGAAGGGCAGCAGTCGACCCAAAGCTGACGTTCGTCGAAGAGGCATCGGTGCCGTAGGGGACAGATGACCGTGCATCCTACAGAGCTGCAGGGCGTCATCCGACATAAGTCTCGGACCATTCCTACAAAGTTGATCGACCATTTATAATCTAATCCCTTCCCAATGTATTTAGAGTGGAGGGCGTGCAGTGGTTCGCTTCGTTATTATCTTTTTTCTCATGTTTTATTATTCTGCGGGCGCGCGTGCTGCCGGCGCATCTCCAGCATGTTATTTTGATAATCTATATTCGCGTAGTGTCATGACCGGTGATTTCGCGTCCGCGAAGCTCCACGAGGTGGTGGGTTACTTCGAATATGGTTGGACGGTTAGCAATTGTGACAATGTACCAGGCGCGCCGTATGGGAGTGCGGCCTATGTTGGATATTACGGTCCTGGAGGTATTAGCGACCCTTATTGTACGTCGACGATCAGTGGCATCTATCTTGATGTGTCGCCTTCTTACTGTCGGGTGGATGCTCCATTCGGGTCTATGACGACAGTGATTAGAATTGATCAGCCGTTTCCGCAATCTGGATATATACGGAAAAATTTTGTTCGAAATCAATATCAACTTTCCGCGCCTGGCAATTACAAACTGGGACCTAAGCTGAACACTCTTTATTTAGGTTGGTATAGGGGGACTACAACCCCGACGAACCCTTACCTTCATGTATTGTTACACACTGGCGATGAGGGGCCTGCCATTATTACCACCTGCTCCCTGGTAAACACAGATATCTTGGTCAACTTTGGCGAAGTTTCGGAGGCGAACGCGTCAGAGCCGTTTGATATTGAGTTCTCGGGATGCACCAATCAGGCTGACACCAAGCGCTTTAATGATTCGGTTTCCTTAAGCTTTGTATCTGACGATATTCGTGCTGACGGTTCAGCACTATTAAATAAGTCATGTGCCAACTGCGCTAAAGGACTTCAGATAGCATTGAAGGATGGCAAAGGAACACCGATTAATCTATCCAGGAGCTACAAGTTATCGAGCAATGGTTCGTCGACGATCAGTCCCACCGGTTTGAAATATGGTTTTATCGCGGATCTACAACGAAACCCAGATCAAGCACTTTCTGGTGGTAACATCAACACAAACCTAACCTTTGTCACGAGTATTGAATAAGAAGCGGTCTTGCTTAAGTTGAATATCGTTGGATAATGAAAATGTGTAAATTTAAAGTTTGGCTTATGGGGTTGTTTGTTTTTCTGCTAGTCAACACGGCACTGGCCAATTCCAATACCGCAGAAACCGCTAGCAATTTGCTGTGGCGTTTGGGCCCAAGCGGTGAGAGTGTCGTTGTCCAAAACACGGGAGCCTTTCCCATTTCAATGTCGCAAGTGGTTACCCAACGAAGAAATGAAAAGGTATTGCTCGCCGAGCAGCTAACGTTGGCCGCCGGAGAGCGAAGGGTTATCCCTGTCACATCTATTTCATTCGGCACGTCGCTGTTCTTCAATATCCTCAACGACAGAGGCGATCAAGAACATTTCCAGGCGGCCTTGCAAAGTGCCGCAAGCACTCCTGCGGTGCCGGCATTCGATCCGCGCCCCGTTATCGATTGATTCCGCTTCTCTTCTCCGGCCGTATTGGAGCTACTTGCTGAGGTGGCTTCGTTCACGGTGCGGGCACCTTCTATGTTTTTGACTTGGTTCCCGACGACGTTCGACGTCTGCGATTGGCCGAAATCGGTCCCTCAGCGGCTGAACAAACAAGGCCCAGCTTCAGTGAATACTTTCACCACATTGCTTCCTTCCGAGCGAAATTTCCGGGCAAGGTCTTCGGAAATTTCCTTCAAGTTGTGGCGGTTTTGGTGAACTGGTGCGCGGTGAGTTTGATCGGTAGGCTTTGGTGGTCGCTGCATTTTCAGTGACAGGGTGTAGGAACCCTTTAGTAGCATCGGTAATGCGTTAGCAATCGAAGTCAGATTTGCGGCCCGCCATGTGCGCCCGTAATATCCGTCGCGGCGGCTATGCGCGGGCACGTTTCGGCGTGGTCGAGTTTTCCGATGCTCGGTATTCCTACCCCGCGTATAGCTGCCACCCAAGCCTGTAGGAAGGCTGATGGCAGCTTCCATTTCTCATCGGAAGCTTAAAAATGCCAACACTACATCCTGATCCACCTTACGAAAAACCAACTCCCCACCCCGAAATCCGCTTCATGGCGCTTACCAGCAACTGCGACGACATGCCCACCCTGTTCGTCGACACCCACGCGCCGCTCGATGTTTTGTATGACGCCGCCAATTACCGAATCCGCGCCGTAACCCAAGCGCTGGAAAACCTGTCCATGCGCGGCTCAATCGAATGTGAATCCTTCATCCTCAGCGACTTTGCCCTGCTGTGCGCCATTCCATTACGCGATGGGTGTGATGTGCTGGATGTGCTTGGGCGGCGGTTGCGGGCATTGCCGTCGGAATAGCGTCTAGCGCTGTTTTTGTGGCGAGGGGGCAAGTCCCCTCGCCGCAGGACAAGACACGCACTCGGGTTCCAGATCCTTGCTTTGCACCGCTGCCGGTAATGCCCGCAGGCTGTCCGCCAGAAGTGCCTCGCTGCGGCTTGTCGTAGCTACCACGCTGTTGTTCGCAGCTGATAGCGCCTGCTGCAAATATTGTTCACCCAGTTGCAGGTCTCCCTGCAAAAACGCCCGCAGCGCCGCACAGCGTGGACGCAGCCAAGGGTTAAACCAGTCAAGGTCGCTGTTCGCCCAATCGTCCCACAGGTGCCTCGCGTCCTGTTCTAGATAAGCGCGGACGAAAGCGAACTCAACGCGCAACAGAGTGATCAGCGTGCCCATGCCGTTGAGTGACTGCGCATATTCCTGCAACACCGTCTCCAGATTCTGCTCCAACTGCGTCGCCGCCCGGAAATCGCCTTGGTCCAGCAAGGCGCCAAGGCGGTAGCCGATGGCAATCAAGGGTTGAGGCATGGCGCCTTGGGACAGCTGTGCAATGTCGGTTTCCGGCAGTTGCTCGCAGGTTACTCCTGCCACTGACATTGCCAGCAAGCGCAACTCGGCCAATTCGGCACGCTGGTCGTCGCGGTGCAGCCACCAGGCGATAAGGAGCATACCGTCGCTGTGCAGAATGCGGGAGGTTGGCACCAGATTAGCCAATGCCATGCTCAGGTTAAGCATGGCAAACGCCAGGAAAAATGCTGACATTAGCCCACCGGTGAGCCAGCCCAATCCCGCTGTGGCCAGGCCCATTAGCAAGTTGGCCAAGGGCCCCATCAGCACAAACCACAGCATCTGCTGGCGCAGCGGAAGCTGACAGTTTGTCGCCGCCATTACGTAGCCGCCGAGTCGACGACCCTTGAGCTGTGGCGACCAGCGAATCTGCCAATTCCGGCGTCCTACCTGAACCTCCACGGCGGCGACTCGCATCATCAACACCGGCATGTGATGCAACCTGGCGCCCAGGTAATGACCGCCTTCATGCACGACCAAGGCAACGACACCTAACCCCGACGCCAGGATCATCGACAAAAACGGTTGTAACTCGGAGCGCAGGTGCAGCCCCAGAATCACCCCCGCGCCTATCCAGCCCGCCAAGCCCATGAGCACCTGCAGAAGGCGCAATAGGCTATTGAGAACGACCTGCGTCTTGCTGATTTTCACTACAGCCTTCCTTGAGCTTGCAACCGGCGCAATAGCTCCGGATTTTCCAGACGCTAGCGACAGTCACCATCCTGCTATGGCAAAGCGTCGCGCTTGGCGAAGATGCTTGCCATTTGCGCCGCATTTTCGGTTCCCCAGGTGCACAGCGGCATGATCGCGTCAGCCAGGCTGCGACCCAGCGGGGTCAACGCGTAGTCCACGCGCGGCGGCACTTCTTTGTAGTCGGTCCGCACCAGCACGTGATCGGCCTCCAGGTCCTTCAATTGCTGGATCAGCACCTTGTCACTGACGCCCGGGATCAAACGCTTGAGCTCGCCGTAACGTTTCGGGCCGTCGCGCAGGAAAAACAGGACCAGCGGTTTCCACTTGCCCGAGATGATGCGCAGCGTGGCGTTGAGCCCACAACCGGTGCCACAGATTTCAGAAGTCGTCGTCATTTTTTGATACTTACCTAAAGGTGCATACTTGTCCTTAGGTTATCAGCACTGCATCCTCGTCTCAAGCAAGCAATTCCCTGCTTGGCACAACTCCAACGAAGGATGCACGACATGACCAGACTGAATGGAAAGACCGCCGTGATCACTGGCGGCGCTACCGGCATCGGCCGCGCCGCTGCAAAACGCTTCATCGAGGAGGGCGCCTTTGTCTTCATCTTTGGCCGCCGGCAGGAAGCGCTCGATGCCGCTGTCGCCGAACTCGGGCCCAATGCCCGTGCGGTGAAGGGCTCGGTGTCCGAGCTGGCCGACCTCGACCGACTCTACGCGGCGGTGAAGGCCGAGCGCGGAACCCTCGACATCGTCTTCGCCAATGCCGGTGCGGGAAGCCAGCTTGCGCTCGGCCAGATCACCGCCGAGCACATTGACGAAACCTTCGACACCAACGTGAAGGGGACGATTTTCACCGTCCAGAAGGCGCTGCCGCTGATGGGCAAAGGCGGTTCGATCATCCTGACCGGTTCGAGCGCCGGCACCACGGGCGCCCCGGGAATGAGCGCCTACAGCGCGAGCAAGGCGGCAGTGCGCAACCTCGCGCGGACCTGGGCCGAGGACCTGAAGGGCACCGGCATTCGGGTAAACGTGCTGTCGCCCGGGGCGACGGCGACCGAACTCGCGAAGGAAGCGCTGGGCGAGGAGGGCCAGAAAATCTACGCCGCGATGACGCCGCTTCAGCGCATGGCCGATCCGGCGGAGATCGGGGCCGTGGCCGCCTTTCTCGCGTCGCCGGACAGCAGCTTCATGACCGCCAGCGAAGTCGCCGTTGACGGCGGTCTTGCGCAACTCTGACGCCCTACGCCCGGGCGCTCCATTCGATGATTCGGAGCGCCTTAGAACGCTATAAACCTCAGGAGAATATATGAGCTACGCAATTATCGGCTTCGGCAATATCGGCCAGGCCCTGGCCAAGGCGTTTGCCCGCAATGGCATCGAAGTAGCCGTGGCAACCACGCGTGAACCGGAAAGCTTTGCCGCTGCCGCTGCCGCGATCGGCCCCCAAATCATTGCCAAAACACTGGCGGACGCGGTCAAGGCGGACATCATTTTTCTGGCTGTTCGTTTCGAGTCGCACCCGGACGTCGCGAAGGTGCTGCCGAGCTGGAAGGGGAAGACCATCATCGATGTGACCAATGCCTACGGCGTGTCCCCTGAAGAACTGGGAGGAGAGCCTTCTTCCCGAGTCGTCGCGCAGGCCTTTACCGGCGGACGACTGGTCAAGGGCTTCAACCATTTGGGCGCCGCTGTCCTTGGCCAGGATCCGGCCGTGAAGGGTGGCAGGAGAGTCGTGTTCCTGGCCAGCGACGATGACGGCGCCGCAGCGCAAGTGGGTGCGCTTGCAGAAAATCTCGGTTTCTCGCCGATCAAACTGGGCGGGCTTTCGGAAGGTGGGCTGCTGGTGCAGGCGCGCGGAAATACCTGGGGCCAACTGATCTTCAAGGACTTGGTCAAGTTCGACTGATAAATCTCGATCGCAAATGTTGAGGGCGGTCCTGGCCACCACTTATGTGGCCAGGTCAGTACTCAATAATGAAGGAGAGGAATGATGATGCTTGATAATGAAAAAATAGTCAGAGAGCTCTGCGCCGCCGCGCAAGGACAAGGAACGGATATCGAGAAGTTTGTTTCCATGTTCTCTGAGGAAGGGTACATGTGGGATATGGCATCCGGCATGAAGTTTCACGGGAAGGCCATTGGTGAGTCTATCGCGGCTATGGTCAGTGCGTTCCCCGATGTTCACCGTGAGATATTTAACATCCATGTTGCGGGAGACGTCGTTGTTGTCGAACTCGCGATTCGCGGCACGCACAAAGGTGATTTGCCTCTTCCTTCAGGGACGCTGGCTCCCACGGGCAAGAAGATAGATGTTCCGTCATGCGATGTTTTTCACCTCGAAGGCGGGAAGGTCATCTCTTTCCATTGCTACAACGAGGCTTGCGCGATGCAGCAACAACTTGGCCTCGTCCCCGGCTGAATGACCGCCACCACGCAATCCGATGCAAGCGCAATGGAGACGTCTTTATGAGCATTCAAGAGAATATCCAGGTTGTGAAGGACTTTTTTGCAGCAATGGGCGGCGGCGATAGGCAACGTCTGCTGGCGTTGTGTGCCGAAGATTTCGAGTGGATCATTCCGGGGGAGGATTGGCCGCTGGCCGGCACATACCGCGGGCACGCGGGATTGGCGGACGTGCTTCAGAAGGCATCCGCTGAACTGGAAACATCCATGGAGCCCCCCGAGTTTGTAGCGCAGGGCGACCGGGTTCTGGTTGTCGGCTTTGCGACGGGGAAAGTCAAAGCCACGAACCGGACGTTCGAGGACTATTTTGTCTTCGCCATCACTGTGCGCAATGGCCAGCTGGCGAACATCCGCGAGTACGTCGACACCCAAGCATTGGCGCGGGCCTCAGAAAGGGTCGCGAGCCCAAGGCCCTGAGTCATCAGGACCGATACCCACTCATTTACGCGCCGTGAAAAGGCGCGTTCGCCGCCTTGTTCATCTACCACCCTCAGGAAAAAGGCACCCGCCATTGCGGACCAGCGCCTTCACTTCCTCGCTCGCCTGCAGGGGGTTTTGACTGAATCGAGCAATCAGATCCTCCTGGCGCCGCACGTACGACTCTGAATCATGCTTCGCGCTCCAGAGCACAATGTTGATCACAATAGGAATGAGGTCCAGACCCTTCTCGGTCAAGGTGTAGAAGTCCTTGCGCCTGTCGTCGGGGCTGGGCGCCTTCGCGAGAACGCCTTGCTTCTCAAGAAAGGCCAGTCGGGAAGCAAGGACATTGGTCGCGATTCCCTCTTCCGATTTCAGGAAATCGCCATACGTTTTCTTTCCTACAAAAACGATGTCGCGAATGATCAAGAGCGACCACCGGTCGCCGAAAATCTCCACGCCGTAGTTCACCGCGCAGTGGGATCGAAAGTCTTCTTTAAGAGTTGTCTTCATGGCGGGATCTTAGCATTGCTTGCATGTCGCAAGTAAACCCGGCAGATCACTTGCTTTTTGCAAGTAAAGCGACCGGCATGGATCGTACGTTGAATGAGTGCCATCTCGGCTGAGCGTTCCCGGTGAACCACTTCTCGCATCACATCACGCATATGGAGTCGTAACATGCACGTTTTAGTCACTGGCGGAACCGGCCATATCGGTTCTTACATCATCCCCGAGCTCATCGCCGCCGGCCACGAAGTCACCGGCCTGGCCCGGTCCGACAAGTCCGCGGCTGCGCTGATCGCACTCGGCGCCAAGGTGCGTCGCGGGGATATTTCCGACCTCGAGGGGCTCAAGGCTGCGGCGGCGGACGCCGACGGCGTTATCCACGTCGCGCACCGGCAAGACCTGCTGCCCACTGGCGGGATCGACGCCGTCGCCGCTGCGGAACTCCAGATCATGCTCGCGTACGGCGAGGCACTGGCTGGAAGCGGCAAGCCGCTGATCGTCTCGGGGAGCATCGGCGCACCCGGGTGGGAAACCCTGGGCCGACCCGCCACCGAGGAAGACCCATCACTTCCCGGCGGCGATGCGTACAAGGGGACCTTGCGGGTTCGCAACATCGTCGAAACCACCGTGATCGGCCTCGCAGAGCGGGGCGTGCGGTCGGCGATCGTGCGAATTCCTACGATCGCGCACAGCACGACCGACGTTGCCTTCCTTCCATTGTTGATTGGGCTGGCGAAGGAAAAGGGCGTCATCGGTTATCCGGGAGAAGGCGCGAACCTGTGGCCGGCCGTGCACGCCCGTGACCTCGCCGTCTTGTTCCGCCTGGCGCTGGAGAAGAGTGAGGCTGGCAAATATTGGCACGGGGTCGAGAGTGAGGGCTTCCGGTTCCGCGAGATCGCCGAGGCCATTGGCAGCCGACTGGGCGTGCCGGCCGTGAGCATTCCCGCGGACGTACTGATGCTGCCGGGATACTTTGGATTCCTCGCGAATCTGGTCACGCTGGACCTCCCGGCGTCCAACCTCATCACCCGCCAGACCCTCGGCTGGGAGCCTGTTCAGCCCGGCCTGCTCGAGGACCTCGACAACGGCCATTACTTCCCGGCCGGTTGAGTTCGGCAGGCTGCCGGGTCGCAACTGGCCCGGCGGACATCAATGAGCAATACCCTAATTCACGAGGAGACTGCACATGAGCACTATCAGCATTATCGGTTCAGGAGGCATGGCTGCGGCGATCGCCGGTCGTGCCGCCAGAGCTGGACATGCCGTTGAGGTGATGAGCCGTGACCCGCCAAGGCGCAGGCGCTGGTCGATAAGCTTGCGGCCGGAGCGACCACAGGGACGTATGGGGCTGCGCCGGCCGGCGACATCGTCATCCTCGCCGTGCCATACACCGGTGCGGCGTCGGTGGTGGCTGAGTACGGAGACGCGCTCGACGGCAAGGTGATCATCGACATCACCAACACAGCCTCTCCGGACCTCACAGGCCTCGTCTCTCCCGCCGGCAGTTCGGGTGCGCAAGAGATCGCCAAGGTCGCTCCCGCCAGCGCGCATGTCGTGAAGGCATTCAACACCCTCTTCGGCCACGTCCTTGCCAAGGGAGGCCCCCTCGACGCGTTCATCGCGGCCGACGATCAGCAGGTAAAGGCGCGCGTCTCGACGTTCATCGAAAGTCTCGGGCTGCGTCCGTTGGATGTCGGTGGCCTGCACATGGCCCAGACGCTCGAGGCGCTCGGCCTGATGATGATCGGCCTGGCGAAAAACGGCGCCGGCACTTGGGACATCGCCTTGAACGTCGATATCGGCTGAATCGCCGACAGCCGCAACACGGCATTAGGAAGCTAGGGCGTAAAGCCCTAGCAAATAGCAGATGTCACTTTTTCTTTTTCGTCGGCTTATCGGCCTTCTCTGATTTCTTTGCCTTGTCTGGCTTGCTATCAGCTTTTTTTGCAGATTTCTTTGGTTCGGCATCTTTTTTCTTGTCTTTCTTGTCGGAAGATTTCGAAAGAGCCGACGCCGCAGCTGATTTTTTTGCCGGTGATGATTTTTTGTCTTTCAAATCCTTGCTGGCTTTTGAAGACTCACCTTTGCTTTTCTTCTCGTCTTTAGCCACGTTGACCACCTCTCGGAGTCTGTTGGTATTGGCAAATTGCCTGTGGGATTACCCACCTGCTGATCATTAGGCGAGCGCGTCCAAAAGCGGTTCAAATTTTTTGATGCAAGGTCTTCGGAAATTTTCTTCAAGTTGTGGTGGCACAGCGCACCCTCATGTCCCCCTTCATCATTCTTAGGGGACGATGAGGTTTCGCTATTTACCAAGGAAGGTCATGAACATTCGTCTGACGGAAACAAAGGACTGGCGGCTATTGAAGCAAATCCGTCTTGCCGCGCTGTTGGACGCGCCGACAGCGTTTGGCGTGAGTTACCAAACGGCGGCCAATTACACGGACGACCAGTGGAAAGAGCGCGCTTCGTCCACGGGAACGCAATTCTGGCTGGCCCTCAAGGACGATCAACCCGTGGGCATGATCGGAGCCGGGGTCAGCCAGGCGAATCGCTTCAACCTGATTGGCATGTGGGTTGAACCCGCCGCACGCGGTTCTGGCGTGGTCGCTCGGTTGGTTGAGGCGGTGAAAACCCGGGCGATGGAAAAAGGTCATGACCGCGTTTACCTCGACGTCTCGCCGGACCTGGCGGCGGACGAGTGGGTCAGCCCGGACGTGAAGCAAGCCCCGGCGATCTACCCGCCGAAAACGGTCCTGGAAAAACTGTTCATCGTCGAAGACCTGCCGCCGGCCATCGCGCGGTTGACCACGCGTCTTTGGAACAAGCTGAAGACCAATACCTGAAACCGTTGGGCAATTTGTCGCGAGCAGATCCTGTGTAGGAGCGAAGCTTGCTCGCGAAAGCGGTGCGTCAGGCACCTTCAATCCTGGATGTGAAACCGCCATCGCGAGCAAGCTTTGCTCCTACGGGGGAGAGCGTGTCACCACCCATCCCTGTAGGAGCAAGGCTTGCCCGCGAAAAGGCCCTGTCAGCCACCACCCAATTCGACGATCAGCCCCGAGCCGCCGCCCCTATAGCGGCACCACCAACGTCACCCAGGTGTTCCAGCCCTCGGCACGGTTCTCGGCATCGAACTCGTAATAACCCTTGAGATTGGCGTACCCCAGCGCTTTGCCAACCTTGAAGAAATGCCCGGCCTGTGGCCCGACCGCACTGACCTTGGATTTGAAGTCACCCTGGGTGGCGCCACTGCCGCTGTCCCCCGTGACCTGATGGTAAACGTAGCCGACCACGCCCAGGTGGGTCTGGCTGGTGATGAAGTGCGAAGCGCTCAAGTCGAGGTGGGCGTCGATGCCGTTTTTGTAATCGATATCGGTGTTTTCCCAGTTGTAAGTCATGCCTGCCACGGCGGAAAACTCGTTGGTTTTGTCGAAGTAGGTGTAGCCCCCCCCGCATCCATCGAGGCATGGCCCAGCCCGGTATTGACCAGCCGATCCGGGTCGTAGGCGCCGACGGGAAGGTTGCCCATGCTGTACGCACATGAAATTGTGCACGCCGTGGTTCCACTTCAACGTGCCCAGCAGATAAAGGTCACTCGCGCCCTTGAGGCTATCGTCCGTGCCCCCGGAAAAGGTCCGCCCGCGCGGGCCAGTCAACGTGGCATCGACACTGGCTTCGGACCGGCCCACGGCGGCGACCATCGACACCGCCGCTTGGGCACCCAGCAGCGGTTCGGAAGGTGTAGGTGGGGCTGGCGAACAGCAAATCGGCTTTCGCATCCAGCCCCACGGTGGTGCGGCCGCCCCGTGGAAATGGCTTGCTCCCGCCCTCGCTGGCGCTGACATGGTAGTAAATCAGCGGCATGCTCCAGCCCGGCTCGGTCGGTGCCGCCGCCAGTACACCGAACTGGCCGGGCAGCCAGAAACTGATGCCGCCGTCATCCGCTTGCACGGTGACTGCCGGCAACATGGCCATTAGCCCATCAGTGTTTTTGTTTTTGTCATCGGGGCCTCATTTGTCGACCGTTATTGGAGTCATCCATGCACGGGAAGCAAGTGTAGGCGAGGGTACGGATTTGGCGTTGGCAGATAAGGCATTTTGCTGGCCCCCAAACCCTCGACTAATCGCCAGAATCGCCGCACTTTCAGATGGTTAGGTGACATTCAATTGCGCAATCTAGTGATCTCGCTGGCCCTGGCGAGCGTTGCCGTCGCGGTCGAGGCCAAAGAGCTGAAGCCCAATGATCGGTACATGTGCAGCTGGGGCGCGGGGACGGCGGCCAGGGCTCAGGAGCTGAAACTGCAAGGTGTTTCGCTGTATGCCGCCCGCCAGAAGATCCAGGTCTACAAGTTCAACAAACCGTGGATGCACATGATGGCCATGGGCATTACCGAGCAAACCTACGACAGCAAGTCGCGGTTCAAGCCGGAAGCGATCCGCAAGAGTTTTTATGAGGACTGCGTGCGCTACAAATTGGCGCGTAAATGATGCTTCGGTCCGGGCGCCGGTCGTGATGAAATAGCCGCTCGTTTTTTCGAGAGCCGCTATATGAACCAGGCTGGCGTACTGACTATCGCTTTATTGCTCACCACAGGATTGTTCGGCACCGGGGCTCACGCGGCCGGCGATGCCGAAGCGGGCGGGAAACTGTTCACCCGCACCTGCGGTGGCTGCCATCAAGTCGGCGAATCGGCGCGACCGGGTTTTGGCCCCGTGCTCAACGGTGTGATCGGCCGCACCGCTGGCAGCACCGAGGGCTATCAATATTCAGAGGCGATGAAATCCTCCGGTGTGGTCTGGACCCGCGAAACCCTGGCCAAGTACATCGAAGACCCCAAAAGCGTGGTGGCCGGGACCCGGATGATCTTCTGGGGCATCAGCGATCAGGAAAAGATCGAAAACCTGCTGGCTTACCTCGAGACCTTTCAGTAGCACCCCAAAATTGTAGGAGCGAGGCTTGCCCGCGAAGGCGTCATAACATCCAACCGATAGGGTGACTGTTACATAGCTTTCGCGGGCAAGCCTCGCTCCTACAATTCGAATTGGTTTTGCGGTGCGGCGGCATCACCGAAACCGCAACGGTATCGCCTCCGCAAACGGATAAAACTGAAAATACGGCTTGGCTTCATCGATGACCCGCTGCACCGACGGCCTCTGCATCAACCGCTCAAAATAGGCGCTCAAGTGCCCGTAGTCATTGGGGAACGGCACCAGCGTACTGGCGTAGAACAACGCCGGGACCGCCGCGCAATCGGCCAGGCTGAACGCCTCGCTGGCGACCCAGATTCTCGACGCCATCCGCCGCTCCAACATCTGGTACGCCGTGGTCAGCAGGGCGCGTTCCTTGGTCAAATCGCCATGGGCGGCGAACAGGCGGTCAGCCACGATCCGTTGCATGGGCCCCTGCACATAGTGATCGAAAAACCGGTCCCACAAACGCGCCTCCAGTGCGGTCTCCCACTCCTGCGGAACCAGGCGATGCGGGCCGGGATAACACTGGTCCACGTACTCGATGATGATCGTGGATTCCGGCACATCCTGCTCGCGCGCGTGATCATGGATGACGGGGAACTTGCCGATCGGCCACAGCGCCTGAAGCTCCGCCCGGTCGGCCTCGTTGGTCAGGTCAACGATCCTCTTCTCGAACTCGACGCCATTTTCGTACAGCGCCGTCAGCACTTTGTGGCAGAACGACGAGAGCGGATGGTAGTAAAGAGTCAGCGGCATCTTTCGGTCCTCGATGAACGTGTGCAGCCCACGACGTTGCAATTATCGGCCGAGGTTGCGGGATGCGCGAGGCGACAGGCCCAGCGGTCGTGGCGCCTGTAGAAAAATCCTGCGTCGGCAATACTCAACAGTCGGCAACCCACACGAGCGAGGCCCACCATGAACCAGGAAACGGACGCAGAGGAACGCGGCGCGGCCTCTTCGCAAATCGACGGGATCATCACTGGGCTGGGCGATTGGCGGGGCAAGACCCTGGCGCAGATCCGCGCGCTCATCCACAAGGCCGACCCCGACGTGATCGAGGAAGTGAAGTGGCGGGGCGTTCCGGTGTGGTCCCACGCCGGCATCATTTGCACCGGCGAGACGTACAAGTCCGTGGTGAAAATGACCTTCGCCAAGGGGGCGTCGCTGGAAGACCCTTCGGGCCTGTTCAACGCCAGCCTTGAAGGCAACACCCGGCGGGCCATCGATATTCGCGAGGGCGAAAAAATCAACGAAACCGCGTTGAAAGCGTTGATTCGCGAGGCGGTGAAGCTCAATACATCGAAACCGGTGAAGTGAGCAAAACAAGGGAGATATGGCCGTCCACCGGACAGCCGTGAAATTAAATGAATGTTCCGAAGCGAGGTGAATCGTAAGAATTAGAGCGGCGAAATGCCGGGATTCCTTGAGATTTGACACTGCCAGGTGGACCTATGACCTCCCTTCAGACCCTTACAGGAACGCCAATAGGTCATCCTGCGGTAGCCGACGGCGATCCGGCAAAAACCGTCTATGACGCCTTGATGCAACCGAGCGAAAAATTACGCCAGGTCGACGTTACCGATTTTCTGCAGCGAGAACTGGCCCGCGCCGACCAGGCAAACGGTGAGGTGCCGACCACGCCGGAGCAACTTGAAGGCTGGATCGAGCAAGGTGTGGCGAGGGTTGCCGAGCAGTATTCGGCGTACCTGCAAGAGCGGCATGCGGGCGGCCCCCGGCGATTTTTCAGCGGCCGCAGTCATGCGATGTTTTTCCTGCAGCATGTCGCGCCGACCAAAAGGGTGGACGGCGCCTGGCTTTACGGGCTGTTGCCGCATTGGGCGGACCATCGGTTTCATGGGTTGATTCGCACGTACCTGGAAGAGTTGGGCGACGGCGACCCCGCGCTCAATCATGTGGCGCTGTATCAAAAACTGATCGCCGATGTGGACTGCGACCCCGGCTATACGCTGGCGGATGATTATTACGTGCAGGGCGCTATCCAATTGGCGCTGGGGCAGCATGGCGCGGCGTTTCTGCCTGAAGTGATCGGCTACAACCTGGGCTATGAACAGTTGCCGTTGCACTTGCTGATCACCTCGTTCGAGTTGAATGAACTGGGCATTGATCCGCACTATTTCACCTTGCACGTGACCATCGACAACGCCAGCACCGGCCATGCGCGCAAGGCAGCCCAGAGCGTGCTGTCGCTGATGCCGATGGGGGCCGAGCGTGATGAGTTTTATCGGCGTGTCGTGCAAGGCTACAAGCTGAATGAACTGGGGATTGGCTCGACGGCGGTCATCCAGTCTTTCGACCTGGAGCAGGAAGTCATCGCCATGCTCGAACGCAAAAGATCGTTCGGCCAGCACATGCATTCCGACTACTGCCGTCTCGAAGGCCGGACCATCAATGAGTGGTTGGGCACGCCGGATCAGATCCCGGCTTTTCTTGAGGCCTTGCTGAAAAAAGGCTGGATCAAGCGCGATGAAGACCCCGCCAATAGTCGCTTCTGGACCTTGATCGATGGCGCAGGCGCGCCGATGTTCGGGGTGTTTTCGGGCTATGAAAAACAGCTGCTTTGGGACTGGATTGCCGGCGAGCGGGTGGTCGAAGAAAGCGCGACCAACGCTTTTCGATTCCAGTTCAGAGGCAAGTCCTCCGGGCCACTGGAAGTCCCGACTTCGCTCGTGCAAACCGACCCGGACCTGCAAGGGTTGATCCGCGATCTCAAGCACTGTGCGCCCGGTGAAAAGATGGCGTTGCTCAAGGATTTCATGTGTCCCGCCATGCACGCGACACCGGCCGGGCTCTATGCCACCCGTGAGTTCGTCAAAGCGATGAGCGAGAACATCAAGGGGCTACCGGCATGAATGGACAGCAGGCAGTGTTGCAACTGGGCCATTGGTTGCGCGAAAGCAACTACAGGTTCGTGACGCCGACACCCGTCACTCATCAGCGGGTCAACGAGCGGAAGGGCAACGCTATCGGCAAAACATTGCGTGATGCGTTTGGCTGGAACCGGCCCTTTGAACCGAGCTTGCTGCCCTCGAACGTTGAGCAGGAGTTGATCGAAGCTGGGCTGCTGGAACGCGACCACCCGCGACTCAAAAGCACGGTCAGATGGTCGTCGCTGGATAACCTGTTGCTGGTGCATTCTGCCTTTCCGACCACCCAGGAAGATTCGGTGTTCTTCGGCCCCGATACCTATCGTTTTGCGCAAACGATCGAACGGCATTTGCGCTCAACCGCTGGCGACATCCAGCGCGCGGTCGACATCGGCTGCGGGACCGGCGCCGGCGCGATGCTCATCGCCCGGGCGTGCCCCCAGGCTGAAGTCCTGGCGGTCGATATCAATCCCAAGGCGCTCGACTTCACCCGGATCAACGCTGAATTGGCAGGCTTGAAGAACCTGGCCTGTCACGTCAGCAATGTGCTCAGCGAGGTAGAAGGGCGCTTCGACCTGATCGTCGCCAACCCGCCGTACATGAAGGATTCCCGGCAACGCGCCTATCGACATGGCGGTGATGCATTAGGCGCCGACCTGTCCGTGCGGATCGTGCGCGAATCGATTGAGCGGTTGTCCATCGGCGGGTCGCTGGTGCTGTATACCGGCGTTGCCATTGTGGATGGCCAGGACCCGTTTCTCGCGTCAGTGCAAGCGACGCTGGACCGCCCGGCGCTGGACTGGCAGTACCGGGAACTCGACCCGGACGTGTTCGGCGAGGAATTGCTGGAGTCGGGTTACGAGCAGGTTGATCGAATTGCCGCCGTTGAGCTGATCGTCACGCGACGACTACCGGTGTAGTTCCTTTTGCAGGATACCGTCATGAAATCATTCAAAAACTTGCTGACCCTGGCTCAAGAACAGCGGCTCTACGCGCTGGATGCCTGGCACCGTGCACTCGACAACTGCATGCTGCGTATGGAATGTCCCGATGCCTACCATGAAGAGCTGCTGCGCCAGGCCGATGAAATGGATCGCCAAGGCATCGTGAATTGGGAGGAGTGGCGTGACCTGCGGGTCGAGGCGGATGCGGCGTATTTGCGGGCAGTGGCGGGCGGGGATTACCACCCTGGGCTGAGCCGAGTCCGATTAATGTAAGCATATATGTCCTTTTGCCGACATCTACTGGCTTGTTGGCGTTAGTCGGTCATGGGGCGGCGCGCTAGAGTGGCGACACTGTTCCTGGCGCCCGGATACCTGAAGATGACCCGTCCCCGTTTCTTGCCCGACAACTTCACGCTGACCCTGATCAGCGTGGTGATTCTCGCCAGTTTCCTGCCTGCCAGCGGCCAGGTCGCGGTCGGCTTTGGCTGGCTGACCAACCTTGCCATCGGCCTGCTGTTCTTCCTGCATGGCGCCAAACTCTCCCGCGAATCGATCATCGCCGGCGCTGGCCACTGGCGCCTGCATTTGCTGATCTTCAGCCTGACCTTTGTCCTGTTCCCCTTGATTGGTCTGGCGCTCAAACCGGTGCTGTCGCCGCTGATCGGCAAAGACCTGTACATGGGCATGCTCTACCTCTGCGCGCTGCCCGCCACCGTGCAATCGGCGATTGCCTTCACCTCGCTGGCGCGGGGTAACGTGCCGGCGGCGATTTGCAGTGCGGCGGCGTCCAGCCTGTTCGGGATCTTCCTTACGCCGCTGCTGGTGACGTTGCTGCTCAATGTGCACGGCGATGGCGGCTCGACCCTCGATGCAATCCTGAAAATCAGCGTGCAATTGTTGCTGCCATTCGTGGCTGGGCAGATCGCTCGTCGCTGGGTCGGCAACTGGGTGGCGCGCAACAAGAGTTGGCTGAAATTCGTCGATCAGGGCTCGATCCTGCTGGTGGTCTACGGTGCGTTCAGCGAGGCGGTGAATGAAGGCATCTGGCACCAGATTCCGCTGTGGGAACTGGCCGGGCTGGTGGTCGCTTGCTGCATCGTCCTCGCGTTGGTACTGGTCGCAGCCACCGTGCTGGGCAAAGTCTTCGGCTTCAATCAGGAAGACCGCATCACCATTCTCTTCTGCGGTTCGAAGAAAAGCCTGGCGACCGGGGTGCCGATGGCCCAGGTGTTATTCGCGGGCAGCACCTTGGGTGTGCTGATTTTGCCGCTGATGCTGTTTCACCAGATTCAATTGATGGTGTGTGCAGTGTTGGCCCAGCGTTATGCCAATCGCCAGGAAACGGTCGCTGAAATGATGGGGCAGGTGGACCCTTGAGGGCTCGGACTGTGATTGCTCAACGATGATTCATCAAGTTGCCGACAACCTGTTTCAATTTGTTGCTGCGCCCACTGTTTGTTGTTAGATTGCGCGCCTCAAAAATGAATCAGGGAAGAGTGATGTTTATTATTTGGCAAGGATGGGGCGTTCTTTCGATCATTATCCCGTTGGTCTGCATGATTCCTTTTGTAGGGCTCTTCGGCGGGTTCGGTCTGGGTTTCGGTCTGTTGGTGGGCGCGGCCGTCAACGCCTTCGTTGGCCACAAACTGAATAACCAGCCGGGCAAAACCTACATTGATCCAGCCACTGGTGGCGAAGTCGTCTTTCGCAAGAAAAACACATTGTTCTTTGTGCCTATGCAATATGTGTCGGTGTTGTGGGCATTGATTGCTGTCTTCGCGCTGCTTAATGCGCACTAAGCGCACTGCGTAGAACTGATGCACGTGGCATCTACTTTCGAAGTAGGCGCCACGCAGTTATTTGGGAACGTCTGAAGTCGCCGCGTTATTTCTTTGATCACGGCCCTTACTTCAAAAAGGCAGGGTGCAATAACGTGGTTATCCCTTCGCTCAAGACCTCCATATCCCCTCGGCCAGCGACACTTTTACGTTCGTTGTGCGCCTTCATCGTCTTGTTTACCTGTATCCATCAAGCGTTTGCTGCGGACCTGCCGCCAGCCAGCGTCGACGTATTGGCATGGCCGCGCCTGTCTTCCAGCGAGTTTGGTTGCTACCTGGAGAAGACGCTGGGGCATCGTGACAAGCGCTTCAACTGCGCCTTGAAAGGCTACGAAAATCAGGGCGATCCGTGCACCAACGCTGTGGCCTACGCAGAAGGCCCCGAGTTTCCCGCACGCCTGGCTGCCCGGGTTCACCCGCTCGCGAAGGACGTGGAACTGAGCTGGGAGCATGGGGAGTTGCAACAGGTCACGCTCGTGCTCAAGGGCACGTTCAACGAGGTCGAGGTCCGAAGGGCGTTCAAGTTGCCGCGTGCCGAAGCCTATTCGTTATCCGAAGCGGAGCAGGGGGCCTTGCCGGAAAACATCATGGACACCAGTGTCCAGGCTGACTCCTCCAACGGGCTGACGTTGGTGATGTTGACTGGCTTCGATCACATGGGCGCAGGCGATGTCGATTGCAATGCCGATGAGTGAATCGCCGGTTCAAGGCTGGCCACTTTTTCGATAACCCCCCCGTTTGCCGCTACACGGCGGCCCCGAATTTACCGCAAGGAAGCGTTGTATGCGTTCGCTTGTCAGTTGTGTGCTCTTTTCCATGGTCCTGGCGGCCCCGGCCGTGGCCGAACCGCTGTCGTTTGCGGTCAACGATCCGACTGGGAAATACCTGGTCGACGTGCTGTTCCCCGAGCCGCCGAGCGAACCGCGTCAACTGATGCCAGCGCTCATCACGGTGCGCGACAAAAACACCCTCCAAACCCTGCAGCAATTGCAGACCCAGGCCGGCAATGTGCCCAGGGAACGCGACGGCAAAGCCGATCCCGAGTTGCTCGGCAATGGAGGCTTGTTGTACTTCGCCGACTTCGACTCCGATGGCCATCAGGATCTGGCGATTCGCAACGGCACCCATCCCGAAAAGGACTACGAGGCGCAGTTCGACATCTATCTGCAGGACCCGCAGCAAAACCAGTGGGTCCTCAACCGTGCGCTGACCGACATGGCGAAAGGCGTCAGCGGCGGGATGTTCTCGGTCACTCCGCAGGACGGCATTCTGCATACGCAAACCGACCGGGGCTGCTGCTGGATGCGCTTTACGAAATGGAAAATGCACGACGGCGAGCTGGCGCAGCTTTCTACGTACACTCAGGAAGACGTGCCAGCGACCGAGTTTGGCGAAAACTCCAGCATGCCTGGCGGCTATATGCTGCGTACCACCGGCGAATGGAAGGACGGCCAGTGGCACGAACAACCGAGCCTGGAAGGACCGGTCAACGACGATCCACAGATGCTCGCCGGGACCCTTAATGGCAAGATCCCGGTAGAACTCTGGTACCAGCAGCAGGGCGAGGTGATCATCGGCGAAGTGCGCTACACCAAGGGCGGCAATGGTGAACCGATCAAACTGGTGGGGGTTCGGGAAGACTCCAGCGACACCCACTTCGGCCTTCTCGAATACACCGACGAGGGTCGTCAGACGGGCATCTGGCGCCTTACCCAGGAAAAGGTCAAACCCTACAACTACATCGGCACCTGGGTCAGCGGCGCCAAGGGCGACGACCGCGAACTGGCGATCCAGCTGCACTATGAACAGCGTGAACCGAAATACACCAAACTCAGCGAAGTCGAGCGCGACCAGCGCAGCGGCCATTACCAAATGCGCCGGGACTTCCTCGGGCGTGATGGCGACCTGGACTTGAACATCCTGCCCGACCGCGATGCCCAGGGCCGAGAAGTGGCGGAATTCACCGTGACCTTGAAAGACGCCGCAACCTTGAAGGACATCGCGACCGAGCATCACATCGTACCGATGGAAGCCGACAACCTGATCATCGTGCGCGAGCCGCAAGCGTCCAAACTACATGGCCCGTATCACATCCAACTGGTGAAAAACTTCGCGGTCATCAACTACAACGCCGCGCCAGATTCCCAGGACATGCTGACGGGGATGTATCGCAAGCAGCCTTGAGCGAAAGCTCTGGCAGATCAATACAAGGATCGCTGCCTTCAAACGTGCTCTTGGTTGTTGTCGTCCCGTGGCGAGTGTCCGAAATACGCCTTGTAGGCGCGGCTGATGCTTGATGTGGATCAGCCACGGCAATGCGAACAGCATGGCCTGGAAGCTGCTGGCATCGAACCAGAACCGGCAGATCACGAGCGACGCAGGTCCCTGGGAAGCGGTGATGGTCAACGATGACGGATCGTGGGGCAGCAGCAGGGTGTCGCCCTGTTTTCTGCGAAAAGACAGCGTTCGGATCATCTGAACGGCAACCAGGCTGCCTGGACAGCGCCAGCGCCAGCGCCGGTCTCACGTCGACACCTGCGTCCAGTTCAACGTCGCCGATTCCCTCCACTTGACCTCGGTCAGCCCGTATTTTTCCGCCAGGGGCTTGGAAACGACCTTGAGTGGCGGCCGTCCGGGTTTCGGTATCGGCGCGATCCCCGCATCACAACTCGCCCAATGCCAGGCCTGGGCATTGCTCATGGTCTGCGCGCGGATGATGAAGGACTTCGTCTGTCCGTGAAGCTTGTATTCGATGATGTACAGTCCAGTCTTCATGAGGCCCCCTCCATATGCTCATAGATAAAGGAGTGGTGGCGTCAGAAAAAAATTCAAAGCATTTTCGGTCGTTGTTACTTATTGATTTCTGAAGGGAAGATTGCGGGTTTCAGGACGCGCTGGACGGTGTCCATGGCGCGAGAGTTCAATGGTAATGACCGGCGGACAGACCCTTCAGCCATGTGGAGCCTCGCGCCAATTCTCGATCCATTGATGAATATTGCAGGCTGTGAGTTCTGCTGACGTTGTCGTACAACGACGTTTTCCCTTCCATCGGCCACTCGCCCATGACATTACCCTGCTGATCTCGCCTGCATCCATCGTATTCCTTGAAAATCGAATGGACTGTGTCATGACGAACGGCCATCTTTCAGATTGACAGCCGGGTATCGGCCTCGATATAAAAGGCACAGTTGTACGACGACAGACGATAGCTCGGCTGTTGAACCCTAAAAATAAAAAAGAGTGTCGACCCCATCATGAATCCAACCTGCGTTCTCGCCTCCCCGAATGCCGCTCCCCATGGTTCGATCCTGACTGTTTGCCTTAACGCAGCCGGTCCCTCCCAAACAACCGTCCCACCCAACGCCTCATAGCAGTGCCCAGGTCCAACTCCAGCCACCGGGCATGGAGAGCGTGCACCTGCACTCTCACAAGGTTGTCGAGAGTTCATCACCCTAATCCAATAATAAAGTGATGCCATGAATCTGAACGAGCCCATCAATGCGCAACGTGTCGGCCAAGCCGTAGGCAAATACCGCTGGACGATCTGCGCGCTGTTGTTCTTTGCGACTACCGTCAACTACCTCGACCGCCAGGTGCTCAGCCTGCTGGCGCCGGGCCTGTCGACGGAATTTGGCTGGAGTAATACCGATTACGCCAACATTGCGTCGGTGTTCCAGTTTGTCTATGCGATTTCCATGCTGTTCGCCGGTCGTGTGGTCGACAAGATCGGCACCAAAACCGCGTTTGTAGTGGCCATCGGCATCTGGTCGACGGGCGCGATCATGCATGCGTTTGCAGTACCGATGGGCGAGGGGATCGCGGCGGTGTGCAGCGCATTCGGCCTGGCGGTCATTCCGGTTTCGATTGCCGGTTTCATGCTGTCCCGGGCAGTGCTGGCGATTGGCGAGGCGGGTAACTTCCCGATCGCGATCAAGGCCACCGCCGAATATTTCCCGAAAAAAGAACGCTCATTCGCCACCGGCATCTTCAACTCCGGTGCCAACGTCGGCGCGATCCTGGCGCCGATCTGCGTGCCGTTGATTGCTGGCCTGTGGGGCTGGGAAGCGGCGTTTATCGTCATCGGTATGCTGGGCTTCGTTTGGGTGGCGGTGTGGATCACGCTGTACCAGAAACCGGAGCAGCAAAAACGCCTGTCGGCGGCGGAACTGGCTTACATCCGCAGCGATGAACCGGTGCAAGTGATTGCCACACCGGGTGAAGTGGTCAAGAAAGTCTCTTGGTTCAAGTTGCTGACCTACCGTCAGACCTGGGCGTTTGCCTTTGGCAAGTTCATGACCGATGGCGTGTGGTGGTTCTTCCTGTTCTGGCTGCCGACCTACCTGTCAGCGCAATACGGCATGAAAGGCCCGGACATCGTGGTCCCGCTGGCCGTGCTGTACAGCATGACCATGGTCGGCAGCATCGGCGGCGGCTGGTTCCCGAGCTACTTCATGGCGCGCGGCGACAAGCCGTACGACGGTCGCATGAAAGCCATGCTGGTGATCGCGCTGTTCCCGCTGGTGGTGTTGCTGGCGCAGCCGTTCGGCTACATCAGTTTCTGGGTGCCGGTGTTGCTGATCGGTGTGGGCGCCTCGGCGCACCAGGCGTGGTCGTGCAACATCTTCACCACCGTGTCCGACATGTTTCCGCAAAAAACCGTGGCCTCGGTGGTGGGAATCGGCGGCATGGCCGGCGGTTTGGGCGGTGTGGTGATGACCAAGATCGGCGGCTGGGTGTTCGACTACTACAAATCGATCAACGACATTCACACCGGTTACATGATCATGTTCGCCATCTGCGCATTGGCTTACCTGGTGGCGTGGAGCGTGATGAAAGCGCTGGTGCCGCAGCATAAGGAAATCACCGACCTGTAAACGCAATCTCGCCACCACCTGTAGGAGCAAAGCTGTTGGGGTCCAGTTTTTTTGGACCACTCCGTAGGAGCTTTAGGCCGCCTGCTGCTCAAAAAGCGCAGGCGGCAGGTTATTCGATGCGGTGTGGCAGCGGCGATGGTTGTAGTGCGACACGAAGTCGATCACATCCTTTTCCGCCTCAAGGTGATTCTGATAGCCATTTTCTGGCATCCAGTCGTGCTTCAACGTTCTGAAATAACGCTCTACCACCGCGTTATCCCAACAGTTACCGCGACGACTCACGCTGTGGACGATTCGGCATTGCGCCAGACACGCTGAAAATCGCTCAGAGGTGTACTGACAGCCCTGGTCTGAATGAAACAACAGCTCAGGCATTGGGTGGCGCAGTGCTACTGCCAATTTCAGTGCTTTGATCGACAGGTCCGTGTCGGCGGTTCTTGAACAAGCCCACCCCACAATCCGGCGTGAAAACAAATCCATCACTACGGCTAGATATAACCAGCTATCCCTCACTTTGATGTAAGTGATATCGCCGGCCCAGAGCGTGTCTGGCTGGACCGGATTAAAGCGACGATCAAGTATGTTCGGTGCCGTGATACTTGGTTTGGTGGCGCGACGATAGTGGGCGTAACGCGGCCGGCGCCTGGTTAAATCAAGGGTCTTTATCAAGGAGCGCATGCGGTGACGTCCGATAGAAATACCTTCTTTCCTCAACTCCTTGGAAAGCCCTCGGGCCCCTAAAGCTTCGCGATGCTCGGTATGCACCGCACGAATCGTCATCTCCAAACCACTCTCGATAACACGAGGCGGCTTGGGTTTACGTTGCGCGTAATAGCTACTGCGGGCCAAGCCTAAGACCAGACACGTGCGTCTAATCGACCCTGCCCCTCTAGCGCCGTCAATCACTTGGTTCGACTGAACAGAACCTTCAGATGAGAGGGCAATTGCTTTTTTAATACCTGGTTCTCTGCTTCGACCAGTGCCAATTTTGCCTGTAACGACTCAATCAGCTCCTGGTCCTGCGGCCGAGAGGGTTGTGAAATCCCCGCATGCTCCCGACGCCAGAGCAGAACCCATCGGCGTAGAGCTGTGGGTCCAATTCCCGTTAGCTTGCAGGCTTCAGGTATGGAGCAATTCATCTCCACAACCAAGCGAATGGCTTCCGCTTTTGCCCCAGTATCAACGATCCGATATCCCATGATGCTTCCTTAGGTAGATGCTCCTACATCATGGTCCAAAAACATTGAGCCACAACAAGCTTGCTCGCGATGGCGTCAGGTCTGACACACCGCGTCATCGTTTTTCGCGGGCAAGCCTCGCTCCTACGGGGAAGGCGTCAGGTCTGATACACCGCGTCATCGTTCTTCGCGGGCAAGCCTTGCTCCTACGGGGAAGGCGTCAGGTCTGACACACCGCGTCATCGTTCATCGCGGGCAAGCCTTGCTCCTACGGGGAAGGCGTCAGGTCTGATACACCGCGTCATCGTTCTTCGCGGGCAAGCCTTGCTCCTACGGGGAAGGCGTCAGGCCTGGCATACCGCGTTATCGTTTTTCGCGGGCAAGCCTCGCTCCTACAGGTGCTTTTGACGGCCGAATCATGTCTCCGATTGATGCGCCGCCCAATGCTTCATTTCTTCGGCAATGAAGTGGTGCACCAAATCGCTGTACATCTTTTCAATGGCATCCGGGCTCAGGCCTTCGGCAGCGGCCCATTCCCGACGTATTTCCAGCATGGCTTTGAATCGCTCCGGGGCACGTACCGAGGTCGCGGATGTCTTGAACTTCGACGCCGCCAGCACATAGTTGAAACGCCTGCCCAACAACTTGATAACGGCCTGATCGAGGGCATCGATTTCGCGTCGGATGTCCACCATGTCTGCACACTCGGCGGGCTGCATCTGATTGATAACGTCCATGTCGCCAACTCCTTTTGTTGAACTGATCAGTCACATAATGACGAAGAGGGAAGGGCTTTTTATGCGGCTGGAGGTTAGCATGGCCTTTATCAACGCACCTGTTCGCTAATAACAACGAGTGACCCAGACCTTGATCGAACGACGCCAATTCAGCGGAGGCATGAAGGGGAAAAACCTTCGCTATCTGAATGAGCAACCCAGCGAGACCAGCCAATCGGTTCGCGCCGGTTTTTTGCTGCTCGAGCATTTCTCGCTACCCGCGTTTACCCAGGCGCTGGATACGATCATCACCGCGAATCTGCTGCGACCGAAGTTGTTCACTTCCCGCACATTCGGCTTGAACGAAGGCGAGGTCGTCAGCGATCTGGGCCTGGTTATTCGGCCCGATGCCCGGTTCGACGCTGCTGCGATTCAAGACCTGGACCTGCTGGTCATCTGCGGCGGCTACCGCACCGAACTCAAAGCCAACGATGAACTGATCCACTTGCTCAAAACCGCAGCCGACCATGACGTGATGCTGGCCGGATTGTGGAACGGTGCATGGTTCCTCGGCGCCGCAGGTTTGCTCGACGGTTATCGCTGCGCCATCCACCCGGAACATCGCCCGGCATTGGCGGAAATTGCCAAGGCCGCGCAGGTCACCAGCGAGCCCTTTGTGATTGATCGCGACCGGCTCACCGCGTCCAGTCCTTCCGGCGCCTTCCACATGGCGCTGGACTGGATCAAAGGCTTGTACGACAAAGCTCTTGTCGAGGGTATCGAAGACATTCTGGCGTTCGAAGAGTCGCGCTACCGGCGGATCAAACCGACGGAAAACATCTGCGTGAGCGCGCCGTTGCGTGAGGTGGTGAAGCTGATGGATGCCAACCTCGAAGAGCCGTTGGAGCTGGAGCAACTGGCGGTGTACGCCGGCCGTTCCCGCCGCCAACTGGAGCGGCTGTTCAAGGAACAACTGGGCACCACGCCGCAACGCTATTACATGGAACTGCGCATCACCGAAGCGCGCCGATTGCTCCAGCACACCGAACTGTCCCAGGTCGACGTGCTGGTGGCCTGCGGTTTTGTGTCGCCGAGTCATTTCAGCAAATGCTACAGCTCGTACTTTGGCTACAGGCCCTCCAAGGAAAAGCGGCTGGTCAAATAAACTACCGGAGACCCAGCAATGTCTGAGCGTGAAATCATCATTCCCGAGGCCATGCGCCCCATCGTCGAACGCGCGGGTTACGCCCCGGCGGTCAAGGTCGGCGACACGTTGTTCTGCGCCGGCCAAGTGGGGCGCACGCCTGACTTGCAAGTAATCGAGGATCCCGAGCAGCAGTTCATCAGCGCCTGGGAAAACCTCGCACAAGTGCTGGAGGCGGGCGGGTGCACGTTTGAGGATGTGGTGGACATGACCACTTACCACGTGGACATGTCCAGGCATATGGCGGTGTTTCGGGACGTGAAAAATCGGATGTTCCCCAAAGGACACTGCGCCTGGACGTGCATCGGCGTCAGCGAATTGGCCCATCCGGGGTTGTTGGTGGAGATCAAGTGCGTGGCGGTGCGGCGCAAATGAGCGAAGCATCGAGAGACTCATAGCCTGCTAAGGACGTCATGGCTTTAAGTTAGGAAAAGGGTACGGCGAACATAAAACCTGTGGCGAGGGAGCTCCCTCGCCACAATTCCAGTGTTGGTCTAAAGAACTACCGGTTAAACCGCTCAACCAGCGAATACTGGGTTTTAGCGGTCTGAGTCAGTTCCTTACTCAATTCAGCCGAATGCCTGGCCTGTTCCGACGTTTGATCCGCCAGCGTCGCGATGGTGGTGATGTTGCGGCTGATTTCCTCGGCCACCGCTGTTTGCTCTTCCGTCGCGGCGGCGATCTGGGTGGTCATGTCCGTGATGTTTGCCACGGCTTCACTGATACCGACCAGCGCCTTGTCGGCCTCCAGCACCCACGCCACGCCTTCTTCGGCCTGTCGGTGGCCGCTTTCCATGGTCTTCACCGCGTTGTTCGACGAAACCTGCAGCTTGGAAATCAGGCTATGGATCTGCGTCGTGGACTCTGTCGTGCGTTGTGCCAACTGACGCACTTCATCGGCGACGACGGCGAAGCCTCGACCCATGTCACCCGCACGTGCGGCTTCGATGGCGGCGTTCAACGCCAGCAGGTTGGTCTGGTCGGCGATGCCTTTGATCACGTCGACCACCGTGCCGATTTCATTGCTGTCCTTGGCCAGTTGCGCGACCGTCAGCCCGGTCTCACCGACCACCACCGAGAGGCGCTGAATGGCTTCGCGGGTATCTCGGGCCACATCGCGTCCACGCCCGGTCAGCACATTGGCTTCCTGGGTGGCGTCGGCGGTGCGTTGTACATGGCTGGCGACTTCTTGTGTGGTGGCGGCCATTTGATTGACCGCTGTCGACACCTGTTCGGTCTCGACGCGTTGGCGGTCCAGCCCACGAGCGCTGTCGGCGGCCAGGCCATCGGATCGGCCGGCGAGGCTGGTCAGTTGCTCAGCGGTATCTTGCAGCCGGGTGAGGCAGGTCTTGAGCCGCGATGCCTGGCTGACAAATGCCGTTTCGAGGCGTGCCTGAGGGCCGCGTTCATCGCTGTACATTTTGGCCAGCACCGCATCGGAGGTGGAGGCTTCAGCCATCGCCAGCAGATGCAACGCCCCACGATTTTGGCGACTCGACACCCAGAGCCCGAGCGGCACTGAAACCCCGACCGCGAGGATGATCGCCTCCGTCATGCCGAGGTACACGCCACCCAGCGCACCCACCAGGCCCATGGTCACCACCGGAAGCCAGGCGAATACGGCAGGCTGCCATTGATCACTGGCCGGGACGGCGGACTTGCCGAGGTTGATCCGTTTGTAGAGCGCTTCGGCGCGACGGATCTGTTCGGCGGTCGGCTTGACCCGGACCGACTCATAACCCACGACTTGGCTGCCTTCGAAAACCGGCGTGACGTAGGCGTTGACCCAGTAGTGGTCGCCGTTTTTCGAGCGATTCTTGACGATGCCCATCCACGGCTTGCCCTGCTTCAGCGCGCCCCACATATGGGCAAAGATCGCTGACGGTACATCGGGGTGACGCACAATGTTTTGCGGGGCGCCGATCAGGTCTGTCTTGTTGAAACCGCTGATCTCGACGAAGGCGTCATTGCAGTACGTGATGACGCCTCGTGCATCCGTGGTGGAGATGAGTTTTTGTTGAGGTCCAAGGGCAACCTCGCGCTGCGTAACCGGTTGATTGTTTCTCATCTGTATTGCTCCAATGCCCTAAGTTAGAGGCATCGGCTGCAATCAGTGAAAGGTTAGCGAGTATTCTGAAAAGGACCTGCTGCGCGTCGGAAAGCCGGATTATGCGGTATAGAAAGCCAGCTTGCCTCGCACAGGTCGCCAAGCATTTTCCGCGATGGTGATAGTGGCACCTGCAATCCCGGGCGAGCCGACCGCAGGCTTCGGTTGCGTAGCGGTCGTTCGCTTTTCTTTGCAACAACTGGAAGTGGTCTTAAGTTACTGAATCCGTCGGTTGGGTTTTTTCAGCGGTATCCAGCAAAAAAGTTTCGCGAGCGGCGCTACCAACATATTTCGTCAAAGCATAATTGGCGCTCCCCCCAATAATAATGCCAACCCCGAACGGGATAGCTTTGGCGACGGCCTTTTGGGTAAAGGTGATGCCTATTTTTTTGAAAAACTCTTTGATTGCAACGAGTGTTGCGCCAGCGAGGTATTGGTTCACCATGCGCACACCGGCCTTACTGGCGATCTTTGTGGCACCGGCTGAGCCCATTTGCTCAAGAGAACCGTACAAGGCGATGATGTAAGACATGTGCTTCGCATCTTCATTGGACATCCCGTCATTGATGGCAATGCCCAGGCACATCGTCATGTCGATTTGCAGTTTCATGCAGACTGAAACGTCCACCAACCCGCCTCCAATCATGCTGACCGCTGTTCCTATGCCTGGAATGGCACCGGGAATTGCGGTGGCAGCGCCGGACGTCGCGGCCAGTTTGGAATATCGGCTGATGATCTTATCGGTTACAAGTTTCTGGATTTTTTCGTCTGTGGCTTCAGGCAACGATTTGCGTGCCTGGGCTCTATATTGTTCCACCACTACGCGAGCATCCTGAGGCGTGATAGCAATTGCCTCGACCATCTTCATCAGCGATGAGCCGGTGTCTTCTTTCTCTGCCGTCATGTAAAACTTCCTTCCCTAGTGAAAGCGCAGTATATCCGCAACTTAAAGGTTCGCCTCGACACGGGAACACTCCATGGGCTGTCCGGGGCTGGTCTTGATTGTCGCGGGAAGCACCCAAGCGTAAAAAACCCGCACAGGGCGGGCTTTTATTGAGGTCGTCCGGGCTATCGGTCAGACCACTCGATTCGCTGATTGAGTGGATTAACCAGCCTTGGCGGGAGACGGCGTCGATGGAGGCATTGCCTCAGGTTGAGGATCTGCTGCTATCGGCGCGACGCCTTTTTTTCCAAGCGGCTCTATCGTCAAGTAGCAAGTGTAGGTCTGCACCTTCTCCTCCAGATTCCACACGCATGGCTCATTATTTTGCCCTACAACCTTGTAACCAGCTGCCTCGAAACCGTGGCCGATTTTAGGGTCATGCGGACCGGCGTCCCAAGGCTTGAAGACGCTTACGCCTATGACCGTCAGCACAATCCCGCTGATCGCGATGAGTATCTGTGCGCGCTGGCTCGTGAGCACTAACCCAAAACAGATCAGCATCAGGCTTCCGGCGGCGAAGGAGTAAGCCAGTGCTATTTCCCAGCCAAACTTATAATTCAGAAATACGGCAAAACATACGGCCGATAGCGTAACGACGTACAGCGCACTTTTAACCCATGGGGTAACCGCGTTAACGAACTTGTCCTCTTTGGAAACAAGCAACGTTGGCGATTCGGATGCGCCAGGTGCTGGCGTGGGTTGCTCAGGGAGTGCTGATTCTGCGGGCGGTTCAGGTGGCATCTGCTGAGCGTGCTGATCTGCTTGCGCGGGCGTTGCAATCGGAACTGCCACGGCGTCACCTGCATTCTGCAGAGGGGGGGTGTTGTCGTTCATGATGATCCTTATCAGGGGAAGGAGCCCAGTAGATCCGGGTCCACGGCCGATGATACCGCACTCCAAACGCGGGCCTCATTACGCCAGGAAAAAGTGAAGCTCCATTTTCTGAAAAAAAATGAAGGCAGATCAATCAAACGTCCGTCGTACCCATGTATTGCGTGAAGTTGTTGATGTGGTCGTCGAGATTATCCTCGAGCATCATTCGGTATTGCTCACAGAAGTAGCTCAACATCGCCTCGCGAGCCTGAGCCATCTCAGCGCCGGATTTGAAGCCGCGAGCGCTCACCCAGGCATTGAATCGGGTCGTGCCGAACATCATCGATGCACTGACCTTGCCAAGGTTTTCGAAGGCCTTGAGCTGCTCGTTTGATAAGTGGATATGTGCGTCGGCACGGTCATAGAACGAATCGTCAGTAGTTTCTGGCATTGCTTGATACCTTTTGATCATTTTTAGAGAAAAGGGGGGCGGCCCCTTCGATGAATCTGACTAGCGCCAATCACTCAACGCCGACGCATCCAAGGCACGCCACGCGTCAGCCTCCGCCAGTTGATCTTCCGTCAGCCAGAGTCCCGCGTACGGGCACAGGGCTTCGGCGGGGAGTGCCAGCAGATCGCTCAACTTCATCACGTTGATCGAGCCTCGGTCTTTGTCATCCTCGGCTTCCCAGTCGCGCTGGAATAGCCGCACCTTCAAGACCTCCGCTTTAAAACTTTCAAACTGTGGACGGTTGTGCAACCGCTGTGTCGATTGCCTCAGGGTTCGCGCCTGGACATCCAGCAGCAGAACCTGCCATGCCAGTCGACCGTCGTGGTCGTCGTCGGCGTCGGTGTGCAGGCGAGTCAGGGCCAGATAACGGGCGTCTTCGGACCAGATCATCGAGGGCGCGAGATGGCTGATGGCGCAACCGGAGGCCGTCAGCAAATGTCCGCCCAGGCGTGGGCTCTGGACGCGCAGCCAACTGTCGGCGTATTCGGTTTCACAGCCGAACACCCAGGCGGCATCCTTGTCCGTCGGTGCGGGCTGGATGAAGTTGCCATCGGCGGTGGCAGACTGTGGCTGTTTGACCAGACGCCAGTCGGGGAGCGCGGTCAGGCCTTGCGGGGTGACATTCAGCTCGCACCACTCATAGTAAAGTCGCGAGTCCGGTCGAGGCTCACAGAAGGCTGCGCTATCGTCCGCTGCGGGGGCTGCTTGGTCAAAGCGCTGCAACGGGGTGCCTTGCCGATCCTGATCGAGGCGACCGCGAATCACCGCCACGCTGAGTGTCGGTCCACGGAAGTCCAACACCCGGGCGACCATCAGCGCGGGGCTGTTCAGCAACCGGCGTTCCTGGGCGTCGGCCACCACCACATGACCGGCAGTGGCGGGTGGCTGGGTGAACGGGATCAAGGCGATGTAGCGTCCGGTGTCGCACACCCGATGATCGAGTTGCCAAACCCCCGGCAAATCCCAGTCGCCAATCCGACAGCCATAGCCGCCGAGGCCCAGGCCGTTGTCTTGCTGCCAACTGAATTGAGCGCGGGTTTTACCGCTCAAGGGCGCGGACTCGACCTTCGTCGCGCCACACTGTCCATCACCGGTCAGCGGCACGGCCAATTGCACGCGCGTCAGCTGCCGCTCCGCGACTTGCATCCGGCCGTTCGGCGCGTGGCCCACCTGCGTCTCACAGTCGCTGTGAATGCTGTACAAGCCGTAACCATAACGACCGTGATCAGGCTGCGGGTAGTCGAAGTAGGACGACAACCGCAGGCAGTGGTCGTCCAGTTCCAGCGGTTCGCTCCAGCCCAGGGAGGGTTCGTTGTCAGCGGGTATCCACGGGCAGGGCAGTGCTTGCCAGCCTCGGTCCACGTGCCAGAGCCAGTAATCGAGGGCTTGCTCGGCACCCATCCGTGCCCGGCACGCGAACGAGCGACTATCGGGATGCCAGATGATGGCGGTGTCGGCCGTGATCAGCAGCGACGTGAGCTCGCCGTTGAGGCTCACGCGGTATTGCGGGTACCTCAGCGGGTCGCAGGGTTGCGGCAAGTCGCGCAGGCTGGCGGGCACGGCCGCACTCGCGTCCAGGCGTTGCTGGCCATCGGGGGACGTATAGTGGAGCGTTTCGCGCGCCAGGTTGTGTTGCCAGGTTCCCGGTTCTAGCCAGAGGTCGGCCACCGGCACCAGGCTGATCCGCTCAGCCGTGGCCAGCAGTTGCTCCAGGCTGATCGCCCGCCCGCCGTTGTCGACCAAAGGGCTGTAACGCCCAGTCAGGGTGCCGTCGTTAAAGGCATCCAGTTCCCAGAATTCATCGCAGGCACATTGGTAGAGCACACGCTCCTGCCGATCCAGAATCACCAAACCCCAGGCCTGGCGCGAGGGCAAAGGCGCGGCGAAGTAACGCCCGTCGTTGGAAAAACGCGCCGACGACCCAAGACTCTGGAGCAGCACGCCATCGGGAAACAGGTAATCGCACAGGACGGGGCCGCCCATGGCGATTTCGCTGTAGTTGAACACGCGGATGGGTTCGCCCTCGGGCGTCTGTTGGGGCTCGCCGCCGCCCCAGGCACTGGCGCCACCGGAAGACTGGCCCGACGCCAGGGGGGTCGACCTGGCCTTCGCCTTTGTCGGCTCGGCAAAGCCCAAACGTCGCTCCAGATGACTGACACAGGCCAGCCCGGCAAACATCACCACGGCGGCCCCCGCGATGTCCCAGTACGCCGGCAACGCCCGGCCCAGGTTAAAGCCCAGGCCGATGGCGGCGGAGGTCATGAACCGGGCAAGCCCTCGGCCGGCGCGTAGCCAACCCGCCCACGACGCCAGCCACATCAGGGCCGCACACGCCAGCACGACACCGAGGGCCCACAGCAACGGGATGACTGTCACGAGGAAAATCGGGATCAGCAGCACAGCGAGTTGCCACAGCAGATCGAGCAATAATCGCGGCAGGCTTTTTTCGTCAGCAGATTGTTCGCAAGAGTGGGGCACCATTACCTCGATAACAGATGGGCGATTTCAAAGGGCTACTGGGTGTCGTTAGGACGATGGAACGCGCAGATAGAATGTAAAAGTGCCCAGCACTAAAGTGATTTATCACGGTCCATAAACCCCCACGACCGTCAGTGGTCATACTGCGCATCGGTATTTTGATCAAGGAAAGTGAACGCATGCTCGCCGCACGATAATCCGCCACCGCCGCCACCTGGTTCCGTCAACGGAACTCGCCTTGTGTTTGCCCCTCAATCCCATTCGAAGAATTAAAGCATGCACCTACGCAAAATTGCAGTTGGGCTGTCGGCCCTTGTTTTGCTCTCCACCGGCGCCGAAGCGCGCAGTCTGCTGGATCTGCTCAAGCCGCAAACCCAGCATCAAACGTCGCACTCGGGCTCGATCAACCAGAACGCGGCCCTGGACCTCTATTCGAACAAACAGAAACAGCCTTCGTTTGACGGCTGCGCAGACCTGTTCCCGGCCGCGAAACCGATCAGCACCGCCACCGTGCCTGCCACCATGAAACCGATGACCCTGTGTTCCGACAACTTCGCGGTGCTGTACTCGCAAACCAGCCGCACGCCGCTGTTAGTGGTCGAACGCCTGAATGCCGCCCAGTTACGGGACGCCAAAGGCGAGGAACGCACCAATCAGTTTTACCCGGACCCACGCATTCCCAAGAGTGGGCGCGCCGAGTTGAGCGACTACCGCAGCCAGCATCCGGCTGTGGACCGTGGGCATCAATCTCCGGCCGCCGATGCACCGAGTCCGAATGCCATGGCCCAGTCCTTCGCGTTGTCGAACATGGTGCCACAGGACCCCACCAACAACCGGAAGATCTGGAGCAAGGTCGAGGCGGATGTGCGCAAGTTTGCCAAGCGCGCCGATGGCAATGTGTTCGTCTTCACCGGCCCGCTGTTTGACGACGGCCACGGCACCATCGGCGCCAACAAGGTCTGGGTACCGACGCGCCTGTTCAAGCTGGTATACGACACCTCGTCCCAGCGGGCCTGGGCCTACGTGCTGCCCAACGCTGAAACCCGCATCCAGAAACCGATGGACTACGACACCTTCGTGAAAAGCACCGGGCTCAAATTGCTCGGGAATCTACCGGTGAGCGGTTCCGTCGGGCGCTCTTGATCGCCTGATGCACTACGCCCCGAGCAGCTCGGTGATCCACCGGGCCTGCCGGGCGATCTCTTGCAGTTTTTCCTCGGGCACGGCCTGCCGCGCCCGGGTGAAGTTGTCCAGGGTCTTATGCTTCTCTCGCAGTATGCGCTGCCACTTGGCCAGGAACGCCGGGCTGCGCGCCTGCATTTGCAGCGGTCCGAAGTACAGCTGCTCGTCGCTGTACATCACCGGCCCGGCGCGCTCGGCGACGATGATTTCGTAGTAGAAGCGGTTCTCCCGCAGCAACTCCTCGCAGAAGATGCGGTAGCCGTTGTCCATCAGCCATTGGCGCAGCGGCTGCTCGCCGCCATTGGGTTGCAGGATCAGGCGCTCCTGGCCGTTCAGGCGCGCCTTGCCGTGGTCGAGGATGTCGCGGATCGTCTCGCCGCCCATGCCGCAGATGCTGACCGCCGTGATCCCGTCTTCCGGCTCGATCGCCGCCAGGCCACTGGCCAGGCGCACGCTGATCTGTTGTTCCAGGCCGCTCTCGCGCACCGTGCGTTCGGCCGAGCGGAACGGCGTCAATGCCACCTCGCCGGCCACCGCCGCCACGATGGCGCCACGGCGCATCAACGCCACTGGCAGGTAGCCGTGATCCGAGCCGATGTCGGCCAGGCGCGCACCGGCGGGCACATGTGCCGCCACGCGCTCCAGGCGCATGGACAATGTCTGTTCGTTCAACTGCAACCCCTTTTCACCACGAACGCCCGGCACCATTGGCCGGATCGGGGCGCGACTCTGGCGAGCAACGCCGTGCATGTCAAATCCCAGCGACCGCTACTTGGGCTTGAGGCCGTGCCTTGGTTGTCACTAAAGCGATAAAGCTATTGAAAAAAACGGCCATAAGCTTTAAACGGGAAGATCACTGGCGCAGTGCTAGCAAACAATAATTAAGTATCGCCAGTTTCTGGCTCAGGGAACGCTGATGAGTTTTCGCCCATTGACTGACTTCCCAGCGCAATCGAACGATTGCGGCGTTATCGCATCCCAACTGAAAGGGAATCTGGAAACAGTCGGCATGGCTTACGCTGGCAACAGGGACACCATCGAACACTTGCTGGACTCGGCGCGCAACTGGGCCCACACCACCGCGTGGGTGGTCTATCGCGCCGGTGAACAACTGCATCTGGTCGGGCAGGGCGATCCGCAGGTGCAATGGCCGTCCAGCGTGGCCAATGACGAGTTCGAAGCCTTTTGCCGGAGTCGGCAGTTGCACCGCTGGCCGACCGGTCGCGGCGAAAGTGAGCTCGGTTGGCTACTCGCACCCATCAGCGATGCCGCGCAACCAGCGCTCGCCGAGTTTGCCCTGCGCCTGGGCATTCAGGTGCAGACCGACACCCTGGCCCGTGCGCAGATTACCCAACGCGTGCTGTATGAAATCACCTACCTGGCCAGTTCGACCCGCGACCGCGCCGTGTTCCTGGTGGGGGTTCACCAGTTGCTGGCCAGCCTGATCGACGCCGAGAACTTCTATCTCGCGCTGTATGACCCGCACACCGGCAAGATGGAATACCCGTACTACGTCGACATCATCGATGTCGAAGCCCTGGAATCCGAGAACTACGAATACCTCGACCCTGCGCACTTGTCGCTGACCGCCCAGGTGTTGACCTCGGGGCAGCCGTTGCTGATCGACGCCGCCGGCATTCACGCGGCGGCGGCCGAGGGGCGCTTCTACTGCGTGGGTGATTGTCCGGAGTTCTGGATGGGCGCGCCGTTGAAAAACGCTTCGGATGACGTGTTTGGCATGCTGGCGATGCAGGTCTACGACGTGTCCCGGATCTACAGCGCTGAAGACCGCGCGCTGTTCCTGGTGGTGGCCCGCCACGTGGCCATGGCGCTGGACCGGATCCTGCACCGCGCCGACCTGGAAGAAACGGTAATGCGGCGTACCCTGGAGCTCTCGGAGCTCAACGACGCCTTGCGCCAGGAAGTGGCCGACCGCGAGCGCGCCGAACATCTGCAGAGCGCGCTGTTCCAGATCGCCGAACTGTCGAGCCAGCCCGGCGACATGGCCGAGCTGTTCCAAACCTTGCATGGCATCGTCGGTGATTTGCTGTTTGCGCAGAACTTCTACATCGCGCTGTTCGACGACGGCACCAGTGAAGTGACCTTCCCGTATTACGTCGATGAGCGCCAGACGGTTCGCCCGGAAGCTCGGCGCGGGAGTCGGGGCTTGACCGAGTACGTTATCCGTCAGCGCCGGGCATGTCTGATTGACGTCGACGAAGCCGAACGATTGACCGCAGAAGGCGAAATCGAAGTCGCCGATGTGTATTACCAAGCCTATTCCTGGCTGGGCATTCCGCTGTTCGATGGCGATGTGGTGCGCGGTGTGCTGGCAGTACAAAGCTACACCTCGAACGTGCGCTATACCTTGCGGGACCAGGAACTGCTGACGTTCGTCTCGCGGCACATCGACACTGCGTTGTCGCGCCGCACCGCCGCCGAGGCGATCCATGCCGCCAACCTCAAGCTCGAAGCCCGGGTACAGAACCGCACCCGTGAACTCGATCACGCCAATGCCAAGCTGCAACACGAAAACTCCCACGATGCGCTGACCGGGCTGCCGAATCGCACCTACTTGCAACAGCGCCTCAACCTGGCCTGGTCGCAATTCGGCAGCGACGGCGGGCATCTGGCGGTGATGTTCATCGACCTCGACCGTTTCAAAATGGTCAACGACAGCCTCGGCCACCATTTTGGCGACCTGCTGCTGATGCAGGCCGCCCAGCGTCTGCGCGGTTGCCTGCGCGACACCGACATGCTCGCGCGCCTGGGGGGCGATGAGTTTTCCGTGCTCGCACCCGAAGCGCCGCTGGAGGTGGTGGTCGACATCGCCGAACGGATCCTGGTGGCGTTCGACCTGCCGTTTGTGATCAACGGCCATCAGGTGTTTTCGTCCTGCAGCATCGGCATCGTCAGCGCCGACAGTCAGTTCCATCACGAACCCGCCGATCTGCTGCGCGATGCCGATGCGGCGATGTATCGGGTCAAAAGTGCCGGGCGCGACAGCTACGCGGTGTTCAACCAGGAAGTGCGCCGGGAAGTCTCGGACCAGGTCGAACGCGAAGGCGCGCTGCGCAATGCGCTCAAACGCACCGACGAACTGCTGCCGTATTTCCAGCCGATTGTCAGCGTCGACACCGGCGAACTGGTGGCCCTCGAAGCGCTGATCCGCTGGCATCAACCGGGTGGCCGAGTGATTGCGCCGGGCGAGTTTCTGCCGGATGTCGAGGGCTTGCGCCTGATCGGTCGCCTGGACCTGTACATGCTCACCAGCGTCGCTCTGATCCTCGCCCAACCCCAACATGCGAATTGGCCGCCAGTGCACGTCAACTGCTCCAGCTACAGCATGACCCGCCCGGACTTCGCCAGTGACGTGCTGGCCCTGTTGGCGCGGCACGGGGTCGCGCCGTCGCGGATCTGCCTGGAACTGACCGAAGGCGCGCTGGTGGCCGAGCCGGCGATTGCCCGCCTGACCATGCAGCAACTGGCCGACAACGGCATGTCCGTGGTGCTCGACGACTTCGGCGCCGGATTTTCATCCCTGAGCTACGTGCACCAATACCGCTTCAGCGGCTTGAAGATCGACAAGTCGTTCATCCTCGAACTGACCGCCAGCCCCCGCAGCCGCGCAATCGTGCGGGCGATCGTGCGCATGGCCGAATCGCTGGACTTGAGCGTGGTGGCGGAAGGGGTCGAGGATCAAGCGACCCTGGACCTGCTGCGCGAGATGGGCGCGGGGCAGGCCCAGGGTTATTACTTTGCCAAGCCAATGGGGTTGGCGGCGTTGTTGGCGAGTGAGCTGATCGGTCGTCAGGGCTGACGACCGATCACTTAGTCAGTCGATGCGCGGATGCTGTTGCACCAGATTCTTGCGCTTGGCCTCCAGCGCGGCGATCTCGGCGTCGATGTCTTCGATTTTCTGCTCGATATTGTCTTCGTGCTCCTGCAGCAGTTCCTTCGCTTCCGCAAGATCCGACGCCGCCGGGGCCGCGCCGCGCAAGGGCATGTTGGCGGTTTCTTTCATGGTGAAACCGGTCACCAGGCCCACGATGGCGATCACCATCAGGTAGTACGCCGGCATGTACAGGTTGTTGGTGCTCTCCACCAGCCAGGCCACCAAAGTCGGGGTCAGGCCCGCGATCAGCACCGACACGTTGAACGCACTGGCCAGGGCGCTGTAGCGGATGTGCGTGGGGAACATCGCCGGCAGGGTCGAGGCCATCACGCCGATGAAGAAGTTGAGCACCACGGCAATGATCAACAGCCCCGAGAAAATCAGCCCCAGCTTGCCGCTGTTGATCAGCATGAAGGCCGGAATAGCGAGGCAGAACAGCGCGATGCTGCCGAAGAGGATGAAGGGGCGGCGGCCAATCTTGTCGCTCAAGAAGCCGATCAGGGGCTGCACGAACAACATGCCGACCATGATCGCGATGATGATCAGCACCCCATGGTTTTCGCTGTAGTGCAGGTTGTGCGCGAGGTAGCTCGGCATGTAGGTGAGCAGCATGTAGTAAGTGACGTTGGTCACGGCCACCACGCCGATGCAGGTCATCAGGCTGCGCCAGTGCTTGGTCGCGACTTCTCTGAACGACACTTTCGGGCCGCGCGCCAGGCCTTCGCGGTCGCCCTGTTCGAGTTTTTCCACGTGTTGCTGGAAGGCCGGGGTCTCTTCGAGTGCGTTACGCAAGTAGAGGCCGATCATGCCCAGGGGCAGGGCGAGGAAGAACGGCAGGCGCCAGCCCCACGATTCGAACTGCTGCTCGCCGATCACGGCGGAAATCAACACCACCAGGCCGGCACCCAGGACAAACCCGGCGATGGAGCCGAAGTCCAGCCAACTGCCGAGGAAGCCGCGTTTGCGGTCCGGGGCATACTCGGCGACGAAGATCGAGGCGCCGGTGTATTCGCCGCCCACCGAGAAACCTTGGGCCATCTTCGCCAGCAACAGCAGGATCGGCGCCCAGATACCAATCGTGTCATAGGACGGAATCAGCCCGATGGCGAAGGTGCTCAAGGACATGATGACGATGGTGGCGGCCAGGACTTTCTGCCGGCCATATTTGTCGCCCAAGGCGCCGAAGAACAGGCCACCCAAAGGACGGATCAGGAACGGTACCGAGAAGGTCGCCAGTGCGGCGATCATCTGCACGCTGGGCGAGGCGCCGGGGAAGAACACCTTGCCCAGCACATAGGCGACGAAGCCGTAAACGCCGAAGTCGAACCATTCCATGGCATTGCCCAGTGCGGCGGCGGTAATCGCTTTGCGCATCTTGGCGTCGTCGACAATGATGATGTCGTCCAGTCCGATCGGATTGACGGTTTTCTTGCTTGATTTCATACGAATGACTCTGTCCCTGATGGCTGTCGATGCCACTGTTCTAATGGCACGTGCTCTTGGTTCAGATACATCAGGACACGAAATAATTCACCACTCGCCGCATTTTTGTTAAATCACCGCCGGGCTGGGGTAGTGGAGGCGTTCGCCGCCCAGGGAATCGCGCTGCATGGAGTGCAGGTTTTTCTCGATGGTTTCGCACAAGGCTTCCATCTGGATCTGGTGCTCGCTGTCACGGAACGGGCTTTGCAGATCGGTGCCAATGCGTTCGATGGCCAGCAGCATGAAGCCCACCACCGTCGAGGCCAGCGGGGTGTACCAGCCCAGGGACTCGACCAGCCCCACCGGCACAATCAGGCAGAACAGCGAAATAAACAGCCGTGGAAAATACACGTAAGGGTAGGGCAGCGGCGTATTCGCAATCCGCTCCATGCCGCCCTGGCTGTTGGACAGATCGACCAGGGTCGTCTCCAGCCGCGACAGGCGAATGCTGTCCAGATGCCCGGCCTTGTATTCCTGGGCCAACAGCGCCGCGGAACCGTTGAGGATATCGTTGGCGAAGTTATTGGTAGAACCGCTGCGCGCGAACTCCCCGGCGGGAATAAACGCCTGTAATTCGGGCGGGCATGGCTGGCCCCGCAGATGCGCCGCCAGGCAATTCACGTACGCCACGTGACGGCGCAGCAGGGTTGATTTCATCGGGTTGACTTCGTTATCCGGGTCATCCACCAGCGTCAGGACTTGCCGCGCAAAGCTGCGGGAGTTATTGACCATTGCCCCCCACAACGTGCGCGCCTCCCACCAGCGATTGTAGGCACTGCTGTTGCGAAAACTGATCAGCACCACCAACGCCGAGCCGAGCAATGTCAGCGGCATCAGCGGCAGGGTGATCTTGTTTTCCAGAAACAGCATGAAGTCCACGGTGACGGCAATATCCCAGAGCAGTAACCAGAACAGGGCCCAGCCCACATAGCCCATGGTCTTGATGATCAGGCGGTATTTTTTGATGACGGCGGCTTTCAAGCGGCGACCTCGCGGCGAGTGGGGGGCATTAATGCTCTAACTCGGACGGTGGTTGTCGGGTAAAGGTTCGGTAGGGGGGCGATCAATGGTCATGAGAGGTGTAATCTTGCCCGCTCGCATACCCCGACAAGAAAAATAATCAGGAGTCATTGATGCAACCGATCCGTCTCGGTCTGGTGGGCTACGGCAAGATTGCCCAGGATCAACACGTCCCCGCTATCCACGCCAACCCCGCGTTCCAGTTGGTGTCCGTCGCCACCCAAGGGCAGCCCTGCGCCGGGGTCGAAAACTTCAAGTCCCTGGGCGAGTTGCTGGAAAACGGCCCGCCCGTCGATGCAATTGCGTTTTGCACACCGCCACAAGGCCGCTTCGCTCTGGTGCAACAAGCACTGGCCGCGGGCAAACACGTGCTGGTCGAAAAACCGCCGTGCGCCACCTTGGGCGAGGCGATGGCGTTGGTGGATCAGGTCGCGGAGCAGGGCGTCAGCGGCTTGTTCGCCTGGCATTCCCGCTACGCCCCCGGCATCCAGGCCGCCCGTGACTGGCTGGCTAGCCGCACCTTGCAAAGCGTGCAGATCGACTGGAAGGAAGACGTGCGCAAATGGCACCCCGGCCAGGCCTGGATCTGGCAACCCGGCGGCCTGGGCGTGTTCGATCCCGGCATCAACGCCTTGTCGATCGCCACCCACCTGCTGGCGCTGCCGCTGTTTGTCGAATCGGCCGAACTGCGCGTCCCCAGCAACTGCCAGTCGCCGATTGCCGCGTCGATCAAAATGTCCGACGCGCGCCACCTCGACGTGCACGCCGAGTTCGATTTCGACCACGGTCACGACGAACTCTGGAGCATCGAAATTCGCTGCACCGAAGGCGTCCTGCGCCTGGACAACGGCGGCGCCTTGCTGAGCATTGACGGCGTGCGCCAGGCGGTCTCGGAGGAGGGCGAATACGCGGCCGTGTATCGGCATTTTCAGCAGTTGATTGGCGATAAGGCCAGTGATCTGGATCTTCAGCCGTTGCGGCTGGTGGCGGATAGTTTTTTTGTGGGGAGTCGGGCGTTGGTTGAGGCGTTTTACGACTAGCGGAGGTGGTATTTTCAGGGATGACTCAGTGATGAAGTGTATGCAACGGATCAAGGCGTACTTTGGGTGGAATTCGCATCGGGAGGCCGGCGCTTCAGAGGCGCAAGATGACAATCAAGCAGCGTCCCGCCTGGAACGGAATCTGGCGTGGATGCCGACATTCGAAGCGCCGAAGCCCCTTGATCTTCCGCCTCCCGCCTGTCCTTCATTAGGGCCGTCTACCGGCGAGTTGGTCAGTCGCTATCGGGCCTACATTGCGCAAGTGGAGACGCTCGATGCGCCCGTGGCCAACGCCGCGTTGCGCGAGGCCGGACAGCGTTTGGCCAGGGACCTGCTGGGAAAAGCGATTGACCTCAGCAGCTCCAAAGCCCAAGAGCTTTCGCCGGACATTTACTGGCTGATGCAAAGCGCGGCGCTCGCTTCGCTGTTCGCTGACGGTGCGCAGTCAGAGGCGTTCGTGGCCTATCGAAACCACGTTCACTCCTACAAGGATGCCGCTCTGATGACGGCTCAAGTCGGGGCGTTCGACCTGTACGTCACCTCGCGTAGCCCCGCACAGCCAGTGGACGAAAGCGAAATTCAATCCAGCTCACCGGACGGTCACTATTGTGTTCGGGTGACGCCTTGGGAGGCACGCAATTCGCTGTGGGTCTATTCGCCGCGCATCATCGATACCCGGCAGGGCCTCTGCATTTTTCAATTCTCGGACGCTTGTTGGTCAGCGGATCAATCCACTTGGCTCACCCCGACGACCGTAGAACTCACACTACGTAAATTCCCTGGAGACCGGATGGGGCAGGGCGTACGCGTCGTGGTCGATTGTGATGGGCGCGTTGCGCGTTGGGGGGGCGGAAAAACAGTTGGGTTATCGGATTTGGAAAGTGCGCTTGAAGCCTTACTGAACGAGGCTTGAATAAAGGGACAGATCTATTTTTTTCGGAAATAAATCTGTTCCCTTATCTCACTTTCAACCGCGAATAAACGCCAACAAATCCGCATTGATCTGATCCGCATTCGTCGTCGGCATACCATGCGGGAAGCCCGGGTAAGTCTTGAGCGTTGCATGCTTCAACAGTTTGGCCGACAGCGGCGCCGAGTCGGCAAAGGGCACAATCTGATCATCCTCGCCATGCATGACCAGCGTCGGCACTTCAATCGCCTTCAAATCTTCGGTGAAGTCAGTCTCGGAAAACGCCTTGATGCAGTCGTAATGCGCTTTGGCGCCGCCCATCATGCCTTGGCGCCACCAGTTGTCGATCACGCCTTGCGAGGCCTTGGCCCCGGGCCGATTGAAGCCATAAAACGGCCCCGCCGGCACGTCCACATAAAACTGCGCGCGGCTGGCGACCAGCGCCGAGCGGAACCCGTCAAACACTTCCAGCGGCAGCCCGCCGGGGTTCTTCTCCGACTTGACCATGATCGGCGGCACCGCGCTGATCAATACAGCCTTGGCCACGCGTCCAGGCTTGGCGCGCGCGGTGTAGCGTGCGACCTCACCACCACCGGTGGAATGGCCAACATGGATCGCGCCCTCGAGGTCGAGGGCATCGGTCAACTCGATGACATCGGCGGCGTACGTGTCCATTTCATTGCCTTCCCACGTCTGCGTCGAGCGCCCGTGCCCGCGACGGTCGTGGGCGATCACCCGGTAGCCTTTGAGCAGGAAGAACATCATCTGGTTGTCCCAGTCATCCGCGCTCAAGGGCCAGCCGTGGTGAAACACGATCGGCGTCGCGTCCTTCGGACCCCAATCCTTGTAGAAAATCCGCGTTCCGTCTTTGGTCGTGATGGTGTTCATGGCATGTGTCCCCTTGTGATCTGGTGGGTGTGGGGCGTGCAAAAGGTAGCGCGCTCGTGGTCGCGAACGACGGGGTACGAGCGGGCTTGGTCAGTGTAGAAGACGGGCGGGGAGGGACGCTTTCAAGCGATGGGTGGGGTTTGTTGGTTACTGGCAGCTATCGGCAAGGAGCAGTCACTCATTGACAACCTAATACGCCGAGTTGTGTTTACGATAGGTGCCGTTTCGACAGGAGCAATGCAATGGATCTGAAGTTCAGTCACGTAGATGTACTGGTCAAGAATCTTGAGGAAGCCTGTGCTTACTACGCACACATACTAAACGCCAGGATCTCCAAAACGCTTGTCTGGGAGCGGGGTGGTCTGCACGTCCACTACGCGATTGCAATGATCGGTCAAGAGCGTTTCATGCTGGTGCAACCGTTAGCGGGGAATCTGAAAGAACTTTTAGATTCTTCGGGTGAAGGGATGATTTACCGCCACTGCTACTCAACAACGGATATCGAAAAAGCCTATGACGAATTGATAGACGTCGGTGTTCAGCCTCAAGACGAAAATGGAGAACCATTGGCTCGCGCGAATCTGCAATCCCCGTCCGGCGCACGCATCATCTGGTTACCAAAGCGCTTCGGGCACTTTTCTATCGAGATACTTGAAGAAAAGGCTCTGGAAGCGTTTATCGAGACTGCCTTTATCTAAAAACAATGTAGCAGCCGTTCACGACAGGCTACTTTTGGCAGAAGCGGACGTTCAACATCCGTCTTTTCGCCTGTTCTGAATGCTATACACCGAGAAAAAGGGACGGATTTATTTTTCCGTTCTACCCACGAAAAAGGGGGCATGTAAATAAGTCTGTCCCTTTTTCCCCAATCTTACTTTCGTGACGACTGTTGAGTAAGTTGAGTCGTCATCCGCTTTATAAATAGTGTTCAGGGGGCTGAGTCTGTGTATTCATCGAGTTTTCCTTTCCTGAATATTTGTCTCTGTCGTGCTAAATACGGCCCAGTCAGAGTTACTGACGGGAAGCGCCAGAGTCGAATTGGACGCGGATGGGCCGATTGCTGCCTCCCAAGAGGATCCCTACGCTTGGAAGAATCGATCGGGCCGGCAGGGGCAAAGGGCACTGGACGCCTTGTCATCGATGATCTCCTCGCTGGCAAGGCGTCCCACTACCGCCGCCAAAGTCACTCCAGGGTGCATTGCACAAACATAGACGCCGCCCACTTTTGGTAGATAACCGATAACGGGGATGCCATCGGCAGGCATGGGCCTAAGTCCGACACAAGCCCATTCCGGATCTATAGAAACAACACCATGGAGTTCGTTCTGGATGGTCTTGGCAGTTCGAAGCGCTATCGCTGCCGGCTGATTTTCCATGGAGTCGTCCACGTAATCTTCTGCCGCCAGCAACGCACCCTCCGGACTTTGCCTCACTTCCATTTCAGGGCTGGAGATGAGGGTGTGCACGAGGTTGGGTTGTGACTTGTAACGGATGAAAATGGCGGGCGAGGCCTCGATTGGCAGGGACACTTCAAGCATGTCTGCCAGCTTCGTAATGCCTGTCCCGGCCGCCAATACGACAATATCGGCATCGATGATGCCTATTGTTGTTTCGACTCCGGTCACCTTTGCACGCTGGGTTACAAAGCCGAGCACCCGCGTCTGAGTGAGAATCTTCGCCCCATGCGCCTGGGCACCTGCAATCAACGCATGCGTAGCTGCCACTGCGTCCAGCGCCCCTTCTTCAGCCACATACACAGCAGACTGAGGAGGATTCTTGAGATTTGGTTCAAGGTCGAGAATCTGCGATCGAGACACCAGATTTGCCGAAGCTTGGCTACCTGAGATCTGCAGCTCTCCACTTGCCATCACGCTGTAAGACAAGGCTCCTGTCCATCGTACCTTCAGACCAGGCAGCTGCGTTTCGAGTCGGCCGTACTCCTTGATTGCAGAACCGCGCAGTTGCGCAATTGGGTCAGGTTCGGGGTGTGAGGTATTGATCCAGGCGAATGAACTGCCAGTCACTCCCGAAGCTATTCCTTGAGCCTCGACCAAGGTGACATTCGCGCCTTTACCTGCCAAGTGATACGCCAATGACGCGCCCACGATGCCTGCACCAATGACAACCACTCGTTTGCCCTGACCATTTCCCATATCAACCTCCGTTCTGTCGATGTGCCGATGGTACGACAGCTGGATGATTTCATGACATGAGAGCCTGATCGTTCAGGACGCTTTTTGAGTGTCTGCTTCTGGCCGAAAGCACCCCTCACCAAGCAGCGCCGATCATGACGCCCATCGCTGCCCGAACGTCCCACTCAAACCTGATCCAACACCTCAACCACACCCTTATCCTCCCCCAGAAAACCCCCACTCTGATGCTGCCAAAGCCGCGCATACACCCCATTCTTCGCCAGTAATTCGCTGTGCGTACCCTGTTCGATAATGCGTCCGTCATCCATGACGATGAGCCGGTCCATGGCCGCGATCGTGGACAGTCGATGGGCGATGGCGATGACGGTTTTGCCTTGCATCATTTCATCGAGGCTTTCCTGGATGGCGACTTCGACTTCCGAGTCCAGCGCGCTGGTGGCTTCGTCGAGCAGCAGGATCGGGGCGTTTTTGAGCATGACTCGGGCGATCGCGACGCGTTGGCGCTGGCCGCCTGACAGTTTGATGCCGCGTTCACCCACCAGGGTGTCGTAGCCGCTATGACCTTGGCGGTCGCTGAGTTGGCTGATGAATTCATCGGCCTGGGCATTGGCGGCGGCGCGGCGGATTTGCGCGTCGGTCGCGTCGGGACGGCCGTAGGCGATGTTGTCGCGGATGGAACGGTGGAGCAGGGAGGTGTCCTGCGTGACCATGCCGATGGAGGCGCGCAGGCTATCTTGCGTCACTTTGGCGATGTTCTGGCCGTCGATGCAAATCTCCCCGCTGTTGACGTCGTAGAAGCGCAGCAGCAGGTTGATCAGCGTGGATTTACCCGCGCCGGAACGGCCCACCAGGCCGATTTTTTCGCCCGGGCGGATGCTGAGGTTCAGGCCATTGAGCACTTGGCGTTCGCCGTTGTAGTTGAAACTCACATTGTTGAAGGTGACCGCGCCGCCGGTGGTCTGCAGCACGCCCGCATCCGGCGCGTCCTGCACTTGGGTGCCGAGAGTCAGCGTCGCCATGCCATCCTGGGCGGTCCCGATGCTTTCGAACAGCGAGGTCATTTGCCACATGATCCAGTTCGACATGCCATTGATCCGCAATGCCATTGCAATGATTGCCGCCACGGCGCCGGCGCCGACCGCACCCTGGTGCCACAGCCACAGGGCATAACCGCCGGCGGCCATGATCAGCGCCACCACCAAGGCCTGGTTGACGATCTCGAACTGGCTGACCAGGCGCATCTGCCGGAACCCGGTTTGCTTGAAGTCTTCCATCGCGGCACGCGCGAAATGCGCTTCGCGATTGGAGTGGGAGAACAGCTTCACCGTGGTGATGTTGGTGTAGGCGTCCGAGATACGCCCGGTCATCATCGAGCGTGCGTTGGCCTGTTCCTGTCCGACTTTGCCCAGGCGGGGCACGAAATACCACATGGCCAGCCCGAACAGCACGAACCAGGCCACGAAGGGCAGGATCAGTTTCAGCGCGAAGCCGCCGGCCAGCGCGATGATCGCGATGAAGTAAACGCCAATCCCCGGGAGGATTTCGATCAGCGTGAACAGCACGTCGCGCACAGCCAACGCCGTCTGCATCACTTTGGTGGTGACGCGCCCGGAAAACTCATCGGAAAAAAACGAAAGGCTTTGTCGCAGCATCAGGCGATGGAAGTCCCAGCGCAGGCGCAACGGCAAATTGATCGCCAAGACCTGGTGCTGCACCATCGTGCGCAACGCCACCAGCCCGACGCTGGTCACCATGACAATGCCCATGCCCCACAACACGGAACTTTCCTGCGCCGCCGCTTCACCGCCGGCCTGCCAGGTCGAGAGCAGGTCCACGATCTGCCCAAGGAAGGAAAACAGCCAGGCTTCGTAAATCGACACACCGGCACTGAGCAGCGCCAGCGCCAGGATGTAACCGCGAGCGCCGCGGGTGCAGGCCCACAGAAATCGGGCCAGGCCGTCGGGCGGCGGGGGGACCTCGTCGGGGGGGAAGGGGTCGAGCCTTCGTTCAAACACACGAAGCATGGCGGTCTCCAAAACGATCAGTTGGGGGGAGTTTGCCATTGAACGGCGGCGTTGAGGGTTTGGAAGGTTCGCCTGCGCGATGGCGGCGTGCCAGTCGACATCCTCGTCATTGACCGATCGCCTTCGCGGGCAAGCCTTGCTCCTACATTTGTATTGCGTCGTTCACAGAGCTGGCGGGCAACATCAATCCCTGTAGGAGCAAAGCTTGCTCGCGAAAGCGGCGCGTCAGTCGACATCCTCGTCACTGAGACACCGCCTTCGCGGGCAAGCCTCGCTCCTACATTTGTTTGCGTCGTTCACTGTGAATAGGGGACAGATCTATTTTCTTGTTTTTCTTCGAAAATAAATCGGTCCCCCTTATCTTGTTTTACGAAAAGTCAGCTGCTCAACATGTTCGGCGGCGGTTCTATCCGGCTACTCGCCTCGCGCACTACCATCGTGAATAAAACATCCTCCAGTCACACCTGAAACGTTCTCAGAGGCTCCACAGGGTAATTCAGCTGCTTCAGCGACAATTCAAACTCACTGAGAAAATCATTCAACCGAGACTTCTGAATAGACAAAACAAAGCGAAACTGTGCGCCGTCATTTCTCTCAATGACAACGCCGCGATCCCGCGCGCCTAGCCATCCGCCCTGAACATAACCGGAAATTTTTTTGATGTCCGATCGAGGTATCACGCCAGAAAAATGCTCTGAACTCATCTGCTTTTCGACAGTGACGCCCGACGAATCAAAGCCCACGTGAAAACCGGCCTCGGCAGGACTTTCATTATCGACCTTAGCCTTGCTCTCCGACTTTTCTACCAGTTTGATGGTCACGATCACAAACACAACAATCGCCACCACACCGAGTATCAAATAAGCAACAGGATCGGAAAATGAAGGCCTTCCAAACACATTCGCAAACACGACACCGAACACAATAATGGCGTACATCCATTTTGTACTCGCTTCCATAAACCTCCAGGCCTTACCGAACGGCTTGATATACGCCTCGTGAGGATGAACATAAATCGCCTGAATAATATTCGCCGGAATTACCACACTCACTCCTGCCACTCCCTTTTCTTAAAATCCATTTCGGAACGCATGGTAACCGGTCTGTCGACATCCTCGCCATTGACACACCGCCTTCGCGGGCAAGCCTTGCTCCTACATTTGTTTTGCGTCGTTCACAAAATTGGCAGCCAACACCAATCCCTGTAGGAGCAAAGCTTGCTCGCGAAAGCGGCGCGTCAGTCGATATCCTCGTCGCTGAGACACCGCCTTCGCGGGCAAGCCTCGCTCCTACATTTGTTTGCGTCGTTCACAGAGTTGGCGGGCAACATCAATCCCTGTAGGAGCGAAGCTTGCTCGCGAAGGCGGCGTGTCAGTCGACATCATCGTCACTGACACACCGCCTTCGCGGGCAAGCCTCGCTCCTACATTTGTCTGCGTCGTTCACAAAATGGGCGGGCGACATCAATCCCTGTAGGAGCAAAGTTTGCTCGCGAAAGCGGCGTGTCAGTCGGAATCACCGTTATAGACACACCGCCTTCGCGGGCAAGCCTCGCTCCTACGGTTTCAATCAGATCAACGCCAATGCCTGCGCCAAATCCGCCCGCAAATCCTCCACATCCTCAACCCCCACCGACAACCGCACCAACCCATCCCCAATCCCCAACTGCGCCCGCGTCGCCGCCGGAATGCTCGCATGGGTCATGATCGCCGGATGCTCAATCAAACTTTCCACGCCACCCAAACTCTCCGCCAGGGCGAAGATTTTTACGTTCTCAAGGAAGCGTGTGGCGCCGGCCAGATCGGTATTCAATTCAACCGAAATCATCCCGCCAAACCCGCGCATTTGCCGGCGCGCCAGTTCGTGCTGCGGATGTGACGGCAGCCCCGGATAGTAGACGCGGGACACTTGCGGCTGGTCTTCCAGCCATTGCGCCAGTTCCAGGGCGTTGCTGCAGTGGCGTTCCATGCGCAGGGCCAACGTTTTTACGCCACGCAGGGTGAGGAAGGCGTCGAATGGGCCGGAGATCGCGCCGACGGAGTTTTGCAGGAAGCCCAGGCGTTCGGCCAGTTCCGGGTTTTGCCCGACGACGGCGATGCCGCCGATGACGTCGGAGTGGCCGTTGAGGTATTTGGTGGTCGAGTGCACGACGATGTCGAAGCCCAGCTCCAGCGGACGTTGTATCCACGGGCTGGCGAAGGTGTTGTCGGCGACGCAGATGATGCCGCGGTCGCGGCAGGTGCGGGCGATGGCGCTGAGGTCGGTGAGGCTGAGCAGGGGATTGCTCGGCGTCTCGACCCAGACCATGCGCGTGTCGTCCTGCAGCGAGGCTTCGAAATTCGCCAGGCTGGTCAGGTCGACGTAGCTGAAGCGATGCCCGGCGCTGCGTTGGCGCACTTTGTCGAAGAGGCGGAAGGTGCCGCCGTACAGGTCATTGCCGGAGACGATGTGCGAGCCGGCGTCGAGCAGTTCGAGCACGGTGGAAATCGCCGCCAGCCCGGAGGCGAAGGCGAAGGCCTGGGTGCCGCCTTCGAGGTCGGCGACGCAACGTTCCAGGGCAAAGCGCGTCGGGTTATGCGAGCGGCCGTAGTCGAGGCCCTTGTGCACGCCGGGGCTCGATTGCAAGTAGGTGGAGTTGGCGTAGATCGGCGGCATCAGCGCCCCGGTGGACGGGTCCGGGACCTGGCCGGCGTGGATCACCCGCGTGGCGAAGGCACGTGGCGCACCGGTTTCATCGTGCTGACTCATGTAAGGGATCTCCGTAAATGATTGAGAAGGTCGACGCGGGTAATCAGGCCGTGGAAGCCCGAGGCGTCGGCGATGATCGCCACCAGTCCGCGGTCAAGTTCGGCTTGCAGTTCAGGCAGGCTGGCGCCGGGCGACAGGGTTTGTACCTTGTCGGTCATCGCGCTGGCCACGGTCAAGCGAAAGTGCGAAGCGTCTTCCTGCATGCCGAGCAGAATATCGGACTCGTCGATCACGCCGACCAACTGCTTGCCATCCACCAGCACCGGCAGTTGCGATACATCCGCCAAACGCATGCGCTGGAACGCAGTGAGCAGGGTGTCGTCCGGGCCGACGCTGATGCCCCGGCCATCCTCGAAACGCCGGGAGATCAGGTCGCGCAGGTCGCCGTAGCGTTTGTATTGCAGCAAGCCCTGGTCGTTCATCCATTGGTCGTTGTAGACCTTCGACAGGTAGCGGGTGCCGGTGTCGCAGACGAAGGTGACCACGCGTTTCGGCTCGGTTTGTTCGCGGCAATAACGCAGGGCCGCGGCCAGCAAGGTGCCGGCGGACGAGCCGCCGAGAATCCCTTCGGCGCGCAGCAGTTGGCGGGCGTGGTCGAAGCTTTCTTCGTCGCTGATCGAGTAGGCGTGGCGCACGCTGGAGAGGTCGGTGATTGACGGAATAAAGTCTTCGCCAATGCCTTCCACCGCCCACGACCCGGGCTTGCCAAGGACGCCGCTACGGCTGTATTCGGCCATGACCGAACCGACCGGATCGGCCAGGACCATTTCCAGGTCCGGCTGTACGCGCTTGAAGAATCGGGTCAGCCCGGTGAGCGTGCCGGCGGAACCCACGCCGACCACAATCGCATCCAGATCATGCTGGGTCTGCGCCCAGATCTCCGGCGCGGTGCTGCATTCGTGGGCCAGCGGGTTGGCCGGGTTGTTGAATTGATCGGCGAAAAACGCGTCGGGAATTTCCTTGGCCAACCGCGCGGCCACGTCCTGGTAATACTCGGGATGGCCCTTGCCGACATCGGAGCGGGTGATGTGTACTTCGGCGCCCATGGCCTTCAAGTGCAAGACCTTCTCCGTGGACATCTTGTCCGGCACCACCAGCACCACCCGATAGCCTTTGGCACGCCCGACCAGCGCCAGGCCCAGGCCGGTATTGCCAGCGGTGGCTTCAACGATAGTGCCACCGGGTTTGAGGCGCCCATCGCGTTCGGCGGCGTCGATCATCGCCAGGCCGATACGGTCCTTGATCGAACCGCCGGGGTTCTGCGATTCGAGTTTGAGAAACAGCGTGCATGGGCCGGTATCGAAGCGGCTGACGCGCACCAGCGGCGTGTTGCCAATCAGTTCGAGAACGGCGGGGCGGGAATTAGTTGGCATGTCGTCACCTCCTGTGGGGGGCAGCCACTGGCGACGGGATTTGTCGTCTACCAGTTGCAGGTAAATCACGCTTGGACCATAGGCCGGGTTGGCACCATCCGCAACCTTGCATCGTCACTCGGTATAACGGTTCGAAATATTAGATAAATAGTTACTGGATAGCGTTAACAATATTCAGTTGATATGGATTAGTCGGCGAAAGTTGGGGGCGGAACAATTCAAATGGGTCTTTGAGTGTTCATGTCTAATGGCGGGTGATCGCACGCTCAATAGTATGACGTTTTTGAAGGGTGGGAGGTGTAAATGAGAGTTCGTCGCTATTGCACCTGTTTGATGCTGTACAGTAACTAGTGGATCCAATAGATAGTAGTCGCGCCCCTCTGTAATCAAGTAAGCCAGTTGCCATGGGCGTTGACGGTTAGTTGTCAGATTAGTGGGCGATTAAGACGGTGTTAAGTGGGGCTGCCGTTTGTCGGTAGTCTGCTCGAAAAATGAACATTTCTGGAGCATGGGCCTCTGATCCTTCAGCACGTCACCCCATGACCTGCTGCAGCTGTCGCAGAAAAAGAAGTGGAAATTGAACCTCATGTGCAGAGTATGCAAATGGGGATTTTTTTATCTGCAATTCAGGAGGTATCACATATGCCGGTCGTTGATTTGCCAGGCGAATCAATGGGCATTGCAGTGCCAAGTCTATGATTTGGCTTGTCTTGTATAAGTAAGATCGCGCAGGATTTTTTGAGTGGACAAATATCCTGTTAAGTAGCTGATCTGTACTATCGAATAAGGTGGAGAACTGACCGTGGCGATAAATACAATTATGAGCCTGCTCGAAAATAAAGAATTCATGGAGTTTTTACGTCTAGGTGTTGTGTATGTTCATTTAGTGGCGTGTTGTGTGGCAATTGGCCTGGTGTTGACCAGTGATATCACAATGGTCAAAGATTTAATTAAGCGAAAAACATTCACTGAACATGATAACGCTCACATGGAAGGCCTTCAGAAGTCTGTCATCGTGGCATTGATAGCGTTGTGGCTGACCGGTATCGGCATAGTCGGTATTGATTATCTGGACAAGGGGATGGATTACTTTATGAATCCAAAACTTCAAGCCAAAGTGATTATTGTCCTGTTGTTGAGTTATAACGGCATCCTGCTGCATCGCTTGGTGTTGCCGGCCCTGCAAAAGGCGGGCTCCTTGCTCAATCTCGGGTTCAGTGCACGGATGCTGGCGCTGTTCTGTGGCTCGTTATCAGCGGTGTCCTGGATGTATGCCGCGATGCTCGGTGTCGGGCGCCCGTTGGCCTGGAAATATTCGCTTTCTGAACTGTTGCTGGCCTATCCGGTGCTGATCGTGCTGGGCTTCCTGACGATGCTGGTGTTGACTTGGCGAGCGAAAAAAACCGACTCAGTCGTTACGCTACATCGTGCTGTGGCGAGCGCATGCTAAACCGGTTTAGCGTGTAAGCCCCGAGGACTTTTCCGCAGTCAGACAAAGGAAACGGCCTTGTTTGTGTCGGGTGGCAATCCGGGCCCCGCACAAGGAAGGTCGTTGTGGTTTTGAGTTACGCCTGTGCCTGTGGAAGCCTGGCAATCACCTTGATCTCGAAATCAAACCCATACAGCCACGTCACACCCACCCCCGTCAGCGTCGGGTGCGGTGCGTTGCCCCAGAACTCCGGCACGATCTTCCAGATGGTTTCGAACTTCTCCTCGGGATTGACGATAAACACCGTCACATCAACCACATCATCGAACGTGCAACCCGCCGCGACCAGGATCGCGTTGAGGTTGTTGAACGCGCGCCGCACTTGGGTTTCCAGATCGGGTTCGGGCGAGCCGTCTTCGGTGCTGCCAACTTGGCCCGAGACGAACAAAAAGCCATTGGACTTGATCGCCGGCGAATAACGATTGCGCTCGTAAAGTGCCTGGCGTCCTGGCGGAAAAACCACATCACGCTGAGTCATAAAGTGCCTCCATCGGCAGGTCAACACTGACCCGCAATTAACGATGAAGGAACTGTAGGCACTTGCGCCCGCCCGATAAACGAGCAACCTTGGCCATCACTGTTTGTAATACCCAAACAATCCGGGGCAAAAATGGACCGTTTTGATGCAATGCAGGCCTTCGCCCGGGTGGTGGAAACCGGCAGCTTCACCAAGGCCGCCGAGACCCTGCACATGAGCAAGACCAGCGTGACGCAACTGGTGCAGCAATTGGAGGCGCGCTTGCGGGTGAAATTGCTCAACCGCACCACGCGCAAGGTCAACGTCACCGCCGACGGCGCGGTTTTTTATGAGCGCGTGGTGCGGCTGCTGGCGGACATGGACGATGCCGAAACCAGCCTGTCCGGCGCCTCGGTGCAACCCCGGGGCCGCCTGCGGGTCGATGTGCCCAGCCCGCTGGCGCGGCTGATTCTGATGCCAGCATTGCCGGCGTTTCATGCGCGCTACCCGGACATCCAGATCGACATGGGCGTCAGTGATCGCATCGTCGACATCATCGGCGAGAACGTCGATTGCGTGGTGCGCGGCGGCGAGCTTACGGATCAATCGTTGATGGCCCGGCGAGTGGGCGAGCTTCAGCTGGGCGTGTTTGCCGCGCCGAGTTACCTGGAGCGGCTCGGTACGCCGACGCATCCGCGGGAGCTGGAAGATTCGGAGCATCGGATCGTCGGCTTCCTTTGGGCGAGTACGGGCAAGGCTTTGCCCTATGCGATGAGCAGCGGCAGTGAGCGCTTACAGATCAAGGGTCGCTATGTGCTGGCGGTCGACGATGGCAATGCCTACCTCGCGGCGGGGCTGGCCGGGATGGGCGTGTTTTGGTTGCCGGACTACATGTCCAAAGGCCCCGAAGCCCGGGGTGAACTGGTGCGCCTGTTCGCGGATTGGCGCCTGGAGCCGATGCCGCTTTATGTGGCTTTTCCGCCCAACCGGCACATCAGCATCAAGGTGCGGGTGTTCATCGATTGGGTCGCGGAGTTGATGGCGCAGCACGCGCCGATCACTGGCCCATAGAAAACGCCGGATCCGCTGTAGTGTGCAAAACCTGTGGCGCGGCGGGCATGGCGGTATTGGGCGATGCCGCCACGCCGCTGCGGATTCTCTGCATCACACTGATCCTGGGCGGCGTGATCGGGTTGAAGTGGGTGTCGGCGGATTGATTGGGTTCAACGTTCGTCGTTAACGATCAGCGCGCCATTCAACCATTCCTGATTCATCGTCTCGGCATCACCCAAATAATCCAGCAACCAGGCCATGGCCGGCGAATGCTTGTTTTGATTCCACGCCACGCATGACGGACTGGCGGCGAACGGCCGTTGCAGGTTCAGCGCGACCAGTTCGCCTTGTTCGATCAGCGGCAGCATCAAGTGCGCCGGCGCCATGCCCACGCACAAACCTTCGCGCAAGCAATCCAGGGCCGAAGCCCAGTTCGGCACCACCAGCCGCCGCTGATTATCCAGCGACCAGGTATCGCGTTTCGGCAGATGGCGCGAGGTGTCGTTCATGCACAGCGCGGGGTAGGGGCGCAGTTGATCGTCTTCCAGTGGTCCGTCCAATGCCGCTAATGGATGCCGGGCGCTGGCCACGCACAACCAGTTCAACAGGCCCATGTCGCGGAAGCTGTAGTGACTGGCCACCGGCACGGCACTGGTGGCGCCGATCACGATGTCGGTGCGCTCATCGGCGAGGGCGTCCCACACGCCGTTAAACACCTCGTAGCTGAGCAGTAATTCCACGTCAGGAAACTGTTTATAAAAATCCAGCACCAATTGGCGACAGCGTTCCTGTTTGACGATGGCGTCTACCGCCACTTTCAACTGACCACTCCAGCCGTTGGCCACTTGCTGGCACAAACGGCGCGTGTCGAGCATCGACTTCATCACCCCACGGCTTTGCTCGATAAACAACTTGCCGGCCGGCGTCAGCTCGACGTCGCGATGACGCCGCACAAACAACGGCACCGCCAGCCATTGCTCCAATTGGCGCACGGTGTAGCTCACCGCTGACGGCACGCGGTGCAACTCCTGCGCCGCCGCGCTGAAGCTGCCGTGCCGGGCCACGGCATCGACCACATCCAGGGAATATTCAGACCACATTCAGTTGCCTTCAAAAATATTGATCACAGTGTTCAATTATTAACGCTTCACACGAAATGCTCACCACCCATAATGGCACGCTGCTAACAAATTATTTGATTGAAGATTCCGTTAGGGCGTTGATGAAAAACTCGTTTGGCTTCACCTGTTACCTGATTGGGCTGAGTGTGCTTGGCTACCTGGGCATGGACATGTACCTGCCGGCGTTCGGCGTTATCGGCGACGAACTGCATCTGTCGCCCGGCGCGGTCGGCGCAAGCCTGAGCATTTTCCTCGCCGGATTTGCCGTCGGCCAATTGCTGTGGGGCCCGATGTCCGACCGCATCGGCCGCAAACCCGTGTTGCTGATGGGCTTGAGCCTGTTCGCCCTGGGCTGCCTCGGCATGTTCTGGGTCGAAACCGACGTGCAACTCTGGGCGCTGCGCTTTATCCAGGCTGTCGGCGTGTGCTCGGCGGCGGTCAGTTGGCAAGCGCTGGTGATCGACCGCTACCCGCCAGAACAAGCCAATCGCCTGTTCGCCGGGATCATCCCGCTGATGTCCCTGTCACCCGCACTCGCGCCGCTGCTGGGCGCGCTGCTGCTGAATCACTTGGGCTGGCTGTCGATTTTTGCCGTGCTGCTGGGCGTCAGTGTTCTGTTGCTGGTGCCCACGGTGTTGCTCAAAACTACAGCGAAACGCCTGACCGCCAACGGCGAACGCTCGCGCATCAGTTTCGGACAACTCCTCAAAACCCCGGCCTTCAGCGGCAACGTCCTGATCTACGCCGCCTGCTCAGCCGCGTTCTTCGCCTGGCTCACCGCCTCACCGTTCATCCTCGGCGGCATGGGCTACAGCCCCAGCGACATCGGCCTGAGCTACGCATTGCCAACCCTCGGTTTCCTGATCGGCGGCTTCAGCTGCCGCAGTTTGCTGCAACGCATCAGCGGTAACGTCATGCTGCCCTGGCTGATCCTCGCCTACTGCGTGAGCATGGTCGCGCTGTACCTGGTCGCGACATTGACCACGCCGACCCTCACCACACTGCTGATCCCGTTCTGTCTGATGGGATTGGTCAACGGTGCCAGTTTCCCGATCATCATTACCAACGCACTGACACCCTTTACGGAAAACTCCGGCAAAGCGGCGGCGTTGCAAAACGCGTTGCAACTGGGAGCGTGTTTTGGCGCGAGTTTGCTGGTGTCGACGTGGATCGAGCAGCCTTTGCAAATTGCCGTGGTGGTAATGCTCGGGACAGTGCCGCTGGCGCTGTTGGGGTATTGGATTCAGGGGCGCAAGAGGGCGCAAGTGGCGCGGTTTGGCCAGGTCGAGATAGATCAGTAACTTATGGCGTACCCCCGGAGCTGCCGAAGGCTGCGATCTTTTGATCTTCATAGATGAGTCGTTTATTTCAAAAAAAACTATAAAACTGTCATTTGTTACAGTGGTTGCGAATGATTGTCAGGCCTAGCTTGGACCAGGACCCAACGCCATAAATAAATGGAGTTCATTATGGAAACCAAATCAGAAAAACCGGTTTTTCCCGCTCTATCGAAACGGCTTTCAAAAATCATTCTTCTCTCAACACTGGCCTTCCCTTTAGCAAGCCAGGCGGCAGATGACACCTACATGTGCGGTTTCATGGGGGTGGGTGCGCCTATTGCCCCTATCACCGTAAAAGCATCTTCCGCGAAGGCGGCTGAGGACAGTCTTAAAAGCACATTGGATGAGGTGAAAAGGTCATTCCCCTATGCTTCGTTAGCGTGCGTGAAAAAGTAGAGGATAGGGTGACGGACGGGGGAATCTGGCTACGTCAAACTTGTCGCATAGCGAAGGGGAAATACTGAGCTAGCCTCTTGGAGAGTATTTGAAACAGCGTCGTGAAAACGCGGTGACTCACCCTTCTGTTAACGCAGCCGATAGCGTTATATGCGACCGACTCGCCTCCAAGACAAGCGGGAAATTATGCCGAGCAATCTCGCTTCTATCGTCCAAACCCTCACCATTCGCTCAAGCCTGTCGCTGGCACGCGGTTCTCTGTTCAAGTTTGTGGGGCTGTTAGCCGCCGTATTTGTACTGGCCAGCCTCTCCCTTATTTATCTGGCCCATGATCTCGACCGCACGGAAGAGGTCGAAAGTGCGTTCTATACGAAGAAGGCCGTGCAATCGCTGGAAAAGTCCATGCGTTCGACCGTCAAGGACTACGCATTTTGGGGCGATGCCTACAAGCACCTGCACACGGAAGTGGACACTGACTGGGCTTACGTTCGGCAGAACATTGGTTCAACGCTTTATACGGACTTCGGAATGCAGGGCGTGTTTGTCGTCAACGACGTCAATCGCACTGTTTACTCTGTGATCAAGGGTGAGTTGAAACCTGTAGAAGCCGCCGATTGGCTCGACCAGTCCATTGTCGGCATTCTCGATAAAGCGCGTGCCGGTGCGGAAACGGAAACGCCGATCACGACCTTTATCAATGTCAGGGGCACCCCCGTGCTTGTCGCCGCGGCCGCGATCACCCCGGGCACTGACCCCACGGTGGCGCTCGATGACCGGTTGCCTTCGGTGCTGGTTTTCGTGGACATGCTGAACAGCACCAAACTTGAACTAATCGGCAGCGATTTTGGGGTCGATCATTTGCACGTCGCCACCCCCGACGAAAAGGACGCAGGTTCTTTGCTTGCATTGGGCGATAACGGTGCGGCCGGCAGCCTGCATTGGAAGTCGTCACAGCCAGGCCTGCGTTTGTTGGGTATCGGCTTGCCATTGATCGGCGTCGCCGCGCTGCTGGTGTGGTTGATGACCTGGGCCATTTTGCGTCGCACCACCGCCGGCGCACTGGCACTCGACGCCAGCTATGCGTCGCTACAGAGCAGTCAAGATGCGCTGGCCATCAGCGAAGCGCGGTTTCGCGACGTGGTGGAAGCCAGCTCGGACTGGGTATGGGAAATCGATGCTGATTGGCGTCTGACCTTTTTGTCCGAACGATTTGAAATCGTGACCGGTCTTTCCCGGGACGCCTGGGCCGGTGCGCTTATCGACGATCTGCTGAGCACCGAATTAGGCACGTTATCCCAATGGCTCAGCATCCCGAATCGCCGTCCGGATATCAGCGTCCAGTGCCGATACGTCGACACCAAGGGCCGGGAGCGCATCACTCGCCTATCGGCTCGACAAATGGCCCGGGAAGGATTCCGGGGTACCGCGACCGATGTGACGGAGGAGGTTGAATCCCGCCGGCGCATCGAATTCCTCTCACAGCATGATGCCTTGACCGGCTTACCCAACAGGACGCGTCTGCAGGAGTTTCTCGATGGCAAACTCAAGGCGTTGCCGACGGTAGAGCAACCGCTGATCATGCTCAGCCTGGACCTGGACCGGTTCAAACCGGTCAATGACTTGCTGGGCCATGCGGCCGGCGATTTGGTCCTCAATGAAGTCTCCAGCCGCCTGGCGGCCTGCGTGCGCGATGGCGACCTTGTCGCCCGTATCGGTGGGGACGAATTCGTATTGATCCTCACCGACGTGAGCTCCCAGGACGAAGTCGAGGCACTCTGTCATCGCTTGATCGAGTCCATCGAGCGGCCTATCGCCATCGAGGAGCAGGAAGTGTTTGTCAGCGCCAGCATCGGCATCGCGATGGCGCCAACCGACGCTTTCGAGGCCGCCGAGTTGCTGCGCTACGCGGATATTGCGCTGTACGAAGCCAAGTCCGCCGGTCGCAACACCTGGCGCTTTTATGCCGGTGATATGAACGCCCGAATCATTGAGCGCCGCCGCCTGGAAAGCGACCTGCGTTTCGCCATCAAACACGGTGAACTGCGCCTGCATTTCCAGCCCCGTTACCGCATCGCTGACGGCCAAATGGTCGGCGCCGAAGCGTTGGTGCGCTGGCAACACCCGGAGCGTGGCCTGATACCACCCGACACCTTTATCCCGATTGCAGAAGAGTCCGGGCTGATTCTCGCCTTGAGCAACTGGGTGCTCAATACCGCTTGCCGCTACGCCGCACAATGGCCGGAAAAACTGTTCGTGTCCGTCAACCTTTCCCCCATCGAATTCAAGCGCGGCGACCTGGTCGAGCGCATCCAGAATGCGCTCCATGACTCCGGCATAGACCCCACCCGACTCGAGCTGGAAATTACCGAAAGCGTCATGCTCGACGATGCCGCCGGCGCACTGGAGCTGATGCATACGCTCAAACGCCTCGGTGTGCGGATATCCATGGACGATTTCGGCACCGGATACTCTTCGCTGAGCTACCTGCGCGCCTTCCCATTCGATGGCTTGAAAATCGACCGCAGCTTTTTGAGCCGACTGGTCGAAAGCGAAGGCGACAAAGCCATTGTCCAGGCCATCGTGGGCCTGGGGCGCGCGTTATCCCTCACCGTGACGGCTGAAGGCGTTGAAACCGCCGAACACCTCAGATTACTCAAAGCCGTGGCGTGCGACGAAGGCCAAGGCTACTTTCTGAGCCGGCCGCTGGATAATGCGGCGTTTGATGCTTTGCTCGACGTCAGCGAGCGGGCAGGTAGCCGAAGCAACGTATGAATCGCAGCGCCTGAATAGGACTGAATTATTTCAGGCATGAAAAAGCCCGGCTGATCAGGCCGGGCTTTTTGTTGGTTACCGCTTTAAAGCCAATCATTTATGCGACGCGGTTTTGGATCAGACGATCCGAGCCACCTTCAGCAACGCGATTCTGTTGCAGACGATCGGAGCCACCTTCAGCTACACGATTCTGTTGCAGACGATCCGAACCACCTTCGGCTACGCGATTCTGTTGCAGACGATCGGAGCCACCTTCGGCAACGCGGTTCTGTTGCAGACGATCGGAGCCACCTTCGGCAACGCGGTTCTGTTGCAGACGATCCGAGCCACCCTCGGCAACGCGGTTCTGTTGCAGACGATCCGAACCACCCTCAGCCACGCGGTTCTCGATCAAACGATCCGAACCACCTTCGGCAACACGATTCTGTTGCAGACGATCCGAACCACCTTCAGCCACACGGCTTTCAATCAACCGATCCGAACCGCCTTCGGCGATCATGGTGTGGGAAGCGGCAAAAGCGTTAGCTGCGAAAACCGAGAAAGCGATGCTGAGAAGGATTTGGCGTTTCATGATGGTGTGCTCCGGGGTGTTTATTGGTTGGTATGGAGCGGATGTTACGCCGGGGATTTTTTATGAGAACTTCATTGACGTGATGGTGACCATCGACGCCAATGATGGTTGGCAGAATGGGCTATCGGCGAGGTTGATAATCCGCCATCGACCCGATCCCCTGTGGCGAGGGGGCTTGCCCCCGTTGGGCTGCGAAGCAGCCCCAAAACCTGCAATCGCCACGACATCCGCACCTACCAAAAGCGCAGTTCCCCACCGAGCATCAAGAAAATCAACGCCACTCCAAAATTGCCTGCCAGTAGCGGTGCGAGCGTAATCAAGCCTTGGAACACGACAGCAACCTTCAAGCCATCGGACAAGCCATAACGCCGCCAATACAGCACATGCAGGACAAACGTCAGACCGTTCGCTACCCAGACGGCGCCAATCGCCATCAGGTAATTCTCCTGTGCAATTCGCAACAACATAATCAACAAACCGAAGATTACGACGAGAGCGGAGCCTACGGTCAGTGGCGAGTAATCCCGCTTTATCGGGTCAGAGACAGGTGGTCGCATTGCGTTTCCATCCATTTAAGCGCAAAGAAAAACTAATCCATTCAATGAATTAGCCGTGACTAAAATTTATCAATCCTGAGGCCACTGATCCCCAATCTCAAACCACGAGGCCTTCTCGGACACACACGTATGCCGCTGTTTCTGCGCATGAAACGGCGTATCCAGCGTCCCCACCGCAATCGAAATCCAATCCGCAAACTCACCATTCGAATCCGACCAGAACAACGAAGTCCCACAGATCGAACAAAACTGCCGCGTAACCCCCGCCGACGACTGAAAACGCCTGAGCGCCTCCACGCTGCTCGCAATGGAAACCGCCGACTTCGGCGCACTGGCATACGTCGCAAACGCCGCCCCATGGGCCTTCCGGCAAATGGCGCAATGACAGTGCGACACCGCTTTCAACTGACCCGAAACCTCATACGTCACGGCCCCGCACAAACAACTGCCTTGATGAAACTCATCCATGTTCATCGGTTACTCAAATAAAAAAGAGGAGGGTGAGGGTACAGCGGACGCCGGATGTATTTTCGCCGATCAATCCTGAGCCCGTTTAATCGCATAAGCGAGCGTGGCAGCTTCATCCCTGAGCGCATCGAACCTTTCATTCAACTCAACATGCCCAGGTTTCCACGCAAACACACCCGCGATAGAACTTTGGCCAAGCACAAGATCATTGAGCGAACTCATCCCGCCATAGGCTGACAACAGATACTCAACCCCATAGGCATCCCCGTTCAACAAATGCGCCCGCGCTTTGCGCATCCACTGACCCCAGTGAACGGCACCATCGCTTTCAAGCACCACGGCAAGTTGCTCAAGCACGCCAATAAGCTGCTCAGTCTTCGGTCCCATTATTGAAAACACCCAAACTGCGGAACGATAGACTTGCCCAAATAATTCACCGCCGCCACGTACTGCCGGCCAGCCACGCTGACCAACCGCGCATGGCTCTCACAGCAATAGTCGTCGCTACCGTCTTCAAAGTTAAACAACACCGTCGCCTCTCGCAGCGCCGAAAGCGCAAAACCTTCCGCCGCCAGCATCTCCTCGAAACGCGTTTTCAACGCATTGAGCCCGTTGGACAAATAGGGATGACTTTTCAACGCCGCAGGACAGGACTCGTCTTTCGTCAAATCAACCGCCGCCACCCTGACCCCCAACGGCCGCAACGCCTCACTTAAATGGGGATGAACCCAGGACAGCGAACTGCCGGCGTGGTGAGCGAGGCTATGACACACGCTACTGAGGCGTTTATGGGAAGGCATTCACAATCCTTGCGAAGTCGGGGCGAGGCGAGCGACGGATTCTATGCCTCCACGCGTCCCCCCGACAAAACAAAACGGGTGCCTGCCCGGCACCCGTCTTCACTTACTCCTTAACCTGCGCCCGCAAACGCCGACCGATCACATCCATCAAATCACAGCCATCGCGCAACGGAATGACCAACAACTTGGAGAAATCCGCCAACACCACCGTGTCGCAACCGATCTCGGCGCGGTAAGCGATGTTCTCCAACACCTGCGTGACCGTGCGGATACGGTAATCGGCCATGGCTTGCAGGACGTCGAGTGGGGCTTGGGTGTCGATGAGGAGGGAGGCCGGGACCAGGTCGATTCCGGTGATAGGCATGTATCTTTCCATAGGTGAAACTCCGAATCAGATTTTAGTAAAGGACTGATCCGATCTGCAGGTCGCCAAACCTGGTCGCTTTTTGGGGGACGGGGTAACAGTAAGTTTTATCGCCACATGGGGATAGGCGTAATTTCCGAGGTTGTTGTAGGACGGTTATGGATAGTAGGCAGGAGCTTGGAGTAGGCAGGTCCGAAGCGTAGGATCGGGAATTCGTGTTCGATCCTAATCGGTCGCTCGGCAACGACTGCTTTCGGCCAAAAGCCGCCGGTCGCGAACAGCAGCCATCGACCCAGGCCGTGTGAAAACGCAGCCAGCACTCCGAAAACTGAGCGCTGCGAGGGTTGCCTGTGGAATCATCGGGCGGAAGCGTGAATTACCTGGGTTAGCTGCGTAGACATTATCAATGCCCTTTGGGCCGCGTCAGCGGCCCAAAGGGCTACTCACTGGCGAGCAAACGGCGTGATTTACGCCCTGATCGCCTCAAGCAGTCCTGCGATGCCGAAGATGCTCATCATTCGTTTGAGGTTGTAGGCGAGCACATGAAGGCTCATCTCAGTGCTCACTCTAGGCAGGGTTTTGGTCAGGAAGTGGGTACTTCCCATCCAGAACTTGAGCGTTCCAAAAGGATGTTCAACGGTCTGTCGACGAACCCTCATCATCGCTGGATCATGTTCTAGCCGAACTTGCATCGCATCGACTACAGCCTCATGTTCCCAGCGTTTCACACGGCGCTCCTTACCCGTCGTACATTGCTTTTGCATTGAGCAGGAACGGCAGCCCGAGAAGTAGTAACAATGCAATAACATGCCGTCTTCCATCGACGAATGCCGCCTGGTTAGTAACTGCCCCGCAGGGCATCGATACTCGTCCGACGCCGCAAGATAGATGAAGTCCTGCTTACCAAATCGGCCTTCGGCTTTGCTGCCAGATGTGAGGGGTTTCGGTACGAAGGTAGTGATGCCGGCTTGCTCGCAAGCGAGGATTTCCAGTCCTTTGTAATAGCCTCGGTCGGCCACCACCGTTAGCGACTCAGCCTCGATTTCTTCACGCGCCTGGTTCGCCATATTGCTCAGTTGCCCACGATCATTACCAACGTTGGTCACCTCATGGGCAACGATCAGATGGTGTTTGTCGTCGACAGCTGTTTGTACGTTGTAGCCAACCGTTCCGGTGCCTCGGCCGCTCGTAGCCATTGAGCGTGCATCTGGGTCTGTGAGGGAGATCTGTTGGTCTGGACTTTCGTGGAGCTGCGCCTCGATGTCCTTGAGTTTCTGCATCTGCTTTTTCAGTGTTTCTATCTTTTCTTTAAGCCGCTCTGCTTTGGCCTCGGCCACCTCGGGCGTTGCCCGATCCGCCGAATCCATCGCCGCCAGATATCGATCAATGCTCTGCTCGATCTGCTGCATGCGTGCCTTCACCTTGCCCTGAGTGAAGTTGCGGTCGCGATTATTGACTGCTTTGAATTTGCTGCCGTCGATGGCGATGATCGACTGAGAGAAGAGATTGAGGTTGCGGCAAAGAACTACGAACTGGCGGCATACGCTGCGGATGGCTTTGCCGTTGTCTTTGCGAAAGTCGGCAATGGTTTTGAAGTCCGGAGCCAAACGCCCCGTTAACCACATCAACTCAACGTTGCGCTCGGCCTCACGCTCAAGGCGGCGGCTGGACTGAATCCGATTGAGATAGCCGTAGATATAGATCTTCAGCAACACCGCTGGATGATAGGCCGGACGACCAGTTGCAGCAGGATCGACACCCTCAAACCCTAGTGCGCCCAAATCGAGTTCATCGACGAAAACGTCGACCACGCGCACTGGATTTTCTTCGGCTACGTAATCGTCCAGACACTCCGGCAGCAAGGTGACTTGCGTCCGAGCCTCACATTCAATAAATCGCTTCATGATCGCCCCCGCTACGATCTCGACGATCAGAAGATTAGACAATTGCGGGAGTTTTCACACAGCCTGGGCCAGAAGCGGACCTTCATTTCAGACGCATGCATTCGCCTATAGCGGCCTGTAGTAGGATGCGGATTTGAACAAAAGAAGCTTCATCATGGATGTTCACGCACTTGAAGAAAGCAGTGTCTTATCGATCACAGTGGACCAAGCCCATCGCTATTTCGAGATGGTTGTCAGACTGGATGACGGGTCCAGAAATAAGCTGATGGCATGGAACGCGGACGGCACTGAGCTAACTATCAGGCTTGGCGCTCTTAACGTTCAAAACACCAGTGAACTCGGAGAGCTTGAAGGGATAAACATCGTTGATAATGTTCTATCCCTTGAAGGTGATTTTGGAGATATAACGATCACAGCCACCTCGATTTTGATTGAAAAGCTGACGTAACTACCGTGCGGGAGGCTACTTCGAGCTGAATGCTACCCGTCACGGATGTTTGATTGTGGCTGTTTACTGCCTGTGCTAATCGGCAGCTATGGGTCCAGGCTGTGTGAAAACACCGCCGAGCCGTTCAAGACCTGCGGTTTAAAACAGTATGAGTCGATAGTGGACTTTCACGACCGGCAGCCTTCGTTCGGTCGTTGTCCTTCGAACAGCGATGGCTGGGCTCACTCATAAAATTTACCAGCCAGCAAAATGGCCGCACAGCGTTGCCATACGTTTGATCTACTGGCACTCACAGGGGAACTGCGTGAGCTGGCAGTCGCCCACGCTGCGGCAGCATCAAGAAAGGTATCAATAGAGCCGTTTTCCCATCCCAACGCCCCCGGTCCATAGGGAGACGACGGAGAGGTCTCCTCCAGCAAACGCTCCTCGGCGAAATCCATACCTAGAGCTTCAATGAAGCCGATGAATGATTGTTCGTCGTCTACGGTTTTCAGTAGCTCATCAAGATTTATGGACATGGTGACCTTGGAAGTGCGTGATAGGTGATAGCGAAGGAGTAAATTCTCACTATGCTGCTATGCCACGAGATGAGGGGCAAGCTTACGTCCTCTTTGGGCCAGGCTGTGAGAAAGGGCCAGTAATCGTCTAACCTTTTCACGTCGAGATCGTAGCAGGGGCGAGCATGAAGCGATTCATTGAAGGCGAGGCCCGGACGCAAGTCACCTTGCTGCCGGAGTGTCTGGACGATTACGTAGCCGAAGAAAATCCAGTGCGAGTGGTCGACGTTTTCGTCGATGAACTCGACCTGGGCGCACTTGGGTTTGAGGGCGTCGATCCTGCCGCTACGGGTCGTCCGGCCTATCACCCAGCGGTGTTGCTGAAGATTTATATCTACGGCTACCTCAATCGGATTCAGTCCAGCCGCCGGCTTGAGCGTGAGGCCGAGCGCAACGTCGAGTTGATGTGGCTAACGGGGCGTTTGGCTCCGGACTTCAAAACCATTGCCGACTTTCGCAAAGACAACGGCAAAGCCATTCGCAGCGTATGCCGCCAGTTCGTAGTGCTTTGCCGCAACCTCAATCTCTTCTCTCAGTCGATCATCGTCATCGATGGCAGCAAATTCAAAGCCGTCAATAATCGCGACCGCAACTTCACTCAGGGCAAGGTGAAGGCACGCATGCAGCAGATCGAGCAGAGCATTGATCGATATCTGGCGGCGATGGATTCGGCGGATCGGGCAACACCCGAAGTGGCCGAGGCCAAAGCAGAGCGGCTTAAAGAAAAGATAGAAACACTGAAAAAGCAGATGCAGAAACTCAAGGACATCGAGGCGCAGCTCCACGAAAGTCCAGACCAGCAGATCTCCCTCACAGACCCAGATGCACGCTCAATGGCCACGAGCGGCCGAGGCACCGGAACGGTTGGCTACAACGTACAAACAGCGGTCGACGACAAACACCATCTGATCGTTGCCCATGAGGTGACCAACGTTGGTAATGATCATGGGCAACTGAGCAATATGGCGAACCAAGCGCGTGAAGAAATCAAGGCTGAATCGCTCACGGTGGTGGCCGACCGAGGCTATTACAAAGGTCTGGAAATCCATGCTTGCGAGCAAGCCGGCATCACTACCTTCGTACCGAAACCCCTGACATCTGGCAGCAAAGCCGAAGGCCGATTCGGCAAACAGGATTTCATCTATCTTATTGCGTCGGACGAGTATCGATGCCCTGCGGGGCAGCTACTAACCAGGCGGCATTCGTCGATGGAAGACGGCATGTTATTGCATTGTTACTACTTCTCGGGCTGCCAGTCCTGCTCAATGCACAAGCAATGTACGACGGGTAAGGAGCGCCGTGTGAAGCGCTGGGAACATGAGGCGGTAATCGACGCGATGCAGGTTCGGCTGGAACATGACCTGGGGAAGATGAAGGTTCGCCGCCAGACTGTTGAGCATCCTTTTGGAACGCTCAAATATTGGATGGGAGCCACCCACTTCCTGACCAAAACACTTCCGCGGGTAAGTACCGAAATGAGTCTTCATGTACTCGCCTACAACCTCAAACGAATGATGAGCATCTTCGGCATAGTAGGACTGCTTGAGGCGATCAGGACGTAAATCCAGCCACTTGGCTCGCCAGTGAGTAGCCGTTTGGGCTGCTGACGCGGCGCAAACGGCATTACGAACGTCTATGTAGCTGACTAAGGTAATTCGCGCTTCCGCCCGCTGATTTCACAGGCAATCCTCGCGCCTCTCAGTTTTCGACGTATTTAGCGGGTTTTCACACAGCCTGGACCCATAGCGGACATTGATCCTCAAGGATACTTCGGCCGGGCGTACTACCTTATGCAGGGTGAGCTCTGGTTGGGCCTAATGTGATACAAACGCTAGAGGGCGCTTCGAAAAATCCAAGCCATGAGGGCATGTATGCGGAAAGGTAATTTCTCGGAAAACCTTCTCAAACGTACCGGAAGTAGTTGGCTCAACTGGACTCGTATAGGGTCAACCTTTGCTGTCGCAGCCACTACCGCTCTTTTTATTTGGGATGCGGTTCGAGCAGCTAAGCAGGGTGAAAATGATGTAGCAATGGCCTATAGTTTGGCTGCCGTCGGCTCTGGCATGTGGGCACTTTATACCGTTGGATTTTTGGCGAGTCCTTGGATACTTGGAATCGGGATCACCCTGTTTGTGGTGGGACTTGTAGGAAGTGCTTTATTAGCCAACAGCCCAGTAGAGCAATCTGTCAAACAGGGGCCTTTTGGTGATAGTGATCGACTAACACATCTGAATGACCCGTTGATTGCATACCAACAACTGCTTGGCATACTAGGCGCCCCTCGATTTAAAATTTACCGGTTAAAAAATTGGCAACAAGAGGTCAGCAAAGAAGACAACAGCCAACTTCTTTCTGCTGCAAGAGAAAGCAACACAATATTAGCTCCAAATGATTGGGCCGTGGAACTGCAAACTCCTCTTTTGAGCCACTTTGATAATGAGTCAACGTTCAAAATCACAGCCAAAGAAACCGTGCGCACACTACAAAACAATAGCGGTTGGGACTATCGCCCTCCGACAGAAATCCCCAAAGAAAAACTTGGTGGAGTTGTATTGGATGGAACTCGGGTACTTTATATACTTGCAAACCAGAACTACGCAATTGCGGAAAATGATCCGAGTCGGCAACTTCGTACATGCGAGTACAGTTTAAAGGTCTCTGGTCAATTTGAGTTGGGGCAGCGTCAATGTAATGCAGGAGAGCCATTTCCCGCGTATCGTAACATCGCGCTTCCGCAACCTAAACCTAGCGCGTGGGTGCCTTACCCCGGTCCTGAACCAGAAAAAAATGATGGTGCCGGAGACGTACCATACTGGCTGATAGAGCAGAGAGATTTTGCGAAAATATGAATAGTTTAAATTTTGAACCACTTAACTATGGCCCGGCCTCATTCGACAGCGGCAAAATTCCGACTCAACCCGGACACCGAGGGCGCGAGAATTCTACCCGCTCGGGCCTTTTCCGGACGACGTTGTGCTGGGGAAACTACGCCAATCTCCAACCTTGGCAAGATGTCAGCGCTCAACTCAATTCAGACATGCAAAATTCATCGGCCCCAGAAAGTAGCGTCGATCACTACATTAACCATCATCGCTGGAGTTTTGAAACCTCCAGTATATTTTTAACACTTCTGCCTTTTCTTAAATGGTGGTCCATCGCATTTTTTCCATGGATATTGTGGGGATTCGGGATGACTGAAGCATTTTCGAATTTTTTCGACGAGATCAATGCATCTAAAGGTGTGTATATCACTATGGTGCTTATGCTACTAATAGTAGCCACCACATTAATATCAATTGCATTAAGTGCTTGGATGATGTGGAGAGACAACCCCAAGTATAAAAAATATCTATTCTTGGTATCGATTGAGTTTTTAGTAGTTTTCGCTTCAAGCTTTTTAAACTTTCAGACCGCACCAGATGATACCTCTCCACTATGGTTAAGCCTCGCGATGGGTGCGGCGGTATTTATGGGGCTAGTCGGCTGGGACTATATAACTATTTATTACTTACGTATATTCAAACACGATGGCAGTGAACTCAATAGAAAAACAGGTATAGTCACCGTTGCTCGCCGCTTCCGCCCTGCCTTTACTGCACCATTTTATGAGTTCGACGCGACCATGGAATTACGACCAAGTCCGCACGGCAATAGCAGCATGACCGTCTGGTTGCACCATCGCTATAGCGACTTTGAGATATTTCTTGGAGGCAAGGTTCAATCATTGGGCATGAGTCGTGAAGAGTGCCTTGCATTCTGGGATACATTACAGCGTTATATGGACGTGAGTCAGCCACTGCCGGAACTACCAATCCTTGAACAATTCCGTCATCTTGATCCAACCACTGCTGCACACGACAAACTGTCCAATCGCCCCCTACGCCGATGGCGTGATACTAAATATAAAGTTTGGGATCGCACTGAGCGGCCGGCCATGATGCGGAGAAACTTGCAGTACCCTTGGCAAAGCCAAGCGTGCATTTTAATGGCCAGAATCGATCCTGCACTTAGCATCGAGGCTTATTATCACGCTCAAGAGGCGAAAGGCATACACTCAACTCCGAAGGCAGATGATTACGACAACATTCATCGCGGCTAAATGAAACATATGCAGTAAGTGGAAAGGTTTATTTCCTTAGCATATTCTTGCCAGAAAATCGCGTAAATAAATCCGTCCCGTTTTTCCCCAAGCAGGAAAATTTACCAAGACAAGCAACACAGCTCCAGAGAAGTATGCAGGAGTTTCTACCCCTCCGCCCCTATTAAAGGCAGGGGAAGATATTATTTGGCAAACATGGATCCCAGTAAGCAAAAACGCCGATTATATTGAGCTTCAGATTTGGTACCCAAAACAAATTCTAGAATCAAACGATAAAGATCGAGGTTACCTTTATCAAGTCGAGCTAAGTACTTCTGGGCTGAGTGCGAGTGATGGATTAACTGCTACCGATCTTCAGGTAAAGTCAGCTAATCGTAATGGGGCGTTAATCCTGGCAGTTTCCGAGTGAAGCAAATGAATAATGAGAGCATGATAAATAAAACAAATGCGAAGAACGTTGAAGATAGACAAGAGCCACTGCAGGGGATAGAGCTGATGAGATGGTCGATTAAAACCATTGCATCATCTCCTGAAAAAATAATGAAGGCTCAACTCGGCGTCATAGGTGTCTCATGCGCTGTAATCCTATACCTCACATGGTTAATGTGGAACTCTTTACCAGACTCGGCAGGGTATTTAATTACAGCATGTAGCGCACCAATAATATTGGCAATTTATCTAATAGCATTTGGAGTTCGACAAAAAACATTATTCAATTATCGTATTACAACCAGCGGAGCTGAAGTCAACCACCAACTTTACTACCCTGAACATGCCAATGTTTTTTTTAAAGGCACCGCACTAGCAACAATAATGCTGTTTTTAGGAGTGGCTATTTATACTCAATCACTCCTATTCCTAGTTGGCCCGATTGGTATAGCATTGGGAGCCGCCCGAAACCTACTAAGGTGGAAAAATGAAAATAAATACGAAAAAAGTAGACCTTGGAACGAATATAATTTTGTATCCATAGATACTAACAGGCTGATAATAATCACTCATCACAAAGACTTAACTGTTGGATTTGAAGTTCGACTCAAAGATAAAACTCACATTCGCAAGTACTTAGAAACTTTAAAAAATCTGCTTCCACCAACGGCGCAATATACAGAAAAAAAATGGGAGTGGTAACTCCCAACAAATATTCATCACAACGAATTACAGACTTAAAAATGACTTTTTATCTACCAGCCGCAAAAAAAATGCAAGAAACAATAAATGCTGACCACAAAGCACTTAAAATTAAACGAAACGAAACGAAACGAAAAAGCGAAAAAGGGAAATATTTATTTTCTGACCGAAAAAGGGGGCAGATCTGTTTTCTTACTAGCCCGGCTGATTACACTTACACCGACAAAGACCAATATAGTCTCTGTCAAGTGTGGACCGACACCTCGACAGACAGTCTCGTCCTTGATTTGGAGGTCAAGTATCAATCCGGCGTGCTTCAGCGCAAAGATAATCGTGGTTACATGTTTCGATTGGCTCTAGAATGGGCTCCGAGTGAAGCCGACCGAGCTAACAAGGCCTTTAGCGGTGAACTAAAGGACGATATTGTACTGACTCAAAAAAAACCCAACTTTTGAAACTGGCGGTCTCTAACGGAATGAATCAATGAGCCCTACGACGTTCAACCTCAATAAGTCACTTGACTTACCGCCGCAACTCCAATGGAAGTACGGCGATGAAACAGAACTGTTTGGATGGACCATTCGCGCTCGGAATTACAATACCTTTTTAGCAAATTTCATGTTTGCGTTTATAGCTGTGTTCATACTCGGGGGGGCACTCATCATGTACTCGGTATACGAGGGCATGGGGCAACCTTGGCGAATCTTGTCTTGTGTGTTTTTTTATATGCTTATGTTATTTGTAACTTCCTGCATGACCCACCAGCAAATGAATTTCGCCTATCGCTTCACCCAATCCGGAGTGGAGTATTGCAAATGGAAAGATTTCCCCAAAGGGGCTCTGACGTTTTTGAAATGGTTTTCCGGCTTTACAGCGATTGGTTTCATCTTACTTGCGATCATTGATCCAATATTCCTGATCGGCGCACTGATAGGACCTGGGGGAATCGGGTTGATGCACCTATCGATGGCAAACTCAAAAAGCTACCAGAACTTGCAAACCGAATATCATCATCATGCATTTAAATGGAAGGAACTCACCCAGCTTGCCATCGCCACTAATAGAGAAGTAGTCGATTTAAAATACAGCGTTATACTAGATGGAAACAATTACAAAACAAACTGGAGTCTTAATATTTTTTGCAAACGAAAACAAAAGGAAAACGTAGCGGAACTTATCAAGCCTTATTTATCTCCAGGTGTAACTTTTATCAAAGCCAAAGTTAATGTCCCCATGAGCACTGACTGACATTCTCTCCGGCATCTGCAATAGCTTCTTACGTAACACTGCGTTGTTCTTTTGTTTAAAAATGGACAGTTTTTTCTTGGCATTCTCTTGACGGAAAGCCGAAACAAGGTAAACGAGGCAGATTTATTTTCTTTAGGTAAATCAGGTAAATGGGACGGTAAATGGGACAGATTTATTTTTTGTTGCTACGGGTCAACTAGTAGGCGCAGCCCTAGGTCCTTTGTTAAGTTTTGCGTGGGTGATGTCCACTCCGGTTACGATCATTTTGGCGGTCCTCGGAATCGCCTATTTGATGATCACAATGGCCGCCAATCGTTACAAGCGTGAGGGGCTGCGTTTGTGGCTCTATCGTTGCTGCTGGGGTCGCGGAGCAGAACCTGAATGGCTAGGTGATGAGGGCCATCAAAAGCAGATGCAAGCTCTGTTGGAGACCCTGCAACGACCTAGCGTCGTAGGAAGGGCCCTGTATTACGGAGGCGGAAGTACGCCGAGAAAATGGCTGGGCTTCTGGGTACAAATTCAAGTGCCTAATGGATTAGCGGGCAAAGAAGTGATGCTGCAACCGGCGATGATCGAGAGGAAGTACTTTTTTGCCGACGACGAACTCCAAACAACAAGAAGCAGCTTTTACGAGCAGTTCCTCAACGGTAGCTGGGTCGACCCAAAGCAACTGGGACAGTTGCCCGATGGTGCTGGAAGTAAAACCAACCCAGCTGACTTCACTTACAAGAGCACAGAGCAGCACCGTCTTTGGCAAGTGTGGATTGACACGTCAACAGACAGTCCGATCCTAGAATTGGAAGTAAAGTATCCGCCCGGAGTGCTTCAGCGCAATGACAACCGCGGTTATATGTTTCGATTGGCACTCGAATGGGCTCCTAGTGAAGCTGACAGAGCCAACAATGCCTTTAATGGTGAACTAAAGGAAAAGGACAGTATTGTGTTGAGACAGAACAGCACCCAGCTATTGAAGCTGGCGGTCCCTAACTGAATTAGTCAATGAGCCCTACAATGTTCAATTTTGACAAAGCACCTGATCTGCCGCAACAACTCCAATGGAAGTATGCAAATGAACCAAAACTTCTGGAATGGACGATCCGAGCGCGAAATTACAATACATTTGTGGCGAATTGCATGTTTGCATTTATGGCCATGCTAACGCTAGGGGGGGCATTCATAATGTACTCTGTATACGAGGGCATGGATCAACCATGGAGGATTCTATCCTGCGTGTTGTTCTTCGTTTTCATATTGTTTACAGTTTCATGCATGACTCACCAGCGAATAAACTACGCTTATCGCTTCAGTCAGTCTGGATTAGAGTATTGCGAATGGAAAGATTTCCCTAAGTGGGCGCTAAAATTTTTAAAATGGTTTTCCGGCATTACGGCACTCATTTTCATCTTCTTGGCGACCATTGATCCAGCGTTCTTAATTGGTGCACTGATAGGCCCTGGGGGAATGGGCATAATGTATCTATCCATGGCCAACTCCAAAAACTACCAGAATTTGCAAACCGAATACCACCACTATTTTTTACATTGGACAGAACTAACGAGATCAACGATAGCTACCAATAGAGAAATGGTCGAGCTAAAGTACAGCATCCCCAAAGAAGACTCTATTTACATGACTATAGGAAGGCAGTATGTTTTTTTCAATCGGCAGACAAAAGAACAAGTGATAAAACTTATCAAGGCTTATCTCCCTTCTGGCGTACCTTGTGTCATTGAAAAGGTAGACGTCCTAAACTAAATCAATAAAAGGGGACAGATATATTTTCTGTTTATTCAAAAATAAATCCGTCCCCTTTTCTATTTTTGCACCCGATCAAACAGGTCGCCAAACCTGGTCGCCATTTGGGCGACGGGGCGGACTATAAGCTTCAATTAAGTGATGGGCAAGGTGCTGGATCCCGCCAGAGGTGTGGGATTAATGACTATTCTCAAAGAGGTTTTTGGCTCGAAATAATACCTCGTTGAACTAGTGGCTATTCGATGAATAAAATATTTAGGTAGTTTTTATTGATGCTGTTCTCTTCGCACCAGATATCAAAACGTTCTTTCTCGGCGGAAACAAAGCCAGTACCGTCATCATTTGTAATTATGTGTGTGATTGAGTGAATTGGTCTGATGGAGTTGCCTTCTTTCATAAAAGCTCTTGTCATTATCAATCGATCCATAACCTCTTCGTTTGTTAAGTTGTATTCTTTCATTAAATAATCATTCATGTCAGTGTCGAGATAAAGGTATCCCCCTTGCATAGCCAAAATATTGATAGCCGAAATCTCCGCAGCGCCTACTTGTGCAGGTATCCATTTATCATTATCTTCTCGAATTAAACTTCTTTCTTTGAATTCTAGTGTTTCGTAAGCCCAGCCGACTTGGTCTCCAATTTCTACAACTTTAGAGACTATTAACGGCTGGATGCTGTCCATGTGTAGTCCGTCATCCCATGGCATGTCAATGTTAAAATAGCTGGATATTTTAGACCATATAATTTCTAATATCATTTTAGCTGTGTTATGTCGGGTTGAGAGTACCGAAATCCATTCGTCCTTATTTCTTATTGCTAAAAATGGAGCGCCATTACCCTTTATTAAGCAGAACTGATTGGATGTAACTAGTGATGGTATACCTGTAATTCCTAATCCGGTCCCGTTTATTTTTCTTTCTTCTAGTATATCTACGAATGCCGTTCTTAAGCCCGCTTCACTTTTATAACCGTTATAGCCGTGGATTATAGTTACCGGGGTCAGGGCTTCTTGTACCAAGCAGTAAAATAAAACTTGATCTGTTTTTGATAGTTTGTATATGTCCGAATAATTTTCGGGTGCTACCTTTCCGGTTATTTGTGAATAAAGCTGCCTCGAAGAGGTGATGTTAGGCTCATATCCGTCGTTGTCGACTATATTGTTAAAGTGTTCTGCGTACTTTTTCTTTATGTTTTCTAAGTGGTTTAATGCATCTGCGTAATCGCTTTTGCGCAATGTTTTTTTCACCTCGAAAATACATAGTATCTGCTCGATGTCGTAAAAATATTCTTTGGTAAGTCCGAACCTTTGTCCCTCGCCATGTACTAGCATGCAATCAATTTGTTCTGGTAATTTTTCATTTCCGATACAGATGAATCCAGATACAACACTAAGGTCGAGGTTTTTTGGTATGGAGAAACTTTGATCTATGCCGCTTTTCGTTATTTCTTCATACGCGCTACCCAGCGTTGGCATATGAGGCATTTTAATGTCTGCTATCTTTGAAGTCTCTTCTCTTATGAACATTTCTAATAAATCCGAAGCCTTGCTAATCATTTGCACACTCTATTTGTATGATGTTGCTGCGGAAAAAGCATTATGATTTGCCAGTGTATGTTTATTTTAGTTGTTGTCGGCTGACGGGTTTAGATTTGTTATGCTTGTCAGTCTTTTTGTGAGCTTCTCTCTTAGGTCGCGAATATTTTCGTATTCAGGGCAGTTGTATCCCGCCAAATCGAAGTGCAATCCCGTTCCGGACTTTCGAAAAAGGATGACTCGCTTGCCAAGTGCGTGAGCGTAACCAATTTCATAATAGACATTTGGCCGTGCTCCTGTTAAATCGGCAAAAAGGAACTCGGAGCTTCGTATTTCATTTAAGACTCTATCAGTGATGAGTCCGTCGTGTTCTATGTCGTCCGCTCGTACAGCTTTTATTTTAAAAGAGTTGAATGTTGATCTGACTGCATCGGCAATGTCAGTTAGTTCAGGATGGTTTGGGTCCATCCACATCATTATAAATGCCGTTCCGGCTCGGTATTTTGCTGGCTCTGTTGCCGTAACTAAAGTAGTGCCCAAGTCTGGAGGTCCTGACGCTTCAGTGAGCTTCAGAATTGCTATGAGTGATGAGAACTTTAAAAAAAATTCACTTTCTGCTGATTTTGGTGAGATTCCTTGATTTTCAAACTGATCGGCTGGGCGAAATCCTAGTACCGTGCCTTCATCGTGTATGGCATCAGGCTCACGATAGTTATATCTGCGGAGCTTTAGCGTTGCGCGCATTGCTTTAGCCGAAATTTTTATGTCTTGTAGGTCTTCTGAACCCGTTAAAGTGGAAGAGCGTGCTATATTCGCTAGTGCCGCGCAAGTAGGAAGAAGTTGGTCAATGATGCGGTTTGAGAAGGTCTGTAACTCAGGGGAGAGCAAGTCCCAGAAATAATTGACAGATTCGTAGTTTGAAGTAAAAGGTGAGTTGGTTTTCTCGGTTAACTCTAGAGTTGCTTTAGAGAAAAACAGTTTTGCGTCACTTTCAGTTGCTCTAAGTTTTTCTCGGATTTCTAGTTTTAACTCTTGAGACATAATGTGTATTCCAGAATTTTCATTGTTTTATTGGTTTGGTTATCACGTGAAAGGCATTTGCAGTGACAAATAACTTTTATTTTGCATTGCTGTTCATTCAGTCTGAGATAATCGGTACTGATTGAGCGTAGTCAAAAATCGGCAGTAGATTCCATTTATTTTTCGGTGCGAATGTGCTTCTTCTATCCAGTAGAATGTCCCGGAGCCACATTCCTGAAGCGAGACGGACCCTCAATGCAAACCCCCACCACCTCCATCCCCCTCTGGAAAACCTACCTCCTTTTCCTAGCCCCCATGGTCCTCTCCAATTTCCTCCAATCTATGTCGGGCACGATCAACAGCATCTACATCGGCCAAATGCTCGGCACCCAAGCCCTCGCAGCCGTCTCGGGCATGTTCCCCATCGTCTTCTTCTTCATCGCCCTGGTCATCGGCCTCGGCGCCGGTGCTGGCGTACTCATCGGTCAAGCCTGGGGCGCTCGCGAAACCCATCTGGTGAAAACCATCGCCGCCACGACTTTGCTGTTGGGCGCGATGATTGGGTTGGTGGCGGCGGTGTTGGGGAGTGTGTTTGCGCGGCCAGCCTTGCAGGGTTTGGGCACGCCGGCGGATGTGTTGGACGATGCGGTGGCCTACGCCCACGTGATGATGTGGATCATGCCGTCGCTGTTGGTTTACGTGCTGTTTACGCAGTTGCTGCGTGGGGTGAGTGATACCGTTTCGCCGTTGGTGGCGTTGATTGTTTCGACGTGTATTGGTCTGGCGCTGACGCCTGCCTTGATTAAAGGCTGGTTGGGTTTTGCGCCGATGGGGATTCAGAGTGCGGCGTTTGCGGGGTTGGCGGGGAATTTGTCGGCGATGGGGTGGTTGGCGTGGCGGTTGATTCGTAAGGGGCATCCGTTGGCGCCGGATCGGGAGATGTTTGCGGCGATGCGGTTGGACCTGGACATTCTGGGCAAGGTGTTGCGCATCGGGTTGCCGACCGGGTTGCAGATGGTGGTGTTGTCGGCGTCGGAGTTGGTGATTCTGGCGTTGGTGAATCAGCACGGTTCCCAGGCGACGGCGGCGTATGGGGCGGTGACGCAGATTGTGAATTACGTGCAGTTTCCGGCGTTGTCGATTGCGATCACGGCGTCGATTCTTGGGGCGCAGGCGATTGGGGCGGGGCGGCTGGAGCGGATCACGCCGATTCTGCGCACGGGGATATTGATTAACGTGTGTTTGACCGGTGGTTTGGTGTTGCTCGGGTATCTGTTGTCGCACTGGTTGTTGGGTTTGTTCCTGACGGAGGATTCGACCCGGGCGATGGCGGAGCATCTGTTGCACATCATGCTGTGGAGTCTGTTGGTGTTTGGCTTCCAGGCGATTATCGGCGGGATCATGCGCGCCAGCGGCACGGTGTTGGTGCCGATGGTGATTTCGATTGTTTGTGTGGTCGGGGTGCAGTTGCCGGTGGCGTATCTGCTGGACGCGAAGTACGGATTGCAGGGTGTGTGGATGGCGTTTCCGGTGGCGTATTTGGGGATGCTGGCGTTGCAGACGGTGTATTACAAGTTTGTTTGGCGGCATCAGAAGATTGAGCGGTTGGTGTAGGCGCGGGATCTTAAGCATGAACAATCGGCAAGGTTTTCAGGCCGCTTGGGGTTTGGATATGTGCGATCAGGTAAGGCTTTGCGGTCGCTTCCAGGGCATGCAGATGAACTGGCCCGGTAAAGTTGATCGCGCTGAGCAGTGCCTGGACCTTTGCGGGATCGGGATCGAACACGTCCAGCGCCACCAGCTCACAGCCTCGGTCCAGCATGGCGCTCGCGGGATGTGGCGTTTGCGCCCATTGAATCAACGTTGGCGCTGACCCGTTCAGCGGCAGGCTGCCGTCGGCGGGGAGGGTGATTTGCCAGGCCAGGGTGCCTCGGGTCATGGGCTCGGGATTGCCGAGGATGGCGCGACAGGTTTCGCTCATGGCGTGGATGTCGTCGGTGCGGGCGACCCACGTGGCCAGACGCGGCGGCGTATCACCCGCCAAGTCGTCCATGCCGAACCAGCGCGGCCGGTCGGGGCGTTGGGCCGATGGGTCTATGGCGATCACTTCCAGATAAACGTCCGGGCCCAGGCGCAGTAACCGGTTATGGGTGCCCATGCGCGGATGCGCGCCGCCCGGTTGCAGGTCGACGCCAAGCACGCGGCTGACGAAGGCGCAGCCGCTGTCGAGGTCGGGGGCGACGATGGCGAGGTGGTCGAGGGTGCTTTTCATGGGGATGCGCCTTCCATTTAAACAACAGGGAGAACTATTTAATGCCTGATGCAGTGTTTGTCAGTAGAACCGTTTCATTCGGCGACTGCGACCCCGCTGGCGTGGTGTTTACGCCGCGATTTTCCTACTTCGCCATTGAGGCCATTTACACCGCGCTGGACAGTTGGCTGGGCGCCCCCGGCCTTCGAACGCTGATGGGTTTTGATGTGCTGCCGCCGGTGCGGGCTATGTCGGTGGAGATGCTCAAGCTGTTGACCTGGGATGATGAGCTGAGCATCAAAGTCAGTGTGGCCAAGGTGGGGGTTCATTCCTTCACTTTTCGGGTCGAAGGTTTTGTCCGGGACGAGACGTTAGCGTTTACCGCGACGGTCACCCACGTGTGTATTTCGCCTGAGACCAAAGAAGTCGTCGCCGTTCCAGAACGACTCAGGGCGCTGCTTTCTTAAGCGTGGCTTGTCTCGGTCAGGCTGGCTTAATGCGAAATACAAAGGGGCCGACGCTCACACGTCGGCCCCTTTTTTCCGTTTAGCGTCCGTTGCTCAATCCACCAGTACCTCCGGTGACACCACCCAAACGCTGCAGGGCATTTTGTACAGCAGGTGTTCCACGGTGCTGCCCACCAGGCGTTCTATGCCGTGATGGCCGACCCGGCCCATGACGATCACATCGATGTTGTAGGCATCGGCATAACTGGCCAGGACCTTGGCCGGGTTGCCCATGATCATGTGGCGTTGCTCCGGCGGGATGCCGTTGCGCTCGGCCAGTTCGTTGAACGTCTGGCTCTGCGCGTCGAACAAGGTCTTGGCATTGCTGGAGGAAAAGTACGCAGAGGCGTTGTCGAAGCCGAATTCCTCGGCGCTGATGGAGGACAGGTCATGGGCGTAGATAACGTCGACCTGGGCGTTACACGCGGTCGCCAATTTCACCGCCTCGCGCAGGATCCGGTCGTTGAAGTCTTTGTATTGGCCATCGCGATGGAAGGGGTCGACCGCCGCGACGATTCTTCGCGGCAAGGCATGCTGCACATGACTCACAAAGTGCAGCGGCACCGGGCATTCGCGCAGCAGGTGTATGTCCAGCGGGGTAAACATCAGCCGCGAGAGCAGCGATTCGTGTTCCAGCGCCTTGATCAGCAAGGCGATTGGCTGTTCTTTGAGGTGAATCAGGATTTCCTGCAAGGGCCTTTCGACCCAGACCACTTCCGTGGTGACAGTGACGCCGATGTTGCGCAAGGGCCGGGCCTGGTCCTCCAGCCACTGGCGATGGCGCTCGACATAGCCCAAGCGCATCTGTTCCAGCGCCTGTTCGTTGACCAGGCCGGCGGTCGCCAAGCCCTCAAGGTAATCGAAGGCCACAATGTGCAACGCCGCATTTTCGGCCTTGGCCAGTGCGGCGGCCCGGTCGAAAGCAGGGCTGTTTTGCATCAGCGGTGAGGCGACCAGCATGAAACGTGATTGCTCAGACATGGAAATCTCCCTTGGGTTATCACACCGACGCTGGCCGACAGGGCCGCGAGAGGCTGTTGGCGGTGACATCTGACCAAGATGCTGCCGGACGGCGTTTCAGACTTGATCTGTATCAAACCGATGCCTTACGGCACGGGCCGTCCGATGTGTGGTTGCCGCGATGCCGTCGATTCTCAATGGGTTGATCATGATCAATCTATCCTTGAACAGGTCGGTGCAGGCTTGTGCCCATTGCCCCTCGACGTCGAAACCAGGGCGGGCACGGCCCACCCGGACATCCATCCAATGAATGACACACTCGGCATAGCAGGTGCAGCGGCTGCACTGGGGATCGGCATGCTCATCGGTCTTGAACGCGAGCGGCACAAGGGACGAGGCGACAGCCGTGCCTGTGCCGGTTTGCGCACGTTCGCGATCACGGCATTGTTGGGCTATGTGGCGATGCAGGTCGGTGGTGGCTTGCTGTTGGGGATCATGGCGATCTGTGTGGCGTTGCTGGTCACGGTGGCGTACTGGCGAAGCCTGAGCGATGACCCCGGCGTGACCAGTGAAGTGGCGTTACTCACGGTGTTGGTATTGGGCGCGTTGTGTGGCTCTGCGCCGGAACTGGCCATTGCCATTGGCGTGGTGGTGGCGGGGTTGCTGACGTACCGTCAAAAACTGCACCACTTCGCCCGTAGCCAATTGACCGAAGCTGAAATGCGCGATGGCTTGGTGTTGTTGATCGTCGCACTGGTGGTGTTGCCGCTGGCCCCGGACCGTTTCATCGGTCCCTATGCCGCGATCAATCTGCGCACCATTTGCACCCTGACCGTGTTGTTGATGGCGGTGGGGGCCGTGGGGCATGTCGCCGTGCGTGCCTTGGGCACTCATTACGGCTATGCGATCAGCGCCATCGCCTCCGGGTTTGCTTCCAGTACCGTAACCATCGCCACCATGGGACATCTGGTCACCAAGGAACCGGGCAACCTCAGAGTCCTGGCCGCGGCGGCGATATTGTCCAATTTGGCCACTGTCATTCAGGTCGGCCTGATTCTGGGAGCGGTTGACATCGGGCTGTTGCGCCACATGTGGGGGCCGTTGTTGTGCGGTGTCGCGGCCACGGCGCTGTATGGCCTGTGCCTGATGTTTTCCCAGCGAGCGACCGGTGTCAGCCAGCCGATCAAGGTTGGAGGTGCGTTCAACCTCAAGCTGGCCCTGGTCGTCACGTTGACCATGACCGGCATCACCTTGCTGTCGTCGGTCATGCTCAACCTCTTTGGTGAGGTGGGGGTGATGCTGACGGCCACCTTCACCGGTTTCGCCGACGCTCACTCCTCGACGGCGTCGATTGCCGCCCTGGTCAAATCCGGTCAGTTGCCGTTCGACGCCATGGCCACCCCTGCGCTGATCGCGGTCAGCAGCAACGCCGTGAGCAAATGCCTGGTGGCCTGGATCAGTGGCGGGCGGCGGTTTGCCGCTTATGTGATTCCCGGACAGCTGGGGCTGACGCTGGCGATGTGGGCCGGCACCTTGCTGCACTGAGGCCCGTCATGACGTGCCGAGCCGGGGTTTTGCCGACCAGATCTGGCTTGGAATAGCCGCTCAAGAGGCAGAACGCGTTATTGATCCAGACGATGCAACCAGTCGGTTCGGTGATCAATACCGGATTTGTCGCAGCATCCAATGCTCTTACCCGTAATGGCTGGTTGTTTTCGATCATTGTCCCCTCCGATGCTGCCGTTGGCGTGGGATACGTTGTTTCAGACCAGGGGAAAGAGCGGGGAGGGTTGATCAAAATCGACTTTAAACGTGCGACGTGAACAGCAAAAAGGAACGTTACAGCTGATTAAGATCAAGTCGCCCCGGGCCGGAATGCTCAATCTGTAGATCAATTCGTTGCATTGAGATGGCCGCGTGCCGAGGTGCCCCATGTCGCAGACTCAGCGTTTACTGTTAATCGCTCCCCCAGCCATGACCCGCACACCGGCGTTCGACCGGGCCGCGGCACTGGCGCTCGCCATGCAATTGCCCTTGCACATCGTGGCGTTTGATTATCTGCAGGCCCTGGCGGTGGCCGGCCTGTTTGCTCCCGAGCAGATCAACCTGGCCCGGGAAGGGTATCTGCAAACCCATCGGCAATGGCTCGCGGCGCAAGCCGGATTGATGAGCCGGCACGGTGTCGAGGTCACCAGCGAGGTGGTGTGGGTACAGCATCCTTTTGAAGAAATCCTGCATTTCGTCAACGAGATGTCGCTGACGCTGATCATCAAGGATGCCCAGGAAGAATCAGCGTTGAAACGGGTATTTTTCACACCCCTGGACTGGCAGTTGCTGCGCGACTGCCCGGTGCCGGTGCATTTGGTCACGAATGCTGTTCACCCACGGCCGCGCAGCGTGTTGGCGATTGTCGATGTGCTGCGCAGCGAGGAGCAGGACCTGGTCTTCAATGACCGGATTATCGAGGCGGCGGTGAAGCTGGCCGAAGAATGCGTGGCCACGCTCGAACTGGTGCATGTGTATGACTGGACGGCGTTGTATGCCCAAGACATGGGCGTAGGCGCATTGCCGCTGGCCAACGGGATTTATGAGGCACTGGGCGCGGGGCAACATGAGGCGTTTGCCGCTCTGGCCGAACGTCATGGCGTACCGCCGGATCGTCGCCATTTCATTGAGGGCGCACCGCTGTCGGGGATCTGTGACTTTGCCATGGAGCATGGGACGGACGTGATTGTCATGGGGACCGTACAACACAGCGGGTTGAAAAAACTCCTGGGGACCACGGCCGAACAACTCTTGCATCGGGCGCCGTGCAGCGTGCTGGCGATCAAGCCAGGGCGCACGCTGTCATCCTGAGTTGACGCAGAATCGCCCCGCGATGAACCGTTGGCCGGTCCGTCGCGGGGCGATTGTTTACAGGCAAAGACGATGGATGACCTGACAGCTGTCGTCGGGATCGTTGTGTGTTTCGAAACCCAGGGCCTTGGCCAGGTCACGCATCGGGGCATTGCTGGAGGCGTCCACCGAATACATCTGGCGAAAACCGTTCTTGCGAGCGCCCTTGATCAAATGCTCCATCAACGCCGTGGCCAGCCCCAAGTGCTTCCATTCATCGGCGACTGTTACCGCACATTCGCACTCGCTTTCGCCGGTGGCGGCGTAACGGGCCAAGCCGATCTCGATCAGATGGCCATTCTCATGGACCAGCGCGATGAAGGCCGCACGCTGTTTGTCATCGACGTCCATCAACTGATTGAGCATGGCGGCACCGGGCTCGTTGATGTGGGCGAGAAAACGCATGTGCCGGGACTCTGGAGACAGGCGCTTGATAAACGCGTATTCACGGTCGCGGTCTTTTTCCGTCAGGGGGCGAATCAACACATGGCGGCCGTCCTTGAGCGCTTCGATCCAGTATTTGCCGGTGACTGCGGCGTAGGCGGCAGCCGCCCGATCATTGTGGTCTTTGACGGTGAGCATGGGGTGATCCTCCATCCGGTTTCAAAGGTCGGCGCGCGGTGACGAACCACGCCGCTCATTCCTTTGTACGCCGTTGGCGGCGTGTAAACCTGATCTGGATCAGACACCCGTGACGGGGGTGTTGATTTGTGTGTTTGTGGAGGAGTACCCGGCGGATGTAATGGCGAAGGGAGGTCCGCCATCCTGGTCACGTCGTGGCGGCGGCTGCCGTGCGGCGCTAGCGCAAGGGGCGGTGACAGCCCACAACCAGTTGTTTGAGGCCTTCCATGTTCTGGATGTCGACATTTCGGCCGGAGATTTCCACCAGCCCTTGATCCCGCAGATGCGCGATGCCGCGGCAGATCGTTTCCAGACGCAGCCCCAGGTAGGAGCCGATCTCCTCACGGCGCATTTTCAGCACGAAGTTGCGCGAGGAATACCCCCGCATATTCAAACGCTGGGACAGGTTCAACAAAAAGGCTGCCAGGCGCTCATCGGAGTTCATATTGCCCAGCATCATCAGCATGTCGTGATCGCGCACGATTTCCCGGCTCAGGATTTTGTTCAGGTTGTGCTGCAGTGACGGCAGCTCCTGAGCGAGTTTCTCCAGGTGCGCGAAGTGGATGGGGCAGACTTCGCTGTCTTCCAGGGCAAACGCGTTGCAGGCATGCAGGTCGGTGCTGATAGCGTCCAGGCCGAGTATTTCGCCGGGCATCTGGAAGCCCGTGACCTGCTCGCGACCATCGACCGAGAGCACGCTGGTCTTGAATGAGCCGATACGCACCGCGTACAGCGAGCGTAATGCATCGCCTGCGCGGTAGAGGGTTGCGCCTTTTTTAACCTTCAAACGTTGCACGATCAGCGTGTCGAGGCGCTCGACCTCCGGGCTGGTCAGGCCAATCGGCAGGCACAGCTCCAAAACACTGCAGTTGGAGCATGCGGCCTTAAGGTGTTGAATTTGAAGCGGGCGGGCTTCGGGCATGGAATATGGCACCGTCTTGGGGTGCTCGTAGCATAGATCGCGGGTCATTGAATGCGGCATTCGTTCGGACGTTTGCCGGGCTAATCGACGAACGGGGAAAAACCGCTGCACCTTTGGTCCGGGTGATGGCCTGGGAGGTGATGCAAATCAAGCCTTGGACGGTTCGGATTCCCGGGGGATACCGGCTGAGGCGCGTCTGAAACCGGCCCGCCGCCGACGAAAATTGGTTATTTGTGCTTCCAGTACTTTTGCATTTCAAGAAACAGAAAGGAGGCGGTCCAGGTGATGAGCACCAGGCCGGTCAGGGCCTCCAGACCGGTCAGGAATTTGAGGTTGCCCACGGGAGAAATATCGCCGAAGCCGATGGTTGTGTAGGTGGTGAAGGAAAAGTACACGCAGTCCAGGAACGAGCCGTCGAAACTGCCAATCAGGGCGCCCCATTCGCCGGAGCGCGCCATCAGGTAATAGACCAGCGCGAAGCACCAGACTTCTATCGCGTGGGCCAGCAGCGCACCGAACACGCCGACGACAATCCTGAAACGGCTCCACAGCTTGAGCCGGGGCAGCCAATCGTTCAGGCGCGACAGGCATTCGTAATGGATCACGACAACGATGATGACCACCAGCGTATTGATCAGCGTGACTGCCAGCATCGCCAACTCCAGTGATAGGGGGCACGTGTCGCTCCGTGCCATGAGGCACACAGGCCGTCCGCTTTTTTCTACGCCTGAGCGACGTAGATGCGTTGAGCTATATCAACAATACCTCTGCGAGCCTGCCGTGGCTTCGTGCATTGACCCAAAGCCCCCATTTGTTGACAGAGATCAGAGCCGGCGCCCGACAACGCCAGATACTCGAACGACAGCTTGCTCCAGCTACGATAAACCGAGGGAAACCAACATGCGCTCGTTCGTTGCCGTGTGCAGTCAGGCCGGTAAAGCGTTCCCTGGACGAGGTATGTGATGCTCAAACTCAAACGAATCCTTTTGATTGCCCCCACCGAAATGACCCGTACCCCGGCGTTTGATCGGGCACAGGCATTGGCCATAGCCACCGGCGCGTTGTTGCACATCGTGGCCTTCGATTATGTGCAGGCGCTGGCGCTGGCCGGGGTGTTTGACCACGACGCCATGGCCCAGGCACGAGAGGGCTACTTGCAGGTGCATCGTCACTGGCTGGAGCAGCAAGCCCGGTTTCAGCAGAGCGCGGGGTTGCAGGTGACGACGGAAGTGGTCTGGGCCAAGTCAAGCCTGGCGCAGGTGCTGACCTATGTGAATGACTTCCACGCGGATCTGGTGATCAAGGACACCCACCATGTGCCCGCACTCGACCGTGCTTTCCACCGCCCGCTGGACTGGCTCTTGCTGCGCGACTGTCCGGCCCCCTTGCTCTTGGTAACCGAAGCCAGCCACCCCAAACCGTTGAAGATTCTGGCGGCCATTGATCTGTCCCATCTGGAAGATCTGACCCAAGGGCTCAATGACCGGGTTCTCGACCTGGCCTCGCTGCTGGCGCTTTCCTGTGGCGCCGCGTTGCACGTGCTTAACGTCAACAACTGGTCGGTGGTGGGCGGCGCGCAGCGGAGTCTGCCGACCCCGTGCCTGGATGACAGTTTGAGAGACGCGGTCAACGATGCCCAGGAAGAGGCCTTTGATGTGCTTGCCGAACGCCATGACATCGAGAAAAAACGCCGGCATCTACTGACCGGCATCCCCCACAAGGTGATCGAGCTTTTCTCCCGGCAAAATGCCTTCGACATGGTGGTGCTGGGCACGACCTATCACCCTGGGGTCGACAGGTTCATCGGCAGTACCGCCGAGAGTGTGCTGAACCACGGGCCCTGCAGTTTGATGATCGTCAAGCCGTTGCCCCGGCTCGGCTGAAAGGGGCATGCGTCGCGCCCTGGTCATAGAGATGGCCCGGCAAACATCCCGTTTGCCGAGCCTCCACAATAGAGCTCGCTCAAGTACACCCTTACAGGGCCAATGTCCCGGACCACAGCAAGGTCGCGCAGTTGCAAGGCACGGTGGCCGGCGTAGGTTTCACCCTGCCGGGTCAGTTTGCGCGCGTACACCCATGGCCCGGCTGCGGCCTGAAGCACGCCAGCTATTGAAGGTTAAATCGCTCGGAACAACCCGCAGGCCTCACCGCAGCGCTCCCCTCGATTCATTGCGCCGATAAAAATCGCCCGATCTCCTCCACGGTACTGCGTGCCGTGCGCGTGACGCCGATCAGCGTCGCGGAGGCGGCCCCCGTCCAATCGCCATAGCCCACCAGCCACAAGCGCGGCTCTTGAATGGAATGGGTGCCTTCGACGGCGACACGTCCATCGGCGGTGTAAACGCCCAGTGATTCCAGATAGCCGAGGGCCGGGCGGAAACCGGTGCACCAGATCACCGCATCGACCGGTGTTTGGGTGCCATCGGCCCACACCACGCCGGTTTCGGAGAAGCGCTGGAAAGGTCGAACGGCGTGCAGCACGCCACGCTCCCGGGCGTCGAGGACCGGCGGCACCATCACGATATCGCCCAATCCGCCGACCGGTTGCTCAACGACGATGCCGGCGAGCTGGGCCTTCCAGCGTTCGGTGGCGCGTTCGAACAGCACTCGACCGTCGACGTCATCGGCGAGAAATTGCGGCGCTTGCGGGGTGATCCATGTGGTGTCTGCCACTTGGGACACTTCAGCGAGGATCTGCGCGCCGGAGTTGCCACCGCCCACCACCAGGACTTTTTTTCCGGCAAATGGCTTGGGGTCCACGTAGTGGGCCGAATGCAATTGCTGGCCGGTAAAGGTTTCGTTGCCGGGGTAATGCGGCACGAAGGGATGGCGCCAGGTGCCGGTCGCGCTGACCACCGTGCGGGCCAGCCAGCTACGGCCCTGGGCTTTGACGTGCAGGCGATGGTCCCGGCGCTCGATAGCGTCTACCCAATAGGGGCGCTCGATGGGGAAGTGGTAGCGCTGTTCATACTGGCGCAGGTAATCGATTACGTTGTCGCGGCTTGGGTAGCCGTCCGTGACCGGCGGCATCATCCAGCCGGGGAGGGAACTCCAGGTCGAGGGTGAAAACAGTCGCAGCGAATTCCAGCCATGGCGCCAGGCGCCGCCCGGTGCGGCTTCGGCATCGATGATCACAAACGAGCGCTGGGTCCGGCGCAGGAAGTAAGCCACGGCGAGTGCGGACTGGCCGCCGCCGATAATGGCGACATCCACTTCGGTGGGGGTAGAAGGCATGGGGAATCCTCAGGGCGCGAGCGTCACGCCAAGGTAACCCATGCCGATTGGCTGTTTATTGATGTTTCTCAAGCGTTCGGTGCATCGGCTCAAAACGCCAATTTCGGCCCCAGATAAGCATTGGCGCTGGCGATGTCGTCATCCCCCAATGCCCCCACATCCGCCGCCAGCCGCAGTTTGGCCAGCAGGTAACGCAGCTTGGCTTCGAACAAGTCACGGCGGGCGGTGTAGATCTGCTCCTGGGCATTGAGGATATCGACGTTGGTGCTGCTGCCGGCGAGGAAGCCTTTTTTCGAGGAGTCCAGTGAGCGCTCGCTGGATTTGACCGCTTTTTCCAGTGCATGGATGCGCGCTTCGCCGCTTTGCACGCCGCGAAATTCCCGGGTGGTGCCGGAGATGATTTCCTCGCGGGTGGCGTTCAAGTCCTCTTCGGCCTGGTCCCGGGTGGCGACGCTTTGCCGGGCGCGAGCGCTGACGTAGCCGCCGCTGTACAGCGGAATGTTCAGCTCCAGCCCGGCGGAGGTGTAGCGGTTGCGCTGGTTTTGGGTGGACAGGGTTTCGCTGTCGGCGGCGGTGTAACCGACCACCAAATCAAGGGTCGGCCAGTGTCCGGCCTTGGCCTTGGCCACTTCTTCGTCAGCAGTGTTGACGTTCAAGCGTCGGGCACGAATCGAGGGGCTGTCGGTGCCGGCGCGGATGATCCATTCCTGCAGGTTGTCCGGTTGCAGGGGCGGGGTCGGGAAGGTGTCTTGCAGGGTGGCGATGTCTTCGGGAGGCTGGCCGAGGTATTCCTGCAACAGACGCCGGGCGACGGTCACGCTGTCTTCGGCTTCGATCAGTTCAGCCTGGGCCAGGTCGCGCCGGGCCACGGCTTCGTCGATGTCGGTGATGGTGCCGTCGCCCAGGTCCTTGCGCCGTTGGGTCGAGGCCACTTGTTCATCGAAGGATTTGAGTTTGGCCGTCGCCAGTTCCACGGTTTCGTGGGCCAGCAACACGTCGAAGTAACGCCCGGCCAGCTTCACCGCCGCGTCCTGCGCCTTGCCATCGAACACCGCCACGCCGTAGTCGGCCTGGTATTCGCCCTGGCGATATTCGGCCATTTTTTGCTTGTTAAAGAGCGGTTGGCGCAGTTGCAACGTCGCGCCCCGGGAGTTGTAGTTCAGGTCGTTGGTGTGGCTGTTGCCGTAAAAATCCGGCTGCTTTTGCGTGCCGTTGATGTGGTTGTCGAACGCGGTGATGCCGATTTTGGGCAACAGCCCGGAATGGCCGATGGCACGGTTTTCCAGGGCCGCATCTCTTTCGTGACCGGCGGACAGGTAGGTCGGGCCCTGGAACTGCATCAAATTCCAGGACTCGCGAAGGTCCAGGGCTGCGGCTGATTGAGCCAGGGTCAGCAAAGCGGCAATGCCAATGAACCGCTTCACGTCATTGCTCCTTGAACGCGCTATTGACGCGGTCCAGCAGCGGTTTCAACAGGTAGCTGAGCATGTTGCGCTCACCGGTCTTGATGGTGACCGAGGCCGGCATGCCCGCACGGATGTGGTTGCTGCCGAGCATGGCCATGCCGGCCGGCGTCACTTCGATCTGCGCCAGGTAGAACGGCTGCTTGTTTTCTTCATTCAGCAGCCGGTCGGCGGAAATGGTCAGCACCTGGCCCGGGATGTTCGGTGTCTGCACGTGGTTGAACGCCGGGAACGAGATGCTCACCGGCAGGCCTGGTGACATGCGGTCGATGGCTTGCACCGGAATCATCGCGTCGATCTGCAACGGTTCGTGGCCCGGTACGATTTCCATGATCTTGAAACCGGGAGCGATCACACCGCCGATGGTCGACACGCTCAAACCCTGGACCATGCCGTCGATGGGCGAACGGATCACCGTGTGCCGCACCTGATAATCCAGGGCCTGCAAGCGGTCGGTGAGGGCGCTGTTTTCCTTCTGCACATCGGCCAGCATCGACTGCACTTCCTTGCGGTAGTCGAACTCGCGCTGCAGGATGCGCAACTTGATATCCGCCACCTGGCCCTTGGCCCGGGCAATGTTGTTGAGGTTATCGGCCTGGGAGGCATTGAGGTCCGAGCCGGTGCGTTCGAGTTCGAGCATGCGGTTGCGCGGCACATAGCCCTCGGCGGCCAGTTGGCGCACCCCGACCAGTTCCTGATTGAGGAAGCCGATCTGTGCCGAGCGGGCGCCGTAGATGTGCTGCAGACCCTTGATCTGTGCCTCGGCGGAGTTGAGTGATTCACGCAGGATGCCGATTTCGCCCTCAAGGGCGGCGCGGCGCGTGGTGAACAAATGCCGTTGCAGGAGGATTGCGTTGTTCAGGTGCTCGTTACCGGCGTAGCGCTGCACCATGGCGGGGTCGAAGGCCACGTCGGGCAAGCCGTCACGTTCGGCTTCCAAACGGTTTTCCATGGTTTTGGTGGCGATGAACTGGGCATTGACCACCCCTTGTTCTGACAACGCTTGCGTCGCGTCGAGGCGTACCAGTTCCTGATCCTTGCTGACGCTGTCGCCTTCGCGCACCAGAATCGCTTCGACGCTGCCGCCCGTGAGGTGCTGGATGGTCTTGCGGTTGCTGGTGACTTTGACCGTGGCCGTGGCGACGATCCCGGCGTCCAGCGGCGCCAGCCACGACCACAGCAGAAACCCGCCAAACCCGAGGATCACCAGCAACACGCCCCAGCGTGCCGGGCGGTGGTCATCGACATCGATATTAGCCGCTGCGCTTTGCAGTTCCTGGCCACGGGGATCGAGACTCAAGGCGCCCATTTATTCTCTCCCGCGAACGGCTGACAGGGTGGGTGCGCCCACGGTCGGCAGCACGCTGGTTTGACGCAGGGCGGCAAACACTTCCTCCCGGGGACCGAACAGTTGGGTGCTGCCTTCTCGCAGCATCAGCACTTTGTCGACGGTGCCGAGGATGCTCGGGCGGTGGGAGATCAGGACCGTGGTGCAACCCCGGACCTTGAGGTCTTCAAGGACCTCGATCAGGGCCTTTTCACCGGCGTCGTCGAGGTTGGCGTTCGGCTCGTCGAGCACGATGATCGCCGGCTCGCCGTAGAGCGCGCGGGCCAGGCCGATGCGCTGGCGCTGCCCGCCGGACAGCGGGTTGCCGTCCACGTCCAGGACGGTGTCGTAGCCGTGGGCAAAGCGCAGGATCATGTCGTGCACCCCGGCGCGCTTGGCCGCGACGATCACCGCGTCACTGTCGACTTCACCGAAACGCGCGATGTTGTCGGCGATGCTGCCTTCGAACAATTCCACGTCCTGGGGCAGGTAACCGACCCAAGGCCCGAGCTCCTCCTTGTTCCACAGGTAAACGTCCACGCCATCGAGGCGCACCTTGCCGCTTTGCGCCGGCCAGATGCCCACCAGCAGACGCGCCAGGGTCGATTTACCGGATGCGGACGGGCCGATGATGCCCAGGGATTCGCCTGGCGACAGGTTGAAGTGCGGGCCGCGAATGATCGATTGGCTCATGCCTGGCGCCCCGGCGTGCAGGTGCTCCACCGAGAGCATGCCCAACGGCCGCTGCAGCTTCATCGCATCGGCCCGGGGCGGGAATTCCTGCAGCAGGTTCCTCAATCGCGACCAGGCGCGGCGGCTAGTCAACAGTTGCTTCCAGGCGCCGATCAGTTGCTCCACCGGCGCCAGCGCGCGGCCGCTGAGGATCGAGCAGGCGATCATCATGCCGGGGGTGATTGAGCCTTCAATCGCCAGCAAGGCACCGGTGCCAAGGATCAGCGATTGCAGGGTGATCCGCACAAAACGCCCCAAACCGCTGATGTAGGCAGCCCGGTCGGACGCCAGGGTTTGCATTTCCAGTATCCGCAGGTGACTGCCGAACCAGCGCCGGGTGATCGCCGGCAACATGCCCATGGCTTCGATGACTTCGGCGTTGCGCAGGTTGTTGTTGGCGAAGGTGCCGGAGACCTGGGCGGCCATGCCCGCTTCACCCAAGGGTTTTTTGGTGGCTATTTCGGTGAGCCAGGTCAAGGCGACCAGGATCAGCGAGCCGCCGAGGGTAACGGCCCCAAGCAACGGGTGAATCAGGTAGGCGACGAACAGGTAGATCGGCGTCCATGGCGCATCGAAGAACGCAAACAGGCCGTTGCCGGTGAGAAACTGACGCACTTGCGCGAGGTCTTGCAGAGCCTGCGCCGGGTTGCCGCCGGCACGCTGCAGATTGCGCTCGAAGGCGGCAGTAAATACGCGACGGTTCAGCGCCATGTCCAGTCGATTGCCAACCCGGATCAGCACCCGTGTGCGCACCACTTCCAGCATGGCCAGCAGGGTGTACAAACCGATCATCAGAATCGTCAGCATCAGCAGCGTGGTGAGGTTACTGCTGACCAGTGCTCGGTCGTACACCTGCAGCATATAAATGGCCGGTGCCAGCATCAGCACGTTGATCACGCCACTGAAGCCGGCCAGCGAATAGAAGGTATGGCGCAGCCGAAAAAACACTTCGGCAAACTCGGATCGCTGCTGGGTTTTCTTGTCCATCGGAAGGTTCCAATGCCGTGGTTTTATGTACCTCAGCGTAGGAGAGCGACTGTTGGTCGGATCAGGGGCAGGTCCGGGTTTTATGCCGTTGGCGTTTTTTTGGCGGTTTTGACTGTGTTGTAAAACAATGAGTTGGCGACGTGTTTTTCAGCGGGTTGTGATGATGAGGGCTTGTTGACGGCTGAATTTCGTCCGACCTAAGTCTAATTTTCGACGTTTTGGCCCTTGCCGTACCCGACCGGCGACCGGCGTCCGATGGGGTTACCTGCTATTAATCAATGTGTGTCCGAGTACTTGGCCTCTCGGGGAGTGCGTCATGAACCCTTTTATTCGAATCGGCATTGCCGACGATCATCCGTTGTTGCGTGAAGGTGTGGCCAATACGCTGAGAAAAAGGGCTGACCTGCAAGTTGTGGAGCAGGGCGCCAGCGCGGACGATGCCCGGGATATCGCCCAGCGCGAACGTCCGGATGTGATGCTGATGGACGTCAATATGCCGGGCGATGTGTTTGGCGCGGTGCGCTTCATTGCCACGCATTTGCCAGACGTCAAAGTGTTGATGCTGACCGTTTCCGAGTCCGAGGATGATGCTTACTCGGCGCTTGAAGCCGGGGCGCGCGGCTATGTATTGAAAGGGGTCAGCGGACCGGACCTGGTACTGGCGATTCGCTCGATTGCCCGGGGTGAAACGTACATCACGCCCGAATTTGCCAATAAGCTGCTGATCAATTTCAAAAAGCACGAAGCGCAAGTGCACAAGATCGACCTCACCCATCGGGAGGAGCAGATCATTCGAGAAGTCTCAAAAGGCCTGACCAATAAGGAAGTGGCGTCAAAGCTGCTGATCAGTGAAAAAACCGTCAAGTACTACATGACCTGCGTGATGCAGAAGCTGCATGCGCGCAATCGTGTGGAAGCGGTCACGGCCCTGAGGCGTTATTGGGAGCGCGAGGCCATCAGCCGACTGCACATCAGCCCTGGGGCGGCGCATCTGGGCGTCCGGGATGGTTCCTGACTACAGCTTGAATTGTGCGTTGACCAAGGTGCCTTTGCCGGGTGATGAATCAATACTGAACTGCCCGCCCAGGGATTCGACCCGATAACGCAAACCGGCCAGCCCCAACCGTATCCTGCCGTCGGGGTCAGCCACCAAGGCGTCGGCTGTCATGCCTGGGCCACTGTCTTTGACGGTGATGAGCAACGTCCCGTTGACATGGTTCCCGCTGACAACCTGACCTTTGCCTTGGGCGTGGTGGTAGGCATTGTTCAGGGTTTCCTGGACGAAACGGTAGATGCAAAGCTTGAGCGGTAGCTGCACCGCTTCCGGCAACGGCCCCAGTTTCAGTTTGACTTTGGTGCCGGTGCGTTGCTCGTGCCGTTGTGCCACCAGCCGCAACTCCTCCAACAGGGTCAGTTCGTTGATTTCCGGAAGGGCCAACCCCCGGGACAGATCCCGTACCTCGCGCAACGCATCGGTGGCCGCGCCGCGAATGGTTTCCATCGACTCCTGATCGACTTCCGTGCAGTTCTCGGCCAGATCGTCGAGCCGGATCAGAATCAGGGTCAACAGTTGCGCCGGGCCGTCGTGCAGGTCCGCCCCGATGCGGCGCAGGGTCAGTTCGTTGATGCGTGAAAACTCCTGGGTCGCGGTGGTCATCTTGCGCTGCAGCGCGGCATTACTGACGTGCAACCGGGTTTGCTCCAGCAAGCGCAAGCGCAAAGCCACTTGCTGGCGCTGAATGATTTTGTCGCCGCGTCGCACCAGGAAGAACAGCAGCGCCAGCATGGCCAGCGTCGCGGCGCCGACTACCATCCACACTTGTTGACGTACCCGATTGATTTCCTGCTCCAGGCTTTCAGCCTTTTCATAAAACTCGCCCACGGCGATGATTTTTCCAGAGTGGAATTCGCGCAGCGGCGCATAAATTTCATAGAGCGGCACGTTCAGATTTCGCTCGAACTCGTTCTCTTCCTGATCCAGGTCCTCCAGGTCGGTGACCACATTGCCCTTGAGTGCTTGGGCGATCTCGTCCATCGGGAATTTACGATTGGTGATGGATTTGTCCGTGCTGTACACCACGGTGCCGTCGGCGCGCCAGATCTTGATCGAGACGATGTGCCGCTTCAGCGAACGGCTTTCCATGAGCCGGTCCAGGGACTTGATGCTGGTGGGCGACAGCCCGTTATCGCGGCTCATCTCCTGAACGTAGGGTTCCAGAAACGCTTCCATGTAATGGGCGCCGGCCTCGGCGGCGCTTTGCACGGCGGCCCGTTCTATTCGTGCACTCACCAGTTTGCCGACGAAAAACATCGTCAGCCCCAGGATCAACGCGGCAGCAATCACAAACTGGGTGGAGCGGCTCAGGTTGCGCGTCCTGGCCTTGATTCGGCTGCGCCAGTGGCGAGTGTGACCCGCCGCGGATGACGGTGCGGGCCCGACCAAAGTCTCAGCCTGACCACTGACAATAGTCTGGTTTTTTGATTCGACTTTTGCATCTTTTGCCATCGGTTCGTTTCCCTGATCATCGTGATAAGTCGGTTGGAAAACCCTGCAACTCAACGAATATCTGGAGCTCGCCATGTATGCGCTAAAACGCTTCACCCTCAACCAAAACGATATTTCGTTTCTTGAGCAGCAGGTGTCTTTTCCCACCATTCACATCGTTGGCTACAACACTGCGGGTCAGCCGCTGTACGGCTACGATGGCTCGGACGGCAATGTCCATGTGCTCGGTGTACTGGGCAGTTTCAACCCACTGGACACGCCTCCCGGCGAGACCAGTTGGTACAACGGCGCCCGCGACCCGATCGGCCTGCGCAACGTTTCTGGCCACTTCAACAACATGACCCAGGACGGTCAGGCCTGGGGCAGTTTCAGTCAAAACTTCATTCGCCTGACTCATTCCGACTACACGCATTACGTCCACCAGGACCTGAGCAACGCGGCATTGACGGGGCAGGGTGTGCCCGTCGGCGCCACGCCCATGACTGACAGTAGTTCACTGTATAGCGATCCGACAGCTTCACTGGTGGACTACACGCCCCGGATGATCAGCCAGACCATCGTCAGTGGCGGTGTGACGTTTGCCACCGATGCCAACGGGCACATCCAGCACACCGCAACAGGTGTGGCAATCGTCACGGATCCGGGGATTCTGGGCGCCATCGGCGAAGTCGATACCACCTCGCCGGACTCCGGCCAGTACTACATTCGCAACCAGAATACGGTCAGCGGCGACCCGTCGACCACCGGCTGGTTCACCTTGTTCGGGCAGTTCTTCGACCACGGCCTGGACTTCATCAACAAGCCCAATCAGAACGCGACGATCACCATTCCCCTGGCGCCGGACGATCCGTTGTACGGCTCCATCGGCCCGGACGGGCAACCGGTTTACTCGATCAAAGTGCACCGCGCTTCGGTCAGCGAAGTGGACGGCCAGGGCCAGGCGCAATACGTCAACCTCGATTCGCCGTACATCGATCAGAACCAGACTTACGGCTCCAACGACGCCGTGACCCAATTGCTGCGCCAGTGGGTCGCGGACCCCAATCACCCGGGCCAATTCATCGCCGGGGCCGCGCTGTTCGACGGCACCACGTTGAGTGATGACGCCGCCTGGACCCTCAACGGCGTGGTCACCCATCAGACGCTGCCGACCTTGAGCGAACTGCGCGCCCATGTACTGGCCACCGGGCGTGACGACCTGACCTGGGACGACATCGCCAACTTCCGTGTACGCGACGCCCACGGCCATGTACTGGATGCCGACCCGACCACCGCCGGCGTGCAAGCGGTGTACACCCGCGAAGCGATCCTGCTGGACATGAACCCGCACTTCGACGATCTGCATATTGATCAAGCGAAGCTGATGTCGCTGGACGCGCACATCACCAGCATCACCTTCGATGCAAACAACCCATATGGCATGGTCTTCAACTACGACAACTCAGGGCCGAAAAACCTGTTCAGCTTCGTCAATTTTGCCGACTTCACCATCAGCGCCGCCGCCGGCAGCGCCGACTTTGCGGTGGCCAACGAGTTGCTGCTGCAATCGGTGGGCGACCACTACATTGCCGGTGACGGCCGGGTAAATGAAAACTTCGGGCTGACCGCCATTCACCACGTCTTCCACGAAGACCACAACGTGCAGCTGATCAACCTGCAGAACGAGGTGCTGGCGCAAACCGACGTCACGGTGCGGCACAACTGGCAGGTGCAGATCAGCAATGGCAGCGGTGGTTTCTACAGCGATGCCAATGGCAACTTCACGCTGGCCGATGGCGTCACGGTGTCCTGGGATCAGGACAAGCTGTTTTATGCCGCCAAGCTGACCGTGGAAATGGAATACCAGCACGTGGCGATCGACCAGTACGCCCGGTTGATTACCCCGGACCTGCCGGAATTCGTGACCTACGACTCAGGCATCAACACCAACATTTCGCTGGAATACGGCCAGGCGGCGTTCCGCTTCGGCCACTCGCAACTGCGTGAAACCATCGATGCCCTGGAGAAAAACGCCAGTGGCGGCTACGACCTGACGGGCGCGATTACCCACTATGCGCTGGAGCAGGCTTTTCTCAACCCAGGTGGTTTCGCCGATATCGGGCCGACGGCCATTGCGTTGGGCATGACCCGGCAGATCAGCAACGAAATCGACGAGTTCGTCACCCCGGCCCTGCAACAAGGTTTGCTCGGCCAGCCGCTGGACCTGGCGACGATCAACCTGGCCCGTGGCCGCGACCTGGGCTTGCCAACCCTCAACCAGGCCCGCCAGCAGATCCACGATGCGTTGATTGCCGAACGGGCGTCACCGGCCGGCGCGCAGCACCACACCAACCTGATCGTCGATGGCCTGACGCCTTATACGAGCTGGAGTGACTTCGCCAACAACATGATTCACCCCGAATCGTTGGTGAACTTCATCGCCGCGTATTCCTTCGACGGTGACGTGGCCCATGCCCAGGCGATTATCGATGCCGATATTTCGGGCCTCACCGTCAACTATGCCGGTGGCAGTGTCACGGCCGAACAGGCGGCCTATTTCCTGTCCGGCGCGGCGGATGCCAACGGCAATCATGTGGCGGGCTATGACGGCTACAACGCGATTGATCTGTGGATCGGCGGTCTGGCGGAAAAACATGTCTACACCGGGCAACTGGGCACCACGTTCAACGCGATCTTCGAGGACCAGATGGAACGGTTGATGGACGGTGACCGGTTCTACTACCTGTTCCGCCTCGACCTCGGCTTGCCGGCCATGACCAACCTCAACGAGCAGGTGGTGACCGAGCAATTCAAGGACATTATCGAGCGCACCACCGACGCCCGGCACCTGGCCGGTGATGTGTTCGGCTACGCCGACAGCTACATCGAACTGAGCTACACCGATTCCGGCGCCAGTGCGACGGCGTACAAGAGCGAGCACAAGTACGGCACCCTGATCGCGGCCAACCATGTGGGCGTTTATTCCACCGGCGGCAGTGGCGGCATCGGCGGTAACGGCTTGCTGATGAGCCTGGCGAACCCGGAAACCCACGTGGCGCAAACCTACATCCGCGACTATCGCCCGGATCAGGGGCAAAACCCCGATGGCACGGCGGCAGTGGGCTACAACTCCCACGAAGTGTTGGTGGGGACTGACTACAACGACTGGCTCGACGCCGGGGACGGCGATGACACGATTTACGGCGAAGGTGGCGACGACGTGCTCGACGGCAAGTCTGGCGCCGACCATATCTATGGCGGCGACGGCAACGACGTGATTTACGGTGGTGATATCGAGGACTTCCTCGATGGCGGGGAAGGGGACGACATCATCTATGCCGGGTCCAGCGCCGGGGTGCTCGATGTGGTGATTGGCGGTGGCGGTAACGATCACCTCTACGGCGAGGCCGGGATCGACGAAATTTACGGTGGTACCGGCGATGACTATATCGATGCCGGTGGCGATACCGACCTGGTGCATGGTGGTGACGGCAACGATGAGATCTACGGTGGCGACGGCCCGGACATTCTGTTTGGCGAGGATGGTGACGACATCATTTCCGGTGGCTCCTCCGGTGACCAGGAGTTCGGCGGTGCCGGTGACGATATTCTGTTGCCAGGCCTGGGCGGTGCGCCTGGCCAGGGTGACGGTGATGAAGCCATTGGTGATGTCGGGTTCGATATCGCCGCGTTCAGCGATGTGAATATTGCGCTGGATGCGGCGGCCGACCTCAACAATCAGAACATCGTGGCGGCACCCGGCACTGCAGTACTGTTCCAACCGTTCAACGCCTTGCTCACCGACATTGAAGGCTTGATCGGCTCACGTTTCAGCGACAGCCGGCCGAACTCGGCCGCTCCGGCCAATCCTTCTGCGGGCCTGATCGGTGATGCCACGGAAAACTGGCTGATTGGCGGCAGTGGTGATGATGTCTCCCAAGGTAACGGCGGCAATGATGTGATCGTCGGTGATTCGATCAAACTTGCCGACCTGAATCACTTGCTCGCCAGCCAGGGGTTTGCTCAACACTTTACCGGCCTGCAATCGACTCGCCCCGATTTCATTCTGGGTGACAACCATCAAGCCCCGGGCACGGCTGATGGTGCGGCGGACACGGCGCTGTTCTCGGGCAACTTTGCCAACTACAGCATCACCAAGTTCACCGATACCCGGCCGGGTGGCGAACTGATCACCGCGTTCAAAGTGGTGGACCTGCGGGTCGGCGCGGCGAACATCGATGGCACCGACATCGTGATAGGCGTGGAGAAACTGCGCTTCGCCGATCGCACGGTGAACCTGAGCATCACTAATCATCTGCCGACCGGTAATGTGGTGTTGTCAGGGTTTGCCACCGCGCCAACCACCCCGAGCCGTCCGGTGCCGGCCCAATATCGGCTGACCGCCAACACGGCGGCGATCCAGGACGCCGACGGCTTGCCTGGGCCGAGCGGGTTCTCCTATCAGTGGCAAGCGCTGGTGGGGGCGGCCTGGTTGAGCATCGCCGGGGCGAATGCAGCGACCTTTGCGCCGACCTCGGCACAGTTCGGCCAGCAACTGCGGGTGATCACGACTTACACCGATAACAACGGCACGGTGGAGCAGTTGACGTCTGACCCGTCGGAGGCAGTCGGACGCTTTATCGAGGGCACCAACTTCGTCGGTAACACGCTCAATGGCACCAACTTTCAGGACATCCTGATGGGCTATTCGGGCAACGATGTGCTCAACGGTGGCCTGGGTTCCGACTTGCTGGATGGCGGCTCGGGCAACGACACGATGCGCGGTAACGCCGGCAACGACATCTACATGGTCGATACCAATGGCGATGTGGTTCAGGAGAGCCTGAACGAGGGCACGGACACGGTCATGTCCTCGGTCAGCTACACCTTGGGTGCCAACGTCGAAAACCTGACCTTGCTGGGCTCCAACAACATCAACGGCACCGGTAACGGGCTGGATAACGTTATCCATGGCAACGGTGGTAACAACCAACTCAGCGGCCTGGCAGGCAATGACTCGATCTTCGGCGAGGCGGGCAACGATACGCTGCTGGCATCGGTGAACGACGGTAACGACCACTATGACGGTGGCTCGGGCACCGACAGCTATGACTTGTCGGCCACTTCGGCGGCAGCTACGGTGGATTTGCAGGCCGGTACGTCAACCAGTGCCCAGACCGGCAGTGACAGTTTGACCGGTATCGAAAACGTCATCGGCAGCGCTGGCAACGATCACATCCAGGGCGATGCGGCCAACAACCAGTTGCTGGGACAAGGCGGTAACGACTTCATCGACGGTGGCAGTGGCAATGACACCTTGAGCGGTGGGCAAGGCCTGGACAACCTGTTCGGTGGTCTTGGCAATGACACCTTCCAGGCGTCGGTCAACGATGGCAACGACACTTATGACGGTGGCGCTGACATCGATACCTACGACCTGTCCGGGACTACGGCCAACGCCACGGTCAATCTGACCACCGGTTCGGCCTTCAGCTCGCAAACCGGCAACGACACCTTGACTGGCGTCGAGAATGTCGTCGGCAGCCGCGGCACCAACAGCCTGACGGGCGACAATGCCGATAACGTACTGACCGGCCAGGGCAACATCGACACCTTGAGCGGTGGTGGCGGTGCCGACACACTGAACGGAAATGGCAACCGCGATACGTTGACCGGTGGTGCAGGGGCGGACACGTTTGTGTTCAGCTCGATCAACGACTCCGGCACATCGACCGCAAGCCGCGACGTGATTACCGACTTTGTGCACGGCACCGACCACATCGATCTGTCGCTGATTGATGCCCGGACCTCCGGCGCCGGTTCGGCCGGTAATCAGGACTTCACCTTCCTTGGCGAGTGGAATGGCGCCGGCAACGAGTTCAACAACCAGGCGCAATTGAAATACCACTTCGTCAACGTCGGCGGGGTTGACCACACTTATGTGGAGGGCAATGTAAACACAGGTAACGCGGCCGATTTTCAGATCGACCTGGTCGGGCATGTCGCCCTGACGGCGAGTGATTTCGTCGGCGTGGTGTAGTCGTTAACGCACAAAGGGCGCCCGATCCTGGATCGGGCGCCCTTTGTGTTTCAGGCATAAACGCGAACTAAACCACGGCCCCGAATAGCGATCCCACCAGCGCCGTGATACCCATGGCCAGCACGCCCCACAGCGTCACACGCCAGGCACCGATCAATACGTTGGCACCTCCGGCCCTGGCTGCGACGGCGCCCAGGCTGGCGAGAAACACCAGCGACATCGCGCAGATCCACGGCACCACGCTGGGTGCTGGCGCGATGAAAACCACCGCCAGCGGCAAGGCGGCACCGACCACAAAACTGGCGGCCGAGGCGAGGGCAGCCTGCAGCGGTTTGGCCGTGAGTACTGCGCTGATGCCCAGTTCGTCCCGGGCGTGAGAACCGAGGGCGTCATGGGCCATCAGTTGGTCGGCCACCTGATGGGCCAACTCGGGTGAGACACCGCGATGCCTGTAAATGTTGGCCAGTTCTATGTGTTCGGATTTCGGGTCGCTGGCCAGTTCGGCTCGTTCCCGGGACAGGTCAGCCCGTTCGGTGTCCGCCTGAGAGTGTACGGAGACGTATTCACCCGCGGCCATGGACATGGCGCCTGCCACCAGCCCGGCCATCCCGGTGACCAGCAACGTTGAGTGAGTGGCGTTGGCGGCGGCGACGCCGATCAACAGGCTGGCGGTGGAGACGATTCCGTCGTTGGCCCCCAGGACGGCGGCGCGCAGCCAGCCAATTCGATCGCTGCGGTGAGACTCGGTATGCCTGTGCATGAATTTCATGGTTTAGCGGGACTCACTGTCATTAGGTTGTTCGCATCGGGCGGGTTTCAATCTGCGCCTGCAATTGGCCGCCGACAATGGATATTTCTTTGAACTGGTCACCGTCGTGCAGCACGAACAACGCGTCCATCCCGCGTTCCTGAGCCAGGCGTGGGCCTTCGATCTCGCCCAACACCATCAGCGCCGTGGCCCAGGCATCGGCAAGCATGCACGAGGCCGCTACCACGGTGACCGCCGCGAGCGGGTTGTTCAGCGGTGCGCCGGTGACCGGGTCCATCGTGTGGGCATAGGCGTGCCCCTTCACATCAATCCAATGTCGGTAGTCCCCGGACGTGGCGATAGCGGCGTCGCCAAGCTCCATCACACCCATGACTTCACGCACGCCCCGACGGGGTTTTTCAATGGCCACGACCCAGGGTTGCGCATCGGGTTTGACACCACGGGCGCGCATCTCGCCGTCGATGCCGACCAGGTAGCGATCAATGCCAAAACGCTCCAGGCAACGGGCCAGTTCATCGACGCCAAAGCCCTTGGCGATGCCATTCAAATCAAGGTTCAGCGGTGCGCGTTTACGAACCTGATTGCGTTGCGGGTCAACCACCAGCGCCGCGCTGGCGGACAGTCGAGCGCGCGGTGGCGGCGTTCCGGGCGTCTGCTGCGTGACGGACTGTTCGCCGGGACCGAAACCCCAGGCGTTCACCAGGTCACCGACGGCGATGTCAAAGGCGCCGCCGGATTGTTGGCTGACCCGCAGCGCGGCGGACAACACCGTGGCCAGCTCTTCGGGCACTGACAGCCACTCCTGCTCGGGGGCAGCGTTGAGACGGTTGAGGTCAGAGTCGGGCTTCCAAATGGACATTTGCTGGTCCACCCGGTCCACGGCGTGCGCCAGGCTGAGGCCGATTTCGTGGGTGTCGATCCCGGCCTCGGCATAGAACAGGGCGGTGTAGCGTGTGCCCATGGTTTCGCCGTTGAGGCTGTAGCGTTGCCTGTCAGTAGACATCTTCACGGTAGCGTCCTTGTGCCTTTAGGGTCAGCACAGTCAGATTGAGAGGGGCGAGCACCTCATCCAGGGCCAGCATCACGCCTTTGGCCATTTCTCGACTGCCGCACACCAACACCTGGGCGCCTTTCTCAATCAGCCGGCGCAAGGCCAGGGCATCGCTGATCAGCCGGTCTTGCACGTAGCTGCGGTCTTGAACCTGGGAAAATGCCGCGCGCAACGCCGTGAGGCGACGGTCTGCCAGGTAACGATTAAGCTCCGGCTCGTAAAGAAAATCCGAGGTCGGGTTGCGTCCGCCCCAATACAGGTGCATCGGGTGGCGCGCCTTGTTGTTGCGGATAAAACCGGCCAGGGGACCAATGCCGGTGCCCGCGCCGATCAGGATCACCGGGTGGTCGCCCGACGCCGGACGAAATTGCGGGTTAGGCTGGATAAAGGCTTCGATTGGCGCGCCGATCTTCAGCCCATGCAGGAACTGCGAGCACACACCGCCTTCGTGTTTACGCACGCAGATTTCCAGCACACCGTCTTCTGAACTGCTGGCCAGCGAGTAAAAGCGCGGAACCGGGTTATCGGGGGCGAAAATCCCGACCAGATCACCGGCCAGAAAGTCCGGGAGTACGCCGGGCGCCTTGAAGCGCAGTACGTGAGTCGGTGCATTCACCTGTTCGCCGTAGACAATGCGTTCGGTCAGTTGCAATTGATGGGACTGTGGCTGCTGCGGGGTATGTACCAGTGTCAGCTCATGCCCGAGCACCTCACCCAACGCGAGGCCCCAACGCGCAAATTCCTGAGCGGACTGGCGGTTGACGGTTTCCAGCCCTAGCAGCGGCGAGCCGCCGGCCTGCACCATCGCATCGTGCACCTGATGGGCGTATTGACAGAAACGCGGAAACTGCCGGTCACCCAAACCCAGTACCGCAAACGGCAGGTCGGGTTTGAGGCCGACGGTGTTCAGCCGTGTCAGGAACTGCGACGCCGAGGCCGGTGCGTCGCCGTCACCATGGGTCGCGGTGAGGATGAACACCCGTTTGGCATCGCGGTAATCGCCCGTCCATGTATTCATCGCTGTGCTATGCACCCGATGTCCGGCCAGGTGCAGGGCATCATGCAAGGCTTTGGCAAATCCCCAGGAGCTGTTGTTTTCACTGCCCACCAAAATCACGCTGTCGGCAGATTGGGCGGGGCTGTTGTGGCGGATGTTCGGGCCGGCCTTGCGGCGGCGCCACCAGAGCAGCATGCCGGTTACGCTCATCAACGGCACGCAGAGGGCGCAGAGCCCGAGCGGCAGGCCCAACCACCAGAGGCCTTCACCGGTGTGCAACCGGTAGATCAATTGGTAAACCTTGTGCATCGAGTCGTGGGCTTGCCAGGACAGCAACGCGCCACTGACCGGGTCGACGTAACCGTCGCCTTGGGCGGTGCGCAGAGAAAACACGTCTTGTGGGTTGCCGGGGCTGGGGTACACCAGTTCACGCAGGTCATTCAGGTCGATGGCCCGCAGGGCTTGCAGGTTGGCCACCGGCAACACCGGGCCGGTGCTGATGTGGGTGGGGAAGGCCGGTTCACTCTGACTGCCGTCGGCGATCAAACCGAAAGTGGTGGCGCACAGGTAGAGCCCGCTCAGCGCCGACAGCAGCAGACCGAGCAAGGCCAAGCGTCCGACTTCGGCGTGCCAGCGCTGGCTGAACGTGCCGCGCAGTGGCCGCAGCAGATTGCGCCAGCCGCCCAGGCGCCGGGCCAGCAACAGCGCGCCGGACACCGACAGGATCAACATGAACAGCGCACCGACGCCCGCCACTCCGTGGCCCGGTGTGCCCATGAACAGCGAGCGGTGCAGGTCTTTGATCCAGCGTGAGAAGGCTGACGGCTCATAGGGCGCGAGGCCCTGACCGGTCAGCGGGTCGACCTTTTCGGCCCCGGACTGACCGTCCTGGTTGTAGTAGACAATGACCGTCCCGGACGCCGTGCGCTGGATTTGCTCCACGCCGGGAAAGTGGCTGGCGACACGCCCGGCCAACTGTCCGACGTTGAGCTGCCCGGCAGCGGTGGATGTGCTGTGCAGGCGTTCCAGGGCCGGATCTACGGACAATACCGCGCCGCTGATGGCCAATATCATGACCAACAGGGCGGCGATCAAACCGGGCAGTGAATGGAACTGGCGAAGCATGTTCAGCCTCCAGGGTTGTGGGTGCTACAGGTCGTAAGTGAAGGAATCGACGTAAGTGCTACCGGTCGCCGGCTTGCCTGAACCTTTGGCGGTCAGGGGCACGCTGACGTCGGCTCGACCTTCGCGCTTGTTTTCCACGGCGCTGTCGATACGGATCTGATACCCGGCGTCAATCAAGGTGTCTGCCAGTTCAACGCTGACTTTCAGGGTGCCCCCGCTGCCGACACTGGCGCCGCTGACCCCGTCGAATTCGCTCGGGTTCATGCCGCTGCCACGGGCCCAATCCGTCAAGTGCCGGTAGTACTTGGCCTTCTTGCCGGCCACCCACAGGGTTTTCTGGTATTGGCCATTGGCGTCGGTGACATAGATCGCCAGGTACGCATCGTTGCCGCTGTAGTCCTTGAGCTGGGTGGTCAGGGTCACTTCACGGGCCTGAACCAGCCCCGGCAGGGCAATGGCACCGACAAGGCAGGTTGCAGTGATGATTTTTTTCATGAGGGAGTCCTGTTTGAGCGTTGTGGCGAGAGCCTGGACCTGCTGGCTGACAGCAACCTGAAAGCCCTGGAAAAAACTGCAATGATCATTCGGCGTTGGGGCTGGCGAGGTAGTCCCGGGCGTCACCGTCGTCGCCGAAATTGATCTGCAGCGTGCGCAGGTGCAGGGAGGCGGGCGCATAGCGGGCTTCGATGGCGTTGCCCTTGCGGTCGGCGCCCTTGAGCTTGTAGCAACCGTCGTCGACCTTGATCCGTTGCACGCTCCAGCCGTATTGCTGCTCTACCTGCTGACGCAGGGTGTCTCGCGCTTGCCAATCACTGACCGGCTCGCTGCAGTCGTCATCGGCCAGGGCGTAACCGCTGAGCAGCACGCTCAGCAGCGCGATTCGGGCAATAAAAGCTGATTTCATGATCTGTCTCCTGTCGGCGTGGCGTCTGAGGCATACCCTAAGGTGCATTCCTGACAACCAGCTGAATCTTCAGATTCCCGTCAGGTGAGGCCGTTAAGGTGCTGCACGACAACCATCACAGGAGGTGCCAGATGCGGGTTTTATTGGTCGAGGATGCACCAGGGCTCGGGGAGGCGGTGCGCGAGCAGATCGCCGATGACGGCCATGCCGTCGATTGGGTGCAGCGCCTGGACCATGCGCGCAACAGTGTGCGCACCACGCCTTACGACTTGATCCTGCTGGACCTGATGCTGCCGGACGGGCGCGGGCTGGACTTTTTACGTCAACAGCGTTCAGCGGGGGACGTGACCCCGGTGATCATCCTGACCGCCCAGGACCAGATATCCGATCGCATTGCCGGACTCAATGCCGGGGCCGACGATTATCTGGTCAAGCCGTTCGACCTGTTCGAGCTCTCGGCCCGTGTGGCGGCCGTGGCCCGACGTTACAGCGGCAACCCCAACCCGCTGATCAAACTTGGCGAACTGCAGATCGACATGAACGCCCGCACGGTTCATCGTTCCGGCTCCTGCGTGGACCTGACGGCGCGGGAATGGGCGCTGTTCGAGGCGTTTGTCCAGCGGCCCAGCGCATTGTTGTCGAAGTCGCAGCTGGAAGAACGTTTGTATGCGTTTGGTGCGGAAATCGAGAGCAACACCATCGAGGTGTACATCAGTCGCTTGCGTAAAAAACTCGGGCGTGACCTGATCGAAACCGTGCGCGGCATGGGTTACCGGTTGATGTCCGTATGAAGTCGCCGTCGAGTCTGCAAAAACGCCTTGGCCTGGGGCTGACCCTGGGCATGACCTTGCTCTGGCTAGGGGCGACCGTCGGGGCCTGGCTGGTGGTGCAACATGAGTTGAACGAGGCGTTCGATAGCGCTCTGGAGGAAACCGCACAACGCATCCTGCCCCTGGCCGTGCTGGAAATCAGCAACCGTGAAGAACCCCGCGAATCACAGCACATTGCCACCCTGAAAACCCACAAGGAATACCTGACATACCTGGTGCGCGATGCCAAGGGCGAGATTCTGATGAAGTCCCACGACGCCAACCCGAAGATCTTCAACAAACAGCCGACGGAAGGGTTTTCCACCACCGGTAAATACCGTCTGTATGGCGCGAGTGCGCTGCGGGGGACGCTGTTCATCGAGATCGCCGAACCGCTGAATCATCGCCGAGAGGCCGCCCGGGAAGCCTTGTTTGCCTTGTTGTTGCCGTTGTTGGCGCTGATTCCCATCAGCCTGTTGGGCACCTGGCTGTTCGTACGCATCAGCCTGCGCAGCGTGTTGGCCTATCGTCGCGCCGTGGAGGCTCGTGGTGTGGGCGATCTGTCACCGATCAACGTGGCGCGACTGCCGGCAGAAATCAACCCGTTGGCCGGCGCGGTCAACCATTTGCTGGAGCGTTTGCGCAAGGCGTTGGAGGCCGAACGCAGCTTTACCGCCAACAGCGCCCACGAACTGCGTACCCCACTGGCCGCGACCCTGGCGCAGATCCAGCGGCTGCGCCATGAAACACCCGAAGGGCCATTGCGCGTGCGTGCGGCGAAGATCGAAAACTCGTTGCGCGAGCTGGCCCGGCTCTCGGAAAAACTCATGCAACTGGCCAAGGCTGAGGGAGGCGGATTGTTGTCCGAGGCGCCTCAGGACCTCATTCCCTTGCTGGCCCATGTGGTTGATGAGTGGAATCACAGCAGCGGACAGCGGATCGAGTTGCAATTGCCCCGTCAGGCCAGCGTTTACTCGGCGATTGATCCGGACGCTTTCGGCGTCCTGTTGCGTAACCTGATCGAAAACGCGCTGAAATATGGCGCCGCGGACCAACCGGTCGAGGTCAGCCTGTCCGATCAAGCGCTGCTGCAGGTGGTCAACGGTGGCCCGACGGTGCCCGCGCCGGTGTTGCAGCGCCTGACCGAGCGCTTTGTGCGGGGCAACAGTGAAGCCAGCGGTTCAGGGTTGGGGCTGGCAATTGCCAAAACCATTGTGCAAGGTGTCGGTGCCAGCCTGACCCTGGCATCACCGGCGACAGGCAGGACGCAAGGGTTTGAAGTGCGCGTCCAGTTTCAACTGGCGCTCGATGACCATGGCGACAAGATTGATGGCTAGACTTTCCTTAAAAGGATGCCAGGCCTTATGCTCGTGCGTTCCTCGGGCCCCTCTGACCGGAGCATTCCATGCGCTTTCGATTTCCGCAGTTTGCCGCACTGTCGGCGGTGGTTGCGGTCGGTTTTTCCCCAGGGGCCCAGGCCGTCGAATACAGCCAGGTCAACACCGCGGCCAGCCAGATCAGCTTCACCTTCGACCAGTTTGGCTCGCGGGTCTACGGCACGTTCAGTCAGTTTGAAGGCACTCTTGATTTCGACACGCAAAACCCCGTCGCCGCCCACGCCGCCCTGCGTATTGAGCTGAGCAGCATTGATGCCGGCAGCAGTGACGCCAACACCGAGTTGCAAAAGCCTGCGTGGTTTGACACGTCCACCTACCCGCTGGGGACTTTTGAATCCACCAGCGTCAAAGCCCTGGGCGATAACCGCTATCTGTTTGCCGGTAACCTCACGCTCAAAACCATCACCCGTAAGGTCCAGGTTCAGGTCGAGTTGAAGCCGGAGAGTGGCATTGGGGTTTTTGTCGGTGAGTTCGCCCTCAATCGTGACGACTTCAAGATCGGCGCCGGAGAGTGGGCAGACGGTGTGGTCTCCAAAGACATCAACATCCGCTTTCGAATGGTAGCCCCGGAGCGTTAGCCCCCAGCGCTATATGCCAAGGTGCCACTACACAATCCCGCGCAACTGCTAAGCTTCGCCCGTGCAACGCCCACGTTGAACGCAACAATCTGCATGGAGGCAGACTGATGGTGATCAAACGCATTGCCGAAACACGTGTGCACGCGGTTCCCGAGCCGTTCGGTCGGGATGAAGTGGAGCGGGTGCTGGCGCTGCTCCTGGCCAGCCCGTTGTTTGCCAAATCCCGGCGAATGGGTGGCTTGCTGCGGTTTCTGGTCGAGCATGACTTGCAGTTGTCGAACACTCCTCTGACTGAACACGCCATTGGCCTCGCGGTGTTTCGCCGTGACCCGGCGGTGTATTCAACGGTCGACGATCCGGTGGTGCGGGTGCAGGTCGGCCGCCTGCGGCGCAAGCTCAACAGTTATTACACCACCCTCGGTCAACACGACCTGATGCGCCTGAGTTTGCCGGCCGGCAGTTATCGCCTGGCGTACGAACGGCTCAGGCCGAAAGTGGCCAGCCACCCTCATCCGGTGCTGCAACTGCAGCCGTTTACCTGCATCACCCATGATGGCGACGACTTTACCCGAGGCTTGTGCGAAGAGTTGAGTTGCCGGCTGTTCGAGTCCTTCGAGCATTCCCAGACCCATGCCAACCATGTGCTGATGAAGGTGCCATGCAGCAGCGTGAAAACGCCGGTGCCGGAGCGGGTGGGGCGTGGCAGTTATTCGCTGGAGGGCAGTGTGCGGGTGGAGCCGGCCCGGGTCCGGGCGTCGGTGCGCCTGATTGATGTGGCTCAGGGGCGGATTCGCTGGTCGGCACAATTTGATCGCAGTCACCCCTACGGCATCGCGACCCAGGAAGACCTGGCCGAATCGATCTGCCGTTCACTGACGGGCTATTTCGACCGGGGCAGTGACGATGCCTGAGAGAAGGGGCAACCGCGAGGTTGCCCCCGATGTCACCGTTACACCACAGTCCAGGAACCACCCGAGTAGAGACGGGTCGCGTTGTTATCGAAGGTGAGGTCGACCTCGATGGCCTGGGAGCGCGAGGTGCTGAACATGGTGCTGGTCTGCACATTCTGTTCGAACCAGACAAGAATGGTCTCGACAGGCGTCAGCACAGTCTGTCCGATAACCACTTGTTTAGTGGCCACGTAGATCGGGGTGGCGACTTGCTTGCCGTCGATGCCCGTGGACAACTGGCTGACGCCGGGGTGAATCGCACCGTATTGATTGACCAGCATGATGGAGGTGTCGGGCCCACCGGTGGTCGCATTGCCCAGCAAGCCGGACGAGTCAAGAATCGACTGTTGGCCCAGGCCGATGGTGACGAGGTTGGTCGACACATCCACTTGAACGTTGGCCTGGAACGAATTGGAGCCGAACAACTGGTATTGCGGCGTCCAACTGAAGGTGTTGTTGCTCAGGTAATTGACGTAGGACTGCCAGACCACGTTGTAGTCTTCGGTACCGACCTTCTTGGCAAAGCACAGCTTGTAGCCGGACTGCTTGAGCGTGGTCAGGTCACCGGAAGCGATCTGGATCTTGACCGATTTCTGGGTAGCGGCCAGGGTCGACGTCAGCACTTTGCTGTAGTCGGTGGTTTTCAGGGCCGTTGAACTTGAGGCGCCGAGAATCGATTTGACGGCCGCTTGAACGTCGTCGTGCAGTGCTTGTTGAGTGCTTGCAACGTTTGACTTACTCATGGTGTCCCTCTGTTCTGTCTGGGTTGTGTTTAGGCAATCAATGGGCAGCGGGCGTCGAATCCGAGCAACCATCAGGCAGCACCCGTGACAGGTCTTCCATGCCTCCACTGGCGGGAGGCGGGCGATGCCGATGATGTGTCACAACCCTGTAAGCCCATTGACGGCTTCACACTAGGCGCGGCGGGCAGGGGGGCGAAGTGTCTTGACGTTACATTCGTGATGGGGGTTTGCAGGGGATTGTTCGGGCAGGTAACAGGTTGGGTAACGGGGTTGTATCAAAGCCGCTCGGGTTTTGTGATGGCGCCGGTGATTCGATTCTGGCGTTTGTAGTCAGGCGCCGAGCAGGAACGTATTGCCATGAAGCCAAGCTTCGAGACCCCCCCCTCGCCACACAAGCCGCCTCACCACATAACCCTGTGCCACAGGTGATAAGTCAGAGCGGTAATTGATTTCCAACCTTGGCCACATCCAGCAACCGATGCATCCGAACCGCATCCTCAAACGTCGCCGCCGCGTGAGTGCCATCCGCCAGGTCCTGGGCAAACACGTGATACAACTCTGCCAGTTCCAACACCGCCGAGGGCAATCCGGATTCGGGCAGGCGTTGATAACTGTCCGGCACTGGCAGGCTTTGCAACGGCTGGTCATCGCCGTGGGCACCCTCGATCACGTAGTCATCGCCCACGCCACCGAAGGCGGAACGGTTGGTGATTTTCAGGTCGCCCTGGTCGCCGGTGATGTCGATCTGCACGCCGGAACCGTTGCGTTTGCCGCCCTCGATATGGATCGACACCACCGCGCCGTTTTCCAACAGGCCACTGAGCACCAGTTGATCCGGCGCGGTGCTGTCCAGCACTTCGCCGGTTTCGACGATGGTGACTTTCGGGAACTGGCTGACGGTCAGCCCCGACACTTTCAGCGGCCAACCGGTGGCGGTGAACAGCATGTCGAGGAAGTGCCCGGCATAAATCGCAATGACGCTGGAGAAGTTTTCTTCCGGGGCCGTCCAGCGCAAAGAATTGGAGCGCAGCGCCTGAAGATAATGCGTGCTGACGTGCAGGCGCACCGAGCGCAATTGGCCCACATACCCTTGTTGCAACAGGTCTTGCAGATAACGGTTGTGCGGCGCGTGGCGGCGTTGCAGGCCGACGATGTGACGCACGCCGGCATCCTTGGCCAGGTGCAGTAATTGTTCGGACGCCGCAGTGGTGGTGGTCAGCGGCCATTCGCAGTAGACGTCTTTGCCGGCGGCGATGGCGGCGCGCACGGTTTGCTCGTGTTGCGGTGCGGTGTTGAGCACCACCACCAGGTCCACTTCGGGGTTATTCACCAAGGCGTCGAGGGAGTCGGCGACCTGTGGAATGCCGTATTCGCTGGCCGCCGTTTCGGCGCGTTCGCGGTGTTCGCTGTACACCGCTTGCACCCGGTATTGCGGCAGCAGCGCCAATACACGCAGGTGACCGTGGCGGGCCCACGTGCCAACGCCGACGATGCCGACGCGAATGGGGGAACGTGAAGTTGTCATGGGTGTGGCCTCGTAAGGTTGATGGCAGACGAGGCGAAGTCTAGGGAGCGCAGGCTTTGGGAAAAACAGCCTGGAGGGCCGAGCTCTTTGGACAGTAACGGCGCTAATCCGTGGCCCGGAGCGTCGGATTGCGGAGTCATCGATCCACAGTGATCGGAGCGCTGCACCGTTTTTCCGTGCCGGGCCGCTCCCTACCATGGCTCCACTTATAACTGTGGAGCTTTCCCCATGAACGACATACACGTGATACCGGCCACCCCGGCGCTTGCGCTTGAGCCGCCATCCTCCGCCCGCGACTGGCTGTCGGTGTTCTCGGTCGCCCTCGGCGCCTTCGCGTTTGTCACCACCGAATACCTGCCGGTGGGCATCCTGCCGCAGATTGCCAACAGCCTGGACATTACCGATGGTGTCGCGGGGTTGATGGTGACCGTGCCGGGCATCGTCGCGGCCGTCTCGGCACCGGCGATCATGCTGGGCGCCGGGAAGATGAATCGACGGCATCTGCTGCTGTTATTGACGCTGTTACTGGTGGCTTCCAACGTGGTATCGGCGCTGGCGCCTTCGCTGACGATCATGCTGCTCGGCCGAGGTCTGTTGGGTGTCGCACTGGGCGGTTTCTGGGCCGTGGCAATTGCGGCGGCCGGGCGCTTGGTCAGCGAAGCAAAAGCCGCAAAAGCAACGGCGCTGATCTTCGGCGGCATCACCCTGGCGACGGTGCTCGGGGTGCCGTTCGGGACCTTTGTCAGCACGTTGTTTTCCTGGCGGATATCGTTTGCGGCGACAGCGGGGTTGGCGTTGCTGACGTTGCTCGCGCAGTGGCTGACCTTGCCGTCGTTGCCGTCCCGCGAAGGCTTGCAGGTGCGCGCATTGTTGGGTTTCCTGCGCCGCAGCAACGCCCGACGCAGCATGTTGCTGTTGGGCACGGTCGTGGCGGCACACTTCACGGCCTACACCTACATCGCGCCATTCCTTGGGCAAAACGCCGGTTACACGCCGAGTGCAATCACCGGGATCCTGCTCGGCTTCGGCCTGGTCGGCATGCTCGCCAACTTCGCGATGGCTGGGAGCATCGTCAAGCATCTGCGCCTGTCCCTGGGGGCGGTGGTGGTGTTGATGGTGATCGCGCAACTGGCCTTGCCCGCGCTGCATGGCTGGGGCGTGGCATTGGCGGTTCTGGTCTGGGGCATTGCTTATGGCGCGATTCCATTAGGCGTCAGCACCTGGATGCAACTGACCTCGCCACAATTGCCCGAAGCCAGTTCCGCCATGTTGGTGACCACCTTCCAGGTGGCAATCGCCTCGGGTTCGCTGTTTGGCGGCTTGATGGTCGATCACTTCGGCGTGCCGTCGGCGCTGTGGCTCGGTGCGGTGATCGGTGTGCTCGGGTTGGCGGTGATGCTCAGTTTCGGCATCAGCAAGGCCCCGATTGCCGAGGCCCTGCAACGCTAGTTCAAACCTTGAGAATGTTGTCCTTGAAGAAATCGATCAACACCCGCAGCCTCGGTGCGGTCTGCTTTGATGCAGGCCAGAGCATCCACAGGTTGCCGGTGTGGTCGGTGTAGTCCGCCAGCACCACCTTCAGCCTGCCATCGGCCAACGGCTGACGGATTGAAAAGTCCGGCAGGCAGGCAATCCCCACCCCATCCAGCGCCAGATACGTCAGCGGATCCATCGTGGTGCAGGCCATGGCCTTCGCCAGATTCGGCTCGATGTGCGTATCGCCGACGCGCAGCGGCCAGCGCTCGATCATCCCCGTCGCCGGAAACTTGTGCAGCAACGCCACGTGGTTGATCAGCTCGTCCGGGTGCGTCGGTTCGCCGTGGCGTTCCAGGTACGCGGGCGAGGCCACCAACTGCAATTGATAGCCGCCCAACTTGCGCGCCATCAGCCGCGAATCCTGCGGCGCGCCGGTGCGGATCACCGCGTCGAAGCCTTCCTCGATCACGTCCACCATGCGGTCGGACATGTCCACGTCCAGCTCGATGTCCGGGTAGGCGCGCATGAACCCGGCGAGCACCGGCATGATCAACACGTTCTGAATCGGCACGCTGATGCGCACCTTGCCCTTGGGCGTGGCGGACAACTCCAGCAGCTCCATTTGCGCGGCTTCCACTTCGCTGAGGATGCGCTTGCAACGGTCCAGGAACAGCTCGCCTTCGGTGGTCAGGGTGACGCTGCGGGTGCTGCGATGGAACAGCCGCACCCCCAGGCGTTCTTCCATGCGCGCCACGCTTTTGCCGACGGCTGAGGAGGAGATTTCCAGCAGGCGCCCGGCTTCGGTAAAACTGCGGGTTTCGGCCACCTGAATGAAGGCCGTGATACCGCTGAGGCTGTCCATCATGGGAGGTGTGCTCGATGCAGGAGGGTTGACGCAGAGTAGAGGCGGGCGGGGGATTTGCAAAGGGTGATAGGGTAAATCGAGGTGACGCCTTCGCGGGCAAGCCTCGCTCCTACAATGGATCGCGTGATCTCTGTAGGAGCGAGGCTTGCCCGCGAAGGCGTCCGAACATTCAACGCATGGGCCGGGACCTGTCAGGCACTGTGCTGATAAAACGGATAATCCGTAAACCCGACCTCATTACCCCCATAAAACGTATCCCGGTCATAAGCATTCAACGGTCGACCCTGGCGAATCCGCTCCGGCAAATCCGGGTTGGCAATAAAGTCGCGCCCAAACGCCACCAGGTCCGCATCGCCCGCGCGCAAAATCTGCTCGGCCGACTCGGCGGTGAAACCACCCGCCGCGATGATCAAACCGTCGTAATGCCGACGAATCAACTGTGCGGCCACGGGATTCTGGTCCTTGCTCTCATCGATCGAGTTGCCCAGCACACGCGGTTCGATCAAGTGCAGGTACGCCAGTTTCAACGGTGCCAATTGCTCCGCGACGTAGACAAACAACGCTTCGGGATCGCTGTCCTTCATGTCCCCGAACGTACCGCTTGGGCCCAGGCGCACCGCAACGCGCTCGCTGCCCCAGACCGAAATCACCGCGTTGGTGATGTCCAACAAAAACCGCGCACGCTTGGCGATGCTGCCGCCATAGGCGTCGGTGCGGCGGTTGCTGCCGTCCTGCAAGAACTGATCGATCAGGTAACCGTTGGCGCCATGGATTTCCACACCGTCAAAACCCGCAGCCAGGCCACGTTCGGCGGCGCTGCGGAAATCGTCCACCAGCGCTTCCACTTCCGCTTCGCTCAGCGCCCGGTGCGGAGTGCTCGGCACCCAGCCGCTGGCGGTGTAGGCCACGCCGTCGTACTCGACCGCCGATGGGGCCACCGGTTGTGCGCCGTCGGGCTGCATGTCGCTGTGGGACTGGCGACCGGCATGGAACAGTTGCAGGAAAATCTTCCCGCCCTTGGCATGCACCGCTTCGGTGATGGCTTTCCAGCCAGGGATTTGCGCGTCGTTATACAGGCCGGGCGAGCCGAGGTAGCCGTTGCCGGTAGTGGACACGACCGTGGCTTCGGAAATGATCAAGCCGCCGTCGGTGGCCCGTTGCGAGTAGTACTCGGCCATCAACGCGCCGGGCAGGTCGCCGGGCTCGGAACGCATGCGGGTCAGGGGGGCCATGACCACGCGGTGGGCGAGGGTGTGCGGGCCGATGTTGATCGTGGAAAGCAGGGTGGGGTGATGCATGGTGACCTCCAATGAGTGAATGGAGGCCACCTTAAGCTGATTGCCTGATGGGAAAAACGGGCCGGCGATCCGCTCTCTCTGGACCGATTGTTCCGTAATCGATTGGCGCCCGGTCTTGAGTCAGGCCCCCATCGTTAATGCGCCGCGATGGGCGCCGTCACCGTTTTCCCAAGGGCCGAGCGAACCGTGGCGGTGGGGCTTGGCGTCGGGCCGTCACCGGTGGTGGTGACAGACAGCCGCCAGCGTGCGCCGGTCCCGCTCGGCGTCAGTGCCGCCGCACCGAGATTGAGCGCCCCGCCCGTGGTGCTCGCGCTGACCGTGATGCTGTTGCCTGCCGCCCGCGAGGTGGTTCCCGCTAAATCCCAGGTGTAGCGGCTGTTGCTGCGGGCGACGACCGTGGCGCTGGTCACCTGCAAGTCTTCATTGACTGCCGCCGCGCTGACCGCCACCGACACTGCGGCCGGTTTGTCCGAGACCGCGTCCTTGCTGTCGCTGGCCTGGTAGGTGAAGGTCGCGGTGAACGGCGCGCTGACCACGGCCGGCGGGGTGTAGACCACGCGCAGGCCGTCGGTGCTGACCGTGCCCTGGCCCGAATCCGGCTGGCTCAGGCCCACCACTTTGAGCGGCAGGTTGCCGTCGGGGTCGGTGTCATTGGCCAACACGTTAATGGTCAGCGGCTGGCCATTGTTGCTGATGGCGTTGTCGGGGTTGGCCACGGGTTTTTTATTCGGGCCGTTGTTTTCCTCACCTTGATCACCGGTGCGGAAGGTCGGCAGCGCGGCGGAGTTCACGTAGGTGACACCGTCCCAGCCGGGCAGGGGCGTGGGCATCAATTGGAACTGCCCGGGGTGCTCGATATCCCAGCGCAGCAGCATCGAGGTGTCTTCGTGCTGGGTGTTGTGGCAATGCTCCATGTAGGTTCCGGCGAACTCACGAAAGTGGATCGCCATTTCCACATCCACGGAACTGTCGATGCCTTCACCGATACGATAGACGTCCTTGCGCGCCCATTTTTCCCATTCCGGCGGCGCTTTGCCGTCGCGGCTGAGGATGACCCCTTCTTCAAAATGCACGTGCACCGGGTGGTTCCAGCCGTTGCCGCCATTCTCGATTTTCCACACCTCAAGGGTGCCGTCACCGGCATAGCCCGCGTCGGTCGGACCGTTGGCCAATTGCGGCGCAGCACTAATGCGGCGCGGGTCCATGTCGTAACCCAGGCCACCGTCGGTCTTGATGGTCCAGGGCGCCTCGTCGGTGCCGTCGGAGCGACCGAATACAAAATGACGATGCCGCGCCAGTTTGAGTTTGGCCTGGTCGCTGGGGTTATCGCGGTCGATGGTCAACGGGATCATTGTCTTGCCGGCGGGCTTGCCGGGTTTGGCCGGTTCGAAGTCTGCGGGGTTCATGCTCAGGTCCTGGCCGCTGTAGGGCTGGACCAGCAGTTGCAGGAACTTGCCGACGGCCGGGTCGCCCTTGTCCCATTGCGGGCCTTTGCTGGTCTGCTTGATCACCGCTTTGTATTTCTCGGACAACACGTCCGCCAGGGCCAGTTCGTTCTTCTCCGGGCCTTTGCCGGTGCGGTGTTCCAGCAGGTTGACGAAGTACAGCTTGTCGCCGGGCTGGATGCCGTTTTTCGCGAAGTTGACGATGATGTCGTAGCGTTCGGCAATGCCTTGGGTCGGCAGGATCGCGTTGTGGTCCTGACGGTCACCGTCGCCGTCCAGGTCCATGCTGCCGTCGAACGGCACCGTGTGTTCCATGAGATTGCCGTCGTTGCCGATCATATGGAACGGCACGCGATTGTAGGAAACCCCCGAGCCCGCCGGCCCTGGAAACTCGCCGCCGTTGCCGCTGATTTCACGCACCAGGGCCAACTTGAAGAAGCGCGACACCGAGCCGTTGAGGATGCGGAAGCGATAGCTGCGCGCACGCACTTTGAGGCGTGGCTGGTACTGCCAGTTGACCAGGATCTGATCGCCGAGAAAGCCGTCGGTGTTGAACGGGTTGAACCACAACTGACCGTTCTCGTCCCAGGCCTTGTCGGCCACCAGCAGGTTGACGTCATAGTCGCGGTTGCCCCAGGGCAGCGCCGAACCGCTGGGCAAGCGCAGGTTGACGCCGTCGTCGATGGCTTCGTTGCCGCGGTCGAGGGCGCTGTAGTAATTCATCATCACCGCGTTGCCCTTGTAGACGTTCTGTGCGGTGAAATCGAGCATGTGGTCGTGGAACCAGTGAGTGCTCATGGTCTCGCGCCAGTCGCCACGAATCTTGATGCTGCCGTGGTCACAGGTCTTGAGGCCGGGGTTGGCGTCGTTGACGTACAGGGTTTCGCCCGGTGAGCAGGGGAACGCCGCCCGCGGGTCCTGGGCGGTGGTGTTGATCGTGTCGTAGCCGGCCAGTTGCAGCGGCCAGCGATAGTCGTAGTACTGCCCCGGAAAGAAGAACGCGTTGGTATAGCCGTCGCTTTCTGCCGGCGAGTGCCCGTTGTGTTCGTGGGTGCTGATGGTGTGCAGGCCGAAACCCATGTTGGCGGCCGGGTCTATCGGCAGGGCGTTGTAGTGCCGCATCAGCACCGGTTGGCCGTAACGCACCATGAGCAATTTGGGCGGAAAGGTGCCGTCGAAGGTCCACAGCGCATTGTGATTCTGAACCGGCATGCTGGGGTGGAACCGGGTATCGATGCCTTTGGTGGTGCCCGTCGTGGTCGGAATGTCCGAGGTCTGGTAGTAGAGCCCGCCGGGGCCGAATTCACCGACGGCGTAGTTATGCAATTGCTTACGGTCGCGCATGCCGCCATTGAGTTTGGCGCCTGCTTGCACGGTTTTGAAGGCGACCTGTGGATAGAACTCGTTCCAGCGCTGATGCGACCAGCCTTTGCCCGGTGGCCGGCCCTCGGCGGGCGAACCCACCGGGTGGCGGTTGAGGAAGGCTTCGATCTGTGCCTTCCAGGGGTTGCGGTCCAGCACATTGGAGAACTGCGCCGGAAACGGAAACAACCCCGGCTGACGCATGAAGGCTTCGATTGCGGCACTGGATGGACCGCTGCGGGCGACGTTGTTCGGGTCTTGTTGGGGCGCCGGGCCGAGGGTCGGCACCGGGAAGGTCAGGGTCGGTGGCGGGGTGGTCGGGTCGAGTTTTTCCGTGCCGAACTCTTCGAATAACAGCAATTGCTGGGTAAAAGGCTCGGCCCCAAACAAGGGGCTGGGTTTGCCATTGGTGGGGAAGTTGAACGACGTTTGCAGAGACGGGGGCAATACGTTGTCGGCCCGTGGTGTAGTGCGGTCGCCGAACACGCCATTGGGCAGGGCAATCGCGCCTTGATTGGCCTCAGGCAAGGTTTTCAGTGCTTCCAGCGCAGCCTTGGGATCGGCCGGGGGATTGGTAAAGGCCGAGGGATCCGTGGGGGGCGGTTGCCCGACATCATCGATCGGTGCAGCGCTGACTGTGGTCAGGCTGAAGGTGATGAGCATGACGGAGGCGACACCCGAACCCAGCAAACGGCTGGGCCAACGGTGCTCCGATGCTGGGCTTTTCATTTTTTTTTCCCCTTGCGTCAGGCCGGCACGGCGAGAGCAGCCATCACCTGGAAGCGAGGGCCGTCGGTGCGTTAAAGAGGAACAAAGCAAAAGCCGCGCCATGGGCGATTTTTTGTTTAAACCGTTTGCTAATCAACGGGTTGCATTGATTTTTATTTGTGTGAGAAAGCCTGTTTCGCTGGGGCAACCCCTCAGTTTCGGGGAATTGCCCCGTCGCGCGTTATGATGGCCGCACTCGCGACGCATTCTTCACGTCGCGGGTACGCCTTAACCGCCGGAGTCAGTCGCGCAATGCCCCAGATCAGCCATTTCAAAACCCCGTGCCCCGAGCACATCACCAGCCAGATCCTGCAACTGGTGGTCGACAACCTGACCGACATCAGCGCGGTCGCTCTGCCGCAAAGCAACCTGCTGTACAACGTGTACCAATACGCGATCGGCTATGAGGTCCACCTGTATCTGGAGGCGTTGAACGGGGCCAAGGGGCTGGCGGTCGAGTTGATCGTGGCGACGGATGTGGACGACCCCGAGAAGGTCATCGGCTTCGTGCTGTACCTGCCGGTCAAGGACGATCCCGAGGCGTGCGGTGTGGCCTATATGGCCGTCGATGCCAGCTATCGCGGCCAGGGTGTTGCCCGGGCGATGCTGCGGGAAATGGTCGGCCGCTACCCTCACGCTGAGTTGACGTGCAGCGTTGGAAAGGTCCCGTATTTTGAAGCGATGGGCTTCCAGGTGCTGGGTGTGCGCGCCACGCAAGTGCTGATGAACACCCGCGATCACGGGACCGACGGCCTGATGGCGGTGCTGGACACGGCACCGATCTACAGCGCGTTGGAAGTGCGGCAGATTCATACCTACCTGCTGCAAAAGCACGGCAAACGGGCGATGACCGATGCCGAGAAACAGCGCGACCGGCATCTGGATCAGTTGACGCGCAAGGCCAATGAGTTTGTGCGCGGGCGGTTGGGTGATGAGGCCGTGCCAGCCATGGCGCCGAGATTGCGGTTGGTCTGACCACACATCCCCCCTGTAGGAGCGAAGCTTGCTCGCGAAGGCGTCCTGTTGGCCGACATCAATGTTGGATGTGCCGGCCCCTTCGTGAGCAAGCTTCGCTCCTACAGTTAAAAGTGTTTAGGAAAGCTTCACGTTCATGGTGATCCGCGCCGTGAACACCTTCTTGCCCTCGGCATCGTGAATGTCCACCGGCACCATCTTGTCGCCCTCGGTCAGCCAGTCCACCGCTTCCCCATCCGCGACCGCCGTCACATCCGTCTTGGCCTTGGCCAGGTACTCCACCGTCATGCCTTTCGGAATCCAGCGCGCGCCTTCGGGAATTGACACGTTGGTCATCGTGCCGGCCGCCAGTTCCGCGGCATTGCACAGGGCGATCGCATGCACGGTGCCCAGGTGGTTGGTGATTTCCCTGGAAAACGGCACCTGCACGCTCGCATAGCCTTGGCGCAGTGCCGAGAAAACCGGGTGGATGGTGCTGAAGTAGGGCGCCATCTGGCACACCATTTTGCTGAACGCGTCGGGGCCGGCGCTGGTGTACAGGCTGAGAACCTGGTTCATGTTGAAGCCTCGCTGAGGGGGGGATTAACAGAATGATGTTCCGTAACAGAATAATGTTCTGTTACGGAACAGTATTCTGTCGATGGGAAATCTGTCAACCTAGCGCGACTTATCCGTGGGCAGGTGTCTGCCTTACCGTTGATTTTTTGGGCTTGTGTTCAGCATGGAAACTGCAGATTTACTCGAGCGCTGCTACCCCGGACGAAGAGCCGAACTCAAGCGCGACATTTTTCGAAAAGCCCTCAAGCTGTTCAATGAGCAGGGGATCGAGGCCACGACCATCGAGATGATCCGCGCCGAATGCGATACCAGCGTCGGTGCGATCTACCACCATTTCGGCAACAAGGAAGGCTTGGTGGCGGCGCTGTTTTTCACTGCGCTGGACGATCAGGCGCAGCTTCGCGACAGCTATCTGGCCGACGCCGAAACGACGCGCGCCGGGGTTTACGCGCTGGTGCACAGTTATGTGGACTGGGTCGATAACCAGCCCGAGTGGGCACGGTTCCAGTACCACGCGCGATTTGCCGTGACCAAAGGACCGCTCAAGGATGAATTGGCGACCCGCAACAAAACCCGCAACCGCCAGTTGTGGGAGTGGCTGTCAGCCCCGGAGCGGGGCGATGAGTTGAAAGGGGTTCCGGCGGAATTGATGCCGTCGCTGATCATCGGTCAGGCGCAAAGCTACTGCCGGACGTGGTTGTCGGGGCGGGTGAAGGGACGGCCGAAGGATTATCGGGACCTGCTGGCAGAAGCAGCGTGGCGATCGATATGTACGGGGGACGCCTGCGATCCATGAGCATCCCCCGTTGCGGTGGTGTCAGCGACTTCGGGAGGTTCTTTTATTGGGCTCCCGGCCAACCTGCCTGGCGCAAGGCATCGAGCAGTGTTGTGGCATCCAGCCCCGGCACTGCATGCCCGTTACCCTCAGCCGTTTCACCCGCCAGCAGGGCATTAATGATCGCTTCCTCGACGGCTTCGGTCGCGGCCAGAAACAGTTCGCTGATGTGGTCATTGTTGACCATGCGCAGGTTGTCGCAGGTCGGCGCTTTCTTGCTTTCATACGCCGCGGGCGGCACATCATTGCCCGTGGCGAAGGCGATGAAGATGTCGCCGCTGTGGTCTTCATTGCCCCCGCCGGTGCGGGCCAGGCCGAGGCTGGCACGTTGCGCGAGGCGGGTGCATTGGTGCGGCAGCAACGGCGCATCGGTGGCGAGGCAGACGACAATCGAGCCCATGCCCGGATGCGGCAGCGACGCCTTGAGAAACGGCGAGTCAGCCTTTTCCATATAGCGCCCGACCGGGTAACCATCGACGCGCAATTCGTTGCGAATGCCGTGGTTGGCCTGGACGATGGCGCCCACCGTCCAGCCACCCTGAGCGCTGCTCAAACGGCGCGACGCACTACCGATCCCACCCTTGAATTCATGGCAGATCATGCCGCTGCCGCCACCGACATTACCTTCGGTGACCGGTCCGCCGACGGCTGTATTCAGGGCTTCGGCCACGTGTTCGGGCGTCACGTGAAAACCGTTGATGTCGTTGAGCAAACCGTCGAACGTCTCCAGCACCACCGGCATGTTCCAGTAGAGTCGCCCGTCGTCCGGTTGCTGCTCGCGGTCCAGCACAATCAGCGCATCGCGCACCACGCCGAGGCTGTGGGTGTTGGTGAAGGCGATGGGGCTGGTCAACAGCCCGGCCTCGCGAATCCATTCCAGACCGGTCGCATCGCCATTGCCGTTGAGCACATGGACCCCGGCAAAACACGGCTGCTGGCTGGTGGAACCGGCGCGAGGTTCGATCACGGTAACGCCGGTGAGGATGTCGCGGCCGTTGGCGGTGCGGCCGCGCACATCGCTGTGGCCGACCCGCACGCCGGGTACATCAGTGATGGCATTGAACGGGCCGGGTTGCAGTTGGCCGAACTGGATATTCAGGTCGCGGGCACGTGGTTTCATTGTCGTTCTCATGTTCAAGTCAAACTCATTGGCAGGCCCCTTGTAGGCGCAAAGCTTGCTCGCGAAAGCGGTAGATCAGGCGGCGACATCTTTGTTGAATGGGATGGCCTCTTCGCGAGCAAGCTTTGCTCCTACAGGGGACGGCGGTGTTTTTACTGACCGTTCTTGATGTTGCTCCAGGAGCGCGTGCGCACACGTTCGATCTCGTGGGGCTGCGGTTGCAGGGTGAATGCCTTGGCGATCACTTCGGCGGAGGGGTAGATGTTGCTGTACCCGCGCACCTCGTCCGAGAGCAACACCGTCGCGTCTTTGTTGGCATTGGCGGTGAGCGCCAGGTTAGTAGCGGGGGCGACAACTTCGGGAAGGAGCAGGTAGTTGATAAAGGCCAGCCCCTGTTGTGGATTGCTGCCGTCCTTGACCATGACCAGGTTATCGGACCACATCGGCGCACCTTCGACCGGGATGCTGTATTCGATCTTTACACCCTTCGCCGCTTCATTGGCGGCTTGCATGGCTCCGAACACGGTGCCGGACCACGCCAGGGCGACGCAGATATCGCCGTTGGCCAGGTCGGTCTGGATCTTCGACGAATTGAAATAGGTGATGTGCGGACGCAACTTGAGCATCAGCGCTTCAGCTTTCTTGTAGTCCGCGGGGTTGCTGCTGTTGGGCGGCAGGCCGAGGTAGTGCAGGGCGATCGGGATGACCTCGGCTGGAGCGTCCAGAATCCCCACGCCACATTGGCTGAGCTTGGCCAGGTTTTCTTCTTTGAACAGCAGGTCCCAAGAATTCACTGGCGCCTGATCGCCGAGGACCGCGCGGACCTTGTCGACGTTGTAGCCAATGCCGTCGGTGCCCCACAGGTAAGGAACGGCGTATTGGTTATCCGGGTCGTTCGCGCGCAGCTTTTCCAGCAACACCGGGTCAATGTGGTGCAGATTGCTCAACTGGCTACGGTCCAGTTTCTGCAAGGCTCCGGCCTTGATGAGGGCCGGCAGAATGAAGTTGCTGGCCACCACCACGTCGTAACCGCTGTGACCGGTCATCAGCTTGGCTTCCAGTACTTCGCCACTGTCGAAGGTGTCATAGACGGGTTTGATCCCGGTGTCGCGCTGGAAATCCTTCAGCGTGGTCGGGCCGATGTAGTCAAACCAGTTGTAGACGTGCACGGTCGGTTCATCCGCCGCTGCGGCTGCTATCCAGGCCGACAGACAGGCGCCCAGTCCCAGGTTGATATACGTGCGATGACGACTCATGATGCGGCACTCCTGGCCTGCTACAGGCCGGTGGTCAATAAGTGCATGCAGCGTATCGACCGGGGTGCTCGTCACCCATTCCCATCATGGGTTACACAAAAGGGGTAGAGCGTGGAGGCGTTGCTGAAAGAGTTGCCGGTGCACCAAGGGCTGGCCCGAGTGTTTGGCGCGCTGGGCCGCGACGGTTTCTGGCGGGCGCTGGTGGATACCTTGCGGTTGCTGGTGCCGCTGGATAATGCTTTGGTCGCGGTGATGCAGGCGGGGCGGGTGCCGCAGCTGCTGATCGATTTCGACTCCCGTGCCAGCGCGCACGAGGAGGAGGAACTGGCTGACTACAGCGCCGGCATGTACCTGATCGATCCCTTCTACCAGGCAGCCTGCGCCGGCATCACTGACGGCTTGCACAGCCTCGATTCAGTGGCCCCGGACCAGTTTCAGCAGAGCGAGTACTACCAGAGTTACTTCCGCTCGGTGGTGGGCGGCGATGAATTGCAGTTCATGATTAATGTGGACGGCGCCGTGCTCGGTTTGTCGCTGGGTCGTTCGACGCGTTTCACGCCCGAAGAACACGGCCGACTTCTATGCGTGCGCGACTGGGTGCTGGCGGCGATGGGCCGACATCTGCAATTGGTGCCGCCGGAAGGGCCAACGACGGTGGCCGGGGATCTGGCGACCTTGCTCGATCGTTTCGACGCACGGTTGACGGTGCGTGAAGTCGAGACTGCGCGCCTGATCCTCCAGGGCTTCTCCAGCAAAGCCATCGCCCAACAACTGAGCATCTCCCCGGAAACGGTGAAGGTGCATCGGCGCAATCTTTACCACAAACTCAATGTCAGCGGGCATGGGGAGTTGTTTGCGTTGGTGCTGCAGCCGCGTTGAGGCTCGGGTTTTCACGCGGTCAATGTAGGCGCTGGCGAAGCCTGCGATCTTTTGATCTTCAGCTAGCCCTGCCGAAACACCAACGCCTTCAACCCGCACTCAATATCCGCATCCGGAAACTCCGGCGGATTCTCCAGCCGCTCGACAAAACTTAAACTCGGCGCCTCACGGGTAACGCCGTCAATCAAAAAGTCCGAACCAAACGCCGGATCATTCATGCAGGCCAGCACCGTCCCCTGTTCGGTGAGCAGTTCTGGCAACCGACGCAGCACCCGCTGGTAATCCTTGGTCAGCAAAAAACTGCCTTTCTGAAACGATGGCGGATCGATGATCACCAGGTCATAAGGTCCCTTGCCAATCACTTTGCCCCAGGACTTGAACAGGTCGTGGCCGAGGAATGTCACCTGGCTCACGTCGTGGCCATTGAGCCGATGGTTATCACGGCCACGGCTCAGCGCCGAACTGGACATGTCCAGGTTGACCACGTGCGCCGCACCACCCTCGATGGCCGCGACCGAAAACCCGCAGGTGTAGGCGAACAGGTTCAACACCCGCTTGCCGTCCGCATTCGCTCGCACCCAATCGCGGCCGTAGCGCATGTCGAGGAACAGCCCGGCGTTCTGTTTACGGCCCAGGTCCACCCGATACTTCAGGCCGCCCTCGGTGATGGTCATTTCTTCCAGCGCATCCCCAAGCAGCCATTCGGTGGTGCTTTGCAGCAGGTAACGGTGTTGCAGCAACAATGTATGCGCGCCGGATTGCTGCCATTCGGCGGCCCCGGTGAGGCCCATCAGCAGTTGCTTCAGATCCTCCAGCTGTTGCGGCTCCGGCTCCTTGAACAGCGACACCAGCACCACCCCCTGCAACCAGTCGACGGTCAACTGCTCCAGCCCCGGCCAGCAACGCCCACGGCCGTGGAACAAGCGGCGGGTTTCGGCCGGGGCGGTGGCCAGGGCGGTCAGCAGGTGGGTGTGCAGGGTGGCGAGGGCGTCAGGGTTCATCGGGCAACGTCGGCAATGTGAGTGGGCGGCATTTTAACCACAAATGAATCCCGGGGACGTCCGGATAGTTATCACGATTAATTTAACTTTACGTGAGGATTTGGCGAACAGTTGGCTTCCATACTCGGCCCATCGAACAACAAACAAGGAGCCGGACATGTCGCAGCCAACTGCTTCACCCAAGGCCAGCCACCCACGCTGGCTGCGTTTGACCCATTGGCTCAACGCCCTGGCGGTCGTGGTCATGATCAGCAGCGGCTGGCGCATCTATAACGCCTCGCCGCTCTACGATTTCAGCTTCCCGGCGTCGATCACCCTCGGTGGCTGGCTCGGCGGGGCGCTGCAATGGCATTTCGCGGCGATGTGGTTCCTCGCCATCAACGGCCTCATTTACCTGACCATCAACATTGCCAGCGGTCGACTGTTGCGCCGGTTTTTCCCGGTATCGCCCAAAGGCATCCTGCATGACCTGTGGGCGGCACTGAGAGGGCGGTTGGGGCACGCCGACCTCAGTCATTACAACCAGGTCCAGCGCTTCGCCTACCTGTTCGTCATGCTCGACATCACGCTGATGGTGGTGTCCGGGCTGGTGCTGTGGAAGTCCGTGCAGTTCCCGTTGTTGCGTGAATTGCTGGGTGGTTACGAAGGGGCGCGGCAGGTGCATTTCATCGCGATGGCGCTGTTGGTGGGCTTCATCGTGGTGCATCTGGTGATGGTACTGCTGGTCCCGAAAACGCTGTGGGCCATGATTGTTGGCCGCAAGGAGCCGGTATGAAAAAGCGCATCGAAGGACTCGACGAGTCGTCCATCCTCAGCGAAGCCCGGAAGGTACTGGCGCCGCAAATCGAAGACCGTTCCCGGCGCTCGTTCCTGCTACGCGGCCTGACCCTCGGCGGGGTGGCCATGTTGTCCGGTTGCAACATCACCGACAACGACAGCGTCGAAACCGCGCTGTCCTCCATGTCCCGCCTCAACGATCGGGTCCAGGGCTGGCTGTTCAACCCCAACGCCATGGCGCCGACCTATCCCGAGTCGATGATCACCCGACCGTTCCCGTTCAATGCCTTCTACGGCATCGACGAAGCACCGACCGTCGAGGAAGAAAGCTTCCGGCTGGAAGTCACCGGCCTGGTCGCCGACAAACGCAACTGGCGCCTCGAAGAACTGCGGGCCATGGCCCAGACCGACCAGATCACCCGGCACATCTGCGTCGAAGGCTGGAGCGCCATCGGCCGCTGGGGCGGCGTGCGCTTCAGTGACTTCCTCAAGCGCATTGGCGCCGACACCAGCGCCAAGTACGTCGGCTTCAAATGCGCCGACGACTACTACACCAGCATCGACATGGCCACGGCCCTGCATGCGCAAACCCTGCTGGCCCTGACCTACGACGGCGCCGTGCTGCCCCGCGAGTACGGCTTCCCGATGAAACTGCGCATGCCCACCAAGCTTGGCTACAAGAACCCCAAACACATTCAGGCGATTTTCGTCAGCAACACCTACAGCGGCGGCTACTGGGAAGACCAGGGCTACAACTGGTTCGGTGGCAGCTGATGCACGCCCGGACACTTGACCGTAACAACCCCAACCCCAAAAGGAACTGCACCATGAAGAAGTTAGCCACCGCCGCACTGTCCCTGTTCTTGGCCATGGGCGTCGCCAGCGTGTACGCCGCCGACACCATGAGCAACGACAGCATGAGCAAAGACTCGATGTCCAAAGATGCGATGTCCAAAGACAACATGAAAAAAGACACGATGAAAAAGGACTCCATGGCCAAGGACACGATGAAGAAAGACAGCATGTCCAAAGACGCTATGAGCAAGGACGCGATGAAGAAAGACGCCATGTCCAAAGACGGCATGAGCAAAGACGCCATGAAAAAAGACGCGATGTCACAGTAACTCGCCTGAAAGAGACGGCCGCCCGTTGGGGGAGGCCGGCTCTTTTTTTGCCAATCTGCAGCTTTTGTTTACGAATGCCATGGCCCTCATTTTTTCAGCTGAGCCCGACAATCGCTGACCAGTGACCCCATATCAGCCTTTATCTCTCCCCAGCCAATCATTTCCAGCGCATTACGCGCTAAAACCCGCATCTCCTGCCATTCGTCCTGCGTGAATCGTTCTCCCTCGCGGAACCGGATCGACGCCTCGCTCAAGTTGTAATAGCGCGTTTGCAAACCTTCGAGCGCCTGGCGCAACTGAGGTGCAACCGGACCTGCAAAGTCCCGCAAAAAAGCGTCGATATGGCAGGTGACGTCATCGTCAAAACTGCATTCCAGGCAGCAACTGATCGCGTTGCATTGCGCCGGAGCATCAAGGGCTAGAAACTCCAATGCCGGGCAGAGTTCGCCGAGAAGGATGACCTTTTGGTATTCATCCTGGCCATACCAACACCAGATGCTTGAAGCGATTTTTTCGGCCATCGAAATAGGAGCCCGGAATAATGAATGCTTTGCGTCGAGGCGTTTGAACTGCACCTGATAGACCGGCAAATCTATCATGCGCCAGGCAAAGGTCCATGGTCTCGACGGTCTGCGCATCGTCGACGCCTCGATTTTCCCCAATGTCGCCAGCGGTAATACCCACGCCGCGGTGCTGATGATGGCGAGAAGGGTGCCGACCTGATCCTGCAGGACGCCTGATTTCACCTCTGGCTGTATCAAAAATGAATTTCCGCCCAGTAAGCCGCTCATACCAGATAGGTGGCGGATTTTAGCCGCAAAATCATTGGTGCAATCAGGGAGTGGTCAGGTCATGAATCCAACAAAAATGGCGGGCGAGTCGTTACCTGGCGGCTTGATCCTGGTGGTGGAGGACGACCCGCTGATTCTGGAATTCCTCTGCGAAATTCTTCAGGACGAAGGCTTTGTCGTGGCGCCGCACGTCAGCGCGGATGCGGCGTCTGAGTATCTGGAAGAGCACGCAGGCAAGGTGCGGATGTTGCTGACGGACATCACCATGCCCGGCAAGCTCAATGGCGCGGACTTGGCCAACAAATTCGGCGATCGCTGGCCGGACAAGCCGATCATGATCATGTCCGGTTTCGAAACCCCGGAAAGCTCCGGGGTGCGGCACCACGTGTCGTTTATCAAAAAGCCCTGGGCGCTGGGGCAATTGCTCGATTGCGTGGAAGGCGCCTTGAAATCCCGGCGGCCGCTGGCGTAACCGGCCGGCGGTGGTACATTGCCTGACACACCGCCTGGCCCCTTGCGATAGGAAGCTGTCTTTTGCCTGCTCAAACATCCGTCTTCAACACCCCTTACCGCGCCTTTCTGTTCGACATGGACGGCACCGTCCTTAACTCCATCGCCGCCGCCGAGCGGATATGGACGGCCTGGGCCGTGCGCCACGGGATCAACGTCGCCACCTTCCTGCCGACCATCCACGGCGCTCGCGCCATCGACACCATCAACCGTCAGGGCTTGCCGGAACTGGATGCAGAAGCTGAAGCGGCGTTTATCACCGAGGCGGAAATCGAGGATGTGGAAGGGATTGTCGAGGTGGCCGGTGCGGCGCGTTTTCTGAAGACTTTACCGGCCGATCAGTGGGCGATTGTCACCTCTGCACCCCGGGCGCTGGCGTTACGACGCATGGCGGCGGCGGGGATTGCGCAGCCTTCAGTGATGGTCACGGCTGAGGAGGTGAAGGCGGGCAAGCCTGATCCTGCGGGTTATCGACTGGCGGCTCAGCGATTGGGGCTGGACGTTCGGGAGTGTTTGATTTTTGAAGACGCCACCGTGGGGATTCAGGCGGCGGAAGCGGCGGAGGCGGATTTGCTGGTGATTACCTCGACCCACGACCACCCGATCCAGACGCCCCACGACACGATGGCTGATTACGATGCCGTCGAAGTTCGCGTCGATGCCGATGGCCGGATTCGCCTGCATTCTCTCTGATCGAACAACGTCCTCTGTAGGAGCAAAGCTTGCTCGCGAAGGCGTCGTGTCAGCCAAATTCAATGTTGACTGACACGACGCCTTCGCGAGCAAGCTTCGCTCCTACAGGGGACAGGGTGGGTCAGTAAATGCCGGGGATGAGCCGCCAGGTCTTGTCGCAATATGCCTCATATTCGCTGCCAAACTGCGCCCGCAGCAGCGCTTCTTCAGAATGAATCCGCGCAATCAGCGGGATCAACGTCAACCCCGCCAACACCAGTCCCACCACCGAACGAAACGCCAGCGCCCAGCCGATGCCAATGACCATCAGCCCCAGGTAGCTGGGGTTGCGCAGCGTTCTATAAATTCCGTCCGTCACCAGCGTGTGCCCCGGCTGGATCGCCACCAACCCGCTGAAACGCTTGCCCAGCACAAACACCGGCCACAACCGCAGCGCGCCGCCGAGGCTGAACAGCAGCGCACCGAGCCAACGCACGCCTTCGCCACCGAAGGACCAGAAGTCGATGCGGTCGGTGTAGGCGGGCAGGAATCCACTGAGCAACCCGATAATCCCGAACACCGGCAGCACCCAGCGATTGCCCCGGTCTTCCCGTTCGCCGGAACTCAGGTTGACCTCGGTGAACAGCGAGGCAACCGCCATCACCACCGTGGCCAGCGCCACGACCACCAGCGAGCCACGGGAAAAAAACGCGGCGAATCCGCCGAGCCCCCACACGGCGAGGCCGAGGTAGGCGAGGGTGGAGATGACGGCGAAAAACGCCAATTTGGGTGAGATTTTCATGGTTAGCTCCACACATGGCATACAACCAGTGTAGGAGTTGTTCAATTGAGAGAATCTAGAGCCAATCGATAATCCTGTGGCGAGACCGCTTTTGTGGCGAGGGGGCTTGTCGGAATGCCGCATCACCCCGTTCGGCTGCGCAGCAGTCGTCAAACCAGGCAACTCGGTAGCATTGAACGAATGCAGGGCCGCTTCGCGACCCAATGGGGGCAAGCGCCCTCGCCACAAAAGCGCCCTCGCCACAGGTTTGGTGTCTGGCTTGAAAATATCGTCACGCCGATCTGGCATTACGCCGAATCACCTGCGGCGGTTGGCCGAATGCCCTTAAAAACGCCTCCCGCATCCGCCGCCGATCACTGAACCCACTTTCCTCGGCAATCTGATCCAGCGTCAATCGCCCCCGTTCGAGCAACTGCCGCGCCGCTTCCAGGCGCAGGTTCTCAATCGCCTTGGCTGGCGATTGCCCGGTTTCAGCACGAAACGCCCGGCTGAATTGCCGCGGGCTGAGCCGCGCCACGTCCGCCAGTTGTTCCACCGACAGCGCCGACGTCAGGTGTTCCCGGGCGTAGCCAAGCACGGTCTGGATGCGGTCGGATTTCGGCTCCAGTTCCAGCAACGCCGAGTGCTGCGACTGACCGCCCGCACGCCGGTGGTACATCACCAGTTTCTGCGCCACCGCCCGGGCCAGTTCGGCGCCGTGGTCCTTCTCGACCATGGCCAGCGCCAAATCGATGCCGGCAGTCATGCCGGCCGAGGTCCAGATCGAGCCGTCGATCACGAAAATCCGGTCTTCCTCGACCTTGATCGCCGGAAACCGTGCCTGCAACTCTCGGGCATACGCCCAATGCGTCGTGGCGCGGCGTCCTTCCAGCAACCCGGCCTGGGCCAGCACAAACGCCCCGGAGCAAATCGATGCCGTGCGCCGTGCGGTGTTCACGCTGCCGCGCACATACGTCAGCACCGCGTCGGGTGCCTGCTCGATGATGGAATCGCCACCGACCACGATCACGGTGTCGTACACCCGATCGTCGAATGCCTCAGTGCCCACGCTCAATCCGCCGGAAGCGCGCAACGTGCGGCCATCTTCGGACAACACGCTGACTTCATACAAAGGTTCGCCCGCACTGAAATTGGCGTACTCAAACACCGGCATCGCCGCCAGCGCCATGGACTGGAAACCCTCGAACACCACAAACGCCACGGAAGTCATTGCTGTGCCCTCAAAAAGGTCGTGTCCGAAAAACGTACTTTAAACGTCATTTGAGACAAGTGTCAGCCCATTTATAACTGTTCACACCCGGCGAACTGATCGCCTCACTGTGAAGGAAATCCAAAATGACACTTTCATCCAAAGGCACCGCGCTGATCACAGGCGCTTCTTCCGGCATCGGCGCGGTCTACGCCGACCGCCTCGCACGGCAAGGGTATGACTTGATTCTAGTGGCCCGCAGCCAAAACAAACTGAACACCCTGGCCAACCAGTTGAGCAATGAAACCGGGCGTGCCGTTGAAGTGGTTGCCGCCGACCTCAAAGACAAGGCTGACCTGCTGCGCGTCGAAACCCTCCTGCGCACCGACGCCAGCATCACCTTGCTGGTCAACAACGCCGGGGTCGGCGGGGTGATGCCGCTACTCGGCAGCCCGGTGGATGACATGGAAGACATGATCACCCTCAACGTCACCGCGCTGATGCGCCTGGCCTACGCCGCAGTGCCCGGCTTCGTCGCCCGTGGCGCCGGGACCGTGATCAACATCGCCTCGATCGTCGCCATCGCCCCGCAAATCCTCAACGGCGTGTACGGCGGGACCAAGGCCTTCGTGCTGGGCTTGAGCCAATCCATGCACCATGAACTCGCCGACAAAGGCGTGCGCATCCAGGCCGTACTGCCCGGCGCCACCGCCACTGATTTCTGGAGCGAGGCCGGCAACCCGGTGGAAAACCTGCCGCAAGAGATCGTGATGTCGGCCCAGGACATGGTCGATGCCGCGCTGGTTGGGTTGGCCCAGGGCGAAGTGGTGACCATCCCGGGCCTGCATGAAGGCGAGAAATGGGATGCCTACGAGGCCCAGCGCCAGGTGCTCAGCGGTTCGTTTGGCCACTCCGCGGCGGCCGCGCGGTATCGCTGAAGGCAGAACACAAATTCTGTGCTCGGCCCACGATCCAATGTGGGAGCGGGCTTGCTCGCGAATGCAGTGGGTCAGTGGATGCAGATATCGACTGATACGACGCATTCGCGAGCAAGCCCGCTCCCACAGGTTTTGTAATCAGCCTTGTTCACACCCGCGCGGCACTCACGATGACTTCCACCAGCAGCCGCGGATCAGCCAGTTTTGCCTCGCCGCAGGCCCGCGCCGGTGCATGTCCTTTTGGCACCCAGGCATCCCACACTGTGTTCATGGCGTCGAAGTCCGCCATGTCGGCCAGCCAGATGGTGGTTTGCAGCAGATGTTCCCGGGTCGAGCCGGCCTCTTTGAGCAAGGCATCGACTCGTGCCAAAGCATCGCGAGTCTGATCAGCGATATCGTGGTGAGCTTCACCTACCTGGCCGGCCAGGAACACCGTATTGCCGTGGATAACGATTTGGCTCATGCGCTGATTGGTGTGTTTGCGCTCGATGATTGGCATCAACTGCTCTCCTGTGAAATGGCGTGACTTAGAAACGTTGCACGGAAAAACTGTCCAGCCAGCCCGGGACCTTGCCGGCGATGCAATCGGCGACCAATTGGCCGGTCGCCCCGGCGAGGGTCAGGCCCAGGTGTTGGTGGCCGAAGGCGTAGATCAGTCGCGGTTCGTTCGGCGACGGGCCGATCACCGGCAGCGAATCGGGCAGCGAAGGGCGAAAGCCCAGCCACTGGCGCGCCACCGGTTCCGTCAGGCCCATGACCCGGCGCACATGGCGCTCCAGATACTCAAAGCGTTGAGGGTTGGCCGGATCGTTGATCGAGCCGAGTTCCACCGTGCCCGCCACCCGCAGGCGACCGGCCATGGGCGTCATGTAGAAGGCGCTTTCCACCGGGCAGCATGGGCGGTTGAGCAGGGTGTCTTGCAGGTCGAATTCGATGTGATAGCCGCGCTCGGTATCCAGCGGAATATGGTCGCCGACCTGACGCGCCAGCCCCGCCGACCAGGCGCCGCCACACAGCACCACCCGGTCAGCGCGGTAGGTCTGGCCTTCGGCGCTGAGCAGGTGCAGGCCGCCGCTGTGCCTTTGCAAGCACGTGATCGTTGCCTGAAGCAACGCACCTTCAGCTACCAGCGGCGCGGCCAGTGCTTCAATAAAGGCTCGGGGGTCATCCATGTGCGACGACTCGGGAAACAGAATCCCGGCCACCGCTTTGCCCGCCAGCGCCGGTTCCAATTGTTCGACATCGGCGGCGTTCAGCACCTGCTGCGGGATGCTCAAGGAGCGGCGCAACTCGATGGCGGCCCGGGCGCCAGCGAAACCCTGCTCAGTGCCATAGGCGTAGATGCAGCCGTTGTGGCGCAGGTGCTGATTGGCCTCGGGGCAGTCAGCCAGTAACGGCGCATAACCACTGTAGGTGTGTTGCAGTATTTTGCTCAGGGCCAGGGTGTTGGCCTCGCAGCGCGAGGTGCGACATTCATTGAGAAACCGCAGCAGCCAGGGCATCAACCGGGGCAAACGTGCCCAGTTGATGACAAAGGGAGACTCCTTCGAAAACAGCAGCGACGGAATCGCCTTCAACAGTGAAGGCTGGGCAATCGGCATCACGCCGTAGGGCGCCAAGGTGCCGGCATTGCCGTAAGACGCTCCGGCGGCAATCGCCTCGCGTTCCAGTAACAACACTTGGTAACCCTGGCGACGCAGCCAGAGTGCAGTCGCCACCCCGACAACGCCGGCGCCGATAACGGCAATTTCGCAATGAACTGGCTGGGTCATATCCTCAAATCCGGTTGTGCATATAGAGATGACCCTGGCGCGCCAATTGGCTGATCACGCCCAAGGCTTTGATCAACTGCTCCCGTGACAGGGCAGCCGAGATGTTGATGCGTACCGCTTGCGGCGACAGTTCCGGGCGCAAGGTGAAGGCGCCGCCGGCCAGCAGCACGACGCCGCGGTCCTGGCACAAGCGAGCGAAGCGCGAACCGGTCCACGGTTCCGGCAGTACCAGCCAGGCGTGGGTGCCGGTGGCGCTGTGCTGGAATTCCAGACCGTCGAGGTGCGTGGCTAGCAACGCCTGGCGGATGCGCAATTCTTCGCGCTGCTCCGAAACCAGTTGATCGGCATGCCCGTCCTCGATCAGTCGGGTGGCGATCAGCGCGGTCAGCGGCGAGGTGCTCCAGCAGTCGATGCGCTGCATGGCGGCGATGTCTTGCACCAAAGGCTGCGGGGCCATGACAAAACCCATGCGTAGCCCCGGCGCGATGCATTTGGACAGGGCCGAGATGTAGATCGTCCGTTCCGGCATCAGTGAGGTGAAGGAGGGCGGCGATTGATCCAGCAGCGGCCGGTACACATCGTCCTCAATCACCAGCAAGTTGGTTTCGCGAATCACCGCCGCCAGTTCTTCACGACGCTTGGCATCGAGGGTGATGGCGGTCGGGTTATGGATCGACGGCACCAGGAACAGCAACCGTGGCTGATGTTGGGCACAGGCCAGGCGCAACGCTTCGGGGGACATGCCGCGTGCGTCGGCGTCGACCCCAACCAGAATCAAACCCAGCGAACGGCACAAGGCATTGATGCCTTGATAGGTCACGCTGTCGGCCAGCACGGTATCGCCGCTGTTGGTCAGGCTGCGCAACGTATTGGCGATGCCGTGTTGCGCGCCTTCAACGATCAGCATCTGGCTGGCATGAGCTTCTACGCCGGTATGGCGCAGCCATTGTGCGGCAGCTTCTCGGGCCCAGAGCGGTCCTTCGGACGGGTGATAGTCCTTCATGTCGCTAAAGCGCGGATCACTGGAAAGACGTGGGAGCAATTGCGCCAGCACCCGATTGAAGCCATCGGTGGCCGGACGGTTGACGCTCAGGTCCACGGTGCCCGGGTCATTGCTCGGCGCCGACTGGAACTGTGCCGCTGGATGCCGAGGCTGGGCGACTTGCGTACCGCGACCCGGACGGCTTTCCACCAAGCCTTTTTGCTGCAACACCGCCATGGCTTTAGTCACCGTGGTGATGTTCACCCCCAGTGCGCTGGCGAACTCGCGATGTGGCGGCAAACGTTCACCTGGCTTGAGCTTGCCGTTGCCGATCGCCTCGGCCAGTGAATCGGCCAATTGGGCGTAAAGGGTTTCTGCCTTGTCGCGCTGTAAAGCGGCACTGGTCTTGAGCTCGTCCAGCAATTGTTCGAATTGACTCATGGTGCTTTATCCCTGCTTGTCATGCTCGTAGCAAGACAATAAGCAAATTTGTATTGCTTTTTATCCGATACAAAGCCCATTGACAAGCTAAAAAACCGTGATTAGTGTGTGAGTTGTAATGCTTGTCATGCAACACAATAAGAAAATGGCTGCCATGCTCAGCCCCACAGGTACGCACATGACTATCAAAACGTTCCAGCCAGGCACGCCCCGGCACCACCGACTTTTCAGCCTGGCAGCGGGCGGCACAGAGTATCCGGTGTGTTGTCCCCCTCGCGCAAAGTCTTCGATGAAATTATCCGGTCGATCAATACCAGACAACGCAGCCGAGGTGACCCGATGAACAAGCCCCAACCCACCGATACAAACCCCGCTCAACCACAGCTCAGCGGCGCCTTACGTCAGCGCCACATCACCATGATCTCCCTCGGCGGGATCATCGGTGCCGGTCTGTTCGTGGGCAGTAGCGCGACGATCCAGGCGATTGGCCCGGCTGCATTCCTCAGTTATCTCGCCGCCGGCATCGTGGTGATGCTGGTCATGCGCATGCTCGGCGAAATGGCCGTGGCCTTGCCCGGTGTCGGCTCCTTTACCGAATACGCGCGCATTGGCTTGGGCAACTGGGTCGGGTTCACCAGCGGCTGGTTGTACTGGTACTTCTGGGTGATCGTGGTCGCCGTGGAAGCAGTGGTCGGCGCCAACATCCTCCAGCAATGGATACCGCTGCCGGCGTGGATGATCGGCTTGACGCTGCTGGCGGTGATGACGGCCATTAATTGCCTGTCCGTGAAGTCCTACGGCGAATTCGAATACTGGTTCGCTTCATTGAAGGTCTTCGCCATCATCGTCTTCATCTTTGTGGTCGGCGCCTACCTCTTCGGCTTTGCGCCGAGCACCCGTACATTGCTGGGTAATCTGGTGAATGACCGAGGCTTCATGCCTTATGGTGTGAGCGCGATTCTGGCCGGCGTGCCGACGGTGATCTTCGCTGTGGGCGGTGCCGAGATCGCCACCATTGCCGCCGCCGAATCCGATGACCCATCGAAGAACGTGGCGAACATGACCCGTTCGGTGATCTTTCGCGTCATTACCTTTTATGTCGGTTCAATCTTCCTGATTGTCTGCGTGGTGCCCTGGGGCCAGATCGTCGCTGGGCACTCGCCGTTCGTGGCGGCGCTGGAAGTCCTGCACATTCCCGGCGCGGCGATGATCATGCAAGCAGTGGTGCTGGTGGCCGTGCTCTCGGCGCTTAATTCCGGGTTGTACGTGTCGTCGCGGATTCTGTTTGGCCTCAGTCAGCGCGGTGATGCCCCGGCGAAACTGTCGACGCTGACCGGGCGCAAAGTCCCACGGGCGGCGGTGCTGCTGAGCAGTGTGATCGGGTACATCGCGATCATGGCGGCGATCATTTCTCCCGAAGGCGTGTTCCTGTTCCTGGTCAACGCGTCCGGCGCCGTGATGCTCTTCGTGTACCTTGCTGTAGCCCTGGCGCAGATCCAGGTTCGGCGTCAGATCGAAGTCACGGCACCCGCCCGGCTGACCCTCAAGATGTGGCTGTTCCCATGGCTGTCCTATGCTGTGGTAGCAGTGATTGCGGGCGTTTTGGTCGCCATGGCCTTTCAGGAATCCTTGCGCACGCAGTTCCTCGCCAGTCTCGTCAGTCTGGGCGTGGTCTCGGCGGCTTACCTGCTGCTCAAGCGTCGTCGGCAGTCTGCCGGCCAGTCCCACGTCAATGCCACCGACCTGCTGGCGGGGTTGCCGACACGGTCATAAATCATAGGGACATCCAGCCACGGATGGCGGTTGCGTTGTTTGGCTTGAAACGGTCCACAACAATCATTTGCCCAATAGGTGATCTATGTCCTACTTCACATTCGACTCCCAGGGTTTCTCCCGACGCGGGCTGCTCAAAGCCACGGGGTACGGTTCACTGGCGGCGCTGCTGAGCAGTGTCGTCGGCCCGATCCCGCTGTCATTCGCCGCCGGTCAACCGATCAAGACTGTGCGCCCCGGCTACCTGACAGCTGCGTGCCTGGGCGACATGCCCTTGGGCGCGCTGCGTGAAGGCGTTCCGGTCGGCACCGATCTGGAATTGCTGAAAATCATCGCTGATCGTCTTGAACTCAAGCTCGATGTGCTGACCATGGGCTTCCCGGCCGTGGTCGAAGCGGTGCGCTCGGGACGGGCCGACTGGTTCGGCGGCAACTTTGCCTGGAACCCGATGCGCTCCAAGATCCTGCTGTTGACCGACCCGGTGTTCTACACCGGTGCCTACGTGATCATGCGCGAAAGCGAGCCGTTCACCACTTCTATTACCGTCAACGACGTGAAAGGGCGCACCATCGGTGCCATCACCGGCTATTTCACCATCCCGGACATGAAGAAAATCGAAGGCGTGAAGGAGGTCAAGCTCTACGACAACACCGACTCGTGCCTGCGTGACGTGCGAGCCGGGCGCCTGGATTTTGCCGTGCTGGATGCCCCGACCATTGACTACATGATCCTTCAGGACCCGAGCCTCAAGCTCAAACAGATCCCCATGGCCTACGACGAAAAATTCCCCAGCCTGACCGCCAAGTTCGAAGCGATCTGGGGTGTTCATCCGCAGAACCAGGATTTGTTCGATGGCATCAACCAGGGCCTGCGCTGGCTCAAAAGCACCGATCAGATCAAACCGATCCTCGCCAAGTACGGCATCAAGAACCCCGACTACCTGGTGCCGCCGGCCAAGGACCCGCGCATCGGCGTGGACCGCGACGAGAAGGGCAACCTGATCGGGCCGTTCGAGCATCCGCCGCGTGATTTCAGTCAGGCCTTTGCCTGAGCCGAGGAATTGACCCATGACTGAATCAACCCCACTTGTGCGCATCGAAGGGCTCTACAAGTCCTTCGGTAGCCTGGATGTGCTCAAAGGCATCGACCTCAACGTCCAGCAGGGCCAGAAGATCTCGCTCATCGGCCCCAGCGGCTCGGGCAAGACCACCCTGCTGCGTTGCGTCAATTACCTGGAAGAGCCGACCAAGGGCGACATCTACATCGACAACGAACTGATCGGCCAGCGTCTGGTGGGCACCCGCAAAGTGCCCATGAGCGACAAGGAGCTGGCGCGGATGCGTACCGAGATCGGCATGGTGTTCCAGCGCTTCAACCTGTTCCCGCACCTCTCGGTGCTGGACAACATCATCCTCGGCCCGCTCAAGGTGCAACAACGCAGCCGCGCCGAAGCGGTGGAGCTGGCCGAGGACCTGCTGAACAAGGTGGGCATGTTCGCCAAGCGCGACGTGTTCCCGGAACAGCTCTCGGGCGGGCAGCAACAACGCATCGCCATCGCCCGGGCGCTGGCGATGCAACCCAAGCTGATGCTGTTCGACGAGGCCACGTCGGCGCTGGACCCGGAACTGGTCGGCGAAGTGCTAGGCGTCATGCGCAAGCTGGCGGAGGAGGGCATGACGATGATTATCGTGACCCATGAAATGCACTTCGCCGAAAGTGTCTCCGATCAGGTGATCTTCATGGCCGATGGCAACATCGTCGAGCAAGGGCCGCCACGGCAGATTTTTCGCGAGAGCCAGATCGAACGCACCCGCAACTTCATCCGCGCCGTGCAGGAGCATTGATCGATGTTCGACACCACTGCACTGCACAAAGCCATCGAGGTGCTGCCGTACTTTTTGAACGTGCTGGGGCTCGGTGCCTTGACCACGGTTGGCCTGACCGCTGCCGCGTTCGTGGTGGCGACGTTGCTAGGGTTTTGCCTGGCGTTGATGCGGCTTTCGCGCAGCCGGGTGCTGAGCCTGATCGCCAGCGTGTACCTGGAGGTGTTTCGCAACATCCCGATCCTGACCCAGTTGTTCATCCTGTACTTCGGGCTGACCTACATCGGCATCACGTTGCCGGCGATTGGTGCGGCGATCATCGGGTTTGGCCTGAACGGCGCGGCGATTTTGTCGGAAGTGTTCCGTTCAAGCATCCGTACCATCGACCGTGGGCAAAGCGAGGCGGCGTTTTCCATCGGCATGACTCGGTCACTGGCGATGCGCATCATCGTGCTGCCCCAGGCGTTCAAGGTGGCGATTCCGGGGATGGCCAACTTCGCCATCGGCCTGCTCAAGGACACCTCTCTGGCCTCGGCGGCGGCGGTGCCGGAGCTGACGTTCAAAGCGCGGATGCTGGTCAGTGAAACCTATCAGACCAACCTCATTTACTTCCTGCTGGCGATTATTTACCTGGTGTTGAGCCTGGTGCTGTCTCACTGGGCGGCCCGGACCGAACGGCGACTTAAAGTCGTGAAGGAGCATTGATATGGGTTATGGCGAGTTGTGGGAAGCAACCCATGTCGAATTGCTAGCGGCGGCCTGGGCCACGCTCCAATTGGCGTTCGGCGCATTGGTCATCGGGTTGATTGTCGGGTTGCTGGTAGCGTTGGCGAGGCTCTCGGGCAGCCCGGCGTTGCGCCGCGCGGCGTTGATTTACATCGAGGTCTTTCGCGGTACGCCGGCACTGGTGCAACTGTTCATCGTCTACTTCAGCCTGACCGAAGTTGGCGTGCAGTTCAGCTCGTTCCAGGCCGCCATGATCGGATTGGGATTGAACGCGGCGGCCTACCTGTCGGAGATTTATCGTTCGGGTCTGGAAGCGGTGCCCAAAGGGCAAGTGGAAGCGGCGAAGGCGATTGGCATGCCGCACCTCAAGGTACTGCGCTGGGTAGTGTTGCCCCAGGCCATCCGCATTGTGTTGGCGCCGATCGGGAACGTGGCAATCTCGCTGCTGAAAGACACCTCGGTGGCCTCGTTGATCGCAGCACCGGATTTGATGCTGCGGGCTCAGGATTTGAGCAGCGTGTATTTCATGCCGCTGGAGATCTACATCCTCGTTGGTGCGATTTATTTTGCATTGTGTTATCCGCTGTCCCTCGGCGTGCGCCTGCTGGAGCGCAAGACCAGGCATTGATTCACACCATTGCCCTGTGGGAGCGCTCAATCGCGGTCCGCCACCGATAGGGTTTGCAGCCCGACCGCTCGAGCCTGGGCGACCAGTTCTTCGGTGTCTTCGCCGCCAGGCAGGGCAATGACCACATCGGGCCGGCTGTCATGGAGCATGAAGTGATTGCGCAGCCGTTCGGCCAATTTGCCGTGGCGTTGCCAGTTGGGCGGGTAGCGCACGAGGTCGGCGCCGTGTTCCCGGGCCCATTCCTCGATGTCGGCGCCCAGGTATTGATTGCCGCCGTGAATCAACACCTGCACCGGGTGCAGGCGCTGGAAGGCGTCGAGCACGCGGCGGCACTGGCGGCTGTCGGTGTAATGGCGGCCGGCGCAGATCAGGACGCGCATGGCGAGACCTCGTTGGCCTGATCATCGCCCAGCGGCTCGCCGGCCCGTTCCAGTAACGGATAGGCGAGGGCGGCGATGTGGTGATGCACGCGACGGTAATCGCGCAGCACCCGCTGGAAGATGTCGCCGGATTCGGCCCAGGTGTTTTTGTCCTCCTGGAGTTTGCGAAAGTGTTGGCGGCTGGCGTCGGCTTCAAGGCGGCGCACGGTTTCCTTGCGGCTGATCAACTGGTGCGCGGTGGCAATGTCTTCGCGCAGGAACACGGTGATCGCCAGGCTCAGGCTGTCCAGCAGCGCTTCGTGCAGCGGCGCGATGTTGCGCAGTTCGAACACCGAAAAGTGCTCGCCACGACGCAAGCGGCGCATGGCCAATTGCGTGAGGCTGCTGCAAAGAATGTCCGCCGCGTGTTCGAGGTTGATCACGAAGGTGAGGATTTCCTGGGCGCGATCGGCATCGCTGTCGCTGATGCCTTCCTGGCCGATGTCCGCCAGGTACGCACGAATCGCCGCGCTGAGCAGGTCGGTGGATTGATCGATGCGCCGCACCTCATCGGCACAGGCCGGCGCCGAGGTGTGGAACAGTTGCAGCGTGCGCGCCAGCATGGCCGAGAGCATGTCGGCGATGCGCAGGGCTTCGCGGGCGGCGTTGGACAGGCCGATGCTGGCCATCTCCAACCCGGCCTCATCGAGGTAGCGCGGCATGCCCGGATCGACATCCCGCGCCGGCTCCGGCAGCAGCCGAGTCAGCAGTTTGGCCATGGGCCCGGTGAAGCCGATGAACACCAGCGCCAGTAGCAGGTTGAAGCCGGTGTGCAGGTAAACCACCAGCGCCGCCGGATCGAGGTTCAGCGCCGCCAGCCACCCGGCCAGCGGCAACACCGCCGCTGCGCCCAGCGCCCGAACCAGCAGATTGCCCAGGGGCAGGCGCCGGCCGACGCTCGATCCGGCATTGATCACCGGCGGCAATGCACCGCCGATGTTTACCCCGAGCACCAACGCGACGAGGGTGGTGGCCGAGAGCATGCCTGTCGCCGCGAGGGAGGCGATCAGCAACACCACGGCCACGCTGGAATGGCAGAGCCAGGTGAGGATCAGTGCCACCAGCAACGCGATCAACAGGTCGCCGTCCAGGCTTTGCATGATCAGCTGGAACACTGGAGTGGCTTCCACTTCGGCCAAGGTCGAGCCGAGCCTGTGCAGGGCCATCAGCATCAATCCCAGGCCGATCAGAGCACAGCCGATGCTCTCGAAACGTGAGTCATCCCGCAGCCGGAAGATGATCAGCCCTGCCAGCAAAACGATGGGCGTCAGTATCGAGATGTCAGCGCTGAGCAGCTGCACCACCAGCGTCGAACCGATATTGGCGCCGAGCATCACCGCCAGCGCCGGGGCCAGGCCCAACGTGCCGGCCGCGGTGAACGAGGTGGCCATCAGGCTGACGGCGGTGCTGCTTTGCAAGACGCCGGTGATGCCGATGCCGGCGAGCAGGGCCAGCCAGCGGTTGTTCAGGTGCCGGCCCATCCAGTGGCGCAGCGGCGTGCCGAAGCCGCGCAACAGCGCCGAAGAAATCATGTGCGTGCCCCACAGCAACAGAGCGATGGCGCCCGCGAGGTTGAGCAGTAGAGTCGTTCCCGACATGAGAACTCTCCTTTATTTCGTGTTGCATTTATCGAAGACCCGAAGGCCGAAGAGGCTGTGAACACAAAACCTGTAGGAGCGAGGCTTGCCCGCGAAGGCGGTATGTCAGTCGACAACAATGTTGAATGTCAGACCGTCTTCGCGGGCAAGCCTCGCTCCTACAGAGAGTGTGGTGTTCAGGCGATCAGAACCACTGCTTGAACCGGCGGATGTAGATCGTCTTCATGGTCTGCGCCACCACGCAGTAACTCAGCAGCGTGCCCACCAGCCAAGGGAAGTACTCCCATGGCAACGGCACCAGGCCGACCAATGTGCCCAGCGGCGAGAACGGAATGTAGATGCCCAGGCCAATCACCACCCCGGTCGCCAGGATCACCGGCAACGCTGCGGTGCTCTGGAAGAACGGGATCTTTTGCGTGCGCAGCATGTGCACCACCAGCGTCTGCGACAGCAGCCCTTCGATGAACCAGCCGGACTGGAACAGGCTCTGCATTTCCACGCTGTTGGCGGCGAACACGTACCACATCAACGCAAACGTGGTGATGTCGAAGATCGACGAGGTCGGCCCGATCCACAGCATGAAGCGACCGATGTTCTTCGCGTCCCACTTGCGTGGTTTGCGCAGGAATTCCTTGTCCATCTTGTCCCACGGCAACGCCAGCTGAGAGATGTCGTACATGAGGTTTTGCAGCAGCAAATGGATCGACAGCATTGGCAAAAACGGAATGAACGCACTGGCCACCAGCACCGAGAACACGTTGCCGAAGTTGGAGCTGGCGGTCATGTTCAGGTACTTCATGATATTGCCGAAGGTTTCGCGGCCCTTAAGCACGCCTTCCTCAAGCACCATCAGGCTCTTTTCTAGGAGGATGATGTCCGCCGATTCCTTGGCAATGTCGGTGCCGCTGTCCACCGAAATCCCGACATCAGCATCGCGCAGGGCCGGGGCGTCGTTGATACCGTCGCCGAGGAAACCCACGGTGTGACCGTTGGCTTGCAGGGCCTTGAGCACCCGGGATTTCTGCAGCGGCGTCAACTTGGCAAACACCGTGCGTTCTTCGACCCGCAGCTTGAGCGTGGTGTCGTCCATGTGCTCGATGTCCTGGCCGAGCAGCGGGGTGCCTGGGTCGAGGCCGACTTCGCGGCAGATTTTGCAAGTGACCACGGCGTTGTCACCGGTCAGCACCTTGACCGTCACGCCCATGTCCCGCAGCGCGGCAATGGCCGGGCCGGCGGTTTCCTTCGGCGGATCGAGGAAGGTCAGGAAACCGCGAATCACCAGGTCGCGCTCATCGGCGGTGTTGTATTGGTTTTTGCTCCGGGCTTTTGGAATCTCGCGGGTGGCGACCAGCAGCACCCGAAAGCCGTCCTCGTTGTACTCGTTAGCCAAGGCCAGCAGGTCTTTACGCCGTTGCTCATCCAGCGCAATCACCTGACCGTTTTCATTGAGGTGGCTGGCGATGGAGAGCATTTCCTCGACCGCGCCCTTGCACACCATCAGGTGATCGTCGCGGCTGTCCTTGACGATGATCGACAGGCGCCGACGCACGAAGTCGAACGGCAGTTCATCGACCTTGCTGTAGGCGAATGGAACTCGAAACTTCGGGTTCGCATTGGCAAATTGCACCACGGCCTGGTCCATCAGATTCTTCAGGCCACTCTGGTGATGGCTGTTGAGCCACGCCAGTTCGAGGATCGAATCATCGCGCCGACCCTGGCTGTCGACGTGGTGCTCCAGAATGATCTTGTCCTGGGTCAGGGTGCCGGTCTTGTCGGTGCACAGCACGTCCATCGAACCGAAGTTCTGGATCGCGTTGAGGCGCTTGACCACCACTTTGCGCTTGGCCATGGCCATCGCACCTTTGGCCAGGTTGGCGCTGACGATCATCGGCAGCATTTCCGGGGTCAGGCCGACCGCCACCGCCAGGGCAAACAGGAACGCGTCGCCCCAGTCACCCTTGGAGAAGCCGTTGAGCAGGAACACGATCGGCACCATCACCAGCATGAAGCGGATCAGCAACCAACTGACGCTGTTAACCCCACGGTCGAACGCGGTTTGCACCCGGGAGCCGACGATGGCTTTGGCCAGGGAACCGAAGTAAGTCCGCGCCCCGGTGGCGACCACCACCGCTTTGGCGGTGCCGCTGACCACGTTGGTGCCCATGAAGCAGATGTTCGGCAGGTCCAGCAGGTTGTTTTGATCCGCCGCGCTACCGGTGGCGGACTTTTGCGCCACGTTGCCCAGGGTGTCGTATTTCTCGACCGGCAACGCTTCGCCGGTCAGCACCGCCTGGCTGATAAACAGGTCGCGGGATTCGATCAGGCGGATGTCCGCCGGGATCATGTCACCGGCGCTGAGCTGCACGATGTCGCCGGCCACCAGATCGCGCATCGGCACTTCGCGCAGCAGCGGCTTGCCGTCCTTGTGCTCGCGGCGCAGCACGGTGGCGGTGGTGCGCACCATCGCTTTCAGGGCTTCGGCGGACTTGGCCGAGCGGTATTCCTGCCAGAACCGCAGCAGGCTGCTGAGGCTGACCATGGTCATGATAATGATGACTTTGGTCAGGTCGGCGTCCTCCGCTTCACCGTTGCTGATTGGCAGCCAGTAGTCCGTGAAAAAACTGATGGCGACCAGGGTCAGCAACACATAGATGAAGGGATTGTTCAGGGCTTTGAGCAGTTGGATCAGGGCGTGAGGCGGCTTGTCGTGGGCCACTTCGTTGTGACCGTTGCGCGCCAGGCGGCCCTGGGCTTCGAGTTCGGTCAGGCCATCGGTGCTGGCGTTGAGGTTGGTCAGCGTTACGGCCAGGCCGTTTTGCGCTTCCCGGGCGGCGCGCATCGACAGTTTGGCGTTGTCGTTGCTGGCACCCTGTTTGGTTTTCTTTGCGGTTTTTACAAGGGTCATAGCTGTGCTCCTGCCGCTGATTCGCGGCACGACACACAGGCACCTCAGCTAATCAAAGACGAGCGCACGTATGCCGAGCCGCCAATAGGCGATCGATTCTGATAGTTGCGTTTTCAGGGTTTAATGTTCGCTGGCCGTTGTTTGAATAATAATGGGCAGCGAACCGTCTACTGGCTTCGTCCATAACTAACTCGCTATTTAACAGGCAATAAGAAGTTATCGAATTCCAACGAAGGAAAACGTTAAGGGAAGGACTTTTAAAGTGCCTTCAGATCAGTTGAAAGTGCGTGCCCCGGGGAGCAGGCCGAGCATCAGGCTCGCCTCTTGGAACAGACGCGCGATGCGCCGACTCGGTGGTTCCTGGCTGTCGTCGAGGCTCCAGCGTTGCTGAAGCTGGCCCGTCATCGGGCAGACACGCCAGTTGGCTCGCAGAGGGGCCGTGGCAGGGGAGGAAGGGCTGGAAAACGGGGCGACAACCCGGTTTGCCTGCGGGCGCTCATGGCTGAGCCGGACCCGCATGGTCGAGGCAAAGGCGCGTACGCCGGGCATTACAGTGATGTTGAAGTTCATAACATACCTCTGGACCGGACTGACGCCGGCGAGGCAAGTTACGGTGGAGCATCAAGCTCTAGCGCAGCTCACCCGACCACAAAGTCGAGTCCCGTCATGTTCTGGGTTATGTGCCAGGTCCTGCGAATTCGCAGTTGCCCGACAGCGACTAGATACTGTGTCCATTGGATTCTTTTGTGAGTTGAAAAAAGGCCTGTGAAACCGGCCCGCGCAATTTACTCAGGCCGGTGGATGAAGTCAACCTTCAATACTTGATTAAAGTGCAATTGAATGGAGGAACTTCGCATTCGATTATTGAAGTTGGAAGTTGTTCAGGTAAATGACAGTTAATGATAGTCCCTGTAGGAGCGAGGCTTGCCCGCGAAGGCGGTGTGTCAGTCGACAACAATGTTGAATTTGAAGCCGCCTTCGCGAGCAAGCTTCGCTCCTACATAAGCGGGATTACGTTAAAGCAACGGAATGCTGTAACTCACAATCAACCGATTCTGATCCTGATTACGCGACGCCTCGCTGTTCGACTTGCCATTGCGCCACCCAAAGCCCACCCCTTTCAGCGCCCCGGACTGCAACACATAGTCGAGGCTGATATCGCGCTCCCATTCCTTCTGATTATCACCGGAGGTGGTCTTGATGTTGTCGCCACTGAGGTACATGACCGACGCCTTCAGGCCTGGCACACCCAGGCCTGCGAAGTCATACGCATACTGGCCGAAAGCGGTGCGCTCGCCTGCGCGGGTGAAGGTCTGGATCAAGCGATCGGTGTAGAGGTAGAGACTGACCCCGCCGGCACCTTTGTCCGCGAGGCCGCCCTGGTTGAGTTGGGTGAAGCCGCTGCCGCTGGAAACGCTTTGATAACCCGCTGTGACTGCATGGGCACCCAGGGAGTAGATCAGCGCCGCGCTCCAGGTTTTGTTGTCAATTTCGCCATCGCCATCCCGGGTGTAGCCGCTGATCTTGTAGCCCGAGGTACCGGAGCTGTTGGCGCCGGACGAGTTGGTCTTGAAGTAGCGCAGGTCGGTTTTCAGGGATTGGTTGTCCGAGATCGTCAGGGTGTGTATCAGGCCGAAAAACTGCTGGGTGTAGTAGTCGTCGAGGTGGGCGTAGTAATACTGCGCCGTCAGGTCTTTGGTGACTTTCCAGTCGCCACCGGCGAAGTCGAAGGCGTTGCTTTCACGGGTGCCGCCGACGGCGGCCAATCCGGTCTGGTCGCTGGAGCCCCGGCCCGTCGCATGTTCGATCCGGCCACCGGTAAAGGTCAGGTCCTTGAACTCGCCCGACGTGATCTGCCCACCTTCGAAAGTCTGCGGCAGCAGGCGACCGTCGTTGGACACCAGGATCGGCAGCTTCGGCATCAGTGTGCCGAGGCGCAGTTCGGTCTTCGAGACCTTGACCTTGCCGGTCAACCCCAACCGGCTCCACGAATCGACCGCGCTGCCGTCACTGTCCGACGGAATCATCGAACCGCCGATATGTCGACCTTTGCCGCTGTCCAGGGTGATCCCCGTCAGGCCAAGGGCGTCGATGCCAAAACCCACCACGCCGTCGGTGTAGCCCGACTTGAAGTCGAGCATGAAACCTTGCGCCCATTCTTCGGTTTTCGACGGCGTGGCGGTGCCGTCGCGGTTGTCGTTGTTGAAGTAGAAATTGCGCAGGCCCAACGTGGCCTTGCTGTCGCTCAGAAAGTCCGCCTGCGCCTGGGTGCTCAGTGCAAGGGCGCCCAGCGCCAGGGTAACCACCGTGTTTTTGTTGCTCATCTCAATCGCCCCTATTTTTTTGTAATTCGAATTCAGGAGGGAGGCTCCCGCTATCGGCGGGAGCCTGAAACTCGGGTCAGATACCCAGCACGTTGGCGCCAATGCACGGATCGATTCCGCGCTCCAGACGGCGTTGATGGACGACGACAGTGATTTCCATGGAGCCGGTGGTCACGTCGAAGTCGAGGATATGGCCGCCATAGGCCTGGAACGTGGCGTCACCGGCAACGCCGTGCATGTGGATCGAAGGCTGGTCGTTCTTCCAGGCCACCGAACCAGTGATGCTCGCCATCTCGACATTGCTGAAGACCTTGGCGTCGAAGTCCTTCTTGTCCTTGTTCCAGAAGCCGAACTTCACATTGCCGAAGCCAATGCCGCTGATGGACGCGCTCGGGATTTTTTCGGCGATGGCCAGTTTGGTCAGTTCCTTGAAGGCGTTGTCGCCCATGCGCAGCACCATCAGGTAACCGGTGGGCGTCTTGGTGTAGCGCGGGGTGGCTTCGGTGGCACATTGCATGGGCGGTGTCGTCGCGGTGGGTGAAGTGTCGGCAACGGCCAATTGCGTGGCCGCGGTGTTGAGCAACAAGGCGGCAGTAACAGCCAACATCAATTTGCACAGGCGTTGTTTCGGGTGAAGTTGAACGTGCATGGGACTTCCTCTGTTTTTGTTGTTGTGGGGTACAGCGGTTTTCTGGATGAGCGAATCCGACGCCTGTTGTTCACAGGCGTGGGAGTTGTGGCTAACAGCGGGTGGTAACGCTGAGGCTTACAGCCCGTTGCGGCTGCTGACCCCGTCAATCAACCGGGCGATGCCCAGCGGATTGGCGTTTTTCAGGGCGTCCGGCAACAGCCTGTCGGGGCAGTTCTGGAAGCACACCGGCCGCAGGAAACGATCAATTGCCAGCGTTCCCACCGAGGTGCCGCGCGCATCCGACGTCGCGGGGTAAGGCCCGCCATGCACCATGGCATCGCTTACTTCAACGCCAGTCGGATAACCGTTGAACAGCACGCGCCCGACTTTCTGTTCCAGCAGGGCCAACACTTCGTTGAGGGTGGTGAGTTCCGAATCCTCGACAATCAGGGTGGCGGTCAACTGACCGCGCAAGCCGTGCAGGGCCTGGAGCAACTCGGCTTGATCGGCGACTTCCACGACGATGGTGGTAGGCCCGAAAACCTCTTCCTGCAGCAACTCGTCACCGTCAATCAGCAGGCTGACATCGGCCTTGAACAACTGCGGCCGCGCCTGATTGCCCTGTTGTGCGTTGCCGGCCAGGTGCGTGATGCCCGAGTGGGCGCGCAGGTTGTCGAGGCCGTGGCAATAGCTTTTCAACGCGCCGCTATTGAGCATGGTTTGCGCGGATTGCTCGCCCATCAGCCCGGCGAAGCGTTCAAGGAACGCGGTGAATTCCGGCGAGCGAATGCCCAACACCAAACCGGGGTTGGTGCAGAACTGACCCGCACCGAGGACCACGGACGCGGCCAGTTCGGTGGCGATCTTTTCACCCCGTGCTTTAAGCGCTTCAGGCATCAGCAACACTGGGTTGATGCTGCTCATCTCGGCGAACACCGGGATCGGCTGCGGCCGTGCTGCTGCCATGTCACACAAGGCCCGGCCACCACGCAACGACCCGGTAAACCCGACAGCTTGAATTGCCGGGTGCTTGACCAGCGCTTCACCGACGCTGCCGTAGACCATGCTGAACACACCGTCGGGCATGCCGGTCTGGCGGGCGGCGCGGGTGATGGCGTCAGCGACGTAATCGGCGGTCGCCATGTGGCCACTGTGGGCTTTGAACACCACTGGGCAACCGGCGGCGAGGGCGGACGCGGTGTCACCACCCGCCGTGGAAAACGCCAGCGGAAAGTTGCTGGCACCGAAGACGGCAACTGGGCCGAGGCCGGTGCGGTATTGGCGCAGGTCTGGACGGGGCAGCGGCTTGCGCTCCGGCAGGGCGCGGTCAATGCGCGCCCCGTAGAAATCGCCCCGACGCAGCGCCGTGGCGAACAAACGCATCTGGCCGCTGGTGCGGGCGCGCTCACCCTGAATGCGCCCGGCGGGCAGGGCGGTTTCGCGGCAGACGAGGGCGATAAATGACTCGTCCAACGCGTCGAGTTCAGTGGCGATGGCGTCAAGGAAATCGGCACGACGGGCGGCCGACAGGTTACGGAAAACCGGGTAAGCCGTGGCCGCCGCTTCTGCGGCCGTATTCACTTCCTCCACAGACGCCTGATGGAACCGGAACGGCAGCGCTTCGCCGGTGCTGGCGTCGTGGCTTTGCAGGGTGTTCGAACCTTTGGCCGAACGGGCGCCGGCAATGTAGTTGTGGCCTGAAACTTCAAACATGGGAACTCCTTAAGGGCTGTTCAAATAGGGATCAAGTGAGCCGATAAATACGTTGGGCGTTGTCATGGAACAGCGCCAGTCGATCAACGCGGGAACGGTCGCGGACGATGGTTTTGAAACCGTCGAACACTTCGCTGAGGCTGTTCACCACACCATCGACCGGATAGTTGCTGGCAAAGGCGCAGCGACTGACGTCGAAAATCGATATCGCGTCGTTCACCACCACGCGATTGGCGTCCACGGGCCAGGCCTGGCCGGGGATGCAAATGCCGGAAATCTTTAGCGCGACGTTGGGCTCGCGAGCCAGCAGCGCCAGGTTGTCGCGCCAACCGGCCAGACCTTGCGGCGAGCGATCCGCCGGCAGCGCGGTGTGATTGACCACGAGGGTCACGTCGGGAAAGTCCCGGGCCAGTTCGGCGGCTTCCGGCAGATGCCACCACGGTGCTTGCAACTCGAAATGCAGACCGTTTTGCGCCAGTCGGGCGTAGCCGTCGCGCCAGCGCGGATCGCGCATGGAGCCGGGCGCGGAAAAGTCTTCGCGCCATTCTTCACGGCTCGTGACCGTCGGTTTGTGGCGCACGCCGCGCACCAGCGGGTGCTGGCCGTACAGGCGCAACAGTTCGGGTGCGTCCTCGCGATCCAGCCAGGCCTGGCCGACCATGGCCGCCAAGGTCGGTTCGTGCTTCGTCAGGGACTCGATAAAACGCACTTCGTCGGCCGGTGTCGCCGGGTCCCATTCACCCTCGATCACCACGGTCTGCACGATGCGATGCCGGCCCGTCAGCCGCTTATAGTCCTCGGGCAAAAAGGTGCGGCAGATCGACGAGTAATCGCCGTAACGGAATGGGCGCAATGGCCGGTCGTTCAGCCACGGGTAGTAGTGGGCCTCAATATCGAAGTAGTGCTGGTGGGCGTCGACGATGGGTAAATCCGCATCTTCGCCGCTGGCCAGAAAGCGTTCGCGCCAGTTATCCATGCTGTGGCTCCAGGCGATAGAAGCGCTGCGCATTGCCGGCGAACACCGCTTCCTGCACCGCACGCCCCAGCGGCGCGAGCATCGTGGCCATGCCATCGGCAATCGTGTCGTAGGACGCACGCAACCCGGCGACCGGAAAGTTGCTGGCGAACATGCAACGCTCGGGGCCGAAGATCTCCAGGGCGGTCAGCACTACCACTCGGTTGTCGTCGTAATTCCAGGGCGAATCCTTCAGGCCGAATTCCGACAGCTTGATATGCACGTTGGGTTGCAAGGCTAGTGCCTCCAGGCCTTTGCGCCAGCGCGCCATACCCGACGGGCTGCGATCCCAGGCGAAACCGGTGTGGTTCAAGGCGATCTGAATCCGGGGAAACATCGCCGCCACTTCCGCAGCCTCGGCCAGGTGCCACGGTGGCACACGCAAATCCCAGGACAAACCGTGCTGCGCCAGGCACGAAAAGCCTTCCAGCCATTTCGGGTCCTGCATGGTGCCCTTTGTGCCGGCCACTGACTCCAGCGGTGAAGCCGACGTCACCGGTTTCGAGCGAATCCCCCGAACCAGTGGCCGGGCAGCCTGGGCCGCAAGGATCTCGGCGCTGTCCTCACGATCAAACCAGGCATGGGCGACGATGGCATTCGGGAAACCGTAGCGGGCGTGCACCTGCTCCAGCCAAAGGGTCTCGGCGACTTGCTCATCCCGAGCCCGTTCGGCCTCGACGTGTACCGTGCCGACCAAACGCTGGTTTTCGGTCAGGGCCAGGAAGTGTTCCGGCAGAAAATCCCGGCACAGGCTGTGATAGTCACCGAGGAAAAAGCCCTCGTGATACTCGTCCTGCAACCACGGATAACGCCCGTTGCCGAGGTCCCACAGGTGATGGTGGGCATCGACAATCGGCAGCGCGTCCTCGGGTGCAAGGTTGGACAGGCCATTGCGTTCGTGCAGCGTGATCATGACGGCAGCCCTTGCTCAGCGCGACGCAGCGAATTGGGAAGGGCTGAGCACGCCGTCTTCGACTTCGCCCGCCGCGGCGGCTGCGGCCTTGGCCTGGACCCGGCTGCGCAGCTTGGCGACGTTGACCACGACGCGGGTGTGAGCGGCGGTGGCCACCAGCTCGACGTCGTCGCGTACCTCGACGTTGAAGGTCACGCTGCGGCCCTCGATCCGCGTGACCGTGGCAACAATGCTCACCGACATGCCCAGCAGCGTGGCGCCGACGTGGCGAATATCCACCGCCGCGCCCACGGTGTTCTCGCCTTCATCGAGGAAGGTCAGCAGGTAGTCGAGACAAGTCTGCTCGATGTCGTCCACCAGGCGCGGTGTGGCGTAGATGCGCAAGTCCTCGCCCAGAAACGAAATGGTGCGGGGCTGATCGACCAGCAGTCGGCGTTCAGTGGCGGTGCCTGCTTCCAGCGTTGAGAAATTCATAAGCAACCTCGGGCTATCAAAGGAGTGATCAGGTGTTGGGCAGGAAACCGATGGAAATCCACGGCACGGCAATCAGTACGCCCAGGGCCACCACCAGCGCCCCGAGATACGGCCAGACCCGGCGCATGGCGCCACTCGGATCGACCTTGGCGATGGCGCATGCCGCGTAGAAACCCACGCCAAACGGCGGCGCGAACAAGCCCAGGCCCATGGCGAAGATCGCGACCATGGCGTAATGCACGTCGTTGATGCCCATGGTCTTGGCGATGGGAAACAGCAACGGCCCGAACAACACGATGGCGGGGATACCTTCGAGGAAACTGCCCAGCAGGATGAAGGCCACTGCGGAGATGATCAGGAAGCCCATCGCACCCCCAGGCACCGTGGACATCACTTGCGCCAGTTGATGGGAAAAGCCCGACTGGGTCAGCGCCCAGGCCATGGCGGTGGCGCTGCCGATAATGATCAGAATCGCGCCGGACAAAGAGGCAGTGCTGACCAGGATCGGATAGAGGCGGCGCCAGTCGAAGCAGCGGTAGCACAGCAACCCGACGACAAAGGTGTAGGCCACGCCAATCGCCGCCACTTCGGTGGCCGTGGCGACGCCTTCGACCACCGCCGTGCGGATCACAAAGGGCAGGGCCAACGCAGGTAATGCAACCAGCAGCGAATGGCCGATTTCCTTGCCCGTGGCGCGTTTGCCGGTGGAGGCTTCGCCCTTGCGGTTCTTCCACCAGATCACCGCCGCCATGGCAATCGCGCCCACCACTGCCGGCATGAAGCCGCCGGTGAACAGTGCGGAAATCGACACACCGGTCACCGAACCGATGGTGATCAGCACCAGGCTCGGCGGAATGGTTTCCGACATCGCCCCGGATGCATTGAGCATCGCTACCAGTTCGTTTTCGTCCTCGCCGCGTTTCTTCATTTCCGGAAACAGCGCCGGGGCGATGGCGGCCATGTCCGCCGCCTTGGACCCGGAAATCCCCGAGATCAAGTAAATGGCGCCAATCAGCACATAGGACAAGCCGCCGCGCACATGGCCGATCAACGAGCACAGGAAACGGATCATCGCCCGGGCCATGCCCATGGCTTCGATCAATGCGCCCAAAAACACGAACAGCGGAATCGCCAGCAGAATCAGGCTCGCCATGCCTTCGTCCATGCGCCCGACTACCAGGGTCAGCGGCGTGGCGGTCATGGTCGACAGGTACGCCACGGTGGCCAGGCCGAACGCGACCATAATCGGCACGCCGATGATGATCATCGCCATCACCCCGATCATGAAGAACACGATCAGGTTCCAGTTGCCCATCAGCAACAGCAGGCCCTCGCCGACCCACAGCAACGCCGCCATGGAGGCCAGCATCGCCACCGACACCGTGAAGTCGATCAGCCGGGCGCTGGTCAGCAGGCGCGCGAGGCAGGTCATCAGCATCAGGCTCAGGCCGACCGCAATGGCGGACACGCGAAAGGCGTTGGGGATTTCCAGGGCGGCGGTGGTGATGATCCACTCGTCGCTGACGTACTCCCAGGCCGGGGTGAACAGCAGCCCGATAAACGCGATAACGATCACCGCGCCCAAAGTGTCGATAAAGGCGCGTTTCTCCGCAGGTAAACGCCCGATAAACGAGGTGAGGCGCATGTGTTCGCCGCGCCGCATCGCCACCACCGAACCGAGCATCGCCAGCCACAGGAACAGCAGCGAGGCCAGTTCATCGCCCCAGACAATCGGCTGATTCAGCACATAACGGGAGAACACGTTGCAGAACAGCAGGGTGACTTCGACCACCACCAGCAACGCCGCGCTGCCCTCGGTCAGCCAGCGCAGGCCGGTGTCCAGGGCGCGGCCGAGGCGCAAAGTGGTTTGCCGTGGGCTGAGTCCGTCAGCAGGAGAAACGTCCGTCATTCGTAGTTCGTTTTTCATGACCCGGTCTCCGGCTTAGGACAATTGACCCGCGTACTGCTCGAGCAAGCTCCAGGCTTCGGTGCCGTACTTTTCTTTCCATTGGGTGTAGAAGCCTTTGGATTGCAGGTCGGTCCTGAACAATGAACGGTCGACTTTGTTAAACGTGATGCCGTGGGCGGTCAGGGACGGCTCCAGGCTGGAGTTGAGGTCGATGACTTGCTGACGCTGCACCAGCGCGGCGGCATTGATCTGCCGGGAAACGATTTCCTGCACGTCAGCGGGCAGTTTCGGGAAGGTCTTGCCCGAGGCGACGATCCAGAAACCGCCCCAGATGTGGTCGGTCATGGAGCAGTACTTCTGCACTTCATAGAAGCGCGCGGCTTCGACGACCACCAGCGGGTTTTCCTGACCGTCGACCACTTTGGTTTGCAGCGCCGAGTAGGTTTCGTTGATGCTGATGCCGGTAGGGGAGGCGCCCAGGGCGCTGAACATTGAGGTCCACAACGGGCTGACCAGCACCCGCAACTTGAAACCGGCGAGGTCTTGTGGCGTGTTGATTGGCCGGGTCGAACTGGTGATCTGGCGGAAGCCGTTGTTCCAGACTTTCTCCATCGGGATCAGGCCGACCTTCTCGGTCTTGGCCCGCACGTACTCGCCGAGCTTGCCGTCCAGCGCGGCCCAGACACTGTCGTAGTCCTTGAACGCGAACGGCATGCTTTCGATGGACATGGCCGGCACCAGGGTCGAGAGAATCGCCCCGGGCAATGGAATGAAATCGATGGCCCCGGCGCGCACCTGGGACAGCATGTCGGTGTCGCCGCCCATGGCGCCGTTGGCGTACACCTGCAGGTCCACGGCGCCGTTGGTTTCGGCTTTGATGGCGAGTGAAGCCGCCTTCATTTGAATGTTCAGTGGATGGGTGTCGGGCAGGCTGCTGGTGTAGCGCAACACGATGGGTTTGGTCGCCGCGAAGACGCCGGAGGGCAGCAGGTTGGCGGCGAAGGCGCCACCCACGGTGATGCCGGCAGATTGCAGGAATGATCGGCGGCTAACGGCCTCGGTCAAGATACGGCTCATGATGTTCACCTTATTGTTTTTGTAGTTGTTCGGAAAAACCGCGCTCACAGGGGCGTTGTGTCAGGCCAGTGCCACCACGGCTTTGCTTTTGATCAGCTCATCGATTTCAGCGTCCGCATAACCGCTTTCCTTCAGTACCTCACGGGTGTGCTCACCCAGCAGCGGCGCATGGCGGCTGGTCGGTGGCGCGGCGTTGTCCATGTCGGAGAAGTGAATCGGCAGGCCCATGCCGCGCACCCGGCCTTCGGTGGGGTGTTCGGTTTCCACCACCATGCCGCGCGCGATGGTTTGCGGGTGGGCGAGGGCGGCGGCGATGTCCAGCACCGGCCCGGCAGGCAGGCCGAGGCTGTCGAACAACACCATCCATTCATCGGTAGTGCGCGCCACCAGTACTTCGTTGAGGATGTCCACCAGGGCCAGGCGATGTTCCATGCGCAAGGCGTTGCTGGCGAAGCGCGGGTCGGCTTTGAGTTGCGGCACGGCCAGGGCTTCGACCAGGCGTTCGTAGTTGGCCTGGTTGGCGGCGCCGATGTTGATCCAGCCATCGGCCGTGCGGAACACCTGGTACGGCGCGCTGGTGGAGTTGGCCGAACCCATCTTCGGCAGGATGGTGCCGTCGGCGAAATACGCCGCTGCTGGCCAGTACATCTGTTGCAGACCGGCTTCGAACAGCGAGGTGTCGACCATTTGCCCGAGGCCGGTTTTCTGCTTGGCGGCGTAGGCGGCGCAGATGCCGAGGGCGGCGAGGATGCCGGAGTTGATGTCGGCCACTGGCGAGCCGGCCTTGACCGGTTCACGCCCGGCTTCACCGGTCATGCTCATCATGCCGCTCATGCCTTGGGCGATCAGGTCGAAACCACCTTTTTCACCAAACGGCCCGCTGCGCCCGTAGCCGGAAATCGCGCAGTAGATCAGGCCCGGATTCAAAGTTTTCAGGGTGTCATAACCCAGGCCGAATTTTTCCATGGTGCCGGCGCGGTAGTTTTCCGTGACCACATCGGCGTCCAGCAGCAGACGGCGCAACACGTCGCGGCCCCCGTCGGTCTTCAGGTTCAGGCCGATCCCGCGCTTGTTGCGGTTGACCACCATGAACGAGGCGGATTCGCCGCTGGCCATGATCGGCGAGAAGCGCCGCGAGTCGTCACCGTCCGGGACTTTCTCAACCTTCACCACGTCGGCGCCCATGTCGGCCAGCATCATCCCGCACACCGGCCCGGACATGATGTGAGCCAGTTCTACAACGCGCATACCTGTCAGCGGTCCCATGTCATTTGCCCTCGAAGTGTGGTTTGGCTTTGGCGATGAATGCGTTCAGGCCAGTCTGGAAATCGTCGGTGTCGTAGCAGAAGTAACTCGCGTCGATCTGCTCGGCGGTGGGTGCCACGCCGGCCTCAAGCTGCAACGCAGCCTGGCGATGCCAACGGGCGACCAGCGGCGCGCCTTGGGTGATGCGTTTGGCGGTGGCGAGGGTTTCGGATTCGACCTCGGCGTCCGGGACGACCCGGGTTACGAGGTTTTTCACATAGGCGTCGTTGGCGTCGAGAATGCGGCCCTCCAGGAGGATTTCCAGGGTCGTCGAGCGCCCGGCCAGCGCCACCAGCCCGGCCATTTCGTCATAGGACATGACCAACCCGAGCTTGCCCACGGGTGCGCCGAAACGGCTGGAGCTGCCGCAGATGCGCAAGTCGCACAACGCGGCGATTTCCAGGCCACCGCCGACGCACACGCCGTGGATCATGGCGATCACCGGGTGCGGGCATTCGACGACGGCGCGCATGGCCGCCGAGGTGATTTCGGCATAGTGGCGAGCTTGGCCCTGATTGGCACGCACGCTCGGGAACTCGCTGACATCGGCGCCAGCGGCAAAGGCTTGCTCGCCGGCACCGCGCAACACCACGCAACGCACGCTGGAGTCAGCGGACAGTTCGCGCATGACGTCCCCCAGGTCCTGCCACATGGACAGGGTCAGGGCGTTCATTTTCCCAGGGTGGCTGAGGGTGACGATGGCAATGGCGGCTTGCCGTTCGATAAGGACGGTGGGCTTCATGATTGTTCCGCTGTCGTCAGCTGGGCCGAGGACGCGGTTGCCTCCTGATTTATTGTTGTTGGATAGCGCTTGCTTACAGCGATTGTTCGAGCATCGACCGGTAGTCCGCCGGCGAGGCTTCCCGAGGGTTGGTCTTGTGGCTGTGATCGTGCAGGGCGCCTTCGATGATCCCGGCGAACAGGCTTTCATCGACGCCGATCTCGCTCAGGCGGGTCGGCAGGCCCAGGCGTCGGGTCATGTCTTCGATGGCGACGCCGATATCGGCCCCGGCTGCAAGGCCCATGGCGTGGCGCAGTCGTTCGAGTTTGCGCTCGTCACGCACGGTCGGGGCGTTGGCGTTGAAGTCGACGACGGCCGGCAAAAAGATCGCGTTCAACGTGCCGTGGTGCAGCCTCGGATTGATCCCGCCCAAGGCGTGGGACAGGCTGTGTACACAACCCAATCCTTTCTGGAACGCGAGGGCGCCTTGCATCGACGCGCTCATCATGTTCATCCGTGCTTCACGATCACCGGGCTCGGTGGTGGCGCGTTCGATGTGTTCCCAGGCGCGCCACAGGCCATCGAGGGCAATGCCGTCGGCAGCAGGGTTGAAGGCCGGGGCCATGAAGGTTTCGATGCAATGGGCGATGGCGTCCATGCCGGTGGCGGCGGTGAGCATGGCGGGCAGGCCGAGGGTCAGTTCCGGGTCGCAGATCGCCACGCGCGGTACCACATACGGCGAGATGACGCCGACTTTGCGGCCATCATCGAGGATCAAAATGGCGCCGCGGCCGACTTCGCTGCCGGTGCCGGCAGTGGTCGGAATCGCGATCAGCGGCGCGGTGGCGGCGGTGATGCGATCCAGTCCACCTTCAATCACCGCAAAGCTTTGCAGCGGACCATCGTGGGTGGCGCAGACCGCCACGCCCTTGGCCAGATCGATGGACGAGCCACCACCCACCGCGATGATGCCGTTGCACTCGCCGAGGCGGTATTGCGCGACGGCTTCGCGCACGGCGTGTTCGTTGGGATTGGGCGGGGTGGCGTCGAAAATCGTCGGCGTCAGGCTGCCACCCAGGGCGGCGATGACTTTGTCGACGATGCCGGCATTGCGCACGCCGAGGTCAGTGACGATCAGCGGCCGGGTGATGCCGGCGCGCTCGGCTTCGGCGGCCAGGTGTTCCAGGCTGTCGTAGCCGAACTGGATCTTGGTGACGTAATTGATGAGGGACATGATTCACCACAAGTTATACAGGATTGTTATTGTTGCAATCGGTCCGGGGCAGGAGGGCTCTCGCTCTCGGGTCAAACCCATTGCATTGCCTGGTTGTGGGGTGGACTATAGGGCCGTCGCGGCGAGCCCCGATACTGACAACTTTCGATACCTCTATAACTTTTAGTTAATCCTGATGACGCCCTCACTCAACTCAATCATGTCCCGCCTGCACATCAAGCAACTGCGCTTGTTGATCGCCCTGGATGACCACGGCTCCTTGCTGGGCGCGGCCAAACAGGTCGCGCTGACCCAACCCGGAGCCAGCAAAGCCCTGCAAGAAATCGAAACCACCTTCGGCACTTCGTTGTTCACCCGCACTAACCGCGGGTTGGAACCCACCGATGCCGGACGCTCGGTGATTCGCTACGCCCGGTTGATCCAGACTGACCTCGCGCACCTGCGCGAAGAGATCATCGGCATCATGAGCGGCGAGGGCGGGCGGGTGTCGGTGGGCACCATCATGGGCGCCGTGCCGCTGCTGACCACCGCGATCAGCCGAGTGATCGCCGACCACCCCAAGCTGTCCATCGAAATCGTCGAAGACACCAGCGCCGCGTTGCTCAGCCAACTCGACGCCGGGCGCCTGGACCTGGCGATCTGTCGTACCACCATCAGCACCACGCCCTATCTGTACGAGAGCTCGACCTTCGTCGAGGAAACCCTGGCGGTGATCGCCAGCACCCAACATCCATTCGCCTATGCCCGGCAACTCTCGCTCAAGGACCTGGTGGATTACCGCTGGGTTGTCTACCGCGCCAACATGCCCATGCGTTTGCTGCTGGAGCGCGAGTTTCACGAGGCCGACCTGCGTTTCCCGGTGCACTTGCTGGAAACTACCTCAGCCTTCGCCACCCTGTCGCTGTTGCAGGAAAACCCGACCCTGGTCGCGCTGGTGTCCACCGACGTGGCCAAGTTCTGCTCCGGCTACGGCTTTACCACCACGCTGCCGCTGCCCATTACCTCGCGCAGCGAACCCTATGAGCTGGTGTCGCGCAAAAATGTGCCGGATTCGCCCGCCGCGCGGCTGTTGCGTGAGGCGTTGCTGAACCCGGTGTGAGGCTCTTCGAATACTGACTGGCTTTGAAACCGCGCATTCGTGCAATTACGGCAAATGTGATTTGAGCCAGACGCGGTGTTTGTCAGGGATCGGTGCCGCGATACTCCGCCGGGATTTTGTCTGTCTTATAACGGGCCCATGGATGGCCAACGCGAGGTTAGAACAATGAATGTGTCCAACCGACTTGCGCTCCTGATCACCGCCGCCGCACTGCTCAGCGCCTGTGGCGAGTCTTCCAAATTGCCGCCCCAGGCCAGCGTCGGCCCGGCGCCGCAGTTGCCGGAACCCACCACGTCGCTGATCCCTACCTTGAAGGTGTCGAAGGCCATCGGCTGGCCGGGCACTGCCATGCCCACGGCGCCGGCCGGTTTCAAGGTGACCGCCCTGGCGGAGAATCTGGATCACCCGCGTTGGGTCTATACGCTGCCCAATGGCGACCTGCTGGTCGCCGAGAGCAACCACCCGCCGATGCCGGAAGGCGCCACCGACGGCGGCTCTGGGCCGATTGCCTGGGCCAAGCGCAGCGTCATGGGGTTTGTGATGGGCCGGGTCGGGGCGGATGCGCCGAGTGCCAATCGCATTACTTTGCTGCGTGACGCCGACGGCGATGGCCGCGCCGAAGTGCGCACGGTGTTCATGAGCAACCTGACGTCGCCGTTTGGCATGGCGTTGGTGGGCAATGAGTTGTTCATTGCCAATGCCGATGCCTTGGTCAAAGTGCCGTACAACCCGGGTCAGACCGAGGTCAGCGCCACGCCGGTGAAAGTCACCGACCTGCCCGCCGGCATCAATCACCACTGGACCAAGAACGTTATCGCCAACCCCGACGGCACCAAGCTCTACGTCACGGTGGGCTCCAACAGCAACGTCGGCGAGAACGGCCTGGAGGCGGAAGAAGGGCGCGCGGCGATTTGGGAAGTGGACGTCAAAAGCGGCAACAAGCGCCTGTTCGCCAGTGGCCTACGCAACCCCAATGGCCTGGCCTGGAAACCCGGTTCGACCCAGCTCTGGACCGTGGTCAATGAACGGGACGAAATCGGCAGCGACCTGGTGCCGGATTACCTGACCTCGGTGAAGGACGGCGCGTTCTACGGCTGGCCGTGGAGTTACTACGGCGCCCATGTTGATGTTCGCGTGGACCCGCCGCGCCCGGACAAAGTGGCCGAGGCCATCGCGCCAGACTACGCGTTGGGCACCCATGTAGCACCGCTGGGCCTGACGTTCTCCGATGCCCGAGGCATGCCCGCCAGTTTCGCCAATGGCGTTTTCGTCGGTGAGCATGGTTCCTGGAATCGCAATCCCCAGGCCGGTTACAAAGTGGTGTTCATCCCTTTCAGCGATGGAAAGCCTTCGGGGTTGCCGGTGGACTTCTTGACGGGATTCCTCAATGCCGACGGCGAAGCCCAGGGACGGCCGGTGGGCGTGACGCTGGATCAGGGTGGCGCGTTGCTGGTGGCTGACGATGTGGGGAACAAGGTTTGGCGTATCGCCGCCGCCAAACCCTAGATCGAGAGCGGACTCAGCGCGAGAAGCGGTTGCGATAGTCTCGCGGTGAGATCCCCAGGTTGCGCTGGAAGGTGAAGCGCATGCGTTCTTCATCACCAAACCCGCACTGCCGGGCGATCTGGTCGATGTTGCGTTCGGGTGGATGCGCTGGAGACTGGCAACCCGGAAGTGGCGTACGGCTGATTCGTTCCGACACCGAACCCCCGTAGGAGCGAGGCTTGCCCGCGAAAGCGGTCTATCTATAACGATGATGTCGCCTGACACACCGCCTTCGCGGGCAAGCCTCGCTCCTACATTCGTTTTGGGTGTTCACAAAATGGGTGGCCGACACCGAACCCTGTAGGAGCGAGGCTTGCCCGCGAAAGCGGTCTATCTATAACGATGATGTCGCCTGACACACCGCCTTCGCGGGCAAGCCTCGCTCCTACATTCGTTTTGGGTGTTCACAAAATGGGTGGCCGACACCGAACCCTGTAGGAGCAAAGCTTGCTCGCGATGAACGATAACGCGGTGTGTCTGGCGCACCAGCTAAACATGTTTAACGACGACTGTTTAAAGACATCCGGTGTTACGTCATAAACGGCTACAACGCCTTGCGCCGTTGCCTACGCGTACGCCAGAATCCGCCGGCTTGTGCGGCTTGGGGCTCGTCGGTAACTTTGTTCCTGTCACTGCTCATCAGTGATCGGGTTTAGTAGCTCGGCAGTCATCTTCGGTTGTACAAGCGTCATCCAGTCAGGTATTTGCCTGCAATTGATGGTGGTTGTGTACAGGGCGCCCTCGGGCGCGCCGGGGTTTTTAGGTGACTTTGCCGGTCTACTAACCTGTGCACAGCCGCCACCCCTCGTTTAGTAGCGAGTCGGTGCGGCTCTACTGGAGAAAGTCCCTATGTTCAAAGTCACACCTAATCCGCCGAATGCCGGTCCAGTCCCCTACGACGCCTCCTTCGAGCTTGACCCCAAGAAAATGAAAGAGGCCGCCGACCGCGCGCTCAGCCATTACCTCAACCCCGGGGCGACGAAAACGCAGATACCGCCCCGCAGTTCCGGTACTTTCTTCACCATCGACGCAGCGGTGGATGACGAGACGTTGCTGGTCGAGGTCTACGAATCGTTATCAACGGCCCGCAAGATGGTCAACGATTTCGTCGAGCTGACGGACGGCCCACGACGCCATACGATGCTGGTGTTGCATCGGTCGCTCCTGATGGGTGAGATGGCGGCCAATCGGATACTGGACAACCACAAGCCCGGGTAAGCGCCAGGCACGGTAGCGAGGGAGACGACTCCCTCACTGCCCTTGAACACTTTTGTGGCGAGGGAGCTTGCTCCCGCCGGGCTGCGAAGCGGCCCCAAATCGGTTATTGAGTTCTTTCAGGAGGACCGCGACAGCCTTGTTAGGGCCGCTTCGCAGCCCGGCGGGAGCAAGCTCCCTCGCCACAGGGGTTCAGTGCGAGACGTACCCGCGCCAACATGACTCATGACTATCCAGAACTAATGTATTGCCCATAGCTGTCTGTTTCCCCACAGACGGGCTGCGTACCTTGGGTTCCACTCGAAACCCACAAGGACGCCCCATGCTCAACCGTTTGATACTGCCGTTCATCTTGCTCTTCACCTTCAGCGCCGCCCAGGCTGCGGATGCGGAAAAATGGTACCCCTCGAAATACGGCGCCAACGATGAAATCGGCGCGCTCAATCTGCTAAACGCCGACTCGGTGCTCAACGCCGCCAAACTGATCAAGACCGGCAAGACGTATCCGCTGGCCGTACCCATCGACAAGACCCTCCCGGCCTTCCGCCATCGCAGTTTCAACCTGACCAACGTCCAGCCGGGCGAGGCGGGTGGCACGACCATGGGCCCGAACAAATTCACCTTCAACGATGAACTGGTGGTGGGTTGGACCGGCGTCGGCACCCAGCTCAACGGCATCGGCCATATCGGCATCGATTACGTCTACTACAACGGCAACCGCGCCGCCGATTTCGTCACCGTCGAAGGAGTGAAAAAACTCGGCATCGAGAAAGTCCCGCCGATCGTCACCCGTGGTGTGGTGCTGGACATGACCGCCGTGTACGGCACACCGATCGTCCCGGAAAAAACCGAATTCAGCGTCGCCGATATCCAGAAAGCCCTCGACCTGCAAGGCATCACCATCCAGAAAGGCGATGTGGTGTTGTTCAACACCGGTTGGCTTGAGCTGTTGGGCAAGGACAACAAGAAATTCCTCGCGGTGGAGCCGGGCATCGGCATGGCCGCCGCCAAATGGCTGGTGGACAAGCAGATTGTCGCGTTCGGCGGTGACACTTGGGCTTCGGAAATCTACCCGGCCAAAGATGGCCAGGAGTTCCCGGTCAACCAGTACATGCTGGCCAAGAACGGCATCTACAACCTGGAGCTGATCGACAGCCGCGCCCTGGTCAAAGACAAGGCCTGGGAGTTCATGTTTGTCCTCGGCCAGCCGCTGTACAAGGGCTCGACCCAGGTCAACATCAACCCGGTGGCGATTCACTGACAACTCCGTAGGAGTATGGCTTGCCCGCGATGGCGTTCTTGAGATGGCCATCGCAGGCAAGCCTTGCTCCTACGAAAAACAACGTTTCTGGACATGGAGAACACATGGACACGGTGCCTTCCCTCGCCAGCATTGCTTCACGCTTGCGCCTCAAACAACTGCGCCTTCTGATCGCCCTGGATGATCGCGGATCCTTGCACAAGGCCGCCGAGCATATTTCCATCTCGCAGTCCGGCGCGACCAAGGCGTTGCATGAAGTCGAGTCGTTGATCGGCATGCCGCTGTTCGAGCGCCAGCCCAAGGGCCTGGTGGCCAATGAAATGGGGCGTTGCATGATTCGTTATGCGCGCCTGATTCATAGCGATGTCGAGCATTTGCACGAAGAAATGCTCAGCATCCTGCAGGGCCAGGGCGGGCGCTTGTCGGTGGGGGTGATCATGGGCGCGATGCCGCTGCTGACCCGGGCCTTGACCGCGTTGCGCCTCAAGCAGCCAGAGCTGTCGATCGAACTGGTGGAGAACACCAGCGCGACCTTGCTCGGCTTGCTGGATCAGGGACGGCTGGATCTGGCGATTTGTCGCACCAGTGTCGGCCAGCGTTCAGACGCCTATGACTGTATCGAACTCAGCGAAGAACCCTTGGCGGTGGTTGCCAGCCAGGATCATCCGCTGGCGGGTGCCCGGACTTTACAGCTCTCGCAACTGAGCGATTTCCGTTGGCTGGTCTACCCCAAGGACATGCCGATGCGCCAGGCCCTGGAGCGCGAACTCAACGAGGCCGGGCTGCAAATCCCGCGTTATCCGCTGGAGACCTCGTCGATCTTCGCCACCATCCTGCTGGTGCAGCAAGACCCAACGCTGCTGGCAGTGATCCCGGCGGAAGTCGCCGCGTTCTGCGAGCAACACCATTTGTTGGTGAAACTGCCAGTGCTGTTGCGTGCCTTGAGCGAACCTTTCGGCGTGATCAGCCGGGCCGGCGCCGACCTGTCTCCGGCGGCGACCCTGCTGATCAACGCGCTGCAACAGGACCCGGTTACTTGATCACAATCGGGTTCACCGGCGCCCCGGTACCACCGACGATCTTCAGCGGCGCGGCGGTGTAGAGGAATTTCCACTGGCCGTCGGCGGCACAATCGCTGGCCAGTTCATCGAGCAGCGCCACTTCGGTGAACGTCACGCCGAGGTTGCGCATCAAGGCGTTGTGTAACGGGATCATTACCCCGGAGGCCGGGTCCACCGCTACTTCGTTGGCCATGGTGTCGGTGACCAGGTTGGGGATTTCCATCTGGTGAAACCATTCCACCAGTTCACGGCTGAAGGTCAGGCCAGGCTCGGCGAAGTCCTTGTAGAACTCGTCCGGTTCGCGCTCGTAGAACGAGCCGATCCAACCGGTGCGGATGATCAGGATGTCGCGCTTCTCGATCTCGATGCCCTGGGCTTTCGCCGCCGCCAGCAAGTCCAGGTGGGTGAAGGTCTCGCCCTTGTCCAGCACCGTTTTGCCGCGATGCCGGGCCATGTCGATCAACACCGCGCGCCCGACAATCCCGCGCTCGGCAATCGGCAGGATGCTGGCCTTGTCCATGCTGCCGATGGTGCTCATGGCGTCGTAGCCGTTCCACAACTTGTTGTCGTGCCAGACGTGGCCCAGGGCGTCGTACTGGGTCGAGCCTTGCAGGTGCATGAAGATCACGTCGTCGGCGTATTCGACGTGGCCGTCGAAGTGGGTCTTGCCGGCCAGGAAGTGGCCCTTGTCCAGCACGTTGACCCGCATCGACGGGCGACGACCGGGCCACAGCGGTTCGCCTTTCGGGTGACCGATCTGGACTTGCAGGGTGAAGGTCTTGCCCTGGCGCACCGAGGCAATGCCACGCAGGACCTCGGCTTCTTGCAGGTAATTCAGGGCGCCGACTTCATCGTCCGGGCCCCATTTGCCCCAATTGGTGGGGAGGCCTTCGAGGAGTTTTTTAGCGTCGGGAGAACGGTCGGCGGCGGTGTTGTTGGTGTTGTGGTCGCACATGAGGGTTGTCCTGGGATTTGACGGCCGTACCCTTTCTTGAGCGAGGCTTGCCCGCGACGGCGGTGTGTCAGTCGACATCATTGTTGCTGACACGCCGCCGTCGCGGGCAAGCCTCGCTCCTACAGGGGAACGGTGGCGTCTGGGGTTATTTGATCGGTGAGAAATCCGCGGCGATCAGCAGTTTCGATTCCATTTTTTCCAGCATCGGGAAGGCGATGGGCACAAAGCCTTCCAGCCAATCCGCATCCTGATACAGCGCCGCACGTTTCTTGATCCGCTCATCAAGGCTCGGGTAGGCCCAGATATGGATCACCTGGTTCAGCTCGCCGATTTCCGTGTACCACCAGCCCACCAGCGTGGCGTAGCGGGAGATCACCGGCAGGCCGTTCTCTTCGAAGTGCTTGAGGTAGGTCTGCATTTTTCCGATCTGGATTGTGTAGGTGCGCATTTCGTAAAACATGGATTTCGTCTCTCAGGAATGAAGGCCGTGGTAGGCGTTGTTGATGATCCGTTCGATGTCGGCGGCGGTGGTCAGGCGTGGGTTGACCAGCACGTTGCCGCTGCGCATCGAGTCGCTGACCATTTGCGGCATGTAGTCCAGGTCCACGCCCAGGTCCTTGATGTTGGCCGGGATGCCGATGGCTTTGTTCAGCGCCATCACGTGCTCCACCACTTTGCGCCCGGCATTGGCGAGGCTCAGGCCATCGACGTCTTCGCCCATGGCGATGGCGATCTCGCGAAACAGCTCCGGGCAGGCCGCCAGGTTGTATTCGATGACGTAGGGCAGCAGCGTCGCGTTGGCGATGCCGTGGGGGATGTTGAACACGCCGCCGAAGGTGTGGGAGATCGCATGCACGTTGCCGAGTTTCGACTGGGCGAACGCCACGCCGGCCAGGAACGAGGCGAGCAGCATCTGTTCCCGCGCATGCAAATCCGAACCGGTGAAAAACGCCTTGGGCAGGTGCGTGCAAATCATCTTGATCGCTTGCAGGGCCAAGGCCTGGCTCACCGGGTTGGCCTGTTTCGACACGTAGGATTCGATGGCGTGGGTCAAGGCGTCCATGCCCGTGGCGGCGGTGATGGACGGCGGCAACTTGAGGGTCAGTTCGGCATCGAGAATCGCCAGTTTCGGAAACAGCGCCGGGCTGATGATCACCGTTTTGAACAGTGTCTTGGTGTTGGTGAACACCGTGGACGCCGTGCATTCGCTGCCGGTGCCGGAGGTAGTGGGGATGGCGAAAATCGGCAGCGGCGGGTGCAGCAGTTTGTCGTAGCCTTCGTAGTCGAGGATGTTGCCGGGGTTGGTGGCCATGGCCGCCACGCCTTTGGCGGTGTCGATGCTACTGCCACCACCGACGCCGATCACCGAATCGCAGTCATGGCTTTTCAGAAAGGTGACGGCGCGCTCCAGCACGTCGGTGGTGGGGTTGGGTTCGACGCCGGTGAACACTTCATAGCTGATCTCACTCGCGGCCAGCGAGGCGAAGAAGCCTTCCATCACGCCCGACGCCATCAACCCTTCATCGGTGACCACCAGCAGTTTTTTTCGAACGTGCGGCTTGAGCAATGCACCGGCCTGACGCACCAGGCCGTTGCCGCTCTTCAAGGTCGTGGGGAAATAAAACTGGAACGGGTTCATGGGTGTCTCCGGTTTCTTATTGGTCGGGAGACAGTAATTAGCGAAGCGGGCGGCTGATAATGAAAAGGTCTGATCCGGGGATCACTCTTTGTCATCCCCTGACGCTTCGGGTGGCAGTGGTAACGTAGGACTTTTCAACGGTCAGGAGCATCGTCATGGATTTAGGAATATCAGGCCGCTGGGCCATCGTCTGCGCCGCCAGCAAAGGCTTGGGTTTGGCCTGTGCGCGAGCCTTGGCGAAGGAGGGCGTGAACCTGGTGATCAACGCTCGCGGCGAAGAGGCCTTGCAGGTCGCCGCCACGGAACTGCGCACCTTGGGTGTCGAAGTGCGCACGGTGATTGGCGATATCAGTGAAGCGAGCGTGCGCGAACTGGTGCTGGCGGCGTGTCCGCAGGTCGACATTCTGGTCAACAACGCCGGCGGCCCGCCACCGGGTGATTTCCGCGACTGGCAGCGCGAAGACTGGCTGAAAGCGCTGGACGCCAACATGCTCACGCCCATCGAGCTGATCAAGGCCTGTGTCGATGGCATGGCCGAGCGCGGTTTCGGGCGTGTCGTCAACATCACCTCCGGCGCGGTGAAGGCACCCATCGACGTGCTGGGCTTGTCCAACGGTGCGCGCAGTGGCCTCACCGGTTTTATCGCCGGGCTCGCGCGCCAGTCGCGGCTGGCGGGCAACAACGTGACGATCAACAACTTGCTGCCGGGGCCATTCGAAACCGAGCGCTTGAACAAAACCCTGAGCGCTGCCGCCGACGCCAACGGCACCAGCGTTGAAGCCGTCAGCGAACAACGGCGCAAACACGTGCCGGCCCAGCGCTTCGGCCAGCCCGATGAATTCGGCGCCTATTGCGCCTTCATTTGCAGCGCCCAGGCGGGGTTCCTCACCGGGCAAAACTTGCTGCTGGACGGCGGCAGCTACCCCGGAACGTTCTGATCTGCCGGGGGATGACGTTCAGTGATCCCCCAATCAGATCCCCTCATTATTCACTCGTCGGGCGCGTGATTAGAGTGGGGCTGCTTGCCCATTACCAAACCTGTAGGAGCGAGGCTTGCCCGCGAAGAACGATAACGCGGTGTAACCGGCAGACCGCGGCGTCCCATTCGCGGGCAAGCCTCGCTCCTACAGGTGTTGTGTATTGGGTCGCTTGCATCCACAACAATAAAGAGTGCCCCTCATGAACAATCCGAGTGCCGAAACACTTTCCCTGGCCGCCATCGAGCGTCCCACCAGCGTGCGCTGGCGAATCTTTCTGATCATGTTGCTGCTGACCGCGATCAACTACATCGACCGCGCTTCGCTGTCCGTGGCGTTGCCGCTGATTTCCAGCGAATTCCAGATCCCGCCAGCGCTGGAAGGCTTGATGCTCAGCGCGTTTTTCTGGTCCTACGCCTTGATGCAGATCCCCGGTGGCATGCTGCTGGATCGCTTCCAGACCCGCCGCGTGATCGTGATCGCCACCGTCGCCTGGGGCGCGTTCCAGGCCCTGGCCGCCGGCGCGCACAACTGGATTGTGCTGCTGATCACGCGCATGGGCCTGGGTATCGCCGAATCGCCGATCATGCCCGCCGGGGCCAAACTCAATGGCGCCTGGTTGACCCCCAACGAACGGGGGCGCGGCGCGGTGCTGGTGGACGGCGGCGCGCCGCTGGGCAGTGCGTTTGGCGCAATCATCATTGCCGGCCTGATCGGCTGGTTCGACTCCTGGCGCATCGCCTTCGTCATCGCCGGCATCGGCACCATGCTCGCCGGCGTGCTGGCCTGGAAATACATCCGCAACCACCCCAGCGAACACCCCGGCGTCAACGCGGCCGAACTGGCGCACATCACCGAAGGCAATCGCAAAACCAGCCAACCCGGCGCGGTCACCAGCATTGCCCTGAAAGAACTGCTCAAGGACCGCTCGGTGCTGGCGATGTTCGCCGGTTACTGCTGCATCCTCAGCGTGTTCTACGGCTTGCTGACCTGGATGCCGAGCTACCTGCACCAGACCCACGGTTTGAACATTTCGAGCATGGGCGGCGCAACATTTCTGATCTTCATGTGCGGTTTCGTCGGCGAACTGGTGGGCGGTTATCTGGGCGATAAATGGAAATCCAGCGGCGCCTCGCCCAACCTGGTGATGCGCAGCATGTTCAGCGGCTCGGCGCTGGTCGCGGCCCTGTGCATGTTGGCGGTGGCCTACACGACCGAGGCGAGCCGAGCGATTGGCTTGCTCTGCGTGGCGATGTTTTTCATTCGCTGGTGCGGCATGTACTGGTGCATCCCGTCGATCCTCGGCGGCACGTCAAAAACCGGCATTCTGGCCGGCACCATGAATTTCTGCGGCAACATGGCCGGGGTGATCGTGCCGATCCTGATCGGCCTGATCGTGCAGTTCACCGGTTCGTACTTCCTGGTGCTGATCTTCTTCGTGGTCATGGCCGCGTTGCTGGCGATTTTTTCCAGCCTGATCGATTATCGGGAACGGGGTCTGGCGTGAATGAGCGGAGGGCAGGTGAGCGTCGATATTGAGTGTGTGGTGGTCGGGGCCGGGGTGGTCGGGCTGGCGGTGGCCAGGGCTCTGGCCTTGAGCGGGCGCGAAGTGATCGTGGTCGAGGCGGGCGAGGGGATTGGCGTGGGCATCAGCTCGCGCAATTCCGAGGTGATTCATGCGGGGATTTATTACCCGACGGGCAGCCTCAAGGCGCAGCTGTGTGTCGAGGGTAAGCGCCGGTTGTATGCCTTTTGCGACGAGCGTGGGGTGGATTACCGGCGGTTGGGCAAGTTGATCGTGGCTACCGATGACGGGCAGCGAGTGGCGTTGCAGCGGTTGCTGGATCAGGGGTTGCGCAATGGCGTTGATGATTTGCAATGGCTGGATTCCGGGCAGGCGCAATCGCTAGAGCCTGAATTGTCCTGCGTCGCCGCACTGTGGTCGCCGTCCACCGGCATTGTCGATTCCCATGGCTTGATGTTGGCGTTGCAAGCTGACGCTGAGGCCTCTGGAGCGTCGATTGCGCTTCACACGCCGCTGCTGGCGGCTCGTTGCATTGAGCAGGGTTTCGAATTGCAAATGGGCGGTGCGCAACCGATGACATTGAGCTGTCGCGAGTTGATCAATTGCGCGGGGTTGTCGGCGCCTGAGGTGGCTCGTGGCATTGAAGGTCTGCCGTCACGGCACATTCCAACCGCACGATTGTGCAAGGGCAGTTACTTCAGCTTAAGCGGCCGGGCGCCATTTCGGCACTTGGTCTATCCCGCGCCGGAAAGTGCGGGGCTGGGCGTGCACATGACGCTCGACCTGGGTGGCCAGGCGCGGTTCGGGCCGGATGTGGAGTGGGTCGAGCACATCGACTACCGCGTTGATCCGCGCCGGGCGGATGGGTTTTATCAGGCGATCCGGCGTTACTGGCCGGGGTTGCCGGATGACAGCTTGCAGCCAGCCTACAGCGGCATCCGGCCGAAGATCACCGGGCCGAAAGAACCGGGCGCTGACTTCGTCATCAGTGGCCCGGCCGAACATGGTGTGCCAGGACTGGTCAACCTGTTCGGCATCGAATCTCCGGGTTTGACCAGTTGCCTGGCGTTGGCTGAGCGGGTCATCACCGTGCTCTGATCGTTCCCATGCTCTGCGTGGGAATGCCTCAAGGGACGCTCCGCGTTCCAGCTCCGGGAAGGGACGCGGAGCGTCCCGGGCTGCATTCCCACGCGGAGCGTGGGAACGATCAGCTAATAGGCACCACCAACCCTTGTAGGAGCGAAGCTTGCTCGCGAACGCGGAGTAACAGTCAATTTAGATGTCGGCTGACACGACGCTTTCGCGAGCAAGCTTCGCTCCTACATTGGTCACGATCGTTCCCATGCTCTGCGTGGGAGCGTGGGAACGATCATTACTGCGAAGAACTGGGCTCCGTCAGCACCTTCCTGAACGTCTCCACCAACGGCCGCAGATTGATCCGGTGCCACGCCGCCCACAGCGGTCGGGTGAAGCCAATCCATGGCACTTCCCGCAGGACCACGCCGGGCGGTGCGTTGCGGCTCAGGCCTTTCTGGATCATGGCGATGCCCAGTCCCGAGGCCACCAGGGCCAATGCCGTGAAGGGGCCGGTGGCTTCCATGCGGATGTCCGGGGTGAAGCCGGCGCGGATGCAGGCGCTGACGAAGTTCTCGCGGCCGGTGAGGTTATGGTGGTGCTGCACGCCGATCCATTCCTGATGGGCCAGGTCTTCCGGCGTCAAAACCGCCTGCTGAACCAGCGGGTGATCTTCCGGCAAAGCAAGCAGCATCGGGTCATCCAGCACCTGGAAACCCAGCAAATCCGGGTCATCACTGACGGGCGGCTCACTCACCAGGGCGATATCCAGACTACGCTGGCGCAGGCCTTCCAATTGTTCGGCGGAGCTGAGGTTGTACAGCGCAACGTGCACGTTCGGCCGGTCCACCCGCAACACGCGCAAGGCGTTCGGCAACACGCCAGCATGCATGGCGTTCTCAATGTAGCCGATGCACAACCCGCCTTCTTCACCACGACCCAGGCGTTTGCCCAGGGATTCCAGGCGATTGGCGTGGGTCAGCAGGGCTCGGGTTTCGGCGAGGAAGGTCTGGCCGTCGCGGGTCAGGCGGATGCGTTGCTGGCTGCGTTCGAACAGGGTCAGGCCCAGGCGTTCTTCGAGCTGGGCAATCTGCCGGCTCAGGGGCGACTGGGAAATGTGCAGGCGTTCGGCGGCGCGACCGACGTGTTCTTCCTCGGCGACGGCGACGAAGTAGCGCAATTGGCGGATGTCGATCATGTCAGACCTCTAGGGACTCAAGTGCTGCGCATTATGTCTTGGACGGTCCGATCCTGCCAATCTACGATCTGCTCAACGGTCACCCATGCGCTGACCACTGACACTCAAGAGGAATCACCCATGAGCTTGAAAGACAAACTGCCCGGCACGCTGGGTTTCGGCACCGCCCCGTTGGGCAACATGTTCCGCGCCATCCCCGAAGAAGAAGCGATGGCCACCGTGCACGCCGCCTGGGATGCCGGCGTGCGTTATTTCGACACCGCGCCTTTCTACGGTTCGGGCCTGTCGGAAATTCGCCTCGGCACCGCGCTGTCCCAATACAACCGCGACGACTACGTGCTCAGCAGCAAGGTCGGCCGGGTGATTCTCGACGAAGTCGAAGACACCGCCGCCCGTGATCTGGGCGAGAAGGCCGGTGTGTTTGAACACGGTCGCCCGAACAAAATCGTCAACGACTACAGTGCCGACGCGACCATGCGTTCGATCGAAGACAGCCTCAAGCGCCTGCAAACCGATCGCCTGGACATCGTCTGGGTGCACGACATCGCCCAGGATTTCTACGGCGATCAATGGCTGGAATACTTCAACCAGGCCCGCACCGGCGCGTTCAAAGTGCTGACTCGTTTGCGCGAAGAAGGCGTGATCAAAGGCTGGGGTTTGGGTGTGAACAAGGTTGAGCCGTGCGAATTGACGCTGGACCTGACCGAAGCGCAGCCGGACGGTTTTCTGTTGGCTGGCCGCTACACGCTGCTGGACCATGACCGTGCGTTGCAACGCCTGATGGATTCGGCGCTGGCGCAGAACGTGGAAATCGTCGTTGGCGGTCCTTACAGCTCGGGCATTCTGGCCGGCGGTACGCACTTCGAATACCAGAAGGCGAGCCCGGCGATCATCAGCAAGGTCGAGCAGATCAAGAAAATTGCGGCGGCCCATGGCGTGAGCATCAAAGCGGCGGCGTTGCAGTTCTCCTTGGCCAACCCGGCCGTGGCGGCAGTGATTCCCGGTTCCAGCCGTCCTGATCGGATTGCTGAAGATGTGGCCGCGTTGAATGAGGTGATTCCTGCGGCGTTCTGGCAGGCACTGCGTGTCGCGGAGCTGATTTCCGAACGGGCTCCATTGCCAGGAGGTGTGGCATGAAAATCGATCTGACGGGGAAACTCGCCATCGTCAGCGGCAGCACCGCCGGCATTGGCCTGGGCATCAGCAAGGCACTGGCCGAATCCGGCGCCACGGTGGTGGTGATCGGCCGCGACTCGGCCAAGGTTGAGCAGGCGTTGGCGGACATTCGTCTAAGCGTGCCGAGTGCGCAATTGCGTGGCCTGACCGCCGACCTCGGCACCGCTGAAGGCGCCGAGCAACTGTTCGCCGCCGAACCTCGGGCGGACATCCTGGTGAACAACCTCGGCATCTTTAATGAAGTGGATTTCTTCGACGCGCCGGACAGTGAGTGGACGCGTTTCTACGAAGTCAACGTGATCTCCGGCGTGCGCCTCGCTCGGCACTACACGCCAGAGATGGTCAAGAACGGTTGGGGCCGGGTGATCTTCCTGTCCTCGGAATCCGGGGTGGCGATTCCGGCCGACATGATCAACTATGGCGTGACCAAAAGCGCCAACCTGGCGGTGTCCCATGGCTTGGCCAAACGTCTGGCCGGCACCGGCGTCACCGTCAATGCGATCCTGCCCGGCCCGACCTTCACCGACGGCCTGGAACAGATGCTCAAGGACGCCACCGCCGAGTCCGGCCGCAGCGCCCGGGAAGAAGCCGACGCCTTCGTGCGCAAGGCCCGCCCGAGTTCGATCATCCAGCGCGTAGCGGATGTGGCAGAAGTCGCCAACCTGGTGGCCTACATCGCCTCGCCACTGTCCTCGGCCACCACTGGCGCGGCGTTGCGGGTCGATGGCGGTGTCGTCGACAGCATGGCTATCTGAACCTGAATTCACAGAGAGAAACGTATTTATGACAACTGCATCAGCGACTATCGATATTCCGGCTTCGGCCGACCAGGTCTGGCAATTGATCGGCGGCTTTGACTCGCTGCCGGACTGGCTGCCGTTCATTGTCAAAAGCGAGCTGAGCGAAGGCGGGCGCGTGCGCAGTCTGCAAACGGCGGACGGCGCGGTGGTGGTTGAGCGTCTGCAAGCGTTCGACAACGGGGCGAAAACCTACAGCTATTCGATTGAGGAAGCGCCGTTCCCGGCGACTGATTACCTGGCGACGTTGCAAGTTGAAGCCCAAGGGCAGGGCGCTCGGGTGACTTGGTCCGGCCGGTTTACCGCCAAAGGCGTGACCGATGCGGAGGTGGAAGCGTTGTTTGACGGGATCTACAAGGGCGGCCTCGAAGCCCTGCGGGCCAACTACCCGGCCTAAGCCCCCACAGCACCTGCACGATCGTTCCCATGCTCTGCTGGGAACGCCGCTCCGCGTTCCAGCTCTGGAAAGGGACGCGGAGCGTCCCGGGCTGCATTCCCACGCGGAGCGTGGGAACGATCAGCCAATACGCGCCGCCAACCCCTGTAGGAGCAAAGCTTGCTCGCGAACGCGGAGTATCAGTCAAATCAGATGTCGACTGACACGACGCTTTCGCGAGCAAGCTTCGCTCCTACATTGGTCACGATCGTTCCCATGCTCTGCTGGGAACGCCTCAAGGGACGCTCCGCGTTCCAGCTCTGGAAAGGGACGCGGAGCGTCCCGGGCTGCATTCCCACGCGGAGCGTGGGAACGATCAGCCAATACGCGCCGCCAACCCCTGTAGGAGCAAAGCTTGCTCGCGAACGCGGAGTATCAGTCAATTCAGATGTCGACTGACACGACGCTTTCGCGAGCAAGCTTCGCTCCTACATTGGTCACGATCGTTCCCATGCTCTGCGTGGGAATGCCTCAAGGGACGCTCCGCGTTCCAGCTCTGGAAAGGGACGCGGAGCGTCCCGGGCTGCATTCCCACGCGGAGCGTGGGAACGATCAGCCAATACGCGCCGCCAACCCCTGTAGGAGCAAAGCTTGCTCGCGAACGCGGAGTATCAGTCAATTCAGATGTCGACTGACACGACGCTTTCGCGAGCAAGCTTCGCTCCTACATTGGTCACGATCGTTGCCATGCTCTGCGTGGGAACGCCTCAAGGGACGCTCCGCGTTCCAGCTCTGGAAAGGGACGCGGAGCGTCCCGGGCTGCATTCCCACGCGGAGCGTGGGAACGATCAGCTAATACGCGCCGCCAACCCCTGTAGGAGCAAAGCTTGCTCGCGAACGCGGAGTATCAGTCAATTCAGATGTCGACTGACACGACGCTTTCGCGAGCAAGCTCCTACATTGGTCACGATCAGCTTATACGCGCCGCTAACCCCTGTAGGAGCAAAGCTTGCTCGCGAACGCGGAGTATCAGTCAATTCAGATGTCGACTGACACGACGCTTTCGCGAGCAAGCTTCGCTCCTACGGGGGGCTCGTTGTTCGCGTCAGGTCTGGGGAATCAGGCTTTGCCGGCAATCCAGCGCCAACCGCGCGCCGCCGCTGTCGCTGGTGCCGACGTCGAGGGTGAAGCCGTGCAGGTTGACAATCGCCGCAACGATGGACAGCCCCAAGCCAAACCCACTCTGCTGATTCCCTCCCTCGGCCCGGTAAAACCGTTGGAACACCGCTTCCCGTTCCGACGGCGCAATACCCGGCCCGGAGTCGAGCACTTCAATCCGCGTATGCCCGCCCTGGTTGAGCCCGCGCAAGATCACTTCGCCTCCGGGCGGGGTGAATTTGATCGAGTTGCTCAGCAGGTTCGCAATGGCCTCGAACAACAGCGCCCGGTCGCCATTCAATGACGGCAAGACTTCAGGCAGTTGCAGGTGAAAAACCAGTTCGCCTTCTTCCGCCAAGGGCAGATAAAAGTCATGCAGTTCCCGTAACAGCGGCACCGGATCTAACTGCACAAACCCTGAACGGCGCTGCCGATCTTCCAACTCGGAAATCCTCAGCAACCCACGAAACCGCGCCATCAAGGTGTCGGCCTCAGCCAGCACCGAATCCAGTTGCACCGCCAGCGGCGAGCCGTCGCCGGCCTGTTGCTGGATCCGGTACAGCTGCGCCCGCAGGCGGGTCAGCGGGGTGCGCAGGTCGTGGGCGATGTTGTCGCACACGCCTTTGACTTCATTCATCAGGCGCTCAATGCGTTCGAGCATGGCGTTGACGATGGCGGCGAGCATGTCCAGTTCGTCGCGGCGGTTGGACAGCGGCAAGCGGTGGGTCAGGTCGCCGGCGACGATGGCTTCGGCGCTGGCCTGGATCGCCCGGATGCGCCGCAGCGGGCGGCGGCGCAACAGGTGCCAACCGGCGATGCCGGGGAGGATGGTCAGGGACACGCCCCAGAACAACGCGTGGAGGATGATCTGGGTCACGGCGAACAACGAACCGTTGTCGCGCACCAGCACCAGCCAGCGACCGTCGAGGGTCGGGGTAGCCACGGCGTCGCAACTGTCGGCGGGCAGGGTCGGGTCGTCGGACTCGGCGCAGTTGTCGAGCATGTGGATACGGCCATCCAGCGGCAAATCCGCCGGAATATCGCGCAGGGCGCCGCTGAGGTAGCGATGCTGGGCGTCGAACAGGCCATAGGCGTCGATGCCGCGGATGTCGAAGGTCATGCTGGCGTCGAGGGCATCCACCAGTTGTTCGCCCTGGAAGCGCGAGAACAGGTGCTGGCGCTGCATCAGCGAGTGCTTGGCCAGGTTGTCCAGGTAGCCGGAGACCTCGTAATACATGACCCCCATGAGGATCCCGCTCCAGGCCACGAACAGGGAACTGTAGAGCGCCAGCAATCGGCTGCTGGAAGAGCGCCAGCCTTTAGAGGGGTTCAGCAATGACATACCCCGAGCCTCGCACAGTCCGGATCAACGGGACGTTGCCGGGCGGGTCGATCTTCTTGCGCAGGCGGCCGATGTGCACGTCGATCAAGTTGGTGCCGGGGTCGAAGTGATAACCCCAGACCTCTTCGAAAATCATCATGCGCGACAGGATCTGCCCGGTGTTGCGCATCAAAAATTCCAGCAGTTTGTATTCAGTGGGCAGCAGCGTCAGCAATTCACCGTCGCGGCTGGCCTCGTGGCTGATTAGGTTCAGCTCCAGGTCCGCCACCCGCAGCGTGGTGGCGTGGGTGCTGACGGTGCTCTGGCGACGCAGCAGCACTTCCACCCGCGCCGCCATTTCATCGGTGGCAAAGGGTTTGGTCAGGTAATCGTCGCCACCGGCGCGCAGGCCGCGCACGCGTTCGTCGACATCGGAGAGAGCGCTGATCATCAGAATCGGTGTGGCCACGCCCATGGTCCGCAACGTGGTGACGATGGCCAGGCCATCCAGCTCCGGCAGCATGCGGTCGAGGGTGATCAGGTCATAGTCGCCGCTGACGGCCCGCGCCAAGCCTTCGCGGCCATTGTCCACCCAATCCACGTCCAGGCCGTGGCTGCTCAGTTCAGCCACGATCTCCCGGGCGGTCACGGCGTCGTCTTCGATGGTCAAGATGCGGGTCATAGGGCGGGCCTGCTATGCGGTTCATTACAGAGTGAGGGCATTTTGCCAAGAAATACGCGCGGCTTATTAAATTAACTTTCATGTTGGTTGAGGAACCTTGCGTCTGCGGCGTTTTTTTGCACGTTGGCGCCCAATGCATAAAACCCGCTGATATTAAGCCGCTATTGCAAAATGCATGGTCCTAGGATTTGGATTATTTTTAACCTCTTGATATAGAACGATTTATTTAAAGTCGGCGACTGGCACGGTGTCTGCAATTCCTCTTTCGACGAGTTGTAACAACATCTTTCATGCCTGGAGCTGAACAATAATGAATAGATCTTCTGAGGGTTTTTATCCTGCCGCAGATGAATCGAGCACGCTCTCGGGCGTGTCCTGGGGCGCGATCTTCGCCGGGGCTGCTGCAGCCGCCGCGTTGTCGCTGATTCTGGTATTGCTCGGCTTCGGCCTGGGCTTTTCCGCTGTTTCACCGTGGGCCAATGAGGGCGTCAGCGCCAAGGGCCTGGGCATTTCCACCATCGTTTGGCTGGCGGTTACGCAAATCGTGGCCTCCGGGCTTGGCGGCTACATTGCCGGTCGCTTGCGGGTGAAGTGGGCCAACATGCATGGCGATGAAGTCTATTTCCGTGACACTGCCCATGGCTTCCTCGCGTGGTGCGTGGCGACCCTGGTGACCGCAACCCTGGTGGTCGGTTCGGTCAGCAGTATCGTCAGCGGTGGTGTGCAGGCCGGGGCGAGTGTCGCCGGTGGTGCTGCAACGGCCATGACCGCAGCTGCCGGCACGGCCGCTGCCAACACCAGCAGTGACCAGTACGGTTACTTCGTCGACAGCCTGTTCCGCGATGATCGCCCAGCCGCCGTCAGCGATGACGCCGCCCGTGGCACCGTGACCCGCATCTTTGCGCGCAGCCTGAGCAATAACGGCCTGTCCGCAGAAGACCGGACCTACCTCGCGCAACTGGTCGCCCAACGCACCAACCTGACCCAGGCTGATGCCGAGCGCCGTGTCGATGAAGTCTACGCCCGCACCCAGAAAGCCATTGCCGACGCCAAGCTTGCCGCCCAACAAGCGGCCGACACCGCCGCCAAAGTCGCAGCCTGGACCGCGTTGTGGATGTTCATCGCGCTGCTGGCCGGTGCGTTCTTCGCCAGCCTTGCTGCAACCTACGGCGGTCGTCGCCGGGATGCCGTGGTGTATCTGGAATCGGATGCCTACGTCACCACCACCACCGTGCCACCTGTTCGCTAACCCAGGAGAATCATCATGCGCTCACTACTTTTGTTTTTTCTCGGCGTGCCGATCCCGATCATTATCCTGATCGCCCTGTTCATGCACTGATCCTCTGAGGCTCATGCCTCTGCCGCTTCTGCCTCTGGTAGAAGCGGCGTTTTGCTTTCTGGGGCAAGATGTAACAGGACTTATACCTGTAGGCGCGGGCTTTTGTGGCGAGGGGGCTTGCCCCCGTTGGGGTGCGAAGCAGCCCTGAAACCTGCCATCGCGGTGGATCAGATGTACCGCATAGGACGGTTTTACGACTGCTACGCAGCCGAACGGGGGCAAGCCCCCTCGCCACAAAAGCGCGCGCCCACATTTATTGTTGTGTTGTATCAGGGAGAAGTAAGTGGACAAGAAGCAAATCAAACGGCAACTGCTGGCCATGCTCGACGCCGGGCGGTCGCGGACCGAGACGTTCAAGGCGTTCTCTGGCGGGGCGGTCAAGGATCGGGTGCTGGCTTACTGGATCGGCGCGCACCCGGATCCGGCGCTCAACCGCCAGCATCGGCGCAAGCTCACGATACTGATTGTGCTCACGGTGGCCCAGGCCGTGCTCGGCGCGATGGTGGGATTCTTGCTGGGATCGACGATCGGGCCGAAGACCACAGTGTTTTTAACCTTGTTTGTCGGGCTCATCCCGTTGTGGTTCGCCTATGGCTTCTACAAGAACCTGGCGCAGTTCTACACCGTCTACATCGTGCTTTCCCTCAGCCAGTCGTCGCGCTTGTTCAAAGACTTTGCCGAAGATCCGCTGACCACGCTGATCGGCGCCGGCATCACCCTGGGCATGGTGTATTTCGTGTTGTACCTGAAGATGAAGCTGTTCCCGGACCTGGCTTTTTTCGGGCCAAAAAAAATCAAGGGTCAGTACGTGTTTTCCAACTGACGCACGGCATGCAGTGGGGGACTTTCACTGGCGTGGATCAATATTTCGAAGCGAAATATCGCTTACCGTAAAAGATCCAGGCCCTCGCTGCGGCATCGACTACAGTGCTTTGGTGCGCAGCTTATGCGCTGTCGGAGTACCCATGCAGACCTCCTCATTGTGTGTGTATCAGTTGGCCGGCAAGGTGTAGTGCAGCATGGAGCTGTCGAACCCTGAAACTTTCACGGAAGAACATCGCAATGCAACGCTTAGACAGAACCTTCGATATCCAGCCGCTGGTCCGGGCGGACATGACTTTGCACATCAACGGCCAAGCGGTCAGCGCCGCCATCGGCGAAACCGTCCTCACGGTCATTCAATCCCTTGGCCTGCGCCAGGTGGCTCGCAACGATCACGATCAAATCAGCGGGGCCTATTGCGGCATGGGCGTGTGCCAATGCTGCCTGGTGAAAATCAACGGCCGGCACAAGCGCCGCGCCTGCCAGACCGTGGTGCGTGACGGCATGACCATCGAAACCCAGGTCAATCGCATCGCCGAGCAGGAGGTTTTATGAACCTGCATCCGGTGATCGTCGGCGGCGGGCCGGCGGGCATGGCCGCGGCCATTGAACTGGCCCGGCATGGCGTGCGCAGCATTTTGCTTGAAGAAGCTTCGCGGCTCGGCGGCGTGGTCTATCGCGGACCGCTACGCGATGGCGTGCAGCTCGATTACCTGGGGCCGCGCTATTCCGAAGTCCTGGGCAAATTGCATGGCGAATTCCAGGCGCACGCGGGCCTGATCGATGTGCGGCTCAATCATCGGGTGGTCGGCACCGAAGGCACGCGTGCGCTGGTGGTGCTGGATGCGGACGAACACTTGCACGAAATCGACTACCCGCAACTGCTGCTGGCGGCCGGTTGCCATGAGCGCAGCGTACCGTTTCCTGGCTGGACTTTGCCCGGCGTGATCCTGCTGGGCGGCCTGCAACTGCAAATCAAGAGCGGCGTGGTCAAGCCCCAAGGGCCAGTGGTGATTACCGGCACCGGTCCATTGCTGCCGCTGGTGGCGTGTCAGTTGCACGCGTCCGGGGTCACCGTCGCCGGGGTCTACGAGGCGTGCGCGTTCGGCAAGATCGCCCGGGAGAGCCTGGCGCTGCTGAACAAACCGCAACTGTTCCTCGATGGCTTGAGCATGCTGGCGTTCCTCAAACTGCACGGCATCCCGATGTATTACGGCTGGGGCGTGGTCGAGGCCCAGGGCGATACCGAGTTGAAATCGGTCACCGTGGCGCCGTATTCCAGCACGTGGGTGCCGGACCTGAGCCGTGCCGAACAGATTGCCGCGCAGACCCTGGCCGTCGGCTATGGCTTTATTCCGCGCACCCAACTCAGTCAGCAAATGGGCCTGAACCACGGCTTCAGCGATGACGGCTACCTGCGAGCCAGCGCCAATAGCTGGCAGCAAAGCAATGAGCCGCACGTGCACCTGGCCGGGGACATGGGCGGGATTCGCGGCGGCGAAGCGGCGATGCTGGCCGGGCGGATCGCAGCGCTGTCGATCCTGCAGCAACGGGGCGTGCTGGACACCGAACTGGCACTGGTCCGGCGCGATCGCTGCCTGTCGAAACTCAAGTCGATCGTGCGTTTTCGCGCCGCGGTTGACCGCTACACCGAACGCGGCGCCGGGCAGACCGCATTGCCCGCCAGCGACACGGTGATCTGCCGTTGCGAACACGCCACCCGCGCCGACATCGACCGGGCGCTTGCGCAGGGCGTGCAAGACATGGCCAGCCTGAAAATGCGCACCCGCGTCAGCATGGGCGACTGCCAGGGCCGGATGTGCGTCGGCTATTGCAGCGACCGCCTGCGCGAAGCCACCGGGCGTCAGGACGTGGGCTGGTTGCGCCCGCGCTTCCCTATCGATCCGATTCCGTTTTCAGCCTTTCACAACGCCGCCACGGAGGGCGCCAACCATGAGTAAGTTCTATGACGTGGTCATCGCCGGCGGCGGTGTGATCGGGGCGTCCTGCGCCTATCAACTGTCCAAGCGCAAAAACCTCAAGGTCGCGCTGATCGACGCCAAGCGCCCGGGCAACGCGACCCGGGCCTCGGCTGGCGGTTTGTGGGCCATCGGCGAGTCGGTAGGGCTGGGTTGCGGGGTGATCTTCTTTCGCATGATGTCGGCCAACCGCAAGCGTGAAACCCAGGGCTCGGCGGTGGTGGTCGACTCCAGCACGCCGCACATCCTGCCGGATTCGTTCTTCGATTTCGCCTTGCAGTCCAACGCCCTGTACCCGGCGCTGCACAAGGAATTGCAGGACAACCACGGGATGGATTTCAAGTTCGAGAAAACCGGGCTGAAGTTCGTGATCTACGACGATGAAGACCGGCTCTACGCCGAGCATATTGTTGCCTGCATTCCGCACCTGGCGGACCAGATCCGTTGGCTCGATCAGGCCGCGTTGCGCGAAGCCGAACCGAGTGTCAGCCACGAGGCGAGGGGAGCGCTGGAGTTCCTGTGCGATCACCAGGTCAGTCCGTTCCGCCTGGCCGACGCCTATACCGAAGGCGCGCGGCAGAACGGCGTGGACATGTACTTCAACACCAACGTCACCGGGGTGCTGCACCATGGTTCGCGGGTGACCGGGGTACAAACCGCCGAGGCCGGGGTGTTTCATTGCGACACCCTGATCAACGCGGCCGGTGCCTGGGCGGCGGACTTGAGCGAACAGGCCACCGGTATTCGCATTCCGGTGAACCCGGTGAAAGGCCAGATCCTGCTGACCGAGCGCATGCCGAAGATCCTGCGCGGTTGCCTGACCACCAGCGATTGCTACGTAGCGCAGAAGGACAACGGCGAGATCCTGATCGGCAGCACCACCGAGGACAAAGGCTTCGACGTCACCACCACCTACCCGGAAATCGCCGGTTTGGTGCAAGGCGCGGTGCGCTGCATTCCGGCACTGGCCGACGTCAACCTCAAGCGCACCTGGGCCGGTTTGCGTCCGGGCTCGCCGGATGAGTTGCCGATTCTGGGGCCGATGCAGGGTGTGGAAGGCTATCTCAATGCCTGCGGGCATTTCCGTACGGGGATTCTGACGTCGGCGATTACCGGGGTGTTGCTGGATAGGCTGGTGAACAATGAGCCGTTGCCGCTGGACATCACGCCGTTTTTGGCGGATCGGTTTGAGGTGAAGGCCGGGGTTGAAGTGAAAAAACGGGAACTGGCCTGACGCCTGGCGATTATCGTTCCCACGCGGAGCGTGGGAACGATCAGGCGATCAGGTCAGGATCAAGCCTTACCCGATTCCTGTTCTTCCAACTGATCCGCTTCAAACAACTTGGCCAACTCGGCCCGCGCTTCCTGCGCGCTCTGCAGGACCTTCGCCGCATCGTCGTAAATCGCATGCTGCGCTTCCAGCACTTGTTCATCGTGATGCTTGAAGCGTTTGATCCGCGCATCGGCCTGGGCCTGGGTCAGCCCGAGGCCCACCAGCGTACGCCGGCTCATTTCCAGGCTGGAATAGTAGGTTTCCCGAATCGCTTCGGCGCCAAGGTCGACCAAGCGGTGCACGTGTTGACGGTTACGCGCCCGAGCGATGATTTTCATGTGCGGGTAGAGCTTGTGCACCAGCTCGGCGGTCTTGATGTTGGTGTCCGGGTCGTCGGTGGCGATCACGAAGTATTCCGCCTGCTCGACCTTGGCCGCACTGAGGATTTCCGGGCGCATCGGGTCGCCGTAGAACACCGGCACGCCGCCAAAGCTGCGGGACAGTTCGATGGTTTCCACCGACGTGTCCAACGCCACGAACTTGATGTTCTGCGCCCGCAGGATCCGCGCAACGATCTGGCCCATGCGGCCCATGCCGGCAATCACCACGCGTGGGGCGTCGGTGTCGATTTCGCGGAATTTCTCCGGCACCACCACCGGCTGCACTTTTGGCGAATACAGCCGCGCGCACAGCAGCAGCAACAGCGGCGTTACCGCCATGGACAAGGTAATCGTCAGCACCAGCAAGTCGTACAGGCGCGGCTCGAACAAACCTTGGTCGCGACCGATCTTGAACACCACGAACGCAAATTCACCACCGGCCGCCAGCACGATGCCGAGGCGAATCGCACTGACCTTGCCCAAGCCGCCGGCCAGGCGTCCGACGACAAACAGCAGCGGCAGCTTGATCGCGATCAGCAGCAGGGTCAGCCCCAACACGGCGACCGGCGCGCTCAGTAGCAGGCTCAGGTTGGCGCCCATGCCGACGCTGATGAAGAACAATCCCAGCAACAAACCCTTGAACGGCTCGATCTGCGCTTCCAGTTCATGGCGGTATTCAGAGTCCGCGAGCAGCAACCCGGCAAGGAACGCGCCCAACGCCATCGACACGCCGACCAGGTCCATCAGCCATGCGGTGCCGATCACCACCAGCAATGCGGTGGCGGTGGAGACTTCCGGCAGGCCGGTCTTGGCCACCACCCGGAACACCGGCCGCAGCAGGTAACGCCCGCCGATCACCACCACCGCGATACTGCCCAGCACCCGCAAACCGTGATTCAAGTCCTCGGCGGCACTGCTGGTGTGATCACCGCCGGCCAGCAGCGGCACCATGGCGATCAACGGGATCGCAGCGATGTCCTGGAACAGCAGAATCGCGAACGCCAGCCGCCCGTGGGGGCTGGTCAGTTCCTTGCGCTCGGCCAGGCTTTGCAAACCGAATGCCGTGGACGACAGCGCCAGGCCCAGGCCCAGCACAATCGCGCTATTCAGACTCTGGCCGAATACAAACAACGCCAGCGCGCCAATCACCGACCCCGTCAGCAACACCTGCGCCAGCCCGACGCCGAACACCGATTTGCGCATCACCCACAATCGTCGCGGTGACAGCTCCAGGCCGATGATAAACAGCAGCAACACCACCCCCAGTTCCGAGATGTGGCTGACGCTTTGCGGATTGCCGATCAAGCCCAGCACCGACGGCCCGATGATCACCCCGGCAAACAGATAACCCAGCACCGCGCCCAATTGCAGACGCTTGGCCAAAGGCACGGTGAGCACCGCCGCGAACAGAAACACGACAGCGGCTTGCAACAAGTTGCCTTCATGGGGCATGGCAAAACTCCAAAGACTCGGTACGGCATGGGGGGCCAAGGATAAAGGCTGTAACCGGATGCGTCAGCAAAGCTTAGCGGTACAGTTGTTACAATTCGCATCAATTGGTTACATTCATAGGATAAGCTGATCAATCTGCCCGTCCTGCGAGTGCGCAACATGGCCATCAATTTCGACCTCAACGACCTGCAAGCCTTTCGCGCCGTGGTCGAGCAGGGCAGTTTCCGCAAGGCCGCCGACACCGTGCGCATTTCCCAGCCTGCCCTGAGCCGGCGCATCGAAAAACTCGAAGATGCCCTCGGTGTGAAGCTGTTCGAACGCACAACGCGCAAGGTCAGCCTGACCCAGGCCGGGCGCGGCTTCATTCCCAGCGTCGAGCGTTTGCTGGACGACCTGGACGTGGCGCTGCTCGGCATCAGCGAAGTCTCCTCGACCCGGCTTGGCCACGTCACCGTTGCGTGTGTGCCGTCGGCGGCGTACTACTTCATGCCGCGGGTGATTGCCCACTACCACCGGCAATTTCCACGGATCAAGGTCAAGGTCCTCGATTCCAGCGCCCACGATGTACTCAGCGCAGTGGTCAACGGCGAGGCGGATTTCGGTTTGAGTTTCATGGGCACGCTGGAGGCCGAGGTCGATTTCGAACCCTTGGTGCAAGAAGGTTATGTGGTGGCCTGTCGCCGCGATCATCTGTTGGCCGGGCGCAGCAGCGTGACGTGGGACGAGTTTTACCGGCAGGACTACATCTCGCTCGACAAGACCTCGGGCAACCGTTTTCTGCTGGATCAGGCGCTGGCCGGCGTGGTGCCGCAGCGGCCGAGCATCTGTGAAACCCGTCACGTCACAACGATGATCGGGCTGGTGGAGGCGGGGTTGGGCGTGGCGGCGGTGCCGATGATGGCGATGCCGGCGCAGGACCACCCGATTCTGACGCGGGTGCCGCTGACCGATCCGCAGGTGATGCGCAGTGTCGGGCTGATCAAACGCCGGGGTCGCACCTTGACCCCGGCAGCCCTGGAACTGGAACGGCTGGTGGTGGAAATGAAAATCCAGCCGATCAGCGGGTGACCGAATCCAGCCCGGTGGCTTGCACCTGCGGCTGCACGGCCGGGGAGGCCAGGTAATCGAGCAATGCCTTGGCTTGCGCGGGGTGTTGCGCGCCCACCGGAATGCCGGCGGCAAAACGCGTCACCGATTGCACCGACTCGGGAATCTTCGCCACAAAACTCACCCCCGGCACCGGCAACAGTTCGCTGACCTGCTGGAAGCCCAGTTGGTAGTCGCCAGTGGCAACGACCGAGCCCACCGGGATTTTCGGAATCATCTTCGACTTCGGCTTGAGCTGGTCTTCGATGCCGAGTTTTTTGAACAACTGCTCCTCGATGTACACACCGCTGGCGCTGTCGGAGTAGGCCACCGAACGGGCATCGAGCAGGGTCTTTTTCAAACCTTCCACAGAGCTGATATCAGGTTTCGCCGCGCCTTCGCGCACCACCAGGCCGATCCGCGAGTCCGCCAGTTCCACCCGTGACGCGGGGTCGACTTTGCCTTGTTTGATCAACTCGTCCAGTGCGTAGCCGACCATGATCACCACGTCGGCGTGTTCACCGCGCGCCAGGCGATTGGGGATCGCTTCCGGTGCCTTGCCCATCGAGGGGCCGAGGGCGGTGTCGAGGGTATTGCCGGTGGACTTGGCGAATTGCGGACCGAGGATTTTGTAAGCCGCGGTAAAGCCGCCGGAGGTCATCACGTGGAGCTCTTCGGCCTGGGCAATGGTGCTCAGACCCGCGATGAGCAGCAGAGCGGCGTAGTTGAACAGCTTTTTCATCGAATAGTTCTCGCAGTCAAAGGTGGGTCAGGACACGGCCGGTTGCAGGCGGCCGGTGGAGCGGCGATAGAGGAACAAGGTGGCGCACAGGGCACACAGCGCGGCAAAACTCATCCAGTAACCGGGTGCGGCCTTGTCGCCGGTGTACTGGATCAGCAAGGTCGACATCGCCGGAGTGAACCCACCAAACACCGCCGTCGCCAGGCTGTACGCCAGGGAGAACCCGGCGACCCGCACTTCCACCGGCATGATCTCGGTGAGTGCGGCGATCATCGCGCCGTTGTACAGGCCATAAATGAACGACAGCCACAGCAACACCAGCAGCATGTTGAGGAAGCTCGGTGCGTTCACCAGATAGGTCAGCGCCGGATAGGCCGTCGCCAGGGTCAGCAGCGCCATGGCGATCAGCACCGGACGCCGGCCGATGCGGTCGGACAAGGCCCCGCCAATCGGCAGCCAGAAAAAGTTCGAAACACCGACCAGCAGCGTGACGAGCAGCGCATCGGACGTGCTCAGGTGCAACACGGTTTTGCCGAAGGTCGGGGCGTACACGGTGATCAGGTAAAACGCGGTGGTGGTCAGGGCGACCATCATCATCCCGCCGAGCACGATCCCCCAGTTCTGCGCCAAGGTTCGGAACACTTCACCCATGCTCGGGCGGTGTTTGCGCGCAGCGAACTCGGCGGTTTCTTCGAGGTTGCGGCGCAGCAAGAAAATGAACGGCACGATCATGCAGCCGACGAAGAACGGAATCCGCCAGCCCCAATCGGCAATCATCGTCGGCGCCATCCATTGGTTCAGCCCATAGCCCAGCGCTGCGGCGACGATGATCGCCACTTGCTGGCTGGCCGACTGCCAACTGGTGAAAAAGCCTTTGTTGCCTGGCGTGGCGATCTCCGAGAGGTACACCGAGACACCGCCCATTTCCGCACCGGCCGAGAAGCCTTGCAGCAAGCGGCCAATCAACACAATGGCGGGGGCGAACAGCCCGATGGTCTCGTAACCGGGCACCAGCACAATCAGGATCGTCCCGCTGGCCATGATCGACAACGTCACGATCAAGCCTTTGCGCCGGCCCACGTCATCGATGTACGCACCCAGCACCACGGCGCCGAGCGGGCGCATCAGGAACCCGGCGCCGAACACCGCGAAGGTCATCATCAGGGAGGCGAATTCGCTGCTGGCCGGGAAGAACACGGCAGCAATCTGCGTGGCGTAAAAGCCGAAAAGGAAGAAGTCGAACTGTTCCAGGAAGTTACCCGAGGTGACCCGGAAAATCGCACTGGCCCGGGAGCGCCCGGAAGGGATTGAGGCTGTCATTGATCTGTACTCCACCGCTTTTATGACGTGCGCTGCGTGGGAGCGGCGCACGGTTCTTATTGGGGCGGATAGTGGAGCAGAGGCATCGATATGTTAATTGCATAGTTGGCATGTATTGATGTGCGAAGTGGATCAATACATTGTGGATTATGCCGCTACAGGCTCGCTTCGATGTGCGCAAACGCCCGCGCGACATAGTCGTCTTTCTCGCCCACCGGCGCGAAATTGTGCAGCACTTCCCGCGCGGCTTGCGTGCCTTTGAGCCGGGCCAGAAACCACGCTGACAAGTATTGCGACGCCAAACAGCCACCGGCCGTGGCGATGTTGCCGTTGGCGTAGAACGCTTGATTGACCACATTGACCCCGGCCGCTTGCACCCAGGGCTTGCTGATCGCGTCGGTGCAGGCCGGGGCATCGCCGAGCAACCCGAGCCTGGCCAGCAGGAACGTGCCGGAGCATTGCGCCCCAAGCAGTTGCCGCGCCGGGTCGAATTGCAACTGCGCCATGATCTCCGGGTTGTCGGCCACTTCGCGGGTCTTGCGGCCACTGCCGATCAACACCGCATCGGCTGCGCAGGCTTGCTGCAGATTGATGTGCGCATCGATGGTCAAACCGTTCATCGACGTCACACGCGGTGTTGGCGAGGCGATACTCACCCGCCAGTCCTGATCCCCCAACAGCGAAATCCGGCTGAGCATGCCGTAGGCGATCAGGGAGTCCAGTTCGTTGAAACCATCGAAGGTCAGAATGGCGACGTGCATGGCGAATCCTGCTGGCTTTTTCGTAGCCTACGCCGAGCCGGCGCGACACCTCCAGTACAGCCAGTTGCAGAATCATCGCTACAGTAAGGAATGATTCGCCACGAGCGCAGTCGGAACTCAGTAGTCACGACATCCCAAGAGGTTCACCGATGAACAGCAAAACCCTTATCGCCAGCCTCGCCCTTGTCGCCGGTATTGCCGCAATCAGCCCTATCGTCCAGGCCGCCGAAACAGCGCAGAAAACCGTCCAGCCCGGCGCCAACAACGCCCGCAGCCTGGTGAAAGGCGACCGTGCGCCGGAGGTCTATCAGCGCAGCGAAAAAGCCGTGAAAAACTGGAAGGCCAAAGGTCTGAAGGCGCCGGCGTCTGACGCGCAGTGGGTGCAGATCAATGACAAGTACATGATGGTGTTGATTACCAGCGGGACGATTGTGGATGTTACGCCGGTGGAGCGTTAGTTCGTCCGTCACTAACTAGGACTCAACGCCTTGATGCCCAACCGATACTGATTATTCCCACTGCGCTTGGCCTCATACATCGCCAAATCTGCAATGTGAATCAACCGGTCCATGCTCGGCGCATGGTCCGGGAACACCGCGACGCCCAGGCTGGTGCCGATGTGGCGTTGGTCATTGCCAATCGTCACCGGCGGTGAGAGTTCGACGAAGATTTTCTGGCAGATGCTGCGCGCTTCGTCTTGCAGATTAATGCCGGGCGGCAGGCCCTGGAGGATCACCACGAATTCGTCGCCGCCAATCCGGGCCACGGTGTCGGTTGAGCGCAGGATGCGTTTGAGCCGCGTGGCGGTGGTGACCAGTACTCGGTCGCCGGCCGCATGCCCGTAATGGTCGTTGATCGCCTTGAAACCATTGAGGTCGACAAACACCAGCGCCACCCGTGTCGCGCTGATGCGCGCCTGTTCCAGCGCTTTAGACAGGCGTTCTTCAAGCACCAGGCGATTGGGAAGGCCGGTCAGCGGGTCGTAATGGGCCAAGTGTTGCAGGTAGCTGGCGGAGGCTTTTTCTTCGGTGATGTCGCGGACCACACCCATCATTTTGATCGTGGCGTCGTGATCGTTTTTCACCACATTGCCGGTCTCGCGTAGCCAGCGGATGGTGCCGTCGGGCCAGACCACGCGGTATTCCTCGTCATGGTTTTCGCCGGTTTCCAGGCAACGCAACTCGCCCGCGCGGACCTTGGCCCGGTCGTCCGGGTGTACGCAGGAACAGAACAAGGCGTAGGAGGGCGTGACTTCACCGGTCTTGAACCCGAACATGCCGTAGATCGCGTCCGACCAATACAGCGTGTCCGTGTCCACGTCCCAGTCCCAGGTGCCGATGCGGGCGAAGTACTGGCTGCGTTTGAAACGTTCGGCGTCACCGTCCAGGTGAATATTTTGCGCCGTGGACAGGCTGGCGATCAGCGCGCGGCATTCCGCCAACTGCCGTCGCAGGACAGACTGGCGGCAGACCAGCACAATCAGCACGGCAAGCATCACTAAGCCGATGGCAGCGCTGATCCAGAGGACACTCATTCAGGGATGGCCATCATCGGGTGTTTTAACCGTGGGGTTGATGGTGCTTAGCTTAGTTCAGGGTTGCGGTCGGAAATAGAGCTAAACCGCGCCGAACAGTTGCCAATTGCCCGCGATTCTGGGAAAACGGCGGCCATGAGGTCCCTCCGGGGGAGACAACAGACGAGTGCATGTAATGAATGATGAGCTTCAGGTAATCGACCTTGAACTGGGCGACGGCAAAGCAGCGGTCAAAGGTGCACTGATCACCACGCAATATCGCGGATGGCTGGAAGACGGCACCGAGTTCGATTCTTCCTATAGCCGTGGCAAGCCTTTTCAGTGTGTGATCGGGACGGGTCGGGTTATTAAAGGCTGGGACCAGGGGATTATGGGCATGCAGGTCGGTGGCAAGCGCAAGCTGCTGGTGCCGGCGCATTTAGCCTATGGCGAACGGACGATGGGCGCGATTACGCCGAATTCGAATCTGGTTTTTGAGATTGAGTTGTTGGAAGTTTTGACGCGGGATGATTGATTGGCTGTGATTTGAGATGACAAGACCCGCCATCCCGGTGCTATGGGAGGGCGGGTTTTTTATGTTTGGCGAATGAAGATCAACAGATCGCGTTGTTCGTCAGGCCACCAGAAAAACCTTGAATAAATCCTTGCCGCCCTGTGCTATTCCAGAGACTATGCGCGCCATATAGGGGTAGGGGGTATAGGTATGTCGCACATTCACGAACACAAGGATGATCTGCTCAATCGCGTCCGGCGCATTGCCGGGCAGGTGCAAGCGGTGGAGAAGGCCTTGGAATCCGATGCCGATTGCGCCAAGACCCTGCATCTGGTGGCGGCGATCCGTGGCGCGGTCAATGGTTTGATGGACCAGTTCATCGACGCCCACGCCCGTGAGCACGTGGCCCATCCCGACCTCAGCAACGAAGAGCGCGCCCAGGGCGTGGAAGAGTTGCTGCAAGCCATCCGCCGTTATTCGAAGTAGGGTCGATCACCATGACACTGACACCCCAGGCTTCTCGTTTTACGCACGATCACATGTTTCTCGGCGCCTCCCACGATGAAAACGGCCGCCGCACGTTGTGGGTGGTGGCGTTGACGTTCGTGATGATGATTGGCGAAATCGCCGCCGGTTATATCACCGGTTCAATGGCGTTGCTGGCCGATGGTTTTCACATGGCCACCCATGCGGTGGCCCTGGGCATCGCGGCGGCGGCTTACGGTTTTGCCCGGCGCCACGCGAGTAATGCGCGCTTCAGTTTCGGCACCGGCAAGGTCGGCGATCTGGCCGGGTTTGCCTCGGCCATGGTGCTGGGGCTGGTGTCGCTGGGCATTGCTGGCGAGTCCATCCTGCGTCTGTTTCAACCCACCACCGTGGCCTTCACCGAGGCGACGATCATTGCCGTGGTGGGGCTGGCGGTGAACGTCGTCAGTGCCTTCCTGCTGGCGGGCAATCATGGGCATCACGGCCATGATCACGGGCACAGCCACGACCACGGTCATCATCACGATAACAACCTGCGTTCCGCCTACGTCCACGTGCTGGCCGATGCCTTGACCTCGGTCCTCGCCATCGCCGCGTTGCTGGCCGGCCGCTATCTGGGTTGGGTCTGGCTCGACCCGGTGATGGGCATCGTCGGCGCCGTCGTGATCGCGAAATGGGCCTACGGCCTGATGCGCGACAGCGCCGCCGTGCTGCTCGATACCACCGACGAACACGTGGCCGGAGAAATCCGCGAACTGCTGGAAACCCCCGGCGACGTGACCATCAGCGACCTGCACGTCTGGCAGGTCGGGCCTGACGCCCGGGCGGCGATCGTCAGCGTGGTGGCGGCGGCCAGTGTCAGTGCAGATGCCATTCGCGAGCGTTTGGCGCCTGTTCATGAGTTGTCGCACCTGACGGTGGAATACCGCGTCGCCTGAGTGATCAGGCTTGGGCTTCGGTCAACAGTGGAATCCGACCATTCAGGGAAGGGCGGTAGTGCCAGGTCAAACCGTCCAGCGCAGGATTTATCGCCAGGATTTGCCTCAATGTGGCGCTGGCAATGCTCAACGCCAATGTCTGCCCCGGACATTGATGGCGGCCCGCGCCGAAGGTGAAGCTGCGACGGTTTGGGCGGTCGACGATGAATGTATCGGGTTGCTCGTTAAGCTGCGGATCGCGATTGGCCGAGGCCAGCAGCACCAGAATGGTGTCGCCGGGGTTCAGGTTGATACCGTCGATTACGCAAGGCGCGACGACGAAGCGGCGGGTGTTCTGGACTGAGGGGTCGAGGCGTTGGACTTCGGCCAGGAACGAGTCAACATCGCGCAGCAACAGCGGATCGCGAATCAATGCCACCAGCGCATTGCCAATCAACCCGGCCGTGGCCTCATAGGTTTGCGAGCACAGGCCGATCAGGTTGGCGATCAGCATTTCGTTGTCCGAAGAAGCGAAGCGTTGCTTGATGCCATTTAACAGAGGGCTGTGCACGTCCGGGTCATCCAGCAATTCGAAGAAATGCCCCCGCAATTGTTCAGCCGCCTCGTGAGCGCGGTCCAGTTGAAGACGAGTGCTCAGCGGCGACAGACAGGCCACGAAGTCAGCGGTCAATTCGTTGACCTCTCGGGTCTGGGCGGGGGAGAACCCGAGCAACGTCGCGACCACGCACACCGGGCCATAAAACATGGCTTTTGATAAGCCCTCGGCGTCCGGGGTGATCAACCGTGCACTGACCAACGCTTGTATTTCGACAGGGTCGATCAACGCCAACCCCGGCTCAATCGCCGCCCGGGGACAGCGCTGCCGTTCACCTTCATTCATCCGCATCAACCGCCCAAATACTTCGCCGGCCAAACCGTCAACAATCGTCTTGGGCACTGGCTCACCGGCCGGGCGCACCTGGCAGTCAGGATGCGCCAACACCGCCGCCACGGCCGCGGCACTGCTGGCGACCCATAACTTCAGTCCTTGATGAAAAACCAGCCCGCCCTCTGCACGCAATTGCGCGTAATAGGGATAAGGATCGGCATGAGTCGCAGCGATGATCGGGTCCATGGGGCGCAGCCTTGTTCGTGGTAGGGAAAGTGTTGCTACTATCTCCAGTTCACAACGGCCTTGATTCGTCCGGGAGCGAAATATGAACGTTGAACAGCACGACATCGGCGTCTCTCAGGTCGCCGCCGCGATTGCGGAGCCGGCCCGGACGAAGATCCTCTGTTCGCTGATGGACGGCCACGCCCGCACCAGCACCGAGCTGGCGGCGATTGCCGAGGTCAGCGCCTCCACGGCCAGTGCGCATTTGGCCAAGCTCAAGGAATCGGCGCTGGTGCGGCTGCACGTCCAGGGCCGCCATCGGTATTACAGCCTCGCCGACAAACGCGTGGCCCAGGCGCTGGAAGCGTTGATGGTGATCGGCCAGAACGCCGCGCCCACTTTCAATTCGCGCACCCCTGATCGCCTGCAATTCGCCCGCACCTGCTACGACCACATGGCCGGTACCCTGGCGGTGTTGCTGCATGACCGGATGATTGAGGCGGGGTGGTTGCTGGAGACTGACGAGCAGGTTTATCAGCTGAGTGACAGCGGTGAGGCGTTGTTTGAAGGCTTGGGCATCGAAGTCAAAGACTTGAGCACGATGCGTCGTCGCTTTGCCTGCCCGTGCCTGGACTGGAGCATGCGTCGGCCGCATCTGGGTGGTTCGCTCGGGGCGGCGTTGTTGCAGGTGGCGATCAAGCGTAAATGGGTGACCCAAGGCCTGGACAGTCGGGCGTTGGCATTGACGGCGGCGGGGCGCAAGGAGATGGGGGTGCGGTTTGATCTGGTGTTACCGGCCGATCTTTCCTACGCCCGAAAATCCCAGACGTACTCCACCACCCGCACCGCCAGCACCAGGTAGATCAAAAACAGAATCACCTGGAACGCCGTGTGATAGGGCAGTCGTGACAAGCGACGCAAGCCGTCGCTGACGCTGAGCAGCATCAGTAGCGCAGAGACCGCGATCAGCGCCCAGCCCGCGACGTCCGAGGTGAGCAGCCCCATGTACGGGTGATGTTCGCTGTGCAACGCATTGGTGCCTGCCGCAAACAGTAAAGCGCAGACCAGCAGGTTCTTGATGTTGTCGAACACCTGCGTGGTGAAGTCGGTGTCCAGCAAGGCCAGATACTTGCGCCAGAATTTGCCCATGGTGTGTCGATACCTGTCGATGGCGGTTGCACGCCGCAAGTTTAGTAATGAATTGGGGCGGGCGCCGATTTCCTCTGATCCGACGAGGGGTGCATCTGCGGGTTGTGCGTCGAAGGGCGAAGCGATACTGTATATCCGAACAGTATAAGGCGTGCCCCATGGAACTCATCGACAAGCTCAGCATTCTCGCCGACGCCGCCAAGTACGACGCGTCCTGCGCCAGCAGTGGCGCGCCCAAGCGCAGCTCCGAAGGCAAGAGCGGGCTGGGTTCCACCGATGGCATGGGGATTTGCCACAGCTACACGCCGGACGGGCGGTGTGTTTCGTTGCTGAAGATTCTGCTGACCAACTTCTGCCTCTACGACTGCCAGTATTGCGTCAATCGCCGTTCCAGCGATGTGCCTCGGGCGCGATTCAGTCCGGAAGAGGTGGTGACGTTGACCCTGGATTTCTACCGGCGCAACTGCGTCAGCGGCTTGTTTCTCAGTTCGGGGATCATCCGCTCGGCCGACTACACCATGGAACAACTGATCCGCGTGGCCAGGCTGTTGCGCGAAGAACATGAGTTTCGCGGCTATATCCACCTCAAGACCATTCCCGAAGCCGATCCGGCGCTGATTGCCGAAGCAGGGCGCTATGCCGACCGGTTGAGCGTCAATATCGAACTGCCGACCGACCTCAGCCTGCAAACCCTGGCCCCGGAAAAGCAACTGGGCTCGATCAAGCAGGCGATGCAGACCATCTACACCGGCGAGCAAACCGTGCTCAATGAACCTCGGTCACCGAAATTCGCCCCGGCCGGGCAGAGCACGCAGATGATCGTCGGCGCCGATGACACCGATGACAGCACCATCCTCCACAGCGCCCAGGCGCTGTATGGCAGCTATCGCCTGCGGCGGGTCTATTACTCGGCGTTCAGCCCGATCCCCAACAGCCCGAAAAGTGTGCCCCTGGCGGCGCCGCCGCTGATGCGCGAACACCGTTTGTATCAGGCCGATTTTCTGCTGCGCAGCTACGGCTTCACCGCTGGCGAGTTGTTCAAGGGACCGGGGGATCTGGCCCTGGACATCGACCCGAAACTGGCCTGGGCGCTGGAGAATCGCGACGTGTTTCCCCTGGACCTCAATCGCGCTGAGGCTTCGTTGATCGCGCGGATTCCAGGGATTGGCCTGCGCACCACCGAACGTCTGGTGGCGTTGCGCCAACAGCGGCGCATACGCTATGAAGACCTGGCACGCATGCGCTGCGTGCTGGCCAAGGCCAAGCCGTTCTTTATCACCAGCGATTACCACCCCCAGCAGGCGGAAGTCACCAGCCATTTGCTCTATCAGCAACTGCGGGACCGGCCGCAACCGCAACAAATGGGGTTGTGGGGATGATCAGCCTGGACTGTGACGACCTGTTCGACACCTGGCGGCAACAGGCGCGGTGGTTGCTCAGCCATGAGATCGATCCGAGCCTGGTCAGCTGGGCGTCGGAAGGTGTCACCGACCTGTTTGCCAGCGACGATGCACCGCCCGCTGGCAATGGCCCGTTTCAGGCGCGCATTCCATTGGCCTTGCTCGGCATCCTGGAGAGCGCCGCCCGTTATCGTGGCGATCAGCGCTGGAGCCTGCTCTATGAGGTGTTGTGGCGGGTCAGTCATGGTGATCGCACGGCGATGCTGGCCGGTGACAAGCTCGGCAGTGAGCTGCAGCGGCGGATCAAGCAGGTGCAGCGCGAAGCCCATCATTTGCATGCGTTTGTGCGGTTCGTCGAGCGGCCCAAGCATGCCGAAGGCCCGCAATACGTGGCGTGGCATGAACCGGCCCACGACATCCTGCACAGCGCCAGCGAGCACTTTGTCGGGCGCATGGGCCGCCACCGCTGGTTGATCGCCACACCCCGCGACGGCGTCTATTACGATGGCGAGCAGTTGATCCACCAACGCCAATGCCCGATTGAATGGCAACAACTGGCGCAGAACGTCGACGATCCCCACGGCGATATGTGGCTGACCTACTACAGCCACATCTTCAACCCGGCGCGGTTGAACCCGAAGGTCATGCAAGGGCATTTGCCAGCGCGGTTCTGGAAGAACTTGCCAGAGGGTGTGTTGATTCCGGGGTTGATCACCCAGGCGCGCACGGGTAAGCAGCAGGACGGGCAGGCGAGCGGGATTGCCGGGAGGCAGGGGAAACGGATTGGCATGAAGCGCTGAAGATCAAAAAGCCCCCCATCGATCACTCGATGGGGGGCTTTTGTGCAACGGACGTCAGGTCAAACCTTGACGATCCAGCCCGCTGGCGCTTCGATGTCGCCGGTCTGTACACCGGTCAGCTCTTTGTAGAGCTTCTGGGTGACCGGGCCGACTTCGGTTTCGCTGTGGAACACGTGCAGGTGGTCGTTGTAGCTGATGCCGCCGATCGGGGTGATTACGGCAGCGGTGCCGCAGGCGCCGGCTTCCTTGAAGTCCGACAGTTTGTCGATCAGCACATCGCCTTCGATCACTTCCAGACCCAGACGCGATTTTGCCAGTTCGATCAACGACAGGCGGGTGATGCCTGGCAGGACCGACGGCGAGTTCGGGGTCACGAACTTGTTGTCGTGGGTGATCCCGAAGAAGTTGGCCGAACCGACTTCCTCGATTTTGGTGTGGGTCATTGGGTCCAGGTAGATGCAGTCAGCGAAGTGCGCCTTCTTGGCTTGGGAGCCGGGCATCAGGCTGGCGGCATAGTTGCCACCGACCTTGGCCGCACCGGTGCCTTGTGGGGCGGCGCGGTCGTAGCTGGAGATCAGGAAGTTGTGCGGAGTCAGGCCGCCCTTGAAGTAAGCGCCGACCGGAATCGCGAAGATCGAGAAGATGAACTCAGGGGCGGTACGCACGCCGATGTTGTCACCCACGCCGATCACGAACGGACGCAGGTACAGCGCGCCGCCAGTGCCGTAAGGCGGGATGAAACGCTCGTTGGCGCGGACCACAGCTTTGCAGGCTTCGATGAACTGCTCGGTTTCCACAAACGGCATCAGCAGGCGTGCGCAGCTGCGTTGCATGCGCAGGGCGTTCTGGTCCGGGCGGAACAGGTTGATCGAGCCGTCCTTGCAACGATAAGCCTTCATGCCTTCGAAGCATTGCTGGCCATAGTGAAGGGCAGTCGAGCCTTCGCTGATGTGCAGCACGTTATCTTCGGTCAGGGTGCCTGCGTCCCACTCGCCATTGCGCCAGTACGACAGATAGCGTTTGTCGGTCTTGATGTAGTCAAAACCCAGCTTGTCCCAATTGATGCTCTCGTTACCCATGACACCCTCTATCACTGAACAACCGCCGAAACGGTTCAAGGCTTCTGACGTTTTTTTGGATGGGGACAACAATACTTCATTCCGGGCCGGTTTCGCAGCCTGGAATGCATTCCTTTGATCGTTCCCCGCGAGCTGATCGTTCCCACGCTCCGCGTGGGAATGCCTCAACGGACGCTCCGCGTCCGCTTTGGGACGCGGAGCGTCCCGGGCTGCATTCCCACGCGGAGCGTGGGAACGATCAGTCAGAGGTGCAGCGCGTGCCCAAGCGCCCGCAACGCCGCTTCCTGCACCGCTTCGCCCAGCGTCGGATGCGCATGGATGGTGCCGGCGATGTCTTCCAGCCGCGCGCCCATTTCCAGGCTTTGGCCGAACGCGGTCGACAACTCCGAAACGCCCACGCCCACCGCTTGCCAGCCGACAATCAGGTGATTGTCCCGACGAGCGACCACCCGCACGAAGCCGGTTTTCGACTCCAGGGTCATCGCCCGGCCATTGGCGGCGAACGGGAAGCTGGAAACGATGCAGTCCAGACCGGCCGCTTCAGCTTCAATCGGCGTCTTGCCGACCACCACCAGTTCCGGGTCGGTGAAGCACACGGCAGCGATGGCCGTCGGGTTGAATTCGCGGGATTTGCCGCTGATCAGCTCAGCCACCATCTCGCCCTGGGCCATGGCCCGGTGCGCGAGCATCGGTTCGCCGCTCAGGTCGCCGATGGCATAGACGTTGCGCATGCTGGTCTGGCAGCGGTTGTCGATCTTGATCGCCGAACCGTTCATCGCCAGATTCAGCGCTTCCAGGTTCCAGCCCTGAGTGTTCGGCTTGCGACCGACGGCCACCAATACCTGATCAGTTTCAAGATTCAAAACGTCGCCATTCGGATCAAGCACTTGCAGCGTATTGCTAGCCGAATCAAAGGCTTGAACGCTATGTTTCAAGTAAAGCTTCACGCCGAGTTGCTTGAGTGCTTCGTGCACCGGGTGCGTCAGTTCGGCGTCGTAGGCCGGCAGGATACGATCCTGGGCCTCGACCACACTGACCTCGGCGCCGAGCTTGCGATAGGCAATCCCCAGCTCCAGACCGATGTAACCGCCACCGACCACGATCAGCCGTTTAGGCACTGACTTCGGCGCCAGGGCTTCGGTGGAGGAGATGATCGGCCCGCCAATCGGCAGCATCGGCAGGTTCACGCTCTTGGAGCCGGTGGCGAGCACCAGGTGTTCGCACTGGATCCGCGTGTCGCCGACTTCAACGGTCTTGCCGTCGATGACCTTGGCCCAACCCTGGATGACCTGGATTTTGTGCTTTTTAAGCAGCGCCGACACGCCAGTGGTCAGGCGATCAACGATGCCGTCCTTCCACTCGACGCTTTTCGTAATGTCGAGGGTCGGCGCCGAAACGCTGATACCCAGAGCCGAATGCTGGCTGTGGTGTTGCGTCTGGTGAAACTGCTCGGCGACGTGAATCAGCGCCTTCGACGGAATGCAGCCGATGTTCAGGCAAGTACCGCCCAACGATTCACCTTCCACCAGAATGGTCGAAATGCCCAACTGGCCGGCACGGATCGCTGTCACGTAACCGCCAGGGCCGCCGCCGATGATCAGCAGCGTGGTGTTCAAATTTTGCATTTCCTACTCCACAAACAGGGTGGCGGGTTGTTCGAGCAGGCCACGAATGGCCTGGATGAATTGCGCCGCGTCCATGCCATCGACCACCCGGTGATCGAAGGAGCTGGAGAGGTTCATCATCTTGCGAATCACGATCTGGCCTTTGACCACCATCGGGCGTTCGACGATTTTGTTCACGCCGACGATCGCCACTTCCGGCAGGTTCAGCACCGGCGTGCTGACAATGCCGCCCAACGCGCCGAGGCTGGTCAGGGTAATGCTTGAGCCGGACAGTTCATCGCGGCTGGCCTTGCCATTGCGTGCAGCGGTGGCCAAACGCGAGATTTCCGACGCGCTGTCCCACAGGCTGCGGGCTTCGGCGTGACGCACCACGGGCACCATCAAACCGATATCGCTCTGGGTGGCGACGCCGACATGCACCGCGCCGAGGCGGGTGATGACCTGGGCTTCATCGTCGTAACGGGCGTTGATCTGCGGGAAGTCGCGCAGGGCAACGACCAGGGCACGGACCAGGAACGGCAGCAAGGTCAACTTGCCGCGAGTCGCACCGTGTTTTTCGTTCAAGTGCACGCGCAGTTCTTCCACGGCGGTGACGTCGATTTCCTCGACATAACTGAAGTGGGCAGCGCGCTGGGTGGCGTCCTGCATGCGCTGGGCGATCTTGCGGCGCATGCCGATCACCGGGATTTGCTCTTCGTCGTTACGCTGGGCGTAAGCGGCGGCAACCGGTGCCGAGGCATTCGACTGACCCTGGGCCAGATAAGCGTCGAGGTCTTCGTGCAATACGCGACCGGCCGGGCCAGTGCCACGTACCAGGCGCAACTGAATGCCGAGATCCAGCGCATGTTTACGCACGGCCGGGGAGGCCAGCGGGCGTTCATCGGCTTCACGGGCGACCATCGGGCCCTGGCACGCGACCGCAGGACGCGGCGCCGCCACCGGTTTGCGTTCAGCTTCAACCTTTGGCGCCGCTGCAACCGGTGCTTCTTTAACGGCAACGGCTGCCGGCTGCGCGGACTCTTTATAGTTACCCGCGCCTTCCACTTCAATGCTGATCAAAATGCTGCCAACCGCCATGACTTCGCCCGGCTGGCCGCCCAGGGAAATCACCTTGCCATGCACCGGCGACGGAATATCGACCATCGCCTTATCGGTCATGACATCGGCCAGCACCTGATCTTCGACGACCATGTCGCCAACCTTGACGTGCCACACCGACAACTCAACTTCTGCAATGCCTTCACCAATGTCCGGCATTTTAATAACGTGCGTGCCCATTCAGACCTCCATAACCCGTTTCAACGCCGCGCCCACTCGGGACGGCCCTGGGAAATACGCCCACTCTTGCGCGTGCGGGTAGGGGGTGTCCCAACCGGTGACGCGTTCGATCGGCGCTTCCAGGTAGTGGAAGCAATGCTCTTGCACCAACGCGACCAATTCCGCGCCGAAACCGCAGGTGCGGGTGGCTTCGTGAACGATCACGCAGCGACCGGTTTTCTTCACGGATTTGACGATGGTTTCCAGGTCCAGCGGCCACAGGCTGCGTAGATCGATAACTTCAGCGTCGACACCGCTTTCTTCAGCGGCGACTTGCGACACGTAAACCGTGGTGCCGTAGGTCAGGACCGTGACTTCTTTGCCCGGTCGGGCGATGGCGGCGACGTCCAGCGGCACGGTGTAGTAGCCGTCCGGCACTTGTGCGGCCGGGTGTTTCGACCACGGGGTGACCGGACGGTCGTGGTGGCCATCGAACGGGCCGTTGTACAGGCGTTTTGGCTCAAGGAAGATCACCGGGTCATCGTTTTCGATGGAGGCGATCAGCAAGCCTTTGGCGTCATACGGGTTGGACGGCATGACCGTGCGCAGGCCGCAGACTTGGGTGAACATCGCCTCGATGCTCTGGCTGTGGGTCTGGCCGCCGTAAATGCCGCCGCCGCAAGGCATGCGCAGGGTCATCGGCGCGGTGAACTCGCCGGCCGAGCGATAACGCAGGCGCGCCGCTTCCGAAATGATCTGGTCGGACGCCGGGTACACGTAGTCGGCGAACTGAATCTCGGCCACCGGCCGCAGACCGTAGGCGCCCATGCCCACCGCAACGCCGACGATGCCGCTTTCGGAAATCGGCGCATCGAACACCCGGGAGGTGCCGTACTTGCTCTGCAAGCCTTCGGTGCAACGGAACACGCCGCCGAAGTAGCCCACGTCCTGGCCGAACACCACGACGTTGTCGTCGCGCTCAAGCATCACGTCCATGGCCGAGCGCAGGGCCTGGATCATGGTCATGGTGGTCGTGGTCATGGCGGTTTCCAGCTCAATATGGTTGTTGTGGTCGTTCATGTCAGATCCCCAACTCTTGACGCTGGCGCTTCAAGTGCTCCGGCATCTCTTTGTAGACGTCTTCGAACATGGTCGCGGCGCTTGGCGTCTGGCCACCGGCGAGGGTGCCGTACGTTTCGGCTTCTTTCTGCGCGGCAATGACTTCGGCTTCCAGTTCGGCGCTGACGGCGCTGTGTTCCTCTTCGGACCACTGTCCGATCTTGATCAGGTGCTGCTTGAGGCGCGCGATCGGATCGCCCAACGGGAAGTGGCTCCAGTCATCGGCGGGACGGTATTTCGAAGGATCATCAGAGGTGGAGTGCGGGCCGGCACGGTAGGTGACCCATTCGATCATGGTCGGCCCGAGGTTGCGGCGCGCCCGTTCGGCGGCCCAGGCAGAGGCGGCGTAGACCGCGACGAAATCGTTGCCATCGACCCGCAGGGAGGCAATCCCGCAACCGACGCCACGACCGGCGAACGTGGTGGCTTCACCACCGGCAATCGCCTGGAACGTCGAGATCGCCCACTGGTTGTTGACCACGTTGAGGATCACCGGCGCGCGGTAAACGTGGGCGAAGGTGAGGGCGGTGTGGAAGTCCGATTCAGCGGTGGCGCCGTCGCCGATCCAGGCCGAAGCGATTTTGGTGTCGCCCTTGATCGCCGACGCCATGCCCCAGCCCACACCTTGTACGAATTGGGTGGCGAGGTTGCCGGAAATGGTGAAGAAGCCGTGATCGCGTACCGAGTACATGATCGGCAGCTGCCGGCCCTTGAGCGGATCGCGCTCGTTGGACAGCAGTTGGCAGATCAGGTCCACCAGCGGCACTTCGCGGGCCATCAGGATGCTTTGCTGACGGTAGGTGGGGAAGCACATGTCGTCGATGTTCAAGGCCAGGGCCTGGGCGCTGCCGATGGCTTCTTCGCCGAGGCTTTGCATGTAGAACGACATTTTTTTCTGACGCTGGGCGACCACCATGCGGTTGTCGAAAATCCGCGTCTTGAGCATGGCGCGCATGCCTTTACGCAGGATCTCGGACGGCACGCCTTCGGCCCATGGACCCAGTGCGTTGCCCTGGTCGTCGAGCACACGAATCAAGCCCTTGGCCAGATCAGCGGTGTCGGCCGGTTCAACGTCGATTGGGGGTTTGCGCACCAGGCCTGCGTCAGTCAGATGCAGGTAGGAGAAGTCGGTCTTGCAACCGGGACGGCCCGAAGGTTCGGGAACGTGCAGGCGCAGCGGTTCGTACGCTTGGTTCATGGCTTCTACGCTCGATCTTGTGAATTTTTTGTAGTGAGCTGACGGTCATTCCACGGTTAATGGAAATCTTGTCCTACAAACATCATAGGCCCGGCGCAGGAGAATATTTCTCTGTGTTTCGTTGCGTTGGCGGTCATTTGAGGATAAAAAATCTGCCCAAACAAAAATAACAGGTGGTTTTGTCTCATGCGCAAACTGGACCGTACCGATATCGGCATTCTCAATAGTCTTCAGGAGAACGCCCGCATCACCAACGCTGACCTCGCCCGTTCGGTGAACCTGTCGCCGACGCCGTGTTTCAACCGGGTCAAGGCGATGGAAGAACTGGGGGTAATTCGCGAGCAAGTGACCCTGCTGGATGCCGACCTGCTGGGGCTGCATGTGAATGTGTTCATTCACGTCAGCCTTGAGAAGCAGGTGGAGGAGGCGCTGGCGCATTTCGAAGAGGCGATTTCCGATCGCCCGGAAGTGATGGAATGCTACTTGATGGCGGGGGATCCGGATTATCTGATCCGGGTGTTGGTGCCGACGATTCAGTCGCTGGAGCGCTTCATGATGGATTTCCTCACCAAAGTGCCCGGGGTTGCCAACATTCGTTCGAGCTTTGCGCTCAAGCAAGTGCGCTACAAAACCGCGCTGCCGTTGCCGGCGAATGGCTTGACCCTCGCCTGAAGGCGTCCACTGATCGTTCCCACGCTCCGCGTCACTAGTGTCCGGTAAACACGTTTCATAGCTGAAGGCTGCCTTGGGCAGCCTTCAGCTTTTCTCGCTCCTGCCTTCGTCTATCTCTTAACTCTGGGACAGCGGGCCGCTCATGCAGGACATGGGCTATGCGAACTGTGAACTCGAACAGTGAACCGGTAAATCCCGAGCGCCGATGGAAAATTTGCAGTAGCAAGTAACTGATCAAGGCGCTGTAAATTTGCAGGCGCACTGCGTTTTCAGAAAAGGCATAGAAACGTTTGAGTTTCAGATGTTGTTTGATCCACTTGAAAAACAGCTCGATCTTCCAGCGATCTTTGTACAGGGCGGCGATTTCCTCCGCTGTTCTGGTGAAGTCGTTGGTCACCAGCGTTAACGGTGTGGCATGGCTCTTGCGCTCAACCACGACGCGTCTTAGCGGTGTATCGCGGTAGTCATTCAGACGTTTTCCGGCCAAGCGTTTTTTGCCAAATTGGACGACTTCGTCGGTCATGACCGAGCTTTGCTCGGTTGCGGGCGAGTGCTCGCGCAGCACTTTGGTATTGGCGTTTTTCTTCAAACGAGTGACGAAAAAAGCCCCCTTGGTTTGCAACTGGTGCCACCAGTTGTAATCGCAGTAACCCTTGTCGAACACATACGTCATACCGGCCTCGATCGGCATTTTTAATGCGTCGCTCACGTCGTTGACGTTGGCCGGCGTGATGTTGACGTACACCGGGGCCAGTTGCGCCAAATCCAACCCCACATGCACTTTGAGGCCCTGGGTAATTTGGGTTTTCGTCGCCGCCGTCCAATCATCGAAGTGAGGACCGCGCAGGGTGATTGAAGTCGAATCAATCAGACTGACCATGGCACCGACTTCTTTACGCTGCTGGCGGCTGATGCCGCGCAACAACAACTCGCAAAGATCCTGGAATGGCCGGTAGTCGCGCTTGTTCAAAGCGTCTGACAGGGTCGAACGAGCGATGGGGCCGGCTTTGAGATGGTAGCTGTGCGGGCCTAGAGTTTCGGAGAAGGTCGCCAAGGACCGCAGGCTCAAGGCTTGGGTTACATGGCCGCTGATTAGCGTTACCAGCAATTGCCAGGACGTGCAGCGTTTGACGTAGCGATCAGCCTGGTGCCTTTCGGCAGATTGCCGGAAGAACTGACGCGGAATTGCACTGAGTAACTGGGCTAAACGGGTACTGGTGAACATGAGTGGTCAAAATCGAGTCTGAAAACTCCGATTATGACTGACAGCCGCCAACAGCAGGGGGAGCACGCTCCCCCTTCGTTTTTTACCGGACACTAGTGACGCTCCGCGTGGGAATGCATCCCGTGACGCTCTGCATCACATCCGAAGCGGAACGCGGAGCGTCCCTGGCGGCATTCCCACGCGGAGCGTGGGAACGATCAAGCGTTAGAGTTTGTTGATCGGGATCTTCAGGTAGGTGACGCCGTTTTCCTCAGCCGGCGGCATATTCCCCGCCCGCACATTCACCTGAATCGCCGGCAGCAGCAAATTCGGCATGCCCAACCCGGCATCGCGCTGCGTACGCATGGCCACGAACGCCGCTTCATCAATGCCGTCATGCACATGAATGTTGCTTTTGCGCTGCTCACCCACGGTGGTCTGGCACTCAGGCTCACGGCCCTCAGGCGGGTAATCGTGGCAAACGTAAAGCCGAACACCGGCAGGGAAGGCCAGCAGCTTCTGAATCGAAGCAAACAACTGGTTGGCATTGCCCCCCGGAAAATCGCAACGCGCCGTGCCGACATCCGGCATGAACAGCGTATCGCCCACCAGAATCACATCCCCGTCGATCAAATACGCCATGTCCGCCGGGGTGTGGCCGGGTACATGCAGCGCGGTGGCCTTGAGGTTGCCGATCATGAACGATTCGTTCGGGGCGAACAGGTGATCGAACTGCGAGCCATCCACACAAAATTCCGGCTCCAGGTTGAACAGGGTCTTGAATACGCCCTGCACCTTGCTGATCGACTGCCCGATCGCAATCTTCCCGCCCAGCTCGCGACGCAGGTACGGTGCGGCGGAGAGGTGATCGGCGTGGGCGTGGGTTTCCAGCAGCCATTGCACCTGTAATTGGTGTTCGCGCACGAACGCAATTACGCGATCAGCCTGGGCCGTGGTGGTGCGCCCGGCCGCCGGGTCGTAATCGAGCACCGGGTCGACGATCGCGCATTGCCCGCCAGCCTGCTCGTAGATCACGTAGCTGTAGGTGGACGAGGCGGGGTCGAGGAAGGCTTCAATCAGCGCGGGCATGGGACACGAACCTGTGAAAGGAGTGGGAAGACAGTAACCGGTTGCAACACTTTATGTTTACACATAATGTCTGCAGCTTAAGTGACGTCGAAGGCATCCTGCAAATGCAATCCAGTCTGACCGAAGGTGAAGTCGCCCAACTGCGGGCATCGGCCTCCAAAGCTTGCGCGTTGCTCAAGGCTTTGGCCAATGAGGATCGCTTGCTGATTCTCTGTCAATTGACCCAGGGCGAACGCAATGTGGGCGAACTGGAAACCATGACCGGCGTGCGCCAGCCCACACTGTCCCAACAGCTGGGCATTTTGCGCGATGAAGGCCTGGTCGCGACTCGGCGTGAAGGCAAATACATTTTCTATGGGCTGGCCAGCCACGAAGTCATCCAGGTGATGAAGACCCTGTCCGGCCTGTATTGCGGGGCGGTATTAAAAAGCTGGGCCTGACCCGACTAAATGCGTGCAGCAGTAAATAGGGAACAACCAATGAACGATCAACACTGGGGCCCAACCATCAGTGCAGACATCGTGGTAATAGGCGGCGGCACGGCAGGGATTGGTGTTGTCGCCAGCCTGCTCAAGCGCGATCCGTCGTTGCACATCACCGTTATCGAACCCAATCCCCAGCATTTCTATCAGCCGGCCTGGACCTTGGTCGGTGGTGGCGCCTACAACCTGCAAGACACCGTGCGCCCAATGGCCAGCGTCATGCCGCGTCAAGCCACCTGGCTGCAAGCGGCTGTTACTGATATCACCGCCGACAACAAGCACCTGACCCTCGACGACGGTCGCACCGTCGGCTATCAACACCTCATCGTCTGCCCCGGCCTGCGCCTGGCCTGGGAGAAGATCGAAGGTTTGCAGGAGTCCCTCGGCCAACACGGCGTGACTTCCAACTACAGCTATCAACACGCGGCCTACACCTGGGAACTGGTCAAGAATCTGCGCGGTGGCAAGGCGATCTTCACCCAGCCGCCAATCCCGATCAAATGTGCCGGGGCGCCGCAAAAGGCGTTGTACCTGTCTTGCGATCACTGGCTCAAAAGCGGTGTGCTCAGCACCATCGATGTCGAGTTCAACCTCGCCGGCGCCGCGCTGTTCGGCGTGCCGACGTTCGTGCCGCCGCTGATGAAGTACATCGAAAAGTACAACGCGCGGCTGGCCTTCACCTCCAATCTGATCAAGGTCGATGGCCCGGCGAAAACCGCGTGGTTCGAGGTCAAGGACGCGGCCGGCACGGTCACCGTTGAAGAAAAAACCTTCGACCTGTTGCACGTCGTGCCGCCGCAAGTAGCCCCGGATTTCATCCAGCAAAGCCCTTTGGCCGACGCCGCCGGCTGGTGCGAAGTGCACCTGCACACGCTGCAACACGTGCGTTACCCCGAGGTTTTCGGCCTCGGTGATATCTGCTCCACCAGCAACGCCAAAACCGCCGCCGCCGTGCGCAAGCAGATCGTGGTGGTCGCCGAAAACCTGCTGGCCCTGCGCAAGCAACAGCCGCTGCCGCTCAAATACGACGGCTACGGTTCCTGCCCGCTGACGGTGGAGAAGGGCAAGGTCATCCTCGCCGAATTTGGCTATGCCGGTAAGTTGCTGCCGACCTTTCCCCTCGACCCCACCGTGCCGCGTCGTTCGGCGTGGTGGCTCAAGGCGACGCTGCTGCCGTGGTTTTACTGGAACGGCATGCTCAAGGGCCGCGAGTGGCTGACTGCCGTGTCCAAGGTCGATTGAGAGAACCCTATGCTGCTGGCAAGTTTTTTTGGTGTGCTGATGGGCCTGGTGCTCGGTTTGACCGGCGCCGGGGGCGGGATTCTGGCGGTGCCGGCGTTGGTGCTGGGCCTGGGTTGGACCATGACCCAAGCGGCGCCGGTCGCGTTGTTTGCGGTGGGCAGTGCGGCGGCGGTCGGCGCCATCGACGGTTTGCGCCACGGGCTGGTGCGTTATCGCGCGGCGATGTTGATTGCCTTGATGGGGGCGATTTTCTCCCCGCTGGGCATCTTCTTCGCCCATCAGTTGCCGGAAAAAATCCTGATGATCCTGTTCAGCCTGCTGATGGTCATGGTGGCCTGGCGGATGTTGCGCAAGGAGCGTCAGGACGCAGGCCCGAACGATCACGGCCACGCCAACTGGGGCCAGAAGAATTGCATGCTCGATCAACAGACCGGGCGTTTTTCCTGGACCGCCAAATGCACCGCAACCCTGGCCGCCCTCGGCGCGGTGACCGGGGTGGTGTCGGGGTTATTGGGCGTGGGCGGCGGCTTTCTGATTGTCCCGGCGTTCAAGCAGCTGACCGATGTACAGATGCGGGGGATCATCGCCACGTCCTTGATGGTGATCAGCCTGATCTCGGCCATCGGCGTGATCGGCGCGTTTCACGCCGGGGTGCGAATTGATCGTCTGGGCGTGGCGTTTATCGTCGCCAGCATCGTTGGCATGGTCATTGGCCGCAAGTTGTGCGCCCGGGTTCCCGCCCGAACGCTGCAAGTTGGCTTCGCCAGCGTCTGCGTCGTAGTCGCCGCGTACATGCTGTTTAGAGCGGGCGCCTGACCGGTAGTGGTTCCTCCGGGCGCCAGTAGCGCTCGCAGGCGTACGCCCAAAGTTCCGGGCCTTGTCGTGGCCCGGTCTTACGCCGGATTTGCCGCGCGCCACCGGCCCGTCCAAAGCACTTCACAACCACCTCCAAGGCAGCGTATGACGCCGCCGGTCAGCTTTCGATAATCGCCTCCGACAACTTGTCCCCCTGTTGCGGAGCGCTTCATGCCTAACAATAAGAACTTTACGCATCGTTTCCTGCCGGCCGTTATCGTCAGTCTGTCGTCCCTTGGCCTGAGCTCATTGGCCGAGGCCGAGATCATGCTGTATGACAAGGACCAGACCACGTTCTCCACTGACGGTTACATCAACGCTTTCTATGTGAACAGCAAGGTCGACCGCGCTGGCGATCAGTTCGACCGACGGCAGGCGCGGGTCAAGATGGGGTTTCTGCCCAACTACCTGGGCTTCAACATGGGCAAGCAGGTCGATGACCTCAAGCTCGGCGCCCGCACTTCGTTCTGGGTGACCATCAACGACAGCGAAACCAACGGCACCGACACCGCCATCGATGTACGGCAGTTCTACGGTACCGTGGCCAACCCGGCGTGGGGCGAGGTGCTGATCGGCAAGGACTTCGGGCTGTTTGCCCGCTCCAACATCCTGCTCGATGAACTGCTCGCCGGTTACGGCCAGGTCAGCGACAGCCTGGGGCTGGTGGACGGCGGCGGGGTGTCGTTCGGCAACATCGGCAGTGGTTATCCGTATCCGTTCCCCACCTCGCAAATCACTTACCGCACCCCGGTGATGGACGGCTTGCGCGTGGCGGTGGGGATCATGGACCCGGTGGACACCAACGACAGCAGCCCGTTGGGCAAGGCCTACCAGGAAAACCCGCGCACCGAGAGCGAGATCACCTACCAGTTCGATGTCGCCGGGGCGAAGATCTACAGCTGGGTCAACGGCAGCTACCAGACCTCGGACAACACCGATTCCAGCGTTCAATCCGTCACCTCCAAAGGCGTCGGCTACGGCGTGCAGGCGAAAATGGGTGGGTTATCGCTGACCGGTTCCGGGTTCCAGGCCAAGGGCATCAACCCGTTCTTCACCAACAATGCCGGCGAAGCGACGTTGCGCAATGTCGATAGCAAGGGCTATCTGATGCAGGGCTCGTACAAACTGGGCAAGAACCGCTTGGCGCTGTCCTACGGCAAGACCAACGACGATGGCAATGGCGTGGTGGGCAGCGGCGCAGACTATAAAACCCGCGGCATCGCGCTATTCCATGACGTCAATGACAACCTCAAGTTGGTGGCCGAGTACAACCAGTTCAGCATCGATGGCCACGACACCAGTGCGCAGAACGAAGACACCGATACGGTTGCGGTGGGGGCGGTGTTGACCTGGTAAGGCTTGGGTGGCGAGTCTGGCTGCGCGTAAATCCCCTGTAGGAGCGAGGCTTGCCCGCGAAGAGGCCGTCACATTCAACATGGATGTCGACTGACACACCGCTTTCGCGGGCACGCCTCGCTCCTACAGAGGATCGGTGTGAGGTTTTAGATTTGACAGCACTCTCATCCCATCGAAGCCCAAGACCGCTACCCAAGTAGCATACGTCCCGGCCTGCAGGCTTCGTACACTCGTACCTCATACAGGCGCACCTGCGGGAGGCGAAGATGCAGCAGGTCCAGAGTGAAGGGGTGGTCAGTGCCATGTCCCAGGCCACCGATGCGCAGCAGGCGGCCCAGGAGTTGGCGCGACAGCTGTTGCATCCGCACCTGGGGTTTGTGCTGTTTTTCTGTTCCGCCGAGTACGACTTGCAGGTGCTGGGCCCGGCCTTGCAACAGAGCTTCGGCGGGATTCGCCTGGTGGGGTGCACCAGCGCCGGGGAAATCACGCCGCAAGGTTACGGCCGCAATTGCGTGACGGCGGTAGGGTTTGATCATCGGCACTTTTCCATCGCCATCGAACTGATCGACGAAATGGAGCGCTTCAGCCTGATCGACGCCCAGCAAATGGTCGAACGCCTGGTGGGCGGTTGCCGCAGTAACACCCTGGCGCCGATCAAGGGCAACAGCTTTGCCCTGACCTTGCTCGATGGCCTGTCCAGCCGCGAAGAAATGGTCCTCGCCGCGTTGAGTGCGGCGTTGGGTGACATCCCGCATTTCGGCGGTTCCGCTGGTGACGACAACTACCTGACCCACACCCACGTGTACTTCGACGGCGCGTTCCACAGCGGCGCGGCGGTGGTGGTGCTGGTCAACACCTGGCTCGACTTCGAAGTGTTCACCACCCACCACATCCTGCCCCGGGCGGAAAAACTGGTGGTCACTGGCGCTGACAGTGCGTCGCGACGGGTTTTCGAACTCAACGCCGAACCTGCCGCCGAGGAGTACGCCCGCCACATCGGCGTGCCGGTGGCCGAGCTCGATCACCGGATCTTCGCCGCGCACCCGTTGGCGGTGCGCATCAACGATCAGTATTACGTACGCGCCATCCAACAGGTGCACCCGGACCTGAGCCTGAGTTTCTACTGCGCCGTGGAAAACGGCATCGTCCTCACCGCCATGACCCCCGGCCCCATGCTGCCGAACCTGCAAGCGCTGTTCGAAGGCCTGGAAGAACGCCTCGGCGACCTGCTGCTGACCATCGGCTGCGACTGTTTTCTGCGGCGCCTGGAACTGGAGGACCGCGACAGCCTGGAGTCAATCGGAACGTTTTTGCGCGAGCATCGGGTGATGGGGTTCAACACCTACGGAGAACAGTTCAATGGCATGCACATCAACCAGACCTTCACCGGGGTTGCCATTGCCCGAGGCCGTTCCCCTGGACACCGTTGAGCTGCAGGCGCAGATCGCCAGCCTGCAGCGCGACAACCACAAGCTGCAGCGCATCAACGGCGCGCTGATCGAACGGATCGAATCCGGCATCACCCGGGGCAACGACCCGTATGCGGCGTTCCAGCATTCGGTGGTGCTGGCCGAGCAGGTCCGCGAGCGCACCGATGCGCTGAACCAGGCCATGGCCGAACTCAAGGCCGGCAATCATTTGCTCAGCGATGCCCGCTTGCGGGCGGAAACCGCGCACCAACATTTGATCGACGCCATCGAGAGCATTTCCGACGCCTTCGTGCTGTTCGACGAAGACCAGCGCATCGTCCTGTTCAACAGCCGTTTCAAGGCGTTTTGGGGCAATAGCCGGGTGCGTATCATCGCCGGCATGCACCTGGCGGAGGTCAAGCGCTTGATGACCGCCACCGGGTTGTTCATCGAGGAACCCCGGGGCCACGCCGACCAAAACCTGCTGTATCGCCTGCAAAATGGTCGCTGGCTGCAAGTCAGCGAACGACCGACCCAGGAAGGCGGGCGGGTGATTCTGTTCACCGACATCACCGACGTCAAGCTCAGCGAAACCGTGCGCCGCGAGCAAGCCGTGGCGCAAAAATCCCATTTGCTGCAACGGGCGGTGGACAACCTGTCCCAGGGCGTGGCGATGGTCAACGCCGAGGGCATTCTGGAACTGTGGAACCGGCGCTTCCTTGAACTCAGCGGCCTCGCGCCGGTGGCCGCCCATCGGCCGTTTGCCGAAGTCATCGCCGACAGCGAATTGACCCTGCTGACCCCCGCCAGTCGCGACAACAATGGCCGGCCGGTGCAGGAATGCGAACAGCGTCTCTACGATGGCCGGGTCCTGGAAATTCGTACCCATCCGCTGCCCACTGGCGGTTTCGTCAACACCTTCACCGACATCACCGAACGCTACCAGCACGCCGAAGCCCTCAGCGAAAGCGAGCGCTGGATTCGATTGATCACCGACCACGTGCCGGCGCTGATCGCCTACCTCAACGCTGATCTGGTCTACGAATTCACCAACAAGGTCTACGAACAATGGTACTGCTGGCCCCGGGGCGTGATGCTCGGGCAGAGCCTGCGGGAAGTGCACAGCGAGCAACATTATCAGCGCCTGGAAGCCTATGTCGCCCGGGCCCTGGCCGGTGAGAGCGTGACCTTTGAGTTCGCCGAAACCAACATCAATAACCAGGAGCGCTACATGCTGCGCTCCTACGTGCCCAATCGCCTGGCCACCGGGGAAGTGGTGGGGATTTTCGTGTTGATCCGCGACATCACCGAACGCCGCCGCACCGCCGAGGCCTTGCATCAGGCCTATCAAAACCTGGAGTTGCGTGTGCGCGAACGCACGGCGGAACTGACCACCCTCAACGATCAACTGCTGCGCGAGATTGACGAGCGTCGCCGGGTCGAATCACGCCTGCGCGAGGCCAAACTGGAAGCCGAACAGGCCAACCTGTCGAAGACCAAGTTCCTTGCCGCCGTCAGCCACGATTTGTTGCAACCGCTGAACGCCGCGCGATTGTTTACCAGCGCCTTGCTCGAACGCCGGGAGCCCCAGGCCAACGAAATGCTGGTGCGCAACGTCAGCAATTCCCTGGAAGACGTGGAAAACCTGCTCGGCACCCTGGTGGACATTTCCAAACTGGATGCCGGGGTGATCAAGGCCGACATCGCGCCATTCGCCCTCAGCGAATTGCTCGACAACCTCGCCGCCGAATACACCCACGTGGCGCGCAGTGAAGGGCTGGAGCTGCATTTCATTGCGTGTTCGGCGCTGGTGCGCAGCGACATTCAGTTACTGGCGCGGATCCTGCGCAATCTGCTGAGCAACGCAATTCGCTACACCTACAGCGGCCGCGTGGTGCTCGGTTGCCGGCGTCATCATCAGCGCTTGTCGATTGAAGTCTGGGACAGCGGCATGGGCATCGCCGAAAACCGGCTGGAGGAGATTTTTCAGGAGTTCAAGCGTGGCGATGTGCAGCGCCCGGATCAGGATCGCGGCTTGGGTCTGGGCTTGGCCATCGTCGAGAAAATCGCCGGGATCCTCGGGCACCGGATTCACGTGCGGTCGTGGCCGGGCAAGGGCTCGATGTTTTCCGTTGAAGTGCCGCTCAGCGCCACGGCGCCCAAGGCGTTACCGAACCTGCTGATGAGCGAGCCCATGCTGGAACGCCTGCGCGGGGCACGGGTGTGGGTGCTGGATAACGACGCGGCGATTTGCGCGGGGATGCGCACGTTGCTGGAAGGGTGGGGCTGTCTGGTGGTCACGGCGCTGTCGGAGCAGGACCTGGCGCGGCAGGTGGACAACTATCACCAAGAGGCCGATCTGCTGATCGCCGACTATCACCTGGACGACGACCAGAACGGCGTCGATGCCGTGGCCCGGATCAACGCCCGGCGCGGCTCGGCCATCCCGGCGATGATGATTACGGCCAATTACAGCAATGAGCTGAAGCTGCAGATCCGGGAGTTGGGGCATATGTTGATGCATAAGCCGGTGCGGCCGATGAAGCTCAAGACGGCGATGAGTCACCTGCTCGGCCCATCCCGATAACCCGAGCCGGCGCGGTCCCCTGTGGCGAGGGAGCTTGCTCCCGCTTGAGTGCGCAGCGCTCACAAGATTTTTGGGGCCGCTACGCAGCCCAGCGGGAGCAAGCTCCCTCGCCACAGGGGACTGCGTTTCAACGCCGCAGGTAAGACCCGAAATCAATATCCCCGGCACTCAGGATCGCCTGCACCCGATTGTGCACATTGAGTTTGCGCAGGATCGCCGAAACGTGGGCCTTGACCGTGGTTTCGGCAATTTCCAGGGTGTAGGCGATCTGTTTGTTCGACTCGCCCTTGGTCATGCGTTCCAGCACCAGCAACTGCTTGCGGGTCAGGGCCTGGAGCAGTTCCGGCGGGAAGCTCGGGTTGTCGTTCATGCGCCGATGGGTGCCGGGTTTTTGCGTGCGGATGATGTCCGGCGGCAGGTACACGTTGCCGTTGAGAATCTGCTGGATGGCTTCGGTCATTTGCAGCCGTGGCGAGGACTTGGTGATAAACCCCACCGCGCCATAGGTGATGGCTTGCAGCACGATCTGCTTGTCCTGTTCGGCCGAGACAATCACCACCGGAATGGTCGGCGCCTCGTTGCGCAGGTTGATCAGGCCGTTGAGGCCGTGCATGCCGGGCATGTTCAGGTCCAGCAGGATCAGGTCCAGGTCGTCGTGTTCCTGGGTCAGCAGCAGGGCGCTGTCCAGGTCGGCGGTTTCCATCACTTCGCTGCCGGGGAAACCGTCGCTGATGACGTTATGAATGGCTTCGCGAAACAGCGGGTGATCGTCGGCAATCAGAATTTTGTACATGGCCATTCACCTCATTATTTTGATTTTTGGTGGGGCAACATCGTGCACGTGTTCAGTCAGGGAAAGGGCTCGGGCTGGGCCGGCGCAACGGGCAGGTTCGCCGCTTGCCAGGCATCCAGGCCATCGCGATACCAATACACTGACTTATAGCCCATGGAGGTGGCGCGTTTTACCGCGTTCCAGCTCAGCCAGCAATCGGCGCGGCAGTAGAAGACCAGCGGTTGCTGGTGATCGCCGTCAGTCAGTTGGTCCAGATTACGCGCAAAGTACGCCTGCCAGTCAGGTGTCAGATCGCCGTCGCCGGTATTGGCCAGCCAATGGCTGCCGGGCAGGTTCTCGTGGGGCTGGTCTTCGATGAATTGGCCTTGCAGCCATTGGCGGCGGTAGACGTCGATCAGCACCGGGCGCGGCGTCTGTTTGAGCAGGGTTTGCAGGGCAGGGGTGTCGATGATCGTCGCGTCTTGCAATTGATTCGGTGTCGGGCTGCGGTACAGACCGATGCGGTAACCGTCGGCGGAAAACAGCGTGGTTTCGGCCTGCGCGGTGCTCAGCAGCAGGCTAAGCGACAGGGCAGCGAGGCAAGGGCGCAGCAGGCGACGTCGGGCACGCGGCATGGGGGTTCAATCCTTATAGTTATGAACCTATTACATGCCAGGCGCGGTGCGAAGGGAATGCGACGATAGACAGGTAAAGCAGTACTAAAGTCGTAATTTTCCCCCGGTTGATGATCGTTCCCACGCTCCGCGTGGGAATGCCTCCACGGACGCTCCGCGTTCGGCTCTGGAGGGACGCGGAGCGTCCCGGGCTGCATTCCCACGCGGAGCGTGGGAACGATCAATCAGGTGGCTTTGCGCACGGCGGCGTGCTGCGGGTTGAAAGTGAGCACGGCGAGTAGCACGAACACCAGCGTCAGCCCCACGCACACCGCCAGCGCCAGGGGATTGAAACGCTCATACAGGGCAAACCGCACCAGCTCCACGGCGTGGGTGAACGGGTTCAGCGCACACAACCAGTACAACCACTCACTGGACTCGCGCATTTTCCACAGCGGATACAGCGCCGACGACAGGAAAAACAGCGGGAAGATCACGAAATTCATCACCCCGGCAAAGTTCTCCAACTGGCGGATCGCGTTGGACAGCAACAGCCCCAACGCACTGAGCATCAACGCCACCAGCAGCAACGCCGGCAAGGCAATCAACAGACCCATGGCCGGCGGTTGCACGCCGTACACCCAGGCGATCGCCAAAAACGCATAGACCTGCAACAACGAGATCAGCGACGTCGCCAACAACTTGCTGCACAGCAGAAAGGTCCGGGGCAGGGGACTGGTCAGCAGCACGCGCATGCTGCCCATTTCCCGGTCGTAAACCATCGACAGCGAGCCCTGCATACCGTTGAACAGCAGGATCATGCAGGCCAGCCCCGGAATGATGTACACCTCGTAGGGAATGTAGGTGTCGTAAGGCTCGATGATCGCGATACCCAGCGCCGCGCGAAACCCGGCGGCGAACACCAGCAGCCACAACAGCGGGCGCACCAGGGCGCTGAGAAACCGCGTGCGCTGCAACACAAAACGCAGCCATTCGCGCAGCACGATGCCGTTGAAACACTGCCAATACGCATTCATCGAGCGGCTCCCGAGGTGGTCAGTCGAGTGAAGGCCGAACCGAGGTCGCCGCCATGTTCCTGGCTCAGGACGTCTGCTTGACCGCTGGCCACCAGTCGACCCTGATGCAGAATCAGCAAGTCATCGCTGGGCTGCACTTCATCCAGCAAATGGGTGGTCCAGAGCACGCTGATGCCTTGCTCGCGGCACAGGCTGCGAATGTGCTGGTTGAGCGCCAGGCGACTGGCCGGGTCGAGGCCGACACTGGCTTCGTCCAGCAGCAATAGACGCGGCTCATGCAGCAAGGCCCGGGCGATCTCTACCCGACGCCGGTGGCCGCCATTCAGTTCGCGGACTTTTTCGCGGCGGCGTTCGGTCAGGCCTTGGCGGGTCAATTCGGCCTCGACCCGCAGGCCGGTCTGGCGCCGGGACAGGCCGTGCAGCGCGGCGTGATAACGCAGGTTCTGCTCGACGCTCAGGTCCAGGTCCAACGTGCTTTGCTGAAACACCACGCCCAATTGCTTGAGCGCCGGGCGCGGTGCGTCACGCAATGAACAACCGCCGACCCGGATGTCCCCGCGTTGCAAATCATACAGTCGCGTCAACAGCGCAATCAGCGTCGATTTCCCGGCCCCGTTCGGCCCCAGCAACGCGGCAAAACGCCCCGGCGCCAGGTTGAAACTCACCTGGCGCAAGGCCTCCTTGGTGCCATAGGCGAAGCTCAATTCGCTGACTTCCAGGGCGTTCATGGCGTGACCACCACGCCCCACGGATAGCGCCCGACCTTGATCGATTTGCTGACCTTGAGACTGTCGACATCAATCACCGACACATCGCCGCTGACGCCGTTGGTGGCGAGCAATTGCTTCTGGTCCGGGGTGAACGACATCTGCCAGACCCGGCGCCCCACCAGCAAATAATCGAGCACTTCAAAGGTTTTGGCATCGACCACCGCCACATGGTTGGCCGGGCCGAGGGCGACGAAGCCGTACTTGCCGTCGGCGCTGAGCTTGATCCCCACCGGCTGGACTTTGTCCGGGTGCACACCCTTGATCTGGAAGTTCAGGGTCTTGAGGATCTTGCGCGTCGCCACATCGAGAATCGTCACGGTGCCGCCGATTTCCGCCGAGGCCCAGAGCTGCGAGCCGTCCGGTGAAAACTCGACGAAACGCGGCCGTTGATCCACCAGCGTGCTGTCGGCCAACGTTTGGGTGCTGGTGTCGATCCAGTGCAGCATGTTGGTGGTTTCGCTGGTGTTCACCGCCCACTTGCCATCGGGGCTGACCGCCATGCCTTCGGGCTCCACGCCGACGTTGATCTGGCTCAGCACCTTGGAGGTTTCGGTGTCGATCACCGTGACCAGCGCATCGTCTTCGTTGGAGACGTACAGCCAGCGGTTGTTCGGGTGCAGCGCAAATTGCTCCGGGTCCTTGCCGGACGGCAGCTCCTTGATGATCTTGCGCGTGGCCACGTCCATCACCTGGACCCGGTCCGAGTCACTGGCGCAGATGTACAACAGCTTGCTGTCGTGGGACAGCAGCAACCCGCGTGGGCGCTGGCCGACGGGCAGGGTGTCGGTGACTTGCAGGGTCTGCATGTCGATCAGGCTCAGGCTGTTGTCCTTTTCGTTGGAGACCCAGGCGGTGCTGGCCACGGCGTGCCCGGCGGCAAGCAGCAGGGCGCATGAGAGCAGGGTACGGCGCATGGCGGATTCCTTTTTATTGTCGTTGTTGTGAAGAAAATCAGGGAAAGCGGCAGGTCACTTCGGCCTTGTCGTAGCCCAGGCTGTCCATTTCGTTGACCGGGTGCAGGAAACCGTCCTGGGGCGAGGTGCTGACCAGTGCGCGCGGTTGCACGATGGGGATCGGCTGGCGCAACTGGCCGTTCCACGCCCGGTAACTCAACTTGCGTCCCTTGAAACCGTCCAGCGGCAGTTGATCGCTGATCTCCAGGTCGCGGATCGCCATCGGGTCGGCCTGGCGCAGTTTGGTCACCGCGCTGGCGATGCTGCGCACGGCCATCCACGCGGCGAAATCCCGGTCATTCATCCAGCGCCCGGTCAAGGCTTCGAAGCGTTTTTGCAACTGCGCGGCGCCGTAGGTTTCCACGGTCTTGTGCCAGCCCACCGGGGTCAGGCCCTGGGTGCCGGCGACCGGGCGCGGGTACCAGGTCTGGTAGGGCACGTATTCGCCGAAGTCGCCGCGTTCGTCCGCCACCAGCACCACGTCGTACTCGGCGGTCTGGGTGAACAGCGGCATGTCGGCCTGGGCGCTGCGGCGCTGATCGTTGTCGAAGCTCCAGGCCTTCTCAGCCACCAGTTTCAGGCCGAAGCGTTTGGCGGCGCGGCGCAGGGCGGCGGCGTAGGCTTGATCATCCGGGGTCGGGCCGACGATCAGCAGCGCCCGCTGCCATTTGCGCACCACCAGAAATTGCGCCAATGCGTCGGCCAACATCGCCCGGCTCGGCAGGCTGTGCAGCACGTTCGGCAGGCAATCGGTGCTGCGCAGGCTGTCATCCGGGCTGCCAGCGTTAAACAGCAAGCTGTCGGGCAACACAGTGCTGAGCCGGCGCAGGGTTTCCACCGGGGCGTTGACCACAAACAGACGCAGGCCTTGTTCGTGCTGGGCCTTGGCCGCTTCGACCAGCGCATCCGGGGTGTCGGTGCTGGCGCTGATCAGGCTGTAGCTGTGGTTGAGAAAACGCCCGGTGCTGTTGCTGTCGGTGATCGCCAGTTCGGCGCCGCGCAGCCCGGCATCGGCGGGTTCGGGAATGACGTTCGACAGCAGCGGCCCCGGATCAGGCCGATAGCCGAGGTAGCCGATCTGCACCTGCAACGGCGCATCGGCGGCCTGGCTCTGGGTCGCCAGCCCGGCGGCGCAGGCAATCGCCAGCAGGTAGATCAAGGCGTAGGGGGCGAGCTGGCGCATAAGGCACTCCATGACGGGTAGCGCCAGCATAGGAAGCCCGGGGAGCAGAGGAAATATGCAGAAAGTAGCGCTAAGGCAGTACCAAGGTAGTAACTCATCGGCGGCGGCGCGGTTTTAGCATGGGTTTCAACGGCCATTACCGAGGAGGGGATCGACCATGCGTATTTTCAAGGCGCTGCTCCTGCCGTTGTTGCTGATCCTGACCCTGATCGGCATCGACAAACTGCACGGCCCGCGACCGACGCTGGTGCAGATGTCGCCCGCGCTGCCGGGGCGCTAGGCGTGTCGGCCCTGTGGCGGATCAACCTGTGGGTGTGCGGCTTTTTCGCCCTGGTCACCCTGGCGTGCATGGCGTTGCTGGTGCACCAGGCGCTGGCGGATGTGGAGCGCGAGCTGCAATCGGCCGAAGCGGTGGTCGAGTACCTGAGCGAAACCGCTGAGCGTGATCCGGTCAACCTTCAGCCACGCCTGACCCAAAGCCTGCGTCATGTGCGGGTGCGCTGGCTGCAACCGGGCGAAGCCGCGCGGCTGCCGGTGCAGGACGGCCTGGATGCCTGGCTCGGGCGGTTGCTGTTCGCCGAAGCCCGGCACGCTGCCCGGGTCCTGGATTTGCAGGACGGTCGGCGGGTGCAGATTGCCGTGGACCCCCGGGACGAGATCGATGAAGTCTGGGATTCGTTGCAACAAGTGCTGGTTCTCTGCGGCTTGGCGTTGATGGTAAGTCTGTTGGCCATCCGCTGGGCGGTGCGCCGAGGCATGGGCCTGCTCGATGAATTGCTCCGCGCGTTGCAGCAAGTCTCTGCTGGACAGCTCAACGTGCGCTTGCGCGGACAAGGCGTGCCGGAGGCGCGGCAACTGGCGACCCATTTCAATCGCATGACCGGTGCCCTGGAACAGGCCCGCGCCGACAACACCCGACTGACCCAGACCTTGCTCGCGGTGCAGGAGCAGGAACGCACCCATCTGGCGCAAACCCTGCACGACGACCTCGGTCAGTACCTGGCCGGGATTCGCGCCCAGGCCTGTTTATTGCGCCTGGTGGCAGACCAACCGGACACCGTCGAACGCACGGTGCGCGAGCTGGAACACAACTGCGAACACCTGCAACAGGGCTTTCGGGCGTTGGTGCACGACCTGTATCCGGTGGTGCTGCAACACCTGCCCTTGTCCGAAGCCTTCGCATTATTGGTGGAGCAATGGCAGGGCCGGCAGGGCATCGATTGCCAATTGCGGGTCAGCGCGCAGTTGCCGGCGCTGTCGGGGCCGAGCAAGACCCATCTCTATCGCCTGTTGCAAGAAGCCCTGACCAACATTGCGCGGCACGCCGAGGCCAGTCAGGTGCGGGTGCGCCTGCAGCATCGCGGCGGGCGTTTGCGCTTGTTGATTCGCGATAACGGTCGCGGCGCCGCACAGCCGCCACGGCCGGGCGTCGGCTTGTACTCAATGTCCGAACGAGCCCGCAGCCTTGGCGGTGAACTGCGGATCATCAGCCACCCCGGCGCCGGTTGGGCGCTGGCCTTGAGCATGCCTTTGGAGGCGTCATGAATATTTTGCTGGTCGATGACCATGCGGTGGTCCGTCAGGGCTATGCCAGTCTGTTGCGCGCGCTATTGCCGGCGATGGAGGTGCGCGAAGCGGCCACGGGTGAGGAAGCGCTGATCCGGGTCCAGGAAGCGGTGCCGAACCTGGTGATCATGGATTTCGGCTTGCCGGGCATCAGCGGCCTCGAAACCACCCGCCGCTTGCGCCAGCGCTTGCCGCAACTGCGGGTGCTGTTTTTCAGCATGCACGACGAACTGCCGCTGGTGCGCCAGGCACTGGACGCCGGGGCTTCGGGCTACCTGACCAAAAGCTCGGCGCCGGATGTGCTGATCGAAGCGGTGCACCGGATCCTCGCCGGACACGCCTACATCGAACAACCCCTGGCGACCCAACTCGCCTGCCACCCGCAACACGACACCCGCGACCCGCGCTTGCAAAGCATGACCCAGCGCGAACTGGAGATCTTCGTCATGCTCGCCAAAGGCACCCCGGCGCGGTTGATTGCCGAGCAGTTGAATATCAGCAGCAAGACCGTTTCCAATCACCTGACGTTGTTGAAGAGCAAATTGCAGGTCACGTCCCATACCGAGTTGGTGCATTTGGGGATTGATATGGGGGTGGTGCGGGTAGTGTCTCAGAGCGTCAGTTCTCTCCAGTGATAATGACGGCCGCTTGATTCGCACGGACCTCCTCCAGTGGTTCTGTCTCCGGATTCAGCGCTACTGCGACTTCGGCGGCACCGATTTCCGGCATATTCAGCGCGACACGAGCTTCGCGGTTGATTACATCCAGGGAAATGTGACCTGAGACACCTGCGCCCCGAGTGGCGATCAGCTTTTCGAATGACTTCTGGAGTTCCTCGATCTCCTTTATCCAGTCGCGCGGCGTCGTTTCGGCCGAATCTTTCGGACCATAGGTGGGGTGTGGCGAGGGGGTTTTGGGATTGGTGCCGTAAAAAGCAAAATAGGCACCTTGAGTGCAGATCGCCCTGGCATAGGCCTTGGCCGACAGATAGTCAGCCTGGAATTCGGGTGCCTCGTCCTCGCCGCGATGAATAGCCGCCATTGTTTCCACCAGAAGCTTCGCACCCAGTGAGAATACCGGCAGCCCGTTTTCCAGAGCCTGCTTGATTCGGGCGCGTATCAGGGGCTCATCCGGGACTTCATCCTGGAGCAGAAAAGCGGCAGAAACGATGGCCGCGTCTGCCAGGTAAGGGAATGAGTTCACCAGGTTTTCCATCCAATCACGATGCTGGCCCAGGCGACGTAATTTGAGCAGCACATAGGCACCCGCTGCGGCACCCACCGGATCCTGATATTTGCCTTGCAACATTTGATCGGCGGTTTGCCAGGCGTCGGCGAGGCTTGTGACTTGTTCCATGGCGCCATGTGCCAGGTAGGACATGATCAGTTCATTGTCAGCATTTCGGCGTCCGATGGTGATGTCCATCGAGTTACCGACCTCTTTGTCACTTGGAGTCAGTGCCACTCGAACTTCCCCGCCGGGGGGCATGGAAACAAGTCGCCAGGCGATGTCTTCCCCGCCAATTTGCAGTAAATGGGGCCGATTGGGCACATCGAACCAGAATTGCTGGATGATGCCTTCTTTTTCCGTTTTTGACGGTTCCAGGTCGGACGCTTCCCATTGCCCATTGTTCAGGGCCCAGACCATCCTCCAGACTTCGCCGACTCGTCGACGTGAAGTGGCTGCCGAAAATTTGACCTGAACAGTGGCGTTGAGGTGCTCCAGGGAACGAAAGGGCTTGAGCCATGCCAGCCAATCACTTTGGCTGTCGGCACTTTTCAACAGTGTGACGTTGCCCTGGCCATTCATAAGTTCAGCAACTTCCTGAACCTGCTTGCCGTTTGGCAGTTTGGCCAAGACGTAAACCCGCGCGGATTCCGCAGCGCGACTATCGCGCAGTTCTATCCTGGCCGGCTTGTCAGGGGAGGCTGTGCCTTTGCCCAAACGCTCGCCACGGGTGGAAAACACTTCGAACGGTAATGTCAGGAGTCGTGAATCACTCACCTGACCTGCGACAGAAACGGTCAATATATTCATGATGGATTCACACGCTTTTGGCTTCGAGATAGTCGCGGAAAATCACCTTACTCATGAAGCGGTGTTTCGGCGTGACTTGATAGCCCTCTTGATTGAATTCAGCGCCATATTGCCACTCGCCTCGAGGCACCCTGAACGATGCAGGGCCATCGCATAGTGCCTTGAGTTGACGAGGTGTCACCGCGTTCTCGAGGTAAGCCTGGGATATCTGACGCAGCACCGCAGGATCTATATCCATTTCAACCAGTACGTCCGGAATCCGATCCAGCACATTCATGGCGATCAGGTGGGTTCCATCACTTTCAAATGCGACGTGCTGTTGCAGATTGGGTTGCAGGAGCAACAGGTGATTCAACAATACGGCCGTTGCCACTTGCAGTTCTGACGGTCTGACATCGAACACTCCAGGGGCATTATCCCGCTCTTCTCCGCACTGCCCCCGCAGCGCCTGTAGCAGCGCCTGGGTGAAATAAGTCACGCCTTCGTCGGGGGTGTATGCCAGACGGTTCGCGGAGGTGGAACGCAAAATCGCTGACCCGGCGCTGGTGATCGTGCCTTTTCTAGAGCCGTCGGTCAGCCCCTGAGGGATGTTCAACTGATCTTGCACACCATCGTTGAATTCACGACAGGCATCGAGCACATAGACGATTCGCGCTTTCGTCACGCGGATAGTAGCCGCGCGGGTATTGGAGACATGGAATGCGTTCGACCAGGTTTTACCTTTCTCACCGAAGTCATCAGCGATGAGAAATTGCTCGACGCCATCACTGACACCATGCCCGCAAAAATAAAACACGCCGACACTGTCGGGATTTGCTCCCAATCGTTCATACCACTGCTTATAAGCCTTACGGATATTGGCGAGCGTTGGTCGCGCGCAGGCAAAACTGCCCCCAGGCGGAGTTTCGATTTTTATTGAAGGAGAGACCAGAGCCGTGAGTGAGCCGAGTGGTGCGTCCGGGTTGGAAAATGCCTCGTGCGGTGGTTTTTCCTGGCCTGCTGGCATGGCGTGCGCGCCACTCAGATACCAGTTCACCATCTCTTGGACAGAGGTGCGCGGTGAGTTCAACGGCTTTACATTCGAATAGGCAGTTTTCGCCATCGCTGGATATTCACCGCAACCAACCAACAAGACGTGGGTTGCCGTCGAGTCAGGTTTGTCTTTCACCGCTTGCGATAGAAATAGAGGTTTCATTTCATTTGCCCTTCAGGCGTACGGCAAGTCGTTTATAGAAGCTGGGTCTGGCGAAGTAACCGCCATGTGCTTCAAGAAGCCCGTAACCGGTATCGAATTTATAGTCCTCTACGCCGTTGAAAACCCCCTCGGCGCGGAAAGAAAAGATGTCGTTTGTGTCGAAGACGTTGAGCCATTTTTTAATATTGCCTGGCTTGTTCAAACGGTCCTCGGGAGGGTGGGCAGGCATGCCTGGCTGGCTTGCGCGGTAAAGCGTCATTTCTTCAAACACTGCAACTTGCGAGCCGATCGTGGCAAAGAGATCGACTTTGATCTGTGGAGCGAAGTACGTGAGGATGTCGTAAAGAATTACGCCGCCAAGGCTGTGGCCAATGACAATCAATTTGTCGTCCCCCGGCTTTCGATCTTGATCGGCTTGCTTCAAGGCGTCCATGACCACATTTACGATGGCGCCGGGGGCGTTTGCTCCTTGATGTGAGTTGAGATAGACGAAGATATCGCCCAGAAAACGAGTGGCTTTGGCATGCAACGATTCACGCGCCCGGGCCAGCGCCAGCGCTGTGACCGCATCGCTGGGAGCCGAGCCCAGGCGGTTGACGGCTTCGCCCAGTGAAACCCACCAGTCTTTTAAGCCCAGGGCTTGAACTGCCGGGGCACCCGGTGCGTTCAGCAGTGGGGCAATTTCCTGATTGAGTCTGTCGATGAACTGTTTATTGGTTAATGGCGGCTTCTGGATCGCCCAGGCCGGGATAGTGCTTGCTGCATATTTACGCGACGCGTCATAACGTTCGAGTATTTGCTGATAGTCTGCCTCCGTCTGCGCGACCATCGAAGCAGCATCCCACACCAGATCTACCGCTTTTGCAAAACCCTTGTCTTGTCGGCTGATATCGCCCAATACCACGGGCTTTCCACCGTTTTGTGCCTGTATTTCATTTATCCAAAGTTCATATTCGGCGGCCCGTAAGCCGGTCATGGTGAGGTTCAACGCCTTGACGTTTGTCTTGTTCGTTGGAAGCGATGCCTGATTCCAGCGAAATTTCACACCGTCGCCGCCCCAGTAAGGGAAGGAAACACTCAGCAGTTTCGGATCGATGCCCAAATCGAGATCAGTTGCCAGGATGCTGCGCAAAGACTGTTCTATGCGAACACGGGACGGTTCATAGTCCGCGTCTTCCTTTCGATTATTGACCCCGTGAACGAAAACAATCGGCATGGCTTTTCTTCCTTGAATGGGAGAGTTTGAATGCGTATTCAGTGGCACTGTTGGATGAAGCTATAGACGAACCTCCGGGTTTTGGTAGCCGAAATCGGACATTTCTTCTGAAAATATTGATGAGTGGAGAAAAGTGATTCAGGCCTGATACAGACTTCATGATTTTTCCAGTCATCAACGTTTTACGGTCACTTCTCCCACGTGGTCGGGCAACCGGCACACCCCTCCATATTCGCATCCTGAAAATTCGCATAATGCTGCCGCGCACCGCTGAGGTTCGCGTGTTCCAGGTTGCTTTCACCGAACTTGGCTTCCTGCAAATTGGCATCGCTGAGGTTGGCGCCCTTGAGGTCGGCTTTGCTCAGCCAGGTCATTTCCAGGTCGGCGGCGCGCAGGTTGGCGTTATCCAGTTCGGCCCCCGAGAGGCGGGCGAATTGCAGGTAGGCGGCGCTGAGGTTGGCGTTTTCGAATTGCGCGCCCTGGGCGAACAGGCCCCATCCCTGAATCGCCATCAGCGTCGCGCCGCTGAAATCGGCCAGGCGCAGGTTGCTTTGTTGCAGGCTGGCGCGGGTCAGGTTGGCGCCTTGCAGTTGGGCTTTTTCCAGGTTGGCGAGGTCGAGTCGGGCGTGGCGTAAGTCGGCATTGCGCAGGTCGGCGCCGCTGAGGTTCATGCTGCGCAAATCCTGATTGCTCAGGTTGGCCCCCCTGAGGTTGGCGCCGGGGCATTGGCTGTGTTCGGCGAGGGTGCAGCCGTTGATGATCAGCGGGGCGTCGTCGCCGTCGTCGGTGGCGAAAACCGGAAGAGCGGTTAGCAATAGCAGTAGAGGCAGGTATTTCATGGCAGGGCTCTCGTGATGTCATCACAAACAATTGTGGCGAGGGAGCTTGCTCCCGCTCGGCTGCGCAGCAGTCGCAAACCCAGACAACTCGGTGCGGCCGAAAAGTGAGGGGGCCGCCTCTCAGCCCAACGGGAGCAAGCTCCCTCGCCACAGGTGTGCAAGGCGTTACTTTTGCGCCGTCTTGCTATCCCAACTCGGAATCTTGAACACCCAGAACGACCCGCCCTGAGCCACCGGTTTGGTCAGCTCCGCCATGTCACCGCCCCACAACGGCACCGCGCCGCCGTAACCGACGGTCACGCCGACGTATTGCTCGCCATCCTGTTCCCAGGTGATCGGCGGCGAGACGATGCCGCTGCCGGTCTGGAACTTCCACAGCTCCTCGCCGGTTTTTGCGTCAAACGCCTTGAAGAAACCATCGCCCGTGCCGGTGAACACCAGGTTGCCCTTGGTCGCCAACACCCCGGCCCAGAGCGGCAGGGCTTCCTTGTGCTCCCAGACCACTTTGCCGGTGGTCGGGTTCATGGCGCGCAGGGTGCCGACGTGATCGTCGTACATGCGCTTGATGCGGAAACCCATGCCCAGGTAGGCCGAGCCTTTCTTGTAGTTGACCTCTTCGGTCCAGTATTCCTCTTTCCACTGGTTGCCCGGGATGTAGAACAGCCCGGTGTCCTGGCTGTAGGCCATGGGGTTCCAGTTCTTGCCGCCGAGGAACGGCGGCGAGACTTCCACGGATTTGCCCTTGGTTTCCCCCGGCAACGGTTTGGCCGGACGATGGCCCGGATTTTCGACGGGTTTGCCGGTTTTCAGATCGATGTGGCTGGCCCAACTGATGTTGTCGACGAAGGGGAACGCGTTCTGCAATTTGCCGTTGTTGCGGTCCACCACGTAGAAGAAACCGTTGCGGTCGGCGTGGCCGGTGGCATTGATCACTTTGCCGTCCTTGTCCTTGTAGTCGAACAGCACCAGCTCGTTGTTGCCGGAGAAATCCCAGGCATCGTTCGGGGTGTGCTGGTAGAACCATTTCACCTCGCCAGTGCTTGGGTCGACGCCGACCTGGCCCGAGGTGTAGAGGCTGTCGAAGTCGTGAGGGTTGCCGTCCTTGGAGGTGCGGGCCCAGGTGTTCCAAGGGCCGGGGTTGCCGGCGCCGACGATGAGGGTGTTGGTTTCGGGATCGAAACTCGCGCTCTGCCAAGGCGCGCCGCCGCCGTGGCTCCAGGCCTCGACCTTGCCGGTTTCGGTGGTCGGATCATCCGGCCAGGACGGCGCCTTGACGTCGCCGGTGGGGGTGCTGTCCTTGCCGTTCAAGCGGCCCATGTGACCTTCGACAAAGGGCCGCATCCAGACTTCTTCGCCGGTGTCCGGGTCGCGGGCAAACAACTGGCCGACCACGCCGAATTCATCGCCGGAGCTGCCATGGATCAACAGCACCTTGCCGGTGACCTTGTCTTTGATCAGCACCGGCGCGCCGGTCATGGTGTAGCCGGCGGCGTGGTCGCCGAACTTCTTGTTCCACACCACTTTGCCGGTGTTCTTGTCGAGGGCGATCAGCCGCGCATCGAGGGTGCCGAAATAGATCTTGTCGCCATAAATGGCCGCCCCGCGATTGACCACATCGCAGCACGGACGAATGTTGTCCGGCAGGCGATGGTTGTAGGTCCACAGACGCTTGCCGGTCTTGGCGTCGAGGGCGAATACCCGCGAGTAGGAACCGGTGACGTAGACCACACCGTCGCTGACGATGGCCTGGGATTCCTGGCCGCGCTGCTTCTCATCGCCGAACGAGTAGGACCAGGCCGGGGTCAGCTTGAACACGTTCTTGTCGTTGACCTGGGCCAACGGGCTCCAGCGCTGGGCGTTGGTGCCCATGCCGTATTGCAGCACGTCCTTGGTGGTCAGGTGATCGTTGGCAATGTCTTCCCAGGTGACGTTGTGCGTCGGCGTGGCGGGCGCGGTCGCGGCATGGCCGACGGTGCTCAGGGACAGGCTGCTCACCAGCACAAAGGCGCGCACGGCGAGGGTCAAAGGGGAAAGGGCGGGTAGCGATCTTATTGTCATGGTTGCAGTTCCCAGTGGAGGTTTTGACCTGCACAGGGTGGTGCTCGCCGCCCCTTGGCGGATACGGAAAAAGTCCCGCTGTGGCCGGGAAGAGTTCCCGAGCGGCACCTGATTTGGGTGTGCGCCACAAGCCCTACTACCAAGGTACTGGGCGGCGGCCACCAAAGCAGCATGGGGCTGGCGGGAAGTGCTTCCTAAGATGGGTGCCATAGCCTCTGCAAAGAGGTTTTGCGTGCAACCCTGAGGGCATAACAATGACAACAAAACGCAACGCCTTACTTGTTGCCGGACTGCTGGCCGGTTTCATCAGCGCAGGCCCGGTCTGGGCCCACGGCAACGTGGTGCCGCAAGCGGTGGAAACCCCGGGCCTGACCCCGATCAAGGACGCTGGCGTGCAGGTGGATGGCGACGGTTGGGCGGCGGTCAACCCGTACCGCAACTCCCCGCAGCACGATAAAGCGGTAGAGATCGGCTCGTCGGCCTACAACCAGAACTGCGCGGCGTGCCATGGGCTGGAAGCCAAGTCTGGCGGCATTGCCCCGGACCTGCGCCTGCTCGATGTCGGCGACGCCGGGGATGAATGGTTCGTCGAACGGGTGCGTCACGGCGCAGTGCGCGACGGTCGGGTGTACATGCCGAAAATGGCCGATTACCTGAGTCAGGAAGCCCTGTGGGCGGTGCGCACCTACCTGGACAGCGTGCACGTCGAGGAGTAATCCATGCGCCTGCTCGCGGTGTTGATCAGTGCTGTGTTGCTGTGCTGCCAGGTGGCGCAGGCGCAGGTTCGGACCTATGACCAAATGATCGCCGCCGGGGAGTTGAAGGTCGCGGTGTACAAGGACTTCGCGCCTTACAGTTTCGAAGACGCCGGCCAGCCCCGGGGCGTGGATGTCGACCTCGCCCAGGCCCTGGCCACCGCGCTGGGGGTCAAACTCAAGCTGATCTGGGCCCCGGCCGGCGAGAAGCTCGACGACGACCTGCGCGACTACATCTGGCGCGCCAGCCAGTTGCACGATCAGCAACTGGCGGACCTGATGATGCGCGTGCCTTACGACCGCGACTATTCACAAAAACGCAACGAGCTCGGCGAACTGGAAAACGACCATGTGGTGATGTTCGGCCCGTACCAGAACGAGCAATGGCAGGTCGCCTATGATCGCCGGCGTCTGGACTCGGTGGGCAGCGTCGCGGTGTTCGAGCAACACCCAATTGGCGTCGAAGTCGACAGCGTGCCCTCGTTCTACCTGACCTCGGTGTTCAACGGCATGCTCGCCGCCAAGACCCATCACTATCCCGGCGTACCCCAGGCCTTTGCCGCGATGAAGGCCGGTGAAGTCGACGCGGTCATGGCCATGCGCGGCGAGGTCGATTGGCAGGTGCATGAGGCTCACGATCCGCAAGTGGCGCTGGCGCAAAACGCCTACCCGAACATGGGCAAGCAACGCTGGGAGATCGGCATGGCGGTGCATGAAAGCAACCGGCAATTGTCCTATGCCCTGGAAGAGGCGCTGGAAGCGATGATCCGTGAGGGTTCGGTGCAAGCGATTTACGCCCGTTACGGCCTGCAATACGAAGTGCCCGAGATGTACCAATAGTGAACTGGCGAGCGCTGTGCCTGCTGGCCTGCTGGTTGCCACTGGCCGCCCACGCGGTGGAGATCAATCCGGGCAAGGACCCGGTGCCCTCGGTGATGTGGGCGTTCTATCACAAGCAAATGCTCGGCGATGCCCCGTTCGTATTCGATGAGCGGGTCAAGCTGCTGGCGCCGCCCTTCGCCGAAGATGCGCGCCAGGTGCCGCTGGAAATCGATGCCCGGGCGTTCAAGGGAGACGTGGTGAAAATCCTCGCCTGGGCCGAACTCAATCCGTTGCCGAAGATCGTCGACTTTCAGCCGCAGGACCGGGTGCTGCCGTGGCTGTCGATCCGCATCCGCATCGAGCAGGCCACGCCGTTGCGCGCGGCGGTGCTGACCCGTGATGGCGTGTGGCACGTCGGCTCGACCCTGATCGATGCGGCGGGCGGCGGTTGCACAGCGCCGAGCGTGGTGCGCACGCAACCGGGTTGGGAAGAGCACATCGGTGAAGTGCTCGGCGGGCGTTATCCCCGTGGCGAATTCAGTCGCCTGCGCTTGCAGGTGGCGCACCCGATGGACAACGGCATGGTCAGCGGCATCCCGGAATTCTTTATCAATCATGCCGAACTGCGCGATCAAAACGATCAGGTGCTGGCCACGCTGGAGTTGTTTCCCGCCGTCAGCGAAAACCCCAACCTGGCCTTCGACATCGAAGGGGTAGGGCAGACGCGCCTGTTGCTGCGGGACAACAGCGGCAATCAATTCGATGCGGCCATCCCCTGACCCAAGGAGCGCGTGATGCGCTGGATCCTGCTGTTGTTGATCGGTATGAGCCTGCCCGCGCTGGCGGAGCTTGAATACGCCCTCAAGCCGCGGCTGATTGCGCCAGACACCTGGCTGCTGGAAGGCAGCACCGATAATTTCGCCAAAGCCAACGGCGGCAATATCGTCAACACCGGGTTTATCGTCACCGAGCGCGGGGTGGTGGTGATCGACACCGGGCCGTCGAAACGCTACGGCGAAGCGATGCGCAAGGTCATCGCCACGGTCACCGACAAACCGGTGATCGAGGTGCTGCTGACCCATCATCACCCCGACCATGCGCTGGGCAATCAGGCGTTTGCTGACGTGCCGATCGGCGCACTGGCCGGCACCGCTGAGCTGCTGAAAAATCAGGGCGATGCCATGGCCGAGAACATGTATCGCCTGGTGGGCGACTGGATGCGCGGTACCGAAGTGGTGCTGCCCAGCGAGATGCTGACACCGGGGCTGAAAAGTTTTGGGAACCACGATTTGCGTCTGCTAGGCCTGGGTGGGCATACCGGCGCGGATCTGGCTATTCTCGACCAGCAAACCGGCGTGCTGTTTGCCGGCGACCTGGTGTTTTATCAACGGGCCCTGACCACCCCCAACAGCCCGGGGCTGGCGGTGTGGCTGGCGGACATCGCCACCCTCCAGGGATTGCCCTGGACGTTGGTGGTTCCGGGTCACGGGCCGGTGGCCACGGATGCAAAACCCTTCGAGCAAATGCGCGACTACCTGACCTGGCTCGACCAACTCCTGCGCGACGGTGCCGCCATTGGCAGCGATATGTCCGAGATGATTCGCAGCCCCATTCCCGAGCGGTTTGCGGGGATCAGCCTGAGTCGTTATGAACTGATCCGCAGTGTCAGCCATTTGTACCCGGGCTATGAGCGATCACAGATGACCCGCGTCGATTCCACCGGCAGCCAATGATCGTTCCCACGCTCTGCGTGGGAATGCCTCAACGGACGCTCTGCGTTCGGCTCTGGATGGGACACGGAGCGTCCCGGGCTGCATTCCCACGCAGAGCGTGGGAACGATCCTCGCACGATCCTCTCCAGGGACCCGCTACTAAGGAACTAGCAATCTCAACACTGCGGGCAATTGTTGCCAGGGCGGCGGCGGCCAAGAATCTGCACCAGACCGGGAAAATTTCCCGGGTATAACAAAAAACCGCAGAGGTAGCCGTCATGACCCAACCCGCACGTCGCCAACCCTTCGTCTTGAGCGTGCTGCTCAGTGCCATGCTGTTGTCCGGCTCGGCATTGGCCGCCGTCTCCGACCAGGACATTCTCCAGGACCCCAAGAATCCGGAGCAGATCGTCACCAACGGTCTGGGCGTCCAGGGTCAGCGCTACAGCCCGCTGGACACCCTCAATGTCGACAACGTCAAGGATCTACGGCCGGTCTGGGCCTTTTCCTTCGGCGGTGAAAAGCAGCGCGGTCAGCAAGCGCAACCGATGATCAAGGACGGCGTGATGTACATGACCGGTTCCTACTCGCGAGTGTTTGCGGTGGATGCGCGCACCGGCAAGAAGCTCTGGCAATACGACGCGCGCCTGCCGGATGACATCCGCCCATGCTGTGACGTGATCAACCGGGGCGTGGCGCTGTACGGCGACCTGGTGTTCTTCGGCACCCTCGACGCCAAGCTCGTGGCCCTGAACAAGGACACTGGCAAAGTGGTGTGGAGCAAGCAGGTGGCCGACCACAAGGAAGGCTATTCCATCAGCGCCGCGCCGCTGGTGATCAACGGCAAACTGATCACCGGCGTGGCCGGTGGCGAGTTCGGCGTGGTGGGCAAGATCTCCGCCTACGACCCGAAAAACGGTGAGTTGCTGTGGGTCCGGCCGACGGTCGAAGGCCACATGGGCTACATCTACAAGGACGGCAAAGCGATTGAGAACGGCATCTCCGGCGGCGAAGCCGGCAAGACCTGGCCCGGCGATTTATGGAAAACCGGCGGCGCTGCACCTTGGCTCGGCGGCTACTACGACCCGGAAACCAATCTGCTGCTGTTCGGCACCGGCAACCCGGCACCGTGGAACTCGCACCTGCGCCCTGGCGACAACCTCTACTCGTCGTCGCGCCTGGCGCTGAACCCGGACGACGGCACCATCAAATGGCACTTCCAGAGCACGCCCCACGACGGTTGGGACTATGACGGCGTCAACGAACTGATCTCGTTCAACTACACCGAGGGCGGCAAGGAAATCAAAGCCGCCGCCACCGCCGACCGCAACGGCTTCTTCTACGTGCTGGACCGCACCAACGGCAAGTTCATCCGGGGCTTCCCGTTCGTGGACAAGATCACCTGGGCCACCGGCCTGGATAAGGATGGCCGGCCGATCTACAACGAAGCCAGCCGTCCGGGTGCACCGGGCACTGAAGCCAAGGGCAGTTCGGTGTTTGTAGCGCCGGCGTTCCTCGGTGCGAAAAACTGGATGCCGATGGCCTACAACAAGGACACCAAGCTGTTCTACGTGCCGTCCAACGAGTGGGGCATGGACATCTGGAACGAAGGCATCGCCTACAAGAAAGGCGCGGCGTTCCTGGGGGCCGGTTTCACCATCAAGCCGTTGAACGAAGACTACATCGGCGTGCTGCGCGCCATCGATCCGGTGACTGGCAAGGAAGTCTGGCGCCACAAGAACTACGCGCCGCTGTGGGGCGGGGTGCTGACCACCAAAGGTAATTTGGTGTTTACCGGCACGCCGGAAGGATTCCTCCAGGCCTTCAACGCCAAGACCGGCGAGAAAGTCTGGGAATTCCAGACCGGCTCCGGCGTGCTTGGCTCGCCTGTGACCTGGGAAATGGACGGCGAACAGTACGTTTCGGTGCTCTCCGGTTGGGGCGGCGCGGTTCCGCTGTGGGGCGGCGAAGTGGCCAAGCGCATCAAGGACTTCAACCAGGGCGGGATGCTCTGGACCTTTAAGCTGCCTAAAGACCTGGTAGTCGCCAAGCACTGATCGCTGCCACTGATCGTTCCCACGCTCTGCGTGGGAATGCCTCAACGGACGCTCCGCGTTCGGCTCTTGATGGGACGCGGAGCGTCCCGGGCTGCATTCCCACGCGGAGCGTGGGAACGATCACCTACTACCAAATAACGAGAGTCCCCCCTCCAACGGCGCATTCGTCCGGCGTGCGGGGCTCTCTACTATCGATGCATCGCCTGTTTGCCCGACAGGCTCCGACCCAGACAGAGGCCACCATGATCTACGCACAACCTGGCACCCCCGGCGCCGTCGTTTCCTTCAAACCGCGCTACGGCAATTTCATCGGCGGCGAGTTCGTGCCGCCGGTCCATGGCGAGTACTTCACCAACACCTCGCCGGTCAACGGTGAAGTGATCGCCGAGTTCCCGCGTTCCAGCGCCGCCGACATCGACAAAGCCCTCGACGCTGCCCACGCGGCGGCCGATGCCTGGGGCAAGACCTCGGCCCAGGACCGATCCCTGGTGTTGCTGAAGATCGCCGACCGCATCGAACAAAACCTGGAAATCCTCGCCGTCGCCGAAACCTGGGACAACGGCAAAGCCGTGCGCGAAACCCTGAACGCCGACGTGCCGCTGGCCGCCGACCATTTCCGCTACTTCGCCGGGTGCATCCGTGCCCAGGAAGGCGGCGCTGCCGAAATCAACGAGCTGACCACCGCCTATCACTTCCACGAGCCGTTGGGCGTGGTCGGGCAGATCATCCCGTGGAACTTCCCGCTGCTGATGGCCGCCTGGAAACTCGCCCCGGCCCTGGCCGCCGGCAACTGCGTGGTGCTCAAACCCGCCGAGCAGACGCCGCTGTCGATCATGGTCTTCGCCGAACTGATTGCCGATTTGCTGCCGGCCGGTGTGCTGAACATCGTCCAGGGTTTCGGTCGCGAGGCCGGGGAGGCGCTGGCCACCAGCAAGCGCATCGCCAAGATTGCCTTCACCGGTTCCACCCCGGTGGGCGCGCACATCATGCATTGCGCCGCCGAGAACATCATTCCGAGCACCGTGGAGCTGGGCGGCAAGTCGCCGAACATCTTCTTCGAAGACATCATGAACGCCGAGCCGCAGTTCATCGAGAAAGCCGCCGAAGGCCTGGTGTTGGCGTTCTTCAACCAGGGCGAAGTCTGCACCTGTCCGTCCCGGGCGCTGGTGCAGGAATCGATCTACGACGATTTCATGAAAGTGGTGATGCAGAAGATCGTCAAGATCAAGCGCGGCAACCCGCTGGACACCGAAACCATGGTCGGCGCCCAGGCGTCGGAGCAGCAATACGACAAGATCCTCTCGTACCTGAAAATTGCCCAGGAAGAGGGCGCGGAGCTGCTGATCGGTGGCGCGGCCGAGCGGCTGGAGGGCGACCTGTCGACGGGATATTACATCCAGCCGACCCTGCTCAAGGGCCACAACAAAATGCGCGTGTTCCAGGAAGAAATCTTCGGCCCGGTGGTGGGCATCACCACGTTCAAGGACGAAGCCGAAGCCCTGGCGATTGCCAACGACAGCGAGTTCGGCCTCGGCGCCGGCCTGTGGACCCGCGACATCAATCGCGCCTACCGCATGGGCCGGGCGATCAAGGCCGGGCGTGTCTGGACCAACTGCTACCACCTGTACCCGGCCCACGCCGCGTTCGGTGGCTACAAGAAGTCCGGGGTTGGCCGTGAAAACCACAAGATGATGCTCGACCATTACCAGCAGACCAAAAACCTGCTGGTGAGCTACGACATCAATCCGATGGGGTTCTTTTGATTCGACGTTGGACCCCGTAACGGCTTTCGCGGGCAAGCCTCGCTCCTACAGGTTCAGGTGATCCGTAGGAGCGAGGCGTGCCCGCGAATCGTTGTGTATGACACCCCGCAACACCCCCTACCAACGCACGCCGCCACCTCCTTCGAAAGTAGCATTCGGGCCCTTGGCGCGCCGTGCATTAATGGCTTTACCGGAATTGCCCGGCACAAGAAGAGGATTGACCCATGTGGAATAAACCCGCGTTTACCGATCTGCGCATTGGCTTCGAAGTGACGATGTATTTCGCCAACCGTTGATTGATCACCCGGCCAGCCGTTGCGTTGGCCGGGCCTGCCTTCTGGAGCATTGCTCATGCACATCCGTGTTCTCGGCTCCGCCGCTGGCGGTGGTTTCCCGCAGTGGAACTGCAACTGTCACCAGTGCACCGGCGTGCGCGATGGCAGCCTGCGCGCCCAACGGCGCACGCAGTCCTCGATTGCGGTGAGTGACGACGGCGTGTCGTGGGTGCTGTGCAATGCTTCCCCGGATATTCGGGCGCAACTGGAAAGTTTCCCCGCGTTGCAACCGGCGCGCCGCCGTCGCGATACGGCGATTGCCGGGGTGATCCTGCTGGACAGCCAGATTGACCATTGCACCGGCCTGCTGAGCCTGCGCGAAGGCTGCCCCCATGCCGTGTGGTGCACCGAGCGGGTGCACGAGGATTTGAGCAGCGGTTTTCCGGTGTTCAACATGCTCAAGCATTGGAACGGTGGGTTGCAGTGGCAGCCGATTGATTTGAAGCGCGAGCCGTTCAGCGTCGCGGCGTGCGCGCATCTGCAGTTCCGTGCGATTCCCCTGGTCAGCAATGCACCGCCGTACTCGCCCAATCGCGGCAACCCGCAACCGGGCGACACCATCGGTCTGTTGATCGAAGACCTGCGCAGCGGCGCCTCGGTGTTCTACGCGCCGGGCCTGGGGCAAGTCGACGAAGAAGTTCTGGGCTGGATGCAACTCGCCGATTGCCTGCTGCTGGACGGCACCTTGTGGCGCGACGACGAAATGCGCGTGTGCGAAGTCGGCCAGAGCCTGGGCAGTGAAATGGGGCACCTGCCGCAAAGTGGTCCCGGCGGGATGCTTGAGGTGCTGGAGGGCTTTGACCGCCAGCGCAAGGTGCTGATCCACATCAACAACACCAACCCGATCCTCGATGAAGACTCGGCTGAACGGGCATTGCTGGAGCGGCGTGGGGTTGAGGTGGCGTATGACGGCATGAGTCTTGTGCTGTAGCGGACGGCCCCTTCGCGGGCAAGCCTCGCTCCTACAGAACATCGTCGTTCGCGGATTTCATGGTCAACCGACGTGACGTCGTCGTTCGCGGATTCCAAGGCTTACACAAAACCTGTAGGAGCAAGGCTTGCCCGCGAAGAGGCCCGCCCTGACGCCGCAAAACCCGGAGAACCGCAATGCCCGACACCCCCATGTCCCCCAGCGAATTCGAAGCCGCCCTGCGTGCAAAAGGCGCCTACTACCACATTCATCACCCGTTCCACCAAGCCATGTACGCCGGCCGTGCCACGCGCGAGCAGATCCAGGGCTGGGTCGCCAATCGCTTCTATTACCAGGTCAACATCCCGCTCAAAGACGCCGCGATCCTCGCCAACTGCCCCGACCGCGACGTGCGCCGGGAATGGCTGCAACGCATCCTCGACCACGACGGCGCGCCCGGCAGCGAAGGCGGGATCGAGGCCTGGCTACGCCTCGGTGAAGCCGTGGGCCTGGACCGCGAGCACATCCTCTCTCAAGAATTGGTTCTGCCCGGTGTGCGTTTCGCCGTGGACGCCTACGTCAATTTCGCCCGTCGCGCCTGTTGGCAGGAAGCGGCCAGCAGCTCCCTGACCGAACTGTTCGCCCCACACATCCACCAATCGCGCCTCGACGCCTGGCCGACCCATTACCCCTGGATCGACGCTGGCGGCTACGACTATTTCCGCACCCGTTTGAGCCAGGCGCGGCGAGATGTCGAGCACGGTTTGCGCATCACCCTGGCCCATTACGTCACCCTCGAAGGCCAGCAACGGATGCTGGAAATCCTCCAGTTCAAGCTCGACGTGCTGTGGAGCATGCTTGACGCCATGAGCATGGCCTACGAGCTGGAGCGCCCGCCGTATCACACGGTGACCGCCGAAAATGTCTGGCACCGGGGGATCGCCCTGTGAACCTGATCGCGCCACCGGGCCCGCCGTTGTGGTTGTTGGCGGAGCTGACGTATCGCTGCCCGTTGCAGTGTCCCTATTGCTCCAACCCATTGGATTTCGCCCAGCAAGGTGAGGAACTGAGTACCGAGGAATGGATTCGGGTGTTTCAACAAGCCCGGGAACTGGGCGCCGCGCAGTTGGGGTTTTCCGGTGGCGAACCGCTGGTGCGCCAGGACCTGGCCGAGCTGATCAAGGCGGCGCGGGACATGGGTTACTACACCAACCTGATCACCTCAGGCATCGGCTTGACCGAACAGAAGATTGCCGATTTCAAGGTCGCCGGGCTGGATCACATTCAGATCAGTTTCCAGGCCGCCGATGAAACGGTGAACAACATGCTCGCCGGCTCGCGCAAGGCCTTCGCCCAGAAGCTCGCCATGGCCCGGGCCGTGAAAGCCCAGGGCTACCCGATGGTGCTGAACTTCGTCACCCACCGGCACAACATCGACCGCATCGACCGCATCATCGACCTGTGCCTGGAGCTGGAGGCGGATTTCGTCGAACTGGCCACGTGTCAGTTCTACGGTTGGGCCGAACTCAACCGTGTCGGCCTGTTGCCCACCCGCGAGCAATTGCAGCGCGCCGAGCGCATTACTAACCAGTACCGCGAGCGACTTGAGGCCGAGGGGCATCCGTGCAAACTGATCTTCGTTACCCCGGACTACTACGAAGAACGCCCCAAGACCTGCATGAACGGCTGGGCCAATCTGTTTCTCGACATCACCCCCGACGGTACTGCGCTGCCGTGCCACAGCGCCCGGCAATTGCCAGTGCAGTTCCCCAACGTGCGCGAGCACAGTATCGAACACATCTGGACCGAGTCCTTCGGCTTCAACCGCTTTCGCGGCGATGACTGGATGAAGGAACCGTGCCGCTCCTGCGATGAAAAACACAAAGACCTGGGCGGCTGCCGCTGCCAGGCATTCATGCTCACCGGCGATGCCGAAAACGCCGACCCGGTGTGCAGCAAGTCGCCGCACCACGGGGTGATCCTCAAAGCCCGCGAGGAAGCCGATGCGCCGGGGCAGGGCATGGAACACCTGACGTTGCGCAATGAGAAGGCTTCGCGGCTGATCTATCGCGGATAAACGGTGCACCGCACATCCCCTGTGTGAGCGAGCATTTGTGGCGAGGGGGCTTGCCCCCGTTGGACTGCGCAGCAGTCCCCTGCTTTGGGATAAGCGGGGCCGCTTCGCGACCCAACGGCGGCAAGCCCCCTCGCCACACACGCTCACTCCAACAGGACATCGGTGGTGGATGCAGGATCGAGCTACCCATTGGTCTGATTGCATTCGCAGCCGGATGGGTTAGTGTGGCTTCTACCTTCCAAAACAATAAAAACAGGCTTTCCAATGAGCCAGAATCTCAGCCAACTGCGTAAATTCGTGTCGCCTGAAATCATTTTTGGTGCCGGTTGCCGGCACAACGTCGGCAACTACGCCAAGACCTTCGGTGCCCGCAAGGTGCTGGTGGTCAGCGACCCCGGGGTGATTGCCGCCGGTTGGGTCGCGGATGTCGAGGTCAGCCTGCAAGCCCAGGGCATCGATTACTTCCTGTACAGCGATGTCTCGCCCAACCCTCGGGTCGAAGAAGTCATGCTCGGCGCCGAGCTGTACAAGGAAAACCATTGCGATGTGATCGTCGCGATTGGCGGCGGCAGCCCGATGGATTGCGGCAAAGGCATCGGCATTGTCGTCGCTCACGGGCGCAATATTCTGGAGTTCGAGGGCGTGGACACCATCCGCGTGCCCAGCCCACCGCTGATCCTGATCCCGACCACCGCCGGCACGTCGGCGGACGTCTCGCAATTCGTGATCATTTCCAACCAGCAAGAACGCATGAAGTTCTCCATCGTCAGTAAAGCCGTGGTGCCCGACGTGTCGCTGATCGACCCGGAAACCACTCTGAGCATGGACCCGTTCCTGGCGGCCTGTACTGGTATCGACGCGCTGGTGCATGCCATCGAAGCCTTCGTCTCCACCGGTCACGGCCCGCTGACCGACCCCCATGCGCTGGAAGCCATGCGCCTGATCAACGGCAACCTGGTGCAGATGATCGCCAACCCGACCGACATCGCCCTGCGCGAGAAAATCATGCTCGGCAGCATGCAGGCCGGGCTGGCGTTTTCCAACGCAATCCTTGGCGCGGTGCACGCCATGTCCCACAGCCTCGGCGGCTTCCTCGACTTGCCCCACGGCTTGTGCAACGCGGTGCTGGTGGAGCACGTGGTGGCGTTCAACTACAACTCGGCGCCGGACCGCTTCAAGGTAATCGCCGAGACCTTCGGCATCGATTGCCGGGGCCTGAATCACCGGCAGATCTGCAAGCGGTTGGTCGACCACCTGATTGCCCTGAAACACTCCATCGGCTTCCACGAAACCCTGGGCTTGCACGGGGTGAGCATGGCGGACATTCCGTTCCTGTCGCAGCACGCCATGCACGACCCGTGCATCCTGACCAACCCCCGCGAATCCAGTCAGCGTGATGTCGAGGTCGTCTATGGCGAAGCCCTCTGAAGACCAGCAACGGGCGCTGGCCGGGTTACTCGGATTAGGCAGCCACTCGGCACGCAAGAGTCACTACCCGGAACTCAATGCGCGCCTGGATGAACTGGAAGCCGAGCGCAATCGCTACAAGTGGTTGTTCGAAAACGCGGTCCACGGGATCTTCCAGGCCAGCCTGCTGGAAGGCATGCGCGCCGCCAACCCGGCGCTGGCGCGGATGCTGGGCTACGACAGTCCGCAGGAAGTGCTGTTTTCATTGGCGGACCTGGCGAGCAACCTGTTTGTCGGCGGCGCCAAGGAACTGGCCAATATTGGCGAGATCCTCAAGACCGAACGCAGCCTGCACGGCTATGAAACCCAATTGCGGCGCAAGGACGGCAGCAGCCTCGACGTGCTGATGAACCTGCTGCTCAAGCCCGATCAGGAAGGGCTGGTGGAAGGCTTTGTCGCTGACATCACCGAACGCAAACTGGCCCAGCAACGCTTGCAGCAACTCAACGATGAACTGGAGCAACGGGTCACCGCGCGCACCGACGAATTGCTCGAAGCCAACCGCAACCTGCAACAGCAGATCACCCAGCGTAAACAGATCGCCCAGGCCCTGCGTGATGCCCGGGACGCCGCCGAAGCGGCCAACCGCAGCAAGGACAAATACCTCGCCGCCGCCAGCCATGACCTGCTGCAACCGCTGAATGCGGCGCGGTTGCTGATCTCGACCTTGCGCGAACGCAAGCTGCCCGACGTCGAGCAGGTGCTGGTGGAGCGCACGCACCAGGCGTTGGAAGGCGCCGAGGATTTGCTCACTGATTTGCTGGACATTTCCCGGCTCGACCAGGCTGCGGTGAAACCCGACGTCGCGCTGTACCGCCTCGACGAATTGCTCGCGCCACTGGTCTCGGAGTTCCAGTCCGTGGCCGAGGCGGCGGGGCTGAACCTGCGGGTGCGCATGGGCGATTTTGCCATCAGCACCGACCTGCGCCTGATGACGCGGATACTGCGCAACTTCCTCAGCAATGCCTGCCGCTACACCGACGAGGGCTGCATCCTGCTCGGGGCGCGGCGCCGGGGCGATATGCTGCGTCTGGAAGTGTGGGATACCGGGCGCGGGATTGCGGCGGACCGGTTGCATTCGATCTTTCTGGAGTTCAATCAACTGGACGTCGGCCGCGCCGCTGACCGCAAAGGCGTGGGCCTGGGGCTGGCGATTGTCGAGCGCATTGCCAAGATTCTGGGCTACCGGATCCAGGTGCGCTCCTGGCCGGGGCGCGGGTCGGTGTTCAGCATCGACGTGCCGATTTCCCATGAGGTGCCCCTGCCGATCAGCCTGGCCGCGCCGACGCCGGGCACCGGCAATCCGCTGCCGGGCCGGCGTTTGCTGGTGCTGGACAATGAGGTCAGCATCCTTGAAAGCATGAGCGCGCTGCTGGGGCAGTGGGGCTGTGAAGTGGTGATCGCCACGGATGAGTTTTCCGCGCTGGCGGCGTTGCAGGGACAGGCGCCGGAACTGATTCTGGCGGACTATCACCTCGATCATGGGGTGGTGGGCTGCGACGTGGTGCGGCACTTGCGCGAGCATTTTGGCCAGGCGATTCCGGCCGTGATCATCACCGCCGATCGCACCGACCAATGCCGTCGCTCGCTGCAACGGCTCGACGCGCCGCTGCTGAATAAACCGGTGAAGCCCGGCAAATTGCGCGCGGTGTTGAGTCAGTTGCTGGGTTAGCTAAGTTCGCGGTATTGCAGGCTGAAACCCAACTCGGTGGATTGGCCTTGCTCCAGCAAACGCAAGCCTGGCCGACCGGGCAGGTGATGCGCATTGACCGGGTGGCTCACCGGTTCGATACAGAAAAACCCCAAGCCCACCGGGCAGTAGAGCAGGTAGTAATCGCTGCCGGTGGCTTGGCCTTCCAGTTCATAACCGAGTTCGGGTTGCTGGATCAGGCAGTGACCATTCCACTCGCAGAAACCGTTGTCCACCAGGGTTTGCGGTAGCGCCTTGAGCTGCTGGAAATCCCATTCGGCGGGCAACGAGCTGAGTTGGGTTGGCAGTTTTGTGCTGTCGCATAACCAGACCTGTCGGGCTTGCGCCTGTAACCGGGTATTGGCGGTGCGCGGGAAGTAAGGGTGCAAGCCGAGGCCGTGCCACGCGGCGTGTTCGCCCACGTGAGTGACTTTCAACTCGATGCTCAACCGACCTTCACTCAGCTGGAAACGTTGCCGGGCGCGGTAGGCGAAGGGCGATGTGCAATCAAGTTCCAGGACGGCTTCGTTTCGGGTTTGGGAAACCACTCGCCACGGCTGCTGCCAGGCGCTGCCATGGATCGGCAAGGGATCGGTGAGGCTGTTCGGCGTCAGGGCCAGCCAACCTTCGGGGCAGTCGAAACCGCCCTCGGCAGTGCGGTTGGACCAAGGGGCCAGCGGGTAGCAACCGAGTTTGCCGGGCAGGCCGGTGTTCAGGGCCTGTTGGTCACTGTGGCGCAACAGCGGCTGGCCGCTGCTGCGAACCGTCCAGTTGACGATGCTCGCACCGAGTTCGGGGGCGAGGGTGAGGTGGGTGAAATCGTCTTCGAGTTCCAGAATCGTCAGTGTCATGGTGATTTTTGACTCAATGAGAGGCTTCAGGCAAACAGACACCACTGTGGCGAGGGAGCTTGCTCCCGTTCGGCTGCGCAGCAGTCGTAGAGTCAGGCAACTCAGTGTGTTTGAAGGATTGCGGGGGGCCGCTTCGCGACCCAGCGGGAGCAAGCTCCCTCACCACAGGTCATCAATAGTCGCGACATAAAGGTTCAGGCAAGCCCTTCACGCCGGGATCAAGGGCAAACACCCCACCCGCCAACGATTGCTCGTCATGGTCATCCCCAGGGCGAATCGAGGTCACGAACAACGTGTCCAGCCCACTGCCCCCAAACGCGCACATGGTCGGTTTCTTCACCGGCACGGCGAGTGAACGGTCGAGCCGGCCATCCGGGGTGAAGCGGTGAATCAGCCCGGCGTCGTTGGCGCAGATCCAGTAGCAGCCCTCGGCATCCACCGCTGCGCCATCGGGGCGGCCGCTGTAGTGATTCATGTCGACGAACAGGCGCCGATTGCTCGGCGTGCCGCTCTCGATGTCGTAGTCGAACGCCCAGATCTGCTGAGACAGTGGATGCGAATCAGACAGGTACATCGTCCGGCCATCCGGGCTGAAGCCCAGCCCGTTGGGAACCAGGAAACCAGAGAGGCGTGCCTCGATCGGCCCACGCTGCCCGCTGCTGTAGCGATACAACGCGCCTTCCGCCACATTGGCCCCCATGTTCAGCACCATGCTGCCGGCCCAGAAACGGCCCTGGCGATCACAGCGCCCATCGTTCAGGCGCATGTCGGGACGGGCGTGATCGACCTGGGCCAGCTGTTCGCTGTCGAGGCTACCGTCGCTGTGCGGGCGCAGATGAAAGAACCCGCTCTCCATCCCGGCGACCCAGCCGCCGTCGCTGTGTCGGGCCATGCAGGCGAGCATTTCCGGGGTTTTCCAGGCATGCACATGCCCGGTCGCGGCGCTCCAGCGTTGCAGGCCGCCAGCGGGAATGTCGACCCAGTACAGGGCGTTTTCCTCAGGCACCCAGACCGGGCATTCACCGACCGCGTTACGGGCATCGACAATCAATTCGGCTTGCATGGACGCTCATTCCCTTGGAGGTTGGCTCAATCGCCGAACGGACCGGACGCGACAAACGCGCCACCCTGGTAAACCATCGCCGGGTCATCCGCGGCCGGCATTGGTTGCGCTTCGATCTTGTCGCGGAACACTTCGGAGTTGTCCTGTGGCACGTAGCCCAGGCCAGCGGCGTAACGGTTGTCCCACCAGACGTTCTTGTTGTCGGACACGCCGTAGACGATGGTGTGGCCGACATTCGGCGCGTACAGCGCGCGTTCGAGCAATTGGGTCAGGTCGCCGAAGCTCAGCCAGGTGCTCATCATGCGGCGGTTTTGCGGTTCCGGGAACGAGGAGCCGATGCGCACGCTGACGGTCTCGATGCCGTAGCGATCGAAGTAGAAACTGGCGATGTCTTCGCCGTAGGACTTGGACAAACCGTAGTAGCTGTCCGGGCGGCGAGGGGAGCGGGCGTCGATCACTTCGTCCTGCTTGTAGAAACCGATGACGTGGTTGGAGCTGGCGAAAATCACCCGCTTCACGCCATGCCGACGCGCGGCTTCGTAGATGTGGAACACGCCGCAGATATTGGCGCCGAGGATCTCTTCGAACGAGTGCTCGGTGGACACCCCGCCGAAGTGCAGGATCGCGTCCACGCCTTCGACCAGTTGATGCACGGCCTGCTTGTCGGCGAGGTCGCAAGTCACGACTTCTTCGCGGTCATCGATGGCCGGGGTGATGTCGACGATGTCCGACAGGCGAATCACGTTGGCATAAGGGCGCAGGGTTTCGCGCAGGACTTTGCCGAGGCCACCGGCGGCACCGGTCAGCAGCAGGCGATTGAAAGGGGCAGGGGATGTCGTGGTCATGGAAATTCCTGAATTCAGAGTCATTGCAGTTGTTGTAAGTTGTCGTATGACTTGGGCGGAGTATCGTTAGCCTTTCCGGTGGTTGTCAACGCGTTGGTGGTTGAAATGGACGGAGGGTTACAACGTCGGTCTTGAGTAAAGCACCTGCCCTGTGGCGAGGGAGCTTGCTCCCGCTGGGCTGCGCAGCAGACCCAAAATAGTTGGGAGCGCTTCGCACTCCAGCGCGAGCAAGCTCGCTCGCCACAGGGATTGAGTCGCTCCTTATGCCAGTGCTCGCCTCACAACAACGAAATCGGATAGCTCACAAAAATCCGGTTCTCATCGAACTCATTGGTGCTGAAGTCCTTGCGAATGCTCGCATTGCGCCACTTGACGTTGAGGTTCTTCAGCACGCCGCTCTGCACGGTATAGGCCAGTTCGCTTTCGCGGCCCCATTCCTTGCCGTCGGTGATCGCCCCGGTGTGCACGTTATCGCCGCTGATGTAGCGGTTCATCAGGGTCAGGCCGGGAATGCCCAGGGCGACGAAGTTGTAGTCGTGGCGCACTTGCCAGGATTTTTCCTTGGCGTTGTCGTAGCTCGAGTTGTAGCTGTCGTTGGCCAAGGTGCCGCCGCTGGTGCCGTTGACGCGCATCCAGGCATCGTCGCCGCTGAGTTTTTGCAGGCCGACATAGAAGGTGCTGCCGCCGTATCTGGCCGAGAGCATGGCGAACGCGGTTTTGTTGTCGAGGTCGCCGGCCAGGGCGCTGCCGTCTTCCTTGCCGATGAAGTAGCCGAGGTTGGCACCCAGGGTCCAGTCGCCGATGGGTTGGCTGTGGCTCAGGTTGAAATATTTCTGCTGATAGATGTCGCTGAGTTCCGAGTACCAGACGCCGACGAGGGTGCGCTTTTCATTGAAGGTGTATTCACCGCCGCCAAAGTTGAAGCGATCCGAGGTGAACGCCGCTTTGCCGTTCATCGACATGTCGTCCATGCTCGAATCGTTGCGTGGGCTGTTGGCGCGGAACTGGCCGCCGTAGAGCTTCAGGCCATCGATTTCGCTGGACGTCACCTGGCCGCCGCGGAAGGTTTGCGGCAGGGAGCGGCCGTCGTCCGAGCGCAGGACGGGCAGCACCGGCATCCACTCGCCGACCTTCAACTCGGTCCTCGACACCTTGGCCTTGAACGCCACGTTGGTGCGGCCGAAGTTATCCGCCGGGCGCCCGTCGTGATCCAGCGGCAGCAGTCCCGTGCCGCCGGTGCCTTGGCCACCGTCGAGTTTCTTCGAGTACAGGCCCAGCACATCCACACCGAAACCGACGGTGCCTTGGGTGAAGCCGGACTTGGCGTCGAGGATAAAGCTTTGCGTCCACTCTTCAGCCTTGCCCTGGGGGTAGGCCGGGTTGGTGAAGTTGCGATTGAAGTAGGCATTGCGCAGGTTCAGCGTGGCGCTGGCGTCGTCGACAAAACCTTCGGCGTGGCCAGTCATGGGCAAGGCGAGGGCCAGGCTGCTGCAACCGATCAGGCTTAGGGTGTGGCGGCGGATGAAGGTCGGGCGAGGGGTGCAGACGGCGGAATGACGGACGAGTTTGCTCACTGTGACTTCCCTTTGTTTCTTGTTGTTTTTATTGTTTGTTATACGTCGTCGTACAACATGGCGGCGATTATTTGCGTGGCTTTGCGGGGTTGTCAATCAGAAGTTGTACGATGACATGGGGCGAGCGCACGACTTGTAGGAGCGAGGCTTGCCCGCGAAGACGTCGTCCCAGTCGATATCGATGTCGAGTGAAAGATGACTGTGGCGAGGGAGCTTGCTCCCGCTGGGCTGCGAAGCAGACCAAAAATACTGGGAGCGCTACGCACTCCAGCGGGAGCAAGCTCCCTCGCCACAGGTGCGATGCCCACAGGGATGTGTGTTTTGCCCGACGATTTTGCGGCAAACTGGCGCCATCTCAACACAAGGCCCTTGAATGGATCACTACGCCCCGCGCAACTGGCAACCCCACGAACGGCCCAGTTTGCCCGGTTCTCCTTCGACGCCCGATCACTCCAACCCCAAGCGCCTGGCCTATGCGCTGGTGGGTTTGCTGGTGGCGTTGACCGGTGGCCTCGGCAATTCGCTGGTGATTGCCAACCTGCCTTACCTGCAAGGCGCGCTCGGCGCGACCACCGCCGAGATGGCCTGGCTGCCGGCGGCCTACGTGATGACCAACGTCTCGATGAACCTGCTGCTGGTGAAGTTTCGCCAGCAGTTCGGCTTGCGTGCGTTCACCGAAGTGTTCCTGGTGCTCTACGCCCTGGTGACCTTCGGCCATCTGTTCGTCAACGACCTGAGTTCGGCGATCGCCGTGCGCGCGGCCCACGGCATGGTCGGCGCGGCGCTGAGTTCGTTGGGCCTGTATTACATGATCCAGGCCTTCCCGGCGAAATGGCGGATGAAGGCGCTGGTGCTGGGCCTGGGGGCGTCGCAACTGGCGTTGCCGCTGGCGCGATTGTTCTCCGAAGACCTGATGCAAATCGCTGAATGGCGCGGCTTGTACCTGTTCGAATTGGGCATGGCGCTGCTGACGCTGGGCTGCGTGTTCCTGCTCAAGTTGCCGCCGGGCGACCGCTTCAAGACCTTCGAAAAGCTCGACTTCCTGACCTTCGCCATCCTTGCCAGCGGCGTGGCCCTGCTGTGCGCCGTGCTGTCCCTGGGACGTATCGACTGGTGGCTGGAAGCGCCGTGGATCGGCGTCGCGTCGGCGGCGTCCATCGTGCTGATCCTCGCCGGCCTGGCCATCGAACATAACCGCAGCAACCCGATGCTGATGACCCGTTGGCTCGGCAGCGGCGTGATGATTCGCCTGGCCCTGGCGGTGATCCTGATTCGCATGGTGTTGTCTGAGCAATCCACCGGCGCGGTCGGCTTCATGCAGATGCTGAACATGAGCAGCCAGCAACTGCACAGCCTCTATGTGGTGATGTTGCTCGGCAGCATCGCAGGTCTTGCCACCAGCGCCCTGACCATCGACCCCAAACACCTGTTTATGCCGCTGATCGTGTCCCTGGCGCTGATGGCGGTCGGCTCGGTGATGGACAGCTACTCGAACAACCTGACCCGCCCGGAAAACATGTACATCAGCCAGTTCCTGCTGGCTTTCGGCGGCACGTTTTTCCTCGGCCCGACCATGGTCCTGGGCACGCGCCGGGTGTTGACCAATCCGCGCAATCTGGTGAGTTTTTCGGTGCTGTTCGGGATCTGCCAGAACCTCGGCGGCTTGATCGGCGCGGCGCTGCTGGGCACGTTCCAGAGCGTTCGCGAAAAATTCCATTCCAGCAATATCGTTGAACACCTGACCCTGCTTGATCCGCGTGTCGCGGCACGGGTGCAGAGCGGCGGCAATGCGGTGGGCTCGATGATCGCCGACCCGAGCCTGCGCAACCTGCAAGGCATTCGCAGCCTGGCCACCGCCGCCACCCGCGAGGCCAACGTGCTGGCCTATAACGATGTGTTCATGCTGATCGCCGTGATTGCGGTGCTGACCATGATCTGGATTTCGATTCGCGCCCTGTGGCTGATGAGCACCACCCAAGCCGTCGCCCCAGCGCCTGCCACTCCTTCCGTTCAACCCAGCGGTGCCACTTCTTCATGACTGAACCGACCACCACGACCACCAATGCCATCGCCGCCACCCCTGAAGGCGTGGCGCCACCGTCCACGCCGGCCACCGAACCGCGTTCGCTGCGGGTGCGGATCATCTCGTCCATGGGCTTCGCGGCGATTGCCATCATCGGTGTGCTGATTGTGTTGTATGCCTGGCAATTGCCGCCGTTCAGCAGTGCTGTGGAAACCACGGAAAACGCCTTGGTGCGCGGCCAGGTGACGATCATCGGCCCGCAACTCAGCGGTTATGTGTACGAAGTGCCGGTGACCGACTTTCAGTTTGTGAAGGCCGGCGATTTGCTGGTGCGTCTCGATGACCGGATCTACAAGCAACACCTCGATCAGTCCCTGGCGCAACTGGCGGTGCAGAAAGCCGCGCTGGCCAACGTGGTGCAGCAACGCAACAGCGCCGAAGCGACCATCAAGTTGCGTCAGGCAGCGGTCGCCGACAGTCAGGCCCAGCAGCGCAAGAGCGAAGCCGATCTGCGGCGCAACAAAGAGCTGATCAATGACGGCTCGGTGTCCAGGCGCGAACTGGACGTGACCCTGGCCGCCAACGCCCAGACCATCGCCGCCGTGGCCCAGGCCCAGGCTAACCTGGAAATTGCCCGGCAGGATTTGCAAACCGTGATCGTCAATCGCGGCTCGCTGGAGGCGGCAGTGGCCAGCGCCGAAGCGGCGGTGCAACTGGCGCGCATTGACCTGTCCAACACCCGCGTCATTGCCCCGCGTGACGGCCAACTCGGGCAGATCGGCGTGCGCCTCGGGGCCTACGTCAACTCCGGCGCGCAGTTGATGGCACTGGTGCCGAACCAGTTGTGGGTGATCGCCAACATGAAGGAAACCCAGATGGACGACGTGCGCGTCGGCCAACCGGCGAGCTTCACCGTCGACGCGCTCGACCATCGTAAATTCAAGGGCAAGGTGCAGCGGATTTCGCCGGCCACGGGGTCGGAGTTCAGCCTGTTGCAGGCGGACAATGCGACCGGTAACTTCGTCAAGATCGCCCAGCGGGTGCCGGTGCGGATTACGGTGGATGAGGGGCAGGAGCAGAGTGAGCGGTTACGGCCGGGGATGTCGGTGGTGGTCAGCATTGATACGGCCGCAGAAGGGCATACCGATATCCCCTGAAACGCACCGGCCCGGGTAGGAGCGAGGCTTGCCCGCGAAGGCGGACTGTCAGCCGACATCAATGTTGCCTGACACACCGCTTTCGCGGGCAAGCCTCGCTCTTACAGGGTTAACCGGTAATCATCGGCGGCAGGGTACCGAGCAACGAAACCGCCGCCACCGCGCCCATCCCCAGCAACCACTCCAGCAGCACACTGGTTTGAAGCGCGCCAACCCGCTGTTCGCAATCCTTGATCCGCAACCGATTGAACAGCGCCAGCCCCAGCATCACCGCCACCAGCACGACCTTGATCAACAGAATCAAGGCAAACCCGGACAACAGCGGTGTCGGCCAAAACGCCCCGGTCAACACGCGAACGTTGATCAAACCGGTGATCACCAGTCCCGCCACCAAGCCATAACCGACTCCGCTAAAGCGCCGCAGTATCGTGCTCAGCCCGTGGCCGTTCGGCTGGCGCAGGATCATCACCAACAGCATCAACCCACCGAGCCACGCACCGACGCAGGTCAGATGGATGATCTGATTGAGGATCAGCAACTGGCCGCTGAGCCCGTCAAGCATCGCGCCATGGCCGACCGGCGCCAGGGTCGCGAGCAGCAAGCCGCTTACGATCAGCCTCAGCGGCACGTTCGCGCGCAGCGGCGTCAGCAGCAACACGAGCAGCACGGCATTGAGCAGCAGGTGCCAACTCCACACCTGGCCGAAAAACGTATTGCGCAGCACCAGGCTCAAGGTCGACGGATCGAACGCCGCATCCCAGGCCCCGGCCATGCTGGCGGTGATCAGGAGCAGCCAGGTCCCGCCGCTGACCAAGGCCACGACGGTCAGCCAGCGAGTGATGCGCGCCAGTTGTCGATCCAGAGGGTCGGCGTCAGCGTTCAGCAACAGCGGCCGGAACACCCAGGCCCCGAACAGCATCAACACCACCACAAAATGCAGGAAGCGGCACAGCACCAGCGCGTCGGTCATGAATTACTGGCCAACCTTGAAGCTGTAGGCGCCTTCACTTTTGTGGGTATCGACCGACACCGCGTGCCATTCGACCTTGTACTCACCCGCCGTTAACGGCGCGTCAGGGGTAACGATCAGGGTTTTCTTGTCGCTGCCTTCGGTGGCCAGTTTTTTCGCTGGTACGCCGTTGATGGTCACTTTGGTAAAGGTCGCTTCAACCCCTTCGGAAAACACCAGGCGCAATTCCGTCGGCGCGCTAACGGTGCTGTCGGCCGCCGGAACCTGGCTTTTCAGATGGGCATGGGCGAACACCGACGAAGCGGCGAGCAGGGAGCCGAGCAGGGCGGCGGTGGTCAGGGCTTTTTTCAGCAGCATGGTCAGTTACCTTCTGGGCAGATTAATGGGCGTCACTTAAGCATGAACGCTGTGCGCCGGGAAATGTTTACGCCGGGCGTAGTTGCAGGTGAATGATGGGGAACGGCCGACCTTCGCCATCGGTGGGCGAGCGGCTGGTCTGTTCAAAACCATAGTGCAAATAGAAGCCATGGGCCTGGGGATTCTGTTCATTGACGTCGACGCGCAGGGTCGTGTGCAGCGCTTTGACGTGGTCGAGCAACTGGCGGCCAATGCCCCGGCCCCGTTGCGACGGTTCGATAAACAGCATCTGCACGATGTTGTCGCCGGTGGCGATAAAGCCGGCGGGCGTGCTGTCCGGGTCTTGCGCGACCCACACCGTCAGCGCCGGCAGGTAGGCATCGCGCACCAGCGGCAGGAAGAACTGAACATCGTCCTCGCTCAGAAAGTCATGGGTCGCGCGCACCGAGCGTTCCCACAGGGTGGCGAGGGCGGCGTCGTCGGTGGCAACGCGAGGTCGAATGTTCACGGCGGGTGATCCATCGCGGCGGGAAAGTGCGGCGGATGCTACCCAATCGGTTTTCCCCGGGGAAGTGAAAAAGGCCTGTCGCCGCGACCCAGAGCGGATGCTAGTCTTGGGCAACGCTGTTGTCAGGGAGCCCTCATGGGCAATCACAAGATCGAGATCCGTCGCAGTAACGTCGAGAAAATCCTGCTGGGGGCCGAGAAGGTCTTCGCCGAAAAAGGCTTCGGCAGCACCGCCATGGCGGACATCGCCGCCGAAGTGCAACTGCCGCGCTCCAATCTGCATTACTACTTCAGCACCAAGGGTGAGCTGTACAGCGCGGTGTTGTTCGACCTGCTGGAAGTGTGGAAGCAGGACGCCCTGTGCTTTGAAATGTTCGACGACCCGCGCGTGGTGCTCAGCAGCTACATCCGCGCCAAGATGAACCATTCCCGCAGCCGGCCGTACGGTTCGAAAGTCTGGGCCAACGAGATCATTCACGGCGCGCCAACCTTGGGCGAGGCGCTGGACGTGAGCCTGTACGACTGGGCCAAGATGAAAGAAGCGAAAATTCGCCAGTGGGTGGAGGACAAACGCATCCTGCCGGTGGAGCCTTCGGCGCTGCTGTACATGATCTGGGCCTCGACCCAGCATTACGCCGACTTTGATCATCAGGTGAATATCCTGAATGACCATCAGCCGTTGTCGGACATGCAGTTCGAACGGGCGGTGCAGACGGTGACCAGTGTGATATTGCGCGGGATCGGGTTGGAGCCGTAAGCCGATCGTTCCCACGCTCCGCGTGGGAATGCCGCCCGGGATGCTCTGCGTCCCATTGGAACGCGGAGCGTCCCTTGAGGCATTCCCACGCGGAGCGTGGGAACGATCAGTTACAGGGCGACGTGGTAGGGGTTTCTCGGATCATGATTCCAGTCCAGAAACGGTTTGCCCGTATCCATCGGCACCATCTCAATGCAATCCGCCACCGGGCAGGTAATCTGGCACAGATTGCAGCCCACGCACTCATCATCGATCACTTCATATTTATGCGTCCCGTCGGCCTGCCTGAGGCTGGCAATCGCCTGGTGCGACGTGTCTTCACACGCAATATGGCAACGGCCACAACCAATACACGCCTCCTGATCAATCTTGGCAATCACCTGATAGTTGATGTCGAGGTACTTCCAATCCGTCGTATTACCCACCGCGCGCCCGGAAAAGTCCGCGATGCTGGCGTAGCCCTGACTGTCCATCCAGCGCGATAAACCGTCCTTCATCTCATCGACGATGCGGAACCCATGGAGCATCGCCGCGGTGCACACCTGCACCGCGCCGCTGCCCAAGGCGATGAATTCCGCCGCGTCGCGCCAACTGCCGATGCCGCCAATGCCGCAGATCGGCAGGCCCTGGGTCTGAGGGTCGCGGGCGATTTCGGCGACCATATTCAGCGCAATCGGCTTCACTGCCGAGCCGCAATACCCGCCGTGGGTGCTTTGGTGGCCGACGGTGGGGATGGCGACCATTTGTTCCAGGTTGACGCTGGTGATCGAGTTGATCGTATTGATCAGCGACACCGCATCGGCGCCGCCACGGTGGGCCGCACGGGCGGCGACGCGGATGTCGGTGATGTTCGGCGTGAGCTTGACGATCACCGGCAGCGAGCAATAGGTCTTGCACCAACGGGTGACCTGTTCGACGTACTCCGGCACCTGACCGACCGCCGCGCCCATGCCCCGTTCCGGCATGCCGTGGGGGCAGCCGAAGTTCAGCTCGATGCCGTCGGCCCCGGTGGCTTCCACCAGCGGCAGGATGAATTTCCACGACTCTTCGACGCACGGCACCATCAGCGACACGATCAGAGCCCGGTCCGGCCAGTCCTTTTTGACCTGGGTGATTTCCCGCAGGTTGATTTCCAGCGAACGGTCGGTGATCAGCTCAATGTTGTTGATGCCCATGACCTCGCGGTTGGCCCCGAAGTGCGCCGAGTACCGCGAAGACACATTGACCGCCGCCGGGTCTTCCCCCAGGGTTTTCCAGACCACGCCGCCCCAGCCAGCCTCGAAGGCGCGGACCACGTTGTAGGCTTTGTCAGTGGGTGGCGCGGAGGCCAGCCAGAACGGATTGGGGGCTTTGATGCCGGCGAAGACAATCGAGAGATCGGCCATTTACGCAGCCTCCACGTTGAGCATGAGTTGGGCGTTGATCGCTTCGGCGGCGAGTTTGCCGTGTTGCACCGCTTGCACGGTCAGGTCCTGATCGAGGCTGGTGCAGTCGCCACCGGCATACACGCCGGGGATGCTGGTGCGCAGGTTTTCATCCACGTGGATGCGCTCGCCCTGACGCTTGAGTTCCCGGGCCAGCGGGTCGGCGAGGGCGCTGCCGTCGAAGGCCTGGCCGATGGCTTTGAAGATCGCGTCGGCGGCCAGTTCGAAGGTTTGCCCGGTGGTTTGCAGGCGACCGTCGACCATGTGCGTGCGGGCGAAACGCATGCCGCGCACATTGCCTTGATCATCGAGCAGCACTTGTTCCGGTTGTGCCCAGGTCAGCAAACGCACCTGGTTGGCCTTGGCAATGTCTTGTTCGTGACCGGTGGCGCCCATGTCCTCGACGCCACGGCGGTAGACCAGATTGACGTCATGAGCCCCAAGACGCGCCATTTGCACCGCCATGTCGATCGCGGTGTTGCCGGCGCCGAGGACGATGCAACGGTCGGCCAGCGGCAGTTGCGTCAGGTCATCGGCTTGGCGCAGTTCGCGGATGTAATCGGTGGCGGCGAGCAGCCCCGGCGCGTCCTCGTGATCCAGCCCGAGTTGTTTGCTCGCCGCCAGGCCCAGGCCGAGGAACACCGCGTCGAATTGTTGATGGAGTTCGCTGAGGGTCAGGTTTTCGCCAAGTTTCTGCCCGTGACGGATTTCGATGCCGCCGATTTGCAGCAGGAAATCCAGTTCTTTCTGGGCGTAATCGTCCACCAGTTTGTACTTGGCGATTCCGTATTCATTGAGGCCGCCAGCCTTTTCCCGGGCTTCGAAAATCACCACGTCATGGCCGTGCATGGCACTGCGGTGAGCGCAGGACAAACCGGCCGGGCCGGCACCGACCACGGCGATGCGCTTGCCGGTGGCGGCGGCGCGCTGGAACGGGTGTTCGCTGAAGTGCGCGTTGTCCACGGCGTAGCGTTGCAGCAGGCCGATCAACACTGGCGCGCACTCATGATCGTTGTTGCGCACACACGCTTGCTGACACAGGATTTCCGTCGGACAAACCCGGGCGCAACTGCCGCCAAGGATGTTCGCCGAAAGGATTTTCTGCGCGGCGCCCTGGACGTTTTCCGTGTGGATATTGCGGATGAACGACGGAATATCAATCTCGCTCGGACAGGCATTCACGCACGGCGCGTCGTAGCAATACAGACAGCGCGAAGCTTCCAGATGGGCCTGACGGTCGTTGAGCGGCGGCGCCAGGTCGGTGAAATGACCGGCGAGGGCGGCCGCATTCTCGTAGGGATGCGGGAGGTGGTTCAGGGTCTTGATCACGGTTTAAGGCCTCATGGTTTTTGAGGTGTCTGCCTCTGGTGGGCAGTGGGTTGATCGTTCCCACGCTCCGCGTGGGAATGCCTCAAGGGACGCTCTGCGTTCCAATGGGACGCGGAGCGTCCCGGGCTGCATTCCCACGCGGAGCGTGGGAACGATCATGGGTCAACGCTTGACGGCAACCGGCTTATTCAACTCAGCCCGCTTGCTCAGCAAATCAAACACCGCCGGATACGCCGGCCGTTCGACGTACCGCCCGGCCCCGCGCTCGGCGCGCAGATCGCCATCGGCCCAGACCACGCGGCCCTGGCTGACGGTATGGCTGGGCACACCGCGCACGGTCTTGCCTTCGAAGATGTTGAAATCCACCTGCTGATGGTGGGTTTTGGCGGAGATGGTGCGCGTGCCTTCCGGGTCCCACAGCACCAGGTCCGCATCAGCGCCAACGCGTATCGCGCCTTTGCGCGGGTAGAGGTTGAAGATCTTCGCGGTGTTGGTGGAGGTGAGGGCGACGAAGTCCTGCATCGAAAACCGTCCAGTGTTCACCCCTTCATCCCAGAGCACCGCCATGCGGTCTTCGATGCCGGCGGTGCCATTCGGGATCTTGCTGAAATCGTCCTTGCCGGCGGCTTTTTGCTCGGCGCAGAAGCAGCAATGGTCGGTCGCGGTGGTGTGCAGGTTGCCGGATTGCAGGCCATGCCAAAGCGCTTCCTGATGGCCGCGCGGGCGGAAGGGCGGACTCATCACGTAACCGGCGGCGGTCTGCCAGTCCGGGTGTTGATAGACGCTGTCGTCCAGCAGCAGATGCCCGGCGAGGACTTCGCCATAGACCTGTTGCCCCTTGCTGCGAGCGTAGGTGATTTCGTCGAGGGCTTCCTTGGTCGAGACATGCACCATGTACAACGGCGTGCCAATGGTTTCGGCAATGCGAATCGCCCGGCTCGCCGCTTCGCCTTCCACTTGCGATGGGCGAGACAGTGGATGCGCTTCCGGCCCGGTGATGCCCTGGGCCATCAACTTGCGTTGCAGGTGATAGACCAACTCACCGTTTTCCGCATGCACGGTCGGCACCGCGCCGAGTTCCAGGCAGCGCTCGAAACTCGCCACCAGGGTGTCGTCAGCGGCCATGATCGCGTTCTTGTAGGCCATGAAGTGCTTGAAGCTGTTGATGCCGTGATGGCTGACCAGCTCGGCCATTTCCTCGCGCACCTGCTCGCTCCACCAGGTGATCGCGACGTGGAAACCGTAGTCCGATGCCGACTTCTCGGCCCAGCCGCGCCACTGATGAAACGCCTCCATCAACGACTGCTGCGGATTGGGAATCACGAAGTCGATGATCGACGTCGTCCCCCCGGCCAGACCCGCCGCCGTGCCACTGAAAAAGTCTTCACTGGCCACGGTGCCCATGAAGGGCAGTTGCATGTGGGTGTGGGGGTCGATGCCGCCGGGCATCAGGTATTGGCCGCTGCCGTCGAGCACTTCGGCACCGGCGGGAACATCCAGGTTTTCACCAATGGCTTTGATCACGCCGTCGGCGCAATACACATCAGCACGGTAACTTTCATCATGGGTAATAACGGTGGCGCCACGGATCAACAGAGACATTCCGAGTTCCTCGCAGGCATGACCGACTTATGCCGGTTCTAAATGTTTTATATGAAGCCGGCGCAAACAGGTGTATTCCTGTCAGCGCTGTCAGGAATAGACGCTAGCTGGTGTTTATCGAATGAGCAAGAATAATTTTCATAAGCTTATATCGATATTAACTTATTGATTAATAAGGATTAAAAACTGAAATCACCAAAATGGTGAGGCCGATCACCATTTTGACGCACTTGACAGGATCGAAAAAAAGACCAGATTTCCTATGTGAAATCAGCCGCTTGAGGATGGACTATGGTTGATGCGCAAGTTTTAAAAAAAGAGGGATGCACCAGATTGAGTCCTGACGGTTCCGACAACTTGCTGCGCATTCGGCCTGAGTGATGTGGCAAGTAACCGAAGACTCAATAGTTGAATGAATAAAACTGATAAGCATCAGTTGTTTAGCAAAGTTTTATGGCACAGCAAGAGGCGCCAGCGGGAACCCCGGCACGTTTATTGATGCCGCCGCTGACACCTTGGCCGGTCCATGAAAGTTGTCAGTTCCTCCGGCCATCGTCGGCTCGTGCCCCCCAGGCGCCAGCCCCTGATGAGCAAAAATAATTCAAAGAACAGTGGAGCGGCCATGCAACAGATCAGATCGCAAGTGACCGAGCGCGACGGCTTGTTTGAGCTCGAAGCCGGCACCGACGTCCTCGACAGTCCCCGTTACAACCACGACATGGCACCGACCAAGGTGCACGAACGAACCTGGAACAAATGGCACATCACCGCGCTGTGGATCGGCATGTCGATCTGCGTGCCCACGTATACCCTCGGCGGCGTGCTCACCGCGTATTTCGGCCTGAGTGTCGGCGAGGCGCTGCTGGCGATTCTTATTGCCAACCTCATCGTCCTGATCCCGCTGACCCTCAACGCCTTCGCCGGGACCAAGTACGGCATTCCGTTTCCGGTGTTGCTGCGCTCGTCCTTCGGCATCCTCGGCTCCAACGTGCCGTGCCTGATTCGGGCGCTGGTGGCGTGCGGCTGGTTTGGCATTCAGACGATGTTTGGCGGGTTGGCGATTCACCTGTTTCTGGGCTCGATATTCGAAGGCTGGAAATCCCTCGGCGGCACCGGCGAAGTCATCGGTTTCATGACCTTCTGGACGCTGAACCTGTGGGTGGTGCTGCGCGGTGCCGAATCGATCAAATGGCTGGAAACCCTGTCCGCACCATTGTTGGTGGCGGTCGGCATTGGTCTGCTGGTGTGGGCGATGCCCAATGTGTCGATGACCGAACTGCTGGCAATTCCAGCCAAACGCCCTGAGGGTGCGAGCGTGGTCAGTTACTTCGCCGCCGGGCTGACGGCGATGGTCGGGTTCTGGGCCACGCTGTCGCTGAACATTCCGGACTTCAGCCGCTATGCCAAAAGCCAGAAGGATCAGATCCTCGGGCAGATTTTCGGCTTGCCGCTGACCATGTTCCTGTTCGCCGCCCTCGGTGTGGTGATGACCGCCGCGTCGGTGAAACTGGTAGGCGTCACTGTCTCCGATCCGGTCAGCCTGATCGGGCATATCCAGAGCCCGGTCTGGGTTGCGGTGGCCATGGCGCTGATCATCATCGCCACGTTGTCGACCAACACCGCCGCCAACATTGTCTCGCCCACCAACGACTTCCAGAACATCGCGCCCAAAGTGATTAACCGCACCAAAGCCGTGCTGCTCACCGGTCTGGTCGGGTTGCTGCTGATGGGCCATGAGTTGCTGAAAAAGCTCGGGCTGATCGTCTCCGACGTGAGCCTGGATACCGTCTATTCCAACTGGTTACTGGGCTACTCCAGCCTGCTCGGGCCCATCGCCGGGATCATGGTGGTGGACTACTTCCTGATCAAGAAACAGCAACTGGACTTGGCCGGGCTCTATCGCGATGACGTGTACCCGGCGTGGAACTGGTTCGGGTTTATCGCCTTTGGCGTGCCGGTGGTGCTGACGTTGCTGTCGCTGGGTAGCGATGCGTTCAGCTGGTTCTACAGCTACGGCTGGTTTACCGGGTCGGCGCTGGGCGGGTTGATTTATTACGGGTTGTGTTCGATGCGGACCAGTCCGTCGGTTGTGAAATCTTCGGTGTGATTGCTGGCCTCTTCGCGGGCAAGCCTCGCTCCTACAGATTCGCACAGTCCCTTGTAGGAGCGAGGCTTGCCCGCGAAGACGGCCGCAAAAACACCCAAAAAATGCCTGTAGAAACCTATAACAACTGCCTGAGGAGATCCCCATGAACGCTGCCGTAGACGTTCTGCAATCCACCCATCAGCACATAAACCGCGACCGCTTGTGGCAGTCGCTCATGGAACTGGCCAAGCTCGGCGCCACGGTCAAGGGCGGCGTGTGCCGCCTGGCCTTGACTGACCTCGACCGCCAGGCCCGGGATATTTTCGTCAATTGGTGCGAGGAGGCCGGCTGCACCGTCACTGTCGACGCCGTCGGCAACATCTTCGCCCGCCGCCCCGGCCGCAACCCGAACCTGCCACCGGTGATGACCGGCAGCCACATCGACACCCAGCCCACTGGGGGCAAGTTCGACGGCTGCTTCGGCGTGCTCGCCGGCGTCGAAGTGCTGCGCACCCTCAATGACCTCGGCGTGGAAACCGAAGCGCCGCTGGAAGTGGTGGTCTGGACCAACGAAGAAGGCTCGCGCTTCGCCCCGTGCATGATGGGCTCCGGCGTGTTCGCAGAAAAATTCACCCTCGAAGAAACCCTGGCCAAGGTCGATGCCGACGGCGTCACCGTTGGCGAAGCCCTGAACGCGATCGGTTACGCCGGCCCACGCAAAGTCAGTGGCCACGCCGTCGGCGCCTATTTCGAGGCGCACATCGAGCAAGGCCCGATCCTCGAAGACGAACACAAAACCATCGGCATCGTCATGGGCGCCCTCGGCCAGAAATGGTTCGACCTCAAACTGCGCGGCGTCGAAGCCCACGCCGGCCCGACCCCCATGCACCTGCGCAAGGACGCCCTGGTCGGCGCCGCTGTGATCGTCGGCGCCGTCAACCGCGCTGCCCTCGGCCATCAACCCCACGCCTGCGGCACCGTCGGCTGCCTGCAAGCCTACCCTGGCTCGCGCAACGTCATCCCCGGTGAAGTGCGCATGACCCTCGACTTCCGCCATCTGGAACCGGCGCGCCTGGATTCGATGATCGCCGAAGTGCGCCAAGTCATCGAAACCACCTGTGAGGAACACGGCCTCACGTTCGAGCTGACACCGACCGCCGACTTCCCGCCGCTGTACTTCGACAAGGGCTGCGTCGAAGCGGTCCGCGGCGCGGCACAGGGGCTGGGTTTGTCGCACATGGACATCGTCAGCGGGGCAGGGCACGACGCGATCTTCCTCGCCGAACTCGGCCCGGCCGGAATGATCTTCGTACCCTGCGAAGGCGGCATCAGCCACAACGAAATCGAAAACGCCGCGCCGGATGACCTGGCGGCCGGGTGTGCGGTGTTGTTGCGGGCGATGTTGGCGGCATCGAAGGCAATTGCCGACGGTGAATTGGCGGCCTGAGTTGAAAACCCGTCGAATGTTCACGCCCCAACGCGGCGTGAATCATCGATCCCTTAGCGGGTTTCCTTGATGTCGTAGCTGTGCTGGATATGGAAGAACCCGCGCGGTGTCTGCTGGGTACCTAATTGCTGGTAATACGGATACCAATACTTGGCCATGATCCACAGGTATTCCGGGCATGCCGCCCGGGATTCCAGGCCCGGCGTGACGTCGAACTGCGCGGTGTTGTAGACCGCCTCCAACATGCTCGCCCCGGGCATGCCGATGCCTTCATGGATCGGGTTGGGCGTGCGATCGGCACCCCAGGCGTAGGCGAGCCAGCGCAGGATATGTTCCAGGCTGTCGACCGGCGAGCGCGAATGCTTGAAGCGCTCGATGGATTCGCGAATGGTCTGCTGCGGCACCGGTAGCGCGATCACGCAGACGTTTTCCCAATGGGCGGCATCGGCAAAGTGGCTCAGGGGTTGTTCCACCACGCCGTTGCGCTTGGTGGCGAACTCGGCCTGTTCCGGCTGGAACAGTGGCACATGGATCGCCGTGGTCTTGGCCGCCGACCTCGGTGCCAGGTTGATGAACGCGGCCTCGGACCAATACGAGGGCAGCAAGTCGTTGCGCAAGTGCGACTGGGCGACTCGCAACCGGAACGCGAGGATATCGATGGCGCCGAACAGCGCAATGAACGACCAGGCTTTCGGGTCCAGGTCGAGCTTCTGGATCGCTCGCAAAACCCAGGCGTCATTGCCTTCCTGCTTGGTGCGTTTGAGTGGTACGAAATCCGGGTTTTTACCCTTTGCCGAAGAGTTGCGCGCGTGCGCCATGGCAGATCTCCTGTCGGATCGATTCAATAAAAGCGTAAGAGGTAATTGGCGGTGGACTTGGGTTGCTTGAGCCGGTTGTCGTTACTGACCCCGAAAAAGGTCACTTTCATGTCCAGGCCAAACCCGGATCGGGTCAACTGCAGCACGGCAATCTGATTGCCGTTGCATTGGAAGTAGTTGTCCTCGGTGGTGCGGGACACGATGAAGCTGTTGCGGCTGCCGAACTTGTGCGGGCTGTCCTTTTCCTCCGGCGCAGCGGGGTAGCCGGGCCAATCCTTGCCGCGCAGTTTGTCCATTGCAATGTCCGCCAGGGACGAGCGCGGGATCATGGTCGATGGCGAGCAGATGACTTCGTACAACATCGGCGTCGGTTGCGAGCCGTGGCGGGCAGCGCACACGCGGCTCCAATGCACATCGCCGGTCAGGAACACCACCGGAATGCCCTGGCTGGCCAGGCGCTCAAGTTGCACCTCGATCAATTCGAACTGCTGATAGTTGGCAAGGTCGGCATCGACGTACTTTTTGCTGAAGTCCCCCGGCGGCTTGGTAAACAAGGGTTGGCCGGCGGACAACACACCGACTTTGGGTGAGTTGTTCTGCTTGGCCTGAATCAGGTCGTCAGCCCATTTTTGCAGGGCCATCGCCGCATCGTCGGGCATCAGGCGCTTGAAATCCTCATCGCGTCGGGTGCGGGTGTCGAGCATCAGGATGATCAGCGGATCGACCTCGATACGCTGGAAACCGGGGATGTCCTGGGGCGTCCTGGCCGGCCCGCCCAACTGGAAACCGGCGTACAAATCCATGGCGGTGTTGGACCAATCCTGCTTGTCGACAAAGGCCAGCGGCGGCAGCTGAAACTGATCGAGCGGGTAGTTGTTCCAGAACTCATGGTCATCCGGGATGCAGGCCGTCGGCGCCGTTCTGAGCACCGATTGCAAGCCGCCGGTGCCGAGCGAGTCGGAGCACCAGTTCTTGTAGTACTTCTGGCCGATCAGCTTCTGCACGCCGTCCAGGCTGAAACGCCACGAAGGGATCACCGGCACGTCCAGATACACTTGATCGCCCAGCATCAGACTCAAGTGTGGCTTGAAGCCAGAAGGCAGGTGCGCGACGGCGTTTTCCAGGGCTTTGTCATCGCCATTGGGCTGGTAGTAGCAGGAGCTCAGCAGAATGTTGAGCGGGGCGCCGTCGGCGGGCACCGCATCGGGTTGGGAGACGAACGCCAGGTTATATTCCACGCCGTTGGCGACTAGCCGGAAACAGTGATTAATCCCGGCGCCGAGGCGCGCGAAGGTGAACACGCCCTGGTGGTTCAGCGGTTTTTCAGCCGCGTTCTTGACACCATCGTCGATCGGATAAAGTTTTTCGTCGGCGGCGGGTGCGGCCGGGGCCTGCGTGGTCGGTGTCGGGCCGAGGAAGAACGTCGGCGACGCCGGATTGTCGAGCCCGAACACCCCGACCCACAGCTGTACCGTGCCTTTTTTCGCGGGGGCACTGATCAACGGGCGGGCGACCAGAATCATCGGCTGTCTCCTGTACCTGCCTGGGTTTCCATACAAAGCCAGGGCCGGACACTGCTTGAAGTGGGGTGGGTGTGTCCATCAACTTTAGAACAGAGTAGGGCGGGTATCGAAAAAACTTATGAAAGGCCAGATGCATGGCGGCCATCGTCAAAAGTTCGCAGCCTTCGCCAGCTCCTACATTGCGGATCGTTCCCACGCTCTTGCGTGGGAATGCCTCAACGGACGCTCTGCGTTCGGCGTTTGATGGGACGCGGAGCGTCCCGGGCTGCATTCCCACGCAGAGCGTGGGAACGATCGTTGCGGTGGGATTCAGTGCAGAGCGTGGGAGCGATGATTGCGGTGGGGTTCAGTGCGGAGCGTGGGAGCGATCGTTTTGGTCCGGCTCAGTCGTCATCCTGGCCCATCAACTGCCTCACCCCATCCCACGCTTGCGCGCGCATCCGCTCCACATCCAGCCCCGGGATCACGCCGTCGTCGACCACCACGCGCCCGCCGACGAGGCTGTAACGCACGACAATCGGTTCCCCCGCGACCACCGGCGCCACGGCAATGTCGTGGAAGCCAAAGAACCGTGGATGGTCCAGGCCATAGATCACCAAGTCCGCAGCTTGGCCAATCTCCAACGTCCCGACCGCGCCCAGCCCCAACACCTGCGCGCCACCCGCCGTGCCCCAGTGGATCACCTCTTCAGCGGTGGTCGCCGAGGCCCCTTGTTCGGCGCGATGGATCAGCCAAGCGGTGTGCGCTTCGCCGACCATGCTCCCGGATTCATTGGACGCCACACCATCGACCCCCAGCGAAATCGGCACCCCGGCCTCGACCATTTGTGGCACGGGCGCGACACCGCTGCCCAAGCGCGCATTGCTCACCGGGCAATGGGAAATGCCGGTGCCGGTTTGCGCGAGCATGCGGATTTCCCCGGGTTGCAGGTGCACGGCGTGGGCGAACCAGACGTCGGGGCCGAGCCATTCGTGTTCGGCGACGAATTCCACCGGCAGGCAGTTGTATTTCTCGCGGCAGAAGTTCACGTAGTTCTGCGTCTCCGACAGGTGCGTGTGCAAGCGCAAATTGAGCCCGCGTGCGGTGTGCGCCAACTCCCGAAGCAAGGTCGGTGGCAGGGAGAAGGTCGGGGTGGTCGGGGCGACGACGACCCGGCGCATGGCATCGGGTGTGTCCTGGTGATAGCGAGACTTGAGCCGCTCGATATCACCAACCATTTGCTCCAGCGATTCCGGTTGCAGCGCGGTTTTCGAGAACCCCGGATGGGCGCTGGCCGACTCCAGCGCGCCGCCCCGGCACAGCACGAAGCGCAGGCCGAATTCATCGGCGGTGTCGAACAACTGGTCACCGCTCTCGGTGCTGCCATGGGCGTGATACAGGTAGTGGTGATCAGCGCAGGTGGTGACGCCGGACAGCAGCAATTCCGCCATCCCCAGCCGTGCGGCGATCCGGGTCAGTTGCGGGGTAAAACGGTTGAGACGCGGGTAAGGCACGCTGGCGAGCCAGCCTTGCAGGTCCTGGTTCAAACCTTCGGGCACGGCTTTGAGCAGGTTCTGGAACAGGTGATGGTGGGTGTTGATCCAGCCTGGATAGACCACCGAATTACGTGCATCGATTACCCGTTCGCCGGGTTGCGCCTCCAGTCCGACGGCCATTTCGGCGATGCGGCCGTTGACGATGCGAATGTCGACATTGCCGGCCCGGGCACGCGGGCCGCGCAGGCCGGTCATCACCGCCACGGGGTGTTTGATCAGGATGTTTTGCAGTTGAGTCATGGTCGGCTCCGGTCAGAGGATGTGGGAGGCAGAGTTACTGGCGGGGGCATCGGGCACGCTGACGCCATTAAGCGCAGCGTTGAGCAGCACCGACACCAGGCAGGCGATCACCACGCTGCTGTGCAGGAACGGCTGGCACCACTCGGGCATTTGCTTAAACAGGGTCGGCGCGAGCACCGGCACCAGGGCGGCAGCGATGGTGAAGCCGACGATCAGCACGTTGTAGCGATTGCGCTCGTAATCGACTTTGGCCAGGGTCTGAATCCCGGCCGCCGCCACCACGCCGAACATCGCGATCCCGGCGCCACCCAATGCGGCGGTGGGCATGGACGCGATGATCGCCCCGGCCTTCGGCACCAGCGCCACCGAGCACATCAGCAAGCCGCTGATCGCCACCACCCAGCGGCTGCGCACGCCGGTCAGAATCACCAGCCCGACGTTTTCCATGAAGGCAATGAACGGAAACGCCGCGAACATCCCGGCGATGGTGCTGGCCAGGCCATTGGCGCGCAGGCCGTTGATCACTTGTTTCTCTTCCACCGGTTTGTCGACGATGTCGCCGATGGCCACGAACAGGCCCATGGACTCGACCATCTGCACGATCATCACCACGATCATCGTGGCAATCGGGATCAGGCTGAACGTCGGCAAGCCGAAGTAGAACGGGTAGGGCACGGTGAGCCACGGCGATTCCTCCACGCTGTGGAAACTGCCCATGCCCAACCCGTAGGCCAGCCCGGCGCCGACCAACATGCCGACGAGTACCGCCATGTTGCGCATCATCGGGCTGCCGTAACGGTTGACCAACAGGATGGTCGCGAGCACCACGGCGGCGACAGCGAGGTAGGCCGGCGCGCCGAAATTGCTGGCGTTGCGCCCGCCGCCGACCCACTCATAAGCAATCGGAAACAGCTGCAAACCGATCACGGTGACGATGCAACCGGTCACCACTGGCGGGAAGAACCGGCGCAATCGACCCACGAACGGCGCGGCGAGCATGGTAAAGATCCCCGCGCCGATCACCGCCCCGCAGACCCCGGCGAACCCCACCTGTGGGTTGGTGCCAATGGCGATCACCGGGCCGACGCTGCTGAACGCCACGCCCTGGAGAATCGGCAAACGCACGCCGAATTTCCAGAAACCGACGGTTTGCAACAGGGTGGCGATGCCGGAGCAGAACAGCGTGGTGCTGATCAGCACGACGGTATCGGCCTGGGACATTTTCAACGCGCTGGCGACAATCAACGGCACGGCGATGGCGCCGATGTACGAGACGGCCATGTGTTGCAGGCCGAGGGTGAGCATTTGCCGGACCGGCAGAATCTGATCGACCGGGTGCACGGTGGAGACGGTGGTGGCTGACGACATGGGGAAACACCTCTTGCTGTTTTTGTGCTGTAGAGAGGGGTATTCGTTCTGATGCCGGGGGGTGATCAGTCGACCACCGCCGTTCCTTGTGAGAGCTGACTCTGTGGCGAGGGGGCTTGCCCCACGCCACAAAAGCGCGCTCACACAGGGTTTTGCGTTCGGCATCAGCCTTTCGTTCTGTGTGCCCGGAACCGCCATCCACCGGCTCCGATGCCGTGTTCAGCCTGCCAGGCAGGCGGCGAAGCCCTGGTTCAGCGCCGCGCGGTCCAGGTCGCGGCCGATGAACACGATTTTGCTGGAGCGCGGTTCCGTGCCCCACGCCGTCGAAGCGCGGAACTCCACCAGGCTGTGCACGCCTTGCAGTACATAGCGCTGGTCCTGATTCGCCACCGACAGCACGCCTTTCATGCGGTAAAGGGTGTCGGCCTGCTCGTTGCGTAGCTGGGTGATCCAGCGATGAAAGGCGCCCAGGTTCACCGCGCCGTCCACGGCGATCCCGACGGAAGACACGCTTGGGTCGTGCTCATGGTCCGGTTCGTCGTGATGGTGTTCTTCGGCGTGATGGTCGTGTTCCGAACCGATTTCCATCAGCTTCTGAGTCGATTCAAACGCGCCGATCCCGAGGATTCTGGTCAGGTCGATCTCGGCATAACTGGACGTCACCAGCTCCGCCGTGGCGTTCAACCCGCGAATCTTGCCCCGCAGCGCTTCCACGTCTGCGGCGCTGACCAGATCGACCTTGTTGATCACGATCCGGTCGGCACACACGATCTGATCCACCGCCTGGTTGTCCACGCCATCGAGCTGCAAATCCTCCAGATGTTGGGCGATGTGCTTGGCGTCGACCATGGTCACGATGGCATCAAGTTCCACTTCGTCGGCAATCGGGTCGTTGATGAAAAAGCTCTGGGCCACCGGGTACGGATCGGCCAGGCCACTGGTTTCGATCAGGATGTGATCGAGGCGCACCGGGCGCGCTACCAGTTCACGGACGATGCGCACCAGGTCTTCGCGGACTTCGGCGGTGCAGCACACGCAGCCGTTGACCATCTCGTAGATTTCTTCGGTTTCGGAGCTGAGCACCAGGTCGCCATCGATGCCGACTTCGCCGAATTCGTTTTCGATCACGGCGATTTTGCGTCCGTGGTTTTCCTTGAGGATGTAGTTCAGCAGGGTGGTTTTGCCGGCGCCGAGGAAGCCGGTGAGGATGGTCACCGGGATTTTGCGGTTCGGGGTTGGGGCATTGAATGGGCTGTTCATGCGAGCTCCTTCTGTGTTGCTGATTGGCCGGCGCCCACTGGGCCGGGTTCACCCCAGCGCAGCGCGGTACCGGCATCGAGGCCGAACAGGTCGAGGACACGGCCGAGGCTGTGATCGACCATTTGCGAAAGGTTGTGCGGGCGGGCGTAGAAGGCTGGCACCGGCGGGGCGATGATCCCGCCCATCTCGGTGACGGCCGTCATGTTGCGCAGGTGCGCGAGGGTCAGCGGGGTTTCCCGGGCCATCAACACCAGCGTGCGGCGTTCTTTGAGCGTGACGTCAGCGGCACGCCCGATCAGCCCCGAAGACGTGCCGGTGGCAATCTCCGCCAGGGTACGCATGGAGCACGGCGCGACCACCATGCCCAAACAACGAAACGAACCGCTGGCAATCCCGGCGGCCACATCGTCGGCCCGGTGGTAATGGCTGGCCAGGGCGGTGACGTCGGCCAGTTTGTAGTCGGTTTCATGGGCCATGGTCAGCAGCGCGGCACGGCTGATGATCAAGTGGGTTTCGATGTTCAGTCCGGCGAGCAATTCCAGCAGGCGCACGCCGTAGATAAACCCGGACGCACCGCTGATGCCGACGACCATCCGCTGACGGTTCATGACTGGTAGCTCTTGAGCAAGGTGCGCGCTCGCTCGATCACGTCCTGATCCAATTGCGCCTTGATCCCGTCGAAGCCTGAGCCGCGCGTGGCGTCGAGGCCCATGCGCGAAGTGGTGCCATTGACCGAGGACGACGGATCAAGCGGACTGCCGGGCAAGCCGTCGATGACGAAAATGTCCTGATGCGGCTGAAAGTGCGTGGCCAAAGCCCAGAGCACTTGGCTGTCATCGGTGATGTCGATGTCGCTGTCCACCGCGATCACGGTTTTCAGGTACGGGTCCCAGCCGAGCAGGGCGAGCATGATCTGCCGCGCCTCGCCGTCACGACTTTGATCCAGCGCCACGTAGCAATGAAAGTGCGTGCCGGAATTCGGGTAGTGGACGGAGGTGACAGAAGGAAAACGCGCCTTGAGCTTTTCGCTCATCTCCGCTTCACGAGGCAGCCGCGCCAGGGTCAGGTGTTCGGCATATCGCCCGCCGACCACGTCCACCAACCAGGCGTCCTTGCGGCGCATCAGGGTGTCGACGCGCAATACGTTGTTGGTCGAGCGATCCGAGGAATAGCCGCTGAATTCGCCGAACGGCCCTTCCTCGGCATAGGCCGCCGGGTCGATGGCGCCTTCGAGCACAAACTCGGCGTAGGCCGGCACACCGATGCCGTAGCGCGGGGTCTTGACCAGTTCCAGCGCCGAACCGAACAAGCCACCGGCCACCGCACGTTCATCGCTGCCGTAGGGCAAGCGTGCAGCGGCGGCGAGCATGAACAAGGGGTGGGCGCCGACCACCATGGCCACGCGTAATTCTTCGCCACGTTCGCGAGCGGTTTGCAGCATGCGCCACAGGTGCCCCCGTGAATGCAGGCTGGTGGCGAGGGTCTGGCGGGCATGGCGCATCGAGCGGTGGTAGCTCATGTTGGCGATGCCGGTGACCGGGTCTTCGGCAATGATGATCGCGTTGGTGATGTACGGCCCGCGATCACTGTCGAAGTGCTTGAGCATCGGCAGCAGCGCCAGGTCTACCGCTTCGCCTTCGAAGATTTGGTCCAGCACCGGGCCGGTTTCCACGTAGCGCGGCGGGATCGGCTGGTTGGCTCGGGCCTGAAAAGTTTCGTGCAACTGCGCCGGCGTCACGCCGAAGATTCGTGCAATGCGGGTCCGGGAGGCGAACAGGTTGGTCGCCACCGGCACGCCGAGCTGGCCGACCTTTTCGCAGATCAGCAACGGGTCGCGGCCTTGTGTGGCGAGGGCATCGACCAGGGCGGTGACGTCCTGGTCGGCGGAAAGCTGTTGTTGAACGGTCAGCACATCGTCCGGGTACTGCCGGCGATAGGCGTCGATGAAAGCGTGGAAGTCCTGGGTATCGCCGAGCGTCGAGAGGGGCATGGTTTCACCTCGTAAAAAAGCAGGCGCGCAGGGGATCGGCGACGTTCGATCGACAAGCCGTTGGCCTGCCGGTCGATCGAACGCCGGTTCATCTGAACGCCTGAAAGGTCGCTGTGCTCTTGTTTAAAAAGCCTAGAGGTACGTCGTGGTCAGACGAATGTCCGCCTCGATCAGGTCCTTGGGTGGCGGCGTCGGTTCGATGCCGCACAACCGGGCGATGTTGTTGCCCAGGTAGTCCTCAAGGTGATCCTCATCGATGCCCAGACCCTGCGGCGCCGGTGAGCACAAGACCTCCAGTTCGCGCAACCACATCCCCGGTTCGTTAGGGGGCGAGTCAGTGCCGAACACGATCTTGTTACGCGGCAATTCCTTGGCGAATTCGACGATCCGCGACTGGAAGCACCAGCCGGATTCGCAGTACACGTTCGGCGTGTCCATGGCCATCCAGAACGCTTCGAACGAGTAATTGCCACCGGTCTGGATACCGAAGTGACCGATGATGAAATTGACCATCGGGAACTCGCGGATGATCGGGTAGAACATCGTCGGGATGGTGTACGGGCCGTCACCGGTATGGATCAGCACCACGATGTTGTACTTGGCGCAGACCTTCATCGCCGGGCGCAGCCAATCGAGTGCGCGGTCCGGGCGGTAGCCGTGCATGTTGGCGTGCAGCTTGAGCATCTTGAAGCCGTATTCCTTGATGTGGAATTCCAGCTCAGCGGCACCGTTTTCCGGTCCCCAGCGCGGGTTGAAGTTGAAGTTACCGATGAAACGGTCGGGGTACTTCATGCACAGCTCGGCGATGTACGACATGTAGTCACGCACGCCTTCGCGGCCGCGACGGTTGCCGTCGCGATACCCGGTGTTGCCCGGTGGCGGCTGGATGAAGCCCATGTCGATGCGCCGGGGTTTGCCGTTGATCATGTACGGGCCGTCCATCAGCTTGAGCATGCGCTCGCCCGTGAACGGTTCGCCGGTGTGGCGCCAGGCCTCGTCGACCAGGTTGGTGGGGTGCAGATGGGTGTCGATAATCATCGGTTCAGCTCCTGGCCAGTTGGGTGGTGACTGGGCGCTTGAGTTGCGCCTCTGCTTCGCTGACGGTGCGCGGCGGCGGGGTGGGCTCCAGGCCGATCATTCGCGCGGTGTTGTTGCCCAGATAGTCTTCGAGGGTGTCCTCGTCGAGGTTCAGGCCCTGTGGCGGCTCATGGCAGAGCACTTCGAGCAGGCGCAACCACATGCCCGGTTCGTTCGGCGGGGTGTCGGTGCCAAAGAGAATTTTGTGGGTCGGCAGGACCTTGGCGAACTCGACGATCCGCGATTGCAGGCACCAGCCCGATTCGCAGTAGACGTTGGGCAGTTCCATCGCCCATTGCATCGGTTCGAACACGTAGACGCCGCCGGTCTGCACGCCGAAGTGGGCCATGATGAAATCGACGTTGGGGAATTCCTTGATCATCGGCACCCATTCCGACGGGATGCTGTACGGACCGTCGCCGGTGTGCAGCTTGACCGGGATACCCAGCTCGGCGCATTTCTCGAAGCATGGACGGACCCAGTCCAGTGCGCGGTCAGGACGGTAGGCGTGCATGTTGGCCTGCATCTGGACCATTTTGAAGCCGTGTTCGGTGACGTAGCGCTCGATGGCTTCGACGCCGTTCTGAACACCGCAACGCGGGTTGTAGACGAAGCAGCCGATGAATCGGTCCGGGTAGGTCTGGACCATTTTCAGGGTGTAGGCCATGTAGGCGTCGATGGATTCGCGACCGCTCAGGTCGCCGTCGGTCCAGGTGTAAATGGTGTTGCCCTGGGGCGGTTGGATGAAGGCTTTGTCGATGCGGCGAGGTTTGCCATTGACCATGTAGGGGCCATCCATCATCTCCAGCAGACGCTCGCCGGTGAACGGGTCACCGTCATGCCTCCAGGCGAGGTCCACCAGGTCGGTGGGATAGCAACTGATATCGATGATCATTGAAGTCGATCTCCTGATAGCGGGGAAGGGAGCCTTTGGGCTCACAGCAACCACGTCCCGGGTTATCGGCCATTTCTATGCGCATGAACGCGCATTCCCTCGCCTGGTCGCATCCGGTTCGGGACGCTGGTTGCCTGGGAGGAAGTATTGGGAGGGGGTGTTCGGTTCGTACAATATTAATTGGGCGGGGTGTTGATACCTGTTCGATATCGGGCGGCAAACCGATCGACTGATCGTTCCCACGCTCTGCGTGGGAATGCCGCCCGGGACGCTCCGCGTCCCATTGGAACGCGGAGCGTCCCTTGATGCATTCCCACGCGCAGCGTGGGAACGATCAGCGATCAGCGCTCGAAGGTGCGTCGGGCCAGGTTTTTGATCACCTCAACCACCGGCGCCACCCGCTCAGCCTGTCCCGGCGGCCACACGGCGTAGAGGTTGTAATGCGCTGGAATTTGCGCCTCGTTCAGCTCTACCAGACGCCCCGAACGCAAGGCATCCGCCGCCAGCAATCCACGCACCAGCCCTGCGCCGACGCCGGCTTCGGCGGCGGCGATCAGGTTCGCCGCATTATCAAAAACTACCCGTGCCGAAGGCTCAACCGGGGTCATGCCCGCCGCATCCAGCCATGGAATCCACGACCGGCGCGTATACCCCAGCAACGGCAATTGCAGCACCTGCGCTGGAGTCATCGGCACCTGCAAGCCATGCCGTTCCAGTAATGCAGGCGATGCCACGGCCCGAACGCTGTCGCCACAAATCTGCGACATCTCGCAGTCGTCCCAATCGCCATACCCATAGCGTAACGCCAAATCCACGCGCTCAAATGCGCTGCGATCCGAGCGCGGCATCGACAGCAACACCACCTCATGCTCCGGCAATAAATCCAGCAGCTGCGGCAAGCGCGGATTGAGCCAGCTCTGGGCCAGTTCGCTGTCCACGTCAATCGTCAGCCGCTGCGCCACGCTGCGGTTTTTCACCGAGGACAATGCCCGGTCAATCTGCGCCAGACCGTCGGACAACACGCTGGCAAACAACTGCCCGGCGTCAGTCAGGTTGCTGCCGCCGCCTTCACGGACGAACAGCGGCTGGCCGATGAAATCTTCCAGCGAACGGATCTGCTGGCTGATGGCGCTGTGGGTCAGATCGAGTTTGCGCGCAGCGCTGGAGAAGCTGCCGCTGCGGGCGGCCTGGATAAACGCGCTCATGGACTGCACCGACGGGTATCGCTTGTACATGCTGTTAGTCCTACTTACACAGGATGGCAGAAATCGTCGCTGGCCCGCTGTTGCGCAGGCTTCCAATAATCGATCACCAGGCCTGCATGAAGACAGGCCGCTCTCTTGGAGCCTGACAATGATCGAATTCACGGTAAACGGCGAACGACACGAGCTGGTAGAGGCGTCGCCCTCCATGCCCTTGTTATGGGTGTTACGTGACCACTTGAAACTCACCGGCACCAAATTCGGCTGTGGCATGGGCCTGTGCGGTGCGTGCACCGTGCACCTGGACGGCGTCGCGGTGCGTTCCTGCCAGTTGCCGGTCGCTGCTGTGGCGGGGCACCGCATTACCACCATCGAAGGCTTGTCGCCGACCGAACAGCATCCGCTGCAACTGGCCTGGGTTGCCGAAGATGTGCCGCAATGCGGTTACTGTCAATCCGGGCAGATCATGTCCGCCGCCGCGTTGCTCAACACCGGGGCGGCGGTCAACGATGAGTCGATCCGCAACGCCATGTCCGGCAACCTGTGCCGCTGCGGCACCTACGGGCGGATCAACAAAGCCATCAAGCGCGCGGCGTCCGCACCGAAGGAGGCGTGATGATCACTCTGTCGCGCCGGGCCTTTCTCAAACAATCGGCGACCGTGACGGCGGGGCTGGCGATTGCATTTCATCTGCCTTCGGGCATCGCCGCAACGACGGGTGACTTCGAACCGAACGCCTGGGTCCGCGTGCTGCCCGATGGAACGGTGAAACTGGTGGTGCACAAGCACGATTCCGGCACCGGCACTCAGACTGCGCTGGCCGCATGCGTGGCCGAGGAACTGGACGTCAACCCGATGACCGTGCAGGTGATCACCCCGGAGAATCCGTTCTTCGAGGCTTACATTCATCCGGTCTGGAAAGTGTTTTCCACGGGCGGCAGCACCAGCGTTTCCCTGGAATACGATCGCTTGCGCATGGCCGGTGCCACGGCGCGGGCGCTGTTGATCGCGGCAGCGGCCAAACAGTGGAACGTCAGCCCCGACAGCTGCACCACGGAAGAGGGCCGGGTGCTGCACAGCAAAAGCCAACGCAGCCTAGGGTACGGTGAACTGGTGACGGTTGCCGCCCAGTTGCCCGCACCGGCCACGGTGACGCTGAAAGACCCGGCGCAGTTCAAGTACATCGGCAAACTGCGGCACAAACGCGATGCCGCGGCCAAGGTCTGCGGGCGTTTCAAGTACAGCATCGATGTGGTATTGCCGCAGATGCTGGTGGCGGTGATTCAACGTGCGCCAGTGGTCGGTTCGAAGGTGCTGTCGGTGGATTCCGCCGCCGCGTTGCAAGTGCCAGGTGTGCGCAAAGTGATCGCGATTCCCGGGCGCCCGGATGTGCTCGGCGGCAATCTGGAAGGGGTCGCGGTGTTGGCCGAGACCTATTGGGCGGCGCATCAGGGCCGTGCCGTGCTTGAGGTGAAGTGGAGCGACTCGCCACTGGCCGGGTTCGACAGCGATGAACTGGTGAAAGCGCAGGCAGCCGCACTGGATGACAAAGCGGCACAGCGGGTCACTGCAATGGCTGCGGGCGATGTCAGTACTCAATGGCCGAACGCGGCGAAGCTGCTCGAAGCCGATTACCGTATGCCCTACAAGGTGCAAAACCCGCTGGAACCGATCTGCATCACCGCCCAGGTCAAGGACAACGCCATCACTTACTGGGGCGGGGTTCAGGTGCCGTCGTCGGCGCTGGAGGCGGCCGAAACCGTGTGCAAGATCGCCAAGGACAAGGTCACGATCAACGAGCTGGTGTCCGGCGGCAGCTTCGGTGCCCGGGAATCCAAATACTGGCTGTTCGAAGTCGCCTATCTGGCGCAACAAGCGAAGGTCCCGGTCAAGTTGATGAACAGCCGCGAAGATGAAATGCGTGCCTTGTTCATGCACCCGGCGACCTTGCATCGGGTCAAAGGCGCATTGGACGCTCAGGGCCGATTGACCGCGCTGCAACTCAACGCCGTGTCGCCGGCCTCGCCAGAACAATGGGAGCCGGGCTATTTCGAGCGCCCGGACAAAATGGACTACAGCACCACCGAGGCCATCACCGCATGGGACTTTGCTTATCGTCCGCCACACCTCGACCTGGCCTGGATCAAGCATGAAAGCGACGTGCCCAGTGGCTGGTATCGCTCGGTCAGCTTCATTCCCAATGTGTTCGCCGTGGAAAGCTTCATGGATGAACTGGCCCATGCCGGCGGGCAAGATCCATTGGCGTTTCGCCTGGCCAACATGAAAGACCGGCCCCGGCATGTCGCGGTGCTCAAAAGCGCCGCCGAACGCGCCGGCTGGGGCCAGCCATTGCCCGAAGGCACCGCGCTGGGGATCGCGACGAATCAGGGTTACACCAGCTTCATCGCCGTGATCGCCCAGGTGTCGAAAAAGGACGGCGCGACCAAAGTCGACAAGCTTACCTGCGTGGTCGATTGCGGCTTGGCGGTGTCGCCGGGTGGGGTCGAGGAGCAAATCTACGGTGGCCTGATGTGGGGCTTCGGCCATGCGTTGTTCGATCGGCTGGACATCAAACAGGGCAGGGTGGTGCAGAGCAATTTCCATGACTATCGCGTGACGCGGATGTCGGACATGCCGGTAACGGACATCCTCGTGCTCGACGGCGAACCGAGCAAACCCGGCGGTGTCGGTGAGTTGGGCAGCCCATCGGTGGCCCCGGCCATCGCCAATGCGCTGTTCAGCCTGACCGGCGTGCGCCAGCGCTCGACGCCGCTGACTCTCGGATAGCCGCCATGGACCTGCGCTTGCTGCGTTATTTCATGGCCCTGGCTGAAGAACTGCATTTCGGCCGGGCCGCCGAGCGCTTGCACATCTGCCAGCCGCCACTGAGCCAGCAGATTCGCTTGCTGGAAGAGGAACTCGGCACGCCATTGTTCGAGCGCACCCATCATCGAGTCGAACTGACGGCGGCCGGGCAAATGCTCAAGGAGCAGGCGCCACTGGTCTTCGAGCAACTGAACCGTGCGCTGGACCTGACGCGCCAGACCGGGCGTGGGCAATTGGGCGAACTGGAAATAGGCATGATCAGCTCGGTGATGGTCGGCGTTCTGCCCCGGGCCTTGCACCTGTTTCGCGAGCGCTATCCGCAGGTCAATTGGCGCTTGCACGAGATGACCCCGGCGGCGCAGGTCAAGGCGTTGAAGGCTAAACGCATCGACGCCTGCGTGTTTCGAGTCGGCTCTGATGATCCGCAGTTGCGTAATGAACTGCTGATTTACGAGCCGATCCGCGTGGTGATGCCGGCGGACCACCTGTTGGCGCAACGCGAAAGCCTGGCGCCTGCGGACCTGGCGCAGCAACCGTTTGTGGCGCTGGAGCTCAAGCAATCGCGGTTTGCCGATTTCCTTTATCAGTGCTGCATCAAGGCCGGATTTACCCCGCAGATCCGTCAGCAAGTGATCGAGGTGCAGACCCTGCTCAGCCTGGTGCGGGCCGGGTTCGGCGTGGCGTTGCTGCCGGCCTCCATCGAACAGATGGCCCCGGCCGGCCTGGTCTTCCGCCGCCTGACCCCGGCGTTGCCGGAAGTGCCGTTATACGTTACCTACCGTGCCGACGATGCCTCGCCGGTGCTCAAGTTGTTTCTCGATACGTTGCGTGAGTTGATCGTCGAGGACAGCGTTAAACCCTGAGTTGAGGCAAGCCCCTGTGGCGAGGGGGCTTGCCCCCGTTGGACTGCGCAGCAGTCCCTTCTTTCTGAGGGCCGCTTCGCGCCCCAACGGGGGCAAGCCCCCCTCGCCACAGTGTCTGTATTCGCACGTTCCTATTCCACTGCGGTCGTAATCTTCACATGGGGGCTAAAGAGCGCCGCCGCACTTTGTGGAGATCCAATGAGCCAGGACGTCCTGACCACCGAAACCAATCGTCGTCAGTTGCAGCAGATCATTGCCGGTTTGTCCGACGGGGTGATTTTGCTGGAGCTTGACCAGACCATTCTCTGGGCCAATGACGCCGCGCTGGCCATGCACGGGGTCAAACGGATCAATGAGTTGGGGGCGAATGCCAAGGAGTATGCCGAGCGCTTCGCCTTGCGCTATCGCAACAATCACCTGGTGCCCGCAGACAATTACCCGATCAACCGGATCGCCCGGGGCGAGATTTTCAGTGATGTGTTGGTGGAAGTGATGCCGACCGACGACGAAGAGCGAATGCGGGTTCACAGCGTTCGCAGCATGGAACTGGCTGACGGCGCAGGTAAGACCGAATCCCTGGTGCTGATCATGAACGACGTCACCGAATGGGCCAGCGCCGAGCAGCGTTTCGAGAAGACGTTCAACGCCAACCCGGCTCCGGCGGTGATTTGCCGTCTCAGTGATTTGCGTTACATCAAGGTCAACCAGGGCTTCCTGGAAATGACCGGCTACACCCGTGATCAAGTGATCGGCGTGTCCACCTATGAGCTGGATATTCTGCAAGGCGCGGAAAAGAAAGACCTGGCAATCGAACGTCTGCGCCAGCACGCGACGATTCCGCAAATGCAGGCCGAGTTGAAGCTGCCCGACGGCGGCAGTAAACAGGTGGTCGTTGCCGGGCAACCCCTGGAGCTCAACGAAGAAGACTGCATGCTGTTTTCCTTCGTCGACATGGAGGCGCGGCACAAGGTCGAACTCGCCCTGCGCCAGAGCGAGGAGCGCTTCGCCAAGGCCTTTCGCCTGACGCCGGTGCCGACGCTGGTGTGCAGCGCCGAGGATCAGCTGGTGATCGACGTCAACGAAGCCTTCCTCGATACCCTTGCTTACCCCAGCGAAGAAGTGCTCGGCAAGACCGTGACCGAGATCGACTTCATCGATGACAAGGGCGCGCGCACGCGTTTGTTTGCGGCCCTGGAGAAGGCTGGCAGCCTGGATCGCATCGACGTCCGGGTGCGCAAGAAAGGCGCCGAGCTGATCGAGTGTGCCGTCTCGGCCGACACCGTGAATATCCAGGACAGCCCTTGCTACCTGTTGGTGTTCATGGACATTACCGAGCGCAAACGCACGGAACTGGAGCTGGTGTCGGCGATTGAAGAAGTGATGAAAGACGCCTCCTGGTTCAGTCGCACCCTGATCGAAAAGCTCGCCAATGTGAAAAACGTCAATTCGCCGAAGTTGCCTAGTGTGTCGTTCACCGACCTGACGGCCCGGGAGCGTGATGTCCTCGGGTTGATCTGTGAAGGCCTGGCCGACAAGGAAATCGCCGCGCGCCTGAAACTGGCGCCGAACACCGTGCGCAATCACGTTTCCACGGTGTATTCCAAGCTGGATGTGCACAGTCGCAGCGAGGCGATTGTCTGGGCACGCGAGCGTGGGTTGTTCTCCACCGAATGGCGGCCGAAGGCGCAGCGATAAGGTGCAAATGCACTAGCCGCAGCGGTGCAAATGAATGTTCTGGGCGGGTGCGCCAGTTCTTAGTCTGCAAGGGTGCGACAGAGGTCTTCGAACCCCGATCGCGTCCCTTCGAAAAAGCTTAAGGAACAGTCACATGGATCATAAACAGTTCAACAGCGTGTTCGTTTCTGCAGTGTTGGTTGGGTAAATCGGCATGATTTATTTAACTCAATTGCGTGCTCAACTGGAGCGCAGTTTTTCGCCGCTGGCCTGTGAGTGCACGCTCACGGGGGACAACTCCTTGACCGTGAAGCTCTATCACCCGGTGTCGGGGCAGGTGGACCTGGTGGTCAGTGGTTTGAGTGTGGCAAATCTCAGGACGCCTGAGGCTGTCTTGGCGTTGATCGAGGAGCTGCGGTATGAGCTTGAGAGCAATGGCCTGCATCGGCCTGAGACCTCATAAACCGTGGGCGGCCCCATCTGTGATCAGCCAATTCAAGGATGTTTACTGGCATTGGCAAGCAGCTAGGCTATAAGAAATGCGTGGTACTCATTTTCTGTGACCGGCCCGCGGCTGCGCGGTGATGTTTGCGTGTCGCGGAAACACGTCGATCAGCCACCGCAGGTCAGCCTATGAATAGTCTTGGGAAACGCGTTTTCATGCCACTGTCGCTCGCCTTTGGCGCGGTGATCGCCAGTGGTTGCGCCAGTCCTCCACCTCCGCCCCCCGTCATCGCGCCACCACCGCCGGAACGCACCTGTGAAACCCTGGATAAAACCGATGTGATGGGCGATGCGCGGATGGACGCGCAGGTGACTCGAACCACCACGACCACCCGTTGCGTCACTCAGTAGCCACCCGAAAACGTACGGTAAGCACAAGAACTTGTGGCGAGGGGGCTTGCCCCCGTTGGGTCGCGAAGCGGCCCCCGCTCTTCGCAAGCAAGGAAGGGGACTGCTGCGCAGTCCAACGGGGGCAAGCCCCCTCGCCACAGGTACAGCGTAAATTTCTGCCATCGGCTTGCCTGACTTACACCTCTTCAACCCTGACCCAACGCGCCTCCTGCGCCGCCAAACGAATCGCCGCCGCCAACCGTTCCACTTCCCACGCCTGCTCGAAATCCGTCCCGCCCTGGCTGAGCCCGGCCAACGCCATCACCAGGTCATGCACCTCCAGCGTCTTGAGTTCGTTGTAACCCAGCTGATGCCCGGCTGCCGGGCTGAACGCCGCATAACCTGGCAAGTTCGGCCCCGCCAGCACGCGCTGGAAGCCGTCCTGCCCGGCGCGGAACAGACGCAATTCATTCAAGCGTTCCTGATCGAAGGCGAGGGTGCCTTGGGTGCCGCTGATCTCGAAGCTCAGGTGATTCTTGTAGCCGTGCTTGAGCCAGCTGCTGCTGAACGTGCCCCGGGCGCCATTGGCGAAGCGCAGCAGCGCATGGACCTGATCGTCCACCGCGATGGAACGTTGCTCCTGGCTGCCGACGGTGGCGGGGCGTTGCCGGTGCACGGTCTGGGTGTCGGCGCACACCGCTTCGACATCGCCCACCAGAAAACGGGCCATCGACAGCAGGTGACTGCCCAGGTCCGCCAAGGCGCCGCCGGCATGCCCGGCATCGCAACGCCAGGACCACGGTGAGGCGGGGTCGGCCATGAAGTCTTCGCTGAATTCACCCTGGAAACTGATGAGGTCGCCCAACTCGCCATTCTGAATCAGCTCCCGCGCCAGGCCGATCATCGGATTGTGCTGATAGTTGTAACCCACCCGCGTCACCACACCCGCGGCTTTGGCCGCCAGGCGCATGGCGTTGGCTTGTTCGAGGCTCACGGCCAGGGGCTTTTCGCAATACACCGGTTTACCGGCGGCGAGGGCGGCCATGGCCATGGGGTAGTGCAAGTGATTGGGGGTAGTGATGGCGATCAGGTTGACCTTCGGGTCATCGATCAGCTGTTGCCAGTCGCTGTGGGCACTGCCGAAACCCCAGGCGTCCGCGCATTGCCGGGCACGCAGCGGGTCGGCATCGGCCAGGGAGGCGAGTTTGAGCTTAAAGGGCAGCTCGAAGACCGCGCTGACGTTGCGAAACGCTAAGGCGTGGGCACGGCCCATGAAGCCTGTGCCGATGAGTCCGATACCGAGTTCGCGCATAGCCGGGGTCCTTTTGGATTTTTGTTTTCAGGAGGGCTATTTATGGAATAAATATTCGTTATTTGCAAATAGTAGAATTTATATTTCTTCAGGCTGATCGCTGATCGTTCCCACGCTCCGCGTGGGAATGCAGCCCGGGACGCTCCGCGTCCCAATCGAGAGCTGGAACGCGGAGCGTCCCTTGAGGCATTCCCACGCAGAGCGTGGGAACGATCAGTGGGTGACGGCGTGCAATAAAAAAGGCAGCCCTGAGGCTGCCTTCGTGTATCCGGCGCATCGAATCAGGACAGAAAACCCCCATCCACATTCAACGAAACCCCAGTCGTATAGCTGGAAGCATCACTCGCCAGGTACAACACCGCCCCCGCCATCTCACTCGGATCCGCCACACGCTTGAGCGGAATCTGCTGCAACGCCGTCTTCAGAATCGCATCGTTCTTCACCAGCGCCGAGGCGAACTTGGTGTCGGTCAGGCCCGGTAGCAACGCGTTGCAACGGATGCCGAACTGCGCGCATTCCTTGGCGAAAACCTTGGTCATGTTGATCACCGCCGCCTTGGTCACCGAGTAGATGCCCTGGAAGATCCCCGGCGAGATGCCGTTGATCGACGCTACGTTGATGATGCTGCCGCCGCCGTTGTCGCGCATCAGCTTGCCGGCCTCCACGGACATGAAGAAGTAGCCGCGGATGTTCACGTCGACGGTTTTCTGGAAGGCGCCGAGGTCGGTGTCCAGCACGTTGCAGAACTGCGGGTTGGTCGCGGCGTTGTTGACCAGGATGTCCAGGCGCCCGAATTGTTCGCGGATGGCGGCGAAGACTTGGGTGATCTGTTCCATTTCACCGATGTGGCAAGCGATGGCGGTAGCTTTGCCGCCGGCGGCGATGATCGCGTCGGCCACGTGTTGGCAACCGTCGAGTTTGCGGCTCGAAACGATCACGTGGGCGCCTTGCTGGGCCAGCAGTTTGGCGATGGCTTCACCGATGCCACGGCTGGCGCCGGAGACGAAAGCGATCTTGCCGTCGAGGTCGAACAACTGAGTCTTGGACATGCTGTTTCCTTGTTATGGAGCCGGATCAGAGGCTGGATTTCTGGATGACCTGCAAGCTCATCTGCTCCAGCAGTTTGTTCATGTGAATGAACTGCGCGAAGCGTTTGTCCTGGGTCTGACCATGGAAGAAGCGGTAGTAGATCTGCTGCACGATGCCGGCCAGGCGGAACAGGCCGTAGGTGTAGTAGAAGTCGAAATTGTCGATCTGGATGCCTGAGCGTTCGGCGTAGTAATCGACGAATTCGCGGCGGGTCAGCATGCCCGGCGCGTGGCTCGGCTGGCGGCGCATCAGCTGCACCGGCGCCGGGTCGCTGGCTTCGATCCAGTAGGCGAGGGTGTTGCCCAAATCCATCAGCGGATCGCCAAGGGTGGTCAGCTCCCAGTCGAGCACACCGATGATGTCCATCGGGTTGTGCGGGTCGAGGATCACGTTGTCGAAGCGGTAGTCGTTATGAACGATGCTCGACGTCGGGTGGTCGGCCGGCATCTTGTCGTTGAGCCAGGCCTTGACCACGTCCCACTGCGGCGCGTCTGGGGTCAGCGCCTTCTCGTAGCGCTCGCTCCAGCCTTTGATCTGCCGGGCGACGTAGCCTTCGGGTTTACCGAGATCGGCCAGGCCGCAGGCCTTGTAGTCGACCCGGTGCAGCTCGACGAACTTGTCGATAAAGCTTTTGCACAACGCTTCGGTCTGGGCTGAGTCCAGACCCAGTTCCGGCGGCAGTTCCGAGCGCAGGATGATGCCGTTGACCCGCTCCATCACGTAGAACTCGGCGCCGATCACCGATTCGTCGGTGCAGTGTACGTAGGCCTTGGGGCAGTACGGGAAGCCGTCCTTGAGCTGGTTGAGAATGCGGAACTCGCGGCCCATGTCGTGGGCGGACTTGGCCTTGTGGCCGAATGGCGGGCGGCGCAGGACAAATTCCTGTTCGGGGTATTCCAGCAGGTACGTCAGGTTCGACGCGCCACCGGGAAACTGACTGATCGCAGGCAAACCGCTCAAGCCCGGAATATGGGCCTTGAGGTACGGATCAATCAGGCTGGCATCAAGTTCTTCGCCGGAGCGGATACGGGTGGACTGATCAGTAAGCGCCATGCTTATCCCTTCTGCTTATTTTGGAGGCCAGACATCATTGGCTAATCTAATGGTGAGACGGGCGTGCCACAAGCGTGGCACGGTCTTATAGGTTAGCGTGTTGCTGGATAATCAGCGTTCCTGATGTGTGAAAAGCGGCGGCGCGGGCGATGGCGCAGGAGGTGCTGCGCTTCCAGGAAGGAGTTTTTTGGGTGAGCTGATCCCGGCGGTTGTGGACGCTGTTGGGTGTGCTTTAGGGGGCACTCCGGGCGAGGATCGGAATCGGCAACTCAATCGGTGTCAGCACCGGATGGCCGGCAAAGAACGCCAGCAGATTCTTGCCAACCAGCTCCACGGTGCCTTGGGTTGCCTCCGGGGACAGCCCGGCGACATGGGGGGTCAGGATCACATTGGCCAGGGTTTTCAGGGCGTCCGGCACCTTGGGTTCGTGGTCGAACACATCGAGTGCGGCGCCACCGATCCGGCGTTGCTCCAGTGCGCTGATCAGGTCTGCCGTGACCACAACGCTAGCCCGGGCAATGTTCACCAGAAAACCGTTAGGCCCCAGCGCGTCCAGCACTTGACGATTGATCAAGTGCTGGGTGCCCACCCCGCCCGGGGTGGCGACGATCAGGAAATCCGACGCCCGGGCCAATTCCGTCGGCGTCGAGCAGTAGCTGTACGGCACGTCACTGCGATGCTGACGGTTGTGGTAACTCACGCTCATGTCGAAACCATTGCCCGCGCGTTTGGCGATGGCCATACCGACCGCCCCCAACCCGAGAATACCCAGGCGCTTGCCGGCCAGGGACGGGCGCATGATTTTTGGCCATTCGCCACGGCGCACAGCGGCATCGGCCCGGGGAATGTCGCGTACCAGCGACAGCAACAGGGCCATGGCGTGGTCGGCTACCGAAGAGGCATTGACCCCGGCGCCATTGGTGACTGTGATGCCACGGTCGCTGGCGGCTTGCAGGTCGACGTGTTCGTAACCGGCGCCGATCACACAGATGATTTTCAGGGCGGGCAGGGCGGCGATTTCTTCGCTGTACAAGCCCAGCGGGCCGCGGGTCAGCACGGCATCGATGCGTGAACCGTGGGTGGCGATGGCCTGGCTGCGCTCGGCAGGCGTCGGCGCCAGGATCAGGTGAAAGCCCTGATGTTCAAGAATCGGCAGGTAGTCATTGATGGTTTCAACCAATACCAGAACGGTTGCAGTCATGCTGGGCTCCTGTGGGCACCGAAATGTCGGGGGCTCGAAAGTCGTTTCAGATTGCTGATTCCAGAGCGGTTTGGCAATCACCAAAGATCATAGGCTATGGGTTGATGTGCCGTGAGAGCGGGCGCCCCGAATCCGACGCCGGGCATGGCCCTGTAGGAGCAAAGCTTGCTCGCGATGGCGATTATAAGGACGCCATCGCGAGCAAGCTTTGCTCCTACAGGGTCGGCGTTACCGGTTTCTGAGTGGTGTCGTCCACCGTCAGGAACGCCCGCGCGGCATCGAGGATTTCATCAGACAGGGCATCGCCGCGGGTGGCGCGGGCCAGGGTCAGGGCGCCGACCATCAGCGAGTAGTCCACCAACGCTCGTTGCCGATTGGCTTCGGGCTGATCCGCGCCCATCAGTGGGGTGAGCATTTGCAACAATGCTTCGAGGCCCTGGGTGTAGGTCTGGTGTAAACCGCTTTCAATGGCTTCGTGGCACATGTCGCCGGCGAACGCCGTGACCGGGCAGCTTTCCCCAGGATTGTCACGATTGGCCGCCGACAGGTAAGGCGTGATGATGCTGGCGCGAGCGGAGAGTTGGTCGCCGCTGTCGTCGATTTTCTGCTTCCAGCGTTCCAGCGAATGGCTGAATGCCCGGCTGCAGGCCTCTTGCGCCAGGGCTTCCTTGGACTCGAAGTGCCCATAGAACCCGCCATGGGTCAGGCCGGCGGCGCCCATCACATCGACGACACTGATGCCATGCAGGCCGCGCTCGCGAAACAGCCGTGTGGCGGCCTCGACGATGATTTCGCGGTTGAGGACGGCTTGTTTGCGGGAGACTCGAGGCATCAGCGGCTCACAGGTAGAGGGGGCGGGGAGGCATCAAACGGCGTATTGGGCAATCCCGTTGCCGAACGACCAGTTCTCTTTCTTCACTTCCACCAGATTAATGAAAACATCTTCCAGGCGTATCGCCAGTTCGGTATTCAAGCTTTCGGCGATGGTTTTGAAGAGGCGTTTTTTCTGCTCAAGGGTGCGGCCTTCATTCAGGGTGATCTGGATCACCACCAGGCTGTCGGTACGCTGGATACCCAGGTATTCGGTGTCGAAGATGAAATGCTGCTCATCGTGCTCGGCCAGAATCTGGAAATTATCGTGTTCCGGCACATTGATGGTGCCGCGCATGGCGGCGTAAATCAGCTGGCCGACGCGTTTGGCGAAAGTGGGATCCTGATGCTTTTTGATGTCGACACGAACCAGTGGCATGGGATGACTCCGGACGGACTGAAGGTCGATTAAAAATACATGACAGTTGAACTTTAAAAAACTGAAATTTGCCTGTGTGCCTGACACGGGGCCGGGTGCAGGTCCTTCGGCGCATCTGATCCGCACAACCGCTCCTCAGCTAAGTCTTTGCTTCTGCTCATTAATCCCGGACAATCGCGCCCCTGTTTCGGCCAGGGCGCTGCCTGTCGGATTTTTCCGACTCGTCCTGACCGGGTAGCAACTGACCGGAATGCGGAGATCCCACCGGATGAATGATCAGGCCAATAGCGTCGACGAACGCTATGTAGCGGCGACACCAGCGACCCTCGAAAGCTGGAATCGCCATGACACCACCTGGATGCTCGGCCTGTTTGGCACGGCGATCGGGGCGGGTACGTTGTTTTTGCCGATCAACGCGGGTCTGGGCGGCTTCTGGCCGTTGATGGTCCTGGCGGTGCTGGCGTTCCCCATGACGTTCTACGCCCACCGTGGCCTGACCCGTTTCGTGTTGTCCGGCCGCAAAGGCGCGGACATCACCGAAGTGGTGGAAGAGCACTTTGGTATCAGTGCCGGTGCGCTGATCACCTTGCTGTACTTCCTGGCGATCTTCCCGATCCTGTTGATTTACAGCGTGGCGCTGACCAACACCGTGGGCAGTTTCCTTGAGCATCAAATGCACATTGAGCCGCCACGCCGGTGGTTGCTGTCGCTCGTGCTGATCCTCGGCCTGTTGGGTGTGGTGCGCTGTGGCGAGCAAATGATCGTCAAGGCCATGAGCCTGATGGTTTATCCGTTTATCGTGGCGCTGCTGTTCCTCGCGGTGTTCCTGATTCCGCACTGGAACGGCGGCATTCTCAGCACCGCGTCCACGCTGCCGGAGCCGTCGGCGCTGTTGCGCACCCTGTGGCTGGCGATCCCGGTGATGGTGTTCTCGTTCAACCACTCACCGATCATCTCGGCGTTCGCGGTGGACCAGAAGCGTCGCTACGGCGATCACGCCGAAGAGCGCAGCTCGCAGATCCTGTCCCGTGCCCACCTGTTGATGGTGGTCATGGTGCTGTTCTTCGTCTTCAGCTGCGTGCTGACCCTGTCCCCGGCGCAACTGGCTGAAGCCAAGGATCAGAACCTGTCGATCCTGTCGTACCTGGCCAACCACTTCAGCAACCCGACCATCGCCTTCGCGGCGCCGTTGATTGCCTTTGTGGCCATTTCCAAGTCGTTCCTGGGCCACTACATCGGCGCCAGCGAAGGCTTCAAAGGCCTGATTGCCAAATCTGGCGCACACCCGTCGCCTAAAAACCTGGACCGCATCACCGCTGCCTTTATGCTGGTGGTGTGCTGGATCGTCGCGACCTGGAACCCGAGCATCCTCGGCATGATCGAAACCCTCGGTGGCCCGGTCATCGCGGCCATCCTGTTCCTGATGCCGATGTACGCGATCCGCAAAGTACCGGCCATGGCGCGATATCGCGGCCAGGCATCCAACGTCTTCGTGACCGCGGTGGGCCTGGTGGCGATTTCGGCGTTGATCTATTCGCTGACCGTCTGATAACACATGATCGTTCCCACGCTCTGCGTGGGAATGCCTCAAGGGACGCTCCGCGTTCCAGCTGTAAAAAGGGACGCGGAGCGTCCCGGGCTGCATTCCCACGCAGAGCGTGGGAACGATCACGCCCAATCCTTGCAACGCACCTGACCCAGCGCACGCATCCCAGCGGATAAACGACTACCCTAGAGCCCTCAAGGACGCGTCTTGGACGGCCTGTTGATCTTTCTCTGGAGACGCTGCATGGCTCGTGCTCAAGGCGCCTCGGTGCAACCCCGTGCCGATACCCCCAACCGTTGGCAGGACCTGTTGGCCGGGCTGTCTATTGCCGGTTTGCTGCTGCCTGAGGCCGTGGCTTATTCCAGCATCGCCGCGGTGCCGCCCCAGGCCGGGGTGATTGCGTTGTTTGCCGGTTTGCTGTGCTACGCGTTGTTGGGCACCAGCCGCTTTGCCATTGTGTCTGCGACCTCATCCTCTGCCGCCGTGCTCGCCGCCGCCACTGCCACCCTGGCCAATGGCGATTCGGCCCTGCGCCTGTCGCTGGCGATCGGCCTGGTGCTGGTGACGGGCGGATTCTTCCTGTTGGCCGGTCTGTTGAAACTCGGCAGCGTGACCTCGTTCATTGCCAAACCGGTGCTGCGCGGGTTCGCGTTCGGGCTGGCGGTGACGATCATTCTCAAGCAGGTCGCGAGCATCGTTGACGTGCACTTGAGCAATGGCAACCTGATCCGTTTCGTCCCGCAACTGCTGGAACAGTGGCCGCAATGGAATCGGGTCGGTTTGCTGGTGGCGGCCGTGGCGCTGCTGGTGTTGGCGGTGTGCGCGCGATTCCGTCGGGTGCCGGGCGGTTTGCTGGTGGTGGCGCTCGGTATCGCGGCCAGTCACTGGCTGAACTTGCCGGCCTATGGCGTGGACCTGATCGGCGTCATCGACCTGAGCCTCGAAGTGCCCCGACTACCGGTGTTGCCGTTTGCTGACTGGTTGCGCCTGGGCGAGTTGGCGTTCGCCATGGTGATGATTCTGTATGCCGAATCCTACGGCTCGATCAGTTCCTTCGCCTTGAAGCATGGCGACCGGGTGTCGTCGAACCGCGACCTGTTGGCCCTCGGCGCAGCGAACCTGTTGTCGGGCCTGTTCCATGGCATGCCGGCGGGCGCCGGTTACTCCGCGACCTCGGCCAACGAGGCGGCCGGTGCCGGCTCACGGCTGTCCGGCGTCGTCGCGGCGCTGGTGGTGTTGCTGATCGTCCTGACGATGTTGCCCTACATCGCCCTGACGCCCGAGCCGGTGCTGGCGGCCATCGTCATCCATGCCCTGGCGCGCGGCTTGAGCCTGCAACCCCTAGGCCGCTATTTCATCTGGCGCCGGGATCGGGTGCTGGTGATTTGCGCGGTGGCGGCGGTGCTGGTGTTGGGCGTGCTGGACGGCTTGCTGGTGGCGGTGGTGATCAGCGTGGTGCTGATGCTCAAGCAGATGTCCTCGGCGGATATTCAAGTGCTGGGGCAGATGGGCGATGGTCACGATTACGTCGATGTGCAACGTCATCCGGACGCCCGGCAAATCTCCGGGGTGCTGATCGTACGGCCCAGCGAGGCACTGTTTTTCGCCAATGTGGAACGCATCCTGGGTGGCGCGCTGCGACTGGCCCGCCATGCGGAGCCGCCGGTGCATACGATTATTCTCAGTCTGGAAGAATCCCCGGATCTGGACGGCACCAGCATCGAAGTGCTGGAAGGGTTCTTTTTGCAGGTGCGGGCCGAGGATAAATTGCTGATTCTGGCGCGGCTCAAGCACGAGGCCAAAGCGGTGCTCTCGACGTTGCCGGCGCAGGAACTGGAGCAGGTGATTCTCAGCGGGTTGAGTGTCGACGGCGCGGTGCAGCAAGCCCTGAATCCGCCCGAGCCGCAAGCTCCCTCGCCATAGAGGCATAAAAAAACGCCGCTCATCTCGCGATGGGCGGCGTTTTCTATTGCGTTGCAGCGTTAGGCTTGAACGACCGGAATGTTGGCGTTCGCAGCAGCTTCACGGAACTCGGCGATCTGGTCGAAGGACAGGTAGCGGTAAACATCAGCCGCCATGCTGTCGATCTTGCCAGCGTATTCCATGTACTCCTCGACGGTCGGCAGGCGACCCAGGATGGAAGCAACAGACGCCAACTCAGCCGAAGCCAGGTAAACGTTCGCGCCGTCACCCAGACGGTTCGGGAAGTTACGGGTCGACGTCGACACAACAGTCGAGTTCGGCTCTACACGTGCCTGGTTACCCATGCACAGCGAGCAACCCGGCATTTCCATGCGTGCGCCGGCCTTGCCGTAGATGCCGTAGTAGCCTTCTTCGGTCAGTTGGTGAGCGTCCATTTTGGTCGGCGGCGACAGCCACAGACGGGTTGGCAGCTGACCCTTGACCTGATCCAGCAGCTTACCGGCAGCGCGGAAGTGACCGATGTTGGTCATGCATGAACCGATGAACACTTCGTCGATCTTCTCGCCAGCAACGCTGGACAGCAGACGGGCGTCGTCCGGATCGTTTGGCGCGCAGAGCACAGGCTCTTTGATGTCAGCCAGGTCGATTTCGATGATTTCAGCGTATTCGGCGTCAGCATCGGCCACCATCAGCTCAGGGTTGGCAACCCAGGCTTCCATCGCTTGAGCGCGACGTTCCAGCGTACGTGCATCGCCGTAGCCTTCGCCGATCATCCAGCGCAGCAGGGTGATGTTGGAGTTCAGGTACTCGGTGATGGAGTCTTTCGACAGCTTGATGGTGCAACCGGCAGCCGAACGTTCAGCCGAGGCGTCGGACAGCTCGAAAGCTTGTTCGATGCTCAGGTTGTCCAGGCCTTCGATTTCCAGGATGCGGCCGGAGAACGCGTTCTTCTTGCCTTTCTTCTCGACGGTCAGCAGGCCAGCCTGGATCGCGAAGTAAGGAATGGCATGAACCAGGTCACGCAGGGTAACGCCCGGTTGCATCTTGCCTTTGAAACGAACCAGGATCGATTCCGGCATGTCCAGCGGCATAACGCCGGTAGCAGCAGCAAACGCCACCAGACCGGAACCGGCCGGGAACGAAATGCCCATCGGGAAACGGGTGTGGGAGTCACCACCGGTACCGACGGTGTCCGGCAGCAGCATACGGTTCAACCACGAGTGGATGATGCCGTCGCCCGGACGCAGGGAAACACCGCCGCGGGTCATGATGAAGTCTGGCAGGGTGTGGTGGGTGGTCACGTCGATCGGCTTAGGGTAAGCCGCGGTGTGGCAGAAGGACTGCATCACCAGATCGGTCGAGAAGCCCAGGCACGCCAGGTCTTTCAGTTCATCACGGGTCATAGGACCGGTGGTGTCCTGGGAACCGACGGTGGTCATCTTCGGTTCACAGTAGGTGCCAGGACGAACGCCTTTGCCTTCTGGCAAACCGCACGCCTTGCCGACCATTTTCTGTGCCAGGGTGTAGCCCTTGCCGGTGTCGACAGGTGCTTCAGGCAGTTTGAACAGATCGGTAGGACCCAGGCCCAGTTCGGCGCGCGCCTTGTCAGTCAGGCCACGGCCGATGATCAGCGGAATACGACCGCCGGCACGCACTTCGTCCAACAGTACCGGAGTCTTCATTTCGAAGGTGGTCAGGACTTCGTCAGTGCCGTGTTTGCAGACTTTGCCAGCATGCGGGTACAGGTCGATCACGTCGCCCATGTTCATGTTGGTCACGTCGAACTCGATTGGCAGTGCGCCGGCATCTTCCATGGTGTTGTAGAAGATTGGAGCGATTTTGCTGCCGAAGCAGAAACCGCCAGCGCGCTTGTTCGGCACGTTAGGCACGTCGTCGCCGAAGAACCACAGGACCGAGTTGGTTGCCGATTTACGCGACGAACCGGTACCGACCACGTCACCGACGTAAGCGATAGGGAAGCCTTGACCGCGCATTTCTTCGATCTGCTTCATCGGGCCAGTCACGCCTTGGGCGTCAGGCACGATGCCTTCACGGGCCATTTTCAGCATGGCCAGGGCGTGCAGCGGGATGTCCGGGCGGGACCAGGCGTCCGGGGCAGGGGACAGGTCGTCGGTGTTGGTTTCGCCGGTGACCTTGAACACGCGCAGGCTAATCTTGTCGGCCAGGACAGGGCGGTTCTTGAACCACTCGCCGTCAGCCCAGGATTGGAGCACGCCTTTGGCGTGTTCGTTGCCGTTCTTGGCTTTTTCCGCGACATCGTGGAACGCATCGAACATCAGCAGGGTGTGCTTGAGTTGAGCGGCAGCGACCGGGGCCAGTTCGGCGCTGTCGAGCAGGTCAACCAGGGTCACTATGTTGTAGCCGCCCTGCATGGTGCCGAGCAGTTCAACCGCGCGCTTCTTGTCGATCAGGGGGGAGGTTGCTTCGCCTTTGGCCAGGGCAGACAGGAAACCAGCCTTTACATAGGCTGCTTCGTCCACGCCAGGTGGAATGCGATTGGTGATCAGGTCAACGAGGAAAGCTTCTTCGCCAGCCGGGGGATTCTTCAGCAGCTCGACCAGGCCTGCAGTTTGTTCGGCGTTAAGCGGCTGGGGAACGATACCCAGTGCTGCACGCTCTTCGATATGTTTGCGGTAGGCTTCAAGCACAGTTATTACCCTCATCAGTGGTCCCAAATGGGTGTCCGGGACGCTCATCCCGAAATGGCCGTACTCATGCGCTGCGTGGCGTTGTGGGCCACTTAGCCAGAATTACCGACCATTCCTTACAGAAGCTGCTTTCAAAGTTTTACGCCTGCAGAACGGGGAGCTGATGAGGGTTGGCGTAGAGCTTTTCCCCGCTGGAAAAACCCTTCGCCAACTCCGCTCTGAAGGAACGACTGTGCTCGTGACGCTTTGAAAACAGCTTCAAACGGACATTGGCGCCTTAAAAGGCTGGCTGATTCTACGGCAAAAAAAATATAAACGTAAGTTAGCCCTTTAACTTTGAGGGGTGATCAATGTTAGACAAAGGGCTAACATGCCGACCTGTTCTGCTTTCCCGTGTTTTGCCTACCTATGCCCAATCAAACCATCAAGACTCCCTGCGTCGGCCTCTGTTCCACCGTTTACGGTGACCTGGTGTGCCGTGGCTGCAAGCGTTTCCACCACGAAGTGATCAACTGGAACGGTTACAACGAGGAAGAAAAACGCGCGGTATGGCTGCGTCTTGAGCAACTGCTGTCCCAGGTGATGGCCAGCAAGCTGGAGATTTTCGACCCGCAGCGCCTGCGGTTGCAGCTTGAACAGCGCAAAATCCGCTTTGTACCGCACCAGTCGGAATATTGCTGGGCCTACCAGTTGATCGCTCGCGGGGCGCGGGTGATCAACAATCTGGAAGCCTACGGGATGGTGTTGATGCCGGAGTTTCGCGACTGGAACCTGCCGCAATTGCGCGATGCCATTGATCGGGAGTTTTTCCTGCTGTCGGAGGCGCATTACCAGCGCTATATCGCGCCGGGGTTTCTCAAGGATGCCTTTGGCAACTAAAGCTTAAAAGCTTCGCGGGCAAGCCTCGCTCCTACAGGGTATGTGTCGTACACAACATTTGTGATCAACACGATCCCTGTAGGAGCGAGGCTTGCCCGCGAAGGCGTCATTACTGACACCACACCCCTCAATGCCGCGTCACAACCTCTTCCAGATGATCCATGATCTCATCCGGCTTGAGCACCAGCACATCGCTCTCCACCGCATCCAGCACCACTTCCGCCGTATTGCCGATCAACGCCCCGGACAGCCCGGACCGCGCTACGGTGCCAATCACGATCACTGCCGCGTTCAGCTTGTGCACCATATGCGGAATCAGCACATCCGCCGGGCCTTCCTCGATATGCAGGTGCTCGTCGTCAATATCGAATTCGGCCTGGAATGCCTTGCACTGCTCGCGATACTTGGCCTCGATGGTCTCGCGCAACTGAAACACCGGGTCCGCCGACGACAGCATCGGTGACGGATGCGCACTGATCACGTGCAACTGCGCCTTGGCCAGGCTGGCGATGTCGTAGCCGTGATCGACGATGCAGGCGTGCAACGTGCGATGTTCGCCGTCGGTGTTGCCGACGTCGATGGCCGCCAGAATCACCCCGCCGGCCCAGGGTTTCGAAGTTTTCACCAGCAGCACCGGCGTCGGGCAGTAGCGCAGCAATTTCCAGTCCGCCGGGGTCAGCAGGGCCTTTTTCAGTGGGCTGTCGGGGTAATGCTGCTTGACCACCAGCCCACAGCCTTCGGCTTGCTGCACGTCAACGATGGTTTCATGCAGGCTCTCGTTCCAGGCCTGCTCGGTGGTCACGCTGTAGCCGTCCTCCACCAGCGCAGCCTTGAGCACGCCGAGCATGCCGCTGTGGTCATGCTTTCGATCACACACCAGTAGGTGCAAATGCGCCTGGGTTACGCCCGCGATCAACTTTGCGCGCTTGAGCGCCAGGCTTTCCGAGTGTTCGGGTTCGATGACCACCAGGATGCTGCGGATGGCTTGCATGGTCGGGATCTCCAGGAAGTAAAGAACACTGCGTTGGACAACTATAGTTGCTGCTCGGGAATACGGGACTTGATGCATATCAATGGCGGCGACTGGTGGTCTGCCGACAAGCCCGTATAATCGGCGCACTTCGTTTTGAACCTTTTATCCGTGAGCCCCATGATCCTTCCCGAAATTCACGAGTTCCTCGGCTGCCGCACCCCTGACGGCTGGGTCCAGGCCGCGCTGGCCGATCAGGAAACCTTGCTGATCGACCACAAGAACTGCGAATTCAAGGCCGCCAGCACGGCGTTGAGCCTGATCGCCAAGTACCACTCCCACGTGGATCTGATCAACCTGATGTCGCGCCTGGCCCGGGAAGAGCTGGTGCACCACGAACAAGTCATGCGCCTGATGAAAAAGCGCAAGATCGAGCTGCGCCAGCTCTCCGCCGGGCGCTATGCCTCGGGCCTGCGCAAAGTGGTGCGCAGCCACGAGCCGGTGAAACTGGTGGATACCCTGGTGGTCGGCGCCTTCATCGAAGCCCGCAGTTGCGAGCGTTTCGAGGCGCTGGTGCCACATCTGGATGAAGAACTGGGCAAGTTCTACTTTGGCTTGCTCAAAAGCGAGGCGCGGCATTTTCAGGGTTACCTGAAACTGGCTTATCAGTACGGCGACGCCAAGGACATCGCTCAGGTCATCGACCGGGTTCGCGCTGCCGAGCAAGAGCTGATCGAATCGCCGGACGTGGAATTCCGTTTCCACAGCGGTATCCCGACGGCCGCATAACCCAATCAACCGCCGCATATCCCCTTGTAGGAGCGAGGCTTGCCCGCGAAGGCGTCGTATCATCCAACATCAATGTCGAATGACACACCGCCTTCGCGGGCAAGCCTCGCTCCTACAAAAGCGACGTCATCCGCCGGTCGTGATGTTTTGATTCGATATTGTTAAAAACTCTTAAGAGTATGAAACATCGGCCCCCATGGCCGGTTTTTGCTGCCTGCTATCTCCGTCTCGTCACTGATTGCCGCCATAATGCCGCCCACTTCAAACAAGGGTTGGCACGCGGTCGTTATGGATAACCTGGGTTTTGGCAAAGTTTTGCTGGTGGAAGACGACGAAAAGCTCGCCGGGCTGATTGCGCATTTCCTGTCCCAACATGGCTTCGAGGTCCGGGCGGTGCACCGCGGCGACCTGGCGTTGGCCGCATTTCTGGAATTCAAACCGAAAATCGTCGTGCTCGACCTGATGTTGCCGGGTCAGAGCGGCCTGCACGTGTGCCGCGAGATTCGCAGCGTGTCCGACACGCCGATCGTGATCCTCACCGCCAAGGAAGACGACCTCGATCATATCCTCGGCCTGGAGTCCGGCGCCGACGACTACGTGATCAAACCGATCAAGCCCCCGGTGCTGCTCGCCCGTTTGCGCGCCTTGCAACGTCGGCAGACGCCGGACACCAGCGTGTGCAGCGCCCTGGAATTCGGCCACTTGAGCATCGACCGCAGCTGCCGCGAAGTGCGCCTGGCGGGCGAGGGCATCGAGCTGACCACCATGGAATTCGAGCTGCTGTGGCTGCTGGCCAGCGCCGCCGGCAAGATCCTGTCCCGCGACGACATCCTCAACCGCATGCGCGGCATCGCCTTCGACGGCCTCAACCGCAGCGTCGACGTCTACATCAGCAAACTGCGGGCCAAACTCAAGGACAATCCCCGGGAGCCGGTGTGCATCAAGACCGTCTGGGGCAAGGGTTACCTGTTCAATCCGTTCGCGTGGGAGCTTTAGATGCTGCGGTTATTTCTGGGTTTGTACCTGATGCTGGCCGTGGGGCTGGTGCTGGCGTTGCAGACGGTCGAACACACCTTCAACGCACTGCTCGACAACCAGATGCAGGCCTACAATCGCGAAGCCGTGCGCGGTCAGGCGTATACGCTGGTGGAGCAGTTGCGCGGCCTGGAAGGGCCGGGGCGCGAGCAGCAATTGGAGGCCTTGCGTCCGCATTATGGCTTGGGGCTGACGCTGGTCGAGGCTGATCAACTGGCCCTCGATGACCAGGAAAAAGCCCTGTTGGCCAACGGCATGCTGGTGATTCGGGAGAAATACACGCAGTTCATTTCCACCATTGATGGCGGCTCGCAACTGCTGAGCATCAAGCTCCCGGCGGAACCCAGCCTGATGCCGTTCTATATCGCGGCGGCCTACCTGATGCTGGCGGTTTTGATCGGTATCGTGCTGTTTTTCTGGGTGCGGCCGCACTGGCGGGATCTGGAGAAACTGCGCCTGGCCGCCGAGCGCTTTGGCGATAACGATCTGTCGTCGCGGATCCAGCTGTCCAAGCGCTCGAACATCCGCGACCTGGCCGAACACTTCAACCTGATGGCGGCGCGCATTGAAGGCCTGATCGCCAATCAGCGCGAGCTGACCAACGCGGTGTCCCATGAACTGCGTACACCGATTGCGCGGTTGTCGTTCGAACTCGATCAGCTCAAGCAACAACCCGATCCGACCCAGAACCGCGAGCTGATCGCCGACATGTACGCCGACCTGGGCGAACTGGAAGAAATGGTCTCTGAACTGCTGACTTACGCCAGCCTTGAGCGTGGCGCCACGGTGATCAACCGCGAGAATATCCAGGCCAGCAGTTGGCTCGACAGCGTGGTCGGCAGTGTGGCGCTGGAGGCGGAAGCGGCGGGGGTGCAGTTGCTGATTGTCGAGTGCCAGATTGATGAGGTGCGGATCGAGCCGCGCTTCATGGCCCGGGCGGTGATCAACCTGCTGCGCAATGCCATTCGTTATGCCGACAGGCGCGTCGAGGTGTCGCTGGTGCGCAACGATGATCGCTACGAAGTGCAGGTCAACGATGACGGGCCGGGCGTGCCGCTGGACGGGCGGGAAAAGATCTTCGAACCGTTCTCGCGGCTGGACGCCAGTCGGGATCGGCGTACCGGCGGTTTTGGCTTGGGCCTGGCGTTGGTGCGGCGGGTTTCGCAGTCCCACGGTGGGCAGGTGGAAGTGGTGGATTCGCCGTGGGGTGGGGCGTCGTTTCGCATGACGTGGGCGCATTTGGATTAGTGTCGTTCTTGAGGACGCCTTCGCGGGCAAGCCTCGCTCCTACGGATGATCGTTCCCACGCAGAGCGTGGGAAATGCTTCAAGGGACGCTCCGCGTTCCCATGGGACGCAGAGCGTCCCGGGCTGCATTCCCACGCAGAGCGTGGGAACAATCTTAGAAGGCATAAACCACCTGCCCAGCCAACGACGTCTGCAACCGTCGCTCGACAATCGGGCTGTCCGCCGCCTCGCTCGCCAGATACTGCACCGCCAGCACCGTGGTCAAACGCCAGCGCTCATCAATCGGCAACGGTCTTGCGGTCCTTGCGCACATCACTCGCGCCGATGTACACGAGCAGGCACAGCGAAGTCAGCGATAAACACATGGAACGAAACATGGGAGCACCCGAGGGAATTTGGATGCGCCCATGCTAGGCGGCGGGTGGCCAGCGATCTTTGAGAGCTTTGTCGGGAAACTGTCAAAGACTGTGAAGGGGTTCTGTGGTGCGGCGAATAACCGGTGGCAAGGCGTTCGTTGTGGCGAGGGGGCTTGCCCCCGTTGGGTCGCGAAGCGGCCCCGGCATTCCTCCTGTCACACCACGCGAGCAGGAATTACGACTGCTGCGCAACCGAACGGGGTGATGCGGCATTCCGACAAGCCCTCTCGCCACAATTGAGTTTCCTCACCACTGCAGATCTGTTCACTTTTCCAAACCGAGGCGTTTATGCCAATCAGCGATGGACTCTTCGGGATAGACCTCGAACTCCTGATCCTTAGGCTTCAGCTCGACCTCCACCCACGACGCTTTCGAACCCAGCATCAAATGCGTGTTCTGCGGCGGCACCGGCAACGGCGTGTCGATAACCGAGGCAAACGGGTGAATCAGCTCCGGCCATTCAGGACTGAACAGCCATAACCCCGAGCCGCACACCGAACAGAAATGCCGTTCGGCGGTGCTGCGGTGGGCGCGTTTGTCGCCTTCCTCCTTGAGCCGCGCATGGTAGATCGCGATGTGCTTGCGCCCGTTGACCTTCAGGCTGTCCGCATCGCCACTGAGGTTGATGGCGTAACCGCCCCCGCCCTGGGTCTTGCGGCAGATCGAGCAGTAGCAGCGCTGATAAGGGTAGGGGTGGGCGCTGGTCAGACTGAACGACACCGCGCCGCAATGGCAGGAACCTTCGAGCTGCATGACAACCTCCGGCTGTTCTTGAATGGGTTCAAGACAGCCTAGATCAATACCCGCGCTGTACGTTCGCCAGGTTCTCCGGCGCCAAGCCATTCAGGAAACGCTCAAGATTGGCCAGGAAACTGTCGGCAATCTCATGCCGGCTGTTACTGGAAATCGCCGAGGTATGCGGCGACAGACGCACCCTTGGATGGGCGTAGAGTGGATGCCCGTCAGGTAGCGGCTCGGGCTCGGTCACGTCCAGCGAAGCCAGGCCAATCGCGCCGCTGTCCAGCGCTTCCAGCAACGCCCCGTGATCGAGCAAACCACCCCGGGCAATGTTGATCAGGTGCAGACCGGGTTTGGCGCTGGCCAGCACCGCGCTATTGACGATGTGTCGGGTCGCAGCGGTCAACGGTGCGGCCAGCACCAAATGATCGGACCGGGTAAACAACTCGTGGATATCCCGCGCGGCCTCGACGCCTTCAACCTCGAAGGGCGCCTGGCTCTGTCGTAGCGCCATGACATGTATGTCCAGGGCGTGGGCCTTCGCCGCCAGGCTGCGGCCAATCGCACCGAAGCCGAGAATCCCCAACGTCGTGCCCTTGAGCGGTGTCAGCGCGGTGAAATTCCAGTGTGAGTCATGCACCCAGATATCCGGCAGATGCTTGGCGGCGGCGAAGATCGCGGCCAAGGCAAACTCGGCGATGTTCTCGGCGGCGCTGCCTCGGGACGTGCTCACCGGAGGGCCGTCGAACAGCCATGTGGGGTAGAAGTCGATACCGGACGACACCACTTGAATCCACTTCAAGCCATAAGGCCAGCCCGGTGGCGGCGTGTCCGGCGCCAGGTAGCCGCGCACATTGATCGGACGCGCCAGCAAAATACTGACTTCGGCGGGCAGGTCGCTGGGCACGCCAATTGGCACGTCCAGGACCTCAGCGCCGGGGTGGGTGTGCGCGAGGCGCTGGCGGATCACATCGTTGAAGTCTTCATCCAGTTGACTGGCAATCACGAGCTGGCTCATGGGCGTTCCTTCGGTTGGCGCTGGGCGAAAACGGCTTTGCCGACGCCTTGCAGCACGGCGTCGTTTTGCGGTGTATGGACGCGACTGCAGAGCACATCTCGGTAGTGCCGCTGCAGCGGATTGTGGCGTGACAGGCCGGGGTTGCCGGAGGCTTCAATGGCCAGCTCGACGGCGCGGATGGCGTTGCCGGTCACCAGGTATTTCAGTTGCGCGGCGTTGCTCGATGGCGTGCGCCCTTCGGCGGCGGCATCCAGCAGGCTGCGGTTGGCGAACAACAGCGTGTCGATGTGGCCGACCGTTTCCTGAAACCTCGGCAGGGTCGACAGTGCCGCGCCGAGGTTGGACGGCTTGCGTTGTTCCAGCCAACCGACCAACCAGTCGCGGGCCGCTTGGGCAACGCCGTCGTAGACCGATGACAACAACACCGACATCCACAGGAACCCATCGCCATCCAGCTCGGGTTGCGGTGCGCTCCAAGGGCTGACGCTGACCGCGTGATCCAGCGGCACCAGCACATTGTCGAACACCACTTCATGGCTGCACGTGGCGCGCATGCCCAGGTGATCCCAGTCCTCAATGATGCTGATGCCCGGCGTGTCCTTGTGCACCAGCCAGGCACCGACCAGCGGATCTTCATCGGTGCTGCGCGCCCAGACGCTGAACCAGGTCAGGCCATGGCTGCCGGTGGAATAGATCTTGCGCCCGCTGATGCGCCAACCGGCGGCAGTGCGTCGGGCAACGGTGGCCGGCAAACCGCCACGGGCCGGAGTGCCGAGGTCGGGCTCGACCCGCAGGGCGTTGATCAATGCGCCGCGCTCGACCGCGTCCCGGGCCACTTGCAGACGCAGGGCCTCGGGCCAGGATTTACTGTCTTGCAGACGTGCGTGCTGGAGGTATTGCATCACCAGGATCAACGCCGTCGAGGGTTCGCCCTTGGCAATCGCGCTGATCGCCTTGCGCGCCTGGCTCAGGTTCGCGCCGCCACCGCCAAGGGCTTTGGGCACGGTGAGCGCGACCAGGCCGTGCTCGTGCAGCACGTTGAAATTGTCCTGAGGGAACGCACCGCTTTCGTCATAGACGTGGGCCGTGGCGGCCAGTTGTGCGCCGAGGGTTTCCAGCAGCGCTTCGACATTGGCTGCTTCGATGGAGCGCAGGGGTGAAGCGTGTTGAGAGGAAAGACTCATGGTGGGTTCACTCGATCAAAAGGTGAGAGCCGGTAGCTGCTTCAATGAGGTCAAATGTGGTGAGGGGGCTTGCCTGTGGCGAGGGAGCTTGCTCCCGCCGGACTGCGCAGCAGTCCCCTGCTTTTCAGGGATAAGCGGGGGCCGCTTCGCGACCCATCGGGAGCAAGCTCCCTCGCCACAAGCAAGCTCCCTCGCCACAGGGGTTGGGTGTTCGGCCATGAAATTCACAACGGCAACAACCTGAACTGCCTGTCCCACAACGGCCCCACATCCAGCCGCTCACTCAACACCCCCGCATCAAAGAACAGATCCGCCACTTCCTGCTGTGAGGCAATCGCCTGGTCGTCGACTTCGAGGACTTTCCACGACTGGCTGCGGCTGTTGTACATGTCGAGGAACACGGCTTTATCAACGCCCAGCAACTGCGCCGATTTGGCGGCCCAAGGCTCGGGGTTGTTGTTGATCCATTCCAGGGTGCGCGCGGTGCGCTGCAAGTAATCCTGAATCGCCTGTTTGCGCAGCGGGTCTTCCAGGGCGGCGGGGCGTGCCGCCATCAAATAGTTGCCGGACAAATAGCCCTGGGCCGTCTTCAGGACCCGGGCGCCGCTGCGAAACTTCGCCAACTGGATAAACACGCCATAAATCACCCAGGCATCGAGCTGGCCGCTCTGGAAAGCGCTGAAGCCGTCCTGCGGTGTGAGGGCCACAGCGGTGATGTCCTTCATGGTCAGGCCCTGTTCCTTCAAGGCCTTGATCAGAAAGTAGTGCGAGGTGGTGGAACGCACATAGCCGACCCGTTTGCCCTTCAATTGCCCGACGGATTCGAGGGTCGAGTCCTTGGGGATCAGGAACACCTGGTTGTTCACATCGCCTTGAATCACCGCGATCAGCTTCGGCTGGCGATGGCTCTGGATCGAGAAGATCGGCGGGATCTCGCTCATGGAACCGATGTCCAGACTGCCCGAGGCCAGCGCTTCGACGATCAGGTTGCCGCCGGCGAACTCCGCGTAATCGACCTTATACGGGCGGTTGGCGGTACCGGCGTCTTCGGTGAAGTACGACTCCTGGCCACGGTAGGTGGCGACGCCCAGCGTCAGGTCCGACAGCGAGGTGTTTTGCGCGAAGGCGCGGGCGCCCAGGCCCAGGGAGGACAGCCCCAACGCACCTACGGCAATCGAACTGGCCGTCAGGAAGCCGCGACGATTGAACTGTCCCTGTTGAATGTTTTTCGTCATGGTCAGGCTCTGGTCAGATAGCGATTCGCGCGGGGAGTTGCCCGAGCAGTTGTTCAACGGCGCGCAACACCGGGTCGGCTTCGGTGCGTACCAGCCAGTCCGGGCTGACTTCGGCGAAGGCCACGGTGCCGTCCTGTGTGATCACCACCACAGTCGGTTGCGGTAATTCCCAGGTGCCGGTGCCAGTGATTTCACCGATGCCGGCGCCCTTGGCCAGCGAGGCTTTGCGCGAGGCTTCATCGAAGCTGTAGAGAATGCCCAGGCGCCGGCCGAGCTGGTTGTCCGGGTCGCTGGCCACTTGCAGTTCCAGGCTGTGCCGGGTCTTGATTTCGACCAGGCGTTCCGGCACCTGCGGGCTGACCGCCACCAACGGAACCCCTAGCGCGTGCAGTTGCGGATAGAGCCGCCGCTGGTACCAGGGCAGGGCGATGTTGCAGGCCGGGCAACCGGCGAAGCGGAAGAAAATCAGCACCGCCGGACCGTTGGCGAGTAATTCGTCGCGGCTCAGTTCGCCGCCTTCAACCTTCAACAGCGTGAAAGGCTCAAGGGTGTCGCCGACCTTGACGAAGTCCTCGGTCCGAGCCTCATCGACCAGGCGTTGACGCTGATCGATATTGACTTGCAGGGCCGCCGGCTCCCAGGTCGCCAGGCGTTCGGCGTGCAGATCCGCGAGCAATTGATTGAGGGATTCGCTCATGCCACGGCCTCGCTTTTCTCTTCGGTTTGAAGGGCGGCGTGACGGTTGGCAGGGACGTCCAGACCCAGGTTGTCGCGCAGGGTGTTACCGCTGTACTCCTCGCGAAACAGGCCCCGTTGTTGCAACAGCGGCACCACCCATTCGGTGAAGTACTGCAAGCCATCGGGCAGCAAGGAATTGATGATGAAACCGTCGGCGGCACCGGCCTCGAACCAGGTTTGCAGGGCGTCGGCAACCTGCTCGGGCGTGCCGACGAAATCCCGGCGTGGCCGGGAGAAACGCAGGGCCACCTGACGCAAGGTCAGGCCTTCGTCCTTGGCCAGTTGCTTGATCCGGTCGGACCCGCCTTTCTGGCTGTTGGCGCCCAAATCACCCAATTCGGGGAACGGCGCATCCAGCGGGTACTGGCTGAAGTCATGGTCATTGAATGGCCGGCCGAGGGCGACGATCGCGTCTTCGATGCTGACCAGTTCCACCGCTTGCTGATAACGACTTTCCACTTCCGCTTCGTCGCGGCCCACGATGGGGCGGATGCCCGGCAGGATCGACAGCTTCTGCGCATCCCGGCCGAAGCCGCTGGCCCGTTGTTTCAGGTCTTGGTAGTAGGCTTTGGCTTCATCGAAGGTTTCGGGGCTGACGAAAATCGCATCGGAGTTCTCGGCCGCGAAATTGCGCCCGGCCTCCGAGGTGCCAGCCTGGAAAATCACCGGTTGGCCTTGCTGTGAACGAGCGATATTCAGCGGCCCTTTGACTGAGAAAAACTCACCCTTGTGCTCCAGCGCATGCAGTTTGCCGGGGGTGAAAAATTCACCGCTTTGCTTGTTGTAGGCGAAGGCGTCGTCTTCCCAGGAATCCCACAAACCCTTGACCACTTCTACGTGTTCCTTGGCGATGCGGTAGCGCACGGCGTGGGGCGGGTGTTCGGCCTTGCCGAAGTTATCGGCGGTGCCGCTGAGCCAGGAGGTCACCACGTTCCAACCGGCGCGACCGCCGCTGATGTGGTCCAGGGATGCAAATTGACGCGCGACCTGGAACGGTTCGGTGTAGCTGACGGTGACGGTCGCCACGAGGCCGATATGTTTCGTGGTCGCCGCCAGCGCCGAAAGGATGGTCAGCGGCTCGAAGCGATTGAGGTAATGCGGGCTGGACTTTTCGTGGATGTGCAGGCTGTCGGCGATAAACACGAAGTCAAACTTCGCCCCTTCGGCCAGTTGCGTCTGCTGCTTGTAGAAGTCGAAATTCACGCTGGCGTTGGGCTGGGCCTGCGGGTGGCGCCATTCGCCCCAGCCGTGGCCGACGCCATGGACCATCGCACCGAGTTTCAGTTGACGTTGTTTGCTCATGGTTCTTACTCCTGAATTAGCGCGATGCCTGGCTGATCGGGGCACGCTGGGCGTTGAAGCGCTTGTCGAAGCCTTGGGAGACGTCGATGTGTTTAGTGAGAATGCCTTCTTCCTGATAGATGTCGGCGGTGGTTTGCAGGCCGCTGATCACCGTGTCGTCAATCGTCACCGGTTGCATGTGCGTGCCTTTATTCACCGCGACATGCACGGCCAGCGACAGGCCGGTGACCTTGGCCTGGGCGGCGGCGTATTCCTCGGGGTGGGCGTTGGTCCAGCGGTAGGCGCGGTCGACCCGGGCGACGAAATCGTCCAGTTGCTGGCGCTTGCCTGCGATCGCCTGGCTGGTGGCGGCCAGATACAAATGGTTGGTCAGCAGGGTGTCGCCGCTGGCCAGGACCTTGACCTGGCTTTGGGTGGTGGAAATCGTGGTGTAAGGGTCCCAGGTCGACCAGGCGTCGGCGCTGCCGTTGTCCAGCAGGATTCTCGATTCGCTGGGCATCAGGTAGATGAACTGCACGTCGTGGGTGCTCAGGCCGACGCTGCGCAGGGCCTTGATCGCCAGGAAGTGGCCGATGGAGCCGCGAGTGGTGACGATGCGCTTGCCCTTGAGGTCGCTGGCGTTGTTCAGCGGCGAATCCTTGAGCGCGAGAATGGCCGTGGTGTAGCGACCTTCGGCGTGGATGATGCTGACCACTTTGAGCGGTGCACCGGCGCCGAGGGCGAACACATAAGGCGCATCACCGAGGGCGCCGATGTCCACCGCCCCAGCATTCAGCGCTTCGCCCAGCGGCGCGGCGGCGGGGAATTCGGAGAACTGGATGTCGTAGGGCACATCCTTCAATTCGCCGGAGACGTCCAGCAGCACCTTGATCGAGGATTTTTGATTGGCTACCAGCAAGGGTTGCAGGTCGGCGGCATGGCTGATGGCGGTGAAGCCCAGGGTGCAGAAGAGGCTCAACAACAGCGGTTTGAGTGACATGACAAGCTCCAGGCGGGTTCGTGTGGCCTCCGCCTGGAGAAGGGGTCGGTCTGGGGTTGACGTTATCTCTATAAAAAGCCGTTGGGAAAGTCTTTATGGTTATATGCTAATTATTAAGTAAGCTGATTATCACGATGTTCAATATGAAATAAATGCATTTAAGTCGTGCGCTGATCGTTCCCACGCTCCGCGTGCGAATGCAGCCCGGGACGCTCCGCGTCCCATTCAGAGCCGAACGCGGAGCGTCCGTTGAGGCATTCCCACGCAGAGCGTAGGAACGATCAATAACCTGTAGGAGCGAGGCTTGCCCGCGAAGCAGACGACGCGATTTTTCAGGTATGCCGCGTCATCGTTGTTCGCGGGCAAGCCTCGCTCCTACAGGTCGGTGGTGTGCATGATCGTTCCCACGCTCCGCGTGCGAATGCAGCCCGGGACGCTCCGCGTCCCATTCAGAGCCGAACGCGGAGCGTCCGTTGAGGCATTCCCACGCAGAGCGTGGGAACGAGCGATAACCTGTAGGAACGAGGCTTGCCCGCGAAGCAGACGGCGCGATTTTTCAGGTATGCCGTGTCATCGTTGTTCGCGGGCAAGCCTCGCTCCTACAGGTCGGTGGTGTGCATGATCGTTCCCATGCTCCGCGTGGGAATGCAGCCCGGGACGCTCCGCGTTCCATTCAGAGCCGAACGCGGAGCGTCCGTTGAGGCATTCCCACGCAGAGCGTGGGAACGATCGATAACCTGTAGGAGCGAGGCTTGCCCGCGAAGCAGACGACGCGATTTTTCAGGTATGCCGTGTCATCGTTCTTCGCGGGCAAGCCTCGCTCCTACAGGTTGGTGGTGTGCATGGTCGTTCCCATGCTCCGCGTGGGAACGATCATGCGGGGATCAGAAGTTGTACGCCAACCGCGTGTAGTAATACGCCCCGCCAAAGCCGAACGGCGAAAACTGCCCGTATTTGTAGCCACCGACCTCGCCCTTGAAACCACCGGCGAACTGGAAGTCGATGGTGCGGTTGCGGCGCTGGGCGTGTACGCCGTCGGGGTAGGGCGTGTCCGGGTCGCCAGCCAGGGAGGTGATGTCGTTGGGTCGATAGTTGCCGGTGACCTTGGTGGTTTCCATGTAGCTGGCGGTGGAAAAGGAATAGAACGTCAGGTCATCCTGAATCGGCAGTTCGAGCGCTTGCCGTTGACCAGCACCAGCACCTGATCCCCGGACAGCCCGCGCATGGTCACGCCGCGCACCGACCAGGACGTCCCGCCGCCGTTGATCGCCGGCAGGTTGAAGGAAGGCAGCAGGCGCGAGAGCAATTCCTTGAGCCCGACCTTGCCACTGGCCTGCAATTGCTCGGCGCTGATCACATCGATGGGCGAGGGGCTGTCGGTGATGGTGCGCGGTTGATTGCCACGGTTGCCGGTGACGACCACGGTGCTGAGTGTTTTATCCGGCTCAGTGTTTTCGGCGTGGGCGTGGAGGCTGATGGCGAGCAGGCTCAGGGCTGCTGCGGCGTAATAGGCGTCGGTGCGCAAGGCGGCGGGCATGGGTAAATCCTCTCCAGGTGGATGCAGCCTCCACCCGGAGAGGGGTCGGATGTCGGTGGGTTTGCCCCTATGCCTGCAAGGCCAGGAGCGCGGATTATTCAGATCACGAAGAAGCCATGGGTAGCATCGCGGGCCAGTTGCGCGACCAAACCATATTCCCAATCCAGATACGCCTGCATGGCTTCACGCGGGCTGTCGGTGCCTTCATAGGGGCGGCGATAGCGGTCGATGCGCGGCGACGCGAGGTGTGTTTCGCCATCCTCCAGCGGCAGTTGCGCGGCGACCCAACTGGCCGTGCCGCCCTTGAGCAGGAACACCGGTTTGCCGGTCAAGGCCTCGACTTCGGCGACCGCCAGCCGCGCCAATTGGCTGCTGCCGCAGGCCAGCACATAGCGTTGCGCGGTCGGTACGTTGTTCAGCGCTTCGCTTAATTGCCCGCGCAGCGTCCACCAGGCACCGGGGATGTGGCGTTTGACGTAGTTGGCGCTGCTGGTGAAATCCAGCACCACACTGTCGCCATGAGCCAGCCATTCGGCCAGGGTTTCGGGGCTGATTTCCTCGGCTTGCTGCGACGCAGGCACCGGCGCCTGCCAAGTCCCCGTTTCGCTGAAATGCGCAGGCTGCACGTCATCCAGCACATGCACCTCCCAACCGAGTTGCGAGAGCCAGGACGCCGACATATTGGCGCGCACGCCGTCGTCATCCACCAGCACCAAACGTGCACCGCGCACACTGGCGAAGTGATCGGTTTCCTGCACCAGTTGGCCGCCGGGGGTCGAGCGGGCGGTGGGCAGGTGACCTTGTTCAAATTCTTCCGGCGTACGCACATCGAACAGATAAGTGCTGCGCGTCGATTCCTGCTGCCAGCGCTGAAGATCAGCCAGGGTGGCGCGGCCTACCAGTGCCTTATCGGCGACCCGACGGGCATCCTTGGCCGCGATGTGCCGATGCTCTTCGCTGGTCGGCGCAAATCGGCGCGACTGGCCATGTTGCAGTTTCTGACCGGCGAGGGTCCAGCCGATGGTGCCGTTGCGCAAGGCGGCAACCGGGTTCGGAATGCCGGAGTTGATCAGCGACTGCGTGCCGATGATGCTGCGGGTGCGCCCGGCGCAGTTGACGATGATCCGCGTCGTCGGGTCCGGCGCCAGTTCCCGGGCGCGCAAGACCAGCTCGGCGCCCGGAACGCTGATCCCGGTGGGAATGCTCATGGTCTGGTATTCATCGAAACGCCGGGCATCGAGCACCACCACGTCGGCCTCGCTGTCGAGCAACGCCTGGACTTCTTCCGCCGCCAGGGATGGCGTGTGGCGCTGGCTTTCCACCAGTTCGCCAAAGGCCTTGCTCGGCACATTGACGTCGATAAACAACTCGCCACCGGCGCGGCGCCAACCGTCCAGGCCACCTTCCAACAGGGCCACATTCACATAGCCCAGGCCCTGCAAGCGCTGCGCAGCAATCTGTGCCAGGCCTTCGCCGTTGTCGTAGACGGTCAGGGGGGTATCGAGCCGTGGAATCCGCGAATACACCTCCAGTTCCAGTTTCGACAAGGGGATGTTGGCCGCGAACAAAGGATGCGCCTCAGCGAATGGCGCTTCTTCACGCACATCCACCAGGGCCAGTTCTTCCTTGTTCAGCAGGGCCTTTCGAATATCAGCGAAGGAACGGGTCAGTTCGATACTCATAGGGCTTGGCTCTCTTTGGACAGATCCCAGATGTTGGGGAGAAAGGCGTTGGAATAACCGGAGATAAACAGTTTCTCGCTGCCGTCGGGCTGATACACCGCGCGGCGCACGGCACCGATGTTGGCGCCGTAGACATGAATGCTGATGGACACTTGGTCGTCAAACGCGTTGCTGACTTGATGGATGTCGCCAATCTTCGGCGACACGGCCTCGACCTGGCCGGGTTGCAGTTGAATCCGGTTGCCCTCGGGCACCAGCGTGCCATCGGTGTGGCGGGCGAACCCCTGGGAATATTCCGCACCGCGCAACATGCCGATCAGGCCCCAGACCCGGTGATCGTGGATCGGCGTGCGTTGCCCCGGCCCCCAGACAAAACTGACCACGCTGAAGCGCTGTCGCGAATCGGCATGCAGCAGGAATTGCTGATAACGCTCCGGGTCGGGGCGGGCGAAGTCTTCCGGCAGCCAGTCGTCATGGCTGACCAACTGCCCGAGCAGCTTGCCGCCGCGATGCAGCAGGTCTCCCTCGCGCGGGTTGCTGTCGATCAATTCCGCCAGGGCGCCTATGAATGCTCTGAGTCTCTCCGGGTGTCGGGCCTGGGTCATGGCGATTCCATCGTTGGTTTCGAAGGTTGATGTGGGTTATCTAAGCATAATGATTTTGCTTAATATGCAATTTTTAAATGATTAGCTTATAGCTGAAGGGAATTTATAACTCGATTGAATAGCGTTAATCGTTATCGATCTGGACGCCTGAAGCTTCGGGCTATCCAGATTTCAGCAATAGAACTATGCTTTTCAGACATCTTATTGACTGTTCTCTATGTGCGGGCCAAATGAAAATTGATGATATCGATGCCTTCGTCGAAGTGATTCGTTGCCAGTCCATCAGTCACGCAGCCGAGTCGTTGCAGCTGACCCAACCCGCCATTACCCGGCGCGTGCAGAACTTTGAGCAAGCCCTGGGCGTGGAATTGTTCGACCGCAATACCAAACCGCTCAAGCCTACTTTGATCGGAACCCGGGTGTATGAACAGTGCCGTTTGATCCTTCGGGAAATGGACGCGTTGCGCGAGCTGGTGGCGACCGACGCGCCGCCCACCGGCCTGCTGCGCCTGGGCGTGCCGCAAACCATCGGCGATGTGGTGTTGCTCGATGCCCTCAAGCATCTGCGCGTTGAATACCCCGAGTTGCGCGCCCAGGTGGCAACGGGTTGGGGCAGTCAATTGGTGGGCAAGATCGAGCGCGGTGAACTGGATGCGGCCGCCGCACTATTCCCGGCGGGGAAGATTTTCCCGGACAACATCGTCGGCCAGTCCATCGGCAAAATGGAATTGGTGGTGGTCTGTGCCAAGGCACAAGTGCCCAAGCGCCCGTGCAAACTCGCCGACGTCTACCAGAGTGGCTGGATTCTCAATCCCGACGGTTGTGGTTTCCGCGCCGGGTTGCAACGCACCTTGTCGGATCAAGGACTGGCGCTGCGGGTCAATCTGGAAACCTTCGGCACCGAGTTGCAACTGGGGCTGGTCGCCGATGGTTTGGGCCTCGGACTGGTGCCGCGCCCGTTGTTGGAGCGCAGCGCGCATTTCGAGCAGTTGGCGGTGGTGCCGCTCAAGGACTTCAAACCGGTGATGGACCTGTGGCTGATCTACCCGCACTTTCTCGGCAACCTGCAAGGGCCGGTGGATGCCTTTGGCAAACTGGTCGCCGGGTCGCTGCAGAAGATCAAGAGTGCGGCATGAGGAACGTCTCAAGACATAAAAAAAAATGATAATTAGCTTAGATTAAAATGTGCTTTTTATTATTTTTTCGCTTCCCCTAGGCTGGCTGCAATTCTTAAGGCCATCCAGGAAGTTTTGCCATGAGCAGCGTCAGCCCGTTATCCAGCGTCTCGAAAAATGTTCGCCAGCGCGTCACCCCCGAAGAATGGGAAGTGCGGGTCAAGCTGGCGGCGGCCTATCGGTTGGCAGCGCTGTTCAAGTGGACCGACCACATCTACACGCACTTTTCCGCCCGGGTGCCGGGGCCCGATGAGCATTTCCTGATCAATGCCTTCGGCCTGTTGTTTGATGAAATCAGCGCCTCCAACCTGGTCAAGGTCGACCTCGACGGCACAATCGTCGACGACCCGACAGGCCTGGGCATCAACTACGCAGGCTACGTCATCCATAGCGCCATCCACGGCGCGCGGCCGGATCTGCAAGCGGTGCTGCATACCCATACTCGCGACGGCATCGCGGTGTCGGCCCAGCGTGACGGGTTGCTGCCGATCTCCCAGCATTCCATTGGTTTCTCCGGGCGCGTGGCTTACCACGGTTACGAAGGCGTCGCCCTGGACCTGGACGAGCGGGAACGGTTGGTGGCGGACCTCGGGGACAAGAGTGTACTGATCCTGCGTAACCACGGTCTGCTGACCGCCGGCGTCAGCGTTGAGCACGCATTCCAGCAACTGCATGGCCTGGAGCGGGCGTGCAATATCCAGATCGCCGCTCAGGCCGGCGGCAATGCCGAGCTGATCTTCCCGCCGGCCGAGGTGGTGGCCAAGGTCGAGAAACAGGCCGAAGTGTTCAAAAGTGGCGACGGGCCGGGTGTGGCGCGGCATTGGAATGCGTTGATCCGGCAGTTGGAGCGCACGGATACGGCGTACAAAGAATGAAAAAAGGGGACACCCATTAGCCGGTCTCCAGTCAAGGCTAATGGGTGTCCCCTTTTTAAGGCCTTGCTTAAGGCGCGCGATCCGCCAATTCTTCAAGCAAATCCGCCGAAGGCACAAAGAACAACCCACCCGTGACCGCCGTGCTGAAATCCAGCAAGCGGTCATAGTTGCCCGCCGGCCGGCCGACAAACATGTTCTCCAACATCAGTTCAATCGGTTCCGGCGAGCGGGCATAGCCGATGAAGTAGGTGCCAAACTCGCCCGCGCCTGGCCGCCCGAACGGCATGTTGTCGCGGAGGATTTTTACCTCCTCGCCGTCTTTGGTGATGGTGGTCAAAGAACTGTGGGAATTGGTCGGTTTCACCGCGTCACCCAGTTCGATATCGGACAGTTTCGTACGGCCGATAACGCGTTCCTGAGCCTCGACGGACAGCCCGTTCCACGCGTCCATCTTGTGCAGATACTTCTGGACCAGCACGTAGCTGCCGCCGGCAAACGCCGGGTCTTCATCACCAATGAGCGTGAACCTGGCCATGTGCCGATCATCCGGATTCTCCGTGCCGTCGACAAAACCGATGATGCTGCGCATGTCGAAATAACGGAAACCCTGGACCTCATCGACTACCGCTACCGCATCGCCCAGGGCCGAGAGCAACTGTGTGGCCAGTTCGAAACACAGGTCCATCTGGTCCGCACGAATGTGCAGCAGAATGTCCCCCGGTGTTGCCGGCGCTCGGCGACCTTCATCGCCGAATTCGCGGAAGGCGTGCAGTGACGCCGGGCGCGGGCCGCCGAACAGCGTGTCCCAGGCACTGGAGCCAAAACCGCAGACGCAGGACAGGTAACCGGTCGGCACACGCTTGCCGACGGAGCGGGTGAGGGCGGCGATGTCACCGCACCAGCCGCGGACTTTTTCTGCGGCATCGCTGCCGGGCGCCACGGTGGCGACAATGAAAATCGCGCTTTTGGTGATCGGGGCGCAGACGGCTTGAGGATCAGGCGTTGGCTGGGTCATGGGCGTAGATCGTCATTGATAAAAAGTGCCAAGACAGTAGCAGATTCCGCCCTCAGGGGATCAAGCCCGCCGCTCGGTAGGACTCGATCATTTGGTCATGGATCGTGATGTCGTTGCGCCCACGGGACACCAGTTGCGCCCCTTGAATGGCGGCAAACACCGATAGCGCCTGGCGTTGCAGCGACTCTGGTTGAGCCTCGGGTTGTTTCAGCGCCAGCACCTTGCCCAGCCACCGCACATTGGCGTCGGTGAACCCGTCCACCCCGACCCGCACTTCGGCCGGAAGATCGTGATGCTCGGCGGCGAGGATCCCGCACAGGCACATGCGATTGTCGTTTTCCAGTGCCGCGCGGAAGGCGGCCGTGTAGGCGTCCATCATTGCGGCGGGGTCCTGGGATTGCGTCAGCAAAGGTCCCCCTCGCCACAGGTTGAGTGTCACGACAAAAAAAACAGGGGCTTGCCGTAAGGTAAGCCCCTTTGTCGTGTGCGCCGGCATCAGGCGACTTTTTCCGCCGCCTGCCGCTCCCGCTCGGCCACCAGTTGCCGGGTCAGCGGGATCAGGCGCTTGCCGTAATCGATGGCGTCATTCAGCGGATCAAAACCACGAATCAGGAACGTGGTAATACCCAGGTCGTAGTAGTCGAGCAACGCTTCCGCCACCTGTTCCGGCGTGCCCACCAGCGAGGTCGAATTGCCCTGTGCACCCAGCAGCCCGGCGATGCCGGTCCACAGTCGCTTATCCAGCCGCGTGCCTTGGGCCGCCGCCGCCAGCAGACGTCGTGAACCTTCATTCGGTGGTTCGCGCCGCACAAAGCCATTTTGTTCCGCCAGCGCCGTGGCCTGTTGCAGAATCCGTTCGGCACGCTCCCAGGCTTGCGCTTCGGTCTCCGCCAGAATCGGGCGCAACGACAAGCTGAAGCGAATGCTGCGCCCATGCTTGGCGGCCTCGGCGCGCACCTGGTTCACCACTTCGCGCACCTGTTCATAGGTTTCACCCCACAGCGCGTAGACGTCCGCATGCTTGCCCGCCACCTCAATGGCCGCCGCCGATGAGCCGCCAAAATACATCGGGATGTGCGGCTGCTGCGGTGACTTCACCGACGAGTGCGCACCCTCGACCTGATAGTACTTGCCCTGATAGTCGAAGGGCTTTTCGCGGGTCCATTCCTGGCGCAGCACGTCGAGGTATTCATCGGTGCGGGCATAGCGCTCGTCCTTGTCGATGTAGCTGCCATCGGCGCGCAGTTCGCGGTCATCGCCGCCGGTGATGATGTGCACGGCGGTGCGCCCGCCATTGAATACATCCAGGGTGGTGAATTGCCGCGCGGCGAGCGTCGGTGCGGCGAAACCCGGGCGATGGGCAATCAGGAACTTCAGGTTTTTCGTCACGCTGGCGGCGTGGGAAGCAATCAGCGTGCTGTCTGGACTGTTGGAGTGGAACGCCACCAGGGCGCGGTCGAACCCGGCCTCGTCATGGGCGCGGGCGACGGTTTCTACATAGTCGGGTTGCAACACCGGGCCGCTGCGCGGGTGGATTTCCGAAGAATGATGGCCGCCGATGTAGCCGATAAATTCGATGCTCATGCTGAGTTCCTTGTCTTTGGATAGGCGTGATTCAAGCCTCCACCGGGCAGGGGGTCGGTCCGTGGTGTCGAAAGTAGGCGCAGCAGGGCAGGGCTGTGAAATGCCGATTTGTTCTAAGTTAATTATTAATTTAATGAATCATATGAAATTGTAGATATCAGTAATGCGCATTTTATAGCGGGGGAATAGGCAGGCGCCGCAGAGGCTGCGGCCTGAGCCCTTTAATTATGCAAATAATTTATCTGGATGATCTTCTATCTGATTTTTAATCATATTATGTTATTCCTAAAAAGCCTTTCACTGGCGTTTCTTATACGAATAGCATAAATCCGAAGCCATGTTCTTGATGAGGAAGGAAGCCTGATGACCGAAAAGACCTTCGATACACAGAGCGCCAGCAGCTCGTTTTCAGTCAGTAAGGCGGTTGATCGCCCCGAGGCTTCAAGGCTGCTCCCCAACTGGCTGCGCAACTGGCGAACCCCCGAAGTTTTGCTGCGCCTGCTCAGCCCGATCGCCTTGCTGTTGTTGTGGGAACTGGCCTCACAATTTGGCTTGATCCCGCAACGCATCATCGCCGCACCGTCGCAGATTGGCGGCACGCTCTGGGCGATGATCATCTCTGGCGAGTTGGGCAAACATCTGTTGGTTTCCCTGCAGCGCGCGCTGCTGGGCTTGAGCATCGGCGTCAGTATCGGTGTCGTAGCGGCGCTGATCACCGGGCTGTCGAAGCGCGGCGAGGTGATCCTCGACTCACCGATGCAGATGCTGCGCACCATTCCTTCCCTGGCGCTGGTGCCGCTGTTCATCCTCTGGTTCGGCATCGGCGAGTTCACCAAGATCGCGCTGATCGTCACCGGCACCACCTTCCCGGTGTACCTCAATCTGTTCTCTGGTATCCGCAACATCGACCCCAAGCTGATCGAGGCCGCCAACACCCTGGGCCTGAATCGTCGCGAGCTGATCTGGCACGTGATCCTGCCGGGCTCCTTGCCTTCATTCTTCGTCGGCTTGCGCTATTCCCTGGGCATTTCCTGGCTGGCCCTGGTGTTCGTCGAGCAGATCAACACCACCGCCGGCATCGGCTTTCTGGCCAGTGATGCCCGGGACTTTATGCGCACTGACGTGATCGTGATCTGCCTGTTGATTTACAGCGTCCTCGGTTTGTTGATCGACGGACTGATCCGCACGCTGGAGCGTTTCGCCCTGGCCTGGCGCCCATCTTTTGTGAGGAATTGACATGTCGACGCTCACGGCAAAAAACCTGCAATCAGAAGCACCGGTGCAACTGCGAAACGTGGTGCGCCAGTTCGGTCAGCAACGGGTCATCGATGGCCTGGACCTGGACATCGCACCCGGCGAATTCGTCGCGCTGCTCGGGGCCAGCGGTTCCGGCAAGACCACGTTGTTGCGTAGCCTGGCCGGGCTCGACAGCATCGACAGCGGCCAGTTGCGCGTACCCAAGGCCCGGGCGGCGGTGTTTCAGGAGCCGCGCCTGATGCCGTGGAAACGCGCCTGGAAAAACGTGGTCCTCGGCCTGCACATCCCCGACGCCAAGGCCCGCGCCGTGCAAGCCCTGACCGAAGTCGGACTGGCCCATCGGCTGGAAGCCTACCCGGCGACCCTCTCCGGCGGCGAAGCCCAGCGGGTAGCTCTGGCCCGTGGCCTGGTGCGCGAACCCAAGCTGTTGCTGCTCGACGAACCCTTCGCCGCCCTCGATGCCCTGACCCGAATCAAGATGCATCGGCTGATCATCGAGTTGTGGCGCAAACACACGCCGGCGGTGCTGCTGGTGACCCACTACGTGGACGAAGCGATCCTGCTCGCCGACCGGGTGATCGTGCTGGCCAACGGCAAGATTGCCGAGCAACTGACCATCGACTTGCCCCGCAGCCGCGACACCGGGCAGGACGGTTTCCAGGCGATTCGCGCACGGCTGCTGAGCCTGTTGGGTGTCGAAGTGGAAACGGCGGCGGTGGTTGAGCGTCAGTCTGCGATCCGGCGGTTTGCCCATGCGTGATCGACGTCTATGGCAATCGGCGATGGTGTTGCTTTCAGGTGCTGCGCTGTTGCTCAGCGGCTGCGGTGATGCCATCGAGTCAAAAGCCCAGGCGGATCTGTCCAGTGTCACGCTGATCCTCGGTGATCAAGCCAAGGGCCTGCGCACGGTGGTCGAGGCCGCCAATGCGCTGGAGGGCATTGCGTACAAGGTGCAGTGGGCCAACTTTCAGGGCGCCGCGCCGCTGTTCGAAGCCTTGCGCGCCGGGGCTGTGGATTTGGGGCCGACGGGGGATACGCCGGTGCTCGCTGCAGCAACCGGTGGCACGCCGTTGCGCATTGTCGCGGTGCGGCGCAGCCAATCCCGGGGGATCGCGATTCTCGTCCCACACGACTCACCGATTCACAGCGTCGCCGATTTGGCGCGGCAGAATCCCGATGAATACGCGCGGGTGTTCGCCAAGGCCAACGATGTGTCGCTGGACGTCTCGCAGCGGCTGCGCAGCTGGGCTGATGAGTCGCTATTGCCGATCGAGGTGCGTGACGTTCAGGCGTTGCAGCAGGTTGATGATTTATTCGTGGAGAAGAAGATCTTTCCCCATCGCGTCGACGTGGAGAAGTTCACCGATGCGCAGGTGTTTTCCAGTCAGTAAGAATCTGCGCCAGCGTTAGATCGATTATTTCTTTCGGTTATTTATATAGTCTCGCATCGCATATCGATAACCGACAGAAACGCGCTCCAGTCTGCATCGCATCTGCAATGAAAGCTGAAGGTTCGCAGCAGCAGATAATTCCGTTCCATCCACCTGTTTAAAGTCGCTTGAGCATGCATTCCGGCTGTTTGATCGCCATCTTGCTGCGTGTTGGTCAATCCTTAGAATCCTCCCCATCAGCTTCGTCCACCTATCGAACCTTCAGGGAACACCACCATGATGAACGCCATGCAGATGCAAATGCCGATGAACGCCAATATGCCAATGATGCCGATGATGGGCATGCCGATGATGATGGCGACCATGACCTGCGACATGATGGACGACGGCATGATGTGCAAGATGATGCCGGCCGCTGGCATGGACATGGCGATGTTCAAGAACAGCGCTGAAATGATGCAGATGATGATGAACTGCGGCATGCCGATGATGATGGATTGCGGCAACATGAGCATGATGTGCATGTCCCAGTCGGCCATGGCCATGCCGATGATGAACATGATGATGCCAATGCCGATGATGGGCATGCCGATGCCATCGATGAAGTGCGTGATGGAATGCACGATGATGGACGACAGCATGATGTGCAAAATCATGCCGATGGCCGGTATGAACATGGACATGATGAAAAACTGCTGCAACCTGATGATGAAAATGATGAACGACTGCAGCATGCCAATGATGATGAGCTGCAACGGCATGCCGTTGATGTGCTGCACCTGCTGATCCATTGCCATTGAAAAAGCCCGGCTAATGCGAATTGGCCGGGCTTTTTCATGTGCTTTTGCTGTGCCTTTGCCTTTGCCTTTGCCTTTGCCTTTGCCTTTGCCTTTGCCTTTGCCTTTGCCTTTGCCTTTCGTAGGAGCCAGGCTTGCCGGCGAAGGCGTACTTGAGGGCCCCTTCGCCGGCAAGCCTGGCTCCTACAGGTTCGGTGTTTGTCAAACCAGATTCGGTGTTTGTCAGACCAGGTTCGGTATTTGTCAGTCCAGGCGTTCGGGGTAAGTGACCACCAGATACGCCACCGCCTCGCTGTCGGCGGGGTTGCGATAGCGGTGCGGCTGGTCGGCATAGAACAGGATCGAATCGCCGGTCGACAACAGATAACGCTCGTCATTGACGCTGATTTCCAGCACCCCTTGCGACACCACCAGGTTCTCCTGCACGCCGGGACCATGACCCTCGGAAATGTCCTCGCCCAATGGGCTCAGGCGCAGTTCGTAAAACTCCGATTGGCGCGCCACGTCGAATGGAAACAGTGCACGGCTGACAAACGCACCGCTGGCACTGACCAGGCGTTTGCTCTGGCTTGCCGACAGCACCGCCACGCCTTCGAAGGCCCGATGCTCAAGAAACGCGGCCACCGAGACCTTCAAACCCTTGGCGATTTTGCACAGCACTTTGATCGACGGCACGCTACGCCCGGATTCGATCTGCGCCAGCATCGCCCGGCTCACACCGCACTGACGGGCGAGGGCATCGAGGGACAGATGCCGCTTGCCACGCAGGCGTTGCAGGTTCTGCGCGACACGCTCGCAGATCGGGTCTTCCTCCAGAGATTCCAGGTTATTCAAATCCAGCCCAGGTTCGTCGGCGCTCGCCAGAAAGCGCGAGGGTTGCTGCACGTTCACGCGTGACGCGTCTCGGAAGACTTGGCCGCTTGCACCCATTGGTAGGCCTGCAAGCCGGCATTGCGTGCGTACATTTCCCACATGGCCCGTGCCCGTTGCTGAGCCTGTTTGCGTTTGCAGTAGCTGGCGAAGTCGATGACGTTATCAGTCGGATTCATGGGGCACTTCACTGTGTAATGAATGACGGGATGAGCTGACAATACTCGGAATTTTTTATAACGATAAATACTGATTTTGTATTTTGTAATTCGTTTTGGTTCTTTGGTGGCTGGCTGAAAGAAAGGCAGCCGGCACTAGGGTTTCCAGATCTCGACGTCTTTGGCATCCACCGCTTTGGGCAACAAACCCTCGGCAAAAAACGCATCGGCGATTTTTTGCTGTTCGCCCAACTGATCGGCTTTCACCGGTTGCACCTGGTAACTGCGATGAGCATTGGCCGTCTCGACGGTTTCCACATCCAGGTTGCCCCACAACGGGCCGAGTACTTGTGCGGCGTCACGCGGGTTGTGCTTTACCCAGGCGCCGGCCTTGTGCAGTTGCTCGTAAACCAGTTTCAGGACTTGCGGATGCTCTTTGGCGTAGGTGTCGCTGGTCAGGTAGTAGCGCTTGTAACTGGCCAGGCCGGTGCCGTCCGCCAGGGTGCGGGTCGGCAGTTGGCGTTGCACGCCGCTGAGGAAGGGTTCCCAGGTGACCCAGGCGTCGACCTTGTTGTTCTCGAAGGCGGCGCGGCCATCGGCCGGTGACAGGTAGGCCGGCTCAATGTCGGAAAACTTCAAGCCGGCCTTGTTCAGCGCGGCAATCAGCAGGTAGTGCGAACCGGCGGCTTTGGTCACCGCGACTTTCTTGCCTTTCAGATCCGCCAGTTGCTGCAACGGCGAATCCTTGCGCACGACAATCGCCTGGGCCGAAGGCGAGGGCGCTTCTTCGGCAAAGTAGGTCAGTTTGGCTTGCGCGGCCTGGGCGAAGATCGGCACGGTATCGGCCACATCGGCGCTGATATCGACGTTGCCGACATTTAACGCCTCCAGCAGCGGCAGGCCACTGGAGAACTTATGCCAGGTGACGTCGATGTTGTTCTGCGCGAGGGTCTTTTCCAGGGTGCCTTGGGTTTTCAGCAGGGTGATGAGGGTCGATGACTTCTGGTAGCCGATACGTACGGTCTCCCGGGCCTGCGCCGTCAGTGTGAAGGACAGGGCCAGTGCGACAACCAGGCTGGTAACGACCGCGTTTTTGATGGGTTTTGACATGGCGAACTCGACAGTAAGCGAAGGAGAAGGTGGCTATCTGTCATGAGCATAGAGTTCTAAGAATTATTCTTTAAATAATGTTTAGGTCTTAGCTTAAGGTGTTTGTGTATGCATTTAAGGAATATATAAATCGTTATTTATTCCTTTTGTTATCGCTTGCGCCGGTGCATTTTGAAGGCCTGCACCTCAGTGCGGTTTTGCCTCACATCAGACAGGAAGCCTCAACATGACCATCAAAGCGATCAACGTTCGTAACCAGTTCAAAGGCGTTATCAAGGAAATCCTGGAAGGCGAAGTGGTTTCGGAAATCGACGTGCAAACCGCGTCCGGCATCGTCACATCGGTGATCACTACCCGTTCCGTGCGCGATCTGGAATTGAAGATTGGCAGTGAAGTGATTGCGTTCGTGAAGTCGACTGAAGTGTCGATTGCCAAGCTCTGAATGGGGTCGCCGTTCCCTGTGGCGAGGGGGCTTGCCACAGGTTTCTCGCAAGATTTCCCGAGATCAGCGTGAGATCAACCCACGTTCAATCGCGTAGTTGAGCAACGCCGCTGGCTTATCAATATTCAACTTGCGGCGAATGCTCAGCCGATGGGTTTCCACCGTGCGCACGCTGATGTCCAGTTCGCGCGCCATTTCCTTGTTGTTCAGTCCCAGCACCATTTTGCACAGCACCTCGCTCTCACGCGGGGTGAGCTCGTTGTCGGTCGGCCGGTCAGCCGCTAGCTTGCGGGCGATTTCGGCGCTGTAGAACGTCCCGCCACTGGCAATCGCCTCGATGGCCGCGATGATTTCACGGGAGGGGGAGTTCTTCAGCACGTAGCCGCTGGCGCCCGAGCGTACTGACTCGCTGACGTACTCGTTGTTGTCGTACATGCTGAGGATCAGGATTTTGATCGCCGGGTGGTCACGCCGCAGCACGCGGGTCAGTTCCAGGCCGTTCATGTCCTTGAGGCCAATGTCCACCAGCAGCAAATCGGGCTGGGTCCGGGCGACCATTTCAATCGCGCTCGCACCGCTGTCCGCCTCGCCGACGATGGCAAGAAAATCCACCACCGCCAGCAAGGCGCGAATGCCGTCGCGCACCAGGGAATGATCGTCGACCAGGGCGACACGGATCGGGACGGGCAGGCTCATCAAGTCATTTCTCTTATTGTGTGGGCTGTCTCGCTCAAGGGCAGCAGCACATTCAGCTCGCTGCGACCCGGCGTTGAATGCAGTTCGAGTCGGCCACCGAAATGCTCGACTCGTTCACGGATATTGCGCAAGCCGATACCGGCGTTCAGGCGGTCGACCCGATTGACGTTAAAGCCGATGCCATCATCGACGACGATCAGGCGCAATGCCAGCGGCGAACCCTGCAAGGTGATCGACACCGTGCTGGCCTGGGCGTGACGTTCAATATTGGTCAACCCTTCCTGGGCGATACGGAACACCGCCACCGCCGCCCCGTCCACCAGATCGCAGTCGGTCAGGTTGCTTTGATAATTGACCTGCAAACCACTGCGCTGCTGGAACTCGGCAGCCAACTGGCCGATGGCGGCGGGCAGGCCCAGGGTGTCGAGCAGCGAGGAACGCAAGTCATGGGAAATGCTCCGTACCTCGCCGATGGCACTGCCGAGGCGCTCGGTGGCTTCGCGCAAAATGTTCAGGCCATTGTCGCGCCCGGCCTCGATCAAATGGCTGGCCAGTTCGAACTGAAACTTGATCGACACCAGCAACTGACTGATGCCGTCATGCAATTCCCGGGAGACCCGTGAGCGCTCCTCTTCCTGCAAGCTGACAATGCGCTGGTTCAGGCGCTGAAGTTTTTTGTCCGCCAGGCGATGTTCGCTGACGTTCAGGGTCATGCCGCTGATAAACACCAGCAGCACGGCAATCAGCGCCACCGCCGCAATCGCGAGCATGGTGCCGTGGATGCCATGGGCGACTTCATCCCGGGCTTGTTGCGTGGCCTGTTCAACGTCTTCGAGGTAGATGCCGGTGCCGAGCATCCAGCCCCAGCGATCCAGCATCACCACGTAGGCGAGCTTGTCGGTGATCGCGCCGGTGGAAGGTTTTTTCCAGGCATAGCGTTGGAACCCGGCGCCGGATTCGGCGCTTTTCAGCAAAGCCTGAATCACCGGCAAGCCATGAGGGTCGGTCATGTCCCACAGGTATTTGCCCACCAGTTCGGATTGCCGTGCATGCATCAGGCTGCGGCCCTGGCGGTCGTAGACGAAGAAATAGCCGTCGACGCCAAAGCTGAGTTTTCGCAGTTCTTCGAGCACCCGCTGCTGGGCCACGGCGTCGCCGTGGCCATCGTCATACAACGGCTCGATCAGGCTCTTGGCCATTTCCACGTAGTTTTTCAGCTCCGCGCGTTTGCTGGCGAGAATGCTGTCTTCAATCAACTGCGCCTGCTGCTCGCCCAGTTGTCGGTTCTGGAACATCACCAGGGCGCAAATCACTGCAATCGCCAGGATTAGCGGCAGGATGCCCAGGGCAACGATTTTGTGTTTGAGCTGCATGTTCTACTCCTGTCCAGACCGGGCGACGGTGCGGCAGGGCCGTTGGCGGGTGTCGTGGTGGGGGCATGATAGGCCAAAAAGACCTGCACTTCGCCAGCGCAAAGTGCCGTCGGACTAATGGATGAAAGCGGTCTGCGTAGTACTACGTAGACGGGCCTTACGTAGTACTGCGGATTCCGCTGCCGGCGACATGCGCGGATATTAGGCGGGCTCGCATAACGGGCACCATTATAAAAATTATCGCCGCGGCCTATCGGACTGCCGGCAGGAGACACGCAATGACCCGTCTGGTTAAACACCTCGCCTGGTTTGTCGTGGCTGTCATTGGAGCGATTGCGCTGAGTGTCGTGGCCCTGCGCCGCGGCGAAGCGATCAACGCCCTCTGGATCGTCGTCGCCGCCATCGCCATCTACCTCGTTGCCTACCGCTATTACAGCCTGTTCATCGCCAACAGGGTGATGCAACTCGATCCCAACCGAGCCACTCCCGCCGTACTCAACAATGATGGTCTGGACTATGTGCCGACCAACAAACACATCCTCTTCGGTCACCACTTCGCGGCCATTGCTGGCGCGGGGCCTCTGGTCGGTCCGGTGCTGGCGGCGCAGATGGGCTACCTGCCCGGTACGCTGTGGCTGATTGCCGGCGTCGTGTTCGCCGGCGCGGTGCAGGACTTCATGGTCCTGTTCATGTCCACCCGCCGTAATGGCCGCTCCCTGGGCGACATGGTCCGTGAAGAAATGGGCCGCATCCCGGGCACCATCGCGCTGTTCGGCTGCTTCCTGATCATGATCATCATCCTCGCGGTGCTGGCGCTGATCGTGGTCAAAGCCCTGGCCGATAGCCCGTGGGGCATGTTCACCGTGATGGCGACCATTCCGATCGCGATGTTCATGGGCGTGTACATGCGCTACATCCGCCCGGGCCGCATTGGCGAAATCTCGGTGATCGGCGTGGCGTTGCTGCTCGGTTCGATCTTCGTCGGCGGGCAGATTGCGGCTGATCCGGCCTGGGCAAAGGTCTTCAGCTTTACCGGTGTGCAAATCACCTGGATGCTGATCGGCTACGGTTTTGTCGCGGCGGTATTGCCGGTGTGGCTGATCCTGGCGCCGCGCGATTACCTCTCCACCTTCCTGAAAATCGGCACCATCCTGGCGTTGGCGGTCGGCATCCTGATCACCATGCCCGAGCTGAAAATGCCGGCGCTGACCCAGTTCATCGACGGCACCGGGCCGGTGTGGAAGGGCGGCTTGTTCCCGTTCCTCTTCATTACCATTGCCTGTGGCGCGGTTTCGGGTTTCCACGCGCTGATCGCTTCCGGCACCACGCCGAAACTGCTCGCCAGTGAAGGCCATGCCCGTTACATCGGTTATGGCGGCATGCTGATGGAATCCTTCGTCGCGATCATGGCGATGGTTGCCGCTTCGGTGATCGAGCCAGGCGTCTACTTCGCCATGAACAGCCCGGCCGCCGTGGTCGGTGGTGACGTGATTCAAGTGGCACAAACCGTCAGCAGCTGGGGGTTTGCGATTACTCCGGAAGCCCTGCAAGCGGTGGCCCATGACATCGGTGAAACCACCGTGCTGGCTCGCGCCGGCGGTGCACCGACGTTGGCGGTCGGCATTGCGCAGATCTTGCACAGTGTCCTGCCAGGTGAAAACACCATGGCGTTCTGGTACCACTTCGCGATCCTGTTCGAAGCGCTGTTCATCCTGACCGCCGTCGACGCCGGCACCCGAGCCGGACGCTTCATGCTGCAGGACTTGCTCGGCTCTTTCGTCCCGGCGCTCAAACGCACGGAATCCTGGACCGCCAACCTGATCGCCACCGCCGGTTGCGTGGCGATGTGGGGTTACTTGCTCTATCAAGGGGTGATCGATCCGTTGGGCGGGATCAATACCTTGTGGCCGCTGTTCGGCATCTCCAACCAGATGCTCGCCGGTATCGCGCTGATGCTCGCCACCGTCGTGCTGATCAAAATGAAACGCCAACGCTACATCTGGGTGACCATGCTGCCAGCTGTGTGGTTGCTGATCTGCACCACGACGGCGGGCTTCATCAAGCTGTTCGACGCGAACCCGGCGATCGGCTTCCTGTCCCTGGCCAAGAAATACAGCGACGCGTTGGCCAACGGCCAGATTCTTGCCCCGGCCAAGAGCATCGACCAGATGCAGCACGTGATCTGGAACGCGTACACCAACGCTACGTTGACCGGGCTGTTCCTGTTCGTGGTGTTCAGCATCCTGTTCTATGCGCTCAAGGTCGGCATCGCCGCCTGGGGTACAAAAGAGCGTACGGATAAAGAATCGCCGTTCCAGGCTGTGCCCAATGTTCAATGACCTGAGTCGCCTCGGTAAATACCTCGGTCAGGCCGCGCGCCTGATGGTCGGCATGCCCGACTACGACAACTACGTCGAGCATATGCAAACCAAGCACCCGGACAAACCGGTGATGGATTACGAGATGTTCTTCCGGGAGCGTCAGGAAGCGCGTTACGGGAGTAAGGCTGGGCCGAAGTGTTGTTGAACTTGTAGGAGCATGGCTTGCCCGCGATGGCGATCTTTCGGACGCCATCGCGGGCAAGCCTTGCTTCTACACAACAGGTGATAGGCCACATCCGGCAATCGCGGCAATCCATCGCTCCCCCCGTTACCAGAGTTTGTCGCCTTTCGCCGGATCCGCGTTGCGCCGATCCGGGCCATCGGGGTTGCCGAGGTTCACAAGCCTTCTTTCCAGCAGAACATTCTGAAGCGCCTGGCGTGCCGTCGGATCCAGTTGATGCTCACGCTCCTTGAGTTCAAGCAGAATTGGGCTGGACCAGGCGCGATAGGTTTGCTCGGTTATACGAACGGGGGTCATCTATCTCTCCTTGATTAGGCACCCGCCGTGAGGTGGGCGCTGTTCGATGAGGTAGAAACACTAGTTGAGGAAACGGGTTGTTGCCAGCATCGATCCGGCTGATTCCTGGCTACAATCTGAAAGCACTGTCCTGCTAGCCAAAAGCCACGTAACTTAGCGCGCAAAATAATTAGACGTTTAAGGAAGATGCGCGTGGGGGCTTTTCGACTGCTGCTGGCGGTGCTGGTGGCGATTTCACATATGGGCGTGACGTTTGCGGGGCTCAATCCCGGCGTGGTTGCGGTGATTTCCTTTTTGCTCATCAGCGGCTTTGTGATGACGTCCCTGATCGAAAGGAACTACAACGCCCCGGAGCAATTTCCATTGTTTTACGTGGATCGGCTGTTGAGGCTCTACCCGCAGTTTCTGCTCTACTTCACCGCCTCCTGCGTGGTGATTTACTGCCTGTTGCCCGGTACGCCGCAAGCGGCGGCGCTGACGGTCAAGAACATCGCCCTGAGCCTGACGATCGTTCCGCTGGATCTCTACATGTTCGGCTTCACCATTCCCGAGGTCCTGCCGGCCGCCTGGTCGCTGGGGCTCGAAATGTGTTTCTACCTGCTGATTCCATTCCTGATCGTGTACAAGCTGCGGGGCCTGGCATTTGTGCTGTCGGTGGCGGTGTTCATGGTCGCTTCCCTGGGCTACATCAACACTGACGTCTACGGTTACCGACTGCTGCCGGGCGTGCTGTTTATCTTTCTGTGCGGCAGCTACATGTACCGGATGCGGGCCAGGGCCGCGATGGTGATTGCCGCCACCGCGATCTTTGCCGGGCTGATGTTCGTGGCCATTGCCGTGGGGATGATTCCTCGACGGCCCTTCAACGCCGAGGTGACCGCCGGCATTGCCCTGGGCGTGCCGGCCGTCTTCCTGCTGAGCCGGCTGAAATACCACCGCATCGATGAGTTGCTGGGCAATATCAGCTATGGCGTGTTTCTGAACCACTTTGCGGTGATCTATTTCCTGCGGGGATTCTGGCCGTTTACCTTCACGGTCACGACGATGCTGTTGCTCTCGTTTTTGCTGAGCGGCGTGTCGTACTACTTTGTCGAACGACCGGCGTTGAAACTCCGTCACGCGCTGCGCAAGGGCGCGAAATTTGGAGTGGGTCGTGCAAGCACTGTTTGAGGCGAGGCTTGCCGCATGCTGAATGTCGAGTCATCCAGCGGGCGGCAAGTGGGGTGGGTCAGACGCAGGCCTGGCCGAGCTGATTGTCTTGCGCGGCGGTGAGCAGGTGCGCCGGCACGTTTGGCAGTACCTTGACGCAGGAGACTTCGAAATGCCCCACTATCTGGAGATGTCGCTCACTCAGTCCGGTCGACTCTTCTGCCTTTGCCATAGCCATTCTCGCGTGGTTCGCTGCGATTTCATTGAGAGTTGACACGTTACATCTCCGGGGTGACTGACCAAGCTGATTGTGATTGCTGCCGCGTCAGAATTACGTCGTTCTGGGGCTGCTAGACGGGCCTTTGCAATCCTCACGCCAGACAGACTCGGGCATTACGCGCCAGTTTTTATAGGCGACGAATGGTGAACCCTGGGGCCTGCTGGAAGCACACCGACCGTCAGCCAGCTTGAATTATCGGCCATGCCCGGACTCCATTGATCGAGGGGCAATTGTTCCTCGATGGTGGTGAACTCCGCGCTGAGGCAACTTAATGACATCGTTCGAAGATTTCAGAACCCAATCACACGCGCTCTTGATCGAGCTGGATGCCGCTACGATGGGGATGATGACGTTGGTGACATCAAAACGCGTTTCAGGGCCGGAATGGGACGCGGCCACGAAAAGACACCACGACGCGTACGAACGCTGGAACGCCTTCCTTAATATCCCCGGCTAGCGTGTGAAATGGGGGCGTAAATTGCCCATGCACTTCTTAAAGAGGAGCCGCACATGGACGTCGACCAAGTGAGCAAGCAAACGTCGGAGCAAAGCGCCTGGGATCGGTACTTCTGCGCTGCGTTGATTGCAGAGAGCCATCTGACAGCACCGTTTGTGGGAGAGACCACCCACGAAGACCGGCAGAACCTGCTGGTTGAACGGGCCAAGGCACTCGCCGACAAAATGCTCGAACACCGCAAATAACCAGAGCCCAGCCATCGCGCTGGGCTTTTCATTGGCACGAGATACCGGTGATCGGCTGGCGTGAATCATTCGCCGAATGCCGGCTCAATGATCCTGAAGCCGTTGCTTCTTTTTTTTGGCCGGGTCAATGAAGGTGAATGCAATGACGTCAGTCGACGATTTCAGAATCAAGTCCCACGCACTGCTGATGGATCTCGATGCAGCCACCGCGCAAATGATGCAGCTGGTTTCATCCCGCTCGGTATCAGGACCGGCGTGGGAGGAGGCCGTCAAGCGCCAGCACGATGCCTATGTACATTGGAATACGTTTATCAACAATCGTGACGGCGCCGATCCGGCCGATGCCAGTTAGTCAAGAGATGAGTGAGCGATGATTAACGTGTGGCGAAGGAGCACGCTCTCTCGCCACAGGTTTGGTGTCAGGCCTGATGACTGCATCGGGCACTAGACCGGGTTCAGCTTCAAGAACCGCTACCCCCTTTACCCTCACCACCCCCTTTTGAACCTCCAGCAGGAGTAGGGCCGTTATCGGTGGTGCCTGCGTCGGCGCCATTGGACATGGAGCCCGTCGTGCCATCAATGCCCGTGGCCGACTTGCCACCGTCCGTGCCCGTCCCGACGCTGTTCGTTTCATTACCTTGCGGCTGCGCGGTACCCGGCGGAAGGGCAGAGCCTTCGGTCGTCTTCTCGGCAGCCAGGCCATAAAGCGAGCAGGTGGATAACAGGCCGGCGAGGGTGAGCACTGCAAATGTGTTTTTCATGGTCCCAGTCTTCCGTAAAAGTGATTGACACAATATTGGAAGAATGGGAATCGCAAAGGTGCTGAGGAGCTGACGAGTGGTGGTCAGGTGGGGGGGGAGGCTTGCCCGCCGTGACTTGTTTCAGGTGTTCTCCTCGACCGTGTTGAGCGCCTGGGCCCGGACATAGGTGCCGAACACGTGATCCCAGAGCGGCGAGGACACGCCGAAATTCTTCTCGATGCCCTTGCGGTGATGCAGGTCATGATTGGTCGCCAACCCGGAAACAAAACGGTAGGCCCAGTGTTCCGGACGGTGCATCACGTAGTGCAGCGAAATGTAGAAGAAGTAGCCGACGATCACACCGATGAAAACCGACGTCAGGCCAGTCAACCAAGCGAGTACCAAAAGACCGGCATAGGCTGAACTGGTCTTCCAGCTGGAAATGCCGATGAAAGCCAGCACATCGAGATGATGGGTCCAGTGCTCCCGGCGATACAGCGAATGAAACAGGAAACGGTGCACCAGATACTCAACCAACGACCAGGCCAGCAGACCGGCGAGTGCCTGACCGAGATGAAAGGGAGCGATGCACAGGGCAAGGACGACAAACAGCGGAACGGTGAAGAAGTCGAGGTAATACGCAGCCGATGACATCAGCCATTTGTTGGACGCAGCCATGCGCAAGGATTCCTTGGTGTGCCCGATGGGCATCAATTTGTGAGTCGATGAGGTAAAGCGCGGCAAAGCTAACATAAGCGCCTTGGATTGCATATTTCGACAGCTCACTTTCTTGGCTGCGCGAGTATTAATCCCATGTGCTGCTTAATGATTGGATCTAATAAAAGTTATAAGCCTGTTCTTTAATGGTCTGCGATACCGGTCGGTTTTACTGCTAGGTTGTCAATGCACAACAGCAACGCTCCCGATTACAAACAGCATGCCTTCTACCACTAACGACACCTATGAACCCGATACTTTCACCTCGCGGCCTGAGATATAGCGTGCAGTTGCCCTGGCCTGACTAGCGCTATGCGGTGAGGGCTTCGATAACGTTCATCCGTCAATAATCCGGGTGGGTAACATCATCGCTTTTCATTATTGCTGTCACGAAAGGACTGCCGCTGCGCGGCTGCTTGTTTGCAATTTGGAGTATTCATGGTTACAGCTGCACTGATTTACATCATGGCGGTCATCAGTCCGGGTCCGAACTTAATTATTGTCAGCCGTTTTTCATCATTCAATTCGAATACACGCGCCAGATCGACGTCGGGCTGGCTGTCTTTCTGGTGGGGGTCTCGTTGAACAATGCCATCCCCGTCTTTCTTGGCAGCCGCTGAGGATGGCCTGTTCTACCTCAGCCCTGGCGAGATGCCGGCGTTCTACGGTAGCGGTGGGTCAGCAGCAAGGCCAGCATCAGCCCCAGAAGGTGGGCACCGTAGGACATTTGCAGCGCCAGGAAGTAATCCACGGTTTCGCCGGGACGCACACAGCTGTAGCCGTAGCTTTGACCTTCCTGGGTGACGCCCGGCGCGTCGGTCAGGTCAACGGGTGGCAGGGGTTCCTGGGGCGGCGTCGCAGCATCGGGCTTGCCGATGTAGCTCAGGCTACTCCAGCTTTGCTCCGACAGCTGATTGATCGCCGCCAGTTGCCCGGCGTTGCAACGATTGAGCACATAGCCACCGATGGCAATCACGGCAAATACCGAGATCAGCATCGGCACCACGTAGTAGCGCTGTGCAGGCAGTAAGCGCACCACCACCAGTCCGGCAATGAAGCCCGAGACCCATGAGTTGGCCCAGAAAGCCCAACTGCCGCCCCAGCCCTCGGGGATCAGGAACATGAGCGTGTAGGGCACGACAAATCGCCCCAGCAGATGGCACAGGGCAGCTATCAGGACGGCGACCAACAGGGGTTTGATCAAGGACTTCATCGGGTATTCATAACCTTTGGTGAGCAGGGTGGACGCGGGGAGGGCACAGAGGTGCGCGCGGTCATCAGTGGCTGAGCGCGTTCGTCGAAGCGGTGGATTTTTGAGGAGTCGAGGCCTGGGAGGTCTCTAGCGGCTGCGGGGGACGCAGGTCTGCGATCATGTGCGATTCCATCCGTGGAAAATTCGAGCGCGGATCCTGCAGCAATTGACGCCGGCCTGCAAGGCCCGGTGCAGAGCGGGCTACGTCTGGATTGGCGTTTCCAAGTCAGCCCCCCTCAGGGAAATCCTGATGGCATATTGAATTCAGCGATGGCAAGCTTCTGACCTGCAGCGCCGACCCGTGTGCAGCCGGGCAGGACGCTCACTCCTCAATAACTGCTGCCATTCACCTCGGGTGTTCATCACCTGTTGGTTCCACTGAACAAGGATGTCGTCATGAAAATCTCTCTTGGTCTTCTCGCCCTGGCTGGGTGCCTGTCCACTTTTTCTGTCTCGGCCGCTGGCCCGAACCAAAGCGATCTGTTCAAGGCTTTGGCGGAGTGCAAGGCCAGTGCGCAGCAGGTAGCCGACTTCAACGGTCTGGTGGACGCTGGACAATTGTCGTTGCCCAAGGATGTCCCACACAGCCCGTGGGGCGGCGGCGCCTGGCAGGTCACGCCGGCGTTGACGGTGCACGGTGTGTCGTCCACCACCGCCGTGATGACCGACCGCGCCAGCTTCTTTCTCCAAGCCAAAAGCAGCAGCCCTAAGGCCGACGCAGAGAAGCTTGCCAGCACCCTGAAACTGCAAAAGGTGCTGGATACCGACGGTTATGTTGACTTCCAGCGCAGCCTCGACAATGGCGCAACCTTGCGAGTGGTCTCCACGGAGGACAAGGACATTGATCTCTACGTGGGTTGCAGCTATCAGCAGAATGCTTCCTGAGACCTGAGGTCAGACGAATACACCGCGAGCCCGCAGGGGCTTCGCGGCTCAAGCGTGCAACATCGCTTTAGCCCTGACCGTAGCGGCAAAAGTACACTCGGATGACACGAAGCCGAGGGCAAATAATGAGTTGGCAAATCAGACAGGCCGTCTCGAGTGACGTTGAGTTTCTGATGGATATCGACCCTCTCGCCAAAACAGAGAAGGGCCGCCAGGAGCACATTCAACGTTTCGATGCAGCAATGACTCAGACAACTCGGCTATCAAGACAGTGGCCGAGTAGAGAATCTTGATCCGGACGATCCAGAGCTGATCTTTGTGAAATTCTTGAGTCTTGCAAAGTTATGAGCGATGGGTGGGCTGTGGGAGCACATGAACTAACAGCTGGACCATTAAGTCAGGCCAGATGTAGCGACCCATTTGTGTCTATAGCCCGCTATAGATATGGTTCAGAATCATCAGCTCAAGCACGGCCACCAGCACACAAAACGCGACAAATCCTCGTGTGAAGGCCCTACGAGGTTTTTCATAAGACGGAATATTGCCGAAAAGGGTGAGAACGTCGGATAAAAACTCAAGAAACCCCATGGATGTAAGCCTTCGCTCCGTCGATTTATCCAGCCTGCGACACGGTGGCAGGCTAATTCATGCATTTCTTAGTGGAGTGTCGCAACTCTGCGACTCTCGCCAATTCTGATTCGATCCAGCGCTCTGTTCAGAGCATCCAGCGCATCAAGGAGCGCTTTTGCCTCGGATTCCCGGCCATCCCCCCAAAGGCGTTCAGCCATTTTGTTCAGGGCCTGGATAGAGCGTTCAATGTCCGCAGCGGTCGTCGCTGTTATATTTTCCGGCTGTTTCTTCGGCATTCAGTAACCCCTCTGCTGGGCATCGCTTGGCTCTCAGGACCTCACGCGAGCACATCGTTCAAGACAATAGCCGGCCATGACCTGTCCGAGAGTGTGACAGCAGAGTCCTCTGCGAAGGCATGAATTTATCCGACTTGCAGTCCGTTGCAACTTGCACTGTCGATAACGCAGCGCATCAGCGACCACGCCTAACGCCTCGGTGTGCACTTCGATTTCAGCACGCATCCCTGGCCGACGTTGATTAATGTCCGGGCATTGGACTGCCTGGGCGTTTTACATCGCGTTTTCGCCTGACCGAGCCAGGGCTCGCAATACGCCCCGGTTGTGGTAACCGGGGGGTAAGCAGTAACAGACTGATTTCCTCTGCGCTGACCGCTCTGCTGAAAACGTGACCCTGAATTTCATCGCAGCCGTTTTCACGCAGGAAGGTTTGCTGCGCTTCGGTTTCGACACCTTCGGCAATGACCTTGAGGTTCAGTTTGTGCCCCAACGAAATCACGGCGGTGGCGATGGCTTTGTCGTTCTCGTTGTCGGGTAGATCGCGCACGAAAGACTGGTCGATCTTGAGTCTTGCGATCGGGAAGCTTTTCAATGCGGCGAGGCTGGAGTAGCCGGTGCCGAAGTCGTCGATCGAGAGACTGATCCCCATTGATTGCAGTTCTTTCATTTTGCTGATGGCTTGCTGAAGGTCTTGCATGATCAGACTTTCGGTCAGTTCCAGCTCAAGGTACATCGGGTCCAGTCCGGTTTCTTGCAAAGCATGCCTCACCCGGTCGATCAGGTCCCTTTCGATGAACTGGCGTGCTGAAATATTCACCGACATGGTGATCGGCGGATAGCCCGCTTCCTGCCAGTCCTTGTTTTGTCTGCACGCGGTATGAATCACCCAGTCGCCGATGGGCACAATCAATCCGGTCTCTTCGGCCTGCGGAATGAATTTGATTGGCGGCACCATGCCAAGCTCGGGATGCTGCCAGCGGATCAGTGCCTCTACGCCGATAATCTGTCCTGAGTGCAAATCCACCTGGGGCTGGTACAGCAGCAGGAACTCGTCATGGTTGAGTGCGTTTCGAAGCCCGTCTTGCATGGCGAGCTTGCCCTGAACCTTGTTATTCATCTCGCTCGTATAGAACTGGTAACTGTTGCGACCCAGCTCCTTGGCCCGGTACATGGCGGCGTCCGCGTTGCTGAGTAACGTGTCGGTATCGCTGCCGTCGGCAGGGTAGGTGGCCAGCCCCATGCTGCAGGTGACGTGCAGTGTATGTCCGCTGAGCTGAATCGGCCGCAGGATGGCTTCCTGGATTTTGTGCAGGGCTGGAGTAACGCCGTCCACGTCTGAAGGCTGGTCGAACAGGATGATCACAAACTCGTCGCCACCCAGTCGCACGACGGTGTCGGTGCGACGTACACACTCCAGCATGCGCCGGGCGACGGTTTTGAGCAGCTCATCTCCAGCACTGTGCCCGAGGCTGTCATTCACCAGTTTGAATTTATCCAGATCGAGAAACACCACCGTCACCAGGCGGTTGTAGCGCTGAGCGTAAAGTATTGCCTGCTTGAGGCGGTCTTCGAGCAGTGTGCGATTCGGCAGCCCGGTCAGTGCGTCATGGTCGCCCATATAGCGAATGCGTTTTTCGGTCAGTTGGCGTTCTATCGCAATGCCAGCAAGGGGTGTCGCCAGATCGATCAGTCGCGTCTCGGTCGCGCGAGGGCTGCGTACGGTGTTGGAATACAAAGCAAACGTACCCAATACCTTTCGCTCATGGGACAGAATCGGCGTCGACCAGCAGGAGCGAAATCCATAGGGTGCAACGATTGAACGGTACGCCTCCCACAGCGGGTCCAGCGCTATATCCGTGACGATGACCGGTTCTCGTCGATACACCGCGGTGCCGCAGGAACCGACGTTCGGACCGATCGCTATCCCGTCAATGAGCTGGTTATAGGCTTTCGGCAAACTGGGGGCCGCCCCGTGCAGCAGGTGCGTGCCATCCTCATCCAGCACCAGGATGGACACCATCATCCCCTCCAGTTGGGATTCGACCAAGTGAGCCAGGCTGTCGAGGACTACTGCAAGCTCGGTACTCCTGGCGATCAGCTCCAGGACATGACCCTGTCCGGTGCGGATGATGGCTTCTTGCTCTAATCGGCCGTTTTGCACGGCGAGCCGCTCCGTAGCGATACTCAATTGGACCGTTCTTTTTTCCAGTTGAAGTCGGTCTTTAAGGAATTGATTCACCGCGCGAGCCATGTTGCCGATCTCGTCTTTCCCGTGTTCGGCCATCATCAAATGCGTTTTGTCCGTGTGCTCCTGACGCAACTGCCGGCTTATTTCATTCAGGCGCACGAGCACATGACGCCCCATGAAAACCCGGGTCACGAACCAGGCGAACACCAGGCTGGCGCCCAACATGATCAGCACCCATTGCTGGCTGCGATTTGAGGCCTCAACCAGGCGCTGCACGGCTTCGCGATAGTCTTCGGTGTAGGCACTGGATTGCGCACGGGCTACCGCGACCAGCACCCCGGCCTCATTCTTCAGTTCCTCATTGAAGCGCTGTATCACCTTTTGCTGATTGATGAGCCGCAGGCGCAGGGCGAAGAGATCGGGCGTCTCCACACCAGCGTCGGGTAACTTGCCCGCCGTTCGGGGCAGGAGTTCATAGCGGACCTGAAGCCGCTGCACGGCATCACTGTCAACAGCCTGGGGCAGATCGAAAAGTAACACCGCCAGTTCCAGGCTGGCCCGGGTCTGGGTCGCGGTTAACCGGGTGGTGAGATCCGTCAGGGTTTGCTCGAAGGTGACCTCCGATTGCAGCAGGCTTTCGCGTAGCTGCGCAACGATGTTGGCGGTATTGCGGAACATCTGGCTCGACTGGTACATGTCCAGTATCGCCACGCCACTGTTCGCGGCAGTCAGTTGCTGCACCAGTTGATCAAGGGCTTCAAGCTGTTCGACGGTCGCCGCATAGCTTGAACGCAGGGCGTCGGGAGAGCGGGTTGTCAAAAGCTGATCGGTCTGGCGTTCGATCAGCAGGGTACGCTGCAGCATGTCTTGCCCATCTTGCATACGGACCAGTCGTTCATCTGTCAGCTGGCGGGTGGCGCTGTTTGACGTGCGCAACGCGTAGACCGCCGTTGCACCACCCGCCAGGATCAACAGCGCCAGCGTCAGAAACGCCAATGTGAACTGCGCGCGCAGCGATTGCGGCAATAGCCAGCGTCCGAGTCGGGAAGTAACGTCCAATCTCAGGGATTCCATTGGTGGCGGTAAATGTCCCGATAGCCATTGTCAGGGTCGTACTGGAATTTCTTCCCGCCGTCGAAGGCAATATTGTCGGCGTTGACCAGGTGAATCGGCGCTACGAAGCCACTCACCGGCTGACCTGCAAACAGCCGGTTCAATTCATCCATCACCTGCCAGCCATGCAGGTTGAGCGGCTCGGCCACGGTGACGGTCTGGTAGGTTTTTGCCTGTATACGCAAGAAAGCCGAAGCGCTGCCATCGCCAGCAGACAACAGACTGATGCCGTCACTGGGTATTGCGGCGTTGGTCAATGAGGCAATCGAGTAGTCGAAATAGATATCGTTGATGGCCAGTGTGTGGGTCCAGCGCTTTCCATAGCGCTGAAGCAGTTCCTTGGTGATCGCCGGCATCTTCTCGCCACTTTCGGAGATCGCGACATCGCGCACTTCCAGCAATGTACATTCGCGACAGGCCCGAATGACGTCTTCCATGGCCTTGGCTTTCGCCATGGCGATGCTGTACTTGGAGTCGGTCAGGATCACCACGCCGGCGTGTCCGTTTGACTGCGCCACTGCTGCCATTGCCGTGAGTCGCGCCACTTCGAGCGGGTCGGTCGTGACGTTCATGGCCACCGGCGTGCCGTCAATCGGCCCGGGGCGTGCTCCGGCGTGCCAGGCAACCACCGGCACATCCCTGTTGGCGAAGAGGTTCAGCGCCGCATTGTTCTCCAGGGCATCGGAGCCGCACAGGATGAGGCCGTCGGGTTTCGCTGCCAGGGCATCGGCAAAGGCCTTTGCGCGCCCGGTCGATGATCCGGCACCATCGAAGATCTTCAGCGTCCAGCCCATCGCTTTGGCTGCCTCCCGAGCGCCCTGGGCGACACCGACAATGCCTCCGTTACGCAAATCTTCTGCGACAAAGGCGATGCTCTTGCCCCGCTGTGCTTGCGGGCCGGATTCAGGGCCGCTCCAGCGAACGGCTCCGAGGGTGGCCCTGGAAACGATTTCCTGCGCTTGAATCACCGTAACCGTGGCTTTTTCGGCACCCGCTGCGGTTGGCAGGTTCTGACCATACCCGGGAGTTGCCGTGAAAAGACAGAAAACCGCAATTGAGGCCATCCGCATTCGCCAGGGCTTGATCAGACAGGTTCGATCTCCCCATAGGATGGCGGGTCTGGAGCCGATGGCGCGATCATAGACTGGCATGGCGTCCCTTTTTGCCAAGAGTGCAGCGTTCACTGTCCGAAAGGATAGTCGGTTCTGCTGTCGTCAGGTCTTTTGTGGGTAAAGTGCGCGAACTTTAGTCCTGAACATTCAGGAAAGGGAACGGGGGGGCATGGCACAAAACAAGGGATGAAGGAGCCCGTGGTGCCTATGATTTTCATGACCCTTTTCAGGTTGCAGGCGAGCACATTCAGGGTAAGCGTCCGGCCAAGTCATCTTCCGAACCTCCACGGCGCTCTCGCATCCAAGCTAATCAAGTGATAAACACCATATATATCCAATGCCACGGCAAGCAATAGGCGATCAGATGGCGCGATTTTCGATTTATAGCGGATTGATTTTGGTTGGCTACTCGTCGCTGGAGAGTGGAGATCCTCCCATGGGCGTTGCTTTCGGCCAGTTCGAGCCAACCACTGGGTATCCTGCTATTCAAAACGAGTGCCGCACAAATCACTTCGACCAGTCCGGTTTGGCCCTTTCAGTTAAAACCGAAGCAGGCTTGGTTATTCCATCTATGGGAGTCGCCATTCTGGATTACGCTGAAGAGCTTCTGCCCGATTGCATCGAGATAAGTATCCTCGGCATTCCCACTGATTTTTATGAAGAGTTTTTTCCTGCCCATGTGATCAAGTACACGCACCAATTCGCTAGGTGAGCCGCTCTATGGCGAGCAAGATGGGCCGTCTTTAGCAGGGAGGTGTGATCCTTGAGTTATCGGAGACCGCAAAAGCTACTGACTGGAGCAATTGGCAGAGCCTCAAGAGCAGAGTCAGGAACTCAGCATTGGTTGCCTCAGACCAGGCTCGCCCGTATCTGAGAGTAAGGTGTATGGTGGTCACTGGGTCTCCATTCTGAGCAGACTCGAGCGAGTAGCGTTCACCATCCGAAAATGCACCTTGGGCACATCCAGGGAACACCAACTCCAGAAATGTGATTACGGCCTCAGGGCATCCAATATCTAGCACGTCCTCGACGTTGGACAGATCGTTTTCACTGAGGTCAGTAGGCTTCAAAATAATAATGTCAAAGCTCATTGCTGCGGGCTCCCACCTTGTAATCCATTTGGCATCGGCATTCCCTTTTATATGTCCGGCTATCACGCCTCGCGTAATTAAATCGGCGACCATTTATGTGGAAGCAATTGATCGATTTCACTCGCCCGCTGCGTCGGCAGGCGCGTGAGAACGTCTTTCAGATATGCATACGGATCATGACCATTGACCCGCGCAGACTGGATCAAGCTCATGATCGCCGCCGCCCGTTTGCCGCTGCGCAGTGATCCAGCAAACAACCAGTTCGACCGCCCAAGCGCCCATGGCCGGATCAAGTTTTCGATCTGGTTGTTGTCGATGGGCACAGCACCGTCCTCCAGATAGCGGGTCAGCGCTACCCAGCGTTTGAGGCTGTAATCCAGGGCCTTGGCCGTGGCCGAGCCCTCGGGCACAAGTTCGCGTTGGGCCAGCATCCACTCATGCAGTTTTTCAGCAATGGGCATCGCTGTTTCCTGGCGCAGTCGCCAGCGATCTTCATCGCTCATTTCCTTGGCGTGTCGTTCGACTTCGTACAGCCCGCCGATTGAGTGCAACGCCTGCTCTGCCAATTGGCTGTTATTCGCTACGTGCAGGTCGAAGAACTTGCGTCGCGCATGGGCCATGCAGCCGATTTCGGTGATGCCCAACTCGAAGCTGGCCTTATAGCCGGCGAAGTCATCGCAGACCAGCTTGCCGTTCCACGTGCCCAGGAAGTTACGCGCATGTTCGCCAGCACGGCTGGGGCTGAAATCGTAGACCACTGCCTTGAGTGCCGAGAATGGCGTGCTGCTGTAGGCCCAGACGTAAGCGCGGTGGGTTTTCTTCTCACCTGGCGCCAGCATTTGTACCGGCGTTTCATCGGCGTGGACTACTCGCTGTGCCAGCACTGTTTCGCGCAGCGCATCGACCAGCGGCTGAAGCTGTACGCCGGTTTGGCCCACCCACTGCGCCAGTGTCGAGCGCGGGATAGCCAGGCCGGCACGGCCGAAGATCTTTTCCTGTCGATACAGCGGCAGGTGGTCGGCGAACTTCGCCACCATCACATGCGCCAGTAGCCCGGCAGTGGGGATGCCCTTGTCGATCACCTGCGGCGGCACCGGGGCCTGGATCAGTGTTTCGCACTGCCGACAGGCCCATTTCCCACGAACGTGCTGCTCAACCGTGAACACGCCCGGCGTGTAGTCCAGTTTCTCGCTGACGTCTTCACCGATGCGCTGAAGCTGGCAGCCGCACGCGCACTGAGTGTTGTCCGGCTCGTGATGGATCACAGTGCGTGGGAACTGCGGTGGCAACGGCGCACGCTTGGGTTGCTGGCGTGGCTCTGCCTGCGCGGATGCGGGATGAAGTGCTTTTAACTCGGCCTCAATGGCTTCGAGGTCGGTATTGAGCAGGTCATCGAGAAAGCTGCCTTGCGCCGGGCTGATCTGCTCACTGCGCTTAGCGAACTTGTGCCGCTTGAGAATGGCGATTTCGTGAGTGAGCTGCTCTATGATCGTCTCATCACGATGGATCTTTCTGCCCATGGTGTCGACCTTGGACATCAACTGCGCAGCCAGCGCGCGCAGTTGTTCAGGGGGCATTTGGTCGAGATCGGGCAAGGAAGTCATGCCGTGGATTTTACCAAAGCAGTCCTCCGGTCACAGCTAAAAGCCAGGTATTAGAGCAATGTAATTGCGCCGCCTGCACCTACTCGCCGCCAAGGCAATCCAAGTACCAGCGCCTGAAGTTGTTCGGGGTCGAGTTCGACCTCCGCGCCACGATGGATGCCCGGCCAATGAAACTTGCCCTGATTCAAGCGTCGCGCCGCTAGCCAAATACCAACGCCGTCATGCACCAGCACCTTCATGCGGTTTGCCCGGCGGTTGGCAAAGAGGTAAGCGCAGTGCGGCTTAGCCGCACCGAACACGGCAACCACCCGGGCCAGTGCAGTGTCAGTGCCGGCCCGCATGTCCATGGGCTGGGTGGCGAGCCAGATGGAGTCGATACGAATCATTGGGCCAGGCCACGAATAAAACACGCGCAGCCGTCCGGATCTGAGGCTGGCCATTTTACGGTGACGGATTTATCGCCCAGAGCCAGTGAGATGATCACCCTCTCTTCTGTTGCGCGCTTGGGTGCAGCTTGTACGGGGATGAAGGCCGGCAGAGTTGCGGGTGATTGATCCCGGTAAATCGGTAGCCACTTGCGGATCACGTTGGCGTTGATGCCGTGATGGATGGCTACGCTGGAAATCGTCGTAAGCGTCTGCCCAACTCACGTTGCGTAAGTCAGACAGATACCCACTGATGCGGCAGCAGTTGGTCGATCTCACTCGCCCGTTGCGTCGGCAACCGCGTCAGCACATCTTTGAGATAGGCATACGGATCGTGCCCATTCATGCGCGCCGACTGGATCAAGCTCATGATCGCCGCCGCCCGTTTGCCGCTGCGAAGCGATCCGGCAAACAACCAATTCGAACGGCCAAGCGCCCACGGTCTGATCTGGTTTTCGACTGGATTGTTGTCTATGGGGACAGCGCCATCATCCAGGTAGCGCGTCAGCGCGATCCAGCGTTTAAGGCTGTAATCCAAGGCTTTGGCCGTCGCTGATCCGTTGGGCACAAGATCGCGCTGGGTCAACATCCAGTCGTGCAGTGTTTTTGCCAACGGCGCTGCTTTTTCTTGCCGTATTCGGCGGCGATCCTCATCGCTCATGTCCCGCGCTTGGCGTTCAACTTCGTACAGGCCACCAATCGAGTGCAGCGCCTGTTCGGCCAGCTGACTTTTATTCGCCACGTGCAGATCGAAAAACTTGCGGCGGGCGTGGGCCATGCAGCCGATTTCGATCATGCCTTTCTCGAAGCCAGCTTTGTAGCCAGCAAAGTCGTCGCACACCAGCTTGCCGTTCCATGAGCCGAGGAAGTTACGTGCATGCTCACCTGCCCGGCTCGGGCTGAAGTCATAGACCACGGCCTTGAGCACCGAAAACGGCGTGGTGCAGTAAGCCCATACATAAGAACGGTGAGTTTTCTTCTGTCCGGGCGCAAGCATCTGCACCGGCGTCTCGTCGGCATGGACGACTCGTTGGGCCAAAACGGCTTCTCGCAAGGCATCAACCAGCGCCTGAAGCTGCACACCGGTCTGTCCAACCCATTGAGCCAGTGTGGAGCGCGGGATCGCTAAACCGGCACGTCCGAAGATTTTCTCCTGCCGATACAACGGCAAGTGGTCAGCGAACTTCGCCACCATCACATGGGCCAGCAGACCTGCGGTTGGGATGCCTTTGTCGATCACTTGGGCCGGTACTGGTGCCTGGATCAGTGTTTCGCACTGACGGCAGGCCCATTTCCCACGCACATGCTGTTCGACGGTGAACACGCCTGGCGTGTAATCCAGTTTCTCGCTGACGTCCTCGCCGATGCGCTGAAGTTGGCAACCGCAAGTGCACTGAGTGTTTTCTGGTTCGTGATGAATGACGGTACGTGGAAACTGCGACGGCAGCGGCGCGCGCTTTGGCTTTTGGCGCGCTACTTCTGGAGCAGGAGTCGGAAGCAGTGCCGTCAGCTCGGCGTCGATAGCCTCAAGATCGGTGTTAAGAAGATCGTCGAGCAAGCTGCCTTGCTCAGGACTGATCTGCTCGCTGCGCTTGGCAAACCGGTGCCGCTTGAGGATCGCGATCTCGTGGGTCAACTGTTCGATGATGGTTTGATCGCGGTGGTTCTTTCTGCCCATCGTGTCGACCTTCGACATCAACTGCGCAGCGAGTGCACGCAGTTGGTCGGGGGTCATGTGGTCGAGGTTTGGCATAGAAGTCATGCCGTGGATTTTACCAAAGCCGACCGCGTGCGACAGCGTGTTCTGGGTTTAATTACAGCTTTTTAAAGGATCGTGATTGCACAGCCAGCGCCAACGCGCTGCCAAGGCAAACCAAGTACCAAGGCCTGAAGTTGCTCACTATCCAGTTCCAACTCGCTGCCTTGTCGTATGCCTGGCCAGTGGAATTTTCCTTGGTTCAACCGCCGTGCCGCCAGCCAAACGCCGATCCCGTCATGCACGAGAACTTTCATACGATTGGCCCGGCGATTGGCAAACAGATAAGCGCAGTGCGGCTTCGCCGCACCGAATACTGCGATCACTCTGGCCAGCGCAGTTTCGGTGCCGGCACGCATATCCATGGGTTCGGTGGCGAGCCAGATGGCGTCAATGCGGATCACTTGGCAAGCTCTCGGATAAATCGAGCGCACCCATCAGGATCGGACACTGGCCACTTCACGGCGATGGCTTGTTCGCCAACGGGTATCTCGATGATCGCCAATGCCTCTGACGGCCGCTTAGGAGGAGCCTTCAACGGGACAAACGCAGGCAACGCGGGCACTGAGCTGTGCCGGTAAAGCGGCAGCCATTTACGAATGACGTTGGCGTTGATGCCGTGAGCGATGGCGACGCTTGAAACGGTGGCGCCGGGCTGAAGGCATTCCTGAACGACCTGGGCTTTGAACGGTTTGGGATAAGAGCTTCGTTGGCGCATGAAAATCCTGGCGATTAAGGGCGATCGCGTCCGCTTAAAAATACGCGGACACCATCGCCCTTAATGCTGGAGTTTTGAAGGTGACTTGGCCAGACGCTTACCATTCAGGCTCATCCCGGATTCGTACAGGCAACAAAAAGCCCGGACTGTGCCGGGCCTCATTGGACGTCACTCAGCGAGAATAAAACCTCCTCACTTGCTCCGTGCGATCGAGAATGGGTTTACTCCTGCGCCTTTTAACCCAGCTACAGAATGCGTGTATGGGGTGAAGAACGGCTCCAAGCACGCAAAGCAGCATGATGATGAAGAGCGAAATAAGCGGGATGCTTTCGTGCGAGAACATGGTGGGTTACTCCTGTATTCACTATGTCGGAACCTTGAGGGTAGACACCTACGGCTTTGGCTGGATGAATGTATGTTCATCTTTCCAGGCTTGAATTGCGCAAGTTCAGCTGTTACCCAACAACGCTTTGATAACTGCGGAACGAGCAATGGCGGGTGCTGCGTCGCTAAGCAATCCAGCCCGTATACGGTTAGTACAGGCGCAAACTATTGATAGAGTGGCGCCTTTGGTCGGCGCCATCTAAGAGCTTTCAGCGAGGAATGTCCTTCTTGACGAGCGGATTGTCGCTCTAGAGTCAAAAACTGAATGATCAAACCCCACGCCCGCCATTGAGTGGGTATTTTTTTGCCTGGAGAAACCTGCCCGATCTCCAGCATCCCCTTCACCAAGAAGCCCAGACAAGGAACTTATTCAGTTCGCCCCTAATTTCAATTTTATGTGGTTGGACGGCCACCAAGACCACGACGGCGCGGGGGTATAGCAGCCTTGCTGGTTGGCCGGGGTCGCATCGCAGCGGACGGTGTAGCCCTTGTTGTTGAACTCCCTTGCGCCTTCGCCGGTACCGCGCTCACTGTATGAGGAGCAACCACCGAGTAACGCCGCAATCAAAAGAATCGTTGTGTACTTCATAAATGCCTCCATGCGTGGAGCACACAGCTTAATCATTGAATCGCGCCCAGTGCGGGCTTTTTTTTGCCTGGCGAAAAAGTGATGACTGCTTCTGGGAAAGACCTCGCCATCCTCGCCCGCACGCTGGGCGGCGAAGGTCACGCAGGCGCTGAAGTTCGGTGGTTACGTCTTCTTCAAGACGCTTTCCTGGCCGGCGGTTGCGTTAGTCATCGATTACATTGGTTGGCGCTCAACGTGTTTGGCCTATGGAGCGTTGTTAGTGCTGACTGTGGCACCGCTTTACATGTGGGTGCTACCGAGAGGTTCGGTTTCACTCAGAAAAAATGACGGGTTGTACGATGAAAGTCTGTCGATCGATCGACGGGTTTACTGGCTCCTCATGACGATTTTTGCATTGGGCGCAGCGATCATGACGGCAATCTCTGTTCAGCTTTTTGGCGCTGACGCCGAATTGACCCAGTGGCCAAGATGTCGCTGACCCAGTCTGATTCCTCGAAAACATTGCCTGGGCAGTGTTTGTGTCGATTTGGAGGCGGGGCAGTCTTGCGTCGGCACGTGGGTCAATTCGGCATCGGCCTCAACACTTGCAGATCTGGTAGGTCTCAAACGCAATGTGAATGACAAGAGACTACTGCGATTTTACGAAACTTCAGTCGTTTGGGCTGGCCGTTACCCTATACCCAAGAAGTCGGATGACCAAAAGCTGAAAGGATATTGGAAGCTTGCCAATGAGGTATTGACCAAACCCAAGGCAATGGAAGGCACCACCCTGAAGCTTTATGAGTCAAGTGGTGCAACGAATTGGGAGAAATTTGATGCTCTCTACAGGCTGTATCGAAACGAATTTGATACGGTTTCTGACTAAACAATTTTTCCCTCAACACCTTTGAACTCGGGGTAAAAATCACCATTGGCATCTTGAAAAGACTGAATGATTAAAGCCTTGCATTCCGACAGAGTGAAAGGCATTACCAGATCATCACTTGATACTTCAATGTTTGGAGGGGTGCAAACGACCATGACCGGGTAATCATAAAAAATAGACTCGATAGACCCACGCGCACAATTCAAGGCGCTCAAATACGCAGTGTCAGTATCATCAAAAAAGGTTTGATCTTCCGATGCATTTTGTTCAGCAGTAAAAACGTATTTCATAAAATCCCCATTTATTAAAAATCCTTGAACAATTCTACAGCCTGTCCATCCGTTATGCCTCTCATATAAATATTGAAAGAGATCTTGGCCTGCTGCCACCGACGGGTGCCTTCCAGGCTAGGTATGGGCAATAATGGCTAACCGCCTCAAAGGAATGCGCACTCCAATCTGATCTCGTTGGCCTTAGTGTCGGAGTTAGGTGAAGACCTATTGATGTCCGGGCTGTGATCGTTCCAAACACCGGGCTACTGTCGCACAGAGTGAGACCAAAGCTCCGGATGCACTGAGTGCGAAAATTTGAGTTTGAAGGCATCAATTCGGCTGGTCATAAGTAGATAATTGGGGCATCCGGCAGCCTGAAAAATTTAGATGCCTTTTCTTCATGGCAGAGTTGATCAATCGTGATAGATGTTGAGGCATACTCTGATAGATACTCTTCAATATCGATTTCTATTCGGTTCGGTGGGCAGACGATGCTTCCATCATCAAGAAAGAAATCCATGAGATTAATTTTGTCCACACCTACAAAGGCAACATTTTTGCCGTTCAGCGCGATTCGGTTAGCTTTAGAGTGGCCATAGAGCAGGATTTCTTCTTCCAGTTCGCAAAGCGAGACGATACGCTTGATGCCGTGATCAAACTCCATTTCTGTAATTGTCGAATAGAAAGTCATGCCCAGAGATTCCCAGTATGATTGTATGGCACTTCGGGCATCTTGTTTGATTAATTGATCGTGGTTCGTTTTCGCTTGGCTGCTTAGGGTTTTTTGCCAATTATGCATTAGCAAAATTGTTTTGAACGCGATTAAAGCTCTGGATGCGCCTCTTCTCATGTCATCCGAAATTGCAGTGCCGGGATATTTATTATCGATTGATCGCTGTATGTAGTTTGCCATTTCCGACATTTCAAAAGAGTTCAAATCTAGCGAGAATCTGACAATTGCTGACATAAACAGCATCAGCTCTTTGGTGTTTAGCTCTGGATAATGTAATTTCGCTAGTGTAATCAAAACTGTATATTCAGATTGAGTCGGATCGTCGAGGATATGTTTTAGATCATCCTCTGCTTCCGATTGAGCTACAGCTTTGGCTACTGGGTCATTTAGTTGCTCGGCATCATAAATTCGTGACAACACTTCGCAGGAATATGCATTAGCCTCTAGCACGGCCAGCATGCTCAGTGGCACTGTCTGGATTTTTTTACTGCCCTCATAATAGTAGATAAATATGATTGGCCCGAATCTATCGTCAATGCTGACGGAGTGGTTCATGATCGTAGTTTTAAGAAGCCTGGTACCGCTCGACTCAATGAGTTGTTTGTGTGCGTGAAGTTCGCAGACGTTGATTAAAAATACGTCCCTTGCGGTGTCAATTTCGTTTCCGGAAGTAATGGCATTCGCTAACAAGTTTTTGCGAGTCAGGTATTCAATGCCCCATAGAGTTGTCGTCAAATCTAAAAAATGCACAATTTCATGAGTAACTAGCGATTTCATGGAGCGCAAGGTTTTCGATTCTGGTAACTCGACTTCCTCCACAGCACCAGAAATCGCTCGTTCGAGAAGGGGCCGTGCAAAGGCTTTGTATTTTTTTATCTCGATCATGTTTGAAGTGAAGTCAAATTCACCGTTTTTGTTCGAAATTTCAATAAGGCTGGTCAAATCGTTTCACCGGTATCAAAGAGGATTTACGCTAGCGCACCTAGGAATCGCTAGAGGCGCGGGGAGAAAGCACCTGCCGTAACTCAGGTGCCTATTGTCGGTTCTTACTCATTCGTTTATAAATGAGATTGTTGCGTAATTAGTAACGCAATAGATCGACAGCACTACCAAAAAGTTAGAGCTTCAAATGGATGGTCGACAGTCTGCCACGATATGACAGGCAGGCGTTATCGTTGCGCATGCATCCTGACATGAGGTATCAAATGGATAAGCTTGTAGCTGAGTATCTGCGCCCTTGGAAAGACGAGCTGCCGAACCTGTACGACTGGAGCTTTGACCACGAGCGTGCAGCGCGGGAATTTGGGTTGAGCTTTGAAGGCATCACTTCATACGACAAAACGCTGGAACTAAAATCTGGTTTGCGTCACCGGGTAAGCGAAAGCGACTGCCATATCGAGCATGGTCGGGTTGCGACCTACTTCATCAAGGTTTGGGGAGGGATTACCCGTTTTTCAAAAATAGATGAGACTCTTAGTCTCTTCGGCGAATTGAAAGGCACTCAGGCACCTCCTGGAGTCTATAGACCCCCCTTTCAAATGATCAGTAGCTGGTCGAAATGGGCGTCCATCGTTTGCCCTAGTTGGGCGTGCATTTATGATGCGAGAGTTGCCTACTCCCTGAACGCCATCAATTATCTAGGTGGCGCCAAGCACCCTATTTTTCCTATGCCTGAAGGACGTAATTCACGTCTGAAAATGTTGGATATTTCTACGCTGCTTTTAAGCGAAAGGTTGGGGCATTCGCAACCTCAAGCGCATGGTGCCAGCGACCCAAAGACGATCCGAAAATATCATTTTATTCCTGAGCGCGACACCTACGCTGCCTATCTGTCGTTGGTCAGCAAAGTGAGTCAGGATCTCTGGGGGGACTCTAACCACATCCATGAAGTTGAAATGCTGCTTTTTTCGCTCGCAGATGCTGACATTTATGCAAATGTGTTCAATAGTTTTTCAAGCTTTACGGTAAAGTAATAGAAATTCGATTCGTGTCGTTTTCCCCAAGACACTTTCATTTTATTTTGGCCTCAATACATCGAAATTAATCTATCGGAGACCCCTATGTCGAAACTCGCTGAATTCCGCCAGCTCGAAAAACACCTAGCAGAACAGCTCCAAGCGCTCGAAGCACTGAAAGGTGACGCTGGCCTCAAGAAGGAAATTGAATTCGAAACCAAGCTGCGTGAGCTGCTTGCTCAGTACGGTTACAGCTTGCAGAACGTGATCAACTTGCTTGACCCACACGCAGGTCGTCGCGCACCAGCAACCGAGTCCAAAGCCGGCACTCGTAAGCCACGCCAAGTGAAGATCTATAAAAATCCTCATTCGGGTGAAGTCGTCGAGACCAAAGGCGGTAACCACAAAACGCTGAAGGAATGGAAAGCCGAATACGGTTCTGACACCGTGGAATCCTGGCTGACCAAGTGAGTTTGGTTTGAGTACAAAAGGGCTCTTCGAAGGCCCTTTTTTGTTGGGGCGATGGGTGATATGGACTTCGACTATACCCCGGGTATAACCCGAGGGTTTCCTATGAGCAGGGGTGACGTCGATGCCCAAGGGTTGATACTTAGTAGTTGGCCTCGCCAGAGCGTGGCGATCAGCTTACAGAATTAACAACGCTCTGCGCATCTGCATCCAGCCTTTGTTCTTCTACATACGTCTTGATCAAAGCTCTGTTGCTCGCATTGATTGACGACCATCCTGCTTGCCAAAGCTCGTAAGCTTTCCATGAGTAGCCAAAGTATTTATCTTTGCTCATGGTTTCCATGGAACGTTTAACAGATTTTAGATATATCGCCTTAATGGACGTTTCTCGGATCTCAAAAAACGAACCAAGGTATATCAGCCAACTTGCAAGGTGTTCATACTGTTCCCATGCTCCGCTTTCCGAAGTCATTTCTTTTTTTTGTTTTAATATTTCACCAATAACCTCTACTACACGTTCATTATCGAGGCTCAATCCTTTAGCAGATAGCGATGATATAAAGCGGAAGAAGGAGTCTTCTAATTTGACGAAAGAGTCTTTAAATGAATGTCCCTCATGTATAACTTTATCAATTGATCTGTACGAGCGCATAACTATACTTTTGACGGTTGGTATGCTTCGGTTGAGTTTTCCAAAAAAATGCTCAATTTCGATCCCGGCGATAACTCTAATGCCAAAACAGTGGAAGTAAAAATCCTTTATGTTTTGGTCGACGGCGCTCCTAGATACGAAAAATAGGTTTGAACCAATAACGTGGTTTTTTGAGAAACTTTTATAGTCGCTTATGATGCGTTTTAGATTGGTGTCAGCTAATGAATAGCCAAGAATTACGACAGTGTTTTCATGAAGGATAGTGCTTAGCTTTCTAGAGAAATAAGAATCACCATTCATGAACTTAAAATAGTCATCGGAGGTTACAACCATGTTCTGTGGTGAATCTACGGATCCGTGTACATGGTAGACTTTGACTTCTGCAGATGATCTAGGTATTGGGAGTCCTGGGGTAATACTTTGAACCCTTGCCTCTCCTGCCAATAGCTCAGCTAATTTATCGTAGTTTGTGGTAATGACTCTGAAAGGATTCTCTTCAAAAAATTTTTTAATCTCTTCAACGTCTCCGTCAACATCCAATGGCTCGATGATTTTTGCTATTTCAAGATTTATATCACGGCTTATTTGCGTAAGTTTTAGCGAAACTACTTGTGCTGCTTCTTCCAAACTCAGTGGAGAATTTTCCCGATCTGGAAATAGCGTGGACTTTGGGTTGTTATTTGCGGGCAACAGATCACACAAGTCTTCCAGGAGATTTTGCCAGCCAGGAGCTTCACCATCAGATATTGCTTTAGAGAAGCCTGTTCCGGTGAATAAGCAAAGGCGATTGCTCGCTGCGGCGTAAGCAATTTCATACATGTTGCTCATGTCTTCTATCCTTGAACGTTAAGTTTTTATAGAATTGCCTATAGCGGTTAGGTGTGCCTTATATTATGCGTTTTGCTTGCATCCATGCCATTACATTAGAAAAGTTTACAGGCTCAGGGATTCTCGATGCAGCCAGCATTCTATGAATTCGTTGTTGACGCCTTTTAGGATCAACTGGCAGGTTTGCCCACTTAGGTGTTGTCTTAATCAAGCGGCGGAGCCGCTGTTCTAGTATCAGCTCACTATTTCCTGCAACGCAAAGTGCAGCATCAAATGTACAAATTATCTTGCGTGCGATCGTTGCGAATAGCACGCAATCTTTGAGATCTAATTCAATTTTTCCGTCTAAAACTTGCGCGTGGAGTGAAAAATTATTTCTGAACGGCGATACCGCTGCTGCTTGAGCGACAGCGAGTTTTGCATGCCAGTCAATCACCTCTTGGGTTACCGAACCGTCAGAATGAATATATGAATTTCGACACTCCTTAAAAAACCTATATGCCGTCAGATATGATTCTATGTCCGCCCAGCAGTTCAGCTTGGAGTTCTTGAGTGATGGTAAAAACTCCGAAGTCATCAGGGAAGACTTAGTTCCATTTGCCGCGCTAACCGCAAGTTGGTATCCAGTGAGATTGCCCGCTTTGTTTTTGCCTGTAGGAAACTGCAAGGCCTTTGCATGTCGCTCATAGGCTTGAGAAGTAAAAATATCCTTGCATACTTTTTCTGCCCAGCCCTCATACAAAGTACAAGTTTCAAAGATAACTAATTTCGCAAACTCTTGCTCGTGAGCTGACCACTCAGTATCAAGGCATATCTGTTTTATATCGATGCCTCCTGGGAGCGTTAGGCCTGAAAGGAACTTTTTTTCAATATCTTTAATTTGCATGCTTGGAAATTGGTTTTTGAAGCCCCGCACTTGCCACCAAAATTCACGCAGGCCGGCATAGCTTGCCCAGATAAAACTAAAAACATCTCCTAAGCGATCATCGACACTCTGGGTTGCGGAAAAAAAGAACGATGGCTTAGAGCTTGGCATAGTGAGCAAAACCTTAATTGAGTTTTCTTTTGACTTTCCATGTCACATCCTAAACGTAGGTCAGGTTGCTAGCAATTGGCCTCTATTCATGTGCTCGATGCCGCCAATCAGGCTCCGTTTCATGGCTGCACCTTCGACCGCCTTGGGAGTGAGTTTTCGGTGGGCATTGCTTAGACTTTATTCGACGAGGGAGCATTGGAACCGGTTGGCCCCGTTACCTAGCGTATCGCAAAACATCCCTATCGCCGTCAGCATCGGTTCACGCCTCGACCGTGCAGGCAGCCTGGCAGCGCTCAGGCGGCCCTGCACGACCAACCCCCATCGGTACGCACCGCGTGCATTTCTCGCAGCGCCTCCAGCGTGTCCTGGTCGAGAGCTTTTATTACGGAGCGTTCACCAGGTCATACGCACGCTGCCAAAACGCATCAGCTTGCAGCTGGCTGAGTGCGCTGTCTTTGACGAGCTGCACGAGCCGTCCTTCGAGTTTGCCGATCTATGGTGACCTTTTAGCCAGAGGCTGCCGCGTCGTCCAGCGTTGCTCCCGCCACACAGTTACTCGCTCATAAAATCATACTGACTTGCGATAAAGTGTGCCGCTGCAGCTGCATCATTTGTAGGTGAGAGTGGAATTTAGAAGAATAGCGAGCAATGCTTTGCTGCTGACCATAGGTCAGCTCTTTGCAGGGCAACGCCTGGATGAGAGGCTCTCGAGGGCTGCTCGGCCTTTTGCTCGTGTTTAGCATTACATGGCCGTCTTGCCAAACCCTCTCGCCTTTCAAAATGTCCGGCGCAAGCGTATCCCGTTGGTGGGTAGCCTGAGTAAAATCAACGCCCAGCCTAGTGACCCCTTCGTCATTGATAAGTTGGAAACTCAGAAGACGGCTCAAGGACAGCGATACAAGATCGCTTGAGCGCGCTGACTGGTGATTTCGGCGGCAGTTAGAATGCGGTTACTGGTAAGAGGCTCTGGCGCAATGAGGTCAAAATGCTTGACCAGGTAGCATTGCCTGAGCAGCGATAGATCCTTGGCCGTCAAACTCTTGAGGGCAGACACAAAATGCTTACGCCGTTCGGGGTCGAAATACCGGCCTCCTATGACGGCTGTCAGGCGAGCGTAGTATTCGGCTTTTTCTCCATCGCTGTCTTGCAGGAACGCTCGGAACAGGTCAAAGAAATCAAACGCCACCGCTTTTTCGAGCACTTGCCTGGACTCGGGATCTCCGTCCGGAGTTTCATTCAGTAATGCCTTACAAAATCGATCCACCTTCTCCTGATGTTGGGTCTCCAGGAGGCCTTGGAGGCCCTCAAGTCCTGGGATGTAGTCCTCCAGAACTTTGAATAACGCCATGCCCTTGATGCCCAGCTGGGTGAGCTGTTTCTTGTGCTTTTTTAGGTCTTCACGATAATCAGACATACCCGCTTCCTTATCGATTGTGTCGCGCGGCCTGCCTTTGTGCCCTTGGACAGGCTGAGACGGTTTGCTGCTTGCCGCCAGCCTCGCCCCATAATAACGATACGAATAACGATGCGCCTAGCAGACGGCCTCATCTGAAGAAGTCTATAGAATAACTCTCAATTTTTATGCACTGAACGGGAGGGTACTTATTGGCACCAAAGATAGGCTTTACGTGCAAGTTTTATTAGTCAGGGGTAGGCTCGGAGGACTGTCCGAGCCTGGAGATTTTATTACTTTACGGGTTTCTGCTATGACCCTTTCTCGGTGCTTTTGTCGCGAGCCTCTGCACTCCGGGTTTTGTCGATCCCCCAAACAGCTTTGGCGACTTCCTCTATCTTGGCGACAAACTTGTCGACATTGAAGCCTGCAATGAAAGCCAGAGCAAAAAAGCCAATTTCACTTGCGCCAGCGTTGGAGCTTGACTCCAGAACCAGCATCCCCGCTTTGAGAAAAAGATAACTGACGGCGCCTGAAATAGTGCTTGTAATAGGACGAATGAAATACCAGATATGCCAGTCAGGATCCCACTGCTTCCTAACGCATTTGTTTAGATATATCGCTCGGAAGCAGTAAAGGCAACCCCCTACATATGCAATGGCACCGCACATTAGCGGCACTCTGAGAGGCGCATACGGGGCAGGTAACCATTCGAGCGCCATTGCACCAATTGAGTACGTTGCGAAGATCAATAATGCAAGAAGGTAGATGATGATAACGATGATCATCCATTCGTTGTTGCTTTTGTCCTCAACGCTCCGGTCGGTATCACTCATGGATGTTCAGCTCCGGTGACGCAAGGGGTTCCTCAATTCGAAGCATGATGATCTGCTGCGCGTCATCTATCGTTTCATCGTGGCTTGCATTGAGATTCAGTCGTCGTTTTAGGTAGTACAGCTGCGCCTTGCGTGTTCGAAGTTTCGTTTCGCCATTGATCATTTGATAGTCATGTTCAATGGCCAACCGCTTTTTGGCTGAGTAGTTGGGGTTGGGGCCAATCACGACATCTACAAACGTATCCCACTCGATGTCTGGCGGGACAAGGGCCGGAGGTGTTATTGATTCTATAACTTGGCTGATGCGTCCAAGTACATAATCTTTATATGTATTAGATTTAAAGCAAAATGCACGTATGTGCCACCTGAATCCATCATGTGCAAATGAGGTTGGATATATTGTGCGAATCGTTGGCTCATCAAAATTAGTCATTGAACGATAGTCAACTACAAGCGCTTGTTCTTTTTGAAGTGCTCTTATCAGACTAATCAGTATGCCCGGCTCTATTTTGCGGGTAGGTGATGGAAGGCTTGCGACTGGTGGTGCCCACCCTATGAAACTATCGCTAGCTGCAACTGTTCCGAGCTCCCGCCAAAGTAGCTCATTTAGGTAATGACCGCTGTCCATATTAGCCAGAACTGGCTTGAAGTCTGGCGACGCCACATAAGTTTTCAGAGTGCGGTCATAAGTCATGTTATCAGGCGCAATCTCCTGATACTTGGCCATGTCCAGGGATGCCTGGGGGACAGAAATTCTGAAAAACGAGGTGAGATCGGAGCGATTGAGACGACCCTCCCACAGCAGCCGAAAATCAATGAACTCAAGCCGTCTGTCTTGGCCCCAGCGTCCAGTTCGAGCTGTCTGATTCATGTCTTTGATTTACCTTGAATTCTCATATCAGTATAAAAAATATTCGCATAATTTGTAGACGGGTCGTTTTTCTATACGTATCTTAACCCCTCAAGAGGCCGGACTCAATCATGCGTCCCCGCCTAGGAGGCGTCGATGGCAGCAAAGTTCACGTTTTTTCAGGTAGGCAATGGTGATATGACTCTCGTGCGTCTCGCAGACACTCGAGTGACCACTATCTTGATTGACACTCACATCCGTGCCGCAGCTGACAATCTCGAGGACGAAACGCCGGACGTCGCGACAGCGCTTCGACAGCGACTAATCTACGACAAAGATGATCGTCCATTTGTCGATGCGTTCCTGCTAAGCCACCCTGACCAAGATCACTGTGGTGGATTGCGCAAACATTTCTGGCTGGGGCACCCGGACGACTATCCGGACGACCATCTCGACCGGTGGGAAAAACGCATCATCATTCGGGAGCTCTGGTCGTCCCCTTTGATTTTTCGCCGCCGCTCAAAGCACCACACGCTTTGCGACGATGCCTGTGCTTTCAATAAGGAAGCACGTCGTCGGGTTAGCTACTGGCGCGACCATGGCTATGCCGACAGTGGCAATAGAATCCTCATCATGGGGGAGGACATCAACGGCAAGACAGATGATCTGACTTCCATTCTGGTTAAATCGGGCGAAAAATTCAGTCGGATCGATGGCCAATGGTCGACAGTCTTTTCGGCGCACCTCCTGGCGCCAGCGCCACACGAAGATGATGAAGAACTCGAGGAAGAACTGTCGAAGAATGAGTCCAGTGTCATCATGAACATGGAAATTTCTCCATCGGTGTTTTCCACAAAACCGACGCGGTTTCTGGTTGGGGGCGATGCTGAGGTGTTGATTTGGGAGCGGATGTGGAATCGTTTCAAAGACGATCCGCAAGCACTGGAATACGATCTTTTGCTCGCTCCGCATCACTGTTCTTGGCACTCGTTGTCTTACGACAGCTGGTCGAAGAAGGGAGAGAATGCAAAAGTCTGTGAGGACGCTCGTAATGCTTTGGGGCAAGCTCGTAGTGGGGCCACTATCGTCTCCAGCAGCAAAAAAATTCTAGGCGATGCGAGTGACCCACCATGCATCCGCGCCAAGCGAGAATATGACGATATTCTTGACGCAGTAGATGGGTGGTTCGGCTGCACGGGTGATTTGAAGGACAAGGCTGTTCTTGAGTTTGAAGTGGCGTCGAACGGGAAGCTTATACGCGCTGGGATCGGCCTTGCATCCGCTGCGTCGGCTACTGCAGCTGCGGCGGCGCCACGTGCGGGCGCCTGTCGCCAATGATTGACTATTTCGAACTCGGCGAGCATCTCGACTGGTCGGACAGAGGCGAGTTGTATCCTGCCACTGCTGCTCTAGTTAACGCGTGCCAAGAACATCCTGATATCGACTTTCAGGAGTTACGCTTTGAGCAGCAGGGCGGTAGCCGTACCGAGTTCGTCGTCATCACTGCAGGAGACGGCACGGTGGCGGAGGGCAATCCAGGCGGCATTCGTCGCAGGGAACGTTTGGCGATTAGTGTCAATCCGACGCACCGAGTGCCCATCGTAGTTCTCACGTTGCGCAAAGATTTCCCAAGCCTTTCACACCAACATGCAAGGGCGCCCGGAATGCCGCGCACGCTTTGCCTGTACGAGATGGTGTGGAGTGCCGTGGAACGAAGCTGGACTGCGGAGCGGTTTCTCAGCCGAATGTTCTGGTGGCTGAGGGAGTCTGCGCAACTGCGTCTACACCGGGAGGATCAGCCGCTTGAGCAACTGTTCTATATGAGTCCCTATCAACTCATTCTCCCGGCCAACCACGCGGAGTATGCCAAGCCTGCCTTTGGAAAGCTGTCCATCCAGCGGGTCGACGAGGGCCAAACTGTTACTTTGAAGGCCGTGCCTGCAGACGAGGCTTGCGGTTCGAAGTCAGTCAGGATGATCGCAATTGGTGTGCCTGCGGTCGACACGAACGCTGTGGCCACGTTCCCGGAAACGCTGGGTGCCCTGCACGAACAGCTGGTGTCTTGGGGGAGCAATCTCTCGACTCAGCTGTTCGACTCGGTATTTGACGCGATCCCAGATGGCATAGCTTTGTCGAAAGGGCAGGTGGAGGGGCTGCTGATTCTCGTTTGGGTTCCCCGGATTCGAAACGGGGAGGTCGAGCGCCCAGATGTCATGGGGTACATGGTCAATGCATCGCTGTTTGAGCTCGCTAGTGCAATGGATATGCTTGGGCCGAAAAACGCTAACGGGGTTCACTTCCGTGTCCAACTCCTAGATGGTCGATTCGGTGCTGCGTGGAAGTCCTTTCCGGTCTTTCCGGTGGAGATCCGGCCTTCGATGGATGCTAATGCTGCGCGAGACTTGTCGGCGATCGATCCCCAAGGAGCATCTTTTCAAGGTGTCCTCGCGGGAGTAGGTGCTCTCGGCGGTACCCTTGCTGATATCTGGGTACGTGAGTGCTGGGGTCATTGGACATTCATCGATCCTGACCAAGTCTTACCCCACAATCTGTCCCGACACATTGCCGTCGACAGCTACGTTGGTTACCGAAAGGCTCTCGTCGTTCAAGATATAGCGAAGGCTATTTATCCACACGAATCGCCACCCGGGGCGATAGTCAAAAGCATTGTCGGTGAAGGGGAAGATATCTCTAAAGCGCTGAGTGCTGCCCAGTTGGTGGTGGATGTGACCACGACCTTCGAAGCCCCCCGAGGCTTGGCTTTGAGAGATAACGTGCCTCGCACCGTAAGCTTGTTCATGACGCCATCGGGTCTCTCCAGCGTGATGATCATGGAGGACGCTCACAGGCTGCAACGCGTCGATGCGCTGGAAGGTCAATACTACCGCGCAATTCTAAATAACGAGTGGGGCGCCTCACACCTTGCCAATCACTACGGCGACCGCTGGGTGGGCGGTGGCTGTAGGGATATCTCTGTGCGGATGTCTAATGAGTGTATTCACCTGCACGCGGGGATCTTGTCACGTCAGCTACGCCAATCAGTTGTTAAAGATGACGCTCGGCTGTGCATCTGGACATCCGATGATCTATCGGGTGCTGTCTCTGTCCATGAGGTTCAACTATTCGCGGTGACGTCAGTGCAGACCGGGGGATGGGCTGTTAAATATGACCAAGGCTTGGTTCAGAAATTGAAAGAAACCCGCGAGCTTGCCCTTCCCAATGAAACTGGGGGAGCCATTCTGGGTGTTACAGATTTCAAAACTAGAACAATTATCTTGGTCGACGTGCTGCCTGCGCCGCCAGACAGCGAAACAAGCCCCAGTCATTTCATTCGCGGAAAGCAAGGACAGGAAGAGGCTCTGGAAGTAGTTCATCGACGAACCGCTCGTGTGGTGGATTACGTGGGTGAGTGGCACTCCCATCCGCCTGGTTGTTCGGCACGGGCCAGTGCGGAAGACGAAAAGCTGCTCAGCTCTTTACATCGGAAGATGAGTGCCGAAGGTTTACCAGCAGTGATGCTTATTGTCTCGGTCGATCAGATAAACATTGTTGTTCGATAAAGCGGCCCTGTCTCAGCTCATTAAAAAGCTTGGGCCGTAGTAACTGCTCGGTATCGCAATTTTAGTATCAGCTGCAAAAGCTCGGGCTAAGAAGCCAAGGCGTCGATCCCAAGGCGCAGAAGTTAGTAGTACAAAAAGAAGCTGGGTGAGTTAAGAGTTACGTTGTAGCTAAATTTGATGAATCTAAATAATGGATTGATTATGGTTGCAATATTTGAGTTGGTCAAAGATCCTTATGAACGAAAGGCTAGGGTGATTCCAGGGCTTTTAGTGTCACTGCCTCTGCTCGTACCTTTATTGTGTGTTTATGGGGCGAAGCATCCTGTACTCACAAGTGTTATTGGGCTGCTAGGGGGGTGTGGTGCGATCTACGCACTGGCCAGTGTGGCGCGGGGACGAGGCAAAAAACTTGAGGAGAAACTACTAAAGCAATGGGGTGGAATGCCAACAACCTTGGCTTTACGGCACCGAGATAAATTCTTGGATAGCATCAGTAAACAAAGGTACCACCGCGAGATTTCTTCCAAGCTAGGGATTGAGATGCCTAGTGAGCAGGACGAGGCTTTGGATCCTGTTAAGGCAGATGACGTTTATATTGGTGCGACTAAGCGCTTAAGAGAATTGACTCGTGATAACAAAAAGCTGCTTTTGAAGGAGAACATTGCATATGGTTTTCATCGCAATATGGTCGCGATGAAGCTAGTTGGAATTCTTTCCTGTCTTTGTGGTTTAGTGTATGGAGGATTGATCGCTGGGGTAATCCGCGTCCAACCGCCTCATTTCGAATTGGTTCATCTTGCGGATCCAGGTCTTGCTGCAGGACTGACCATCCTGATATCAAGCTCTTTGCTAACTGCCTGGCTATTTTATTTTGACAAAGATGCGGTAAAGCGTATGGGGTTTGTTTACGCTGAACGTTTATTCGAATGCCTAACATCGATGCCTACTCCAAGGTCGCGAAAAAAAGTTGTAAAGGCTCCTACGGATTCCTAGTTTTTACATGGTTTTTTGCTGCGCGTAAAGTTAACAAGTTAATCCTAAAAATTTGTGCGGGGGGGCGAGATGCCTACAATTAAGAGTTTGTCAGTCGGTAATGGTGATATGTTTTATATTCTTCATGGTGGAGACAATTTCACTATGATTGATTGTAATTTAACTGCAGATAATGCTGATGAAATCATCGCAGAGCTGAAGGATGTATCGAAGACGAAAGGAATGCGACGTTTCATTTGCACACACCCTGATGAAGATCATTTCAAAGGTATAGAGAAGCTGGATAAGAAGTTTCCTATTGCGAACTTCTATTGCGTAAAAAATAAAGCGCAAAAACCGGACCTAACGGATTCGTTTCTTCACTACTGTGTATTGAGAGATGGAGATAAGGCTTTTTACCTTGAAAAAGGGTCTAAGCGAAAGTGGTTAAACCAAGGTGATGAAGACCGAAGCTCCTCCGGTTTACAGATCCTATGGCCAGACACTTCCAACGCAAATTTTAAGGAGGCCCTCCGAAAATGTGACGAGGGAGACAGCTTCAATAACGTATCATGCGTATTAAGATATTCTGTAAAAGGTGGCGCGAGCTTCCTATGGTTGGGAGATCTCGAGACTGAGTTCATGGAAAGCATCGTTGATGAGATCGAACTGACAAAAACAACTGTGGTTTTCGCATCACATCACGGGAGAGCGTCAGGCAAGATACCCGATTCTTGGCTAGAGAAACTCGACCCCCAAATCATCGTAATTGGAGAAGCACCGTCGCGCCATCTTCATTATTACACTGGATATAATGTTCTCACCCAGAATAAGGCGGGACATATAACCATGGACTGCGTCGATGATAAGCTAGACGTCTATGTCGCCAGTGAAAATTATCACCGGGATTATCTAGAGGATCATGGCAAGAATGCTTTTCCTGGATACATTGGATCTCTAGAGGTGGAAACTGAATACACGCTTTAACTATTTGATGCATGTGTCGGTCTGTTTGGCCGGCACTCTCGGCTCATAATGTTTAAGTGGTTTGTCGATGTGGTTTATTGCTCGCAGGTGGCGAGATTTACAATAGTTTGCTCGATATTTTATTAAAGTGATGATATGAGGCCTTGGGTGTGAGTGACCTGAAAGAATGTAAGTGTGGTTCTGCTGATGTAGATAATGATCTTGCTAGTCTGCGCGTGAGTGCCTCTATGGAAAAAGCAAAGCTGAGTGCAGTCCGAACCTCCTTGCTAAATACTTCGTTCGTTGCAGTCCTCTTCTTGATAGCGTCTTTCGTAAGTGCGGAAAATCACGCAAATATGGCGCTGTTTTTCATGGTGATTTTTGTCTTTTTGGGGCTGTATGTTTTTATCGGTACAATGGAAACAACTATCTTTCGGAATCTCATAGATCTGAAGGCTTCGCTGATTGCTTGGGTTGTGTTGTTTGCATACTTTGCATATGTTGCAAAAGCGCAGGCTGTAAATGACATAAACTCATTATTTCATATCGATGCTTCATTGTTGCCCATGACGCTCTTCGCGGCCACCGTATTGCAGGTTATGAGCATGCTGTTCTGGCCTGTGATTGTGATGTCGATCCTCATCGCGATTGTCGCTTATCTATGGCGACACGAGTTTGTGGGGTCGCACGAAGGTTTCGCGATAGTGATAACTCTTGCAATAAGCGCTGTCGCGCAGGGTTTTTTTGCAGCATTGGTCTGGGGATGGGTCGATACAGCTGGCCAGCGAAAATCTACTATCTACCGGATCGCACACTTCGCCGACTTCAACTCTTCATATCGTTGTTTAGGAATGGATGAAGGGAAGCTAAGTGTCGTGTTTGTCGATCCAGCCAAGACTAGGGTACTCAGTGCTCCGAAGATCCCGGAGTGGTCGTCGATGCAAAGCCCCAAGGCGACATGGCTTCAACCTCTGAATATCCCGAAAGAGTTCCCTCAGAGGCCGTGCATCCCTTACATTAATCAGCAAGAACCAGTAGAAAACGAATGATGAATTACGGCCCATTACTGGGACGTTCCTCTTCATGACGTCGTGCCGTGGGGCTGCCTATGGCGTACCGCCGAGAACTGCCTGCGCAAAGCATTCTAATGTCCCGAAATTAGATCATTCAGTTCGATTTGGTGGGTTAATGTCCCGAATCGAGAGCCTTATGGCAGGTCTGCATGATGGGGTGCTTGTAGGATCGTAACCCTCGTAGACGAGTTGGTAGCACTGAGCTATCGTCGCACCACAGTGGCCAGGCTCCTGATCAGGGACAAGTTACATCGGGCTTCAACCGGCCCACTTCGGCTTTGCCCTCAAGCTCAAACGTAACTCCAAATGGCCTCTGAGTCGTTGTTGTCGGCGCTGATTGAAAACTGACCCACCCTGCCGATTGAAAATTGACCCAGGGCAGATTGCCGATTTGTCATCAGCAATTGTGGATTAGCGTAGCAGTCCTGTCCGATCTCAAAAGATCGAAAGCCCCACCACATGTGCGCATGTGACAGGGCATTTTTCCGATGGGGATCAAAATGGCTCATCGTCCTCAGCAACATCACCTTCCTTGCGCTTTCGCTCACGTGTCTTGATCTTTGTCTGGTCAGCCAGAGTGCTGTGTTGCAGCCGATAGGACTCATTACCTGTTTCAACGATGTGGCAGTGATGCGTCAGTCGATCCAGCAGCGCTGTGGTCATTTTGGCGTCGCCAAACACACTCGACCATTCCGAGAAGCTGAGGTTGGTCGTGATGATCACGCTGGTGTGCTCGTAGAGCTTGGACAGAAGATGAAACAGCAGCGCGCCACCGCTTTGGCTGAAGGGCAGATAGCCCAGCTCATCCAAGATGACGAGGTCTGTGCGCAGCAGCCCCTGCCTGTGGTTGGTTGATCCCTATTAATCTCCAGTAGCTATGTACATACCTAGTACATGAGGCTGCCCTGTTTTGGCTGCCGAAGCGGGGAAGGAGATGCAGTTCAAGGTTTTCGAAGGGGGGGATGGATAGGCATGTCAGCTCACACCCGGTGTGAATGAGTTCAATCGCTTCGTAGTAAATAGAGCTAGCAAAAGCTGCGGGGGCGTAAAGCAGAGCGTAGGGCGTCTAGTAACACACTGCCCAATCGATTTTGGACTGATGGAATAGGAAGAGTGACGCTGAACATGAATGCGGAAACCGAGTACGGAATCTAGGGTGTACCTCACGGCTGCATGAGGCCGAGATAGTGGATTGCACCCAACATAGCGCAATAATGAGCAACATAATGCAACTAATTTGATGCGCCTTATTTATCAAGAGTGCTTGTCACGGGATTACACGCAGAAAAAGCAGCCTACCCATGGCTTAGCAGACAAAAAAAGGGCTTAGGTTTTAGCCTAAGCCCTTGATTTTACTGAATTCGCGGCGGGGAACCAGGGATTCGAACCCTGGGAACGCTATTAACGTTCGCCGGTTTTCAAGACCGGTGCATTCAACCACTCTGCCAATTCCCCGGTGTTTCCGATTGTGCAGCTTACAAGATGCAACTGAACAGAACCTTAGATAAGAACTCATGGACCTGTTACAGTCGACGGTTTTCAAGACCGTTGCCTTAAACCACTCGGCCACACCTCCGTTTGCGTTGCGGGCGCCATAATACCTGAATGAAACACGCTGTCAAACTCTCTGCATGGCTTGTTACAGAGCGTCTGTTATGATCTTTGCGACTGAACGTTTCAAACCAACAGGAGTGTCGCCATGCGCGAACAGGATTACGCAGTTAATAACAGCGTGCAGGCTGAGCAGCTAGAGGTTAGCCGCGTCCTGCGCAACACGTACGGCTTGCTCGCTCTCACCCTCGCATTCAGCGGTGTGATGGCGTTCGTTGCACAGCAGATGCGTGTCGGCTACCCGAATATTTTCGTGGTGCTGATCGGCTTCTATGGCCTTTTCTTCCTTACCAACAAGCTTCGTGACTCGGCCTGGGGCCTGGTGTCGGCTTTTGCGTTGACCGGTTTCATGGGTTTCCTGCTTGGCCCAATCCTCAATCGTTACCTGGGCATGCAGGGCGGGGCTGAAGTGGTCAGTTCCGCTTTCGCGATGACTGCGCTGGTGTTCGGTGGTCTGTCGGCCTATGTGCTGATCACTCGCAAGGACATGAGCTTCCTCGGTGGTTTCATCACCGCCGGGTTCTTCGTGTTGCTGGGCGCGACGCTGGCAAGCATCTTCTTCCAGATCAGCGGTCTGCAACTGGCGATCAGCGCAGGTTTCGTGCTGTTTTCCTCGGTCTGCATTCTGTTCCAGACCAGCGCCATCATTCATGGCGGCGAGCGTAACTACATCATGGCGACCATCAGCCTGTATGTATCGATCTACAATCTGTTCATCAGCCTGTTGCAGCTCTTCGGCATCATGAGCCGCGATGACTGATCGCAAGCCTTGAGTAATAAAAAACCCGCTTCGGCGGGTTTTTTATGGACGTCTCTTTCACTATCGGACAGGTACGCTTTATTTCAGAGGCCGGGATATTTCAACCATATCGGCCGCGCTTACTTTCAGCCGCAACGTCAGACCCTGCAGCTGTCTCATTTTCAACATGCCCAACTGCCCGCCCTTTCGCTCGTGCTTATTGGCATCCAAGCCGTGACATTCGAGTCTTCGTTCAGGGCGACTCTTGGTGTCCGCGTCTTCCCAGTGGCAGCGTACTTCAAGCAATTGCTCGTCCAGCCTGGTCGCGAGCTGCTCGTCCTCCTTCAGGAATGTTTCGACTTCAAGTCCAACGGTGGAGGTTTCAAACGTATTGCGACCGGCCTGTGACCGATCCCGGATCGTGAAGTCGAAACTGTTGAGCGCCAGTGTGCAATCGCCGACTCTTTTGCCCAGCTCCACCTCGAATTCAGACGTATAAGGTGTAGGGGACAGCTGACTGTAAAACATCGCTTTGTCAGGATTGGGATCCCCGGCGTAATCGTCGGGCAAGATGCATACACTGGTGAACAACGGACGATAGGAGGCGGTTACGTCCACGACAAACTGGGCGGGCATCTCAGTCTTGAGGGTCACATGATTGGAAAACATCGCGCAGCCTGTTGCTTGAATAATCAGGCTTCCCAGCAGCAGGTTGCGCACGAGACGAGGTACGGCGCTGGGACAGAGATGCCGTAGTAACGGGCGCATAAATACTTCCTTGTAGTGTTGCCGGTCGGCAAACGGGGTGCGCACTCTAGCGGTGTATGAAGAGTGGTGAAAGCGAAAACCCTATTACGATCAGGAAAGGGGCCTTCCTTACTCCGCCACGACAATGCTGCCATCGGCTTGTTGGCGATAGATGGTGTAGGGCAGGAGCATGGTGTCAAGTGCGCCGGAAATGACCGCATCGATCAACACAATAATTGTTCCGTTGTTGTATTTCTCCGGATCGACGCCTGCCTCCAGCGGCGCATGCAGGGTGCAGAAATCATAGGTCACACCACTGTAGATCCGTGGAACCGCACCGCAGTAGCTTCTTTTTTCCTTGAGACTCTTTGCCGCCGCTTCGTCACTGCGCACCACCGTTTGAACAGTGCCGCAACCCACCAGCATCAATGCGGCGAGTAATATTGCCTGAGTTTTCATGCCGCCAATCCTTCGCCGGTAAACCATCAATCTATCCCATTCAGCCCCAAACCACACTCACGCCATCGGTGGCAACCGGCGCTTGACCGGGGTTTTTTTCACTATCGCTGTGTTGGTCTCGGCGTGGGTGTTGAGGCGGTCGAGCAAGGTGTCCAGTTGTTCCATCGAGCGCACATGCAGGCGTGCAATGAAGCAGTCGTCGCCGGTGACCTTATCGCACTCGGTGAATTCGGGAATGGCCTGGATCTGCCGCTCGACTTCCTGCAATTGCCCAGGCAATGGGCGAATTCGCACGATGGCTTGCAGCTGATAGCCAAAGCATCTGGGGTCGATTTCTACGGTGTAGCCTTTGAGCACGCCGCGTTCTTCGAGTCGGCGCAGGCGCTCGGCCACGCTGGGCGATGACAACCCGCTGATCTGCGCCAAGGCTTTGAGCGAGCGCCGTGAGTCTTCCATCAAGGCGCTGATCAGCACTTGATCAATATCGTCGGTCATGGCGAAACCTCGATTAGGCAATTAAACAAAACGGCCTCGATAAAAAAGGCAGAAATCGAGTTTAGCCTGATTTTTGCGCTGGAGGAGACGTTCGACGGATTGGCATAATTTGCGCTCAAACACAGGAGTCTGATGATGGACAAAACACTACGGCGCGGGTCATTCGAAATGACCGCCGCCATGCTTATTTCCGGAACCATCGGCTGGTTCGTGCTGGTGTCGGGCCAGCCGGTGCTGGACGTGGTGTTCTGGCGTTGCGTATTTGGTGCCGGCACCTTGTTGCTGATTTGCGTGGCTTTCGGCTTCCTGCGCCCCGGTATTCTGACCCGCACCACGTTTCTGTTGGCCGTGCTCAGCGGGATGACGATTGTCGGCAACTGGGTGCTGCTGTTCGCCTCCTATTCCCGTGCATCAATTGCCATTGGCACGGCGGTGTACAACGTTCAACCGTTCATGTTGGTCGGCTTGGCCGCGCTGTTTCTCGGGGAGAAAATCACCTTGCAGAAGCTGTTCTGGCTGGGCATTTCCTTTCTCGGAATGCTGGCGATTGTCAGCGCCCATGGCGAGCAGGGGGCGGGCGGCAATGATTACTTGATGGGGATCGGCCTGGCGCTGGGGGCGGCGTTTCTTTATGCGGTGGCTGCGTTGATCATCAAGCGCCTGACCGGCACGCCGCCGCACCTGATCGCCTTGATTCAGGTCTGCACCGGCGTACTGTTGCTCGCGCCTTTCGCGCACTTTTCGGCATTGCCCCAAGCGCCGAGTGCCTGGGCCAGCCTGGTTACCTTGGGCATCGTGCACACTGGTTTGATGTACGTATTGCTCTACGGCGCCATCCAGAAACTGCCGACGGCACTGACCGGCGCACTGTCGTTCATCTACCCGATTGCGGCGATTTTCGTTGACTGGTTCGCGTTCGGCCATCGCCTGGAGCCGCTGCAATGGCTCGGTGTGGCCGCTATCCTGCTGGCCGCTGCCGGTATGCAGCAAGGTTGGGGCCTGAAGCTGCGCCGGGCGGCCACGCCGTAAGCCTCAGAGGTTCCAGCGCGGCGCAGTCTTGGCCAGGCGCTGGCGCATTTCGCTGATGTTCGCGGCCAGTTGCCGGGTCAACAGACGATAACCATCCAGCGGACTGTAGACCGGCGCGTCGAGACCGATTTCCGGCAGCTCCACCGGCCGGTTCAGCCGCTGGGCGGCCCCGGATTTCAAGGCCCGGGCCATGCCGATCAACTGCACGCGGATCTGCCGGTGCTCGGCTTTCAACGCGGTTTGAAGATGCGCCATGGCCACCGGATCACTGGCATCCGGACGCGTGTTGCCAAGGATTTCCAGGGTGCTGACGCACATCCGCAGATTACGTTGAATGGCATCCAGTTCAGTCATGGAAATCCGCACTTCCTTGGACACCGACGGCATCAGCGAGCGCAGTTGCACCAGCACCGTATTCAGGCGACCCATGATCTTCAGGTGTTCGTCCGCGGTGACCGGTTGGCCATTGATGATGCGCCCATAAAGGGTCGCGCAATCGCGCAAGGCGTCGGCCAGGTTGTAGCGCCAGGAGAACACCGCGTACAGCGGCAGGGCGAAGGAAAACGCCAGGGCCAGGGCAATGCCGATCAGAATGTCCACGCCGCGCCACAACCCGTCTGTGACCGGGTTATCGCCATGCCCGGCGACGATAAACACGGTAATCGCCGACAGCAGCGCCGTGTAGCCGCCCTTGCCGATGGCGTGATACGAGAAGAACCCGCACACCACCGACATCGCGAAATACGTCAGCCACGGCATCCCGAGCCAGGCCTGTTGCGCCACCAGTAGCAAGCCGACACCGGCGCCGATCAAGGTGCCGATCGCCCGCTCGGCGGCTTTCTTGCCGATGTTGCCGTGATGCTGCAAGCCGCCGATCACCACCAGCATGGTCACCGACGCCCACTCGCCGTGGGGCAGGTGAATGCCGGTGGTCAGCAGGATCGTCGCCAGCAAGCCTAGCGACACCCGCACCGCGTGGATCACTCGCGCGTTGCGATAGCGCCGATACGGGTCCAGCAATGGACGCAGCAATCGACGCATCAGCGGTGGCAGGCGATAGGCGCTCAGATAGCGTCTCCTCAGAAAATGTAATCGGTGGTCAGGAAGCTCGAATCCCGCCCGCGAATGATCTCGCTGATCAGCGCTTTATTGCTGTCCTGGAACTTGGTCGCCACCAGCGTGCGGATCGAAAACACCCGCAGCGCATCATGGACCGACAAAGTGCCTTCGGCGGAGTTCTTGCGACCGTTGAACGGGAAGGTGTCCGGGCCGCGCTGGCACTGGGCGTTGATGTTAATGCGCCCGACCTGATTGGCAAAGGTGTCGACCAGTCGGCCGACCGCCACCGGGTTCGTACCGAAGATGCTCAACTGTTGGCCGAAATCCGATTCCAAGACGTAGTCGATCACCGTGTCCAGATGCCGGTAGGGCACGATCGGCACCACGGGGCCGAACTGTTCTTCCTGATAGACGCGCATCTGCGGGTTCACCGGGAACAGCACCGCCGGGTAGAAGAACGACGCCCGGGCCTGGCCTCCGTTGGGGTTGACCACGGCAGCGCCTTTGCTCACCGCATCCGCCACCAGCGAATGCAGGTAATCGACCTTGCTCGCTTCCGGCAGCGGGGTCAGGGCCACGCCGCTGTCCCACGGCATGCCGGGTTTGAGGGTGGCGAGTCTGGCGTTGAATTTTTCGATGAACGACTCGACCACGTCTTCGTGGACGAAGAGGATTTTCAGCGCGGTGCAGCGCTGGCCATTGAACGACAGGGAACCGGTGAGCGCTTCGCTGACGGCGTTGTCCAGATCGACTTCGGGAAGGACGATGCCGGGGTTCTTCGCATCCAGGCCCAATGCCGCGCGCAAGCGGTGTGGTTTCGGGTGCAGTTTCTTCAGGTCACTGGCCGCTTTGTTAGTGCCGATAAACGCAAAGATATCGATCTTGCCGCTGGCCATCAGCGCGCTGACGGTTTCCCGGCCGCTGCCGTAGATCACGTTGATCACGCCAGTCGGGAAACTGTCGCGGAACGCTTCCAGCAACGGCCGGATCAACAGCACGCCGAGCTTGGCCGGTTTGAACACCACGGTGTTGCCCATGATCAGCGCCGGGATCAGCGTGGTAAAGGTTTCGTTCAGCGGATAGTTGTAAGGCCCCATGCACAAGGCGACGCCCAGCGGTACGCGGCGGATTTGGCCGAGGGTGTCCTGCTCCAGTTCGAAACGGCTGGAGCGGCGGTCGAGTTCCTTGAGGGCGTTGATGGTGTCGACGATGTAATCACAGGTGCGGTCGAACTCTTTTTCCGAGTCCTTGAGGTTCTTGCCGATTTCCCACATCAGCAACTTCACCACCGCCTCACGCTGTTGGCGCATGCGTCCGAGGAAGGCTTCGACGTGCTGGATGCGCTCGGCCACGCGCATGGTCGGCCACAGGCCCTGGCCACGGTCGTAGGCGCGGACGGCGGCGTCGAGGGCGGTCAGGGCGGTTTCGGCGTCCAGCAACGGCGTGCTGCCGAGGATCACTTGCTCGTCGCCATTCTCGCCGGTCAGGTACACCGGGCTGCGGACTTGGGCGAGGGGGCCGTTCCAGGTGCGCAGTTCGCCGTCGACCAGGTATTCGCGCTGCTCGGTCTGGCCGTCGAGGCGGTATTTTTCCGGGATGTCGCTGCTGTCGGGAAACAGATTGCCAAGGATGTGTGCTGTGGTCATGTCGCTACCCCGTCTGGATTCTGTGATGCGCTGATGAATCGTTTTAGCAGACCTGACCCTTGCTTGTCATGACTCATCTCAGCGTTTGTGCCGCTCGGTCTTTTGAAGGGCGGAACGGGTCATGGCCTCAGATGCCCCCCTAGTTGGCCCGCAATGCCCTCAACCCGGGCGCGCTGGTGCCTTAGTGTTGACCTCGCCTTGATCACAATAAAAAGGTGTCTCCCGCTGCGGGGCGCCACAAGAGAGGACCGCCATGCGGGCACGTCGATTCACTGAAAAGCCTAGCCGTTGTTTGGCGTTGGTGGGCTGCGTCTTCGCCGCGCTGCTGAGCGGTTGCGGTGATGAGCCAAAGCCCCCGGTCACCCGCAGCGAAGTGGCCAACGCCATGCCCACAGACACCGCACTGGCCCAGGTCTACGCCAACAGTTGCAAGCTCTGCCACGCCAACCCCGCCGCCGGCGCACCGCTGACCGGCGATCAAAAAGCCTGGCAACCGCGGGTGCAGCAAGGCGCTGACACGCTGCTCGATCACGCGATCAACGGCTACAACGGCATGCCGCCGATGGGCCTGTGCATGCAGTGTTCGGAGGACGAGTTCCTCGCACTGATTGCCTTCATGTCCGGCCAGTCCATCCCACAATAAGAACGGCAGGTGCACCCATGACGATGGACCTGACACGACGTCAGTTACTGCAACGGGCGAGCGTTATCGGCGCCTTCACCGCGCTCGGCGCAAGCCCGGCGCTGGCCGAGTTGTTGCGCGCGCCGCGACTGATTCCCTGGCGCAACTGGTCCGGCGGCCAGAATTGCCTGCCAGCGGCGCGACTGGCGCCGAAGAACCTCGATGAACTGACCCAAGTCATCCGTCAGGCCCCCGGCAAAATCCGCCCGGTCGGCTCGGCTCACTCCTTCAGCGCCCTGGTGCCCACCGACGGCACGCTGGTGTCCCTGAGCTACTTCACCGGCCTGCTCGATCACGACCCCCAGACCTTGCAGGCCGAGTTCGCCGCCGGCACGCCGATGTCACGCATGGGCACACCGCTCAAGGACATCGGCCAGGCCCTGCCCAACATGGCCGACATCGACTATCAGACCCTCGCCGGCGCCATCTCCACCTCGACCCATGGCACCGGCAAAACCTTTCAGTCCTATTCGGCCCACGTCTGCGGCTTGCAACTGGTGACTGCCAGCGGCGACGTATTGGACTGCGACAGCACCCGCCATCCCGAGGTGTTCAGCGCCGCCCGGGTCTCCCTCGGCGCGTTGGGCGTGGCCACCAAAATCCGTCTGCAAAATCGCCCGGCGTATCGGCTGCGGGAGCGCCAGTGGATCGCCAAGACCGAAGAGCTGCTGGAAGACCTCGACAAGAACACCCGGGAAAACCAGCACTGGGAAATGCTCGTGGTGACTCATTCCGACTACGCCTTGTCGATTGCCCTGAACGAAACCACCGACCCGGCCACGCCACCGATCCCGGCGGATGAGGAGGGCGGCAACGAGTTCGTGACCCTGATCGAAAAAATCGACAAGTACGCCAGCGACTTCCCCGACCTGCGCCGCACGCTGCTCAACAACCTGCGCCACCTCGCCAGTTTCGACGACCGGGTGGGCGACTCGTTCGACATCTACGCCAACGTGCGCACCGTGCGGTTCAACGAGATGGAGTATTCAGTGCCGGCGGAACACGGCCCGGCCTGCCTGCGGGAAATCCTCAAACTGATTCAGGACAAAGACCTGCGCACCTGGTTTCCCATCGAGTATCGCTATGTGAAAGCCGATGACATTCCCCTGAGCATGTTCGAAGGCCGCGACAGTTGCTCGATCTCGGTGCACCAGCATTACCAGATGGATCATCACAATTTCTTCGCCGCCGTGGAGCCGATCTTCTGGAAATACAACGGCCGGCCGCACTGGGGCAAGTTGCACACGTTGAACGCCAAAAACCTGCAGCCGCTGTACCCGCACTGGCGGGCATTCATTGACGTTCGCCAGGCGCTGGACCCCAGCGGCAAGTTTCTCAACGCGCATTTGTCGTCGATTCTGGGGGTGAACTGATGGCCATCAATCGCCGCAGTTTCCTGCTCGGCACCTTGGGCGTGGGCGCCTTGCTGGTGGGTGTAGGCGCCTGGCTACGGCCGGGGGATCGAGGAGGGCCGTACAGCGACTATTTCCGCGCCTTGAACCGTGAACTGAACGCTCACGGCCCGATGCGTCCGGTGATGCTGATCGATCTGGATCGCCTCGATCACAACATCGACGTGGTAATGAAGTCGGTCCAGCGCGCCGGCAAACACCTGCGTCTGGTGGAGAAATCCCTGCCGGCACCGGGGCTGCTGAGTTACATCGCTCGGCGCGCCGCTACGAAGCGTTTGATGTCGTTTCACCAGCCGTTTCTCAACCATGACGCCGTGCTGTTTCCCGACGCCGACCTCCTGCTGGGCAAGCCGCTGCCGGTGCGTTCGGCGCAGCTGTTTTACGAAACCCACAAGGGGCCGTTCAACCCGGCGAAGCAATTGCAGTGGCTGCTCGATACCCCGCAAAGGCTTCAGCAATACCTGGCGCTGGCGCAAGGGTTGGGCACGCGGTTGCGGGTCAATATCGAACTGGACGTTGGCCTGCACCGTGGCGGCGTCAGCGATTTGGACGTGCTCGGGCAGATGCTGGCGCTGATCAGCGCACGCCCGCAGCACCTGGAATTCGCCGGCTTCATGGGCTACGACCCGTTCGTGGGCATGGGTGTGCCGGGGATTCTCGGTTCACCCGAGGCACTGTTTGAAAAAGTGATGGTGATCTACAACCGCTGCGTCGATTTCACCCGCCAGCAGTACCCCGGTCTGTGGCGCGAAGGGCTGACGCTTAACACCGCCGGTAGCCCGAGTTATCGCATGCACGAACAGGAACGCGTGAGCACTGAAGTGTCCGTGGGCACGGCGATGCTCAAGCCGACGCACTACGATTTGCCGTCGCTGGTGGACCATGTGCCGGCGGCGTACATCGCCACGCCGGTGTTGAAAAGGACCGGGGCGGTGAACATTCCGGCGCTGGATGACAAGTCGAAACTGTTCTCGTGGTGGGACGCCAATCAGCGCGAGACGTTCTTTATATACGGCGGCAACTGGATGGCCGAGTTCGAATCGCCCTTGGGGTTACAGAGCAACGGCGTGTACGGCCGCAGTTCCAACCAGGAAATGGTCAATGGCTCCAGCGCCGTGGGGCTGGCGGTGGAAGATCAGGTGTTCTTGCGCCCGACGCAGACGGAATCGGTGTTGTTGCAGTTTGGGGATTTGCTGGCGGTGCGCGGTGGCAAAATCGTCGACACCTGGCCGGTCTACACCTGAGCGCGCAGATCCCCTGTAGGAGCGAGCGATGCGGCGACCCGACTTGCCCGCGAAGGCGGCGTGTCAGACAACAGAGATGTCGACTGGGACGACGCCTTCGCGGGCAAGCCTCGCTCCTACAAGAGTGGCTCGCCATTCAGGTGGATCGCGGGTTAGAGTCAGGGGCCATTCAAGGAAGAATCACCATGCCCACCACCGACGCCATCATCACGATCCAGCGCTTCAGCGAATCCCACATCGACGGCATCACCGCGCTCTACAACGACCCGGCGATCACCCGCCAGGTGCTGCAAATGCCGTTTCAATCCACCGAAGTCTGGCGCAAACGCCTGATGCCGGAAAACGAGCGAGTGGTGCAACTGGTGGCGCTGCATCAGGGTGTGATCATTGGCAATATCGGCCTGGAGCAGTTTTCGCGGATCCGCCGCAACCACGCCGGCAGTATCGGCATGGGCGTCGCGGTGGAGTGGCAGGGCAAGGGCGTCGGCTCGAAGCTGCTGGCGACGGCATTGGACATCGCCGACAACTGGATGAACCTGCGCCGGGTCGAGCTCTCGGTGTACGCCGACAACGAAGCCGCCATCGGGCTCTACCGCAAATTCGGCTTTGAAGACGAAGGCCTGTTCCGCGACTACGCCGTGCGTGACGGCGTGCTGGTGGATGCCTTGAGCATGGCGCGCCTGCGTTCCACGCCCAAGGCCGGTTGAGTCAATCGCCCAAGGTAAACGCCACTGCCGCCCGGGCATGCAGTTCGGTGGTGTCGAGCAGGGGCAGGGCGCTGTGCTCGGGTTTGATCAGCAGGCCGATTTCCGTGCACCCGAGGATGATCGCCTGGGCGCCCCGGGCGGTGAGCGATTTGATGACTTGCTGATAGACCTTGCGCGAAGCATCACTGATCACCCCGACGCACAACTCGTCGTAGATGATCCGGTGCACGGCTTGGCGTTCCTCGGCTTCCGGCACCAGCACCGTCAGGCCCATGGCGCTCAGGCGATCCTTGAGGAAGTCCTGTTCCATGGTGAACGCGGTCCCCAGCAAGCCCACCTTGAGCGCACCGGCCTCGACTGCCGCCTGGCCGGTCGGGTCGGCGATGTGCAGGAACGGAATGCTGATCGCGGCCTGAATCTGCCCGGCCACCTTGTGCATGGTGTTGGTACACAGCACCACGCACTCGGCGCCGCCCGCTTCCAGCCTGCGCGCGGCATCCACCAGGATCGCCGCCGCATCGTCCCAGCGCCCGGCATGCTGGGCCTGTTCGACAGGCCCGAAGTCGACGCTGTACATTAACAACTGCGCCGAACGCAACGGTCCGAGGCGGTCGCGGACCTGCTGGTTGATCAGGCGATAGTATTCGGCGCTGGACTCCCAGCTCATGCCGCCGATAAGGCCGATGGTGCGCATGCTGTGCTCCTGTTTAATGACAACCCTTTGTCAGAGAGTCTCCCGTGGATCCGCGCTTCGATCTATCAGGAAATTTCACATGCTGAGCCAACGCCTGCTGGACGATCAACTCTGCCTGCAACTGCTGCCGCGCGCGGCGTACAGCGCGCGGGATCCGGCGCAATGGCACACGCTTGGCGTAACCCTGGAGCGTCAGCAAGGCGTGCATGCCATCGATTCCGACCGTCGAGTGGACTTCGACACCTTGCCCGGCGTCCTGGCGCACACGCCGGTGGGTGTTGAGGTGTTTTCCGAATCGGCCAGTGGTGGCGAATACTTGCTGCTGCGGGTGGACGAAGCGTTTGCCCGTCAGCATCTGCCATCGATCAATCACCGCATACAGTTCGCGGGCCAAAGCCAGGCATTGGGACTGGCCCGGACGCTGCGCCGCCTGCTGCTCGATCCGCAACCCGACGCACTGGCGCTAGAGCAAACGGCACTGCAACTGGTGGGGCAAGCGGGGGCAAAAACAGATTCCCGGACCGCACCCAAGGCCCTGACCCGAGTCATGGACCAGATCGCCGAACAGTTTCATCAACCCCTGAGCCTGGAGCAGTTGGCCGTCACTTACGGGCACAACGAATTGCGGTTTCTGCGCGACTTCACCCGGGCCATCGGCCTCACGCCCCACGCGTATCTGGTGGAAGTGCGCCTGCAAGCGGCGCGGCGGATGATCGAGCAGAGCGACTCTCCCCTGGCCAGCATCGCCCTGGACGCCGGCTTCGCCCATCAGTCGCACATGGGCAGCGCCTTTCGCAAGCACCTGGCCATGACCCCCAGCCAATACCGCTCGCGCTTTTAGTCGTACGCCGGCCGCTGGCTTCTGCCATGCTCAAAGTCCGCAGCACCGCTTCACTCAAAGGAACACCGCAATGGACGACGTACGGCAACTGGGCGAGATGCTTCGCCACTACGCAGAAAGCGAAGCGCACAAGAAGCAATTGTTTGAAACGCAATCGGCCGTGTGGGCGACGCGTATTGGTGAACTGTTCGATCATATCCAGCAATGGCTGGAACCGGTCCAGGCCCCGAACCTGCTGGAAGTCAGCCGCGAGCTGTACGTCGCGTCCGGGCCGAGCGTGCCGGTCGAGACTTCGACCTTCAAGACCGAGAAGCTGACGATTGTGATTGCCGGCAAACCGGTGGAGTTCGTACCGGACGTGATGGGCGCCGGTGGCCTGATCTCCCTGGCTGTGATGGGCCTGACCGCCGCGCGTTACGGCAGCATCTCGCTGGTCAGCCTGCCGCCGTCGACCAGCTGGCAATGGCGCAAGACCAATGGCCTGAAAGACCCGGATACCTTCGCGTTTGATGCGGATTTCCTGGCGGTGCAATTGCAGAGCCTGATTCCCCGCGAGCGCGGCTGATCGAGCACCGGGCGCTGTGTGGCCTCAATGACTCTCGACGCTTAGCGTGTAGGTCCGTTGCGCCGCCTGGCCGGTGCACTGGGTGCCGTAAGTGTTGAGGTAAATCGAGACTTCATAGCGTCCGGGCTTTGTCGGTGTGCCGACGATAACGGCATGGTTCTGGCCCTCTTCATAAACCAGTTTCAACCCTTCAGGCAGTGGTAGCGCAGGATCGACATAAAACCCGGCGACGGCGACGTTCGGTCTTTCTACCTCGACACTGACGCGATATGGCTTGCCGGTTGTAGCACTCGCTAGATTGTCGGGTTGGATCGTCAGCGGTGCGCGCCCAACAGAGCTCGCCAAGGTGCTCAGCTCACAGCCGCCAAGCAGCAGCGAGAGCGCGATTATTGAAAAAAATGCACGTTTCATGGTGGGCTCTTCTATTGGGAATCAAGGAATTTTGCTGAATACAAGGCCGCCATAAAGGTGCTTGAGTAAGCTTTGTACGGTTGAATCGGGTGCCGTCAGATGGCCAACCCGGCCCCACGTGAACAACTTCGACTCAGTAATTTTGTCGTCCGGCGCTGTCGTCTGCGTGATGGTGCCCGCTGCGGTCGCAGGCGCTTGCTCCCAGGTAATCCAATGACTTTCATCAATCCTTCGCCACCGGCCAGCATGCCAGCACCTATTAGCGTTGCGACGTGGTGTCCAGGGCTGATATGCCCGAACAATTCAATCAACTGCTGCTGATTGAGATGGGACGTGAATTGAACATTGTCGAAGACCACACTCGCGCCTGCTTGTTTGAACCAGACCGCGATTTTGCCTGGTAGCGTGATGCCCGCGACCTGATCGTCCGGCGACTCGTAGTCCATGAAAAGGTTTTCACTGTCGCGCAGGCTGGCCAGTGATATCCAGTCTATGCCCCAGATACGGTCGTTTTCGTTCTTGCGGCTAAGGTTTTTCGGATTACAAGCACTGTGGCTCGGCTTGATATGCAATTGCCCGATAGTGGCTTCTCCCGTTTCCCATAAGTCGATAATGGCTTTGGTGTACAGGTCGGGGCGATCCATCAGCAACGCGTAGAAAAAAGTTGCAGGGCCACACAGACTGGTTTCCCTTTGATCGGGGTAGCTGGGCGGGGTAGAGGTGCTCTGAACTGTGTAGCCATGCGCCTTGGCAACACGCGATTTAAGCTGTTCATAGATCTTGTTTTTTTCGAACGGGTCTTGCCGAGTCCCGATGGGATGGGCCGGGTCATTGAACACGCGCTTGGTGTCAGTGCTGTTGCCGAAGGCGGCCAGGATTTCTACCGATGCTTTGATTGGATTCGCCGGCGCCACTGCAGAGGTGGGCACTACCAACGAGGCCGGTGAAGATGCCAATGCGCTTGGCTGCGTTGCAGCAGGCGAAACCTGGGCAGACGTGGCAGTGATGGCCGTCGCCGCCATTGCCTTGACGGCGCTTATCGGAGCGCTCACCACTGTGTCACCGATGATGACTGTCCCGGAGCCACCCACAACAACACTGCCGTGGTCGCCCGTACTGCCGACGACCGCCGCATTCAGCCCGTTTATGAAAACGGTCTGTGATACAGCACTGACGATCGCAGCACCGCAGGCAGACAGATCGCTCTGTCTTGCAGCGGCCAGACCGTCGAAAAAGACATCGGTCGAACCGCTAACAATGGGATTGCTTCCGTGCCCGGGGAGGGGCATGTGGTCGGATCCGTTACTCGGGTCGCTGGTTTTGCGCTCATATTGAGACTTCCCTGTTTTTAGTGGGCAGATTCTAGACTAATCACTTGTTCAGGAAAGAACGTCTTTCAACACCTTGTCAACGAATGCGTCGATCATCACCAGAAGCCAAGCATTCAAACCTCCAAATTCCCCCACCCCGGCTTCGCCTCTTCCGGCGCCACTGCCTTCACAGTTTTGCCCGTCGCCAACTCCACCCGCCGTGCCACCTCCGGGTCATCAGCAAACGGCATCAAACTCGCATCCTCCAGGCTCTCGGCCGTCTGATGCTTCAGGCAATACTCGATCGCCAGCCAGAACCCCACGATCCCGAACAGATTCAACGCTATCTCGATCATCTCGAACCTCAGGCAATCTGCGCTTCACGTTCAGCCATCGCCACGTCGGATACCCGCACGGTGCGCCAGGTGTTGTAGGCCATCAGCAGCATGCCGCTGAGGAAGAACACGCCGCCGGCAAACCGCACCACGAACCCCGGATGGCTGGCCTGCAAGGCTTCGACGAAGGAGTAGGTCAGCGTGCCGTCGTCGTTGATCGCGCGCCACATCAGGCCCTGGGTGATGCCGTTGACCCACATCGAGGCGATGTAGAGCACGGTGCCGATGGTCGCCAGCCAGAAGTGCAGGTTGATCAGCGGCGTGCTGAACATCTGCTCGCGGCCGAAGACTTTCGGCACCATGTGGTAGATCGCGCCGAAGGTGATCATCGCGACCCAGCCGAGCGCGCCGGCGTGGACGTGGCCGATGGTCCAGTCGGTGTAGTGGGAAAGGGCGTTCACGGTCTTGATCGCCATCATCGGCCCTTCGAAGGTGGACATGCCGTAGAACGCGAGGGACAGGACGAGGAAGCGCAAAATCGGATCGGTGCGCAACTTATGCCACGCGCCGGAGAGCGTCATCATGCCGTTGATCATCCCGCCCCAGCTCGGCGCCAGCAGGATCAGCGACATCGCCATGCCCAGCGACTGCGCCCAGTCCGGCAGCGCGGTGTAGTGCAGGTGGTGCGGGCCGGCCCAGATGTACAGGGTGATCAGCGCCCAGAAATGCACGATCGACAAACGATAGGAATACACCGGCCGACCCACTTGTTTCGGCACGAAGTAATACATCATCCCCAGGAACCCGGTGGTCAGGAAGAAGCCCACCGCGTTGTGTCCGTACCACCACTGCACCATGGCGTCGGTGGCCCCGGAATACACCGGGTAGGACTTGAACCAGTCCACCGGAATCGACAGGTGATTGACCACGTGCAGCATGGCGATCACCACGATGAACGCGCCGAAGAACCAGTTGCCGACGTAGATGTGCTTGGTCTTGCGCTGCACCACGGTGGTGAAGAACACGATGGCGTAGGCGACCCAGACCACGGTCATCCACACTGCGCCGGAGAACTCGATCTCGGCGTATTCCTTGGTGGTGGTGTAGCCCAGTGGCAGGGTGATCAGCATGATCACGATCACCGATTGCCAGCCCCAGAAGGTGAACGCGGCGAGCTTGTCCGAGTACAGCCGCACCTGGCAGGTGCGTTGCACCGCGTAGTAGCTGGCGGCGAATTGGGCGCTGCCGGCAAAACCGAAAATCACCAGGCTGGTGTGCAGCGGGCGCAAGCGGCCGAAGGTGGTCCACGGCAGGTCGAGGTTCATCTCGGGCCAGACCAGTTGCGAGGCGATAAACACGCCCATGGCCATGCCCACCACACCCCAGACAATGGTCGCGATGACGAATTGGCGGACGACCTTGTAGTTATAGGCCTGTCCGATTGTTGCTGTGCTCATGGTCAGTTCATCCATGCAAAGTCTTGCCAGGCCACCCGGTCTGGCATGGGATGCACTGTAGAAACCTTGCCGGAAACAAAACAGACTCAGGAAAACTCGATTTATACGGATCAGATTTAGGCAGTCCTGCGGCGATCTGACGCGCTCTGATACGGTTTTTTAGGTTTCAGGTGGGTCTGTAACGTGCTGCGCCGTAGGTCCATAGTCGCTTCATCGAAAACGGGCCGCAGAGCCCGATCAACCCTGATGAGGTGGCCACATGTATCAGTACGACGACTATGACCGGGCGCTGGTGTTCGAGCGGGTTGCGCAGTTTCGCGATCAGGTCGAGCGCTTCATGGCCGATGAACTGAGCGAAGAAGAGTTCCTGCCGCTGCGTCTGCAGAACGGCCTCTACATGCAAAAGCACGCCTATATGCTGCGGGTCGCCATACCCTACGGCACCCTCGGCGCCGGGCAGATGCGCACCCTGGCGAGCATCGCCCGGGACTATGATCGCGGCTACGGCCACTTCACCACCCGGCAGAACATGCAGTTCAACTGGATCGAACTGGCCCAGGTGCCGGACATCCTTGAACGCCTGGCCCAAGTGGAAATGCACGCGATCCAGACCTCCGGCAACTGCGTGCGCAATATCACCACCGAAGCCTTCGCCGGGGTCGCGGCGGACGAGTTGATCGACCCGCGTCCCTTGGCGGAAATCCTGCGGCAATGGTCGACCATCAACCCGGAATTTTTGTTCCTTCCACGCAAATTCAAGATCGCCATCTGCTCGGCGAAACAGGACCGCGCGGCGATCATGATGCACGACATCGGCCTCTATCTTTACCCTGGCAGCGACGGGCAAATGCTGCTGCGGGTGATCGTCGGCGGCGGCCTGGGGCGCACGCCGATCCTCGGGTTGCAGATTCGCGAAGGCTTGCCGTGGCAGCATTTGCTGTCCTACGTCGAGGCGGTGCTGCGGGTCTACAACCGCCACGGTCGGCGGGATAACAAGTACAAGGCGCGGATCAAGATCCTGGTCAAAGCGCTGGGCATCGACGCCTTCGCCAAGGAAGTCGAGGAGGAGTGGCAGCACCTCAAGGACGGCCCGGCGCAATTGACCGACGTCGAGTACGAGCGCGTGGCCAGTGCCTTCGTCCCTCCGGTGTATCAAGCGCTGGCCGGTACTGACCTGGACTTCGGCACGCGCCTGGCGCAGAACCCGGCCTTCGCCCGTTGGGTCGCACGCAACGTGCAGCCGCACAAAGTGCCGGGGTACGCCAGCGTCGTGCTCTCGACCAAACCCGGCATCGCCTCACCGCCGGGGGATGTCACCGCCGAGCAGATGGACGCGGTGGCGGACTGGTCCGAGCTGTTCGGTTTCGGCGAAATCCGCATCGCCCACGAACAGAACATCGTGCTGCCGGACGTGACCAAGGCTGACCTCTATGCCCTGTGGTGCCTGGCCTGCGACCAAGGGCTGGGCTGCGCCAATATCGGCTTGCTGACCGACATCATCGCCTGCCCCGGCGGTGACTTTTGCGCCTTGGCCAACGCCAAGTCGATCCCCATCGCCCAGGCGATTCAGGGCCGTTTCGAAGACCTCGATTATCTTCACGATTTGGGCGACATCAGCCTCAACATCTCCGGCTGCATGAACGCCTGCGGCCACCACCATATCGGCAACATCGGCATTCTTGGCGTCGATAAAAACGGCAGCGAGTGGTACCAGATCACCCTCGGCGGCGCCCAAGGGAAAAACAGCGCGCTGGGTAAAGTCATCGGCCCGTCCTTCAGCGCCGCCGAAGTGCCCAATGTGATTGAAGGCATCATCAGCACCTTCGTCCGTTACCGCGAGAGCGAGGAATTGTTCGTCGATACGGTGCAACGCATTGGTCTGGAGCCGTTCAAGGAGCGGATCTACCCGAAAGTGCTGGAGGCGTCGGTATGAACAATCTGTTGCGGCTGGAGGAGGGCGTGGCGCGGATTGATCTGGATGACCCCTGGACGCTGGTGCGGGAGGTAGACGCTGAAATGCCCTCGGGACGGTTGATTCTGCCGTTGGCCCGTTGGCTGGATGAACCGACCCGGAATGGGGTTTGGCTGGGGCCGGACGATGAGGTGGAAAGCCTGAAATCCTGTTTCAACCTGCTGCCGTTGATCGCCCTGGATTTTCCGAGTTTTCGCGATGGTCGCGGGTACAGCCAGGCGTATCTGTTGCGCACGCGGCTAGGTTGGGCCGGTGAATTGCGGGCGGTTGGGGATGTGTTGCGCGATCAACTGAGCCATATGCGGCAATGCGGGTTTGACAGTTTTGCGGTGCGGGAGGACAAGTCGGCTGAAGATGCGTTGAAGGGACTGGCCGGGATGAGCGTGTTGTATGGGCGGTCGGTGATTGAGCCGCGGCCATTATTCCGACGTCGGTAAACACAGCAAGATCAAAAGATCGCAGCTTTCAGTAGCTCCTACAGGGGAATGAGTACACCTGTAGGAGTTGCCGAAGGCTGCGATCTTTTTGCTTTGGCGGTTGATGGCATTTTGGTAGAGTCCGCGCACTCGGCCGGTTTTTGGGCTGCATGGACGAAATCAAGAAGGGAGTCTGGCGTTGTGAGTTTGGGCAAGAAGATTTTAGGGCTGACGGCATTTCTGTTGATGCTGACCCTGTGGGCTGGCTACTTTTACGTGTTCCAGGAAAACCGTGGCGGGCAGTTGGGCGGCGCCTATGACAGCACCGCCTGGTGCGGCACGCCACCGTCGGCCGATGCCTTGTCCCTGGGCAAGGATCAACTGACCCTGCGCATCACCAACAACCTGCGCGGCGAGTTCATGCTCGGCGGTTCGGTGATCGTTTCCGAGCGCACCTTCAATCGTTACGACTTGGGCCGCAACGAATTGCGCCTGCGCCTGGAACCGCTGCAATGGTCCTTCGGCGCCACGCCGATCTTCCTCGAACAAGTGCGGATCAAACCCCTGAGCCGCAACCTCGCGTCCGACAATAAAAGCGCCTTCGCCGAACTCGAATCGCGTCCGATCGGCGTGCAGGGCCGGGCCACCGAATTTCCGTTCGACACCTACCGCTACGGCTACAAACCGGTGTTGTATTACCTCAAGGGCAATGAGCGCATTGACCTGCGTTTGCGCCACATCACCACGCTGATGGAGATGTCGAACACCTTTACCCCGATCCAGAAATACAACCGCATGGAGTACATCAACGAGAAGAACTCGATGGTGCGCGATGAGGATTACAAGGCTTACAGCGCCAATGAATGTGCGTTCAGTGTTGAGCGCAAGGGCTCGTTCAAGGTGATCGTTTTGCTGTTGCTGCTGGTGATTTGCCTGCCGCTGATGCACGTGTTTTATCGCGACGAGCCAGGCATCGATTTCCTGGCGACGCTGGTGGGGATTGGTGCGGTTCGGATGATGCTGGTGGGGCCGTTGCAGGATTTCCAGCTGTACAACATCGACTTCCTGTTTGGCGCGGCGATTCTGTTGGTGGGGACGGTGTCGTTGATCAAGGCGATGCGGGCCAATAGCCGGCGGGCGTTGGCGGCGCAGAGTGGGTCGTCGTGGTGATGATGGGTCCAGAGATTTGGGTTGGTTGAGCTGACGTCTTCGCGGGCAAGCCTCGCTCCTACAAGGTTGCGCAATACCCCTGTAGGAGCGAGGCTTGCCCGCGAAGGGGCCCTCGGATCAAACCGCGATCATTTCAACGCCGGGTCCCCCATGTTCATTTTCTTCCACCCCTGCAACAACACCTGGGCTTTGGGCTCCTTGCCGTTCTCCAGGTAATACTGGATCAACGACAACCGCGCATTGCGGTTCGCCGGTTGCACCTTCAACAACCGTTCCAGTTCCTCGCACGCCTCATCCACCTTGCCACTGTCATGCAACGCGACCGCCAGCACATAACCGTACTGCGCGCTCTGCGGTTCCAGCGTCGCGGCTTTGCGCAGCAGCGGCATGGCCTGCGCCGTGTTGCCTGCGCGAATCAGCGACAACCCCTGGGTGTGCAGCAGCAACGCGGCGTCCGGGTGTTCCTTGACGCTCTGTTCCAGCAGCGCCTGCGCCTCTTGCGCACGACCACTAGCCTCCAGCCATTGCACCAGCGTCACCAGCGCCGGGTAGAAATCCGGGTCGCGTTTGAGCGCCGCACGCAGCAGCGGCTCGACGTCCGCCGTGCGCCCACTGGCCTGATACAGCATGGCCAGGTTGAGGTTGGCCTCGGCCCGTTCCGCCAGGCTTTTCTGCACAGCCTCATACTCGGCGATGGCCGCGTTCCAGTTGGCCTGGGCACTGCCCAAACCGTTACGTGCCACGCTCAGCAGATCCCGAGCGGCGACGATCCGTACCGCCTTCACCGGATCACCGAGCAACGGCGCCAGCAGCGGCGCGCGCTCCGCCGGCGGCAGGAACGCACTGATCGCCCGCACCGCGCTTTCACGCACTTGCGGTGCCGTATTGCTCAAGTCCTGGGTCGCCAGTTTCAGCGCCTGATCGCTCGGGTACAGCGGCAGTTCGGCCAGCAGGGTCGCCCGTTGGATCGCCGGCAGGTTGCTGCGCTGCAACTGCTCGTACAAGGCCTGCGCCGCGCCCGGTTGACCATTGCGGATCAGCCACAGGCTTTCGTCATAACGCGGTGCCTGAACAGCCGACGCCGACGCCGTGTTCCACAGTTTGAATTGCTCGGTCACCTTGTCCCCGGCCTTGCCCTGATGGCAGGTCAGGCACGCATCCGGCGTTCCCAGTCTCGATGCGCGCTCGGGGTTGGGAATGCTGAAGCTGTGGTCATGCCGAAAGTCATTGCCCATGTAGAACTTGCCCGGCATGTGGCAATCCACGCATTGCGAACCCGGCTGACCCTGGGTGTGGCGGGTGTGTTCGATGGAATCGTAGTTCTTCGCCTGCAAACCCTTGCCATCCACACCGTCCACCGCGGTCTTGCCGGCGGTGTTGTGGCATTGCAGGCACACGCCGTTGCCGGTGGCCTTGAGTTCGGCGCTGTGGGGGTTGTGGCAGTTGCTGCAACGCACGCCCTTGTCGAACATTTTGCTCTGGGCGAAGGAGCCGTGTTCGAACACCTCGTCCTTGATCTTGCCGTCCATTCCAGGTGATTCGACGCCGGACCGTGGCACGCCTGGCAGCCGACACCGAGGCTGTTCCAGTGGCTTTCAAAGGTGTTTTTCGCCGCGTCGAAATTGCGTTTGTAGCCCGTGGTATGGCACTCGACGCACATGAAGTTGGCGTTCTGGTTCGGCTTACTCCAGTGCAGCGGGTTCTTGAAGTTGACCCCCTGGCCTGGATAGAGATGAAACCACCGGTGCTGCTCGGTATCCCAGGCCACGCCCAGGGCTTGCAACCGGCCTTCGCCGACCTCGATCAGGTATTGCTGAAGCGGTGCGATGCCGAAGGTATAGGCAACCTTGAAGTCGGCGTTCTTGCCATCAACCCCCGGCGTGTTGACCCAGAAATCGTCACCCTTGCGCGAAAACACGCTGGTCTCTTTTTCGGCCTTGAAGGTCACATTGTTGAAGTCCCCGAGCATCGTGTCGGCGGTGGCCGGCTGCATCGCCAATTGGTGATGGGAGCCTTGCCAGTCCTTGACCTGCTCGGTGTGGCAGCCCTGGCATGGCTGCTCATCGACCATCGTCGCCGGTGCCGCAGCCACCACCGGTTTGACCGGCGGGACGACAGGCGCGCTGACCGCGACAGGCTTGGGCGGGGCGGGGGTGCTGCTGTGGAACAGAAACCCGCCAATCGCCGCGACGGCCAGCAGCAATACGCCGATGGTGACGGGAAACAGCTAGCGGTTGATCAGGGGAGGGCGCGAATCAGGGTTCGGGTTTTCAGCTTTATTTTTATGCTTCGCCATTGCGACTTCCGTAGTCCGAGTGCGTTGGCCGTTCAGGGCGCGCTTTGAAGCTTGGTTCAGCTTTGCCGGATGGCCAGCGTCTGTCAAATGGGCTTTGTGCGCTGAGCCACAGCCCTGGATGAACCTTTGATGAGGATGGCGGCAGATTATTGAGATTTGGCTATAACTACCTAGGTCTCTTTATCGACCTCTTACAGGAGTAACAGCATGAAGCTTGCGTTAATGATGAGCACACTGTGCATCGCCTCGATCGGGGTGGTTGGCTGCTCCAGTAAAGTGGTCGAGCCGGGCCAGTATTCGGGGTTTCTCAAGGACTACAGCCAGCTCAAGGAAGCCAAGTCACCGTCGGGTGCCGAGGTGATGCGCTGGATGGACCCCAAACTCAAAATCGATAAATTCACCAGCGTCTACATCGAGCCGACCCAGCTCTATCCCCAGCCGCAACCCACCGTGAAAATCCCCCAGGCCACCCTCAACGGCATCACCGGTTACTACGACCAGGCGCTCAAGCGCGAACTGGGTAAATCCCTGCCATTGGCCGCCGGCCCAGGGCCCGGCGTGATCGTGGTGCGCGCGGCGATTACCGCAGTCAGCAGCAAGACCGAAGGCCTCAAGCCCTACGAAGTGATCCCGATTGCGTTAGTGGCAGCGGCGGTCAGCACGGCCAGCGGGATTCGCGATCAGGAAACCACCCTGGCGACAGAGGCCGTGTTCCTCGATGGCGGCAACAACACGGTGGTGGCCCAGGTGGTGCGCAAAGGCACCGGCAAACCGCTGGAGAACGACACTCAAGTGATGAAGGCCGATGACGTGAAAAGCGTGATCGATGGCTGGGCTTCGGATCTGCATCAGTCGTATTTGAAGCTCAAGTCCAAGTAGTCCTCATTGATCGTTCCCACGCTCTGCGTGGGAACGATCATGTAGGAGCGAGGCTTGCCCGCGAAGACGGCGGAGCAGTCAACCCGCAACCTTCGCAACACGTCGTTCAATAGTCGACGCGGGCCATCCGGTTGTAATAACTGAGCAGCGCGTCATAGCCGCGGTTCGACCAGCGCCTTGCCTTTCGCCGGGTCCGGGTCGAGTACGCGGAAACCCACCAGCACGTTCATGGTTTCCGACTTGGCCAAGTAATACTTGCCGGCGTCGGCCGGTGGCTCGGCGCCCGGTGGCAGCACCAGGTACTTGCCGCCCTTGCCTTTGTCCGGGCCGGTCTGGCCCATGTCGATGATTGCCCGTTGCCAGAAATCACCGATGCCGCCCGCCGTCGGGCCGGGTGGCAGTTCAATCACCAGTGGCCCGGTTTCATTCAGGTCGACGAAGCCGAGGATGTACGGCGTGGTGGCGTTGGCGGTGATCACGCCGAGCTTGTCTTCGTAACTGTTGAGCACCATCAGGTCGCCGCTGTGGGCGCCGAGCTTGTCGCGAAACTCTTCCTGCCATTGGGCGTAGGACACCAGCGGCAAGGCCCACAGGTAACTCTGGGTCGCCTGCTGGAAATCCAGCTCGGCGTAAAGCTTGGCGATGGATTCATGGGCCGGCAGTTCGCCTTCCATGGCCACGTCGCCGATACGGGTGTCGAGGCCCTGGGCGTGCGCCTGGGCGCCCACGCCGCAACTGACGAACATCGCCATGACGCTGAAACCCGCCGCACGCAGTGCAATGTGCATATCAAAATCCTTATTTGCCGAAGGTGACGTTGATCCCGGCGAACAGCGTGAATTGCGGCAAGCCATCGCCTTTACGCTCGACTGTCCACTGGGGTTCAACGAAGGCGTTGAAAATGTTGGTCCCGGATTTCCAGACCTTGCCGCCACCGAAACCGATGGGGATGTAATGGGTGTCGTTCTTCAGGTCGAAGGTCCAAGTGCCGGTGGAGCGCAGGTACCAGCCCTTGGGCAGGTTATGGATGATGAACGGCTGCAGGGTCGCGGTTTCGACGTGGGCGCGATCATGGTCGCCGGCGAACGAACTCTGGTATTGCACCAGCGCGCCCAGCAGGCCACGGGGTGACGAGTCGATGGCAATCGCGGCGAGGCCGGCCTGCCACTTGCCGGTGCCCAATTCATCCTGCTCGGCGGTCGGCGCCGTGATTTGCGGGCCGATGCCCAGCTGCACGCCGTCGGTCTTGAGCAGGAAGATATCGAACAGGTTCAGGTCACCGATGCCGGTGCTGTAGCCGTTGTGCGGGTCGGGGCGGGTGCTGATCGGCAAGGTCGCGCGCAGCAATTGCGGGACGCCGATGAAATCGTTGGGGGCCACCGGCAAGGTGCCGCGCAGCAAGGCGTCGTTGGTGTGGACGTTGGTGTCGTAGAGTTTGGGCGTGTAGTAGTCCTGCAGATTGGCGCCCGGCGCCAGATTCAGCGGGTTGTTGCTTTTATTGGCTTCCTCGGCGTTATCGGCGTGCGCACAAAAGGCAGACGCCAGGAGTGCCACCGATAAAAAGGCGTGGGTTCCCTGGATTTTCGACATGATTCCCCGGTTCCTTGGTGGCTCAGTGGACGAACTCGGCCATATTCTTGGCCTTTACTGCGTAGTCTTTTTCCTAATCAAGCCTGCAGGACACGTCTTTTGAAGCTAGCAGCTAACCGCGGGTTATCCAGTCCAAGGGGTTAATTCTTTGGTTTTGTGAGCGTATTTGCGTTTTTTCTGTGTGCTAAAAAGTTAATGCGAAACAGTAGGTTGCCGGCGGGGGTTGATGCGGGATGTGAGGATTTACAGGGGGAGGCGGGCACACTGGCTGTGCCCGCCAGGACATCGATTCAGCTCTTTTTCGCCTGCGCACGGATTCGTTCTTCCTGCTCACGCAACTGCGGCGTGAACTCGGGGCCGAAATCCTCGGCCGAGTACACCGGGCGAATCTCGATCTCGGCGTCCGTTCCTGGCATCGGGTTCGGGCAGCGTTTGACCCATTCGATGGCTTCTTCTTTCGATTTCACTTCCCAGAGCCAATAACCGGCGATCAGCTCCTTGGTTTCGGCGAACGGGCCATCGATCACCGTGCGTTTGTCCCCGGAGAAACGCACGCGGGCGCCTTTGCTGCTGGGTTGCAGGCCATCGCACGAAAGGAGAATGCCGGCCTTGGCCAGTTCCTCGTTGTAGTTGCCCATCGCGGTCAGCAGTTCTTCGGTGGGCATCACGCCGGCCTCGGAATCCGGGCTGGCTTTGACAATGATCATGAATTGCATGGTGTTATCTCCGCTGGATGTGAGTGATTCACTGGCTAGTCGAATGGCCATTTGCTGAATCGACAGTGCGGCTGAAAAAAAGCCGTCTTTTTAGCCTAGGAGATGCTGGCTGCCTTTCGTCATGAACACCGGGTGGCGGCGGGAGAGGGCGGTACGCTATATACCGACCTGGCTGCCATTGGCGGCGCGGCATCGCAATAGGCTGCGGTTGCTGGCCTGAACACAGACCTGTAGGAGCGAGGCTTGCCCGCGAAGAACGATGATGCGGTCTGCCTGATACACCGCAGTGTGGCCTTCGCGGGCAAGCCTCGCTCCTACAGGGTTTTTGTGTCGCTTGTATGTGGTGTATCCAATTTGTGCGCTGGCACATCACAATTTGTATCCGGGCATAGGTCGTCGGGCCATTTCGTGGTTAACTTCGGCCTCTTCAGATTTCCAACAACACCTCCAGAAGGACTCCGTTCATGGCTCAAGTCACTCTTAAAGGCAACCCGGTTCAAGTCAACGGCCAACTGCCACAAGCCGGTTCCAAGGCGCCAGCCTTTTCCCTGGTCGCCGGCAATCTGTCGGACGTGACCCTGGCGAGCTTCGCCGGCAAGCGTAAAGTGCTGAACATCTTCCCAAGCGTCGACACCCCGACCTGCGCCACTTCGGTTCGCAAGTTCAACGCCCAGGCCAACGACGTCGCCAACACTGTCGTGCTGTGCATCTCCGCTGACCTGCCGTTCGCCCAGGCCCGCTTCTGCGGCGCCGAAGGCCTGGAAAACGTACAGAACCTGTCGACCCTGCGTGGCGCCGAGTTCATCGAAAACTACGGCGTGGCCATTGCTGACGGCCCGCTCAAAGGCCTGACCGCTCGCGCTGTCGTGGTGCTGGATGAAAACGACAACGTGCTGCACAGCGAGCTGGTTAAAGAAATCGCTGAAGAGCCTAACTACGAAGCGGCCCTCGCCGTTCTCAAGTAAGGTTTTACAATTGTTAACGGCCTGGCTCTGTCCAGGCCGTTTTCATTTGTGCTTCAGTGTCTTAGCAAAACCTCCTGTTACGTAAGCCGAAGGTAAATTGCCGGTAAAGCCGCTTTGCTTAACGCTCGCCAGTGCTTATCGTTCAGCCTCCTGTAAAAGAAGCCCCCGCGCCCATGGTTGATCATTCAATGCAATCCTCCTCCCGTAGTCCCCGTCGCTGGCTGTTCGGCCTGCTTGTCCTGTTGGTCGTCGCTGCTGTGTGCTGGAAGTTCTGGCCTGCCGGCACCGAGCATAAAACGGGCGAAAAGCCGAAAGCCGTTGCCGGGCATACGGGCAAGTCCGGGGGCATGCGTCCGGGCTTTGGCGGCGCGACCGGGCCGATCCCGGTGCGGGTGGCCCCGGCGGTCAAGGGTGACTTCCCGCTGTATTACAAGGCGCTGGGCACGGTCACGGCGCTCAACACCATCAATGTTCGCAGCCGCGTGGCCGGCGAGTTGATGAAGATTGCCTTCGAGGAAGGGCAGATGGTCAAGGCCGGGGACTTGCTGGCCGAGATCGACCCGCGTCCTTACCAGAACGCCTTGCTTCAGGCCGAAGGCACCTTGCTGCAAAACCAGGCGCAATTGAAAAACGCTCAGGTCGACGTCGAGCGCTATCGCGGTCTGTTTAAAGAAGACAGCATCGCCAAGCAGACCCTCGACACCGCCGAAGCACTGGTCGGCCAATACCTGGGCACGGTCAAGACCAATCAGGCGGCGGTCAACGACGCCAAGCTCAATCTCGAATTCACCAAGATCCGCGCGCCGATCACCGGGCGTGTCGGCTTGCGTCAGCTCGACGTTGGCAACCTCGTCGCCGCCAACGACACCACCGCGCTGGCGATCATCACCCAGACCCAACCGATCAGCGTCGTTTTCACCCTGCCGGAAAACAGCCTCGACACCGTGCTCGCCCGTTACCACTCCGGCGCCAAATTGCCGGTCGAAGCGTGGGACCGTGGCGACATGAAAATCCAGGCCAGCGGCGTACTGCAGAGCCTGGACAACCAGATCGACGTCACCACCGGTACCCTGAAATTCAAGGCCCGCTACGATAACCGCGATCAAGCGTTGTTCCCCAACCAGTTCGTCAACGTGCACCTGCTGGCCGACACCCTCAAAGACGTGGTGCTCGCGCCCTCGGCGGCGATCCAGTTCGGCACCAACGGCACCTTCGTCTACGCCATGGACGGGGACAACAAGGTCAAGATTCGTCAACTGAAAGTCGGCGCCAGCGACGGTGACAACACCGTCATCACCGAAGGCCTGGCCGTCGGTGATCGCGTGGTCCTGGAAGGCACCGACCGCCTCAAGGAAGGCAGTGAAGTGGAAGTGGTCAACGACAGCCAGGATGTGCCGACCACCCCGACCGAACACCTGCAAGGCAAATCCGCGGCGAAAACCACTGAAGCGACCGCCAATGACAAGGTGAAGAAGGGCGCATGAACATCTCGCGGCTGTTCATCCTTCGCCCGGTCGCCACGACCCTGAGCATGCTCGCCATTATTCTGGCCGGCATCATCGCTTACCGTTTGCTGCCGGTGTCGGCGTTGCCCCAGGTCGATTACCCGACCATCCGCGTCATGACCCTCTATCCCGGCGCCAGCCCGGACGTGATGACCAGCGCCGTAACCGCGCCCCTTGAGCGCCAGTTCGGGCAAATGCCGGGCCTGACGCAAATGGCCTCCACCAGCTCGGGCGGCGCCTCGGTACTGACGCTGCGCTTCAGCCTCGACATCAACATGGACGTCGCCGAGCAACAGGTGCAAGCCGCGATCAACGCCGCGACCAACTTGCTGCCCAAGGACCTGCCGGCACCGCCGGTGTACAACAAGGTCAACCCGGCGGACACCCCGGTGCTGACCCTCGCCATCACCTCCAAAACCATGCTGTTGCCCAAGCTCAATGACTTGGTCGATACCCGCATGGCGCAGAAAATCGCCCAGATCAGCGGCGTCGGCATGGTCAGCATCGCCGGCGGCCAGCGTCAGGCGGTACGGATCAAGGTCAACCCCGAGGCCCTGGCGGCCAATGGCTTGAACCTGTCGGACGTTCGCACCCTCGTCGGCGCATCCAACGTCAACCAGCCCAAAGGTAACTTCGACGGCCCGACCCGGGTGTCGATGCTCGACGCCAACGACCAACTGACCTCGCCCAAGGACTACGCCAACCTGATCCTGGCCTACGCCAACGGCGCGCCGTTGCGGCTCAAGGACGTGGCGGAAATCGTTGATGGCGCCGAGAACGAACGCCTGGCCGCGTGGGCCAATGAAAACCAGGCGGTGCTGCTGAACATCCAGCGCCAGCCCGGGGCCAATGTCATCGAGGTGGTGGACCGGATCAAGGCGTTGCTGCCGAGCATCACCGACAACCTGCCGGCCGGCCTCGACGTCACCGTCCTGACCGACCGTACCCAGACCATCCGCGCCTCCGTGACGGACGTGCAACACGAACTGCTGATCGCCATCGCCCTGGTGGTGATGGTGACGTTCCTGTTCCTGCGCCGCGCCAGCGCGACCATCATTCCGTCGGTGGCCGTGCCGCTGTCGCTGATCGGCACGTTTGGCGTGATGTACCTCGCGGGGTTCTCGGTCAACAACCTGACCCTGATGGCCCTGACCATCGCCACCGGTTTTGTGGTGGACGATGCCATCGTGATGCTGGAGAACATTTCCCGGTACATCGAGGAGGGCGACAGTCCGTTGCAAGCGGCACTCAAGGGCGCCAAGCAGATCGGTTTCACCCTGATTTCCCTGACCCTGTCGCTGATTGCGGTACTGATCCCGCTGCTGTTCATGGCCGACGTGGTCGGGCGCCTGTTCCGCGAGTTCGCCATCACGTTGGCGGTGGCGATCCTGATTTCCCTCGTGGTGTCCCTGACCCTGACGCCGATGATGTGCGCGCGGCTGCTCAAGCGTGAACCGAAGGAAGAAGAACAGGGCCGTTTCTACCGGGCCAGCGGCGCGACCATCGACTGGATGATCGCCGCCTACGGGCGCAAATTGCAGTGGGTGCTCAAGCACCAGCCGCTGACCTTGCTGGTGGCCATCGCCACCCTCGGCCTGACCGTGTTCCTTTATATGGTGGTGCCCAAGGGCTTCTTCCCGGTGCAGGACACCGGGGTGATCCAGGGCATTTCCGAGGCGCCGCAGTCGATTTCCTTTGCGGCGATGAGCGAGCGCCAGCAGGAACTGGCCAAAGTCATCCTGGCCGATCCATCGGTGGAAAGCCTGTCGTCCTACATCGGCGTAGACGGTGACAACTCGACGCTCAACAGCGGTCGCATGCTGATCAACCTCAAGCCCCACAACGCCCGGGACCTCAGCGCGACCAAGATCATTGCCCGACTGCAACCGGAAGTGGACAAACTGGTCGGCATTCGCCTGTTCATGCAACCGGTGCAAGACCTGACCATCGAGGACCGGGTCAGCCGCACGCAGTACCAGTTCAGCATGTCGTCGCCGGACTCGGAGTTGCTCAGCCTGTGGAGCAGCCGTCTGGTCCAAGCCCTGGCCCAGCGCCCGGAATTGACCGACGTCGCCAGCGATCTGCAAGACAAGGGGTTGCAGGTGTACCTGGTGATCGACCGCGATGCGGCGTCCCGGGTCGGGGTATCAGTGTCGAACATCACCGATGCGCTGTACGACGCCTTCGGCCAGCGGCAGATTTCCACGATTTACACCCAGGCCAGCCAATACCGGGTGGTCCTGCAATCCCAGTCCGGCGAGAAAATCGGCCCGGACGCGCTGAACCAGATTCACGTCAAGACCACCGATGGCGGGCAGGTGCGCCTGTCGAGCCTGGCGCATGTCGAACAACGCCAGACGCAATTGGCGATCACCCACATCGGCCAGTTCCCCGCGGTGATGATGTCGTTCAACCTGGCGTCCGGCGTAGCGTTGGGGCATGCGGTGGACGTTATCGACCAGGTGCAGAAGGACATCGGCATGCCGATTGGCGTGCAGACCCAGTTCCAGGGCGCGGCCGAAGCGTTCCAGGCGTCGCTGTCGAGCACTTTGCTGCTGATCCTGGCGGCGGTGGTGACCATGTACATCGTGCTCGGCGTGCTCTACGAGAGCTACATTCACCCGATCACCATCCTCTCGACCTTGCCCTCGGCGGCGGTCGGTGCATTGCTGGCGCTGCTGTTGACCGGCAACGACCTGGGGATGATCGCGATCATCGGCATCATCTTGCTGATCGGCATCGTGAAAAAGAACGCGATCATGATGATCGACTTCGCCCTCGACGCTGAGCGCAATCAGGGCATGGCGCCGGAGCAGGCGATCTATCAAGCGGCGTTGCTGCGGTTCCGGCCAATCCTGATGACCACCCTGGCCGCGTTGTTTGGTGCAGTGCCGTTGATGCTCGCTACCGGTTCGGGCGCGGAATTGCGTCAACCGCTGGGCCTGGTGATGGTTGGCGGGTTGCTGGTGAGTCAGGTGCTAACGCTGTTCACAACGCCGGTTATTTACCTGTATTTCGATCGGTTGGGACGCCGCTTTGGCAAGACCGAGTCGAAAGAGGTGGTGGTATGACGCCGGTCGGCTGCAAGTTTCAAGCGGCAAGCGGCAAGTTAAAGCCTGCGCACGGCCTGCTTTTCTCTTGCAGCTTACGGCTTGAAGCTTGGAGCTGTCGTCCATGAATCTCTCAGGACCGTTCATCAAACGTCCCGTGGCAACCATGCTGCTCTCTTTGGCGATCATGTTGCTGGGCGGCGTAAGTTTCGGCCTGTTGCCGGTGTCGCCGCTGCCGCAGATGGACTTCCCGGTGATCGTGGTCCAGGCCAGTCTGCCCGGTGCCAGCCCGGAGGTAATGGCTTCGACCGTGGCCACGCCGCTGGAACGTTCCTTCGGCGCCATCGCCGGGGTCAACACCATGAGCAGCCGCTCCAGCCAGGGCTCGACCCGGGTGATTTTGCAGTTCGACCTCGACCGCGACATCAACGGTGCGGCGCGGGAAGTGCAAGCGGCGATCAACGCCTCGCGCAACCTGCTGCCCAGCGGGATGCGCAGCATGCCGACCTATAAGAAGGTCAACCCGTCGCAAGCGCCGATCATGGTCTTGTCCCTGACCTCGGATGTACTGGAAAAAGGCCAGCTCTACGACTTGGCCTCGACGATCCTGTCCCAGAGCCTGTCCCAGGTGCAGGGTGTGGGCGAAGTGCAGATCGGCGGCAGCTCGCTGCCAGCGGTGCGCATCGAACTCGAACCCCAGGCGCTGAACCAGTACGGCGTGGCCCTGGACGAGGTGCGCAACACCATCGCCAACGCCAACGTGCGCCGGCCGAAAGGTTCGGTCGAGGACGACCAGCGTCTGTGGCAGGTGCAGGCCAACGATCAACTGGAAAAGGCCAAGGACTACGAGTCGCTGATCATCCACTACAACAACGGCGCGGCCCTGCGCCTGAAGGATGTGGCCACGGTCAGCGACGGCGTCGAGGACCGCTACAACAGCGGTTTCTTCAACAATGATGCGGCGGTGCTGCTGGTGATCAACCGTCAGGCCGGCGCCAACATCATCGAGACGGTCAACGATATCAAGGCGCAGTTGCCGGCGTTGCAGGCGGTGTTGCCGGCCAGCGTCAAGCTGAACCTGGCCATGGACCGCTCGCCGGTGATCAAGGCGACGTTGCATGAAGCGGAAATGACCCTGCTGATCGCCGTGGCGCTGGTGATTCTGGTGGTGTTCCTGTTCCTCGGTAACTTCCGCGCCTCGCTGATTCCGACGCTGGCGGTGCCCGTGTCGCTGGTCGGCACCTTCGCGGTGATGTACCTCTACGGGTTTTCCCTGAACAACCTGTCGCTGATGGCGCTGATCCTCGCCACCGGGCTGGTGGTGGACGACGCCATCGTGGTGCTGGAGAACATTTCCCGGCACATCGACAAAGGCGTGCCGCCGATGAAAGCGGCGTACCTCGGGGCCCAGGAAGTCGGCTTTACGTTGCTGTCGATGAACGTGTCGCTGGTGGCGGTGTTCCTGTCGATCCTGTTTATGGGCGGGATCATCGAAAGCCTGTTCCGCGAGTTTTCCATCACCCTGGCGGCGTCCATCGTCGTCTCGCTGATCGTGTCGTTGACCCTGACCCCGATGCTCTGCGCCCGTTGGCTCAAGCCGCATACGCCGGGCCAGGAAAACCGTCTGCAACGCTGGAGCCAGCGCGCCAACGACTGGATGGTCGGCAAGTACGCCACCAGCCTCGACTGGGTGCTGCGTCACCGCCGCCTGACCTTGCTCAGCCTGATCGTGACCATCGGCGTCAACGTTGCGCTGTACGTGGTGGTGCCGAAAACCTTCATGCCGCAGCAGGACACCGGGCAGTTGATCGGTTTTGTGCGCGGCGACGACGGCCTGTCGTTCAGCGTGATGCAGCCGAAGATGGAAGTCTTCCGCCGTGCCGTGCTCAAGGACGATGCGGTGCAGAGCGTGGCCGGGTTCATCGGCGGCACCAACGGCACCAACAACGCCTTCATGCTGGTGCGCCTGAAACCGATCAAGGAGCGCAATATTTCCGCGCAGAAGGTGATCGAACGCCTGCGCAAGGAAATGCCCAAGGTCGCCGGCGCGCAGTTGATGTTGATGGCGGATCAGGACCTGCAATTTGGCGGCGGGCGTGAGCAGACCACTTCGCAATATTCCTACATCCTGCAAAGCGCCGATCTGGGTTCGTTGCGCGAGTGGTACCCGAAAGTCGTCACCGCGCTGCGGGCCTTGCCCGAGCTGACGGCGATTGATGCTCGCGAGGGGCGCGGCGCGCAACAAGTGACGCTGATCGTCGACCGCGATCAGGCCAAGCGCCTGGGAGTGGACATGGACATGGTCACCGCCGTGTTGAACAACGCCTACAGCCAGCGGCAGATTTCGACGATCTACGACAGCCTCAACCAGTATCAGGTGGTGATGGAGGTCAATCCCAAATACGCCCAGGACCCGATCACCCTCAAGCAGGTTCAGGTGATCACCGCCGATGGTGCGCGGATTCCGCTGTCGACCATTGCCCACTACGAAAACAGCCTGGAAGACGACCGGGTCAGCCACGAAGGCCAGTTCGCGTCCGAGAGCATTTCGTTCGACATGGCCGAAGGGGTCACGGTGGAGCAGGGCACGGCGGCCATCGAGCGGGCGATTGCCAAGCTCGGCATGCCGGAAGACGTGATCGTGAAAATGGCCGGCACCGCCGACGCCTTTGCCGCGACCCAGAAGAGTCAGCCGTTCATGATTCTCGGCGCGTTGGTGGCGGTGTATCTGGTGTTGGGCGTGTTGTATGAAAGCTACATTCACCCGCTGACCATTCTGTCGACCTTGCCGTCGGCCGGGGTTGGCGCCTTGTTGTCGATCTATGCCTTGGGCGGGGAGTTCAGCCTGATCTCGCTGTTGGGGCTGTTCCTGCTGATCGGCGTGGTGAAGAAAAACGCGATCCTGATGATCGACTTGGCGTTGCAGTTGGAGCGGCATCAGGGCATGACGCCGCTGGATTCGATTCGCAGCGCCTGTCTGCAACGGCTGCGGCCGATCCTGATGACCACGCTGGCGGCGATTCTCGGCGCGCTGCCGTTGCTGCTCAGTCGTGCCGAGGGCGCGGAAATGCGCCAGCCGCTGGGCCTGACCATCATCGGCGGGCTGATCTTCAGCCAGGTGCTGACCCTCTACACCACCCCGGTGGTTTACCTCTACCTCGACAAACTGCGCCATCGCTTCAATAAATGGCGTGGGATACGTACCGATGCAGCTCTGGAAACTCCGCTATGACTGACCGTTCGCTTATCACTCTGGCTGCACCGATTGCCCTGGCCCGGGGCTCGCGCTTGTTGAGCCTGGCGCTGTGCATGGCCCTGGTCAGCGCCTGCGCCGTCGGCCCGGATTATCAGCGCCCGCACACGGCCGAGATTGCGCAGTACAAGGAAGCCGAGGGCTGGCGTCAGGCCAGTCCCAGCGATGCCCTGGCCCGTGGCGCCTGGTGGGAGTTGTACGGTGACCGCCAGCTCAATGGCCTGGTGGAACAACTCAACAATGCCAACCAGACCGTCGCCCAGGCCGAGGCCCGCTATCGCCAGTCCCAGGCCTTGGTGAAAAGCGCCCGCGCGGCGTTTTACCCGACCGTCGATTTGAGCGCGGGTAAAACCCGTTCCAGTCAGGGTGCCGGCAGCAGCAGTTCCAGCCTGAGCAGTTCCGCCAGCGGGATTCGCAATACCTACACCACCGAATTGGGCGTCAGTTGGGAAGCGGATATCTGGGGCAAGTTGCGCCGCGGGCTGGAAGCCGACACGGCCAGCGCTCAGGCGAGCTTCGCCGATCTGGCGGCCATGCGCCTGAGCCAGCAGTCGGAAATGGTGCAGAACTATTTGCAGTTGCGGGTCATCGACCAGCAGAAGCGTTTGCTCGAATCGACGGTCGCGGCCTATCAACGCTCGCTGCAAATGACCCAGAACCAGTACCGCGCCGGTGTCTCCGGGCGCGATGCGGTGGCCCAGGCCCAGACGCAGCTCAAAAGCACCCAGGCTGATCTGGTGGATCTGATCTGGCAACGGGCGCAGTTCGAAAACGCCATCGCGGTGCTGATCGGCCTGCCACCGGCGCAGTTCAACCTGGCGGAAACCCAGGACATTCCGAAACTGCCGCAAATCCCCCTGAGCCTGCCGTCGCAATTGCTTGAACGCCGCCCGGACATTGCCTCCGCCGAACGCTCGGTGATCGCCGCCAACGCCGAAATTGGCGTGGCGAAAGCCGCGTACTACCCGGACCTGACCCTGAGCCTGAGCGGCGGTTACAGCAGCAGTACATCGAGCAACCTGATCAGCTTGCCGAACCGCTTCTGGTCGGTGGGGCCAAAACTGGACTTGCCGTTGTTCGACGGTGGTGCGCGCTCGGCGGAAGTCGACCGCAACGAAGCGGTCTACGACGAAACCGTGGCCAAGTACCGCCAGACCGTGCTCGATGGCTTCCGCGAAGTGGAAAACTACCTGGTGCAACTCAAGGTGTTCGAAGACGAAGCGGCGGTGCGCCAGGAAGCACTGGACGCGGCGCGCGACTCCCTGCGCCTGACCGAAAACCAGTACAAGGCCGGTTTGATTGCCTATCTGGACGTGGTAGTGGTGCAAGCCACGGCGTTGAACAACGAACAAAGCGTGTTGAACGTGTTGCAGAGCCGGTTGATTGCCAGCGTGCAGTTGATTGCGGCGTTGGGCGGTGGGTGGGATGGGGAGTTGCAGGTGAGTGACAAGGAATAACCTGCATGCTGATCGTTCCCACGCTCTGCGTGGGAATGCATCACGTGACGCTCTGCGTCACATCCAGAGCCGAACGCGGAGCGTCCGTGGCGGCATTCCCACGCATAGCGTGGGAACGATCAAACGCGGACCTTCAGATCGCCACAATGATCGCGTTGAAACTCCGATTTTTGCTGTCAAACAAGCGTTTCATCGGCTTGATGGCCATTTGATAATTTTGTCAGTGCGTTCTTCCGCGCATTCAGTACAATCGCCGACTTTGCCCCCCGAGAATGGATGCAGTACGCAGGGGCAGTCACGAGAAATCCCATGCTCATCGGCACCTATTCCCCTACGCTGGTTTTCATCTCGCTGTGCGTGGCGATCCTCGCTTCGTACACCGCCCTTGACCTGACCGGCCGGATCGCCACCACCAAGGGCCGCGCTGTCCATCTGTGGACCGCCGGCGGCGCGGTGGCCATGGGCATTGGCGTATGGTCGATGCATTTCATCGGCATGCTCGCGTTCAAATTACCCATCGACCTGGGCTACGACCTCAGCCTGACCGTGCTGTCGCTGGTCATTGCCATCCTGTCCTGCGGCTTTGCCCTGTGGCTGGTCAGCCAGCCGAAGCTGCCGGGCTGGCAACTGGCGTTCGGCGCGCTGGTGATGGGCGCCGGGATCAGCGCCATGCATTACACCGGCATGGCCGCCATGCTGATGGTGCCGGGCATCGATTACGACCCGACGCTGTTCGGCGCCTCGCTGCTGATTGCCGTCGGTGCGTCCGCCGCAGCGTTGTGGATTGCCTTCCGCCTGCGCCAGCACACGCCTTACGTGGGCCTGATCCGTGGGGGTGCTGCGGTGATCATGGGCTTCGCCATCGTCGGCATGCACTACACCGGCATGGCGGCGGCGCGTTTTCCGGACGGCAGTTTCTGCAGCGCGGCCCTCAATGGCTTGAGCGGTAAAGGCCTGGACAACCTGGTGCTGATCACCACCCTCGCGGTGTTGAGCATTGCCTTGCTGACCTCGATTCTCGATGCACGCCTGGAGGCGCGCACCGCTGATCTTGCGCGCTCGCTGACCGAGGCCAACCGCGAACTCACCCAATTGGCCTTGCACGACACCCTGACCGGCCTGCCGAACCGCACGTTGCTGGCGGATCGCATCGACCTGGCCATGTCCAAGGTGCAAGAGCAGGGCGGTTGTTTTGCGCTGATGTTCATCGATCTGGACGGCTTCAAACCGGTCAACGATGCCTTCGGCCACCACATGGGTGATCAGTTGCTGCGCGAAGTCAGCCTGCGACTGCGCGAAGACTTGCGCAGCCAGGACACGTTGGCGCGGATCGGCGGCGACGAATTCGTGCTGCTGGTGCGCCTGAGCGAGCCCAACGATGCACTGAACCTGGCGGCGCGTCAGGTCAGCCTGATCGCGCGCTCGTTCCGGGTCGCCGAGCATGACTTGCGGATCTCCGCCAGCGTCGGCATCGCGCTGTATCCGGGCAATGGCCAGACCGCCCAGGAACTGCTGATGAACGCCGACGCCGCGATGTACCACGCCAAGGGCGCAGGCAAAAACGGTCACAGCTTCTTCGACGCCTCGATGAACAGCAACGCCCGCAAGCAACTGCAACTGCTGCAAGACCTGCGCGCTGCGTTGGAACATCAACAATTCAGTCTGTATTACCAACCCAAGTTCGACGCCAGCAATGGGCGTCCGGTCGGCGCCGAGGCCTTGCTGCGCTGGCAGCACCCGACCCAGGGCATGTTGCTGCCGGACAAATTCATCGAACTGGCGGAAAAGACCGGGCTGATCATTCCTATCGGCGAGTGGGTGCTCAACGAAGCCTGCCGGCAGATGCGCGAATGGTATGTGCTCGGCTACACCGACTGGCGCATCGCCGTAAACCTCTCGGCCTTGCAGTTCTGCCACGCCGGCCTGGTCCAGAGCGTGGCCAAGGCCTTGGCCACGCACCATTTGCCGGCCAACAGCCTGACCCTGGAAATCACCGAAACCACCGCCATGAGCGACGCCGATGCGAGCATGACCGTGCTGCAGGAACTGTCGGAAATGGGCGTCGATTTGTCCATTGATGACTTCGGCACCGGTTATTCGAGCTTGATGTACCTCAAGCGTTTGCCGGCTAACGAGCTGAAGATTGACCGCGGCTTTGTCCGGGATCTGGAGCATGACAGCGATGACGCGGCCATCGTTTCGGCGATTGTGGCGCTGGGCCAGGCGCTGGGTTTGCGGATCGTGGCGGAAGGCGTGGAGACCGGTGTGCAGCAGGACTTTCTGACGAAGTTGGGGTGTGATTCGTTGCAGGGTTATCTGCTCGGGCACCCGCTGCCGGCGGAGCGTTTTATGGTCGATATTGTTCGGGGTGAACAGCTGGCGGCGGTCTGATAGATCCTGCCTGGAGTGGGGTAGAAACCTGTGGCGAGGGAGCTTGCTCCCGCTGGGCCGCGCAGCGGCCCCCAAAAACAGGGACTGCTGCGCAGTCCAGCGGGAGCAAGCTCCCTCGCCACAGAAAAGCACTTCGCCACCTATCTGCATCGTCACCCCGATAGATGCAGGTCATGCAAAACCCGCCAATGGCGGTTATTCTTGCCCCCGACTGCTTAAGCTCGAAACGGGGGAACACCAGCATGGAAAAAGTCATTGTCATCACCGGCGGCAGCCGCGGGATTGGCGCGGCCACGGCGCTGTTGGCCGCGGAACAGGGCTACCGGATCTGTATCAACTATCAGGCTGATGAACAGGCTGCCCAACATGTGCTGGAGCAAGTCCGCGCCCTCGGCGCCCAGGCCATTACCGTGCGCGCCGACGTCAGCATCGAAGACGAAGTGGTTGCCCTGTTCCACCGCGTCGACACCGAGTTGGGCCGGGTCACCGCCCTGGTGAACAACGCCGGCACCGTCGGGCACAAGTCCCGGATCGACGAAATGTCCGAATTTCGCATTCTCAAAACCCTCAAGACCAACGTCCTGGCACCGATCCTTTGCGCCAAGCACGCGATCCTGCGCATGTCGCCCAAGCATGGCGGGCAGGGTGGCAGCATCGTCAATGTGTCTTCAGTCGCTTCGCGCCTGGGCTCGCCCAACGAGTACGTGGATTACGCCGCCTCAAAAGGTGCGCTGGACAGCTTCACCATCGGCCTGTCGAAGGAAGTGGCGGGCGAGGGGATTCGTGTCAACGCCGTGCGCCCCGGTTTTATCTACACCGATTTCCACGCGCTGAGCGGCGATCCGGATCGGGTCAGCAAGCTGGAGTCGGCCATCCCGATGGCCCGGGGTGGGCGGCCGGATGAAGTGGCCGAGGCGATTGTGTGGTTGTTGTCGGACAAGGCTTCGTATGCGACCGGGACGTTTGTGGATTTGGGTGGCGGACGCTAACCGCTGATCGCCGATCGTTCCCACGCTCTGCGTGGGAATGCATCCCGTGACGCTCCGCGTCACATCCAGAGCCGAACGCGGAGCGTCCGTGGCGGCATTCCCACGCAGAGCGTGGGAACGATCAGGCGGGGCGCGTGGGAACGATCACGCGATCACTGTCAGAACGACCGCACGATCCGCCCCAACGTCTCCATCGCCTTCTCCGACGCCTCATCCCACGGGCTGCCGTAGTTCAAACGAATGCAATTCCTGAAGCGCTGGGTCGGTGAAAAGATCGGCCCCGGCGCGATGCTGATCCCTTGGGCGAGCGCCATCTGGAACAGCTTCAACGAATCCATCTGCGGTGGCAGTTCCAGCCACAAAAAGTAGCCGCCGGCCGGTTGGCTGACGCGGGTCTGCGCCGGGAAGTAGCGGGCGATGGCGGCGAGCATGGCGCTTTGCTGTTCTTCCAGGGCGTAACGCAGTTTGCGCAGGTGACGGTCGTAGCCGCCGTGTTGCAGGTAATCGGCGATGGCGGCCTGGGCCGGCATTGAGGCGCAGAGCGAGGTCATGAGTTTCAGCCGTTCGATTTTTTGCGCGTAACGCCCGGCGGCGACCCAGCCGATGCGGTAGCCGGGGGCCAGGCTCTTGGCGAACGAACCGCAATGCATCACCAGGCCTTCGGTATCAAAGGCCTTGGCCGGTTTCGGCGCTTGCTGGCCGTAATAGAGTTCGGCGTAGACGTCGTCCTCGATCAGCGGCACTTGATGGCTGCGCAACAATTCCACCAATTCCTGCTTCTTCGCCTCGGGCATGGTCGCGCCCATCGGGTTCTGGAAACTGGTCATGCACCAGCAGGCCTTGATCGGGTGGCGCTCCAGGGTTTGCGCGAGCACGCCCAGGTCGATGCCGTCGCGCGGGTGCACCGGGATTTCCACCGCTTTGAGCTTCAGGCGTTCCAGCACTTGCAGGCTGGCGTAGAACGCCGGGGCTTCGATGGCCACCAGGTCGCCGGGTTCGGTGACGGCTTGCAGGCACAGGTTCAAGGCCTCCAGCGCACCGTTGGTGATCAGCAGTTCTTCCATCGGCAGCATCAGCCCGCCGACCATGTAACGCAGGGCGATTTGCCGGCGCAGCTGCGGGTTGCCCGGCGACATGTCGGTGACCACCATGCGCGGGTCCATCTCCCGGGCGGCGCTGGCCAGGGAGCGGGACAGGCGTTGCAGCGGGAACAGGGTCGGGCTGGGGAAGGCGGAGCCGAACGGGACGGTGGTCGGGTCCTTGATCGAGTCGAGGACCGAGAACACCAGTTCGCTGACGTCGACTTCGGTGGACTCGTTGACCTGGCTGCTGATCACCGGCTCCGAAAACGGGCTCGGGGCGTGGGTGTTGACGAAGTAACCGGAGCGCGGCCGGGCCCGGATCAGGCCGCGACGCTCCAGCAGGTAATACGCCTGGAACACCGTGGACGGGCTGACCCCGTAGGTCTGGCTGGCGTAGCGCACCGACGGCACGCGCTGGCCGGGGCCAAGGACCCCGGAGCGGATCAGTTCAGCGATGTCATCGGCGAATTTTTCGTAGCGTTTCATCTAGAACCCGGTTTGAAATTTTTCATGTGTACACAGTTGTGGCGAGGGAGCTTGCTCCCGCTGGGGTGCGTAGCGCCCCCAAAATCTTTGCGACTGCTTCGCAGCCGAGCGGGAGCAAGCTCCCTCGCCACAATGGACCGCGCCTGACAATGGGCGGCATCTTAACGGCTCAACGATTCATCGGCGCAACAAACCGGCTCTTCGCCACGCTGTAGATGTCGGGTTCGTCGCTGTCGACAATCTTGAAGCTGATGGTCTGCGAGCTGCTGCTCGGCCGTTCCGTGGTCATGGCCACCGACAGCGGCACATCGACAATCTCACCCGGCGCCAGGCTCAACTCCGTCTTGCCTTGCAGCTGGAAGCCATCGCCATCCACCAGGCTCAGATGGTAATCCTGGCGCTGCTGGGTCTTGTTGATGACTTTGAGGCTGTAGATGTTCTCGATCAGGCCTTCGCTGTTTTCACGGTACATGCCCCGGTCCTTGGTGACGTCCAGCGACACCATTGGCCGTTCCACCAACGCCAGGGCCAGCGCGCCGATCATGATCAGCAGCACCGCCGTGTAGCCAATCAACCGTGGCCGCAGCAGATGGGTCTTGCCACCCTGCAATTCATGTTCGGAGGTGTAACTGATCAGCCCGCGAGCGTAGCCCATTTTGTCCATGATCGAATCGCAGGCGTCGATGCACGCCGCGCAGCCGATGCATTCCATTTGCAAGCCGTCGCGGATGTCGATGCCGGTCGGGCAGACCTGCACGCAGACCTGGCAGTCGATGCAGTCGCCGAGGCCGACGTCGGCCGGTTTCACCTCGCGTTTGCGCGGGCCACGGTTTTCGCCACGGGCCACGTCGTAGGAAATGGTCAAGGTGTCCTTGTCGAACATCACGCTCTGGAACCGCGCATACGGGCACATGTGCATGCACACCGCTTCACGCAGCCAACCGGCGTTGATGTAGGTGGCGCCGGTGAAGAAGATCACCCAGAACAGGCTGACCCCGGCCATTTGCAGGGTCAGCAGTTCTTCGGCCAAGGGGCGGATTGGTGTGAAGTAACCGACAAAGGTCAGGCCGGTGAGCAGGCTGATGGCCAGCCACAATGTGTGCTTGGCCGAGCGCCGTAGCAGCTTGTTCAGGCCCCAGGGCGCGGCTTGTAGCTTGATCCGCTGGTTGCGCTCGCCTTCGGTGATCTTCTCGCACCACATGAAGATCCAGGTCCAGGAGCTTTGCGGGCATGTGTAGCCGCACCAGACCCGCCCGGCAAACACGGTGATCGCAAACAGGCCGAACGCGGCAATGATCAACAGCGCCGAGAGCAGGATGAAATCCTGGGGCCAGAAGGTCGCGCCAAAAATGTGGAATTTGCTTTCGGATAAATCCCAGAGCACCGCCTGGCGGCCGCCCCAGTTCAGCCACACCGTGCCGAAGAAGGCGAGGAACAGGAAACCGGCACCGCTCATGCGCAAGGTGCGGTACAGGCCGGTGAAGCTGCGGGTGTGGATCAGGTTGTCGCTGGATTTGACCTTCATCTTTGGGCGTGAAGGTTCATAGGTCTCTACGGTTCGGACGGGGATTCTCTCGCTCATGGTCGTTCGCTCATCAGCCTCCATCAGGCCGGTGCACTATGAGCGTCGATCTGTTTGCATAACAGACTCAGGTATTGCAATAAAAAGCGGATCAGATGGGATTTGAACGAATGCCTGCGACAACTTGATGCACCCGCGAACGCAGGCCGCAAACGCCTATCCCAGGCGCCTGCGGGCGTTGTTGATCCGGGTCAGTCAAATCACCGAATCACTGTCGGTGGCTTTCAGATGCTTACGACCGTCGACAGCACCTGCTACGGTCAATGCGTCGGCTTCTGCTTCGGTGATGTAGATACGCTGGCCGTTGATCTCCACTGCCGACATGGCTTTTTCCGAGTCGGTGATGATGGTGACGTCGGGGCACAGACGAATTTCTTCGCCGTTTTCGGTGGTGAAAAAGCAGGTTTGGCTTTCGATGCGTACGGTCATGGGACTGTCCTTTTTTCGGCGGAGACTAAAACCTTAGGTCGCCGGGGACGGCCATCGTTCTGTGCAACCGATTAATGGTCGACGCGGTCCATCCTTTATCAACTCTCACAAGGACTGCGCGATGGATGCCTGGTGGTATGCGGTTTGGGTGACGCTGCAAGCGGAGTTCGCCGACGTTGGCGACGCTTCACAACTGACGCGCATTACCGTGCGTTTGCTGATGGCGGCCGTGTTGGGCGGTATTTTGGGTTTCGAGCGCGAGCACAAGGGCAAGGCTGCCGGGGTGCGCACGCATATGTTGGTGGCCCTGGGCGCGGCGCTGTTTGTGCTGGTGCCGCAGATGTCCGGCTCCCAGGCGGATGCCATGAGCCGGGTGGTGCAGGGGGTGATCGCCGGGATCGGCTTCCTCGGTGCCGGGACCATCCTGAAGAACACCGAAGGCGATGAAGGTCACGTGAAAGGCCTGACCACGGCTGCCGGCTTGTGGATGACTGCGGCCATTGGCGTTTCCGCCGGGTTGGGCCGCGAGGCGACGGCGGTGCTCAGTACGTTGCTGGCCTTGGCGATTTTCAGTGTGATGCCCGTGGTGGTGCGCATGCTCGACAAGAACAACAACCGTGATCCGTAAGATCGTTCCCACGCTCTGCGTGGGAATGCCTCAAGGGACGCTCCGCGTTCCACTGGGACGCAGAGCGTCCCGGGCTGCATTCCCACGCGGAGCGTGGGAACGATCAACGATCTTACGCGGGGCTGACGATCACCGGCGGCATGGTCTGCGGCGGGTCTTCGCGGGGGGGCGGGGTGGTGCCTGGTGGCTCTTGTTCGGGCACCGGCTCCGGTTCGGTTGGCGGGATCGTCGGGTTGTCGATGTTGGGATCAGGCGTTTCTGCCGGGATCGGAATGCTCATCGTGGATGCCTCCTGGTTGCACATGGCGTGAGTCGTGCTTAAGTGAGTTGACCACCGCGTGAAGGTTTTGATTCCCACCAATACTCAGGCAAATCCCCGTGAACTTTTACCGGCGCCCGTCGCTCGGAACCTAAGTGAGTTCATTCCGGGACGGACCGGCCCATGTGGATGAACATCTGGCACAAGAGCGTCCTTGGGGCGTAAAGGAGAGATGCTCGATGATCGCTGAAAAACCGACAGAACTCAGTTACAACCCGCACATGCCGCTGTCGCAGGCGTTATTGCTGCCGCGCATTGCGATTGAAAACGTCATGCCGACCCTCGATGGCGGGCAGTTTGCCGTCAAGGCCGTGGTCGGCCAGGACGTGTTGGTGACCAGCAAGGTGTTTGCCGATGGCCACGACAAACTGGCCGTGCGCATCCGCTGGCGCGGCGAGGGTGAGGAGTCCTGGCACAGCGAAACCATGGCTGAACTGGGCAACAACGGCTGGCAGGGCCGGTTCCGGGTCGAGCGCCAGGGCCGTCATGTGTTCTGCATCGAAGCCTGGATCGATCAGTTCGCCAGCTTCTGTTATGAACTGGAAAAGAAACACACCGCCCGCGTGCCGGTGAGCCTGGAGCTGCAGGAAGGCCGCACGATGGTGCAACAGGCCGGCGAGCGCAGTGACGGTGAGTTGAGCGAGCAACTGGCGGGGCTGCACCATGAACTGTCCGGGTTGCTCGAAACCGAGCAGGTCGCGCTGTTCTTGCACCAGCGTAGCGCCGACCTCATGGCCGAGGCCGACCATCGCGCCTACCTGAGCCTGAGCCAGGAATACCCGCTGGACGTCGAACGGGAAATCGCCCAGTTCGCCAGCTGGTACGAGCTGTTTCCGCGCTCGATCACCGACGATCCCACCCGCCACGGCACCTTTAACGACGTGCACTCGCGGCTGCCGATGATCCAGGACATGGGCTTCGACGTGCTGTACTTCCCGCCGATCCACCCGATCGGCCGCAGCTACCGCAAAGGCCCGAACAATTCCCTGACCGCCGGCCCCGACGATCCGGGCAGCCCGTACGCCATCGGCAGTGTCGAGGGCGGGCACGAAGCGATTCATTCCGAGTTGGGCACCCGCGAAGACTTCCGCCGGCTGGTGGTCGCGGCGGCGGAGCATGGGCTGGAAATCGCCCTCGACTTCGCCATCCAGTGCTCCCAGGACCACCCGTGGCTGCAACAGCATCCGGGCTGGTTCAACTGGCGGCCCGACGGCACGATCAAATACGCCGAGAACCCGCCGAAGAAATATCAAGACATCGTCAACGTCGACTTCTACGCCGCCGACGCGATCCCCAGCCTCTGGGTCGAATTGCGCGACATTGTGGTCGGCTGGGTCGAGGAGGGCGTGAAGATCTTTCGCGTCGACAACCCGCACACCAAGCCGCTGCCGTTCTGGCAATGGCTGATTGCCGATGTGCGGGCGCTGCACCCCGAAGTGATTTTCCTCGCCGAAGCCTTTACCACCCCGGCGATGATGGCGCGGCTGGGCAAGGTCGGTTACTCCCAGAGCTACACCTATTTCACCTGGCGCAACACCAAGTACGAACTGTCGACTTATTTCAGTGAACTGAACGAGTCGCCGTGGAGTGAATGCTTTCGCCCCAACTTCTTCGTCAACACCCCGGACATCAACCCGGCGTTTCTCCATGAGTCTGGACGCCCCGGCTTTCTGATCCGTGCGGCGCTGGCGACCATGGGCTCGGGCCTGTGGGGCATGTATTCGGGGTTCGAGCTGTGCGAGGCAGCGCCGATTCCGGGCAAGGAGGAATACCTCAATTCCGAGAAGTACGAGATCCGCCCGCGAGACTTCAATGCGCCGGGCAACATCATTGCCGAGATCGCCCAGCTCAACCGCATCCGCCGGCAGAACCCGGCATTGCAGACGCACCTGGGGCTGAAGATCTACAACGCCTGGAACGACAACATTCTGTACTTCGGCAAACGCAGCGCCGACGGCAGCAACTTCATCCTGGTGGCGGTCAGCCTCGACCCGCATAACGTGCAGGAAGCGAATTTCGAATTGCCGCTCTGGGAAATGGGCCTGCCCGACGACGCCAGCACCCAGGGCGAAGACTTGATGAACGGCCACCGCTGGACCTGGCACGGCAAGTACCAGTTCATGCGGATCGACCCGGCGCATCAGCCGTTCGGGATTTGGCGAATTACCACATCTTGAAGACACCGCGTTCCCTGTGGCGAGGGAGCTTGCTCCCGCTCGGCTGCGAAGCAGTCGTAAAACCGGCGAACGCGGTGCAATGGATCAACTGCAATGGGGTTGCTGCGCAACCCAGCGGGAGCAAGCTCCCTCGCCACAAGCGTCTCAGTGGCTTTATCGAATTCAACAGGAGTTTCAAATGGCGAAGAAACCCAAGGCCACAACTTTTATCAAGGATCCACTCTGGTACAAGGATGCGGTGATTTACCAGGTTCACGTTAAATCCTTTTTCGACTCCAACAATGACGGGATCGGCGACTTTCCCGGGCTGATCGCCAAACTCGATTACATTGCCGACCTGGGCGTCAACACCATCTGGCTGTTGCCGTTCTATCCATCGCCGCGCCGCGATGACGGCTACGACATCGCCGAATACCGTGGCGTGCATTCCGACTACGGCACCATGGCCGACGCCAAGCGCTTTATCGCCGAGGCGCACAAACGTGGTTTGCGGGTGATCACCGAGCTGGTCATCAACCACACCTCCGACCAGCACGCCTGGTTCCAGCGCGCGCGCAAAGCCAAAAAAGGCTCGGCCGCCCGGGACTTCTACGTCTGGTCGGATGACGACCAAAAGTACGCCGGCACCCGCATCATTTTCCTCGACACCGAGAAGTCCAACTGGACCTGGGACCCGGTGGCCGGTCAGTACTTCTGGCACCGTTTCTATTCCCACCAGCCGGACCTGAACTTCGACAACCCGCAAGTCATGAAAGCCGTGCTCTCGGTGATGCGCTACTGGCTGGACATGGGCATCGACGGCCTGCGCCTTGACGCGATCCCGTACCTGATCGAACGCGACGGCACCAACAACGAGAACCTGCCCGAGACCCACGACGTCTTGAAGCAGATCCGTGCCGAAATCGATGCCAACTACCCCGACCGCATGCTGCTGGCCGAGGCCAATCAATGGCCGGAAGACACGCAGCTGTACTTCGGTGACGCGGATTCCATCGGCCTGAACGGCGACGAATGCCACATGGCGTTCCACTTCCCGCTGATGCCGCGCATGTACATGGCGCTGGCCCAGGAAGACCGCTTCCCGATCACCGACATCCTGCGCCAGACCCCGGAAATTCCGGCCAACTGCCAGTGGGCGATTTTCCTGCGCAACCACGATGAGCTGACCCTGGAAATGGTCACCGACAAGGAGCGCGATTACCTGTGGAATTACTACGCGGCCGACCGTCGGGCGCGGATCAACCTGGGGATTCGCCGCCGTCTCGCGCCGCTGATGGAGCGCGACCGTCGCCGCATCGAACTGCTCAACAGCCTGCTGCTGTCGATGCCCGGCACGCCGACCTTGTATTACGGCGATGAAATCGGCATGGGCGACAACATCTACCTCGGCGACCGCGACGGCGTGCGTACGCCGATGCAATGGTCCATCGACCGTAACGGCGGCTTCTCCCGCGCCGACCCGGCCAGCCTGGTGCTGCCGCCGATCATGGACCCGCAATACGGCTACCTGTCGGTCAACGTCGAAACCCAGGCCGGCGACCCGCATTCGCTGCTGAACTGGACCCGACGCATGCTCGCCGTGCGCAAGCAGTCCAAGGCGTTCGGCCGTGGCACGCTGAAAATGCTCTCGCCGAGCAACCGCCGGATTCTGGCGTATACCCGTGAATTCACCGGCGTCGACGGCAAGCACGAAATCATCCTCTGCGTGGCCAACGTGTCGCGCAGTGCGCAAGCGGCGGAACTCGACCTGTCGGCCTACGCCGGCATGGTCCCGGTGGAGATGCTCGGCGGTAACGCCTTCCCGCCCATCGGCCAGTTGAATTTCCTGCTGACCCTGGCGCCGTACGGCTTCTATTGGTTCGTCCTGGCGGCGGAAAACCAGATGCCGAGCTGGCACGTGGAACCGGCGCAAAGCCTGCCGGACTTCACCACCCTGGTGCTTAAAAAACGCATGGAAGAACTGCTCGAAGCGCCGTCCCGCGGCACCCTGGAGCAAGACATCTTGCCGAACTGGTTGCAGAACCGGCGCTGGTTTGCCGGCAAGGACGCGGCCATCGACAAGGTCAGCATCGCGTACGGCGTACGCTTCGGCGATCCGCTGCACCCGGTGCTGTTGAGTGAAATCGACGTCACCAGCGGCGGCCAGACCAGTCGTTATCAACTGCCGTTCGGCTTTATCTCCGAGGATCAGGTTGGCGCGGCGCTGCCGCAACAACTGGCCCTGTCGCGGGTTCGCCGTGTGCGTCAGGTCGGTTTGATCACTGATGCGTTCAGCCTGGAAACCTACGTCCGCGCGGTGCTTGAGGGCATGCAGGCCAGTACCGTGTTGCAGTCCAGCGAAGGCGAGATTCGGTTCGAACCGACCCAGGAACTGGCCAAGCGCGGCCTGAGCGCCGAGTCGGAAGTGCGCTACCTGTCCGCCGAGCAGTCCAACAGTTCGGTGGTGATCGGCAACAGCCTGGTGCTCAAACTGATCCGCAAAATCGCCTCGGGCGTGCACCCGGAACTGGAAATGAGCGCGTACCTGACCCAGGCCGGGTTCGCCAATATTTCACCGCTGCTGGGTTCGGTGATTCGCCGCGATGCCCAGGGTGAAGACACGCTGTTGATGATTGCCCAGGGCTACTTGAGCAATCAGGGCGATGCCTGGGAATGGACCCAGAACAACCTCGAACGGGCGCTGCGCGATGAACTCGCTGACGCCGTGTCCGAGCAGGAGCAGCACTACAACGCCCTCGGTGAGTTGAAGGATTTTGCCGGCATGCTCGGCCAGCGCCTGGGGGAAATGCACGTGGTGCTGGCGACCCCGAGCGACAACCCGGACTTCGCCCCGCAGGTCACTACGCAGAAGGAAGCCCTGGCCTCGGCCAAGGACGTGGCGGCGCAACTGGAACACGCGCTGAAGTTGCTCAAGCAGCATCAAAGCGAATTGAACCCGGCGGACAAAGCGCTGGTCACTCGTTTGCTGGACAACAAAAAAACCATCCTCGGCCATGTCCAGGAACTGGGCAAAAAAGCCGCGGGTGGCTTGCAGATTCGTGTCCACGGCGACTTGCACTTGGGCCAGGTGCTGGTGATCAAAGGCGATGCCTACCTGATCGACTTCGAAGGCGAACCGGCGCGGCCGCTCAGTGAGCGTCGCGGCAAGCACAGTCCGTACAAAGATGTCAGCGGCGTGCTGCGCTCCTTCGACTATGCCGCGGCGATGGCGATCAACGTGCATAACGTCGACAACACCGCCGATGCTCAAGCGGCCCGGCAACGGGTCGCCGACCGCTATTTAATTGAAGCGCAACAGGCATTTATCGACGCTTATCGGCTGGCGGCAGCTAGTCTTGGTCATGCGTGGCAAGATCCTGAAGGCGAGGACGCCGCACTGGCGTTGTTCGGCCTGGAGAAGGCGGCCTATGAAGTGGCTTATGAGGCGGAAAACCGCCCCACCTGGCTGCCGGTGCCGTTGCACGGTTTGTATGGGTTATTGAGTGGGCTCAAACCCTTTTCCGATCTTGGTGGAGAGTAGTCATGAGTTTCTCGAACAAGGAACAGGGGCACCATAAAGAAGCGCTGCTACCCAGGGCGCGAGACATTGATGCGCTGGTACGCGCCGAACACCACGACCCGTTTTCCATCCTCGGCCCCCACGGCGATGACCAGGGCGGGCAATTCATCCGCGCCTATCTGCCGGACGCTCTGAGCGTGCAGGTGCTGGCCAAGGATTCCGGCGAAGAGCTGGGCAACCTTGAAGCCACCCAGACGCCGGGGCTGTTCGTCGGCCATTTCGACCGCGCGCAGCCGTACCTGCTGCGCACCCGCTGGGCCGGTGGCGAGCAGGTGGCGGAAGATCCTTACAGCTTCGGGCCGTTGCTCGGTGAAATGGACTTGTACCTGTTCGCCGAGGGCAATCACCGCGACCTCAGTGCGTGCCTTGGCGCGCAGTTGAAGAATGTCGATGGCGTCGATGGCGTGCGTTTCTCCGTGTGGGCGCCGAACGCCAAACGCGTGTCAGTGGTCGGCGACTTCAACGTCTGGGACGGCCGTCGGCATCCGATGCGCTTGCGTCATCCGACCGGGGTCTGGGAGTTGTTCATCCCGCGCCTGCAAGCGGGGGAGGCCTACAAATATGAAATCCTCGGCGCCCAGGGCATTTTGCCGCTCAAGGCCGACCCGATGGCCCTGGCTACACAGATGCCGCCGGACACCGCCTCGAGAGTCGCGGCGCCCCTGAGCATCGAGTGGCAGGACCACGACTGGATGCAGTCGCGCGCTGACAAGCAAAAACCCAGCGCACCGCTGTCGATCTATGAATTGCACGCCGGTTCGTGGCAATGCGAGCTGGATGACCTGGGCGAAGTCGCGCGCCAGTACACCTGGCACGAATTGGCTGATCGGCTGATTCCGTATGTGAAGGAGCTGGGGTTCACCCACATCGAACTGATGCCGATCATGGAGCATCCGTTCGGTGGCTCATGGGGTTATCAATTGCTCTCGCAATTTGCCCCGAGTGCGCGTTACGGTTCGCCGGACGATTTCGCGGCGTTCGTCAACGCCTGCCACCAGGCCGACATTGGTGTGATCCTCGATTGGGTGCCGGCGCATTTCCCTACCGATACCCATGGTTTGGCGCAGTTCGACGGCACGGCGTTGTATGAATACGCCAACCCGATGGAAGGCTTTCACCAGGATTGGGACACGTTGATCTACAACCTGGGGCGCACCGAAGTGCACGGCTACATGCTCGCCTCGGCGCTGCACTGGCTCAAGCACTTCCACGTCGATGGCCTGCGGGTCGATGCCGTGGCCTCGATGCTCTATCGCGACTACTCGCGCAAGGCCGGCGAATGGGTGCCGAACCGCCATGGCGGTCGCGAAAACCTGGAAGCCATCGATTTCCTGCGGCACCTCAATGACGTGGTCGACCTCGAAGCGCCCGGTGCCTTGGTGATCGCCGAAGAATCCACCGCGTGGCCCGGCGTCAGCCAGAACACCCAGCAGGGTGGCCTCGGTTTCGACTACAAGTGGAACATGGGCTGGATGCACGATTCGCTGCATTACATTCAGCAGGATCCGGTGTACCGCGCCCATCACCACAACGAGCTGAGTTTCGGCCTGGTGTATGCGTGGTCCGAGCGTTTTATCCTGCCGATTTCCCACGATGAAGTGGTGCACGGCAAGCATTCGCTGATCGACAAGATGCCCGGCGACCGCTGGCAGAAATTCGCGAATCTGCGCGCCTACCTGAGTTTCATGTGGGCGCATCCGGGCAAGAAACTGTTGTTCATGGGCTGCGAGTTCGGCCAGTGGCGCGAGTGGAATCACGATCAGCAACTGGACTGGTACCTGTTGCAGTACTCCGAGCACAAAGGCGTGCAGAAACTGGTCGGTGACCTCAATCGGTTGTACCGCGAAGAACCGGCGCTGCACGATCAGGACGATGCGCCGCAAGGCTTCCAGTGGTTGATCGGCGATGATGCGGTCAACAGCGTTTACGCCTTTATGCGCTGGAGCAAGGACGGTCGGCCGGCGCTGGTGGTGGCCAACTTCACGCCGGTGCCGCGTCCGGCCTATCGCATCGGCGTGCCGTTTGCCGGACGCTGGGCCGAGCTGATCAACAGCGATGCCGACACCTATGCCGGTTCCAACTATGGCAATGGCGGCGGGGCGTTTACCGAGGAAGAGCCGAGCCACGGCCAGGCGTTGTCGCTGGTGTTGAATCTGCCGCCGCTGGCGGTGTTGATTTTGCGGCCGGAGGGTTGATCCTCTAACACCGCGTCGCTCCCTTCGCGGGCAAGCCTCGCTCCTACGGAATTGATCGTTCCCACGCTCTGCGTGGGAATGCCTCAAGGGACGCTCCGCGTTCCAATGGGACGCGGAGCGTCCCGGGCTGCATTCCCACGCAGAGCGTGGGAACGATCACCTCACCACCGCATCCGAACCCCCAGACTGCCAATCAACCCATTCAAATCATTGTCGTCCACGTCACTGCTGTAATCGGCGCTGACGTACAGGCTGACGGCGGGCGTGACCCTGGCCACCAACCCCAATCCCACATCCACCGTCGATGAATTGCGACTGCTGCTGATCTTGTCCACCTGATCCAGGGTCACGGTCGTGCCGGTGTACACCGTGTGCCACAAGTTGGTCCGCACATAGGGTTCGACTGGCAGGCCATTGATGTCGTAACTGCCTTTCAACCGCGCACCGACCCGGCCGCTCCATGACGTCAGATCGCTGGAAGACGCGTTATTGGCCCCCGCATAGGGCGTGTCCAGGGTAATGCGCTGGTTGATCAATTGCGCCTGGGGTTCCACCACCCAGTTCTCGCCCAGGCCGATGGGGAAGCCACCTTCCACCGACACCGTCATCGCGCTGCCCTCGGCGGTTTGCCGCATGCCTTGGGCATCGCGGCTGTAACCATTGACCCGGCCACCGCTGGCGGTCAGGTCGACGTGCCAGCCTTGGGGCCCGGTCAGGCTCCAGTAGGCGCCGAGGCTCTGGCCTTGCAGGTTGAGGGTGTCATTGCCGGGGTCGGCCATCGCGCGGCCGGTCAACAAGCCATCGCTATTGCCCTGGTACTGGCTGGTGCCCCCGATCAGCCCGACCCGTTGCACATGACCGCTGCTGCTTTGCAGGGTCAGGATGGCCGGGCCTTTGAATTCGTCGATACCGGGGCTCGCAAAACTCCCGGACAGCGCATCGGTTTGGGCTTGGCGTGACGCTTGGCCATAGAGCTGATCCCAGGCAGTGGGTGCGGCGTTTTCGATGGTCAGGTGTGAACTTCGCAAGTCCGGGTTGAAGGTGTAGCGTCCCGGGTAGGTGGCGGCGACATTGGGCAAGGTCAATGTCGGCACCTCCTGACGATACCAAGGGGTGGCGTCGTCTTCGGCGGGACCGGCTTGTACATCCATGGATGAACACAGCAACAGTGTGCTCGAGACGGTGCAAACAGTGATTCTGATCTCTTGTGGGGTGAATGAGGTTTTCATGGAGGCCTACCTTGCACACGCATGCCGTTTCTCGCTTGGGCGTCTCTCCTACCCCGAATGAGGGGCGACCGAATGGATTGAGGCAAGCCTATGGCCGCCCGTTTTTGCGGGTGTCTGAAGGTTTGCCCCGGATGTATTTCCGGGGGTAGTACCGTGTAGCTAAGAAGACCTGTGACCTTGCGTCAAGAAAATGGCCGATAAATGGTAGGGCTATTTTAGCGATTGCAAGTGTCTGTTTTATAGCGTGTCTATAAGTGATTGTTTGTACAAAAGATCATCAGGAAACCCTCAAGCCAGCGGCTTTTGATAGTTGGCTAAACACCTACCAACTCAACCTGACGCCGACATTGCCCACCACGCCGCGCAACGGATTACTGTCAATATTGCGGGTGTAATCGGCACTGGCGTACACACTGACGGAGGAATCCAGGCTCAGGACCACGCCGATCCCGAGGTCGGCGCTGGAGGATTTCTGTTCGCTCTCGATCCGGTCGACGTGATCGAACGTCACCGTGTCGGTCCCCGAAAACGTGTGCCACAGATTGGCCCGCAGGTACGGCTCCAGCGGCCGACCACTGACTTCATAACGACCCTTGAGGCGCGCACCGAGGCGACCGGTCCAGGCGCCGTCGGAATCGAAGGACACCCGGGAAATGCCGTCGTCCTGACTGTCCAGGGAAATTTTCTGGTGAATCACTTGGGCCTGGGGTTCCACCACCCAGTTGCCGGCCAGGGTGATCGGGTAGCCGGCCTCTGCCGACAGCGTCAGGGCGTGCCCCCGGTTGTCGAGCTTGAGGCCGCGCTCGGAACGGTTATCGCCGTCGAACCGCGTGCCCATGACCACTGTATCGACGTACCAGCCTTTGGGATCGGTCAGCGTCCAGTACAGGCCGTAGCTGTCGCCTTCCAGTTCCACGCTGCCGGCACGCTTGCCTTCAAAGCCTTCGTTGAAACCGTCGACATCGCCCTGTAAACGGGTGTGACCAACGAAGAACCCGGTGCGCCGGGTTTGCCCGCCGTCGGTTTGCGCGCTGTACAAATCGTTGCCCACTTGAAAACCGTTCAGCGAACCGTTGAGCCGTGGCGTCACGGTGCCGGCCCAGGTCTGGTCGAAATTCCGGCCATAGACCCGCGCCCAACCCGCGCTGAAGGCGCCGGTCTCGGTGAGCAGGCGCTGCTCGCCCTGGCGATCGTGGAAGGTGCCGAGGGCGCTGAGGGTCAATTGCGCGGCGGCCGGTGGCAGCACCGACCAGGTCGGGACTTCCGGGCGGTACAAGGGAATCGGCGCCGCCCCGGGGACGGCGGCGGGCAACACGGGTAGCGGCGAACTGCCGGCCGGTGCGGCGGGCACGGTGACGAGGGTCGGTGGCAGGGTCGGGTCGGCGTTGGGAATGCTGATGACCGTGGGTGTCGCGGCCGCCGCCACGAGGATCGGCGGCAAGGTTGGATCAGGGTTGGGAATGCTGAAGATCGTCGGCGTGGCCGCTGCCACGGGCGTCGCCACCGCCGGCACGATAATCGGCGGCAAGTCTGGATCGGGATTGGGAATGCTAAAGGCCGCCGCCGGCGCGACCACCGCTGAGCGCAGGTACCAACTGTTCTCAGTGCCTGCGGTGACGCCGCCCTTGAACAGACGGTAATCATAGGCGCCCGCCGACACCGTGCCATTGAGCACAAACGCGCTGTTATCGCTGACGGCCGTGCCCTGGGCCTGGACTAGCTGGATGCCGTTCTGCTGGGTCAAACCGCCGACGCCGCCCAGGTTGCTGACGCTGATCACGGTGCTGCCGGTCAAGGTGCCGTTGTTCACCACCAGTTTATCGCTGGGGGAACTGTCGTCGCCGACCACGCTTTGCAGCCGCAGTTGGCCGTTATTGCCGGCGTAATTGCCCTGGACGGTCAGGCTGTCGTCGGTGCGGGTGTTGCCGCTGGCCAGGTCAATCACCCCGGCGTTGTTCAGGGTCGCGAACTGGCCAGCGGTGAACGGTGTGATGCTGCCCTGAGTCGACGTCAGGGTGCTGCTGGAATCGATGTTGAATGCCCCGGTGCCGCTGGCGCTGTCGCCCAGGACGAAGTTGCCGGCCAGGTCGAATCGCGAGCCGTTGCTCAGGTTCACCGTTTCCCAGTTGATGTAGCGGGCGGGGTTGGCGGTGGCGGTGTGGTCGAAGGTCAGCAGGTCGTTACCGGTTCCGCCGTCGATACTCGGGGTGAGGGCGAGGATGCTTTCATCGAGGTTGCTCAGAGTCGCGCGGTCGTTACCTTCGGCCATGAGGATGGCTGAGCGGATAATGCCGCCACCGCTCCAGTTCAAAATGTCATCGCCGACACTGGCGCGGATTTCACCGACGATCTCGCCGCCGGTCACGGTGATGCTGTCGTTGCCGCCGCTGACGCTGATATTGCCGCCGATGAAGCCACCGGAAACGATGATGGTGTCGGTGCCGAACCCGGTCACCAGGTTGCCGAGGATCTGCCCGCCGGACAGGTCGAAAATATTGTTGTCGAGCTTCATGTCGACCCGGCCGATGGTGCCACCGGTCATCCGCGCCACGTCGCCATCCTCGAAGGCGCCGGTGATCGTGCCGCCGGTCATCAGGAAGGTGTCACGCCCATCGCCCTGGGCCAGGGACTGAATCGTGCCGCCGCTCATGACGAAGTCATCGATGCCGTTGCCTTGGCTCACGGCGCCGGTGATTTGCCCGGCGCTGATGCGCACGCGGTCGTTGCCGTCACCCTGATCGAGCGCACCGGCGAGGGTGCCGGAGTTCATGTCGAAGGTGTCGCTGCCGGCGCCAAAGGTTACGTTGCCATTGATGCGGCCCGTGCCGTTGGCGGGGAAGGTCAGGCTGTTGTTGCCCGCCAGATCGGTCAAGGCACCGCTGGTGCCGCTGTCGCAGGTGAAGGCATCGTTGCCGGGGCCTGCGATCAGTGAGCAGGCGCCAGAGGCGAGGGGACTGACGAAAATCAGGAGTGAAGCAGGAACAACGAAGACCTGCGGCATTGTCCGCAGCAGCCAGGCATAGCGACTCATGGCGAATCCCTTCTCGTGTTTCGGGGGATGTCATCCTTGGTGGTTCGCCGGACTGTAAAACAACCCTAATTCATGAACTGCGTGAGGCACGGGCCCTAACGAATTGAATGTGCTAGTCCTTAAGCTTTTTTAAGGTGTAGTCGCATTCTTTGACCAAGGGGAGCGCTACTGACGAATGGTTCTGTCAACCCTGACATCGTGGCGAGGGCTTGTTGTGGCGAGGGAGCAAGCTCCTCGCCACAGGGTACTCAACCGACTTGCATCACTCACAGATGCACTTCCACCGCCAACGGCAAATGGTCCGACAAGTGGGTCCAGGGCCGGTTGCCGAGAATGGTCGGGTGGTGGCTGCTGGCATTGCGCAGGTAGATGCGGTCCAGGCGCAACAGCGGGAAGCGCGCCGGGTAGGTCTTGGCGGGGCGACCATAATGGCGCTCGAAGGCTTCGTGCAGGTAATCGCGTCGGGCCAGGGCGGCATTGCCTTGCAGCTGCCAGTCGTTGAAGTCGCCGGCGATGATCACCGGCGCATCGTCGGGCAGGGACTCCAGCAGTTGGCAAAGCAACTGCAGCTGCAACTGGCGATGACTTTCGAGCAGGCTCAGGTGCACGCAGATCGCATGGACTTCGGCGTGGCCCGGCACATCCAGTACACAGTGCAATAAGCCTCGGCGTTCGGGACCGGTAATTGAGACGTCGAGGTTGCGGAATTCGCGAATCGGGTACTTCGACAGCAGCGCGTTGCCGTGATGGCCGTCGGGGTAGACCGCGTTGCGCCCATAGGCGAAATCACTCCACATGCTGTCGGCAAGGAACTCGTATTGCGACATCTGCGGCCACTCGTGGTAACGGGAAGAGTGACGCTCGTGTTCGCCAATCACCTCCTGCAGGAACACCAGGTCCGCCGAGGTACTGCGCACCGCTTCGCGCAATTCCGGGAGGATGAAACGGCGATTGAGCGCGGTGAAGCCTTTGTGGGTATTGACCGTCAGCACGCGCAGTCGATGGATGGCGGTGGGGGTGTTCAAGGGCGCCGATGTGCGCGTGCGGTGTTCTGAATCGCTGGTCACGTTGGCTCCTCTGAATCCAGGCTGCATAAGTATGCGACTGATGGAGGCGCGGGCAGTTCAGCGGGATTTTGTGTAGGAGCAAGGCTTGCCCGCGATGGCGTCCGTGAGATCGCCATCGCGAGCAAGCTTTGCTCCTACGGGGCACGTTTAGACGAACACGATTCGCGCGGCAGACGGATTTTCTGTAGGAGCAAGGCTTGCCCGCGAAGGCGTCCGTGAGATCGCTATCGCGAGCAAGCTTTGCTCCTACGGGGCGCGTTTAGACGAACACGATTTCGTACGGCAGGCGAATCCGCTCGAGCAGTGCCTTGGGCAGCAGCGGCGCGATACCGATGGCCGGTTCGCCGTCGAGCTGGCTCGCGTAGGCATGGGTGGCGTGGCTTTTGCGGGCGATGGTCCAGGTGTCGAGGCGCAACTTGCGGGCGCGGTGCCAGGGGATCTGCCCCTGGTCGCGCGTCGGCAAGTGCCAGGCCCAGACCGGCATTTCGTAGAACGCCACGCCGACGATCGCCGCAGCCCTGGCGGCGGCCCGGCCAACGGCGTCATGGTCATCGGTGCCGTCTTCACGCCAGGTGCTGAACAACACATCGCCGGGGCGCAGGTAGCGCGCAATGTAGTGACTCAACGGTTGCTCGTGCTCGGCCAGGGCGTTATCGGTAAAGCCGCCACGAATCCATTTCAGGCTGTGCATCGGCAAGCCGAGGCGGCGCAAGGCCTCGACACTTTCCTGGGGGCGGAACACGCTCAAGCGTTTTTCCGACCATTGCTGCGAGCCCGGATGGCTGGCGCTGCCGTCGGTGATCGAGATCAGTTGCAGGGGATGGCCGAGGGAGGACAGCAGTTGCAGCAAGCCGCCGCACATGACCACTTCATCGCCCGGATGGGGCGCGATCACCACGGCGCGTGCGCCTTCGGGGACCAGGGTTTGAGTATTGATGACCGGGATGTTGTCCAGTTGCTGGGCGTTGTTCCAGATCTGGGAAGGCAGGCTGCTTTCGCTGAGGTAAACCGATTTCATGGGCTACATCCTTGTTCTGTCTCGCCCTCAGTCGTGCAACGCTTGATCGTCAAGCCTGGCAGACCCGTGAAGGCTGGTTGATAGCAATGTGCCGTGCTCCGAACCCTGGATTGCGGCCAGCAGAGTATTGCTCATACAACCCTGTTCGTCGCCTCGCGGTTACATCTGATCCGGTTTTTTTATTCAATCTGTACCATGTTTCGCAAAAAATCCCCGAAACCACCCCGTGCACGGCTGTCCAGCCGGGCGCTGGTCAGCACTTGCGGTTGATGGCTCCAGGCGATGTTCGCCCCGCTGAGTTCCAACTGGCGCACCAGTTGCACATCTTCATCGCAGGCCAGGGCTTCAAACCCGCCAGCGCGCTGATACGCCTCGGCGCTGATGCCCAGGTTAGCGCCGTGGATGTGCCGGTGACCGTCCCGGGCCTGGTAATGCTGGTGATAGCGAATCTGCGCCGACTCATCGAAATCAGCGGTCCACTGATCCACGGTGACCGTGCCGCATACCGCATCGGCGCCCAGGGCCAGTTGCGCCACCAGCCAGTCCTTGGCGACCAGGCTGTCGGCGTCGGAACAGGAAATCCAGCGCGCACCCTGTTCCAGCAGATAGCGTGCCCCGGCGGCGCGGGCCTGACCCACATTGCGCGCCTCGATCGCCAGGCTGTGCACCGGGTATTGCTCGACGATCCAGGCGGAGCGGTCGGTGCAACTGTCGAGCACCACCAGCACCATCACCGGTTCGCCCTCCAGCCGTTCATGGCAGCCGGCCCGCAGTGCCGCGCGGATACAGGGTTCGAGCAGGTCTTCTTCGTTGTGTGCCGGGATCAGAATTCCAATCATCGCAAGCCCTCCAGAGCCGCCACGGAGCGGGGTTCTCGGCTCCAGAGTTCCAACAGGAAATCCGCTTCCTGGTGCAGGACCAGGCGCGGCAAATGCAACTGTTCGTGGAGCAAGTCATGCACCTGACGGGCATTCAGCGGGCAGCCGTCGATGGGCGGGCGCCAGTGGCAGGCAAGCAATTGGCCGTCCGCCGTCAGCGACTGTTCGGCCTTGGCGATCAGGCGTTTCAGGTCGTCGGCGTCCAGGTAATAGCCGATCTCGCTGATCACGATCAGGTCGAATTTCTCCTCGGGCCACTCGGCGGGCAAACGGCTTTGGCGCACTTCGGCGTGGTCGAACAGGCTCAGGCGTGTGCGGGCCAGGGCGACGGCGGCGGCCGCGGTGTCGCAACACAGCAGGCGGTCGCAGCGGCTGGCCAGTTCGGCGCTGAGTTCGCCGTTGGCACAGCCGGGCTCGAAGATCGCGCGGTAATGGGGCCGGGGCAGGGCAGCGAGGGTGATCGCGCGTTTGCGCTGTTCGTACCAGCGTTGGCGAAACGCCCAAGGGTCATCGTTGCCGGAAAACAGTCCGTCGAAATAGCGATCCTCGACACTCATACAAACACCACTTCGAACGGTTGCAGTAAGCGGTCCAGCACGTAGGGCGGCAGCACCGGCGCCAGGCCGATGTGCGGGTCGCCTTCCAACTGGCTGGCGAAGGCCTGGACCGCGTGACGCTTGCGCGCGATCAGTGGCGGGTCGAGCAGAATCTTGCGTGCCCGGTGCCACGGCACGACACGGTCTTCCGGGGTTGCCCAATGCCAGGTCCAGACCGGCAGTTCGTGCAGCGTCGCGCGCACCCGTTTGACCGCCTCGGCACTGGCGCGGCCCACGGCTTCGTGGTCGCAATGGCCGTCCTCGCGCCAGGTGGTGAAGACCACGTCGTCGGGCTGCAAATGCCGTTCGATGAACGCAATCAGCTCGACTTCCCGCGCCGCGACCTGACTGTCGGCAAACCCGCCACGCAACCATTCCAGGCTGTGCACCGGCAGGCCGAGTCGGCGCAAGGCTTCGGCGGATTCCTGCGGCCGCACGGCGCTCAGGCGCTCCACGGGCCAACGCCGGGAGCCGGGGTGACTGGCGCTGCCGTCGGTGACCGAGATCAGTTGCAAGGCCCGGCCCGCGTCGGCGAGCAGTTGCAGCAAGCCGCCGCAACCGAGCACTTCATCGTCCGGGTGTGGGGCGATGATCACGGCGCGGGAACCTTCGGGCACCAGGTCGAGGATGTCGATCACCGGCACTTGCGCCAGGTGTCGCGAGCTTTGCCACAGGTGCAGGGGCGTGCCTTGGCCGACGATGGGGTTGGCTTTCATAGCGCCCAACCTCCGCTGACGACCTGTTCGCCGAGGGCGGCGAGATCCCGTTCGGCGTGGCTTTGGCGCAGGAACACCGGCAGATCCGCCATCAATTGGGCGAACTGCCGATCCTTGCAAAAAGGCCCGGCGCCGAGGGCATGGCCGACGTGCCGGATGACCTGCTCGACGCTGTGCTCGACCACCGCACGGGCGCGTCGAGCGAGCACTTCGGCGTTATCCAGGGGATTGGCATCGATGGTCAAGGCACTGGCCCGCAACACTTGCGCCGCTGCGTGCAAGGCACTGTCGACCGCGCCGAGGTGTGCCAAAGCATGGGGTTCCGGGCGTTGTGCGCAGTGCCGGCGCAAACGCTCGGCGATACTCTGGGCCGCGCCGTACCAGCACGCGGCAATGCCGATCCCGCCTTGCCAGAACCCCGGCCGCTGCAAGTAGTCGCCGGGGTTGCCGATGGCTTGCGCCTCGGCCCCTTCGAACACCACCTCCACGCTGCCGGTGGCGCCCATGCCCACCGCTTGCCAGCCCTGCGTCGTGACGTTGACGCCGGGTTGATCCAGCGCCACCGCGACCAATTGCTGCCGGTCCTGTTCATCCCACGCCGTGAGCAAGGCATGGCTGAGCACCGCCGCGCCCGAACACCAGGCCTTGCGCCCGTTGAGCGAAACCATATGCCCCGAAGGGCTGAGCCGAACCTTGGCCTGGGGCGGTTCGGCCGCCCACATGCCCCAAGTGCTGGCCGGGGTCGGCGACCCCCCGAGTTGCTGGATGATCGCCAGCGCGTCGGTATGGCCTTCGTATAACTTGCACAACCCCAGGTCATGCCCACCGACCTCGGCCAGACGCTGGAACCGCGCCAGGGTCTGGCCATCGCCGGGCAAGGGCAACTGATCAAGACCCGCCTCGACGATCGCCCGCAGGCACCGGCCTAGCGCCTGGGTATCGGCGTAGTCCGGCGCTTGCTGTTGAAGAAAGCCTTGAAGGTCCATTTCACTCATCTTCCTCATGCTGCAATTCAAACAGCAGCAGCGAACGGCCGGTGACCGAATATTCATGACCGAAATCGAAGCGTTCCTGACCGCGAATCGACGGTTGATTCGTATCGATCATGCAGGTCCAGTGACCGCCATCCGGCACTTCGGGCAAGGTGAAGTTGACGATGTCGTGGTGGGCGTTGACCACCAACAGTAGCGTCGCGTCGCCACCTTTGCGGCGGATCCCGGTTTCCTGGGCGCGACCGTCGAGCAGCATACCCATGCAACGACCGTGGGCTTCCTGCCATTGTTCGGTGCTCATCTCGCTGCCGTCCGGGGCCAGCCAGGTCACGTCCTTGACGCCGATGTCCTCGTTGTAATTACCCACCAGGAAACGACCACGGCGCAGGATCGGATAGGCCAGGCGCAACTTGATCAGGCGTTTGACGAACTTGAGCAGGGCCTTGCCGTCATCGCTCAGGTCCCAATTGACCCAGCCGATGTCGCTGTCCTGGCAATAGGCGTTGTTGTTGCCGTCCTGGGTGCGGGCGAATTCGTCGCCGGCCACCAGCATCGGCGTGCCCTGGGACAGCAGCAGCGTGGCGAAGAAGTTGCGCATCTGGCGCTGGCGCAGTTCGTTGATCTCGGGATCGTCGGTCGGGCCTTCGACGCCGTGGTTCCACGACAGGTTGTTGTTGCTGCCGTCCTGATTGTTTTCGTCGTTGGCTTCGTTGTGCTTGTCGTTGTACGACACCAGGTCGTTGAGGGTGAAACCGTCGTGGGCGGTGATGAAATTCACCGAGGCGTATGGCCGACGTCCGCGCTGGTTGAACATTTCGCCGGACGCGGTCATGCGGCTGGCGAAGTCCGCCAGTTGCCCGTCATCGCCTTTCCAGAACGCGCGCACGGTGTCGCGGAATTTGTCGTTCCACTCGACCCAGCCCGGTGGGAAGCCACCGACCTGATAACCACCGGGGCCGCAGTCCCAGGGCTCGGCGATCATTTTCACCTGGCGCAGCACCGGATCCTGGCGACAGGCGACGAGGAAGCTGTGGCGCTCGTCGAAACCGTCGTGATAACGCCCGAGAATGGTCGCCAGGTCGAAGCGGAAACCGTCCACGTGCATTTCCGTGGCCCAGTAGCGCAACGAGTCGGTGACCATTTGCAGCACGCACGGGTGACTCAGATCCAGGGTGTTGCCGGTCCCGGAATCGTTGATGTAGAAGCGCTTGTCGTCGGGCATCAAGCGGTAGTACGAGGCGTTGTCGATGCCGCGCATCGACAGGGTCGGGCCTTGTTCGTTGCCCTCGGCGGTGTGGTTGTAGACCACGTCGAGGATCACTTCCAGATTGGCTTCGTGCAGGTGCGCGACCATCTCCTTGAACTCGGCGATCTTGCCGCTGGCCAGGTAGCGCGGGTCCGGGGCGAAGAAGGCGATGCTGTTGTAGCCCCAGTAATTGGTCATGCCTTTGTGCAAGAGATGCTGGTCGTTGACGAAGGCGTGGATCGGCAGCAATTCCACGGTCGACACGCCGAGCTTGCGGATGTGTTCGAGCACGTCATCGACCATCAACCCGGCGAAGGTGCCACGCACGTTCTCGGGGACGGAAGGGTGACGCATGCTGATGCCGCGCACGTGAGTCTCATAAATGATCGTTTTGTCCCACGGAATGCTGACTCGATGGTCGTGGCCCCAGGTGTGGGCCGGGTCGATGACTTTGCACTTGGGCACGAACGGCGCGCTGTCGCGTTCGTCGAAGCTGAGGTCGGCGTCTTTATGGCCGATGGTGTAGCCGAACAGCGCTTCCGACCATTTCAGCTCACCGACCAATTGCTTGGCGTAGGGGTCGATCAGCAATTTGTTGTGGTTGAAACGATGGCCGTTGGCCGGGTCGTACGGACCGTAGACACGGTAGCCGTAGATCAGCCCCGGATGGGCGTCAGGCAGGTAGCCGTGGTAGATCTCGTCGGTGTATTCCGGCAGCTCGATGCGCTCCAGTTCGACTTCGCCGGCATCGTCGAAGATGCACAGCTCGACCTTGGTGGCGTTGGCGGAAAACAGCGCAAAGTTGACCCCCAGGCCATCCCAGGTCGCGCCCAGCGGGAAGGGCAAACCTTCACGGATTCGCGAGGCCTCGGCGTGAGGTTCTGGCGCGGCTTTCTTTGGATTGGTCATAGATGCTCCTGCAAATAGGGGTGACATAAACGGTGTAATGCCCGTCGGTCTTGATACGTAGGCGCTGCCGAAGGCTGCGATCTTTGATCTTGCTTTTCAAAGTCAAAAGATCGCAGCCTTCGGCAGCGCCTACGGGGAACGGTGGCGTTCCGGTTTTTTTTGCGGGCGAACGCGCCCACAGTGGCGAGCGAACCCGCCACGGGATCAGTCAGTTCAAAAGCGTGAAACGTCAGACCGCAGGTGGTTTTTTCGCGGTACGTGGTTTCTTCTCGGCAGCTTTTTCCCCTGGCGGGGTTACTTTTGCCGCCGCAGCCGGTTTGGCTTTGGCTTTCGCTGCTGGCGCCTTGCTGTCGGGCTTGGCGTCGAGCTTGCCGTTAGCCTTGCTGGCAGCCGGGGTCTTGCCGGCGGCTGCTTTCGACGATTTCTTGGGTGCCAGGGCTTCCGCTTCAGCCAGTTTGCGCGCCATCTCCCAATGACGTTCTTCCTGGCCTTCGGGCTTGCCTTCGGACTCCCAGATTTGATAGGCAAATTCGCGAACGCGTTTATCTTCGGTACTCATCGCAATGCTCCTGAACTGAACTCAAGTGTCGATAGTTTGAATAAAGAGATTGACCGGGAAATCCCCCAGCGCGGCGCTGATATTCAGCTCCCTGTGGTTTGTGACTGCTACGGTGGAAAAAAGTCCCTTCAGGTTTTGGTCCGGGGCGGCGAACGGTAATTTCACCCGGGTATCGCCCCACTGCGGCGCGCCAACCTGAGGTACGGCACTGTTTTCCAGCAACCCGGCACAGCGGATCGGCACGATCACGATGGCCCAGGTATGTGCGTGCTGGCGAGCAAACGCCAACACCCGATGCGCTTCGCTGCCCACCACTTCAAGGGCACGATAGGCCCCTTGACGGAACAGCTCGGCGTGCTCGGCCCGGCGCTGCAAGGTTGTGACGATCAGGCGTTGCTTGATGTGCCCGTCACGCCAGTTCGCCAGCAACGGCGCCAGTTCGAACGGTGCCTGCAACGCCTGTTCACGGGCCGTGTAATCCACCGGTCGGCGGTTGTCCGGATCGACCAGGGTAAAGTCCCAGAAGGCATTGCCCTGATAGAGGTCCGGCACCCCCGGCACGGTCATGCGCAGCAAGGTTTGCGCCAAACCATTCAACGCACCGGGTGCGGCAATGGCCTGCGCCGCTTCAGCGAGGGCGGTGCGCAATGCCTGACCTTCCGAGCTCAGCAACAGCCGGTTGAGAAAGGCTTCGGTGGCTTGCTCGTAAGCGTCGTTCGGCGCGCTCCAACTGCTTTGCAGCTTGGCTTCGCGCAGGGCTTTTTGCTGCCACTGCCACAGGCGTTTGGCGTAGTCCGCCAGCGCCGGTTGATCGTCGCTGCGCAGGTCCAGCGGCCAACTGCCGAGGATGGCTTGATACAGAATCAACTCGTCACCCGCCGACGGCGCGCTGTCATCGCTGCGCAGTGCTCGCGCCATTTCCCGCCAGTGCTCGACCTGTTCGGCGTACCACGTGCTGCGCTCACTCAACACCGCGAGCCGCGCCCGGGTGTCTTCGCCGCGTTTGTGGTCGTGGGTCGCGGTGGCCAGCAGATTGTTCGGGAAGGTGTCGAGGCGACTGCGGCACACCGCATGGAAGTCGCTGACCGGCGCACTGAACTGCTCGGTGCTGAAGCCCACGTCATTGCGCGACAGCAACACCGCCGAGCGATAGAACGCGGTGTCTTCCACAGCCTTGGCCGCCGCCGGCGACGTCAGCTGCTGAAAGCGTACGCAGGCATGCTTGAGGATCTTGCGCTGGCGGCCCACCGGGCGCTTGCGCCAAGGCTCGCCGCCAAGCCAGCCGGCCAGGCAATCGAGCACCGGCCAGTCGGCCTCGCTCAGCGTCAGCCGCGCACCGTCCATGGCTTGCTGGAAAAACACATCGTCCTCGGCCGAGCGGCCACGGGGGCTGATGTAGGTGCGGTACACCGGGAAATGCACGATCAATTCCTGCAAGGCCCGGCGGATCGCGCCGAGGGTCAGGTCGCGGGTCATCACGTCATCCCGGGCCACTTGCAACAGCGCTTGGGCGACGCTTTCGAAATCCCCGGCCAGCGAGCCATTGAGGATCTGCTGGCGTGCCAATCGTGCTTCCTGGATGAATTCGGCGGGGCGCTCGCTGTGACGGTTCCACAACTCGCCCAGGGTTTCAGCGCCGGCCGGGTCGTGTTGCAGCAGCGACAACTGGTTCATGAATTCGTAACCGGTGGTGCCGTCCACCGACCAGTCGCGGTGCAGGGTTTCGCCTTCGCCGAGGATCTTTTCGACGTAGATCGGCAAGTGCCGCTCTGGTGACAGGCTGTCGACCCGGCGGCGCAGTTTGCGGCAATAACCCCGTGGGTCGGCGAGGCCGTCGATGTGGTCAATGCGCAAGCCGTCCACCAGGCCTTCGGTGATCAGCTCGAAGATTTTCGCGTGGGTGGCTTCGAACACGGCCGGGCGCTCAACGCGCAAACCGCCCAGTTCGTTGACATCGAAAAAGCGCCGCCAGTTGATGTCATCCGCCGCCGTGCGCCAACTGGCCAGCCGATAACTCTGGCGCTCCAGCAGGTTGTGCAGGTTGTGGAAGCCTTCTGGTGTCAGCGAGTCATAGGTGCTGATCTGCTGTTGGAGGGCGTGCAGGATTGCCGGGTCGCCCGCCAACTCGCGCAGTTCCTCTTGCAGGGGAATCGCCAGGCTGTGGGCGTCGGTCTGAAAGCTCAGCGCCGCAAAACGGTCGCTGAGGAATTTCAGTTGTTCGGTCTGTTCGGCGTTCAGTTGCTCGTTGGGCTTGAGCAGCTCGCCGTACCAGGTCGGGCAGATTGGAAAGTGATGGTCGTAGTGCTCGACGAAAAACTCGCCGCGCCCGGCATCGAAGCGCAGGGGCAGGGTGCCGTCCTGCAACGCCACGCCATAGTCGCTGCCCAAGAACGGCAGCAACAATTGGCCTTCCATCAATGGGTCCGGCGAATGCCACTGGATGTCGAAAAACTCACCGTAGGGACTCAGGCGTCCCCATTCCAGCAAGTCCAGCCACCACGGGTTGTCGCCGCCGCCGACGGCCATGTGATTGGAGACGATGTCGAGGATCAGCCCCATTTTCTGCTCGCGCAGGGCCGCGACCAAACGGCGCAACGCCGCTTCACCGCCGAGTTCCGGGTTAACCGTGGTCGGGTCCACCACGTCGTAGCCGTGCATGGAACCGGCGCGGGCGCTGAGCAGCGGCGAGGCGTAGACATGGCTGATGCCCAGGCGGGCGAAGTACGGCACCAGCGGCACCGCATCGTCCAGGGTGAACCCTTTATGAAATTGCAGGCGCAGGGTCGCGCGCAGCGGCTGAATGAAGGCTTGATTCATTGGTCACGCTCGGCCGCCTGAAGTCGCGCGCAGGCGAGCAGTTCCAGGCGCCGGGCGGCGTCCGGGTCATCGAGCAACGCTTCACTGTCACCGCGCAGGCGTCGCGACCAGTTCGGGTGCGAATCGGTGGTGCCCGGCAGGTTGGCTTGCTGTTCGATGCCCAGGGCATCTTCCAGCGGCAGCAGCACCAGCGGCGCACGGGTGTGGCCGAGGAACCGGATGGCAGCGTCGAGCACCTGATCGGATTCGTGGGACTCTTCGCGAAAGTTCTGCGGGTCTTCACTCAACACGCGGCGCAGGCCTTCGCGCTCGCGTTCGCGGTGATGGCGCCACTCGATCTCGCCCAGGGGATCCACCAGGCCGAGCCGCGCATTCCAGTCGATGTCATGCCCGTGCCACCAGCCGTTGAGTGTCGGCAAGTCATGGGTGCTGGTGGTCGCCAGGGCATTGTCCGGCCAGTCGAGGATCGACTTGAAGTGGGTGTTGTCCTGTTCAAACAACAGCACGCGCATGCCGAGGATCGAGCGGGCGATGAGTTTTTCCCGCAGGCCGTCGGCCACCGTGCCCAGGTCTTCGCCGAGCACGATCGCCTGGTGCCGATGGGATTCGAGGGTCAGCAGACGCAGCAGGTCGTCCACCGGGTAATACAGGTAGGCGCCATCGGCGGGCGGTGCGTCGTTGGGGATCACCCACAAACGTTGCAGGCCCATCACATGGTCGATGCGCAGGCCACCGGCGTGGGCGAAGTTGGCCCGAAGCATTTCGATGAACGCGCGAAAGCCGTTACGCACCAGGCCTTCCGGGGAAAACGCGGAAATGCCCCAGCCTTGGCCGGTACGGTTGAGGATGTCCGGCGGTGCGCCGACGGTCAGCGAGGCGAGCAATTCGTCCTGACGACTCCAGGCCTGACTGCCGCCGCCATCGGCGCCGACTGCGAGGTCCGCCACCAGGCCAATGCCCATGCCGGCGCTGACTGCAGCGGTTTGCGCACGGGCCAGGCAGCGGTCGATCAACCATTGGCAGAAGGCGAAGAAGCCGATGCGGCCGGCGTTTTCTTCGGCAAAGTCGGCCAGCGCGGTGCTGCGCGGGTCCTGCCATTCCTGCGGCCAGTGCCGCCAGTCCAGGTCTTCACCGCGAGCGGCGCGGGCTTCCTGGATCGCCTCGAAACGGCAGTGGTTTTCCAGGGCTTCGCCGCCGGCGTGGCGGAAGCTGCTGAAGTCTTCGTGCAAAGGGTGTTCGCCCTGGACGAAGCCTTCGTAGAGCGCCTGCAACAACCGGTGTTTGGCTTCAGCGGCCACCGGCCAGTTGATCAGCGGCAGGGCTTCGAGTGCTTGCAGTTGCTCGGCCAGCCCGGTGGCGTCAATTGCATCACGCAGGGCGCGTTCGCCGAGGATCGCCCCCGGCGCGGCATACAGACTGTTGAGGAACAAGCGGCTGGACGGTGAATACGGGCTGTAGCGGTGGGTGTCGCTGCTGAACATCGCGTGCATCGGGCTGATCGCCAACGCTTCGGCACCGCGTTCGCCGGCCACTCGGGCCAGCTCTTCCAACGCCTGGGTATCGCCAAAGCCGCCATCGCCGGGGCGACGCAGGGAATAGAGCTGCACGCTCAGGCCCCAGGTGCGCGGGATCGGACTGTCGACCGCGTCGCCGACGCTGTAGCAACGCTCGGGCGCCACGGCCAACGTGAAGGATTGGCCGTCGATGCTGACGTGCTGATAGCCGACCGGGATCAAGCCGGGCAGGACTGCTTCGGCATCGAGTTTGAGGTGCAGGCGCGAACCGTCTTCCAGGTGCACTTCGCACGGTGTTTCGGGCTCGAAATAGCGCGCCAGATCCAGGCCTTTACCGAAATCCGCGGTGATCAGCGGCGGCAAGTGCCGGGTTTGCTGGAACTCTTGCAATTGCAGGAGGCTGGCGTCGATTTCCTGGGCCGTGCTGGCCGGGTGGCCGAGCCCGATCAGCACCGCGCGCAGCACGGCCGGGGCGACTTTCTGTGGACGGCCATTGGCGTCGATCCAATCGACCGCCAGGCCAGCTCGGCTGGCCAGTATTTCCAGTTGCGCATCGCTCATAGGCGCTCTCCATCAGGTAGCAAAGGGTTTGCAGCCGTGAGGCTGACGAGCACGCTAAATGGGGCGAGGCTGCTCTGATTCAGCAGGTCGGATGCGGGCGGGTGTTCGAACAACAGCAACGCATCGGCCTGTGGAGGGTGGACCACAGGCGTGTCGCTGAGGTTCAGGTCAATACGCAACAGGTTGCCGTTGCCCAAACGCCAGCGCGCGGACACGGCGCCTGCGCCCAGCACTTCAGCGCCCAGGGCGCGGGCGCCGGGCAGGTGCGCAACGATGTGCTCGTGACGCAGTTTCAGCAGGTGCCGATACAACGCGTGAATCGCCTGTTGCTCCGGCTCATCCGCCGGGCGCGGCTGTGACGCCTCAAAGGTGTCGGGCGCGTTCGGGTCGGGGATCTTTTCCCTTTTGTGCGGATCCTTGAACGCGCTGAACGCCGCAAATTCATTACGCCGCCCCTCGCGCACCAGTTCCGCCAGTTCACCGTGATGGCTGGTGAAAAACAGGAAGGGTTGCGCGGCGGCGAACTCGTCGCCCATGAACATCAGCGGGATCATCGGGGACAGCAGCAGCAACGCAGTCGCCGCTTTCAATGCATCGGTCGGCGCCAGTTGATGCAAGCGTTCGCCAAAGGCGCGGTTGCCGATCTGATCGTGGTTCTGCAAAAACAGCACGAACGCGCTCGGCGGCAAGTGACCGCTGGGCTCGCCCCGCGCTTCACCGTGGCGATTGATGTGGCCCTGGAACACAAAGCCTTCGCTCAGGCAGCGCGCCAGTTGCTCGGTGGGGTTTTCGGCGTAGTCGGCGTAATAGGCGTCGGTTTCGCCGGTCAGCAGCACATGCAGGGCGTTGTGGCCGTCGTCGTTCCACTGCGCGTCGAAGCCTTGCTCCAGCAGGCTGGCCTGGTTGTGTTCGTTCTCCAGGTTCAGCCAGACATGCCGACCCGGCGCGGTCTGGCGACGTACCCGTTGCGCCAGTTCCTGGAGGAAGTCCGGGTCTTCGATGGCGTGCACCGCGTCCAGGCGCAAGCCGTCGAAGCGGTATTCCTGCAGCCACATCAGCGCGTTTTCGATAAAGAAGTCGCGCACCTCGCGGCGGCGGAAGTCGATGGCCGCGCCCCACGGCGTGTGTTTGTCTTCGCGGAAGAAACCCTTGGCGTAGCGATGCAGGTAATTGCCGTCGGGGCCGAAGTGGTTGTAGACCACGTCGAGAATCACTGCCAGGCCATGGCCGTGGGCCGTGTCGATCAGGTGCTTGAGTTGTTCGGGGGTACCGTAGGAGGCCTGGGGCGCGTAGGGCAGGACCCCGTCGTAGCCCCAATTGCGCTCGCCGGGGAATTGCGCCAGTGGCATCAGTTCGATCGCGGTGACGCCCAGTTCGACCAGGCGCGCCAGGTGCTGCTCGACCGCGCTGAAGCCGCCGAGCGTGCCGACGTGCAATTCGTAGATCACCGCCTCATGCCACGGCCGACCTTGCCAGTCGTTGTGTTGCCAGTGGTAGGCGAGGGGGTCGACCACCACGCTGTGGCGGTCGAGGTCCCCGGCCTGGGCGCGGGAGGCCGGGTCGGGCACCTCCTGTTCGCCATCGATGTTGTAGCGGTATCGCGTGCCGGCCGGGCAGCGGGTCTGAATCACAAACCAGCCATCGGCCTGGGGTTGCAGCGGTATGGATTGTCCATCATCCAGTTCGACACTGACGTCGAACGCATCTGGCGCCCACAAGGCAAAACGCGTGTGCTCTGCGTCCAGCATGATTGCGCCGTGGGGCCAGGTCTCAAGGGTCCGTAACGGCATCTTTGAAAACCTCTTCTTATTTGTGGCCCGATTTACCCAAGGCTTTAGCCACCAGTTGTTCGTAGAGTTCGGCGTAGGGTTCGACCGCCTTGCACCAGTTGAACGGTGCGGCCATGGCACGGCAGCGCATGGCGTTGAGCAGATCGGGGAAAGCGAACACCTTGAACGCACGGCCCACGGCTTCGCGGTAACTTTCGACGGTGGATTCGTCGAACAGGAACCCGGTCACACCGTTTTCAATGGTGTCGGCCAGGCCGCCCGTGTTGCGTGCCACCGGCAATGAGCCGAAGCGCTGGGCGTACATCTGGCTCAGGCCGCAAGGTTCGTAACGTGACGGCATCAGCAGGAAATCGCTGCCGGCGAACATGCGGCGGGCGTCGGTTTCGTTGAAGCCGATGCGCACACCCACTTGACCGGGGAAGCGCAGCGCCAATTCGCGCATGGCTTGTTCTTCTTCCGGCTCGCCACGGCCGATGATTGCGATCTGCCCGCCGTTTTCGACGATGAAGTCGGCTACGGCTTCCGTCAGGTCGAGGCCTTTCTGGTAGACCAGGCGCGACACGACGGCGAACAGCGGACCTTCGGAATCTTCAAGACCGAACAACTCACGGACATGGGCGGCGTTGACGGCTTTGCCGTCCCAGTCGCCGATGGTGAACGGGCAGAACAGGTGTGGATCGGTGGCCGCGTCCCAGCTTTCATCAATGCCGTTGGGAATCCCGCTGAGCAGGCCTTGCTGGGTCTTGGCGGCGAGAAAACCGTCGAGGCCGCAGCCAAAGGCTGGCGTGGTGATTTCCTGGGCGTAGGTGGCGCTGACCGTGGTGATGTGGCTCGAATAGGCCATGCCGGCCTTGAGGAACGACATCTTGCCGTAGAACTCCATGCCTTCCTGTTGCAACGCGTGCATCGGAATACCCAGTTCCGGGCAAGAGCCGAGGCTGGTCACGCCTTGGTAGGCGAGGTTATGGATCGTGAAGAGCGTTGGAGTGCGTTGTCCACGCCAGTGCATGTAGGCAGGGGCCAGGCCGGCCGGCCAGTCATGGGCGTGCACCAGGTCCGGGCACCAGTGGATTTGTGCGAGGTTGGCGGCGATATCGGCAGCGGCCAGGCCCAGGCGGGCGAAGCGAATGTGGTTGTCCGGCCAGTCGCGACCGTTATTGGCGCCGTAGGGCGAGCCTTCGCGCTCGTAGAGCTCGGGGCAGATCAACACGTAAATGACCAGGCCGTCGGGCATGTCCATGCGCCCGATCTTGCAGGGCGGCAATGCGGCATGACCGCCGAGTTCACCAATGATGTGGATCGGGTTTTCGCTGTGCAGCACTTGCGGGTAACCGGGGATCAGCACACGCACGTCGTGCAGATGAGCCATGGCCCGGGGCAGTGCCGCGGAGACGTCGCCCAGACCGCCGGTCTTCACCAGATCGGCGATTTCCGAGGTAACAAACAAAACCTTTTTCTTGTTCGGGTTCTGACTGGCCACCGGTGCAAGGGTCTTGGGAACGCTGATGACCTTGCTGCTGGGGGCATTCACGGCGCTCGATTCGCCGACCTGCTGATGAGCACGTTCTCCCTGAATATCTAAAGCCGCACTGATCATATGAATCTCCCGTGTTGTTGATCTAATTCTAGGCCTGGCACAAACGGTGTTCGTGGCCAAATCCTGTGGCCGGGCGCAAACGCGCTACGCATCGAGGAGCAAGGGCTGCCCAATACGCTAAAGCACAAAGGGTGGAGCGGCTCATACAAGGGTTACTGCAAGGATTGCACCAGTCGGAACGCACCTGTCTTAGAGAGGACTCTGCACGACAGGCAAAAGTTTCGACTATTTTCCCGCTTTGTGACCGACCGGTTTCAGCCCGCGAAAATCAGTCTAGGCCAGAACTTAGAGCGGCACGGACCAAATGGCAAAATTGTTCGACAATCGGTTTAAAGAGGTACGGACGTGCAGATTCGGAGGGTAAACGCACCGACGAAGGGCATGTTTTTTTGGAATGGCGGGCCAAAATGTCACGGGGGATTCATATTGGTGTGCACGGGGAGAGAGGGTCTTGCACCATTGCGGTGCGGAGAATTTCGAGAGCTGGTGTGAATGTGAGGGCCTCTTCGCGGGCAAGCCTCGCTCCTACAGAGGATCGCGTGAACCTGTAGGCGCGAGGCTTGCCCGCGAAGAACGATAACGGGGTTTTACGTCAACAACCGAACCGGCGCCCCTGCCGCCCAACCCTGAATGTCCTCAATCATCTGCGAAAAAAACTGCTGGTAATTCTGTCGGCTGACATACCCGACATGGGGCGTGGCCAGCACATTGGGTAGCGTCCTGAACGGATGCAATGCGGGCAACGGCTCCACATCGAACACATCCAGCGCCGCCCCCGCCAGCCGATTTTTCTGCAACGCCTTGATCAGCGCCGCTTCATCGACAATCGGCCCGCGCGCGGTGTTGACCAGCAGCGCGGTGGGTTTCATCCAGTCCAGCGCCTGAGCGTCGACGATCCCGCGACTGCGGTCGCTGAGCACCAAATGCACCGATAGCACATCGGCCTGTTCGAACAACTCCTGCTTGCTCACATAGGTCACGCCAACCTCGGCAGCCCGTTCGGTCGTGAGGTTTTCGCTCCAGGCGATCACCCGCATGCCGAACACCTGGCCGAATTGAGCCACGCGCTGGCCGATGCTGCCCAGGCCGAGAATCGCCAGGGTCTTGCCGTGCAGATCGCCGCCCAGGCCTTGTTGCCAAAGCCCGGCGCGCAGGGCGTTGGCTTCGGCGACGAGGTTGCGGGTGGCGGCCATGATCAGCGCCCAGGTCAGTTCCGGCGCCGCGTGTTTGTAGCTGTCGGTGCCGCTGACCTGAATTCCCAGCGCGGCGGCGGCTTTCAGGTCCAGGGCGGCGTTGCGCATGCCGCCGGTGACCAGCAACTTCAGTTTCGGCAAACGGCGCAACAGGTCTTCGTCGAACCGCGTGCGCTCGCGCATCACGCAGATCACCTCGAACCCGCCCAGGCGTTCGGCCAAGGTGTCGTTGTCGGCCGGGTAGTCGTGGCTAAAACTGACGTCGCCGATGCTGTCGAGCACTGACCAGTCCACCACGCCGCTGGCCACGTCCTGCCAGTCATCGATCACCGCAATCTGCACTGCCATCAGCCTTACCTCATCCGCGAACAGGGTTGTATTTGCTTAGCCAGCCCAGCAGGGCCTGGTGGAATTTCGCCGGTTCTTCCATCTGTGGTGCGTGGCCCAGGCCGGGGAATTCGATCAGCGTCGATTGGGGAATCAGCTGGGCCACCTGCTTGCCGAGCACTTCATAGTGACCAATTTTCGCCTTGACCGCCGGGGGCGCGATGTCCTTGCCGATGGCGGTGGTGTCGGAAGTGCCGATCAGCAACAGCGTCGGCACTTTCAAGTCCTTGAACTCGTAGTACACCGGTTGGGTGAAGATCATGTCGTAGATCAGCGCCGAGTTCCATGCCACCTGGGCCTTGCCCGGACCTTTGCTCAAGCCGGCGAGCATGTCGACCCAACGGTCGAACTCAGGCTTCCAGTGCCCGGCGTAATAGGTGCTGCGTTCGTACTCGCGGATGCTCTCGGCGGTGACTTTCAGCTCTCGCTCATTCCATTGATCGACGGTGCGATACGGCACGCCGAGGGCTTTCCAGTCTTCCAGGCCGATGGGGTTGACCAGCGCCAGTTGCTCGACCTGTTCCGGGTATTGCAGGGCATAACGGGTGGCGAGCATGCCGCCGGTGGAGTGCCCCAGCAACGTGGCTTTCTGAATGCCCAGGGCCTTGAGCAACTGCTGGGTGTTGGTCGCCAGTTGCTGGAACGTGTATTGGTAGTTGTCCGGTTTGCTGGAGGTGCAGAAACCGATCTGGTCCGGGGCGATGACCCGGTAACCGGCCTCGCTCAGGGCCTTGATCGAACTGTCCCACGTGGCGCCGCAGAAGTTCTTGCCGTGCAGCAGCACCACGCTGCGCCCGTTGGCCTTGCCATGGGCGGCGACGTCCATGTAACCCATCTGCAGGGATTTGCCTTGGGATTGAAAGGCAAAGTGCTTGACCGTGTAGGGGTAGTCGAAACCTTGCAGCTGCGGGCCATACGCCGGGCCTTCGGCATGGGCCAGGACGGGCAGTGCGGCGGTCAGCAGCAGGCTGGGCAGCCAGCGGGAAGGGGACATAGGTTTACTCCATGGGAAATGCACGGATGCTGGAAGGGCATGATTAGGGCGACATTAAACACAGGCAATCAGCGACCCCGATCGTTCAACTCATCCAGCCCAAGGTTGCCAGGGCCAGCACGGCGTAACGAGCGCCCTTGGCGAGGGTCACGATCAACAGGAAACGCCCCAGCGGCTCGCGCATAACGCCCGCCACCAGGGTCAGCGGATCGCCGATCACCGGCACCCAGCTGAGCAACAACGACCAATGGCCGTAGCGCTGATAATGTTTTCGGGCTGTTTCAAGATGCCGCGGGCTGACGGGAAACCAGCGTCGCTCGCGAAAGCGCCCGATGCCACGGCCCAGCCACCAATTGACCAGCGAGCCAAGGACATTGCCCAGGGTCGCGACCGCCAGCAGCGACCACAGCCAATACTGGTCGCTGAGCAACAGCCCCACCAGCACCGCTTCGGACTGCAACGGCAACAGCGTCGCGGCACCGAACGCCGCCAGGAACAACCCGATATAAGCGCCGGACATCAATGGGCGGGATAGTCCGCTACCACCGTGTCCGTCCCGTCCTTCTTCAGGCCGATGACTTGATAAGCGTCGCTCATGCCGTCCATTTCCATGCCGGGCGAGCCCATCGGCATACCCGGCGCCGCCACCCCCAGCAGGTCAGCACGCTTGCTCAGCGCCAGCACTTGCTCGGCCGGCACATGGCCTTCGACGAACTTGCCGTTGATCAACGCGGTATGACACGACGCCAGGCGGGGCGGCACGCCGTGCTGTTGCTTGAACGTGCTCATATCGGCTTCGACGTGATCCTCGACCTTGAAGCCGTTGGCTTCCAGGTGGCTGATCCATTTCTTGCAGCAGCCGCAATTGGCATCGCGGTGCACTTCGATCGGGATCAGGTCGGCGGCCTGGGCCAGGGAGGAGAGAAACAGGGCGCTCAGAGCGAGCAGACGCAGGTGGGTTCGCATGGGAAGGTCTCGACTCGGGTGGCGGTCAAAAAAAGAGGCATTTTGACGACTTTAGCCAGGAACGCGGGGGGAGAGTGTTTCGAAGTAATACGAAAACGACACCAATCCTGTAGGAGCGAAGCTTGCTCGCGAAGTCAGCGTGTCAGCCAACATCCCTGCTGAATGTGAAACCGCCTTCGCGGGCAAGCCTCGCTCCTACAGGGATCGGCGGTGAACACAGATGTTGTGTACGACGATCCCCCGTGTAGGAGCAAGGCTTGCCCGCGAAGAGGCCCTAACGGCTGGCCTCAAACCCGGCGTTTAAACCCGAGCCCGAATCCGCCGCCCCAACACATCCATCACATCACACCCATCCCTTAACAACAGCGCCGCCGCCAGCGCCAATTGCTGCACATCGGCGCCCTTGGCCTGACTGATATCAAGGCTGGCCAGACTCTCCATCATCTGCGTCCCCGCCAGAAACCGCGCGGCGGCCTGGCAGTGCAAAACGTCCAACGGCGCCTGCGTGGCCACCAGCAACACCGGGGTGTCGGATTCATTGTTGGTCATCGGCATATGCGGATTCATGCCTCACCTCCCGCTTGCGCGGCGTGTAAACCATCGATCGAGGCTTGAACCAGCGAACGGGCCGTGTCGAGCAGGTGCTTGCTGGCCCAGCGCAGAGTCGCGATGTGTTCCGGGCGGGTGGCGTTGGGGGCTTGGTGGGCGAGGGCTTCGGCGCCGCTGAGGAAGATTGAGGCGTGTTCCAGGGCGTCGAGCAGGGGAATGTCGGGTTGTACGGCGAAGAGGTGGTGGTCGGTGTGATCGCAGGGGGAGAACGGGGTGGATTTTGTGGTTGCGTGGGTCATTGTTGTAGCTCCTTAGTCATCAAGAGCTGCCACAAGATCGCCGTCAAACGAATGGGTGGCAACTGTGCGCAGGTTGACGGACCGGTCTAAGGTACCCGGCGCACTCGAAAGTGCCCCGCGCACAGTCACCATAAAGCTTTGTGTCGAGCACACGAGTGCACGAGCAAAGTTGGAGAACAATGCGCACCTTAAAACCGCCGAGCCGTCAAACCCGATCACGAATGAGTCGTGACGGGCGTGAGGATAGGGAGCGCGGGCAGGGCAGTCAACCGGCGCAAGGCTGGAAAAGGCGGCGTTACCTGTAGGCATATTCTGGCGTGACGCTGCCCCTGTAGGAGCAAAGCTTGCTCGCGATGGCGTCGTGTCAGCCAACATCATTGTTGGATGTACCGGCGCTTTCGCGAGCAAGCTTTGCTCCTACAGGGGTTGTGTTGACTAGCGGACTTTGAAGCGCCCCATGATCGAGCTGACGCGGCTATTGGCTTCCAGCAACTGCTGGGTGTTCAGCTCGCTGGCGTGACCGCTTTTCACCAGTTCATCCACCATGTGGCGGATTTGCACCATGCTGCGGTTGATCTCTTCGGTCACGGCGCTTTGCTGTTCGGCGGCGGTGGCGATCTGGGTGCTGAGGCTGTTGATGTGGCTGACGGAGCCGGCCATTTCATCCAGGCCGGAGTTGACCCGTGCCGTCGCATCGGCGGCGGACTGGCAACTGGCCTGGGTGTTTTCCATGGCCGCCACCGAGGAACTCACGCCTTGGGTCAGGCGTTTGAGCATTTCGTTGATTTCCGAGGTGCTGGCCTGGGTCCGGGCGGCGAGGGCGCGGACTTCATCGGCCACCACCGCAAAGCCACGACCTTGTTCACCGGCACGTGCCGCTTCAATCGCCGCGTTGAGCGCCAGCAGGTTGGTTTGCCCGGCAATCGCGCCGATCACCCCGAGAATCTCGGTGATGCGCTGCGCGTCCTGCTGCATGTTTTCGACTTTATGGGTGGCGCTGGCCACTTCTTCAATCAAGGCCACCACACTGCTGGAGGCTTCACCCACCACCACGCGCGAGCGATCCGCGTGTTCGCTGGCGCGCTGGGTGAACGATGCGGTTTCGGCGGCGTTCTGCGCCACGCTGTCGGCGGTCGAACTCATTTCAGTGATGGCGGTGACGGTCTGATCGGTTTCCGAGGCGTGACGCACCAGGATCTGGCTGGTGTGCGCCGAAGTCCGTTGCAGATTGTCCAGGCTCGACGCCATGGCACCGGTGGCTTGGGTCACTTCGCCGATCATGTTCTGCAAGTAGATGATGAAAGCGTTGACCGAGTGGCCGATGGCCCCCAGTTCGTCTTCGGCACGAATGGTGATGCGTTTGGTCAAGTCAGCATCGCCAGCCGACAGCGCGTCGATGTTGGCCTTGAGGATTTTCATGCGGTTGATCAACTGGCGGATCGCGTAGATCTGCAGCAGCACCAGCAGGATCACCATCGGAATCTGCAACAGGCTCAGGGTGTTCAGGACATCGTCACGCTGGGCGGTGATCAGCTTGGTCGGCAGGGCGGTGGCGAGGAACCACGGTGTGCCTTCGATCGGGCGCATGAAGAAGGTACTGGCTTCGCCGTTGTTGTCGAATTCGACGCGCTGGGCTTTGTCGCGGTTGGGCAGGCCGGCCTTGACCTGGCTGGCGAACGGCGAGCCGCCGGCCAGCTCACTGATGTTCTTCAGCACGACCGGCCCGCTGATGCGCGAACTGTTGCTGATGATTTTGCCGTCGGCTTCGACGATCAGCATTTCGGCGCCGAGGTCTTTTTCCTTGCGCGCGATCAGGTCGTTGAAGAAGCCCAGGGTCACGTCGATGGTCGACACGCCGTAGGCCACGCCGTTTTTCTGAATGGCCATGGCGCAGTTGGTGCGCGGCTCGGCACTGGCGTCATCTTTATAGGCGGCGGCCCAGGCGCACTGGCCGCGTGGGGTGGCCATGCCGCCCTTGTACCAGGTCTGGTCGTAATAGTTGGGCGCGGCGTCGCTGTTCCAGAAGGTGTTGACCGCCAGTTTGCCGGAGCTGTCGCGGTGCCAGAAGGTGCTGAACTTGTTGCGTCCCGCTTCGCGCTGGCCGGGCAATGGCCAGATCCCGCCGCCAAACACCTTCAGCTCGCCGTACTGATCCACCAGGCCGGGCAGCACGGTATCGATGGCGGCGCTGTCGAGCAGGGGAATGGTCTGGGTGATGCTGCGTTGCTGGGCCTGGACTTTGTTCAATTCGCCCTGGATCTGCTCGGCGACTTCGGCGATACGGTTGAGGGCGACTTGTTCTTCGGTGTGGCGCAGCTTCGGCGCGACCAACTGGCTGATGCCCACGACCGTGAGCACGGAAAGCAGCAGGATGAACAGGACCAGAAACAGCGTGTAGCGAGCCTGAATGGTACGGAATGCGGGCATGGGACCGGTCCTTGTGCTGCGTTCTTATTGTTGGGGAGTTCGGGTTTGAAAAATAAGGCTATCCAGGACTTATCGGCGCGCTGGGGGCGAGCTTTAGTACGCGCGTGCAAGAAAACGGATCGAGGGACGGACGGTGCGCAAAAGGCGCGTATCGTAAACGGTACAAACCGGCTACATCGGCAGTTATGACAGACGATCGATCGGCTACAGCAAACTTTAAAAGTTCATATAGGCCAATGAAACTGGGCACTTGGTGGTTTGTATCGTAAATGTACGAAAATTGTAAAAAGTAGAAATATTTGTAGGTGGACGTCCTCGTCGCGCCGATACTTCCCCGCATTCATCTCGGTTAAACAAGGATTTTTTATGTTCCCGTCGCAAGGACATTCCTCTCTTCTCACGCTGGCAGGAGTTCGGTCATGACGATTGGTCTGGTCGGCAACTGGACGGCGAAGGCCGGCGTATTTGTTCGACAGGGTTCGGTCAATGCCAAGCCACTGAGCCAAAGCGTCAAGGCGCGAGAGATTTTGAGTCAGGTGGGCACCAACCCGTTGTCGCTCGACAAGGCAAAGATGGATTCCATGTCGATGTGGAAGCAGGTCAAGGGCTTCGACCCGGAAAACGTTTCGGTCAAGCAGCTCGGCAACATGAGCACCTTTCTCAAGCAGAACGGCATCATCAGCGATGTGACGGCGCTGACGCTGCTGAACGCGGGAAACGAGTTCGATAAATTTGGCGTGCCGAAGGACGTGGACGCGAAATTCAATGCCCTGGAATACTTTGCCATCCAACTGGACACCATCCAGAGCAATAACCTGAAGGGCAACAAGTACGCCAACTACCTGGTGCCCGAATACAAGAAAGCCATTTACGCCTTGCAAAACCTCAAGACCTACGGCGAAACCAACGGCCCGGTCAAGAAGAAGTAAGGCGTCATCCTCTGACCCGACCCGCACCGGGTCAGAGGACGGCTGTTCAGCGGTCGAGCAACTTCATCACCTCTTCGGGGTAACGCAAGCCGGCGGTGGCCTCGGCCGGGAAGATCGCTTCCAGCGCCTGCAACTCGCTGTTGCTCAGTTTCACCTCCAGTGCCGCCACATTTTCCTCCAGGTATTTACGTTGCTTGGTCCCGGGAATCGGGATCAGGTAGTCGCCTTGCGCCAGGACCCAGGCCAACGCCAGTTGCCCGGCGGTCACGCCCTTATCCGCCGCCAGCGCTTGGACTTGCTGCACCAGCAACAGGTTTTTCGCGAAATTCTCCCCTTGAAAACGTGGGCTGAAGCGGCGGTAGTCATCCGCGGCGAAGTCGTCCGGGCTTTTTAGCGCGCCGGTCAAAAACCCCCGACCGAGCGGGCTGTAGGGCACAAACGCAATGCCCAGGCGCTGGCATGCCGCCAGGCAGCCGTTGTCTTCCTGATCGCGGCTCCACAACGAGAATTCACTTTGCAACGCGCTGATCGGATGCACCTTGTGCGCCCGTTCCAGCGTGGCGGCCGAGGCCTCGCTCAAACCCAGGTAACGCACCTTGCCGGCCTGCACCAGTTCGGCCATGGCGCCGACGGTTTCCTCAATGGCCACTTGCGGGTCGATCCGGTGCTGGTAGTACAAGTCCAGGGTGTCGACGCCCAGGCGTTTCAACGTGCCGTCGATCGATTGGCGGATGTACTCGGGGCGGCCATCGACACCCCGCGCGGTCGGGTTGGCCGGGTCGCGCACGATCCCGAACTTGCTGGCCAGGAACACTTGGTCACGCTTGCCGGCAATGGCTTTGCCGATCAGTTCTTCATTGGTGTGCGGGCCGTACATGTCGGCGGTGTCGAGCAGGTTGATCCCCAGTTCCAGCGCCCGGTGCAGGGTGGCGGTGGCTTCGCGGGTGTCGGTGCCGGTGGTGTAGAAATCGGTCATGCCCATGCAGCCCAGACCGATGGCGCTTACCTGTGGTCCGTTCTTGCCCAATTGACGTGTTTGCATGAGATCAGCTCCTTGAATGGTGAGCCGCCATTGTTCACCTCGACACAAAGCAGATAAACCGGCTAAAACTGCTATCACTATTCGCTATTTCTAAATAATCAGCAGGTGCAGCAGAACCATGGACCGTCTCAACGCCATGCGCGTGTTTACCCGGATCGTCGAGTCGGGCGGCTTTGCCAAAGCGGCGGACAGCCTGCAAATGCCCCGGGCCTCGGTGACCATTCTGATCAAGCAACTGGAGGCCCACCTGGGGGTGCAACTGCTGCAGCGCACCACCCGGCAAGTCAGCCTGACCCTCGACGGCGCGGCGTATTACCCGCGATGCGTGCGCTTGCTGGCGGATCTTGAGGAAACCGAAGCGGTGTTTTCCGCCGCCCGGCACAACCCCAAAGGCTTGCTGCGGGTGGACATGCCGGCGGGGATCGGGCGTCTGATCGTGATTCCGGCACTGGCGCAATTCACCGACAGGTACCCGTTGATCGAGCTGGAAATCAGTTTGAACGACCGCACGGTGGACCTGATTCGCGAAGGCATGGACTGTGTGCTGCGTGGCGGTTCACCGCTGGATGACTCACTGGTGGCGCGGCCGCTGGTCACGCTCGATCAGGTGACCTGCGCCAGCCCCGACTACTTGCGGCGTCACGGCGTACCCCTGAACACCTCGCAGCTGCAAGGTCATCAGATGGTGGAGTATTTCTCCGCGACCACGGGCACGCGCTTCGGGCTGGAGTTTGTGGTCGAGGGGCAGGTGCAACCGGTCAATCTGCCGAAGCGGATTTCGGTCAACAGCGCCGATGGTTACATGGCCGCGTGCGAGGCCGGGTATGGATTGGTCCAGGCCCCGTATTACCACGTGGCGCGGCAATTGGAGGAAGGGCGCCTGTGCGAGGTGCTCAGGGAGGCGCCGCCCCCGGGCATGCCGTTGACGGCGCTGTACCCGCCACACCGCCAGTTATCCCGGCGGGTGCGGGTGTTTGTCGACTGGCTGGTTGAACTCTGCGCGCAACCGGGCCAGCCTTTTTACCGAGATGATTCAGGCCGCTGAACGATCGGCGTCGGGGTCCGTTGAGCGTTGCAGCGTGTGATGCAGGTGTTGCATGTGCAAGCAGTGCAGGTCCAGCGCGCGTGACCGGGCGCCGCGATGAAACAGGGCGAGCCATCGCGCCTGATCAGGTGCAGGCATCACCCCGGTGAAGACGAAGCCCTTGCTGTTCAAGCGTTCGACATCCTCGGCAAAGCGCGATGACAGGGCCAGCCGGACCGAAATCAGCCAGTTCCAGGGCAATTCAGTCAGCTGATCGAGCAGGCGTTTGTCCAGGCGTTCGATGACAACATCCACCCTCTGGTGATGCTGCTTCATCTGCAGGGGCCGCGACAGGTAGTCCGGCACAAACGGGTCGCTGCCGAACAGCGAACCCAGATGGTGCATGAACCCTCGGCAGCTTGGCGGCCACGCGATGTCGGGCAGCGGGCAGCTGCGCCCGGCGAGCGGATGGACGCCGACGACGACGCTTTCCGGCAAGGCTTCGGCGAAGGGCGACGGCACGTAGTCCGGCAGCAACCCGGTGCAATGGAACCCCAGCGTTTGCGCCATGCGTTGGGTGTAAGGGTGGTGGGTGACCTGTTTGATCAGGACACAACGACCCGCGACCGCACGGGAGTGTTCCAGCAATTCACGGCCCAGGCGCGTGGCGATGTTCTGTCCGCGCGCCTGCGGGTGGACGACGCTGAGGGCCAGTTCGGCGATGTCGGTTGGGTGCTTGTCCCGGCATAACGCCGCGTGCCCGAGGACCTGCGAGCCGTCCACCGCGAGCATGGATTGCCAGCGCCCGTCGTGGTTGTGCTGGGTGATCAACGTCGGCAGATACACATCCGGCTGCACGTAGTGTTGGCCGTACACCTGTCGAAAAAGCCCGCTGACCGCCGCGGCATCGGAAGGCCGGAAGGGGCGGAAAATCAGCTGACTCATGGCCTGGTCTCCGGCGCGGGCGTGTACTCGCGCAAATCCAGGACACGCAATTGTTTGCCCGAGCGCGGATGCAACGCCAGGTCAGTAACGGCACAAGGGAGAACCCGGAAATCCAGCAAACCGTCTTTGTTCAGGCTGTCGATGGCGGGGTAGTGGGCCATGAGTGCCAGGCGCAACGCCTGGCTCGGCGCTTCGATGGCGTGGGCGCCGTCTTCGGGAACCCAATGCACGCTCAACAGGTCCTTGTGGCCCACCCGTTCGATCCGCAACTGCCACTGCTCGCTGTGGGTGACGCGCTGGACGATGTGGTGTATCTCGTCGGTCAGTAGCGACATCACCCCCACGCGCACCCGCCGACTGTGGACGCTGCGGCCCCTGAGGGCGAATTTACGCCTTGGCGTACCCGCGGGCTCAAGCCAGCAGGCGCGATCACCGACCGGGTAGCGCAGCAGCGGCATCAACCGGCGATTCAGATTGGTCACCACCAACAGGCCCATACGGTCGCACTCATCAATGATGTCGCCGCTGAACTCGTCGATGATCTCGAGCACGGTGTGCTGGTCGAACACCCGATGTTCACCCAGCGCACAGTCTCGGTCGCTGGCCCCGATCAGCCCGGCATCGACACTGGCATAACCGATGGAGGCGACGCGGGCATTGGGGAAGACCTTGGCGAAGATCGGCAGTTGGCTGGCAAACACGCTTTCACCGCCGTAGAGCAGGGTGTCGACGCCACTCAACACGTGCCCATGCTCTGCCAGATACGCCGCATATTTGAGCAACTGTGCCGGTATGCCCGCCAGGACATTGATCCGGTGGTCGCCAATCGCCGCTGTCAGCCCCCGGAAATCGACGTTGCCGGTAAAGGGAAACTCACTGATCGACACCCGCACATGGGTCAGTGACTCGTGGATAAACAGAAAGCTGGCGCAAAGGTCCCCGGAAAAAAACAGGTTGGCGACCCGGTCGCCATTGTTCAATTGCGACGACAGGCTGTCACCGAAAGTCGTGACCAGGGTTCGCCATTCTTCGTGGGTGTAAACCGCCAATTTACCCTGGCTGGTGGTGCCTCCGGTTTTAAACAACAGCGCGTTGTCGACCGGTGCCGTCAGTACCGGCCACTGTTTCAAGTCATGGCTGCCTGCCCAATAGTTGTTTGCGTCGATCAAGGGAATATCGTTTGTGGTGAATCCCTGTAACGGTAAGTGTTTGAGGTGCTGATGATAAAAACGCGAATGTTCACGTATGTATTGCACCAGTTGTTCGAGGGTCAATAGTTCTTTCACTGGAATTCCTTTTTCAGGTTTTAATCTACGGTTAATAAATAATATTTATTGTTGTTTGCGTTGGTCGATAACTAACGGGGTCTTGCCGCTGTGGCGGTTTCGTTCAAATTGAGTGGCGGCGCAGGTATTAACTTCAAGGGTCAGCAGTGCGCCGACAAGGGCCGTTTCAAGTGCCGGGTCGGACACCAATCGGGCGCGAACCTGTTGCGCCTCGCCCTCGGCACGCACCACCATGCGCTCGCACCCGTCGGGCCCATGGTCGAGCACCATTTGAATGGGCACGCCTGCGCAGTGGGCCAGGTGTGAAGGCGAAACGAATACGGTACCGATTCGCAACAATTGCCCATGGCGCTCCAGCAATTGGAACCGTGGCGAACTCAGTCCGCAGGGACAGTTCCCATGCACCCAGCGCCCGGTGTCGCCCACTTCGTAGCGGCGCACGGTCTGACTGTGGCGGGCTCGCGAGGTGAACAGCAGGCGTCCGACCTGACCGTCCTGGACGGGCACATCCTGTTCCAGGTCAACGATTTCCAGATGCTGGGTATCGCACATCAAGTGAAAGACGCCATCGCTGGTCGCCGCGCAGGCATGGCCCAGGGGGCCGGCGTCCACGGAACCGTACATTGCCGAGCGAATCGACGACACGCCGCAGCTTTCCATCAATTGACGACTGGCCAATCCGAGATGCTCGCCAGCGAGAAACACCTTGCGGATACCCCCATAGGCTCGCAGGGTTTTCTGTTCGTTGAGAAACAGCCGGTGCAGGGTGCTCGGCATGCCGATCAGCACGTTGACGTTTTGCTGCACGATCAGCCGGGCGATTTCGCTGAAGTTATCGTCATGCGGCGCGCCCATGGGCAAATGCGTGATGTCCATCAGTTGCAGAACCCAGGAGAAACTGGAAAAACCGCCGTAAAGACTGCCGCCATAGAACAGGTTCATCACTCGGTCCTGTGCCGGATCAAGCCCGGCGGCGAACAGCCCGTCAGCCGCCGCGCGCATTTGCCGCTGAAAGTCGCGGTAGCTGAAACCGGCCAGCGCCGGGGTGCCGCTGCTGCCGCCGGAGCGAAAGAACAGCTGCGCCGACGGGGCGATGGGCTGGGCCTGGAAGGCGTGTTTGTCCATGATCGCCAAGCCCGTGGTGTCCACGGCGGCGGGCAGTGCGTCGAGGCACGCATGGCTGCTCAGCACATTGGCGGGCAGGCTCACCGAGAGGCGGCGGCTCAGGCGGGCCAGCGCGTACACGCCATCGTGGGGCTCGCCGGCATAGCCGTCGTGGATCGCGCCCGCTGGCGCAATGCGCGTGACGCCGGCGTTGACCAGGGTTCGCACCAGCTCCGGTGTGTGTGCCGGCGGGCAAATCAAGGCGCAGCTTTGCAGCACGGTGCGCCAGGGCAGCAGGGTTTCGGCAAGCAGCGCCTGGGGCACCGGTTTGAGCAGCAGGGTCCGAAACAGCGGGGAGGGGGCGAGGGTTTGATGATGCTCCCAGATGACCCGCCAACCCGCTTCGCTCCAGACCTCACCGGTGTGCCCGGCAAAACATTGTTCCAGGCGCGCCATGGCGCAGCGGGTGGTGATTTCCGAGGCTTCCTGGTCGGACGGGACCAGCGCCGGCCAGTGCGCGTTGCGACGTTTGAACGCCTCGGTCAGGCGCATGCCCATGTCGTGCAGGATGGCCGGGTCATCGCTGTCCACCAGCACCCATTGCGGGCTGGAACAGGCTTGTTGATCGAGGCGACAGACTTCGTCCACCAGGGCATCCAGTGCGTCCGGTTGTGCCGCCTCCGGTGAGAGATAAGCGAAGCTGATGCGGTGCCCCCAGTCGATCCAGCGACAGCCGATGGGCACTTGGCTGCGAATCGCCTTGAGCGCGGTTTCGCCGCCCCACGCCGCCACGGCATCGGCCCGGGTGCAGAGGCGTGCGATGTCTGCGGTCGCCACGGGCAGCACCGCGATAAAGTCGGCCAGCCGGCCACTGCTGTCACACCGGCCGAGGGCCTCCAGCAGGCGTGCTGTCAGCCCTTGGTCGCTGGAACTGGGGCGCAACCAGTTGACGTTGCCCGCCAGCAGGCTTTCCAGGACCGCACAAAAGGCGAGCATCGGCGCATTGGCCGGCGTGATGTGTACCACCAGCCCCAGCGGGTGCCAGCTTTCGAAGCGCGGTTGCCGGTAGTCGATGCGCCGCAGGGAGCGTGGTTGTACACCCAGTTCGCGCTCCAGTTTGGGATTCAGATGCTCGGGCTGGCAGAAATCGATCAGTGCCAGGCGTTGATCGTCCTCCAGGCCGAAGTCGAGCTCGCCCGTTTGCAGTTGCCGGGCAAAGCGTGCGGCCGAGGCCACGACGGTGTCACTGTCGACAGGGCTCATCAGCAAGCGCGGCAAGGCCTGGTGCAGAGCATTCAGGGCGGTATCGAGGGCAAGGTCGGCGTGCAGTTGGCCGTTGATCAAATACATCTCAAGCCCTCCCGAGCAGTTCGGCGGCGGCCATGGCGCAGCTACGGCCGGGGCTGGTGCCGGCACGTCCATGCAACTGGAACCAGTCAGTGGCCTGGCCGCAGCCGCAGGTTGCGCCGGGGTACAAGGTGGCCAGGTCGCTCATGACCACGGCATGGGCCGGGCTCGACGAAATATAAGGTGATACGAAGTTCAGCAGGCCGCTTTGGCCATAGGGCTGGACGCTGAAGTCAGCTGGATTGCGCACGAAAACCTTCGAGTAAACCGGTACATGGAAATGATGATGGGCACATTCGATATAGGGCACCGCGTGCTCGACCGCGCCGTAGCCGTCGCGGCAGCGGGCCGGTTCGATGCCCAGTTGCTGCCCGATCCGTTCATAGAGTCGAGCCCGGGAAATCTCCTGCGCGGTGTGGTTTTTCCAGCCGCCGCCGAGAAACACAAATGACCCGGCAGGCAAATCCAGCGGCGCCAGGCCCGTCGCCTGCATGCGTTGCAGCGTCTGCCAGAGGAACGCCGGAAAACCGAAAATGCGCACGGGGAGCTGTTCTTCGGCGAACGCCTGCAAGGCGCGGATCACGCCGAACAGGTCGAACTCGTGACCATCGCCGGTGCGCCGCAGGGCATAGACGACTCGGTTGGCGGGGGCGTAACGACACAGAAACTGATCGGTGTAAGCGGTACCCAGACGGTTATCAGGCTCGGGTTCATAGCTGAGCAGCAAGTAGTTGCACGGGGTGTCCGGGGTGTCCCAACCGTACTGCCGGAAAATCCGTGTGACCATGCCTTGGGCGGCGGCCATGCTGCGATCGTCATAGCGCATGCGGCTCTTCTGGCCGCTGGTGCCGGACGAGGTCAGTTCCAGCGCGCCCTCAGCGGTGGGGCTCAATAGCAGCTGTTGTTTGAAAAAACTGGCGAAGATCGGCGGCAGGCGCGACCAATCCTCCAGGGTGTCCAGAGCCTGGGCATCCAGGCCGTGGCTGTGCAGCCAACGTTCGTAGCCGGGGGTATGGTGGCAATGAAACAGGCTGGTTTCAGCCATGGCGCGATCGAACAAACCCGGCGGTACAGCCTCCAGGTCGTAAGGTTGCACCAGCGCGCACAACGCGTCGGTGTTGGGAAGATGAATCATCGAAATTCCTTTTTTGATTGTTTGATTCAGACGGCGACCGAGGGGTGGCACCGTCGTAGAAATGCGTGCAAAGGCACCAGGCACAGCAGCCCCGCCGTAGCGGCGATCAAGGCGAACGACTCCAGGCTGTCACCGGCCCCGAGCGCCGCAATCAGTGACCCGACGCCGCCCATGATCGAGATGGACAACATGCCGATCATGGCCGACACCAGTCCCTTGCTGTCCTCGCTGGAAAACAGCGCCAAGCGGTACAGCGCGGCATTGCTCATGCCCAGGCCGACGGCGTAGATCGCCAGGCACCCGACCAGTAACCCGGTCGACGCCCCGTAAAAGCCAACGATCAGGAGTGCCGCGAGCCCGGCGCAAAACGGCCAGAGTGCATAGCGCACCAGTTGTGGCAGGGCCGATCCGGTAATCAAGCGGTCGAGCAGCAGGTTGCCGAGAATGACCGCGCCGAACACCGGGATCTGCCAGAGCCCGTAGTGCAGGACTGACAGACCCTGACCCTGGATTAACAACAACGGCGACAGGCCGATCCAGGCAATCAGCGGCAAGCTCATCAGCCCCAGGGCGATGGACGACAGCACAAACCCCCGGTTGCGCAACAACACGCCGTAGCGGCGCACGGTGGCGCGCACGTCGAAGGGCTTGTCGGTGGCTGCGCCGCCCAAGGTTCGCGGAATGAAGACATACAAGCTGACCCAGACCGCCAGGGCGGCGATGCCGAGCAATAAAAACAGCTCTCGCCACGACAGCCATTGCAATAACAAGCTGCCGAACAAAGGCCCCAGCAGTGGCGAGAGCAGGGCAATGTTCCCCAGCCACGCCATGATCCGCACCGCATCGGCCTCGCAGAACACTTCCTGCAAGGCGGGATAACTGACGGCGATGACAAAGCCCAGGCCCATGCCCTGGATCAGGCGCAAGCCGTTGAATGCTCCGATCCCCTGCACCCAGTACGTCGCGCCACACGCCAGGGCAAATAGCGCACTGCCGATCAGCAGCAGCGGACGACGCCCGTAGTGATCGGACAGCGGGCCGATCAGCCACTGCAACAGCACACCGCCGGTCAAATACAGGGTGAATGCATACGGGACATATTCAGGACGGGTGTTCAATTGTTCGGTGACGGTCAGCATGGCGGGCATGATCAAATCGCTGGCCATATAGGTCAGTAGTTCGAAAACAGCGACAGCCAGGCAAAAGCCGGTCAGTTGGAAGCGTCTCCGGTTAGTTGATGAAGTGTGCATGATGTCCTTATCGATACTGTAAAGTTCAAGTTGTAACGCGTGTTGCGTTATATCGAGAGTAATCATCTAACGATATTCGCTCTAGTGCGCGATTGAGACTTATAGTTTCAAGGGTTTGCCATGTATTTCAATTGTTCGGAATGAACTAATGAAAGGCGCGACTGTGGATCCTAAGTTTCAAAAAAGTTGAGAGATTAATAAACGAAAAATGCCCGCAGCAGGGCGGGCATTTGTTCAGGATTGATTAAAAAGAAGTGAATATTTTCTAACGGGTCGAACTAGCGGTGTTGGTAATAACCTGGTCCGCCACGATCATAGTGGTGGTCGCCATGCCAGCCTCCGTGGGGAAAAATGATACAGCCGCTCAGGGACAGGAGAGCGATCAGGGGAATCAGCAGTGTGATTCGACGAAGCATTTCAGAATCCTCATGGTTAGCGCCGCAATGAAGCCAAAACTCTTCATCGGCTGTAACATGAGACTTCGTTTGCGCCTGTTCATCCCCGCCAGAAGGTAGGGGCTTGGCATGCAAGCGGATACAAACCGGATACATTTCAAGTTTCAGGAACCCGCAATGACCCAGTCGCAACGTTTGAAATACTCGATTCTGATCTCCCTGGTCGTCCTGGGGATCATGTTCGGCCTTTCCTATCTGCAAAATGCAGGGATCATCAGCGAGAAGCTGTTCCAGTACATCGCCATCGGCGTGGCCGTGATCGTGGTCATCGTCAATGGCGTGATGCGCCGCAAGGTCAAGCCTTGAGCGAAGCGTGCGAGGCCGATTCGCTGTAGAGAATGGCAATGGCCTGCGGATGCAGGCTATAGCTCTTGTCCGGATTGAGCGTGATCACGCCCTCACTGCATAGCCGCTTCAACACCTCCCGCACACTCAGGAAGGACAGGGGAATATCCAGGTCCAGCAAATGCGTGTGCACGCCGCGCACGCCCAGGTTGCGTTCGCTTTCGGCGGCGCTGAGCAGGGCGTCGATGACTTTGAGGCGAATCAGGCTGGTTCTCAGGCCAAAGCTCTTGAGCAGTACCCGGATTCGTTCGTTTCCGTGGCGATCGGCTCGTTCAAAGATCCCGGAGCCGTGGCTCATGGAAACGCTCTTTGGCGCGTGGCTACCGTCCGTTGGCAGTTGCGAGTTGTACATGCAAAAACTCCTTTTCAGAGCCTGATCAGGAAAAAAATGAGGGTGCTCTCAATCATTAAGACGGACGAGCACGGCAAATCATGAAGACGTTGATGTAGAAAATTTGTCGAGGCCACGTGAGCGCCATGTGATACGGCCGCCGATGATCGTCGCGCCGCCTAAATTTCCTGATGTTTTTTTCGTTCCTAAGGCCAGGCACATTCCGTGTTGTACGCCGGATGTGATTTTTCAGGGCCATGTCCATCAGGAGCGAGCGTGATTATTAGCAGGCAGTTAACCCGGTTGAGTCTTGCAGGTGTGATGCTGGGGTTGAGCCTTGCGGCCAGCGCCCGCAGTGCACCGGAATCTTCGGCCGTGGATATTCGGCGCACCAGTTTCGGCGTGCCGCACATTCGTGCCGAGAACGAACGCGGGCTCGGTTACGGCATCGGCTACGCCTACGCCCAGGACAACCTGTGCCTGATGGCCAACGAGATCGTCACCGTCAACGGCGAGCGCTCGAAGTATTTCGGCCCGGAACAGTTCACCCTCGAAGAACGCGCCAACCTGGCCAGCGACCTGTTTTTCAACTGGCTGAATACGCCCCAGGCGGTGGCCGGTTTCTGGCAGGCGCAAACCCCGCAAGTCAAGGAGCTGATCGACGGTTACGTGGCGGGTTACAACCGCTCGCTGGCCGAGCGCCAGGCCCAGGGTTTGCCGGCTCAATGCGAGGGTGACTGGGTTCGCCCGATTGCCGCGCAGGACCTGGTGAAGCTCACGCGGCGCCTGCTGGTGGAAGGCGGGGTCGGGCAGTTTGCCGAAGCACTGGCCGGCGCGACGCCGCCAGCGAGCGTCGCCCAAGCGGCGGCGGGGGCGGGGGCGCAGTCGTTCCTGGCGGCCGCCGAGCGCCAGCAACGCTTTGCCCTGGATCGCGGCAGCAACGCGGTGGCAATTGGCAGCGAACGCTCATTCAACGGTCGCGGCATGCTGCTGGCCAACCCGCATTTCCCTTGGGTCGGCGGGATGCGCTTCTACCAGATGCACCTGACCATTCCCGGCAAACTGGACGTGATGGGCGCCGCGTTGCCCGGTCTGCCGATGATCAACATCGGGTTCAATCAGCACCTGGCGTGGACCCACACGGTGGATTCGTCCAAGCATTTCACCTTGTATCGCCTGCAACTGGACCCCAAGGATTCCACCCGTTACGTGCTGGATGGCAAGTCGTTGCCGCTGGATAAACAGACGCTGACGGTCAACGTGAAACAGCCGGACGGCCAGGTCAAAGCGGTGTCCCACGTGGTCTACAGCTCGGTGTTCGGCCCCGTGGTGCAGTGGCCGGGCAAGCTCGATTGGGACAAGCAGTTCGCCTACAGCCTGCGCGATGCCAACCTGGACAACGATCGCGTCCTGCAGCAGTGGTACGCGATGAATCGCGCCACCAGCCTCAAGGAATTGCAGGCCTCGGTGCACAAGATCCAGGGCATCCCGTGGGTCAACACCCTGGCAGCGGATGATCAGGGGCAGACGCTGTACATGAACCTGTCGGTGGTGCCGAACGTCAATGCTGACAAACTGGCCAAGTGCAGCGATCCGCGCGCCGGGTTGCAGATGATCGTGCTCGATGGTTCCAACAGTGCCTGCGCCTGGGACATCGACCCGAAGGCCGCGCAAAAGGGCATTTACGCGGCGGACCAGTTACCGCAGCTGCTGCGCAAAGACTTTGTGCAGCATTCCAACGATTCCGCCTGGCTGGCCAACCCGGCGCAACCGCTCACCGGTTTCTCGCCACTGATCAGCCAGGACAGCCAGCCGTTGGGGTTGCGCTCGCGTTTTGCCCTGGATCGCCTGGGCTCGCTGGCCAAGGCCGGGCCGGTGGCGGCGGCGGATCTGCAACGGATGGTGATGGATGATCAGGTGTATCTGGTGGCACAGGTCATGCCGGACCTGCTGAACTTCTGTAGCACGGATCTGGGGGCGGATGCCGCGACACTCGCACCGGTGTGCGCCAGCCTGAAGGCGTGGGATGGCCGGGCGAATCTGGACAGCGGGCTGGGCCTGGTGCATTTCAATATCGTCATGGAGTCGTTGCAGCTTTTACCTGACGTCTGGCGTGTGGTCTTCGACCCGAAAGACGCGCAACACACCCCGCACGGATTGGCTTTCGAACGACCAGACGTTGCCAAAGCCATCCGCGAGGCGATGCTCGCGTCCGTGGAACGGACTGCCCATATGGGACTCAAGCCGGACAGCCGCTGGGGCGACATTCAGGTGGTCAGCAGCGGCGGACAACAAACGTCGATCCACGGCGGGCCGGGCACGTTGGGGATTTATAACGCGATCCAGAGCGTCCCGAGAACCGACGGCAAACTGGAAGTGGTCAGCGGCACCAGTTACCTGCAAATCGTGACCTTCGATGACAAAGGTCCGCACGCCCAGGGATTGCTGGCGTTCTCGTTGTCCAGTGACCCGGCATCGAAATACGCCCGGGACCAGACGCAGGCGTTCTCGAAGAAGCAGTTGAGTGTGTTGCCGTTCACCGAGCAGCAGATCAAGGCTGATCCGCAGTATCAGGTGCAGACGCTGCGCGAATCGGATGAAAAAGCCGGGAAGATAGCGGCGCAATAAACACCGCGCGACAAGTTGTAGCCAACACGAAGGCCGCCTCCCCAAAGGGACGCGGCCTTCAGCTTTTTGGTGCCTGCTGCGGAATCGAATTGAGCACCGGGTTGCCGTTCTCGTTGCGAGTCAGGTACACCGGCAATACCCGGGGCAGGGACGCCACCAGGTTGTTGAGTTCCTTGATGTTGTAGATGCCGCCGATGCGGATCGACGCGGTGCTGTTATCGGCCACCATCACCGGTTTGGCCAGGTAACGGTTGATCAGCGGCAAGGCCTCGCTCAGGGGTAAGTCGTCGAGCACCAGTTTGCCGCTGCGCCAGGCCAGGGCGTTGTCGTTGGCGTAGGTCTGGCTGATCTGCGGCATGTAGTCGCCGTGGCGAAAGCGGGCCTGCATCGCTGGCCCCAGGCGCAAGCCGTCGCCGGCCAGGGCGTCGTTGCTGGTGACCAGCACCGAGCCTTCGATCAGGTTCACCCGCACCTGATCTTCATACAGCCACACGTTGAATTTAGTGCCCGTTACCCGAATCCGGCCTTCGGCGGCGTTGACGATGAAAGGGTGGGTCATGTCGTGGGTGACACTGAAGAACGCTTCACCCTTTTTCAACGTGACCCGACGCTCATCCTTGTAATTGCTGAAGGTCAGTTCACTGCCCAGGTTCAGCTCCACCTGGCTGCCATCCTTCAGGGTGACATGACGCACCGTGTCACTGGCTTCGAAATGCTGATAGGCGTTGGGCAGCCAGCCGAGGTTCCAGCCGCTGTACGCCGCCAGCGGCAGCGCCAGGGCGCAGACAGCCGCGGTGATGCAGTAGCGGCGCCAGGAGGTGGCACGTTGGTTGGGCAGCAGGGGCTCGGCGGACTCAGGGTGCGGCAAATCGCCCGCGACCTCCCAGATTTCCAGCATGGCTTCGAACTCGAAGGCATGCAGCGGATGAGCGTCGCGCCATTGTTCGAACGCCTGGCGCTCCTCGGCGGTGCAGTCGATGGCGTGCAGACGCATGCACCAGTGCGCAGCGGCATCGGTGATGGCGTCGTATTCGGCTTCCGAGAAGGTGTGTTCGGTCATTGACTCATCCTGATTGGCTGCATTCTAACCTTGCGGGCGAGGCGCCGAGAACATCCGTCATGGCAATTACCCATCAAAGTGGAACTTATTTTCCCCGCTGACGCCCAAAAACCAGGACGCATGACGCCTACTATCCACAAATGGAGTGAAAAAATGATCAAAAGAACCTTCGCCGCCCTGATTGCCACCGCCTGTCTGTTCAGCGCTGGCGCTGCATTGGCCGATCGCCCGGGCGCAGGCTGGATCACCATCGAGAAGGCCATCGAAACCGCGAAGACCAAGGCCGGTTACGTCGAGGTCTACGAGATCGAAGCCGATAACAACGGTTACTGGAAAGGCGAGGGCCGCAAGGCCGATGGCGTGGTCTACGAGTTCCGCATTGATGGCGCCTCCGGCAACATCCTGCGCGACCAGAAAGACTAAACCTGTCGGGGCACTGTCATCACAGTGCCCCGATCACTGTTTTATGGCGTGCTGGTGTGCAGTTGCCGCCCCAGGTGGGTGATCAGCCAGGTCACCGAATCGGCATTGCCCAGTTGTACCGCCAGCCTCGCCGAGGCATCCCTCATGAATACCTTTCAGGGGAGCGGGGCAGAGGTCATGGTTTTTCCTCGATGGGGTGGAGGAAAAACGGTAAGGCTGGGGCACGGCGGGTGTGCGGTACATATTGCTGGGGTATTCGAAGTTTCGAGGCTTGACAGGCACCCTGCGCAACAGCGCTTAATCGGCCATGTTTTTTGGGTTGCCGCACAACCCCGTTTCAGCCTGTAGCCAGCACTCAATAATAAAACTGGAGCCTCAGATGACCGCAACACCCGCCTCTTCGAACACGCAAACCCTGGACTTCAATTCACTCGTTCAATTGCTCGAACACATCTTCCTGCGCCACGGCACCTCGGCCGAGGTCGCCAATACCCTGGCCCTGAACTGCGCCGGCGCCGAACGCGACGGCGCCCACAGCCACGGCGTGTTCCGGATTCCCGGTTATGTGTCGACGCTCAACAGCGGCTGGGTCAATGGCCAGGCGGTGCCGGTGGTTGAAGACGTGGCCTCGGGCTTCGTCCGGGTCGATGCCGGCGGTGGCTTTGCCCAACCGGCCCTGGCCGCCGCCCGTGCGTTGCTGGTGGAAAAAGCCCGCAGCGCCGGGATTGCCGTGCTGGCAATCCGCAACTCCCATCACTTCGCTGCGCTGTGGCCAGACGTCGAACCGTTCGCCTATGAAGGCCTGGTGGCCCTGAGCGTGGTCAACAGCATGACGTGCGTGGTGCCCCACGGCGCCGATCGCCCACTGTTCGGCACCAACCCGATTGCTTTCGCCGCGCCACGGGCGGATGGCGACCCCATCGTGTTCGACCTGGCCACCAGTGCCATCGCCCATGGCGACGTGCAGATCGCCGCGCGCAACGGCGAGCGCCTGTCGCCGGGCATGGGTGTGGACAGCCTGGGCCAGCCGACCCAGGATCCGAAAGCGATTCTCGAGGGCGGTGCGTTGCTGCCGTTCGGCGGGCACAAGGGCTCGGCGTTGTCGATGATGGTGGAGTTGCTGGCCGCGGCGTTAACCGGCGGCAATTTTTCTTTCGAATTCGATTGGTCGAACCACCCGGGGGCGAAGACGCCGTGGACCGGGCAACTGCTGATCGTGATCGACCCGAGCAAGGCCGCCGGGCAGAACTTCGCCGAACGCAGCCAGGAACTGGTGCGGCAGATGCATGGCGTGGGGTTGAAGCGTTTGCCGGGGGATCGGCGGCATCACCAGCGTGCCAAATCAGCGGCTGGGGGGATCGAGTTGGAGGCGGATGTTTTGGCGAATTTGCGGGAATTGGCTGGGCTCTGAGCCTTGTGGAGCAAAAAAGGCGAGCATCAAGCTCGCCTTTTTTTATGCAGAACCGATCAACGACGACCGAGCAACAACCCGACCACCAGGCCGAAACCGGCAGAAATCGCCACGGTCTGCCACGGGTGGCCACCGATATAGGTTTCAGTGGCGTCGACCGCCGGTTTGGTGCGTTCGCGCACGCTGGTCACTGATTCCAGCGCCTGTTGCAGCTTCTGGGCGACTTGTCCGCGCAGGGTATCGGCTTCCTCGCCCACCAGCGACGCACTGCTTTTGAGCAGCTTGTCCGATTCTTCGATCAGCGCCTGAAGCTCACTGAATGCCTGATCCTTGATTTGGTCTGCGGCGTTTTGTACGGCTGTTTTGCGGGCCATTGAGTAACTCCTTGCGGGTAAGTGGGCAGTGAACAATGGAGTCTCGGGCGATTGAAAAAGTTGCACTCATTTTGTGTGCAGGCTCCACCCTGAGGAAAAATCCAGGGTCGGAGATTTCCTCCTACGGTGTAAGATGTCGCCTATTTACGCCGCAGGTATTTCCCATGAGCTTCAATCTGGCCGACAAACCCCTTGCCGAGCGCGCTGCGCTTGAAGACGAAAAATCCCGTCTGTTCGACCTCTGGCAAAGCAACCTGGGCAAGTCCAAAGGCGAAGCGGCGCGGTTATTCGGTGAACGGGCCAAGCGCAAAGGCAAATGGGCGGAATGGGTTCGCTCCGAGCTCGACCTCCTGTCGCCGCCAGAATACGCCAACATGGTGCGCAGTGAAGTCAATCGCCTGATGGCCGCCAAATAATTCCAGGTTGACCCCCACCCTGTAGGAGCGAGGCTTGCCCGCGAAGGCGTCATATCATCCAGCATCGACGTCGAATGACACACCGCCTTCGCTGTAGGAGCAAGGCTTGCCCGCGATGACGATCTCAAGGATGCCATCGCGGGCAAGCCTTGCTCCTACAGGGTGGGGCGTCGTTTATAGGTGTGAGTCGTTGAAATCGTCATCGCGGGGAAAAATCGCCACAATCGCCTCGCGCACCTTCAACACCACCGGATCCAGTTGCGCGCTGGTGCGCCAGCCCAGTTCGATGGGGTAACGCGGCAACGCCAGCGGGCAGGGCAGTAGCGTCAGACCGCTGAGTGCCGCGATGCTTTGCGCGGCGTGGGCCGGAATGGTCGCCACTGCCTGACTGCCCTTGAGCAGATGCGGCAACGCCGCAAAGTGTGTGGTCGAGGCGCACACCCGCCGACTCAAGCCCAGCGCCGCCAAACCCTCATCGGTGATCCCGATAAAACCACCCGACGACACCAGAATGTGCTCCCGCGCCACGAACTCCTCCAGGCTGAGGGCCTGCTGCCCTGGCGCCAGGCTGATCGGGTCGACCAGGCACAGATAACCCCCTTCGCCCAGCACCTGCCGGCTGAGCAAGCGCTCGGCAAAACCGCCCGCCGTGATCGCCAGGTCGATGCTGCGTTCCATCAAGGCCTGGGCCACGATCTGGCTGTGGGTCTGGCGGAAGATCAACCGCAGTTTCGGCGCGGTGCGGGCGATCTCGTCAATCAGCCGCCGCCCGTAGGCGATCTCGAAGTCATCCGACAGCCCCACGGTGACCGAACGACCTTCGTAGTGACCCGCCGCCGGGTCGACCATGGCCAGGCTCTGTCGGCATTTGTTCAGCGCATCGCTGACCACCGGTTTGAGCTGATTGGCCTTGAGCGTCGGCGCCAAACCACGCCCGGTGCGCACGAACAATTGATCGCCATACACCTCCCGCAACCGGCGCAATGCGGCGCTGACCGCCGATTGCGTGACGCCCAGGCGCAGCGCGGCACGGCTGGCGCTGGACTCTTCGTGCAAGGCTTCGAAGACTTTGAGCAGGTTGAGATCGACGGTGGCGATATTCATGGTGTTCATATCATTCAGCAGCGAACGGGGCTTTATTCATGATCCGGCGCGGGCGGAAAATCAGCAACACCTCATTGCCGTCGGAGTTACCGAGATGTCCAAGTCAATCGTTGCTGCCCTGCAAATCGGCGCCTTGCCCGGTGGCAAGGGCGAAACCCTGGAACAGATCCTGTCCTGGGAAAACCCCATCATCGAGTCCGGTGCCGCGCTGGTGGTGATGCCGGAAGCTTTGCTGGGCGGCTATCCCAAAGGTGAAGCGTTCGGTACGCAATTGGGCTATCGCCTGCCGGAGGGGCGCGAGGCGTTTGCGCGGTACTTCGCCAACGCCATCGACGTGCCGGGCGTCGAGACCGAAGCCTTGGCCGGGTTGTCGGCGCGCACCGGGGCCAATCTGGTCATCGGCGTGATCGAACGCGCGGGCAGCACCTTGCATTGCACCGCGTTGTACTTCGACCCTGCGGCCGGGCTGGTCGCCAAACACCGCAAACTGATGCCGACCGGCACCGAACGGCTGATCTGGGGCAAGGGCGATGGCTCGACGTTGGCGGTGATCGACAGCCAGGTCGGGCGCCTCGGCGCCGTGGTGTGCTGGGAAAACATGATGCCGTTGCTGCGCACCGCGATGTACGCCAAAGGCGTCGAAGTGTGGTGTGCACCGACCGTGGATGAACGCGAGATGTGGCAGGTCAGCATGCGCCACATCGCCCACGAGGGCCGGTGCTTTGTGGTCAGTGCCTGTCAGGTGCAGGACTCGCCGCAAGCCTTGGGCGTGGACATTGCCAACTGGCCGGCGGATCGACCGTTGATAGCCGGTGGCAGTGTGATCGTCGGGCCGATGGGCGACATTCTGGCCGGGCCGCTGCGGGGCGGGCCGGGTTTGCTGACCGCTGAAATCGACACCGACGAGTTGATTCGCGCTCGCTACGACTTCGATGTGGTGGGGCACTATGCGCGGCCGGATGTGTTCGAGCTGAGCGTGGATGAGCGCGCCAAACCCGGCGTGCGCTTCACCGCATAATCCTCGGTTGCCACAAACCCTGTGTGCGCTTCACCGCATATCTTTCGGTTGCGGCATCCCTGTAGGAGCGAGGCTTGCCCGCGAAGGCGGTGTGTCAGTCGACATCTATGTTGGATGACACTCCGCCTTCGCGGGCAAGCCTCGCTCCTACAAAGGGGGGCGGGGTTACCAGGTTGCAGCGGCGGACCCCGGAAAACTCAGCTTGCCGGTATCGACAAAACGCATGGTGCCAAACAAGCCGCCGGCCAGTTTGCCGCGCAGTACGTAGGGCAGGTTGTCGAGGGTTTGCGTCTGGCTCAGGCCCAGGGTCTGGCGCAATACAGAGAAGGCCGAGACGCTCACCGGCACGGTCAGCACGGCTTCGGAAAAGCGCGGGATCGTGCCTGATTGATCGCTGACGCCCGAGGCCAATGGTCGGCCGTTGACTTCCAGGTCCAGGGCCACGCCGTTGTAGTCGATCGCGGTTTCGTTCGGGTTCTGCACGCGGATCTTCACCGCGAAGCGCACTTCCAGGTCCTGACTTTGCAGCGGTTCGATGCCGACCACGTTGATGTTCAGCGGATCGCGATTGGGGAACAGCGCGCAGGCGCTCAGGGACAGCAACAGCAGGGACAGGGCAAGGAGTCTGCGCATCTAAAGGCTCTCGACAGAAAAAGGGACTGAACCGCCGTTGAAGATTATCCGGCGGCTCACCTGTGCGACCACGCTCACTGTGAGGGGTTCGCTGCGGGCTGTCACTTGTTCATCTTGACCGGTGTCGGCAAAGTCACGAGGTTGACGTAGCCGTCCCAGAATTGCTTCTGGTCGATGGCGAATACCACCTTGGCTTTTTGCGTGCCCACCGGCGGGCTCTTCTTGTAGCCAAGGGCCCGGCCGTAGTCGGCGCCGAACTGCGCGTCCACATCCACCCACAAATCCCGGGACTCGGTGACGATGTCCGGTTGTACCAGGAACAGCGCTGGCAGGCTGTCCCAAGTGAAGCTGTGATAGGCCGGATCCTTGTCGAACAGCGCGCCGAATTCATGCTTGTACAGGTCGGCAATGGGGCCCGGTTTGGCGATCACCCGTTTGTACACCGCAGCATCGAAGGTGACTTTCTCGCAGACATCGTTGGGGAAAATCACGTGTTCGATGGGCGAACGCAGGACGATCTTCGCCGCCTCGGGATCGAACCACCAGTTGAACTCGGCGGCCGGCGTGGTGTTGCCCGGAATCTCGATCGCGCCGCCCATGTACACGATGCGTTTGATCAGCGGCACGATGTCCGGCGCGGAACGGATCGCCAGCGCAATGTTGGTCAGCGGCCCGACCGCCAGCAGCGTCACTTCATGGGGGTTGGCGCGCACGCTGTCGACGATGAACTGCGCGGCGGTTTCCTTGCGCAATGTGGTGTGGGCCGCCAGGCCATCCGGCGGCGCGACCAATTGCGCGGCGTTTGTAGGGCGAGCGGCTTTGAACGCCCCCGGCCAACCGGCGCCGAACAGCGCCTGTTCCTGCGGATACGTAGCGAAGTCATGCAGCAGCGGATACGCCGCGCCGGAATACACCCCGACCTCTTTGTCCACGCCCATGCGCTCGACAGCCTTGAGCGCGTCGACCTGCTCCTGATCGACCCAGGCGTTGCCGCTGACCAGGGTCATGCCGAGCAGGTCGATGCGTTTTTGCGCGTGCAACTGGGCGAGCATGATGAAGGCCTGGCCGTCATCGTTGAGCACGTTGAAGTCGGTGTCGAAGATGACTTTTTCCGCCGCTTGCAGGGACCCGGCACACAGGCCGGCGGCGGCGAGCAGGGCACAGCGTTTGATCAAACCTTGCATGAGGGACACACCTGACAGGTTGGAAATGAACACCTGTAGGAGCAAGGCTTGCCCGCGATGGCGTCGGTGAAATCGCCATCGCGAGCAAGCTTTGCTCCTACGGGGCCGAGGGGTTAGCGGTTAACCAATTTGGCCGGCAACGCGATGACCAGGAAACTGCTGAGAATCAAACACCCGGCAAAGAACCACAGCGCCCCGGCGCTGCTGCCCGTGACATCAATCGCCACGCCCATCAGCGAATTGCTCACCAACCCGGCAATGTTCGCCAACGAACAGGCGAGGGCAAACCCGGTCGCCGCCGCCGTGCCTTTGAGAAACGTCGCCGGCAGGCTGAAGAACACCGGCACCGCACCAATGATTGCTGCCGAGGCAATGGCGAACAGCGCCACGGTCGCCACCACGTTGTGCACGAAGAACGGCGCCGTGGCCATGGCCGCCGCACCGACCAGGAACGGCACGATGATGTGCCAGCGGCGTTCGCGGTGTTTGTCCGAACTGGCGCCAATCAGCAGCATCCCCAGCAGCGCGGCGACGCTCGGCAATGCGGTGAGAATGCCGATGTGGAAGGTGTCGACGATCCCGGCGTTGCGGATGAAGGTCGGCATCCAGAAACCCATGGCGTAGGCGCTGAGCAGGATCGAGAAGTCGATGCCGCCGAGCATCCACACTTTCAGGTTGAAGAAGCCGTCGCGAAAGCTGTGCTTGCTGTCGCTGGCACCGGCCTCGTCGGCGCGCAGCTCCTGTGCCAGCAGGGATTTCTCGTCCTCGTTGAGCCACTTGGCTTGTTGATAGCTGTTCGGCAGCGCCCAGAAGGTCAGGATGCCGAGCAATACGCTGGGCACCGCTTCGATCAGGAACAGCCATTGCCAGCCGTGCAAACCGCCGAGGGTGTCGAAATGGCTCATCACCCAACCCGACAGCGGCCCGCCAATCACGCTGGACAACGGCAAACCGATCATGAACAGGGCGATGATGCGCCCGCGTCGATAGGTCGGGAACCAAGTGGTCAAGTAATACAGGACTCCGGGCAGGAAACCGGCTTCGGCGGCACCGAGCAAAAACCGCAGAACGTAGAACTGAGTGGTGGAGGTCACGAGCATGGTGCAGGCCGAGAGCAGGCCCCAAGTAATCATGATCCGGGCGATCCAGATCTTCGCCCCGACTTTTTCCAGCACCAGGTTGCTCGGCACTTCGAACAGGATGTAGCCGACAAAAAACAGCCCGGCGCCGAGGCCGAACGCGGTTTCGCTGAAATGCAGTTGATCGAGCATCTGCAGTTTGGCGAAGCCGATGTTGATCCGGTCGAGGTACGCGGCCAGGTAGCAGAAACACAGGAAGGGAATCAGCTTCCAGGTGATCTTGTGGTACAGCGCTTGAATCGGGTCGGCGACCGTGGTCGCGGGTGCTGCATTCGCAATGGGCATCGGATGTCTCCTGGCGGTGACTTATGGTTTTTATACAGCCGCTTTTTTCAGCGCTTTGGCGCGCTGAAAGCGGCGTCCAAAGGCAGTGTCAGAAGACTGGGCGCTCGCTCGTGGGCGAGTTGGGCTCAGTTTTTTTCGTTTGGGTTTGGCAGGCCCGATACCAGCCAGACAATCTTCCGTCATGCACTGTTTTTGTGGCGAGGGAGCTTGCTCCCGCTCGAGTGCGCAGCACTCGCAAAATCAATCGGTGCGACCACCATTTTGGGGCTGCTTCGCAACCCAGCGCGAGCAAGCTCGCTCGCCACAGGACAGTGTTCGACTGGAGGTCTTGACTGTGTGGCCGTTGTCCCTTTCAAACCCGACAAGACCAGCGCTCTAACCGGCGCGGGTTCTTGTCGCACGCATTACATTGTTTTGAAGTGGGCAATCGCCTCCTGTTTGCTGACGACATCGCCGTATTTGCTGTCGATGTCGAACAGGTTGGCTTCGTGGGGCGCCGGGTGGCGGTCGCCGACACATTCGCGCACGACGATGGTGCGGAAGCCGTGTTGCACCGCGTCCACCGCCGTCGCCCGAATGCAGCCGCTGGTGGAGCAACCGGCCAGCACCACGGTGTCGATCCCTTGGGCGTGCAGCATCGAGGCCAGGCTGCTGCCGAAAAAAGCGCTGGCGTACTGTTTGCTGATCACCACTTCATCGGCCTGCGGCAGTACCTCTTCGCAAAACGCCGCCAGAGGATTGCCCTCGACCATGTCCTTCATCACCGGCGCCTTCTTCACCCAGATCCCACCGTCAGCAAAATGGCCGGGATGGTAGCGGATATTGGTGTGCACCACCGGGATGCCATGGTGCCGGGCGCTGGTCAGCAACTCGACGCTTTGAGCCACGGCACTGACCACGCCAGGGGCGTACAGCGGCGCGCCTTCGGTGGTGTAGCCGCGCATGAAATCGATCATCAGCAACGCAGCCTTCTGCCCAAACCCGATGCGCTGACCCCATACGCCTTGATAGTTGTCGTTGGCGGTTTGTTCGCTCATTTCATTACGTCCTCATTCTTTGGCATTGCCAACATTCTCTTGGGCACTGCAAATACTCTCTTGGGCACTGCAAATACCCTCTCTGCATTGCAAATAACCTGTGGCGAGGGAGCTTGCTCCCGCTGGGCTGCGAAGCAACCCCAGTCCCATCACCGCGTTATTTCAGACAGAACTTCATGGTCGATTTGGGGGCTGCTACGCAGCCCAGCGGGAGCAAGCTCCCTCGCCACAAAAGCCCGCATGCCTCAATAAGCGCCGGAGAGCAGGGCACCCGCACCGGGAACGATCGGCTCCAGGTCCAGGGCCTTGAGCATGGCGTAGGTGGTGGCGATGGCCGCGGTCAGCACCGGTTTGCCGGTTTGCGCTTCGACTTGCGCCACCACCGGCAGCGACTGCATCTGCACGCAGGCCGACAGCACAATCACATCCACCCCTTCCAGATTCATGCCAGCCACGATGCCGGGCAGGTTCGCCGGGTCGTGCCGGGCCACGGCCAGGTTGTCGGGGATCTCCAGGGCGCGCCAATCCACCACTTCAAAGCCTTCTTCGCGAATGTAATCGACCACCAGTTCCGTCAGCGGCTTCATGTACGGCGCGACGATGGCAATGCGTTTGGCGCCCATGACTTTCAAGCCTTCGATCAACGCACCGGCACTGGTGATCACCGGCGCGTTGGCATCGTTATCGGCGGTGGCTTTGCGCAGCCGTTGCTCGGACTGGCGATGATAACCGAGCCCCATGGCCATGATCGCCACCAGGCAGGCATACCCCAGCACATCGACCTTGGCGTCGGACAGTTCAATGGCGCAACGGTCGGATTCGCCGTCCATCGCCGCCAGTTCTTCCTTGCGCACTTGCTTCATGCGCATGCGGCTGGAGTGGAAAGTGAAACGTTCCGGGCGGATCAACTGGCGCGCATTGAGCATCGCCGGGATCTCGGTTTCCATGGTGGTGTTGGAGCTCGGCACAATCTGGCCGATGCGGTAGGGCTTGAGCATAAAAGTCTCCCGATTCGATTAGTTGAGGCGCGGGCCGAGGAAATCACCGAACGCCGCGAAGAAACCTTCGAGGTCATCCCACGGGATCATGTGCCCGGCGTTTTCAACGTGGACGCTGCGAATGTTCGGTTGCAGATCGAGGATTTCCGCCTCGTCCTCGGGCGCAATCACCCCGCCACGGCCAGCGATCATCAGCAATGCAGGTTGCTGGAGTTTTGGCAGGTCCTGATGAAAATCCACGTCATGAAAATCGTTGAAGGCGCGCACGATCGCCGGCTCGTAGCAGGTATGCAGCCACTCGGCGCGCAGTTGCAGTTGCTCGTCGGTCCAGGTGGCGCAGAAGGCGCGCATCGCCTCGGCATCCATCCCGATCAATGACTGTCGGATCGAGTCGACGTACCACGGCAACTTGCTCGGGTATTCACGGCGTCCGGGGCCGGAGACGGGCGGGTCGATCAACACCAGGCGATTGACCCCGGCCGGATGTTTCACGGCGCTGCGCACGGCAAACCGCGCGCCCATGGAGTGGCCGACCAAGTGGTAGCTGTCGAGCTGCATGGCTTGGGCAAACGCACCGATGTCATCGGCGCAAGTCTCAGCGCTGTAATCCAGATCGGGCCCGGTGGAGGAGAGGCCACGACCCCGCACGTCCAGCACGTAGGTATCGAAATGCTCCCCAAGGCGTTCGGCAACAAACCCCCAGGTAATCGCCGGGCTGGTAATGCCGGGAATCAGCACCAGCGCCGGGCCTTTGCCGCCGTAGCGCAAGTAATGCTGGCGAATGCCGTTGGCCTGGACGTTGCCGCCATGGACGAAAGTGCTCACGCGGCCACCCCCGATTTCAGTTGCTGGGCATACAGGTCGTAGCCATAGACCCAGGCCGGGTCTTCCTGAGTCCGCAGCCAGGTGTTGGCGTTGGACACGGACTGAACGCGGGAGGCGCGTTCCTTGCGGTTGGCTTCATAGAGTTCGAACGCGGTGCGGTAATCGCCCAGACCGGTTTCCTGCAAGCAGCGGGTCAGCATTGCGGCGTCTTCGATGGCCATGCCGGCGCCCTGGGCCATGTGCGGCTTCATCGGGTGGCAGGCGTCGCCGAGCAACACCAGGCGACCCCGGCTCCACAGTGGCAACGGATTGCGGTTGCGCAGCGGCCACTTGGTCACGCTTTCGGTGGACTCAATCAGCGCTTGCACGGTCGGGTGATAACCCTGGAATGCCTCGAACATTTCTTCGCGGCTGCTATCGACGAACGCGCCCTGGAAATCCCACTCCGGGTGCGGCACGCCGGTGACGTAGTAGTACTCGTCGCGCGCGCCGGTGGTGTAGTAGACCATCATGTGCCGGTCCTCGGTCCACCACTTGATGCAGTCCTCGAACTTCAAGTCGTACTTGGCCAGTTGATCGCCACGGATCAGTGCCCGGTGTGCGACCCAGCCGCTGTACAGCGGTTTTTCCGCGCCCAGCAACTCTTCACGAATCTTCGAATTGATCCCGTCGGCGCCGATCACGATGTCGGCGTAGGTGACTTCGCCGTCGCTGAACGTCAGGCGCACCTGGGTCTCGGTTTCTTCGAGGGTTTCCAGGCGTTTGTTGAAGTGCACGGTGCCCGGTTTGATCGTCGACATCTGCAAGGCGTGCAGGTCGCCGCGGTGCACGGTGACGTAGGACGCGCCGTATTCCTTGCGAGCGAAATCCCCCAGCGGGATGCGCGACAGGTAGTCGCCGCTCAAGCCATCACGGCTGAACCAGTGATCCGGGTGCGAGCCCATCAAATCAAGCTGCTGCTCGATGCCCATGCGCCGGAAGATTTTCATGATGTTGGGGCCCATGTGGATCCCGGCGCCGAGGCGGGAGAACTCCGGGGCCTGTTCGTAGATGTCCACCTGGAACCCGGCTTGTTGCAGCAACGTCGCAGCGGCTGCACCGCCAAGACCTGCACCGACGATGGCGATTTTTTGTGTTTGGGCCATGGGGCTTGTTCCTCTTCTTCGAATGGTCGCTGGCTGTGTCGCCGCAAGGTTTTTAAAGTGTATACGCTGTATTTTTCAAAAAGAAAGAGCCGTTGGTGAAAATTATTTTTTGGCGTTTTTTGCCCGTAGTCACCGAATGTAACCCTTGTTTGTTGGGTTTGTGTGGGTTGGTAACGTTATGGTCCGGCGCTTGCAGTCCGCTCGCATTTGATGTCTTATCGATAACAAATGGCGTACACGCTATAAAAATGCACTGGAGTGAGGCGGGGCGCCTCGACTTGGTGCGCAGCAGACGATTGAGGAGATTGGAAATGCCGGTAAGCGATTGCGAACTGACCCAGATGTTCGAACACGTGTTGAAGCTGTCGAAGGTCGATGCGACCCAGAGCGTCGCCGTGCTCAAGAGCCACTATTCCGACCCGCGCACCGTGCGTGCCGCGATGGACGCCGCCCAACGCCTGGGTGCCAAGGTCTACGCCGTGGAACTGCCGTCGTTCAACCACCCGACGGCCATGGGCAATGACATGACCGCCTACTGCGGCGACACCGCGCTCACTGGCAACATCGCGGCGCAACGGGCGCTGGAAGCGGCGGACCTGATCGTCGACACCATGATGCTGCTGCACTCGCCGGAACAGGAGCAGATCCTCAAGACCGGCACGCGCATTCTGTTGGCCGTCGAACCCCCGGAAGTGCTGGCGCGGATGCTGCCGACCGAGGCGGACAAGGTGCGGGTGATGGCGGCGGAGAAGCTGCTGACACAAGCGCGCTCGATCCACGTCACGTCCCGCGCCGGCAGCGATTTCCGGGCGGCGCTGGGGCAATATCCGGCGGTCACCGAGTACGGTTTCGCCGATGAACCGGGGCGCTGGGACCACTGGCCCAGCGGTTTCCTGTTCTCCTGGCCCAACGAAGAAACCGCCGAAGGCGTGCTGGTGCTGGACATCGGCGACATCGTGCTGCCGTTCAAGACCTACGCCCGGGAGAAGATCACCCTGGAGATCGAAAAGGGCTTTATCACCTCAATCCACGGCGGTTTCGAGGCCGAATACCTGCGCGACTACATGAAGTATTTCAACGATCCCGAGGTGTACGGCATCTCCCACATCGGCTGGGGTTTGCAGCCAAAAGCCCAGTGGACCGCCATGGGTCTGCACGACAAGAACGATGGCATGTGCATGGACGCCCGGGCGTTCTATGGCAACTTCCTGTTCTCCACCGGGCCGAACACCGAAGTCGGCGGTAAGCGCAAAACCCCGTGCCACCTGGACATTCCGCTGCGCAATTGCGATGTGTACCTGGATGACCAGGCGGTGGTGATTGGCGGGGATGTGGTGGCGCCAGAAGCCTCCCGGGTTCGCTGAAACCTGTAGGAGCAAGGCTTGCCCGCGATCGCGATCTCACGGGCGCCATCGCGGGCAAGCCTTGGTCCTACGCAAAGCGGTTCAGGTGTTTGCCCCAAACCGCTCTTGAGTCCGCCTGCCAACCTGTCCATCATGCCTCCCCACCACTCATCGCCTTTCGAGTCCGCCGTGCCTGAAACTCCTGATGCTTCCTACGTTTTCTCCGAACAAGTCGGGCATTTGCTGCGCAAGGCCTATCAGCGGCACATGGCGATTTTTCAGCAGAATGTCGGCGATTCCCAGCTGACGGCGGTGCAGTTCGTCACGCTCTGTGCCGTGCGCGATCACGGCCCCAGCTCTTTGACCGAGCTGGTCAAGGCCACCGCCGTGGACCAGGCGACCATTCGCGGCATCGTCGAACGGCTCAAGGCCCGGGAACTGATTACCCTCGAACCCGACCCGCAAGACCGGCGCAAAGTCATCGTCGGCCTGTCCGAAGCGGGCGACCGTCTGGTGCAGCAAACCGTGCCCTGCGCCGGGAAAATCACCGAGCTGACCATGAGCAACCTCAACCCGGCCGAGCAGGTCGCGGTGCTGTTTTTGCTGCGCAAAATGATCGACGACCCGCAAGACTGATCATCGATCCGAACTGCTGGCATCGTTTTTGCTCCTGTTTCATGTAGTAGCCACTTCACCAGTCGAGTGTGTCGCGTCGCCACAACCCCATCGGGCCCGCGACGTTTTTTTCGACCTTTTGGTGTAGTAGCCACTTCATCAAACGAAGCAGGCGCCGCGAATGACCAGCCAGGAAATCACCGTAACGCTTGAGGTCAATGGCCTCACCCGCACCGTCACCGCCATGGCGGACACGCCGTTATTGCTGATCTTGCGCAATGACTTGCAGCTCAACGGCCCCAAGTACGGCTGCGGCCTGGGCGAGTGCGGGGCGTGCACGGTGATCATCGACGGGGTGGCGGCGCGTTCTTGCGTGTTTCCGCTGGCCGGTGCCGTGGATCGGCAGATTGTCACCCTCGAAGGCCTCGGCACCCGCGCCGCGCCGCACCTGGTGCAACAAGCCTTTATCGATGAGCAAGCGGCGCAATGCGGCTACTGCCTCAACGGCATGATCATGACCACCAAGGCCTTGCTCGACCGCATCCCGCACCCCAGCGAAACCCAGATCCGCAACGAACTCTCGGCCAATCTCTGCCGCTGCGGCACCCACATCGAAATCCTCCGCGCGGTGCTGCGTGCCGCCCGTCAAATGCCTTGAAGGTGGATCAATGACCATGACTGGCTCCATCGCGCTTTCCATCCCGACCCGCGACCAACTGCTGGCCAAGTCCGGCGTGCTGCTGATCGTCGACGACATCCTGCCGCCGTCCGGCCCGGTGGCGAAGGGCGGTACGCCGCTGATCAAACCCAAGGAACTGGGCCTGTTCATTGCCATCAGCGATGACGGGCGCGTGTATGCGTTCAACGGCCATGTCGACCTCGGCACCGGCATTCGCACCTCGCTGGCGCAGATCGTCGCCGAAGAACTCGATTTACAAATGGAACAGGTGTGCATGGTGCTCGGCGACACCGAGCGTGCGCCGAATCAGGGCGCGACCATTGCCAGTGCGACGTTGCAGATTTCCGCGATTCCGTTGCGCAATGCGGCGGCCGAGGCGCGGCGTTATCTGCTGGAAACGGCAGCCGAACGTTGGTCGGTGGCGGCCAGTAGCCTGAAGATCGAAGCAGGCGTGATTCGCGCCGAGGACGGCCGCACCGCAACTTACGCCGACCTGGTCAGCGGCGAGCACGTTGAACTGCGCATCTCCGGTACCGCGCCGCTGAAACCCGCCGAAGCCTATCGACTGGTGGGCAAGGGCGCAGCGCGGGTGGACATTCCGGGCAAGGCCACTGGCGAGCTGACCTACGTCCACGACATGCGCGTGCCGAACATGCTCCACGGCCGGGTGATTCGCCCGCCCTATGCCGGGCTCGATTGCGGTGATTTTGTCGGCAACAGCCTGCTGGAAGTCGACGAATCCTCCATCGCTCACATCGCCGGAATCGTCGCCGTGGTGGTGATCCGCGATTTCGTCGGCATCGTGGCGTTGCGCGAGGAGCAGGCGATCAAGGCTGCCCAAACGTTGAAAGTCACTTGGAAAACCTGGAATCAAGGCTTGCCGGACCTGAGCGATGTCGAGCAGGCGATTCGCGACAACCCCCGGGTGCAACGGGTGGTGCTGGATCAGGGCAACGTCGATGAAGCCCTGGCCGCCGCCACTCAGCGCATGCCGCGCACGTATATGTGGCCGTATCAGATGCACGGTTCGATCGGCCCGTCCTGCGGGGTCGCGGACTATCAGCCATCGGGCAGCAGGGTGTGGTCCGGCAGCCAGAATCCGCATTTGCTGCGCGCCGACCTCGCGTGGTTGCTGGAGTGTGAAGAGGAAGCCATCGAGATCATTCGCATGGAGGCGTCCGGTTGTTACGGGCGCAACTGTGCCGACGACGTCTGCGCCGATGCCTTGCTGTTATCCCGCGCCGTGGGCAAACCGGTGCGCGTGCAACTGACCCGCGAGCAAGAGCATCTGTGGGAACCCAAAGGCACCGCGCAACTGATGGACGTTGATGGCGGTTTGAACGCCGATGGCAGTGTCGCTGCCTATGATTTCCAGACCAGTTACCCATCGAACGGTGCGCCGACATTGGCCCTGCTGCTGACCGGGCGGGTCGAGCCGGTAGCGGCGATGTTCGAGATGGGCGACCGCACCTCGATCCCGCCCTACGACTTTGAAAACATGCGCGTGACCATCAACGACATGGCGCCGATTGTCCGCGCCTCATGGATGCGCGGGGTTTCCGCGTTGCCCAACACCTTCGCCCACGAGTCTTACATCGATGAACTGGCCTTCGCCGCCGGCGTCGATCCGGTGGAATACCGCTTGCGCTACCTGCACGACGAGCGCGCCATCGACCTGGTGAAATCCACCGCCGAACGCGCGGCCTGGACCCCACGCACCGCGCCGATGCAAACCCCGAACGAGGACCGGTTGTTGCGCGGTCGCGGCTTTGCCTATGCGCGCTACATCCACAGCAAATTTCCCGGTTTCGGTGCGGCGTGGGCGGCGTGGGTCGCGGACGTGGCCATCGACCGGCAGACCGGCGATGTCTCGGTCACGCGGGTGGTGATCGGCCATGACTCGGGGATGATGATCAACCCGGCCGGCGTGCAGCATCAGATCCACGGCAACGTCATCCAGTCCACCAGCCGCGTGCTCAAGGAGCGGGTGACGTTCGAGGAATCGACGGTGGCGAGCAAGGAGTGGGGCGGTTATCCGATCCTGACCTTTCCCGAAGTGCCGCAGATCGACGTGCTGATGATGCCGCGCCAGGACCAGCCACCGATGGGCGCCGGTGAATCGGCTTCGGTGCCGAGTGCGGCGGCGATTGCCAATGCGATTTATGACGCCACCGGGATCCGTTTTCGCGAACTGCCGATCACACCGGAGCGGGTGTTGGCCGCGTTGAACGCGGGCACTTGTGATGAACCGCCGAAGTCCCCGACCAAGCGTTCCAAGTGGCTGTTCGGATCACTGTTTGCCGCGTTCGGCGCGGTGCTCGGCATGGCGGCGACGGCGTGGCCGTTTCACGGCGAAATCGCACCGATAGCGCCGCCGAGCGCCGGCACCTGGTCCACGGCGACCCTGGAGCGCGGCCGCTTGCTGGCGGCGGTCGGCGATTGCGCGGTGTGCCACACGGTACCGGGTGGCACGACCAATGCCGGTGGCCTGGCGATGGAGACGCCGTTCGGCACGCTGTACAGCAGCAACATCACGCCCGACGTGAAAACCGGGATTGGCAGTTGGTCCTATCCGGCGTTCGAACGGGCGATGCGCGACGGCATTGGCCGGGATGGGCGCAATCTGTATCCGGCGTTCCCCTACACCGCGTTTCGCAATATCAATGATGCGGATATGCAGGCGTTGTATGCGTACCTGATGTCACAAGCGCCGGTCAGCCAAGCGGCAAAGGCCAACGACATGCGCTTTCCGTTCAACCTGCGGCCGTTGATGGCGGGGTGGAATGCGTTGTTCCTGCGCAAGGGTGAAATCAGCGTGCAGCCGCAGCGTAGCGAACAGTGGAATCGCGGCGCGTACCTGGTCAACGGTTTGGGTCACTGCGCAGCGTGCCATTCACCGCGCAACCTGATGGGGGCGGAGAAGGGCGGTGCATCGTTCCTCGCGGGGGGCATGGTCGATGGCTGGGAGGCGCCGGCGCTGAATGGTTTGTCCAAGGCACCGACACCGTGGACCGAGGATCAATTGTTCGGTTACCTGAGCAGCGGTTATTCCGCTGAACATGGCGTAGCGACCGGGCCGATGGGGCCGGTGGTCACGGAATTGGCGAAGTTGCCCAAGGATGATATCCGGGCGATGGCGGTGTATCTGGCGTCACTTAATGGCGCGCAGGCTGAGGCGCAAGTCGTGGAGAAAGCCACGCGGCCGGTGGCCACCGTTTCCCTGAGCAACGGCCAGCGCGTATTTGAGGGTTCGTGCAAGGCCTGTCATGCCGATGGCCTGGGGCCGAAATTGTTTGGCGTGAGTCCGTCACTGGCCACCAACACCAACGTGCACAGCGATCAGCCGGATAACCTGATCAAGGTCATTCTGCAAGGCATCGATACCCCGGCGACCAAGGACTTGGGTTACATGCCTGCTTTCAAGGACAGCCTGTCGAACACCCAGGTGGCGGAATTGGCGGCGTATCTACGCAGTCGATTTGCGGGGAATGCGCCGGGGTGGGAAGGGTTGGAGTCGACGGTGGCGCATTTGCGGGCGAATCCCGGCAGCCATTAAAAGCATCGCGTGTAGGAGCGAGGCTTGCCCGCGAAGGGGCCGGCCCTATCAACCGAGATCCCGCGGGGGCAACCTCATCACCCCCCGCACCACCAAATCCTGAATAAACCCCAACCAATCCTGCTGCTGCCCCTTGTCCGCCAAATCCTCACCCAGAAACGAACTCAGAGTGTGCCGGTTGGAGTTATAGAAATAACAGAGCGAGGCAATCATCAAATACACATGCTTGATGTCCAGCACCTCGCGAAACAGCCCTTGGGCCTGACCCGCCTCAATGATCGGCTTCAACACCCCGACCGCTTCCCCGGACAATCGGCGCAACTCGCTGGACTGTTGCGCATGCTTGCCGCCGTGGAGGTTTTCATTACTCAGGATCGCGACGAATTCCGGGTGCTTGACGTAGTAATGCCAGACGAACGCCACCAGTTCCTGCAACGCCACCAGCGGCTGGCTCAGGTCCAGCTTCAATCGGCTTTCGGCCTTGTTGAATTGCTCGTAGGTGTGTTCGAGCACGCAGATAAACAGCTGCTCCTTACTGCCGAAGTAGTAATAGAGCATGCGGTCGTTGGACTCGGCTTCCCGGGAAATGCTCTCGACCCGCCCTCCGGAATAACCGTCGCGGGTGAACACCTTCACCGCTGCTTCGAGGATCCGTGTGCGGGTCTGCTGGGCCTGGGCGGCCCGGATGCCGGTCTTCTTGTTCAACGTGTGATCAACCTTGTGCCAAGCGGAGTCGCCACGAATGTAGCACGCGCGCTTCAGCGGTTCAGGTGGCTGGCGGATTCCGTGGCTTGCGGGTTTTCCATGACTTGCAGGATCGACGCTTCCGGGTCGAAATCGTCTTCCTCAAGCTCCATGAATTCCTCGGGCAGGAACACGTTGAGGATGATCGCGCACAGCGCACCCACGGTAATCGGCGATTCGAAGATGTTGTGCAGCGCCAGGGGCAACTCGCGCAACACTTCCGGCACCGCCGCGATGCCCAGGCCCATGCCGAGGGAAATCGACACAATCAGCATGTTGCGCCGATGCAGGCCGGCTTCGGCGAGGATCTTGATCCCGGCCACGGCCACGGTGCCGAACATCACCAGCTCCGCGCCGCCCAGTACCGGTTTCGGCATCAGTTGCAGCACCGCGCCGATCATCGGGAACAGCCCCAGCAGCACCAGCAAACCGGCGATGAAAAACGCCACGTAACGGCTGGCCACGCCAGTGAGCTGGATCACCCCGTTGTTCTGGGCGAAGGTCACCATCGGCATGCTGTTGAACACCGCCGCCATGGCCGAGTTGAGGCCATCGGCGAGCAGGCCGGACTTGATCCGGCGAATGTAGATCGGGCCCTTGACCGGCTGCCGGGAAATCATCGAGTTGGCCGTCAAGTCGCCCGCAGCTTCCAGCGGCGACACCAGGAAAATCACCGCCACCGGCACAAACGCCACCCAATCGAAGTTGAAACCGTACTTGAACGGCACCGGCACGCTCACCAGCGGCACCGCCGGCAGGCTGGCGAAATCCACATCGCCCATCAACCAGGCGACGACGTAGCCGAGGGTCAGGCCTATCACAATCGCGCCGAGGCGCAGGAACGGCACATCGACCCGGTTCAGTACCACGATGGTCCCGAGCACCAGTGCTGCCAGGGCCAGGTGATGGCTGGCGCCAAGGTCCGCCACGCCGAAGCCGCCGGCAATGTCGGTCATTGCGACTTTGATCAGCGACAGCCCCATGAGCGTGATGATGGTCCCAGTGACCACCGGAGTAATCAGCATCCGCAGCTTGCCGATGAACTGGCTCAACACCACTTCGATAAACGCGGCGAAAAAGCACACGCCAAAGATCGTCGACAGAATCTCATCGGTGCCGCCGCCCCGGGCCTTGACCATGAACCCGGCGCTGAGGATCACGCTGATAAAGGAAAAACTGGTGCCTTGCAGGCACAGCAACCCGGAACCCACTGGGCCAAAGCGCCGGGCCTGGACGAAGGTGCCCAGGCCAGAGACGAACAACGCCATGCTGATCAGGTAGGGGATTTCGCTTTGCAGACCCAGCGCACCGCCCATGATCAGGGTTGGCGTGATAATGCCGACGAAACTCGCGAGTACGTGTTGCAGGGCGGCGAAGACCGTGGCGGTCAGGTGCGGGCGGTCGTTGAGGCCGTAGATCAGGTCGGAGCGGGGCTGGGATTTTGCGTGTTCGGATGAGGTCACGAGGAAAGCGCCAGGGGCCAGGTCAGAAAAAGGAGGCGCAGGATGCCAGAAAAGTTACAACCTGACACAAATCCTGTGACCACCACCCAACTGTGGCGAGGGGGCGGCGGCGGTGTTTACATGATCGTTCCCATGCTCCGCGTACCGATCGTTCCCACGCTCTGCGTGGGAATGCCTCAAGGGACGCTCCGCGTTCCACTGGGACGCAGAGCGTCCCGGGCTGCATTCCCACGCAGAGCGTGGGAACGATCATCAACGATCAGGTCAGGTGAACGCCGCCAGCAAATCCTCCTCAAACGCCTTCTGCGCATCCCCCGGCACCTGCGCCCGATGCCGGGCCAGGTGAAATCCCACATCAAAACTCATTTCTCCTACACGAACTGCCCGCAGCAACCCCTTGTCTTCCCAGCTCCGGGCAAAGTGGCTCGGCAAATAACCCACATGTTTCCCGGACAGAATAAACGCCAGCGTCCCCTCGACCTGTTCCGAGCGCGCCGAACACACCTTGCCCTGGAACGGCTCGTCACTGCGCAGGAAGCGATAGGGATGATCCACCCGGTCACACGCCTGCAGCGCTTGATCATCCGGCGCCTCGTTGGTGAACAACGGATGCCCCGGCGCGCAATATAAATGCTGGGTTTCGCTGAACAGTTCCCGGTAGTCAAACGCACGTTGCACCTGTGAGAAATAACCGATCGCCAGGTCCAGCCGCTGTTGCAGCATCAGTCGCTCCATTTCCCCGGGCATGGCGCTGATCAACTCGATGCGCACCGACTCATCCCGTTCGCGAAAGCGCCGGATCGCATCGGCTACCCGTTGCAGCACCGACTGGTCGAGGGCTTCGGACAACCCCAGGCGCACCTCGCCAATCAAACGCCCGGCCACGCCGTTGGACTGATGACGAAAGACTTCGATGGATTCAAACAGACTGCGAATGGCGATCAGCAATTGCTCGCCCTTGGGTGTCACCCGGAAACCACCCTTGCCGCGACTGCACAGGCGATAACCGAGGCGGGTTTCCAGCCTGGCCATTTGCTGGCTGATGCTCGATTGGCTCAACCCCAGTTCACCCTGGGCCGCGCTGAAGCCGCCGCATTCCACCACGCTGACAAACAGGCGCAGCAGTTGCAGGTCCAGATCGTGCAGTTGGCCGAGCATCACGCATTACTCCTGGATAAAGTCAGGTTAACAAACTTGATATTTTTCCAATGTATCCGAGGGCGCACGCTGCAACCACTCCAATAATGTCAGGTGTTCGTGATGCCTCCTCTTCTCAAACTGTGTTTTCCCGCATTGTTGTTGGCAATCGCCGCGTCGGCCCAGGCTGAGGAAAAGGTGGTCAACCTCTACAGTTGGGCCGATTACGTGGCGCCCGAGACCTTGCAGCGCTTCGAACAGGAAACCGGCATTCACGTGCGCTACGACACCTTCGATTCGTCGGAAGTGCTGGAAACCAAGTTGCTCACCGGCGGCAGCGGCTATGACGTGGTGGTGCCATCGTCCAGCGTATTGGCCCGTGGTCTGGCGGCCGGCGCGTTGAAGGCGATTCCCCACGAAGGCCTCAAGGGCTACGCCAACCTCGACCCGGACTTGCTGGAAAAACTCGCCGCCGTCGACCCCGGCAACCGCTACGGCGTGCCCTACACCTGGGGCACGTTGGGCCTGGGGATGAATGTCGAAGCAGTGAAACAGCGTTTGCCGGACGTGCCGCTCAATAGCCTTGATCTGCTGTTCAAGCCCGAATACGCCAGCAAGCTGAAAGACTGCGGCATTGCCATTCTCGATTCGCCGCAAGAGGTGATCGGCCTGGCGCTGCATTACCTCGGTAAAGATCCCTACAGCACCGACAAGACTGATCTGTCAGCTGCCGAAGCGTTGTTGCATCAGCTTCAGCCGAATGTGTTGTACGTCGCCACCGGCCGGCAGATCAGCGATCTGGCTAACGGCAGCGTGTGCCTGGCCCTGACGTACAACGGTGACGCGAGCATGGCCGCCGATCAGGCGCGCAAGGCCAACAAACCGTACGAAGTGGCGTACCGCATTCCCAAGGAAGGCACGCTGGTGTGGCAGGACAACCTGGCGATCCCCAAGGACGCGCCGCACCCCGAAGCCGCGCGCCAGTTCATCGAATTCATGCTGCGCCCCGAATCCGTGGCCGCGCTGACCAACACCCTGTTCTTTGCCACCGCCAATACCGCCGCCACGCCGTTGGTGGATGAAGCGGTGCGCACCGACCCGGATATCTACCCGCTGGCCGACGTTCGCGACCGTTTGTACGCCGACCGCAGCATGAGCCTCAAAGACATGCGCCAGCGCACCCGCCTGTGGACCACTTTCCGTAGCCGCCAATAATAAGGAACTCACCATGGATGTCCCTGTGCAAAACGACCAGGCCATGACCCGCGACAGCCTCTATGGGACTGCCGCCGAAAGCACCTACGCCGGTATCACCAGCTTCATGCGTCGACGCTACAGCCGCGATTTGCGCGGTGTGGATGTGGCCGTCAGCGGTGTGCCGTTCGACACCGCCACCAGCAACCGCCCCGGCGCGCGTTTCGGGCCACGGGGCATTCGCGCCGCGTCCACCGGGATTGCCTGGGAACGCCATTGGCCGTGGACCTTCGACCCGTTCGATCACCTGGCGGTGATTGATTTCGGCGATTGTGACTTCGATTACGGCTCGCCGCACTCGATCCCGGAAAGCATCGAAGCCCACGCCGAGCACATCCTCAGCGCCGGCAGCGCGATGCTCACTTTCGGTGGCGATCACTTCGTCACTTATCCGCTGCTCAAGGCCCATGCGCGTAAACATGGCAGCTTGTCGCTGATCCACTTCGACGCCCACAGCGACACTTGGCCGGACGAGGAGGGTAAGCGGGTCGATCACGGCACGATGTTCTGGCATGCGGCCAAGGAAGGGCTGGTGGATCCGTCGCGTTCGGTGCAAATCGGTTTGCGCACGACCAATGACGATCACATGGGGTTTCAGGTGCTGGACGCCCGGCGGGTGCATCGCCAGGGGTGTGAGGCGATTGTCGAGGCGATTCGGGCGCGGGTTGGGGATAACCCGGTGTACCTGACGTTTGATATCGATTGCCTGGACCCGGCGTTCGCGCCTGGCACCGGAACGCCAGTGTGCGGCGGGCTGAGCACGGTGCAGGCGCTGGAGATTCTTGGCGGCTTGCGCGGGATCAATCTGGTGGGGATGGATGTGGTGGAAGTGGCGCCGGCTTATGACAGCGCGGACATTACCTCACTGGCGGCGGCGACGTTGGCCATGGAGATGCTGTGTTTGTATGCGGCCAAACATAAGGTTGATCGTTGAGAGGGATGTGTAGCGGTCAGGAGGACGCCTTCGCGGGCAAGCCTTGCTCCTACAGGTTTTGCGCGGTGTTGAAATTGGCGCATAACCTGTAGGAGCGAGCGGTGCGACGATTCGACTTGCCCGCGAAGCTTTTTCAGGCCACCGGAATCTTCGGTAAATCCAAAATCTCAACCCCGGTATACCGCGCCACCGACCCGGCGATCATCGCGTGCGGCACACCCGGCTCAACACTGCTGCTGCCATCCAGCCGCACCAACTGCTCGTCATTCAGATGCACATTCAACGCGCCCAACGTGGCGTCCAACTGCTCACGGGTACGCGAACCCAGAATCGGTATCAGCGCCGTGGTCGAGCGCTTGGCTTTCTCGCGCAACCAGGCAATGGCCACGTGGGTCGGGCTCGATTCCATTTCGGCGGCAACCGCCAATAAGGTGTCGAGCAGGGCGGTTTCCCGGGCGCTTTTCTCGGTGTGAATCAACATGCCGAGTTTGGCCGCGCGGTTGTTCTCGTCGTTGGTGCGGTATTTACCGGTGAGGAAGCCGCCACCCAAGGGTGACCACAAGGTTGCCGCCAGACCCAGGGCTTCAGCCATCGGCAGCAATTCTCGTTCAGCGGTGCGTTCGGCCAGGCTGTATTCGGTCTGGATCGCGGCGATCGGCGAAAAGCCGCGCACTTCGGCCAGCACATCAGCACGAGCGATGCGCCAGGCCGGGAAGTTCGACAAACCGGCGTAGTGAATCTTGCCGGCGCGCACCAGGTCATCGAAGCCCCGCAGGATTTCTTCCATCGGCGTGACGCCGTCGCTGATGTGCGCCCAGAACAGGTCGATGTGATCGGTTTTCAGGCGTTTGAGGCTTTCTTCGGCGGCGCGGACCATGTTCTTGCGGTTGTTGCCGGTGAAGGAAATATTGGCCGTGCGCTCGGTGCCCATGGTGAATTTGGTGGCGATCACCAACCGATCCCGCTCGGCAGCAATGAACTCGCTGAGCATGCCTTCCGACTCGCCTCCCTGATAACCGTTGGCGGTGTCGATGAAGTTGCCGCCGGCCTCCAGGTAGCCGTCGAAAATCCGCTTGGCTTCGTCGCGTTCGGCGCCGTGGCCCCAACCAGTGCCGAAATTGCCGGCGCCCAGCGCCAGTTCCGAAACCCGCAAGCCGGTTTTACGGCCAAAGACTTTGTAATGCATGGGAGGACTCCTGAGGGAAAACGTCGGGGTTGAATATAAATGTTTTGCAACATGTATTTAATATGATGCGAGTAATATCCAGCGTCAAGACGCTTTTTTCAGGGGCGATGAAAGGGCCGATCACTCCTGCCAGTTTCTGACAGCAGCCTTTGCTAAGCTTCGGCCACTTTCCCGGACTGAGCGTGCCGATCGTGTCGCGAACCACTCGTTTACTGACCTTGCTCCAAGTGCTGCGCGGGAAAAGCCGCCCGGCGACCGCCGCAACCCTGGCCAGCGAACTGGAGATCTCCGAACGCACGCTGTACCGCGACATCGCCGAACTCACGGCACTCGGTGCGCCGATTTATGGCGAGGCGGGAATCGGCTATGTATTGCGCAGCGGTCTGTTTCTGCCGCCCTTGATGCTCAACGCCGACGAAACCGAAGCCATCGTGCTCGGTTTGCGCTATGTCGATCAGCGTGGCGATGAGGTGTTGAGCAAGGCGGCGGCGGATGCGCTGGCGAAGATAGCTGCGGTGTTGGCGCCCGAGGCGCTGGAGGCGCTGCACAACCCGACGGTATTGCCCGGCCCGTCGGGGTACGGTTTTGCGCAAAACGCCGTGCCGCTGAATGTGTTCCGCCAGGCGATCCGCAATCAGGCCAAGTTGCACATCGACTACGCCGACGCCCATCAGGTGCCGACCCAGCGCTTGATCTGGCCCTTGGCGCTGGGCTTTCTCAACGAGGTGCGGATCATCGTCGCCTGGTGCGAATTGCGCAGTGCCTATCGGACCTTTCGCACCGACCGGATTTCAGCCGCGAGCGAGCAGGGCGAGCGCTATCCCGGCCGGCGCAGCGACCTGTTGCGCACCTGGCGCAAGCAGATGCAACTGGATGAGGCCGGGCGCTTCACTCCTGACAAGAACTGACACAGCGCTGATTTAGCATGGCTCCAGAATCAAACAACAAGGAGCTATCAACATGTCTAGTCCAGCCGCTTCACTGGCCCCGGCCATCGCCGCTTACATCGCCGCCGCCAATGCCCGTGACACCTCACGGGTCGCCAGTTTTTTCGCCGAGGATGCCAATGTCTTCGACGAAGGCGAGCATCAGGTCGGGCCCCAGGCCATCGCCCAATGGATGCAAGACACCGCGCAACGCTACCAGCCACGGGTCGAGGTGCTCGACGTTCAGTTGCGCACCGGCAAGGTGCTGGTGCACAACCTGATTTCCGGGACGTTTCCCGGCAGCCCGCTGCAATTGCGCTACACGTTTCGGTTGAACGAGCAGGGCAAGATCGCCCGGTTGGACATTTCCCTCTGACACCATTCCGGTCAATGCGGGTGCAATACCCTGTAGGAGCGAGCGGTGCGACGATTAAGCTTGCCCGCGAAGGCGGTTTAACAGTCAACAAAGGTGTTGCATGTGAAGGCCCCTTCGCGGGCAAGTCGAATCGTCGCACCGCTCGCTCCTGCACGGGGAATTGTGGTGTTTCAAATGGTGGGGTGACTGGCATACTGCGCAGCTTCTGATCTGAAGCGCGGCCCTATGACATTCGACTCCCCGTTAAGCGCCTGGCAGTACGCCATTGAACAGAAGGGCTTTGTTCAGGACGAAGCCCAGGAACATGCCGTCTGGGCCCTGCAAAAGTGTCATGAAGCCTTGCATGAAGGGCGCAAGTCGATCACCGGCGTGTACCTCTGGGGCCCGGTCGGTCGGGGCAAGACCTGGCTGATGGATCAGTTCTACGAGAGCCTGCGGGTACCGGCCCGGCGTCAGCATTTCCACCATTTCATGGGCTGGGTGCATCAGCGCTCGTTCCAGTTGACCGGCACCGCCGACCCACTCAAAGCCCTTGCCCGGGAATTGGCCCAGGAAGTCCGCGTGCTGTGTTTCGACGAGTTGTTCGTCAACGACATCGGCGATGCGATCATTCTCGGCCGCTTGTTTCAGGTCATGTTCGAAGAAGGCGTGGTGGTGGTGAGCACCTCCAACCAGCCGCCGGATCAGCTGTATGCCGACGGCTTCAACCGCGACCGTTTTACCCCGGCCATCGAGGCGATCAAGCAGCACATGCAAGTGATCGCGGTGGATGGCGGCGAAGATCATCGCCTGCACCCCGGCGCGGCGTTGCAGCGCTATTGGGTGGGGGCGCTTGATGAGCCCAGTGGGTTGGCCGAAGCGTTCAAGGCCCTGACGGTGGGGCAGTCGGTGTCCGTCGATCCGATCCAGGTCGGCTATCGCAGCGTTCATGTGGTGCAGGCCAGCGCCACGGTGCTGTGGTGTCGTTACGCGGATCTGTGCGAGCAACCGTTTGCCGCCATGGACTTCATGGCCCTGTGCGACACCTTCAGCGCTATTCTGATGAGTGAAGTGCCCAACCTGAGTGCGCAGAAACGCGAAGGGCGCATCGCCAGGGGCACCGAAGACGGTGTGGAGCGGGTGGTGGCCGGTGACCGTGAGTTGCCGCAGTTGTCGGTGCACGATGACGGCGTTCGGCGTTTCATCGCCCTGGTGGACGAGTGCTACGACCGCAAGGTGCCGCTGTACCTCGAAGCCCAGGTGCCAATGGAGGCCTTGTACACCGAGGGCTATCTGGAATTCCCGTTCCGCCGCACCCTCAGTCGCTTGCAGGAAATGCAGTTGCAACGGTTTGCCGAAGCTTGAACACAGGAGGCGCGACGATGACTCAACCCCTGTCTCACCATTTACTGACCATGGCCTACCAGAACGCCTGGGCCAACCACCGACTGGCCAAGGCCTGGGGTCAGTTGAGCGCGGCGGAATTGACGGCCACGCGGGTCAGTTTCTTCCCCAGCATTTGCGCCACACTCAATCACATCCTGACCTGCGACTGGTTCTATGTGGATGCCCTGGAGCGCGAACTGCGCGGTGATGTGCCACATCCCGATTGCTACGTTTTTTTCAACGACGAGCAACCCTTCACTGTCGCTGCCGATCTCCAGCGCGAGCAAGCCCAGGTAGACCGCCGGCTGATCGCCTATTGCGAGCAATTGCGCGACGCCGACCTCGGGCGACTCGTGACCATCGCCCGGGACACGCCGCAACACGACAGCCGTCTGCGCATGCTCTCGCATGTGTTCGAACACCAGATTCATCATCGCGGGCAGGTGCATGGGATGCTCAGTGGCACGTCGGTGGAACCGCCGCAACTGGATGAGTTTTTCTGTGCCGGGGAGTCGGGGTTGCGGGCAGGGGATTTTGCCGAGCTGGGTTGGACCGAAGAATTGATTTGGGGTCACTAAGATCCGGTTGTCGCCACGCCGCCGTCACGCTAATGTCCTTGGCCAATTTGATGTATGCGATCGAGGGTGGAAATGGAATCCGCAGAAATACTTGTACTCCAGGCCAACTACACCAACCCGGTGCACGCCGAGGCCATTTGCCTGGTGTTGAACCACTACGCCGAAGACCCGATGGGCGGCGGCAAGCCGCTTTCAGCCGATGTCCTGCAGCAACTGCCGGCGGAACTGGCCAAGCGTCCTTATGCATTCAGCGTGCTCGCCTTCGTCGGCGGTGAACCGGCGGGGCTGGTCAATTGCTTTGAAGGGTTTTCGACCTTTGCCTGCCGACCTCTGGTCAACGTGCACGACGTGGCGGTGGTGGCGAAGTTTCGTGGTTTGGGCCTGAGCCAGAAGATGTTGCAAAAGGTCGAAGAAATCGCCCGCCAGCGCGGTTGCTGCAAGATCACCCTCGAAGTCCTGGAAGGCAACGCCGTGGCTCAGGCGTCCTACGCCAAGTTCGGCTTTGCCGCCGGCATGTTCGACCCGGCCCATGGCCGCATGCTGTTCTGGATCAAGTCGCTGTAAATCCCGGGCATAAAAAAGGGCGTCCAGCAGGACGCCCAAGTGTCAGCTCTGGCGACGGAGCAGGTCGCCAGAGGTCCATCGGTTCAGGTTCTGTAGGATTCGGTCACTTGTGCGGTTTGATCATCCGGAACCCGAAGCTCGCCGTTTGGGCGATGATCGGTCGGGGTTTGCGCGGAGGGAACCGGGAAGTTGTCCCAGTGATGCTTCATCCGCTGCGCACCGCCTTCGGCAAACACGCTGCTGGAGCCGACGATGAGCAGGCCGGCGAGGATCAGGCTGACTCGTTTCATGATGGATCTCCCACTAAGAATGACGGGGCCTTTCATCCGTGATTCAAGGGCGTGGGCGCAGTATTGGCAGACCTCATTAAATCGGGGTTAACACCGAGCAAAACGTGGGAGCCAAGGCGCTCCCACAGCAGAGGCCAAGTCAGGTTCAGAGTTTCCAGTCCAGGCTGAGCGTCACGGTGCGCGGGTCGCCCCAGAACACACCGTTATAAAAACCGACGTTGTCGTAATACTTTTTGTCGAACAGGTTATCGACGTTCAGCGAGGCTGAGAGGTGCTTGTCGAACTCGTAACGCGACATCAACTTGACCACGCTGTAGGCCTCCTGGCGGATCTTCGTGCGTTCAGTGATCAGGCCACCCTCGGCATTGCGCCCGACCGGGCGATTGGAGTTGCCCCAGATATCACTCTGCCAATTCAGCGCGCCGCCGACGGTCAGCGCATGCCAGTCGCCGGGCAAGCGGTACGCGGTGGACAGGCGCAACATGTTCAGCGGTTCATTGGTGTTCGCCCGCTGCTTTTCGCCGTTGGCCGCGTGGGTGTAGGTGTAGCCGGCGGTCATGTTCCAGTCGGTCATGACCTCGCCGGACACTTCGATTTCGAAGCCCTGGACCTTCTGCCCCTTGCCCCCGGACTTGTAGAATTCCTCACCCGTCACCGGGGCTGGCGGCACCGCATCGTCCACTTCGGGGACGTTGTCCTGCTTGCTCCAGAACACTGCCGTGGCCACATTCAGGCGTTCCTCCAGCAGGCTGCCCTTGAGCCCCAGTTCATAGTTGCTGCCGACCACCGGTTCCAGGTATTTGCGATTGGCGTCGCGATTTTCCTGGGGTTTGAAGATGTCGGTGTAGCTGACGTAAACGGTGTACTCGGGCGTCAGGTCGTAGAGCAACCCGGCGTAGGGCGTCCAGATATCGCTGTGTTGCTGCGAAGTGGTCTCCACGCCCGTCAATTGCAGGTTGTCATCGTAGGTCTTGCTGTTTTTCGAGGCTTTCCAGCTGCCGTAACGACTGCCGAGCACCGCGTGAAAGCGGTCGGTCAGGTTGAGGCGGGTGGCCAGGTAGCCGGCCTTCTGACGGGTGTTGTCCGATGAGCCATTGAGGCTGGTCACGGTGTCGGGAAACTTGGCGATACCGCCCATGTATTTCCAGTCGGCAATGGTGTCGTAGCCGGCGGGTACGGCGCCCGCCACGGCGTACGGCGACTCGGCACTGCGCTCGGCTTCGCCGTAGCCGAACATCAGCTCATGCTCGCGCCCGAACAGCGCGTAGGGGCCCGCCACGTTGAAGTCATAGGTTTTCATTTTCTGCGTGCCGACCATGTGGCCACGGTAGGCGCTCATGCCACTTCGATCGTCATTCGGGAAGCCGCCACCGCCGTAGTAGACCTTGCCGTCGGTATCGCTCTCGCGGTGGGTGTAGGCCGCTTTGAGATGCCAGCCGCCGCCCAGTTGCTGGTCAAGGTTGGCAAACGCGGTCTTGTCTTTCAGTGGCCAGGAACTCCACGACGTCGCCATGTTGGTCGAGCGCCCGAGGTTGGCCTTGCCCCCCGACGAATTCCAGTACGGCACGGTGCCCCATGACGTGCCCTGAACCTGTTTGTCCTGATAGTCGTAACCCACCGCCAGCACAGTGTCGTCGGTGAGATCGGCTTCGAGCACGCCGTAGCCGACTTCCCGTTGCATCTGGTAGTGATCGCGCAACGATTGGCTGTCGCGGTAGGCCAGCACGCTGCGGCCGCGCAAACGTCCATCGAACGCCAACGGACCGCCAACGTCCACGTAACTGTAGTAATCGTCGTAGCTGCCGCCACTGACGCCGGTCTGGGCTTGCCATTGCGCGGTCGGGCGCTTGCGCACCATGTTGATGGTGGCTGACGGGTCGCCGGCGCCGGTGGTCAACCCGGTGGCGCCGCGAACCACTTCGATGCGGTCGTAGATGATGGTGTCTGAGTCTGACTTCATCCGCCCGAAGGTATTGAGCATCCCGTCAATCTGGAAGTTGTTGATCTCATAGCCACGGGACGAATAGCTGACCCGGTCCGAGTCATTGTGCTGGACCACCACGCCGGTGGTCTGGCTCATGGCTTCGGAAAGGGTGCCGAGCTTGAAGTCGTCCATTTGCTGGCGAGTGACTACGGACACCGATTGCGGGGTGTCCTTGATTGACAGGTTCAGGCGGGTCGCGGTGCTCATGGCGCCGGTGGTGTAGGACTCGGTGTGTTCGGTGGTGGTGCCCAGGCCTTCGGCGGTGATGTTGGTGGCGGTGAGCTCCAGGGTGCTGGCGGCCGGGTCCTTGTCGGGCTCGGTTTCGGCCAGCAGATCGGGGCTCAGGGCTGCGCTGCACAGGCCGAGGGTCAAGGTCATGGAACGGGTAATAGGCGCGAACATCGCAGCCGACTCCTTGTCTTCGAGGGAAAAATTCCGTTTGCTCAAAGACGAAGGGGGGCGGGGATATTTAGCGATAAACGAGAATAATTATCATCGGAAGGAGGGCTGTAGGAGCGAAGCTGTTGGGGTCCAGTTTTTTTGGACCACTCCGTAGGAGCTTTAGGCCGCCTGCTGCTCAAAAAGCGCAGGCGGCAGGTTATTCGATGCGGTGTGGCAGCGGCGATGGTTGTAGTGCGACACGAAGTCGATCACATCCTTTTCCGCCTCAAGGTGATTCTGATAGCCATTTTCTGGCATCCAGTCGTGCTTCAACGTTCTGAAATAACGCTCTACCACCGCGTTATCCCAACAGTTACCGCGACGACTCACGCTGTGGACGATTCGGCATTGCGCCAGACACGCTGAAAATCGCTCAGAGGTGTACTGACAGCCCTGGTCTGAATGAAACAACAGCTCAGGCATTGGGTGGCGCAGTGCTACTGCCAATTTCAGTGCTTTGATCGACAGGTCCGTGTCGGCGGTTCTTGAACAAGCCCACCCCACAATCCGGCGTGAAAACAAATCCATCACTACGGCTAGATATAACCAGCTATCCCTCACTTTGATGTAAGTGATATCGCCGGCCCAGAGCGTGTCTGGCTGGACCGGATTAAAGCGACGATCAAGTATGTTCGGTGCCGTGATACTTGGTTTGGTGGCGCGACGATAGTGGGCGTAACGCGGCCGGCGCCTGGTTAAATCAAGGGTCTTTATCAAGGAGCGCATGCGGTGACGTCCGATAGAAATACCTTCTTTCCTCAACTCCTTGGAAAGCCCTCGGGCCCCTAAAGCTTCGCGATGCTCGGTATGCACCGCACGAATCGTCATCTCCAAACCACTCTCGATAACACGAGGCGGCTTGGGTTTACGTTGCGCGTAATAGCTACTGCGGGCCAAGCCTAAGACCAGACACGTGCGTCTAATCGACCCTGCCCCTCTAGCGCCGTCAATCACTTGGTTCGACTGAACAGAACCTTCAGATGAGAGGGCAATTGCTTTTTTAATACCTGGTTCTCTGCTTCGACCAGTGCCAATTTTGCCTGTAACGACTCAATCAGCTCCTGGTCCTGCGGCCGAGAGGGTTGTGAAATCCCCGCATGCTCCCGACGCCAGAGCAGAACCCATCGGCGTAGAGCTGTGGGTCCAATTCCCGTTAGCTTGCAGGCTTCAGGTATGGAGCAATTCATCTCCACAACCAAGCGAATGGCTTCCGCTTTTGCCCCAGTATCAACGATCCGATATCCCATGATGCTTCCTTAGGTAGATGCTCCTACATCATGGTCCAAAAACATTGAGCCACAACAAGCTTGCTCGCGAAAGCGGTGTGTCAGGCAGCATCCGTAGTGAATGTGCTGACGTCTTCGCGAGCAAGCTTCGCTCCTACAGGAGGTTGCGGGGTTATTGCTTGACCACGGCCGGTTCTTCGACAACCGCAGCCTTTGGCTTCATCAAGCTGAAATCGATCAGCGGACGTTCCTGGCGTTCATACGGGTTGCCGATCAACAGCGGCCGTGGCTTGAAGCTGTCGCTGACCAGGCTTTTGCTGCGGTCCAGTTCATCGAAGCTCAGCCCGGCCAGGTCGGCCCAGGTGTGGATCAACTGCGAGCTGCTGTAAGAGCGGCTCAGGTCGGCGGCAAAATTCCAGTCGTGGGTTTCACGCCATTTCGGCGAAGCCCAGGCCATGAACGGAATGGTGTACATCGGCGCCGTCGGCTTGTTCTCGTTACGACCCAGGGTGCTGTGGCCCGGCGAGTCGAACACGTCTTCGCCGTGGTCGGAGAGGTACATCAGGAAGCCGTTAGGGTCTGCCTTGGCGTAATCCTTGATCAGGCTCGACACCACGAAGTCGTTGTACAGCACCGCGTTGTCATAGCTGTTGTAGGTCGGCACTTCGGCATCGTGTACACCGGCCGGAACCCCGGCGCGGTCCTTGAACTTGTCGAAGGTTGGCGGGTAGCGGTACTGGTAGCTCATGTGCGTGCCGAGCAAATGCACAACGATCAACTTGTGCGCCGCCGGATCCGTCAGAGCCTTGTTGAACGGCTCGATCACGTCGCCATCGTACTGGGCGGCGTTCTGGTTGCGGTTGTTGTTCAGGTACACCTGCTCGTCGGCCTGTTCGGAGAACGTGGTGAGCATGGTGTTGCGCTTGGTCATGGTCTGCTGGTTGGTGATCCAGAAGGTCTTGTAGCCCGCCTGTTTCATCATGCTGACCAGCGACGGCGTCGAGAGGTACAGGTCCGGGTTTTCTTCGTCGGCGAAGGTCAGTACCTGCTGCAACGCCTCGATGGTGTAGGGGCGCGGGGTGATGACGTTATTGAAGATCGCCAGTTGATCCTTGAGCTTGTCCAGCTCCGGGGTGGTGTCCCGGTTGTAACCGTACAGGCTCATGCGCTGACGGTTGGTGGACTCGCCGATCACCAGCACCAGGGTCGACGGCTGGTCGGCCATGGTGTTCTTGAGGCTTTTCAGCGGCGCGATCTTGCTTGCACTGTCGAGCATGTCTTGCATGCCGGCCAGGGTGTCGAGGTATCGGTGATACGCCACGGCCATCTGCCAAGGCACTGCCGGCTCGATGCGGGTTTCGAACTTCTCGAAACCGCCGGCAAAACTGCCGGTACGCGCGGTTTGCTTGATCAGCGGATAACCGACCACGGCCACCAGAATCGCGGTCGCGGCGATCAGCGCGCGGCCACGGGGCATGTACACCGGGCGCAGGCGGGTCCAGAGGAAGTAGGCGAACGCCGTGTGGGCGAGGAACGCGAACACCATCCACCAGGCAAAGTACTGGGTCATGTACTCGCCGGCTTCAGAGATGTTCGACTCGAACATGATGAAGATGACGCTCTGGGAAAATTCCTGCTGATAGATGAAGAAGTAGCCCAGGCTGGCCATCGAGCAGGCCCACAGCACGACGCCGATCAGCGCGGCCAGCAGGCGGGTACGTTTGGGGAACAGCAGCATCGGTGCGAGCCACACGGCGCTCATCACGAAGGCCTGGCGAAAACCGGTGAAGCCGGAGGTGCCCGTCAACTGGATCAGCAGTTGCGTAATGCCGGAAAAATACCAGAAGAACACAAATAGCCAGAGGAACCCGGCCCAATCGAAACCTGTCGCAGACGTTTTGCTGCGTTTGAACACTGCCATTCAGAACTCCCACCGGCATCAGCAAGCCACCGGCGTCATCAAACGAAACCCACGAGACACCACTGTCCGAGAACCGAACAGCCACAAGGACGCGAAGTATCGCTAGGCAGATGTGAAAACTTTGTGAGTTTTGTTCAGGTGCACGACAGGTAACAGGTCGCTATTTTTACTGATCAGGAGAAGATTTATGTGGCGAGGGGGTTTGCTGTGGCGAGGGGGGGCTGTGGCGAGGGGGCTTGCCCCCGTCGGACTGCTCAGCAGTCCTTAGCTTTATTGGCGATACCGGGAAAGAGGGGGCCGCTTCGCGCCCCAACGGGGGCAAGCCCCCTCGCCACAAGGCAGAGGTGTTGCCGGAAATCAGGCGTTCAACGCGGGCATCGCTTGCCCGGACAGCTGAGCCTGTTGCTGCAACAATTGCCGGAGCTGGGCCACCTGGTGTTTCAAGGTGTCACGCTCGTCTTTCAATTGGCGCAATTCATCACGACGGATCGTGACGTAGAGAGTTTGTGGGGGACGTGCGGTAACGATTGTGTCCATTGCTCACCTCGCAAATGGCCTGCTTCAACTGTGGTTGTGTCGTTCTTGCGAGCGACACCCTCACTATCGGCGCCGATTTTGATTTCTTTTGCCTGTGAATGGAACTTTTTTATTTTTAATGGTCGGTGTGTCTTCAGCACGATTCCCGACGTTATCAATCAGGATCGGGCACAATGCCCGGAAACTTCATCCCGGCGCTCTGGACTAACCCACATTAGTCGCGTTGGGCTATAACCTTTGACACACATTATTTGTAGTAAGGAGCATCAGCACATGCAACTCGGGATTATTGGACTGGGCCGCATGGGCGGGAATATTGCGCGGCGCCTGATGCTCAACGGGCATACCACCGTTGTTTACGACCGCAATACCGCCTTCGTCGAGAACCTGGCAAAAGAAGGCTCCACCGGCGTTGCCGACCTGCCTGCACTGGTCGCCGGCCTGGCCAAGCCGCGTGCGGTCTGGGTCATGTTGCCGGCCGGCGCACCGACCGAAGACACCATCGACACCCTGAGCAACCTGCTCGAAGCCGGTGACACCATCATCGACGGCGGCAACACGTTCTATAAAGATGACATTCGCCGGGCGAAAACCCTGGCGGAGAAAGGCCTGCACTACATCGACGTCGGCACCTCCGGCGGCGTCTGGGGCCTGGAGCGCGGCTACTGCATGATGATCGGCGGCGACGCCGAGACCGTCACGCGCCTCGATCCGCTGTTCGAAAGTCTGGCGCCGGGCCTGGGTGACATCCCGCGCACCAAGGACCGCAAGTCCGAAGACGATCGTGCCGAACGCGGCTACATCCACGCCGGCCCTGCAGGTTCGGGTCACTTCGTGAAGATGATCCACAACGGCATCGAATACGGAATGATGCAGGCCTTCGCCGAAGGCTTCGACATTCTCAAGACCAAATCCAGCGAGATCCTGCCGCAAGACCAGCGTTTCGACCTGAATGTGGCCGACATCGCCGAAGTCTGGCGTCGTGGCAGCGTGGTGTCCTCGTGGTTGCTCGACCTGACCGCCGACGCCTTGGCCAGCGATCCGAAGCTTGACGGCTATTCGGGCGAAGTGGCCGACAGCGGTGAAGGTCGCTGGACCATCGAAGCTGCCATGGAACAAGCGGTGCCGGTACCGGTGCTGTCGAACTCGCTGTTCTCGCGCTACCGCTCGCGCGGCCAGGGCACCTTTGGCGACAAAATCCTCTCGGCCCAGCGTTTCGGCTTCGGCGGCCATGTGGAGACTCCGAAAAAATGACCAACACGATCCGCAGGAAATCCAAGGCAGAACCCGCACCACCGACCACGCTGTTCCTGTTCGGTGCCCATGGTGACCTGGTCAAGCGTCTGTTGATGCCGGCCCTGTACAACCTCAGTCGCGATGGCCTGCTGGGCGATGGACTGCGGATCATCGGCGTTGACCACAACGCCATCAGCGATGAAGCCTTCGCGCAAAAGCTCGAAGACTTCATTCGCACCGAAGCGGCCGCCAAGGTCGGCAAGGGCGATGAAGCCCTTGACCCGACCTTGTGGGCCAAGCTCGCCAAAGGCATCAGCTACGTCCAGGGCGACTTCCTGGACGACAGCACTTATCAAGCGCTGGCGGCGAAAATCGCCGACAGCGGCACGGGCAATGCGGTGTTCTACCTGGCCACCGCACCGCGTTTCTTCAGTGAAGTGGTGCGCCGCCTCGGCAGCGCCGGTTTGCTGGAAGAGACGCCCGAAGGCTTCAGAAGGGTGGTGATCGAAAAACCGTTCGGCTCCGACCTGCAAACCGCCGAAGCCTTGAACGCGTGCTTGCTCAAGGTCATGTCGGAGAAGCAGATCTACCGGATCGACCACTACCTGGGCAAGGAAACCGTGCAGAACATTCTGGTCAGCCGGTTCTCCAACAGCCTGTTCGAAGCGTTCTGGAACAACCATTACATCGACCACGTGCAAATCACCGCCGCCGAAACCGTTGGCGTGGAAACCCGTGGCAGTTTTTACGAACACACCGGCGCCCTGCGGGACATGGTGCCCAATCACCTGTTCCAGTTGCTGGCGATGGTCGCCATGGAACCGCCGGCCGCGTTTGGCGCCGATGCGGTGCGCGGTGAGAAGGCCAAGGTGGTCGGTGCGATCCGCCCCTGGTCCGTCGAAGATGCGCGGGCCAACTCGGTACGTGGGCAATACGCTGCCGGCGAAGTCGATGGCAAGCCACTGGCCGGTTACCGCCAGGAAGGCAACGTCGCGCCTGACAGCAACACCGAAACCTACGTCGCGCTGAAAGTGATGATCGACAACTGGCGCTGGGTCGGCGTGCCGTTCTACCTGCGCACCGGCAAGCGCATGAGCGTGCGCGACACCGAGATCGTCATCTGCTTCAAGCCGGCGCCGTACGCGCAGTTTCGCGACACCGAGGTCGACGAGTTGCAGCCGACCTACCTGCGGATCCAGATCCAGCCCAACGAAGGCATGTGGTTCGACCTGCTGGCCAAGCGGCCGGGGCCGGCGTTGAAAATGGCCAACATCGAGTTGGGGTTCGCCTACAAGGACTTCTTCGAGATGCAACCGTCCACTGGCTACGAAACCCTGATCTACGATTGCCTGACAGGCGATCAGACGCTGTTCCAGCGCGCTGACAACATCGAGAACGGCTGGCGCGCCGTGCAGCCGTTCCTCGACGCCTGGCAGCAGGATGCGAGCGTGCAGAGCTACCCGGCCGGTGAAGACGGCCCACAAGCCGCCGAGGACCTGCTGGCCCGCGATGGTCGCGTCTGGCACAGCCTCGGATGAGTGACGCTACGCAACAACCCATCCGATTTCTGCTCAGCGACATGGACGGCACCTTGCTGCTGCCCGATCACAGCCTGAGCCAGCGCACCATCGACGCGGTCCGCGCACTGCGCGAGGCCGGCGTGCTGTTCAGCCTGGCCACCGGCCGTCCGCCGAAAGCCATGTTGCAGCAGATCGAAGCCCTGGGCGTTGATCTGCCGACCGCGGCGTTCAATGGCGGCACCATCGTCAATCCGGACGGCAGTTTGCTGGTTGCGCATTACTTGCCGGCGACGGCCGCACTGACCGCGCTGGCACTGTTTGCCGACCGGCCGGACATCGAAATCTGGGTGTTCAGCGGTGGCGATTGGCTGTTGAAAGACCCGCACGGTCCGATGGTTCCTCGAGAACAGCACGGTCTGGGTTATCCGCCGGTGGTGGTCGAGAGTTTTGAACCGTACCTGGAGCGGATCGACAAGATCGTCGCCACCAGCAACAACACGGACTTGTTGATCGAGCTGGAAGCGCTTCTGCTGCCGAAAGTGGAAGGCCAGGCGCAAGTCTCCCGCTCACAGCCGATTTACCTCGACGTGACGGCGATGCAAGCCAACAAAGGGGATGCGCTGGCGACACTGGCCGGGTTCCTCGGCGTGCCGCTGGAGCAGACTGCGGCACTGGGCGACGGCGGCAATGACCCGGCGATGTTCCATCGTGCCGGGTTGTCGATTGCCATGGGCCAGGCGGAAGAGGCGGTGAAACGCCAGGCCGATGTGGTGACCGGCGCCAACACCGAAGATGGCGCGGCCCAAGCCATCGAGCAATACATCCTCCGTCCCGCGTAATGATCGTTCCCACGCTCTGCGTGGGAATGCAGCCTGGGACGCTCCGCGTCCCATTGGAACGCGGAGCGTCCCTTGAGGCATTCCCACGCAGCGCGTGGGAACGATCACCGTGGTGTTACAGCCAGAAACTCACCGCATACCACCCCAACCCTCCCAGCACCACCGTATATGGCAACGCCATCCACACCATCCGCCCGTAAGACAACCGAATCAGCGGTGCAATCGCCGACGTCAGCAGAAACAGAAACGCCGCCTGGCCATTGGGCGTCGCGACGCTGGGCAGATTGGTCCCGGTGTTGATCGCAATCGCCAGCGTCTCGAAATGCTCGCGGCTCATGTGGCCGGAGATGAATGCCTGTTTCACTTCAGTGATGTAGATCGTTGCGACAAACACGTTATCGCTGATCGCCGACAACAGGCCATTGGCGATAAACAGCATGCCCGGCTGTTGATCCGCCGGCAGGGCCAGCACCCACTGGATCAATGGCGTGAACAGTTGCTGGTCATGAATCACCGCGACCACGGCGAAGAACACCACCAGCAGCGCGGTAAACGGCATAGCGTCTTTAAAGGCGTTGCCGATGTGGTGTTCCTCGGTGATGCCGGTGAACGCGGTGATCAACACGATCACCATCAAACCGATCAGCCCGACTTCGGCGATATGAAACGCCAGCCCGGCAATCAGGATCAACGCCGCCGCGCCCTGTACCAGCAGCGCCGCGCGCTGGCGCGAGGTGCGTTCGGCGTTGTCTTCGGCGGCGTAGTTGGCCAGCACCGCACGTACGTTGTCCGGCAGCAGGGGGCCGTAACCGAACCAGCGCAGCTTCTCCAGCAGCACGCAGGTCACCAGGCCGGCGGCCAGCACCGGCAGGGAAACCGGGGCGACCTTGAGGAAGAACTCGGCGAAATGCCAACCCATCTCGTGGCCGATCAACAGGTTCTGCGGCTCACCGACCAGCGTACACACGCCGCCCAGCGCGGTACCCACGGCGCCATGCATCAGCAGGCTGCGCAGGAACGCGCGGAACTGCTCGAGGTCTTGGTAATGCAGTGTCGGCAGGTGCTTATCGTCGCTGAAGGCGCTGTCCTTGCGCGGATCATTGCCCGAGGCGACGCGGTGATACACCGAGTAAAACCCCACGGCCGCGCTGATGATCACCGCCGTGACAGTCAAGGCATCGAGAAACGCCGAGAGGAAGGCCGACAGAAAACAAAACAGCAACGCCAGCAGCGCCTTGGAGCGAACCCCGAGCAACAGGCGCGAGAACAGAAACAGCAGCAGGTCTTTCATGAAATAGATGCCGGCCACCATGAACATCAGCAGCAGGATCACCGGGAAGTTGTGCACCAGCTCGTCATACAGCGCCTGGGGCGTGGTCATCTTCAGCAGCAGCGCTTCGATCAACAGCAATCCGCCGGGCATCAGCGGATAACACTTGAGTGCCATGGCCAGGGTGAAGATGAACTCCAGGACCAGCAGCCATCCGGCCGCTATCGGCCCGACCGTCCACAACACCAGGGCGTTCAGTATCAGAAAACCGACAATGCTTGCTTTGTACCAGCGGGGAGAGTGCCCGAGAAAGTTATGCGCGAACGCCTGGGTTATCGAACCGGACATCGGCTACTCCTTGTATTAAGAAGCGCGCAACTTGCCGCAAGGGGCAGGGAAGATCAAGCGCCGCCGCTTGTCAGGCGAGGTAGCGCGCCACCACCGCGCGGTAATTGCCGTCCAGTGAGTAACCGCCGACGACGATTCGGCCGTTGGCCTGCACGGCCAGGGAAGTGGCGGTGTCGAGGCTGCGGCCCAGACGAGTGCGCACCCAACCGATGCCATTGGCGAAGCTGCGATCCAGCTGCCCTTGGGGCAAATAACGGGCGAGGATGAAGTCGGCTTCGATACCGCCGACGGTGGCCCCCACGGCCAGCACGCTGCCATCGGGCTGAACCTGGGCGGCGGTCCATTGGCTGGCGGTGTGGCCGATTTCCAGGTGCTGCGGCTGGCCGCCATTGCAATGATTATCCGGGCGCCCGTTGCTGTGCAGTTTGAGTGACAGGCAGTGCATCGGGTCACGGCTGCTGCCAAAACAATGCAAGTCGCCATTGGCCTGCTGGACGATCTGGCTGATCAGCGCGCTGCGTCCCTGGGCCTGGAAAGTCATGAAGCCATCCACGGCGAAGCTGTTATCCAGCGTGCCATCGACGTGGTAGCGCGCCAGCAAGCCTTCCCCGGGGAAATTGATCGCACCGCCGGCGAGGATTCGTCCGTCCCGTTGCACCATCAGGCTGCCGAGCCAGGTATTCATCAGCAGATGCCTGACCACGACGAAACCACGGCCGTTGAAATCGTTGTCCAGTGTGCCATCGGTGTTGAGGCGGATCAGCAGGCCGGCGTGATCGGCCAGTTCGAAATGATGATTGGCCAGCAGCAGGATCCGCCCGTCCTCCTGCACGCAGATATCACAGGCTTCGGCGCCCGGCACACCAGGTGGCAACCAGTCGTCACGCAAGCCTCGGGACAGGTCGCCCGGTAGCCGCACCACCAGGCGGCCGTCGTCGCCAAAGTCTCGAACCCGTTGACCATCGGGGTTGAACAGCGCCAGGGCGGGCAAGGTGCGATGCGCGTTTTCGTAATGCAGGCCGGCCAGCAGGATCGAACCGCAGGGCAGGACATGGACTTTGCTGGCCATGGCCTCGAAACCCAGCGCGAACTGCCCGATCAGGCTGCCCTGATTGCCGAAGGACAGGTCCGCCGAGCCATTTTCCAGCAGACGGGCCAGACCGAAGCGGCTGCCGCCGTGGGTGCCGACCTTGGCCGCGACCAACAAACGGCCATCCGCGTCGATGGCGATACCGTTGGCCATGCTGGAGGAGCTGCCGGCGAAATACACTTGGGTTTTGCCCGCCGCGGCAAAATCAGGGTCGAGATGCCCGGCTTGATTCAGGGTGGCAGGGCGGGCAAAAGCGGTCTGGGTTGGCATGCACGCATCTCCTTGCCAATCGACCCGATCCCGGTAACCGGGCGGGTGACGGCGCGTGCGAAACATTCAATCCCTGAATGCATGAGCGCACAACTGTCATAACTAACAGGCGGAGGGTCGCTGTGTGCCAGAACAGTGTCTTTTGGACCCAGTTGATATTGAGCTAACAGCACAGTAGGAGCAAAGCTTGCTCGCGATGGCTATTTCGAGGGCGCCATCGCGAGCAAGCTTTGCTCCTACAGGGAATGTATATCCGGCGGAATAATTAATGCGGCATGGACCACGATTGCAGCGTGTAGCCATCTTCGCTCAACGCTTTACGCGCTTGTTCCAGCAAGTGTTCAAGTTGTACCGGATCGGAATAGGCGCTGCAGGGGATCTGCGCGCGGCCAATGCGGTTGGTGGTGCGATCGATGACACTCAGGCTGAGTTCACCGTTGCCGTCTTGTGGGGCCCAGGCCACGCATTTAAATGGCTTGAACGCGCGGTCGGCAATCAAAAGAGCTTCGTTGATACGGAGCGGGGCGGTCATGGGGTTTTCTCTCTGTATGCCCAATCAAGTGACATGCCGTCGGTTGGGCTTACCGTTCGGCTGGTTACTTGTACTGATGCCCTCAATAGGGGGTCGGGTCACACACAATCCAAAGAAAATTCAACTTTCTTTCATATACTCAATGTTCAGGCAGTGATTGAAAGCTGAATGAAAGGTTCAAGTCGTTAGGCAACTAACGAAGCCTGTTCTTATAACTAATCAGTTAACACTCCTATAAGCAATTGATACAAGGCCCTGTCAAATTCTTGCTAATGTTACAGCCAGGTCCGCCAAATGACTGTTTTTAATAATATTTCCTTAAATTTGGCGCCAAGGAACAGTCATGATCGAAGCGCCTGCCTTACGACGTCTGTTAGTGGTTGATCCTTGCGACGATTGCCATCGTCTTTTGCCGGGTTTGCGTTCTGTTGGGTGGGATGTTGACAGCTGTACGCTGGAAAACGCCGCCGACCGAACATGCGATGTCGGTCTCTTGCGATTGCAGCCGTTCCATCTGGAACGTCCCGAAGCCGTCAAGGAACTGATCAGCCGCAGCGGCACCGAATGGATCGCGGTGCTCGATCAGGAAGTTCTGCGCTTGCAGAACGTCGGGGACTTCGTGTGCGAATGGTTTTTCGACTTCCACACCTTGCCGTTCGATGTGGCCCGGGTCCAGGTGACACTGGGGCGCGCGTTCGGCATGGCGCGACTGCGCGGGCAGGGCACGATTCACATCGATCAGCCGGAACACGAGCTGCTCGGTGACAGTAAGCCGATCCGCGAACTGCGCAAGCTGCTGAGCAAACTGGCGCCTACCGAGTCGCCGGTACTGATCCGTGGCGAAAGCGGCACCGGCAAAGAGCTGGTCGCCCGCACCCTGCACCGACAATCCCAGCGCCACAGCAAACCTTTCGTGGCGATCAACTGCGGTGCCATTCCGGAACACTTAATCCAGTCCGAACTGTTTGGTCACGAGAAAGGCGCCTTCACCGGCGCGCATCAGCGCAAGATCGGGCGGATCGAGGCGGCAAACGGCGGCACGCTGTTTCTCGATGAAATCGGCGACCTGCCGTTGGAGCTGCAAGCCAATCTGCTGCGCTTTCTCCAGGAAAAACACATCGAGCATGTCGGCGGCAGCCAGCAGATTCCGGTGGATGTGCGGGTATTGGCGGCGACCCACGTCGACCTTGAAGCCGCCATCGAGAAGAAACGCTTTCGCGAAGACTTGTACTACCGCCTCAACGTTCTGCAAGTAGTCACCGCGCCGCTACGTGAGCGCCACGGCGACCTCTCGATGCTGGCTAACCACTTTTCGCATTTCTATAGCCATGAAACCGGTCGTCGCCCCCGCAGCTTCAGCGAAGATGCGCTGATTGCCATGGGCAAGCATGACTGGCCGGGCAATGTTCGCGAGCTGGCCAACCGGGTGCGTCGCGGGTTGGTATTGGCCGAAGGCCGGCAGATCGAAGCGCGAGACTTGGGGCTGATCAGCCAGCTAACCATAGCCGCGCCGATGGGGACGCTGGAAGACTACAAGACCCGGGCTGAACGCCAGGCCTTGTGCGACGTACTTAACCGCCACAGCGACAATTTGAGCATCGCCGCCAAGGTCTTGGGGATATCCAGGCCTACGTTCTACCGGTTGTTGCACAAGCATCAGATTCGTTAGACGCAAAGATCAAAAGATCGCAGCCTCGTTTCCCTCGACAGCTCCTACAAGGAATCCGCGCGTACCTGTAGGAGCGATCTTTCGAAGGCCCACCAATAAAAAGCCCCGCTGCGATTGAAGTCGCAGCGGGGCTTTGCCGTTGTGGATCAGAAGTAGTACGGGAATTTCAGGCTGAAGGAAAAGTCTGGCGAGTCTTCGGTCAGGCCTATGGCCAGGTTGGGCACGATCGTCAGGTTGTCCGTTGCGGCCAGGGTCATGCCGATGTTGAAGTTGGCCGCGTTGTAATCGCTGTTGGAAATCGACTGCCAATCGCCACCGTCCGGCTTGATCTTGCTCTTGCGGGCGAACTGATCGGTGACCGAGAACGACATACTCATCTTCTCGTTCAACGCGAACGCAATGCCGGCGCCAACCTGCCAGGAATCGCCCAGTTTCACGTCGCCTTTGACTTTGGAGCCGACCTGCGGGCTGATGTCGCTGAAAGAGTCCTGCATGTTGTAGGTGTAGGACAACGTGCCGAACAGCACGGCAGGGTCGAAGGTCTTGACCAGCGAGATCCCCGGCGTGATCGCCCAGACACCATTGCCAGTCGGCAAGTCCTCGGGTACCGAGAGGTTATCGTTGGCCGGGTCACTGACCAGCTTGATGCCGTAAGGGTCCTTGCCGGTTGGGGCCTTGACGCGCAGTGTCGCGACCGCGTCGGGCCAGTTGGCCGACTCATCCAGAAACTTGTACGCAACGCCGACGTTAATATCGCCGATGGTCGGGTCCCGGGTCACGGTTGCGTCCGACGTCACCGGACCTGCGCCACCCGCGCCGCCGGAGGAATACGTCGATTCGCGATAAACAATCGGGACGTTGATGTCGAACTGCCAACGTTGTGCCACGTTGTAGCGCCCCGTCAGGTCCAGGGTCCAGTTGTCGGCCTTGATGCGGTCGAGGTTGATGTTGCCGAGAAAAATCGAGTCCAGTGCCAGGAAGCCGTTGAGCGTTAATGCCCGCGTGTCGTAGTGCGTGTAGGTCACGCCGGTTTCGAGGCTGAACTTGCCGCCACCGAAGAAGCCGCTGGCTTCGTCATACAGGTTGGAGACGCTTTGCGCAGGCTCAGAATCATCCTTGAGCGATTGGCCGTATGAGCTGCCGGTGGTGCCTGGCGCACCGGAGGCCACCGTCTGACCACTCTTGACCGGCTCGGCCGGGGATTTGGTCAGGCGTTTGGGCGCCGGTGTCGCAGGTGCTGCTTCGACTTGGCGAACGCGCTGTTCAAGTACCATCAGCGCGTTCTGTTGTGCTTCATAACGCTGTTTCAACTCCGTGAGTTCTTGTTTTAATGCTTCGACCTGAGGGTCCGGTGCTGCGTAGAGCAGTGTTGCCGGGGTCAGGCTACTCAAACAGACGATAGCTCTGAACGTTAACGATCGGTGCATGGGTTAGCCGTCCCTTCTGATTAGATCTGAATGAGACTGAGCGTAGATCAGAATCCGATAGTGCGAAGACCTTTGAGCTGGTCCAGATTGCCGCTCACGGATCCGGCTGTCGGCACGTTGTCACGCAGCACAACATTGAGAGATGTCAAGTTGCGGACCTGGTTGCTACTGCCGAGCAAAGTCGTGTTCTGCATCAGTCCACCCTGGGCCAGGCGCTGCATGGTGCTGCCCTGGTTGTTGTTAGCCACGATGTTGAGTTGAACTCCACTACCGGTTGAGGAAACGCTGAGCGAGCCCGCACCATTGTTGCCCACTAACGTCGTTCCAGGGGTCAATGCCTGACCCTGCGGTTGCGTTGCGGATGACGGGTTGACCTGGCTAGCTTTTGCGACGTTGATATCTACGTTGTTGTAGGCGGTGTTGTTGTCGCCGGCAGCACGTACTACTTGAGTAACGCCTTCTGTCGTGTTGAGGCCGCCGCCGCCCGTGACGGTGCCTGTCCCTGCGCCGGAGCCGGAGCCTTGCGAACTCGTTTGGCCAGCAGGTTTTTCGTCAATCATCGACACATAGAACTGGGGTTTGATGGTCGATTGTTGAATTTGCATCGCGGACGTCGCCCCGATCAACTGGCCTTCGGCATTCTGCCAAGTGCTGGTCATGACAATGCCGAAACTGACGATACGTCCCGGCATGACAAATCGGCCTCGCAGGGTCGCCAACTCCTGATCCTTCAGTTCAATGGGTTTGAACGTCTCTGCCTGGGTTGGCAGGCTGGCGGCCAGGCAAACCACAGCCAGCCAGGTTGAAGTTTTCATTGGATGCTCCCGGAGCTTCATGCTCCCTTGTTATTAGAAGAAGTCGCTTTGGATGAATCCGAAATCCATCAACTCCGCGTCTTGCACCGGGCTGAACATGTTGAGGCGGTTTTTGGCAGTCAGCGGCAGGGGGGGCTCGAGCAACGCATTGGATTTGTCGTAGCCCTGGCCGATGACGGCAAAGATGATGCCGTTCCAGCCTTTGACAAAGTCGTCGACGCTGTAACGTTTATGGCCGAGTACCGGATCGCCGATATAGACCCAGCCTTGGTGGACTCTTTGCAAGACCACAAAATGCTTGTAGCCACGGATGTCCATGAGGACCACTACGGGGATTTTGATTTCGCTCAACGTTTCCGTCGCCACCCGGTAGCCACGGGCCCGCATGCCGATACTTTCCACGTAGTGCTTCATGTCGAGCATGGAGAAGCCCTGGACGCGGACAAGATTTTGATCCGAGTGGGCCAGCATGCCTTCAATGATTTGATTTTCACTCACGTCAAGCCAATAGGCCTGGCGCAAGATGGTTGCCAGCGCCGCGGCGCCGCAACTGAAGTCGGTTTTCTGTTGCACCAGGTCAGCAAATTTACGCTCGCGTACGCTCTGGATCGGCTTGTACACCACCGCGCCGCCCGGAAGGACGGAAAGCGGCATTTGTGCAGCCTCGATCACACTGGCCACGCAAAGCAAAATTGCCAAGGCGATGATGCGCATGGTGGGACGCCTTCTGGTTGTTGTTGAAAAAGGCCCCCGTGAGGGGGCCCCAAAAGACAGCCATTAGAACGAGTTGTTGGAAATGGCCAGCGAGTTGCTTTGTTGGTTGCCCACACCAGCAGCCACGTTGACACCCAGGTTGCCGCTGCCGCCGTTCACCGAACCGCTCAGGGTTGCAGTGTTGGTTACAGGGTTGGCCCAGCCAGTTGGAGTCAGCACTTGATAGGAGTAGGTGTTGCTCAGATCAAATGAACTGCTTTCAGCGTAGGCTTTCTGTTTTTCATACTCGGATTGGTGCGACTTGCTGCCGGATTTTTCGAACGAGGAATCGAACGACTTATCGAACGACGAACTGCCCGACTTGTTGTGCGACTTATCGATCGATACGTCCAGCGTGGCGTCAAGCGATGCGTTCAGAGACGCGTCGGAAGACGAACTGCTGCTACCCGAATGGTGATAGCCATTATCCCAGGCAGCATTTTGAGAAGCCGCAGCCGAAGCATCCAGCGTAGCGTTCAACGAAGCATTCAAATTAGAGCTAGAAGAACTGCTCTTCTCGTAGCTTTTTGAACCACTGGCATCGAAGCTTTTCGAACCGCTCACGTCAAAGCTCGATGAGGAGCTTTTACTGCCGGACGCTGCGCTTGCGTTGGCATAGTTTTTACTGCCGCTGGCCGAGGTGGTAAAGGTCAGCGTATCGACGCGGTAGGTCCGATCGGCATTGTTATTAACGGTCAGGCCAGGGCCGGTTTGTGTAGCAGAGGCGGTGGCTGTGGCGTTACCCAATGGAGCATTGGTGTTAGCAATGGCCATGGTGTTTTTCTGCTGGTTCAGGTCGCCGGCCGCCACGTTGACGCCCATGTTGCCGCTGCCGCCATTAGCCGAACCGCTCATAGAAGCCGTAGCTTGGCTGCCGTAGTTGTCGACCCGGTTGTTGCGGCTGGTTTGGGTGACGGATGCCGTGGCACTGGCGGTGCCGAACACGAACGCATTATCAGGAGCGGCAGCTGCGGCGTTTGCAATAGCGGCTGCGTTGTCTTGTTGGTTGCCGTCGCCGCCAGCCACGTTGACGCCGACGTTGCCGCTGGTGCCTGTAGCAGAGTTATTCATCTCGGCACTGTTGACAGTCCCGGCGTTGCTAATGCGGTTATCGGTACTACTTTGGGTATCCCACGCATTCGCAGTCGCGTAGACAGGGATCCGGGTTGGAGGAGGGGTGTGCTGACCGTTGTTATTGTGGCCATTGTGGTGGCCATTATGGTGGTCGTCACTTTGTCCAGCTTGTACAGCAACAGCCATGACCGCAGCAATTGCGAAAACCAGAGGCTTGATTGCCATCGAAGGTTTCATGGTGATTCTCCGTACTGATTTATAGGTTAAGTGTTGTTTTTTTTACCTGTTTTGGGTCAATCCGCGACCCGTACGCTCACGGTGTTGGCCGTTCGGTTTCCCACCCCGGCGCTCTGATTCAACTGAATAACTCCACGGCTACCGGTGAAGGCCTGATCGCTTGTAGCGACCCGGCGATAGCCTGGTGCGGAGTCAGTTGGATCGGAGTTGTTGATCAGCGCCACGTTCTGTTGCAGGAGGACGCTGTCGTCGATACTTTGCGGCTGTGTACTGATGCTGATCCGCAGGGCATTGGCCTGCTGGTTGTTGCCGCCCGCGCTCTGGTTGACGCCCAGCACGCCGTTACCGTTGCTGAAGGCGTTACCTTGAATGCTGGCGCTGGCGTCGATGCGTGGGTCTGCAGGTGAATGCAACCGTTGGCGAATCTGTGTGGATGCATGGGCGTTGTTGCCAATGGCGATGGCCCGGGCGTTGACCTGTTGTTGCTGATCGCCGGCGGCCTGGTTGACCCCGAGGTTGCCCTGGTACTGCGCGCCCGAACTGTCGATGTCCGCGTTGTCGATGACGGGAGACTGGGCAAAGGACGAGGCACTGCAAAACATGGCGATAATCAGCAGCGAACGATTCATGCTAACGGTCTCCCGTTATGATTTTCAGAGCACCCAGGCCTTGCTGGACGTTCGAATTGACCATGTTGGCGATGCCGCTGCCCGAGTTTCCCGAACGCCCGCCGGGGAGGTTGGACAGTTGGGACTGATTGCTGATATTGCCGCCCAGGTTGTTGGTGTTTTGCGTCACCATCTGACTGATGCCTGCACCGCTGGCAACACCGGCAAAATCACCGTCGCTCAACTCGTTCGTTTGATTGAGGATATGTTGCGAAGGGTTGGCGTTAACGGTGGTGGGGTGAGGGTCAGGGATCAGCGGTGGAACCACGGCGTTGCGCGTCTGGACATCACGTTTGATCGTAATGATGCCGTTGTCAGCCTGAACGGGCAGGCAGAAACTTGAGCCCAGCGCGCATCCGATCAGCAGGAGGCGGTAGATGCTTCTATCAAATTTCCCCACGGCGGCAATTCCTTCTGTAATTGGGACGCTGGCCCTTTTCAGCGTTGCGAGGTAGAGAGCAGAAGGTGTGCCGATTTTTATTTATCGTTTAAAAACAATGGGTTGACTTTAAATCTCGAGGTTGTCAAAAAATATTTGTAACGCCACTGAGACAGCACCACGTAAAAACGCCGCCCATGCGGGCGGCATTGCACGCTAGAGCGGCGAAACGCAGGTTGTATCAGAGGTTTAACAGTTTCGCTCTGAAGTGCGGGAACCGCTTTAGTTCGCGGGTTCGCTCAGGAGGGGGTGTTTCAGGAATGGACACTTGCGCCAGGGCTGGGGGCCCGTGTCAGGCTTCGAGCAAGCGTTTCACTGCCGCGAATGCCGCGTCTTTACGCTGTTGCCAATCACCTTGCAATATCTGGTAAGGCTGGCGGTGAAGGTCAAGCCAATCGTGGCTCGCCTGGAAAAACCCTTGGCGTTCCTCCAGTTGCGGCTGGCAACGTTGCCCGTCGTCGTGCCAGACCACTGTTTCAGGGCTCAGCAGCAAATGCAGGTCGTAGTGCCGTGCCAACAATGCAGGCTCGATCCACGTCGGGCACGCGCCAAACAACGTGCGACTCCACAGGATATTGCTCAACAGGTGTGTATCGAGAATCAGCAGTGACGGCTGTTTGGCTCGTGCTTCATCTTCCCAGGCCAGTTGGCCGAGTGCGATGGCGGTAATGTCATCGAGGCAGGTTTCGCGGGCTTGGCTTTCGATGAAATGCCGAACGTACTCACCCACCAACAGCCCGCCAAAATGCGCCTGGATTTCACTCGAAAGCCAGCTTTTGCCGCTGGATTCCGGGCCTGTCAGGACCAGCGCTTTCATGCGTGCAGCGCCGGATCGGCGCGCCATTCACGCCAGCCTTGCACCGCGATCAGGGTAAACAAGCCGTAGAGGGTCGCGGTCAGGTACAGGCCCTTGTAGATGAACAGGCTGACAAAGATCACATCGAGGACGATCCACAGCGGCCAGCATTGCACGCGTTTTTGCGCCATCCATAGCTGCGCCACCAGGCTGAAGCCCGTCAGAGCGGCATCGAGCCAGGGTTGCGCGGCGTCGGTCCAGTGGGCCATGGCTGCGCCCAGCAACAGACTGCCGATGGCGCCCACGGCAAGGCCGAGCATGATCGACCGGGCATCCAGCGCGCTGACTTGCCGGCCATCATGGGCATCGCCGGCTCGGGTCCACTGCCACCAGCCGTAGAGTTGCAACGCGGCGTAGATCACCTGCAGCAACATGTCCGAATACAGCTTCACCTCGAAGAAGATCCAGCTATAAAGCAGCACCATCACCAGCCCGATCGGCCAGCACCACGGGTTCTGTTTGACCGTCAGCCAGACGGCGATCACGCCGAGGGCGGCAGCAAACAGTTCAAGCCCGGACATGGAGGTTCCTTGGGAGGAGTCGAAAGAGGGGGCGGATTGTAGCGGTTAGATCAAAAGATCGCAGCCTTGGGCAGCACCTACAGATGTACACAAACCCTGTAGCTGCCGAAGGCTGCGATCCTTTCGCTTTACACCCGGAATTGCTTGAGCAACCCGTTCAACTGCTCGCTCAATTCCCTGAGGTGAACACTGGCCAGGCTCGATTGTTCCGCCGCCAGCGCCGTGCTGTGGGACAACCCGGCCGCCTGTGTGACGTTCTGGTTGATGTCTTCCACCACATGCGCCTGTTGCAGTGTGGCGCTGGCGATGGAGGCGTTCAGCCCGTTGAGGTTGCGCAGGGCCTGGCCGATGGCGTTCAGGCTCGCACCGGCCAGCCCGGCCTGTTCGATGGTCAGTTGCGAGGCGCGGCTGCTGTCGCCGATCACCTTGACCGCCGCTTCGGAGTGGTTTTGCAGGCGTTCGATCATCGCCTGGATTTCCGCCGTGGACTTCTGTGTGCGCTGGGCGAGCAGGCGCACTTCATCGGCCACTACCGCAAACCCGCGACCTTGCTCGCCAGCCCGGGCAGCTTCGATGGCCGCGTTGAGGGCCAGCAGGTTGGTTTGCTCGGCAATCGAGCGAATCACTTCCAGCACACTGCCAATCTGGGTGCTTTCGGCAGCCAGGGTGCGAATCACTTCCACCGCTTGATCAATGGTGCCGGAGAGCTTGTCGATCTGTTGCAAGCTGCCATCGATGTTGACCTGACCCTGTTGCGCCTGGGACTCGGCGTCGCGCATTTCACTGGCCGCATGCTCGGCGTTCTTCGCTACGTCCTGCACGCCGTAGGTCACTTCATTGATCGCGGTCGCCACCAGTTCCATTTGCTGGGACTGCTGCTGACTGCGTTGCTGTGCCTGCGCCGCATCGTTACCCAGATCGCTGGACGACTGGCCCAGGGCGCTGGCCGACACCTGCAACTGGCTGATCACCTGCCGCAGCTTGGCGGTAAAGGCGTTGAAGTGGTGCGCCAGTTGCGTGACTTCGTCCTGGCCGTGGGTGTCGAGGCTGCGGGTCAGGTCGCTTTCGCCGCTGGCGATATTGGCCATGGCGTTTACGGTTTCCTGCAATGGACGCACGATGCTGCGGGCAATCATGATCACCAGCAGCGCCATGATCAGGGTAATTGCCATGCCGATAAACGAAGCTTTCCAGACCTGCCCGTAGAATTCGGCTTGCAGGTCATCGACATACACGCCCGAACCGATGACCCAGCCCCAGGGTTCGAACAGTTTGACGTAGGAGGTTTTTTCCACCGGCGCGCTGGCGCCCGGTTTCGGCCAACGGTAGTCAACCATGCCGGCGCCCTTGGACTTGGCGATGGCGACCATCTCGTTGAACAGCGCAAAGCCATCCGGGTCGCGGATCGCCGAGAGGTTCTGGCCTTCGAGTTTCGGGTTGGCCGGGTGCATGATCATCACCGGCCCCAGGTCGTTGATCCAGAAGTAGTCGTTCTGGTCATAGCGCAGGCCGCGAACCACGGTCAGCGCCTGTTTTTGCGCCGCTTCGCGGGTGAGGGTGCCGGCGGTTTCCAGGTCGTGGTAGTAGTTCAGGATGCCACTGGCCGTCTGCACCACGTGCTGGGTTTTCTGCGCCTTGGCATGGTACAGGTCGTCGTGAATCTGTTTGAGCATCAAGATGCCCAACGTCAATAACATCACGATGGCCACGATCAAGATGAGCCACAAGCGTCGGCTGATCGACACACTGCGTAAGCTGTTCATAACGCTGTCACTCCAGATTCTTCTTCTTGTAATAAACGATCGCGAGCATCCAACCACACTTTGCCGGTGGGGCCTATTCGACCCAAGTCCAATTACACGGCGGCGTAATCGGAGCTTGTCTGATAGGATTTCGGCCTCGCGCGGAAAAACCTGAATCCAAGTTGATTTTTCACGGAATTTTTACGGTTTCGTGGGGATCCTGTGCGCGCGAGACTTCAGCTACGCTGAGCGCAGTGAACGAACTAAAAATATTAACGGGGCATGCCTTTGAGCGCTGCCTTTGGGGGATTGATGGATCTTTGGACGGCCTTCCAGGCACTGATTCTAGGCGTTGTAGAAGGGCTGACGGAGTTTTTGCCCATTTCGAGTACCGGACACCAGATTATCGTCGCGGATTTGCTCGACTTCGGTGGTGAGCGGGCCATTGCATTCAACATCATCATCCAGCTAGGCGCGATTCTCGCGGTGGTCTGGGAGTTCCGGCGCAAGATCCTCGACGTGGTCGTCGGCTTGCCGACCCAGCCGAGCGCACGGCGCTTTACCGCCAACCTGTTGATTGCCTTCATGCCGGCCGTGGTACTGGGGGTGATTTTTTCCGATTTGATTCACCACTACCTGTTCAACCCGATTACCGTGGCCGCGGCGTTGGTCGTGGGCGGGATCATCATGTTGTGGGCCGAAAAGCGTCAGCACGAAGTGCATGCCGAAACGGTCGATGACATCACCTGGCAGGACGCGCTGAAAGTCGGCTTCGCCCAATGCCTGGCGATGATCCCGGGGACCTCGCGTTCCGGCTCGACGATCATCGGTGGCCTGCTGTTCGGGCTGTCGCGCAAAACCGCCACCGAGTTCTCGTTCTTCCTGGCCATGCCAACCATGGTCGCAGCGGCGGTGTATTCGGGGTTCAAGTACCGCCATCTGTTCGTCCCGGCGGATTTTCCGGTGTTCGCCATCGGTTTTGTCACTGCATTTATCTTCGCGATGATTGCCGTCAAGGCGCTGCTCAAGTTCATTGCCAGTCACAGCTACGCGGTGTTTGCGTGGTATCGCATTGCGTTTGGCCTGGTGATTCTGGCGACCTGGCAGTTCGGTTGGGTCGATTGGGCCGCCGCCAAGCCATGAGTGATTCCAACGCGCGCAACAACCCCGGTCGCAAGTCCGGGGGCGAAGTCCAGCATCCACGCTTGAAATTGCTGGTGCTCGCCATCCTGTGCGCGCTGCCGCTGTATGGCTCGCTGATGGTGTGGCTGCGCGGGGTTTCCGTGATCCCGCTGGCGGCCTACGGCGTGGTCAGCGTGGTCGCGTTTTTCCTGTACTGGAGCGACAAGCGCAAGGCCCGCGCCGACACCTGGCGCACGCCGGAAAACGTCTTGCACGCGGTGGAACTGGCCGGTGGCTGGCCGGGCGCCTTGTTGGCCCAGCAAGTGTTCCGGCACAAGACTCGCAAGCTTTCGTTTCAACTGGTGTTCTGGCTGATCGTGCTCATGCACCAGGTGTTCTGGATTGACCAGTTGTTTCTCGGTGCGAACCTGCTGGCGTTGTTTTAAAGAAGCAGCCCGACCTGAGTGCGCTTGGGCAACTTGCCCACCACCAGTTGGTGTGAACGTTGCAGCAGCGCCTTCAGTTCTTCGGCGCCCAGCGGGTAGGGCGCCTGCATGATGATCCATTGCGCCCGGGCCAGGTACGGCGCCGGGTGAATGCCCGGTCGGTCGCAATGGCCGAGAAACAAATCCTTGTCGACCTTGAACGCCAGGGATTCGCCCCGCAGGTTCTGCAACGCGAACATCTTGTTCCCGGCAATCGAAAACACCCGCACGCCACCCCATTTGTAGTCTTCCCGCGCGCCGGGCAGCCCCAGGCAAAACTGCGCGACATCCGCTTCGTTCATGCGTCCAGCCTTCATATCAATCGGTCCCCACAGGCATTGAATGATTCGATCAAGTGGTCGAGCCAGGCGCGCACGGCCGGCATTACCCCGCGCCGATGAGGGTAGACCGCTTGCAGCCAACCGCCAGGCATCGACCAGTCGGGCAGCAACTGGATCAATGAACCGTCCGCCAGCTCCGACTCGCAATACATCATTGGCAGAACGGTAAAGCCCTGGCCAGCGAGGGCGCAGGCGCGGCGCACGATAAAGTCGTCAATGCCCAGCCGTGCCTCCATTGCCAGGTCATGGCTTTTACCCTGTTGATCGAGCATTCGGATATGCACCATGCGGTCGGGTTCCAGCGCTCCGAGGACCGGCAAACTCTTGAGGTCGTCCGGATGGTTGATTTCCCGGCCGTGCAAGAAGGCGGGGCTGGCGACCATGAGCGTCTGCGCCTGACGCAGGCGTCGGGTCACCAGTAATGGGTCTTCATCTCCCAATTCGCGGACGCGCAGGGCGACATCGACGCCTTCGGTGACCAGATCGACCCGGCGGTTGACCAGCATGACCTCCAGCTGGACCTGCGGGTATTTCCCGAGAAAGTCGCTGATGATCGTCGGCAACATTTGATTGGCCAACCCCACCGGGCAGGACACCCGCAATCGCCCTCGGGGTTCGCTGGACATGCTGGCCACCGCTTCGTCGGCCATCTCCGCTTCCAGCAACATCGCCTGACAGTGGCGCAAGTAACGTTCGCCCACGGCGGTCAATTTCAGTTGGCGAGTGGTGCGTTGCAGCAGGCGCGCGCCCAGGCGTTCTTCCAGCTCGGCGATGCGCCGCGACAGCCGCGACTTGGGAATCCCCAGCAAGCGCCCGGCGGCCGCGAAACCACCGGCTTCGACGACTTTGGCGAAATAGTAGAGGTCGTTAAGGTCTTGCATGATCTGGACTCGATTGTTCTATCAGTGAGACGAACTATCGCATTGTTGCGGGCTAATCACCTATTAGATTCATCTGTAGGATCCCCTCCATCAGATCGCCCGGTGGCGATCCTCACCTGGAGATCCTTAAATGAAACTGTTGCATATCGATTCGAGCATTTTGGGTGACAACTCGGCGTCCCGTCAGTTGAGCGGCGAAGTGGTCAAAGCCTGGCAAGCCGCTGACGCTTCGGCCGTCGTCACTTACCGCGACCTGGCTGCTGACGCCATCAGCCATTTCTCATCCACTACCCTGGTTGCCGCTGGCACCACCGCTGAGCTGCGCAACGCCGCGCAACAGCACGAAGCCGAACTGAGCGCTTCGACCCTGGCTGAATTCCTTGCTGCCGACGCCATCGTCATTGCCGCGCCGATGTACAACTTCACCATCCCGACTCAACTCAAGGCCTGGATTGACCGCATCGCCGTGGCCGGCCAGACCTTCCGCTACACCGAAGCCGGCCCGGAAGGCCTGTGCGGTGGCAAGAAACTGGTGATCGTTTCGACTTCGGGTGGCCTCCACGTCGGTCAAGCCACCGGCGTAGCGCACGAAGACTACTTGAAAGTGCTGTTCGGTTTCCTGGGCATCACTGATATTGAGTTCGTTCGCGCCCATGGCCTGGCTTACGGTGACGAAGTGCGCACCAAAGCCCTGAGCGACGCTCACACGCACATCAGCGATCAACTGTTCGCTGCGGCATAAGGTCTGTGTAAGGCTTGCGTAAAAAATACTAAACAGCTCAGGTAATACCCGAAAAACTCTGTATTCTGATCATCGTAATGATCAGTTACAGAGTTTTTTGTTTTTGACCGTTTTATAGGTTCTGGCCCAGGTTATGCAGTCGAGGGTTAACGTCCCCGTCGCGCAATGACCTTGGTGGCCGCAAACACTGGCACGAGGCCGCGTACTCCGTACATCGGAGCACTACGGGCTTTTCAGGCAAGTATCAAAGGTGGGGCATCCCATGGTGCGTCTTTGTGCAACGTTACTGATATGCCTGCTCAGCAGCCTGCTTTCAGTGCACGCCGCGCCTGGGCTGCATGCGCACTGGGGCGTCGGCTATCACGAGATGACGTTCCTCGATCCGCTGGATTTGCAGCCGATGCGCGCCATTGCCTTTTATCCCTCCAGCGATAAAGAACACACCAGCAAACTCGATGGTTACACCGTCGAAGCGAGCGAAGACGCCCGCGTGGCGATCGGCCGTTTCCCGATGCTGATGCTGTCCCATGGCAACGTCGGCACGCCGCTGGCCTTGCACGACCTCGCCACCTCGCTGGCACGCAAGGGCTTTGTGGTGGTGGCGGTGATTCACCCCGGCGACAACTCCAAGGATCACAGCCGTCTCGGCACCTTGAGCAACCTGTACGGTCGGCCGCTGCAAATTTCCGAAGCCATTACCGCGACGCTGGGCGATGCCATGCTGGCGCCGTTCGTCAACGCCGATCAGGTGGGGGTGATTGGTTACTCGGCGGGCGGCGAAACGGCGTTGATCCTGTCCGGTGCCACGCCCGACCTGGATCGTCTGCGCCGCTATTGCCAGGAGCGACCGGACGACCGCGATGCCTGCAACACCCAGGGCGAGCTGATTGTCGACCGTGATGATTTGCAGCCGGTGGCCGACCCGCGTGTCCACGCCTTGCTGCTGATGGCGCCGCTGAGCCTGAAGTTCGGCCGTCACACCCTGGCGGATGTGCATGTGCCGGTGCTGCTGTACAGCGGCGACGGCGACAAACTGGTGGCTTTCGACAAGAACGCCGCTGCCCTGGCGCGCAAACTGCCGATCGCGCCGGACTTCAAGCTGCTGGCCGGGGCAGGGCACTTTGTGTTCATGGCGCCGTGCAACGAAGAGCAGATCATCGCCATGCCGGCGTTGTGTACCGATGCCGATGGGGTTGATCGTGAGGACATTCACCGCAACCTGATCTCGGAAGCGGGACGGTTTTTCTCCCATGCCCTGGGCAAACCGAGTCGGGCCGGGATGCAAACCGCCGATCAATAACGCCGAACCTTGTAGGAGCAAAGCTTGCTCGCGATGGCGGTCTCACGGACGCCATCGCGGGCAAGCCTTGCTCCTACAGAGGTCGGGCGCATCAGGCCATTGCGCGGCGTTTCAGCATTAATGTCAGGCCCAACCCTGTCACCGACAACAACGCCGCACAAAAGAAAATCCACGAATACCCCAGGTTCAACGCGACCGCGCCCATCAGCGGTCCGGCAATCGCCAGCGCCAGGTCAAAAAACACCGCATAAGCACTCAGCCCCGCGCCGCGACTGGAGTTGGGCACCTGCTTGATCGCCTCGACCCCCAGCGCCGGATACACCAGCGACAGGCCGAACCCGGTCAACCCGGCGCCGATCAACGCGTACCCGGTGGACGGCGCCAGCCACAGCAGCACCAGGCCCACGGTTTCGATGGTCATGCAGGCAATGGCCGAGGTGAAGCCGCCGAATCGGCTGATAGTGGAAATGAACAACAGCCGCGACAGGATGAAACACACCCCAAACACCGTCAGGCAGTACGCCGCGCCGGTCCAGCCACGATTGAGGTAATACAGGGTAATAAAGGTGGTCAGGGTGCCGTAGCCGATGGACGCCAGGCTCAGGCTCGCGCCAAACGGGGCAATACGCCCGAACACGTTCCAGAAGGGCAGGCGTTCGCCGCGAATCACCGGCACCGATGGCTTGTTGCGAATCAGCAACAGCGCCCCCAAGGCCAGCACCGACAGGACAATCCCCAGGCTTTCAAAGCCATACTCGGCGACCATCACCACCCCCAGCGGCGCGCCAATCGCAATGGCGCCGTAGGACGCGATGCCGTTCCAGGAAATCGAGCGCGCCGTGTGCTCGGCGCCAACCTGGCCCATGCACCAACTGATGGTGCCGACGCCGATCAAGCCCTGGGCGATCCCCAGCAGCAACCGGCCGGCAATCAGGATCATTAGACTCAACAACGGCAGGCTTTGCAGCAAGGTCGAGAGCAAGGTCAGCAAGCCGCTTAACACAATCCCCGACAAGCCGTAGACAATCGCGCGCTTGGTGCCGACGCTGTCCGACATGCGCCCGGCCATCGGCCGGCTGAGGAGGGTGGCCAGGTATTGGCAACCGATGGTCAGCCCCGCAATGATCGCGCTGAACCCCAGTTGTTCATGGACATACCCCGGAATCACCGCAATCGGCAGGCCGATGCAGAGGAAGGCGATAAAGGTATAGAAAACGATGGAGACGATCTGCAGGGTGATCGCCATGGAGCTTTGCGGGGGCAGTGGCTGCGCAGACATAGGGCTCGTTCGCGGGCGGCGGTGGGAGACCTGCATCATGGCGTGGGCCGGGAATAAAAGGAAGCAGGCTAACTACTTCTCGCCACCTGATCGTTCCCACGCTCCGCGTGGGAATGCAGCCCGGGACGCTCCGCGTCCCATTGGAACGCGGAGCGTCCCTCGAGGCATTCCCACGCAGAGCGTGGGAACGATCAAAAGCCCGAATGCAAAAAGCCCCGTCACATGGACAGGGCTTCTACTTGCCGCTTGCAGCTTGAAACTAAAAGCTGCCCTTAAAACACCACGCCTTGGCTGCGCAGGTAATCATCGTAAGTACCGCTAAAGTCGATCACACCGCTAGGGCTGAGTTCGATAATGCGAGTAGCCAACGACGATACGAACTCACGGTCGTGGCTGACGAAGATCAGCGTGCCCGGGTAGTTCTCCAGCGCCAGGTTCAGCGCCTCGATGGATTCCATGTCCAAGTGGTTGGTCGGTTCGTCCATGATCAGCACGTTCGGCTTTTGCAGGATCAGCTTGCCGAACAGCATGCGACCTTGCTCACCACCGGAGATGACCTTGACCGACTTGAGAATCTCGTCGTTGGAGAACAGCATCCGGCCGAGGGTGCCGCGAACCATCTGCTCGCCGCCCTGGGTCCATTGGCCCATCCAGTCGAACAGGTTGCAGTCGTCTTCGAAGTCGTGCGCGTGGTCCTGGGCGTAGTAGCCCAGTTCCGCGGCGTCGGTCCACTTCACGGTGCCGGCGTCCGGGGTCAGTTCATTGACCAGGGTGCGCAGCAGGGTGGTTTTACCGATACCGTTCGGGCCGATGATCGCTACGCGCTCGCCGGCTTCAACCTGGAAGCTGAAGTCCTTGAACAGTGGCTTGCCGTCGAAGCCTTTGGCCATGCGCTCGACGATGACCGCCTGACGGTGCAGCTTCTTGTTCTGTTCGAAACGAATGAACGGGCTCACACGGCTCGAAGGCTTGACCTCGGCCAGCTGGATCTTGTCGATCGCCTTGGCACGGGAGGTCGCTTGCTTGGCTTTCGAGGCGTTGGCCGAGAAGCGGCTGACGAACGATTGCAGCTCGGAAATCTGGGCTTTCTTCTTGGCGTTGTCCGACAGCAGTTGCTCGCGGGACTGGGTCGCCACGGTCATGTACTCGTCGTAGTTGCCCGGGAACAGGCGCAGCTCGCCGTAATCCAGGTCAGCCATGTGGGTGCACACGCTGTTCAGGAAGTGACGGTCGTGAGAGATGATGATCATCAGGCTGGAGCGCTGGGTCAGAATGTTTTCCAGCCAGCGGATGGTGTTGATGTCCAGGTGGTTGGTCGGTTCGTCGAGCAACAGCACTTCAGGATCGGAGAACAGCGCCTGAGCCAGCAATACGCGCAGTTTCCAGCCAGGGGACACTTCGCTCATCGGGCCGAAGTGCTGCTCGATGCCGATACCCAGGCCCAGCAACAGTTCACCGGCACGGGATTCGGCGGTGTAGCCGTCCATTTCGGCGAACTCGGTTTCCAGTTCGGCCACGGCCATGCCGTCTTCTTCGGTCATTTCTGGCAACGAGTAGATGCGATCGCGCTCGGCCTTGACCTTCCACAGCTCTTCGTGACCCATGATCACGGTGTCGATCACGGTGAATTCTTCGTAGGCGAACTGGTCCTGGCGCAATTTACCCAGACGCACGTTCGGCTCGAGCATGACCTGGCCACCGGACGGCTCGAGATCGTTACCGAGGATCTTCATGAAGGTCGACTTGCCGCAACCGTTGGCGCCGATCAGGCCATAGCGGTTGCCCGCGGCGAACTTGACCGAAACGTTCTCGAATAACGGCTTGGCGCCGAACTGCATCGTGATGTTAGCTGTAGAAATCAAAGGTTTTTCCTGCGAAGCATTCAGAGTAGCTAGGGGTGCGGCAGTACCGATTCAGTACCCGGTTCCGGTTTTCAAACCACGGGAAATGCATCCCGGTCAGAAGCGGAAGGTCCATCTGGCAATAAGTGGACAGCAGCAATGGAGCGCTTGGCCCGAGTGAAAGTGCGCTGAGGCGGGGATCATTCCCGTCATCAACCAAGGGGGGCGCGTAATGTTTGGCGGCGATTGTACTGGTCTGGCTCTTTAAACGATAGGGCGTTGAGGCCGCACGGGCGTTTTGGTGGCATCAGTGGACAGATATTCACATCTGGATGCTAACTATTTGTTACAAAGCATGGCTAAAATGCCACCTATCAATCCAATGCCACTTTGGCATCGGCTCAAGGACGTGCCACCTGGACCGCTGTTTCGTATTCAGACACTGTGCCAGACCGCTTGGCCGGCTAGGCGCAGTTTGTTCACTTCTGACCTGTGACGATTGCCGTGAAACTTATCATTGCCGCTATTTATGTTGTTTCCATCGCGTATGTTCACTTGCGCGGTCGTGTGCGACACAAGTTGGGCCGCCAGTTGAGCGACCACTCGACGTTTCTGGCGCCGATCAACTGCTTCCTTTATCTGTTCTCCAAACTCCCGAGCAAGCCTTACCTCAACCCGGCCGACTTTCCGGACCTGAGCCCGTTGCAGGCGCACTGGGAAGAAATCCGAGCCGAGGGCCAGAATCTGCTGCGTGCCGGGGAGATCAAGCGCTCGAACCAATACGATGACGTGGGTTTCAACTCGTTCTTCAAGAGCGGTTGGAAGCGTTTTTACCTGAAGTGGTACGGCGACAGCCACCCTTCGGCCGAGAAACTCTGCCCGCGCACCACCGAACTGGTGCAAAGCATTGGCTCGATCAAGGCTGCGATGTTCGCCGAACTGCCACCGGGTTCAAAACTGGTGCGCCACCGCGACCCGTATGCCGGTTCGTATCGTTATCACCTGGGTCTGGAAACGCCGAACGACGCCGGTTGTTACATCAACGTCGACGGTGAGAACTACCACTGGCGCGACGGTGAAGCGGTGATGTTCGACGAGACATTCATTCATTACGCCGAAAACACCACCGACCAGAACCGCATCATCTTGTTCTGCGACGTAGAACGGCCGATGAAGTATCGCTGGGCGTCGGCGTTCAATGCCTGGTTCAGCCGTACCGTGATGTCGGCGGCGGGCGCGCCGAACGATGCGGGCGACAAGACAGGTGGCATCAACCGGTTGTTCACCAAAATCTACAAGGTTCGCCTACGTGGCAAGGAGCTGAAGAAGCGCAATCGTGCGCGTTATTACCTGGAGAAGTGGGCGATTTTTGGTGGGTTGTTGGCGGTTTTCGTTCTGATCTGAGGACGCCTTCGCGGGCAAGCCTCGCTCCTACAGGTCTCGCATAACCCTGTGTAGGAGCGAGGCTTGCCCGCGAAGAGGCCGGTACATTCAACACAACACCTAAGGCTTCTTGCCCCCCAACTGCTTCCACATCTTCGCCGTAATCTTCTGCCGATTGGCATACCCTTCCCACGGATCACCTTTCAACCCTTCAAGCCGCTCCAGCAAATTGGCCACGGTCCATTCCTGCGAGCCATGCAGCGCCGTCAACTCATCCCGTGCAATCGGCACCGACACCGGCAACCCCGGCCGCGCCCGCACCGAATACGCCGCCACCGTACTGGCCCCACGGGTATTGCGCAGGTAATCGACGAAGATCTTGCCGACCCGGTTTTTCGGGCCCATGGTCGCGGTGATCCGTTCCGGCAACTGCTGCGCCATGAACTGGGCGATGGCCTTGGCGAACCCCTTGACCGTGTCCCAATCATCCTTGCGCGCCAGCGGCACAATGATGTGCATGCCTTTGCCGCCGCTGGTTTTCAGAAAGGCGTCGAGACCGATTTCATCAAGTACCGACAGGGTCAGTTGCGTCGCCTCGACCATGCTTTTCCACGGCAACGCCGGGTCGGGGTCGAGGTCGAGCACAAACAGGTCGGGCGTTTCGATCTTGTCGTGGGTCGCGCCCCAGGTATGCAACTCGATCGCGCCCATTTGCGCCGCCCCGATCAGCGCCTGGACGCTGTCGATTTCCATCAGGCGTGCATGCCCCAGGTCGATGTTCGGGTCCAGGTGCTTGATATGGGGGATCGCCAGGCGCTCGGCGTGTTTCTGGAAAAACTGCTCGCCGTCCACGCCTTCGGGGGCCCTTAACAGCGACACCGGCCGGTTGCGCAAGAACGGCAGAATCCACTCGCTGATGCTTTCGTAGAACTGCACCAGTTGCAGTTTCTGCGTGCCGCTGTCCTTGTCGATGACGCGATCGGGGTGGGTGATCTTGACCCCGGCGACGGTGCTGTCCTTGCTGCTGGTTTTCTTTTCGCTCACGGGTTTGTTCGCCTTGGGGGATTGGGGCTGTTCACGCACGATTTCGGTCGCCGGTTTGTCGGTGCGCATGGCGATGAACGCGGCTTGGCGCACCACGCCTTCGCGGGTCCATTCGGCAAACTCGGCTTCGCACACCAGCTTCGGCTCGACCCAATGCACACCTCGGGCCTGCGCCGCTGTCAGCGACTTGTCCAGCGGCGAGGTTTTGCGTTCGAGCTTCTGCAATTGCCCATGAAACAACTTGAGATTGGCCTGGTTGAACCCGGTGCCGACCCGCCCGGCATACACCAACGCCTGATCGTCATAGACGCCCAGCAGCAGGGCGCCGAAACCGCTGCGCGAACCTTGCGGCGCGGTGTAACCAATGATCACGAATTCCTGGCGCAAGCGGCATTTGAGCTTGATCCAGTCCGGGCTACGGCGTGACACATAAGGGCTGCCGGCGCGCTTGCCGATCACGCCTTCCAGGGACAGCGCACAGGCGCTTTCGACGATGTCCTGATGGTTCGCGGTGAAGGCTTCCGAAAAGCGCAGCACTTGCCGCGACTTCCGTCCCAAGGCTTTTTTCAACGCCGCACGGCGGTCTTCCACTGGCATCTCACGCTGATCGACGCCGTGGAGGAACGGCGCGTCAAACACGAAATAAACGATGTCCACCGAGCGCTCGATTTCGAAGGCGTTTTGCAGCGCCTGAAAATCCGGGAAACCCTTGTCGTTCAGCACCACCGCTTCGCCATCGAGCCAACTGCCGTCGAGCTTCATCTCGGCCAGGGCCTTGGCCTGCAACGGCAGTTTGGCGGTCCAGTCGTGGCCGTTGCGGGTCAACAGCTTCACCTCGCCGTCGTCGATGCGGGCGAGGATGCGGTAGCCGTCGAACTTGATTTCGTAGCGCCAATCACCGGCCGGGGCCTTTTCCATCAGCGTGGCCAGTTGCGGGCTGAACGTTTCGGGCAGGCTGGTCGGTTTGGGCTTTTTAACGGTTTTTTTGACGGCTTTTTTGGTGGTCTTATCGCCCACCGTGGCATCACTCAACACGCTTTTGGGCAGCTCGGCGACCACGTCAAACTCGCTGATCGGCCGTGCCTGTTGATCCTTCTCCTTGATCAGCAACCATTGTTCCTTGTCGCCACTGCCGCGCAGGTGCGTGCGCACCAAGGCCCAGTCACCGGAAAGCTTTTCGCCGATCAGGGTGAATTTCAGTTTGCCGGCCTTGTAGGTTTGCTGCGGATCACCAATCGGTTGCCAGACGCCGTGGTCCCAGACAATCACATCCCCGGCGCCGTACTGGCCCTCGGGGATGCTGCCTTCAAAGGTGCCGTAACTGATCGGGTGGTCTTCGACATGCACCGCCAGGCGCTTTTGCGTTGGATCGAGGCTCGGGCCCTTCGGCACCGCCCAGCTTTTCAGGGTGCCGTCGAGTTCCAGGCGAAAGTCGTAATGCAGGTTGCGCGCATCGTGCTTCTGGATCACGAAACGCAGGGCCGAGGCGGTTTTCTTGCCGCGTTTGGCCGGCGCCGATTCGGGCGGCTCCGAGGTGATCTCGAAGTTGCGTTTGCGCGTGTATTCACTCACCGGTTTAGCCATGGCGGACTACCCTGTGCTGCGAGTCCCGGGCCGTCAGCCGCGAGAGCTCTTCGTGGCTTTTTTCGCTGGGGCCGGTTTGGCGGCGGCTTTGCGCGGTTTGGCCGCTGGTTTGGCGGCGGCCTTGCCGCCGAGGCTGCGTTTGAGCAGTTCGGTCAAATCGATAACATCGGCGGTTTTGCGTTCCTCTTCGCCGCTGGTGCTTTCGACGTCTTCGATCTTGCCTTCATGGGCCTTTTTCTCGACCAGGGCCATGATCTTGTCTTCAAAGCTGTCGCGGTAATCCTCGGGTTTCCAGTCGGCGCTCATGTCTTCCACCAGGCGCTTGGCCATCTCCAGCTCTCCTTTTGCCAGTTCCGGTTTGGTCACTTCACTGCCCAACGCCAATTCATCCAGGCTGCGCACTTCCGCCGGCCAGCGCAGCATCACCAGCACCATGGCCGATTCCAGTGGCATCAGCGCCGCCAAATGCTGGCGGGTGTGCAGCACGACATGGGCGAGGGCGACCTTGTTGGTTTTGCTCAAGGTTTCACGCAAAAGTGCGTAGACCTTGCCGCCACGTTTGTCCGGTGCCAAGTAATAAGGTGTGTCGATGTTTTGCAGCGGAATCTGCTCACTGTCGACAAAGGCGAAGATGTCGATGGTCTGGGTCGACAGCGGGTGCGCGGAGCGGATTTCCTCTTCGCTGAGCACCACGTAACGGCCCTTTTCGTAGGCCACGCCTTTGACGATGTGTTCTTTGGTGACTTCCTTGCCGGTGACCTTGTTGACGCGCTTGTAGCCCACCGGGTCCATGCTGCGGCTGTCGAGCCAGTCGAAATCCACCCCTTGGGATGAAGTGGCCGACACCAGTGCCACAGGGATGTGCACCAAGCCGAAACTGATTGCGCCTTTCCAGATTGCCCGGGCCATCGTCGTGTACTCGCAAGTGATGATCAGGTGACCTGCGGCCCCGCGCAAAAGTTTCAGCGGCTTGCGCCCAAGCCCTGCGGGGGGATCAGCGGTGCGGCAAACGGGTGTTACATCTGTGAAGGAGGTTTCAGTTAACAAATGCGAACCTCGGGCGTAGCGTGGCATCGAAGACTCTATTCCCGTGTCCGCAGTGAGGCTCCCCATGAACAGATTTGTGCTCGGTTGCACCGTGTTGGCCTTGAGCGGTTTGCTCGGCCAGGCGGCCCAGGCCCAGAGCCCGACGGGCAGCAGCAACAACAATCCCTACAACAGCCCGATTCACCGGGCCAATCCCAACAGCATGCAGGGCACGCAGCCCGCCACCCGGCAGCCAACGTTCGCGCCGACGCCGCGTCCGCCCACTCTGGACAACGGCGGCATCGGCAACCGATATCCCCAGAACAAATCGGCGCCCAGCGCGCCACCGAAATTCATTCCCAACCCACCTCCAAGGGACTCGGACAGCAGCAACCGTTGAACGGCGGGACTGAGGTTCTGTCAGCCATTCGAACAGCAAAAGGACGCGTGCATGTTGCGTAAAACCCTCCTGGCCACCTTCTGCGCCAGCGTACTGATCACCGCCACGGCGCCTGTTTTCGCCGCGCCCACCCAGGAACTCAAAAGCGAACAAGGCACCCTTGAGGTCACGCCGATCACCAAAGGCCTGGAACACCCGTGGGCCCTGGCGTTTCTCCCGGACCGCAAAGGCATGCTGGTGACCGAACGGCCCGGCAACTTGCGGGTGGTCACGGTCGACGGCAAACGTTCGGCGCCCATCAGCGGGGTACCCAAGGTCTGGGCCAAGGGGCAGGGCGGTTTGCTCGATGTGGCGCTGTCACCTGACTTCAAGCAGGACCGCATGGTCTATTTGTCCTACGCCGAAGGTGGCGGTGAGGGTGACAAGGCCGGGACGGCGGTCGGTCGCGGGCGTTTGTCCGAAGACCTGACCACCCTCAAGGATTTCAAGGTGATCTTCCGTCAGGAGCCGAAGCTCTCGGTCGGCAATCATTTCGGCTCACGGCTGGTATTCGACCGTGACGGCTACCTGTTCATCACCCTGGGCGAAAACAACGACCGCATGACCGCCCAGGATCTCGACAAGTTGCAGGGCAAAGTGGTGCGGATCTACCCGGACGGCAAGGTGCCGGATGACAACCCTTTTGTCGGTCAGGCCGGCGTGCGACCGGAGATCTGGTCCTACGGCCAGCGTAACCCCCAGGGCGCGGCGCTCAATCCGTGGAACGGTACGCTGTGGGAAAACGAGCATGGGCCCAAGGGTGGCGACGAAATCAACGTCATCGAGCGCGGCAAGAACTACGGTTGGCCGCTGGCAACCAATGGCATCAACTATTCTGGCCAGCCGATCCCGGAAGCCAAGGGCAAGACCGCCGAAGGCACCGTGCCACCGCACCACGTCTGGGAAGTTTCTCCTGGCATCAGCGGCATGGCGTTCTACGACGCCGATCGCTTCAAGCCTTGGCAGCACAACGTGTTTATCGGCGCGCTGGTGAGCCAGGAACTGATTCGGTTGCAGTTCGATGGCGACAAAGTCGTGCATGAAGAGCGCTTGCTGGGCGAACTCAAGGAGCGGATCCGCGATGTGCGACAGGAGCCGGACGGGTATTTGTATGTGCTGACGGATGAGGAGGATGGGGCGCTGTACAAGGTTGGCCTGAAGTGAAGTCTCTGCGCTGATCGTGCTGATCGTTCACACGCTCCGCGTCGCTGATCGTTCCCACGCTCCGCGTGGGAATGCAGCCAGGGACGCTCTGCGTCCCAAAGCGTGACGCGGAGCGTCACAAGAGGAATTCACGCGGAGCGTGGGAACGATCACTGGTGGCGGGCATACAGGACAACCGCCGCCCGAAGCTTGCCCCGCCCAAAACTGCACATCTTCTCAAACTCCCCATGACTCACCGGCAGATGCTGGCAATCCATGGGTTGCCGATGCTGGCTGTGATCCACATCCGGGTCATGCAGGTAGACAAACTCTTCGTCGCAATCGGTCACCATCACCCAATGCGGCGCCTTGGAGCGGGTCAGGCGGTAGCTGCTGATCAGCACCAATGGCTGTCCACCCGCGTCCAGCAACCGTGGCAAATCCAGCGTTCCGCCAATCACCCGCTCCACATCGGTGTCCTGCAACTGCGCCGTGAACTCTTCGTGCACCAAACGCATGACGTCTTTTTTATGTTCATCGCGCACCCCATCGAGAAACAACGGCCCGGCCATGCTCAGTTGCAACTGCACACGAAACCCGCGCCGCCATGCCGCCAACGCCAAACCTTGCGGGCTGCAACCACCGTGGCCCGAGGTCATGAACACCGTGGTCGCCTCGCGCCAGATTTGCAGCTCTTCACGTCGCTCCAGCAATCGCCCCTGCTGCAGCGCCCCCATCGCCATCAGCAAGCACGCCGGGCCACAGGTGAAATCGGTGGTCTGCCGATACCAAGGCACCTGGATATTGCGCGAATCACGGTGCTGGAGGATGCGCTTCTCCAGACGCAGCGCGTCGGCATGGTCCTGGTAATAGTCATGAATCAGCGCAAACCGCCGGTAACCATTGCGCTCATACAAGGCAATCGCTGCCGGGTTGTCGATGCGCACTTCCAGGCGCAAGTAGGCGCAATCATGCTCAAGCGCGCAGGCCTCGACCCGCTCCAGCAACTGTTTGCCCAAGCCGTTGCCTCGGGCCTCGGCCGCGATGGCAATGGAGTACAACCGCGCCAGGGACGTGCCACGGTGGAACAGCACCACCGCGTAGCCGAGCAGTGCGTCAGCGTGTTCCGCCACCAGCAACTGCCCGTGAGCCTTGGTGATCATCCACTGAAAACTGCGACTGTTGAGCCGGTCCGTGGTGAAGCATTGCTCTTCAAGTTTCAACAGTGCCGGTAAGTCTTCAACTACCGCCAGGCGAAAGACAGGATTCATATGACCGCCGTAAAAGTTACGTAACGAAACGGGACTTTCGAAAAAGTTCGTGCTTAATAGGAAAGGTCTTGTTCTCCAACGGATCAATCACTATGTCAGCGGTACAAGGTCATTGGCGCGAAGTATCCGAGCAAAGTTTGCCGGCGGCAACTTATTTAAATGACGCGGTTAGCACTTCAAGTCAGTTGATTATCATCGTCGAACGCAAGGAAGACTGGGCGTCGTATTTCCCCAGCGAAGACATCGTCACGGCCCAGGAATACCTGGAACAAACCCGCGACAACGAGCAGGGTAAACGGGTGCAGGTGATCAACCTGTGCCGCAGCTACAAGTACCTGGGGCACGGTTACTACTGCTCGCTGCTGGCCGAAGCCCGGGGGCACAAGGTCATTCCATCGGTGCGGACCATCAGTGAACTGACGCGTAAATCGCTGTATGGGCTGTCCCTGGATGATCTGGATAAACCGCTGGAAAAAGCCCTCAGTAATCATCTTTACAGCGATACCGAAGGCTTTACGCTAACCCTTTATTTTGGCAAGACTAATATCGAACCCTTGCAGGATCTGGCGCGGCAACTGTTTGAAGTGTTCCCATGTCCGATATTGCTAGTTGAGTTTAGAAGAACTAACGGCTGGCACATTGAAGGTGTAAAGTCCGGCGCCTTGCACAAGTTGCGTGAAGATCAGGAAGATCAATTTGCCAACTCCCTGGACAGTTTCAGTCGCAAGATCTGGCGTGTACCGCGCTCACGGCGCCTGGCGCGTTATGACCTGGCGATCCTGCATGACCCGCAAGAAGCGTTACCACCCTCCAACGCCAAGGCCCTCGATAACTTCGTGCGGGTCGGTAAGACCCTGGGCATCGACGTCGAGCTGATCGAGCGCAAGGACTACGCCCGCATCGCCGAATACGACGGCCTGCTGATCCGCGAGACGACAAGCGTCGACAACCATACCTACCGCTTCGCCAAGAAAGCCGAGAGCGAAGGGCTGGTGGTGATGGACGACCCGGCGTCGATCCTGCGCTGCACCAACAAGGTCTACCTGACCGACCTGCTGAAAAGCCACCAGTTGGGCATGCCCGCCACCGAAATTCTCTACAAGGAGCGACCGGAAGACTTCGAACGGGTCGGCGAGCGTCTGGGCTTTCCGCTGGTGTTGAAGATCCCCGACGGCTGCTTCTCCCGAGGCGTGATCAAGGTCGAAAGCCAGCAAGCCTTGCTCGAAGCCACCGCTGAATTGTTCGAACACTCGGTGTTGCTGCTGGCTCAGGAATTCTTCTACACCGAGTACGACTGGCGCATCGGTGTGCTCAACCGCAAGCCGATCTTTGCCTGCCAGTACTTCATGTCCAAGGGCCATTGGCAGATCTACAACCACAAAGCCAAGGGCCAGGACATCAACGGCGAATGTCGCACCCTGGCGGTCCACGAAGCGCCGCGCGCGGTGGTGGAGCTGGCGGTGAAGACTGCCAACCTGATTGGCGATGGCTTGTACGGCGTCGACCTCAAGCAGTCTGGCGACAAAGTGGTGGTCATCGAGGTCAACGATAATCCGAACATGGACGCTGGCATCGAAGACGCTTATTTGCAGGACGATTTGTACTCGCTGGTGCTGGAAGAGTTCGTCCGGCGCCTGGAGCTCAAGCGACGCGGCCAGGCCTGGTGAACGGCCGATGATCAAGAGTTTTCAACTGACCCAAGGCGCCCTGCACAAGGTTGAACGGCTGGACGCCGAAGTGATGCTGTTCAGCAACCCCGATGCCGCCGAGCGGGACTTGCTGCACAGCCATTTCAAACTCGATGAACATGCCCTGGCTTCGGCCCTGGACCCCGACGAGGTGTCGCGCATCGAGTTTCACCCCGACAACCTGTTCCTGATCTGGAAACGCCCGGAAAACTATTCCGGTGCCGGCAGCCTGGCCTTCGAGGTGTCGTCCTGCGGCTTGCTGTTCTCGCCGGGCCGCTTGCTGGTGATCGCCACCGACGACTCGCCGCTGCACGGGCTCGGCACCCGCCAGCGGCTCAACACGCCGCTGGATGTGTTGCTGGATTTGCTGTTCAACAACATCCATCACTACCTGGGCCACCTCAAGGTGATCAAACTGGTTGCCCGGGAGTTGCAGCAAAAATTCAACGCCTCGATGGAAAACCAGCACCTGATCCAAATGTTCAACCTCAGCGAAAGCCTGATCTATTACATCAACGCCATCCACAGCAACGGCGCCGTGCTGACCCGGCTGCGCAACCACGCGGAAAAGGAACACTTCAGCGCCGAGGCCATTGGCCTGATCGACGACCTGATCATCGAAAACAACCAGTGCTACAAACAGGCGGAAATCTACTCCACGGTGTTCTCCGGGCTGATCGACGCCCGGGGCAACCTGATGAACAACAGCATGAACAACCTGTTGCGCAAACTGACGCTGATCAACGTGGTGTTTCTGCCGTTGAATTTGATTGCGAGCATTGGCGGCATGTCCGAGTTCAGCATGATGACGGCCGGGACGCCGTGGTGGGTGTCCTATCCGTTGTTTTTGACGGCGATGATGCTCGGGGCCGGTGTGATGCTGCTGGGGCTCAGGCGGCTGGCGAAGTGAGTGCCTTGCGCCGATCCTGCAAGCCACGGACAACCAGGTACAGCAACGGCCCGATCGACACGAAAATCGCGGTGAGCAACAGATAGGGAATCACGGACAACGCCGATTGGCCGCGCTTGCGCGCATCGTGGTACATCCAGATGCCCGCCAGCGTCGCCAGCAGATAAAGATCAATCACCACCTGCGCCGTATCCGGACGCGACATCAAGCTGATCCCGAAATCGATCAACGACTGTTCGGCCTGCAGCATCACCGACACGGTGTAGCCAGCAAACGCGATCAAGGCAATCAGGGGGAGGGCGACAGACTTCATGGTTTCCATCCTTGGGGGCAATGAGCGGAGTCGCCAGACTACAGAGCCCCGGCAAAATTGGCCATTGACTTGCCCGCGTCGCCCGGCTAATTTCCAGCCATGACTTCCACCGTATTGCGCTGCCAGCCAAGCATTATTACCGCCATTCCTTATTTGGCGGGCTAGCTCACGACTGCAGCACCCAACCCGCCCTAGAGGCGGGTTTTTACTTTCTGTCTCCTGGGTTTTGAATCGACGCACCACCCGTGTTGGAGCTGCCGAAGGCTGCGATCTTTTGCTGTTTGAAGATCAAAAGATCGCAGCCTTCGGCAGCTCCTAAGCAGGTCGTGTGGAACAGGAGATCAGCATGAACAGTACCGTCGCCCAGCAGGCCTTGCTTGAGCACTACGTGAAAAAGATCCTCGCCGCGCCGGTGTATGAGCTGGCGGTGCGCACGCCCCTGCAACCGGCGCCGGCGCTGTCCGAGGCGTTGGGCAATCAGGTCCTGCTCAAGCGCGAAGACCTGCAACCGACCTTTTCCTTCAAGATCCGTGGCGCCTACAACAAACTGGTGCAGCTCAGCGATGCGCAAAAGGCCTGCGGCGTGATCACGGCTTCAGCGGGCAATCATGCCCAGGGCGTGGCGTTGGCGGCGCGGGAACTGGGGATCGCCGCGACCATCGTCATGCCTTGCACGACGCCGGAGTTGAAGGTGCTCGGCGTGCGCAGCCGTGGTGCCGACGCGGTGCTGCACGGCGAGAGTTTTCCCTTCGCCCTGGAATACGCCCTGAACCTGGCGCAGCAAACCGGTCGCACCTTTGTCTCGCCCTTCGACGACCCGGACGTGATTGCCGGGCAGGGTACCGTCGCTATGGAGATCCTGCGTCAGCACCAAGGACCACTGGATGCGATCTTCGTCCCGGTGGGCGGCGGTGGCTTGATCGCCGGTATCGCCGCGTACGTCAAATACCTGCGACCGGAAGTGCGCATCATCGGCGTCGAGTCGGAACACTCCGCGTGTTTGCAGGCGGCGTTGCGGGCCGGTGAGCGGGTGGTTCTGCCCAACGTAGGAACCTTCGCCGACGGCGTGGCAGTGGCGCAGATCGGTGCTTATGGTTTCGAGGTGTGCCGGGTTTGTGTCGATGAAGTCATCACCGTCAGCAACGACGAATTGTGCACGGCGATCAAGAACATCTACGACGACACCCGCTCGATCACCGAGCCTTCCGGCGCCTTGGCCGTGGCCGGAATCAAGAAGTACGTGGCACAGACCGGCGTCCGGGGCCAGACGTTGGTGGCCATCGACTCGGGCGCCAACATCAATTTCGACAGCCTGCGCCATGTCGCCGAGCGCGCTGCGTTGAGCGGCGTCCCGGCGTGAGGGGTCTCAGGCCAGCATCGGGCGCAGGAACGTGCGCTCGTAGCTGACGATAAACTTCTTCTCCACCAGCGAGGCCACCAGCGCGGTAGTTTCCGGATCGGTCATCGCGATATGGCGGTAGCTTTCATAGTCCGCCAGCGACGGAAAACTGAACAGGCAGTAGGCAATATTGCTCGCGCCCTCGGACGGCAGGAAGTAGCCGTGATGAGTACCGCCCAGGCGCTCGACGATACCGAGCCAGGCCTGGGCGTAGGCTTCGAACTCGGGCAGTTGATAGGGATCGATCACGTATTTGACGTGGCAGGTAATCAAAAGAAAGCTCCTGTGGCAAATATCGGAAGGCTGAGGATGATCCCAAGCCTGGTGGTGCCCCTGTGGCGAGGGAGCTTGCTCCCGCTGGGCTGCTTAGCGGCCTCAAGACTTCGAGGGCGGTGGGAGGTTTTGTGAGTGCTGCGCACTCAAGCGGGAGCAAGCGCCCTCGCCACAGTATCGCGCTACTCCTGGACGGCTTTCTCAATCTTGCTCGACGCCGTCCAGATACGATAACGAACCTCAACATCCTTGGGCACGTAAAGCACGATCGGCAGCTTGCTGTTATAGCGCAGCATGAACCCGTCACCGACCACCGGCACGAAGTCTTTTGTGGTCTTGCCATCCGGGCAGGCCATCATCGTGCTCATCGGCCCGATCACCGTTTCCAGCCGATAGAACGGATAACCCCAACCCTCCAGATTCTTCTCTTCGAGCATTCCGCCCAGGCGCTGACGGTTGCAGTCCACAGTCAACGTCTTGCCGGCCAGAATCTCGACCTGGTAGCTGTCTTCCTGGGTTTGTGGCGCGAGACGGATCACCTGGCGGGTAAAACCGCTCTCGGCTTTGGGGAATGGCGCAACTTCCTCAAGTTTTGCGGCGTGCGCGGCGCACGACAGCCCGGCAACTATTAGCCCAACGGTCGTGTTTAAGGTCAACGAACCCATGATGCCTCCTTGCGTGTGAGTGGGGTCAGCGGATACTGAAATATTGGGTAGCATTTTTACTGCCGAACACGATGGATGCAAACCCATCGCTGATACCTGCATATTGCAGGGCTTTTACCGGCCCTTCTTGCATCTTGCATGAGTGCAATCTGATGGCGCGCAGCCTAAACCTTTGATTTGCCGACGAGGTGCAGAGCGAATTCTTGGGCATGTTTTATGCTGTAGCTGGTCTTAAGCTGACCGACGAGTTCATATGAGTCAGTGTTGCTACGAGAGAACGGCCAGGTAATGAAATGTTCAGGCCCGCAAGGAAGACAAACGGGTTTTTTCAGCACCGACCGATGATTATTTTGATTGGCAGTCTCACATTAAGGAGAGGGTCGCCATGTTTCTTTCTGCCCTGGAACTTCGCAACATCATTGAAAGCAGCTTCCTGCCGAAGCGCTGTCAATGCACGCTGACGCCTGACTTGTCGATGACCGTAAAAGTGTATGCCGACACGCACACCGATCAACTGGATCTGATGGTGACCGGTATCAACGCCAAACACTTGAATGGTTGTCGCGAAATCAACGACCTGATTGCCGAACTTCGATCCGACATGCAGCACAGGGCATCCGCCCAGACATTGCATCCGGATCGCAAAGCACTTTAACCCACAGTTTCGAGCTCGACCGATACGCGCCGGGTCTGGAAAAATCCCAGACCCAGCGCCAGTTCGACCCCGACAGCCAGCAAAATACCTGGCCCGGCATGGCCATTCAGCCATTCGCCGAAGCCCAGTGCTGCCAAACCCCAACAGCCGACAATAAAACCGTTGCTCAAAGCACTGCGAGTCGCGGAAGGCGCCTCGTTGCGAACCAGATAAAACATCACCCCCAACGCCGCAAAGAGCACGGCGCTACGCCGCGCGACCAGTCCCGCCGCCGACGAATACTCGATGCTCCAGACCGCCAATAACTGATCCGGCATCAAGCCCCACACCAACGCCAGCACGAAACACAGCGCGGCGGTGAACGTCGACAACGTACGAAACGATAACTGCATGGCGAATCCTTGCGGCAGTGAGGGAGGCGCCCAAAGCATAGCGCCAGATCCCTCACAGGCAAACCGCAAAGCGCCGAATCAGAGCCTTCTGTCAGTTCTGATAACTGCAGGCGTCAGACAATTTCCGATAGGTGATCTCCGACGGTTTACCCGTGGCACTGTCGATGTACTTCATGTCTGCGTTGACCACTTTGCAGTCCAACGTCGTCGGTTCGTTCAAGGCAATCACCCTGCCCACGTGCAGCGGCATGCCGTACTGGTACGGAGTCGCCTGGGCGGTCGAAGTGTCGTTGGCTTGGGCCAGGCCGGTAAACGCGGTGCAGGCGAGGGCGGTGGTGATCAGCAAGGTGCGCATGTTCATGGAGGTTCTCCGGTGCAGGCTTAAAGTCAGCTCGACGAGTAGGGCGTCGAACCTGCCGCACTGGGCATCAGGAGAGTCTGAAGGCGTGCGGTCCCGTAAAGTTTTGGACCGCGGCGTTAAGCGATGGTTAACCCGTCTGAATACCACCTGTCGTAAGGCAGTTTCTGACAGAGGTTTCATGGGGGACCGGTCAGTTAGTTGCTGGAACGACTCTCCAGGCGCACAACTTTAAAACCGCGCGCCTCGGGAAGCGTATCAATGCCGATAGCCGTTTCAGCCTGGCCTTTGCCGGCCACGTAGTCATAGAGCAGCAACTTCGTCGGGACTTCATAGCCTTCGTTTGGCATGACCAGACGCATTTGCTGCGGCCCCAGATAGAGCCAACGGGGCAGGGCCTTCTCGGCGAAATCGATTTGCTCAACGCTGTGAGTGACCGGGTTTTTGCGCAACACGACGCCTTTCATATAGGGCGAGCCGTATTCCAGGGCGAATATCAGGGTTGAGGACACGCACTTTGCCAGGACGATGCGGCCGATAAAGTCCTCTTGGGGCATATCGGTGAAGGCGATGTGGGTGTTGCCGTCGAGTTTTACGAAAAGACGATGGCCGTCTTCGGCGGGCTCGGCCAACAGCGATACCTTGGAGTTACCGGCTAACGGGCAGGTGAGGATGGTCTTGAGCGGTTGCGCGTAGGTCGGGGTGGTTAGCAGGGCTGCGAAGAGGTACGGCCAAGGTGATTTCATTGGGGCGGGAATCCTTTCGGTTGTTGGGTCCTACATTGCTGCCCGTGAGTCGTAAAAAATCCTAGGAAAGCTTCGTCCCGTTCCTACAAGCTTGGGCGCATTGTCGACTTTCGCCGGCCGGCTTCCGGCGGGTACTGTTTGGCATCGCTGCAAAATCAGCGGTCAGGTTTGGTCACCTGCTGCCATCACACAGATGTGTGTGCCATCATTCGCCCCGCGGACTTCTATGTGTTCGTAGTGCGTTGTAATGGCGGCTGTGTGCCGGACGCCTTCGGGCGAGCCGAGTCGATGGTATCGGTTGACCAAGCCTGTACACAGTCCGCCTCCATCGTTTGGTCACGATGCTGGCGGTTATTCACAAATCATCGAGTAACCACTATGCCAACGCTAAATCCATTTCCCAATCGCTACCGCCCAATCAAAAGCAGCGTCACTGATTCAAGCCCCCTGGTCATCGACACCGAGGCCAATCCCCAAGACATTCTCGAAGCCGCACTCCAACGCATCCGTGCCTCCAGCAACTTGCTGGAAACGTTGCATTGCCAGTGCTTCAAAGACGGTGACGTCCAGGACATTCCCCACATTACCCACGCGCTGTATCTGCTGACGCAGGACGGCTGCGATCTATTGCAAGTCGCGCAGCAACAAATGCTGGGCTGGACAGCCCCAGCCTGACGCCTGCTGAAACACGCCTGCCTCCTACGAGGCAGGCGTCAACACGGCAGAGGCGGGCACCCGGCTCAAAAACAGCGCCAAACCTTGCTGATACTGCTCGGCGTCCATCACATCGCTGCGTTTGGGAATGTGATAGGCCATGTCCTTGCGATCCGACTCAGCGCAGGCCACCGAGTAAAAGTCAGGTGTCTCCTTGAGACGCACAATCTTCCCCCAAGCCAACCCGCCTTTTGCACCCTTGGCATTGACCAAACTGAAACCCTGATCATCAAGCAGCAAGCGATACGCACCCTCAACAGACTTGAGGTTAATACGCAGCTTGGCTTCGATAAGGCGCTGATTCGCGCCGCGCAAAGGCGCACGTGGCTGGGCACCGCTGGCGGCCATACGTGCGCGCAGGTGGCCCAACCATCGACTGGAAAAGAACCACCAAAACACCGCGAAGATCGCCCCGAACAACACCATCGTGATGATCTTCTGAGGAGTGAACTGGCGCTCGGGAAAATAGATCGCCAGCATCCCGCCGACCAGGCACAGCAAAAACAAAAGCGGGGCGAGCAGACGTTCCTGCAAGCGTGCGATGCAACCCATCAGTTGGGCCTGCTGCTCATCATGCTTAAGCATCTCGCGCTCCAGTTGTTCGCCGATCCTGATCTGGGTGTGCTCGGGGGTAATGGTGAAGTGCAGTTCCATGTCGTTGAATCCGAAGTCCGTTTCTGAAGAGGGCGGAAGTTTACGTGTTTGCTGCGCGTCTGGCATAGGCAACCAGGTCTTTGGGGTAAACCATGCTATCGATTTGGCTGTCGTCGATACCGTATAAAAAGGCAATGACGCCTGCTTCAAAAGCCCAGTAACCGACGTAGTTGCCTTCGTCGTCTTCAATGTCCAAATGACTGTCATGCCAGTTGGTTTGCAGCGTGGCGAAAGCGGGATACCACGCTTCGCAATAGTGCTTTAACAAGTGGCTCGATTCTTCAGGTTCGGTGGCATACATCGCCCGAATCAGCGGCGTGTAGAGGTCGTGGAACCACTCGTCCAGATCAGCGCGGCCAGGTAAATACTTGCGCAGAAGGTCTTCGTAGAGGGTGTCTTCGTGGGCGTATCCCCCGCGATCCACCAGGGTGACGAAACGAGTCAGCAGGTCGGTACGTTGCAACAAAATACAAAGGCTGATGACTTGAACGCACTCTTCGTAGTGTTCAGGCAAGTCATCAATGGCCAAGGGGGAAATATCAGGTTCGCGTTCCTCGGCAGCCAGCGCTTGTTGGTAAATCTCGTAGCGACTGATCAGCTTCTCCAACCGGGGAATAAGGCTGTCAATCGGCTCGCCCGCCGTGTAACTGATCAGCAAGGCGTTAAATGCCGCCTCCTTGAAGTACCCCGTGCGTAATGCCTTCTCCTGATCTGGAGAGTCTGCCTGCATCGTTCCTGTCCATCGAGATTCGGTCGTATCGTACAGATGGATAGATTTTTGGTAGTAGGAGTCGGCGATGAAATGCTGGCGTCTGTTCATGGCGTTTGTCTGGCTTACTTCCATCGGAACTATTCCTTGTCGAATCGCTTAAACCACTGCGCGGTGCTGTCTTCTCCGAAGGTCGGGCCATAGGGTGAATGGGACTGGAGTTGATCTGGCTCAGGGATGCGTATGGTTTTGACAATTTCATTAACGGCTACATAGGCTGCGGGTGGCGCCTCACCCTGTGACCCGAGCTGGGGGTAGTCGCCGGCACGGATGATCAATCCGTTGTCATAATTCAATGTCTCCAGATTGCTGCGGCTGCTAAAAGCATGATTTAACAAGTTTTCACCTCCTAGACGCTCCACAAACTGATTGCCAAGAATGGTGTACCAGTTCACACCCTTGATGTGATCAAGCAGCTCTCGCTTAAAGTTGTGCACCATGGTGTCCACTTCAAGTCCGGGGAACTGCTGAGCCAACTGAAATTCCATTGGCATGTAGCTATCGAAGTCATAAGGCAGAACACTGGAAAGTCCGCCATAGCCATGTTCAGCCTTCACCTGATTACAAAGATAAACCAGCCAGTTCTGATAGCGGGCTACACCGTCAGCTTCCAACAAAAAAGACCAAGGCAAAATGATCTTAAGGTACGAGCGCTTTTGGTCGCCATGGACTTCAAATGAGTTCAAAGCCGAAAGGCGGTATTCAGCAGCCTCATTTGCAGTTGGAGCACTGCTGAGGTGCCATTCATATTGTTCGTTCGAACTTGTTTGAATAATATCCTCGGTCGTTTTTTTGAAACTATCGTTTGTCAGTTTTTTATATTGATCAGTAAATTGCCCCTTTAGATGTTGGCCGAATTCTTTCTTGAAGCGATCGAAGCATTCTACGACTTTTGTCTTGTTCTCCAGTAGATAGCCTTTTTTAAAATAAACTGTGGCAATCAGCCCCAGTCTGATGGCTGGTGTGCTATCTGGAAGTTCAAAAGTCAGGTTTGGAGCTTGGTCAGATAATATTTGCAATGGATTCATAGTCGTCTTTTCTATCTGGCGGTTACGGCTCTGGCATATTCGACCAGGTCTTTTGGATAAACCATATGATCGATTTTGCTGTCGTCGATGCCGTATAAAAACGCGATTGCCCCGGCCTCTATCGCCCAGTACCCAACATAATTGCCGCCTTCTCCCTGTAAATGGGTGTCATGCCACGGCGCCTGGGTAAATGCGTCGTACCATTGTTCACAATAGTCGTCTAGTAGCTTTCTGGATTGCTCTTTGGTCTTGGCATAGATGGCTTGAATCAATGGGGTATATACATCGTGGTACCATTGATCAACATCATGTCTATTTGGCAGTACTTTACGCAATAAATCTTCATGCAAGGTGTCATCGCCAACATATCCCGCCTGATCTATTAGAAGCACGAACCGCTTCAATAAATCGATACGATGCAATAGGATGCACAAACTTATGACTTGTACGCATTCTTCATACTGGTCCAGCGAGTCATCAATAGCCAAGGGCGAAATTTTTGGCGCGTGTTCAAGGATGGCCAACTTGGTTTGCCATGTTTCGTATTTTTCTATTAGTTCTTCAAGCAGTGGAATAAGAGTTTTTATCTCTTCACCTGCCGTGTAGCTGGCGAAGATCCTGTCAAACAGAAGATTTTGGAGTTGCTCTGCTCGAAGTGAAGCTTCTTCTTCCGGAGAGTCAGATTCGAATGTGTTAGTTTTACAAAGCTCTATTGTTTCATCGAGTTCTTTCAGAAAATGTTTGTAGTGATCTTTACTATAAAAATCTTGCCTTGTATTCATGTATTTCTCGCATATTCGACCAAATCCCTTGGGTAGACGCTATGGGTGATTTTGCTGTCATCGATTCCATACAAAAAAGCAATAGCACCCGCCTCGAATGCCCAATATCCTACATAGCTGCCTTCGTCCCCATTCAAGTGTGAATCGTGCCAAGGAGCGTGGCTAAATGCCTCGTACCATTGTTCACAATAATCCGCTAGCAACTGAGACGCCTCGGTTTTTTCATCTGCATAGATAGCTTCGATTAAAGGGGTGTAGACATCGTGGTACCACTCATCGACATCCTCTCGGTCGGGTAGCCGTTTGCGCAGCAAGTCTTCGTAGAGCGTGTCCTCACCCTTGTAATTTGCATCGTCTACAAGCTTGGCAAATCGTTTGAGCAAGTCCGTTCTGTTGAGCAGGACGCACAGGCTAAAGACTTGTACGCATTCTTCAAATTCATCTGGCCAGTCATCAATGGCAAGGGGCGAGATGTTGATTACCCCCTCGGAGATCGAAAGTTTTCTCTGACACTCTTCGTAGGCTGATATCAGTTCTTCAAGCATTGGCACCAATAAGTGGATATCCACTCCTGAAGTATAAGAAATAAATAGTTTTCTTTGCGCCACACTTTTGAAGTGAGCAGCCCTGAGGGACGCTTCTTGTTCGGGAGAGTCCGACTCGAATGTGTGAGTCTTCCAGAAAATTTTGGTCTCTTCGCTGTAAGCCAGGAAGTTCGCGTATCGGGTCTCAGTGAGGAATTCTTGTCGTTTATTCATGACGACCACGTAAGGAATCAGCAGTTGTTTTATGGTTTCTGGCGTATTCGACCAAATCTTTCGGATATACCATGTTATCGATTTTGCTGTCGTCTATATCGTATAAAAAGGCGATGGCGCCTGCTTCCAACGCCCAGTAACCGACGTAGTTTCCATCCTCTCCTTGATGGTGGGTGTCATGCCACGGGGCATGTTCGAAGGCGCAATACCATTGCTCGCAGTACTGTTGAAGCAGTTCAGAAGCCTCTTCTTTACTGTCGACGTAGATTGATTGAATAAGAGGCGTATAGACGTCGTGATACCACTGGTCGACATCGTGCCGGCCAGGTAGAACCTTCTTCAGCAAGTCTTCGTAAAGCGTGTCGAAACCTGCATAGCCCGCATCGTCCATGAGCCTGACGAATCGAGGGAGCAGGTCGGTGCGGTGTAACAGAATGCACAGGCTGATGACCTGAGCGCCTTCTTCAAATTGATAAGCCCAGTCATCCATCGCTAAAGGCGAGATATCCGGGGATTCCTCATATATTGCCAATGCTTTCTGGCGTACTTCGTACTTTGCAATCACATCCTCAAGCAGAGGAATAAGAGAGGCTATGTCCTCTCCGCCGGTATAGGCGGCGAATAGCCTGTCACGTGCCAGGGTTTTAAAGTAACTTGCACGAAGAGAGGCTTCCTCCTCCACCGAGTCAGATTGAAATGTATTGCTTTTGAAGAACTCTATGACTTCGTCGTGTTCGCGGAGGAAGTTTTCATAGTGTTTTTTACTGAATAGATGTTGTCTTACCTTCATAAATGCCTAGTTACCTGGAGCAATACGCCGCATTCTAAGTCAGGGAGGATCTTGTTATTCGCTCGCCCAATACCAAATCGTGTTGCCCCGCTTTGAATCATTTGCAATAGGCATGACCGCGCCCCGTTCGAAATAGCGACGGGAATCTGCTTGTACGGGTGTAAACCAATACCCTGTTTGGCTACAAGGCTGACCGGCGTCTATACAGGTCATTTTTGTAGGGTCAGTCAGCTGGTAATTTCTGGCGTACTTGACCAAGTCTTTTGGATAAACAATGTGATCGATGTTGCTATCATCTATACCGTATAGAAAAGCAATGGCACCAGCTTCCAGTGCCCAATATCCACAGTAGCTTCCTTTATCCCCCTGTTTATGAGTGTCGTGCCATGGTGCCTGTTCAAACGCGGAATACCAACCATTGCAGTATTTCTGCAATAGCTTGGAAGCCTTTTCCTTATCCTCCTCATGCGTTGCGTATACCAGATCAGAGTAAACATCGTGGTACCAGCGATCTACGTCGTATCGATCAGGCAAAAGTTTGCAAAGCAGATCTTCGTATAGAGTGTCATCGCCCGCGTAACCCGCTGGATCTATTAAGGCCACGAAGCGTTTTAGCAGGTCGGCGCGGTGCAAAAGAATACACAGACTGAACACTTGAACACATTCTTCGTACTGGTCAGGCCAATCATCAATCGTTAGCGGTGTGACGTATGGAATCTTTTCATAAATAGCCAACGTTTTTTGAAGGATCTCGTAGCTATTGACAAGATTTTCCAATAATTGAATCAGATTTTCGATTTTATTTCCGGCGGTGTAGCGTATCAGTATTTCTTTGAGTATCAGCTTTTGAAAGTGCCTAGCTCTGACTGCTTTTTCTTGATTCTCGCAGTCTGCTTGGAATGTATTTTTATCAAAAAAACTAAGGGTTTCTTCGTAGTTGATGAAGAAATTATCGAGACGTGTTTCGCTCAGGAACTGCTGTCTTTTATTCATGCGTTTTTTTCTTCTGAGTGGCCGGACTCCAAACAGCAAGTAATGGGCGGATGTTCGCCCATTCGGTTGATAGCTAGCTGGAGTTAAATCACTATGTCCCCGTTATTATTCTCCCGACCAATACCAAATGGTATCGCCCCAATGAGAATCATTGAATCCTGGCATTATGTCGCCTTGATTAAAGTGGCGGCGAGACTCTGCTTTCGCCGGCGTAAACCAATAGCCAGTCTTGCTGCATGGTTGTCCTGCATCTATACGAACAACTCGAGACCCATCGGTCGGTTGGTAATTTCTCGCGTATTCGACCAAGTCCTTTGGATAAACCATGTGATCAATTTTGCTGTCGTCTATGCCATACAAAAATGCGATTGCTCCTGCTTCAATAGCCCAGTATCCGACGTAATTCCCATCCTCTCCCTGTAAATGCAAATCGTGCCATGGCGCTTGTTCAAATGCTGGATACCATTGACTGCAGTATTTTTTTAGATACTTGGTTGCTTCTTCTTTACTATCTGCATAGATTGCTTGAATTAAAGGTGAATAGACACCGTGAAACCAAAAATCTACATCGTGTCTGTTTGGCAGTACCTTGGTAAGTAAATCTTCATATAGAGTGTCGGCGCCAGCATAGCTTGCGTTATCTATTAGCTTTACAAAACGTTTGAGTAGGTCCGTGCGATGTAGCAGCACGCAGAAGCCTATAACTTGTACGCATTCTTCATATTGATAAGGCCAGTCATCAATTGCGAGTGGTGATATGTTTGGGAGGTTTTCGTGTTCCTCGAGTTTGGCTTGTCTTATTTCGTACTTGTCAATCAGGTCGCTTAGAAGCGGTATTAAGAAGGATATTTCTTCTCCTGCTGTATAAGCAGCTAAAAGTCTGTCCAGTGCAAGCCTTTGTAAGTGCCTTGATCGGAGCGCTGCTTCTTCTTCGGGCGAGTCGGATTCAAAGGTGTTTGTCTTTAAAAATTCAAGGACTTGGTCATGCTCTCTTTGAAAGTTTTTGTAGTGAGCTTCACTAAAGAATTTTTGTCTTTTGTTCATTTTCTTCACACCTCAATCTTCAAAGAACTCAATGCGCCGTACTTTTTGGCCAAGGATTTCTTGCGTTTGTTTACGAAACCTTTTACTTCGTGGTTAGAGTAATGAAAGGCCTTGTGATTTTGATGAGAGATTTCGTCTAAACTTCCTAACTGCGCGGTGGCGTGCTCTTTCGGACTCAAGCTAGTATGGTATAGCGGTGTATAAAACAGATGGCGGCTGTACGAAGCCATTACTTTAATAGCAAGGAATCTTCCTTCAACGGCTTTGTCAATATTTTCTTCGATCCATTCACGACTCATTTGAACTAATAATGATTTTGGTCTTTTGGTAGGACTTTCTTTGTCCTTGGAAGTCGTTTTATTCTTTTTGCCGCTGTGTCCATTGTTTTTGCTTCTACTTTGATCAGGTGCTTCAATTTGCTCTATGGGTTCTAACAGTTCACTAGGATCGGCTACTCCGGAAATATTTAATTTTGAGCTTATTCCAGGCTTTCGGGTGTTGTTGGGTTTACGCATGAATTTAGGCGCATCTTCATCTCGGCTTGCCTTCGCCTCGACTATGGCGAATTTTTTGCCCTCGTTATTTGCCGGATTAGCTCGCCATACTGCATCAATACCCGTTCCATTCGCACCATCCGTTAGCTTGTAGAGGACGTGTTTTGCCTTCGGACTTCCTCCCGCCGAGAGTTTCCCTGTCTTACTTGCACTCGGCACACCCTCCAACCATTTCCCATCCGCCCCTTTATCATGCCCATCCCAATCCTTACCCCAACCAAACTCCACCGCACAAATGTAGTCGGCAATATGCTCCCCACTAACCCCCAGCCCTTCATTCAAAATGCCGGAAGGGGCTTGAAGGCCTACTTTGGAGGCTTCAACTTGGTTGGAATGGGTGCCGCTGGCGCCGTCCTTGCCCTTCGCCGCAACAGCCGAGTCTTTGCTTGCAGGCTTTTCCGCTCTTTTCGGGTGACTTGACCCGGAGGAAGCCGCCGAGCTATTACGCTGCATCCCTTTCCATTTAACCAACCGCTTCTCAACAATCCCCACCATGGCGGGCATGTTGTCGCGGGAGGCGGAGAGGACGGTGACGACGGATGTTTTTGCCCAGTTTGGAAGGCTTTGGAACGTCGATGAGCCTTTGACGCCGGTGATGATTTCGTCGAGTTCAACGCGCAGTTTGCCGGCATCGAATATTTGCTTGAGCAGTTCTTCGGGGCTGGTTTTGATTCCGCATTCTTGCAGTACGAAGCGCAGCAGGTCGAAGAGTACCGGGGCGTAGCGCTGTGGGTCTTTATTGACGATGCGCAGGCTTTTCTTCAACCCGTCGCCCGGCCCTGGAACCCAGCCGATGACGGCCATCAACAGGTCAAATTGAGCTTCTTCCTTACCGTCGGTCGACTCTGCGTTGTAGAGGACGATAGCGGATTCGATCGTGTCGTAGGCGTCGATCGCCTGGCCAAGAAACGGCACGGCGCCGAGGGCGATGCCTTTTGCCAGTTCTATCGCGGCTTCTTGGTAAGCGGCGCTACGGTCTTCGTCACCTTCGTTTGCGCTCTCAACTACTTCGTCACTCATGACAGCCTCCCTGCGGCTTTCTCCACCAATGCTTGTAAATCAACCTCGTCCGGGTCCAGGCCGAGCTTGCGTAAGTCTGCGTTAACCTTTTCGTCAGAGTTCTGTACAACCGTGACGCTTTCACGGGTGTACGGCCGTGGATCCTCGCCGTAATACACTTTGGCCGGTCCTTTCGGTACGTCCTCCAACCGGGCAAAGCCGTCATCGTCCAGCACGCCTTCACGGGTCGAGCCGTCGGCAAAGTCGACGCGGTAGGCCGCGCCCGGTACAGGTTCAAGGTTGTCGTAGTGCAGGTTCAATTCCAGCCAGGTCGGATTGGACTTGGCTTCTTTCATCAGGCGACCGGCGATGTCGGCGGCGGCGAGGCCTGGAATCAGCGGAGCGAGGATGCCGATGCCAGTGCCAGAACCCGGCCCACCACCGGAGTTAACCTTCACATTCGCCCCACTAATCGTCACCCCCCCCCGCATCCACCTTCACAAAGCTCCCGCCAGCCTTCGCCGTCAGCTCCATGCCACCCTCAACCACAACCTTTTCCCCAGCGTTGTAGTGAATCTCCTGGCCCGCCTCGACAAACAGCGCCGTCCCGACCTTCACATGCTGGGTCACGCCAACGGTGAGGTGGTCATTCGCCCGGGATTCGGTCTTGCGATCCAGGTGGGTGATGCGGTGTTCTTCGACCTTGAATTCGCTGAGAACATTGGCCTCGACCGTGTCGTGGCGCTCGTTGCCGACACGAATCTTCTGGTCGTGCTCGATGTTTTCATCCCAATCCCGTTGGGCGTGGAGGTAGATCTGTTCCGCACCTTTCTTGTCTTCGATGCGAAATTCGTTGTAGCCCTTGCCACCCGGTGAGCTGAGGGTTTTGAAGGTGCTGCGGGTTTTGTTGGCCGGCAGGTCGTAGGGGACGACGTTTTCCTTGTGGTACAGGCAGCCGGTGACGAGCGGTTGATCCGGGTCGCCTTCCATGAAGGACACCAGCACTTCCATGCCGATGCGCGGGATGGCGATGCCGCCGTAGGCGTTGCCGGCCCAGCCGGTGGCGACGCGCAGCCAGCAGGTAGTGTTGTCGTCGGCCTGGCCGTCGCGGTCCCAGAAGAATTGGACTTTGACCCGGCCGTATGGGTCGGTGTGGATTTCTTCGCCCTTGGGGCCGGTGACGATGGCGGTCTGGCTGCCGAGGATTTTGGCTTTTGGGTGTTCGAGGGCAGGGCGGAAGTGCGCGTCCCACGGGGTCGCGAGGAAGCGGTTGCGGTAGCCCTGGTGGAAATCGTCTTTATTGTCGGTGACGTCGCTGGTGGTGTTTTCGCCGAGCACTTGCGGCTGTTTGCCTTCGTGCACGACTTCCAGCAGCAGCCAGAGGTCGTTCCACTCGGCACGCGGGTGTTCGCTCAGGGCCAGGAAGTGGCCGCTGACCAGGGTCGGCTCGTCGCTTTTGCCTTCGGCGAGTTTGTAGTCGCTGCGATGGCGCTCAAGGGCGCGGGTCGCCAGTTGCTTGCCGCGCTCGCGGTCGGTGAAGCGGCCGGGGTAGTCGTAGTCTTCGAGGTCCGGGGCGAAGGGGCTTTTGGCGGTGCCTTCGGGGAGGATGCGTGGTTTTTCGAAGTCGTAGTCCCGGCGGCTGACGCGGGTGGTGCGGGTTTCCAGGCGCAGGTTGAAGCGCTTGATCACCGGTTTTTCGGCGGCCATGCCGGAGTCTTGCTGGTAGCTCACGGGTGCGAGTTTGCGGAACACCGTCTGGTCATCGCCGAACACCAGTGTGTGGCCGCTGGCGGAGTGCTGGAAGTGGAAGTGAATGCCTTCTTCTTCGCACAGGCGCTGGATGAAATGCAGGTCGGATTCGTCGTACTGCACGCAGTAGTCGCGTTCGGGGTAGACCGCGCCGAGTTGGAAGCTGTAGGCATCGGCGAGGATGCCGCGCGCTTCGAGGACCTGGCCGATGATCTTCGGTACGGTCAGGTGCTGGAAGATCTGCTGGTCATGGTTGTGCCGCAGGTAGGCGAGTTGCGGCACCAGGCTGACGCTGTAGCGCGTGAGCTTTTTGCCGGAATCGCCTTGTTCGATGCGGTAGACCAGGCCGTGGATGATGCCTTCGCCGGTGGCGCCGAAGGTCAGGCAGCCAGGCTTGTGCAGCAGCTCTTCGAGTTTGAGGTCGGGGCGGGCGCTGACCAGTTCGATGTCGAAACAGAACGGCTGGTTGAGGGCTTCGCAACCGACGAAACTGAGCACTTGAAGGTCGGTGGAAACACCTTCCAGCGTGAGGGAAATATGGGTTGCGTTCGCGTCCAGCATGCCTTGAATTCCGTCCTTTGAATAAGCTGGGGCGGATGGTGCAGGATTAACCGGGCACGTTCAAGGCGCAAATGTGCCAGTCCGAAGGGGCTGGCAAATAGCAGCTATTGAAAGGTCTTTGTCAGGCTGTACTCGATGCCGTGGTTTGTGGAATTTGAGCTACTCGTACTGATGCTTGATTTTCTTCATGCGCGAACCATCGGTCTAGATGGTTCTGTAACTTTGGTAGTTCAGAACGATCACCATATACATCTGCTAATAGAAGCTTTTGTTTGGTCAAATTGCGTATATGATCCAATGTGTTGTCGGTGGCAGCTAATTCTTTTTTGTTGTACTGAATAGCCGCGTTGATTTCCTTTTGGCGGTTTTCCAGATCGGAATAGGACATTCGCTGCTGGGCTATCGTTGCCCGATCCTGAGGGCGACCGTAAATAACCCCACCTGGATACTCATCCCGCGCGCTTTGTTCCCATTGTTTTAAAGCCTTTTGATATTGTTGAATATCTGTGGCTATACCGTTTCGCTCTGTTTCTGTGACAACAGTTCCGCCCTTTGATTGAGCTTCCTGCCAGCGTTTGAATGTAGCCCAGCAGTTCGGTATGTATCCTCCGAGCATACTGTGCTCTGCCGCCGAGAAAATCTGGCCGATAAAGGACGCGCGGGCTGGCATGTCAGCATCGGCGAGTTCTCTAATGCATTTTGTCATCGCGGCCTCTTCAATACCCTCACAACCGGGTTTCCACAATACAGATGAAACTATTCCGCGTGGTAGCTTGACTGGCATGAAATGACGCTGTTCACCTTGATGCCAGTAAGGGTTACCACCAATACGTGTCAATCCAGCTGCAAAGAATATACCGCCTACTGGCGGACTAGCACCAGTAACAACCAGAGCTGCACCTGTACTCCAAATGGACTTATGGGTACTCATCCAAGGAGCGGGGACACTTGGAACAGGGTCATTATGATTGACGATACGATGGTGTATAAGCGCTTTCGCCGACTCAACAAATACAGAATCACCTGCGCGAGGAGAGCCAAATGTGTAGAGAATTACGTTTTTATCGTAGTTGTTACGTATCCATTCGGCGAGCAGGAGTGCAATAGCGCCGCCCAGACTATGGCCGCAAACCATCACTCGCTGGTCGGCAGTTCGGAATCTATCCAAGTAGACAGCAACGAATTTTCTAACTGCCAAATAGCCTTCATGAAATCCTTGGTGAGCTTTTCCGGTGCCACCGTCTATGGGCACTTGTTGGGCATCGGCGTCTCGCCATTTGTCCCAGTTTTCTTGAGTACCCCTCACGGAAATCAATATCATGCGATCATCATGGGTCGCGTAGGCTTGAGTGTCTGTATTGGTGAAGTCCGTCATCCCATTGCGACTGTCATTAAAAAAATGGACAGTACTAGGGGTCTCTTGATTTTCCCCAGCTTGGTTTTCTGAGTAGAGGTTTGGGTCGTACGGAACAATTTCCAAACGTTTCGAGTAGGGAACGTCTTCAACTAACGGAAACCATGCCTTGCTGGCATCAGCATAATATTTTGGTTCCTTGCCACACGCCAGTTGCGTTTCTAATACGTGGCCAATGGTGCCGAGTTTTGGATAAGTAAATATTGTGTCGTCTTTAATTTTTTCGTCAGGGGATTGGCCGAATTCACCATAGCTTAATGTGCTAAGGATTGACATTTGATATAGATTTAAAGCGTTAAACTCAGGCGATATGGAGATTAGCGGGCGAAATGCTCGTAACGCTCTAACTTCTAATACGTAGTGTTTTTCTGGAAGTAATGAAATGCCGTGTGTTGGAGTGGGGTTGTAAAATTGTTTTGTTAAGTTCGCTGGGCCGCTTGGTAGCGGGAATGATAGTTTTGCTGGTGGCGGAAGATGGCTTGAGTGCAAAACCAGATCGCGCACTTCGACTTGATATAATTTCCCTTTTTCTGCAGATGCGCGGTAGTGTCCTTTTGTCTGGACTCCTTCTGGCCGGTGCAGAGTTTGCTCGGCAGCAGCTTGTAACGCGGTTATTGCCAGTTTGTAAGATGTTCTGACCATCAACCGTTCATACCAGACATCGACACCCGTTTTATAGGGCGCCGGAAAGCTCAGGACCAATGGCCCGCTATAACACCCTTCGAGTCGAGCATATCCATCAGAGTCAAGAGTGCCATTATGTTTCGTCCCTTCCGAGTCTACAGCCTCAAAATCAAGACCTGAATATGGGGTGCCATCACCAAATTCATCTACCAAGCGAAAACTAATCCACTGTCCTGTTACAGGGCATCCGAGGCGTTTATCATTTAGCAGAGGCTTTTCTATGCTAGTCATAACTGGTCCTTTATTCAGTGCAGCCTGGATAAACAGTGCACTCGCGTCCATTCATCTTAAAGGTTTTAAAGACAGGAGGGGTTTGGCATCGGATTGTCTTATCTGTTTCGATGCATGGTTTCCACCCCGCGTCGACTTTTCCCCAGGTTTCTTTTGATCCAGGTTGTTCTTCGCGCGCCAACTTATAACGCATGACGATTTCTTTCCCGGCTAACTCGTTCCTCTGAACGAGTCCGCCTGGTTTACGCTCCGAATAAATATCATTCGAAGTGCCAAAAGTTGCATCAGCGGCAGCGCAAGATAATATTTTGGATATTCCGTCTTGTTCAATTCGCGCTCTACTGAGCTGGAATTTCCAAGTGCAAAGGCCTCGAAAGACCAAGTCTTTTGATAAGACGCTATCGTGCTCTTGTGAAGTGGATGAGTCTCGTATGGATATTCCACCACTGTCTTCACCGACATCCATCGGAGTAGGGCCATAGCTGCCACTAATAAAGGTATCTACTTTTGTTAGCTTCATCGTGCAATCAGAAATATAGAATATAAGCGGTATGTCGAAGCTGATAGTTTGTTCGGTGGTTTTTGCGGGTGCATGGTCAGTTTTTTGTTGTTGCCTAGTAACCGTCCCCCCTAATCCAGAACTATAAAATTTGCAGCTTTCTCCGGGGGATGGGGAGTAATGTGCTTTTGAAGTGAACTCTAGGTTTGCCGGAATTACGGCTGATAATTTAAAGTGATCAGGCCCATAATGACTTGCCGCATTTAAGACTGCCTCTTTCGTTGTCTGCCCGGCCCAAGTGCAAGCGCCTGTCATTGGTAATGTTAAAAAAAATAGAGTCTTGACGACGCGTGTTAGAAAGCCGATATACATTAAATCCTCCTCATTCTGTGCAGTTAGGGTAGACGGTGCAGTCACGTCCATCCGGCATTTTGAAGGGTTTGAAGTCAGTAGTATTACCGCGACAAAACGCATAGGGGTCATCGAGGCTATGACCCTTGCAGCGTTTCCAGCCAGTGGGAAATTTCACCCAGGTATCACCCACGGCCGGACTCTCTACGCTTGAAATAGCGAAAACTACCCTAACTGTCTTTCCGGTTAGTTGATGAAGTTGTAGCGGACCTTTTGCAACTGTGCCGCTTGCTTGTTCAGGTGTAGCGACAGATTTACACTTCAGAATTTTAGCGATGTAACGATTACTTCCGACGGTACGGAACAACCATTCACACTGCTTTCGCAATAACAGAGGAGTAGGTGAGTCCTGGCTATCTGCGATCCCGTCCTGGAACGTAAGGCCCGTGTAATCCCTGCCTAAATTCAGCCGGGCAGCGCCGTACTTTGCATCTACTTCATATCCAAAGCTTTTAAGTACTAAAGGACAACCACCTTCCGTACTTGTCAGCGGAACTTCAAACCGTGCCGTTTGTGCCGCATTACTCAGCTCCTGTTCAAAAAACTTACGCCCCGGATGGCTCCTGCCAGTCTTTACGGGTACAGAACACATTTCCCCCATACGAGGCACATAAGACGCTTCTCCTTTGATGCTGAACCCCGGCGGCAACTCCGTCAGCAACGTAAAACTGTCAGCTGGCTTGATGGCCGAACAACCAGACACCGCCCACGCCAATGCAAAAGACCAGGGCAAGCGCCTCAATAACCGTTTAGCCGCGCCTGACGCCTTAACCTCACTCACGCTCAGACTTACCCAAGCTCGCATCAAACACTCGCTGCGTTCGCTCGAAATGCTGCTCTGGTTTCTCACCCGTCAAAGGCTGCCAAGCCACGTCCTCGGCGCATTTAGGGTCGAGTCTCAGGCTGAGCATGAATTCCCGCTGATCAGGTGTGTTCCACTGCCAGGCTTCGAGCAGGTCCATCTGTTCTTCCAGCCATTCGCGAACATTACGGGTTTCGGATAGCTTGGCGGCAGCCTCGACGTGGTGCACCAACAACCAGCGTTTCAGGTTTTCGCGCAGGATGGCGCGGCTGCGGTCCGGTGAGTTGGGGATGCGCAGCCATGGCGCCGGGTTAGGCACCGGGAACAGGCCGGGGCGGGAGTTATCGGCGGTTTTCCATTGGTCCTCATCCCAATACAGCACGCTGCTGATCGGACCTAACAACAACGGTCGTTCGGTCTCGCTCAGGTTGGCGAGACAGCGGGCCAGTACGCGATTGTCCTGGAAGCGGAACAGTGAGCGTTCGCCGTCTTCATCAATAATCATCCGCGCTCGCCAGTGTTGGGTCAGGCCATCGAGGTCGGATTGTTCCATGCTCCCGATCCAGCCCCAGTTACGCTGTGGGTCGTCGAGCAGCTTGCGGAAGGCATCGGCGCTGGAGTTGGGCAGTTCGGCCAGCCATGGGCTGATGGGGGCGAATTCAACGTACTGGGTGCCGCGATAGAGTTGCACCGAGCGCTGCATCAGGCCGGCGCTGTACAGCGAGGTGACCGGGTTGGGTTCGGCGAGGCTGTCGAGGGCCAGGATCAACACACGATTGAGCCGGGCTTGTTCGTCCAGCCAATGATTGAGTACGTCGCTCATGCTGTCGCCCCCAGGTCGCACTTGCCTTCGCGGCAGGCTTCGCAAATCGGGCAGCGGATGTCGCCAGCCGCGCGGGCGGCTTTGGCCATGGCCATTTGCACGGCGGCCGGGACGAGCGGGGCGCCGGGCTTGTCCCTGGCGGCGGCCCAAGGGATGACAGGGTCGAGAATCTGGATCCCCGTGCCAGAACCCGGCCCACCACCCGAGTTAACCTTCACATTCGCCCCACTAATCGTCACACCCCCCGCATCCACCTTCACAAAGCTCCCGCCAGCCTTGGCCGTAAGCTCCATCCCCCCCTCAACCACAACCTTTTCCCCAGCGTTGTAGTGAATCTCCTGACCCGCCTCGACAAACAGCGCCGTCCCCACCTTCACATGCTGAGTCACGCCAACCGTGAGGTGGTCATTCGCTCGGGATTCGGTCTTGCGATCCAGGTGGGTGATGCGGTGTTCTTCGACCTTGAATTCGCTGAGAACATTGGCCTCGACCGTGTCGTGGCGTTCGTTGCCGACGCGGATCTTCTGGTCGTGCTCGATGTTTTCATCCCAGTCGCGTTGGGCGTGCAGATAAATCTGTTCCGCACCTTTCTTGTCTTCGATGCGAAATTCGTTGTAGCCCTTGCCACCCGGTGAGCTGAGGGTTTTGAAGGTGCTGCGGGTTTTGTTGGCCGGCAGGTCGTAGGGGACGACGTTTTCCTTGTGGTACAGGCAGCCGGTGACGAGCGGTTGATCCGGGTCGCCTTCCATGAAGGACACCAGCACTTCCATGCCGATGCGCGGGATGGCGATGCCGCCGTAGGCGTTGCCGGCCCAGCCGGTGGCGACGCGCAGCCAGCAGGTAGTGTTGTCGTCGGCCTGGCCGTCGCGGTCCCAGAAGAATTGGACTTTGACTCGGCCGTACTGGTCTGTGTGGATTTCTTCGCCTTTGGGGCCGGTGACGATGGCGGTCTGGCTGCCGAGGATTTTGGCTTTTGGGTGTTCGAGGGCAGGGCGGAAGTGCGCGTCCCACGGGGTCGCGAGGAAGCGATTGCGGTAGCCCTGGTGGAAGTCGTCCTTGTTGTCAGTGACGTCGCTGGTGGTGTTTTCGCCGAGCACTTGCGGTTGTTTGCCTTCGTGCACGACTTCCAGCAGCAGCCAGAGGTCGTTCCACTCGGCGCGCGGGTGTTCGCTCAGGGCCAGGAAGTGGCCGCTGACCAGGGTCGGCTCGTCGCTTTTGCCTTCGGCGAGTTTGTAGTCGCTGCGATGGCGCTCAAGGGCGCGGGTCGCCAGTTGCTTGCCGCGCTCGCGGTCGGTGAAGCGGCCGGGGTAGTCGTAGTCTTCGAGGTCCGGGGCGAAGGTGCTTTTGGCGGTGCCTTCGGGGAGGATGCGTGGTTTTTCGAAGTCGTAGTCCCGGCGGCTGACGCGGGTGGTGCGGGTTTCCAGGCGCAGGTTGAAGCGCTTGATCACCGGTTTTTCGGCGGCCATGCCGGAGTCTTGCTGGTAGCTCACGGGTGCGAGTTTGCGGAACACCGTCTGGTCATCGCCGAACACCAGTGTGTGGCCGCTGGCGGAGTGCTGGAAGTGGAAGTGAATGCCTTCTTCTTCACACAGGCGCTGGATGAAATGCAGGTCGGATTCGTCGTACTGCACGCAGTAGTCGCGTTCGGGGTAGCCTGCGCCGAGTTGGAAGCTGTAGGCATCGGCGAGGATGCCGCGCGCTTCGAGGACCTGGCCGATGATCTTCGGTACGGTCAGGTGCTGGAAGATCTGCTGGTCATGGTTGTGCCGCAGGTAGGCGAGTTGCGGCACCAGGCTGACGCTGTAGCGCGTGAGCTTTTTGCCGGAATCGCCTTGTTCGATGCGGTAGACCAGGCCGTGGATGATGCCTTCGCCGGTGGCGCCGAAGGTCAGGCAGCCAGGCTTGTGCAGCAGCTCTTCGAGTTTGAGGTCGGGGCGGGCGCTGACCAGTTCGATGTCGAAACAGAACGGTTGGTTGAGGGCTTCGCGACCGACGAAACTGAGCACTTGAAGGTCGGTGGAAACACCTTCCAGCGTGAGGGAAATATGGGTTGCGTTCGCGTCCAGCATGCCTTGAATTCCGTCCTTTGAATAAGCTGGGGCGGATGGTGCAGGATTAACCGGGCGCGTTCAAGGCGCAAATGCCGTGCTTGAGGGTAGGGAAATCCCCTATGTGCAGGGTTTCGGTCAATGAATGCGGAGCTTTAGACCTGACCGGTTCCAACAGGAGGGGACTCGAACTGAAGAACTGCCAGTCAGTTTCAGACTAAAGTCGCCTTCAACCCGTAAAAGCCTTGTGCCATCATCGCCGTTCACCCCCGTGTGTTCACTTCACTCTGGCCCGTCACCGGTCCAGGGCGGAAGCTATTTTCTGGCTTATTGCGCCTTGCGCAAACGCTGCACTGTTGGAGCTTTTTTTCATGCGTCCCCCATTTCCCCTCATCACGGCCCGCCAGTCATTCGGCTTCGGCGCTCTAGCCCTGTGCGCCGGTTTTACCGGGTCGGTCCAGGCCAGCGGTTTTATCGACGACACCACGGCGAAAATCGAATCGCGTACGGTGTATTTCAACCGCGACTTCCGTGATGGGCACACCAGCAACGACCAGGGCGCTTCCAAGCGTGAGGAGTCGGCGCAAGGTTTCATTCTCAATCTGCAATCGGGTTATACCGAGGGCACGGTCGGTTTCGGGATCGATGCATTGGGCATGCTCGGGCTCAAGCTTGATTCCAGCGCCGACAGCAGCAACAGCGGCTTGCTGCCGTCGTCCGGCGAGAACCCGCGCGGTTCGAAGGACCAGTACGCCAAGCTCGGCGTGACCGCCAAAGTGCGGGTCTCGCAAAGCGTGTTGAAGTACGGCGCGTTGCTGCCGGACCTGCCGCTGCTCAAGTACAACGACGGCCGTCTGCTGCCGACGATGTTCAACGGCGCGATGCTGACCTCCAAAGAGGTCAAAGACCTGACCTTCATGGCCGCGCGATTGGACAAATACACCGCCCGGGATTCGACGGATGCGCAAGACATCCGCGTGCACTGCAAGAACAAGCGCTACGCCTGCAATGTCACCGCTGACCATTTCGACATGTACGGCTTCGACTACAAGATCAACGAGCGCCTGACTGCCCAATACCATTACGCGGAACTGGAGGACATCTACCGCCAGCACTTCGTCGGTGTGTTGGCCAACCAACCGTTGGGTGACGGCGTACTGAAGGCTGATCTGCGACTGCTGAAAAGTGCCGACAGCGGCGCCGCCCGTGCCGGTTCCATCGACAACCGTGCCCTGAGCGGCATGCTGTCGTATGCGTTGAGTGGCCACACCTTCAGCGCCGGCTGGCAGCGCATGAATGGCGACAACTCGATGCCGTACCTGGATGGCACCAACCCGTACCTGGTCAACTATGTGCAGGTCAACGACTTCGCCGCCGCGCAAGAGCGTTCGTGGCAGTTGCGCTATGACTATGACTTCAAGGCGATTGGCCTCAACGGGCTGAGTTTCCTGACCCGTTATGTGAACGGCGACCATATCAAGGTGCTGGGCAGCGCTCAGGACGGGAAGGAGTGGGAGCGCGACAGCGAGCTGAAGTACCTGGTGCAGAGTGGGACGTTCAAGGACGTGAGTTTGCGTCTGCGCAATGCGACGTACCGTACCAATTACGAGAAGTTTGCCCGGGACGTGGATGAGACCCGGTTGATCGTGAGTTACAACTTCTCGGTGTTGTGACCGGTAGGACTTTGTAGGCGCTGCCGCAGGCTGCGATCTTTTAGAAGCAAGATCAAAAGATCGCAGCATTCGGCAGCTACGGGGTTTAGAGCCAATGCCAGAACCGGCTCCAGAACCCGCGATTCAGATCGTTCTTGCACCCAGCGTATTGCTGCGCATACAGATCGGATCGACCCTGGACCTTGCCGGCCGTGGCCACCAGCCACGCTTTGCTGGCGTAAGTTTTCTGGCGATAGCCGCCCCAGCCTTCGTGATAGTTGAGGTACTGCCCGTAGGCGTCGTATTTGTAGACGCCGTTGATGCTGGCGGTTTTGTCCATGTACCAGCCGACAAAATCGATGGCGTCATCGAAATCCTCGCGGTCGGCCCCACCTCTGCCTGTGCTTTTCTGATAGTCGGACCAGACCTCGTCCTTGGCCTGGGCGTAGCCCGACGCCGTCGACACCCGGCCCCACGGGATGATCCAGAGCAGGTATTTGCGCGGCGTCTTGGCGTCGTAGCGATAGCCGGACTCTTGATACATGATCGCGAAGGGCACCTGGATCGGCACGCCCCAGCGTTTTTGCGTGACTTGCGCGGCGTCGTACCAGTCGCTCTTTTCCCGGAAGATCTCGCAGATATCGTTGGGGGAGCGGGGCGGCGAGGTGCTGCAACCGGCCAGCACTGTCGTGAGTAATACAAGCCCAGCTGTTTGCCTAGAGTTCAAAAGCCCGTCTTCCCGTCATGCGCTTAAAAAGGGCGACAGTTTACACAGGACCTTTGATCGTTCCCACGCTCTGCGTGGGAATGCCTGGTCGGCGCGCTCCGCGTTCGGCTCTGGATGGGACGCGGAGCGTCCCGGGCTGCGTACCTACGCAGAGCGTGGGAACGATCGGTTCAGTGCAAATCCAACTGCTGCCGATACGGCAAATCCGGCCCGGTCTTGCTGCAGGTCAGCGCCGCCGCTTGCACCGCAAACTTCAACATCCCGTCTATCTGCTCCCGACTCAGGCGCTGCACACCGTCCACCGAATCCAGCTGATGCTCGGTCAGCCAGGTAATCAACGCAGCCTGGAAGGTATCGCCAGCCCCGACCGTATCGGCAATCTTCACCGATTGCGCCGGCACCGACCACGAACCATGGGCCCGACTGAACACCGTCGCGCCTTCGCCGCCACGGGTCAAAAACACCAACTGACAGCGATGCTGCAACCAGCCTTCAATGACACGCGCCGGGTCTTGCTCGGGGTAGAGCAGGCTCAAGTCTTCATCGCTGACCTTGATCAGGTCGGCCAACTTCACCAGTTCGGCAATCCGCGAACGCCACAGGTCGATGTTCGGCTCTGGATTCAACCGCACATTCGGATCAAGGCTGATCAGGCGTTTACCGCTTTCGCGACCCACCAACGCCAGCAAGGTGTCGGCAATCGGCTGCACCACCAGCGAGTACGAACCAATGTGCAAACCGCGCACTTCAGGCCTCAGCACCGGCAGATGCTCCAGGCGCAATTGCCGATCCGCGCAGCCTTCACCGCGGAAGCTGTAATGGGGCGAGCCATTGGCGCCGACCGCGACCATCGCCAGGGTGGTCGGCGCGGCGAAGTCCACCAGGTAATCCGGGCACACACCTTCGTCCTGCAACACGTGCTGCAAGCGGCGGCCGAGGTAGTCGGTGGACAACCCGGCAAACAACGCCGAATCCACGCCCAAGCGGCGCAAACCCACCGCGACGTTGAACGGCGAACCGCCGGCAATCGCCTTGAAATTCACTTTGGACGCCAGACCGCTGGCATCGTCTTCGCTGAAGAAATCGAACAGCGCTTCGCCACACACCAGATACATAGAATTGTTCGCTCTTTAAAGGGTTGCGACATGCTGTTGATAGCGTTCGTAAGCCTGCTGCGCGGCCGCCACATTCTCGGTGATCGGCAGGGTTTCGCTGGCCAGGTCGAGTTTCACGCAGCGCTCGCACAAGTCCGCCAGGGTGCTTTCGTGGCCGTTAGACCAGGACTTGCACCACGCCGCTTGAATCGCCGCGCCGAGGGCGGCGGCTTCGCTTTGTTCGGTGCAGATCACCGGGGTGTTCATGATGTCGGCGACGATCTGGCGCCACACCGGGCTTTTCGAGCCGCCGCCGATCAAGCAAATGCTGCGGCTTTGTAAGCCATTTTGCCGCAGCAGGTCCAGTCCGTAACGCAGACCGAAGGTCGTGCCTTCGACGGCGGCGCGGCACAGGTTGGCCTGGGTCAGGTTGGTCATGGTCAAGCCGTGCAGGCTGCCGGTGGCGTGGGGCAGGGCGGGGACGCGTTCGCCGTTGAGGAACGGCAGCATGCACACGCCGTCCGCACCGATCGGCGCCTGTTCGACCAGAGCGTTGAAGCGCTCGATATCCAGCTCGAACAACTCGCGAACCACCCCGGTGGCATTGGTCAGGTTCATGGTGCAGATCAACGGCAACCAGCCGCCGCTGGAGGAGCAGAACGTGGCGACCGAGGCGTCCGGGCTGACTTTGGGCTGTTCGGCATAGGCATAGACCGTGCCCGAGGAGCCCAGGCTCATGGTGATCGCCCCGGGCTGGATGTTGCCGGTACCGATGGCACCCATCATGTTGTCGCCGCCGCCGCTGGACACCAGTGCTTGCGGGTTGATGCCCAGGTGTTCGGCGATGCTGGGCAGGACGGTTCCTACCGCTTGGTGCGCATCGATCAGCTCCGGCAGCGCCGCTTGCAGGCGCCCGGTGGGGTCGATGTCGCGCAGCAGCTGCAAGTCCCACTGGCGGGTGCGCACATTGAAATAACCGGTGCCCGACGCGTCACCGTATTCGCTGCAACTGCGGCCGGTGAGCCAATAGTTGAGGAAGTCGTGGGGCAGCAGGACTCGGGCGATGCGCGCAAAAATCTGTGGGTGTTGTTCTTTGGTCCAGAGCAGTTTGGACACGGTGTAGCCCGGCGCGATGACGATGCCGAGGCGTTCCAGCGAACCTTTTTCGCCACCCAGATGCGTCAGCAGACGATCGTTTTCCGGGGTGGATTCCGTATCGCACCAGAGCTTGGCCGGGCGCAGGACCTGGCCTTGATCGTCGAGCAACACCAGGCCGTGTTGCTGGCCGGAGACGCCGATGCCGAGGATGTCCTGGCCGTCGACGTTGGCGGCGAGCAGGGCGCGTCGGGTGGCGAGGGCGAAGGCTTCCAGCCACTGATTGGTGTCTTGCTCGCGCCGACCGTTGGCGCCGCTGATCAGGGTGTGGGCGGCGGCGCCCTGGCCCAGCACTTGACCGCTGACCGCGTCGAGGATGATGGCTTTGGTGCCTTGGGTGCCGCAGTCGATGCCGAGGAATCGTTGTTGGTTTGCCATGGATGACCCTACCGAAGATCGTTCCCGCGCTCTGCGTGGGAATGCCTCAATGGACGCTCTGCGTCCGCTTATGGATGGGGGACGCGGAGCGTCCCGGGCTGCATTCCCACGCAGAGCGTGGGAACGATCAGGCGGCGAGTACTTTTTCCAGGGTTCGGGTCACGCCCACCTCTCGCAAGCTGTTGCAGCACCACTCAAACGCCGCGACAAACTCCGCCGAACGCGGGATCGCCGTGCCAAAAATCTCATCGACCTCCAACAACCGCTGGGTGATCAACGCATCATCCGCCACCAACGCCTGACAGAACGTCGCCCGCGGATCGGGAATCGAATAGGTATCGCCATTCTCATCCACGCCCTTCAAATACAAGGCCCAGGCCGCCACCACCAACGCCGCACGCTTGGTCTCCTGGCCGTCAGCGATCAGGCGATTAATCGTCGGCACGGTGAATTTCGGAAACTTCGAGGAACCGTCCGAACACACCCGCTCCAGTTGATCGGCAATCGCCTGATTGGAAAACCGCGCCACCAGAGTGTTCTTGTATTGGGTCAGGTCGATCCCCGGCACCGAAGCCAGTTGTGGCGTGACGTCGAGGTCCATGTAGGCGCGCATGTAACGCACGAACAGCGGATCGTTCATGGTTTCGTGGACGAAGCGGTAACCCTTCAAAAAACCCAGGTAAGTCAGGGCCAAGTGGCTGCCGTTCAGCAACTTGATCTTCATTTCTTCGTAAGGCGTGACGTCGTTGGTGAACTGCACGCCGACCTTTTCCCAGGCCGGGCGGCCGTTGACGAACTTGTCTTCCAGCACCCATTGCACAAACGGTTCGCAGACCACCGGCCAGGCGTCGTCGATCGCGGTTTTGTCGTGCAATTGCAGTTTGTGCTCGGTGCTGGTCATCGGCGTGATGCGGTCAACCATGGCGTTGGGGAAGCTGACGTTCTGGTCGATCCAGTCCCGCAGATCGGCATCGCGCAGCGCAGCGAAGGCCAGCAGTGCCTTGCGGGCTACCGCGCCGTTGTGCGGCAGGTTATCGCAGGACATCAAGGTGAACGCTGGCGTGCCGGCGGCGCGACGTTTGGCCAACGCGGAGCAGAGAAAGCCGAACACGGTTTTCGGTGCGTTCGGGTGCGCCAGGTCGTGCTGGATCAGCGGCAGATGGGCCATGAACTCGCCGTTGCTGTCGTCGATGCAGTAGCCGCCCTCGGTGATGGTCAGCGAGACGATGCGGATCTGGGGGCTGGCGAGTTTGTCGATCAGCGCCTCGGCGCTGTCTTCGGCCAGCAACATGTCGCGGATCGCGCCGATCACCCGGACTTCGGCGTCAGCGTCGTCGCCCAGTTCAAACAAGGTGAACAGGTAATCCTGTTCCTTCAGATCGTCCCGGGCGCGACGGTCTTCGGCACGCAGGCCGACCCCGCAAATCGCCCAGTCGAGGCCTTCGCCGGTGTTCATCAGCGCATCGGTGTAATACGCCTGATGCGCCCGGTGGAAACCGCCGACGCCGATGTGGGCGATGCCTTGGTGCGTATCGCTCAGGGCGTAGGCGGGCAGTGCCACCTCAGGCGCGAGGCGATTGAGGTTCTGTTTATTCAGTTTCATCGCATAGTCTCGTCAGGCAGCGGCGCGCAGTGGGCGAGTTAACGCCACGCCGTCGGCATCGAATAAATGGCAGTGTTCGGCGTCCAGGTGCAGGCTCAGCGACTCACCGTAACGGCTGGCCAGGTCACCGCGCACGCGCATGGTCAGCGCTTCGCCGGAGGTGGTCACCACGTGGCAGAAGGTGTCGCTGCCCAGGCGTTCGCTGACGTCGGCGGTGACTTGCAGGGTGCAGTCGCCGGTTTGCGCCAGGTTCAGGTGTTCCGGGCGAATCCCCAGGGTTACGGGGCCGCCGACGCTCAGATTGGCGCCGCTCAACGGCAGGGTGATGCGGGTGCCGGCGTCGAGCAGGACTTCGACGTTCTGGCTTTCAACACGAGTGACTTTGCCCTTGAGGAAGCCCATTTTCGGCGTGCCGAGGAACCCGGCGACAAACAGGTTGGCCGGCTGGTGATACAGGTCCAGCGGCGAGCCGACTTGTTCAACTTTACCGCCATTGAGCACCACGACTTTGTCGGCCATGGTCATGGCTTCGACCTGGTCGTGGGTCACGTAGATCATGGTGGCTTTGAGTTCTTTGTGCAGACGCAGCAGTTCCAGGCGCATCTGCACCCGCAGGGCAGCGTCGAGGTTGGACAGCGGTTCGTCAAACAGGAAGATTTTCGGGTTGCGCACGATGGCGCGGCCGATGGCGACCCGTTGGCGCTGGCCGCCGGACAGTTGTTTCGGCTTGCGTTCGAGCATCGGCCCGAGTTCGAGGATGCGTGCCGCTTCGCCGACTTTCTTCTCGACTTCGGCTTTTGGCACGCCGGCCAGGTCGAGGGCGAACGACATGTTCTTTTTTACGGTCATGTGTGGGTACAGGGCGTAGGTCTGGAACACCATCGCCAGGTCGCGCTTGGCCGGGCTGACTTCGGTGATGTCGCGGCCATCGAGTTCGATGGTGCCGCCGCTGACTTCTTCAAGGCCCGCGATCAGGCGCAGCAGGGTGGACTTGCCGCAGCCCGATGGACCGACGAACACCACGAATTCCTTGTCGTTCACTTCCAGGTCGATGCCCCTGATGATGGAAAAGCCTTCGAAGCCTTTTTGCAGATTCTTGATTTTCAGGTTGGCCATGATGATGGGCCTCCACATGTTTTTATTGATTTGAGCCTGGCTCCTACAAGGATCGGATTCCGGGCTACTTCACTGCACCAAACGACAGGCCGCGGACCAGTTGTTTCTGGCTGATCCAGCCGAAGATCAGGATCGGCGCACACGCCAGGGTCGATACCGCCGACAACTTGGCCCAGAACAGACCTTCGGGGCTTGAGTACGAGGCGATCAACGCGGTCAACGGTGCGGCTTTGGACGAGGTCAGGTTCAAGGACCAGAACGCTTCGTTCCAGCACAGGATCAGCGACAGCAGCACCGTGGAGGCCAGGCCACCCTTGGCGATGGGCAGCAGCACGCGGACCATTTCCTGCCACAGCGTTGCCCCGTCCAGCCGTGCGGCTTCGAGGATGTCTTTGGGGATGTCCTTGAAGTAGGTGTAAATCATCCAGACCACGATCGGCAGGTTGATCAGGGTGTAGATCACGATCAGCGCGATACGCGTATCGAGCAGGCCGAAACTCTTGGCCAGCAGGTAGATCGGCATCAGCACGCCCACCGGTGGCAGCATCTTGGTGGAGAGCATCCACAGCAGCGTGCCTTTGGTGCGTTTGGTTTCGTAGAACGCCATCGAGTAGGCCGCCGGCACCGCAATCAGCAGGCACAGGGCCGTGGCGCTGAAGGAAATCACCACCGAGTTCCAGGCGAAGCTGAAGTAGTCGCTGCGCTCGTTGATGTGCAGGTAGTTTTCCAGCGTCGGGGTGAAGATGAATTGCGGCGGCGTGGCGAACGCGTCGATTTCGGTTTTGAAACTGGTCAGCACCATCCAGAAGATCGGGAAGAAGATCAGGATCGCGATGGCCCAGGCCAGGGTGCCGAGCAGCAGGCTTTGCAGACGGCGGGATTGTTGAAGAGTCATGGCGCAGGCCTCAGGCTTTGTCTGTCAGGTTTTTGCCGATCATGCGCACCAGCACGATGGCCGCGACGTTGGCAATCACCACCGCGATCAAACCGCCGGCGGACGCCATGCCCACATCAAACTGCACCAGCGCCTGGTTGTAGATCAGGTAGGCGAGGTTGGTCGAGGCGTAGCCGGGGCCACCGTTGGTGGTGGTAAAGATTTCAGCAAACACCGAGAGCAGGAAGATCGTTTCAATCATCACCACCACCGCAATAGGCCGCGCCAGGTGCGGCAGGGTCAGGTGCCAGAAGATCGCGACCGGACCGGCACCGTCCAGGCGCGCGGCTTCTTTCTGTTCCTGGTCCAGCGACTGCATGGCGGTCATCAGGATCAGGATCGCGAAGGGCAGCCATTGCCACGAGACAATGATGATGATCGACAGCAGCGGGTAGTGCGCCAGCCAGTCCACCGGTTGTGCGCCGAACAGCTTCCAGACGTAGGCGAGAATCCCCGACACCGGATGGAAAATCAGGTTCTTCCAGATCAGCGCGCCGACGGTGGGCATGATGAAGAACGGCGAAATCAGCATGACCCGCACGATGCCGCGACCGAGGAACTCACTGGCCTCCAGCAACGCACTGATCAACACGCCGAACACCACGCTGATCAGCAGCACGCTGCCTACCAGCAACAGGGTGTTGGTGGCGCCGGGCAGGAAGCCCGAGTCGGTGAGGAAATAGGTGAAGTTCTCCAGCCCCACGAACTCGTTCTCGCCGGGGTTGAGCAGGTTGTAGCGGATCACCGAGAAGTAGAGGGTCATGCCCAGCGGCACGATCATCCACAGCAGCAACATGACCACCGAAGGGCTGACCAGAAACCAGCCGGGATTGGCCAACCGGCTTTTACGCACCGGTTGGGGAATGTCCATTTGAGCTTTGGCAGTTGAAATATTCATGGCGATAGAACCAATTAAGAACAGGCAGGTGAAGATCAACTGTAGGAGCGAGGCTTGTGTGGCGAGGGAGCTTGCTCCCGCTGGGTCGCGAAGCGACCCCAAAAGCTTTGCGACTGCTTCGCAGCCGAGCGGGAGCAAGCTCCCTCGCCACAAAAAGCGCTCCTACAGAGGGCGCGGGTTACTTGGGATAACCGGCGCGCTTCATCTCACGTTCGGTGGTTTGCTGGGCGGCGGCCAGGGCCTGGTCGACCGTGGTCTGACCGATCAGCGCTGCCGAGAACGACTTGCCGACCTGGGTGCCGATGCCCTGGAATTCAGGAATGGTCACCAGTTGGATGCCGATGTACGGCACAGGCTTGACGCTCGGTTTGCTCGGGTCGGCGGCTTTCAGCGACTCGAGGGTCACTTTGGCGAACGGCGCGGCTTTCATGTAGGCCTCGCTGTAAGTTGAGGCCCGGGTGCCTGGCGGTACGTTGGCGATGCCGTCTTTCTCGGCAACCAGTGCGCCGTACTCCTTGGAAGTCGCCCAGGCACTGAAGGTTTTCGCCGCGTCCTTGGCCTTGGAACTGGTCGGAATCGCCAGCGCCCAGGAGTACAACCAGGCCGAGCCTTTATCGGTGACTTCATGGGGCGCATAGGTGAAACCGACGTGCTCGCTGACCTTGCTTTGCGTCTTGTCGGTGACGAAGGAGCCGGCGACGCTGGCATCGACCCAGATCGCGCACTTGCTGCTGTTGAACAGCGCCAGGTTTTCGTTGAAACCGTTGCTGGAGGCGCCCGGTGGGCCCGAATCCTTCATGGTCTGCACGTAGAAGTTCAGCGCGTTCTTCCACTCGGGGCCGGTGAATTCCGGTTGCCACTTCTCATCGAACCAGCGCGCGCCATAGGCGTTGGCGATGGTGGTGATCAGCGCCATGTTCTCGCCCCAGCCAGCCTTGCCGCGCAGGCAGATGCCGTACTGTTCTTTATCTTTATCGGTGAGTTTCTTCGCGAACTCGCTGATCTGGGTCCAGGTCGGGCGCTCCGGCATTTCCAGCCCGGCGTTCTTGAACAGATCGGTGCGGTAATAGGTGATCGAGCTTTCGGCGTAGAACGGCAGAGCGTACAGCGAACCCTTGACCGACAGGCCTTCACGCACCGACGGGAACACGTCGTCGAGGGCGTAGCTGGCCGGCAAGTCCTTCATCGGCTCCAGCCAACCTTTGGCGCCCCAGAGTGCGGCTTCGTACATGCCGATGGTCAGCACATCGAACTGCCCGCCCTGAGTCGCAATGTCGGTGGTCAGGCGTTGGCGCAGGACGTTTTCTTCGAGCACCACCCAATTGAGCTTGATGTCCGGATGCTCGGTCTCGAAGGTTTTCGAGAGCTTTTGCATGCGAATCATGTCGCTGTTGTTGACGGTGGCAATGGTCAGGGTCTGGGCGCCGAGACTGACGCTGCTGAGGGTCATGCAGGTGAGGGCAAGCAGAGCTTTTACAGAAGGTTGCATCGAGCACTCCTTTTCTGTACCCGGCGGGGCCAGAAGGACAGTTATTGTTTTTGTGTCTTCCTGATGAGGGAAGAATGTGCACTGATTACAGCCTTCAATTGCGGATGTGACAAATCATCCATCGCACTTGAATCGATACTTTTTTGCACTGGGGTTTTCGGTGGGAAGTACGGGGTAGGGCTTTTAGATGATTGTCGGTGATGAAATGCGTACAGGTTTTGTAGGGAAACCTGTAGGAGCGAGGCTTGCCCGCGAAGGCGTCTTTTCTGACACACCGCCTTCGCGGGCAAGCCTCGCCCCTGCAAAAAAGCATTTAACCGAGGTTTTGCTCGGTCAAACGTTGGACCGCCAACCGCCGGTAATGGGAAGGGGTCATGCCCTTGAGTTGCTGAAACCGGCGGTTGAAGTTGGAAATATTGTTGAAACCCGACTCGAAACACACATCGGTCACCGGTTTATCGCCATCGGCCAGCAGTTCACAGGACTTGCTGATGCGCAGGCGATTGACGAATTCGATGAAGCAGCGCCCGGTGGCCTGCTTGAACACTCGACTGAAATACGTCGGCTTCATACCCAGGTGCTCGGCGACTTCTTCCAGCGGCAGTTCCCGGGCGTAATGGGCAAAGATGTAATCCACCGCCCGGTTGGTGCGGTCAACGTTGTGTTCATCCGCCAATGGCGTGGTCGTGGCGCCCGACAGCAGTTGGTAATCATCGGACGCCGCGAGCAATTCCAGCAAAATCAGGAAATGCCCGAGCCGGGTCACGCCTTGGGTGTCGGCGATGCGCTGCATCAGGGTCATGGCCTGGCGGATGGTGCGCTTGCAGCGAAACTCGATGCCGTACTGCGCGCGCTCCAGCAAGGGCACCAGGGTCTTGAGTTCGGCAAACACCAGGTGACCGCTGTCGAACAACTCATCGGTGAAGTTGACCAGCATGTCGCGTTTGGGCACCACTTCGTCTTCGGCGACCTGGCTGATCCAGTTGTGCGGCAGGTTGGGGCCGGTCAGGAACAGCGTTTCCGGGTAGAAGTTGCCAATGTAATCACCGATGAACACCTTGCCGGAACTGGCGACGATCAGGTGCAGTTCGTATTCCTTGTGGAAATGCCAGCGCACTAACGGGCATGGGAAACCATGCTGGCGATAGATGATGGACAACCCGTTGTGGTCGTCCATCAACTCGTAGGAAGGATCGGTTATTCGGGCGGATCGGCTCATGGCAGGGCACTTTTATTGTTATTGCCCGCTGATGATGCCTCTTTCCGGGCCAGTTATGCCAGCGACTGCCTGAGTTGTGCCGCCTTCATGCTGTTGGCGACCCAGCAATAACCGACAATCTGCGACTCGTCGAAGAAGTCGGTGCTGATGATGCTGCATTGCGTCACCCAATCCCGGGAGGAGTGGAACCAGTCGTTGATGTGTTGCTTGATGTCCACCGGCCCGCCGAGGAAGGTGTAGCTGGTGGCGGTCAGGGACCACAGGTAATGGCCGTACCGGGGTGTGTCCAGGGTGCGGGCGATATGTCGGCGCAACTCGTCCACGTTGGTGAGCCGGGAGCCGCTCCACCGATGGGGGATGGTGCCCCAGAAATAATCCAGGTCCAGTTCCACCGATTTGCGGGAGGCGAGAACCACGCGTTTCTTGCTGCTCGCCGCCTTGAGCTCCCCAAGGGTCTTTTCTTCATCGTCGGGTGCAATGGCCCGGGCGCCGAGGCGTTGTATCAATAAGTCGCTGAGTTGCCGGTAGTCAAAGTGCTGGTCGCCATTACCCAATTGGTGAAAGTCGAGGACGATGAATTCATCCGGGTTGCGGTCGAGAAAGCTGTTGACCGCATCGATCAGCTCATCCAGCACCCTGTGCGACTGATAGCCGTTGTGGTGAAAGTAATAAGAACCCCTGGGCGAGCCGGGCAGGTAGCCCAGGCGCAAATCGAATGCCCGGGCACCGTTGGCCAGTTGCCAGGCAAAGGAGTCGTTCTGGCAGGTGGTCCAGTTGCCGATGATGACTTCGTAATTGGGGGCTTTTTTGTCCATGCCCGAGTTGTGCGTGCCGGGCCAGATGAGATCGGTGATTTTCATGCGGTCGATGTCGGGGACTTTGCTCATCCAGCATTGTTTGTCGACATTGGAAGTGGGGCTGTTGGTCATGGTGCAAGGCTCCTGCCTGTGGCTCGGCCCCCATCCGTGGGGCGCGAGGAATCGTGAAAAAATCACCTGATGCCCAAGAGCCTAGAAGCCCGGCAGGTGATTTTCAATGCACAGAAACATCCACATAAATATAGCCTTGCGCCACTTTCCTCAGGTCAGTTATCACCCGCGAGAATCAGAAATATCCGACTCGACGTGACGATTTTTCGCCTCGATCCATTGGGCCATGTACTGCGTGCTTTTGTGCGCGTGGTGGCGAAGCATGGCGCCGGTGAAGTTGTCGCGACGGCGCTCGGCCAGGTCACGCCGACAGGCTTGCAGGCGCTCGATCAAGGCCGGGCCGTGGTCTGACTGGCGATATTGGGCGCTGAGCAATTGGTCGCCATGTTGTTGCGCCTGGGTCCACAACGCCTTGTCCTGATACAGCGCAACAGCCGCGGCGGCCAGCGCTTCAGCGGATTCACCAATGACCCCCGGCCACGGCAGGCCATCGCTCATGCCCTCGGCGCCGATGGGCGTGGTGACGCTCGGCGTGCCACACAGCATGGCATCGACAATCTTGCCCTTGATCCCCGCGCCAAAGCGCAGCGGTGCCAGGCAGATTCGCGCCGCCGACATCACCTGCAATGCATCCTCCGCCCAGTTCATCACGTGAAACCCTTGGGCGGGGTTATGCAACGCGGTGGCTTTGGGCGGCGTGTAAGCGCCATAAAGATGCAACTGCGCACCGGGTAGTTGCTGACGGATCAATGGCCAGACTGCGGTTTTCATCCACAGCACGGCGTCCCAGTTCGGCGCGTGACGGAAGTTGCCGATGCTGAGAAAGTTCGCCCGAGCTTCAAACGGGGTATGGGCCGCCGTTGGCAGGGAGGGCATCAACGGACACCAGTGCAGCAAGTCCCGCGGCAGCTTGAACTGTTCGACCAGCAACTCGATTTCCACTGGGGAAATCATCAGGCTCAAGTCGCAACGATACAGCGCAGCAATCTCGCGTTTGGCCAGGTCGGTGCCGGCCATCAACTCGAACTCCTCACGGAGCGCCGGGGCAAACAGATCGCCGAAGTCGTTCTCATCGGCACTGGCCTTCAACCGATCCTTGAGCCGCTGGTGCCGGGCATGTCGCAAGCTTTGCAGATCGGAAGTTTCGAGCACGCGCAATGCGTCGGGGCACTGTTTCTCCACGCGCCAGCCGAATTGCTCTTCCATCATGAATTGGTCGAACAACACGATATCCGGGGCCAGTTCGCGGATAAACGTATCGAAACTGCTGTTATTCAGCTCAATCGCACATTCACGAATGCCCAGGGCGGCGAGGTCGGCTTTGTGTTCGCCGACGCCCGCTGGGCTGCTGAAGGTGATGTCCCAGCCTTGCTGCAAAAACGTGTCGAGAATTTGCATCACATGGCCACTGGCTGCCGAAGAGCGGGGTTCGGGCCAGACGTAACCAATGACCAGGACTTTGATGGGGGGCAGGCTCATGGGGCATTCCTGATGAGGGCGCAAGGCGATGAAAAAAAGAGCGCGATTAAACCACAGCCCTGCGCACAGATGCCCCTGCCAATGGGGCCGTTGATCAAACCGGGTTGAAGTTCAACACCACCTCCCAGCCAATGTAGCCACCGCGAGCTCTATCCGCCTGCTTCTGCAAGGTGGCGATGTTTTCAAGAAACATAAGGTTATTGCTGGAAGATTGGCTCAACAAAGAGGTGGTCACGGCAAACGAGTCGGCATTGTCAAAGGCCAGGGTCTTATCCAGCAACTTGAGGTTGTCGTCACGGAAGTGACCAGACGCCAGGTTCATCAATCGCTTGACGTCCAGGCGTTGCTGGTTGCCGATTCGACCGGACACCGGCGCACTGGCGTAAGTGTGGTCCAGAGTGTCGGGGGCTCCGTGAAAGACTTCATGAATCAGATCATCAGCAGGAACGGTGGACGTGAATCCCTCCTTGCGATATTGGTCGTTGAAGTTTTCCGAATAAATCCGCATGAATTTCTTTTGAGCCGCTTTAGTCTCACCGGCATTTATCCATTCCTTGTAGGCAATCGGATTCAGCGCGGCCAGGCTGTTTGTCTTGGTATAGGTGTCGAGTTCGAAGTTATCGGGCGTGATCTTTGCCAAGTCTTTTTTGACATCCTGCAGGGCGGACAGAAATTTTCTGCGACTCTCGGCGGAGTGATCCCCCATGAGCAGTTTCAGGGCGACGCCTGAATCTTTCTCCGATGTCACGTCAGTCAACACTTTAATGGCGTCATCCACTTTTTTCCGGGCAGCCGGCAATGCCTCCTGAAGCAACTTGCGGGTATAGGTTGCGGGCATGATTTTATGCAATCCGGGCAAGCGGAGCGCGTTCAGGAAATGGAAGTTTTGCAGCTTTGGCCCGATAGGCTGGCCACTACGGTTCAATGGGTACCATTGGTCGTTGTGGCGCGTAGCCAGGACGGCGATCGAGTCCGTCGATGACGCCAATGGACGCCAGGTTCCCATGCCGGTGTCTGCACGGTTGGCGGCTTTGACCAAGTCATAGGATTGCGCGCTGCCGGTCAACTTGCGCAGTTGAAACGTGGCGTTTTCCAGAACATTGGTGCCCAATTTCTTGAGCTTCAGCACCTTCACGCCCTTGCGCAACAAGGCGGGAATGCCGTCCAACGGATTGAACACGCTGTTCAACAAGCCGACGCCCACTTTTGCCATGCTGGCGGCCTTTGCCGCGATGGAAGCGGTTTTAGCGGCAATGCTGACCACCTTGGCGACCGCGCCGACCACCAGCAGCAGTGTCATGGCCGCCTCAATGGTGCACGACGCCCAACCTTCTGCCCGGCGATCCGGATCGTCCGAAAGGATGTCCTGGATGCACGACTTGAACGGGACAATGAAGTTGAGCGCTGTGTCGATAATGCCATCGTACTCGGCCCGCAACCGCTCCAGTTTGGTCTGTCCCCAGCACTCTTTTGACAGCTCGTCATAGGTCGCAAGGGGACGGTGTTTCTGAATGAAGGCTGCAAGCTCGTTGAACTCGCCACTGTCAAAACTTTGGTAATAACTGCGCGGCTGGCGGGTTGAGTGTGTGGCGGCCACGGGAAGAATGGCGAGTTTTTCAATCACACCAATGCTGGCGGGTTGGATGCCGGGGTTTACGCCGTGGGTATAGCACTCGATATCAGTCGGTAAATGATAAGTGGCAGAAGGAGGGCCGTAGCGATTCGCACTGCCAGAGAAATCCGTGCGTGGGGCCTGGTTCAACAAGCCGTTACGGCTGATCACTTCGGCGAGCGCGGGGTTTTCGCGGCAGACGCCGTGCAGTGTGAACAGTTCGTAGCAATACAACTTGTTCTCGTAGTAAGCACCGACCACCACACCATAACGTCCGGTCGCGGCATCTTTGTCGGCCTGGTTTTCCTTGTAGCCTAGTTGGGTGAACTCGGTGACCGTGTGAGTGATTAACTTAAACGGGTTCAACGAGAATGTATTGTCCGGCTTGGGGATGACCGCGACTGAAGGCCGGACGGTGAACAGCGACACCTGTCCTTTTAACAATCGCTGGCGATCAAGCGGTGGCAGTGTCGCAAAAGCCAGTTTGAAACTGCTGCTCATGGCTTCCGAGAATTGGGTGTGAGCCCGATTGAACAAACGATCGAATTCGGGTCTCAACCGATGGGTTTCATTATTGATAAACGGATAAATGTCATAGAGGCTGTCGTCCGCCAAATCCCATTCCCGGGAGCCGAGTTCATTGGCCATCAACAACTCAACCAACGACATCGGCTCTGATGTGGCAAAGCCCGGGCGAGCGGCGTGTGGGCTCTTTTTGCGCAGAATCTCATCTTCAACAAAATCGCAATCAGGGGCTGTAACTTTCAGCAGTCTTAACGCGATGTCCCGCCGTGTCGGGAATTTTTTCGACAACTGGGTCTGGATGTCGACGAGGTGTCCAAGGTGCTTTTCATAAGCCGAAGTTGCAGTGGCCACGGCCGTGGCGTGGGCGTTCTGCACATCGGTCAGTGTGACAATGCCGTTGAGCAGGGCCCAGTCGAGCAGGGGGTCGATGGCGAGCACGCTGTTGAGGGTTGTCAGCGCTTCATCCGCCCAATCAATCGTTGCCATTTTTTTGATGTGTGCATACGTCATCAGGCGGGAAGAGCCCGGCGCGTTGAATTCCACCATCGCCACGCCACGACAAAACTCAACCCATTGCGGTGTACCCAGCAGCAGGGTCGGAGGCACGTCTTTGACCAGGAACTCAGGCGCGGTGCCGGCTAGCAACAAATGGGCGGCGAGAGGCGCGGTCTGTTCGCTAACGCCGGCCTTGGCAACTAGATGACTCTCCAACGCGGTGCGAACGGCAGCAAAAGAGTGTTCAACATGCTCAGTGGCGTAGAGATTAAACCCGGCAACATGATTGCGCGGTTCCGCTTCGCCAATGGAAGGGTGCAGGTCCAGGAGTACCGCTGTGAGCATCACCTGCTGCCGATACCCATCGGATATCGGCTCATCGCTCGATGCGCCATACCACCCTAGTTCGTTGATATAGCCTTCGGCCCAAGAGGCCGCGATGGAGTGGGACGCGAGTGTCTGCAGATGTTCATCGGCGTCGGATCGGCTGATGGTCGAGATGTCCCGCCCCAAGGCAACTTGCGACAGGTGATCCAGCAGCGTTCCTGGCCCCTGAATGTGACGCTGAGTCAGGGCCTTGATTTGGCGGCGCTGGGTGTCATTCAGGCTGATCGGGCTGTCGGTGGCGATCGAGAGCATGTCCCAATAGTTACCCAGTAGCGGACTTTTCGGCAGATTCAGCTCCAGCAACGTGATGAGGCGTTGGGTCTGCTCGGCTGTTTTGGGGATGGGATGCTCGTGGAAACTGAACCATTGCGTCAGGCTGACCCGGTCGTCGAGCGTCACCGCGCCACCCAGTGCCGCCGCCATTTCGGCGAGGGTTTTCAGGTCATCGTCCAGTTCGGGGTCCAGTTGGGTGCGGCTGGTCAGGTCGTAGGTGAAGTTCGGAGTCTGTGCGGTGATGTGCCCGTTCTCTGCAACTTGAAACACCGCGTCTTCGGCTAATTGGTGCCTGCTCAGGATCCGTTTAAAGGCGTCTTTGCTGACCATTCGCTTTAACAGCTCAATGCCGGGCACCATCGAGCTTTCAAGGCTTGAATCGCGCTCCAGGGAAATAACTGGCAGGGTCCAGGCAGGGGCGAATCCTGTGTTGTCATCAGCCAATATGGTTTTCAATCGGCTGATGACTTCCTGTCGCTCGCTGTCATTGCTGCTTGTGGGATCGACATCGTTGTTGGAAGGGCTGATGGGGCGCGAAAGGTGTCGCTCGGTGAGCGTGCTGTTGCTTGTGTTATTCATTTTGAGTCCATTCATTAAGTTTGAAAAAAGTGAAGGAGGGCCCTCATGCCAGGCCTCCCGATGAAACAGGGGTTTAGAGCCTGTTCAGGTAAATCGGCACTGGCCGGTTGATAGCGCCCTGGCGAGCGGCTTGCAGCGCGGCACTCATGGCCGACAGGTTCTCGGCAAAGTTCGCCGGGTGGGTTTCCAGCTGACTCAATAGCGAGGTGAATACTGTCAAGGAGTCCGCGTTGTTCCGGGCCTGGGCGCGGTCGTGGTAGCGGGTCGCAACCCCTTCGTCGGCGATCGGATGATGCCCGTTGGCCAGGTTCAGCAGCGGCGCCACGTCCAGCTGTTGATAGCGCGAATCGGTGTTCGGCAACGGCAGGGCGTAGCTCAGGTCATCGATGCTGCTGGCGTGGAGCAGGGTTCGAATCAAATCATCGGCAATCACGCCTTCGTTCAGGTGGTGCTCGCGGAAGCGTTCGTTGAGGTCGGCGCAGTCGACGCGCAGGAATTGTTTCTCCCGTTGCAACGGGCCGGCGTTTTTCCATACCTGGAACTCACTGAGGTCCAAGGTGAGCATTTCGTTGGCACTGTCTGCTTCATCCAGCAGGAAATTACCCAGGTCCACCGCACCGCAGTACGACTTTTGCGCCATCAGAACGTTATTGACCGCTTCGATTGAGCTGCCACCCAGCAATAGCCTGGCGAGGGCGTCGACATCGACTTTCCTGTTCGCCTGGGCCAGTACCCTGACGGCGGCGTCCATTTTTCGGCGGGCGCTCGACAGGGCATTTTCAATCACCGTGCTGGTGTAGAGGGCCGGCAATTGTTTGTCGAAACGCGGTAAGCGGATCTCGCCGACCCGGCGGAAATTTTTCAACGACTCGCCCCATGGCCGGCCAAAGCGATTGAGTGCGTGCCATTGATTGTTGCGGCTACGGCAGGCCCAGGCGTTAACGGATTCGCTGCTGTCCTTGGGAATCCAGGTCCCTTGCACGAGATCGGAGCGTTTCGACGCTTTGACCAGGTCATAGGAGTCGGCCATTTTGGTCAGCCGGTGCACCTGCATCCTGGCTTTCGTCACGGCGTCCATGCCCACCAGGTTCAAGCGCAGGCCACCTTTGAGGAGCGCCTTCGCACCGATGCTGGCGTAAGAACGCAAACCATCCAGCGGATTGAAAGTCCCGATCGCCAGGATGACCAGCTCTTTGGCAATGCTGGCGATCCTGGAGCAGGAGGAAACGGTCTTGGACATGATGCCGGCGATATTCGACGCCGCTCCGGCAACACCGCCGATGACCGCGATGGCATCCATGATGCAACCAAAGATGCCTTGCGCGACCCGTACCCGTTCCCCGGAACGAATTTCCGCGATGCAGGAGCGGAAGGGGATGATCAGGTTGAGCATGAACTCGGTCCGTTCTTCATTCTTGCGGATCAACTTTTCGAGCCGGGTTTGCCCCAAGGCGATTTCTTTCAGCTCGGCGTAAGTGGCGAGAGGACGATGGCGGGCGATGAAGTGGGCGATGCGTTCCAGGTTCGGGTAGTGGAAGCGTTGATAGACGCCTTTCTTGTCAATGGTCGTCTCAATGGGGGCCGCCAGTACCGCCAGTTTGTCGAGGACGACTTCACTGGACACTTTGCGGTTCGGTACGCTGCCGTGCGTGTAGTTGGTGATGTCCAGGGGCATGGCGCTCAGTTGCGCGGGTTTCATGGCGCGATTCAGGTCGCCAGTGAAGTCGATCCGGGCGCGGTTTTTGTGCAGCGCCGCTTGACTGATCGCCGCACCAAGCGCTGGGTTTTTCAGGCATTGGCCATGCAGGCTGAAGAGCTCAAAACAGGTGGTTTTCCCGCGAAAAGACGCACACATGACCACACCGTAATGACCGGTAGCGGCATCGATCGCTTCCTGGGTTTCAATGCTGGTCAGGTACTCCATGCCGAAGCGGCCATTCAAGGCTACCGGGGCCTTGGCGTCGAACTGCGCCGAGGCGCGCACGGTGTATAAGGTGATTTCGCTGCGTAGCAGGTCTTTCTGATCGGCCTCATCCAACTGCGCCAATGCCAGTTGCAGATTGGTCGCCAACGCGTGTTGCAGTTGCTGCTGATAGGCGCGCACAGGCGCCTCAAAATCACCGGACAGCTTGTTCAGCTCGGGCAACAGCGCGGGGTATTTTTTAAAGAGGTCGTAAGCGGGGTCGTTCCATTGCTGGCGAACCAGGTCGCCGGACATGTGTAGCTCGACCATCGACATTTTCTGGTTTTCAAACATCTCGTCAGCGGCATAAGGCACGACCGGCTGATACTGCCAAGCGGTCCCGGCGTGGGTCAGGAATTCTTTTTCCAGGTCATCGCTATCCGGCAGGATCGCTTGCAGTTGCGCCAGGGCGAGCGCCCGGCGACTCGGGGGCGGCGTGGCAAACGTGGTGGCGGCCTGGTTCAACTGCTCCAGGAATGCGTGGTACGCCGTAGACGCTTCTTGCAGTGCTCCGGCGCTGTGGCGTTGCAATGCCGCCCGTGTGATCACGCTGTTCAGCAATGCCCAATCGACAATCGGGTTGATGGCCGCCAAGCCGCTGATTTTTTCCTGGTAAGGACCGACGGGTTCAATGGCCGCGTATTGCATGACCTGCGCAAATGTCATCAAACGCGACGCCCCCCGGACTTGGAGCTCAATCAATGCGACGGTGCGGCTGAACGTCACCCAGGCAATGGAGCCCAAAAGCGGTGAGGACGGTAATTGCTTGATCAGGAACTCCGGCGCGACGTTGGCGAGCAGCAGATGCGCCGCCAGTGGCGCGGCTTGTGCGCCGACCCGCTGGTTGTTCACCAGGTAGGTTTCCAGTTGTTGGCGCACCAGGAAGTGCAGCAAATCAACATTGTCCGGCGAATAAATGTCCAGGCTGCCGAACGGGCTGCGTGCGTCCTGCGTGACAACGGGCGGGTTCAGGTCCAACAGGATTGCCGTGATCAAGAGTTGATCGAGGTCTTCATCGTGGACCGATTCATCAGCGTTGGCGCCAAACCAGGCCAGTCGGGTGATGTAGCGTTTGGCCAATGCCCGGGAAGTGGGATGACTGACGAGCGACTTGAGCATATCCCCGGCGTCGTCCCAAATGACCGGGCGACTGTTCAATGCTTCTTCATACAGTTTGTCGAGTAAGTTTTTTCCTTTAGGCAGGAACTCGGCAGTTAACTTGCGCATGGCGGCCTGTTGATCGGTGGTTAATACCGTTTCACCGTCCTCAGTCGCGAATAGTTGATTCCAATAGTTGCCCAGGTAATCGGCAGAAGGAATATCGAACTCCAGGAAGTCGAGCAGGTTTTTTGTTTGTGCCGGCGTGGTGGGTACATTCAGATCGTGAAACTTCATCCATTGCGATATTTCCACGGTATTGCTGGAGGAGACAATGCCGCCTATTTGTTTGGCAATGTCCGTCAGGCATTTCAGCTGGGCTTGGGTCGAGGCAGAACGGTTAGCCATCTGGGTGATGGGCTCCCAGGCGTCGCCGCGAATGAACAGGCTGCCCTCAGCGTTGACGAAAGCATCGATAAGCGGTTCGCGGAATAGCCGCACGGCATGTTGCTGGATAAGCGGTTCGGCGCTCAGTTTATTCAACAGGATGCTCGCGGGCATGTGCAGTTGATAAAGCGAAGAGCCCGGTTTCAAGTCAATTTCATGCGAGTCCCAGTCAGTCTCTTCAGTGCTGCGCACCGCCTCTTTTAGTTTGAGAATGACCAAGTCTCTTTCGAACTTGTCAGCTTCATTGCGCAGTGTTCTTGCTTGCAGGGTTGCGTCGAAAGAATAGCGGTTGATCGTTTTAAAGGTTGGAGTTGTCACGGTGTTACCTAATATTATTTATGAGGGTGTTCCTTGTTTGGATGTTGTGTATTTTTCGAGAAGGGTTCAAGTTGCTTTATATAAATGGATGTTGCGTTGGGTAGTTTGGTATTCAAACGTATCGGGTGGAAAGTTGAGCAGGCAACGACAAAGTTAAAGTACTTTGTCGTTGCGAGTGTTCAACTTAGGAGGTTATTTAGCCACGGTGCCGGGCAGTGTTCTGCAAAGCGCCTCATCAGCGGGCGGTGCCTGGGTCGGGTAGGTGTCCGGAAGAACCGTGACGGTGGTCGTGGCGACCAAGCCGTCAGCGAATTCAAACTCGAAAAACTCGGCGCCCCAGCCGGTCTTGGGCGCCTGGTAAGTGGTCTGCAGTTCTGTCGACGCCGGGAACTGCGCGGCGGTGTAGGGCACTGTGCAGTTGTAGCGGAAGTCCCGGGCCTGCGGGTTGTGGGCTGCCCATTTGGTGACCTTGACCGGCAGCTCGGACAACGTCACGTGCAGTCGGGTCGACGTCACGCCCAGGCGCTGTTCCTGCACCTTCAACGTCGGCAGGGGCTTGCCCGCCTGCCGACGCTTGATGTACGGAATCAGGTTCGCCTCAACCAGTGGCCGGACATCGTGGGGGGAGTTGGGCAGGACACGCAGCGCCTTCTCACCCGGCAGCCCCGGGAAGTACAGGCGTGAAGCATCCGGGATGAAGAAGTCATCACCGCTGGCGTTGACGATGTATTTGGGGATGCTCAAGCGGGCGAGATAAGCGGGCGGGTAGGTCGTCGGGTCTTCAACGCGCATCAGCTTGCTGAACGCCGGGGTCTTGCGTTGGGCGATCACGCCTTGGGAGTAGTAGTCGAAGTACGCCAAGGGCCAGTTGCCGCCGTACGCCAGAAACGTCTGGTCAAACACCCGCTCGGTGTTCAGGACATCAATGACAAACGGCGCAATGCTATCGATGCGATGGTCCGCCAGGGCCGCCAGCCATACCGCCCAGCCGCGCTTCGATACACCGGTGGCCAAAAAGCTTTTGGCCTGGCCCGCAGGCGCTTCCTTTTGCGCCAGGTCCATGGCCTTGACCAGCGCTTCCATCATCGGCACATGCAACGAGATGAAAGGCTGGCGCTCCGGTGCCTGCATGAACAGTTTCCAGCTATGGGCGACACTGCCATCTTCGGTGCGCGGCACGGCGTCATCGCTGTAGGTCAGGTACTGGTTCGGTACATTGCTGACCGCCACCACGATTGAACCGGTTTGTCGGGCGATGTTGAGCAATGTCTGTCGGGTAAAGTTGTTGGGCGGGGTGGGTGACTGGCCGGGCAGCGGGTTGTTGACGCCGTCGTTGGCGACCAGTACCGCCCGCGAGCCTTGAACATTGTCGGGAATGTACAGATCGACGTCATGCAGCCACTGCGCCGGGGCGACCTGACCGTCCTGGGCCCAGGCCTGCGACGTCAGCTCAAATCGCCGGATGCTGACGCCGGGCTGTTGCTCCTGGCCCTTATCGGTGTAGCGCAACGGTTGCGACGCCTGGGCCTGGTGATAACACCTCAAGACTTCGCTGAACGCCTGTCCGTTTTGTTCAAAGCATTGTTGGGGATCGTCGGGCGAAGAGGATTGGCAACCATAGCCAGCGATGAGTGCAAGCACCAGCGCGCAGGCCTTCAAGTAACGTGCATAGAGTTCGGTTTGACTCGGCATGGACTCAGTTCCTTATGAGCGGGAATGACCGGTCCAATCAAACTCCATGCGGGCGGGTTCCATCTACTGTCAGACTTGACAGGTGCGACAGGGGCTGAGGTCGAATCAGGCCAGCATACCCTTGACCTTGTCGCGCAACTGATCAATCGAGAACGGCTTGCCAATCACCTGCGTGCCGGTCGCCACCTCGATGCGTTCGGCGTAGCCGCTGGCAAACAGGATCGGCAATTCCGGGCGCAGCATGCGCGCCTGGGTGGCCAATTCACGGCCATCCATCCCCGGCAAGCCGACATCGGTCATCATCAGGTCGATGTACTGGTCTTCGTCATTGAGAAACTCCAGTGCCTTTTCGCTGCCATCGGCTTCCAGCACCTTGAATTCAAGTTCCTCCAGCACATCGACGATCAGCATGCGGACGATGTCGTCGTCTTCGACGACGAGAATGATGGACGAATCGGCGGACATAGTAGGAGCTCTCAAGGTTGGGTTTACGGGTCGGCGGTCGATCGAAATCGCCGGTCTCTTGGTTGAGTAATTGCCGGACCCCGACAAGTTCCCGACCCGATACAAAAAACTATGGTTGTACAAGAACCTGCAAGGATAACGCGCGGCAATGATCAAGCGCAGTTAATTGCAGGAATTTGTCCCCAGAGCTGTCAGAAAATTAGATCAATGCGTCCGTTTTGGGGCAAACTCCTTGGTTTTCAACAGTTCGACAAGGCCTTCCCCATGACCTCTGCGTCTTCGGTTGACGAGCAACGATTCCGCAAACTCCTGAGCCGCAACGTCAGCTTGCCGCTGGGCGTGGGCGTGATCAGTGCGGTTTTCTTTGTGGCGTTGATCACTTACCTGTTGTCCGTCATTCAGTGGGTGGAGCACACCGACCGGGTGATCAATAACGCCAATGAAGCGGTAAAACTGACCGTTGACCTGGAAACCGGCATGCGCGGCTTCCTGCTCAGTGGCGACGAGCACTTCCTGGACCCGTATGAAACGGCCAGGCCGCGAATCGCCGTCGCCCTCAATACCTTGCTCGAACTGACCGCCGACAACCCGGTGCAGACCGACCGTTTGCGCCGTCTCCAGGCCTTGCAAACCGAGTGGGCCGCCTACGCGCAATCGATGATCGATTTGCAGCGCTCCAGCGGCGATTTTCGCGGCGCGATCAAGGCCGGGCGCGGCAAGCGCCTGACCGATGAAATCCGTACGCAGTTCCAGGACGTGATCGACATGGAGCAGCAGTTGCGCACCACGCGCAACGAAGAAGTGCGCCGCACCACGATCTGGAGCATCACCTTGTACCTGGTGTTCGTCGCCGGGATCAGTGCATTGCTGGCTTACATTGGCCGCCGTGACCTGCTCAATCTCTCCCAGAACTACAGCGCCAACCTCGCCGCGCAGCAGAGTGCCGCCGACCGCCTGGAGAAGCAGGCGTGGCTGCGCAGTGGCCAGACCGAACTGGCTGAGCAAGTGCTGGGGCAACTGACCCTGAACTTGCTGGGGCGCAATATCCTGCAATTCTGCGCGCAATACCTCGGGACCGCCGTGGCGGCGATCTATGTGCGTGAAGAACATGGCGGCCTCAAGCGCGTGGCTTCTTATGGTTTGTCCCGCGAGCAGGAAGCGCAGGAACAGTCGGTCTACGACGGCGAAGGGATTATCGGCCAGGCGGTGAAACAAGGCCGGTTGATTCGCCTGGACAACGTGCCAGAAGACTACTTCAAGGTCAGCTCCGGCCTGGGCGAAGGCTTGCCCCACAGTGTGTTGGTGGTGCCGACCAGTGACGACGACCGGGTCAATGGCGTGATCGAACTTGGCTTCCTGCGGACCCTGGACGAGCGCGACATCGAACTGCTCGAACTGATCGCCGGCAACATCGGCACTTCGATCGAAGCGGCGCGCTACCGTCAACGCTTGCAGGAAGTGCTGGCCGAAACCCAGCAGCTCAACGAAGAACTGCAAGTCCAGCAGGAAGAGCTCAAGACCGCGAACGAAGAGCTGGAAGAGCAATCGCGGATTCTCAAGGAATCCCAGGCGCACCTGGAAACCCAGCAAGTGGAGCTGGAGCAGACCAACGAACAGCTCGCCGAGCAAGCACAGATCCTCGCCGACCAGCGCGACGCCATGGATCAGAAGAACACCGAACTCAATCAGGCGCAGATTCAGCTGGAAGACCGCGCCGAAGAATTGCAGCGCTCCAGCAAGTACAAATCCGAATTCCTCGCCAACATGTCCCACGAACTGCGCACGCCGCTGAACAGTTCGTTGATCCTCGCCAAGTTGCTGGCGGAGAACCCGCAGGACAACCTCAGCGCCGAACAGGTCAAGTTCGCCGAGTCGATCTATTCCGCCGGCAATGACTTGCTCAACCTGATCAACGATATTCTGGATATTTCCAAAGTCGAGGCCGGCAAGCTGGACATGCGCCCGGAAAACACCAGCGTCTCTCGTCTGGTGGAGGGCCTGCGCGGCATGTTCGAGCCGATGGCCACGGACAAGAAGCTCGATTTCCAGATCGAGTTGCAGGCCGGTGCGCCGATGATGATCTACACCGACCGCCAGCGCCTGGAACAAGTGATCAAGAACCTGCTGTCGAACGCGGTGAAGTTCACCGAAAAAGGCACCGTCAGCCTGACTGTCGCCAGTCAGCCGGGCGACGGTATCGCCTTTATCGTTCGCGACTCCGGGATCGGTATTGCCGCGGAACAGCAGGAAAGCATCTTCGAAGCCTTCCGCCAGGCAGACGGCACCACCAACCGCCGTTATGGCGGCACCGGGTTGGGCCTGTCGATTTCCCGGGACCTGGCCATGTTGCTCGGCGGTTCGATCAGTGTCACCAGCGAACCGGGGCAGGGCAGTGCGTTCACCCTGGTGTTGCCGCAGCAATACGTCGAGCCGGGTGACGAGCCGGTCGAGCCAATGCGCGCGACGCCGGTCGCCTACACGCCAAAAGCACCGGTCGCGGCGCCGGTACCGCTGATTGCCGAAGTCGATATCCCGCGCTTCGATGATGACCGCGCCAAGGCACCGTTCGCCACGCGCTGCATCCTGGTGGTGGAAGATGAGGTGAATTTCGCCCACATCCTCTACGACCTGGCCCACGAACTGGGTTACCAGTGCCTGGTCGCCCACGGCGCCGATGAAGGGTATGACCTGGCCAGGGAGTTCATCCCCGACGCCATCCTGCTGGACATGCGCCTGCCGGATCATTCGGGGCTGACGGTGTTGCAGCGCCTGAAAGAACACGCCGAAACCCGGCACATCCCGGTGCACATCATCTCGGTCGAAGACCGGGTTGAAGCGGCGATGCACATGGGCGCCATCGGTTATGCGGTCAAGCCGACCACCCGCGAAGAACTCAAGGACGTGTTTGCCCGCCTCGAAGCCAAGCTGACCCAGAAGGTCAAACGGGTGCTGCTGGTGGAAGACGATGATTTGCAGCGCGACAGCATTGCCCGCCTGATCGGCGAAGAAGACATCGAGATCACCGCCGTCGGTTTCGCCCAGGAAGCGCTGGACCGGCTGCGCGAAACGGTCTTCGATTGCATGATCATCGACCTGAAGCTGCCGGACATGCTCGGCAACGATCTGCTCAAGCGCATGTCCACCGAAGACATCTGCTCATTCCCGCCCGTGATCGTCTACACCGGACGCAACCTGACCCGGGATGAAGAGGCCGAGCTGCGCAAGTATTCGCGCTCGATCATCATCAAGGGTGCCCGCTCGCCAGAGCGGTTGCTGGATGAAGTGACACTCTTTCTGCACAAAGTCGAATCCCAGTTGTCCCATGAGCGGCAGAAGATGCTCAAGACCGCGCGCAGTCGCGACAAGGTCTTCGAGGGTCGCAAGGTGCTGCTGGTCGACGACGATGTGCGCAATATCTTCGCCCTGACCAGTGCGCTGGAGCAAAAGGGCGCAGTCGTGGTCATTGGCCGGAATGGTCGTGAGGCGATTGAAAAATTGAATGAAGTCGAAGACATCGACCTGGTGCTGATGGACGTGATGATGCCGGAGATGGACGGTTTCGAGGCCACGACCTTGATCCGCCAGGACCCGCGCTGGCGCAAGCTGCCGATCATCGCCGTCACGGCCAAGGCCATGAAGGACGATCAGGAGCGCTGCCTGGCGGCGGGTTCCAACGATTACCTGGCCAAGCCGATCGACCTCGATCGCCTGTTCTCGCTGATTCGTGTGTGGTTACCGAAGATGGAACGCATCTAGTGGATAGCATTTAGTGGAAAAGAACACCGAAATCGAACTGCGGCTGCTGATCGAGGCGATCTACCTCAAGTACAGCTATGACTTTCGTGACTACTCCGGCGCCTCGATCAAGCGCCGAGTCGCTCATGCCTTGAGTCAGTTCGAGTGCGCGACCATCTCGGCGTTGCAGGAGAAAGTCCTGCACGACCCGACCGCGTTCATGCAGTTGCTGCAGTTGCTGACGATCCCGGTCAGCGAGATGTTCCGTGACCCGTCGCACTTTCTGGCGATCCGTAAGGAAGTGGTACCGCTGCTCAAGACCTATCCGTCGATCAAGATCTGGATTGCCGGGTGCAGCACCGGCGAAGAGGTCTATTCGATGGCGATCCTGTTGCGCGAGGAAGGCTTGCTCGAACGCACGATCATCTACGCCACCGACATCAATCCGCGCTCACTGGAAAAAGCCAAGCAAGGGATTTTCTCCATGGAGAACGTGCGCGCCTACACTTCCAATTACCAGCAGGCCGGTGGCCAGCGCTCGTTTGCCGACTACTACACGGCCGCCTATGGTTACGCGATTTTCGACAAGAGCCTGTGCGAGAACGTGACCTTTGCTGACCATAGCCTGGCGACCGACAGTGTGTTTTCAGAAACTCAATTAATTTCGTGTCGCAACGTATTGATTTACTTCAATAAAAAATTGCAGGATCGAGCGTTTGGCTTGTTTCATGAGTCGCTGTGCCATCGTGGATTCCTGGTGCTGGGCAGCAAGGAAACCCCGGATTTCTCGGCGTTCGGCAAGCAGTTCGAGCCATTGGTCAAACAAGAACGGATCTACCGTAAATCATGAACAACGAAGCCGGTTTGCCGACCGTAGAGGCTATCGTGATCGGCGCTTCGGCTGGCGGAGTCGAGGCGCTGCTGAATATCCTCAGCCCGCTGCGTGAAGGGTTTGCCCTGCCGATCATCGTGGTGCTGCACCTGCCTGACGATCGTCGCAGCCAGTTGACCGAGGTGTTTGCCCGACGGGTTTCACTGCCGGTGCTGGAGGCTGTCGACAAGACGTTGGTCGAAGCCGGGACCCTGTATTTTGCCGCGCCGGGCTATCACCTCTCGGTGGAACAGGACCGCAGTTTCTCGTTGAGCCTGGAGGACCGCGTGCACTATTCGCGGCCGGCCATTGATTTTCTGTTCGAGTCCGCCGCTGATGCTTACGGACCGGCGCTGGCGGCCGTGTTGTTGACCGGTGCCAACCGCGATGGCGCCAACGGTCTGGCCCAGGTCAAGTACCGTGGCGGCCTGACCGTGGTGCAAGACCCGGACGAAGCCCAGGTCGCGACGATGCCCCAGGCGGCGCTGGACTTGCATCAACCTGACCACATTCTCCCTATACGCGGCATCGGCCGTTTGCTTGTCGAGTTGGAACGAATAGCATGCTGAGTGACATCCAAGCCAAACTGCTGATCGTCGACGATCTGCCGGAAAACCTGCTGGCCCTCGAAGCGTTGATCAAGCGCGAAGACCGCATGGTCTACAAGGCGCTGTCGGCGGACGAAGCGCTGTCGTTGTTGCTGCAACACGAATTCGCCATGGCCATTCTTGACGTGCAGATGCCGGGCATGAACGGCTTCGAACTGGCCGAACTGATGCGCGGCACGGAAAAGACCAAGAACATCCCGATTGTCTTCGTCAGCGCTGCTGGCCGTGAGCTGAACTACGCGTTCAAAGGGTACGAAAGCGGTGCCGTGGACTTCTTGCACAAGCCGCTGGATATCCACGCGGTCAAGAGCAAGGTCAATGTGTTCGTCGACCTGTATCGCCAGAGCAAGGCCATGAAGCAACAGGTCGAAGCCCTGGAGCAGAGCCGTCGCGAGCAGGAAGCGCTGCTGAAAAAACTGCAGACCACTCAGAATGACCTGGAGCAGGCCGTGCGCATGCGCGATGACTTTATGTCGATCGTCGCCCACGAAGTGCGCACGCCGCTCAATGGCCTGATCCTCGAAACCCAATTGCGCAAGATGCACCTGGCCCGGGACAACGCAGCGGCGTTTACCCTGGACAAGATGCACGCCATGGTCGACCGCGACGAGCGGCAGATCAAAAGCCTGATCCGCCTGATCGAAGACATGCTCGATGTCTCGCGCATCCGCACCGGCAAACTGTCGATCCGCCCGAGCCGGGTAGATCTGGTGAAACTGGTCGACAACCTGCTGCAAAACTTCGCGCCGCAGGTCGATGCCGCCGAGTCCTCGGTGACGTTCAGCGCCGAAGGGCCGGTGGAAGGGCAGTGGGACGAGTTCCGGATCGAGCAGGTGATTTCCAACTTGCTGACCAACGCCCTGCGCTATGGCGGCAAGGGTCAGATCGATGTGCGGGTGTATTGCCACGAAGGCCAGGCCCGGGTCGAGGTCCAGGACCGCGGCATCGGCATCAGTGAAGAAAACCAGAAGCGTATTTTTCAACAGTTCGAACGGGTTTCAGCCAAGACCGTGATTGCGGGACTTGGGCTCGGGCTCTTTATTTCCGAGCAAATCGTCGCCGCCCATGGCGGATCCATCGTCGTCGAGAGCAGAATCAACGAAGGCGCCTTATTTCGCGTTTGTCTGCCGCTGTAGGAAAGCAGCCAGATAAACGCAACCTCTGAACGACCTCACGGTCGTATCAGCAGCTATTGACCGAACAAAGGCTTCCCATGAGTGAAGATGCGCAAGATGTAGTACTCATTGTCGAGGACGATCCCTCGATTTTGATGGTGTTGTCTGCCTATCTGTCGGGCGAGGGGTATCGGGTGTTGCAGGCCGAAAACGGCGAGCAAGCCTTCGAAATCCTGGCCAGTAAACCGCACCTGGACATGATGATTACCGACTTCCGCCTGCCTGGCGGGATTTCCGGCGTGCAGATCGCCGAGCCCGCGGTCAAGCTGCGACCGGAGCTCAAGGTTATTTTCATCAGCGGTTATCCGCAGGAAATCCGCGAGACCGACAGCCCGATTACCCGCAAGGCGCCGATTCTGGGCAAGCCGTTTGACCTGTATGTGTTGCAGGAATTGATGCAGGAAATGCTGTCCTGAGATCAAAAAACGCCTATCGGTGCATGGCTTGACGGTGAGGGTGATCCCGAAATCGCCTTCGCGGGCAAGCCTCGCTCCTACAGGTTCACGCGCGTCCCGTGTAGGAGCGAGGCTTGCCCGCGAAGGCGTCCGTGAGACCGCCATCGTCGGTAAAACCTCTCGGGCGCTTTAGATTCGAATCATCTCCCGCACCTTCGCCGTCAACAGGTCGAAGGTAAACGGCTTGGTGATCATCTGCATCCCCGGGTCAAGGAAACCACCGCGCACCGCTGCGTGCTCGGCATACCCGGTAATGAACAAGACCTTGAGATCGGGCCGATACTGACGACCGATTTCCGCCAGTTGCCGGCCGTTCATCCCGGGCAACCCAACGTCGCTGATCAACAGATCAATGCGCTGGCCGGAATCCAGGATCGGCACTGCGCTGTCGGCATCGCCAGCCTCGACGAAGGCGTAGCCCAACTCGCTCAACACCGCACTGACCAACACCCGGACCGCCGGGTCGTCTTCGACGATCAGCACCGTCTCACCGTCCTGGGCGAAGGGCGCTTGCTGGATATCCGCGAGCGGATCCTGCGCCAGGTTGCCCATGTAGCGCGGCAGGTAGAGGTTAACCGTGGTGCCGTTGTCGACCTCGCTATGGATCGTGACATGGCCTCGGGACTGCTTGCTGAAACCGTAGATCATCGATAACCCAAGGCCGGTGCCCTGGCCGATGGGTTTGGTCGTGAAGAAGGGATCAAATGCCCGGCTGATGGTGCTTTGCGGCATGCCACAGCCGGTGTCGGTGACGCTCAGCACCACATAATCCCCGGGTTCGAGGTTGCCATGGGATTCGGCGAAACCGGTGTCCAGATGCTGATTGAAGGTGTTCACCACCAATTGGCCGCCGTCGGGCATCGCATCGCGGGCATTGAGCACCAGGTTCAGCAGGGCGCTTTCCAGTTGATTGGGGTCGGCCTCGGCCACCCACAGTTGATCGCTCAACTGCATGTCCAGTTGAATGCTTTCGTTGATGCTGCGCTGCAGCAGTTCGCCCATCGAGGTCACCAGGGCGTTCATCTGCACGGGTTTGGAATCCAGCGACTGGCGGCGGGAAAACGCCAGCAAACGGTGGGTCAGGCCCGCCGCACGGTTGGCCGAAGTGACCCCCAGATCGATCAGGCTGTCGAGGTCGTCGGTGCGCCCGCGAGCCAGGCGTCTTCGCAGCAGCTCCAGGCTGCCGATAATGCCGGTCAGCATGTTGTTGAAGTCATGGGCAATGCCGCCGGTCAATTGGCCGACTGCTTCCATCTTCTGCGACTGGCGCAATGCTTCTTCGTTGTGCCGCAGTTGCGCAGTGCGTTCCTCGACTTGTTGCTCAAGGGTTTCCAGGGTGGTTTGCAGGCGCAACTCGCTTTGGCTCAGGTCGATCAGCCGATCCCTGGCTTCGTACTGTCGTCGTCGCCCGCGCAACGCGGTGGTCACCAGACTGATCAGGGTTACCGGATGGAACGGGCGCTCAAGGAAGGTGACGTTGCCCAGTTGCGGGCCGAAGCGCGACGCCGGGTTGTGTTCCGGGCCGCCGTGATACGTCAGCAGCACAATCGGCAGGTCCGACCAGGCCGGTTGCTGTTCAATCAGGGTGAAGAGGGGTTCCAGGTCACTGCCGAGCAGCGCTTCGGACGAGATCAGCAGCAACCCGGCGCCAAACTCCAGTTCGCGACACAACGCTGGCATGTCACGGCTGATGACGCCGGCGTAACCGGCCTCGTTGAGCATCATCAGCGCAATCTGGCTGTCGCGCCCCAGCGGCGCGAGGATGATCGCGCGCTCGGAGGTCGCTGCCAGCGCCGTCATTTGTCGTCTTCCTTGAGCAGCGGATTGCTGGCGCCCAGGTAGGTCGGCACGCCGCGTAATACACCCTGGAACGCATCCAACGGTTCGCCGATGGTCATGCCGTGGCTGCTGATGCGGTATTCGCGAATGGTTGATTCATGGCTGCCGGTCCGTTTCTTGATGATGGAGATGGCCCGGCGCACTTTGCCCAGGGCTTCGAAGTAGCGCAGCAGAATTACGGTGTCGGCCAGGTAAGTGATATCGACCGGCGCTTGCATGTCACCGACCAGACCATGCTGGGCGACGGTCATGAAGGTCGCGGCGCCTTGGCGGTTGAGGTACAGCAGCAACTCATGCATGTGCAACACCAGGGCGTTTTCTTCGGGCATTGCCGCCTGATAGCCGTTGATGCTGTCGATCACCACAGTCTTGATATTGCGTTCATCGACGCAGCGCCGCACCCGGTGGGAGAACTCGCCAGGGGACAGTTCGGCCGCGTCCACTTGTTCGATCAGCAAGTTGCCGGTGTCTTGCAGGGCCTTGAGATCGATGCCCATGTTTTTCATGCGTTCAAACAGCAGCCCTAGCTCTTCATCGAAGATAAACAGCGCGGCCTTTTCGCCACGGGCCACGGCTGCAGCGGCGAATATCATCGAGATCAGGGATTTGCCGGTACCGGCGGGACCGAGGATCAGCGTGCTGGAGCCGGTTTCGATGCCGCCGCCGAGCAAGGCGTCCATTTCCTTGATGCCGCTGGTCAATTGCGTGCGGATGTACTTGCCGCGATGTTCCGCCGCCACCAGGCGCGGGAACACATGCACGCCGTCGCCCATGATGGTGAAGTCGTGAAAACCACCGCGATATTTCTGGCCACGGTATTTCACCACGCGAATCCGCCGGCGTTCTGCGCCGTAGTTGGGCGTCAGTTCTTCCAGGCGAATCACCCCGTGGGCCACGCTGTGCACGGTTTTATCCAGGGATTCGGTGGTCAGGTCATCCAGCAGCAACACCGTGGCGTCATAGCGCACGAAGTAATGCTTGATGGCCAGGATCTGCCGGCGATAGCGCAAAGAGCTTTGGGCCAGCAGGCGGATTTCCGAGAGGCTGTCGAGGACCACGCGGGTCGGCTTGACTCGCTCTACGACTTCAAAGATCTGTTTGGTGGCTTCGCCCAGCTCCAGGTCCGAGGAATACAGCAAGCTTTGCTGGTGCTCGGCGTTGAGCAGGCTTTCCGGCGGGGTCAGTTCAAAGATGTGGATGTTCTCATCCAGCTCCCAGCCGTGGGACAACGCGCCTTGGCGCAGTTCACGTTCGGTTTCCGACAGGGTGATGTACAACGAGCGCTCGCCGGCTCGGGCTCCGGCGAGGAGAAAATGCAAGGCGACGGTGGTTTTACCGGTTCCGGGTTCACCCTCCAGCAAAAACACATGGCCGCGAGACAATCCACCGGCCAGGATGTCATCCAGACCTTCGATGCCGGTGGCGGCTTTTGCACTGAACAACTCGTTAGATGTAGACAAAAAAAGCCCTCTCATGACTAGGGGAAGCGAGGCAGCAGGCCTGAAATGCCTGAATTGACTGCCTGTTTCTCTTGACCCTTGGCCGTGACGACGGTTCAACCTTTTTTTGCCGGGCGCGATGACGCCTGTGTGACGCCTGCTGACTGTAGGAGCAAGGCTTGCTTGACGCTGCTTTTTTTGTAGCTCGCGATAGCGATCTCACGGACGCCATCGCCGTTCAGCCTTGCTCCTACAGGGACGGTGGCGAGCGTTACAGACCTTGCTGCAACGCCGGATCATCCGGGTTCATCTGCTCCAGTTGCGCCAGCAGAATCTGCACGTTCTGCAACTGGCCGCTTTCCTTCCAGTAATTGATCAACAACACCCGCGCCTTGCGGTCGGCTGGGTGGCGCTGGACGATTTCCTGCAGCTGTTTCTGCGCGGCTTCCAGCTCTTCCTCACCGTGCAGCGTAGTGGCCAGGTCGTAACGGTAATCCTTGTTGTCCGGCTCCAGTTCAACCGCTTTGGAAAGGCCGAGTACCGCGAATTCACTCTGCCCGTGGTGCAGCAACCAGAGGCCGAGGGCATGTTGCAGGAAGGCGGAATCGGGCTGGGCCTTCAACTGTTTGGCCAGCAACTGGCGGGCGGCGTCGGTCTGGCCTTGCTTGTCCAGTACTTCGATTTGCATGACCAGTGCCGGCAGGTTGCCAGGCTCCAACTGCAAGGTGCGCTCCAGCGCTTGTTGCGCCTCCTTCAGTTCGGCGTTGTGCAGGTGCAGCCGTGCCAGCTGATAGTGCGTGTTGGCACTTTCCGGTTCGGCCTTGAGCACCAGTTCCCAGGCATCAATCGCCTGCTGCAATGGACCGAAATACAGGCCCAGATCATCCGGTGACAGCCCCAATAGCGCGTTGACGGCTGCCAAACGCACGGTTTGCTCGCTGTCATCGAGCAACGGCCCCAGCAACAGGCTGCGCTGACCGCTGGGGACCAGGCCGACCACACTTTTGATCGCCGCCACCCGGACATCCGCCGAGCTGTTTTGCAAGTCGGCATCGGCCAGCTTCAAGGCTTGCGGGCTGGGGTAGTTGGGCAACTCGGCGAGGAGCCAGAGCCGGCGTTTGGTCGACAAGTCAGGCCGCGCCAGTTGCTGATAAAGCACCCGCGCCGCCCCCGGTTGACCGGCGCGCGCTTGGGCCAGCGCTTCGCTGTAGCCATGTTTGATCGCCTCCGGCACCACGGGCGTGGTACTGCGCAGGAAAAACCAGGCGAGGGCAATGGCGAACAGGACGCAGAGGCTGATAAGCAGGTAGCGGCGGGACTGGGGCATGCACGGATCCGGGAGCTGGCGAGCTTTTGCAAAGGACGTCAGCTTCGGTCAGGTGCGGCCGTGAGTCAAACCCTGGCTCAGCTCAAGACGTACTCGATGGGTTCGAGGGCCGGCGGCAAATCGGTTTGCCCCAACGCCGCCAGCACTTCGCGCTCCAGGGTGCGCAATATCGCATTACACGGCAAATCGTTCTCATCCAAGCCGAACGGGTCTTCCAGGTCGTCGCCGATCTCGTCGAGGCCAAAAAAGGTGTAACTGACGATGGCGGTGAACACCGGGGTCAGCCAACCCAATGGTTCGGCCATGGCAAACGGCAGCAGGATGCAAAACAGGTAAATGGTGCGGTGCAGCAACAGGGTGTAAGGGAAGGGCAGCGGCGTGCTTTTTATCCGTTCGCAACTGGCCTGGACCTGGCTCAGGCTGACCAGCCGGGATTCCAGTTGGGTGTAGCGCCATTCGCTGATCCGGCCGAGTTCGGCCAGCTCCGAACAGCGGGCGCCGATGCGTTGCAATAGCGCGTCGGGGATGTTCGGGTGCTGATGATCGATGGGCGTGGGCGTCCAGGGGGCGACGGCTTGCCGCTCACTTTCAAAGCGCAGGCGCGCGATCAGGCCATGGGCGAAGCCGCAGAGTTCACGCAACAACAGTTCGCGTTCGTCGGCGTCCATCAGGCCCTGGGTCTGGCGGATCAGCGAGCGCACCTCGATGATCAATTGCCCCAATTGCTTGCGACCTTCCCACCAGCGGTCGTAACACGCGTTGTTGCGAAAACTCATGAAGATCGACAGCGACAACCCCAGCAGGGTGAAGGGCGTGGCATTGACCTTGGAGAAGTAGGCCGGGTGCCAGGTTTCCACCAGCACAATCACCGACGCGAGCAGGGTCACCAACAGGCTGCGCAAGGCAATGCGCTTGGCAATCGAGCCTTTGAGGGAGAACAGGATGCCGATCAGGTTCGGCTTGGGACGTACGATCATGGGGGCGGGGCTTTTTCGAGTGACGCTTTCGCAGCGTTTAAAGCCTAGGGGCCGGGCCGGTTTCTGTCCAATCGCTATGGCTGACAGGGTTATCGAGCGCATCTATCGCGGGCGGCTGGCTGATCATCGAATTTGCCTACAACTCCCGTCGACTTTTTAACCTGTCGGGGTCTTGAAGCAGTGACTACGCTTGCTTGAGATGACCCGATGAGTTCGCCTATGCAACCGTTTCTTCACTACTTCAAGATGCTGCTCAATCCCGGCCAAGGGGGCTTGCTGTTTGCCTTGCGAACCATTGCCGCCGGTTTGCTGACCTTGTACCTGGCGTTCCTGTTCGACCTCGACCAGCCCAAGTGGTCGATCATGGCGGTGGTCATCGTCAGCCAGCCGTCGGGTGGCATGGCGTTGGCCCGCAGCTTCGGCCAGGTTATCGGCACCACGATGGGCGCGGTCGTCGCGGTGCTGATCATGGCGATTTTCCCCCAGGCCCCGCTGCCCTTCATTATTACCCTGGCCCTGTGGCTGGCGTTGTGCACCGCTGGCGGTACGTTGTTGCGCTACACCAGTTCCCAGGCCTTTGTGCTCAGCGGCTACACGGCCGTTGTTGTGGCGCTGCTGTCGGTGCCGGACCAGGACGGCACGTTCCTGCTGGCCGTCACACGGGTCACCGAGACACTGTTGGCGGTGGCTTGCGTGTGCGTGGTCAGCCTCCTGACCGCACGCCCGGAGACGGTGGCGCGCAACTATTTCGCCAAGGTCGACGAGGTGATCAAGCTGCTTGCGACCCACGCGGCGGCGGTCATCCGCACCGAAGAAAGCGAAGCCGATTTCCACCGTCGGCAGATGCAACTGTTGGGCGAGATCAGTGCGCTGGAAGGGTTGCGTCGGCATTTGTACTTCGATGCGCCTCGCCTGCGCAGTGCCAACGGCCTGGTGCAGATGCTGGGTAATCAGCTGGTGCTGCTGACCTCACGACTGACGGCGTTGCGCCACCAGCGAGAGCTGCTGGCCGAGCGCTGGCAAGGCGCATTGCCCGAAGAAATCGAGCTGTTGCGCGCCGAAGAACTGGCTTTTCTCGATGAATTGGCGATTCAGGGGCGCGCATTGTCGACCGAGGCGCGCCAGCATTTCGTCTCACTGCAACACCGCTTCGACAGCCAGGCTTACAAGGCCGAGCAGCTCACCGAAACCATGACCGCCACCTTGCGCTCACTGGCCTGGGCGTTGCGTTGGGAGCAGGCGCGGTTGCTTCAGCAACTGGAGCAGATTCTGGAACTCAGCGATGCGATTCAGGAGGGGCGCGAAGCCAGTTGCGTGTTTCGCGGGCAGGAGAATCCATTGCATCTGGATTTCACCCTGGCGGCGATGAACGCCATTCGCGCCTTTATCGCGTTGGTGGTGGCTGGATTGATCTGGATCGAAACCGGCTGGGACGGCGCCCGTGGCGGAATGGTGCTGGTGGGCATTCTCTGTTCGCTGATGGCGACGTTCCCGCGACCGCTGCTGGCCGCCCAGAGTTATGCGAGGGGGCTGGTCATGGCGCTGATCGCTTCGGCGCTCTACCTGTTCATGCTGTTCCCGATGATCAGCCATTTCGAGTTGTTGGCGTTGCTGTTGGTGCCGCTGCTGTACGCCGTGGCGATCGGGCTGACCACGCCGCCCACCACCGGGACGGCCATTGGCCTGGGGCTCACGACATTCCTGTTGTTGGGGCCGCAAAACATCGGGATCGGCCAGAACACGGCGATCCAGTGGTTCGAGTTCGCCGCCGCGTACACCTGCGCCACCGTGCTGGCACTGAGTGTCTACGCGCTGATCTTCCCGTTCAGACCGGTTTTACGGATGCGCCGGTTGTTCAATGAGAGCTGTGAACAGGTCTACGCGTTACTTAAGACGCCAGCCACCGATGAGCAGCAATTTGCCTTTGAAAGCCGTATGGTCGACCGCCTGACCATGATGCTCGGCTTGCTGCCGGCGATTACCGAGCAGCGCTCCCGGGAGTTGTTCGAAGTCAGCCTGGGTTGCATGGCGCTGGGCGTGGCGTTGAACCAGCTCAGGCAGCAAGGGCGCAACCATGCGCTGCTGAGTACCGATCAACAAAACCGTTTGCTGGCGGCGGTCCGTGAGACCGGGCGGTTGATTGCCGGACGGCCCGGGATCGATCTTGAGCGCCTGCTCGCCAACTTGCGCAGCCTGGGGGATGAAATGGATGACCTGCATCTGGATGTTCATGAGCAGTTGTGGTCCGTATTCCGGATGCGCGTTTCGTTGCTGATCGTGGTGTCGTTTCTACAGCGCTACCGCGGCTACTTTCAACCTGCCGACACGGAAGGAGTACCAGCCCTTGCCCATTGATCTGGAATTGGGCGGTGTCTATCTGCCGCCAATCGCCCAGGCCCTGTTGCTGGCCTTGCCGATTTTTCTGCTGCTGGACTGGCTCCTGAGGCGCCTGGGTGTTTTGCGTTTCGTCTGGCATGAAGCGCTGTTTGAAGGGGCGTTGTATGCCTGCGTTTGCGCCACGCTGATCCTGGTCATGGGAGCCTGATGCCTTGAAGAAGATCCTTGCCCGACTCGCGACCGTCGCGTTGGTGTTGCTGGCGTTCATCCTCGGCTGGTTTGCCTGGGAGCATTACACCCGCGCGCCCTGGACCCGGGATGCCCGGGTGAGGGCGGATGTGGTGACCTTGTCGGCCGACGTCGCGGGACGCATCGTCAGCCTGGGCGTGCAGGACAACCAGCATGTGGAGAAAGGGCAACTGCTGCTGGAGATCGATCCGGCGCGCTACAGCCTGGCGGTGGAGCGGGCCAAGCGTTCCGTGGAAGTCTCGAAAGCGACGCTTGGCCAATCTCAGGCTTCAATTGTGTCCAGCGAAGCGCTGCTCAAGCAGCGTCAAAGCGAAGAACAGCGGCGGCGCAAGTTGAAACAGGGTTTCGCGATTTCCGGTGAGGAGTGGGAAAAATCCAGCACTGAGGTCGCCGTGGCCCAGGCCGAGTTGTTACGCAATCAGGCTAACCTCGGGCTGGCCCAGGCCAATGTGCAACTGGCCATCGCCGCGTTGACCCAGGCCGAACTCGATTTGCAACGTACCCGGGTCGAAGCGCCGGTCAGCGGTTACGTCACCAACCTGCTGACCCGCCAGGGCGACTACGCCACGGCCGGTGGCGCGCTGCTGGCGTTGGTGGATAGCGACTCGTTTTATGTCAGCGGTTACTTTGAAGAAACCAAACTGCCGCGCATCGAGGAGGGGGACCGGGTTCGAATCGAGTTGATGAGCGGCGAAACCTTCGGCGGCACGGTGCAAAGCATCGCCTTCGCTATTGCAGACCGGGAGAACGCCCCGGGTGGGCGGTTGCTGGCCAACATCAACCCCAGTTACACGTGGGTCAAATTGGCGCAACGGGTGCCGGTGCGGATAGAGATCGATGCTGATTACGCAGCCAAAAACCGCTTGCGGGCTGGCACGACGGCCACAGTAACCGTCATGGAAAACCACAAGACAGACGAACACCGCTAATCCCTTATTGGAACGGGCATTTGTGGCGAGGGGGCTTGCCCCCGTTGGGTCGCGAAGCGGCCCCAAAATATGTAGCCGAGATCTGTCAGACACACCGCATGCAATGATTCACGACTGCTTCGCAGCCGAACCGGGTGGTGCGGCATTCCGACAAGCCCCGTCGCCACACAAGCCCGTTCCCACAGATGGAATGCAGTGTCTTTTGAGGAAGCAAAAAAAGCCCCGCGACCGAATGAGACGCGGGGCCAAAAAATTTGGTTGGTTGCGGCCAACCAAAGGAGCTCTTTAAAAACTTACTTGCTGGCGACCGTTGTCTCCGGTTGCCAACCGCCACCCAAGGCTTTGTAGATTGCGACGATGCCGCGATACAGATCGACTTCGGCCTGGGCCTGGGAATCTTCGGCAGCCAAGCGTTCACGCTGGGCATCGAGCAGGACCAGGAAGTCCGCCGTGCCTTCGCGGTAGCGAATCTGCGCCAGGTCAGCAGCGGCGCGGCTGGATTCACTCTGACGAATCAGCGAAATCAGGCGTTGCTGGCGTTTGCCGTAATCGCTGAAGGCGTTTTCCGATTCTTCCAGAGCCAGCAGCACTTGTTGCTCGTAGGTCGCCAGGGCGCCTTCGGCATCGGCGTCGGCACCGCGCAAACGGGCGCGCACGCTACCCAGGTCAAACGCCGCCCAGGTAATGCTTGGGCCCAGTGCCCAGGCATTGGCTGCCGCAGAACCGATCTGCGAACCACGCCCGGCGGTGAAGCCGAGGAAGCCGCTGAGGCTGACCCGCGGGAACAAATCAGCCTTGGCTACGCCGATACGGGCGGTGGCGGAAGCGAGCTTGCGTTCGGCGCTGAGAATGTCCGGGCGACGTTGCAGCAGTTCACCCGGATTACCGATCGGCAGGGCCTTGGCGATCGCTGGCAAATCTTTCGGGCTCAAGTCGACGGTCAGCTTGTCCGGACGTTCGCCCAACAGGGTGGCGATGCGGTTTTTCTGCCGAACCTGTTCGGCCTGCAATTGCGGCACACTGGCTTCGACGGACGCCAGGCGTGCATCGGCGCGGACCACATCAAGCTGATCGCCGACGCCGGCATCACGCAGGCTGACGGTGATCTTGCTCGATTCCTGCTGGTTGTTCAGGTTGGCCAGGGCGATCTTTTCCCGCAGTTGTGCGCCGCGCAGCTGGCCGTAGGCGTCCACCAGTTCGGCAATCATGCTGACTTGCAGTTGGTACAGATCGGCCTCGGCGGCTTGTTGCTCGGCGTCGGCCGATTCCAGATTGCGCTGGATGCGACCGAACAAGTCCAGTTCCCACGCCATGTCCAGGCCCAGGTCATAGCGTTCGCTGTTAACCCGTTTGGTGGTCTGGCCAGGGATTTGCCCCTTGGCCAGGTCACTGCTGGCGCGGCTGGTGATGGTCGGCATGGCGTCGTTGCTGGCGTCGTCGCGAATCGCTCGTGCGGCTTTCCAGCGGGCGAATGCCACGCGCAGATCACGGTTGCCTTGCAGCGATTGCATCACCAACTGGTTGAGGGTCGGGTCTTCAAACTGTTGCCACCAGATGCCTTCGAAACGCGAGCGGTCATAGTTCTTCTGACCGCTGGCGCCATCGGTAGCGGCCGTGATGTTGGCCGGCTCCGTGGCAGGGGTTTTGTAGTCCGGGCCGACGGCACAGGCGCTCAGCGCCAGTACCAGCAAGCTCGGCAGGAAGGCTTTCAGGCTCATTGTTGCGACTCCAGTTTCAGGGTCTTGGCCGCTTTGCGCGCTTCACCGCGCTCCACAAAGTTACGAATCAATACGTAGAACACTGGCGTCAGCAACAGACCGAAGAAGGTCACCCCGAGCATCCCGGAGAACACCGCCACGCCCATGGCATGACGCATCTCGGCACCGGCACCGCTGGAGAACACCAGTGGCACAACACCCATGATGAACGCGAAAGAGGTCATCAGGATCGGCCGCAGACGCAGACGGCACGCTTCCAGTACCGCAGCCAGAGGGCCGAGGCCTTCCTGCTGTTTATCCTTGGCAAACTCGACGATCAGAATCGCGTTCTTACAGGCAAGCCCCACCAGTACGATCAAGCCGATCTGGGTGAAGATGTTGTTGTCGCCTCCCGAAGCAATCACACCGGTAATGGCCGACAGCAGCGTCATCGGTACGATCAGGATAACCGCCAGTGGCAGGCTCCAGCTTTCGTATTGTGCCGCGAGCACCAGGAACGCCAGCAGTACGCAGAGCGGGAACACGAACAGCGCAGTGTTGCCGGACAGAATCTGCTGGTAGGTCAGGTCGGTCCATTCGTAGGTCATGCCGTTTGGAAGTTCATCCTTGAGCAGTTTCTCGATGGCGATCTGGGCCTGGCCGGAGCTGTAGCCCGGGGCTGCCGCACCGTTGATTTCAGCGGTGATGAAGCCGTTGTAGTGCATCACGCGGTCGGGACCTGAGGTGTCGCTGACCTTGATGAAGGTCGCCAGCGGGATCATCTCGCCTTTGTTGTTGCGCACTTTCAGCTGACCGATCTGGTCCGGTTCGAGGCGGAACTGTTGCTCGGCCTGAACGTTGACCTGGTAGGTGCGACCAAAGCGGTTGAAGTCGTTGGCATACAGCGAACCCAGGTAAATCTGCAGGGTGTCGAAGATGTCGCTGACGGCCACGCCGTGAGTCTTGGCTTTCTCACGGTCGATGGCGGCATCGACCTGTGGCACGTTCACGGTGTAACTGGTGAACAGCGCGGCCAGTTCCGGCACGTTGTGGCTCTTGGTGATGATGTTCATGGTTTCTTTGTACAGCTCGTCGTAGCCCAGGTTGCCCCGGTCTTCGATCTGCAGGCGGAAACCACCGATGGTGCCCAGGCCTTGTACCGGCGGCGGCGGGAAGATCGCCATGTAGGCTTCTTCGATGCCGGCGAACTTGCCGTTCAAGGCACCGGCAATCGCACCGGCGGACATGCTCGGGTCTTTACGCTCGTCGAACGGTTTCAGGGTCACGAACACGATGCCGGCGTTCGGACTGTTGGTGAAGCCGTTGATCGACAGGCCCGGGAAGGCCACCGCACTTTCCACGCCAGGCTGTTTCAGGGCCAGGTCGGACATGCGCTTGATCACGTCTTCGGTACGGTCCAGGCTCGAAGCGTCCGGCAACTGCGCGAAGGCCACCAGGTATTGCTTGTCCTGGCCAGGCACGAAACCGGTCGGGGTGTTGGCGAAACCGAAGAAGGTCAGCACCATCAGGCCAGCGTACAGGAGAAGGGCGATACCGCTGCTGCGGATGACCCGGCCGACCGTGCCGACATAACCGTGGCTGGCTTTCTCAAAGAAGCGGTTGAACGGACGGAACAACCAGCCACCGAAGATCTTATCGAGGACCTTGGAGAAGCGGTCCTTCGGCGCGTCGTGGCTCTTGAGCAACACCGCAGCCAGCGCTGGCGACAGGGTCAGCGAGTTGAAGGCCGAGATCACCGTCGAAATCGCGATGGTCAGGGCGAACTGCTTATAGAACTGCCCGGTCAACCCGGAGATGAATGCCGCCGGGATAAACACCGCACACAACACCAGTGCCGTGGCGATGATCGGGCCGGTCACTTCACGCATGGCGCGCTTGGTGGCTTCGACCGGGGTCAATCCGAGTTCGATGTTCCGCTCGACGTTCTCCACCACCACGATGGCGTCATCCACCACGATACCGATGGCCAATACCAAACCGAACAGTGACAGGGCGTTCAGGGAGAAGCCAAACAGGTGCATCACCGCAAACGTACCGATCAACGATACCGGCACCGCCACCAATGGAATGATCGAGGCGCGCCAGGTTTGCAGGAACAGAATCACTACCAGCACTACGAGGATCAGCGCTTCGAATAGGGTGTGAACCACTGCCTCGATGGAGCCGCGCACGAAGATGGTCGGGTCATAGACGATGCTGAAGTCCATGCCTTCCGGGAAGCTCTTCTTCAGTTCGGCCATCTTGTCGCGAACTTCGTTGGAGATCTGGATCGCGTTGGAGCCAGGGCGCTGGAAGATCGGGATCGCCACCGCCGGTTGGTTGTTCAGCAACGAACGCAAGGCGTATTGGCTGGAACCCAGTTCAACCCGAGCGATGTCTTTGAGGCGCGTGATTTCACCGTTGTCACCGGCGCGAATGATGATGTTCTCGAACTCTTCCTCGGAAACCAGACGACCTTGGGTGTTAACCGACAACTGGAAGCTGGTGGCATTCGGCGCAGGAGGCGCGCCCAGGGCACCGGCAGCGACCTGACGGTTCTGCTCACGAATGGCGTTGACCACATCGGTGGCGGTCAGGTTGCGCGAAGCGGTCTTGTTTGGATCGAGCCATACCCGCAGGGAGTAATCGCCCATCCCGAACAGCTGCACATCACCGACACCGCCCAGACGCGCCAGCTCATCCTTGATGTTGAGCAAGGCGTAGTTGGACAGGTAGAGCATGTCGTAGCGTTTGTCCGGCGAGGTCAAGTGAACCACCATGGTCAGGTCCGGAGAGGCCTTGTCCACGGTGATACCAATGCGCGTCACTTCTTCTGGAAGCTTCGGCTCGGTCCGGGTTACGCGGTTCTGAACTTGCACCTGCGCGTTGTCCAGGTCAGTGCCCAGGGCGAAGGTGATGGTCAGGGTGATCTTGCCATCGGCGGTGGACTGCGAGGACATGTACAGCATGTTCTCGACACCGGTGATGGCTTGCTCTAAAGGAGCTGCCACGGTTTCGCCGATGACTTTAGGGTTGGCACCCGGGAAGTTGGCGCGGACCACAACGGTCGGCGGAACCACTTCCGGGTATTCGCTGATCGGCAATTGGAACAGCGAGATGGCGCCGGCGATCAGGATCAGCAGCGACAGTACCGCTGCAAAGATCGGCCGAGAAATGAAGAATTGGGAAAAATTCATCGGAGTTGTCGTCCCTTAACCGCGTGGAGTCGCAGCAGCCAGTTTCACAACCGCACCCGGCGCGACCTTGGCAGGTGCGACTTGGGGCAGGTTGCTGGCTTCCAGCGCTTGTCGTTGTTGAGCCAGAGCGGCGAGGGTTTCCTTGGTGGCCATCGGGATCACTTCAGGCGTCACTGGAGAACCAGGGCGAACCCGTTGCAGACCCTTGACGATGACGGTGTCGTCCTTGTTCAGACCGCTGCGCACGATGCGCAAGCCTTCGATCTTCGGACCCAGCTCGACTGAGCGGTACACGGTCTTGTTGTCGGCATCCATCACCAGCACGAACTTTTTACCCAGGTCGGTACCGACCGCTTCGTCGTTGATCAACACGGCCGAGTAGGTGCCGCTGCCGACCAGTTTCAGGCGTGCGTACAGGCCTGGGGTGTACTGGCCGTCAGCGTTATCGAACACGGCGCGACCACGGATGGTGCCGGTCTTCGGGTTGACCTGGTTGTCGACGAAGTTCATCACGCCCTGGTGCGGGTTGCCGTCCTCGTTGGACAGGCCGAGGTACACCGGAGTGGTGGCGCCGCGTTTGCCCTGACGAGCGAGCTGAGTGTATTTGAGGAACACACGCTCGTCGGCGTCGAAGTAGGCGTAGACCTTGTCAGTCGAGACGACGCTGGTGAGCGCGGTGGTATCGGCGGTCACCAGGTTACCGGCGGTGATTTCCGCACGGCTGACGCGGCCGCTGATCGGCGATGTCACGCGGGTGAAACTCAGGTTCAGTTTGGCCAGGTCCAGTTGGGCCTGGAGGGCACCGACGGCAGCGCGGGCCTCTTGCGAAGCGCTGGTGCGCGAATCGGCCAGCTCGGCGGAGATCGCGTTGCTGGTGCGCAGGCGTTCGCCGCGCTGGGCTTCGTTTTCGCTGCGGGTGGCGTTGGCGCGGGATTGGGCGACCAGCGATTCGAGGCGGCGGACCTCAGCCTGGAAAGGGCGGGGGTCGATCTGGAACAGTACATCGCCTTTCTTGACCAATGCGCCTTCAGTGAAAGCGACTTCATCGATCTGGCCGGAGACCCGTGGACGAATTTCTACGGTTTCTGGCGCTTCGAGGCGCCCGGTGAATTCGTCCCACTCGTTGACAGGTTGCTCCAGCACCTTGGCCACGCTGACCTTGGCCGCGGGCATGGTGGCGGCGGTCTCAGGAGCCTTGCCGCAAGCGCTCATCACCACTACGGCCAACAAGGCCAACGGGAAGCGCAAATGTTTGAGTGACTGTTCCATGGATGCATCCGCCAATGTATTGAGAATGGACGGATGATGCTCGGCGATGTTGTATCGCACGAATCGAATGAGGCAAAGGTAACTATCATTCGGAATGATATAAGCGCGAAGCAAGCCCTCTAGCATGCGCCTTTCGTTAGGGTGCTATCAATTGGATTGATAACAAATCAGTGTTGCGGGGAATGCAAAGGTCGGACGGATTCGACGTGTTGTCAACGGCTCAAACAAAGAGACGGCCATGGCGGCCGTCTCGATTAGCGTTAGTTCACTGACTTCAGTTGATCCCTTTAGGGTTCGGACCGAAGCGGTTAACGCCAGGCGTGCTGTCCTGGGCCAGGAATACGATGTTCACGATCGGCAGCAAGATCCACCAGCCACTGCGATCAGTGTCGTGCATCCGGCGAATGGCGGCACCAAGGCCCGGTAGGAATACCGCCAGGCTATAAACATTGTTGAAAATCCCTTTGGTGCCCAACAAGGCGTCAATAACGATGAAGCCAATAGAAACCGCAATGTTGATCAGAATAAACATCCAGTATTCCCGGCGGCTTGCGCGGCCGCTGAACACAGCATATTTCTTCAGTACTTCAATGTAAGGATTACCTTGCGCTGCGCCTGCATTTGGCGCTGTAAAGGCTTGTTCGCTCGCTTGCGGCGCGCCGCACTGCGGGCAGGCTTTGGCCAGGGTACTGATTTCCTTGGCACAACCACGACAAAAAACCATGCTCATATTTTTTCCCTAAAATTAGTCTAATGACAGTCCGATGAAAACAAGCGTCGCAATAGCCGACAAGATAACGCCGGCAATCGCCAAGTTATTTCCTGGTTTTTTCTGGTTGATGCTGATGATCCCGCAAATGAGACCGGCGACGGAAAATGTGCTCATACCGACGACGGTATCTCTGTCCCATTCGGAGTCATCAAGCAGGGTAAGTAAGCAGATGATGCCCAATATCAGCGAGAGGATGGCCAGCCACGGAGAGCCGATGCCAGGAGTTGCCGCCAAGGCAACGTGTTGGCTCGCTCCGCATTGGGGACACGCTGGAGCCGTCTCGTGAATTTCCTTGGCGCACGCGCGACAAAATACCATTGTCATCGTCTTCCTTAACGTTTAATCCTGAATACCAGCACCGTTATCGCCCGGATGCCGGGCGACTTTAATGTTATTTCCGATAACTTTCGAGTTCTGTTTTTAAGGCCGGGTGTGTTGCGCAAATCGCGCTTAGCGACTGTTACTCTGGCTGGGCTTGAAAGGCGCACTCATCAATAGCGTTTGATCTTGTTCGGGTGTGGACAGCCTCGAGCTGCTCGCGCGACTTAAGTCAGGCTATCCGGATCCCCAAAAAACATCTGAATCCTGGACCGCAACCAACGCTCCCCCGGATCATTGTCCTGCGACCCGCGCCAGGCCATGTGCAGTTCAAAACTGCGCACTGGCAACGGCGGATCTTCCGCTCGCACGCCGCCTGCTGCGGTCAAGGCTTCAGCGGTGTAGTCCGGCACGGTGGCGACAATATCGGTCCCGCTGATGAGGGTGCTCAGCCCGTTGAACTGCGGCACTGCCAGGACAACATGGCGTTTGCGCCCGAGTTTTTCGAGTTCTTCATCTATAAAGCCGCTCAGGTCACCGGCGAATGACACCAGTGCATGCGGGCGCGCACAGAAGTCATCGAGGCTCAGCGGCCCCGGCACGGTATCGGCGCGTAGCAGCTTGGGCATGCTGCGGCGTAGCACTTTACGCTTGGCGTTGGCCGGCAAATCGGCGGTGTAGCTGACGCCGATCGAGATCTCGCCGGAGGCCAGCAGGCTCGGCATCAGGATGTAGTTGGCCCGACGTACCACCAGGACGATGCCCGGTGATTCGGCGCGCAGGCGTTTGAGCAGCATCGGCAGCAAGGCGAATTCGACGTCGTCCGACAGACCGATACGAAATACCGCAGTGCTGGTGGCCGGGTCGAATTCCGCCGCGCGGCTAACCGCCGTGGAAATCGAGTCCAGGGCCGGGGAGAGCAGGGCGAAGATTTCCACCGCCCGGGCGGAAGGCTCCATGCTGCGGCCGGTGCGCACGAACAACGGATCGTCGAACAGCCCGCGCAGGCGCGACAACGCCGCGCTGATGGCCGGCTGGCCAAGGAACAGTTTTTCCGCCGCGCGGGTCACGCTGCGTTCGTGCATCAGTGTTTCGAATACGATCAACAGGTTCAGGTCGACACGACGCAGGTCATTACGATTCATCTGGAGTCCTGGCAGAGTCAGCAAACTTGACGTGAGCGGCCATATGAGAACAATGGCCGGCATGAATCTTACGGGCAAAGGCTGCTACTCTGCACCGTGTAATTCACTTTTTACTTAAATGGCTGCTTCGGTTTTTACGGCATCTGATGATGTCGCCGGCGCTGCGGAATCAATGACAGGCATGTCGACTATTAATAGCCACTGATGGTCTTGGGTAGAAAGCCCAGATAGAGTTCAGGGCATTAGAGGTTACTTTGACGAGGTTTGCGATGTCCCGCACGATCCGTTTTCACAAGTTTGGTCCAGCCGAGGTGCTCAAATGCGAAGAGCATGCGGCCGCTCTGCCTGCACCAGGTGAAGTGCAGGTGCGCGTCGAAGCAATCGGCATTAGCTGGTACGACATTCTCTGGCGCCAGAACCTGGCGTCGTCCCACGCTCGTCTACCTTCAGGCCTTGGCCATGAAATGGCCGGCGTCGTGACGGCGATTGGCGATGGTGTCGACGATCTGGCAGTAGGTGACAAGGTCGCCAGCTTCCCGGCCGAAAGCCCTAACGATTATCCGGTCTACGGCGAACAGATTGTCCTGCCGCGTTCAGCACTGACCCGCTACCCGGACGTGCTCAGCCCGATCGAAGCCAGCGTGCATTACACGCCGCTGTTGATCGCCTACTTTGCCTACGTCGACCTGGCGCGAGTCAAGCCGGGGCAATTCGCCCTGGTGACCGACGCAAGCCATTGCGCAGGGCCTTCCTTCGTGCAACTGGGCAAAGCCCTGGGTATACGGGTGATTGCCGCGACCAAGACCGCGGAAGAACGTGAAAACCTGCTGTCCCTCGGTGCCGAGAAAGTCATCGTCACCGAAGAACAGGATCTGCTTATGCAAATCAACAAAATCACGGACAACCGCGGGGTCGATGTGGTGTTCGACGGCCTCGGCGGGCCACAGATGTCGCTACTCGGTGACGTGCTCGCACCCCGTGGCAGCCTGGTGCTTTATGGCCTGCAAGGGGGCAACCAGACGCCATTCCCGGCCTGTGCGGCGTTCCAGAAGAACATTCAGTTCTTCGTGCACTGCATCGGCAACTTCACCGGTAAGCCGGAGTTGGGCATTGTTCAGGATCAGGTGGCGTTGCAACGAGCGTTGCGCGATATCAACCAGTTGACCGCCGACCGCGTGCTGTTGCCGCTCAAGACTCGGGTCTTCCCGTTTGCCGAGTTTGTCGAAGCCCACCGCTACATGGACGAATGCCCATGCCGCGAACGGGTCGCCCTTCAGGTCGAGCCCGCGTAACACCCTTCAAGCAGTCCCCCGATGCCCTCGGTGCTCCCCGCGCCGAGGGCATCGTCGTTTCTGAACGGTGCATTTGAGCAACTGAACCGGTTTTTGCTTTCGATCTGTATCTTCTAATCATCATATAAGCCCTGATAATTGAATGATTACTTTCATCTCAAGGAACGAGTCATGGGTGGGCGTTCGATTGATATTAATTCGTGCATATTGGTTGCAGGCGATGGGCCGGTGTTGCAGTGGGCAACTATCAAAAATATATCAGTAACTTCTTTCTCTATTTTTTGTACTCAATGTCTGTGGGACGTTGTCGGAAGTTTCCTAGGAAGTCAGTTTAAATCTCAAGGACCTTGCCCGCTGGGGCTTTGCGAGGAGGTGGCTGTCGCCTGGGTATAGGCAGAGTACAAACCATTTCAAATAATTACTCACATTCGAGTGCTAGCATTTTATGAAAGGATTGCTGCACTTCATCACCGAGAATCGGTCGCGCAGTGTTTATCACTGTTTGCGTGACATTGAACTTCCGAATACCAGGTAAAACACTGATGACTACAATCCACGATCAGGCAATGAACTATGTTTATCAGCAAGTACTGCAAAGGCTGCTGAGTTTTTTCTCTCGCGCCGAGCGCACTGCATTGCAGCTTATGATTCAGCGCCTGGTGGTGGCCGCCGGGGGGATGGAGCGAATCGGCGATTTCAAGGTGATGTCGATTCAGTCCGGGACACTGGACAGTTGCTACACCCTGGCATTGCTGCGTGCCGCACAACTGAGTATCGCCAGCCGTGCACCGGCGACCTTCCAGTTGCGGGTGGCGACCTTGCGCCTGAACGGGACCGGCTCGACGGCGCTGGACAATATCCACCGCAGCAACGCGGCATTGTTCCTCTATGACGATCCTCGGGTCGAATTGTTGATGGTGGATAACCGTGAAGTCCTGCCATTCGACCACTTGGCCCCCATCTCCGAGGCCGGGCGCGAGTCGAATCGGCTCAATCAATTGATGGTCGGCCATTGCCGGACCTGTGACGGTCCGCTCGATCTATGGGATGACGGCTACCTGACCACTGGCGAGTTCTACGGGCAAATTGCGCGCTGGGACAGCGGCGTCGATGCCTTGATCAGCAGCGAAACGCCTCGCCAGCAGAGACAGTTTCTCGAAGGATTGAAGCGTGCGGCGCAAAAGGCCGGCCTCGGGACCCTGAACTGCACATCCGCTGGCTTCGAGGTGTTGTTTGCCATGCTTGATGAGCTGGGCAGCGACTATTACCGCGAGTTCTATTTCGGTCATGGGTATGCAACCTGGCGCCCGGCGGGCCGATTTGAAGCCTGCCGCCGGACCACTAGTCTCGATATTCACGACATGGTCGTCGGCAAACTGGAAGAACGCTGGCCTCTGCTCACCGAATTCCTGGGTGTCCGCCCCGACGAAATGGCGGCGCACCTGAGCGACAACGACTATGTCAGCCCTGGGATTGCGGCGCACTTGCGGGGGCTGCAAGCGTGCTTTGTGTCGGGCCGAAGCTACGAAACCGGGGTCGCCGAATATTTGCAGCGCGCTTTGGTGATGATGCGTCGCAAGCAGGTGCCGGAACGTATTTGCGAGCTGGCCCTGGAGGCATTCGGTAACCCGGCCACCGAGGCCGAACAGCGCCTGCTGGCGACGGCCGAGGCGCACAAAACCCTCGGACTGACCGAGGCCCAGCTGGTATGCCTGCTGTTTTCGCCGTTCATCGACCGTGGCGCGGGGCTGGAGCGCTTCCTGCGCAGTTGCCACCCCGGCATGCTGGTGGCAATGCCGGAATTGCACAAGGCGATGCAGGGTTATCAGGTGCCGGAACAGGTGGTGCAGTGGATGGTCGATGTCAGCGGCTTGCCGGTCAGCCTGATCGGCACGTTGTATCGCATGAAGCCGGTGGTGGTTGAGGCCGACAACGGCGTCGAAGAACCGCGCAACGATGACGCTGCCGTGGTTGGCGAACTGTCCGCGGGGCATTGACGGTGCAAGGGCTGCCGCGATCCACAACCGCTCATGCACATGCTCGCACCGTGTCTGGCCATTACCGATGAAAGGACCCAGAGAAACCGATTTTGCTTACCAGGCGGTTTACCGGTACCTGACGCACTTGACCCATAAGTCGGATGGCGGTACGCCCATCCGTCTGCCCTCGTTGAGGCAGTTGGCGGTGCGCCTTAATGTGTCGATCTCGACCATCCAGTACGCGTATTCGCTGCTAGAGAAGGAGGGCCGGGTCTACTCGGTGGCCAAGTCCGGCTATTACTCCCTGCCGGTCACCGCCATTGGCCCGCAGACCAGCGGTAATGATCTGCTTGAGTGCGTTTATGCCAATGCCCGGCGTCCGGAAATGCTGGTGTTGAGCACCGACGAGCCGGCCTTGTTGCAGCCACTGGACAGCCCTTTGCTGATGTTGGAGCGCGAGCTGCTGCGCCAATATCCGCGTCAACCGGCATCGGCTGCGCAACCCTGCGGCGAGCTGGAACTGCGCACGGCCCTCGCTGCGCGCTACACCACGTCGCCGGCGCGTTGCTGGCACGCCGATGAGGTGTACATCGGCGCCGATCTGCGTGGGGTTCTGGAAATACTGATCGCGGTCCTGCGACTCAAGGATGCGACCGTGGTAATCGAGTCGCCGTGCGATTGGGTCATCCTGCGGTTGTTCGAGGCGGCGGGTGTGCGGGTGGTCGAGTTGCCGTTGCGAGCCTGCGGCTCATTGGACCTGGAGCAACTCAAGGAAGTGCTGGAGGCCCGCCCGGTGCGGCTGGTCGTGCTGTCGTCCGGGATGAGCATGCCCCGAGGCAGCCAGATTCCCGACGACAATCGGCAGTCCATCGCCGACCTGTTGGCGCAGCATGGCAGCTGGGTGCTGGAAAACGACTGTTACGGTGAACTCGGTTTCGAGTCCGACGGCCCGAGATTTCGCGACCTTCTGGATCCTGACCGACTGATCGTGTTTTCTTCCTTCGAGAAACTCATCGGCCCCGAAGCGCCTTATGGCTATCTGCTCTCGCGGCTCCTGGGTAATGAATTGCAGCGGCATTTTTTGCTGCGCGCTTTTCGCTTGTCGCCGATCCGCCAGAAGGCCATCGCACGCCTGTACAGCAGTGGACGTATCGATCAGCATCTGCAAGTGCTGAGGCGCTTGCTCAAGGAGCGCCAGGTGCAGATGACCCAACTCTTGCACGAGCGCCTGGGCGATGCCTTGCAACTGGTGGAGCCGCAGGGTGGGGCGACGATCTGGGCGCGTTCGTTGCGCCAGGTCGATGTGCGCCGGGTGTTCCAGCGCTTGCTCAAGCAGCAGGTGGTGATTGCGCCGGGCGAGTTGTTCAGCCTGCAAGGCCTGTATGGTCAGCACTTGCGCCTGAGCCATACGTTTAGTGGTGATCATGATCTGGGAACCGCCCTGGGTTTGCTGGGGGATGCGTTGCGTCTGGAGTCGGTCGATTGAGCCAGGTTAAAAAACGTCGTCCATGGCTCGGATCGTTACCATCGCGTTGCGGTCAAACTGCCAGTAAACTGCGTTCCAATTCCTGAGCCACTCTATCTAGAGGTTTTGCATGACAATCAGTCCTTTTGCGGGCAAACCGGCACCGGCAGAATTGTTGGTCGACATCCCGCGACTGGTTACGGCCTACTACACCGGCCAGCCTGATGCCGCCATCTCTACCCAGCGCGTAGCCTTCGGCACGTCCGGTCACCGAGGCAGCTCGTTCGACTTGAGTTTCAACGAATGGCACGTTCTGGCGATCAGCCAGGCCATCTGCCTGTACCGTGAGGCCCAGGGCATCGACGGCCCACTGTTTGTCGGTATCGACACCCATGCGCTGTCGACGCCGGCCGGTGCGAGCGCCCTCGAAGTGCTGGCGGCCAACGGCGTCACCGTGATGATCGCCGAAGGCGACGAGTACACGCCGACCCCGGCCATTTCCCATGCGATTCTCTGCTACAACCGCGGCCGTACCTCGGGCCTGGCGGACGGTATCGTCATTACGCCATCCCATAACCCGCCACAAAGCGGCGGCTACAAATACAACCCTACCAACGGCGGTCCGGCCGATACCCATATCACCAAGTGGATCGAAGCCAAGGCCAACGAGTTGCTCGGCAACAAACTGGCCGGCGTCAAGCGCATCAGCTACGAACAGGCGCTGAAGGCCAGCACCACCCATCGTCACGACTACCTCAATACCTATGTCGCCGACCTGATCAACGTGATCGACTTCGACGCCATTCGCGATGCCAAGCTGCATCTGGGTGTCGATCCGCTGGGCGGAGCAGGGGTGCGTTACTGGTCGGCGATTGCCGAGCATTACCGCCTCGATCTGGAAGTGGTCAACACCCAGGTCGATCCGACGTTCCGTTTCATGACCGTCGATTGGGACGGGCAGATCCGTATGGACCCATCGTCCACCCACGCCATGCAAGGTTTGATCGGTCTGAAAGATCGCTTCGACGTGGCCTTCGGCTGTGACCCGGATCATGACCGTCATGGCATCGTCACCCCGTCCGGTGGCCTGTTGGCACCGAACAACTACCTCGCCGTGTCCATCGACTACCTGTTCCAGAACCGTCCACAGTGGCGTGCCGATGCCGCCGTGGGTAAAACCGTGGTCAGTAGCGGCCTGATCGATCGTGTGGCCAAGCGCCTGGGTCGTCGCCTGTACGAAGTGCCGGTCGGCTTCAAATGGTTTGCCGATGGCTTGTTCGACGGCTCCCTGGGCTTCGGTGGCGAAGAGAGCGCCGGTGCCTCGTTCCTGCGCAAGGATGGCGGCGTCTGGAGCACCGACAAGGATGGCCTGATCCCGGCCCTGCTGGCGGCAGAAATGACCGCGCGCACCGGTCGCGACCCAAGCCAGGCCTACCGCGCCCTGACCGATGAACTGGGCGAACCGTTCTCGGTGCGGGTCGATGCCAAGGCCAATCCTGAGCAGAAAGCGCTGCTGAGCAAACTGTCCCCGGATCAGGTCACCTCGACCCAACTGGCCGGCGAAGCGATCCAGAGCATCCTCAGCCATGCGCCGGGCAACGACCAGGCCATCGGCGGCTTGAAAGTCATGACCGAGAACGGCTGGTTCGCGGCGCGTCCGTCGGGTACCGAAGACATCTACAAGATCTACGCGGAAAGCTTTGTCAGCGACGAACACCTCAAGCAGTTGGTGGCTGAGGCCCAGACGCTGGTGGATGGCGCAATCTCGGCGAAGTGATTGAGGAACCCTGTGGCGAGGGGGCTTGCCCCCGTTGGGTTGCGAAGCAACTCCAAAACAGGCGAATGCGTTATTTCAGATCGTCCGCATTCACCGGTTTGCGACTGCTGCGCAGCCGAACGGGGGCAAGCCCCCTCGCCACATGCAATACACACATAGAAAAGGGGCGACCATTACGGTCGCCCCTTTTTTGTCTGCGATTTACTCGATCAAGCCAGATCCACCAACACGATTTCACTGTCCTCAATCGCCGTCACTCGCAACACCTGCTCATCGGCAACCGCGACACCGTCTCGAGCTTGTGCCCGCAAGCCGTTGACTTCAATCACACCCGTAGCCGGAACCAGATAAGCACGGCGCCCATTGTCCAGACGATACTCCGCCGATTCCCCGGCTTTCAGATTCGCCGCCACCAACCGCGCATCAGCGCGAATCCGCAGGCTCTGATCGTCACCGGACTTGCCACTGGCCAGGGTCACGAAACCTTCGCGCTGGCCTTTGGGGAAAGGCTTGGCGCCCCACGACGGCACCGAACCGGCCTCGTTGGGGATGATCCAGATCTGGAAGATCCGGGTTTCGGTGGCTTCCAGGTTGTATTCGCTGTGGGCAATCCCGGTGCCGGCGCTCATGACTTGCACGTCGCCCGCTTCGGTGCGGCCCTTGTTGCCGAGGTTGTCCTGGTGGGTAATTGCACCTTCACGCACATAAGTGATGATTTCCATGTCGCGGTGCGGATGCTGGGGGAAGCCTGTGCCGGGAGCGATTACATCGTCGTTCCAGACCCGCAGGTTGCCCCAGTTCATGCGTTTGGGGTCGTGGTACTCGGCGAACGAAAAATGGTGATGGGCATCCAACCAGCCATGGTGGGCGCCGCCCAAGGTGTTGAAAGGTCTGAGTTCAAGCATGATCGTCTCCTGAAAGGTTCGTCATGGGGCAGTGCGCCTGGACCACGAAACAAGAACCGGTGGTTGATGGCGTGCATCATCTATCAGGCGATAATCGATAAAAAGCGTAAAAAGTGCCTCAAAACAATCGATTTAGTTGATGCTAAATAACCTCGAAACATTCTCATCCAGCCTTCACTTCATCGCTTAAGCCAATGACCTGTAAGCATTTCACTAGAACTCAACGGCAAATGCAGACACCATAGCCCCCAACAGCCTCACACCCTGGAGTCCGTCCGCGTGCCGCAACACACCCCCGATCTTCCCCCCGAACTTCGTCCTCTGGCCGAGATGCCGTTGCTCAAGCGCCTGGCCGCGCGGTTTTTTGGCTATGGCTTGACCCAAATGCGCGCGCAACACCGTGCTTCATGGCTGCACGGGCAAGCCGATGGCTTCCGCAGCGGGCACAGCGCCGGGGTGGATTACGGGTTCAAGGAGGGCAAGGCCGAAGGGTTGGAAGAAGGCCGGCAGGTGCTGCTGATCCGCGATTCGCGCTCCACCGAGCATCGGCCACCGAATGTCGATGACAACCTGTTCGACGATTGGCGCCTGCCATTAACGGCCGAGATCAAGAAGCGCATGAAGGCCGACGTTGCGCGCTGGCTGCCAGCGCAGGCACAGCCCAGCCTCGCGCAATGGAAGATGATCTTCAGCGATACCCCATCCACCTCGGTGATCGCCGGTGCAGGCGCGGGCAAGTCGACGACGCTGGTGCTGCGCATTCTGTTGCTGACCCACTACCTGGGCTTCGAACTCGGCTCAATGACCGTGGTGACCTTCACCCGGGAGTCGCGCAAAGACTTCATTAATAAACTGATCGAACTGTTTGCGCTGTGGGGCCGGGCGCTCAGCCTCAAAGAGGCGCGGGACCTGGTGCGCACCTTCCATTCGCGGATTTTGCCGATGGTCCGCAGCTTGCCGGGGTTCGAACGCCTGCAAGCCTTCGAAAACCTCAGTCATCGTGCGCAAAACGGCGACGACGAGGTCGACAGCAATCCGTTCGATCTGCGCATCAACGACGCCCAACGCCAGCAACTCAACGCCTGTTACCACAGCCTGTTTACCCGCAATGAGCGATTCCGCGAACTGATCCAGCCGTTGTCCCGCCACGCGTTGCAGCTCAAGGAGCTGGAGCGCGATCACCCGGATGTGCAGAAACGCATGGCCGTGACGGAACTGGCGGCCAAGCGCGACGAAGAGCTCTGCGACACGATAGAGGACTTGTGGTTTCGCGCCGGTGCCTGGCCGATCAAGGGCATCGAGCCCAACCGCCAGACGTTCGATATCAACGGTTCGACATTCCATTGTCATGGCTATATTCCGTCTCTGGATGCTTGGGTGGTGCTGGGTTTCGATCCTCGGGAAAACCCCCAGGTCAGCCGCCCGAATGCCAAGCTGACGGTTCGCGCCGAATGGGCGGTCAAACGCACCCTGTTTCAAGCTTTCTGTCGTAAGCCATTGATATGGCTGGATAGTTACGATGCGTCAAAGCGTGTTTTGGCCTCGCTGGCAGGGGATGCCAGCGCCGGGCCAGGCTTCGATTACAAGGTCAAGGGTGAACTGGCGTCCGCCCCGTTACTGGACAGTTTTGTCGCCGCCGCCGGGTTTATCGAGAATCTGGGCCTCGACGTTCCGGACGCCGTGGGCCGGATGAATTTTGCCAAGGACGACCCTGACCGGTTTTTCTTCGAGGCACTGAGCCTGTTCTGGCGTGCACTGGAAGATCACTTGCTCGATCAAAAGCCGCCCGTGATGACTTACAACCGTATGTTCGCCCTGTTCAGCGAACACTCGCCGGAGAATCTCAAGCTGTTGAGCGATGAGCTGCTCAGGCCGCTTTCACACCTGATGATCGATGAGTTTCAGGACGTATCGCCGCAGATCGTATCGTGGATTCGCGCCAGCCTGGCAGAGATCCGCAGTCGCGGCCCGGCGATGCATGTCGGGCGCGGCGCACAGCGGTCCTCGCTGCTCTGCGTGGGCGATGATTGGCAGTCGATTTATGGCTGGCGCGGTAGCTCGCCGACGTATTTCATGGAGTTCAACAAGGAATTCCCGTCGCCGAGCACGACCCGGGTGATGCTCAGCGACAACTACCGTAGCCACCAGCACATCATCGATGCCGCCGAACACATCGTGCGCGCCGCGCCGGCCATCCCAGGCAAGAAGGCCAAGGCTAGCGGGGAGCCCAAGCCACTGCAGCCAGTCAACGTACTGGATCGCGATGATCAGGGCATGGCGCAGCGGCTGATGGAGCACTATAGAAAGGGCGATTCAATCTTGATGCTTTATCGAAAAAGCAGCGATAAGTTATTGATTGAGCAGCATATTCAGTCTGTAGTTAATGTTGATTCTAGCTTGCCGTACGAAGCGCGACGGCTTAAGCAACTGACTTATCACAGTGCCAAAGGCTTGCAAGCCGACGCGGTATTCCTGTTGGGTGATTGCCAGCATCTCACCAGTTCGCCGTACAAGAACCAGGTGTATCGCATGGCCGGGCTTGGGAAAGCTGGCGATAGCGAGCCGTATGACAGCGCGCAGAAAGACGAGATTCTGCGGCTGGCTTATGTCGGTATTACCCGGGCGGTGAGTCATTGTTATTGGTACGTCGATGGTCAGGATAACCAGGCCGTCAATCTGCCCAAAGCGTCTGGCAAGGTGGGTCAGGGCAAGGCGTTCTTTGCGGATCATCGACAAGGTCAGAAAGCGGCGACAGTCCCGTAGGCGCTACCGCAGAATCTTTTCACCCACAAAAAAGCCCACATCCTGTGGGCTTTTTACTGTGCGGCAGGACCTCAGGCATAACTCCTGAGTGAAACCGGCGGAATGAACGCTTCCAACTCATCCTCCACCGCTTCGATTATTCGTTCTACATCCGCCGCATTCATCACGGTCGCGCAAGGAATGCCAGCGATTGCGATCATGGTTTCGCCACTGGCACGGTCAAACAGACGGGCAATCATGCTGCCCGGCGCGTCCATGCTCGCCTCGAAACCCATGGGATGAAAATGCCAGCGCATCAGCTGGCAGGCGTTGGGAAAAGTGACCTTGCTGAATATCCCTTTGTTCATGTGTTGCCCGCCTTAGTCATCGAGCGCTTCCTTTTGCTCATGTGAGGAGGGGTAGAACCTTCATTGGTTCAACCGGTGGATGCCTTTAAAAGTAGCATCCAGATGTGAAAACCATGTGGATTTTTTCAGTCCGTTTGGCGATTGGTTCAATTTTTTTTGATATGGGGTCACGTCACGCCCCGTTGTCGCCAAAACGCCAGTACCGATTGGCCATTGAAGCCGGCGCGGAACTTGGGCAAGCTCGGTTTTTTTTCGCCGAGCCCTTTATGCACGCCGATGATGATGGCCCGCTGCAAACCCAGGCCACGGGCGAAACGGTCATGCGCTACCACCTGTGCTGGAAACACCGGGACCTGGACGGCGTCATGGCCCTTTATCACCCGGACATCCAGTACAGCGATTTTTTCCAGAACCGGGTGATGGGGCTGGATGAGTTGCGCGAGTACGTGCGTGACAGCATGCCGCGCAATCCTGGCGAAGCGCTGGAGCACTCGGACCGGATCCGACTGGACGGCAATACGGCATTCATTCAATACCAGATGACGTTGCGCGGCACCGAGGGGTTGGTGTCGTTCCGCTCCAGCGAAGCAATCACCGTGCGTGACGGTTTGATCTGGCGCGTCAACGAATACGCCTCCCTGGTGCGCGAGCAGCCGGCCAACAAAGCCTCCACTAACTTGCGCCCGGCGGCCAGTCGGCTCGGTTTGTCACCGCGACAACTGAGTTTCATGGCCGAAGACCTGCAGCAGTACTTCCAGCGCCAGCAACCGTACCTGGACCCCGAACTCGACTTGCAGCGGGTGGCGAAGGAGTGCGGTTACAGCCGCAATCAGATTTCCTACCTGCTGAACCAGGTGCTGGGGCAAAGCTTCTATCGCTACGTCAACCAGGCGCGCTTGCAACATTTGCTCGCCGCACTGGATAAAGCGAAGCCACCGCTGCGCGTCGATGAACTGGCCTTTGCTGCCGGTTTCAACTCGCTGTCTGCTTTTTATAGCTGTTTTCGCCAGCACACCGGCCAGTCGCCGAAGGCCTACGTCAAACAAATTTCTTTGCGTGCACGCGCGCAAGACAGTCTCTGAGGTCGCGCACTAGGATCGACGCCATTGATGTGTTGAGTGGCGGAGTGGTGTATGTCGGCGTGGCGCGGTATCAGTTTATGGATGGATCAACTCGACGAGCCGTTGCAGGCGCGACCGGCCCTGGAACAGGAGCTGGACGTCGACGTGACCATCATCGGCGCGGGCTACACCGGGCTGTGGACCGCTTACTACCTCAAGCGTCTGGCTCCGGGGTTGGACATCGCCATCATCGAGGCGCAAACCGCCGGGTTTGGCGCCTCCGGCCGCAATGGTGGCTGGTTGATGGGCAATCTGCTGGGCGAAGACCGTCTTCTCGCCGATCTGCCGGCTGAACAGCGTCGCGCCTCGTTCGATCTGTTGCACAGCATCCCCGATGAAGTAGAGATCGTCCTCGAACGCGAAGGCATCGACTGTGATTACCGCAAGGGTGGAGTGCTGTACTGCGCCGCGCGTTATCCCGAGCAGGAAGCCAGCCTGCGCAGCTACCTGGACAAACTCTATAGCCAGGGCCTGACCGAAAACGATTACCGCTGGCTCAGCCCCGAGCAATTGGCGCAACAGATCAGGGTTGCCAAGCCGTATGGCGGTATCTATGCACCGCACGTCGCGACCATCAATCCGGCCAAATTGGTCCGGGGCCTGGCGCGCACGGTAGAGCGCATGGGCGTCAAGATCTACGAGAACAGCCCGGTTACCCATTGGCAGTCCGGCAGCGTGCGCACGGCGCAAGCCCAGGTGCGCAGTCGCTGGGTGGTGCCGGCGGTGGAAGGTTATTCGGTCACGCTGCCGCCCCTGGGGCGTTATCAGTTACCCGTACAAAGCCTGCTGGTCGCCACCGAGCCGCTGTCCGCCGCCACTTGGGACGAAATCGGCCTGAGCCAGGGCCAGGCGTTCAGCGAAGCCAGTCGCCAGGTCACTTACGGCCAACGCACTGTCGACAATCGCCTGGTGTTCGGCGCTCGCGGTGGTTATCAGTTCGCCGGCAAATTGCGCCATGACTTCAATCTCACGACTGGCGAAGTCGAGCTGCGGCGCTATCTGTTTGGCGAGCTGTTCCCGCAGTTGAAGAACGTGCGCATCACCCACGCCTGGGGCGGCAACCTGGGCATGTCCCGGCACTTCAAGCCGCACATGCTCTGCGATCGGGCCAATGGCATTGCCTTATCCGGTGGTTATGGCGGGGAGGGTGTCGGTGCCAGCAATCTGGGCGGGCGCACCCTGGCCGATCTGATTCTGGAGCGCGACACCGAATTAGTCCGGCAGCCTTGGGTGATTCCACAAGGTGGCCTCAATGCGTTGAGAGCCTGGGAGCCGGAGCCCTGCCGCTGGCTCGGTTACAACGCGATCATCCGCAGCTTCGTCCACGAAGACCAGACCCTGGCCAACCCGGCCACTGCACCCTGGCGCCGCAAGTTGGCCAGCGGTGTGGCGGGGTTCATGGAAGGTTTCATGCACTAAATATTGATGGGTATTCCAATGAGCATTACGCAGTTCAAAAACACCGCCACCCTGAAACTGGACGACTCCAATCTCGTCGCTGTGCCCTTGGGAACCCCAGTGGCCGTGGCCTCAACCACCAGCGTCGAACGCGACGACGGCGTCGAAACCGGCGTCTGGGAATGCACGCCTGGGCGCTGGCGGCGGCAGATCGTGGCCCAGGAGTTTTGCCACTTCATCCAGGGCCGTTGCACCTTCACCCCCGACGGCGGTGAAACCCTGCACATAGAAGCTGGTGATGCACTGATGTTGCCGGCCAACAGCCTCGGGATCTGGGATATCCAGGAAACCGTGCGCAAGACCTACGTTCTGATTTTTTGATTTTGATCTTTTGATTGCCTGCCAATAACAACAAACCCACACAGGAATCGACTCATGATCCGAAAGACATTGACCCTGGCACCTCTCGCACTGGTCGCGACCCTCAGCCACGCGGCCGAGACGGTCAAGATTTACAACTGGTCGGACTACATCGCCCCGGACACCACCAAGAACTTCCAGAAAGAAACCGGCATCGGTTTCAGCTACGACGTCTACGACAGCAACGAAACCCTCGACGGCAAGTTGATGACCGGCAAATCCGGTTACGACGTGGTGTTCCCCTCCAACCACTTCATGGCTCGGCAGATTCAGGGCGGGGCCTTGAAGAAACTCGACAAGAGCCAGTTGCCGAACTGGAAAAACCTCAACCCCGTGTTGCTCAAGGCCTTGCAGACCAACGATCCGGGCAACGAACACGGCTTCCCGTATCTGTGGGGCAGCACTGGCATCGGCTACAACATCGCCAAGGTCAAGGCTGTGTTGGGTGACAACGCGCCCGTGGATTCCTGGGACTTGATCTTCAAGCCCGAGAATATGGCGAAACTGCAAAAATGCGGCGTGGCGATTCTCGACAACGGCCCGGAACTGCTGCCGGCCGCCCTGAACTACCTGGGCCTGCCACACCACAGCAAAAACCCGGAAGACTATAAGAAGGCCGAAGCGCTGCTGCTCAAAGTCCGGCCGTACGTGAGCTATTTCCACTCGTCCAAATACACCAGCGACCTGGCCAACGGCGACATCTGCGTGGCCGTCGGTTTCTCCGGCGACATCCTGCAAGCGGAAACCCGCGCGAAAGAAGCCAAGAACGGCGTCGACATCGGCTATGCGATTCCCAAGGAAGGCGCCGCCATCTGGTTCGACATGGTCGCCATGCCCGCCGACGCCCCGGACGACAAAGCCGGCTACGCCTTCATGAACTACCTGCTGCGCCCGGACGTCATGGCCGGCATCAGCAACTACGTGCACTACGCCAATGGCAACGAACAGGCCGACAGCCTGATCGACCCGGCGATCAAGAACGACACCAAGGTATATCCGAGCCCGGAAATGATGGGGAAATTGTTTGCGCTGGAGGCGATGCCGCTGAATATCGACCGGATTCGCACGCGGGTGTGGAACAAGATTCGGACGGGGAGTTGAGTCAGTCGACATCGTCTGAAATAGCAAAATGATCTTGAGACCTGTCAACCCTGACAGGTTTCAACATTTTTATTTGTCGATCAAATCATGACGGCAGGCGCCTCGCATCGAGGCGACACAAGGAGGATTCGTCATGAGCAGCAGTTTCACTGGCACGATGAAAGGCATCATTACCAACGTTAGCACTGGAGCCGAGAAAGAGTTCTCCTCAACAGCGGTGGGTAGGCATAACCTCGACGGACACCTGAATGTCTGGGGCGATCAGTCTTCACCATGGGAAACCATTGCCTTCACGTTGAACCACGAAAATGCACCCAGCAAAGAATACAAAGTGGGCGATGGGGAGGTGGTGAGGCTGTCCTATTTAGTCCAGCCATTTGGGCCGGTAGTCACCGCGGTCAGTGGCACCATCAATCTTCAGAATCACAGCCCTAGACAGAGTATCAACGGTTTATTGGCGTTTGATGGTTATTTGCCATCCGGTGAAAAAATACACGTCAGCGCTGTTTTTTCGATTGATGTCATTGATCCTGCGTAGGAGGGCGCAAGGCGGACCTCCCTCGTTTATCGCGAATTGAGCACCGGAATTCTCGGGGGAAGTGAGTTCATCACTCCCTCCGGGTTTTCTTCTGTCCGATGGGCAGCGGGGGCTGGGTTTTCTCCCTCAATTCATACTCAGACAGTGTTTAACTAGTTGATGGCAATGCACTGGCACTCATATTAATAAGTCCAACAAAGTGAGACGTCTTCGACAAAAAACAACTTAGCCATATTTAATATTTAAATTTGAAGTTGTCAGACAATCCATTCAAACCCCATCACTCCAAACAATATTCCCTCCCCGCACCCCCTGTTTCCGGGCATATTCCCGAACAGCCAAGTTCGACCCCAAAAAAGTGCTAGACGTTTGATTTCCAATTGTGTCAGGTTTCTTACGCCTTCATTGGGCGAGTGATTGGACGATCTCGCCAGAGATTGTCCCGTCGGACAAAAACTGTTCCATTGCTTAACAAGGAAGTGTGTTTATGTCGAAAGTAAAAGCCAAAGCCATTGATTCCGCCGAACTGGTCTTCCAGCCATTGCAAGCACTGGCCGCGCCGAGTTCTGCGTTCAACCAGATCAATAGCTTCAGCCATCAGTACGACCGTGGCGGCAACCTCACGGTCAATGGCAAACCCTCCTTCTCGGTAGATCAAGCCGCGACTCAACTGCTGCGCGATGGTGCTTCCTGGCACGATCTCAACGGCAGCGGCAAGATCGAACTGACTTACACCTTTCTGACGTCCCAGACCTCGAATTTCAGCGGCCTGGGCGTTACCGGTTTCAGTCAGTTCAGCGCCCTGCAAAAAACCCAGGCCGTGCTCGCCATGCAATCCTGGGCTGATGTCGCCAATGTAACGTTTGCCGAAGCGTCCAGGGGTGGCGATGGCCACATGACCTTCGGTAACTACAGCGGCGGCCAGGACGGCGCAGCGGCATTTGCTTTCCTGCCGGGCACCGAGCCAGGTTATGACGGTCAGTCCTGGTACCTGACCGGCAGTGGTTACAACGTCAACAAAACCCCGGGCTTGAGCAATTACGGGCGTCAGACCCTGACCCACGAAATTGGTCACACCTTGGGCCTGTCTCACCCTGGCGACTATAACGCCGGCGAAGGCAACCCGACTTATAACGACGCGTCCTACGGCCAGGACACCCGTGGCTACAGCCTCATGAGCTACTGGAGTGAAAGCAATACCAGCCAGAACTTCAGCAAGGGCGGTGTCGAAGCGTATTCGTCCGGCCCGCTGATGGACGATATCGCGGCGATTCAGAAACTCTACGGCGCCAACCTGGAGACCCGTACCGGTGACACCACCTACGGTTTCAACTCCAATGCCGGCCGTGACTTCCTGAGCGCTTCGTCGGCCGCCGACAAACTCGTGTTCTCGGTCTGGGATGCGGGCGGCAAGGACACCCTGGACTTCTCCGGTTTTACCCAAAACCAGAAGATCAACCTCAATGACGCCTCGTTCTCCGACGTTGGCGGCCTGGTAGGTAACGTGTCCATCGCCAAGGGCGCGATCATCGAGAACGCCATCGGCGGTTCGGGCAACGATCTGTTGATTGGTAACAGCATCGCCAACGAACTGAAGGGCGGTGCCGGCAACGATCTGATCTACGGCGCGGGCGGTGCGGACAAACTGTGGGGTGGTTCGGGTTCGGACACCTTCGTGTTTGCCGCCAGCACCGATTCCAAGCCAGGTGCAGCCGACCAGATCCTCGACTTTGTCAGCGGTCTGGACAAGATCGATCTGACCGGCATCACCAAAGGCGCAGGCCTGCACTTCGTGAACTCCTTCACCGGTGCGGCAGGCGACGCGGTGTTGACCTCTTCGGGCGGTAACAGCCTGTTGTCGGTGGACTTCTCCGGGCACGGCGTGGCTGATTTCCTCGTCAGCACCGTTGGCCAGGCAGCTACCACGGACATCGTGGCCTGATTCAGGGCAAAAGGAGCGCGGCGCCTGGTGCGCCGTGCTCCGTCCTTGCATCGATGCCCGTAGTGGGTAAGGCTACAGGCCGGAGTAAAAAGTCCTATGACCCATAACGTCTTTACCTACAGAGCAAGCGCGTGGCTATTGGCGACGCTGATGATGTTTTTTGGAGAAGTAGCCATGGCAAGTAGCCTGAAATTGGCGGACCCCTCGGAATTGGCAGGCCTATGGCAGGCCACCTTGAACGCCGCGCAAGACACCCCTGAAACCCAGGAATTGCAGGACAAACCCTCAAACGTTTGCCGCATCGACCTTGAACAAAAGCAGACGCTGGGTGAGGGCGCCGAATGCCTCGGCGCCTGGCTGGAGGCGCCGGCGATTGGCTGGTTCACGGAGCCGGACGGTATTTCGATTACCGGTAAGGAAGGTTCCAGAATCGTGTTCTTCAGCCGACAAAAAGAAGGCTTGTACAAAGCCACTTTGAAGTCCGGCTTGAGTATTACGCTAGTGCGCGCAGCGCATTAAGTACTTGGGCAAGGCTGGCACTGAATATAAAGCTAGTCCATGGGGTTATAAGTCGTGGATCAATAGCCCCTGAGTCTCGCTCGATCAAAAAAGTTGTTATTCATTTGTAAGCGCTAACAGGCAAAGAATGTCTCGACCCGTGTGCGGACAGTTAATTGAAATCTCGTCAATGAATGGCGAGGCCTATTATTTCAGGGAAAATCAATGAAGATGGCGAACGCCCCAGCCACCGCACCGTTATTCAAGGCACTGGGCGACTATAAGAGCATCTTGATCAGCGTCGGATGTTTCACCGCACTCATCAACGTGCTGATGCTGGTCCCATCGATTTATATGCTCCAGGTGTATGACCGGGTGCTGTCTTCGCAAAACGAAACCACCCTGGCGATGCTCTCATTGATGGTGGTCGGTTTCTTTGCCTTCATCGGCATGCTGGAGGTCATCCGCAGCTTTATCGTCATCCGCATCGGCAGCCAACTGGAGCGGCGCTTCAACCTGCGGGTCTACCAAGCCGCGTTCGAGCGCAACCTGTTCAAGGGCGAGGGCAACGCCGGGCAGTCCCTCGGTGACCTGACCCACATTCGCCAGTTCGTCACCGGCCCGGCCTTGTTTGCCTTCTTCGACGCGCCGTGGTTCCCGGTCTACCTGTTTGTGATTTTCCTGTTCAACGTCTGGCTGGGCGTGCTGGCCACGGCCGGCGCCGTGCTGTTGATCGGGCTGGCTTGCCTCAACGAGGCGATGACCAAAAAGCCCTTGGGTGAAGCCGCAGGGTTTTCCCAGAAGTCCAGCCAGTTGGCCACCAGCCATTTGCACAACGCCGAAACCATCCAGGCCATGGGCATGCTCGGGGTCTTGCGCAAGCGTTGGTTCCAGGTGCATTCGCGTTTTCTGGGCCTGCAGAACCAGGCCAGTGACACCGGCGCCGTCATCAGTTCCCTGAGCAAAACCCTGCGCCTGTGCCTGCAATCGCTGGTGTTGGGCCTCGGTGCGTTGCTGGTGATCAAGGGCGACATGACCGCCGGGATGATGATTGCCGGTTCGATCCTGATGGGCCGGGTCCTGAGCCCGATCGATCAACTGATTGCCGTGTGGAAACAGTGGAGCGGCGCCAAGCTCGCCTATCGTCGGCTCGATGCCTTGCTGCAAGCCTTTCCGCCCAGTGATGAAGCCATGGCGCTGCCGGCACCGAAAGGCCAGATCAGTTTCGAACAAGTCAGCGCCGGCCCACCGGGCCAGCGTGCGGCGACCTTGCACATGGTCAACTTCAGCCTGGGCGCTGGCGAAGTGTTGGGCGTGCTTGGCGCTTCCGGGTCTGGCAAATCGACCCTAGCCCGAGTGCTGGTCGGCGTCTGGCCGACCCTCGGCGGCACAGTGCGCCTCGACGGCGCGGACATCCATCGCTGGAACCGCGACGACCTCGGCCCGTACATCGGTTATCTGCCCCAGGACATCGAACTGTTCAGCGGCAGCATTGCGGAAAACATCGCGCGGTTCCGGGAAGCCGATCCGCAGAAAGTCGTCGAGGCCGCCAAACACGCCGGTGTCCACGAGCTGATCCTGCGCATGCCCCAAGGCTACGACACCGTGCTCGGTGAAGACGGCAGCGGGTTGTCCGGCGGCCAGAAGCAGCGCGTGGCCCTGGCTCGTGCTTTGTATGGCAACCCGAGCCTGGTGGTGCTGGACGAACCCAACTCCAACCTCGACACCGTCGGTGAAGCAGCACTGGCCGGCGCCATTGCGCACATGAAAGCCAACGGCACCAGCGTGATTCTGGTGACCCATCGTTCATCCGCGCTGGCCCAGGCCGACAAGTTGCTGGTGCTCAACGACGGTCGCTTGCAGGCGTTCGGCCCGAGTCAGGAAGTACTCAAGGCATTGTCCGGCAACCAGCCGACCGCCAATCAGGAACACAAGGCACCCCAGGCGCCGGGCGGGCTCAGCATGAGCCGGCAGTATCAGCCCACGACAAGGAATTCGGGTGTATGAGCAGCGCACGCATGAACACTGAAAACGAAGCCACAATGGAACACGACTACATCGCCGAACGCCCTGAACGCGACGCCAAATTTTTCGCACGCATGGGCTGGATCTTGGCGATTGTCGGCGCTGGCAGCTTCTTCACCTGGGCCAGCCTCGCGCCGCTCGATCAAGGCATTCCGGTGCAAGGCACGGTGGTCGTGTCCGGCAAGCGCAAAGCGGTGCAATCGATGAGTCCCGGTGTTGTCAGCCGGATTCTGGTGCGCGAAGGCCAGGTGGTGAAACTCGGCCAGCCGCTGTTCCAGCTCGACCAGACCCAGGTCGCGGCCGACGTCGATTCGCTGCAGGCGCAATACCGCATGGCCTGGGCCAGCGTCGCGCGTTGGGAAAGCGAGCGGGACAACCTCAAGCAAGTGACTTTCCCCTCCGAGCTGAGCAAGGACGCTGATCCACGCCTGGCCCTGGTCCTCGAAGGCCAGCGCCAATTGTTCAGCAGCCGCCGCGAAGCCTATGCCCGTCAACAGGGCGGGCTGCGCGCCAATATCGAAGGCGCGAACGCGCAACTGGCCGGCATGCGCCGCGCCCGCACCGACCTGACGGCCCAGGCCAGCTCGTTGCAACAGCAACTGAGCAACCTTCAGCCCCTGGCCGACAACGGCTACATCCCGCGCAACCGGCTGATGGAATACCAGCGTCAGCTGTCGCAAGTGCAGCAACAACTGGCGGAGAACACCGGCGAAAGCGGGCGGGTGGAGCAGGGCATCCTCGAAGCGAAACTCAAGCTGCAACAGCACATCGAGGAGTACCAGAAAGAAGTCCGCACCCAACTGGCCGACGCGCAACTCAAGAGCGTGACGCTGAAGGAGCAACTGACCTCCGCCGGGTTCGACTTGCAACACCGCGAGATCATCGCCACTGCCGACGGCATCGCGGTCAACCTCGGGGTGCACACCGAAGGCGCCGTGGTGCGCCAGGGCGAAACCTTGCTGGAGATCGTGCCCCAAGGCACCACCCTGGAAGTGGAAGGGCACCTGCCGGTCAACCTGATCGACAAGGTCGGCACCCATTTGCCGGTGGACATCCTGTTCACCGCGTTCAACCAGAGCCGCACGCCACGGGTGCCGGGGGAAGTAAGCCTGATTTCCGCCGACCAGATGATCGACGAGAAAACCGGCGCCCCTTACTACGTCTTGCGCAGCAGCGTCAGTGACCAGGCCATGGAAAAACTCCACGGCCTGGTGATCAAGCCCGGCATGCCCGCGGAAATGTTCGTGCGCACCGGTGAGCGTTCACTCCTCAACTATTTGTTCAAGCCGCTGCTCGACCGGGCCAACTCCGCGTTGACCGAGGAATAAGGATGTTCGGTTGTATGAATAAGCTTTCCATGCTCGGGGCCGCCCTGGCGATGCTGACCTGCAACAGTGCAATGGCCCTGGGGCCGTTTGAAATCTACGAACAGGCGTTGCGCAATGACCCGGTGTTCCTCGGCGCCATCAAGGAACGGGATGCCGGCCTTGAAAACCGCATCATCGGCCGCGCCGGGCTGTTGCCCAAAGTGGGTTACAACTACAACAAAGGGCGCAACACCTCCAAGGTCACCCAGATTAACGAGGGGCGGCCGGACTTCACCGAGGACCGCAACTACAGCAGCTACGGCTCGACCTTGACGGTGCAACAACCGTTGCTCGACTACGAGGCTTACGCGTCGTATCGCAAAGGCGTGGCGCAATCGTTGTTCGCCGACGAAGCCTTTCGTGGCAAGAGCCAGGAATTGCTGGTGCGGGTGCTGGATAACTACACCAAGGCGTTGTTTGCCCAGGATCAGATCGACATCGCCCAGGCCAAGAAAAAGGCATTCGAGCAGCAGTTCCAGCAGAACGAACACATGTTCCGTCAGGGCGAGGGCACGCGCACCGACATCCTTGAGGCCGAGTCGCGCTATGAACTGGCCACCGCCGAGGAAATCGAGGCCCGTGACGAGCAGGACGCGTCGCTGCGTGAGCTGGGTGCGCTGATCGGCGTGCCGGCGGTCAACATCGGTGATCTGGCGCCCCTGGACCAGAACTTCCAGACCTTCGCCCTGCAACCGGCCAATTACGACACCTGGCACGAGATGGCCGTGGCCAACAACCCGAACCTGGCCTCCCAGCGCCAGGCCGTGGAAGTGGCGCGCTACGAAGTCGAACGCAACCGCGCCGGGCACCTGCCCAAAGTCAGCGCCTACGCCTCGGTGCGCCAGAACGAGTCGGAAAGCGGCAACACCTATAACCAGCGCTACGACACCAACACCATCGGCATCGAAGTCAGCGTGCCGTTGTATGCCGGTGGCGGGGTCTCGGCCATGACCCGCCAGGCCAGCCGCACCATGGAGCAAGCCGAGTACGAACTGGACGGCAAGACCCGGGAAACCCTGATCGAACTGCGCCGCCAGTTCAGCGCCTGTTTGTCGGGCGTGAACAAGCTGCGCGCCTATCAAAAAGCCCTGGTGTCCGCCGAAGCGCTGGTGGTGTCGACCAAGCAAAGCATCCTTGGCGGTGAGCGGGTCAACCTGGATGCGCTCAACGCTGAACAACAGTTGTTCACCACTCGAAGAGACCTGGCCCAGGCGCGGTATGACTACCTGATGGCGTGGACCAAGCTGCATTACTACGCCGGGACGTTGAACGACCAGGATCTGGCGAAGGTAGATGAGGCGTTTGGCCAGGGCCCGAAAACCCGCTGATCTGCTGACGAAAAACAAACCTGTGGCGAACAGGCTTTTGTGGCGAGGGACCTTGCTCCCGTAACCGCCGTGGGGGGGCCGCTTCGCAGCCCAGCGGGAGCAAGCTCCCTCGCCACGAAAAGCTCGATTGCCGCAGGAATCGCGACATCCTGAAAGAAATGCATTTCGGCAACACCGCACGACCACCCCGCGAACAGGGGGACTAAAACTCTAAAAACGCCAAAAAAGCGAGAAAGACATGGAAGTACAGATCAAGCCGATATCGGTCGGCACGCTATTGCTCCTGGTTTCTGTCATCCCCCAAGCAGCCCAGGCCCAATACCTCGAAACCGGCAAACCCGGTGACGCCGCCAGTTGGCGCTCGGCGGAGTTCCAGCGCGACTGGGGTCTGGCCCGCATGCAGGCCGATCAAGCCTACGCCGCCGGCATCACCGGCAAAGGCGTGAAGATCGGTGAACTGGATTCTGGCTTCGACGCCAGCCATCCCGAGTTCGCCACCGACCGATACCACGCGGTCACCACCCGCGGCACCTACGTCGACGGCACACCGTTCAACGTCGACGGCACGCTCAATCCCAACAACGACTCCCATGGCACCCACGTCACCGGCACCCTGGGCGCGTCCCGTGACGGCACCGGCATGCACGGGGTGGCGTTCAACGCGCAGATCTACGTGGCCAACACCAACAAGAACGACAGTTTCCTGTTCGGTCCCAATCCCGATCCGCAGTATTTCAAAGCGGCCTACAACGCCCTGGCCGATGCCGGTGTGCGGGCGATCAACAACAGCTGGGGCAGCCAGCCACCGGATGTCAGCTATCGCACCCTCGACGACCTGCACGCGGCCTATGCCCAACACTTCAACAAAGGCACGTGGCTGGATGCCGCCGCCGACGTGTCGTCCCAACGCGGCGTGATCAACGTGTTCAGCGCCGGCAACAGCGGCTACCCCAACGCCAGCGTGCGTTCGGCGCTGCCGTACTTCCAGCCGGAGCTTGAAGGCCACTGGCTGGCGGTCTCGGGGCTGGATCAAGCCAATCAGCAAAAGTACAACCAGTGCGGGATCGCCAAGTACTGGTGCATCACCACCCCCGGCGCGAAGATCGATAGCACCATTCCTGACGGTGGCTACGCGATCAAGTCCGGCACCTCGATGTCCGCGCCCCACGCCACGGCCGCCCTGGCGCTGGTGATGGAACGCTACCCGTACATGACCAATCAGCAGGCGCTGCAAGTGCTGCTGACCACCGCAACCCAGCTCGACGGCTCGATCACCGATGCGCCGACCACCCAGGTCGGCTGGGGCGTGGCCAACCTGGACCGGGCGATGCGCGGGCCGGGGCAATTACTCGGCGCGTTCGACGCCAATCTGGGGGCAGGGCAGAGCGACGTCTGGAGCAACGGCATCAGCGACAAGGCGTTGATCCAGCGCCAGGCCGAAGACGCCGCCGAACACAGTGCCTGGCAACAGACTCTGAAGGACAAAGGCTGGGAAAACGGCGTGGCGGCGGGCGCCAGTCAACAGGATCAGACTGATTACGCCGTGGGCATGGCGCGCGATAGCGCGGCAGCCACGCGCGTTTATGAAGGCAGCCTGATCAAGTCCGGCGCCGGGCGCTTGATGCTCATCGGCGACAACACCTATCGCGGGCCGACCACCGTCAACGGCGGCCTGCTGGCGGTCAACGGTTCGCTGACTTCCGCCGTGACCGTGAATGACAGCGGCACCCTGGGCGGTTCCGGGCGCATCGGCGCGCTGACCGCCAATAGCGGCGGCACCGTGGCGCCGGGCAATTCCATCGGCACCTTGCAGGTCGCCGGCGACGTGACCTTCGCCCCGGGTTCGACCTATGCCGTGGAACTGTCACCCACCCGCAGCGACCGAATTGTCGCTGGCGGCACAGCCACGGTCAGCGGCGCCACCGTCAGCCTGTCCCTGGAAAACAGCCCGACCTTGCTCAGCACCGCACAGGTGCAGAGCCTGCTCGGTCATCAGTACGACATCTTGCAAGCGGCCGGCGGTATCCAGGGTCAGTTCGGTGCGGTGTTGCCCAATTACCTGTTTATCGGCGGCACGCTCGATTATTCCGCCACCGGCATTGGCCTGAGCGTAGCGCGTAACTCCACCAGCTTCGCCAGCGTCGGCCAGACCCCGAACCAGCGTGCCGTGGCCGGCGCCGTGGAAGGGCTGGGCGCGGGCAATGCGGTGTACGAAAGCCTGCTGCTGTCGGCGACCGCGACTTCGGCACAGCAAGCGTTCCAGCAGTTGTCGGGGGAAATCTACCCGGCGCTGGGTTCGGTGCTGATCAACGACAGCCGTTACCTGCGCGATGCCGTGGGTGAACGTCTCAACGAGGCCAAAAGCGCGCAAAGCAACGGCTGGATCAAGGCCCTGGGAGCCTGGGGCAAGACCGATGACCGGCACGACACGGCGGGTTACACCACCTCGATTGGCGGTTTGCTGGCGGGCGTCGATGGCGCCGTAGATGAGCAAACCCGGATCGGCCTGGTCGCCGGTTACAGCGACAGCTCGGTGAACATGGGCTCGGGCACCCATTCCTCGGCGCAGGTCGACAGCTATCACCTGGGCGCGTATGCCGGCCACGAACTGGGCGCCTGGCGCCTGAGCGCGGGCGGTGCCTACAGCTGGCATCGCGCCGATGTGAAACGTGACCTGCAATACGGCGATGTCAGCGCCAAACAGAAAGCCAAGGTCGATGCAGCCACCACCCAGGTCTTCGGTGAGGCGGCGTATCGCCTGAAACTGCAACCCTTGGCCCTGGAACCGTTCGCCAACCTGGCCTACGTGCACCTCGACACCGAGGGCTTTACCGAGAAAGGCGATGCCGCCGCGCTGAAAAGCCATGGCGACACCCGCGATGCGGTGCTCAGCACCCTCGGCCTGCGGGCACTGAAAACCGTGAACCTGTCCGGCCAGCAGCAACTGGACCTGAGCGGCAGCCTCGGCTGGCAGCACAACCTGAGCAGCGTTGATTCCGAGCAGCATCTGGCGTTTGCCAGCGGTGGCACCGGGTTCGCGGTGGAAAGTTCGCCACTGGTGCGCGATGCCGCGCTGGTCGGTGCCCACGCCAGCCTGGCGCTGAGCCGCGATATTCGCCTGAACCTCGATTACACCGGCCAACTGGCCAGCCGCGAGAAAAGCCATGGCGTGGGGCTGAGCCTCAATTGGCAGTTCTGATTGTTTGAACCCCTGAAGAGCTCGCAGCCTGCGGCAGCGCCTACAGGTGACGCGTTCGGCGTAGGAGTTGCCGAAGGCTGCGATCTTTTGGATACCCCAAATGACCTGGGGTCATGAAAAAGGCAACACAACTAAGGAAGGTAGCTGGATGACGTCCGAAAACAACAACACGTTCGCCCTCAAATCCCTCAACCTCGCCGTGCTCTGCGCGCTGGCCACGCTGGGCACTGCCCATGCCGCGCCTTACGTGGAAAACGGCAAGGTCGGTGATCCCAATAGTTGGCGCAGCGCCGAGTTCAACGCCGACTGGGGCGTGGGCGCGATCAACGCCCAGGAGGCCTACGCCGCCGGCTACTCCGGCAAAGGCGTGAAACTGGGGATTTTCGACCAGCCGGTCTACGCCCAACACCCGGAGTTTTCCGGGGCCAACAAGGTGATTAACCTGGTCACCAGCGGCATCCGTGTATACACCGACCCGTACATCCCGGTCAAAGCCGGGGACGCGTTCCTTTACAACGGCGCGCCCTCGGTCGGCTCCGACGGCAAGCTCGGCGCCCACGGCACCCACGTCGGCGGGATTGCCGCCGGCAGCCGCGACGGCGGCCCGATGCACGGCGTGGCCTTCGGCGCGCAAATCATCAGCGCCGACAACGGCGACCCGGGCCCCGAGGACGGGATCATTCGCGGCAACGACGGCGCGGTGTACAAGGCCGGTTGGGATGCCCTGATCGCCAGCGGCGCGCGGATCATCAACAACAGCTGGGGGATCGGCATCACCGATCGCTTCGACCTCGGCGGGCGCGACCCGGCGTTCCCGCACTTCACCGTGCAGGACGCGCAATTGCAGTTCAACGAGATCCAGCCCTTGCTCGGCACCAAGCCCGGCGGTGCCTATGACGGCGCCATCGCGGCGGCTCGCAGCGGCATCGTCACGATCTTCGCCGCCGGTAACGACTACAACCTCAACAACCCGGACGCTATCGCCGGCCTCGCTTACTTCGTGCCGGACATCGCGCCAAACTGGATCACCGTGGCGGCGCTGCAAAAGAATCCGGACCTGACCAGCAACGAGCTCTACAACATCAGCGTGTTCTCCTCGCGCTGCGGTTACACCGCCAGCTACTGCGTGTCGGCGCCGGGCAGCAAAATCTACAGCTCGATCATCAGCGGCACCGACCCCAACAATGTCGGCACCGGTTATGCCAACTACAACGGCACCTCGATGGCCGCGCCGCACGTGGCGGGCTCCATGGCGGTGTTGATGGAACGCTTCCCGTACATGACCGGCGCGCAGGTCGCCAGCGTGTTGCGCACCACGGCCACCGACCTCGGTGCCCCTGGCGTCGACGCGTTGTACGGCTGGGGCATGATCAACCTGGGCAAGGGCATCAATGGCCCGGCGATGTTGGTGACTGAGCAAGACATTCCGGAAGAATTCCGCATCCAGGGTGCCTACGGCGACAGCCAGTTTGTCGCGGACCTGCCGGGCATCGGTGGCATCGTCGACGCCGGCAAACCCACCGAGCGCGTGTGCAACGACGTGCACTGCGGGCTCGACACCTGGCGCAACGACATCTCCGGACATGGCGGCCTGACCAAGCAAGGCATCGGCACCCTGGTGCTGACCGGCGCCAACACCTACACCGGCCCGACCCTGGTCAATCAGGGTCGCCTGGCGATCAACGGTTCGCTGCAATCGGCAGTCACCGTCAATGACAACGGCATCCTCGGCGGTAACGGCCGCATCGGCGCGCTGACCGCGAAAAGCGGCGGCACCGTGGCGCCGGGCAACTCCATCGGTACCTTGCAAGTGGCCGGCGACGTGGTCTTCGAACCGGGTTCGACCTACGCCGTGGAACTGTCGCCCACCAGCAGCGACCAGATCATTGCCGGCGGCAAGGCTGTGATCGATGGCGCCACGGTCAGCCTGTCCCTGGAAAACAGTCCGACCCTGCTGACCACTGCTGAAACGCAAACCCTGCTCGGCCATCAGTACAACATCCTGCAAGCGGCGGGCGGCATCCAAGGGCAGTTTGGGCAAGTGTTGCCGAACTACCTGTTTATCGGCGGTGCCCTGGATTACACGGCCAACGGGATTCAACTGGCGGTGGAACGTAACGCAACGTCCTTCAGCGCTGTCGGCCAGACCCCGAACCAGCGCGCCGTAGCCGCAGCCGCCGAGCAACTGGGCGCAGGCAATGCGCTGTACGAAACCTTGTTGCTGGCGCCGACCGCCGCAGTGGCGCAGCAAGCGTTCCAGCAACTGTCCGGCGAGATTCATCCGGCGGTGGGCACCATGCTGATGAACGACAGTCGCTACCTGCGTGACGCCGTCAGTGATCGTTTGCGTGAACGTGATCTGTTCGACGCCGGCGCGCCGACGGATGACAAAAGCAACCTGTGGGTCAAAGTCCTGGGCGCCTGGGGCAAGAGCGATGGCGGTAACGACAACGCCAGTTCCAACAGCTCCATCGGCGGCTTGCTGGTGGGTGGCGATGGCTTGATCGCTAAAGATACCCGTCTGGGTTTCGTCACCGGTTATAGCAACAGCTCGTTGAGCATGGGCGATGGCACGCACTCGTCGGCGGACGTCGACAGCTACCACTTGGGTGCGTACCTGGGGCATGAAATCGATGCCCTGCGCCTGAGCGTCGGCGGTGCTTACAGCTGGCATCGCATTGATGCGAAACGTGACCTGCAATTCGCCGATGTCAGCGGCAAGCAGAAAACCAAACACGATGCGACCACCGCGCAGGTGTTCACCGAAGCCGCTTACCGTTTGGACCTGCAACCCCTGGCCCTGGAACCGTTCGCCAAACTGGCTTACGTGCACTTGAACAGCGACAGCTTCACCGAGAAGGGTGATGCCGCCGCGCTCAAGGCGGGTGAAGACAACCGCGACGCGGTGCTGTCGACCCTCGGTCTGCGGGCGAGCAAAGCCATTGCGCTGTCCGACCAGAAGCAGCTCGAACTGTCTGGCAGCCTCGGCTGGCAGCACAACCTGAGCAGTGTCGATACCGATCAACACCTGGCCTTCGCCAGCAGCAACACCGGGTTCAACGTGCAGAGTGTGTCGATGGATCGCAACGCCGCCGTGGTCGGCCTGCGCGCCGGGTTGGCCTTGAACAAAGCGACCCGCGTAAACCTGGATTACAACGGATTGCTGGGTTCCAACGAGAAGGATCACGGCGTGGGCCTGACCTTGGACTGGCAGTTCTGATTTGACGCAAAGGAAGCAAAAAACATGGGACTGTTTGATTACAAAAATGCCGGCAGTGAAGCCGGCAAGGCGCTGTACAGCGATGCCATCGCGCTAACGCTGTATGCCTACACGCCGACGGGCCAGCCATTGCCCGCCACCGGTTGGGCGCCGATTGGCGCCTCGGCCCTGGGCTATCAAGGCAAGGTCGGCCCGCAAGGCTCGTTCTTTGGCGAGAAGGACGGTTTCACCAGTGCCGAAGCCGAAGTGCTCGGCAAGTACGACGCGGCCGGCAAGCTGATCGGCCTCGGTGTAGCCTTTCGCGGCACCGGGGGCCTGGGCTACAGCGACACCTTCGGCGACATCAAGAACAACTTGCTGGCCGCCATCGGCCCGGTGGATTACGCGAAGAACTACGCCAAAAGCGCCTTCGACACCTTGCTCAAGGACGTCGCGGCGTTCGCCATCGCCCATGGCCTGAGTGCCAAGGACGTGCTGATCAGTGGCCACAGCCTCGGCGGGCTTGGGGTCAACAGCGTGGCAGAACTGAGCGGCGACAACTGGGGCGGGTTCTTCAAGGACGCCAACTACGTGGCCTTCGCTTCGCCGACCCAAAGCATCTCGAATAACGTGCTGAACGTCGGTTACGAGAATGACCCGGTGTTCCGTGCACTGGACGGCACCACGTTCAGCAGCGGTTCGGTGGGCAAGCACGATGGTTATCAGGCGTCGGCGACCAACAACATCGTCAACTTCAATGACCATTACGCCTCCACCGCGCAGAACCTGACGCCGTTCAGCATCCTCAACCCGCTGAGCTGGTCGGCCCATGGTTCGCTGGGTTATGCCGATGGTTTGAACCGGGTGATCGACTCGACGTTCTACGACCTGACCAGCAAGGACTCGACGCTGATCGTCTCCAACCTGGCGCTGGAGTCCCGGGGTAAAACCTGGGTCGAGGACCTGGGCCGCAGCGGCGAACCGCACACCGGCAGCACCTTCATCATCGGCACCGACAGCAACGACTTGCTCAAGGGCGGCGCCGGTAATGACTTCATCGAGGGCCGGGCCGGTGACGACCGTTTCCGCGATGACGGCGGCTACAACATCCTGCTGGGCGGCAAGGGCAGCAACACCTTCGAGCTGCAAAAGCCGTTGCAGAACTTCAGCTTTGCCAACGACGGCGACGGCACGTTGTATGTGCGTGACGCCTACGGCGGCATCAGCCTGACCCGGGACATCGGCGCGCTGGTGAGCAAGGAGCCGGGCTCATGGTTTGGCACCAAGGACGTCAGTTACACCGTCACGGCCAGCGGCTTGCTTAACGGTAATGATCTGACCCACTACAACCATTCGCTCAACGGCGACGCCTATGGCAACGCGCTGGCGGCCACGCTGGATGGCGATTGGTTGTTCGGCAATGCCGGTGACGACCTGCTGCGCAGCGACAAGAGCCACGTCACCTTCGTCGGCGGCGCGGGCAATGACGTGATGCATGCCTCGGGTGCCGGTAACAACACGTTCCTGTTCAGCGGTGCCTTTGGTTTCGACACGATCAATGGCTACCAGGGCAGTGACAAACTGGTGTTCATGGGCGTCCAGGGCGCGGGGCAGGGCTATGACTACAAACAGCATGCTTCACAGTCCGGCCACGACACCGTGCTCAAGGTCGGCGATTTTGCCGTGACCCTGGTCGGCGTCGGGCTGGATAACCTTTCCACTTCAAGTTTTACCTTTGCATAACGGCTGCATGCACTGAAATGCTCCGGAGCGCCTCATTCCCGAGGCGCTTTGGCTGTGAGCTATCTCTGACAATTCCAACAAAAGAGAGGCAATAGCAAATGGGTGTTTACGATTACAAAAACTTCACCACAGCCGATTCCAAGGCGCTGTTCAGCGACGCCATGGCCATCACGCTGTATTCCTATCACAACCTCGATAACGGTTTTGCCACCGGTTATCAGCACAACGGTTTCGGGATCGGGCTGCCGGCCACCCTGGTCACCGCGCTGATTGGCGGCACCGATTCCCAAGGGGTTATACCGGGCGTTCCGTGGAACCCCGATTCGGAAAAACTCGCCCTGCAAGCGGTGCAGAAGGCCGGCTGGACCCCGATCACCGCCGCGCAGCTGGGCTATGACGGCAAGACCGACGCGCGCGGAACCTTCTACGGCGAAAAGTCCGGGTTCACCAGCGCCCAGGTCGAGATCCTCGGCAAGTACGACGCCCAGGGCCATCTCACTGAAGTCGGTGTCGCCTTTCGTGGCACCAGTGGCCCGCGGGAAATCCAGATTGGTGACTCCATCGGCGACGTCATCAACGATCTGCTGGCGGCGCTCGGCCCTAAGGATTATGCGAAGAATTACGTCGGTGAAGCCTTTGGCAAACTGCTCGGCAATGTCGCGGCGTTTGCCAGTGCCAACGGTTTGTCCGGCAAGGACGTGTTGTTCAGCGGCCACAGCCTGGGCGGGTTGGCCGTCAACAGCGCGGCGGACCTGAGCACGGACAAGTGGGGCGGGTTCTACAAGGATTCGAACTACATCGCCTACGCGTCGCCGACCCAGAGCAGCAACGACAAAGTGCTCAACATCGGCTACGAAAACGACCCGGTGTTCCGCGCCCTCGACGGCTCGACTTTCAACCTCGCGTCGGTGGGTGTGCACGACGCGGCCAAGGCCTCGGCGACCGACAACATCGTCAGCTTCAACGATCACTACGCCTCCACGGTGTGGAACGTGCTGCCGTTTTCCATCCTCAACATTCCGACCTGGATCTCGCACCTGCCGACCGCTTACGGCGACGGCATGAACCGGGTGATTGAGTCGAAGTTCTACGACCTCACCAGCAAAGACTCGACCATCGTCGTGGCTAACCTGTCGGACCCGGCGCGGGCCAACACCTGGGTCCAGGACCTGAACCGCAACGCCGAAACCCACAAAGGCAGCACCTTTATCATCGGCAGCGACGCCAATGACCTGATCCAGGGCGGGAAGGGCAATGACTACCTCGAAGGCCGGGACGGCAACGACACCTTCCGCGATGGCGGCGGCTACAACATCATGCTGGGCGGCAAGGGCAGCAACCTGCTGGACTTGCAACAGTCGGTGAAGAACTTCGTATTCGCCAACGACGGCGTCGGCAACCTGTACGTGAAGGACGCCAACGGCGGGATCAGCATCACCCGCGACATCGGCAACATCCTGACCAAGGAACCGGCGTTCCTGTGGGGCGTGTTCAAGGACGACGTGACCCACAGCGTCACGGCGGATGGCCTGAAGGTCGGCAACAACGTGACCCAATACGCCTCGACGGTGAAGGGCGGCGCGGGCGCCGATACGCTCACGGCACACGCCAGCGGTGACTGGTTGTTTGGCCTGGACGGTAACGACCATTTGATCGGCGGCAAGGGCAATGACGTGTTTGTCGGCGGCGCAGGGAATGACCTGATGGAGTCGGGGGGCGGGGTTAATACCTTCCTGTTCACCGGGGCGTTTGGCCAGGACAGGGTGGTTGGCTATCAAGCCACCGATAAGCTGGTGTTCATGGGTGTGCAAGGCGTGACGCCGGACGATAACTTTCGGGCGCATGCCTCGGCGGTCGGGCATGACACGGTGCTGACGTTTGGCGGGGATTCGGTGACGTTGGTCGGGGTTGGGCTGGAGAGTTTGTCTGGCTCTGGAATCGTTATTGCCTGATAGGGACTCTTCGCGGGCAAGCCTCGCTCCTACAGGGGTTACGCGATCCCTTGTGGGAGCGAGGCTTGCCCGTGAAGAACGATAACGCGGTAAACCTGCCTATCACCGTGACCTGATGGTCACGCCTGGACTCCAATACCTGCACCAACAGGAACCGGCACTAAAGCATCCGCCCACTTCTGCGTTATTTCTACAACGCACCCGCGGCATGCCGCCATTGAGTACAGGAGATTCAGCCACGTGAGTAACAGCAAAACGGTTGTCTTGGGGTTGGCTTTGGCCGTGTTATCGGCAAACGCCGCCGCAGAACTGCCTCACGGCTCGATTTTGAGCCGTTATGGCATGACGCCGGATGAATTGCCGAAACCGGCCGCCATCGAAACCCAGGCACCGGTCGAAGAGAAAAGCCGTTTTCAGATTGAGCCGGAGCAGCCTTGGGCGACGATCCGGATCGGTGACGGGAACAAGCCGCCAGTGACCGGCAACATCAGCATCGATAATTCCGTGCAGCAGGAATATGACCGTTGTCAGAAGCTGCGGGCGGAGCTGATCAAGCGCGGGGAGCGCTATATCGTTTGCGATACCGGCATTGCGGGAATGCCTTGAAATTTGTAGTGATTTGACGGGCCTCTTCGCGGGCAAGCCTCGCGCCTACAAGAGCAAGGCTTGCCCGCGATCAACGATAACGCGGTCTTTTAATCTTCCTTGCGCACCGTCGCCACATCATTGGCATTGACCTTCACGTTTGCCCCGGAAATATCCTCGAACTCGTAGAAGCCATCCTTGGTCTTGGTTTTCGGCATGTCCTTGGTCAAATACTGGGTGCCGTTCTGCAGGGTCACCACCGTTGGCGTGGAGCAACCGGCCAGGGCCAGAAAGGCTGCTACGGCCAGGGGCAGGCCCAGGGTCTTGATATTCATATTTATCTCCTTGATCAAAAAATAAGCGCTATGGCGGTTGGTGCCACGGATTGCCGGAAAGTTCGATGGCCACCCGAAAAAGATCCAGTTCGCCGCGCCGCCCATCCTTTTCCGTTTGCGCCGAACCGGGTGGAGCTGGTATCTGTACGCATAACCAGTACTCGCTCGCCATGGCCCTTTTTCCTGTGACTGCAAACCCGCTCGACGACCCGTTCTATTACTTGAACAACTTCATGCAAGTGCTTGATTGGCTTGAGCATCGCTATGCCGATGTGTTGAGCCCGGACGAACAGCGCTTCATCGCCGAGTTCCACCGTTTGCCAAGGGAGTCCCGGGCGCTGCTGGTGCGGATGGTGATGCGCAAGGGCCTGCATTTCCGGGCCGGCAAACTTCATTACGTCGAAATCGGGGATACCGCCCTTGCGGCTGGCCCATTACTGCAATTGGGCTGGATCGATGAGCAGGCGCCGTTATTAATCGAAGAACTGTTCGATGTATTGCTCAAGGCCGAAATCCTGCAATGCCTGGGGCACGCCATCGACCAGCCCAAGGGCAAGAAGGCCGATTGGTTGCCGCTGCTCAGTGAGCAGTTTCCCGAGTCCCGCCGTTTCGCGCAGTGGTGCCCGACCCTGAATGACCGCTTGTTCAGCCTGACCATCATGGGCCTGTGTGACCGGTTGCGCCTGATGTTCTTCGGCAATCTCTACCAGGACTGGTCGGAGTTCGTGTTGGCGGACCTTGGCATCTTTACCTATGAAAAAGTTGAGTTCTGCGATGATTCCCGTGGCTTGCGCAGCCGTGATGACGTGGACGCCTGTGTGTTCCTCCACGAGTGTCAGCAGCGTTTCGAGGCGGGTGAAGAGGCGGGTGCCGTTGTCGAGCAAATCAACGCATTGGCGCTAAGCAATCCCTGGCTGCAACGGCGTCGGGCCAAGTTGTTGTTCCAGATCGGCCAGTATTGTGAACGCATCGCCGATTTCCCCACCGCCCTGGGCATTTACCGCGAATGTGACTATCCCGGCGCGCGCCTGCGATTGATTCGGGTGCTGGAGCGTTGTGCTGAATACGCGTTGGCACTGGAACTGGCGGTCATCGCCGAGTTGTCACCGGAAAGCGCCGCCGAACAGCAACAACTGTTGCGGGTGCTGCCAAGGCTGCGACGCAAACTGGGTGGGCCGCCGATAAAGCGCGCAGGCCCGCTAGTCATGGAACGGCTGGATCTGCAACTGCCCCGAACCGATCTGGCGCTGTCTGTGGAGTATTACGTTCAGGCCCATCTGGCCGAAGAAACGGCGCCGGTGCATTACGTCGAGAACAGCCTGATCAACTCGCTGTTTGGCTTGCTCTGCTGGCCAGCGATCTTCGCGCCGTTGCCAGGAGCGTTTTTCCACCCGTTCCAGCGCGGGCCGGTGGATCTGCTTAATGAGGACTTCCACGGGCGCCGGGCCGAGTTGTTCCAGGCCTGCCTCGCCGAACTGGATGACGGACGCTACCGCCAGACCATCCGCGAGCGCTACCTGGGCAAGTGGGGCGTGCAGTCGCCGTTCGTGTTCTGGGGCGCGCTGACCGAGGACTTGCTCGATCAGGCGCTGGATTGCCTGCCAGCCGAGCACCTCAAGCACTGGTTCAATCGCTTGTTGCTGGACATCAAGGCCAATCGCGCCGGCATGCCGGACCTGATCCAGTTCTGGCCGCAGGACAAGACCTACCGCATGATCGAAGTCAAAGGCCCCGGCGATCGCCTGCAAGACAACCAATTGCGCTGGATCGAGTTCTGCCACGAACACCAGATGCCGATTGCCGTCTGCTACGTGCAATGGGCGGAGCAGAGCGCTTGAGCTACAGCATCGCGGTGCGGGCGCTGTGTGAATTCACCGCCAAGGTTGGTGACCTCGACCTGCGTTTCACCCCCTCACCGACCGCGCTGGAAGGCATCGTCGGCCATCGCACTGTCGCATCACGGCGCAACGACAACTACCAAAGCGAAGTCGCCCTGGAGGGGCTGTATCAAACCTTGAAGGTCAAGGGCAGGGCGGACGGCTACGACCCGACGCAAAACTGCCTGGAAGAAGTCAAAACCTATCGCGGCGACTTGAGCAAGCAACCGGCTAACCACCGCCAGTTGCACTGGGCACAGGCCAAGATCTATGGCTGGTTGATGTGCCAGAAGTTGCACCTGCAACAGATCAACCTGGCGCTGGTGTACTTCGACATCGTCAGCGAAAAGGAAACCTGCCTGGTCGAGGGGTTCAGCGCCGATGAACTGGGGGCGTTCTTCGAGCAGCATTGCCGGTTGTTCCTGCATTGGGCCGAGCAGGAAATGGCCCATCGCGACGCGCGTAATCAAGCGGCGCAGGGGTTGGCGTTTCCCCATGCCGGGTTTCGTCCGGGGCAACGGCATCTGGCTGAATCGGTGTTCAAAGCCGTCAGCACCGGCCGCTGCCTGATGGCGCAGGCGCCCACCGGGATCGGCAAGACCGTCGGCACGCTGTTCCCGATGCTCAAGGCCCTGGCGCCGCAGCAACTGGACAAGGTGTTTTTCCTCACGGCGAAAACCCCGGGACGCAAACTGGCGCTGGATGCGGCGCAGGTGATCCTCGACAGCGCCGGCGCGCCACCGTTGCGCGTGCTGGAGATGATCGCCCGGGACAAGGCCTGCGAACACCCGGACAAGGCTTGCCATGGCGAATCCTGCCCGTTGGCCCAAGGCTTTTACGATCGTTTGCCTGCCGCGCGCCAGGCTGCCAGCCAATTGAGTCTGTTGAACCAGAGCGCCTTGCGGGAAGTGGCGCTGCAACACACCGTTTGCCCTTATTACCTGAGCCAGGAAATGGCGCGTTGGTCGGACGTGGTGGTCGCCGACTACAACTATTACTTCGACTTCAGCGCCTTGTTGTTCGGCCTGGCCCAGGCCAACAACTGGCGGGTCGCGGTGCTGGTGGACGAGGCGCACAACCTGGTTGAGCGCGGCCGGCAGATGTACAGCGCCAGCCTTGATCAAGCGACACTCAATAACGTGCGCAAAACCGCGCCTGAGCCATTGAAGAAATCCCTGCAACGGGTCAATCGCGAATGGAACGCCCTGCATGACCTGCAACTGAGCCCCTATCAGGCCTACGACAAGGCCCCGGAAAAACTCCTGCAAGCCTTGTCCTCGTGCAGCGCGAGCATCGGCGACTACCTGAACGACCATCCCCAGGGCCTGGACAGTGCCTTGCAGAATTTCTACTTCGACATCCTGCAATTCGGCCGAGTGGCCGAGCTGTTCGACGAGCAGTTCCTGTTCGATATCAGCAAGCGCGACCTCGAACGCAAGCGCAACCTGTCGCAGCTGTGCCTGCGCAACGTGGTGCCTGCCGGGTTTATCCGCCCGCGCCTGACGGCCGCGCGCAGCACCGTGCTGTTTTCCGCGACCCTGAGCCCTCGGCATTACTACGCCGACTTGCTCGGCACGCCGGCGAATACCGTGTGCATCGACGTGGAGTCGCCGTTCCATGCCGATCAGTTGCACGTCAGCATCGTCAGCCAGATCTCAACGCGTTTCGTGCACCGTCAGGCGTCCCTCGGGCCGATTGTCGAGCTGATCGCCCGGCAGTTCACCGAGCGTCCCGGCAACTACCTGGCGTTTTTCAGCAGCTTCGATTATTTGCAGCAAGTGGCGCAGTTGCTGGCCGAGCGGCATCCGCATATCACGTTGTGGTCACAGTCCCGAGGCATGGCCGAAAGTCAGCGCCAGGCCTTCCTCGACCAGTTCACCAGCCACAGCCAGGGCGTTGGTTTCGCGGTATTGGGCGGAGCATTTGGCGAAGGCATCGACCTGCCGGGCGCACGGCTGATCGGTGCCTTTATTGCCACCCTGGGACTGGCGCAACTGAACCCGGTCAACGAACAAATGAAACACCGCATGGCGGCGATTTTCGGCGCGGGATACGACTACACCTACCTGTACCCCGGCGTGCAGAAAGTCGTGCAGGCCGCCGGGCGAGTGATCCGCACCCAGCAGGACCAGGGCGTGGTGATGCTGATCGATGACCGCTTTGGTGAGAGCAAGGTCAGGCAGTTGCTGCCGCGCTGGTGGTCTGTTCATCCAGCAGGCGCAGCCATTCGGCGGCAAAGCGATGACAGTCCCCTGGCCAGCGAGCGGTGAGCAACTGGCGGTCGCGGACCACGAAGCCGCGTTCCGGCTTGTCCGCCGAATCACGGCTGGACAACCAAGGGCCACGCTGGAAATCCGCCGGTTGGCGCAGGGCGGCGCGCACTTCGGCTTCGACGGTATCCCGATAGGTGCGGTAATAGCGCCCCAGCCACAGGCCGGTGAGGAACCAGGCCGGCATTTCCATGGTGCCGGCCACCAGTGCGGTGACCTTGTACCCATCGATCACCGGTCGCCCGGTGGCCAGGGCCAGGGTGCGGGCCAGCAACAGCACGCCATGGCACACGGCGGCTACCGGTTTGTCGGTTTGGAAAAAGTGCCGGGCAATGCGCCGGGCCTGTCCGGACTCCAGCAGGCTGCGCATGCCCTTGGCGTGGCCGCCGGGAATCAGCAGGCCGGCAAATTGCGCCGGGTCGACATCGGCGTAGGCCAATGGCCGGAGGAAGGCTGCGTCCTCGATCATCCGGGCGTAGTTGGCGAGGTCGGGTTTGCGTGTCATCAGCAACGGGTTCAACAGGCCGAAGCCCTTGCCCACCAGGCGTGGGTCGGCGAAGGCGGGCCGTCCCTCGGGCGTGGCGAAACGCACCTCGATCCCGGCCTGGCGCATGGCTTGCCAGGGCACGCTGCTTTCAGTCGGGTCGTAATCGCGGGTCGGCAACAGGATCAAAATCATCGAGAGCATCTTCCTTGGCCAGAAGTGGCCGTTGGCGTCGAGAATAGGTGGTCTGTGACTGGCGCTCCACCACGACCATCCAAAGTCTGTTTATTGCGGCTTTCCAATCCTGTGGTTTGTCGCATACTCCACCAAACAATAATGCCGGGATGGATCAATGAGTGCAGATCGGACAAAAGCCAGTGCTATCGAGGACAGCCGATTCCGTCTGTTGATCGATGCTGTGGTGGACTATGCGATCTACATGATCGACCCCGATGGCATCATTACCAGCTGGAACGCCGGGGCCAAACGCTTCAAAGGCTACGAGGAAGCGGAGATTCTGGGCCAGCATTTCTCGCGGTTCTACACCGAACCGGATCGCCTGGCCGGGCTGCCGCAACGCGCACTGGACACGGCCATCAGGGAAGGGCGCTTCGAAGGCGAAGGCTGGCGGGTGCGCAAGGACGGCACGCACTTCTGGTCCCACGTGGTGATCGACCCGATCATCGACCCCTCGGGCACGTTGCTGGGTTTCGCCAAGATCACCCGGGACCTGACCGACCGCAAGATGGCCGAAGAAACCCTCAAGCAAAGCGAGCAGCAGTTTCGCCTGCTGGTGCAGAGCGTCACGGACTACGCCATCTACATGCTCGACGGGAGCGGCTACCTGACCAACTGGAACCTTGGCGCCCAGCGCATCAAGGGCTACCTGCCCGAAGAAGTGATCGGCAAGCATTTTTCGATTTTCTACACCCCGGAAGACCGCGAAGCCGGCGAACCGCAACGGGCGCTGGAGACGGCTGCGCGGGAAGGTCGATTTGAAAAGAAGGCCTGGCGCGTGCGCAAGGACGGCACGCAGTTTTTCGCGCACGTGGTGGTGGACCCGATCTGGGGTGAGACGGGGACGCTGCTCGGTTTTGCCAAGATCACCCGGGACATTACCGAAGTAACCCAGGCACAGCATGCCCTGGAGCAAACCCGTGAAGCGTTGTTCCAGGCGCAAAAAATGCAGGCCATCGGCCAACTCAGTGGGGGGATCGCCCACGACTTCAACAACCTGTTGACGGTGATCCTGGGTAACCTGGAAATCGTGCGCAAACGGGTGGGGGATGAGCCGAAGATCGTTCGTTTGCTGGATAACGCGACCCAGGGCGCATTGCGTGGTGTGTCCCTGACCCAACGCATGCTGGCCTTCGCCCGGCGACAGGAACTCAAGACCGAACCGGTGGAAATACCCGCGCTGATCCACGGTATCACCGGGCTGTTACGCAGTTCCCTGGGACCGTCAGTGGCGCTGGAAACCCGCTTTGCTGGGGATCTCGAACCCGCGCTGGCTGACATTAACCAACTCGAACTGGCGGTGTTGAACCTGGCGACGAACGCCCGGGACGCTATGCCCGATGGCGGGAAAATGGTCATCAGCGCCCGGTCCGAGGTGGTCAGCGACCCGGCCCGGTCATCCTTGCCGGCTGGCCGCTATGTGTGTCTGTCGGTCACGGACACCGGGGAGGGTATGGACCTGGCCACCCTGGCGTCGGCGACCGATCCGTTCTTCACCACCAAAGGCGTCGGTAAAGGCACGGGCCTGGGTTTGTCGATGGTCCACGGTTTTATCGCGCAACTGGGCGGGCGCTTTATTCTCAAGAGCGAGAAAAACGTCGGCACCACGGCCGAACTCTGGCTACCGGTTGCCACGCCGGGTTCGATGGCCAAACCGGCCACTGAAGTGTCAGCGATGTCGCCGGTTCCGGGGCTGTCCGTGCTGGTGGTGGATGACGACACCCTGGTGTTGACCAGCACCAGCCTGCTGCTCGAGGACCTCGGCCACCGAGTGATCAGTGCGGCATCCGGGGCGCAGGCGCTGGAAGCATTCAACACCGGCCAGGCCATCGATCTGGTCATCACCGACATGGCCATGCCCCAGATGAATGGCGCACAACTGGCGCAGGCGATCCGGGGCCTGAAGCCCGACCTGCCGATCATCCTCGCCACCGGTTATGCCGAGCGGCTTGAGGGTTTCGTGACCGAACTGCCGCGCTTGTCCAAACCCTTTACCCAGGTGCACTTGGTGGAAATCATTGCCCAGGCCATGAAATAAAAAGCGGGTATGTGTTTTTTCTTTGACTTGGGACGCCTGGCAATCCGGCTGAACTTGCCAATTTGCGGCTCTTCTAAACGTTTTCCACTCTGTGCGAGAACGTTGTGCCAAGAATCCTGACTGAAACCGTGGCCGAAGAAGCCCTGACCGAACACAACGCCAAGATGTTCGGTTCGCCCAAGGAACGCCTGGATTTTTATCGCCGGGAAATCCAGTACGAAACCAGCATCCTGGCCAACCGCACCGATGCCTACCTGGCGGCGCAATCGTTTCTGGTGATTGCCTTCGCGTCTTGCATGGCCAATCTCAACCCCGAATGGGGCAAGTTGTTCACGCTGGTGGTGCCGCCATTTTTGGCGCTGCTGGGCGTGCTCAGTTCGTTGAACGCCTGGCCGGGGATTCGCGCGGCGTACGACATCATCGATCACTGGCACTTCAAGCAAAGCCAGTTGCTGAGCAGTGAACCGCTGATGGGGCTGGCTTACGACGAGTCGCCGCTGTTTGCTGAAACAGAGTCGAGCCACAAGGGGTATCGCAAGTCGCTGTTGTTCTCGGTGCGCACGCCGTGGATTTTTGCGACGTTCTGGATGTTGTTGGGCACTTATGCGGTTTACATCCAGGTCACGAATCCTGGGGGTTAAAAGGGTGCAGGGGGGCAAGGGGTGAATAAGCTGTTGTGGCGAGGGGGGCTTGCCCCCGTTGGGCAGCGAAGCGGCCCCCGCTCTTGGGGGACTGCTGCGCAGTCCGACGGGGGCAAGCCCCCTCGCCACAGCAAGCCTCTCACCACAGGCAAGCCTTTTAGCCACAGGTTCAGTGCCAGCCTTGCGATTACGCCGCAATGTTGGCCGCCGTCATTTCCTTCTTGTATTGCACCTTGAGCATTTCCATCTGCTGCCCGAGTTCATCAAGCGTCGCCTTGCCCAACAACTTCTTGGCCTGAGGGAACATCTCGGTCTCTTCTTCCTCGATGTGGTGCTCCAGCAGTTCCTTGACCACCTTCACCCGGCCGGCGAACTCGGGTGTCGAAGGGTCGGTGACCTTCAAGTCCGGCAGCACCAGCGAATCCACGGTTCGGTGTTCTTCCTTGGCCTCGTAGTACATGACTTCCTGCTCCTTGCCACCGGCCTTTTTATACGCGGGGTACAGCACTTCCTCTTCCAGACGCGTGTGAATGGTGATTTCCATTTCCAGCTTGCCGATCAACTCCACGCGTTTTTTGATCGCGCGGTCGGTGGAATCGCTCAACTGGCTCAAGATGCCTTTTACGCGTTCGTGGTCGGCTTTTAACAGGTCAATGGCGTTCATGGTCGAACCTCTTTGTTAGTCACGGGACAGCGCAGACGATCGCGTTGCCGTCAGTCGCTTACAGTGCAAGAGCATTTCCTGTGCCTGATTTCGTCTGCGGACAAAACGTTAATAAAACAATAGGTTGGCGCGGCTAATAGCCATTTGTACCGTGCAAGGTGCATGAATTGACGAGGGTATTCAGTGCAGATCGCGGCATCGGATTGGGGAGTACGAAACGAAAAGATCGCAGCCTTCGGCAGCTCCTGCGGGCGTACACAAAACCCTGTAGGAGCTGGCGAAGGCTGCGATCTTTTGATCTTTCCAATTCCGCTCAAACCCGAGAATCAAACCCCGCCGATTTCGCACGCAACATCGCCAACGTCTCCGTCGACGGAAACTCTTCTTCAATCAGCCGCAGATGATCGATCGCGTCCTGGAACTTCACATCAGCCTTTTGGCGCAGCGCCTGGTATTGGGTGAACAACTCGGCATCCAGTTCGGCTTTTTCCAGCAGTTCAAACGCCTCCCGGCTCAGCAGATGCGCCTCTTCGAACAACAGACGATTGCATTCCAGTGCGAAGTTGCGGCGAGCCTCAGGATCTACCGGAGCCGAGAAGTACTTCATAGCGTTCACCTTGATAAGAGGGGTAGCCACACGGGCTGATAATCGTGTGACCGCCTGCCTTTCAAGGAAATTTCAAAATTTTTACGCACAAAAATGGATGGAAACATAGCTTGCTATCGTAAAAAACAATCAGGATTTTTGATTATTCAGTCACTCGTAGCGAGCCAGCATCAGCTGGGTGCTGATGCCATGGACCAGGATGCTCAGCGCCACGATCGACAACGTCAGGTCGGTGCACAGTAATCATTGGGGGAGAAGGTGCTGTCGGCATTGCGGATGCGCATCGACAAGGTCACGCGTCCGATGCCGTGGCCCATCCAGTTCGCCGCGTCCTTGATGTCCAGCTTGAGCAGGTCCATGCCCGCCGGGCCGATGGCCACGTCCGACGCCAGCAACACATAGATTGGCGCCACTTCCACCCTTGCAGGAGCGAGGCTTGCCCGCGAAGACGGTGTGTCAGTCAACATCCCTATCGACTGGACGGACGCCTTCGCGGGCAAGCCTCGCTCCTACAGGGAATGGGGTCAGGCTTTGAGGCTGCGCTCCATCCGCGCAATCCCTTCTTCCAGCAACACCCGCGGGCAGCCGAAGTTCAGGCGTACAAACTGTTGGCTGTGATCCCCAAAATCCAGGCCCGCACTCAACCCGACCTTGGCCTGTTCCAGGAAGAACCGCTGCGGATCCTCCAGCCCCAGCGCCGAGCAGTCGAGCCACGCCAGGTAAGTGCCTTGGGGCACGTTGATGGTCACGCCCGGCAACCGCGTGCGCACGGCGTCCACCAGATAATCACGGTTAGCGTGCAGGTACGTCATCAGCCCGGCCAGCCAAGGTCCGCCTTCGGTGTAGGCCACGCGGGTGGCTTCCAGGCCCAGCGGGTTGACGCTGTCGACCAGGCCGCAACGGGCGTGATTGACCCGCGACAGCAGCGCCGGATCCTGGATGATCATGAAGGAGGTCTTCAAACCCGCGATGTTGTAGGCCTTGCTCGCCGACATCAGGGTGATGGTGCGTTTGGCGATTTCAGCGCTCAACGACGCGGTAGGAATATGTACGCGCCCGTCGTAACACAGCTCGGCGTGGATCTCGTCGGAGATGATCCAGGCGTCCTGCGCCAGGCAGATATCGGCCACGGCTTGCAGTTCTTCCCGGGGGAACACCTTACCCAGCGGGTTATGCGGGTTGCTCAGCAGCAACGCGCCACCTCCGTTCAGGGATTCGCGCAAGGCATCGAGCGGTGTGGCGTAGGAACCGTCGGCCTGGGCGACGAATTCCAGTTCAACTTTGTTCAGCCCCCAATGCCCCGGCGCGTGACGCAGTGGCGGGTAGTTCGGGGTTTGCACCACGACGTTCTGCTGCGGCTCGACCAGCGCGTTCAGCGCCATGTTGAATCCCGATTCCACCCCCGGCAAAAACACCAGTTCCGAAGGTTTCACCCGCCAGGCGTATTTGTTCCAGAGGTCGGCGACGATGGCGTCGCGCAGGCTGTCCGGGGCCACGCTGTAGCCGAGCAACGGGTGTTCCAGGCGTTTTTGCAGGGCCTGGATAATCACCGGCGGCGCGGCGAAATCCATGTCCGCGACCCACATCGGCAACACGTCGGCCGGGTAACGGCTCCATTTGGTACTGCCGGTTGCGTGGCGGTCGAACACCTGGTCGAAATCGAAAGTCATGCGCGGTCTCATAGAAGGCAGGGTTAATCACGGCGGCCATGATAAGCCGCAACCCACACCGAGCACACCATTCTCCTGTAGGAGCGAGGCTTGCCCGCGAAGGCGGCGTGTCAGTCACCATAAATGCAGGCTGACACGACGCCATCGCGGGCAAGCCTTGCTCCTACAGGGAATCGGTGGTGGTGTCAGGCCACGGTGGTGTTGTGCCGACGGTCGGTTTTCATAGTTGAACTCATAACCCTGGCCTAAAGTTTGAATTAGCGGCAGCCACGCTGCCGCGACCGTGTCTGTCCAGAAAAGCCCGGAAAAGCACCGGGTCTTCACCTGATCAGGAGTGCACGATGGACCTCAACCGTCGTCAGTTCTTCAAGGTCGCCGGTATCGGCCTTGCGGGCTCGAGCCTCGGCGCGCTGGGCATGCTCCCGGTGCCGGCCTTCGCCGAGCAAGTGCGTCATTTCAAACTCGCCCACACCCATGAAACCCGCAACACCTGCCCGTACTGCTCGGTGGGTTGCGGCTTGATTATGTACAGCCAGGGCGACCAGGCCAAGAACGTCGCCCAGAGCATCATCCACATCGAAGGCGACGCCGATCACCCGGTCAATCGCGGCACCCTGTGCCCCAAAGGCGCGGGCCTGCTGGACTTCATTCACAGCCCCAGCCGCTTGCAGTACCCGCAAGTACGCAAGCCTGGCAGCAGCGAATGGACACGTATCTCCTGGGATGAAGCCCTGGACCGCGTGGTCGACCTGATGAAGACCGACCGCGACGCCAATTTCATCGAGAAGAACGCCAAGGGCGAAACGGTGAACCGCTGGCTGACCACCGGGTTCCTCGCGGCGTCGGCGGCGTCCAACGAAGCGGGCTACATCACCCACAAGGTGATTCGCAGCCTGGGCATGCTGGGGTTCGATAACCAGGCGCGTGTCTGACACGGTCCGACGGTGGCAAGTCTTGCCCCGACGTACGGCCGTGGTGCCATGACCAATACCTGGACCGATATTGCCAACGCGAACCTGATCCTGGTGATGGGCGGCAACGCCGCAGAAGCGCACCCTTGCGGCTTTAAATGGGTGACCGAAGCCAAGGCCCACAACAAGGCCCGGTTGATCGTGGTCGATCCGCGCTTCACCCGCACCGCGTCCGTGGCCGACTATTACGCGCCGATCCGCACCGGCACCGACATCGCCTTCATGGGCGGGTTGATCAATTACCTGCTGACCGAGGACAAGATCCAGCACGAGTACGTGCGCAATTACACCGACGTGTCGTTCATCGTCAAAGCCGGGTTCGGTTTCGAGGACGGGATTTTCAGCGGCTACGACGCGGAAAAACGCCTGTACACCGACAAATCCGGCTGGGGTTATGAGCTGGGCGAGGACGGTTTTGCCAAGGTCGACCCGACCCTGCAAGACCCGCGCTGCGTTTATCAACTGATGAAAACCCACTACAGCCGCTACACCATCGACCTGGCGAGCCAGATCTGCGGCATGCCCGTGGACGCCATCAAGAAAATCTGGGAAGAAATCGCCACCTGCTCGACACCGGGCAAGACCATGACGATTCTCTACGCGCTCGGCTGGACTCAACATTCCATCGGTTCGCAGATCATCCGCAGCGCGGCGATGGTGCAACTGCTGCTGGGCAACGTCGGCATGCCCGGCGGCGGAGTCAATGCCTTGCGCGGCCACTCCAACATCCAGGGCCTGACCGACCTCGGCTTGCTCTCCAATGCGCTGCCCGGTTACCTGACCCTGGGCGTGGATGCCGAGCAGGACTACAAGGCCTACATCACCAAGCGCACACAAATGCCGTTGCGCCCGGGGCAGTTGTCCTACTGGCAGAACTACAGCAAGTTCCACGTCAGCCTGATGAAGTCCTGGTACGGCAACAACGCCACCGCCGAGAACAATTGGGCCTACGACTACCTGCCCAAACTCGACATCCCCAACTACGACATCCTGAAAATGTTCGATTTGATGGGGCAGGGCAAGGTCAACGGCTACATGTGCCAGGGCTTCAACCCGATTGCCGCGTTGCCGGACAAGAACCGGGTGATGGCGGCGCTGGCCAAGCTCAAATGGCTGGTGGTGATGGACCCACTGTCCACGGAAACCTCGGAATTCTGGAAAAACGTCGGGCCTTACAACGACGTGACCAGCGCTGACATTCATACCGAAGTCATTCGCCTGCCGACCACCTGTTTTGCCGAGGAGGACGGTTCGCTGGTCAACAGCAGTCGTTGGCTGCAATGGCACTGGAAAGGCGCAGACGGGCCGGGGGAAGCGCACACCGACATCAAGATCATGGGCGAACTGTTCCTGCGCCTGCGCAAGCGTTATCAGGCCGAGGGCGGTGCGTATCCCGATCCGCTGCTGAAACTGTCGTGGCCATACAAAATCCCCGACGAACCGTCGCCGGAAGAACTGGCCAAGGAAATCAACGGCAACGCCACCGTCGATTTCACCGATGCCACCGGCGCGGCGATCAAGGGCAACGCGCAACTGGCCGGTTTCGGCCAGCTCAAGGACGACGGCAGCACCGCGTCCGGCTGCTGGATTTTCTGCGGCAGCTGGACCGAAACCGGCAATCAGATGGCCCGTCGCGATAACAGCGATCCTTACGGCATGAAGCAACATTTGGGCTGGGCCTGGGCCTGGCCATCCAACCGGCGGATTCTCTACAACCGCGCCTCGGCCGACCCGCAGGGCAAGCCGTGGGACGAGAAAAAACGCCTGGTGTGGTGGAACGGCAAGGCCTGGGGCGGCACCGATGTGCCGGACTTCAAGGCCGATTCGCCACCGGAAGCGGGGATGAACCCATTCATCATGAACCCCGAAGGTGTGGCGCGGTTCTTCGCCGTGGACAAGATGAACGAAGGGCCATTCCCCGAGCACTACGAGCCGTTTGAAACCCCGATCGGCATCAACCCGCTGCACCCCAACAACAAGAAAGCCACCAGCAACCCGGCGGCGCGGATCTTCGATTCGGTGTGGGACACCCTCGGCGTGGCCAAGGATTACCCGTACGCCGCGACGAGTTATCGGCTGACCGAGCATTTCCACTTCTGGAGCAAGCACTGCAAGCTCAACGCCATTGCCCAGCCGGAGCAATTCGTCGAGATCGGCGAAGTGCTGGCCAAGGAGAAAGGCATCGTCGCCGGCGACAAGGTGCGGGTCAGCAGCAAGCGCGGCTTTATCGAAGCGGTGGCGGTGGTGACCAAGCGTATCCGGCCGTTGCAGGTCAACGGCCAGGTGGTGCACCACATCGGTATCCCGCTGCACTGGGGGTTTACCGGGTTGACGCGTCACGGTTATCTCACCAACACCCTGGTGCCGTTCCTCGGCGATGGTAATTCCCAGACCCCGGAATCCAAGTCATTCCTGGTCAACGTGGAGAAAGTCTAAATGGCCAGCCAAGACATCATTGCCCGCTCGGCCACCACCACCGTGCCGCCGTCGGCGCGTAATCAGGAAGAAGTGGCGAAGCTGATCGACACCACCAAGTGCATCGGTTGCAAGGCCTGCCAAGTGGCGTGTTCGGAATGGAACGAGTTACGCGACGACATCGGCCATAACCTCGGCACCTACGACAATCCCCAGGACCTGACCGCTGAAACCTGGACCCTGATGCGTTTCACCGAGCACGAAACCGACGCCGGCAACCTCGAATGGCTGATCCGCAAGGACGGCTGCATGCACTGCGCCGAGCCCGGTTGCCTGGCGGCGTGCCCGAGTCCTGGGGCGATCATCAAGCACGCCAACGGCATCGTCGATTTCGACCAGGACCATTGCATCGGCTGCGGCTATTGCATCACCGGTTGCCCGTTCAACATTCCGCGCATCTCGCAAAAGGACCACAAGGCCTACAAGTGCACGCTGTGCTCGGACCGGGTCGCCGTGGGCCTGGAACCGGCCTGCGTGAAAACCTGCCCGACCGGCGCCATCGTCTTCGGCACCAAGGAAGACATGAAGGAACACGCCGCCGAACGCATCGTTGATCTCAAGAGCCGTGGTTTTGAAAACGCCGGTTTGTATGACCCGGCCGGTGTCGGCGGCACCCACGTGATGTACGTGCTGCACCACGCCGATACGCCGCAGATCTACGCCGGGCTGGCGAAAGATCCTGAAATCAGTCCGTTGGTGGGCCTGTGGAAAGGCGTGAGCAAACCCTTGGGCCTGCTCGCCATGGGCCTGGCGGTGCTGGCGGGGTTCTTCCATTACGTGCGCGTCGGGCCGCAGATTGTGGAAGAGGATGAGCTGCCACCGCTTAAAGACCCGGCGGTGCACGAAGTCGATCCATCGGTGCACACCTTCGATCCGCGCGGGGAGGACAGACCATGATCCGCAAGCAGATCCTGCGCTACACCGCCAACCAGCGCACCAATCACTGGCTGGTGGCGATCCTGTTTTTCATGGCCGCGCTGTCGGGGCTGGCGCTGTTTCACCCGGCGCTGTTCTGGCTGAGCAACCTGTTTGGCGGCGGGCCGTGGACGCGGATTCTGCATCCGTTCATGGGGGTGGTGATGTTTGTGCTGTTCCTCGGCCTGGTGTTCCGCTTCTGGCGCGCCAACTACTTCATCCGCAACGATGGGCTGTGGCTCAAGCGCATCGACCGGGTGATCCAGAATGAAGAGGAGGGCGTGCCGCCGATTGGCAAATACAACCCCGGCCAGAAGTTGCTGTTCTGGACGTTGCTGGTGTGCATGTTAGGGTTGTTGTTCACGGGGTTGGTGATCTGGCGCGCGTACTTCAGCGTGTATTTCGGCATCACCACGATTCGCTGGGCCATGCTGCTGCATGCGCTGGCGGGGTTTGTGCTGGTGTTGAGCATCATCGTGCACATCTACGCCGGGATCTGGATCAAGGGCTCGATCAGCGCCATGGTCCACGGTTGGGTCAGCCGCGCTTGGGCGAAGAAGCACCATGAGCTCTGGTACCGCGAAGTGACCCGCGACGAAGACCCCGATCGACCGATCAGAAAAGGATAAGCACGTGGCGACGATTCTTGAGCCAGGCGAAATCGAAGCGGCGGCGAGTTCTCCGCCGTTTCTGCATTTGCCACCGCGCAACCTGTTCACCCTGCGAGCGCGGGGGCTGGAGCGGTTGGCCGAGGGCCATCCGCTGGCCGATTACCTGCGGCTGGTCGCCGGGTTGTGCCATCTGCAACAGGACATGCTCGATGACCTGCCGGTTGATGAGATGCCCGACGCCGAGCGGTTGAGCGTCTGCCAGCAGCACGGTTTGCCGCCGTTCGCTGCTGACAGTCTGGTGCGCGAGACGGATTGGCTGCCGTTTCTGTACGCGCTGTTGCTGCGCTATAAGCCACCGCCCCAGGCGGCGGTCAAAAGCGCGATCAACACGCTGCTAGGGGCCAACCCCGGTGAGCTCAAGGCTTGGGCCGTTGCGTTGGTCAGCGGTCAATATTCGTTATTGCCTGCCGAAGTGGTGCCGTTTCTCGGCGCCGCCCTGCAAGTGGCGTGGAGCCACTGGTTGCTGGACACGCCGAACCTGGACCTCAAACCCGGCGACAGCCTCAGCCAATGCCCGGCCTGTGGTTCGCCGGCCATGGCGGGGGTGATTCGTCATCGCGGCAAGTTCAACGGTTTGCGTTATCTGGTGTGCTCGCTGTGTGCCTGTGAATGGCATGTGGTGCGGGTCAAGTGCGTGTATTGCGAGCAGAGCAAAGGCCTGGAATACGTCAGCCTCGACGATGATCGCCACGCGGCGGATCAGGCGCCGTTGCGTGCCGAAGTCTGTCCGGGCTGCAACAGCTACCTGAAATTGCTGTATCTGGAAAACGATGCTGAGGCTGAAGCCTTGTCCACCGACCTGACCAGCCTGTTGCTGGACATGCGGCTGGAGCAGGAAGGTTATCAGCGCCTGGCGCCGAATCTGTTGCTAGCCCCCGGAAGCGAATAAGCCCAGCGTCTACACTCAGGCGCGACGGTCCATTGCATTCGGGTGCTGCTGATGTCCAACCTGCGTCTGCCTTCCATCGACAGCCTATTGCGCCATCCGGCGTGCCAGCCGCTGGCCGAGCGCTATGGGCGCGAGGCGTTGCTCGCCAGTCTGCGACAGCTGCTGGATGACCTGCGCGAGCCGGTGTTGTCGGGGCAACTGGCGGCGGTCGAGATTGCGCCAGAAGTGTTGGCGGGCCGGGCCGGTGAACGGCTGGTTGCCCAGCATCGCAGCCATGTACGGCGGGTGTTCAACCTCACCGGGACCGTGCTGCATACCAACCTCGGACGGGCGTTGTTGCCGCAGGAAGCCATTGAAGCGGTGCAGATGGCGGCGCGGTATCCGATCAATCTTGAGTTTGATTTGCACAGCGGCAAGCGCGGTGACCGTGACGATTTGATCGAAGGCCTCATTCGCGAGTTGACCGGCGCCGAAGCGGTGACCGTGGTCAACAATAACGCGGCGGCGGTGCTGTTGACCCTCAACAGCCTCGGCGCACGCAAGGAAGGCATCATTTCCCGGGGTGAGTTGATCGAGATCGGCGGCGCGTTTCGCATTCCCGACATCATGGCCCGCGCCGGGGTGAAACTGGTTGAAGTCGGCACCACCAATCGCACCCACGCCAAAGACTATGAAGCCGCCATCGGCCTGCGCAGCGGGTTGATCATGCGCGTGCATGCGAGCAACTACGCGATCTCCGGTTTCACGACCAGCGTGCCGACGGCCGAACTGGCCGAGTTGGCGCACAAGCATGCGTTGCCGTTGCTAGAGGATTTGGGCAGCGGCAGTTTGCTGGACCTGACGCGCTGGGGCTTGCCGGCGGAACCGACGGTGCGTCAGGCGTTGCTCGACGGGGCGGATATCGTGACGTTTAGCGGCGATAAATTGTTGGGTGGTCCCCAGGCCGGGCTGATTGTCGGGCGCAAGGATTTGATCGCGAAGATCAAGAAGAACCCGCTGAAACGGGCGTTGCGGGTCGACAAGCTGACGTTGGCGGCGCTTGAGGCGGTGTTGGGGTTGTACCGCGACCCTGATCGATTGGCCGAGCGCTTGCCGAGTTTGCGTCTGCTGACCCGGACTCAGGCTGACATCCTCGCCCAGGCCGAACGTCTGCAACCTTCATTGGCCCAACGGCTGGGTGATGGCTGGAACGTCAGCGCGGTGCCGGCGCTGGGCATGATCGGCAGCGGCAGCCAACCGGTGGCGCGGTTGCCGAGCGGGGCGTTGTGCCTGCGGCCGCTGGTGTCCAAACGTCTGCGTGGGCGGTTGTTGCTTACGCTGGAAACGGCATTTCGCACCTTGCCGATTCCGGTGCTCGGGCGCATTGACGATGACGCCTTGTGGCTGGACCTGCGGCAACTGGACGACGAAGCGGCATGGCTGGCGCAACTCGATCAGTTGAACGGCGGGCAGGCGTGATCGTCGGTACGGCAGGGCACATCGACCACGGCAAGACGTTGTTGCTTGAGGCGTTGACCGGTCAGCAAGGGGATCGTCGCCGTGAGGAGCGGGAGCGGGGGATGACCATTGACCTCGGTTATCTCTACGCCGCCTTGGAGCCGGGTACGGCGTTGACCGGGTTTATCGATGTGCCGGGGCATGAGCGTTTCACCCACAACATGCTCGCGGGCGCGCAAGGGATTGATCTGGTGCTGTTGGTGGTGGCGGCGGATGACGGGGTGATGCCCCAGACCCGTGAGCATCTGGCGATTGTCGAGTTGCTGGGGATCCCTCGGGCGTTGGTGGCGATGACCAAGTGTGATCGGGTTGAACCGGGTCGAATCGAGGAAGTCCGGGCGCAGATCTCAATGCTGTTGGCGCCGGGGCCTTTTGCCGGTGCGCCGTTGATTGCGGTGTCGAGTGTGACGGGCGAGGGCGTTGCGACCCTGCGTGAAGCCTTGCTCGACGTGCAGAAAAACGTCCTTCAACGCAACATCCTTGGCGGCTTTCGCCTGGCGATTGATCGTGCCTTCAGCGTGGCCGGCGCGGGCATTGTGGTCACCGGCACGGCATTGTCCGGTGCCGTGAACGTGGGCGATACGTTGCTGCTCGGGCCGCAGGGGAAACCGGTGCGAGTGCGGGGCCTGCATGCGCAGAATCAAGCGGCCGACACTGCTTTCGCCGGGCAACGAGTCGCGCTGAATTTGAGCGCCGATCGCTTGAATCTGGAGCACATCCACCGTGGCCAATGGTTGCTGGCCGAGTGGCTGCATGCACCGACCCAGCGCCTGGACATCGAGATGCAACTGCTGCCCAGCGAAGCCACCGCATTCCAGCATTTCCACCCGGTGCACGTTCACCTCGGCACCCAGGACGTGACCGGACGTGTGGCGTTGCTGGAAGGTCCAAGCCTGGCCCCCGGCGAGCGGATGTTCGCGCAACTGCTGCTGAACGCGCCGGTGCACGCGGTGAAGGGCGATCCCTTGATCCTGCGCGACCAGAGCGCCCAACGCACCCTCGGCGGCGGCCGCGTGCTCGATCCATTTGCCCCGAGCCGCCAGCGCCGCAGCCCTGAACGACTGGCTCAACTGCAAGCCCTCGCCAGCACCGACAGCCTTGAAGCTGTCATACCTGCGCTGTTGGCCCACAGCGGCACCGGCCTCGATCCGCAACGCCTGGAGCGCCAGTTCAACCGTCCTCGCGATAGCTGGGTCTTGCCCGGCGAAGTGCGCCTGATCAACACCCGCCAAGGTCCGTTGTTGTTCAGCGCCGAACGCTGGGAATCTTTCAAGCCGCCACTGCTGGAACACCTTGCACGCTTCCACCAACTGGAGCCCGACCAAATGGGCCCGGACCGCGATCGCCTGCGTCGGTTCACCGGCACCGCGTTGGATCGCCCGACCTTCATCAGCCTGCTCGACGAATTGCTCGCCAGTGGCGCCCTCGTCAGCAGTGGACCGTGGCTGCATCTGCCCGATCATCAAGTGTGCTTGAGTGAGGATGACGAAACCTTGTGGCAGCAATTGCAGCCGACATTTGAAGCTGCCGGTTTCAATCCACCTTGGGTGCGTGACCTCGGCCATGACGAAGCGGTGGTGCGCGCGCTGCTGCGCAAAATGGCGCGATTGGGACTGCTGCACCAAGTGGTGCGCGATCTGTTTTATACCGACGCGGTGCTGCGGCAATTGGCGGCTATGCTGATGCAACTGGCCGGGGAAAACCCGGTGATCGAGGTTGTGGCGTTTCGCGATGCGGTGGGCCTGGGGCGCAAGCGCAGCGTGCAGATTCTCGAATACTTCGACCGGATCGGCCTGACCCGGCGTATCGGCGACCGTCGTCAGGTCCGCCTCGACAGTGCACTGGCCCAGGCCAACGAATAAGGAAGGCAATCGCGCCCGGTGGTGCGGCCGGGCTTCAAACCCGGTGGGGGACGGCATCCGTTCCCGGGCAGGTTCGACTCCGGCTGCCTTCCGCCAATTTCAGCGTGGCCCCAGTTCCTTGATCAGGAAATCAATGAACGTGCGGGTCTTCTGCGGCACCCGCCGTGCTGACGGGTAGACCGCGTTGATGGTGATCGGCGGTGCCTGCCATTCGCACAGCACCGGCACCAAACGACCGGCCGCCAACGCGTCTTCGACGATAAAGTCCGGGAGCAGGGCGATGCCCATGCCGGCTTCGGCGGCCTGGGCCAGCAGGTCGCCGTTGTTGGCGTGCAGCGGGCCGGTGACGTTGACCCGTTGCGTGTCCTTGCCGTTACTCAGTTGCAAGCTGACGCCGCTTTGCAGATAGCCGTAGTTCAGGCATTGGTGGGCGGTCAGGTCCTTCGGCACCTGGGGCGTGCCGGCCCGTTTCAGGTAGGCCGGTGAAGCGACCATGATCCGTGGCGCGGGGGCGATGAGCCGGGCGATCATCGATGAGTCCGGCATGCTCGCAATCCGCAAGGTCACATCAAAACCTCCGCGCACCGGGTCCACTTGCTGGTCACTCAGCACCAGCTGCAACTCGATGTTCGGGTGCTGCTCGTGGAACAGCGGAATCAGCGGCCCCAAGCGGCGCAGACCGAAGGACATCGGCGCGTTGATCCGCAGTACGCCGCGTAACTCTCCAATACCATCCCGCGCCCGTTGCTCGGCTTCGTCCAGCGAAGCAATCAGTTCCCGTGCCGCGTCGTAATACTCGGCGCCAGCCTCGGTCAGGTGCAGGCTGCGGGTGGTGCGTTGCAGCAATTGCACGCCGATGGCTTCTTCCAGTGCCTGAATCTGTTTGCTGACTTTGGAGCGCGGCACGTCCATTGCCCGGGCTGCGGCGGCGAAGCCGTTTTCACCGACGGTGACGATAAACGCGCGCATGCATTCGATACGATCCAAGACTGTCCCCAATTTGGAATCAATGATTCCCGATTCTAGGGAATTGTTCCTTTTATCGCTAGCGCCTAAATTAGCCACAAGCCGGCAGCAAACAACGGCTAACCCACTGAACAGAACTCATCGACATCAAAAGGAACTCGCCATGTCCATCCGTGAATTGCTCAACCCAACCAACTCCGCCCTGATCCTGATCGACCACCAGCCGCAGATGTCCTTTGGCGTGCAATCGATCGATCGCCAGACCCTGAAGAACAACACCGTGGCCCTGGCCAAGACGGCGAAGATCTTCAACGTGCCGACCATCCTGACTTCGGTGGAAACCGAAAGCTTCAGCGGTTTTATCTGGCCGGAATTGCTCGGTGTGTTCCCGGATCAACAGCCCATCGAGCGCACTTCGATGAACTCCTGGGAAGACAAGGCGCTGGTCGCCGCAGTGAAGGCCACCGGGCGCAAAAAACTGATCATGGCCGCGCTGTGGACCGAGGTCTGCCTGAACTTCCCGGCGCTGGAAGCCCTGGCCGAAGGCTACGAGGTGTACATCGTCACCGACGCCTCCGGCGGCACCACCAAGGAAGCGCATGACATGTCGGTGCAGCGGATGATTCAGGCCGGCGCGGTGCCGGTGACCTGGCAACAAGTGCTGCTCGAATACCAACGCGACTGGGCGCACAAAGAAACCTACGACGCGGTGATGGAACTGGTGCGCGAACACAGCGGCGCCTACGGCATGGGCGTGGATTACGCCTACACCATGGTGCACAAGGCACCGCAGCGGAAGGTTTAAATAACGATCGTCCACCGGCCCTGAGCCAGGCTCAGGGCCATGTGGCAGCCCAATCCCGCGACCGCCGCCATTCCCTGTAGGAGCGAGGCTTGCCCGCGAAAGCGTTGTGTCAGCCAGCATTAATGTCGTCTGACACGACGCCTTCGCGGCCAAGTCGGATCGCCGCACCGCTCGCTCCTACAGGGATTTGTGAGAATCAGAACGGCCCGAAGCTCAACGGGTACTGGACCACGACATAAACCCGGTCAATATCATCGCCCGCCTGGGCCGCGTTACCCCGGTGCGAGACATGGGATAGTTGCAGCGACAAGCCCTTGGCCGACCCTGACTGCACGACATAGCGCACATCGATATCCCGCTCCCAATGCTTGCCACCATCCCCTTGTTGCGGCACGTACCCGCCACTTTCCTCGTCGAACGGGTTATAGGCGCCGCCCTTGGGCGCGTGGGTGCCGTCGATGTTGCTGCCCCTTACATAACGGGTCATGAAGTTCAGCCCCGGAATGCCGAATTCACCCAAATCCAGGTCATAACGAGCCTGCCAGGAACGTTCATGGGCGCCGTTGAAATCGGCGTACTTGATCGAGTTGGCCAGGTAGATGGAGTCGCCACCGACGAAATCGAAGGGCGTGTCGCCGTTGATTTGCTGGTAGGCGAGGGTAAAGGCTTGGGCGCCGAGGGTGTATTTGCCCGACAGACTGTAGGCGGTGTTGTCGATTGCACCCGCCAATGCCCGGCCGGTGTCCTGCGTGTGGTACAGGTTCGCATCGAGAAAAATATCAGACTGCTTGAGGTGCAGATTGCCGTAGTACTGGTGCCAGGTGTCGCTCAGTTCGGAGGTATACAACGCACCGCCCACCGGGCTGTTGGTGAACAGGTCGGCCCCCAGGAAAGAAATTCCGCCGGCCTCGGTGTTGGCGCCGTAACCGAAAAAATCGCCCTTGCCCGATGAGCTGTCCTGGTTCTTGAACGCCGTGAAGTGCCCGGCCACCAGGTTGATGCCGTCGATTTCCCGACTGTTCATCAGAAAACCCGTGGCGTACTCCGGTTGCAAGCGTTTGTCCGACGTATCGAACACCGGGGTTTCTACGGTCATTTCACCGAATGCCAGGGTGGTGCGAGACGCCTTGACCTTGATCGCGCCGCCGCCACTGGAGTAGTTGCTGTCGCTGCGACCGTCATCATCCAGCGGCAGCAATCCAGTGCCTGAATGGCCTTTACCGCCATCGAGCTTGAGCCCGAAAAACCCGTGGGCGTCGAGGCCAAAACCAATCGCGCCATCGGTGAAACCGGATTCAAAGTTGCTGATAAACCCTTGAGCCCATTCGGCTTTGTAGCTTTTTCCAGAAGGCGAGGGCGTTCGATAGTCGCTGTTGAGATAGAAGTTGCGACTCAACACCCCGAGCGTCGCACCGTCCAGAAAACCTGTGGGCGCCGGTTCATCTGCCAGGGCCGTGCCGGTCAGCAGTATCGACAAGCACAGGCTGCGATTTAACAAAGAAGACGTCATGGATAGATCACCACCAAGGCAGCGACTGCGCAAGCAAGTCACGCAGTCGCCGTTGTTGCTTAATGGCCTTCGGACGCGCCGAACATGGTTTTGGCGTAGATCAGGCCCAAACCGTAGGAGCCGCCATTGGCGATGGAGGTTTTCACGGTTTCTTCGTAGGTCTCGCTGCGAGCCCAGTCGCGTTGCAGTTCCAACAGGTATTGCAGCGATGTCATCGGCCGGGCGCCGAGCTGGATCATGCGTTGAATCGCCATGTCATGGGCTTCGATCGACACATCGCCACAGGCATCGGCGATGAAGTACACCTCGAAACCCTGGTCCAGGGCTGACAGCGCCGGGCCAACGATGCACACCGAGGTCCAGAGCCCGGCGAGAACGATTTTCTGCTTGCCGAACTTGTTCACTTCAACAGCGATGCGCTCGTCTTCCCAGGTGTTCATGCTGGTGCGGTCGATCACGTTGTGTTCCGGGAACACCGACTTGATTTCATCGAAGATCGGTCCGGAAAAGCTCTTCTCGGCCACAGTGGTGAGAATGGTCGAAACCTTGAAGCCACGCGCAGCCTTGGCCACCAGCGCGGCGTTGTTGCGCAGGGTCACGGCATCGATGGACTTGGTCGCGAAGGACATCTGCGACTGGTGATCAATCATGATCAGGGTGTGGTCGGTCGGGGTCAGCAGGGTTTTGCCGGGAACTGCTTGTGCAATGGCCATCACGAGGTCCTTACGGGAGTGAGTGAAGGCTCATGGTTGCGCAGATTCGGCTGGGGATCTTGAGTGGGTGTGCTGTGTTTGTGTGTGGTATGAGCCCTGCGCGATGCAAGTTCATCGCGCAGGACGGCGGGTCATTGCATCACATACCGCCCCGGTGCCGACTCAATCGCCGGGAATTGGGCATTGCCGATGTGCAGCGCCGAAGGCTGGCGCTCCCCGGCGTGTTCGGCCAACCAGGCAAACCAGTCATTCCACCAGCTACCGGGATGTTGCTGGGCATTCATGAACCATGTGTCCGGTTTTTTGCTGATGCGGTTGTTGGTCCAGTAATGACGCTTCTGATTGGCCGGCGGGTTGATCACCCCGGCGATATGCCCCGAGGCGCCGAGCACAAAGCGCTTGGTCCCGCCGAGCAGTTCGGTGCTGGCGTAGGCGCTGCGCCACGGCACGATGTGGTCGTCGTGGGTGGCGAGGATGTACGCCGGCGCCTCGATGGCCCGCAGGTCGAGTTTGACCCCGCAGCAATCCAGCTCACCGGACTTCAAGTCGTTCTGCAAATACGTGTGACGCAAATACCAGCAATACATCGGGCCGGGCAGGTTGGTGCTGTCGTTGTTCCAGAACAGCAGGTCCAGGGCGACCGGCTTCTGGCCCTTGAGGTATTTGTCGACGTTGTAGTTCCACCACAAGTCATTGGGGCGCAGCAGGGAGAAGGTGTTGCCCATGTCCTCGCCCTTGAACAGGCCGATGGGGCCGTCCAGCCCGCCGATGGTGCGTTCGCGGTAGGCCACCAGTTTTTCGTCGACAAAGATGTCGATGGGGCCGGTGTCGAGGTAATCGAGGAATGTGGTCAACAGGCTGACGCTGGCGATGTCTTTATCGCCACGCGCGGCCAACACCGCCAGCGCCGTGCTCAACAGCGTGCCGCCGATACAGAAGCCGACGCAATTGGGTCGTTGCTCGCCGCTGATCTCGCGGGTCACTTGCAGGCCTTTGATGATGCCGGTTTCGATCAGGTCATCCCACGTGGTGTTGGCGTGGGCCTGGTCGAAGTTGCGCCAGGACATCAGAAACACCGGATGGCCTTGCTGCAACAGATGGCCGATCATCGAGTTGTCGGGGCGCAAATCGAGGATGTAGTACTTGTTGATCGACGGCGGCACCACGAACACCGGGCGCCGGTACTGGGTTTCGGTTTGCGGGTAGTACTGGATCAGCTGGAACAATTCGTTCTCGAACACCACTTCGCCGGGTGTTGTCGCCAGGTCCTCGCCGACCTTGAACGCATTGCTGTCGCACTGGCGCATCTTGCCTTCTTGCAGGTCGCTGGCCAGGTGCAGCAACCCCGTGAGCAGGCTGGCGCCCTGGGTATCGACTACCCGTTGTAACGCGTCAGGGTTACTCGCCAGGAAGTTGCTCGGCGCGCCGGCGGCGATGGCTTGCTCCACCAGGTACAGCAGGCGTTGGCGCGGTTTCTTGTCCTTGATCGGCAACTTGTCGAGCAGCTTCAGCAGAAAGCCGGCGTTGAGCAGGTAAAACGCGGCGAGTGAACCGAACAGCGGTTGGCTCCAGGCGCCGCTGGCGAAGCGTCGATCATCGAAGGTGAACGGCTGGCCGGTCATCAGGCGCTGGCCGAGGTCACCCCATTGCAGTTGATAGTCGGACTGCAGGCTGTCGAGGGTGCCACGGGGCAGGTCAAACCAGTCGTTGTATTCCTGCCCGGTGAACCACGGATTAGTGCTGACCCACAGGCGTAATTGTTGCACTGCAAAGGAGGCAATGAACGGAACCTGGCCAGACCAGTAAGTGTTGAAGGTGTGCGCGTTGTTATCCATGGAACTCCTTGCCCACAAAGGTCAACCGGGCAGAAAAAAGCGCGACACCGCGTACGGTGCCGCGTCATTAGCAAAGGCAAGCAGTTCGGTGTGACTAGCGCTCGATGACCAGGCTGACGCCTTGCCCGCCACCGATGCACAACGTGGCCAGGCCTTTATGGCCATCGCGACGAATCAGTTCGAACAACAGCGACACCAGAATCCGTGCCCCCGAGGCGCCGATCGGATGACCGAGGGCAATCGCACCGCCGTTGACGTTGACCTTGCTGGTGTCCCAGCCCAGTTCTTTGCCGACCGCCAGTGACTGCGCAGCGAAGGCTTCATTGGCTTCGATCAGGTCCAGGTCATCAAGGCTCCAGCCGGCCTTTTCCAGCGCCAGGCGGGTGGCCGGAACGGGGCCGATGCCCATGATCGACGGGTCAACGCCGGCACTGGCGTACGCCTTGATCCGCGCCAGGACCGGTAACCCCAAGGCTTGGGCCTTGGCGGCGCTGGCCAGCAACAGCACGGCGGCGCCGTCGTTGAGGGTCGACGAGTTGCCGGCGGTAACGCTGCCGTCTTTCTGGAACGCCGGCTTCAGCTTGCCCAGGGACTGGGCGCTGCTGTCCGCTCGTGGCTGTTCATCGGTGTCGAAGGCCAGCGGTTCGCCCTTGCGCTGGGGAATCAGGATCGGGGTGATTTCACGCTTGAAGTACCCGGCTTCGATGGCCGCTGCGGCTTTCTGCTGCGAGGCGGCGGCGAAGGTGTCCTGTTGCTCACGGGTGACACTGTATTTCTCAGCCAGATTCTCTGCGGTGATGCCCATGTGGTAGTCGTTGAAGGCATCCCACAAACCGTCCTGAATCACGCTGTCTTGCAGTTGCGCATGGCCCAGGCGCAAACCGGTGCGGGCCTTGGGCAGGACGTAAGGCGCCAGGCTCATGTTTTCCTGGCCGCCGGCAATCACCAGTTCGGCGTCACCACAGCGGATGGCCTGGACCGCCAGTTGCACAGCCTTGAGCCCGGAGCCACAGACTTTGTTCAGGGTCATGGCTGGGGTGGTGAAGGGCAGGCCGGCCTTGATCGCGGTCTGGCGTGCCGGGTTCTGTCCGGCACCGGCGCTGAGCACCTGGCCGAGGATCACTTCATCGATCTGTTCGCCGTTGATACCGGTCTGTTCCAGCAAGCGGCGAATCAGCGCCGCACCCAGTTCGGTGGCCGGAATCGCGGACAAGGCACCCTGGAAGCTGCCAATGGCGGTACGAGTAGCGGCAACGATTACGACTTCGTTCATGCGTGACCTCATTAAGAATGTGTCGAACGGCAGCAGGGCCTCCTTGCCCTGCACGGGTTACTGCATATTCATGCCGCCGTTGACCGAGAAGTCGGCACCGGTGCTGTAGGCCGACTCATCGGACGCCAGCCAGGCGACGATGGAGGCGATTTCTTCCGGTTGGCCGAGGCGACCGACTGGTGTGGCGGCGATCATGCTGTCGAGGATGTCCGGGCGAATGGCCGCGGTCATGCTGGTCTGGATGTAGCCCGGCGACACGGTATTGACGGTCACGCCCTTGCCCGACACTTCCCGCGCCAGGGCCATGGTGAAGCCGTGGATACCGGCCTTGGCCGCGCTGTAGTTGGTCTGGCCGAACTGGCCGCGCTGGCCGTTGATGGACGAGATGTTGATGATCCGGCCCCAGCCTTTGCTCAACATGCCTTCAATCACCTGTTTGGTGGTGTTGAACATGCCGCTGAGGTTGGTGCCGATCACCGCGTTCCAGTCTTCGGGGGTGAGCTTGCGGAACGAGGCATCCCGGGTGATGCCGGCGTTGTTGACCAGCACGTCCACCGGACCGTACGTCTCCTTGACCCACTCAAACGCCGCGCGAGTTGACTCCCAGTCGGTGATGTCACCGTAGACAAAATGGAACTCGAACCCGGCTGCCGACTGGGCGGCGGCCCATTCTTCCTTGCGGCTGGAATTGGCGCTGCAGCCCACCACCACCTTGAAGCCTTCCTGGTAAAGACGCTGGCTGATCGCCGTACCAATCCCACCCATACCGCCGGTTACCAACGCAATACGACCAAGCGACTTCATAGACTTCTTCCTTTTATTATTTTGCGCTGCAAGATGGGAGGATTGTTCGGCATGGGTGGGGGCTGGGGAAGTGTTGTGAGGTGACTGTTTGGTGTCCAACGACGCCAGAAGTCGCTAAAAGCGACGAGTACCTATACTGGGATCAACACTCGACACTGAACGGCCCAATATTCTTTGATTCAGACGCAGATCCGTATGGCCCGAACAGGATGTTCGGCACCACAGGTCATTGAGGACGCCCATGTACAGAATGAGTTCAGGCTATGCCAGCGTGCTGGTGAATACGCTTTCTGCTCAAGGACTGGATGTCGCCAGCTTGTGCCAAGAGGCCGGACTGGACATCCATCTGGCGAAACTGCCCGGTGCGTTTTGCGAGCGCCGGGCGATCTATCGATTGTGGGCCCTGGCCGCGCAGGCCAGCGCTGACCCGGACATCGGCTTGAAAGCCTATGGCAACTTCCATCCCGGCAGTTTCCAGATTGTCGGCTACACCATGATGTCCAGCCTGAACCTGAAAAGGGCGATAGAACGGCTGGTGCGTTTCAGCCCGTTGATCGGTACCGGCTTCAGCCTGTTTTTCACCGCTGAGCAGCAAAACTTTCGATTGGCGGCGCTTGATCATCAGCAGGCCGGCTCGGTCAAACCCCGGCAATACGTCGACGCCGCCCTGGCGTCCCTGATGGGGTTTTGCCGTTGGCTGGCAGGCGGCAACTCGCCGCAGCCGTTGCAGGTGCAGTTCAGTTATCCCGAACCCGCCGACACTTCGGAACATCGGCGTTTGTTTGGCTGCAACCTGCAGTTCAACGCACCCTACGACAGCATTCTGTTCGACGGCCAGGAAGTGCTGCGCCCGTTGAGCATGGCCAACGAGACACTGGCGGTGCTGCACGACAGTTTTGCCGAGGCGCAACTTGACCTGCTGTTTGGCTTCTCGATTGTCGGCCGGATTCGCGCGTTGATCAGCGAGCGGTTGAGCCAGGGGCAAGGGCAGTACGACATGGAGTCGATCGCCGCGGCGCTGAACATCAGCAAACGTACGCTGCAACGCTCGCTGGAAAAGGAAGGGACGCAATTCAAGGATGTGCAGAATGCGGTGCGCCGGCAATTGGCTGACTACTACCTGCGCCACTCTCATTTCAACATGAAGCATGTGGCGTATCTCCTTGGTTTCCATGACCACAGCAGCTTCAACAAGGCGTGCAGCCGGTGGTTCGGGATGACGCCGGGGCAGTATCGGGCGGATGAATCTTTTGACGTCGAGACAGCCGCATCGGCCTGATCTGGCCGATGCGGTTCGGTTTTATTTCTTTGGTGGTTTCTTCGAGGTTTTGCGGGGTTTGGTGGGTTGTGGCGTCGGGACTTCAACCTTGGCGACAGGCGCGGGTTGTTCAAGAACTGCATCAGCCTCGCTGGGCGGTTGAGTCAGGTCAAAACCCGGTAGCGGCACTTCAAGCAAGGTGTGCAACTCGCACCAGAATCCGTGCCCGGCCGCGTTCTCGTTCAACAGTTCCGGCAGCAGATTGGCAACGGCGGCCAATACCTGCTGGCGCTCCTCGGTTTCAGGCAGCAACAGCGGCAGGCTTTGCAGGCTTTCCTGCGGATAAGTGAGGACCAGCATTTTCTGCGTTTGCAGGGTGTCACGTAGATCCAGCGGTTCAACGCTGTGGTCCTGCAACAAGCGCTGCATTTGTTCGAGCAGTTTGTCGAGATTGGCTTTGCCTCGCGCGTCGCTGTCGCGGTCCAGCAGGAACAGGATGCGCACCAGCGCTTCCATCAGGCCGCCCAGGGGCAGGGCGGTTTGCAGGCGTTCGAGCAGTGCTTTGTCGTGGTTCTCGGCGTGGGCTTGCAGATCGCGCGTTGGCACGTTGCCGCTGAGCTGGTTGAGTGCGCCGTAGACGCCGTAGAAACACAGTTCCTGGGTGGCATCGCGTAGATCGCGGTAGGCGTTCAAAGTGTCCTGAACCTGGTTGGAGAACAACGCCTGCCAGGCCAGCAACGGATTGTCGGTGGCGGCGGGGCGACGCTCATTGCGCACCTGGGCGGCGCTGCCGGCCAGCCACCAGAGGGCCGGGTTCGAACTGCTCCAGAGCACTTGTTGCTGATGGAACGGATGGGCCTTGCGTAGCAGATCGGCGGTCGGTTCATTGATCAACGGACGCAGCCACGGCCGAATGAAGCCGTCGTACACGCTGTTGTTGATACTCGAGGCGCGTTCGACCAGGGCGAATTCGCGATCATCATCCCGGGGCGGCGGCACTTCGCCATGGATGTCGGCGATGCGTCGGGGTTCGAAACGCACGGCGTATTGCGTGTCGGGTAGATCGTCGATCAGCATTTCATAGAGCCCGGCGGGCAGGGCGTTGATGGTCTCGACCGCACCCAGCAGCTCGCGGTGTTCACGCCGGGCCACTTCGCCGGAGACGAAAATCCCCAGGTGGCCGATGCTCGCGTGACGCAGGTAGACAATGGTCCGCCCGGCGTTCTGCAAGGCCAGGTCACTGGGGTAGACATCGGCGATCCAGTCCAGCGCCTGTTGCGGCGAGGTGATGTTGTCGCCATAGGAACAAAACACCACCACGGGCACTTCGATGCGCTTGAGGTCGAGCCCGCTGCTCTTGCGCCCCAGGCCGCCGGACAGCTGATTGCCGATGAACAGGTCGTCGACAATCATCTCGATTTCTTCGCCGTTCAGCAGCGTCGGGCTGCCCCACCAGCGTTCGAAGTCGAGGAAGCGCGCGGCTTCGGTGTCGACTTCGCTAAACAGGTGGTAGTACTTGCCCCAATAGGTGTTGGCCGGGTCGAGGTTTTCGAAATTGCTCACCAGCCAGGTGCCGTCGAACCGCTCGTTGCCCAGATCGCTACCCAAACGCGCCATCCAGCCACCGCCGAGCAAACCGCCGGTGTAGCGCATCGGGTTGCGGCCATTGACCCCGGCCCAGTACGACAGCGGTGCGCCGTTGACGATGATCAGCCCCGGCAGTTCGGGGCGTGTGGCGGCCAGTCCCATCAATGCCCAGCCTGCCTGGCAGTTGCCGATCACCACCGGTTTGGCGCTGGCGGGATGCCGGGCGCTGACTGTTTCGATGAACCGCGCTTGCGCCGCGACGATGTCCGCCAGGGTTTGCCCGGGAGCGGGTGAGTGACTGAACGAGATGAAGTAGGTGGGATGACCGGCGCGCAGGCTTTCGCCAATGAGTGAATCCTGCTTGAAGCCGCCGATGCCGGAGCCATGGCCGCCGCGCGGGTCGATGATGATCACCGGTGGCTGGCTGTCGATGGCTGGTTCGGCGCTGAGGATGCGCAACAGTGAGTAGTTGACCGGGCGCGGCAGGTCGGCGCCGTTGACCAGGGTTTCATGCTCGAACTTGAGCAGCAGCGGAAAGCCTGCCCGCTCGTGGGCCAAGGTGTTGTCGCCGCGCTGGCGCAAGGTGTCCCAGAACAACAGGCTGCGTTGGCTGAGGTCGGTGAAGTATTCCTGCCAGTGCGCCGCCGTCGGTTGTTTGAGCTGGCCCTGGCTGAGCGGCGCGAAGGTTTTTGCCTGGCGCTGCTGCACCGCGTCGAGCACGTTGCGGGTATTGAGCTGTTGTAGGTGATTCAGGTGCTCGAACAGCCCGGTCGCCGGGGAAAGCCCCTCATCTTGCAGCGCAATATTTTCTTCCTGGCCCATGGTGAACTCCTGACACGGTGCGGGGGGAATCGTCAGCCAGTCTAGCAATGGCTAGGCCGGTCATCGGATTTTCACGAGTCTATAGTGAATAACCACCGCAGGAGTACCGTTTATTTTGCAGTGCACAAAATATCCGTTGCCAAACCTTTTTGTGCACTGCAATATCAAGGCTAACGCGACGACTGCCCGGATCGCTGTCGCGTCCTCAGGCCTGAATGGGCCTTCCAGTACCAGGAGATTTCAGCATGTCTTTTTTCAACTCGGAAAAACTGCAAGCCACCCAGAAAGCCAACCTCGACCTGTTGCAGCAGATCAGCGGTAAAGTCTTCGCCAGCGTTGAACAACTGAGCCAGTTGCAGTTCAAGGCACTGCGCGACTCCACCGAGGAGCACTTCGAAGGCGTGCGCAAGCTGCTGGCGGTGCGTGATCCACAAGGTTTCGCTGATTTGCAGGCGTCGTTCACCCAACCGAGCGCGCAAACCGAACGCCTGGCTGAATTCAATCGTCAGGTTCAGGCGCTGATCGTCGGCACCCAGTCGGAGATCGCCAAACTGACCGAAGGTCAAGTCCAGGCGGGCACTCAGCAGGTGAATGAGTTCGTCGAGTCGATCAGCAAGAATGCACCGGCTGGCTCCGAGCCAGTGGTCGCGGCCTTCAAATCGGGTCTGGCGAATGCCGGTACCGTGTTCGAAAGCGCACAGAAGGCGGTAAAGCAGGCGTCTGATGTAGCCCAGAGTGGCTTCGACGCTGCGACCGCTGCCGCCGGCAAAGCTGCTCCAGAAGCGGGTGCCAAGACTACCAACGGCAACAAATAAGTCAGATCAGGCCAGCATCACCGATGGCGATGGGATTATTCCCCATCGCCATTTTTTTTCGTCCCGTTATCGGTGCCTGGCTTGGCGCCGAACAGGCCGAACATGTTCTGGGTATTGAGGTAGAGCGCCTTGGACTGATCGACGTATTGGCGCATCAAGTCCTGCATCACCGGCGCCTGCTGGTGCATGAAGGTGCTCCAGGCCTCGGACGACTGGGCGCCGGTCTGGGACTGGATGTCGATCACGGTCTGGATGCTTTTATCCAGGTAGCTGCCGAGCACGCCCTGGTACGGGCCGTAGAACTGGATGATGCCCATCAGCATCTCGCTGCTGAAGATCGGCTCACCACCGCTTTCGGCTTCGAGGATGACTTGCAACAGAATACTGCGGGTCAAGTCCTCGCCAGTTTTGGCATCGACCACCTGGAGCGGGACTTTATCGACCACCAGTTGCCGAATATCGGCCAGGGTCAAGTGGCTGCTGGTATGGGTGTCGTACAGGCGGCGATTGGGGTATTTCTTGATCAGGCGGGGGGTGTTGGGGTTGTTAACGGTCATGCGGGGCGTCTCGCGGCGAGCCTGATTTGCAGGCATCTTAACCTACTATCGCCGATGTCGCCGACCCGCCGAGCCCTGTAGGAGCGAGGCTTGCTCGCGAAGACGTTGTGTCAGTCACTGTCGATGTTGGATGTGCCGACGCTTTCGCGGGCAAGCCTTGCTCCTACAAGATCACAAACAGACCGCAACGCCGCCTGACGACCACGCCCCCTGTAGGAGCGAGGCTTGCCCGCGAAGACGTTGCGTCAGTCACTATCAATGTTGGATGTGCCGACGCTTTCGCGGGCAAGCCTTGCTCCTACAGGTGATGTGGTGGTTCAGCTTCGGTGATCGTTCCCACGCAGGAGCGTGGGAACGATCATGTGGTGCTTACCAGATCGGCAAGCTATAGCTGACGATCAACCGGTTCTCATCCAGATCACTGCCGAAATTCGTCGAGCGCACGGTCGCATTGCGCCATTTCACCCCAACGTTCTTCAGTGGGCCACTCTGCACGACATAACCGATATCGGTATCGCGCTCCCATTCCTTTCCCTCCGGGCGATTGCCGCCCAGATCGATATTGTCGCCCGTGAGATAACGGGTCATGAAGGTCAGCCCCGGCACGCCAATGGCTGCGAAGTTGTAGTCGTAACGGGCCTGCCAGGACTTTTCATCCTTGCTGGCGAAGTCGCCGATCTGCACGAAGTTGACCAGGAACGCGTCAGTGCCATTGATGTAGGCAAACCCGGTGTCGCCGCTCATGCTCTGATAACCCAGGCCCAGCGCATGCCCGCCGAGGCTGTAGGTGAACATCGCCCCCAGCGCCTTGTTGTCGACGTTGCTGCCGCCATCGTCGGTGGAGCGGGCAAAGCGCAAATCACTCTTGAACGACTGGCCCGCCGTCACCGGCAACACGTAAGTCAGGTTGACCATGTGCTGGCTGTAGAGGTTGTCGAGATGGCCATAGCTGTAGCCCGTGGCGAGGTTGCCGGTCCATTTGTAGTTGAGGCTGGCAAAGTCGAAGCTGTCGCTGGTGGTGTGCGGCGTGATGATGCCTTTGGCGCCGGTCCGGGTGATGCCCATGTCTTCATAGTCGGAGGAATCGCGCTGGTTGACTTGTTTCAGGCGTCCGCCGTCCACGGTCAGGCCTTCGACTTCCAGCGAGGTCAACTGACCGCCCTCGAACGTCTGTGGCAACAGCCGCGAATCATTGGCCAACACCGTCGGCAACTTCGGCAGCAAAGTGCCGAGTTTCAGCACCGTTTTCGAGGCGCGCACCTTCGCTGTCACGCCCAAGTCGCCGTACTCGTCCTGAGCACCCTTGCTGGTGGTGCGATGGCGTTGCAGCAACCCGGAACCGGCGCGATCCGGGCTGGAATCGAGTTTGACCCCGAGCAGGCCAATAGCATCGACACCGAAGCCGACCAACCCATCCGTGAAGCCCGACTCATAGCGCAGCAGAAAACCCTGGGCCCATTCCTCTTGTTTCGATTGCGCAGCGTTGTCCTGGCGAAAGTCGCGGTTGAAGTAGAAGTTGCGCAGTTCCAGGCTGGCTTTGCTGTCCTTGATAAAGTCAGCGGCAGCGGGGGCCGAGAGGCTGATGACGCCACCGGCCAGTAACAGTCGGGTAGCGAGCGTGCGGGTGTGACGGTCCATGGTGAAGCCCCTTTATTTTTATTGTTGGAATAGTCGGCCATGCTCCCTCGCCAGACGGGCGAGGGCTTGTTCAGTAAAAAACGCGAACGCCCAAAATGAGGAGCGGGGGCGCCGCGTGCGGTTCAATCGTCAGAACTGTTCGGCGCTCAGGCCATACAACGAGCCACTGCCGGCGCGAATGGATTGCTCCAGGCTCAAAATGCGCGGGAGCAAACGCTCGATGTAGAAATCGGCGGTGGCGATTTTCGCGCCGTAGAACGCCGGATCGTCACTGCGCTTTTTCTTCGCGACCTGGGCCATTCGCGCCCACAGCCAGGCGTAGGCGACATACCCGAACAAGTGCAGGTATTCCACCGACGCGGCGCCGATTTCATTGCGGTTGGTCGCGGCCTGGTCTTGCAGCCAGTCGCTGAGATTTTCCAAGCGCTGCACGGCATCGAACAGTTGAATGGAGTAGGGCGCGTCGGGCTGATGGGCGAAGTGGCGGATCTCGCCGGTGAACTGGCGCAGCGCCACGCCGCTGTCGGCCAGCACTTTGCGTCCGAGCAAGTCCAGCGCCTGGATGCCGTTGGTGCCTTCGTAGATCTGCGCGATACGCACGTCACGCACCAGTTGCTCCTGGCCCCATTCGCGGATGTAACCGTGACCGCCGAACACTTGCTGGCCGTGGATGCAGCTGTCGAGGCCGGTGTCGGTGAAAAATGCCTTGGCCACCGGGGTCAGCAGCGCCACCAGGGTTTGCGCGTTGTCGCGCTCCCGGGCGTCGTCGGAGAACTTCGCCAAATCCAGTTGCTGGCCGACATAACTGGCAAACGCGCGGCCACCTTCGGTCATGGCTTTCATGCTCAGCAGCATGCGGCGCACATCGGGGTGGACGATGATCGGGTCGGCGATCTGGCTCGGCGCCAGGGTACCGACCGGCGATCGGCTCTGGACCCGTTCGCGGGCATATTTCACCGCGCTCTGATAGGACGCCTCTGCGCAACCGATGCCCTGAATACCAATGGACAGGCGCTCGTAATTCATCATGGTGAACATCGCCGCCAAGCCTTTGTTGGCTTCACCCACCAACCAACCGCTGGCACCGTCGAAGTTCATCACGCAGGTGGCCGAGGCCTTGATGCCCATCTTGTGTTCGATCGAACCGCAACTCACGGCGTTGGCATGGCCGAGGGAACCGTCGGCATTGACCAGCACTTTGGGCACCACAAACAGCGAGATCCCTTTAGGCCCGGCCGGCGCGTCCGGCAGTTTGGCCAGCACCAGATGGATGATGTTTTCGGTCAGGTCCTGATCGCCGCCGGTGATGAAGATCTTGCTGCCGCTGAGCTGGTAACTGCCATCGGCCTGGGGTTCGGCGCGGGTGCGGATCAGCCCCAGGTCCGTGCCGGCGTGGGCTTCGGTCAGGCACATGGAACCGGCCCAGCGGCCTTCGTACATCGGCGGCAGGTAGAGGTTTTTCAGTTCTTCGCTGGCGTGGGCATCGATGGCCAGACAGGCACCGGAACTCAATGCCGAATACAGCGCAAAGCTGGAATTGGCGCCGTAGAGCATTTCTTCGAACTGCACCGCGAGCATCTTCGGCATGCCCATGCCGCCGAACTCGGCGTTGCCGGACAAACCGACCCAGCCGCCTTCGATGTAAGTGGTGTAAGCCTGTTTGAAACCGATCGGCGTCGTGACCTGGCCATAGACCCAATGCGCGCCTTCTTCGTCGCCGCTGCGATTCAAGGGTGCAATCAGGTGCGAGGTAACTTTCGCCGCCTCTTCAAGAATCGCGTCGGCGGTGTCGGCATCGACATTGTCCGCCAGGGCCGGCAGGCGCGCCCACAGGGCCGGGGCGTTGAACACTTCATGCAGCACGAAGCGCATGTCGCGCAGGGGAGCGTTGAATTCGGGCATAGCGTGAACCTCGTTGGGACGGTGGGCACGGCGCCGCGACGGCGGGCCGTGCTTTTTCAATCAATGACTGGAAGCGCTGGCGGCACCGAGACCGGTCTGGGCGCGCACGAACTGGTCGGCGTAGGCATCACGTTCCTTGTCGGCGCGCACGCTGCGGTCGAGTTTCGACACGACCACAATCACCAGGAACGCCAGGGGCATCGAGAACAGCGCCGGGTGGTCGTAGGGGAAGATCGCGTGGGCATGGCCGAGCACGGTGACCCACACGGCCGGCGACAGAATCACCAGCACCAGCGCACAGATCAGCCCGGCGAAACCGCCGAGGATCGCGCCTTTGGTGGTCAGGCCTTTCCAGTACATGGCCATGATCAGCACCGGGAAGTTGGTCGACGCGGCGATGCCGAACGTCAGGCCCACCAGGAACGCGACGTTCATCTTCTCGAACAGAATGCCCAGCAAAATCGCGACGATGCCCAGGCCGACGGTAGCCATGCGCGTCACGCGCATTTCCTGTTTCTCGCTGGCCTTGCCTTTCTTGAACACCGTGGCGTACAGGTCGTGGGAAATCGCCGAGGCACCGGCCAGGGCCAGTCCGGAGACCACCGCCAGAATGGTGGCGAACGCGACCGCCGCGAGGAAACCGAAGAACAGGTTCCCACCCACCGCTTTGGCCAGGTGCATGGCAACCATGTTGCCGCCGCCGATCAAGGCACCGCCGACTTCACCGTTGACGTAGTACTGCGGATCGGTGCCGATGATCACCATCGCCGCGAAGCCCAAGGTGCAGACCACGAGGAAGAAGAAACCGATGAAACCGGTGGCGTAGAACACCGATTTACGCGCTTCCTTGGCGTTCGGCACGGTGAAGAAGCGCATCAGGATGTGCGGCAACCCGGCAATCCCGAATACCAGCCCGAGGGACATGGACGCGGTGTTGATCGGGTCGGCGAGCATTGCGCCTGGCCCCATGATGTTCCAGCCGCTGGCGTGGGCCTGGACCGCTTTGGCGGCGAGGGTTTCGTAGCTGAAACCGAATTGCGACATGGCCATGACCGCCAGGGTCGTACCACCGGCGAGCAGCAACACAGCCTTGATGATCTGCACCCAGGTGGTGGCGATCATGCCGCCGAAGATCACGTACACCAGCATCAGCGCACCGACGATCACCACCGCCACCGGGTAGTCGAGGCCGAACAACAATTTGATCAACTGCCCGGCACCGACCATCTGCACGATCAAATAGCAGCACACCACCGTCAGCGACCCGAACGCGGCGAAGATCCGCACTTTGTTCTGGTCCAGTCGATAGGACACGATGTCGGCGAAGGTGTAGCGCCCCAGATTGCGCAAGCGCTCGGCCATCAGGAAGGTGATGATCGGCCAGCCGACGAAGAAGCCGATGGTGTAGATGAAACCGTCGTAACCCTTGGCAAACACCAGGCTCGACAGCCCGAGCAACGTGGCGGCGGACATGTAGTCACCGGCAATCGCCAAACCATTCTGGAACCCGGTGATGCCGCCACCCGCGGTGTAGAAATCCGAGGTGGATTTGGTTTGCCGCGCAGCCCACCAGGTGATGCACAGGGTGCCGAGCACGAACACAAAGAACATGCTGATCGCGTTCAGATTGAGCGGTTGTTTCTCCACTGCACCGGTCAGCGGCGCGGCGAGTACGACGCCGGACGACAGCAGGGCTGCACCCGCGAGGCAAAGCTTTCTGAGCCGCTTCATCACTTGCTCTCCTCAAGAATCGCCGCGCCGAGCGCATCGAACCGGGTGTTGGCGCGGTAGACGTACCACCCCGTCAGCAACCAGGAAAAAATGATGATCGCCGCGCCCACCGGCATGCCCAGGGTCAACATCCGGTGCTCGCCGAGCGGTGCATGCAGCCATTGCGGGGCAAACGCCACCACTAGCATGAACAGGTAATAGGTGCCCAGCACTGTGGCACTCAACGTCCAGGCCAGGCGCGAGCGGCTGCTGACCAGTTGGAGGAATTTCGGATTCGCGCGAATCCGTTCGCAACGCTGGGTGTCGGTTGAATGGATGTCGATCATCGGTAGCTCCACATTGTTTTTGTTGTCGGTGTGTGGGGGCAGGGCCGCGTTGCGCCGAATCCGGCGCGCACGAGCCCGAAACGGCAGGTTCGCGACCTGCCGCTTGAAGGGTTCAGCGTGGGAGGGTTAGAGCGCCTGGGCCCTGTCGCGCAGTACGTACTTCTGGATCTTGCCGGTGGACGTCTTCGGCAACAGGGTGAAGATCACCGTGCGCGGCACTTTGAACCCGGCCAGGTGTTCGCGGCAGAAACTGATGATGTCCGCCTCGCGCACGTCCTGGTGATCCGCCTTCAAGGTGATAAAGGCGCAGGGGGTTTCGCCCCATTTTTCGTCGGGACGGGCAACGACAGCGGCTTCCATCACACCCGGATGGCGGTAAAGCACGCCTTCGAGTTCGATGGTGGAAATGTTCTCGCCGCCGGAAATGATGATGTCTTTGAGTCGGTCCTTGATCTCGACATAACCATCGGGATGACACACCGCCAGGTCGCCGGTGTGGAACCAGCCACCTTCAAACGCTTCGGCGGTGGCGGTCGGGTTTTTCAGATAGCCCTTCATCACGGTGTTGCCGCGCATGAAGATCTCGCCGATGGTCTTGCCGTCGCGCGGGGTCGGTTTCAGGGTGGTCGAGTCGCCGACCATCACCCCTTCGAGCGTCGGATAACGCACGCCTTGGCGGGACTTGATCTGCGCGCGCTCATCCAGCGGCAGTTCATCCCACTCGGCATGCCAGGCACACAGCGTCACCGGGCCATAGGTTTCGGTCAGGCCATAAACGTGAGTGACCTTGATGCCCATCTCTTCCACGGCGCCGATGACTTTGGCCGGCGGCGCGGCACCGGCGACCATGGCGTTGACCGGGTGATCGATGGCGGCTTTGGCCGAGTCCGGCATGTTGACCAGCGCATTGAGCACGATGGGCGCGCCGCACAGGTGAGTCACCTGGTGCTCGCGGATCAGGGTGAGGATTTTCTGTGGATCGACCCGGCGCAGAAACACATGCACCCCGGCCAGCGCCGTGATGGTCCACGGGTAGCACCAACCGTTGCAGTGGAACATCGGCAGGGTCCAGAGGTACACCGGGTGGTTGCCCATGGCCCAGGTCATTTGGTTGCCCAAGGCGTTGAGGTAGGCGCCGCGATGGTGATAGACCACGCCTTTCGGATTACCGGTGGTGCCGGAGGTGTAGTTCAGCGAAATGGCTTGCCACTCGTCATCCGGCCATTGCCAGGCGAACGCCGGATCGCCTTCGGCCAGCAGCGCTTCATAGTCCAGGTCGCTGACAGCCTGGCCTTCGCCGTATTCCGGGTCATTGACGTCGATCACCAGCGGCGGGTGATCGAGCATGCCGATGGCCGCGTGAATCACGCTGTGGAATTCGCGGTCGGTGATCAGCACCTTGGCTTCGCCGTGTTGCAGCATGAAGGCGATGGCTTCGGCGTCCAGGCGTACGTTGAGCGGGTTGAGCACCGCGCCGATCATCGGCACGCCGAAGTGCACTTCCAGCATTTCGGGGATGTTGGGCAACATGACCGCGACGGTGTCGTCCTTGCCGATGCCACGCCCGGCCAGCGCCGAAGCCAGGCGTCGGCAGCGGGTGTAGGTCTGCGCCCAGGTGCGGCGGATCGAGCCGTGAATAACGGCGGGGTAGTCGGGGTAAACGTGGGCGGTGCGCTCGAGGAAGCTGAGCGGCGACAAGGCGATATGATTGACAGCCGTAGGGCTAAGCCCTTGTTCGAAGATCGACATGACGGGTACTCGGTGGCTGATTGTTAGCTCTATGGCTGACCTGTTCAGCGTAGCCGCTGAGGTCAACTTTTATGTCCGGTCTGCTTTATATAACAATCCACCGTCGATATGGAAGTACAACCTAGGTTGTATAGTACAAATACTATATATAATTCCTCGGGCGCTAAATGAATGCGGCGATTCCTTCCTGGCCGGTATATTCTGGCCGTTCCCTACGCAGTGGACCGGTGATGACGCCTGACGCCCTCTTATTGAGCCATGACCCTCAGCCGAGCGTGCTGCTCGATAGCCAGGGTCAGCCGCTGGAGTTGAATGCAGCGCTGCTGGCATTGCTCGCACAGCATCCGCACAGCTACGTGCTCGGGTTTCTGCCGAAAAATCATCGCGACCTGGTGCGCGCCTGCCTGGCGCAGCAGCGGGCGATCGAAGGGGTCGAGGCGCAGTTTCAGACGCAGATTCTGATCTGGACCTTTATCCCCGATCCGCCCAACAACCGCGTGTTCGCCCGCTGCCTCGTGGCCACCGCCCAAGTGCTGGCCGAGCGTGAAGCGGCCACGGCGCGGCGGCTGTACCGGCTGATCATCGAGAACACCACCGACCTGATTTCCCGGCACACCCCGGACGGGCGCTTTCTGGATGCATCGCCAGCGTCCTGGACCTTGCTCGGCTATTGGCCCGAAGCGCTGCGCGGGCAAATGGCCCAAGGCCTGTTCCACGGCCAGGACCTGGCGAATCTGGTGCAAACCGCGCGCGATGCCCTGGAGCAGAACGGTTATCACACCATGACGTATCGCATCCGCCATCGTGACGGGCATTACCTGTGGTTCGAAACCGCCAGCCGGGCGATTCGCGAGACCTACACCGGGGCGGTGGTCGAAGTGGTGTGCGTGTCCCGGGACATCACCGCGCGGGTACAGGGCGAAGAAAACCGCCGACGCCTGGAAGATGAACTGGCCCACACCGCGCGCCTGGTGACGCTGGGGGAACTGGCCTCGGGCATCGCCCACGAAATCAACCAGCCCCTGGCGGCGGTGGTCAATTACGCCAACGCCAGCCAGCGGTATATGCAGGCGTTGGCGACCAATCCCCAGGCGGCGGAACGGGTGGCCCAGGGCCTGGAACGCATCACGTTGCACGCCACCCATGCCTCGGAAGTCATCCGGCGTTTGCGCGGCTTCCTGCGCAAGGGCCAGCGGCGCATGCAGGCGCTGAACATGGTGGATGTCGCCCGTGAGGCGGTGCGCTTGTGTGCCTGGGAAGCGACCCATTGCCAAGTGACAATCGAGGATCGACTGCCGGATAATCTGCCGCCCGTTTACGCCGACCGGGTGCTGCTGGAACAAGTACTGCTCAACCTGTTGCGCAACGCCATCGATGCCAACCGCGAACAACATCCGGGCCGCCCGTCGCTGATCGTGATGGCTGCGGGGCAGGGCAGTGCGGCCACGGTGGAGATCAGCGTGCATGACCAGGGGCCGGGCGTCAGCGAACCGGAACTGGAGCAAATATTCACCCCGTTCTTCACCAGCAAACCGGATGGCCTGGGCCTGGGATTGTCCATGAGCCGCAGCATCATCGAAGGTTTCGGCGGCGAGTTACGGGCGCGGCGGCAACCGATCGGGCTGCTGGTTTACTGCCGTTTGCCACTGGCCGGCCCCATAAAACAACAACAGGAATGACGCAATGGCAGGTGTGACGGAGCACGTGGTGTACGTGGTCGATGATGATCAAGGCATGCTCGATTCGACGGTTTGGCTGCTGGAGTCGGTGGGCCTCAAGGCCTTGCCGTTTACCAGCGGCGTCGAATTTCTGGAGGCTTGCGACGCACGGCTCAACGCCTGCGTGTTGCTCGATGTGCGCATGCCGGGCATGGGCGGTTTGAACGTTCAGGAAGAAATGCGCCTGCGCGAATTGAACCTGCCGATCATCTTCGTCAGCGGCCACGCCGACGTGCCGATCGTGGTCCGTGCCTTCAAGGCCGGCGCCCATGACTTCATCGAAAAACCCTACAACGAACAGCTGCTGCTCGACAGCGTGCAACAGGCCCTCAGCAACTGCGCGGCCAATCGCTCGGGCAATGTGGGCCACGAAGAATTGCAGGCACGCATGCTGACCCTGACCCCACGGGAGCGCGACGTATTGCTGCCGCTGGTGCAGGGTTACACCACCAAGGAAATCGCCGAGCAATTGGGCGTCAGCGCGAAAACCGTCGACTTGTATCGCTCACGGGTGATGAAACGGATGCAGGCCAATACCTTGCCGGACCTGGTGGGAATGGCGATTGCGGCGCAATTGGTCGATCCGTTGAAGCTGCGTTGAATCCATTGCAAGACAGACCGGGCGTCCCTGAGTGGGTAGTCACGGTTACAGGGCGCGCGCATGATGGGCGAGGCCATTTCACCGAATAGTCGAGCACGTTCTCTGTCGATGGCAGGGACCGGAGGAGGCGTGTTGAAACCCTTTCTACCCAGGCCCAGCGCCTCAACGCTGAACATGTTGCGCCAAGGCTGCCTGCAACGTCGTGATGCGGTGCCTCAAGCGCTAACGGAACAAGCGGTCATCCCTGGTATCCCCAATGCGCGTTACTGGCTGGACCAGGACCTGACGTCGTTTATCCGGGATGCGAGTGAGGCCAACCATCGAGAGTACGAGGCGTTCGCCAGTACCGAGGCACCGGATGACAGGCTGCCGCTGGCCGATATGCTGGCCGTCTCGGGTGGTGGCGACGCCGGCACCTTCGCCGCTGGCATCATTGCCGGGTGGACCCTGCATGGTTCCCGACCGGTGTTCAAGGTCGTCACTGGCATCAGCGCCGGCGCCCTGGTGGCCCCGTTTGCTTACCTGGGGCCCGAGTATGACGGGATCATTCTGGGGATCTGCAAGGGCATCGGTCCCAAAGACGTGTTCCATTCGCGCAGCATGCTGACCCGCCTGGCGAGCGACGGTATGGCCGACAGCAAGCCACTGTCGCGCTTGATTGCCAAGTACGTCAGCGCCGAAGTGCTGGCGGCCATCGCCGGGCAATACGCCAAGGGACGACTGCTGATGATCGGCACCACCGACCTGGATTCAGGGCGGGCCGTCACCTGGAACATGGGCGCGATTGCCGCCAGCGGTGCACCAGGAGCGCTCGAACTGTTTCGCAACATCATGGTGGCGTCGATGAGCATTCCCGGCGCGGTCTCACCGGTGATGATCGATGTAGAAGTCGACGGCAAACAGTTTCAGGAAATGCACGTGGACGGCGGCGTCCTCACCCAGGTGTTCCTTTACCCACCGGGCACCGTGATGGCGCTGAACCAGGTGACCGGCGCGCGTTTGCGCCGGGAGCGGCATTTCTACGTGATTCGCAACGGCAAACTGGAACCGCAGTGGTCCGGCACCAAGCGTCGTACCTTGAGTATCGGCGGCCGAGCCATCAGCACCTTGATCCAGACCCAGGGCATCAGCGACCTCGATCGAATCTACCGGATTGCCCAACAGGACGGCGCGGACTTCAATCTGGCGTACATCGGCGCCGATTTTGATGGCGCTCGTAGTCGCAAATTCGATGGCGCGTACATGAAGCGGTTATTCGATTACGCCTTTGAACTCAGCGCGAAAGGCTATCCGTGGCATAAATCGCCGAGTACGTGAGCGCGTGGCGTCGCCTGCGTTTGGCGTTGTAGCAGAGCTGCTATAACGCCAGACGCCGCCTCGCTGGGGCTCGACAGCTGCTACAAGCCGAGCGCCAACTGCTACGGATCGCGTTACGGTTTACCGGTACACAACTCCCCCGTGGCGCGGATCAATGCCAGTTCATGCAACTGATCGGTGGCCAGGTGGGCGCGTGCCTTTGCGATCCAGTCCGCGCACTGTGGATCCTTTCGATACGGCGTGAAGTCGGCGTATTGCTGCAATAGGCGGTTTTGCAGCTCATCCAGGCGTGGCCGGATTTGTTTGGCGAGGTCTGGGCGCGGGGTGTCCGGTGCCTTGCCGGTGGCTTGCCATTTGGCGAGCAGGCCGTATTGCACCAGTTTGTTGGCCTCCATCTGCGCTGCCAGTAACTGGCCGACGTCTTCGGGGTCCATTTTGCGGTCTGTAGCCAATTGCCTGGCGTTGGCGATGACTTGAGCTTCCCGTGGACTGTCCTGTATCGGCTTGCCGCTGTCCCATTTGGTCAGGGCGACCAGGTCAGCGATGTTCAGGCGTTCGTTCAACGTCACCAACAGCGGTTGCAAGGTTTCGGGTGGCGCGCTGGCCTGGGCGTCGAGGACGATAAGGCTGAGGCCGGCGCAGCATAGGATGCGGAGTTTCGGTTTAACGCTCATTCATGAGTATCCAGGCAGGGATCGGTCAGATGTCGATCACTACTTTACCGATTGCCTGTCCCGCAGCAACGATGGCGTGAGCGTCATTGACGTTTTCCAGGGTAAAGCGTAGGTCGTCCAGCAGCACCCGCAGTTGCCCGGCTTCAGCCATCCGCGTGGCCTCAGCGAGGATCTCGCCGTGGTGCTTGCGGCCTTTTCCGGTGATCAGCGGCAGCAACGTGAAAACGCCGGAATAGGTCGCGCCCCGGAACGACAGCGGCGCAAGTTTGTGTTCGCCCCAGCCCAGGCAACTCACCACGTGGCCGGTGTAGACCTTCAAGACATCGAACGAGGCGTCCAGTGTCGCGCCGCCGACCGTGTCATACACGATGTCAAACCCTTCGCCGTTGGTGTGTTGCTCAAGATAATCGGCCGGCGCCTGACTGCGGTAATCAATCGCCGTGGCGCCGAAGCCCTCGATGATTGCCAGGCCCTTGCCACTGCCGGTGGCGAACACGTCGGCCCCGCGAGCCCTGGCGATCTGAACGGCCATATGCCCGACACCCCCGGCGCCACCTTGCACCAACACCTGTTGCCCGGCCCGGACCTTGGCCCGATCCACCAAGCCTTCCCAGGCGGTGATGAAAATCAAGGGGAGGGCGGCAGCTTCGCGCATGCTCAGGTTTCGCGGTTTACGCGCCAGCAAATCGGCATCGACGGCAATGAATTGCGCCAGCGAACCCTGGTGACCGCCAATCCCACCGGCCATGCCGTAGACCTGATCGCCGATATTGAACGCCGTAACGTCGACACCGACCGCTTCGACAACCCCGGCCAGGTCCATGCCCAACACCGCGGGCAACGGTTGCCGCGCATGACCGCCCTGGCCGCTGCTGATCTTCGTGTCCAATGGGTTCACGCCACTGGCGATGATCTTGATCAGCACCTGGCCAGTCTTGATTTCAGGCCGTGGCAGGTTCTGCAGTTGCAGGGCGGCACCGGCATTCAAGGCGACGGCGGCGTGCATGGTGGTCTGGCTCATGGGAACTCCTGTTGAACTGTTTTGGGGCGATGGGCACAGTCTCACGCAGTCGAGCGATTCCGATAAGAGCGTAAATACCTATAGTATTCATTCCAAATCATCGCCAAGTAGGCAGTCATGGATACATTGGAAGCGATGGCAGTTTTCCTGCGGGTGGTGGAGCGGGGCAGTTTCTCGGCCGTGGCCCGGGAGCTCGGGCTCAGCCAGCCGACCATCAGCAAGCAGATCGGCGCCCTGGAAAACAGGCTGGGCGGTCGGCTGTTCGCCCGCAGCACGCGCAACCTCAGTCTGACGGACGAAGGTCAGCGTTATTACGAGCATTGTCGGCAGATTCTGGCGGCGGTGGACAATGCCGAACACAGCTTCCAGACCGGCCAGGAGCGGGTGGCCGGGCCATTGCGCATCGCTTCTTCGGGCAGTTTCGGACGGATCCAGATCGCGCCTCGGCTGCACGGTTTTCTCCAGCAACACCCCGACGTGTCGATCGATTTGCAATTGAGCGACGAGAACGTTGATTTGATCAGCGAGGGGATTGATGTCGCCGTGCGCATTGGCGAGTTGAAGGACAGCAGCCTGATCGCCCGGCCCATTGGTCTGACGCGACGCCGGGTGTTCGCCGCCCCCAGCTATCTTGAACAGCACGGCGTGCCGGCGGCACCGGATGATTTGAGCGACCACAATTGCCTGGTCTTCAATCAACTGGAGCACTTCGACAGTTGGCGCTTCGAGCACGACGGCCAATGGCGCAGCGTCCAGATCAAAGGCAATGTGCGCAGCAACAACAGCGAAGCGATTCGGCAGATGGTGCTGAGTGGCTTGGGCGTATCCCTGTCGCCCTCGTGGTTGTTTCGTGAGGACTTGCAGGCCGGGCGCGTGGTGGCGTTGCTGGACGGCTACACACCGCCGTCATTGCCGATCCATGCGCTGTTTGCTCCGGATCGCCGCCAATCGGCGCGGGTGCGGGCGTTTACCGACTATTTGCGTGATGCGTTTGCGGTGGATGACGACGTTTGCCTGGGTTGAATCAACCCTCAGGTTCGGCCGTACAACTCATTTGCCCTGAGCCTGGCTTCTGGAAAAGGACGGTGTTGCCGTCTTGCCAGAAGCTGTAAATCCCCTGGCGATCCTTGCCGGAGTACCGGGCGCCGGCATCACTCGGCACCTGGCTCAGGGTGGCCGAGGTGTTCGCCCATTTCAGGTACACCACCGCCGGCTGGGTGCTGAAAAAGGTCGCGGCAATCGGCGTATCAAGTCCGGGACATCGAATCGTTTGCGGGCCTTCGGTCAGTCGGTCCGGGTCCTTGGTCCGCACTATCACCGAGCCTTGGCGCAACTGATGGGCGCGCTCGGCGTAGCGGCGGATCGCGCATACCTTGGGCTCTGGATCGGTGGCGCACTGATTGCGTTCCAAAGCCCAGAATTTCTGGTCGACGATGATTTTGTCCGGCGCCGGTACTGAACGTTCATCGGTGAGCGCCAGGCGATAGAGACGCGTCAGTTCCATGTCCATCTGCAACAGTTGTGGATCACGGCAGATCAGCTTTTCGAGGGAGGCTTTGGCTTGGGCACAGTCGAAGGTGGTCTTGAGCGGGGGTGGCGGGTCGGCCGCCTGGGCACAGGTGCTGGTCGCCACCCAAAGACTGGCAGCAAACAGACGGGTGAAAAGGGTCGTGAGCGTTTTCATGCTGGCTTCACCCAGATCGTTACGTGATGCCCGGATTGCCGTGGGACCTGTCGATCCATGAACCGTCATTCGTTCGCAGTGGGTGTACGCAGTGTACGTCAGCGCTTGGAACTTGCCACTCCGCCCGGCGGCAGCCAGCGAGCCGGGGCGAACAGGGCCACACGCTCACGCACTTCTTGCAGATACAAAAACGCCCCGACAGGTCGTCAGGGCGTTTTTATGTTCCGGCGAACCGCCTACCTCATTTCAGCACCAGCAAGGTATAAACCCCGGCCTCGCTTTCGATCCCGTGGGTGTCATGGGTGAACCCGGGGAAGGATTTGTCGAAGGCTTCCAGCGCCTTGAGATACGCCAGCAGCGGCCCGTCCGCAGGCCCGGCGTTTTCGCCTGGCATCAGCAATGGAATGCCTGGCGGATACGGCACGATGCCGGTAGCGACGATGCGTCCGGCGGCTTCTTCCAGGGTGACCCGTTCGATGTCGTTGCGCACCAGTTTCTCGTAGGCTTGCACCGGGCTGAATTCGGCTTTGGGCAGCATGCCGAAAGCCTGGGCCATGTTGGCGGTGGTCTTGTGTTTCTTCATGGCGGCGAAGATGTCGTCGGCCAGGTCCTTGAGGCCCATGCCGGCGTATCGCGTCTGGTTGGCGGCCAGCAGGTCCGGCAGGCACAGCTCCAGCTCGACGTTGTTGTCATAGTCGCGCTTGAAGTCGAGGAGGGCGTTGACCAGGGTGCCCCACTTGCCTTTGGTGATGCCGATGGAGAACAGGAACAGGATGGTGAAATCGGTGGTTTTCTCGACCACGATGCCCTGGCGACCGAGGTACGCCGTGAGCACACAGGCCGGAATACCCGAGTCGAGCAAATTGCCGTCGTCGCCCATGCCGGGGCTGAGCACCGAGACCTTGATCGGGTCCAGCATGCAGTAGCCGTCCTCGATGTCACCGAAACCGTGCCACACCTCGTTCGGGTGCAGGACCCAGCAGTTCGGCTCGGTTTTCAGCAGCACCGGATCGACTTCATGGAATGGAACGGTCGTGCCGCCAACGTGTACCGACGGCGGCTGCCAGCAGGTGAAGAACCAGTCGTCCTTGCTCAGCATCTCGTTGTGCATGCGCGAGATGACCTGGCGGAACGACACGGCTTCTTCGATGGACTCGGTGGTGAGGATCTGCCCACTCGGGGCTTCCATCATCGCCGAGCTGACATCACAGGAGGCCATGATCGCGTAGTTGGGCGAGGTGGAGGCGTGCATCATGAACGACTCGTTGAAACGCCCGTGGTCGATGGGATTGCGACCGTTGCGCACGTGAATCATCGAGGCCTGGGAGAGGGCGGCCAGCAGTTTGTGGGTCGATTGGGTGGCGAACACGGTGGGCTTGGACGCGTCGTGATCGTCCGGGCTGCCGTGCATCGCGAAGCGCTCGCGATACAACGGATTGAACCGCGCGTAACCGTACCAGGCCTCGTCGAAATGCAGGCGATCCACGCTCTGGCCCAACAGCTCTTCAACCCGGGTGACGTTGTAGGTCAGGCCGTCGTAGGTCGAGTTGGTGATGATCGCGTGGACCGGCGTCGGGTCGATGCCGTCCCTGACCAACGGGTTGTTGGCGATGGCCGCTTTCACGCCTTCGGCACTCAGGGTTTGCGGCAGGATCGGGCCGATGATGCCGAAGCGGTTGCGGGTCGGCACCAGGTAGGTCGGGATCGCCCCGGACAGGGTCATCGCGTGTTCGGCGGACTTGTGGCAGTTGCGATCGCACAGGGCAATCTGATTACGTGTGACGCTGGCCATGAGGATGACGCGGTTGGACGTCGATGAACCGTTGGTCACGTAATAGGTGCGGTGGGCGCCGAAGACTTTGGCGGCGTAGCGTTCGCCCTGGCCGATCGGGCCGCTGTGATCGAGCAGCGAACCGAGTTCACCGACTGAAATCGACAGGTCGGAACGCAGGAGGTTTTCCCCGAAGAACTCATAAAACGCCCGGCCCGCCGTGCTTTTCAGAAACGCGGTGCCGCCGGCATGGCCGGGGGTGTGCCAGGAATATTCATAAGTACGGGCGAACTTCACCAGCGCGCCGAACATCGGCGGCAGCGCGGCCTGGCGATAGCGTTCGATGGCGGCGAGGATGCGCCCGCTGAGGAAACGACTGGTGTCCTCGGGCAGCCAGATAAAGTCGTCGGCGTGCTGCATCACCACCAGCGGAATGTTCGACGCGGTGCTGCGGTCACTGATCAGGAACACCGGCACGCGGGTATTGCGTTCGCGCAGGCTGACCAGCAATTTGATGCATTCTTCGTGGTTTTCGCTCTTGTCCATTTCCCAGCTGAGCAACACGCATTGCACGGCAGGATCGGTGCACAGGATCGACGTCGCATCGCTGAGGGTTTCCGAGGCGATGACGTGGACGGCGCGTTCTTCCACATCGTGGATCAATTGATCCAGGGCGCGACCGAAGACGGTGCGTTTGTCCGGCGGGTTGCTCACCAGCAGCGTGAGCATCCCGAGGGTTTGTCGATATTGCGTCATGACTGAGGCTCCAAAGTGGCGGATTGCAAGCGGTTGACCGGCACCGGCTCGCCCGTGATGTGCTGTGCGCTGACGGTTTGGGTCGGCACGCTGTTATTGAGGGCTTCGAGGCGGATCAGGCGGTTATTGACGAAGCCGAACAGCGTGTAACCAAAGATCGTCGCTACGCCGCCGAGCATCAGTGCCTGCTCGCCCGAACTGTAGAGCGCCAGGTAGCTGTAGGCCGCCGCGACCCAGGCGATGATGTTGGTCACCAGCGCCTTGCCAGCGGGCACGTTGGACACTTTCTGCATGGTCGCCAGCGCGGCCATGGACAGGATGTACGGCACCAGGTTGGTCACCACCGCCAGGTTGACGAGGGTGTCGAACTGTTTGCTCAGGTCCGGGCTGATGGTGAGCAGGCCCAACGCGGTCTGCCCGGCGAGCAGGATCAGCATACCGACAATCGGCGTGCCGGCCTTGTTGGCCTTGGCGAATATCGGCAGGAAATAGCCGGTGTCCGCCGAGCTCTTGAACACCTGTGCAATGGTGAATTGCCAACCGAGCAGCGAGCCGATGCAGGCCATAATCATCGCGGCCATCACGATATCGCCGATCAGCGGCGTGAACATTTTGGCGAACACCAGCCCGAACGGGGCGGTGGAGGAGGCCAGCTCGGGGTTGGAGACGATGCCGGCAATGACGTTGGTGGAAACGATGTAGATCACCGCCGCCCCCAGGGTGCCGCCTAGGACCGCAATCGGCACGTTCTTCTCGGGGTTCTCCACGGCATCGGTGTTGGCGCACGCCGATTCCAGCCCCAGGAACGCCCACAAGGTGATCGCCACGGAAGCGCCCGCAGCTTCCATCCAGCCCTTGTTGTGCGGGTTCCAGCCAGCGGCGTACGTGCTGCTGTCGAACCAGAACCAGCCGATGGTCGACACCAGCACCACTGGCGCAATAACCCCCCAAACCGTCACCGCACCGATGCGCCCGGTAATCCGCGCGCCACCGAAGTTGGCGAAGGTGGTGATCCACAGCAAGGCAATGGTCGCCAGACCCACTTGCAGCGAGTCCAGCTTCACGTCGAACAGCACCTGGATGTAGCCAACCGCCGTAATGCTGATCGCCACATTGGCAATCAGCAGCGACGCGCCGTAGGTGTAGTTGGTCAGGTAGTTCCCGGCCTTGCCGAACGTATATTCGGCATAGCCACCCATGCCGCCGGTCTTGCGACTGAGCATCCCGCACCGGGCAAAGGCATACGCCAGAGCCAGTGAGCCAGTTGCAGTGATCAGCCAGGAAAGAATGGAAATGGCGCCGACTTCGGCGAGTTTGGTGGGTAACAACACAATGCCCGAGCCCAACATGTTGACGGCCGTCAACATCGTCAGTTGCCCCACACTCATTTTCTTCGCGACTGACATTCCGTTGCCTCATTAGATTGCGTTGTGGAATTTAGATATAGCAAAGGATGCAGAGGGTGCAACGCGACGGAGGTTCAATAGCGGATATGAATAAGGCTGAAAACCTGGATTTTGAAGCCCGTTAGCCGGGAACCGGGTTAGAGTGCTCGTCGACATCTGCTCATCCGGTCCTTCTTCGTGTCGTCGCGCCAAGCGGTTCCAGGGAACGAACCGGGCTAAAAAACCGTATATCAACCGTTATGTGAAGAATGAATCGTCCGCTGTTTGTTTCTCTGGATGGCCCCAAGGGCGCCGGTAAAACCACACTGTTGGAGGCCGTTACGAAAGTACTGAGGGCCGACAACAAAAAGGTGATCCGGCTTTGCGAGAGTAAAAGCGATCCCTACAGGGGTGAAACTATGGCCCTCGTGAACAAACTCGTCAGAAATCCTACCCGGGATTTGGAGTTGAGGGTTTGTGAACGCTTTGCTGACAGTCGTGCCTGGATTTCGCAGCACGTGCTGACTAAACAGCCGCCCGACAGCCTCATCCTGATCGACCGCTGGTACCCGTCTGATGCAGCGTTTCGCCGAATGATCCCGTTTGCAGAGATTCTGCAGTTGAACATTGATCGAAACGTGCAAGTGCCAGACCTGCATGTCGGGGTTGTTACCGACCCTGAATTGTCATGGGCGAGAGCTGCGGCACGACGGCGTGGGTTGAGCAGTACGGTGATGTACAAGCTGGAGGATCATGTCGCTTGTACCCAGGCGTTCGAACGAGCGATCGCCGATCACGGCTGGGTGTTATGCCGTAATGAAGGAACGATCGAAGACGCAACGATGCAGGTGGTTTGCGAGATCTACAAAGTCCTTCGATTCACCGTATAGCGCTTAATTGTTCAAATGTAAGGCACGGTTACCGAGAGGGTCCGTTCAGACACATCATTTAACATAATATACATTACACGTAACAAGATGTTTCAGGATTGGCCTGGTTGTGCCCAGAGATTGGTGTAGCTCTCGGAAGTAATCTCTTTTCATTTTGAGAACTAAATCCTTTGCTTGGCTGCTTCGCTGCCAGGAAAAGACTTTACTTCTTCAGGCTTCAGAGCCCATTCCGTGCGGCCCATGCGACCTTTCTTGTTCCTGAACCTTCTACACAGAATGCGGATATTGCGCAGAAATACTTGTGCTGGAGATCAAGCCAGCAGTTCTCAGAAGTAACGTGTAAAAAAATGGGAAGTAATCGTGTAAATCGAGCCTTTCGCCTCACGTTCACGGATATGCATGCAGATCACTTGCCCAGCAATCATCAGCGCGCTACAGGCTCTGGCGCGGCCTTTGTGACCGTCATCGTTCATGATTCTACGTCATGAGCAGCGGATCCAGAAATGGCGCCCTTGATGAGAGTGATCGCGCATCGTATGCGGATTCGCCTATTCGTTTGATTGAAGGAGCTTTTTTGCGACCAGCTCGCTCGTTTACGGTATTACTTACGCGGCGAGTCCATCCGAAAACACGTCGCTGTGTGAAATCTGCAGCGTTCAGCGTGGAGTTGGTGCGCAGATTTGAAGGGCTGCTATGCGTGGTAAAGACAAACGCCGTATGATTTAAATGCAGATGCTGCAGGTTAGGCGGTGCCACCTTGCGATTGAAGCCTGTGGTGCTTTCCTCCCACCAAATACCCTGGAAGCTCGCCAGAATTTGGCTGTATAAAAAAGCTCAGAAAATGCTAGCCCGATACCGTTGTTAACTACAATTTTGACTTGTTAACTACGGTGGTTAACAAGTCAAAAAACAAATTTACAGAGTAATACTGAACCTGCGTGTTAGCCCTTGATTCTCCTGGCGCGCCTGGGAATTCAAAGCTCCGTAATGCTGTCCGTACTCCGGGGTTTGCCAGTCGAAATGTATACCCCTGTTATCACTTGCGTTTCACTGTCAACAGCGACCGTAATCATCGGATTCGGTAGGCGTTTTCCCGCCTTGTCTACCAATATAACGTCGAGCTCAAACGTGCAAATTTTAACAGGCTTTTCCATTATTTGGCTCCCTTTTAGATTAGGTTGGAGCTCATCAGGACGTCATGAAACGTCATGTCTGACGAGTGATTTGCGCTATTGACGATAGTCTATGCACCACCAACCGCCAGAGGTACCTTAACAGTCTTTATTTGGAGAACATCAACCAACTCAACTAAACATCTATTTAGTTGAGTTAAGTTAATAGTAGTCTAGGTCGTATTCGACAGCAGTGTTCAAAAGAGCGACCATCTCGCAACAATAATCCCCCGTCCCCGTATATTAGGCGTCAACATTGTTTTGACTTGATTATAAACGCCAAATTAAATGATTGCGTTTAAGCTTGGCTCTCCTCCGCTGTGAAAATACGATTCCAATCTCGAGCCACCAATGTCCGACACGCGATCTCTGATCCCCCGAAGCAGCGTTTTGAGACCGTCTGCATGTTTGCTTCTGTTACGTAGTAAATTGACTCACCATTTTCATTGAGCAAAATGCCACCTGCACCTCGCAACAACGCGTGTCCTGCAACGACGTCATGTGCAGAAACCGCGTACAAAGAAACTCCGCAGACGCCATCTCCTGCGGCGACTTTTGCAAGCCTATAGGCAATTGAGGGCATCGCAACAAAACTGCTGGGGGTGCAGAGCTCACGAATAATCTCTGGCTTGATGATCGCGGCGGCACTCACCATCACGTAGGAGCTGCTCGACAACGCCAGTCCAGTAAGCTTTCTTGCTACTGGCTGTCCATTGCGTAACAAATCGGGTAGACGCTCAGACCAGGCGATGCAATCAGGCGAGCCCTCAACAGTGACTGGTGTGTAGACCACGCCCAATACCGGAATTTGCTTATGCAGAAGGCCGACTGAAATGGCAGACCCTTTGAGACCTTTAAGAAAATCACTCGTACCGTCGTTAGGATCGACGACCCAACACCAGGAATGTCCCGTGAGGCTATGTCCGGTTTCCTCTCCCCAGAAGTCACAAGAAAAAAGTCCTAGAAGTTGCTGGCGCAGAACGCGTTCGATTTCTATGTCTACTATGGCCTTATCGCCCTTCCCTCGTGGTCTATTTACCCTCGCCCATTCCGCAATGAGTAGCTGCCCCGCGCGGATAACTATCTCTACACCCACGCTGCAATCTGGGCGGCCATGGCGTTTGCTCAATTGGGCGATACCGAAAAAGCCTGGGAGTTGCTGAACCTGTTCAACTCCGCCGACCGGCTCAACAACGCAAGGATCGAGACTTACAAAGTCGAGCCCTACGTGATGGCCGCCGATGTTTACGCTAAAGAACCCCACGCCGGACGTGGCGGCTGGACTTGGTATACCGGCTCGGCAGGCTGGATGTACCGCTGGAGTCACTGCTAGGCCTGCAACGTAGCGGCAACACGCTCACGATTGAGCCGTTGATCCCGCAGGATTGGCCCGGGTTTACGTTGACTTACCGCTTCGGTGCAACCCAGTACCACTTCGAAGTCAATCAGGGCACGACAGAGACCACCTCAATGACGCTCGACGACCAGCGCATTGAAAGAGATGCGCTCTTGTTGATCGACGATGGCATCGCACATCGAGTTCACATTGAGTGCCGCGTTCGCTCGCCCGACCGCCAGGCGCGCGAATATTCCAAAGCGAACGATGAGTAGATATATCTGTCGACGTATAGGTGTCTGGATAAATCTATTCATTTCTACGTCGATATTGATTGGAGATTTCGATTGATTTTCGGGATTTGTTTCAATACTTGTTAGGATAGAGCGGCAAATTCTCGTTTTACCATAGGAACAGCGGGGCTACAGACCATCGTACGCAGAAGCGTGCCACTACCAAGGAGGCTCTCATGGGGAAAAACCCTATGGATGATCTACCAGCTAATTCTCAATCTGCCAGTGAGGATGGCATCCCGGCTCCAAGCGGAGCAGCCAATCTGATCGATACTGACTACGTCATCGGTCAAGACAATATCAAAGGTGAGTTTTCGTTCTCGCTCGATATTCACGGCAAAGTTTTCATCATCTCGGCAGCCACGATCGTGCTCTTCGTCATCTTGACGCTGGCACTGCAAAACGAAGTAGAACCACTCTTCAGTTCGATCCGTAACTGGTTGACCAGCCATTTGGCCTGGTTCTTCATGAGCGTCGCAAACATCTTTGTTGTGCTGTGCCTGGCGTTGATCGTTTCGCCACTGGGAAAGGTTCGATTGGGCGGCCGAGACGCCAAGCCTGATCACACTTATCTTGGCTGGTTTTCAATGCTTTTCGCTGCCGGCATGGGCATCGGTTTGATGTTCTACGGCGTTGCCGAACCCATGTCGCACTACGCGGCCTCCATGGGGGGCGTCACGCTCGATGCCAGTGGGGTTCGTACTGACTGGGCGCCTCTGAATGGCGCGGCAGGTGATATGAAAGGCTCAGCCGAGTTGGCAATGGCCACGACGATCTTCCACTGGGGCCTGCACCCTTGGGCGATCTACGCGATTGTTGCTCTGTCGCTCGCGCTGTTCTCGTATAACAAAGGCTTGCCACTGTCGATTCGTTCGATCTTTTATCCATTGCTGGGTGAACGGGTCTGGGGCTGGCCGGGGCATATCATCGACATCCTCGCGGTATTTGCGACATTGTTCGGGTTGGCAACGTCCCTGGGCATCGGCGCGGAACAGGCCGCAGCGGGGATCGAATATCTCTTTGGCATCAAGTCGACGAATCTCAGCAAAGTAATGCTGATCATCGGCATCACGATGGTCGCGTTATGGTCGGTGCTTGCCGGCCTGGACAAGGGCGTCAAGGTGCTGTCTCAGATCAACATGGGCCTGGCTTTGCTTCTGCTCGGGTTCATCATTGTCGTGGGCCCTACCCTGGCCATCTTCACGGGTTTTTTCAAAAACCTGGTGAGTTATGCCGAGTATCTGCCTGCTCTTTCAAATCCATTTGGACGAACTGACACTGAGTTCACCGAGGGATGGACGGCCTTCTACTGGGCGTGGTGGATCAGTTGGTCGCCTTTTGTCGGGATGTTTATTGCCCGGGTGAGTCGCGGTCGTACCGTACGAGAGTTCCTGGTCTCCGTTCTGCTAGTGCCTACTGTGGTTTCGGTACTGTGGATGACGACGTTCGGCGGAACGGCGATTGATCAAGCGACCGTTCAAGGCTTCGTGGGCGTTAAAGATGCCGTCCTGGAACTGAAGCTGTTCGCCATGCTGGGGCATTTGCCGCTCAAGGAAATCACCTCATTCCTGGGCATTATTCTTGTCATCGTCTTTTTCATCACTTCCTCGGACTCCGGCTCGCTGGTGATCGACACCATTACCGCTGGTGGCAAGGTCGACGCGCCTGTTCCGCAGCGCGTTTTCTGGGCTGTCATCGAAGGTGTGATTGCTATCGCCCTGCTGCTCGGCGGTGGTTTAGTGGCGCTGCAGGCAATGGCGGTCTCCACCGGTCTGCCTTTCGCTATTGTGCTGATGGTGGGATGTGTCTCTCTGGTCAAAGGACTGCTGTCTGAACCCCGATCCTGATGCGTCATCGCTTTCAAATGGATAGGTGAGTTCGATTTACCTGCGAGACTGTGATTTCGTTATGCGGTTACATGTCTCGCAGGGCTTTACTGGAGACCTGCATGCTTCAAAACATTATTGACCTTTTTGTAAATTACAGTTTGCTGGGGATCGCTTTAGGGCACTGGCTGCTGGCGCTCCTCGCAACAATCCTAAGCTTCGTCCTGGCCAGAACGGCCATTCGATTTGCCCTCAAGAAAATCCGCAAGAGATCCTTGCTACCCGACGCAGACCTCAGTCATATCGCGCTCGAAGTGCTCTCGGTTACCAGCAACACCCTTCTGTTTTTAGCCTCGGTCCTTATCGGCATCGGCTTTCTTGATTTGCCTGAACGCTGGCTGGGGCGTGTCAGCAGCCTGTGGTTTGTGGTTGTCGCTTTGCAAGCGGGCCTTTGGGCGAACCGTTCGATTGCATTGGCGCTAGCGCGCTACTTTCGACGCCACGGCTCAGCCGAGACATTCCAGGCCAGTGCCTTGGCGACGCTTAGCCTATGGGGTGCGAAAGTATTTCTGTGGGTCGTCGTGGTCATGGCAATGCTGTCAAATGTCGGGGTGAACATCACCGCCTTCGTCGCAAGCCTTGGCGTAGGCGGTATTGCTATTGCGTTAGCGGTGCAGAATATCCTTGGAGACGTATTCGCCTCCCTCTCCATCGCGGTCGACAAGCCTTTTGAAGTGGGCGATTTTATTGTCGTCGGTTCGCTGTCCGGTACGGTCGAACATGTTGGTCTGAAAACCACACGGATACGCAGCCTGGGTGGCGAGCAGATCGTGATGGCGAATGCGCAAATGATCGGCAGCACCATCCAAAACTATAAACGCCTTCAAGAGCGTCGCATTGTGTTTGAGGTCGGTTTGACCTACGACTGCTCTGCCCAACAGGTCAAGGAAGTACCGCAGCGGATTGAGAAAATCATCAAAGGGCAAAAGCTGGCGCGGTTCGATCGCTCGCATTTCCGCAGTTTCGGCGATAGCGCCCTGGAGTTCGAAACGGTGTATATCGTGCTTGATCCCAGCTACAACGTTTACATGGATGTTCAGCAAGCAATAAACATCGAGATGATGGGAGCTTTTGCCGAACTCGGCGTCAGTTTCGCATTCCCTTCGCGAACTGTTTATGTCGCTTCATTACCTGATGCCATGGCTCCTGAGACGGCCAAAATGGCCACTGAACAGCCGCTCTGATGTATTGATCGCGCAAAGAACCAGTCTGCCGGTGGCCTGGCACGCTCTCATCGCCTTGCGGTTGTGTTGGCGCCGCGCCGCCGGCTAAGATCCTGGCGTCATTTTTTGACTTCCTGAAGGAAACACCTTGTCCCGCTTCAACTGGCAGCCTACGCCGCCTTAGCGCTACGGCCCCTCGCAAAACCCTGACCGCCTCCTTGCTGCGGTCCAACTCTGCTGCGCGCAATGGTGCTTACCGCGATTTCCGTGTCCATGGGGCTCAATATCCACACTGTCGGCGATATGGGGTCGTTGCCGGATAGCCTGCCGATCTTCATGTGGCCTGACGTGCCATTGAATCTGAACACCTTGCTCATCGTGCTGCCCTACTCCGCGGCGTTGGCGGTGGTGGGTTTGCTGGAATCGATGATGACCGCAACGATCGTCGATGATCTGACCGACACGTCCAGCGATAAGAGCCGCGAATGCAAAGGTCAGGGCGTTGCCAATATCGTCAGCGGACTCATCGGCGGTATGGCCGGTTGCGCAATGATTGGCCAGTCGATGATCAACGTGAAGTCGGGCGGACGAACTCGCCTGTCGACGCTGAGCGCGGGCGTGTTGTTGCTGATCATGATGATCTTCCTCGGGGACTGGCTGGCGCGCATACCGATGGCCGCACTGGTTGCGGTGATGATCATGGTATCGATCAGCACCTTCAGTTGGGGCTCCATTCGCAACCTCAAACAACACCCGCTGTCCACGAACGTTGTAATGGTGGTGACCGTGGTGGTGGTCGTTGTCACCCACAACCTGGCGTTTGGTGTGATCGCTGGCACCTTGCTGGCCGCCATGTTCTTCGCCAACAAGATTGCCCACTACCTGGACATCACTTCCAGCCGAGATCCGGAACATAGCCACCGTACGTACTATGTGATCGGGCAAGTTTTCTTCGGCTCGTCAGATCGCTTTGCCAACGCGTTCGACCTCAATGAACCGCTCGAAACGCTCACCATCGATCTGCGCGAAGCACATTTCTGGGATATCACCGCCGTCACGGCCTTGGACAAAGTGGTGCTCAAGCTTCGTCGTGAAGGCATTCAGGTCGATGTGATTGGCATGAACCGGGCGACAGCCACGCTCGTGGATCGATTCGGCGTTCACGACAAGCCTGGGGCATTGACACACTGATAGGCCATTAATCGACATGCGCTGCCCCTGCCCCTTCTCCGCTTGCGCAACTTGACGGGCGCAGGGTGATCGATGCCCCTGAGATCGACTGCTCAGTGATTGAGAGGCGACCTCAATTCCACAGTGCCTCAATCGGCGTCGACGGTGAGTAGTGGTTGGCTATTTGCGCCTGCAACAGTTCGGCAGCCGCCAGGGCATCGGTCAAGGCATGGTGCGCGTGGTAAGCCGGCAGGTTGTAGCGCGCGCGACTGTCGGCCAGCCTAATTGAACGCCTGGGCCGGCGCAGCAATCGGTCGAGCCACGTTCGTTTTTGTCGATGCATTCGTGCTTCCAACTGCATCGTGTCGATAACCGGAAATTGCACGCCCTCCCCCAACAGAAGGCGAAGCGCCTGATCGAGGAAACCCCGCTCTATGTTTCGGTAATGCACGACCATGACTTTACCGGCCATGGCTTCCAGCAACTCCCCGACTATCTCGGAAAGTCCCGGGGCGTCCAGAATGTCGGAGTGGGTGATGTGGTGGAACGTCACCGACTGGTCGTTAAGCTCTGATGGCGGTTGTATGACCCAATACAGAGCCTGACCACAATATATCCGCTGCAGCGTGAACGGGATCAGTCCAATGCTGACAATGCTGTGGGATTCGGCATCGAGACCGGTCGTTTCAATGTCCATCGCCAGCAGTTGCACATGCTCTATTAAGGTGTGTGCCGGCACAGCCCCGGCCTGATAGAATTTTTTCAGGTGGGGATGACTCACCTCCTCGGCCAATACCTGAAACCTTGCAGCCCAGTCTATTTTTTCGAACTGTCGATTGACTTTCACCGCGCTCATTACGATTGCCGCCCCTTGAGTGGGTAACGGAATCGCAAGAAATTCTGCGCGTTACTCAAGACCTGAAACGCATCTTTGAGGCTATGCCGTTCGCTGGTGGAGAACCGCTCTGGCTCGATGTAGTTGTTCGGTATGGTGCCTTGCTCCAACGCGTCGGCCTGATGCCGGATCCGTACCATGGACAGGAACTCCAGGGCGTAACGCAGTTGCATCAGCGCGTCCGGTGGAATGAGCTGGGTGTTGCTGATTGCATCGAGGCGATCAAAGGAGTTTTGCGCCGTGCTTGCGCAAGCAAGTGCGTGGATGCGAATAAGGTCGGTCAGCGGCGCAGTGCCTCGGCCCTTGAGGTTGATGATGCCCTTATGCCGGCCGTCTGTTTCCACCACGAACGTGCGGAAGAAACCCAGCGGCGGCGTCCGATTAAGCGCAATCCGGGCCATGGCGTGGAGAAATCCTGGATGGATACTGGACTTGCGAGCGCACAAGTCCTTGAGTTCCTGCACCAACTCCAGTTGACCATAGACCCCGTCCAGATCGAAAAAAATACAGCTGTTAAGCAAGGTCGCCGGATTGGGCTTTTCGATCCATTGCTCAAAGTAAGCGCGCCAAACCCGCACCGGTTGCCGCCATTGATCATTGGTGGCCATGATTCCACCCTTGCAATAGCTATAACCGCAGACAGCCAGGCCATCGCTGACAAAGGTGGCGAGGCGCTTGAAGTACTCGTCATGTTGAACGGGGTCGAATCGATCATCGAGTACCAGGGCATTGTCCTGGTCGGTCACCAGCAACTGCTCGTCTCGGGCCATCGACCCCAGCACCATGAAGCAATACGGCACGGGCGGCGGCCCCAGTTGTTTCTCCGCCAACTCGATCAGGCGCTGGATGAAGGCGCGGCCAACACCTGCGATCGCGCTCCCGATCATGTGCGCTGTAGCGCCGTCGCGCACCATACGGATGTAAGTTGCACGCAGATCACGCAACAGTGATCGCAGGCCCTCGACTGAGGTTTGATTGGAAATCCGGTTGACCAGGTACAAGCTGCTCTGGGACTCATACCGAATGATGTCCGGCAGGTTGATCAGACCTAACGTCTTGCCTTTATAGGCGACCGGCAGGTGATGGATATTGCGTCGCAACATGACCAGCATGGCCTCGAATACCGAGTCATCGGCCTGGATCGCAACGGGGTCCTCCGACATTATCTCGCTGATGGATGTAGCGCTGTCACTTCGCCCTTCAGCGACCACTCGGGTCCGCAGATCCCGGTCGGTGACAATGCCGACCATTTCCGCTTGCCGCCCCTCAGGCCCCATGACCACAACGCAAGATACGCTTTGCTCTGTCATCACTTTCGCCGCTTCATGGACTGAAGTGTCGCTGGTCACCCACACCAGTTCACGCGATATCAAGGCGCGGCATTTCAGTTGGATCAGCTCACTCGCGCGGCCCTGCGCCTCGACGGCGGTCTGTAGCCTTGAGTGGCCTTCAGCCTCGACGAAGTCAGCGAACGCATCATGCTGCGCGCACAACTCTGCGAACATATCGGCGGGAATAAAGTAGATCAGGCTGTCTTCCAGAGCTCTGGCAGGAAAACGAACTTTGTTGCTGCGTAATAAACCCGCCTGCCCGAAGATATCGCCCTCGACGAGGCGGTTATAGAGATCGCCGTTGCGCCGATAAATCTCCACGGCACCGCTGCGCACATAGTGCAAATCCTGAATGACGGCACCGGCCACAAGGATATCGCTGCCGGCCTTGAAATAACTGACGTCGATACGCTGGGCTATTGCGTCCAGCGACTCCTGAGGCAACTGATCAAAGGGAGGAAAACGATGAAGGTGGTCGCGTATCTCCTGTAACTCGATTTGCATGGAACCTCGGAGATGATCAAAAAAGATGACTGAGCCTTGCACAGGCCTGGGGGAGCTGGCGCGCTGAAAACAGCGCTTACCAGATCATATCCAGTCACGTTGTTCAACCTTTGGCAGTGATCAAGTAACTCCCCACCTCCGTGTTCCCTGACGGCTGAGGTCAATATCTCCAGAACACAGGCGTTATGAGCACCAGCACCGTCAGAATTTCCAGCCTTCCAAGGAGCATTCCAACGGTCAATATCCATTTTGCGGAATCAGGTAATGATGAAAAATTACCTGCCGGCCCAATGATCGTGCCAAGCCCTGGCCCTACGTTACACACCGCCGTAGCGGCGCCGCTCAATGCTGTTGTCCAGTCAAGTCCAATCAGAGCCAGGCCCAGGGCAATAGCGGCAATCGTGATCGTGAAGAAAAACGAAAAGGTCAAAAGAGAGCGCACGATCTCCTCATCAATCGGATGGCCGTTGTACTTTTTCTGAATCACTGCCCGTGGATGAATCAGTTGTTTCAAGCTACTGACCAGTAACGCGGCAGCCACCTGAAAACGAAAAATCTTGAGACCACCGGCCGTGGAGCCTGAACATCCACCGACGAAGGTCAGATAGAAAAAGAGCAGGACGGCAAAGCTGCCCCATAAGGTGTAATCGCCTACCGCAACACCGGTGGTCGTGACGACCGAGGTCACATTGACGGCCACGATACGAAACGCATCCCACCATCCGTAATCACTGTGAAAGCACAGCCAGGTCCCCACCGCCAGCCAGGTAACGATCAAGAACCCGATAAATCCGCGCACCTGATGATCTTTCAATAGCGCACGTCGATGACCGCGCAATGTCGCGACATACAAAGTAAAGGGCAGACTGCCCAGAATCATGATCACCACCGCTACCCAATGAATAGCTGGCTGTGTCCAATGCCCAAGTGACGCGTCCGAGGTTGAGAATCCCCCGGTAGAGATCAACGACATGGCGTGGTTGACTGCTTCAAACGGCGTCATTCCGGCCATCCAGAGCGCCAGTGCTCCGGCGCCCGTTAGCCCCAGATAGAGGAAAAGGATGTACTTGGCTGCCACATGGGAGCGCGGGGTCACTTTCTCCGACCAGTCTGAAGACTCTGTCTGAAAAAGACGCATGCCGCCCACTCGCAATAGAGGAAGGATCGCCACGGCCATACCGATAAAGCCGATACCTCCCAACCAGTGCAACATCGAACGCCAGATCAACAATCCAGGAGAGGCTGTGTCCAAACCACTCAGTACCGTTGAACCGGTAGTTGTGATACCAGACATGGTTTCAAAAAAAGCGTCGGTGTAACTGATGTGGCTGATAAAGACCATCGGCAACGCAGCGAAGGTACACACCACCACCCAACTGCCGGTGGTCAGCAAGTACATATCTCGCGGACGAAGTTGCGCAGTATCGGGGCGCCCACGAGCGACCAATAACAGACCACAGATGAAGGTAATCAAACTGGACCAGAGAAAGGCTGACAGATCGTCGCGGCGCTCATAGACCACCAACGTGATCATGGGAATAGCCATACTGACGGCCAACGTAATAAGAAAAATACCTAAGATGAAGCCAATGAGCCGTATTGCTGCGATCGACATAGAAGTAACCTAACAAATGTGTACCACGCGATATCGGAGGCTACGCCTCCTGGGTCCGCAATTTCCAAGTGCGATCAGCAGGGTCGCAATGCGTCGGCCTGATTCTCGCCTATTAAGGGGTACGTCCACCTCAAAACTTTATTCTCCCAAGGGTTTATTTGAAGATTGCGGCTAGGGTGACTGCTGAATGAACCATCCTTACTCATGAGAACCCAACCAAGGAGAGTCACCTCCCGTCTTTGCTGACCGGAACCTGAAACCACTGACTGATCACCCCACTATCAAAAGGTATGAAAAATGGTCGCTCGCTGGCGCTGGCTGTTACAACAACTGACCAAACGGCTATGGTTCAGAGCCACGCTGTTTTCGCTGCTAGGCGTGGCAACAGCGTTGCTCGCCGTTGTCTTCAAAGACTACATTCCCGAATCATTGCCCGCCCGTATCGGCGCCGACGCTGTCGACAAGATCCTGAGCATCATCGCCTCAAGCATGCTCGCAGTGACCACTTTTTCGTTAAGCACGATGGTAACCGCCTACGGTGCAGCCAGCAGTGGTGTGACGCCCCGAGCCACCACACTGGTGATGGAAGACACCACCACGCAAAATGCCCTCGCCACCTTTATCGGCTCATTTCTGTTTAGCCTGGTGGGAATCATTGCGTTGAGTACCGGGGCCTACGGAACACAAGGAAGGGTTCTGCTATTTGCGGTGACCATCGCCGTGGTGATTCTGATTGTTTACACGCTTCTGCGCTGGATCGATCACCTGTCCAAACTCGGACGGGTGGGTGAAACCATTGATCGTGTCGAACAGGCGACAATCGACGCCATTAACAACAGGGTCCAATGGCCTCATTTGGGCGGTGCCGCTTACCCTGCCGAGTGGATGATTCCAGTCTCTGCTCAAACAATCACCAGTCACCAAACCGGGTACGTCCAACATATCGACGTGCACGCGTTAGGCGCCGTTGCAAAAGCAGACGAGATACAGGTTTTTCTGGACATCCTTCCGGGATCTTTTGTGCATCTGGGCATGCCGCTCGCCCGAACCGTGAGCTTGAACGCGGAGCGCGTAGACGAGTTGCACGCCAGCACCGAAAAAATCCTCGCTGCGTTGACCATTGACGTACGCCGAACGTTTGAACACGATCCCCGGTTCGGGTTGTCGGTGCTGTCGGAAATCGCCTCTCGCGCCTTGTCGCCGGCAGTCAACGACCCTGGGACTGCCATTGACGTCATTGGCCGGGGGGTCAGAAGCCTCTCCTGCTGGGGTAAACCACAAGACCCCGCAGCGAAAATCGATGAAGATTGCGAGCAGGTTTACCTCCGCGGCCTGACTGTAGATGATCTGTTCGATGACTTTTTTGCGCCGATTGCCAGAGATGGCGCGAGCTTGCTCGAAGTAGACCTGCGCATGATGAAGGCGCTTGTCAGCCTGGCGCAGATAAACCCCGAGATGTACAAGGATGCTTGTGCCAGGCACGCAGGCCTTCTACTCAAACGCTCAGACCTGTCGCTGACATTGGAGGAAGACAAACAAACACTCAGGGCCGCGGCTCGACAACTGATCCGCTAGTTCAATCTGGTTTTCGCGGGGCTGCGCCACTGTCCGGGGCGTGCAAAAAACCACGGGCCAATTGCTGATACAACTCAGGCCCCATCCTGGCACTGACCGCTTTGGCTATCAGCGCTACAGCCAACAGACTGATCACCATACCGTGGCTGTCGATCATCTCCATCACGATAATCGCTGACGTGATCGGCGACTGCGTTACAGCAGACAGAAAACCGACCATACACAGAGCAATCATCGGCTGTGCAGCCAGTCCGAAGAGTTCCGCGACGTTGGCTCCAATGGCCGCTCCTACCGCCAGGGAGGGGGCGAAAATGCCGCCGGGAATACCGGAAAAGTAAGTCACCACCGTCGCGAGAAAACGCGTAATGGGCGCATGCCATGGCAGGCCGATATCGGACGTGATGATCTGGGATGTGATCCCGTAACCACTGCCGAACGACATCCCGCCACTGAGCCAACCGAGTATCGCCACGATCATTCCACATATACCGGCGAACCAGACGGGATGCACGCGGCGCCATTCCCAGACGACAAATCGATGATGGCGCTGCGGCCACAGCAGCATCCGGCTGAACAACCCGCCCAGAAGACCGCAGCCAATACCGATCGCCAGCACCGGGACAACGATATCGAGTTGGATGTCTTGAACGTCGAAGTGACCGAAATAGTTGTAGTTGCCCTGCAAGGCAATCGCGACCATCCCCGACAAAATAATGGTGCTGAGCAAGACCCCGCTGGTTCGGGTTTCCAGCTTGCGCCCCAACTCCTCTACCGCAAAGGCCACACCTGCCAAAGGCGTGTTGAAGGCTGCAGCAATGCCCGCTGCGCCGCCAGCGAGGATCAAGTCTTCGCTGCGGATGATTCGTGCGTTGGGCAAGTAGCGGTGAAAAAAATGCATGATCGAGGCGGCGACCTGAACCGAAGGGCCTTCGCGTCCGGCCGAAAAACCACCGGTGAGTGCCAGGGTACCCAAGCCGATCTTGGCGAAGGCGATACGTAACGACACCAGCTTATCGACCGGCTTACCTTGGTGCGCCAGACGGGTAGCGGCGATAACCTGCGGGATCCCACTGCCCTGTGAGCCAACAAAAAAACGTGTGGTCAGCCACACCACCAGCATGCCCACCAGCGGTGTGTATACAAAGGGCAGCCAAGGCCGTTCGGCGGTCTGTTGGGCAAATTGCGTCAGTGCCAGGTCGGCCAGTCGGGCGAACATCACCACCAGCAGCCCCGCGAGAGTAGCGGCTACCCAAAGCGTGACTCGTGTACGCCAACGGATCGAGGCAAAACGACGGCGAATCAATAAAAGCGGTTTGATCACCCGAGTGGATTCCAATTGATGTTCAGCACTGTGGTAAGGGCAAGACTAACCGGATAAGTGATGAGGTCCAACCGGCTCTGGCCAAATGATTACAAAACAATTCACCCGCAGCCCGCCGTGCACGTCAACTTGCCAAGGTATTCCAGTGCAGAGATTGGCCAGCAACTCGCCACCTTTGCGTCACTATCAACTACAGTGGAGTCACTCTGCATACAGCCATAACAAGACGGAGAGTTTTCCATGCGAGTAAAAAGCCGCTTTACCCTGCTGGCCGCCGCAGCAACTTTGGCAGTCACAACCGCAACTCAGGCCGCACCGGTGTTCATCAACATTCTGACCGGGGGTACCAGCGGGGTTTATTACCCGATTGGCGTCGGTCTATCGCAGATTTACAGCGATGGCATCCCGGGCGTGAAGACCTCGGTTCAAGCCACCAAAGCGTCGGTGGAAAATTTGAACCTGCTTCAGGCCGGTCGAGGTGAACTGGCGCTGGCGCTGGGTGACTCCGTGGCCGACGCGAAGAATGGCGTTGCAGATGCAGGCTTCAACGCGCCGCTGACCAAGCTGCGCGCGATTGCCGGTGCTTACCCCAACTACATCCAAATCGTGGCCAGCAAGGAGTCGGGGATCAAGACCCTGGCCGACCTCAAAGGCAAGACCATCTCTGTCGGAGCACCGAAATCGGGTACCGAGTTGAATGCGCGGGCGATCTTCAAAGCGGCGGGTTTGACCTACGAAGACATGGGTAAAGTGCAGTACCTGCCTTTCGCTGAATCGGTCGAATTGATCAAGAACCGGCAACTAGACGCCACGCTGCAGTCCTCCGGGCTAGGCATGGCGGCCATTCGCGACCTGTCCTCGGTCATGCCACTGAACTATGTCTCCGTTCCGACCGATGTGGTCGAAAAAATCGGCAACCCGGCCTATCAGAGCGCAATGATTCCGGCCAATACCTATGATGGGCAACCTGATGCGGTGCCCACGGTCGCGATCACCAACATCCTCGTCACGCGTGCTGATGTGCCAGATGAAGTGGCTTATCAGATGACCAAATTGCTGTTCGAAAACCTGACACGTTTGGGCAACTCTCATTCGGCGGCCAAGGACATCAAGCTGGAAAACGCGGCCAAGAACCTGCCAATTGCACTGCATCCAGGCGCCGAGCGTTACTACAAGGAAAAAGGCGCGCTGTAACGGCGTTTGGCGCAGCGGTCAGGGTTGTCGCTGCGCCAATGGTTCGCCCCTTTTTCAATGCAGTCATGAGGCAGGCAGCTAATGAGTGAAGATCATCAGGGCATCTCCGCGAATCCGCGAGACTGGCCAAAAACATTGTTTTACGTCGCATTACTGTTCTCGATTTTTCAGATCGTCACCGCTGCGTTTGCACCGTTCTCAAGCCAGGTTCTGCGCGCCGTACACGTCGGCTTCCTCCTTTGGGTGGTATTTTTAAGTTACCCCGCTTACGGCAATGACCGTCCCTGGCAGCCGCTGGCCTGGCTGCTCAGCCTCGCAGCCATTGCCACGGCGATGTATCAGTGGGTGTTCGAGGCAGACCTGATCCAGCGCTCGGGGGATCTGACGTCCACCGATACGGTAATAGGTATCCTGCTGGTTGCCCTGGTGTTCGAAGCTGCCCGTCGGGTAATGGGCACTGCGCTGCCAATCATCTGCAGCCTGTTCCTGGCGTATGGCCTGTTCGGCGAGTATCTACCGGGCGAGCTGGCACATCGCGGTTATGGCTTCGATCAAATCATCAATCAATTATCTTTTGGCACCGAAGGACTGTATGGGACGCCGACTTATGTGTCGGCCACTTACATCTTTCTGTTTATCCTGTTCGGCGCATTCCTCGAACAGGCCGGGATGATCAAGCTGTTCACCGACTTCGCCATGGGCCTGTTCGGTCACAAGTTGGGCGGGCCGGCCAAAGTCGCGGTCGCCTCGTCGGCGCTGATGGGGACTATCACCGGCTCGGGGATTGCTAACGTCGTGACCACGGGGCAATTCACCATTCCGCTGATGAAACGCTTTGGCTACCGGGCCGCGTTTGCCGGCGGGGTGGAAGCGACCTCCAGCATGGGCAGTCAGTTGATGCCGCCAGTGATGGGCGCGGTCGCTTTCATCATGGCCGAAACCATCAACGTGCCGTTCGTGGAGATTGCCAAGGCGGCATTGATTCCTGCCATCCTTTACTTCGGCTCTGTGTTCTGGATGGTTCATCTGGAAGCCAAGCGCTCCAACCTTATGGGGTTGCCCAAGGATCAATGCCCAAGCGCGCTGGGTGCGGTCAAGGAAAACTGGTACCTGCTGATTCCCCTGCTGGTTTTGGTCTACCTGCTGTTTTCCGGGCGCACGCCCCTATTCTCGGGCATGGTTGGACTGGCGCTGACGGCCATCGTAATTCTTGGCTCGGCGATCATCCTCAGGGTGCAAAGCTTCGGCCTGCGCTGCGCTTTTTGGGTAGCACTAGGCATCCTGTGCGCCGGTTTTTTCCAGCTAGGGATCGCCGTGATATTTGCGGTCATCGCAGTGTTGGTAGTGGTCTGCGGATCCATCAAGGGCGGTCGAGAAACACTGACTATCTGCCTCCACGCGTTGGTCGAAGGCGCACGCCACGCGGTACCGGTAGGGATTGCCTGCGCACTGGTGGGCATCATCATCGGCGTAGTGTCACTGACCGGCGTGGCCTCGACCTTTGCGGGTTACATATTGGCCATTGGCCGAGACAACCTGTTGCTGTCGCTAATACTGACGATGATCACCTGCCTGGTGCTGGGCATGGGTATTCCGACCATCCCCAACTACATCATCACCAGTTCGATCGCAGCCCCTGCCCTCTTGGAGTTGGGGGTGCCTCTGATCGTGTCGCATATGTTCGTGTTCTATTTCGGCATCCTCGCCGACCTGACGCCTCCGGTCGCCCTCGCCTGCTTTGCTGCAGCACCGATCGCCAAAGAAACAGGATTCAAAATCAGCCTCTGGGCGGTGCGAATTGCACTGGCGGGGTTCGTCATCCCGTTTATGGCGGTCTACAACCCGGCCCTCATGCTGCAAGGTGACAACGTGTGGATGACCGCCTACATGCTGATCAAAACAACGTTGGCGGTCGGGCTCTGGGGGATGGCCTCCACCGGCTATTTGCAGCGCAAGATGCCTGTTTGGGAGCGCTTATTGTGCGTGGGCGCAGGCGCCTTGCTGGTGGTGGCGTTGCCACTGACTGATGAGCTGGGCTTCGTCCTTGGAGTATTGCTGATACTCCAACACGTCTGGCGCTCCCGTCAGGCAGGAATCACCAACGCATGATCGGATTATGTCTGGGTCTCACCGGCGCCGTGTGGGCTCAGCTGTCGATTTCCCACTTCACGCTGGCGTGGAATCACACCATTGAAAAGATTCGCTGGGAGGAGGACTACCGCGTCACCGAACAAGGCCTGGTACTGGAAGAAGCTCGTGTACGTGGCAACGGCGCGGGAATGGAGATCCCGGAAGATGCTCGACTGGAAAACGGCAGTTGGCACTACCGACGTCACTTACCGCCTCTGCAGCCACTTAACTTGGGGCGAACCCCCGAGGCTGGCGATTACCAGTTGTGCTTCAATGGCCAGTGTTCCTCGTTGAGCCAGTGGGTCGGAGCGCCCACATATAATCAGCCCTCCGTGCAGATGTGGGCATGCGATGCAGGTTGAATTTGATCGTCATACTGCACCATTGGCTTTCGCAAGGTAAACCCGGGTACCCGCGTTGCCAGCGAGCATGTCCTCGATCTGGTCGAGTGAACCGATCACGGCACGTTTGCCGGTAGCGAGGACAAAGTTTCGTGCGGCCTCGACCTTCGGTCCCATCGATCCTTCAGCGAAGTGGTATTTGGCGAGATCCTGCGGCGTCACTTCGCCGAGCGCGCGCTGCGTGGGTGAGCCCCAGTCGATGTAGACCGCCGGCACGTCAGTAGCGATGATCAGCAAGTCGGCTTGAAGCTCGCGCGCGAGCAAGCTGGTGCACAGATCCTTGTCGATCACAGCAGACACGCCGTGCAGCCTGTTATCACCACTCGCGCCCGTGCGTGCCACCGGAATGCCTCCGCCGCCGGCGGCGATGACGAGCGCGCCATGTTCCAGCAGCCAGCGGATCGCCTGAAGTCCAAGTACACGCAACGGCGCGGGCGATGCTCGGCCACTTGCGCCAGTTGCAGAGCGGCGGCGCGGATGTTCTCTAGCTGATTTTCCGCTGTTGGAGGTTGGTCGCGTCGTAACAGCGCATTTGCACCCAATGCAACCACAACCTTCATGAGCGTACTCCGAAAAGGGTCATCCGAGCGTAGCCACCAGGACAGCCTTGATGGTGTGCATACGGTTCTCGGCCTGGGTGAAGACAATTGAGGCATCAGACTCGAACACCTCGTCGGTCACCTCGATCTCGGTCAGACCGTACTTCTCGTGCACCTGGCGACCGACTTCTGTATCCATCCCATGGAATGCAGGCAGGCAGTGCATGAACTTTGTGCGCGGCTTGCCGGTGGCCTGCATCAGTGCGGTCGTTACCTGATAGGGCAGCAGTTGATCAATACGCTGCTGCCACACCGCGTCGTCCTCGCCCATAGACACCCAAACATCGGTGTAAAGAAAGTCGGCGCCAACCACCGCTTTCAACGGGTCTGTCTCCAAGGTGATGCGTGCCCCGGTACTGCGAGCCAGTTCGCGCATTTGCGCGACCAGTTCGGGGGGCGGTTGTAAAGTGGCGGGGGCACAAATACGGACATCCATGCCCATCTTTGTGCCACCCACCAAAAGCGAACAGCCCATGTTGAAACTGGCATCACCCAGATAGCAAAAGCTCAACTCGTGCAGTGGTTTCTCTCCAAACTCCTGCATCGTCATCAAGTCGGCGAGTATTTGGGTGGGGTGTCTTTCATCGGTCAGACCATTCCAGACCGGCACGTTGGCGTAGCGTGCAAGTTCCTCGACCACGCTTTGGTGGAAGCGCTACCTCAAAGGCGCAGCGGGTGCGCGTCGACGGTTTCTCGAAGATCAACACGATGTTCTTGCCCTTCAGGGATGGCCGTTTGTTGCCCACGGCTTTCGAACGTTTAAGCTCCGCTGCCAGGTCGAGCAGAAAGCGGATTGCATCCGGCTCGTAGTCCTCGAGTGCTAGCAAGCTACGATTTCGCAGGTTGAAACTCATGGTGACTCCCGCATTTGGTTGAATGTCAGAGCGCATCGCGCTCGATCGGGCACGACATGCAATGGCTGCCACCGCGTCCGCGGCCCAGTTCAGAACCGGAGACGGTGATCACCTCGACACCGGCTTTACGTAACAGGGTATTGGTGTGCGTGTTGCGCGCGTAGCCCATCACCACACCAGGCGCTAACGCCAGCAAGTTATTACCGTCATCCCATTGCTCGCGTTCGGCCTGCCAGACGTCACCGCCGGTGGCGACTGATCGCAATTTGGGCAGTCCCAGCGCAGCGGCCAGGACACTTAGGAAAGCACCGCTCTCGGTGCGCACGTCCAGGCTGCCCTCACGCTGGCCCGGTCGCAGACTGTGCACGCGGATCGCATCGACCATGTCCGGGAAACACGTCACCAGGTCCACGTCGCAAAAGGTAATGACGGTGTCCAGGTGCATCGCACCGCGCGATTTCGGAATCTGTGCGGCCAACACGAGGGTCGCCGCTCCTTGAGCAAACAGGGCTCGGGCGAGTTGGCTCACAGCCTGTGGCGACGTGCGCTCGCCCATACCGATCAGCACCACGCCCTGCCCCAGCGGCATCACGTCCCCGCCTTCCAGGCAGGCACTGCCGTGATCCTGGTCTGGATCACCCCACCATGTTGTCACCCGACCGGCGAACAGCGGATGGAAACGATAGACCGCGGCGGTCAGCAGCGTCTCTTGTCGGCGTGCAGGCCAGTGCATCGGGCACAGCACCACCCCCTTCCCGACCTAGCAACTGCTGTCGCGGCTGAACAGCGTGTTGGGTAGCGGCGGCAGCAGGAAATCAGACGCGGCAGCAAAGCGTGCCAGCAGGCCTTCGGGTTCGAACGGCAGCTCGGAGCGCGCAAGCCCGCCAATCAAGTGCTCGGCCAGACGTAGCGGCGGTAGCGCCTCCAGCCATGGCCGCAGTTGCTGAGCAAGCTCAACATCGACGGTGCCAGGGCTGAGTTTGCGGTCAAGCAGCCAAGCACGGGCGATTGGGTCAGCCATGGTGGAGGCAAGTAAATCATGCAACTCCAGCACCTCCACCTCGCGCTCCACCATCGCATTGGTGAAGGCGTCGTGTTCATTGCGCGCCTGCGACACCCATAACACGTCGTCAAACAGCAAGTCGCGGCAGTTCGCGGGCGTCAAGCGCTGTTGCGCCAGCCCAGGTCGGCAAACCAGCACGCGACGCAGTCGGCCAACTTCAGAATTCACACCTTCGGTCATGACGTCGGTTTCCTATGCAAATACACGGGGGGTGAACGAGAAGCGCTTTACACAGGCCAATCCGTCCCGAGGCAAGTCATCAAACTCAAACTAATCAGGCTCGTCCGCCGAGGCTTTCAAATGAAACAGCCCCTTGACCTTGGCTTGCAGCGTGCTCGCGATGGCCTGCGCTTCTTCAAGCGTGGTGCCCGCCGCGAGATGCATGGTTATCCTGCCATGTGCACTTGGACTGCCAGGCACTTTGACCGGCTCGCAGACGATGGAAACCGGTGCTTCGTCCAACGCGTGCTCGGTGGGCTCGAGCTCCCTGACGATGTATTGGTAAACAGCAGTTAACGGCTGGGTCATAGGAAGTACCTCAACAGGTTATTGCCTGCCACCGCTTCAATAGCGTGAGTTGGCAAACCATCTGTCCTCATTCTGTTAGCCGTACGTTGGCCTGTCTGTTCGACAGCACACACAGTGCGTTTAGCGTTAAGGGGTGGCATCGGCATTCGGCGACAAGGCGTCAAAACCAGAGATCACGTCAAAGAGCTCCTCATCGATGCCGGCTTGGCGTAAACGATGGTAGGTAGCGTTGAGGTCCAGCAGAAGTTCGCCGATGTTGCGGTCTGCGCGCTGCATCGCGGCGAGACGGCTGGCATTTTCGCTGGCCAACGACTCGGCACTGGCACGGAACAGCGAGACGAACAGGTGCTCGCGGATGAAGGCACGCAGCGTCTGCTTGTTTGCGCTCAGGACTTCGGGCCGTTGACTCGTGGGCCAGGGCTGCTCAGCCAGTGCGCGTTGCCAACGGTCGTCCAGAGGCAGCAGTCGCTGACTCACGGGGCTATAACCTTGGCCAGTCGGACGGTTATAGAAAAGGATCAGCGTTGCGCTCTGCTGCTCACCCACTGCTGCGCTTTCCGGGATCGGTACTTTTTGCAGAATCTGTCCGACGAGTTGCGTGATTTGTTCTACCGATCCGGGAACGGCAAATGAGCCTTCGAGCGCCATACCGGCATCGAGCAGTCGTTCATACACGCGCTCGCCGACCGCCCAAACCTTCACCGAGGAAGACGCGACCTGCGCCATCGCGTAGTCGACCACCTCCTCGTTGAACCGACCTACCAGCCCTTGATCAGAACCAAATACAACGGCGTGCACCACAATGTCATCGACGCGCGTCGGGGAGGACTGAATGCGTGCCCCCCCAGGATCGACCGAACGCAGACACACACCCAACCCCAGTTCAACCGTGTGCGCGTAGTCGGCGAGTGCGGCCACTGATCGCTCGTATTGTCCAATCGCCGAGGCCGCCGATGCTTTCATGACCCGAACCACTGACTTAAGGTCACCTGCGCTACTGATTTGGCGGCGCAGTGCGGTGATGGAGGCGGCCATCAGGTTTCCTTGGTGTCTGTCACGGGCGGCGCCAGAAACGCTGCAAGTGCCTGACGCGCAGCCTCGCTGACCTGCTCGCGATCAGTCCCAGCACGCTACTGACCAGCGCAGTGGTTCTACCCATTTTTGCGGTTGACGGGTAACTGCCATTGGCCATGATTTTCCACAAGAAGCCGGTGGCACCTATGTAAGCCGGCAAAATCATCACGCCGGTGATAGAAAGCATGACGTTCCAGGCATTGTTCGAGAAGAACATCAGGATCATCACTGCCTGCATAACGACAGTCGAAACCCACAGCGAAGCGGAGGCCGCGCCCTTCTTGTTGGTCAAGGCGAAAGCTTGGGGAAAGGTACCGTCCTTCGCCGCGGCCCAGGGCAGTTCGGCCACGAGCATCGTCCAAACCAGCCAGCAGGCAAGAATCGAAATCAAGACTCCGCCATTAACGAAATACTCGCCCCATTTGCCGACAATCGAGCCGAGAATCGCTGCCATGGATGGCGGAGCGATAACTGCCAACTGCGCCTGGGTCATGATCCCAAAGGGCAGTACGGAAATCAGGACGTACAGCAGCAACGTAACGAAGAACCCCATCAACGTTGCTCGGCTCACGGTCTTGGCATCCGACTCGTCGGACATCACCACTGCGCCTTCTATGCCGATGAAGACCCACAGCGTCACGAGCATGGTGCTCTTGACCTGCTCGAGCAGGTTACCCAGCGGCTTACCACCCGACACGTTATCGCTTACATTGCCCCAGAAGTCGGTCGTGAACAGGCCTGCTTTCATCGATATCACGACAACGCCGAGGAAGACTGCAATCGGGACGAACTTGGCAATCGTGCCGATCACGTTAAGGGCCGACGCACTCTTCACGCCGCGTAATACGAGCCAGTTCAGTATCCAGAAGACGCTGGATCCGATCAAAATCGCCAACCACGTATTCCCGCCCTCAAAATAAGGAGGAAAGAAGTAGTTGAGTGTGTCCATCAGCAGTACCGCGAAGCCAACGTTGCCGAAGGCGGACGAGAGCCAATAACCCCACGCAACCTGAAATCCGGCGAACTTGCCGAAGCCCTTACGCGAGTACATGTAGATGCCGGCGGTAATCTCAGGCTTGATGTCGGCAAGCACCTGGAAAGTTCGGGCCAGAAAGAAAATCCCGAGCCCGGAAACCAGCCAGGCGATAAGTACCGCGCCCAACCCGGCATGTTGTGCCATGTTCTGTGGCAGGTTGAAGGCCCCTCCCCCCACCATTGCGCCGATCACCAACAGGGTCATGGAGAGCATACCCAGCTTGTTCTTGGCGGGTACGTTCGTCGAAGCGGTTGAGGCGCCAGAATCCGGAATAACGCCCGCTGCTGTGGCTGCTTTCATGGGATCAATCCTCAGTAATACACAAAATCTGATAGCGGCCGCCGACGACTTCAACGCCATGCGTGTCGTGGGAAAAGCCCGGCATTTCAGCATCAAATGCCTCGAGGGCTTTCAGGTAGCCGAGCATTGAGCCTGTTGCTATACCCATATTTTCTCCGGGCATCAGCAACGGTATTCCTGGGGGATACGGCACCACGCCGGTCTTTCCGAAGTGGCGTCAATGACATCGATATCGCGATCTTTCAACGCGTCGATCAGCGCCGCGGTCGCGTGACGACCGGCACTCTCGGCGCCAGTACCGTTATGCACTACAAGCACCCGACGTCGATAGAGAATCCCGGGCACGTTCGGTGAGAAGCCGCTCATGTTGACTCCTGCACGACATAGGTGTGGAAAACAACGCGGCCGTCGACATCATCGGCATAAACGCCCTGTACCTCGAACTCGAAGCCAGGGAACCGATTGAACGCCTCCTCGAACACGAGAAAATAGTCCAGCATCGGCTGCGCCCGATCGTCATAGCGCTCGCCGGGTACGACAATGCCGATTCCGGGTGGATAGATGAGTGCCAGCGTCGCCGAAATACGACCCTTGCACTCGGACAGTGGCAGATAGTCGACTCGATTGCCGACGAACGCTTCGGTGGCGTCGGCGACCGACATCGCCTGCTCTGGAAAGTGCTCGCCGCGAAAGCACAGTCTTTGCAGGGAAGCAATATCGTGCTTGCGGTAGAAACCATGCATCTCGTCGCACAGGCCCCGCAGCGTGTAACCGGCGTAACGCTGCGGATAGCGCGCAAGCGTCGTCGGCAGCACCGCTTCGAGCGCCCCGTCTGTGTCGTACAGGTGCTTGAACGCCACCAGCCTGGATATCAACGACGCGCACTTGCCGGCCTCAACGGCGGGAGTCAGCAGGAAGAGAATGCTATTGAGGTCGCATTTTTCCGGCACGATATTGTTCTCGCGCAGGTAGGCGGCCAACAGCGTCGCCGGGATGCCGGTATCGCTGTATTCGCCGGTCTTACGGTCGAAGCCTGGCGTGAGGAGCGTCAACTTGTTCGGATCAGTCATCGCCCAGTCCGGCGCGGCGTGCCGGAAACCATGCCAGCGAGCATCCGGGACTAGAGCCCAGCACGCGGGCTCGCGGGACAGCACGTCCGTGGGGATATCCTCCCAGGGCACGCCATCGAGTGGAGGGCTGAACCTGGAATCCGCAATTGTCACCACATCAGGCACGAACGGATCGAAGAACCAATCGCTGGCGTCACCCTTGGCGGTTTCCGTAAAGCGGTGTTTTAGCGTGCGCAGCTTTTTACGCGTTTCAATACCGATGCGGATCGCGTCGTCCCAAAGCACCAAGCCGTTGCGCCCCTTATGCATCTGAGCATCAACATCAAGGCTGGCAAACAGTGGATAGAACGGCGAGGTCGAGCAGTGCAGCATGAACATCTCGTTAAACCGTCGATGCCCGGTGCGTCGTGATTGCCCCTTGATATGCTCGTCGCGCACATGAATCTGCGAGGCCTGCGAGAAGCCGGCCAGTTGCTTGTGAGTTGACTGGGTAGCGATGATGCCGGGGCTATTGGCGTCGAGGTTCTCCAGACCCATCGCAAAATGCCCGGCAAACAGCGGGTGAAACTTCATGAAACCCGCCCACGCTTCGTCGAAGTGGACGTACTCACACAGGTGGCCGATTCGTTCGATCAGGCTACCGGTGTTGTAGATGGTGCCGTCGTAACTGCATTGTTCAACGATGGCCAGTCGGAATGGCCGCTCACGTTTCCATGCCTCTGGATCGGTGACCAGTGGATGGTTGCGGATCTGCTCGCGCAACTTCGTTTCGTCCAGCGCGTCGTAATCGATCGGGCCGATGAGGCCCTGTGGGTTGCGGTCTGTTTCGAGGTAAATCGGGATCGCACCGGCCAGTTGCAACGCACCCTGATGATTCGATTTGTGGTTGTTGCGATCAAATAACACAAGGTCGCCACGTTTTAGCAGCGCTGCGGTCACGACCTTGTTCGACGTCGAGGTTCCGTTGAGGATGAAGTAAGTGCGATCGGCGCCAAAGACCTTTGCCGCCGCCATCTGCGCGGCAAGCGCCGGACCGACGTGTGTCAGCAGGTCGCCCATTTCGGGCACCGAGTTGTCGATGTCGTTACGAAACACCGCCTCGCCCAGATGCTCAACAAAGAGACGGCCGGCCGGGCTGCGCCGGTAGAATGCCCCGCCCTGGTGGCCCGGACAGGTCCACATCTGGTTGCCTTCGTAGTCGTAGTCCATCAGGGCGCCGAAAAACGGTGGCTTCAACCCGGTGGCATAACGTTCCAGCGCGAAGATCGTTTCCTTTGCGGAAAAGGCCGGCGTTTCGTGGTCGAGATAGAGGTATCCAGTGACCTCGCCCAATGGGGCAAGTGAAAGCGACTCCACGCCTTTCAATTCGCTCATCAGATAGATGGGCGTATCAAGTCCGCGCTCGCGCCTGATGGTGTTAATGAGTGCCTGTACCTCGGGCTCATCCGGGCCGTCGATCGACAGCAGGAAGCAACCGATCCCCATATCGCTCACTGCCGCGACATTGGCCCCGCTCAAGGTGGGCACGACATCGGTTCGATAGTCATATTCGCCAATTGCGTCAATCAGGCGCTGGACGAGCCGCGCTTCGTTGCTTTCAGGTGCATGAACGAACACGGGGCTGTATAGCAGGAAATGAAATAGCGTGTGGTAGGGAACCGACATGTCGAGACCTCTAATCAAGTGGTAGTACTGCGACTCATGCCGTAGTCCTCGTACCTCACCTTTGACTATTCCCCACGTTCAAAATCAGGTCTGTACGCCACCCCACATATCTCGTTGTTAATTTTCATTAACGGGCTGGCCTGCACGATTTCAACAAGTACTTACGTGCCTTATCACACAGACAATTCAGCCGCCGATTCCGTTACTCCCAGCTAGTCGTCTTTGCGGCCCATGTCGCGTAGGTACACACCAAGCCGAACGTCAGTAAAAAGAAAGCCAGATAAGGGGTCACATCTTTCATCCTCTGAGTGCGAGTGATCCGTTGTTGTGGCGAATATATCCGTGCATTAACGGGCGACGGGGTTAAGGTGGGTTAAGAAATATTTAATGTTCGGCGGGATCGTTGGTCACTAGGGTACGCCTGCATTGGCTGTCGACATTGCGTCGCAATTGCCCGAAAACAGGTATTAATGGAGGAAGTTATGAGTTGCGCGCTGGTCATAGAGGACGACAAGGTGACGGCGGAAGTCATCATTGCTGAACTCCAACGCCATGGGTTCAGTTCAAAATGGGCCGCTACCGGACGAGACGGCCTGGCCCTGGCGATTGCAGGAGGTTACGACGCCATTACCCTGGATCGGATGCTTCCCGACTTTGATGGACTGACGATTGTCAGTACGTTGCGTAGTCTGGGGATTCAGACGCCCGTCTTGATGATCAGTGCGCTTTCCGATGTCGATGAGCGCGTCCAAGGGCTCCGCGCGGGCGGCGATGACTATCTGACCAAACCCTTCTCTGCTATCGAGATGGTTGCGCGTCTTGACGCATTGCTTCGGCGAACCAGCACAGATGCAAGCCATCCGCAACTCAGTTGCGGAAACCTGCGACTGGACCTGGTCGAACACAAACTGACTCGAAATGACGAACAAATCCTGCTGCTGCCAACCGAATTCAAACTGCTCAATTACCTGATGCGCAGTGCCGGCCAACTGGTCACCCGCACCATGCTTTTTGAAGAAGTCTGGGGTTATCGATTCGACCCAGGGACGAACATCATAGATGTCCACATCGGTCGGCTGCGCAAAAAGCTTGAAGGCGATGAAGGAACTCCTGCCATACATACAATACGCGGTGCCGGTTATGTCCTTGCTACCAAAGACTGAGGAATGGCGCTCATCCGGCAGTCGACTGATCGGTTTCTACGCCCTTTTTTTTGTGGCCTGGGGAGCACTCTTTACAGGGGTGTTGTACTGGGAAATCTCCCACTATCTAGGAACCGTTGCAGAGCGAACATTACTGCAGCGAGCCCATTACTATCAAAAGATAGATGATGAAAAACTGGTGAAGGAGCTGGCTGCCAGTGAAGCCTATTCAACGCCGGGGATCGATGCTTACGGATTGTTCGCACCCGATGGGCAACACGTTGCCGGAGACCTGCTCAAACTGCGCTCCAGTCTGCCCGATGATGGCAAGGTTCATTATCTTGAGCGCGGACTGAGTATGGCGTTGCCCGACAAAGAAACCAGAAGCAGCTATGCGCTGTTAGCACGCCGCCCCGACGGGCATATGCTTATTCTGGCGCGTGATGGCGGCTCTATTTCTGCCGTGGGCGGGATTATTGAGCAGGCCTTGATGTGGGGGTTTTCGTTAACACTGATTCCCGGGTTAATTGGCTGGCGTTTGTTGCGACGCCGACCGTTGCGTCGTGTCAAACGACTTCAGCTTTGTACGGAAAGTATCGTTTCAGGCAACTTGGCAGAGCGTTTGCCCCTGTCCGCCCGCCGTGATGAGCTGGATATGCTGGCAAGCGCCGTGAATACGATGCTCGATCATATCGAGCAACTGATGCATGAGGTCAAGAGCGTCTGCGATGGTGTCGCCCATGATCTACGAACGCCGCTGACACGGTTGCGTGCAAGGCTTTATCAGCTTCAGCAATTGCCCTTGGACAGTGATCACCAGCACACATTGAATCAGGCCCTTGAAGAAAGCGAATCGATCATGGTGCGCTTTCAAGGACTGCTTCGGGTTGCCGAACTCGACGATATCCGTCGCCGCTCGGCGTTTGCTCCTTTTCCGATCATGGCGCTGTTGCAACAGGCACATGAGTTTTATGAACCTCTGGCGCTGGATCGTTCTCAGACTCTTTCCCTGGAAATTACCGATGACTTGCCCAGGTTGTATGGCGACTCATCGTTGCTGTTCGAAGCGCTGGTCAACTTACTGGATAACGCCATCAAGTTTGCGCCAGTGGGCGGGCATATCACATTGCGCGGTAGCATCAAGGATTCAACAGTCATCATCGAGGTTGCCGATGATGGGGCCGGGATTCCCGAGGCGGACCGTACACATGTCATTCGCAGGCTTTATCGAGGGGAAGCTAGCAGCATGCAGCCCGGCCACGGCCTCGGGTTATCGTTGGTCGCTGCCATTGTGAAATTGCATGGCTACTCGCTGGATATCCAGCCCGCCGCCTTCGGTCTTGGCACCCGTGTTTTGATTCATTGCCCGATGGTTTCCGACTGATCTACGCCCTTATCGGTGACCGAATATTAAATTTAACTTAATCCAGCTTAATTTGAGCCCCCCTGCCCTGGGGGCTAGCTTGGCGGCACTTTCTGCTGCCCCAAGGTCTTCTGCTTGTGAAATACCTGTTGTTCCTGCTCATGCTCACTGCTCTCTGTGTAACAGCGCCGCTCGCCTGGGCTAGCCCTGCTCTGGCTGACAATAACACTCGAGGGGCCATGATCCCTGCTGCGCCGAAGCTCGGCGCTAAAGCCTGGATACTGGTCGATGCTGGAACAGGTACCGTCATTACCAGCCACAACAGTGATATGCGTCTACCGCCAGCCAGCCTGACGAAGATGATGACGGCATTTGTCACCAGCCGTGAGATCAAGGCCGGGCGTATGAACGCTGATGCCATGGTCACGGTCAGCGAAAATGCCTGGCGTACCGGCGGCTCACGCATGTTTCTTGATCCCGGCAGTTCGGTTTCGGTTCACGACTTGCTTAGTGGGGTGATCATCGACTCGGGAAATGACGCAAGCGTTGCGCTCGCCGAACATGTGGCCGGAACGGAAGGCGTCTTCGTCGGGATGATGAACTCGACCGCGACTACTCTGGGGATGGCCAACACGCACTTCATGAATTCCACAGGGTTGCCTGAGCCAGAGCATTATTCGTCTGCCCGGGACATGGCAACATTGGCTCGAGCGATCATCAGTGAAGGTAGTGATTACTACGGGCTATACGCCAAAAAACACTTCACCTGGAATGGAATACGCCAAGCCAACCGCAACCTACTGTTATGGCGCGACGCAAGCTTCGACGGTTTGAAAACCGGCCATACCGAGGCGGCTGGCTATTGCCTGGTGGCTTCGTCCCACCGAAGCGGGCGACGTTTGATCAGTGTGATTTTCGGTGCTAGCAGTACCCTGAAGCGCACAGCAGAAACAGAAAAACTCATGGGTTACGGCTTTCGCTTCTACGACACTCAAACCTACAAAAAAGCCGGGGAAATACTCACGTGGTCTGCGCTCTGGAAAGGTAAAAATCGATCGATCGCTCTAGGATTACTGGACGACATGACCCTCACCTTGCCCAAGAATAAAAATCGGGATTTAGAGACACGCATAGAGATTGATGGACCGCTCGAAGCACCTATCGCTATGGGCACCGTCCTTGGAAAACTGGAACTGTACGATGCTGGAAAAAAACTGGGGAGCCGGCCCTTGATAGCACTTGAGGACGGTGAGCCAGGCAGTTGGTGGACACGCTGGTGGGATACGGTGCATTTGTTTTTTACTCAAATGATTCTCGGTTGGTTCGAGGAGACTGAAACTGCCTGACGATGGTCGATCGTCATACCACGCCAAGGCAAAAATCCTGGACGTCTCACAAGACTGGAAGAACTGATGAACTCAGATGATTTACGAAGAGAATTAGCGCTCTCCAAATTTTTCAACGGCGACTCATCGCTTAATAATGCTGTCCAGGGACTGAGTCAAGACGAAAAAAAAATGTGTATTGAGTCAGCCTTTGAACAAGAGGCTATACGTCTGGGAATAGAGGTGTGGGAGTTGACGCTTACACTGATATCTGAATCTCCCGAAGAACTGAAATGCCTGACCCTGGAGTTCCATCGTGAAGTCGCAGAAATGGTAGAAATGGACTGGAACGATTATTGCCACCTGAATGGAATAAACGATTAATCGCGCCTATCCCTGCCGCTTTGATGCAATGCCGAACTCTCGGCGCGGACCCCAGGCCGGTGCCCAGGCCCAGGAACAGCATTTTACCGCCCCGATAGCTGCCGAGGGCCTGCATTGCCGCATCGTTGACGATACGTACCGGCAGGCCGAACGCCTCCTCGAAATCGAAGCCGACCCACCCTGGCGCCAAGTGGTGCGGCTCCAGCGCCGGGGCGCCCTGAGTGACGACACCGGGGTAGCCGATCGACAGCGCATCGAAACGCCAGTCGGCGGTAATCTTGAGTATCCCGGCGACCATCTGCTGCGGTGTGAGTTTTGGCCCGGATTTGAACTTGCGCCGAGTCGTCTCGCCACTGAGCAGGCATTTGATGTGTGAACCGCCGACATCGACGACGAGGATCTTCGGTTGAACTGACTTTCGCGGAGTGCTCATGGCACTTCCTTAGCGGTAACCGGACGCTCGCCTTTGCGGCTCGATTCATCGATCTGATCCGGCGCCAGCGAAAGCAGGTGTGCGGTGTTTACCAGCGCCATGTGGCTAAGCGCCTGCGGGAAATTGCCTTGCATGTGACCACTCCGGGGATCGAATTCCTCGGCCAGCAGGCCAACGTCGTTGCGCAACGCAAGTAGGCGTTCGAACAGCGCTTCAGCCTCGACGCGACGGCCGATGACAGCGAGGCAATCGGCTAGCCAAAAACTGCAGGGCAAAAAGACACCTTCGCCAGGAGGAAGGCCATCGACACTCGTCGCGGTATCGACTCGGTAGCGCAACACCAGGCCATCAACGACCAGTTCCCGTTCGATCGCGGCGATCGTGCTCTTCACACGGGGATCGTCCGGCGGCAAAAAGCCCACCAGTGGAATCAGCAGCAGGCTGGCATCGAGCGCCGTGCTGCCGTAGTGCTGAACGAAGCAGTTGCGCTTCACATCGAACCCCGCTTCGCACACCTGCGCGTGGATCTGGTCACGGGTACGACGCCAGGCCTCAACCGGACCTTCCAGGCCGTAGCGTTCGACGGCCTTGACCCCGCGGTTGAAGGCGACCCAAGCCATCACCTTGGAGTGGGTGAAGTGGCGCCTCGGCCCACGGACCTCCCAGATGCCTTCATCAGGCTCTTGCCAATGACTGTCGAGGAAGTCCAGCAAGGCTCGCTGGATGTCCCAGGCATGCGGCAACTGCACCTGCCCTGCCGCGCGCGCCAGGTGCAAGGTGCAAGGTGTCCATCACCTCACCATAAACGTCTAGCTGGAACTGTTCAGCCGCTGCGTTGCCGATGCGAACCGGCGCAGCCTGCAGATAGCCGGGCAGCCAAGAGAGTTCTCTCTCTTGCAGCCGGCGCTCGCCGGTCACACTGTACAGAATCTGCATGTCGGCCGGGCTGCCTGCCACGGCGCGCAGAAGCCAGCCGCACCAAGCCTCCGCCTCGCCGGTGTAGCCGGCGAGCAGCAAGGCGTTCAACGTGAAGGTCGCGTCGCGCAGCCAGCAATAGCGGTAGTCCCAGTTGCGCACACCCCCGGGGTGCTCCGGCAGTGAGGTGGTTGGCGCCGCCACGATGCCACCCGTGGGCTGGAAGATGAGCGCTTTGAGCGTTAGCAAGGAACGCAGCACCGCTTCCTGCCAACGGCTCTCGAAACGACAGCGCCGTGACCAGTCCTGCCAGTTGTGCTCGGTCTGCACAAGCGTGCTTTCAGCGTCGATGACCTGTTGAACGGGCTCGTGTGACGGCCGGTAGTTGAGCACGAAAGGTACACGTTCACCGGCGCCAACCTCGAAATCGGCCCGCGTAGTCATTTGCACACCGCGCGTGTGCACCGGTGTATGCAACTCGATTGTGTCTGGCCCGGCAGTCGCGAACAGCGTACCGTCGCTCCGACTCACCCAGGGAACAATGGAGCCATAGTCGAAACGAATGATGAGTTCCATGTTCATGGCGACGCGTCCCCGCAGGCCCACGACGATGCGTAACACGTCCCACCGCTCGTCTGACAGCGGCATGCAGTCGATCACGCGCACGGCACCCGACGCTGTCTCAAAGTCTGTTTCCAGGATCAGCGTGCCTTCGCGGTAGCGACGACTCACTTTCGTGGCTTCATCGCGTGTCGAGATCAACCAGCGACCGTTCTCTGGGCCACCTAAAAGGGCGGCGAAGCAGGCGCCCGAGTCGAAACGAGGCAAGCATAGCCAATCAATCGAACCATCGCGGCCCACCAGCGCAGCGGTGTGGCAGTCACCGATCATCGCGTAATCTTCAATGCGCAAGGGCACGATTCAGCTCGCCTTTTCGGGGTTGTGCCAGCCGCCATCAGCGGACATGAAAAGGTCCGCAGCTGGCGGGCCCCATGAGCCCGCGACATAGAGGTGCACCGGGGGTGGATCGACCAACACAGGGGCGACAACCGCCCAGGATGATTCGATGGTGTCTTCATGAGCAAATAGCGCGCCGTCGTCGTTTATCGCGTCGGTCAACAGCCGTTCATATGGGGACTGCATGTGCGAATCGGTGAGGTCAGAGTTCATTTTAGGTCTCCGCCGGCGGGATCCTGAAGGGGCTTCTCGACATGGCCGCCGAACTCATGGCGCATGGCTGACTGCACGCGGTTGGCGAAATCGGCATCGCCGCGCGAGCCGAAGCGGGCATACAACGCCGCGCTCAAAACGGTGCAGGCACGGCTTCGTCGATGGCCGCTTGCACCGTCCAGCGTCCTTCACCGGAATCCGATATACGGCCTTCATAACCGCCCAGCGTGGGGTCAGCCGCTAGAGCCGCGGCGGTGAGATCCAGTAGCCACGAACCGATCAAACTGCCGCGCCGCCAGACTTCCGCAATCTGCGGCAGGTCCATCTCGTATTGATAGTGAGTGGGGCAACGCAACGGCGTCGTCTCCGCATCGACGGTGTGCTCGCGCGAGCCGACATTCGCGTGGTGCAGGATATTCAGCCCTTCGGCATAGGCGGCCATTACTCCGTACTCAATCCCGTTGTGCACCATCTTGACGAAGTGACCTGCACCATGCGGCCCACAGTGCAGCCAACCCTGATCAGCGCTGCTATGGCACGCGTCGCGGAGTCCTATCATGCCGATTTGCATCTTCATGCTCCTCTGCGTTGCAACTGCTCGATCACCGCGTATTCGCGGCAATGAGGGGCCATGGGGACGGCAGAGAAGCGACACGCCACATCATCCAGCGTCCATTCGGTACCGCGAGGTCTGTGGTATATGGATGAACCTCAATGTGGTTGAGTTGGCGACGCACGCAATAGTTCAAATCGAACAAAAACCTATACACAGAGCCGCCATGGGGATTACGGTTTGGCCTTCATCCTTTGCCGCATGGAATCACTCGCTTGACCAATATACCTATGGACATACCTTGGATCAGTATGGAAAACACCATGACAAGATAAGTTAGGGAAACCACCAAATCGCGAGCTTCTCCTGGCGGCAACGACAACGCCAGTGCCACCGATATGCCGCCGCGAAGGCCACCCCAGGTCAGCACACTCCAGGAACCTTTGGGTAACCGAGCGCGCCGCCCGATGACCGCAATCGGATCTCCACCCGTCAGTAAACGCGTCAACAACGTCACCAATATGACCAGTCAGACTAAAAACGACGTGGCAGGACGCGGTTTGCCTACGCTTCATAGGCAGAGGATCTATCTGTCCGCTGGCAATTTCTTTCGGACGAAATAATTGCCCTTTGAAATGGAGTCATCAGGCCATGCTGGACACTATTGCGGCTTTCTTCTGCATCACAGCTGTGCTTGCCTTCCTCAACCGTCGTTATGTGGGGCTACCCTCCGCCATCGGCGTAATGGCTATTGCCTTGAGCTTGTCATTGATAAACATGGCATCCGACGCGCTGGGTTTTCACGCCTTGCACACGTTGGAGCAATCGCTGGTCGAGTCCATCGATTTTTCCGAGTTGTTAATGCAAGGCATGTTGTCGCTGCTGCTATTTGCTGGTGCACTGCATATCGACTTGTCTGAGCTGCGTGCCTACAAATGGCAGATTGCATCTTTAGCAGTGATCGGGACCACACTATCGACCCTGCTCATAGGCTTCGGGCTCTGGGGATTGTTATCCCTGACCAGCTTGGAGTTGCCGCTTTCCTACTGTTTGGTGTTCGGTGCATTGATTTCCCCCACCGATCCAATTGCTGTAATGGGCATTCTCAAGTCAGCGGGCGCACCAAATAGTGTTGAATTGGTGATCTCGGGAGAGTCTCTGTTCAATGACGGCGTCAGCGTCGTCCTGTTTTCGCTAATTCTGGCGATCATCACAAGCGGGGACATACCGTCAATCTGCAACGCATCGCAACTCTTATTGACAGAGGCGGGGGGAGGCATCCTTTTAGGCGCCGCCTTCGGTTACATCACTTATCGCATGCTCAAGAGCATCGACAGCTATCAGGAAGAAGTCCTCATTACCTTGGCTGCTGTGCTCGGCGGTTATGCCTTGGCGACGCACCTGCATGTATCCGGACCGCTGGCAATGGTGGTAATGGGACTGATCATAGGAAATCAAGGGCGATCCCACGCGATGTCCGAGCAGACCGAAAAAAATCTCGACATGTTCTGGGAGTTGATTGACGAAATTCTGAACGCCGTGTTGTTTGTGCTCATCGGCTTGGAGGTGGTTCTGATTCAGTTTTCAAGTCCACTGCTCGCTACGGGCATGATGGTCATAGCGTTGACTCTCCTGTCTCGATTGCTGACGGTCGGGGCTCCGATTGCAGTCTTAGGTCAACGCTTCAAGCTTCCCAAAGGCGCCTGGAGTGTCATGACCTGGGGAGGGCTGCGCGGCGGAATATCTGTGGCACTGGCATTGTCGCTGCCCCGCGGCGAAGCTCGCGATGTTGTGGTGGCCCTGACGTACCAGGTTGTGGCTTTTTCCATTCTGGTACAGGGTGTATCCGTAGGTAAATTGGTAAAGAGGGTGATTCCCTGCGATGTAGCAGACCGCTGATCGAATGTTCAGCTCGATAAAAGAGGATGGATTCGCGTTTTACTAAATTGGTCGGCATCGCTCGCAACATGTTATTTGAACCGATGGTCTGACATCGCAGGAATTAAATATAAACTCGAAACACATCTGATCTATCTGAAAACAAAACGCATCGTTTTGTCAGCACCGAACCTCACGCAGCCTGAGTGTTGTGGCTGTATAGCGCGTCTCGACGGCGCAAGGTTTCAGTAACACGCTCAGCAGGCCATACCGTTAGCATCGCCCTGCCTTTAATGAGGTAATGCCCAGGCCGGCGCTCAAGCCGAATCAATAGATCATCCTTGATGGCCAACGCCATCAGGACGTCAGCATCGATCAGTTGGAGATAGCCGTCATCAAAGGCGCTCACCACCGCAGCGTCGCCAGCGAACACTGCTGGCAGGTTAGCTTCGATTACGGGTTTTGAGGCTTCAGAACCGGGACTTCCAAAGTCGCCCGCAAACAAGCTGTCGATTCCGCCGTCGAGTTCGCGACCTACTCGCGCCACGACCTGATCTGCCTGGATCGAGACCGATATGAAATACCTTGAAAACGTTGCTGCTGAAGTATTGGTATCGTCTTCGGTCGAGTTTCTGGTTTGTACCAACAACCATGGCATGCTTGGCCGTAGCTTTGGCTTTCTCCTGCGTGGCGCTCGACAAAAACGTTACTGACGATTGGTCCAATTCGCCAACCTCAAATGAATGATCCTGCATCCAACAAAATTCTTCCTACTTGATCGAGCGAAGAGCCTGTTTTATTTCCATAAGCTTGGCATTGTTCGGCTTGCCCTCGACGCGGGCAAGAATGTTCCCTTGAGTGTTCAAAACAAATACGAATGCTTTGGCGCTACTGCTCGGGATGTTCAAAGCGGTCTCGAGGTTTGACTTACTCAAAATCCAAGTTTGGTCCTGATAGCGCGCCGGGATTTTCTCTTTCGCCCGGCCGATGGCATCTTCCTCACTCATGAAAAAAGGAAGGTCGACCGCAAGCACATCAATGATACGAACCTCACTCTGGTTTACATTTTTACGCAGCGCCTCGGCCCATAGGCGGGTGTCCGTCGCAGCCTCTGTGCTTGGCGTAACTATCAGTATCGTCGGTTGGCCGATCAATTGGGCTGAACTGACTTTTTCGCCTGTCAGCACAGTCGCCGTAAAGTTTGGAATTGGGCTGCTGGAGAGCTGAGACCAAGCGTAAACCGGGGCCAGTAGCCCAAGCGCGAATAAAATAGTGAAGGGCGTTTTCATTCTGAGTAATCCCAGAGATGGCTTATGGAGTTTCGATGTGTGCCTGTTGATGTTAGACGTGCTTGTGCGTTGGGGGGGGGCAACTGGGTGAAGATGAGCCGTTGGGGGTGTGCAGATGAAGCGAGGGAGGTGATTCGACACTCGGTCGTCGCTTATGTCCAAAAATAGTAGTTTCGGAGTGCGGCTGAGCCACACTGGTACATGGCGCAATTACACGACATCGACATCGACATCGACAGCGGCACCGGCTTCGAACAGGACAACTTACATAAGGTCTTCGACCGCTTCAGCCAGGCGGAAGTTAGCATACCACCCATCAACGCGAGGCCTGGGCTTCGGTGTATGGGGCTGTTACAGGTGCCGGACATATTCGTCTCAGCGTAGATCATCAGAGCCTGCGAACAGTCTACTGTTAACCGAATCCATGAACTTGCTCATGACGCTTTCCCCTGATCGACACCGATGACGATAAGCTCGTTCGACATGTACGAATGCGGAGGTACAGGCATGTTCAAGGGTGCCGGCTGCGATTTGAATACGCGCCCGGCGAGGTCATAGCGGGAACCATGGCAAGGGCAGAAATAGCCACCTACCCAGTCCTTACCCAAATCAGCCGGTGCCACCTCAGGCCGGAAGGTTGGCGAGCAACCCAGGTGGGTGCATATACCGATGATCAGCAGAATCTCCGGCTTGATTGAGCGTAACTCGGGATCGACATAAGGAGGCTGAATAGATTTTTTCGAGTCGGGATCGGACAGTTGGGCTTCAATTTTCTTGAGAGTCGCAAGAACTTCTGGTGTACGACGGACGATAAACACGGGCTGACCACGCCAATCGGCAATCAATTGCTGGCCCGGCTCGATCTTGCGGATATTGACTGTCACCGGTGCACCAGCTGCTTTCGCCTTGGCACTGGGAAACCACGATCCTACAAACGGGATCGCTGCCCCCACCGCCCCGGCAGCCCCTACCACGGACGTGGCAGCCACCAAGAAGCGACGCCGACCTGCATTCATGACGTCATTGCTCAACTATCCTATCAGTCCTACCAAGTACTTATTTTATTGTAGTAGACCTCTAAGGTTTGAGGTGGTCGTCAGGCCTGTTGGGGAAGAAGCCAAGGAGCGCATAAAGCAGCACCGACTGACGCCGGAAGGCAAACGTATCTATGACCGGCGTAAGGAAACGGTCGAGCGTAGCGTCGCCGACGCCAAAGAGCTGCATTGGCATCGCTATGCGCGGTTTAGAAGACTGAGCAACGTAATGAGGCAGTGCCTGCTGGCTGCCGCCTGACAGAACATCAAGAAGATTGCCCGGCTGCTGGCGGTTTTTTTACGCCTGTATGGCTTTCCCCAGGCATTGATGGGCGCGGCTGCTGGACAGGCTGGAGTCGTTTGCTGACGTAAACGCCCAAATCCCCAAGGGCCTGCTCTATTAACTATCCAAAGCGCAGTAACGACAACCCCTGCTCGTAAGCAGGGGGTTGTCATCAGCCTGAGGGTAGTCAACGACCGCCCTTCTTTCCGGCTGTCGGTTTATTCGGCCAACTTGAAGGTAATGAAGCTGGCTCGACCCTGGCGCAGCACCCGCATGGAAACCGAACGGTTCTTCGGCAGCGCCTTAGCGATTTCAGTGAATTCCTTCGCATTGCCAATCGCCAGGTTGTTCAGGTGGGTGATGACATCGCCCGGCTGCAGGCCGATCAACGCTGCAGGTCCTTCCTGCACTTCCTTGATAACCACGCCCCCTTTGAGGTCGAGTCTTTTTTTCTGCTCGGCGGTCAGGTCGGTCACGGCAACGCCCAGGCGGTTGCTGCTGCGCTCAGCACCGCCGGTGCTGGGACTGACCTCCTGATCTTCATCCGGCAGCAATCCCACGATCACGTCCACAGTCTTGCGTTTGCCTTCACGGATGACTTCCAGGCTGGCCTTGGAACCGTCCTTCATGCCACCTACAAGGTGTGGCAAGTCGGCAGACATAACGATTGGCTGACCGTTTATACTCAGAATCACATCACCAACTTGCAGGCCGCCCTTGGCCGCCGGGCCGTCTTTCAGCACCTGGGCAACCAGAGCACCGGACGGCTTGTCCAGACCGAAGGACTCAGCCAGGTTCTTGTTGACTTCCTGAATGACCACCCCCAGCCATCCACGACTGACCTTGCCATCTTTCTTCAACTGGTTGGACACATCCAGCGCCACATCGATCGGGATCGCGAACGACAGGCCCATAAAGCCACCGGAACGGGTGAATATCTGCGAGTTGATGCCAACGACTTCACCGGCCATGTTTAACAGTGGCCCACCGGAGTTACCCGGGTTGATCGCTACGTCCGTCTGGATGAATGGCACGTAGTTGTCGTTGGGCAAGGAACGGCCCATGGCGCTGACAATACCCTTGGTGACCGAGTGATCGAAGCCGAACGGCGAACCGATGGCCGCCACCCACTGACCCGGCTTCAATTTCGATGAATCCCCCAACTTGACGATCGGCAACCCTTTGCCGTCGATCTTCAGCAACGCGACATCGGTCCGCGGGTCGGTGCCCACCAGCTTGGCGGTGTACTCACTGCGGTCGGACAACCGGACCGTGATCTCGTCAGCGTCAGCGATCACATGATTATTGGTCAACACATAACCGTCGGCGGAAATGATAAAGCCTGAGCCCAACGACTGCGCTTCACGCTGGCGATCTCCTCGTGGTGATCGCGGCATGTTGCGTTCGAAGAAGTCGCGGATCTCCGGCGGCAAGCCTTCGAGGTCAGGCATATTTTCTGAAGTGATCTTGCGATCAGGCAATTTCTGCGTCGTGCTGATATTCACCACGGCCGGCGAGACTGTCTCGACAAGCTCCGTGAAATCGGGCAGAGCTTCTGCCTGGGCCGAGACTACCTGACCGAGCATCAGCACCGCGGCAAACAGAGAAAGGTAAGATTTCAAGCGTGGTATCGACATAATATGGCTCCTGTAGCGACGAGCATGGTTAAGCAATAGCGACCAGAAAACGCAAAAAAACCGGACACTGCAATAGATTGCGGCCAACTTTCATGCATTGACTTGTTTTTTTAATTTTCGTACGACAAGCGAAGCCAGCCCCTGTTGGGACTGACCTATAGAAAATTCTTGCCGACTTTGCAAACCGTGATATTGACCAAGCATGTCAGCCTCTTGGGCACGGATCCGGCATTTCAGACCTCGTACCGTACAACAGCGGCGTACACCAGCAAGCACTTTCCTACGCCTCAATGCTTGACTTGAGAGTCTTGCGAGCGCATCGACAGCGCAATCCGTTCGGCAGTGCCAATCGGAATCTCCCCCACCATGGTAACCATCATCTCACCCTTGGGCGTGGTCAGATGCCGTGAAACGGCAACGGTAGCCCAGGCCATTGGGGTAGCGTCCTGTATAACTAGGGCTCCGCTCTTTTCTGTACTTGTTTCACATATTGAACGGCCCAGCCCACCGCTAGAGTTTATAGTCGGGAAGCTTTATATCGTCGCGTAGGTCTTGGCCAAAGAGGACCTCTGCAACGAATGGGAACCGCAATAGGTGCGAGACAAGGTTGCGAAAAGTAAGGCCGAACGCGCTCTTTGGAGCAAGAGACGACGCGAATCTCGCCGCCGATTCCTGCTTGCGCTTTAGGAATGGCATCAGACGCTCCTGGTAGCGAGCGAAGGCTGCGCCGTGATCATTCCCGCAACGATGAAGCTCGCCTGCCAGCACATAAGCCTCCGCCATCGCTAGCCCCGTACCCTCGCCAGCCATGAGGGAGACGCAGGCCGCGGCATCACCGACCAGGGCCGTGCGGCCTTTTGTCCAGCGGTCCATTTGAATCTGGTTGACGCGGTCGAAATAGACGTCATCGGCCCCCCTCATTGCCGCGATAATTTGGGGGCACTCCCACCCAGCTTCGGCGAATACGCTCGCTAGCGTGGCCTTTTGCTGCTGCGCTGTCATAGACTCCCTGGCGGTCAGGTATTCGTCGCGAAAAACGAAGAGAAAGAGCGTCTTGTCGTCGCGCAAGGAGAATCGAGAAACCTGTCGTCCCGGAACTCCGTGACTGACGTAAACGAGCTCGTCGCGAGGCTGGTAGCCCTCGATCTCGAATGCGGCGACGTGATAACCGAGCGAGACGTCAAACGCTGCCTCGGGTCCGAACGCGAGCTGGCGCACGCGCGAGTGTAAGCCGTCCGCGCCAATGACCAGATCGACCTCTCGCGGGGCGGCATGATCGAAGCTGACGCATACGCAGCGACCATCGTCCTCAATCTTCGCGACGGAGTCGCCGAAAATCGTCTCGACCTTTCCTTCCATTGCATGGTAAATCGTAGCGGCAAGGTCGGAGCGCCGTAGGCTCGTGAAGCGACCATTTGTCATGCGGCGGAAGGCGTCGACCGGGAAACCGCCGCTATTTCGTCCGTGCCTATCTACAAATCGAACCTCCTCCACCTGATACCCCATCTCTCTGATTAGCGGGATTAGGCCCATCTTCTCGGCGATGTTGTAGCCGACTCCCCAGAAGTCAACCACATAGCCGCCACTGCGAAGCTGTGATGACTCCTCGATGAGCAGCACGTTGTGACCGGATTCACGTAGCCAATATGCAAGTGTCGGACCGGCGATGCCTGCACCGTTGATCGCAACTCTCATGTCCGTTTCCTCCAAGCCTAACTGTGATCAGACCGAATTCAGCGTTCGTAATGGTAGAGAACTCTTGACGGCACAGTGTTGGGCTCTGTGAAGTATTTTATTTAGACCTTCCCGGACCGCATCCCGATCCATATCCCACCAGGCGATTATTCGGCAGGCCTGCCAAGTGATGTTTTGAGGCTCCTAGTACTGGCGTAACCGTCACTTGGTGCATTGGGCAAGCAACGCTTACTGTCAGGTCAATTCCTTGAACCGACACCGTGGCGGACGTCATTCTTTTACTGCTCGGCCAAGGCATCCCAACTGGCGGCGTGTATGCGGATTTTCTTGAATAACACCTGGATATCACTGGGTTCCAGCCCGGGGATATCGAGCCTGGTGTATTTCAGGTACGACTCGACTTCCGGCAGTTCGCTCGGCAGTGACAAACCTTTCTTCACATACTGTTTTATCTTGATGACATCTTCTTTGGTAAACACCCCGGCACTGCGCGCCACACCCGGATATTTACCCGAGATCAGATGCAGTACAGCTTTGGGAAGATCATTACTACTTTCTGAATCTTTCAACACAACAGACATACGTTTGCCTCGGTTCATTGATGTCGATAGCGACGAACAGAAGCTAGATGACCGTGGTGCCTCGTCAAACAATAGAAATGCCTGGCGCAATCTCTAAGTGCTTGATACGCAAAGAAATAAATTCGAAAGTCGATCAGCCTGGAAACATCGAGCTACATATGCAGGATGCTTCCTACAGGCAATTACTAGTTGCCGGCTTAGTTACACTCGACTGCCACGCTTGAGCGTCTCACTCGGCAACTCTTTGAACAGCGCGTAATAACTGCTGGAAAACCTCCCCAAATGCCAGAACGACCAATGCATCGCCACTTCGGCGACCGTGGTCTGCATCGCTGTGCGGCTGAGTAATTCGCGATGCGCACTATTGAGCCGGCGCAAGCGCAACCAATGGGTCGGTGTCATCCCGGTAAAGGCCTTGAAGGCGTGCTGTAACTGACGCAGCGAAACCCCCGCGACCTGGGAAAGCTCGAGCAAGTTGAGGGTTTCTTCCGGCGCATCGGCGGCCCATTCGCCGACGCGCTTCATGATCGTCCGCTCCTCGGCCCGACGCTGCAACCCGCCCTGATCCAGACGCACGCAGGCGTTGTCGAGGATGTACAGGCAGTCTTCCAGCAGTTGCAGGGTCAAGGCTTCGCGACTGGGCGGGTCCAGGGTTTGTGCCAATCGGGTCAAGGTCCCGCTTAACCAGCGGCTGAACAGCGCGTTCTGCTGGCAATTGAGCGGCGACATGAACAACCCTTCCAGCCGTGTCACATTCAAGCCATGGCGCTGCACGAACTCAGGACCGAACACCACGGCGATCTCCTGATAGTTCTCCGGGGTGATCCAGATGTTGCGACTTTCGCCATTCAGCACGTACAGCGAGTTGTCACTGCGATCAAAACAGAACGCCAGTGATCCCTGCGGCGCACTGAAATTCTGCTCGACCCGGGTGTTCATGTGTTCTTCGTAAATCTCTACGCCTTGCAGGTCCAGATAACGCACCAGCCCGGCGAAATGCCCCGGCGACATCTGCTGGTAATGCTGCACCCAGCCCGGTGTGGCGCGGATTTGCTCGGTGACATCGGCGGTATTGAACGCTTGGACTTGTAACGGATTGCACACTGTCATGGGTGACCTTACGCACTCGTTTGGTGCGTTTTGGTGCTGCTTAAAGTGGATAGATGGAACCGCAAGGCTCGCCCAAGATAGTCGTCAACGCGCTTCAGGGGAAGTGTCTGTCGGATGCGACCGCCCTCCCCGGCGTTACCAAAACCAATAACGAGGTCTTTATGAATGTCCCTTTCGATCAGCTGTTCACGTGGCTGAAAGATCACAAGATTACTGAGGTCGAGTGTGTGGTCAGCGACTTGACCGGCATCGCTCGCGGCAAGATTGCACCCACCAACAAGTTCCTGCATGAGCGAGGCATGCGCCTGCCGGAAAGTGTGCTTCTGCAAACAGTAACCGGGGATTTTGTCGACGACGACATCTACTACGACCTGCTCGACCCGGCCGATATCGACATGGTCTGCAAACCCGTGGCCGACGCGGTGTATGTGATTCCATGGGCCATCGAGCCGACCGCCATCGTGATCCACGACACCTTCGACAAGTTCGGCAACCCGATCGAACTGTCGCCGCGCAACGTGCTGAAGAAAGTCTTGCAGCTGTACACCGACAAGGGCTGGAAGCCGATTGTCGCGCCGGAAATGGAGTTCTACCTGACCCAGCGCTGTGAAGATCCGGACTTGCCGCTCAAGGCACCCCTGGGCCGCTCCGGTCGAGCGGAAAGTGGCCGGCAGTCGTTCTCCATCGACGCCGCCAACGAGTTCGATCCGTTGTTCGAAGACGTCTACGACTGGTGCGAACTCCAGGGCCTGGACCTCGACACGCTGATCCACGAAGACGGCCCGGCGCAGATGGAAATCAACTTCCGCCACGGCGATGCCCTCGACCTGGCCGACCAGATCACCGTGTTCAAACGCACCCTGCGCGAAGCGGCGCTCAAGCACAACGTGACCGCGACCTTCATGGCCAAGCCGATTGGCGACGAGCCGGGCAGCGCCATGCATTTGCACCAGAGCGTGGTCGACATCGTCACCGGTCAGCCGATCTTCGCTGATGCCGACGGCAAGATGAGCGAGTTGTTCCTGCACCACATCGGCGGCCTGCAAAAGTACATCCCGAAAGTGCTGCCGATGTTCGCGCCCAACGTGAACTCGTTCCGCCGCTTTCTGCCGGACACCTCGGCACCGGTGAACGTTGAATGGGGCGAAGAAAACCGCACCGTCGGCCTGCGTGTGCCGACCTCCACCCCGGACGCCATGCGCGTGGAAAACCGTTTGCCGGGCGCCGATGCCAATCCGTACCTGGCGATTGCCGCGAGCCTGTTGTGCGGTTACCTCGGCATGGTCGAGAAGATCGAGCCGAGCGCCGCGGTGCAGGGCCGCGCCTATGAACGTCGCAACTTGCGCCTGCCGATCACCATCGAAGACGCCCTGAGCCAGATGGAAGAATGCGAAACCGTCGGGCGTTACCTGGGCAGCAAATTCGTGCGCGGGTATGTCGCCGTGAAACGCGCCGAGCATGAAAACTTCAAGCGCGTGATCAGTTCCTGGGAGCGGGAGTTTCTGCTGCTGAGCGTCTAATCCGGCAAAGGGACGCAGAGCGTCCCGGGCTGCATTCCCACGCAGAGCGTGGGAACGATCATCCAACAACAAAAAGAGGTGTCGAATGCGTCTATTGAAATCCGTGGTTCCGGTCGCGCTGGCGATCCTGTTCAGTGCCGGTGCCCAGGCTCAGCCACAGGTCAGCGTCTACAACTGGACCGATTACATCGGCGAAACCACCCTCGCCGACTTCCAGGGCAAAACCGGGATCAAGGTGATCTACGACGTATTCGATTCCAACGAAACCCTGGAAGGCAAATTGCTCGCCGGCCGCACCGGGTATGACGTGGTGGTGCCGTCCAACCACTTCCTCGCGCGCCAGGTGAAGGCCGGGGCGTTCCTCAAACTGGACCGCTCGCAACTGCCCAACTTCAAGAACCTCGACCCGAAACTGCTGACGCTGTTGGAGAAAAACGATCCCGAGAACGCGCATTCGGTGCCGTACCTGTGGGGCACCAACGGCATCGGCTACAACGTCGACAAGGTCAAGCAAGTGCTGGGCATCGACCATATCGATTCCTGGGCCGTGCTGTTCGAGCCGGAGAACATCAAGAAACTCAGCCAGTGCGGCGTATCGATGATGGACTCGGCGGATGAAGTGTTCCCGGCGGTGCTCAACTACATGGGCATGGACCCACGCAGCGAAAACCCCGAGGACTTCAAAAAAGCTGAAGCCAAGCTCATGAGCATTCGGCCGTACATCACCTATTTCCATTCGTCGAAGTACGTTTCTGACCTGGCCAACGGCGACATCTGCGTGGCGTTCGGTTACTCCGGCGACGTGTTCCAGGCCGCCAATCGGGCCAAGGAAGCGAAGAACGGCGTGAACATCGCCTATGCCATTCCAAAGGAAGGCAGCAACTTGTGGTTTGACCTGCTGGCGATTCCCGCCGACGCCGCCAACACCAAAGAAGCCCACGCCTTCATCAATTACCTGCTGGACCCGCAAGTGATCGCCAAGGTCAGCGCCTCGGTGGGTTACGCCAACCCGAACCCGGCCGCCAAGCAGTACATGGACGAGGCGTTGGTGAACAACCCTGAGGTCTATCCTTCCCAGGCGGTGCTCGACAAGCTCTACATTTCTACCACCCCGCCCCAGGCGATCATGCGTTTGATGACCCGTTCCTGGAGCAAAGTGAAGTCCAACAAATGAATCAGTACAGCCACGAACACGCCCATTCCTATTACGCCGCCACGGCGAAGCGCCTGGCGCCCTACCCCACGTTGGCCTCGGACCTTGACGCCGATGTCTGCGTGATCGGCGGCGGGTTCACGGGCGTCAACACCGCCATCGAACTGGCGCAACGCGGGCTATCGGTGATCCTGCTGGAGGCCCGGCGCATTGGCTGGGGCGCCAGCGGGCGCAACGGCGGGCAGTTGATTCGCGGCATCGGTCATGATGTCAGCGGGTTTGCCCGCTATGTCGGTGACGAAGGCGTGCGTTACATGGAGCAGGCCGGGGTTGAATCCGTGGCGCTGGTGGGCAATCGCATCCGCGAACACGGGATCGACTGCGACCTGCGCTGGGGCTTCTGTGAACTGGCCAACACGACGGCGCAGTTTGCGGCGTTCAAGGCTGAGCAAGAAGGTCTCATCGAACAGGGTTACGCCCATGAAACCCGGCTGATCGGGCCTGAGCAGATTCGCCAGCAAGTGGTGAATTCCGGGGTGTATGCCGGTGGCTTGATCGACATGGGCTCCGGGCATCTGCACCCGCTCAACCTGGTATTGGGCGAAGCGAGTCTGGCCGAGTCCCTCGGCGTGCGGATCTTCGAGCAAAGTCCGGTGCTGGAGTTGATCCATGGCAGCACCGTGCAGGTTCGTTGTGCCGGCGGCACGATCCGCGCCGGCAGCGTGGTGCTGGGTTGCAACGCGCATCTTGAAGAACTGGAACCGAAACTCAGCGGCAAGGTGCTGCCGGCGGGCAGCTACATCATCGCCACCGAACCGTTGTCAGAAGAAGTCGCCGCACAGTTGATCCCGCAGAACCTGGCGCTGTGCGACCAGAAAGTCGGCCTGGATTACTACCGGCTCTCGGCGGACCGGCGCTTGCTGTTCGGCGGCGCCTGTCACTATTCCGGGCGCGATCCTTCGGACATCGCCGCTTACATGCGCCCGGCCATGCTCAAGGTGTTCCCGCAACTGGCCAGCGTGCGCATTGACTATCAATGGGGCGGCAAGATCGGCATCTCGGCCAACCGTTTTCCCCAGGTCGGCCGCTTGAGCCAGTACCCGAACGTGTTCTACGCCCAGGGTTATTCCGGCCATGGCCTGAACGTGACCCACTGGTGCGCCAAGCTGCTGGGTGAAGCCATCCACGCCGGCCACAGCAAAGGCTTCGATGTGTTCGGCGCCGTGCCGCACATGACCTTCCCTGGCGGCCGCGCCCTGCGCTCACCGCTGCTGGCGCTGGGCATGCTCTGGTATCGCTTGCGCGAGATGCTTGGCTGACACCTTCGTCTTGGTGAAAACCCGATCTTGTAGGAGCGAGGCTTGCCCGCGAAGGCGATCTTACGGACGCCTTCGCGGGCAAGCCTCGCTCCTACATTGGGTCGTCGCATCCCTTTGAACCGCCTTTCGATTTGCTCTATCGCAAGGCACTTCTATATTGAGGAGGTGCTCTGACTTCCTTGCGAATGCGACCCATGGCCACGACTGACCCGTTGATCATCTGCGAGCACTGCGACTGCGTGTATGAAAAAGTCACGCTCGCCAAACATCAGAAAACCCTGTGCACCCGCTGTGGTGGCGTGCTCCAGCGGTATAACGGCCTGACGCTGGAGCAGCGCCTGGCCTTGACCTTCACGGCGCTGGTGTTGTGGATTTTCGCCAACTTTTTCCCGGTCATGAGTATCAGCCTCAAAGGCCTGAAAAACAGCGCCACGCTGTGGGATTCGGTACTGGCCCTGAGCCTTGGGCCCATCACGTTCATTGCCATGGTCGCGGCAATCGCCATGATCATCGCGCCGATTATCCAGTTGGTCCTGTTGATCTGGGTCCTGAGCTTCGCCCTCGCCCATCAGCGCGCGCCAGGGTTTCGCTTCAGCATGCGCTGGCTGGAAACCCTGCGGCCCTGGAGCATGCTGGAAGTTTGCCTGCTGGGAGCGATGGTCGCGGTGATCAAACTCGCCGGGTTGCTCGATGTGCTGCCCGGCATCGGCCTGTTCGCCCTGGCCATTCTCAGCTTGATGATGATCCGCATTGCCGGGCGCGATATCCGTGAACTGTGGGACGAGCTATGACAACGCCGCCGGTCGCCAGCGATCTGGGCCTGTGCCTGTGTCACAGCTGCGGCATGGCCTGCGACATGACCAACGATCCTCAGGAATGCGAACGCTGCGGCGCCCCGTTGCATCGGCGCAAGGTCAATTCCCTGGCCCGGACCTGGGCCTACCTGTTCGCCGCGCTGGCGTTCTATGTCCCGGCCAATCTGTTGCCAGTGATGAACACCAAAATGGTCGGTGCCGGTGCCGACAGCACCATCATGAGCGGCGTGCTGGAGTTCTGGGAGGCCGGAGCCTGGGACATTGCCCTGATCATTTTTATCGCCAGTATCGCCGTGCCCGGCATCAAATTCGTCGCCCTGACGCTGCTGCTGATCACCGTTCAGCGCGACAGCCTGTGGGCGCGCAAGGAGCGCTCGAAGCTGTTCCGTTTCGTCGAGGTCATCGGTTATTGGTCGATGCTCGATGTCATCGTGGTCGCGCTGGTCGCTTCGCTGGTGAAATTCCAGGCCCTGGCTGACATCGAGCCGCGTCCCGGCATTCTGTTTTTTGGCCTGGTGGTGGTCTTCACCATGCTCTCGGCGATGAGTTTCGACCCACGATTGATCTGGGATAAAGCGCCCCATAACGAGGAGGTCACGGATGAAGTCGCAAGCCACTGACGGGCCGCAAGCCCCGGGACAGGCCAGTATCAAGACTCGCCGTTTCAGCGTTTCGCTGGTGTGGATCGTGCCGATCGTGGCCGTGCTGGTGGGGATTTCCCTGGTGGTGCACAGCCTCATGCAAGAAGGCCCGACCATTGTCGTGACCTTCAAGACCGGCAACGGCCTGACCGCCAACAAGACCGAGGTCAAGTACCGCAACGTGGTAATCGGGCATGTCTCTGACGTGGAGTTGAGCAAAGACCAGAAGAGTGTCGATGCCACCATCAAACTTGCCAAACAGGCAGAAACCTTCACCCGCGAAGACTCGCAGTTCTGGGTGGTGCGCCCGCGCATCGGCGCGGGTGGGGTCTCGGGCATCGATACGCTGTTGTCCGGCGACTACATCGGCGCCGATATCGGTCACGCCAACGGTCGTGCGAAAAACTTCACCGGCCTGGAGAACCCGCCGCCGATCACCTACGGCGAACCGGGCAAGCGCTTTACCCTGCACTCTCAGGATCTCGGTTCGCTGGATATCGGCTCGCCGGTCTACTACCGCAAGATCCCGGTCGGCCAAGTGGTGGCGTATGCGCTGGATGCGGACGGCAAAGGGGTCAATCTTGAAGTCTTCGTGCACTCGCCCAACGACGCCTACGTCACCGAAAACACCCGGTTCTGGAACGCCAGCGGCATCGACCTGAACATCGGCGCCAACGGGTTCGCGGTGAAGACCGAATCGCTGTCCTCGCTGTTGGTGGGCGGTATCGCCTTCATCGCCCCGCAGTACAGCCCCAACGATCAACCCGCCGCCGAGGATAAGACCTTCGAGCTGTTCGACGACCAGACCACCGCCCTCGCCCCGCCCAATGGCAAGGCGCAGTACCTGAGCCTGCGTTTCGACCAGGCCCTGCGCGGGCTCAAGGTCGATGCCCCGGTGGAATTCCTCGGCATGGAAATCGGCAAGGTGGTGGCGATCAATCTGGATTTCGACGAGAAGAAACGCAGCTTCCCGGTCAACGTCGGCATCGTGATTTACCCGCAACGCCTCGGCCAGGCTCATACCAAAATGATCAAGGCGTTGATGCATGACCCCAATGACGAAGCCGCCGGCGTACGCCTGATGGGCACGTTTATCGAAAACGGCCTTCGCGCACAGGCCCGCAGCGGCAATCTGCTGACGGGTCAGTTGTACATCTCGCTGGATTTCTACCCGAAAGCGGAGAAGGTCAAGTTCGATCCGGACGCGCGGCCGGTCAGCATCCCGACCATCCCCGGCAGCCTCGAGCAATTGCAGGAAAAACTCGAGGCCATGGTCAACAAGATCAACCAACTGCCGGTGGAACGGATTGCCAGCAACCTCGACAGCAACCTCGTCGAGTTGCGCAAAGGCCTGGCGCAATTCAACGCCAAGACCCTGCCCGGCGTGCAGACGACCCTGGCGGACGTCAGCAAGACCCTGAATTCGGCCAGTTCGACCCTCGCCGAAGATTCGCCGCAACGGGAACAACTGACCCAGACCCTGGACGAACTCAAACGCATGTCGCGTTCCCTGCGTGAGCTCTCGGATTACCTGGGACGGCACCCGGAATCGCTGATTCGCGGGCGCCCCGACAATGCAGCGCCGGCCGACCTGCAAGGGCCACCGCGTAACTGACCACAGGAGCAACACCCATGGCTTTTTCGCCGAAGATCACCCTGGTCGCTGCGTTGCTGCTGCTCGCGGCGTGTCGCAGCGACCCGATTCACTTTCATACCCTGACCCCGGCGCAACTGGCTAGGGGCAATGGCGACGAAATCAAGATCGAAGGCATCAGCGTGCCGCCCCAGGTCGATCGGCCGCAGATCGTCATTCGCCAGGGCAACAGCGGTCTGGCGATCCTTGAAACCGATTGGTGGGGCGCGAGCCTGTCGGATGAGTTGCGCAGTGCGCTGGTGGATCAACTGTCCAACGCCAATTCCCAACGCAAGGTGTCTTTGCGGGTGGATGTGCAGCGTTTCGACTCGATTCCCGGCCAGTACGGCTTGATCGACGTCAAATGGCGCCTGCGGCCATTAGGGGCCGGCGATAACTCGCTGGTGACGTGCCGCAGTACGTTGCAGACCCCGTCCGGGCCTTCCATTGAGGATTTGGTGACGGCGCAGCAGAACAACGTCAAACGCCTGGCTGCGGTGATCAGTCAAGCGGCGGCCACGCAACGGGGTTGCCCGGCGCCTCTCTGAAAATACCTGCTCTGCAATGAACCCTCAACGGCGAAATACCTGCCGTTGAGTTGTTATTTCATATTCGTAATGCCGGAATAACTTTAACTGTTTCTCTCGTCGTATTTGACATTGGTTTTCAAACACACCCACGCCATTCGACTTAATCGACTACGCTCCGACCACTGAAACTAAAAGGAAACAGTTTCGTGAATAACAGAGCCTTTCTCCGCAAATTTTTCACATTCGTTTCACCGTGCTCATACGCGCCGCCCCTTAGTGTGCCGAGCATTCCTGAAAGTTTGACTAAGCAGGTTTCAATACTGTCGTATAAGGGGCAGCACCGTGATCGAATCAGTGTCATCCGCCATGCCGTCGCGCCGCTGGCGACCGTCGAAACTCGTCAGGATTATCAGCGTGTCAGTCTTGTTGACAGTGGCAGCGCTGGTCGCCGGTTTCGTCGTGTGGCATCGATCCCCGGTCAACCTGGGCAATGCGAATGCCCAGGCTCGCGCCGAACTGCTCCGGCACTGGCGCGCCGGCGACGTGGTGGTATTGGTGCGTCATGCCGAGCGCTGCGACCGCTCCAGCAACCCTTGCCTGGGTCCGGCGGACGGCATTACCGAACTCGGCAGTCAGTCTGCAGCCTCAGTGGGCCAAGGCTTTATGCGCCTGGGCATGGCTCAGGCCGACGTTTTTACCAGCCCGGTCACGCGCACCCAACAAACCGCGCACTATATGTTCGGCAAGGAAGCGGTGACCCAGGCCTGGCTGGCCAGTTGTGGCGACACCCTGCGCGACGATGTGATCGCGCACAAGGTGGCCCATCGCAATACAGTGCTGGTCACCCACAGCGGTTGCATCAGCGATTTCGAGGTCCAGACCGGTTTCAAACACGCGACCACCGCCGAATACAGCAGTTCATTGTTTGCCAGTATTGGCAGCGATGGGCAACTTCAAGTACTGGGCGTACTGAATGACGCTGATTGGCGTTCGCTGTTGAACGATAAATCGTTGAAGTAAGGCTGCGGTCGTTAGTTATTTAAAGTTGAGACTGTTAGTTCGCTACTCATCAATAAACATCTCTCTGGCTTGAATTCCTTCAGGCGCTGTTCAGCGAGGATGGCTGATAGTGCGCTGGATCCACAGCGTCCTCGCGTTAAGGATTTCTCATGACGTCCCATCACAATCTGTTGCAACACCCGGCGGCGAAGCTGCACAGACGCCCCGCCCCTGCACCCACCGCCGTCGAACGCTGGATCGTTCCCGGTTTGCTCCTGGCCTTCGTGCTGTTCTATCTGCTGCCGTTGATGAGCCACGGCTTGTGGATTCCCGACGAAACCCGCTATGGCCAGATCAGCCAGGAAATGCGCCTGAGCGGTGACTGGATCGCCCCGCATTTCATGGGTATCCGTTATTTCGAAAAACCCATCGCCGGCTACTGGATGATCGCCATCGCCCAGGCGGTGTTCGGCGATAACCTGTTCGGTGTGCGGATCGCCTCAGCGTTGAGCACCGGGCTGAGCGTGTGGCTGACCTACCTGATTGCCCGCCGACTGTGGAACGACCCGCGCAAAAGTGGCGCGTGCGCGTTGCTCTACATGAGTTTCGGGCTGATTGCCGGGCAAGCCGGTTATGCGAACCTCGATCCGCAATTCACGTTCTGGGTGAACTTGAGTCTGGTGGCGTTGTGGTTCGCCCTCGATAACCCTTCAGGTAAACAACGCCTCGGTGCCTGGACCTTGTTGGGGGTTGCCTGCGGCATGGGCTTTATGACCAAGGGTTTCCTCGCCTGGCTGTTGCCGGTGCTGATCGCCCTGCCCTACATGCTCTGGCAACGTCGCTTGGGCGAGTTGCTGCGCTACGGGCCGATAGCGCTGGTTGTGGCTGCCGTGACCTGCCTGCCGTGGGTGCTTGCCATTCACCATCAGGAACCGGACTTCTGGCGGTTTTTCTTCTGGAATGAGCACATTCGCCGGTTTGCCGCTGACGACGCGCAACACGCCCGGCCGTGGTGGTTCTACCTGCCGTTGCTGGTGGCTTCGAGCCTGCCTTGGGCGGCGTTGTTGCCGTCGACCTTTATCCAGGCCTGGAAAAACAAGCGTGAACCGGCCATGGGTTTCCTGCTGTTGTGGCTGCTGTTGCCCCTGACCTTTTTCAGCCTGAGCAGCGGCAAGTTGCCGACCTACATCATGCCGTGCCTGCTGCCGCTGGCGTTGCTGATGGGGCATGCCCTGACGGGCCTTATCGATCAGGCGCAAGACCGGGCCATTCGTTTCAACGGTGCCATCAATGTGGTGTTGGGCTGCGTTGGCCTGATCGCCTTGATATACATCCAGGCAACCAAGGAAATCTTCGAAAACACCGAGATGCTCAGCCTGTCCCTGGCCTATATCGTGTTGGCCGGCTGGATCATCGCCAATGCGTTGCAAGTCTCACGACCCTTGCAGTTCTGGGCTGCGCCGGCTTTGGGCAGCTGGCTACTGGTGGCGCTGCTGCCAGCGGCGATGCCGGCGACGATCGTCAACAGCAAGATGCCTGACCAGTTCATTGCCGAACACCTGGAAGCGCTGAGCCAGACCTCCTCCCTGCTCAGTAACGACCTAGGCGCGGCGTCGGCCTTGTCCTGGCGCCTGAAGCGACCTCAGGTTGACCTGTTCAACACCATTGGCGAGCTGAAATATGGTCTGGACGATCCGGCCATGGATTCGCGCAAAGTCACCAAGGACAACGTTGGTCAATGGATGACTGAAGCACGCAAGAAAGGCTCGGTGGGGGTGGTGATGCGGGTCAACAGTGTGCAAGAGGTCCAGGAAGTCGAGTTGTTGCCGGTGGATGGCAAGCGCTATGAGCGTGGCAATCTTGAAATCCTGATTTTCCCGCAAAGTCCGTAACGACAAACACCAAACCTGTGGGAGCGGGCTTGCTCGCGAATGCGGTGCATCAGTCAAAGCAGGTGGCGACTGACACGACGTCTTCGCAAACAAGCCCGCTCCGACAAGGGACTGCGGTGCTCATTCAAGTTTTAGGAAACCCTCCATGAAGTTCCACGCAAGTGACAGGGCCGCGCTGTGGCTCCTGCTGGGCGCGACTGCCTTGATGTTGTTGTTGGGTTTAGGCTCGCGCGAGCTCTGGGGCGCGGAAACCCGCTGGGCCAACATCGCCTTGCAGATGCTCCAGAGCGGTGACTATTTTGATCCGTACCTCAAGGGCGGGCCGTATTACGACAAGCCACTGCCGTCCTATTGGCTGATCACCGCCACGGCGTGGTTGACCGGCGGCCTGGGACACTGGTCGCTGCGCCTGTCCTCGGTGATTTCGGCGTGGTTGAGCGTGTGGCTGGTGTACCTGCTGGGCGAGCAATTGTTTCGCAAAGGCACCGGGCTGATTGCCGGGTGGATGCTGGCGACCACGTTCTACTTCGTGTTTTGGGCGCGGGTGGCCACGGCTGACATCCTGACCGTGTGCGGTGTACTGGCGGCGGTGTGGTGGTACTGGCGCGGGCCGCAAGACACTCGCCTGTCGCGCTACCTGGGATTTTTCCTGCTGCTGTCACTGACCTCGCTGTTCAAAGGCCTGATCGGCTTCATTCTGCCGGGCTTGCTGCTGTTGCCCCATGTGCTGCAAGACGGGCGCTGGAAACGCCATCTCAATCTGCGGCTGTGCCTGGCCTTGATGATCGCTGGCGCGTTCTACATGACGCCGTTTGTACTGTCCCACGTCTACGGCGCGCCAACCTATGGCGAAAGTGGCCTGGGCCTGGTGCTGCGGGAAAACGTCGTGCGGTTTTTCCAGCCGTTCGACAACATTGGGCCGATTTACACCTACCTGATTTACCTGCCGGTCTACACCCTGCCCTGGGCGCCGTGCTGGTTGATCGCGTTGTGGGTCGCCCTGCGCCACTGGCACAGCATCGAACCCAATACCCGCTGGCTGATCTGGGGCCTGGGTTTGTTAATGTTGTTCTTCACCGCCAGCGGCAGTCGGCGCAGTTACTACGTGTTGCCCCTGGTGCCATTTGCGCAATTGCTTGGGGCTTGGTGGATCACCCAACGCAACCCGGTGAGTCGTGGCTGGAAGATCGGTTTCGGTGCGGCCACCGTGTTATTGCTCGCGGTGCTGGGCGTGCTCTATCCGTGGACCAACAATGGTGGCGGCGTGGTTCAATTCGGTGAGACGGTCAAGTTTGAGGCGAGCAAGCGTGCGCCCCTCAAGGACTGGCGCCTGGTCATGATCGAAGTCGACAACAAAGTGCCGATGTACCTGCAAACCGGCGGTGCGCCCTTCTATTACGTGCAGGAAAACCAGAACTACCCACGCACGGGCGACAGCGCCGCTTTGATGACCTGGCTTGATGCCACCAGCGGCCAACACTGGGACCCGCAGCGCACCATCATCGTGGCGCAATACCGCAATGGTGATGCCTTGCCGTTGGGCTATCTGAGTGTCGACCATCAGGTCATCACCACCACGCCCACTAACGGTGAGCGGATGTTCCATGGTCGGGAGGACCAGAGCGTGGCGTTTATCCCGCAGCCCTGACCCACACCAACCCGGCAGAGATAGCTTGCCGACTCACAAATCGAAGCGATCCACCGCCCGCCGCCGCTCATTGTCATCACGCACATCGTAGTTGGCGGTGGTCTGGATATTGCTGTGATGCGCCAGTTTCTGCGCAATCGACAGGTCGTGTTCCTCAATCACCCGGGTGATGAACGAACGACGGAAGTCGTGGGGCATGATCTTCACCCCGACCTGGGCGCCGCGCTGGCGGGCGATGTAATAGATCGCATGTTTGGTGATGCGCTCGCGGGTGATGTGGCTGCCGCGGCGGATGCGGTTGAACAGGAACGGGTCGTCCTCCAGACCTTCGCCCAGTTGCGAGCGACGCAATTCCAGCCACGCCTCCAGTTTGGCGAAGGCCCAGGCCGGTGCGTACTTGATCAACTGCTTGTTGCCCTTGGCCGTGACCCGCAGGCTGCGTTCGCTGAAGTCGACCTGGTTCAGGTCGAGGTTCACCGATTCCGACTTGCGCATGCCCGAGCCGTACAGCACCGCAATGATCGCCGCGTCCCGCAGGCCTTGTGGCCGCGGATCCGCCGCGCAGACTGCCATCAATTCCTGAATCAGCGTGCGCTTGAGATTGCGCCCCTGGGACAGCCGCGTGCCGGCAATGCCTTTGACCGAGCGCATCTTCAGCAAGTGTTCCTGGCTGATCAGGCTCATGCGCCAGGCTTCGTTCATCACCCCGCGTACGGCGTTCACATACAGCGAAGAGGTATTCGGCGCATAACCATCAGTGCGTAAGGCGGCGACCAAGGCGATGACATCCTCGGGCTGGAGTTCGTGCCAGGGAATCTCCTCGATGTTCATGTCTTCGAAGCCCAGACGATCGGCCGCGTCTTGCAGCACATAACGCATGGTCAGTTGGCTGGACGACGCCAGGCGCGCCAGATACACGGTCAATGGGTTGGCTTTGGCCACCCTTGGTTCATTAACGGATAAGTCAGTCACACAAAAAGCCTTGAATGAAAACTGTTCAACACAACAACTAAAGAGTTTGGTTACTTGCTGTAAGGAGTACTCAACGGTGGATTAACGCGATAAACGGTAGAAGTCTGAACTCTAGCTGTCTGGACTTCAGATAAACGATTCGCCGACCGGTTTTTCATGTCCCTTTCACATTTTCGCGCTTAACCTTAATGAGTCGGGCCATCGATAGTCAGCCAGCACAACCTGACGAGCCGGCAGTCAAAAGTCAACCTAGGCAATTTGTCACATTTCTCTAGTAACTAATTGATGCAGCTTTCATTTTAGCGACTACGCTTAAATTGGATCCGAATCACTGCACCTGAAATTTCGTTGCTGCTTATACCCCCGAGGTCTCCATGAGTCAGGCTTTTCTCCCCTTCTCACGCCCCAGTATCGGCGATGAAGAAATTGCCGCCGTAGAGCAAGTATTGCGCTCGGGCTGGATTACCACCGGGCCAAAAAACCAGGCACTGGAAGAACACTTCGCCAACTACGTCGGCTGCAAGCATGCCGTGGCATTGTCGTCGGCCACCGGGGGCATGCACATCACGTTGCTGGCCTTGGGTATTGGTCCCGGGGATGAAGTGATTACGCCGTCCCAGACCTGGGTGTCCACCGCCAACATGATCTGTCTGTTGGGTGCGACGCCGGTGTTTGTCGATGTCGATCGCGACACCCTGATGACTGATTTGCAGAGCATCGAAGCGGCGATCACGCCACGGACCAAGGCAATCATCCCGGTGCATTACGCTGGCGCGGCGTTCGACCTCGATCCGCTTTACGCCCTGGCGGACAAACACGGCATTCCCGTCATCGAAGACGCGGCCCACGCGGCCGGCACCTTTTACAAAGGTCGCCACGTTGGCTCACAGGGCACGGCGATCTTCTCGTTCCACGCCATCAAGAACATGACCTGTGCCGAAGGCGCGATGTTTGTCAGCGACGATGAAAACCTGGCCGCTCGGGTGCGCATGCTCAAATTCCACGGCCTGGGTGTTGACGCCTACGACCGCCTGACCGGTGGCCGCAAACCCCAGGCCCAGGTGATCGAGCCCGGGTTCAAATACAACCTGGCCGACATCAATGCCGCCATCGCCCTGGTGCAACTGGAACGACTGGACGAGATCAACGCCAAGCGCACGCAACTGGCCCAGACCTATCTGCAACGCCTCGAAGGCCTGCCGGTACAACCGCTGGCCATCCCGGCGTACCCGCAGCAGCACGCCTGGCACCTGTTCATCCTGCGCATCGACGCCGAACGCTGCGGCCTCGACCGCGAAGCCTTCATGAAGGCCTTGCAGGAGCAGAACATCGGCACCGGCATCCATTTCATCGCCACCCACTTGCACACCTACTACCGCCAGCGCTTCCCGGACATCTACCTGCCCAATACCGAATGGAACTCGGCGCGGCTGTGTTCGATCCCGTTGTTCCCCGACATGACCACTGACGACGTTGAACGTGTCGTCGGTGCCATCGAAAACATTATGGACGCCCGCCTGTGAAACCTTATCCGATCCGTTGCGTATCGATCGTCATCCCGGTCTATAACGAGCAAGACAGCCTTCCCGAGTTGCTCAGGCGCACCGAAGCCGCGTGCCAGCAATTGCACCACGACTACGAAATCGTCTTGGTGGACGACGGCAGCCGCGACAACTCGGCGCAGATCCTGGAAGAGGCCGCGAGCCACGAGTGCAGCCCGGTGGTGGCGGTCATCCTCAACCGCAACTACGGGCAGCACGCGGCGATCATGGCCGGGTTCGAACAGTGCAAGGGCGACGTGGTGATCACCCTCGACGCCGACCTGCAAAACCCGCCGGAAGAGATCCCCCGATTGGTGGCCCAGGCCGAACTCGGCTACGACGTGGTTGCCACCGTGCGCAACAACCGTCAGGACTCGGCCCTGCGGCGCTGGCCGTCGAAGCTGATCAACCTGGCGGTGCAACGCTCCACCGGCGTGGCCATGAGCGACTACGGCTGCATGCTCCGGGCTTACCGCCGGACCATCGTCGACGCGATGCTCGCCTGCCGCGAACGCAGCACCTTCATCCCGATTTTGGCCAACAGCTTCGCCCGCCACACCACGGAAATCCTCGTGACCCACGCCGAGCGTGAACACGGCGAATCGAAGTACAGCCCGATGCGCCTGGTCAACCTGATGTTCGACCTGATCACTTGCATGACCACCACCCCGCTGCGCCTGCTCAGCATCGTCGGCTTCTGCATGGCCGGTCTTGGCGTGCTGTTTGCCATCGCGCTGATTGTCCTGCGCCTGGCCTTTGGCGCTGGCTGGGCTGGCGACGGTACGTTCGTCCTGTTCGCCGTGCTGTTCGTCTTCACCGGCGGGCAATTCATTGGCATGGGCCTGTTGGGTGAATACCTGGGCCGCATGTACAGCGACGTCCGGGCCCGCCCACGGTTCTTCATCGAAAAAGTCTTGCGTAGCCAACCCGCCTCCCCTGCTCCCGTTGTCACTGTCGACGGTCTCACTTCAACTCCTTCAGATCAGGTTCTCTCATGAGCAAAAAAGTTGTTGTCTTCGCCTATCACGATATCGGCTGTGCCGGCATCGACGCCCTGCTTGGCGCAGGTTTTGAGATTGCGGCGGTATTCACCCACGCCGATGACCCGAAGGAAAACGCCTTCTATGGCTCCGTGGCGCAACTGTGTGCCAATCAAGGCATCCCCGTGCACGCCCCGGAGGATGCCAACCATCCACTGTGGATCGAGCGCATTGCCAAGCTCAACCCGGACTACATCTTTTCGTTCTACTACCGCCATCTGCTGAGCGAGCCACTGCTGGCCACCGCCAGTCAAGGCGCGTTCAACCTGCACGGTTCGTTGCTGCCCCTTTATCGCGGTCGCGCGCCGGCCAACTGGGTGTTGGTCAACGGCGAAACCGAAACTGGCGTGACCCTGCACCGCATGGTCAAACGCGCCGATGCCGGCGCCATCCTCGCCCAGCAAAAGGTCGGGATCGAGCGCAGCGATACCGCGCTGACCCTGCACGCAAAACTGCGTGACGCCGCCAGTACGCTGCTGCGCGACACCCTGCCGGCGCTGCTGCAAGGCAAAATCACCGAAACCGCGCAGGACGAATCCAAAGCCACCGTGTTTGGTCGTCGCACCCCGGCGGACGGCAAGCTGATCTGGAAAAAACCGGCCGAAGAACTGTTCAACCTGGTTCGCGCCGTGACCCAACCGTATCCGGGCGCGTTCTGTGACGTCGGCGAACACAAGCTGATTGTCTGGGGCGCACAGGTCGCCAAGGGCAATGAAGGTCAGGCACCGGGCCGAGTCATCAGTGTTGACCCGCTGCGTATTGCCTGCGGCGAAGACTCGCTGGTGATCACCGCCGGCCAGCGCAACGACAACGGCCTGTACCTGAGCGGCCCGCAACTGGCCAATGAGCTGGGCCTGGTCGACGGTTCGGTGCTGCGGGGCGCTGAGTCCGGGCGCAAACCCCGTCGCACCCGAGTGCTGATCCTCGGCGTCAACGGCTTCATCGGCAATCACTTGTCCGAGCGCCTGCTGCGTGACGACCGTTATGAAGTCTATGGCCTGGACATCGGTTCCGACGCCATCGACCGCCTGCGCAGCCATCCGAATTTCCACTTTGTGGAAGGCGACATCAGCATCCACTCCGAGTGGATCGAGTACCACATCAAGAAGTGCGAGGTGGTCCTGCCGCTGGTGGCCATCGCCACGCCGATCGAATACACCCGCAACCCGCTGCGTGTGTTCGAACTCGACTTCGAAGAAAACCTGAAACTGGTGCGCTACTGCGTCAAGTACAACAAGCGCGTGATCTTCCCGTCGACCTCGGAAGTCTATGGCATGTGCCAGGACGAGCGCTTCAACGAAGACACCTCGAACCTGGTGCTGGGCCCGATCAACAAACAACGCTGGATCTACTCGGTCTCCAAGCAACTGCTCGACCGCGTGATCTGGGCCTACGGCCAGAAAGGCCTGAATTTCACGCTGTTCCGTCCTTTCAACTGGATGGGCCCTCGTCTGGATCGTCTGGATTCGGCACGGATCGGCAGCTCCCGGGCAATCACTCAACTGATCCTGAACCTGGTGGAAGGCACGCCGATTCGGCTGTTCGATGGCGGCGAGCAAAAACGCTGCTTTACTGACATCGCTGACGGCGTCGAGGCACTGGCGCGGATCATCGACAACGACAATGACGTGTGTAACGGCCAGATCATCAACATCGGCAACCCGGACAACGAAGCCAGCATCCGCCAGTTGGGCGAAGAGTTGCTGCGCCAGTTCGAAGCGCACCCGCTGCGCAGTAACTTCCCGCCGTTTGCCGGTTTCCGCGACGTGGAAAGCAAGGCGTTCTACGGCACCGGTTATCAGGACGTGTCGCACCGTAAACCGAGCATCGACAACGCCAAGCGCCTGTTGGACTGGACGCCGACCGTCGAGATGAGCGAAACCATCGGCAATACGCTGGATTTCTTCCTGCGTGAAGCCATGCTCGAAATCGCGGACAAGCGCTGATGCAGGCAGGCCTTCGAATCGATGTCGACACCTACCGAGGCACCCGCGAAGGGGTGCCCCGGTTACTGGAAATCCTCGATGAGGCCCAGGTCAAGGCGACGTTTTTCTTCAGCGTCGGGCCGGACAACATGGGGCGCCACTTGTGGCGCCTGATCCGCCCGCAATTCCTCTGGAAAATGCTGCGTTCCAACGCCGCCGGCCTGTATGGCTGGGACATTTTGCTGGCCGGCACGGCGTGGCCGGGCAAACCGATTGGTCGTGATCTCGGGCACCTGATGCGTCAGGCCCGGGACGCCGGGCATGAAGTCGGCCTGCACGCCTGGGATCACCATGGCTGGCAAGCGAATGCCGGGCGCTGGAGCGATGCACAACTGATCGAGCAGATTCGCCGGGGCGTCGACAGCCTCAGCGACATCCTCGGGGCAAAAGTCGACTGCTCGGCTTCCGCTGGTTGGCGCGCGGACGAGCGCGTGATCGAAGCCAAGCAGGCGTTCGGCTTTCGCTACAACAGCGATTGCCGGGGCCAGAGCGTGTTCCAGCCGACCTTGGCCAATGGCCTGTTGGGTGCGCCGCAAATCCCGGTGGACTTGCCTACCTTTGACGAGGTGGTCGGGCCGAGCATGGCCGCCAAGGATTTCAACGGGTTCATCCTTGACCGCTTCACCCCAGAAAAGCTCAACGTCTACACAATCCATGCCGAGGTAGAAGGGATTCTGATGGCTAACGATTTTCGTCAACTGCTGGCCGATGCGCGCCAGCGTGACATCCGTTTCAAACCCTTGGGCGAACTGTTGCCCGAGTCATTCGCCAGCCTGCCGGTCGGGCGCGTGGTGCGTGGCGCCCTCGAAGGCCGTGAAGGCTGGCTGGGAGTGCAAGGCGCATGACTAAACGCTGGGCCTTGCCAGTGTTGCTGGCAATTATGCTGCTCGCTTACCTGTTGCCGCTGGGCACCCATGGCCTGTGGATTCCCGACGAAACCCGCTATGCCCAGATCAGCCAAGACATGCTGCTGGACGGTAACTGGGTGTCACCGCACTTTATGGGTTTGCGCTATTTCGAGAAACCGGTAGCCGGTTATTGGATGATCGCCCTCGGCCAGGCGCTGTTTGGCGACAACCTGTTCGGCGTGCGCTTCGCTTCGGCCCTGAGCACCGGGCTGAGTGTGTTGCTGTGCTTCCTGATCGCTCGCCGTTTGTGGAACGACCCGCGCAAAAGCTTTGCCTGCGCCTTGCTGTACATGAGTTTCACCGTGGTGGCCGGCCAGGCCGGGTACGCCAACCTCGATCCGCAATTCACCTTTTGGGTCAATCTGAGTCTGGTGGCACTGTGGTTTGCGCTAGACAGCAAAAGCACTGGCCAACGGCTGTTGGGCTGGACCGTGTTGGGACTGGCCTGCGGCATGGGTTTCATGACCAAGGGTTTTCTGGCCTGGTTGCTGCCGGTGCTGATCGCCCTGCCGTGGATGCTCTGGCAAAAACGCTGGCGTGAACTGCTGATCTACGGTCCGCTCGCGATCATCATCGCCATCGCCGTCAGCCTACCGTGGGCCTTGGCCGTGCACGCCCAGGAGCCTGACTACTGGCGGTTCTTCTTCTGGCACGAACACATTCGGCGCTTTGCCGGCGACGATGCGCAGCACGACGCGCCGTGGTGGTTTTACCTGCCGCTGCTGGTAGCGTTCAGCCTGCCGTGGGCGGTGTTGCTGGCGCCGGCGCTGAAACAGGCCTGGCAGACCCGGGGCCAGGCGCACATTGGCTACCTGTTGCTGTGGCTGGTTATGCCTCTGGTGTTCTTCAGCCTGAGCAACGGCAAACTGCCGACTTACATTCTGCCGTGCCTGCTGCCCCTGGCGTTGCTGCTGGGCCATGCGCTGGCCGACCGCTTGCGGCTTGAGCAAGGCCGGGCGCTGGGGCTCAACGGTTTGCTGAACCTGCTGCTGGGCCTGACGGTCCTGTTGGCCCTGGTTTACCTGCAACTGAAAAAGCCGCTGTACGAGTTGGAACTGCACAACCTGGTGCTGGTGTTTATCGCGCTGATGGGCTGGATCATGGCCAACCTGCTGCAAGCCTTCCGGCCGCTGCAATGCTGGGCGGCGCCGGCGTTTGGCAGCTTGCTGTTCATCGGCCTGATCCCGGCCGCGCTGCCCAATGCGGTGGTGTCGAACAAAACCCCTGACCAATTCATCCTCGAACACGCCCAGGAACTGAGCCAGACCACCCAATTGATGAGCAACGACCTGGGCGCCGCATCAGCCCTGGCCTGGCGCCTGCAACGCCCGCAAGTGGCGCTGTACAACACCGTCGGTGAGCTGAAATACGGCCTTAATTACCCCGAAGCGCGTAATCGGCGGATCACTGTCGACAAAGTGCAACAGTGGATGCGCGATGCTCGCAAGCACGGTTCTGTGGGCGTGGTCATGCGGGTCAAGGGTGACGACGAACTTTCAGAAGTGGAACTGCTGCCAAAAGAGGGCAAGCGTTATGAGCAAGGCAACCTGGTGATTCTGATTATCCCCAAGGACGCGGCATGAGCCTGTTTCTGTTGCTGACTGCATGCCTGCTGACGTGCCTGGGCCAGGTGGCCCAGAAATACGCCGTGGAGAGCTGGCGCGGCAAGGATTCCGGTTGGGGCGACAAACTGCGCTCGCCGTGGCTGTGGCTGGCGTTGTTCTCCCTCGGTTTGGGGCTGCTGGTCTGGCTGCTGGTGTTGCAACGCCTGGAAGTCGGCGTCGCTTATCCGATGCTCAGCCTCAATTTCGTTTTGATCACGTTGGTCGCCCGCTTCGTCTTTCATGAATCCATCGACCGGCGCCATTGGCTCGGTGTCGCGCTGGTGATCGGCGGTGTGGTTTTGCTGGGGCAGCACACATGAGCCTGCGCCGTGGAATCACCTACGCCCTGGGCAGCGTGATGCTCGCCAGCGCCGCGCAGTTGGGTATGCGCTGGAGCATGAGCCGATTGCCGCAACCGGATCAATGGCTGACCGCCCTGGGCAATGGCAGCGTCGATCCGGCCGCTATCGGCGTGGTGCTGGCGGCAATTTTCGCCTATGGATTGTCGATGCTCAGCTGGTTGCTGGCCCTGCGTGACGTGCCGCTGGGCCGGGCCTATTCACTGCTGAGCATCAGCTATGCGCTGGTGTACCTGCTGGCCGCCAGCCTGCCGGTGTTCAACGAACATTTCAGTCTTGCAAAAAGCCTTGGGGTGGCCCTCGTCGTTTTGGGTGTCATCACCATCAACTCTCGACCTGCTCGCGTCTCCGTTCTCAGGAATGACCCATGAAAATCAGTGTATTTGGTAGTGGTTACGTTGGCCTGGTACAGGCCGCCGTTCTGGCTGAAGTCGGCCACGATGTGATCTGTATGGACATCGATGCCAAAAAGGTCGAATTGCTCCAACAGGGCCATGTCAGCATTTTCGAGCCGGGGCTGGCCAGTCTGGTCAGGGAAAGCCTGGAAGCCAAGCGTCTGCAGTTCACCACCGACGAGAAACTGGCGGTGCAGCATGGTGAAGTGTTGTTCATTGCGGTGGGCACGCCTTCCAGCGAGGACGGCTCGGCCGATCTGAAATACGTGCTGTCAGTGGGCGATGCCGTGGCCCGTCATCGTGAGCAACCGGTGATTTTGGTGGAAAAATCCACTGTGCCGGTCGGCACTGGCGACACCCTGCGCGCACACATCGAGGGCCGATTGGAAGAGGCCAGCCGCCAGTTGCAATTCGATATCGTCTCCAACCCTGAGTTTCTCAAGGAAGGTTCGGCGGTCGCCGACTGCCGACGCCCGGACCGCATCATCATCGGTTGCGAACGTGACGAAGTGCGCGACGTCATGCGCGAGCTCTATTCACCGTTCAACCGCAACCACGATCGCATCATGTTCATGGACCTGCGCAGCGCCGAGCTGACCAAGTACGCCGCCAACTGCATGCTGGCGACCAAAATCAGCTTCATCAACCAGATCGCCGAACTGGCCGAACACCTGGGGGCCGACATCGAATCCGTGCGCCTGGGCATCGGCGCGGACTCGCGCATTGGCTACCATTTCATCTATCCGGGCTGCGGTTATGGCGGCTCGTGCTTTCCCAAGGACATGCGCGCGCTGATCCACAGCGCCGAGCAGGCGCACTGCTCCAGCGATTTGCTGCAAGCAGTGGAAGCGATCAACCAACGGCAGAAACACAAGCTGTTCGAACGGGTGAATGCGTTCTACAAGGGCAATCTGGCCGGCAAGACCTTTGCCGTGTGGGGCTTGGCGTTCAAACCCAATACCGATGACATGCGCGATGCGCCAAGCCGGGTGCTGCTGGAGTCCTTGTGGGCGGCCGGGGCCAGTGTGCGGGCGTTCGACCCGGAGGCGATGCAGGAAACCCAGCATTTGTACCCGGACGAATCGAAGCTGATGCTAATGGGCACGCCGGAATCGGTACTGGCCGGCGCCGATGCGCTGATCATCTGCACCGAGTGGCAGCAGTTCAAGGCCCCTGATTTCGATCTGATCCGTCAGCGCCTGGCCGCGCCGGTAATCTTCGACGGACGCAACCTGTATGACGCCGAGCGGCTGTCCCGCGCCGGTTTCCTGTACTTCCCGATGGGCCGTGGGGATTCGCGCAATCTGCCGATTCCATACCAGCAATGGTCTGCCATTTCGTCGGTTGCCTGACCGTGAATGCCACCATTCGTCGACAGTCCCTCGGCGCGGGGCTGTTGGCGCTGCTGCTGTTCATGGCCGGGGTTTATCAGCAGACTGCGATCGGCTTCGATTCGCGGTTCGTGCTGTTTGCCCAGGAAATGCTGCGCCACGGGCCTACGGTGTTCCCGACGACTTATGGCCAGCCCTATGCAGACTATTCGGCCCTGAGCACGCTGTTCGTCTGGTTGCTGTCGCTGCCATTCGGCCAGGTGAATGCCTTCAGTGCCTGGCTGCCGAGTGCAATTGCCGCGGCGGTCATCGTCACGCTGATGTACCGCTTGCTGGCGCCCTACTCCACGCGCTGGGCATTACTGAGTATCGCCCTGCTCCTGCTGACCAACACCTTCGTCACTGAAACCCGCGCCGTGTCCCTGGACGTGATGCTGGCGGCGGTGGCGTTTTCGGTGTTCTACCTGGGTTATGCCGCCGACCATTTCGAGGCCCCCCGGCGCTGGGCGCTGATCTTTGCCCTGTTGTTGCTGGGTTTCGGGATTCGCGGACCGATCGGCCTCGTCGTCCCAACCGGCATGTTGTGCAGCTATTTCCTGCTCAATCGGCAGTGGCAACGATTGCTCGCCTTCGGCCTGCTTGCCGCCATGCTGCTGGCGGGCTGCGTCGGATTGCTGTTGTTGCTGGCCAAACTCAGCGGTGGCCCGGCGTTTATGCAGGACGTGATTCGCATGCAGTTCATGGGGCGCATGGACGGCAGTGAAGGCGTCAGCGGTTCGTTGTATTACTTCACCAGTTCCATGGGCAACTATGCGCTGGCGTATCCATTGGGGTTATTGGCGCTCGCGGCGATCGTCCTGAGCAATCCGCGCGAGGCCGGACCGGCGTTGCGTCTGGTGCAGTACTGCGCAGCGGCCGGGTTGATCGTGATGGTCGGGCTGTCGATTCCCCAGGCGAAAAAAGCCCGTTACCTGCTGCCGATGTTGCCGATGGCGGCGATTATCGCGGCGTATCCGTTTCAGGTGATGCAAGGGCGGTTGTTCGCCGTATTGCGGGGGCTGATGCAGGGCGTGTGGCTAGTGATTCCGGGGCTACTGATCGTGGCATTGATGGTCGGCCAGCGGCGCTTCCCCGGGGTATTGACCTCCCCGGTACCGATCTTGATCGTGCTGGGCGTGTTGCAAGCGATCGCTTTGGCCGCGTTTTTCAAGCCGGCCCGACGAGCGCCGATCCTGGCGTTTTGTGCGGTGCTGGGATTGTGGTCGGTCTACATCCTGGTGTTCGAACCGGTGGAGCGACAGCTCTACGACACCCGCAGCTTCAGCCGTGCAGCTTTTGCGCAAGTCCAGCAGGAGCCCGCGCCGCTGGTACTGTTCGGCATGGGCAAGGACGCGAAGGCGATCAAGTTCATGGTCAATATCGAGCAGGACCTGCAACCGGTGTTCACCGAATCGGTCCAGGAACTGGAAACCATCAAGCCGCCAATGTGGGTGATCATGGATCAGGGTGACTACAAAGCCATGCAAGGCACTTCGCTGGGTTCGCTGGAGCCCGCGTTGACCGGGCGTTTCGACAAAAACGATTACGTCCTGCTCCATCTCAAACCTTGACGCATAACCCTGGAGCTGCCGAAGGCTGCGATCTTCTGACGTTGCCGTTAAGATCAAAAGATCGCAGCCTTCGGCCGCTCCTACACGATCATCATGACCATTACCCTTCGCCGCGCCCAACTCGCTGACGCTGCCGCCCTCCCCGCCATCGAGCGTTCCGCAGCGGCGTTGTTTCGCAACGACCCTTCCCTCGTCTGGCTCGCTGACTCGCCCGTGGCCGACGCACAACAACATCTGCGCGCCATAGAAACCGCCGACGTGTGGGTCGCGCAATCCGCCGATGGCGCACTTGCGGGGTTTCTCAGCGCCGAACAAGTCGACGATCAACTGCATATTCAGGAACTGTCGGTCAGCCAACACTTCCAGGGCCGAGGCATTGGTCGAAAGTTACTGTTAGCGGCGATTGAACATTCTCGCCAACGAGAACTCGTCAGCCTGACCCTGACCACGTTTCGCGACGTGCCGTGGAATGAACCGTTTTATCGACGGTTGGGCTTTGCAACATTGAGCCTGGCTGAAACCAGCCCACGTTTATTGGCAATTCTGCGTCAAGAAGTCGCTCACGGTTTGCCCGGTGAGCGGCGTTGTGCGATGTGTCTGCCCCTGCTCTAGGCAGATCAGGAAAAATGCACCCTTCCTACAAGCTATAGGGAATCTCCCTACATTAGCCCTAAGACGTTTGCCATAAAGTGCTTCGCCAGCAAACAGGAGTGGCAGCGATGGCGAATCACGGTTACATGATCATCCAGGGAAAATCTCAGGGATTGATATCAGCGGGTTGTTCGACACAAGATTCTATTGGCAATAAATGTCAGTCGGGACACACCGACGAGATCATGGTGCTTTCATACAGCCATAACATGGCCAATATTGGAAATATCAATAAGCCAACACACAGCCCACTCATCATTACGAAGAATGTCGATAAATCCTCTCCGTTACTTGCTCAAGCGCTCTCAAGCAGAGAAGAAATCAGCTGTGCAATCAGCTTTTATCGAGTGTCCGCCTATGGCCTTCAAGAGAAGTTTTTCACCATTGAAATTGAAGGCGGCATCATTGCCGACCTGACACTCGACATGCCTCACGTTGTTTTACAGAACGACGCCGAGCCACAAGAGCACGTCGCCATTCGTTATCGCGAAATCACATGGCGCCACCACCTCGCGGGAACAAGTGGGCACGGCTCTTGGGGGAATAACGAATGGGACAGCTAAAGGATCGCTGCGAACCTGGCAGTTGTGATTATTGGGCGGTCAGTAAGGCGGCGGGTAATTTGACGAGCCAGGCGTGTACGCTGTCTGCGCGACATATCAAGGATGGGACGTTGCGATTGCAATTCAATCGCGAGGTTTCTTATTACGCGAGAGGGATTGTTAATGATGTGGCGCAGGGAAGGAAGAGTGCTGATCAGGGGTTGAAGGAGATAAAGAGCGAACAGAGTAGTTTGCTGAGTCAATCGTGGGAAATTGCCAAGAAAGGTGCTGGTGTGGTTGCAGGGGGAATGCAAATACTAACGGGGGCGGGAATATGCTATGGATCGGCAGGTTTGCTTTGTCTTGTGGGCGGTGTGCCAATGATGGCTCATGGTGGGAATAATATTTATGAAAATGGGCGTAACTTAATGGAGGGCCGCAATGATACAGAAGGTCCGACCCGAAAGGCATATCAAGGGGTAGCGAAATGGCTCGGAAAATCTGATCGAGAAGGCAATATCGCCTATGGTGCCGCTGACATTACCACGTCAATATACGGGCTTTTTCGACTGACATTGAAGCCAGATGCATGGCGACTATTTAGATATGTCAGGACAGATTATGTGCGAGCTTATGAGAATATGGGGCTTGGTTCACGGGCTCTGGAAGCGCACACAAACTATCAGACAATGAAGCAAATACAACAGGAGATCGAAAAGTGATCGCCTGGATTTTTCCACTGCTTGCAATTTCAGGTGTAGTTACGGCGTATTTTCTAAAGACACATCTGTCTGGTAACAATCTGAATTATACAAAACTCTGCTTGGGGTTGGTGTTTAACGCTGTGTTCATCATTCCTTATATGAATATTATCGAAAACAACAAATTCCCCTTCCTGGGCTATCGCCCGGACATTATTTTGGATGACCCGTTTATTGGCTGGGTGGCGTTTGCCTGTATTATTCTTCATCTGTTTGCGCGCCCTGTGAACCAGGAGGTTAAATGTTGGTTCTCGAAAAAATGATCATAGTGGCAATCAGGTCGTTGTTTCTTATTTCTTGCTCAGCTTTTCACTCGGTGTGGATTCTATTAGCGCTTAATTACTTTCTTGAAATGGATGTTAAAACGTTCAGAGTGGTTGGATCTGTTTGTTTTTTTATTGTGTTGTTTTGTTGTTTCAAGCTTGCGTATAAGGAGCTTGAAAAGCTTGAAGCCAAATAAAAACCCCATGCTGTTTGTTCGAACATACCTATTGATCCTCGCGTGCGCCGGCTTTCACACAATGCTAATCCTGTCTGTGATTACTTACTTTCTAGAGGTCGACTATATAGCGCTCAGAATAATAGGTTGCCTGTGTTTTGTCGGGCTGTCGGTTTGTTTTTTGATTGCCTTCCCTGAAAAACTCCAGGAAGCGCTGTATGGAAAAAACAATAGCCATGTCGATTTGACTGACTTTCAAACCGGCGCTTTCAAATCCACACCCAACGCCAGGGCAAAAGCCTTGACCAGTGGGCTACGCACGGTGTTGTGGCGCAGAATCAGATTGAATGGCGTGACGATGTGAATCAGGTCCGGGCGCACCGCGCGAAATTGCCCTTGGGCCACCAGGGTGGCGGCGTAGTGTTGCGGCAGGAAGCCCACAAAACGGCCGGTCTTGATGAGTAAAGCCACGGCTTCAACCTGGGTTGCCGAGGCGGAAAAGCTGTCGTAGCGGGCAAAATTCAGTTTGTCCCGATGAATCGCGTAGCGATGGTTGATGCACTCGTAGTCCTTGAGCACGTTGCTGCCGATTTCCGCCTCCGGCACTTCGAACAGTGGATGCCCGACCGCGCAGTAAACCTGCGAGCGTTCCTCGTACAGCGCGTAGTAATCGAACTCTTCGCGCTTTTGATAAACCGGGACGATGCCCGCCACTAATCGACCCTCGACCACACCGCGCTCTATTTCATCCAACTGTGACGCTTGAAGTTGAAACCGGACCTTTGGCGACTCTTCATTAATCAGTCTTAGCGCTGCAACTAACGGCGAACCGGGATCGGTTATCGTGTTATCAATAACCCCCACACCCAGATCACCAATAAGTTCATTCTGCGCAGAACTAAGCCGATCACGAAAGTTGTCAACCGAAGCAAACAAATCAATCGACGCCTGATACACCAGACGCCCTTCTTCGGTCAGGTGAAACCCCTCGCGCCCTCGGGTGCAAAGGCGCATGCCGATGCGAATCTCAAGGTCCGAGATCTGTTTGCTGATGGCCGCCAGGCCCACATTCAGCTCGTTCTGCGCAGCACTGAAACCCCCAGCTTCGACCACTGCCTTGAACACTTTGAGCAGTTTGAAGTCCAGGCCACTGAGTGCCAATGGCGCTCGCTGAGTCGGTTTCGGCGCGGGGTTTCCGGAATTGGAAAGTGGGGTTTCCATAATGCTTATTTACCTCTGGCGCCCTAGCAAACAATCTGTGCCCAACAACAAAAACATAGCTGGCCAATAATAATGAACACAGAAAACAAGGCTTGGCAACCGCTAATAAATTCCGTACCTGAGTGCCAACTCACTGATTTTGCACTGTTAAAAGCTGACACTTCGATCAGCTCTCGCCCTTTCGCAACTGCCCATTTGAAAACTGCTTGAGCCCCACTGCGTCCGAATGATTTTCGGCGAGTGCCAGGGCTTGGCAGATCGTATTCAGTTCGCTTTACCGACGAGGAAAACAACAATGTCTCAAACCACCGACCGTCTCTGGGGTGCACGCTTCAAAAGCGGCCCATCCGAAGCCCTGGCGGCCCTGTCCCGTTGCCCTGAGCGCTATTTCCGCCTCACGCCGTACGACCTCGCCGGGTCCAAGGCCCATGCCGGTGAACTGCACCGCGCCGGTCTTTTGACCGAAGAAGAAACCCGCATCATGCTCGGTGCCCTGGATCAGATCGGCGCTGACTTCAAAGCCGGCAGCATCGCCCCGACGCTGGACGATGAAGACGTCCACACCTTTATCGAACGCCTGCTGACCGAACGCCTCGGCGCTCTGGGCGGCAAGCTGCGCGCCGGTCGCTCGCGTAACGACCAGACTGCCAACGACCTGCGCCTGTTCCTGCGTGACCACGTGCGCACCCTGGCCGTTGAAGTGCTGGCCCTGCAACAAGCGCTGGTGGATCAGGCCGAGCAGCACATCGAAAGCATCTGCCCCGGCTTCACTCACTTGCAGCAAGCGCAGCCGATCGTTTTCGCCCATCACTTGCTGGCCCACGCCCAATCGATGCTGCGTGACGTACAACGCCTGGTGGATTGGGACGCGCGCACCTCGCTGTCACCACTGGGCGCCGCAGCGATGGCCGGTTCCGCCATCGCGCGCCTGCCCCAGCAGTCGGCCAAGGAAATGGGCTACAGCGGCGTGTGCGAAAACTCCATCGACGCGGTCGCCAGCCGCGACCACGTGGCCGAATTCCTGTTTATCGCCAGCATGCTCGGGATCAACATTTCCCGCCTCGCTGAAGAGTTTTGCCTGTGGTCGTCGCGGCAATTTCGCTGGGTCGCGCTGGACGATGCCTACGCCACTGGCAGCTCGATCATGCCGCAGAAGAAAAACCCGGACATCGCCGAACTGGCCCGGGGTAAGGCAGGTCGCTTGATCGGTAACCTGACCGGATTGCTCTCCACCCTCAAATCCCTGCCGCTGTCCTATAACCGCGACTTGAGTGAAGACAAAAACGGTGTGCTCGACAGTGTCGACACCCTGTTGCTGGTGCTGCCGGCCATGGCCGGGATGGTTGCGACGATGAAGGTCAATGTCGAAGAGCTGCGTCGCCAGGCGCCATTGGGCTTCACCCTGGCCACTGAAGTCGCGGATTGGCTGGCGATGCGCGGCGTGCCATTCAAGGAAGCCCATGAAATCACCGGTGCGCTGGTCCAGGCCTGTGAGAAACATGACATCGAATTGTGGGAAGCCTCCCCGGCGTTGTTGGCCGAGATCGATCCACGCCTGACCCCGGAAGTGCGCGACAGCCTGACCCTGGAAGCCGCCATCGCTGCCCGCAGCGGTTGGGGCGGCACCGCGCCAGAACGGGTGCGCGAGCAAATCGGTCGACTGAAAACCGCCCTCGCCGCCCAGCATGAGTGGATTGAAAACTATCAAGGCTTCCGTCTCTGAATCAGAGCGAAAACCTTGTAGGAGCGAGGCTTGCCCGCGAAGGCGGTGTGTCAGGCAACATTTATGACATCTGACCCAGCGCTTTCGCGGGCAAGCCTCGCTCCTACAGGGGGTCGCGTTTAACACGAAGATCAGCGGTGGGCCGTCGACGCCGTTTTGAACCACAGCAGCACGCGCCGCAGTCACTGGGCGGCGTACGGAGAAACATCATGAGCCAGACTCAGGCAGAACGTCTCCAGTCGGAGCGCAAACTGGCGGAAAACCAGTTCGATATCACCCAGTACCACCACGTGCCACGGCGTTATTACGGGCGGATTTTCTTTGCCACCGTGATCGTCATCGCCATTCTCGGCCTGGTGCGCGCCTTCGCCGAAGGCAAGATCGAATGGTCCTACATCGGCCAGTTCGTCACTTCCCAGGCGATCCTCTGGGGCTTGTTCAACACCATCGTCATGGCGGTGCTGGCGATGGCGCTGGGCTTAGTCTTCGGGGTGATCACGGCAATCATGCGCATGTCGGCCAACCCGATCCTGCGCTACGTAGCGATCACCTACACCTGGCTGTTCCGCGGTACGCCACTGATCCTTCAACTGTTGTTGTGGTTCAACCTGGCGCTGATTTTTCCCACTATCGGCATCCCCGGCCTGTTCGAAATGGACACCGTGAGCCTGATGACGCCGTTCGTGGCCGCCCTGCTCGGCTTGAGCATCAACCAGGGTGCCTACACCGCCGAAGTGGTGCGTGCCGGTTTGCTCTCGGTGGACACCGGGCAGTACGAAGCCGCCAAGTCGATTGGCATGCCGCGCCTGCAAGCCCTGCGCCGGATCATCCTGCCGCAAGCCATGCGCATCATCATTCCGCCAGTCGGCAACGAATTCATCGGCATGGTGAAAATGACCTCCCTGGCGAGCGTCATCCAATACTCGGAACTGCTCTACAACGCCCAGAACATCTACTACGCCAACGCCCGCGTGATGGAGCTGCTGATCGTCGCCGGTATCTGGTACCTGGTTGCCGTCACTGTGCTGTCCTTTGGTCAAAGCCGTCTGGAGCGTCGTTTCGCTCGCGGCGCCGGCAAGCGTTCTTGAGGAGCCTCCCATGAGAAACATCGTCAAGGCCGTGAGCCTGAACAAGTATTACGACCAGTACCACGCGCTCAAGGACATCAACATCGAAGTCGAGCAAGGCGAAGTGCTGTGCATCATCGGCCCGTCCGGCTCGGGCAAAAGCACCTTGCTGCGCTGCGTCAACCAATTGGAAAAGATCGACAAGGGCGGCCTCTGGGTCGACGGCGAACTGGTGGGTTACCGCGTGGTCGGCAACAAACTGCACGAACTCAACGAGTCGCAAATCGCTCGGCAGCGCCTGTCCACCGGCATGGTGTTCCAGCGTTTCAACCTGTTCCCGCACATGACTGTGCTGCAAAACATCATCGAAGGCCCGTGCCAGGTGCTCAAGCGTTCGCCCAAAGAGGCGCACGAAGAAGCCGTGGAGCTGCTGGCCCGGGTCGGCCTGGCCGACAAACGCAACAGCTACCCGATTGAACTCTCGGGCGGCCAGCAGCAACGGGTGGCGATTGCCCGCGCGTTGGCCATGCGGCCCAAGCTGATGCTGTTCGATGAACCCACTTCGGCACTCGACCCGGAACTGGTCGGTGAGGTGCTGTCGGTGATGCGCGATCTGGCGCAAACCGGCATGACCATGATCGTCGTCACCCATGAACTGGGCTTCGCTCGCGAGGTTTCCAACCGCATGGTGTTTATGGACGGCGGACAGATCATGGAGGCTGGAAGCCCCGAAGAAATACTAATAAGCCCACAAAACCCGCGCACCCAAAGCTTCATTTCTGCCGTTCGAACCTAAGCGCCAGCCTCGCAAACCAAGAGCTGCGTCAAAACACTCATAAGAGAACGACCATGAAGAACTTCGTAATTCCAGCAGTACTCGCCGGCCTGATGGCTTCCAGCGTCAGCTTCGCCACCGAATTGCCGGCCAGCATCAAGGCCAAGGGCGAGATCGTTGTGGCGATCATGCCCAATTATCCGCCGATGGATTTCAAGGACCCGGCCACCAACACCCTCACGGGCCTGGACTATGACCTGGGTAACGCCCTGGCCGAGCGGCTGGGCGTGAAGATCAAATGGCAGGAAACCGGCTTCGAGCAAATGATCAACGCGCTGACCACTGACCGCGTGGACATGGTGCTGTCGGGCATGACCGACACCGCCGAGCGCCAGGCCAGCGTGACCTTCGTCGACTATTTCACCAGCGGTCCGCAGTTCTACACCTTGCAGAAGAACAAGGACTTCAACGAAATCACCGACCTGTGCGGCAAGAAAGTCGGCACCAGCCGCCGCACGACCTTCCCGGCGGAAATTGCTGAATACAGCAAGGCCAACTGTGAAGCGGCGGGCAAACCGGCCATTGTGGTGATCGGCACCGAAGGCTCGGCGGACGCCCGTGCGCAACTGCGCCAGAGCCGGATCGACGCGGCGATGCAGGGCAGCGAAACCTTGTCGTACCTGAAGACTCAGGAAAAGGACATGTACAAGACCGTGGGCCTGCCGATCTCCGTGCAATTCACCGGCCTGGGCGTGAGCAAGAAAAAGCCTGAGTTGAGCGAGGCGGTGAAAGTGGCGTTGCAGAGCATGATCGATGACGGCAGCTACCAGACCATCCTCAAGAAGTGGGACCTGGAGTTGGGTGCGATCAAGACAGTGACAGTCAACGCCGGCAAGTAATGCTTGCCCTGTAGGAGCGAGGCTTGCCCGCGAAGGCAGTGTGTCAGTCACCGACGATGTTGAATGTGCCAGCCTCTTCGCGAGCAAGCTTCGCTCCTACAGGTTCACAAACAACCCAAATCCAATGTAGGAGCGAGGCTTGCCCGCGAAGGCAGTGTGTCAGTCAACGACGATGTTGAATGTGCCGGCCTCTTCGCGAGCAAGCCTCGCCCCTACGGGGATTGTGTTTTACCTGAACATCAATGGAGAGCCACCTGATGTCCTCCTCGCTACAACCCACCTGGCCCGCCCCGCACAAGGCTTGCCTGGCCCTGGCTTTCGACCTCGACGGCCCGACCGGCGATGCCATGCTCAACGGCTCGATCTGGCGCAAGCCCGAGTACTTCGGCTTCGGCGGTTATGGCCCTTATCGCGCGCTGCCACGAATCCTCGACTTGCTCGACGCCTTCCAGATCCCGACGACCTTCTTCGTCCCGGCCTGGGTCGTGGAGAACTGGCCAAAACAGTGCCAGGCGATTGTCGAGCGCGGGCATGAGGTGGCGTACCACGGCTACAAACATGAATCCTTTTACGCCCTGACGCTGGACCAGCAGAAGGACGTGATGAAGAAATCCCGTGAGGTGTTCTGGAAGCACCTGAACATCCGCGCCGAAGGTTTCCGCACGCCGTCCGGCGACTGGCGCGCCGAAACCCCGGCGATGCTGGTGGAAGCCGGCGTGACCTATTCCAGCAGCATGCGTGGCGATGACCGACCTTATCTGGTCAACGTCCCCGGCTTCGACACGCCGTTGGTGGAAATCCCCGGCCGCTGGGAAATGGACGACTACGCCTCCCTCGCCTACACCCGCGCCCCGGACTTTCCTTCCGGGCTGGATCGCACCGCCAGCTACGCGCTGACCCTGGACAATTGGCGCCGTGAATTCGACGGCGCGATGGATGAAGGGCTGTGCCTGACCACCCTGTTCCACCCCAAGATCACCGGCAAACCGGGACGCATCCTGTTGCTGGAAAAACTCTTCGAACACATGCGCCAGCGCGACGACGTGTGGTTCGCCACCTGCCGCGATGTCGCCCAGTGGTGGCTCAAGGAGCATCACCATGGCTGATTCCACCGTCTGGCCCAACGGCCACCGCTGCGCGGTCGTGCTGACCGTCGATTACAACGACATCCACGGCATCCTGACCCAGGCCCCGGAAGTCGCCGGGCGCGACAAGACGCTGTCGGTCTGGCGCTACGGCAGCCAGCGCGGCGTGGATCGTTTACTCGGTTTATTTGAAGAATTGGGCGTCAGCAGTAGCTGGTGCATTCCCGGGATCGTCGCCGAAGAAAATCCCGAGCCTATAAAAGCGATCCTGGCCGGTGGACATGAGATTGCCTGCGCCGGGTATCGCCATCAGAACTACGACACCCTGACGCTCGCCGAGCAGAGCGCTGAGATCGCCAAAGGTTGCGACGCCTTGACCGCGCTCACCGGCATGCGTCCAACCGGATTTCGCATCCCCGCCGGCAACGGCGCACCGGGGTTTATCGAGGCGCTGCGGAGCCAAGGCATTCGCTGGTCATCGTCCTGGCGCGGCGATGATTTGCCGTTCGCCCACCCGACGGCGCCCGAGGTGATCGAGTTGCCACTGCACTACGAACTGGAAGACGAACCCTACTTCGCCTTCAACCTCAGCCCTGCCGTGCCACCCGCGCAATCGCGGATTGCGTCCTACAGCCACACCCTGGGCAACCTGCAAATGGACTTCGCCGGGTTTTATCGGTTCGGCCTGTGTTACGTGCTGCGCCTGCACCCGGAGATCATCGCGACACCGGGGCGGATTGGCGTGCTGCGCGAGTTGCTGCAGGGGATTCAACTGCATCAGGACGTATGGATCGCCACCGCTGGCGAGGTCGCGCAATGGTGGGCGGATTCGGGGGTGGCTGTGACGGAGGATCATCCGGCGGCGGTGTATGAGCGGCATTATCGGGATTACGGGGTATGAGTGAGTTCGGCAGTGCCTACCAAGGCGTGATGCGCATGGAGCACCTGGCGCAATTTTGCGTTGATACGCGATTTGAGGATTTGCCGCCGGCGCTGGTTGAGCAAGCCAAGCGGCACATCCTCGACACCTTCGGCGCGACCCTGGCCGGGGCTGCCAGCGATGTGGCGAAACAGGCGCGCCGAGTGTTCGAAGGCGAAACCGGCAACACGCCGGTCTGGGGCACCGATTGGCACGTCGGTGCTGCGCAAGCCGCGATGCTCAACGGCATCGCCGCCCATGCCCTGGAACTGGACGATACCGGTGGCTGCGACCATTCCGGCGCGGTGGTGTTGCCGGCGGTGATGGCCGCGGTGTCGATGGCGGAGAAACCGGTCAATGGCCGCGAGTTCATCACCGCCGTGGTCATCGGCTACGAAGTTGGCCGTCGGGTGCTTGAAGCCTGCGGCAGTTATTCGGCGCATAACGGCGCCGGCTGGCATTCGACGGCCACCTGCGGCGTGTTCGGCGCAGCGGCGGCCAGTGCGCGGATCCTCGGCCTGGATGCGGCACAAACCCTGTCGGCCCTCGGCATTGCCGGCAGTTTCAGCGGTGGGCTTTGGGCCTTTATCCATGACGGTTCCCAAAGCAAAAAACTCCACAGCGGTCGCGCTGCCGAAGGTGGTTTGCTGGCCACGCGGTTTGCCCAGCGCGGCATCACCGGGCCGACGAAGTTGTTCGAGGATGTCTGGGGCGGTTTCCTCAAGACCCTCGCGGGCGATGCGGCCGTGCCCGAAGCGCTGAATGCGGATCTGGGCAAGATGTGGAAACTCGCCCGCTGCTCGATCAAGCCCTACGCCGCGTGTCGCGGGACGCATTCGGCCATCGATGCCCTCGGCTTGCTGTTGACACAGTTGCAGGTCAGCGCCGATCAGGTCGAGGACATTGAGGTGTCGCTGTGCGGGTTCCTGCAGGACATGTGCGGCGGGCAGGACATCGTCAGTCTGGCAGCGGCGCAAATGAGCTTGCGCTACGCCCTCGCCGCACGGCTGGTCCTTGGCCACTGCCGCTTGGAAGCCTATGACGATGCCCGTCGCAGCGACCCGCGTTTGGCGCAGTGGATGTCGCGCATCCGGCTTGAAGTGGACCCGCAACTGTCCGAGGATGGCGAGCCCGTGGTGAGCGTGCGGACCGTGGACGGTCGGCAGGCGAGCCTGTGCGTCGAGGTGCCGCTGGGGGCGCCGGGCAATCCGCTGAGTGATGCGGCGCTGGAAGAGAAGTTTTTCAGTCTGGCCGGACGGGTGATGGTGCGGCGGCAGGCTGAAGAGTTGCTGGGGCAGTTGTGGCGGTTGGAAGAACTGGACTCTATTGAAACATCGATCGTTCCCACGCTCCGCGTGGAAATGCAGCCCGGGACGCTCCGCGTTCCAGAATCGGACGCAGAGCGTCCGGTAAGGCATTCCCACGCCGAGCGTGGGAACGATCATCACTAAGACAAGGACTTGTGCACCACCGTGGCCACTTACTCGCTCGTTATCCGCCGGCTGATGATCTGCTCGCTGACCATCGTCGTCAGCCGCGCCATCACCAGCCCGTTGCTTACGCTGTTCCTGAGCAACAAACTCGGCCTCAACCAACAGGACGTTGGCCTGCTGCTGGGCATCGCGGTGTTTATCGCCACCTTGCTCGCGCTCTACGGCGGATACATCATTGATCGCCTGGAAAAGCGCCGGCTCTTGATCCTGGCCATGCTCTCCAGCGCCATTGGCTTTGTGCTGCTGACCTTCGCCGAGAACCTCTACCTGACCACCGCCACTCTGGTGATCACCGAAACCGCCTCGGCGTTGTTCCTGATCGGCTCCAAGGCGATCCTCAGTGAAAACCTGCCCATGGGCCAACGGGCCAAGGCGTTTTCCCTGCGCTACACCTTGACCAACATCGGCTACGCCACCGGTCCCATGCTCGGCGTGGTGATCGCCGGGGTGTACCCGATTGCGCCGTTCCTGATTGCCGGTGGTATCGCGTTCTTCAGCATCTTCCTGATGAGCGGGATCCCGAAAGACCCCGCGCGGGCGCCCGCCATCGGCCAGCCGCAAAGCTTTCTCAAGACCCTGACCACGCTAAAGAACGACCGCACACTGATCATGTTCACCTGCGGCTGCCTGTTCAGCACCGTGGTTCACGGCCGTTTCACCTTGTACCTGTCGCAATACCTGCTGGTGACCCACGATTCCAAGCGCGCCCTGGAAACCATGGCCGCCCTGCTCGCCTGCAACGCCATCAGCGTGATCCTGCTGCAATACCAGATCGGCCGCTTCCTCAAGCGTGAACAACTGCGCTACTGGATTGCCGGTGGCACCAGTCTGTTCATCCTCGGGTTGATCGGTTTCAGCGTGGCCGATGGCTTGGTGAGCTGGTGTGTGGCGATGTTCATTTTCACCCTCGGGGAAATGATCATTTACCCGGCGGAATTCCTGTTCGTCGACACCCTGGCCCCGGAAGAGCTGCGTGGCAGTTACTACGGCGCGCAAAACCTGGCGGCGTTGGGTGGCGCGTTGAGTCCGGTGATTTGCGGTTTCCTGCTGATGCACACCCCGGCGCCGACGATGTTCTACGGCCTCTGTGCGTTGACGGCCATGGGCGGATCACTGTGTTTCATGGCCGGTCGGCGGGTGGCCATACTGCAAAAATAATGCACTGAAACTGCATTAATATGAATTTGTCAGCAGATGGAATGGGCGGCACACTGTGCCCCGTTCCTCCCCCAATAGTTGGAACACCTTCAAGGGCTTTCTGGGTTTCCCAGCTAAGCCTTTTTTTTGCTTAGGTTTTTTGTCAACGGATCAACCTCATGTTCGCTCGCTGGTTACCCGCCGCCATCAACACCCGCCCTTCGGAATGGAGCCGCGCGGCCATCGGCATGTCCCTGGGCACGCTGTTCAGCGTCTGGCTGTGCAGCCAGGTGTTCGGCATTGAAGTGGCGCAGCACCTGGTCGGGCCGCTGGGTGCTTCGGCGGTGCTGCTGTTCGCCGTGTCCTCCGGCGCCCTCGCCCAGCCGTGGTCGATCCTCGGCGGTTATTTGAGCGCCGGGGTGGTTTCACTGCTGGTGGCGCACGTGCTCGGCCGAACCCTGGGCAGCGCTTGCCTGGCGGCGGGCATGGCACTGATGTTGATGTGCTGGCTGCGTTGCCTGCACCCACCGGCCGGCGCCTTGGCGTTGTTGTTGGTATTGGCCGACCCGGCGACCATCGCCCTGGACTGGAAAGCCCTCGGCCCGGTGATGCTCAGTGCCTCGGCGATGCTGCTCAGTGCGCTGGCGTATAACAACCTGACGCGGATTCGCTATCCCAAGCGCCCGGCAGAGGCTGTGCCGGTCATGCCGTCGGCGGACAGTCAGGCGATTACCGCCGAGGATTTGAAACTGGCGTTGGCGGAAATGGAGGCGTTTTTCGACGTCACCCCGCAAGACCTTGAGCAGTTGATTCACGCCAGTGAATTGCATGCCAAGCGGCGTAGTATCAGTGAAGTGCTCAGCAGCAGAACCTGAACAAACACCAGCCCCTGTGGCGAGGGAGCTTGCTCCCGCTGGGCTGCGAAGCGGCCCTCGTTTTTCCCATCAAAGAAAGGGCCTGCTGCGCAGTCCAACGGGAGCAAGCTCCCTCGCCACAGGGTTCGTGCGCCTTCAATAAACTATTCAGGCTGCGATCTTTTGATTTTGCACTAAGGTAAAAACGCAGAAAGAACCTGCACGTATGCCGGTTGTACATCACAAATTTGCACTGTTACGATCCAGCATCGCTCGCGCGCGAGTTTCTCTATAAAGAACAATAAAAGCAGGGAGTTATCGATGACTGCTCAGGTTTCATCCCAGGAGGCCGTTGCCATGGATGCCACGCAAATTGAAGTGCTGGCCGAGGTTCGCAATCGCATTGGTCATCTGACCCTCAATCGCCCCGCCGGTCTCAACGCCCTCACCCTGGACATGGTCCGCCGCCTGCAACGCCAGCTCGATGCCTGGGCCGAGGATTCGCAGGTCAACGCCGTGGTGTTGCGCGGCGCTGGCGAGAAAGCCTTCTGTGCCGGCGGCGATATTCGTTCGCTGTACGACAGCTACAAAAACGGCGAGACCCTGCACGAAGACTTCTTCGTCGAGGAATACGCCCTCGACCTCGCCATCCACCACTACTGCAAACCGGTCCTGGCCTTGATGGACGGCTATGTGCTGGGCGGCGGCATGGGCCTGGTGCAAGGCGCCGACATGCGCGTGGTGACCGAGCGCAGCCGTCTGGCGATGCCGGAAGTGGCCATTGGTTATTTCCCGGATGTTGGCGGCAGTCACTTCCTGCCACGGGTTCCCGGCGAACTGGGGATTTACCTGGGCGTGAGCGGCGTGCAGATCCGCGCCGCCGATGCGCTGTATTGCGGCCTGGCCGACTGGTACCTGGAAAGCGTCAAGCTGGGCACGCTGGACGAAAAACTCGATCAACTTGAATGGCGCGAATCGCCGCTCAAGGACCTGCAAGGCGTGCTGGCCAAACTCGCCGTGCAACAGCTGTCCGACGCGCCGCTGATTGCGCTGCGCCCGGCCATCGACCACTTCTTCGCCCTGCCGGACGTGGCGAGTATGGTGGAGCAACTGCGCGAAGTAACCGTCGCCGACAGCCACGAATGGGCGAAAACCACCGCCGACCTGCTGGAAAGCCGTTCGCCGCTGGCCATGGGCGTAACCCTGGAAATGCTTCGGCGCGGGCGCAAGCTGAGCCTGGAACAATGCTTCGCCCTTGAGCTGCACCTGGACCGTCAGTGGTTTGAGCGCGGCGACCTGATCGAAGGCGTGCGCGCCTTGCTGATCGACAAAGACAAAAAACCGCGCTGGAACCCGCCGACCTTGCAGGCGCTGCATGCCGAGCACGTCGAGAGTTTCTTCACCGGTTTTGAGCAGAGCGGGAACTGAGTCATGCACGATATCGAATTGAGCGAAGAGCAAGTGATGATCCGCGACATGGCCCGGGACTTTGCCCGTGGCGAGATCGCGCCCCACGCCCAGGCTTGGGAAAAGGCTGGCTGGATCGACGACGCTCTGGTGGCGAAGATGGGTGAATTGGGTCTGCTGGGTATGGTGGTGCCCGAGGAATGGGGCGGCACTTACGTTGATTACGTCGCTTACGCCCTGGCTGTGGAAGAGATTTCGGCCGGCGACGGTGCTACCGGCGCGTTGATGAGCATCCACAACTCCGTGGGTTGTGGGCCGGTTTTGAACTACGGCACTGAAGAACAGAAAAAAACCTGGCTGCCGGACCTGGCCAGCGGTCAGGCCATCGGCTGCTTCTGCCTGACCGAACCGCAAGCCGGCTCCGAAGCCCACAACCTGCGCACCCGCGCCGAACTGCGGGACGGCCAGTGGGTGCTCAACGGCGCCAAGCAATTCGTCAGCAACGGCAAGCGGGCGAAACTGGCGATTGTGTTTGCGGTGACCGATCCGGACCTGGGCAAACGCGGCATCTCGGCGTTCCTGGTGCCGACCGAAACGCCGGGTTTCATCGTGGATCGTACCGAACACAAGATGGGCATCCGCGCTTCCGACACCTGCGCGGTGACCCTGAGCAATTGCACGATTCCCGAAGCCAACCTGCTGGGTGATCGCGGCAAAGGCCTGGCCATCGCCCTCTCCAACCTCGAAGGCGGCCGCATCGGCATCGCCGCGCAGGCACTGGGCATCGCCCGTGCGGCGTTTGAAGCGGCGCTGACCTATTCCCGGGAGCGGGTGCAATTCGGCAAGACGATCAACGAACACCAGAGCATCGCGAATATGCTGGCGGACATGCACACCCGGCTGAACGCGGCGCGGTTGTTGATCCTGCACGCCGCGCGGTTGCGCAGTGCCGGCAAGCCGTGTCTGTCGGAGGCGTCACAGGCCAAGTTGTTTGCGTCGGAAATGGCCGAGAAGGTGTGTTCCTCAGCGATGCAGATTCATGGCGGTTACGGGTATCTGGAGGATTACCCGGTGGAGCGTTATTACCGGGATGCGCGGATTACGCAGATTTATGAAGGGTCGAGCGAGATACAGCGGATGGTGATTGCGAGGGAACTGAAGAACTATCTGGTGTGAAGCCTTAAAAGCTTCGCGGGCAAGCCTCGCTCCTACAGATTGTTGACGTTGATCGTTCCCACGCTCTGCGTGGGAACGATCGGAACGCTACATCACTTGCCTTGGAATTCGGCTTCACGCTTGGCAATAAAAGCCGCCATCCCTTCCTTCTGGTCCTGCGTCGCAAACGCCGCGTGGAACACTCGGCGCTCAAAGCGCACACCTTCCGACAGGCTGACTTCAAACGCGCGGTTCACGCTTTCCTTGATCATCATGGCAATCGGCAACGACTTCTTGGCAATCAACGCCGCGACTTTCAGCGCTTCGTCCAGCAGCTCATCGGCCGGCACGATCCGCGCAACAATCCCGCAACGTTCCGCTTCCACCGCATCGATCAAGCGGCCGCTGAGGCACATTTCCATGGCTTTGGCCTTGCCCACGGCGCGGGTCAGGCGCTGGGTTCCGCCCATGCCCGGCAGTACGCCGAGGTTGATTTCCGGCTGGCCGAATTTGGCGTTGTCGCCGGCGAGGATGAAGTCGCACATCAGCGCCAATTCACAGCCACCGCCCAGTGCGAAGCCGTTAACGGCGGCAATAATCGGCTTGCGGCGATTGGCCACGCGGTCGCTGTCGCTGAACAGGTCATCGAGGTAGATCTGCGGGTAGGTCAGCTCGGCCATTTCCTTGATGTCGGCACCGGCGGCGAAGGCTTTTTTCGAGCCGGTCAGCACGATGCAACCGATGTTGGAATCGGCTTCCAGGCCATCGAGGGCGTGATTCAGTTCGCTGACGATCTGTGCGTTCAACGCGTTCAAGGCTTGCGGACGGTTGAGGGTGATCAGGCCAACGCGGCCGTGGGTTTCCAGCAAAATCGTTTCATAGGTCATAAAGATTTCCTTCTTAAAGATTGCGCGAAATAACCATGCGCTGAATATCGCTGGTGCCTTCGTAGATCTGGCACACCCGTACGTCGCGGTAGATCCGCTCCAGCGGGAAGTCGTTCAGGTAACCGTAACCGCCCAGGGTTTGCAGCGCGGCGGAGCATACCTTCTCGGCCATTTCCGAGGCGAACAGTTTGGCCATCGAGGCTTCGACCAGGGCCGGTTTGCCGCTATCTCGCAGCGCGGCGGCGTAATGCACCATCTGCCGGGCCACGGCGATCTGGGTCGCCATGTCCGCCAGGCGGAATGCGACAGCCTGGTGCTCGATGATCGGCTTGCCGAAGCTCTCGCGCTCACGGGCGTAATCGCGAGCCGCTTCAAACGCCGCGCGAGCCATGCCCACCGATTGCGACGCGATGCCGACCCGCCCGCCTTCCAGGTTGGCCAGGGCGATCCGGTAACCTTCGCCCTCCTCGCCCAGACGGTTGGCGACCGGCACCTTCACGTCTTCGAACAGGATCTGGCAGGTGTCAGAGGCGTGCTGACCGAGCTTGTCCTCGACCCGGGCGACTGTGTAGCCCGGTGAATCGGTGGGCACGATCAGCGCGGTGATCCCGCGTTTGCCGGCGCTTGGATCAGTCACGGCGAACACGATCACCACCCCGGCGTTCTGCCCGGAGGTGATGAACTGTTTGCAACCGTTGAGCACGTAGTGATCGCCTTCCAGACGCGCACGGGTTTTCAAACCGCTGGCGTCGGAACCGGCCTGGGGCTCGGTCAGGGCAAAGGCGCCGAGCATCGAACCGCTCGCCAGTGGCTTGAGGAAGCGTTCTTTCTGTTCGTCGGTGCCGTACTTGAGGATCGGCACGCAACCGACCGAGTTGTGCACGCTCATGATCGTCGAGCAAGCGCCGTCGCCGGCAGCGATTTCTTCCAGGGCCATGGCGTAGGCCAGGTAACCGGTGTCGCAACCGCCCCACTCTTCGGGCACCAACATGCCGAAGAAACCCAGCTCGGCCATCTCGCCGATGGCTTCTTTGGGGAAGCGATGCTCACGGTCCCATTCGGCGGCGAACGGTTTGAGCCGCTCCTGCGCGAATTGCCGGGCGGCTTCGCGGATCTGCATTTGTTCGTCATTGGGAATCATGGTGAATCCTTAATTTGAGCCTTGGTGCGCCTTTCATTGTAGGAGCGAGGCTTGCCCGCGAAGACGGTGTGTCAGTCAACATCAATATCGACTGGACGGACGCCTTCGCGGGCAAGCCTCGCTCCTACAGAGAACGGGGGCGCATCAATAGAGGCATTCCACGGCCATGGCGGTGGCTTCACCGCCGCCGATGCAAATCGCTGCAACGCCGCGTTTCAGGCCTTTCTGGCGCAGGGCCGAGAGCAGGGTCACGAGGATCCGCGCGCCGGACGCACCGATCGGGTGGCCCAAGGCGCAAGCGCCGCCATGGATGTTGACCTTCTCGTGGGGGATTTCCAGTTTGGTCATGGTCACCAGACTGACGACCGCGAACGCTTCGTTGATTTCGAACAACTCGACTTCGTCCAATGACCAACCGGTTTTCTTCATCAGTTTCTTGATCGCACCGACCGGCGCCACCGGGAACAGGCCCGGGGTATCGGCAAACGCCGCGTGGCCGTGAATCACCGCCAAGGGCTTGAGCCCACGCTTCTGCGCCTCGGACTGACGCATCAGCACCAACGCCGCCGCACCGTCAGAAATCGAACTGGAGTTGGCCGCGGTCACGGTGCCGCCGTCGCGGAACGCGGGTTTCAGCGAGGCGATCTTGTCCAGTTTGGCTTTCGGCGGCTGTTCGTCGTGGCTGACCAGCACCTGTTCTTTACCGACGGTCACGGTCAGCGGCACGATTTCGGCCTTGAAGCTGCCGTCCTTGATCGCCTGCTGTGCGCGAGTGGTCGAGGCGATGGCAAACGCGTCCTGGGCTTCACGGGTGAAACCGTTGGTCTCGGCGCAATCTTCGGCGAAGGTGCCCATCAGACGCCCTTTGTCGTAGGCGTCTTCGAGGCCGTCGAGGAACATCGAATCCAGCACCCGGCCATGGCCCATGCGATAACCGCTGCGGGCGCGGTCCAGCAGGTACGGCGAGTTGGACATGCTTTCCATGCCACCGGCGATCACCACTTCGGCACTGCCGGCGACCAGCATGTCGTGGGCAAGGATCGTGGTTTCCATACCGGAACCGCACATCTTGTTCACGGTGGTGCAACGGGTCGACTTATCCAGCCCGGCACCCAATGCGGCCTGACGTGCCGGCGCCTGGCCGAGGCCGGCGGGCAATACGCAACCGAACAGGACTTCATCGACCGCGTCGGCAGCGACGCCGGCACGCTCAACGGCAGCCTTGATAGCCGCCGCACCGAGTTGCGGCGCGGTCAGGCTTTTCAGTTCGCCCTGGAAACCGCCCATCGGGGTGCGGACGGCGCTGACGATAACAATCGGATCGTTGGAAAGGGTCATGACAAATCCTCCTTACTTGGCGGCCATACGCAAGGCACCGTCGAGACGGATCACCTCGCCGTTGAGCATGCTGTTTTCAATGATATGCCTGACCAGCGCGGCGTACTCGCCCGGTTTACCGAGGCGCGGCGGAAACGGCACCCCAGCGGCCAGGGATGCGCGGACTTCGTCGGTCATGCCGGCCATCATCGGTGTTTCGAAGATGCCGGGAGCGATGGTCATCACGCGGATGCCGAAGCGCGCCAGTTCACGGGCGGCGGGCAAGGTCAGGCTGACGATGGCGCCTTTGGACGCGGCGTAGGCGGCTTGACCGATCTGGCCGTCGTAGGCGGCCGCCGATGCAGTGTTAATGATCACGCCGCGTTCGCCGTCAGCATCCGCTTCGGTTTCAGCGATGGCCGCCGCGGCCAGGCGCAGCATGTTGAAGCTGCCGATCAGGTTGACGTTGATCACCTGGCTGAAACTGGCCAACCCGTGCGGGCCGTTTTTGCCGAGGATCTTCTCGCCCCGCACGATGCCGGCGCAGTTCACCAGGCCGTGCAGGCCACCGAAGGCCTTCACCGTCGCCGCAACAGCGGCTTCGGCGGCGGCTTCGTTGCTGATATCGGCCACCACGCTTTGCGCGCCCAGACGCTGAGCCTGAGCCGCAACGGCCTCGGCATTCATGTCCACCAGCATCACTTTGGCGCCGGCAGTCACCAGCATTTCAGCGGTGGCGGCACCCAGGCCGGACGCGCCGCCGGTGACGAGAAAAACCTTGTTTTCGATCTGCATCTAATTTTCCTTCGATTCAAGCAGAAGCTTTGTGAGCCGCGGCCTCTTGAGCCTTGGCGATTTCCTGGTTGCGCAAGATAAAGCGCTGCAATTTGCCGCTTGGGGTTTTCGGCAACTCGCTGACAAATTCGATTTCACGGGGGTATGAGTGCGCGGCCAGGCGCTTGCGCACGTGTTGGCGCAACTCTTCGGCCAGCTCGGGTGTGGCGCGGTACTGCTCGCAGATCACGACGAAGGCTTTCACCAGCTCGGTGCGTTCCGGGTCAGGTTTGCCGACCACGGCGGCTTCGATCACGGCCGGGTGTTCGATCAATGCACTTTCCACGTCGAACGGGCCGACGCGGTAACCGGAGGTGGTGATGACATCGTCGCTGCGGCCGACGAAGCTGATGCTGCCGTCCGGGTTCCACTCGACGGTGTCGCCGCTCAGGTAATAGTTGCCGACGAAGGCCTTGGTCGGCGCGCCTTCATAGCCGTTGAACCAGCACATCGGCGACTGGGTGCGGTCGATGGCCAGGATGCCAGGTTGGCCGACGCCGAGTTCCTTGTACTCATCGTCCAGCACCACGATGCGGTGGCCCGGCGAGGCAAAACCGGCGGCGCCCATGTGGATCGGGTGGTCCAGGCCATGGTGGTTACACAGGACCATGCCGAGCTCGGTCTGGCCGTAATGGTCGTGGATCACCACGCCGAGGTTGTCGGCGAACCAGCGGATCACTTCCGGGTTCAGCGGCTCGCCCGCGCTGCTGACAATGCGCAGCCGGCCCTTGATCGACTTGGCGAACTCGTCGCCGCCGGCAATCAGCAAACGGTAAGCGGTCGGCGAGCCGGTGAGGTTGGTGATCCCGTATTTGTTGATCACCCGGCAGGTGCTTTCGAGGGTGAACGGGCCATCGTAGAAGGTGATCGGATGCCCCATCGACATCGGGCCGGTCACGCCGAAATAAATGCCGTAGGCCCAACCCGGATCGGCGACGTTCCAGAACGCGTCTTCCGGGCGCAGGTCCACGGCGTCGCGGGTGTAGCTCTGGAACGCGACGATGGCTTTGAGCGGTACGGACAAGGCTTTCGACGGGCCGGTGGTGCCCGAGGTGAACATCAGCAGGAACGGGTCTTCGCCGCTCAGCAGTACCGGTTCGCACTCGGAGGAATAGTTGGCCAGTTCGGCCCAGAAACTGTAGTCGCCCCGCACGATGCCCTGCCCTTTGGGCCCGCCGACGGTAACGATGGTCGGGCAATCGGCGACTTCCGCGAGTTTTGGCCGATTGACCGCGTCGGTGACCACCACTTTGGCGCAGGAACTGCTCAAACGGTGTTCGATGGCTTTCGGGCCGAACGCGGTAAACAACGGCTGATAGACCGCGCCGATGCGCCAGGTGGCGAACACGGCGATCAGCAATTCGATGTTGCGTGGCAGCAGGCCGGCGACCTTGTCACCCTTCTGCACGCCCTGGGCCAGGAGAAAATTGGCGAAACGCGCGGCTTTGTCCTGCAAATCGCTGAAGGTGTAGGTCGCGCTGGAGCCGTCGCGGCCTTCCCAGAACAGCGCGATGCGCCCCGGCAATGCATGGCGGTCGCAGCATTCAATACAGGCATTAAGCGCCGTCAAATCGCCGTCGAGCGCGGCATTTACGGTGTGCTGGTAATCGAACTTCGATGTGGCAGACAAGTAATCGCGCATTGCCAGAATCCCTCTGTATTTTTATTAGGTGGGGGGAACCGTAATTAACAGAGGAATACTCGCGCTGCGCGGGGTGTGGGGCAATGGTCAAAGCTATCAAGTTGCGTGACTGGTTTGGCCAAGGATTGAGAGGCGTGGCGCCTGGAAGGCCGCCTTCGCGGGCAAGCCTCGCTCCTACAGGACCGGGGCGTACACACCCCCTGATCGTTCCCACGCTCTGCGTGGGAATGCAGCCCGGGACGCTCCGCGTCCCAACAGCGGACGCAGAGCGTCCATTGAGGCATCCCCACGCGGAGCGTGGGAACGATCGGTGTCTAGCTGGCTTCGTTAAGGATAAGGCTCCGATAGTGCCCCGGATTGGTCCCCGACCACTTGCGAAACGCCTTGTAGAACGAACTCGCATCAGCAAACCCCAAGCGCGCCGCTATCTCGACAAAGCTGATTGAGGGTTCGGCCAGCCAGACAATGGCCAACTCCTTGCGCACGCTGTCTTTGAGGCCCTGCCAGGTCTGCCCTTCTTCGGCCAGGCGCCGGCGTAGCGTCGAGGCGGACATGCACAATTGCTGCGCCAGGGCTTCGGTTTCCGGCCATTGCTCGGCGGGCAGTTGCCGCAGGTCATGCTTGATCCGACTGGCCAGGCTCTCCGGGTCGCGGTATTTGACCAGGATGTTGGCCGGCGCGTGAGCCAGGAAGCGTTTGAGCTCTTCGGGGCTGCGCTTGATCGGCAGGTCCAGGCAATCGGCGGCGAAAATCATCCGTGTGCGCGGCCGGTCGAAGCGCAGGTTCTCGGAAAACATCACCTGATAGTCATCGCAAAAATCCGGCGCCGGGCAGCGCAGTTCGATGGCCATGATCGGAATCCGCCGCCCCGCCAGCCAACAGGCGACGCCGTGCACGATCATCCAGTAGGTGAAATAGGTGAAGGCCCGACGTGGGTCCTGGTCGTCTTCGAGCAAGACGATTTCCGCCAGGCTTTGCTGGCGCACCAGTTGCGCGGGCAGGTGTTCGAGCATCAATGACAAGAAGTCCAGGCCCGAAGTGAGGCCTGCGGCGAGGTTCGGCTGGACCATGGCGCAGCGACACAGAAACGCCAGGCTGCCGGATTTGAGCTGGCGCGGGTCCATACCGAAAAACTCATCGTCGCCGCGCCGGGCCAGCAGCCGCCACAAACGAGCGTATGCGGTGGCCGGAACCCGGGCGCCGGGGGTCAACAGCAACGCCGGATCGATGCCGACTTTATGCAACACCTCGTCAGTCGCGGTGCCGGGGGCGCAGCTTTGCAGCAGCGCTTCGCGCACCAGTTGGATAGAGATGGTGTCCTTTTCCGACATTGAACGTCACTCGAGCGCACTGAATAATCTGTCGGCCATCTTAGGCAGCACGCCGTAAAAAGCCAGTCTTGTGCAAAAGCCGACTCAATTACCGCAGCGGATGGCCGATAGGCTGTTGCCGGGAATTCCGGTAATGGACATGGAGTTGTGAACGTTATGATCGTCGGCATTGATTTGGGCACGACCAACAGCCTGGTTGCGGTGTGGCGCAATGGCGCGCCCGAACTGGTCCCCAACGCCCTGGAAAGCCTGTTGACCCCAAGCGTGGTGGGCCTCGATGACGAGGGTCGGGTGCTGGTCGGTCAGGCCGCCAAAGAGCGTTTGCAGACGCATCCTCACCTGACGGCGGCATTGTTCAAGCGCCACATGGGCAGTGCCCATGAACTGCGCCTTGGCACCCGCTCGTTCCGCCCGGAAGAATTGTCGGCACTGGTGCTGCGCAGCCTGAAGGAAGACGTCGAGCGCCACTATGGCGAAACGGTCACTGAAGCCGTCATCAGCGTCCCCGCCTATTTCAATGACGGGCAGCGCAAAGCCACGAAAATCGCTGGCGAACTGGCCGGGCTCAAGGTCGAACGGCTGATCAACGAACCGACGGCGGCCGCCCTTGCCTACGGACTGCATCAACGTGACAGCGCCAGTTCGTTCCTGGTGTTCGACCTCGGTGGCGGTACATTCGATGTGTCGATCCTCGAACTGTTCGATGGCGTCATGGAAGTGCGCGCCAGCGCCGGCGATAACTTTCTCGGCGGTGAAGACTTCGACACCGTGCTGGTGCAGGCGTTTACCGCCGCCCACGCCAATCGCATCGACCTGCCCTCGCTGACCGAGCCGACGATCGCCCATCGTTTGCGCCGCGAAGCCGAGCGTGTGCGCCATGCCCTTGGCCAGGCCGACAGCGCGACCTTCGTCCTGCGCCATGGCGACGGCCAATGGGAGCAGACGTTCACCCAGGCGCAACTGGCCGACCTCTGCGCGCCGCTGCTGATGCGTCTGCGCACGCCGATCGAAACCGCGCTGCGCGACGCGCGCATTCGGCCGTCGGAGCTGGATGAAGTGCTGCTGGTGGGCGGTACGACCCGCATGCCGATGATTCGGCGCATGGTCGCCGGGCTGTTCGGCCGGTTTCCTTCGATTGCGCTCAACCCGGACGAATCGATTGCCCTGGGCGCGGCGGTGCAAGCGGCCCTCAAGGCCCGGGATGCGGCACTGGAAGAGGTGGTGTTGACCGACGTTTGCCCGTACACCCTCGGTATCGAAGTCGCCGTCAGCGTCGGCGAAAATGCGCAAGCCGGTCACTACCTGCCGATTATCGAGCGTAACTGTGTGGTGCCGGTGAGCCGGGTCAAAACGGTCTCTACCCTGCGCCACCATCAGCGCGTGGTGCAGTTGAAGATCTATCAGGGCGAAAGTCGCTGGGTAAAAGAAAACATTTACCTGGGGGAAATGGACATTGAGGTGCCCGTGGCGCCGGCGGGCGAGATTAGCATCGATGTACGCTTCACCTACGATAACAACGGCCTGCTCGAAGCCGAGGCGCTGATCAACCGCACGGGTGAGCGCCGGGCCCTGGTGATCGAAAACAACCCCGGCGTCCTCGCTCCCGATGAGATCCAGCAACGCCTGGCCGCACTGGCCAACCTCAAGGTTCATCCGCGCGAGCAGCAGGTCAACAGCCTGCTCAATGCCCGTCTCGAGCGGCTGTATCAGGAAAGCCTCGGCGATTTGCGCCAACGCATCGATCAAATCGCCAATCGCTTCCAGCAAGTGCTCGATACCCAGGATGAACGCGCGATTCGCGAACTGCGCCTGCAACTGACGCAACAGCTCGATGAGCTGGAACAAGGCGTGTGGCGGTGAATTGCTGGGCCATTCTGGGGCTGGAAGCCGATGCCGATTCACGCAGCATCAAGCGCCAATACGCAACCCTGCTCAAAGTCCACCGTCCGGATGAAGACCCCAGCGGTTTTCAGCGTCTGCGCGAAGCCTACGAACAGGCGCTGGAATGGAGCCGCCGCGAACCGGCGATGGAGTCGAGGCCTCGTGAACCGGCGATGGCGCCGCTCACTCAGCACCCCGTCACCACGGAAACAGAGCCTGCCGCGCCGCTGCTTGAACCGGTGCTCAGTTTTGAGCTGGAGCATCTGGAGGTTGAGCGCACCCACGGCGCACATCGGGCGGCGCAGTTACTCGAAGACGTTACGGCTGATCAACTCGATCAGCGTCTGGCCCAGGCCCGGGTGTCTCATTGCAGCCGGGAGTTCGAAGATCAGTTACTGACGTTATGCCTGTCACCGCGCGACGACAGGCGATTGTTGATCGCCTGGGGGATGGAGCAGTTCCGCTGGTTCACCGCCTGGCAACGCCCGGATTTATCGCCGCACGAGCTTGAGTGGGTGCTTCGCGCACACTGCGAGCATGTGGAAGAGGGTTTGCGCGAGCTGATGGACGCAGGCCAGGTCGACGCCTTCATCAAGCGCTATCGGGTGCTTAAGAAAGTCGACTGGCTGCAGTCGTTCGAACGCCACGACTGGTTCAATGCAACGTTGGCCCGTTTACTGTTGGAGTCGAGTTTCTGGTCGCAGCATGTGTTCGAAACGCTGTGCTCCCATCAGCAGTGGAATGCGGCCGAAAATGGAGGGCGTTGCCCGCCCGCTTATTGGTCGGCACTGGTGCAGCGTCAAGACGAGCAAGCGTTTCTTGAAACACTGGAACGCCTGGCGGTCCTGAATGATCGTGATCCCCTGAGCCGCGCATCGCGCTTGTTGTTGACGCCGATGACCGACACCGAGCGAAGCGCCTTCGCTCGGCGTTTCTTTGAAGCGGACTGGAACGCCTGCCGCACGCTCAGCGAGAAGCTGCGGCGCCTGGACCCGGCGCGATGCCAAGCCATGCCCAACGGCGATCCGTATTTCTGGAAGGCGCTGATGCAGCCCCGCCGCGCCTGGCCGATGTTCGCCGGGTTGCTTGGGGCATCGCTCACGTGGGCCGCCGGTGAATACCTCAGTGATCAATCCGGGCTCGGCGCCAGCTTCGCCGCAATGCTGTTCTGGCTCTGTGTGCTGGCGACGCCCAGCGCGGCGTTGCTGTGGGCCTGGTGCCCGATGGCGGACCGGTTCTGGTCATTGGATGTGCGCTTGAGCAGCGTTTTATCGCCCCGGCTCAGTTTCAGGCGCCCTGCTCCACTGGTGCTGCGTGAGTTGCTGCCTTGTTGGTTGATGGGGGCGCTGACCTGGGCCTGCTGTGGCGCAGCAGCCTTTGCCAGCTACACCGTGGTGCTGCTGACGCTGGGCGGATTGAGTCGCGTGGCCTGGCCGCAAGCGTTAACCATCAAGCGGCCCGAGGTGCGGCTGCCTGCCTTGAGTGCGGCAGCATCGATAGCGCTGATGATCGGGGTCATCGGTACGACGTTCCTGGTTTACATCATTGTCAGCAGTCAGTTGATGGGCCCGGATCAAGGTTTGCAACCGTTTGCCAAGCGTGGCTGCAACGGATCTCTGGACAGCCGTCAGGAATGCCGGATCGCCCCCACCCAGGCGCAATGGTATGGGCAATCGCCTGCACGGGAGGGTCGGCCATGAGCAGACGCATCAAGGCAATCGTCATCACCGCCGTGCTCACAGTGACTTTTCTTGGCATGTTGCGGGAACATCAGAACACCCTGCTGGCGCCGATTCAGCGTTGGCTCCAACAGCCCGGCCTCGCAGAGCAGGAAAAAGCCACTGCCCTGCGTCCGTTGATTGCCTGCCTGAACGCGGTCGACAGCCGCTGGCGTCATGCCTATAGCAACTACTTGAAGCGCGGTAGACCCGTCGATCCGACCCTGAAAGCGCGTTTCCCCGAAGACTTCGAGCCGATGGTCAGCGTGCGCGAGGGGCTTGACTACCCGAGTGTTCACGCGGCGTATGGCTGTCGGCTGAACACCGCGCAAAAAGACAATCTGCAGAAGTCGGCACCTGAGTTGCTACCGTTGCAAAATCGTTTTGAAGCGATGCTGACGGCCGCCAACGAAGCGGCCGGGAGCTTCGATTTTTTCAGCCCCAAACCCCTCTATTCCGTCAGCCCCGCAGACAAGTCCGAGCGCGACGCCCTGTTTATCCCGCTGGTCAACGACTACCTCGTCGCCTCTGACCAACTGCGCCGTGCGTTGGATACACAGGACCAGGCTCTGCGCCAGGTCCAGCTCGAACAGCTCAAGACGCGGGATCAACTCAAGTACGCGCACATCCTCACCTACATGCTCGAAGCACGAACCCTGATGCTCAAGCTCGACGAGCGTGTTCGCGAGCAGCGCTTTAGCGCCAATGACCTGAGCGGCGCGACCCTTGCGCTGCAACAAGCCTGGGACGACGGCAGCGCATATCTGCAAGCCAACCCGGCCACCAGCAATGCCGATTACCCGGAAACCATCTGGAACTACGTGCGCTTGCCCGGCAAGCACTACCTGGACGCGATCAACACACTGCGCGACGACTGGGCCGCCAAAGCCCCGCCGCAACAATTGAGTGACGACTATGAGCGGATCGGCCGCCGCTATGATCAATTGATAGAGGTGTACAACGAACGGGTGAATCCACTGTTTTAAAGGGGCACTTGATCAGGTGTTCAGCTTAGGTTCAGCTAAAGTCAATAGATGGCATATGAGAATGAGTGTCATTATGTTACAAATTAGCAACCTAACTAACACTACGGTGCTGAATGCTTGTTCCCTTTTTGATCATGCTGCGCGAAGGCATTGAAGCCGCGTTGATCGTCGGCATCATTGCCAGTTACCTCAAGCAGACCGGTCGTGGCCAGTGGATGCCCGCCGTGTGGATTGGCGTGTTTCTCGCCGCTGCGCTGGCCCTGCTGGTCGGCGGTGGCCTGGAGTTGATGAGCGCCGAGTTCCCGCAGAAGCAACAGGAACTGTTCGAAGGCATCGTCGGTCTGGTCGCCGTCGGCATCCTCAGCTCGATGGTGTTCTGGATGCGCAAGGTGGCGCGTTCGATCAAGCATTCCCTGCACGTGTCCCTCGATCACGCCCTGGCCGGCTCCAAGCATCAGGTCACGGCGCTGATCGCGATGGTGTTTTTCGCCGTGGCCAGGGAAGGCCTGGAAACCGTATTTTTCCTGCTCGCGGTGTTCCAGCAAAGCGAAGGCCCCGGGGCACCGATTGGCGCCCTGCTCGGTCTGGTCCTGGCGATCATCGTCGGCTTCCTCATCTATACCGGCAGCATGCGCCTGAACCTCGGCGCGTTCTTCCGCTGGACTGGCCTGTTCATCCTCGTGGTGGCCGCCGGCATCCTCTCCAACTCGGTGCAAGCCCTGCACGAAGCCGGCGTGTGGAATCACCTGCAAACCGTGCTCTTCGACTTCAGCGCCACGCTGCCGATGGACGGCCCGCTGGGCTCGGTGCTGGCTGGCATGTTCGGTTACCAGGACGCACCCACCGTCAGCACCCTCGGCGCATATCTGATTTATCTGGTGGTGGCGCTGGTGATGTTCTTCCTCCCCGCCCCCGCGCCCACCAAGCAACCTTCTTCCGTTTCCAGCCAGTAAGGGCTTTCATGTCAACGCCAACTCCTCCCGTGGCTTCCCCTCCCCGCGCGCTGCGCTGGGCGGTGGCCGGTTCGGTGATCGTGATGATCGCGGCCGGCGGCCTGTTCTACTACGCCTCGAAAATGGCCGCGGCCAAGCGCCAGACCAACCACGATGAAGTGGTGGTGAACATTCACCCTAAAAGTTGTGAGCCGAATGCGCTGACGGTCCCGGCCGGGCATTCGAGTTTCCGCATCGTCAACCGCTCCGACCGGGCGGTGGAATGGGAAATCCTCGACGGCGTGCTGGTGGTCGAAGAGCGGGAAAACATCGCGCCGGGCCTGAGCCAGGTGATCAACGCCAACCTGGCCCCCGGCGACTATGCGATCACTTGCGGGTTGCTGAGCAACCCGCGCGGCACCTTGCACGTGACGCCGACCGCAGCCTCCGATGCTGCCGCCAAGGCCCGGCCGTCGATGGTTGCGTTCATCGGGCCGCTGTCGGAATTTCGCGTGTACCTGAGCAGCCAGAGCAGCGCGCTGATCAGAGCCACGACCGCGCTCAAAGACGCCATCGAGGCCGGCGACCTGGCGCAAGCCCAGGCGCTTTACGTGCCGGCCCGCGTCGCGTATCAGCGGATCGCTCCGGCGGCACAGCGGCTGGCCGAGCTGGACAACGCCGTCAACGCCCGGGCCGATTACTTCGAAAAACGCGAACAGGATCCGGCCTTCACCGGTTTCCATCGCCTCGAATACGCGCTGTTCCAGCAACGCAAACTCGACGCCCTGACGCCGGTGGCCATGCAATTGATCATCGACATCACCACGCTCAAACAGCAATTGCTCGCCCAATCCCTGCCGCCGGAGCAGTTGGTGAGCATCGTGGTGCGCACCCTCAACAGCATCGCCGACGTACGCGCCAGCAGCGGTGAAGAGGAGCGCTACAGCCACACCGACCTGAACGGCTTCGTCGCCAACCTCGACGTGACCCGCAAAGTGGTCGACCTGTTGCGGCCGTTGCTGAGCAAGTCGGCCGCCGAGCTGCTGCCGAAGATCGACAGCGCCATCGCCGCATTCGACGCCGAACTCAACGGCTTCAAGGTCAAGGATGGCTACGCCAGCTACGACACGGTCAGTGCCGAGCAGCGCAAACAGATCGCCGACAAGGCCAAGGCCCTGGCCACCTTGCTCGACGAAATCGATCCAGCCCTTGGCCTTTCCGGCCTGTAAGCAGAAGACGACTTTTAGATGAAAGACTTAGAACAGTTTTCCGCCCAGCGTCGCCGCGTATTGATGGGCATGGGCGCCGCCGGTGTCGCATTGGCCGGCGGTGCCCTGAGCTGCCCGGCGATGGCCGCGTCCAGCCAGGTGACCGAAGCCCCGAGCAGCGAAAAGACCGAAGACCGCCACGCCTTTTACGGCCAGCACCAGAGCGGCATCGTCACGCCGCGCCCGGCGTCGGGCATGTTGGTGTCGTTCGATGTACTGGCCAGCGACCGGGAAGACCTGGAGCGGCTGTTCCGCACTCTCAACGAGCGCATCGCGTTCCTGATGAAGGGCGGCCCGGTGACCCAGGTCGATCCGAAGTTGCCGCCGGTGGATTCGGGAATCCTCGGCCCAGTGGTCACGCCGGACAACCTGACCATCACCGTGTCCGTCGGCGAGTCGCTGTTCGACGAGCGCTTCGGCCTGGCCAACGCCAAACCCAAGCGCCTGATCCGCATGGTCGGTTTTCCCAACGATGCCCTGGAAGCGGATTGCTGCCATGGCGACTTGAGCTTGCAGTTCTGCGCCAACACCACCGACACCAACATCCACGCCCTGCGCGACATCGTGAAAAACCTGCCGGACCTGCTGCTGGTGCGCTGGAAACAGGAAGGCAGCGTGCCGCCGCAAGCCCCGGCCAAACCCGGTGTGCCGGCGCAAAGCGCGCGTAACTTTTTGGGCTTTCGTGATGGCTCGGCCAACCCCGATTCCAACGATGCCAAGGCCATGGACAGCATCGTCTGGGTCCAGCCTGGCAGCGACGAACCGGCCTGGGCTGCGAATGGCAGCTATCAAGCGGTGCGGATCATCCGCAACTTCGTCGAACGCTGGGACCGCACGCCCCTGCAGGAACAGGAAAGCATCCTCGGCCGGGTCAAAAGCACCGGCGCACCGATGGGCGGCGAGCATGAAGGCCAGGTCCCGGACTACGCCAAGGACCCGCAAGGCAAGTTGACCAAGCTCGACGCGCACATCCGCCTGGCCAACCCGCGCACCGCCGCGACCCAGGCCAACCTGATCCTGCGCCGGCCGTTCAACTACTCCAACGGCGTGAACAAGAACGGCCAGCTCGAAATGGGCCTGTTGTTCATCTGCTACCAGGCGGACCTGGAAAAAGGCTTCATCACCGTCCAGACCCGACTCAACGGTGAACCGTTGGAGGAATACCTCAAGCCAGTGGGCGGCGGGTACTTCTTCACCTTGCCGGGTGTCTCGGGTGACAAGGACTTTATCGGTCGCTCGCTGCTTGCCGCGACACAACCCGCAAAAACTGCATAACCCCCAACACGGAACCGTCCCATGAAAAAGTCGCCACTCGCGTTAATGCTGACCCTTGGCTTGCTCAACACCCCGTTTTCGGCTTTTGCGGCGACGGCGCCGCTGGATCTGGTGGGACCGGTCTCGGACTACAAGATCTACGTCACCGAACAACTGGACCAACTGGGCGAACACACCCAGAAATTCACCGACGCCGTGAAAAAAGGCGACCTGGCCACCGCGCAAAAGCTCTACGCACCGACCCGCGTGTTCTACGAGTCAATCGAACCGATTGCCGAGCTGTTCAGTGACCTGGATGCGTCCATCGACTCCCGGGTCGACGACCACGAAAAAGGCGTGAAAGCCGAAGACTTCACCGGTTTCCACCGCATCGAATACACGCTGTTCTCGGAAAAAAGCACCCAGGGTCTGGACGCACTGGCCGACGGCCTGAACAAAGACGTCAAGGACCTGCAAGCCCGCGTCGCCGGCCTGACCTTCCCGCCTGAGAAAGTCGTCGGCGGTGCCGCTGCCCTGCTGGAAGAAGTTGCAGCGACCAAGATTTCCGGCGAAGAAGACCGCTACAGCCATACCGACCTCTATGACTTCCAGGGCAACATCGACGGCGCGAAGAAAATCGTCGACCTGTTCCACCCGCAGATCGAGAAGCAAGACGCGGCGTTCATCGCCAAAGTCGACAAGAACTTTGCGACCGTGGACAAGATCCTGGCCAAGTACAAGACGAAGGATGGTGGTTTCGAGACTTACGACAAGGTGAAGGAAACTGACCGTAAGGCACTGGTGGGACCGGTGAATACCTTGGCTGAGGATTTGTCGACGTTGCGTGGGAAGCTGGGGCTGAACTGAGTTTTTTAGCGTCTGGCTGGGCCCCTTCGCGGGCAAGCCTTGCTCCTACAGGGTTATGGGTCGGTCACATTATTGTGATTTGACACCAAACCACTGTAGGAGCGAGGCTTGCCCGCGAAGGCATTCTCAAAAGCAACACAGCAACCAGCCTGTGCTGCTCCTCACAACATCCGATAGAGCAACCGCTCAATCCGCACCCGACTCACCCGCTTGAGAAACTTGGCCACCGCCGCCGGGTATTCCGGCAGGGTTTCGAGGTCCAGGTAACGCTCGACGCGCCGGGTGTTCTCGAAAATCTCTGCCAGTTCTTTATTGCGCGGTGCCTGCAATTCGCTTTTCGGGTCGTCGATCAGCAAGGCGTTTTCCAGATCGAGCCGGAACGCCCGTGGGTTGAGGTTGTTGCCGGTCAGTAAGGTGTAGCGCTGATCGATCCACATGCCCTTGAGGTGATAGGTGTTGTCGCCGTCGCGCCACAGGTGCAGGTTCAACTGGCCGCTGTCGATGTTGCGCTGATGGCGCTTGGCGAAGCGACGCAGGCTGATCTCGTAGAGGTATGGCAGCGCCGCGATGACTTTGAACGGCTCGCTCGGCGGAATGTAGAAGTCGTTAGCGGTCTTGTCGCCGACGATGATGTCGATCTTCACCCCACGGGCCAGGGCCCGGTTGATTTCCCGGGTGACTTGCAGCGGCAAGTTGAAGTACGGCGTGCAGATGGTCAGCTGATGCTGGGCGCTGGCGATCAACTCGCAGATCACCCGGCTTAGCGGGTTGTTCTTGCCTACGCCGAGCAACGGACTGACCGACAGACCACCTTTGGCGGTGCTGCCCAGTGTGGTGTCGTACGTCGCGTGCTTGAGGCGGCTGCGCAGGTCGCCGATGTCGTTGCGCAGGCTGCGGGTGGTCGGCAGGTTCGGCAGGTCGAGGCGATGCACCGCTTTGGAGGCGATCAGGCCGTGCTGGATCAGGTGCTGCATAGAATCGGCCAGCGCGCTGTTCTGCAGCAGGTGATAGCGGTCGTAGCGGTACTTGTCGAATTTGTGCAGGTAAACGTTGTTCAGGCTCGCGCCGCTGTAGATCACGCAATCGTCGATCACGAAACCCTTCAAGTGCAGCACGCCGAACAGTTCGCGGGTCTGCACCGGCACGCCATACACCGGCACAACGCTGGCGTGGGTGCGGGTCATTTCCTGATACCACGCCGAGTTGCCCGGCTGCTTGCCGGCGCCGATCAAGCCACGCTGGGCGCGCAACCAGTCAACGACCACCACCACGTCCAGCTCCGGACGCGCCAGTTTGGCGGCGTGCAAGGCATCGAGGATTTCCTGGCCGGCTTCGTCCTGTTGCAGGTACAACGCGACGATATAGATGCGCTGCGTCGCCTGGGCGATCTTCTCCAGCAGGCAACGCCGGTATTCGGCGGCGCCAGAAAGGATGGTGACGGCATCGGCGGTCAGCGGAAAACTGCGCAGTTTGGGCAGCAGAGAGCGTTTGAAAAGCGACGGCATAGGGCTCGCAAAAAGGTCGAATCCGAAGAACCCGAGAGCTTACACCATGGATCGCCTTGGGTCTTGTGAGTGTCTGTGAAGGCCTCTTCGCGGGCAAGCCTCGCTCCTACAGGGGAGTGCGTTTAACTGTAGGAGCGAGGCTTGCCCGCGAAGACAATTTCACAGGCACCAAAAATATCCGCTTGACCAAGGAGAACGATCGTTCTACTGTTCGCCCCATGAACGAAATTACTAGCAACGACACACGCAACATCATCCTGGATGTCACCGAAAAGTTGATCTACAAAAGTGGCATCGCTGCCACCGGCATGGATCTACTTGTGAAAACCGCCGGGGTCTCCAGAAAGAGTATCTACCGCTACTTCGCCAACAAGGAGGAGCTGACCGTCGCCGCCCTGCAACGCCGCGACGAGCGCTGGATGCTCTGGTTCAGGACTGAAGTCGACAAGGCCCCGACCCCGGCCGACCGGCTGCTCAACCTGTTTACCGTGCTCACCCGCTGGTTCAACTCCGAAGGCTTTCGCGGCTGCGCCTTTATTAACACCAGCGGCGAAACCGGCGACCCGCAAGACCCGGTCCGCCTGGTCGCCAAGGACCACAAACAGAAACTGCTCGACTACGTGCGCGAGCTTTGCACCGAACATGGCGCCACCGATCCGCAGGCACTGGCCAAACAGCTGCTGATCCTGATCGATGGAGCCATTACCGTAGCGCTTGTGATGGGTGATCACAGTGCCGCCGATAATGCGCAATGCATGGCGCGAAAGTTATTGGACCTGTAACTGCTTAATCAAGCCGTTGTTAACTTTAGTTTTATAAGGAGACACTCAAATGTCATCTAATGCCGAAGTTCGTCCGCCATTACCGCCGTTCACCCGTGAATCGGCCATTGAAAAAGTTCGCTTGGCCGAAGACGGCTGGAACTCTCGCGACCCGCAGCGTGTGTCCCTGGCCTACACCCTGGACACCAAATGGCGTAACCGCGCCGAATTCGCCTACAACCGCGAAGAAGCCAAAGGCTTCCTGACCCGCAAATGGGCCAAGGAACTGGACTACCGGCTGATCAAGGAACTCTGGGCCTTCACCGACAACCGCATCGCCGTGCGCTACGCCTACGAATGGCACGATGACTCGGGCAACTGGTTCCGCTCCTACGGCAACGAAAACTGGGAGTTCGATGAGAATGGTTTGATGGCCAACCGATTTGCCTGCATCAACGACATGCCGATCAAGGAAAGCGAGCGTAAATTCCATTGGCCGCTGGGGCGACGTCCCGACGATCATCCGGGCCTGTCCGATCTCGGTCTGTAAACCGAGACCGATCGTTCCCACGCGCCTGCGTGGGGATGCCGCCACGGACGCTCCGCGTTCGATGTGACGCAGAGCGTCACGGGATGCATTCCCACGCGGAGCGTGGGAACGATCATTACGCGACTGCGGGTTGTTCTTTCACGCCTGCCTTGGCCTCAAGATCCCGCACCAACGGCAACACCCGCTTGCCGAAATACTCCACCTCTTCCTGGAAATGCAGGAACCCCGCCAGCACCAGATCCACGCCCACCGCTTTCAACGCCACGATGCGCTCGGCAATCTGCTGTGGCGTGCCGATCAGGTTGGTTTTGAACCCGTCGTTGTACTGCACCAGGTCCTCGAACGTCGACTTGGCCCAGTTGCCCTCGCCTTCCGGCGACGCCCTGCCCGCCTGTTTCGCCGCATCACCAAAGGCATTCACCGCTTCCGGATCGGCCTGGTCGATGATCTGCGCCAGGACGGCGCGGGCTTCTTCTTCGGTGTCGCGGGCGATGACGAAAGCATTCACCCCAACCTTGACCGAGTGATTGTTCGCCGCCGCCTTGATTCGAATGTCATCGACCTGGGCCTTGATGCCTTCCGGGGTATTGCCGTTGGTGAAGTACCAATCCGACACCCGCGCCGCCATGTCCCGGGCTGCGCGTGAGCTGCCGCCCTGGAAGATTTCCGGCTGGCCCAGGGGTTTGGGCTTGAGGCTGTAATTGTCGAAACGATAGAAATCGCCGCGGAAGGTGAAGTTGTCCTGGCTCCAGATGCCCTTGAGCGAGCGGATGAATTCTTCGGAACGGCGATAGCGTTCGTCGTGTTCCAGCCAATGTTCGCCGATGGCCTGGAATTCACCTTTGAACCAGCCGCTGACGATGTTCACTGCTACCCGGCCATTGGTGAGTTGATCGATGGTCGCCAGTTGCTTGGCTGCCAGCGCCGGTTGCCATGGGCCAGGCAGGATCGCCGCGATGACTTTGAGGGTGGTGGTGGCGGCCAGCAGCGCGTGGCTGAAGGCGACCGATTCGTGTTGGAACTCGGCGCCGTAACCGGCGGTGAAACGAATCTGGGTCAAGGCGTATTCGAACCCCGCCGCCTCGGCCAGTTGCGCCAGTTTGCGGTTGTAGTCGATGCCCCAGTGGGTGCGTTGCTCGATCTTGCTGACCACCAGCCCGCCGCTGACGTTTGGTACCCAGTAGGCAAATTTGACGGCTTGCTGACTCATTGGCGTGTCCTCGGGACGTTGGAGAAGTCTTTGGGACAGAGCAGCAACCGTGCCAGCACCGAATTTCTTGTGGCGTATGACATCTGTGGCGAGGGGGCTTGCTCCCGCTGGGCTGCGCAGCGGCCCCAAAATCTGGTGAGCGCTGCGCACTCAAGCGGGAGCAAGCTCCCTCGCCACAGAGATGTTTTTTGCCATAGATGGAGGGCGTGTCAGGGGCAATTTGCTGTTGCACTGTTGGCGCAGCAACAGTTGAAACATCCTCGAATTCCGCACACGCCAGCAAAACTTGGCTGCGCCCACCCGGCATGGACCGTGCAATCCCCCCTGCATCCACTGCCGCCCCAAGGAGCTGTCCCATGACCGAACACCAGATCATCAACCCCCTCTCCACCGGCACCGACTACGAAACCCTCGCAGCACGATTCCGGCCAATCTTCCAGCGCATCGCCGCCGGCGCCGTTGAACGCGAACAAACCCGCCGCTTGCCCTACGAACCGATCCAATGGCTCAAGGAGGCCGGATTCGGCGCGGTGCGCGTGCCGGTGGAGTACGGCGGTGGCGGTGCCTCGGTGCCGCAGTTGTTCGAACTGTTAATCGAACTGGCCGAAGCCGATTCCAATATCCCGCAAGCCTTGCGCGGGCATTTCGCCTTTGCCGAGGATCGCCTCAACGCCGCCCCCGGCCCGGCACGGGACGTCTGGTTCAAACGCTTTGTGGCCGGCGACATCGTCGGTTGCGCCTGGACTGAAATCGGCAGCGTGGCCATCGGCGATGTGATCACCAAAGTCTCGCCCCATGGCGATCAATGGCGGCTCAACGGCGAGAAGTTCTACAGCACCGGCAGTCTGTTTTCCGACTGGATCGACGTCTACGCCCGGCGCAGCGACACCGGTGGCGACGTGATCGCCGCCGTGCGCACTCGCCAGCCCGGCATTGTGCAGAGCGATGACTGGGACGGTTTCGGTCAGCGCACCACCGGCAGCGGTACGTCGCGGTTTATCGATGCCGAAGTCGACGCCGAGAACCTCATCGACTTCGCCACCCGCTTCAAATACCAGACTGCGTTCTATCAACTGGTGCTGCTGGCGTCCCTGGCCGGCATCGGTCGCGCGGCGCTGCGCGATGTGGCGCAGCAGGTGCGCGAGCGCAAACGCATCTACAGCCATGGCAATGCGCAGCATGTGAGTCAGGATGCGCAGATTCAGCAAGTAGTCGGTGAGATTGCGGCGTTGGTGTATGCCGCCGAGGCCAGTACCTTGAGGGCGGCGCAACCGGCGCAGAAAGCTTATGAGGCACGCTTCTCTGGCGATGACGTTTTGGAGCGTGCCGCCAATGTCGCGGCGGAAATCGAATCGGCCAAGGCGCAGGTGGTGGTCACCGAATTGATCCAGCGCGCAACCACCGAGCTGTTCAATGCCCTGGGGGCTTCGGACATTCGTGAAGGGAAATCCCTGGATCGGCATTGGCGCAACGCGCGGACGGTGTCGTCGCACAATCCGGTGATCTACAAGGCGCGGATTGTCGGGGATTGGGTGATTAACGGGACTGAGCCGCCGTTTGTGTGGCAGATCGGGAATGGGCCTGAGCGTAAGTAATTTGTCGTCAGGGATGACGCCTTCGCGGGCAAGCCTCGCTCCTACATTTTGGAATGCGTTCCCCTGTAGGAGCGAGGCTTGCCCGCGAAGAGGCCAGACGGGTCGCCGCAAAGGTTCGATATGGGTAAGATACCGGCCTTCCCCGCAGCCCTTTCTGCGCCCCGCCGAATAAGCCGATTCCATGCCTTTCGAACTCAGCGTTGACCTCACCACCCTGGCCATTCTGGCCGTTGTCGCTTTCATTGCCGGTTTCATCGACGCCATCGCCGGCGGTGGCGGTCTGTTGACCACGCCTGCGCTGTTGACCGCCGGCCTGCCGCCGCACCTGGTGCTGGGCACCAACAAGCTGAGTTCGACTTTCGGCTCGGCCACCGCCAGTTTCACCTTCTACCGCCGCAAGCTGTTCCACCCGCGGCAATGGGTGCACGCCATCGTCGGCACCCTGGTCGGTGCGCTGACCGGTGCCGTGGTCGCGCATTACCTGCCTGCCGAATGGCTGAACAAGATGCTGCCGGTGATTGTCTTCGCCTGCGGCGTTTATCTATTGTTTGGCGGCACGCCGAAAGCGCCGCTGGACAGCGACGCACCGATCAAGAAGAAGTGGCAATCGACCCAGGGCTTCAGCCTCGGTTTCTATGACGGCGTGGCTGGCCCAGGCACCGGGGCGTTCTGGACCGTCAGCAGCATGCTGATGTACCCCATCGACCTGGTGAAGGCCAGCGGCGTGGCCCGCAGCATGAACTTCGTCAGCAACATTGCGGCGCTGTCGGTGTTCGTGTTTTCCGGGCAGGTGGACTGGATCATCGGCCTGAGCATGGGCCTGTCGGTGATGGTCGGCGCGTTCTTCGGCGCACGCTCCGCCATCAGCGGCGGAGCGAAGTTCATTCGCCCGGTGTTCATCACCGTGGTACTGGGCTTGACCGTGCGGTTAGCCTGGCAGCACTGGTTCAGCGTGGCCTAAGCGCCGCGCCAGATACACGTCGATCAGGTAACGGGCAATCGAACGCGATGCCGGCAACGGCGGCATCGCGTGGATGTTGAACCACTGGGCGTCTTCGATCTCGTCTTCCTGGCAGACAATCTCGCCCCCCGCGTATTCAGCGTGGAAACCCAGCATCATCGAATGCGGGAACGGCCAGCACTGGCTGCCCATGTACTGGATGTTCTTGACCTCGATCTGCACTTCTTCGCGGACCTCGCGAATCAGGCAATCCTCGGCCGACTCTCCCGGCTCGGCAAACCCCGCCAGCGTGCTGTAGACCCCGGCGACGAAGCGCGGTGAACGGGCCAGCAACACCTCATCGCCACGGGTCACCAGCACGATCATGCTCGGCGAAATTCGTGGGTAATAACGGATATCGCACGGTTCGCAATACATCGCCCGTTCGCGCGGCACCTGATGCGTCGCTTGCCCGCAATTGCCGCAAAAGCGGTGTTCGCGGTACCAGGTGCCAATCTGCGCCGCGTAGCCGAGCACCTTGTAGACGGTGTGATCGCCCTCCAGCATGAACGCCCGCAGACCTTTCCAGTTGCAGCCCGGCACTTCGTTGGCGCAACGCAGCTCCAGCAGGTAAACCGGTTCGCCATCGAGATGGCCGATACCGTGCTCGGCCAGGATCGACAAGTCCTGGCGCTTGAGCCATTCCCGGGGGAACAGCGCGCCGTTGTCATCGAACAGAAAGCCTTCGGGGCTGCGTGCCACGGCCCAGCCGCCGGGTTGATCGGTGTCCAGTACTGCGGTGGTCCAGCGTGAAATCATGGTTAATCAGTCCAGAAATTCGGGTTTCTGTTTGCTCATATGGGCGGCCATGGCCACGCGCAAATCGGTGGATTGCAGCATGGCGGCGTTCCAGGTGGCGACGTATTCGAGGCCGTCGTCGATGCGATGGTCGCGCATGTAGCTGATCATTTCCTTGGTGCCGGTGATGGCAATCGGCGACTTGCCGGCGATCTCCCGGGCAATGCCCATCACGCCATCGAGCAGGCTGTCGCGGTCGCTGTAGACCCGATTGACCAGGCCCATGCCGCGCGCTTCCTCGGCACCAAAGTGGCGACCAGTGTAAGCCAGTTCACGCAGCATGCCGTCACCGATGATCCGCGGCAAGCGTTGCAAGGTGCCGACGTCGGCGGCCATGCCGATGTCGATTTCCTTGATCGAGAATTGTGCGTCTTCGGCGGCGTAGCGCATGTCGCAGGCGGCGATCAGGTCGATAGCGCCGCCCAGGCAGTAACCCTGGATCGCGGCAAGCACCGGTTTGCGGCAATTATCGACCGCATTGAATGAGGCTTGCAGGGCGAGGATCTTGCGCCGCAGCAGGCGCGCATTGCGCCCGACATCCTTGCCCAGTTCGTTGGCCACGCCGGCCAGCATCATCAGGTCGATGCCCGAGGAAAAGTGCTTGCCGGCGCCGCTCAGGACCACCACCCGCACTTCGTCGGTGTCGTCGATCCACTGGAAAATCTCGATGATCTCGCTCCAGAACGCGGCGTTCATCGCGTTGATCTTGTCCGGGCGGTTGATCTGCACATGGGCGATTTTGTCGGCGAGTTCGACGGTGAACGCAGTGTACTGAGACATGGCAGTGATCCTTGACCGGGCGGAAAATGAGGCCCGAACTATAACAAGGCATCGCGGGTGGGAGTAAGGCAGTGGTTCGGCCAAATGCGGGACTGGTTTTGGGGGCTGTGGTGTCTGGTCTGACGCCTTCGCGGGCAAGCCTCGCTCCTACAGGGATGGCGCGCCCCTGTAGGAGCGAGGCTTGCCCGCGAAGGCTACACCGCCGATCTAACTGCCTTTCACCGCCACAAACGCCGCCGTCACATAAGGCACGGTAATCACCTCCCTGCCGCGCAACTCGGGCTCGCCTTCAATCAATGCCCGCAGCTGCGCATCGACCTTATCCCGCTGCACCTGAGGCAACGCCGCAATGAAGCTAGTGGACCGCACCCGATTGAAAATCACATCTTCCGGCGAACCCGTGTGCCCATGCCCGAAATGCTCAGCCTGCAACGGCCCGAACGCCTTGTGGGGAAAGGCCAGCCGCCAGGCTCCGGTGTAATAACGCGGGGTATCGCCTTCCAGCGCGTTGACGATCGCGTCGAGTTTCGGCACCCAACTCACTCGGGTGTCGCGCAGGTTCCACACCAGCCCCAGCTTGCCGCCCGGCTTGAGCACCCGGGCAATTTCGCTGAGCGCCTCGGGGCTGGCGAACCAGTGGAAGGCCTGGGCGCACACCACCACGTCCACCGAGGCATTGGGCAGCGGCAGATCGGTAGCGGTGCCGCTCACCGCCAGCACGTCAGGCAACGCGGCGGACAATTTTTCGAGCATTTGTGGCACCGGTTCCACGGCAATCACCTGCGCCCCGGTGGCCACCAGCCGTCCGGTGAACTTGCCAGTGCCGGCGCCGAGGTCGATAACGGTTTTGTCGGCATTCAAACCCAGGGTGCCGGTCAGCCAGTCGGCCACTTGCGGCGGATAGTCCGGGCGGCCGCGCACGTAGGTGTCGGCGCCGGTCCTGTAGCCATCGGCGGCGACAGGGTGAATATGTTCTCTCATCGCAGTTCTCCCGATACACATCAATGCAGTCGAGCATAGCGTCTGGCTTAATGCTTTCCTTGCAAAGAGCTGCACAACGAAATGAATAATTGTTCACACAGCGGTGTTCACTGCCCATCGCTCATAAGGAAAGCCCATGAACACTCCGACCCGTTACGACCGCCTCACCATGAGCCTGCACTGGCTGACTGCCGTGCTGGTGATTTTCCTGTTCTCCAGTGCACTGATCTGGGATCAACTGGCTAAAGGCACGCCGCTGCGTAAAGGGCTGCAATCGGTGCACATTTCCTGCGGCATCCTGCTGGCGGTGATTGTTATCGGTCGATTGATCTGGCGACTGTCTCGTGGCCGCCGACTGCCGCCGCTCAATCGAGGCATGATGAACATTGCAGCGAAAACCGCGCATCTGGCGCTGTACCTGCTGTTGTTGAGCCAGATTGTGCTGGGTTTTATGTTCCGCTGGGCGCAAGCAGAACCGTTCAACTTCTTCGGGTTGTTCGATGTCCCGGCCCTGATGACGTTCGATAAAAGCATGAAGTCGGTATTCGGCGGCCTGCATGAAAACGTCGCCTGGGTCATCGTGATTCTGGCCGGGCTGCACGCGGTGATGGCGCTGGTTCATCATTACGGCCTGCGGGACGGCACGTTGCGCCGGATGCTGCCAGGGCGCGATACAAACTGAGGCGAATAAAACACCGGGGCCGGGTGTTCTTTAGATGCATGCGCTCGAATTCTGTTTTCACTGTGAATGGAGTTTCACCCATGGATATCCGTTTCGCTGTTTTCACCGCCCCGCTGTTGCTGGTCGCGGCGTTATCCAGCTCTGCGGCGTTCGCCCACGGCGACGAGGATGAGCCGGCCAAACCCAACTGCCCCAAAGGCCAGGTGTTCGACAACAAGTCGAACAAATGCGTGCTGCAAACCAGCAGCCTGGTGCCGGATAACGACCGTGTCGACTACGCCTACCGCCTGGCCAAGGACGGTCGCTACGAAGAAGCCCTGGCCCTGCTTGATACGCTGAAAAACCCCAACACCGCCAAAGCCCTCAACTATCGCGGCTACGCCACGCGTAAACTGGGCCGCACCGACGAAGGCATTGGCTATTACCTGCAATCGGTCAAACTCGACCCGCAGTATGCGCAAGTGCGCGAATACCTCGGCGAAGCGTATGTGATCAAGGGTCGGCTGGATCTTGCCCAGGAACAGTTGCAGCACATCAAATCGATCTGCGGCAGCACCTGCGAGGAATACCAGGACCTGGCCGAAGCCATCCACGATTCATCGAAAACCTGACACCGAACGGACGGAGGTCGCCATCGCCAGCGATCAGGCAATACGAGCAGAGTTGGGCCAGCATCTGGCGCGGTTATGGCGCTACGGCTTGCTGCTGTCCCGACAACGGCATGTGGCCGAAGACTTGGTGCAAGCCACGTGCGTGCGGGCGCTGGAACGGGCCGGGCAGTATCAGCCCGGCACCCGCATGGATCGCTGGCTGCTGAGCATATTGCATTCGATCTGGCTCAATGAAGTACGCGCCCGGCGTGTGCGTCTGGGCCAGGGGTTGGTGAATGCCGACGAGGCGCTGTCGTTCGACGGCGAACACGCGGCGCAAACCCATGTGCTGGCGGCGCAGGTGATCCGGCGCGTCGATGCTCTGCCTGAAGCCCAGCGCGAAACGGTGTACCTGGCCTACGTCGAAGGCTTGTCCTACCGCGAAGTGGCCGAGGTGCTGCAAGTGCCCATCGGTACGGTCATGAGCCGCCTGGCCACCGCCCGCCTGAAACTCGCGGAGTACCCGCCCTTGCACACCGTACCGAGCAACACCACAGGAGAACGTCGATGACCGACCCCCTACGCCCGACGATCCCGACCGATGAACAATTGGTGGCCTACCTCGACGACCAGCTCGACACCGAACAGCGCACCCGCATCGACGCCGCCATCCACGATGACCCGGCGCTCAACCTGCGCCTGCAATGGCTGGCCCGCAGCAGCCTGCCGTTCAAGGACGCGTATGACCAACTGGGCAAGCAAGCACCGACAGATCGCTTGCAAGCCATGCTCGACACCTTGCCCAGCCCTGCCCGTCCGGCGCTGAACCGCCGTTGGTTTCTGGCGGCGGCGGCCGGTCTGGTGCTGAGCAGTGTAGTCGCGGATCGATTGTTTCTCGGCTGGCAGTCGAGCCAGCAGAAAAGCAACTGGCGCGGGCTGGTGGCCGACTACATGTCGCTCTACGTGCCGCAAACCCTGGAACACTTGCCTGGCGACGAGGCGACTCAGCGCGCGCAACTGCGCACCATCGACAGCCGTTTGGGCCTGAACCTCGCGCCTGCAAAACTGGTGTTGCCACGCCTGGAGCTCAAACGCGCGCAAATCCTCGAGTACGAAGGCGTACCCATCGCCCAGATCACCTATCTCGACCCTACCCACGGCCCGATGGCACTGTGTGTCACGCGCTCCAACAAAGGCAGCCGGCCGTTTGCCCATGAACGCCGGCACGACATGAACGTCGTGTTCTGGGCGGACACGGAGCACGCCTGGATGCTGATCGGGCACAACCCCGTGGCGGACCTTGAGGACATGGCCAAAGTCTTGAGAAGTCGGCTGAGCGTATAACGCCAATTATCACTATGCTTGGCGCCTGACTTCCAAGGCGCCCTCCCATGCCGCATCCCTCGCTCCACCCTTCACGCACGGCTTTGCTGGTGATCGACGTGCAGAACGACTTCATCCCCGGCGGCCAACTGGCGGTGCCCGAAGGCGACCTGATCGTGCCATTGATCAATCAACTGGGCGGCCAATTCAAGCAGGTGATCATTACCCAGGACTGGCACCCGCCCGGACACGCCTCGTTTGCGTCCAGCCACCCCAATCGCCAGCCTTACGACGAGATCCAACTGCCCTACGGCAAGCAGACGCTATGGCCGGTGCACTGTGTGCGGGATAGCCCTGGGGCGGCACTCCACGTGGAGTTGGATTTGCCCCATGCGCAACTGATCATTCGCAAGGGCTGTAATCCGGACATCGACAGTTATTCGGCGTTTCTGGAGGCCGATCGCACGACCACCACGGGCCTGGCCGGGTATTTGAAGGAACGCGGCATCGACACTGTTTACATGGTCGGGCTGGCGCTGGATTTCTGTGTGATGTACTCGGCGCTGGATGCGCGGGCGGCGGGGTTCAATACGTTTGTGGTGCTGGATGCGTGTCGGGCGATTGATCTGCAGGGGTCGCTGGCTGTGGCGATTGAACGGATGCAGGTGGCTGGGGTTGGGTTGATTTCGACTAAAGATATTTTGGGTTGACGCCTGTCCTGTGGCGAGGGAGCTTGCTCCCGCTCGGCTGCGCAGCAGTCGCAAAACATGCCAGCGCGTTGTAATTGAATGAACGCTGGGGGCTGCTTCGCGGCCCAGCGGGAGCAAGCTCCCTCGCCACAGGTGGGTATGCTTGCCGTCAGTTCGGTGTGGGCAACCACAACCGGAACCGCGCGCCACTCAGCGGCGAAGGCTCAACCGTCAACGTCCCGCCTTGCGCTTCCAGGGCGCGGCGGCTGATGGCCAGGCCGAGGCCGAAGCCGCCGGTCGCGCGATCCCGGCTTCGATCCAGCCGATAAAACGGCTCGAATATCCGCTCCCGCTCATCCTCCGGAATGCCGATTCCGTCGTCATCGACCCAGATCTCGCAGCCCTTGGGGCATACCTTCACGCCAACCTGAATGCGCTTTTCGCAATAACGCATGGCATTGCGCAGCAGGTTTTGCAAGGCACGCGCCGTCAGGCGCGGGTCGAGTGTGAAGCGTTCGAGTTGGCCGTGCAGCAACACGTCAATGACGATATCCGGTGATTCCAGTTCCTCATCGACACTGCCCAGAATGCTGTCGATAAACTCATCCAGCGCCACTTCAACCCGCTCCGGCAAGCGCGCCGGATTTTGCAAGCGGCTGTAGGACAACAATTCCAGCACCAGCTCATCCAGTTCTCGGATGTGCGCGACCAGCCCTTGCAGGCGTTCGCGGCTCGGCGCCGGCATGTCATCCGAAAGGGCCAGGGCCAGGCCGAAATCCAGGCGTGTCAGCGGCGTGCGCAGTTCGTGGGATACGGCGTTGAGCAAGTCGCGCTGCTGGTTGAGCAGGTTCTCGATATCGCCGGCCATGGTGTCGAACACGTTGGCCAGGCTGCCGATGTTGGATTTATGCGAGATCTGCGTGCGCTCGCTCAGGTGCCCTTTGCCGAAGCGTTCGGCCGTGCCTTTCAAGCGCTCCAGATCGCGCCAGTGCGGGCGCAGCCACAGCAGCAGGCACGCGAGCATCATCGCGCCGATCAGCACGTTGATACTCCAGTACAACAAATTGACGTCCAGCGGATCCGGCGGCACCACCATCTGCACCACGGTCCGTTCGTTCAACGGCGCCACCGCCAGGGTGCGCCAGCCCCAGTCGCCGATCCGCACCACGTTCTCCCCGCGCTGCAAGCGTTCACGCTCCTCCAGGGTGAAGTCGTCGTCATCCTTGCCGCTCAACACGATGTGCAGCGGCTGGAACTCCTTGTCCATTTCCGCCGCCAGGGCCGGCCATTGTTCGCTTGGCACGGCGTGGAACTGCTTGACGATCAGGGTCTGCAAACCACGGGAATAATCGAGGTTGTAGGTGACGAAGCGTTCATGGAACAGCTTGATCACCACATCCGGCACCAGGTAAATCGCCGCGCTGTACGAAACGATCGTCACCAGGTACAGGCGAAAGAGGATTCTGAACATCGCCTCAGCATTCCCACTCGGAGCGACTGAACAGGTAGCCCTTGCCCCACACTGTCTTGATCTTGCGCGCCTCGCCAGCGTGGTCGTCGAATTTGCGCCGCAGCTTGGAAATCGCCACATCCACCGAGCGGTCGGTGCCGTTGAATTCGATGCCGCGCAGGCGTTGCAGGATCTGGTCGCGGCTCAGCACTTCGCCGGCATGCCGGGCCAGCACCACCAGCAGGTTGTATTCGCCGCTGGACAGCTCCACCAGTTGTTCGCGCCAGGTCACCGTGCGCTCGGACAGGTCGATGCACAGGTTGCCCATCAGGATGCGGTCGTTGGCGGTCTGCGGTTCGCCGAGGCTGCTGCGCCGTAGTAAGGTGCGCACCCGGGCCAGCAAGACGCGTGGCTCGCAGGGTTTGGTGACATAGTCGTCGGCGCCCATTTCCAGGCCCAGCACTTGATCATGGCTGTCGTCCCGGGCGGTGAGCATCAGGATCGGCAATGTCGCCGAATCGGCGCGAAGCAAGCGGCAGACTTGCAGCCCGTCAAGGCCCGGCAGCATCAGGTCGAGGATCACCAGGTCCGGCGGATTGACCCGCGCGCGTTCGCGCACATGATCGCCGCGGCTGATCACGCTGACGCAATAGCCGTTGCGTTCCAGGTAGCTGGCGATCAGTTCGGAGAGCGCGGTGTCGTCTTCGACCAGGAGGATGTTGGGCATGGGGTGTTTCCAGAAAAAGTGCTGTGGCGATCTTTCGGGCGTCTTCGCGGGCAAGCCTCGCGCCTACACAGGTATCGCATTCCCCTGTAGGAGCGAGGCTTGCCCGCGAAGACGCCCGAACGGTCGCTGAGAAATTCAAGGGCCCAAGGATATACGCCCTCACGCACCCGCGAGTAAAACCCTTACACAATTTCACACAGCGCCTACAAAGCTTCACCGCTACTCTCGCCGACTCCCCGTAGGATGCCGGGGTCATTATTGGGGTATTCACATGTCAAAGAACCTGCTTGCCACGCTCAGCCTGATTGCACTGGCGTTGACCCTGAGCGCTTGTGACAAGTCCTCGACCGCTGAAGAAGCGGCGCCGCTGGCCACTGTGCGCATCGAAACCATCGAAGCGCGGCCGCTGTCGATCAGCAGCGAACTGAGCGGGCGGATTGTCGCGCCGCGCATTGCCGAAGTCCGCGCTCGGGTGGCCGGCGTTGTATTGCAGCGCACCTTCCGCGAAGGCAGCGACGTGAAACAGGGCGACGTGCTGTTCCGCATCGACCCGGCACCGTTCAAGGCGGACCTGGACAGCGCCGAAGCGGCGCTGCGCAAGGCCGAGGCCAATGCCTTCCAGGCCAAGCTGCAAGAGCAGCGCTATTCGCAGTTGATCGAAGGCAACGCCATCAGCGGCCAGGACTACGACAACGCCCGGGCCAATGCCCGGCAAACCGCCGCGGATGTGTCGGCCAATAAAGCCGCCGTGGCCCGGGCCAAGCTGAACCTGGGTTATGCCACCGTCACCGCGCCGATTTCCGGGCGCGTCGGCCGTGCCTTGGTCACCGAAGGCGCACTGGTCGGGCAGAACGAAACCACCCCGCTGGCCTTGATCCAGCAACTGAACCCGATCCACGCCGACCTCACCCAGTCGACCCGTGAACTCAACGACCTGCGCCGGGCCTTCCGCTCTGGAAACCTGCAGCAGGTTGGCCAGGATCAGGCCAAGGCCACGCTGATCCAGGATGACGGCAGTCTGTACCCGCTGCCGGGCAAGCTGCTGTTCGCCGAGATCAGCGTCGATCCGGGCACCGGCCAGATCATCCTGCGCAGCGAGTTCCCCAACCCGGACCTCGACTTGCTGCCGGGCAGCTTCGTCCGTGTACGCGTCGAGCAAGGGGTCAACCAGCAAGGCATCAGCGTGCCGCAGCGGGCGATCCAGCGCGACAGCGCCGGGGTGGCCCAGGTGATGTTGCTCGACGCCGAGCAACGGGTCGGTCTGCAACCGGTGCAACTGAGCGCGGTGCAGAACGATCGCTGGATCGTCACCGGCGGCCTCAAGCCCGGCGACCGCATCGTCACCGAAGGCCTGCAACACGCCAAGCCGGGCGAAAAAGTGCAGATCGACGACACCCCTCTTCCACTTGCCCAGGTTTCTGGTCAGTAAGCAGGACGCTTTTTTATGCCGCAGTTCTTTATCGACCGCCCGGTGTTCGCCTGGGTGGTCGCGTTGTTCATCCTGCTGGCCGGTGCCCTGGCCATTCCACAGTTGCCGGTGGCGCAATACCCCGACGTCGCGCCGCCGCAGATCGAAATCAACGCCACGTACCCCGGCGCCTCGGCGCAGACCATCGACGAAAGCGTGGTCAGCCTGATCGAGGAAGAGCTTAACGGCGCCGATCACCTGCTGTATTTCGAATCCCAGAGCAGCCTCGGCAGCGCCACCATCAAGGCGACGTTCCAACCGGGGACCAACCCCGAGATGGCGCAGGTCGATGTGCAAAACCGCCTCAAGGTGATCGAGTCGCGCCTGCCCCAGGCCGTGAACCAGCAAGGCTTGCAGGTGGAGAAAGTCTCCTCCGGCTTCCTGTTGCTGATCACCCTGACCTCCAGCGACGGCAAGCTCGACGACGTGGCGCTCAGCGATTACCTGGCGCGCAACGTGATGAACGAGATCAAGCGTCTCGACGGTGTCGGCAAGGCCCAGTTGTACGGTGCCGAACGGGCAATGCGCATCTGGATCGACCCGCAGAAGCTGATCGGTTTCAACCTGACCCCGGCCGACGTCAACGCCGCGATCGTCGCGCAGAACGCCCAGGTGTCCGCCGGCAGCATCGGCGACTTGCCGACCCGCAGCACCCAGGAAATCACCGCGACCATTATGGTCAAGGGCCAGTTGTCGACGCCGGAAGAGTTTGCCGACATCGTGCTCAAGGCCAACCCCGACGGCTCCACGGTGCGCATCGGCGATGTGGCGCGGGTCGAGATCGGCAGTCAGGAATACCAGTTCGGCACCCGCTTGAACGGCAAGCCATCCACCGCCGTCGGCGTGCAACTCTCTCCTGGGGCCAATGCCCTGAGCACCGCCACCGCCGTGCGGGCAAAAATGGATGACCTGGCGCGTTACTTCCCGGCCAACGTCGAATACAAGATCCCGTACGACACCTCGCCCTTCGTCAAAGTCTCGATCACCAAAGTGGTCTACACCCTGGGCGAGGCGATGTTGCTGGTGTTCGCGGTGATGTTTTTGTTCCTACAAAACATCCGCTACACGCTGATCCCGACCCTGGTGGTGCCGGTGGCGTTGATGGGCACCTTTGCCACGATGCTGGCGCTGGGGTTCTCGATCAACGTGCTGACCATGTTCGGCATGGTGCTGGCCATCGGCATTCTGGTGGACGATGCCATCGTGGTGGTGGAGAACGTCGAGCGGATCATGGTCACCGAGGGCTTGTCGCCCAAGGACGCCACGCGCAAGGCGATGAAGCAGATCACCGGCGCGATCATCGGCATCACCCTGGTGCTGGTAGCGGTGTTTATTCCGATGGCGTTCATGCAGGGTTCGGTCGGGGTCATCTATAAGCAGTTCTCGCTGTCGATGGCTACTTCGATCCTGTTCTCGGCCTTCCTCGCCCTGACCTTGACCCCGGCGCTGTGTGCGACGCTGCTCAAGCCGATTGCCAAAGGCGAGCATCACGAAAAGGGTGGCTTCTTCGGTTGGTTCAACCGTCGCTTTGAACAGTTGACCGTGCGTTATCAGGGCTGGGTGGCCTATGCGCTGAAGCGCACCGGGCGTTACCTGCTGATCTACGGCGTGCTGCTGATCGGGCTGGGCCTGTGCTTCAGTCGCCTGCCCTCCTCGTTCCTGCCGGTGGAAGACCAGGGTTACACCATCACCGACATTCAACTGCCACCGGGCGCGAGCAAGAACCGCACGGTGCAGGTGGTCGAACAGATCGAAAAACATAACGCCACGGAGCCCGGTGTCGGTGACAGCACGGTGATTCTCGGTTTCAGCTTCTCCGGCAGCGGGCAGAACGCGGCACTGGCGTTTACCACGTTGAAGGACTGGTCCGAGCGCAGCAGCGATGACTCGGCCAGTTCGATCGCCGACCGCGCCAACATTGCCCTGAGCCAGATCAAGGATGCGGTGGTGTTTGCCGTGTTGCCGCCACCGGTGGATGGCCTCGGCACCTCCAGTGGTTTCGAGTTCCGCTTGCAGGATCGCGGCGGCCTCGGTCATGCCACGCTGATGCAAGCGCGCACGCAGTTACTGGCGGCGGCGGAGAAAAGTCCGATCCTGATGAATGTGCGCGAAAGCGCCCTGGCCGAAGCACCGCAAGTGCAACTGGAAGTCGACCGTAAACAGGCGAATGCCCTTGGCGTGTCCTTTGCCGATGTCGGCAGCGTGCTGTCCACGGCCGTGGGTTCGGCCTACATCAACGACTTCCCCAATCAGGGGCGGATGCAGCGCGTCGTCGTGCAAGCCGAAGGTGATCGACGCAGCCAGGTCGAGGACCTGCTGAAGATCCACGTGCGCAACAGCGCCGGGAAAATGGTGCCGCTGTCGGCCTTCGTCCAGGCCAAATGGACCCAGGGCCCGACGCAATTGACCCGTTACAACGGCTACCCGGCCATCAGTATTTCCGGCGAACCGAAACCGGGTCACAGCACCGGCGAAGCCATGGCGGAAATCGAACGGCTGGTGGCGCAAGGCCCGGCGGGGTTGGGTCAGGAATGGACCGGCCTGTCGTTGCAGGAGCGTTTGTCCGGCAGTCAGGCACCGATTCTGCTTGGCTTGTCGCTGTTGATCGTGTTCCTGTGCCTGGCGGCGCTGTATGAGAGCTGGTCAATTCCGACTTCGGTGCTGCTGGTGGTGCCGCTCGGCGTACTCGGCGCGGTACTGGCAGTGACCTTGCGCGGGATGCCCAATGACGTGTTCTTCAAGGTCGGGCTGATCACCATCATCGGCTTGTCGGCGAAGAACGCGATCCTGATCATCGAATTCGCCAAGAGCCTGTACGACGAAGGCCACGACCTGATCGACGCCACCCTGCAAGCCGCGCGCCTGCGGTTGCGGCCGATTGTGATGACGTCGCTGGCGTTCATCCTTGGCGTGGTGCCGCTGGCGATTGCCACCGGGGCCAGTTCGGCGAGCCAGCAAGCAATTGGCACCGGGGTGATCGGCGGGATGATCACCGCGACCCTGGCGGTGCTGTTTGTACCGGTGTTTTTCGTGGTGGTGATGAAACTGGTGCGCAAACGCCACAAAGACACCTGACCCACCAATCCCCTGTAGGAGCGAGGCTTGCCCGCGAAAGCGTCATCACCGTCGATAGAAATGTTGACGGTAAGATCGCTTTCGCGGGCAAGCCTCGCTCCTACAAGGTTGCGTCGCCGAGTGGTCACAACGCATCGCCCTGGGCTAAGGTGTTGCAAACCCCTGCGCCCATCGAGCCTCCATGCCCCTCCTCGCCCGCACCCACCCTCGCCTGTCGTCCGCCACGGTTCTTGGCCTGGCGGTGGGCATCCTGGCCCCGGCCGATTCGATCATCAGCAAAATCCTCATCGGCTGGAACGCCGGGGTCTGGACCTACCTGATCCTGATGATCTGGCTCGCCACCAAGGCCAAGGCTCCGGATGTGAAGCGCATTGCCGAGATCGAGGATGAAAACGCCGGGCTGGTGTTGTTCGTGGTGTGCATCGCCGCGATTGCCAGCCTGGCGACCATCACCTTCGAACTGGCCGGCAGCAAAGACCTGGAAACCTCACGCAAGCTGCTGCATTACGCCTTCACCGCAGCCACCGTCATTGGTTCATGGCTGCTGATCGGGGTGATTTTCAGCGTGCACTACGCCCGCCTGTTCTACACCTGGGACGGCAAGGAGCCGGCACTGCGCTTTGCCGAAGGCCTGACTACCCCCAATTACTGGGACTTCCTGTACTTCTCGTTCACCATCGGCGTGGCGGTGCAGACTGCCGATGTCGGCGTGGCGACCCGGGGGCTGCGCAAAATCGTCTTGGCGCAATCGCTGATCGGCTTTGTGTTCAACACGGCGATTCTCGGGTTTTCGATCAACATCGCGGCCGGACTGTTCAGCTAAACGGCTGCACAAACGTTCTAGGCGTTACCCGCGTCGCAGGCGTTAAATAAGTCGGCAATCCGTCTCACAGGTGCAGCATGACTTCGCACAACTGGATCGACCTGGCCCAGGACGCCGACACCGGCATCGAAACCTTGCGTGCGCATTTCGAGGGCCACGCCTACGACCCGCACTGGCACGACAGTTACCTGGTGGGCGTCACCGAGCAAGGCGTGCAGCAATTCAACTGCCGCCGGGCCCGGCATCAGAGCACGCCGGGCAAGGTGTTTCTGCTGGAACCCGGTGACATCCACGACGGCGAAGCGCCCACCGAGGACGGCTTCACCTACCGCATGCTCTACCTCGACCCGCAATGGCTGGAACGGGAACTGAGCGCGTTGTTCGAAAACGCCCCGCTCAACAGCCAACTGAGTTTCGCCAACACCCTGACCACTGACCCACAACTGGCCCAAGCCACCAGCCTGGCGTTCCAGACGTTGCACGGTGGCGAGTTGAAGATCGTGCGCCAGACGGCCCTCGACGGTTTGCTCGAACACCTGACCCGCCATCTGCACTGGCGCACCCGCTACGGCGAAGACCCGCGTCTGCCGCTGGTGGCGCAAAAGGCCCGGGAATACCTGCACGCCAATGCTCATCTGGACATTGGCCTCGATCAGTTGGCGGTCGTCACAGGCGTTGATCGCTTTCGCCTGACTCGCGCGTTCAAGGCTGCCTACGGATTGGCGCCCCACGCCTATCTCGTGCAATTGCGCCTGTCCAAGGCCCGGCGAATGCTCGCCAGCGGTTTGCAACCGGCGGCGGTGGCCATGGAGCTGGGGTTTGCCGATCAGAGTCATCTGGGCCGCTGGTTTGTCCGGGCGTATGGGTTGACCCCGGCGATGTACCGCAGGCGCTGCTCAAATCTTCCAGACGTGTGACCTGGCCTTTGTGAAGATTGGCTCCTGACTGTCCAAGGAGCCCATGATCATGCTTGTCACTTTTTCCAGCCTGCTGCCGTTTTTGGCATTCGCTTTCGTCGCGTCCATCACCCCTGGTCCGACCAATATCCTGGTGCTGAGCAACAGCGCCCGCTATGGTTTCAAGGCCGCGCTGCCGATCGTCTTCGGTGCCTGCACTGGCGCAGCGCTGCTCGTACTGGCCGTGGGCGGCGGTATGGGGCAAGTGCTCAGCACCCGCCCCTACCTGCAAACAACTCTGCAGTGGGCAGGTGTCGCGTGGTTGAGTTATCTGGCGTGGCAAATTTTTTGGGCGCCGGTCAATACCAAGGAACCCTTGGCCGGCCCCCCGCAGTCACAACGACTGGGCTTCAAGGGCGCCGCCGGTTTGCAACTGGTCAACCCCAAGACCTGGATGATGGCCCTGGCCGTCGTCAGTGTGTTTGCCGGGACCAGCGCCGATCGTCAGGTTCAGACGCTGTGCCTGTCGCTGGTGTTTTTTCTGGTGTCAGTGCCGTGCATGGGCACCTGGGCATTGCTTGGCGCAGGCTCGGCCAGGTGGATTCGGTCGTCCAACCGCTTGAAACACTTCAATCAGGCCATGGCCCTTTTACTGCTGGGTTCGGCCTGGCTCAGCTTGCTGGCGTGACCCAACGCTCAATCCGCGAGCAAAAAAATGCCCCGATCTCATCGGGGCATTTTTAAGTCATCTAGAAGAAATAGCTCAGTCTCACACTACCGCACCAGTCTTGACTGACCGTCGTGCCTTTGCTGCCTCCCACCTGGCCGGCAACCTGCCAGTTGCGTTGCGCCGGCGTCCATTTCAAACCGGCGCCATAACCGATCGAGCTACTGGCGCGATCGTCATCGAAACTGTCGTCGTTGATCTTGACCTGATTGGTTTTGACGAACTCGTGATTGACCTCCGCCAGCACACTGGGCTCCAGCAAACTGCCGTTGTCGAGGGTGATGACGCGCCCACCTTTGATCCCGACCTTACCCTGCACTGAACGCATGGTGTCGCTTTTGACCTCCAGGCCGTTGTCCAGCCGGTACTTGTCGCTTTGGGTGGCGCCGGTCGATACCTGGACCTGAGGCTCTAAAAAGTAATCGTCCTTGAGGCGAATGTGCTTGCCCACTGCTACGGAACCACTGACACCCAACGCCTTGTAATCACCTTTGGCCCGCGTGCCGTCACTCATGGTGACTTTGGCGTGATTGTCGAACTGGTTGATCTTGGCCATGACATTAACGAACACACCGCTTTCAACATCGAACGTGCTGCCATAAACACCGGCATTCAGGCTGTCGACTGTGGCGCTGGAACCGTATTTCAAATCCATATTCGTACGGCTTGTACCCACGAATCCGCCCAACACCCACGACCGGCTGCCCAAATCCACGGTCGTGTCGGCACCACCGGTGATGCCGGTCTGGTTCTGCGTGTAGCCATCGCCATAGGCATTACTGACGTTGTATTGATTGCCGTAAGTGCGGACCCAGACGCTGTTGCTGAGGTTTTTAACCGAACCGTCGTTCATCGCCCGGAGCGAGGCTTCGGGCCGGATGCTGAGACTGCGATCACCCAGTTGATCGCTGAGCATGGCCATTTCAGCATTTAGCACGCTGCGTGCGCTGCCGGCCAGCGCCAGTGCCGTATTGGATGAAGTACTGACCGTTTCCTTGTCCGGGTTCAGGTACAAACCCGTGCCCTCCTTCGCCAGCCTGTAGACAAAGGTGCCCGCGTCCACTGTTTCACGATTGGCCAGGGAAAAGTTTGCGTCGCCGGAAGCGATATTGCCGACCTGTACCCGCTCGGCGGTGAGCGGATTGGTGCCGGTGGCGGAGATTTGCAGTTGATGTTGTCCACTGGCCTGGCCGGTGACGTTCAGGAAATCCGTGTTGCCATTGCTCAAGTCGGTCGCCATCGCAAACGTGCCGTTACCGGACAGATCGCCCACATCCAAGCGTTGGAACTGTTCGTTCGTCCCCATGCGCACGACACCGTTGCTCAGCGCAAGACGTTGTACGGAGCTATCGCCGGTCATCACCCATTGTGCTGAATTGTCGATATTCAGATTGGCGGAATTGCTGATTTGGCCGGTCAGCACAGAGCCGTTATTCAGCGATACGCTGCCCCGGGTGTCGGTGACCACATCACCGGTCATGCTGCTGGCATTGTCCAGCGACAGACTGGAAACGTTTTCGACGTTGCCGTTGATGGTGGAACCGTTATTCAGGCTAACCGTCGCAGCAGTCCCTGCCACCGCCAAAACATTGCCGTTCAACGCACTGCGGGTATCCAGATTGACCCGGGTAACATTCTGCAGATTGCCTTCGATAGACGCGGCGTTGCTCATCGACCACCCGATAGTGCTGCCGTTGTCGGCAATCACGTTTCCCCTCAAAGCACTGCCGTCGACCGTGACAGTGGCCGTAGAGCCATTGGTCGCCTGCAACAGCGTGCCGTTACCGCCGATCAGTTCGGTGCCGCCCAGGATGTCGATCTTGGCCACAGCGCCGGCGGGGCCGGACGAACCCAGCACAATCGCTGAACCAGTACCGCCTGTCACGCGGGTATTGTTGAGTGTCACGGTACTGGCATTGACACCGACCGTGTCAGTCACGATTTGAAGGCCATCCTGCCCGCCGGAAATGGTGCTGCCTGTCGCCGACAGTGTTGCACCGCCCAATTGCACGCCGTAGCTGGTTGTGTCAGTGCCACGGATGGTCGAGTTCTCGACATTCAACACCGCGAAACCGACCGCATTCGCGCCCCCGGGCAGACCGGTGATTGTGCTTCCACCCTTGACCGTCGCACTGGAGGAAGCGGGTGTGTTGATATTGCGTCCCAACAGAAGGCCAAAACTGTTCGAACTGGTGATATTCGTGTTGTTGTCGATCGTTGCACTGCTGTCAATCAGCTGTATCGCTCCCCTGCCACTCGCACTATTGACAGTGGCCCCGGAAAGGCTCAACACAGAATTATTGGCGTTGATTCGTTGGCTCTGGCCACCGTTGAAAACGACGTTGGCATTAGTTGAAGAAATGGTCAGCGCCTGGGCATTGTTGATAGTCAGCGTGCCCCCTTGCGAAACCGCCCATGCTTCGGGAGCGGGTGGATTGGTCACCACATCACTTTCGCCCGGCAACAGTATTCGGCTGTAGGCTTCGGGAGAGGACGCAACCACGATGGCTATGATTAATTTTTTGATCGCCTGTGGGTGGTGTGAAAACGAAAACAGTGGCATAGGAAGCTCCTCAATCCTGCACAAATACTGAAAATGTTTTCTGGCAGTATTGAATGTCTCTATCCAAAAAACGTTCGACAGCCTAATGACTCAAGCGAAAGCCTGATGTAGGAAAAGTCCTTGTCTCTTGAGGAATTGTCTTCAGTGTAAGTAGGCATAAACCTCCTCCCACTCCTGAATCAAAAATAATCGCGAGAGAGACGGTCAGGTCTCCCTCGCGATACTGTTCAAAGCACTACAAAAACTATGGCCCTGGCGCTGCAGGAACTGCCGTCTGGTCACAGTAGTTAAAGCTATTACTGATAGTGTCCAACTGCTTGATAACAGGCACAGACGTTTGCGAGCCATTTATATCCGTCGTATACCAATATTTGCCATACGCAACCGCGCCTCTAACGGGTTGTGCTGCTTTGAAAATCGCCGGACTGCCTATTGGCGCCACGTCAGCCTCATTAGCGGCTTTGATGACGTAATCCTTAGAGTCCTCCGTATTGGGGATCAGAGTATTTCCTCCCGGATCACTGTAGGCCGCAAAATGCGCGGTAATTGTTTTGCCAGGCGGCAACAATGAATCCTTTGGAATTTGCAAACCAAGTATGTAGTTACTGGTAGGACTGATCATCCCGTAACATTCGATAAAATCGCGATTTGCCGGATTACGGATTCGGATAGTCGGTAGCGGTAGCGTAATTGGGATGCCGCCCACCAGCACTCTTCGGTCTCTGGACTGCATGACATTCTTGTCACTACCTGTCTTTTGAATCGTCCAGTGAGCTTGCACTTCAGGGGGCGTAAGACTGGAAATTATATTTGCCGGAATAGTAACTTCAAATTCATCCTGATCGGCAAATGGAATGTAGTCAGCAATAAATACATCATTGATGTAGCACTTGGCTGTCTGCTCAGGAGTGATGGGTGGATCAGTAAGTGCAAATACCACTTTAAATTTACCCGCCTTGTCGCGGTCGCCGGGTAGTAACTCGTTCGGTGTCCCAGAGTCGCCAGTGACAACGGGCAACTGAAGGTTCGGGTTGATCAAGTCCGGAAGATCCGGGTTGTCTGGACCTGCGTAGTCGAATGCCAGGGTAAAAGTGGCGTCTGGCGACTCAGGATTGGGGGGGACCATCCCGGTGCGGGTAATTGTGGACTTGATGGTGACACTCTTCGGTTCGTCGGCATCATCGAAGACTTTAGCCAAGTCTGCGTAAGTCAGTGGGAACGTCAGATTCGCACCGGCCCAAGGTTGGGCGGCAGTTTCATGAAAGAGCGTCGCGTCATTGGCATCTTCAATAGTCAAAAAGATTTGATCGCCCGGCTCCGCGTTCTGGATAAACGCGTTTTCCACGATCGCCGTAATGCCACTGGCCAGATCGTCCAAATAGATAGGCGTGGCGTAACCGGGATCGGTTATAGGCACCAGGGGCGCTTTGTTCAGCACCGGTCTTTGTGCCACAGCCAATGTCAGAAACGCCGCTGACAGAGACTCCAAACCCTGGTTGCCGGGAAGGTCTGTCCAGTCATAGACGATATTGACCCGCCCATTCGGAAGTTGACGTAGCAAGCTGCTGGCGAACGTAAATGCACCGTTTGCGGGCACAGTACCGTTAAAGACCTCAACCCTCGTGGTGCCTGCCAGAAGCGCGACGCGAAGATTGTCGTCAAGACGACGCAGGGCATAACTAACGTTCACGGTCGCACTCACGTTAGGGTTAGCGGTCATCCAGGCTTCGTTGACAGTGACTTGCGCATCTAAAGGTCTATTGACAAAGACTGGCGTTGGCGTCGGCCTTACTTCTCTCCTGGGATTTTTTGTATTGAAAGGAGCCGTTTGGTCGATAACGAACTCCAGCAGATTGGAAGGATCCGCGTTACCACCACTGTCTTTATAAAGTTGGATCTGAACCACATAAGTGGTAGGCGCTGCTGGCGTAGGTAGCTCTGGAAAAAGACGGGCGGGCAACTGGAATGGAACATTGACGGGAGGCCTGCCCGCAATTGGACCCAGCTGGATTGTTTGGTCATACGGCGCTAGAGTCTCGCCTCTCACCCCATACAGAACATCAAACTCATCACGGTCATACTCATCTTCTGGGCGGACAAAATTCAGGGTCAGGTTGCCGCTGTCCAGTACACTCTTCGCGACAAAACCGTCAGCAAGTGTATCTATCGTAATAACAGATAAAGGCCCTGCTTCACTAATTTCAGTGGACGCGGGTCTGTTTTTTTTGGGTACGTATTTCAGTGCCATCTTCGTATCTCCTTGTGCTGTTTGGCCAGCAAGGCCACTTTCGCCGGGTGTTACTCTGTCGATTTTCACCAAACTTTTTTTCGACTCGCCAATCAATTGCCCTCCTCTATACAACTGCCAATAGGCAAGTGCAGAGTCGTCATCATAAAGAAGCTGTATATAAGGGTCGAACGGTACGACCTGTTCATACCCTTGATCTACATCCTGCTGTAGCAATTGTTTATCAAAGACACCTTCGGTACCCGCAACGGGATCAGTGCTTCCATTTTTGCTTAAATAACCCTGCCAATGCACTCTGGCGGTATCGCCGCGCAATGCGATACCTGTTGAGGCGGGTAACGCAACAGTCGCCCCGGAAGTAAGCGGCGGAACCGTTTTGTTATTCAGATAACCCCAAAGGGTGGCGTGGGGAAATCTCGGTTCGTCCAGGCTGAGAAGTGGCGTGTGATCGATGGTCAGTTTTCTTGGCGGCGAAGGATCAGGGGTACCGCCCGATGCTTTCCAGACTTTATAAGATAAGAATGCAATACCGTCGTTCGCCAAGTGTTGCGGTGTCAGCCTGAAATATAAAAAATTAGCTTGTGGCGGATCTAAGAACTCCGTGTAGAGCCTTTGTTCAGTTCCGTTTTGCAACAGTGTTATCCACAGCTCATCATCGTTCAGAGGACTGGGCCAATAAGGAATAATGATGCGAGTACCGTTGCGCAATATCTCGCGGGAGACATAACCCTCTAGGTCGCTATCATCGACACCTTCTACTGAAAGGGGGGCCGCTAATATGTCTGCACCTGATTCCGGCAGATTTTTCGTCGTCATAGCCTTCTAGTCCATCCGGGTTGTAGGACATACGTAACTTCTATACCGCTCATGGACGAATTAAACGCTCAGCCATCGGAGTTGCCTACTGTCAGATCTGACAGGTAAAGCGACCGTCCGTCGGGTGGCGAAGGCTGCGCATTGCTGGAGAAGATGAACGCGCCTTGACGAGAGTGCAGAGATTGGTGTTATCTGAAACCGGTTTCACGACTACTCGAACCGCTATCCAACAACAAGAAAACGCCGCCATGAACGATTTTTCCGCCGCCCAACGCAGCCGCGTGACCATGCTTGACGTCGCCGAACACGCCGGCGTGTCCAAGGCCAGCGTCTCGCGCTTCATCGGCGATGACCGCGCCCTGCTCTCCGATGCCATTGCCCAGCGCATCGAACACGCCATCAGCGAATTGGGTTACCGCCCCAACCAGATGGCACGCGGCCTGAAGCGCGGGCGCACGCGCCTGATCGGCATGCTGGTGGCCGACATCCGTAACCCTTATTCGATTGCCGTGATGCATGGCGTGGAAACCGCCTGCCGTCAGCATGGCTACAGCCTGGTGGTGTGCAACACCGACCGCGATGACGAGCAAGAACGCCAGCACCTGGCGCTGCTGCGTTCGTACAACATCGAAGGCTTGATCGTGAACACCCTGGGTCATCACCGCGATGAACTGCGCGAGTTGCATCGGGAGATGCCGCTGGTGCTGGTGGATCGCAAGGTCGAGCAGCTCGAGAGTGATTTGGTCGGGCTGGATAATCCCGCCGCCGTCGCCATGGCCCTCGCCCATCTTGAAGAACGCGGTTATCGCGATGTGCTGTTGGTGACTGAACCGTTTGACGGCACCAGCTCGCGGATTGAACGGGTGGGCAGTTTCAAGGCGCAGATTGAGCAGCGTTCGACGCTGCAAGGGGCTGTCGTCGAAACCGGCAGCGACCTGACCTCACGCTTGCAAACCTTCCTTGATACACCCGGCCCCGGGCCAAAAGCGCTGTTCTGTGCCAACGGGATTGCGGCGTTGGCCGGCACCCATGCGTTGCGTGAGCTTGGCTGTGACCTGTTTGGGGATGTCGGGCTGATTGCGTTGGATGATCTGGATTGGTACCCGTTGGTGGGCAGCGGCATTACCGCCCTCGCCCAGCCGACGGCGGAGATTGGCGCGAGTGCGTTTGAATGTTTGCTCAAGCGTTTGCGCGGGGATGTCGGGCCAGTGCGGACGATGGATTTTGCGGCGCGGTTGGTGGTGCGTGGGTCGACCCGTGGGGATTTGCGTTGAATCACACGTTATTCAAACGCAGCGAAACCTGTAGGAGCGAGCGGTGCGGCGATCCGACTTGCCCGCAAAGACGCCCGAAAGAACAACGCAAATTCCAAACCTTTTTTTTGAACAAAAATGAAACCGGTTTCAGAGGTAAATAACAATGAATAAACCACCCGTTTCCATCAGCTTGTCGAGCTACGGCGCCGACCTTGTGCGCCTACGCGGCCAGGGCAGTTTTATCGAGGTGCTGGCCGCCGCCGGCGCCACGCGCATCGAATGGCGCGAAGAACTGTTGACCCACGAAGACCCCGCGCAACTGGCGGATGACACCCAGGCTCGCGGCCTCGAAAGCATCTATTCCTCGCCGATGGAGCTGTGGCTGGCCGGTCAATCGAAGCCCAATCCTGAATTGTTCAAGACCCTGCAACGCGCTGAGCTGTTTTGCGCCAAGTGGCTGAAAGTCTCCCTCGGCTATTTCACCGACAACAACGACTTGCAGGCGTTGGCTCGACAGTTGAGCCAAAGCCCCGTGCACCTGTTGGTAGAAAACGACCAGACCTTGCACGGCGGGCGCATTGAGCCGTTCCAGCGCTTTTTCGCTGAGGTCGAGCAGCACAACCTGCCGATCAAGATGACCTTCGACATCGGCAACTGGCAATGGCAGGACCAGTCCGCCGCCAGCGCCGCGCGGTTGCTCGGGCGGCATGTCGGCTACGTGCATTGCAAGGCTGTGGCGCGCCGGGCCGACGGCAAACTGGTGGCGATACCACCGAGCGCCGCCGACCTGCATCTGTGGGAACAACTGCTGCGGCACATGGCCCAAGGCATCATGCGAGCGGCGGAGTATCCGTTGCAGGGCGACGACCTGGTGCAACTGACCACCGAACACGTCGCCACCCTCGCCCGCCTCGGTCAATCACGGTTGGAGAGCGCCCATGTCTGAGATCGATATCCTGTCGTTCGGCGAAACCATGGCGATGTTCGTCGCCGAGCAGAGCGGTGACCTGGCGGCGGTTGGCCAGTTTCATAAGCGCATTGCCGGGGCGGACAGTAACGTCGCCATCGGATTGTCGCGGCTGGGGTTCAACGTCACGTGGCTAAGCCGGGTGGGTGCTGATTCGCTGGGTCGTTTCATAATCGATACGTTGGCCAAAGAAGGCCTGGATTGCAGTCAGGTCGATATCGACCCGGCGCACCCGACCGGTTTTCAACTCAAGTCCCGCGCCGATGACGGCAGCGACCCGGTGGTCGAGTATTTCCGCCGTGGTTCGGCAGCCAGTCACTTGTCGGTGCAGTCGATCCAGCCTGAGCTGTTGAACGCCCGGCACTTGCACGCCACCGGGATTCCTCCGGCGCTTTCCGTCAGCGCTCGGGAGATGTCCTTTGAATTGATGACCCGCATGCGTGAGGCTGGGCGCAGTGTGTCTTTCGACCCGAACCTGCGCCCGAGCCTGTGGGCCAGCGAGCAACAGATGATCACCGAGATCAATCGCCTCGCCGCCCTCGCCCATTGGGTACTGCCGGGGTTGAGCGAAGGTCGTTTGCTCACCGGGTTTGAGGATCCGGCGGACATCGCGGCGTTTTACCTCGACCAAGGGGTTGAAGCGGTGGCGATCAAACTGGGGCCACACGGTGCGTATTACCGCACGCACCTGGACCAGGGCTTCGTCGCCGGTGTGCCGGTGCAAAACGTGGTCGACACCGTGGGCGCCGGCGATGGCTTTGCCGTCGGCATGATCAGCGCCCTGCTGGAAAACCACAGCTTTGCCGACGCCGTGCAGCGCGCCAACTGGATAGGCAGCCGGGCGGTGCAGAGTCGAGGGGATATGGAGGGGTTGCCGACCCGCGCCGAATTGCCAAGCCACATACCTGATCGTTCCCACGCTCCTGCGTGGGAATGCAGCCCGTGACGCTCTGCGCAACCGTGGACGCGGAGCGTCCGTAGAGGCATTCCCACGCAGAGCGTGGGAACGATCACCGAACACCGTTACCTGCTGCGACAAAAACAACAAGCTCAGGAGCACCATCATGAAAACCGCAACACTCGCCACCCGCCGCTGGTGGTACATCATGCCCATCGTCTTCATCACCTACAGCCTGGCGTATCTGGACCGCGCCAACTACGGGTTCGCCGCCGCCTCCGGGATGGCCGAAGACCTGATGATCACCCCGGGTTTGTCCTCGATGCTCGGCGCACTGTTCTTCCTCGGTTACTTTTTCTTCCAGGTGCCGGGCGCGATCTACGCGCAGAAACACAGCGTAAAGAAGCTGATTTTCGTCAGCCTGATCCTCTGGGGCGGCCTCGCGACCCTGACCGGGATCGTATCCAGTGCCTATTGGCTGATCGTGATTCGCTTCATGCTCGGCGTGGTTGAAGCCGCGGTGATGCCGGCGATGCTGGTGTACCTGTGCCACTGGTTCACCCGTGCCGAACGTTCGCGCGCCAACACCTTCCTGATCCTCGGCAACCCGGTGACCATGCTGTGGATGTCGGTGGTGTCGGGGTATCTGGTGCAGCATTTCAGCTGGCGCTGGATGTTCATCATCGAAGGCTTGCCCGCGGTGATCTGGGCCTTTATCTGGTGGCGCCTGGCGGACGAGCGTCCAGCCCAGGCCAAGTGGCTCAGCGACCAGGAGAAACAGGACCTGGAAAGCGCCCTGGCGGCCGAACAAGTCGGGATCAAAGCGGTGAAAAACTACGCCGAAGCCTTCCGCTCGCCGAAAGTCATCGTGCTGGCCCTGCAGTTTTTCTGCTGGAGCATCGGCGTCTACGGCTTCGTGCTGTGGCTGCCGTCGATCCTCAAGGCCGGTTTGCAGATGGACATGGTCGAGGCCGGCTGGCTCTCGGCGCTGCCGTACCTGGCGGCGGTGATTGGGATGCTCGCGGTGTCCTGGGGCTCGGACAAGTTGCAGAAGCGCAAACGCTTTGTGTGGCCGCCGTTGCTGATCGCCTCGATTGCGTTCTACGGTTCATACGCTTTGGGTGCGGAACACTTCTGGTGGTCCTACACCTTGCTGGTGATCGCCGGGGCCTGCATGTATGCGCCTTATGGGCCGTTTTTTGCGATCGTCCCGGAAATCCTTCCCGCCAACGTCGCCGGTGGCGCCATGGCGCTGATCAACAGCATGGGTGCCCTCGGTTCGTTTGGCGGTTCCTATCTGGTCGGTTACCTGAACAGCAGCACCGGTTCGCCGGGTGCTTCGTATCTGTTGATGAGCGGCGCGTTGATGCTCTCGGTAGTACTGACGATTTTCCTCAAGCCCGGCGCCAGTGACCGGGTCGTGGCCAAGGCCGTTGCGAAACGGCCGGTGCCTGCTCACCCTTGAATTGAAGTTGAGACGATGACGATGAAAAAGCAGGTCGTGCTGTACAAGAAACTCTCGCCGTTGCTGATGGCCCGCTTGCATGAGCAGACTGAAGTGACCCTGATCGACAGCCTCGACGCCGAGGGCCTGGCCAAAATGCGCGAGGCCCTGCCCAAGGCCCAGGGCTTGCTCGGCGCCAGTCTGAAGCTGGACGCTGCATTACTCGATCTGGCCCCCGATCTCGAAGCCATCGCCAGCGTTTCGGTGGGTGTCGACAACTACGACATCGATTATTTGACCGAGCGCCGGATCCTGCTCAGCAACACCCCGGACGTGCTCACCGAAACCACGGCTGACACCGGATTTGCATTGATCCTGGCCAGTGCCCGCCGCGTGGTGGAACTGGCGAACATGGTTCGTGCCGGCCACTGGAAGCGCAACGTTGGCCCGGCACAGTTCGGCACCGATGTGCATGGCAAGACCTTGGGCATCATCGGCATGGGCCGCATCGGCGAGGCGTTGGCCCAGCGTGGGCATTTCGGCTTCGGCATGCCGGTCATTTATCACAGCCACTCGCCGAAACCGGCGGTGGAACAGCGTTTCAACGCGCAATACCGCAGCCTGCCGCAACTGTTGCAAGAGGCGGATTTCGTGTGCCTGACCTTGCCGCTGACTGCTGAAACCGAAGGGTTGATCGGGGCTGAGCAGTTTGCCTTGATGGGCCCGGAGACGATCTTCATCAATATTTCCCGGGGCAAAGTGGTGGACGAAGCTGCGCTGATTGACGCCCTGCGCAAGGGGCAGATTCGGGCGGCGGGGCTGGATGTGTTCGAGCGCGAGCCGCTGGATTCGGCGTCGCCATTGTTGCGGCTGGATAACGTGGTGGCCACGCCGCACATTGGCTCGGCGACCCATGAGACGCGCGAGGCGATGGCCAGGTGCGCGGTGGACAATCTGCTGCTGGCGTTGGCCGGAGAACGGCCGGTGAATCTTGTGAATGCCGGGGCTTGGAAGGCCTGAGCGATGATCGTTCCCACGCTCTGCGTGGGAATGCCGCCAGGGACGCTCCGCGTTCCGCCGTTGGATGTGACGCGGAGCGTCACGGGATGCATTCCCACGCAGAGCGTGGGAACGATCAATTGCGCAGATCCTGTAGGAGCGAGGCTTGCCCGCGAAGAGGCCCGCGAAACCAGCGGGAACGATCAGGCCCTACGCGCCTCCAACAAATCCGCCGCACACCGCGCAATCCGCCGACACGCGTCCGCCAGTTTCACCTGGTCCACCACCAGCCCCAGGCGAATATGCCCCGCCGCACTCGGCCCGAAGGCTTCGCCCGCCAGCACCGACACGCCATACCCCTCCAGCAGCCGCTCGGCAAACCCCTGGGCGCAGAGTCCGGTCGGGCGTATATCGACCATCACGAACATCCCGCCATCGGGCACGATCGGCCGGATACCCGGGCACGCGCTCAACCGCGAGCACACCAGGTCCCGGCGCTGGCGATACTCTTCGCGCATCTGCGCCACCTCCGGCAGGTCCCCATCCAGCGCCACTTGCGCGGCTTTCTGCACGAAATCCGGAATGCCAAACAGCATGCACAACGACAGGTGCATCAAGTGTTCGGCCAAGGGTTTGGGGCCGATCACCCAACCGACGCGCCAACCGCTCATGGCGTGGGATTTGGACAGGCTGTTAATGGTCGCCGTGCGCTCGGCCATGCCGGGCAGACTGGCGGGGCTGACGTGCTCGCCTTCGTACAGCAAGTCGCTGTAGACCTCGTCGCTGATCAGCCACAAGTCGTGGCGAACGCAGAGCAGCGCCAGTTCCTGCCAGAGCTTCAATGAAAGGCTGGCGCCGGAAGGATTGTTTGGACTGTTCAGCAAAATGACCCGGGTCTTGGCCGTGATCAGCGCCGCGACATCCGCCGGGTCCACGCGAAAACCGTTCTGCGGCCGTACCGCCACCGGCACCACTTTCGCCCCACAAGCGCCGAAGACACCTTCGTAGGTGACGTACATCGGTTCGGCGACGATCACTTCATCGCCCGGATCGAGCAAACATTGCGCCACCGAGTACACCGCACATTGCGCCCCCGGCAACACGATCACATGCCCGGCATCCACCGCCTGACCGCTGCGGCGTCGATGCCGACTGGCGATGCTGTTGCGCAACGCCCGGGTGCCACGCACATCCGAGTAATGGGTATCGCCGGCCAAGAGGCTGTCGATGGCGGCCTGGACGATGGGCCTGGGCGTGTCGAAATCCGGATCGCCCACCGTCAGCAGCAACACATCAATGCCCTGCTCGCGCATCTCCAGCGCTCGATCATGAATGTTCCAGGCTGCCGCTCCGTCACCGGCAATACGTTGAGTCAGGGCTGAATAGCGCATGTACGTCTCCTGTCGCGCGTGCTCCAGACTCAACCCTATCTCAAATTACAAAACGCGCCACCATCGCATTCAAATCCACGGCCAGACGCGACAGTTCGTGAGTGGCAGCGCTGGTCTGGTTGGCACCGGCGGCGGACTGAGTGGCGAGGTCGCGGATGTTGACTAGGTTGCGGTCGACTTCGCGGGACACCTGGGCCTGTTCTTCCGAGGCGCTGGCGATCACCAGGTTGCGTTCGTTGATCAGGTGGATCGATTGGGTGATCTGCTCCAGGGCCACACCGGCGGCGCGGGCCATTTCCAGGGTGCTTTGGGTGCGCTGGTTGCTTTGCTGCATCGAGGACACCGCTTCACCGGTCCCGTTCTGGATGCCGGCGACCATTTTTTCGATTTCCTGGGTCGATTGCGCGGTGCGATGGGCCAAGGCCCGGACCTCGTCTGCCACCACCGCAAAACCACGCCCGGCTTCACCGGCACGGGCGGCTTCGATGGCGGCGTTGAGCGCCAGCAGGTTGGTTTGCTCGGCGATGGCGCGGATCACGTCCAGCACCTTGCCGATGTCGCGACCTTGTGCGGCCAGGCCTTCGATCATGGTCGCGGTGTTTTGCACGTCGTGGGTCATGGTCTGGATCGCGTCGACGGTTTCCACCACGCGGTTGCGGCCTTCGCGAGCGGCCTGGGTCGACTGGTTCGACGCTTCGGAAGTCGACACCGCATTGCGCGCCACTTCTTCCACGGCGGCGGTCATCTCATTGACGGCGGTGGCCGCTTGTTCGATTTCGTTGTTCTGCTGTTGCAGGCCGCGCGAGGCTTCTTCGGTGACGGTGCTGAGTTCTTCGGCGGCAGCGCCCAATTGCGTGGCGGAACCGGCGATCTGCTCGATGGTTTGGCGCAGGTTGGTCTGCATGACGGACAAGGCACCGAGCAGGCGGGCCGGTTCGTCCTTGCCATCGACTTCGATGGCTTTGGTCAAGTTACCGCCGGCGATGGTTTCGGCAGCCTGCACCGCGCGGTTCAACGGTGTGACGATGCTGCGGGTTAACAACCAGGCCAGCAGCACAGTCATCAGCGCCGCCACCACTGACACGACAATGATGCCGTTCACGGCGGTGTTGTAGTTGTCTTCGGCAACCGTCTCCGCCGCTTTGGCGCCGTCGATGTTGTAAGCCACCAGTTTATTGAGCTGTTCGCCCATCAGGTCGGTGCCTTCCTTGATCCGCGTATTGATCAGGCTGCGCATCTCATCGACTTTGTTCTGACGCGACAGGTCCAGCATTTCCCGCTGGGCTTGCATGTAATTGTCGAGGGTGGTGCTGAACACTTTATACAGCGCCGCTTCGTCAGGACCCATCGGCAGTGCGGCATAAGCGACCTGCGCCTTGCGGGCCTTGTCGGTCAGTACGCCAATGCGCGTATCGGCTTCCTGCAGACTGGCCGGCTCGCGGTTAACCAGAATGCGGAACGAGAGAATGCGCATGCGCAGGATGTTTTCGGTGACATTGCCCAGGAAGGTGACGCTGGGCAGTTGGGTGCTGCCCATGTCGACCGAGGACTGGCGGATGATCGACATGCGATTGACCGCAAACACACCCAGCACGATCACCAGCAAGGCGATGAAGGCAAAACCGAGGAACGCTCGAGGCGCGATATTCAGATTACGCAGGGACATAGGATGATTCTCGGGGGGTGAGCGTCGAAGCATCCGTGCCGTGGTCGCTGTCGGGCGGGCGTGGGGCCGGCGGGATCAGCTTGGCGCCACTGTTATGGTTGGTTTGTGCGCGCCTATGAGGGTTATCGGCCGGGCTTGAGGATTTTTACGGGGGAAGTGGAAAAATATTTCAAGGGGGTTAGGGGTGTTTCAGCGGCGAAACACCTGTGCTGCAGGGGCGAGTCCATTGTGGCGAGGGGGGGCTCTACCCCGTTCGCCTGCGAAGCAGGCGCTAAACCTGCTTGCACGGAATGACTGAAAGAATGCCAGGGGCCGCTACGCGCCCCAACGGGGGCAAGCCCCCTCGCCACAAAAACGCTCTACCCTGAGGATCGCGTTCAGGTCTTTTGGGAAGCGATCTGCCAAACCCGCGCAATATCGCTCGCCCGCTCCCGCAACAACCGAGGCGCCTCGGCACACGCCTGCTCCAGCGTCATCGGCCCGCTCGCCAGGGCAAACGCGGCGTCGATGCCGTGCTCGTAGAGTTCTTGATAACCCTCACCCAAGGTCCCGGCGATCACGATGACCGGCACACCTTGCCGGCAGGCAATCCGCGCCACGCCAAACGGCGTCTTGCCGCGCAAGGTCTGGGCATCGAATCGGCCTTCACCGGTAATCACCAGGTCCGCGCCCTCCACCGCCTCGGCCAGGCCAACCAGTTCCGCGACCACTTCCACACCAGCCTGAAATTGCGCCCCCAGGAACGCCTTGGCCGCGAACCCCAGGCCACCCGCCGCGCCGCTGCCCGGTTCATCGCGCACGTCTTTGTCCAAGGCTTGCGCGCACACATCGGCAAACAGCCCAAGGGCCTGATCCAGTTGCTGGACCTGCGACGGCGATGCACCTTTCTGCGGGCCAAAAATCACCGAGGCACCGTGGGGTCCGCACAGGGGATTGTTGACGTCGGCAGCGATGTCGAAGCGCACCGCGTTCAAGCGCGGATCGATGTCGCTCAGGTCAATGCGGGCCAGTTGCGCCAGCGCCAGGCCACCGGGCGCGAGGATTTGGCCCTGGGCATCGAACAGTTTGACGCCCAGGGCCTGCATCGCCCCGGCGCCAGCGTCGTTGGTGGCGCTACCGCCAATCGCCAGGATCACCCGCTGCGCCCCGGCATCCAGCGCGGCGCGGATCAGTTCGCCGGTGCCGAAAGTGCTGCTGACGCAGGCATCGCGCTGCGCCATCGGCACCAATTGCAAACCACTGGCCTCGGCCATTTCGATGATCGCGGTGTGGTTGTGCGGCAGCCAGCCCCACGCGGCGTCAACCGTGGCACCTAACGGGCCGCGCACGGTTGTGCGGCGCAATTCACCCGCACACGCCGCCAGAATCGATTCGACCGTCCCTTCCCCGCCGTCGGCCATCGGGCACTTGACCAACTGCGCCTGCGGCCAGACCTCGGCCAATCCCAACGCGATGGCATCGGCGACGCCTTGGGCACTCAGGCTGTCCTTGAACGAATCGGGGGCGATGACGATTTTCATGAGAATTCTCCGTTTTCAATGCATCCATGCTGCCAGTTGCCCCAGAGGATGACGCCGGTCAGGTGCACAAGTGGGGGTGGCGTTTGTTGTTCATTTCTACAAACCCGGGATTGTGGTGGCTGGGAGGGCCTCTTCGCGGGCAAGCCTCGCTCCTACAAGAGCGAGCGCCGCGATCCCTGTAGGAGCGAGGCTTGCCCGCGAAGGCGTCCATATAGTCGCCACATCTTTCACTCCGTTTGCGGCAGCAACTGCACCCCAAGGTACAACGCCAGCATCCCGTCCAGCCGCAACGGATCAACCCCACTCAACTCGGCAATCCTTTCCATGCGATAACGCAGACTGTTGCGATGAATCCCCAACGCATCCGCACACGCCTGGCTTTGCCCATCGTGGTCGCACCAGCAACGCAGGGTCGCCAGCAATTGACCGTTATTGTCCTTGGCGATGACTTTGCGCAACGGCTTGAGCAACTCGTCCAGCGCGTCGTCGTTGCGATGCCGCCAGAGCATCACTGGCAGCCGATAACGGTTCAGCCTCAGCAACCGCGAGCGCGGCAACACATCGCGTCCATAGGCCAGCAGATCACCGACCCGGCGATAGCAGCGGCGCAACCCCGGCAACCCATCGGCCTGCCCGCCCACGGCGATGCGCAAAATGTTCCAGCCCAGGCCATCGAGTTTTTCCAGCAACCGTTCATGCTCGATCGCCTGGCTCGCCGGCCGGCACCACAGCAGCGAGGACTTGGCGGAGCTGACACACCAACTGTCGGGATAACGGCTGATCAGCCAGGCGCTGAGGGCTTCGACGGTCTGCCCCGGCCCGTGTTCCAGGCCCAACTCGAACAGATACGGCACCCGCGATAGCTGCGGCTTGAGGCCCAATTGTTGCGCCTCATCCACCAGACGCGGCGAATCCCCCGCGTCGGTCAACAACAAGGCGAGCAAATCATCGCAACGCTGGCGTCGCCATTGCTGTTCCGCCTGCTGATTGCGCTGGCCCACCAGCATCTCGGCGGTCATGCGCACCAGCTCGGCGTAGGTGCGCAACTGCTCGGGTTCGCCGGTGATGCCGAGCACGCCGATCAGCCGTTGATCGAGCAACAACGGCAGGTTGATCCCCGGCTGCACGCCTTTGAGGTGAATCGCGGTTTGCGCGTCGATCTCCACCACGCGCCCGTTGGCCAGCACCAGTTGCGCGCCTTCGTGGCGGGTGTTGATCCGCTCGGGCTCGCCGCTGCCGAGGATCAGCCCCTGGCTGTCCATGACGTTGACGTTGTACGGCAGGATGGCCATGGCCCGGTCGACGATGTCCTGGGCCAGGTCGTGATCGAGTTCAAACATTGGGCAGATCCTTGAAAGCGTGGAGGGACGGGTTGTTCACCCGCACAGGCCTTGTGGGCAAACCCTGTGCTCAGGCACAAAGACAACCACCCAAGCGGTGGCCGAGACTCACAGGGCGATCAACGTTACCCTTTGCATCGCAAAAAATCATAATAAAGAGAGAGCCCGCCATGTCACAGAGCGCAGCCGTTACCCAGACCATTGCTGACGAAAAAAACGCCGTCTACAAACGCATTACCCTTCGATTGATCCCCTTCATCTTCATCTGCTACTTGTTCAACTACCTCGACCGGGTCAACGTTGGATTCGCCAAGCTGCAGATGCTCGACGCCCTGAAATTCAGTGAAACCGTGTACGGCCTCGGCGCCGGGATCTTCTTTATCGGCTACGTATTGTGTGGCGTACCGAGCAACCTGGCCCTGACCAAATTCGGCCCACGGCGCTGGATTGCGCTGATGATGATTGTCTGGGGTTCGCTCTCGACCTGCCTGCTGTTCGTCACCACGCCCACCGAGTTCTACACCTTGCGTCTGTTCACCGGCGCGGCCGAAGCCGGGTTCTTCCCGGGCGTGGTGCTCTATCTCTCGCAGTGGTTCCCGACCTTCCGCCGTGGTCGCATCATGGCGCTGTTCATGTCGGCGATCCCGGTGTCCGGCCTGCTCGGCAGCCCGTTTTCCGGCTGGATCCTCAATCACTTCGGCGCTGGCCAGGCGGGTTTGGCCGGCTGGCAGTGGATGTTTTTACTGCAAGGGATCCCAACTGTAATCCTCGGCGCCCTCGCCTACTTCCTGCTCAGCGACAGTTACGCCAATGCCAAGTGGCTGACGCCGTTCGAGCGTTCGGTACTGGAAGCGGACCACGCGCAAGACCTGGCCAACAAGCCGAAAACCACCACCGATTCGCTGCTGGCGGTGTTCAAGAACCCGGCGATCTGGGCGTTCGGCTTGATCTATTTCTGCATCCAGAGCGGTGTTTATGCGATCAACTTCTGGCTGCCGTCGATCATCAAGAACCTGGGATTCAGCGATAACCTGGTGATTGGCTGGTTGAGTGCGATTCCCTACCTGCTGGCGGCGATGTTCATGTTGCTGGTCGGTCGTTCGGCGGACTTGCGCAAAGAGCGGCGCTGGCATTTGGTGGTGCCGATGTTGATGGGCGCGGTCGGTCTGCTGATCGCGGTGAACTTCGCCACGACGCCGGCGATTGCGATTCTTGGTTTAACCATCGCGACCATGGGCGCCCTCACCGGCCTGCCGATGTTCTGGCCAGTGCCGACCGCGCTGCTGAGTGCCGGTGCGGCGGCGGGCGGTTTGGCGTTGATCAACTCCATGGGCCAAATGGCCGGTTTCCTCAGCCCGTATCTGGTGGGTTGGGTCAAGGACAGCACCGGGTCGACCGATGCGGCGTTGTATCTGCTGGCGGGCGTGATTGTCTGCGGCAGTGTGCTGGCGTTGCGGATGACGCGTACGTTGAAGGTTTAACGAGCAAGCAAGGTGCTTTTGTGGCGAGGGAGCTTGCTCCCGCTCGAGTGCGCAGCACTCGCAAAATCGTGAATATTTGCAGAATTTGGGGCTGCTACGCAGCCCAGCGGGAGCAAGCTCCCTCGCCACAATGGCCGTTTATTGCCCCTGGCCAAAATGGAGTTGTGTCGATAAATCCGGTTGCTCCCGGCCACCGTTCTGGTATTTGATTGACGCCTTTCCATCGGCAAAAGGATTTCGTCATGAGTTACCGCACGTTGGGTCATTCGGGTCTGCAAGTCTCTACGTTGACCCTGGGCACCATGATGTTCGGCGAACAGACCAGCACCGAAGATTCCCTGCGGATCATCGACAAGGCCTGGGACCAGGGCATCAACTTCATCGACACCGCGGACGTCTATACCGGCGGCCGCTCCGAAGAGATCGTCGGTGAGGCGATTGCCGGCAACCGTCACGAATGGGTGCTCGCCACCAAGGTCGGTTTCGGCCCGGTGGACGGCGTGCCGAACCGCAGCGGCCTCAGTCGCAAGCACATTTTCAACGGCATCGATGCCAGCCTGACCCGCCTGGGCACCGACTATGTCGACATCTATTACCTGCACCGCGAAGACCACAACACGCCGCTCGAAGTGACGATCTCGGCCATCGGCGACCTGATCCGCCAAGGCAAGATCCGCTATTGGGGCCTGTCCAACTACCGTGGCTGGCGCATCGCCGAAGTCATTCGCGTGGCCGACAAGCTTGGCGTCGACCGGCCGGTGATCAGCCAGCCGTTGTACAACATCGTCAATCGCCAGGCTGAAACCGAACAGATCACCGCCGCCCACGCCTATGGCCTCGGCGTGGTGCCTTACAGCCCATTGGCGCGCGGCGTGCTCAGCGGCAAATACGCACCGGACGTCACGCCGGACGCCAACAGCCGCGCCGGGCGCCAAGACAAACGCATCCTCGAAACCGAATGGCGCGTCGAGTCGCTGCGCATCGCCCAGCAGATCCAGCAATACACCCAGGGCCGTGGCGTGGGCATCGTCGAATTCGCCATTGCCTGGGTGATCAATAACAGCGCCGTCACCTCCGCCATCGTCGGGCCGCGCACCGAGGAACAGTGGGACGCCTACACCAAGGCGCAGACGGTGAAGATCACGGCGGAAGATGAGGCGTTCATTGACTCGCTGGTGACACCGGGCCACTCCTCGACACCGGGCTTCAATGACGTGAGCCATTTCGTCTCGGGCCGTAAACCCCGCAACAGCTGACACACACCCTGTGGGAACGAAGCTTGCTCGCGAAGACGTCTTGATATCCAACATCGATGTTGGCTGGAAATCCGCTTTCGCGAGCAAGCTTCGCTCCTACAAGGGAACTGTGGCGTTCGCCAAATCCCGGTTTGATCGTTCCCACGCAGAGCGTGGGAACGATCATCTGTGAACGATCTTGATCAATCAGACAATGTTCTAAGCTAAAACCACGTATCCTCCGCCCCCCGTTTCACGTTCAACCCCGCGAGGACAGTTTGTCTAAAGGTATCGCTTTATCGGTCACAGCCTCGGTGCTGTTTGCCGTCATGTATTACTACACCTCGCTGCTCACGCCCTTGAGCGGCGTAGAAATCTTCGGCTGGCGGATGCTGCTGACCGTGCCCTGCATGACAGTGTTCATGCTGGTGTCCGGTGAATGGCGGCGCTCGCTCGACATCCTCAAGCGCCTGGGCGGTAAACCCAAGTTGTTCGCCGGTCTGGTCGTCTCGGCGACGCTACTTGGCCTGCAACTCTGGCTGTTCATGTGGGCACCGCTTAACGGCTACAGCCTCGACGTGTCGCTGGGCTATTTCCTGTTGCCGCTGGCGATGGTGCTGACCGGGCGCATCGCTTATGGCGAGCGTTTGTCCTACTTGCAAAAAGTCGCCGTGTTTTTCGCCTCCCTCGGCGTGCTCAACGAGTTGTATCAGGTCGGCGGTTTCTCCTGGGCGACGCTGCTGGTGGTCGTCGGTTATCCCTTGTACTTCGTGTTGCGCAAATGGCTGACCACCGACAACCTCGGCGGTTTGTGGCTGGACATGACCTTGATGCTGCCGGTGGCGTTCTGGTTCGTCTGGGGCGGTGAACAGGGTTTCGTCGTGTTCGATCAATACCCATGGCTATCGCTGCTGATCCCTGTACTCGGGTTGATCAGTGCTTCGGCGCTGGTGGTGTACATCATCGCCAGCCGCTTGTTGCCGTTCAGCCTGTTCGGCTTGCTGAGCTATGTCGAGCCGGTGCTGTTGCTGGGGGTGGCGTTGCTGTTGGGGGAAAGTATCAAGCCAGGGGAATGGCTGACCTACATTCCGATCTGGCTGGCGGTGGTGGTGTTGGTGTTTGAAGGGTTCAAGCATCTGGTCCGGCAGCGCCGCAAGCCTATGTAAATAATGTAGGAGCGAGGCTTGCCCGCGAAGGCGTCCTTGAAGGCGCCAAAAAGCTTCGCGGGCAAGCCTCGCTCCTACAGGGGGATGTATCAGCCAAAGAAAAGCCCGGCCAGCATTGCTGCTGACCGGGCTTTTTTACATCTGCGGTGGCTTACTCGGTGGACAGTACGCCACGACGAACCTGATCGCGCTCGATCGATTCGAACAACGCCTTGAAGTTACCCTCGCCGAAACCATCGTCGCCTTTACGCTGGATGAATTCGAAGAACACCGGGCCCATCAGGGTTTCCGAGAAGATCTGCAGCAGCAGGCGGCGGTCGCCCGACTCGGACGAGCCGTCCAGCAAAATCCCGCGCGATTGCAGTTGATCAACCGGCTCGCCATGGTTCGGCAAACGGCCTTCGAGCATTTCGTAATAGGTTTCCGGTGGCGCGGTCATGAAGCGCATGCCGATTTTCTTCAGGCGATCCCAGGTGTCGATCAGGTTATCGCTGAGGAACGCGACGTGCTGGATGCCTTCGCCATTGAACTGCATCAGGAACTCTTCGATCTGCCCGGCGCCCTTGGACGATTCTTCGTTCAACGGGATGCGGATCATGCCATCCGGCGCGGTCATGGCCTTGGAAGTCAGGCCGGTGTATTCGCCCTTGATGTCGAAGTAACGGATTTCGCGGAAGTTGAACAGCTTCTCGTAGAAGTTGGCCCAGTAGGCCATACGCCCGCGATACACGTTGTGGGTCAGGTGATCGATAATCTTCAGGCCCGCCCCTTCCGGATTGCGGTCCACGCCGTCGATGAACACAAAGTCGATGTCGTAGATCGAGCTGCCTTCGCCGAAACGGTCGATCAGGTACAGCGGCGCACCGCCGATGCCTTTGATCGCCGGCAGGTTCAGTTCCATCGGGCCGGTTTCGATATGAATCGGCTGGGCGCCGAGTTCCAGGGCACGGGCAAACGCTTGTTGGGCGTTCTTGACGCGAAACGCCATGCCGCACACCGACGGACCATGCTCGGCCGCGAAGTACGAAGCGACGCTGTGGGGTTCGTTGTTGAGGATCAGGTTGATCTGGCCCTGGCGATACAGGTGCACGTCTTTGGAACGGTGGGTCGCGACCTTGGTGAAGCCCATGATCTCGAAGATCGGCTCCAGGGTGTTCGGGGTCGGCGATGCGAACTCAATGAATTCAAAGCCCATCAGGCCCATTGGGTTTTCGTATAAATCTGCCATGGTTGGCGCCTCATCATCATTTTTAGAATTAACGGATCGTTAGTTGCTAGCAATGCTGAGACTGGCGGGCGGCGCGCAGGAGATGCCGCGCACGCTGCGGGCGAGGAAGTCACCGTAGATCAGTTGAAACCCAAAACTCTTCATTGTCGACCCAAGGCTCTTGCGGGCGAGGCTTCTGGTGTCAGAAGTCGTTTATTATTGTATGCGTAACCCGATTCTACACAGCGTAAAACGGTTTGTCCGCCTTCTGTATCAAATCCCCTTTTTCACAGGCGGCGCAAGCGGTTTGTTGCACAGGTAAATCCCCGCCAGGATCAGCCCGCCGCCCAGGCCCATCGGCAAGGTCAGTTGTTCGCCCAACAGCAATGCGCCCAGGATGACGGCGGTCAACGGATTCAAGGCAATGAACACGCCGGAACGGGTCGCGCCGATTTTGCGAATGCCGTCGTAATAGCCGATGTAGGCCAGCGCCGAGCCGAGTACGCCCAGGTACATCAGGCTCAGCCATTGTTGCGGCCCCAGGCGGATGAGCGCCTCGACACTCAACTCGCCGCGCACCGCACTGGTGAGCCAAAGCATCGCCGTGCCCAACAGGATCGAATAGGTCACCGTTTGCACCGGCCCCAGCGTTTGATTCAAGCCCTTGGAAAACAACGAGTAGACCCCCCAACTCAGCACGCAGCCGAAGATCAGCAGATCGCCAATCCACGCGTCGGCATTAGCCGCCAGCAGTTGCGGGTTGCGGCTGACAATCACCAGCCCTGCTCCGGCGATGCAGATCGCAATCCCTGCCACTTTCGCCCGCTTCAGGCGTTCCTTGAATAACAGCCAGGATGCCAGGCCAATCACCGCTGGATTCAACGCCACGATCAACGACGCCCGTGAGGCGTTGATGTAATGCAGCCCGTAAAAGAAGCACAGGTTGTAGAAGAAGATCCCGAAGAACCCCAGCATCGCCAATTGCAGCCACTGCCTGGCGCTGGGCCGCACCAGCGGCATCCGGGCCAGTAGCACAAACAGCAACAACGCCACGCTGGCCAGCAAAAACCGCAGGCTCGCGGCAAACAACGGGCTGAGGCTGTCGGCGAGGAAACGCCCGGCCACGAAAGTCCCGCCCCAGATCATGGTCACTGCCGCCAGCTTCAGATACACCGGCACGTCCGACGGTTTCGTCCAGTTTTGCTCATAGCTACTCATAGGTCACCCGAAGCACAGATGCCGTATGATCCGGCTAATACCTGATCATCGTAAAATGAGTAAACACTCATGACCCTGACCCAACTGGAAATCTTCTCCCTGGTGGCCGAACTGCACGGCTTCACCGCCGCCGCCAATCGCCTGGGCATCTCGCAATCGGCGGTGTCCCATGCGCTCAAGGCCCTGGAACAGGAACTGGGTGTCGAGTTGCTGCGCCGGCATCAGTCCCAGGTCGAACTCAGCGACATCGGCCAGCAACTGTTGCTGCGCGCCCGGGCCATGCTCGGGTTGGCCAACACCCTGCGCCAGGAAGCCGCCGATGCTCGTGGTATGAAACGCGGCACGTTGCGCATCGGTTCGTTCGGCCCGACGTCATCGATCAAGTTACTGCCGCTGATCTTGCAGCATTACCGCGCAGCGCATCCCGGCATCGAAGTGCACGTCGATGAAGGCCCGGATCGCCAGGTGATTCAGTGGCTTGAAGAGCGGCGCATCGACATTGGTTTCGTGGTATTGCCCGAGGACCGTTTCGACACGTTTGCGCTGATGGAGGACCAGATGGTCGCGCTGCTGCCCGCCGATCATCCGCTGACGGCGCGCAAAAGCTTGAGTTTGAGCGACTTGTGCCATGACCCCTTCGTGTTGACCGAGGCCGGTTCTTCGGAGCTGGTGTCCCGGCTGTTCAGCGCCGCCAGGCTGACGCCGAACATCCGTTACCGCTGCTCACAGTTGCTCAGCACCCTCGACACCGTGGGCCGTGGCGATGCACTGACTGTCGTCGCCGAAAGCTCATTGCCGCAGGACGCCGATCGCCGCTACGTGAAACGTCCGCTGTCGCCACCGGTCAGGCGCCAGGTCGGATTGGCGGTGTTGGACCAGCGTCAGTCTTCGCCGGCGACTCTGGCTTTTATTTCGCTGGCATCCGGCCTGAGCCAAAGCGCGAACGGCCATCTATCCTCCTAGTTTCATCGCCACAGGTTTCGCAGATGCCACTAACCGTCAAATCCCGCCGCAAGCGCAGCACCCGGATTGCTGTGACCGTGTTGAGCGGGGTGCTCCCGGTTCTGCTGGGCTTCGCCATCCTTTATATGCAAGCCGGGCGCGCGTTGCAGCAAAGCACCGAACAAACCGCCGATGAAGCCTTGCGCCAATTCAATCTGATGCTCGACAACACTGCCGAGGCCGCGCGGGTGTTGCTGCCCCTGGCTGGCAATAGTTGCAACGACGCCACACTGGCGCTGCGTGAACAGGTGACCCGCCGCCCCTTCGTGCGCTCGACGAATCTGGTGTACGACAACAACCTTTATTGCAGTTCGTTGTTCGGCGAACATCAGGAGAAGGTCAACCCCGGCGACTACACCCAAGGCCAGTTGTGGTTGATGAATGGCAACCCGGTCACGCCCAACACCGCGCTGCTGGTCTATCGCCTCAGTGATGAAAACAAGGGCGCGCTGACCACCCTCGACGGTTACCACTTGAGTAACGTGCTGCGGTTGATCGGCCGCCAGACGTCGCTGTTGCTGCAAGTGGGCAATCACTGGTTGGCCGCCGACGGCAAAGTCCGGGACGGCGCCCTGCCCGTCTTGCCGGTGGCGCAAAGCGTGCGGGTTTCCAAGCAGTATGCGTTTACCGTGGCCGCCGGTTTTCCCGAGGGTGGGACCTGGCGTTACATGAGCAGCGAGTACCCGCCGCTGTTCAGCCTGCTGATCTTTTTTGGCGTGGTGTCGGGCTCGATCGGGCACATCCTGCAAAAGCGTGCTTCGTCGCCGAGTGTTGAGTTGCAGCGCGCACTGGAGGCCGGTGAGTTCATTCCGTATTTTCAACCGGTGGTGCATGGCGACACTAAAAAATGGAGCGGCGCCGAGGTGCTGATGCGCTGGAGTCATCCCAAGGAAGGTTTGGTGCGGCCGGATCTGTTTATCCCGTTTGCCGAACACTCGGGGTTGATCGTACCCATGACCCGTTCATTGATGCAGCAGACCGCCGCACTGCTGGCACCGATATCGGCCTCCTTCGACAGCCCGTTTCATATTGGCATCAACATTACCGCCAGCCATTGCCAGGACCTGGAACTGGTGGAGGATTGCCGAACGTTTCTCGGTGCTTTTGCGCCGGATAGCATCAGCCTGGTGCTGGAGCTGACCGAGCGCGAACTGATCGAACCGACGGCCCTGACTCATCAGTTGTTCGAGCAACTTCACGGGTTGGGCGTGATGATCGCGATCGATGATTTCGGCACCGGCCATTCAAGTCTGGGGTACTTGCGCCAATTCAACGTGGACTTCCTGAAAATCGATCAGAGCTTCGTCGCCATGATCGGTGCCGATGCGCTTTCCCGGCATATTCTGGACAGCATCATCGAACTCTCGGCCAAGCTGGACCTGGGAATTGTTGCCGAAGGTGTGGAAACCCAAGAGCAAAGCGATTACCTGACAGCGCACAACGTGAACTTCCTGCAAGGCTACCTGTTCGGTCGGCCAATGCCCGGCGCGGACTTCATTAATGCATTAAGTCACCATTAACTGGCTGGGTAAATAACAAAATGTTGCACCAAATTGAATCAAAAGACTGCTGTTGTTACATGAAGAAAAAGACAGGATTTACTCTTGGACGATTAACTACTACAATTTTTCTTGCCTGCGCAAGATTGGCAGGTGAGCCATTATCACCGAGTCGCTTCAAGGCTCTTGGCTTATAGCTTTGTTTGCGGTTGGTATCAGCCAAACACACTATTGGAGTAAAGATATTGTCCAGACTCGCTGAATTTCGTGCAGCTGAAAAGGCCCTTCAAGAGCAGCTCAAGCAGCTCGAATCCTTGAAGAACGATGCCGGGCTCAAGAAAGAAATCGAATTCGAAGAAAAGCTCCAGGGGCTGATGAAAACTTACGGCAAAAGCCTGCGCGACATCATCGCCATTCTCGATCCGAACCCGGCTAAATCGGGCCTGCAACAGGCCGCAGCGCCTAAAACCCGTCGCGCCCGCGTCGTCAAGGTCTATCACAACCCGCACACCGGTGAACTGATTGAAACCAAGGGCGGTAACCACCGCGGCCTGAAAGCCTGGAAAGAACAGTACGGCGCTGCTACCGTCGATTCCTGGTTGCGCGGCTAACCCTTCGCGGCAACAAAAAAAGCCCTGCTAATGCAGGGTTTTTTTATGGACAATATCTAACAAATACAACGATTGACCGCCGATCAAGTTGGAAACTCCTTGTAAAGGAGGCTGCCACCTGAACCGACGCTCGGTACTTGGCGGGCAACTTTGTGTTTAATCCCTTTGGGTAAGTAAAACCCGAGCTTGCCGAAACCCATCGCCGCTCAATTCTTCATCTAAAGTTTCAAGCTGTTGCGGGCAGCCGCTATTTCGTCCTGACTTGCCTTATAAACCTCGGCCTGTCCCGCGTAGGAAAGAACATAGGCCCTGTCCGCCTCCACAGCCGCGACCAATGTTTGAGACAGCACGTGTCGACCGTTCTGAGTGACCGTACAAGTGGTTTCAAGGGCTGACAGCCGGCTTAATGTCGTCGGGTGAATCCGGTTGCAGACACTTTGATATCCCCCCTGAAAAAAGTCTTTTTGCACCGACTTGCGCATTTCCAGCAACACACCCTGCAAGTTCACCTGATGGTCGCTTTCCACTGGCGTCATCGTCAGCTCCATCACCAGCACCTGGTTGCCATCGGCGTCGTTTTTCACTGCGCGCTGGCGGGACACCTGCGGCGCGGCCTCATTTGCAGCAATGACTTCCACCTCCCAGCCACTGGGCCAGGTAATGCTCGGGGTATCGGCCTGCGCCGCCGTGGCCAGCGCCAACAAACCCATGAAAACGAATAGCGATGCAAACGGTCGGATCATTACGAGAGGCACTCATAGATTGAACCACAAAGTCTGAGCCTCACCCGGCCGCCAGGCAATAGCCGGGCGTTTTGGTTTGGCGATGCCGGGTCGCTTGCGTATCATTGCGACCATCGCCAGCCCCACATATTTTCCGGAGGGCCCATGAGCCTGCACGAATTGAACAACTTTCCCGGCGTCACTGCCCAGCCTGACAGCAGCACCCAGAAGTTCGTCTTCAACCACACCATGCTGCGAGTCAAGGACATCACCAAGTCCCTGGATTTCTACACGCGCATCCTCGGTTTCTCGCTGGTTGAAAAGCGCGATTTCCCGGAAGCCGAATTCAGTCTGTACTTCCTGGCGCTGGTCGACAAAAACCAGATCCCGGCCGATGCCGCGGCGCGTACCGAGTGGATGAAGTCGATCCCCGGCATTCTGGAACTGACCCACAACCACGGCACCGAAAACGATCCGGCGTTTGCCTACCACAACGGCAACACCGACCCGCGGGGCTTCGGTCATATCTGTATTTCCGTGCCGGACATCCGCGCCGCGTGCGAGCGATTCGAAGCGCTGGGCTGTGATTTCCAGAAGCGTTTGAACGATGGCCGCATGAAGAGCCTGGCGTTTATCAAGGACCCGGATGCTTACTGGGTCGAGATCATTCAGCCGGCACCGATGTAAAAATACACCACCGCCGATCGTTCCCACGCTGCGCGGTAACGATCAGCATCAAGCACAAAAACCCCATGATCGCTCATGGGGTTTTGTGTTTTCAGCGTTGGCGTTTAAGCCGGGGCCGAGGTCCGGATCAGGTGGTCGAATGCGCTCAGGGATGCCTTGGCACCCTCGCCCACCGCAATCACGATCTGCTTGTACGGCACGGTGGTGACGTCGCCAGCGGCGAACACACCCGGCAATGAAGTTTCACCGCGCGCATCGACAATGATCTCGCCACGAGGCGTCAGCTCGACGGTGCCTTTGAGCCAATCGGTGTTAGGCAACAGACCGATTTGCACGAAGATCCCTTCCAGCTCGACCGTGTTGAACTCACCCGAATCACGATCCTTGTAGACCAGACCGGTCACCTTCTGCCCATCGCCTTTCACTTCGCTGGTCAACGCGCTGGTGATGACAGTGACATTCGACAGGCTGTACAACTTGCGCTGCAATACGGCATCGGCGCGCAACTTGCTGTCGAATTCCAGCAACGTAACGTGGCTGACGATACCGGCCAGGTCGATGGCCGCTTCAACGCCGGAGTTACCGCCGCCGATCACCGCCACGCGCTTGCCCTTGAACAGCGGGCCGTCGCAGTGCGGGCAGAAGCACACGCCCTTGGCTTTATATTCCTGCTCGCCCGGCACACCCATTTCGCGCCAGCGGGCGCCGGTAGCAAGGATCAGTGCCTTGGTTTTCAGGCTGGCACCGCTTTCAAAGCGAACTTCGTGCAACTCGCCGACATTCTTCGCCGGGATCAGCGCGGTTGCGCGTTGCAGGTTCATGATGTCAACGTCGTACTGCTTGACGTGTTCTTCCAAGGCGCTGGCCAGTTTCGGCCCTTCGGTTTCCTGCACGGAGATGAAGTTTTCGATAGCCATGGTGTCCAGCACCTGCCCACCAAAACGCTCAGCGGCCACACCGGTGCGGATGCCTTTACGAGCCGCGTAGATCGCCGCCGAAGCACCGGCCGGGCCACCGCCGACGATCAACACATCAAAGGCTTCTTTGGCGCTGATCTTCTCGGCCTGGCGTTCGGCACCGCTGGTGTCGATCTTGGCGAGGATTTCTTCCAGGCCCATGCGGCCTTGGCCGAAGAGTTCGCCGTTCAGGTAGATGCTCGGCACGGCCATGATCTTGCGGTCATCGACTTCAGCCTGGAACAACGCGCCGTCAATGGCGACGTGGCGAATGTTAGGGTTCAGGACCGCCATCAGGTTCAGCGCCTGAACCACGTCCGGGCAGTTCTGGCAGGACAGCGAGAAGTACGTCTCGAAGCTGAACTGGCCTTTGAGCGAGCGGATCTGCTCGATCACTTCAACGCTGGCTTTCGAAGGGTGGCCGCCGACTTGCAGCAAGGCCAGCACCAACGAAGTGAATTCGTGGCCCATGGGAATGCCGGCGAAACGCAGGCTGATGTCGGCACCCGGGCGGTTGATCGAGAACGATGGCTTGCGTGCATCATCACCGTTGTCGAGCAAGGTAATTTGGTTGGAAAGACTGGTAACGTCTTTCAGCAGTTCAAGCATTTCCTGGGATTTCGCACCGTCGTCGAGGGAGGCAACGATCTCGATCGGTTGGGTGACCCGTTCCAGGTACGATTTCAACTGGGCTTTAAGATTGGCGTCCAACATACGGGCGATTTCCTTTACTTTATTTGAGGCGAAAAAAAAACGCCCGAGCGAATCTCGCCCGGGCGTTTTTATTGGGCGGTTGCAGCTTACTGAGGTGCGGAAACCCGCCCTGATATTGCTGGTGTCACAGACTTAGATCTTGCCGACCAGGTCCAGGGACGGAGCCAGGGTGGCTTCGCCTTCTTTCCACTTGGCTGGGCACACTTCGCCCGGGTGAGCAGCGACGTACTGAGCAGCCTTGATTTTGCGCAGCAGCTCGGAAGCGTCACGGCCAACACCGCCGTCGTTCAGTTCAACAATTTTGATCTGGCCTTCAGGGTTGATCACGAAGGTGCCACGGTCAGCCAGGCCAACTTCTTCGATCAGCACGTCGAAGTTGCGGGAGATGGCGTGGGTCGGGTCGCCGATCATGGTGTATTCGATTTTGCCGATGGCTGGCGAAGTGTTGTGCCAGGCAGCGTGTGCAAAGTGGGTATCGGTGGAAACGCTGTAGATCTCGACGCCCAGTTTCTGGAACGCGCTGTAGTTGTCAGCCAGGTCTTCCAGTTCGGTTGGGCAAACGAAGGTGAAGTCGGCTGGGTAGAAGAACACGACCGACCATTTGCCTTTCAGGTCAGCGTCAGACACTTGTACGAAGTCGCCATTTTTGTAAGCGGTAGCTTTGAACGGTTTTACTTGGCTGTTGATGATAGGCATCGGTGACTCTCCGTCAGGGTTGAAAAGTTTGGTTAAGAAGTTGATGGGGTGAATCCTACCCACTCGATGGACGGATGGCTCATTGGCAAAGCTCATGCTGCTCATTGGTTTTCGCTATTAGAGCTACGTATTAATAGAAGAAAACTTACTGAGCAGCGCCAATGGCCTTTTCCTCGAGGGGCGTCATCCCGAGAAACGGGCTCGCTTCAACATAGCGCATGGCGGATTTCATATCCTTCCAGCCCACGTAACTCATCAACGACTTCAAGTCCCAACCACTCTGATGGGCCCATGTTGCAAAACCGCGACGCAAGGAGTGACTGGTGTACTGCTCGGCCGGGATACCGGCACGCTCCAGCGCCTGGCGCAGCAGCGGAATGACGCTGTTGGCGTGCAAGCCCTCCTCGCTCAGATGCCCCCAACGGTCGATGCCGCGGAACACCGGCCCGCGAACCAATGCCGCTTCGGTAATCCAGGCGATGTAGGCCTGCACCGGGCATAAGCGCTGCAATGCGGGCGTCTGATAGGTCTTGCCGAGGTTTTCGCGGTCACTTTTGCTACGGGGCAAATAGAGCGTTATCCCCGATTGAGCGATGGCCTTCACGTGCTCGATCTGCAAGCGGCACAACTCATCGCTACGAAAGCCGCGCCAGAATCCCAGCAGGATCAGCGCTGTGTCACGTCGCGCCCTCAATAATCCCGGCTGATCACCCGCAGCCCGGGCGGTTTGCGCTTCCTGCTCAAGCCAGGCCACCACTTGCTCCAAATGCTGAAGTTGCAACGGCTCAGCCTGCTTCTCCTGCGCCGGGTGCAACGCGCGAATCCCCTTGAACACCTGGCGCACCACCGGCGCTTTGGTCGGATCGGCAAAACCCTGACTGTTGTGCCATTGCGCCAACGCCGACAGGCGCAGCTTCAAGGTGTTGATCGAGAGCACGCCCGCATGCGCGACCAGATAGCGCGCAACGCTATCGCTGGTCGCCGGCAAAAACCCTCCCCAACTGACTTCGAAGTGCTCGATGGCCGCCCGGTAGCTGCGACGGGTGTTGTCGCGAGTGGCGGCTTGCAGGTAGCGATCCAGATCGGTCATGGGCTCAGTTCTCGAAAACGTACCGCTTTAGCGGGTGTAAACCGCGTTTATGACGTATCACACGGGGTAATACCAGTATATCCCGTGTTAAAAACGTAAAGTATTTAACTTTTATTTGGCAGTGGTACACTGTGTAATTAATAATATGTACCACAGTACGAAATCGTAGGAGAACTCATGGCTCGTGGCGGCGTAAATAAAGCGGTCGTACAAGCGGCACGGTTGGCGATCCTCGCCCGTGGCGAAAACCCCAGCATCGATGCGGTACGGATCGAGATGGGCAATACCGGCTCGAAAACCACGATTCATCGCTATTTGAAGGAGCTAGATGGCGGCCCGGCACGCGTCGAAGAAACGGCCGAACCGATTGATGATGAGCTGGCAGGCTTGGTGGCGCGCCTGGCACAACGCCTCAAGGAGCAGGCGCAAGAGCCCATCGATCAGGCGCGTGAGCAGTTCGATCGCCAGCGCAAGGAGCTGGAATCTCAGCTCGAAGAAGCCCGTGAGGCCAACACCGAACTGCATCAACAATACGAGATTCAAAGCCTGGCACTGACACAGGAGTCCGACACACTGCTGGAAACCCGCTCGATGCTGCAGACCGAGCTAACCCGCAACGCCGGGCTGAACCAGGCACTGTCAGATTTCGAATTGCGCTTGAAGGACAAGGATGAGCAGATCCGCTCCCTTGAAGAAAAGCACCTGCACGCCCGGGATGCCCTTGAGCACTACCGCAACTCGGTCAAGGAACAGCGCGATCAGGATCAGCGCCGCCACGAAGGCCAGGTACAACAGATTCAGATGGAATTGCGCCAAGCCCAGCAAAGCGCCCTAGTCCGCCAGGATGAAATCACCCAATTGCACCGCGACAATGAACGTCTGCTGACTGAAAACCGTGGGACGCTGCGGGAATTGAGCCTGTTACAGGAGCAGCTCAAGCAGGCCAACACTCGCCAGGATCAGTTGCTGGAGCAAGCCAATCGCGTCGACAGCGAACGCACCCTCCTCCAGGAACGCCTGCGCATTGCGTTACTGGAAAGCCAGGCGCTCAAGCAGAACGTCGACGAGCAGTCGCAGGTCAATCAGTCATTGGAAATCGAATTGGCGAAGACCCAGGCCAGCCTGGATGAAAGCGTGCGCCTGGCGGCCGTCGTTGCAACCGCGCCAGACGCCGCGCAGGACGATTAACCCGCGACAGGTGTGCGCATGGTGACGAACTCTTCAGCGGCCGTCGGGTGCACGCCGATGGTGTCGTCGAAATCGCGCTTGGTCGCGCCGGCCTTCAAGGCAATCGCCAGGCCTTGGACGATTTCCCCGGCATCCGGACCGACCATGTGGCAACCCAGGACCTTGTCGGTCTTGGCATCCACCACCAGCTTCATCAGCGTGCGTTCCTGGCATTCAGTCAGGGTCAGCTTCATCGGCCGGAAACGGCTTTCGTAGATCACCACTTCGTGCCCGGCTTCCCGGGCCTCTTCTTCGCTCAGGCCGACGGTGCCGATGTTCGGCAAGCTGAACACGGCAGTCGGGATCATCTTGTAATCCACCGGACGATATTGCTCAGGCTTGAACAAACGCCGGGCAACGGCCATGCCCTCGGCCAGCGCCACCGGCGTCAGCTGGACGCGGCCGATCACATCACCCAAGGCGAGGATCGATGGTTCGGCGGTCTGGTACTGCTCATCAACTTCAACGAAACCTTTCTTGTCGAGTTTGACGCCGGTGTTTTCCAGACCCAGGTTGTCCAGCATCGGACGTCGCCCAGTAGCATAGAAAATACAATCGGCTTGCAGTTCGCGGCCATCCTTGAGGGTGGCTTTCAGACTGCCATCGGCCAGTTTCTCGATACGCTCGATGTCCGCGTTGAATTGGAGATCCATGCCGCGCTTGGTCAGCTCTTCCTGCAAGTGTTTGCGCACCGCGCCATCGAAGCCGCGCAGGAACAGATCGCCGCGATACAGCAACGTGGTCTCGGCGCCCAGGCCATGGAAGATCCCGGCGAATTCCACCGCGATGTAACCACCACCGACCACCAGAACGCGTTTCGGCAACTCCTTGAGGAAGAAGGCCTGGTTGGAGCTGATGGCGTGTTCGTGCCCCGGAATTTCTGGGATCTGCGGCCAACCGCCGGTAGCAATCAGAATATTTTTGGCGCTGTGGCGTTGGCCATTGATCTCGACCGTGTGCGGGTCGACGATCTTGGCGTGGCCTTCATGCAGGGTCACGCCGCTGTTGACCAGCAGGTTGCGATAAATGCCGTTCAGGCGATTGATCTCGCGGTCCTTGTTGGCGATCAGCGTCGCCCAATCGAACTTCGCCTCACCCAGAGTCCAGCCGAAACCGGAAGACTGTTCGAAGTCTTCGGCGAAGTGGGCCCCGTAGACCAGCAGTTTTTTCGGCACGCAACCGACGTTCACGCACGTACCGCCCAGATAGCGGCTTTCGGCCACGGCCACTTTCGCGCCAAAACCGGCCGCAAATCGCGCAGCCCGCACACCGCCGGAACCGGCGCCAATCACATAAAGGTCAAAATCGTAGGCCATTTCTATCTCCTCGGCAGGCCATCAGCATACCCGCAGACGCCCATTGGGCAAGCGCTGCGAACAATATGGGGCCGGAAAACGAAAAAACCACCCGAAGGTGGTTTTCTCAGTACAAGTGGGTCAGGCGCTATCAGTAAGCCTTGCCAGTCTTGTAGAAGTTCTCGAAGCAGAAGTTGGTCGCTTCGATGTAGCCTTCAGCGCCACCGCAGTCGAAACGCTTGCCTTTGAACTTGTAGGCAATCACGCAACCGTTTTGCGCCTGCTTCATCAAGGCGTCGGTGATCTGGATCTCGCCGCCCTTGCCTGGCTCGGTTTGCTTGATCAGGTCGAAGATATCCGGCGTCAGGATGTAACGGCCGATGATAGCCAGGTTCGACGGTGCATCTTCCGGCGCTGGTTTCTCAACCATGTTGCGCACGCGGTACAGGTCGTCACCGATCAAGTCACCGGCGATAACGCCGTACTTGTTGGTTTCCAGCGGATCGACTTCCTGGATCGCGATGATCGAGCAGCGGTACTGTTTGTACAGCTTGACCATCTGGGTCAACACGCCGTCGCCGTCGAGGTTGACGCACAAGTCATCCGCCAGCACCACGGCGAAAGGTTCGTCGCCGATCAGCGGACGGCCAGTCAGGATTGCATGGCCCAGGCCTTTCATTTCGGTCTGGCGAGTGTAGGAGAACGAGCACTCGTCGAGCAGTTTACGGATGCCGACCAGGTATTTTTCCTTGTCGGTGCCCTTGATCTGGTTTTCCAGCTCGTAGCTGATGTCGAAGTGATCTTCCAGAGCGCGTTTGCCGCGACCGGTCACGATGGAGATTTCGGTCAACCCAGCGTCCAGTGCTTCTTCGACGCCGTACTGGATCAGTGGCTTGTTTACCACCGGCAGCATTTCTTTGGGCATGGCTTTAGTCGCTGGCAGGAAGCGAGTACCGTAACCGGCTGCTGGGAACAAGCATTTCTTGATCATATAAGTCCTTGAAAGGGCTGTGTGTACGAGTTTCGGCGCAGTCTAATCAGGCGGCGTGCACCTTACAATGCCCCGCACTGGCTAACCGATGCCATCATAGAGAAATATTCTGGCGGATAGTTCCCATAAGCTTTTATTGATAGCACAGACCACCGGCTTTGCGCCGACCGGCAATCGCACCACCATACGCCCATCAGCACCCGTTGAGTGCATTTGGCGGTATCATGGCGCGATTGAACCAAGCCAACGAGGCAGATAGATGTCGGTAGCAAAAAGCGTCAACGGGTACCTGATCAATCAGGCGAAAGACGGCCAATGGTGGGTAGACAGCGTCGCGGGCGAGAATATCGCCGGACCTTTCCCGACCGAAGCGTTGGCGATCGAGGTGGCATCGGTGTTGCAAGATCAACCCGCAGGCCCGAAACGGCGCGGCAAGGACAAGTCCTGACACGCAGCTGATTCGAGCAGCCCTGCCATCGCGCAGGGCTTTTTTATGTTTGCCCGCAACAAAGTGGCCAATCGCTATAACCTTTTGACACCGCTGCTGTCACAGGCTTAGCCCCATCATCTGACGACGACAACGACATGAACAAACTTCTGGCACTGATTGCGGTACTGGCGCTCACTGGCTGCGCCACCTCTGAAAAAATCTATCTGAATAACGGCGAGCAAGGCCTGACCATCGACTGCTCCGGGGAAGCCAACTCCTGGGCTACCTGCTACGAAAAGGCTGATGACTCGTGTGCCGGCACCGGCTACCGGATCGTTGGCACCGACGGCACACCGTCGACCAAGGAAAGCGACAAGACCCTGGGCGTCGACGTAGGCAACTTCAAGAACCGCAGCGTGGTGGTGGTCTGCAAGTAAGGCGCCCTGCCCTACATGTGGATTTCGGCAAACTTGATCCCGAGACCGCGCACGGTCTCGATCAAATCGTCCAGGCGACTGAAGGATTCGACTTCATCGTTGTCATCCACCAGGAAATAACTGCGCCCGGCGCTTTTCTTGAAAAATACGATCCACTCCCCCGGATTCGCCGGGTTCTGAATCACGTGGGTGGCAGAGATATGGCCCTCTGCATGGCGTTCCCGAACTTGCTCTCGCTTCATGCGCGGCTCCAGAAATGACGATGCCGCCAAAGCATCGCTCTGGCGGCATCAGGCGGACGGTCGACAGTCTATCAGCCGGAAATGCACACCGTGGCGGCACGCTGCACATCCTTTGGACGTACCGGCACGTTGGACATGCGCTCATGCAATTTGATACTGCTGCCGCCGGAGCGATCTTCGATATCAAATACGGCAGCCGGCCCCGAGGACAGTTTCCCTGGAACAATCACCCGCACGCCTTCCTTATGCGGTTCAAGCTGCAAGGCACCGCGGCTGGAGGCCAGTTTCTCGACCAGGCATTGCGCGTACTCATGAGGTTTTTTACCTGAGATCACGTTCATGGTCGGCAGTGTCTCGTTGATTTCTGCGACATTGGCACAACCACTCACCGCCAGCGCTAGCGGCAGGACCAGGACACCCCATTTCATACAAAACCTCCGATAAAGACCCTCCGACAGCGTAAATACTGTTTTTCTCCGAGGCTCGTTGCATTTATCGCTCATAGAATTCCGAATAACTGTTTTTAATTGTCAAACACGACGCTGACAGCCAGATAATAACCCGTTCGGGCTGATAAACTCTGCCAATTGCCCTGCTATCGTTTTGATTTTGTAGAAAAAGCCCTTCTGGAGGCGCCTCATGAAATTTATCCACCAGCGCGAGCACCTCAATGAGGACGACATTGTCGTCATCCAGTGCTCCCAAATGTGCAACATCCGCTTGATGAACGACGCCAACTTCCGCAGCTTCAAGAATGGCGGCCGTCACACTTACCACGGCGGCGCATTCGACACCTTCCCGGCGCGCATCACCGCACCGAGCACCGGTTTCTGGAACATCACCATCGACATGGTCAACAGCCGCAAGGCTATCAGCGTCACGCGCAAGCCGACCCTGACCCATTCGATCAAGATCGTCCGCCGCTCCAGCACAAAACTGAGCTGAGCAACGCCCTACACGTAAAGAGGCAATCATGACCGTGGCCCAAACGACCAAGTACGTCATCAAATACAAACTCAACGGCGAACGTCGTTTCGAGTTCGCCCTGCTTGAAAACGGCACCGAAGCCGAAGCCAAGGCCGCCCTGGACGCCATTCATGGCCAGGGCGACGACGTGATCAGCGACATCGCCGTCAGCAAAGCGCTGTAACGCGATCGGGAGCGACAACAGGGACGTCAGCTCCCCCGTCTGTAAAAGTTTGACCGCAAGCGCCGGAGTGTTCGCTCGATCAACGCGCCCTAGTCTGGCCACCTCAACCTTAGGTTCAGGAGTCAGAACATGTCTACTTCCTCGATTCGCTATATCAATGGCACGTGTGCGCTGGGCGAGTTGTTGCTGGCGTTCAGCGACAAGGGCCTGTGTGCGTTGCTGCTGGGTGATGACCTGGCCAGCCTGGAACAGGATCTGGCGCGGCGCTTTTGCGGCACGTTGCGGCGCGATGAGGGCTTGGCCCCTTGGCTGGAGCAAACCCTGCGTCACCTCGATAATCCGCGCATGGCCTTTGATCTGCCGCTTGATCTGGCCGGCAGTACCTTTCAACGGCAGGTCTGGGAAGCCCTGCGGCAAATCCCGGTCGGTCAAACCGCCAGCTATCGCGATATCGCGCGACGTCTCGAACAGCCTCAGGCATTTCGTGCGGTGGCCAATGCGTGTGGCGCCAACCCGGTGGCGGTGATCGTGCCGTGCCATCGGGTGCTGCGTCAGGATGGCGGTCTGGGTGGTTATCGCTGGGGGCTGGAACGCAAACGGCAGTTGCTCGATCGCGAGGCGCAACCATGAGCTCGTTGGACTGGGCGTTGCTGGAACAACAGCTCGATCAGGACGGTTGCGCCATTATCCGGTCGTTGTTGAGCCACGAGACGTGCGATCAAGTCAGCGCGTTGTACGCCCAGCCCGAGCCCTTCCGCTCTCAAGTCATGATGGCCCGTCATGGTTTCGGGCGCGGCGAGTACAAGTACTTCAAGTACCCGTTGCCAGAGGTGGTGGGCCGGTTGCGAACCAGGCTCTATCCGCGATTGGTGCCCATCGCCAATCGCTGGTATGAGCACATGGACCTGCCGATCCGTTTCCCCGACACTCACGACGCCTTCCTTGAACGTTGCCATGCCGCCGGTCAGGAGCGACCGACACCGTTGTTGCTGCAATACGGCCCGCAGGATTACAACTGCCTGCATCAGGATTTGTACGGCGAACACGTTTTCCCACTGCAAGTGGCGATTTTGCTATCAGAACCGAACGAAGACTTCACTGGCGGCGAGTTCGTGCTCACCGAACAGCGTCCGCGAATGCAGTCGCGGCCCCAGGTGATCGGACTGAAGAAAGGCGACGGGCTGATTTTTGCCGTCAACCAGCGCCCGGTCAAAGGCGTTCGCGGCTATTACCGCGTGACCCTGCGCCACGGCGTCAGTCGCCTGCACAGCGGAAAACGGCATACCCTTGGAATCATCTTTCACGATGCGTTATGAAACCATGACCCCGACCACCCTCGATCTGTTCGCCGACGTCGAACCCGAGCAACCGCCCCGGCGCGAGCAGCTCGGCGAACAGTCCTACGTCCTCCGGGGCTTTGCCCTGCCCCTGCTCGACCGGTTGTTGCCGGCATTAGAGGCTGTTCTCCTGACCGCACCGTTTCGGCAAATGGTCACGCCCGGCGGTTTCAAGATGTCGGTGGCGCTGAGCAGTTGCGGCACGCTGGGCTGGACCACTGACCGCAGCGGTTACCGCTACACCCGCAACGATCCGCAAACCGGGCAACCCTGGCCGGCGATGCCCGAGGTGTTTTTCGAGCTGGCGCAAACGGCGGCGCGGGAAGCAGGATTTGCCGACTTCGTGCCGGATTCCTGCCTGATCAACCGCTATGTCCCAGGGGCCAAGATGTCTTTGCATCAGGATAAAGACGAAGGTTCCTACGCGGCACCTATCGTTTCGGTGTCCTTGGGGTTGCCGGCAATGTTTCTGTTTGGTGGTTTCGAACGCAGCGACAAGAGCCAGCGAGTGCCGTTGTTTCATGGTGACATCGTGGTCTGGGGCGGTGTTGATCGCTTGCGTTATCACGGCGTATTGCCGATCAAGGAGGGGCAGCATCCACGACTGGGCGATCAGCGGATCAATTTTACGTTTCGTAAGGCGGGCTGAGTTTGACCGCAAGACCCGGAGTGCCACAGCCCGGCCAGTTGCTTAATCTGCATGAAACCCGTCAACGGACCTGAAGCCATGACCCTCTCTTCGACCAAGACCGCCACCGAGAACGACCCTCGCTGGGCCGCCGTCGTCGCCCGCGACCCCAAGGCTGACGGGCAGTTCGTCTATGCAGTGAAAACCACTGGCATCTATTGCCGCCCCAGCAGCCTGGCGCGCCTGCCGAAACCGCAGAACGTCGAATTCTTCGACACCGCGGAACAGGCTCAGGCCGCCGGTTACCGCCCCAGCAAACGGGCGGCGAAGGATCAAAGCGACGTCGCCGCCCAACATGCCGCGACCGTAGCGGCCGCCTGCCGTCAAATTGAATCCGCCGAGACTCTGCCGGCGTTGAACGAACTGGCCGACGCCGCCGGTTTGAGCAGTTTCCATTTCCACCGCGTGTTCAAAGCCGTGACCGGCCTGACGCCCAAGGGTTACGCCAGCGCCCACCGCTCACGTCGGGTTCGCGAGCGTTTGAGCGATGGCGGCTCGGTGACCGACGCGCTGTATGACGCGGGCTTCAATTCCAACAGTCGGTTTTATGAAGCGGCTGATCAGTTGTTGGGCATGAAACCCGGCGATTACCGCGCCGAAGGCCAGAACAACGACATTCGCTTTGCCGTTGGCCAGTGCGCATTGGGCGCGATTCTGGTGGCGCAGAGTGAACGGGGTATTTGCGCAATTCTGTTGGGGGACGATCCGCACCAACTGGTGTGTGATCTGCAGGATAAATTCCGGCGCGCCAACCTGATTGGCGCCGATCATGGCTTCGAGCAGTTGATCGCCCAGGTCGTCGGCTTTATCGAAGCGCCGGCCATCGGCCTGGACTTGCCCCTGGACGTGCGCGGCACGGCGTTTCAAGAGCGCGTCTGGCAAGCCCTGCGGGAGATTCCGGCAGGCTGCACGGCCAGCTACGCCGATATCGCCCTGCGCATCGGTTCGCCGAAAGCGGTGCGCGCCGTGGCCCAGGCCTGCGGCGCAAACAGCCTCGCCGTCGCGATTCCCTGTCACCGGGTGGTGCGCAGCGACGGCAACCTGTCGGGTTATCGCTGGGGCGTGGAGCGCAAGCGGCAGTTGCTGGAGCGCGAAACCCAGCCTTAGACGATGCCGATATGCACCGCGACTGACTCGGGGCCGGTATAGGCTTCAAAGTCAGTCGCAAACCGGCGCTCGATTTGCGGGTTGGACTCGAAATAATTCCAGATGAATTGCCAGGCACTGATCACGGCATCCGGCATGGGTCCGCTGCCCTCAAAGACCAGATAGCGGCCGTCTTCGATAGAGATGCTTTCGTAACCTGGCGCAGACTCTTGTGCCCCCATCCCGGCGGCTACGTAGACTTGTTTGACTTCCATTGCGGCGCCATTCCCTTGATTGAGATCTGCGGCCCTGACGAGCCGCAATGGCGCCTACCTTGTCAGCGATTGACGTCGACGACAACCCTTCCCCGCAGTTGCCCGGCAAGCAAACGCGGAGCCGCCTCGATCGCTTCGCTCAAGCCGATTTCGTGGCTGATCAGCGGCAACAGGGCGAAGTCCAGATCCTCGGCCAGGCGATTCCAGGCCAGCACACGCTTGGCTTTGGGCTGGGTCACGCTGTTAATCCCGGCGAGGGTCACACCGCGCAAAATGAACGGTGCGACGGAGGCCGGGAAGTCCATGCCTTGGGCCAAACCACAGGCAGCGACCGTACCGTTGGCCTTGGTGCTGGCACAGGCGTTGGCCAGGGTGTGGCTGCCGACCGAGTCGATCACCGCGGCCCAACGTTCCTTGGCCAATGGTTTGCCCGGCTCGGACAGGGTCGCGCGGTCGATGATTTCACTGGCGCCCAACTGTTTAAGGTAGTCGTGTTCCGAGGTGCGGCCGGTGGATGCCACCACGCGATAGCCGAGCCTGCTTAACAGTGCGATGGCAAAACTGCCGACCCCGCCATTAGCGCCAGTGACCAGTACTTCGCCTTGTTCCGGGGTGACACCGTTGTGCTCCAGCGCCAGGATGCACAGCATCGCCGTGTAACCGGCGGTGCCGATGGCCATGGCTTGAGCTGTCGTGAACGCCTTGGGCAGTGGAATCAGCCAGTCGCCATTGAGCCGCGTTTTCTGCGCCAATCCGCCCCAATGCCCTTCACCCACGCCCCAGCCATTCAGTACGACAAGGTCACCGACCTTGTAGTCCGGATGCCCGCTGACTTCGACAGTGCCTGCCAGATCGATCCCCGGCACCATGGGGAATTTTCGCACCACCGGGCTGCTGCCGGTGATCGCCAGGCCATCCTTGAAATTCAGCGTGCTGTACGCCACGCGCACCGTCACGTCGCCCTCGGGCAGTTGATCGTCATTGATCTCTTGCAGTGTGGCCCGGTAACCGCTGTCGTCTTTGTCGATCAAAATACCTTTGAACATTGCTGTCTCCCATTGGGTTCGCTGAGGGGGGGTGTCATTGAAATAACACAAAGCAACACATTGCCCTACCCGACTTTCATCCAATCCCGATTTCCAGCGAGCGTTTCCACGACCGGAGGCTATGGGGCAATTACGGCTGGGGTTATGCCTGGGGTCCTCACCTTTACCCGGCGCCGATGCCGTGGGGCGGCGCGGCCTATGGTTATCACGGCGGCGCGGTGGCCTGGGGGCCCGGCGGTTGGGCTGGCAGTACCGGCAACATCTACCGGCAATGGGGTGATCGCGCATCGGTCAGTCGTTACGGTGCCGGCTATAACGCCTGGACCGGCAATCGCTGGGCCGGTCAGGTGGGTAATTCCTACAACTCGCGCACCGGCATCGCCACGGCCGGCCAGCGTGGCGCGGTGCATAACGTCTACACCGGCAACTACGCCGCCGGGCGCAGCGGCGAGATTGTCGGCCCCAATGGCGGCGCGATTGCAGGTGGGAAAGTGACGGCAGGCAACGTGCGCAACGGCACTCAGGTCACCGCCAATCGTGGCGCCGTCTACAACCCCAACACCGGTAACACCACTCAGTACGGCGGCGTACGCGGACGCAACAGCGGCGCCGCTCGTGTGGGTGACAACGTTTACGCCGGGTATGACGGCAACGTCTACAAGAAGACCGACGATGGCTGGCAGTCGATGGTCAAGGGCGGCGGGACACGGGTCAATCCGGCGAACACCGCCCAACTACAGAACCTCAATCGTGAATCGGCGGCGCGCTCGTTCGGCAATGAACGCTTCGACAATTTTCACGATTCGTCCCGGGTCATGAATCGTTCGTTTGGCGGAGGTGGCGGCGGACTGCATCGCCGTTGAGTTGACTGCTGAATCATCGTTGAAGGGGCTGCCAAGGTCGGGTTGATCAACGAGGACGATGGCTGGTTGTTTTGTCTGGTGCTTGAACAGCAGGATGCCTGGTTTTCGGTGTTTATCCTGGACGCCGGCCCGGCGAGCGGCACGTCGGGGGAAGTTCGCGTGGTGCCTGCCTCCCAGGTTCGCCTGACTGAACTGACCTGGCTGCAGGTTCTGGCCTGCGTGCGCCGAGGTGGTCATGGTGCCTTGGCACTGGCGGCACCCTGGCTGCCGCAGGCATAAACACCTTTCAGTAAAACCGACGCTGGCCATTCAGAAAAACAAACTGGTCCGCCACCGGTCATTGCTGCTACAAAACGGGCATTACCGTCGACGTCGGAGAAGCATTCAAATGAGCCAATGGCCAGACACCCGCATTCTTGACCTGCTCGGCATCGAGTTGCCGATCATCCAGGCGCCTATGGCCGGCGCTCACGATTCGGCCATGGTGATTGCGGCGAGTAACGCCGGCGGCCTGGGCTCGTTGCCTGCGGCGTTGCTGAGCCTCGATCAACTGCGCGAAGAACTGAAAACCATCCGCCAACACAGCCAACGTCCGTTCAACGTCAATTTCTTCTGCCACCAGCCACCGCTGCCGGATGAGCAAAAGGCGCGGGACTGGAAGGATTTGCTGGAGCCTTACTACCGTGAACTGGGTGCCGATTTTGATGCGCCAACGCCCGTGTCCAATCGTGCGCCGTTCGATGACGCAACCTGCGCACTGGTCGAAGCATTTCGCCCCGAGGTCGTGAGTTTTCACTTCGGGCTGCCGGAGAAATCGCTGCTGGACCGGGTGAAAGCCACCGGGGCAAAAATCCTGTCTTCGGCCACCACCGTAGAAGAAGCGGTCTGGCTGGAACAACATGGCTGCGACGCAATCATCGCCATGGGCTACGAGGCCGGTGGTCATCGCGGGATGTTTCTCAGCGATGACTTGAACAGTCAGGTGGGGACTTTCGCGCTGGTGCCGCAGATTGTCGATGCGGTGAAACTACCGGTGATTGCCGCGGGCGGGATCGCTGACGCACGAGGGATTGCCGCCGCGTTTCACTTGGGCGCCTCGGCGGTACAGGTGGGCACGGCGTATTTGTTTACAGCGGAAGCCAAGATCAGCGCGGCCCACCACAAGGCGTTGCGCACGGCCAAGGACAGCGAAACCGCGCTCACCAACCTGTTCACCGGGCGCCCGGCGCGGGGGATTCTGAATCGGGTGATGCGTGAAATCGGCCCCATGAGCGACAAAGCCCCGGCCTTTCCACTGGCCGGTGGTGCACTGATGCCGTTGCGGGCCAAAAACCCGGCGGATTTCGCCAATCTTTGGGCCGGACAGGCGTTCAGGCTGGGCATCGAGATGCCAGCCGCTGAATTGACCCGACGATTGGCTGAAGAAGCGTTGGCGAAGCTGACTCACCGCTAATCCCAGAACACTACAAAACCCCTGTGGCGAGGGAGCTTGCTCCCGCTGGACTGCGCAGCAGTCCCCTGTAAAGCGGGGCCGCTTCGCGACCCAGCGGGAGCAAGCTCCCTCGCCACAAATAGCTCCCTCACCACAGAGGAAAGCCCAACAAGTTCCGTTTACAGGCATTTCGCTATATATTCCGATATATAGCGTTTCCACCTCGCATCGGCGCAGTTCTCCCCATAAAAACTGCCCACTGCACTTGCCTACCACGGAGCCGTTCCATGACCATTCGTGCCTCACGTTTTGCCCCTACTTGCCTGGCGAGTGTGCTCGCTGCCTTCGCTTTCGGCTCGGCCCAGGCCGATGAAGTCCAGGTGGCGGTCGCCGCCAACTTCACCGCACCGATCCAGGCGATCGCCGCCGATTTCGAAAAAGACACCGGGCATAAACTAGTAGCGGCTTATGGCGCGACCGGTCAGTTCTACACCCAGATCAAGAATGGCGCGCCGTTCGAAGTGTTCCTCTCGGCCGACGACACTACCCCGCAAAAACTTGAAACCGAAGGTGATACCGTCAAAGGCTCGCGCTTCACCTACGCCATCGGCACCCTCGCGCTGTGGTCGGCCAAGGAAGGTTATGTCGACGCCAAAGGCGAAGTGCTGAAAAAGAACGAATACCAGCACCTGTCCATTGCCAACCCGAAAGCCGCGCCGTATGGCCTGGCGGCCACGCAGGTATTGGCCAAAGAAGGCCTGACCGACAAGGTCAAGGACAAGATCGTTGAAGGCCAGAACATCACCCAGGCCTACCAGTTTGTCTCCACCGGCAACGCGGAATTGGGCTTCGTGGCCTTGTCGCAGATCTACAAAGACGGCAAAGTCACCAGCGGTTCGGCCTGGATCGTTCCTGCCAGCCTGCACGACCCGATCAAACAAGACGCGGTGATCCTCAACAAAGGCAAAGACAACCCGGCCGCCAAGGCACTGGTTGAATACCTCAAAGGGCCGAAAGCCGCTGCTGTCATCAAGTCCTACGGTTATCAACTCTAAATGACGCTGACGAGTGCCGATTTTTCCGCCATCTGGCTGACCCTGAAACTGGCGTCCCTGACGACTGTCATCCTGTTGATTATCAGCACTCCGATTGCGTTATGGCTGTCGCGCACCCGTTCCTGGTTGCGCGGCCCGGTCGGGGCGATCGTCGCCCTGCCCCTGGTGCTGCCACCCACGGTGATTGGCTTCTATTTGCTACTGGCGCTCGGGCCTCACGGCTTCATCGGCCAGTTCACTCAATCACTGGGGCTGGGCACCCTCACATTCAGTTTTGCAGGGTTGGTGATCGGTTCGGTGCTCTATTCGATGCCGTTCGTGGTACAGCCGCTGCAAAACGCCTTTTCCGCCATCGGCACTCGCCCATTGGAAGTAGCCGCCACGTTGCGCGCCAATCCCTGGGACACGTTTTTCAGCGTGATTCTGCCCCTGGCCCGCCCCGGTTTCATCACCGCCGCGATACTCGGTTTCGCCCACACGGTCGGCGAATTTGGCGTGGTGCTGATGATCGGCGGCAATATTCCGGACAAGACCCGGGTGGTCTCGGTGCAGATCTACGATCACGTCGAAGCCATGGAATACGCCCAGGCCCATTGGCTGGCCGGGGCGATGCTGGTGTTTTCTTTCCTGGTGTTGCTGGCGCTGTACTCCAGCCGTAAAACCAAAGCGGGCTGGAGCTGATTGATGATTCAAACCCGTCTGAAACTGCATTACTCGGGGTTCGCCCTGGATGTCGACCTGCAATTGCCCGGTCGCGGCGTCACCGCACTGTTTGGCCATTCCGGCTCGGGCAAGACCACCTGCCTGCGCTGCATTGCCGGGCTGGAGCAAGCCGAAGAAGGTTTCATCCAGGTCAACGATGAAGTCTGGCAGGACAGCAGCAAGAAAATCTTCGTCCCGCCGCACAAACGCGCCATCGGTTACGTCTTTCAAGAGGCGAGCCTGTTTCCACACCTGTCGGTGCTGGCCAACCTTGAGTTCGGCCTCAAGCGCATCCCGAAACAACAGCGCCGGGTCGACATGGCCCATGCCACCGAGCTGCTGGGCATCGGCCATCTGCTGGACCGGCATCCGCAGCACTTGTCCGGCGGTGAGCGCCAGCGCATCGGCATCGCTCGCGCCCTGCTCACCAGCCCGAAACTGTTGCTGATGGACGAACCGCTGGCGGCACTCGACAGCCAACGCAAAAACGAAATCCTGCCGTACCTGCAACGGCTGCACGATGAACTGGATGTTCCGGTGTTGTACGTCAGTCACTCCCAGGATGAAGTGGCGCGACTGGCCGACCATATTGTCCTGCTCAGCGACGGCAAAGCCCTGGCGAGCGGCCCGATCGGCGAAACCCTGGCCCGTCTCGACCTTCCTTTGGCGCTGGGTGACGATGCCGGCGTGGTGATTGAAGGACATGTCAGCGCCTACGACGCCGACTATCAACTGCTCACCTTGCAACTGCCAAACACCGGCCTGAGCATCCGCGTGACCCATTCGCCGATGACCGAAGGTCAGGCCTTACGCTGCAAGGTGCAGGCGCGGGATGTCAGCTTGAGCCTGCACAGCATCGAGCAAAGCAGCATCCTCAATCGCCTTCCGGTCACGGTCATCCATGAATTGGGTGCCGACAATGCCGCCCACGTTCTGGTCCGGCTGGACGCCGGCGGCACGCCGCTGCTGGCGCGGATCACCCGCTACTCCCGGGATCAACTGGGCATTCATCCCGGCCAGTCGCTGTGGGCGCAGATCAAAGCGGTGGCCGTACTGGCCTGAATCTCTTGGCACCACGGCGAAGTCGCGCGGTCAATGGCTGTACAAGCCCTCGATTTCATTGCCAAGGACTACCGCCATGCCCGATACCGCGCTGACCGATGTGTTGCCGCCCGACCTGCATTACGTCGATGACACCCAGCCCGGTATCACCCGCAGGAAACTGCGCGGCAAGTTCTGTTACTTCGATCCAGCGGGCCAGCGCATCACCGATCCCGACGAAATCAAGCGCATCAACGCCCTGGCGGTGCCACCGGCCTACGTCGACGTGTGGATCAGCGCCGACCCGCGCGGCCATCTGCAAGCCACCGGCCGCGATGCCCGGGGCCGCAAGCAATACCGTTATCACACGCGCTGGCGCGAAGTGCGCGACGCCGACAAGTATTCACGTCTCAGGGATTTCGGCCTGGCCCTGCCAAAACTGCGCAAACAACTGGAAGCCCTGCTGGCGGCGCCCGGATTCAGCCGCGACAAGGTCATGGCCACGGTCATCACCTTGCTCGATGCGACGCTGATCCGCGTCGGCAATACCCAATATGCCCGGGACAACCGCTCCTACGGCCTGACCACCCTGCGCAGTCGGCATGTCGAGGTCAATGGCAGTGCGATCCTGTTCCAGTTTCGTGGCAAAAGCGGCGTCGAGCACCAGATCACCGTGAAAGACCGGCGCCTGGCACGGATCATCAAGCGCTGCCTGGAAATTCCGGGGCAAAACCTGTTTCAGTACCTCGATGAAAACGGCGAGCGCCACACCGTCAGCTCCTCCGACGTCAACGCTTACCTGCAAACCCTTACCGGCGCCGACTTCACCGCCAAGGATTACCGCACCTGGGCCGGCAGCGCGTTGGCGTTGGCGGTGTTGCGCGAGCTGCAATGGGAACCGGAATCCGACGCCAAGCGGCATGTGGTGGATATGGTGAAGAACGTCGCCAAACAGTTGGGCAACACCCCGGCGGTATGCCGCAAGTGCTACATCCACCCGGCGGTGCTGGATGGATTCATGCTGGGGGCATTGGCTCAATTGCCGCGGCCGAGGGTGCGCAAAGGCCTCAGGGCCGAAGAAGTCGGGTTGGCGATTTTTCTCGAACAAATGGTCGCCGCCACTGAAAAACCCTGAGCGCCTACGCAGGCCTTGATCGAATCCGAATCCACGTCTAGCCTGACCAATCTCATTTCCCCTGGACGACCGCTAACGTGAACAACTAAGCCTTCCAAAATGTTTGCGCGACAAGCCGCCCACGGCGCTTGTTGGTTTTTCGACATTTTTCGGAGGTGCCGATGACTCACGTCACGCGTCTGCCTGCACTCGTTTCTCTAAACCAACTGTGTTTTCACTTCGCCAATGGCGAGACGATTTTCGAGTCCCTGAACCTTAGTTTCGACCGCATCCCCACCGCTATCGTCGGTCGTAATGGCGTCGGCAAGAGCGTGCTGGGGCGCTTGATTGCCGGGCAACTCAACCCCACCGCTGGCAGCCTGATCTGCCAGGGACATGTTGCGTATGTCCCGCAAACGTTTCCAATCATTGAAGGGCAAACCGTCGCCCACGCCACCGGTTGCGCACCGGCCTTGCAGGCCCTTGCCCGGCTGAATCTCGGCCATGGCTCAAGCGAAGATTTCGACACCTTGGCCGACCGTTGGGACCTGTCCGAACGCTTGCGCCTGCTGCTGGATGAGGCAGGGCTGGCAGACATCGGTCCCGAGGATCTGACGCAACACTTAAGCGGCGGCCAACAAGCGCGTATCGCCCTGATCGGCGCCCTACTCGGCCAGGCTCAGCTTTTGATGCTGGATGAGCCCACCAACCACCTGGACGCCGACGGGCGTCGCTGGCTGCTGCACAAGCTTGACCAGTGGCGCGGCGGGTTGATCGTGATCAGTCATGACCGGCAACTACTGAACCGTATGCAACGAATCGTCGAACTGACACCGCTCGAAGCGAAGGTCTTTGGCGGTCATTACCAGGCGTTCCAGGCACAACGGGACATCGATCGGGCCGCCGCGCACAGGGTCCTCAATCAGGCCCGGACCGAGCGCAATCGCGAACGCCACCGCTTGCAACGGGAGCACGATACGATCCAGCGCCATGTCGCCGGCACACTGAAAAAGGCTGACAGCGCCAATGTCTCCGGCTTCGAAAAAGCCAAGATGAAAGGCGCTGCCAGAGACGCCATGGGGCCGGTACGCCAGGCGCATCAAACTCGCAAAAGCGGACTCGACGCTCAACTGCGGGAAGCCAGCGCCAAGGTGTTGCCCGAGGATTGTGTGGTGGTGAGCCTGCCAGGCACCGCCGTGCCGGCAACTCGACAGGTGTTGACGCTGGTAGACGCGCAACCGCCCTGGTCTGCATCCCGACTGACGTTATCCATGGCAGGCCCGGTGCGCATCGCCGTCAGTGGGCCGAATGGCTGTGGAAAATCCACCTTGCTGCGTATGCTCGCCGGCGAGTTTCCACCGCATACGGGCCAGTGCATCACCCATGTACCCAGCGCCTTTCTCGATCAGCAGCTGGCCTTACTCGACGACCAGCGCTCCGTCGTCGAGCAATTGGGCTTGCTCGACACGCCGTTGACCGAAGGTACGCTGCGCAGTCATTTGGCTCACCTGCAACTGGACGTCAGCCGGGTTACTCGGCCGAGTGGCTTGCTCAGCGGGGGCGAACGCCTCAAAGCGGCCATCGCCATTGCGCTCTGGCGCAAAATACCGGCGCAGTTGTTGCTGCTCGACGAGCCCACCAATCACCTGGACCTTGAGTCCATCGAGGCATTCGAATACGCGCTGCGAGATTTCCCGGGAGCGATCATCGCGGTATCCCACGACCAGGCGTTTCTCAGGGCGCTGGCCCCGACCCACACATTGAAATGGCGCCCGGCGGGCTGGCAGCTACAACCTTTCGGCGATTGATCAAGCAGCAACCGACGAACTGACCTGTCTATTTTTTGCACGATCGCAAAGGGCTTCTATAGTTGATCTGAACACGAATCAGCTACGGTGGTGCCATGGAAGACATTTTCGTTGTGAAACGTTGCAACAAGATCATCATTCATGGCCGCCGAGCCGGAGAAGTCGACCACGCACCACCTGACGCTGCCGTCTGGTACCGCATCGCCGATACCCGCACCCGCGGCTTCATCGGTGACGGCTTCGATCTTGAAGAAGACGCCCGACGTGAGTGCCATCAACTCAATGCCCGCTCACAAGTGACAGCCCGGCAAAGCTGAAAAGGTTCATGATTTCTAACCGGGTCTATACTGAAAAAAGCTGAAGGACCAGCGACCCCATCGGCAGAAAGCTCGCACCAGCGGGCTTTTTGCTGCCACTTGTCAGATTCCTTCAAGGAGGTGTTTGTCATGTCCGAAAAAGAGTCCATCACCACCCTGCTCACCCTGCTCGACTCCCGTCAGGCTCGCCTCGCGGCCGCCTGCAAGGAAATCGCCGACTGGGTCGATCACCAAGGCGGTCACCCTACGGCCCTGAAAATCCGTGACCGGCTGAACGACATCGAGAAAGACGCACCGCTGATTCGCAGCACGCTGTCGTCGCTCCACCCCGTCGAACCACCACTGCCACGGTTCAGATAGATATCCGACTCAAGGACAGGCCTGAATCAGGAAGCATGAACGGCGACAACCGTGTCACCGAGATCCTGCCTGCCTGATAGCCTCCTGCCATACCCGCAACCCGGCCATGCGCTGGGCTTTTTTTTGCCCAAATCCTTTCACATCCTGTTCACAACCAACGCCCTACTGTGGAACCACTCCTTTGAAGAATCCCTTGGCCCGCCCGCATGCGGGCTTTTTTTTGCCTGTTGGTTCCAAAGACGAACGCCGTCGCTGACGAGAGGTCCAACGAACACACGTCACGAAGGAGACGTTCCACATGGTCACTCACTTCAAAGTTGGCGGGCATCTAGCCTGCGGTCATACCGGTACCAATCTGGTTTCGAGCAAAATACTGAACCAGGTGAAATGCAGAAGCTGCCGCAACACCGATGCGTTCAAGGACGCGCGCAAAGAGGAACGCAACGCGACACGTCGCGCGGCGCGCAAGGCCAAGGTGACTCATACCGCTAGTGATTGGCGGGCAGAATGGGTTCAGCGGCTATCGGCCATGCCTGGGCGACAAAGACTGCCTCGCGGATTTCGCGGTCAGGCCTTCGTTTAGATATTCCCCTCGGGCCGATCTGATCGGCCCAACTTATTCCTGAGGCAAACTCCAAGAGCACGCCAAAGCTGAAAAGTACCGCCCGTCCCCGCATACTGGCGCGGCACTTTCAGAATGGACTCTTACTTGAAAACACTAAAAAATCGCTGGATAGCCTTCGTGGCGGCGCTGCTATGCTCCGCCAGTTTCTGGGGCAGCCTTATCTACATGGCCTGGTTTTGGTTCGATCACTCAGCCAAGCGTCATTTTGAAATCTTCGCTGTCCTGCAAATCATCGCCGTTTGTTTGTTCTTTCTGCTGTCCTGCTTTGTGCGCTGCCCCAAGTGCAGAAAGTGCATGGAATTCCTTTACCGGCCTGGCGACGAATCACTCAACAGCCGCCGCCTTCTGGCCTATCAGGTTTACACAGAGTGCGAAGCTCAATGCATCCGATGCAAGACCGTGATGAGGCTAGGCGATTAGCGCAGCGTCGCCTTACCAGGGCCAAAAACTAAAGCCCCTGGGCGGTTCGAAATTTCTGCAGATCAGGGCAATTGCGGCCCGGCCAGTTATGTCGCTCTCGGTCTTATCCCTGGCTAGCTGAATTTCCTGTTGGTAGTCGGGTGATGTGTCGGCGATGAGTATTTCTTCCTTCATCTCTTCCGTCAGCCCCGACTCCGGGTCGTCCATGACGTTGCGAAGGGAATATTTCCCGGCAGGGTTCAAGTGTGAGCACGTCCTCTTCATCGCTACGGTCATCACCGCGGCCTCGCGATTGGACGGCTCCTGGGCCACCGACGCCGCAATACTACTCAAGCCCGCCAGCCCAACGCTGAATACGATGGCTGTTTTTTTCATCAATGAAATCAAAACCCAAGCTCCATGCCTGTCAAAAATAATGCAGCAGAAACAACAAGGCCTGCATGAGAAACCTCATGCAGGCCGTTGATATATAACCTAATAAAAATTAATTTGTAGCAATCATTTCTTTGCAGATGCTTTTCAAAAGGCCCAGGCCATCGGGGGTAGTGAAGAAGTCGTAGGATTCCTTCACTTCACTGGCGTACACGGGGTTTGTCGCCGCCTCTTTGATGATTTTCTCCATCTCGGGAGTCAGGCTAGCCTTCTCCTTCAGCATGTTTTTTTCCAGAGATATTCCCGCGTCGGGGTGTTGCTCCGCACACGCTTGGGTCATAGCGACCAGCGAAATGGCCACGTTGTGGTCCTTGGCAGCGTCACCGGCAGCCGCGGCTGAAACAACGTACCCACCGACAATCATCACAATGCCTAGACGTGCGAACATTTTATGCAAAACCATTTGAAACTCCGTTACTCACTTGATTGGCATCAATGCCTGGAGCGAAGCGTATCGGCCAAACAGGTTGGTTTCTTGAGTACTTTAGGCGGGAATGATCCATATGAATGGACCAGAAACAAACAAGGGTTTGCATCAGCTTTCGCACGCAAACCCTTGATTTTAAATGGTGCCCGAAGCCGGAATCGAACTTAAGCCTAAAACACCAGCATTCATTGATAAAAACTGCAAACCACGAAAACACATGTACTAACCACTGTACTATTTCGTTGCTGCTGGGTTGCTTTTCCCCACTTCTCCCAGCCCATCATACGCCTGTTCGCAAGTCATTCCCCTGGCTCGGGCCTGGTCAGCAAATTCAGCAAGATCGCCCGCTCTCTGGTCAGCGCGCTTGAACACGTCGGCAAGCACCATGACGGCACGGGAAGCTGCCTCGCTTGCGGCGGCAGTGCAGGAATGGCCGCCGACCTGACTGGCTGCGAGTCGAGCGGCAAGGTTGTCGGCTGCTGCGCGCAAGCCGTCAGCAGCAGCGCGAGCAGCGGCAGCATCAGCAGTTGCTTGGTCGATCGTGCGTTGGCCATCTTGAATCGCCTTGTTGATGGATAGTTGACGGGCCTGTTCTTTGGCGCGCTCGGCGGCTTCATTCGTCGCCTTTGCCGAGGCGTCCCGGGTGTCCCGGTCATTCCACATGGCCTGCCATTCGGCATCCTTCACCGACAGGCCTTGTTGGTAGGCGCCGAACAGCGCGCCGGCCGCCAGCAGTACCGCAGCTATATAAGGAGGGACTCGCAGCCAGAGGGAGGTCATGCCGCCCCCAGGAACATCGCCCGTTCGGCTGCGCGGCGCCGCGTCAGACCGGCCAGCGTCTTGCCAGCGGCCTTATCCCAGCGCGTGAACTGATCCGCAGCAGCGGCATAGTCACCAGCATTGAGCAGCTTCAGCAGCGTCGACGAGCCAAGGTTGGCCGACCCCAGGTTGTAGGTGAAGCTCATCAGGGCGTCCCACTGGTTCTGGCTGAGAGGCAACTTCACCAATCGATCGATCTCCGGCTCAAAGCGGGCGATGTCGTTCTGCAGCATTCGCTCGGCCTGCTCGGCTGAAATGGTCATGCCCGCCTTGATGCCGCGCGTAGTGCCATAACCGATAGTCCACGGCTCTGCGCCAGTTCCTGGATCTGGATAAGAGGTGAGCCGCAGCCCCTCGAACGACTTGATCAGGCTTACGCCCTTCTGTGATGTGCGCATTCGTCAAACTCCAGGAATGAAAGCGCCGGCTTGTTTGCCGGCGTTCGAGAGGATCTGCAGCAGTTGCTGCTGGGTGATGGGCATGGGGCTCTCCAGAAAAAACCATCAATGGGCGACTACTTCTAATTTGAGTAAGATGCGATGGGTCCGCGTAGCGTTTTAGCACTAGCAATGAAGTCTGTTAAAAACAAATCATCTTCAACCGTACTGCTATGCTTATCAATGCTATTGATTTTTCTAGGCGTTTGTTCGCGCCACAATGCGATAACAGCAGCAGCACCAATTATATTTTATTTGTCGTGGATTATTTGCACAAAACTCCCAAATCGAAAAATCAAAACGCTGATTTTCACAGCAATCATCGGCTCATCCATTACAGGGCTCATGTACGTATCGAAGCTTCAAATTGACAAATACTCTTTTCCAGAGTTTCGAGAGCTGAGCGGATCGACAAAGCTAATCCCTATAGTTAGAAAAATGGATATAGCCGGCGCGAGTATTTGTTTAGACGAAAATTTGTTCTCTGAGGTATCGCCAGGCTTAACTATTACCGAAATAAAAAACACTTACGACCCAAGGCATTCAAATCTCTCAGACCATCTTCTAAAAAAAATCACCACGGATGAAAAGCTAGATGAACTATGGGAAACGGTGGCGATCAATCACCCTATATGCTTCCTGCATAACAAAATTCAACTCACCAAATACCTATTCGGCTTCAACTCCGGCGAACAATTTTTGATAACCGCACCGCAAATAGACATCAACGATTACGGCTACAGCCTTGCTAAATCTAAAACTAGAGAATCCGTTGTCAAATACATCAACGAATACTCAAGCCTAATATTTTTCAAGCCATGGTTTCTTTATCTCACCACTCTCTGCATATTGACGCTCTCAATACTAACAAGAAAGCCGAATATTGAAGCGCTAGTGCTATTCTTATCAGCTGCGCTATACGCCCTCGGACTTGTAGCGCTTGGAAATGCGGCGGATGCTCGACTACTATTTTTCTCCACGACAGCATGCCTGCTTGGAGCGTTAATCACATCAGCTCACCTCATAAAAACCAGGTCCACCAGCAAGCTTTCAACGTGCCACTCTAAGCCAGGCTACAAATAGAAGTTAATTATCAGTGCCGATATTATTCGGCACTGATAATTCTACTTAAGCCCTCTTCTGGCACGCACATCTAACACGCACCTACTCAATCAATTGGCGCCGGCAATGCTTCCCGCACCCAGACTGGACAAGCGTCGTAATAAGTGGACCACCGAGCATCCTCCGAGTCTACCGTGCCCATGTTCGGCCAGTATTCCGGACCCTGCGGCGACCCAAAGTAGGAGATTATTTCCTCCTCGCTTTCGCCCTCAAACTGTACGTTTAACTTTGCCATTGATGGCTCCTTAGAAAGAGTATTGCGTCACGTTAACAAGGAGAGTGACCGTCCCAGCAGCGTTGAATCTTGTGTAAATGGTCTGCTGGGTCACGATCTTAATGTCGCGGAATGCGCCAATGGATTGGACAGTGTTTGTTGAAAGAAGCTGCTGCGCATCCGTGACACCGTCCGGCGAGGCGAACATCGATAAGGTCGTACTGACGCTGGACGAGGAGTTCATCAGCACCGACACCTTCTTGGCATTCGGCGGGATGCCGCTACCAATGTTCGTAGGCGTGAATGCAGGCTGTGTCGAAGTTATGTTGATGACAGTGGATAACGCGACAGAAATGTCTCGATCTTGTTGCCTGCCGATTTGCAGCAGGCCGCCGGCGGTGGTTCCCCAAACACTGACCAGTGCAGAAGCTGTGTAGCCTGAGGGCATTACGCCTGCACAGACTTCAGGCGCGACAGCTGAGGTTGAATTTACAGCGAGTAATGCAGATGTGTCTGTTGTTGGATTGTAGATCGCGTAGATAGCCACCCAACCACTTACAGGGGCCGGGCCTGTATCCATGCCGCCCGCACCAGTAGCTGCAAGGTTGATCGTTTTGTTGAAATTGGGGATCAGCCATGCGGCGCCGCCAAGCGCCGATTTCACTGCAACCTCGCTTGCAGTGAACGTTGCAGTAGCGCTTGCAGCACTGACATTCATCCCGGCATTGCGGATGCTCCCGATCACAGCGGCCATCTGCTTGAGCTGGATGGCATGCTGGCTTTGGGTGGCAGCAGCGACCTGAAGTGCACCGCCAGTGCTATCGATCAGAATCCATGATCCGGAACCAATCGAGCTGTTGTATTGCAGCCAGACATCACCGGTTGCTACGATCTCGCCGCCCTGAAGGGCTGAGTGCGCACCACCGACAATTGGCCTGGCTCCCAGGCCATTAGGATTGAACGTACAGGCGCTGGTGTTAGCCACGGAGGCTCTGTACTTGAGCACCATGCCATCCGTCAAAGCGGTTACTGGCGGAATGAAGTTGGCTGTGTGCGCATTCGCAGTGCCGCCCCCAGCGATATAAGCTCCGCTGTTTACCTGCACGATTTTCAGCAGCGCGTCGTAATACTGAGAGCTTGTCGCAGAATCCACGGTTCCGTTTGCCGTGATCACTGCTTTCGATAGTAGCGACTGAAAAAAGCCTTCCTTGTCATTCGCCCAATCCGACTCAAGATAAGATCCATCTTTCGCGGTAGGGGATGTTCTGTTTTTGAATGACCCCTGCGGATAACCAGCAGATGGGTTGTTAAACCTTCCTGGATAACGCTCATTGAGCTTTAAAGCCATTTCAACCCCCTATATAGCCAGCAAATTCTGCGCTCTCGTCCCCGAACTCGGCATCTGCATCGCCGAATTCGAACATTCCGAGCCCCTCAAGGAACCCGTTAAATCTCACTGCTTGGGGCTTTGGTACGAGCCCGGCATTCAACAATGCGAACCTCTCAAGATCAGAGATCTCACCGTAAAACTCGATGCTGAACGACATATCCTCGCCGTCAGTTACGCGGAGGACATCTGCGTGCGGCAGTAAAAAATTCATCCCGTCGAGGATGTTTTCTATCGTGGCGTCGCCGTTGTTTTTGACTATCTTGGACTTGATGACCAGTCGGTAAAGCTCGTTGGAGAGCTTGCCGTCCTGGTCAATGTTCAGTGCGCTGAACATCGCGTCGTCGTCGCCAAACTCACTGCCGTCGGTAAGGTCGAACAGCCCCGGATTCATTGGCATTGATCCGGCAAAGCTGCGCGGGGCGACGACGATTCGCCCGATTACATCCAGCTGCTCATCGACGGCTGTATCGATGTCGTAGCTCTTGCGAACGGCTTCAGCCGCTGCCTTTATGCTTCCACCGAGCATTCGTGCGATTGCGTACCAGGCCACAGCCTTCGGCTTGTTGTTGTACTGCGCGTAGATCCTGTCCGGGATATTCATCATGTGATTACCACAGTGATATTGCTCTCGGTCCAACGCGACATCTGGTTGAAGGCGATGGCTAGCGTTCCTGTCGTGCCGTTCAAACTGGAAGTCGCGATGTTAACGTAGCTGTTCCCGTACGACCCGATCACTTGGTTGACCGGCGTCAGGATGGTGCTGAAGGGAACAGGCTCGCCAATATCGAAACCGGTGATCTTGAATCCGACGTCGGCCGGGATTAGGTCGCCGGCAGCGAACTCAAGGACTGCCTCCTTTATGAGTTGATCAGCATTGGCCGGCAGCGAGCCATCATTCTTGATGTCGAGCAGCAGGATCCCGTCGACGTAGATCGGGCGGCTGGCCTTGATGATCTTTTTGTTCGACGGATACTTTGGCGATGTAACCAGCACTTGAAATGGCGTTCCTGCCTGGTAAAGAAGAGCGCCCGGGTTTTTTTTCAGATAGATCGCCATCGCCACATCGTCATCCGTTCCGCCGTCAATGATTGGGGCGATGGAATGTGCTGGCAGGCCGTATGGATTATCGGCCGACACCGACGCGCTGTTGGTGTCGTTCTCGTAGGCCTTGACCCGGCGAACACCTTCAACACCGAACAGCTCGCCAATCATGGCGTCGATCTGGTTGTTTCCTGGGCGACCAACCGCGGTTGCGCGCGTAACCCGAAGCTGCTCGTTGCTCTGCGCGTCAGTTCCTGGTGTGGCCGGGGCCTGGTTGGTCACGGAGGCAAGGCCAGCCACCACATCAACGATGCGCGTGATCGTGCCCGCATCCGCCTGGGTTGGCCCTGCGACAGCGCAGGTAGCATTGACGGTTACCGAGCCAGTTCCATCAGCAGTGACCGTTTGATCGGTCGCCCAGCGGCTTCCGGTAACAATCGACTCGAAAAGGTTGCCCTTGAAAATCACGGTGCCAGGTGTCGCCGTAAGGGTAAGTTCGACACTTGAGGCTGATCCGCTGGACCGGATGGTTCCGGTGAGCGAGCAGATGATGTCCAGGTCATTGCCCTTGGCCTTATTCGGGTCTTTCGAGTTGTAAGCGCGCTGCAGCGTCTCGTCCAGGGCGTAGAAAATCTCGGAGTCGTGCGCCATCTTCAGGCCGTCGGGCGTGGATGGGTCGAGGTTCCACAGTGGATCAATCTCCACGTAGAACTGGCGCTCCTGGGCGAACCACTCATTTTGAGTCTGTAGCACGTAGCCGGTCGAAGTCAGGCTAGCCATTCAGTGTTACCTCGTCCGTGCCGAACTCAGTGAGTATTCCAGCGGTCACGCTGTAGCGGCGGGTGGTGATGTCGAAGTCAGCGGAGAAGCTTGTGAGACGGATGACGCCAGGTGTATTGGCGATCCTTGCCCTGAGCGCCGCCTCGGCGGCCGAAAGGCTGGTGAACTTGCCGAGGATCTGCTCGTACCACGGCGTGCCGTCGGTTATGTCGCGGAAGTATTCGCCCAGGAACAGGCGAAGTCGGGTCAGGACAGTTTGTGCGATCTCTTCCTTGCCGCTGAGGAACTGCTGGCCACGGGTCACGATGTCGCCGTTTTCGTCCAGTCTGCGAACGGTCATGTCACTGGCGCTCCGCTATTGCCCGATCCGGGCGTTACACCGCTATGGATATGCAGGTTCAGGTTTACGCCAGTGGCGGTGATGATGTTGCCATCGGGCGTGATGGTCAGGCCATTGATCAGAAAGGACCCATCAGCCAGCAACTGGAACATGCCAGCGCCGTTCTGCATCAGGGTTGTGCCGTCGGCCAGGACGTTGAAACGGGCAACCCCGTTATCCATGGTGATGCTGTTGTCGTTCTTCAGCCAAACGAACTGCGTGCCGGCCTTATTGCGCATGCGCACGCCGTTGTTCTGAAAGTCGGGCAGCACGTTCGGCTGGGAGCGGAACCCAGGCAAAAACATGGCGTCCTGCATGCTGTGGAAGCGGCCGATCGGGTTGGACGCGACTCCCCCGCTTTGCACCCAACCATCAATGCATCGCTGGGAGAACAGAATGTCACCCTCGCAGCCGTCATCTATCTGGTATTCAATGCAGTAGTCGCCACCAGGGAAGTACACCGGAACCTCGATGATTGGCTTGATAGTGAACTCGGCCCCGTTTATATCGACCCTTGTTATTCCGACCTGTATTTGAGCTCTCTGCGTATCAGAATTAAACCCAAGAACATGCCCTGGAACTGACGTACATAGGTTCTTTATAAGTTCTCGAAAAGCATCGCGTATAAGCTTCGCCTGCTTTGCGCGGCCTTCTGACTCAAGCATGCCTACCTCGAATTCAATGAACCCGTGATAGGCGGGCTGGTTTAGTTGGTCATCGCACGAACTGCTGCCCGCGCATGTAGGAGGTGTTCACGGCGGAAACTGCCTCTCCTCTCGTGATCTTGCCGTCCCGGCTCACATCAAGCCCTGAGTTCAGCGCGTATTCTCGCTGGTAAGGCCCTGAGTCTCGCTCCCACATAACGTAGGAATCTGGCCGGCCAATAGCCATTGGCCAAAGCACGGCAAGATAGGCATCCCCAAGATTTTTTATACGCCCGGAATAGGTTTTGAAGTAGGACTCCACGAAGTCGAGCTGCCTTACCGCCGTCATGCGTGCAAGCTGCGCAGTGGTTGTTCCAAGCCCTACAGCGGTTGGCTCGATGAACTGGATAAGTCCAGTGGCAGAGCTCCCAGGGTTCCTTGCGGCAGGGCTGAAGGTGTATCCGGTTTCATAGCCCATAACCGCCATAAGCCAATTCGGATCAATAGAAATTCGACCCGTGATTTCGCGAACCTTGACGCGGAACTCCTGATCGACTCTGGCACCCCATATCAGTTTCCCGTTCCCTGGCGTTGGAGTAGCAACCACAACCGGCTTGCTCCCGCCTCTGATCCCGTCGATTTCTTGCTTCCACTGATCGCTGTGCGAGTCACCGGAATACTTCATTGCGAAGACGTTGTATTCGCCATTGGCGCTGGCGTCACCGCTGATCTGCGATATGAAAAGGTTGCCAGTGTTGTAGGTCGCGAACTCGCTATGCACGTCGATAATGCTGTTAATCATGATCGACGGGTTAAGGTCGACAGACACGAACACGCCAAGACCGTTAGGACCTCGAGTCACTTCGGGGATGCCAACCATCCCTGTGAACTGGTCAACTTTAAGGACGGTTGATTTTCTGGGCATCTCCGGCTTCGACACATACATGCGGCCCATATGATGAAGCCAACTGAATTTGTAGGCGTAGGCCAGATCATCCATTGCGGCAGGGATATCTCCATCAACCACCAAGCCCGTCGCCATCGGTTTGTCATCAGCGAATTGCGCATTGTCGATATCAATCGGAAGCGGCCAAGCTCGGGCCAGGGCTCGGATCACTTCCTCAACCCGAGCGCCAATGCCGAAGGCCAGATGCGCGGAGCCGCGGTCATATGCCGCCGCCCCCGATCGGCAGATCAGTCGCGTGATGATCTCCGTGGATCCTGGCTCTCTCTCGCGAAGCACGTTCGTGACTAGGCCTGAAAATATCCCGTCGATGTTGTCGGTGTAGCCGGCCTTAAAAACAATGCTCGACCCTTGAGCTACGGTCGACTCCTTGTTCATGTTGTACAGTCTGATATCGGCGAACGAGATAGAGTTGCCTGCCGTGACATCGATGTTGAACTGGCATCGAAACTGAGTTGATCCAGACTGAAGTCCAATGTATGGCTCGCCATTGATATCAATCGACCAGGCGCGCTTTCTCATCTCAAGCCCTATATTTCAAGTGGTGGTGGAATCCAGACAAGGAAGTTCTCGACGCCGAGATTGTTCAGCGTTGCATCGCTTCCCGTGAAAACCATTTGACCTATCCCTGTTCTGTAGCTCTGGATGATGTCGCTGCCTGGCTCCAGCATTGCTCCTGACACGATCCGGCTTCCATCTCTAAGCAGATTCATCGACCACGCCGGAGTATCAAGGTACGAGATGAAGTCGATTTCAAAATTGATCAGGTTTTCGCCGAGCTGGACGCTGAACCGTTGGTGTGCGTTTGCTGCTCCGGCGGCCAAGGGAATGGTCAGCATTAGATAACCCCGTCGAGAATTCCGTTGACTGCTTCCGAAACGCTGTCGAGCGCTTCCTTGGCTATGACTTGGCCTTTGTTTACGGCTCTCGCCAGCGCGCTCTGGGATGGGTCACCATTGCGCAACTGGTACACCCACCGCTGCTCGCCGGCGGCGATCCGGTCGAGCTCAATGACTTCTTGTAGCTCGACGACGAACTCAAGGCCGTTCTCGTTGCGCGGCTCTTTTGTTCTGGAGAGCCGAGTGATGGCCATGTTCTTGAGGATGATGTCGCCGGTATCGATATCAAACGGTTCGTACTCGCTCATCAGCCAGATCAGAAAATCAAGCGTTGTGCTCGCCCGCGTTTCATCGCTGCCAGCCAGCCATCCAGCAGACAGGCCGGCCACCGTCGAGACAATCGGGTTGTCGGTCAGGTTTGAAAGCGCCCCGCCCAGGAAGTCAGTCAGCTGAACCTTCACGGGGTTGTTGCTGATGGCGCCGGTCATCGTCCACTTGAATGGGTTGAATATCCGGTGATTGGATATCCTGACGCCGCTCTCTATGGGGTACGAGGTGATCGACACGCTGACATCCAGCGTGTCTTCCAGTACGGCATCGAACGAGTAGCCGGCAATTGTCGGAGCCTGCCGCGTGAAGATATTGACAATGCTCAAGGCTATCGCTCCGTTGTCGTCCTCAGGTCGCCCAAGGTTTCGTAGTTTTGTCGCTCACTGACTCGAACAATTTTTGCTTCCAGTGCCTGACCATCAAGCTGAACGGTCAGCCCTAGCTGGTTTTCGACCTTGATCGGGTTTCGGCTGAGCGCGCCAGCCAAGGCCTGGGCGTTCGCCTGGCGATCTTCTTCTGTCGTTGATTCAGCTGTTGGCGGAATTACGTCTGACGCGGACCTTTCGCCATAAATAAGATCTGGAGAACTTCGATCAATCAATCCCGATGTCGACTCATCTATAGTTCGCTGATTTGTGCTATCCGCACCGGACCGAAGGCTCGACTTGGCGTCCTGCATAGCCCTCACAAGATCGTCAATCTCTGGCGATTTGACCTCCTTGTAGCTGCTGTCTTCCAGATCCTTCTGCCACACATCACTTGCAGGCGAGCTTGGCTCTGACACCTTGGCCGTGTCGGTAACTGGATGCTCGCCTACTGGCTTGCTGGTGCCTGCTCCAAACATCAACTCCATCGGACCTTTAATTCTTTTAAGGCCGGTCACGCGCTTCAGAAGATCGTCAAACTCTTGAGAGGCGTCGCTGTAACCTGGCACGTTCTCGTCCAGGGTTCGATTTAGAACGTTTGCCCCGACAGCACTACCGGTTACCACGACGCCAGCGGTACCTGCCTTGCTGAGCGCTCCACCTACAGTGCTGAGGCCGAATTTTGCGAGAGTTGCACCTACCACTGCCGATACAGCAGAGCCACCGAGAAAAGCAGTAGCCTTAGGGTTGTCTGAGGCGTAATCGATTGCCTTGCTGACCTCCGGCCGGTATTCCTTCAAAAAACTATTTACCGCATTGCTGGCCCCAACAAGACTTGGCAAAAACTTATCTGCCAATTCATTCTTGATTCCCTCAATGATCAGCCCGAACTGAGCAGAGTTGTCAGCAAGATTCCTTGCATTATCTGTCAGTTGGTCGACGCTTCCAGTCAGCCCGCTGGCGCGCTTCATGGTTGCGTCGAGCTGATCTACCCCGCCGGCAATCGAACGGAAAACACCATCTGACAGCCCGAGGGAGCCTTGAACCTGTGCTCGCTGCCCTTCGTCAAGCTTTGGAATCATGTCAGCAAGCGCGCGCATGAACTCTTCGCCGGTTTTTGTGGCATAGAGAGAGCTAACGTCTATGCCTGCCGTGGCCAGCTCAGTGATCGGCCCCGCCTCGCCTTTCAGTCGCAGGTTGTTCTGGATCTCTTCAAAACCTTTCAAGGCATCCAAGGCTTCTGAAGCATCGCCACCCATCAGCTTTACAGCACTCCCAAAGCTGTAAACCGTGTTAATCGAAGTACGAAGATTTTGCGTAGACATCGCCAGTTTGTCGACGCGATCGGACACGCCAACAACAGCGCTCGCAGCAAAGCCGAAAGCCCCAACCAGCGCTGCAGAGATGCCCAGGGTTCCCGACTTGATTCCGTTCAGGCTGGCGTTGATCTTTTTGTCGCCAGCCTCTAGAGCGCTTGTGTCGTAGCCGATGCCGATCAGGAACGACTTCAGTACCTTGCTAGCCATTCTTCACCGCCTCGTATTGGTCCCACATTTCATCCATGGTTTGGTTGAAGCGCTCGACGCTTGCCAGTGAGTAGGTCCCATCTTCGAGCTGGCCCCAAGTGCAAAGAGGTGGGCAAATTCCTTGTATGCCCACACAAGGCCGCATCAGGAACCAATTTACTGCGCTGCGCTTTCCTCGCCCGGCTGCCTTTGGCTTTTTTCGCCGCTTGGCAGCCAGTCGAAAAAATCGGAAAGGTTCCAGCGCAGCAGCTCGGCCAAGAGTTGGTTGTACTGCACCATCTTGCCGCCGAAGTCGGCGACGGTGACTGTGCGCTCCGTTCCGTTGAGCAGCACTCGCGCCATAAGCATCTGCGCCACCTGCGCCTTCACGTCCTGTCGCATCGACATGAACATGGCGCACAACACCTGGTCGTCAATCTCCAGGCCTGCGCCGGCCGCCGTGGCGAATCGCTCCAGCACGGCGGCTGACAGCAGGGACATCAGGCGGTCTTGATCGACAGCGCTGGCCATGGCGGCGTTGTACTGCGCGCCGCCAATGGTGAATGGTTTCACGCTCATCTATCAGCCCCTTGTCGCTTCCCAGATGTTGAACTGCATCGTGAACTGGTCGTCCGTGATGGTTGAGCCGGCACGGCCGCGCTGGCCGTCGTTCACGATCACGCCTTCCGAACCCAGCGCCGTTTCCAGCGTGCCGATCTGAGTGAAGGTCAGCGTAATGTTCGCGTTCGAGTTCAGCAGGCCCTGCACATATGCAGAGTCGGACGAGCCAGGGTTGAGGTAGACGTTCACCTCTCGGCCTGGGTTTTGGCGGTCGAGGCGGATGGCGTTACCGCCCTGCCCTCGGCGCAGCTGACTACGAGGATCGATCGGCGCGTCCGTGTACGGGGTAGCGGTATCACCCCAGTCCTGGATCTGCCGGCCATTGATGGTGACGACTGTCAGGTCGTTCGAGAAATTACTCAGGCTCATGGGTCACCTATCAATAAACGTCGAGGTCAACGTCAACAATGTGGATGGCGCCGGCGCGGAACAGTCGGATGCGCAGCGGTGCGGACTTGCGGGCGTTGCGGTCTGCTTCCGACAAGTCGAGGATGTCCTCTGGCTTGGTCAGGATCTCGAAACCGATGGTGTACTTCTCAAGGCCGTCGTCAGGGTCGATGTAGTTCCGCGGCCCCAGATAGCCGTTGTTGATGAACTGCTGCATGGTGGCCCGGGCGGCGCCGATCAGCACGGCCTGGCCGACCGGGGTCTGGGCAAGCTTGGTGGTCTGGTTGGCCACTGCGCTGTAGAGCGAGGTCGTCAGGTAGTTGACGCACGCGTCGAGGTTGACCACATCGTCAATGAACTCGCCGTAGGTGCTGTGCGTCAGGGTGTTTAGCCAGCGGCCGGAGTCGGTAGAGCCCTGGTTGTCGACCACTGTGTAGAAGACGGCCTTCTTCTTGTCGCTCTGCATGGCTGTGTAGGCCGTGCCGATCAGCGACTCAGCGATAACGCCAGGAGACTTTTTGAACTCGCCAGTGATGGTCGAACGGTCGGCGCTGTAGTTCACTGCCGCGTAGTGCTTGGCAAGTGCTGAACCAGAGTACGGGTCGGCGGCGTGCGCAGCGGTGTAGACGTGACGGAAGCCGGCCGAGGTCAGCTGAGTGGCAATGTCATCAACATCAGTCGGATCTCGGATCTCGGTAGCCGATACGCCGGTCTGGTTGTCGATGAACATGCTGGTATTGTCTTCGCACCACTGGGCAATCGCCAGAGCATCCGCTTTGACAGCCAATACAGGCGCCGTCCACATGGTCCAGTACCACCAGAGCATGTTTCGGGCCTTGTTGAGCGTCGCGGCGCGGGTAGCGTCAGCCGTTGCTGCACCCCAAACCTGAATCTGTCGAGTGGCCGGAGTGCCGCCAAGCCAGCGCTGGGCCGCCTTGTAGGTCTCAGTGGTGTCGGCGAAGTCTTCAGACAGTGCGACCAGTGTGAAATACGTCCGGTACGTATCAGGCGCGAAGCCCACCGGCAGTTCGAGTTGCGGAGCGAACAGCATGGCGCTGGCAAAGTTCGCATTGCCCAGGCCTGCCGGGCTGATCCGGGCATTAATCCGGATGATGTTGGTAGCTGGATAGCTCACTGTGCTAGCTCCAATGGGTTATGTGGGGTCGACTTCCACGGTGAAGGTCTGGATGACCTGCGCTTTTTCGTTCTGGAGTGCCACGGTGGCGCTCAGGATGTTGTTGATGGCTGGGAGGCTGCTGGTTTCGTACATCAGGCGTATGGTGATCTGCGCCCGCTGCTCGAAGTTGGCCGACTGCAGGCTGGTCAGGTTGTTCACGGAATCCGTGCTGTTCCAGCCGATCTTCGACCTGAACAGCATCATGCTGATGTCCGGCCGCTTGTTGGCCTGCTTCAGGCGCTCGGCGTACATCAGGGCTTCGCCGCGGTAGAAGTTGATGCTGGCCGAGCACATGATCTGTGCGCGGACCTCTGTCTCAATCAGGTCGCCGGGGATGTCTCGGGACTTGATGTTGGCCTGCCCGCGCTCGCCGATGGATTGCCGCGGAGTGATTGTTGCGTAGGCACCCTGCGGGGAAGGCATGCTTCCAGGGCCGATCTGATCAGCCAGGATGCATTCAGGCACTCCGGTCGCAAGCATCACAATCGGGCGCAGCTTTGCGAATAGTTCTTGGTTGGTCATGCTGGACCGCCTGACTGGTCGTCAATGCGCATAACGATGACTTTGCAGTAGTCGCGCCACCACCGGTTATCGCACTTGGTAGCCTTCCACTGCTGGCTGAGAAACGTCCAGATTCCGGTCTGGTCGATCAACTGCATCTCACCGTCATTGATGTAGATCCGGCGCACGTCGGTGATGCGCTCGCCACCTTGCCGGATGAAATCCACTTCCCGGTCGCTGGCCTGCTGGATGTTGACGGTATAGGTCTTCGTGTCGGTCGTGCCCGGCACCCATATACCTTCGACCCACTGCCCATCCACCGAAACAGTGCGCGATGCCGGGACACTGACAAAGGTATCGTCGACGTGCCCGGCCATGCTTAGCGTGCCGCTCATTCAAGACCCTCCGATGCAGGACCGATAGACACTTTGTGCGTGACTGATTGGCGCATGGCGCCTGAATCAATCAGAGGGTTTGAGCTGCCCTTCTTGCGGATGGTCGAGGCGGCGTTCGGCGGCGTCTTCAGCTCGGTCATATAGACCTTCACCGCCGCAGCAGCAACGACGCCAACCGTCTCCAGGATCTGATCCATCGACTGCCCCGCCTCCATGCCGTCCTGAATGGTCAGCAGCACCTCGGGCGTGGCGCTGGCGACTCCAGGCTCAAGCCATGGCCGCGCAGGGATGGTGATGTTATGCGGCTGAGTCACGCCCAACTGCATGTAGCCACTGCCAGTCTTGAGGAAGCGGACTTCATCACGATCAGCAGCGGCCTTGCTCGCGTAGCCGTATGACGTTCCGCCCGGGTGCTTGATCTCGGCGCCGAACTCATGAGTGGCGCCAAGGCCGGCCATGGTGATGTCGCCAGACTCGACGTTGCCAGCCTCTTCATGGATGCCGACGGTGACCACCTTGTCCGACCTGAGTGCGGCCAACTCCTTGGACAGTTCGTCTTGCAGCTCCTGAAAGCCCTGGATGTCGAGAGTGATCATTGTCTGGTGATCTCCAGCACACGCTGCTGGCAGGACTCAAGGCCTGATGCCAGTGCGAACGAGAAAGCCACCACTACAACCATTAGCAAAACAAGGTCCGCAGCCTTACGCAGCCAACTGCGAGGCCTCTCGCCATGCGGTGCATTGATGCCCATTTAAACCGCCTTGGCGCCCATGCCCACGCGACGACGCAAGCGAAGAAACTGAACGCCGTAGTTGGTGAGAGAAAGCCAGTCGTTTTCGGTTTCCTGAATGGCGCCAACTCGGTATGTCACCGACTCATCGCCAATCGACTTGGCCGCCACGTTCAGGCGAGCAGTAGATGGGATGTTCGTCGGGTCGGTAGCGCCAAGGCCGGTCGGGTAAGTGACCGACAGCCAGTGAGCGGCGAAGTAGTACAGGCCGCGCCGCTTGAGGTTATGGCAATCATCCTCATACGCGCCCCAGCGGCTACTGCCTGTTTCGCAGTCAGCCTCGCACAGGGATTCCTGGACGACAGCATTAGGCCACTTTGTGGTGTCCGTGAACGCGAGCTGAGTCGCCCTGAATGAGGCGACAATTTCAGGCGTGATATCCATCAGGAAGGCACCGTTCGAAGTGTGAAGTCATCATTCGGCAGATCAAGCCCGCCCTCGTACATTTCCAGCCTCGCCATTACCGACTGAGAGCCAGGATCTAGGCTTGCGATCTCAAGCAAATAAGCAGTGTTGGGCTCGTCGAGAATGCGGTTGCTACCAAATGACTGCGGAGTTGATCCTCGCGACTGCTGGCTGGACGGGCCAATGCCGAAGATGTCAGCGCCGCACTTGGTTCCGTTATTGGTCAGCGTGAAGCCTACCAAGAGCTTTGCAAGCGGCTCGGTGCCGACATAGCGCGGGTTCATATTGAACCAAGGGTCAGGTGTGCCGCCCGTGTAGATCGGCGACTTGTAGATCCGGCCAACTACTCCAAGACCGCTATAGCCAAGCACCCTTGACTTCAGGTCTACCGGTTTAGATCCGGTCAGAATGATGGAGTAAGCATTGTTAGCTGGCGCATTGCTGGCGATAGTGATAAGCCGAGAAGCTTCCCACTGATTACCGAGCTTCTTATTGCATTCGTCATAGGTTTGCGTAGTAAGGGCACGCAAGCCGTTGGCGATTCGCAATATGGTGAGGCTGGTTGAAAGCCCTTCAGCCATGACGCGCACTCCTTGAATGAGTGGGCGCCAGGCGCCCGGGTGTTACTTCTTGCCTTTTGCTGGCGATTTTTCTTCTTCGCCCGCTTCCAGTTCATCGGCGCCAACACGGCGCAGGTCACCGTTTTGCAGCAGTGCCTTCACGAAATCGATCTTCGCCACCTCATCCGGCACTTCGACCGCTGGGTTTTCGCCCGGCAGAATCGGGTGGCTGGTTTCTGCTCCATCCACCAGGTGGTTGATGGTGATCAGTCGTGCTGCTTCGTTCTTCAGGAACATGTCGAATCCTCGCCCGGAAACACTGACCGCCGCCCCGGGCATGGCGGAGGCGGTCAGATATCGGATGGTTAGAACTGGTCGCGGTACGCGCCAGAGAACGGATAGCGGAATTCAACGCCAGACAGCTTGTATTCGCAGGGCACGCTAACCGTGAGGTTGTGGAACTGCGGAGCCAAGGAACGCCATGGAATCGGCACCTGCATGCCCAGGTTCTCGTCGTTCAGCTCGTAAGCGACGATGCGGTCTTTGTTGCCGTTGGACACGCCGGCGGCGGCCAGTTGTGCGGCGGACAGTTGCAGGCGGCTGAAGATGTTGATCGGCCGGCCAGTCAGCGCGGTGAACTGGTTGTTGGTGCGGAAGTACTCGAGGATCGTCTTGTCAGTGATGGTGCCCATCCGTTTGTTCGAGATGAACGCGAAACGGGCAGCATCAAGGATGACGGTATCGAACAGGTGAACGGTCGCCGAGTTGATGTATCCATCAACCAGGATCTTGTTCATGTCCGCGACGATCTGGTCACCGGTGGTGGCAGCGTTGTACCAGTCCAGTGTCGAGTTCGAGAGCGCCAGGTTCGGGTTGTTGAACAGGCCAGTCATGCCGCGTGCCGCATCGCCGAAGTAAGCCACACGCTGGGTGTGCTCTTGAGCGCCGCGGAAGGCCAGGCGGGCCTTGGTGGTGTCCAGAGGAATGCGCAGTTGTTGCGATTTGCGCAGTTCGTCCAGGCTGTAGCTGTACTTGTTACCCGCGTAGCCGATTGGAACGCTGGATTTGTTCGCGTTGATGGTTACATCAGGCAGGTCGTCAGCGCTGGCGCCGATGAATTTGCCGATGGTTACGCCGTCGTAGCTGATGTAGTTCCACTCGTCTACCCATTCAGGAAGCGAGGTGTCGACAGGGATCAACTCCATGTAGTTGATCGCGGCGTACTTGGACTCGTAGATACGAGATTCCAGGTTCGCCAACTGGCTGATGTAGAACGCCAAGCCGTCGTCGAGGGTCGGCAGACCGTCAATGAAGGCAACTTCGTGTGCATCGCGGCCGATCTGATGCGCGATTGCGGCATCAATGGCTACGACGATTTTTTTAAGCTGGGTCATGTCGATTAGCCCCCGACCTTGAGAGAGATTTTAGCCAGTGCGCCGGCTCCGGCGGAGCTGACCCATTTGGCGTTCGGGATCAGGACAGCCAGGGTTGCGGCCGCGCCGATCACGTTGGAGAACTGGCCTTGGTTGGTGCCGGTGCCATCGCCGACAACCAGGTAGACCGGGTCATCCTTGGCGACTGCTACGCGGGCGGTCACCCAGATAGGCGCCATGGTCTCGACGGTCATGTCGCGCTTGGCAACCGCGCCGAACACGTCGGTCGAGGTGTAGGCGCGGTTGAGTTCGCGCTTCACGACGCCGATGAACTGGGCGGCGGTCGATGCGGCGACAGGCAGCTTGGCGCCGTCGTCACCGTCGGTGACCACGCCCAGGCCGTAGGCGATGTTCACGGTGCCCTTGTTGACTTTGGAGACGCCGTTGGACACTTCGCCGTCAGCGACCATGCCCGCATAGGCGACGCCGTGGTTGATTGCGTTACCACCGATAGCTGGCATGGTTAGGCTCCTTTCTGTTTGTGGGCACCAGACAAGCTTTGCTTGTGGGCCTGGTAAGGGGTTGGCTTGGCGTCGGTGGTTGCCGGCGGAGTCGCGCCGTCCTTGGCCAGCTGCACGAATTGAGCAAAGAGCGCGGCAGTGTCACCCATCGGCTTTTTGTCTTTGGGCTTCTTGCCGCCCTTGCCGTCGTCTTCCTCTTCTTCCTCATCCTTGTCGGATTCGGCGTCGAAGGCGCACTCGACATAGCCGGCGGACTTGTCCGACCAGTCGCGCTTAGGCAGAGCAACAGCCAATGCAGCGCGTTTGATCTCGGTCACGTCGAGGCTGTCGCAGGTGAACGAATCGCCAGCAACCTTGCGGGCCATGGCTTGGGTGCTGCCGATCAAAACGACGCGAGCATTGATTGCTTCGTCGCTCGAAGCCTTGCGGGCCTCAGCCAGATCTTCGGCAGCCTTGTCGGCGGTCGCCTGGGCCTTATCAGCCTTGGTTTCCGCATCGGTGGCACGCTTCAGCAATCGGTCGAACGAGTCGGCGACCACTTGGGCGTTCGCAGGATCAGCAACATCAACGCTGCGCCCGCTATCGGTGGTGATAAGTACAGGCATTGTGTTGCCTCCTGGGTTGTGGTCAAAAAAGCGGGCATTAGCGCCAGCCCTTGCTCGGTCTACAACGGCAACGTGGTTGATTCTGATGTCACGCTGGATGTAGTCGTACTTCTCGCCGCCTTCGGTCACCCCTGGGGTGTCGTCGTAAACGGCCGTGTATCCGGCTGATAGCTCGCACTTGCCGGACGTGATGTCGTCGATGGTCGCCTTGTCCTTGACGATCAGGTCGCAGACAACGAAATCTCCATCCCGCCGACCGGAGCCGCGCACCACACCGACCGTCAGGCCCTTGTAGTTAGCCGCGGTCACAAGGCCGTGCGGATGGTTGTTGGTGACTGCTGAGGCGTCATAGGTGCTCAGTGATTCGTCGTTGAACACCTCCTCTTCTGGGCGATACACACGGACAACCCTCATCGGGTCGCCATCTAGGTCAAGCTCGCGAGCCAGGTATTCCTGAATCCCAGTGCGGGCAACGCGGCCTGGAACCTTGAGAAATCCCTCGTCTGTGTACTCTCGCTGGGTGATGCGATACCCAGCCCGGTCGAAAACCGTGCACTTCATGTTGCGGCCTCGCGGATTGGATGAATTATCGAAGGACGCCAGGCGCTGTGCGGCCTGCGTCTTGGTTGGCCTTGACCTCGCGAGCGCTCACTGGGCGCGCGATGCATCGGCAGGAATAATCAGACCCGGGCTTGATCGGTACGCCGTCGGAACTCAGCGGCAGGTCGTCCCACCGGTAAATCCCTTTGCCGTAGGCGGTTACCTTGTTGGCGATCTCGCGATGACGGCTACGAACACGGCTGTCGTCGGAGTCGATCCATTGAAAGAATTCAAAGCCCGCGTCTTTCTGCTGCTTCTCGGCCAGCTCACCCTGGATCTTCGATGTCTGGTCGCGGGCGATCATCTTGGCGCGGCGCTGCGTAACGCCGAACTGCTCCTGCAACGCCTTCTCGATGTAGCCCGGCCGCATGCCGGAGCGCATATTGGCCATCACCAGCGTCTGCACGTCTTCGAGGTACTTGGCCGGGATGGACTTGATCAGCTGGGCATTCTGCTGAGTCGAGGCGTGCAGGTAGTCCTGCATCGTCTTGGAGCCGCTGAAAACGTCAATGCCGGCCGACTTCTTCAGTTCGCGCTCTGACTTCTTGAGCGACGACTGAACGAACTCGCCAGCGATCCGCGCACCTGCTGACTGAACCGTCGGAGACGACCAGCGACTCACCAACATGGAGATGGCGTTGAGAATCAGGTCGGACCAGGCATCAGTCGTGACCACCGCGTCCTGCGTGTACTCCGGAGCCAACTGGCGAACCAGTGGCATGATCTCCTTGCCGATCGACGCCTTGACCTGCTTCACCAGCCGCTGCAGCTTGGCGTTGTACTGGATGCCGATCATGTCCATGGATCACTCCTCGCTGACATCGGCCTTCCAGTTCTGCTTGATCGGCTTGAACACCTCGGCCCCGAGAACGATCTGCCCGCGATATGGCTCAACCTTGCTCACATCAACATCGCCCGGGTTGTAGGTGATGGTTATGTGCGGCTGATATTCCGGGTAATCCCACGAAGCACCGATCTCCCGCAGTGACATGTGGCGCCACGACAAGTCAGAACTGTTGAACGCCAGAACGACAGCGCCCTCACCGAACTGCTCAATCATGCGAGGGCCTCCAGGGCGAACAGTCACGCCACCATCATCACGCGAGCCATACGCTTCCCCGGCCTTCATCCAATCGACAGGCGCCTTGCTGAACGCAACGGTCACATGCAAATCGTCGGCTGGCAGGGTTTGCGTGAAGCCTTGCGACTTGGCCCAACTGATCAGCTCGTCGGCGTTCAGAACCGGCCTGAACACATAGAGCGGAGCGGGTGCGGCGTCAGATGACGGCTTCCTGTTGTCGCTGTTGTCGTCGTCATCCACCGGATCGTTGAACATGGTCAGGTCCTCATCAGCCTCCAGCGCTTCGATCTTCTCGTCGTCGAACTGGTAGAGCTCCTGAGCCTGCAACTTGCGCTGGATCTGGCTGGTGGTGATCACGCCCGCATCCTTGTAGGCGATGTCCGTCTCGGCGTTGGCCTTGTTGGCCTGGGCGATCTGCACAAGGTCAGGCTGCTTGAACGGGTTCCAGACGTAGTTGAAGTCTTCGATCCACCGGCCGGTGGCCGAGCGCACCATCACCTCATCCAGCTGGCGAAGGCCTGGGTCAATCTGGGTCAGGCGCTTCGAGGACAGATGGTTGTGGTAGTTGGTGTCGTCGCCCTGTCCATCGTTGCCCAGGCCCTTGGCCGACTCACCGAACAGGCGCGTCACCGGGATACCAGCGGCACCGGCGATCCAAGTCATCAGCAGGTCGAGAACCGGAGCAACCCCGGAAAGGTCCAGGGTCTTGCGGTCATACGTCTCTTCGTCGTCCAGCAGCGCCAGGTTGATAGACGACTTCATCATGCTGAACAGGGCGTAACGCGCCGTGATGGCGTCGTCCTGATCACTGGCCAGCTCATCCGAGAGGCCGACACGCTTGATGATGTCGACGTTCGCTTCCTGCATCAGCTCGGCAATGCCGTCCTTGCTGGCAACGATGTCCATCACGTCGTCGAGGCACTTGCGCAGCTCTGAGTCGCCCCATCCCTGCGTTTGTGCGCGCTGGCGGCGCGGAAGCTTGGCGCCGGCGAACCGGGCGAAGTGTGTCCAATGGATCTGCTGGGCGCCGGCAGAGATGGTGTAGAACTCCGGCTGCAAGTAGTTCGCAGCCAGGATGTTGGTTTGATTCAGATCCATCGCCGTCATGTCGAAGCGGTCGATCACCAGCAGGCGGTACAGGTCGCCCTTTTTGATCTTCTCCGGCTTGAGCGGCTTGGTCAGGTCCTGATTGGTCAGCATGAGGATGCCTGCGCCACCGTACAGGCGAGCCCAGCTTGTCGCCTCGCTCACCATGGCAGGAAGGTTCAAGCGGTCTTCCTCGGCCCGTATCACGTCAGCGTCATCGCACTTGAGGGTGCGCCACTCGCGAGTCATGTCCTCGGCCGGGTAGTCCACGATCGCCCGTGCAAGCCAACTGGTTTGGTAGGCCGCGTCGAGCTGCTGGAAGTTGTTCAGGAACCCGTATTCGAACTGGTTGTGGGAGCGCTTGGCCTTTTCGGTGCCCAGGCCGGACACGACGTTCACCAATCCGTCGGCGGTCTGTTTCGTGCCAGCCTTGTATTCAACCAAGGCCCGAGTGAGGGCCTTGCCCAGCTTTTTGGTTGCTGGCGCTTGGCCCTTCTTACTCATGGGGTCACCAATTTGGTTATAGGAGGTCGCGGATTGAGCGCTTGCCTTTGATGTAAACCTCGGACAGAGCGTCGATCATCACGTCTGTCTGGTCGTCGTACTTGTGGCTGTCGTCGGCGGTGAAGGATGCGACCTCACACACGAACTCGTAGTTTTGGCTGTCGTCGTAGGGCAGGCAGACCAGCTTGGCAGCGTGGAAGCCTTGCACGTCCAGGGCGCGGGTCAGCTTGTCGCGGTCCCGAGGAACTGGCGTCACCTTGAGCGGCAGGCGCTTTTCCATCTCCTGGATCAGGCCGGTACCGCTTGATTTGTCCTCGACGTACACGCGGCGCAGGATGCCGTTGACATTGCCGTTCTTGGCCCAGGAGCCTTTGACGAACGCCTCGAACTCGCGGCGTAACGTCTTGGCGTCCATCCGGCCGCGCTTCATTCCAAGCCGATAGATGCGTTTCTCTTCACCTGGCGGGGTGGCAACGCCCCATTCACCGAATACCGTCCAGTCGTTCCAGGTGTTGGTCTTCTGTGCGGTGTCTGCGGTGATGAAGCGGTAGTCGAACTTGTCCGGTACCGGAAGATCAGCGCCGGCATCCACGTCGCCGTAGTACTGGAAGTCGTCTGCCGAGAAGATCCCGCCGTCGAGCGTGTCGGGGTCTTGCATGTACTGGCTGCTGAAGGTGTACGGGTGAGCCGTGCGGAGCGCGATAAGGTCGTGAACGCTCTCCTTGGCAGGCCAGTACGACCAGTAGCCGTCTACCTGTTCAGACCCGCACACGCTCTTGATGCAGCGCTCGCGGATACCGTCGGGCAGGCTGTCGATGTACTCCTGATTGACCAGGGCCGGGATCTTGATGTGCAGATCGATCTTCAGGCCCATGCCGCCCGACAACAGGAACGCGGTCGAGTCGTCGATGTGGCCGCGCTGCTGGATGGCAACGAATGGTGTGCCGCTGTGCGCCTTCCGGCTGCGCAGGGTGTTCACCAGGCGCGTGTGCGACTTGCGCCGCTTTGCCTCGCTGAACAGATCGTCGATCTTGTCCCAGTCATCCGCCTGGATGTGGCCGCTGTACTCGTCGCCCATGTAGCCGCCGCGAACACCGGTGATCTGTCCGCCACTGGAGCGGCTGAACAGTTGGTGTACGCGCTTACCGTCTTTGGCGAGTGTCCAGTCGTCTACCTTGTCCTTCTCGATATCGAAGGGGTAGAACTCGCGGAACTCGGCAGACTTGACCAGGGCACGACTGCGCTCGCTGTTCTCGTCCACCAGGCTCTTGGAATAGCTGGTGTTGAGGATTCGCACCCGACGGTGCTTGACCATCGTGTAGACCGGCAGGTGGACGGACCAGAACTCAGTCTTGGTGCCGCCTGGCGGGATGTTCACGACGATGTTCTGCGCGTCACCGACAAGCATCTTGCGGGCCGCGTAGTCGAAGTAGTGGTGGTGCCAATTCGTCCTGAAGCTGTCGCCCTGGGTGATGTTGAACCACAGACTGGTAAAGGCCAGGGGGCTATGCTCGCCAGCCGCGACCAAGGCGGAGCGCTCGCCAACGGTAAGCGCGTCCCACTCGATCGGTTTGATAGCCATCAGTCCACCAGCTTGTCTACCAGGGCTTTAACCAGCTCGGCGTCAATCGGGCGGTCCTTTGCGGGAGTCATCGTCCCGTCGGTCGAACTGAGATCTACCTGCTGCTTGTTGGTGTAGGTGCCACCGGTTTCCTTTGCGGCCTGCTCAAGCAACTGAGCGGCGAGCGCAAGGTTTTTCACGCTCTCGGCTCTCTCAGCCATCCGGCCAAGAGCGCGCAGGCGGAATGCCCGGTTCGCGATTGGGATGTCTGCGGTGTCGTCACGGAAGCGTTTGCGGGTGTCCTCGAACAGCGTCACCCAGCGCTTGGCCAGGCACTTGCCGGAAGTCTTTGTCGGGTCGTGTGTCTCAACCTGCTGGCGGGTGATCGTAACCCCGTATTCTTTCTGGACAGACTCAACCACCTGAGAAGGTGTGTCGAAGCACGCCAGGGCCTGAACGATAAAGGCCTTCACGTCGTTTTGAAGGGCTGCCATAAATTCTCATCCGTCCAATGCCTGTCCAGAATCAGGCCAGCTTGAGCAGACAGGTTCCGCAGGCCCTCGCAATGTTCAATTTCCCCACCTCAGCAGGACTGTTTGCTGCATCCACCAACGCTTGAACGTCAGGGCTTGCACCGTAGCGGCGGACAACACCGACGAACTCCTCGACGTCGTGTCCGCGCATCTCAAGCTTGGGCAATCCTTCCTGGGTGAACTTGGGTGCGCCGTACTGATCTTTAGCCTGAGCGATGTGATAGAGCTCGTGCTCAACCAGGGCGCAGAAGTCGGTGTCGCTGCATTGGTCGCAGTAGTCAGCGGCCAGCGTGATGATGTAGGTCGGCACGTCGCCGAACCAATCGCGCATCTGTTGCTCCATCCGGGCCTTCTGCCAGCCACCAGCGCGGAACGCTACCTGTTCGGCCTGACCTAGTATCGTGCGGCCCTGCTTGGCGAAGCTCGACGACGCCCACATGATCCGGATGTCTGCATCCAGTAGGTGGGCATGGTCTTCGTTGTGAATGGTGCCGGTGTCAGCAAGGATCTCGGCTTGGAGCCATTCCCACACTTCTGGCGCCGGCGTTAACCGGATGCCGAAGTCGGATAGGTCCGACAGTTCGAGCAATGAGGCTGGAGGTCGAGGCCTATTCATAAACCTCTATCTCCGCGCCACGTTTTCGAATGCGCCAAATCGTGGCGCGGATTACTTGCCCCGGCGATCGATACCACCAGGCGCCTTGTCACAGTTCAGGCAGCGCTCGCAGTTCAGCATCCGGCATAGCCATGCCTTGACGCGCGGCCAGTGGTTGGCGACGAACCAGTGTCTTAGGCCAGCCAATGCGAGCGCTCCGTGGAAGGTGACGCCTGCAGCGCTGGGGCTGAGGAGTACAGCCTCTCCCCGGGTAGCAATCGCAAACCCGGACACGGCGATCGCCGCGTAAATGATCTTGCCGACAATACCGTCTCTCACCTTGTGGCTCAGTACGCACCAGGTCGCCCAGATGGCGATGATGGAGACGAAAGCCGTGCTCAATGTTTGAAGGCTCATGAATTAACCCCCTCCGAGCTTCGAGCGGATAAGCGCCCAGATGTCGGCGGCTTTGATGGCCCGGTTGATGGCGGTCAGGAGTGACCCGCCGAACGCCCCAAGAAGGAACCCAACACCGGCAACATTGCTGGGATCAGTCACAGCCAGGCGGTCGCAAACTATGCCCGTCAAGTACAGGGCGCAGGCAATACCCGTCAGCAGGAAGATGACCCAGGACCAGAGATCCTTCAGATCGTCCTTGCTCCACCAACTCGCGATGATGGCGCCGACTACCCCGGCAAGGATCAGGTCGGCCTTGTCGAGCAAGCGATGCAGGAATTCCATGCGCTCGACCTCTCAGTTGCATGATTGAATAAAAAAGGCCGTCAGGTGGCGGCCAAACGCTGGGGAGCAGCGGCGAATAGATCAGCCCCGGCGGCACTCCCAGCTCAGAGCGAAGGGTGTGGCGGGGCCGAAAACAAGAAGGCCCCGATCAATGTCGAGGCCCTGAATAGGTGCGCGTGTCTTCCCACGCTGCCAGCCAAAGGCCATCACGGCGTCGACACCCAAGTGCATCGATCTCGCCGTTTCGGTCTCGCGCCACCCTGAAAGCGTGTTAGGTCAGGGCGCGCGGGCTGCCGGTGTTTTTCCGTAGCGCTGCACTACCGGCTTATCAGCGTCCAGGCCTCCCGAAGGCTGCCCTGGCTGCAGTGAATTTTGAGCAATAAAAAACCCGGCGCAGTGGCCGGGTTTTCTTGGATCAGCGCACTCAGTGAGACAAGTGCCTTTCGGTGTAGCCAGCACCCTGCGAATTGAGCTCTGCCATACGGCTTGCTCTCCACTCAGAGGCCATCTTTAACGCTTGCGCATCCCCAAGCTTTTTCCGGGAGAAGCACTTGTACATCGACCTGCCATCAACCCCCTGGGCCGATGCTTGGTAGTAGCCTTTGCTGGTCAGGCTAACGCCGGTCATTCCCGTGGTGTTGGTGGCGTACTGCGATTTGTTGCGCATGTTGCCAGCGGCTTCGACCAGGCGAAGATTGTCGAATCGATTGTTGGTGGAATCACCGTCGATATGGTCGACCTGCACACCCTCAGGGATCTGGTCACCAGTTCGCAAGGAGTAAATAACTCGATGAGCCAGTTGCACTACCCCACCCAACTGAACCTGCCAACATTTTCGACCGGTCTTCGCATGCTCAAGAAGCGACCCAGCAGGATCGCCTTTTCGAACAGAGCCCCTTCGATCAACAAGCCATCTCAATCCAGTATGAGACGACTCGTCGTATGCAACCAGACCGCAAATTTCATTTAAATTCATAGTAGGTTGCCGAAGGCAAAATTATCAGGATGGCGAAATCATGCCATGAGCCGCACGGGAACGCAATAGGCCCTCAAGCGGCCTCGCGCATTTCGTAAATCACCGCTGCTACAGGACTGAGCGCACGACGGTCGAGATCCTCACAGCACTCGAAGATCAGTTGCAGCGCGCCGCCCCAATCGCGCTCCCAATTGCAGGATTCCAACCGGACACCATGCACCTGCCACATCCACGCCCGAAACTTCTCGGCGTTGGCCAGCGGGTCTTCGTTGGCCGACTGGCCGCCCTGGTGCATGTAGCGGTAACGACTCATTACGCCTTTCACCACGTACTCCAACTTCTCCCGCTTGGCCGCCGTCATCCGCGGCGATCTGTTCTGCACCAGAAGGAACACCACATCTTCGGCTGCTTCGCGAATGTCGTCACTCTGCTCGGCGGCGTACATGAAATCACCGAAGACGCGAATCTGCGGGTGAAGCCTGGCGATTACCGACTGGATGTGCCCAGCCAGTGCGCTGTGCATCGCATGGTTCGCCGTCGGCCCTCGCTCTGTGTTCTGCACCACCACGCCCAACTGAACAACATCTGAGGTTTGGCCGGGGGCCGGGTTGTATTTGCAGTCATGCCATGCCTGACGCGCTGAGTTGATTTTCATGCCGCCTTCCCCATGGTCAGTTCAAAATGTTCAACGCATGCCGCCTTGGCCTTGGCCAGGTCTTTGCCGGAGTGCAGGATTTTCCCCGCCGGCGACCTCGCGACGTACGCCGGTCCGTCCTGCAGGGCGTACTTGCTGATCTGATAGCCCTCCTCCGAGGAAATGCAGTTCTTGCTGGTGGCTTTCCAGTTCATGCGGCCGCCCTCTTCAGTTCACGGATCAGCGCCCGGTAGTGCGCCTTCATGGTCTTCAAATCTTCGATGGTGTAGCGCCGGGGCTCATGAGGACCTTCGAGCCATTCAACTTTTTCGGCGCCGATTCGCCTCACCAGTTCGATGCGGTAGTTCACGATGTCGCCGGACTTGTGGTTGTTGCAGGGCGCACACTGCTTCCACACGTTGAGCGGCTCGAAGCGGATCTCTGGATTTGCCGCAACCGTTCGATAGTGCCCAGCATGGAATTGGCCTTCGTGGTGCCGGCCGCAGCTCACACACGGCAGCGCGGCGTCACGCAGGCGGATCCATTCGTTGAACACGGTCTGCGTCTCACGCAGGTGATCCGCCCTGCTCTTCAGCCTCTCCTTGCGGATCTTGATCTCTTTGCGTTCGATCTGGGCCAGAGACTTGCGCGCCTTGTCCTGATTCACGTCCTTGATGGCCAGGCCGCAGGAGTAGTTGCATACCGCCTGCCCCAGCCGCTGCGGGACGAATGAGGCGCTGCATGCTGGGTTTTTGCAGGTCTTTGGCTTGGGTTGTTTGGTGGCGAGCATCAGTCCTCCTCCTGCAAGCGCTGGCGGTGGGCCTTCGCGACCTTGTCGAAACGTGCCTTTCGCCGCTTATGGTTGATCGGCTCCATCACTCGCAGGAACCCCCACAGGAATGGAACTGATACAGGGAAGGTCAATAGCATCAGCAGCCGAAGAACGAATGCAGTGACTGCGAAGGAAAACTGGCAAAGGCCGCCCCAGGCTTCCAGGTACATATCGCGGTCAAGCATGCCGGTGGAAACCTGCCAAGCGATGTAGCGCAAAGTGAGTTTCTGGCTCATGCAGCCTCCTTGCTCAGCAGATCAGTGAAAACCACGCCGTGGCCAGTGAAGTAGGCAGCGATTCGATCGGTGTACTGAATACCCTGAGCGCGATTGAACAGGCTGGTCACCGGGAAGCCGTCAGGGCCGAACAAATGACACTCGCCCATCATGTCCAGCTTCGTTTCGTAGGGCAGATGACGCATCACCCGGTACCAGTCAGCCTGGAACCCGGCGTCCTCGTTCAGCAGGATCTGAACGCCGATATGCAGCTTGCAGTACTTGCGCGCCTCCCCAGCGTCACCGATCTGGGTCATCTCGGCGATGCGCTTGTACATCGCGAACCACAGGCGGTTCTGGTCAAGGGTGCGGTCCTTGCCCGGGCGTAGGCTCACCACCACGAAGTGCTTGTCCTCGAACATCTTGGACATGCGGGTGATGGCCTCGGTGAGCATGGAGCGGCAGTTGACGCTGATCTTGTCAGTCATGACTGCACCCCTGTCTTCTTGCTGACCTTCCCTTCCGCCTCAAGCTTGCGCATGGTCGCGCGCAGCGTGTTCAGGTCATAGATGCGGATCAGCGCGCGAAGGCTCTTGTTGGCAATCGCAGCAAGCGCGCACCCGACAATGAAGAGCATCGCCGCGATTACCAGCAATCCACCTACGATCATTGAGCCGTATCCAAGCCACAAAGCGATTGAGTCGAGAGTCATGACCGATCTCCCTGGCCCATGGCGGCGTCGCAGCTCCAACAAACCCCGCTGTTCGCATCCATGAAGCCAGCGCCATAGCTGTTCGCTGCATGGCCGTCGCCGCACGCACACCAGATGATTGCATCCGTCTCGTCGCGATTCTTTGGGCGTCGCGCATCCCGAAGTCTGTTGACAGTGGCAATCACTGCTCCTGCAGCGCTTGTGATCAGCGCATGCTGCGATCCTGTGAGTTCGGGCCATGGCGTAGACTCGAATCGCGAGTACTTGTGAAGCTCCATTGCAGCGGCCCGGAAATCACCGGAGAACAGGTGCCCTTCAGCGGACTTGGCGCGCTGCTTCCAATACGCGGCGCGATCTGCATCCTTGCGCAGCACCTCGCACTCAGCCTTCAGCTCAGCATTCACCCGCTCGTAGGCTTCGTAGCCGGTCTTGAGTCCGGCGACTTGGGCGCGGAGCGTGGCTATTTCGATATCGCGAAGCTCAATGGTGCCGACGACATCCTTGTAATCCTGCTCTGCCTGGTCGCGCTCCCGAGATGCTTTCGATCCATCTCTGACGAGCTTTTTGGTGTTCACTGAATAGGTCTTCAGGCTTCCGCGCATACTCGAACAATCAGCGTTCAGGCGCTCGTTCTCGGCGATCAGGGCCAGAACAACGTCAGGGTTGGCTGCGTCGTCATAGGCCATCTCGGCCGTATTCCAGGCTTCGGCAAATTCGTCGCCGCCGTGCTCGCACAGGTCCGCATAGGATTGCTTAACGGCCTCGGCGGCAATCTTGAGTTTTGTGTGGTCGGTCATGGCTTCACCTTCAGTCCGGCGGCTTCGATGGCGGCGCGAGCCAGGCCCAAGTAGACGAACTCACCATCTACGCATTCGGTGCTTTCGACTGGCAGATCGATCACTACAGCAGCCCGGGACTGCCTCCAGCCCTTCTGGAACGACTCCCAATCGGCCTGGGCCATCGGGTCGATGTAGTTGTTACCCTTTGGCGGCTGGCGCCGGTGATCTCGGCCATTGGTGCGCTCAAACTCTTCACGCATCTTGTCGATCATGTCCGTTGCTCCGCTGCTTCTGCGATCAATGCCAGGCGCTCCGACTTGCGAGCCTGGAGCCATGCCTCAGACGTGCGATCCTTCTCGCTGCCCTTGTCGACCCACTCCCACACCGGGCGGCCATTGCTGACCATGTAGGCCCTGTACATCTTGCTGTACTGCTGCTGGCGGATTTGCTGGACGCCACGACCCTTCAGGAAGCGCTCGTCGCCGGCCTGCGGTTTTGGCTTGGTTGGGGCGGTGCTGTATCGAATGCTGGTAACTGCCATGTCAAAAGCCCTCCTTGCCGCGCTGTGATTCCCACTCGAACGGAATCACGATCACACCGCCCTCCCGCAGCCTGTCTGCGCAACGTTCGCCGATAGCGCTGGCCAAGGCCTTCGCGTCGAGGTTGGAAACGATGACGGTGGGCCTCAGCTCTTCGTAGCGGCCGTTGATGATTGCGAACAGGGTGGTCAGTTCGAAGTCGCTGGGCTTCTCCTTGCTGACGCCGATCTCGTCCAGGATCAGCAGTGAGGGACTGATCAGGCTCGACAGGATCTGGTTTTCGGACTTGTCGCTGGAATTGTCGTAAGTAGCGCGGATAGCCTGGAGCACAGAGCCCACGGTGCGATACACGGCTGTCGAGGTGGTGGTCGCCATGATCTGGTTGGCGATTGCCACGGCCAGGTGGGTCTTGCCGGTGCCAGGCTTGCCCAGCAGCAACAGGCAGCGCCCAGTCTCGGCAATATCCACGAACTCGGCGGCGTACCGGCGGCAAGTGTTCAGGGCCTTGCGCTGTTCGGCGGTCTTCGCGACGTACTGATCGAAGGTCTTGCCCACGAAGCGCTTAGGGATCAGCGCTGCGCCGAGCTTTTCGGCCATGCGCATACGCAGCAGTTGGGATTCCTGAGCCTGCTTGCGGCCTTCCTCCTCCTCGGCGCGGATGCGACTGCACTCAGGGCAACCGCTCTTCAGGTCGCGGCCCAGCACCGAATAGACCTTCTGCTCGTACTCCCCATGGGTTTCGCAGGTGGCTGGCTGGATTCGCGTCCCTGGCGGGTAAGCTGGTGCCGGAATGGCGACGACGTTTTCAGAAGCCATAGGAACCATCCTCCCGGGCAATCAGGCCGGCTTTGTAATCGCGATCAGAGAATCCTGTGTGGCGTGAGGCCGGGAACGGGTGGACGTTGCTGGCGGGCTTGTCTGGGAATATTCCCGTCCATCCATTGGCGATCGAGGTGGCTAGCACCTGATCCGGCGCGGCGTGGCCTCGAAGCGCCTTGGCCTGTTGCTCACAGCTTTTGGCAGTCAGTGGCTTGCGGATTTCCTTGCGGTGCTGGCACCAGTCGGCCCACGCTTTTTCGGAGACGTTCTCAGGCCTTGCGGTGAGAGGATCAAACTTCGGATTCTTCACCAGCGCGCCAGCGCCCTGCTTTTGATCTTGCTCTTTCTTCTCTTCTCTTCTCTTCTCTTCTCTGGTCCGCAAACTGTCCGCATCCGAAGCGGACAAATTGCGGACAGGTTTTTTGCGTTCGTTGCGCTTGCGTTCGGAATCGTTGGCGCGGCGCTTGGCGCTGGCCCCGTTGTGCTCGTCAAAGCGAGGCATTACAAGGCTTCCACCATCATTTACGGATGCCCACTCGACATCAATCATGGCCTTGGTAAAGCCCGGCCAGCCCACCACAGCGTCCATCGCATCGACGGTGTAACCCACCAACACGCCATCATTGGAGTGGGTATCGAAGATGCTCCAAGCGATGTGCAGTCCGCCGATAATCCGCAATCTGTCCGCCTGCAATGCGGACACCATGCGGAATACTTTCGGGTGCGTCTGAAGGTCTACTCGCATTTTGATCCAGTCCCCGGCCATTACGCGGCCTCCAATTTGGCGATGACACGCGCGGCTTCACGCTCAATAGCAAGACGCTCGCCTTCTGGCATCTGGTTGTAATAGAACAGGGCGCGCTGGAGCTTCTTGGTTGTTTCGAGAAGCTCTGACTGATCGCCCAGGCATGCGCTTGTAAGGCGACCGCCAGCTAGCGTCATGCCCAAGTGGATTGGCTCTGTGGGGCTGTCGAGAACGATCGTTACCCGGCTCATGCCGCACCCCGCATCGCCTTGTCGTGAGTGAACAGGCCGTCCCAGGTCTTCTTCATGGGCAGCTCGCCAGCCAGGTATAGGTCGTACAGGCGTGCAGCGCCCTTCTTCAGCAGAACCGGCGTAAAGGAAATGAACGGCTCGCGGCCGTGGGGAGTGACTTCGTGCTGGTGCTCGGTCATGTACTTGTCGCGGGCGTAGGACGCCACACGGAAGCGCAGGCCGGATTTGCTCTCGTTGTAGAGCCAGTTGCGACCCTCAAGGAATTTGCCCACCTGCATGACGTTGACCCCATTGAGGCCCTTGCAGAATTGGGTGTGGGTCATCCCTTCCTTGAACAGGTTCTCCATGGAGTGGATTTTGGAGGCCTGCTGGTGGTTCTCGATTCGCAGAACTGCTGTCTGCTCGATCTGGTCGGCGTACAGCCTCAGCGCTTCCGCGTACGACGGCATAGACACAGGTTGCGCGGACTGGGTCTCCAGCTCATGCCAGCGGCGAATCACTGTCATCCGCATGGCGGCGCTGTAACCGGTGAGCAGGCAGTCGGTATGCTCACGATCAAGCATGTACTCGGTCTGCTCACGATTCAGCGGGTCGAGATAGATGCATCCAAAGTTGGATGCATCCTCTCCAAGGTCTTTCAGCATCGAAAGAACGTCGCGCTTCACGTGGAAGTGAGCCTTCCCAGTTAGTTCGGCGACCTCTCGTGAAGACATAGTGGTACGCGACACGTTTTCAGAATTCGAAAAACGTGTCGCGACACCGGATGGGGTATTGACGATTGATTGGGTAGTGGGCATTATTCGCTCCAGAACGTTGTTGCAAGCGCTGTTAAAAGAACCGACCTGATCCGTCGGTTTTTTTGTGCCTGCGATTTGGTGGATGGTTGTTTCACTGGCAGATCCTCAATAGTCCCTAGGGGACTTATCAGCCCTTACGTCCTATGGAAGCGACGTTGCTGCGGCTTTTTGGTGGGCGGGTTACTCGATCCAGCTCTTTGTTGATGATTTTTGCTGCCAACTCTTCGGGTGAAATTCCCTGTCTCCTGGCTAGTAGCTCCAGTTCTCGGGCACCTCTCCCGTCAAGCTGTACATCCAGCTCTTTTGTTTCAGGCACAGGGCCTCCTCGGCCACTTCAGGCCACGTCGGTTTTCGCGTTAAGCTCTTCCATCATTTGGTTCAGGCCGCGCTCGAGGATTTCCCGGGCGAGGACGGCTTTCTGTGTGCGCTGGAAACGGGCCATCGCGGTGAGCAGATCGTCAGCCACCTCATCCAGGCGGACTTTGGTGGGCTTGTCGTGCATGTGGCTTGGATCGAAGTGCATCGTTTGGCTCCTTTGAGCATGCAAGGTGGTTAAGCGGCTTGGAATTCGGTGTTCTTCGCGGTCTTCTCGCGCTCAGCAAGCAGAAGCTCAATGGCTTTGCCGGTGCTGTAGCCGACCATCGTCCCGCTGGTTGCGCGGGAGATCGTGGCCTGCGTGGTGCCGCAGTGTTCAGCTACTTCTGTCTGCGACAGCCCGAGCTGGAAAAGGCGATTCAACATCTCTTGAACTGTCATGACGGGAATCCTATGAGGTTTTGCATGAGGAATCATACGAATACGCATGCTCTCATGCAATAGAATTCTCATAATCCGCATTTGTATATTTGGTGAGTAATGGACATCGCTGGGCGCATTCGCGCGAAAATGGCAGAGACTGGATTGAACGAAACCCAGCTCGGGAAAAGGTCTGGCGTTCCTCAGCCAACGATCAACCGGATTTTGTCTGGAGAGAGCTCGAGCCCGCGCATGCCGACTATCGCCAAGCTGGCAAGAGCCTTCAGGGTTTCTCCAGAGTGGCTTATGTACGGTATTGGTGATGGCTCTTTTGATGCCAACGTCGAGTCGGCTCCAGGGCCAACTCGGTATTACGAGTACCCAGAAATAAGCTGGGTGCAGGCAGGGGTTGCAGCGGAGGCGATGGATTTGTTCAATGTTGGTGAGTTCGAAGCTATGCACCCTTCGGACGCATGGGCCGGCCCTAATGGCTTCTGGCTGAAGGTTCGCGGGCCATCGATGACCTCTACCAATGGGATGAGCTTCAGCGAAGGGATGTTAATCTTAGTGGCGCCCGGCGGCGACGTGGAGAGCGGCCAATATGTTGTGGCCAAACTGATTGACACCAACGAGGCGACATTTAAGCAGTTTATTTGGGATTCTGGTCGGGCATACCTCAAGCCGCTAAACTCGGCGTTTCCTACGGTGGAGGTGGACGACACCTGGTCAGTGGTTGGCCGAGTCGTAGACGCCAAGTGGCCGCGATCAGTGTTGTAAGCCTGTATCAGCGCTGAATCAGTGAGCGATCAGGCCTATAATTAACGCTAAACAAACTAGCAATGAGAGTGGTCGCGCCATGAAAAGTATTTCTCTGTTGATCGCCCTTATTGCCCCTGGAGCGGCGCTGGCTGCATCCTGCGACATGTCTGAATTCAGGGAGATAGACCAGGAATATCTATCCTCTGCGCCAGCCTGCATTGCTAGTGGCGACTACACCAGCACCGCTTGCGCTGCAATCGATGCGCTCATAGCCAAATCAAATCAAGCCGCAGCATCGGTGAAGGCCTTGCGCTGCGATGATCGGTTCTACGTTGAAAATCCCGACCTGGCACCGTTGAGACAGCAGGTTATTTCGCTGCAACGCGCCCAGGCTTATAAGACCAAATCCAGCGAACCACAGCTTACCGGCAATGGGTCAGCTGTCTGCGCCACGCTGATGGCCGACATCGCGCTAAAGTACGACCTCCTGGATCTGAAGCTAATCCCAAACAAGGCTGACGTTTCATCCTTCTATCCGATCGTACCCTGCGCGTATGAGGCAATACGTCCTACTGTTAACGGTAACATCCCTGTAATCGTCCAGGCGCAGCTTAATCAGTCAAATAAGCGATACCGAATCTCAATACGCTGACTAATTTTCAGATCGGACAAGCCCGCCGCGAGCGGGCTTTTTTACGCCCGTGAAAAATATTATGCAAAAACGTATTGACGAAAATTATGAGGATTCGTATAGTCACTCCATCGAGTCACCCAACAGGGGCTCGCCAGGGCCTCAGGGCCTGCTCCAATTTCGGAGTCGCTCTTTACACAACCTGACGTGACCCAACGACGTACCGGCAACCCCGGTGGTGAGAAAGCTAAACCGTCGTCCATGCAGCCTCTGGTAGCTGCCGTACTCCCTAATGTGAGTACGCGAAACCACGCAAGCCAGCCAGGAAGAACACCGGACACGAAATGTGTGACCTGGCCAGAGATATGAATCGGGCGATGCGCGTGGTGGAGATGAAACACCCACAGATTTACTGATGCCGCTTCTATGAGGCGGCATTGGAAATCAACGGGAGTCACAAAATGCTCAACATCAATGAAGACGATCTGAAAACCGCAATCGTAGCCAAGGTATCTGATGAGCTACTGCGCGACGGCGATGACCTTTCCGGCATGGTCGCTGCGGAACTGAAGAAACGCATCGACAAGATCTTCAACGAGCGCGTAACAGCGCAAATTGAGGCAGCGATCAACGAAACCATCAACGGTTCGTTTGAGCGCGAATACCGCCGGGTAAACACCTGGGGCGAGCCAGAAGGCCCGGCCACAACCATTCGCAAAGAACTGGAAAAGACCGTGAACGCTTACTGGTCAGCCAAGGTTGAACCGCGGACCGGCAAGGCCGCAACGAGCGACTACAACACAGTCACCCGAGCCGAATACATCATGACTCAGGTCTGCGCCGAAGACTTCACGAAGGAAATGACCCAGAGCGTGCGCAACGTATCGGGAGCCCTGAAAGACGGCCTTCGTATCCAATTGGCAAAACAGATGGACACCATGCTGGACGGCCTGTTTCACATCAAAAGCCTGCAAGACCAAGGCAAGGTCGAAAAGCCGTATTGAACAACCAGCGCCACGACAGCCTGTCGTTAACTGCCCGATCCTCTCTATGAGAGCGCATCGGGGTGTGATTTGGAGTTTGCCTCGGCGGATCAGGGGCGCCCTGCGTGCGGGGTGCGGTCGACTAGGTAGCGCTGCCGAAATCGACGTAATTCTTTAGGGTTCGAATCCCTGCCAAATCACACCCCGATGCGGACGAAACTGCGGCCTATAACCGCCCACCTGCATCAGGAATGAATCACAGCGAAGTGAGCAAGCGAGGCACTTACTTCGCGGTGATGAACCCGCCACAAAGGCTGTCCAGCAAGCTCTGGCCGCCTTTGGAATTGAAGAATTCCATCGACTGCTTCACTTCCATTTCGTACCGAGGATTTGTAGCAACATCACGGATGTGTTTCGCCATCTCGTCAGTCATGCCCTCTTTCTGCTCCGTCAGGAATTTTTCTAAAGTGATACCTGCTTCTGGATGTTTCTTCGCGCACGCCTGGGTGGATGCGACAGCCATAACCGCAGTGTTGTGGTCTGCGACAACGTCGGTGGCAGCCAGAGATGGGACAGCATAAGCGAGAGCAATCACCGCGATGGCTGTAGCACTGCGAACTTTACTCAGAAACATTCATATCTCCAGATCTCAATTATTTGGCATTAATGCCAAGACGTATCGGCCAAGCTCGCTGGTTCCTTTAGCGATTTAGTCACCCTTCCCCGACACCACCCGAATGCACTTACCCCTGCGCCCAACGGCAACCAGCGGAGCGGATGAGTGCATCCGAATTTTGTTGGATAAACCAGATGGAGCAAGTCATGGAAACGAAGCACACGCCGGGCAAATGGAACCCTATTCAAGGTCGGCATTTTTGGGTGATCGAGGATGGCGAGGGTCAGCGCCTCGCGTCGCTCCTTGAATCCGAGTGCGTATTCACTGATGGCATCGAACACGATGACGCGGAAGCCAACGCAAAGTTGATGGCTACTGCGCCAGATCTGCTGGCTGATTTGGTCGTCGCTGCCGAAACACTTCGACGCTACGAAGCGCTGCATCGAGCCAAATGCACCGCAGAAAGCCTAGAAAAAGCCGAGGTCAACGCGGGGCTTGCTTGCCGCTTCGAGCAGACCATCGCCAAGGCCACCGCCTAACCAAAGGAGAGAGTCATGCCTGAACAGAGAGCGCCGTACCCACGGTCGGCGGACAACGCTGATCAGATGAACCTTCCCGAGGGCAAGACCTGCGGCGACTGCGTGCACTGCAAACGCTGCACCGCGATGTTCGGCCACATCCCTGCGGATGAGTCGTGCGACTGGAGCCCCTCGCGCTTTCGTGAAGCCGTCCCAGTCACCGCTTAACACTAAACACCGGAGGTCGCCATGAGCGACAAACAATGCGAAATCGTCGACGGCGAAGTCGACCATGACTGGAAGTTCGTCCGCGACTGGGCAGGCGATCCGCAGGTGATCAACGGGACTTTCGACTGTAGCTACCTGGAATGCCGGGTGTGCGGCGAAGAAAACCACAACCACCCTGACATCGCTGATTACGCCAGCTACGAAAGCTAATTCTGCGCCACCCTGGAGGCAGCCATGAACGCAGCAATGAAGACTTGTCAGGCCATGCACGACGCGAAGTTGCCTCCGATGGTGAGCGAGAGCCCGCAGGAAGTGGCTCGGGCTGAGTGGATTGAAAACGGCGCCGAGCAGCTCGTTGATTTTTGCAGTGACGTGAAATTCAAGCGCCAAGGTAATCCGAAGCAGGGCATCACCTTCAAGCGATTCGCTGAAGAAGTTGAGCAGTTCGTCATCAGCGGATCCTGTCGGAGCCAAAGCGCTATTGGAGAAATGGTAATCGGCGTGATTGTTGGAAGCTCAGTTGCTCGCGGCGGCGCTTTCGACCTGATGTCGGCTCCTGACCCGAAGGAGCAGTTGCGAGTTATCGCCAGACGCTTGCTGAGCCCTCTTGCAGATGACGCCCTTATCGCCCAAGCCGAGGACAACGAGCTATGAGCAATCAGGTAGCACTGGCCCGGCTGGGCCTTGAAATCGCCAAGATGAAGAAGTCCTGCACTCCGGTTCCGGATCGCACCTTCGTCATGGGCATGATTGAAATGGCGGAATTCGCCGATCTGATCGATACCGCCACCGCCAACCTTTACCGCGACGCGCTGGACTCCAAGTTTGTCGAGCGCAACACGCATCTGAAAGGAGTTTCGGCATGACCACTGCACCGATTAAAACGCTGATCGACGAACAGTTGGAAGAGATTGAACGCAGCCTCGCAGTTATCGGTGCGGGCATCCCCCGCGAACTTCCTGTTTCGGCGCTCCCTCCTCCGCTGGTAGCTGCCATCAAACAAGGCCGCATCGCCGTGAGGGCTCGACCATGAATCTCGTCTACTGGATTCTCGTTGCGGTCCTGGTAGCAGGTGCAGGCGCTTACGGCATCGTTCGCGATGGCCAGGGTACTTGCCAGGTGCCGCGCTCCACCACCTACCACGTGTTCCGATGACCAGCCTTCAGCGTGCACGCCGCATCCTGATTCGGCGCGGTTCGTTTCGAGTCCTCTCGATCTACACCTTCCTGATGCTGCTTAGCGCCCTCGCCGACCGCATCACCTCCTGACTTTAAACTTCAAGCGCTGCGCACGCCGCGGCAAGGAATCCCCGTGTCCGCAAACACTGAACTGGCCACAGTGCCGCCCGCAGAAACTGCCTTGGCCGTCTATAGCAAGCCGAACGGTCTCGACCCATGGCTTGATCAGGTTCGAGCCAAGGTCGACGAGTTCAAAAAGGTGCTACCTGACCTCAAGACGCGCAAAGGGCGCGAGGCATATGCGTCGATGGCGCACCAGATCGCAAAATCGAAAACCGCGCTTGAGGCGGTAGGGAAAGAGATTTCCGCCAAACAAAAGGAAATCCCGAAGCTGATTGACGCTGAGCGCAAGCGCGTGTGGGACACACTCGAAGCCTGGCAGAAGGAAGTAAGGAAGCCTCTGGACGATTGGCAGGCTGCCGAAGATGAACGGATCAACAGGCACAACAACGAGATTCAGTGCATCAAGGATCTGGTCGTCTTCGATGAGACGCCTGCGTCTGCGCACCTCGCCAAGATCATCGCCGACCTCGAGTTGCTCGAAATCGGCGATAGCTGGGAAGAGTTTTTGGCCGAAGCCGCCCAGGTGAAAGACCAGACGCTGATCAAGTTGCGCACCCTGCACGCCGAGCGTGCGCGCTACGAGGCCGAACAGGCCGAACTGATCCGGTTGCGCGCCGAAGCCGAAGCACAGGCGCAGCGTGATCGTGATGCACAGATCGCCCGGGAAGCTGAAGAGCGTACCCGCCGCGAAGCTGAACAACGCGCCCAAGCTGAGCGAGACGCCGCCACCCGCCGCGAGCAAGAGTTGCTTGATCAGGCTGCCGCTGCGCAGCGCGCCGCCGAGCAAGCGGCCCGCGATGCTGAGGTAGAAGCCGAGCGCCAGCGCCTACAACTTCAATTGCAGGCAGAGCAGGCCGAGCGAGCCGCTGCCCAGGCAGAAGCCAATCGCATCGCTGCCGAACAACGAGCCGAGCAAGAGCGGGTCGCCGCCGAGCAGCGACAAGCTGAAGCCGTAGAGCAAGCCCGCCTTGCCGAGGTAGCTCGCCAGCAGGCCGAAGCGAACGAGGCCGCCCGCCAGCAGCGGGAGCGCGAAGCCGATCAGGCCCACAAGGTGAAGATCATGGGCGCCGCCAAAGAGGCGCTGATGTCGATGAACATCACCGAAGAACTGGCCAAGGCCATCGTTCTGAAAATCGCCCGCCGGGAAGTCCCCAACATCACCATCCATTTCTGAGGAGGCCGCCATGTCCACCGAAATCATCATGCCGGAACAGCGCCGGCAAGCCGTCGTGCCGATCTCGACGGACAACAGCATCATGGCGGTCATCAGTCGCGCCGCCGCCGATCCGACCTGCGATATCGAAAAGATGGAGCGCCTGCTCGCCATGCATGAACGCATGCAGGATAAGGCCGCCGAAGCAGCATTCAACGCCGGAATGGCGCAAATGCAGTGCGAGATACCAACGGTCTTCGAGGCCGCTGTGAACCTGCATACCGGCAACGCCTACGCCACGCTCGACGACATCACGCGAATCATCAAGCCGATCATGCAGCGACACGGATTCGCAATCACCTTCAAGGTTGAAAACCTCGACAAGGCGATCAGTGTCACCGGCATTTTGATGCACCGTGACGGGCACCGAGAACACACCACGATGACCTTGCCGGCCGATATCGGCAAAGGGCGCAACGAAGTGCAGGCGGTTGGTTCATCCACCACCTATGGCAAGCGCTACGTGATGTGCGCCCTGCTGAACATCACGACCAGTGAGGCTCGCGATGATGACGCGCAGACGGCGGACGGATCGGATAGCGAGGAAATGCGAGCCCAAGTAATTACGGACATCCTTGAGCGGGTCGAACAGACAGCCTCACCCGATGAGCTCAAAGATGTCTGGCAGGCTGCATTGAAGGTTTTGCAGGCCAGCGGCGACAAGGTCGGTTATGACACGGTGAAGATTGCCGTCACCAAGCGCAAAGACATATTGGAGGCAAAACAATGATTGTCCTCAACTGCACGCAGGGATCTGCCGAGTGGCTGCAAGGCCGCGCCGGGGTCATCACCGCAAGCATGTTCAGCACCGCCCGCTCCAAGGTGAACGGGCTCACTACCCAGCAGCGGACATACGTTGAAGCAATCTTGGCCGGCCATAGCGAAAGCAAAGCCCGCGACCTGGCTGGCTACAAGGCTGGGCCGAAGGCCGAAGTCGTGCAGCGCGCTCTCGATGGTGAGAAAGTCGGCGAGCCGTCCAACGCTGCACTCACCTACGCCTTCGAGCTGGCTGTGGAGCGTATCGGCGGCGCACCGCTGGATGGCGGGTTCGAAACCTGGCAGATGCGCCGGGGGCATGAGCTCGAGCCCGAAGCCCGAATGGAACACGAACTTCAGACGGGCCTGATCGTTACACAGGTCGGGTTGGTGAAAACTGACGACGGCGTGTTTGGCGCCAGTGCAGACGGGTTCATCGGCGAAGACGGCGGTTCGGAGTACAAATGTTTCCTTTCGCCTGACAAGCTTCGCGCGTTCCACATCGACAACGATGCCAGCGAAGTCATCGACCAGGTGCAGGGCTGCATGTGGATCACCGGCCGCAAGTGGTGGCATATCGGTATGTACTGCCCCCTCCTCAAGCCTGTCGGCCGTCAGCTCTGGCTGCAGGAATTCAAGCGCGACGACGACTACATCGAGCAGCTCGAAGAAGACCTCTGGCAGTTCAAGCTGCTGGTGGACGGCTACGAGGCGAAGCTCCGGAGTAAAGCAGCATGAGATGGGACGCCCATAAGGCAGAGGAGCCGGCCATCGCCCAAGCCCTTCACAGGTTCGCTGACGCGGGGATCTTCGCCGCGTCCAAGGCGTTGCACCGCTCCACTCGCTCACTCAACCGGATCGCCAGCGAGCACGGAATTGAGTTCACGACCTGCACCGCCAGGACGATGGAAGCCCGTCGCCAAAAAAGGGCCTCAATGGTCACTCAGATAAAGGCTTTGGCCGGCACGCGATCGCAAGCTGAGATCTGCGCAGCGCTTGGGATTACGCGGGCCGTTCTTCGTGAGCTCGCCGAGATCTACGAAATCAACATCAACAGTCGCTCGAAAGGTGCCTGATATGGAACAAGCATTCGTTGAAGCCGCAAAGCGGCAAAGTGGACTGGAGGCGGCGAAAGCTGCCTTCTTTGCATCTGGAGGTACGGCACAGCAAATCCCTACCGGGATCGGAAAGGACAGTCCAGGCATCGCAACGGTAGTCAAAACGCCTTACGGCTACAGGAACATCGAAGCGCAGAAGGCTAAGCGAGGCCGAATGATCACTCAAGAGGATCGAGACAAAATCGCCGTCGAGCTTATGAGCTGCAAGGCAGCCGGAATGAAGCGCTTCATCCGCCGCAAGTTCGAAGCCTGGCTGATCCTTCTGGCCGCGAAGATACTGAGCGGCCGCAACGTTCAGCGATCCCCAGTTGTGTCCCGACGCGACAACAACCAAATGTTTGAAATTGCCGGTGAGCTCGAAGAAATAGCCCAGCGCATCAGCAAGAAATACCCGTAACTCCCTCCCCCTTCAAAGTCAGCCGCTATAGCGGCAAGGACGAAGTCATGCCTGCACAAAAGCCAATCATCATGTTCGATGCTCCGGAAGCGGCCAGCCTCCAAACGGTAACCGGCTGGGTTTCCGCTGGTGGTCGATTTTTCGGCGACGACGAGAACCTCGCCCGCTACTGCGGCGCAACTCACCGACGCTGCGACATCAACCCTGAACACCCTATTTATGAGGTGAACAGTTCCTGCAATGAGTGCCGACACGTCCGGTGCCAAGCAAAATTCGCGGCGATGCCAGTCAAGGACTGGGCCGGCGAGCCTCTGGTTATCTTCGATGGCGACCGCTACTTCTTCGATGAGGACAGCCTGCGCGACTACCTGATCGACAGCGATATCGAACTGGCTGACGTTCAACTCTGCATCTGTGAGCCGAATTATCCCCGTGAAATCGAACCGGAAGACCATTTCTGCGATGACCTGCCGGAAGACGGCGAGATCCGCGACGATCAGTTGCTTGCTGCGTTCGAACTGCTGAACGAGATGATCCGCAAGTCTGAACCCCTGTCGTGGTCGGAAGGGGAATTCGCAGTAAGGCTCCCGCAATCGCTCATCGATGAGGTCGCCACCGCGAGGGCCGCAGCATGATCTTCAAATGCATGGCTGGCTGCACCCTCTTCTTCTGGCTTCCATTGGTACTGACCATAAAGGCGGTGATCGGATGAGCGACAAGATGCGTGAAGCCTACAAGATGCGCCGAGCGAAGTTGGCCGGCCTGTTGATCCAGGGTGACGACTGGCCGGGCGCATATCGACGGGCTGATGAAGTGCTCAGTTGGTCGTGTTTCGAGGCTGGCTGGCAGGCTTCCTGCGCCACTGCGGTGATGGAGCTGCCAAAGCCGTATGCCGTGGTAGGTGACTACGCCGCGTGCGGTGGAGGCCGCTCAGTTTGGGATGTCGAGTATGCGGAAAAGATAGATGACCCCATGTGCGCGAAGACAGCCGTCTACGACCTGGCATCACTGGAAGCCGCCGGCCTGAAGGTGACGCCATGATCTTCGCCCCGCTCTACATGGCCTACCTGATCTATAGAGGACCATGGCGATGAATGAACAAACCAAGAGGGAGTTTTACTCCGCCGACCAAGCTGCCCAGCATGGCGCCGAGTGGTGCAAGCGCAATCCAGCATGGCGCCGGATCTGTGATATCCCCGATATCTCCGTGTTCGAAAAAACCTACGATGAGATTCCAAAACGCGAGCGCGCCTACTGGGACAAGAACGGCGGCGAAGAATGCTGGCGAGAATTCGGCACTGGAGGAACCAAGGTGCCAACTGGTTTCATTTCCGGCAAGGGTGAGTTTTTCGACCATGTGCTCAAGGTGCCATTCCATCACAACCTGATGACGGTGTACCGCGTTGGCAGGCGCTGGAAACCCTGACCTTTCCCCCTAACCCCAATCCCCCTGCATGCCTGCCGGTGTACGGCGGGCGAGGAATTCTATTGCCATGCCAAACCATGTGACCAATAAGGTGCACGCGCCAGCGCACGTCCTGAAGTCGTTGATCAACGAAAGCGGCAAGATCGATTTCAACACCATCCTTCCCTTTCGAGGGACGTTCCCTTGGGACAGCATCAGCGGGCAGGCCGAGACCGCGGCGGAAGCGATCACTGCTCAGCCGCTCAACGATCATCCTTTAATTGCAGGGCTTGAACGGCGTAACCGCACCGAGGCCAACGTGTTGCAACTGCGCGAAGAGTGCTTCGAACAGTTCATCCAGATGCTGCGCAACAAGCGATCGTCTGGGCACTTCCATTCGCTGGACTTCGCCCGGGATGTTTGGGGCACAAAGTGGAACGCCTACGACCAGGTGATTGAGCTGGATGCTGGTGAACTCTCGTTCGATACCGCCTGGTCGTGTCCGATTCCGGTTCTGACAGAGCTTTCGAGGTTCCATCCAGATGACGAAATCGTTGTTCGTTATGCGGACGAAGATCTCGGCAGTAACTGCGGAACCGTGCGTCTCAAGGCGGGTGAAGTGGTTTCTTCGAAGGTTGCTGGGCGCTGGAACGAAATGAGCGATGAGCAACGCAAGCAGTGGACGGCCTGGGCGCGAGACCTGAAAGGCTGGCCAGAAGACGAAGAAGACGCCGAATAACCCATCACCACCTTCTGCCGCCACGCGCGGCATGGAGCATCAAATGAATACCGCGCATACCGAAGAATTTATCGAATACATCCGCTTGCCAGAGGTGCGCCGAATCTCCGGCCTAAGCACCGCTACCATTTACCGGATGGCTGTTGGGGGCAAGTTTCCACGTCAAGCCAAGGTTGGAGAGCAGGCCGTGGCCTGGATTCGGTCGGAAGTCGAGGCATGGGCAGCAAGCCGAGCCGCCGCTCGTGAAAGGGCGCAATAGGCCTAAACCTTCATCAGCCTGTCCAGATAGTCAGCCCAGTCCTGCATCATTCCTCGCCGCTGCTCCACGTACTCCGCGTGGTTGTACGTTTTCCTGATCTTGCTTGAACCCGCATGCGAAAGCTGCGCCTCGATCCAATCCTCGTTGTAGCCCATCTCGTTCAAGGCCGTTGAAATCGTGGCGCGGATTCCGTGCCCGGTCAGTCTGCCTTCATATCCCATTCGGCGTAATGCAACGTTGACCGTGCCGTCACTAATTGGCTTGCTCGGGTCACTTCGACCCGCGATCAGTAATTTGTAACGGCCGGTCAGCTCATGCACCTTACGTACCTCAGCAACCGCCTGTCGCGAGAGCGGCACCAGATAAGGCGGTACGTTATCCCCGCCTTTTGCCCTGATTACCTTCTGTAATTGCTTTACGCTTGATGCCGGAATAGTCCAAAGCGCGCCATCAAGGTCGAACTGTGACCACATTGCGCTGCGCAGTTCTCCGGTGCGCACTGCTGTTAATAGCAATAAACGGATGGCGCTCTTTGTGTATTCCGTAACATCAGCGCAATTCAGCGCCTCCAAAAACTCTTTCAGCTCCTTCTGTCTAAGCATGGGGTTGTGCTTCTCTGGTGGTTCTTTAGCAGCCACGATATCTAGGTCCGCCGCTGGATTAATCTCCAAATAATCCGAAGCGATGCCAAAGCGGAATATTTCGTTCAGCCAGGTCCTGCATTTTCTAGCTACGTTGAGCGCCCCGCGCTTCTCGATGACCCTCAGGGTCGCTAGTACATCAGCGCGCCTTACATCTGCAATGGGGATTTTGCCCAGCGCTGGCACCAAGTCCTTGGCCAGATAGAGTTGTGCCTGCACGGCAGCGCCCTTCTTGGCCTTTCCCCATCGAGGGAGCTTGAAGTCGTACCACTCTTTAGCCACTACTTCGAATGTTTTGACTGCGCCGGTACTGGCTGCGCGTTTTTCTTCGCGGCGCTGAGATCGAGGATCGACACCCTTGGCAATAAAGGATCTTGCCTCGTCTCGGCGCTCGCGGGCTTCTTTCAGGGAGATTTCGGGATAGGTACCCAGGGATATGCGCGGTTGCTGTCCGTGCCATGAAAAACGGAAGTGCCACGCTTTCGTGCCTTTGGCGGCGACGAACAAAGACAGGCCAGCGTTATCGCTGAGGCTGTAATCTTTGTCTTTGGGCTTTGCTTGCCTGACGGCTGTGTCAGTGAGGGGCATTAGTACATCACCATGAGCAGTCGAATTCAGATGTGCTGGTGAATGTACTAAAAATAATGAGAAGGGGTGAGAATAGTTGAGAATCTCTGAGAACTAAAAAGCCCCGTAGGCTAGAACCTGCGGGGCTTTTTGAGAAGGCCTGGTAAGGCCTGAGAAGCGAAAATGGTGCCCGAAGCCGGAATCGAACCGGCACGCCCTTACGAGCGGGGGATTTTAAGTCCCATGCGTCTACCAGTTTCGCCATTCGGGCGGTAGCGCGGTGAAGCGGTCTGAATACTGCCATGTAACAACCTGGCCGTTCTGACGCTTGTGATGCAGAGGTGGAAATATATACATCCCTCCCCCGTGAAGCAAGTTCGCATATGGCCTTTTCAAGACTAAATCTTGCAGGGCTGCGAAAATAAAAAAGCTCCGTAGATCAAGGATCTACGGAGCTCGTTTAAAGTGGAGGCCGAGGTCGGAATCGAACCGGCGTAGGTGGATTTGCAATCCACTGCATAACCATTTTGCTACTCGGCCTCAAACATCTGATGTCAGTAGCACGACACCAAACGCATACAAACGCTGAGCTTCGAGAGTTAATTGAATCATTCTCTAACTCATTGAAAACATTGAGCTTTTTCAGCCATCAGTGCTTTCGATGGCGTGAATTATGTACTGATTTCCCGAGGCTGGCAACCCCTTGATTTCAAAAAAAATTCTGCCCGGTTGATCGCGCCCGGTTTCACGCTACGTCACGTTCGCGATTCAGAATTTCCCACCCAATGGATATTCCACCGCCAGGCGAATCTGGTTGGCATCCAGTTCCGCCTGGGCCGCGTTCCCCCGGTGCACGGCATGGCGCAAGGTGAACGCGAGGTTTTTCGCCGCGCCGGATTGCACCACGTATTTGGCCTGTAGATCGCGCTCCCAGTGTTTGCCGCCCTGCCCGTAACCCAGCCATTTGTAACCGCCGTTCGGGTCCATGTGGCTGCCGTCGATGCCGCTGCCGCGAACATACAGAGCGCCGAAGGTTAGACCGGGGATGCCGTAGCCAGCCAGGTTCAGGTCGTAGCGCGCCTGCCAGGACGCCTCTTGCGGCGCGTTGAAGTCGGACAGAGCCACGGCGTTACTCAAGTAGATCGCGCCGCGGGTGACGTAGTCGTAGGGCGTGTCGCCGTCGACTTTCTGATAGCCCAGGCCGAAGCTGTGGGAACCGGCCTTGTAGGTCGTCAGAAAACTCCAGGTGGTGTTGTCGATCCGGCCGGACAAGGCTTTGCCAGTGTCCTGGGTGCGATACAGATTGAGGTCGAAGGTCAGGTCCTGGCCGTCCGCTATCGGCTGGGTGTAGACCGCACCCAGGTAATGCTGACGCCAAGTGTCGGCATAGACCGCGCTGAACAGGCTGGCATTGAGCCCTTTGACAGCGGTGTTGCGCACCCCCACCAGATCGAAGCTGTCTCCCTGCTTGCCGTTGGAATAATTGACCACGAATCCTTGGTCATGACTGGTAGCGTTGCGGTCGGTGCTTTCGTTGAAATGTCCGCCGTACAGGGTGGTGGCGGGCAGTTCGCGGCTGGTCAGCAGCCAACCGGTGGCGGTTTCCGGCAGCAGGCGGCTGTCGGATGAGCCGAACACCGGGGTTTTCACCCGTTGCTCGCCGTAACGCAGTTCGGTGGAAGAAAAACGCAGTTTGGCCACGGCACCACCACGACTGAATTCATCCTTGGGGTGACCGTCGTTGTCCACGCCGAGCAACCGCGCCTTGCCGGCCCGCCCGCCTCCGCTGTCCAGTTTCCAGCCGGAATACACATGGGCGTCGAGGCCAAAACCCACGGTACCAGGGGTGTAGCCGGAGGTGAAATCGGCCATCAGGCCGTAGGCCCATTCTTCGGCAAGGTCGCTACGTTGGGCGCGGGGTTTGTAGGCATTGCGTGCGCCGTTGCTCAGCGCGCCGTGTTCATAGTCGCGGCGGTCATAGACGCTACGGTTGAGCAGGCTCCACTGGCTGTCTTCGACAAAGCCTTTGGCGTTGTCTTGTTCCGAAGCCAGGGCGAGCAAGGACTGCCCACCCAATGCCAATAGCAGGGTGTGTGTCGATAGGGTTTTCACAGGGCAACTCCACAGCATTCGGGGTCTGCAAGGTGTCCCGCCAAACGGGGGACACCATTGGGCAACTCAGAGGTATTTGAGGATGGCGATGTCGCGACGGCGCTGTTTGAGGCTGGCGAACCAGCGCGTCGGGAAGAACAGCAACACGCCGAGGATCACGCTCCACAGCCACACCGTGGGCAGGTTGTCGAAACCGTAATACGCGCCCTGATTGGCACCCCAAATCGCGACAGCCACCAAGTACATGGCTTTGAGCACGTATAGGTGCAGCAAATAGAAAAACATCGGCGCCCCACCGTAGATCGCCAGTGTCGCGGTGGACCAGCGATCCTGCAGCTTCTCGAACAACGCCAGCAACAGCAGCCCGAGTCCAAGGGTCGGCATCAGGAACATCAGCGACGGCGGATACTTTTTCGCGCTCATGAAGCTCATGAAGGTGCGCAACGAATCACCGGTCTGCACCCACGGCTTCTCGCCGTAGACGTTCAGGTAACGGATGAACACGAACGCCACCAGCAGACCGGCGCCGAGTTTGACCAGGCGAGAAATCCGCTCGGCCGGTTCCATGTCCTTGCCGAACCACGGCCCGATCCCCCAGCCCAGCAGAATCACACCAATCCACGGCAGTACCGGATAGGTCGTACGCGCCCGGGTGAACTCGGTGATATCGATAAACACCTTCTGATGCAGGATCGACCATGGCACATAGAACGGCGATTCCGGCCCGACGACGACGTTATCGAACAGGTTGTGCCCGGCGACGATGACCAGCCCCAGCACAATCAGCCAGCCGCGTTTGAAGTGCAGCAACCCGGCGAGCACGATCATGCAGATGCCGATGCACCAGATCACTTGCAGCCACAGGGTCTTGGGCGGGAACTCGGCGTTCCAGGCAAAACAGACGAAGGTGATCTCCAGAAACACCAGGAAGAATCCACGCTTGAGCAGGAACACCGAGGTTTCGCTGGCGGTGTGTTTCTGGCTGTAGAGCCAGGCCGACAGGCCGGTGAGGAAGATGAACACCGGGGCACAGATTTCGCTGAGCATGCGGGTGAAGTACAGGTCCGGCGTGACGCTCAAGGCGTCGATGGGGTCGGTGACCTGACGGTGCAGCAGAAAGGTTTCGCGCACGTGGTCGATCAGCATCAGCAGCATGACGAAACCACGCAGGGCATCGATCGCCAGCATCCGGGTGTTGGCTTTTACAGCGGGGGTGGCCAGCGCAGCGGAAACACTTCCCGCCTGCCCGGCCAATCCTGAAGATTGGGACATAGTGGTGACTCCTGTGGGGGCGGTGGATCAGGCCTGTTTCTTCAACCGGGCGACTTCGGAGGCCGGCAGCTGCGACGGTGCCCGCGGCAATGGCGGCTTGCCCTGGGCCCGATAGAACGACAGCGTCGAGCTGAAGCTCTTCAGGTCGTATGGCTCAGTCTTGCCTTGCGGACTGACCCGTTCACCCGGCGTGCGGTCCTTGTATTCGACGGCCACCACATACGTGCCCTGCCAGGGCAACTCGAAGCTGACTTTGCCCGCCGCATCGGTGCGCTGGGTGAAGACTTCACCGGAACCGGTTTCCAGCATAACGTCCTGATCCGCCAGCGGTTTTTGCGAATAGTACACTTGGAATTGCGCCTTGTTGTCATCGACGAGGCCGGTCGGCACGATGTCCAGGGTCAGTTCCGGGGTTCGGGCACGCAAATCGCCGACCCAACGGGTCGCTGGCGTCCAATACGTTTTCAGGGACTTGTCGGCTTCATGCAGGTCGAAGATCGGATAATGCGGATCTTGGGCGAGAAGCGAGTCATCGCCCGCCGCATGATGGGCTACCGAAAAAGCCTGGCGCTGCAAGGTCAGATTCAATGGTTTCGAATTGTTGCCAATCGACCAAGCCTTGAGTTGCTGGAACCGATCCATCCCGCCCGGCGTGACTTCCAGTATGTTCTTGTCATATTCCCCGTAGTACAACGCCAAGGGTTGCCCCGGTGGCTGTTCGTACCAGATCTGATGCGCCTCGCTGCTGCCAGCCAGCAGGAAGGCGCCGTAACCCAACAGTGCTTTTGCGTTGCTCATTCGCATTTTTTTGGCTCCGATTGGTGTTTTTCAGCGATTCGCAAAAGCTGCCTGGAAACCAGCGACTTCACAAACCGCGCCCCTCTCTCTGTACGCATTACAGCGCAGAGACTTTTGCGCTTTTCTCTGAAATCAGCGCATGCAGGGCCATCGGTGACTGTTTTTGTGGGGGGAAACAGCGGTTTATGCGGCTTGCGCCAGGATGAGGCGGGTTGCGGGGATCCAGCGGGGGAATGTCCAAACGCGGTGCATCAATACCCTGTGGCGAGGGGGCTTGCCCCCTCGCCACAGGTTTGTATTGGGGGAGGTTTCAGTGCCGCAACAACTTGCGCAGCGGCACGCCGTCCTTGAGCACGGGAGATTTGATCACGATATAGCTGAAGTACTTGGAGATGCCGATGTTCTTGTCCAGCAGACTTTCGATCACTTCCTGATAGTGCTGGATGCTGCGGGTCATGAAGCGCACCAGGTAGTCGTAGCCACCGCTGATCAAGTGGCATTCGAGCACTTCATCCACCAGGCGAATGTTGGACTCGAACTTGGCGAAGTCTTCGCGCTTGTGGTCGCTCAGGGTGATTTCGGTGAAGACGGTCACCGAATCGGTGATTTTCGCCAGGTTCAGGTGCGCCTTGTAGCTGGAAATATACCCGGCCGATTCCAGCCGCTTGACCCGTTGCAGGCAAGGGCTGGCCGACAATCCCACGGCATCGGCGAGGCTGACGTTGGTCATGCGCCCGTCCTTTTGCAGCTCGACCAAAATACTGATGTCGATCCGGTCCAGTTTGACTAAACCTTCCATTGCGTACCTCGTGACTGCCGTTTGTAAGACAATCTTCTAGCAAAATCAGCGCCGTAAAGACAGCTGATGCTGTGCCACCAGATCCGCCATGCTGTTGATGCAGTAATCCGCTGCGCACGGTGTCGGGTGTTTGGCCCGACCACGGCAGATCAAGCACACATCGCTGCTCGTCTGAGTACTGGCTGAAGGTCGGGTCACTTGCAGGATTTCGCCGGGTTTAAGCGCGTTCGCCAGCAGCCAATCCGGGTCCTGCAACGGGTCGCTGGCCAGCGAGACGAAATCGTCGGCCATGATCCCCAACCGCTCGCAGAGTAACCCGCGATCCTCGGCATCCCGATCCCCCTGCACCAGCAGGCGATAGAACTTGCGCAGGTACAACATCGCCCCCGGCGCGTCCTCGAACAGCGACCAGCTCGCCACCGAACGGGCGAAGCTCATGCCCTCCTCCCAACTGGCTTTCAAGCCCCAGCGTTCGGCCAACTGGCGATGGGCGAAACACAGCAGTCCACTGAAGCCTAGCTCACCGAAGCGCGGATACAGTGCGCGCACCACCTCGCTGTATTCGCCCAGCACCTGTTCCTTATCCGGGTGCCCGCCCCGGCTGTCGAGCAGCGGTTGCAACGCCGCCCAGACCCCCGAGTCGCGGTCGACCAGGACTTCATCGCAATCGATGAGCAGCGCTCGATAATCAGTCAGCCCCATGGTGTGCAAAGCCTCCGATGATGCATTTCATCCATCCATGCTCCATAAACGCTCACGGACGATGCCTTGCAGCATCGCCACGAGCTGGCTGGAGCTCAGTTCAAGACGCGTGCCAAAGCGGCTTCGAGAATCTGCAGCGCTTCGTCGACCTGTGCTTCGGTGGCCACGAGCGGTGCGAGGAAGCGCAACACGTTGCGGTACACACCGCACTTGATCACCAGCAAACCGCCCTTGCGCGCCTCGTCGATCAGCCGCTGATTCAGGTCTGCGTCCGGGGTGCGGGCTTCGTCGTGCTTGATCAGCTCGATGGCGAGCATGAACCCGGTCCCGCGCACGTCGCCGATTTGTGGGTGACGGGCTTGCAAGCGCAGCAGTCCCTGGCGCAGACGCTCGCCCAAGGCTTCGCCCCGCGCCAGCAGCTGTTCTTCCTCGAAGGCATCGATGACCGCCAGTGCTGCCGCGCAAGACAACGCATTGCCGCCATAGGTGCCGCCGAGGCCACCGGGCAACGGTGCATCCATGATCCCGGCCTTGCCGACCACACCCGACAGCGGCAGGCCACCGGCCAGGCTCTTGGCGACCGTCACCAGGTCAGGCTGGATGCCGGCGTGCTGGAAACCGAACCACTTGCCGGTGCGGCCGAAGCCGGTCTGGATTTCATCCAGAATCAGCACAATGCCGTGCTTCTCAGTCAGTGCGCGCAGGCCCTTGAGGAACTCGACAGGTGCCGAAAGGAAACCGCCGTCGCCCTGCACGGGTTCGATAATGATCGCGGCGACCCGCTCTGGCGCAACTTGGGTTGCGAGCAATTCGTCCAGCGCCTTGAGCGCCATGTCGCTGGTAACCCCGCGATATGCATTCGGATACGGCGTGTGAAACACCTCCGGCGCGAACGGCCCGAAGTTTTGCTTGTACGGTTGGCTCATGCCGGTCAGCGTGGTGCCAAGCAAGGTACGACCGTGGAAGCCACCACGAAAGGCAATCACTGCCGAACGGTTGGTGTGCGCCCGGGCGATCTTCACCGCGTTCTCCACGGCCTCGGCGCCGGAGGTGAAGAACGCCGCTTTATAGGCTTCTTTACCGCCAATCATTTCGCACAGGCGCTGGGCCAGATCCAGATAAGGTTGGTAGGCCACCACCTGGAAACAGGCGTGGGAAACCTTCTGCAATTGCGCCTGCACCGCCGCAACCACTTTCGGATGGTTGTGACCGATGTTCAACACACCGATGCCGCCGACAAAATCCAGGTAACGCTTGCCGTCCACGTCCCACAACTCGGCACCTTGGGCGCGATCGATCACCAACGGGTGAGCGGTAACCAGGCCACGCGGCACGAATTGATCGCGCTGACGGAGCAAATGAGGGGTGTCGTCGACTTTGCTATTCATGGCATTTCCCATCGTGAGTCCGGCAACCGGGAGGTGGTTGCGATGCTGTCCAGATTAAGGCTTGGGCGAAACGAACTACGCCGAACTTGGCCCCTGAGAAATTCGGATCGACTGTTTTCACCCTGCCAAACGGCAGATTCCTTCAGCCCGCCGAATCTGCCGCCACTTCACCGATACAACATGACGCAAGCCGTTTAACCCGGCCCTTTCGACAGATCCTGCGCTGGCGTTGGGCGATGATGAAAGCACCTTTACCCATTCAGGAATTGCCCATGGCCCTGCTTTATAAAGCTGACCCTGTGCGCGGCGAACAGTGGCAAGCGCTGTTCGCCGAACACGCCCCGGATATCGAATGGCGCGCCTGGCCGGACATTGGCGATCCGTCCGAGATTGAATACCTGGCCGCATGGCAGGCGCCGGATGATTTGGAGGCTTTGCTCCCGAATCTGAAGGTGCTGTTTGCGCTGTCTGCCGGGGTTGATCAACTGGATCTCAGCCGTTTGCCTGAAAGTTTGCCGGTGGTGCGTCTGCTCGATCCGGGCATCACCCGTGGCATGTGTGAGTACGCCAGTTTTGCCGTGCTGAGCCTGCATCGCGACATGCTGCGTTATCGGCAGCAGCAGATGGCGCGGTGTTGGCAGGCGCATCTGCTGCAACCGGCGAGCAAGCGTCGGGTGGGTGTGATGGGACTGGGTGCGCAGGCGCAGCAGATTCTGGCGACATTGCAGCCGTTGGGGTTTGCGCTGAAGGGTTGGGCGCGCAGTGCGCATCAGGTGGCGGGCGTGGATTGCTTTGCCGGCCGCGAGCAACTGCCGGTGTTTCTCAGCCAGTGCGATATTTTGTTGTGCGTGTTACCGCTGACTGAACAGACCGAGGGAATTCTAGATCGTGAATTATTCCGCCAACTGCCTCATGGAGCGGCGCTGATCAACATGGGTCGTGGCGGGCATCTGGTGGAAGGTGATCTGCTGCAAGCGCTGGACAGTGGGCAACTCAGTGGCGCGGTGCTGGATGTGCTGCAGGAAGAACCGGCGCCGGCGGATCATCCGTTCTGGGTGCATCCGCAGATTTTGCTGACGCCGCATATTGCCGCGATGACCCAGCCGGAGAGTGCGTTTGGGGTGTTGCTGGAGAATATTCGGCGGTTTGAGCGGGGGGCGCCGATGGTGGGCCAGATCGACCGCACCCAGGGTTATTAGAGGTAGATAGATCGTTCCCACGCTCCGCGTGGGAATGCAGCCCGGGACGCTCCGCGTCCCATCCAGAGCCGAACGCGGAGCGTCCGTTGAGGCATTCCCACGCTCCGCGTGGGAACGATCATTCAAAGGCGCTCGGCGATGGCTTTGCCGACGTCTTGGGTCGAGCCCTTCCCGCCCAGATCCGGTGTGATCGGCCCATCGGCAATCACACGTTCGATGGCTTGCAGAATTCCATCGTGGGCCGCGCGATAGCGCTCGTCGCCATTGCCGAGGAAGTCGAGCATCAACGCCCCGGACCAGATCATCGCAATCGGGTTGGCGATGTTCTGCCCATAGATATCCGGCGCCGAGCCATGCACCGGCTCAAACAGCGACGGAAAGCGCCGCTCCGGATCAAGGTTGGCCGAAGGCGCAATCCCGATAGTCCCGGCACACGCCGGCCCCAGGTCGGAAAGAATGTCGCCAAACAGATTCGACGCCACCACCACATCAAACCGATCCGGTTGCAGCACAAACCGCGCGCACAGAATGTCGATGTGCTGCTTGTCCCAAGTGATCTGCGGGTAGTTCGCCGCCATCAACGCCGTGCGCTCGTCCCAGTACGGCATGCTGATGGAAATTCCGTTGGATTTGGTCGCTGCCGTGAGCCGTTTGCGCGGCCGGGTCTGGGCCAGTTCGAAGGCGAATTTTAGAATCCGGTCGACGCCACGGCGGGTGAACACCGACTCTTGCAGCACGAACTCATGTTCGGTGCCTTCGAACATTTTGCCGCCGACCGAGGAATACTCGCCCTCGGTGTTCTCGCGAATCACCACGAAATCGATGTCTCCCGGCTTGCGTCCGGCCAACGGGCACGGCACACCCGGAAACAGCCGCACCGGGCGGATGTTTACGTATTGATCGAAGTCGCGGCGGAATTTCAGCAGCGAGCCCCACAGGGAAATGTGATCCGGCACCTTGTCCGGCCAGCCCACGGCGCCGAAGTAGATCGCATCAAAACCCTTGAGCTGTTCGAACCAGTCGTCGGGCATCATCTGCCCGTGTTCCAGGTAGTAATCGCAGTGCGCCCAGTTGAGCACTTCGATGTGCAAATCGAGCTGCCATTTCTTCGCCGCCTGCTCCAGCACCCGCAGGCCTTCCGGCAGCACTTCCTTGCCAATACCATCGCCGGCAATCGCGGCGATTCTGAATGTCTTGCTCATCAATCGTGCCTCCCCAGTGTCTGTGAATTACAGCCCGCCGATGTGGAAGGCTTTGACTTCAAGGTATTCATCCAGACCGTATTTGCTGCCTTCGCGGCCCAGGCCCGATTGCTTGATACCGCCGAACGGCGCGACTTCCATGGAAATGATCCCGGTGTTGAGCCCGACCATGCCGAACTCCAGCGCCTCGCCAAAACGCCATGAGCGGCGCAGGTCCTGAGTGAAATAGTAGGCACCCAGACCGTAAGGCGTGGCATTGGCCAGCGAGAGGGCTTCCGCCTCAGAGGTAAAACGCATCAATGGCGCGACCGGGCCGAAGGTTTCTTCGTTGGCCAGCAGCATCCCTGCGTGGGTATCGCCGAGCACCGTGGGCTGCACGAACTGGTTGTCGCCCTCGGGAATACCGCCACAGAGCAGTGTCGCGCCCTGGCTCAGGGCATCGTCGATGTGTCGGGCGACTTTGTTGACCGCTGCCGGATTGATCAACGGGCCGATGGTGACGTCAGCGTCGAGGCCGTTGCCGACCTTGAGCTTGCCGACCTCCTCCACCAAACGTTGGGCAAAGCGTTCATAGATGCCGTCCTGCACCAGAATCCGGTTGGCGCAGACGCAGGTTTGCCCGGCGTTACGGAATTTGCTGAGCATGATCCCGGCTACGGCCTGCTCCAGGTCTGCATCGTCGAAGACAATGAATGGCGCGTTGCCACCCAGCTCCAGGCTCAAGCGCTTGATGTGCTCGGCGCTCTGGCGCATCAGCAAGCGGCCGACAGCGGTTGATCCGGTGAAGGAAATCTTGCGCACGGTCGGGTTGCTGGTCAGCTCTTCACCGATGCCGGCGGGCATACCGGTCAGCACGTTGAAGACACCGGGCGGAATACCCACTCGCTCCGCCAGTACCGCCAGAGCGAGGGCCGAGAGCGGCGTCAGGTCCGAGGGCTTGACGATGATCGGGCAACCCGCCGCCAATGCCGGCGCGCATTTGCGGGTGATCATCGCGTTGGGGAAGTTCCACGGGGTGATCGCGGCGCAGACGCCCACCGGTTGTTTGAGCGTCAGCAATCGGCGGTCGCCACTGGGGGCCGGCATGGTTTCGCCGTAGACCCGCCGGGCTTCTTCAGCGAACCATTTGACGAAACCGGCACCGTAGCGGATTTCACCTTTGGCCTCGTTCAGCGGCTTGCCCTGTTCACAAGTCATGATCAGCGCCAGGTCGTCGAGGTTGTCGATCATGGCCTGATACCAACGCTCCAGCAGCGCCGCACGTTCCGCCGCCGGACGTGCGCGCCAGGCTGGCCAGGCTTTGTCGGCGGCCTCGATGGCGCGCCGGGTTTGCGCGCCTTGCATGGCCGGGACGCGGGCGAGTAATTGGCCGCTGGCGGGGTCGATGACGTCCAGGGTTGCGGCGTTGTCGGCGCCGATCCACTGCCCGTCCACATACGCGAGTTCTGCCAACAGGCTGGGGTCTTTCAAACGATTCTTGAGCATGGTCGAGTCCTGATCCGAGACATGCTCAAGTCTATGGCGGTGTGGCGGCGGAGGATGCTGAAAGCGATTTGAGGACAGTGTCGGATGCTGAAATTGGCGGTGGAACGGCAGATGATCGTTCCCACGCGCAGCGTGGGAATGATGATCACAACTTCAGGGAACCGAGCAAACCTTCCAAAAACCGCTCCCCGGCCTCCATCTGGCTGATCTCGATAAATTCGTCCGGCTTGTGCGCCTGTTCAATCGAGCCGGGTCCGCAGACCACCACCGGCACATCCAGACGTTGCTTGAACAAACCGCCCTCAGTGCCGAACGACACCTTGGCGGTGCCGGTATCCGGTGCAGCGAAGTTTTTAAGAAAACGCACCGCTTCAACACTCGGATGGGTATCGAGGCCGGGATAGACGTTGAGGGTTTCAATCTCGATCGCCGCCACGCTCGACAACAACCGCGCCTCGCGCACGATCAGTTCGGCGCGTTCCTGCATCTGCTCCAGGAACTGATCCAGATTGTCCGCCGGCAGATTGCGCACTTCGAAGTCCAGGGTGCAGAGGTTCGGCACGATGTTCAGCGCCCGGCCGCCGCCGATCTGCCCGACATGCACGGTGCTGTAAGGCACGTCGTAGTCGGCATCCTGGGCGCCCTGCTCTTGCAGTTGCTGCTGGCTCTGTCGCAGCGCCGCGATGAAATCGCAGGCGACGTGGATCGCATTGACTGAGCGCGGCGCCAAGGACGAATGCGCCTCCAGGCCCCGGCAATAGGTGCGATACGAGCCCTTGCCCTTGTGTCCGAGCACGAACTGCATGTTGGTCGGTTCGCCGATCAGGCACAAAAACGGCCGCACCGGCGTCAGGTGCAGCACGTCGAGCAAGCGGCGCACGCCGACACAACCGGTCTCTTCGTCATGGGATAGCGCCAGTTGCAGCGGTCGGCTCAGGGAATGGTCGGCGGCGTCGAGCATCGCGTCGATGGCCAGGGCGATGAAGCCTTTCATGTCGCAACTGCCGCGCCCGTAGATCTTGCCGTCCTGCACCGTCGCCTGGAACGGTGGCATGGTCCAGGCCTGCCCCGCCGCCGGCACCACGTCGGTATGCCCGGATAGCAGAATCCCCGGCAGCTCTTTCGGGCCGGTGCTGGCGAACAGGTTGGCTTTCTTGCCGGTTTCATCCTTGACGATCAGCGACTCAATGCCCTTGCTCAGCAGCAGGTCGCGTACGTATTCAATGAGGGCCATGTTCGACTCCGAAGAGACGGTGTCGAAGGCCATCAGGCGTTTGAGAATGTCCAGTACACGGGGTTTCATGAGGCCTTGCTCCGTTGCTCGGCTAAATGGGCGAACCGACGGATAGAGAACGGCTCAATCGAAGTGCTGGTGCTGCCGGTGCTGATCAGTTCTGCCATGACATCGCCGACGCCGGGGCCGAGTTGGAAGCCATGGCCGCAGAAGCCGAACGCGTAGAACAAGCCATCGACCGTACCGCTCGGGCCCATGATCGGCAAGGAATCCGGCAGATAACCTTCGATGCCGCTCCAGACGCGGATGATGTTGAGGTTGCCGACACCCGGCAGCAGACGGCGCATTTGATCCATCTGGTTGAGGATGCTGCGCGGCTCGACATAGGCCCGGCGATTGAGCATGTCCGGTTTGCTGCGATAGCCGCCGCCGATAACGATGTTGCCCCGGGGGATCTGGCGGAAGTAGATCACTTCTTCTGGGATCTTGGTGTAGACGCCGATCACCGTCGGCAAGGCGTAGGGCACCGGTTCGGTCACGGCCATTTGCGGTCCGTGGGTGTCCAGCGGCACCGGTTCGCCGAATTGTCGGGACAGCTTCTGCCCCCAGGCTCCAGCGGTAATCAATAGTTGTGCGGCGCTGAACTGGCGACCGTCGGTGGTGGTGACGCTGAACTCGCCCCCCACCTTCTGCACCTCGGCCACTTCAGTCTGTTCCTTGATCTGCGCGCCGAGTCGCCGTGCCGCGCGGGCAAATGCCGGGGCGGCCAGACGCGGATTCGCGTGGCCATCGTGAGGCGCGTAGGAGCCGCCCTTCACATCCGGCCCCAGAAACGGGAAACGCTGGCGCAACTCGGCGCCGCGATAAATTTTCAGGTCCAATTGCGCGGCTTCGGGAGCAGCGGCGTAAGCCTCAAGCTCGGCAATTTCATCTTCGCGATAACACACACGCATGTGCCCGCTGGCGATGAATTCCAGGTCATCGTCGATCAATTCCGGCAAGCGCTTCCACAACGCCCAGGAGCGATTCGCCAATTCCAGTTGCCCGAGATAACGCCCCTGACGCCGGACGTTGCCGAAGTTCACGCCGCTGGCGTACTGACCAATCTGGTCGCGCTCCAGCAGGATCACTGACTGCCCGCGCTTGCGCAGGAAAAACGCCGCCGCCGAGCCCATCAGGCCGCCACCGACAATCACCACATCGGCTTTCTGTACGGTCATGGCGACACCTCCTCGGTGAGCATCGAAAGCGGTTTGACCGGTGCTTGTCCGCGTTGACGGCCGACCTGTTGCACGCTGACACCTGCCGCTGCCGCGATCACTTCAGCCCCGGCCTGGGAGCAATAACGACCCTGGCAGCGACCCATGCCGACCCGGCTGAAGGCCTTGGCCCGATTGACTTCGCAGGCGCCCTTTTCGCTGACGACCGCACGTAACTCACCGGCGCTGATCATTTCGCAGCGACAAACGATGGCAGTGTCCGGCAAGGCTTTGGCTTGTTCGGCAGGCCAGGGAAAGGCCTGGGCCAGGCCGAGGCGGAACTGGTCCATCACCGCCAACGCCTGGCGTGTTTCGTCGCGTAATCCGGCGTTCACTGGCTGGTGCAGGTCTTCCAGCAGCGCCATGGCCACCAGGCGACCGGCGTGTTCAGCGGCATCCGCGCCGCGAATCTTCGAGCCGTCACCGGCGGCGTAGACACCGCTGACCGAGGTCCGGCCTTCCTCATCCACCGCCAGCCACCATTGGCCGGACGCTTCGTCGAAGCGCATGCGGCAACCGGCCAGGTCCGCCAGTTGGGTTTCCGGGCGCAGGTGATACCCCAGCGCCACGGCATCGCATTCCACATTCAACGTTTCACCTTTTGCGGTTCGCACGCGCACGGCGCTTACGCCGCTGCTCGCGTCGCCAAGTACTTGCAAGGGCTGAATACCCGAGTGCACCGGAATCTTTGCCCGATACAACTGCGCCAACAGTTTCATTCCAGTGAACAACAATCCGGGACGTGCCAACAGTTTCGGCAAGGCACCGAAGCGCTTGCTCAGCGGCGACGTATCGAGCACCCCCGCCACGTTCGCGCCGGCCTTCACATACTGGCTGGCGACCAGATACAGCAACGGCCCGCTGCCCATAAACACCACGCGATGACCAATAGAAACAGCCTGGGACTTGAGCGCAATCTGCGCCCCACCGAGGCTGTAGGTGCCTGCCAACTGCCAGCCTTCAATCGGCATCAAGCGGTCAGTGGCGCCGGTGCAGAGGATCAGCGCGTCGTAATCCACCGTCGTGTGCTTGCCCTGCTTGACGCAGCACAACTGCCCCGGCGTCAGGTTCCACACCAGCGTCTCCGGGCGGTAATCAATAGCACCGCGCAGTCGATCAAAACTGTCGTGCAGGTCCCGGGCCTTATGCGCTTCGGTGCCATACAGCGTGGCGTAATTACGGGTAAACCCTTGCGGCTGTCGACGATAAATCTGCCCGCCATCCCGGCGATTTTCATCGATCAAAATCGGTTTGAAACCCGCCGCCAGCAACGTCTCGGCACAGCGAATACCCGCCGGCCCGGCGCCAACGATGACTATCCGTGCAGTGGCCATATCGCCTCCGGTTGTGTGGTGACGATGTCCAGGCCTTCGCGGACCTCATTGGAACAGGCACGCAGACGCTCGCCGCTGCGGGTCCAGACCCAGCAATCCTGGCACGCGCCCATCAGGCAAAACCCGGCGCGCCGGCCGGAATCGAACTCCGACTGGCGCAACGCGTTGCCCTGGGTCAGCAACGCCACCATCAAGGTGTCGCCCTGCAACGCCTCGATGGCGGCGCCGTCCACCTTCAAGCTGACGGTCGGCCGGCCCTCCTCGGCCAGCCTCACAAAACGCCCCTTCATGCATAGGCTCCCTGGCTCATGGTGATCAAGTCCTGCTGGGTTTTCAGCAGTTCGGCGCTGTCGTGGTGGCAGAGGATTTCACTGCCACCGTCGATGATCCGGCGGTTTGGCGCGGTGCGATTGCACAGGCCATCGACCCGCACCGGGCAACGGCTGAGGAAGGTGCAGAGTTCCGGCACGTTCGCTTTGGGACCAATCGGCGGCAGCTCACCGCAGGTGGTGCCGCAGTTTTCCAGCCAGCCTTGACGCAACTCCGGCACCGAGTGAATCAACAAATCGGTGTACGGATGGAACGGTGCCTGGGCAAACGATTGCCGAGTGCCGGCCTGGATCTTGTGGCCGCTGTACATCACTACAATGTCGTCGCACAGCGCCCGCACCGTGGAGATGTCGTGGCTGATAAACAGATAGGAAACCCCCAGCTCCTGGCGCAGGTCACGTAGCAGTTCGAGAATCGCCGCCCCCACCACCGTGTCCAGCGCCGAGGTCACTTCATCGCAGAGGATCAGATCCGGTTTGGCCGCCAAGGCACGGGCCAGGTTGACCCGTTGCTTTTGCCCGCCGGACAGTTCATTCGGCCGACGTTCGGCCATGGTTCGGGGCAAGCGCACCAGGTCCAGCAACTCGCCGATACGCTCGCGCAACGCAGCGCCCTTGAGGCCGAAATACATCTTCAACGGCCGGCTGAGAATGGTGCTGACGCTGTGCATCGGGTTGAGCGCGGTGTCGGCGTTCTGGAACACCATCTGGATGCGGCGGAACTGTTCGTCGGTGCGCTCGGAAAGGCTGCCGCCCAGCGGCTGACCATCGAAGGTCAGTCCGCCCAACGCCGGGGTCAGCAATCCCGCCACCACCCGCGCCAGAGTCGATTTGCCAGAACCCGACTCACCAATCACGCCGATGGCCTGGCCCCGGCGCACGGTCAGGTCGATGTCTTCCAGCACGCGGATCGCCGGCATGCCTTGCATGTTCTTGTTGCCATAGCCGGCGGTCAGGCCCTGGATGGTCAGCAACGGCGTATCTTCCGCCACGCCGCAGGGTGGGCGAATCGTCGTGTCGGGCCGCGCGGCGGCCAGCAGGCTGCGGGTGTATTCGTGGGCCGGGCCTTTGAGCAGCGGCGCGGTGGCGCTTTGCTCGAAGATCTGGCCGCCGTTGAGCACGACGATTTGATCGGCCATTTGCGCCACTACGGCGAGGTCATGGGACACGTAGACCGCCGTCGCCCCACGCTCCCGGACCACGCGTTTAAAGGCGCGAAGCACGTCGATCTGGGTGGTGACATCAAGGGCGGTGGTCGGTTCGTCGAGCACCACCAGCAATGGATCGCTGATCAGCGCCATGGCCGCCATCACCCGTTGCAGTTGCCCGCCGGAAACTTGGTGCGGGTATCGCTGGCCAATGCGGTCCGGGTCCGGCAAGGCCAGGTCGCGAAACAGTTCAATGGCTTTGGCTTCGAGCACCGCACGGCTGCCGAGGCCGTGGATCAACGCGCCCTCCACCACTTGATCGATCAATTTCTTCGCCGGGTTGAACGCCGCCGCCGCGCTTTGCGCGATGTACGACACCCGGTTGCCGCGCAGGCCCTGCAATTCCTTTTCGCTGAGTGCCAGCATGTCGTGCTCGCCCACCTGCACCACGCCGCCAGACAACCGGCAACCGCGCCGGGCATAGCCCAGCAGTGCCAGGGCGATGGTGGTCTTGCCGGAACCGGACTCGCCGATCAACGCCAGCACTTCACCTTTTTCCAGGGCGAAGCTCACGCCCTTGACGATTTCCACCTCGCCACGCTCGCCACAGGCGACTACGCGCAGGTCTTCGACTCGAATCAATTCACTCATTTCAATGACCTCCCGTACGGCGACTACGTCGGGACGACAGTCTGTCGATAAACAGATTCACACCAATGGTGAGCGTGCCGATGGCCAGCGCCGGAATCACGATGGCCGGCGCGCCCTGGTTGAGGCCACCGATGTTTTCCCGCACCAGCGAACCGAGGTCGGCGTCCGGCGGTTGCACGCCCAGGCCGAGGAAGCTCATGCCGCTGAGCAGCAACACGATAAAACCGAAGCGCAGCCCGAGGTCAGTCAGCACCGGGTTGAGCATGTTCGGCAGGATTTCCACGCAGGCGATGTACAAGCGGCGTTCACCACGAGTACGGGCGACTTGCACGTATTCCAGGGCTTCGATGTTCACCGCCATGCTGCGGGCGATGCGGAAGGCGCCGGGGGTGAAACTCAGCACGGCGGTGCAGATCAGCAAGGTCACCGAAGAGCCGAAGGCCGAGACCATGATCAGCGCCAGCATCTTGCTCGGGATCGAGATAAACGCGTCCATCAAGCGACTGATCACTTCGTCCAGCCACTTCGGCGACACCACTGAAAGCAGCGCACAACTGGTGCCCAAACCACTGGCCAACACGGCGGCGATCAACGCCAGGCCGACAGTAAACTTCGCGCCGACCAGAACGCGGCTGAGCATGTCGCGCCCAAGGTAATCGGTGCCAAACGGGTAAAGGGCACTGATGCTATCGAAGACATTGTCGGAGACCACTTCACCGACCGGGTGCGGTGCCAGCCACGGGCCGAAGATCGCCACCAGCAACCAGATCACGCACATCGCGGCCCCGATCAGGCCCAGCCAGGCCGGGCCATGGGACACCTTGCCAACCGACAGGTCGGGGGTCGCAGGCGTCGATTTCACAATGAGATTGTTCATTGGTTTCTCAGCCTCGGATTGGACAGAATCGCGCACAGGTCGGCAATCAGCACCAACCCCAGGTACGCCGTGCAAAACAACATGGTGCAGGCCTGGACCAGCGCCATGTCGCGGTTAGTCACGGCATCGACCATCAGGCTGGCGATGCCGGGGTAGTTGAAGATCGTCTCGACAATCACCACCCCGCCCAGCAAGTACGACAGGCTCAGGGCGATGGCGTTGGCAATCGGCCCGATCGCGTTGGGCAAGGCGTGGCGCAGCACGATGCGCATCGGGCTGACGCCCTTGAGCCGGGCCATTTCCACGTAGGGGCTGTCGAGTTGATCGATGACGGCGGCGCGGGTCATGCGCGCCATTTGCGCGACGATCACGCAGCACAGCGTCATCACCGGCAAGGCGTAAGTGCGCATGAATTGCCACGGCGAGGTGATGTCGCTGGCGTAGGACAGCGCCGACAACCAGCCCAGGTTCACCGCGAAAATCAGCACCGCCAGGGTCGCCACCAGAAACTCCGGCACGGCGACCATGGCCAGGGTGAAGAAGCTCAGGAAGCTGTCGATGCGCCCGCCCCGGCCCATCGCCGAACCGATGCCCAGAATCAACGCCACCGGCACCGACACCAGCGCCGTGGCGGCCGCCAGCATCAGGGTGTTCGGCACCCGGCCCGCCATCAAGTCGGTGACCGGCATCGCGTTGGACACCGACAACCCCATGTCGCCGCTGAGCAGGCTCATCAACCAGTGCAGATAACGCAGCACACCGGGCTGGTCGAGCCCCAGTTTCAGGCGCAGTGCCGCCACCTGTTCCGGCGTGGCGAACTGCCCGAGGGATTGTTGCGCCGCGTCCCCCGGCAAGACCGCCGTGATCGCAAACACGACCATGGACACGATCAACAAAGTCACGATCGCGGCGCCCAGGCGCCGGCCGATCAACCACAGTGTGTTGCTATTCATCGCCTACCCTCCTGCACTGTCCCTGACGTACCACTCGACCATCCATCAAGCGTCCAGCCAGACCTGTTCGGCGAACATGTAGCCCATGAAACCGCCCAGCGGGTTGCTGCCGTAGCCTTTGATGCGCTGGTCGACGCCGTCGATGTTGCTGATGAACACCGGCACGCCGATGCCGCAGTGGTCATGCACCAGGGTTTGCATGTCCGCGTACATCTTGCTGCGCTTGGCGTCGTCGGTTTCACCGCGAGCGAGCATCAGCAGCTGGTCGAACTGGTCGTTCTGCCAACCGGACTCGTTCCATGGCGCCTTCGACTGGAAGAACTGCGAGAACATCACGTCGGCGTTCGGTCGCGGGTTGATGTTGCCGAAGCTCAGCGGGTGCTTCATCCAGTGGTTGGACCAGTAGCCGTCGCTCGGCAAGCGATTGACGTCGAGCTTGAGCCCGGCCTGTTTCGCCGATTGCTGCAACAGCACGGCGATGTCCACCGATCCGGTAGCTGCCGGGGAAGCCACCAGCGGCATGCTGATGCTTTCCATACCGGCCTTCTTCAGCAGGAACTTGGCTTTTTCCGGGTCGTAGACGGTTTGCGGCAGGTCGGCGTTGTAATAACGCGAACCGGGGGCAATCGGATGGTCGTTACCGACCACGGCAAAGCCACGGAATACGGCGGATTTAATCTGTTCGCGGTCCATCAGGTGCTTCATGGCCTGGGTGAATTCCGCGCTTTTGCCCGGCATCTGATCCTGGCGAATGATCAAGTCAGTGTAGTTGCCCGACGGTGCATCGACGACCCGGTGCTTGGCGCTGGCCTTGATCCGGGTAGTGGAGCGCGGGTTCACCTCGTTGATCATGTGCACATCGCCCGACAGCAGCGCGTTGACCCGGGACGGTTCATCGGCAATCGCGATGAACTCGATCTCGTCCAGATACGGCAGGCCCGGTTTCCAGTAACCGGTGTTGCGCGCGGCAATCGAGCGCACGCCCGGTTTGAATTCCTTGACCTTGAACGGCCCGGTGCCGATACCGGCGTTGAAGTCGGTGGTGCCTTCGGGAACGATCAGCAGGTGCGACACGGCGAGGATCGACGGCAGCTCGGCGTTCGGCGCACTGAGGCGGATCTGCACTTCGTTGGTGCCGGTGGCCTTGATCTCGGCGAACTGTTCCATCAATGGCATGACTTTGGAGCCGGTCAACGGATCCTTGTGCCGCGACAGCGAGAACACCACATCCGCAGCGCTCAGGGTCTTGCCGTTGTGGAAGGTCACGTCCTTGCGCAGGGTGATGGTCCACAGCGTCGCGTCGGTGTTGTCGATGCGTTCAGCCAGTTCCAGTTGCGGCACCAGGTGCGTGTCGAAACGGGTCAGGCCGTTGTAGAACATGAAGTGGCGCACGTAGTCGGTGGACAGCGCGCCTTTGGCCGGGTCGAGGGTGTCTGCGGTGGAACTGGACATGCCGGCGACGCGAATTCGTCCGCCCGGTTTGCCTTTGCCCGGTGCCGCGGCCTCTTCGGCAAACAGCTTGCCCGCCGCGCCGAACAGGCTGCCGGCGCCCGCAGCGGCCACACCCGCCACGCCGAGCATTTGCAGGGCGTGACGGCGCGACATGCCACGATTGAGGCCTTCGAACACGCGCAGGCTGTCCTGGCCGGAAATCAGGGGTGAGTCGATCTTGTTGTCAGTCATATCAGTTGTACCTGTCGAGAAGGAGAAGGCTCCGGTTGTCCGGGGCGTTGAAACGCAAACGACGGTGACGCCACAACATCAACTCAATGCAAATAGTCCTGGAAGCGGTAATAAGCGCCCACGAATGGCAGGAACCACGGCTTGCCGAAATGCCCGGGGATCGCCGGCCAGTCGAGTTCGCGCCAGGGGTTGGCCTCGACCTTGCCAGCCATCACCTGGGCCATGACCTGGCCCATGTGTACCGACATCTGCACCCCATGGCCGCTGTAGCCCATGGAGTGATAAATACCGCCGTGCTGGCCGGCCCGGGGGAGTCGGTCGGAGGTCATGTCCACCAGTCCGCCCCAGCAGTAATCGATCTTCACGTTGGCCAACTGCGGGAACATCTGCACCATCGCCGCTTGCAGCACCTTGCCGCTTTTGGCGTCATTGACGCTGTCGGACATGGCAAACCGGGCACGGCCGCCGAACAGCAGGCGGTTGTCCGGGGTCAGGCGGAAGTAGTTGCCGATCATGCGGCTGGTGACATAGGCGCGGCGGCCTGGCAGCAGTTGATCGATCAACTCTTTTGAGAGCACTTCGGTAGCGATGACGAAACTGCCCACCGGCACGATCCGCCGCCGATACCAGCCCAAACCGCCGTGCTGACAGGCGCCGGTCGCCAGCAACACTTGCCCCGCGTGCAGTGAACCCTTGCTGGTGTTGACCTGATAGCCGCCCGCCCGGGCTTTCCAGTCCAGCACCGAAGTGCCTTGGTGGATCAGCGCGCCATGCCTCGCCGCAGCCTCGGCCAGCCCGACACCGAAGCGCCCGACGTGCATCTGCACGCCGTTGCGTTGCAGCAAGCCACCGTGGAACTGTGCCGAATTCACTTCAGCACGAGTCTGCTCGGCGGACAGCAACTCGACCTCGGCATCGACTTCCTTGCGAATCAATTCGCAGGTGCGCGCCAGGCCTTCGTAGTGCATCGGCTTGGCGGCCAATTTGAGCTTGCCGTTGCGGATCAGGTCGCAGGCGATCTGCTCCTGTTCCACCAGCGACACCACGCTCTGCACCGCGCTTTCATAGGCCTGGTAATAAGCTCGCGCCTTGTCGGCACCGAGGCTGGCGCTGAGCCCGGCGTAATCCTGGGCCACCCCGGTGTTGCATTGGCCACCGTTGCGCCCCGAGGCTTCGCCGATCACCCGCCCGGCTTCGAGCACCACCACACTGGCGCCCTTCAAGGCCAACGCCCGAGCCGCCGCCAAACCGGTGAAACCGCCACCGACGATGGCCACGTCGACCTGCCCGGGCAACCCGCCGAGCTGGGCACCGGTGAAGGCCGGTGCGGTGTCGAGCCAGTAGGATTCACTGCCCATTGTCTAACCCCTTGTGCCTTAAGAGACTCAGAGACCAACCAACGCAGCCAGCCCACCGATATCGGTGATCTGCTGGTAGCCGTAGAACGCGTTGCCCGGCACTTCATGGCCACGGGCGACGAAGGCCTTGTTCTTGATCTTCATGTCGTGGGCCGGCATCAGGTCGTAACGGAAGCTGGAGGACACATGCAAGATGTCTTCCGGGCCGCAGTTGAGGTTGTCGAGCATGTACTCGAACGCGGCCAAACGCGGCTTGTAGGCCTGGGCCTGCTCGGCGGTGAAGACCTTGTGGAACGGCGCGCCGAGTTTGTCGACGTTGGACATGATCTGGCTGTCGCTGGCGTTGGAGAAAATCACCAGGGGGATTTTGTCGGCGATTTTCGACAGGCCGGCCGGGACGTCCGGGTGCGGGCCCCAGGTCGGCACGGCGTCGTAATACAGCTGGCCTTCGTCGCGGTAGGCGATGCCCCAGCGCTTGCAGGTCCGGGCCAGGGCGGTCTTGAGAATTTCGTCGTACGGCATCCAGTCGCCCATGACCTGGTCCAGGCGATAGGCCGAGAAATCCTTGACGAACTGATCCATCTGCTCGGGTTTGACGCGATCGGCGAAAAGCTCGCGAGTCATCGTGCCCATGTGGAAATTGGTCAGCGTACCGTAGCAGTCGAACGTAATGAATTTGGGGCGAAGAAAGCTCATTGAGTGCGGTCCTGAAGTTCGTTGAGGTCATGGCGTGACTGGCATTCGCGTCGTGGGTAAGGCTCAGATGCAACGCTGCAGCACACCGTCATTACAACACCGTGAAATCAGCAGATGGCGTTAAAAGCGACCTCTGCTCGATACAAACCACCGTTTTAGCCACCCCCCTCAGCAGACTTTGCGGCCCGCTCCAGCCTTGGGCAAACCCCGTATTTGTGCGCTCTTATGGACCTTTATAGCCCTGTGCGGCCGGCCTGTGCCGCGATTGGCCGCAGAAACTGCGTCGGGCGGAATGAAAACGGGCGCTTCCCTGAGAAGGCGCCCGTTTAGATGCGGTTAGATGGCTGACCGATAACCTGTGGCGAAGGAGCTTGCTCCCGTTCGACTGCGAAGCGGTCGCAAAACCCGCGAATGCGTATTACCTGAAAAAATGTGGTGACTGGTTTTGGGGGCGCTTCGCACCCCAGCGGGAGGAAGCTCCCTCGCCACAGGGGATGTGGTGTTATTGGACGATATCGATCAGCACGCTCTTGAAGCGCAAATTGGCTTCGAAGGCTTCACGCCCCAAATCCTTGCCAATGCCCGAGCGCTTGTAGCCACCGGTCGGCAGGATATAGTCGTTACTGCGCCCGTAACGGTTGACCCACACCGTCCCCGCCTCCAGCTTGCGCACCAGTCGCAAGGCGCGATTGATGTCGGCGGTGTGCACACCCGCCGCCAGGCCATAGGTGGCGTGGGCGGCCAGGCTCAGCGCCTGCTCTTCGTCATCGAACGCCTGCACCGTCAGCACCGGGCCGAAGATTTCTTCGCAGACCGCCGGATTCTGGTTGTCGAGGCCGGCCAGCAACGTCGGTTGGTAGTAAGCACCGCCCAACCCATCGAACAATCCGCCGCCGGTCAGCACTTCGGCCCCGGCCTGGCGCGAGCGCTGGACAATGCCGTCGATGCGATTGGCCTGGAGCCGGGAAATGATCGGCGACAGCGTGCTCTCGGGCGACCAGGTCGGGCCGGGGCGCAGCGCTTCGAAGTACGCCTGCAACTGCGCAATAAACGGCTCCATGATCGAACGCTGGATCAACAGCCGCGAACCGGACACGCAAACCTGCCCGGCATTCCCGGTAATGGCCAGCGCCACGGTGCGCACGGTTTTCGCGATGTCCGGTACATCAGCGAACACCAGTTGCGGACTCTTGCCGCCGAGTTCCAGCGTCACCGGTTTCGGCCCCACCAACGCACACGTGGACATGATGCTCGACCCGGTCGCGGTGGACCCGGTAAAGGTCACCTTGCCGACTCGCGGATGACGGCACAAGGCGTCACCCGTGACGCGACCATCGCCCTGCACCACGTTGAAAATCCCCGCCGGAACACCGGCCTGCAACGCCAGTTCGGCAAAGCGCAAACTGGAGAATGGTGTCAGTTCCGAAGGCTTGAGCACCACGGCATTGCCTGCGGCCAACGCCGGGGCGACTTTCCAGGAGGCCATGCTCAGCGGGAAATTCCACGGCGCGATGGCCGCGATCACGCCATAGGGTTCGGCGATCTGCATGCCCAATCGGTCGGTCTGGGTTGCCGCGACCTGGCCGCCGTGCTTGTCCGCCAGTTCAGCAAAAAAGCGAATGCCTTCGGCGACATAAGGAATGTCCCAGGCGATCACATCTTTATGCGGGCGGGTCGAGCCGACGGCTTCCAGTGGCGCGAGGATTTCGGCATCCGCTTCGATCAGGTCAGCCCAACGGCGCATGACCCGCGCCCGCTCCCGGGGCGGCCGGCTGGCCCAATCGCTGCGGTTGAACGCCTGCCAGGCATTGTTGACGGCTTCATCCACCAGGTCGGCATCGGCAATCGGCAACCCGGCATACACCTGACCGTCTGACGGTCGCACGACCTCCAGTCCGGGTTGAGCGTCGCGGTATTGGCCGCCGATAAAGTGAGCGCTGCGCACAGCGATAAGACGAGGATCGAAGCTATCCATGGAGCACTCCAAAATAGGGCTGGCGAGTCGTTGATTCAGGCTTCCATCGTAGAAAAAAAGCCCAAGCATTTGCTGCCGACCTTGCCGTGCAATTAAGTAGTAAGTGTGGTCTTGTGGCCTCAGCCTCGCGGAATCTGCCGAATGTTCCGAGCCCTCTTGTCAGGCGTTTACGCAGATGGGATACAGGCACCATCACGCCGGGAAACCGGCCGCTAACGGAGACTCGCCATGCCCGCCCCTTATGTTTATCGCCCGATGACTGCTGCCGATCTCCCGGCGGCCCATGCCTTGTCCGTGCAACTGAAATGGCCCCATCGGCTGGACGATTGGGCCATGGTGCTGCGCATCAGCGACGGCTTTGTCGCGCTGGATGGCGAGCGTCTGATCGGCACGGCGTTCACCTGCCCTCAAGGGGATTTCGCCACCATTGGCCTGGTGATTGTCAGCGACGACTATCAAGGCAAAGGCATCGGTCGCCAGTTGATGGAGCAGGCACTGGATGCTTGCCAGAATCGCACGCCAGTATTGAACGCGACCCTCGCCGGTGCGCCGCTGTATGTCAGTCAGGGCTTTGTGGAATTCGGGCGGATTCAGCAACATCAAGGACTGGCGCAAGCACCCGCTCCTGCGCCGCTGGCTGACGGTGAAACCTGTCGCTCACTGCGTGACGCCGATAAGGCCCGAGTGCTGAAACTGGCCAACACCAGCACCGGAATGGATCGACACGCCGTGCTCAGCGACCTGTTCGATGTCATCGAGCACGCCGTGGTCATCGAGCGTGACGGCCAGGTGCGCGCCTTCGCCATGCTGCGTCCCTACGGCCGTGGTCGCGGCGTCGGCCCGGTGGTTGCCGAAAACCTGGAGCAGGCCCAACACCTGATCGCAACGTTGTTGGCCCAGGTCCCGGACACCTTCGTACGCATCGACATTCCGGCGGACAACGGCCTGAGCGACTGGCTGGAAACCGCCGGGCTCAAACAGATCGACACCGTCGCACAAATGGCCCGTGGCACCCCGCCGCAAGCAGCCGACGGCGTGCTCCAGTTTGCCGTGGTCACCCAAGCCATCGGCTGATCGCTCGGCCTGATCGAACCCACGTCACCCCACACCTTTATTTGTATGGAGCGTCACTCGTATGTCCCAACCTACCGTTCTGCTGTTGGCGCGCGCCGACGGCAGCCGCGTTGTCACGCCTTTCAAAACGCTGCCGTTGAGTGCGACCGATCCGTTTATGGATACTCGCCGGGTCGCCTGGTCCGGTAATGACGGCATATCTGCAGGTCTTGTGGAAACCGGCGAAGTACTGGATATCAAGGATTTTCCGCACACCGAAGTGCTCGTGGTCCACGCCGGCCATGTGCAGCTGAAAACCCCGGACCAGACGCTGGAACTGGGCGTGGGAGCCAGCGCGGTGATCGGTCGCGGGACCACGCTGCGGATCGAAGCGCACGCCGCTACGCAATGGGCCTTTTGTGCCATGACCACCGCCGTGCCGACACCCGGCCTGACCCTGCTTGATCCACTGGCAATGCTCTCGCCTTCGGCAGCACCGCAAGCGCAAATCCTGATCGGTCCGACGCCGCAATGCCGGTCACGCAACGCCTTTGAAGACGAGGCGACCGATCTGCGCGTCGGCGTCTGGGACTCGACGCCTTACGAACGTCATGGCCGTGCGCACAAGCTCAATGAACTGATGCACTTGCTCGAAGGCAGCGTGACGTTGCTCGCGCCCGACGGCGCAAGCGTGACAGTCAACCCCGGGGACAGCGTGTTCGTGCCGCAAGGTGCGCCCTGCGCGTGGAAAAGCTCGCGCTATGTGCGCAAGGTATATGCGGTCAAATAGCGGTATGCGCCAGCAGACACTGGACCAAGGCGTCAAACACCACCTTGCAGCGCGGGCTGTTGCGCAGGTCTTCGTGCATGGTGACCCAGGCGTCCAGCTGGAAGGTCAGGTGTTCGGGTAATACCTGCACCAGATTCGCGTCGCGCCTGGCCACGGCCGACTGGCAAAAACCAATGCCAGCGCCCGCCCGAATCAGGGCCAGTTGCGCCAGGTCGCTGTCGCTGCGCAGGGCAAAGCCTTCACGGCTCCAGCCGGGCACTTGTTTGCTGGCGGCGCGCAGGAACGGTGTCTCGGTGTCGAAGCCGATCATGGTGTGCCCAACCAGATCGGCCGGCAGTGCCGGCGTGCCGAACTGCTGCAGATAGTCGACCCGGGCGTGGAGCCCGATCTTGACGTTGCCGACACTGCGAGCGATGAGTTGCTCCTGTTTCGGCGCGGTCATGCGCACCGCGATGTCGGCCTCGCGTTGCAACAAATCCTGCACGCGGTTGGTGGCCACCAGTTCAATAGTGAGTTGCGGATGCGCCTGACGCAGTCGTGCCAGCGCGGGCGGCAACACTTCCACGGCAATCACTTCGCTGGCGGTAATGCGCACGGTGCCGCCAGTGGTTTGGCCCTGCCCGGCCATTGCCCGCTCCAGCGCCGCCGCGTTGCTGTGCATGGCCTCGGCGTAACTGCGCAAGGTCAACGCGGCTTCGGTCGGCATCAAGCCGGTCCTTGAGCGCGTGAATAACGTCTGTTTAAACGAGGCTTCCAGTTCGGCAACGTGGCGACCCACCGTGGGCTGGGTAATGCCCAGCGCCCGCGCAGCCGCCGACAGCGAGCCATGGGTCAGCACCGCCAGAAAGCTTCGATAGAGTTCCCAACCGATATTTTTAGTCATACATAAATGTATAGATAGTGGTTGATATTCCGCAATTTCTTTCATTCCGCGCCTGGCGCCAAAATGGATTTCAATTGTGGAGAACGTGATATGGCGCAGAAAGTTCTGGTACTGGGTGCAACGGGCGGTATCGGCGGTGAAGTGGCGCGTCAGTTGCGCGACGCGGGATGGCAGGTCCAGGCGCTGCAACGCGGCCTCGCGCAAAGCAGTGAAACCCGCGAGGGCATTCTCTATCTGCGTGGCGATGCGCTGAACCGCGAGGACGTGATGCGCGCCGCGCAGGGGTGCAGCGTGCTGATCCACGGGGTCAATCCACCCGGCTATCGTCGCTGGAATGAATGGGTGCTGCCGATGATCGACAACACCATCGCCGCCGCGCTGAAAGAAGGCGCCACGGTGGTGTTGCCCGGCACGGTCTACAACTTCGGCCCGGACGCCTTCCCGCTGTTGACCGAGGATTCACCGCAGCACCCACTGACCCGCAAAGGCCAGATCCGCGTCCAGCTCGAACAACGCTTGCTCGCCGCAACGCAAAAAGGCGCGCGGGCGATTGTGCTGCGCGCTGGCGATTTCTTTGGTCCGCAGGCCGGCAACAGTTGGTTTTCCCAAGGGATGATCAAGCCTGGGCAAGCGGTGAAACGCATCAATTTGCCGAGCGATCCCGGCGTTGGCCATCAGTGGTCGTATTTGCCGGATGTCGCGCAGACCGTCGTGCAATTGCTCAACCGTCGGGGGCAATTGGCGCCCTTCTCTACCTTCCATATGGACGGGCATTGGGACGCCGATGGCACGCAGATCGCCAGCGCCATCGCGCGCTGTGTCGAACGTAATGGCGGGCAGGCGAAACTGCGCGCCTTTCCGTGGTGGCTGGCGCGGCTGGTCTCGCCGTTCATGACCACCCTGCGTGAACTGTTGGAGATGCGCTACCTGTGGCAAACCCCGCTGCGCATGGACAACAGCCGTTTGCTGGCGGTGCTCGGAACCGAGCCGCACACACCGTTGGAGCAAGCGATCGAAGCCACCCTGCAAGGTCTGGGCTGCCTTTCCCTCCCCAACCATTGAAATTTTCAGCGATACTCGGCGCACCTCTCATAGGATTTGAAAGTGAGCGCCGAACCGATGAACAACAAAAAAACCACGCTGATCCTCTGTGGACTGCTCGCCTTGCCATTGGGCGCGCAGGCACAGGAAACCCCTTCGCACCTGGACAGCGTCATGCAGCAAGGCGTGCTGACGGTCTGTACCACCGGGGACTACAAGCCCTACACCTACAAGGCTGAAAACGGCGAGTACGAAGGCATCGACATCGCGATGGCCCGCTCGCTGGCTGACAGCCTGGGCGCCAAGGTGAAATGGGAGCAAACCACCTGGAAGACCCTGATGCCCGACCTGCTCGCGGGCAAATGCGACATCGCGATGGGCGGGATTTCGGTGACGCTGGAGCGGCAGAAAAAAGCGTTCTTCAGCAGCACGCTGGATGTCGATGGCAAGGTCCCGTTGGTGCGCTGCGAAGATCAGGCGCGTTACCAGACCATCGAGCAGATCAACCAGCCGGCAGTGCGGCTGATTGAACCGGCCGGTGGCACCAATGAAGCGTTTGTCCATGCCTTCCTGCCCAAGGCGCAGTTGCTGCTGCACGACAATGTGACGCTGTTCCAGGCGCTGCTGGACAAGAAAGCCGACGTGATGATTACCGATGCGTCCGAGGCGCTGTATCAGCAGAAACTCAAGCCTGGGTTGTGTGCGGTGAACCCGAGCCAGTATTTCCAGTATGGCGAGAAGGCTTATCTGCTGCCGCGGGATGACGTGGCGTGGAAGCAGTATGTTGATCAGTGGTTGCATCTGAGCAAGGTGACTGGGAATTATCAGAAAGTGGTTGGCGAGTGGTTGGCAAACCCTGGCCAATAATCATGCTCTTATGGTTTAGGGGCTTTTGTGGCGAGGGGGCAGCCCCCCTCGCCACAGGTCATGAAGCTTGCGTTGCGGCCGCGTCCGATCTGCTTTAACCGGCCTGCAACCGCTGCCGATACTCACTCGGTGTCTCCTGCATTTCATGGCGGAAGTGCCGATTGAAATTCGACAGGTTGGCATAACCCACTTCGAAGCAGATGTTGGCGACGCTGAGGTTGCTTTGCGCCAACAGACGACAGGCCCGCTGGACCCGCAGTTTGCGGGTCAGGTCGACGAAGGTGTGGCCGGTCGCCCGTTTGAAGAATTTGGAGAACGCCGGTTCGCTCATTTCCAGGCGCTGGGCGATGACGGACAGGCGCAGTTCGTCGGCGAGGTCGTTGAGGATGTAGTCGAACACGATGCTCATGCGCTGGGCCGTCAGGGCATCAAGCATCGGCGCATATTGCAGGCTGGCGAGGGTTTTTCGTTGGCTGTCGGGCGCCGAGGCCAGCAGTTGCAGCAACGACAGGAACAGGCACAACCGTTCAAACCCCTGGCTCTGGCCGATCTGTTCCAAAAGCTCAGCGGCCTTCTTGCGTGTCCCGCCGCTGAACTCGATCCCCCGGGCTGCTTGCCGGAACAGGCTTTGCAGCTCATTGAGCTCCGGGACCAGGTTGCGCAATTGCATCATTGCCTGACCATCGAACTGCAACACCACGTCACGCCCCACGATCACCTCGCCTTTGCCCAGATCACTGATCCAGTCGTGGGGCAGGCCAGGCCCGATCAGCGCCACATGCCCGGCTTCGAACAGGCCGATGTAATCACCCGCCAACAGCCGACCGCTGCCTTCGCGAATCAAGTGGATTTCGAACTCGGGATGATGATTCCAGCGCGCCAGGTCGAACGGATAGTCATGCTGATACCAGCGAAAACTGTGCTGCGGCTCGTTGAGGATGACTTCGAGCGCGGGCTGTTTGTCCGCGGTGGCGTACTGGCTCATCACTATCGCGTCCTTCTTATTCTTGTCGGTCAAGCAAGATTCACACTAAGGCGTGTGGGTTGCCTAGCGCAATGATCGGCGACTACTGATACTTTTTTGCCGCCGGCGCGTGCGGTTAAAAAAGTATCAGTGGGGCGTGTGCCGTTGATTTGTGAGGGCCTTGGGGAGCTGGTGTAATCGCTGCGCCATCCCGGATTACAACAATAAAAGATTCTGCTGCCCACGCCGCAGAGCGGAGAACACCATGAAGCTATTGCCCCACGCGCTGTTGCTGTCCGCCGGTTTTTCCTGCGCCCTGCTCGCCCAGGCTGCCGATACCGTCACCATCGCCACCGTCAACAACAGCGACATGATCCGCATGCAAAAGCTGTCGAAAACCTTCGAGGCCGCGCATCCGCAGATCAAGCTCAATTGGGTGGTGCTGGAAGAAAATGTCCTGCGCCAGCGCCTGACCACTGACATCGCCACGCAAGGTGGGCAGTTCGACGTGCTGACCATCGGCACTTACGAAACGCCGTTATGGGCCGCGAAAAACTGGCTGGAGCCAATGAAGGACCTGCCCGCCGGCTATGACGTCGAGGACATCTTCCCTTCGGTGCGCCAGGGGCTTTCGCTCAACGACACGCTTTACGCCCTGCCGTTCTATGGCGAAAGCACCGTCACTTATTACCGCAGCGACCTGTTCAAAGACGCCGGGCTGAGCATGCCCGAGCACCCGACCTGGACCCAGCTCGGTGAGTTCGCCGGCAAGCTGCACCATCCTGACAAAGAGCAATACGGCATGTGCCTGCGGGGCAAGGCCGGTTGGGGGGAGAACATCGCGCTGCTGTCGACCATGGCCAATGCCTTTGGCGCGCGTTGGTTCGACGAGAAATGGCAACCGCAACTCACCGGTCCCGAGTGGACTGCCGCCGCCAATTTCTACGTCGATACGCTCAAGCGCTACGGCCCGCCCGGGGTGTCGAGCAACGGCTTCAACGAAACCCTGGCGCTGTTCAACAGCGGCAAGTGCGCGATGTGGGTCGATGCCAGCGTCGCTGGCTCCTTTATCACGGACAAGACCCAGAGCAATGTCGCGGACAAGGTTGGCTTCGTTGCAGCACCGACGCAAGTCACGGACAAGGGCTCGTCCTGGCTGTATGCCTGGTCACTGGCGATTCCCACCAGTTCCAAACACAAAGACGCCGCCAAGGCCTTTGTGACCTGGGCCACGTCCAAGGAATACATCCAGCTGGTCGCGCAGAAGGACGGCATCAGCAACGTGCCGCCGGGTACGCGGATGTCCACCTACAGCGATGCCTATTTGCAGGCCGCCCCCTTCGCCAAAGTCACGTTGCAAATGATGCAGAACGCCGACCCCGCGCACCCGTCCATGCAGCCGGTGCCCTACGTCGGCATCCAGTACGTGACCATTCCCGAGTTCCAGGCCATCGGCACCTCGGTCGGCAAGCAATTGTCCGCGGCGCTGACCGGGCAGATGTCGGTGGAGCAAGCGTTGGCCAACGCCCAGCAGAGCACCGAGCGTGAAATGAAGCGCGCCGGGTATCCCAAATAACGCCACGACACTCAGCCTTAACGAACGGATGAAAAAAATGAAACGTCTGGAAGGAAAAAGCACCCTCATTACCGGTTCGGCCAGAGGCATCGGCCGGGCCTTCGCCCAAGCCTATATCCACGAAGGCGCGACCGTGGCGATTGCCGACATCAACCTGGAACGGGCGCAAGCCACGGCCGCCGAGCTGGGCCCGCAGGCCTATGCGGTCGAGATGGACGTTACCAATCAGGCCTCGATAGACGATGCCATCGCAGCGGTGGTCGCGAAAGTCGGCAAGCTCGATATCCTGATCAACAACGCGGCGCTGTTCGATCTCGCGCCGATCACCGAGATCTCCCGCGACAGCTACGAACGCCTGTTCTCGATCAATGTGGCCGGCACGCTGTTTACCCTGCAAGCCGCCGCGCGGCAAATGATCGCCCAGGGCCATGGCGGCAAGATCATCAACATGGCCAGCCAGGCGGGTCGTCGGGGTGAAGCGCTGGTCGCGATTTACTGCGCGACCAAAGCTGCGGTGATCAGCCTCACGCAATCGGCAGGCCTTGACCTGATCAAACACAAGATCAATGTGAATGCCATCGCCCCCGGCGTGGTTGACGGCGAGCATTGGGACGGCGTCGATGCGCTGTTCGCCAAATACGAAAATCGACCGATCGGAGAAAAGAAAAGACGGGTGGGCGAGGCAGTGCCGCTTGGGCGCATGGCGACCGCGGAAGACTTGGTGGGAATGGCGATTTTTCTGGCATCGGCCGAGAGCGACTACATCGTGGCGCAGACCTATAACGTGGATGGCGGCAATTGGATGAGTTGAGGACTCACCGCGAGAGGCGCTAATTGAGCCTGGCATCGTCTTTTCGCGTATTGTGCAGCGCTGTGAAATACACCGTATGACTGTGAGGGAATGAACGTTGAGTACTGAAGAAAAAATGACCGGGGATCTGTTCGAAGTCGATAAACGCCTGGGGCTCAAGCCTGTCGTGGACTTCAACGCTTATCTGCTCGCAGCCTTCGGCGAGGGTCAATGCACCTGCATCCGCTGCGTCGACAGCAAAGGTGACGAGACCGGTTATGAGTACCAACACACCTTCAACCTGGAAGGACAAGTGCTCAACCGCCGCTTCGCCTCCACCGCCGGTAGCGATGTGCTGATGGCGCTGAAGAAGGCCTGGCTGTCGTATACCAAAGTGGAGCTGGAGGTTTACGGCAGCCTGGCGCTGGCGACCGTCAAAGAGTTTGTCGAGCCGCAACTGCACAAACGCTTGCAGCCACTGTTCCTGGCCAGTGGGCTGGTCAAGGACGTGGACGGGAATCTGCAATTGCAGCAACAAGTTGCCGGCTGAACCTCATTGCACACAGGTTCCACGCCAATAAAAACGCCACTCCATTGAGTGGCGTTTTTGTAAGCAGTTTTCCAGCGTACGACTAGAATCCGGGTACGTTGATATTTGCATGATGTCTGTATTTTCAACTTTCAGGGAGCGGAAGAACATTATGCAAATTCGCAGCAGTTATAAATGGATCACTTTTTCGGCCATCGCCCTCACCACGTTTGCGGCGTTGATATTCCTGCTGTTCAAGTCGTACTCCTATGAAACGTCGACCTATTTCGAATCCCGCGACTTCGTTCGTCAATTAAAGCAGTTGGATGCCAATTGGGGGGTCAAGATCCTCAGGGCAAAAATCGGCATCAATAGCAGCTTGCTGCTGGGAGCACCCGCCGAATCCGGCAACCGGTGGGACCAACTGGACAAACTGAACAATTCCGGCCCGCTGGCGGCTTTATGGAAAGTACGCCGCCAGGGCTACCTGGACGCGGTGCAAAACAAGACGCTGCTGGTTGATCAATTTAAACAGCACAACACGGTACTGCGTGCGGCCCTTGACGCCTTGCCCGATGTCGAAAACACCATTCAAGGCTTGCTCAAAGATATCAATGCCCAACAACCGTTGGAATTCCTGACCCGCTCTTCAAATATATTGAATCTCTCATTAAGCACCCTCGAATACGCCCTGTATGCCTCCAGTGATAAAGCCAAGGAAACTGACGACCAATTGGGCGTACTCAACCAATACATGAGTCAGCTCCCTTCTGAACGCCTGCCGCCTTTCAACACCTTCGTCGCTCATGTGAACGCAATCATGCGCGAGCAACCCATCGTCAATGACTTGCTCGACCGAATTAATGTGATCCCCGTCGCCCAGCAGTTGGACAGCATCAATGAGTTGCTGAACGAAACCCAGCGAAGAACAGAAGCCCAGGACCGCCAATACCATATCTACCTGGCCATCTGCGCCAGCATCCTGGCTTTACTGTTGGTTTACCTGACCGCGCGCTTGATTCGCAGTTATACCGTGATCAATAAAATCAACGGCGAGCTGCAAACGGCAAACGAGCGACTTGAACAACGGGTCGAGGAACGGACGCGAGAGCTGATCGAGGCCGAGCGCGAACTGGTGGATGCCGCCCGAATGGCCGGTATGGCGGAGATCGCCACCAACGTGCTGCACAACGTCGGCAACGTGTTGAACAGCGTCAACGTCTCCGCCGATGTGATCGCACGCCGGCTGTCGACCAGCAAGACACTGGGCTTGGGTAAAGCAGTGAAAATGATGAACGATCATCCCGAAGACCTGGGACAGTTCATCACTCACGATGAAAAAGGCAAACTGCTGCCCCTGTATTTCAACCAACTGGTCGATTCCATTGCGGTCGAACAATCGGACATCGTCGAAGAGCTGGAGCAACTGACCAAGAGCATCGATCACATCAAGGACATCGTGTCCACCCAGCAGGCCTACGCCGGCGCGGCCCGGGTGGTCGAGCCGCTGAACGTGATCAGCCTGTTCGAAGATGCGCTGCGCATGAACTCCGGCGCCTTGAGCCGCCACCATGTCACGGTGATCAAGGACTACCAGGATGTCCCGACCATCATTGGCGACAAACACCGGCTGCTGTTGATCCTGATCAACCTGATCAGCAACGCCAAATACGCGATGTCCACGGTCACCGAGCAGCAGCGGGAAATGACCTTGAGCGTCAGTGTTACCGAGCATTCAACACTGCGCTTCAGCGTCAAGGATCAGGGCGAAGGCATCGTCGCCGAGAACCTGTCGCGCATCTTTAATCACGGTTTCACCACACGCAAGGAAGGCCATGGCTTTGGCCTGCACAGCTGCGCACTCGCGGCGGTTGAGATGAATGGACACCTGAATGTCCAGAGCGACGGGCCGGACCTGGGCGCCGTGTTCAGCCTGGAGATTCCACTGGAACTGGCCGACAACCCGGGCAGTGAACAACCGGCGACGGGAGAGAGAATAAGCGTGCCGGATTGAGCCACCGCCGTTTCAATGTGCGGCCTTCTGCCGATGAGGGGACAATGTTCGCCGAACGCTTGGCGTCTCCCGCCCCCCAAAGACCACGATGACCATCGATACCAAAACGCCGACCCCGCCTCCTCATCTTGAAGAAGGTTCGTTCAGCTTGAGCCGCCGGCCAACCGACCATGCTGCTGGACATGGCCGTATGTAGGCTGACGCCTGCTCCCCAACTCTTAACTCCCTGAAGTTGCCCTACCACCGTCACGACCGAAGCGCGTCACCAATTTCCTCGATAGCGAAACCAACGTCATGACCCGCACGAATCAGTTCCGCAAACCGAAGCATAACTGTGGATCCTACGTCATGCGCCAGCGCGATGGTCATCAGCTCTCGCACAGGCTCGTGAAGCTCTGCTTCGACAGTTGGTGAACATGCCTGTCCGGTGAACCAGGTCACAACGGAGGAAACCAGATGGCCTGAGGTATTTTCATCAACACCCAAAATTTCTCCCAACACCATACCCAATGTACCTGCGGGATGCTGCTCCGGGCGGCTCCATGCCTTGAGCTCAATCGACTCGCGCTGCACCTTCTCAAGGTTCCGCCGAATCTTCCCAGGAATGGTCGCAGCCGCTTTGGGACGGTTGTAGTACTCGCGATTGGCTAAACTTGCGGCGTCTCTGACGACCTTCCAGACCACCGACCAGAGTTGTGAAACGCTGTAGGTTTCCAATGCAGAGCGCATCGTACTTTTAATTTCCTCCAGTTCTTGTTCCGACAAATCATGGTTGTAGAGCTCGCATTGGGTACCCAGATAGCGCATGACATCTGCAACTGAGTAATCAAGCCACAGGTTGAAAATCCCTTCAGCATCCGTGTACACCCTATCCAACAGGCTACGGATGATCTCGTCCGCACTCCTTGACGCGGCATCTGGAGCCAAACGATAGACCACCTGTTCCCTCAACATCCAGATCTCATCGCCCTCCCAATAGTAGGTGCCCGGCCTTGCTTTACCGGGATCCTCAAGAACCAATCCAGCCTCACGCAATTGCAGCACAAAATCACCGACGTACCGAGGCGCAAGTCCTCGGCAGTCACCTACTGTGAAGCCGCCATTGGTCAGTCTCGGCGTAATAGCCCTGTCTAACGCCAACAGAAGGAGCACCTGATTGTCCGGTATCTCTGAGTAGTCCACCGTTCGGGTTGACTGTTTACGGGCGTATTCGGCCAACTGCCGTTCAAGCTCTGCGGCTTTCGTCTTTTCAGCCTCAAGCTCAACTGCGTCCTGGTTTTTCTGACAGAGGGTACAAAGTTTAGGGGATCGCGGAGGGACCTTCTTTGCCTCGGAGCGATTTCTGATTTCGATCAGTTCTGCGCACTTGGGACAGACCTGATTTTCATCGAACGCGTTGCAACGTTGCCTTATAAAGCTGGCCAGTGAAACGCCCTGAGCCATTTCAATCAGGCCCCCAAGATCACTCACTTTTTCGAGGTGTCGCCCTAACTCATCGACTGCCCAGTAACGCTCAATCAACTCAATTTCCTGTGGGTCTTCAGTCAACATTTGTAGCTTGATTGCCATTTAAACGCTCCTGTTTTGCTGGTGGTTACTTTGTGTCCGGCATTCGCTGAATTAGTTACGCTCTTCGCTGAACGCTGTTGCGGCGACACCCTCAACCTTATTTATGGTTTTCTTTGATCGACGTTCCTCTAACAACGTCCTGGGCAACACAAACCCTTCAAAACTGCGCTGGGTAATCGGGTTGTTAGCCTTCTCCGCCCCAATCCGATAACGCATCAACCCATCGGCGACGGCAAAGGTCAGGTCCACGCTGGTGTCGGTCCTGCCATTGAGATGCCCGCGACTAAGTAGCCGGAACAACGACCACGGCCCGCGATAGCTCAGGCTGGCGGTGTTGCCGGTGCTGTGCACCAGGGTCAATTGGCTGCCATTGGTGTTGCCCAGGCTGTTGGGCCACACCAGCCCGGTGCGTTGCGGCGCGCCGTGCTGGTAAGGGATCAACTGACCGTCGACGCTGAGCATGCTGCTCAGGCGGGTCGCGCTCAGGGCCAAGGGTTCGATGGTGAGTTGTACGGCCAGGTGGCCGCGATGATTGAAGAAGGTGTCGCGGATACGCTCGACCTTCTTGAGTTGTTCCAGTACGTCGCTACGTACCAAGTAGCCGCCGAGGCTGTCGGAGTACAGCGCGTCGAGGTTGTCCTTGAGAAACACGTTCAGGTATTGATCGTGGAACTGCTGCAGACGCCCCTGCGGGCCGAAGAAGGCTTCGAAGTCTTCCAGCGAGGCGTCCTCGCCGCTGACCTTGAACGGGTAACGGCCTGCCAGGCGGTCGCGATAGAAGCTATAAATTTCACTGTCCCAGCGTTTTTCCAGCTCGCGCAAAGCGGCAATCACCAGTACCTGCGAGGTCTGGTCGGCGAGTTTTTTGACCTGCTGGTTCAGTGGTTCGGGCAGGCCCACGGCAACACGTTGCAGGTTGGCAATCGGGTCGGCACCGCCCAGGGAGAAGCGGTTAAGTACGGTTTTCAGCGCCGCCTTGCCGGGGTCGGGATTGTCGTGCACTGCTTTGGCGTAGTCGTAGACGGCACTCACCGAGCGCAGGGTTTCTTCGTAATAGGACGGCTGTTCGCCTCGCGCGGTGATCAGCTCGGCCAGACTGGCGAACGCCCGCCGGATGCCAACTGCTTGTTGCTGACCGTCCGACACCTTGTCCAACGTCAGCGGTGCCTGCCCTTCGACCAAGGGCACCGACGGGTAGATCACGCTATTGTCGCGCAGAGTTTCCAGCAGACGCCGCAGAGGGGCGGCCGGGCCAGTGATTTGCTCCAGCACGGCCACGCCGTGGCTGAGGTCGTCGAAGTCGGTGATCGCGAACTGATTCAGCGCGCGTCGCCAGCTGTCGACGTAGTCGGCGCTGTATAACGCGCGGACCCGCTGGGTCAGTACTTTGCGATCTTCGTCAGAGTAGTCCAGACGTTGTCGCTCGCCGAGCACCCACTGGTCGATCATCGCCAGTTCGATGATGCCCTTGGTGCCAGGCTCGAAATAGTCCCTGAAGCCCTTGGCGGTGAGCAGCGCTGCCACCCTCAAGCCGCTCCCCTCTTGATCGGTGCTCAACGAACTGTAGACGATGTCGAACGCCGGACCGACCTCGGTGCGCAGGTCCAGCGGGCGGTGCAAACGCTCTTGGGCATCCTGTTTCAGGCTCATGTAGACCCGTTCAGCCATAGGCAACTGGCGTAATTGTTGTTGCACTTGGGCAATGCGCTCACGGTAGTGCGGCAAATCGGCGTCGGCGTATTTCAGCGCGTAGCCCAGGTGCCCCATCAGATCGGCCTGTAATTGGCCCTGCCCCGGATAGGCCCGCTGCCACTGTTTGGCAACCCACTCCTCGACGATGGCCGGGCGGCGGTTTTGCCGCTCTTCAAGCATGCGGTAAACGCGCAAGGCCGCCAGCTGTTGATTACTGCCGGCGGGCGCGGCGTTGATGGCGTCCAACACACCGCTGGCAATCGCCGGCAGAAAGCGTTTGGACAGTAGATTCAGATAGGCCTCATCCACCGTCGGGCCAATTGCCCTCCCCTGATACAGCCCCATATCCGACAGCAACGGCCACGCCTCGCGATAGTCACCGTACACCAGCACCGCATCGCGGATCTGGTCCAGCGGTACCAGCAGGTTACGGCCGGTGGTGTCGACCTTGGCATCGATGTCCCGCCCACTGAACTCCTGACTCTTGGCCAGGACGCTGGCTGCTTTGTCGCGGTTGATGTTGAAGTAAAACTGCCAAGTGCCGATGACCACCAAAACGCCCAAGGACGCGACACTGAACCCGGCGATCAGCAGCCGCCGCTTGTTGCGGGCCACCTTGATGTTGTCGCCGGCCAGGCCCGCTTCGGGGTAGATCACTCGCTGGAACAGTTGCTGGGCAAAGTAGATCGCCGAGCCACCGGTAGGCTTGACCTCCGGCGGCGGTGGCGGAAGTTGATACGCCTGCCCCGCTTCTTTGACGAAGGCATTACTCAGGGTGCCTTGCTGCAAGACCGAGGAGAAATACACCCCGCGCACCAGCGCCGGGGTGGTGAAACGATCGCTGCCGAGCATTTCGCTCAGGAAGCCGAACAGTGCCGGGCGCAGGCCTGCCATCTGATGCACCAGCGCCTGCAAGCGATCGCGTTCGGTCAGACCAGATGACGTCCTGACACCGTCGAAAATCTGCTCGCTGAGGCAGACGACAAAGGTTTGGTATTGGCGCGTCAGTTCCGCCAACCAGACATCAAAGTCATCCACCGCGTCCAGGCTGAAGGTGAAGCCCAGCAGGTCTTCGCGCCCACTGCGCGACAACCGGGCGAAGAACTCTTCGAAGCCTTCCAGCAGGTCTAACTTGCTCAGCGTCACGTACACCGGCAAGCGCGTGCCCAATTGCCGTGTCAACTCAAACAGCCGGGTGCGCAGCAGGTTGGCGTGGGCCTTGCGTTGTTCGGGACGTTGCGCCAACAAGGCCTGCACATCGACCACCAACACAACCCCGTTGAGTGCCCGACGGCTGCGGTTGCGCGCCAGCCAGTCGAGCAGGTGCTGCCATAGCCGTGGGTGAGTGCCTTCGGGCAATACCGGTTTGACCTTGCCTTGGGTCGCACCCTGGTACTCGGTGTTATCTGCCGTTGGCTCCGGGTGACTGAGGAACTCACCCGGCGGGTCGATCAACACCGCCTCGTCACCAATCCACCAGTCCACCGGGTAGGCCAGTTGCTCTTCCTGATGCGCCCTGACACTGGCCTTGGTCACATGGGACAAGGCAAAGCTCTGGTTGGAGCGGGTGATCAGGCTGGTTTTGCCGGCATTTTCCTCGCCCAACACCAGGTACCACGGCAGTTGGTAGAGCGAACGGCGGCGCTCCATGTTGTTCAGCAAATTGCCCAGGCTGCGGTCCAGCGCCCGTTCCTGCGCCTCGACATAGGGCAGACAAGGGTCGGCTTGCACCGCGGCCTCATGTTGGCGTTCAAGCTGCAGCCGCTGGTAACGATTACGCACCCGCCATGCCCAGATCAGCAACGGCACCACCAACACCACGACGCTGGCCGAGACGCGCATCGCCAACTCGCTCAGCGGCTGATGCTCACGCCAAACCCACTGCGGGCCCAGCCACCAGATGGCGATCAATAAAAACAACACGCCCAGCAGCACCAGTACTGGCACCGCCTGGTTGAACTGGTGCAGTACCGGCAGGCCCCAGCGCACTAGGTAACTCCGTATCATCCCCATAAATCGCTCCTAGTTTTGAATAGTTCGCTGTATTCCGGCCATCTGCCAGATATCAATCGGTGCATTGGCCTTGTCGGAGTCGTTATCAGCAATGGGTCGCACCATCACTTCCGTGTCGCTGATCGAGCGACCAACGCCAAACGGTAATTCCGCGAGCCACGCCACTGGCGATATCCGGGAAGATGTCCCCGCTCTCGAAACGACGTAGAGAGTCGTGACGGGCATCGCTCCACCACCAACCGCTTTGTGGGCAGGTCTGGCCTGAATGCAGAATCGATTCGATAGGCGGTGGCGGATATTGGCGGGCGTAATCGGCCCAGTCCTTGGGGTAAAACTGCATATCGCGGTAGCTGCTGTCGTCGATGCCTAGCAGCCATGTGACGGCCGCCGCTTCCCAGGACCAGTAGCCGTAGTGGCAGAATCCGCCCTCAAAGTGCCGATCAATGTAAGGTTCGCGACGGCTGGCGTGATACCACTCGTCCAGATAGGACTTCATCAGTTCCGCACGCTTGGTCGGAGCGGCGTCGAACACTTTGAGCAGTTTTCGATACGGCAGGTGCCGGGTGCATTTATCCGGCGGCAGGCCACGACCCGGCACAAACGGTCGCACCAGGCGCTCCAGCAAACCGTCGCGCACACCCATCAGCTCGTTGGCGTAATCGAGAAACGCCATGACCCTTGGCATGGTGTGGGCGTAGCCGCTGAGCAGGCCGAAGCAGGTCAGGCGCAGGGCGACGATCCAGTATTCTTCGGTGCGTAGCGCGGCATGCGGAGCCATGTAGTTGCCCGCTTCGGGCGACTGGTCAAACAGTGCATCGAAGTAGCCGTATTCTTCTGCCCATTCCAGTGCGTAAGGCCAAACCTCGGCCAGTTGCTCCACGGGAGCGCCGGCGGAATATTGAAGGTTGAGCCAGTCAAGGGTGTCCCAGAGCCTCTGATTTGTAGAGTTCATCAGTCCACCAGGCTTGGAGCGCTCGCGATACTTGGGCAAGTCCATAGTGATCATGCGCATACCACTCACGTAATCGTCGAAATTGATCAGATAATTTCCGAACAAAACGTAACGCTCACGACGCTTTTCAAAGTCTGCTTCGCTGATCTTCCAGGCGAACCATCGGGACCAGTCAGGGGTGGGCAAAGTGTCGTCGTCAAGGTGGGAAGTGGCAGGATGGCTCATCGCTTCAACCTTCCTGCCGCTGATCGAGCGCCCAGCGCCAGACGGTAATTCCGCGAGCCACGCCACTGGCGATATCCGGGAAAACATCCCCGGTCTCGAAACGGCGTAGAGAGTCGTGACCGGCATCGCTCCACCACCAACCGCTTTGTGGGCAGGTCTGGCCTGAATGCAGAATCGATTCGATAGGCGGTGGCGGATATTGGCGGGCGTAATCGGCCCAGTCCTTGGGGTAAAACTGCATATCGCGGTAGCTGCTGTCATCGATGCGGAGCAGCCATGTGACGGCCGCCGCTTCCCAGGACCAGTAGCCGTAGTGGAGATAACCACCCTCTTCGTGTTGGTCAATGTAGGGTTCGCGGCGGCTGGCGTGGTACCACTCGTCCAGGTAGCTTGCGAGCACTGCAGCGCGTTTGGCCGGAGCGGTGCTGAATACTTTGAGCAGTTTTCGATACGCCAGGTGCCGGGTGCATTTATCCGGCGGCAGGCCACGACCCGGCACAAACGGTCGCACCAGGCGCTCCAGCAAACCGTCGCGCACACCCATCAGCTCGTTGGCGTAATCCAAGAAGGCCATGACCCGAGACATGGTGTGGGCGTAGCCGCTGAGCAGGCCGAAGCAGGTTAGGCGCAGGGCCACGATCCAGTATTCTTCGGTGCGTAGGGCGGCATGCGGCGTCATGTAGTTACCCGCTTCGGGCGACTGGTGATAGTGAACATGGAAGTAGCCGTATGCTTCTGCCCATTCCAATGCGTAAGACCAGACTTCGGCTAGTTGCTCCACGGGAGCGCCGGCGGAATATTGCAGGTTGAGCCAGTCGAGGGTGTCCCATAGCCGTCGGCGAGTTGAGGTCATCAGGCCGCCTGATTTCGAACGATCCCGATATTTAGGCAAGTCCGTAGTGATCATCACCATTCGTTTCACGTTATCGTCAAAATTAATCAGATAATTCCCGAACAGGACATAACGCTCACGGCGCTTTTCAAAGTCAGCTTCGCTGATCTTCCAGGCGAACCATCGGGACCAGTCAGGGGTGGGCAAAGTGTCGTCTTCAAGGTGGGAAGTGGCGGGATGGCTCATCGCTTCAACCTTCCTGCCGCTGATCGAGCGCCCAGCGCCAAACGGTAATTCCGCGAGCCACGCCACTGGCGATATCCGGGAAGATGTCCCCGCTCTCGAAACGGCGTAGAGAGTCGTGCCGGGCATCGCTCCACCACCAACCGCTTTGTGGGCAGGTCTGGCCTGAATGCAGGATCGATTCGATAGGCGGTGGCGGATATTGGCGGGCGTAATCGGCCCAGTCCTTGGGATAGAACTGCATATCGCGGTAGCTGCTGTCATCGATGCGTAGCAGCCATGTGACAGCCGCTGCCTCCCACGACCAGTAGCCGTAGTGGAGATAACCACCCTCTTCGTGTTGGTCAATGTAGGGCTCGCGACGGCTGGCGTGGTACCACTCGTCCAGGTAGCTTGCGAGCAGTGCAGCGCGTTTGGCCGGAGCGGTGCTGAATACTTTGAGCAACTTGCGGTAGGGCAGGTGCCGGGTGCAACTGTCTGGCGGCAGGCCGCGACTCGGCACGAACGGTCTCACCAAGTGCTCCAGCAAACCGTCGCGCACCCCCATCAGCTCGTTGGCGTAATCGAGAAACGCCATGACCCTTGGCATGGTGTGGGCGTAGCCGCTGAGCAGGCCGAAGCAGGTCAGGCGCAGGGCCACGATCCAGTATTCTTCGGTGCGTAGGGCGGCATGCGGGGCCATGTAATTTCCCGCTTCGGGCGACTGGTCAAACAGTGCATCGAAGTAGCCGTATTCTTCTGCCCATTCCAGTGCGTAAGGCCAGACCTCGACCAGTTGCTCCACTGGTGCGCCAGCGGAATATTGCAGGTTGGTCCAGTCGAGGGCGTCCCAGAGCCTCTGATTCGTAGAAGTCATTAACCCACCGGGCTTTGAGCGTTCGCGATACTTGGGTAAGTCCGTGGTGATCATGTGCATACGGCCCATGAAGTCGTCGAAACGCTCAGGATAATTTTTGTAGAGCACATAGCGCTCACGACGTAGTTCAAAGTCTGCTTCGCTCATTTTCCAACTGAGCCAACGAGACCAGTCAGGGGCAGGCAAATTAGGCATAACTTCACTCACTTGATTAGCATCTGAGTAGGTAAAACGAATTCGGTACTGATCTGATGTGACACTGAGGCTTTGCAGCATTTAGGCGTGACAGGCCCCTTGGCTCGCTCATGCAGGTTGTGGTTGGGGCCGACCACCGTAATCAGGCTGCGGTCGTAAGGGCACTTCACTAACTGGCGAGTGGCTTCACCGTTTTCGACACGGGTTTCAGCCCCCATCTTGAATTCGACGCTCCTCCAGGCCTCAATCTGGCGCCCCAGAATTAACTTGTGCTGCTCAACCAACTGAGCATCCCGAATCTTCGCCGCAATCCACTTATGACTCAGCTGTCGCCCATCCCCCACCGTGGGTTTGTTCACCGCACGCTCCACGCGCTTTTCATCCTCCATCCCCAAGTACGCATCAATCCCGTACTCCAGCCCGGCAAACACCGCCTTGGCCGTTTCCAGTTTGTGAAACGCGCCGCCCGTGCCCTTGGTGTCGCTGATGCGATAACCCGACGGCAAGCCGCCGCCATGCCACACATGGTCAATGCCCCGATGCCCTGGCTGGCTCATTTCATACAGCTTGCCGCGATGGTTGACCTTGGCCCGACGGCGCTGGCGTTTGACGAAGTAGTAATCGGTGATGTGTTCGCCCGAGACGCTGATCTGATGGGGCCTTTGACTGGAGCGTTCGCTCTGCCTCTGTTGTGCCGTCACCCGCCCTTGAGCCGGTAATTGAGTGCCGGCCGTGGGAGTCGCCACGTTGCCGCTAGCCTGGCTATTGGGCGCAGGCGCTCTGCTCCCTCCAGGCGCTGCAGGTGTGCGCGCGGTGGTGTTCGGTAGGGGATCGGCCAGGGCTTTTTGGTGAGCGCGCTTGAGGGTGTTCATTGCCTCGGTGATCTGGCGCTGGGCCATATCCTGAAGCTGGCGCAACTGTTCGATCAGACGTTCCACGCCTTTGCGCCCCAATGCCCAGGTCGACAGGCTACGGCTGAGCATGTTGATCAGCCCGGACAGTATCGTGTCGATGTTCTGGATGATTTCGGCGGTGTAACGCGCCCAATCCAGCTGGCGAAACCAGGTTTCGATATCGCCGCGCACGTGGCGCGGCAAGCTATCGAGAATGCGCCCCATGGGCTTGCCGTGACGCAGCATGTTGAACACGTTTTTCAGCGCATCGCCAAATCCCGGCACCAGGGCCACCAACGACAGCACCAGATCGAGCCAGTGTTGCCCGCTGTCAGGGGTGCGTGTGAGCTGATAAAGACAACGCAGGATGTTGTATGCATCGACTGCCTGCCCCACAAATGGAATCAGGCCCAACACGGTGCTGACCATCATCTGTGCCAGTGACGCGCCACGACCTTCGACAACCTCTTCAACCCAAGTGAGGATCTGCAAGAAGGTGTCGTCTTCAAGGCGGGAAGTGGCGGGATGGCTCATGACACTTCCTCTTGATCAATCGCCAAGGAAACCTGTTCATGCTCACCCGATGTTACGGGTTCTGACTCATCACTGACGGGGTCCGCAGCGTAGACATAGCTTTCAATCATGTCGTCGTAGTCCAGACGACCTGCCTCTAAAGCCTCAATTTCATCGGCAAAGTAAGTGTTTTTTCGATGTTCCTCCTCTTGCCGCCGGTAGCGTTCAATCGCCTGTTCAGCTTCTTCGGGTGTATCGGGTAAAACGCCAAACACGTCATTTTTTGTCTGTGTGTGGGTGGGAAACGGCTCTCTGATGTCATAGCCAAAAAAAGCAACTCCCGTGCCTGGAGGGTTTTCGATCAGCGCAGTCCCCTGCTCGTCGAGCGTGCCGGTTATTTGCGTGCCGTCCTCAAACTCAACTCCATAAGGTGCGCCGACTTGCGGCTTCAAATCGGCATAGGTGTAATGCAACTCAAGCGGTGGCTTGTTGATGAGTACCGAACCGTCGTGCTCGACCCGCTTGATATTGAGATCCACCTCAGCGCCGCTGATAACAACTGGCCCCGTGGCACTGAAGTCGAACGTACGACCGTTGATAAGGATGGTGCCGTCAGACTTCATCACCAGAACTGACCTGCCCACCGCAATCGAAAATTCGTCTTCTACTTCGATAGAGTAGGTATGCCCTACGAATTCGGATTTGCTCAGCCCGATTTGCTCACTCTGGTTGAGTCCCACTGTTGTATTCATGGCCCCACCTATTGTTCGCTGGTAGGCCGCACCAATGGTCAGCGCTTTGGCCAAACCGATGGTTTCGGCTTTGGCCAGCTTGATGGTTTCAGCCTTGTTGCCGCCGATGGTCACGCTGCGGTTGGCACCGATGCTGATGGTTTCGTTCTGGCCGACGTCTTCGGTGCGGTGGTCGCCAATGGACACGGTTTCGTTGTGTTCCACCCGTTCGCTGCGGTCGTTGCCGACGAAGATGCCGTTGTTGTTTTTGATATGGACGTTCTTGTCCTTTTCGGCATGGATAAACACTTCCTGTTGCCCCAGCTCATCCTCAAAGCGCAGTTCGTTGAAGCCTTCGCCCTTGTGGGTGCGGCTTTTGATGGTCATGCGCGTTTTGTGTTTGGGAAGCTCATACGGCGGCAGGTTGGTCTCGCGGTAAGTGCGGCCCGTGGCGATAGGCTGGTCGGGGTCGCCGTCGAGGTAGCTGATGATCAGTTCCTGGCCCACGCGGGGTATCGCCATCGCGCCCCAGGTCGCGCCGGCCCAGCCCTGAGCCACACGAATCCAGCACGAACTCTGATCGTTGTTTTTATCAGCGCGATCCCACGGGAACTGCATCTTGACCCGGCCCCATTCATCGCAATAGATCTCTTCCCCCGGCGGGCCGACCACCGTGGCGATCTGTGGGCCGTCGATGCAGGGTTTGTCGCGCAGCGGGGCTTTCCAATCGGAGGTCCAGCGGATGGCGCTGGCCTTCATTTCATAAGAGGTGCCGAGGCCGCTACCAAACGATTCTTCCTGCAGGCTGGTGTGCTGCTTGCCTTCGTGGCTGATGGCGATGGTGCGCCAGCGATCGTTGAAGTCCTCGCGGGGATGCTCGTTCAGGTCGAAGGCCAGGCCCGGTTGCAGGCGCGCGTCGTCGCCTTCCAGATGGGCCAGCTTGGCGTCGTTGCGCAGGGCTGCCAGGCGGGTCTTGGTGAAGGGCTTGCCGGCGATGTCACGTTTGTAGCGGCCAGGGTAGTCGTAGCGTTCGTAATCTTTATGTTGATTATTCAGGTCCTGGTCACCGGTGGCGGTGTGCTGCTGGTTGTAGCGCGGGTGGGTAAAGGTGTAGTCGCGCTGCACCTGCACGGCGGTGCGCACTTGCTCGGTGTAGTGGAAGCGGTTCAAGGCCGGCTCTTTGGAATCACCGCCACCCATGGGCTGGTAAATCACCGGGCAATCGCTCTGGGTGCCGATGGTGCCCAGGCCGCCGACGCGGTCAGTGAGGACGAGGGTGTGGCCGTCGGCGCGGTGTTCGAAGGTGTAGAGCAGGCCTTCTTCGGCAGCCAGACGGGCGATGAAGTCGAGGTCGGTTTCGCCGGCTTGTACGCAGTACTCGCGGGGTTGGTGCTCGAAGCAGATTTCGCTGCGCAGGTCGGTCAGTTCATGTTCGGCCAGCACGCGGGTGATGATGTCGGGCACGCTTTGGCCCTGGAAGATGCGCCAGTTGGAGCGCAGATCGAAACGCGCCAGGGTCGGTTCGAGCACGGCGGTGTAGCGGGTGCGGCGAAAGCCGGTGTCGCCCTGCTGAAACAGACTTACCAGACCGTGGACATAACGCACAGGAGTCTCGCCGCGCCAGAGAGTGAAGAGCCCCGCCAGATCGAGTACCTGATTGAAGTCGATGGCGGCGTTGTGGCTGACCAGCTCCAGTTCAAGCTTGAAGGGTTGAGAGAGACCTTCTTCGAGGGTGAACGAGACCACTTCGAAGGGATCGCCCTTCAAGGGCTCAAAGGTGAAACGCAGGTCGCTTTGGCGGGGCATGACGGCTAATCCTTACTTTCACTACTTTCAGTTGCCACCTTCCGATACAACTCCGGCTCCCACCCCTGCGCCGTGGTATCGCGCATTAGCCGTGCAACGTTGGCGTACAGGTCGTCCGCCAGCCATGCCAACCCACGCGAGGCCAGCAGGTCGGCGGCAATTACCGTGGCGTAGCTGCGCTGGCGCGGTGCGTCATGGTTGGCGTGCAGATCCTGCAGGCGCAGCAGCACCACTTCGACGCCTTCGGTATTGAGTTGGGTGGTCAGCTCATCGCGCAGGGCTGCGTATTCCTGCACCGGGCTGCCGGTGGTTTGCGCCTGATCGGCACCGGTGATCCATGCCTGGGTTTGTGTATCAACGAACGGCGTGCCGTCGCTGAAACACAACTCCAACAGGGCCGGCAGGCGGCAGACGAAACGTTCGCAGGTCTGGCGGATGGCAGCGGCCACTTCCTCCATTGCCAGGCGCGAGGCGACCTGGGCGGCCAGGTAGCTGCCGCGCAACCAGTACGGTGAAGCGCAGACGCTTTTTTCGAGACGCAGCAGCAGGTTCGGGTCCAGCGCATTGTGGTTCAGCGCGTCCTGGTAGCCGTCGACGATATCCTTGGGCACGGCGGTCAATTCAGTGCGACGGTCGCGGGTGATGGGAGGCGCTGTGCGCAAATGTGACCACAGGCCGAAGCGTCGCAATTGATAGCCGGTGGGGTCGTAGGGATCCTGCTGATTGATCTGCTCGGCCATGCTCAACACGGCGCGGCGTTGTTCACGCTCATTGCCCGGCGCCTGCGGTTTTGGGCTGGTGAAAAACGCTGAATCCAGAACGCTGCCAGAGGTGACTGCACGGGTGGTTTCGTTCGCAACAACCGGCTCGCTGTATTTGCCCAACTGTCGTTGCAGTGCATCCAACGGGGCGGGATCGAACCTGGCGTTTTCCACGCATCGTTGCAGGGTAGCCACGGCCAATTCCGCAGCCGCTTGGCAAGCCGGGGTAAAGCTACTGCGATCCAGAGACGGCAACACCTGCCCCAGGTTCTCCAACAGGCGCTGCACCTGCTTACGCTTGTTCAGATAGCCCGTCGGGCCGGGCTTGGGGTGGGCACTGTCCCAATACAGTTCGACCATACCGGCCACCAAACCCAACGCATCCGCCCAGCGTGCCCATTGCCGGGTGCGCAGCCACACCACTTGCAGATGACCGAGGATGCGCCAGTGCTTGCACTGAGTGGCCAGGTATTCGCGGGAGGCTTCGTCGATATACGGCCAATCGATATCGCTTTCACGCAGGCCGCCGAGCTTGACCATTTCCTGATCGATGGCCTGATAGGTTTCATCCTCCACATCGAAATGGCCGGCGAGTTGCTCTGGGTCAATAGGTGTCAGCAGCAGCTTGACACTGTCCGCCGGCACGTCGATCACCAGCGACATACTTGGCGCTCCTGCTCGATCAGTTCGCCCAGCCCTTCAGCGTCAAACACCAGGCCGTGCAGCCGTGGGTAATCGCTCTCCAGTCGCAGTCGCTGGCCGCCGCCCATGTTGCGCAACAAGGCAATGGCCTGTAGCCCACGTCCGGCATCCACTACCAGGCCGGCATCGTCCAGCACTTGCCACTGATAGGCCTCGGAAACCGGGCGCTCGTCCTTGAACAGCTGAATGCGAATCTTGTTGGGCTTGGCCGGCTCATCCAGCACCAGTTGCAGGCGAGAGATTTTCGATTCGCAACTGATGGCCAGATAGGGCCGAGGCGGCAACGCCCCCAAGGCCGGGGCTGAGATCACTAGCCGTTGTTGCTGGTCGTTGTCCGGTTCTGGAAACGACGACAGCAGGAAACGCTGATCCTCGGGTGGGCGCTTGAGTTCATTGCGTTGCACCAGATCGACAATTGGCAGGACACTGCCAAGGGCGCGTGGCGCCGCTGGTGCGTGATGGATGGGCGTACCCGCGGCCAAATCAAAACACTCCAGGCGCTTCAAGGGCGAGACGATGGAAGGGCAATCTTGTGTCGCCGCCTGCACATCCATTACGGCCAAGACCGCCACACAAAGGCCCCACTTCCATCCTCGCCATCCGTCGCGCATCAACGCCTCCTGATAGGCCACCTTAAACTTTCGAACTAACGCTATTCAGCTTTAAGCTCAACTAATTAACTTTCAGAGCTTCACCGCAGTTCAATGGACAGGCAAGTAAAAGACGAACGACATGACGTTAAACCAGAATAAAAAGAGACTTCCTTCAGACGCATCCACAACAAGCGTAGGAAAAATAGCAGCATTCTTTTAAGCGCAATTTCCTACATCTAAAACTCACGAATCGCGTCGACATCGTCCTACATGACAAATGTTGCAACAGCTGTTTCTAATACGCCGACCTTACGAAAAGGATTCTTCCCATGTCGAAAACTCACGGCTCTGTCGCGCCCAAAGAGCGCATCAACATCAAGTACGTCCCGGCAACGGGCGACCAACAAGCTGAAGTAGAGCTCCCCCTGAAACTGTTGGTTACGGGTGACTTCAAAGGCCACGGCGAAATTACCGCCCTAGAAGACCGACAGTCCATTCGCATCGACAAAGACACTTTCAACGAAGTACTGACCAAAGCCGAAGTTACCTTGGACATGGCAGTACCGTCCGTTCTGAACAACGACCACGACACCGATCTGAATGTGCAGCTTCAATTCAAAAGCATCAATGACTTCGGCCCCGACGCCGTTGCCCGGCAAGTACCTGAATTGAACAAGTTGCTGGAACTTCGGGAAGCCCTGGTTGCGCTCAAAGGCCCTATGGGCAACGTCCCGGCCTTTCGCAAACATCTGCAAAACCTGCTGACCGATGAAACCGCCCGCCAACGCCTGGCCAGCGAGCTGAACCTGGTGCTCGACGCGCCAAACAACTGACTTGAACGCCCTTCTCAACGGAGTACTCCCCATGCCTATGGAAAGCGCCGCCGCCCAAGTGTTGGTGGCTGACGAACAGCCGTCGCTACTTGATCAACTGCTGGCCAACACCACCATGCGCCCATCTCAGGAAGGCTACGCGGTAGCTCGCCAAGGCGTGGCTGCGTTCATCAGCGAGATCCTGCAAAGCGGCGATCACCAGCAGCCGGTCAACAAACATCGGGTCGACCAGATGATCGCCGAGATCGACCGCGCTCTTAGCAAACAGATGGACGTGATTTTGCATCAACCGCAGTTCCAGCAACTGGAGTCATCGTGGCGTGGGCTGAAGCTGCTGGTGGATCGCACGGATTTTCGCGAAAACATCAAGCTGGAAATGCTGCATGTCACCAAAGAAGAGCTACTGGACGACTTCGACAACGCCGGCGACATTACCCGCAGCGGCTTGTACAAGCACGTCTACACCGCTGGCTACGGCCAGTTTGGTGGTGAGCCCGTTGGCGCCATCGTCGGCAACTACACCTTTGGCCCTAGTTCGCCAGACATCAAGTTACTCAGTTATGTGGCCTCCATCGGCGCCATGTCCCACGCGCCGTTCGTCTCGGCGGCAGGCCCAGAGTTGTTCAACCTGGAAGGTTTCCAGGGCCTGCCCGATCTCAAGGAAATCAGCGATATTTTTGACGGCCCACGCCACAACAAATGGCGCAGCCTTCGTGAATCCGAAGATGCCCGCCATCTGGCCCTGACCCTGCCGCGCTTCCTGCTGCGCACGCCGTACAGCACCGACGACAACGCCACCCGCAGCTTCGGCTATGACGAAACCGTCGACGGCAACCACGACAACTTCCTTTGGGGCAACACTGCCTTTCTGATGGCATCGCGGATCACCGAAAGTTTCGCCCGCTACCGCTGGTGTCCGAACATTATCGGCCCACAATCCGGCGGCGCAGTGGACGATCTGCCCGTGCATCTGTACGAATCCCTCGGCCAGTTGCAGGCGAAGATCCCCACCGAAGTGCTGATTTCCGACCGCAAAGAGTTTGAGCTGGCCGAAGCCGGGTTCATCCCGCTGACCATGCGCAAGGACAGCGACAACGCGGCGTTCTTCTCCGCCAACTCGGTGCAGAAGCCGAAGAACTTCCCCAAGACTCGAGAAGGCCAGGAAGCCCAGACGAACTACAAGCTCGGCACCCAGTTGCCGTACCTGTTTATCGTCAATCGCCTGGCCCATTACATCAAGGTGCTGCAACGCGAACAGATCGGCAGCTGGAAGGAACGCCAGGACCTGGAGCGCGAGCTGAACATGTGGCTCAAGCAGTACATCGCCGATCAGGAGAACCCGTCGACCGACGTGCGCAGCCGTCGCCCTTTGCGTGCCGCGAAAATTGAAGTTCAGGACGTGGACGGCAATCCGGGTTGGTACCAGGTGTCCTTGGCGGTACGTCCGCACTTCAAGTACATGGGCGCCAACTTCGAGATCTCATTGGTTGGTCGGCTGGGCACTCAATAAGTGGGCGGCAGCCTGTTCGAACGCCTCGAACCCGACGCACCGCGCTACCGCCCAAGCAGCGCGGATGAGCAGGCGCGCCAGCGTGTCGAGGCGATCAAACGCCACCTGGAACAGGTGCTCAACTCACGTCAGGGCTGCTCGCAAAGCAGCCCTGAACTGGGCCTGTGCGACTTCAACGGGGTCACCCAGGCCAGCAGTGATCTGGTGGTCGCCATCAGCACCGACATCCGGCGCTCGGTGGAGGCCTTTGAACCGCGCATCCAGGTGACGGGCGTGCGCTATCAACCCAACCCGGACTTGCCGCTGGAACTGAACTTTCGCCTGGATTGCCAGGTGCGGGTCAACCACAAGGAAGAACAGGTGCAGATCGAAGTGGCCATGCATGGCCGCGACGGCTACACCCGCGTGAAATGAGGATGCGATGGACTTGAAACAACGCTTTGCCGAGGAGTTGCGCTACCTGCGCGAACTCGGCCGCGAGTTTGCCGAGGACAACCCGCAGCTGGCGCTATTTCTCGGCGATCAGGCCGGCGACCCGGACGTGGAGCGGCTGCTGGAGGGCTTTGCCTTCCTCACCGCCAAGTTGGGGATGAAGATCGACGACGACTTGCCGGAGCTGACCCATCCGCTATTGCAGATGCTCTGGCCCAACTACCTGCGCTCCCTGCCCAGCGCGACCATCATCCGTTTTGCACCGCTGCCCGATGCAATCAGCCAACGGCAGGTGATTCCCAAGGGCACGCCACTGTTTGCCAAACCGGTGAACGGTATCTCCTGCCAGTTTCGCACCTGCACTGACGTCAACCTGTACCCGCTGGCCTTGCAGGAAGTCAGCGACGCCCACAGCCGTGAAGCGTCGGTGATGCGCATCGACCTCAAGGTGTTGACCGAGCAACCCCTCACCAGCATGGCCTGCGACCAGCTGGACTTTCACCTGGGCGGCGACAACGCCACCGCACTGACTTTGTACCTGTGGCTCGCCCATTACCTGGACAGCATCACCCTACAGATCAATGGACAAAGCTATCGTCTGTCGACCAAGGATATTGGCTTCCCAGGCTTCACCGCCGACGAGGCGTTGCTGCCCTACCCGCGCAATGTGTTCGATGGCTACCGCATCCTGCAGGAATACTTTGTATTTCCGCAGCGGTTCCATTTTTTCAGCCTGACCCGTCTGGCCCACATTTGGCCGGATATCAGTGCCACCACGCTGCGCTTCGAATTTCAGTTCACCCGGCCCATGCCGCCCGACATCCGCCTGCGCACCAGTGACCTCCACCTGTATTGCGCACCGGCAGTCAACCTGTTCCGACATGATGCCAACCCCATCGCGCTGGACGGGCGCAGCCTGGAACGGCGTATCAGCCCCAGTGGCAACTGCCCCGAAGCCTACGAGATTTTCAGTGTCGACCAGGTGGCCGGTTGGGACGCCGCGGACAAGGAGCGCAAGGGCGATCCGTTGCGGCGCTTTACCCCGTTCGAGTCGTTCCAGCATGAGATCGAGCACGCGCGAGGCCGTACAGCACTGTATTTCCGCACGCATATCGAGGAGTCACACGGGCGTGAGGGCTTGCGCCATCGCATCGCCTTTGTGCGCGGCGATGAAAGCCTGTACATCGGCGAACATGAAGCGGCGTCCATCGAATTGACTTGCAGCAACCGCGACCTGCCGCAGTTGCTGGGCGTGGGAGATGTATCGCTGTCCACCGAGGTTACGCCGTCGTTCGCCACCTACACCAACCTGATTGCCCCCACTCGTAGCTACAGGCCGGTGCTGGACAGCAGCCTGCACTGGACGCTGATTTCCAACCTGTCGCTGAACTACCTGTCGCTGCTGTCGGCCGAGCCGCTCAAGGCGGTGATCCGTGCCTATGACTTCGCCGCCTTGCACGACCTGCAACAGGCACGCGCCACCCGCAAACGCCTCAATGGCATCCACGAGGCCGTGACCACCCCCATCGACTGGCTGATGAAAGGCCTGCCGGTGCGCGGCTTGCAGACCCGTCTGCAACTGGACCAGAACGCCTTCCTCTGCGAGGGCGATCTGTACCTGTTCGCCAGCGTGCTTTCGCACTTCTTCGCCCTGTACGCGAGCATCAACTCCTTCCATCGCCTGGAAGTGATCAATACCACCAACAACGAGCGTTACGAATGGCCACTGTTGACCGGCAGACAACCCGTGATCTAGCCGACGTGCTGCTGGCCGACGCGCGGAACTACTCGTTTCACCGTCTGCTGGAGCATCTGCACGCTTTGCATGGCGATGACCTGGAGGCGCAGCCCTTGAGTGCGGCGGCGCGCCGTCGTGTGCGCCTGCAAAGCCATGCGGGGCTGGGCTTTCCTGCCTCAGATGTGGTCGTGGCCGCACGTGTGGAAGACGATCGCGAAGAAGTGCGCTATCGCTTGCAGACCAGCTTCTTTGGCCTGCACGGCACCGACTCGCCCCTGCCCGGCTACTACCTCGATCGCCTGGCCTACGAACAGGCCCAGGAGCGAGGGATTCGCCCGGCGTTCATGGACTTTTTCAATCATCGTTTGCTGACCCTGCTGCACCACAGTTGGCGCAAGTACCGCTACTACATCCGCTTTCAGGCAGAAGCCAGCGACCGCTTTTCGCGCTATGTGTTTTCCCTGATCGGGTTGAATGACAACGACCTGCGCGGCGCCACGCCGCTGCCCTGGGGGCGGCTGCTGAGCTTTGCCGGGTTGATCGCCAGTCGCAGCCGTTCGCCTTCGTTGGTGTCCGGCATTGTCGAACACTGCTTCGACCTGCACGGCGTTCACATCCGTGAATTCGAGGTGCGTTCGGTGAGTTTGCCGCAGCGTCAGCGCATGGTGTTGGGCAAAGCCAACGGCACCTTGGGCAGCGATTTTGTGGTGGGTGACCGCAGCATGACCCGCGCCAGCAAGTTCACCTTGGTGATTCCCAACCTGAGCCAAGCGCGCTTTCGGCAGTTCTTGCCCAGTGGTGAGCAATTTGGACGACTGCGCCAGTTGATGGATTTTTTGCTGCGCGACGTCACCGCCTACGACTTGGAACTTGGGTTGCAAGAAGAGGATGTACCGCCGTTCAACTTGCAACGCGACAGCGGCACCCACTTGGGCTGGACCAGTTTTATCGAACATCAGGAACAACGTCATCCCGCCGTGGTGCGAATTCGGGGGCGCGCATGAAGTTGACTCTGGTTATCAGCAATCCTGCGCAGTTGTTGCATGGGTATCTGCCCAGTCATCGCTTTGGCCCACGGGGTGGCAGCATCGGCAGTGCTGCAGCGGACTGGTGCCTGGAAGATCGCCACAATAGTGTGCAGCCCAACCACTGCGAAATCCGGGTTGTCGAAGGGCGCTTCTGCGTGATCGACCGCAGTGGCAGCACCTACGCCAATGGCCATGATTTGCCGTTGGGGCACAACGTTGCGGTGAGCCTGAACGATGGCGACCTGTTGCAGATTGGTGCGTATCGGGTCGCGGTGCAGCTGGGTGAACACGCCCCAGGTCAGCGTTCGCTCGATGAGCTGTTCAGCGGTCACCCGGAAGGTATGCAAGCCTGGTATTTGGAGGATTTTCCGAGCCTACCCCTACCCGATCCGCGACCTGCTGCTTGCCCGGAGTTCGAACGCCTTTGCCAACCCGTGAATTTGACGGAGCAAGGCGACCCGCTGCGAGCGATGAATGAGGTGGAACCACCAAAACCTCTGGCCGACATTTGCACGGCTGCACCCAAGAACCCCGTCAGCCTGCTCAGCAACCTGCGCCTGGGCACCTTATTGCTGGCCTGCCTCACCCTCGGCGGCTGCACCATGCTCGGCAAAGTCGGCCAAGTGATCTGGACCCCGTCAATTCCGGTCGGCGGCCCCGACGATCAGCCCAGCCGTTACTCCCTGAGCCTGCACGCCAGCGACCACGTTAACCCGCGCCTGATCAGCACCGGCACAGCAACGGATGAAGACGCAAGCCGTGCGCCCTACACCCTCAACGTTCAGGCGAGCAACCCGCAAGCACTGACGGACAAAGTGCAAACCCTGCTCAACCACCTTTACGAGAGCGTACCCGCCCAGTCGCCGCTGACATTGGAACCCGAGCCTGTGGTGCCGATGTCACCCCTCGAAGACACGCTGTTGGGCCAATACGACGCCCAAGGCGTCAGCCTGACCACGCCATGGGGCAACCCGGCGCTGCAGCACGTCGCCACGCCGATCGCCTTCAAGGTCTTGCAACTGACCGACGACTCGCTGCTGGTCAACGCCAGCCCCCAGGCCATGGCTGAAGACATGAAAAAGACCTTGGGCAGTACCTATATCCGCGCCGACGACTACCTGCTCCTGCCCGGCCAATTCAAGTTCGTCGACCTGCGCCCTCTGGACGAGGACACCCGATTTATCGCGGTGATCGCCAACTACCACAGCACCGACGTCGGCCAGTGGAAACAGCGTCTGCGCGTCGAGCCCAAGGGCCGGCAGTACGCCGTGCTGGTCCAGTTGGACGCCGAGCAGGTCAGCCTCAAAGGGGAAACCCGATGACGTCATTTTCAGCCGCTTTTGCGCAGAGTAATTACCGATGAGTTCACGCAACCCCGTCATCTGGCATGAAGGTTTGTTCGTCAAACCCCAACACTTCCAGCAACAGGCCCGCGCCGCCGAAGCCGCTGTGCACCAGCGCCTGCACAGCCTGAACGACGCCCTCTATGGCTTCAGCGAGCTGGAGTTGAACAGCGAATATTTGAGCTTCGGCAAAGTCGCCCTTACCAAGGCGTGTGGAATCATGCCCGACGGCAGTGTCTTTGATATTCCCCGTGACCTGGCGCCGCCCGCCCCACTGGAGATCGCCGACAGCAGCGCGGTCAACCAGATCGTCTACCTGGCCCTGCCGTTGCGGTCCAACGGCGCCCTCGAAGTGCGTTGGCCCGACCGCTACGGCAACAGCCGCTACATCGTCCGGCGCGAAGAAATCCGTGATACCCACAGTGATGACGGCGACCAAGTGGGCATGGACTTGGCCGTGCCCAACCTGCAACTGATGCTCGAACGCAGTGACCGCAGCGCCTTCACCGGCATCGCCATCGGCAGGATCAAAGACAAGCGCCCGGATGGCAGCCTGGTGATGGACGAGCATTTCTACCCCACCAGCCTGTCCTTGCAAGCCGTGCCGGCATTGCACCGCTACCTGGGTGAAGTGGCCGGGCTGATGCGCGAGCGGGCCAAGAACCTGGCTCAGCGTATTGGCTCACCAGGGCAGTCGGGCGTGGCCGACGTCACCGACTTCAACCTGCTGCAAACCCTCAATCGTTTGTTCCCGTTGTTCCAGCACCTGGCCCGCCAACGCCAAGTCCACCCGGAACGGCTTTACATCGCACTGGCCCAGGCCTGCGGCGAACTGGTGACCTTTACCGACGAAGGTCACCTGCCCCAGGAATACCCGGCCTACCAGCACGACAACCTGCGCGAGTCCTTCCAACTTTTGGAGCACACCCTGCGCCGCGCCCTGGGCACCGTGCTGCAACCGCGTGCGGTGTCGCTGCCGATCGTCGAGCAGCTGTACGGCGTACGCACCGCTGCGTTGAACGACAGACGCCTGCTGGACAACGCCGAATTCATCCTCGCCGTGCGGGCCGAACTGCCAGCGGAGAGCCTGCGTCAGCAACTGCCAAAGCAGATCAAGATCAGCTCCACCGAAGGCTTGGAGCAACTGGTCAGCCTGCAATTGCCGGGCATTCCACTGATGCCGCTGCCGGTGGCGCCACGGCACCTGCCGTTCCATGCCGGCTTCAGCTACTTCGAACTCGACCGCCATCACCCCACCTGGGAGAGCCTGAGCAGCGGCAGCGGGTTTGGTTTCCATATTGCCGGCGAGTTCCCGGAGCTGGAACTGCAGTTCTGGGCGATCAGGAGTGAGAAAGATGAGTGAGTCCCTACCCACCGAAGCCTCGCCGCCAGCGGACGACAGCAACCGGATCTTCAGCTATTTGCAACGGGCCACAACCAGCACAGGGTCAGATGTCGTTGAGGAACAGACCGCGCCCAAACCCGAACCACTACTCGCAGACCCCGAATTCGACATGCGCGGCCTGGCCTGGAACCCGCTGTGCGATGCCGCCACGCCGCTGATCGGCCTGGTGATCCGCCTGCGTCGTTTGGACCGACACAACGACGTGCCCGCGCTGTACCAAAGCGTCAGCAACCAGATCACCACGATCATGGAAGAAGTCAGTCAGCTCGACTATGACCCCGGCACGCTCAAGGCCTACTCCTACAGCCTGTGCCTGTTGTTGGATGAGGTGGTCATGAGCACTTCCTGGGGCAAATCCTCAACCTGGAGTGCGCGCTCATTACTTAGCCAATTTCATGAAGAAACCTGGGGTGGTGAAAAATTCTTCACGGTGCTGACCCGCACGAGCACTGAAGCCGCCAAATACCAGCACGCGTTGGAGTTCATGTACCAATGCCTGATTTCCGGCCTCAGGGGCAAGTACGGTAACCAGGCCAAGGGCGATGACGAAATACAAAAGATCATCAACCAACTGCACAGCGTGCTTCGCCCGCTACGCGGTGAAACGCCCAAACGCCTGACCGACCCGCTGAGCAACGTCGCGCCGCGCAACTATCGGATCAAACGCGCCTGGCCGTTGTGGACGCCTTGGGCATTGGCCGCCGCCGTGCTGGCCTGCGCCTACACGATCTACTCGATCCGCCTGAACGCCATCACTCAGGAAGTGCTGGTGTCCCTGGAGCGGATTCTCAACCTGTAACCGATTTTCAGCGTGCTCATCCCGAGCACCTGCAAAGCCATGGCTATGTCGGCCATAACCCGCGCCCCCACGGGTCGCTCAAACACTCGCGACAAGGAGCATGTCATGCCAACACCTGCGTACATCAGCATCCACGGCCAAAACCAGGGCCATATCACCAAGGGTGCATTCACCTCTGATTCGGTGGGCAACGTCTATGTGGAAGGCCACGAGGACGAAATCCTTGCACAGGAAATCGATCATCAGATCACCACGCCCACTGACCCGCAAAGCGGTCAACCTGCGGGTCAGCGCGTGCATAAACCGCTGATCTTCACCAGCGCCCTGAGCAAAGCCTCACCCATGCTCTACCAGGCCCTGGCCACCGGCGAAATGCTGCCGACCGTCGAGGTCAAGTGGTTCCGCACCTCGGGCGACGGCAAACAGGAACACTTCTTCACCACCAAGCTCGAGGACGCCACCGTCGTCGAGATCCACACCGTGCTGCCTCACGCACAGGACAGCGACAACGCCAACTACAGCCAACTGATCAAGACCAGCCTGGCTTATCGCAAGGTCAGCTGGAGCCATGTAGTGGCCGGCACCGAAGCTTCGGATGACTGGCGTAAACCGGCTTAACCAGCAACCGGGACGTTCCGCCGTGCAGGTCGCTGCGCGGCGGAATGTTTACTCATTTGAATTGAATCAGGAGGCGCTATGCCCGCCGTCGTTCTGGTCGGACACGACCATGATTGCCCCTTGTGTGGACCGACCACCGTGGACAGTGGATCGCCGAGTTTCAACGTCAACGGCAGCGCCGTCGCCCGTGTCGGCGACACCCTCGGCTGCGGTGCTGTGATCACCAGCGGCGCGCCCTCCATGACCATCAACGGACAACCTGTAGCCCGCGTCGGCGACACCACCGACCACGATGGCGAACTGGAAAACGGTGATAGCAGTTGGTTGATCGACTGACACCCACACACTCGACTGGGAGGCTCCATGCCCCGCCAAAGCGACCTGCGCTTCACCTTTGAGCCCTTGAAGGGCGATCCCTTCGAAGTGGTCTCGTTCACCCTCGAAGAAGGTCTCTCTCAACCCTTCAAGCTTGAGCTGGAGCTGGTCAGTCACAACGCCGCCATCGATTTCAATCGGGTGCTCGATCTGGCAGGGCTGTTCACCCTCTGGCGCGGAGAGACTCCGGTTCGTTACGTCCATGGCTTGGTCAGCCTGTTCCAGCAGGGCGACACCGGCTTTCGCCGCACCCGCTACACCGCCGTGCTCGAACCGACCCTGGCGCGTTTCGATCTGCGCTCCAACTGGCGCATCTTCCAGGGCCAGACTGTGCCCGACATCATCACTAGCGTCCTCACCGAGCAAAAGCTGACCGACCTGCGCAGCGAAATCTGCTTCGAACACCAACCCCGCGAATACTGCGTACAAGCCGGCGAAACCGACCTCGATTTCATCGCCCGCCTCGCCGCCGAGGAAGGCCTGCTCTACACCTTCGAACACCGTACCGACGGCCACACCCTCGTCCTCACCGACCGCGTCGGCGGCCTGGGCACCATCGGCACCCACACCGATTGCCCAGTGATTTATCAGCCCATGGGTGGCGGTGATTCCAAAGAGCCGGCCTTGAACCGCTTCCACTACACCGAGCAAGTGCGCACCGCCGTACAGGTGCAGCGCGACTACACCTTCACCCACCCGCGCTACAACCAGCAGCACACCGCCACCGGTGACCAGGACCTGAATAATCAACATAAAGATTACGAACGCTACGACTACCCCGGCCGCTACAAACGTGACATCGCCGGCAAGCCCTTCACCAAGACCCGCCTGGCCGCCCTGCGCAACGACGCCAAGCTGGCCCATCTGGAAGGCGACGATGCGCGCCTGCAACCGGGCCTGGCCTTCGACCTGAACGAGCATCCCCGCGAGGACTTCAACGATCGCTGGCGCACCATCGCCCTCACCCACGAAGGCAAACAGCACACCAGTCTTCAGGAAGAATCGTTTGGTAGCGGCCTCGGCACCTCTTACACGTTGAAAGCCAGCGCCATCCGCTGGACCTCCGACTGGAAAGCCCCGCTGCGCGACAAACCCTGCATCGACGGCCCGCAGATCGCCACGGTGGTCGGCCCGCCGGGGGAAGAGATCTATTGCGATGAATGGGGCCGGGTCAAGATGCAGTTCCCGTGGGATCGCGCTGATAAAAAAAACGATCAGAGTTCGTGCTGGATTCGTGTGGCGCAGGGCTGGGCCGGCGCGACCTGGGGTTCGATGGCCGTACCGCGAGTCGGCCAGGAACTGATCATCAGCTATCTGGACGGCGACCCTGACCAACCCATTGCCACGGGCCGCACTTACCGCGAGACCAACCTGCCGCCGTATGAGCTGCCCAAGCACAAAACGCGGATGACCATCAAAAGCCGCACCCATAAGGGCTCGGGTTTCAATGAACTGCGCTTTGAGGATGAGCTGGGGCAACAGGAAGTGTTTATCCATGCCGAAAAGGACAAGAACGTCCATATCAAAAACAACAACGGCATCTTCGTCGGCAATGACCGTAAAGAACGGGTCGAGCACAACGAGACCGTGTCCATCGGCGACCACCGCACCGAAGACGTCGGCCAGAACGAAACCATCCAGATTGGCGCCAACCGCAGCGTGACCATCGGCGGCAACAAGACTGAGACCATCAAGCTGGCCAAAGCCGAAACCATCGGTTTGGCCAAGGCATTGACGATTGGCGCGGCCTACCAGACTAGTGTCGGCGCGGCGATGAACACCACCGTGGGGCTGAGCCAGAGCGAGCAGATCGGTATCCACAAATCGGTGGTGGTGGGCAAGCGTTTCAGCATCGATGCCGGTGACGAATTCAAAGTCACGGTGGGCCAATCCACGTTGGTGATGACATCCGACGGCAGGGTGCTGATCAACGGCCGCACCTTCGATTTTTCCGCCAGCGGCGCGGTGCAGATCAACGGCAAAGACGTGGATATCAACTGAGGGGCGGACATGGAATTTCGCAACCTAACGCCCTTCGATGCGTTGTGTTTCAGCGCGCTGGGGGTGGACGACCAAGAGTATCCGGTGCTGGTCATGAAGGTGGGGTATCGGCTGCTGCCCATCGACGGACAGCCGGAGCAGTTTCGCGCCGAGGTGCTGGACCATAACCCGCTGCCACTGTGCACCGCTGATCGCTATTACGGCGAAGAAGGCACCAGCAGCGTCTGCGAGGAAAGCGACCTGGCGCCGTTCAAACCGCGCTGCGATGTGATCGTGGTCGGCAATGCCCATGCGCCCCAGGGCCAACCGTCCACGCACTGGACCGCAGGCCTGCGCATCAGCGCGCCAGTGCCGCCGCTGCCGCGTGTCGACGCGCCGCTGCCGACACCCCTGAGCCCCGGCGAACGACTGACCGAACATCAACTGGCCGCGTGGCAAACCGCCCGCCAAGAGGCTTTTCAGCGCCGGGCCAATGCGCCGACACGCCACTACTTGTTGGACAAGTACTTGAAATTCACCGGCCCCCGGCAGTTCAGCCACAGCCTGTTTGGCGGCTGGCAATTGACCGAACCGCAACCGGCCACCTCGGTGCCTTTGCGCTGGGAATACGCCTTCGGAGGCCGCAGCGTAGTGCCCAATCCCGAGCATGCGGTTGATGCAAACACGCCGCCCTACCTGCTCAACGAGGTCTGCTACAGCAACCCGCTGGGCCGGGGCTGGATTGAAAAGCGCCAGGAAGACCTCGGCTATCAATTGGACAAGCCTCTGCGCGAACTCCCCGCGCCGCAGATCGAACCCATCGATAAACCGGTGTGGCGCTTAGAGCGAGCCAAACATCCCGACGGTGAACTCGACGCCCACGGCATGGCGCAGATCGCAGCCTGCTACAAAAACCAGCCGGCGGGATTTGGCATCGTGGGCCGCGCCTGGGCGCCCCGTTTGCCGCTCGCCGGAACCTACGACGAGGCATGGCAGCGCGAACGCTGGCCGGGGCTGCCGACGGATTTTGATTTTGGTTACTGGAACGGTGCACCGGCCGATCAGCAGATCGATTTTCCGCCGCCGGCATTTCGCCTTGAAATGTTCAACCTGACCGACCCGGCGCTCACGCCCGACGGCACGTTATGCGTCGAACTGCCCGGCCATCGTCCTTTTGTCCTGCTGCGACTGCACAACGGCGCAATGCTGCCACTGCCGATGCTCACCGACACCCTGCGCATCGACACCGAAGCCATGACCCTCGCCTTGACTCACCGCATCAGCCTGCCCAATCACCTGGGCATTCGCGTCCTTGAAGCACGCTTCGAGACCGATCCGACCGCGCCGCTGATCAAGCGTGCAGCCAAGAAGGCGCTCTGACATGGCCGCTAACGTCATCGCCCGTAAGCAAGTCAAATGGCAGGTCGTCAGCATCGTCCCCGACGTGTGCAAAACCCCGATGGGCAGCGCCATACCACCGGTCCCCTACCCCGTCACCGCTGAACTGAAAATCGCTACCGGCGTGGCCAAGTCGGTACGTGCCAACGGCAAGCCGGTAGTGGTCTTCGACAAGAGCCTGGTGCCCAGCACCCAAGGTGATGCAGCCGGTGCCGCCAAAGGCATCAAGAGCAACACCGTGGGCGGCAAGTGCTATCCGCTGGAGAAGAGCAGCACCGTGCGCGCCGAGGGCAAACTGGTGGTGCGCCATGACGACAAGTTCTGGATGAACGGTGCTTAGCGCATGGCGGAACCGATCAACCTGGCCCCGGTGCGAGTGCACGCGATCAGCGTCACCGTCCAACCGCCCCCTGACAGCATCGTCGGCCCAGCCGAACTGCTGCTGCAGCAAGGCGAGAACGGCGGCGTGCAAATCGATGCCTTCTGGCAAGACGCCATGGGCAATGAAATCCACGAAAGCAAGGAACTGCAGGAGGACGAATACGAAGCCCTGCGGGCGGGCTACCTGCGCACCGAACAAGCAACCCTACCGCCGTTCAGTTCGTTGAAGAGTGGCAATACCATTGGGCGGGTGGTGGGTGAGACCGCGCCGGCGGCAGTTCCAGCATCGCAGGCCAATCCGCCGATTGAGGCTGAGACCGACGCTGAAAAAGGATGGTGGATCAACGCCAGCCCTTGGGTTCATGGCGGCTTGGATGTATTGGGCTTCGTGCCTGGACTGGGAGCTATTCCAGACCTGATCAACGCTGGGGTCTACGCTGTAGAAGGCGATGCGGTCAATGCTGGTCTCTCAGCAGTTGCAGCCATACCCTTTGCAGGCGATGCGATAAAAGGGAGCGTACTAGTTGGCAAGGGCGCGCACCGTCTCGGGTCAGAAGCAGCACAACAGACTGCGCAGAAGGCAGCCAAGGAAGTAGCAGAACGAGGTGAAAGAGAAGCATCGGAACGACTTTCGAAAAATGCAACAGAACGACATGCATCAGAGCAGTCTGCTGCTCCAAAAGCTGGAGACGGCGGGAAGATAAAACAACGAAAAGTATTTGACGTTGAGTGCTTTAATCTGCCTGAAGGTGCAAACGAAGATGAGTTTGTCCGCCAGCTTAAGGAACAAGAAGATGCTCTCAACGCAATGGATGCAGATACACTGATTTCACGTAGAAAGGCCATAGATGATGCCGGGGGCACTGAAGCTCTTCGAGACAAAAAGGCACAACGCAAAGCAAGGAAGGACTACGAAAGAAAACGTTTGAGTGACCTGCTCGCACAGAACGTTGATGCTAGCAAAGCGAAAAAAATCGTGGCCACCGAGCTTAAAGAACTAGCAGCAACACATATCTTAGATATCATTGCCGGCGGCAACCCCAGTGATGTCACCATGGGGGACAAGAGAACTAACTCTTCAGTTGGAGCACAATGGAAGGGGCGAAGATCTCAATCAATTGAGGACCATGCAAAGGAAATGGCAAAAGCCGGTAATGGCAACGGAAAACTTAAAGTAAAACTCAAAAAATGCCAAGGAAATAAACAGTGAGCGAATTAATAAATTTTATAATCGAAGAAAACGGAACTCCTAAAAAAACTGAGCCACTCAACGAGGAGGAGCTAAGTCAACTACCGTCCACTTTACCAATACCTTTACTTGAGTTATATCGAAGCCATGGTCGCTTCACAATTCAAGACGGACGCTTACAGACCTGCCACCCAATTGACTTCAAAGGTCTTTTTTCATTAATTCTCGGCAAAGATCAAACTTTCAACAAAGACAACTGCCATGCATTCGCATACTCCGCATTCGGAAACATTTATTTCTATCACGACCTCTATGGCTGCGGAGAAATTGACTTAATAAACGGCCACTTATACAACTCAACTTTCACATCACCATCCAAGGCAAATCTAAATCCCGAAAACACAATATATTTGCCTTTTGCACTTGATCGCGAATCCTTAGACTTTTTCGACATTAACGACTCCCCCCTCTTTTCACGTGCAAAAAGAAAACTAGGCACATTAGAGATTGGCGAGTGCTATGGCTTCTTCCCCGCGCTATCATTGGCTGGACTAGCACACATAGACTATCTAAAAAGAGTAAAAACGATCGAACATCTTTCAATTATTTCCCAAACACAGAACATGTACATCATTGACTCAAGTGGTCATGGCTCATCAAACATCATTCGAAAGATGGGAGAGTAACTTGAGTACTTTACAACGTTTATCCTCAGGGTTGACGCCGACGTTTGGATCGACGTGACCGAGTTATCCCTGCCCCGGCCCCTGGTAATTAACCGCTGAGCCCGTCTACCATTGGCCAGCACTGTTTACGTGACTTTTCCATGGGAGCGTTGTCCGGGGTACCGCCCTCCCCTATTGGTTCGCTGCGCCGGTCAATCAACAGTTCGTCTTTAGCTCGTTCTGGTCAGCCTGTTTCAGCAGGGCGACACCGGCTTTCGCCGCACCCGCTACACCGCCGTGCTCGAACCGACCCTGGCGCGTTTCGATCTGCGCTCCAACTGGCGCATCTTCCAGGGCCAGACTGTGCCCGACATCATCACTAGCGTCCTCACCAAGCAAAAGCTGACCGACATCCGCAGCGAAATCTGCTTCGGACACCAACCCCGCGAATACTGCGTACAAGCCGGCGAAACCGACCTCGATTTCATCGCCCGCCTCGCCGCCGAGGAAGGCCTGCTCTACACCTTCGAACACCGCGCCGACGGCCACACCCTCGTCCTCACCGACCGCGTCGGCGGCCTGGGCACCATCGGCACCCACACCGATTGCCCAGTGATCTACCAGCCCATGGCCGGCGGCGATGCTATGCAACCGGCATTGAACCGCTTCCATTACACCGAACAGGTGCGCACCGCCGTACAAGTCCAGCGCGACTACACCTTCACCCACCCGCGCTACAACCAGCAACACACCGCCACCGGTGACCAGGACCTGAATAATCAACATAAAGATTACGAACGCTACGACTACCCTGGCCGCTACAAACGTGACATCGCCGGCAAGCCCTTCACCAAAACCCGCCTGGCCGCCCTGCGCAACGACGCCAAGCTGGCCCATCTGGAAGGCGACGATGCGCGCCTGCAACCGGGCCTGGCCTTCGACCTGTGCGAGCACCCGCGCGAAGACTTCAATGACCGTTGGCGCACCATCGCCATCAGCCACGAGGGCAAGCAGCACACCAGCCTGCAGGAAGAATCGTTTGGTAGCGGCCTCACGGCCAACTGCTCAGTGAAACCAACAGCGCCGGAGAACTGAAATACGCTTATGAGTCTAGGAGCGCGCAATAGCACCCACAATCACCCGGAAGAAATCAAGAAGGGGCCGACAGAGAAACACTCTACCGCCTGACAGAAATTAAACACAATCAGGGTGCCGGCATCGAGTAGTAGGACCCAAACAAGACTCGGAAGAGGCGCCGTTTGGTTCAACGCGAGTCGCTTGCGTGCCCCAGGGAAGGCCCGAACAAAGCCGGGTTGCGCCCCATCAGCTCAAGAGCTTATCGTCATACGCTTCCCCTTGTGCGGCATTATGCTACTTCTTTGGGCTAGAGCTTTACGTTGTCACAGTTTCCACACTCACCCAGTGACACCCTGCGGCATCGGCAGTCCTTGATCAGTCAAAGTCATCAAGTACGCCGCGATCATTTCCAGCTCTGGCGCTGCCACGGGTTTTGGCCGCTCCGGCTGCGGCAACCCGCGCTCCCAACACTCCAGACGATCCGCCCAATCCTGCATCATGGCTTGCCGCTGAATCACATACTCAGCGTGGTTGTAGGAGCGCCCTACCTCATTGGGATTGACATGCGACAACTGCGCATCAATCCATTTTTCCTCGTACCTCAGCTCATTCAGTGCGGTCGACAATGTCCCACGAATGCCATGCCCCGTCAGTTGCACCTTATACCCCATGCGCTTAAGCGCATTGTTGAGGGTGTTCTCGCTGATACTTTTCCGAGATTGAAAGCGATGGGACAGCAAAAAACACTGTGCCGGCAATTTGGCCTCCAACAGGCCTTTGATGATTTCAACGGCAGGGCGGGACAGCGGCACAATGTAGGGAGGGATCTCCTCACTTTCCTGACGCTCGCGCACCTGCAGCTGCTTGACCATCTCAGCCGGGATGATCCACAACCCTCGCTCCAGATCGAACTGCTCGGGCCTGGCCGCGCGCAGTTCACCCGTGCGAACGCCGGTCAGCAACAGCAAACGAAGACCCAGTACCGTATTGGGGTGACCACCATAGCTGCGTAACTTGCGCAGGAACGCAGGGAGTTCGTCCATACGCAGATGGGGATTGTGGCGGACCTTGGGTTTGGGCATCGCTACGATGTCGAGGTTGGCGGCCGGATTTACCGCCAACCCCTTCTCAACCATGGCATAGCGAAACAACTGGTTGAGCCAGGTGCGGCACTTTTCTGCGATGGTCATGGCTTTGCGCCGTTCAATCTTGCGCAGCACTTCCAGCACATGCTGGCGCGTAATCTGGACGATCGGCAGATCACCCAACCGAGGCAGGATGTCTTTGTTGAAGTGACGATCTATCTGCGACAAGGTGCTCTGACGCCCGACCTTCAGGCTCAAGCCCCTGAACGCGCGCCAGTCTGTATAAACGCTACGAAAAGAGTTTTCCGTCGAGGCACTGGCTGCCAGTCGGGCTTCGCGTCCATTTGAACGTGGATCGACGCCCTGAGCGACCAGCGCACGCGCCTCGTCCCGCGCCGTGCGCGCTTCTTTAAGGCTGACTGCCGGGTAAACACCCAGTGAAATGCGCGATTGCTTACCCAGCCAGTAGAGCGGAAGTGCCATTGCTTGGCACCCTTGGGGCCCACGAACAGCGCAAGCCCGCCCGAGTCTTTGAGGGTGTAATTTTTACCGGAAGGTTTCGCCTGGCGAACGGCGGTATCGGTCAAGGCCATGAGTACATCTCCCGTCTCGTAGGGTCGAGGAGATGTATATCGATGCCGGACCGGGACGTTCCACCCAAAAACCACTATGCCTGCTACCCGGATTCTATGTACTCAAAAATGTACTTAAAAAACGTGGCTGGGCCGGGTTTCGGCGGATCGCACTGGAACGAAAAAAGACGCCGAAGCGTCTATTTCGCTAATCCCCAGCGCCCAGTGGACATCTGTGGATTTATATTTGGAGCGGGAAACGAGACTGAAATCCGCGCTCTTTCTCCTTGAAAACATTGATATTTTTGTGCGATCAGTGCTTTCGATGTACGGGATGATGTACGTATTCTTCAAGATTGCATAGTAGTCATCTTTGACAAATTGCTTCAGCATTTTCAACGAACACACTCTATGTAGCTGATCGACGAATTGAGTCTACTGCGCAGAAAGGCAGGCAGCTTCCGGGTATAAGTGGACCCTCACGAGCGCCTGCTTTCGGCCAATAGCGGCCGTTCTGGAATGGCAGGAAACGACCGATAACTGCCTTCGATACGCGACTTTCGCCCGCCAGCGGCTCGATTGTAAGAATATGGCGGAGAGCTGCAAAACCGCCTACGCTTATAGAATGATTCCTCGAACGCCTTGCCCATCTGGTGGTATAGAGCCGAGAGATCTGACTTCCTTTGACCGTCCGCTTAACACCCACCCGGATCAACCCGCGCCTATCGCCAGCAACTGCCCCCTGAGTCCGGTCCACACGACCAGCAGTACGGCGCAACGGGTAAAAGCCAGACCCAGTCCCCCCACCTGCCGTTCAAAAGCGACCGATGCCGCAGCACCTCTGGAAACGGGGGCGCTGTTCACGTTCTGCCATGAGGTCAATCCGTATGTATCGGCCGAGCACGATTCCTTACCAGCAGCATCGAGGGTTCAGCCGAACCTTCACTCAGGGGCATTTGAGCCTTGGATTATTCTTTCCCATGGAGGCGTTCGACGGGGACACTCCGAGCATGCTCAACCAGGTCACACTGGCTAAACAAGCCGAGGCGCTGGGCTTCTGCGCGCTCTGGTTTCGCGACGTGCCGCTTCGCGACCCTGGCTTCGGCGATGTCGGCCAAGTCTTCGACCCCTGGGTTTACCTGGGTTATATGGCCGCCCATACCTCGGAGATTGCACTTGGCACCGCCTCCATCGCCATCCCGCTGCACCATCCCCTGCACACGGCCAAGGCGTCAGCCAGCGTCGATCAGTTGAGCACTGGTCGCTTGATTCTGGGGGTTGCTTCGGGAGATCGGCCAGTGGAGTTCTCGGCGTTTGGCGTCGATCCCGAAAGGCGTGGAGAGATCTTTCGAGAACACTACGAAGTGATTCGCCGCGCCCACAGCACCAGTTTTGAGCCCATCCACTGGAGCACTGGTGAAATGCAAGGCGCAGACCTGATTCCGAAACCTACCACCCAATTCATTCCAATGCTCGTGACCGGCAACAGTCGCCAGTCACTGGATTGGATCGCGCGTGAGAGCAACGGATGGATCAACTATCCACGCATTCCGAACATGCAGCGGCTGGTCGTGGAAGATTGGCGACTGGAGGTCACGAAACAATGTGGTTCTGTGTATAAGCCCTTTACTCAGTCGCTGTACATCGATCTCGATGAGAATCCGTCAACGCCACCCACACGTATCCATTTGGGGTTCAGACTTGGACGTTACCATCTACGATTTTTGCTGGAGTCGCTTGAGGAAATCGGCGTGGACCACGTCATTCTCAATCTCAAATACGGCAAGCGCCCTGCGGTGGAAGTTATTGAGGAATTGGGTACGCACATCGTTGCGCAGTTCGGAGTGCAGCCGCGTCAGGCAGCTCATTGAACATCGGTCACTGCTACGCCGACGAATGCTCACTTGACGAAACCATAAGGTGTCACGGCGCGGATGACCTCCGGTTCTATATCAATGATGGAGATCTTCGCGCCATGAGCGACCGGTGCCCGGCAAACAATCTACTCTACCCAGCCTAAACCCGTGATGAGCACGTTGCCTTGCAGATTCTGTGCGGCTTCCACGCCGTCCCTGGACACGATTTGCGCGCGTATCCTTTCACTTATACCGAGCGCGCAAGCATGGCATGAATCCTGGACACGGCACTTTAGCCATGACATTTATCTTCAATACAAGTGTTTTGATTGATCACCGCCCGGAACAGCAGCAGGCCCAGGCTATCCTGATTTTCACAAAATACATCGTGGGCCTCCCAGTACTGACTGGAGCTTCCTATTGGGTTTGCTTAGCCGGGTAGCTTGGCCGCAAGGACGTCAACCTTCTCGATTGATGGCGGTTCGGCAAATAGCTCGGCAGCGTTTGCCATAAGCGCCGCCGCGACCTTGCCCGAAAGATGAGCCTGCCGGCCCGCTTCATCCGGGAATGCGTCAAAGATGCCAAAGGTGGACGGCCCCAAGCGGATTCCAAACCAGGCTGTAGTGGCTGGCTCCTCCTCCACTAACGGAAGGCCGCCCAAAAGAAAGCTCTCTACATCCTTTTCTTTCCCGGGTTTTGCTTCCAGGCGAACGAACAACGCTACTTTGACCATGATGTGGCTCCTGTTGTTACGATGCGGCTGGCGCTATCAGATCGCGATAGCTAAGAGGGGCATCCGAGACTCTTAACTATGGTCGACGATACCAGGATTACAAACCCAAATAGACCAAGGGTAGCGGCGAGTAGCGCACGGGCAGTGAGAACGACGTAGTGGGCAGCATGTAACCGCAAGTCAGCCACTTGCTCACTTAGTCCCACCCTCTGGTCTGATAATAATGATTCAACGATATCTGAAATTTAGAAAAACATAAGAGATCATGGTTGCTGTCAGGCCGACCAATATGTACTCGACGCGGGGTAAAAACACGACTAACCCGCCCAAAGAAAACACTATCAACGTGTTTTGTAATATGTATTTCCTTATTCTACTCACGGCTATGAAATAGCCATATTGCTTACCTAGGAAAAACAAGGCCATGCCGGTGATCGACATAATCTGGAAATCGCGTATCGCAATGTCGTTCAGGATCGCATGCCTAATCAAATTTGCCAGAAGTGCCAGCCCCATAAAAAGAAAAAGGTGCGAGTAGATTAAGGCGTGCCCACTCATACTGCTTTGATGTTTGTTCAATAAGTAAAAACTATCAAAATAGATCCACCAAATACTGCAAATCATGATAAATCCGGTGATGGCCGCCATCACATTATAATAACCCCATTGAATGTTAGATAAGCCTCCGGAAAGGCTAATAATTGACTCCCCCAATAAGATTAGGGTAAGTAGGCCTATACGCTCAACCAAGTGCTCTGTGTGTGCTGGCAACGGTTTTAGTTTAGTCCAGAAAAATACAGGAAACAGAATATCAAGAACAATCCCAATATAAGCAACAAGGTAACGCGAGGGCGGGTCAAAAATAACGGATGAAAGGCTAATAACTGCGCTAACTAATAGGGCGAAGCCAAGCCTTGAGGAAAGTTCGCCGCGAGAATCGAGTTTACTAATGGATGAAATATACATAACACTGATGATCGCACGTATACCAAAATAGCAGGCAATAATGAGCGGGTAGTTCACTTCCAAGTCTTCCCCGATCCGTGCCGATAGCACAATGAGCAGGAGCATTATGAATAATGTTGCCAAACGGTGAAGATTGCTGTCTGTATCGAACCTGTTGGAGTAAATCGTGTGACTGGACCAGATCCACCACAACGGCACAAAAAGCAGTAAGAATGTCCATAATTGCTTATGTTCAAAGTGCCCGTCATGAACATGTCCGAGAGTGTGCGTAACCTGGCCTATCGTAACAACGAAAGTCAGGTCAAAAAACAACTCCAACCATGTGGCGTGTCGATTTTCTTCATAATACTTCAAAGATTTCATTAGTTACCGGCTCCGTGTCCACCTCTTTAATGTAAAAGGAAGCTAACGTTAGTTTTTCCTCGGCTCCGATGTGGGTGATGTCAAGCCGATTTGGCTCTCTAGCGATTTCGTCCACGCACTAACAAAAGCTCAATTATCTGACTCATCCCGATGAACTCTGGAACTCCGTCATAGCGAAGCCCGTCAATGTAAAACGCTGGGGTGCCATTCACGCCGCTGCGTACACCGCCATTGAAATCGGCTTGTATTTTGGGAATGTAAGTATCCTCTTGCATTGCAAGATCGAATTCCTCCCTGGAAAGGCCGTGTTTGAGAACGATGGCGCGATACAGCGGCAGGCCCAATCGATCCTGATTTTCGTACAATTCGTCGTGGGCCTCCCAGAAGAATCCTCGACTCCCGGCATACTCAGCGGTGACCGCTGCACCCAATGCATGGGGGTGAGCGGTGGTCAGAGGGAAGTTACGGAACACAAACAGCAAGTCATCGCGAAAATGCTGTTGCAGATTCTTAACCATCCAATAAGCTTCACCGCAATAGGGACATTCATAGTCGCCAAATTCGACCAAGGTGACCTTGGCATGCGCACTTCCCTGGCGATAGTCGTTGGCACTTACCGGGACTTTGAGAGTGGCCATCTAATCACCTGTTAATTTTTGGTTGGCGTGCTTTGTGGCGAATTCGCCAAAGCATCCAGCGCATCCAGAATACCGTCCGCACCAGGGTTGATTGCCATCGGGGAGACGTAGCTCCAGGCAACCACCCCGTCCTTGTCAATCACGAACAGTGCACGCTTACAAACCCCGAACTGGGACTCGTACGCTCCATACTGTCGTGCCACAGCCCCTTTGGGCTCGAAATCGGCCAGCAGGCTGAAGTGAAAATTCCGATCTTTGGCAAAGGCCTGATGACACCAGGCGCTGTCAACCGAGATACCCAGTAGCGCCGCACCGTATTCTCTGAATGTGGGTAGCAACTGGTTGTACAAAGTCAGTTGGTCACCACACACCGAAGTCCAGTCAGCGGGATAAAACGCCAATATAACGGGATTTCCCTTTAGCTCACGCAGCGACAACTGTTGATCAGGGGTTGCGTGAAGAGTGAAGTCGGGCGCGACAGTGCCGGCCGGCAGCGGACCCTGAACCAGGTCGCCATTGGTTTTTTGTGCATCATCGAACTCTAAAGTATTCATTGCTTGAACCTTGATAGATGGGTGGTTGGGACGTGCTCAGTGGGATGCGACGTGCCCGGCGGGATAACTCCATCCACCATCAAGGGGTTCAAAAAAAAAGACAACGCTGCCTCGATCTCAGCCTGAGCCTGAGTGATTTCGGCAGCGAAACGTTCACGTTCCGCATCAAGGAACACAAGAAGATCCGCCGTGTAATCGCGGAATTGGATTAGGCCAGGTTGGCAGGGGAATGGTCAGATTCGCTCTGGCTCACCAATGACTATAGTCGTTGATGACGCTTACCGTAGTAGCTGAACGATTTTTCGCTACCCACCAGTGCCAACAACACTCACGCGCTTATCTTGCTGCCATTTCAGGCGGCGTTTTAACACGATGATTTTGGCAGCTATTTCGCCACTTCAGACAAATTTACATCTGCTTTCTGGACGACAACTGCTGCCCCTTACGACAAGCAGAAATCGACCAGAGGCAGACACTGAAACCGCCTTCAGGTCTACAGAATGAAGGTTGATATGGGAAATGCTCTGGACAAACGAGTCGTTGTCATTAGTGCCGGCATCGTGGGCGCTTCGCTGGCGTATCACCTGGCTGATAAAGGCGCGAATATCACCTTGGTTGAGGCTGAAGGTATCGCGTCGGGAGTGTTTGGAGATTCACTCGCATGGATCAACATCCTATACGGTTAACGTGACCCCATTGCAGCACTGCGCGGAGCAGCAGTCAAAGATGCGGCACGCGCAGCGATGGTGCTGTACCTAACGAATAGTCGAGATCGGTCTTCGGGAAGCTGAGCGGTAGCCTTTGCGAATATTGTCACTGACCGCTTTTGGCCGTTTTCTGCCTCTCGCGACGGGCAGAAAACGGCCTGAAGCGGACACTCAAAGCTGAAGTCATCACGGTCTGCCTGTCATTGTAACGATGGTGCTTCACTGGCCGCGCGGGTGCGGATGAGCAGTCCAGGGACTGCGCCTCGCAGCCAGTCGATGAGTGCCTGCCTATTTAAGTAAAGCCTTTAACTACTCGACAAACTCGACATAGTTAGACTCACCACCTCCAGTCGCACCGGACAACCACCCCCAAACGAAGTGGAGTGTCGTGCGCCCAGCTTTATCAGCCCCCACCGTGCCACGCGACCAGCCGGCAAGAAGCTCTCCATCAGTCGTTGAACAGTGGAAGAGAAGTTCAATGGTATCGGGGCCTGTCACGCGACCAACCTGGTTTCCTGTTCGTATCCGTCCGCCTTGGTAGCGGCTGGTAATAGCACCGTCTTCGACAAAGTAATGAAATATCGTGCCGGCACCTGATAGGCCTTGGGTGTTGTTGGCTACTGTGAATTGGCGATTGTTCAAGCGCTCGTTGATCAGGGAAAAAGCGATTTCCATAAGTGTCGTGTCCTTCGGGTGAGAAATCCATTCCAGTCCATGTCAACCTTAAACCAGGCTGCACAAAGGGTTCCATCTGAATGTCCACCAAGGGTCGACTGGAGCCCTAGGCGACAGGCAGCTATGGGTCGATTGCGGCCCTTCGTCACGGACGGCTATCGGCCAAAAGCAGACGTTTACAAGCAGTTGGTATTTGCCCAAAGCTGCATGGCGCCAAAGCGAAGGAAGCTTGCAACGAGGAGGAGTCCGTATACGACGCTCTAATAACGGTGAGTTCCGTAATCGGTCCAGCGCGCTCAGCCGATAGGGGCGCTTTGGTCGATAGCATCGGTGCGCTCCACTACTCGAATGCCTTTTTCCGCGAGCGCTTGTCGCACTGTCACTTGGTAGGTATCTATCGCACCGCGTAGCCAGGTCTCAAATTTTTGGCTAGCCGGTGAGTTCGGTCTTGCCTTGGGTTTGAACAGACTGTAGCTCTGCGCGCTGACCAGGCCCAGTGGGTAGGGGACGATCAGCTCGCCTGTTTGGATGGCGGGCAGTGCAAGAAAGCTGTCGCCGATGGTCAGACCGCCGCCTGATGCGGCAACCGATAGGCATAGGGTGGTTTCATTGAACACTGTCTGCTGGCGACGCGGGCCGCCAGGCACCAGCCCGGTCAGGGTGCACCACTCGTCCCAGACATCGTAATTGGCATCGATCAGGTAAGGCGCTTCGCAAGGCTTGTGGCCCTCACCTAAATAGGTTTCTGCAAAGCCGCGGGTGCAGACCAGAACGTCGATCCAGCGGCACAGCTCAGTTTCTTCCAACCCTCCGCCCGCCCTGACTCCGTGCATACCATAGAAAATTCGGAAGTCGAAATCCTCATCGAGGCGGAAGCTAAAGTTGTTTTCGGCGGTGATTTCTACGGATATCCCGGGATTGGCAACCAGAAACTTCCCAACCTGGCCGGCCAGCCAGCTTGACGCGAAGTCACGGCAGACCAACACCCGTAGATGCTCTCCCCGCCGTGCCCGGCGGCTGATGGTATCGGTGGTCAACTGGATCAACTCGAAGGCTTGTTGCAGGGCTGCAAACAACTCGCGGCCCGCCGAAGTCAGGCGGATCACATTGCCCGTACGCTGGAGCAGGGGGCAGCCCATGTCGCTCTCCAACTGCGTAACCTGTTTTGACACTGCTGGACGCGTTACATGCAGCTCTTCCGCAGCGGACGAAATGCTATTGAGTCGGGCAACGGCCTCGAAGGCGCGAAGCGCGGTTAGCGATTGGTGTTTTCTCAAAGGGGCGCTCCGTAACCTGAAGTGACTCAGACTGAAATCTTGTCACTTGCCCGTATAGGAGCCTGACTTTAGCTTGGACGTCAACCCCAACACGCAATTCCGAGGTTTCATAATGCTCCTACCAATCCGTTTTTCTTCGACTGGCCCAAGTGACTGGCAGCAATTGCCGAACGAGGCTCTGGAACATGCCGAGCTGATCGAAGGCCGTCCGATGGGCCTGGATCATGCCTACTTCTGCCGTAGCGAACCACCGGTGAAGTCGGGTATCTGGCGCTGCGAACCTTACACCGAGCGTTACGAGAACTATCCGGCTGATGAGTTCATGGTGGTACTGGAGGGCGAGGTCACTCTCGAAGCAGACGGTTTCTGCGAAACCTATACCCAAGGAGATTCCTTTCTGGTTCCCAAGGGGTTTCGTGGCGTGTGGCGTCAGCCAGTTCCGATGCTGAAGTTTTATGTGATTGTCGGTTAGCCAGCTGAAGAGTTGGGTGCGAGTCATAACAATCAATCGCAAAGCCCAAACTGAGCAATCGCTCCTTTAAACCAACCCTGAACCTGGCGCGGACATTGCCGAGCGGGGTGAATGGGTCTGCCTCCAGCATTACGTCTGTGGGAATCATTACCATGTCGACTCTTAAGCAAACATCGTTATCCAGCCCGCAAGACGAAGGGCGCTATGACTACATCATCGTCGGTGCCGGCGCAGCCGGTTGCGTTATGGCCAATCGCCTTGGTGAAGACCCGGACCTGCGGATATTGGTGATCGAGGCAGGTGGCAGCGATGCCTCGCTCTTCGTGTCGATGCCGGCCGCACTGTCGATCCCGATGAACACCAAACGCTTCAACTGGGGCATGAAGACCGAGCCGGAGCCTGGCCTGGACGGGCGGCAAGTGAACCTGCCCCGTGGCAAAGGGCTGGGCGGCTCATCGTCGATCAACGGCATGTGTTGGGTTCGCGGAAACCCCATGGATTATGAGCTTTGGGAGGCGCTGGGTGCCGATGGCTGGCGCTGGTCCAACGTGCTCCCTTACTTCCAGCGTCTGGAAAACGTCGAGGGCGGAGGCTCTCTGCGCGGGGTCAATGGGCCGATGCACATCAAGCGGGGGGCGGAAACCAATCCACTCTATCGGGCCTTCGTCAAAGCCGGGAACGAGGCCGGCTACGCTTTAAGTGACAACATGAACAATCGGCAGCACGAAGGCTTCGGACCGATGGAAATGAACGTTTGCGACGGGCGCCGCATGAGCGCTGCCCGGGCCTATCTGCGGCCTGCCATCGCCCGGGGGAACGTACGTGTAATCAAGGGCGGCCTGGTTGACCGGGTGATGTTCGATGGCCGACGAGCGACTGGCGTTCTGTTTTCGGTAGCGGGCAAGCCTGCCCGAGCCATGGCCACGCGGGAAGTCATCCTGTCAGCTGGGGCCATCATGTCTCCGGTGATCCTCAAGCGCTCGGGCGTGGGACCTGCGAAGGAGCTCGCGCAGCAGGGTATTGCGGTGATCCATGACTCACCCGAAGTGGGCGAAAACCTGATGGATCATATGGAGCTCTACCTCCAGATGGAGTGCACCCAGCCGGTTAGCCTGTTTCCCACCCAGAGCCTTCTGGGCAAGGCCAGGATCGGTATCGAATGGCTCGCTACCCGGCGCGGGCCTGGTGCGACCAACCACTTCGAGAGCGGCGGTCATATTCGCAGCCGGGCGGGCATCGTTTATCCCGACATCCAGTTTCACTTCCTGCCGCTGGCCATCTCCTATGACGGGCAGACACTTGCCGCCGGACACGGCTTCCAGGTGCATGTCGGCACAAAGCGTTCGAAGAGCCGCGGTTGGGTCAGGCTGCGTGACGCCCGTCCGGAAAGTTTGCCGCGAGTACGCTTCAACTACATGACCCATAGCGATGATTGGACGGAGTTCAGGGCCTGCGTGCGCCTGACGCGGGAGATTTTTGCCCAGCAGGCCTTCGCCCCTTATCGGGGCCGAGAACTGGCCCCGGGCGCGGCAGTGCAGGACGATGCCGCCATAGATGCCTTTCTCAAGCAGAAGTTGGAAAGCGCCTACCATCCCTGCGGCACTTGTCGTATGGGCAGCGACGAAGCTGCGGTGACATTCCCCGACGGTCGGGTGCGCGGCGTGGAGGCGCTGCGGGTGGTAGATGCCTCGCTGATGCCCGCTGCCACAGCTGGCGACTTGCAGGCACCAACACTGATGCTGGCCGAGCGGCTGTCCGATCTGATCCGTGGCCGTCACCTGCCGGAGGCGCAGGGCGCCGAGTTACTGGCAGATCCGCAATGGGCCACCCGGCAACGCGGCCCCAATATCACCCGAGACTATTCCGGCGAACGAAATCGGCTAGCGGCCGCGTTATTGGAAAATGCCAAGGGACAACAGCTGCCGATGGTGGCGGGTTGAGTCACAGCGTTACCGGGCAACGAAGCTACGCATAATCGAGCTTTCTTTCTGCTTTCAGCTGTACAGGTAATAAAAGTTACTGCGATTGACCAGCAATTGGAGGGTGCCCCGGTAAGTTTGATGAATGAAGCCTCAGTGATTCAGCCCCGATCAATCTCAATTAGGAAAACAAGAAAATGGGAACGACATCAAACGGGAAAACAGCCACGGTGACGCCTGTCATTCAGCAGGGCCGACTCGATGGTGCGGAACGGCGCTCTGTAGATTTCGTACCGGTGGCGGAGCGCCATGGCACGGTGCGACATCTAGGTGCGGTCTGGTTAGTTGCCAACATCAACCTGACCGCAATGGCTACCGGCGTTACCACACTGGCGCTTGGCGGTTCACTGTTCTGGACTCTGGTTGCCACCGTGTTCGGATCACTGTTCGGAACCCTTTTCATGGCTCTGCATTCCTCGCAGGGGCCTCACCTGGGTCTACCGCAGTTAGTTCAGTCCAGAGCACAGTTCGGATTTTTAGGGGCCGCGATCACGGTGTGGGTCTTCGCCTTTGTGAACTACTTCAACTACAACGTCGCCGACGCGATCCTTGCAGGATCGAGTCTGCATTTCCTCCTCGGGATTCCAACTTCCTGGGGGTTCCCAATCGCGGTACTGATCGCCGGCACCTTGGCGCTGTATGGCTACCGGTGGATCCATCGAGTTAACCGATTCCTGGTCGCACCGCTGGCCTTGACGGTCGTGATACTCACCTTTGCTGCGATGGTGCGGGGCGGGATTCCTTCGGGTGCTTTCACTCCGGGGCCCATTCAATGGCATTCGTTCGCGACCACCTTCGTAATCGTCGCAGGTTTCCAGCTTGGTTGGGCGCCATACGTATCGGACTACTCCCGCTACCTCCCACCCACCGTTTCCACTCGATCGTCGTTCCTGTGGACCTATCTGCCTTCAGCGATATCAGCGCTATGGGTGATCGGCCTTGGCTCCTTGCTCGCGGCAGCGACCCCCGGCGTTTCCGTCATCATGGCGATCGCGCAAGGTGGCGACGCCCTGATGGCAGGAGGTGGTCGAATAGCCGTCGCATTGTTGTTCATTGGTCTTCTGGTAGTGATGGCGCTGAATGCTTACGGAGGCAGCTTGACCCTGATCTCGATCGTTGACTGTTTCCGTCGGGTCCGGCCATCGTTGTTTTTAAGGGGCATCACAATCGTCGCGATGACCCTGTCCGTAGGCGTTGTCGCGGCAATGGTCGGGGAGGAACAATTCAATGTTTTCTACGGCAACGTATTGGTATTTCTGGCCTATCTGTTCACACCATGGACTGCAATAAACCTGGTGGACTTTTATATCGTTCGCAAGGGGTGTTATTCGATCCGCGAACTCTTCAATCCGGCCGGTATTTACGGCCGATGGGGATGGCAAGGAAACGTCGCCTATATCGGAACACTGGTGACGATGGTGCCGTTTTTTGTCACCGAGCCTTTCACTGGATGGATAGCTCACCGGATGGGTGATATCGACATCTCGATGTTTGTAGGTCTTGTAGTCGCCAGCCTCCTCTATTTGCTCACATCTCGGACTCTTGATTTGAGCTACGAGCGAAGCCTGGTGGAAAAAGAAGGAATAGCTGGCGAGCTATGAAGGCAGCCCGATGTTTCGGGCAAAGAACTTATCCCTATCGACACGAAAAAGTAGAGTTAAAACCATGACGACAACCGGCTGGATTTGGGACGAAAGATTTATGACTCATGACACGCGGGCTTGGAGCCTACCGTGGCAGGAACCCATCGACCATCCTGAGAAGGGCGATACCAAGCGACGCTTTGCAAGCCTCGTCAAGCGAAGCGGCCTCGATCAATACCTTGTTCCGTTACCATTCAGCCAGGCCTCGGAGTCCGATCTGTTGCGGGTACACACTCCGGAGTATGTCGATCGAATCCTGAATCCGACCGGTCCTGTATGGAGCGATGCAGGCGACGGTGAAACGCCCGTCGGACCAGGGTCGGCAGAGATTGCCAGACTTGCAGCAGGCGCTGTCATCTCGGCGTTCAATGCGGTCGTATCGGGTACTGTGACGAACGCCTACGCGCTCATTCGACCGCCAGGACATCATGCGATTGCCAATCAGGGGATGGGATATTGCATATTCCACAACACCGCGGTCGGAATCCGCCATCTGCAGCAAACAGGAGCGGTGAAACGAGTCGCGGTCATCGACTGGGATGTTCATCATGGTAACGGGACCGAGACCCTTTTTTATGACGATCCGTCGGTGCTGACGATCTCTCTTCACCAGGACGACCTTTACCCCATCGGCCGCGGAAAGGTACAAGACATCGGAACGGGTCCCGGACTGGGTGCCAACCTGAATATTCCACTACCCGCAGGGTCGGGCCGAGGGGCTTACCTGGGCGCGTTCGAGCGTGTCGTAATGCCTGCGGTCCGTCGTTTTCAACCGGATCTCATCGTGATTGCGAGCGGATTTGACTCCGCTGCGATGGACCCCTTTGGCCGCCAACTCTTGTGCTCCGGGGCATATCGCGAGCTGACGACTCTGGTGATGAATCTGGCTGAAGAAGTGTGCAAATCGCGGGTCGTCGCTGTGCATGAGGGGGGCTACGATCCGCTGATGGGACCATTCTGCGGTCTTGCCGTGGTTGAAACACTTGCAGGGCGGCGAACCGCAGTCGAGGACCCATGGATGAACACAGTCGCGAATCTTCCGGAACAAGCTTTGTTGCCGCACCATGACGCAGCGATACGAGCGTGTGAACAACTTCTCTCGGGAGTACCTGATGGATCCAAGAGCGCGCGATAACGGGGAATTTCAATAGCCTTCCACCGAAGGGGGCGAGCCATTTGGTGATGAGGCGCCAGTGCTGACAAGCGCTGCGCCTCGACAAGACTCAGCCCACTGTCTGCAACCAATTAAGTAAATCCATTTCCAAGCTGCCTGGCTGAGGGGGGGTGGGAGATAACAGGCAATAGCGTGAGCCGTCTTCAATAAATCCTAATGGCGCGGCTAAAACGCCGCTCTGGATATCGTCATGCACCAAGTGCCATGGGCCAATGGCCACCCCCAGGCCCGCGACAGCCGCCTGGATGCTGAAATAAAAGTGCTCAAAAGATTGCATCTCCATGGCAGGAGCGGGCAGTCCTTTTGCAGTAGCCCACTCCTGCCAAGCTGTAGGTCGGCTATTAGTCTGAAGCAGCGGGGCCGAGGAACGCAGGCATTTCCTGCTTTTGCCAAACCATTGATCTACCTTTTCCGGCCGGCATACAGGGCCGATCTTCTCAGGGAATAGGGTCTCAGCATGATAGTCGGAGGGGCGAGGAAAATCGTCCCGCCGAATGGCCAAGTCGATGCCATGGTCGAATGAAAAGATGCCGCCGCCGGCCACTAAATGAATGTCTAGCCCCCGATGTTGTGTTTGGAAGTCGTTCCAGCGAGGAATCAACCATCGCATTAAAAGCGTTGGCTCGCAGGACAGGACAAGCTGACGGGTACGACGGGCGTCGGTGCGTATCTCGCGAACTGCCTGGTTCATCAATCCAAGCCCTTCACTAACTGCTTTCGCCAGACGTTTGCCGGCGTCAGTTAAAAAAACCCTTCGGTTACGCCGCTCGAACAAGTCAACGCTCAGATCCTCTTCAAGCAAGCGCACTGCTCGACTTATGGCTCCTGGTGTCAGGTGCAGTTCGTCAGCCGCGCGTGCGAAGTTTTCGAACCGTCCGGCGGATTCGAAGCAACGCAACGCGAGCAGAGAAGGCAGGCGAGCCTCGGTGATTAGTGATTTGAAGTCACTATGTTCATCAGAAATCATCGTTATTACCAAAGAGCAGGATCTGTAAACATCGCTTTCTACTACCAATAATTGAAGGGTGTCGCATGAGCGAATGGATAGCAGTAATCACCATTACAATACTCGCATGCATCAGTCCTGGGCCAGATTTCGCCATGGTTTCTCGCAACGGATTGCTGCTGTCTCGACGGGCGGGCGTCCTCACAGCTGTAGGAATTGGTATGGGGGTGCTTGTCCACGTCTGCTATACGCTGCTCGGACTAGGGTTAATGCTTCAACAAACGCCTTGGTTGTTCAATGCGCTGAAGCTGGCTGGAGCTGCGTATCTCGTCTATCTAGGCATCCAAATGCTTCGTTCCAAGCCGGCTATCGAACAGCTAGACGCACCGCCACCCGCCATGTCCGACCTGGCAGCTCTGCGGACGGGATTTCTCACGAACGCGTTGAATCCGAAAACATCGATCTTCATCGTCAGTCTGTTCATGGGGGTAATACAACCGGACACCGCCCTGACAATGCAAATTGCATATGGGCTGTTTATCGCTGGGGCGCACGCAATGTGGTTCAGCCTCGTCGCGCTTTGCTTCTCAGCGGGAATGGTGCGCGAGAAATTGGTGGCTGCACGACAATGGATTGACCGGGTTTTTGGCGGCCTACTCGTGAGCTTCGGGATATTACTGACAATTGCTCAGCGTTCAGTCTGAGTTGAATTAGCCCTTGCGCAGGGCCTTTCAAGCACGCCGCATGTTCGAGTTGTTTCTCGACCTGACTCTTTTGTGTATGAGTCTTTAATTGGGCAGTTTGAATGACTGCTTCTGGCCGTTTTCTGCCTCTCGCGACCGGCGGAAAACGGCCAAAAGCGGACTGTCCTCATTGGTTTAGACGACCTCCATTGAGGCCTGAAGGCGTCTACGAAACTCGGGGCGACTCAGTGACCAACTGATGCGTCAAGGGGTATCTTCTAGGTCGCTTCCCATGCCCCGATCTGGATAGGTGACACTTTCGGTAAATCCCTACTGCACTTACGGCCATACGATGAACGATATTGAGTTTGCGCACAGCGTCAGCCCTCAACTGGGCGACCTGTACGAGCAGGCAAAGAACCTAGGTGCTTCGACGCCGGGTTATGCAGTTACCTTCTTGCGAAGCTTTGCCGGAGCGTTCTGCGAAACGCTAATTCCGAATATGAATAGAGACCTGAATCTTGACCGCAAGATTGCGTACTTGCGAGATAGGCGGCTGGTAGACCACAGAGTGCTGAACCCGCTCCGCATCCTACAAAAAAATGGGAATGTTGCGGCTCACCCTAAGGCATTTAGCTTTACGTCCCATGACTTCACTGAAATGCTTGGGCTGGCGCTGCCCGCTGCCCTCGAATTGCTTGAGTACCTTCATTCCCTGAATCCTGTGTTCGGTGAGGCTCCTAAATACACGGTCACACCACTCACCCAGCACAACCTTCGCGAACTTAGCTACAGCGCTGTTTTCGAGGAAGATGCTGATGCACGCTACACGCTAGGAATCCATTTCAAAGAAAAAGCTGATGCCCTGAAAACCTCGGAGGTGATGTTCAGAGCTGATGCGGTTACGGTTTTGCATCCCGTAAATCCATTGATCAGGCCAATATCTGGTTCAAACTCGCCGCAGACAGTTCACATGTCGAGGCAATGTATGAGTACGGAGCTTACCTTGCGCGCCTCCACGGCGAGGAATTTCAAGGTAAACGCCAAGAGGGTGAGCATTGGGTTTGGCAGGCAAGCGGTAGAGACCTTGCTGATGCTTTGGCTTTCATTGGCGACTGCCACTTTTGGGGGTCGGCTCGATACGAGCAAGATCTAGAATACGCACGAGACCTGTATCAGCAGGCTGCCGCGCAGTCTCACCCTGGAGCACTTTCTCAGTTGGGTGAAATGCATGAGAGAGGTATCGGTGGCGCGATAAACTTCATTGCTGCATTCGAATGCTCTCTTCAGTCTGCAGAGGCTGGATTTCCGCAGGCACAGTTTCATTTGTACACGCTGCATCACCAAGGTCACGCTTTTGCCGATGACCGCCCGAAAGCTATCGCCTGGCTAATCGAAGCGGCAGAGCAAAAATATCCAGAAGCCATGCTTGAGTTCGCCAGACTAATCAGCCAAAAGCTCATTCCGGGCCGAACCGACATTGATGCTCAAGCCCTTTATGAAGAGTGCATCCGAAGCGAGAACACTCGCATAAAAGCCCGGTATGCGCTGGCTCATAGCCTAGTGAAGCAAGCAGACAATCTAGACGCACTTCACTCGGCGTTGACGCACATTACTAATTGCCAGGATGAAATTACTATAACGTCACAACATAAGGACCTGCTTTCAGCATGTGGAAGGCTTGCTACGTATATCTGGGAGAAGATGGAGGTAGCCATGGCTAAGACATACCCCTACCTTGCGCTTCAAAAAATTGCCCTTCCCATCCCCATCGCAACCAAGCCGTCCCAGCGCGCCTACGTTGGCTGCGATGAAGTAGTCATCACGCGAGCATCGAAAAGCCCGTCAGCGAGGATTTGCTGGGCGGACACGACGTTGCCCAACGTAGCACCACCTTCGGCTTGATTGCTTTCGCAATATTATATTTGTAGCAGTTGAAATTGCGGAGAGCCTCCGAATCGCTCAGGGAGGGAGGAGCTTCAAAAACTCAACATGCCTCATTCGGATTCTGCTGCAGGTCTAGGCTGCGTGAGCGATGATCAATTGCCACATCTCAGGGAGTTAGTTTGTGACTATCAGTTCCCTCGCTAAGCGATTGCGTGAGGATCAGCATATCGTTGTCTTCACGGGTGCAGGAGCCTCAGCAGAAAGCGGCATCCCAACATTCCGAGATGCTTTGACGGGGCTGTGGGAGCGGTTTGATCCTGCACAGCTTGCGACTCCTGAGGCATTTCGTGCAGACCCCAGCCTTTGCTGGGGATGGTACGAATGGCGCCGGCTGAAGGTTATTCAGGCGCAGCCAAATGGGGCGCATCTCGCTATCGCCGAGCTTGCCAACCATGTGCCAAAGCTGACCGTAGTGACTCAAAATGTTGATGACCTACACGAACGAGCTGGCAGCCAGGATGTGACCCATCTGCATGGCAGCCTACATTCACCTAGGTGCATCGATTGCGGGTTGGGGTATGCGCTGCCCGTCACATCCGAAACTCTGCCTGAGGGCGGAAGTCGGGTTGAGCCGCCACGCTGCAGTGCATGTCGCGGGTATGTACGGCCCGGTGTTGTTTGGTTTGGCGAGATGCTACCGGAGGATGCGTGGAGCACAGGCCTCGCAGCTGCGGATGACTGCGATGTCTTTCTTTCGATTGGCACGTCAGGGATCGTGTACCCGGCTGCTGAGCTTCCGCTGCGTGCGTTAGGTCGAGGGGCGACTGTTGGTCACATCAATCCTGTGCGGTTCGAGATCAGCAGTCAGGAGCACTTTCTACAAGGCCCTGCTTCGGTGATGATGCAGAGCCTGCTTCGCGAGGCATACCGACACAGGTCACCGCAACGATTTTAGAAGAGGGGTTGATAAGCAACAGCGTAAAGCGGACTGAGTCACCCGCCACCTACACTAGCCATCTTAAGATGGCTCTCCTGAGGCAGCGCCCGACCGCAGAGGCAAGGGGCCAGCGAGCGGCTTAGCTTAGAAGATCAATAGCTCTTCCGCTCTGGGAAACAATCGCCCAGTTAATCCAATCTCTTCTCCGTCTATATCGAAGACGCTGTGGTTCCGCACACCGGAAGCAGGTGAAGTAAGATCACCTCTGGCCACGCCATTTTCTATTTTTGATAACACATAGAAATCACTATCCTGATAAATATAGAGATGAGGCGAAAGCTCTATATTTTCCCCATCTACCTGAAGCAGTACACGGGAAGGCTCCAAACTCATATCCCCTACTAAAACCTCAATGGAAAGTTTTTCACCCCGCTTTCTTGAAGCTTGCAGCCCAGCATGGGAGCCCTCGATGATTGAAAGTACGGTGTTCACTCTACTCGAACCATTCTCTCGAACGATTGAAGGCTGTGCGATGAAAAAACCATCGAACCCAATATCTTCACCAGAAATACCACTTATGAGCAACTCCTTCACTGCATCAGATATCAAACCCACATCCGCGCTAGAATGAACCCTCATCCAGACGAATCGACAAGAGTTAGGTGACGGAGAAACGTGCTTTTTCAGATTCGCTGCTGCCTTGAGTATTCGCGATTTCTGATTAGCCAACTCATTTCTGTGGAACCCACCAACAACCATTAAATCGCTCGAAAAAAAGTTTCTTGCTAATGGCCGCTCATCCGTTGAATGCAACTCAGAAAAGAACACTTTTACAGTCCCCCCCTGGCATTTGTACGATCCAGGCGCGTTCATCTTCTTGGAAACCCAAGTTACCAGCGCATCGAGAACAGTTGGTTCAATAAATTGATCCGAAATAACCCTCAGAGCGCCATGAACTCTCAGTTCTTTCATTTTCTTGTCAAATACGGCTTTGAGAGCGGCACATTTCTCCCTAAACACCCCTTCATGCTCCGATATGTCATGATTTTTTATCGAAACGTGGTACTTGAACTGGGAGGGCATCGTCAACGTCAAATCGAACCCTTTATTCCCCTTCGATGCGGGAAAAACTGTGCCGTCAGGCGCTGATAGCGAAGCGCAGACCATTATTTCGGCAAGATACCCGTGAGCATTTTTGGGTTGGTTGATAATGTCATTTGCTACCCGCTTCAGCCAGAGCGAGTGATCAGGAGTCAGTCTCTCGATTGCACGCCCTAGCGCAAAGAGCTCTGTGCTGGACAGCATGTCTTTTCTAGCCCATAGCTTTTGAAGCCGATGGCCACCGTTCGTGGACAGCCAGTCCTCACCAAATAGATCTCCCACCAAAGCCAAAGGCTTTTCACTTTTGGCAAAATCTCCTAGATCCAAGTGCCCCATTAACCGGCCAAAACTATTTGCACCTTTAACAGTCATTCCCTGATCTCTCCTCTCTGTTAGTTATCTTGGAACAAATGAACACGTATCGCTCTACAATCTGGCCTCGTTCATGGTGAAACTGAGCAAAGTCTGCAATTCGTACATCCTAGGGTATAGGTACTGGTAATTACGATGGTTGATCAGCCATTGTTCATCCTTGGCTCATGTGACTTCAGTGCTGAAGAGTGTGAGCAGCTCCTGCGCCCACTGCGCTCCAGGCAGGCCCCTGAAATCCACTTCAAAAAGCTTCGAAGGTCTGGGCGAGGGCAAAATCGGGTCATTGAACTATTCCAGTCCAACCTGGTGACGCCTGAGCGCTTCAAGGCACAGGTGTTTCACAAGCGGTTCATGCTGTTGACCAAGCTGGTCGATGAGCTGGCCATCTATGCGTTTACATTGAGGTGTGCGATAAATGTAGTATGGCGCCTTGCCACTATATCGATAACCACGGCAACCGCACCTCTTGCTTCCCAAAGACAAGCCGTTAGCGAAGATAAGCTAGTCGACAGGGCAATATAGTGCAGACCTACACGACATTCGCCCCAGCATTTAGCGCGCCTATACCTATTTTTTTGGATAACTGAGTGGACTGGTTTCGGATGAAAACTACGCTGGACGATCAAATCACTTCACCTCAGGAGCTCAGAGCCCTCCTCTGCTTGATCCGTCATGCAGACGCCAAAGGAATCGTTGATTTCGACAACCCAGACGTCACGACTACCCTCAGTAGCCTCGCCTGGAACTGGAACGCAGTGGAGTACCTGCTTCATAAACTCGACGAGGCTGGAGTAATCGATTATTCCGAGATCGGCGAGGATGGCTTCAAGCCAATCATCCTGTGCATCATCAATGATGACACTCATCGATATGTAGCCGGCCTGGCTGAGAAGCTTGAGGCGGAATACGTTTCCCTGGACAAGCGCATCACCGACATCCTTACCTTCAGCCCAAGTGCGTTGACCAGTCGAATCGCCGACACGAAGCGTCAGATTGACGAGGTCAAGAAACACGTCGCATCAAACGACCTGCTCAAGCCTTTGGCTGCCCCATTGCGCGAGATTCAGAGCCACTTCGACAGCATCAGTGTGGTATCTGAGGGGTACGAGCACATCTATAAAAACATCATTCGCCCTGTTCAGGAGGAAGGCAGGTCAGGCGTCAAGGCTACAGTGAGGTGGGCCATTTTCAGCATCGTGATTTCGACTGCAATCTCGCTGGCTATCACCAACTGGCCTTCTCTAAAAAATTCGTTCCAGGTTATCGCCGCCGGCTGACGAGCCGTCTCCTACCTCACTCCGGCAGCGAAGTTTCTGAGCTACAAAAAAGTCGGCGGTGAGGTTGAGTGTCCGGTGGCCGGCAAGCCAGTGGCTTACTAAATAACGGCGATCTGCAAAAGGCCCATCGTCTAAAATCGGTGTCATGCTTAGGAAGAACAATGGAACTATCGCCTCTACCAACCCTGACCGATCTACAGCAATATGGTCGTGTAGTTCATCACGATATCGCTCAGCGCTTAATGTCCAAACGGCTCGGATTTGAAACTGGTCAATTATTCGTAGGTGCGCTTTTTGGGCAACCCTCAAGTCTGTCAAAAAATCGCTCAAAAGCGCCAACCAAGCTCGATTCATCTGCAGCAGTTGCTGACCATTTGCGGAGAAGGATCATGGTTCTCTGTGCTGGCGTAATCAGTGAGGCTCAATGGTTCGAGCAACTCCCAGGTTTCGAGATTAAAGATGCCCATATCACCTCAATCTGTAAGAATGGTGTCACAGATGGTACTTGGCTTACTGACGACGATAAGCTCCAAGAGCTGTTGATAATTCTCTGTGGGATCGAACGCGAACCGAGCGAAAATGACGATTTTCTTGAAGATCAAAAGTACGAAATTTTCAATGAGATTTATCAAGAGACGCTGAACATCTTCAATGAGTTCTCGGAAAAGATCTTCATCCTGGCGAAATTGGCCTTCAATGAGAGCTGGAGAAGTGGCAGGCTCATCGTGAGTGATGAGCGACTTGTAAGCCTTGAGGCTGAAGCCGACGCGTTGTCGTCAAATAAACCTATCGACGCGTGAATGAATGGAGAGTAAGTCATCAATCTGAGAACGAAAGTCAGCGACCATCGTCGGTGAAACTGGAGGTATTTATGGCGTTGCCAGCGACAACACACACAATCGACGATAGCCGGGTGATCCATCATGAACTTGGCCACTGGCTAATGGCCAGGGAGATGGGGTTTAGCGTTGGACATATCTTCATCGAGCGTAAGAGCGCAAAAGCCTCTGGGCATGCAAAAGTCTACCCAAGGGCCCCGAGCCGACTGGACAAAGCTGAAGCGGTTGATGATTACCTTTCAAAAAGGATCAGAGTGCTGCTCGCTGGGGTGATTGTTGAGATCGAGTGGTATAAAAAGACGTTCGGAGACGAACTTGGTAAGCAACTTGATCGCATCTACGAAAACCCTGTCATTGATCGCTCGGGTATCAACGACAAAGGTAAGGCGGAAGAATTGCTCGCTATCTTGGCCGGGATAAGGAAAGCACCAACAGCACAATACAATGCCTTTTCTGACCAAGTAAGGGCGCTTTTTGTTGAGATATATAGGGATGCGAAGCTGCTTATCGAAGCGTTCCTTGAGAAGCTCTTTGCCTTGGCTGATTTGGTTGCGAACGAGCCGTGGCAGAATGACACAACGCTGGATGTTACGAATCGGCGCTTAATCGAACTCAATGACGTTGCGGCTGAGATTGTCGCATCGAAAGCATAAGCCGAATGACCATCCGGCGCCGCATACAGCTGAAATCTGGGTGAGCAGAGCTACAAGTTGGCTGACTATGTGATCAAAAAGCCGGGGCGCTACACTCGCCTGCACGCTTAGAACAGTGATTGAGCAGAGTAATAATCTACCTAATCACCTCGGCTGCGGCATCTACATCGACTTGACCGAGATTACCTCTACGTACTTGTACTTCTTCCTAGCAGCCTTCACAGCCTCCTGCTCAGCAAGCAACGAGCTCAACGTGTCGGCCTCGTGAATCAACTCGATCATTTTTCCCTCAAACTCGTTTCCAACACCCAACGTGACCCTCAACCTGGGCGTAAATGCTTTTGACGCTTTCTTCTTGGCTGCTGGAGCGACTACCGGTTTCGCGAGCACAACTTCTTTCGCAGGCTCCTGCACTAGCGGACTAGAAACCTGCTCCTCTGGCTGAGGCGTGCCAAAAAGGGCACGACGCATTTCTTCTTCAGTTAAATCAGAGTTCATAGAAAATCTCAAAGGGAGGCATTTCGCTGGGCAAGTTTTCATAAGATTGTTGCAGACTGGTGTTCGAGGAGCCTGCGCGGACGTCAAATCCCCAGTTCGATTTCAATACAAGAGCCTCGCAAGGCTCGCGAAAGCTGCACCTTTGGCAGCAGTGTAATGAGCCCGTCACCTAAGATGCTAGCGTGACGAGCGTATAGCGTGACAGTGCCTGCACCAGGCGTTCGACCTGGCACGATGGCACCTACCCGCTGCTGGGCAATTTTCAGTATGCTCAAGACGTCCTGACTCACCTCATTGGTGAACAGGTGTTGAACCAATGGTCTGGGCGGAGGGGCGGCGCGGCTCCACATTTCTATGACCGCTTGGAGGAGCCCGTCTGAACCAAGATGCTCGAGGGCCATTTCCCATAGCTGACCTTCCTGCGCCATATCCAGGCGCCCCCTAGTCATTGCGGAGTTCTACCAACATGAGACTCTTTCTTGATTCCGAGTTTACCCGGCTTTCGGCGGCTGCGAAGCTGATATCACTCGCATTGGTAGGTGAGGATGGGCGCGAATTCTACGTGGAATTGGTCGATGCTTGGCAAGAAGAAGACTGCAGTGATTTCGTAAAGGAAATCGTGCTTCCGCAGCTGTGGGGTGGGGGCTATGCGCTGCCCATTGTTGAAGCCAGGATGTCGCTGCTCAGGTTTCTGACGTCGTTCCAAAAGGAGGTCGATATCGTCACGGATGCTCCCCAGTACGACTGGGAGCTTTTTTGCGATCTGGTCTATGACGGCGGACGATGGCCCAGAATCGTTCGAAATTTTCCTACCGATGCGACGACGCTTGCCCCAACCAGCGAGGGTGAAGAGTTGCCTCACCACGCCTTGCTCGACGCCAGGATTATCGCTGGCATGTTCAGTTAAAATATAAACGAATTGGAGCCTTCGCAGTGTTATACCGCTCTCTCCAGACAAGCTCTCATCAATCCCTTCTCCAAAACACCAGCGGCTCGCTAGACTCGCACTCGGCCCGCCAGTGCGTGGGCAAGTAGAAACCATATCTCGATCAAGGACGAAAGCACATGCCATCAATGCGCCCCTCACAGTACGCCATGCAACAGCGCGTGGATGGCGGCCCATTCCTTCGTTTCGACAATGGTGAGGCGAGAGGGTTGAGCGAGGGAGAACTCGAAGCACTGGAGTCGGGCGAATACGACGAAAATGACTACTATGGCCCCACACTCGTTTTCTACAGCGATGTACCCCTGCCAGACAATGGGTCAGGCTGGCATCTCCTATTGATGGTCACCTCCGAGTATTTGACCATTTATCCTATCAACGCCCGCTCGGAACACTCTGAGTACGGTAAGCCCAAGTACAACAACATCCAGTCGATAGTGGTTACTCGCCCTGTCTTCCAAGAATATCCACATCCTAACAATCAGGATGAGCTTGAGGATTTACTAGGACTTCTCCCTGTAGGGCTCACCAAAGACTGGCGCTACGGTCTCGGCCTCCACTACGAGTACCGATATATCATCCAGGCTTTAGATGACTTGGAGGGGATAGACACACTGTTTCTGCATGGTGGGCCAGGGAACTTTGATGCGAAAATCGAAAGCAATCAATTCTGTTTAGGCGTTGCTCAGCTTGAGAAAATGGAGCGAAGCCTTGATCGGCTAACTCAGCGGCATCAGCGAGAAACCGCTGCCGACAAAAAACTTGTTTGCTACACGGGGCTCCTGCACAAAGCGGCCCCCGAGCTCTATCCTCCCCGTGAGCGCAAGCTCCCGCCAGATCTGCTTGCAAATCTGGTAGCGCTGGGGTCAGTGGCACCCCGACTATCACCCAAAGATCAAAAGCAGGCAGTCATGCTTGCCCAGCAAAGCGTCCCCGCGCTGGCGAAATCTGCACCGAAAATCTTGTATCGGCTGAAGTCTGAGATCGAGTTCTTAACGCTCGGAGAACTCATTGAGGTCTACCGAAGGATGCTGGAGAGCAACGCCTCTGAGAGCAAGTGGCAGAGCTTCCTGGGTGAACATCCTTTTGTGCTCGACACGGCATTCGGCTATCCAGTGAAGATGATTTCAGAACAGCCCTATGTCGGTGGTAAGAACCTCAGAGGTCAAGGAGGCCAGTATTCGGATTTTCTCATGGCGGCGAAGGCCACTGGAAATCTCGCTCTGATCGAGATCAAGCACCCTGGGAAAGATCTACTCGGCAAAGCCTACCGCAAGACCTATGTGCCCTCCTACGAGCTCAGTGGATCCGTGGCCCAGGTCATCAGTCAGAGAAGCGTTCTACAGAAGAGCATTTTCAACCTGACCGATGCCGATGACTACGATGAACGTGTCTACGCACATGCCGTGGCGGCCATTGTCATCATTGGTCGAACCCCATCAACGGTTAGTGAGCAGCGTGCTTTCGAGCAGTATCGGAACAGCTTGAAGGATGTGCTCGTGATTACTTTCGACGAAATGCTGGGACGGCTCGAGGGCATTCACCAAGCCCTTTCGCCGAAGCCGCCGGCAGCGCACCTACCCATTGGTGATGAAGACTTACCTTTCTGAAATGGCCGTCACTGAGGCTGTGCAGGCGCCTTAAGTCGCTAATGGGAGAAAGGCCTTCAGCGCTTCCAGTGCTTTGGTGTACAGGGGGGGCGGGCATCAGCACCTTGCTCAGATCTTTCTTCACGGCCTCTCCCCTCTGCCATGGTTATCCCACACGCTGCTATGCCAGCATTGTGCAAATCAGGCCATGAGAGCCAGGGAAGAATAAGTGGATATTTAAGCTGTGCCGAAATGCCTGCCGTTAAAGTGATTTTACCGCAAGAACGAGCGTTCACTTCTGGCCGATTTCAACCCTTTGCGATAGATAGTATTTGTCCTTTAGCACGCTTGCGCTTCTGCGCATTCACTGGGTCATACCGACTGGCTTTCCACCGCCAAAGCCAGAAAAACTTATACCGTACTTTCAGCGGAGACTTCCTATTCAGGCCCCCCGGCCCTAGTGAGCACCATGAAAGGGGTTCGAATGTTGCGGTGGTCATACGCATTAGGATGCTTCAACTCGTTTGCCAGCCATGGAAAAATCAGACAATTTGAAACAGGCCGTCGACCTTCTGTGCCTGCCTCAGTCTCGCCTTCAAATCGCTGTCTATTTGCTCCGTATCTATCCGATGAAGACCTACCCTTCGATAGGCGCTATGAGGATCTATGTCAGTGCCTAGAAAATGCCACACCACCCTCGAACAAACCGGTTTGCGGTGATCACACGCCGAGACTCCTATCTTTAATCCATTGAGACGAGTCACTCGACTCTTATAGCTTGGGATAAGAATGGTTTGACTGATTTCGCCGGATGTCAGTGATTCATAGTCGATAAGAAAAAGCCTCTCTTTTAAGTAGTAGGCGCACCCCTTGTATCTGGAACGCTCCTGATCTTCGACACCTGGGATATTGGTCTGCGAACGCTCATTGCGTTCGTAGATGAAGCAGCCGTCCCTCTCGCGCATATGCACCAACGAGCAAGCGATGAAACCTGGCTCCGACATTGCAATGTAGTACTCGTGGTAGTACCCCAATAACGCCCGCATCTGTGGTGACGATTGCTGTTGAAGATGATCGACTGCTCGCTGGCATGGCGTCATCACACCTGGGCACCCTGAACGCTTTGATCGGGCACCGATTAGATTGATGAATTGCTCTGTCGGCAGACCAATTTCATATTCCTCAACACCAAAAAAATCACAGATGCGCTTGAGATTGTAGGCGCTAGGCAGACTGCACCCTCTCAGGTACTTGTTGAACTGACCTCTGCTGATTGCCAGTCTCCGGCAGACCTCAGCAGTGGATCGATAATGGTTACATAACTGTTGCAGGTTGGCAGGAAAAAATTCGCGCATTTCTATCAGTACTTATTCATAAAGGTGCTAGGCGATGCGAAATTAACAGCAACTCGCCCCAATATCGAACAACTCGCGCAGTTGCAGAGAAGCGGATAATAACTAAATATTACCGCAGGGAAAGCAAGCTCCAAATTTCGCTCATCCCGTTCACCTCGAGACTACAACAGCCGGTAAGGAATACTACATGTTTGAAGTCAAAAACCACGATTTAGCAGCAGACCTTTGACGACTCCATCCATTTTGTCGGTACGTTGCTTGAGACTGCCCGTTGGCCCCTAGCCTTCTGATCACATTTCGAAACACACAGCGCTACCGAACAGCTGTTCTTCGTACGCTAGCGCTACGCTAAATGACGAACACCCCATTTCAGAAAAATTCACAAGAGCTAAACATGGATCGTTATCGCCCGCTAAAAACAAACGCAACCTCTACTCCTGTAATGCTCATCGATACCGACGTCGATGCCTCACAGCTTCTGGAGAATGCGCTGTTACGGATTGAAACTGGCACTGGGTTGTTGGAAGCCCTAACGTCGGTGACGCTCTTAAACATAAGAGATGCTGATTTTCATCGAATGATGTCTTCTGCATATATACCGCTGCAGGAAGGCCTCGAACTTCTAGAACAGCTCCACTCCAAATCTACAACAAAACAAGTCACGCCTGGCATATAACTTATAACAACTCGCTATCGTTACTTATTTCAGGAGCGATAGCTAAGGAGTCATTTTGGAACTTCGCCATTTGCGCGGCTTCATCGCTGTAGCAGAAGAGCTTCATTTCGCACGCGCTGCGGAGCGGCTACACATAGAACAATCTCCGCTTTCCAGAACAATTAAAGAACTGGAATCCGACATCGGCGCTCAGCTTTTTGACCGATCCTCTCGCGGCACACGGCTGACGTGGCCCGGGCAGGTTTTCGCGGAAGCTGTGCACCGTGTATTTCAGGCCGTGGAACAAGCGCGCAGTAACGTTCAGGCCGCCGCGGCTGGATACCGGGGATGTCTCAGGATCGCCTTGTCTGATGGGGTTCTTCCTCAACGCCTGACAGCGATTTTAGCCCGGTGTCGAGAGGAAGAGCCTGAGGTGGAAATTCGCCTATTTGAGGTCTCGTTATCCCAGCAATTGAAGGGGCTTCGCGAGGACCTGTTCGATGTAGGTTTCGCCCGTTCAATGGACGTTGGTGAAGACCTGATTGCACAATCTGTTTGGCAAACACCTTTAGCTGTAGCCGTACCTTCTCGGCATCCGCTACTTGCCCTTAAGCACATTCCGTTGGATCAGGTACTGAACTATCCGTTAGTGCTGTTCCACCCTCAAACACATACCGGGCTTCATCAACAAATTGACGCCCTGCTGCGCCAGATACCTTCACCTGCGCGAGTAGCGGAACGGGTCTCTAGTCAGGAGGTGATGCTCAGCTTGGTCGCTGCCGGATACGGTCTTGGACTCACCTGTGAAGCGCACATGGCGCTCTGCCAAAGCACCGAAATCGTAACCCGCCCTCTTGCCGGTGACCCTCCCATGCTGACCAGTTACCTACTCCGCCCATCAAGTGATCCCAGTGAGCAACTGAAGCGATTCATAACCCGTGCCACCGATATGAATTCGCTCATTTGATCCTCTAGATCACCTCGAATGCAGGACTGATTCGGTCCTGCATCAGACCTATAGAACATCTGCTCTCTCCCGATCAAAAAGTGGGACAGCCATTCCGGCACCACCGATTGTCAAAGACCTGATACCCACAAAGTCTCGACCGCCACCATTGATAAACGAGAATGTGCCAAGACGTATTTCGTCTTTCCCCAGAATCTCGCTGACGTTTCTATAGAGGGACATCGTCATCCACGGAACGACCAATGAATCGGAAACACGAACAGCTCGGCATCAAGATTTTCTACAGCCCTATCGAAGCAGCAGTTCGTTGGAGCAATTTGCTTGAAGAGGAAGTCAGCATACTCACCGTGACAGCGCTGATAGTTCCCACTACCGCGGAGGCTCTTCCGCTCTGGCCCATATTAGGACTCAATCTCGAGCGTCTTTACGACGCGATGCGAAACGGTGAGCTCGTGTATGGCAAAGCGGGGATCACCTCCAATGAACCTGCTCTGCTTGATACCCCACAGCTCACCATCAGGCACGTGGATCTCAAGCGGTGGATGGCTAAGACCTACCCGGATCAAAAACCTAGTTTCTTGTTCGACGAAATGGAGCAACAACTGCATTCGGCTGTCGATCTCAGTTCCGTCCAGGCGTTGCTATTACAGATCAAGACACTCCAATCTCAATTGAGCCTACGAACTCAAAAGACCAATTCTGCGGAGAATGGGAGGCAGCTTCCTATAAGGGCCGAGACTACGTACCTAAACATCATCGGCGGTCTATTGACACTGCTTTTAGGACATTCTCCAGGAGGCGTGCGCTACTCATCCTTCAATACCGTCGAGTCCATCATCAGTTCACTGATAGCCCACCACAGTGGTCGACCTGGAATTACCGAACGCACGTTGTGGGCAAAATTCGCCGAAGCCAAACGTCAGCTTTCTGGTGATTCGTAGTTGATGCAACTGCAGTCCCCCCTTCTGCAACTGCAGTGCTTTCGATCATTTATCAGCATTCAATAGCCAACACTTCCCACCAGACGCTATAGGGCTTCAAGGAGTGTCCACCGTGCCTCAGCAGAACGAAACAACTCCTCCGAGGGAGCTTCGCATTTTGCGACTTTCTGAGGTTGAGCAAAAAAGTGGCTTCAAGCGCGCTCACATTTACAACCTGATGAGCCAAGGAAAATTCCCCAGGTCCGTGCGACTTGGAGTCCGAGCTGTGGGCTGGAACGCAGCCGAAATCGATCAGTGGATAGCAGATCGCTTACAAGACCGCACTTAAGGAGCTACCCAATGCGTGTAGTGTCTATTGTTTCGACCAAAGGCGGCGTAGGTAAAACCACAACTGCCGCCAATATTGGAGGGTTAGCTGCCGACGCAGGTTTGAGAGTTTTACTCTTGGACCTCGATGTACAACCCACTTTATCGAGCTATTTTGAACTGGCCAAACGGGCCCCAGCGGGTGTCTATGAGCTACTGGCGTACAACGAACAGCGACTGGACCAACTGATTTGCAGAACTGCCATTCACAACCTGGACATCGTACTTTCGAACGACGAACAGGGTCAGTTGAATACACTGCTTCTTCACGCTCCCGATGGCCGTTTGCGCCTGCGCAATCTTTTACCGATCTTTCAGCCTTACTACGATCTTCTGTTGATCGATACTCAAGGCGCGAGGAGCGTGCTTCTGGAAATGGCGATGCTCGCCTCCGACTTGGCGTTATCCCCAGTCACACCTGAAATCCTTGCTGCACGCGAACTGCGCCGCGGCACACTGAAGCTGCTTCGAGATCTCATACCCTATCGACACCTGGGGATAGAACCACCACATCTACATCTTTTGATAAACCGCGTACCACCTGTTTCAACCAATGCATTTTTAATAAAAAAAACCCTTCGCCTGGTATTCAAAGCAGAGGTCGACGTACGTGTTTTGGAGACAGATATTCCGGCGATCGAAGCCTATCCCCGAGCAGCGACAAAGTTGCTTCCAGTTCACCGTGTCGAATATAGGCGACCTACTGGACGTCAGGCTCCAGCAGCACTAGAGAGCATGCGTGCACTGGCATGTGAACTGTTCCCTCAATGGCGAGTGCAGTTCGATCTATTTTCAGCGATGCAGTCGAGCACTCGTATTCGTCAGAGGTCGCAACATGAGTGACCGGCGAATTGAAACGATGGCCAATCATTTGTCGGCTGAAGGCTTTGAACGAACAGGGCCTCCCGCTCAAGCCTTGAGTGATCCGATCGTTGACACTCCGATGATAGTGACCCTGGACAGGTTGAAGCCCTACGATTTAGACCCTAGGGTGACCCGTAATCCTCGCTATGAGGAGATCAAGGAATCTATTCGCCAACGAGGATTAGATGCCCCACCGTCCATTACTAGGCGTCCCGGTGAACCTCACTTTCGAATACGTAACGGTGGCAACACACGGTTATCAATTCTTCATGAGCTCTGGTCTGAGACGAAGGAAGACAGGTTCTATCGTTTTGGCTGTCTCTTTCGTCCATGGCCCCAGCGAGGCGAAATTGTGGCGTTGACTGGGCACCTGGCCGAAAACGAGTTGCGTGGCGCGCTTTCGTTTATTGAGCGTGCGCTAGGCGTAGAAAAAGCACGTAACCTCTACGAACAAGAGTGCGGATCATCGCTTTCCCAGTCAGAACTGTCGCGGCGCCTAACCGCAGATGGCTACCCTATCCAACAGTCTCATATCAGCCGTATGAGAGACGCCGTGCAATACCTGCTGCCTGCGATTCCCAACGTGTTGTATAGCGGCCTGGGTCGTCATCAGGTTGAACGCCTCGCTGTGATGCGTCGATCAGCAGAACGTATATGGGAAGAGCACTCCAAGGGTAAGTCTTTGAACATAGATTTCTTCGCGCTATTTCAGGACGCTCTCGTGATGTTTGACGGAGAAGCCGCCGCATTCTCATTACCGCGTGTGCAAGACGAACTGATTGGTCAAATGGCGCGATGGCTCGCCATGGACTACGACACGCTGGTTCTGGAATCGGAAGCTGGAGAACGACGGCAACAAGTGTTGGTTGGTGAGCCTCAGCAACGGCAGAAAACAGAGGATTCAATCTCCTTACCAATCACCTCCAAACCATTACCTAGCCCGCTTAAAGCTGCGTCCAACAATGTGGGAAAAAGCACTGAGCACAAAGCGTCCGATGGCGAGGCCCTTGATGCCACCTATCCACCTATCATTGACCGTTTACAGTCAATTCAACAGATGGTGGCCGAACACACAGGGGGCATGCCTGACTTGCCATCTCACATTCTTCCCTTAGCGCAAGGCAGCCTCTTTCCGATATCGGACATATGGAATATCGAACCCGGCTTGGATGCGCCAGAGCGCCTTCGCGTTCACATCAGTCAGTTCGCACGAGAAATTGCCCAGGATGCAGAGCATGCTGATTGCATCACCGCTGTCGACGAAGGCATCGGGTTTCGCTGCGCATCTTCACCCAGTTCACCAGCAAGCACTGCTCCGTTGATTGCCTTGTTGAATACGCTGACGACAACTGATGCATCCGCTCCCATAGCACCTGTGGAGATAGGTTCGCTACTGTTGGGAGCAGCGGAGGGCCCAAATTCATGCGCAAGAATGAGCGACGCCAATCTGATCAAACTCTTCCGATTGATACGTTTGGCTCGCCGCCTGATTGACCTCAAGTCAGATATTCAGCCCGTGACCATAGCGCGCTCATAGGAGGGGCACATGACATCACCACACCCGTTGAACCAAGCCGTAATTGCTCAAGCCCTGCACGACCTTCGAAACGGTCAACTACGTCGCTGCAAAATAATGGGGTTCGCCGATGACGACCTAGCGGCTCTCAAAGAACCCGCACTCATTAGCGTACTGCTGAATGCTCGCGTGCCTTGGTGCACCGTCAACATCAACCGTGAAGTTCTTCAACGTGTTCTGCGTCAGGTCAATGATTTGGAGCTGGAAATTGCCACGGTAGATCGGATGCTGCGCCTAGGGGCAAGTACCGAGATGGTGAGCAAGTTCTATGGCCTGACCCACCAGGAAGTAGCATTGCGCAGGGACATTCTTGGACTGCCCAAACGCAAAGGCCGTCATCCGGTGTTAAGCGAGGAACAAGACACCCTGTTATGGCAGCGCTGGCACCCGGAATTCAAAGCACGAGATATCGCAGTAGACGACGACTTGGCCATGTTGTCGCTCACTCTTGATTTAGCGCAGGAGCTTTCGTTTCCGGTATCCGTTATTTGGGCCGCTTTGCACAACTGGATTGATCAAGGGCTGGTATAGGACCGTGAACTGCGCTGGTCCTTCTTCCCTGTCCTCCCTACTGGACAATGCACTCGAACATCTGCAACAAAAAAATAAGCCACCCAGCGGTGATGGTTTTCTCTTCAGCGGCAATCGGCACGATACCGTGCCAAGAGCGCTGTTGCTGGACGTCCGGCTAACACCGTTGGAGCGCAATGCTTGGCAGGTTTTTCGATTATTGATGAACGATGACGGCGTCACAGCCTTCCCAACCTACGACCAATTGCGCCGCTATCTGTCTTCAGTTCCCTGCGGCGCGCTGGCCTCTCATGAAACTGTTGCCAAAACGCTGACAATGCTTCGCTTAACCCGCTGGCTCAGCCTGGTAAGACGTCGACGCGATGCCGACACTGGGCGCGTGCTCGGTAATCTTTACGTTCTGCACGACATGCCCCTGAGTCCCTACGAAGCCATGCAACTGGACCCTGAGTATCTGGGCCTGGTCAGCGAAGCGCTAGATCACGCCAACAAAGGCATTCAGCGCGTGGGTTTAGCAATCATCGAAGAGGTCCGCCAGGACTCACACCTCAGAAATCAGATACTACCCAGACACCTCGACATCCTGATCAAGCGTCTGCACGGCCATCAGTCATCCGATGCAGAATCGGCTCACAAATCCGAAGCCCCCCCTCCTTCACCTCTTCGGAATGAAGCGCCCCCTACTTCGGATACCGAAGCGAGCTTCAAAGCCATGTACTGCGGCGGTCTTCGGAATCCGAAGGCTGCGAGTACTTTAAGTACAAAAATCTTAAAAGAAATACGTACTGAACCTCACGCTCGCGAGGCGTCCGAGCTGTTGTTCCCACCTCGATTCGTCACTCTCAAAATGACTCAGCAAACAGGCGCCAAGGTGGCCTTGCAGCAGTTGGACAAAGAGTTGGGCCAAGCCGTGCTCGACGAGTGGGCAGCACGGTGTCGTGACACCCAGGTTAAGAGTCCCGCCGGTTATCTGTTCGGCATCATTCAAAAAGCCCAGCATGGGCAATTCACTGCTTGGGCTTCGAAGGTCAAAACGCCCAACACTGCCTCCCCCGATATAGCGTCAAAACCTGAAAAGAAGGCAGAACGGGATCCCGAGATCGCGCAAGCCAGCATTGCGGCGTTGAAAGGGCTATTGAACCTGCGTTGAGCCTTCTCATTTCATCACCTATCCCCTGGGGATAGGCCCGTTCACCACCCATCGCGATGAAATCAGGCTCATGCGCCCTGCGCTTTGTTCACTGACAGCCTTCTCCGCTGCCTCAAAGCTGGCCCACTCATTCCACTGCCTATGAGTGCAACCCCTATGGCAAATGATCTGCAACTCAACCTCGGTGCCTTGCGTAGCACCATGCAATTAACCCTGCACACGCACCATGCCTCGCGCATCTGGCATGGTCGTGCTCCCTCAGAGGGACGAGCGACCATCATTGGTTTAAACGGCTTCGTCTCCATCATGAACAAAATGAAGCGCGGTGCTGAGCAGGATGATCCCTACTCGGATGTCTGGATGCTGCGTATCGAAGACAAATTGAATGAAACCAGGGAGAGTCTTAAAGAACTGCGCGAACAGGTTGACCAAGTAATGGCAGAGGTTCCTTCTGCGTTGAGTCTCGGCGAAAACCTGAACGTCCAACCCGTCAACCTGCCCCTATTCGTCAATGCTCAACTCGGGTTTATGGCGGTGTACCTCTTGGCGGAATACGATGACCTTGCTCGTCGACTGATTTTGGCCCATCACACCGCACTGATCGACCGAGGCACTCTTGAGCGCTGGCTCAATGAAGGAGCGCACGCTCTGCGCAGTCTTTTCAGCCTGGCGCAGCAATACAAATTCACGGGCGTCCAGCGTGAAGACGTTGCGGCTAACAATGCGGCGGCGAGAATGGCGAGGGAAAAGTTCGGCGAGTTACCTCAGGACGTACTCGAGGGCACACGTCGCTCACGATTTGCGCCGCCGATGGTTCGACACAAACCCTCTAGTGAACAACAACGGCATGAAGAGACAGCGGTCGATGAACCGGATGGTGAGCGCGCGAACGCGGCCGATGAAGATGCTGACGAGTCCTCCGCTGGATACTCCCCTTCTGAAGAGGAGGAGCGCCGATGACGCATCGCTACTTCACACCATTGGATGAGACCGATCTCCAGCAACTGGCACATGCACCCTACCTAAAAGGCCTTTTCAATCCTTTTAAAGGTAAGGGGAGTTTGGAAGTCTGGGCCAACCAATGCTCTGCTCTTCGCGATGGTTTGATCGACTTGGCCGAGCGTCAGGTACTCACCCAGGCCCGTAGGTACCCATTCAATCTACTTCCCGTTCAACTGGCCCAGCAGGTGACTGGCGCAGGAACCACCTTTCTGCGCTGGCGCAACCTCAATCGAAGCTCGATGGGAGTGTCGCTGTGGGAGCAATGCATCGACAGCAATTCGACACCAAATGTACTGATCGAAGACCTTTTCGCACTGGAGCGGCAGCGAGTCGTCCTCAACATGCAAATCAGCTTGACCCATACCCTCTCCCGACAAGCCATCGAGTGCGCCAACAAGTTGGTCCGGGCTGAGGTGGTCTATCAGCGTAGCGCCGATCGGCGTCCCACTTCCCAAGAGAGCACATTATGAGCACCCACTTTACTGGTGAAGGCAACATAGGGTCTGCGCCAGACTATCGAGAGTTCCCAAACGGTAATGATGAGCCGCGGCGACTGCTGAGGCTCAACATCTACTTCGACAATCCCGTACCAGTAAAAGACGGCTATGAGGACCGCGGTGGTTATTGGGCACCGGTCGAACTTTGGCATCGCGATGCTGAACACTGGAAGACACTGTACAAGAAAGGAATGCGTGTCCTGGTCGAAGGCCGAACCGTGAAGGACGAATGGGAAGATGCCGACGAAAACGCCCGCGTAACTTTCAAAATTGAAGCACGCAGAGTCGGCATATTGCCTTACCGCATCGACACTATCGTGTTGAGTGGAAAAAACCCTGTCCCCGATAGTGATGGGAAACTGCAGTAGTTAAAGCGACAACGAGCGGCTGCCGCAACGGCCTGCCGCTCGCATTGCGCCAACGCAGGCGCCATCCCCAGGGGATAGATCTACTGACGTCCACTGATATCCACGCTGGTAGCAAAAACGAAACTTCTGAAGCATCAACCTCGAGCCTTACGTCAATCTCCTCTCAAAAAACGTTAACTGCTGGTCAATGAGCTCATGGCTGTATCGCTTTGACGCTCGTTGTTGCGGCAATCGTTGGCTCATCTTCAGACGCATCACTGATCAACTCAAAGGTCACGACATGCGACTCTTTCTCTGCGAAAAACCCTCTCAAGGTAAAGACATTGCCCGTGTGTTGGGTGCAACCCAACGTGGCACCGGTTGCTATAACGGTGCCGGTGTAACGGTCACTTGGTGCATTGGCCACCTCGTTGAGGCCGCTCCACCTGAAGCCTATGGTGAGCACTTCAAGCGCTGGTCACTGGATCAATTACCCATAATTCCAGATACCTGGCGCATTGAGGTAAAGACAAACACAGCATCGCAGTACAAAGTCGTCAAACAGCTATTGGCTCAGGCAACGGAACTGGTCATCGCTACTGATGCTGACCGTGAAGGCGAAATGATTGCTCGGGAACTGCTGGACCTTTGCCGTTATCGCGGGGCAATTCAACGGCTGTGGCTCTCGGCGCTCAACGACGCTTCCATTCGCAAAGCGCTCGAAACGTTAAAATCCGCGAACGAAACCGTTCTCCTGTATCACTCGGCGTTAGCGCGGTCGCGAGCGGATTGGTTAATCGGAATGAACCTGAGTCGTTTGTTCACTTTGCTTGGCCGTCAGGCGGGTCATGACGGCGTCCTGTCTGTCGGCCGGGTCCAGACACCCACATTACGGCTGGTGGTGGATCGCGATCGCGATATCGCGCAATTCGTTTCAGTGCCGTACTGGGTCGTCGACGTTGAGCTGTCTCTACAAGGCCAACCGTTCAGCGCACAGTGGGCTCCTCCGGACAACGCGACAGATGATGCCGGTCATTGCATTCATCAAGCGGTCGCGCGCGCCGCAGTGGACCGTATGCAGTCTACTCAACAGGCTCAGGTGGTCTCCGTCGATACAGAGAGAGTTAGGGAGGCACCACCCCTGCCCTTCGACCTGAGTACTCTTCAAGAAGTCTGCTCACGACGTTTCGGCTTGGACGTTCAAGACACCCTGGACATTGCCCAAGCGCTCTATGAAACCCACAAAGCGACAACCTACCCTCGCTCTGACTCCGGGTATCTGCCAGAGAACATGTTCGCTGAAGTGCCGATGGTCCTGAGCGCTCTATTAGCCAGCGATCCAAGCCTACAACCGTTGATCAACGTCGCAGATTCGACCCTGCGCTCACGGGTCTGGAACGACAGCAAGGTTAGCGCCCACCACGGCATCATCCCAACACTGGAACCGTTTAGGCTGGACGCACTTAATGAGAAAGAACGAGCGGTTTATGGACTCATTCGAGCCCATTACTTGGCACAGTTTTTCCCTCATCACGAGTTCGATCGAAGCTGTGCTCGGTTCCTATGTGGTCAGGAGCCGCTGCAAGCGACAGGCAAACAGATCGTTATTCCCGGCTGGCGCTGCGTGTTGGGTAATGCTCCTGAGGTGAACGATGAGGAGTCTGGACATCGAAGCCAAGTTTTGCCGATCTTGGGAGCAGGCACCTGGTGCAACGTTCAACAAGCGGAACTGAGAACACTGAAAACGCTACCACCTAAAGCGTTTACCCAGGGAGAACTGATCAAAGCCATGAAGGGCGTGGCCAAGCTCATTACCGATCCCCGACTGAAGCAAAAGCTCAAAGAAACGACGGGGATTGGCACAGAGGCTACACGGGCCAACATCATCAATGGGTTGTTGAAACGGGGCTACCTGTTCAAAAAGGGTCGATCCGTAAAAGCTTCTGAAGCAGCTTTTACGTTGATTGATACAGTCCCCGCCGCCATTGCCGATCCTGGAACCACAGCTATCTGGGAACAGGGGCTGGACATGATTGAAACCGGCCAACTGACCTTGGACGACTTCATCGCCAAGCAAGCAAATTGGATTACTCAGCTTGTTGAGCACTATCGGACAACCGCCCTCTCCATCCGCATTCCAGATGGGCCCTCCTGTCCGTTATGTGGTGCAACGATGCGTCATCGCTCAGGTAAAAACGGCTCCTTCTGGTCATGCACCCGATACCCCGAGTGCAAAGGTACGTTGCCAGTCGAAGCCAAGTCAGGTGACGTCACAGGTTCCCGTAAGCCTCGCCGCTCGCCCCCTCACAGAGGTTGAGCGGCATTGCCCAAGCATGTCTTTCCTTCTGCAACAGCGTGCGCGTCTGCCCGGTTCATCTAGCCGGAGACGAGAAGGATTTCTTCCTCACTACTGCCCTATGCAGCCAAGTTCGAATCCATACGGGTTCTTCCTGAAAGGTCCCCTGAACGCTTTGAACCAGAGCGACTCAGGAGACCCTTTGGGTGAACCGTAATCAGTGCCGGCGCCCGCCGGTCAAACAACGGGTTCCTTTTGTACGCGGATGTGTGCCTTACGATGCCGGCCCTCGCCACGACAAGGGTCGGGTGTAAAGGCTGTCAAGGCGACTGGCAATGACGACCGCCAAGTTCCGACGCAGCCCACTGGTGGCTTCTCTGTTTCAGCCGAAGGCCATGCCTTCGGCACCTCAGTCTTCCCCCCCAAAAAACGCACCGTTCCAGGCAACGCTCTGTCTTGGAAGTTGAAGTGCAACAGAGAAGGCCTTACCCAATGAACCACCCTACAACCCACCTACAGTACGCCAGCGTTTGCAGCGGTATCGAGGCCGCCAATGTCGCGTGGCAACCGCTCGGAATAACTCCCGCCTGGTTTTCCGAGATCGAACCGTTTCCTTGTGCGGTACTGGCGCATCACTACCCCGATGTTCCAAACCACGGAGACATGAGGCAACTAGCCGACCAAGTACGAAATGAAGCCATTCCCGCCCCACCGATCCTCGTAGGAGGTACACCTTGTCAAGCCTTCAGCGTTGCTGGATTTCGTGCAGGTCTGGCCGACCCGCGTGGCGCCCTGACCCTCAAATACGTGGATTTAGCCAATGCCATCGACCAAGTACGAACCAGCCGAAATGAACCAGAATCCATCGTTGTCTGGGAAAACGTTCCTGGAGTGTTCAGTGATAAAGGCAATGCCTTTGGATGCTTTCTCGCAGCGCTTGCGGGGGAAGAGGACGAGCTTCACCCGCCAAGGCAGACGTGGTCGAACGCAGGTGTTGTGTGTGGCCCCCAACGAACAATCGCTTGGAGGGTCCTGGATGCCCAATATTTCGGCGTGGCCCAACGACGCCGCCGTGTGTTCCTTGTCGCAAGTGCTCGAGCAGGTTTCGATCCCGCAGCGGTACTTTTTGAGTCAGAGGGCCTGCGCCGGGATACTCCGCCGGACCGAACACCGACGCCGATCACTGCCTCAGGCACTGGAGCAGGCATTACGGGCAGTGGCTGCATAGTCGGATTACGCGTTTTTGCGAGCTCGTACGGCATGGCGCACGGCCAAGCTGGCGCAGAAGCCACATTGGAGTGCTGCCCGACGCTGACCTGTAATCACGAAGCCGCCATCGTCGTGTGTGCCACTGGTGACGTTACGCATTGCTTGAGGGCCGAGGGCTTCGACGCCAGTGAAGATGGGACTGGACGAGGCCACCCTGTTGTTCCTTGGCTCACTCGTAAGGTCAGACGCCTGCTTCCGAAAGAATACGAGCGGCTGCAGGGCTTACCTCCTGACTACACCCGAATACCCCGACGGTTCTATACAACAAGACGCATCAGCCGCAGTCGTCCGATCGATCTGTGGGATGCCACCCAAAATGGCTGGATGCTGATGGCCGCCGATGGTCCTCGATACAAGGCCGTAGGAAACAGCATCGCCGTACCTTGCCTGACCTGGCTCGGCAAACGGATTCTCTGCGCGCTACCGCAATCAGGGTCAGTGCTGGACGGTATTCATCGCTGACAGAATTGGGCTCGAGGAACAGTCTTTGGCTACGCATCACTGACTCCAATCAGTGCCTGCCCAGGCAGCCGAGGTCTTCAGGGCTGCGACGTGGGAAATCACGTCGACCATGCCAGTCCGCTACGCATCGTTTCTGCGGACGCACGCCCTGAGGGCGTCGATGCCTGTCATTCAACGCGCCTATCCCATTAGGACTTAAGCGCATATTCCAAATATTCAGGAACGCATCCAAATGAACACTTGCACTGTTTCTCAGCTGTCCTCTCCTTCCCAGTCTCGTAGGCTACACGAACAAGTACCGGCCAACTTTGAAGGCACTGCCGCTGCGTTTTTGTATGCTTGGAAGCAAGGCGTCGCATTAGCGGGCCCAACCTTCTTCGGCGATGGGACGCAGATAGGTTTGAACAAAGCCAACTGCAGATGGGACCTGCGTCCTAATCTGCTCATGATCAACAACACCATCAGTGTTCTGAGCGACAACGAAAGAATATTCCTCGCTGCGCTGGTCAGCTTTTACGACACCGATGAAGGCAGCACGCTCCTTCAGCAAGTAGGTGTTAAGGGGTTGGCCGATTTGGGCGTTCTTGACCCAGAACGACGCGATGTTATTGCGTCATTGGTGATGCACCACCATGCCTGGTAACGCCTCAATCTGTCGTTGAAACAACACTCACATTGTCTATTGGATCCTGCGATCCACTAACCCTCGGGGGCAATCCAGCCCTTTGGGATGGGTGCCTCCATTTGCTCTCTCTAGCCTGGAGGCACGTCATGAGCATTGCACATTCGGAAAGTAATTACTTCGATCTTCATATCACCGGACTGGGCTATCTCAATCGCATTCGCGAAGTGAAACCGAAGAAAGGTGACCCGTTCCTCGCCTGCGATATTGCGGCGCTCAATGGTCCAACTGACTCACCGGAATACCGCCGTTTCGATGTCCGGGTATCGGGTTCTGAAGCTCAGCAACTGGTTCGCCGGTGCGCTCAGGCTGTAGAGGCGGAGCGCAAAGTTCTGATCGGATTTCGCCTCGGTGATCTCTGGGCAGACACCTTCACTTATTCCAAAGGTAAACATGCAGGTGAACTAGGGGTCAGCCTCAAGGCCCGACTGCTCGTGGTGAACTGGATCAAGGTCGATGGTGAGCTCGTGCATAAACACGAGTCACCAAGTCATGACAACGATGGCACGGTTGAACCATGAAGGAAGCCGAAGTCTTCGACATCGCGCTGAGAATCCGCCACTACACATTGATATGACGTTTCGCTAAGGAACTGCTTTTCGCTGTTGCTACACACATCTGAAGGCTTTACGCCTTCTTACACACCCTCGGGATCCATGACTCCCGAGGGGGCGTCATGGCCCATTTTGACTAGGAAACTGACCATGATAATCCTTAAGGCCGGCCCTTCATTTGAGCCACTGTTCAAATGTGGAGCCTTAGTATTCACCGTCGGCGCTGATGCCTTATTTCGCTCCCACAAAATAAATCCATTTCATTACTTCGGTCGTCATCTCAGCGGCGATTGGGGAGATATTTGTGAGGAAGACCACCAGGCAAATGCAGATGCGTTGAAATTTGGTGCCAGGCTGATGTCTGTTTATGAAATTGAACCGGAGTTAAAGCTCTGGATCATCACCGAAGCAGACCGAAGCGTTACCACGTTGCTACTGCCTGACGAATATTAATCCACTTGAGGAAAAGGTAGCTCTTACCTCGAGCTTTTAATCACGCTGATCCATTTCTACACGGCCTCTTCGGAGGCCGTTTTTCTTTTGAGCACTTGAATGTGAGCACTGTGCATTCCTGATTGGTAACTGCCAGCCTTCCTGCTGCCTGCGATGTTTCTAGGACTTCAATCTGGAACTCTACACATGCTTCCTAACCACCGTTTCGCCCCCGTCATTTTGTTGAGCAGTTTGGTGTTCTCAGGTTGCAACAACTCAGTAGTACAGCCAACCCAACCTGTAGAAACCACTGCTTCTGAGCCCGTAGATACGTGCATCCCCGTCCAACGATATGGTCGTTACACGTTGGTCGAGCTCGCGCCGGAAAGTGCGCAGCGAAACCTTCTGCTCCAGGTCGTGGATATCGATCTTCCCTCAGTTTGGTCCGTCTCCGTGGGTGATGCGTTGCGCTACGTGTTGATGCGCTCGGGCTACCAGCTCTGCGAAAGCACACCCCAAATAGCGACGCTGTTCAATCTCCCCCTTCCGGCTGCGCATTTGAGTCTCGGCCCGATGGTGCTGCGAGATGCCCTGAAAACTCTTGGGGGACCCGCATGGGCATTGCAGGCGAATGAGCGGCTTCGCCAAATCTGTTTCGTCCCGGCAGACGAGCATTCCCCCATGAAGACTTCACCATTGACCGATGTGACCAAGGAGGCCAATCCATGATTTATGCAACTGCTTCGACCTCAAAGATCCGCGCGTTTCTTTCACGCTGGGCAATACCTGGATGCTTGTCGTTAGCCGTACATGGGTTAATTGTTCACCAACTGTGGTTGTCGAATTTGGAGAAACGAACCCGAGCACATGAGGACTCTACAGAACTTAAGCTTCTCGATGATCGAGTGATCGCTCTTGAACAACCTGATATCAGTGCACAGCCGGGACCAAAAATGGTCACTCAAACCGAGTTCAACGAGTTGGATGACGCCTTTTACCTGAGCGTAAACGACATTCGAAAAACCCTAGGAACAACTGCGACAAGTGCGGAGCTACAGGCTTTGAAACTGCAGGTCCAAGCGCTTGAAGCCAAGCTGCAGCAACCCGCACCAACCTTGCCTCCCCGCAGACCCAGTCAAAAAGCGCGCAAAGCGCCGCAACCCTTAGCCCCCACCTTTCAGATCATCGGACGTGAACTGCGTGGTGGTGAGCGCTTCCTGTCCATTGCCCCGCTCGGCGCTCAGTCCCTGGAACAAAGCCGTGTCATGCGTATCGGCGAGTCTCTGGACGGATGGAAACTTGAAGGATTCGACGACCAGACAGCAGTCTTCATCGTCAATGAAGAAACACGTCGGCTGAACATTCGGTAGGAGCCAGCATGTCCAGACTCTCTCTAATATCCGCGTTGGCCTTGGCGTTCATGACAAATGCTGAAGCACAGGTCCCGGGATCAATCCCAAAAATCACAATCGAAACAGTCAGCAAAAATCGCACTGCAGCTGATCTGCAAAACGAACCACAACTGGCTCGTCAGTGGGGCCTGCAAGAAGATGAGCTCCACCGATACCGAGAGTTGATGCAAGGACCGCTCGGTACCTACTCCCCCAACCTCGATCCACTAAGCGCACTGGGCATCGAAGCTCAATCTGAAGCAGAACGTCAGCGCTACGCAGGACTGCAAGTGGAAGCCGAAGCGGCAAGAGTCGAAAAGCTATTGGCCTATCAGCGTGCCTACGACCAAGCATGGATAGAACGCAACCCGGGAATGGCTCTGATCAACCTGCCCCCTATGAGCAGCCCACTGAACATCAAGGCCGCAGAGCGAGTCGCGATCTTCGTCCAATTCGACTGCCCCAGCTGCGACCAACGAGTCAAACAGCTGAACACTGACGGCACACCGTTCGATCTCTACGTGGTGGGAAGTCGGCAGAACGACAAGCGGATTCGCGACTGGGCGCAAAAAATCGGCATCAAACCAACAAGAATCCGCGACGGAACCATCACGCTCAATCACGACAGCGGGCGCTGGTTGTCAATCGGCGCGAAAGGAGAACTGCCGGCTGTAATGCGCGAGGTCAATGGAACATGGTTACGTCAGTAAGACCAAAGACGGTGCTGTTTCGCCTCGTCGGCTGCATCCTTTTAGATCCGATTCCCTGCGCCTTTGCTCAAGCAGCGCAGGTCCCTCCGCCGGCCTACAGCATTGCTGCGCGTAAAGTGGGAGTACCACCGAATATTCTATTTGCCGTGGCGTTGCAAGAAAGCGGCATCACGTTACGCCGCCAGCGGCTGCCTTGGCCGTGGACGCTGAACATTGCCGGCACAGCGCATTACTACTCCACCCGTAGCTATGCCTGTCTTGGCCTTCTTCAAGCCCTGAAACGCCATCCCGCAACACGCATCGACGCTGGTCTGACGCAAATTAATCTGGGTTATCAAAAGCGCTTCTACCAGTTTCCCTGTGAAGTCCTCAGCCCAAATCGAAACCTGGCTATTGCAGCGACGCTACTACGCGAGCACTACCGTGTCGATGAAAGCTGGTTGCACGCTGCAGGACGTTTTCACCGGCCAGCAGGTGGGCCATTGGCAGCTCGCTACCGATTAAGTGTCAGCGATCACCTGACTCAACTTGAATCTACAGGGAGTAATCGACCATGAAATTCTGGTCAACAAGTTTGCTTGTCGCTTGGATATTGAGCGTCCAATGCCTTGCACAAGAAAATGCACCATCGGTTGCGGAAATACGCTACAGCGAAGAGGACATGCTACCCGTTCGATCAACACTGCTGACTCCCGGCCTTGTCGAGCGCCGTCTCCTCAACGCCACCGGATTACCGGCGTTTTTTTTAATTGGGGATGACGCTCGTTCACGGTCTTGGCTGAAGCAGCGTTTACCGGTGCTGCGTAAGCTGAACGCTGTCGGCCTCGTCATCAACATCGAATCCAAAACAGCACTCGATAACCTCCGACGCACCGCGCCGGGACTGACGCTCACCCCGGTATCGGCCGATGACCTGGCACAACGGCTTAAACTGAAACACTACCCCGTGCTGATCACGTCCAGCAGCCTTGAGCAGTAGCCGTGACACAACACCACGCGGTTGAAACCCTGTTGCGGCCGGCGGTCGAGTTGTACAGCGTTGCAGCATGTTGTTCAGCTGCAACACTTTGCCTGGCTGCTCCATGGTCCTTAGCACTGAACCCGTCGCTTGGCGTCGGAGCAGCGCTGGCCTGTGCTTCACTCGGCGCCGTCCGACTGAAGCAGGCCAATGTTGTACTGCGGTATCGCCGCCAGATGAGACGCTTGCCGCGCTACGTCATGACCAGTCGTGAAATCCCTGTAAGCAATCAGCGGCTGTTTGTTGGCAGAGGTTTTCGCTGGGATCAGCGCCATACCCATCGACTAATGCAGACCTACCGACCCGAGTTCAGTAAGTACGTCGAGCCATCTCAGCTCTATCAGATGGCGCGCAAGCTCGAAATGCGTCTGGAGTTCGCACCCTATCCACTCAGTCAATTGCCTCGCCTAACCGGCTGGGATAATGCGCTCAACCCTTTGCGTCCCTTACCCCCAGTGGGCGGCCTTCCTCGACTGCACGCCGTAGAGCCAAACGAGGTCGACGTCACCCTCCCTTTAGGCGAGCGTGTTGGGCATACCTTGGTGCTGGGTACGACTCGTGTCGGAAAAACCCGCCTTGCCGAACTTTTTATCACCCAGGATATTCGCCGCGGTGAGGTGTGTATTGTGTTTGATCCAAAGGGCGATGCGGAACTGCTCAAACGCATGTACGTCGAAGCCAAACGTGCGGGGCGCGACGGTGAGTTCTACGTCTTTCACCTGGGCCAACCCTCCATCTCGGCGCGATACAACGCTATCGGCCGGTTCGGGCGAATCACCGAGGTTGCCTCTCGGATCGCGGGACAACTGTCGGGTGAAGGCAATTCCGCAGCGTTCAGAGAGTTTGCCTGGCGTTTCGTCAACATTATCGCCCGGGCGCTGGTAGAGCTGGGGCAACGTCCGGACTATCTATTGATCCAACGCCACGTGATCAATATCGATGCCCTGTTCATTGAGTACGCCGCACACTTTTTCTCTCGTCATGAGCCCAAGGCTTGGGAGGTGATCGTTCAGATCGAGGCCAAGCTCAACGAGAAAAACATCCCGCGGCACATGATGGGGCGGGAGAAGCGCGTTGTAGCCATCGAGCAATACCTGTCACAGGCGCGATTGTATGACCCCGTGCTGGACGGATTGCGGTCAGCTGTTCGCTATGACCGTACGTACTTCGACAAGATCGTCGCCTCATTACTGCCATTGCTGGAAAAGCTCACCACCGGCGACATCGCTCAGTTGCTGGCCCCGGATTACATGGACCTGGAAGATCCACGTCCGATATTTGACTGGATGCAGGTTATTCGAAAGCGCGCGGTAGTCTATGTCGGGCTGGATGCTCTGTCCGACTCAGAGGTCGCATCAGCCGTTGGCAACTCGATGTTCTCCGACCTGGTGTCAGTCGCCGGGCACATCTATAAATTCGGAGTTGATGACGGACTTCCGGGAGCTTCGGCTGACAATAAAGTCCCCATCAACGTCCATGCTGATGAGTTCAACGAACTGATGGGAGATGAGTTCATCCCCATGATCAACAAAGGCGGTGGTGCCGGCATTCAAGTGACGGCCTATACCCAAACCCAGAGTGACATCGAGGCGAGAATCGGCAGCCGTGCCAAGGCAGGTCAAGTCATTGGTAACTTCAATAACCTGTTCATGCTGAGGGTGCGCGAAACAGCGACGGCTGAGCTACTTACCAAGCAGCTGCCCAACGTAGATGTCTACGCGACTTCAGTCATGAGCGCAGCGACGGACAGTTCAGACCCGCATGGCAATACCGCCTTCACCTCAAACACCCAAGACCGCGTCACAACAACCAGCGTACCGATGATTGAGCCGGCGCATGTTGTTGCGTTGCCCAAGGGTCAAGCCTTTGGGTTGATCGAGGGTGGGCAGCTTTGGAAAATCCGCATGCCCCTACCCGCTCCAGATCCTGATGAGGTCATGCCCAAGGATTTGCAAACGATGGCCGGGTACATGCGTAAACGGTACGTCGCCGCAAACGACTGGTGGAGCCCATTGGCTATGCAGGATCAGAGTGCGGACCTGCCTGATGACCTGCAAGATAAGAACAGCACAACGCCGCAGCAGGAACGGACAGGTTCATGAGCGATCCAGCCACAACAGCTCGCCGCCAGCAGGATCAGCAGCAAGGCCTGCTTATGAGCCTCGTGACGCTGCCTTTTCGATTTGTCGGTGTACTACTGGGATCGCTGATGCTCAGCATTGTGATCGAGTGCGCAGGCATGTACTTCTTCTGGCCTGAGGAAGGCTGGCGGCATTCGCAACGAATGTTCGAGTTCGAATTGAGCCAGCTTTCTGACAACTTCACTCGAAGTGTGTTGGTGCAGGAACCAGGACGTACGGCCCAAAAACTGGTCGAGATTGCTTACGACGTTGCACTCGGAAAAACGGGTATCGCCAGTTGGATACGGAACACATCTCAACGGGCGCGTATGACAAAAAGCGACACTGTGCGCGACACTCGCTACTACGTCGGTGCGCTCTACACCCATTTGGAAAATGGTCTGATAGCCACTGCATTCACAGGGCTGGTGTTTTTGATTCGATTGTTGGTACTGGCGCTCACCATTCCACTTTTTGTGGTTGCCGCATTTGTAGGGCTAGTTGATGGGTTGGTTGCCAGGGACCTGCGCCGTTTTGCAGCGGGGCGGGAGTCGGGTTATGTCTATCATCGTGCCAAAGCAAGCCTGGGTGCTATTTTGATGCTTCCGTGGGTTGTTTACCTGTCATTGCCCGTTAGTGTAAACCCCCATTTCATTCTGTTGCCATGTGCTGCGTTACTTGGATTAGCAGTGAGCATTACGGTGAGAAGCTTCAAAAAGTATATTTAAACAAACGAATGATTTAGCAATACACCTGATTAAAAAAAGGCCCTGACGGGCCCTTTTTAGGATCAGCAATTACTGGCTACGCCACGATTCCACAACGTCGTTTCCATGCTCAGTTTTCCATTCTTTGAGCTGGCGATGATTGCCACCTTTGGTTTCGATCGTCTCACCGGTCTTCGGATTTTTGTAGACCTTAATCACACGCGCTTTGCGGGCAACTTTCTGCGTGTCTGCTGCTCGCGCAGGACGATTAGCATGCGGATCAAGCATAGTGATGACGTCTTTTAGGCTATGCCCATACTCAGCTAATAATGCACGGAGCTTTTTTTCAAACTCGATCTCTTTTTTAAGACCCGAGTCATTCTTCATCTGTTCCAGCTCAGCCATTTGACTGGCTAGTTGCTGCTCCAACTTACGAAACTCTGCGAGACGGGACATGTTACACCTCAGGTTTTTTATGCTGATTTCATAATGAAGGCACAGATCGACAAATGCAATATTTAGACACACCAATTCCAAAAACAACAGCCAGACAACTCTGTTAAAAAATACGGTTGGCCCAGTGTCTGATTCATTCAAGTAATCACTTTGTCGAGCTCTACCATTTGCCCACCTCTAACGGCCATGGTGAGCTCAAATGATTAGGGCAACTGGTTGCATCCAACAAATCTCGGCAATCACGCTAGTGGTAATACTCACGGGACTAACTGCTTCATCACACGCGTCGGTAGAGCACGATGCGTTCGGGCTCCTGTTACGCCAGCTTGATGCCATCGACCGATTGGCGTCACAACTATCAGCCCGACCGGCCTTTGAACAGGACCGTTACCACTTCGATCACGATCGTTTACGAATGGACATACGCCGAGTCCGCTCCGGTGTTCAGGACTATCTAACTCCCAAGCGTGCTCAACCCCGCGATCCACAGCCCCTCCATGGCCAATATCGCTACGAAGTGAGACTCGCCCCATGACCGCCGCACAACTAACCGCCTTCCAAGCAAATAGTGGATTTTCCACATCCGCCACAGCGTCGTTACTGATTTCCGCAGTGTTCGCGGCGCTCTTGTTGTGGGGTGTTTGGGCTATCCGTACAGCTTATAGCGGCTGGGCCGAACAACGCCTCAATCAGCGGCAATTCATGGGGGTCGTTACCCGCTTTGCAGCGATGTACCTCGCTCTGACCTTTTTCCTTCTCTCCTAAGCCAATGGATAATCAACATGATCTGGCACTTCCCGCGCTTCAAGATGCTCAGCCCCTCCTCCTTTGCTTTTGCCGCGGCGTTTCCAACTTTCGCCCAAGCGAAAGGCAAACTGCCAACCATGGAAGATCCTTCCCGCGGAGCCGGCAAGGGCATTATGGAAACGATGCAAAACTACGGTTATGACATCGTCATGCTAGTGGCACTGCTGGTGGTAGCCTCAATGTTTATCGGTGTTTGCTACCACGCCTACACACGCTACTCCGAGATCCATACCGGTCGCTCTACCTGGGGTCAGTTCGGGCTTAGCATTGCCGTAGGTGCCGTCATGCTGGTCGTCGGTATCTGGCTGCTGACCAAGGCCACTGGAATTCTGTGAGGAAGACACATCATGGAATTCACTCAAGATAATGTGCCTGACGGCACAGTTGGCTTTTTACCCCATCGCTTGAACCGTCAGCCCATCGTGGTCAGGGGACTGACAGCCGATGAACTTTGGATCTGCACAGGCCTGTCAGCAACGGCCGGACTCGGGCTAGGCCTTCCGTTTGCCTGGGTAACCGGGAGCATCGCAATGATCCCCACCTCCATCGTTGCTTCAATCGCCGCAGGTCTTTTCATCGGTGGAGGGCTACTGCGTAGGCAAAAGCGTGGCCGGCCGGAGACTTGGCTGTATCGACATCTGCAATGGTGGGTCGCTTGCCGATACCCAAGCCTCGCCAATGTGCTCAAAGCACAGGAACTGATCACCCGCGCGGGCTACTGGTCAACACGTCGAGGTGGAGCATGAGCCGGTTCAAGAACGAAGTCATGCGCCTGCAATCTCATGTCAAAACGTTGCGCATGTGCACTGGTGGTTTGCTTTTCCTGGTATTGGTGGCGGGTATGGGGTGGTGGAGTGCTCCCAGCGACCTCACCATCCATGTCCCACCCGATTTGCGATCAGGCAGTACCCGAAAATGGTGGGAAGTTCCACCTGAATCCGTCTACGCATTCACCTTTTACATCTTCCAACAACTAAACCGTTGGCCCACCGACGGCGAGGAAGATTACAACCGAAACCTACAGTCCCTATCAGCCTATCTCACAGCAGCATGCCGTTCGTATTTGCAAGCTGACTACGAACAACGACGCCGCTCCGGCGAGCTTCGAAAGCGAGTGCGGGGACTTTATGAGATTCCCGGGCGCGGCTACGGCGACGACCCAGAGACTCGCGTGAAAGTCGTTTCAGATCGGGACTGGGTCGTCACTCTGGACGTCAATGCAGACGAATACCATGGCACCGAGCAGGTTAAGCGTGCACTCGTCCGCTACCCCATCAAAGTTGTTCGCCTGGACATCGATCCGGAGCTGAACCCATTCGGCCTCGTACTGGACTGCTATGACGGGGCACCTCAACGCATCTCTGCTCCTGCATCTGCCCCCCCAGCAAATCGACATTCAGAACGCCCGTTGGGAGACATCTCATGAAGCCTGCTCTGTTTTCTATTCCGCTAGGCTTTGCACTTATCTTCACTGCGATGCCCCCCAGCCATGCGACAGAAGTCATGCACTGGGAACGCCTCCCGTTGGCAGTGCCCCTGCTGGTCGGGCAAGAACGGGTGGTGTTTGTGGAGCGCAATGTCCGCGTGGGCTTACCCGCTTCAATGGGCGACAGACTACGGGTTCAAAGTGCGGCAGGTACGGTCTATCTGCGTGCCAATGAACCAATCGAACCCACTCGATTGCAACTTCAGGATGCTGCAACCGGTGAGCTGATTCTTTTGGACATCGTTGCGGAAACTGCCAAGAGCGGACAAGCGCAGCTAGAGCCAGTCAGAATCGTCGAGGAGCCTGTCGCGATACGTCATAAGGAATCGGACGCCTCCATCAATGCCACCCCTGAACCCACCTCAAACCAAACACCGCTTCCCGTCGTTCTGACCCGTTATGCGGCTCAAAATCTATATGCGCCCTTGCGCACAGTTGAAGCGCTGCCTGGAGTTCGACGGGTCAATCTCCCTCCTGACTTATCCCTCGACCTCTTGTTGCCCAGCTTACCTGTGCATGCCAAGCCACTCGCAGCTTGGCGCCTGGAGAATTACTGGGTGACTGCTATTCGACTCACCAATCAAACCAATCAGGTCGTCGATCTCGACCCACGTTTATTGCAAGGAGACTTTGCGACAGCCACGTTTCAGCATCAAACCCTGGGCCTTAAGGGCACGTCATCAGACACCACTGTCCTTTACCTAACCACCCGGGGTTACGGCTTGGCTCAATCGGTGTTGCCGACCATTAGCCCTGTAGACGCAGCCCTTAATCTTCCCCATTCGACCGACGATGCGACAGCCACGGAGGTTCGCGATGAAAAGTAATGGATTGCTCAAATGGTTGATGATCCCAATGGGCGCGTTACTGATTGTCGTCCTTCTGAAGCTACTACCCAGTAACAAGCCTTCGTCCTCAAATCCAGGCGACACGGAGAATCTGCTCACCCAGGAAGAAATGAAAGCGCTAGGTATCGAAGGTGACACGTCGAACGATACCGTTGCCACACTGGTGGCGCAGGTCAAACAACTACGTGGCGAGCTGAAACAATCACTCGGCAATGATCAGAGACAAGATGGCGATGCAGGACAACTGCGCCACTCCGAAGACACCCTTGAACAGCGCATACAGGACGCCTTGGAAAAAGAACGCCGTCGATGGCAGGAAGAACGGTTAGCTGCTGACATCGGAGAGCAAGACACCCAAGGCTTGCTCCAAGATCTTCAACGCAGACTTGATAGCCTCGGACAGAAGGAAGACGACCTTGATCTACCGGTAGGCCTAGGACTGCAAGAAGGAGATGGAAAAGGGTTCGGGAAGAGCACGCGATGGATTGAACCTGATGATGCGAAACCCAAGGACGAAGCAGGATCCTCCCAGAAAAGTGAGTTCATCTACCCGACCCAATTCGGCCCTGCGCAACGAACCTTGGATAACGTCGTTGACAGTGTCGCAACTGCATCCGGAAATTCAGATACCCCAATGGCTAAAGCGATGTACACCGTCCCCTCAAACTCAACATTGATGGGGTCGGTCGCCATGACAGCCCTGATTGGTCGTGTCCCCATTGACGGCACCGTCAATGACCCCTACCCGTTCAAAGTCTTGATCGGTGCTGACAACCTCACAGCCAATGGCATCGACCTACCTGAGGTCGCTGGCGCTGTCATAAGTGGCACTGCATCAGGAGACTGGACACTGTCCTGTGTACGAGGGCAGATCCGGTCGATCACCTTCGTCTTTCAGGACGGCACCATTAGAACGTTGCCAGGTGGGAGCAGCTCCCAAGAAAACTCCCAAAGCTCCTCAAATGCCGGTGCTACAGAAGGCCTGGGCTGGATCAGCGACCGCCACGGCATTCCCTGTGTCAGCGGCGAACGCCGTAGCAACGCCCAGCAGTACCTCGGTTCACAAGCGCTGATAACCGCCGCGGGCGCCGGCGCCGCCTCCCTAATCAAATCCGATGGCAGTACCACCTATGTCAGCAACGGCAATGGGTCGCAAGGCAGCGTTGGTATCTCCGGTAACGCGGCGATGGAACGAATCCTCGCCAGTGGCGTGCAGGACATGTCGCAGTGGGTCAACAAGCTCTACGGACAAGCCTTTGCTGCCGTATACGTCGAGCCCGGCGCACAGGTTGCCATCCACATCGAACAACAGCTCACCCTCGATTACGACGCCAAGGGGCGCAAGGTCGATCACACCCTCGGAGGTCGCCATGTCACGCAAGATTTGGATTAAGACAACCGCCGCCCCTCTGGTGGCGCTGATGCTGGCCGGTTGTGCGACCAACACCGAAGATCTTCTCAGCCACAACGGCAGCACCATGATGGATGTCTGGAACCAGCAAACGAACGGAGGCACCCAACATGGGCAGGCATCTCAACAGCTGCTGGACGCCCGCCAGTCTTTAAGACGATCTCTGATCGAACCTATGACCCCCTCCACTAGCGAGCCTTATACCCGAACCGCGCAAAACGAAATCAAGCGGCAGTTTCATCGCCTGCCTAACCCCGACCTGGTGATGTACATCTTCCCGCATTGGGCCGGAACAGATCCAGTACCCGTGCCTGGGTACAGCACGGTGTTTCCACTGTACCAACGCGTGCAATACGCCATGCCTGGTGAACGCTTGGAGGATTACTGATGGCTTGGTTTTCTGTCTTGAAACGCAAGGTCGAGTCGAGCGAATCGGTTGAATCTGACGCTTGGGACCGGCACGTCAATCAACTGGCCGAAAACGGAATTTCCGAACCCGGTAAACAGCAGAGAAGCCCCGTCACACAGGCCGATGAGCATTCCTTCTACGACACCGCGCCCTCCTTCGTAGACAGACTGCCTTGGGTTGAATATTTGCCTCAATCACAAAGCGTTCTATTGGAGGACGGTACGTCCGTCGCTGCGTTTTTTGAACTAACACCGCTGGGCACCGAAGGCCGAGAAAACGCTTGGCTACTTGAAGCGCGCGATAGGCTGGAAAACGTTCTCCAGGACAGCTTCGACGAGCTCGACAATAATCCCTGGGTGGTGCAACTCTATGCGCAGGATGAAACAAACTGGGACGAGTACCTCCAATCGCTCACGCAATACATCCAACCTCGGGCCCGTGACAGTGCCTTCAGCGAATTCTACCTACGTTTCTTCGCTCACCACTTGAAGGCAGTCGCCAAACCTGGTGGCCTCTTCGAAGACACCACACTCACCCGACTGCCTTGGCGGGGTCAGAGCCGACGTGTGCGAATGGTGGTGTACAGGCGCTCCCCTGCCTCACCTGCTACACGACGTGGACAATCTGCAGAACAAGCACTTAGCAATGTCTGCGAGCGACTGACTGGCGGCCTCACTAGCGCAGGCATCAAGTCACGGCGGCTTAACGCTGCCAACATCCATGATTGGTTACTGCGTTGGTTCAATCCGAACCCAACATTGTTGGGCTCCTCGGCGGTGGATCGTGAGCGTTTCTACCAACTGACCGCTTACCCCAAAGAATCGGAGACCGGAGAGATTGAGCTGGCTAGCGGTACCGACTTCTCGCAGCGCCTATTCTTCAGTCAGCCGCGATCCGATGTGGCTGAAGGCGCCTGGTACTTCGACGGCATGCCCCACCGGGTCATGCTGATGGATCGACTACGCAACGCTCCAAACACAGGACACCTGACAGGTGAGACGCGCAAAGGGGACGCGATCAATACCTACTTTGACCAGATGCCCGAAGACACAATGATGTGCCTGACGCTGATCGCCACGCCACAAGACGTATTGGAATCGCACCTTAACCACCTGAGTAAAAAGTCAGTTGGTGAGACCCTCGCTTCTGAACAGACTCGCCAAGACGTGCACCAGGCTCGATCCATCATTGGGAGCTCCCACAAGCTGTACAGAGCCACCATCGCTTTCTACATACGTGGCAAGGACATTGCCGAACTGGACGCCCGGGGCATGCAGTTAGCCAACGTGATGCTTAACGCAGGACTGCAGCCCGTTCGCGAAGATGATGAAGTGGCGCCGCTGAACAGCTATCTGCGCTGGCTGCCGTGCGTATTTAACCCCGCCAAGGACAAACGTCAGTGGTACAGCCAACTGATGTTTGCCCAGCACGCGGCCAACCTTGCCCCTGTTTGGGGACGCAGTCAGGGCACAGGACACCCGGGGATCAGCTTTTTCAATCGTGGCGGAGGCACCCTCACCTTCGATCCGCTCAACAGGCTGGACCGACAGATGAATGCGCACTTGTTTTTGTTCGGCCCCACTGGGGCTGGTAAGTCCGCCACCCTTAATTACATCCTGAACCAGATCACCGCCATTTATCGCCCAAGGCTATTCATCGTCGAAGCAGGAAATTCATTCGGTCTATTTGCAGACTTCGCTAAACGACTGGGCTTAAGTGTCCACCACATCAAACTTTCGCCCGGCTCCGGAGTGAGCCTGGCACCTTTCACTGACGCCCGTAGGCTGGTGGAAACGCCTGAAGAGATCGAGACGCTGGATGCCGATCAACTGGACGAGTCAAACGCACAGGGCGCTGGCGACGAACAGCGTGATGTCCTCGGAGAACTGGAGATCACGGCTCGATTGATGATCACCGGGGGTGAAGAGAAAGAAGAAGCGCGACTGACCCGAGCTGATCGCAGCCTGATTCGACAAAGCATTTTAGACGCAGCCCAACGCTGTGCTAGTGAGCATCGATCAGTACTGACCCAGGATGTTCGTGATGCTCTGCGTGAGCGCGGTAGCGACAATGGGCTGCCAGAGTCGCGGCGAACTCGCCTTCTGGAAATGGCTGAAGCAATGGACCTGTTCTGCCAGGGCGTTGATGGTGAGCTGTTTAACCGCCCAGGCACGCCTTGGCCTGAAGCTGATATCACCATTGTCGACCTGGCCACCTTCGCGCGCGAGGGCTATAACGCCCAACTCTCCATCGCGTACCTGTCCCTGCTCAACTCCGTCAACAACATCGCCGAGCGTGATCAGTTCTTGGGGCGTCCGATCATCAACGTCACCGACGAAGGACACATCATCACCAAGAACCCGCTGCTTTCTCCCTACGTGGTCAAGATCACCAAGATGTGGCGAAAACTGGGCGCCTGGTTCTGGCTGGCCACACAGAACCTCGACGACCTACCCAAAGCCGCCGAACCAATGCTCAACATGATTGAGTGGTGGATTTGCCTAAGCATGCCACCCGATGAGGTGGAGAAAATCGCTCGCTTCAGGGAACTCAGCCCAGCGCAAAAGGCGATGATGATGTCCGCACGCAAAGAGGCTGGGAAATACTGCGAAGGTGTCGTGCTCTCCAAGTCCATGGAAGCACTCTTCCGTGTCGTACCTCCTAGCTTGTACCTGGCCATGGCCATGACTGAACCCGAGGAGAAAGCCGCGCGATTCAAACTCATGCAGGAGTATGGGTTCAGTGAGCTGGATGCGGCAATTCGGATGGCCGAAAACATTGACCGGGCGCGGGGAATCGAACCGCTGTCTTCTGAGGGATCTTGCTTCGGATGTCTTGGAATTGCATGAGCAGGTGGCACCATTCAGAATAGGCAGCTAAATACTCACTGCGTTTGAAAGGAATCAATATGTCGAGCTGGTCCGACCTCATCTACATACACGGCAACGTAGAGGGGGCTCGCGCAGCCTTTGAGCTTGCGTGCGAGAAAATTATTCGGGTTAAAAATCCTTTAAAAAACGTCCGAGGCATACGAGCTAGTCAAGGGGATGGAGGCATTGATATATACGTAGGCGACCTCGGAGTGGCCCCGATTGATGTTTACCAGTGCAAATATTTTATTGACGGCGTTGGTGACTCACAAAAGCAGCAAATTCGTGACTCATATACTACCGCCGCTGGCTCCAAGGTTTTTCAAGTTAAAAATTGGTATCTCTGTTTGCCAGTCAACTTTTCCCTTAAGGAGGCTGATTGGTTTGACTCATGGGCGAAACGTTGCCCAACACCTGTCTCTGCTTTACCACCCGCGGATTTGATTGATTGGGCTGAGGATTCGGGACTCGCTTCAACCATATTCAAGCGAGCCGACTCCCTCAAGCTTGATAGGATCGTGGAAGATCTCAAGAAGCAAAATCGCGACCCGTGGGCCGTGTTGGTTGAGGAAACCGAATCTGATTGTTATAAGATCCTTCTAACGCTGTTGCGAAAGCACCACTCATGTATTGCCAACAAATACTCCCACCTCGATGGGTATTTCCTACGCGCAGAATCTGGCGACAGACTTTATGCTTGCGAGTACCTGAAAAGCGTTCTGGTCGGACCACTGCCGGACAATGAAAAAATCTGGATTCTAAACATGCTCAGCGACGCTACATTGGAGCCAATAGCGTTTCGATTCATCCGTCGCTACGACGCGCTTGTTGCAAAGGCACCTACGTTCAACCGTTTGGAGGAGCTATCCACAAGTGAGTTTTACTCAACCTGGAATTTTCTTCGCTCCCCAACGCTGAAGTCTCTACGCGAACGAGCGTCCTGGCGAGTGACGTTTCAGTAACGTTTAGCACTATCTGCTAAGTGTCTGAAGAGACTCCTGAACCTCAGCAATTACCGCTTGCTTGCGACTTAGCGACCCTGGCGACTCCACGATCGGCGTTGCCAGCTTCTGAAATGCGGCGAGGTACTTTCACCTTCAGAGAAAGCAAGAAATGAACACCAGCAACAAAGGGGGGCTGGAGTCATTCGGATTATGTACGGACTACCGTATCAACCTGCGCAACAATCATCTGGAAAGCATGTAGTAGTTAGTTGGCCTAGTCAGCACTACTCCTAGGTAGCCCTGGTCTTCAAGGCTACGGCTTAGCTCTGCTGAGTTGACCATTACCATTCGCCCCGCATCCAGCCTGCGAACAGCCATCGCACATACGATGGAGGATGCATCTACTCCAAGGCGCGCGTCACGTCGCCCCCCACAATCTTCCCTGAGGGCTCCGACCTTGAGGGCGGAAGCCCTTTTTCGTCACAGGAGCTTCCGATGACAAATACTTCTCCTAACGCCGGCACCCCAAAAGTAAGATCTAAGAGCCGACGTCTAGAAGACGAGCTTGTCCAACAGGCCATTACGGTTCTTGAAAAACGGTTATTCAAGCGCGGCACCTACCTCGCAAACCCAGAACAGGTGGGTCAATATTTACGGCTACAACTAGCACGTGAACCCCACGAAGTCTTCGCTGCTCTATTCCTCGACTCACGTCACCGGGTGCTTGCATATGAGCCGTTATTTTTCGGCACGATAGATTGCACGAGAGTGTATCCACGACAGATTCTGTTACGGGTACTCAAACACAACTGCGCAGCTGTTATCCTTGCTCACAATCACCCTTCCGGAGACAAAAACCCGAGCAGAGGTGACCTAGAGATCACTTCAGCCCTGGTTACTCTGTTAGAACAGATTGACGTGAGAGTTCTCGACCACTTCATCATCGGAGAAGGTGAGCCTTACTCCTTCGCAGAAGCTGGTTTGCTCCGAAAAAGGGTTAGCTAGAGCTGCCGTCTGTAATTTTTATCAAAGCGCCCTCCAGGGCGCTTTTTTCTGCCCTACAAAAGGCCAATCAATAGGGAGATGCACCAAATCCTTTTTTGACAGGAAGACATGTCCCACCACTGCTTCACTGCGCACACCGTTATGCGCAGGATCAAACCATGCCCCTCCGCCACTCGAAGACTTTCCGTTTCATCGCCGTTGCTACAGCAATGGGACTTCCACCGTCAGCATCCGCCATCAACACCGCATCGATCACCGCTTCCAGCCTTTCCCCCGACTGCATCGCCTATCGCGTGGTCGGCATCTGCTACTGGCTCTACTGCACCAACTTCGGGTGCGAAGTCGAAACTTCCCCCAAGATTCGTCACTACGTCCCTGACGCGGTGGTATCGAGCTACAGCAGCACAGGGGAAAATCCCTGGTCCGAAGTCAACGCCATGAGTTCGCCAAATGCCTACGCGCGCGGTGGCGGCGATGGCAACGCAGGCATCAGCCACGAAAACGACCTCTCCAAGTTCAAAAATGCCGACGTCATCGGCCATCCTGGTGGCGCAACATTCAGCCAGTTCGCAGGCCAGTCCGGCTACAGTTGCCCGGGTGCCGGCAAGATCCTCATGCCCTATTTCCTGAGCACGCTGGACAGCATCGCCTGGCGCAACAACATCCCCGAGCTGGTGTTCCCAGAAGCACTGACTCCAGGTGTAAGAGAGATCGGCAGTCGGACCAGTGCAAACCTGTGGGGAGCGGTTTACCCGCGAGGTGGATTCCTGCATGGCGTCGACGACTACAAAAGCGCCGCTGTGGTTGCCCAAAGAGCCGGCGATATCGTCACGCGTCGCGGCCAAATCCACGTTTACCAACCACTGCTGGGCACCCAGCAGGATGGTTACTGGCCAGCTGGCCCTCTGAAAGAAAGCGACCCCGGCAGCGGAAAATGGCAGGAACTGACACCCAGTCAATCTCAAACCTGCGCCGTATTTCCAAACAACCTCCCTCACGTTCAATCCCCACGAGGCGACTACGCCTGGGCCCTCTGGCGGCCCTACAGCTGCTGCGAACGTAAGGGACAACTTTTTCTAGGAAGTACAGATTTCGCAGGAGCGAACGAATGAAAATTGCTGACCTGCACGTTTCGACACCACGACTCACAAGCACCCGAATCCTGATCACCGCCCTGCTTCTCTCAGCCACCACCGTACACGCCGCACAAACCCAACTGAACAAGGACGGTATCAATCACAGCGGATCGGTGATCGGCGACGAAGTGCTCTACAGCATCGGCGGAGGACGCGCCGTGTCTATGAGCGGTGCGGCCACCATGGACAGCATCACAGTCGGTGCCGGTTGGGACACCAACCTGATCTGCGGCGACATGAGCCTGGACACCACTGTGCAAAATCAACTGAACGGTGCCACCAAAGGCTTTAAGTCGATGATGAGTACCGTGATCCAGAACGCAACCAGCGCCATGGCCTCCCTCCCAGCACTGATTATCCAACGAGCCGACCCCGGTTTGTACAACCTGCTCACCAACGGAATCCTGCAAGCACGACTCGATTTCGATCGTTCTAAATCAACCTGCCGAGCCGTCGCCGAACGCATGGCCAATGTCGCTGGCGGTCAACTCGGCTGGGGCGAATTGGCCGAAGGCATGGCGCTCAGCAACACGGTCAAAAGTCATGACGCAGTCGCGGCAGTAGAACAGGCCGAGACGCAGCGAGGTAACAACGGCGTGCCTTGGGTCGGTGGCAACTCGGCCGGGGGAAAAAGACAACCCCCCATCAAAGTGGTTTCCGATGTCACCCGGGCTGGCTTCAACCTGCTCAATGGTCGCAACGTCGATGATCGCGCCCCTATATCCAAAGACTCCTGCGGCAATCGACTGAGCTGTCAGACCTGGTCGTCCCCCCAAGAAGCGGAGACTTGGGCAACTCGCGTGATGGGTGAGCGCGAACACCAAACCTGCGACAACTGCACCAAAACTCAAACCAAAGCTGGAGTGGGCCTTACACCACTCATCCAGGAAGAGTACGACGCCAAGCTCCAAGTCCTGGAAGCGCTGCTGAACGGGAGCAAGCCCACCTCGGCAGAACACCTGATGGCAGCCAGCAGCCAATCGCTGCCCATCACCCGCGGCGTGATCGAAGCGCTACGCGATGAACCTGACCAAGACCTGCTAGCAAGACGCCTTGCCTCCGAGGTGGCGCTCTCCAGCGTCCTGGAAAAAGCACTCCTGTTGCAGCGCACCCTGCTGACCGGACGCAAGGAACCTAACGTTGCGGCCAACGAACTGGCTCAGCAGGCCATCAACACCGAAAGTGATGCCCTGACACAGGAAATCAACAGCCTTAAAACCGAACTCGAGCTGCGCCGCACATTGGCAGGCAACTCGCCGATGATGCTGATCCAGCGCCAAAGTAACCGAGCAGCTGGCTCGCGTGGCGTCTACCAGGGCGACCCGGTGCGCAACCGTCTGGACCTGATCCAACAAGCAACACCCAAGGATCAGTAACCATGAAACAACCTCACGCACATCGAACACCCAAAGCGCTGGTCATCTTCTGGGCGGCACTAACGATTCTGGTGATCGTCATCATTGGCCTGCTGGGCATTGAAGAGGCCAATGGCATGAACAGTTGGAGTCACTTGCTGAAGTCTCAGGCGACTGCGCTATTGATCTGGCGTCTGGCCCTATACGGCGCCACCGCTTATGGCTGGTACCGGATGCGTCAGCGCCTGAACGCCGAAGGACTCTCCCCCCAACAGCATCAACGCCTGCTGTGCGCAGAATTCGCAGCCGTGGCGGCCATTGCCTTGCTCGAACTGCACGGCCTCCGCTAACGACCACGGACGATCCCATGACGCTCTATACCAATGACTACCTGGAGTATTACCTGACGCTAGTCGGGTGGATCGTCAACAACGGTATCTGGGAACTGCTCGTTGCCAGCGGCGTGTTCGCCTTGCCCTTCCTTGCCATCATTCTGCAAGAGTGGCTCAGGGCGAGAAGCGAAGGCGCCGATGAGGGCAACAAAGGTGTCCTATCCTCACTGCGCATCGAGAATCGGGTTTGGGCTGCGATCGTGGTCATCATGTTCGCAGGTATCCCTTTCTTCGAGGTGGACTTGAACACCATCGAGTTCGACAGCACCCGGTCCTCGCAATGCCAAGTGAGCGTCGCCAAACCGCAAGACACCCGTTGGTCCAACACCTTTACCACCCTCAACAACCAGAGCGCAAAAGTGCCTGTGTGGTGGTTCTTCATGCACTCATTGTCCAAGGCCATCACCGGTGGGTCCATTGCGGCAATCCCCTGCGGAACGGATTTGCGACAAATGAGGATGGACATTGACGCTGCCCGCATCGACGACCCGATCCTGGCTCAGGAAGTGGCTGACTTCAGCCAAGACTGTTACGGCCCCGCCCGCGCCAGAATGTTCATGAACCGTCCCAACCTCACCGACGAACAGATGGACGACATCAACTGGATTGGGTCAAAACAGCTGGTCAACATCAGCGGTTACTATGATAGGTATCATTCCAAAACACCTCGCAGCCGTTGGCCCTTCAACTCAACTCGAGATGCGGGGCTGACGCAGGTTCCCGGTGGTGGTGGCTACCCAACTTGCCGCCAATGGTGGTCGGACGCCAGCGTCGGATTACGAGCAAGGCTCGTGCAACAAGTAGACCCCGGCTTGCTCACCCGCCTCAGCAACTGGGCGCGCTTCGTCAGCAAAACCGACGCTGACGACGCCGTCATTCGCTCCGTCGTCTCCCCCCGTCAACAAACGCTGAACCAAGGCCAGGTCTACACCAGCTATGGTGGTGAGATCGACATGTCCGCCTCGAACATAACCGCACGCGCAGCCTCCGACCTGGGCCTTACGGCCGGCTCGATGGCATTCTTCCCCGCAATGGACGTCGTGCGCCAAGCTCTGCCCATGGTGCTGTCATTCCTGAAGATGGCACTGACCATCTGCATCCCGCTGATCCTGGTCATTGGCACCTACGAACTCAAAGCCCTGGTGACCATCAGCTGCGTGCAGTTTGCCCTCTTCTTCGTCGACTTCTGGTTTCAACTGGCCCGCTGGATCGACAGCACCATCCTCGACACCTTGTACGGCTGGAACTCACCGCATAGCAATTTCAACGTGCTTATGGGCATCAACAACTCGTTCGGCGACATGCTGCTGAACTTCGTGATGGCAACAATGTTTTTGATTCTCCCGACATTTTGGATAACCGCTTTGTCATGGGTTGGCATACGAGCTGGAGGAATGATTCAGGGTCTGAGCCAAGGTGTATCAGATGCGAAAACAGCTGGGGGGCAAGGTGCTGGACTCGCCCAGAGATTGATCAAGTAGAGGCTATGGCATTTCATCAGGATCATGCGGATCGATCCTGTTGCCTCCTCGGTCGTAAAGCCCAAAACCCGATAACCCATCGCGCCACTCTGTGGATTCGTCATTCATGCTCGTATCAGAATTAAGAGCAGCATAGGCGCCAACGGTAGCCACAACGACGATTAGAGTGATCCAGAACGCAACATATAACAGAGCGATGATGACTACCGCCTTCAAAATCCACCCAAGGATCCTAGAAACCTCGATAGGGATACCTTTATTTTGCAGCCATTGCATTGTCTTCTCCTCATACCGGAGATAGCCCCGCCACCGACGCCCAAGCCATCGGCCAAATTGCATCGCCTTTGTAGGATTGTCCCTTTTCGTCATTGCACAACCTCCTTGTCCGTAAACGTTTATCCATAAAAAGGGGTCGCGCGCGAGCCAATTGACCCTGGCAGCGCCCCGCTAAAATGCGCAGCCTCAAAAAGGTAAATGGAAAAATGGAATGGGCCAAGGGAATGGAGCACAAGGGGAAAGGCCCTACCCGAAAAGAAGAAAAGGCCTTCAAATCGATCAAACCAACAGGGTAAATCATGTTCTCGCTGTTTCATCGCAAACAACGGTCACCTCAAATCGAAAGCTCCCCCACCGAGCAATCATCTTCAAAAGGATTGACCGCGCCTCAGTCAGCCCAAGCGCTGCTTTCGGAACCCCGCAGGCAAAAACTGCTTGATCACATTTGGCAGCGAACAGCCCTCTCCCGAGCGCAGTTCAACAAACTGTACCTCGACCCCATCGAGCGCTACGCCGAACTGGTGCAGCAGCTCCCAGCGTCTGAGAGTCACCATCATGCCTACCCCGGCGGAATGCTCGACCACGGCCTAGAAGTCGTCGCCTACGCGTTAAAACTGCGGCAGTCGCACTTACTCCCCTGCGGTGCCCAGCCGGAAGTACAGATCGCCCAATCTGAAGCCTGGACTGCGGGTATCGCTTACGGCGCTCTGGCCCACGACCTTGGAAAAATAGGCGTTGATCTGCACGTTGAATATGCAGACGGTTCAGTCTGGCATCCATGGCACGGCCCACTCTCCCGCCCCTACCGCCTCCGCTATCGTAAGGACCGACAATATCGATTACACGGCGCAGCGGCAGGCATGCTCGTCTGCCAGCTTCTGAATCGGGAAATCATGGATTGGCTCTGCACGTTCCCAGAGCTTTGGGCTTCCCTCATCTACAACCTGGCAGGTCAGTACGAACACGCTGGAGAGTTGGGTTCACTCGTGATGCAAGCCGACCAAGCATCAGTAGCCCAAGCACTGGGTGGCGACCCAGTCAAAGCCCTGACAGCGCCAAAACACGCGCTACAGCGAAAGCTGCTGGAAGGCCTACGTTACCTGCTGAGCAAAGAGCTGAAAATCAACCAACCTCAAGCCTCTGATGGCTGGCTCACTCAAGATGCTCTTTGGCTCGTCAGCAAAACTGTCTCAGATAAATTGCGTGCGCATCTACTGTCCCAGGGCATCGATGGCATACCCGAGAAGAACACCGCCGTATTCAATGTTCTACAGGACCATGGAATCGCTCAGCCCAGTACCGACGGTAAAGCCATTTGGAAAGCCAACGTCACGAGTGAGAACGGTTGGTCGCACAGCTTCACCTTTCTCAAGCTGTCTCCAGCACTGATCTGGGATACAGGAGCGCGACCGGAAGCGTTTAGCGGTAGCGTCATAGTCGATGCCCCCGACCTGCCAACCATCCCTACTGAGCAGGTTGATGGAATTACGAGCACACCTTCAAGAGGAGATAAAACAGCCCCGGCGCGCACGACCCCGCCGTCACCCGCGCCGCTAGATTCAGTCGATATGCTGATGGACCTATTAGGCTCCCCGCCACCAAATATGGATGAGCCTGGCAGCATTGAGGACGTTGCGTTACCCACCGTAGAAGTGCCGCCTCCTCCGATTTATGCAGATCCGTCAGGCGAACATTTTATGCAATGGTTTACTCAGGGTGTTCAAACGCACCGCATCATAATGAATGACACCAAAGCCTTGGTTCATAGCGTCAATGACACGATCTACCTCGTCACACCGGGGGTCTTTCAACGGTACGGCCAGGAACACCCGCACTTAGCTCGCATCGCAAAACAGGAAAGCCTGTCCGATTGGCAATGGATACAGAAACGCTTCGAACAGATGAAGCTCCATCGCAAGCAACCCAATGGTCTCAACATCTGGACGTGCGAAGTCACCGGACCGCGCAAGACCCGGCGCCTACACGGATACCTGCTTAAATCACCCGGAGGTTTGCTGAATGAACTGGCACTGAATAATCCCTACCTAAAAATCGTGACGCTAGGTAATGCTGAGGAATCACCACATCCATCAGCGAAGACTCGGTAGCCAGTATTAGGCACGAGGTTCATTCACTTAATAGAGGAATAGCCTCACATTCTTCTGAAGTGACTCACATCAAAATTCACGTACCAGGTCATGTTCTGCATTTGTGGATTTAGTGTTCAGTACCTGTGCTGAAAAAACTACATCGGGACTCGACGTCTGCCAAATCATCACCCTCAGCAAGCGTCATCGAAACCGGTCAAGCAATCGACGACGCTATTGAGGCTCGGTGCTCAATGTGCTGCGGGCAATCCTACGTCGGACCCTTTATGGTGTTGCAGCGCGCTTTCAGGCCTAGCAAGAAACTCATCTACCAACGCCTTATTCTCCACCAACGCTTGTTTCTCCGCAGCGGTCATCAAGTCCTGCATCAGCGACTGGTAAGCCTGACCAACCTTTTCATACCCAGAATGATTTAGATGAAGTTCATTTATCCAATCACTTGATTTGATAATTCCACGTAGATCAATGTAGTGCACATTAGCGTGAACCTTCGCGACGTCTGCCAGCATTTCGTTGAACACATCGATGACCCGTGTGATAACCCCCATTTGAGTTGCGGGGTCAATAATGCCCTTGGCGGTCAGGGAGGGACGCAGCCAAGGGCCGATAAAGCGCCAAGGCCCAACAGTAATGACGCCCTTTCCTGTAGGAATCGCATGGCCGTAGCCATGAAGAATTATTTCTATACTGGGAAGTGTGCTCTTCACCGACTTGATCATGAAGTCGTAATAGTCGCGAAAGACCTTCTTGAACATGAAGTCCAGAAAATCCAAGCGCAGAGGTTCATTTGGGTACAGACCTGCATGATTAAGGTAAGGCGCAAGCTCGGGGCCAGCGATATCATTTCCACCCCCGGAGAAGAGAAAAAATTTAGGTTTAATGAGCCTAATCGATTCCAAGACCTTCGCGTGTTCTGCCGGGTGACGCTCCCAATTACGCCCACGGAATTCAGTACCAAAAAGCATGTTTTCCAAAGTATCCCCCGCAGTGCCATAGTTCTTGATGGCAAATCCACGGTTCTTCAGAGATTGGATGATGTCGTTGCCGATATAGTCGAACCAGGAATCACCTTGCGCGACAACACTTATGCCTGCCCGAAATCCAATGTTGCTGGTAATACTTGACCTTGTGGCAAGGCTCGACAGTTGAGATGGCAAACTATATGGCTGCGCGCCGGACATCCCCGACGTGGTTGACAGTGAATGAAGTTGCGTTTCATAAACCATATCTAGGAGGGCTAAACGAGCGCTTTCTCGGTTTTCCAGATCATCGTTCATGATTGCTCCGTATTTAATCTTCAGTCGCGACTGTGATAGATACTGGTAAGGCCGTATTTTGTGAGACGGTTTGCTGACCAATACAGCTGGCCTGGACTGAAGGAGGAGCCTTACCCGCAGTCATAAACACCGTTTGTAACAAATGCTCCTTAACTTCCTCCCATGGGGTTTTCGCATCAACGGCTTGCAACACCCAAGCTCCGACCTTGATGGGATCATTTGCATAGACATGCTTACCTGATTCAGCGTAGCTATGTAGCCATCCGGGAAAGATGTCCTTGCTACTGTGAAAATCCTCGTCTTGTTCGTTATAGTTGTAAACGTCACTCAGGACAGCGTAGCGTTCACCATCAACGATCTGATCAGTTCTACATGTATGCCCAGGTGAAAATGAGTCTTGAAGAATGTGAAATATGCTGCCTAGCGCTACGTCTGGAGTCCTTTGGTCTCGCATCGCATCATCTCCGCTCGGTCTAGCGAACAGAGTTCGAATCTTCGTGTTGGCTGGATCTTGCAAACAGTAATTTTCGGCAATGGATGGGAGGCTGAGCGCCGCCTGCTGTTCTGCTGTGAAGGGGGCCGTAGGAGGTATATCCCCCGTGGCAACTTTGTAAGCGAACTCAATCCACCCGAGTGACTTCCGCAGTGTTTCGCCTAAACGCTCGCCTTTTTTTGCTTTGCCGTCGGCGTTACTCATGAAGTGCAGGTACTGAAGCCTCCCAAAATGTGAATTCCAAGCGAGGTGATCCTTCTTTAGTACCGAGCAACTATTCATACCCCCTTCATAACGCGCCGAGTTATTTCTGAACAGTGTTCGGAGGTTGCCAAGCCCATGTCTGAAGTCGCTTCCCGAACCCCACAGATACATCAATGGATCATCGTTCCACCAGCTACCGAAGATGATCATGTAGGTATGATGCTTTGGTGAGCCTGGACTTTTAGACCAGACGGGGTCAGTCATGTAGTTAAGTACTTGCTGGCGTGGCTTATCCCGAGCCGGCCCATTCGCGGCATTCACTAGAAAACCAGACCCTCGATATTCATCGATCGCGAAATTGGTCATATGCTCGTGGACGGTCAACCGCATTTTTTCGGGTGCCCACCCGCATAGATTCCTATCTCTGATTTTCTCAGCCTCAAGGGCGCCGTCGTTGTAAACCAGCACCCTCAAACAAGGGTTGAGTTTGAACGCCCATGCGCTACCACAAGCGCAGAGAAGCGAGAGCGCGGTAGCTATAACAAAAAATGGTCTTCCAGTTGGCCGCATAGCTTGCTCCATGACTTAGTGGCGATTTGCAATGAGGCTAGGCGGGAGTTTGGAAAACTCAAGCGTCCCAGCAAAAAAAGGAACGCTCTCCTCGTAATGGCACTTTATCGAATTTGGAAATTACAACCGCAAACGTTAATGCGACCTAGGATTCAGACGTCTTGATGAGTATTTGTCCGGCGGGATGCGCTGATGGTTTTGGTAGCAGACGTACCCATCTTCTCCCCTGCGCACCGACGCCCTCCCGACGTGAACCTCTGCTGAAATGCAACGGATCGAGCTCGAAATGCTGTCAACGTGTGCTGATATCGGATAAGCGTCTGCCCTACTCACGTAGCATTAGTCGAACAGGTACCTGTGAGCGAGACAGCAATTTCTCGACCTCACCGCAACGCCATTCTAGACACAGTCAGTAACCGGTTTGTGGATTGACAGAGAGCGAGCAAGAAAGCAATTTAGGTGCATGTTTTGCTGACATGTTCAGCTACATGCCAAGCCGTCAGGATCTTCGAGTCGGCGCTGCGGATTACCGCAGGATCCACCCAATGACCGCATAGCTTCCGGTAGCGCGGTCAGTCGACTAAGTCGATGGAAGCACACTTTTTCTAACCCACGACGGGCCTTCCCGTCGTGGGTAGGCCTTTGTAATTTTTTGGAGGCCTTATGAGAATGGAACTGGCTCTATATCAAGCGTTGATCGCAATCAACGTGCCTGAGCCGAAAGCCCACGCCGTAATCGAAGCATTGGAGTCCGATTTGCAGACGTCAATCGCAACCAAAGCAGACATAGCTCTTTTACGAGCTGAACTCGCTCAACTTGAAGTTAAGCTCACTATTCGTATGGGTGTCATGCTATCCGCAGCAGTCGGTATCCTCATCGCTGCCATGAAATTTATTCACTGAATCATCTACCAACGCTAGATCTAATCCAGACCACCTGTCTTACGACAGGTGGTTTTTTCATGCTCGTCTATTTAGCGACAACAGCTTCCGAGGCGCATCCAATTTTCTGGGACAACTGACCACGTTTTGATTTCAGACCCGTTTGAACAACCTGTGGCAAATTGCTCCACAGAATCAGACCCGAGCGCTCTTCGATCTCTTCTACCGTTACCTGGTAATCACAGTAGCTCGCGGACCGTGGGGTGCTTTGCTCCATGATGAAGGCAGCATAGAGGCCGCTAACAGGCGTGCTGCCAGTGAAAATCACTTTCCAGTAGCCGCTAGGGATCGTGTGAACCTTATTTGTGCCTGGTAGTGAGCCGATGCTCTTTTCGTATAGGGGGCCTGTTGCCACGTAGACGGCATCAATGTCAGGTGCCTTGCTAAGGATGCGCTCCTGATCCTCCAAACGTGCCCAAGCGCCTTGGTTCAGGTCGGCTTTTTGCGGGGTGATGTTGGTGAGGTAGTTTAGGGTCTGCCAATCGGAGACGCCTCCCATAGATGCAAGGTTTGCTTGGTGGCCTCGGTCTATTTTCAGGGCGACACTGGCGCCGTTGTAGTCGACTGGATTTAGCGTTTCTCCGGCGGGAACGTCGGGGTCGGTTTTCCAGTTTCTAGGGCGCCCGCTGGCAGGGGTTTCATTTGTGATTTTGTAGGCAACCCAGTTGGCGAATTTGGTTGAGCCGTTGTTGTTAAGGGTATATGCCTGACGATTGAGGATCTGCTCGCTTCCGCCTGAGGGGCAGCCTACTGAGCAGTTGTCGACAGCTACAGATGGTGCCAACTGAAGTTGCTCTGAATTATTGGAAACGTCAATCGGTTGGGAAGCGGTGCAGGCCGCTAGCAGTGGGATCGCGGCGATGGATAGTAGCTTGAGCTTATGCATTCCTTGCATCGAAAGATCTCCTGAAAATGGCCGCAGAGCTTAATGACTACCTGCCAGAAAGGCCACATCGTCGATATGCCAATTTGTGTCATGAAATGCAAGGACTCATTTCCGATTCGTCATAGTCCGTCGACGGCTATTCAAATATTGCCTGGCAGCGATCAGAGCGAGGGTCTATGCGCGATGTAAATCGGCCAGTTCCTGAAAGAAACGGCAACCGAGGTCGCGGTCGGGGAGGTGCAAAAGAGTTACCGGCACGGAGATTCACCCTAGCTCTCTCTAAAGCCTCTAAAATCAAGCAGATTGCTCGCCTGCCCTAACCAGGTTTAATCACTGCGTATAAATACCGGAGTATCTGCACATACACGGCTATCGCGGAAAGGATTTTTAATACGTAGAAAAAATTTGTTGGCCAATTCAAGAAGGCTGGAGCTAATAGTTCAGCCTCTTGGTCGATACCCTGTTTCTCTTTGGATCTGCTAAAAACCGCCCACGTCGCAGAACCGTATAGGTATTGCATAAAATCCAACGCTAAGGCACAAATAACCCAAAGCAGCGCCCAGTAAAGCGCCGTTGGAAGGGTGGTCATTCCTCCGGCCTCCTGCTTGAAAACCCCGTGGGAATTTTAACACTGCCGAAGAAGTCAAAGATATCCTGGAGTCACCCTTACAGCACGTAATTCACAGTTGAGCAATAGCCCCAATGTGTTCGGAAAGCTCCGTCGAGTCTCGGATGGGCTTAGAATCCCTTAATATCTTCACCAGTTGCAACAACTGACGACCCTGAGCTAAGGGCATTTGTATATCGAATTATACTGTGTAGTCATCGTCTGTCATATCCATCGGATTTCTCCACTCAACCTAGTCGTTTGCCGCCGCGTCCCACAAGAGCATTTTTTGTGCGTGCCCCTGTGGGGAATGGCTGTCGTAAACCGAGCCTTAGCAGGCCGGCGTCTCGTGCCTCCGGGCTTCCATGCCACACGCCTGCACACTTTGCTTGCGCCGCCATCTGAATAAGGTCGCCTCGAGCACCACTCGAAATAAAATGCTCTGGTTTGTGCGCAGAGAGCCCCCCCTTGAACTCAAACCCGGCCATCACCGAATATAAATTCTTTTACATAAGGTTCAAATTTGTAAAGTTTGTATTCATCGGGAGCTGCCTCAGGAATAAAAAACCTTTCGCTGTCATCCCTACCAAACTTTACAGAAAAGCTGAAAATATCGATTTTCTTTGAGAAGGCCCACCCCCAAAGATATCCCCAAAATCCGTCTTTTCGTCTTAGGTCTGCGGCTACGTATAACCCATAGTCCTGCCGAATCCATTCAAGAATCTGTGCATTGCTTGAGGCTACAACTCCTCTATACCTAATATCCCAGCCCTGGCTTGATTGGGTATCGGTAGACAAAGAGGCTCGCACGTCTAGCCCCATGCCAGGAGCTTTGTAGGTGGGCGTATCGGTGTGATTAGGCAATGCGAACGCGCCATCGACAACGTTCACTTGATCACCCGGATGCATTGAGGCCATTCGGTGATTAGCATAAGTAAAATCATCGTTAGAGTTTACATCGCTCAATAGCTCTTTAGGGCCTAGCGATCCCTCGTAAGTATGCGGAATCGCTGCCAATTTCTGTCGATCCGTTGCCTTGTCGTACTTAAGGGTCAAAACTGCATTTTTTGCCGCTTTCCTTGAGTCATTAAACAAGACTATTTCAACCGGCACCATGATCTTCGCCGCCTCAGGCAACCTGGGTATAGTGTAGAATACGTATACTGGCTCCCCCTTTCTTAGGGGCACACTGTGTATATACAGTGTAGTTTCGCCCGACCACTTACCGTCTAAGAAATCACCCACAACCGTATACGCATGCGGCACCAAAGAAGCTAGAAACAATATTAGTATGGCGACTGGATGCGATTTAATATAATTAATCGACCTTCTAAATTTTGTCTCTAACGCGCCTTTCCGTGACTGCTCTCGACGCCCGTGCGCTCCTGACCGTTTCTTTCCCCTGGCCAACGTACTCTCCTGTAGTAGTTTCGATACCGCATCTTTATCGGCCCATCAGAGGAAAGCTTGAAAAGGATGTCCACTGGGCACCGCAGGAATGATCTTCAGAGCCAAAGATGGGCTCCAGCTATCTACCTAGGTGTACTCTCTGGTTGATTTCGCTGCACGGGTAGGGATTGGAGTATCGCCTGCAAAGCTATGAAGTATTCCAGCACTGATAGCCGAGACTACAGCTTGCCCATAAAAAAGGGCCCCGCAGGGCCCTCAATTTGCACTCAAACTTTTACCGGGCCAGCCAGCTCTCGACTGTCTCGGAACCGTGCTCGGCTTTCCATTCTTTCAAGATTTTGTGGTTGCCGCCCTTCGTCTCGACAACTTCGCCCGAGTGAGGATTTTTGTAAACCTTCACGGCGCGAGCCTTACGGGAGCCCTTGGTTTCAGCAGCTGCTGGAGCACGGCGGTTTGAAGAATGCGGATCGAGAATCGCGACAATATTGCGCAAGCTGTAACCATACTCACCTAGCAGGTCACGAAGTTTCGTTTCGAATTCAATCTCACGCTTCAAACCATCATCGTTTTTCAGTGTTTCAAGCTCTGCCAATTGGGCAGCAAGCTGTAGTTCAAGCGCGCGGAATTCAGCGAGACGGGACATGTAACACCTCAGATATTTAGTGTTGCCAGTATAGTCAGCACTATCCAGAGTAGACAATCGAAGGTGCCCTCCGACGCTTAACGCTCATGCTCAAGCCTTGCAGACATGTGAGCATCCAAATGCTTCATCTCAGCCTGCCATTGAGCCAGGAATTTTTCCCAATCACGGGCGTATGGGGCATCGATCAGGCGCGTCGAGCCGATGCTCGCTTGTAGAAAACGCTCACGCCACGGCTGTGGAATCCTGGCCTCGTCAACGATATTGATACCGGAACTGTGGCGCTCAATAAGGACTGCTTTGCGGACAGCATCAATATCGAGGTGTGGATGACTCTGGTTTAAGTCGACGCGCTCTTGGTCTTCAATATCGTCAAGCACATTCAAAATAGCGGCAGCTTGTGGGTCACCCGGCACCAGGTGCGAAAGTGTCCAGAGGGCTTTGCGCCTAACAGACTCACGCGTACGAAGATCATCGGCCATGTTCAATGCCTCGATTGGAACCGGCAGTCAGTCGACGATAAAGGTCGGCTAAGAGGCGAGCATCCAGCAGCGCGTGATGTGGAAGTTCCGGGAGCGTCACTTCGCCGATATCATCCGCTTCGAGATGCCTCAATAGCAGGATGAGGTTGGTTGGACTATTGGCAACGTTAGCAGGCCAACGATGATTTGCGTAGGCCAATTGGCAGAAGAGATCCCAGTCCCAATCCGGCGCGTCCGAGCAAATCTCGAGCGGGCCATCAAGGTTGCTCAAGAAAGCGAGCAGTGAGGTTTGAGCTTCGACCAAGGGTTGCCCATGTTCAGGTAGGTTGAGCTGAGGCAGGACGTTCTGGATCACGAAGTAGCTGCAGTCTCCCACTAGGTAGGTGTCTGTGAGTTCAACGTAGTATTCGTGGCCGGCCTCGGACACGAGTGCCAGCGAAATCAACTTCGTGTCTCGATTGAGCTGGGTGAATTCGCAGTCTAAAAATAGCTTCATTCCCTCCTCCCTTGAGTACCTGTTTCAGGTCTGCCTGAGTACCTTTGACAAAACGATCTAAGCCAGCTGATTTTTCCAGGTACCTAGGGGGACTCGTTTGGACGGCATAGGATACCCGTATGATCATCCGCGTCAGGCTCGAGTATTCATGCGTTCAAACTCCCTCGCATTCAACTCTGATCCTAACGACGGGACAAATAGTAGTGCCAAAGGCTTGATCTTGATACTTGAAACTTAAATTATCGGAGGCTTAATTCTCCTGCGTACGTAACCCAACTTCTTGTTAGCGCGCCGTTGTACGTCTTTAGGCCTGAGCTCATGGATTTTTATTACACCCTTTGATAGGCCGCCACCGATTATCTGATCGAGCTCCATAACCAGCTGAGAGCAGAAATGCTTCTCGATATCAGTTTTCATAAATTCGGGAAGATGTAACTTATCAATAGCACGATTAAATCGCTGCGGCCAAGCACAAGTGCAAAAAACCAAAAGCAATAGCCCCATTAAAAAATTATAACTCGTCAAAATAAACCAAGGTGCATCATAATCATAAATCAGAGTGAAATTCACAAATAAAAAGTAAACCAACCAAAACCCAAACCCAAACCTGACGAATCCAGATGTAAGGCTGCGAGGCAAGTTATAGCCTGGCCGCTGGATCCTAAGTGCTGACCGTCGCAACTTAGTAACCTGAACTTTTTGTAATTCGACGGGCCTCTCCAATAGATAAACCCTATTATTACCTTCTAAAAATTTAGAAAGTGATTTTGCATATGTTCCTGTGGGCACAGACTCAATTACTCTGTAACGTGAAATTGCCATCGCGACGTGACTTACACTGCTCACGGTTCCGATCCTAATCCCCCAACTCGCACAACTATTAGCAGACGATACTAGCAAATCTCCAGCTTTCATGATATTACTTCCATTTTTATACCAGTGGACATTTTTTAACGCTAATTAGGCTAATCACACTGTCAGATTCAAGACCGCAAACGCTAAAAATTTTCAAGTTGCGAGGCCTCTTCACCCCATCGATATATTTCGTCCCCCAAGATCTTTTTCAAGAAATTTAGAGTCATATGATACTTGACTGCAGCTGGGCTCATGAAGTCGTTTTTTGCGGCGTATGTTTTGGCCCGATCTCGAATAAACTTGAATGCCAGAATATCATTCGGAAATTCCGGCTCATCGTACAGCGAATACGGCGTAGGGACTTCGCCTGCGAGGAATAGGTCGTACCACCCTCGAAGCTTTATGAACGGATTGAGCAGTAACACATTGTCCCCCCTTTTTAACCAAGTCCCTTCCCGCTCCCAAGAGACAATCGAGCCAGGATTATTCTGTTCATAGGGCATCCATGCTGAAGGCAGCACTGTGATGCCAATCCACTTTTCAGCTTGCTCGGCTCTGTAAGCCTCAATCAAAGCCTTACCAAAGTAGAGTTGGTGCCGACCAGTAGTATCGAGATCAACCTCAAATTCTCCAAAAGAGATCGCCCCCCTTGCAGGAATACCTTTTGCCAAAAGCGCTGAAAGCAACATTGCACCGATGGCGTAAATATCCAGAAAGGCCCAGTTAGCATAACCTTTTGGATCTTGGTAAAAAATAAATGTGTCGGAAAAATAAATAGTCTTGAAAAGCCCATTCATTCTTTCCCAGTAACCAAATGCTTTTAGAGACTCATCAATCACCCCGTAAACTTCCTGAACGCTTTTAGTCTCGACCAACTGACTAAATCCCAGTATGTCCAAGAATAGCAAGTAACGTCCTTCAGAAAGCACAGCTTGATTAGTCATGATTTTCTCCAACGACTGCGGGTAATGGGCACCTAAGGCTGTGGCTACTTTTATGAGAAATTTTATGAGGCAACCACCCCGGACAGCTACCTTCAAGCAGCCAGCCAAATCAGAGTGTGTACTCTGTCTCGACCTCTAAGGAGCCAATATATCCTGGGCAAGCTCGCTTGCCATGATCCTCAAGATAATCGCGCTCGTACTCTTCGTTCGTTACATAGATATCAACCATGTTATCTACGCAATCCATCGTAATATGACCTGCTTTGTTTTGGGTAATAACGTTATAGCCGGTGTAGTAGTGAAGATGCCGCGATGGAGCTTCACCGATTACAATGATTTGAGGATCAAGCTTCTCGAGCCAAGAGTCTGGAATCTTACCGGATGCTCTACCGTGATGAGAGGCGAATACGACGGTTGTTTTTTCCAGCTCAATGTCATCTATAATGCTCTCCATGAAGTCAGTCTCGAGATCACCTAACCAAAGAAAGCTTGCCCCTCCTTTAACAGAGTACCTCAATACACAGGACACGTTATTGAAGCTTTCACCAGCATCGCATTTACGCAAAGCTTCCTTAAAGTCTGCGTTAGAGGTATCCGGCCAAAGAACATGAACCCCGGAAGATCCACGGTCGTCATCGCCTTGATTAAGCCACTTACGCTTTGAACCTTTCTCAAGGAAAAAAGCCTTCCCGCTATCCCTCAAGGCACAATAATGAAGAAACGAATCCGTTAGATCCGGTTTTTGAGCCTTGTTTTTTACGCAATAAAAATTCGCTATAGGAAATTTTTTATCGAGTTTCTCGATGCCTTTGAAGTGATCCTCATCCGGATGAGTGCAGATGAAGCGTCGCATACTTTTGGTTTTTGATACCTCCTTGAGCTCGGCGATAATCTCATCGGAATTCCCAGCATTCAGATTACAATCAATCATGGTGAAGTTGTCACCACCATGAAGAATATAGAACATATCGCCATTACCAACGGACAAGCTTTTTATCGTAGGCATTTTGCCTCCCTGCATGATTATAATTGACTACTTGTATTAAAGTTAAATCCGTATGAGTCTAGGGCTCCACCGGCGCTTGGGCTGGTTTCTTTCTTGACCTCGGATTGGGTAGGGAACCAAGGCACTCGAACAGGCGTTCCGCATAGACAAAACCCATCCGCCTTACAGCATCCTTGTCGAAATAAAATAACCAAGCCATCAAAAGTGACCCAGAAATAAGAATTGTGAGCCCAGCTGCAAGCCCTGGATCTGCCAAATGAATCGGCTCAAAATGAGGCGGCTTGACTCGAATTACTCCCGCAATCAGTCCGCCATACCCTAATCCGCAAAGGCAAGACAGAATTCCTACAGCCTTCATCGCGAGCATATTGCGATGAAAGCCATAGGCGATATTTTCTTTCAGTAGGAGATTTTTATTGCCACGAGTTAATTCCCTGAGGCGCTTAGTCGCGCCAATATAGATATCATCAGCTTTAGCAGGATCCGATTTTTCATCCTTTTCACTAGGCATATCAATTCCCAGCTTTGACGATATCTGTTGGTGATATCTCTGCTTACTGACGCTATCCAGGAATTTATCACTGTGCCGCAAGGCTAAAGTCGTAGGCATTCCTCCCCATGTCTTTAGCAGCTTTTCTTCCAGCTTTTTTCCTCGACCACGAGCAACGCTCGCCAACGCGTAGATTGCACCACACCCGCCCAGCAGTCCAATGACACTGGTAAGTACGGGATGTTTAGCACCATAAACGCACAGTAAGGGCACAAGCAGCGGTAGTGAAACCAGAAGCCCTGGTATCACTCTAGCCTTTCGCTCGTAGGGATCTTTCACCAACTCTAATATCGCAACCATGTTTAATCCATCAGTAGATTTGCAAATATCGGCCTGAATTACTGTGCACGAGCTAGATTACTCACCTAACCATTGTTGGCACTCTGGCTGATTGAGAAGTACCAGTTGCTGTGCTTTAGGATCAGGATTGTGGTTCCTGAGACCAAGCTTTTGTAGAAGATACCAAAGCTGAGATTGACGGGTGGTCAACGTACTTTGGCCATCCTGCATACCGTAATCCAACTCAATGGCACGACGACGCCCTTCGTCCAACTCAGGGTTAGCTCCAATTACCACCTGTACATAGGTATGCCATAACTTATCGTAAGGTGGTGTAGACGGCAGGTCTTTCGGGACCAACGAAAGTATTCTTGCGAGAACAAAATCTATGTGTTGGTTACGTCTAAAACAATAGGCCCGCACATGCCATCTGTAGCCATCGAACCCTAAAGCATGTGGCGCGACAGTCCTGATGGTTGGATCTGGCCCACTCATCGATTGGTAATTAATCTCAAGCGCTTCCTGCCGCTGAATAGCTCGAAGAATTTTTATAAGCGCCGGCTTATCGACTAGACGGATAGGGTTGGGCACCGAATCCATCGGAGGCGCCCAACCGATGAAGCTTTCTGCTTCATCAATCACGCCCATCTCCCGTGCGAGAAGCTCGTCCAAATAGCGCAAACCGTCGTCAGGAGCAAATTTCGGGGTGAACGTGTCCGTGGCCACATAGGCCTTTACGGTCTTGTCATAGACTGCATTCCCTGGCGCCTGCTCCAAGTAACTAGCGAAGTCTAAAGAAGCCTGCGGAGCAGAAATTCCGAAGAAATCGAGCAGATCAGCCCGATTTACCCGTCCTTCCCACAAAAGCCTGAAGTCAATGAACTCCAAACGGCGCATCTGGCCCCAGCGGCCTGCCTTTTTTGGTGGGTGGTCAGTCATCTGTTGAGCCTAGTGCAATGAATGGTGCGATGGTAACACTACTAAAAACTAGACTCATCTAATTTTTATGAGTACCGTATTGCCATCACGACGATTCGCGTCTTCTTTTGGGGGTGTGCACCATGGCTGGACAAATTGCGTTTTTCCCGGTGGGTAACGGCGACATGACCATGGTGCGACTGGCTAACGCCGATGCCACTACCATCATTATTGACGTCCGGATTCGCCAAGCGGCAGATGATCCTGAGGATGAGACGCCGGATGTTGCGGGGGAGCTGAGGAAGCAGTTGCTGGCAGATGCTGACCAACGCCCCTACGTGGATGCGTTTCTTCTCAGCCATCCTGACGAAGATCACTGCCTCGGCGTGCGCAAGCATTTTTGGCTTGGGCCGATTGAGGACTACCCGGACGATAAAAAGCCGCAGGCTGAAAAGCGAATCGTGATTCGTGAGATGTGGTCGTCTCCTATGATTTTTCGGCGACGTAACTCGCTCGGCCTAACACTGTGTGACGACGCCCACGCCTTTCACGTTGAAGCAAGGCGCCGAGTCCTTCGCTGGAAGGAGCTCGGCTACGCAGTGGTTGGTAATGGGGTTCGAGTTTTCGGTGAGGATGAAGGAGGTAAAACCGACAACATCCAACCCATCCTAGTGAAGACAGGGGAGACGTTCTCGACCATTGGTGGGCATACCTACGGTGACTTCTTCAGCGCAAAACTCTTGGCACCTATGCCCAAGCAGGATGACGAGACAGAAGAGACTCTTTCGAAAAATCACTCAAGTGTGATTTTGAGTATCGAGTTGGCTCCGTCGTCATTCAGCCGAAATAAAACTCGCCTTCTGACTGGTGGCGATGCCCATACCTCTATCTGGGAGCGAATCTGGGAACGTTACAAAGAAACTCCTGAAGTGCTGGAATACGATCTGCTCCAGGCTCCGCACCACTGTTCGTGGCACGCACTTTCGCACCACAGCTGGTCGACTTATGGGGAAGATGCAGAGGTATCCGAGGGTGCAAGATCTGCGTTGGGTCAAGCTCGTCAGGGTGCGATCATTGTCGCCAGCAGCAAAAAGGTGGTCGATGACAAAAACGACCCACCTTGCATTCGAGCTAAGCGGGAGTACGAGTCCATCCTGGATGACGTCAACGGGATTTTTCTGTGTGTCGGCGAAAAGGCCAAACCAGAAGCGATCCGGTTTGAGGTCACATCATCGGGATTGGTGAGAGCAGCTGTAGGGATCGCGGCAGCGAGCAGCGCTGTGGCAGCGGCGGCACCTCGGGCAGGAGTCAAGAAGTGAGCCTCAGTCTCATCGAGTGGGGTAACCCACTCGAAGATGGAGCGCAGGCACTGACACTTGCCTTGTCGGTTGAGATCTATCGAGCATGCGAAAGGCATGAATACTTCCAGATCCAGGAAGTCCGGTCGCTATCAGACGGCACAGGCCTGACCGAGATAATTGTGGTGAAGGCCGGAGACGGGTCGGTTGGGGCCCACAACCCAAACGGTATCTTGCGTAAGGAGTGGTTAGCACTCACTGTGAACGCGGAGGAAGACCCACCTGTTGGGGTGAGGGCTTTAAGAAGTGAGTTCCCTGTTCTAGGCCATCAAAATTACACCCGTACCGGCGAGCCACTTTCCTTATGCTTGTACAACAGCACATGGTCAGAGATTCAGCGCTCCTGGACTCCTCAAAAGTTTCTTGCGAGGGTGCTCTGGTGGTTGCGGGAATCAGCCGAAAATTCGCTTCATCTCGGCGATCAGCCTTTGGAGCAATTATTTTTCAACACATCGTTCCAAATTATCTTGCCCGCCAAACACGCCCAGGAATCTTTAAACCCTGCTCGCCGCTTGGTTCTTGTTGAAGCCGAGTCCGGTAGCACTGAGGTCACCACTTACCTTGGCTACTATGTAGATGCGAATGCAGCAACGGCATGTGGAATGAAGGGTATCCCTACCCTTCGCGTTAATTTGCCGCCTGTTGAAAGCTCGCGCGTCGAGCGCTTCCCAGCGACCTTGGGAGACCTTGACCAATGGGTGGCTATTCGTGGCGGTTCCTTTTTTGACGAGCTTACCAAAGCAATCAAGCAGTTGATTTCGGTCACTGATCTTTCATCCAATGAACAGCGTCCAAAATGCGTTCTTATTTTGCTATCGGTTCCGAGACTTCGGAACGGGACTGTGGACAAGGTTGACGACCTCGCCTATTGGGTTACCAGTTCCCTGCTCCATCTGGGTGAAGCCTGCGGGTTGCTTTTTTATGATGAATACCGAGGAAGCTGGAGCCCCGTTGAGCTCATAGGCCAAACGCTAGAGGAGCGATGGAAAGCTATTTCAATTTTGCCAACCCAGCTTCGATATAAGCTCGACAAGCCACTCATCCGGTCATTGTCGTGCCTGGAATCTGCAGATTCGGATTTCGAAGGAGTGATCGCTGGGGTAGGTGCTCTCGGCAGCTCCATGGTGGAAACGTGGACGAGAGAGTCTTGGGGTCAGTGGACTTTGATAGATCCTGACCAAGCTATGCCTCACAACCTGGCACGGCACATCATTTCGGATTCTGCTATCGGATCCCCGAAAGTCAGAGCCGTTAAAAGCATTCTGGATCAAATATTCCCCGAACAACCACCGCATATGGCGATTGACGCGAGCGTTGTCGACGAAGATGTGAATGTCTCGGCGGCACTAAGCAACGCAAGCTTAGTAGTGGACGCCACGACGACGTTGCATGTACCGAGGGAATTAGGTGAGCGTGATGGAACACCTCGTACTGCAAGCGTATTCCTCACACCTTCAGGTAGAAGCTCAGTATTGCTTCTCGAAGACCGCGACAGGGGCGTTCGAATATCGAGCATCGAAGCCCAATACTACCGTGCAATCCTTGAGTCGCCGTGGGGAGAACTTCATCTTGATGGACACAGCAAAGGTGAATGGGTCGGGAACGGGTGCAGAGATATTTCCCTCAGGCTTTCCGTCGAACTGATTCGCCTCCACGCATCACTCCTCAGCCGGCAGGTAAGGCTGAGCCAAGCCAAATCGGGCGCGCGAGCGTGTGTATGGGATGTAAACGATGAAACCGGCGGCGTCGCAGCGCATGAAATAGCCATTTCTGAATCAAAGGAAGCACGGTCAGACGGCTGGACAGTCCGGTGGGATCAAGGATTTATTGAACAAATCCGCAGCCTGAGAAGCCAGGCGCTACCTAATGAAACAGGTGGAATATTGCTTGGATACACTGACCAACAGTTGAAAACTATCAATATAGTCAAAGGAATGCCTGCCCCTCCAGATAGCGTCTCTACACCCACCTCCTTCATTCGAGGGTACGAGGGCCAGGAAGAAGTGCTTCTTGATACGCGTCGGAGAACAGCCGGGATCGTCGACTACATCGGTGACTGGCATTCGCATCCGCCCAAGCACTCGTCACGCCCGAGCTCCGACGACATGAATCTACTAGCTTCCTTAGCCCTGACCATGGCCAACGATGGCTTGCCAGTTGTCATGCTCATCATGGGCGAAACTGATTGCACAGTTACTATTGGAACGTACTCCGACCAATTGAAGGACTATTAAGTGCTGCTTCTGATCGTAGGCTACCTTGTGCTGTTGCTGTTCATCGCGACCTACTCGATAGGCGCAATGGCGCTAGGTTGGCTTGCACAACCTTATGAGGTGCTACGGATCCCGTTGATGTGTGGTGCAATTGGTTGCGTGGGAGGCTGCCTTTATTGCCTCAGGGCTGTGTACTTGAACAAATGCGTCCACAAAAGGTGGGATACGGACTGGTATGCGTGGTACTTCATCCGTCCTATTACGAGCGTGATTGCTGGTGCCGTTAGTTATCTTTTCCTCAAAGCGGGCTTGCTGGTATTGGAATCCAGCTCTAAATCTGACGCGAGTGAAATTGGTTTCTTCGCGCTAGCTTTCATCGCAGGGCTCAACGTCGATAAATTTGTCGCGAAAATTGAAGAGGTAGCTAAAGCAGTGTGGGGGATAGATAAGAGCCGCGCCTCCGAGACTCGCTCCCCGCCCGACAATAGATGAACAGTGACATTTTACAGCCCAGTACAGAATTTCAGGAGCAACAGTGCGCATATGCATTAAGTACCAGGATGGCGCAGGTAATATCACAGAAAGGGATATATCGGATCCCTGCAAGGAAACTGATAAAACCATTGATGCCTTTTGCCACATGCGCAGTGAGCGTAGAAGCTTCCACCTTGACCGTATAATGCATTCCTTGGCAACGGATACCGGCGAGTTGCTCAATCCGTATCAGCTAGTGCCACTGATGCGAGCTCCAGACTCCCTTGACTCGCTCACCTGGCGAGTTAGACCAGCTATAAAGGCTTTGAAGTTTTTTAGCCTTACCACCCGAGGCTTTTCCAAGAGGGAGCGTCAGCACCTGAACAAATTCGTCAAAGAATTGGTTGCCCTTCCGCAAAGCGACGAGGAAATCAGTGACTGGGTCTACGATCTTTGGTGCGCTGATTTGTACCAGTACCGTGACGGGGACTACAAAGAATACAGAGGGATACTGGAATACATCCCGCCCTCGCTTCTGGAGGTGTGCCGCGCATACGCTATTAGAATAGTAGGAGGGGCCGCTAACAAACCTGAAAACTCAGCATGGAGTGAAAGGATTGAAGAAGAATTCGGGCCACGCCCGATGGTCTGAATCCTCGATAACCGTTCCATGGTTGTTGACGCAAAGAAACAACCAGCCATGGTACAGTTAAATTATGAGTTATCTTAATCGCTGATCTACAAGGACGTAACGCTAGCTAGCCAACCAATCAAAACATGGTTAGTTACTTTTCGCCTAAGTAGCCGCAGACCACTGCATACACTGCAGGCTCTTGGATATAAATAACGGCTAAACTTAAGAATAACATCCCGAAAATCGCGGACATCACTCCCCTTACGATACCGAAGTCATTGACGCCTCGCTGGAGTTTTACCGAGCAAACAGTAAATGCAAGGTAAAATACGCCGATTAAAAAGTTTGACGTCCTGGAAACAGAACTTGCGGATATTGCTGCAGTGACATTCGCTCCAAATTCCCCGAGCTCACAGCTATGCGCTAAAGCGGTCATTCTCGAACCCAGCGCTGGCATCTCAGCGATCTTCATGAAGACTAGGCAAATCGAGATATAAAAAAATGAGTTGATCGTAGAAAACAGCGACCCCTTTCCAAACATGAAACGTGCGCCTAACCAGAAGCAAGCTCCATAGAGGATCAGGAGCATGCAATTCAGGACAACCATGACGGCTACAAAGTCTTTACTCAGCTCTATCCCAATCCCTTTCAGCGATGGAAAGCTTAGTAGTGATAACGCAACGGCCATTACGAGCCCGATCAAGCTGGCTTGCGCACACCAGTAATTGCGCAGCTTCATATCTTTGAAAAATTCGGTCGGAGTAATTATGGAACGCTGTAGATCTTTAGCTCCAGCCACGAACGTGGGAAAAACGCTCTTGATCACAGAAAATATACCGTCAGACACGCACAGACCCTTAGCTAATTGGTGAACATTTATCATCGGCGGCACTCACTAATTCCTTAGCGAAACTACAATATTTTTTCACTGGTATTTTTCGAGCGTTACCTGTTCGTTCGCAGCATACTTCTCAATGCGTAGAGATATGCCACACGCTTTTTAATACGGTTATGATTTACATCAACTAGAACAACGCGATCCTCCACCCTTCGATGGGCCGCTATACCACGAACTGGGGTGTGCTCCGCTTAACCGAATTGGCGCTCAAAAATTCAGGAAAGCCCTCATGGCCCAGCCGCTTTTCGACTTTGACCTCAAACGCGTCTCGCACAAGCACTACATAACAGGCAAAGCCGCCATCAATTTCCCGCATCCAAGAAGCACCACGGGTGGGTGGCATTTCCTTTCCTATTTTGATCGGGAAGCCACATGTCCGCTCATGAGGGTGGACGCAAGATTGTCAGAGCTTTCCAGCAAGACCGTGCCAAGGCTGATGGCTTTTCAGTGAAGGCAACCAATCACTATGTGGGAGGTGGAGAAACCGACGCCACTTACATTTTCTACGTCTATGGCCATATCGGCAAAGCCACAAAATCGGCCATCTGCGCCAATCATATTGAGGATGTGGAAAACACCGGCGCACTAAGCCTCTGAGGCACTGGCTCCTTTGGCAAATGCATGGAATACAGGCGCAGTGCCCACGCCTGAGCCGTAGACGGATGCTTAAAAGTGCCCGAGCTTTAAGGAAGCGCCGGCCAATGCGGGACATACCGCGTCGATACACAAGCTTCACGGGTTCAGCGGGCTGACTACTGGAACTAACACTCTGGTAACACACAAATAAAAAGGGCCCCACGGGCCCTTATGCACTCAAACTAAAGTCACTTGGTCAGCCAAGACTCAACGGTCGCAGAATGGGTTGAAAAGTCTTAATTAGCTTTGTTCTCAACCAGGCAATTGCCTCCATCCACTACGAGCAGCTCACCGGTGATGTAACTCGCTTCAGGCGAAGCCAGGAACACAACGGCGGCGGCCACTTCGTCTGGTCGCCCCGCTCTCCCGAGAGGCGTAGATCGTGCAGCTTTGACTTCATCAGGCGTGCTCGACCCTGTAGATATCCAGCCAGGGGCAACTGAATTCACCGTGATACCTTGATGAGCAACCTCAAGAGCTAGACTCATGTTCATTCCTACCATTCCCGCCTTTGCAGCACTATAAGCAGCCTCCCCTGGATTACTGGCCCGTGTGCCGGTAGTTGAGCTGATGTTAACTATACGGCCATAGCCTCTCGCCCGCATCCCAGGCAACACCCCTTGGGTTAACAGAAACGCAGTTGTCAGATTTCTAGCAATGGAAAGATTCCAGGTTTCGAGGCTCGTACTCGTGAACTCGGCGAACGGCTCTGGGCTCCCTTGCATCGCCATACCGGCATTATTTACAAGAATATCGATGCGCCCCCAGACGGCCTCAGCCCAAGCGACGAATTCACTCACCTGAGTTTCCTGAGTCAAGTCGACCGGTCGACCCACTGCTTCAAAGCCGGCGGCGCGTAACTCCGCAACTCGCTCATTGATGCGTGCGCTGCTTGCCGTGACGATCAACTTGGCCCCTTGAGCCCCAAGACGACGGGCAATGGCCATACCGATTCCAACCTCACTGCCCGCTCCACTAACAAGCGCCACCTGATCCGCCCAGCTTGAATTCATCATCCTTGCCTCCGTTGAAGGTTTGCGAGAAGCACATGAATGGAGGTGTAGCAGATAGCCGAAAACGAAGGTGGAGGATTCGGTCGCTTACGTCGATTAACTGGCCCTTTATTTGTACTCAAACCTAAATCACTTGGTCAGCCAAGACTCGACGGTCGCAGCGCCGTGCTCTGTTTTCCACTCTTTCAACGTCTTATGGTTGCCGCCTTTAGTTTCGACGACTTCGCCCGTGTGAGGGTTTTTATAAACCTTCAACTGGCGAGGCTTGCGACTACCGGCTTTGGATTCGACGGCTGCAGGACGACGGCCTGCTTGCGGATCAAGTAGGTTGATCACGTCTTTCAGGCTGTAGCCGTATTTTGCGAGCAAATCGCGCAGCTTCGTTTCGAATTCGATTTCTTTCTTAAGGCCAGCGTCGCCCTTGAGGGCTTCGAGGGCCAGGAGCTGTTCGGCGAGGTGTTTTTCAAGCTGACGAAATTCGGCGAGTTTGGACATGGTAAATCCCTATGTGGTAAGTCTCTCAACAATACATAAAAAAGTGCGCTTTTCATTTACGTACAGTGCCCTGCCTAAAGCTGCGGTCAAGCTGATAGCCTTATAACATTCACTAGGAAGACTTCTCCTCGAACAGCCTGCGGGCAGATAGATATGGTGTTACCGGGCTTATCTTTGATATACGTCTGACGCCCAAGAGCAATATGTCCGGGCTGGTGGACACCATGATCAATCACGCCATCAGACGCGTACATGTATGAACGATTGAGCTCATGGTGAATAAGGTTGAGCCTCGTCTTGAGCTCAGGCCAATAATGTCCAGCACCGGAAGAGATGAAAGACCCATCACCTGATGAAGAAGATAACTCAACCTCATTGTTTTCTAGGAGACTCCAAAGCACGGCGCCTCGATAAAATGGGTGAGCAACAAATGCAATGGGGGCAATCAGAGGATGAGGGCCTATCACGACGCGTCCTTGTTCATCTGTACGCCCATTGAACGAAGCACCGTCGCTGTTGACTAGGCAAACATCTGCGCCAGCCAATGACGCCCCTTTACTATCAATGATGTTGAAGGTGTAGCTCTCTAATTGAGGAACGGACGTGGGCTGTGCCAATGACATTATAAATGCCTGCTCCAACGTCGCATGGAGCGCAGCAGTTGCACTTAGTTGTAGCCGTTCAATTGCCAGCGGCTCCTCACTCCCGGCCTCTAAAAATTGTGCCTCCTCATTCCACAGCAGCAATTGAGCTGCCGGCGCTCCTTTCCACTCCAGCAGGGTACGCCCGGTGACCTTCAGGTTCGGAGGCTGGAGATCATCAACACCAATCCGTAGTACAACCCCACAGTGAGTGATGCCAGGAATGCTGCCTCGAATTGTGAGCGAATGATCATTTTTGTTCCATGCGTGGGTAACGGTGTGGAGCTTTGCATCCTTCAGCCCAGTCACCACATCTTCCGTGAAGAGAGACAGTGACTCTCTCACTCTTTGTGCGGCACTCGCTAGCTGGGCCTGTCTCTGGGCCTCTCTGCTCGCCTCTATGTCCATAGACCTCTGATTTCGGTCGATATGAGCATTGAACTTGCTGGTATCAAACTTGATTGCCAAATTCTGCTCCTTACTGGGGCTCAACCAAGCGTGCAGTTCGGCGCGTACCTGGCTCATGGTTGGCCTATTCTCGGGTGAAAAGGCTGTCGCACTAGCAATCAGCTTATCTAATGGGGCTGTGTTTTCGGCGGCAGGTAGATAAGTACCGATTTGAAAAGCCTCATGATTCAAATCGTAAGCACCTGGCAAAGCAAATCGCTGTCCGGTAGCAAGCACCCAAATAGTTTTCGCGATCGAAAAAACATCGGCTGGCCTGCCATCGGCCTCTATCGCGGTATTGAGCATTTCAGGAGCACTGTAGAACAGAGGGCCAATTCGCTCGTTTGGCTCGGTAATTCCTACCTTGCCTTCAAAACTAACAAGCCCAAAGTCACCCACCGTCCATCGACCTTGGTAGTAGAAGAGGTTTTCGGGTTTGATATCACGATGGGAAAACCTGCGCCCATGCATGGTTTCAAGCACCGCAGCAATGTCGTGAAACGCCTGAACGACATCTCTGAGTGACGGTGATTTGCCAAGTTGCTCGGCAAGAGGGATAGCCAGTCCCATCACCAGCCAAGGTCGTTGGTTGGGCCTAGGGGCGGTGTCGGCCTCAAAAACTGGGATAACACCCGGAATATCAGCACAATTTTTGAGCGCTTCCACTTCGTCACGAAAACGGTCAACTCGCTTCTGTATGCTTGGCGATTTGAGTTTTTTCAGGTTGATTTTGAGTAGCTTAAGCGCACCAACTCTTCCATCTTTTTCTGCACGGAAGATGTCACCGTTGCCTCCACCGCCAAGAAACTCTCGGGAGTCGTAAGACCATCCATTCACTACAATCAAAGTGGTACCCCTAGTCTTCCTGGCAACCATATCTATTCTCGAAAATTCATTGCGTCTTTTGGCTGCCGAACCACCCTAACGCACTCATCGCCCGCCTCAGCACTCATAGCTGAATTCAAGTGCCATGGCACTTCTTGTATTTCAGCCCAGAACCGCAGGGGCAAGGATCATTTCGACCCACGCTCCCTAATGTAGCTCTAACCTTTGCCCGCTTGGATTGGTTGATGATATGAGCAATGAAACCAGTCTGATGCTCAACCTCCTTCCTTTGACTTTCGCTAACCCCATCCAAATATGGCCTCAACCGCTGGATCTCAGTAACAGCCCCCATATGTTCGCCAGCGTGCGCGAGAATCACTGCATACTGACTTCTGCACTGAACCATTCTCGTGACAAGTTTGGCCTTCGAGACCATAGGCAGCACATGCTGCTCCATAACCTCTCGCGCACCCTCGTAGTCTTTCAAGCCGACAAACTCATCGGCGAGGTCTTGGCCTACTCGCACGATTGAGTCATAAGCACCAATCATCCCGTAAAACTTCATGGAGTGAATTCGAGCGAAAGGAGTGGGGAGGCCTTGGGCTTCTCTCGTTATGGCGTACAACTCCAAGGCATCAGCAATATGTTTCAGATCCTCATCAACATCTGGAGGCCGCTTGATGACAGTCCAAAGGACATCGGGATTTTTACCAATCACGTCCTTTGGAGTGAGTCCTAGCATTTCGTAATACTCATCAATTACTTTTCGGCAAAGATTTTCGGCTTGCTTATGACGCTTCAGCTTCCAAAGTCCAATCGCATGGTTGTACTCAAAGACCCTTCTATTTTTGGCATCGGGTATTTTGGGGGTGGCATACTCGATGGCTCGCCTAACCTCTTCCTCATTTCCCTGCTCCGAGGCAAAAATGACTTTTTTCATTGCCCAAGCTATCTGCTCGCGGTATTCGAACTCATACTCAGCAAGAAGCGCCTCCATTTGGGCCAGACGACCAGGTACCTCATCAAACTTACCTGATCGCATGTGAGAGAAGACGACTCCGTCGAGAGCCCAGAACGCCTGGTGAGGGCTCAAACTTCCTGAATCCACCGCCTGCTCAAGCCTGGAAAGAATATCTACAGATATACCCATCTCATAGAACACCTCCTCTCCGGACAGACCAATGAGGGTCATAACATCGTCAAGCTTGATGAACACTTGGGTCAGAAGTGAAAACCTTGAGGTATCCCGATCCCTCTCCAGTCCAGCGACCAAAATCTCTTTCAAAGTCAGTAGAGCTGTATTTATCAGGGATGCCCCCATGAGCTCTAGGTGTCGGAGGCCTATCGCCCGGACAGCATCATGGACTTTGAGACTTTTGGCGCCAAAGACCTCAACCGTGCCCGTAGCCTGGATCTTTTTAATCGCAACAGCCGCACCAGTTTTCGTTAGGTCAAGGGCGGTTGTCAGCAGGCGAATAACCTCTTCCTGCGTAAGCCCCACGTCGGCAAGACTGATGACCGCCAATGTATTTTTAGTGACCTCGTCATAGCCTTCAAAGACACGCGTGAGAATGATCTCCTGCGCTGTCTCCACAACGTTGAGTTGCTGTTCAAGATCAGCACAGAGCGCATCAATACTTCCCCCGTATTCGGAGACAGCAATTTTTGCTGCGCTATCGACATACAGGGGTAGCCCCCCTGAGTAAGCACGCAGCCGATCAAGGGCTTGTGGGCTACCAGCGCCCCCGGCATCACTGACCGCACGAGCCACGGTATCGAGATCCCAGCCGAGCAGATTCTCACGATTCAGCCCCAAGACAGCTTCGAGCTCACGCACATTTTCATGAGGCTGGCACAAGAGAACAAAACGAACGTGCCGAGTCGCGTTCAAGAGGTCACGCATGTTGGCGACAGGGACACGATGAGCATTGTCTACCACAACTACTAGGCCCATCCCATCCTGTTCTAGGAAACGGTCGAAGACTCGCATTGCTTCGTAGCCGCTAGCCCCCGGCATGAGTATCTGCCTTACCTTGTCCGGATCATCCTTCGCGTATTTCGAGACCAGCTCACGCACAATAGAGCCTGCGATGGAAGGGCCAGGAAGATCGCCAACATCGTAATAGGCGCACCGCTCAACACTATGCAAGGCCGCATGCGAGGCCCAGGTAGTTTTACCCGCACCAGACAATCCGCAAATTATCCGAACCCGCTCCTGAGAATCGAGAGAGGGCTCGTCCTGCTGAGGCCTATAAGATTGGGGAGGCGAAGGAAAATCCTGAAGTTGAACAATTACTTGTTCGAACAGATCAGACAGCTCCGAGCTGAGGAACGCATGCCTCGAGTTTCCGTTCCCGGCAGCCGAGGCAAGCATCACCAACCCTGCCATTTTCCACGTCAACGAGGCTGGTGATAACAGCGAAAAGTGAAGCTTCTCGGCTTGTGCCATACACCACTGCGCAGCCTCCGAAACGTCTCTCCAAGCGGGAGGAAGCCACTCTGGTCGATTGAGTTTAGCTTCCGGGTAGAGGTACAGCAGATCAGCAGGCACGCTCCCCTTATCCACCTCCGACTGAAGCGTCTCCCCAAGCGCCTGATTCGCGACGATGACAAATTGAGCCGCCCCGGTGCGTCGGTTCGAGATATGTTCATGCCTGATGAGGTCGAATCGCTCCAGAGCGCCTGAGACGTCGCCAGGCATGATCCCGCGCGAGCGCGTTTTCACCTGCACATACACTCGCCCGGAATCTAAGCTGAGCTCGACGTCTTCATCCAATTCGACCAGCACCTCACGTACCCCGGAAGCCTGTGCCAGAAAAAGGCAACCTACGGCGTACAAGTGTTGGTACAGAAATCCTTTATGAACGGCTTCAATCCGCTTCAACTGAGCAGGGTCGAGGACGACGTCTGGATGTGCGTGATCATTGGACTGCATTTTTCAATCTCACTTTAGATGCTGCAGATAATGCCGAAAATGCCCAATGCCCAATGCCCTTGAGCTTTCACGATGGTAGCAAGAGTCCAGATTCACACCACTGCTCTCCCACAACGCGTCTATCCCAAGGAGTATGGCGCGCATCAACAGCTCAGCAGACGTGTCGCGATGGCGCCATTGATCGTCAGAGATGCTGGACGTTCCACCCAAGATCAATGAGTGCCTGACAGTTAGGCTGAAATTGTTCATCCCCTACCAACGTTCGATTGCTGATCGCCAAGCAAAGTAAATGCGTCGGTCGAGTCATTGCCACGTACATCGCAAGGAGCCGCTGCGTATCTCGCACCCCAAGCCTTTTATGGCCATGTACACGCTTCCTCAAAACCCAGGGCATTAAGCTGTCGAGAAACGGCTCATGACTGAAGGTTTCAAGCACAAGCGTCGCGGTGTGAGTCTGCCCCTTTACCGAATGAATGGAGCCAAGCTTGATGTCGACGGCGCCCTTCTCATGAACACTTCGATATGTGTTTACAGACAAGCCGACTACGCGCTCTTGTAGTCCTTCCTGGTTCTCCACGACCCATCCCAGGTAGTCTTGGGCTGCTTCGGTTTTATCATTCGTACAGGCTAGAATTTTCGTAAGATCCCAAAAGCGTTGAGAAAGAATCAACCAACGTTCGCAACTAAGCACATCCCCCTTAAATAGAACCTCAACAACAAGCTGCTGGTAACGCTCCAGGTCTTTCGCTTCGGTGAATAGCTGCTGAACCTGTACGTGTTGCCGAGCACCGACCTTGAGCTTGGTGGACAAATTTGAAAGGTTCACAAGATGGAGTAATGCTCTGGCAATCTCCTCCACTCCGTGATGCGCGGTCTCGCCTTTCGAAATGTGTCGCCTAGCAAGACGCACTCGCTCCACGAGAGTCGACGGCCTGTATCCAGTGCGGCCAGCGTTGCGTTCGTAGGGTTCCCAGTAATGCCCTACTGTCTTGGGGTAATGTTCAGGATCTCCATCGGGATCAATTTCCTTGTGCGTGTATCCCAGCGCGGCGACCTTAGCCTTTGGAAGCAATGCTGCCGGCAGGTGATCCAGAACAAGCTGGGCATACGCATCAAGCACACCACTGCAGTCACCATCTGGGAAAACAAATATGGTGTGCGGGAGCGGATCGTGATCTCGCTCTCGCAACCCGCAAAGGCTGCCAGCAACTGGAAAGAAGGCAAACGTATCGGCGAGAGATGCGATCGAAGGATCGAAACGGAAGCTACTGGCGATATCAATCGAGCGTGTGGAATCCGGAAAATCACTGCCTTTGGAATGGACGTCAGAATCGAAAATCGCCTGGTTAGGATCACCCACACGAGTCACACAGATTGCTGGGTTGTGGCGAGGAAAGATAGTGCTCAGGTATTCGTTTTGCATCGCCGACGTGTCCTGCATTTCATCGATGATTACGCAGGGAAAACGATGCCGGAGCCCTTCTGCTACGCTTGGTCTTTCTGTTAATTGGGCTTTTCCTAATACGAAGATCTCGTCATAGCAGAAGTATCCTCGCTTGGCAGCCTCTCCCATGGCAGATGACATGATTTTGTACATGCGAGTCGTTGGCCCGCTTGGAAACTTGCCGTCGATTACGGGGGTATGAAAATCTGCGCTTTTAAGGCGAAGCTTCTTGGTATCAAACTTCCGGTAGCCAAGAAAATCGCGAAATACCCGTCTATCCGCGCTGTTCATGCAGTTGAATCTCATCCGGTGTGTCAGTTCATCATCAATGGCGGTGAACCTGTATTGGGCGGAAAGCAGCCATGGGGTAGCTAGAAAACGGCTCACGAAACCATGGATCGTATCGATGTAATGGGGATAGCTAAGAAGGCGCCTGCCCACCTCCGTACCGCCTAATCGATGTTCAATTTCTTGGCGTGCGACGTTGGTGTGTGACAGCACACAAATGCCCCGGGTTCGGCTCGTCCATTTGCGCGCAAGGATTGCAAGCTTAGCGACCACCAAAGTAGTTTTGCCGCTTCCAGGGCAGGCCGAGATGTCCAAGGTCTCTCTTGATCTAAGGAAAGCCAGCCGTCGCTCATCAAGCTCCTTGAGGCTCAGCAGATCGACAACCCAGGAGATATCTTCGTCGGTGATCTGGGGCACCAGATCCTTGAACCCAATCATTGATCAGGTCTCGCCGGCTGGGTCGCTTCCAGGCCGGATGTCACGTAGGTGATGGCTTCGGTAAGGTAGGTCGGCAAGGCTTGCACGAGTTGCTCTTGGGGTGGCGCTTTGAAACCTAGTCGCCCCTCAAGCAAGTCCACCAGATACTGCGCCGTGATCGCCTTGGACGCTTTCTTGCGGTGGAACAACGCATAAATGTGAGAGCACAGGTGTGCCATGGATTCAGCCGAATCTTTCAGTGTGTGAAACTCCGCCTCAGCACTCTGGATGATTTCTTCAGGTTCTTTCTTCTCTTCGTTGAGCGCGTCATCGTTTTCTGCCAGCCTGGCAGCAATGAGAACCTCCCGGGCAAGGCCCGCGAACGCGAGGTCATACTCAAGCGTCCATTGACCAGCGACGAAAGTCTTAACGTTTTGCCCGTCGTGGGACTTGAGTTGTTGCCGCCGCTTTTCCAACGCGACCTGCTGAGTATTTTCATCATCCCCAAAGTCCCTGATGGCCTTCCAGCGACGCGACGTAGAAGCCCATGCAGCGTCATCATCATCCTTCACTCGTCCCAAGATGACCGGTGCACAATCTGGCATGACATCCATATCAGCCAGACAGGCAACCGGTAAAGCCAATATCCCTTTCTCCGGATTCGCTCTTTGAAGGATTCGCGAGTAACGCCCCAAGCCGGTGCTTCCTACGTTTACCACCGACACACCATATCGCGTGAAGTCTCTGCCCAAGAGTTTCGCCAACGCCGGCAGCAAGATAGTCTCACCATCACCTTCCACGATAAGCACACCACGCGCGAAGAATAGGTTGGCCTTGGTCACGTCCAGAAAACGCGCCAGAAATCTGTAGTCACTGGTATCCAACTTCGTGTGCTGCTTGCTGAGCGAGTACGCTTTGTGGCGATGCATGAGCACCAGATTATCCAGCGGAATCTTTGAGCTAAGGTTGGGACTGTGTGTCGTTAAGATGATCTGAACGGGTCGAGATTGTTTTTTGCTCTCTGAGTCATCTGAGGGCTGCTCCGCTGGTTCAGGAGGCAGCACTGCTGTAGCGACCTTAGCATCCGCCCAGCTATAGGATCGGCGTTGAGTACCAGCATGTTCCTGACTGTCGCACTCTATCGAGATTTCAACTTTTTTCTGGGAGGAATTCTCAGGCCCTGCAGCAACGCTCAAAAACTCCATCAGGCGTAACTGTCGCTGAGGGTGAAGGTGAGCTTCGGGCTCTTCGATCAAAAGCAAAGGTAGCCCATCTGGCTCTCGCCCGAGCAGTAGCAGTTCGCATGCCATGAACAGCAAATTATTGGATCCAAGCCCATACTTGCCCCGGGGATCCCCCGACTCCTGGTCGAGCAAGCTCAACTCCAAGCGCTCAAGAATCTGCCTCAAGCGCGCCGGTTCTGAGCCCCCCTCGACAAAGTTGATTTGGCCTTGCAGTTCGTCGCCCTCAAGGGCTAAGTGCGATAGGTAGTCGTTGTTGACCGAGTCCTGAGCTGTCTTAATTCCCTGGTGAAGGTTAACCAGATGGCGAAGATATTCGGCCAAACCCGCGAGGCTTAATGAAGCAGGATCCAGATCCGCAATGGGCTGCGTACTATCGAAATCGCTGCCGCTCTTGATATCTGGAAAGTTTTTCAATACTTGTGACAGCCGTGAGCTCCGTCCAGGGGACATCTCACGCGCAGCATCGCGCAGTGGTCGCAAATAGGCTGCGGCCAACAACTGCCGTACATTATTATCGAGACTCGGCCCACCACCGTTGTGGCCGCTTCGTACTGCAATATCTACCCAGCGTCGCGCCAGCGCATCATCACTGATTCGACGTGCAGCCCAATGGACGTACACAACAGCCTTGCCGTCTTTGAATGTCACATACTCTGAGAAAGCCCCCTGATCAGCCGTAGTGAGATCTGAAAACTTCGCAACAATGATGATCTGATGAGCCTGATTCCCGTCACGAGCGATGTAAAAATCCTCCGGCTGCAGGCGAACGTATTCGCCGTCACGGGTCTGGAGGACGAGTCGCAGAGCATCGATAACCGAAGACTTACCTGCATCGTTCTCGCCAACGAGCGCAGTAACGCCCTTATTGAATTCGATGACCAAACTGTCTTGATCTGCGCCAAACTGCCGGAAATTTTGAATTTTGAGTGCTGACAAATACATCCATGTCTTCCTGTCATTGAAATGCGATGCAGTGGGCCAGGCCTAAAGAATCCATTTCTTGAAATTATGCGGTACTACTCAGCAGCTATCAGCTCAAGATCGGTGGGCCATTATTCGCCCCTCTGAGCCTCAGAAGGTCTGTCCGTTTCGGAGGGCAGCAGCTGTTTCTTCGCTCCACTCCTTCCAGCCATGTGCCAAGTTATAGGGGCCGATGTCAGACGCTGGTGTTTCTTGGATAACTTTGAGCGCCGACCACGCCTCATAGTCATGAAACGGGTTAAGCCCCATGACATTACCGAGGCTCTGATCGACATACCCTTGGTAACTGGCGATCCGAGCAAAAAACGCCGCAGCCTGATTCAGATTCCAATCGTTGAGAAAGAGCAACAGCGCGGTAAACGCCATCAAGGGTTTACTTCCCTGCATGGCACCATACCTCCTGCCCATTGCTCTGCGCAGTGGCTCGTAGTGATGTGATATGAATTGCGCCAGTGCAAGCGTGGCGTCGTACTCAACCTTTAGTGTGGTTGGGTCAAAAGCTGGCTGGCCCTGATGATCACTCGCGAGCTTTGCAATTCGAGAAACCAACGGCCTGATCATGCCCGTACGCTCGAAAAGATACGTGAGCAGCGACTCGTGACGGCGGGCCAGCATCACTTTCGTGGCCGTCCCAAGATCAAAACCAGGAATACTCAGGAGCTCCTGGTTAACCGTCAGCCACTGAGGCTGGTACTTAACCGGCCAAGCTCCGGCCTGCACCGCACCGACCCAATGCAGAACCTGCTGATCCAGGTTTACGTCGAACTGTGAGCTTAGTTTTTTGTGGTGGAACCACTCACGCATGCTCCTGATCTTGACTTGATCCAGCGCGCCGATTTGAATTCCTTTGCAAACTAAATCCCGTATCGCCCTAGATACCCCGTCCCGTGCAGTCGAGATTAGTTGCACTAACCCTTGCGGCGCTTCGCCAGGCGGCAAAATGGCAAAGTCGCAAAATGGGTGGTGCCCTCCAGGAAAACGGAAGTACGCCTGTTTTATTGCATCCCCAGTTACCTTCGAGCTCGAAGCCCTGACGACCTCCGCCCCCTTCACAAAACACGCAGGGCATTCGAGATCACTATGAATTGTCTGCTTCCAAGTATCCGGAATCGGCTCCCTTGATTTCAACTTACCCCGCTGATGACTATCGGCGAGATATTGCAGGAGTTGATCTACATCCAATTCCATTTGGCGAGAGGCGGAGAAGGCGGTTAATGGCATTTCAACACTCCATTTGAATGCAGTAGCCACGCTCCGGAAAGAAGCCTGACTGATAGCAGGACGACAGTACGTGGCTGTCGAATGCCAAAGCTAGCGCTTTCTGCCAACTGCGACCAGTTCCACGTGATGGACGAGGCGCGTTTAGCGTGTGCAACTAGGGCAATAGTGACTTCGGTTAAGCTGTTGCGGGCGATACCTACTGGGAAACTTCCGCGCAGCTTGAAAGGGAAGCGGCTGATCTGGATATGAAGATCCATACATCAGCGCCTACCCGACAAAAGACGTTCTGCTCATTACCAAGGCTGCGACCGAAGCCGTCAATCGCCTCTTCCGACCGGGTTTCAAGTACAGCAAGGCCGAGGCTCTGCTGATGGATTTGCGACAGCCGGGCGAATTCACTGATGGCCTGTTTGCACATTCTCAGCCAGTTACGGCGGACAAAGTGATGACCATCCTGGATGAGATCAAGATCGTCGGGAAAAGGGTGTTCTTCGGCTGGCCAGCTTGCCGGCGGCGCCTGATTTGGGTGTCTTAAAATTGCTGCCAATGGGCACCTCTGTCGCGGCCAAGCGTGCCAACGCTTTGAGCCCTTTCCGTTCCATGCCGCACAAGTGCTACTGAGAAATACTTGCGGAACCGCTACTGATGCTAGCTGTTTGATATGATAGAGGTTTGAGGCATCCTAGGATGAGTGAGCTTCTACATGCCGTTGTTATTACCTGAGGATCTGACGGAGCCTGGCACCCACGCTCTTGTCATCGGCATCAGTGCATACCAGTTTCTGGAGGGTGGTCACGATGAAAACCCCGATACCCTACACCTAGGGTTGAAGCAGTTATCATCTGCCGCTCGATCGGCATCGGAATTCGCCGCTTGGCTTATGGATGGCCATAATCTGCCAGGACTTCCTCTGCGCAGCCTGAGAGTGCTCCTTGCTGAATCGCCGAGTGAAGTCATCCACCCTGCGGTTCAAAGCCTGATGAAAGGCGATCACACACCGACCCGCGCGAACGTCGAACAGGCCTTTCTCGATTTCATGGATGCCTCCGAGCAGCATCCTGAAAACATCGCAGTTGTCTACGTCGCTGGACATGGAGTGCAATTCACCAAAGACGGTGCTGTTTTACTTCTGAGTGACTTTGGAAATCCACTTCACAACCGGAAGAAATATACAGGCGCTGTTGACATGACCGCCTTAAATAAGGCCATGGACAATGAGGGCTCCGCACACGCGCAGTTCTGGTTTCTGGATTTATGTCGCGGCCTTGCACCAGACAAAGAGGATTACGAAAAACTGGCTGGAATCCTGGAATTCGACGTCAGCCGATCCGAATCGACTGTCGCCTCTCCGATGTTTTTCTCCTCCTCCAGCGGACAGACCGCGTACGGGACGCCTAATAAAGTCACGCTTTTTAACGAAGTGTTAATGGCTGGTCTCAGGGAAGGTTATGCTGCGAAAACCGACGTAGCAAACGACCCTACATGGCGCGTGAGCACGACTAGCCTCATCGATTATTTGACGCCCGCAGTAGAGGCTATCGCCTCAGCGAAAGGAAAAAAACAAAAAGTAGACGTCGGTGGCCGTCCGATCAAAGCGTGTTTACATGAGTGCCTATCTCCGCCTGACGTAAACCTTATAGTTACCATCTGCCCAACACAAGATCCTGACAACTACTCTGCGGATCTTAAGCTGAAAGGCAAGAAGGTAGGAAATACTCTGAATAACTGGCCAGCTAAAACCAAAGTCCGCGCGGGCATCTATGTAGTTGAGGTCACTACAGTCACTCCTCCAGATTATCAAGTGGATTGCTTCAGCATCGAACCGCCTACCAGTGAGATGGAGCTACCACTGAAATGAACCCTGAAAATACAAAGCACGGCCAAGTGAAAGTCCATGTTAAATCCAGGGTCAATTTTGGTGGAACTGCGACACCTATCGAGATTAGAAATGACGATCTTATTCTGATCCTCTCAACGAGCAATAAGCGAGTATTTGACCTTCCTGTAGGAATTTACGAAATAAGCGCTGTCCTTGAAGATGGAAAACGACAGAAACAAACAGTCAAAGTAATCGCGTCTGAAACGGCTAATGTATTGCTCGAACCAAAGCTGCCAACTCAGCCAGACGCCCCAGAATTAGCGTTCAAATTTCTGTCCGCTGAACAAATACAAAGGCTTGAAACTCCGACACAAAACTTCAAGCTAGTTAGCGCGAGCAGTGATGTCACCATCTACCCTGAAGATGGTTTCTGGATTGTCCGTCACCACGAGGAGATGGAACATGTCGCTTACGCGATTATTCGAAAGGGTGATGAGCTATTCGAAGTAAGCCTTCCTATTAGTGCTGGCGACCATCACCTATCAGTTACTTGCCACATCAAAACATCTTCAGAAGGCCCGAAAAACAACCTACAGATCAACATTTCTCAAACTAGGAGTTTATCGGCTGCCTTGGAAAGTTTGTTCATCTCAGGGCAAATTGGCCCTGCGGCGAGGCTTGCAGGCAGAGCAATTCACACTCTGATGAATACATACGTCGACCCTACCGGGGCGATCTTAGCTGCTCTTATACTTAAAAAAACTGGAAGGCTTGGTGCATACAAGAACCAATTAGAAGAGCTCAGCACTGAGTTCCCTTGGTTACCAGACGCTAAAATACTGCTTGCCAACGTTTTGATGGCAAAGCCTAGCGAGCGCGAGAGAGCTATTCAGCTGGCTTATGAAGCGAGCCAGGAACGAATCCTCTATACCGAATCATTCTCCATACTGATGAGCCTGCTTCGTTACGCACCTAAAGCCGGTAACGTTGCTCTTTGCCACAAAGCGCTAACGAACATTGCCAAGATCGCGCCTGATGTAGATTGGAATTCGATTTACCTGTGCAGAACCTCGACGGAAAACAGCAATGCTTGAAATACAATTTCTCCCCGCGCGCGAAGGTGACTCGATTTGGCTACGATGGGGAAAGGATTTGGCTTTCCAAATGCTGATCGATATGGGAACGGTGCAAACAGGACTTGCGCTTCGTAAGCGGTTAGAAGCCCTTCCTGAAAACGGGCGTAATTTTGAGCTGGTTGTCGTCACCCATATCGATTGTGATCACATCAATGGCGCTCTTTCAGCGTTGGTTGACAATGCGCCTATTCCAGGTCTGTCCATAAAGGACTTCTGGTTCAATGGCTTAGCTCACCTCGATTACAATCCAAATGCAGACTCACTTGAAGAATTGGGTGCAGTCAAAGGTGAAATGCTCAGCGAATGGCTCAAAGATAAGCCATGGAATCTCCAATTTGATGGCGGGCCGATATGTAGAGACCCAAGCAAGCCAGCTCCAGTCATAGAACTTGCTGATGAGTTGCGAATTACGGTACTAGGGCCTACGCCACAGCGCCTTAAGCAGCTTTTGCCAACCTGGCAAAAGGAATGGCGTGAAGCATTGGCCAAGTACGAAGAAAAAGATAGGGGTGAAGAGGGCGAACTTGAAGCTCTAGGTGCATCTAAGAAGCTCACCCTAAGAAGCATGCAAGACCTAATAAAGCTCGCCACTAAAACAACCAAAACCGATAAAAGCCGAGCAAACGGTAGCAGTATTGCATTGCTGATTGAGTATCAAGGTAATCGCGTATTGTTGAGCGGCGATGCGTATGCGTCCGATTTAGTGGAAGCTATCGAAAGTATAGATTCGACGAAGCCGATGACGCTTGATGCGTTTAAAGTTCCGCATCATGGCAGCAGCAAAAATATTTCCAGCAAGCTAGTTAAAAGCGTAGTGTGCGATCACTGGATCATTTCAACAGAGGGCAATCGTTTTCGACACCCCGATGATGAGGCAGTTGCAAAGCTTATCCATCACAGCGCTGCGCGCCCGGCACGTATCGGTTTCAACATCCAAAGCAAAATAAACGAGAGATGGAACAACGATGAGTGGCGTAAGAAATTCGACTATGTTACGAGCTATGGTGATAGCGAGCACGGACTCACATTGACCTTCAGCTCACGCAACGCACCGCTGTAACGAAGCAATCCAGGGCTGGTCGTACCCGCTGCTAGCGCATCAAACCTAAAGGCCTCGGTCGTTACACGGCCAACATCACATTTACTGAAGGGTATGTGGAGTGAAGTGGGGTTGGCGTTTTGCTAAGCCCAGAAACTCACGCAGGCTGGCACGCCCGCTCCCGCGCTGGAAGGTGGCGACTACATACCTGGAGTTGACAGTTGTCATCACCCAGAACTGCCCCTAACGCTCGACCTTCAACACGTCAGAAGTCCTGATCAGGTGGCCATCGCCAAACCGCCCGTACTGGTCTTTGCGCTTGTGGCCAAAAACCACACCGATGCCAGCGCGAGCCTTGATGGAAACTCCGCAAAGGTAAGCGGTCACCGGTTCATCGAAGCCCTAGGCCTGAGCTTTTATAATTCGCTTGAGATCAAAATCTGTATGGCGTTTGCCGTGAAAATTCACATCTAGGGTGTCGAGCATTGTTGGGCTCCGGTTGCGGCCTGTAGGGAGTTATCAAGAATTGCACACGCAACCAGGCGCGCTGGTACCGTGGGGGATTACTGGTAAATTTCAGGCAGATCGAATCATGCTTGAGAGAAAGACGGGCCCAGGTTGGCCAGCGCTTCAATCTCGAAGTCTCGCTGGTGTGAGGTGTGATACACCGCCCCCTTAGCCACTTCCAGCAAGCAAACCTCAGAACCAGACCTGTCCTCACCTACGGTTACTCTGGTTAACCGCTCCATCTGCCAGCCTCCGGACTTATTCATCCAAGATGGCGTCACAGCCATAATCTCGGTGATAGCTAAATCCGCACCTTGGCTTACCAACATTTTTTGAAGCTGGTGGGTGTCGTCAATCATCACCGCACACTCGCTGAGCCGACCCTCGTTTTCGACGCTAAGGGTTAAGTGATACCAAGGCGTTCGGAGCAGCCTTGAGACTCCGCGCCAATGGGACACGCCCTCCCCGAACATTCCTGGGAGGCCTATCAGGTCGTTGTCTAAGGTTCTGAACATGTGTCGCCTCAAGCTGCTGGAGCACGTCAGTTGCCCAGCAGAACCGATGGGTAATCAGAAAAGGGCAAATATTGCTTCGATAGAAGCAGACTTACGATGGCCTGGCCCGAGCAACACGTAGACCGTGTTGCGTGTTTCGAATAAGTAGCCTTCTTTGAAAGCGGTGCCCATGCTTGAGCGCACCCAATGGCCTGGCTCGAAACGCCTCTGCTCGTCATCCACAACTTTGTGGGCAAACATGAAGATTGGTTGGCAGCCTGCGGCGGCTACTTTGGCTCGCTCTTCGTCGGTGACGATGGCGTCTAGGATTGTCCATTCTTCTACGGCGCAGAGGGGCATCCACTTGTAACGCTTTCTGGCTGCAGCCATCACGGCTTCTAGACCTAGGTCAGAACCCATCAGACTGATACCAAGATCGCCCAACAAACCGTCTTCGATGATCCCATCCACGGCCCGATCCCTCTCTGTCAATATTCGATAATTAGCAGCTGAGGCATAATACCGCCACACATACAAATATATCTGTTTGTGCGGCGGCAGGCAAATGCGACATACCGTCTCTTTTTATTGGGATAGTGAAATGTCGTTGCGGAAATCTTATGCAGCAGTGGTTCAACTGCTTCGCACTCGGAAAGGCTTGTCTCAAGCAAAACTCGCGGGCTCGATCACACAGGCCCACGTGAGCGAGCTAGAGCTCGGTAGAAGCTCAGCGACCGTCGACATGAGTGCCCGTCTTGCCTCGGCGCTGAATGTAGAACCAATCACTTTGCTGGCACTCGCGGCTGCCTCCCATGAGAAGCGCACGGTGCGTGAAGCGCTTCTCGCTGCGCTGGCCGAAGCAGAAGCCCTAGGGCTAGCGGATACCCAGCTCCCATCAGAACCACAAGTCATGGCCGCTCCTAGCGTCGTGGAAGCCAGGAAAAAATGGTTGGCGGTGCAGGAGCTGAAGAAGCGTGGGCTCAGTCAATCCCAGGCGGTGAAAGAGCTCGGACTTCCAGAGAGCACCTTAAGGCGGCTGTGGCATCAAACCATTACCAATTGACGGAAGAAGACTGCGTCCTATCAACCGTCACCAGCATCGAAGCTACTGCCCCATCTTTAGATAAGGCGTGATCGCTCAGCAGCATATTCCTGAAAGGCGGGCGGAAAACTCCCCCCGACAGCAGCCTTGTGGCGCCTCGGCTTAAACACTTTCCAGAGCGCCTTCTAGTTGACGGAGCTTTCTCATGGAATCGGTAACGAAAGGAGAAGGACGAAGAGTGCGCACAGTGCGCGTAGCTTATTGCTAGATGATTATCAAAAGACTCGGGACGGGAGCGAAAGCAACTGCGGAGGATGTGTCCTCTGCTGGAATCGAACCAGCATCTAGCCCTTAGGAGGGGCTCGTTCTATCCGTTGAACTAAGAGGACTCTACAGGGATATCTTGGTTGCTTTTATCCTCAGATTCAAGCGAATTACTGTAAAAACAACGCGTTAGACCATGAGCAGTGTGCGATGTAGCAATTAGTCCGCGCATGTCCTCGTACAGATGAATCGGCTTTGACCACTCCTTATCAACACGCCACCCCCAATAGGAGTCTGGTGAGTAACCCAGATAAGAACTGCCAACCTTCCCCTTAGGAGTGGCCTATCTGCAATGAACCGTCCAAAGCTGATCAATCCTAGTGGTGAAGCTCTGGCTCATCATCTCCCGTCGCATCGCCCAATCAGGGTTACTCGGCACGCTCGCTGCGCGTAACGTTTCCCTTCCCCACCGCCCATTAATCTTGTCCAACACAGCCATAACCTTGGTAGCCTCCGATGGCTGTGAGATCGCGAACAAATCGTCCGTGTACTCGCCTGGCTGGCAAAGATTGAGAAGTAAAACTTCGGCCTTGCTGTACTTGAACCCCGGCCGGTACACACGATCAAGCACATCGACTGCAGCTTTGGTCAGAAGCCTTACATCATCGGTTGGATATGGCAGGTCCACTACGACCCCGTTCGCAAACTTGGCTTCATCAGGGTTGAACATACCCGTGCGGATGCTGACACGGATTTTCTTGCACACCGAACCCTGAGCACGAAGCTTCTCCGATGCGCGCATCATGTAGGTAGCAACCGCCTCCTTGATCGGGGGTAGTTCCGTGAGGCGCTTTCCGAACATTCGACTGCAGCAGATCTCCTGCTTCGGCGGATCGGGCTCGTCCAGTTCAAGGCACGGCGTGCCGGCCAATTCCCTGGCCGTCTTTTCGACCACGACACTAAATTTCTTGCGAAGCATCGACGGATCAGCTTTGGCCAAATCCATTGCGGTTTTGATACCCAGCGCATCCAAATGCATTTTCATGCGCCGACCGACACCCCATACCTCAGCCACATCTGTGTTGCGCAGTACCCAATCACGCTTGAAGGGCTCACAGATGTCGACCACTCCACCCGTTTCAGCTTGAAGGCGTTTTGCGGTGTGGTTCGCGAGCTTGGCCAACGTCTTCGTATGGGCGATCCCTACGCCGACGGGAATACCCGTACAACGCAGCACCTGGCTACGAATTCGACGCCCGAGCGCATCCAGGTTCGAGATGCCCGTCAAATCAGCAAAGGCCTCGTCAATGCTGTAGACCTCCACCGCCGGCACCATTGATTCGATCAGCGTCATCACACGCTCACTCATGTCGCCATACAGTGCGTAGTTCGAGGAGAACGGAACGATCCCGTGTTGCTTGAGCTTGTGCTTGATCTGGAAGTACGGCTCACCCATTTTCACGAAGGGTTTGGCATCGTAGCTGCGGGCAATGACACAGCCATCGTTGTTGCTCAGCACAACGATGGGCACACGAGCCAAGTCCGGCCGAAACACGCGCTCGCAACTGGCGTAAAAGCTGTTGCAATCAATCAACGCAAAGACCGGCTCCAACCTTTTAGACATGGCTGCGCACGCTGCTGGTGATGACACCCCAGATGGAAAGCTCGTCCCCTTCTAGGACGTATCTAGGAGGGTATTTAGGATTCTCTGAAAGTAGAATCATCTGGGTGCCGCGTTTGCACAATCGCTTGCACATGGGCTCGTTGTTCAGCAAGGCCACCACGATGTCGTTGTGGCCCGCTTCCAACGCGCGATCGACAACGGCCAAGTCGCCGTCGAAGATCCCAGCGCCTTGCATGCTGTCCCCCGCTATGGAGATCAGGTACACGTGAGGCGCTCGGATATTCAGAATCTCGTCCAAGGAGATATGTTGCTCGATGTGGTCGGCCGCCGGCGAGGGAAAGCCTGCTGGAACGCGAAATGAGCAGCGAGGGAGCTTGATGCCGCCTTCTGCGAGAGGACCGACGATGGTAACGCTCATTGAGACGCCTTCTACACATACTGTATTTTTGTACAGTTAACGTCGAAGCAGCGTGCCGGTCAATTTTCATCGGAATGTTTACGACAAGCGGATCCACTGCGACCCAGAATCCAAAATGTTGAAGTCGCCAGCCCATGCCATTTTGATACTCCGCACTGTTCGCTGTGATCTCCGCTAACATCGTGCTGTTTGAAATCAATATGCCCTCAAGCTACCCTCGTGGACCGCTGTTGAATTAACCGTTATCACCCTAGGAGAAGACATGCCACATCCAAATGGAAGCATGGGAAATGCACTCCCTGTTGTGCATTCATTTGCGCAAACGTATGCGCACGTAGGACGCGCAAGCGTAGCGTTTTTATCCACTACAGGTGAAGCCATCACAGCTACACAAGGTTTCGCACGAGGTTGCGTAACTCCAACAATTATTTTTCAGGGGCAGAATCATGTGCATGGAAGGGTATGTGCCGCCTGCTGGGGCTACGCGACGAGTTGTACAGGCGAGCGTATAGGCCAAGCTGTAGCCCCGCTTGATTCAGTAGTTCCGTAGGGTGCCCAGTAATCAGAGGGGCTAATACCCCAACTGTATCCTCGGTTTTCAAACGATACGGATCTGAGGGCACCGAGGCTAAACTGAAAAATCACGCACGTTTCTGTTCTATCCCGGGTCTTCGAGCGCACCTATTTGCTGAGCCAACGCCGGACGCGGCTCCCCCTCCCCCGACTACCAGTCCCCAAATTCAGCGGGCGTTTTTGCTGGACTGTCGGTCCGGTGTTTTTCATAAAGAGACCCAACCTTAGCAGAGCCGAAAATCAGCTTGCACCATTGCCCAAAACCAGTTCCAGCTAGACTACTCCCCCAATCTTATGGGTGTCTTTGACGTTAAAGTGACACGGATTGCTATGAATTCAGCCCTTGAAAACCGACCTATCCCTATCCTAAATGCTGGAGAGTTAGACAGCTTACTAACCTCAATTGCTAGTCGAGAACTCGCGAAGTGGAAAGAGCCTGATCTACTCGTTAGAACCTGTGGATCGCTACGTATGCTTGAGGAGCGGCGGCTCGCTAGCGAGACCAAAGGATGGCAAAAACTGTACGCTTTTCAGTTGGAAAATGAAGGCACAGTCGTCCTGGATGGCGCACTGAGTTTGATGAGTGGATTTCAAAATGGCGACTTCGTGGAAGTGGTTGGATTCCCCTTAGCAAACGTCTACAGAGGCGCGCTGTCCTTCAAGTTGGAAGTGGTTGATGTTCGCCACTTTGAAGGCACACAGATGACGCAGCAACGTCGTCAATTCGTCCACGACATTCAATACTTGCGGAGTCTAAAGTCGAGGCGGCACCCATTCCCGATTCAACGGGCCCCACTGTCCGTGTCTCTAATTTATCCTTCAACAACCCACGCACGGGTCGATGAGGATTTCACAACCGCATTAGGCGACCAAAGCCAGCGCTGCCTCATAACTCCGGTACCGGTCCGAATTGGTTCGGCTGAGGCCGTAGCCAAGGCAATAGAGGAAAGCACTGCTCAGGTTTTGGTCACGATCAGAGGAGGCGGCGACGACGCTGATTTCGCCGCATTCAATGACCCCTTAGTGCTAGAAGCTTTGGCTTCTTTTCCGGGGTATCGAATACTGGGGATCGGACATACCGCTGACCTAGCGATGGCTGACCTACTTTGTGATTTCTCGGCATCTGTTCCCGCAGCAGCAGGTACACACCTGCGGGACCAACTCGCTCGCATCTCTGGGGCATTTGACAAACTAGAGACTGAACTTCGACAGGAAAAAGATAGCAAAGTGAAAGGAAATGAAATGGCTTCCCGAAGCGATTCGATAGCGTTTGTTAAGCGCCATTGGCCTTGGGTTATCGGATTGTTGCTCATAATCCTCTGGAAGGCCTGAAACATCCAAAGGGATAGTGAGTAAAGCAGCCGCGCGTGCCCGCGGCATTCCCCATCGCTAGATTTTCGTCAGGTCACTGTGGCTGAATGCCGGCGAGCTGCCATGAACCGTCCTGAACCGGCACTACCACGCTCCGGCCCCGCACCCACAGGGCCCATGCTGCCATCGACGCAAACCCGAGTACGATCATCATCGTATGAGCCATCAACAACTCGCTGAGCGAGTATTTCCATGCCAGTGGCTGACCATCACCGAGCATGGCGGCATACAGCCAGGACGCGCCCGACAGCGCTCCGGAAAACAGCACGAACATCCGCACGCTGACTGACAGATCCAGCATCGATCCGGCTTTCAACATGGCAGGCAATAGCGATGTAGCAACAGCCATTAACTGACGATTGATGCCTTATTGCGTGAGCGATTTTGGGGAGACAAACGGCTTCTGCTCGGGAGGTTTATGTCGGTCAGCCCTGCATGCCCGGATGCGACTATGCTTTCTCCACTTAGGGCAGTTCAAATGCACAGGAAGGGAGCGAAGCCATGTCGACTGATCTTGTCGCGTGCAGAACCAAAGTTCATGACCGAGGCTCGGCCCCGGAGTCATTCTTGTTAGAACTCATCACGTGGGCAAGAGACGCGCCAGATGAGATCTTTGTGCCGAACCAGCGCACCGATATTTACTCCAGCGTCGTTGCCGACCTTGGGCCCTGGCAAAGTCTCCTGCATAGGAAAGCAACGATGCTGGAAGTACTTCGTGTCCTGGGCGGATTCGAAAGCTCTTGGGATTGGAATGAGGGAGTGGATACCAACAATCCAAACTCCAATACCCCCTGCACGGAGGAAGCCGGCATTTTCCAATGTTCAGGTGACTCGATGGACTTTGATGCCTCGCTGAGGGACCTGTTGCTGCAAGCGGCCGGCACGGCCGACTGCAACAGATTCAGGACTGAGACCAAATCGAATCACAGGTTCGCCATCGAGTATTGCGCCAGGCTGCTCAGATTCACCGTGAATCACCACGGTCCGATCAGGGATAAGGAAATCAACCGGTGGCTACGCAGGGATGCGGTCACCGAGTTCGAAGCCCACCTCCAAGCCCAGTAACCGGCAGGGAACCAATCTAAGACCCAGAAGGCAATCTGGTGAGCAGACTGTCACGCCACTGACACCCAAAGTGCCCATTCAGCCGGCAGTCCTCAAGGACGCTCTGATGCTAGCCATGGCCGAAATACCGTATTGGCGAGCGCTGACTCTCTGTCCACACGGGACATTGCGAAGCTAGCTAAATTCACCACGAGTAATCCCAACTCACCACCCAACAAATGGAAGCGTGAAGGGAATCGCCCGGGGTTCGTAGACACCTCTATGCCTTAAAATGAGGCCAATTAGGAGGTGCCATGAGCAACCCGCGTTACCTCGATGAATTCAGAATCCAAACGGTCAATCAAGTAACCGAAATCTGTAGCTGATGTAGCGGCTCGTCTTGGCGTGTCGACGCATAGCCTCCATGCCTAGATAAAACGCTACAGAAAACCTCAAGAAGAACGGCAACTGGACGATGTTCAACATGCTGAGCTGCGTCGTCTGCGAGCGGAACTCAAACAAGTCACTGAAGAGCGAGATATCTTAAAAAAGGCCGCCGCGTACTTTGATACAGCATCGTACACACGCATCGTAGACCTTGGCTTGAGCTATCCACGCAGATCGTTGAGCATGGAAAACCCTATCGAAACTGTTTGGTAATACCCGGGAGAAGGAAACGCCAGAACCTCATCGCCACCTCCCAGGTCACCAAATTGTTTAGCTAAAACCCGATTACCTTAGGTAGTGGGCCTCAATCATTGAGATCATTTCTCCTCGATGACGCTCAATTTGCTCCCGCCCCCAGTACTCTCCTTTACCCAACACATAAAACATATGCGCCAGCTTCAACGAGTCATAACGAGGCTTAGCTCGGAAGTCCGCCTGCTTCTTCAGAACAGCCTGATTGCTGTAAGACGAGTTCTCGCCGGGACTCAACAGCACCAGGTTGCCAAAGCTATGCAGATAATCATCCTCAAGACGGTTCATGAATTCTTCATTTTGAGGGTGCACGTGCTCAACCGAATTCCTTGACGCTATCCGGTAGCTCTCTAGCGACTCTTTTTGGAAACAGCCCAGCTTATTGCGCTCACGCCATAGAATGTATTCCACCTTCTGGAACCAATAATGCTCAAAGCCTGTGCCGTTGGATTCTTTTAAATAGGCAATCTTGTCCGACAAGTGACCTGAAGAAACGCAGTCGCCCGACAGCAATGCGAAGCTGGCCGCCTTCTGGGTGCTTGTCTCGGGAATAATCGACAGCTGGTTGTCGATCCTTTCCAGCAACACGTCTACCTGATTGGGGTTCATGGTGGGGTTGTCGATCAGTGCCCCTAGTAACGGGGTTAACCAATACTGCGCACTACGATCACCGGTGAAATAACGCACGCTTTGAAGTTGGGCAAGATCGGGTGTGTGCAATTCCGGGACACGGCTGGCGCTCAATTTACCGACAGTACGCTTGTTGATTGTGGTCAGTCGAAGATGCTTTTCCTTCTCCTCGGCCAAACGCACCCACTTCACGACCCACAAATCAAACTGATAACGAACCTGCCACAAGCACTCGATGAACTCCCTAGCTTGGACAACGCTCGCGTTGACCACAAAGTTCTCAAAACATTTGTTCAGGCGGCTGTCATTGAGCGGAGTTCCAATGTCCTTGCCCCACTGTCGATGTCGATAAATGCGATATGTATGCATGAGCAGCAAACCGAAGCTGATGATTGACTGAACGCTCCCTTCATCGCTTTCATCATCGGTCTCTTCGGAAGATACAGCGTCGGTGTCATTTCGAGGCACGCGCTTTAAGCTGATTTCGGCAATCGTGAGACCGTTACCACGCCCCTCCACCGGACGCTCCAAAGAAAAGAGCTCTCGCGAGTAGGACTCAAGATTTGCGAACCTCATTCGATCCCAAGCGGCTTCTGGAAAGACACGCCGCAAACTACGCTCGAAGTAGCTATTCATGTCCTCACAGGCCTGCCAGATACCTTCATAGCACGCCCTGTGATGAACGATCTTGTCCATCAGACGTGCTTTCAGGATGTCTGTCTGCTCCAGCTGAATGCCACTGGTGTTGAGTGTCGCAAAAAGCCCGTTTAGATCCATATCAGCAGGCATAACGTTGTTCACCCATTTGACGCGGTGGAACAAAAACTCCTCAACCGCCGCGAGCTTTAAGGGGCCGTGATCATTGCTCAGCATCTGCAAGCGATCCTTCGCGGCTTTATGGGCCGCGATGAGATGCTTCAGATAAGGCTTCTTCTCAAGATCCGTTGACTGCTCACTGTCTATCAACCCAGCCCATATACCGAGTTGAGTCTGGACTTCCTCACGGATCGCAAATACCAATCGCGGTGTAGCCCCCAACACCGTCAATTCTCTCAACTGTTTGGTGGGCGATATCTCGAAAAATGCCAACGCCAGTACCATCAAGGTGGTCATTCGCTGCTGGCCATCGATCAACTCATACGTAATCGCAGCACTAGACCCGGGGCGATGAGGGATACGACTCGTTAGCACCGTTCCAATGTAGTAGTGGTCTTCGTCCGTCATGCAGGCATTGATGATCTGGTCCAGCAATCCGACGACGTCTTCGCTAGGCCAAACATAGGGGCGCTGGTAACTGGGGATCACAAGCTCGACCTTGTTTAGACAAAGCGCGGCAGCTGTCTGGACTTGAGAGAGGACACGAGCGTTCATCGACGACCTCCATGGAGACTTTCTTCAACGGGACGAAACGACTCAAGGGCATGTCGCAGTTGCCGATCGTAGTCCGTAGTCATTTCTTTCATGTCTTCCCAAGGCAAGTGCAATTCAAGCGTTGTGGCTACCGATCTAATAAAACGCGATTTGATGCTATTCCTTTGAACACCGACATCGCTGAATTCGTAGCGGTAATCACGTAGGTACTGCATGAGCTGCTCATGGTTGAAGCTGCTGGCAATCCAGTCCAGTACGGGATTTTCACGTACAAACTTTTGAACGCCCATTTCGCGCACGCTGACCTCATTGATCAGTCGCAGTGAAAACACCATCCGGAAGAGCCACACGCTTGCTTCAAGCAGTTGCGACGTTCCGAATTGACTCACATACAACAACAGCGCGCAGTCATACAATCGACCCAGAAATATGCTGCCTTGGGCGTTCACGACAAGCTGATCGTAATAGCTATAGAAAGAGGTAAGCTCCGGCATATCACGCTTGATCAACAAGCGGTCTTGAAGCTCATGAAAATGATTTACATACCGTATGGTGTTGGCCCCTGTGTTCAAGGGTTGGCGCATACCATATCCGGGCTTGATTGCTTGCCAAGATTCTCCATCGCCATCGTGATAAATCTGCGCTGGGCGGTAAGCCACATCACGCCCGTTCGCACGGGTACGCTCTGCCAACTCCTCCACAATCTGCTCACGTTCGGCGATCGGCTCTCGATCACTAGCAACATTTTGCCATTTTAGTTTCTGCCAATAGCGAGATTTCATCAGCGTGGCAACCAGCGGCGTGAGTTCGGATAGAGACTCCCACGTTCTGGCGTAGGCATCCTGACCAGCACGGGGCACGCTACGTAAATGGAACGCCTTTATGATGTCCGCCCCACCTAGACGCACACCACTGGTGTTTTGAGTTTCGAAAAAACGGTAGGCATCATCTTCTGAACGTGTGACCACCAAACTGATGTTCACTCGACTGAAATCAACCAGCGGTAATTCCTGCGCCTCCAGCCAAGCGAGATTCCGGCGAATACGGTTCTGGCTTTCTGGTGAAGAAAACTGGAGATCGAGTGCCGATTTTCCACTCGACTGCAAAAAACGGAGCAACGCCATGCTGGTCAATCGTTGTTGCCCATCGATGATGTTCAACTGCCCACGCCGGCGATCAGTTCCTCCCACCTGATGCAGAATGATGCTGCCTAGATAAAAATCGTGGGAATGAGCCGATTGTTGGCCTACATTCTTGGGAAAGAACACTCGCAGGTCCTGAAGCATTCGTTCAAGTTGCTTGCCCCCCCAACGATAAGGGCGCTGGTACTCAGGAAGATTTAACTTGCCAAAAACCAAGCTACCGTCGCTGGCCACTATTCTGTCGGATCTGAACAGTTCTTCTAACGACGTGCTTGCGACCACGATGCCATCAACCGCGCTGGGTTCGACGTGGAGTAAATATCCATCCTTGACGGCCTGATTCATGAAACAGTCCTTTCAAAATCCCGCTCCACAAGGAGCGCTCACTCCATTCTTGAAATGCCAAAAAAATCAGCATCACCCACAATAATGGCTCGATGATATCAGGGAACAATTCTCTACGCTGTACAAACCGTCCATTTGCAAAAAAGGTGGATGCAGTCAATCCATCAAGTTAAAAAATGAAAAACCAGATATGAATTGCAAGGATTGAAATGACCGAAGAAATCCCATCTATAAGTGACTCCATTAGCCGATCCTCTCTTCTGTGCTGGTGGGATCGCTTCTATCAAGAGAGATCGGAAATACGAGCGAGAAAACTCAAATCACAGCCTCAGGCCCGCTTCGATTCCCTGATGAACACCGCAAAGATTATCGCCGAAACTAACCCAAGGGGCTTAGTTGACCTGGTGCGCGCAATCCTGCGCCCACTCCAATCTGAATACCTATTAGGCGTGGCTGAGCGTGGGCATGATGCGATGCTTGGCATCGACGCTTATACCTTTTTCGGCGACTCTGTACGGTCACGGATGTTCGCCGCTGACGGTATGAATTTGCGGGGTGTGCGCTTGGAGAGCATGACATTCAGACTACGGCTTTCGCGCGACACAATACTGCCGTGGGCATGGAATGTTGATCGATATATCTGTGCGTTAGCGACGATTGGCTCCAGCAAAACGATTGAAGATGTACCTAAATGGAACAATACTCATCAGGGTGCTTGGCGCCAAGACAATAACCACCAGATTGAGCTTTGGCTGCCATGGGGCATAGGCTTCGTGCATGGAGGCAACCACTCCATCACTGCCGGCATCCTGGCTGGTGAAGGTGAAGTCACGCCTGACTATGTGTATGACATGACGTACTTGCTCGATGATCTTCACTGCGATGGGAAGCACTATTTCGATACACGTACCGGAAAAAGAATGGCACCAGTCACAGATGTGCGAAAAGCCGCCGTATTTGAAATTGGGAGAGTCATGAGAGAAATGAATTTTCCAGCATTCAAGGCTGAAACCGAACAAGCCTGCGTGTATGGAAGTGCCCGGATGTTGCAGCCACTCTAATGAGACGATTAGGGAAAGGCCATGCCCATGTAGTCGTTGCCTAGTTTGGTAGAGATCAGCTATGACAATCGGTTCCGAATTCAACGAAACCAATCTGTAATAGAAAAATGCACAACGCTAATGAATCCCGCAATCAACGATGCTCAAGAGCAGCAGATTCTCGATATCTGTACCGCACAACTCAGCGAATCCGCCGCGAAAAAATAGGCCACGACCCTAACGTTTGTATGTGATGAGTTGTGACCGCAACAGTAGGACATCACAGGATGGAAGCATGATTTTGGGAACCCTACGTACCTAGACTAGGGCTTCAATATGCCGAGCGATCTCACCGTATAGCGGCCACATTTTTGACGGAGGTTCACTTAACTTTTGCTCGAACGTGGTTTCAGTTGCGGCAACCAATACTCAGGTGGCGGTGGTTCACTGGCGATTACACTCATCAAGGAGTAATCGCTGCGTGGCGCCCAGGTACGGGGCGTTGGTAGCGCAACGGCCTCGCGCATGGCAACGGAAGCCGCTGGCCATACAGCTTCATAAGTGAAGTGGTTAAGCAACAGCGGAATTCCGTCAGCTCTCACTGAAGGTTGCCAAGTTCTGCTAACAACCTGACAAGCGCTGCTTGCCTCAAAAATCACAAACGCCGACCCCTCTTCTTCGTCAGGTGCAGCAATCCATAGAAGTCGTTCTCCAGGAACCAGGCGCTCACGTCCATTAATCATGCCGTTGGTAGCTGTTTGATCACGATTCAGGTAAGGAACAGGATCCTCGGAACTGCCTGGGTCATCGTCGCTGAAGCCGGCGACTTGACTCAATGAGTGGGCTGCGGAGATCTCTAGGATGTCGCCATCAGAATGCACCTGCCACAAATCGAGTATCTCAGCACGACCTGACATTAGCTGTTCGGTATCGGCGAAGCTAATCAGCGCAAAAATCTGCCCGTGTTTGAGCGCCAAGGTTAACCTATCGCCTTCGACTAAGAGATGCGGCTTCTGGCTCTTCCAACTGCCAATACCAGCGATGTCGATTAAGGCAAAACGAACAGCCTCAATCGCCTGATGGACGTCAACGTGAAAAAATTCGCGAGCCTCATCGAAGCGATGCTTTTCAAGGATTTTGTGAATCCTGGTTTCTAAGATACGCGGTCGCGATGTTGCCGTACGAAAGGCGACTTCAAAGCCAGTTGGGACGCCAGTGGTATATAGCTTTTTTGCCCTGTCTTCAGGAAGGCTTTCTGTAAAGCCGACTTTTACTAGACCTGGCATCCCGCGATTCGTGAGCACGTAGACGAAGCCTACGGCGTGTGTTTGGGTCATTATGTTTGTATTATCCGGTGATGTAGATCTGTAAAGCCGCTTGAATGCATCGGTCAATAGGATCTCTATGCTCTCTCAGCTTGCGTACAGAAGGGAGGCTGCGGGTGAGAAAAAACGAAGATACATCTATCACTCCATATGCATTTACACAGAATGGACAACCCGATGAACGCCAGTCTTTCGGAGTAATCACCCTAGCCTTACAACCTTTGGGAGGATAAATCCGTGTCTCTGTAGACAGGACCGTCAACCCGAGGCCAGGCATAGTCATACTGTGCTCACGTTAGCAACAGGCATACCCGGAGCGTCGCTAACCACTTTAGTCGACCGCGTATAGCGCTTTGAAATTAAGCCGGGCACATCAATGCTGAAGAACAATCCATACGACGCAAGCTACCAATCCGACCAGATTCAATATTCCCAGCGTGACCATCCATTTGAAGGTCTTGACGAATTGCTGACCATGACTCTGAGTGAGCGAGTGCAACTGCTGCCCAATACGCAGCTCAACATGCTCAAGCCGCTCCTGCAGTTGCACACTCATAGCGGTATTTACCTGATTGAAGTGCGATTCAAGAGCTGCCACGCCTTGCAAATTCTGGCGGAGCCCAGCCTGAACCTGCTCCTGATCTTGCTTGATCAGCACCTGTTGAGTATTCGCCTGTGCCTCCAACAACTTATTTACCTGTTCAGCAGTCAGAGATGCGTTCTGCAGTTTTACCAGATGGCTCCCAATGAGCTGGATTCGCAGAATGCACGCTGTCAGCTTGTCTTCCAGTACCTGAGTACGCTCCTGCAACAATTGCCCCAAGTGTACATCAGCTTCCTCTAATCGCTCCTGTATATGGACGCTTTGTTGATCATTGGCCTGGATGATCTGCGCGTTGAGCGCAACCATGCCTTGCTGCTGCTGGGCGAATGCCTCCTGGATTTTTTCCTGGCCTTGCTCAGTCAGTGCGTTTTGTTCACGCGCATGACGCTCAAGCACCTGGTGTATCTGGACGACGGTTACAGCAGCTTCACGCATTTTTGCAAAATGGCTGGCAAGCTGCTGAAGCTCTCTGGGGAGCTCTTCCAAATCAGCTAATGCGCTCATGACCCTTTTCTGGCTCTGGCTGATGCTATCCAGACCGGAAGAGATCAACTGACTGGATTTGTTGCTTTCACTCACCGCACTGCTCAAGCCCTTTTCTAGCTTCGCACCATGCTCGCGCAATGGTGCCAAGGGTGCTGACATGACGCGGCCCAGAAGTGAGGCCAATTCGAGTTCTTCAGTACTTGGTTCAGACATGGGTCAGTGCCAAATGGAATGGATGGAAAAAGTGGCGTGACTCATCCACAAATCAACTTATCCCGCTCGTCACACAATTCTTTGCAACTGAGCAGTTGGAGCAGCTTGCGAGGTGTCGACGGTTCATTACTTATCATCTGGCGGCGCTGCGCCAACTCCTCATCGAACGCGGCACCCAGGTAGCGGGAGAATCGCTCACCGCGTTCTACCTCAATGTCCATATCACGCTCGAAGTCTCGAATTGTTTTCTTCCACTTCGCCAGATCCGTACGGGCGTCCTCATGCCTTTTCTCGTACTCCCGTAACGCCGACTCGAAGACAGCCAACTCTTGCTCTTTCAAATTCAATACCACTTTACGCTGGTGCAAAACACCTTCGACTGCGGACCACCAACACTGAGCCGCATATTTGATCGTCAACGACCTCGCCTCCTCCATCAAATCGCTCAATCGGGCTTTATCGTTGTCGAAATCATCTGAAAATGACGGAAAGTATTCCTCGATATTGTAATCGTCCAATATCCCACGAAATTCGGTAAAACATTTGTTGAGCGCTTTACGCAGCTCTTGAGGGGCATGTTCGATAGCGTTCTGCGCACGGATATCGAAAGGAAGAATCTCGCGCGCCTCTAACGCCTTGGCAGCCTCAAGCAAATAAACGCAGCACCTGTCGATGCGGCCATGCAGTGCACCTGTATCAGTAGCGAGGTCTTCAACGTCGAAAATGTCTGAGGGACAACTGATGCCTTGCTGGCATTTCATCAGAATATCCATCATCTCCCGCACACCAAAAGACGGCACCTGTGCTTCAGCGATTTTGCACCTCTGCGAGGCACACTGAGTACTGGCCTCGTTCGCATCGCTTTTGGTTTTTCTCTCCTTGGCTTCAAGTTGCCCGAGCCGAATGCGCATTCTCTGTGACTCCTCCTGCTTCACCCGCAATGCGACGATATGGCTATCAGCCGCTTGTCGAAGGCGGCCATGAACCGTCGCGGACTCCGCAATATCCATCATCAACTCATCCATCAACTGACTGTTGATACCGTTCATGCGCGCGAAGGTTTCAGGGTCGAATAAGCAGGTTTTTCGCCACGACTCGCCGAAGTCGAGCGGAAAATACAGCTTGGCGTTCCCGGCACTGCTGCCCAGGTCGATTTTGTGGGTTTCGATCTGTTCCATCACGTGGGCACGCACCCGGTCGGCATCCATGTCAGGCTGACGCTTTGCCCACTCTTTTTCTGACTGCAATGAAAACGAGAACGTGGTGATAACGCGAAATCGGTTTGGCGTGTATCGCCAGTCACTGATACCCGGAAGGGTGAATGCCTTGGGATTGAGGAAAGACAAATCGTCCAATTTGCCAACAATCAGAATCAGATCGGCCATGGGCAGGTATCGGCTGGCAATCAGCCGCACATGCATGGCTTCCTGTGCGTCCTTGGGGTTATCTCCTGGCAAATCCAGAATTCGTACCTGGGGCCGCGTATGAGACTGCGCCGAGAAGTATTTTCTGGGAATGCCGATTTCTACGGGATCGTTTGGCAGAGATGCACCGCTTTCGACTCTCGTACGAAGTTGCGCCAAGGCCTCTATGACTTGTTGTTCGCCAACTGAAATTTGCTGTTGGTTGATCCTCAGGTGCCAATTGTCATCCGCTGCGCGGTGATATTGCATCGCAGTGGCGGTAGAAGACTGCCCTGCGCCACGACCACCACGCAGCACCAGACTCACTTGTGGCAGATACTGCTCGTCGATACCCAACACATTCAATAAAAGCGTGGTTTTGCCAACCTGCGTACGACCAAACAGCGCAACTGACGCCTCCGTACCACTATCGGCGAAGCAAGCTCGCACTCTGGCATCGAGGCTATCCATAAATTCCTTGTAGGCTTTGTGTGCCCAGTCAAGGCGCTTATGGTGCAACTCTTGCCAATAAGCCTGGAGTTTCATGTAAGCGGTGGTCGCGCGCGAGCACTGATTTCGTCCTGCAGGTCAAGACGTAGTGACGTTACATCAGCCAGCGCCTTGGCGATTCGATCACGACGCATGAGTACTTCGTCGAGTCGATACCGAACTGTCAGGTTGTCGCAGATACGCGCACGCACCTGATCCATGAGAACGTCAAACTGCTCAAGGTAGTGAGCCTGGTAGTACTCCTTGAGTTGACTCAGCACACTCAAGGCGTGATTGCGGGTGTGTCGATCCTGGCGATCAACTTCCTTGAGCACACTGTAGGTCAGCATTCCGATTGCAACCATGCCAGTCGCCGCCCCAGCCAAGGTCATGCCGGCAGTACCAGCACCGATGCCCAACGCATTGAACAACGCTGGAATGGTGTCAATATGGCCATCGGCTGCGACATCGACAGCCAACATCAGAGCTATGCCCTTTACCACATTGCTGCCGACCTTTTGCAAAGCAGAAAAGTCGTTCTGGATACGTGCAGCGGCCGCAACCCCATCCCCACCATCAAGTGGCTGAAGGTTATTGGAGTTGATGCCGAATACCTCGGGGAACAAACTGCCTATACGCGCAAATTCCAGCGTCATTGCAGGCAGCAACTTGAGGCTGCGGGACATCTCTTTGCTGAACTTGCCCGCTTGCCCTTCGTCATCACGATCGGAATAAAACACAACAGCCAGGTTTTTCAATGTATCCGGCGAAACCTTGCTCCACTCGGTTGATTGGTTCTGGTGATCGCTGTAACCCAGGCGAGCGACTTTGCTTGAGCAATGATCGTCGGTTTTGAGGCGTTCAATGAATGCCTGCGGCGCTCCCAGCTTAGTGCTGGTGAGTTTGCCGAGCACATCGATGTGAGTATCCAGAAAGTTGCCGGGCTCAGCCCATGCACGCTTAATATCACCGGTAAGGCTGACATGCTTTTCCGTGACTGTATCGAAGATACCAGTGAATTTGTTGATGACCCCCTCATGGTTATCAATCAACAGAGTATCCATAGATGCAGAGGCGTCATCGTGATGACGTGACAATGACTCTCTGAGTCCTCTCTTGTACTCATCACGCAAACTATCCCGTGCCTGATCAAATGCATCCAAGGCTTCCTGGATGATTTGGTGACCAGCACCCTGCTCTGCCGCAGCATGCAAGGCAAACTTGCTACGGATGCCGGCCAACGCATAGTTGAGGTCGTGGCTGAGCAATTGCTCCAGCTGTTGCAGTTGGCGCTCACGACTGACAGCAGTGCTCTCGCGTACCGTTGCAAGGGCCTGGATCAACTGCGGGCGCCATTGCTCGACACTGCTTTCACTGGATCCGGTGCAAATGATCAAGGCTTCCCGCCGCTCAGGAGCGATGTCAAATGCTTGTGCGGCACTCAGGCGCAGTTCCTGTAACTTGAGCGGTGTATCGGCATAGTCTTCGGTCTTGGTCACGATGATCAGCGAATCGGTGCCCGCCAGATGACTGGCATGCAGATCACGCTGGATTGCCAGTTGTGACGCGTTGGCAAGACGTATCTCATCGGTCACGATGACCCTGCCCGAACAAGCGACCAGCGCTTGGCGCATGAGCGTTTGCCAGGATTGGTTCTCTTCGTGCACCGGCTCGTACCCGGGCATCAGCATAAAGCCCTGACCGCTGTGCCTGCAGTAACGCAGCGGCACCTTCAGCACCGCGAGCATCACGCCCTGAAGATTCCCGCAACAGGCCTCTCGGAACTCGGCTTCAGACGTGGCCTTGCGTTCGACGATATGAAAATGGCCAAGCGAATCCGGCTGTTCCTCAAGTACACGGAGATAACCTTGAGCCTTATCGACAGCGTCATCTTCCAGCACAAGCACCGACATGCTTTCGCCCCGTCCTGCATTCGCGGGTAACCAGCCTTTCTCAGGAGACTCCTCACTCTTGTGAAGGTCATACATCAGCCTAATCAGCGTGGTTTTACCTGCCCCTTGGGAACCACCAATCGCGATCACTTGCTCTGTTGCCAAAAGCTGCGCAAGAAACAGACGGCGGATGACCGAGTCCATTTGAGCAGCTAAATCATCATCCTCCAGATAGGTGATAGCCCCACGCAATTCGCGGACAACTCGATTCAGGTTGGCAAGCAATAGTTCGGGACTTTTCATCCAGTGTTCCTTGTGGATTTTGCTGAGTCGGTAGTCCTGTACAAGCAGTCGCCGCTAGAGAATGTAACCTTTGCCCTCTAATTCTCCAGGCTCGCCGCTCCTGTTTTTTTTGAAAAAAGTTACAATGATGATATCACCGAGACACTATCGCGACAGCTCATAGCGAAAGTTTTGAAGCACCATGATTCGCAGTGAACTCTAGTGGTTCTTGAATGAGTGACCGGCCGACTTTGCCATTGTCGGTATCCCGCCTCTGTCGCTTGTGATGGACTCCATCACAGCTGGAGTCTTGCTCGCACCGTTGTTCATTGCCATGGACTTGTTCAGCCTGCGCGACTGGGCAGTTACATTGATGGACTCCGATTTCGTGACCGAACGTTCAATAGTCAAGCAATCAGCAGTTTTTGCAGCCGCAATTTTGATTTGCCATTCAGCGTTGCTCCTTGTTGGGGAGGCGAAACCGAGCCTCGCTTACTGCCGAAAACTTTCTGGTGTTCACAAACGCTCAAATTCTAAAGACACTGATCGAAGCCAGCCTGCAAACTGCCAAATTAGGTGCCTGTCTCACTAGAGACCTCAGCTAAAACAACCTCTAAAAATCTAGCTCTAAGCATTTCTTTTTGAGTTCCATAATGCGCTTCTCGATGATGCTCAGGACACAAGGCAATGACATTCTCAGGCCGATCAAGACCGCGCTCACTCAGCGCAATAATGTGGTGAGTTTCAACGTAAAGATCACCGTTAGCCTTGAGGAAACCATGGCGCCCACAGTGCTCACATCGCCCTCTTGATCGAGCCAAAACGATCTGCCTGACTCGCGCACTCCGCTCCCACACATATGCTGAAACCGCTGTGCGCTCAGGGGGCTCATTACCAATGAACTGATCTGCCACTCCTACGCCATAGGAGTCTGAAGTGATTTCCGGAAGGAGCATGTGGTGTGCCACTGCGGCGACCTCCTCTTGCTCGTCTAGCCTCATGACGTCATTGAGCGCTTCGTGTGAGAGCTTGGGTCCACGTCGCAGCCGAAAAGCACCGGTCTGCATTTCGTATTGCACGAGATGCCAAGGCTCCGGATCAAGCAACCTAAAATCAGCCGCCGCACGTTCATCGTTAAGCCGAACAGATTTTTTGCTTTGAATCAGAGCCACACGAACCAACCGACCTTCCCTGTGGGCGAGTTTAATTACCTCATCCATTTGCAAAGCCCTGGCAGCCCATGTCTTCAAACGTTGCCGCAGCGACGGCTCCCGCTGGTCATTGGCTCTCTCGTCATAATCCTGAAATTCAGCTCTCGTATTGCCTTCGTACTCGACACCTTCAATCGAAAAATCAAGTTCGTTGTACCAAAGACACAGAAGCACACGGCCGCTTCCTTCAAATGCCCACCGATAGCAATAATTGGGATTCTGGGCTGGTGACCTGCTGGAGGAAATATTGTGCCAATCGCTGACATCGATACCCGCTTCGAAGACAGCGTCGTACACACGCATGGTGGACGTCGGCTTAAGCTGTTCACGCAGATCGCTGAGCATGGAAGATCCTTTTAAGTCATCAACCCATCAAGATTACGGAGTAAGCACTCGGGCCTTACAACCTTTTGGAGGTGTTATCCGTGTCTCTGTATGGGAGCAAGAGGTAGTCTCGTCCCGACGGTAATCTGAACACCCCCAAAATTGCTTACCGATCCCGCGCGACACCATCCTGCCACCGGTCAACGGGCACAGCGCAATCCATCCCCCACAACTCTCATTACAGATCAGGTAACGACCCGACTTGTGCATCGGTGCCAAGCAATCAGGACAAGCCGATTCGGTGTGCTTACAACGAGGAGAATTTGCACAGAAGAAAAATGACTCCCGCCCGTTCTTCTTCGCCCGCAAGGTCAACTCCCCCGTCTGACATACCGGGCAATCCGGCCCCGGCACAGACACAGCCGATAATCCACCAAACTCATCGAGCTCAACATCGTACTTGGCATCAAGGAGCTCCTTGATAAAACTGGATGCCCTCCCCTTACTGGCAACGAGGTAAACACGCCGCTTGGCTCTGGTCAGTGCCACATAAAACAAACGCCGCTCTTCGGCATGAGCGAACGGTTCACGGGGCGGTAAAAGCGCCTCCAACAGTGGGTGGCTCGCTTTCATGGGAGGCATTCCAAACTTACCTGCCTTGTTGCCCAGCACCACAATGTAGTCCGCCTCCTGCCCCTTGGAGGTGTGGATGCTGTAGGTCTTGATCGCCAACTGCGGGTAACTATTACTGAGCCGCTTAAGCTTCGCCTTGTCCGGGAGCAAGAAATTAAACCGCGCCAAAATGTAGACCACCGAGCCCGGCTTAGCGCGCGTTGCAATCTTAGTCAGCACATGGGGCAACGCCTCATCATCATCCAACTCCGTCCGGAGCAACGAAACGGCCGGCAAATCCTCCAGCGTATGGGTGTGAATGTCCTTCTTCAACTGCGCCGGATTACGCATCACGAACCTGCTGGCAACCGCGTTGATTCTGTCGTTGAAACGAAAGGTCTTATCCAACGCGCTGATGGCGGTCGCACCGAAGAACGCTTCAAACTCCGAGGTGAGCCGTATGTCACTGCCAGCGAACCGATAAATCGACTGCCAATCGTCCCCCACACAAAACAACGAGCCATCAGGCTGGGATCGCCGCAGCGCTTTGACCAAACGAGCCCTTGGCTCGGAAATGTCTTGGTATTCATCGACCAGCACAAAGCGCCAGGGAGCCTTGAAGGCCCCCTGCTCCGCCAGGCGTACAGCCTTCACGATCATGTCATCGAAATCGATCTGACCCTTACCTTCCAGGTCATCCTGATAACGCTGATAAATTGGCATCAACAACTCAAGCGCCGCCCGCATCTGATCCGGTGATGGGGCTGCGTTGATACGAGCCTCCAAATCGACCTTAGCCAGATCCGCGGCCTTGTAACCCGTCAACAGCTTTTCCAGCAGATCGGCAAACTCAGAAACAACACCGAACTCGCGAAGCGTTGCCAGCATGGCCTCGTCAGGCAAAGGATTGAAACTCACCCCAGCCGCCAGCAATCGTTGCTCCAGCAGCGGCAGTAACAGGCCCTCCTGCTGCTCAAAGTGGAATGTTTCGATTAGCCGTGTCTGATGCAGTTTGTGCAGATCTCGCTTCCAGGCCATCGATTGGTGATAGGCCTTTCGGTCAATGTAAGGCGCCGTATTGCCATGGCGGTCCGTACCAAAATGTTCGATGTAGATGTCGAACACCGGCAGGTAAAAATCGGGATGGTAGTCCCGACGCTCCGCCGTGCGAGTGGACACCTTGTAGCGAGGTTCGTACTGGTACTCCACGCCCATCTTGAACAGGAAATTGGCAATACGGCACTCGGCCATGCTTTTGACCAACTCACCCTTGAGCGTTCTGACTTCATGCTCTGCCAGGTAGGCAAAGTATTCGCCCAGAGAATCAAATTCGAATGGGTTCTTGATGGGGAACAGGTAATTCTCGAAGTACTGCAACAGGCGCTTGCGGTAGCCCGGTTGAGACTGAAAGTCTTCGAAAGCCAACTGGATGAATCGCTTGCGGGCAGCCTTGTCCTCAGCCATTGGTGTGAGAGACGGCTGGCCCAGCATGTCTTTGCCTAGGGAGTGAAAGGTCGACGCTTTGATGCCTTTGATGCCCACGCGCGCTTCCAGACGCTCGCGCATTTCATCGGCGGCATCCTTCCCGTAAGCCAACAGCAAAATGTCCTCAGGTTGCGCTTGCCCGCTGCGCACCAGGAAGGCGACTCGTCCCATGGTTGTACTGGTCTTGCCCGTTCCCGCCCCGGCAAGCACGAGGTTGTTGTCCTCGTCCACGATACAAGCGAGACGCTGGTTGAGCGTGAGCGGCATCGATTCGATGGTGTCGAACAACTCAGCATGCTCGACGAGGCTGAGCTTCACGTAATGCTTACGCCAACGACGCAGGCACTTCTCGCCGTCGCGAACCCACGACCAGGCCCGGGTCAGAATCTTGCGCTCAGGTCCTGATAGAACGCCTAAACCTCTGGGAGGTAATGCCGGCCATTGCTTGGATTGCTTGACCAGCGAAGCATGCAGAAGTGTCCATTGCGAGCGCCGGCAGTAATTGAATGCTCGAACAATGTTGTAGAACGCATTCAGGGCCTCGCCAATGACCAGCACGCGGTTGCCGTACCATTCACGTAATGTCGCACGCCAGATGTCATCCGCACGTTTAACGCCCCACCCGATGGCCTTCAATTGGCCAGTGGGCAATGTCAGCGTTAAGCAGGAAACTCCCAACCAGCGGTTGAGCTGAGGCGGTTTGGGCATGCCGGCCACGAGGACCTTTGATGCTTGCCCTGTCCAGTCAACGGCTATCAATCCGTTGGAGGCGATGTCCAAAGAGGCACAGGTGGGACCTAACCATTTCGCCAAGCGAAAACTCTGAAAAGCTCCCTGAGTCATTGAACCATCCCGCTATACAAGCGCTGCAAAGTGGCAGCCGCTGCCTTCGTCCGTGTCATGCAGGTTCAGTCCTTGTACCGATCCAAATCCAGGCACACGCCAGTGCCATTACTGAGCCAGTATCGCATACCGCGCACTGGCTCTGTCAGGTTGGGATGGATATCAGCGGGCTTTACGCGACGAAAGGCCACTCAATTCGGGCGAGTAGCGATTTCCAAATGAGTTGGATTCATCTGATCAATGCGCCTTTGGGGCCACAGACAATTAGGCTGGCACCACAGGCTGTTTTCATGCCGTGCAGAGCAATTGGGGTCCCGTCGACGGTGTAGGTTCTATTGCCTCCGCAATGGGGAAGATCCCCTTGCACAGCGGGCAGTTGACCTTATGGCCGACACCGGCACCCTTTTGGGCTGGCAGCAATCGGCTAGAAGCAGTTACCCACGTAAGAATGCTATGACCACATTGGGCACTAAGGTCTGTCGTAGTGGCGACGCCCTATCGATGGAAGGCTAGCTCTCACTCTCTGGCGCTGCATGTACGACTTCTTGTCTCGACTCCGTGGGCGCAGTCTCCATGACTTTCCAGTTGTCTTCGTGAAGTTTAACCCTAGAGTCCATTGATCTCTGACTCATTGTTAGGGTTCGTTTTCCCCCCGCCCTCAATTCATTCGGAGCGGAGAGAAGAGCTTCAAGTTCCGCATGCTCAAACACAAAGAACCGACTGCGGGGATTTATCCTGTCAAGCAGAACAATGACGAGATAGTCAAACCCACCTGCAAAGTTTCCATTGACCGCTAGTTGGTTTGGCCAATCGATCGTTTTAACTTGAACGCGCTTCGTGCTCTCGTTCGTGACGATTACGACGTCCCATCCCTTTTGGGTTTCCCCGTGAGCCAGATAGGCTTCGATGTTCCTCTTCAGCAGTTCGCCAAGAACCAGGTATTCACCAATAGCGGCAGAGACGGAGCGGTTGGTATTCATAAGAAATGCCTGTGGCTGTAGCTGTGAGGCCTAACGACTAAGCTAAGGAGCCGGCTTGGTCGGTCCCCGCGAACGACTTGAACCATTTGTTAAGCACCATTGACGAGGGTAGATATTTTGTCAAAATCGCTAATGACCCAAGATAACGCAGTAGAAATTATGCTTATTGCAACCAGCGAACTGTTGCCCTGACGCCAGATCGGCCATCTTCCTGGACTGGTCTGATAATATTTTTATAAATATCTTCATACCCGTTTGGCACGGCGCTTACGCTTTTAAAGTATTTTGTGTTCCGCGAAACGGAAACTCCATTGGCTTAAGAAGCTCGTCCCCTTTGATAAGGGATTCCACCTCGTCTAGTTTTTCCTTTGTGTCTGATATTTTCTTCGATAGCTGATTTGGGTTGAATGTTAAAATGATGCGTTGCTCTAGAGAGCGGTATTCGAGTTTGACTGATTCAACAAGCCAGAGTAAGTATTCGTGTGTTGTGCTAGTGATGCCACCGAATACTAAGCGGGACATGCCCGAGCGATTCGGCCCGCGGTCAACGGACTATCAGCGATTTCGAAGCCCTGCACCGGCCCGCCTGCTGGAGCTTTTGCAGCGCCAGCGCAGGGAAAGCGAGAGCGACAACCGGTGGCCGTTAGTATTTCGCGCTCCACACTGCATCTCAAGTTGAAACTTTACGGCATCGTACAGCCGAACCATCTGAAATGAATAGCATCGCCATCAGGCCACCATTCTAGAATCAACTCGGACCGGAAAATGTCTCCGATTTGCAACGTCGCGGTTTTCTCGTCATCGTGAATAATGTTAGTTCCCATCATATCGATCCAATGGTTACGGGATGGGTCGACCAGTGTCTCGATAGTAGGTTGCTCTCTGAGCAGGTCGAGTGCATCCAGATTGATACCTTGTCTTACGGTAACTTTTGAAATCGCAGCGCCATGAATATAGATTGGCCTCGGCAACTGGAAAGCAACCTCTCGACCACGATAGCGATCATCGAAAAGGTGACGTCTTGAGGTACTTTCAAGCAGCTCTTCTCGTGCGCGACGGTCTCGATCCGCCAGTAACTCGACGCGTTTCTTATCTGCTTTTCCAGTCGAGGGAGGCATGGCTTGTGGTGTGCCGAACGGTGCGGCTACCGCCTCTGCCGCAATTTCGAAGCCTGTCGACCGAAGCAATTTGGCCATTACGCCACGGGTTGCGGCGTCCTTGGCAAACTCCAGTTCACTTTCGGCAATAATTACAGGATCGTCGGGCACTGGATCAATGATCCTCAGGTGACTTCGATTGCCATCTTCAATGCCGATGCTGAGACCTGAAACCAACCGTTGGCCTGTGTGCCCGGGTGGGAACCTGATCGAGAGTTTCTGGGATATGCCTGAACCGATTTGACGATCCCTGAAAGCCTCGCCAGACTGAGTGCCCTTGCATTCCATAATGTGCCAGTTGCCATCGCGGTCTCGTGCCACAAAATCAGGCGTCTTGTTCGGCCCTCGCTTTGCGGTACGATGTTGGTGTGCGCCATGACTTGCGCTGTATCGCTGCAAAAAGTAGCGACCATCGACAATTTCAACCAATTGCAAATGCTTCATGAGCCAGACCATCGGCACTCCCATTCCGAAGTCATCGCTCAGAATGGTTTTCTGGTGCGCATCGAGATCTGCATAGCTTCTTGTCAAACGCAGGTCCGCATCACGGGAGGTGATCGCTGCCAGATACCTCACCCACGCCCAGAATTCTGCAAGCGACACGCCAGTGACAGAAGTCGGTGTTGTCAGGTAGCCGATCATCAATAACATCGAGTTGATGTTCAGATCGAAACTGTGGGTGCCTGCAGTGAAAGCAGCCGGGAAACTTGGAATCTTGCCGACGCCAGGCCAACTGGACTCATCGACATGAACGTTGATCGTACGGTACATCGCGGGTGATCATCCTTGAAAGGTTGGACGGCGATCTTAGCCGTGGCCTACGAAAACTGTCGACCGATACTCGCATGGTGCCCACGGAGGAATACGGCGCCATCGTGCAGTTGGGACAGAGACCATGTCCTCACGAACTCTACAGAAGATCTCTTATCCCTTCGGACTGCGCTGTAATTGTGGCAGGGTATAACTAGTAATCCTGAATATCCCTTCGGGACGCTCAAACAACGAATGACGACCAGTGCATGATAAGACATGCGCTCATCGTTGCTCGATCTAATGCTCTCGACTTGCACCACTGGCAGCAATGGCGCTGAGCAGACGGAATCGTGGATTCCAAATGGTCAAACACCAACCGCTCCGCCATGCCACCCCTGAACTGAAATACTCGCTCCATGGTTCAATGACCGGTCCTGAATCACCATGAAGTCTTTTTTCGTCATCTTCCTTGATCCAGTTAAGCACGACGATATCCTCGTGATCCTCAATTCCGATTATCCCGAGCCAATCGCGAAAAAGCGCTTTAGTCCCATCCGTATCTTGGTTTAACGCAGTCAGATCACGCGACTCGCGAAAATGACCATAGAGTGTCAAGGCACCTAGCTCACCTTCTTCCGACAGTGTCAGATTGCGAACCTGCGCTTGGGTCAGCAGAGTGGCCGTGGCCTTTTCCAGATTCCATGTCATGGTGGGCTCTGGATATTCGGCTTCTGGCAATGTCTGGACAAGCCTGCGATGCCACTCAAGCTGACCAATCATAATCTGCTCGTAAAGCTCACCCAAGGCTCGTCGATGCATTGCTTCATCAATCAGAGCATCACTATCAGGAGCGACGACGACAAACTCGAAAACGCATCCCGCCTCATCCATCCGGACGCGCAACGATTCGATTTTCCCTTGATCGATACCCTTCAACGGGAGTGAGTGATCCATCACCTTCCAACCCTTCCTTTCTAGAAAAGACGGCTCACCACCGTCACTGAGTGATAGCCGATATGAGCCACTCACGCTAGCAAATATGCCAATGGAAAAATGTAGGAGTAGTCGGCAAAGGTTAGGGGATGTGGCGAATATTGAGGTCGCTGATTTCGGCAGCTTCAAGCAGTGAAGCGAAAACATCCCGCCCCAAGGATTCAAAATCGTCTGAAGAGAAAGGGCAGTTCACTCGGTAGGGCTACAAACCAGTCAACACGAACGCATCAACATGATCGCGAGGAATCATAAGTCATCCAGATTTTCAGCAATGAAGCCCACGAGATGAAGTGGACTTTTTGCTTCAATCACCTTGTAGATGAGGTCACGCTTGCTTCGTGGAAGCTTCTTCACAACGCTTTTTGCCGAAGCCCTAACTGCCTCGTCGGTTCCATGGATACGAGCGGCCAAAAGAAGCACCAGGGTTGCATCAGAGAGGTTCATAAACACGCCCCAAAAATTTAGCTTCTCACTGTAGCGAACTCACTTCTGTGAACGCACGATCAATGAGCAACCCAGCACTGAGGTATTTGTAACTCCCCACGTTCTGAGGCAACCGTCCCGAGGTGGTGATGGTAACGACCGCTTCAATCCGTCTAAAGACGTCGGGAATTTAAAACCCCCGTGACAACGCCGCCCGCTCACGCCCCAAAGCTCCGCCAAGCTGTGGGCTGCCACCAGCTGCCAGCTTCTTCAGATACTCAGCAATCATATCCAGCTCGCCAGACGGGTTGAGTGCTGGAGCAATGACGACGCCCTTCTCGCCCCGCTCCCACCGATCAAGCTGGTCTGCCCAATCCTGCATCATTCGCTGCCGCTGTTCGACATAGAGGGCGTGATTGTAAGTAGCCCGAACTGTGTTGGGCTCAGCATGTGACAACTGCGCATCAATCCATTTTTCTTCGTAGCCAAGCTCATTGAGCGCTGTAGAGAGCGTTGCGCGAATTCCATGCCCCGTGAGCTGCCTTTCGTAGCCCATACGCTTGAGCGCGCCATTAAGGGTGTTCTCGCTCATCCTTTTTGACAGATCACTACGATGGGATAGTAGATAGCGCTGAGCTGGTCGCCGGAGCTTCAGTAACTCTCGAATGATCGCTATCGCTTGACGTGATAGCGGCACCACATAGGGCGGAATTTTATTTCCCTCTTTGCGTAGCCTTACCTGCAACTGTTTGACGACCACGGCCGGTATTGTCCATATCCCTTTAACCAAGTCGAACTGCTCAGGAACAGCCAAACGCAATTCACCGGTACGTACGCCCGTAAGGAACAACAAGCGCAGGCCCAAAATCGTTGCGGTGCTGCCCCCATAGTTTCGTAATTTTTGTAAAAAAAGAGGCATCTCCTCCATGACTAAATAGGGATTGTTCTCTACCGGAGGTTTAGGGATCGCGACAATATCGAGATCTGCAGAGGGATTGCTCTGCAATCCTCTTTCAACCATGGCATAGCGAAACATTTGGTTGAACCAGGTTCGGCATTTTTCTGCAATCGTAAACGCTTGACGACTCTCGATCCTGCGTAGCAATTCGATCAAGTGCTGACGGGAAATTTCATTGATAGGTAATGCCCCCAACAGAGGCAAAACATCGTTGGCGAAAATGCGATCCATTTGTGAAAGCGAGGTTTGGCGCCCAAGACTCAGAGTGACCGCTTTGAACGTTCGCCAGGCAAGAAAGACTGCAGCAAAGGAATTTTCGTCCGCGGCTAACGCGGCGAAGCGATCCTCTCTGCGGGCAGCTCGAGGATCGACACCCTTGGCTACCAAGGAACGCGCGCTGTCACGAGATGACCTGGCATCTTTAAGGGTCAGCTCCGGATACATGCCTAAAGAAATCCGAGCCGGCTTGCCCAGCCAAGTGAAACGAAAATGCCAGCTCTTGGCACCTTTCGAGCTGACGAATAGGTGCAAGCCATCCATATCCTTGAGGCTGTAATTTTTTCCGAGGTTTTTTGCTTGGCGGACAGCCGTATCAGTCAAAGGCATGCGTACATCTCCTCGTCTCGAACGATTGAGGAGAGATGTACGGGTTCCAGCAATGCATCATCTATCTGAAAACTGACACGCCTTAGGCCCGGATTTCGATGTACGTTTTAATGTACAAAAAATGTGTGGCTGGGGGTGGTTTCCAGTAGAAATCGCCGGAACGAAAAAAGAGGCCGAAGCCTCTATTTTCAATGACTTACAGACATCGGTAGACATCTGTAGATCAACATCTGGAGCGGGAAACGAGACTCGAACTCGCGACCCCGACCTTGGCAAGGTCGTGCTCTACCAACTGAGCTATTCCCGCGTCTTGGTGTGGCGCATTCTATAGAATCCAGAAGCCCCGTCAACCCTTTGATTCAAAAAAGTTTTATTTCTTTTCAACGTCGGTCTTCAGATGCGGCCAGGCAGCCCGTAGATACTGGACCATGGACCACAATGTCAGGCCTGCAGACACCAGCAACAAAGCGTAGCCGAACAGCACCCAGAACGAGAAGTCCGACGGGTTGGCCAACAGGATGACTAACGCGAGCATTTGCGCGGCGGTTTTCCATTTGCCCAGGTTCGACACTGCGACGTGAGCGCGTGCGCCGAGTTCGGCCATCCACTCTCGCAGCGCCGAGACGACAATCTCGCGACCGATAATGACCGCAGCCGGCAGCGTAAGCCACAGGTTGCCGTGTTCTTGCACCAGCAACACCAGCGCGACGGCTACCATCAATTTGTCGGCCACCGGATCGAGGAAAGCCCCGAATGGTGTGCTTTGTTCCAGGCGGCGGGCCAGGTATCCGTCGAGCCAGTCAGTGGCGGCGGCGAACGCGAAGACCGAACTGGAGGCCAGGTAGCTCCATTGGTAAGGCAGGTAAAACAGCAAAATGAAGATAGGGATGAGCAGGACGCGTAGAACGGTAATCAGATTAGGGATATTCATCGGCACAACTGGCTACGAGGTGAGTTGGCATTCTACTCGCTGTGCAGATTTGCATAAATCGACTCTGCGAGCTTTTTACTGATCCCGGGTGCTTTGGCGATCTCTTCGATGCTGGCACGAGACAGCTCCTGCAATCCACCAAAATGTTTCAACAAATCGCGCCGACGTGTCGGCCCGACACCTGCAACGCCTTCAAGCGTGGAGGTGCGGCGGGTTTTGCCCCGCCGTGCCCGGTGCCCGGTGATGGCAAAACGGTGGGCTTCGTCGCGAATCTGCTGGATCAAATGCAGCGCGGGGGAATCACCGCGCAATGTGAATTCGTGTGCAGCGTCATTCAGGTACAAGGTTTCAAAACCGGCCTTGCGCGTCGCGCCCTTGGCCACGCCCAACAGAATCAGGTCGGGCACTGCCAGTTCATTGAGCACGTCGCGGGCCATGGACAGCTGACCTTTGCCGCCGTCTACCAGCAGGATGTCCGGAAGCTTGCCCTCGCCGTCCTTCAGCTTGCTGAAGCGCCGGGTCAGGGCCTGGTGCATCGCAGCATAGTCATCGCCCGGCGTCACGCCTTCGATGTTGTAACGACGGTAGTCGGACTTGATCGGGCCTTCCGGACCGAACACCACGCAGGATGCCACGGTGGCTTCACCGCTGGAGTGACTGATGTCATAGCACTCCAGGCGCTGCGGTGGTTCATCCAGGTTCAGGACCTCGGCCAGCGCGTCGAAACGGGCCGCGACGTGCTGACGATTGGCCAGTCGCGCACTCAACGCCTGCTCGGCATTGGTGACGGCCAACTGTTGCCAGCGCGCACGCGTACCGCGAACCCGGTGACTGATGGACAATTCGCGACCGCGCAGCTCGTCGATGGCCGAGATCAGGACCGGGAAATCATCGTGAACCACGTTGACGATCAACTCGCTCGGCAAATCCCGTTCGGGACTGCTGATGTAGTACTGGCCCAGAAACGCCGCCATGACTTCGGAAACGTCCTCTTCAATCCCCACTTGCGGGAAGAAGTTCTTGCTGCCCAGCACCCGACCGCCACGCACGCTGATCAAATGAACACAGGCACCGCCCGGATTGATGAACGCGGCGATCACATCGATGTCGCCCGTCCCGCCTTCCATGCTTTGCTGGTCCTGGACCCGACGCAGCAATGAAATTTGATCGCGCAATTCGGCTGCGCGCTCAAATTCGAGGTTGATTGCCGCCTCCTCCATTCCAGCAGACAGCTCGTCCGTCAGTGCATTGCTGCGCCCTTCAAGGAACATCACCGAGTGACGAACGTCCTCGGCATACACTTGCGGCTCCACGAGCCCGACACACGGCGCCTTGCAGCGTTTGATCTGGTATTGCAGGCAAGGTCGCGTGCGGTTCTTGTAGTAGCTGTCTTCGCACTGACGAACGAAGAAGGTCTTTTGCAGCAGGCTCAGGCTTTCACGGATGGCGCCGGCACTGGGATAGGGACCGAAATACTTGCCCTTGGCCTTTTTCGCGCCACGGTGGATGCTCAGCCGAGGGAACTGGCCATCGGAGAGGAAGACATACGGGTAGGATTTGTCGTCGCGCAGCAGGATGTTGTAGGGCGGACGCCATTCCTTGATCAGCGTCTGCTCAAGCAACAGGGCTTCGGTTTCGTTGGACGTGATCGTGGTTTCGACCTGAGCGATACGACCCACCAGCGCAGCCGTCTTGGGTGCCAGGCCGGTTTTGCGGAAATAGCTCGCCAGGCGTTTCTTGAGATTCTTGGCCTTGCCGACGTAAAGCAGGCGCGCGTCGCTGTCGAACATGCGATAGACGCCAGGGCGCCCACTCACCGTCGACAGAAATGCACTCGGATCGAAGACTTCATTCATTTTCAGAGATTGGCATCGACCATGCCGTGACGAACCGCCAACAGCGTCAGTTCAACGTCGCTGCTGATCGAAAGCTTTTCGAAAATGCGGTAACGGTAGGTATTCACGGTTTTCGGCGACAGGCAGAGTTTGTCGGAAATGATCTGGACCTTCTGGCAGCCGACAATCATCAAGGCGATCTGGATCTCCCGCTCCGACAACGCGTCGAAAGGCGAATCGTTGGTCGGCTGGAACGACTTGATTGCCAATTGCTGGGCGATCTGCGGGCTGATGTAGCGTTGCCCGGCAAATACCAGGCGAATGGCCTGGACCATTTCCGGCAAGCCTGCGCCCTTGGTCAGATAACCCGCCGCCCCGGCCTGCAACAGCCGTGTAGGAAACGGATCCTCCTCGCACACAGTGACCGCGACGACTTTGATGTCCGGATGACTGCGCAGCAGTTTTCGCGTGGCCTCAAGACCGCCGATCCCGGGCATCTTGACGTCCATCAGTACCACATCAGGTTTCAACTCACGCGCCTTGAGCAGGGATTCCTCCCCTGACTCGGCCTGGCCGACTACTTGCAGGCCATCGATGTCAGCCAGCATTCGTGTAATGCCTGTACGAACGAGATCATGGTCATCGACTACTAGCACCCTAATCAAGCAGACACCTCGCGATATGGTCGTATTGGGTTGCCGACACCTTAGCAAAAAGCGACTGGCAGACCTAGCGGCAAGCATCATATAAAAAGTTTCAATTCATCTTTTGAGGCTTGCCCTCTGTGTGTTTCAGCGACGAGGGGCATCGACTTCACGCTGCATTCTCAGGAAACACTCATCCTCGCCGACCACCTCCAGCCCCATTCGCCGATACAGCGCCTGCGCCGGATTATTTTTAAAGACCGTCAGGCGCAAGGCCGGCCGTCGTTCCGTCTGGACCATTGCCAATACCTGATCGATCGCCCAGGAACCGGCTCCCAGCCCCCGGAAGGCGTCGGATATGTGCAGTTCGCGGATGTACAAGGCCCTGGCATCACGGCTGAGGCTGACATAACCCAGCGAAACGTCGCCCCGCATAATCAACCAGTTTTCTCTTCCCGCCCACGCCACATCAAAGGCCTCATCCAGCCAGGGCAGTTCGTACTGGATGTAGTAAGGCAACATGTTTTGACAGGTCAGGGCCCGAGCGAAATCCAGATCCCGGGATGTCGCCGGACGTAATTGGTAAATCATTCAAGCCCCGCGATGATGACTGCATGTAGCGAAGCATCGAGTGTGTCACAACCCTCCCGGCACTCAAGCGATAGAAAACGCCGCCGGTGCCCGATAGCATTTTCTGATTGAATCCGCCTACCGCCCTCTAGTAAGCTCGGCGCATTCATCGGAGACAGACCATGTTCAACACCCCTTCTCAGCTTCTTACCGTCAGCGCCCTGCGCTCGGTGGCGGCTGCCCGGGTGAATGACGTTTGTGCTCCGGTCAGCTTTTATTTTGGGTATTGGTTTAGCCACTGGCGCGCCTGATACCCACACGGCGCCCACTTTAAACGGGTCGCCACCAGAGAATTCTCAACCCCCGGTCGGCTCCCCGACCGGGGGTTTTGTTTTTTCAGCGTCCTGCCATCAGCTACCTACATTTTTAGCGACACCCCAGACAACTTGAGGATTCACGACATGAACTACGCCACTTATTACCGTCACGACAGTTTTACCGCCTGGCGATTTACCAGCCTCCGCTCGGGACAGCCTGCCGCCTCCGATCGGTCACCCACAGGTGGCAAGCACACACACGCAGCCAATCCGGCCAATTGTCGAACACCCCAGTAGGGCCGAGTACGCGGGAACGAACCCGCTGCCAGCCCAGGAAGCCTGAATATGAACTCGTCCGTCTCTGCCTTGCCACTGTCCACCTTGAGCCCGGCCAATGAAGCGCTGAGCCTGCGCCTGCCCTGCTCGTTGCAACTCAAACAGCAACTGCCGCTCAACAATGCCCTGACCCAGCAAGTCGCCGCCCACCGCCACGCGGTCCAATCGATCCTCAACGGTGAAGACTCCCGCCTGTTGGTTATCGTCGGTCCCTGCTCCCTCCATGATCCGAAGTCAGCACTCGAATACGCCGGCAACCTTGCTCGCCTGGCCGCTGAAGTCAGCGATGAAATGCTCCTGGTGATGCGTGCCTACGTCGAAAAACCCCGCACCACCATCGGCTGGAAAGGCCTGGCCTACGACCCGCAACTGGATGGCAGCGATGACATGGCCGGTGGCCTGACCCTGTCCCGGGAGCTGATGCGTGAAATGCTCCGCCTCGGCTTGCCGATTGCTACCGAACTGCTGCAACCGATGGCAGCCGGATACTTCGACGACTTGCTCAGTTGGGTCGCCATCGGTGCGCGCACCACCGAATCGCAGATCCACCGGGAAATGGCCAGTGGCCTGAGCATGCCAGTAGGCTTCAAGAACGGCACCGATGGCGGCGTCACGGTCGCCAGTGACGCCATGCGCTCGGCAGCTCATCCCCACCGACATTTCGGTGTCGATAGCCAAGGGCATCCCGCAATCATTCAAACCCCCGGCAATCCGGATACCCACCTGGTATTGCGCGGAGGACATCACGGGCCCAACTACGACCGCGATAGCGTTTCCCGGATCAACCATGACTTGAGCAGGCTGAAGATCCCCGCGCGAATCATGGTCGATTGCAGCCACGCCAACAGCGGTAAAGACCCATTGCGTCAGCCCGCCATATTCAAGGATGTGCTCGAGCAGCGCCTGCAAGGTGATCGCTCGCTAATCGGCATGATGATTGAAAGTCATCTCTTCGAAGGCTGCCAAGCGCTGGGTTCGTCCTTGCAATACGGGGTATCGATAACAGACGGCTGCCTCGGCTGGACTGGCACGGAACACCTGCTGCGCCAGGCTGCCGACCGTCTGCGGACACAGCACCACGCACGTCAACCGGCATGACTCATGGCTTCCTTCCAGTCTTCAAGCGAAGACTGGAAAGTCGCGAACGACTTACTCCTGCACCTGAACCAGTACCACTTCTGATTGCTGGCTCACATCATCGAGCCGTTCGACCGAATAACCGACCCGAACCGTCGAGCCTTGATGCTCTCTCCAGAACCGGTAAGGAACAATGAACACCAGTGGTTCACCGGCCATCTCCTGGGAGATTTCACGCTCGTCCCGATGACTGAATTCAGTGCCGTCACACTTCAGGTACACCAGTTCGCCTTCCTCGGTTCGTGCACCATCAATCACGACAGTGACGCCATCGATCGAGTCCTGCAGATCCAGCCAGCCTTCATCGGCCTCCAGGACGATGGGGGCCAACAGCGGCGCTCGTTCCAGAGGCCCGATGGACAACGGCATCGGGTCCGAATAAAGCGGCGCCTGCCCATGCTGTTCAATGCAGTAACGCAGGATCACCGACGATCCGAGGCCTGAGACGATGAACTCCGGATTTACCCAGAACGATACTTCGTGCCCCACCGCGAAGGATTCGATACTCAACCTGTCGTTGAAGCTCGTTTCCGCTGTAGCACCTTCCCAGAACAGCACAACCCGATCGCCGGCCGCCATCCGGGCGTAAGGTCGAATCGTGATGCGTGCGCCCTCACCCACCCGGGCCGGATCAAGCTTGCCGCCCACGGCATCATTCACGAACAACGGCAACACTCCGGAAGATGTATCACCAACATTCAATTGCAAACGTCGGGACTGCACGGGCTCGGGCAAACAACGGCTGGTGAGCGTGTAGTAGATCTCCAGGTAACCGCCATCCAGCGCAACGATATGAGGACTGGCGACGACAAACACAACGTCCTTGCCAACCTGCCTCTGGCTGACAAAGTGCGTGACCTCGTGCCGATAGACCAACCCCTCGGCGTCAATCCCGGACCAGTGCAACACCAGCCTGTCTCCGCTCGCCATGCCTGAATAAGGCAAGACATTGACGACCGCTTTTTTGCTCGAAGGGTCAAGAACGGCATTGTCGGCCTGCACCAACTGCGGGGCGGACAACGCCAGCTTCGCTGCTTCTACTTCAATTAGGCTCATTCATTTACTCCAGTCCTTGGACATATGAACCGACCCGCAGGCCGGCGTCGAACGAAGCCTATTGAAACCCATCGCTGCGTTCGGCGATGTCAGGCGATCACGTCAGAGGACCGGGGCAAATGCTGATTACCTAGTAGGCCGTTGATGAGAATTTCTCTTGGCTGCTTAAAAAGATGTCGAAATGTTCCGACGTAGGCTTCGTCCTGTTCCGAATTTTCATACTTTTCCTATACCGCTTTCCTTCGAGCACAGCGGATTTTTCATACATCGCCCGGCTACGGGAGTGTTTTAGAGTGGAGCCCCTGCCACATCTACGAACTTCCGCGAAAAAGGTACGAACATGCAACGGAATGCAACAACTCAGCATCCAATCCTGCTGGTACATGGGCTCTTCGGTTTCGATCGCATCGGTCAGTTCGAACTGTTCCATGACGTCAAGCAGGCACTGAGAAGCTATGGCGCCAGAGTCTTCGTTCCCCACCTGTCAGCTACCCATAGCAACGAAGTGCGCGGCGACCAGCTTTTGGCACAGATCGAACGGGTACTGGAAGGGACCGGCGCAAGCCAGGTCAACCTGATCGGTCACAGCCAGGGCGCACTGGCCGCACGTTACGCCGCCGCCGTCGCTCCGGAGCGGGTAGCCTCGGTGACGTCCGTCAGCGGCCCGAATCACGGCTCGGAACTGGCTGACTTTCTGCGCAAGGCCCTTACGCCAGGACGCTTGCCGGAGCATGTGGCGAGAAAAGTCGCCACCGCGTTTGCAGACTTCCTGTCGTTGCTGAGCGGTAACCAGCAGTTGCCTCAAAACGCAATCGCCGCGCTTAACGCACTGACCACCGAAGGCGTGGGTGCCTTCAACGACAAGTACCCACAGGGGCTGCCGAAAACCTGGGGCGGCAAGGGTCGAGAGTTGGTCAACGGCGTGCGGTATTACTCCTGGAGCGGCACCCTGCAAGGCAGCATCCTTGATGAAGGGCTCAGTGGTTTCGATCCGGCACACGCTTTTTGCCGGGCGTTTTCCGAGTACTTCATCACCGAGGCCGGACAAAACGACGGACTGGTCGGACGCTACAGCTCTCACTTGGGCAAAGTGATCCGCTCCGACTATCCAATGGATCACATGGACAGCCTGGGTCAGACAGCCGGACGAGGTCGCAAAGGTGTCAACCCGATCGAGCTGTACGTGCAACACGCCGAGCGCTTGAGAAATGCCGGCCTGTAAACCCTTCCTTATATTAATGCCCCAATGCCCGACCGGCTTCAGATGGAACTTTGAGAAGAAATAGGCCACTGAATCCGGTAGGCTCAGCACTTTACTGAACATTGAAAGGAGAATTTTCCCATGGCTAAAGCCACTGCCCGTCACATCCTTGTTGCCAGCGAAGCAAAGTGCAACGAACTCAAGGCCCAGATTGAAGGCGGCGCTGATTTCGCCGAAGTTGCCAAGGCTAACTCCACTTGCCCGTCCAGCCGCCAGGGCGGCGACCTGGGTTCGTTCGGTCCAGGCCAGATGGTCAAGGAATTCGACACCGTGGTCTTCAGCGCACCGATCAACGTGGTGCAAGGCCCGGTCAAAACCCAGTTCGGTTATCACCTGCTGGAAGTGACCAGCCGCCAGGATTGATCTGACGCCTGTGTTTTCTGCGCAACGGCCCGCCTTTTGGTGGGCCGTTGTGTTTTGGTTACGTGTTTCGACTGGCGAGTGACGCGCTGCTAGCGTACAAATTGTGGTTATCGATCACCCGGCTCTAAGGCTGACAATGCGACTGGCTTTCCCCACTTTGATATTCACTGCCGTGGCCCTGCTGCTGAGTGCCGCTGGTGTGAATGCAGCACCGCAACACGCGTTGACCGTGTATGGCGAACCGGCGAAATATCCCCCGGGCTTCAGTCATTTCGCCTACACCAACCCGCAAGCACCCAAGGGCGGCACGATGCGCCGTTCGGCCATTGAGATCGGTCACTTCGACCATGTGCTGCCCTACATCGACAAGGGCATCGGCGTGAACCAGATCGATGGCCTGCTCTACTCACCCCTGGCCCAGCGTTCGCAGGATGAGCCCTATACGGTGTACGGTCTGGTGGCGCAGAAGATGGAGCGTTCCGAGGACGGTCTGTCCCTGCGTTTCTACCTGAACCCCAAGGCACGCTTCGCCGATGGCCAGCCCATCACTGCCGAAGATGTGCGCTACACCTTCGATCTGCTGATGACCCAGGGCAGCCTGCGCTACCGCACCCAGTTCGCCGACGTCAAAGGCGTTGAAGTCGAGTCGCCGCTGACCGTCCGGTTCGACTTCAAAAGCAACGAAAACCGCACCCTGCCCCTGGACATCGCGACTCTGCCGGTATTCCCCGAGCATTGGTGGAAGACCCGCGATTTCGCCAGCGGCGGCGGTTACGAACCCCCGCTGGGCAGTGGCCCGTATCGGGTCAGCAAGGTCGACTCCGGGCGCAGCATTACCTTCGAGCGCAACGCCGACTGGTGGGGCAAGGACCTGCCGGTCAGCCGCGGCCTCTATAACTTCGACCATTTCAGCATCGAGTACTTCGGCGACACCGACGTCGCCCGCCAGGTGCTGCGCGGCGGCGCCTACGACTACAACCGCGAGTTCTCCGCCACCGGTTACTCCATCGGCTACGAAGGTCCGGCCCTGAGCGACGGTCGCCTGCGCAAGGCCCACCTGGCCACCGACGCACCGCAAACAGCCCAGGGATTCGTCTTCAACCTGCAAAACCCGATATTCCAGGACCGCCGTGTGCGCCAGGCCCTGGCCATGCTCTGGGATTTCGAATGGAGCAACCGGCAGATGATGCGCGGCCTTTACATCCGCCAGCAGAGCTTCTTTTCCAACACCGACCTGGCGGCGCGCAAGCTCCCGGATGCCGCTGAGCTGGCGATTCTCGAGCCCTTGCGCGGGCAGATTCCCGATGAAGTGTTCACCCAGGTCTTCGAAGCGCCCAAGACCGATGGCAGCGGCGTGATCCGCGACAAGCAATTGCAGGCCCTGGAGCTGCTCGAACAGGCCGGCTGGAAACCCGATGGCGATCAGTTGGTGAATGCCCAGGGCGAGCCGCTGAGCTTTACCTTCCTCACCAGCCAGAACGGTATCGACCGGTTGCTGCTGCCTTACAAGCGCACGCTGAAACAGATCGGTATCGACCTCAACATCCGTCGCATCGACTCGTCCCAATACGTCAACCGCCTGATGTCCAGGGACTACGACATGATCATCACCGGCTACCCGGTGACCACCTCCCCCGGCGGCGAACTGGTCAACTACTTCGGCTCGGCCTCCGCCAACGATCCCGGCGCCAACAATTACATGGTGCTGAAGAACCCGGCGGTGGATACGTTGATCAGCGGCCTGATCCGCGCCAACACCCAGGCCGACATGTTGCACTATGCCCACGCCCTGGATCGGGTGCTGCAATGGAATTACTACTGGATTCCCAACTATTACCCGCCCGGCAGTTCGACGGTGTGGTGGAATCGCTTCGGCATTCCCAGCGTGCAAGCGAGCAATGACGAAGCCATCGAGAGCTGGTGGGAAGTGAGTTCCACCCCGCTGACCAACGAACAGATGACCGCCGAACTGATCAAGCGCGGCAAATCCGGAGGGCCGCGCTGATGTGGGCGTACATAGTGCGGCGTTTGCTGCTGATCATCCCGACGCTGGTGATCATTCTTCTGGTCAACTTCGTGATCGTCCAGGCCGCGCCCGGTGGTCCGGTGGAACAGGCCATCGCGCACCTGCAAGGCATCGGCGGCGCCCAGGTCGGCGGCGGTTCCAGCGAGACGATGCACAACAGCTCCCGAGCCAGCCGTGGCCTCGACCCGCAACTGATCAAAGAGATCGAAAAACAATACGGTTTCGACAAGCCGGCCCCGGAACGCCTGTGGCTGATGCTCAAAAGCTACGCGCGACTGGATTTTGGCAAGAGTTTCTTCCGCGGCGCCACGGTGACCGACCTGATCCTCGAAAAAATGCCAGTGACCATTTCCCTCGGGCTCTGGGCGACGCTGATCACTTACCTGGTGTCGATCCCCTTGGGCATCCGCAAAGCGGTGCATCACGGCAGCCACTTCGATATCTGGAGCAGCACCGCCATCATCATCGGCTACGCCATGCCGGCGTTCCTGTTCGCCATGTTCCTGATCGTGGTGTTTGCCGGCGGCACGTCGCTGAACTGGTTCCCGGTGCGCGGCCTGGTCTCGGACAACTTCGAGTCGCTGTCCACCGTGGGCAAGATCGCCGATTACTTCTGGCACCTGGTGTTGCCGGTTACCGCGCTGGTGATCGGCGGCTTCGCCACGCTGACGATCCTGACCAAGAACTCCTTCCTCAATGAAATCACGCGCCAATACGTGGTGACTGCCCGCGCCAAAGGCTTGAGCGAGCGTCGGGTGCTGTACGGCCACGTGTTTCGCAACGCCATGCTGCTGGTGGTATCGGGGATCCCCCAGGCTTTCATCAGCGTGTTTTTCGCCGGTTCGTTGCTGATCGAGGTGATTTTCTCCCTCGATGGCCTGGGCCGCATGAGCTACGAAGCTGCCGTATCACGGGACTATCCGGTGGTCTTCGGTTCGCTGTTCATCTTCACCCTGTTCGGCCTCTTGATAAAACTGGTCGGCGACCTGTGCTACACCCTGGTCGACCCGCGTATCGACTTCGCCGCGAGGAACGCCTGATGTTCAAGCTCTCGCCCTTGGGCCGTCGTCGTTTCGAACGCTTCAAGAAAAATCGCCGGGGCTGGTGGTCGCTGTGGCTGTTTATCGGCTTGTTTTTGCTGACCCTCGGTGGCGAACTGATCGCCAACGACAAGCCGCTGATCGTCAGTTACCAGGGCTCGCTGTATTTCCCGGCGTTCAAGCGCCACACCGAGCAGGAATTCGGCGGGCAACTGCCGTTCCAGGCTGACTACCGCAGCGACTATGTGCAGAAGCTGATCAAACAGGATGGCGGCTGGCTGCTGTTCCCGCCGATCCCGTTCAGCGATGACACGCCCAATTACGACCTGAACAAACCGGCGCCGAGCCCACCGTCGAAGGTCAACTGGCTGGGCACTGACGACCAGGCGCGGGATGTGCTGGCCCGGGTGATTTTCGGCGCCCGGGTGTCGATTCTGTTTGCCCTGATGCTGACCTTTGTCAGTGCGCTGATCGGCATTGCCGCCGGTGCGCTGCAAGGCTATTACGGCGGCTGGGTCGATTTGTTGGGGCAACGTTTGCTGGAAGTCTGGTCGGGGCTGCCGGTGCTGTACCTGCTGATCATCCTGTCGGGGTTCGTCGAGCCCAATTTCTGGTGGCTGCTGGGGATCATGGCGCTGTTTTCCTGGCTGGCCCTGGTGGACGTGGTGCGCGCCGAATTCCTGCGCGGGCGCAACCTGGAATACGTCAAGGCTGCCCGGGCGCTGGGCCTGACCGACCGCAAAGTGATCGTGCGGCACATCCTGCCCAATGCGATGAACGCGACCTTGAGTTACTTGCCGTTCATTCTGACCGGCGCGATCTCGACCCTCACGGCCCTGGACTTCCTCGGCTTCGGCATGCCGGCCGGCAGCGCCTCACTGGGCGAGCTGATCGGCCAGGGCAAGCAGAATCTGCAAGCACCGTGGCTGGGGTTGACAGCGTTTTTCACCCTGGCGCTGATTCTTTCTTTGCTGGTGTTCATTGGCGAGGCGTTGCGTGATGCCTTTGACCCCAGATCATGAAGCGGACCGATGACATGAGCGACAACCTGATCGAAATCCGTGACCTGAGCGTGACCTTCAGTGGCCAGACCGTGGTGCGCAACCTGTGCCTGGATATCCGCCCCGGCGAATGCCTGGCACTGGTGGGCGAGTCGGGTTCGGGCAAATCGGTGACGGCCCATTCGATCCTGCAATTGCTGCCGGAAATCGGCACTGAAACGACCGGCAGTATTCGCTATCGCGGCCAGGAACTGGTCGGCGCCGATACCAAGGCCTTGCGCAAGCTGCGCGGTGACAGGATCGCGATGATTTTCCAGGAGCCGATGACCTCGCTGAACCCGCTGCACAGCATCGAAAAGCAGATCGGCGAAACCCTGCTGGTGCACAAAGGCCTGGCCGGCAAAGCGGCGCAGGCGCGGATTCTCGAATTGCTGGAACTGGTCGGCATCAAGCACCCCAAGGAACGCCTCAAAGCGTATCCACATCAACTGTCCGGAGGCCAGCGGCAACGGGTGATGATCGCGATGGCCCTGGCCTGCGAACCCGAGTTGCTGATCGCCGACGAGCCGACCACCGCCCTGGATGTGACGGTGCAACGCAAAATCCTGCTGCTGCTCAAATCCCTGCAACAACGGCTCGGCATGTCGCTGTTGCTGATCAGCCATGACCTGAATCTGGTGCGCAGCATCGCCCAGCGCGTGTGCGTGATGAAGGCCGGGGAAATCGTCGAGCAAGCCCCTTGCGAGACGTTGTTTAACGAACCGAAGCACCCTTACAGCTGCGTGTTGCTGAACGCCGAACCGGAAGGCGAAGCCCTGCCCCGGGACGAGCGCGAGAACGTGCTGGAGGTCGACAACCTGCGGGTCAAATTCGCTCTCGGCGGCGGTCTGTTCCAGCGCAAGACCTGGTTGCACGCAGTGGATGGCATCAGCCTCAACATCCAGCGTGGCAAGACCCTGGGCATTGTGGGCGAATCCGGCTCGGGCAAGTCCACCCTCGGCCAGGCGATCCTGCGTTTGCTCGACTCCGAAGGCAGCATTCGCTTTCAGGGCGAGGCACTGGACGGCTTGACGCAAAAGCAGCTGCGACCGTGGCGCAAGAAAATGCAGGTGGTGTTCCAGGACCCGTTTGGCAGTTTGAGCCCGCGGATGTCGGTGGCGCAGATCATCAGCGAAGGCCTGGAAGTGCATAGCCAGTTGACCGCCGAGCAATGCAAGGCCGAAGTGATTCGCGCCCTGGAAGAAGTTGGCCTCGACCCGCAAAGCCGTGATCGTTATCCCCACGAGTTTTCCGGTGGCCAGCGGCAACGCATTGCCATCGCCCGGGCGCTGGTGCTCAAGCCAGCGCTGATCCTGCTGGACGAACCGACCTCGGCCCTGGACCGCACCGTGCAAAAGCAGGTGGTCGCCCTGCTGCGCGACCTGCAGAAAAAGCATGGCCTGACCTATCTGTTTATCAGCCATGACCTGGCGGTGGTGCGCGCTTTGGCCCATGACATGATCGTGATCAAGGACGGCAAGGTTGTGGAAAGCGGTGCCAGCCATGACGTGTTCGATTCACCGCAGCATCCGTATACCAAAGAGCTGTTGGCGGCGGCGCATCCGGGCTGAATCTCGAAACTGCGGCGCGGCCTTCGCGGGCAAGCCTCGCTCCTACAAGTGCTCGGTGTACGCATCATTCGCGAATGCCACACCCCCCTGTAGGAGCGAGGCTTGCCCGCGAAGAGGCCCTGACAAACAACACACATTCCGGACATGACAAACATGAACACCACCGAAAGCCTCAAGGACTACCAGCGCGTGCGCCTGCTGGCGATCCGCTCGCTGTTCGAGATCATCGAGCAATCGAGCGAAGGCACGGTGATTGTCGATCGCGACGCCAATATCGTCTGGATGAACGAACGCTACGCCCGGCGCTTCGGCCTGGAATCGGCAGAGGTCGCGATCGGCAAAGCCTGTGAAAGCGTGATCCCCGGCAGTTTGCTGCGTGACGTGGTGCGCACCGGCCGCCCGATCCTGCTGGACATGCAGGACACACCCAAGGAACCGCTGGTGGTGATGCGCCTGCCAATTCACGACGATGCCGGCGCGGTGATCGGCGCCATCGGCTTTGCGCTGTTCGACGAATTGCGCAGCCTGTCGCCGATGCTCAAGCGCTACCTGAGCATGCAGGAAGAACTGGCTTCCACCCGCTCGCTGCTGCGGGCGCGGCAAACCAAGTACAACTTCGCCCATTTCATCGGCACCAGCGCCGCCAGCCTGGAAGTCAAACGCCGTGCCCGGCGCAGTGCCAGCGCCGAGTCGCCGGTGTTGCTGCTCGGCGAAACCGGCACCGGCAAGGAGTTGCTGGCCCAAGCCATCCACGGGGCATCGCCCCGGGCGCACAAGGCGTTTGTCAGCATCAACAGCGCGGCGATTCCCGAGGCATTGTTGGAAGCCGAGTTCTTCGGCACCGCCCCCGGCGCGTTTACCGGCGCGGACCGCAAGGGCCGGGTCGGCAAGTTACAGATCGCCCAGGGCGGCACCCTGTTCCTCGATGAGATCGGCGACATGCCCTTGCCTCTGCAAAGCAAATTGCTGCGGGTGTTGCAGGAAAAAGAGTTCGAGCCGGTGGGCTCCAACGAAGTGATCCAGAGCGATGTGCGGGTGATTGCCGCGACCTCCACGGATCTGGAAGCAGCGATCAAGCGCGGCGAGTTTCGTGCCGATCTGTATTACCGCCTCAACGTGCTGCCCATCCAGGTCCCGCCGTTGCGTGACCGCCTCGACGACATCCCGGCCCTGAGCGAAGCGATTCTCGAAGAGCTGCGCAGTCAGCACGAGTTGAACCGCGAGGCACTGGACCTGCTGGGCCAACACGCCTGGCCGGGGAACATCCGCGAACTGCGCAATGTGTTGGAACGCGCGGCGTTGCTTAGCGATGACTTGATGTTGACTGCGACGGATATTCGGGCGGCGATTGGCACATTGACCCCGGTGACGCGGGTGGCGGCGCAGGCGATTGAATCCGTCGGCCATGAGACGTTCAGTGAGGCTCGGGAGCGGTTTGATCGGCAGTTGATTGAATCGGCGCTCGCGCACTGTGGCGGCAAGGTGATTGAAGCGGCGGCGCGGTTGGGGCTTGGGCGGTCGACGTTGTACAAGAAGATGGTGGCGTTGGGGATTGCAGAGTCTCAATAACGAGACATTGATCTCTGTTGGTAGAAAGTACGCCATCGCGGGCAAGCCTTGCTCCTACAGGGCTTCGTGGCGTTCGCGGATTATGCCTACACCTCGCACTTGTAGGAGCGAGGCTTGCCCGCGAAAGCGCCCGCCAGATCACCATACATCTCAAAACAGAGACAAAAGTCTGAAAACATCACCAGGTAAAACCAATATCCCCTTATATTTCAACACCTTAACCACCTGGCACGATTCCCGCTAAAGCCCTCCTCCACAAAAGATCCACCTTACAAAAATAACAATTCAGGAGAGACACACCCATGAGTGTGATCATTGCCTTGGCAGCCCTCGCGCTGTTGATGCTGGCTGCTTACCGTGGCTACAGCGTTATCCTCTTTGCCCCGATTGCCGCCCTCGGCGCCGTCCTGCTCACCGACCCTTCCGCCGTCGCCCCTGCGTTTACCGGGGTGTTCATGGAGAAAATGGTCGGCTTCATCAAACTGTATTTCCCGGTGTTCCTGCTCGGTGCAGTGTTCGGCAAGCTGATTGAGTTGTCGGGCTTTTCGCGCTCCATTGTGGCGGCCGCGATCAAACTGCTCGGCACCCGCCAGGCGATGCTGGTGATCGTGCTGGTCTGCGCGCTGCTGACCTACGGCGGCGTGTCGCTGTTTGTGGTGGTGTTCGCGGTGTATCCGTTTGCCGCCGAGATGTTCCGCCAGAGCAATATCCCAAAACGCCTGATCCCGGCGACCATCGCCCTCGGCGCGTTTTCCTTCACCATGGACGCCCTGCCCGGCACCCCGCAAATCCAGAACATCATCCCCAGCACCTTCTTCAACACCACCGCCTGGGCGGCGCCGTGGCTGGGTTTGATCGGGACGATTTTCGTATTCTGCACCGGCATGCTGTTCCTCCAGCGCCAACGCAACAAGGCTCAGCGCGCCGGTGAAGGTTACGGCACCGAGCTGCGCAACGAGCCGGAAACCGCCGAAGACATCAAGCTGCCGAACCCGTGGATCGCCCTGTCGCCACTGCTGGCGGTGGGCGTCATGAACCTGCTGTTCACCCAGTGGATCCCGCAGTGGTACGGCAAGACCCACAGCCTCGCGCTGCCGGGCATGGCCACGCCGGTGACCACCGAAATCGCCAAGCTCACCGCCATCTGGGCGGTTCAAGCGGCACTGCTGATCGGCATCCTCATGGTGCTGGCGTTCGGTTTCCGCGCGATCAAAAGCAAACTGGCCGAAGGCAGTAAAAGTGCAGTCAGCGGTGCACTGCTGGCGGCGATGAACACCGCGTCGGAATACGGGTTTGGTGCGGTGATCGCCTCGTTGCCGGGCTTCCTGGTGCTGGCCGACTGGCTGAAAAGCATTCCCAACCCGCTGGTCAACGAAGCGATTACTGTGACGCTGCTGGCCGGTATCACCGGTTCCGCCTCGGGCGGCATGAGCATCGCCCTCGCGGCGATGGCCAATGACTTCATCGCCGCCGCCCACGCCGCAAACATTCCGCTGGAAGTGCTGCACCGGGTGGCGGCGATGGCCAGCGGCGGCATGGACACCCTGCCGCACAACGGCGCAGTGATTACCCTGCTCGCGGTCACCGGCCTGACCCACCGCGAAGCCTACAAAGACATTTTCTGTATTACGCTGATCAAGACCCTGGCGGTTTTTGTGGTGATCGGCACTTTCTACGCCACTGGCATTGTGTGAGGTATTCATGACGAATCTGACTGGCAAGACCGCATTGGTCACCGGCTCCACCAGCGGCATCGGCCTGGGCATCGCCCTCAGCCTGGCCAAGGCCGGCGCCAACGTGGTGCTCAACGGATTCGGCGATGCCGCGAAGGTGATTGCCGAAGTCCAGCAATTTGGCGGCAAGGTCGGGCATCACCCGGCGGACGTCAGCAAACCCGAGGACATCGCCGAGATGATCGCCTACGCCGAGCGCGAGTTCGGCGGCGTCGACATTCTGGTGAACAACGCCGGGATCCAGCATGTGGCGGCGGTGGAAGACTTTCCGCTGGAGCGCTGGGATTCGATTATCGCGATCAATTTGTCCTCGGTGTTTCACAGCACCCGGCTGTGCCTGCCGCGTATGCGTGCAAAGAATTGGGGGCGGATCATCAACATCGCCTCGGTTCATGGCCAGGTGGGGTCGGTAGGCAAAGCCGCTTATGTGGCGGCCAAGCATGGAGTGATCGGCTTGACCAAGGTAGTCGGTCTGGAAACTGCGACCACCCAGGTGACCTGCAACGCCATTTGCCCGGGCTGGGTGTTGACGCCGCTGGTGCAGAAGCAGATTGACGATCGCGCCGCCACCGGGATTGACCCGCAACAGGCGCAGCATGATTTGTTGGCCGAGAAGCAGCCGTCCCTGGAATTCGTGACCCCGCCGCAACTGGGTGAGCTGGTGCTGTTCTTGTGCAGCGAGGCCGGCAGCCAGGTGCGGGGCGCGGCGTGGAATATTGATGGTGGGTGGTTGGCCCAGTAATCCGCCACCCGGATCGTTCCCACGCTCTGCGTGGGAATGCCTCAATGGACGCTCTGCGTCCGATTTTGGGACGCGGAGCGTCCCGGGCTGCATTCCCACGCAGAGCGTGGGAACGATCTGACTAAAAGAGAGGCAAGCCATGTCCGACATCCTCTGGCAACCCAGCGCCCAGCGCATCGGCAAGACCCGCATGGAGGCCTTTCGGCGCTTCGTCAATCAGCGCCATCACCTCAAGATCGACGACTACCCTGCCCTGCACCAATGGTCCATCGATCAGCGGGAAGCCTTCTGGCAGGCGATCGTCGATTGCTTCGATATCCGCTTCCACGACCAGCCCGACGCCGTGCTGCGCGAAGGCCCGCACATGCCCAGTGCCGAGTGGTTCCCCGGCGCGACCCTGAACTTTGCCGAGCACCTGCTGCGCCGTCGCGACGATGCCGTGGCAGTGGTCGCGGTGGCTGAAAACGGTCAGCGTGAACAACTGACCTGGGCCGAACTGGCCAGCCATGTCGCCGGCCTCCAAAACAGCTTGAAAGCCGCCGGAGTCGGTGTGGGTGACCGGGTGGCGGCGTGCATGCCCAACACCTGGCAAACCCTGGTGGCGATGCTCGCGACCACCAGCCTCGGGGCGATCTGGTCCTGTTCCTCGCCGGACTTCGGCACCCAAGGGGTGATCGACCGTTTCGGCCAGATCGAACCCAAAGTGCTGATCACCTGCGCCGGTTATCGCTACGCCGGCAAAGAGATCGACCAGCGCGCCAAGGTCAACGAAATCCTCCAACAGTTGCCCACTCTGGAGCAGTTGATCGTCGTGCCTTACGCCCGCCCCCATACGCACATCGACGAATTCCACACCCAGGCCAACGTCACGCTCTGGGACGATTTTTACGACATCGGCGGCGAACCGGATTTTGTCCCCGTGCCGTTCGCCCATCCGCTGTACATCCTCTACTCCAGCGGCACCACCGGCGTGCCCAAATGCATCATCCACAGCACCGGCGGCGTGTTGTTGCAACACGCCAAGGAGCATGGGCTGCATGGCGATCTCGGCCCCGGCAGCCGCTTGTTCTACTACACCACCTGCGGCTGGATGATGTGGAACTGGCTGGTCTCGGCCCTGGCGGTCGGCAGTGCCGTGGTGCTGTACGACGGCTCACCGTTCCACCCCGGCCCAGAGCGCTTGATCGACCTGATCGACGACGAGCGCATCAACGTCTTCGGCACCAGCCCCAAGTTCCTCGCGACCCTGGAAAGCAGTGGATTGAAACCGCGACAGAGTCACGATCTGAGCAGCCTGCAAACCCTGCTCTGCACCGGCTCGGCGCTGTCACCGCAGAGCTACGATTTTGTCTATCGCGACCTCAAGGCGGACGTGTGCCTGGCCTCGATGTCCGGCGGCACTGATATCGTTTCGTGCTTCGTCAATGGCAATCCGCTGTCGCCGGTCCGCCGTGGCGAGATCATGGGCAAAAGCCTGGGCATGGCGGTCGAGGTCTGGAATGACGCCGGCCAACCGGTGATCGGCGAGAAAGGTGAGCTGGTCTGCACTCGCCACTTCCCGGCGATGCCCGTCGGCCTGTGGCATGACCCGGACGGCGAACAGCTGCGCAAATCCTATTTCAGCCTTTTTCCCGGGGTCTGGGCCCAGGGCGACTACGCCGAACAGCTGCACCACGGCGCGATGATGATTCACGGTCGCTCCGACGCGGTGCTCAACCCCGGCGGCGTGCGCATTGGCACGGCGGAGATTTATCGCCAGGTGGAGAAAGTGCCGCAGGTGCTGGACAGCGTCGCCATCGGCCAGCAATGGCAGGATGACGTGCGGGTGGTGCTGTTTGTGCGCCTCACGGACGGCGTCACGCTCGATGAGACCCTGCAACAGCAGATTCGCCAGGTCATCCGCGCCAACACCACGCCCCGGCATGTGCCGGCGAAGATCGTCGCGGTCAGCGATATTCCTCGGACGATCAGCGGCAAGATTGTGGAGTTGGCGGTGAGGAATGTGGTGCACGGACAACCCGTGAAAAACACTGATGCACTGGCCAATCCCGAGGCGTTGGAGCAATTTCGCAATCGCCCCGAACTCAATGACTGAACCCAAGCCCCCGTAGGGGCTGGTGTTAGTCCATGAGGCCCCATTCACCGGGCGGTGGCTGGGTTTTGGGCGATGTATCGGCGTGCAGCTTCAGCCGCAACCGCAAATTATTCACCGAGTCGGCATGCTTCAACGCCTCATCCTCGCTGATCGCCCCCTCCACGACCAACCCATACAGCGCCCCGTCAAACGTCTGCATCCCCAGTTCCGCCGACTTCTCCATGATCCCTTTCGCCTCATCAAACTCATTGCGCCGGATCAGGTCGCCAATGGTCGGCGTCCCCAGCATCACCTCCACCGCCGCCCGCCGCTGCCCATCCAGGGTGCGCACCAGCCGTTGGGACACGAACGCCTTGAGGTTGTTGCCCAGGTCATGCAGCAGTTGTTCCCGGCGCTCTTGCGGGAAGAAGTTGATGATGCGGTCCAGCGCCTGGTTGGCGTTGTGGGCATGCAAGGTGGAGATGACCAGATGGCCGGTATCGGCAAAGGCCAGGGCGTGCTCCATGGTCTCGCGGTCGCGAATTTCGCCGATCAGCACCACATCCGGCGCCTGGCGCAGGGTGTTTTTCAACGCGGCATGAAAACTTCGGGTATCAACGCCGACCTCCCGCTGGTTGATGATCGACTTTTTGTGCCGATGGATATACTCCACCGGGTCTTCGATGGTGATGATATGGCCACTGCTGTGGCGGTTGCGGTAATCGATCAGGGCCGCCAGGGACGTGGACTTGCCCGAGCCGGTGGCACCGACAAACAGCATCAGGCCCTGCTTGAGCATCACCGTTTCCAGCAGCACCGCCGGCAAGTTGAGGTCTTCGAAACGCGGGATGTCGAGCTTGATGTTGCGCGCCACGATCGACACGTCGTTGCGCTGTTTGAAGATATTGACCCTAAAACGCCCGACCCCGGCCAGGGAGATGGCCAGGTTCATTTCCAAATCCCGATCGAACTCCAGCCGCTGTTCGGCGTCCATGATGGATTCGGCGATGGCGGCGATTTCCCCCGGTTTGAACCGCTGATCGGACAGGGCTTTGAGCACACCGTCGAACCGCGCGCTGGGTGGCGCACCGGTGGAAAGGTACAGATCGGAGCCCTCCTGGCTGGCCAGTTGCCGCAACAATAAATCGATTTCCATGGCAAAAAGCACCCGCGAAGCATTCAATGAGCAAATATGACCCGACAGCATGACGCCTCGGGTCATCCAGCGACTACCGCCCTGCAAGGATAGTAGACGTAGCCACACCGACTGACGTGCAGGACATCTTGATGAACGCATCACCGACCGGCAGCGATGCCCAGGCCCTGATCGCCCGACTGGACTGGAGCCGCAGCCCCCTGGGCGCCGCCAGTACCTGGCCGCAGAGCCTGCGCACCGCGGTGGACATCGTGATTCATTCGCCGATGCCCATGCTCCTGCTGTGGGGGCCACAGCTCACGCAGATCTACAACGACGGCTTCGCCTTGCTGTCCGGCCACAAGCATCCGCACGCTTTCGGACAGCCCACGCACCAGATATGGCCTGAATTAAAAGACTTTACCGACCCGATCTACAGCGCCGTCCTACAAGGACAGGTGCGGACCTACAGCGAACAGCGCTTTACCCTACAACGCGACGGACGCGATTCCGACTTCTGGCTGGATTTGACCTACAGCCCGATCCGCGATGAAAACGCCGAGGTCGCCGGGATCCTGGTCACCGCCATCGAAACCAACGAACGGCGACGCATCGCCCTCGAACTCGAACAGCGCTCCGCCGCCAGCCTCAAGGCCCAGCACGAAACCGAACAACGCCTGCAACTGGCCCTGGCCGCCACCGACGCGGTCGGCACTTGGGACTGGGACATCGGCGAAGACCGCTTCATCGCCGACGCGCACTTTGCGCAACTGCACGGGGTTGACCCGACGATGGCCAGCCAATTACCTATCAGCGAGTACCTGCACGGCGTACACCCGGAAGACCGGGGCATGGTGGCGCGCAGCATCAAGCACTGCATCACCCACGGCACCGAGTACGCCGAGGAATACCGCCTGCTGCAACCCGACGGCGAACTGCGCTGGGTGTTTGCCCGGGGCCGCTGCTACAAGGATCACCATGGCCGGCCAATGCGTTTTCTCGGCGCCGCCCTGGACCTGACCGAACGCAAACACACCGAACAAGCCCTGCGCCAGAGTCAGACCGAGCTGCAACTGATCATCAACGCGATGCCGATCCTGATCAGCTACGTCGACCGCGAAGAACGCTTTCGCCTGAACAACGCCGCGTACCTCGACTGGTACGGCCTGACGCCCCAGGAACTGTTCGGCCGGACCATCCAGGAAGTGCTCGGCGACGAAGCCTACGCCTTGCGCGCCCACTACATCGCCGAGGCGCTGACCGGCAAGCCCTGTTCGTTCAGCATCGACGCCGCGCACCGTGACGGCAGCATCCGCAGCGCCCTGATGAATTACCTGCCGCGCCACGGTGCGGACGGCGCGGTCAACGGTTTCTACATCTTCGTGATCGATGAAACCGAGCGCAAACAGACTGAGGAAGCCCTGCGCAACCTCAATGAAACCCTCGAAGAGCGGGTGATCGCCCGCACCCAGCAACTGGCCGAAGCCAACCAGCGCCTGCAAAACGAGATGTTTGAGCGCGAGCGTGCCGAAGATGCGTTGCGCCATGCGCAGAAAATGGAAGCGGTGGGCCAACTCACCGGCGGCATCGCCCATGACTTCAACAACATGCTCACCGGGATCATCGGCAGCCTTGACCTGATGCAACGCTACATCGCCGATGGCCGTGCCGCCGAGATCGGGCGTTTCACTGAAGCGGCGGTGTCCTCGGCCAAACGCGCGGCGGCCCTGACTCACCGGCTGCTGGCGTTCTCCCGCCGTCAATCCCTGGACCGCAAACCGCTGAACGCCAATGAGCTGATCCACTCCCTGGAAGACCTGCTCAGCCGCACCAAAGGCGACCATATCGAACTGGTGCTGCAACTGGCCGACGAGGTGTGGCCGGTGAGCACCGACCTCAGCCAACTGGAAAACGCCCTGCTCAACCTGGTGATCAACGCCCGGGACGCGATGCCCGATGGCGGCCGGTTGCTGATAGAAACCGCCAACGTCTACCTCGACGGTAACGACCTTACGCCGCTGGAGTCGGCCAAGGCCGGGGACTATCTGATGATCGCCGTCAGCGACAACGGCACCGGCATGACCCCGTCGGTGCTGGCCAAGGCGTTCGATCCGTTCTTCACCACCAAACCCATCGGCCAGGGCACCGGTTTGGGGCTGTCGATGATCTACGGTTTTGCCCAGCAATCCGGCGGGCATGTCAGCCTCGACAGCGTGCCGGACCAGGGCACGTGCGTGCGCCTGTACTTGCCACGATTGCACCTTGGCGCGCCTCAGGACACTTTGCTGCCAGTCACCGGCGAAGCGCCCTCGGCGATTGCCGGGGAAACCGTGGTACTGGTGGAAGACGATCCGGCGGTGCGCATGCTGGTGCTCGATTTGCTCAATGAGCTGGGCTATCACGCCCACGAAGCCGAAGACGCCCGGGCCGCCCTGCCCTTGCTCGAATCCGATTTGCGCGTGGATCTGTTGGTGACCGATGTCGGGTTACCGGGAATGAACGGTCGGCAATTGGCGGAAATCGCCCGTCAGCATCGCCCGGACCTCAAAGTGCTGTTCATGACCGGTTATGCGGAGAAAGCCGCCGAACGCCAGGGCTTCCTCGAAGAAGGCATGGACATGGTGGCCAAACCGTTTTCCATCGACCTGTTGGCCAACAAGATTCGCACGATGATCGGCCAACCGGAGTGAGTTAAGGCATAATCCCGCGCCCGTTTGTCATCACCGTTACAAGGTCTGCCTCAATGAAAGCTCAAGCCCGCCATATTCTGGTGAAAACCTCGGAAGAAGCCGAGCAGCTCAAACAACGCATCGCCAAGGGCGAAGCCTTCGATGTGCTGGCCAAAAAGTACTCCACCTGCCCGTCCGGCAAGCGTGGCGGCGACTTGGGTGAAGTGCGGCCGGGGCAGATGGTCGGGGTGATTGATGCGGTGATTTTCAAGAAACCGCTGCGGGTGGTGCATGGGCCGATCAAGAGCAAGTTCGGGTATCACCTGGTGCAGGTGTTTTATCGGGATTGATGGGGTGGCTTGAGGCCCTTTGTGGCGAGGGAGCTTGCTCCCGCTGGGTGGCGAAGCCGCCCCAAAACCTGCCCCCCGGATTTGTCTGGTGCACCGCGTGTGCAGGGGTTGCGGCTGCTGCGCAGCCGAGCGGGAGCAAGCTCCCTCGCCACAGGACTGCATTTCAAGTTTTGGGAATGAGTGCTCCCGGCACTTGAATGACTTGGCTTGCCAACCGATGCCCCGCCTGCGCCGCTTCAACCGGGCTTCCGCCCTTGAGCCGACTGGCGAGATACGCCGCGCTGAACGAATCCCCCGCGGCCGTGGTGTCCACCACGCGCTCGACCTTTTGCGCCGGCACTTCGAATGACTCCCCGCCGCAACGAATCAGGCAAGCCTCGGCGCCACGCTTGAGCACCACTTCCGGCGTGCCGATCTGCGCATACGCCTCAAACACGGCATCGCAATCGGAAAAATGAAACAGCGCCTGTTCGTCATCCACGGTTAGCAGTGCCAGATCCACGTACGGCAATACGCTGTGATACGCCACCCTCGCCTCTTCCACCGATGCCCACAAACGCGGTCGATAGTTGTTGTCGAAGACGATCCGCGCGTCCCGCTGCCGGGCTTCAATCAGGGTTTCCAGCAACTTTTCCCGACCTTGCTCACCGAGCACCGCCAGGGTGATACCGCTGAAATACAGCACGTCGTAATCCGGCAACGCCGCCAGGACCGGCGCGGCCGCCGGGGTGGTGAAGCAGCTGCGCACGGCCGCTTCGTTGCGCCAGTACAGGAAGCGACGCTCGCCGGCGGCGTCGGTCTGGATGCAGTACAAACCTGGTAAACGACCGGGCAAGCGCTGGACCAGGTCCAGGCCGATGTTTTCGGCGGCCCAACTCTGGCACATGGCATCGCTGAAGCTGTCATCGCCCAGCGCCGTGACGTAATCCACCGTGCCACCGCCCCCCAGTTCCCGGGACAAGTAGACGGCGGTGTTCAGGGTGTCGCCACCGAAGCTTTGTTGCAGGCTGCCGTCGGCGCGCTGCTGGAGCTCGATCATGCACTCGCCGATCAGGGCGATGCGCGGGGTGTTGGGCCCCAGGGTGCTGATGGTGTTCATGGATTTAGGGTTCTCTGGTGTTGATCGTTCCCACGCTCTGCGTGGGAATGCAGCCCGTGACGCTCCGCATCACATGCCGAAGCGGACGCGGAGCGTCCAGTGAGGCATTCCCACGCAGAGCGTGGGAACGATCAATTAGGGGTTAGAAACAGGTTTCCATGGTTTCAATCACCTGCAACTGCTCATCCACCAGACACCCGGTGCGCCATTTATCGAAGGTCAGGCACGGGTGGGAAGTGCCAAACGAAATGATGTCCCCGACCCGCAATTCAACGCCCGGCGCCACGGTCATGAACGCATGCTGGTCCATCACCGCCGTCACTTTGCACTCGCTCACATCGTCGCCAATCGCCGGAATTACGCCCGCCTTGTAACGCAACAATGGCACCGGCAAACCGGCGTCATACGCCACGTCGCGTTTACCGAGGGCGATCACTGCAAAGCCCGGTTCCGGCAACGATTGCACATGGGCCCAGACTTCCAGCGCCGGGCGCAGGCCTTCGTGCAGGTCGCTGCGGCGATCGAGCACGCAGCATTGCGCTTCTTTGTAGATGCCGTGGTCGTGGGCCACGTAACTGCCGGGGCGCAGCACGCTGAGGAAACGTCCGCCGGCGTTCTGGGCTTCGAAGGATTCGGCGATCAGGTCGTACCAGGCCGAGCCCGACGCGGTGATGATCGGTTTTGGAATCGCGAACGCGCCGCTGTCCTGCAACTGCACCGCCAGGCGCACCAGGGACGCGGCGAATTCGCGGATGCCCGTCTCAGCGTGATCGCCGTGGATCACGCCTTCGTAACCTTCGATCCCGGTCAACGCCAGTGCGGGTTGCGCGGCGATGGCCTTGGCCAGTTCGATGACTTCCTGCTCGGTGCGGCAGCCGCAACGGCCACCGACCACGCCGTATTCGATCATCACGTTCAAACGCACGCCGCGAGAAGCGAAGTACGCGCCGAGGTCGGCGACGTTGTCCGGGTGATCGACCATGCAATGGAAATCGAAGGTCGAGTCGGCCAGTAAATCAGCGATCAGCGCCATATTCGGCGTGCCCACCAGTTGGTTGGCCATCAGCACCCGGCGCACGCCATGGGCGTAACCCGCGCGGGTCTGGGTGGCGCTGGCCAGGGTGATGCCCCAGGCGCCGGCATCCAGTTGGCGACGAAACAGCGCCGGGGTCATGCTGGTCTTGCCGTGGGGCGCCAGTTCCGCGCCGCTGTTGCTGACGAACGCCTGCATCCAGCGGATGTTGTGTTCCAGCGCTTCACGGTGCAGCACCAGCGCCGGCAGGCTGACGTCACGCACCAGGTGCGCGCCGGTTTGCGCAAAGCCTTTTTCTACGGCAGCAGAAGACATGATCCAACTCCTTACATTCGCGGCCGCCAGCAGCCGCGGTTATTCGTTGATACGCCGGGCCAGGTTGTTGGCGCTGTCGATCAGCACCCGGCGATAGTCGTTGTAGTTGTTCTTGGCATCGGCCCGTGGAGCGACGATGCACAGGGTCGCAATGGCCACGCCGTTGGGGTCTTTGACCGGAGCGGCGAAGCAATGGGTGAAGGTGTCGGCGACGCTATCAAACGAGAAAAAGCCGTCGATACCGGCCTGACGGATTTCCTGGAGAAACTGCTCCAGCGGCAGGCGTTCGCCGTTGGGCAGGATGAAGTCGTCGTGGTCGATCAGGTCGATGATGGACTGATCGCTCAAATGCGACAGCAACAGGCGCCCGGACGCGGTCCAGGGAATCGGTGCGTTTTCGCCGATGTCCGAGGAAATGCGGAAATGCCGCTCGCCCTCTTTCATCAGTGCCACGGTGTACTTGCGCCCGTTGAGCAGGCACATCTGCGCGGTTTCGTGGGTCTGGCTGACGATTTCCTGCAAGGCGTGATCGGCCTCGCGGGTCAGGTCGAAATGGCGCAAGTGCGCCTGGCCGAGGAAATACAGCTGACGGCCCAGGTAGACGTGACCGTCCTTGCCCACGGGTTCGAGAATGCGCCGCTCCAGCAGCGAGGCCACCAGTTCGTAGACCGTGGATTTCGGGCTGCCGATGCCGCTGGCAATTTCGTTCGGGCGCAGCGGTTGGCCGATTTCCTTGAGGAAATCGAGAATATCGAACGCCCGGTCCAGACCGCGAGCCCGGCGCTTGATGGTGTCTTCGGTCATGTTTCAGGTTCCCATTCAAAGTGCCGGGAGTTTAACGCTAATGATCGTTCCCACGCTCTGCGTCACATCCGAAGCGGAACGCGGAGCGTCCCAGGCGGCATACCCACGCGGAGTGTAGGAACGATCACATACCCTGTAGGAGCGAGGCTTGCCCGCGAAGCAGTCACCGCCAATCTCAGGCCTTTTTCTTGTAAGCAATGCAGTCAATCTCAACCTTGCAATCAACCATCATGTTCGCCTGCACACAGGCCCGGGCCGGGGCGTGTTCGCTTTTGAAGTACTCGGAGAACACCTTGTTGAAGCTCCAGAAGTCCCGTGGGTCTTCCAGCCACACGCCGGCGCGCACCACGTCTTCGAGGCCATAACCGGCTTCTTCGAGGATCGCGATCAGGTTTTTCATGGTCTGGTGGGTCTGCTCGACGATGCCGCCCACGATGATTTCGCCATTCAGCGCCGGCACCTGGCCGGACACGTGCAGCCAGCCATCGGCTTCAACGGCGCGGGCGAAAGGACGAGGCTGGCCGCCACCGGCGGTGCTGCCGGTGCCGTAACGAGTAATGCTCATGAGTGTTTCTCCTGCTTAAAAAATACTTCTGAAAAAATCAGAAACGGGTGTTCTTGAGAAATTCCGCCAAGCGTGGCGATTTCGGGTGTTCAAACAATTCCTTGGGCGGCCCCTGCTCTTCGATCCGCCCCTGGTTCATGAAGACAATCTTGTCCGAGACTTCGAAGGCAAAGCGCATTTCGTGGGTCACCAGCAACATGGTCATGCCTTCGTCGGCCAGGCCCTTGATCACGTTCAGCACTTCGCCGACCAGTTCCGGGTCGAGGGCCGAGGTGACTTCGTCGAACAGCATCAGGCTCGGGTTCATCGCAATCGCCCGGGCAATCGCCACCCGCTGTTGCTGACCACCGGACAACTGACCGGGATAGTGATCCCGCCGTTCATACAGGCCCACGCGCTCCAGCCATTTCTCGGCCAGCGCCACGGCTTCATCCTTGTGCAGCTTCTTGACCTTGAGCAAACCCAGGGTGACGTTCTGCAACGCGGTGAGGTGCGGGAACAGGTTGAATTGCTGGAACGCCATGCCGGTCATCGCACGATGCCGGGCAATGACCTTTTCGGCATGGCGCACGCGTTTGCCGTTGACCTCGTCATAGCCAATGGATTCGCCGTCGAGCAGGATCTGCCCGCCCTGGAATTCTTCGAGCATGTTCACGCAACGCAGCAGCGTGGTCTTGCCCGAGCCGCTGGAGCCGATCAGCGTGACCACGTTGCCGCGCTGCATGGTCAGGTCGACGCCCTTGAGCACTTCAAGCTTGCCGTATTGTTTGTGCAGGCCGCGAATGTCCAGCAAGGCCTGGCCGTTAGGTGCAACAGAAGTCTGAGTCATGGCAAAGCCACCCGCTTTTCAATGTGCCGGCCGAGTAATTCGATGGCGTAGTTGATGACGAAAAAGAGGAAACCGGCGAACAGGTAGAACTCCAGGGTCATGAAGGTCCGGGCGATGATCTGTTGCGTGCTGAGCAGCAACTCGGCGACGCCGATCACCGAGAGCAAGGTCGAGGCCTTGACGATTTCGGTGGACGAGTTGACCCAGGTCGGCAGGATCTGCCGCAGCGCCTGGGGCAACAACACGTAACCCAGGGACTGATAAAACGTCAGGCCAATCGCCTTGCTCGCTTCCATCTGCCCGCGTGGCAAGGCTTGCAGTGCCCCGCGCACGATTTCGGCGACATGGGAGCCGCAAAACAGCGTCAGGCCCAAGGCACCCGCCTGAAACGCACTGATCTGCCAGCCCAGCGCCGGCGCCATGTAGAAGCAGGCCAGCACCAGCACAAACACCGGCGTGCCGCGGATCAGGTCGACGTAGAAACGAAACGGTGCGCGCATCCAGACATTGCCGTAGGTCAGCACCAGTCCGGCGACGATGCCGATCAACGTACCGAGCAAAATCGCCAGGGCCGAGCACTGCACCGTGACCAGAAAGCCCTGCCAGAGCACTTCCCGCGCCACCCACAACTCATGCAACCAACTAGGGGATTCGTACATGGGAGGCTCCTATCGGCGGATCGCCAGACGCTGCTCGAGATAACGCAGGATCATGGCAATGAGGTAACAAGCCGCAACATAGAGCGCAGTGGTCACCATCCAGGTTTCAATCACCCGGTAGCTCTCGACATTGATCTTGCGCGCGTAATAGGTCAGCTCCGGCACCGCGATCGCGGCCGCCAGGGAGGTGTCCTTGAACAGCGAAATGAAGTTGTTCGACAGCGCCGGCAGCACATTGCGCAGCATCACCGGCACGGTGACGTAGGCCTTGACCTGCCACTCGCCCAAGCCAATCGCCAGCCCGGCTTCGCGTTGCCCTTTGGGAATGCTCAACAGCCCGCCACGGAACACTTCGGTCAGGTACGCCCCGGCATACAGCGACAGGGTGATGATGAACGAGGGGATCTTGTCCAGGCGAATCCCCAGGCTCGGCAAGGCGAAGTAGATCAACAGAATCAACACCAGAATCGGCGTGTTACGGATCACCGTCACGTACACCGACGCCAGCACCCGCAACGCGCGATGCTTGGACAACAAAGCAAACGCCATCATCAGGCCGATCACGCAACCGATGGCGATCGACACCAGCGCCAGCTCCAGGCCCAGACCGAGCCCCGCCAGCAAACTGGGAAAATCGCGCCACACGGCGGCAAAGTTCAACTGATAGTTCATGGTCAGTAGTACCTTGAACGGGGCGCCTTCATAGCCGCCCCGCTCATCCTCAAGAAATGGAAACGTCGCGAGCGAAGGAAAGACAAGGCGAAAACAGGCGAGAAAGCGGAGTTGGCTTTAGCCAATGAGCATTTCGAGTCTGTTTTCAACGCAGTATTTCCGAGCGCAGCAGTTTTCATTTGAATTCGACGGGGAAACCGATAGCTGGGGTCGGCAGATCGACGCCGAACCACTGCTTGAACGACGCCGCGTAGGTCGGAAACTCGACGCCGGTCATGGCTTCATGCAGCACGGTGTTGACGAAGTTCAGCCAATCCTGATCGCCGCGCTTGACCGCGCACGCGTAGGTTTGCGGGCTCCAGGCGTAGGTCGGGCTGCGATAGCGGCCAGGGTTCTGCACCATCAGGTACTTGACCGAGGACTGGTCGGTGGCAGCGGTGTCGGCACGGCCGGAGTTCACGGCCTGGTACATCAGGTCGACGCTGTCGTACTGATCGACCTTGGCTTTAGGCAGCGCCTGATGCACCAACTCTTCGGCATACACGTTCTGCAGCACGGCCACGGTCACGCTGTCGCCGGCGGCTTTCAGGTCTTCGATTTCCTTGTACTTGCTGTTGGCCGGCAGCAGCAGGCCGACACCTTCGCGGTAGTACGGCAGGGTGAACGCAACCTGCTGCGCACGGCTGGCGGTGACGGTGATGAACTGGCAACTGATGTCGACCTTGTCCGTCAGCAGGTTCGGAATCCGCGCATCGGAGGACTGCACCACGTACTCGACCTTGCTCGGGTCGTTGAACAAACCCTTGGCGATCATGTGCCCGATATCGATATCAAACCCCTGCAACTTGCCGTCCGCTCCCTGGAAATGCCACGGCGCGTTGGTACTGCCTGTACCCACGACCAACTTGCCACGGGCCAGCACGCTGTCGAGCTTACTGTCCGCCGCCTGGGCAACGCCCATGGCAGCAGCCGTAGCCGCAAAGAGAAAAACACACGCTTTGAACAAGGAAGGTCGGCGATGCATGGCAAGCACTCCAGAGTGTTGTGTATTCCGTTATACCGGATATAGGTGTGTAACAACGGAATAGACAGCAGAAAGTGTGCCATAGGCTGTAGGGGTGATGTTGCGGAGATTGAAATGTGTTTTGAATCAAAGGGATGTGCGAAAGAGGAGAAAAGGCGTTACCAAACGCACGGATGAGGGAGCGCTACCGAGGGCCACACGTGGGCGGGTAGTTGGTTCACATTGGGCCTGCGTGAACTGATTCGGTGCATGTACAGGAAATGTCAGCTCATAGGTTTTCAATTGAAACCTTTATGGTCGGATCATTCTTCCGTTCATGACAGAGCGCGATCAATTCGAGATCTTCTTGGTGCGTCATCAACGCGCCGCATTCTTTTACCGGTTCGTTGCTGCCTATAAACAGGTCACCACCAACGGCGCCTGCACCTGGCGCTTTTTTCAGTTCAACGATGTTTGTTACGAACTTCCTGATTTGCGGTTTGATCTTGGACTCCACATTTTCAGATTGAAGAACGAGAAAAATACCACCTCACACCTTTCTGCATTTCCGCGTTTGCTGTCAGGCCGGTCCTGCAACCCGGCGAGACATATCCGTATCAGCGTAGGAAATCCCCACCTGTAATTTCTGACAGTAGACCCGCCCGCCCCCCTCCTTTACCGTCAACAAGCCTTCACTGATCGTTGTGAAAAGGAGACTTCAATGACTTCGACCACCCCTCAAACGGCCTTGGCCCCGACCTACCGCAAAGCCCTGAAGACCTGGCGGCCGGTGATTCTGTACTTCGGTAATGAGCACTGCCCCGCGTGTGAATACGCCGGGCCAGTGTTTCGGGCGATTGCCGAGTCGTTTCGGCATCGGGCAGATATTTACATGTTGAATACCAGCGAATCGCCCCGGCATCCGAACGTGACCGGCACCCCGACCGTATTGTTTTACAAGGACGGGAAGCTGCTGAAAAAGCTCAAGGGAATTGGGACCGAGGAAACGCTGGCCGCCGATTTCGCGGCGCACATTGGCAAGGTGCAACCCAAAGTCGTGGCCCGAAAACCGAGCCACGACTTGGCGTGGTTGCGTCGAACCTTGCGGCGCTTGTGCACGGTGGCGCGGGCACGGACGTTGATCGGGGCTTGAGTGGCGCGCCCTGCGCAGCGTTACCCGCCGCTGCGCACCAACAACACCCGCACTACCCGCCGCTCCTCGACCGCCACCACCGTCATGGTCCAGCCGTCCAACTCATGCCGGTCACCCATGATCGGCAGGCGATCCAGCACGCTCATCACCCACCCGGCCAGGGTCTGGTAATCCTCGGTGGGTTCGGCACTGAAGCCGGTCAACTGACGCACCCGCGTCAGGCTCAACGCGCCGCTGACCATGAACCCGCCCTGCTCTTGCACCACGTCCGGGCCTTCGATTTCGCTGGCGTCCGGCAATTCGCCGGCGATGGATTCGAGGATGTCGGTCATGGTCAACACACCGACGAAGTCGCCGAATTCATTGACCACAAAGGCGATGTGGGTCGAGGCTTTGCGCATCTGCTCCAGGGCATTGAGGATCGAGTAGCTGTCGAGCACGTTGATGGTCGTGCGCGCCAGGTCTTGGAGATCGGGCTCATTGCCGGCCAGATAGTCCTTGAGCAGTTCCTTTTTGTGCACGAAGCCCAATGGCTCATCCACCGCGCCATTGCGAATCAGCGGCAGGCGTGAGTAGGACGAATGCATCAAGCGTGTACGAATGGTCTCGGCATCGTCGGCCAGATCGATATGGTCGACGTCAGCCCGCACCGTCATCAGGGTACGAATCGGCCGCTCGGCCAGTTGCAGCACACCGCTGATCATCACCCGCTCACGGCGGTCGAACAGCACTTCATTCGGCGCTGCACCGTTGTCCAGCAGGTCGGCAATCTCTTCGCCGACTTCTTCCACCGCCAACGTGCGACCGCCCAGCAAACGCATCACCGCATGGGCCGTGCGCTCACGCATTGGCTTCAGACCTTGCATGGAGCGCTTGCGCCGGGCGCGGGCGATCTGGTTGAACACTTCGATCAGGATCGAGAAGCCGATGGCCGCGTACAGGTACCCCTTGGGAATGTGGAAGCCCAGGCCCTCGGCAGTCAGGGCGAAACCGATCATCATCAGGAAGCCCAGGCACAGCATGATCACCGTCGGGTGTTCGTTGACGAAACGGGTCAGCGGCTTGCTGGCGACGATCATCAGGCCGATGGAGATGATCACCGCGATCATCATCACCGCCAGCTCGTCGACCATGCCCACGGCGGTAATCACCGCATCCAGGGAGAACACCGCGTCGAGCACCACGATCTGCGCCACGATTGGCCAGAACATCGCATAAGCCGCATTGCCCGTGCGCTGGCCGACATGGCCTTCGAGTCGTTCGTGCAACTCCATGGTGGCCTTGAACAACAGGAACACACCGCCGAACAGCATGATCAGGTCACGCCCCGAGAAGCTCTTGTCGAACACCTCGAACAGCGGCTGGGTCAGGGTCACCAGCCAGGAAATACTGGCCAGCAGGCCCAGGCGCATCAGCAGCGCCAGGGACAAACCGATGATCCGCGCCCGGTCGCGCTGATGCGGCGGCAGCTTGTCCGCCAGGATCGCGATAAACACCAGGTTGTCGATGCCCAGCACCAGTTCCAGCACGATCAACGTCAACAAGCCCAGCCAGGCGGTGGGGTCAGCTATCCATTCCATAAAAATGTCTCGATCTCTTCAGCGAATTCAGAATGCCGGGCACGGCAAGGTGCGGCGCGAGGGCCGTGGGTGCGTAGATGCAGAAAGAGATAGAGGTCGGAAAACCGGGTGTTTGACGTGCGTCAGGGTTGCGCGAAGGCGCGAGATGGAGGGCTGACTGGGGGGCTCCGGGAGGGTGTTCATGCAGGTCCTGAGTGGAAAAAAGGACTTGGAGCGTACAGGTGAAAGTCACAATCCCCACAGCGGGAAATCATTACAAGATCTGTAGAGAGATCAAAAGAGCGCAGCCTTCGGCGACGCCCACAGGCACGCAGGAACTGCCGAAGGCTGCGATCTTTTCGCTTTTAACGCCCTCTCTTCATGTGCTCGATATACCTGACCACCGCCGCCGACCGCTCAAACCGCCGATAAATCAGAGACAACCACGAACTCGCCTCGCCCCCTTCAATTTCCCGATACACCACCCCCGGCAATCCCACATGCCCGACCACCGATTCCGGTACCACCGCCACGCCCTGCCCCAGCGACACCAGCGCAATCACCGCCACCAACCCACCGGGTTGGGGCCCTAAAACAGGCGCGAATCCGCCCTCAGCAGCGACCTGCAACGTACCGTTGATTTGCTCCGGCAGGATAAACGTTTCGTTTTGCAGATGCGCCGGGCTGATCTGCGGCAAGTGGCACAGCCAGGACTCACTCGACAGCGCCAGCACAAAGCCTTCCGCATCGAGCCGAATCGCCTCCAGCCCTTCGGGCAAGGTCATCGGCGAGCGCACGTAACCGATGTCGAACCGGCCCTCGATCACCATGCCCGGCAACGCTGCCATTGGGCTTTCCCGCACATTCAGGCTGACGTCCGGGCACTCGCGAATAAAGGCCTGCACCTGTTTTTGCAGCAACCCCGAATACACCGCCGAGGCCACGTAACCCAGTTCGATATGGCCGATATCACCGCGTCCGGCGCGCTGGGCGTTGCGTTGGGCGTACTCGAATTGGCGCACAGTGGCTTCGGCCTCGATCACCAGCGCCGCGCCGGCCTCGGTCAGGCTGACTTCCCGTTGCTGGCGCAGGAACAGCCGCGTGCCGAGTTCGGTTTCCATGTCCTGAATTTGTCGACTCAGGGTCGGCGGGGCAATGCCCAGTTGCTCAGCCGCACGGGTGAAATTGCGCTGCCGGGCAACGGCCAGGAAGTAGCGGAAATGACGTATATCCATGGTGCATTAGCTCAAAGGTAATGAAGTCCCGACTGGCAGCTAACAAAGCAACGCAGCCAGCGGGATAAGCTTTCGACACGGCCCACAGTAGAGAGCTAAAACCATGCACGTCAAACCCCTTACTCAAAAGGCAATCCGATCATGAGCAAGGTCAGCCCACGCTTGACGCTGCTGACCGCCTCCGGGGTGTGCTCGCTGATCGTCCTCGACACCAACATCGTCGCCGTCACGTTGCCGACCATCGCCCGGGACCTGGGCGCCAATTTTGCCGACATCGAATGGGTGGTCAGCGCCTACATGCTGGCCTTCGCCGCGCTGTTGCTGCCGGCGGGGAGCATCGCCGACCGCTTCGGCCGACAGAAAACCCTGCTCTGGGGCCTGGGCCTTTTCATCCTGGCTTCCCTCGGTTGCGGCGCGGCGCCGAGCGCGTTGTTCCTGGACATCGCCCGCGCGATCAAAGGCGTTGGCGCCGCGTTGTTGCTGACATCGGCGCTGGCCTCGATTGGCCACACCTTTCACGACGAAGTCGAACGGGCCAAGGCCTGGGCGTTCTGGGGCGCGTGCATGGGTGTGGCGATGACCGCCGCGCCAACGTTGGGTGGTTTGATCACCGAATACATCGGCTGGCGCTGGATTTTCTACCTCAACCTGCCGGTGGGTGCGTTGCTGATGGCGTTGGTCTGGCGCAACGTGCCGGAATCCCGGGACACCCAGTCCGCGCGTCTCGACCCGTGGGGCAGCCTGGCCTTCAGTGCGAGTTTGCTGTGCCTGATCTGGGGCCTGATCGAAGCCAATCGCATCGGCTGGAACACTCCCATGACCTATGCCCGGCTAATCGGCGGCGCCTTGTTGCTCGGGCTGTTTGTGCTGATCGAGCGCATGCAGCAGCGGCCCATGGTCGACCTGCAATTGTTCAAGCACCCGCGCTTTATCGGCGCGCTGCTGGGGATGTTCGCCTACGCCGGTTGTGCCCAAGTGATGATGACGCTGCTGCCGTTCTACCTGCAAAACGGCTTGGGGTTCTCGGCCATCGCCTCGGGACTGGGGATGCTGCCATTCGCGTTGACGATGCTGATCTGCCCGCGCATCGGCGCACGGCTGGCGAGCCGTTTTGCCCCCGCGACTTTGATGGCTGCGGGCCTGACGCTGGTCGGCGGCGGCAACCTGCTCAGCGCCTGGGCGGTCAACAGCGGCGGCTATTTGCCGTTCGCCCTGGCCATTGCGGTGACCGGCGCCGGGGCCGGGTTGCTCAATGGTGATACCCAGAAAAACATCATGGCCTGCGTGCCCCGCGACCGCGCCGGCATGGCCTCAGGCATGAGCACCACTATGCGCTTCAGCGCGATCATGCTCGCCATCGGCGTGTACGGCGCGTTGCTGGCCAGTCATACCGAGTTGTTGTTGCGTAATGGCTTGTCCGGGCAATGGGTTGAGCAGACCCGGGGCATTGCCTCGCGGGTGGTGGCTGGGGACATGACCGCGGCGTTGGGCCTGCTGCCGGACACCGCGCGTGGCGTTGTCGAACCGTTGGCCCGGCAAGCGTTCGTTGGTGGTTTCAGTTTGTTGCTAGTGGTCGCGGGGTTTTTGGCGCTGCTGGGGGCGCTGGTGGTGGGCACGTTGATGCGTAATCCGATTCCAGTCCCCTCAAACCATGTATCGGGGACCGTTGCTCACCAGTGATGACATTGCGTTGACTATCAGGGCCTCTTCGCGGGCAAGCCTGAACTGGTCTAATAATTCCGGACACCTCTTAAGGGCGATATGATTTCGCCCAATTTGGAGGTTCCATGAAAGAAAGAAGAGTCTTTTCCCGCGAGTTCAAACAGCGTGCGGCCAGCATGGTGATTGATGACAACTGTTCAGTGCAGGAGGTCTGTGCCTCGCTGGACATTAGTGCCACGGCGTTACGGCGCTGGGTGGATCAGGTTCGCAAAGAGCAAAAGGGGCAACCGGTTCAAGGCACCAAGGCCATTACGGAAGAGCAGCGCCAGATTCAGGAACTGAAAGCCAAGATCAAACGCATGGAAATGGAAGCCGATATCTTAAAAAAGGCTACCGCTCTCTTGATGTCGGACCCCGATCGTTTTCGATGATCGCGGAGCTAAGAGAGTCATTTCCGACCGCAGTCCTGTGCCGCGTTTTCGATGTGAAGCGCAGCAGCTTTTATGAGTGGATGCAGCGACGCACCAAGCCAAGGATCAGACGCGAAGAGCTCAAAGGGAAAGTGGTTGAATTGCACCGTGAAAGTCGGGAAGCCATGGGGTCCAGAATGATCAGCAAGAATCTGAAGATCCAAAACATAACGGCAGGACGAAGCCTCGTCAGAGCGTTGATGGTAGAGGCCAACATTGTCAGCAAACAACGTCAGCCTCATCCCTTCAGATCCAAAGGAGTCGAAGCATTTGTCGCGCCCAATCTGCTCAAACGCAATTTCAAGCCGGCTGCGGTCAATCAGGTCTGGTGTGGTGACGTTACCAGCCTGAAGGTGGGCAAACGTTGGGTTCATCTGGCCATCGTGATCGATTTGTTTGCGCGCCGAGCGATTGGGTGGGCATTTTCTTTGATCAATGACGCCAACCTGGTCAGCAAGGCGCTGCGCATGGCGACAGAGATAAGAAAGTGTGCACCTGGACTGATGTTTCATTCGGATCAGGGCTGTCAGTACACCAGTCGCAAGTTTCAAGAAGAACTGATGCGCCACGGCATCGTGCAAAGCATGAGTCATCGTGGGCAGTGCTGGGACAATGCTCCAACCGAGCGGTTTTTCAGCACCCTGAAATCAGAATGGGTCCCCCGCGACGGCTATCGTGAAGTTGAAGAAGCAAAAACCGACATGCGGCGCTTCTTCTTGTACTACAACCGCACAAGGCTCCACAGCTACAACGACTACCTATCGCCAGTAGCTATGGAGCAAAAGGCGGCCTAAAACACCGTAATGGGTGTCCGGGATTACTTGACCAGATCAGCCTCGCTCCTACAGGGGGGCGGTGGTGAACACAGATATTGTGTACGACGATCCCCTTGTAGGAGCAAAGCTTGCTCGCGAAGGCGGTTTCACATTCAACAGGGATGTTGGCTGGCCCACCGCTTTCGCGAGCAAGCCCGCTCCCACAGGGGATCTGGGGCGATCAGCGCGGCTGTTTGAAGGACGCCAGCACCCGCTCGGCATTCGCGTCGCAGCCCATGCCTTCGGGTTTCGCCTGGATGTCGACGATCACCGCCAGCAGCTTCGCCTTGCTCTGCGCCAGGTGTTGCTGCATTTCTTCGATCTGCTCGACTTTGCGCGTCAGCCCCGCCAGCAGTTCGTCGTGCTTGAATTCACCGGTGGCGGTGTCCGGCATCAACTGCTTCAACTCTTCCAGGCTGAACCCGGCCTGCTGGGCGCACTGGATCAGGTACAGCGTCTGCAACACCTGTTCGGGGTAATGCCGGTAGCCGTTGGCCCGGCGCTCGACTTTCTGGATCAGACCCTGGGCCTCGTAGAACCGAATACGCGACGGGTTGAAGCCACTTAACTCCGCCAATTCACCAATCTTCATCCCGACCTCATTTGCCTGCTTGACATTAAAGTTAACTTTAAGCTTAGCCTCCACCCATCACTGATGAGGAGTCAAGCATGTCGCCCTTTCAAACGCTGAATTTGCCCAACGGCCAGACCATCGGCAATCGCATCGCCAAAGCCGCGATGGAAGAAAATCTCGCGGATACCCGACAGGCGCCTTCCGATGCCCTGTTGCGTCTGTATCAAGCCTGGGCCGGGGGTGAAGCCGGGTTGTTGCTGACCGGCAACGTGATGATCGACCGTCGCGCCATGACCGGCCCCGGCGGTGTGGCGCTGGAAGACGAGCAACACCTTGAACGTTTTCGCCAGTGGGCAACGATTGGCCGGGCCGGTGGCGCGCAGTTCTGGGTGCAGCTCAATCATCCGGGGCGCCAGACCATGGCCAATCTGGGTCAACAGGCCTGGGCACCGTCAGCGGTGGCGCTGGACCTGGGCTCGTTCTCGAAAATGTTCGCCGAACCCAAGCCGATGACCGAAAGCGATATCCATGAAGTGATTCAACGCTTCGCCACCAGCGCGGCCCTCGCGGAGAAGGCCGGGTTCACTGGCGTGCAGATTCACGCGGCCCACGGTTATTTGCTCAGCCAATTCCTGTCGCCACTGACCAATCGCCGCACCGATCAATGGGGCGGCTCTCTGGAAAATCGCGCGCGGCTGCTGCTTGAGGTGGTCAGTGCCGTACGTAAAACCGTGTCGCCAAAATTCTGCGTCTCAGTGAAACTCAACTCAGCGGACTTCCAACGCGGCGGCTTCGATGCGCACGACGCCAGGCAAGTGATCCAGTGGCTCAACGAGCAGCAGATCGACTTGCTCGAATTGTCCGGCGGCAGCTACGAAGCCCCGGCCATGCAAGGCGAAGCCCGGGACGGCCGCACCCTGGCCCGCGAAGCCTACTTCCTGGAGATGGCCGGCGAACTGGCCAGCGTGGCGCGCATGCCGGTGATGGTGACCGGCGGCATTCGTCGCTTGGCCATCGTCGAACACGTGCTCGACAGCGGCATCGCCATGGCCGGGATCGGCACCGCGATGGCGGTTGAGCCGCACCTGGTCAAGCACTGGCGCGAAGGCAAGAACAGCCATCCTCAACTGCCGCCGATCCACTGGAAGCGCAAACCCCTGGCGGCGCTGGCGACCATGGCGGTGGTCAAGTTCCAGATGCATCGCCTGAGCCGCGGCCACCAGCCCCGACCGCAAGTCTCGGCGCTGTGGGCGTTGATCCGCGATCAGCTGTACATCGCCAAACGCACCCGCCAATACAAACAGGCCATGGCCAAGTAAACGAGTCTTCACAAATCCCCGGGAGTCATGCCAGCCGTTGAGTTGTCCCTTTTTCTATCCCAAGGACAACTCATCGATCACTGGAGCACCCCATGGCGAAAATCACCCTTGCCCAGCAACTGGCAACCACCCTTGAGCAGGCCGGCGTCAAGCGCATCTGGGGCCTGACCGGCGACAGCCTCAACGGTTTGACCGAAGCGCTGCGCACCATGGACAGCATCGAGTGGATGCACGTGCGCCACGAAGAGGTCGCGGCGTTTGCCGCCGGGGCCGAGGCAGCTGTCACCGGAGAGCTGGCGGTGTGCGCCGGCAGTTGCGGGCCGGGCAATCTGCACTTGATCAACGGGCTGTTCGACTGCCACCGCAACCATGTGCCGGTGCTGGCGATTGCGGCGCAGATTCCGTCGTCGGAAGTCGGCCTCAACTACTTTCAGGAAACCCACCCGCAGGAGCTGTTCAAGGAGTGCAGCCACTTCGTCGAACTGGTCAGCAACCCGGCGCAGATGCCGCAGGTGCTGCACCGGGCGATGCGCAGCGCGATCCTCAATCGCGGCGTCGCGGTGGTGGTGATTCCCGGTGACGTGGCGTTGCAGGAAGTCGAAGACAACCTCAAGCCGTGGCCGGCCCTTTCCAAGCCGCGCACCCTGCCCGCGCCGCAGGATCTGGATCGCCTCGTTGAACTGCTGAGCCAAAGCAAAGCCGTGACCCTGATGTGCGGTGCCGGTTGCGCCGGGGCTCATGATCAAGTGGTGGCGCTGGCCGATGCCCTCGGCGCGCCGGTGGTGCATGCCTTGCGCGGCAAGGAACACGTGGAGTGGGACAACCCGTTCGACGTCGGCATGACCGGGCTGATCGGCTTCAGCTCCGGGTATCACGCGATGCTCAACTGCGACACCTTGGTGCTGCTCGGCACCGACTTCCCGTATCGCCAGTTCTACCCCACCGACGCCACCATCATTCAGATCGACCACAACCCCGAAGCCCTCGGCCGCCGGACCACCCTGGACCTGGGCATCGCCGCCGATGTCGGCGAAACCCTCGCCGCGCTGCTGCCGCGCCTGCCCTATCGCGGTGATCGCAGCTTTCTGGAATCGTCCCTCGAACACTACAAGAAAGCGCGCCAAGGCCTTGATGACCTGGCCCAGCCCTCCGCGCCAGGCCGGCCGATTCACCCGCAATACCTCACCCGCCTGCTCAGCGAACTGGCGGATGACGATGCGATCTTCACCGCCGACGTCGGCACGCCAACCGTGTGGGCTGCCCGCTACCTGAAAATGAACGGCAAGCGCCGGTTGCTCGGTTCGTTCAACCACGGCTCGATGGCCAACGCCATGCCCCAGGCCATTGGCGCCCAAGCGACGTCCCCGGACCGGCAGGTGATTTCGTTGTCGGGCGACGGTGGTTTCAGCATGTTGATGGGGGATTTCATTTCCCTGGCGCAGTTGAAATTGCCGGTGAAGATCATCGTCTACGACAACGCTTCACTGGGCTTCGTCGCGATGGAAATGAAGTCCGCCGGGATGCTCGATACCGGCACCGACCTGCACAACCCGGACTTTGCGGCGATGGCCAACGCCATGGGCATCCTCGGGATTCGCGTTGAAGAGTCGGAAGACCTGGAGCCGGCGTTGCGCCGGGCGCTGGCGCATGACGGGCCGGTGTTAGTGGATGTGATTACCGCGACCCAGGAACTGGCCATGCCACCGACTATCAAGCTGGAGCAGGCCAAGGGGTTCAGCCTGTACATGCTTAAAGCCGTGATGAGTGGGCGTGGGGATGAGGTGATTGAATTGGCGCGGACGAACTGGTTTCGTTGATTGCCAAGCCGTGCGCGTAAACCCGTGGCGAGGGGGCTTGCCCCCTCGCCACAAGGGTTTGTGTTGAATGGGGGATTGGTGTTTATCGGCCGGAGAATCGCAGTCGTGACAACTGCCGCAAATCCCCCTCCACAAAATAATCATTGCTCCAACGGTCATCCGCCGCCAATGGCGAAACCTCTTTCAGCGCCAGTTTCTTCGCAAAATAGCGAAACCGGTAATGTTCATAAAACCGCAATAACTCCAAGCCATAGCGGTCTGCCAGATCGGTATCGCCGCGAATGATCAGGTAGTTCTCATCATTGCCATTACTGGCCGCCGCACTGAGGTTGTGGCTGCCGCTGATGATCGTCGGCGTGTCGGTGGTGAAGTCGGTGACGATGGCTTTGGTGTGCACCAACAGGTTGCCCTTCTGGCCTTTCATGTTTTCCCGCAGCCAGCCTTCCAGCCCGGTGTTGAGCAGCGCGGTGGCGGCGAATTCGGCGGTGCGATCGGCGTGGAAGCCGGTGATGCGGCTGACGGTGTTTTGCAGGCCGTAGCGCAGGATGTCGTCGTGGGGCTCGCCGAGCAAGGCATTGAGGATGTCGTCGGGCAAGGCGAACGCGGTGACGAACAGTACGTCCTTTTTCGCGGCGTTGATGATCTCGACAAACGCTTTCAGATCCCCCTGCCCGGTACGCGGTGAGAACCCGGCGAACAGTGGCTGCGTCGGGTCCACGGGGTTGTTTTGGGTCAGCCAGGTGCGCGTCGCGCCGACGTCCGCCGGGTTCGCCCACACCTCTTCGAAGGTTTGCAGGTAACTGGCGCCGATCCGCGCGTCGTCAAGCACATGCACCACGTTGGCCTGGCGGTAGACGCCGTTGGGGGTGAAATTGGTGCTGCCGCAGAGCACGGCTTGCGGCCGATGCTCGCCGCCATCGAGTTTGCTCAGGACGATGAATTTGTCGTGGAAGATGTTGTGCGTGACCCGCCCGCGCTTGTTCGCCGCCGGGAGTTTTTCCAGGCTGGCTTCGTTCTTCGTCGTGTCTTCATCGTCCGGCTGCGCGTGATACAGCACCCGCACCTTGACCCCGCGGGCGAAGGCGGCGTTGACCTCATCGACGATCGACTGCAGCTGATACTCGTAGATGGCGATGTCCAGCGCCCATTGGTCATCCACGGCACGCTGGATAAACCCCAGCAAGCGCCCGAGCAAACCGTTCTCCAGCCACTGCTGCGCCGCCAGCGGCCAGGCTTCGATGGGCATGAGCTTGTTGGCGCTGATCTGCGCGTCGAGGTCGGGGAATTTGCGCTGGAATGCCTGACTCGCTGCCACGGCGCGGTTGAAGATCACGCTTTGATGGGTGGGATGGCCGTCGTCGGAGGTGATCGTCAGTTCCAGAAATTCGCCCAGTTGCGGCGCATCCGGCGTGCCATAGGCCAGGTGCACGCGGTAGTGCAGGGTCGTGCCCGGATTGACCGCGTAATCGGCCCAGCGAAATTTCTGCAGCGGCGCGATATCGCTGGGGGTGGCGTGGTATTGGGGGAAGGTGTGGGCCTTGCCGGGGAAGGTCAGGCTGTTGAACAGAAACAGCCACGGTTTGTTGCCGACCTGTTTTTCGATGGCGAAGCCGAGCAGGCCTTTGCGGCGCGGTTCGGCCAGGTCCATGGCCAGTAGCACGCCGTTGGTGCCGGCGTAGGCTTTAACGCGGAAATCATCCTGATGGTTGGCGGCTAGGACGCGCATGGTTCACTCCTGTGAAGATGAAAAGATCGCAGCCCGCTACACGTCATCGATATGCCGATACTCCGCCTGCAACTGCGTAGCCAACACCTTAGCCCGTCCCAGCCGAATCGGCCCGCGTTCGATATCAATCAGCAACCCCGGACACGCCAATACCGGCACGCCTGAGCACTCTTTCAGTCGCCCATCGGTCACCAGCAACAGGCGTTGTTGTTCCGCCGGGAAGCGTTTCTGCCGCGCGCTCAGCCAACGCCCCGCCTCGCCCAGCGCCGCCAGCAACGGTGTGCCGCCGCCCGCCCCCAAGCCGTCGAGCCAGTCACGCAAACCGCTGGAAGCCTTCAAACCCTGCACCTGCCATTTCGGCGTGTGGCCGCTGGCAGTCAACAACGCCAGCCGCGCGCGCTGGCGGTAGGCATCGTCGAACAGCTGCGCCAACAAACCCTTGGCATCGCTCAACGCTTGATGACGACGGGTCGATGCCGAGGCGTCGACGATAACCAGCCACAATTCATGGGCCGAACGGGTGCGCAAATGAAACAGCAGGTCGTCACGTTGACGTGGGCGGCCGTTGAGCAAGGTGCCGGGCCAGTTGATCGAGCCTTGCGGTGCGGCACGGCGCTTGCCTTGCCGGCCATGGTCCAGCCGTCCGGCCCGGGGGCTGGCATTCGCCCCCGCGTCAGATCGAGGGCGAATGCCTAGGGCTTTTTTGGCCAGCTCGGCACTTCACGTCGAGCACCGACCGGCAGCGCCTCGGCGGGCATTTCGCCCCACTGGCCCTGGCCTTCGCTCGGGTTGGCGTTTTGGGTCGCGGGGGGCTGGGATTGTTGCGGCGCCGGGTGGGCATGCTCGCGGCGGCGATGACGCAAGGCAAACTCGGCGACCGCGTCGATATCTTCTTCGGTGATCGCCTTGGCCCCGCGCCAGGCAGCGTGGGCTCGGGCGGCGCGCAGCCAGACCAGGTCGGCACGCAGGCCATCGACACCGGCGGCAAAGCAGCGCTCGGTGATCTGTTCCAGCGCGATGTCATCCAGAGGGATGCTCGCCAATGCGACCCGCGCCTGCTGGCAGCGTTCGCGCAGCGCGTGTTGCTGGCTTTCCCATTCGGCGCAGAAGCCTTGGGGATCGCTGTCGAAAGCCAGGCGACGACGGATGATCTGACCGCGTTCCGTCGGCGCGGTGTGGCCGCTGAGGGCGACGTTCAGGCCAAAGCGGTCGAGCAGTTGCGGGCGCAATTCGCCCTCTTCCGGGTTCATGGTGCCGATCAGCACGAACCTGGCCGAATGCCGATGGGAAATGCCATCGCGCTCGATCAGGTTGGTGCCACTGGCGGCCACGTCGAGCAGCAGGTCGACGAGATGATCGGGCAGCAGATTGACCTCATCGACGTAGAGCACGCCACCGTCAGCCTTGGCCAGCACACCGGGGGAAAACTGCGCTCGCCCGTCGCTCAGGGCGGCGTCGAGGTCGAGGGTGCCGACCAGGCGTTCTTCGGTGGCGCCCAGGGGTAAGGTGACGAACTGGCCGCTGGCGAGCAGGTCCGCGAGGCCACGGGCCAGGGTCGACTTGGCCATGCCCCGCGGGCCTTCGATCAGCACGCCGCCGATTTTCGGGTCGATGGCGGTCAGGTACAGCGCGAGCTTCAAGTCATCGGCGCCGACCACGGCGGAGAGCGGGAAATGGGGGGTATCGGTCATCTTAAATACTCAGTCATGGTCGGTGATTACTCTGTGGCGAGGGAGCTTGCTCCCGCTGGGCTGCGCAGCAGCCCCAACACCTGAAAGCACATTCTGCCTGGCACACCGCATCGTCTGGGTCTACGACTGCTTCGCAGCCGGACGGGAGCAAGCTCCCTCGCCACAGGTAGGTGGCGCTTTCAAATGTCGGGTCAGCTGTCCTCTTCTATATCGAGCAACAAATTCTCCAGCGCCTCGCGGTACTCGCCTGGCTCCTGCCACATCCCGCGCTGCTGCGCCTCCAGCATCCGCTCCGCCATATCCCGCAAGGCATGGGGATTATGCTCGCGCACAAAATCCCGGGTCGCTGGATCGAGCAAATACGCATCCGCCAGTAACGCGTACTGGTGATCGTCGATCAACTGCGTCGTCGCATCAAAGGCAAACAGGTTATCGACCGTCGCCGCGAGTTCGAAAGCGCCCTTGTAGCCATGGCGCTTGACCCCATCAATCCACTTCGGATTCGCCGCTCGGGAGCGTATCACCCGGTTCAACTCTTCCTTCAAGGTGCGAATCTTCGGCAAATCCGGCTGACTGTGATCGCCGTGATAACTGGCCGCCGCCTCGCCGCTCAGGGTTTCCACGGCCGCGAGCATACCGCCCTGGAATTGGTAGTAATCGTTGGAATCGAGCAAGTCATGCTCGCGGTTGTCCTGATTCTGCAGCACCGCTTGCACCTGACTCAGGCGCTGGGCGAATTGTTCGCGAGCAGCGGTGCCTTCGTCGGAGCCGCCGTACGCGTAACCGCCCCAGTTCAGGTAGACCTCGGCCAGATCCTCGCGGCTTTGCCACAAGCGACCGTCGATGGCGCCCTGCACGCCCGCGCCGTAGGCACCGGGTTTGGCCCCGAAAATCCGCCAGCCCGCCTGACGCCGGGCGGCGTCTTCATCCAGACCGCTGGCCAGCAAGGCCTCACGTTCGGCGCGCACCTTGGCCGCCAGTGGGTTGAGATCGTCCGGTTCGTCCAGGTCGGCAACCGCTTGTACGGCGGCGTCAAACAGGCGAATCAGGTTGGCAAACGCATCGCGGAAGAACCCGGACACGCGCAAGGTCACGTCCACGCGCGGACGGTCGAGCAAACTGACCGGCAGGATCTCGAAATCATCGACCCGCTGACTGCCCGTGGCCCACACCGGGCGCACGCCCATCAGTGCCATGGCCTGGGCGATGTCGTCGCCGCCGGTGCGCATGGTCGCCGTGCCCCACACCGACAGGCCCAATTGACGCAGGTGGTCGCCGTGGTCCTGCAAGTGCCGTTCGAGTATCAGGTTGGCCGACTGGAAACCGATGCGCCATGCCGTGGTGGTCGGCAGGTTGCGCACATCCACGGAATAGAAATTGCGCCCGGTGGGCAGCACGTCGAGGCGACCGCGACTCGGTGCACCGCTGGGGCCAGCCGGGACGAAACGGCCGCTGAGGGCGTCGAGCAAGCCGCGCATTTCGGCCGGGCCGCAGGCGTCCAGGCGTGGGGCGACCACCTCGCACAGATTGTCGAGTATCGCGTTCACTTCGGCCCAACTCGGCCCCTGTGGGAGCGGGCTTTTGTGGCGAGGGGGCTTGCCCCCGTTGGACTGCGCAGCAGTCCCCTGCTTTTCAGGGATAAGCGGGCCCGCTTCGCGACCCAACGGGGGCAAGCCCCCTCGCCACAGTTGCTCCCCCTTTGCATTCAAGGTCTGTTCGATCAGCTGGGCGGCGAACAATTCAAGACGCTCCCGGGTATCCCCCGCCGTGCGCCACACTTCATCACTGACCGCTTGCAGCTCATCAGGACGCGCACCCGTCCACGGCTCGGCCAACTCACAATCCAGCGGATCAAACCCCAACCCGAACGCCTTGGCCAACGCCCGCAACACACTCGACTGCGCCCCACGCCCATCCCCCCGGGGAATCCGCAGCAACGCCAACAACGTATCAATGCGCAACCGCCCGGTCGGCGATTCGCCGAAGATGTGCAGGCCATCGCGAATCTGCGATTCCTTCAAATCACACAAATAGGTGTCCAGGCGCGGCAACCAGATCGCCGCATCCGCGTCGCTGTCGAGTTTCGCGTCCAGTTGCAGTTCGCGGTCGATATGCGTGTCGCGCACCAGTTGCAGGATGTCGCGCTGCAATTCACGGGCGCGACGTGGATCGAGCAGTTGCGCTTCGTAATACTCGTCTGCCAGCAATTCCAGGTTACGCAGCGGGCCGTAGGTTTCGGCGCGGGTCAGGGGCGGCATCAGGTGATCGATGATCACGGCCTGGGTGCGGCGCTTGGCCTGGGCGCCCTCGCCCGGGTCGTTGACGATAAACGGATAGATGTTCGGCAGCGGCCCGAGCAATGCGTCCGGCCAGCAGTTTTCCGACAGCCCCACACCCTTGCCCGGCAGCCATTCAAGGTTGCCGTGCTTGCCGACGTGGATCACGCCATGGGCGCCGTAGGTGTTGCGCAGCCAGAAGTAGAACGCCAGGTAGCCGTGGGGCGGCACCAGGTCCGGGTCGTGATAGACCGCGCTCGGATCAACCTGATACCCCCGGGCCGGCTGGATGCCGACGAAGGTCAGGCCGAAGCGCAGACCGGCGATCATCATCCGCCCGCCGCGGAACATTGGATCGTTTTGCGGCGCCCCCCAACGCTCCAGCACCGCTTGGCGGTTGGCTTCGGGCAGTGCGTTGAACATCAGGTCGTAATCGACCAGCGCCAGGCTTTGCATGCACGGGCGCTGGTCGAGGGTGTCGAGGTCGTTGCTGACGCCGCCAAGCAACTGCTGGATCAACGCGGTGCCGCTGTCCGGCAACTCGGCGGGCAGCGGATAACCTTCGTTATGCAACGCACGCAGGATATTCAGCGCCGCCGCCGGGGTGTCGAGGCCGACGCCGTTACCGATGCGACCATCGCGGGTCGGGTAGTTGGCCAGGATCAGCGCGATGCGTTTTTCGCCGTTGGGCACCCGCGCCAGATCGATCCAGCGCCGCGCCAGTTCGGCGACGAAGTCCATGCGCTCCGGTTGCGGCCGGTAGCAGACCACATCGGACTGACTGCGCTCGCTGCGCCAGGCCAGGTCCTTGAAGCTGATCGGCCGGCTGATGATCCGCCCGTCGAGTTCCGGCAGCGCGATGTGCATCGCCAGATCCCGCGGGCCGAGGCCCTGTTCGCTGGCGCGCCAGCCGGGTTCGTTGTCCTGGGCGCAAATCGCCTGAATGACGGGAATGTTGCGGCGAAACGGTCGCAAATGCGGCGCTTCGGGGCTGGATTGGGCGAAACCGGTGGTGTTCAAAATCACCGCCGCCTGCACTTCATCCAACAGGTCCTCGACCACCGTCAGGCAGCCGGGTTCTTTCAAACTGGCCACCGCAATCGGCAACGGGTTCAAACCCGCTGCTTGCAGACGCTGGCAGAAAATATCGATGAAACCGGTGTTCGCCGCCTGCAAATGCGAGCGGTAGAACAGCACCGCCGACACCGGTTGATCAGCCTGCCAGTCGGCTTGCCAATCGCTCAGGTCTGCGGGGCTTTTTTTCGGGTGGTAGATCGCGGTGCGCGGCAGGGTTTGTGGCTCGGCCCAGGCGTAGTCCCGGTCCAGCCAGCGACTGGCCAGGCAACGGAAAAAATCCAGGGCATTGCCCATGCCGCCCTGACGCAGAAACTGCCAGAGGCGATCACGGTCTTCAGCGCCCACGGTGCTCAAGTCGCTGAGTTCCGGGTCCGGGCGGTCATCGCCGGGCACCAGGATCAGTTGCACGCCGCGTTCGGACAGCTCGACCAGCCGCTCGACACCGTAACGCCAATAGGCGATGCCGCCGTGCAGCGAGATCAGAATCACCTTGGCGTGGCGCAGCACTTCATCGACGTACAAATCCACCGACGCGTGATTCTGCACCTGCATCGGATTGGCCAGGCGCACGCTCGGGTAGTCGTCGGGCAACTGCTGCGCGGCTTCGGCGAGCAGCGCGAGGCTGGAGTCGCCGCTGCACAGGATCACCAGCTCGGCGGGGGTTTGTCCAAGGTCGGCAATGTTGTCATCCGACACGAAACCGCCGGGCTGGGTCCTGAGCAGGTGCATGGCTTAAACGCTGAGCGCGGCGCGCAGTTGCGCTTCGAGTTGCGCGGCGTCCAATTCCTGGCCGATCAACACCAGACGGGTGGTGCGCGCTTCATCGGCGCCCCACTGACGGTCGAAGTGCTTGTCAAAACGCGTGCCCACGCCCTGGATCAACAGGCGCATCGGTTTGTTCGGGATCGCGGCGAAACCTTTAACGCGCAGGATGCCGTGCTTGACCACCAGTTGCGTCAGCGCGTCCATCAGCAGGCTTTCGTCGGCTTGGGGCAGTTCGATGGAGATGGAATCGAAGGCGTCATGATCGTGGTCGTCATCGCCGTCACCGTGGTGGTGATCGTGGTGGCTGTGACGGCTGTCGATGTGTTCTTCGGAGCCGGCACCGAGGCCGATCAGCACGTCCAGTGGTACGCGGCCGCTGCTGGCTTCGATGACTTTGACCGCTGGCGGCAGTTCTTCGGCGACTTCCAGGCGTACGCGGGCCAGGTCTTCCGGGCTGATCAGGTCGGCCTTGTTGAGGATCACGAGGTCGGCGCTGGCGAGTTGGTCGGCGAACAGTTCGTGCAGGGGCGATTCGTGGTCCAGGTTCGGGTCGAGTTTGCGCTGGGCATCGACTTGATCCGGGAACGCGGCGAAGGTGCCGGCGGCGACGGCCGGGCTGTCGACCACGGTGATGACCGCGTCAACCGTGCAGGCGCTGCGGATTTCCGGCCACTGGAAGGCTTGTACCAGGGGTTTTGGCAGGGCCAGGCCCGAGGTTTCGATCAGGATGTGGTCGAGGTCGCCGCGACGGGCGACCAATTCGCGCATCACCGGGAAGAATTCTTCCTGGACGGTGCAGCACAGGCAGCCGTTGGCCAGTTCGTAGACGCGGCCGTTGGCTTCTTCTTCGGTGCAGCCGATGGAGCACTGCTTGAGGATTTCGCCGTCGATGCCCAGCTCGCCAAACTCGTTGACGATCACCGCGATGCGGCGACCCTGGGCGTTGTCCAGCATGTGGCGCAGCAAGGTGGTTTTGCCCGAGCCGAGGAAGCCGGTAACGATGGTGACGGGGAGTTTGGCCAGTGTTTTCATCGGATGCCCTTTGGCAAGGTGGCGGGCATACGGGACGACAACCGCGGCGATGAATGCGCGGAAGATTTCGCCACCGGATCACCCCGCCCGGTTGTAGTGAGAATTCGTTTCGAGGCAGGTCTCCTGGCTTCCAGTGCGCCGGCCTTGGTGGCCTGGCATTCGCTGCGCCTTCCCGCGAACCCTTTGGACAGGGCTTGCAGTGGCGTGGCAGCGAACATCACCGTTCACAGTTGCGGGGGCAGCCGCGGCATCGACCGCGTTCCCTTCTTAGCTTCGGCAGACGCCGAAGAACCTCGAAAGCGCAAGGCTACGCATCGGTTGGGGGCGGGTCAACGTCTGCGGGGTGATGATCGTTCCCACGCCCTGCGTGGGAATGCCTCAACGGACGCTCCGCGTTCGGCTTTCGATGGGGACGCGGAGCGTCCAGGGCTGCATTCCTTTGCTGCGCGTGGGAACGATCAACAGGACGGCGGCGCTCGTGTAGGAGCGAGGCTTGCCCGCGAAGGCAGCGACTCGGTCTTTAACTGAGAACCCCTGCCAATTGACTCCCCCGCCCCGCCCATGCTCTCCTGTGCGCCTTGTTACGGGTGCCCTTCACAGGGTGAAACGGGAAACCGGTGAATCATGTGCTTTACTCTAAAGTCATGTCAGTCCGGTGCTGCCCCCGCAACGGTAAGCGAGCGAAGAATCAGATCCACTGTGCCGGCAGTTCGGCATGGGAAGGCGATTCTTGCAGGTTTCGGTGCAAGCCCAAGCCCCTCGTGAGCCCGGAGACCGGCCCGCAACACAAAGTGACCACTACGATCACTGAATAACAAACCCGCGGTGGGCGGGCGCTGTTCGAACCTTTGCGCACCCTATGCGCAAGGGTCTTTCATGCGCTCTATTCACCCGCTGACAGACCAGAGGGAAGCGCCATGTCGATCATCAGCAGCACCGACCACAGCAGCACCGCCAGCAGCACCACAACCCTGAGCCAACGCCTGACCGCCGCCGTATGCGCGTCGATCCTGGGTGCGTGCCTGGTGTATTTCGCCGGTTTCTCGCACATCGAAGCGGTGCACAACGCCGCCCACGATACCCGTCACAGCTCCGCGTTCCCGTGCCATTGAGACCTGCCGACATGTTCAAGCGTATTGCGCAAACCGCAGGTTTCACCGGGTTGCTGGCCGCCCTGTTGTTGACCCTGCTGCAAAGTTTCTGGGTTGCTCCGCTGATTCTTCAGGCGGAAACCTATGAAAAATCCGAGCCTGCGGCCGTGGTTGCTCACGAGCACACCGACGGCGCCATGGCTGCTCACACTCACGACGCCGAAGCCTGGGAGCCGGAAGACGGCTGGCAGCGCGTGCTGTCCACCACGGGCGGTAACCTGGTGGTCGCCGTCGGATTCGCGTTGATGCTCGCTGGTCTCTACACCCTGCGCGCGCCGACCAAAACCGCTCAGGGCCTGCTTTGGGGCTTGGCGGGCTACGCGACCTTCGTACTGGCGCCGACCCTCGGCCTGCCACCGGAATTGCCGGGCACGGCCGCCGCCGACCTGGCACAACGGCAGATCTGGTGGGTTGGCACCGCCGCCTCCACCGCGGTCGGCATCGCGCTGATCGTGTTCAGCCGCCACTGGCTGATGAAGATCCTCGGCGTGGCGATCCTCGCGGTTCCGCATGTGATTGGCGCACCGCAACCGGAAGTGCACTCGATGCTGGCCCCTGAAGCCCTGGAATCGCAGTTCAAAATCGCTTCGCAGTTGACCAACGTGGTGTTCTGGCTGGCCTTGGGCCTGATCAGCGCCTGGTTGTTCCGCCGCAAAAGCGATGGCCAATCCCACGCATGACTGACACCCGCACAGCGCCGACGCTAGTGGTCGGCCTGGGCTGCCAGCGCGGCTGTCCCGCCAGCACGCTGCGGGCGCTGCTCGATCAGGCACTGCAGGCGCATCAAATCGAACTTCGGCAGATCAAGGCGTTGGCCAGTATCGACTTGAAGCGTGATGAGCCTGGCCTGATCGAGTTGGCCGCGCAGTTGGGGCTGGAATTGATGTATTTCAGCAGTGAGCAATTGGCCGGTTATCAGCCGCAACTCAGCCATCAATCGCAGATCGCGTTCGAACGCACCGGCTGTTACGGCGTCGCGGAAAGCGCCGCCCTGGCCCTGGCTGAACACCTGGCCCAGGCCCCGGCGAAGCTGCTGATTTCACGACAGAAATACGCCCAGGCCACGCTCGCATTGGCCTGTGCTGCCTGAAATCCCCGATAATCCCCGCCTCGATCATGAGCAATCTTCATCTGAAGCCTTGCCCAAGCCCTTTTTCTGACAGCTCTTTATTTTAGGAACGGATGATGACCGTCTACTTCATTGGCGCAGGTCCCGGCGACCCGGAACTGATCACCGTCAAAGGCCAACGGCTGATTCGCAGCTGCCCGGTAATCATCTACGCCGGTTCGCTGGTGCCGGCGGCCGTGCTGGAAGGCCACCGGGCCGGCACGGTGGTCAACAGCGCCGAGTTGCACCTGGAACAGATCATTGAATTGATCAAGACCGCTCACGCCAAGGGGCAGGATGTGGCGCGGGTGCATTCTGGCGATCCGAGTTTGTATGGCGCGATTGGTGAGCAGATTCGCTACCTGCGTGAACTCGATATTGCGTTTGAAATCATTCCCGGCGTCACAGCGACATCGGCTTGCGCGGCGCTATTGGGTGCCGAACTGACGTTGCCGGATATCTCGCAAAGCGTAATCCTCACCCGTTACGCCGACAAGACGTCGATGCCGCCCGGTGAAGAACTGGGCAGCCTGGCGCAGCATGGGGCGACCATGGCGATTCATCTGGGGGTCAATCATCTGCAGAAGATCCTCGCAGAATTGCTGCCGCATTACGGCGCGGACTGCCCGATCGCGGTGATTCACCGGGCGACGTGGCCGGATCAGGATTGGGTGGTGGGAACGCTGGAGGACATTGCCGCGAAGGTTGAAGCCAAGGGGTTTCGGCGTACGGCGTTGATTCTGGTGGGGCGTGTGTTGGGGAGTGATGCGTTTAGTGAGTCGTCGCTTTATCGCGCTGGGCATGCGCATTTGTACCGCCCGTAAGATAATCGTCCCCACGCTCTGCGTGGGAACGATCATAAAAAAAACGGCGCTCACGGGGCGCCGTTTTTTTATGTCGCAGCGAACACCTTAGTAGTAGGCGTTTTCTTTCTGCGTGTGGTCAGTCACGTCGCGAACACCCTTGAGCTCGGGAATGCGTTCGAGCAAGGTGCGCTCGATGCCTTCGCGCAAGGTGACGTCTGCCTGGCCGCAGCCCTGGCAACCACCACCGAACTTGAGGACGGCGATGCCGTCTTCGACCACATCGATCAGGCTGACCTGACCGCCGTGGCTCGCGAGCCCCGGGTTGATCTCGGTTTGCAGGTAGTAGTTGATGCGCTCGTTGACCGGGCTGTCGGCGTTGACCATCGGTACTTTGGCGTTTGGTGCCTTAATGGTCAGCTGGCCGCCCATGCGGTCGGTGGCGTAGTCGACCACCGCGTCGTCCAGGAAAGCTTCGCTGAACGAATCGATGTACGCGGTGAAGCTTTTGAGCCCCAACGCGGTGTCTTCAGGTTTTTCTTCGCCCGGCTTGCAGTAGGCAATGCAGGTTTCGGCGTACTGGGTGCCAGGCTGGGTGATGAAGACGCGGATGCCGATGCCTGGGGTGTTCTGCTTGGAGAGCAGATCTGCCAGATAATCGTGGGCGGCGTCAGTGATGGTAATAGCGGTCATGGAAACTCCTCGCAGGCTTGGGCGCAGTTTACGCCAATCATCGCGCGGCACAAAGTCCTAGTATTTTTGTCGGGAAAGCGCCGGTACGGGTTGAGCAACCGTTTCGCCGTCAATCCGGGCTTTAAGCCACCGATAGCTGCGTTTTTCCACCCATTCGTAACTTGCCCAGGAACCCAGGCCGATGGTCGCCGCGCAAACGGTGAACATCACGTAGGGATTCACGCCATAACGCTGTGCGACAAATCCACCGGCGGACAGCACCAGCACATGCATCAGGTACACCGAGTAGGAACAATTACCGAGCAGTTCGAACACCCGGTTGTGCTCGACATAGCGTTCCAGCGAGATGCACGCCATCACCAGCACGGCACTTGGCAAGCCCCATGCCAGGAATCGAGGCTCCGGGGCCAGGTGATAAATGGTCAACAACGCGCCCACAATCCCCAGCAACGGCAGGTATAACCCCGGTTTGATCCAGCCCCGGCGATAAACCATGCCAAGGGCAATCCCCAGCAAAAACTCATAAACGATGTCCGAACGGTAGAACTCGCTGACCCAGCCATAACCGGTCCAGGCCTGGCACACCGCGAACAGCAGCGCCGCGACGATCCATAACCGCCAGTGCAGACGGAACAGTAACGCCCAGCCGAACAACAGGTAAAACAGCATTTCGTAGTTCAACGTCCAGCCGACGTTGAGGGTCGGATAAATCCCATAGCCGCCGGGATTCTCCGTAGGAATAAACAATAGCGACAGCAGGAAATGCGACCAATCGACCGTCTGATCCGGCAACACCGGTCTGGCGAATACGACCACCAACGCCATCAGCGCGGTATACAGCCAATACGCCGGGACGATGCGAAACAGCCGATACAACAGGAATCGCGCCGGCGGCAGGGATTTGCCCTCGGTGGACAGGAAAATCACCAGCCCACTGATGACAAAGAACACATCGACCCCCACTGCGCCCTTGTCGATAAACGCCTGCCCCACCGGCCCACGAGCGTGGAAGTCGAAGAAAATCTGCATGAAATGGTGGCCGACCACCGCCCAGGCCGCGATGAAGCGCAGGGCTTGTACCGACATCAACATCAACCGCCCTCCCGTCAAATCACCGCATAGTCCTTCTAGGAGCGAAGCTTGCTTGCGAAAGCGGCGTGTCAGTCGACATCAATGTTGAATGTGACGGCCTCTTCGCGAGCAAGCTTTGCTCCTACAGGGGATTGGCGGCATTACAGGTGGGACACCGGACGCTGTTCAAAGGTCGATCAAAGATTCTCGTACCGGTTCATGTCCAGCACGCCCTCTTCCACCGGGTCGGTTTCGTGAACGTACTGGCTCAGATCATGGAAGTAGAACCAGAACTGCGGATGACTGCGCCGAATCCCCCAGCGCTCGACAATCTTCTCGAAGCGATGGGCATCCTTGGCGTTCTCCATCGCATCCACAAACGCCGGCACCTGATCCGCCGGGATGTTGAACATGAAGTTCGGGTAGCTGCTGAGCACGCCCGGGTAAATGGTCAATGTGTCGAGCCCTGGCTGATAACGCAGGGACTCGCCGAGCAGGAACGCCACGTTGCTGTGGGCACGGTTGCGCAGCAGGCTGTAGATCTCGCGTTTACCGCTAGCCGATTCGATGCGCAACATGGTCGCTTCCGGCAACTGATCAATCACCTTCAACCCCGCCGCCGGCCGCGACGTCAGGCGACTCAGGGCCTGTTCGGCGTTCTGCAACGCCGGGTCGATGTTCGGCCGCGAGCAATAGGCACCGTCGCAACGGTTGATCGGATCGGGCTTGGCATTGAGTTCGCCGTAACGGCCCAGCAACTGCATCGCAAAGTCGCGTTTCGGGTCTTTTTCGTCGAGTTTCAGCGCGGTGGGCTTGTCGTTGTCGATGGCCTCGTAATCCAGCCACATCTTGAATTTGCCGCCGCTCTGGTACCAATCGTCGAGGTAGTCGCCCCGGGAATCGGCGGGCATCAGGCGCAGGAAATTTTGCTCGGCACCGTTGCGGATCAGGTCGAAATACAGGCGTGTCTGGGCCTGGTGGGAGACGTTGCCGAACACATCGAAGTTGACCGCCAACTGGTAATAGGTGCGTTCCAGCAGCGGGAAGTCGAACAGCCAGATAGTTTGCGGCACGTCACCGATCAGGCCCTTGTTCACCGAGGCGCTGTCGAAGTGGCGGAAGATCGTCAGCAGCGCGTTGTCATTGCCCGCCCACAACGTCGACCAGCTCGGCGCCGGCGCATCGGCGTAGCTGTCCCGGCGCAGGGCTTCGTATTCGTTGCGCTTGTCGCGGTAGTCGCGCCACAGGCTCAGGACGCTGCCGACATCGTCGTTCTGCCCCGGCATCGCCAGCAACGGCGTGGCCTGGCCGCGGTAGTTCGGGTCGATGATATAGAGGTCATGCTCCGGGGCCTGGAACAGCGCCCAGAAGTGGTCGCGGATCACGTCGGTGGCGATCTGACCCCGGCACACCGGGCCACGAATAAAGGTGCGCACGAAGTATTCGGCGTTATCCAGCATGAATTGATAGCGCGCCTGAGCCGGGATCGCCTCGAACGTGGTGAACGGATTGGCCCGCCGCTCCGGGCCATAACCCGGCAAGGCGTTGACCTGCCAGTTGCCACTGAAGAACAGGCTTTTGACCCGCGACAGCTTCGCGGCGCTGAGCGGATAGGTGATGTGAGTCTTCTGCACGATCACCCCTTGCACTGGCCACAAGCGGTAATAAACCTGGGTGCCCGGATCGTCGTTCGGGCGGCGGGTGTTGATCAGGTCGATCGGCTGGCCGGTCGGCGTGCGCGAACGCACCCACTGGAAGAAATGCCCCGGCTCGCCATCCTTGAAATAGATGTGCGCCAGGAACCAATGTTCGAACAACCAGCGCCCCACCAGACTGCCACGAGAGCCGGGCGCGTTTAGCAGGTTCTCCCATTGCACCACCTGCAAGGCTTCCTGCGCGGACGGCACCAGGCCTTGTTCATCAATCGGCGCCCCGGAAGCGAGCCAGCGCTGCAATGTCTGGTATTGCTGATCGGTCAGGCCGGTCACCGCCAGCGGCATGCCTTCCTTCGGGTGCGCGCCGGCATAACCGTCGAACTCCGCCGGCATGGCGCACATGTTTTCCCGGTTCAGGCCCAGCACGATGTCTTCCGGCAACTTGGCGTTGGGGGTCAGCGGAGTTTTGTGGCCCAGTTCCAGCATCCGCGCCATCAACGCCGCCTGGCTGCCTTGGGCGTCGAGCACTGAATAGAAGTCCTTGTGCTGCCACGCCAGTTTGCCAAACGCGTCATAAAACAGCCGGGTCGGCGCGGCGGCCACGCTGCGTTCGCCGTCGTAGACCGGAATCTTGGTCGCGCCACGGGCCGCCCCTTCGCCACTGCCCAGGTTGAGCTGACAGGCGGAGTCGTAGCAGGCGTGGCAGGCCACGCACTTTTCGGTGAAGATCGGTTGGATGTCACGGGTGTAAGAGATTTCGGGACTTTGCGCAGCGGCGCCCCAGCTTGATAGCAGCAACAAAATGCTGACAACGACGCGATACGACATATCCCTGGTCCCGATCATGAAAAAACGCCGCGATTCTACCGGGCTACCACCGCCACCAACATGAGCGATATTCATGCAAAACCTTGGCATGCTCTAAAAGCGCACAGGTTTGCTATTATCCCGGCCCTTCGTCATGGTCTTTCCGAGTAGTCCAAATGTCCGATCGCAGTGTTCGCCTTCAAGCTCTCAAGCACGCCCTCAAAGAGCGCATCCTGATTCTCGACGGTGGCATGGGCACGATGATCCAGAGCTACAAGCTCGAAGAGCAGGATTACCGTGGCAAACGCTTCGCCGACTGGCCGAGCGATGTGAAAGGCAACAACGACCTGTTGGTGTTGACGCGCCCGGACGTGATCGGCTCGATTGAGAAAGCCTACCTGGATGCCGGCGCCGACATCCTCGAAACCAACACCTTCAACGCCACCCAGGTGTCCCTCGCCGACTACGGCATGCAAGGCCTGGCGTATGAGTTAAACGTAGAAGGCGCGCGCCTGGCCCGCAAGGTCGCCGACGCCAAGACCCTGGAAACCCCGGAGAAGCCGCGTTTCGTCGCGGGCGTGATCGGGCCGACCAGCCGCACCTGCTCGCTGTCGCCGGACGTGAACAACCCCGGCTACCGCAACGTGACCTTCGATGAACTGGTGGAAAACTACACCGAGGCCACCAAAGGCCTGATCGAAGGTGGGGCCGACCTGATCCTGATCGAAACCATTTTCGACACCCTTAACGCCAAAGCCGCGATCTTCGCTGTGCAGGGGGTTTTCGAAGAGCTCGGCATCGAACTGCCGATCATGATTTCCGGCACCATCACCGACGCCTCCGGCCGCACCCTGTCGGGTCAGACCACTGAAGCGTTCTGGAACTCCGTGGCCCACGCCAAGCCGATTTCGGTGGGCCTGAACTGCGCCCTCGGCGCCAGCGAGTTGCGTCCGTACCTGGAAGAGCTGTCGAACAAGGCCGACACCCACGTCTCGGCGCACCCGAACGCCGGCCTGCCGAACGAATTCGGCGAGTACGACGAACTGCCGGCGCAAACCGCCAAGGTCATCGAGGAATTCGCTCAAAGCGGCTTCCTCAACATCGTCGGCGGTTGCTGCGGCACCACGCCGGGCCACATCGAAGCCATCGCCAAAGCCGTGGCCGGTTACGCACCGCGGGTGATTCCGGAAATTCCGAAGGCCTGCCGCCTGTCGGGCCTGGAGCCGTTCACCATCGATCGCAACTCGTTGTTCATCAACGTCGGCGAGCGCACCAACATCACCGGCTCGGCCAAATTCGCCCGCCTGATCCGTGAAGACAACTACACCGAAGCCCTGGAAGTCGCCCTGCAACAGGTCGAAGCCGGCGCCCAGGTGATCGACATCAACATGGACGAAGGGATGCTCGATTCGAAGAAGGCCATGGTGACCTTCCTCAATCTGATTGCCGGTGAGCCGGACATCTCCCGCGTGCCGATCATGATCGACTCCTCGAAGTGGGAAGTGATCGAAGCCGGCCTGAAATGCATCCAGGGCAAGGGCATCGTCAACTCGATCAGCATGAAAGAAGGCGTCGAGCAGTTCATTCATCACGCCAAACTGTGCAAGCGCTACGGCGCCGCAGTCGTGGTGATGGCGTTCGACGAAGCCGGCCAGGCCGACACCGAAAAGCGCAAGAAAGAAATCTGCAAACGCTCCTACGACATTCTGGTCAACGAAGTCGGCTTCCCGCCGGAAGACATCATCTTCGACCCGAACATCTTCGCCATCGCCACCGGCATCGAAGAACACAACAACTACGCCGTCGATTTCATCAATGCCTGCGCCTACATCCGCGATGAGCTGCCGTATGCGCTGACCTCCGGCGGTGTGTCCAACGTGTCGTTCTCGTTCCGCGGCAACAACCCGGTGCGTGAGGCGATCCACTCGGTGTTCCTGCTGTATGCGATCCGCAACGGCCTGACCATGGGCATCGTCAACGCCGGTCAGCTGGAGATCTACGACCAGATCCCGGCCGAGCTGCGTGACGCCGTGGAAGACGTGGTGCTCAACCGCACGCCGGAAGGCACCGACGCCCTGCTCGCCCTCGCCGACAAGTACAAGGGCGACGGCAGCGTCAAGGAAGCCGAGACCGAAGAGTGGCGCGGCTGGCCGGTCAACAAGCGTCTGGAACATGCACTGGTCAAGGGCATTACCACGCACATTGTTGAAGACACCGAAGAGTCCCGGCAGTCGTTCAGTCGCCCGATCGAAGTGATCGAAGGCCCGCTGATGTCGGGCATGAACATCGTCGGTGACCTGTTCGGCGCCGGCAAAATGTTCCTGCCACAAGTGGTGAAATCCGCCCGGGTGATGAAGCAGGCCGTGGCCCACTTGATCCCGTTCATCGAACTGGAAAAAGGCGACAAGCCGGAAGCCAAGGGCAAGATCCTCATGGCCACCGTAAAAGGTGACGTGCACGACATCGGCAAAAACATCGTCGGCGTGGTGCTGGGCTGTAACGGCTACGACATCGTCGACCTCGGCGTGATGGTGCCGGCGGAGAAGATCCTGCAGGTGGCCAAGGAGCAGAAGTGCGACATCATCGGCCTGTCCGGTCTGATCACGCCGTCGCTGGATGAAATGGTCCACGTCGCCCGCGAGATGCAGCGCCAGGACTTCCACCTGCCGCTGATGATCGGTGGCGCCACCACCTCCAAAGCGCACACGGCGGTGAAGATCGAGCCCAAGTACAGCAATGACGCGGTGATCTACGTCACCGACGCCTCCCGCGCCGTGGGCGTGGCGACGCAGTTGCTGTCCAAGGAATTGAAGCCGGCCTTCATTGAGAAGACCCGCCTGGAATACATCGAAGTCCGCGAGCGCACCGCCAACCGCAGTGCGCGCACCGAACGCCTGAGCTACCCGGCGTCCATCGCCAAGAAGCCGCAGTTTGACTGGAGCACGTATGAGCCGGTCAAGCCGACGTTCACCGGCTCCCGCGTGCTGGATAACATCGATTTGAAGGTGCTGGCCGAGTACATCGACTGGACGCCGTTTTTTATCTCCTGGGACCTGGCCGGCAAATTCCCGCGCATCCTCGAAGACGAAGTGGTCGGTGAAGCCGCCACCTCGCTGTACGCCGATGCCAAGGAAATGCTCGCCAAGCTGATCGACGAGAAGCTGATCAGCGCCCGTGCGGTGTTCGGTTTCTGGCCGGCCAACCAGGTGCGTGAGGATGACATCGAGGTTTACGGCGATGACGGCAAGCCGATTGCCAAGCTGCATCACTTGCGCCAACAGATCATCAAGACCGACGGCAAGCCGAACTTCTCCCTGGCCGACTTCGTCGCGCCGAAGGACAGCGAAATCACCGACTACGTGGGTGGCTTCATCACCACCGCCGGGATCGGCGCCGAAGAAGTGGCCAAGGCGTATCAGGACGCGGGCGACGATTACAACTCGATCATGGTCAAGGCCCTGGCCGACCGTCTGGCCGAGGCCTGTGCCGAGTGGTTGCACCAGCAAGTGCGTAAAGAACACTGGGGTTATGCCAAGGACGAGACCCTGGACAACGACGCGCTGATCAAAGAGCAATACACCGGCATCCGCCCTGCCCCCGGCTACCCGGCCTGCCCGGATCACACCGAGAAAGGCACGCTGTTCGCCCTGCTGGATCCTGAAGCCAGTGAAATGCACGCCGGGCGCAGCGGCGTGTTCCTCACCGAACACTACGCGATGTTCCCGGCGGCAGCGGTCAGCGGCTGGTACTTCGCGCATCCGCAGGCGCAGTACTTCGCCGTGGGCAAGATCGACAAGGATCAGGTGCAGAGCTATACGTCGCGCAAAGGCCAGGAATTGAGCGTGACCGAGCGTTGGTTGGCGCCGAACCTGGGTTACGACAACTAAGCCTCACATGATCGTTCCCATGCTCCGCGTGGGAATGCCTCAATGGACGCTCCGCGTCCGCTTTTGGGACGCGGAGCGTCCCGGGCTGCATTCCCACGCAGAGCGTGGGAACGATCATAGATCCCCTGTAGGAGCGAGGCTTGCCCGCGAAGGCGGTGTGTCAGTCAGAGAAGATGTTGACTGACGCACCGCCTTCGCGGGCAAGCCTCGCTCCTACGGGATTCGCGTCAAACGTCTATGCTTGCCTGACACACAAACATGACGAGGGATTTATGGACGATCCAGTCGACAACAAGCCGCCAACCTTATGGCAGATGCTGCACAGCGTCGTGGCCGCCGCATTCGGGGTGCAGAGCGGGAAGAACCGTGCCCGGGACTTCAGCCACGGCAAGCCGAGTCATTTCGTGATTCTGGGGATTTTGTTCACGGCGGTGTTTGCGCTGTCGCTGTTTGGCATCGTGAAACTGGTGTTGCTGCTGGCGGGGGTTTAACGCCGCGTCAGCGCATCAACGTTTGCAGACTGAACGGATAGCGATAGGAGGTCGGCCGCCCCTTGGCCGATAACTGCCGGAAGCTCACCCCGAAATCCGGCGCATCGCCCATGGCCAGCAAACGCTTGGCCTGGGCCTTGTCGATCAGTTGCAACAACGGAATCTGCCGGTCACGGCCACCGTACTGGTCCAGCTCCACGCCCTGATCGATATCGTGCAACTCCACCATCGCCCAACCGCCCAGGGTGAAATGCCCGCCGAGCAACACGCTCAAGCGTCCATCAACAATGGCTTTCAATGCCTGCGGTGAGGTATTGAAGGCGCTGAACCATCCATCCTGGCCCGGCGTGCCGCCCGTCTCCGCAAAGGCCTGCATGGCGCCGAACGCCATCTCATCATTGGCCGACCACACCAGCGTCACGTTCGGGTAGCGCCGGAACAGCAGTCGTGCCTGCTCATACGCGCGTTCACGGGTCCAGCCGCTGTAGACCAGTTGGCGCAAGCGTACTTCCGGGTGTTCGGCCAGGGCGCGCAGCATGCCTTTTTCCCGCAGTTGCGCCGACGGGGTGATCTTCAGCCCGGAAAACGCCAGCAGCTCGATGGATTGCCCCGGTTGCACGGGCGGATGCTGGCGAATCAGCGCCTTAAGCATCAGATAGCCGCCCTCCTCGTCGTTGGGCACCAGGCTGCCCACGCGGTCCGGGCGATTGCCCAGCAGGCTCAGTTGATTGTCGGTCAGGGACGCATTGACCATGAACAGCTTCACCCCGCTGCCTTGGGCCAGGCGCAGGATTTGCGGGGCAACGTATTGTTCGTTGGCGAAGACCAGGTAGTCCGGCCGATCAGGCCCTTGCAACGCGGTGCGGGCCTGGGCAATCGTCAGTTCGGGCATGCGTTGGGAATAGAGAATCTGCAAGTCCATGCCCAGATCCTTGGCCGCCGCCTGCATGAATTGCGAATAGCTGATCCAGAACGCTTCCGTCGTGCTGCCAGGATTGAGAAACAGCACCGAGGCCGCCTGGGCACTGGATCCGAGGACCGAGCCAAGCGTCAGCAATACAGCAAACAGAAACTTCAACATTAATGGTCCGAGCCCCGGAAATTCGCCGCGCATTATAGCCAGCGAACGCCCGCAAAACGGGGGATTATTCCGGTTTTGTCTGACAATCCGTCGCAACCGGGCCCGGACGGTGCCGCTATTGGTGACTGACCCAGAACACTGCTGTTCCTACAACCAGGATGATCAGGAACAAAATCGCCCACGCATCGACGGTACTGTCGGTTTTCCTTGCTTTGGTCGGGTTGCTCATTGCATCGCCTCTTGTCGGTTTTATCGGTGATTGCATAAAGACTCGACCACAGTAAAGACGACGATTGCCCACACCACAAATACGGGTTTAGTAATAACGGTTCTCGTTAGTCGTTTTGGTTCTTTACATATACTCAAACATCACTTTTGCGCATAACTGCAAACTGGTATCTTGCCCCGGCTCCGTAGGGAGTGCGCGGCCGTGCGCGCAGAATTGCCGAGGCAGTATCGGAAACTTCAGCAAGCGAAAAACGCAACTGGAACCGACCGGCCCAAGCCTGAGAACAGGACTTATATGTACGTATACGACGAGTACGATCAGCGGATCATCGAGGACCGCGTCAAGCAGTTCCGTGATCAGACCCGACGCTATCTGGCAGGCGAGCTGAGCGAAGAAGAATTCCGCCCCCTGCGCCTGCAAAATGGCCTTTATATCCAGCGTTTCGCCCCGATGTTGCGGGTGGCGGTGCCTTACGGCCAACTGACTTCGCGCCAGACGCGAATGATGGCCAAGATTGCCCGCGACTTCGACAAGGGCTACGCCCACATCAGTACCCGGCAGAACGTGCAGTTCAACTGGCCGGCGCTGGAAGACATCCCGGACATCCTCGCTGAGCTGGCCACCGTGCAGATGCACGCGATCCAGACCAGCGGCAACTGCCTGCGCAACGTCACCACCGACCAGTTCGCCGGTGTCGCGGCCGACGAGTTGATCGACCCGCGTCCGTGGTGCGAAATCGTCCGTCAGTGGACGACGTTCCACCCGGAATTCGCCTACCTGCCGCGCAAGTTCAAGATCGCCATCAACGGTTCGACCTTTGACCGTGCGGCCATCGAAGTGCATGACATTGGCCTGGAGCCGGTGCACAACGCTGCGGGCGAACTGGGTTTCCGCGTGCTGGTCGGTGGCGGCCTCGGTCGTACCCCGGTGGTCGGCGCGTTCATCAATGAGTTCCTGCCATGGCAAGACCTGTTGAGCTACCTCGACGCCATCCTGCGGGTCTACAACCGCTACGGCCGTCGCGATAACAAGTACAAGGCGCGGATCAAGATCCTCGTCAAAGCGCTGACCCCTGAAGTCTTCGCACAAAAAGTCGACGCGGAAATGGAGCACCTTCGCGGTGGCCAGACCACGCTGACCGAAGCCGAAGTGCATCGCGTGGCCAAGCACTTCGTCGATCCGGACTACAAGGTGCTGGAGAACCAGACCGCCGAACTGGCCGCGCTCGACAAGGAACACCCGGGTTTCGCCCGCTGGCGCACCCGCAACACCCTGGCCCACAAGAAGCCGGGCTACGTGGCCGTCACCCTGTCCCTGAAGCCAACCGGCGTTGCGCCGGGCGACATCACCGACAAGCAGCTCGACGCTGTGGCCGATCTGGCTGAGCGTTACAGCTTCGGTCAACTGCGCACCTCCCACGAGCAGAACATCATTCTGGCCGACGTTGAACAGTCGCAACTGTTCGCGATGTGGGGCGAGTTGCGCGAGCAAGGTTTCGCCACGCCGAACATCGGCTTGCTGACCGACATCATCTGCTGCCCAGGCGGTGATTTCTGCTCCCTGGCCAACGCCAAGTCGATCCCGATTGCCGAATCGATCCAGCGTCGTTTCGACAACCTGGACTACCTGTTCGACATCGGCGAACTGGACCTGAACATCTCCGGTTGCATGAACGCCTGTGGTCACCACCACGTCGGCCACATCGGCATCCTCGGGGTGGACAAGAAAGGCGAAGAGTTCTACCAGGTCTCACTGGGTGGCAGCGCCAGCCGCGATGCGAGCCTGGGCAAGATCCTCGGCCCGTCCTTCGCCCAGGAAGCCATGCCTGATGTGATCGAGAAGCTGATCAACGTGTACATCGAACAACGTCACGAAGATGAGCGCTTCATCGACACCTATCAGCGCATTGGCATCGACCTCTTCAAGGAGCGCGTCTATGCAGCGAATCATTAAGAACAACGAAGTCGTCGACGAAACCTGGCACTTGCTGCCCAAGGATTTCAACATCGACGAGATCAGCAACTGCGACGACCTGATCGTGCCGCTGGCGCTGTGGCGCGAACACGGGCGCATGCTCAAGGCCCGCGATGGCGGCCTGGGTGTGTGGCTGGACGCCGATGAAGAAGCCGAGGAAATCGGTGACGACGTGGACAACTTCCAGGTCATTGCCCTGAACTTCCCGGCCTTCACCGATGGTCGTAACTACTCCAACGCCCGTCTGCTGCGTGACCGTTACGGTTTCAAAGGCGAACTGCGGGCGATTGGCGATGTGCTGCGCGACCAGTTGTTCTACCTGCACCGCTGCGGTTTCGACGCGTTTGCCATTCGCGCCGATAAAGACCCGTACGAAGCCCTTGAAGGCCTCAAGGACTTCTCGGTGACGTACCAGGCCGCGACTGACGAGCCGTTGCCGCTGTTCCGGCGCCGCTAAGTCGCCGTCACTGAAAACCTTGAGCCATGACCGTGGCTCAAGGTTTTTTTTCGCCTGCGTTAACGTTCGGGCAACGGCGTGTTGAAGGCAGCGACCCGAGCTTCCAGATGCTCGAAACTGGCGAATGGATTGTCGCCATCGGTGGCGGTCCACTGCACATCTTGCAGGACATGCTGACGCAGCGGCGGTGACGTATCGAGGGCATCGAGCAGATGCCAGATGCGCTGTTGCAGCGACGGGTAATTCACCCGGAAGTCTGCACTGCGTCGGATCATGTCCAGCGTGCCAAACAACCGTTCACTGCCGGGCAGGGTCGCCAGGTGTTGCCAATGCTGGATCGCCCTCGCCTGCTGTTGGGCTGAAAACCCCGTCAGCCACGCGTCAGGCTGGGCGAAATCGGCGTTTGGCGCGGCCATCCACACATTGATCCCGGTCTGTTGCCGGTGCTGAACGATCCAGCGCAGGCTGTCTTCATCGGTGATCGGGTTGCCTGCCAGCAAGAGCCTGCTCCCCGCCACCGACTGCTGGCGCACGGCGGGAGGTATTCGCGCAATCTGGTTCTCGCGCAAGTCCAGAAGCTCCAGATAGGGGCGGTCCAGGACGCCCACCGGGCACACGCGGATCCCCGTGGCCCGCAAGTTCAGACGACGCAGCGCGGTCAAGTGCACCACCACCGGCGGCCTGCCCAATGGATTGACGCGCATGTCGAGGGCCACCAGGCGCGACAACCCGCTCAGCGCCCCGGCGGTTGCCTCGGTCAACACCAGGCCGGTTTGACTGAGGTCCAGGTGCGTCAGCTCGGTCAATTCCCCGATGGCCTCAGGCCAATGGCCCACCCACTGCATCCCCGGGCCGGGCTGGTGCAGGTCGGTGCCGCCCAGGTCCAACACGCGCAAGCGTGGAAAGGCGCGCAGAAACGGCGACAGGCTCGCCGATTCGGTCAACGAGAAGCTGGTCATGCTCAGCTCCACCACCTCCGGCAGCGTGACGTTCAAGGCGGGCAGGCTGTGGAAATGCTCGAAGTCCATTTCCAGGCGAAACCCGACAAACTCACCGTTGTGGTAGACCCGACTGGCCGCCTCGCCCTGCCCCCGCCACAACCCCTCCAGCTCGGTGGCCAACTCCAGGCGGCTGCGGCGCTCGAACTGGATGGCATCGGCGATCCGCGCATCGTTTTCCGCGTCGATCTGCTCTTCGTCCATGCCTTCGGCCTCAGGCTCTTCGGGATCCAGCAGATCGACGTCCATGTTTTCCACATCAACGTCGACCTGGCCGATCCACGCCGCCAGGTCGACCCGCAATTGCCGCAATTGCTGATTGAGCCGGGCCAGTTGCGTCTGGGCGTGCTCGCCCCATTGGTCCAACAGCGTGCCCAGTTCTTCGTCACTCAGGCTGGGGTAGATTTCGCGGATTTGCAGCTTGGTGATGGTTCTGGAAAAGGCTTCGCCCTGGGCCGTGGACGGAAATCCGCCGCCGCGCAGGCCATGACTGTCGAAGGTCAGGCCCGAGTCCATGCGCTGCAAACCCAGTTCCAGCTCGGCGCGCGGGCGCAGCTCAGCACGGATGCGCGTGCGTAGATCCTGCAATGCCTGATCGGCGCGCAGTCCCAACGCAGCACGCTGTTCCTGGGACAAGGCATTGAGCAATGCCTGGTGAAAATCCACCGACTGTCCCGCCGCCAGGCCCTGGTAGCGCGTGCCCTGCCTGATCAATTGACGGGAATATGGCGCGCCCTGCGGGCCGATGCTGTCCAGCACTCGCCCCACCGCGGACTCTTCACAGACCTCAAGCCGAATCCCGATCGGCCAACCCGCCAACCGTTCCAGGGAATGCAGGGCCAGCACATCGCTGTCGGGGTTTTCCACCGACGCCAGGTACAGGCCTTCATAGGCGCGGGCCACGCGGACATGAAATTCGTACTGCCGGGCCTTGCCACTCAATTCGCCCAGCACCCGCTTGGCCTCGGCCAGGGTGTGCGGTGCGCGGATATCGATGCCGGCGCGCTCCAGCATCTGCTCGATCGCACACTTGGGCAAACCGGGGTATTGCGACTGGAACAGGCGCACCCATTCATCTGCGAACTGTTGCAGCGCGGCATAACGCTCACTGAACTGCCCGACACGGGCGTTCCGAGCTTGCTCGGCCTCGACCGACCCGCCGGGCAAGCGTTCGAGGGCCTGTTGCAGGTCCTGATCGATGCGAAAACGATTCAGGGTATCCACCAGGATCGGCGAAGGTGGCTGCCCCGCCTGCAACAGCCCCAGCGCATCCGGATCCAGCCCGCAGACCCGACCAATCTGTTGCAGCACCTCATTGCTGAAGGCCGAGGCTTCGGGAATAAACGCCCGCAGACGGGCCGGCACAGCGCTGACGTGGGCTTCGACCGGGTTGGCGACGTGCTCAACTGTCAGCAGCCGCTCCTCGTCCTTGAGCACCGCGCCGGCCTTGATCACCGGTAAAGCGTTGAGCAACCCGAACACCGTGCGCCCGACACCCGCCCAGCGCTCGTCCGTGGTCTTGCCGTGCACCGCCTCGTCGAGGCCATAACCGGCATCGATCAGGCCCGCCAGCGCCAGCAAGCCCTCGCCTCCCGGAACAAACAAAGCCAAGGGGGCGAAGCGTTCGATCCACTGCACCACGGGCTCGACCACCGCGCTCAGGTTGTCGCGATTGACCTGGGCGTCGTCGCGGATGGTGTCGACGCTGGCCTGGGCAGCGGCCTTCATGACCTTCACCCACTGGGCAAACGGGTCCTCGGTGGTGGGTCGCACATCAACGCCGATATAGTCCTCAGGAGGCCAAAATCCATCGTTGTTGAAAAAGCCGTGGCCTTTCTTCAAGCGATATTGCCGGGGCCAGGTGACCATGCCGGCCAGCGCTGTGCGCACGCCGGCATGGAAGGTGCCGTCCTGTTGATCGTCCTCGGCAAAATGGGCCACGAACGCCGTTTTGCGCTTGGCATCGCGGCCGATCTCGATCACCCATTGGCACAGCGTCCGGTGATCGGCGAATTCATGGAATGGCGAGGCATTCCCCGGAATGTAGAGCAGCCGTCGGCCACTGTTCTTGTCGCGGAAACAACCTATATCGCTGGCGCTGTACCGGTAGATCGACAGGCGCCCGGCCTCCACCGATGACGGCATCGGCGTTTGCGCTTGCACCTGCGCGAGCGTCAGTTGGCCCCAGGTCTGTCCGGGATCGAGTCCGGCAACGCGTAACGCCAGGCCGAGACCCTCGCGGCTCAGGCTGCGTTCCTGATATTGCAGCCACGCCGCCATGATGAACGCCAGTTTCACCGAGGTCCGCAATGGATAAGGTGCGGCCGCCAACAGGGTCTGGTCATCTGGCCAGGCATTGGCCACGTACGCGGCATATTGGGCCTTGAATGCCAGGGTCCAGACCCACTGTTTGAACGCCGCCGGTTGCAGCGCCAGTTGGGTGTCGGGCCCATAGACCTGCGGTTCGGTGATGCGGTAGATCCCTTCGTAATCGTCATAGCTGCCGTCGGGGTTGATCGACGCGTCGATCTCGACAATGCGCACCTGCGGCCCCACGGTTGGCGGCGTGTACAGGCCGAACGCGGTTTCACCGAAACGCCCGGCCCCCACTGTCTGGTAATTGTTCAACAAGGCCTGGACCAGGCTTTGCGACAGGCGCACCCGGCCCTGATGCACAGAACCTTGCGCCGGATAGCCTGAAAAATCGTAGTTGAGGTCCACCAGCACCGCGTTCAGGGCTTCGTCACCCCAGCGTTGCTTGATCAGGTTGGCCGCGTATTGCGCCGCCGTCAGCGGCAGGACCTGGTCCGGCGCCAGGCCAGCCCATAAGGGCTGGCCGGCGCTATTGATGTGTTGTTCGATCGTATTCATCAGCATTCCTTGCTCGATCAAATCTCAGGGGTGCCGGCCAGCTCCGGCACGGCCGCCACCAGGGACAATCCCGGGCTGTGCACCAGGGCCTCGGCGGTCAGGCGACGGATCAGCGCGGTACGCTCATTACTGAAGTTACTGACGATGGCGTCCATGCTTTGGTTGAACTCGACACGGGTGTAGTGCAATCGACTGTCCAAATGCTGGAACGCCAGCGAAGCGCGAATAACCGTGTCGTCGAACTCGGCCCGATGAGCCATTTCCAGGTACTCGACCCAGAAATCCTGCTCCGCCATCCAGCCCAGCAACTGTGGGGTGTGCTCCAGTTTCACCACTTCGGCGTACACCCAGTCGAGGGTTTGCGGAATCACCTCCACCCCCAGGCTGAAGTTCACCCCTTGCGGCTGCCCCGGCAGACTCAAGCGCTCGGCCAGCCCCACCCGGAAGGCCAGGCTGACCTCCATGGCTTGTTCGAAGGTCACCGGCTCGGTACGGTTGCGCGCAATGATATTGCTCAGGGCCAGGCGCTCGACCTCCTGCAAGCGGAACAAACCGCGGACCAGTTGCGTCATCTCAATCTCCTGGGTGGGCCCGTAGAGCCTGGCGACCTCTAACGCGCGGTAACACAGCACACGAGTGTGCAGGTTGCTGAACAACAGGGAATAACCATCGGCACTGACCCGCCCGATATTGGCCAGGCGGAACAGCGTCCGGCGCAGCGCGCTGTCTTCCGCGGCCGCCTCCACCACCTCCCACACCCGCTGGCTCAATGAGCCGTAGACCATGCGGAAATCAGCGGTGTAGCGCAATCGGGCCAGCAACAGGAAAAACGGCTGGGAGTCCGGGTAAGCGTAAACCGCACTCCACAACGCTTGCTTGAACACCCTGTCGACTTCCGTCGCCCCGGTCAGCCAGGTCGAACTCATGGAGACGTCCATGAGGATGTGTTGCAGTTGCTCCAGATGCCCCTGGGCGATGAGTCCCAGGCTGATGTCAGTGATCTGTTGAAATTCGGTCAGCCGCTTCACCGTATCGGGCGTCAACGGATTGCCGGCGATATCGGTGCCCATATTCAAGGTGCCCGGCGCAGAGTAGACGTCCTCCGGGATCACGCTGATGCGGTTATCGCGCAGGTCCAAGCCCCGCAGTTTCGGCAGGCCGCTGGCGCCCTTGGGCCATTGACTGATGCCGGTGCCGCGCAGTTCCAGGCGTTCCAGCAGTTGCATGCGCGAGACATCGGGCGCGCGGGTCAACGTAGGGTTGGCGCACAGGTTCAAATGCTTGAGGCGCGTCAGGCTGGCCAGTTCGGTGACCGAGGCTTCGGTCAGGTGGATGCGGTTTTCACTCAGGTTCAGGATTTCCAGGTGCGCCATGCCGCCAATGGCCTGCTGCAGCCGGGTCAGGCCGTTACCGACCATGGACAGGCGTCGCACGGATTTGAAGTTATGCAGGAAGCTGTTCAACCCGGCGCTGGCGCCCACGCGATCCATCACCAGCGTGCCCACATGGGCGAAATCACCAGTGATCAGCGGCAGCTCGCCGATTTGCAGGGGTGGCAACGACAATTCATAGAGCCGGCCGTCCAGGGTCAGCATGCTGGGAGTTTCCCGACGCCAGCAGCGAATGATTTCTTCCGCCGCCCGGGTCTTGGCCAGGGTCGTGACTTTCAACCTCGGACCGTCGGCGCCCTGGTACCAGGTGTCGCGACTGATCCAGTTCTGCAGGACCTGTCGGATGGAGGCGAACTCCAGCCTCAGGCCTTCGAGTTTTCTCAAGGCCAGCACGTTGATCGGGTCCAGGCCGGCGAGGAACAGATCAATCTGCTCGAGGGAATGGGTGGGATACAGCTCCTGCGCACGACGGACCAGCGCGGCGGGTCGACTCATCGGTGCCAAGGGTTGCGACGGCATGCTGCTCGACGCGGTGCTCTGCAAGGTATCGGCCAGGCGCATCGGCGAGCGGTAGCCCAAACGCATGGCCTCAATGCCCAGGACATGCGCCGCGCCCCCTCGACGTGCCAGCGCTTGTTCGGTGATCTTGTGCCGCAGCGCCACGCCACGGTCCGCCGTCTGCACGCCCAACGCCGTGCGGCGCGTCATCGACATCCCCTCCCAGAGCGCCTGGAAATAATGCTCGCGGGTTCGCCCCGGCAGGTAGCCGAGCAAATTCGACTCCCCGTCCCGGACCTCATAGCGGTCAGCGTGGGCATTCATCCGTATCTGTTGCACGGCGGTGTCCACGCCGAGGGTGGCCATGTCTTCGGTGTAGAACGACCACTCCAGCACTTGCAGGTAAATATCCGCATCCCAGCCCGGCAGGTGCTTGAGCGCGTCAAACACCAGCCGATCAGTGTCGATGCCCCCCACGGCATCCAGATACAACCCCTCATACGCGCGGTTGACACGCACCACGTCCCGGAAACGCCGGGCCTCTTCCGCCAGGCGCAGCGGGACCTTGTCGGCGTCAAGTTGATTCAATTCACTGGTATCGGCATAGCGCACCAGTTCATCCAGCACGCTGAGTGGCAGATCGGGATAGCGCTTGCGCAAGGGCATGACCCGCGCATCTGGCGCCGGCACGCCCCGTTGGTAGACCCAGTCAAACAGCGACGCACGCCGCAGATCCGCCTGCTCGGCCAGTTTGCCAAGCAGTGCCGCGACTTGGTCACTGGCCACGGTCGAGGCCGAACCCAGCAGGCGCTCCCGCTCGGCAGCGCTCAGGCCCGACAACAGCTCTGGATAGAATTGCCCCGCGCGCACTTTGTCCAGGCTCAGTTTGAGCGGCTTGAGCACGCCGTCGGCATCGGCGGATGCATAACGATTGACCGTCTGTCCCAGGTCGTCGAGAACATGGATCTCGGTCTGCGCCGGCCAGTTCCTGAGGCGGGTCAGTAGCTGCAATTGCAGTTGCGGGTCTGCCTTGGCGCCCAATGACGCGTCGTTCAATTGCTCGATGAACTGGATCACCACCTGGTCCGCCGCAAAGCGTCGAACGGTGTCGATCAACAAGGCCGGAGGTGGCGTGCGATCAATCAGCACCCGGCTCAACACCCGGTTTTCGATGGCGCAGACCGACAGGATTTGCAACGCCCTGGCGTCGGGAATGTCCTGCTCCGAATACCCCAGGCGGCGGAACAGGGTTAACCGATCCCACTGCGCGGGCAGCTCGGAATCATGTCGCCAGGCCCCTGCGTCATTGGTCTCCAGTCGAGGGGAGTAGCGTTCGCTCACCCCCGTCCCTTCGATTTTCCACAGCCCCGAATCCGCCTCGGGACGGACGGCATAAAGGTCCTCGCCCAATGCCAGGTAAGCCTTGTCTTCGAACCAGCGCAGGCCTCGTTCATCGGGCTTGAGCCAGGCTGGCAGCTGCATGTTGAGCCGATACGGGGCCAGGTCCGGTTTCCACAGGCGCATCTGGCCTTTGGGGGTTTTCACCTGCCACAGGTTTTCGACAAACTCGGCACTGCGGACCTTCTTGAACGTCATCCGGGTCGCCCCGGCGCCAGTGGAAAACGCCGCCATCACCACCAGGTTTTCCACGGTGTCGAAGAAGTAGTCGCTGGCCTGCTCCTGCTCCCCCGCCGCCCAGCTTTCCAGGCCGTGGTACACGCCGTTCAGCAACTCAAGCGCGGAAACCGCCATCAATACCTCGCCCAACACCGGGATAAACAAGGCGCCAAACATCACGATATCCAGGCCAATGGTCTTGTAGGTGTCCAGCCGCGCGAGGCGGGTTTTCTCGTCTTCATCGTCGGTGGGCACCACCAGCAATCGCGCATCGGCCATCACATGCTCGGCGCGCTGGCGGTAGAGGTCGGCAAACAGGTCTGCGGAGCCGGCAAGGGTGGTGACCGGCACGGACTCGCGCTGGTAAGGTTGCATCCATTGGCTGGCGGGTCGCAGCGTTCGACTCGACAGTGCCGCTTGCAGGCCGGCCCGGTCGCCCAGCGCGACGAACCGCAGTAGGAAGGGTTCAAACGTCTGTTTTTTGAGGCGCTCGCCGAGTTCGACTTCCAGCGCCCGGACATTCGGGTACTCCTTGAGCGGTTGCTCGGTATCACCGGGCATAAACAGCACGCATGGATTGTCGATATACGTGCCATCCCCCACCGCAACGATCAACATCACGCCCTGAAGCTTGTAGCCGAGCAATTCCAGGCCCTTATAGGCAATGGAATAGTCGTCAAGCTTGATCGACGGTTGGTTAGTCACCACCTCGCCAAGCACCTTGAACATCTTGGCACTGATGTGTTTTTTCATCAGGGCAATGTGCCGGTCCACATCGAAGCAGCGCCGGGAATGCGCCATGCACGCGGTACGCACAGGGCCGGTTGCAACCGTGGGTTCAAATACACGGTTGAGGTGCGCCTGGTATTGCTTGCCCAGGTCCAGGTTGCGACACAGTTGAGCGAACTCATGGGGCTCGATCCCCAGTACTTTATTGGCGGTACCGTTAATACGTTCCGGCTGATAGATCAGTGACTTCACATTGTAATTATCGACCTGGGTTTCACTGACCTCGAAGTTCTCGCACGCAGCCGTCAACAAGTCCCGATCGATGGGCAAAATCAGTTTCTTGCGCAGCCCGAAGAAACTGGTAGTCGAACGAATATGCTGAAACACCACGCCCCTGATATCCACGGCCTCACCGATTTTATCGGCCATGGCCTTTGCCAGTAACGGCGTGCAGAACTGTTGCGGATTCTTCAGGACGGCCATCGCCTTGACGGCGTTGGCCCGGGAACGCTGACTGGCAACGATGCTGGCATGCAGCCCCGTGCGCGCCTCGCTGCTGGCCTGAGCCAGCCAGACAGGAATGGGACTGCCTTTGAACAGTTCGTAAAAGACACCTTGTTGTTCAGGTGTCATTTCTATTGGAGCGTGAGTCGTTGTGGTGGACGACGATGATGTTAAATCCGAAGACATGAACTTATTACTCTTTTCACGATAAGAGCATTCAGTCTAAAGACGTCACTTTCAATTAATAGCTTCAATATCCGATCAGAACTAACACCAACGAATCAACAATATGAACGCAAACAACATCTATATACCGCCCTGCACTTTTTTGATTATGCAGTGACTGAAACAACGGCAATAAAAAACCCGATCACACAAGATGACCGGGTTTTCGACAAGGCGTTACCAGAAGCGCTGTTGGGTCAAACGACTCCACCAACTCAACAACACGCGGTCCACCGAACCGCTGGCCGCCATGCCGATACGCTCTTGCAGGCTTTTGCGTTCGGCGTAGTGCAGGTGATACAGCTCGGCACTCTTGGCGCGCTCGGACAGGTATTCGTCGCTGGTCTTGAGTTCGTCCACCAGTTGCTTGTCCAGCGCAGCGATACCGAGCCAGATTTCACCGGTGGCCACTTCATCAATGGCCAGCTGCGGGCGATAGCGGGCGACAAAGTTCTTGAACAGCTCGTGGGTGATATCCAGGTCTTCCTGGAACTTCTCCCGGCCCTTCTCGGTGTTTTCGCCAAACACGGTGAGGGTGCGTTTGTATTCGCCGGCGGTCAGCACTTCAAAGTCGATGTCGTGCTTCTTCAGCAGGCGATTGACGTTGGGCAACTGCGCGACCACGCCGATGGAGCCGAGGATGGCGAACGGGGCGCTGATAATTTTCTCGCCAATGCACGCCATCATGTAGCCACCGCTGGCAGCGACCTTGTCGATGCACACGGTCAGCGGCACGCCAGCCTGGCGGATCCGCGCCAGTTGCGACGAGGCCAGGCCATAGCTGTGGACCATGCCGCCGCCGCTTTCCAGGCGCAGCACCACTTCGTCTTTCGGCGTGGCCAGGGTCAGCAGCGCGGTGATCTCATGGCGCAGGCTCTCAGTGGCCGAGGCCTTGATGTCGCCGTCAAAATCCAGCACGAAGACCCGGCCCTTGGCTTCGGGTTTCTTCTTCTGTTTTTTCTCGGTTTTGCTCTGGGATTTGCGCAGGGCCTTGAGCTGATCCTTGTCGAGCAGGCTTTGCTCCAGGCGTTCACGCAGGCCTTTGTAGAAATCATTGAGTTTGCTGACCTGCAACTGACCGGCCGACTTGCGCCGACCTTTGCTGCGCAATGCCGCGAAACTGGCCAGGACCACCAGAATGGCGATCACCAGGGTCACGGTCTTGGCCAGGAAACTGGCGTACTCGGCAAAAAACTCCACACAGGACTCCTTCAATACAATGCGCCGCTCAAAAACGCGCGCGGAATGCCGCCAGCATACCCATGCCCCGGCTTTGGGGCCAGCCATGAAACCTTTGGCAACAGGCCTGTAACGGGCATTTCAAACAAGCGTATGTTTTTTCATTGACAGCCCGCGGCCATCCTCATAACCTCGCCGAACCTTCAACGTACCGGGATGACGCGGACGTGGGCAGCATCTACTTGATTCGACATGGCCAGGCCTCCTTTGGTGCAGACGACTATGACGTCCTCTCGCCGACCGGTGTGCGCCAGGCAGAAATCCTCGGCCAGCACCTCGCTGAGCTGGGTATCAGCTTCGATCGCTGCCTCGCCGGGGATTTGCGTCGCCAGCAACACACCGCCACCACCGCGCTGGAGCAATTCGCCGTCGTGGGCCTGCCGGTGCCAACCCTTGAAACCGATTCCGCCTTCAACGAATTCGACGCCGACGCGGTGATCCGCGCCCTGCTCCCGGCCATGCTCAAAGACGAACCGCAAGCGCTGGACGTGCTGCGCAATGCCGCGCAAAACCGTGCCGAGTTCCAGCGTATCTTCGCCCTGATCATCGAGCGCTGGCTGGCCGGCACCTACGACACGCCGGGGCTGGAAAGCTGGCTGGGGTTTGTCGAACGGGTCCAGGCCGGGCTGAACCGCATCCTTGAACTGGCGGACAACACGCAGAAAATCGCCGTGTTCACCTCGGGTGGCACCATTACCGCCCTGCTCCACCTCATTACCCAAATGCCTGCTCGCCAGGCGTTTGAACTCAACTGGCAAATCGTCAACACCTCGCTCAACCAACTGAAGTTTCGTGGTCGCGAGGTGGCCCTGGCTTCCTTCAACAGTCATGCGCATCTGCAACTGCTGAAGGCCCCGGAACTCATCACGTTTCGCTGAGTCCGGATTACTGTGACCCTGGCTGTATTACCCAGCTGTAATTCTCAACAAAAGGATCAAACCATGACCTCCGTAGCTGATGCCGTACAAGCAATGAAAGCCAAGTTCAACCCAGCCGCCGCTGCCGGTCTGGACCTGGTCTTCGGTTTCCGCATCGACGACACCAAGCACTTCTCTCTGATCGTCAAGGACAGCACCTGCGAACTGAAAGAAGGCGAAAACCCGGACGCCCAGGTCACGCTGGTGATGGACGCCGAGACCCTGGAAGGCATCGTCGACGGTTCGACTGACGGCATGCAGGCGTTCATGGGCGGCAAACTGCGCGCTGAAGGCGACATGATGCTGGCGATGAAACTGTCCGAGCTGTTCCCGTCGTAAGATGACGGCTCCCCGCACCGGGGAGCCTCTCTGGCTGCACACGAATCCCGCTTATATGGCGGGATTCGTCGTTTCAGGGCTCAACGCGTACCGGCGTCGTCCATTTCTTCGAAGACTTTGGTGTGTTCTTCTTCCAACGCGTCGACGCTGTTGACCTCGGTCACTTCACCGTCAAACTTGAGCTCACCCTCATCGCCTTCGAGCCTGAGGGGAATGACAAACCGGCGATAGCTCACTTGCAGATACAGGTTATAAAGATCTGCCGGCTTATCCGGGGCCAGGAAAAAGCTGGATTCGTAACGCACGCGCCGGGTCAGCACCGGCCATGTATCCCAGACGAGTTGGGTATTCACTTCGGGCTGAACGTCTTGCAGCGCCTCAAGGGCTTCCTGTACCAGGAATACGTTGTCCTTGGCTTTGAAAACAAACGGCTCGCTGCGGGTCATGATGTACGGATTGATCTTGCCGTCGAGCTCCTGCGGTACGTACATGCCGCTTCGAAACCATTTCGTCGCATCGAACCTCGGCCCAATAGGGCCTGCATCGCGAGACGTCATCATCACCGTGTCGGGAATGGGGATGGTGCTGCCCTGGCCGGCATACAGATAAGTCCCGACCAGCCCGACCGCGATCAGCGCCGCCATCAAGATACCTTTCGGGTTACCGAGTTTAATCATCGTCTACATCCTTGTTTAGGCGGGCGGGGAATCTAACCGATTGGCCCCGGAGTTAAAACAGGCTGCCCATGGATTTGCGGTCTATATTCCTTCTGGCCGCATGCGTCAGACATCGGCTGTTCAATCCCGGTTTTTTGATGAAGAACTGAGCGCAGAACACTGCCATGAGCCCACCTGACGAGCACAACGGATTCAACCGCCGCCATGTATTGCAAGGCCTTACAGCAGGCGCCGTCGGTGCCTGGGTCAGCCCACTTTTCGCAGGGAGTAAAACCATGCCCGACGCCCCGGCCGATCTGATTCTGTACAACGGTCGCTTGCACACCGTCGACCGCAAGAAACCCCAGGCCAGTGCCGTGGCGATCAAGGACGGACGCTTCGTGGTGGTCGGCAGCGATGCCCAGGCCATGGCCCTGCAAGGCCCCGGCACGCAGATCATCGACCTGCACGGGCGCACGGTGATTCCCGGCCTCAACGACTCGCACCTGCACCTGATTCGCGGCGGCCTGAACTACAACCTGGAACTGCGCTGGGAAGGCGTGCCGTCGCTGGTCGACGCATTGCGCCTGCTCAAGGACCAGGCCGACCGCACGCCGACGCCACAATGGGTGCGCGTGGTCGGTGGCTGGAACGAATTCCAGTTCGCCGAGAAACGCCTGCCCACCATTGAAGAACTGAACAAAGCCGCGCCGGACACCCCGGTGTTCGTCCTGCACCTCTACGACCGCGCCCTGCTCAATCGCGCCGCGCTGAAAGTGGTCGGCTACACCCGCGACACGCCGAACCCGCCCGGCGGCGAAATCGTCCGCGACGCCAATGGCGACCCCACCGGCATGCTGATCGCCCGCCCCAACGCGATGATTCTCTACTCGACCCTGGCCAAGGGACCGAAACTGCCGCTGGAACACCAGGTCAACTCGACCCGGCAGTTCATGCGCGAACTCAATCGCTTGGGCGTGACCAGCGCCATCGATGCCGGTGGCGGCTATCAGAATTACCCGGACGACTATCAGGTCATCCAGCAACTGGCGGACGACAAGCAACTCACGGTGCGCATCGCCTACAACCTGTTCACCCAGAAACCCAAGGAAGAACTGACCGACTTCAAGAACTGGACCAGCACCTCCCATTACGGCCAGGGCGACGACTTCCTGCGACACAACGGCGCCGGGGAAATGCTGGTGTTCTCGGCGGCGGATTTCGAGGACTTCCTGGAGCCGCGCCCGGACCTGCCGCAAACCATGGAGCAAGAGCTCGAACCGGTGGTGCGTCACCTCGTCGAGCAACGCTGGCCGTTCCGTTTGCACGCCACCTACAACGAATCCATCAGCCGCATGCTCGACGTGTTCGAGAAGGTCAATCGCGACATTCCGTTCGATGGTTTGCCATGGTTCTTTGATCACGCCGAAACCATCACCCCGCAGAACATCGAGCGGGTCAAAGCCCTGGGCGGTGGCATTGCGATTCAGGATCGCATGGCGTTCCAGGGCGAATACTTCGTTGACCGCTATGGCGCCAAAGCCGCCGAACACACGCCGCCGATTGCGCGGATGTTGGCCGAAGGCATTCCCGTCGGCGCCGGCACCGATGCGACGCGGGTGTCGAGCTACAACCCGTGGACCTCAATGTATTGGCTGGTCAGCGGCCGCACCGTCGGCGGTCTGGAGTTGTACCCCCAAGGCCTGAGCCGCGACACGGCGCTGGAGCTGTTCACCCATGGCAGCGCCTGGTTCTCGTCCGAACAAGGGCAGAAAGGCCAGATCAAGGCCGGGCAATTGGCGGATTTGATTGCGCTGTCGGCGGACTACTTCCACATCGAGGACGAAGGGATCAAGTGGATCGAATCGGTGCTGACCATTGTCGACGGCAAGATTGTCTACGGCAGTGTCGAGTTTGAAAAACTCTCGCCACCGCCGATCCCGGTGGTGCCCGAGTGGTCGCCGGTCACCCAAGTGCCGGGCCACTGGAAGCCGTTGGCCGCGCAGGTTCATCAATGTGTCGGCGCGTGCGCGGTGCATGCCCACAGTCACCAGCGGGCGCGGTTGTCGTCGGCGCCGGTCAGTGACTTCCAGGGGTTCTGGGGGGCGTTTGGCTGTTCCTGTTTCGCCTTCTAACCACGAACCCTGTAGGAGCAAAGCTTGCTCGCGATGGCGTCGTTGAAATCGCCTTCGCGGGCAAGCCTTGCTCCTACAGATGCGTGCAAAACCTGTAGGAGCTTGCTCCTACAAGGGCTTTGCGTGAATGAAGAAAAAAGATTGATCCCGGTCAGGTGGGTATGCCCGGGCACTCTCTACTATCGCCCTTCCATCGAAAGCCAAGGACGGCTCATTGCGAGCGCTGTGGCTGAACATTCTCAAGGAAGAGGCAATCATGCGTTCACTGAAGATCATCCTGCTGTCATCAGCCTTCAATGGCCTGACCCAACGGGCCTGGCTGGAATTGCGCCAGGCCGGGCATAGTCCCAGCGTCGTCCTGTTTACCGACGAAAACGCGGTGTGCGAACAGATCGAACAGTCCGGCGCCGACCTGGTGATCTGCCCGTTCCTCAAGGACCGGGTGCCGCAACAACTGTGGAGCAATCCCAAGCGTCCACTGGTAATCATCCATCCCGGCATCGTCGGCGACCGTGGCGCCAGCGCGCTGGACTGGGCCATCACCCATGAGCGGGATCGCTGGGGTGTCACCGCGTTGCAAGCGGTGGAAGAAATGGATGCCGGGCCGGTCTGGGCCACGAGTGAATTCAACCTGCCCCAGGGCCTGCGTAAATCCGAGCTGTACAACGGGCGGGTCAGTGACGCGGCGATCCGTTGTATCCGCGAAGTCGTAGAAAAATTCATCGCCGGGTTTGTCCCGGTGCCGGTGGATTACCGCCAGCATCAGGTGCTGGGCCGCTTGCAGCCGAACATGAAACAGGTCGATCGCACGTTCAGCTGGCACGACTGCTCGCAGTTCATCAAACGCAGCATCGACGCGGCCGATGGTCAGCCCGGTGTGCTGGCCAGTCTGGCCGGCGGTCAGTACTACCTGTATGACGCGCATCTGGACTCACGCACGGGCACGCCGGGGCAGATTCTGGCGGTGCATGACGATGCGGTGCTGGTGGCGACCGGTGATCACAGCCTGTGGATCGGCTCCTTGCGGCGCAAACCGCTGCCCGGCGAAGAAACCTTCAAGCGTCCGGCCCGGCATGTGCTCGGTCGGCAGTTGAGTGAAGTGCTGACTCTGGACTGGTCGATTGCGTCGAACCCTTTCAACCTTGAGGCCTATCAACCGATCAGTTATCGCGAGTCCGGGCAGGTCGGCGAATTGACGTTCGAGTTCTACAACGGCGCCATGAGCACCGAGCAGTGCCAACGGCTGGTCGAGGCGCTGCGCTGGGCCAAGGCCCGGGACACCCAGGTGTTGCTGATCAAGGGCGGGCGCGGCAGTTTTTCCAATGGCGTGCACTTGAACGTGATCCAGGCCGCCGAGGTGCCGGGGCTGGAAGCCTGGGCGAATATTCAGGCGATTGACGACGTCTGCGAGGAACTGCTGACGGCCCGGCAACTGGTGATCAGCGGCGTGACCGGCAGTGCCGGGGCTGGCGGCGTGATGCTGGCGCTGGCCGCCGACATCGTGTTCGCCCGTGCCGAGATCGTGCTCAATCCGCACTACAAAACCATGGGCCTGTACGGCTCCGAATACTGGACCTACAGCCTGCCCCGCGCGGTCGGCCAGGCCATGGCGGAACAACTGACCGAACAATGCCTGCCGGTGAGCGCCGCCCAGGCCCTGCAATTGGGCATGGTCCAGGAAATCGGCCCGCGTTGCCCCAACGAGTTTGGCTTGTGGTTGCTGCAACGGGCCAATGGCGCGCTGAACGATCCGGCGTACGCCGCCATCCGTGAGCGCAAGGGACGCAACGACACCCAACTGATGCAGCATTGCCGAAATGCCGAGCTGGAAGAGATGCACCTGGACATGGTGCAGAACCGCAAACAGTTCGCCGAGAAGTGCAGCCACTTCGTGTTCAAGCGCAAGGCGTGTGGCACGCCGCAGCGGTTGGTCGCGGATTGGGCGCGGCAGGTCGAGTTAACCGACTGATCGTTAATGATCGTTCCCACGCTCTGCGTGGGAATGCCTCAAGGGACGCTCCGCGTTCCAAGGGGACGCAGAGCGTCCCGGGCTGCATTCCCACGCGGAGCGTGGGAACGAACATCTTCAAGGCTGTAAAAGAAGCGCCACCAACGCCGTCCACCCCGTCTGATGGCTGGCCCCCAACCCGCGCCCGGTCTCGCCATGAAAATATTCATGGAACAACACCAGGTCGCGGCTGGCCGGGTCAGCCTGCAACTGCGCATAACCGGCCATCGACGGCCGATTACCCTCTTCATCGCGCAGAAACAGCTTGGTCAGTCGCTGGCTCAAGCTGTCCGCCACCTCCTCCAATGACGCCAGAAACCCCGACCCCGTAGGGTATTCCACCGAAAAATTCTGGTCGTAGTACCGGTGAAACTCGCGCAACGACTCAATCAGCATGTAGTTGATCGGCATCCACACCGGCCCGCGCCAGTTGGAGTTGCCGCCGTACAGCCGCGATTCGGATTCCGCCGGCTCATAGTGCGCGCACAAACTGTCGCCATTGATCCGAATGCCGAAGGGTTGTTTGGCAAAAGCCTTGGACAGGGAACGGATACCGAACGCCGATAAAAACTCACTTTCATCGAGCATGCGCTTGAGCAAGTCCTTGGTCCGTTCGCCCCGCAACAGCGCGAGCAACATGCGATTGCCTTCGCCGGGTTCGGTCCAGCGCGACACCAGGCTGGCCAGGTCCGGGCGATGGCGCATGAACCCGAGCAAGCGTTCGCGCAAACCGGGCAAACCTTCATGTTCGTGTTGCTCCAGGACCTGCACGGCGAACAGCGGCATCAGGCCGACAATCGAGCGCAAGCGCAGCGGCTCGTTCACCCCATCCGGGCGGTGCAGCACGTCGTAGAAAAACTGATCCTGCTCATCCCACAAGCCTTCGGCCTCGGAGTCGATCTTGTTGATTGCCCCGGCGATGTACAGAAAGTGCTCGAAGAACTTCACCGCGATATCGACGTACACACTGTTGCGCTTGGCCAGCTCCAGGGCGATGCGCATCAGGTCCAGCGCATAGGCCGCGACCCACGCCGTGCCGTCGGCCTGATCCAGTTGGTAACCGGGGGGCAGAATCGCCGAGCGGTCAAACAGTGCGATGTTGTCCAGCCCCAGGAATCCGCCCTGGAACAGGTTGCGACCCTCGGCGTCCTTGCGGTTGACCCACCAGGAAAAATTCAGCAGCAGTTTGTGGAAGATCCGCTCGAGAAAATCCATGTCTCCGGTGCCGGTCAACGCCTTGTCCTGCTGATACACGCGCCAGCAGGCCCAGGCATGCACCGGCGGGTTGGCGTCGTCGAAACGCCACTCGTAGGCCGGCAACTGACCGTTGGGGTGCATGAAGCGATCTTTGACCAGCAGCAACAGTTGGTGCTTGGCGAACCCCGGATCGATCAACGCAAAGGCCACTGCTTGGAAGCCCAGGTCCCACGAGGCGTACCACGGGTATTCCCAGGTATCGGGCATCGAGACGATGTCGACATTCGACAGGTGTCGCCAATGGGTGTTGCGAATGTGCGTGCGCTCGGGGGGCGGCGCCGGTTGGGTCGGGTCGCCGTCGAGCCACTGGTTGACGTCGAAATAGTAGAGCTGTTTCGACCAGAGCAAACCGGCCAGTGCCTGGCGCTGCACATTGCGCGCATCGGCGTCCTTGATCTCGGCTTGCAGCGCGGCGTAGAAACCATCGGCCTCGGCGCGGCGCCGTTCGAACAGGGTCCGGGCGTTGATCTGCGGGGAACCGGCCGGGGCAAAGCGCAGGAACACGCTGCGAGTCTGGCCGGCGTCGAAGCTCAGGGTGAAATGCGCCGCGACCTTGGTGCCGCTGTCACGGCGCACTGCATCGGTGGTGCCATCGACAATGAAATCATTGATGCCGTCCTTGAACGGGCCTTGCGCCGACACGCCATCGAGCGTGGGGAAGTTGCTCTGGTTTTCGCAGAACAGCCACTCGCAATCGGCCTCGCCCCACGCGGTGGCTTGGCGGTCTGGCATGTGCGGATGTTGGGCCAGGACCCGATCACCACTGAGGCTCAGGTTGGGTTTCTGCCCATCGGCCACCCAGCTCCAGGTGTTGCGCGCCCACAGGTGCGGCAACACGCGCAGGCGCGCCGGCTGCTCGGCGCGGTTATGCACGGTGACGCGCATGAAGATGTCGTCGGCAGTGTGCTTGGCGTACTCCACCGTCACGTCGAAATAGCGGTTGTCGTCGAACACCCCGGTGTCGAGGATTTCATATTCGGTATCGGTCAGGCCCCGGCGGGCGTTTTCAGCCACCAAGTCAGCGTAAGGAAATTCGGCATGGGGGTATTTGTAGAGCATGCGCATGTAGGCATGGCTCGGCACGCCGTCGATGAAGAAATACAGTTCCTTGACGTCTTCACCGTGATTGCCTTCGCTGTTGTTCAGGCCGAACAGGCGTTCCTTGATGATCGGGTCGCGCTCGTTCCACAAGCCCAGGCCCAGGCACCAGTGCTGGGCCTTGTCGCTGAACCCGGCCAGGCCGTCCTCGCCCCAGCGATAGGCGCGGCTGCGCGCATGTTCGTGGGGAAAATAACGCCAGGCGTCACCGTCACGGCTGTAATCCTCACGCACCGTGCCCCACTGGCGTTCGCTCAAGTAAGGCCCCCACTCTCGCCAGTCCGGGGCCTCGCTGCCGGCCAGGCGCTGGCCTTCCGGGGTGTCGAGGATCGTGGCGGTGGGTTTTGCCGGCATGAGGTCGTCCGTTGGGTCGGGAGATGGATGCAGTGTAGTGCGCGGGGGTTAGAGGGAATGTGAAAACTCTGACACCTTTGGTACTGAAACCTGCAGGCACCATGGAACCTGTGGCGAGGGAGCTTGCTCCCGCTGGGTCGCGCAGCGGCCCCAAAATCTTGTGAACGCTGCGCACTCAAGCGGGAGCAAGCTCCCTCGCCACAGGGTATCGATGGCTCTTACAATGCGGACACCTTCAGCACCGGCCACCCCATGGACATCGACCTCGCCCGCACCTTCCTGGAAATCGTCCGCCACGGCAGCCTCGCCGCCGCCGCGCAAAAGCTCCACGTGACCCAGACCGCCATCACCGCGCGGGTGCAGAAACTCGAAAGCCAGTTGGGCAGCACCCTGTTCGTGCGCAACCGCGCCGGCGCTCGCCTGACCCCGAACGGCGAAGCCTTTGTGGTCTATGCCAATCAACTGGTGCAAACCTGGGAAGCTGCGCGCCGGGACCTGCCGTTGCCCGAAGGCTATCGCGACGTGTTGCACATCGGCGGCGAAGTCAGCCTGTGCAATCCGCTGATGCTCAGTTGGGCCGCCGAGTTGCGGGAGAAGATCCCCAGCCACGCCCTGCGCATGGAAATCCGCGACGGTGAAAACCTGCTGCGCCAACTGGAACTGGGTGTGCTCGACGCGGCGCTGGTCTACCAGCCCGAATATTGGCCACGCCTGCAAGTGGAACAGGTGCTGGAAGAAAAACTGATCCTCGTGCGCCTGGCTGGCCAACCCGACCCGTACGTGTACATCGACTGGGGCCCGGATTTCCGCCGCCAACACGACGCCGCCCTGCCGGAAAAAGCCAAGGCCGCCCTGAGTTTCAACCTCGGCCCATTGGCCTTGCAGTACCTGCTGGAGCACGGTGGCAGTGGTTATTTCCGCACCCGGGTGGTGCAGAGTTATCTGGAAAGCGGCGTGCTGGAAGCGGTGGCCAAGGCCCCGGAATTCAGTTACCCGACGTACCTGGTTTACTCCCGGGACCGGGATTCGGCGACCCTGCAACAGGCGTTCGATCTGCTGCGCGATGTGATCAAGACCGACGATGACTGGTCCCAGCGCTGGAACCCGTTGGGCTGACAGGCAACTGAAAAAATAAAACAATCATCACAATCAGAAAACTCGTAAGGTCATCACCGGTTGTTGCTGGCGAACAGTATTCGCTAAAAAGTAAATTGAATATCTGCTTAAAGACCGAGACAGATTATTACTGCCCACGAGCCTAGCGGCTAAGAACCACTGGACTCATAACCAGCAAAATAGTAGCTTCAGGCGGGACTGAAAAAGCTGCAACCTATTCCCCCAAACAGAAGCACAAATATACATACCTAAAGGATAAGGTCATGACAAAAATCGTAAGCTTCATAAACTTGAAGGGCGGAGTGGGTAAAACCACCACTACCGTGAATATTGCAGCAACTCTTGCCACAGACGGCTATAAAGTCCTGGTAATAGACTTGGATCCTCAAACAAACGCAACAGTCTCTCTGATTGACCAGGAAGAATGGCAGGAGCGACATGACAGCGGTCAGACCTTATACCATCTATTCAACGACATGCTTAAGGGTGAAAGCCAGTTCAGCATCGACAAAGCTATTCTTAAAGACGTAGCAGATATTGAAGGACTTGACTTGCTCCCTTCGAGCATTCACTTGGTAGAGATACAAGATGACATTCCTGACATGGACAACAAAGCATATGTAAGCCATGTCGACGTATTAGGGAACATCATAGAAAACATAAAAAAAGATTATGACTTTATTCTAATCGACTGCCCTCCAAACCTCGGAGCAATTACTTTAAACGGAATCAGCATTAGCGATTATTACATCGTACCAACAGTCCCGGACATTCTATCAAAAATAGGTATAAGTTTAATTCTGAACCGAATCAGCACTTTCAAAAAAAGAAAACATAGTTGCAAAATTGATCTGGCTGGCATTATTTTCACCAAGGTCGACTATAGAACTAATTTGCATAAATCGACGATGACCGAACTACGATCAGGTGATTATAGCGAGTATGTATTTGTAAATGACTTCCCCCAACGAATCTCAGTAGCTGAAGCCCCTGTTGATTCAAGACCGTTTATTACTTCAGCTACTGCTAAAAGAAAAAGCGATTTCCAAGACACAAAAAATATCATCACCCGCTTAACTGATGAATTCCTGCATAGAGTAGGGGCATAAACATGAAAACGATCAGTAGAAAAGACATAGAAATTTTTGGAAAGGTACTTTCAGAAATCGGCGCATCAATTGAGGAAAACCCTGACACTCTATTGAAATTACTTCGACCTTTCTACCAAAAAGAAAACAAAGAGCCAAAAGAAAAAGAAGTCGTGCGCGGAGAGATAGAGCAACTTAATATTTTCGAAAACTTCAAAGAAAAAAAGAAAAGCGAAATAGAAAAAGAGCTAACAACTTTCAACAAAGAAGAGCTGAAATTTATCATAAAGAAATATAGCCTGGGAGCAACAAAACTCACTTCCAATGAAAAACTTTCTGAATTTATAGCAGACCAAATCTCCAAAAGAACTAAAGACGTTTTTATAAACCAAGAATAACAGTTGAGCGGGGCGGCTAGTATTTTCTACACATAGCCGCCTCTCTTTTTTCTAAATCCGCCTACTCGCCATGCGTTTAAAAAACCATACCTTTTAAGTGCTGATAAGCACCGAAAATATAAAGAAGCTTCTACGCAAAAATGCCTCGTGCTGGCTCATGGCAGTTTCGCCCTCAACGTTCGCCAGGCCTGCCCGGCGGGATCGGCTAATCTGCTGTGATAACAACAATCACAGGTGAGCGCAGTGAGGCAGACCACCCAGGCTTTTCGCAGCCGTTACCGGGCCGACATTCATCGGCTCTACAACCCGTGGCTGCACGGCACCTTCGTGCTGCTGTTCGGCCTCCTCGCCATCGCCGGGTTCTGGCGCACGGTGCAACAGGTGCAGGCGCTGGAATGGCTGACGGTGCCGCTGACGCTGTTGTTCTTCAACTTTGGCGTGTACATGGTGCATCGCCACCTTGGGCACCACAAAAAGAGCTTCGCGCGGATGTTCTATGCCAGGCATGCCGGCGATCATCACAGCTTCTTTACCCCCGGCCACATGACCTACGACAGCGCCCGGGACTGGCGGGTGATTCTGTTCCCGGCGTGGCTGATCGTGCTGCACACGCTGGTCATCACCCTACCCCTCTGGTGGCTGTTTTCCCGGGTCAACGCCAATGTCGCCGGGTTGTTTGGCGGCTGCATGGTCCTGGGTTACCTGACCTATGAAGTGTTCCATGCCTGCGAGCATTTGCCGCCGCGCAACCCGATCACACGGCTGCCATGGATCCGCCAGATGCGCCGCCTGCATGAACTGCATCACCGCCGCGAAGTGATGCAGGAGCGCAATTTCAATATCGTGTTTCCGCTGATGGACTACCTGTTCGGCACCCTGTACTGGGAGCCGGAGCACACCCACCCGAACCCGACGAGAACGCCCATGACCCGCATGCAGCACCCGATCGACATCGCCGGCAACCCGATTGCCGTGCTCGCCTACGCCAGCACCGTGACCCGTTGGCCGGAGTGGCATCCCTCGTCGCTCAAGGTCGATGGCCAGGCCGGGCCGCTGCATGCGGGGTCGCGCTTTGAAGAGGACATCCGCGCCGGCGGGCGTGACGGGCACTTGAGCTGGGAGGTCGAGGAGTATTTGCCAGGGCGACGCTGGCGTGCCCGGGCCCAAGGCGATCATGGGTTGTCGCTGGTGGTGACCTACGAGTGCGAGGCGCTCGGCGACGGCACACGGTTTGTCCGGACCCTGGATTATCGGTTCAGCGGTTTGGGCATGCGCATCGCCAATCTGTTGCTGCTCAAGCGGCGCATCGAGCATGAGTCGGCGGCGTCGATGCTGGCGCTGCGCAACATGGCGCAAAAGCACCTGGCACCCGCAGGCGTGAGCGCATGAGGGCCCTCTTCAGGTGTGTGTTGTTGCTGATCGTCGTATTTGTCGCGTTTTTACTGCTGATGCCAAGCAAAGTCGAACCGGTGGCCTGGACACCGGCAGCGGCGCCGTCATTGGCCAGCGGGGTGTACGCCGACAATCAGCGACTCAAGGACGTGGAGCGTATTGGTTCTTCGGACATCGACGGGCCTGAGGCGTTATTGCTGGAAAACGACCTGCTGATCACCGGTTTGCACGACGGCCGGGTGATTCGCAGCAGCCTCGACGGCAACGTCAGGACCGTGCTGACCGACACGGGTGGCCGGCCGTTGGGACTGGCCCGGCATCCCAATGGTTTGCTGGTGATCGCTGACGGGGTCAAGGGCTTGCTGTCCCTTGATGCCCAGGGTCGGGTGATCCCATTGACCACAGAAGCGAATGGCGTGCCATTCGGTTTTACCGATGACGTGGTGATCGACAAGCCCGGGCACTACGCCTACTTCAGTGATGCGTCGAGTCGCTGGGGCTATGGCAAGGATGGCGAGGCGATTATGGAGCACGGCGGCGACGGTCGTTTGCTGCGCTATGACTTCCAGACCGGCAAGACCACCCTGCTGCTGGACAAGCTGGAATTCGCCAACGGCGTCACCCTCGGGCCCGACGATGCGTTTGTGCTGGTCAACGAAACCGGCGCCTACCGCATCACTCGCTATTGGCTGAGCGGGCCGAAAGCCGGGACCCATGATGTGTTTATCGACAACCTGCCGGGGCTGCCGGACAACCTGGCGTTCAACGGGCGGGATCGCTTCTGGGTGGCGCTCTATGCCCCGCGCAACAAACTGCTGGACGCCACAGCGCCGCACCCGTTCGTGCGCAAGATGATCGTGCGGGCGATGATGGTGTTGCCCAAACCGGTGGAGAAACGGGCGTTCGCGTTGGGACTGGACCTGGACGGCAAGGTGATTGCCAATTTGCAGGATGCGGGCAGCGGCAATTATTCGCCGATCACCACGGTGCGCGAGTATGGAGACTGGTTGTATTTTGGGTCGTTGACAGCGCGGCACATGGTGCGGTTGCCGCTCAGCAAAGCCTTGAACTGATCGTCAATCAAACACCAAACCTGTAGGAGCAAAGCTTGCTCGCGAACGCGGCGTGTCAGTCAACATGGATGTTGAATTTGATGACGCCTTCGCGAGCAAGCTTCGCTCCTACAGGGGGGCGGCATCTGAAGAGGGTCAGGCCAATCAACGCGGATCCCTCTCGCCATCGCGCTCGGCGTTGTCGGTTTCTTCGCGCACCCGTTCAGGGTCGAGGTCGGTGCCGTCGCGCTGTTCCATCGGCTTGGCGCCTTCGTTGTTCGGCAGCTCGTCGATGCCCGGTTCGTCCTCGGGGTGGACGGTCGTGCGGCCGGGGCTCAGCGGTTCGGGATGGGTCGGGATCGGGTCGTACCCGCCCTGCTCTTCACTGGGGAATTTTGGCTCTGTCATAAGGGCACCTCTGAGAAGCGAGTCATGAATGGAGAGACTCTGTACTTTCGAGGTGCCGGGCTTTATCGCCGTTCCAACTATTCAGTCACCGGTCGTCGGTGGCTCAGGACGACGCCTGGAGTTGCTGGACGATCTTGTCCTTGACCTGCAATCGCTGTTCCTTGAGCTTTTTCAGTGCGTCGTCGCTGGGGGCATCGGACTGGGCCGTTTCGGCCTTGACCACCTCATTGTCCGCCTGCACATATTTATTGATCAGTGAATCCAGTAACGGATCCGTGGTGCGTTTTTGCTGGATAACTTCCTTGGGAATGTTCAGGTCCTGATAAAGGTTGTGTGGCACCGGCATGGAACACCTCCGTTTGTTGATCGGTAGCAAACGCGATCAATTGCGTTCACCAACCATCAGAATGGCCTCGGTTACCCGGTTCTGTCGACCTCCTGTCAGACCAGCGGTGGCCGTTCGTCGTCGTTTGGCGTTTGCGATCAAACCTTTCGTCGAGTCCCGACCTCCATTGAATAACGATCACCTCGATCGCTCATAAAACCCGTGTGGAGAAGAACCAATGGACGGATTTACCCTGCGCCACCTCGCCCTGGCCGTTGCCCTGAGCACCAGCATGGGCACCGCGTTCGCGGCCACTTCCAATGATTTCGTCGACAACGCCGCGGCCGGCGGCATCGCTGAAGTTGAAACCAGCAAACTGGCCCTGGAAAAAAGCGCATCGGCGGACATCAAATCGTTCGCCAACATGATGATCACCGACCACACCAAGGCCAACGATGAACTGGCGGCGCTGGCGAAAAAGCATGACATCGAGGTGCCGGACAGCACGACACTGGTCAATCAGGCCAAGGCGAAAATCCTCGACCTGCGCGATGAATCCTTCGATGCGGCCTACGCCAACAATCAGGTGAAGGCCCACGAAGAAACCATCGCACTGTTCAAGAAAGAAGCCGACACGGTGACTGACGACAAAAAACCGGGCGCCACCGACCTCAAAGGCTTCGCGCAGAAGATGTTACCGGCGCTGGAGAAGCATCTGGACGCGGCCAAAGCCTTGCAAGCGAAGCATCCAAGCAAATAACCCGGACAAAGAACCGCATCCAGAAGATTAGCGCCAGTCAGACAAGCGATGAGTAACCTGTGGCGAGGGAGCTTGCTCCCGTTGGACTGCGCAGCAGCCCCCTTCTTTAGTCAGGTAAAGAGAGGGGCCGCTGCGCAGCCCAGCGGGAGCAAGCTCCCTCGCCACAGATTCAGTGTCAGGTTTGACTGATTGGCATAAATCCGGTCGATGCGGTTTTTTTTCGTCTGCGGTTAGCCGCCATCAGTATCGATATCGGCATCGGTATCCTCACCGGGTTTTGGCCGGTCGGGATGCGGTTTGAAGCCGGGACTGAACTCGTTGTCGTTGTCGGTGTGGCGGTTCTTCTGGTCGACCGCGGGGTCGGCGCTGTCCGGCTTGGCGGTCTGTTCGCCCTGGCCGCGATTACCTTCACCCGGGACCTGCGGGTCAATCGCCGGGTCATTGCGATCAACCGGCGCCCCGGATTGATCCTGTTGCTGGGATTGCTCTTTCATAGCTACCTCGTTCGTCACTGCACTTGCGCGGCTGGAAACAGTCGGCCATGAAGATTCGAAGCCATCCCCGGCGCAGGGTTCAATCTCATGAAACCCGGTCTCCCTGTAGGAGCGAGGCTTGCCCGCGAAGGCGTCTTCGAAATCGCCATCGCGGGCAAGCCTTGCGCCTACAAACGGCGTCGGTTGGATTAGTGAAGATCAAAGGCAAGATCAAAAGATCGCAGCCTTCGGCAGCGCCTACTAGAGTGAAGGATGTAAAAAATCCTGCCGTGCGCGAACAACTATTTCGCACGGCAAATGTCACTGATTCGCGCCGATCATTTTTATGGGGTATCGGCCATCATTCCCAAGGAGTCAAGACACATGGCGGCACTGCACAGCAACACACTCGAAGCGATGAAGAAAACCCAGGCGCAATTGCTCGCCGAATGGACGAACAGCCTCGAGGCCAGTGGTGCCACGCGCAACATCAAGGAACAAGACCTCAAGCAACAGACCTCGGAGTTCCTGCACCTGGTCATTACCGGGCTGGAGCGTGGCAACGGGCAGAACATCGCCGCGGCCGGCTGGGACGAGATCCGCCAATTCCTCGAAAAACTCTCCCATAGCCGCGCCATGCTCGGCCAGGACTCGCAGCAGACCGCCAGTTTCATCTTTTCCCTCAAGGGACCGATGTTTAGCCTGCTGCAAACCGAATACAAACAGGACCCGGCGCAATTGGCCGAACAACTCTGGGAAGTCTCCGAGCTGCTCGATGCCCTGGGCATGCACACCATCCGCACCTTCCAGAAGTCTCGCGAGGCGGTGATCAAGCGTCAGCAAGAAGAACTGCTGGAACTGTCGACCCCGGTGGTCAAGCTCTGGGACGGCGTACTGGCCCTGCCGATGATCGGCACCCTCGACTCGCAACGCACCCAGGTGGTGATGGAATCGCTGCTGCAACGGATCGTCGACACCGGCTCGGAAATCGCCATCATCGACATCACCGGCGTGCCCACCGTTGACACCCTGGTGGCGCAGCACCTGCTCAAGACCGTCACCGCGATTCGCCTGATGGGCGCCGATTGCATCATCAGCGGCGTGCGTCCGCAGATCGCGCAAACCATCGTGCACTTGGGCCTGGACCTGCAAGGCGTGGTGACCAAGGCCAACCTGGCCGATGCCCTGAAACTGGCCCTGACCCGACTGGGAATCACCGTCAGCAAGGCGGTATGAGGCGATGGAGCGCATCCCGATTCTGCAAATGGGCGACTTCCTGCTGGTGACCATCCAGGTCGACATGCATGACCAGCTCGCCCTCACTCTTCAGGACGATCTCTCCGAGCGCATCAGCCGCACCTCGGCCCGGGGCGTGCTGATCGATATCTCGGCGCTGGACATGGTCGACTCGTTCATCGGGCGGATGATCGGCACCATCTCCGGTCTGTCGAAAATCATGGATGCCCAGACCGTACTGGTGGGCATGCAACCGGCCGTGGCCATCACCCTCGTGGAGTTGGGCCTGACCCTGCCCGGCGTCAGCACCGCGCTGAACGTCGAGCGGGGGATGAAACTGCTACAGGCTCGAGTACGCGAACAATGACCGTGCGCAGCAGCGGCAGCCAGCCCATCCAAATCGAGCAAGACGTGGTCCTGGCCCGCCAGACCGCGCGCAAACTCGCCCAGGAATGCGGCATGCGCCTGATCGACCTGACCAAACTGGTGACTGCCGTCAGCGAGCTGGCGCGCAACACCATGGTGTATGGCGGTGGCGGCGACATGGACTGGCAGATCCTCGACGAAAACGCGCGCACCGGGTTGCGCCTGGTCTTTCGTGACGAAGGCCCGGGCATCCCCGACATCAAGTTGGCCATGACCGACGGCTGGACCTCCGGCAGTGGGCTTGGGCTTGGGCTGACCGGGGCCAAACGGCTGGTGGAAGAGTTCGAACTGGAAACCGAGCCTGGCAAAGGCACTCGCATAACGATTACCCGATGGACATGAACATTGGCGGTACCCTCACGCTCGTGTTGCCGATCGAAGACAGCAGTCAGATCGGTCATGCCCGGCGCACCGCGCAAAAACTCGCAGAATTAAACGGCTTCGACGCCACCGACGCCGGACGTGTGGCGCTGGTGGCCACGGAACTGGCGAGCAACATCCTCAAGCACGCCGCAAGAGGCGAATTGCATCTCAGGACCCTGCCCCGCCCGACCGGCGCCGGGATCGAAATCCTCGCTGTGGACCGGGCCGGCGGCTTTGATTTGCAAGCATGCCTGACCGATGGGTTTTCCACCGGCGGCACCCAGGGCATCGGGCTCGGGGCGGTGTCGCGCCAGACCGAAGTGTTTGATGTCTATGCGGACTCACGGGGCGCAGTGCTGTTGGCGCGTCTGTACCCGCGAACTGACAAGGCGCCGGACCGACGCATCGGCGTCAGCCAGCATTCATTGCATAACGATCCGGCGTGTGGCGATGTCTGGCACCTGGCGTTCGACGGGCCGCGCATCAGTGTGCTGGTGATCGATGGCCTGGGCCACGGCGAAGACGCCGAACGCGCCGCCCGGGCCGGAGAGAAAGCTTTCTCCCTGGCACCGTTCGCCTCGCCGATGTTGTTGCTCGAAGACATGCATCACGCCATGATCGGCACCCGTGGCGGCGCGGCAGCCTTCGCCCAGTTCGATGGCGATGCCTTGAAATATGTCGGCATCGGCAATATCGGCGGCTGCCTGATTACCCCGGACAAATCCCGTGGCCTGGCCTCCCACCCCGGCATCGTCGGCGGCCAATACCGGAAGGCTCAACCCTTTGACTATGCTCAAGTGAACGGACACCTATTGATCATGTACAGCGACGGCCTGCAGTCCCGATGGAACCTGCAAGATTACCCCGGCCTGGTGCACCGCCACCCCGCCGTGATTGCCGCTGTCCTGCACCGCGATTTCTGTCGCGGCCGGGACGATGTAACGGTAGTGGTCGTTGCCCTGGAGGCCGCGCATGGCTGAGTCACCCAACCTGACGCCGGACGAACAAGCGTCGCTGATCGCCCAATTGCAGGGCGAAGCCACGGCGCTGCGCAACGAACTCGAAGAAACCAACCAGGGGGTGCTGGCGCTCTACGCCGAGCTGGATGAACAGGCCGAACAACTGCGCCAGGCCTCGGACCTGAAAAGCCGCTTCCTGTCGTACATGAGCCATGAATTCCGCACGCCGCTGGGCTCGATCCTGAGCATCACCGGCCTGCTGACCGATGAACTCGACGGCCCGTTGAGCCCCGAGCAGCACAAGCAGGTGGCGTTTGTCAGCGGTGCCGCGCGGGAGTTGAGCGACATGGTCGACGACCTGCTCGACCTGGCGAAGATCGAGGCCGGGCGCATCAGCATTTCCCCGGCCTGGTTCGACATGCTCGACCTGTTCGCCGCCCTGCGCGGCATGTTCCGGCCGATTGTCGATGGCAGCGCCGTGGACCTGATCTTCGAAGAGCCGGTGGGTCTGCCACGGCTGTTCACCGACGACAAGAAACTCGCGCAGATCCTGCGCAACTTCATTTCCAACTCGCTGAAGTTCACCACCCGTGGTGAAGTCCGGGTCTCGGCGCGCCTGGAAAACAGCGATCACGTGCGCTTCGCCGTCAGAGATACCGGAATAGGTATCGCCCCGGAGCTGCATGGCGCATTGTTCGAGGACTTTTCTCAAGTTGACTCGCCATTGCAGAAACGCTTGCGCGGCACCGGACTGGGTCTGTCACTGTGCAAACGCTTTGCCGAGTTGCTGGGCGGCGAAGTCGGGGTACAAAGTACGCCGGGTGCCGGTTCGACCTTTTTCGTGATCATCCCGCTGGCCATCGCCGTGGAGCCTGCCGATGAAACGTGATATCTGCCTGTTGATCGTCGACGACAACGTCGCCACCCGCTACGCCCTGCGTCGGCGCCTGGAACGGCATGGCTACGCTATTCTCGAAGCCGGCACCGGTGGCGAGGGCCTGGCGCTGATCGACAGCGAGCGGATCGACGCGCTGATCCTCGACGTCAACCTGCCGGACATGAGCGGCTTCGACATCGTGCGCAAACTGCGCGCCGATGCGGCGACCGCCCTGCTCCCAGTCATCCATGTGTCAGCAGCCTCGATCCAGACCGGCGACATCATCACCGGCCTGGACGCCGGCGCCGATGCCTACCTGATTCACCCCGTGGACCCGGACGTGTTGCTGGCCACCCTGCGCACGCTGCTGCGGGTGCGCGACACCGAGAATGCCTTGCGCGAAAGCGAGGCGCGCTTTCGCGAGATTTTCACCAACGTCTCGGCGCCCATCGCGGTGATGGACGCGGCGCTGAAAGTCCACGAATGCAATCACGCCTTCGCCCAACTGATCCAGGACAACCTCGACCCGGACACCCTGCGCGAGTGCTTTGCCGACGATCAAGGCGCGGTGATTGATGAACTGCGCCTGCGCCTGGCCTATGGCGAGCGCTGGAAAGGCACGCTGAACATGCGGGTCGAAGGTCAGGTGCGGGAAACCGAGTGGCAGATTTCACCCTATCGCACCCCGGAATTGAGCCTGGTTTTCGTCGAGGATGTCACCGAACACCGGCACCGCGAACGCTCGCACCTGGCCCGGCTCGACGACGCCACCACGCAACTGGCCAAGGAAGTCGCCGAACGGGTGCGCACCGAAGCACAACTGCTGCAAGTGCAGAAAATGGATGCCCTGGGCAAGCTCACTGGCGGCATCGCCCATGACTTCAACAATTTGCTCACCGGCATCATCACCAGTCTGGAACTGATCCAGAAACGCATGGCCGATGGGCGCACCGAAAAGGTTCAGTTCTACGCCGAGGCGGCGCTGAACTCGGCCATGAGCGCTGCGTCCCTGACCCATCGCCTGCTGGCCTTTGCTCGTCAGCAGCCGCTGGATACCCGGCCGGTGGACATCAACGAGAACATCCGCTCCCTGGAAGAACTGCTGATTCGCACCATCGGCGAGCGCATTACCCTGAGGCTGGAACTGACCTCCAAGGCGGCCATCGCGCTGGTCGATCCGATCCAGCTGGAAAGTGCCGTGCTCAACCTGGTAATCAACGCCCGGGATGCCCTGCCCCAGGGCGGCAATATCTGGGTCAGCACCTACGCCGCCTATTCCCACGGCGACCCGAATCTGGCGGACGGCGCGTATGTGGCACTGGCGGTTCGTGATGACGGCACCGGTATCGAGCACAGTGTGATCGACAAGGTGTTTGATCCGTTCTTCACCACCAAGCCGCTGGGCCAGGGCACCGGGTTGGGGTTGTCGACCATTTACGGTTTCGCCCGGCAGTCGGGGGGCGATGCGCATATTCGCAGCGTGGCCCGGCGCGGGACCGAAGTAACCATTATGTTGCCGGCCAGCGCTGATCCGACGGCGATCGAAATCCCGTCGGTGACCGTCGACTCCCAAGGCTCGGGCGAGCATGTGCTGATCGTCGAGGACATGCCCTCGGTGTGCATGTTCGTCGCCGAAGTGCTGGTGGACGCCGGCTATCGCTGCACGCAGGTGGGTGATATCGAATCGGCACTGGAGCGTTTGCAGAGTGATCCGTCGATTGAACTGATGCTCACCGACGTCGGGTTGCCGCGCATGAGCGGGCGGGAACTGGCGGATGTCGCCCGGGGTTGGCGTGAAGGGTTGCCGATTCTGTTCATGACCGGTTATACGGAGAATGCGCTGAATCGCCAGGTGTTCCTGGGCGAAGGCATGGACATGCTGGTCAAGCCGTTTCAGATCAGTGAATTGCTGGACAAGGTTCGCCGCTCCCTCGACGGCGCCTGAAAACAAGCCTTGCTCCTACAGGACCTGATCGTTCCCACGCTCCGCGTGGGAATGCAGCCCGGGACGCTCTGCGTCCCAGTGGAACGCGGAGCGTCCCTTGAGGCATTCCTTTGCTGCGCGTAGGAACGATCATTACTGCAGCACTCGGGCCAAGAACGGCGCCGTGCGGCTCTTTTTGTTTTTTGCCACGGTCTGCGGCGTCCCCGCCACCACAATCCTGCCACCCTGATCCCCCGCCCCCGGCCCGATGTCGATCACCCAGTCGCTCTGGGCGACCACGCGCATTTCATGCTCGACCACGATCACCGTGTGCCCCGCCGTCACCAGCGTATCCAGCTGCTCCAGCAACCGATCGACATCCCGTGGGTGCAACCCGGTGGTGGGCTCGTCGAGCACGTACAGGGTCGCGCCGCGCTGGTTGCGTTGCAGTTCGGTGGCCAGTTTGATCCGCTGGGCTTCACCGCCGGACAGTTCGGTCGCCGGCTGGCCCAGCCTCAAGTAGCCCAGGCCAATATCGCGCAGCACCTCCAGCGAGCGGTGGATCCCCGGTTGCCCGGCAAACACCGTGACCGCTTCGTCCACCGTCAGTTGTAACACCTGGGCGATGCTCAAGCCCTCCCAGGTGATGGCCAGGGTCTGAGGGTTGTAGCGGGCGCCGTGGCAGGTCGGGCACGGCGCGTAGACGCTGGGCATGAACAGCAATTCAACGCTGACAAACCCCTCGCCTTCGCAGGTCGGGCAGCGCCCCTTGGCGACGTTGAAGGAAAACTGCCCGGCGTCGTAGCCCTCGGCCTGGGCCTCAGGAGTAGCAGCGAACAGCTTGCGCACGTTATCGAACAGTCCGGTGTAGGTCGCCAGGTTCGAGCGCGGGGTGCGGCCGATGGGTTTTTGATCGACTTGCACCAGGCGCTTGATCGATTCCAGCCCCGCCGTGACCTGGCCGCCACTGACTTGCGGCGCGTCGTCCTCCAGGCTCAGTTCTTCCGGTTCGCTGGCCGTTCGCCCCAGGTGCGCGCCGACCAGTTCCAGCAACGCCTGGCTGACCAGGCTCGACTTGCCGGAACCCGACACACCGGTCACAGAGGTAAAGCAGCCCAGTGGGAACTCGACGCTGAGGTTGTTCAGGTTATTGCGGGTGATGCCTTCCAGTCGCAGCCAGTCCTTGGCCTTGCGAATCTTGCGCGTTGCCGTGACCTGCTCGGCGAACAGGTAGGCACGAGTCTGGGAAGCCGTGACGTGCTCCAGCCCCGAAGGATGACCGCTGTAGAGAATGTGGCCGCCATGCTCGCCCGCCGCCGGTCCCACGTCGATCAACCAATCGGCGCGGCGCATGGTTTCCAGGTCATGCTCGACCACAAACAACGTGTTGCCCGCCGCTTTCAGGCGTTGCAAGGCTTCGAACAACGCCTCGCCATCCGCCGGATGCAAACCGGCAGAAGGCTCATCCAGCACGTAGATCACGCCAAACAACTGCGAACCCAATTGCGTGGCCAACCGCAGGCGCTGCAACTCGCCGGACGACAGGGTCGGCGTGCTGCGTTCCAGGGCCAGGTAACCGAGGCCCAGATCGGTCAAGGTGCTGACCCGCTCCAGCAAGTCCTGGGCAATGCGTTGCGCGGCCAGGCGTTTCTCCACCGACAGGTTCGGCGTGTGGCGCACATCCGGCGCATTGGCGTGGCCACTGGCGCCGTGGGCGACGCGCTGCTCGCGGGCCTCGCGGGTCTGGTCGTGGGTCAGGACTTCGCCGGGCTCGTCGGCCTGTTCCAGATAACTGTGCGCCGCCACCGGTTTCAGCACCTCGGCCACTTGCAGCAACGGCATCTGCGACAACTCGCCGATGTCGTAACCGGCAAAGGTCACCGACAGCGCCTCGCGCTTGAGGCGCTTGCCGTCGCACAACGGGCACGGGCTGCCGAGCATGAATTGCGAGACGCGCTTCTTCATCAACGCGCTTTGGGAATGGCTGAAGGTGTGGAGGATGTAGCGTCGGGCGCCGGTGAAAGTGCCCTGGTAACTCGGTTCCATCTTGCGCTGGAGCGCGACTCTGGTTTCTTCCGGGGTCAGCCCGGCGTACACCGGCACGGTGGGGGTTTCTTCGGTGAACAGAATCCAGTCGCGCTGCTTTTTCGGCAGCTTGCGCCAGGGAATGTCGACGTCGATGCCCATGGTCACGAGGATGTCCCGCAGGTTCTGCCCTTGCCAGGCCAGCGGCCAGGACGCAATCGCCCGTTGGCGGATGGTCAGGCCCGGGTCCGGGACCATCAGCGCTTCGGTGACTTCGTAGACGCGCCCCAGACCATGGCATTCAGGGCAGGCGCCTTGGGGTGTGTTGGGCGAAAAGTCCTCGGCATAAAGCATCGTTTGCCCCGGCGGGTAACTGCCGGCGCGGGAATAGAGCATGCGGATCAGGCTCGACAACGTGGTCACGCTGCCCACCGAAGAGCGCGTGCTCGGCGTGCCCCGCTGCTGTTGCAGGGCCACGGCGGGCGGCAGGCCTTCGATGGAGTCGACATCCGGCACCCCGACCTGATCGATCAGACGCCGGGCATAGGGCGCCACGGACTCGAAATAGCGCCGTTGCGCTTCAGCGTAGAGGGTTGAGAACGCCAGTGACGATTTGCCCGAACCGGACACGCCGGTGAACACCACCAGCGCGTCACGGGGAATATCCACGTCGACGTTCTTGAGGTTGTGTTCCCGGGCGCCGCGCACCCTGACCATGCCGGAAGGAGGGGTTGGGGTGCGCTTTGAAGTCATGAAATTACCTTGATTAGATCACTGAAAAAACGCAAATCCCTGTAGGAGCGAGGCTTGCCCGCGAAGGCGGTGTGTCAGTCAACATCATATCGACTGGACGGACGCCTTCGCGGGCAAGCCTCGCTCCTACAGGTTTGCGCGTGTTAACCATTGAGGACGGTGCGCACCATTTGCGCCAGCGCCTGCGGCCCATACGGCTTGCTGAGCAGGTGTGTATCGGGGCTCAACTGGTGATTGCGCGAGATGATGTCGCGGGTGTGTCCCGAGGTAAACAGCACCGCCACCGGCGGTTCCTGGACTTTGGCCCACGCCGCCAGGTCCGAGCTTTTTATCAGGCCCGGCATGACCACGTCGGTGAAGATGATGTCCACGGCCACGCCCTCCAGCAACATCTGCATGGCCATGTCGCCATTGTTGGCGGTCAGCACCTCGTAGCCCTCCTCGCGCAGCAACTCCACCGCCGCAATGCGCACCGCGTCGTTGTCCTCGACCACCAGAATGGTTTCATGCCCACCGTGCTGCGGCGCTGCCGGGGTCGCTGGTTCGTTGGGCAACGGTCGCAGGCTGCGCGGGAAGTACAGTTGCACCCGCGTGCCTTCGCCGATCACGCTGGAGATCTCGATATGCCCACCGCTCTGCTTGACGAAGCCGAACACCATGCTCAAGCCCAGGCCGGTTCCCTGGCCATCAGCCTTGGTGGTAAAAAACGGTTCGAACGCCTGGGCCAGCACCTCGGGCGGCATGCCGGCACCGGCATCGGTCACGGTCACGCGCAGGTAGTCGCCGGCGACGATGCCCTTGCCCGCGCAGAACCGCCGGTCCAGGACGATGTTCTCGGCACTCAGGCCGATGATGCCCTCGCCCTTCATCGCATCGCGGGCGTTGATCGCCAGGTTGAGGACGGCGTTTTCCAGTTGATTGCGGTCGACGTGGACGCGCCAGGCATCGTCGGCCAGCGCCACATTGATCTGAATGGTTTCGCCCAGCGCCCGTTGCAGCAACTCGCCCAGGCCTTCGAAGATCTGCCGGGGGTCGCACACCGCCGGCGACAGCGGTTGACGGCGGGCAAACGCGAGCAGTTGCGACGACAGTTTGGCCCCGCGCTCCACCGCCGCAATCGAGGCACTGACCCGGCGCTGCACGTTGGCGTTGTCCGGTTCGTGGCGGGCCAGTAAATGCAGGTTGCCGGCAATCACTTGCAGCAGGTTGTTGAAGTCATGGGCCACGCCGCCGGTGAGGCCGCCGATGGCTTCCAGCTTCTGGGCCTGGCGCAATTGCTCCTCCGCCGCCAGCCGTGCACCGACTTCATCGGCCACCCGCTGTTCCAGGTTACGGGTGAACCTGAGCAAGGACTCTTCAGCGGTCTTGCGTTCGTGAATGTCGATCAACACCCCGGGAAAGCGAAACGCCTTGCCCTGTTGGTTGAACTCGCAACAGCCGCTGGCCAGCACCCACAGGTAGCTGCCGTCGGGGCGCAGCACGCGGTATTCGGCGTTGTAAGGCGCGCCGGTTCGCACGGCTTGATCGACCTGTTCCTGAACCCAGGCACGGTCGTCGGGATGAATGCGCGATTCGGCGATGCGCGAGGGCAAATCGGCGAGGTTGCAGTCCGGGGGATAGGAAAAGGTGCGGGCGAAACGCTCGTCCCCGGACAATACGTTGGCCTCGATGTCCCAGACGAACGAACCGATCAAGGCTCCGGCATTAAGCGCCAGGCGCACCCGTTCGTTGTCGGCGCGATAGGCGTCCTCCGCTTCCTGGCGCCGGCGCTCGGAAATCACATGGGCGGTGGTCTCGACCACCATCGCCATGACCCCGGCGGGACGCCCTGCATCATCGGCGACCGGGCTGTAATAGAGATCGAGCCAGACGTCCTCGGGAACGCCATTACGTAACAGCACCAGGACTTTATTGTGATAGGTCAAGGTGCCGCCGGCCAGGCAGGTATCGACCACGTGGCGGTTGAACTCGGCGACTTCCGGCCACCCGAGTTCCACCGGCGCACCCAGCAGATAGGGATGGCGGCCACCGGCGAATGCCGAGTAGGCGTCGTTGTAAATCATGTAGCCCGCCCGTCCCCAGAGCATCACCATCGGCAAGGGCGACGCGAGCATCAGTTGCACGGCACTGCTCAGGCTGCGCGGCCAGCTATCGATCGTGCCCAGCTCGGTCAGGCTCCAGTCGAACGCGCGAATGCGTCCGGCCATTTCGCCATTCCAGCCGGCACATCCGTGACTATCCGATAGAAACTGCATTGACTGACTCTGCGTCCTGTAATGGCGACCGTTTGTTTCGAGCACGCTGGGCGCCAATGGTTTCATAGAGGTTAGCTGATTCACACATGCCAGGCTTTTGTTGCGAGGGAGCTTGCTCTCGCTCGGCTGCGAAGCAGTCGCAAACCAGCCAACTCGGTGGTGGCCGGTTTGGGAGTGCTGCGCACTCCAGCGGGAGCAAGCTCCCTCGCCACAGGTGAAGAGGCAGCCTCAGGCCCAGCGTTGGGGGTTACACCTCAATCAAATGCTTGAGCGGATGGTAGTCAGTTTTCAAGGTGGCGGCGACGTCGAGGATCGCCTTCTCGATGCCGTTCAGGTGCATGCAGGTCAGCTCGATCGCCGCGCTCTGGTTACCGGCCTCGATGTACTCGATCAAGCGCAAATGCTCGTCGTCGCGGCAGGCTTCGTGGCTGTCATCGTCCAGCGCGGCGGCGTACAGCGAGGCGCGGGAGATCAGTTTCTGGAACCAGTCCAGCAACACCGGATTATTCAGGCTGCGGGCGAGTTTGATGTGGAACTCGCCGAGCAGATGAATCAGCCGCTCATGGTCGCCGCTGCGGTGCGCTTCGTCTTCGAGCAGCAGGTGATCGCGCAAATCCTGGGTCACCGCCGTGTCACGACGCCGGCACAATTCGCTGACGATACCGATCTCGATCAGGCGCCTCGTTTCGAACAGTGAACGAATCTCTTCGTCACTGGGCAATGACACCGACGCCCCTTTATTGGGCTCGGTGGTCACCAGTCCATCCGCTTCCAATTGCTTGAGCGCGGCACGAACCGACGTTCGGCTGACATTAAAAAGCTCGGCCAACGACGCCTCGCCCAGCTTCATCCCCGGACGCAACGAGCGCTTGCTGATCGCCTGGTAAACCCCTTGGTAGACGCGGTCGACCGTGGTCTCCAGTTTTTTCTCCGCCATTCCCACACTCCTTTGGCCCTGCGTAATCGACCCCTGGCGCTGATCAGCCTTTGAAAAAGGGGGTTGCACGGGCAGATTAATCCGGTTATTTCTAGATTGCATCCAAACATTGCATACAATAATTAGAGGATTGCACCATTATGGGTCAACCGATAGCCATTGCAGTGCGCAACGTGTCCAAGCGGTACTCCGACGATCCGGGCCTGGCGCCAGCCCTCGATAACGTGTCCGTGGACATCGCCGACAACGAATTCTTCACCCTGCTCGGCCCTTCCGGCTGCGGCAAAACCACCTTGCTGCGCACCATCGCCGGTTTCGAGCACGTCAGCGACGGCGAGATCCGCCTGGCGGGCGAACCGGTCAATGACTTGCCGCCGTTCAAGCGCCGGGTCAACACGGTGTTCCAGAGCTACGCGCTGTTTCCGCACATGAGTGTCGCGCAGAATATCGCCTTCGGCCTTGAGATGCAGGGTCTTGATCGCAAGTCGATCCCGAAACGGGTCGATGAAATGCTCGCGCTGGTGCAAATGCAACACCTGGCCAAGCGTAAACCGGCGGAGTTGTCCGGTGGTCAACAGCAGCGGGTCGCTCTGGCTCGGGCCTTGGCGCCGAAACCCAAGGTGCTGCTGCTCGACGAACCGCTGTCAGCGCTCGACCTCAAACTGCGCAAGGAAATGCAGGTCGAACTCAAGCGCGTGCAGAAAGAAGCCGGGATCACGTTCATTTTCGTCACCCACGATCAGGAAGAAGCCCTGACCTTGTCCGATCGCATCGCCGTGATGTCCGCCGGCAAGATCCTGCAGATCGGCACACCAAACGATATCTACGAGCGCCCCAAGCATCAGTTCGTCGCCCAGTTCATCGGCGACATCAACTTCCTCCCCGGCCACCTCAAGCGTGGCCAGCAGAATGAAAAACTCTTCGTGCCCAGCGGCATGCCAGTGGAGATCCCCTGCCCGGCCCAGGGTTTCGACGGCGCCGCCGTGCAACTGGCGTTCCGTCCGGAGCGTTCGCAACTGGTCGATCCTTCGCAACCGCATCACCTGCGCGGCGTCATTGAAGCCGTCCTGTACGTCGGCACCGCCACGCTCTACCAGTGCCGCTTGAACAACGACATCAAGGTCATGCTGCGCGAGAACAACGAAGGCCTGAACCGTGGCCGGGTGGTCGGGGATCGCGTCGCGGTCAACCTGCCGCCCCACGCCTGCCTGTTGATGGAGGCCTGAGATGAGCGTCAGCAGCACTTCTCCCGCCCTCAACCGCGCGCTGTTGCTCAGCCCGGTGGTCCTGACGTTATTGGCCCTGATCGCGATTCCCTTAGGGATCATGGGCTACATCAGCCTGTTGCCGCGCAACCTGTATGGCGGCGTCGACTGGCAGGCCGACTGGCAATTGCAAAGCTACATCCAGCTGTTTTTCCAGGAAGGTTTTGACGGCGAACTGGAGCTGAACTGGGTCTACGCCCAGGCGCTGTTGCGCTCGGTGTTCCAGGCCGGCGGCACCACGGTGTTGTGTTTCCTGTTCGGCTTTCCGGTGGCGTTGTGGATGTCGAGCCTGAGCCCGCGCAGACGCAACCTCATGGTGTTGCTGATCACCATTCCGTTCTGGACCAACCTGCTGATCCGCAACTACGCCTGGCTGATCATCCTGCGCGAACAGGGCTGGGTCGCCCAGAGCCTCAACGCGCTATTCCCGAGCGCCGGTGGCATCACCCTGCTGTACAACGACTTCGCGGTCAGCGTCGGGCTGGTCTACAGCTTCCTGCCGTTCATGATTCTGCCGATCTACTCAACCCTGGAAAAACTCGACTGGCGCCTGGTGGAAGCCGCCTACGACCTGGGCGCCAACCGCTGGCATGCGTTGCGCCGAATCATCCTGCCGCTGTCGATGCCCGGGGTGATTGCCGGGGCGTTGCTGGTGTTTGTGCCGAGCCTCGGCGCGTTCATCACCCCGGCGATTCTCGGCGGCGGCAAGACGCTGATGATCGGCAACCTGATCCAGCAGCAATTCGGCACCGCGCGCAACTGGCCCCTGGGCAGTTCGCTGTCGTTCCTGTTGCTGGGGATTTTGCTGTTGTCGCTGGTGCTCTACGCCCTCTATAGCCGCAATGCCGCGAAAACCCTTCGTCGGGGAGCCACCGCATGATTGCCCTGCACCTGAAAAAACTGCCCATGACCCGGGAAATCAGCCTGCTGATCCTGGCCTATCTGTACGTGCCGATCTTTGTGCTGATCGCCTACAGCTTCAACGCCAACCGCTCGGCAACGGTGTGGACCGAGTTTTCCTTCGCCTGGTACGGGCGGATCCTGGCCAACCCGTCGATCCAGACGGCGGCGCTGAACTCGATCATCGTCGCCAGCATCGCCACGGTGTGCGCCACGGCCATTGCCTTGCTCGCGGCGCTGGCGACCTACCGGCCGTTCTATGGCCAGAAAATGGTCGAGGGCGGGATCAACCTGCCGTTGATCCTGCCGGAGATCGTCACCGCCGTGGCCACGTTGCTGCTGTTCATGGCGCTGGGAATCAAGCTCGGGTTGCTGACCGTGATCGTTGCGCACATCGGCTTCTGCATTCCCTTCGCTTATCTGCCGATCCGCGCGCGGCTCAACGATCTGGACAAGAGTCTGCTGGAAGCGGCGAACGACCTGTACGCCAACCCGTGGCAGGTGTTTCGCCGGGTGACGTTGCCGCTGCTGTGGCCGGCGGTGTTGTCCGGTTCGGTGCTGGCGTTCGTGGTCAGCCTCGACGATTTCATCATGACCTTCTTCGTCGCCGGCCCCGGTTCCACGACCTTGCCGGTGTACATCTTCTCGGCGATCAAGGCCGGCGTAACGCCGGAGATCAACGCGATCTCGACCCTGATGCTGGTGATTTCCATCGTGCTGGTGGTGCTGGCCTTCTGGCTGGGGCAGCGCGGCAAAAACCAATAAAATTCTGGAGCTTTTCTGATGAAAGTGAAAACCCTGCGTTTGGCTATTTCTGGTCTGGCCCTGAGTTGCTTCGCAGCCTTTAGCGTCCAGGCTGCCGAACCCAAAGAACTGTTCTTCTACAACTGGACCGACTATTACCCGGTGGACCTGCTGGCCAAATTCGAAAAGGAAACCGGGATCAAAGTCACCATGGACGGCTACGACAGCAACGAAACCCTGCTCGCCAAGTTGCAAGCCGGCGGCGCGGCGTATGACGTGATCGTGCCGTCGCAATCGATCATGCAAACCCTGATCAAGCAGGACCTGTTGCTGGAAATCGACACGCCGACCCTGGCCAACTTCCAGTACGTCAAAGGTCCGTTCCGCGATCCGAGTTTCGATCCGGGACGCAAATTTTCCGCACCGTACCTGTGGGGCACCACCGGGTTTTCCTATGACAGTGCCCGCGTGCCGGGGGGCAAGCTCGACGACTCGTGGAAAGAGTTCTTCGAGCCGCGCAAGGAACTGCAAGGTCAACTCGCCGCCCTCGACACCTCCAGCAGCGTGATCAATGCCGCCAGCCATTACCTGAACGTCGACGAGTGCACGGAAAACCCCCAGGACGCCAAGCGCATCCTGGAGCTGCTGCAAAAGCAGAAACCGTTCTTAAAGATGTACAGCTCGGACAACACCGTGGACCGCATGGCTTCCGGTGAAGTGATCATGATGCAGAACTGGAACGGCTCCACCGCCCGCGCGACGTTGCAGAAGAGCAGCATCAAGTACGTGTATCCCCGCGAAGGCCTGGCGATGTTCCAGGACAACTTCGCCGTACCGAAAAGTGCGCCGCACCCCGGCAACGCGAAGATGTTCATCGACTGGATGATGAAACCGGAAAACGCCGCCGCCGTGTCGAACGCCATCGCCTACGCCAACGGCATCCAGAGCGACCAGTTGCTCGACGCCAAATGGAAAGTCATGGACGCCATCAACATGCCCGACGAATACGCCTCGCGCCTGCGGCCGGAAAAGGAATGCAGCAACAAGGCGCGGGAGCTGCAGGATCGGATTTGGTCGAAGCTCAAGGGTTGATTGTCTCGTTTGAGACCGAGGCGCGGCTATCGCGAGCAAGCTTTGCTCCTACAGCGATGGCGCCCGCCCAAACACCAACGATTACGAGGTAAACAATGACCTGGCTAAGAAACGTGCGCCCCTACGGCGCCACCGTCGAAGACCTGCAAATCGAAAACGGCCTGTTCAAGGCCCGCCGCCCCGCGTCCAACACCCCATTGGCCGCCACCGACATCGACGGCCAACACCAACTCCTTACCCCAGCCCTGGTGGAAAGCCACGTCCATCTCGACAAAACCCTCTGGGGCCAACCCTGGCGCCCGAACAGCGCCGGGCCGACGCTCAAGGACTACATCGCCAACGAGCGCGCCGTGCTGCGGGACGTCGAAACACCGATTGCCCAACGTGCCGGTGCGCTGCTGGAAAACTGCATCGCCCGGGGCTCGCTGACGATGCGCTGCCACGTCGACATCGACCCGGAATTCGGTCTGCGGCATGTCACGGCCATGCAACAGCTGCGCGAACGCTACCGCGACCTGATTGACCTGCAACTGGTGGTGTTCCCGCAAACCGGCCTGATCAGCCGCCCCGGCACCGCCGAACTGATGCGCGAGGCCATGGTCCTGGGCGTGGAGAACGTCGGCGGGCTCGACCCCTGTGGCATCGACAACGATCCGATTGCCCAGCTCGATTTCGTGTTCACGCTGGCCAGTGAATTCGGGCGCGGCGTGGACATTCACCTGCATGACAAGGGTGAACTGGGGCTGTGGCAGATCAAGTTGATCGCCGATTACACCGAGCGTTTTGGGCTCGAGGGTCGGGTGATGATCAGCCACGCGTACTGCCTGGGGATGTTGGCGTGGAGTCAGGTCAAACCGCTGGCGCAGCGGCTGGCGGCGCTGCGAATTTCGCTGATGAGTTCGGCCCCGGCGGATTGCGCGGTACCGCCGTACCTCGCCTTGCGCGAGGCCGGGGTGAACGTGTGCCTGGGTTCGGACGGCATTCGCGATGCCTGGTCGCCCATGGGCAATGGCGACATGCTGGAACGGGCGATGTTGCTTGCGTTTCGCTTTGATTTGAACAAGGACGAGGAACTGGCGGCGGCGTTTAACGCGGCGACGGTGAATGGCGCTCGGGCGTTGGGCCTTGAAGGTTATGGGTTGGAGATCGGCAGCCCGGCGGACTTTTTACTGATGCCGGTGCAGACCTTGGGTGAAGCGGTGGTGTCGCGGCCGCTGCGCCAGGTTTATCGCGGCGGGCGGTTGATCGCGGCCGAGGGTCGCTTGTTGGAAAGTCGCCTGTGATCGGTTTGAAAGCCAGTTGCGTGGTCGGGTTCGATGGCAAGCAGCATGTGCTGTGGCGCGACGGTGAAGTGGTATTCGACGGTTCGCGCATTGTGTTTGTCGGGCGCGGGTATCCGGGGCCGGTGGAGCAGTGGGTCGATTACGGCAATGCGTTGATCGGTCCCGGTTTTATCGATCTGGATGCCCTTGGCGACCTCGATTCCACGGTGCTGACCCTCGATAACGGCGATGAGCGGGCCATGGGGCGGATGTGGTCCGAGGACTATTTGAAGGCGGGTCCGCGGGAGAGCTATACGCCGGATGAAGAGGTGTTCAAGTATCGCTATGCCTTCACCCAGTTGATCCGCAACGGCATTACTACCGCGATGCCGATCACCTCGATGTACTACCGCGAGTGGGCTGAAACCTACGACGAGTTCGCGGCGGTGGCCGGCGTGGCTGGCGAGTTGGGGCTGCGGACTTATCTTGGGCCGTGCTACATGAGTGGCATGAGTTACTGGCGGGCTGACGGATCGTTGGGTCACCACTGGGATGAAACTCGGGGCATGGCCGGGCTGGAGGCGGCTGTCCGGTTTTTTGATGATTTCGATGGCGCGCATGACGGTTTGATTCGTGGCGCCCTGCTCCCGGATCGCATCCAGACCTGCACCCCGGCGCTGCTGCAACGCACGGCGGCGTTGAGCCGGGAATTGAACGCGCCGATGCGGTTGCATTGCTGCCAGGGGCTTGGCGAAGTGGCGATGGTCGAGCAACTGCGTGGGGTTTCGCCGTTGGCGTGGCTGGAGCAACTTGACCTGCTGACCCCGCGCAGTCTGCTGCCCCATGGCATCTACGCCAGCGACGACGATTCGCAACGGCTGGTTGATGGCGGAACCAGCCTGGTGCATTGCCCCGTGGTGTTTGCCCGGGATGGTGAAGCGTTGAACTCGTTCGGTCGCTACCGGGCCAAGGGCATCAACTTCGCCCTGGGCACCGACACCTGGCCGGCGGACTTGCTGGAGAACATGCGCCAGGGCTTGAACATCGCCCGGTTGATGGAGGGCGGCAACACGTTAACCAGCACGCTGGATATGTACAACGCCGCCACCCTCGGCGGCGCCAAGGCCTTGGGCCGCGATGACCTCGGGCGCCTGGCACCGGGGGCCAAGGCCGATATCACCGTGTTCAGCCTGCGCGGCCAGCATCTGGGGCCGCTGTTCGATCCCCTGAAAAACCTGGTACTGGCCGGGCGCGGCGACGATTGCATCGCCAGTTACATCGACGGCCGCTGCGTGATGCAGGACGGCCAGGTGCAGGGCGTCGATTACCCCGCACTGCAACGCCAGGCCCAACGCCAATTCGAAAAACTGATGCGCAGCCACAGCGACCGGGCCTTTGGCCAGCCGGACTGGCGAGACCTGTTCAAACCGGCCATTCCGTTCGCCGATGACTACAGCGCACACGCGCCGCTGAGCGCGATGGACCCCCTTCTTTAGAGATTTCTGCCATGCAAAGCTTCGATTTCAGCCAACTGAGCCCCCGGGACAAATACAAGATCCTGATCGGCAGCGTGGTGCCCCGGCCGATTGCCCTGGTCACCACCATCGACGGCGAAGGCCGGATCAATGCCGCGCCCTTCAGCTTCTTCAATGCCCTGTCGGCCGACCCGCCGATCCTCGCCCTGGGCGTGGAGAACTACGGCGATCAGAGCCCCAAAGACACCACGCGCAATATCCAGCTCAACCAGGAATTCACCGTCAACATCGTCAACGATGCGCTGGTGGAAGCCATGAACGTCTGCGCCGTGCCCTTCGCCCCCGGTTTCGACGAACTCACCGCCGCCGGCCTCACCGCCATCCCCGGCACCACCGTCAAATGCCCCCGGATCGGCGAAGCGCCGGTGGCGCTGGAGTGTCGGCGGATGATGGCGCTGTCCATCGGGCAATCCCGGGAGATTATCTTTGGCGAGGTGCTGATGGCCCACGTCCGGGATGAACTGATCGACCCGAAAACCCTGTACATCGATCAACTGGGACTGGACGCGATCGGGCGCATGGGCGGGCATGGCTATGCGCGCACGCGGGATTATTTCGATTTGCCGACCCGGTCGTTGCAGGCGTGGACGGAGGCGCCGGGGGGTGGGGAGCGGTTTTGGCCTGTTGGTAAATAATCGTCCCCACACGGCCCGCGATGATCGTTCTTACGCTCCGCGTGGGAATGCCTCAAGGGACGCTCCGCGTTCCATTGGGACGCGGAGCGTCCCGGGCTGCATTCCCACGCAGAGCTTGGGAACGATCGGCGTCCCGGATCAGCGGAAATCCCGGCTGCGCACGCTGATGCCGTCGAGCAAGGGGCTCAGGTCGCTCAACCGCCCGGCAATCAGGTGCCGCACTTCGCCTTCCTTTTCCCAGCGCCCATCAACCTTGAGCAACTGCGAGCCGACCAACACCTGGCGCTGGCGTTCGGCCAAATCACGCCAGACCACCACGTTGACGTTGCCGAACTCATCTTCAAGGGTGACGAAGGTCACGCCGCTGGCGGTGCCCGGTCGTTGGCGGCCGGTGACCAGCCCCGCCACGCTAACGGGGCGGCCATGTTCGACGTCGAGCAATTCCTTCGAACTGCGACAGCGTCGGGCCTTCAATTCCGCGCGCAACAATGCCAATGGGTGCGGGCCAAGGGTGGTGCCAACCGAGGCGTAATCGGCCTGCAAATCTTCGCCCACCGTGGGTTTTGGCAAACACACCTCAGGTTCTTCCTGACGCGGCAACCCGGCGAACAACCCGAGCTGTTTCTGCACCCCCGCCACTTCCCAGCGCGCCCGATGGCGGTCGCCGGCCAGCCCGCGCAAGGCCCCGGCATCGGCCAGTTGCTCCTGGGCGCGGGCATCGAGTTGCGCCCGTTCGCCGAGGTCGGCGATGTCGGCAAACGCGCCCCGGGACCGGGCGGCTTCGATGCGCCGGGCATCGTCCTCGCGAAAGCCCTTGATCATGCGCAACCCCATGCGGATCGCCGGTTGCGCGCCACTGATCGGTTCCAGGCTGCAATCCCAGTCGCTGGCGCGCACGTCCACCGGGCGAATCTGTAAATGATGCCGGCGGGCGTCCTGCAGAATCTGGTCCGGGCTGTAGAAACCCATGGGCCAGCTGTTGATCAGCGCACAGGCGAACGCTGCCGGTTCGTGGCATTTGAGCCAGCAACTGGCGTAGGTCAGTAGGGCGAAACTGGCGGCGTGGGACTCGGGGAAACCGTAGCTGCCGAAGCCCTTGATCTGCTCGAAGATCTGCGCGGCGAACTCTGCCGTGTAGCCGTTTTTCTTCATTCCGGCGGCGAGGCGATCCTTGTGCGGTTCCAGCCCGCCGTGGCGTTTCCAGGCGGCCATGGAACGGCGCAGTTGATCGGCCTCGCCGGGGCTGTAATCCGCAGCGACAATCGCGATCTGCATCACCTGTTCCTGGAACAGCGGCACGCCCAGGGTGCGCTTGAGCACGGTTTCCAGTGCCGGGGACGGATAAACCTCGGGCTCTTGCTTGTTTCGCCGGCGCAGGTACGGATGCACCATGCCGCCCTGGATCGGCCCCGGTCGGACGATGGCCACCTCGATGACCAAGTCGTAGAAATTCACCGGTTTGAGCCGGGGCAGCATCGACATCTGCGCCCGGGACTCGATCTGGAACACGCCGATGGTGTCGGCACGACCGATCATTTCGTAGGTGGGTTTGTCTTCGGACGGAATGGTCGCCAGACTCAGGTCCAGATTTCGGTGACGGCGCAGCAGATCGAAACAGCGGCGAATCGCGCTGAGCATGCCCAAGGCCAGAATATCGACCTTGAGCAACCCGACCGCGTCGAGGTCGTCCTTGTCCCACTGGATGATGGTGCGCTCGGCCATGGCCGCGTTTTCCACCGGCACCAGGCTGTCCAGCGGCTGCTCGGAAATCACGAAACCGCCGGGGTGCTGAGACAGGTGCCGGGGAAAGCCGATCAGTTGCCCGGTCAGGCTCAAGACCCGGTGCAGCACCGGGCTCTCGGGGTCAAAGCCGCCTTCCAGCAGGCGTTCGACGGGCGGGGTCTTGTCGCTCCAGTGACCACAACAATCAGCCAGGGCGTTGACCTGATCCGGCGGCAGGCCCAAGGCCTTGGCCACATCACGCACCGCGCCGGCCGCGTGATAGGTGCTGACCACCGCCGTCAGCGCGGCGCGGCTGCGGCCATAACGCTGGAACACGTACTGCAAGACTTCTTCACGGCGTTCATGCTCGAAATCCACGTCGATGTCCGGCGGCTCGTTGCGCTCCTTCGACAGAAACCGTTCGAACAGCAGCGTGGTGCGATCCGGGTCGATTTCGGTGATGCCCAAGGCAAAACACACCGCCGAGTTGGCCGCCGAGCCCCGGCCCTGGCAGAGGATTTTTTGCTCGCGGGCGAAGCGCACGATGTCGTGAACCGTGAGGAAATAGCTTTCGTAGCCCAGCTCGGCGATCAGCTCCAACTCTTTGTCGATCTGCTTCAACACCTTGGCCTGCGGCGGCACCGGCCAGCGCCACTGGATGCCCTCTTCGGTCAAATGCCGCAACCAGGACGTGGCCGTATGACCTTCCGGCACCAGTTCCCGGGGATATTGATAGCGCAACTGGCCAAGGTCGAAGGTGCAACGCCGGGCGATGACCAGGGTTTCATCGAGCAAGGCTCGTGGATAGAGTTCACCCACGACGTCGAGGCCGCGCAAATGCCGCTCGCCATTGGGATGCAGGCGCAACCCGGCCGCCGCCACCGGCAGGTGATGGCGGATCGCGGTCATGGTGTCCTGCAAGGCACGCCGGCCACGGGCGTGCATGTGCACATCACCACTGGCCACCGCCGGAATGCGCAGTTCCCTGGCCAGCATCAACAGGTCGTTCAGCCGTCGGCTATCGTCCTGCCCGCGATGCAACTGGACCGCCAGCCACAGGCGTTCGGCAAAGGCCTGTTTGAGCCAGTGACCTTGGGCAAAATCGTCGACCGCGTCCGGCACCCACAACGCCAACAATCCCGGCAACGGTTCGCTGAAGTCCTCCCTTAGGACTTGATACTGACCTTTCTGTGTGCGGCGTCGGGCGCGGGTGATCAGCCGACACAGCGCCTGATAGCCCTCGAGGTTTTCCACCAGCAGCACCAGTTTCGGCCCGTCCTCGATACGGATTTCGCTGCCGATGATCAGCGGTAACTCAACCGACTTCGCCGCTTGCCACGCCCGGACAATGCCGGCCAGGGTGCATTCATCGGTGATCGCCAGGGCCCGGTAACCCTGCTGTCTGGCCCGTTGAAACAACTCCAGCGCGCTGGAGGCCCCGCGCTGGAAACTGAAATTCGACAGGCAATGCAGTTCGGCATATTCGACGCTCATGCAAACCAGCCTTGCAGCCACAACGGGCCGCCCTCACCCACCACACGATAGGCCCAGCCTTGCTGGCCGGCGCGGGTCTGGATCAGGTAATAATCCCGGCGCACATCGGCGCCATCCCACCAACCGGACTCAATGCGTTCCGGCCCCATGAGAATCCGCGCCGAACCTTCGTGCACCGCCAGCGGTTCGGTCAGCAACCAGCCCGGCCGATGGACTCCCGGCAATCCGCCGCAGAACTGGTTATCGACGCGGGTCTGCCACGCACACTCGGGGCGGTGATCGGCCTGAAAACGCAAACCCTGCACCGCCTCATCCCCCAGCCGTGCCCGCAGGCGTTCGCGTAATTGCTCCCAGGGCAAGGACTGCTGCGGGCGGTCGTCGAACAGTTCCTGGCGCTGGGGCACGAAGCTCGGCAAGTCTTCGGCGCACAGGCGAAAACCGCGCACCGGGGCCTCGACCTGTACTTGCTCCAAGCGGCCCCGGGCCAGTTCGAAGAGCATCGCCGGATCACGCTCGGCGCTGAGCAGCCCGACCTTGATCACGCTGTCCGGCAACCCGGCGTGTTCCAGGTGCAGGTCGAAACGCTGCACACCGCTGTCCCGGCCGCAGAGGAACGCCGACAGATCCCCGGTCAACCGGCGCAATGGAAACAGCAGCGCCTGATGGGATTGCACGTCGAAGTTGAGCTCGATGCGCACATCGAAGCGATCTGGCGGCAGGTAGAACGCCAGGGCCAGGTGCCGCAGACCGAGCAAGGCGTCCAGATGCTTGAGCACCGGGGCCTCGAAACGCCGGGCCAGGGTATGTCGCGGCAGCGCCTGCACCTGGCTCAAGGTACGCAGGCCCATGCGCGACAACGCCGTGGCCACCGTGGGTTCCAGGGCGATGCGGTCGACCGGCAGTTGTCCCAGGTGATAACGCAAGGCTTGATCGTCCGGCACCACCAGCCCGTCATACACGTTGGCCAGCACCCGCGCCGCCACCGGGTTGGGCGCGGCGACGATGCGGTGACGAAAACCCAGTTCGCTGAGTTCGCTGCGCAGCCGTGCCTCAAACGTAGTCCAGGGCCCGAACAGGCCCAGGCTCGACTCGATTTCAAACACCACCGCACGCGGGTAATGCACGCTGACCTGGGAACTGAAGCGATAAGCCCAGGCCGCGAGGAACTGCTGCCAGTGTTCGATCTCGGCGGCGTCGTACTCGGCAGTGACAAAGCCTTTGCTCAAGGCCTGGGCCGCGGTCATCGACTGGCCCGGGCGCAAGCCCAGCGCCCGCGCCGCGCCGTTGACCGCTTGCAGCACCCGGCGCTGGGCCGGGCCGGTCAGCAGCGCCAACGGCTCATCGGGATCAGGGCGCTGGCGCAGTACCGCGTCCAGCGCCAATTGTGGGAACAGAATGCACACCCAGCGCATGGCAACCTCAATGTCCCATGGCAAAGGCAATCGGCGCCGTACGGGCCAACCCACCCCGGCACTTCAAGACCCGCAACTGCGCAGGTTTCGCGTCGATGGCTATGCGCAGGGCTGCCGGCGAAGGGTTGACCGCTTCGGCCAGCGAGCGATAGGCAAATGCCAGGGTCGAGCCGGTTTCCGCCGCCACCTGCAAGCGTCGCAAGGCGCGGTCATCGGCCTTGTGCGGCCAACACAGCACCGCGCCGCAACTGCCCGAGCGCAGGCATTGTTCCGCCGCCCACAAGGCATCCCGTTCGCTGGCCTGGATGATCGACAACTGACGCAGATCGACCCCGGCGTTCTGCCAGGCCTGGGGATACGGCACGTACGGCGGCGCGATCAGCACGATGCGCTCGCCCGCCGCCGACAGCCGTGCCAGCGCCGGCCACACCAGTTGCAACTCGCCCACGCCCTGCCCGGCCAAGAGGATTTCGGTCAGCGCCGCTTCCGGCCAGCCGCCGGTAGGCAATGCCGCATCCAGCGCGGCATGCCCGGTGGGTTGCGGGCTGACGGCCGGGGGCGCAGGCCGGCCCTTCCAGACCTGGCCGCCATTGAACAGCGTATCCAACGCAACGACGGCGCCCATCACCCTTGCCTCACCAGACCGCAAAACACCCCTTCGATGGCCAGGTCCTGATCGGCTTCGACGATGATCGGTTGATAGGCCGGGTTGCGCGGCAGCAGTCGCACCGTATCGCCGACCCGTTCGAAACGCTTGATGGTGACTTCACCGTCGAGCCGCGCCACCACGATCTGGCCGTTGAGCGCCTCGGGGTTGCGGTGCACGCCCACCAGGTCGCCGTCGAGAATGCCGTCTTCGATCATCGAATCGCCCTGGACCCGCAGCAGGTAGTCCGGCACCCGGGAGAACATCGAGGGATCGAACAGCAAGCGGCTGTGCACCTCGGCATCGGCGCCAATCGGCGCACCCGCCGCCACCCGGCCAAGCACCGGGATGTCCAGCAGCTCCGGGCGCGCCGGTTGCCCGAGCAAACGAATGCCCCGGGCCTGATTGGGGTTGACCTCGATAAACCCGGCTTCGGTCAGCGCCAGCACATGCTTGCGCGCCACGCTGCGGGAGGCGAAACCAAAGGCCTCGCTGATTTCAGCGAGGCTCGGGGACTGGCCGTGCTCCGCGATTCGATCACGGATAAAGGTCAGGATGGCGGTACGGCGGGGAGTGAGAGTCGTCATGGAGTACATTTGTACTCTTTTGGCGTTTTTCTGGCAACGACCACTAATCGGTAGACGCTGACTGTAGGAGCCAGGCTTGCCTGCGATGGCGTCCTTGAGATCGCTATCGCGGGCAAGCCTTGCTCCTACAGGGGCCGGACTTGCCTGCGATGGCGTTCTTGAGATCGCATCGCGGGCAAGCCTTGCTCCTACAGGGGCCGGGCTTGCCTGCGATGGCGTCCTTGAGATCGCTATCGCGGGCAAGCCTGGCTCCTACAGTCGGTGTGTACAGGGCGCGAGGCCATCCAGGAAATCGGCGATGTAATCGATAAACGCCACCACCTTGGCCGTCGCCCGCCGATGGCTTGGGTACACCGCCAGGATGTGCGCGCCGAAGCTATCCGGGTCGATGGCGTAATCCGCCATCAGCCGCACCAGCCGCCCATCAGCGATGTACGGCGCGGCGCTCCACAACGGTGTGTGCAGCAAGCCGCGCCCGGCCAGGGCATTGGCCAGCAGCAAGTCGTAATTGTCGCTGCGCAGCCGGGGCGACTGGGGCTGCGGCAGGCTCAAACGCTGGCCGTCGCGTTCTGCCCACCAGAATTCGCGGCTGAGCAACGGGTGGCGATACAGCAGCCATTCGTGCTGATCGAGGGTTTGCGGCGTCACCGGCAAACCCTTGCGCGCCAGATAGGCCGGGCTGGCGCACAACGCCAGGCGATTGCTGCCGACGACCCGGGCGATCAGCCCCGGCAAGTCGTCATGGCCCTCACGCAGGGCCAGGTCGTAGCCGCTTTCCAGCAGATTGACGAACTCGTCGCACAAATCCACTTGCAGGTTGATCTGCGGGTATTGCTCCAGAAAACCGCCACACACCTGATCCAGAAACGCCTGCCCATACGCCAGCGGCGCGGTGATTTTCAGGCTGCCGCGCAGGCCATGCTGCATTTGCTCGACTTCCTCGCCGACCTCCTCCAGCCGCTGCAACACCTGGCGCGCGGTTTCCAGATACAGCCGCCCCACTTCCGTCAGCAGAATCCGCCGGGTGCTGCGCTCGAACAATCGCGCACCCAGCTCGGCTTCGAGGTGATTGACCGCTTTGGTCAGGGCCGACGGGGTCTTGCCCAGTTGCTCGGCGGCGCGGCTGAAACTGCCGAGCTGCGCGGTGACCACGAACATTTTCAATGCGCCCAACTTGTCCATGCTTTTTCCATTCAGGCAAAAACGTTTTTCGTGAGGCAGGCGTTCTGCTGAGCGCGGGCAGCCACTAATCTGGCCATCAGACGCAATAACAAGGAAACATTCAATGAAAAGATTCATCCCGAATCTGTTGATGGCCGCTGTTAGTTTTGCCTCGATGGAAGCCATGGCCGCCACCGATCTGGTGCTGCTCAATGGCAAGATTTTCACCGCCGACCGCACCCAACCGAAGGTGCAGGCCCTAGCGGTAGAGAACGGCAAGGTGCTGAAAGTCGGCACTGACGCACAGATCAAAGCCCTGATCGACGCCAATACCCAAGTCATCGACCTCGGTGGCAAGACCCTGATGCCCGGGCTGATCGACAGCCATTCCCACGCGGTGTTCGGCGGCCTGGAAATGGTTTCGGCGAATATGCAAGACGAGGTGGTCAGCCTCGACGAACTGGAAAAACGCCTGCGCGCCTGGCGTGACGATGGCAAGGCCAAACATGGCGATGTGCTGAGCGTGGCCGGCATGAGTTCGGCGTATTGGGCGCAGGCTGAAGCCTTTGGCAAGACATTCAACAACGGCGAATGGGCCAGCGTGCCCGTGGTATTCAGCGGCAGCGACCACCACACCGCGTGGGCCAACAACGTGATGCTGGAGCGCGCCGGTATCGATGCCGCGTTGCTGAAAAGCCTGCCGGACGCCGAAAAAGACACGATCGGCAAACGCGCCGATGGCAGCCCCAACGGGTTCCTGGTGGATGCCGGTTGGGACCGGGTCGCCTCGAAAATGCCGGTGCCGAGCGCCGCCGACATGCTCAAGGCCGCGCAATCGGCGATGCGCTACAACAACAGCCTCGGCATTACCGCGTGGATGGACCCCGCCGCCAACGCCGCGCCGGGCGAGCCGGTGTTCGCGCTCAAGCCCACGGAGAAGACCGTCGGTGTGCTGCCGGCCTATAAAGCGCTGTCGGAAACCGGCGACATGAGCGTCCACGTCGCCGCGCTGCTGGTGGCCAATCCGAAAAGTGTGCCGGCCGACCTCGACGTGCTGGACAAGGTCCGCCAGCAGTTCCAGGGCATTCCCAACCTGACGCTGCCGGGGATCAAGATCTTCGCCGACGGCGTGATCGAATACCCGGCGCAGAGCGCGGCGATGATCGATCCGTACAGCAACTCGCACAAACAGGGCGAGTTGCTGATCGATCCCAAGCATTTCGGCGAACTGGTCAGCGCCATCGACCAGCGTGGCTGGCTGGTGCACATCCACGCCATCGGCGACCGCGCGGTGCGTGAATCCCTGAACGGTATCGCCCAGGCGCGCAAGGATCGCCAGAGCGGCGTGACCCACTCGATCACCCACCTGCAAATGGTCAACCCGAAGGAGTTTGCGCGGTTCAAGCCGCTGAACGTGATCGCCTCGATGCAACTGCTGTGGGCCACCGCCGACGATTACACCCTGGACATGATCAAACCCTACGTCAGCGCCCTGGCCTTCCGTTATCAATACCCGGCGCACTCGCTGCTCAAACAGGGCGCGACCATTGCCGGGGCCAGCGACTGGCCGGTGTCCACGCCCAATCCGTTTAATGCCATGGCCCAGGCGATCACCCGCAAAGGTCCGCTGGGTGTGCTGAATGCCGATGAACGCCTGGACCGCGAAACCCTGTTCTACGCCTACACCCTCAACGCGGCGCGGACCATCGGGCTGGAGAAGCAGATCGGTTCGCTGACCGCCGGCAAACAGGCCGATTTCATCGTGCTGGATCGCGATGTGTTCACGGTCGATAACAAAGCTCTGAACGACACCAAAGTCTTGCAAACCTGGTTTGCCGGACGCGAAGTCTACGCACCGACCCTATAAGAAACCCTCTTGCTGCCCTGCCCCTGCGACCGTCGCCGGGGTGTGGCGCAGCCTTGCCCGAAAACTGCCCAGAACAATCACAACAAAGGCACCGTCCCATGAAAGCTTTCACCCTGTTCGCCCTCCGCTCTTTAACTTTGTTGCCGTTAAGCCTGCTGCCCTTGAGCAGCCAGGCCATCCCCTTGAATGACGATTTCAACCTGCTGTTGGACCTGACCCTGGCCAGCGATTACCGCACCCGCGGCATCTCGCAAACCCAGAACGATCCCGCCGTGCAGGCCGGAGTCACCCTGGCTCACAGCAGTGGTTTGTATGCGGGTGTATGGAGTTCGAATGTCGATTTCGGCGGCGGCCTGAAAACCCGGCAGGAAATCGATTACTACGCCGGTTGGCTGTGGCAGGCGACCGATGCAGTGAGCCTGGACCTCGGCTATTTGAAGTACGCCTACCCCAAGGAAGGCCAGTTCAATCAGAGCGAAACCTACGGCATCCTCAGTGTGTATGGGGTGAAACTCGCCGCCTATTATTCGGCGGATGCGCCGGGCATCGACAGCCAGCAGAGTTCGCTCTACAGCTACATCGGCTACGAAACCGAATTGCCCTACGACTTGGGTTTGAAACTGCGCTACGGCGAAATGGACTTCAAGGACCCGCACCTGTACGCCTCGAACGGCCACGCCGAAGACGCGTACCACGAATGGGAAGTGAAGCTGACCCATGAACTGGCCGGGGTGTTGCTGGGGGTCAGCTACATCGACACCGACCTGTCGCAAAGCCAATGCGCCAGCAATTGGGGGTTTGGTGATGTGTGCACGGCGACGGTGGTGGCGAGCGTCAGTAAATCGTTCTGAACCGCCGACACCTGCGGAACTGATCCGGTGAACCGTAGGAGCGAGGCTTGCCCGCGAAGGCGGTGTGTCAGGGGCATCGCCTTCGCGGGCAAGCCTCGCTCCTACAGGGTTCCGGTCAGACAGCCGCGTTTCGGGCAGGGATCAGGTCAATTCTGCGAGGTAGGGCCACGGATAGATGCCGCGTTCGTGGCCGTCGCTGAACACCAGTTGCAGGCCGTAGCCCTGGCTATTCAACTCGACCACGCGAATCCGCGAATCGACCTTCACGGTCAGCCCTTGCAGCCGAAACGCCCGGCATTGCGAGCACGGGCACTGGCGGCGCAGGTCGGCGTGATCGAGCAATTGCTCGCGCCCATCCGGCCAGTTCAGCCGCAATTGCTGTCTGCTCTGGGAATTGCCCACCGCCAGCGGGCTCATTGCAGTTGACTCAAGGCGATGCGCACGGCTTTGCGCACTTCCGGGTCGCCGTCGTCCTGGGCGGCTTGCAGGGCGGAAACCGCGCCTCGATCGTTCAATTCACCGAGGGCCAGCGCTGCTTCCTTGCGCAAATTACTGATGCGATGGCCTAACGTTTCGATCAGCGCGTCGAGGGCCGGGGCGTAACGCAAGCGGCCGAGGCTGCGGGTGGCGCGCAGGCGGACTTGCCAGTAATCGTCACTCAAGGCTTCGACCAATGCCGGGCCTGCATCCACATGCCCCACTTTGCCCAACGTGGTGGCAGCTTCTTCGCGCACTTGCCAGGCGTGGTCCTGCAACGCCTGGCGCAGGGCCGGCAGGACTTGAATGTCGGAGGCCAATCCGAGGGCACCGGTGGCGGCGCGGCGGACTTCGGTGTCCGGGTCGTCACTGGCCAGTCGGGCCAGGGCTGGCAAGGCGTCCAGCTGCTTGAGCCAGCCGAGTACGCCAACGGCTTCGCGGCGCACGCTGGCGTCTTGATCGTTTAACGCGTTTAAAGCAGCGCCGACAGCCTCGGGGAACCGTAATTCGCGCAAAGCCCTGAACGCCGCCACCCGCACGCTGATATCGGCATGCCCGGTCCACGGCAAAATCACCCGGCCCGCCGCTTCGCTCTTAAGCAGGCTTAAACTCTGCGCGGCGGCGGCTTGCACGGCCAATGACGGATCGGTCAGCGCCTGGCACAGCGCCTCAACAACCGGTTCGTCCTCCCAGGCTTCCAGCAATCGCGCGGCTTCGGCGCGGACCTCTTCAGTCGGGTCTTCGGCCAGGCGATCGACCAGCCACAGCAAGCCCTCCGGCTCTTCGAGATCAGCCAGTTCAATCAGCGCAATGCGGCGCACGCCGGGATCGGCATCAGTCAGGCGCGGTTGCAGGGCGAGGATGTCGTCGTTTTCGGTTGCATCAAATAATGAGGTCATAGGGCAAATCGCGGCAGTTTGTTTTCTGGGGGAAGTCCGAGGGGGTTCAGGCGTGGCAGCTGCCGACCGTCCTCGTGACGCAGGAGCTCAAGGCAGTGACGCTTCAAGCGGGAAAAGTCGTGGCTGGTCACCAATTCGGGGGTACGTGGCCGGGGGAAATCGAGGCGCAGGTCTTCGATGATGCGACCGGGGCGCGAACTCATCACCAGCAAGCGATCGGCGAGGAACAGCGCCTCGTCGATGTCATGGGTGACAAACACCACGGTGGTGCGAATCCGTGTCCAGATGTCCAGCAGCAGCTCCTGCATGTTCAGTCGGGTCAGGGCATCGAGGGCGCCGAACGGTTCATCCATCAGCAACAGCCGTGGGCGATTGATCAGCACCCGGGCGATTTCGACCCGCTGTTGCATGCCGCCGGAGAGCTGGTCCGGCCAGCGTTCGGCAAAACCTTCCAACCCCACCAACGCGAGGATTTCATCGGCGGCTTTGTGGCGTTCGGTCTTGCCGATGCCGCGCATTTTCAGGCCGAAAGCGACGTTGTCGCGCACCGTGCGCCAAGGGAACAGCGTGTGATGCTGGAACACCATGCCGCGCTGCGGCGACGGGCCGCAGATCGGCGCGCCATCGACATTCAAGGAGCCGATGCGCGGTTGCAGATGCCCGGCCAATGCGCCGAGCAAGGTGGATTTGCCGCAACCGGACGGCCCGAGAATGCACACGAACTGGCCCGGTTCGATCTGGCAATCCAGGCCCTGGACCGCTTCGAACGCCGTGCTGCCCTCGCCCAGGCTGATCGACAAATCACGAATATCGATGCGCCCTTCGGGGTGTTGAAAAACGCTCATCAGGCTTTTCCTCGTGGTCGATGCCAAGGCGTGAACAGCCCGCCCAGGCGTTTGATCAGCAGGCTGCTGCCCATCCCGAGCACGCCGATCAGCAACATGCCGACGACGATGTCGGCGTAGTTCTGGATGGTGTAGGACTCCCAGGTGTAATAGCCGATGCCGAACTGACCGGAGATCATCTCGGCGGTCACCAGACAGAACCACGACGTGCCCATGCCGATGGCCAGGCCGGTGATGATGCTCGGCGCGGCGCCGGGCAGGATCACCTCCAGCAAAATCGCGCGGCGCCCTGCCCCGAGGCTGCGGGCCGAGGCGATCAGGCGTGGGTCGACGCCTTCGACGCCGTGGATGGTGTTGAGCAGGATCGGAAACAGTGCGCCGGTGAAGGTGATGAAGACCATCGACAGTTCCGAGGACGGGAACATCAGGATGGCCAACGGGATCCACGCGACGGCGGGGATTGGTCTTAAGACTTCAAGAGGCGGCAGCAGCAAGTCTTCGGCCCATTTCGAGCGGCCGATGGCCAGGCCCAGGGCGATGCCGATGACCAGCGCCGCGAGGTAACCGGCGAAGACCCGGCTGAGGCTGGCGCTCAGGTGTTGGCCGAGTTTTCCGGAGTCGCCCAGGCCCAACGCGGCGTGGATCACCGACAGGGGCGTCGGCACATTGGCGAAGGTCACCAGGCCGAGGTTCCAGTGACCGCTCGCAGCAAGTTGCCAGAACAGCAGGCACAGCAGCAGTGAGGCGGTTCGGGGGAGCCAGCGTGAATTCATATGTCACCTCTGATCGTTCCCACGCTCTGCGTGGGAATGCATCCCGTGACGCTCTGCGTCACATACAAGAGCGGAACGCGGAGCGTCCCTGGCGGCATTCCCACGCAGAGCGTGGGAACGATCTGACTCAGCGGCTGGCCACGGCCTGGGTGGTGGCGTCGGTAAAATCGAACACCTTGCCGCCCTGAGCCGTGGCGAATTGCTGGGCCTGGCCCTTGAGCAGGAACGCACTGAGCCGGCCCTTGGCATCGCTGGCAAACCACGCCTGATCCGCCAGTAACTTGATGCCGCTGTCACTCGCCTGGGCATACACCGCGCGGATGTTCTTGCCTTCTGCCTTCAATCCGGCCAACGCGCTGAACGCTGCTTCCGCCGAGGCGTACTGCCGGACTTTCGGCTCGCCGCGCACCCAGATTTCCGCCACGTGGCTGACATCGGTGATGGCTTTGCCGCTGAGCGCATCCACCGCGTTGAGCGGCGTTTGCGCGTAGTTGGCCAGTTGCGCGGTGTAGTCCAGGTTCGATGCCTTGAACGCGGCGCGGATGTACTGGTCATCGATGAAGGTATTCAGGTCGAGGCCCCGATCAGCCTTCTTCAACAACTTGAGGGTATCGATGGCGGTGCCGACCGCCTGGCGATATTCCGGTTTCCAGCTCAGGTCGCGGGTCTGCACGCCCAGCGGGCCGTGGAACAGGTAGTTGACCTCGGCGTCCACGCCGGTGACCTTGGCGATCAGCTCGCTGTACTTCTCCGGTTCCGCCGCCAGCCGTTGATTGGCTTCGATGCTCGCCCGCAGGTAGGCCACGACGATTTCCGGGTACTTCTTCGCGTAGGCCTGATCCACCAACGCTCCGTGGAAGGTCGGCGCATTGGCTTGGGCGCCGTCATAAATCTTGCGCGCGAAACCACGGCTCGGGAACAGTTCGGCAAACGGCACGAAATCGGCGTGGGCGTCGATCTTGCCGGCCTGCAACGCCGAGCCGGCGACTTCCGGTGGCTGGGCGATGATGTTCACGTCTTTGAGCGGGTCCCAGCCCTGGGCGGCCACGGCGCGCAGCAACATGCCGTGGGCAGTGGAGGCGAACGGCACGGAAATGGTCTTGCCCTTGAGTTCGGCCAGGGACTGCACACCGGACGCGCTCGGCACCACGATGCCGTTGCCGCTGCCTTTGATGCTGCCCGACAGCACGCTGATAAACAGGCTGTGCTTGCCGGCCGTTTCGAACGCCACACCGTTGAACGCGCCGGGGAAATCGGCCATGGCACCGAAGTCGAGTTTGCCGGCAACCATCTCATTGGTCAGGGGCGCGCCGCTGGTGAAGTTCTTCCACTCCACCTCGTATTTGGCGTCTTTGTATTGGCCGTCGTGGGGCAGGTATTTGTCGAGCAAACCGAGTTCACGGATCAGCAGGCCGCCAGCGGCGCAGTTGATGGTGGTGTCCTGGGTGCCGATGGCGATGCGGATGGTTTCAGCCGACGCGGACACGGTGAATGAGGCCAGTACCAGACCGGCTAATGCTGCACGCAATAACATACGTATTTCCCCTCGAATCATTAATTGGATGTTCGTCTCCGCCACGATCAGGGCGCGGTGGGAAACGAGGGGTGTTCGGATCAGGCGTCCGGTGTTGCCGGATGGCTTTAACGCAAGCGGGGTTCAACGCAACAGATATGGAATCTCGACCTTCACCGCCCCGGTCGGGCAATCCTTTTCACAGGGCATGCAGTACCAGCATTCGTCGAACGCCATGTAGGCCTTTTGCGTGGCCGGGTTGATCGCCAGCAGGTCCATCGGGCAGACGTCGACGCACACGGTGCAGCCTTTGTGGGCGATGCAAAGGTCCTCGTCGACCGTGACCGGCGCGTTGGAGCGGAAGAAGACTTCCTGGGGTTGATAGGCCATTTCTCGGTCTCTCTTATAGTCAGGCTCAGGCCGCAAACGCGCCGACCCGCAGCCGGTCGTAGGCCTGCATTTCTTCGGCATCGAGCGGGATGATGTAAGGCTCGACGGCTTTCTTGAAACTGGTCATCCGGCCGTCGTCGCCCTTCTTCAGGTGGCAATGGCAGAACCAGTCGCTGTCGTTGCGTTGCGGGTGGTCAACCCGATAGTGGTAAAGCCCCCAGCGACTTTCAGCGCGGAACAACGAGGCGCGGGCGGCCATTTCGGCGCAGTCGCGGATCATGCTGACTTCCATGGCGCGCATCAGTTCGTGGGGGTTGTGGGCCTTGATCTGATCGAGGTCGCGCTGGATATCGCTGAAGCGTTGCAGGCCGATTTGCATCTTCTTGGTCACTTTCGGCGGTTGCAGGTAGTCATTCACGAAACGGCGCAGCTTGTATTCGACTTGCGCGGGCGGCAGGCCGTGTTCGCGGTCCAGCGGTGCGTAGACCCTCTGCTTTTCCGTCTCGATCTGTTGGACATCGACCGCTGAAAACTCGCGTCCGGCGACAAAATCTGCGGCGTTGGTGCCAGCAAACCAGCCATAGGTGAACGCGCCGAGCATGTAGTTATGCGGCACTGCCGCCATGTCGCCGGCCGAGTACAAACCCTTGACCGAGGTTTCAGCCCTCTCGTTGACCCACACCCCGGACGCCGAGTGACCGCTGCAAAAACCGATCTCGGAGATGTGCATTTCAACCATCTGCGTGCGGTAGTCCGTGCCGCGATTGGCGTGGAACTGGCCGCGACTCGGGCGTTCGTTGCTGTGCAGGATTTCCTCGATGTTCTGGATGGTTTCCTCGGCCAGGTGATCGAGTTTGAGGAACACCGGGCCGTTGCCGCTTTCGAGTTCCTGGTGGAACTCCCACATCATTTGGCCGCTCCAGTAGTCGCACTCTATAAAACGCTCGCCCTTGTTATTCGCGGTGTAGCCACCCAACGGACCGGTGACGTAGGCGCAGGCCGGGCCGTTGTAATCCTTGATCAGCGGGTTGATCTGGAAGCATTCGAGGTTCGCCAGTTCGGCCCCGGCGTGATAGGCCATGGCGTAACCGTCGCCGGCGTTGGTGGGGTTTTCGTAGGTGCCCATCAGGTAGCCCGAGGACGGCAGGCCCAAACGCCCGGCGGCACCGCAGGCGAGAATCACAGCCTTGGCCTTGATCACATGGAAGTCGGCGGTGCGGCAATCGAAGCCCATCAGGCCGTTGACCGTGCCCTCTTCGTCCGTGAGCAAACGGGTGCAGACCACACGATTGGTGATGCTGACCCGCGCGCGTTTCAACTGGCGATAGAGGACTTTCTTGATGTCGTGCCCTTCCGGCATCGGCAGCACGTAGGCGCCCATGTGGTGGACCTTTTTCACCGCGTAGTCGCCGGTTTCGTCCTTCTCGAACTTCACGCCCCAGCGGTCCAGTTGCTCGATGGTTTCGAAACTGTGGGTCGCGTAGGCGTACACCGCCGCCTGATTGACGATGCCGTCGTTGGCGATGGTGATTTCCTTGGTGTACTGCTCCGGCGTCGAGTGGCCGGGGATGATCGCGTTGTTCAGGCCGTCCATGCCCATGCTGATCGCGCCGCTGCGCTTGACGTTGGCCTTGTCGATCAGCAACACGCGCAAGTCGCGGTTGCGTTCCTTGGCCTTGATCGCCGCCATCGGGCCGGCGGTGCCACCGCCGATCACGACGATGTCGTATTCCTGTTCCAGAGTCGTTCGGGTCATGCCTGATCCCCTTTTTGCCGGTCGATCCGTAAGCGGTACTGGAAGGCATCGCCACGGTAGTAAAGGTGTTCGAAGTCCACCGGAACGCCAGCGGCATCGTGGGTCAGGCGCTCGATGCGCATGATCGGCGAGCCGGGTTCGACGTTCAGGGCCTGGGTCAGGTCGCTGTCGGCCAGCACCGCGTCGATGGCCAGGTCGGCGTGGCCGAGAGCGAGGCCGCAGTCGTTTTCCAGGATCAGGAAGATGTCGCGGGTGACCAGGTCAGCCTTCTCCAACCGCTCGCCGATGGCTTTGGGCAGGTAGGTGATTTCCAGGGAGATCGGCTCGCGGTTGATCAGGCGAACCCGTTTGATCTGCGCCACGGTTTCGCCTTCAGCGACCTGTAAACGCTCGGCGACCAGTTTGTCGGCGGCGATGAATTTGAAACTGCGCAGGCGGTTGATCACCTCGTAGCCGCGACCGGTCATGGACTCGGCCAGGCCTTGCAGAGTGCTGACGTTCTGGAAGGTCTTGGGCTTGGCGACGAAAGTGCCTTTGCCGTGGATCTTGAAGATCAGGCCTTCTTTCTGCAGATCACCAAGTGCCTGACGCACGGTGATGCGGCTGACTTTGAACAGCGCACCGAGTTCGCTTTCGGATGGCATCTGGCTGTCTTGCGGGTATTCGCCGTCGAGGATACGGCTGCGCAGCACGTCGCGCAGTTGGGTGTGCAAAGGCACGCTGCTGAGGGATAGAACGTTATCGGTCATCTGAGATCACTTGTTATAACGAGTTATGACGTGATCTTAGAGAGGTCGTGTGGGGGTTGAGAAATATTGTTTATGCATAAGGTTAGAGCTGAGTGCCATCTGTCCTTGTGGCGAGGGAGCTTGCTCCCGCTCGGCTGCGCAGCAGTCGTAAAACCTGAGCACGCGGTATGTCTGATGGATTGGGGTTGTTGGGTTTGGGGCTGCTTCGCAGCCCAACGGGAGCAAGCTCCCTCGCCACAGGAAATCAACTGCCACAAAAGCCTGCGATCTTTTGATCTTGATCAGCCGCGCTTGAGAATCTGGTCCATCACCCAATCAGTCTTCAGCGCCTCTTCAGCCACCGCCGGGTGCCGCGCCTCACCCCGGATATGCGCATTCATGCCCAGCACGTGATGCCACTGGATATGCTCGTGATGGGCAATGTCCAGGCTCAGGGTTTCATCGGCTTCGAGCACCACCGGATGCTCATCGAACACCGCAAAACTGATCCGCCCCTTACTGCCAATCACCTCGACCCGATCTTCACGCCGGTCCGCGACAAAATTCCAGCAGCCCATGCCCAGTGCCCCGCTGGCGAAGCGCCAACTGGCGCTGACCGCATCTTCCGCCGCGTACAACCCGGCCTGTTGTGCGGTAAACCCGGCGACGTCGACGATGTCGCCGAGCAGGTACTGAAACAGGTCAAAGCCATGGCTGGCCAGGTCGGCAAAGTAACCGCCGCCGGCGATCACCGGGTCGGTGCGCCAGTTGTTGGTGCCGCCCAGATCCGCCGGTGAAGGGGCCTTGGTCAGCGTCCAACTCAGGTGCCGGACCTCGCCGATCCGCCCCGCCGCCAGCCATTGCCGCACTTGCTGGAAGCGCGGCAGCGAACGTCGGTAGTAAGAGACGAACAGGTGCAGCCCGGCATCGGCGAAGACCTTTTGCATCTCACGGCTTTGCCCGGCATTCAGCGACATCGGCTTTTCGACGCAGCAATGTTTGCCGGCGGCCGCCACCATCAGGGCATAAGCGCGGTGACTGTCCGGTGGCGTGGCGATGTACACCGCGTCCACCTCGGGGTCGTTGATCAGCGACTGAGCATCGGTGTAGACCCGGGCGATGCCGTGGCGCGCGGCGTAGTCGGTCACCGCCTCCTGCCGTCGCCCCATCACCGCCACCAGCGCCGAACCGGGTGCCTTGTAGAAGGCCGGCCCGCTCTTGCGTTCGGTGACATCCCCACAACCAATCATGCCCCAGCGCACCACGTTCATAGTCACTCCTTGATGGTTTAGCCCATGCGCAATGCGCGCAGGTCCAGATGGCCGTCCTTGATCGGCGGACACCAATAATAGCCGCCCGTGATCGGCCGGCTGATGCGATACAAACCGTCGGTAATGCCGTCTTCCAGACCGCTCATGCGCCGCAGTTGCGCTTCGAAGGCATCGAGGGAAAAGCCGAACGCGAGGAACATCAGACCGGCGCGGTCGCCTTCGATCCACGGCATCGAGCGGCGCACCACGAAGGCTTCGGGGGCGAAGCTTTCCTGGGCGGTGCGTTTGACGTGGGCGGAGATCGGCGCGTCGTCGAGTTCTTCGTTGTCGCTCAGGCGACGGCCCATGATGTTGTCCGTCTCGTGGGACGGCAGCGCGCGGAAACCCTTGAGGTCGTGCTGCCACTGTTGGATCGCGGCGAAGCTGCCACCGACCGTGCCATCGGCGCCGTTGCTGACCAGCGCGGCGGCCACGGCGGCTTCGTCGTGGGGGTTTTCGGTGCCGTCTTCGTAACCGGTCAGGTCATGGCCGGTGAGATGGCGGAAGGTTTCGTTCATCTGCACCAGGCGAAACGCCGGGGCCAGCGCGGCTTCGATGGCGGTGCTGCGGTTGAGCAATTCACCGCGGTCGACGCCGTGCAGCCAGCACCACAGCGCGTGCTGGGTCGATGGGTTATCGACGCCGACGCCGGTCATGGCCGGGAACGCGCGCAGGCCTTCGATCTGACCGTGCAGGGCCTTGACCAGGGATTCACCGAAACCGACCACCGCCGATTGGCCGTCCACCAGGTGCATCAACTTTTCGAGCGCGGCCGGCAGCGCGGCGGTGGATTCGAGGGCGAAGAACATATGACGGGCTTGAGGCGGAACAGGGGTGGCGAGAATGCCCGGCTGGTAGTAACTCATATGAACTCCTTGGGAAAGAAGCGCGGAGTTTAACCGGGGCAAAGGCTGTTGTGTGCTTTCAGGTCAAAAGTTCACCCGTAGGAGCAAAGCTTGCTCCTACAGGGATTGGCGCCGAACACCGCATGCATATACACCACCGATCCCGTGTAGGAGCGAGGCTTGCCCGCGAAAGCGGTGGGTCAATCAACATCTTTGTTGGATGTGACGCCGCCTTCGCGGGCAAGCCTTGCTCCTACAGGGTTGGGCGGCGCCCGATTTATGAGCTGATCCGAAACGCCGTCGGACTCATCCCCGTCCAGCGCTTGAACGCCCGGCGAAAGCTGCGTACGTCGCTATACCCGACTTCTTCGGTAATTCGCTCGATCGAGATCTCCGGGTTGGCCAGCAGACTCAAGGTTCGCGCCTGGCGCACCTGCTCCAGCAATGTCTCGAACGTCAACGCATGTTCAGTCAGGCGCCGCCGCAACGTCCGGCTGCTCATGTTCAAATCGCCGGCAATCTTTTCGATATGGCTGCCCCGCGTCAGGTCCCGGGCAATCGCCCGTTCCACCGCCTGGATCAGGTCGATTTTCTGATGCACCTGCGCCGCTTCCAGTTCCAGCAACTTGACGGCCTGACGCAGCGCTAACGAATGGTGATTGGGCAGCCGCACATCCAGCCAATGCGCGGCAATCACCATGCGGTTTTGCAGGCAACCGAAACGCACATCCGGCCCGAGCAAGCGCTGGTATTCCGCGAGGTAATCCGGTGCGGCATGCACAAACTCCACCGCCATCGGTTTGAAATCCGCCCCGACCAAGGCCCGCCCGTACACCAACAGGCTGGCGAAGAACTCTTCCACCGCAAACAACTGCACATCGGCAAACGGCAGGCGGCATTCGATGTCGACAAACACCCGGTCGCCCGCCTCCTCCACGCTCGACACCACGATGCCGCCAGAGGTGTGCTGGTGGCGGATGCCCAGTTCAAAGGCGTCGCGCAAGGTCTTGCACAGCGACAGCACATGGCCCAGCAAACCGAGGGTGCCCAGCACGTTCTGCGCGCCAACCCACAAGCCGAGCCCGCGATTGGGCAGCACTTTGAGCGCGCGCTGGATCATCGCCACGGCTTGTCGGTAGGAAATGCGTTGGGCCGGGTCCTGGAGGTCTTCCAGGGTGAAGCCCAAACCTCGGCAGAGACTCTCGGGATTAACCTGGTTGAGCTCGGCCACTTCGGCCAGGGTTTGCAACAGAAATGGCGAAACCAGCGCCAGTTCGTAGGTAGGGTCGACGACTTTCATTTGCATGGCGCAAGACATCCCGGAGCAGGCTGAATTCTTATTTTTGTTACCGGTTATGTCGAAAGAACTTAGCACAGGGTTTTACGGCTGTCCGCAGAAGTCCCCCTACGTGGCCGCCAATACCCTGCCCGGCAAGGCCTGAACCGCTTATTTCTATGCAACGGCCCGCGCGGCCGGCGGTGCGTCCCTAACAATAATAATGAGTACACCCATGAACCCGACCCGCACGACATTCTGCTTGCGCCTGGCCGTCAGCCTGGCCGGTGTGTTTGCCATCCAGTTGCCGGCGCTCGCCACCGAGGCGGGCGTGGACAACATCGGCCCCGGCACCGATGGCTTCTTCATGCTGCCGCTGGAGGTGGACAGCCTCCCGGACAACATGGTGGCCTTCAACGTTTACTACAACCATTACAAATCCACGAAGCTGAACATCAGCTCCCTCGGCGGCAAAGTGCCGAAGGTCGATATCGAATCCACCGCCGTGATCCCGCGCCTGGATTATTTGAGCCCCGTGCGCATTTTCGGCGGACGGTTGGCCGGTTACATCGCCCAGCCCTGGCTGAAGCAGGAAGTCTCGGTGTTCGGCTTGCAGGACACCCGCGAAGGCATGGGCGACACCACCGTCGCGCCGATCATCCTGTGGGACATGGGCAAAAACCTGACCCTCGGCGCCGCCGTGGAAATCACCGTGCCGACCGGCGAATACAGCGCCGATCGCCTGGCCAACACCAGCAACAACTTCTACACCTACAAACCGCTGTTCTCCTTCACCTGGCTGCCGACGGAGCGCACCGAGCTGTCGATGAAGACCACTTACAGCTTCAACGAAAAGAACAAGGACACCGACTACAAGTCGGGGCAGATTTTCCACTTCGATTATTCCGCCAGCTACAAGATCACCGACAACCTGATGCTTGGCTTGAACGGCTACTACCTCAAGCAAACCACCGACGACAAACAGTTCGGCCGCACCGTGCAGTTCAACGGCGAAGACGTCAACGACGGCGTGCGCGGCCAGGTGTTCGCCATCGGCCCGGCGCTGCACCTGACCTTCCTCAAATACGCCAGCGCGGAGATTCGCTGGGCCAAGGAATTCGACGTGGAGAACCGGCCTGAAGGCGAAATGCTGTGGGCGAAAATCAGCATTCCGTATGCGTTTTGACGGGCAGCCACCTCATCCCCCTGTAGGAGCAAAGCTTGCTCGCGATAACGGTTTCGCAGTCAGCATTGATGTTGGCTGACACGACGCCTTCGCGGGCAAGCCTCGCTCCTACACGGGGTCGGCGGTTTATACGAATGCTCTGTTCGACGCGATCCCTGTAGGAGCGAGGCTTGCCCGCGAAGAGGCCCTCACAGTCTGCACACTACAAGGTCAATTGCCCCCGCTCCTCCTCCGTCAATTGCTGCCGCGCCTGTTCATCCAGCGCCCCGGCGCCCAGGACTTGCACCGGGCTGTCGGGGTTGTACCCCTTGGTCGGTGCCAGACTCGCGCCATCGCGCGAGGGGGCCAGTTGTTCCGAGCCAAAGCTCAAGACCTGCACGGTGAACACCGACGCCTGGTTCTGTCGCGCCGCTGCCTGCTGCTGACGCGCCACGTCTTCTGCCGCCTGGGTGGCCGATGACGCCGCCGAACTGGCCGACGTAATGGCCCCGGTATTGACCGAAGCACTGACCGGCACCCCGGATGACTTGCCCTGGGTCTGAATGTTGGCCGCGTTGACCACGGTCAGCGCGGCGATGTTGACGTTGCCCGATACCCGGATCCCCGCCTCGCCGGCATCGATGGTGCCCAGCGGCGCAATGAGGTCGATGTCCCCCGGCGCCACTTCCGGAATCGGATTCAACGTCGCGATCCCCGCGCCAGTGCTCGGCACCGACGGCGACAGGGTCACGTTGCCCCAGGTGTCGTAGACGCGTTTCGGTGGGGTGTACACCACGGTGGTTTTCGAGCCGCGCCCGGCGTTGATGTCGCCCTGGGCCGACCAGCCGAAAATCGAACCACCGAACGTGGTCATGATCCGGCTCTGGCCCAGCAGAATACTGTCCTGGGCATACAACTGAATGTCACCGGAACCCTGGGTGATCACCCCCGCCGTGGACGGCGGCGCCGCGCCTTCGATGCCGTAGATCTGCCGTCCGCCCGGCGTCAGCACCTGGATGTCGCCACCGAAATCGGTGTGAATGCCCGCTCCGCCATAGAGCGTGACGTCGCCGTCGTAATTGATCGTATTGCCGGCCACGTCCTTGGTCGGGAACAGGGCGGCAATCGCCTCGCGACCTCGCGCATAACTGCCACTGCGAGTGGCGCCGACGGTGTTGTATTCGCGCCCGCCGACCTTGAGTTCGGCGAAGTAGATCTGGCGAGCGAAGACCCGTTGCTGCTCGGCCGGCAGGGCCGCGAAATAAGCGGCCACCTGTTTGTCGTCCCCGATGAAACCAAAGCGTTCGGTCAACCACTGCGCCAGTTCGGCGCTGTAGTTTTTGATCGCACCCTGCCCCAGGTACCGACTCAGCAAGCCTTGGTAGTTCGGCCCTTGAGCCCCGGCGCCGACGGTCAGCGAAATCGATGCACCCCCCTCGTTGACCGAGGAACGGGCATCAACATGGCCGATGCTGTTAAAGCCACCCTCCTGATACACCTGGCCCACACCCGAGCCGGCGCCATACAGATTGCGGCCGGCGGTCACTTCCAGCAAACCGGGGCCGGCGACGTTGAACGTGCTCAGGCGAATATCGCGCCCGGCTGAAACGATGGAAATATCATCGGCCCGGCTATGGACGATCAGGTTGCCGGTGGATCGGCCACCCGCGTGGCGGACGGTAGCCGGTACAAGCGTGTATTGATCCAGGGGCACACCGGAATTGACAATGTCCCGGCCGGCCATGATCCGGACCGGACCACTGCCCTCATAGCGGACTTGGTTATCTGTCTCCGTAAAACGCAGGATTTCCCCCGTACGCAAACCGATGATGTCGCCATTGATGGCATAGAAACGCACAGGCTTGCGGTCCGGCCAGGCCATGTTGGTGTAGGTGTTGGCGCCAAAGGTGAACAGCGGGAACCTGTTGAATTCGGAATCGTAAACATCTGCACTGAAGTTGTTATAGCCGACACCCCCGAACGAATTGGTCCCTACGAACACCGGGTTGAACGGTGTGGGGATCCGCGCCGGATCGGCCCCTGATTGTGTCACCGCATAACCGCCGGCGTAGATCGAGTCGCTGGCAATCAATTGCAGTTCGGCATTGGCCGAAGGCGCCGTCATCAATGAATATGTCGATGAATCGCCATCGCCGCTGAGGCCGAATGCCGAAGATCCATAGTAAAGACTGCCATTGGCCGCCACCGCACGCAGAATCGATGGATAGAACATACGTCCGCCAGCGCCTGGTGTATTGAGGCTTGGGTTGATTTCAGTCTTCAGGAACGGCGTCAGGTTGCCGCCCGCGCTGAACAGATCGATCGCGGTGTTCGGCGTCCACAATGAGAAACCGCTGTAACCGCCTCCGTCATGAGAAGCACCGGATGCGTCGGTGTAACCCGTCGAGTTTTTCATCTCCAGGCGTCCGGCGTCACCCACGCCATCGAGTACCAGATCGCCACGGCTATTGAACTGGACGCCAGCATCTGCGGCCACCACCGTCAGACCGCCTTGTGCAGTGGCCAAGGTTGCGGTGTAGGCGTCATAGGCCCTGGATTCTTTGGAGTTTTGAACCGCACTGCCACTGCCATATTTCAGTTGCAGTGCCCCTACCGCGCCGGCCTGCAATTGCACTGCGCCCCGCAGGTTGACCAGCGTGCCCTTCAGGTCGGCGGTCGAACCGTTGGCGGCGGCAAGCGCCGACGCCGACGAATTAAGTCGACCACCAATGCGCACCTGCATGTCACCACCGCCGGTCAAGACCAGGCTGCCATCATCGCTAACTCGGCCGGTGCTGCCCACGGCCAGCGTAATGCCCTGGCTGCGCTGCACTTCGGAAGCGATTGTCGTACCACTGTAGCCCAGTAGACCGGCGTCACCCGCGGCGCTGATGTCGAGGTTACCGCCGCCCAGCGTACCGATGCCGGTAAAGCCTGCCAGTGCCGGATCACCACTGGATTGCGCGACAAAGGTGCCAAAGTTGATCCACCAGGCCGTCGGGATGTCCGAACCATTGCCCATGCCCTGGCGCCACAACCAGTTGCCGACCGCCGCCGATGCCAGCTGTGGGCGCAGCGTGTCTCGACCTCCGTTCATGTGCCCCAGCGTATCGCCTTGCAATTGCCCCCCCGCGTTCAACCGCAGGTTACCGCCCTGCTCCGGATACCAGGCTTGATACGCCGCGCCTTGGGTCAAGGGTTCATAAGCGTTGGCATCGACGCCCAGCACCGTGCCATCGGCCCCGCGACCACGGGCCTGCTGATACGGGTCACTCGCGCCGCTGGCCAGCGTGGCCGATGGGGTGCCCGCCGTGTACACGCCGAACAGCGATTGCATGTTGAAGTCGCCGGCGCTCAGCAGGTCCAGATCACCGGTACCGGTGCGCAATACGCTGAATAGCTGCGTGCTCGGGGTGGCGACAGTGCGCGCAGGCTCCTCAGGCACCGGCACCTGGACGCACCAGTCTGGAATGTCGGTGCAGAAAGCGAGGTCCTGATCGCCGACCGGTGTGCCCGGCTCCGCATACGGATTGTCCGGTGCCCACACCCAGACCATTTTCGGAGGTGCGGGTACACACCAGCCGGGAACGGCGTCGCACAGGTACAGGTCTTCCTCGGAAACGGGCGTGCCCGGGTCGGCATAGCCGTTGTCATCGCTCCAGACCATGCCGGTGCCGGTGTGGCCACCGGTGGTCACTCGCTTGGCCATGTAGTGTGCGTCGGCCAGGCGCAAATGCCCTTCGCTGCCGTTCACCTGTGTGATGCGAGTGTCCGCGGCGTCGGTATCGGCCCCGGCCACCAGGCGCATCGACCACGACAACGAACCGTCCGGCAGCATCGTCGCCACCGCCCAGTTGCGGCCCTGTTGCCCGTTGACGCCGGGGCGCAACTCGATCAGGTCGGTGCCCTCGGCCAACTTGACGTTGGTTTCGGCGGGAATCAAGCCACCGATGGGCAAGGTATTGGCGCCTGATTGCACCAAACCGGTGTCCGGCAACGCCACGCCTTTGGGCCAGACCCCGGACTTCACCGCAACGGCCACCGTGAAGCGGCTGCCGGCATCCAGCCGTGTGTCGGCCGGCAAGGTCACGGCATCTTTGAGTAACGTCCCGGCGGCGTACAACACGTTGCCATTACTGTCGCGCACGGCGGCGCTGAGCAAGGTGCCGGCCGCCAGGTTCAGCGGAGTCTCCAACACCAAAGCGTTGGGCAACAGGGTGCCAGCCGTTAGGGTCATGGCCTTGAACGGCAGGTCATAGTTGAGCACGCTGCCTGCCGGGTACTGGGTGCCATCGGCCAGTTCGACGCCGCTGAGCGGTACCACCAGGTCACCACCGAAAGGCTGTTTGCCGGGGATTAACAGCCAGCCGTTACCGTCTGTGCGCTCGGCAGCAACCGTCGGATCAGGCGGCATGAAGCCATCGGTGACGCTGCCAAACACATCAAGATTGCCCCCGGCGCGAATCACCAGGCTGCCCGGTTCGCCGGAACCATAAACCCCAGTTTGCTGGCTGTGCGGATTGAGGCTGGCATAGCGGTAACCGGACAGGTCGACATCACCGGAAATCACCATGTCGCCATCCGCTGTCGCACTGACAATCTGCACACCGGGACGCAGGTGGAAGGCATCTGCGTAGGTGGCGTTGTTCAGCCCGGCGAGCTTGCCGTTGAGCAACGCCGGGTTGGCCAGCGCCGCGTCGATGAAGGTCGTGCTCTCAGTGTGCTTTGCATTGAGATAAGTCTGGTCGATCACCTGATACGGTTTGCCGTCAGCCCCCACACCCACGCCCAGCGGGGCATCGCTGTAACGTTGCACCGCATTGAGCACAATCGAACGCGCACCTTGAACGGTCAATGGACCTCGGGCGTCGATGTCGATGTCGCCCGCAGTCGCTGCCCCCATGCGTCGAGCGTTGAGTTCGAGGGTGCCGCGCATCCGACCGTCATGTTGACCCGGCCCATTGCCGAGGGCGGCATCGGTGCCGTGACGCAAGTCGATTCGTGCACCGCTGGCCAATACCAGCGGACCGTCCTGGGCGGTCAGCTCGACGATGGCGCGGTTCGGCGAGTCGATGATTTTGCCGTAGCTGTCGACCCGCAATTGCGTGCCATGGGCGTCCAGCACCGCGCTACCGGCCAGGGTCAGCCCGGTTTTGCCCGCCAGACGGATGCTGCCCACCTGCCGGCCGCTGGCGTCGATCGAGCCGAGCACCGTCAGGCTACCGTTGTCCACCGACACGTTGATTTCGTTAGCCTTGAGTTCATTACCGATCACCAGATCGCCACGCTTGATCTGGAAGCTGCGTGAGCCGAATACCTGGTCGCGATTCAAGCGCTGGTTGAGCGTGGCGAAATCACCAACGCTCTGCGCACGGATATCCACCCCGCCCGCCGCGTATGGCACCCGTGTGCCGCCGGCGTTGTAGTCACCGCTGGCGCTGCCGAGGATCTGCCCTTGCAAGTCCACCAGACCTGCCGCGTCATTCAGGGCATAGGCGCTCAAGATGCCCGCGTAATTGTTACGCGCGCTCAGGTCAATGACCGACCCAGCGGCCTGGCGGATATTACCGGCCTGGCTCTTGAGGAGGACGTCACCGCCCCAGCTGTAGCGCACGACATCATTAAAAGTCAGCTCGCGGCCAGCCAGATCAAGCCGCGCCGCATCACCCAGGGTCAAGTCGCCGCGGCTGTCCAGGGTCAGCTTGCCGCTGGGCAGTCGCAGGGTGCTGTCGATGTACAGATTCTGGCCTTCAAGCGCCAGTTCCGCCCCCAGTGCCGACGCGTCGACGACCCCGGCATTCAGGCCAGCAATGCCCGAAACGCTAATCGCGCCCCCGGCCTTGATGCGGTTGACCGAACCGGCTTCACCCGTCCACAACGGCGTGCTGACCCGCAGGTCGCCGCCGCTGTAGGTGAAACCGCTGCCCGTGACGTAATCACCCTGTTTCTGATAGACGCGCAAGCCACCGGTATGGTTGGCGGTGATGCGCTGGGTCGCGGTGAGATTGACCTGATTGAAACCCAGGGTCAGACGCTGGCCGTCGTCATTGTTAGCCTGGCTACTCGGCCCGTAACCGAACTCCAGGGTATCGACCAGGATATCCAGCAGACCGCTGCCGGTACCCGCGCCATTGGCAATCGGGGCTGCTGGCGACGTCGTGGTGCCGTTCCATACCAGGGTGCCGGTACGAATCGTCGCCCGGTCACCCGCCGCGCCATAACCGTAGATGGCCGGGGTGCCGAGCACCAGGCGCTGCAAGCGCGACTGGCCGTTCTGGTCGAGGGTACTGAGGTCGACGCTGTCGTAGAAATTCACCGAATCCCGGGCATTGAGCACCAGGTTTTCCAGGGCCGGCGCACCTTTGCTGGTGTCACCCAGCAACAACCGGTCGAGCACTTGCTGATTCAGCGTCAGGCCCTGGGGCAAGGCGTTGCGTTGTTGCGCGGCGGCCAACGCCTGGGCCGAACCGATGTTGACCCCGCCCACCGCCAGGATCAGGTTGCGCGTACCGAAGCGCACCGAGTCATCCAGGCTGAAGGTGTTGTCGGTGGCAACGGTGATCGAACCCTCGGAATACAACTGCGTGGTGCCGGTGCAGGCCAGTGACGTACACAGGCCGATCCGGACCGGACTGGGGCCCGTAAAGGAACCCGGTGCCGCGGTGGGCGGGAGCATGTCAAGCCAGCCGTTCGACACCGCCAACAGGCCATTAGTACCGGGGTCATAAATGAAACCACTGCGTGAATCGTACGCAGCCTTGCCCTGCCCCAAGGTGTTAATGCCCGCGCCCTGCTCGATGACAATGCCGTCACCGGTTTTAGTGTTCGCCACCAGGAACACTTCCCCTGCTTTTAAAGTCGCCCCTTGTCGCAGGTAAACATTCTGCAACTTGGCATCGAACGTCACCAGATTGCCACCCTGGCCGTATCTCACACCCGGCACCGCACCGATGGCCAGTCGCGGCGCCTTGAGCGCATTCAATTCACTGTCGTAGATCGAAACCCCGGTGAAGTCCTGCGTTGCCGCTTGCCCCGCCGCCAACACTTCAAGCGAACCGCTGCCACCGCTGATGATTGCGACGCTACCTCCCAACCCATCCTTGCCCGGCGTAAAGTCGGCGCGCCCCTTGAAACTCAAGGTCTGCGCAGGGCCAGCGTTGGCGGCGTCATAGCTGAGCAACAAGGTCTTGCCGTCAGCCTCGATCGTTGGCCGTGGCACCCCCTTGAGCGCGGCATCGGCCTTGGCAAACGCGGCGTAGCCCGTTTCGTTGTACTGCGAGTAACGACGCAGCACATCGCCCGAGGTGACAATCACCTGGCCGGATAACGGATCGACAATCCCGGTATTGGCGATCGACAAGCGGCCCGAGGTGGCCCACGAACCGTTACGCATGGCCAGGCTCTTGCTCAAGGTACCGGCGCTGGCCAGACCATTGAGTTCGACACGGAACGCGCCGGGTAACAGCGCATAACTGGCTGGCATCAAGGTGTAGGTACCGGCCGGCAACCCCGGCACCCCGGCATCGAGGGTGATGCGCTGGCCGATGAACGGGTCGCGCACCCCGCGCTCACCCGCCAGCGGCGCATAGGCCGACGCATTACCCGGCACGATGGCGTACACCGGGTTGCTCGACAGCCCCGGCAACGTAAAGCGGCCATCAGCGCCGTTTTGCACCAACGGGTTGTAACGGGCATCCGTGGAACCGCCCCGGCCGGAAATGAACCCGGCGCCCGTCAATTCACCGCCACCGGACAGATCCAGCACCGCCCCCTCCTGCACATCGACCTGTGGGCTTTTCACTGAAATGCCCATGGTCAATATGCTGTTCCCAGCGCTGCCACCCACCCCGGTCAACTCGACGGTTTTGCCGTTGTATTGGTAGGTCAGGCCGTCGATCGTGCCGCCATACGGCATCAACAAGCCATTGCCGCTGACTGAAGTGAGGCTGCCGGGCAGGAACGACAAGGATTGCAGTACGTTGGTCTCGGCCCCCAGGGTCAGCAGACCGAACGGCGCCCTGACCACCCCGCCTTGTTGAATGTCGCCGCCGTCGAAACTTAACTGGCCAAATGCCGAATACGGCACGGCGGGTGCCGTGTCGGTGGTCCGGCCGATGGTCAGGGTCGATCGGTTGGTGGTCTGGGCTTTTGCCCTGGCACCAGTGACCGGGTAAAGCTGCGCGGCCAGCAAGTTGAGGTCGGCGTTGCTTTGCAGCACGGTCACACCCCCGGCGTTGAGTGCCGAGGCACCGAGGAAGCGCAAGTCCCCGGCGCTGCGCAAGGTGGTTTGCGCGAAGCCGCGACGATCCACCAGGACACTTGGCCCCGAGTTTTGCTTCAGCTCACCATGGGCGCCGAACGTCACCTCATCGCGCACCTCCAGCAGGTCAGCACTTAACAGCAACTGCGCCTGACTCTCGCGGGTAGACAATCCACCTTTCACGGTCGGACGAGTGGCGACGTCCGTACCGATGGCCGCTGCCCCCGCCAGGCGCAAGTACGGCGCGTCCAACGACACGCGACTGTTGCTGGCGGCATTTTCTGCCAGCGCCAACGAGCCGGCATACAGACTCAAGCTTTGTTTGAGGTTGAGGTTCACATCGCCGTCAAACGAAAGGATGCCGTTACTCAACAGCGACAGGTTGTCGAAACCGCCATCGACAACGCGCTGCACGTCCAGACGCCCCTGCCCATAGGGTAACGGCGCCGATGGATCGGCGGCAGCACCAGGCCCTTGGGACAGGATCAGTTCCCGTGGAGCGCGTACGCCGTTGTCGATCGTTTTATTGAGGTACAACCCGGTTTCCAGCGCCACCGACAGACTACCGCCCGCCACGCCGGCACCACCCGCCACCGCGCTGAGCTGGCCGTCGATGATCAGGCCGTTGTTGGAGCTCAAGGCGATCTTGCCCCCGGCACCCGCGATTGACTGTGGTCCCTGGCCTCGAATATCCAGTTGCGCCTGCGCACCGTTGGCCAACAATCGTGAGCCCTGTTCCAGCACCACGAACAAATCCGGCGCCTTGGCGCTGCCCCCGTCGGCGTTGATTTCACTGCCGATGACAATGCTGCCGCCCGCCCCCACGCGGCCGTAACGTCGGCCCTGGGAATCGGTCGCCGTGACTGCCCGCGCCGACACGTCGATCAGGCCGCTGCTGCCCACGCGGATCGAACGCTGGTGCGCTGCCTCGTCCAGACCCGCATCAATGATGACCGGGTTAATCTGGCTCAGGCTTACCGAGCCGCCCCAAGCCTTGAGCTGACCGTTGACAGTCAACTGGCCGATACTGGCGAGGTTGATCGCCTGGCCCGGATCGACGCTCAGTACCGCGCCCTCTTCCACCATCAGGCCGACGTTGGGCCGGTCAGCCAGGGGCGACAGCAGCGTACCGGCGTTCAAACTCAAGCCTGCACCACCGCGTTGGGTCAACACGCCCTTGACCGGATCTTCCTGATACAACGCCGGCGTCCAGACTTGCAGAAACTGCGCCACCGAGGAACCGCCGGTGCCTTGCGCATCCGGACGCAGGTGATACACCGGGCGACTCACACCGACCTCGGCACCCGCCAGCACCGTCATGCCCTGGCTGCCGGTCACCTTGTACTGGGCGAAACCCTTGTTGAAGAAGTCCGCCGCCAGCACCAGGGTGCCATCCTCCACCGAACCGGCCGGGTGGCCGATTTGCACCTTGCTGGTCAGGATGTCCAGGAGGCCGGCACCGTCGACGCCATAGCCCGCCAGTTCCGCGCCGAGCAGCAATTGCCCAATGGCGTCGGCGTTGTCCAGCGCGCTCGCGGCGGTCGCATTCGCCGCCAGGGTAATGTCGCCGCCGCGACCACCGAGCAATGTGTTATTGCTGAGCAAGGTCGCGCCCGACGACACATCAATCCGACTGCCCTGCTCCAGGGTCAAGTCATCACTGCTGCGCAATGACACCAGACCGCCCGAGCGCCAGGCCACCCCTTCGCTTTCCACAGCGCTCTGAGATTGATTACGCCACACGCCGCTGGCATCCAGCGTGACGCCCTTGGCCACCACCACGGACGCACGGCCGCCGGCGGGTGCAGCGAGCAAGGTGTCCTGGATCACACTGTCGCTCAGTTGCGTCAGCACGTTACCTACGCGAATGCTGCCACTGTGCGCGGTCAGGTCGGCGTTGACGTCAATGCGCGGGCCGTACAGGGTAATGTCGCCACCGGGGGTCACTTGCACGGCGCCGTCGACCACAATCCGGTCCTTGGCGGCGACTTTTATCGCGCCCAGCTCGAAGTCATTGAGCACGTTGCTGTTCAGCGACAGGCTGCCTTTACGGCCCTCGGCTACCCCATCGTTGAGACCGATGGCCTGACTGTCCGGGCCTTGTTCGTCGCCGAGGGTGACCTTGTCCAGCACCGCGCCCAATTGATAGTTCAGGGTGCCGGCGGTTTTCAGGTAACGCGGCACATAGCTGCCGATGATCAATTGTGCGCCACGGGCGGTACTGTTCTGGGATTGCTGATAACCGTCGAGCCCGGCCACCGGCGCCTGGGACTGGTGGTCGCCCTGAAAGGTCTTGCCCAGCAGTTCGCCATCGAGCACGGCGCTTTTCGTCGCGACGATCAGTTGCCCGGCATCGCGGCCCACGGTGTAGCCGCTTTCGTAACGCTGGCGCGGAGCAATCAGCGGATTGTAGTAATAATCGGTCTGGCCCCAGCGCTCACTGTGGTCCTCAAACCCTTTGTAGACGCCGGTGTAGAGCAGATCTCCGGGAGCCTTGGACACCTCATGCAAACGCCCGTTGGCACCGCGTAGCCAGCTCTGCTTGATGTAACCGCTCTGCACATCGAAGGTGCCGCCCGACACGTTAATCAGCGAGCCTTTTTGCGTCACCAGGTCGTTGCCGGTAAACGCCAGGGTCCCGCCCTGGGCCATCCACTCACCGATGTCGTGACCGCGGGTGCCGAGGTAGCCGCCGACTTCCAGCAAGCCGCCGGCGGTGTACCAGCGGTCGTTGGCGTAGCCATTGACCCCGGCCGCCACATGCACCAGGTCGCGCACGTCGACCCAGACATCGGTGCTATTGAGCGCCCCACCCTCGCGATTGCCTGACGCATCGCGCTGTTCGTTGCCCTGAATGTTGACCTTGATGCTGTTGGATTCCATCGCCACTTTGACGCCGATACCACCGGACACATCGATGATCGCGCCATCGCGGACCAGGCTGCGCTGACCGGCGCTGACCGCGACCTGACCGCCGTTGGCCAGCACCATCGAACCGCCCTGGAAGTCCACGGTGCCACCGCTGACGATCTCTACACGCGACTGGTCGGTGCGGTCGGCAATTTTGCTCAGGTTGTCGAAACGCCCGGTGGCGTTGTTCGGCAGTAGACCGTTGAGGTTGTCGAGCGCCGCTTGACGCTGGCTGTCCAGCGCCGAGGAACCTTGCTCCAGCAAAATGGTGCTGACACTGCCCTGACCCAGGGTCACGCTGCCGGTGATGTCGCTGGCAGCATTGAGCAAATGAACAGTGCCGCGAGTGTCCGCCGAGGTGCTGGCCAGCAGCACGCCGTTTTGCCGGATCTGATGCCCGGTGAGGGTGATGTCACCGGTCGCCGCCTGGATGATCCCGCTGTTGATCACCGTACCGGCCAGGCTACCGGTCTTGAGGCTGGTGGCCACTTCATTACCGCGCGTGGTCGATTGCTGGTTGCCTGCGGTGCCCGTGCCACGGCGAATGTAAAAACTGTCGCCCGCCGCCAGGGTCGTTTGGCCTTTTGCGGTAACGAGGGCGCCATCGTTGTGCACTTCGCCGCCGAGCAACAGGGCGTAACCACCGGAATCCGTCGACGAACCGGCCGGCAGGGTTTGCAGCACGGCGCCGCGCTGCACCTCGACCTTGCCGAACGCATCGCGAAAGGTTGGCTGGGTGCCGTTGGTGTCCACGTACAGGCCATTTTTGCTGAACTGGTCATCGCTGATGGTCGCGGCGGCGGCCACCAGATTGCGCACGTTGACCTGGCTGCTGCCGCTGAACACGATGCCGTTGCGGTTGACCAGCATCACCGTGCCCGGTGCATTGATCTGACCGGCTATCACACTGGCGCGGGCGTTCGGGTCGTTGACCCGGTTGAGCACCGCCCAGTTCGCCTGTTGGCCGAATTCGACGGTGGTATCGCGCCCGACGTTGAAGGTTTCCCAGTTGAGGATCGCCTTGTCGGCGGTCTGCTCGATGCGCACGGTGGTCTTGCCGTCGGCCTGAGTCTGTCGCGGCCCGGTGGCGTTGGTCCAGCCACGGGTCAGCGGATTCTCGTCGACCTTCAGGCCACCCTCGCCCAGGCCGTTGGGCACACTCTGCGGCTGACCCAGGGCAAATTGACGCCCGGCTGCCTGTGCCGCTTGTTGCGCGGCAATCGCGGCCACGGTGTTGTTCAAGTTGTCGATCGAGCGCTTCAGCTGCTGATTGACCCGTTGCTGTTGCGCCAGCGGTGGCGGCCCGCCGGGCACCAGGCCACCGGGCCGTGCAGCACCACTGGCCTGGGCAGCGCCCTTGGCGGCGAACCAACTGGAACTGAACGCCGTGGCCGCGTCGGCACTGCCGGCGATCATCAGCAACGCAATGGCCTGGGCCAAGGGTTTCAAGCGCAACAGCGGGTGCTCCATCGAGCGCACAGGGACATTCAGATCAGGCGTGGTTTTACCGCGAGGCATCACTACTCTTCCTTTTGCAATTCTCGAAACAGGCTGCTGCAACGGCGGGCGTTGCTGATATGGGATAAGGCAGTTGGCGCGGCTCAGGACCGAACGCTTGTCATGCAAAGTTCACATAGGTGGGATAAGGCAGGGCCACACCACGCAAAAATCGGCAGCGCCGTACAGGCCGCTGCCGATTGTTATTGCCATCGCCGATCCTTGGCGACGTCACTTCAGGCGCTTGGGTTATGGACGACCAACACCGTTGCAGACGCTGACGTTGGCGATGTTCAGGCCTTCGGCGTAGGTGTCGTCCAGGAAGGTTTTCTTGACTTCGGCAGCGAACGCGGTTGGCAGGCTGACGAAGGAGTGCTGGGCAATCACAGAGGCCTTGGTGCCGGTGTACAGGTCATTGAGGAAATTGCGCACAGCAGTGGCATCGGCGGCAGTGGCGTAGCACTGGCCAACGAGCAAGTTGGTGTAGCCCACGATTGGGTAGCCCGTGGTTGGAACAGCGGTATCAGTGGCAGCGCTACCGAAAGTAGGTACCCACTTCAACGGGTTGGCGCGATCGGCCTTGGTGGACGGCGCGAGTGCCGTGCCCAAAGCGGTGCGGGTGTTGGTTGCGTTCGGCAGTGGTGCGGCAACGCCGGCAGCCAGTGGCAGCTTGCTGACGCGAGCGACCACGGCAGCGCTGTTGGCGTTGACATAGTCAGGGCTGACATAACCGATTGCGCCATCGTTGGCGTTTACAGCGGCTACGACGTCAGCACTGGTGGCCACGGCTTGCCAGTTGGCAGGCTCGGCACCGATGTTGGCGGTGATGAACGTGCCGCTGACGCCGAACTTGGTCGGGCACGAATCGTTGAGGAAGCGCGACAACAGTTCAGTGGTACCGCTGGAACCGGAACGGTAGATCACTTTGATCGCGGTGGTGTCAGCCGTGCCCAGCAACTGGCCCCAGGTCGTGGTGGTGCCGGAGAACACGTTGCACAACTGAGCGCCGGTCAATTGCAGGGACGTCACGCCGGTACGTTTGTATGGAATGGTCACCGAAGTGCCCACGGACGGCACCTGGATCAGCTTGCCGAACGCGGCGCCATTGGCGTTGTTGTAGTTGGTCAGTTCAGTGGCGCTGAGCACCGAGTCGCTACCGGCGAAATCCACCGGGGTGCCGGCAGGCTGGTTGATCGAAGCCGGGGCGTTGGTCAGGAAAGCGGTCTTGCCGGCGCCACTGCCGACACCGGTGTAGCTGAAGTCAGTCGGCAGCAGGCGTGGCAGGGTCGAGGTGCCGTTGTAGAGGTTTTCCGGCAGGGTTGCACCGCCACCGACAACAGCGGCCATGGATTGGGCAGAAGCCAGTGCGGCAACAGCCAACGAGGCTGCGATCATAGTGCGCTTAAACATGAAGAAGCTCCTTTCGTCGTGTTCATACGTGGGTGTGATGTGCTCGTTAATGACGCCATGGCGCTCAAATCTTCGCCTTGCTCTGAAGGTCGTCCGGGGTGAGGCCATGGGTTAGAAGTTCGCAGCTTCCAGTGACAGATAGAGGAAAAAACCTCGGGTGCCGGGCGTGGATTTTTTGCAGAATTTCTCGGGTGTTTGCGCAGGGAATGGCGGGCGTTTCAGCGATGGTTTTCGACCGGGTTCCGTCAGCTCGGCTGGAGCCCACGGTCAGTCGTTGATGGACGGTTTCGTATGACAGAACAGCGAACCCGAGGATGGCTCAGCCAGCGCTCGGGTGCTGATAAAAGTGTGGAAACAATTTTTGCCCGCGGGTTACGCCAATGCGGGATAGTCGATGTAGCCCTTGGCATCACCGCCAAAGAAGCTCGCACCGTCCGCCGGGTTGAGCTCGGTGCGGTCCCGCAGACGCGCCGGCAGATCCGGGTTGGCAATGAACGGGCGACCGAACGCAATCAGGTCGGCGCGACCCTCGGCGATGGCCTGCTCGGCGGTGTCGCCGTTGTAACCGCCCGCCAGCATCAGCACGCCGCTGAACGTCCGGCGCAGTTGCTTGATGATCGCGTCCCAGCGTGGGTCAGTGTCTTCATCCAGCACGGTACCAACCATCATCGGTTCTACCAGGTGCAGGTACGCCAGGTTCCACTCATTGAGCCGGGACACGATGTAGCCAAAGGTCTGCTCCGGGGTGTCGTCGCCCATGCCCATGAAGCGGCCCATCGGCGTGAGGCGCACCGCCACGCGGTCGGCCCCGACTTCCTCGATCACCGCCGCCACGACTTCAAGCAACAGCCGCGCGCGGTTTTCGATACTGCCGCCATAGCCGTCACTGCGCTGGTTGCTGGCGCTGTTGATGAACTGATCGAGCAGGTAGCCATTGCCCGCATGGATTTCCACGCCGTCCATGCCCGCCAGCAAGGCATTGCGCGCAGCCTGGCGGTAATCGGCGATGATCGCTTCGATACCCGCAACATCCAGCTCCTGCGGCACCGGCACATCGCCCCAGACCCCTTCGCCCCGCTCATTGAGGATGAAGGTCTTGCCGGGGACCGGTTGCGCGGTCGGCGCCACAGGCAGGCCACCGTCAGGCTGAAACACCGGGTGCGACACTCGCCCCACATGCCACAGCTGCAGGAACATGCGCCCGCCTTCGCCGTGGACCGCATCGCTGACCGCTTTCCAGCCACGGATCTGCGCGTCGGTGTGGATACCCGGCGTCCAGGCATAGCCCTGGCCTTGCTGGGAAATTTGCGTCGCCTCGCTGATGATCAACGCGGCGCTGGCCCGTTGACGGTAATACTCGACGTTCATCGGCGTCGGTACATTGCCGGGCTGGCCGGCCCGGGAACGGGTCAGGGGCGCCATGGCGACGCGGTGGTCGAGGCTCAGTTGGCCGAGTTTGAGTGGGCTAAACAAGTGGGCGCGCTGGGAGGTCTTGGGGTTCATGGCGGTCTCTGGGGTGGAAGGTCTGTGGCGCCCAAGGTAGTCACCCTGGGCTTTTCAGAGAATCCACCGCCCGCGCAATGTCCCGTTGCGCAAAACGCAACGCAGGGTCATTCACCCTCGCGCCGCAGCAACTCGATGAGGAAATCAATAAACGCGTTGATCCGTTTCGAGCCCCGGTGATTGGGCAGGTACAGCGCGCAAATGGCCGAACTGGCGCTATTGGGATTGACCACGAACTCATCGAACAGGGACGTCAGACGCCCGCAACGAATGTCCTCGTCAACCAGCCAGTCCGGCAACAGCGCCACCCCGCCGCCACCCAGCACCACTTCGCGCAAGACCTCGGCATTGTTGCTCTTGAACGGGCCTTCCACCGGGACGCGAACCTCCTGCCCCGCCTCCAAAAAGGTCCAGTACTGTGGTTGCAGGCCATAACTGAAGCACAGGCATTTATGGCGCAAGAGGTCCATGGGCTGGTCGGGAAAGCCGGCGGCATCAAGGTAACCGACACTGGCCACCACCCGACGCCGAAAGGCCCCCACGGGACGGCTGATCAGCGCGTCCATCGGTGCTGCCGAGCCCAGGCGGATCGACAGGTCGATGCGCTCCCCCAGCAGGTCGACGATTTCATCCGACAGGATCATCTCCAGCACCAGTTTCGGGTAGCGCTCCAGCAGCGTGGCGATGTGCGGCGCGATCAGGCATCGGCCGAAAGCCACCGGCACTGAGATGCGCAATTGTCCGGCGGGCTCCTCACCCCGGTCCGAGATCGCCGCGTCAGCATCGGCCACGGCGTTCAAGATATCCCGCGCGTTGCGATAGTAAGCGCTGCCCGCGTCGGTCAAGGTCACTTGGCGGGTGGAGCGGTTAAGCAACACCGTGCCCAATTCTGCCTCCAGCCCATCCACCATCCGCGTCACGGACGACGTCGCCAGGCCCAGTTGTCGGGCGGCGGACGAGAAGCCCCTGGCGTCTACGGCCTGGACGAACATCTTCATTGCGAGCAGCTTGTCCATGACATTCCTTAATGGGTTCACCGCAACCCTCTTGCAGGGGGGTTATGCGCGCAGTACTTCGTGCCAACCCTTGCGGGCCAAAGGCAAGTGCAGCAAACGCTGGCCCGTGGCGTCGGCCATGGCGTTGCCGAGCGCCGCCGCCATCGGTCCTTGCACAATTTCCGCGGCCCCGAGAAAGGCCTCACCCGGCTGATCGAGCAAATGCACATCGACCTGACGCGGCAGCGCCGGGAAACGGATGATCGGGTAACCGCTCCAGTCGTAGCTGCGCACACCTTGCGGATCGTATTCCACCTGCTCATACAGGGTCCAACTGGCCGACTGGATGATCCCGCCTTCGACCTGATTGCGCAGGCCATCCGGGCTGACGATTTGCCCCACATCCACCGCTGTCACCACCCGGTCGATCACCACTTCACCGGTCTGGCGCTGCACGTGCAACTGCACGGCAATGGCGCAGTAACCCATGATGTTCTTGTAGCGGGCGAAGGCGAAGCCGATGCCACTCCCCGGCCCGGGTGCCTTGTGGGGCCAGGCGAATGCCTGTGCCACTCGCTTGATCACAGCCTGGGCCCGGGGATCGGTCAAATGCTGCAAGCGAAATTGCAGCGGATCCTGCCCCGATCGCGCCGCCAGTTCATCCATCGCCGCTTCGATGGCAAACACATTGATGTGCGCGCCCAGGGAGCGCATGGCCGATGTTCTGAAGGGCATCTGCAGCAGGAAGTTCATGTTGATCTGGCTGTTGGGAATGTCGTAGAGCGGCACTGCGTTGCGATCGCCATCGCCTTCCGGTTGGGCGATGGGCACCGAGGGTGCCGGGGCAAAGGGTTTGGCCAACAGCCACGCCGGCAGTAGTCGCCCGGCGTTGACGATGCGTTCGTTGTGGGGCGTGGTCCAGAGTTCGTAGCTCCAGTTCTGCAACTTGCCGCTGGCGTCCAGCCCGGCTTCAAGTTCGGTCAGCATCGCCGAGCTGTAGGGTTCCCAGAGGTTTTCCTGCTCGCGCATCCATTGCACCCGCACCGGTTTACCCGGCACGGCCATGGCGATCAACGCGGCGTCGGCAGCGGCATCGTCGGCGCCGTTATGCCCGTAGCAACCGGCGCCCTCGACATGGATGCAGCGAACCTTTTCCGGGGCCAGGCCCAGCAGTTGCGCAATACCGGCGCGCAACGGGTAAACGCCCTGAGTGTGAGTCCAGACCGTCAACCCGCCGGCTTCGAACAGCGCCACCGCACAGGACGGACCAATAGAGCCGTGCATCAGGTATTGCTTGGTCACCCGCGCCTTGTACACCGGCCCGGACGCCTGAGTGACCGCGCCTTTGTTGCTCACCGGATAACGCCGTGACGGCAACTGGGTCAGCAACTCGTGGATGTGTTGCGAGTCCGGCAGCGGATTGCCCTCGGTCCAGCGTGCACTGGCGTAGCCGGAACGCATGGCCTTGATCGCCTGCCATTCATCCTGGGCGACCACTGCGAGGTAGCTGCCATTGCGCAGCAGTTTCACCACTCCCGGCATCTGCTCGATGGCGCCCTGATCGATGTCCAGTAACTGGCTGACCCGACGCGGCGGGCGAATCACCCGTGCGTGCAACATGCCGGGCAGGCGCATGTCCTGCACGTAACTGGCACCGCCGCTGACCTTGCCCGGAATATCGAGACGCGGCAGCGAATGGCCGATCTGGGTGAACTGATCCGCAGCCTTGAGCGGCGAATTGGCCACCGCGTAACGGTGTAATTGCACGCCCGCAACGGCCTGCACATAGCTCATCGACTGCCCGCCAGCACCGTGGATCACGGCATCGCGGGTGCGCAGGGTGCTCACCTCCTGCTGCCACTGTCGCGCCGCCGACTCCAGCAGCAATTGACGCACCTGAGCCGCCGCGTTGAACAGCGCCGTGCCACTGTCGAAGATCGAGTGGCTGCCCGCCGTATACCCTTCGTTCGGCGTCAGCGCCGTGTCCGCGGTGAGAAAGCGAATCGACGCCGGCACAACCTCCAGCCGTTCGGCCGCAATCTGCAACAGCGCGGTCTTGACCCCGGTACCCAGTTCGACCTTGCCGGTGTAGACCGTGATGCCGTCCTGGGCATCGATACGAATCCAGGCATCCAGATACGGATTGGTCCTGAGGCTGCCCGGCAGATCCGGCGCCAGCACGGTGGTGCCCAGGGTATCGACCTCGGTGTCGGCAAAGGCGTGGCGAGCCCCCGGCACCAGGGCAAAACCCACCACCAGCGCCCCGTTGATGAGGAAGGAACGGCGACTCGGATCAAAAGCATCCGCCGGGTTTTTCATGGTTTCACCTCACTGGCGACGACGGCTTTGATCGCCGCGAGAATCCGCACATGGGTGCCGCAACGGCACAGGTTGGGCGCCATGTGCTCGCGAATCTGCTGCTCGTCCGGTGTGGGGTTTACTTCCAGCAAAGCCTGGGCGCGCATGATCATCCCGGCGATGCAGTAACCGCACTGTGCCGCTTGCTGATCGATAAAGGCTTTTTGCAGCGGGCCGGGTTCATCGGCACTGCCCAGGCTTTCGACCGTGCGCACCGGTTTCCCCGTCGCGACAATCGCTGGCACCAGACACGAGAACACCGGTTTATCACCGAGCATCACCGTGCAGGCGCCGCACTGCCCGAGGCCGCAGCCATATTTGGCGCCATTGAGTTGCAGATGATTGCGCAGCGCGTAGAGCAGCGGCATGTCCGGGTCGATGTCCAGATGATGATCGGCACCGTTGACGTTCAAGGTAATCATTTCGGTTGGCCTTCGCTGCGAATGGTGGTGACGGTTTTGCCCAGATCGGCCCAAGGCCGGTTCGCACAGCTTTGCCCGCGCAAGTACTGCGCGAGGGCCACCAGATGAGCATCGTCCAGGCTGTCGGCGAATGCGGGCATGTAATGGCTGGTAGTGCCCGTGGACAAGGGAATGCCTTCGAGCACGGTCTTGATCAGGTTGCGCGGATCGTCCGCCTGCAACGCCGAGGTCATCGCCAGGCCGGGCCGGCCATCGACCGCGCGCATCGGTGCGCCGGCACCGTGGCAACTGGCACAGGCGCCGGCAAAGATTGCGGCGCCTGCACTGGCCTGTGGCGCTTCTGGCTTCAGGGTTTGGCACGGCTGCGGCGCCTCGGCAGTGCGTTGCACACTCAACAGGTAATCGGCGATGGCCTTGACGTCGTCGACCGGGACTTGCGCCAGGCTCAAACTCACCGGCAGCATCGGCCCCGCCGCACCACCATGTTCGCTGGCGACCTCGCCACGCAGGTAGGCGACCAGTTGTGTCTGGTTCCAGGGGTTCGCGGCCGTCGCCATGCCTTTGAGGGGCGGTGCATGCCAGCCATCGACGAGGCCGCCGTTGAGCAGCTCGCTGCCCTTCTCGCCACCTATCAAATTGAGCGGCGAATGGCAGGAGGAGCAATGCCCGGCGCCGTCCACCAGGTAACGTCCACGGTTCCATGCAGGTGATTGCGCCGGATCATCCCGGGGCGGGTCGCCGTGCAGGAACAGCAGATTCCAGAACGACACCAGGGGCCGGAAATTCATCGGGAACATCATGTGATTGTCCGGCGCCACCGCGTGCACCGGATCGACGCTCATGAGAAAGGCATAGGCATCGGCGATGTCTTGATCGGTCATCTTGCGGTAGTGCACGTAGGGGAATGCCGGGTAGAGAAAATGCCCATCCCGGGCAATGCCTTTGCGCATCGCCCGGGTGAAAGCGGATTCGGACCACAGGCCAATGCCGGTGTCACGATCCGGGGTGATGTTGGTGGTGTACAACGTGCCGAACGGCGTTACCAGCGGCAACCCGCCAGCCATGTACGCGCCGCCGGGGCGCGTGTGGCAGACGGCACAATCGCCCTGCTCCACCACCCGAGCGCCTCGGCTGGCACTGAGCTTGTCGCTGACGGCGGGTTGCGTCAGCGGGGCAATGGCGGGCCGCCACATCATCACGCCACAAAACACCAGCCCGGCGACCACCACCAACAGTCCTGCGCCATAAAGCGTCTTGCGCTCCATCGTCTTCCCCTTGCGTCGTGTGCTTGTGCGATACGGCCTGGCGAGCACGTTACGCAACGCTCGCCCATGGCGAAATCGGGCCGCGGCGCAACACAGCATTGCGCCGTGCGCAACAGGCCTATTTCAAAGCAGGCAGGCAAAGGGTGAATCTAGGGAGTGAAGCGCGGGTTGTCTTGTACAGCCGTGCTCATCGAGCGCGTTACTGCACCAGTTGGTTGATCTCGATGATCGGCAACAACACCGCCATCACGATCACCAGCACCACCGCGCCCATGACCACGATCATCAAGGGTTCGAGCAACGCGGTCATGCCCATGGCCCGGCGCTCGATGTCCCGGGACAGGGTTTGCGCGGCGCGTTCGAGCATCGGTGGCAGCGAGCCGGTTTTCTCGCCGCTGGCGATCAGGTGGATCAGCACCGGCGGGAAGACTTTCTCGACGCGCAACGCCGCCGCCAGGTTGACCCCTTCGCGAACCTTGGCCGTGGCATCGTTGACACTCAGGCTCAGGCGATCGTTGGACAGGGTCTGGCGCGCCGCTTCCAGCGCCCGCAACAATGGCACCCCGGCACCGCCGAGAATCGCCAGGGTCGAGGCGAACCGCGCGGTGTTCAACCCCAACACAAAACGCCCGAACAATGGCAAGCGCAGGATGCGGCTGTGCCAGTTCAACCGCGCCTGCGGGTTGCGCAAATACAAGCGCCAGCCCCAGAAGCCACCGGCCATGACGCTGAAACACAACCAGCCCCAACCCCGAATAAAGTCACTGGCATTGAGCATCGCCAGGGTCAGCCCCGGCAGGTCCTGACGAGCCTGGGAAAACGCGCTGACCACCTGCGGCACCACGTAGCTGAGGAGGAAGATCACGATGGCGATCGACACCAGCCCGACCACCCCCGGGTAGATGAATGCGGTGAGGATCTTGCCCCGCAGGTTGTTGCGTTCTTCGATGTAGTCGGCCAACCGTTCCATGACCTGGGCCAGGTCGCCGGACTCCTCCCCCGCCGCAATCAATGCGCGGTAGATTTCCGGAAAGTCCCGGGGCCGCGCGGCCAATGCCTCGGCCAGGCGCATGCCGCTGCGCACATCGGCACGCACCGCGCTCAGGGTCTGGGCGATGTGTGTTTTTTCCGCTTGCTCCACCGTGGCGCTCAACGCCGCCTCCAGCGGCAGGCTGGCGCCGAGCAGGCTTGCCAGTTGCCGGGTGGCCCAGGCCAGGTCGTTGTCCGAGAGCTTGGCGCTGAACATTCCACCGCCCGACCCGGCCGGCGTGTTGTTTTCGATTTGCACCAGCAACGCGGTCAGGCCGCGACTGCGCAACACACCGAACGCCGCGCTCTGGCTGTCGGCTTCCAGGTGCCCGACCTCGATCTTGCCCGTGGCGTCGGCGGCTTCAAAACGGTAGCGATTCATCAGGCGTCCCGTGTGACACGAAGGATTTCTTCCGGCGCGGTGGCGCCGCTGCTCACCCAGCGTTCGCCGTCTTCGCGCATGCTGAACATGCCCGCCTCACGGGCCGCCGCCCGCAGCGCCTGTTCACCCGCGCCCTGGTGGATCAGCGTGCGGATGTCGTCGTCGATGCAGAACAACTCATGAATGCCGGTACGGCCGCTGTAGCCGGTGTGGTTGCAGGCTGCGCAACCGACCGGTCGCCAGGTGCCCGGGGTGGCGGGGTCTTCCTGTTTGCATTGATTGCACAGGCGCCGGACCAAACGTTGTGCCAACACCCCAAGCATCGACGACGCCAGCAGAAACGGCTCGACCCCCATGTCGATCAAACGGTTGACCGCCGACACCGCGTCGTTGGTGTGCAACGTCGCCAGCACCAGGTGCCCCGTGAGCGAGGCCTGCACAGCGATTTGCGCGGTTTCGAGGTCGCGGATTTCACCGATCATGATGATGTCCGGGTCCTGGCGCAGGATGGCGCGCAAGGCCAGGGCGAAGGTCATGTCGATCTTGGCGTTGACCTGGATCTGGCTGATGCCCGGCAAGTCGTATTCCACCGGGTCTTCGACAGTGAGGATGTTGCTGGTGCTGGCATCCAGCCGTGCCAGCGCCGCATAGAGACTGGTGGTTTTGCCACTGCCCGTGGGGCCGGTCACCAGCACGATGCCGTGGGGCTGGCGAATCAAGGTGTCGAGTTTGGCCAGTACCTTCGGGTCCATGCCGAGGGTTTCCAGTTGCAGGCGCCCGGCCTGTTTGTCGAGCAGGCGCATCACCACGCGCTCGCCGTGACCGGTGGGCACCGTCGACACGCGAATATCAATCGGCCGCCCGGCCACGCGCAAGGCGATACGGCCGTCCTGGGGCAGGCGTTTTTCGGCGATGTCGAGTTGCGCCATGATCTTGATCCGCGACACCAGCGCCCCGTGCAACGCCTTGCGCGGCGACACCACGTCGCGCAGGGTGCCGTCGACCCGGTAGCGCACCACCGAATGGCTTTCATAGGGCTCGATGTGAATGTCGCTGGCCTCGTCCCGCGCCGCCTGGGTGAGCAAGGCGTTGATCATGCGGATCACCGGCGCGCCGTCCTGGGTGTCCAGCAGGTCGGTAATTTCCGGGATGTCCTGCATCAGCCGATCCAGATCGACCTCATTCTCCGCCGCCCCGACCACCGCCGCCGCGCTGCCGGTGTCGGCGTAGGCACTGGCGAGCAAGCCGTCGAGCTCTTCATCGCGCACCCGCTCCAACCGCGCCGGGCCGAACTGCCGATGCACTTCGCTGATCGACCAGCCTGGCGTCGAAGGGCACACCGTCAACACCGCGCCGTCGTCGGCATTGCGCAGCAGGATGCGTTGGGCCTTGGCCCAGGCGTAAGGCAAGGCACTCATGGTGAATGCCCCTCTATCCTTGTGGCGAGGGGGCTTGCCCCCGTTGGGCTGCGAAGCGGCCCCAAATCCCGCCCCCCCATTTCTCCTGATACACCGCAGGCATGGGTATTGCGGCTGCTGCGCAGCCGAACGGGGGCAAGCCCCCTCGCCACATAAAGTCCCTTCACCACGGGGATCATTGCACTGTCCCTGCGCCAGTCGGCACCGCCCGAATCGTCGCCCTTGGTTGTGTACTCACCGCCGGCACGCCTTGGGCCGCCGCTGGTAATTGCGGCGCTTGCATGTCCGGCATCGCCCAGCTGCGTTCCGGTTGCAGCCCGCCCTGGGCGCGGCGCATGAAGTCGTAGCGGTTGAGGGTGATGGCGCGCCCGGCGCCGCTGTCGCGAATGATGTACGGGCGCAGGAACACCATCAGGTTGGTCTTGGTGGTCGCCCGGCGTTCGTTGCGAAACAGCGCGCCCAGCCCCGGGATGCTCGACAGCCACGGCACCGCGTCATTGCTCTGGCTGTAACCGTCTTGCAGCAAGCCGCCGAGGACCATGATCTGCCCGTCATCGAGCAGGATGCTGGTGTCGATCGCCCGTTTGTTAGTGACGATGCCCGCGGCGGTCACGCTGTTGGAGGCGCGCTCGTCGATGCTGCTGACTTCCTGATAGATATCGAGCTTGACCGTGCCGCCCTCGGAAATTTGCGGGCGCACGTTGAGCTTCAAGCCGACCTCTTCCCGGGTCACGGTCTGGAACGGGTTGTTGCTGGTGCCGCCGCCACCGGTCACGTAACTGCCGCTGACAAACGGAATGGTCTGGCCGACGAAAATGCTCGCCGCTTCGTTGTCCAGGGTCAGCAGGTTCGGCGTCGACAGCACATTGGTGCCGCCCTTGCTCTTGAGCGCATGGGCCAGCACTTTCAAGTCCATGACCTTGCCGATGCCGGGGATGTCGACGGTGCCATTGAGGAAGCCGACGCTCAAGCCCGCGGGCAACACGTCGACGCTGGTCTTGCCGCCGGCCTTGAAGCCGCTGCCCCCCAGGTTCGCCCCACCAATCACCCCGTTGCCGGCCAGGTTGCCGGTCTGCCACTGCACGCCAAATTCATTGGCATCGTCTTCGCCGACTTCGACGATCAGGCTTTCGATCACCACTTGGGCGCGGCGCTGGTCGAGCATGTCGATGACTTCCCGCAGGTTGCGGTACAGCGGGTCCGGCGCGGAAATCAGCAAGGTGTTGGTGGTCGCGTCCGCCTGGATGGTCACGCCGCCAGCACTGAAAGCGACACTCTGGTCGGCCTGCTGAGCACCGCTTTGAGTGCCCGAACTGCTGGCGCCCTGGGCGTAACCGTTGCCCCCGCTGGTGCTGGTGCCGGAGGTCGAGGTCTGGCTGGTGTTGCCCTGGCTCTGGCCGTTCTGCCCACCACTGGCATTGCCGCCGCCCATGGCACTGAGCACCGAACGCGCGGAGTCGCTGCCGCCGCTGTCGCTTTCCCCGGTGAGCAAACCGCGCAGGGCCTGGGCCAGTTTCGCCGCCTGGGCATTGCGCAGGTACACCACGTGCAGGTTGCTCGGGTTGCTTTGGGCGTTGTCGAGTTTGTAGATCAGGTTGCGCGCCAGCTCCGTGCGCTCCGGGCTGCCGGCGCGAATGATGATCGCGTTGGAGCGCGGGTCGCCGATCACCGAGATTTTCTGGGTCGGGTCGTTGCCCGGTTGTTCCAGCAGTTCCGAGACCATGCCGGCGATGTCCACCGCGATGCCGTTCTGGATCTGCACCACATCGGTGTCGATGGCGCTCGGGGTGTCGATGCCTTCGATGATCTGCGCCACCCGCGTCAGGTTCTCGGCGTAGTCGGTGATCACGATGGTGTTGTTGCCGGGGTAGGCGTTGATCGGGTTGTTCGGCGAGACGATCGGGCGCAGCACCGGGATCAGGTTCACCGCGTTTTCATATTGCAGGCGAAAGGTGCGGGTGAGCATGCCGTTGCCGGCCGGTTTGTCGGCTCTGTAGATCGGCCCGCCGAGTAATTTGGCATCGGCCTCCGGCACCACCTGGGCGACGCCGCCGACATCGACCACGCTGAAGCCCTGCATGCGCAAGGCCGCCAGCAGCATGTCATAGGCCTGACGGGCCGGGACCTGGCCTTCGGACACGAGGGTCAGGTTGCCCTTGACCCGAGGGTCGACCAGAAACTGCTGCCCGGTGGAACGGGACAATGCCCGCACCACGGCTTGAATGTCGGCCTCGACGAAGTTCAGGGTGACCGGCTGATCCCCCAGCGGATTGCCCGGCAGCGTACTCCCGCGACTGGCCGCGCCGCTGCGGCCAGGATTGGAGATTTTGTGCTGCGGGCGCGGTTGCTGTTCGATCTGCGTCTGGGCCCGCTGCCGATCCACCAGCGCATCACCGCTGCGCTGGGTGTTGGCCAGGGGTCGGCCGAGCTCACTGTCCACCAGCAAGGGCGGCGGATTCGGTCCGGTATTGCTGCACGCTCCCAACGCCAGCAACAGAAACGGCGCGGCGCTGCGGGCCGACTTGCGTACATAGTTGGAACCTGACCACTTCATGAAGCTTCCTTAGCGCCCAGCGCCTGATCCATGCGAACGGTTCCCGACAGAGTGCCTGCCGTGTCATCGGTCGTGGCCTCGCCTGAACGCTGCAAACGAGCCTCGACCACTTCAAGAGAAAACTGCCTCGGGTTGCCCACCAGCCAACCGATCACCGCATCGGCCGGGGCGTCTTCGAACGTCAACTGCCAGCCCGCGTCCAGTGCCTGCAACTGGTAGCGCCCGGCCAGGCCCCCGGCATCGAGCGCCTGGTGCAGAGACTGTTCCAGGCTCTGCCCGGCCGGCGCCGTGGCGACTTCGCGCAGCAACTGCTCCAGCGCTTCGTTCTGCGAGCGCAGCTTGGGGGTCTCGACCTGCCAGGCCTCGATTTTTTTCAGCGGCGGCTGGATCAGCAGCAGCCAGGTCAACAGGCCGCCGAGTACCAGCGCCGTGCCCGCGACCATGCGTTTTTCCCGCAGGGCCAGGGCTTGCCAAAACACCTGTGAACGAGCACGGAACAGCCTCAGCGATTGCTTATTCATCGTCGGCTCCAGTGCGGGTGTCATCTTCACTGGCGGTTGATTCGGTGGCCGGACTCAACGTCCAACCCTGATCAGTCGCGTTGACCGCAATGCCAGCCTGGGTCAGTGCGGTTTGCCAGGTCTTGTCGGACGTGTTGCGCCGCGCATCCTCCAGCAGCGTCAGTTGCAGCTCGCCGTTTTCGAACACCAGGCTTTGTACGCTGCCGGTCATGAACGGCATGCCGCTGCCCGCTTGCAGGACCAGGCTGGCGAAACGCTGGGTGGCGTCGGTCGCCGCATTGGCCTGGCGCGCGGTCAGTTGCTGGCGAGCCTGTTGCAGCGGGTTGAGAATCACCGGCAACTCGGGAAACGCCTGTTTCACCCGCTGCGTCATCTGCGCCTTCAGCTGTTGCCCCTGCGCCGCTTCACGGGCGGCGTACAGGTTCAGACCCAGAACCCAGACCGCCAGCGCCACCGCGCAAAACGCCGCCGCCCTGCCCCAACCCGCTTGACTGGTGCTGCGTTGCTGCACACCGCCGTGCAGGCCCCAACCGGGCAACGGGCCGGTCCAGCGTTGCGTCTCGGGCAAACGGTTGGCCATTCCTTCCGGTGCTGCGCCCCCAAGCCACTGCAAACCGCTGCTGGCTTCCAGCAACAGATCGCTCAGGGCTTCGTCGAAATGCGGATGCACCACGGCATGCTCCAGGCTATGGCGCACCAGCAAATGCTCTTCGTAGAGCCCCGCGCTGTTGACCGGCAACCCATAGGCGGCCGGGTACACCCCGCGCAGGGTCAAGCGCGCCAGGCGCAGCAACTGGCCGAATTCGTTCAACCATTGCCGCGACAACCAGGCGATATGCACCCGGCCCTGGGCATCACGCGGGCTGTGGGCGATGTGCATCTGCTCGCAGGCACCAAGGATCAGCGACTGCGCCGCGCACTGCACCGCCGCCGCGGTTTTCGCCGGAGGCAGCAGCGGCAGCTCGATACTCGCCAGCAGGCTGTCCCGGGGATGCAGGAAAAACGCGATGGCCGGGGTTTTACTGTTGCCGCCCAATTGCAGCAACGTGCTCTGCCCCTCGGCCGTGACCTGACCCTGGCGATCCGTCCGGGTGAAGGTCACGACGCTGTCGAGGGTCAATTGCGCCAAGGGCGGCAAGGCAACGCGCAACTGGCTCATACGCCCACCCGCGACCAGATCACCTGGGGCAAACGGTCTTCGGTTCGGCGCAACAACGCGTCGAGGCTGACCCGCTGACGGTCGCTGCGCGCCTGGCCACGCAGCCGGAACCAGTCGCTGGTGATGCCGACCTTGATCGTCGTCAACTCCAGTTCAGGCATGCGCAGGCGATTGACGAAGTCTCCGCGATTGATAAACCACTGCCCGCCATCGCGCTCGGCGACCAGGGCCTGGGCCCGTTCGATCGACAGCCCCGGCACATACGCCGCCAACACCTGGGCGCTGGCGGTGTTGCCGTTGAGCCAGGTGTTGGCCGGCAGAATGGTGATAAAGGGGCTGATCTTGGCCAGCAGCGTCTCGGTAACGCCCTCGACACCGCGCAAATCCTCGACGCTGCGCAACATCGGGCGCTTGGCCGCTTCGGGTTTGCGCACGGCAGTCGGTGAAGTGCTGCGACCGCTGTTGAGGCCGCTGCTGGCCGGGGCTTTGTCGGCCAATCCGGGATTGAGTAAGCGCGGATACGCCGCGATGACCCGTTGGCTGATGCGCTGGCTCAAGGTCGAGTTGACCCCGATCAGTTCGCACAAACGCTGGAAGTTGCGCAGTTGCTCGTCATCGATCCGTTCGTTGGCGATCAGGTTGCGCAGGTTGAACTTGCCTTGCTCGTCTTCCAGGTGGCCGTCGAAGGTGCGGGTCGCCAAGCGCGTGATGATCGGTTGGGCCCAGGGCTGATCCCGTCGGGTCAGCGGATCACGCTGGCGCGCGTCCCGCAGCAACTGGCGGCTGATTTCGATCCCGCCATTGAGCACCCAGGCGCCCTGGACCCGCGCCTGCTCGGCTTCCAGGCTGCGGGTGAACACGGTCTGGCGCGTCAGCATGCCCCCGGCGATCACCGCCACCACCGCCGCGATCAGCAAGGCGCTGATGATCGCCATGCCGCGCTGCTTCGCTGCTGTCAGCGAATAGGCTTTCATGACCGGCCTTACAGCTGCCAGGAGCCGATATCGGCATTCACGCCGTCGCCATCAGGCTGGCCGTCGGCGCCGAGGGAAAAGATGTCGACTTCACCGTTGGCGCCCGGATTCAAGTAGTTGTAAGGCCGGCCCCACGGGTCATTCGGCAGGCGTTCCAGGTACGAGCGCCAATTGCTGTTTTTCGCGTCCGCCGGACGCTCCACCAGCACCTTCAGGCCCTGGGTCATGTTCGGGTAAGTGCCATGATCGAGGCGATACAGCTTGAGCGCCTGCATCAAGCCGCCAATGTCCTGTTTGGCGGCGGTGGCCCGAGCCTGATCCGGACGGTCCAGAACCTTGGGCACCACCATGGCGGCGAGAATCCCGAGGATGACCACCACGACCATGATCTCGATCAGGGTGAAACCGCCCTGCCCATGATGTCGACGGCGGCTGGTTCTGGAGGCTTTGCAGTGCGCGATATCCATCTCGTCATTCCCTGGCTTGATTCGATTCGACGCGCAGTGTTGCAAGAAGATATGTCAGTGACGTTGAAAATCCTCGGGAGCTTTGGTCGTCAAGCGGTCAAGCCCGGGGGCTTAGCCTCGACGCTCTCCCATCTGCCCGAGTGCCCGATGCGCCGCCCTCCCCGACAAGCCGGTTTTACCCTGATCGAAGTGCTGGTGGCCCTGGCGATCATTGCCGTGGCGATGTCCGCCGCCGTGCGCGTGGCCGGGCTGATGACCCAGAGCAACGGCCTGCTGCGCGACCGCTCGATTGCCTTGCTGGCGGCGCAGAGTCGCCTCGCCGAGCTACGCCTTGAGGGGCGCTTGCCTTCGGGAATGCGGGCGGTTGAGTGTGATCAAGGGCGATTGTTGCTGCGCTGCGAACAGGTTATCGGCAGTGCGCAGAATGGGCGGTTGTTGCAGGTCGGGTTGCAGGTGTTCGATCGCAGCCGCGAAGCGCCGCCGTTGGCGCGGCTCGATACCTTGTTGAGCCGGCCAGGGGGGAAATGATCTATCGCTTCAGCAAATCCGGCAAAAACGGCGAATCGGGCAATTTGCTGAGTTCTATGCGGTTTTTCTCTGCGCCCCGCTCGATCACCACCGCATCCCCTTCGATGGCGACGACTTTGACCCCATGACTGAGGCTTTCCCCGACCAGAAAACTGCGCGGTGCCCCGCCATTGAGGGTCAGGATCGCCACCGCCCCGCGACGGCCGGCCATCACGCCGCTGACCTTGATTTCGACCGCTGCCGGCTGGTTGGAAAACCACTGCAACGCCGGGTTATCGCTGCGGGCCGCGAGCTGTTGCGGGGCGATGTCCGGGGTCCGCGACTCGGCGGAGGTCAGCAGCAACGATGACCAGGTGACGACGCCAGCCAACGCAGCGAGCAAGGCGATCGATTGAACCAGTTGCGGCGCGCTGAACCGTTCGGTGAATGACATGGGCTGAATCTCCTTTTAGTCCCTGCCCCGAGCCTACAGCGCAATGTTCACGTTTTTATTTCACACACTCATCATCTTCACCGTGCACGATGAAAATCGACGCAAAGGAGCGCGCAGCGGATGGATGGCTTCAAACAACACGGCTTTACCCTGATCGAGTTGATGGTGGTGCTGGTGATCATCGGCATCGCCAGCGCGGCGATCAGTCTGAGCATCAAGTCCGACCCGCTGCACCTGTTGCGCAAGGATGCCGCGCGCGTGGCGCAGTTGCTGCAAGTGGCCCAGGCCGAAGCCCGGGCCGATGGGCGGCCGATTACCTGGCGCGCGGATGCCAGGGGTTTTCGCTTCAGTCGGCGCAATGACAGCGGCCAGGGGTTTGATCACTTCAGCAATGATCCGCAGCTAAAGCCCCGGCCTTGGGAGACGCCAGGAATGCAGGTGCGGCAAAAAATCGTGCTGAACGCCGAGTGGATCAACCCGCCGTTGCAACTGACCTTGTCTGATGGCCTCAACAGCATCGCCGTGCAACGCAGCGCCACCGGCCAGGTGAGCGTGCAATGAAAGCCCAACAAGGTTTTACCCTGATCGAAGTGATGGTCGCGATCATGCTGATGGCGGTGGTCAGCCTGATTGCCTGGCGCGGGCTCGACAGCGTGACCCGCGCCGATGCGCACTTGCAGGCCAGCACCGAGCAGACGCAGGTGCTGCTGCGGGCGCTGAACCAGATGGAGCGGGACGTCGCATTGCGCGCCGGCATCGAGCTGGCGGAACCGGTGCGGCCGGGCAACGAAGATGAACCGGTCAACGCCCCGCCCGTGCTGACCGTGCGCAGCTCTGAAGGCAAAGGCTTTCGCCTGGATGTGATTCGCGCGTCCGCCGATGGCAACGGTGAGGTGCAACGGGTGCGCTGGTGGCTCAAGGGCGACGTGCTGTACCGGGCGATTGCCCCGGCGCGCAGCCAATACCCGTTGCCTGCACCGACGGATGGGGTGGCGGTGCTGAATGACGTCAGCGACGCCACGTTGCGCATCTGGGAAATGGACAAGGGTTGGCGCAAGTTGAGCGGCAATCGCAAGGAAAACCCCATGGGCCTGGAGATCAGCCTGACCCGCAAGACACCGCAAGGGGTGGAGAAATATCGGCAGGTGATGGGGCCGCTGGATTGACATGCCCCCTGTAGGAGCAAGGCTTGCCCGCGATAGCGATCTCACGGACGCCATCGCGGGCAAGCCTTGCTCCTACGGGTCGATGCGCGACGGGATGGATTTACGTCTCAAACCACTCCCGCCGCTCGGCGAAGGTGTTGCGGATCAGTTGCGCCAGCATCTGCACTTCGGTCACGTGCGCGGACTCGGCATTCACCGCCAGCCACACCTGATGTTGCATCGGCTCGCTGAACAACCCCGGCAACGCGACGAGGCTGCGATCGTAGCGGCTCATGTAACCGGGCAGCAGGCCGATGCAGGCGCTGCAGCGGATCATGTCCAGCATCAGCTCGTAGGATTGCAACTTCACCACCCCGGCCAGGCGTTGTTCCACCAGCTCGTTCCAGGGCCGGAAGCTGTCGATCTGCAGATCGTGCTGACGTTGCACCAACATGAAGTCCGCCAGGTCATCGACGCTGGCCGGCCGGGCCGTGACCCGGGAATAACGCTTGGCGATGTGCGGCAGGTAGGTCAGTTGGGCGAGGTGCTGCGGCTCATGGGTCACGAACGTCGGCCCCGGTTCCGGCGACACCCCGGCGGCCAGCCACAGCACCACATCGGCGCTGATGGTTTGCAGGGCGAGTTCGCTGTCCAGGGAGATGATTTCCAGGCGGATGCTGGCGTTGCGACGCAGCAGCGACACCAGGTCGCGGCCGAGGATGTCATGCAGCAGCGACTCGGCTACGGCGAGGCGGATGGAGCGCTGTTCGACCACTGGTAACTTGCGTTCGTGCGCCAGCGCGGCCAATTGTGCGTGCAACTGCTGGCCTTCGCGGCTGAGGGTCAGGGCACTGCCCTGGAAGCTGAACAGTGACCGCTGCAAGCGCTCCTCCAGTTGCGCCAGTTGTTTGCGCAGCAGGGTCGCCCGCACATTGAGGCTGCGCGCCGCCTGCATGAAACAGCCGCACCGGGCACTGACCATGAAGTATTGCGCCACCTCATCCTCGATCCCGGCGGCCAGTGCCAGCCAGGATTCAGTTTGATGCGTCGGCGCGCGGTAATCGTTAGCGCCCTGGCGTGCTGCGGTTTCTGTGAATGACATCGATGACTCCCTGTCGATCTTTGTGTGATTGCGTTTCCACTGTAGGAGCGAGGCTTGCCCGCGAAAGCGTCGGTCCGGCCAGCATCTCTACTGAATGTGATGGCCTCTTCGCGGGCAAGCCTTGCTCCTACATTGGATTGGTGTGTTCACCCTTTCTGTGACCCTCCACGAACCCTGTAGGAGCGAGGCTTGCCCGCGAAAGCGTCGGTTCAGCCAACATCTCCACCGAATGTGATGGCCTCTTCGCGGGCAAGCCTCGCTCCTACATTGGATTGGTGTGTTCACCCTTTCTGTGACCCTCCACGAACCCTGTAGGAGCGAGGCTTGCCCGCGAAGGCGTCGGTTCAGCCAACATCTCCACCGAATGTGATGGCCTCTTCGCGGGCAAGCCTCGCTCCTACATTGGATTGGTGTGTTCACCCTTTCTGTGACCCTCCACGAACCCTGTAGGAGCGAGGCTTGCCCGCGAAGGCGTCGGTTCAGCCAACATCTCCACCGAATGTGATGGCCTCTTCGCGGGCAAGCCTCGCTCCTACATTGGATCGGTGTGTTCACCCTTTCTGTGACCCTCCACGAACCCTGTAGGAGCGGTGTGTTCACCCTTTCTGTGTCCCTCCTCGATCCCTGTAGGAGCGAGGCTTGCCCGCGAAAGCGTCGGTCCGGCCAGCATCTCTACTGAATGTGATGGCCTCTTCGCGGGCAAGCCTCGCTCCTACATTGGATTGGTGTGTTCACCCTTTCTGTGTCCCTCCTCGATCCCTGTAGGAGCGAGGCTTGCCCGCGAAGGCGTCGGTCCGGCCAGCATCTCTACTGAATGTGATGGCCTCTTCGCGGGCAAGCCTCGCTCCTACATTGGATTGGTGTGTTCACCCTTTCTGTGTCCCTCCACGATCCCTGTAGGAGCGAGGCTTGCCCGCGAAGGCGTCGGTCCGGCCAGCATCTCTACTGAATGTGATGGCCTCTTCGCGGGCAAGCCTCGCTCCTACATTGGATCGGTGTGTTCACCCTTTCTGTGACCCTCCACGAACCCTGTAGGAGCGAGGCTTGCCCGCGAAGGCGTCGGTCCGGCCAGCATCTCTACTGAATGTGATGGCCTCTTCGCGGGCAAGCCTCGCTCCTACATTGGATTGGTGTGTTCACCCTTTCTGTGTCCCTCCACGATCCCTGTAGGAGCGAGGCTTGCCCGCGAAGGCGTCGGTCCGGCCAGCATCTCTACTGAATGTGATGGCCTCTTCGCGGGCAAGCCTCGCTCCTACATTGGATCGGTGTGTTCACCCTTTCTGTGACCCTCCACGAACCCTGTAGGAGCGAGGCTTGCCCGCGAAGGCGTCGGTCCGGCCAGCATCTCTACTGAATGTGATGGCCTCTTCGCGGGCAAGCCTTGCTCCTACATTGGATTGGTGTTGTTCACCCTTTCTCTATACGCGATTCCTGTAGGAGCAAGGCTTGCCCGCGATGGCGGCCCGGCCAGCACCGCGTATCTAAAGCTTCTCCTCCAGCACTGTGTTCAGCACCGCGCCGTCGATGCTCAGCGTCGCGGTGTTGAGCATGCCTTCCAGGTAGGCCTTGGCGATCTGTTCCTGACGCTGGGCGCGCAGGGCCTGGGTCAAACGCTCACGCAGTTCGTCCAAGGTCGCAACGCGGGCCGGTTGTTGTTCGGTGAGTTTGATCACATGGAAACCCGCCGCACTTTGCACCGGGTCGGACACGGCGCCGACCTTGAGTCGCGACACCGCGCCGCGCACCTCGGGCACCAATTGCTGCAAGGGTTGCAGCCCGGTATCACTGACGCCGCCCGGCCCCGCCAACGCCGCAAATTCCCCCGGTGCGGCCTGGGCTTTTTTGCTCAGGTCCAGCGCCTGTTTGCGCACGCTTTCAAGGTTCTGCGGATCATTCACCGCCAGGAAAATCTGGCTGACCCGGTACATCACCGGCATCACCCACTCCGACTTGCCCGCCTCGTACGCCTGCTGCAACTCGGCGGCACTCGGGTAATCCGCCGGCACCTGGCTGACCGACTGCAAATAGTCACGAAAGACAATCTGCTCGGTGGCCGCGCGCGTCTGTTGTTCCACCTCCGGGCGCTGCCGCCAGCCCTGGGCGTCGGCCTGTTCGAGCACCGCTTTTTCCGCCAACCGCGAGCGAATCCAGCTTTCCAATGCCCCGCGATTACCGCGCAGTTGCTCGCGAACCTCAGGCGCCACGGTGGCGAGCAATGCCTTCAACTCATCGGGGCTGACCCGTTGATTGCCCAGCCGCGCCACGGCGGCCCCCTCCCCACTCACCGATGGTGCCGGCTGAGGAGCCGCCACCGGGTCATTCCCCGGTCGCAGCCCCAACGCAACAGCCACCACCAGCACAGTCAGCGCACCGACGCCGACCACTGCCGTTCGTTTTTTCACAGGGCTGGAACCTCTTGCGCCGGGGTCTCGGTGGTTTCAGCCTGGGCCTGCAATTGCGCAGCGTTCTGGCGGTATTCACGCAGGTAAACGATAAATTCCTGCAACAGGCGATCCCACAATTCCAGGTTGCCCTTCAGGTGATCGGCGCTGACACCGGCGGCCACCACCACGTCCATTTCCATCACCAGGAACTCGCCCTGCACCGACAACCGGGCAAAGCGGCGCGACGCGTTCCACAGTTCCGCCAACCCGGCCGGCAACTCACCCTGCACGCGCAAGGCGCAGCTGAAGGTGAAATCGACGTAGTTGCCCGCCTCCGGCGCCACGTTGCCGAACCGCACGGCGTAGCCGATGCCCTGGCTGGCGCTGAGCAGTTGCACGATGCCGTTCTGTTCGGTCTGGTTGACCCGGTAACCGGCGGCTTGCAGCACGTCAGTCAGGGATTGTGGCGAGACGTGGCTGATCAATTGAGTCATGTGGTTCATCCTTGGGTTTAGTGAGCGAGCGCCGCTTGAGGCGCGTCGTATTGCGTCTTGTAGAGTTCGTCGCCGAAGCCCTGGGCCAGTTCTTCGAACTTGACCCGGGCGCTGCCGGCGAACGGTTGGCGAATCTTCATCACCTCGGCGACGTCGATTTTTTCGTAGGCCGCAAGCATCTCCTTGGCCACGCCGTACATCTGCTGATTCTTGACTGAACATTGCTGCACTTGTGTGTCACGTTCAGCCAATTGCGTCTGGAGCTTGGACCGTTCTGCCTCTTTAGCCCGGGCCATCACCAGCAACTCCTCATACGCTTTCTTGAACTTGCCGGTCTGCTCGCTGCTGGCCGCCACTTGCGCCTGGGCCTGGCTTTGCAGGCTGCTTTGCTGGCCGGCCAGTTGTTCGGCGAGACCTTTGGCCTTGGCCAGTTCGGCGGTCAGTTGCTTGATCTGCGCCTGGGCCGCTTTCGCCTCGCCCTGGGCCGCCAGTTGCGCGGCGCTGGCCTGGGCCTGTTGGCTCTGCAGGGTTTGCAGTTGCTGGGTGGTGCTGCGCAACTGAGTGCGCAAGCGCTCTTCCATGCCTTCGGCGCTCGCGCCCTGGGCGATCAGCAACCCCAGGGTCAGCAGCGCAAATAGTGATTTCATGAAGCTCTCCCGGCGCCCTAGAAGCGCGTGTTGATTTCAAGCTGCAAGACATCGATATCGAACGGCGCGCCGTACACCGCTTCGGAACTCAACCAGCGACCGGTGGCGTAGACGTTCTTGGCCAGGCCATAGTTGCCACCGAGGAAGTAGCCCTTGGCGTTGGTCCCGCCCAGGTGAAACGAAGAATCGTTGAAGCCGTCGGGCAAGGCGTCCGGTTCGATGTATTTGTAGCCGGCAAAGAAATTCCAGTCGCCCTGCTTCTTCAACTCCAACGCGCTGCCGAGGGTGAATTGCACCAGCCACGCATCGGCGCCGCTTTCGATGTTGCCGCTGCTGTCGAGGTTGTTGACGATCTGCCCGGCCGAACGCTTGCGCATCTCGCCTTCGTCGTAGCCGAGGTTGTGGATGTAGTTGCCCTGGCTGCGCAACTTGAAGTCCTGTGGCAGGTCGGCGTCCCACACCAGGTTCAGGTCCAGCAGGTTGAATTCCGAGGCCAGGCCGACGAATTGCGGCTGTAGCGTGGCGACCGGGTTGAGCGGGTTCGGGGTGATGTCGCGCAGCAGGAACACGCTGTTGCCCTTCTGCATGAAGGCCGAGCGGCTGCCGTCGGTGTCGCAACCCGGCGCACCGGCCCAGGGTTCGCACGGGCTGGAGCGTTGGCCTTCGATGTCGTCGAAGCGGTAATAAGCCAGGGCGCCCTTGAGCCGGTTGTCGCTGTTGATCGCCCACTTGGCGCCGATCTGCGCGCCGTACAGCCACTTGTTGTCGCTGTCTTCCTTGTCCAGGCCATTACTGCTGCTGGTGTCGTTGGTGTACTCCACCGGGAACGCGCCGACGGTGCCGAACACGCCCCAGTCGCGGCTGAGCTTGTGGTCGAAAATCGCCGCAATGCCGTCGAAGTTCAGGTCGTTGGAATACAGCATGTCGGTGGAGAAAAACGGGTTGGCGATGCGTCCGCCGGTCAACGTCACGTCCTGCGTCGCCTGCCAGGTCAGGTAACCCTGATCGAGCCAGATGTCTTTCTTGCCGAAGCCGCCGCCCAGGGTTTGCGTGGTCGACACCGGGTTGTTGTCCGAGCCGGTGGCGATGCGGATGCCGGCGGTCCAGTCCGGCGCCAGCACCGCTTTCATGCCCAGCCGTGCGCGCAGGCGGAACAGGTTCTCGCGGTCTTCGCGGGTGTTGAGCAACGGCGGCAGGTTGCTGCTGCTGTTGGGGTTCACGTCATACGGACCGTTGTTGTTGAGCTTGGCGAAGTCGACGATTTCGTTGCTGTTGGTGCCGGAGTAGTAACGCGATTCGTCCCGCAGGCGAATGTCGCCGTCGAAGCTGATGCGCGAGACCCAGTCCGGGAAGGTGTTGGGCTGAGCCCAGTTTTCCTGCTTGGCGGTGGCCATGACCTCGGCCTTGACCTGGTCGCGGATCTGATCCCGCACGGCGGCCGGTACGTATTGCACCCGCACATCCCCTGGCGCCGCGACGGGACCGGCCGCCACCACCGCCGGCGTACTTGCCGCCTGCCGGGCCTGGGCCGCTTCATTCTGGGCCTGGGCGATCAGCGCGTCGGCCTTGTCCTGCTTCAAAATGCCCTGCTCCACCAGCAAGCGGATCAGATTGATCGTGGCGTTTTCCGAGGGCGCAGGGGCTGCCGCCGCGTGCCCGACCAGGGTCGCAATGACCATGCCGACCGCCAGGGACAATCGATTCACGTTGGAAATCATCTGCACACAACTCCTTTTTGCAAACTTTCAAGTAAGGGGGTTAACCCGGACGCCGCCCTTGCAGGGACAGGCGCACAGGTAAAGTCATGGAGGCCGGTGGCCGTTCGCTCAGGTGCGGCGCGTTGCGCAGGGCCGCGAGTACTTGGGTGTCGATCTCGGGTTTGCCGCTGGACTTGACCAGCTCGACCCGGGTGATTTCGCCGACGCTGCTCAGCCACACATCGGCCTGCAGCGAAAACGCCAGGTTGCGCAGGTCCGGGGTCTCCCGCAGCAAGCGCTGGAAGGTGAAGGCCAGAAACTGGCTGTAGGTGCCATTGCCCACGCGTCCGCCACCGGCCCCGGCCATGCCGCCGCCCTTGCCCGCGCCGATGTTGAAACCGTCGTTGCCGGACTGCGCATCGCCGTCCATTTGCATCGGGTTGGCCAAATCATCCGCCGGGGATGGCGGCGCCTCTTCTTCCGGCTTGACCTCTTCGGGCTCGGGTGTCGGTTCGGGCTCGACCATTTTTTCTTCGACCGGCGTCTGCGGCTCTGGGGGTTTTTCCGGTGGCGGAGGTGGCGGTGGCGGCAACGGAATGATCGTCGGCACCTTCGGCGCTTCCCGGCGGATGCCGCTCATGTCGTTGGCCCACTGCCACAGGAACCACGCCGCGACGGCGCCGAGCAGCAGCCCGGCGCCCCACTTGATGAAACGCACGGCCGACGGCTTCACCGGCAACGGTTTGAAGGACTGTTGTGCGGTCATGGTCAGCCCTGGCTCGGTTTGCCGGTGACGAGACCGACCTGGGACAGTTCCAGACGCCGCAACAGGTCCAGCACCTCGATGACTTTCTGGTACTGCACCTGGGCGTCGCCGCGCACGATCACCGGGAAGTCCGGGCTCTGAGCCTTCTCGATGCGCAGGCGATCTTCCAGCTCAGCCAACGTCACCGGGTAGGCATCGAGAAACACCTGGCCGCCATCGTTGACCGATATCGCCTTGGTCTTGGCTTCGGACAACGACACCGAGGCGCTGGCCTTGGGCAGGTTGATCTGGATACCCGAGACCTGGGCGGTGGCGGTGAGGATGAACATCACTAGCACCACCATCAGCACGTCCACCAGCGGCGTGATGTTGATCGTGTCCACCGCTGCATCGTCTTCGTCGTCGTGGGAGGCATTTACGGAAGCCATTTTTTTGCTCCTCAGGCCGGGACGGACGCGTTGGTGTGGTTGCCACGGCGATGGGCCGCTTCACTGAACTGGCTCTCGCCGTGCATCTCCGCCAGGCGGGTGATGAACTCATCGACGAACACGCGCATGTCGGCGCTGACTTCCTTGTTGCGGGTGATCAGGCGGTTGTAGCCGAACAGCGCCGGGATCGCGACGAACAGGCCCATGGCCGTGGCGAGCAACGCGGCGGCCATGCCGGGGGCGATGGCGTTGATATTCACGTCACCGGCCATCGCCGTGCCGAGGAACACCACCATGATCCCCAGCACGGTGCCGAGCAGGCCGATGTAAGGGCCGCCGGCAATCGCATTGGACAGGGTCGAGAGTTTCGAGCTGAGGGCCTGGTTCTCGCGGGTGCGCACGCCGTCCATGGAGCAGCGGATCGCTTCGATGGTTGCGGCGGACACCGACGAGGTATCGGCGCCCTGCTCGCGGCGGGTGCGGATTTCTTTCACGGCGACCAGGTACAAACGCCACAGCGAGGAATGCTGCAAGCGCTGAGCGAGTTCCTGGTCGTCGGCGAACATTTCCAGGCGTGTGCCGACCTTGGCGAACTGCTCGCGAAAGCCTTCGTTGGCGGCGCTGACGCGGCTGACCATGCGGTTCTTGCGGATCATGATCACCCACGACTGGAACATCATCAGCACCAGCACGGCGATGATTACCCAAGCGTCCAGCGGCACGGCGTTAAGCAGGAAACCGAGGCTGCCGAAGCCGTACCCGGACTGTTCTTCATCGACGCCGTAGGCCACCAGTTTCGATTCGGCGCCTTGAGAGTTGGCGTCGGCCAGCAGCAGTGCGGCTGGACGGGCGACCTTGGACAAGCGCAGTTCATCCATCGCGCCAGCGAACGGCAAGTAGGCGCTGGCAGACAGGTCGGCGCCGATGGCCATGACCGAGTTGAACGCCGGCATCGCCACCGGGAGGCTCGCGGTTTCGCGACCGTTGACGTACAGCGCGATTTTGCTGCCTTCAGCGCTCAGTGCCAGGTGCTGCCATTGGCCGGGATTCAGCGGTTGCGTTGATACCGCACGTTGACCGTCGACTTCTACAAACGGCATGCCCTGGTTCAACCCCAGCAGCAGGCTGTTGGCGCCTTCACGTCGGGCGAGAACCAGTTGCTCGCCATTGGCCTGATCCAGTCTCAACCAGGCACTGAAGGTGAACGCGCTGCCGGCGTTGTGTTGCAGCGATGGACTGCCCGGCAGCAGCAGCGGTTGGCCGCTGAACTGCAAGGCGCGGCCGATCACGCCGTCGATGCTCGCGCCGGTGGCGCTCTGCGCCGTGTTGCCGTAGGCCGTGGTGTCCCTGGCTGGCAAGCCGTTGGCGCCGTCGAAGTGGTAGAGCGCGGTGTAATTCGGGTCGAACGTCAGTTGGCCGTTGCCGGTGGCCGGGGCTTTCTGGTTGCCGTAGTACATCCAGATGTCCTGGCGCTGCCCGCCCTCGACTTTCGGCACATCGACCCAGATCAGCGCCATGCCCATCAGCGGGTCGAAGCTTTCGATCTGGTGGTTGAGCACGGTCTTGTCATCGGCGGCGACGAAGCGCAGGTCCGAGCCGTCCTCCTTGACCCCGTCAAAAGTGAAATTGCCGGTGTGCAGGCGCACCAGCAGCGCCGTGCGGCCCAGGGTTTCGTTGATCGCCGCGCCTTGCGGCGTGGTGTCCACGGCAATCTGCTTGCGGTAATGCCAGTCGTCCTGCCACCAGGCCTGGGCGGTGGCCGGGAGCACGAAGCCCAGGCAGATCAGGAAAGCGATGAATAAGCGCTGCATGAAAATGCTCCTTTTAGAATGTGGCCTGAAGGTTGAAATGCAGGCGCGAATCGTGTTTTTGCGTGTTCGGCCCTTCGAGCAGCGGATAGCCCCAATCCAGGCTGCCGGACAGCCATTTGCTCAAGCTCGCGCGGGTGCCCAGGCCGACGCTGGCCAGGGCGTAATCGGCGTCCTGATCGGGCAACTCGTCACGCAGGGATAACTGGGCGCCTTCGGCAAAGGCGTAGAAACGCCACTCCTGAACGTAAGAGCCCAGGTACTTGGCCAGGGACGGCGTGCGCAGCTCCTGACTCAGCAACACGCCGTCGTCAGCGGTGCGCTCGGCGGCCAGATAGCCACGCACAGAAGTCGCGCCGCCGGCGGAGAATTGCTCGTTGGAAACTAATGGCCCGGACGCCAACTGGAACGCGGCTTTGCTCGCGGTTTGCCAGTCGCTGGCGAAGGTGTAGGTGAAATTCGTGTCGCCCTTGAGCACGGCGAAACTGGGGCTGGCGCGGTAGCGTTTGTAGTCGAAATCTTCGTCGGAACTGCCGTAGCCAAACAGGCTGCGGGTGCCGGCCACCAGGCTCAGGCCCAAGCCCAACTGGCTGTTCTGGGTGTAGCGAAAGCCGTTGTAGGCGAAGGTGAACGGTGCGTACTTGAGCGGCACCTTGTCGCTTTCGCCGCCGAGGGTCAGTTGCTCGTCGAAGTCCTTGAAATCGACACCGGCGGACAGCGAGTTGGACCAGTTGCCGCTGGACGGCAACGTGTAGATCGCCGACACGCCATAGGAATGCCCTTTGCCCAATACGTTGCTGCCGCCGATGGTGGCGACGTTGCTGTCGGACTGATAACCGGAGAACTGCACGCTCCAGCGCTCGTTCAACGGCGCGGTGTAGGAACCGGACCAGACCTTGGCGTTGTCCGTGTCTTGCGGCGCGGTGAAGAACGTCAGCGAAATGCTGTGCCCCAGTTGCCAGAGGTTGTTGTAGCCCAGGCTGGTGACGGTGCGCAGTTTCTCGGTGTCGGCGCTGTAGTCGTTGTTCAGGCCGATGCTGGCCTGCCACGGGTTCTGGTCCTCGACCTGCAAATCCACGTCCATGGTCCCCGGGCGCTGGCCTTCGCGCACCAGCGGCATCACCTGGCGACCCGGGGTCTTGTTCAGTTGCGCCAGTTCGCCCTGGACCTTGCTGAAGTCCGGCACCTCGCCTTCCTTCAGCGCCGGGACGTCTTCGCGGATATCCACTGGCGAATAGTGCTTGGCGCCGACCACGCGCACGCGGCCGACCTTGGTTTCGCTGACTTGCAGGTAGACGATGCCGTCCTCGACTTTCTGCTCCGGCAACTCGACGAACACCGACTGATAGCCGCGCGCCTGATAAGCCTTCTGCAACGCGTCGCGGGCACCTTCGATATCGGTCAGGGCTTTCTGCGGGCCGAGAAACGGGTACACCGCTTCTTCAATGGCCCGGGCATCGAGCACGGTGTTGCCGCGCACGAAGTACTCGTTCACATCGACCAATTTGGCCGGCACGGCGTCCTCGGCCATGGCCGATTGGGCGCCCGCCACCAACAGCCAGCCCCACAGCGCCAGCCGCGTCTTGAAAAGATGCTCCACACCACCCCCTGAATTCGAAATGACCGTCGCCGTTTGCCCGGCGTTTAGCCCACTCAATTGCTTGCTGTCGATGTCGCGGCGTGTTTGCCCAGCCAGGTGTGCAGCAGCGCGAAGTTCAAGGAGAACTCGGGCATTTGCAGCAAGGCACCGCAGAACACTTCGCCAATGATTTTCTGGATCAATTGCACCGCCCGCGGGTTGTTCAGCAGGGTGGCGATGTCGCGGCTCAGGACGTTGAAGCTCCAGACCTTTTGATTCAGGTCCAGGCCAACGAACCAGCGGAACAGCAGGTTGTAATTGAGCTGCTCGTAGAGTTGCTGCTCGCTGGGCACCGAATACAGCAGCTGCAACAGCAGGATGTGCATGACCGTTTGCGGGGCGATGAGCATGCCGGGCTCGGCGTTGAGGCCGGCCAGCACGTCGCGATGGTCATCGAGCAGGTCATCGATTTGTGGACGCAGCAGCACCAGGGAATGGCCCGGCGGAATGTAGCTCGACACCTCTTTCAGCGCGCCCTGCCAGTCATCCTGCGACACGATCCAGACCCACGGCGCGCCGTAGCGATACACCGAAACCGGCTTCTTGCGCGCGGCTTCGACGATCTTCGACAAGCGTTGATCAAGCTCTTGCATGCCCACTTTCGAGTAGCGTTCCATAGTCCCCATTGCCTCACTCCCGGCGTCCCGCCTCGGCTTAAAAAAGTGGCCCGAAGGCCCCCTCAAGCGCGTCACATAGGCATGACCGGACTGGCGATGTGCTACCGAACTTTTGTCATGAAAGCTTCATGTCGCCGTTGAACTGCGCACGTCCCTGTAGGAGCAAAGCTTGCTCGCGAATACGGTTTCACATTCAACTTGGAGGGTGGCTGACACGACGCTTTCGCGAGCAAGCTTCGCTCCTACAGAGTTGGGGGGTATTCGGTCGGGGAGTTGATGCTGATCGGAACGCGGAGCGTCCCTTGAGGCATTCCCACGCTCCGCGTCACTAGTGTCCGGTAAACACGTTTCATAGCTGAAGGCTGCCTTGGGCAGCCTTCAGCTTTTCTCGCTCCTGCCTTCGTCTATCTCTTAACTCTGGGACAGCGGGCCGCTCATGCAGGACATGGGCTATGCGAACTGTGAACTCGAACAGTGAACCGGTAAATCCCGAGCGCCGATGGAAAATTTGCAGTAGCAAGTAACTGATCAAGGCGCTGTAAATTTGCAGGCGCACTGCGTTTTCAGAAAAGGCATAGAAACGTTTGAGTTTCAGATGTTGTTTGATCCACTTGAAAAACAGCTCGATCTTCCAGCGATCTTTGTACAGGGCGGCGATTTCCTCCGCTGTTCTGGTGAAGTCGTTGGTCACCAGCGTTAACGGTGTGGCATGGCTCTTGCGCTCAACCACGACGCGTCTTAGCGGTGTATCGCGGTAGTCATTCAGACGTTTTCCGGCCAAGCGTTTTTTGCCAAATTGGACGACTTCGTCGGTCATGACCGAGCTTTGCTCGGTTGCGGGCGAGTGCTCGCGCAGCACTTTGGTATTGGCGTTTTTCTTCAAACGAGTGACGAAAAAAGCCCCCTTGGTTTGCAACTGGTGCCACCAGTTGTAATCGCAGTAACCCTTGTCGAACACATACGTCATACCGGCCTCGATCGGCATTTTTAATGCGTCGCTCACGTCGTTGACGTTGGCCGGCGTGATGTTGACGTACACCGGGGCCAGTTGCGCCAAATCCAACCCCACATGCACTTTGAGGCCCTGGGTAATTTGGGTTTTCGTCGCCGCCGTCCAATCATCGAAGTGAGGACCGCGCAGGGTGATTGAAGTCGAATCAATCAGACTGACCATGGCACCGACTTCTTTACGCTGCTGGCGGCTGATGCCGCGCAACAACAACTCGCAAAGATCCTGGAATGGCCGGTAGTCGCGCTTGTTCAAAGCGTCTGACAGGGTCGAACGAGCGATGGGGCCGGCTTTGAGATGGTAGCTGTGCGGGCCTAGAGTTTCGGAGAAGGTCGCCAAGGACCGCAGGCTCAAGGCTTGGGTTACATGGCCGCTGATTAGCGTTACCAGCAATTGCCAGGACGTGCAGCGTTTGACGTAGCGATCAGCCTGGTGCCTTTCGGCAGATTGCCGGAAGAACTGACGCGGAATTGCACTGAGTAAATGGGCTAAACGGGTACTGGTGAACATGAGTGGGTCAAAATCGAGTCTGAAAACTCCGATTATGACTGACAGCCGCCAACAGCAGGGGGAGCACGCTCCCCCTTCGTTTTTTACCGGACACTAGTGACGCGGAGCGTGGGAACGATCATCAACACAACAGCTGTATTCACCGCAGATCCCTGTAGGAGCAAAGCTTGCTCGCGATGGCGGTTTCACGGTCAGCATGGATGTTGGCTGACACGACGCTTTCGCGAGCAAGCTTCGCTCCTACAGAGTTGGGGGGTATTCGGGCGGGGAGTTGCTGCTGATCGGAACGCAGAGCGTCCCTTGAGGCATTCCCACGCGGAGCGCGGGAACGATCATCAACACAACAGCTGTATTCACCGCAAATCCCTGTAGGAGCAAAGCTTGCTCGCGAATACGGTTTCACGGTCAGCATGGATGTTGGCTGACACAACACTCAACTGAGAACGACAACTCCACCCGGCAACTCGGTACAGGTCGCGCCATAGGCATCGCGAATCAACAACGCCACCCCGGCCAACTGGTCCAGGCTGAACCGCGCCTGGACCTTGCGTTTGCCCAGTTCAGCGTTGAGCAGCAGCAACATCCCCGGTCGATAGCGATTGATCTCGTCAATCACCTGGCTCAGCGTCGCGTCGTTGAACACCAGTACTTGCTGACGCCAGGCGATCACTGCCGAGGTGTCGACGGTTTTCGGGGGGCTGACTTGTTGGGCGCTGTAGGTCAGTTGCTGGCCGGATTCAAGGTGAATGCGCTGGCCTTGCACGTCCACCAGCAAGGCGCCGTCGAGGCAGGTCACGCACACGCTCTGGTCGGTGTTGCGCAGGTTGAAACGCGCCTGGCTGGCGCTCAACCACCCTGCTCCGGCCTGGACTTTCAGGGGTGTGGTCTGGCGCGCCAGCACTTCGACTTCGCCGCTCAACAGCTCGATGCCTTGTGCGCCGTCGGCCATCGTCCGGCGGCTGACGCGGGTCTGGGTGTTGAGTTCCAGGCTGACGCCGTCGCCCAGATCAAATCGCCGTTGCTCACCGACTTGCGTGATGTAGTCCGCGCCGATCCCCGAGAAGCCGCCCGGCACGCTGTAGCGCACCAGCAAAAACGCCGCCGACGCCGCTACCGCACCGCCAAGAAACGCCCGACGGCCGAAATGCCGCGGCGTCTGCAAGGCCTCGGCCGCCGGTTTCAAGCCATGCCACAACGCCTTGGTCCGTTCAAACGCCAGGGCATGTTCGGCGCTCTGCGCACACCACTGGCGCAAGGCCCGGGCGTCGGCGGCGGTGGCTTGGCCGGAGGTCAGCAGGATCAGCCAGTCCCGGGCTTCGCTGTGCAAGCGATCCTCGGGTGCAGGCTCGGGCGATGGGAAACGAAAGATGTTCAAGCGCGGGGATACTCACGGATTAGTTCGTTCTCTTCTTTCAAGACGGTTTTCCTGCCCCGGGACCGAACCGCTGAATCACTTTTCTTTCCAAACGGGCGGCGCAGTGTCCCAGGGCCGCCTTGATTTCCTTTTCGACCATGCGCGTGGAAATGCCGAAGCGCTGGGAGATTTCCAGGTGCGGCGCCTCTTCCAGGCGCGCGGCGATAAAGATTTGGCGACGCCGCGCGGGCAGTTCGTAGAGGGCCTTGAGCAAGGTCTGGATCTCTTTCTGCCCGCCCACCACCCGCGCCGGGTCCTGGGCGTCGTCGGACATCTGCAACAGTTCTTCCACCTCAGTGCCCGTGAGCAAACGCGCGTCGGCCTGACGCCGGTCGGCGGCAATGTTCAGGGCCATGCGATAGAGGTAGGCATTGGGCTGGACGATGTTCGGCGGCGCTTCCATGCGGTCGACCCGCAGATAGGTTTCGTGCAGCACGTCGTTGGCCAGGTCCTCGGAGCCGAGACGGCGGCGCAGGCGCACCTTGAAATCGTCGTAGGACGTCAGGAACAGCCTGACCATCGAACTGTGTCCGCTGTCTTTCATGCCCCGAAGGCTCCTTCCTGCTGTGTGCATTCCATGCGTTTTCCTGATGAGTCCGGTACGAGAAGCAGGGTCACTGGTTGGCGCAATGAGCTGGGCGGCGACCGTTCGATCCTGAGGTGTTGCACGCTGTCCACCAGCGCCGCATCGCGCTGGCTATCGCCGCTGGAAGTGACCAGACGACTGTGTTGTACCGCGCCATCGCGGCCGATCCACACTTGCAGCAACGCCCGGTAACCACCGGGTCGCGTCAAGGGCGACGCGCACAAGCGGCGTTCGATGGCCGATTGAATCGCCAGCGCGTAACTGCTGCCCACCTGACTCCCGGTGCCCGTCGCGCCGGGTGGCAACGGCACGGGCGCCACTTGCGCGATCTGCAACGTGAACGCGTCCGCGCGGGTGTAACGCGCCATCAATCCAGTGCCGACGAGCAAGGTGTTCAAGGCTTGCGTGGCGGTCAGCCGTCCCTGGACGCCAATCGAGCGCCGTCCGCGAGTCAGTTGGCGATCGACCAGCACCGCCATGCCGCTGCTGCGGCTGAACGCTTCGAGCGCGCGACTCAGTTCCTGGGCCGAAATATCGTAGGTGTTCCAGGCCTGAGGCTGTTCGCCATCGGCCCGCGCGGGCAGCAGCCAGATCAACAGCCACAGGCACACAACGCCGCGCAACAGGCCCCGAGCCCTCAATTCCGACCCCCGACGCCCTTCCTGGCGCTGCCTCGCTGCACGGCTGACGTACCCCTGAAAACCGTCATCCTGAGGGCTGTATATGACTCTGGTGTGACGGCCGGTGCAAAAAAACCATCACGCAGCGGCCAAGGGCTTTGCACTAGACTCAAACCCACAGCGGCCCGGCCGGGCCGGCCAGGAGGCCAGTGATGAAACACCGATTGATGATCGCGGCGGGCATGCTGCTGATGGGCGGCATCAGCGTCGCCCAGGCTCAAGAACCGCTGGGCTGTGTCGAGGTCAGCGTCGGCGGCTATAAGGCGCCGGACTATGGCTGCCTGAGCCGGCAGATGGGTAACAACCCCGAGGGCGCGGCGGCGGCGCGCAAGAATCAGGAAGCGATAAATGACCCAGTGAGCAAGCGGCCGCCGAATCAGGTGGGGTTGGCGACGCCGGCGGCGACCGGTACGCGGATGGGCAATACGTTTGGGACGTCGGTGAAACCGCAGCGGCCGGCGGCGACTGGTGCGGGTTCGCCGCTGATGATTGGCAGGTAACACCACCCTGTGGCCAAGTGGCTTTATAGCGCTTTTGTGGCGAGGGGGCTTGCCCCGTTCGGCTGCGAAGCAGTCGCAAAACCTGCTTGCACCGTTTCACTGGAAAAATGCAGGGGGCCGCTTCGCGACCCAACGGGGGCAAGCCCCCTCGCCACAAAAGCTCCCTAGCCCAGGTTTCGCTTGATCAGTCGCTGGGGGTTTGGCGGAAGCTTACGGCCAGCCGATTCCAGCTATTGATGGTGGTCACGGCGAGGGTCAGATCCACCAGTTCGCCTTCGCTGAACTGCTCCCGCGCCAACGCATAGACATCGTCCGGCACGTGACTTTCAGCAAGCAGCGTCACCGCCTCCGTCCAGGCAAACGCCGCGCGCTCCCGAGGGTTGAAGAAGTTGCTGTCGCGCCAGACCACGATCGAATACAGGCGTCGATCCGTCTCGCCCAGACGCCGGGCATCCACCGAGTGCATGTCGGTACAGAACGCGCAGCCGTTGAGTTGCGAAGCGCGGATTTTGATCAGGTGCAGCAAGCCGGCTTCGATGCTCAGGTTGCCGGTCAGCGCCTCCATGGCAATCATCGCTTTCATCGCTTTGGGCGACGCGCTGTAGTAGTCCAGGCGGGGGTTCATGGCGGGACCTCTTGGCGCGAAATTGGGTATTCCCACGTTAGGCGCTGATGCAGCAGCGTTACAGCTCCAATTCAACGAAAAAGCCATGGACCACCCGGCAGCAGACCAATCCGGCGCTTTTCGCCTGCGCAACTTCTATCCGGCGGCGCAATAAGGGTAATCTGGCGCGACCCACAGTCGCCCCACCGCCCCAGGAGCCCCGCCGGTATGGAACTTCACGTTGTCATCAACGGCCGCAAGGACCTGGCAGGCCAGTTGTATCAACAACTGCGCAGTGCCATCGAAACCGGGCGCCTGGCCGCCGGCACGCAGTTGCCGCCCAGCCGTTTGCTGGCCGAGCAGTTGGGGATTTCGCGCAAGACCATTTCCGACACTTACTCGCAACTGACCTACGAAAACTTCCTCACCGGCGTGACCGGCAAAGGCACTTACGTCAACGCGCGGCCGGCAAAAATCCAGCGCAAGCAGAGCCATTCGGAACTGGCCAGCAGCGAGGTCATCGAGTCCTGGCGCAATTTGCCGGTGTTTCTGCGTCACCCCACGCTCGAAGGTTCGCTGCGTTACGACTTTATCGGCGGCGCCACCAGCAAGGGCCAGTTTCCCCAGGACGACTGGCGACGCTGCACCTCCCACGCGTTGCGGCAGATGGCCGGGGCCAAAGGCTTTTACAGCCTGCCCGAAGGCCTGCCGGCGCTGAGGAATGCGATTGCCCGGCACATCGCCTTTTCACGCGGGGTCAATTGCCAGGACGAAGACGTGGTGGTGTGCAACGGCGCCCAGCAAGCCCTGGACCTGATTGCCCGGGTGCTGATCCAGGCCGGCAGCCTGGTGGCGATGGAAGATCCGGGTTATCCGCCGGCGCGCCTGTTGTTCGGCAGCCACGGCGCCACGGTGGTCGGCGTGCCGGTGGACGCCGAGGGGATTCAGGTCGAGCTGATTCCCGATGGCACGCGGCTGATTTACGTCACGCCGTCCCATCAGTTCCCGCTGGGCATGCCCATGAGCCAGGCACGGCGGGAAGCTCTGCTGGAGCGGGCTTACGCGCTGGGCGCGATCATTATCGAGGACGATTACGACAGTGAATTCCGCTACGAAGGCCGGCCCACCGATTCGCTGCAAAGCATGGACGAGCGCGGGATCGTTGCTTACGTCGGCACCTTTTCCAAGACCCTGCTGCCGGAGCTGCGGCTGGGCTACACGATCCTGCCGCCAGCGATTCTCGAAGCGGTGATCCGCGCCAAGCAATTGACCGACCTACACACCTCGACGTTGCCGCAATGGGCGCTGGCCAAGTTCATCGCCGAGGGTTGCCTGCTCAAGCACATCCGGCGCTGCCACACCATCTACGCCGGGCGCCGCGAGCGGATTCTGGCGCGCATGGCGGGCGATCTTTCACCGTGGTTCGAGGCCGTGCCGACCGTTGCCGGGTTTCACATGGTGGTGCTGTGCAAGGTGCCGATCGACCTTGCGCTGATCATCGAATTGGCCCGAAAGGTTGAAATCGGTCTGTATTCCATTGAGGGCTTTTTCTATCAGCGAGCACCGCAGGCCGGGCTGCTCATGGGCTTTGGTGCGATCGAAACCCTGGACATCGACACCGCGCTGGACCGTCTGCGCGACATTTTGCAGCAGGTGGCGTGAGGAATGGTCTGTGGGTTTATCCGGCGATTGGCTATTGGCGGTCCCACGGTGCAGGACTATTGTGCAGGGGCGTTATCCCTCAATGAGCAGGATTCGTCCGGCCTGATTCAGGAGTGTGAGCAATGTCCAACGAAGTGATCAATACCGTACAGGTGCAGGCGGCTGCGGGCCGCTCGGAAGAACTGGGCAAGCAACTGCAAAAGATTGTCGACACCCTGCGCGAACTTCCAGGTTGCGATTCCTATATGGTCGACCGCTGCCCTGAGGACGACAACCGCTGGACGGTCAGCGCACGCTGGCAATCGGAAGCGGCCATGCAATCGCATTTCAACTGCCCCGAAGTGCAGGGCTTTATCGGTTTGATCGATAGCCGATTGGCGAATGCCGTGGATTTCAATAGCTTCCCGATTGTTTAAAAACAACACCTCTGCCTGATGATGATCGTTCCCACGCTCTGCGTGGGAATGCATCCCGGGACGCTGCGCGTCACATCCAAAGCCGAACGCGGAGCGCCCGATGCGGTATTCCCACGCGGAGCATGGGAACGATCAGTCAGGGGAGGATTGGCCCCCTCACCTTCCCGAAAATTGGCCGTTTTGTTACCCCGCCCCGCGGCTTACTGTGATCCCTGACGACTAACCACCCCCAGGTGATCAACCATGAAAGCTCTGCATGTACTGGCCGCCCTGGCCCTGACCGTTTCCGCCTCGGCCTTCGCCCACGACCCGTCGGAAAAGGTCACGGTGCTGCAAGATGAACTGCTGCAAAACGTGCCCGGCAAAAAGGCCATGATGATCGAGGTCGACTACAAACCCGGCCAATCGTCCATCGCCCATAAACATGAAGGCACGGCCATGGCTTATGTGCTGCAAGGCCAGGTCATTTCCCAGGTCAAGGGCCAGAAAGCGATCACCTACAAGACGGGCCAGTTCTGGTACGAGCCGGCGGGTTCCGAGCATTTGATCTCGAAAAATGCCAGTGCGACCAAACCGGCGAAGTTGCTGGTGTTCATGGTGTTGTCGCCGGATGAGAAAGTGTTGATCCCCTTGGAAAACTGATCGCTGTTGCATCAGCCATAAATAAACAGGCCCGAATCGTTGATTCGGGCCTTTTTATTACCCCGGGCAATTAGATCAAACCGTTTACAGCAAACAAAACTATGGATCAGTCAATAAGTGTATTCATGGACGGTTTCATTCAGTGAAGACAGGTTTAGTCTGAGTTCATCGCCGGTATTACCGGTCACTCAACTTCCGTTGTTTCACTGGAGATACACCATGAAACGTGTGCTTATCAGTACATTGACTGTTGCCGCACTGTTAGCCGGTTGCTCGGTGCCCACCGCGCCCAAAGCGGTTTCGTCGCTGGACACGCTGCTCAGCGCGCCGGTCGGTCGCTCCAGCGCCACCCATATCGCCAATGGCAGCAATGTGTCTCTGGGCATCCTCTACAGCCCAAGTACCCAGGCCAACCGCGACTATCTGCGCCACTACCAGGCCAACGCCGGCACCGGTTTTGGCCAGAGCCTGCTGGTGCAGTCGATACACGACGCCTACGTGGCCACGTCCAACCCGGACTTTGCCGTGGAGGGGGTCAAAGCGTTGTTACAGCGCCAGTTCGGTTCGGTGACGGTCTATCCGGACATGCAAAGCCTCAAGGCCGCCCGGCCGGATGTGGTGGCCATTGTCGATACCCACAGCCAACTGATGACCTCCCGCAGTTCGGATATCAAGGCCGAAGTCAGTGCGGATTTTTATGATGCGAAGTTCAACTACATTGGCACCGCACAGGGGCATGATGCCAAGTCATTGCGTCCTGTATGGGCGGACTTTAAACGCAGCGAAGAGATTGTCGCGGATATTAACCAGCAACAGGATGTGCAAGTTCGGGCGTTGCAGAAGTTTGACCAGTCGCTCAGTAATTTATTGACCAGATCGACAACTAATGTATCGATGATTGATAGTCAAACGGGTCAGAAGTTGTATTGAAGATAATGGCCTCTTCGCGGGCAAGCCTCGCTCCTACAGGATTGGGTTGAACCCGTTATTTGCGAACAACACTAACCCCCGTAGGAGCGAGGCTTGCCCGCGAAGAGGTCCGCCCAATCACCCCAAAACCCTCCAGGCAAGCGCAAGGTTCATCAGCCACAAATAGCCGGGACTGTCCACTGTCAAGTCTGACAGTAGACACGCTCCGCGCCTCTCGCGCGTAATCGCAGCTCAGGGTATTGACCCGAGCAATGGCCAATACCTTCCGAAAAACCCGAGGGTTTGCCCATGAGCACTGCACATACAGATTCAACATCGGCTGCGCGCCTTGACCCCTCCTTCGGAGAGGCCGGGAGAGTCGTGATTCACATTCCGGACACCTCCACCTCAGTGTCGAGAATTTCGGGTTTAGTCACCGACCTCGACTCCAGGGTGCTGTTCACCAGCTCCTCCCCCCCGCGTTTCCTATTGGGCCGCCTGTTGGAGGACGGCACCGTAGATAGACAATTCGGCAATAACGGCGTGATTCACGATGTGTTCGCAGAGGGAGATGGATTGTCCCTAAGTACCGGCGTTTCGATTCTTAATAACGGGACAATACTGCTGACCGGCGTTTACGACCCACCCGGTCCCCAAAGACTGCCCGCCCTCGCCCTCTTCAATGCTTCAGGCCATTACGTCACAGAATTCGGTCAGTACGGAAAATCGGTCATCCCGGTTCCCAACGCCGCCGAGGGTTCCTCCGGCCTGTCCGGGGCCGACCCGTTCGCCACTAATGGTTCATCCCAAACCCCCGTGATCCTGGCCGACGGGAAAATGCTGTTGGTCTTCCAAGGCTGGCTCATTCGATTACTGGAGAACGGTCGTCCTGACGACAGCTTCGACAACGGCAGACACTACCGACCTGCAAGGCACCCTAAGTACTCATCCACTACCACGCGCATCGTTCAAGCCAGCGCAAATACCGTTGTATTGGGGGGAACCGCCGAAGTGGATGGCGAAATATTCGCAATGTTTGCCCGCTACTTCATCGATGGGGAACTCGACAAGAGTTTCGGACGTGACGGTTTTTTTGTGCTGGACGACTTGCCATTGGAAACGAATGTCGTTGCCCTCGCCATGAAGGACGAGGATAAGGCGGTCGGGATTGGCCAGAAGCTTGCCACTCCAGCCAAGGGACTGATTGTCTGCCTCAATGCAAAAGGCCATGTCGATCCGGGTTTCAATCATGGCAACCCAGTGCTGGTGCCGACCGATGCAAACAGACAATTCAACTGGCATGCGGGGACGATTGATCACGCAGGACGGATCGTCGCTACCGGCGGCTCGCTTGAAGGCCCTGACAGCACACCCTACATCGCTACCGGACGATTCATGCCAGATGGTTCACCCGACCTCACGTTCAGCACGAATGAAGGATGGGTTAGCGCAGAGGGTCAATTAGCCCAGGCCCTCGCCATTGATCGTAAAGACCGAATCGTGATTTCCGGTCTGACGTCGCCACCCGAAAACGTGACCCCGGCCATACTTCGCTATCTGGCTTGAGTGATCGCGAAGCTAAAAAAAAAACCCCGTATCTCTCGATACGGGGTTTTTTATTCGGCGACTGACTGAATCAGGCCGCCGGTTCCAGCTCCAGTGCAGCAACGACAGGCACTACCGCCTGACCGCTCAACGCCAGGTCGAGCAACTCACGGTTGGCCACCGCGTACATGGCGTAGTCCGTGCCGCTGGCGGCACGGATTTCCACCAGCATGGCGCGCCAGCGTTCGATCATGCCTTCGTGCTCTTCCATCCACAGCGCCAGACGTGTTTCCACGTCCTGGGTGCCGTCGCCCTGTTGCAGGACGGAGATGGTGATCGCACGTTGCTGCCAGTCCACATCATCGCGGAACGCTTCACGGGCCAGGGCTTGCCAGTTGTTTTCAACCGGCAGCGCGCTGATCTGTTGCAGGTACCAGGTGATGTCCAGCGCGCTGCCGACGGCGAAGTAAGCCTTCGCGACGTCTGCTGCGTTCTGGCCGGTCACGTCGGCCGCTTCAATGATCGGCAGCAAGGTGTACAGGTGCGAAGTGCCAGCCACCATACGCGCGAGCAACTCCGGCACTCCGGCTTCGACATACGCCTCGTAACGGGTCTGCCAGTTTTCGTGGATTTCGCCACTCAGCAGCTCGTCGAGCTTGAGACCCAGCTCCTTCAGGTGCGGACCGAAGTGCGCAACGTCACGGGCAGCGTTCTGCTCGTTGCGGCGGGCACGCAGGAACCAGCGTGTAGCGCGGCGACCCAGACGCATCAGCTCGTCCATCAGCTCCAATTGCACGTCGGCGGAAACCTGGTAGTCCAGGGCTTCAATCTGACGGAACCAGTGCGGGAGATGGAAGATGTCACGCACGATCACGTAGGCACCGGCCACGTTCGCCGGGCTCATGCCGGTCGACTCTTTGAGTCGTTGAACGAAGGTGATGCCCATGTGGTTCACCAGATCGTTGGCGATCTGGGTGCTGACGATTTCGCGCTTCAGACGGTGACGGCGCATGGCTTCGGAGAACTTGCTCACCAGGCTCGGCGGGAAAGCGGTTTCCATGTCGCGGGTCAGGTAATCGTCGTCCGGCACTTGCGAGTTGAGCAGTGCTTCTTTGAGGTCGATCTTGCTGTAGGAAATCAGCACCGACAGCTCGGCACGGGTCAGGCCATGGCCTGCCGCAACGCGCTCGTTGATGGCTTCTTCCGTCGGCAGGAACTCGATGGCGCGATCCAGCTTGCCGCGGCCTTCCAGATCGTTCATCAGACGCTTGTATTCGGCAATCCGCACGTAGGCACGGCGGGCCGCCAGGGACAGGGCCTGGGTCTGCTTGTAGTTGTTGCCCAGCACCAGGTTGCCGACTTCGTCGGTCATGCTCGCCAGCAACTGATTGCGTTGCTTGTCGGTCATGTCACCGGCCTGAACCACTTCGTTCAGCAGGATCTTGATGTTCACTTCGTGGTCGGAGCAGTCCACGCCACCGGCGTTGTCGATGAAGTCGGTGTTGGAGCCGCCGCCATTGAGGCCGAATTCGACACGACCCAGCTGGGTCATCCCGAGGTTACCGCCCTCGCCCACGACTTTGCAGCGCAGTTCGTTGCCGTTCACGCGCAGTGCATCGTTGGCCTTGTCGCCGACATCGGCGTGGCTTTCGCTGCTGGCCTTGACGTAGGTGCCGATACCGCCGTTCCACAACAGGTCTACCGGCGCCTTGAGCAAGGCATTCAGCAGTTCGGTTGGGGTCAGCTTGTCAGCCTGAATGTCAAAGCGCTCTTTCATCTGCGGGGAAATCGCGATGCTTTTCGCGCTGCGGGAGAAGATCCCGCCGCCTTCGGACATGATGCTGGTGTCGTAATCGGTCCAGGCCGAACGCGGCAGGTCGAACAAGCGCTGACGCTCGACGAAGCTGTTGGCCGGTTGCGGATTAGGATCGATGAAGATGTGCAGGTGGTTGAAGGCGGCGACCAGTTGCAGCTTGTCGGACATCAACAAACCGTTACCGAACACGTCACCGGCCATGTCGCCGACGCCGACTACCGTGATGCTGTCTTCCTGGACATTGATGCCGCGCTCGCGGAAGTGGCGTTGTACGCCGACCCACGCGCCTTTGGCAGTGATGCCCATTTTCTTGTGGTCGTAACCGGCAGAACCACCGGAAGCGAACGCGTCACCCAGCCAGAAGCCGTAGTCGATGGCGATGCCGTTGGCGATGTCGGAGAAGGTTGCAGTGCCCTTGTCCGCTGCCACCACCAGGTACGGGTCATCGTCGTCATGACGCACGACGTTGGCCGGCGGCACCAGCGCGCCGTCTTTCAGGTTGTCGGTGATGTCCAACAGGCCCGAGATGAAGATGCGGTAGCAGGCGATGCCCTCGGCCGCGATTTCGTCCCGACCGCCGCCCAATGGCAGGCGACGCGGCAAGAAGCCGCCCTTGGCGCCAACCGGCACGATGACCGAGTTCTTCACTTGCTGGGCTTTTACCAGGCCCAGCACTTCGGTGCGGTAGTCTTCTTCACGGTCGGACCAGCGCAGACCGCCACGAGCGACGTTGCCGAAACGCAGGTGCACGCCTTCGACGCGCGGCGAATAGACGAAGATTTCGAACTTCGGTACTGGCTTCGGCAGCTCTGGGATCTGGTGCGGGTTGAACTTGAAGCTGAAGTAGGACTTGTTATGGCCCTGCGCATCGGTCTGGTAGAAGTTGGTGCGCAGCGTGGCCTTGATCAGGTCCAGGTAGCGACGCAGGATGCGGTCTTCGTTCAGCACCTGGACGTCGTCCAGTGCGGTGACGATGGCCTGTTCCAGACGTTGCTGCTTGTCTTCCAGGTCGTCGCTGGTCAGCTTGCGCGCCAGGTAGAAACGGGTCTTGAACAACCGGGTCAACTCGCGAGCGATGTCGGTGTGGTTGTTCAGGGTGCTGGCGATGTAGCCCAGGTCGAAGCCCAGACGAATCTGCTTCATGTAGCGGGCGTAGGCACGCAGCAGTGCCACGTCGCGCCATGGCAGGCCGGCGGTCAGCACCAGGCGGTTGAACGCATCGTTCTCGGCATCGCCACGCACGATGTGGACGAAGGCGTCCTGCAGCGTGTCGTTGAGTTGCTGGATGTCGAGTTCCAGGCCGTCAGCGGCGGTGAAGGCGAAATCGTGAATCCAGAACTCGCGGCCGCTGTTGTGACGCAAGCGATACGGGAACTCGCCCAGCACGCGCAGGCCGAGGTTTTCCAGGATCGGCAACACGTCGGACAGCGCCAGCGGCGTATCGGCGTGGTACAGCTTGCAATGCAGCTCGCGTTGACCGGAGACCTGGCCCAGCGGCTGATAGAAGCTCATGACCAGCGGGTTTTTCTCGGTCAGGCTCAGCAGGTGCTGCATGTCGACCACGGCCGAATGCGCGGCGAAACGCTCGCGGTAACCGGCCGGGAAGCCTTTCGGGAAGTCGGCCAGCACGTTGGTGCCGTGGGCTTCGCCGAAGTTTTCCACGACCAGGCTGGCGTAGTCGTCCTGCCAGCTGCGGCAGGCCTGGACCACTTCTTTTTCCAGCAGGACCGGGTCGATATCCAGGCGATTCTTCGGATCAACCCGCAGAATCAGCTGTACGCGAGCCAGTACGGACTCGGAGAAGAAGGTCCAGAACTCGCAATCCGAGGCTTTCAGGCGATCCATCAGCACTTGCTGGATCTTCTGGCGCACTTCGGTGGAGTAGATGTCACGCGGCACATAGGCCAGGCAGTAGCAGAAGCGGCCGTACGGGTCTTTGCGCAGGAACACGCGGATCTTGTTGCGTTCCTGAATCTGCACGATCGACATCACGGTGCTGAACAGCTCGTCCACCGGAGTCTGGAACAGATCGTCGCGGGGCAGCACTTCGACCACCTGCGCCAGTTCCTTGCCCAGGTGAGCCTTGGCCTGGAAGCCGGAGCGGCGTTCGATTTCTTCGACCTTGCGGCGGATGTACGGGATGACCCGCACGCTCTCGCCATACACCGAGGAGGTGTAGAGGCCCATGAAGCGGCATTCCTTGATGACTTTGCCGTCGGCATCGATTTCACGGATCGACACGTAGTCCGGGTATGCCGGACGGTGCACACGGCTTGGGTGTGCAGCCTTGGCGAACGACAGCAGGGTCGGTTCGCGCAGGTAGTTCACCGCGTAATCTTCGATGCGCAGGTCTTCGTAGGTCAGGCCGGTGCGCAGCAGTTTGGTCAGGCCGAGGAAGGACTGCTCGTCGTACTCGATGTGACCGCCGTCGGCCTGGTCGCTGACCACGAATTCTTCGTAGCCCAGGAAGGTGAAGTGGTTGCCCACCAGCCATTCCAGGAAGCTTTTGATTTCGGCTTTTTCTTCTGGATCAACCTTGAACTGGCTGTTGTCCAGGCCCGTGAGGATTTCCTGGACCTTGACTTTCATCGGCTCGAAATCGGCGACCGCAACGCGGACTTCGCCGAGAACCTGTTCCAGTTCCTTGCTCAGGACATTCAGTTCGGCCGCGTTGGCGCAACGGTCGATTTCCAAGTACATCAGCGATTCTTGCAGGATGCCTTCGCCCTGGGTGCCCTTCGGCAGGATTTCCAGCAGCTCGCCCTTGCTGCCGCGACGCACGCTCAGCACAGTGGTTTGCAAGGTGTGGATGCTATAGCCGCGACGGTTCAGCTCGGTACGCACCGAGTCCACGAGGAATGGCAGGTCGTGGTGCAGCACTTCGACCGCGGTGTGGGTCGACTGCCAGCCGTGGCGTTCGTAATCGGGGTTGTAGACGCGAACCTGTGGTTGCGCGTGATCAAAGCGCTCAAGCAGGCGCCATGCAGAAAGGGTGCAGCCGGCGAGGTCGGACAACCGACGCTGGGTCAGCTCGTCGAGGGAAATGATGCCGAAAAATTGTTCAGCAAACAGCGCCACTTGTGGCAGTGCCTGTTCACTGATGTGCTGCGCCAGTGCCGCTTGCAGTTGGTGCTGGAAGTCGGCTTTGCTGGCTGCGGTGAAGAACGCCATCTGTGGTACTCCGCTTGGGCTTGTTATTGATGGAAGCGTCGCGTGCAAAACCCCTTTCGGGGCGATCCGTCACCCTGTTCCTGATTCTCGGGCAGAGGAAACAGGGAGACAGGTGGGTGAAGCTGGACGAGACACTCAGGTCACATTCACCTTCCAAGAATGGGTATCGGCAAAAGCGACTGTACGATGAATTGCACAATGCCTTTACGGGTATCCATTCGATGCGCAGCTTAACGAGTGCGACAACGTGCCTGCTTGCGGTGCTGCGACATATTCGGTCATCGGCACGCAGCTTGCGCCTTGTGCATCGAACAACACTAGCAGCCGCACGGAAAAACGGGGGGTTAAAGCCCGGTTTTGCGGCACATCCGTACCCGAAATGACCAGCAACACCCCGGATGTTCACGACACATCTTCTGACACTCAGACGAGCAGAAATTCCCGGCGGCTGGCAGAATCGCGCTTTGTTCGTCTTCACCATGCTCCCCGAGCCAGGAATTCCCCATGCAAATGACCACCGCCCTCTTGATCGTCAACCCGTGCGATGACGAAGAAGACAACATGGCCATGCTCTGCTGCCACAGCGACCAGGGCGACATGTTCCTGATGACCCGCTACCCGGACGAGGACGCGCTGGACATCAGCCTCGGCGACGAGCCATCGACCCTGGACGGGGTGAAAGTCACCCTCAGCCCTACCCGCCTGCTGATTGAAATCGCGGCCGGGGACGCAGATGCGCTCAATGGCGACGATTCGCTGGAAATCACCCACAGCACCGATGCCGGTGACCTGGCGGAAGTGGAAGAAACCTTGCAGAACATTCTCAAGGGGACTGGCACCTATATAAGCGAGCTGTGATTTTCGGCGCCTGTGCCGGCCCCTTCGCGGGCAAGCCTCGCTCCTACAGGTCCAGCACGGATGATCGTTCCTACGCTCTGCGTGGGAACGATCACCATTTCCCGTACTTTGCGCAAAATGCCGTTAGTCGCCACCCCCCGCGATGCATTAAAGTAACGCCCCCAGCCCTGGCGTTATTCGAACGTCTTCGGTCACCCTTTCCAGGAACAGTCATCGATGGAACATCGTGAAGCGCTGCTTGCGCTGCGAACCTTTCTTTCAACGCAGATTCTCGGCCAGGAAAAACTCATCGAGCGCTTGCTCATCGCCTTGCTCGCCGACGGCCACATGCTGGTCGAGGGCGCTCCGGGGCTGGCCAAGACCAAGGCCATCAAAGAGCTCGCCGAAGGCATCGAAGCGCAGTTCCATCGCATCCAGTTCACCCCCGACCTGTTGCCCGCCGACATCACCGGCACCGAGATCTATCGCCCGGAAACCGGCAGTTTCGTGTTCCAGCAAGGCCCGATCTTCCACAACCTGGTGCTGGCGGACGAAATCAACCGCGCCCCGGCCAAGGTGCAATCGGCCCTGCTCGAAGCCATGGCCGAGCGTCAGGTCAGCGTCGGGCGCAGCACTTATGAGTTGTCGCCGCTGTTCCTGGTGATGGCCACGCAAAACCCGATCGAGCAGGAAGGCACCTATCCGCTGCCCGAAGCCCAACTCGACCGGTTCCTGATGCACGTGAAAATCGGTTTCCCGGACGCCGCCGTCGAACGGCGCATCCTGCAACAGGCCCGTGGCGAAGCGCTCAACGGCGAAACCAAGCCCGAGCGCCGGGTCAGCCAGCAGGCGATCTTCGCCGCGCGCAAGGAAATCCTCGGGTTGTACATGGCCGATGCCGTGGAGGAATACCTGGTGCAACTGGTCATGGCGACCCGCACCCCGGCCAAGTTCGACCCGGAGATGGCCGAGTGGATCGCCTATGGCGCCAGCCCGCGCGGTTCCATCGCCCTCGACCGTTGCGCCCGCGCTCACGCGTGGCTGGCCGGTCGCGACTTCGTCAGCCCGGAAGACATCCAGGCCGTGCTGTTCGATGTGTTGCGCCACCGCATCATCCTGTCCTTTGAAGCCGAGGCGGCTGGCATCGACCAGGACCGGGTGGTCCAGCGGATTCTCGACGTCGTAGCCGTCGCTTGACCCCGATGAACGCCATCCTGCCGCCCGAGCCGGGCATCCGTGTCAGCCTCGCCGAGCTGATCGAGATGCGCCATCGGGTGCGCGAAGTGCAGTTGTTCTCCACGCCGAGCCAGCGCAGCCCGCTGATCGGCTTGCACCATTCCAAGCTGCGCGGGCGTGGCGTCGACTTCGATCAGGTGCGGGTCTATCAGGCCGGCGACGACGTGCGCACCATCGACTGGCGCGTCACCGCCCGCACGCAAGAGCCGCACACCAAACTGTTCCACGAAGAACGCGAGCGCCCGATTTTCATCATGGTCGAGCAAAGCCGTCGGCTGTTCTTCGGCTCGGGGCTGATGTTCAAATCGGTGCTCGCCGCCCAAGCCGCGAGCCTGATCGGCTGGGCGGCGCTGGGGCATAACGACCGGGTCGGCGGGCTGGTGTTCGGCGACAACGAGCACTACGAAATCAAACCCCGGCGCAGCAAGCAAAGCCTGCTGCAATTGCTCAACCGCCTGGTGCGAGTCAACCAGTCGCTGCACACCGAAAGCGAGCAGAACCGCGACTCCCTGAACCTGGCCCTGCGCCGTGCCCGGGAAGTGCTGCGCCCCGGCAGCCTGGTGATCGTGATCTGCGACGAACGTGCGCTGACCGAAGGCTCCGAGCAACAACTGAGCCTGTTGTCGCGTCATTGCGACCTATTGCTGCTGCCGCTGTCCGACCCCCTGGACCACGCCCTGCCCGCCGCCGGGCTTTTGCGCTTTGCCGAACGCGGCGCGCAACTGGAACTCGACACCCTGAATTTCGACCTGCGCCAGACCTACCGCGCCCAGGCCGAAGCGCGCATCGCCCACTGGGAATTGCTCGCGCAGAAGCTGCGGGTGTTGTTGATGCCGTTGAGCACCCAGAGCGAGATGGTCGAGCAACTGCGCGAATACCTGAACCCACAGAAACCGGGGAAAGGTCGATGAGCAGTATTGAGCAATTGCAACCGCTGATGACCCCGCCACCGATTGGTTTCTGGCCGCCGGCACCAGGCTGGTGGCTCTTGCTTTTATTGCTGCCGCTGCTCGGTTTCGGTCTGTGGCAGTTGCGGCGTTTCATTCCAAACAAGCGCCCTATCGTCCGTGCTGAACAACCCCTGGACCCGGTGCGGGTCGCCGCCCTCGCCGAACTGGCGCTGATGCCCAAGCCCTACGACGGCGCGCCGGCCGGAGCCTGGTTGCAGCAACTCAACGGCTTGCTCAAACGCCTGTGCCGCAACCACTACCCCTACAGCCAGAGCCACACCCTCAACGGCCGCAAATGGCTGGCGTTCCTCGACAACCGCTGCCCGGCCGCCGGCCTGACGCGCTGGATGGTGCTGGTCGAAGGCGCCTACAAACCCGAATGCAAACTCGACGACAAGGCCATCGCCGGCCTGACCCAAGCCGTCGACACCTGGATTCGCAAACATGTTTGAGTTCGCCTGGCCGTGGATTTTCGCCTTGCTGCCGCTGCCGTGGCTGATGCGCGTGTTGCTGCCGGTGGCCGACAGCGGCGAACCGGCGCTCAAGGTCAGTTTCTTGAGTGACCTCGAAGGCCTGACCCGCCGCCGTGCCCGGGCCAACCTGCCGGCGTGGCGTCAACAAGCACCGTTCATTCTGCTGTGGCTGTTGCTGCTGATCGCCGCCGCCCGTCCGCAATGGCTCGGCGAGCCGCTGCCGATTGCTGCCAGCGGTCGCGATTTGCTGGTGGCGGTGGACGTCTCCGGCTCCATGGACTTCCCCGACATGCAATGGCAGGACGAAGACGTCAGCCGCCTGTCGCTGGTCCAGCATTTGCTCGGTGATTTCCTGGAAAGCCGCGAAGGCGACCGGGTCGGCCTGATCCTGTTCGGCAGCCAGGCTTACCTGCAAGCGCCGCTGACCTTCGACCGCCGCACCGTGCGCGTGTGGCTGGATGAAGCGCGGATCGGCATCGCCGGCAAGAACACCGCCATCGGCGATGCGATCGGTCTGGCGCTGAAACGTTTGCGCCTGCGTCCGGCGCAAAGCCGCGTGCTGATTCTGGTGACTGACGGCGCCAATAATGGCGGCGAAATCGATCCGTTGACTGCCGCGCGCCTGGCCGCCAGCGAAGGGGTGAAAATCTACCCGATCGGCATCGGCGCCGACCCGGAGCAAAGCGACACCTTGGGTTTTCTCGGCGTCAACCCGAGCCTGGACCTCGACGAACCGGCGCTCAAAGCCATCGCTCAAGCGACTGGCGGCCAATACTTCCGTGCCCGGGACGGCAAAGAGTTGGAGGCGATCAAGGCCACCCTCGACAAACTTGAACCGGTGACCCAACAACCGACTCAAGCCCGCCCCGCCCAGGCGTTGTATCACTGGCCCTTGGCCTTGGCGTTGCTGCTGAGCATGTTGCTGGTGATGCGCGAGCGCTGGCCGGACAACCCGCTGCAACGCTTGCTGACCAAGGACCTGTTTTTGCAAAGCCAACTGCCGGACTGGCGCCAACGGCTTAAACGCCTGCGTCTGCGGAGGCGTCGATGAGCGCGCTCTGGCCTTACTGGTTCCGGCCCTGGTGGCTGCTGCTGTTGCCGTTGCTGGGCTGGTTGCTCTGGCAACTGTGGCACCGGCAGAAACGCGCCGGGCGCTGGCAGATGATCCTGCCGCCAGCCTTCCACGCCGCGCTGCTCAGCGGTGGCAAAGGTCACGACAGCAAGTTGCCGTGGGTGGTGCTGGGCCTGGCCTGGGTGCTGACCATTGGTGCGTTGCTCGGGCCGAGTTGGCAGCGGGTCGAACAAACCAGCCAGAAGCCCGCCGATCCGCTGGTGGTGCTGCTGGAATTGACCCCGGAAATGCTCGCCACCGACAGCCCGCCGACCCGCCTGGAACAGGCCCGGCGCAAGCTGTTCGACCTGCTGCAAAGCCGCAGCGATGCGCAGACTGCGATCGTCGTCTACGCCGGCAGCGCCCACACGCTGGTGCCGCTGTCGGATGACCTGTCCACCAGCCGCAATCTGCTGGACGCACTCAAGCCGTCGTTGATGCCCGAGGCCGGTCATCGCGCCGATCTGGCAGTGATCAAAGCCTTGGCCCTGCTGGATCAGGGCGCCCTCGGCCAGGGCCGGATCCTGCTGATCGGTTCGTCCCTGACCGAACAGGAACGCTTCGGCATTGAGCGGGCGCTGAACGGCAAGTCCACGGAGTTTCTGATGCTCGGCGTCGGCACGCCCGAAGGCGCGCCAGTCGCGCAAGAGGACGGCAGCTTCCTCAAGGATGAACAGGGCGCGATTCTGGTTCCGCACCTGGACAACCCGGGGCTGAAAGCCTTCACCAGTGATTTGGGCGGGCGCTACCACGCGGCGCGGCTGGACGATGCGGACCTCGGCGCCCTCGGCCTGCTCGATGGCCCGCGCAACCTGCGCAACGACGGCCAGACCCTGCGCCTGGACACGTGGGCCGATCAGGGTTATTGGTTGTTGCTGCCCCTGCTGCTGCTCGCCTCCTTTGCCGGGCGCCGGGGTTGGTTGTTCTGCCTGCCGCTGCTGTTTCTGCTGCCGCAACCGAGCTACGCCTTCGACTTTGAAGACTTGTGGCTGCGCCCCGATCAACGGGGTCTGCATTTGCTCAGGCAGGACCATCCGGCCGAAGCCGCGCAACATTTCGCAGACCCGCAGTGGCAAGGCGTGGCGCTGTACGAGGCCGGCGACTATGCCGGCGCCGCCCAGCGCTTCGCCCAAGGCAACGATGCGCGGGCGCACTACAATCGGGGGAACGCCCTGGCCAAGGGCGGTGAACTGGAAGCGGCGCTGGATGCCTACGAACAAGCCCTGGAACGCCAGCCGGATTTGCGTCCGGCGCTGACCAACAAGGCGCTGGTGGAAAGCCTGATCAAACAGAAAGCCACACCACCGGCGGTTGAACCGGACAAGTCCGAAGGCGAAGAGCCTGGCACCGCCAGCGACAGCCCGGCGCCCGGCGGCACCAACCAGCCGTCCAGCAGCGGCGAACCGCAAACCGATGCCCAGCCCAACACGCCGGACACCGAACAGCCGCCCAAGACGCCGCCGCAACCCGGGGCCAATGAGGTGCCGGGCAGCGAGCTGGAGGACGAGCAAAGCACCACGCCACCGCGCCGCCCGGCCAATGACAGCCTTGAAGGCGAACAGGCCCAGGCGCTGGAGCAATGGCTGCGCAAGATCCCGGATGACCCGGGCGAACTGCTGCGGCGCAAATTCTGGTACGAACAGCAACAACATCAGGATCAGGGAAAAACTCGATGACCCGCTTCACCGCTTTTTTGCTCGCCCTGCTCTTCTGGACGTTTCAGGCCCAGGCTGAGGGGCTGGTCGCCAGTGTCGATCGCAGTCGCCTGAACTCCGGCGAGACGGTCGAACTGACCCTGGAATCCAATGACGTGACGCTGTTCGGCAAGCCCGACCTGACGCCGCTGGAGCCGGCCTTCGAAGTGCGCGGCACGCGCCAGGTCAACCAGTTGACCACGATCAACGGCGACAACCGCGCCACCACGCGCTGGATCATCACCCTGCTGCCCAAGCAGAACGGCAGCGTGGAAATCCCGTCGCTGCAACTCGGTGAGGTGCGCAGCCAGCCGATCTCTATCCAAGTGGTCGAGAGCGAAACCCAGGACACCGAGAACACCCTGGCGCCGGTCTTCATCGAAGCCAGCCTCGACCAGAGCAGCGTGTACGTACAGGCCCAGGCGATCCTGACCTTGCGCATCTACCATTCGGTGTCGCTGTACGACGACAGCAGCCTGACCCCGTTGCAGATTCCCGATGCGCGCATCGAGCAATTGGGGGATTCACGCACCTATGAGAAGGTCATCAATGGCCTGCGCCATGGCGTGATCGAAATGCGCTACGCGATCTTTCCCCAGCACAGCGGCGTGCTGAGCATTCCGACGCAAGTGTTCAGCGCCACCCTGGTGCAACCGGCTCAGGACGCTACGTCCCAAGGGCCGAAACCGGGCAAGCTGATGCGCGTCAGCTCCGCCGAGATTCCGCTGACGGTCAAGGCCAAACCCGCCACCTACCCGGCCGATGCACCGTGGCTACCCGCACGCAGCCTGAGCCTGAGCGAAAGCTGGAGCCCGGAACCGGATCACGCCCAGGTCGGCGATTCCCTGACCCGCAGCCTGACCTTGAAGGCCGAAGGCCTGGCCAGCTCGCAACTGCCACCGTTGCCCGCCACCGACATCAACGGCTTGCGCCGCTACCCGGACCAACCGGTGCTGGGCAATCAGCACAACGAACGTGGCCTGGTCGGCAGTCGTGAAGACCGCGAAGCGCTGGTGCCGTCCCACAGCGGCGCCATCGACTTGCCGACGGTGGACGTGGTCTGGTGGAACACCTTCGAAGATCACCTCGAACACAGCAGCCTGCCGGCCCGGACCCTGCAAGTGAGCAACAATCCAAACCTGATGGTCGACACCCCGGCGGGCACCGCCCCGGTGAATTACGCCGCCGACAGCGAAGCGCTGTGGTGGTGGAAACTCAGCACGCTGATCCTGGCCTGCACCACGCTGCTGGGCTTTGGCCTGTGGTGGCGCGCCCGCTGGCAACCGGCGATCCTGCGGGCCGCGCAATCGGGCCCGAGCCCACGCACCGTGCTCGACGAACTCAAGCGCGCCTGCCAGGCCAACGACCCCCACGCCACCCGCCAGGCCCTCGACGCCTGGGCCCGGCAACAACCGGAAACCCTGGCGGACATGGCGGCGCGGTTTGTGCCGCTATCGGATGCCCTGGACGGCTTGAACGGCGCGCTGTACAGCGAAACCGGCCAGCACTGGCAAGGCGAAGACCTGTGGCGCGCGACCCGGGCGATCCCGCTGGCGGAGCGGGTTCAGGATCCGGTGAGTGATAGCGGGTTGCCGCCGCTTTATCCGAAATAGCTGTCAGAAAAGTTCACTCTACCCGCTCCGATTTCGATTCACGGACAAGTCCTACAGCAGATATCGAATCGACTGACTTCGCCAACACGTAGCTTCACGCAAAGTCCCGTGCCTTAAACAGACACAGGGATTTGCGGATGTTTAGTACGGCCAACGACGTCGAGTTCAGGCTCGACATTGCAGGTTTTTCCGACGACCTTCAGGTGCTCGAATTCCGGGCCAGGGAAGCGCTGAACCAGCCTTACGAGGTCAAGCTCGACCTGATCAGCGAGCGCCCCGCGCTGGACCTGGAGTCGCTGCTGCATCGCCCGGCGTTTCTGGCGTTTGGCCCCGACAATAGCGGCCTTCATGGCCAGGTCTATCGAGTCGCGCAAGGCGACTCGGGCAAACGCCTGACCCACTACCAGATCACCCTGGTTCCCCGCCTCGCCTATCTCGCGCACCGCCACAACCAACGGATTTTCCAGCACCTGAGCGTGCCGAAAATCATCGAACGCGTGCTGATTGACCATGGCCTGCACGCTGACACATGGCGCTTCCAGCTCGGCGCCACGTACCGGCCACGGCTCTACTGCGTGCAATACAACGAGTCAGACCTGTATTTCATTCAACGACTGTGTGAGGAAGAAGGCCTGCACTTTCATTTCCAGCACAGCGCCACCGGGCATGTGCTGGTGTTTGGCGACGACCAGACGGTATTCCCGAAACCCTCGGGCCCGACCGCTTATGTCCCGGGCAGCGGCATGGTCGCCGACACCCCTGTCATCGATCGCTTCCAGATCAGCCTGGAAACCCGCACCACCCACGTCAGTCGGCGTGATTACAACTTCGAAAAGCCCCGCGCCCCCCTCGAAAGCGAGAGCAAGAGCCCACTGTTGCCGCACCTGGAGGACTACGCCTTCCCAGGGCAATTCACCGAGCGTGAACGGGGCAAGCAGTTGGCCAGGCGCGCACTGGAACGCCATCGCGCCGATTACCGGCAAGCCCGGGGGCGCAGTGATCAACACGCCCTGCGCAGCGGACATTTCGTTGACATGGCCGAACACTCACGCGATGACTGGAATGGTTTGTGGTTATTGACTGAGGTCCAGCACGCCGGGAAACAACCCCAGGTCCTGGAAGAATCAGTGACAGACGCTGATCCCGAGGATGGCTTCAGCCAGGGCTACCGCAATCAGTTCGTCGCAACGCCATGGGACGTGATCTTCCGCCCTCCCCTTGAACACCCAAAACCCCGGATAAACGGCAACCAACACGCCGTCGTCACCGGACCGCCCGGTGAAGAAATCTATTGCGATGAGTACGGCCGGGTAAAAGTCCGACTGCTCTGGGACCGCGACGGCGAGAACAGCGAGCACTCAAGTTGCTGGCTGCGCGTCGCCACGGGCTGGGCCAATGATCGCCATGGCAGCGTGCTGATCCCGCGCGTCGGCATGGAAGTGCTGGTGGGCTTCAGCGACGGCGATCCCGATAAACCCTTCGTACTCGGCTGTTTGCCCAATGCGGCGACACCGGTGCCGCTGGACTTGCCCGCCGAGCAGACGAAAAGCATTTTGCGCAGCCACAGCAGTCCCGGCGGTGGCGGTTACAACGAGTTGCGCATCGAGGACCGGGCCGGAGCGGAGGAAATCGCCCTGCGTGCCCAGCGCGATTTCGTCCAGCTCGTGCTCAACGACGAGCGCATTCAAGTCGATCACCAGCGCACGGTCGTGGTCGGCGGCACCGCCAGCCACGACCTGCGCGGCGAAGAACACCACCTCACCCACGGCAATCGCCTCACCGAACTCAAGCAGGACGATCATTTGCTGGTGCTGGGTGAGCAACACATCCGCGTCACCAGTCAGCGACTCAATGCCTCGCAGCACATTCACCTCAGTGCCGGGCAGCAAGTCGTCGTTGAAGGTGGATTGCACCTCACGCTCAAGGCCGGCGGGCAATGGCTGACGCTGGGGCCGGACGGCATTTTCAGCAGCGTACCGATTGCGCAGGGTGGCGCCCCGGCCGCTGGCTTGCCGGCAGAGCCGTTGATGCCGGGCGCATTGCCGCTGCTGCAGGTCACTTTCGACGTCGCCCAGCAGCGACAGGCCCTGATCTCCACGCGCAGCTCTCGCTGCCTGATTTGCGAGGCAGCCCAGGCATGAAGCTCTCGACCGCTTTACCTGCCGACCTGCCCTGGAACGAGCACCAGGCTTTTGTGTTGCTCGACGGCGCGACCCTGAGTGATTTGCCGCAGCGTCTGAAACGACTGAGTCCCGGCGCAAACGTCGTCGCGCTGTATGACTGTCCGTCCTTCATCGCGCTGCGGGATATTTCACCGCTGTTAGTGACCGTTCAACAGCCCGACGAGCCGCTTGTTCAGTTCTATCGGGAGCACGCACACGAGGAATGGGGTGTGCTGTTGTTCAGTCTGGCGTCTGCGCATGAGGTCGCTGAACACCTGCGCAAATTGCTGACGGTTGAATTGCCAGAGGGGCTGCCGGTTATTCTGCGTCTGGCCGATGCCGGCGTGGTACGAACACTGTTCGGCAGCGGCGATCAGCGATTGTATGGGCCTCTGTCGTGCGTGGTGACAGCCGACAGCGTCGAGGCGGATTGGCAGCGCCATCAACCACGGCAGGCCGAGCGCCCTGACCTGCCGACGCCCTATCGTCTGAGTCCGGAACAGAACACCGCGCTGGACCACGCCGATCAGCGCCGCGCGCTGCTCGAACTCGATGCACACCTGCTCACGTACTTTCCCGAACAACATCGCGGCGACACCGTGGCCCTGCGTTGGCCAACGCTCGAGCAGCTATTCGAAGAGGCCCACGCCCTCGGCTTGAGCAGCCAGTCCGAATTGTTCTATTACGCCAACGTCATGACCTGGCTGGACGGCTCACCGCTCGATCAGCACCCGCACATCAACCGCTTGCTGCACACGCCGTCGCTGCAATCGCCCGGCGAGCGCGTTGCGCTGGCCGCTGACCTCGCCCATCAGTGGGCCATCCAACGGGGCCGCCCATGACTTCACCCGCCAACCTCGCCGCGGCTGCGGCGCCCAAGACCGCCATCGGCTCACCCGGGGCCTGCCCGTTGCGCCAAACCCACGTGCAGCTTCTGCCTGTACGTTATGGCCTGGTGGAAAAACCCCTCGATCCGGGCCCCGACTTGAAACGGCCCTACGCTCTGCAAACCCGGCCACTGGGCATCCGTCTGCTGCGCGATGGCTGGCTGTACGTGATCGACAGCGTCACCGGCCACTTGCACGAGTACCGCGTACTCGATGGGATGATCAGCGCCTTGCTGCACAAGGGCGCCAAGGTCAATGGCGATCAGCGTATGCCTATCGAAGAGCGGCCGGCGCTGGTGTTTTCACGGCGTAGCCTTTTGCACATGTGCTTCGCCGAGGTGCAGTGGACCGCTGCCAAATGCGCGCAAGTGACTGACAGCCGCGAGGAGCGCGACCACTTCATGCAAGCCGTCGACCTCGGCCCGGTGAATTGCGAAACCGGTGGCGAGCACCTGTTGACGGTCGAGCAAACCCGTCAGTGGCTGGCAGAAATTGCGACGGTGCCGACCCAGCAGGCGCAAGCCGAAAAAGACCGCGCCGAGCATGGGGAAGCATCGCCACCGGACGCCGTTCTACTGCCTACTGTGCAGGTCAGCGACGTTCCCGCCCACGAGCGCGAACCCTATTTGTGGGAACAACCCCGGCGCTTTCGCGAGGCGCACATCGGCGAGTTTCTCGGGCGGGTGCGCCCGGCTTATCAGGACGACACGCTGTTTCTCGTGGTGCAGGACGACCTCGGCGTGCTGCGCGACCTCGCTGACTATCAAGACAACGTGGTCGGCTGGGTCGATGATTGGAGCAATGCCGGCCACAACGAGCGCAATTACCTGCTGGCCTGCTACATCGAGTCCTTGAGCCTGCTCAGTCCGGCAGATGTCGACACATTGGCCGAGGCCAGCAGCGACCCCAGGGTCAAGGCCCTGCTGGGCGATCTGGAACAGTTACCCGAACCGGATCGGGAGCAGACACGCAAAGCCTTGCTCGACTACCTGAACAAGGGCGGCAACGTCGAACCGCCGGATGCCCCGGTGACACCGGAGCTGGCGCAGTTGCGCAAGCAGGCCCACGCCGAAGCGTTCGAAATGGCCAAGTACCAGGGCGCCAGCCCCGATTTCACCGGGCACAGCCGCGCCAGTGATGATGCCGATCGCCGTTACTACGCCCGTCGGCACTTTGCGGTGGCCCCGGCGGACTTCGTCGAACGCCACCTCGACACACTGGTCATGCTCGGCAGAGAGCAAAACAAACGCATCCAGGAGGTGGTTGAAGGCTCCCGTTTCAGCGGCAAACGCGGGATCAACGACTTCATCGACCGCCCGGCCATGGACGATGAACTGTTTCAGCACCGGGTCGACCTCGGCCGCTGGAATCGCTTGCTTGAGCGCATCACTGCCGACCGCACGATGCTGGTGTGCGCCGGTCGCTACCACCGTTCGGCCTGGTACTACGACGCGCACGAACCGGCGCAACTGGGCCAAGTGTTCAGCGCCGAATACGCCTGCCTCAAAGACATCTGCCGCAGCGACCACGCCAGCGAAAAAATCCTCGGTTTTCTGGAAGAACATCCGGAACTGACGCGGCCCTTGTTCTACACCTTGCCGCTGCGCCTGCAGCCGGAACAGGCCGTGCAATACACCCTGTTCTTCAATGCCGGCATGGGCGTGTTCAACAACTTGCCACGCTGGCTCGGCGAGCTGAAGAACATCGAACAACCGCACCTGCCGGCCCTCGACGACTTACCCGAGCACACCCGCGCCGTGGCCGACGCGGCCCAGCATAGTCTCAGCCCGGCGCTGAACCTGGGCCTGAGCCGGGCGCTGGAAGGCTTCGACCTGACGGCAGAAAAAATCCCCGACCTCGACGAACTGTTCCGGCGCCTGCCCAAAGCGCTGCACATGCGGCTACTCGATGCGGCGAAAACCACTGGCGTGACCTTCACCGTCGCCAGCCCGGCGGAACACGCGGCGCTGCAATCCAACCTCAAGGAAATAATCCGGGAGCGCGACTACCTCAAGACCTTGACCCGTGAACGCAACCAGATCACCCACAACAAAAACCGCCAGGGGCACAAGACACCACGGGCGGTGGAATTGCAGGGCGAGATTGCCCGGGTGCGTGGGCAGTTGACGCAGCTTGAAGGACGGTTGGCGGCGGCGCTGAGTCCGATTGCGGAGTTGCCGGATCAGTCGGCGCGGCTCTACGGTGCAACGCCGGCTCGAGCGGGGGTGACGGTGGTGTTTCCACCGGCGCAGCAGCAGGAGGTACGAGGGTTGTTGAGGAATATTCGGTTGGGCGTGGCGGCGGTGCCGAATGCGGGGTTGATTAGAAGCGAGGGGATGGGGTTGTTGGTGTTTTTGGTGCAGGGGGTGAATTTGGTTTCGGTTTATCGAGAGATGCAGAGTCAGACTGGTAACAGGCGAGTTTGGATGCCATTTGCGAGTGCGGCGGCGGCAACAGGGGCTGCCGGATTCGCTGCGGCTCAGAGTCTCACTGATACGGCCCTGAAAGCACGAAGTGTCGCGCTTGTCGCAGGTCTTCAGCGACACGCCTTGCAGAGTGTTCATGTGCAGATGGGGAAAATGCATATTGGGTTGGGGTTTTTTACCTACGGTTTCGGTTTTGTTGCTTCATTGCTCAGCCTTAATGCGCAACATCAAAATTGGCAGCAAGCCACCCGAAGTGGTAACGGCTCTGCACGGAATAGTGCGGCTCTCGCCGCTCTTGGGGCGAGTGGTATGGCAACTGTTAATGCCTATGGGCTTAGTCACACCGTCCGCGCCACTTTCAATGTATTGACGGCGCGAAGCGCTGAAGCACGAATAGCCGCTTGGGCAGCCGCAGGCACACGACTCTCAACTGTATTTTTTCGATTCAATCTGGCCGGAGCCTTGTTCACCGTGCTGGAACTGGGCGGTACTTGGCTTTACAACCGCTACAACATCAACGCCCACGACAAATGGCTAAAGACCACGCCGTGGAGCCTGGATACGGAGGCGCGCGGCGACCACACGCTGGACGAATACAAAAGTTATCTGGTCTTTTTGCTTCATGCGCCTTATGCCCAACTGGGTCCGAACGAGCATGACTCGTGGCTGAAAAAACTTCTGTTAAAGGCCAAACCCAAGGATATCCATCTGGTCCTGCCAGGGCTCAAGCTCAATGATTTTCAGCCGCCCTTGAATGGTCAACCTGCCCGTCGCCTGGGGATCGGCGCCCACCGTATTTCTGTCCCCCTCCACAGCCGCGGCACGCCGCGAGAACGCAGGGACGTCATCAGCGAGGAAGTGGCAAATAGCCTGCGAATTGTAGAAACGGGACCCGATCGGTTGGTTCTGTGCCTGCAATATCCACTGGATATTGATGCTGAATTTACTCCCGCTTCCGAAACACTAGAATTGACTGTCTGCCTACAGACCTTGAACCCCAATGGTGAGTGGGTTTCTCGCAATCGCATCATTTGCCTCAACCCCCGTGGCAAGGGCCATTTCCCTGTGTCGCCCTCTCAAACTGTTACTGAGCGTCCAACCATGTTGCTGGTTGAAACCCATTTGCTGGAGCTGGCCGATCATGCCCACCAAGAGTGATAGCCTCACGCCGGGCCCGCACATTGAGCAATCTCGAAAAGCTGGAGACATCGAGCCATTCCCAAGTGGGAGGATCACTTATCTGGCGCCTTTGCCATTGCCAACACCCATGCCGCCGCACGGCCCTCACATTGGGGAATTAAATGATGTGTACATGGACTTCGGACTGGGATGGCCTCAGATATTTTCATGGCAGGTGATATTAGGCGGCCCATTCAGTGTTGCCTTCTCGGTTGTGTTTTTGTTTCCATTAATTGGGGGCTTCCTAGGACTGGTACTTGGATATAGCTGGGAAGATATTAAGGACTCAATTGAAGGAATCTTTCATGCGTCCTATGGAATAGGCTCGCAAGCGGGCTTTTTAACGCTGCTCATCGGCCTCTTCACCTGGCACCACAACCACAAAAAACGCCTCCAAATCATCCCCACCCGCTTCAACCGCCAACGCCGCGAAGTCTGTTTCATGCCCGAAGACGCCACCGCACCGGTCTTCGTCCCCTGGGAGTCCCTCTCCGCCTGGGTCATCGAGTCCCAAAGCGCCACCCAGTACGGTATCCAGCGCCAATACGGCATGGGCATTGGTTTCCAGCATGGCGAAACCCTGACCAGCGTCGAATTCCCCTGCTTCGGCCTGCCCATCGCCATCAGCCACTGGGAAGCGATTCGCGGCTACATGGAATACGAAATCCACGACCTCAAGGCCATTCAGGACCTTGAAGACCTGCAACTCCCCAACGACCCGCCCCACGAAGGCCTGCACACCTTCCACAACGCCCGGGCGCGCATGCATCAGGAGATTCGCGATGGCTACCGCAACCGGCTCTCGGGGTTTTTCTGGTACCTGTACCACGTGATGACCCTATGGACGATTCCCAACTACCTGACCGAATGGGAAGTCCGCCGCCTCCAAAGGTTGGGTCCGCAGGCCATGCCCGAGGTGATGCAGCAATGGTCAGAGCCGTTGCCGAAGGCGCAATGGGCCAAGCCCAGCCCGGAGCTGCTGCGCCTGAGCGAACAAGTACGAGCGCTGCACAAGCGACAGCCGAGGCGAGCCATTACCGAGATTTTTGCTGAGGTGCGGCGATTGAATTCCGGCTGCAAGCTAAGCGGATAGCGAGGTTTTTTGTGGCGAGGGCGCTTGCTCCCGCGCCATGCCTCTGGTTTACCAGTAAACTCCCTCCCCTTTAGCCGCCATCATTTCCCACGCGGCCACTACCTTATTTCCTACGGAGTACGCCTTGCGTCTGTTCCACACCTCCGACTGGCACCTTGGGCAGAACCTGCACGGCCAGGACCGCGATTTCGAGCACGGTTGTTTTCTTGAGTGGCTGTTGCGCCAGTTGAAGCTGGACCAGCCCGACGTGCTGCTGATCGCCGGCGATATCTTTGACACGGTCAACCCGCCGGTCAAAGCCCAGGAACGCCTCTACGATTTCATCGTCAGCGCCCACGAGCAGCAGCCGTTGCTGACCATCGTGATGATCGCCGGCAACCATGACTCCGGCTCGCGGATCGAATTGCCCGCGCCTTTGATGCGGCGCCTGCGCACTCACGCGTTGGGCCGGGTGCTGTGGCTCGATGACGGTCAACTGGACGCCGAACGCCTGCTGTTGCCGCTGCCCGACGCCAAAGGCGAGATTGCCGGGTGGTGCCTGGCGTTGCCGTTCCTGCGTCCTGCCGAAGTCACGGGTGCACATCTGGGCGACAACTACTTGCGCGGCATCGGTCAGGTCCACGAATGGCTGATCGAAGCCGCGAATGCCAAGCGCAAACCAGGCCAGGCGCTGATCGCCATCAGCCACGCGCACATGGCCGGCGGTTCGGTGTCGGAAGATTCCGAGCGCAGCCTGATCATCGGCAACGCCGAAGCCCTGCCCGCCAGTCTGTTCGGGCCGAGCATCAGCTACGTGGCCCTCGGTCACTTGCACAAGCCGCAGAAGGTCAACGGTGAAGAGCGCATCCGCTACAGCGGCTCGCCGATTCCGTTGTCGTTCTCCGAGATCAACTATCAGCATCAGATTCTCGATGTCACCCTCGATGGCGAAACCCTGGTCAGCGTCGAACCAAAACTGATCCCTCGCGCCGTCAACCTGCAACGCATCGGGCCTGCGCCGCTGGCCGAGATCCTGCTGCAACTGGCCGATCTGCCGAATACCGACTTGCTCGAAGACCTGCAGCGCCAACCCTGGCTGGAAGTGCGGGTGCGCCTCGACGAGCCGCAACCGGACCTGCGTTTTCAAGTAGAAACCGCCCTGCAAGGCAAAGCCGTGCGACTGGTGCGAATCGCCGCCGAGTACGCTGGCAGCGGCGGCAAGGACGGGGCCGATGACGGCGCCACCCTGATCGAACTGGATCAACTCTCGCCCCAGGAACTGTTCAGCCGCGCCTGGCAGGACAACTACGGCAGCGAGGTCGATGAGCAAACCCTCAAGGACTTTGCCGAGCTGCTGCAAGACGTGCAGATGGAGAGCGAACAGCCATGAAGATCCTCGCGATCCGCCTGAAAAACCTCGCCTCCCTGGCCGGACCATTTGAGATCGACTTCACCGCTGAGCCCCTGGCCAGCGCGGGCTTGTTCGCCATCACCGGCCCCACCGGCGCCGGTAAAAGCACCTTGCTCGATGCGTTGTGCCTGGCCTTGTTCGGCGCCGTGCCGCGCCTGAACAACACCGGGCGCGACGCCAAAGTCCCGGACGCCGACGGCGAAATCGGCACTGGCGACCCGCGCACCTTGCTGCGTCGCGGCACCGGCGAAGGCTATGCCGAAGTGGATTTTGTCGGCATCGACGGCCGCCGCTACCGTGCGCGCTGGGAAGCCAATCGCGCCCGGGAAAAGGCTGGTGGCAAGCTGCAAGCCAGCCGCCAGAGCCTGCGCGATATCGATCAGGATCAATTGCTGGCCAGTCAGAAAGGCGAGTACAAGACCCAGCTCGAAGCCGCGCTGGGCCTGAACTTCGAACAGTTCACCCGCGCCGTGTTGCTGGCCCAGAGTGAGTTCAGTGCGTTCCTCAAGGCCGACGACAACGACCGCAGCGAACTGCTGGAAAAACTCACCGACACCGCGCTCTACACGCGTTTGGGACGGCGGGCGTACGACAAGACCAAAGAGGCCCGCGAGGCCCACAAACTGCTGCAGGACCAGGCCACTGGCGTCACGCCGCTATCGCCCGAAGCGCGCGCCGAGCTGGATGAGCGCTTCAACGAAGCTCAGCAGCAACTCAAGCTGCAACAGGCACAACTCAAGCAGCTTGAAGAGCAACACACTTGGCTCAAACAACTGCGCCAATTGCAGGACGAGCAGCAGAGCGCCACCGAGCAATTGCAATCCGCCCAACAACATTGGGAAAGCCTGGCCGGTGAGCGGCTGAAGCTCACGCGCCTGGAGCAACTGGCGCCGCAGCGGCATCAGTTTGCGCGCAAGACTGAACTCACCCACCAGCTCACGCCGCTGACCGCGCAGATTCAACAACACACGCAGCAGCAACTCGAACTGACCGAGCGCCAGACGCAACTGGAACAGAGCCTGACCAGCGCCCACACCGCGTTGACCGAGGCGCAAAACCAGCACAGCGCCAGCGCGCCGTTGCTGCGTCAGGCATTTGAAGAGCAAAGCACCCTCGCCCGTCTGGCCAAGGATGCAAGCCTGAGTGCCGACGCCAAGCAGCACGCGGAACAGGCCTGCACCCAGGGCCAAAGCACGATCCAGGGTTTGCTTGATCAGCAGAAACAAGTCGCTGCACGTCTGGAGCGCATCGCCGCAGAGCTTGAGCAAAGCACCCATCTGGCGCCGTTGAGCGATGCCTGGAACGCCTACCGTGATCGCCTGCAACAACTGATGCTGATCGGCAATCGCCTGAACAAGGGCCAGGACGAACTGGCGGCTTTGGAACAAAGCGCCACCCGCGCCGCTGAAGAACTGGCCGCGCAAAAGCAGAACCTGGAAGTGCTCTATAAAGAGGCCGGCGCCGAACCCGAAGCGGTGGCCGAGCAGATCCAGTTGCTGAGCACGCTGTTGCAGGACAACCGCAAGCAACTGCGCGCGTTCGAAGAACTGTCGCGGCTGTGGGCCAGTCAGCAGGAACTGGACAAGCGCGGCGCCGAACTTCAGCAACGCCAGCTCGCGGCCCAACAGGAACGCGAGCGCCTGACGCAGGATGGGGTGAAAACCAAGGCTGAACTGACCGTCGCCGAGCAGACCCTGACCGTTACCCGTGAGCTGCTGGAACGCCAGCGCCTGGCCCGTAGCGAAAGCGTCGAGGAACTGCGCGGGCAGTTGCAGGACGACCAGCCCTGCCCAGTGTGTGGCAGCCCGGAACATCCTTATCATCAGCCCGAAGCGCTGCTGCAAAGCCTCGGTCGCCATGATGAAAGCGAACTGACCAACGCGCAGAAAGCCGTGGATCTGCTGAAGGAAAAACTCACCGACCTGCGCACCGAAGTCGGTGGTTTGATTGCGCAGCAAAAGGAACTGCTGCAACAACAGGAACAGCTTGCCACTCAGCAACAAAGCCTGACCCCAAGCCTCGAAGCGCATCCGCTGTCCGCGACATTGCTGAATCAGGACGCCGCCAAACGTGACGCCTGGCTGACCCAACAAAACAGCCAGTTGAACCAGAGCATCACCCAGGACGAACAACGCCAGACCGCCCTGCTCACCCTGCAACAGGACGCCGCACGACTGGCGCAACAGCTGCGTAGCGCCGAAACCGCGAGCCAGCAAGCGACCCAGCACCTGAGCAATCAGCAACAGGCCTTGAGCAATGATCGCCAGCGTCTGGACGAAGAGCTGACGGCGTTCAGCAGCCTGCTCCCGGCCGATACCTTGCAAGCCTTGCGCAACGAACCGGCCGCGACCTTCTTGCAGCTCGACCGGCAGATCGCCCAGCGTCTGGAGCAACTCGAGCAGCAGCGCGATGAACTCGGCGAACAGCAACAACGCCAGCAGACGCTGGAGAAAGAACAGGATCGCCAGCTGACCCGCGCCCAGCAACTGGAAGCCGCGCAACAGCAGTTCACGGTACTGGCCGAGCAGCAACAGGCCTGTCAGCAAAAACTCGCGCAATTGCTTGGCCAACACAGCAGCGCCGAGCAATGGCAGCAGCAACTCGACCATGCCGTCGAGCAGGCGCGCCATGCCGAGGCCGTCGCCAATCAGGAACTGCAAACCGTGCGCACGCGGCTGGTGCAACTGGCCGCTGAACTCAAGGCGCAACAGGAACGTTCACAGGCGCTGGAAGCCGAAGATCGCGAGTTGAGCGCCAAGATTGCCGACTGGCGCGCGCAGCATCCGGAACTGGATGACGGCGGTCTGGAAGCGCTGTTGAGCGTCGATGATCAGCAGGTCAGCGAACTGCGCCAGCAATTGCAGCACAGCGAAAAAGCCATCGAACAAGCCAAGGTGTTGGTGCAGGAGCGGGACAAGCGCCTGCTCGCGCATCAAGCCCAACACAATGGCAACCTCGACGCCGAGCAACTGGCCAGCGCGCTGACCGAACTGCAAAACCTGTTTGCCGCCAGCGAACACCGCTGCGCTGAATTGCGCGCCGAACAGGCCGAAGATCAGCGGCGGCAGAACGCCAATCAGGCCCTGGCCCAGCAGATCGCCGACGCCTACACCGAGTATCAGCGCTGGGCGCGCTTGAATGCGTTGATCGGCTCGGCCACCGGCGACACCTTCCGCAAGATCGCCCAGGCCTACAACCTCGACCTGTTGGTGCATCACGCCAACGTGCAGTTGCGCCAACTGGTGCGGCGCTATCGCCTGAAACGCGGCGGCAGCATGCTTGGCTTGCTGGTGATGGACACGGAGATGGGCGACGAACTGCGTTCGGTGCATTCGCTGTCCGGCGGCGAGACGTTCCTGGTATCGCTGGCGTTGGCACTTGGCCTGGCGTCGATGGCGTCGAGCACGTTGAAGATCGAATCGCTGTTTATCGACGAAGGTTTCGGCAGCCTCGACCCGGAATCCCTGCAACTGGCCATGGACGCCCTCGACGGCTTGCAGGCGCAGGGGCGCAAGGTCGCGGTGATTTCCCACGTGCAGGAAATGCATGAACGGATTCCGGTGCAGATCCAGGTCCGCCGCCAGGGCAATGGCCTGAGCACTCTGGAGGTGAAATGACCACGCTGTATTCCTTCCGCCGCTGCCCCTACGCCATGCGCGCACGGATGGCTCTGCGTTATTCAGGGATTGAGGTGCGGATTGTCGAAGTCAGCCTGAAAGCCAAACCCGCCGAAATGCTCGCGCTGTCGAGCAAAGGCACGGTGCCGGTGCTGGAGGTGGATGGTCGGGTGATTGATGAAAGCCTGGACATCATGCGCTGGGCGTTGGCGCAGAATGATCCTGAGGATTGGTTGCTCAAGGATGATTCATTCGGTTCGTTATGGATGGAAAAACTGATCGTGGGCTGCGATGGGTTTTTCAAGGCCTCACTCAATCGCTACAAGTACGCCGAGCGCTACCCCGAGCAACCCATGGAGGTTTACCGCGCCGAGGGCGAGAAATTCCTGGGCAAACTCGATGAAATGTTGGGGCGTAACGAGTATTTGCTGGCCGACCATCCGTGTCTGGCGGACGTGGCGTTGATGCCTTTCGTGCGGCAGTTTGCCCATGTGGATCGGGAATGGTTCGGGCAGACGCCGTATGTTCGGTTGCAGGCCTGGCTGCAGCGCTTCCTCGATTCAGACCTGTTCACCTCTATCATGAAGAAATAGCCCGGAACCTGTAGGAGCGAAGCTTGCTCGCGAAAGCGGCCTGGCAGTCAGCATCAATGTTGAATGTGCCGACGCTTTCGCGAGCAAGCTTCGCTCCTACAGGATTGGTGTCAGGCCGGGTTTGGTGTCAGGTCAGAACGGAACACATCCCCAACGCCGAGCAATCCACCTGAAACGGCCCAAGAAATCCGGCCCGTTCCTTCAACGGTGGATTCCCCACCAACAAGCCCAACGCCTTGGCCGTCTGAATGTTGTGCGCAATGCTGTGGTTGCATTCGATAGACCGCGCCACGGACCCTGCCGAGCCCTGCCCGATCCCCAACAAAGAAGAGCCATTGGTCATGACGGCCAGGAAGGCGATGACCCCGAGTCTGCTGCCTTTCATGCGCCGATAGCCTCCACGATAGCTTCATGATCAACCAGCGCATTTTGCGTGCGGTGTTCGAACTGGATACCGGGATAGGCGACCTCGATCGGTGCTTGCCGGCCATGTTGCGACTGAGCCGTAACGCTCACCACGAGCACGATGGCCACGTAAAGACCGATGGCCAGGTAGGCACCGCGTTTGACAGAAGTGAGGATTGCGCTGGCCATGGTGTTCTCCGTGGGCATGTTTCAGTGCCCACAGGATCGATCAAAAAAACCGGTGCAACCACTCAGGGTTTTCCATAGTGACCATCAGCCTGGTTGATCATTAAAGCCGTCTATGTCAGCGCTGAAAAAAACCTATGACCCGGAGAAACACACGCGCGCGTAGGCGCTGCCGAAGGCGGCGATCTTTTGATTTTGAAAGTCAAAAGATCGCCGCCTTCGGCAGCGCCTACGGGGAGCAGCGGAGTTCGTGGATTTCAGGCTTGGGTTTTGTGGTCCAGGGCGGCGTAGAAGTTGGCGCTTTGTTGCAGGTATTTCTGGGTGTAGCTCTGGGTGTGGGATTTTTTGCTGTTGATTTCAACGTTGGCACTGGCTGGCAGGGCAACGGTGGCGGAGATAGCGGATGCGGCGATGATGGAGAAGATATTGAAGTTCATGGCGGTGTTCCTCGAAGTCAGTTGGCTTGCTTGCCTGGTTAGGCCGTGAAGCAAACTTACCCTCCGAGGGTCCGCGCCTTGAAATGCTTTGTAGCATTAGCCGATATCAGTCTCATTAATAGAAGGTTGCAGGCCCCATCAACCGGGGCCTGCGGCCTATTGACGCACCAGGAACTTGAGGTCGCTCGGGGCATCCATCGGCAATTTCTGCACGGTTTTGCCCAGCAGGCCGGTCTTGGCGTCACGCTCGACGACGACAATCTCGTTGCTTTTCTGGTTGGCGATCAACAGGAACTTGCCACTCGGGTCGAGGCTGAATTCGCGCGGGTGATCGCCTTCGACGGAACGGCGTTGCAGTTCCTTAAGCTGACCGGTGGCCGGCTCGATGGCGAACACCAGCACCTGATTGGCCGTGCCACGGTTGCTGACGTAGAGGAACTTGCCATCCTGTGAGGCGTGCAGCGCCGCGCCGGCCTTGTCGGACGTCGGTTGCCCCGCTGCCAGATCGACCATCTGGGTTTGCTTGAGCGTGCCGTCCTGGTAATCGAACACCGCGACTTGCGCACTCATTTCCATGCCCAGCCAGGCATGTTTGCCATCGGCGCTGAACAACAGATGACGCGGTCCGCTGCCCGGCGGCAACGACACAGACGCCGGGGTCGCGGGGGTCAATGGCAGTTCGGGATTGGCCTTGGGATTGAAGCGGTAGACAAAAATCTTGTCCGCCCCCAGGTCATTGGAGAACACGTACTTGCCGTCCGGCGAGGAGATCGTCGAATGCACATGCGCCGACGCCTGCCGCTCGGGATTGACCCGGCTCGACGGGTGGCTGCTCAGTTGCACCACTGACTTGAGCTTGCCGTCAGCGCCCACTGGCAACACCGCCAGGGTGCCGCCCGGGTCTTCGACGACCGAGTAATTGCTGACGAACAAGTGGCTGGCATCGCCGCTGAGGCTCGAATGGGTCGGCTCGTTGCCCAGGCTCTGGACCTGATTGATCAGCTTCAGCTCAAAGGTCTTGGGGTTGATCGCATAGCTGCTGACCTTGCCGACCGGATCAGCCTGGCCCGGACCGTTTTCGTTGACCACGAACAGGTGCTGCTGATCTTTGGAAATCGTCAGCCAGGACGGGTTTTCGCTCTTGACCACTTGCAGCGGCTTGGCGGCAATCTGCCCGGTGGCGCTGTCGAAGTTCAGGCGATAAATGCCCTGGCTCTGGCCAGCCGTGTAGGAACCGACCAGCAGTTGATAATCATCGACGGTGGCCGCCTGCACGCCCATGGCGCCGACGCTGCCGGCCATCAACAGAGGCCAGAAATTACGCATCTTCATGCTCTTCTTCCTCGTCGTCATGCCCGCCAATCGCGGCCATGCACACCAGCCGGTGCTCGCCTGAATCCCCGGTGATGAGCCAGCTTTGCAGGGTTGGATCGAAAGTCGCTGCCTCGATTTGGGCCTTGCTGAACTCCCAATGTTTCAGTGCTCGACCGTCCATGCATTCGATGTTCAGACTGTCGTCTTCTTCAGCGAGGTAAAAATCGGAGGCGTGCAAGCCATCGATTTCCAGCATGTCGCTGGTTTCGAGGGCGTTGAGCAAGGTGTCGGTTACGGCAGTCATGGCAATCAATCATTCAAGTGGAAAGGCGCAATGATAGCTCATCACACCGCCCTCACCTTGTGATCGTTCCCACGCACAGTATCCGATCGTTCCCACGCTCTGCGTGGGAATGCCTCATCGGACGCTCTGCGTTCGGCTCTGGTGGGAACGCGGAGCGTCCCGGGCTGCATTCCCACGCGGAGCGTGGGAACGATCGGTTGCAGGGGGAGTTAGAGCGCGTCGCGGGACGGCTTGCCGTCCACCAGGCGCTGAATGCGCAGCGGGTTGCCGTTCTTCAAGGGCTCCGGCAGCAAGCTGTCGGGGTAGTTCTGGAAGCACACCGGGCGCAGGAAACGGTCGATGGCCAGGGTGCCCACCGAAGTGCCGCGGGCATCGGACGTTGCCGGATACGGGCCGCCATGAACCATCGAATCACAGACTTCCACGCCAGTCGGATAACCGTTGAGCAGGATCCGCCCGACTTTCTGCTCCAGCAACGCCGTCAGCTCGCCGAACTGTTCGAAGTCCGCCGACTCGCCAATGATCGTCGCCGTCAGTTGCCCATGCAGGCCACTCAACGCCGCGCTGAGCTGTGCCTGATCCGCCACTTCGACGAACACCGTGGTCGGGCCGAACACTTCCTCCTGCAACACTTCATCGCCCTCGATCAGCAGACTCACATCGGCCTTGAACAGCTGCGGCTGGGCTTGATTGCCTTGCTGCGCACTGCCGGCCAAATGCTCGATGCCAGGATGCGCGAGCAGTTTTTGCAGGCCCTTGCCATAGCTGGCCAACGTTCCGGCATTGAGCATGGTTTGCGCTGGCTGATCAGCGATCAACGCGGCGACCTGCTGCACGAAAGCACTGAACTGCGGCGAACGAATACCGATCACCAACCCCGGATTGGTACAGAACTGACCACAGCCCTGCACCACCGAGGCCGTCAGGTCACGGGCGACGGTTTCAGCACGAGCCGCCAGGGCCTGCGGCAAGACGATCACCGGGTTGATGCTCGACATCTCGGCGAACACCGGGATCGGCTGCGGCCGTGCAGCGGCCATGTCGCACAACGCGCGACCGCCCTTGAGCGAACCGGTAAAGCCCACGGCCTGAATCGCCGGGTGCTTGACCAGCGCTTCGCCGACCCCGCCGCCAAAGATCATGTTGAACACGCCGGCGGGCATGTTGGTTTTTTCCGCGGCGCGCAGGATTGCGTCGGCGACAAGTTCAGCGGTCGCCATATGGCCGCTGTGAGCCTTGAACACCACCGGACAACCGGCGGCCAATGCCGAAGCGGTATCGCCGCCCGCCGTGGAGAACGCCAGCGGAAAGTTGCTCGCGCCGAACACCGCCACCGGACCGAGGCCGATGCGGTATTGACGCAAATCGGGGCGTGGCAACGGTTGGCGTTCAGGCAAAGCCTGATCGATGCGCGCGCCATAGAAATCGCCGCGACGCAGGACCTTGGCGAACAAACGCATCTGGCCGCTGGTGCGACCGCGCTCGCCCTGGATGCGGCCGGCCGGTAAGGCGGTTTCGCGGCAGACCACGGCGACGAAGTCATCGCCGAGGGCATCGAGTTCATCAGCGATGGTGTCGAGAAACTGCGCACGGCGCTCGGCACTCAGGCTGCGGTAAGCCGGGTAAGCGGACGCAGCAGCCTGGGCGGCAGCGTCGACTTCTTCTGGAGTGGCCTGATAAAAATCATGGGGCAGCGCCTCGCCAGTGCTGGCGTCGACGCTCTGCAGTTTGACCGCGCCGGCCGCGCTGCGCTGGCCGCCGATGTAGTTGTGACCAAGAATCTGGGTCATGCAATTCTCCTTAAAGGGTGCCGACAGTGCCGGGTTCGAACGCCGATTCAGCCGGTGCAATGCCGTTAATCAACGGCGCGCCGAATTCAGCCTGGCTGATTTCAAACACGTCACCCGGTTGGGTGCGGATGCCGTCGGCGAAGGACAGGGTCGCGGTGCCGAAGAAGTGAATGTGCACATCCCCCGGGCGCAGGAACTGGCTGTACTTGAAATGGTGGTATTCGAGGTTCGCCAGGCTGTGGCACATGTTGGCCTCGCCGCTGAGGAACTCGTTTTGCCATAACACTTCGCCGTCACGCAGGATGCGACTGGTACCTGCCAAGTGTTGGGGTAGTTCACCGACACGAAGTTCCGGGCCATAGCTGCAACTGCGCAATTTCGAGTGCGCGAGGTAAAGGTAATTCTTGCGCTCCATTACGTGGTCGGAGAACTCGTTACCCACCGCATAACCGAGGCGATAGGGCTTGCCGTCATTGCCTATGACGTAGAGGCCGCTGAGTTCCGGCTCTTCCCCGGCGTCTTCGGCGAACGGCGGCAGTGGGAACGGCTGGCCCGGTCGCACGACAATGCTGCCGTCGCCCTTGTAGAACCATTCCGGTTGCACACCCGCCTGACCGACGGCGGGTTTACCGCCCTCCACGCCCCACTTGAAGATGCGCATGGTGTCGGTCATCGCCGCTTCGTCGCCGACCTGCTGATGCATTTTGTCCCGGGCCGAGGCGCTGCCCAGGTGGGTCAGGCCGGTGCCGCTGACCAGCATGTGCGCCGGGTCCGGGTGATCCAGGGGTGGCAGGATGCGCAGGTCGGTCAGCAGTTGCGCGTAATCGTGACTGATGCCCAGGCCGAGGGCCTCGACTTGCTGTTGCAGGCCGATCCCCGCCTCGATTGCCGCCAGTGCCAGGTCTCGCACCGAGCGCGCTTCCTGGACTTCCCGGACCACGTCGTCCTCGACCACGCCGATGCGGCGTTCGCCGTTAACCAATTCGAACTGAACTAAACGCATGATTTTCTCCTGTGACACAAAACGATCGTTGTAGGCGCAAAGCTTGCTCGCGATGGCGGATTAACATTCAACCTCTGCGTGGGCTGACACACCGCCGTCGCGAGCAAGCTTTGCTCCTACAGGTTTGGGGTCAGGTGCGGGCGCTGGCAGCGAACTGATCCGTGGGCAACACGTGTTTGCGCTCCAGCAAGCGATAGACCACACCGGTCAGCACCAGCCCGAACACCATCACCCCGGACAGGAAATACAGCCCGGACGCGAGGTTGCCGGTGTATTCCTTTAACGCACCAATCACGAACGGCCCGATATAGCCGCCGAGGTTGCCCACCGAGTTGATCAACGCAATCCCCGCCGCCGCACTGGCCCCGGCAAAGAACCGCCCCGGCAAGGTCCAGAACACCGCCGTGCAGGAAAACAGCGCGAACGCCACCAGGCACAACGCGGCCAGTTGCGCCACCGGCAACGTCAGCCAGGCGCTAAGGAACAGGCCGATGGCGCCCAACACGTAGAGCACCGCCAAGTGGCCGTAGCGATCATTCAAGCGGTCGGAACTGCGCGGGATGATCAGCAAACCGATGATCCCGAAGATGTACGGCACCGATGACACGAAACCGGTCACCAGATCGGTGCCGCCGAACTGTTTGATCAGCGTCGGCAACCACAGGCCCAGGCCATAGATGCTCAACGTCACTGGCAGATAGAACAGCGCCAACAGCAAGACCCGTTTGTCTTTCAGCGCATGCAGCGGATTGCCGTGGCGGGTCTGGCCATATTCCTCAAGGTCTTTCTTCAGCTCGCCGGTCAGCCAGTCCTTCTCGGCCTGGTCCATCCATTTCACTTGTTGCGGACCGTCCGGCAACCAGCGCAGCACCGGCCAGGTCAGCAGGATCGCCGGGGTGCCGATGACGATGAACAACCATTGCCAGCCATGCAGGCCGAGGGTGCCGTCCATGCCGAGCAAACCGCCGGACACCGGGCCGGTGATCATCATCGCAATGGGCTGGGACAGGATGAACAACCCGAGGATCTTGCCGCGATGGCGCACCGGGAACCATTGGGTGATGTAGTACAGAACGCCCGGAAAGAACCCGGCTTCGGCAGCACCGAGCAGGAAGCGCATCACATAGAAGCTGTGCGGGCCCTGGACGAACGCCATACCGATGGTGATCGCGCCCCAGGTGATCATGATCCGCGCAAACCAGCGCCGGGCGCCGAAGCGTTCGAGCATCAGGTTGCTGGGGATTTCCAGCAGGAAGTAGCCGATGAAGAACAGCCCGGCGCCGAGGCCGTAGGCCGCATCACCAATGCCGATATCGGCGCCCATGTGCAGCTTGGCGAAGCCGACGGCGGAGCGATCCACATAGGCGATCAGGTACAGCAGGATCAGGAAGGGAATCAGTTTCAGCGTGATGCGACGAATAAGCCGCAGTTCCTGGCTCATAGAATCGGTCTCCGATTGTTGTTGTTATAGAACCTCGGGGGACGCCTCTCACGGAAAACCGCCAGGGCCAATCCCTCCATCGAAAACGACTATATAGTAATACTAATTAACCAACAACGCTTCCAAAGCGTCGACTTTGCGCTTATGTTACTCATCAGATAGAACAATATAGTCATACAATAAGAGAATCGATCATGTCTGATAAGAAACCCACCCTGCGCTCCGCCCAATGGTTTGGCACCGCCGACAAGAACGGCTTCATGTACCGCAGCTGGATGAAGAATCAGGGCATCGCCGACCATCAGTTCCACGGCAAGCCGATCATCGGCATCTGCAACACCTGGTCGGAACTGACCCCGTGCAACGCGCACTTCCGGCAGATTGCCGAGCACGTCAAACGCGGAGTGATCGAGGCGGGCGGCTGGCCGGTGGAATTCCCGGTGTTCTCCAACGGCGAATCGAACCTGCGCCCCACCGCCATGTTCACCCGCAACCTGACGAGCATGGACGTTGAAGAAGCGATTCGCGGCAACCCGATCGATGGCGTGGTGCTGCTGACCGGTTGCGACAAAACCACCCCGGCGCTGCTGATGGGCGCGGCCAGTTGCGACGTGCCGGCCATCGTTGTCACCGGCGGGCCGATGCTCAATGGCAAGCACAAGGGCCAGGACATTGGTTCGGGCACCGTGGTCTGGCAGCTCAGCGAACAAGTGAAAGCCGGCACCATCACCCTCGACGATTTCCTCGCGGCCGAGGGCGGCATGTCCCGCTCGGCCGGCACCTGCAACACCATGGGCACCGCCTCGACCATGGCTTGCATGGCCGAAGCACTGGGCACTTCCCTGCCCCACAACGCGGCGATTCCGGCGGTGGATGCGCGGCGTTATGTGTTGGCGCATATGTCCGGCATGCGCGCGGTGGAGATGGTTCGCGAAGATCTGCGACTGTCGAAAATCCTCACTAAAGAAGCCTTCGAAAATGCGATTCGGGTCAACGCCGCCATCGGTGGTTCGACCAACGCGGTGATCCACTTGAAAGCCATCGCAGGGCGCATCGGCGTTGAGCTGGAGCTCGACGACTGGACCCGCATGGGGCGCGGCATGCCGACCATCGTCGACCTGCAACCGTCCGGGCGTTTCCTGATGGAAGAGTTCTACTACGCCGGGGGGTTGCCCGCCGTGCTGCGTCGTCTGGGCGAAGCCAACCTGATCCCGCACCCGAACGCCTTGACCGTCAACGGCAAGACCCTCGGCGAGAACACCAAGGACGCGCCGATCTACGGTCAGGACGAAGTGATCCGCACCCTCGACAACCCGATCCGCGCCGACGGCGGCATCTGCGTCCTGCGCGGCAACCTCGCGCCACTCGGTGCGGTGCTCAAACCGTCCGCTGCCAGCGCCGAACTGATGCAGCATCGCGGCCGCGCCGTGGTGTTCGAGAACTTCGACATGTACAAGGCGCGGATCAACGATCCGGAACTGGACGTGGATGCGAACTCGATCCTGGTCATGAAAAACTGCGGACCGAAGGGTTATCCGGGCATGGCGGAAGTCGGCAACATGGGCTTGCCGGCCAAGCTGCTGGCCCAGGGTGTGACCGACATGGTGCGGATTTCCGATGCACGCATGAGCGGCACGGCGTATGGCACCGTCGTGTTGCACGTGGCGCCGGAAGCCGCGGCCGGCGGGCCGTTGGCGGTGGTGCAGGAAGGTGACTTCATTGAGCTGGATTGCGCCAGCGGGCGGTTGCACCTGGACATTCCGGATGCGGAACTGGCGGCGCGGATGGCGGATTTGCGGCCGCCGGAGAATTTGATCGTCGGCGGTTATCGTCAGCTGTACATCGACCATGTGCTACAGGCGGATCAGGGTTGCGATTTTGACTTCCTCGTTGGTTGCCGAGGCTCCGAAGTGCCTCGTCACTCCCACTAACCCCTTCGCCCGATCGTTCCCACGCTCTGCGTGGGAATGCAGCCCGGGATGCTCCGCGTCCCATTGGAACGCGGAGCGTCCCTTTAGGCATTCCCGCGCAGAGCGTGGGAACGATCTCTGCGCGCCTGCTATCATGCGCAACACCCCCACCCGCCCAGGATCGCGCCGTTCCCCATGGATTACCGCAAACCTTCCGACCGCAAAAGCATGCACTCGCGCATCGTCCAGGAACTGGGCATGCAGATCGTCTCCGGACGCTTCAAGCCCGACGACAAACTGCCCGCCGAAGCCCTGTTGTGCGAAGAGTACGCGGTCAGCCGGCCGGTATTGCGCGAAGCCACCCGGGTGCTGGTCGCCAAGGGCCTGGTGTATTCCCGCCCGCGAGTCGGCACGGTGGTCAAGGCGCGCAAGGAATGGCACATGCTCGACCCGGACGTGCTGCACTGGCTGATGCAAAGCAGCCCGCAGAATGAGTTCTTCGGCTTGTTGACCAGCGTGCGCAGCATTATCGAACCGGCCGCCGCCGCCCTCGCCGCGCAGTACGCCACCGACGCCGACATCGCCTCCATCGGCGAAGCCTATCAACGCATGGAAGCCGCACCGACCCCGGAAGCCCTGCTGCAACCGGACCTGGATTTCCACAGCCGCATCGCAGATGCGACCCACAACGACCTGCTGGCCAACCTGTGCAACATGCTCTCGGTGGCGATTGCCGAGGCGTTGAAGCATTCCAACCAACGGCCGAACCTGCATGAACTGGCGCTGCCACGGCACAAGGCGATCCTCACCGCCATCGAGAATCGCGATGCCCTCGGCGCGCGGCACGCCACCCTCGTGCAGCTCGACGATGCGCGCAGTGCGTTGAATGTGGTGCTGGGCAGCGATTCAACCAACAACCACTAACCCCGCGCGAATCAAAAAATGTGCGGTAACGGGATACCGCACAGCCCACTCTCCCAGGCGTTATGGTCCAGGCATCCACTGTGCAAAGGACTGCATCATGCCAACCGCTTCATCCCCGACCGGGTACACCGACGTCATTGCGCACGCCATCAACGCCCGGTTCAACACCCGCCCCACCCTGCGTTCGGTCACCGCCAGCCGGCTCAAGGATGACGTGCTGGAACACTACCCGGCGCTGGACTTCGATCCGTACCGCACCCAGATAGCCCAAGCGTTGCCCGAAGGTGGCTGGCGCTTCACCTTGCTGCTTGATCAGGTGCTCGCCTACCTGGCCAGCGGCACGCCGCCGCAGCTGCGGGAACAGTTTGGGCGCCGGTGCTTCCTGACCAATAACGCCCCCGTCCCCCTGACATTCGACAACACGACGCCACGCGAGCCTGACCTGCAGCTCATCGCCGACGTCATCCGTGGGTTGCCGGGGAGTGTGTCCGTGGCGTTTCAAGAAGCGCTGGCCCGCTACTGGAATGAAGGGGCCGACACAGGTGGCAGCCGCTGGCAGTGGCTGGGGGATTTGCTGGGCGGCGTGCTGAAAACCTCGGCCGTGCGTCAGTCCGCCAGCCACCCGCTGCACGCCGAGATTCTCAGTGAACTCGGGCGCCATCCCGATCACCAGCAGCGCCTTGAAGCACCCTGGGCAAAGGGCGTTATCCAGGCCTGCGTGCTGGAAACGACGCTGACCATCGGCGCGCAATCCTTCAGCGTGCAGAGTCCGGACATCCTGGTGATCTGCGGCGAAACGGTGCTGCTCTGTAGCGTCAGCGGCACCGTCGAATCCTTCCCTTCACTGGACTCTTGTGGCCAGGCGTGGGGCGCGCGGTTTGAGCAGGCCTACATGGCCGACTCGATCACCTGGAAACGCTTCGAGCCGCACGGCAATATTTTCGACACCCAGGCCGCCCTGCTGCTGAACCAGCAACTGGACAACCTTGCCGCGCTCAAATTGCCTGCCGGCCAGCGCCTGGACGTACTGGAAAAACGCTACGAGGCAATCACCGATGTGGCGGCGTTGTTCATCGGCCATCAGCCTGCCGATCTTGCGGCCCTGCCGCGCCTCAAAAGCACCCTTCCCGACTGGCTGCAACGCGCCGACGCGACCGATCGCATGGCTTACCACAAGCACGTGCTGGCGCTGTCGGGCATCAAGCAGCAGACCGCTGGCCGCACGTTCCTCGATGGCATCGACGACCTGCACGCCTTCGCCAAAAAGGCGCTGCGCAAGCAGATGCTCGCGGACCAGCCACTGGCCCCCGGTTATGACCCCGACCAACTGGAACTGACCTTCCACGTCCCCGTCGGCGACCTCGGCAGCGGCTACCTTGAACCGATCAAAATGACCCTGACCGAACTGGCGATCAAGAACCTGGCCAGCAAACCCAAAGGCCGGATGACCCTTCGCCACACCACCGGTCAATTGATCCAGGACTGGACCACCGACGCCTATTTGCTGGACCTGGTTAGCCGGGTCAACGTCGGTCAACACTATCCGGAACTGATCCGTACAGAGCTGCTCGCCGACACCACCCAGGCGCGTGAGCGTGGGCGTCTGTTTGGCCTGGAATTGTCCGTGCAGTTGCCGCTGCTCGCGCTCGAACAGGCGATCAAGGCCGAGCACGGCTTCACCCGCCAAGGCTATCGTTGTGTCGCCGCGCTGATGCACTCGACACGCGCAGAACGCTTCGTCGATGAACAGGAGATGGTCATCCGCCCACTGGCGTTCCAGCGCAAAACCGGCGCTGACTGCGATGTGGCCAGCAATATGTTCATCATCGAACCCCGGGATGTGCAGGCCGATGGCCCGCGCATTCTCTACCGCCCGATGTACGTGCCCGCGCTGCAGCAATACCCCGACCGCCAGGCCCTGTTGAACGCCATTGCCCAGCCGGGGCCGTTGCAAAGCAGCGTGCTCACCTGGTTGCCGGATCGCGCGCAACCGATCTACGCCAACAACGGCTTCCACGAACCGCACATCGTTCATCTGCATCTGGGTGACGAGTACAGCCCGCCGAGCCAGCCCGCCCCCGCGCTCCTGGCAAGCGACGAAGCGGCGACCGGCTGGCTCGCGGCGCTGGAAAAAGGCCAGTTGCTGGCCCGGCTGTTCGACAGCAATGCCCGGACGCTGGTCGAACTGGCGGACCGCCAATCGGTGTCCAACCTCGAAAGTTGCTGGGCGATCATCCTCGAAGGCAGCTGGCTGGTGTTCAACAATCTGGTACTGCCGCTGCTGCGCGGCCCCGCCATGCTGATGGGCTGGATGCTGCAATTGACCCACAGCCTGCTCCAGGACCTGCCCGCCCTGGACAGTCAGGACGTCACAGCCCGGGAACAGGCCTGGGTCGATGTGCTGCTCAACCTGGGCCTGGTCCTGCTGCATGTGGCGCAGATCCCGGGCGCCATTGACGGGCAACAGGTCAAGGCGCCGACGCTCAGCCTCGAACCGTTGCGCAGGCCCCGGCCGCACCTCCACACCCCGGCCGACATGGCCGTGACCCAGGCCCCGCCGGGGCTGCCTGCCGAACCACCGGGCAGTGGCCATACCCTGCTGGATTTCAACCTGTCGACGGCCCGCGACTCGACCTCGGCACGCCTGTTCGCGAAACTGCACGCGGTGCGAGTGCCCTGGCCAGCCTCACTGCCGCAACCGGCCGCCATCGGCCCTTTTCAGGGTCTGTACCGGATCGACGGCCACTGGCACGCCACCCTCGCCGGCCTGCTGTTCCGGGTGCAGATCGTGCCCGGCCTCGGCGAAGTGTTTATCGTGCATCCCGAACACCCCGACCACCCGGGCATCAAGCTCAAGACCGACGGACACGGCAAATGGTCGCTGGATCAGGGCCTGAAACTGGTGGGTGGCGGCCCGAAGAAGCGCATTGCCGCGCTTCGGGAAGAGCGGCAACAACGCATCGCGGAACTGGACCTGCAAGATGATGAATTCCAGGAGCAGCAGGAGCGCATTCAAAAACGCGTCGACATTGCGGAAAACGTGATGGTGCTCAAAGACAAGGCCAGTTCCAGCACCGAACCGGATCGCGCACTGTTCCGGCAGCGTTTCGTGGTTGAACTGGACAAGCAGACCGAGACGTACGTGACGTTGATTGCCGGGATGAAGGAAAAGAGCGCATTGACCGATACCCCGGTGGACCACCAACGGCTCGCTGTCCTGCTGGAGAACATCATTAATAATGTTCGCAAACGGCTCGTCATCGCCGATGTGGAACGCTCCTCGCTCATGGTTCGTTACGCCGAATACCAAAGTGGCATGGAGCATCTCTTTGATGCGATGCAAATCGAAGGCGATGTGGCGGTGACCAATCGGTACATGGAGTTCCTGCGCCAGACCAGCGACGTCAACGAGGTCATGATCCAGTGTTTCGAGGAGATCGACGCACGCCTGCAACAACTCAGGGAAATCCCGTTGCTGGGCCCCCGGGCCATCAAACGCTTGACCAGCGACAGACCCGAGCGCGAACTGACGACCCTGCGGCTCAAGTCCTACCAATTGGTGATCTTGAAGATCCTCAGCGTCAAATCGCTGGGAACAGACGCCCTGCATACCCTGGAATCAGTCATCGATCCGTTATTGCTGTTGTCCCGAACCCATGCAGAGCTACAGACCGGCCACGTCTACGAAAGCAACGATCGCCTCGTGATGCTGGACAACCTGGCCACCCGGTACAACAAGGCCCAGGACGCGTTGGGCAGTATCGGGATTTTCTTCGCCGATGAGCTGCAAATGCCTGTGTTCAATCGCCTGCGGGTAATCATTGATCAGTTGCAGACGGATGCCGAGCAGCGGCTGGCGCAAGAACTTCAGCGCAGCGAACAGGTGCAACCCTGGGCGCCATTGCCTGGGGCCTCGAAGCAGGCTGGTGCGAGCAAGAAACTCCCCAAGTCCCCGCCCGCAACCGGAGCCCGGAAGAAGGTCATCAAGACCTCCAAAGGTACGTTTATCGGCGACATTCGCCCACGGATCGCCGAACAGGGCGGTGACATCGTCGACATCAACGGGCCGATGGAAGACAAGCCCCTGGCCTCGTTCCATGAACACGCACCCGATGTCTGGGTGGAAATCGTCGAAGCCAGGCCCCCCGCGCCCAAAGCCGCGACAACCCCTTACCCATTGCTCAAGGGCGAAGCGCGTAAAGCGTTGGCCAAGGTGGATGGGCAGGTGCAGAAGATCGAGGGCTATGTACAACGCGCCAGTTCGCCCAAGGAAATCGAGGAACAATTGCAGCGTGAAGCACGCAAGCTCACCCGCTACGCCGACGACCTGGAGCAACACCCCAGCCCCCCGCCGGCCAATGAACGGGACAACGCCCTGATCACCGGTTTGCGGGACAAGGCTGTGGCGCTGGAACACACCGCCACCCAGTTGCGCATCCGCATGACCCTGGAACAGGCGCCGACCAATGAGGGCGTGCAGTACCTGCTGCAACACAATCGACTGTCCGTCAGCCCCGTCGGCCGTCGGGTGCAATTGAAGACCGGGCGCCGGGACTTCATGCAGGACTACGTGCTGCTCAACGCTGACAATGAGCCCTGGTGGTACGCCCATTTCCACTATGCGCAAATGGCGGATGCAAAAGCCGACTACACAACGGCGCACCTCAAGACCCGAGAGCAACACTTCGAGACCTACGAGTCGGCCCAGGCCAAGGCGCAGGACTCGAAACAACAGATCGAGATCTACCGAGCCGCGATCAGCAAAGCGCTGGCCGAGCAGTATTTCCTGCCGTTGGAACCCCGCTGAGTGCCGGGCAAGCCCCCATAAAAAAGCCGCAACCCGGGGTTGCGGCTTTTGTGGTACTGCCAGGCGTCAGTGAGCGAACAGCGAATTGCCCTTCTGCCCCGCCAGTTTCTCCGGTTTGATCAGGAACCGCGCCAGCGCTGGCAGCAGCCACAGTGCGCCGAACATGTTCCACAGCAGCATGAAGGTCAGCATCAGGCCCATGTCGGCCTGGAACTTGATCGCCGAGAAGATCCAGGTGCACACCCCGATGGCCAGGCACAGACCGGTGAACAGCACGGCTTTACCGGTAGACTTCAGCGTCTGGTAATACGCCTCTTGCAACGGCAAACCGGCACGCAGGAAGCTTTCCAGTCGGCTGTAGATGTAGATGCCGTAGTCCACGCCAATCCCCACGCCCAGCGCCACCACCGGCAGGGTCGCGACTTTCACGCCGATGCCCATGAACGCCATTAGCGCGTTGCCAAGCACTGAGGTCAGCACCAGTGGCAGCACGATGCACAGGGTCGCCGCCCAGGAACGGAAGGTGATCATGCACATGGTCGCGACGCAGATGTACACCAGGATCAGGATCGTCAGCTCCGATTCCTTGATCACTTCGTTAGTCGCCGCTTCGATCCCGGCGTTACCGGCGGCGAGGATGAATTCCAGGCCGTCCTTGTTGTTGTCCTTGGCAAAGTCCTGCACCGCATGCACCGCACGGTCGAGAGTCGCGGCCTTGTGATCGTTGAGGAACACCAGCACCGGCGCCAGGGAACAGCTGTTGTTGTACAGGCCATCAGCCCGGGCGATGGAGTTGTTCAGCACGTCCGGGTTGCGCGACAGGGTTTCCCATTTCAGGTTGCCCTCGTTCATGCCCTTGATCATTTGCTTGGACACGGTCACCAACGAGATCGCCGACTGCACGCCCTCGGTGTTCTGCATCTTCCACATCAGCTCATCGATCGGCGCCATGGCTTCATAGCGCGAGCAGCCTTCGGGCTTGGTCTTGACCATCACCACCAACACGTCGGAACTGGTGGAGTAGTTGCTGATGATGAAGTTGTTGTCCTTGTTGTAGCGCGAGTCCGGGCGCAATTCCGGCGCGCCCTGGTCGAGGTCGCCGATTTTCAGGTTCTGGCTGTACCAGAGGCCGCCGCCAAAGGCGATCAGGGCCAGAGCGATGGAGATCGGTGCAACTTTCGGGCTGGCGAAGTTCGACAGCAGGCGCCAGAACGGGTGTTCGCGGTGTGCGTCTTTCTTGCTGCGCTCGACCGCTCGCTTGCTGATGCCGACGTAGGAAATCGCCACCGGCAGCAGGATCAGGTTGGTGAACACGATCACCGCCACGCCGATGGACGCGCCGATGGCCAGTTCGCGAATCACGCCGATGTCGATAATCAGCAGCGTGATGAAGCCCACCGCATCCGCGAGAATCGCGATCATCCCCGGCAGGAACAGTTGGCGGAAGGTGCGTCGGGCGGCGGTCAGGGCGTTGTCCGCCTCGCTGGACTGCAAGGCGATGCCGTTGATTTTCTGCACGCCGTGGGAAATGCCGATGGCGAAGATCAGGAACGGCACCAGCATCGAATACGGATCGAGCCCGAAGCCGAAGAAGTGCATCAGACCGAGTTGCCAGACCACCGCCACCAGCGTCGTACTCAACACCGCCACGGTGCTGCGCATGCAGTTGGTGAACCAGTACAGCAGGATCAGGGTGATGACAAAGGCGATGCCGAAGAACATCACCACCATCACCAGCCCATCGATCAGATCGCCGACTTTCTTGGCGAAACCGACGATGTGGATCTGCACGTTGGGGTTCTGTTTTTCAAACTTGTCGCGAATCTTGTCTTCCAGTTCGTGGGAGAACTTGCGGTAGTCCAGGGCCAGCAACTTGCCCTGGTCCTGCGGGTCCGGGTAGGACTCCAGCAGCGGGATGTCGACGATGCTCGACTTGAAATCGTTGGACACCAGGCGCCCGACCTGGCCGGACTTGAGCACGTTGTTGCGCAGCAGGTCGAGGCTTTGCTGGGAGCCGTTGTAGCTCTGCGGAATCACTTCACCACCGGCGAAGCCCTCCTCCGTCACCTCGGTCCAGCGCACGCTCGGGCTCCACAGCGACTTGAGACCGGAGCGGTCGACGCCGGAGATGTAAAACACCTCGTCGTTGATTTGGCGCAGGGTCTCCATGTAATCCTTGGAGAAGATGTCGCCGTCGGTGGCTTCCACCGAAATCCGCACGGTGTTGCCCAGGTTCGCCAGATCGTTGCGGTGCTCCATCATCTTTTGAATGAAGGGGTGTTCCAGCGGGATCATCTTTTCGAAACTGGTGGACGGCCGGATCAGCGTCGCTTGCCAGAACAGGAAAATGCTCACCAGCAGGCAGATGACGATCACTGCCGGGCGATTGTTGAAAATCAGGCGTTCGAGAAACGTCGCCTTGTCTTGGTGATGACTTGTCATGGATGTCATAGCTCCGCCCTTCTTATTATGTGGCCCGGCTTATTTGCCCAGCTCGGCGCCGGTTGGCGAAGTGGCGCGAACGCCGCCCTGTCCTGCCAGAATCAGATTGCCGTTACCTGCCGCCGTCACCGCTGACACGGAAATCCGGTCCGGGCGGTTGAACACGGTGAAGGTTTCGCCGTTGTCGCTGCTGCTGATCACCGAACCGCCGTTGCCGACAATGACGATGGAGCCGTCATCCAGCAGCGTAGCGCCGGACAGGCCGAACTCCAGGCTGCCGCGCGCGGCTTGGAGCTCAACCTGCTCCCAGGTGCTGCCGAAATCCGTGGAGCGGTAGAGATTGCCGCGCAGCCCGTAGGCCAGCAGCGTGTTGGGCTGGGCGGTGCCGATCACGCCGAACAGCGAACCTTCATACGGGCCTTCGAGCTTTTCCCAGGTCTGGCCCCAATCGGCGGAGCGGAACATGCTGCCCTGCTCGCCGACGATGAACAGCCCGGCATCCTTGACCGCCGCGATGGCGTTGAGGTGGAACTGGTCTTCGTTGTCGAGGCGGTCGCTGGCGTCTTCCCAGTTTTTGCCGCCGTCGGTGGTTTCCAGCAAGGCGCCATACGCACCCACGGCAAAGCCGCTGTTGACGTCCTTGAACCAGACGTCGAGCAGCGGCGATTCGCGTTTGAGGTCTTCGAATTGTTTGGTCCAGGTGACGCCGCCGTCTTCGCTGGCGAGGATCTGCGCGTCATGCCCGACGGCCCAGCCGTGTTTGTCGTCGACAAAGAATACGGCGGTGAGCAGTTGCCGGGTCGGCACCTTGGCTTGGGTCCAGGTCGAACCCTGGTCATCGGAATACAGAATGTGCCCACGATCCCCGACCGCCACCAGGCGCTTGCCGGCGTGGACCACATCGAGCATCAGGCTTTTCGCGGCTTTGGCGGATTCAACGGAATACGCCGTATCGGCGGCCGGCGCGTCGGCGGCCAGCACCGGTGCCGATAGCGCGGCACAGCCCAACAGCGAGAGCGCTGTAGCCAGCAACGCGAATTTGCGTAACGCCGGCGGGCGGCAGATACCCACACCCATGACAGGCTCACTCATAGACCTTCCCCCATTATTATTGTTAGGCCGTTCAACCTTTCAGGGCGCCGTAAGGGTGCTCTGGGTGATTGGCTGGTTGGAGCATAGTCCTGAAACCTGCAATCTAGAGCCCCTTCGGAAGCTGGCTTATCCTATCGGGCTTTGGAAAGGTCTGACAATCGACGCCACGTTATGTTTTGTTAACCTGAGGGGGTATGGGGTGTTGGTGAATGGTTGGGTATTAGGTGGGGTGATTTGGGTTTGCTGCTTTGGGTTTTCGGGTTTCGGGTTTCGGGTTTCGGGTTTCGGGTTTCGGGTTTCGGGTTTGGTGTACATATCCGTTTCTTCGGTTGCGGCGGATATTGGTTCCGCTCTTACAGCGGGTCACTTTCGAAAAGCGCGAAAGTAACCAAAGCGCTTTTGCCCCTTTCGTTCGGTGCCTCGCTCCGGTCCTGCTCCGTGGGCCCGCCGCCATCGGCCATCCATGGCCGGGGGCGGCTAACCCGGCATCCATGCCGGGTTGCCCACTACGCAGAACCTCCACTCGGCCTCTCGAGGGGGCGTGCATCGCTCTGCGAGGCGGCCTACCGGCCGGCCTGGCTCGGGGATTGTGCGCGTACGCCAGTTACTGATCGTTCCCACGCTCCGCGTGGGAATGCATCCCGTGACGCTCCGCGTCACCACTGCGCAGGACTCAAGCCTCGCGTCGACAGCGGAACGCAGAGCGTCCCCGGCGGCATTCCCACGCGGAGCATGGGAACGATCACAGGCGGCCTACCGGCCGGTCTGGCTCGGGGATTGTGCGCGTACGCCAGTTACTGATCGTTCCCACGCTCCGCGTGGGAATGCATCCCGTGACGCTCCGCGTCACCACTGCGCAGGACTCAAGCCTCGCGTCGACAGCGGAACGCAGAGCGTCCCCGGCGGCATTCCCACGCGGAGCATGGGAACGATCACAGGCGGCCTACCGGCCGGCCTGGCTCGGGGATTGTGCGCGTACACCAGTTACTGATCGTTCCCACGCTCCGCGTGGGAATGCATCCCGTGACGCTCCGCGTCACCACTGCGCAGGACTCAAGCCTCGCGTCGACAGCGGAACGCAGAGCGTCCCCGGCGGCATTCCCACGCGGAGCATGGGAACGATCACAGGCGGCCTACCGGCCGGCCTGGCTCGGGGATTGTGCGCGTACACCAGTTACTGATCGTTCCCACGCTCCGCGTGGGAATGCATCCCGTGACGCTCCGCGTCACCACTGCGCAGGACTCAAGCCATGCGTCGACAGCAGAACGCAGAGCGTCCCCGGCGGCATTCCCACGCAGAGCGTGGGAGAGATCACAGGCGGCCTACCGGCCGGCCTGGTTCGGGGATTGTGCGCGTACGCCAGTTACTGATCGTTCCCACGCTCCGCGTGGGAATGCATCCCGTGACGCTCCGCGTCACCACTGCGCAGGACTCAAGCCATGCGTCGACAGCAGAACGCAGAGCGTCCCCGGCGGCATTCCCACGCGGAGCATGGGAACGATCACAGAAACACATCCCTGTAGGAGCGAGGCTTGCCCGCGAAGCTTTTGATCTTGTTTTGGCTTTTGATCTTGATCTGCCCCGTCGGAAGGCCGAACGCAGGTTCTGCGCAGTGGGCACCGCGGCAGGGATGGCGGCGGGCCCACGGAGCAGGACCGGAGTGAGGGCGTGCCGAGCCGCAGCGAGGCACCGTACGTCAGGGGTGAAAGCGTTTGGTTACTTAGCGCCAAAGTAACCCGCTGTAAGAGCGGAACCATAAGCGGCCGTTACCGCAGCAATGGATATGTACACCATAAAAAAATCCCGGTAGGGAATGAGGCCGCCTTCACGGGCAAGCCTCGCACCTACAGGGATTCGGGTGGACCGCGAGTCTCAGGCCAGGCTTTTGCTAACCACCTCAAACACATCGCTGGACAGCTGCCCCGAAGCGCGAATCCGCTCCAGTTCCCCTTTCATCAACGCCTGACGAGCATCGTCATATTTGCGCCACCGAGTCAGAGGCGCCAACTGCCGGGAAGCGATCTGCGGGTTGAACCCGTTCAACTCGATCACTAGATCCGCCAGGAAGCGATACCCGCTGCCATCCGCCGCATGGAAGTTGATCAGGTTCTGCCCGGCAAATGCGCCGACCAACGCCCGCACCTTGTTCGGGTTCTTCATATTGAACGCCGGATGCTCCATCAACGCCTTCACCCGCGCCAGACCGCCCGGCAAGGTGCTGCCGGCCTGGACGCTGAACCACTGATCCATGACCAGCGGATTGTCCTTGAAGTGCTCGGCAAAACTGGCCAGGGCCGTGGCTTTCTCGTCTTCGAACGACGAATTGACCAACACCGCCAACGCGGTCAAGCGCTCGGTCATGTTGTCGGCGGTTTCGAACTGTTCCAGCGTCGCCGCCAACACTTCCGGCTTGCCGCTGAGCATCAGGTACGACAGCGCGATGTTCTGCAAGGCGCGACGAGCGAAGTGCTCGGCCTCGGCCACGTACGGGGTTTTCTTCGACAGGTCGCGGTTGGCCTGGTAACGCAGCCACAGCGCTTCGAACAAACCCTGCGCCAATTGATTGCGGGCAAATTCCCGGGCGATGTGAATGGCGTCAACGTCAGCCACTTCAGTGATTTCAGTCAGGTACGCTTCACCCGGCAGCGACAGCATTTCCGCGACCATGGCCTGATCCAGCGTCTCGTCGGACAGCACGGTACGCAGGGCCGAGATCAAACGCTGATCCAACACCAGCGCTTCACCCTTCTGCTGCTGGGCAATCAACTCTTGCAGCACCTGCACCGACAATTGCTGACCGGCATCCCAGCGGTTGAAGCCGTCGCTGTCGTGCTGCATCAGGAACATCAGTTGATCGCGGTTGTACGGGAAGCTCAATTTCACGGGTGCCGAAAAACCGCGCAGCAGCGAAGGCAACGGTTGTTCAGCGATGTCGAGGAAGGTGAAGGTCTGCTCAGCCTCAGTCACCGAGATGACCCGCGAAGTCCCCTGCGCCGACGCTTCGCCCGACAAACGCAGCGCAATTGCCGCGCCCTTGGAATCCAGCAGGCCCAATTCCACCGGGATCACGAACGGCAGTTTTTCAACCTTGTCCGGGGTGGCCGGGCAGCTCTGGCGGAAGGTCAGGCTGTAGGTTTTCGCCGCGGCATCGTAAGACTCGCTCACCGCCAAGCGCGGGGTGCCGGCCTGGCTGTACCAGCGTTTGAACTGGGTCAGGTCAACGTCATTGGCGTCTTCCATGGCTTTGATGAAGTCGTCACAGGTCACGGCCTGGCCGTCGTGGCGGTCGAAGTACAGGTCGCTGCCCTTACGGAAGCCTTCGGCGCCGAGCAAGGTGTGGATCATGCCGACCACTTCCGAGCCCTTTTCATACACGGTCAGGGTGTAGAAGTTGGAAATCTCGATAAAGCTGTCCGGGCGCACGGCGTGAGCCATCGGGCCCGCGTCTTCGGCAAACTGGTGGGTGCGCAAGTAGGCGACGTCCTGGATGCGCTTGACCGTGGCCGAGTTCATGTCGGCGGAGAAGCCGGAATCGCGGAACACGGTGAAGCCTTCCTTGAGCGACAACTGGAACCAGTCGCGGCAGGTCACGCGGTTGCCCGACCAGTTGTGGAAGTATTCGTGGGCGACAATCGCTTCAACGCGCTGGTGTGCGGCGTCGGTGGCGGTTTCGGCCCGGGCCAGCACAGCGCTGGAGTTGAAGATGTTGAGGCCCTTGTTCTCCATGGCGCCCATGTTGAAGTCGTTGACCGCCACGATCATGAAGATGTCCAGATCGTACTCGCGACCGTAGACCTCTTCGTCCCAGCGCATCGACTTCTTCAGGCTGTTCATGGCGTGCTGGCACTTGTCGATGTTTTCCGGTTCGACGTAGATGCGCAGCGCCACGGAGCGCTCGGTCATGGTGATGAACGTGTCTTCGACGCACCACAAGTCACCGGCCACCAAGGCGAACAGGTACGCCGGCTTCATGAACGGGTCTTCCCAGGTCGCCCAGTGCCGGCCGTCTTCGCCAGGGCCGCTGGCAACCGGGTTGCCGTTGGACAGCAGCACCGGATAGCTGTGCTGCTCGGCGACCACGGTGGTGGTGAACTTGCTCATCACGTCCGGGCGGTCGAGGTAATAGGTGATCTTGCGAAAGCCTTCGGCCTCGCACTGGGTGCAGAACATGCCGCTGGATTTGTACAAGCCTTCCAGGGCGGTGTTGGTTTCCGGGTGGATGCGCACGCTGGTGTCGACCGTGAAGCGTTCGCTCTTGGGGTGCAGGGTCAGGTGGTTCTCGGTCAACACGTAGTCGGCAGCGGTCAGTTCGATGTCGGCCAGGTTCACCGACAACAACTCCAGTTGCTGGCCATCGAGCACCAGCGGCGGCAGGCCCGGGCCACGCTCGGGATTGCGGCGCACCACCAGTTGCGCATGGACCAGGCTGTGGTCCTCGAACAACTCGAAGGTCAGGTGCGTCTCGTCGATCAGGTATTCAGGCGCCTGATAGTCCTTCAGGTAGATCATCTTCGGTTGTTCGGTGCGCATGCTGGAGTCCTTAACTATGCACGGCGAGCTGATAAGCCGTGTATTTACGAATATTGATCACGCCGGTGTCGAAAATCAGGTATTGGCCCTTGATCCCCAGCAGCGTGCCTTCGGCAATCGGGTTCTTGTCCAGGTTGAAGCTGACGATTTTGTCCGGGTATTGCTCGATCGGATAGCGGATTTCGAGGACGTCGACATCGGCAATAGTCTGGATCGCCTGTAGGCCGAATCGTTCCTGCAAACCTTGCAAACCTTCCGCGCAGCTATCGAACAGTTGATCGCGAACCGCGGCCAGGTCCACCGACACCGCGTCGCCCTTGAGTAAAGCACGCCAATTGGTCTTGTCTGCCACTTGGCTGCGCAACAGGTCTTCGACGAAACCCGACTGCTGACGGGTTGAGACACGCATGATCGGCAGCGCCTGACGAGCGCCCTGGTCGATCCAGCGGGTCGGCATCTGGTTGGCGCGGGTAATCCCGACTTTCACCCCCGACGAGTTGGACAGGTAGACGATGTGATCGGTCATGCAGAACGTCTGGCCCCACTCCGGTTCACGGCAGGTGCCGGCGTCGAAGTGGCAGCGCTCCGGGCTCATGATGCAGATGTCGCACTGGGCCAGTTTGGTCATGCACGGGTAGCAATAACCCTGGCTGAAACTGGTTTTGGTCTTGCGTCCGCAATGGGAGCAGAAAATCGCCCCCAGGTATTCCAGGCGCACCGTGCTGCCGATCAAGGGATTGACCGGCACCTCGGTGTCACCCAGACGAAAAGCGTACTGCACGTTCGGCCCGTCCAGGCGCGCCGACATTTTGCTGATTGCACCGCGGCCAATCTCGATCAATGGATGGCATCCGACTTGAACAGGATATTCGGCACGCTGACCGACTTGGAGCTGCACTCCTGCGGGCCCATGTAGCCGGTCCGCTGTTCTTCGGGCAGGTTCTGGATTTCCCAGGCGATCATCGCCTGCAGGGACAGCTCGCGCTGCTCGGCGGTGAGTTTGCCACCGTCGGACCATTTGCCGATTTCCACCGCCAGTTTCAGGCTCTGGTAGATGTCCGGGGTGATGTTTTGAATCATTTCGGCGAAAGACGACATGCTGAACACTCTCCAATGAATGTCGCTAGTTTAACGGCGGTGATCGCCCGGCGCACAGCCGGGCATCAGGTCAACGGGTGGATCGACAGGCGCAAGGCCTGCCGGTCTAGAACTCCCTGGACAGTTTTACCTGGGTCAGTTCTTTTTCCATCAAGCGTCTGAAAATCTGTGGCGCGGTGAAGGTGTAGAGCGCAAAACCCAGCCACAGCCAGTCAATTACTTCGGCGGCCCCCGGATAACCCCAGCTGCTGACGGTGATCACGGTGACCCGGTAGACCACGAACATCGCCAGCAACAGGACGATGCCACGGGTGGTACCACGCTCGGTCAGCCAACTGTTCAATCGCCACCAGGCACCCATGAACACATTGCTGCGCGCCTTGACCGCTGTCAGCAGCCCCAGCGCCGCGACATCGTTGGCGTTTTCCTGCAAGGCCCAGATCGCATGTTCCCGCGCGCCGTTGATATCGCCCTGACGCAATAACAGATGGCCCAGCACCACGACGGCGGCGGCGTAACCCGGATCGGCCTGCAAGGCCTGGCGGGCAAACACCTGCGCCTGGTCCCAATGACCGCACGCCCGGTGATACTCGGCCATGGCGACCAGGTTAGCCGCGTCATCCGGCTGCAATTCCAGGGCTTTTTCCAGCAGCGGCAAAGCCTGGTTCGGACGGTCGGTCAAACGATAAAGATCGGCCAGGCTGCGGTAATAGCGCGGCTCCATGGGTTCCATGTCGAGCAACTGCAGCAGATGCCTTTCGGCGCTCTTGAATTGCCGGGAAGCCATGTCGACCAGCGCCGCCGCGTAATGCGCCAACGGCAGCAACGGATCCGCGGCCAGCGCCAGGTGCGCTTCGTGGCGGGCGGCGTGAAGCCGGCGCATGTTCAACAGACACAAGGCCAGCAGGCCATGGGCCTCGGCGCATTCCGGGTCTTCGGCGAGCAATTGACGCAAGCTGTCGATAGCCCCTTCGTTGTGTCCGGCGTTCAACCGCTGGTACGCCACTTCGATCAGATAGGACGTATTCATCAGCTCACCACCAGATACCAAAGGGTGGCAGGCACCAGTTTGATCACAAAGCTCTTCAGGACGAAGGCACCGCCCAGGGCTACCAATGGCGCGAACCGGTTGAGCACCCCGCCGTAGTATTGATACAGCTCAATGGTGGCGTTCTGCAGGTTGAACAGCACATAGCCGATCGACAACTTCCACACCACCAGCACCAGCAAGGCGTACTGGACCCGACTCTGGTTACCGAGATAACCCGCTTCCACCAGATTGATCAGGATCAGGCCGATGACCAGGCTGCCCACCGCACCGACGGCCACCCAGATCCATTCTTTCACGCGATTGGGACTGCCCACGGCAATCGAGTTCAGCACGAACCACGGCAAACCCAGCCACAGCCCGCCCATCATCAGTCCCAGCAACGGCCAGAATGGCGCCACGGCAAATTTGGCCAGGGCGCCGGGGCGCGGCTCATCTTCAATCCGGTAAACACTTTGCGTAGCCATCAACGCCCCTTGCCGTGTTTGTCGAGAAAGGCCAGCACTTCGTCGTACTGATTGCCTTCATTGGCGTACCGCGCGTAGTTGCGCGCCGTGGTCAGCCATTCCAGGGTGGTGGCCCGCACTTCTTTCAAGGCCTGCTTGAAGTGCCGGTCGCAGATCGGCTGTTCGGCACCGTTGTTGATCGATTCTTCAATGGCCTCATCGGCGGCGGTTTCCACCAGTTCACTGAGGTCCGCGCCGGAGAATCCCGAGGTGTTCCTGGCCAGGAAGCCGAAGTCGATGTCATCGGCCAGCGGGCGTCCCTTTACCATCAACTGCAGCATGTTTTCCCGGGCGACACGGTCCGGTGGCGGTACAAACAGGACCCGGTCAAACCGACCCGGACGACGAAACGCCGAATCCACCGACCAGGGCACGTTGGTGGCCGCGAGGATCAAGACGCCGTGGTTGTCGTGGGTGAAGCCATCCATTTCCGACAGGAACTGGCTGACCAGTTTTGACGAAGTCGACTCGCGGGTGTTGGAGCGTTTGCCGCCCAGTGCTTCCACTTCATCAAAAAACATCACCGCTGGCGCCTGGGCGCGAGCCTGTTCGAACAAGGCGTGCAGCTTGCGCTCGGACTCTCCGATGTACATGTCCAGGACATCGGAAATCGCCACGTTGAAAAACTTGGCCTTGCACTCGCCGGCCGTTGCCCTGGCCAGCAAGGTCTTGCCACAGCCGGGTGGCCCGTAAAGCAGGACGCCACCGCCGACGCGCTTGCGAAAGCGCTCGAACAGGCCCGGCTTCTGATACGGCAGGATGATCTTTTTGTGGATGGTTTTCTTCAGTTCGTCCAGACCGCCAATGTCATTGAAGGTCACGGTCTCTTCTTCAGGCACCAGCAGGCGGCGCACTTCGGTCTGATCGGTGTCATCGTTGGAGATGACCCGCAACCGTGGACGCCCTTCCGCCGCCGGGAAATCCACCACCGAAACGTTGAGTCGACGCCACAGCGCCATGTCTTCCAGGGACGGGTTGGCACTGATGGCCGCGCGGTATTCCACCTGCGCGTCCTTGAGTCGATCCAGATCCGCCAGCGCCCTGGCCCGCAGCAGTTGCGCATGCGGGTCATCGCCGGTGCTCAGGTCCAGGGCTTTCTGCGCCTGACCGGCCGCCAGGCACAGTTGCGCGGCGAGCGGCTTGAGCGCCTCGGCGTCCGTCAGTTGTTCCAGATCATCGGGGAGCAATTTCAGCCCGCGGGCGTAATCACCGCGCTCAAGGCAAGCCTTGAGCAGCAAGGTGATCAGCGCGACGTTCCCGGGCGAAGCCAGCAACGCGGCTTCCAGTTGGTCCAGCGTCGTGTCATCCATGGTGAATCCTTGTGACAGCCAGTTGCAGATTGAAAAAACAAAGGGTGCGGCTAAGGCTCATGTCAACGCTTCCGGCCGTTCCACATCCACCCAGACAAATTTATGCGGGTCGAGACGGGTTTCCTGATCCAGGCGATAGGCCACCAGTTTGCCGTACAGCACCGCGCTGTAATCGAGGCAGGCCAGGTTCGGCCGGATCGGTGTCGGCTTGCCGCTGCGCCAGTAGTGGCCAACGAACAACAACGGTTCATCGACGCCATAGCGCAGCAAGGTATTTTTCTCGGTGGACGACAGCGGCGTGCGCGCCACTGGCTCGGGCAAGGCGTCGGGCTGGAACACAATGTCGCCGTAGGTTTGCGGGTCGTCTTCCCAGAATTTGGTGCGGAAAAACGAACGGGTCAGGCCATCGCCGCTGGTCATGGTCTGGCCATCGGGCAGGCGCATGTCGGTGCCGCGCAGCAGGCGATCGAACACGGTGCAAGCAAAGCTGCCGGGCACGGCCGAGGCCTGGAGAAAGTGTTCATCGACGCAACCGTCGGGGAACAGCGCACGCAACGGCTCGATCAGGCCCGAATCCCAGCAGGCGTGCACCACGCGGAAACGTCCGGCATCGACGAACAATGGCAGCTCGTAGAACCATTGCTGGAAGTCATGCCAGTCGCCCGGATGATCTTCAAACTGGGTCAGGGTTTCCCCCAGCAGCCGGGCGTGACGCGGCGTGTGTTCGCGCACGAACTGCTTGCCGCTGCCGGGCGGTGCCGGGGTGCTCCAGCCGAGGGCGTTGAATTCGTGGTTGCCCATGATGCACAGGGCCTGGCCGGCCTCGACCATGTCGTGAACGATGTGCAGCGCCTCGCGAATCCGCGGGCCGCGGTCGATGATGTCACCGACGAACACCGCCATACGCGACGGATGCCGCCAGACGCCAGCGTGTTTGTGGTAACCGAGCCGGTCGAGCAAGTGCTCAAGGGTCAGAGCGCAACCGTGCACGTCACCGATCAGGTCGTAGCTACGCGCGGGATCGAGCATCAGTCGCCTCCACCACCCAACCGACTGCCCCAGCCGAGCTTGGTCCGGCACACTTCGTAGTAGTTGTGGTCGAGGGGGTGGATCAGCCGCAACTTCTGGGCTTTTTTGCTGATGGTGATGGTGTCGCCGGGCGCGCAGGTGAAATGGTTCTGCCCATCACAGGAGACTTGCGGGTAGATCTGCATATCCTTGGACACGACGATTTTCAGCTCACTGTTGCCATCGACCACAATTGGCCGGCCTGACAAGGTATGGGGGTACATCGGCACAATCACAATAGCGTCGAGCTTGGGATGCATGATCGGGCCGCCGGCAGAGAGCGCATACGCAGTCGAACCGGTCGGCGTGGCGACGATCAGGCCGTCGGCCTTCTGGCTGCAGACGAACTGGCCGTCGATGTACAGCTCGAATTCGATCATTCGTGTGGATTTGCCGGGGTGCAGCACCACGTCGTTCAGCGCATCGCCCTGGCCGATGGCCTCGGCGTGGCGGCGGACTTCGGCTTGCAGCAGGAAGCGGTTTTCCACCAGGTAGTGGCCGTCGAGCACTTCGGCGACTTTGACTTCCAGCTCATCGGGGCGGATATCGGTCAGGAACCCCAGGCTGCCCCGGTTGATGCCGAGCACCGGGATATTGTGCCGGGCCAGCGCGCGGGCAGCGCCGAGCAGGCTGCCGTCACCGCCGACCACAATCACCATGTCACAGACTTCGCCGAGCATCTTGCGCGACGAGGTTTGCAGGCCATGCCCCGGCAGGACTTCGGCGATGGTGTCTTCGAGGATCACGTGCAGGTGACGATCGAGCAGAAACCGTTTCAGTCGGCGGACGGTATCCAGCACCTGCGAACTGCCCAGGCGACCGATGATGCCGATATTACGAAATTGCTCCATGGGGCTCCTGCGAGGTTCTGCGTCGGGCTAAAGCGACGATTATGGGCGAAAGCGCGGGATAGACAAAATCCTTTAAGCCATGACGTAAGAGGCTATGCTCGCAGAATGATCTTATTCCCGGATTTGCTCCAGCTACCCCACCAGTTGCGCCACCCGGAAGTGCGCGACCTGGCGTGGGTCATCCTTGCGCCGCCGATGCTCGGCGAGCCGCCGTGGCCGCAGCGTCATCCCCTGGCCGGGAGCGACTGGGTACAGGCGCCGGAAGGCCTGGAACGCTGGTTGCGGCAACTGGATCACGACAGTTATGACTTGCTGCACTGGCTCGCGCAGTCGCGGACCCGGCGCCTGGGCCTGTATTACGAACGCTTGTGGCAATACGCCGTGCGGCATGCACCGGGTATCGAGCTGATTGCCGCCAACCTGCCGATCCGCCGCGAAGGTCACACCCTCGGCGAGCTGGACATGCTGCTGCGCGATCGCGACGGCGTGCATCATTTGGAACTGGCAATCAAGCTCTACCTCGGCCCGCAAAATGGCGATGGCCACGACACCGCCCAGTGGCTGGGCCCCGGTTGTCACGATCGGCTGGACCGAAAACTGGCGCATTTGAGCCAGCATCAATTGCCGATTTCCGCCCGACCGGAAAGTCGCGAAGTGCTGGCAGCCCTGGATATCCAGCAGTTCAGTGCGCATTTGTGGCTGGGCGGCTATCTGCTGTACCCGTGGCCGGGGCAGTCGGCGTCGCCGAGCGGCGCGCATCCGCAACATTTGCGCGGCAGCTGGCTGCATCAGAAGGACTGGGCGGATTTTGTCGTGCAGCGGCCGTTCGGGCGCTGGCAACCCCTGCCCCGCCATGCCTGGCTGGCGCCGGCGCATTATCCGGCGGAGCAGACCTGGACCACCGAACAACTGGATGCGTGGATCAGTGAGCTGGAGCCGTTGGCACCGGCGCAGTTGATGGTGCGGTTGACCGAGAATGCCAACGGGGATTGGGAAGAAGCCGAGCGGTTGTTTCTGGTGGCGGATCTTTGGCCGAATGTGCCGGGCAGTGGTTGAGATTTGTGGTGCCTGGGCGGGCCTCATCGCGGGCAAGCCTCGCTCCTACAAGGACGCGCGGACAATCTGTAGGAGCAAGGCTTGCCCGCGATGAGGCCACCTCGGTTTAAAGGGACAACCGCAAAGCCAGCGCCGCCAACGTCACCAACAACACCGGCACCGTCAGCACAATCCCGACCTTGAAGTAATAGCCCCAGCCAATCTTGATGCTCTTGCGCTCCAGCACATGCAGCCACAACAACGTCGCCAGGCTGCCGATCGGGGTGATTTTCGGCCCCAGATCGCTGCCGATGACGTTGGCGTAGATCATCGCTTCCTTGACCACGCCCGTGGCCTGGCTCGCGTCAATCGAGAGCAGGCCGATCAGCACCGTCGGCAAATTGTTCATGATCGATGACAACAGCGCCGTCAGCACCCCGGTGCCCATCGCCGCGCCCCAGACGCCGTAACCGGCAAAGCCGTTCAGCCAACCGGCCAGGTAATCGGTAAGCCCGGCGTTGCGCAGGCCGTAGACCACCAGGTACATGCCGAGGGAGAAAATCACGATCTGCCATGGCGCTTCTTTCATCACCTTGCGCGTGGAAATCTTGTGCCCGCGGGCGGCGATGGCCAACAGCAAGGCCGCGCACACCGCTGAAATCGCGCTGATTGGAATGCCCAGCGGTTCCAGGGCGAAGCAGCCCACCAACAGAATCACCAACACCGCCCAACCGGCGTAGAACGTGGCTTTGTCGTGAATCGCCGTGGTCGGGTCCTCCAGCTGTTCGGGGTCGTAGGCCTTGGGAATGTCCTTGCGAAAGAACCACATCAACATGCCCAACGTCGCGGCGACGCTGACGAAGTTGACCGGAATCATCACCGCCGCATAGCGGTTGAAGCCGATGTGGAAGAAGTCGGCGGAGACGATGTTCACCAGGTTCGACACCACCAGCGGCAGGCTCGCGGTGTCGGCGATAAACCCGGCGCCCATCACGAACGCCAGGGTCGCGGCAGGTGAAAAGCGCAGGGCCAGCAACATCGAAATGACAATCGGCGTAAGAATCAGCGCCGCGCCGTCATTGGCAAACAACGCCGACACCAGCGCGCCGAGCAGCACCATAAAGGCAAACAACTTGCGCCCGCTGCCCTTGCCCCAACGCGCCACGTGCAACGCCGCCCAGGCAAAAAACCCGGCTTCGTCCAGCAGCAGGCTGATGATAATCAGTGCGACAAAGGTGCCAGTGGCGTTCCAGATGATCTGCCACACCAGCGGGATGTCACTGAGGTGCACCACCCCGAAAAGCAGCGCCAACACCGCGCCGAACACCGCACTCCAGCCGACGCCGAGGCCTTTGGGTTGCCAGATCACCAGGGTAATGGTCAGCAGGAATATCAATGAAGCGATGAGCATGCGAAAGCAGCCTTGAACAGACAATCGGGATGGTGGGACGTGCAACAGAGTAAATGACCGGAGTGATAATTCCGTGAAGGGACAAAAAAACCAGCACACCTAAATCCCTGTAGGAGCAAAGCTTGCTCGCGAAGGCGTCGTCACGTTCAACATCAATGTTGACTGACACACCGCTTTCGCGAGCAAGCTTCGCTCCTACAGGTCATTGGTCAGACTTTTTTGTGTTGTTCCACCCATTGCCCGTAGGCATTGATGAAGCTTTGTAAAAATGGCTTCACTGATTCGGACAACTTGCCCGCCTCATCAAACGCCGTCCCGGCCCCGCCAAGATAGGCTTCCGGCTGCTGCATGCAGGGCACATTGAGAAACACCATGGACTGGCGCAGGTGATGGTTGGCACCAAAACCGCCAATCGCACCCGGTGAAACGCTGATCACACCCCCCGGCTTGCCGCTCCAGGCACTCTTGCCATAAGGACGCGAACCGACGTCAATCGCGTTCTTCAACGGTGCCGGCACTGAACGATTGTATTCCGGGGTCACGAACAGCACTGCGTCGGATGAACTCACTTGTTGTCGGAAAGTGCTGTAGGCTGCCGGCGGTGAAGCGCCATCGATGTCTTCGTTGTAGAGTGGCAAGTCGCCAATTTCGACGATGTTCAATTTCAGATTGGCAGGCGCCAGATCAGCCAGGGCCAATGCGACCTTGCGGTTGATCGACTCTTTTCTCAAGCTGCCGACCACAACGGCGATCGTATAGACGTTGCTCATGGAAGATTCTCGACTGTCCGATGGAAAGAGCCTGTAGTTATAGATGACGATTCAATCAGCGGGCGAGCGAAAATCGCTGCCCCTGACTATTTTTTTCTTGTAGGAAAACTTACTTCGCCCAACCACGGTCTATTGAGCCGCAAATTGAGTGATTTATCTCCAGAGGTTTAAGCAGATGGCAGCAGTACTCGTCGGTCAGTTCCATGCAAGAGACGCGGAAGGCCGTGTTTATTCCGTACATGAGTTCCAGGAATCCACCCCGTCGGCAGACGGCGTCGAAGGCTCGGAGCCTGTCACCAGCTACAAACTGGCCATCGGCGATCGCATGAAAAAGCTCAATGACAACCAGTTCCAGTTGATCCAGTCGGATATCACCCTGACGCGCGAACCGGACACTTACATCGGTAGCCTGCCGGAAACCACCGTCGCTTCATAACCCTGTGTTATGAGCAGAAGTCATATGCACGCACTTGAGTTAGGATTCAGCCACTGACTCCCTCACCTGCTGAACATGGACTTCACGCATGCGTTTACGTCATATCGAAGTGATCCAGGCGCTCTTGCAGACCGGTCACCTGGGCACCGCCGCCGAATGGCTGCAGTTGCCGGTGGCCGAGGTCGAAGGGATTTTGCGCGACGCCGAGGGTCAGTTGGGCTTCATGCTGTTTTCCAGCGTGCGCGGCCGCTTGCAGGCCACGCGCGAGGCGCGGGAGTTGCAGGTCGAGATCGCTCACGTCTATGAAGCCCTCGAACCGGTGCAGCGCCTGGCCAACAGTCTCAAGCAATACCTCGCTCCACCGTTGCGCGTCATCGGCACCCCGCCGCTCGCCCAACTATTATTGCCCCACAGCATCGCGGCCCTGCGCCGACGTTTCCCCGATGCACCGTGCACCCTCCTCAGCCAACCCACCCGCGAGATCGTCCGCAGCCTGTTGCTGCGCGAAAGCGACCTGGGCCTGAGCCTGCATGATCCCGACCATGCCGACATCGATTGCCAGGTGATCGCCCAGGGCAAGCTCCAGCTACTCGCGCCCCACGGCTGGCTGCAACCCAAGCAGAAATATGTGTCGGTGCAGGATCTGGCGGGCCAGTCGATGGTCGGCCTCGAAGGTCACGACCCGCTGAGCCCGGCGCTGGAAACCAAATTGCAGGCGCTGCGCCCTGCGCTGGTGATCCAGACCCGCGTCCAGACTCATCAAATGATGCGCAGCATGGTCGAGGCCGGTGAAGGCCTGGCCATCGTCGACCCCTTCACCGCCCTCGGCGCCAAGTCGTCCGGCCTCGACGCCTGCCCACTGGCACCGGCCGTGCCGATCAGCCTCTACGCCCTGACCTTGAAGAACGCCGAGCCCTCGCCCGCCGTCGACGCGTTGCTGGCGATCATTACGGAACAAGCCGTGGCGATGCTGGCGAGCTGACCGGGTTTTCCAGCGGATTATCGAACAAGCGATACCAGAACAATGCGACTTCGGCGGTGTTCGGGTCGATGCCGCGATAGCGCAGATGATCGATCCCGCCAATCACATAACCACAGCGCTCATAGAGCCGGCAGGCGCCGAGGTTGTTGTTCTGGGTTTCGAGCATGATGCCCGGCAGTTTCTTCTTGCGACTCCAGAACTGTGCGACATCCAGCAACGACTTGGCCACACCATGGCGTCGCGCCGGGGCATGCACCGCCAGTTCGTCGATATGCGCGAAGCCGTTCCAGTTGGTGCTGATCACCAGATGGCCCACCGGTTCGTCATCCAGGTACGCCATGAAAATCGCACTGTCGGCGGCATCGCGGAAACTGCTGAACTCTTCCGGATCGATGCCATAGCACTTTCGATACGGCGTGATCGGCGTCACCGGCCACTGCGCCACCGGCTTGCCAATGTGTGCGGCACCGTAGGCGACGACTTCAAAACTGAAATCGCTGCCCCAGATGTAGGCCGCAAAACCATCGTCGGCAACGCGCACCGACAGCCCTGGGTATTTCGGATTCATGACCGGTTGCATACTGGGGAAGGTCCTCATTCCTTGATGCAATCGACGGTGTAATGCCGCCCATTGCCCTCGTCTTCGTGTTGCAATCCGTGCACATCGGCGACAAATCCCGGGAAGCTGCTGTCGAAGGTACGGGCGAATGCCAGGTAGTCGATGATCGATCGGGTCGACTCGGTGAAGCGCTCACCGGGCATGATCAAGGGAATCCCCGGCGGGTACGGCACCAGCATCACGGCGGCGATGCGCCCATCCAGGGCATCGATCGATACCGCCTCCACCTCACCGCGCACCAGATGATCATAGGCGTCGGCAGGCTTCATGGCGATTTCCGGCAGTACGGTGTACATGCGTTTGAGGTGCTTGGCCGTGGCATTGCTGCGGTAGCAGGCGTGCAGTTGATCACACAAATCGCGCAGGCCCATGCCCTGATAACGCGCCGGATTTTCCTGGGCGACACACGGCAGGCAGGTGTTCAGGCTGACATTGGCGTCGTAACTGCGCTTGAACTCCAGCAACTCGGTGAGCAACGTGCTCCATTTACCCTTGGTGATACCCATGGAAAACAGCACCAGGAACGAATACAGTCCGGTCTTCTCGACCACCAGCCCGCGCTCCCAGAGGAACTTGCTGACCACCGCGGCCGGAATCCCGCGCTCGCTCAAGGCGCCGCCAGCGGTCAGGCCCGGCATCACCAGGGTGACCTTGATCGGATCGAGCAGCACGTAGTCATCGGTCACGCCACCAAAGCCGTGCCAGTCGGCGTCAGGCTGCAGCAGCCAGTCTTCAGTGATGACTTGCGTAATGCCTTCCACCGACGGCGGTTGCCAGATGGAAAACCACCAGTCATCCGCCGCGATGTGCTGCCGCAGATTGGCCAGGGCCCGGCGGAAGCTCAGGGCTTCGTCGAACATCTCCTGCAACAGCGAACGCCCGGCCGGGCCTTCCATCATCGCCGAGGCCACGTCCAGCGAGGCGATGATGCTGTACTGCGGCGAGGTGGAGATGTGCATCATGAACGCTTCGTTGAAACGGTCGCGGTCCAGTTGCCGCGCCCCGCCGTCCTGTACGTGGATCATCGACGCCTGGCTGAACGCCGCGAGCAATTTGTGCGTGGAGTGGGTGGTGAACACCAGCGGGCTGTCTTCGCTGCGCGAGGTGCCCATGCCGTAACGCCCGGCGAAGAACTCGTGAAACGCCGCGTAGGCGTACCAGGCCTCATCAAAGTGCAAGACCTCGACGCTGTTGCCCAGTTGCTGCTTGATCAGTTCGGCGTTGTAGCAGAGGCCGTCGTAGGTCGAATTGGTCACCACCGCCAGCTTGACCTTCGGCGCGCGGCCCTTGGTCAACGGGCTCGCATCAATCTTGGCCTGGATCGACTCGCGGCTGAATTCGCTGAGCGGGATGGGGCCGATGATTCCCAATTCATTGCGCTCCGGGCACAGGTACAGCGGGATGGCGCCGGTCATGATGATCGAGTGCAACACCGACTTGTGGCAGTTGCGATCCACCAGCACCAGGTCATCCCGGGCGACCATGGAATGCCAGACAATCTTGTTCGCCGTGGAGGTGCCATTGATCACGAAAAAGGTGTGATCCGCGCCAAAATTGCGCGCAGCCCTGGCTTCGGCTGCGGCCAGAGGGCCGGTGTGATCAAGCAGCGAACCGAGTTCCGGCACCGATACCGATAAATCCGAACGCAGGGTGTTTTCCCCGAAAAACTGGTGGAACGCCTGCCCCACCGGGCTCTTGTGATAGGCCACGCCACCGCCATGACCGGGGGTGTGCCAGGAATAGTTGGAATCGGCGGTGTGCTGCACCAGGGCCTTGAAGAATGGCGGCAACAGACCGTCCAGGTACTTGCGCGCCGCCCGGGCCACCTGACGGGCGAGGAATGGCACGGTGTCTTCGAACAGGTACAGAATGCCGCGCAATTGATTGAGCTCGGCCATGGCGTCGGCCGGGGCGTTCTCCAGGGTAACCTGCTCGCCCAGGGCGAAAATCGGCAAGTCCGGCGCACGCACCCGGGCCAGGCCGATCAGTTCGGCCATATTGTGTAACAAATGAGCGTTCGTGTTGGCGTCTTCGGCGGCGATCAACATGCACGACAGGCCGTGATGAGTCGAGGCCACCAAGCGCCCTTCGGAGTAATCCACCGCACTGAGAATGCTGAAGCCTTCCTGCTCCAGCTCCCGGGCGATGCCACGCACGCGGTCACCGGCAACCGTGTCGGCCTTGATGTCGCGATGGACGATCAGGACCGGGAATTTCAAATCTTTATACATGGGGCTCAGTGTCCTGAGGCGGCAGACCGTGGCCTGCCAATTCCCTCAGGGTAGAGGGTTGAGGCGGATGTGGCGAGTGCCGATGCCCTGAAGCGGGTCAGTGGGCGCACCATCATGTGGCCAGCAATCTCAGTCTGAAATGATGAGTTGTGGCTTGATGATGACCTGTGGCTTGATGATGACCTGTGGCTTGATGATGACCTGTGGCGAGGGAGCTTGCTCCCGCTGGGGCGCGAAGCGGCCCCCTGTATCTCTTCCAGATACACCGCGTTCGCTGGTCTGACGACTGCTGCGCAGCCGAGCGGGAGCAAGCTCCCTCGCCACAAAAGCCCCGCAAGCCTCAGGCTTGGGCTTTTGCTTCGACCAACTGCTGCCACAACGACGGCGCCCCGGCGGATTTGGCCACCGCTTCCAGGCGCGCGATGTGCTGAGCCAGGTCGTCTTCACTGGCGCGGATGATCCGGGTCGGCTGGCGATCGGCCGGCAGGCGGCGAATCTCGGTGGCCGAGTTGTCCGCGCCCTCGCCCGAACCGTTGCCGTCAGACGCGTTACCCGCCAGGGACAGGCTGGTCTGCCCGCCAGTCATGGTCAGGTAAACGTCGGCGAGAATCTCGGAGTCGAGCAAGGCGCCGTGCAATTCACGGCCAGAGTTGTCGACGCCGTAGCGTTTGCACAAGGCATCGAGGCTGTTGCGCTGCCCCGGGTGACGTTCCCGGGCCATCATCAGGGTGTCGAGGATCGAGCAATGCTGCGTGATGTCAGCCCGATCGTGCTGGCCCATCAGCGCGAATTCGTTGTTGATGAAGCCAACGTCGAACGCCGCGTTATGGATGATCAGCTGCGCGCCCTTGATGAACTCGAAAAACTCATCGGCTACTTCGGTGAAGCGCGGCTTGCCCACCAGGAATTCGTTGGTGATACCGTGGACGCCGATGGCGCCTTCATCACTCTCGCGGTCCGGTTGCAGGTAAACGTGGAAATGCCGGCCGGTGAGGCGCCGACCAATCAACTCGACACAACCGATTTCGATAATCCGGTGGCCGTCGGTCACCGGCATGCCGGTGGTTTCGGTATCGAGTACAACGGATCTGGTGGCCATCAGTGCTCAGCTCTCAACGGGTCAATCGTGCAAAAGCGGCAATCTTAACATGCTCGCACGTCGACTCGCCCACCCCGAAGTTGATCGTTCCCACGCTCTGCGTGGGAATGCCGCCACGGACGCTCCGCGTCCGGCTCCTGATGTGACGCGGAGCGTCACGGGATGCATTCCCACGCGGGAGCGTGGGAACGATCAGGGCCGCGCCGCCCATCAATCCTGTTTGTAGCCGCGCACTTCATCGACGCCACGATTGGCCAACTGGTCAGCCCGTTCGTTGCCATGATGGCCAATGTGCCCACGTACCCATTTCCAGGTCACGGTGTGGCGGTTGACCTGTTCGTCCAGCAACTTCCACAGGTCGGCATTTTTAACCGGTTCTTTCGCCGCAGTTTTCCAGCCGCGCTTCTTCCAGTTGGCCATCCACTCATTGATGCCTTTCATCACGTACTGGGAGTCAGTCACCAGCAGCACGTCGCAGGAGCGCTTGAGTTCTTCCAGGCCCTTGATTGCGCCCATCAGCTCCATGCGGTTGTTGGTGGTGTTGGCTTCGCCGCCCCACAGTTCCTTCTCGACGCCCTTGCACACCAGCAGTGCGCCCCAGCCGCCGGGGCCGGGGTTGCCTTTGCAGGCGCCATCAGTGAACAGTTCTACGCTATCGCTCATGCCAATCTATCCAGAAAAATGCGGTGGCTCGCCGATCCGGGATCGACGATGCCCGAGGCCGGGGTGACCCGGCCGGGAAAATAAAGAGTGTTTACGGCTCGATATGGCGACGATTGACCTTGGCCATCGGCAGCGGAATCAGCTTGCCCATCGGCTCGCGTCGCTCCTGACGCACGGGACGCAGGCCCACCACGATCTTGCGCGCGACCAATAAATAGAAGCCACCGCCCGACAGTTGCCAGTCACCGGCCTTGCGCTCCCAACCGGCCAGACGGGCCTGCCATTTGGGCGACGCAAGCGGCGGACGATAGCACCCGAAGCGGCGTTTCTCCAGCGCGAAACCCAGCAAATTCAGCCAGTCACCGACCCGTGACGGCGAAATGCAGCGGGCCTTGCGCAAGGCGTCGTGGGCGAACACATGGCGCAGGCCCCACGTGCTCCAGGGGTTGATGCCGATGATCAGCAGATGCCCGCCGGGCCGCACGCTGCTCGCCGCTTCGCGCAGCAAACCGTGGGGCGACAGGCAGAAATCCAGCCCATGCTGCAACACCACCACGTCGGCAGCGTGCTCGCTCAGGGGCCAGGCCTGCTCTTCGCAGACGATCTCGACGCCGGGCAAGGGCGCGCCGAGCCGCACGTTGCGCTGCACTTGCGGCGCCGACGGCGGAGTTTCGGCCGATGGACCGTAGTGCACCAGGTAGCCGCCGAAGAACCGGCCCAACTCGTCTTCGAGCATGCGCCGTTCTTCGTCCAGCAGGAATTGCCCGATCGGGCCGGACAACCATTCTCGGGCGGCGCTGATCAATGTCAGCCACTCAGGATCGGCCTGAGCGAACGCTTTATCGGTCATTGCATTCTCCAAAGCGCCAGGAAGTTCTAAGATGCGCCATTGTTTTCCGCTTGGCGAATTCGACGATGATACAGATCAGTGCCCTGCCCGCCTTCACCGACAACTACATCTGGTTGTTACAGGATCACCGAACCCAGCGCTGCGCCGTGGTCGACCCGGGGGACGCCGCGCCCGTCCAGGGCTGGCTGGCGGCGCATCCGGGCTGGGTGCTCAGCGATATTCTGATCACTCACCATCATCATGACCACGTCGGCGGCGTCGAGCAGCTGAAAAATGCGACAGACGCGAAAGTCTATGGCCCGGCCAGTGAAACCATCCCCGCACGGGACGTCGCGCTCAAGGACAACGACCGCATCAGCGTGCTCGGCTGGGACTTCGAGGTGTACGCCGTGCCCGGTCACACCCTGGGCCATATCGCCTTTTACCACCACGGCCTGCTGTTTTGCGGCGACACCCTGTTCGCCGCCGGTTGCGGCCGCTTGTTCGAAGGCACCCCGGAGCAGATGCACACCTCGCTGTCGCGCCTGGCTTCGTTGCCTGAGGACACGCTGGTGTACTGCACCCACGAGTACACTTTGAGCAATCTGAAGTTCGCCATTGCGGTGGAACCGGGCAATCCGGACACGGCCGCGCGTCTGGAAAAAGTCACCGCGCAGCGGGCAGCCGGAATCATGACGCTGCCCTCTACGCTGGCGCTTGAAAAGCAGACCAACCCGTTTTTGAGGGTTGACGAAACATCCGTTAAAGAAAAAGTGGACGAACGGAGCGGAACCCAAAACCGGGGTCCGAGTGCGGTCTTTGCTGCCTTGCGGGCTTGGAAAGATAAGTTCTAAGCTGGCTGCCTGTTGGTACAAAAATTCTGAATGGTTGACCGCAAGGGGTACGCTTTCTAGAATCGCCCGACATTTTTGCCCGGAACTCACTTCCAGCCAATGTCGTCATCTATTCGTAAAGCCATCAATTCAGACGCATTGACCCGCCTGGCTCAAGCCATCGCGGTGGCTGTGTCCGCCACATTGGCGGGCTGTTCAAGCCATGTCCCGCAAACCGAAGCCACACATACTCCGAATATTGCCGCGCGAGCCAAGCAGAAACCGATCTGGCTCAGCGAGAAACCAACGCCGCAAGTCCCACAGGACGTCTGGGAGCGTATGCGCCAGGGCTTCCAGTTGCAGGACGGCCTGGGCGTCAACCCGCGTATCGAGCAACAACGACTGTGGTTCGCCAGCAACCCGTCCTTCCTCGAAAACGCCGGCGAACGCGGCAGCCTGTACATTCACTACATCGTCGAACGCCTTGAAGAACGCAACATGCCGCTGGAACTGGCGCTGCTGCCAGTGATTGAAAGCGCCTACAACCCGATGGCCTATTCCCGGGCCGACGCGGTGGGTCTCTGGCAATTCATTCCTTCCACCGGGCGTTACTTCAACCTGCGCCAGACCCGTTTCTACGATGGCCGTCGCGACATCACCGCCTCGACCACCGCTGCCATGGACTACCTGACACGTCTACACGACATGTTCAACGGTGACTGGTTGCTGGCACTGGCGGCGTATAACGCCGGTGAAGGCACGGTCAGCCGGGCCATCGAGCGTAACGAGAAGCTCGGTCTGCCGACCGACTACTGGAACCTGCCGCTGCCGGCCGAAACCCAGGCCTACGTGCCGAAGTTGCTGGCCCTGTCGCAAGTGGTGCTGGCGCCGGAAGCCTACGGCGTGAACCTCAACCCGATCGCCAACGAACCGTATTTCCAGGTCGTCGAAATCAACCAGCGCATGGACCTGTCCAAGGTTGCCGCGGTGGCCAACATCGACGAAGACGAACTGTTCCAGCTCAATCCGGCCTTCAAGCAGCGCACCACCATCGACGGTCCCCAGCATTTGCTGGTGCCGACGTCCAAGGCGCAGTTGCTGACCGCCAGCCTGTCGACCATGCGCCCCGAGGAGTTGATCAGCACACGCCAGCTCAAGCCTGTGTTCGAAGGCGCCGACGACAACGAAATTGCCCGACTCAAGCGTGCCTATCGCGTCAAACGTGGCGATAACCTGGGCACCATCGCCAAAGCGAACAAGGTTGACGTGAAAGACCTGCAACGCTGGAACAAATTGACCGGCAAGGACCTCAAGGTCGGCCAGACCCTGGTCATGCAGGACAACACCAAGCGCAGCGGTCGCCGGATCAACACGGTCGTGGCCGCCAGCGGCAAGTCGAAGGGCAAGGACACCGGCAAGACGCAACAGACCCAGTACAAGGTCAAGCAAGGCGACTCGCTGTATATGGTTGCCAAACGTTTCAACGTTGAAATGCAACACCTCAAGCGCTGGAACCCGCGGGTTGGCCAGGCGCTGAAGCCGGGTCAGATGCTGACGGTGTCTTCGCCACGCTAAGCAAAGAGCCCCTGAAATCCAGGGGCTCTTTTTTGCCTGCGGTTTGAGGACCATCGTAGCTTTTGTGGCGAGGGAGCTTGCTCCCGCTCGGCTGCGCAGCAGTCGTCAATCTTGCCAACTTGGTACAACTGAAGGAATGCAGGGGGCCGCTTCGCGCCCCAGCGGGAGCAAGCTCCCTCGCCACAAGTTATGCATCTTTGCGTACGATCGTGCCAGCAATTAACGGCGCATTAACCCCCTGTCTTTTTCCTGTCGATACAAGCTGTTACTGTACGGCCCACAAAGCCCAAGCCGCCTGGATCGGATCCCTGACTTGAAGCGTACCCTCCTCCTTCTCCTGATCAGCCTGGCCTTGAGCTCCCCCGCAAGCGCGACGATCAGCGAAAGCCATGGTTATGCGCAGTTCGGCACGCTCAAGTACCCGGCCAGATTTACCCACTTCGACTGGGTCAACCCGCAAGCGCCCAAGGGCGGTACGTTGCGGGTGATGGCGTTTGGCACCTTCGATACGCTCAACCCCTACACCTTCAAGGGTTCAAGCCCGGTTTCCACGCCGAATTTCCTGCAATACGGCATCAACGAGCTGAACGAACCGCTGATGGTCGGCACCGGCCAGTACGCGCCGTCCGGCGACGAGCCGACCTCCAGCTATGGCCTGATCGCCCAATCGGTGGAATACAGCGAGGACCGCAGTTGGGTGGTGTTCAACCTGCGCCCCGAAGCGCGGTTCCACGATGGCACACCGATCACCGCCTATGACGTGGCGTTTTCCTACCGCTTGCTGCTCAAGGAAGGCCATCCGCAGTACCGCACCAACCTCCAGGAAGTGCTGCGGGTCGACATCCTCAACCCACAACGCATTCGTTTCGTGTTCAAGCGCGCCGGCAATCCGTTGCTGATCCTGCGCCTCGGCGAATTGCCGGTTCTGCCCCAGCACTACTGGAAAGGTCGCGACTTCAAGGCCACCACGTTCGAACCGCCGCTGGGCAGCGGGCCGTATCGCATCACCTCGGTGCAACCGGGACGACAGATTGTGTTTGAGCGGGTCAAGGATTACTGGGGCAAGGACCTGGCGGTCAATCGCGGCAAGTACAACTTCGATCGCATGGAAGTCGAGTTCTACCGCGACAGCGACGTGGCCTTCGAAGCGTTCAAGGCTGGTGAGTTCGACATCTACATCGAGCACCAGGCCAAGAATTGGGACAACGGCTACAACTTCCCCGCCGTGCGCCGTGGCGATGTAATCAAGGCGCAGATCCCGCACCAGATCCCGACCCAGAGCCAGGGCCTGTTCATGAACACCCGGCGCCCGACCTTTGCCGAGGTCAAGGTGCGTGAAGCGCTGGGGCTGATGTTCGATTTCGAGTGGACCAACCGCACGCTGTTCAGCGGTGCGTACAAACGCGCCGTGAGTTACTACCCCAACAGCGAGTTCTCCGCCACGGGGCTGCCGGTCGGTCACGAATGGCTGATGCTCAAGCCCTACCGCGATCAGTTGCCCGCCAAGCTCCTCACCGAGCCCTTCAGCCTGTCGCAGACCGAAGGGCGCGGCATTCCCCGGGAAACCCTGCGCAAGGCCCTGGGACTGCTGGGCGAGGCTGGCTGGAAGCTCAATGGCCAGCGCGTGCAGAACGCCGCCGGCCAGCCGCTCAGGTTCGAGATCCTGCTGGTCAACCCGAACCTGGAGCGCATCCTCCAGCCCTACGTCGAGAACCTCGCCAGCATCGGCATTGACGCGCGGCTGCGCACGGTGGATCGCGCCCAGTACAAACAACGACTGGATCAGTTCGATTTCGACATGATCCTGATGACGCTCAACCAGACCCTCAGTCCGGGCCTGGAGCAATGGCAGTACTTCCATTCCAGCCAGGTCGGGGTCAAGGGCAGTAAAAACTACGCCGGCATCGCCAACCCGGTGGTCGATCATCTGCTGGAACAACTGCTCGGCGCCCAGACCCGCGACGAACAGGTCGCCGCCGGCAAGGCCCTCGACCGGGTGCTGCTGTGGCAGCACTACAGCATTCCCAACTGGTACCTCAATTATCATCGCCTGGCCTACCGCAACCGGTTGGCCTTCGTCACCACGCCGCCCTACACCCTGGGCTTGAGCGCGTGGTGGCTGAAGTCTTCGGAGAAAGATCAATGAAACCCGTACGCGCCCTGCTCCTGCAGGCCAGCGGTCTGTTGTTCGCCGGGCTGGCCTGCGCCGCCCCGCAACACGCCCTGACTTTGTACAACGAGCCGCCGAAATACCCGGCCGACTTCAAGCACTTCGATTACGTCAACCCGGACGCCCCCAAGGGCGGGATCTTCCGCCAGGCCGGTTTCGGCGGCTTCGACAGCCTCAACCCGTTCATCAGCAAAGGGGTGGCGGCGGACAACATCGACATGATCTACGACACCCTGGCCAAACAGGGCCTGGATGAACCGTTCAGCGAATACGGCCTGATCGCCGGCAAGATCGAGAAGGCTCCGGATAACAGCTGGGTGCGTTTCTACCTGCGTCCCGAAGCACGCTTCCACGACGGCCACCCGGTGCGCGCCGAAGACGTGGTGTTCAGCTTCCAGACCCTGACCAAGGACGGCGCACCGATGTATCGCGGTTACTACAGCGATGTCGCGGACGTGGTCGCCGAAGACCCGCTGACGGTGCTGTTCAAGTTCAAGCACAGCAACAACCGCGAACTGCCTCTGATCCTCGGCCAGTTGCCGGTGCTGCCGAAACACTGGTGGGCCACCCGCGACTTCAACAAAGGCAACCTGGAAATACCGCTCGGCAGTGGCCCCTACAAGGTCAGCGAAGTCAAAGCCGGGCGCTCGGTGCGTTATGAGCGGGTCAAGGATTACTGGGGCAAGGACCTGCCGGTGAACCGCGGGTTCTACAACTTCGACGTGATGACCACTGATTATTACCGCGACAACACCGTGGCCCTCGAAGCACTCAAGGCCGGGCAGTTCGATTACTGGCTGGAAATGACCGCGAAGAACTGGGCCAACGCCTACAACATCCCGGCAGTGACCGAGGGGCGGTTGATCAAGGAACAGATTCCCAACGGCAACCCGACCGGTATGCAGGGTTTCGTGTTCAACCTGCGACGCGCGGCGTTCCAGGACATCCGCGTGCGTCAGGCCCTGACGCTGCTGCTGGATTTCGAATGGACCAACAAGCAACTGTTCAACGGCGCCTACGCCCGTACCCGCAGTTACTTCGAAAACTCGGAAATGGCCGCCACCGGCCTGCCGGACGCCGATCAACTGGCGATCCTCGACCCGTTCCGCAGCCAGCTCCCGGCCCAGGTCTTCAGCGAAGCATTCCAGAACCCGGTGACCGACGCCAGCGGCATGATCCGCACCCAGCAACGCCAGGCCTATCAACTGCTGCAAGAGGCCGGCTGGAAGATCGTCGACGACAAAATGGTCGACGCCAACGGCAAACCGGTGACCATCGAGTTCCTGCTGGCCCAGACCGAATTCGAGCGGGTGCTGTTGCCGTTCAAGCGCAACCTCAGCGACCTGGGTATCGACCTGGTGATTCGCCGGGTCGACGTCTCGCAATACATCAACCGCGTGCGCTCCCGGGACTTCGACATGATTGTCGGCAGCTTCCCGCAGTCCAATTCGCCGGGCAACGAACAGCGCGAGTTCTGGATGTCCGCCGCCGCCGACAAGCCCGGTAGCCGCAATTCCATGGGCTTGAAAGACCCGGTGGTGGACCAATTGGTCGAAGGCCTGATCAACGCCGATTCGCGCAAAAGCCTGGTGGCCCACGCCCGTGCGCTGGACCGCGTGCTGCAATGGGGTTATTACGTGATCCCCAACTGGCACATCAAGACCTGGCGCGTGGCGTACTGGAACCACATCGGCCATCCGAAGGTTTCACCCAAGTACGACATCGGCATCAATACCTGGTGGGTCAAGGCCGATGCGAAACCGGCGATAGAAGTCGAAACCAAACTGCAAGCCGACCCTGCGGGCACGGAGTAATCAGATGCTGGCGTATATTTTTCGGCGACTGCTGCTGATCATCCCGACCTTGTTCGGCATTTTGCTGATCAACTTCGTGATCATCCAGGCCGCCCCCGGTGGCCCGGTGGAACAGATGATCGCCAAGCTCGAAGGCTTCGAAGGCGCCACCAGCCGCATCGCCGGTGGCGGTGCCGAGGTCTCGGTGGCCGGCTCGGCCTATCGCGGCGCCCAGGGCCTGGACCCGGCGCTGGTCAAGGAAATCGAGCACATGTACGGCTTCGACAAATCGGCGCCGGAACGCTTGTGGATCATGGTCAAGAACTACGCGACCCTGGATTTCGGCGACAGCTTCTTCCGCGACGCCAAGGTCATCGACCTGATCAAGGAAAAGATGCCGGTGTCGATCTCCCTCGGGCTGTGGAGCACGCTGATCATGTACCTGGTGTCGATCCCGCTGGGGATCGCCAAGGCCACGCGCCACGGCAGCCATTTCGACGTCTGGACCAGTTCGCTGATCATCGTCGGCTACGCGATCCCGGCGTTCCTGTTCGCCATTTTGCTGATCGTGCTGTTTGCCGGCGGTAGCTATTTCGACTGGTTCCCGCTACGGGGGCTGACCTCGAACAACTTCGCCGAGCTGAGCATGGGCGGCAAGGTTCTCGATTACTTCTGGCACCTGGCCTTGCCCGTCACGGCGCTGGTGATCGGCAACTTCGCGACCATGACCCTGCTGACCAAAAACAGCTTCCTCGATGAAATCAACAAGCAGTACGTGGTCACCGCCAAAGCCAAAGGCCTGACCAACCACAAAGTGCTCTACGGCCATGTGTTCCGTAACGCGATGCTGCTGGTGATTGCCGGGTTCCCGTCGGCGTTTATCGGGATCTTCTTTACCGGCTCGTTGCTGGTGGAAGTGATTTTTTCCCTCGACGGCCTGGGCCTGATGAGTTTCGAGGCGGCGATCAACCGCGATTACCCGGTGGTGTTCGGCACGCTGTTTATCTTCACGTTATTGGGGTTGGTGGTGAAACTGATCGGCGACCTCACCTACACCCTGGTCGATCCGCGCATCGACTTCGAACACCGGGAGCATTGAGATGAGCCTGTCCCCCCTCAATCGCCGACGATTCGAACTCTTCAAGGCCAACAAGCGTGGCTGGTGGTCGCTGTGGCTGTTTTTGATCCTGTTCGGCCTGAGCCTCGGCGCCGAGCTGATCGCCAACGACAAACCGCTGGCCGTGCATTACGACGATGGCTGGTATTTCCCGGCGCTCAAACGCTACCCGGAAACCACCTTCGGCGGCGAATTCCCGCTGGAAGCCAACTACAAGAGCCCGTACATCCGCGAACTGCTCAAGGCCAAGGATGCCTGGGTTTTGTGGGCGCCCATCCCCTACAGCTACCAGAGCATCAACTACGACCTGAAAGTCCCGGCCCCCGCGCCGCCCTCGGCAGACAACCTGCTGGGCACCGATGATCAGGGCCGCGACGTGTTGGCCCGGGTGATCTACGGTTTCAGGATTTCGGTATTGTTCGCCCTGACCCTGACCATTCTGAGCTCGATCATCGGCGTGATCGCCGGGGCGTTGCAGGGGTTTTATGGCGGCTGGGTCGACCTGGCCGGGCAGCGTTTCCTAGAAATCTGGTCCGGGCTGCCGGTGTTGTACCTGCTGATCATCCTCGCCAGTTTCGTGCAGCCGAACTTCTGGTGGCTGCTGGGGATCATGCTGCTGTTTTCGTGGATGAGTCTTGTGGACGTGGTACGCGCCGAGTTCCTGCGTGGGCGTAACCTTGAATATGTACGCGCGGCGCGGGCGCTGGGGATGCAGAATGGCGCGATTATGTTCCGCCACATTTTGCCCAACGCCATGGTCTCGACCATGACGTTTATGCCGTTCATCCTCACTGGCGCCATCGGTACGCTGACGGCGCTGGATTTCCTGGGGTTTGGCCTGCCGGCGGGCAGTCCGTCCCTGGGAGAGCTGGTGGCCCAGGGCAAGTCCAACTTGCAGGCACCGTGGCTGGGCATGAGCGCGTTTGCGGTGCTGGCGTTGATGTTGAGTTTGCTGGTGTTTATCGGCGAGTCCGCTCGCGATGCCTTCGACCCGAGGAAGTGAAATGAATCAGGACAATCTGATCGAAGTGCGCGACCTCGCCGTCGAATTTGTCGTCGGCGAGCGCGTGCAGAGGGTAGTCGAAGGCGTGAGCTTCGATATCAAACGCGGCGAAACCCTGGCCCTGGTGGGTGAAAGTGGCTCCGGTAAATCGGTGACCGCCCACTCGATCCTGCGCCTGCTGCCCTACCCGCTGGCCCGACACCCGTCCGGCACCATCGAATATTCCGGGCAAGACCTGCTGAGCCTGAAAGAGAAAACCATCCGCCACATTCGGGGCAACCGGATCGCGATGATCTTCCAGGAGCCGATGACCTCGCTCAATCCGCTGCACTCGATCGAGAAGCAGATCAACGAGGTGCTGGGCATCCACAAGGGCCTGACCGGCAAAGTGGCGACCAAGCGCACCCTGGAGCTGCTGGAGATGGTCGGCATTCCCGAGCCGCACAAACGCCTCAAAGCCCTGCCTCATGAACTGTCCGGCGGCCAGCGCCAGCGGGTAATGATCGCCATGGCCCTGGCCAACGAGCCGGAGCTGTTGATTGCCGATGAACCGACCACCGCGCTGGACGTGACCGTTCAGCTGAAAATCCTCGAATTGCTCAAGGAATTACAGGCCCGACTGGGCATGGCGTTGTTACTGATCAGTCACGATTTGAACCTTGTTCGAAGAATTGCGCATCGCGTATGTGTCATGCAGCGCGGTTGCATCGTCGAACAGGCATCGTGCGAAGAGTTGTTCCGCGCGCCGCAGCATCCGTACACTCGGGAACTGCTGGCAGCGGAGCCCAGCGGGACGCCGGCGACCAACGTTATTGGCCCGCCATTGCTGCAAGTCGAGGACCTGAAAGTCTGGTTCCCGATCAAGAAAGGCTTTCTGAAAAAGACCGTTGACCACATCAAAGCGGTGGACGGCATCAATTTCAGCCTGCCCCAGGGCCAGACTTTGGGGATTGTGGGAGAAAGCGGTTCCGGCAAGTCGACACTGGGCTTGGCGATTTTGCGGCTGATCGGCAGCAAAGGCGGCATCCGTTTTGAAGGCAAGCAGCTAGACTGCCTGACGCAGGGCGAGGTTCGACCGTTGCGCCGGGAGATGCAGGTGGTGTTCCAGGACCCGTTCGGCAGCCTGAGCCCGCGGATGTGCGTGAGCCAGATCGTCGGCGAAGGCCTGCGGATCCACAAGATGGGCACCGAAGCGGAACAGGAACAAGCGATTATTGCGGCATTGAAGGAGGTAGGCCTGGACCCGGAAACCCGGAACCGCTACCCCCACGAATTTTCCGGCGGGCAACGGCAGAGAATCGCCATTGCCCGGGCATTAGTGCTAAAACCGGCGCTGATCCTGCTGGACGAGCCGACTTCGGCCCTCGACCGGACAGTGCAGCGCCAAGTGGTGGAGCTTTTGCGGTCACTGCAAACCAAGTACAACCTGACGTATCTGTTTATCAGCCATGACCTGGCTGTCGTCAAAGCGCTGAGCCACCAGTTGATGGTGGTCAAGCATGGCCAAGTGGTCGAACAGGGAGACGCGCAAAGTATCTTTGCCGCCCCCCAACATCCGTATACACAGCAGTTGCTGGAAGCCGCTTTCCTGGCACCAGCCACTGCGCAATAACCTGAAAGAGAGGAGCAACACATGGGTTTTCTCGCCGGTAAGCGCGTACTGATCGTCGGTGTCGCCAGCAAGCTGTCCATCGCATCCGGCATCGCTGCCGCCATGCATCGCGAGGGCGCTGAGCTTGCCTTCACTTATCAGAACGACAAACTGAAAGGTCGTGTTGAAGAATTCGCACAAGGCTGGGGCTCGAGCCCTGAGCTGTGCTTCCCGTGCGACGTGGCCAGCGATGAAGAAATCGCCAAGGTCTTCGAAGCGCTGAGCAAGAAGTGGGATGGCCTGGACGTGATCGTTCACTCCGTCGGCTTCGCCCCGGGCGACCAACTGGACGGCGACTTCACCGAAGCCACCACCCGTGAAGGCTTCCGCATTGCTCACGACATCAGCGCCTACAGCTTCGTGGCCCTGGCCAAGGCTGGCCGCGAAATGATGAAAGGCCGCAATGGCAGCCTGCTGACCCTGTCGTACCTGGGCGCCGAGCGCACCATGCCGAACTACAACGTGATGGGCATGGCCAAGGCTTCGCTGGAAGCTGGCGTTCGTTACCTGGCCGGCTCCCTGGGCCCGGAAGGCACCCGCGTCAACGCCGTATCGGCTGGCCCGATCCGCACCCTCGCCGCTTCCGGCATCAAGAACTTCCGCAAAATGCTGGCCGCCAACGAAGCGCAAACCCCGCTGCGTCGTAACGTCACCATCGACGAAGTCGGCAACGCCGGCGCCTTCCTGTGCTCGGACCTGGCGTCCGGCATCAGCGGCGAAATCATGTACGTAGACGGTGGTTTCAACACTACCGCCATGGGCAATATCGAAGAGTGATTTTCGGTTAGCGCATAAAAAACCCGCCGGTTATGGCGGGTTTTTTATGGGTTTCTTCAAACCAAACACCGCGCAAACAACTGCTGAATCGGCTGCATCCGCTGGCTATAACGCTGTAGCAAGACGATCTCGCGATAAAACGTCAATTCACCCAACCGAATCACCCGCACCTTCGCCCCATGCTCCACCCACAACCCCGCCTCCGGCAGCAGCGAAACCCCCAACCCGCACTCCACCATTTTCACAATGGCTTCCAGCTCATCCAGCTCCAACCCGACCTTGACCTCAATCTGCTGCTCCCGCAAAAACCGCGTCACCAAACGCCCGCCGAACGAATTACGGTCGTAGCGCACATGGGGATGCTCGGCGAGCAACTGCAACGGATCATCCCCCTCAAGCTGCGCCGGCACGATCAGCACAAACGGCTCCTTGCGGATGACCTGTGCCGACAATTCCTTGGGCAGTTCGAAGGGCGGCTTGATCAGGATCGCCAAATCCACTTCGCCGGTGTCCACCTGACTCAACAGGTTCAGCGACACACCCGGCACCAGTTTCGGCTCCAGCAAGGGCGCTTGTTGCCTGAGCCGCAACAACGCCTGGGGCAACAAACCGGTTTGCACTGTGGCCACGGCGCCAATCTTCAGTTCGCCGCGATACTCGCTGACGTCATCACTGACCGCCATCCGCGCAAAGGTTTCGAGCATCTCCCGGGCCATCGGCAATGCCCGTTGCCCCGCCGCGTTGAGCAGCGCCTGGCGTCCGGTGCGGTCGAACAGGCGAATGCCCAAGGCCTGTTCCAGGTTACGCATCTGCGCACTGACTGCCGACTGCGTGAGGCCAATGTGCATGCCCGCTGCCGCGAAAGTGCCGTAGCGAGTCACCGCGATAAAGGTTTTCAGTTCCCGCAGCATCAGCGTCACCATTGATCGAAATAATTTGTGCTCGACGCAAAAATTATCGTCTTTTAATCAAAAAGCACAGGACTAAACTCAGCCTCAACTTCCAACCGTTGAGGATTAACCCCATGCAGCTCTCCCCTTTCCACCTGGCGATTCCGGTGTACGACCTGGCCGCTGCGCGCAGCTTCTATGGCGAAGTGTTCGGTCTGGAAGAAGGTCGCTCCAGCGAGCATTGGGTGGATTTCAATTTTTTCGGCCATCAATTGGTGATTCACCTGGCACCGAAAAATGCTTCCCAGGAAGCCGCCCACACCAACGCCGTGGACGGCCACAACGTGCCGGTGCCGCATTTCGGTGTGGTGCTGGGGATGAAGGAATGGGAAGCCTTGGCCGAGCGTCTGCAAAGCCTTGGTACGCAATTCGTGATTGAACCGGGGATTCGCTTCCAGGGGTTGGTGGGCGAACAAGCGACGATGTTTCTCTTCGACCCGTGCGGCAATGCCCTGGAGTTCAAGGCGTTCAAGGACATCAGCCAGTTGTTCGCCAAGTGAGCCGCGCTGTTCTGGACGCCACCGCCCTCAGCGAGGCGGTGCGCAACGGCGAGACAACGGTCGCGGAGATCGCCGAAGGTTTTCTTGAGCGCATTGAAGCGCTGGAGCCGAAAGTCCACGCCTTCGCCTCGTTCAAACCGCTGCAAGTGCGCCTGCACGCCGCGCTGAACGAGGGTCGGGGCCTGTTGGCCGGCGTGCCGGTGGGCATCAAGGACATGTTCGATTCCGCCGACCATCCCACCGAGTTCTTTTCGCCGATCTACGCCGACCATCAGCCATCCCGGGATGCCCACGTGGTAACCCTGCTGCGCCAGGCCGGCGCGCTGATCATGGGCAAGACCCACACCACCGAATTTGCCTACATGCGCACCGGTCCTACCCGCAACCCCCATGACCTGACACGCACGCCGGGCAGTTCCAGCGCCGGTTCAGCGGCGGGCATGGCGGCGGATTTCTTTGCGGTGGCGTTGGGCACACAAACCGCTGGCTCGCTGCTCAAACCCGCGGCTTACTGCGGCTTGTTGGCGTTCAAGCCATCGTTCGGACTGGTGTCGCTGGAAGGCGTGAAGCCGCTGGCGCCGAGTTTCGACACCGTGGGTTGGTATGGCCGCTCGGTACGGGATTTGACCCTCGTGGCGCGGGTGTTGATTCCGGGTTTCGAATTGCCTGAAGCACCACAACGCCCACTGCACCTGGGCTTCTGCCGTACGCCGCGCGGGGATCAGGTACAACCCGAGGTGACCGAAATACTGGAACAGGCCGTCCAGCACCTGCGCCGCGCCGGGCATCAGGTCAGTGAACTCAAACTGCCGGATGAATTCGCCGGGGTGTTCGACGATCACCTGACCATCAACGATTGCGAAGGCGCCCGCTCGCTGGCGAAGGAGTTTGAGCAACACCGCAAGCTGTTGAGCCCTTCGATACTGGCGATGTTCGCCCGCGCCGCCGCCACCACCTGGGATCAGGAAACCGCCGCCAAGGCCCGATTGGCAGCACTCGCACCGCGCCTGAACGAGCTGTGCCAACCCTTCGACGCCCTCCTCTCACCCAACTGCGGCATGCTCGCGCCTCTGGCCGTGGACAGCGCGGAAAACACCGGGCCATCGGACTTCATCAAGTTCTGGAGTGCGTTTGGCTGGCCGCAGGTGAATATCCCGCTGCCACGGGCCGAAGGATTGTTGCCGATTGGTTTGCAGTTGGTCGGCCGGTTCCGCAATGACGGCTCGCTGCTACGAGTGGCCGAACGGGTGGCCGCCGAACTGCTCGCCGATCGCGGCCAATAAGCCCTCAGCGGTTTGGTGCTGCGCGGGGTGAAATTCGAGTTGGGTGACACTGAAACGAATGTCATACCCGCGATGCACCGTGGCGTTGCGCTCGTCGAGCATTTCTTCGAGCCGCGCCCGGATCGCCGGGATTTCCACGCCATTGGCGCCGGTCAGCAACGCGGCGAATTCATCGCTGCCCATGCGCCCGATCACGTCGCTTTCGCGAAAAGCGATCCGCAGCACATCGGCAAAGGTCTTCAAGGCATCGTCGCCTTCGGCGCGGCCGTACAGGTAGTTGATGTGTTTGAAGTTATCAAGGTCGAAAAACAGCAAGGTCGCTGGTTTGCCCATCTGCAAACAGGCATCCAGGCCCCTTTGGGCCAAGGCTTCAAAGCCGTGGCGATTGGGTAGCAGCGTCAGTTCGTCCATGCTCGCCACCTGCACGGCCGTCAGTTCCTGCTCGGCCTGACGCGCCAGGTCACGCAACAATTCGCGCTCCTGCAGTGCAGTGTCCGGGCCGTGCAAGGTGTCTGCGCAAGTGCCCGGTTTGATCGGTTTGCCTGGAACCAGCATGGTTCACTCCTGTGGGGGTATGTCCGTTAGAGCCGCACTTACCCGGTTTGACTCCTAATTAACTCGCCGTTGGTCAGATGCCCGCCACCGGGCACGGTCCTCCGGCATCGGCCCAGAGCTTGAATTGCGTGACAAAGATGTCGTGGGGCACCGGCACCGGCGCCCGATTGCCGCCCGGATTCCAGCCCCAGAGCACCAGTTTGTCGTCGCTGACATGCTTGATCAGCGCGGCGAAATCCCGATCGCCGTTGCTGGAGCGGTCCTTGATCAACGCGCAGAGTTTGTCCGGCGGCAGGCCGATCCAGGCCATTTTGTGCGCCGCCGGTGGCAGGCTCCAATGGGGCGCGCCCGGTGGTGCGTGGGGGCCGTAGCTGGCCGGCGGGTTGCTTTCCCCATGGCAGGTGGCGCAGGGCAAACCGGCGGCGCCCTTGCCGTCCATGCCGCGCACTACGTTCATCATGTGCGGCGTACCGGCGTCGAACTGCAACGGCGAATCGCCGGGGATATGGCAGTTCTGGCAGCGCGGGCTCTGGAACACCTTCTGCACGGTGCCGAAGGCTTCCAGTGCAGCCTGATTGTCCGCCGCGAACAGGTCCGAGGCGTAGCCGGTCAGACCGACCAACACCACCGCGCCCAATATCAAATGTCGTCTCATCTCACACCCCCGACAGTTGCAGCGGCAGTTCGCGCAGGCGTTGCCCAGTCAGGGCGAACACCGCGTTGGCCACCGCCGGCGCCACGGGCGGCACACCGGCCTCGCCGATCCCGCCGGGTTTGTCGGTGCTGGGCACGATGTGCACTTCCACCACCGGCATTTCGTTGAGCCGCAGCACCTGATAGTCGTGATAGTTGGACTGCACCACCTGGCCGTCCTTGAACGTCAGTTTGCTGCGCAGGGCAAAACCGAGGCCGAAGGTGACGCAGGACTCCATCTGCGCCGCGATGCTTTGCGGGTTGACCGCAACGCCGCAGTCCACCGCGCACACCACCCGGTGCACGCGAATCTTCAGGTTGTCCTGGGACACTTCGGCGACATGCGCGACGTAACTGCCGAACGACTCATGCACCGCCACACCCAAGGCGTGGCCATCCGGCAGCGGCGCGGTCCAGTTGGCTTTTTCCACCGCCAGGTTCAGCACACCCAAGTGTCGCGGATGCTCCTTGAGCAGGGTTCGTCGGTATTCCACCGGGTCCTTGCCCGCCGCCTCGGCCATCTCGTCGATCAACGATTCCATGACAAACGCGTTGTGGCTGTGCCCCACCGAACGCAGCCACAGCACACTGATGCCGGTCTTCGGTGAATGCAGCTCGACCTGATGATTGGCGAGTTTCTCGATGTAGGGACTATCGGCCACGCCTTCGACCGAGGTCTTGTCGATACCGTCCTTGACCATGGTCGCGGCGAACGCGGTGCCATCCATGATCGACTGGCCGACCATCACGTGCTTCCAGGCCAGGGGCATACCGTCGGCGTCCAGGCCAATATTCGCCTGATGCAGGAACATCGAGCGGTAGTAACCGCCACGAATATCGTCCTCCCGGGACCACACGGTTTTCACCGGCATACCCGCCGCCTTGGCCACTTGCACCGCTTCGGCGACAAAGTCTGAAGTCGGGTTGGCCCGCCGACCGAAGCCGCCGCCGAGGAATTCGGTGTGGATCTCCACCTGTTCGGGTTTGAGCCCGGTGATCTTGCCCGCGACCATTTGATCGAGGGTCTGGAACTGGGTGCCGGTCCAGATTTCGCACTTGTCCGTGGTGATTTTCACCGTGCAATTGAGTGGTTCCATCGGCGCATGGGCCAGGTACGGCACGCTGTATTCGACGTCGATGGTTTTCGCGGCTTTCTTCAGCGTGGCGGCGGTGTCCCCGGCCTGGCTGGCCGGCATGCCCGGGGTGGCGGCGAGTTGGCGGAAGCTCTCCAGCAACTTGACGCTGTCGAGCCCGGTGTTCGGCCCCAGGTCCCAGTCGATTTTCAGCGCATCGCGCCCCAGCTTCGCCGCCCAGTAATGATCGGCAATCACCGCCACGCCCGTGGGCACTTGCACCACTTTGTGTACGCCCGGCACCGCCAGCGCCTCGGCGCCTTCGAAGGATTTGACGCTGCCGCCGAATACCGGCGGCCGGGCGACCATGGCGGTCATCAGGCCCTCGAACTGCACGTCCATGCCGAACTTGGCGCGGCCGGTGATTTTCTCCGGAGTGTCGAGGCGCGGGGTCGGTTTGCCGATGATCTTCCAGTCCTTGGCTTCCTTGAATTTGATCGAGGCCGGGTCCGGCACCGGCAGCTTGCCGGCGTCATCCGCCAGTTCGCCGTAGGTGGCGCGTTTGTCGCCGGCGATGACCACGCCCGGCTCAGTGCGAATCGACGACGGCGCGACGTTGAAGCGCTTGGCCGCGGCGTCGATCAGCATCAGGCGCGCGGCGGCGCCGGCCTGGCGATAGCGGTCGAACTCCATCCAGGTCGAGGTCGAGCCGCCGGTGATCTGCATGCCGCCAAACCCGGCCAGGCCATAGTCCTTGGCGGACGCGGGGGAATGTTCGACGCGGATTTTCGACCAGTCGGCGTCCAGCTCCTCGGCGATCAACATGGTCAGGCCGGTCCAGATGCCCTGGCCCATTTCCGAATGGCCGAGCAGCATGGTGACGCTGTTGTCATTGCTGATGCGCAAGAAGGCGTTGGGCGCGAAGGCATTGCCCTGGTTCTCGGCGCCCAGGGCGAAGCGATGGCCGCCGGGGATGACGAATGCCACCACCAGCCCACCGCCGAGCATGGCGCTACCCTTGAGAAAACCGCGACGTGACACAGGATTGAGGCTGTTCATTGAACTGACTCCCATCGATGGCGCATCAACCGATTTCGGCGGCGCGTTTGACCGCCGCGCGAATCCTTGGGTAGGTGCCGCAGCGGCAGATATTGCCGGACAGCGCCTGGTCGATATCGTCGTCGGTGGGTTTGGGGATTTTCGCCAGCAGCGCGGCGGCGGACATGATCTGCCCCGACTGGCAATAACCGCATTGCACCACGTCGAGTTCAGCCCAGGCTTGTTGCACCGGGTGTGTGCCGTCGGTGGACAGGCCTTCGATGGTGAGGATTTTTTGCCCATGGGCCACGGCGGTGGCCGGGGTGATGCAGGCACGCAGCGGCGCGCCATCGACGTGCACGGTGCAAGCACCGCACTGCGCCATGCCGCAACCGAACTTGGTCCCGGTCAGGTGCGCGACATCGCGCAGGACCCACAGCAGCGGCATGTCCGCGGGGACATCCAGCGCCTGGTCCTTGCCATTGATATTCAGGGTCAGCATGGCGGATCTTCCTCAGACTCACGGTGTTCTGAAGGGGGCGCATTCCTGAGACCACACACCCGTAGGAGCACAGCTTGCTCGCGATGGCGTCGTATCAGGCAGTGATGTGCTGATTGACACGACGCCATCGCGAGCAAGCTTTGCTCCTACGGAGCGGCGGATCTACGCGCGCCTCGGGTTATCCATACAGCTAAGCGCAGATTGACCGGCGGGCCAGCTTCTGCGACCGCCGGTCACATATCCCTGGCCGCTGAAGCACCCTGTAGGAGCGAAGCTTGCCGCAGGCAAGCTTTACCGGCTCGACCACCGTGACCTTGACGCCTAGCGGGGTCAGTTCGCCGTGCAAGGCTTCGCTCAGGGCTTCGACGGCAAATTTGGTCGAGCAATACACGCCATGGCCCGGCGCCGACTGAAAACCGCCCACCGACGAGAGATTGATCACCTGCCCGCTGCGGGCGGCACGCATGAGCCTTGGCGCTAAACCCTCGGTTTGAGCAGGATGCCGGTGTAGCGCGTCAAAAACAGCCCGAACGCCGTACACCAGAGTAGCGCCGACAGCCCGAGCCCTGCTCCCGAGAACGGGACGAGCAACACCCGACACAGACCGGCGAACACCATCAAGACAAAACCCAGCACCACCGCTTTCGAGGGCTGCAGCAATCGCCCGGTATGCCCCAGGCTCACCCGGGCAATCATCGCGAGGATCAGTCCGCCAATCCCGCCGACCGCCAGCGCATGGGTGGCCAGGCTCTGTTGCGGCATCCACCCGGCATGCCAAAGCGCCATGGCCAGCGTTGCAACCACCAGCCAGGCGTAAGCCAGGTACAGCGACCACAACAGCGGCACTCGCCAGATACCCCGGTCGTGCCAGCGCCACAACCGCAGCAGATGCACCGCGCCGAGCACCAGGTACAACAGCGCCAGCCACCGTTTGGGCGTGTCATTCAAACCGACAGTAAAAGACAACGCGGCGAGCAAGCCGCCCATCAGCAACACTTTGGTGGGCAGTGGGCTAGCCGGTGTAACAGCGGGGCGATTCAGACCGCGCTGAATGAAGAATGGAATCACCCGTCCGCCAATCATGCTCATCATCGCAGCCACCAGCCACAACGCCGCCAATACGCAATGTCGTTGCAATGCGGTGTCGTCGGTCGCGATGCCCCACAGCGTCATCATCTGGCAGCCGGCCAGCAGCGTGATCATCAGCAGGATCGGATAGTTGTCGCGTTTACCCGCTCCCACCAGATCCCGGCCCAGGCACCAGGCCAGCAAGGGCAGAAACGGGAGTTGCAGAGCGATCAGCAGCGTCGGATTAATCGGCAGCAACCACGCCAGTCGAGCCAGCAGCCACACCAGCACCAGGCCGATCAGCGGCCAGCCGCTGAGGCCAGGGCGTCCGGTCCAGTTTGGCACCGCCGTCAGCAGAAATCCGGCGATGATCGCCATGGCGAAACCGAAGGGCATTTCGTGCCGATGCCAGGCCAGCATCCCGCCAATTGGCTGCGCGCCGGGTAATCGGCCGTATAACCACAATGCCCAGATCGCCACGGCCAACACGGCAAACCCGGCGCCGGCGAGGAAGAACGCTCGAAAACCGAGGCTGAAAACCGGTGCCGCAGCGATAGCAAACTTTGTGAGGGCAGGCTTGCGCATCAGGCCACCGCGCAGAAGTGATGGGTCGCCAACCGATGCTGGGCCAGTAGACGCATCACATAGCCAATTTTGAGCAACGTCGGGCCAATGATGGTCATGGCGTGCATCGATACCAGCGCCACAATGGGCAGATGACCGTTGTAAAGGTAAGCGCCATAGATGCCGATCAAAAGCAGTGTCAGGCCCAGGCCCAACACTCTGCTCGACAGGTGCAGAACGTTGTGAGGATTACTGAAGAAATTGAACATTTTTCGTACTCCTGAAACAGACCAGTTGTACGTGGATTAATCCAAGATGCGCGCCATGTTCTAAAGGCTTGTAAATCAATGTGTTGGCCACAACGCAGTCAATATGACTCAACTCTGAAATGGTCTTATTGACTCAGTACCGAGTCGTAGTGACTACATGGTCCGCTCACCCGCCTAGAAGCAATCCAATATCAGTTGCGCAGCACGGGACTATTTAGCTTATTCGCGACCACTTCTTATTTGCACCGAAGGCGCACGTCGCTCATGGACATGCACTTACGATGACGGTCGCCGATTCCAACTGCCGACCAAATGGGATTTCTAGCGCCGCGCCTCAGTGTTTTTTTACGTAGCTGCCGCCGTATTTCCGGAACTCGCCGTAACCCGTCACGACCGCTGCTCCATTGAGCAACTGCAGGCGCAAGACCGGCCCACCCTGGGCGTCCAGCACGATGGCCAGATTGCCCGCCAGCAACGCCGACTGGTAATGGATTTCGCTCGGTTGATCCTTGAGCTGGGCGTAGTCGATAGTGATATCGACAGTCTCCGGCCCAACATCGATGCCCGGCAGTATCTTCACCGACAGCTGGCTGATTATTCGCTCTACGAAATGGGTCATCCGGTAGTCACCTTCACGCTGATTGCTGACCACCCCTTCAAGTTTCTGCGGCGCAATCTTGAATTCGGCAAGACGCATGTTGGTGTTGAATGTGCGCTTGGGGCTGCGCCAGGTGCCGGTGTAGTTGCCCTGTTCGTCCGGTTCGTCTTTCAGGGTCCAGTCGCCGGTGCTCTGCCCGTCATCGTCCAGTTCATGCAGCAACACACCGCGCCCCTCGACGGATTCGCCAACCAGCCGGATCGGTTTGCCGCTGCCGGTTTTGCCGTAACGCACTTCACCGATGTATACCTCGCCCTGGATTTGCCACCAGAGTTCGAACGCGATCTTGTCGTTAAGGGTGCCGCGAAACTTCAGTGGCGGCTCGGCGTAAGGACCCTCGACTGAGCGGTGTTCGATCCACTGGCCATCCTTGAGTTCGCGTTCAGTCACGTCCAGGTAGCCCATAGGCATGTAGGGCTTTGCTGGCGTCGGCATCTGCATCGCTTCGATCTTTTCGCTGACCATCACCGGCTCATTGTTCTCGATCTGCCACGTCGCGCTTTGATGCCAGCAGCAGCCTTGTTTCGAACGGGTGTCCAAGCGCTTGGCCACCGGATCAACGCCGAACATGCCCAATTGCTCATCGCGGGTCAGGGACGAGAACGCCGGGCTGAAGACCAGCGTCGGGCTCGCTGGATCAGACAGATAAATGTCATAGGACGGGCCGCCATAACCGCCCTCGCTTCCATTGCGTACGGCCAGATCCTGTTGCCCGTCAAAATTGAAGTCATCGAAAAACAACAGGCTCTGATCGCCATAGGCCGGGGCCTGGTTGAGATCCAGTTCCAGGCTGTCAGGTTTGTAGACGGCAAACGCCGCCAGTGAGTCGATGCGCTGCAACACCTGGCCACTGGACTTGTCGCGCAAGGTGATCTGCGCCGGCGCGCCCTCGTAGCTCTGGGCGGGAGGCTGCGGGAACAGCACGTCAATGGCGTATTTCTGCGCCGGATCGGTGAGGTGGTAAGTCAGCGGCGCGGCACTCACACCAGCGCTGGCGAGCAGGCAGACGACGGCCAATAAACGAGGGGCAACCATGATGCTGAGCGTCCTTGCGGCAAATCGGGGCGGCCAGTCTAGCGACAAACGGTACGGACAGACATCTGTTAAAAAGATCGACATCGCCGAACGGCAACGGGCCTTTCATGACGAGAGCTAATACACTCGAGCACTGACCTGCCGAGGACGCCGACGATGAAACACACCGTTGCCAAAGATGCCGACAAGTCCCCGCGCTTCTGGCGCGACGACGCCCTGCCCTTCATCGAGGCCCGGGCCATCGCCGATGGCCGCGAGGTCTGCTACGCCCGGCATTCCCACGAACATTTTTCCATCGGCGCGATCACCGCCGGGCGCAGTACGTATGTGCATGAGCAATCGGCATTCGAGGTCAGTGCCGGCACCGTGGTGCTGATGAACCCCGGCGATGTCCACGCCTGCAACCCCATCGACGACCAGCCCTGGTCGTACCTGATGCTGTACGTCGAAACGCCGTGGCTCACCGACTTGCAACATCAACTGGGGTTTGCTCAGGACCAGGCGTTCCGGCGGTTTACCGTCACCCACCTGCACGACGCCAGCCTGTTTGCGGGGCTCAAGGGTTTGTATGAGGTGTTGGTCGATGATCAGCAGGACGTATTGCACAAACACAGCGCTGCGGTGGAGTTTTTCACTGACGTACAACAACGCCTCAATCCGGCTGATCAACCGTTGCGCGAACCCAATTTCAAACTGGAACGGGCCGCCGACTACATCCGCGACAACTGCACACAGATGCTCAAGCTGGAAGATATCTGCGAAGCGGCGCAGTTGTCGCCTTCCTACCTGATCCGCGCGTTCAAGCAGCATTACGGTATGACGCCCCATGCATTTTTACTCAACCGACGTATCCAGTTTGCCCGTGATCGCTTGCGCAGTGGCCAGTTGATTGCCGATGTAGCGCTGGAGGCAGGATTTGCCGATCAGGCGCACTTTCAACGGGTGTTCAAACAGCATCTGGCGGCGACGCCGGGGCAGTATCGCGGATAAATAAACAACGACATAAACCCAGCCCAACTAACTCTTCTTACTCTTAAAAATTACAACCTTCCAAGTAAGCGCCTCACAAGCGACCAAATACCGACACACTTTGAATCCACATCCATACTGACAAATCCCTTTCTGCCTCATATTCTTTCCGCTTCGCACACTGAGTGCCGAACGCTTTCAAACAGCATAACGCCGCCTGCTTGGCATTTAGTTATAAAAGAGGGATCTTTAACTATGCAGCAAGAAAACAGCCACATTGAAACCACCCCTGACAAACTTCAAAGAGAAGCCGTAGCGGCTGCACTCCTGAATTTTATTCGCAACACCTTCGCCAGAGAGTCCATCAACTGGGACTGGAACAAACTGGCAGTCAAGTATGAAAAAGGCACGCGCTTCGACACGGCACACCGCTCGGCGGCCACTTATCTTTCGCAACTTATCAACCGCCCCGAGTTCTTGAAGATGCTTTCCTCCCGGAACATCTCCAGGCACCAGGTGTTTCAAGTAGATGAAAACGCCCGTATCTATTACACCTACACCAACATTTCCAGTGTAGGCGACTCCATTAGCAATCAGTACTTCTCCCCCAAGGACATCACTTCTCATGTCACCGGCATTGCAGACATCAATAATGATCTGCGCCTGATAGCAAACATCGCCAAACTGACTGGCGGCCTTGTGACCTCCGGTGAAAATATAGCGGCTGGTCAATGGTTGCGGTTCCACGAATTGCCGACACCGACCAATGAAGAGGATACCAAAGCGCTGATTGACCTGATCAACGCTGCCTTCCTGCCCGTCCCCCTCCCGTTTGGAAACTTCTGGCAACTGCTGGACGCCCCTGAGGATTCCCCCTACAAACTCACCCCGCAACGCCGTGAAACCATTCGGGAGGTTACAAGGAACCGATTTACCGGCGATGAAATGCCGCTGGTCGAACTTTTTGGCAATGGCGTTCGTCTTTTAAGCGGCTCGGCGGACAAACTGCCCGCCAGCACGGGTTATCGGTTAGAGACACTGATCAGCAGCGCCACGATTGATACCAGCTTGTATCTTGAGGCGCTTGATTGGTTCAGCGCAGAAACAGACCCCGCGCCCACCAAGGCATTCCAGGCGCAGTTGATGATTGCGGCGATGCTGATCGACCTTGACGCGGATGTGGACATCGACGGTACGAAGTTTGCGGGCTTTGACCTCTATTCGGCAGATCATGTGCTGCGTCGACCTGCCGATGTACGCCAGGACTTTGAAAAACATCTTCAGAAAAACGCCAACGTCAGCGACATCATTGCCCCTTTGGTGGCAGAGATGGCACTGGGCGGCATGGCACCGGAGTATCTGGTTCGCGATCTGCCTGCCGATCTGAAGCTCGCCACGCCGGGCTGGGTGGTCTTCTGCCAGGCGGTGCAATTTGTAGAGACCCTCGCACCCGGTGCATCTCGAAACATGAGTTACCAACATGTACTCCGGTTTAGCCAAGTGGCCGAATTAACCCCCGATCTAAAGCGCCTGCGCGCGCAAAATGCATTCGATCCGGTGGTCACATGGGCACTCATGAATAAACTGATCAACAAGGATTCCGACGGCAGTTTGAGCCAGGATGTAATAACCCGAGGTATCGATGAATACCAACGCTACGTCGACCAGATAACCAACGCGGCCAACAAACTTGTAAAACCATTCCCCGATCGCCGGACGCTGGCGCTCAAGGAACTGAAAAAAGTAGCTCCGGATTGCAATCCGGAAGAATTGCTGGTCAATCGTTTTACCCCCTCGACTAAAGTCTCGATCATAGATCTTTATTTGGGCGACGAACTTCATACCGAGCACTGGGGCCGAACCCACCGCGCCAGCATTCACGAATCCATTCCGCAATTACGTCGCCTGTACCCGGTGCCAAACTTGTTCGACGAAGCGACCCACGATCATTACACCGGCATGGTCGAGGCGACGGCTTCCAATATCAATATTGCGCTGTCACAACTAACAATCAAGGATCGGGCATTTATCGAGAACGGTCACCTGGCCCTTTACGCTGTCCAGGTTTATAACCGCGAAACAACACGCCCATCCGGTTATCCAGGTGTTAATTCCACGATTGGCGTCCATGCGGGAGAGACCTATCGTTTCGGCATGGTGATAGGCGCAAGTCTTAACTCGACGGTTCGTTGCTACGAACTGTTTCCACTAAGAGCGCAGTGTCGTTTCAACGAAAGACTCACGACCATTCTTAGTCCCTTGGTACTGCCTGACGGCGTGAGATATGTCGAAACGGCTAGCACCCAGAATGCCCCTATCGATCTAAAAGCGTACTCGGCAAACGAAGCGCCTGAAGAGGGCAAGTCGGGCCGTTTCTTCATCAAGAAAATCGGCGATTTCGAACCATCGTCGCTTCAGACAGACGACAGCGGCACACCGAACCGCTACTTCCGCTCCAGTCGCAAGGAAGCGATCAGCGCACTGATCGCAAAAGAAATTCCGGTGATCACCCAGGAAGAAATAATGGCGGTGGGTCGTCAACAAACAGAACGGGAAAAGGCCATTGAAAAATCCAGCGCCATTTTCAACACCATTCTCAATATCATCATTCCCTTCAAGGAATGCGTAGAAGCACTCGCTTCTGGAGATGCAGGCAGACAAGCCCGAGCGGTACCCGGTTGTCTCGTGGATGCGTTGGCGTTTGCCGGGGCGTTTGTCGCAGTACCTGGAAAAATTGCAGCCTCGGTAGCCAAGACGGCGACCCTCGGCACAAAACTGCTGTCCGCCTCCCGAATCGTCGGTCGCTCCGCCATTTCGTTTCTGAACCCGCTGGATGGTGTGCCGACCTTGCTCAAGGGCGGGGCGAAGCTGATTGGCAGAAGTGCAACGAAACTGGGTTCCCAAGCCGCCTCTGCAGCCCACGTCGCCAAATCTCAACTGTTGCACCTGACCGGCGCGAATTCCTATGACCTGCTTCGGGCCGTCGACCATACGGGTTCGGCTACCCGGATTCGCATGTCGCTGGATACCGTGTCTCACGCTCGCGCGCTGTTCAAGGATGACAGCATTACCAGCATCGAACAGGTAATGACCCGTCTGAATGACAGGAAAATCCCTAAGGGTGCATCCGCCGAAGAATTGCAGCACCTGTTCGATAACTCCATCAAGGACGCGGCACTCCAAAGCAAAGAAGCACAAATGCTAGGGGCACTGATCGGCGAGACAGCGGTACATGATGTACTCGCCTCGTACTCGGCCAATAAATCAATCAGGTTCACCGATGAACGTCAAACCGCACAACGGCTTGCAGAAACCCTGGCAATCGTCGCTGAGTTGGAAGCCAAAAAAGTCGTCTACCTGACGACCCATCAACAGAACCTGCTGAAACTGGACTTGGGCCAAGCGCCTTATCACGCGGTACTACCGGAGTCAGTCTTCAATCCCAACGGTTTCACCGACCCTGCTCAAAGAGCCGCGGCCTGGATGGCGAACGGGGCTTTTTTCCAAGTCAACGACGTCGACCAATTCACCGCGATACTGCGCGAGTATGCGGGCAACAACAAATTGCTGACCGACCCGACCGTTATCACGGAGTTGAACAGCCGTCTTGCCCCTTCCCCCGCTGGCCAAGTACGTCAAGCTGGCCAAGACGGGAAATATGGCGGCAGCATTACCGGGTTTGCCTTGTTGGAACAGCATTTGAAAACGCTGGATACCGCCCACCAGCACATTGACAAACACCTGCTTGCGTCCGTCATCGGTTTCCAGAGCTTTGCCGATGGTAACGGTCGAACCGCCAGTGCGTTGTACGCCATCACCCAATTGCGCTCTGGTCAATTTACGCCACTGACAAGACAGGCGGTCGACGCTCTGAGCGGTATACGTTGACCCCCTGATTCAATCATCCGTGCCCCGTTTACGGGGCACGGATGGGTTGTATGCCGCTAGGGGTACAACAAATACGCAGCACTCCCCACCAGCAGCAACGCCATGCTCCGATTGAACAGACGCATCCCCGCCGGGTTATTCAGATAGCCGCGCATGAACGTCCCGACATACACCCAGCAGCCGACGGACAGGTAACAGATCACCAGATACACCGCCGCAAACTGCCAGACCAGCCGCGCCTCGCCATCCGCGACAAACGCCCCCATCCCTGCGACACAGGCCAGCCAGGCTTTTGGATTGAGCCACTGCATCACCGCGCCATAGAGCATCGACGGCGCCTGCCCCGACTCGCCGATATGCAGCGACCCGTCGTCCATGGCCAGTTTCCAGGCCATGAACAACAGAAACCCGACTCCGGCCAGTTGCACGACCCGCGTCATCCACGGCCACTGCTGCAACAGTTCATGCAGCCCAAGGCCCATCAGCACCAGCAGCAACACAAACCCCAGGGTCGCTCCGGCCACATGCCGTTGACTGGCACGAAACCCGTACCGCGCCCCGGAACCCAACGCCACAATATTCACCGGCCCCGGCGTGATCGAAGCGACCAGCGCAAACGCCGCCATGGACATCATCAGACTCATCACAGACCTTCTTCAATTCAGTGGGAACAGCGCTCACGGTAAAGAGCGCCCTGCCCCACGTATTGAAGAAAACTGCCTAATCGTCCTCGTGCAATTTCATGCCACCAGCACCAGCAGGGTCATGACCAGGAACGCGGCCGAGATCGGCTGGGGCCGTCGGCAAACGTAGGTCATGGATCGGATTTTGACGTGTGGCCAAGTGTACGGCGACTTGCGTGCGTCACTGTATGGGCAAAACCATCGGTTATCCGTGATAAAAAAGCGACTCCCGGATCAGGAGCCCCCACCATGGACCTCGCCACCCTCACCCTGTTTGTCCCGGCCTGTTTTGCCCTGAACATGGCCCCCGGCCCGAACAATCTGCTGTCCGTCAGCAACGCCACCCGCTATGGCTATCGTCGCGCCTGTGTGGCGGGGGTCGGGCGTTTGCTGGCGTTTGCCGGGATGATCGCTCTCGCCTCGGCCGGGCTGGCGGTGGTGCTGCAAACGTCGGAGCTGTTGTTCTACGGGATCAAGATTCTGGGCGCGGCGTATTTGTTCTACCTCGCCTGGCAATTGTGGCGGGCCGATCCCGGCGTGCAAAACGCGGTAGCCGGCGCGCCGGTGGGGATGCTGGCGTTGGCGCGCCAGGAGTTTCTGGTGGCGGCGGGTAATCCGAAGGCGATCCTGATCTTCACCGCGTTTCTCCCGCAATTCGTCGACCCGACCCGGGCGATCACACCGCAATTCGCGGTACTGGGCGTGCTGTTCCTGATGCTGGAATGGATCGCCATCAGCGCCTACGCCTACATGGGCCTGCACATGCGCCGCTGGTTCGCGGAACCCCGGGGCAAGCGGATCTTCAATCGTTGCTGCGCGGGGTTGTTGTCGGCGGCGGCTTCGGTGTTGTTGATGGCGCGCAGGGCCTGAACCCCCGCGATGCATGTGGGTCATGAATGGAATTGCGAATCAACGTGCACTACTTTGTAGGTGTAGCACCTTCGTTTCGCCATCCTGTTCTGGTTCAGAGGTGACATTCATGAACAACATCATCTACATCGTCGGGGTCGTTGTGATTGTCGTGGTTGTCCTGTCGTTCCTCGGGTTTGCATAGCGTTCCGGTGCCCGCAAACGCAGCTCCAAAACTCGTTACCGGCAGGTCGCCCGAGGCGTGCTGCGATGCCCCTCGGGAGTGCGCGCCTGCGCCTGCTTAATTCCCTGTCGATTTTCCGGTGGAGGCCACTCACAGCCCGCCTTATGCTCACCCCATGAACCTACAAAACGCTGTGCTGCCCCCCCACGCCGAGATGGTTCGCGCCATGCTCGAACGAGACACCGCCTACGAGGGGGTGTTCTTTACTGCGGTCAAGACCACCGGGATTTTCTGCCGCCCCAGTTGCACGGCGCGCAAACCCAAACCCGAGAATGTCGAGTTCTTCGCCCACGCCGATGAATGCATGTCCGCCGGTTATCGCGCTTGCCTGCGCTGCAAACCGCTGGATGCGGCGGCCATTGCGCCGGATTGGGTGCAGCGTTTGCTCACATCGGTGGACGCCAACCCGGACCAGCGCTGGACCGACACGCAGCTGCAAGCCGAGGGCATCGAGCCGTTGAAACTGCGGCGCTGGTTCAAGCAGCATTTCGGCATGACCTTCCATGCGTGGCTGCGTACCCGGCGCCTGGGCATGGCGTTGGGCGGGATCAAACAGGGCGAGTCCATCGACAATGTGGCATTCGATTCCGGCTACGAATCCCTGAGCGGTTTTCGCGATGCCTTTCAAAAATCCTTCCACATCACCCCGGGCCGCGCCGCCAATAGCGAACCGCTGCTGTTCACCCGACTGACCACGCCGCTGGGGCCGATGATTGCCATGGCCGAGCGCCGCGGCTTGGTGTTGCTGGAGTTCCTGGATCGCCCGGCACTGACCAGGGAAGTCGAAGCATTGCAAAACCGTTACAGCTACGTCGTGGCCCCGGGGCACAACGGGCACCTGAAGCAAATCGAGAGCGAACTGGCGCAGTATTTCGCCGGGCAACTGACCGAGTTCACGGTGCCACTGCACCTGCCGGGCAGCGAGTTCGCCCGGCAAGTCTGGGCTGAACTGGCGCAGATTCCCTACGGCCACACCAGCACCTATGGCGCCATCGCCGCGCTGCTGGGCAAACCCGGGGCCAGCCGCGCCGTGGGCCTGGCCAATGGGCATAATCGCCTGGCGATTGTGCTGCCGTGTCATCGGGTGATCGGCGCGGACGGCTCGCTGACCGGCTATGGTGGCGGGCAACCGCGCAAGGCGTTTCTGCTGCGGCTGGAAAAGGCAGCGGTGCAGATCACTCAACAATTGGCATTCTGATCATTTCATAGGGAAGGAAATACGATGGAAACGCTCGACCAACAGTTCCACAGGCTGCATCAGGACGGCCTGCTGATCCTCACCAACGTCGCCGATGCCACCGGCGCGCGACTGGTGGAACAACTGGGCAGCCAAGCCGTGGCCACCAGCAGCGCGGCGGTGGCCTGGGCCCACGGTTATCCGGACGGCAACACCCTGCCCCTCGAACGTTTGGTGGCGACGGTCGAATCCATCATCCGGGTGATCAATGTGCCGCTGACCGTGGACATCGAGGCCGGTTATTCCGATGACCTGGCACGGGTCGCTGAAGTGATTGATGCAGTGATCGCCGCCGGTGCGGTCGGGATCAACATCGAGGACGGCGCATCGCCACCGGAACTGCTGGCGCGCAAGATCGAAGTCGCCCGGCAAGTCGCCGAGCGTCGGGGCGTGAAGCTGTTTATCAATGCCCGCACCGATGTGTACCTCAAGAGCCTGGTGCCTGCCGAAGATCGCGTCGCCGAAACCCTCAAACGCGCGGCGCTGTATCAAGCGGCCGGGGCCGATGGGTTGTTCGCCGCTGGCGTCACGGCGGAGTATGAAATTGCGGCGATCTGCCAAGGCACGCCCCTGCCGGTGAACGTGCTGGGCAATGCCAGCCTGCCGTCGCCCGAGGAGCTGAAAACCCTCGGGGTGCGGCGGTTGAGCGCCGGTTCCGGGATTGCCGAATTCCTCTATGGCGCCATGGGTTCGCTGGCGAAAAGTTTCCTGGAAACCGGCAAGCTCAACACCCACGATTTGAAGGCGCTCACCTACGGTGAAGTCAACGCATTGCTGAAAAAATCCTGACTTGCATGCCTGACCTCTACCAGCCTGCCAGTACCTTTCTAGCGTCCATCGACGAAGACTGGCAACGCCATATCGCCGCTGTCGGCCCCTGCCTGCATCAACCGCATCCGGCGCGGGATCCCTATGAGTCGCTGGTGCGGGCGATTGCCTATCAGCAACTGCATGCCAAGGCCGGGGACGCGATTGTCGGGCGGCTATTGGGTTTGTTCGGTTCGGGGGCATTCCCCAGGCCGGAGCAGATTCTGGCGGCAAGCTTCGAGCAGATGCGCAGTTGCGGGTTTTCCGCGAGCAAGATCGCGACTATTCAAGGCATCGCCCAGGCAACGCTGGACGGTGTGGTGCCGGATTACGCCACGGCGCTGGCCATGGACGATGAAGCGTTGATCGAGCGCTTGATCACCTTGCGCGGGGTTGGCCGCTGGACCGTGGAAATGCTGCTGATCTACAGCCTGGAGCGGCCGGATATTTTGCCGGCGGATGACTTTGGTGTACGTGAAGGGTATCGACGGATGAAGGGGCTGGAGGTGCAGCCCACTCGCAGGCAGATGATTGAGATTGGCCGTGCGTGGAGTCCGTTTCGGACGGTGGCGGCGTGGTATTTGTGGCGGGTGCCGGGCAGGTAGACCGCGTTATCGTTCTTCGCGGGCAGCCTTGCTCCTACAGGACGTGACGCCCGCCCATTCGATACACCTTCAAAAGCCCATCACAACCCCGACTTCAACCGACTGAACGCCCGAATCAACGCGCGGTTGAACGCCTTGCCATTGTCATTCTTGCTGTACAGCGAAGCCCGCACCTGTTCCGACGGATAGGTCCCCGGATCATTACGAATCGCCGGATCGATCAACCCATCCGCCGCCGTGATCGCATTGGCGTAGTGAATGGTGTCGGTGATCGGCGCAATTACCTGCGGCGTCATCAGGTAGTCCATCAACGCCAGCCCTGCTTGCGGATGCGGCGCGTCCTTGGGGATGACCATGGCGTCGAACCAGATCAACGTCCCCTCTTTGGGTATCCGATAACTCAACTTGAACGGTTTGTTTGCCGCCTCGGCCTGGCCGGCGGCGATGGCGACGTTGCCGTTCCAGGACATCGCCACGCAGGTGTTGCCGTTGGCCAGATCGCTGATGTTCAGATCGTTGTCGAAGTAGCGGATGTAGGGCCGGATCTTCGCCAGTTGCTGCTCGGCAAGTTTCAGGTCATCGAGGTTCTGGCGGTTGATGTCCAGGCCCATGTACTTCATCACCGCCGCAAACACTTCGTTGGGATCGTTGAGCAGGCTGACCCCGCAATCGGCGAATTTCGCCACCACCGCCGGGTCGAACAGCATCGCCCAACTGTCCCGTGGCGCGTCGGGCAGACGCTGCTTGACCGCCTCCTCCTGATAGCCGACGCCGGTGGTGCCCCAGGCATAGATTCCGGCGTAGCGATTGCCCGGATCGAACACCGCCATGTGCTGGCGAAACTCCTCGCCGACGCCGGCAAAGTGCGGCAGTTGCTGCTTGTCCACGGTCTGGATCGCCCCGCTCTGGATCGCCCGGGACAGGTGCTGCCCCGCCGTCAGCACCAGGTCGTAGCCACTGCGGCCGGTGAGCAGTTTGGTCTCGACGGTTTCCAGGGAGTCGAAGTGATCGGCCACCACATGAATGCCGGTCTGTTTCTCGAAATTGCTCAGGGTGTCCGGCGCCAGGTACTCGCCCCAGATGTACAGGTTGACCACCGGTTGGGCGGTATCGGCGGCCTGCACACACAGGGGTGCAAGCACCAGCAATAACGCTTGAGTCAGTTTGTGCAGGCCCACGATTACACTCCTTTGCCGGCGTATTGCGGCATGGTGATGCAGGCGACGTTGCCGCCACCGAGAAGGATTTCCCGAGAGTTTTCGATGCCGACAATCCTGTGCTGGGGGAACAGTTCGGCGAGGGTCGCCAACGCCACTTGATCCTGACGGTCGCCGAACAACGGCACCACGATCGAGGTGTTGCCGGCGTAATAGTTGATGTACGACGCACAGATCTTCGTCCCGGCCTGGCGGGTATGGGTGCTGTCCTGCTGATCCAGTCCTTCGGCTTCTTCAGCGGTCCATTCCAGCACATCCGGTTGCGGCAACTTGTGCACGATCAACTCGCGGCCACGACTGTCGCGGGTGCTGCGCAGGATGTCGTAGGCCTCCTGGTAGATTTCCCATTGCGGGTCTTCGCGGTTGTCGGTCCATTGCAGCACCACTTCGCCGGGGCGCACGAAGCACGCGAGGTCATCGACGTGGCCATCGGTTTCGTCGAACTTGCAGCCCCGTGGCAGCCAGATGACTTGCTCGGCGCCGAGGTAATCGGTCAGTCGGCGGGTGACTTCATCCTTGCCCAAATGCTGGTTGCGATTGCGGTTGAGCAGGCACTGCTCGGTGGTGAGAATGCTGCCCTGACCGTCGCTCTGGATGCCGCCCAGTTCGGCAATCAGCGGCGCGCGGTAGCGGTCGAAGCGTTCGATTTCGAGAATCTTGCTGGCGATCTGATCATCCTTGTCCCACGGGTAGTACAAGCCGCCGTCGAGGCCGCCATAGGCGTTGAATTCGAAATCCACGCCGCGCACTTCGCCGCTGGCATCGTTGACCACAAAGCACGGGCCGCTGTCGCGAAACCAAGTGTCGTTGCAGGTCATCTCGACGACTCGCACCTGTGGCGGCAACTGACGGCGCGCGGTGGCGAACTGCGTGGCAGAGGCACACACGGTCACCGGTTCGCTCCGGGAGATCGCGGTGACGATCTGCACCCAGACTTTCTGCGCGGGCTTGGCGCCGTTGCGCCACACGTCGGTACGCTCCGGCCAGCCGAGCCAGCAGCCGGACTTGGTTTCAAACTCGCCGGGCAGGCGGAAGCCGTCTTGTTTTGGAGTCGAATCGAGCAAACGTGCCATGGGCAAACCTCATCAGCGGGGATTGGAATGACCCCAGACTAAGGTCGCCGGCAGACGCCTCGCCAACGATGATTATTTCGGAACAGTTGAATTCAACTCATCAATCAACCAGTTGATCGTTGAACCATTCGAGCATCTGCGCCACGGCCGGACGCTCCAGGCGCACCCGCTCGCACACCAGCGCGTATTGGCCCAACGCGGTGATGTTGGCCGCGAACGGCCGTACCAGCCGACCGCTCTGCAAATCTTCCTGCGCCGTCAGGTTATCGCCCATGGCCACGCCCTGCCCCTGGGCGGCGGCTTCCAGCGCCAACCCGGCGTGGGCGAAATACAGCTGTCGTTCCGGGCGCTGGTCGCCGGCATGGCTGGTGAGCCAGGCGGTCCAGGTCTTGCCGTCCTGATCGTCGTGCAACAGGCAATGGCGCGCCACATCCTTCGGGGTTTTCAGCAGGCCCTGGTTGAACAGCCCGGGGCTGCACACCGGGAAAAACTGCAACGCCGGCAATGGCCGCACGAAGAACGCACTGCTGTCCACCGGACCGGTGCCGTAGGTGATTGCCAGGTCGATGTCTTCCCCCGGCGCGGTGGCGTCGATCGGTTGTTCGTAGAGGTGCAAGGTGATGTGCGGGTAGCGCGCGTAAAAATCCGTGAGGCGACTCATCAACCACTTTTGCGCCAGCTCGGCGGTGACCGCCAGGCGCAGCACGGCCAGCGACGACGGATCACGCAGTTCATCGCAGGCCTCGCCGATCAGTTCGAAGGCTTGCTGCAAACTTTGCATCAGGCGCCCGGCGGCCATGGTCGGGCGAATCTGCCGACCTTCGCGGATAAACAGCGACACACCCAGTTGCTCTTCAAGCTGGCGGATTTGATGGCTGACGGCGCTGTCGGTCACGCACAACTCCGCCGCCGCCCGGCCGAAATGCGCGTGGCGGGCGGCGCATTCGAAGGTTTTGAGTGCTGCCAGGGAAGGTAGACGTCGCATGAGGAGAGCCCCGATTTCGAGGGGCTCATGCTGCCCCGGTCGGTCGCGGGCGTCTAGTGGGGCTGAGTTCTGCCTGCCACACAACATCAGCAATACGCATTTCAACCTCATACTTAATGACTGTTTTTTATAATTAACTTATAACTAATCGGACTTTTACAGCGCCGTATTATACAAATACTGTTACAACCATCACCGACCCCTGACCAGGTGGAGGCTCTCGGAACTGCATGTTTTTCCGGCCGACACCACTCCACGGTCAACTGCCACACCAAAACCTGAATCCGGCAAAAGCCCCCGCCGCCATGGCTTTCAAACCATGGCCCCGGCAACGCTTTGCCCAAAAAAAACAGACAACGCCAACGACACACCTGGGGCTCACCATGCACAACACCTTCGCTGCAAACCGACTGACGCTGGCCGTGTCGCTCGCCCTGTTCGGCTTGTCGGCCCACGCCGACGAAAACACCAAGGATGGTGCCCTCCCCGTTGTCACCGTCACCGCCGAGCACCACAGCGAAGACCTGCAAAAAACCCCGCTGGCGATCTCGGCGTTCGACGAAAAATCCCTCGAAGACAAGCAGATCAAAAGCATCCGCGACCTCTCCGGGCAAGTGCCGAACCTGACCCTCAGCCGTCAGTCGATCTCCTACAGTGCCCAGACCTACGGCATTCGCGGCATCGGCGAGACCGACCCGATCCAGGAATCCGCCGTGGCGGTGTACGCCGATGACCTGTACATCCCACGGGCCATTTCGTCGATGCTCGACTTCAACGACGTCGAGCGCGTCGAAGTGCTGCGCGGCCCGCAAGGCACGCTGTACGGACGCAACAGCAGCGCCGGTGCGATCCGCGTGATCACCCGCGACCCGACCCAGGAAACCCGAGGTTTCTTTGAGCTGGGCGCCGGTAATTACAACGCGCAGAACGGCCGTTTCCTGATCAGCGGCCCGCTCGTGGACAACGCGCTGTTCGGCAGCCAACGGCAAACAACTGGTGTTCTCGCCCCGCTGGAACGCCAGCGTTGGCCTGAATTACACGATCCCGGCGGGCCTGCCCGGCACCTGGCTGGCGGGCACCGATGCGCAGTTCCAGACCAAGTCCTACGCCAACGCGTTGAACGACGACGTGCAGGAAATCCCCCAGCAGACCTTCTGGAACGCCAACACCCGCTACCTCTCCAGCGACGGCCACTGGACCACCACCCTGGCGGTGAAAAACCTGCTCGACCGCGCCTACCCGCAATCGGTCGGCTACGTGCCGTCCAGTGGCGCTCGCTACTACTCGATCAACGACCCGCGAACCCTGTTGTTGTCGCTGCGTTACGACCTTTAACCCTCACGTGATCCCCCTGTAGGCGCTGCCGAAGGGGGATCCAGCCGCTCTTCAATGCCAAGGAGCAACACGATGGCTTTTACCCGCAGAGAAATGATTACCCGCATCGCCGCCGTCGGTGGCTATGGTGCCGCCGTGAGCGCCCTCGGCGCTTTGGGGCTGACGCCACAAGCCGTGGCGGCGACGTTCACCCCGCTGCAACTGGGCAGCAGTGGCAAAGGCAAAAACGTGGTGGTGGTCGGTGCCGGGATCTCCGGGCTGGTCAGTGCCTATGAGCTGCGCAAGGCCGGTTTCAGCGTGACGATTCTGGAGGCTCGGGAGCGCGTCGGCGGACGCAACTGGACCCTGCGTCGTGGCACCAAAGTCGATTTCGACGACGGCGTCAGCCAGACCGTCGACTTCGATGACGGGCAGTTTTTCAACGCCGGGCCGGCGCGAATTCCCAGCCATCACCAGACCATCCTCGGCTACTGCCGCGAGTTGGGCGTCGAGCTGCAAGTGCTGGTCAACAGCAGCCGCAACGCCCTGGCTCTGCCGGACCCGAGCAAACCGGCGTTCCAGTTGCGCCAGGCGGTCAACGACACCCGTGGCCAGCTCTCCGAACTGCTGGCGCGCACCGTCAGCCGCCAAGCCCTGGACCAGGATCTGAGCGTCGACGACCGCAAGGCCTTGCTGAATTTCCTCACGGTCTATGGCGACCTGAATGCCGACTTCCAATACAAAGGCTCGGTGCGCTCCGGCTACACCCGCGTGCCCGGTGCCGGCGATCAAACCGGCTTGACCCGGGCCCCGCTGGAACTGCAAACCCTGCTCAATCCCAAGCTCTGGGGCGCGTTGGTGTTTGACGAAATCCCCGAGTTTTCTTCGACCATGTTCCAACCGGTGGGCGGCATGGACCGGATTCCCTACGCGTTCTACGACAAGCTCAAGGACGCCGTGCGTTTCAACGCCGAAGTCAGCGATATCCAGACGTCCGAAAGCGGCAGCCGCATCACCTATCGCGATCGCAAGACTGGCAAGACCCAGACCCTGAACGCCGATTACGCGGTGATCACCGTGCCGCTGCCATTGCTGGCGAAGCTGCCGAGCAACTTCAGCCAGCCGTTCAAGCAAGCGATCCTCAGCGCGCAAAGCGATCAAGCGAACAAAGTGGCCTGGCAGTCGCCGCGTTTCTGGGAAACCGACTTCAACATCTATGGCGGCCTCTCTTACCTGGACCATGAAGTCAAAGGCCTGTGGTATCCAAGCGACCGGCTCAACAGCGCCCAGGGGATTCTGGTCGCCGCCTACAACACCAGCGAACCGGCCCAGGCCTTCAGCAAGAAATCCCTCGCCGAACAGTTCGCCTCCTCGCGGCAAGCCGTCGAACTGCTGCACCCCGGCCACAGCGCCAAGCTGCAAAAACCGGCGGCGATCAACTGGGCCAAGGTGCCGTTCAGCAAGGGGCCGTGGATTGTCAACGACGAGGTCGGCGAGAGCGCCTATCAGATTCTCAACCAGCCCCAGGGCCGCACCTATCTGGCCAGCGACGCCCTCGCCCACGGCGGCGTCGGCATCTGGCAGAACAGCGCCGCCGACTCGGCCCGACGCATCGTCGCGCTGATTGGCCGACATGCCGAACGCACTCAATCGGGCGTTGCCGCCTGACTCTTTTCGCTTAAAGGACTGAACGATGAAAGCCATTACCTTGCTCACAGGATTGCTCATGACCGCCACCGCCCTCACCAGCCAGGCCGACGACATCAAACGCATCGCCCTGCCCAACTCGACTTTCCCGATCTCGTTGGCGGTGTCGGTGCCGGCGCAAACCGATCTGCTGTTTGTCAGCGGATTGCTCGCCGATCTGCATGATCCGAAAGCGCCCAAGGATTCCTTCGCCGCGTATGGCGATACCGCAACCCAGACCACCTCGATCCTGAACAAGCTCAAAGGCGTGCTGCAAAGCCATGGCCTGGACCTCGGCGATGTGGTGCAGCTGCGGGTGTTCCTGGTGGGCGATCCGGCCAAGGGCAACACGCTTGATTTCGCCGGGTTGCAGGAAGGCTACACGCCGTTCTTTGGCAGCACCGCGCAGCCGAACAAACCGGCGCGCACGGCGATTCAGGTCGTCGCGCTGCCGCTGCCCGGTGGCCTGGTGGAAATCGAAGCCGTCGCCGCACGCAAGAAATGACACGCATAACACTAGAAATTCAGGAGCTTCACCCTTATGCGCAACTGCCCAGTCCCTGCTTATCGTCCTTTGTTATTGCCGCTGTCCTTCGCGTGCAGCCTGACCTCGTTCAGCCTTGAAGCCGCTGAAACCGGCGCGCCAACCCTCGACACCGTGGTGGTCACCGGCAACCGTGGTGCCGAGCAACGCACCATCACTACCAGCCCGACGCCGATTGATGTGGTGACCGGCGAACAACTGCGCTCGGTCGGCAAACCGAGCCTGCTGGAAGCCCTGAGCAAATTCATTCCCTCGTTCAACCTGCCGGACCGCGCCGGGTGGGATGCCAGCGGCGTGGTGCGCTCGGCGACCCTGCGCGGGTTGACCGCGTCCCATGTGTTGGTGCTGGTCAACGGCAAACGCCGCCACACCAGCGCCACGCTGAACATCAATGGGATCAACAGCGGTGCGGCACCGAGCGATCTGGACCTGATCCCGGTGGCGTCCATCGACCATATCGAAGTGCTGCGCGACGGGGCGGCGGCGCAATATGGTTCGGATGCGATTTCCGGGGGGATCAACATCATCCTCAAGCAGACCACGGGCGGCAGTTCTGATACGACGCTGGGCCAGGGGTACGACGGCAAGCGCGGCACCGGGCAGGAAGCGCTCAATTATGGGTTTCAGGTCGGTGAGGCCGGAGTACTTAACGTGTCCCTCGACACCCGATATCAGGAGCGCGACAACAAGGCCGGCAGCAACGGCTACAGCGCTCATTACTACCCGCAGGCCGATGGCTCGCCCGATCCGCGCGAAGCCGATGCCAGCCATCACACCTACAAAGGCTACGGCTTGCCCCGCAGTCAGTTGGCTGATGCCGGCTACAACCTCGATTTGCCGCTCAACGATGCGCTGACGTTGTATTCGTTCTCGACCGTGGCCACCCGCGAGAACAACGACGGCCAGAACTTCCGCCTGCCCAGCGGGCGCAACACCATCACCACCGGACCCAATGGCTATCCCGATGGCTACAGCCCTTATTGGCTGGTCAACGAAACCGATTTCCAGTCGGCTTTCGGTGCCAAGGGCGACAACCTCGGCGGCTGGGCCTGGGACCTGAGCAGCACCTACGGGCGCAACTACGCCAAGCAGCGGACCTACGACAACCAGAACCCGTCCCTGGGCGAAAACACCCCGAACACATTCACCTCCGGCATTTACATCGCCGACCAGTTGACCAGCAACCTGGACCTGAAAAAAAGCTACGAAATCGGCCTGGCCAAGCCGATGGATGTGGCCTTTGGTTTCGAGCATCGGCGGGAAAGCTACGAGACGCGCGCCGGGTCCGAAGCTTCGTATATCGATGGCGGCTACGTGTTCCCGGTCGGCCATCCACGGGCCGGGCAACGTCCGGATCCGGGGGCGCAAGTCACCAATGGGATTACCCCGGATGATGCGCAGAAAGTCAGCCGCAACAGCGTCGCCAGCTACATCGATCTGGGCTTCTACCCGGTTGAACAGTGGTACGTCGGCGTCGCCGGCCGTTACGAACACTACAACGAAGGCATCGGCGGCACCCGCAGCGGCAAGCTCAGCACCCGCTATGAGTTCAACCCGGTGTTCTCGGTGCGCGGCAGCGTCAGCAATGGCTTTCGCGCGCCTTCTTTGGCCAACCAGATTTTTACCGCGCGCTCGACCGGGTTCGACACCATCAATGGTGTCTACCAGTCTTACAACTACGTGATCCTGCCGGTGGACTCGGCAGGCGCCCAGGCCCTCGGCGCCGAGGCGTTGAAACCTGAACGCTCGACCAACTTCAGCCTCGGCTTCGCCCTGACTCCAAGCGAGGATTTGAGCCTGACGGTCGACGGTTACGTGATCAACCTGCGTGATCGCCTGGTGCTCAGCGAACGCTTCCAGGGCCCGGGCATCGCCGCCCTGCTCGACGGCATCGGCGTACCGGCCACGGCGGGCGCGCAGTACTTCACCAACGGCGCCAGCACCCGCACGTCCGGGGTCGATGTGGTGGGCAACTACCGGCAGAACCTCAATCGCTACGGCACGGTGAAATGGACCGCAGCGCTGAACTACAACCACACCCAGATCCTCAGCGTGAACGACACCCCGGAACAACTGACCGCACTGGGCGGCAATTTCCAGCTGATGGGTCGCCAGTCCCGGGCGCTGATCACCAAGACCTCGCCGAGCAGCAAGATGATTTTCGCCGCCGACTGGGGCATCAGCGACTTCGACGTCAACCTGCGGCTGACCCGTTATGGCACGTACACCGAGGTCAACAGTTCGAGCGATCCGAGCCTGGATCGCGAGTACTCGGCCAAATGGATTACCGACCTGGATGTGGCCTATGCGCTGAGCAAACAACTGACCGTGGCCGTGGGCGCGCAGAACCTGTTCGACAAATACCCCGACCATATCGGTGTGCCCAACTCGTCGTTCGGCGACAACTGGGGCAGCTATTCACCGTTTGGTTTCACCGGGGGTTACTACTACACCCGATTGCAGTACGCGTTCTGATGTCAAATCGTGGGCAAAAAAAATCCCAGGCAGCTGATGGACGCCTGGGACTTAAAAATGCATAAACCGTGGTGGTGAACGCGGGGCGATATTAACCTACTAAAATACTTTGAAACAATATAATTCTGCGCACTGTTCGGTTAATTAACGTCGTAAGCCCTTATATATCAACACTATTTGTGCGGACTTGCGGACCTCACGCAATTGGAATCAACGGATCGGCGGCAGCCCAAGCGGTCTCGCGATTGGCGGCTGGCGGGTAAATCCACACGGTATTGATCTGCGTCTTGAGCGCCTTGCCTTCCTGTTTCACCAGTTTGACCTGGCGATCCCAACCTTCGGTGTAGACCGCGCCCCAGGCGCCCAGGTCCAGGCACGTCACGTACTTGGGCTGGCTGTACGGCGTCGGGTCCACACCCAACATCTGCGCGGCCACGTTGTTACCGGCATGACGGCCGAGGACGATCGCGTGCTGGCAGGTCATCAGCGCGTGGTTGCCGATGTCGTCGCTTGCGGCGTAGGCCACGTCGCCAGTGGCGAAGATATCGTCCTGACCGATGACTTGCAGGTGGGCGTCCACGTGCAGGCGGCCAAGGTGATCGCGTTCAGCCGGGATTTGCTCGGTCAGGGAGCTGGCGCACACGCCGGTGGTCCAGATCACGGTGTTGGCTTCGATGCGTTGACCGTCGGCCAGGGTCACACCGTTTTGATCGACTGATACCACCGACGACTTCAGCTGCCATTTAACGCCCAACTCAGTGCTCGCCTCGGCGATGGACTGGCTGATTTCTGTGCCCATTGACGCACCGACCTTCTCACCGCGATCAACGATGATCACGTTGATGTCGGCGTTATCGCCCAGGATGGCTCTCAGGCGAGCGGGCATTTCGGTCGCAGTTTCAATTCCGGTGAAGCCGCCGCCGGCGACAACGACGGTGTTGCGGGCATTGCTTTCTGGCTGATTGGCCAGGGATTTGAGGTGGTTTTCCAGGCGTACGGCTTGTTCGATCTGGTCCACGTCGAACGCGTACTCGATCACACCGGGGGTGTTCGGCGAAGCGAGACGGCTGCCAGTGGCCAGAACGAGTTTGTCGTAGCTGATTACCTGTCTGGCACCCGACGCATCGAGATAACCGACACGTTTTTGCTCGACATCGATGGTGTCAGCAGCGCCCTGGACGAACTTCACACCCACCGCATCGAACAGCTCGCCAATCGGCGCGGCCAGTTGATGGGCATTCGGTTCGTAGAAGCGCGGACGCACCCGCAGCTCGGCCTGAGGCGCCAGGACAGTGACTTCAACGCGGTCGTGCCCATGGATATCGAACAATCGCGTGGCGCTCAATGCCGTCCACATGCCGCCAAAACCTGCGCCGATAACCAGAATCTGTTGTTTCATTTTTTAGCTCCGAGTGGAAAACCAGATGATGAATGTTTTCAGGGGTCATGACGGCTGCCCGACCGAATAACTACGACTCTATTGGTCGCCTTTAATCCAAACAAGTCAACATTACTGATCATTCCAATCGGTTTATCAGATTGGTTTTAAAAACCCGTCCGGGCCGGGCCTTACTGATCAGCCCATCCCTAACCCAATAAATAAAGAAGCCGCGACGCGCGTTGCCGCCCTCCTGAACCGCTGCTAATATTTGCGACAATATTAGTCGGAGATCACTATGTCTCTTTACAGCGCAGGCGTTGAGTACGGCATTCATTGCCTGCTTTTTCTGGTGGGTAATGGCGGCGACTCCCGCGAGGCGAGCGTGCGCGACCTCGCGGAGCTGCAAGGCGTGCCGCTGGATTATCTGGCGAAAATCTTCACCAAACTGGCCAAGGCCAAACTGGTGGTGGCCACTGAAGGCGTGCGCGGTGGTTTTAAACTGGCCCGGCCTTCCGATGAAATCACCCTGCTGGACATCGTCAACGCCATCGACGGCCAGAAGCTGATCTTCGATTGCCGTGAGATTCGTGGCCGTTGCGCTTTGTTCGAAGGCGCGCCGCCGGCCTGGGCGCTGGACGGCGGCTGTGCGGTGCATGGGGCGATGATGACCGCGCAGAAACGCATGGAAGACGCCCTCGCCCAGACCGCCCTGATTGATTTGGCGAGAAAGGTCGGACGCAAGGCCCCGCCGGAGTTTTCCGGTCAGGTGGATGAATGGCTGACAGATCGTCGCGAGAAGAAAAGCGGTGCAGGCTCAGAGCAAAGTATTGCGGTGACCGACATCACCGACTAGCCAGCACCACAAAAAAGCCGAAGCCGGAATAATCCGGCTTCGGCTTTCTTCAAAATCGATACCCAGTCTTACAGACAGTCACGCACCGCTTGGCGCATCGCCGCCGATTTCGCCCACGGCGGCCCTTGGTACAGCGACACCCGGCTGCCATCCTTCGATTTCACGATATCCAGAATCTCGTCCGCCGTGATGATGCTTGGCGCGGTCAGGCGGTAGCCGTTGGAAATGGCCATTTGTTTGGTCTTGGGAATCTGCACTTGCCACAACGGCAGCACGCACGCGACGTAGTCTTTCGGCGGCTTGGCGCTGTATTTGCTGACATTGGGCTCGCCCGGCACCAGGGATGCGGGTAATGAACAGCCCGCCAACATCGCCACCGCGACCCCCGCCATCAACATCCGCATACCGCTTCCTCATCCCGAAAAACGGCGAATGTAGCGCGTAGCCGCCCAGACTTCCAGCGAACGATTGGCGAAAGCGACAGAACCGACGTACGCCCTTACGAACGGAACGCCCCACCGGGTAAACGCGACTAATCTTTCGGAGTGGGATTTTGCAGGAGGTCATCATTTTGCTAAACGAACTCGAGAAAGCATTGCATCGCGACTTGCAAAGTGTGGAGTCGAATCTGCGCTGGTCGGCGGTCGAACTTTTGCGCCTGGCTGAACAGTTTCGCCAGGCTGGCAATGAAGTGGATGCCCAGGTAGCCCTGAGGCTGCGGGAGGTGCTCCAGGGGGATGAAGAACGGCTGAAGAGCTACGCCGAGGAAGTGAAGGCGCGGCATATCCGCCGACCGTAAGCTCACTCACCGGAGCACTGCCATGAACAAGCCCCTGTTCGCCTTGGTCGCCGTACTGGCGGCATCGGGCGGTTGCAGCACCGATTCACACGTCTATCGCAATCAGCCGCTGGTGGCCAAAGTCGAAAGCGGCATGAGCAAGGATCAAGTCGAGCAGATCGGCGGCAAGCCCCTGGCCGTCACCGATCGCACGGTGGAGCCCGGCAGCTGTTATGACTACAAGCTGGTTCAGGAAGGCCGCCAGCAACCCTACAACGTCAGTTTCAATGGCGCGGGCAAGGTGGATCACACCAGTTTCATGAGCTGCGCGGAATGGAGTAACGCCCAACGCAGAGCCCGGGAACCCTCTCACTCCTCAAGCGGAATGGGGGGCATGGGCGGCAGCGGCTACTAGCCGAGCGCCAATAAAAAGCCCCGGGGGCAGGCCGGGGCTACACACACGTCGACTACTGGTCAGGCGCCGGCCGTCTCGTCCGCGCCTTATAGGTTGGCAGAGACGCCGCGAAAGCCAGTGCCTCTTCACGGCTGGCGAAGGCGGCCAAACGGTCACCTTTGGTGCAGACCCGCCATGGGCCATGATTGACGCTGAGGACGTCGTAACCGTTCATGTGCATCTTGGTCAGCATCTCAATGCTCATAGTCACCTCCTTATTGGGCAGTGAACATCCACGATTGACGTGCCTACCCTACACCCGCTCCCTGCCCAGGTGCCGACCAGACGTCGCGACGTTTGGTGGCACTTTCCCCTTGCATGACCACTCCAACCCTTCAAGCCGCCGGAATACCGGGCCTCGGCTCGAATATTGCATTTTTGTGACTGTTTTATGACAAACGGGCAATCAGGTAACACATGAAAGTACGCGCCACCGTAATTTGCGAACAAGACCGACACGTCCTCCTGGTGCGCAAGCCCCGGTGTCGCTGGAGTTTGCCCGGCGGCAAGGTCGAGCCGGGCGAAACCAGAGTCGACGCGGCCATCCGCGAACTGGCGGAAGAAACCGGGCTGAGGGTCGACGGCATGCTGTACCTGATGGAGGTGGAAGATGGCGGCACCCGACACCACGTCTATGAAGCATCAGTGGTCAACCTCGACAACGCCCGGCCACAAAACGAGATCATCGATTGCATGTGGCATCCGCTGGACGCCATCCACAACCTGAAAATCAGCGACGCCACGCTGCGGATCGTCAAGGCGTTTCAGCGGCGCTTATAAGGCCGGCCTCAGCCCTGATCGCCACCGCCCACCGGCATGATCATGCCGGTGATATAGGAAGCCTCGTCGCTGGCCAGGAACAGGATAGCGCTGGCCTGCTCATCCAGCGTGCCGTAGCGTTTCATCCAACTGCTGTCGAGGGTTTGCTCGACAATCTGCTGATACCAGACCTTTTCCTGCGCGCTTTGCCCGACATTGTTACGCGGGATCACCCGTGGCGGTGCCTCAGTGCCGCCCGGTGCCGTGGCATTGACCCGGACCCCGCGACCGGCGGTTTCGAATGCCAGGCACGCAGTCAGCGCATTGACCCCGCCTTTCGCTGCGCCATACGGCACTCGATTGACGCTGCGGGTAGCAATGGACGAAACATTGACGATGGCCCCACTGCCTTGCTCCAGCATGAACGGCAGCGCGGCATGGCAACACCACAGCGTCGGGAACAGCGAGCGACGCACTTCAGCTTCGATCTGTTGCACTTCGTAATGCTCGAAGGGCTTGGTCCAGATCGTCCCGCCGACGTTATTGACCAGCACATCCAGACGGCCAAAGCGCTCGACGGCGGTTTTCATCACTCGGCTGCATTCGCTGTAATCCTCAAGGTCGGCGGTCAGCGCAAGTACCTGGCTGCCTTGCCCCAGTTGCAGTTGTAACTCGAAAACCAGCTCGGAGCGATCAACCAGAATCAACCGCGCGCCCTCCGCCGCCATACGCTCAGCGACACGCCGTCCAATGCCTTGGGCAGCCCCGGTAATCAACACGATTTTTTCGTGAAATCTGTTCATACACACCTCATGACAACCCCCTCTCCCGCAGGAGCTGCCGAAGGCTGCGATCTTTTGACATTGCTTTTTAAGATCAGGATTAAAAGATCGCAGACTTCGGCGGCGCCTACGGGGGGCGGCGCCGCAGAAAATTTTATGCCGCGCTGGCAGCAAACTTCTCGTAGTAGAAATTCGCCGGGGCGATCCCTCGTTCGCGAATGTAGTGGCTGACCGCCTCGACCATCGGCGGCGGGCCGCACAGGTAAACGTCGACATCGCCGTCGTTCAGATGCCGCGGCTCGATGTGCTGGGTCACATAGCCCTTGAGCGGATGCTGGCTGTCGGGGTTGGCCACGCAGGCGCTGAAGCTGAAATTCGGGATGCGCGCGGCGAAGGCTTCCAGTCGATCGAGCTCCACCAGGTCGAAGTCGTTGGTCACGCCGTAGATCAGATGCAGCGGTTGCTCGCTACCCTGCTCGGCGATTTTTTCCAGCATCGCGGTGAACGGTGCCAAACCGGTGCCACCGGCCAGCAACAACAGCGGACGGCGGATATCCCTTAGGTAGAAACTGCCCAGCGGTCCAGCCAGGGTCATGCTGTCGCCGGCCTTGGCCATGCCGGTGAGGAAGCTGCTCATCAGGCCGCCGGGCACGTTGCGAATCAGGAAACTGACCTCGCCATCGCGCTGCAACGAGCTGAAGGAATACGCACGGGTCTGCTCGCTGCCGGGAACCCCAAGGTTCACGTATTGCCCTGGCAGGAAAGCGAGTTTGCTGAGAGCCTCACCTTTGATCGACAGCGCAATGGTGCTGTCGGACAACTGCCGAACAGCGCTGATGGTCGCTTCAAAACTGGCCTGGCGGGTACGGCAGACGTCCGAGGAAACCGGGACCCGCACCACGCAATCGCTCTGGGCGCGCATCTGGCAGGTCAGGACAAAACCTTGTGCGGCTTCGTCCGCGCTGAGGGCGTCTTCGATGTACTCCTCGCCCAGGTCGTAACGCCCGGCCTCGGCAAAACATTTGCAGGTGCCGCAGGCGCCGTCGCGGCAGTCCAGCGGAATATTGATGCCCTGGCGGTACGCGGCATCGGCCACGGTTTCACCGGGGTTGGCGTCGATGAAACGGGTGACGCCGTCTTCGAAATTGAATGCAATGGAGTGCGTCATGACGGTCGCCTCACAAGTGATAGATATCAATGACCTGACGAACGTAGTCGTTCTTCAGGATCACTTTCTTGGCCTTGATCAGGGGGTTTTCACCGCGCACGTCCAAGGTGTAGAAACTGCTGCCGAAATAGCTGTCGACGGTCTTGTAGCGAAAGCTCAGGGTGTGCCAGTTGAAACGCACCTTGCACAGGCCGTCGGCGTGTTCCAGCAGCTCGATGTTGCTGAGGTTGTGGGAGGTGCGGGTGTCCGGAATGCTGGCGCTGGAGCGCTCGGTCTTGATGCGGAAGATGCGGTCCTCCAGGCCGGTACGGCTGCCGTACCAGATCAGCGAGATCTCCCGCTGCGGGTCTTCGGTCAGTTCGTCGTTGTCATCCCAGGATGGCATCCAGAAGGAAGCGTCGGCGGCGTACAGTTCCAGCCAGTCGTCCCATTGCTTGTCATCGAGGTAACGGGCTTCGCGGTAGAGAAAATCGCGCACGGCTTCGTAGGTGATGGTCATTGCACGGACTCCACTGCAATCAATTCGGACTGTTCAGCGGCCAGGGCCTTGAGCATGGTTTGCTGCCAGTACTTGTGTTGCAGCACGAACAGGCCTTCGTCCTCGGTGCGCACGCCGCTGAGCAACGGATGCAGATCGATTTCCCGAGCCGCGTCATCGGCGCCTTCGATCCAGTGTTCGGCGCCGCGGGACATGTCGTTCCAGGTGGTGACACTGCCCTGATAACCGGTCTGGCAGGAGCGAAACTCCTCCAGATCGTCCGGTGTCGCCATGCCGCTGACGTTGAAGAAATCCTCGTATTGGCGAATCCGGCTCGACCGCGCGCTATCGCTTTCACCTTTGGGGGCGATGCAGTAAATGGTGATTTCTGTGCGGTTGACCGAGATTGGCCGGGCGATGCGGATTTGCGAGCTGAACTGATCCATCAGGTACACGTTCGGGTACAGGCACAGGTTGCGCGAGTTCTCGATCATCCAGTCTGCACGGGCCTGGCCGAAGTCCTGGGCCAACTCGTCGCGGCGTTCGTACAGCGGACGGTCCTCGGGGTTGGACCAGCGGGTCCAGAGCAGCATGTGGCCCTTGTCGAACGAGTAAAAACCACCGCCCTGCTTGGCCCAGGTACCCGCGCTCATGGTCGGATTGCTGTCACCGGCCTCGCGCTGTTTGCGTTGGTTCTGGGTCGCCGCGTAGTTCCAGTGCACCGAACTGACGTGGTAGCCGTCGGCACCGTTTTCGGCGGTGAGTTTCCAGTTGCCTTCGTAGATGTAGCTGGAAGAACCACGCAGCACTTGCAGGCCATCAGCGGACTGGTCGACGATCATGTCGATGATCTTTGCCGACTCGCCCAGGTGTTCCACCAGTGGCACCACATCGGCCTTGAGGCTGCCGAACAGGAAGCCGCGATAGGACTCGAACCGCGCGACTTTGGTCAGGTCGTGGGAGCCGTCGCAGTTGAAACTCGCCGGATAACCCGCTTCGGCCGGGTCCTTGACCTTGAGCAGCTTGCCGGAGTTGTTGAAGGTCCAGCCGTGGAACGGACAGGTGTAAGAGCTTTTGTTGCCGGTCTTGTGCCGGCAGAGCATGGCGCCGCGATGGCTGCAGGCATTGATGAAGGCGTTGAGTTCACCGGCCTTGTTGCGCGCAATAAAGATCGACTGGCGGCCCATGGTGGTGGTGTAGAAATCGTTGAGGTTGGGGATCTGGCTTTCGTGGGCCAGATACAGCCAGTTGCCTTCGAAGATGTGTTTCATCTCCAGATCAAACAACCGCGGATCGGTGAACATCTCGCGCTTGCAGCGATAGATGCCCTGTTCTTTGTCGTCTTCCAGCAGGGAGTGAAGGTATTCGGGTCGCAGGGACATGGCCGCCGCCTCCATTGTTTTTATTCAGGCAGGGCCATGCTAGGACGGGGGGTTGAAGCGGACTATCCGATGGGTGCAGACCTTTGTCCGTTTAGCGCAGCCCCTGACCCTGATCGTTCCCACGCTCTGCGTGGGAATGCCTCAACGGACGCTCCGCGTTCGGCCTTTTGGGACGCGGAGCGTACCGGGCTGCATTCCCACGCAGAGCGTGGGAACGATCATTCGGCGCTCGGTTTAGTGCCGGCGCTTGAGGGTGTCGGACGGCAGTTCACCGAACTGTTTGCGGTAGCTGTCGGAGAACCGTCCCAAGTGCAGGAAGCCATAATCCATCGCCACTTCGGTGATGTTGCGCACGTTGCAGGTCGGGTCGCTCAGGCAGGCGTTGATGCGCTCCAGGCGTTTCTGGCGGATGTAGTTTTTCGGCGTGGCCCCGGCGTTGCGTTCGAACAAACCATAGAGCGAACGCACACTCATCCGCGCCTGACGCGCCAGTTGTTCGCTGTCGATCTCCTGCTTGAGATTGCGCGCGATGTAATCGGCGATCACCTCGAACGTGGCCGACGGCGAACCAGGACTGACCCGACTGACGTTGGTGCTCATCAGGCTGAGCATCTTGCTGACGATGATCTGCGCATAGTGCTCCTGCACCTTGGGTATCTGCTCGGTGGCTTCGGCCTCCTGGCAAATCATCGCCAGCAGGTTGACGAAACCTTCCAGTTGATCGAGCTGATAGCGGTTCTCCAGAAACCGCACGCCCTGCCCCGGATAACGCCAGCGTTGCTCATCGCACACCGATTCCAGCAAACGGGTCGGGACTTTGAGGATGAATTTTTCGCAATCGGCGGAATAGGTCAGGTCCACCGGATCGTCCGGATTGATCAGCAACAACTCGCCGGGTTCGAAGTCGTGTTCCTGGCCATGGCCGCGCCACAGGCAGTGGCCGCGCAGCAGCACTTGCAGGTGATAAATGCTTTCCAGCGCGCCGGAGGTGACCCGCACGCTGGCGCCGTAGCTGATGCGACACAGGTCGAGGCTGGCGAACTTGCGGTGATCGAGGCTGGCCAGCGGTCGGCCGACACCGGGCATCAAGATGCAATGGTTGCCAACGTGCTGATTGACGTAGCCCGACACCGCGTAAGGGTCGGCGTGGTCGAAAATTCTGCTGCGCTGACTCAACAGTTGCGCGTGCATCATCGGGTCACTCTCATTGTTGTTATCGGTTGCGTCGGGCGATTCTAAGGCACCGGTCGCAACGCAGAAGGCCACGAGATAAACGGTCGGTTATCTCGTGGCCCGGGCCGGCTAAGTGATGCACTCAGTCTTCAAGTGCGCGAACTCGCTCATGGCGCTGTTGCTCCTCGGGCTGGGCGGACGACTGCAAGGTGAAATCGAAGTCGATTTCGGCAAACCGGCCGCTGACACCGTGGGCCGCCGCCTTATTTGGATCGTCGCTGAAGGTGATGTGGGCGATCAATTCATCGCGAGTGGCGTAGGCGAAGTCGTCGTGCAGGTATTGATCGCCATCCAGGTTGATCTGGGTGGTCAGGTGACGATGATCCGGCGCCGAGATGAAGAAGTGGATATGCGCCGGGCGCTGGCCATGGCGGCCCAGTTGATCGAGCAGGTGCTGGGTCGGACCGTCCGGCGGGCAGCCATAACCCGACGGCACGATGCTGCGAAAACGATAACGACCCTCGGCGTCAGTGACGATGCGCCGACGCAGGTTGAACTCCGATTGCGTGGTATCGAAATACGAATACGTGCCGCCGGTATTGGCGTGCCAGACATCCACCACGGCCCCGGCGAGCGGTTCGCCAGCGGTATTGCGCACCTGGCCCTGCATGAACAGCACAACGCCCGGATCGACACCGTCATCAAGTCGCGCCTCGCCTTCAGACAGCGGCGCGCCGGCCACATACAGCGGCCCTTCGATGGTCCGTGGCGTGCCACCGGCCTTGCCGGCCTGCTCGTCTTCGGCATCCATCAACAGGTCGAGGTAATGCTCCAGACCGAGCCCGGCCACCAGCAAACCCGCCTCCTGACGCGCACCCAGCACGTTCAGATAATTGACCGCTTTCCAGAACTCTTCCGGGGTTACGGACAGGTCTTCAATGATGTTCACCGAATCGCGCAGGATGCGATACACCAGCGCCTTGACCCGCGGATCACCAGCCTCGTTGAGCAGACCGCTGGCCTCTTCGAGAAACTTCTGGGCGCTGGCCGTGTGGGAAATCTTGACGTTCATGGGGGTTCCTCATCTTGTAGTTATTAGCGTAGCGAACTGAGCTGGCGGGGCTCAGCGGTCATCCTCGCGAATCGAAGAAGGATGCCGGCACATCGGGTCTATCTCGATGGCCATGTAGGGAAACAGCGGCAGTTGCATCAGCAGGTCGTGCAGTTCCTGAACGCTGTCGACATCGAACACGCTGTAGTTGGCGTAGTGCCCGGCGATTCGCCACAGGTGGCGCCATTTGCCCTGCTCTTGCAGGCGCTGGGCCAGGGCCTTTTCGTCGGCCTTGAGTCGAGTGGCGAGTTCGGGGTTCATGTCGAGTGGCAGGTTCACGGTCATTTTTACGTGGAACAGCATGATGCGCTCCTCAGGCTTGATAAATGGCGGTGGACGTCTTGTCGCGACGGAAGAACGCCAGGCGTTCTTCATCCAGGCACAAGCCCAGGCCCGGTGTATTCGGCACGTGCAGTTCAAAATCGCGATAGACCAGCGGTTCGCTGAGAATGTCTTCGGTCAGCAGCAGCGGGCCGAACAACTCGGTGTCCCAGGCCAGTTTGTTCAGGGTGATAAAGGCATGGGCCGAAGCCAGCGTGCCAATGGCGCCTTCGAGCATGGTGCCGCCGTAGAGGCCGATGCCGGCCGCTTCGGCAATCGCGGCGGTTCTCAGCACGGCGCGGGGGCCGCCGTTCTTGGCGATCTTCAGGGCGAACACCGAAGCGGCGCCCTCCCGCGCCAGGTTGAAGGCGTCTTCCACGCATTCGATGGATTCGTCGGCCATGATCGGCGCCGGGCTTATCGCATTCAGACGTGCCATGCCGGCGCGGTTGTTGCGCGAGATCGGCTGTTCGATCAGGTCGATGCCGTTGCTGCCGAGAATCCGGCAAGCGCGCAGCGCAACCGCTTCATCCCAGGCCTGATTGACATCGACCCGCACACTGGCGCGATCGCCCAGGGCTTTCTTGATCGCGATGACATGGGCCAGGTCGCGGTTGACCTCACCGGCACCGATTTTCAGTTTGAAGATCCGGTGGCGGCGCAGGTCGAGCATTTTCTGCGCTTCGGCGATGTCTTGCTCGGTGTCACCACTGGCCAACGTCCAGGCCACCGGCAGCGCATCGCGAACCCGACCGCCCAACAACTCGCTGACCGGCAGGCCGAGGCGTTTGCCCTGGGCGTCAAGCAACGCGGTTTCGATACCTGATTTGGCAAACGTATTGCCGCGAATACTGCGCTCCAGGCGCAACATCGCCGCATTCACATTGGCGCTGTCCTGGCCCAGCAGCAACGGCGCGAAGTGTTGATCGATGTTGGTCTTGATGCTGTCGGGGCTTTCATTGCCATACGCCAGGCCACCGATGGTGGTGGATTCGCCGACACCTTCGATGCCATCGGCGCAGCGCACGCGGATGATCACCAGCGTCTGGTTCTGCATGGTGTGCATGGCGAGCTTGTGCGGGCGGATGGTCGGCAGATCGACGATGATCGTCTCGATCGATTCAATGGCTGTTGCACGCATGTCGATACCCGTCAGGTTCTTTAAATTCTGGGCTGAATTCTCATACGGCTTTAAAGTGACGGCCAATATAGAATTGGTCTGGCTTGATACCTTAAAGGTATTCAACCCATGCGCATCTGGAGGCTCCATGGAACTGCGTCACCTGCGTTACTTTCAGGTCGTGGCTCGCACGCTCAACTTCACCCGCGCTGCCGAGCAGTTGCACATCGCCCAGCCGCCCCTGAGCCGGCAGATCCAGCAACTGGAAGACGAACTTGGCGTGCAACTGCTGGAACGCGGTCGGCCGCTGAAGCTCACCGACGCCGGACGGTTTTTCCATGAGCATTCGAGCGCGTTACTGGAGCAACTGGGCAAGGTCTGCGACAACACACGGCGGATCGGCCTCGGCGAAAAGACCTGGCTGGGCATCGGGTTTGCGCCGTCGACGCTCTATGGCGTGTTGCCGGAACTGATTCGTCGCTTGCGCAACCACGAGCGTCTGGAACTGGAACTGGGGCTGTCGGAGATGACCACCCTGCAACAGGTGCAGGCGCTCAAGGCCGGGCGCATTGACGTGGGCTTCGGCCGTATTCGCATCGACGACCCGGCGATCATCCAGACCGTGTTGACCGAAGATCGCCTGGTCGCCGCCCTGCCCGCCGGCCACCCGCTGCTGGCCGGTCCGATCAGCCTGCGCGATCTGGCGAAGGAACCGTTCGTGCTCTACCCCGGCAACCCGCGGCCGAGCTACGCCGACCACGTGATCGCACTGTTCGAGTCCTATGGCGTGAGCATCCATGTGGCGCAATGGACCAACGAGTTGCAAACGGCAATTGGACTGGTCGGTGCTGGCATCGGCGTCACCCTGGTACCGGCCTCGGTGCAGTTGCTGCACCGCGACGACATCGGCTTCACCCCACTGCTGGAAGACAACGCCACTTCGCCGATCATCTTGAGCCGACGGGTGGGCGATGTGTCACCGGGGTTGAATCATTGTTTGCAGATGATTGATGAATTGTTGCCGAGAGATTAGTGCCGCAACACAACTGTAGGGGTTGTGTACGTCTGCAAATGTCGTGTTGTACGCGTTTACAGGTTTCAGCCAGCAAACGCCCGCCGCCCCGCGAGCATTTCGGTGCGAAGTTCGCCAATCAAGTTGGAAATATCGCGAATCGAGGTCAGGCGCGATGGCGAGACATAGGGCAACAACAGGTCGATCCGACCGGTCGCGGGGTCGAAGACCTTGATCCGCAATGAGCCGTCGGGGTTCACCGTGCAGTTGCACGAGAGCGGATCAAAACCTGACTCGACAATGCGGCAAATATCAAGAATCGAAACCATGACGGGGGCCTCCATGGCGATTGATCGGATTCAACCCGATCAGCATAGATCTGCTTTCACCAATCTGCGCCCGCAAACCCCCACAATTAATGCGATCAGCTTCGCATTCTGGCGAGCATTCAGTGGGAATCTCCGTCCCAGAGCCAATTCCAGATCCCCGGCAATTGCACCGGTTCCGCGCTTTCGCTGACGGTGCGGGCCATGGCCGCGCGCTGCAATTGCCCTTGATCGTCGTAAAACGGCTTCGGCGCGGTGTTCACCCCGGTGGCCTGGGCGCTGTCGAGCAGGATTTGCAGGTATTCGCGGGCGTGCCGGGCGGAGTAGCGATTGAGGTCGTGGAAGGTCACCACCACCGGAATCACCCCATCGACCGTAGGCAATTCACCGTTGGCGATGCGCTCGCGCACTTCCGACAACTGGCGCAGCATGTTCGCGCGGCGTCGGGGGCTGGCGTTGAAGCCCCAGATCTTGCCGTCATTGGCGCTCAGGTCGGTCAGCAGCACGTGCATGCCGTGGCGCTGATAGGCGGCGAAGGTGCGTTTGTCGTAATTCCAGAACGGCGGACGCACCAGGGTCGGCGGCGCGCCGGTGATCGCGGCGATGTCGGCACTGCCTTTGCTCAGGGACTGCTCCAACTCTTCAGGGTCCAGCGAACGATGATTGGTGTGCGAGTGGGTGGCGGTGTGAAAGCCCAGGATCTGCCCTTCGGCGTGCTCGCGCTGCATGACCCCGCGCCCGATGTCGCTGTGGCCGGCCCGTGGCGCGCCGGTCTGGACGAAGAACACCGCTTTGATATTCGGCTGTATGTCGTTGTGCGCGAGGCTGTCGAGCACGGTGTCGGTCGGGTTCCAGAAGCTCGACGCGCTGGGGCCGTCATCGAAGGTCAGCAGGAAACGGATCGGTGCCTGGGTTTGCAGGCGTTGTTGCGTCTGCGGCGTCATCTCGATAGGCGCCGCAATGCAGCCCGCCAACCCGATAACCAGGGCCAGCGTCGAGAGAACCTTGAACAGTTGCGTCATGTTTTGCCTTGGGCCAGACCGTTGCGGTCATCACGTTAATGGCAAAAACCCCTCGCCAGGTGATCCTCCAATGGGCCCGCAGGTGGCCGCGGGCTCAGGTTGGATAAGGTTACACACTGTTTGGTTCACGCGCTTACGGATTAGTGCGTCAGTGCCTGCTGAAAGGAGTGATCGATGATCGGCGCCGTGGCCAAGGCTGTCGGCAATGCTTGACCTTGAACAGGAAGTCCGCGGTGCTCTGCACATCCGCGGCAGCTTGCTGATCCCCCGGGCCGACCGTCATGTGCGCCTGGCGCAACCAATGGCGCGTGCCCGGTACAGCGCAGTGTTTGCCCAGCAACAGTGGCGCAACAGAGTGTTTCGCCGGGTACATCGATTGATCCCTCCAAGCCCCGCAAAGCCCCGGAAACCGGTGAAATCCGCCACATGGCACAGAGCCTGCAATATTCCTTTTATGCAGGAAGCATTCATAAAAACCATTAATCAGGACATAAGAATCCCGTTGCCTTGCCGGAGTTTCATCCATGAGTTCTCTCTTCCGTTTCCCCAACGCCAGGCACTTGATCAGCGCCGTCGCCATCGCCCTGAGTTTGCAACCCCTGGCCCAGGCCGCCGAAACCACCCCGGCCGAAGTTCATCTGGATTACGCCTATTACTCACCGGTCAGCCTGGTGCTCAAGCACTTCGGCTTCGTGGAAAAAGCCCTGCCCCAGACCAAGGTCGGCTGGGTGCTGAGTCAGGGCAGTAACCGCTCGCTGGAATACCTCAACAGCGGCGGCGTCGATTTCGCCTCCTCCGCCAGCCTCGCGGCGGTGTTGAGTCGCGCCAACGGCAGCCCGATCAAGTCGGTGTACGTTTACAGCCGCGCCGAATGGACCGCGCTGGTGGTGCGCAAGGATTCGCCCTACAAGACCGTGGCCGACCTCAAAGGCAAGAAAATCGCCGCCACCAAAGGCACTGACCCGTACCTGTTCACCCTGCGCAGTCTGCAACAGGCCGGGCTGAGCAAGGACGATGTGGAGCTGGTGCATTTGCAGCACCCGGACGGTCGCACCGCGTTGGAAAAAGGTGATATCGACGCTTGGGCCGGGCTCGATCCGCACATGGCGGCGAGCCAGGTGCAGGCCGGTTCTCGGTTGCTCTATCGCAACACCAACTTCAACAGTTACGGGGTGGTCAGCGTCACCGACCGCTACGCCAAGGAACACCCGAAAACCATCGAAAGCGTGCTCAACGCCTATGAACAGGCACGGGAATGGGCGGTTAAAAACCCGGAAGAACTGGCGAAGTTGCTTGCCACTGAATCGGGCTTGCCGCTGGAAGTGGCGAAGCTGCAATTGTCGCGTACTGATTTGAGCAGTCCGCAATTGACGGCCAAGGATGTGATTGCGTCCAAGGCTGCGGCGCCGATTCTGGTGTCGGAAGAGTTGGTGCGCAAAGGGGTTAACGTCGATCAAGTCATTGATCAACTGATCGACACAAAGGAAACCGTGGCCCGTCAATAAAGAACGCTGCCCCCTGTAGGAGCGAGGCTTGCCCGCGAAGCTTTTGGCGATTTCAAAGGCCCCTTCGCGGGCAAGCCTCGCTCCTACAAGGGGCTGTGATCTGTCTGGAGAACCCCATGACCAGCAAAAGCAAAGACCTCCCCGCGCACTTGGCGCTACCTGAACCACGACGCCTGAACAACGCCTGGAAACTGCGCCTCAAAGGCCTGGCCCTGCCGATTGCGATCATCCTCATCCTGGAACTGGTCGTGCGCATCGGCTGGCTCCCCTCCTACCAAATGCCCGCCCCCAGCGAAGTCGCCCTGACCCTGCGCGACTTAGCCGAAGGCGCGCTGTGGAAGCACATTAGCGCCAGTCTGTTGCGGGTGCTGCTGGGGTTCGCCATCGGTGCCAGCCTGGCCCTGGTGTTTGCCGCGTGGGTCGGTTTGAGCCGCGAAGCCGAAGCTTATCTGGAGCCGACCTTCGCCGGCCTGCGTTCAATTCCGAGCCTGGCCTGGGTGCCGTTGTTGCTGCTATGGCTGGGCATCGACGAGACCTCGAAGATTGTCCTGATCGCCATCGGCGCCTTCTTCCCGGTGTACCTCAACGGCGTCGCCGCGATCCGCGACATCGACCGCAAACTGGTGGAAGTCGGGCAAATGTACGGCTTCAGCCGGGCGCGGCTGGTACGGCGGATTTTGCTGCCCGCCGCCCTGCCCGGCCTGTTCACCGGGTTGCGCAGCGGCATGAGCCTGGCCTGGATGTTCCTGGTGGCCGCCGAACTGATCGCCGCGACCAAAGGCCTCGGTTATTTGCTCAGCGACGGCCGCGAAACCTCGCGCCCGGACATCGTGCTCGCCGCGATCATCGTGTTGGCGGTGCTGGGCAAACTCAGCGACGGCATCCTCGCCAGCCTGGAGACACGTTTCCTGGCCTGGCGCGACACCTTCAACGGCCAAAGCGCGGAGGATTGAGGCATGACCGAACACCTGCTGGACATCCGCGTGGAGCGTAAAACCTTCGCCAGCACCACCGTGCTCAACAACATCCACCTGCAATTGAAAGCCCGGGAAACCGTGAGCCTGCTCGGCCCCAGCGGTTGCGGCAAAAGCACCTTGCTGCGGATCGTCGCAGGGCTGGAAAAGGACTTTCAGGGCGACCTGCAAAACAACACCGGTGAAGTGGCGTTCGTGTTTCAGGAACCGCGCCTGATGCCGAGGCTGACGGTGGAGCAGAACATCGGTTTCAGCGCCGACAGCCATTACGACAAGGCCTGGGTCGCGCAACTGATCGAAGAAGTCGGCCTCGGCGGTTTCGCCCAGGCGCTGCCCAAGGCCTTGTCTGGCGGCATGGCGCAACGGGTGGCCATCGCGCGCGGGCTGTATTCGCGCCCGCACGTGTTGTTGCTGGACGAACCGTTCAGCGCGGTGGACGCCTTCACCCGGATGAAACTCCAGGACCTGCTGTTGCAACTGGCCGAGCGCCACGCCATCGCCCTGCTGCTGGTGACCCACGATGTCGACGAAGCGTTGTACCTGAGCGACCGGGTGCTGGTGATGGACAATCGGCCCAGCAGCATTCGTCAGGAACTGGCCGTGGACCTGGCCCATCCCCGCGATCGGCGCGATCCGCTGCTGGCGCAGCTCAAAGCCTTGTCGCTGACCGAGTTGCAGCGCGCCCATGTCATCTAAGCTGAAATCTCCACTGGGAGGTTCAGTCGATGTGCGGACGTCTGTCGCAGTACCGGGGCATTCACGATTTCGTGGCGGTGTTGAGCATCCCCGATGCGTTGATCAACCACGTCGGCGATGAACCGCTGGCCCGTTATAACGCCGCGCCGACCACCCAACTGGCGCTGTTTCACCTGCAAAACGACGGGTTGCATGCCGACAACGTGCGCTGGGGTTGGCGGCCGCACTGGGCGAAGGATCGCGCGGCGCCGATTAACGCCCGGGTCGAGAAAGTCGCCCACGGCCCGTTCTTCCGGGCGATCTGGCCGCACCGCGCCATTTGCCCGATCGACAACTGGTTTGAATGGGTCGATGCCGGGGATTCGACGCGCCAGCCGTGGCTGATTCGCCACCGCGACCACACGCCGATTTACTGCGCGGCGATCGGCCAGTTCCCGGCCGCCGGTGCCGAGCCTCGGGGCGACGACGGTTTTGTGATCATTACCGCCGACGCTGAGGGCGGCCTGCTTGACGTCCACGACCGGCGACCGGTGGTGTTGTCAGCGGAGCTGGCGCGGGAATGGCTCGACCCGGCGACGCCCAGGGAGCGCGCCGAGCAGATAGTGTTGTGGCAAGGTGAAACCAGCGACCGTTTCCAATGGCACAGGGTCGGCAAAGCGGTGGGTAATGTTCGAAACCAGGGCGCCACGTTGATTGACGAGGTGCCTTGAGGGTTATCCAGCGTCTTTTAATTCCCTTACTAAAAAGTTGCCTATATAACCCAGACGCTCAAACGTTACATTCAGTGTTTCAAGCGCGAGACACTTATATATTCGCGGCCAATTGACGCACAACCGCCGGTCTGACATTTCAACCGTCATACATACATTTAACAGGACTACAGATAGCATGCGCGCCGCATTTCCATAAGCATGCCCGGTTGACCGAAGAGTCAACAACCTCAGGAAATCCCTACAACTTTTACACACTTTGCAGAGAAATAAGTTGCGCGACGATTTTGCAATCAAACAAGTCGATGGGCTGGACTGTGTCTATCTGTCAATGACAGAACACTTGCAACTCAACTGCTTTATCGGCAATTACATAAAGACTCGAAACCTGCACGCGGTCGTCAATATCGAACGCATTCTGCGCGCCACGCTGCAAAGCTATCCGGGCAAGCCGCCGGTGATGGTCAATGAAGTCAACGCCTGGATCGACAAGACCCTCGGTTATCGCGCCGCCCACCCCGACTTCCCTCATTTGGAAGACGCCTGAAGCCTCGCTGGCGGGTCATACGGCAGAAAAACTGAACGAACCCGCCCTGCAAACACTCTGAACAATGAGGCCGACCTGGCCTCTTGTTTTTCAGGCGCCCCTATTTCTGCATGACGCTGGCACCGCAGATCTCTCTGAATTCCCGCTCAACGACTAAGCCGATGGCCTGGCTGGCTCCAAAAAGGAATACATGAGCGAACTTGTCCCTTATGCCGTGCATTACCTGCTTGACGGTGTGCGACAACATTTTTTCAAATTGGCGGTGGGGTTTTCCGATGTGGAAGCCATCCATTCGGCTTCTGCTCATGCTTATCCCGAATCAGAACGCAAGATTGCCTCCCACGCGAGCCTCGAAACGGCGCGCGATAAAGCTCAGCAATTGGGTATTACGCAGATTCGCTGGAATGAGGCGATTTAAAGCATCGGTGCAAAAAAGATCGCAGCCTTCGTCGGCCCCCACCATTGCGTAGGAGTTGCCGAAGGCTGCGATCTTTTGAGTTTTCTTAAGGTTTCAGCGGCCTCTCCACATCCCGATCAGACAATTCCTTGCCGTCATCCGGATGCTTCCAGTCCGGCGTTGAACGCCGTTGCCGCTTGATCTCTTCTTCGCTCGGTTCGTCCGCGTCTTCATCCATGTCCGGCTGCTTGGGTTCGGTTGTCATGTCCACCTCTCTTCCTGAAGGGAAATCAACTTCAAGCGTAGAACACTTCCGCCCGCCCGGCTCACAGCCACCAGCGCAGCAAAAAGAAGAAGCCCATGCTCAACAGCATGCTGAGCAACGTATTGCGCGTGTAAATCACCAGCCCCACCGCCACCAGCGAGCTGAGCAGGTACGGGTTGTCCCATTGCAGGTTCAATTGTTTGTCGGGCATGAACACAATCGGCCCGCAGATCGCCGTGAGCATGCCCGGCACCGCGAACCCGAGAAATTGCCGCGCATTGCTGCTCAACCGCACCGGCAAGCGCGGTTCGAGGAACACATAGCGGTTCAAAAACACCAACACGCCCATGCCGATAATCACTGCCCAAACGATCATGTGCGCTCCCGATACAGCTTGTTGCAGATAAACCCGGCGGTCATGCCCGCCAGCCCCGACAGCACCAGGGCCGAGCCCCATTGCCAATAGCTGAACAGCACCGAACAGAACAGCGACACCGCCACGCACACCACCGTCGGCACATTGCGCACCACCGGGGTGATCAGGGCGATGAAAGTCGCGGCGATGGAGAAGTCCAGGCCCAGATGCTCCAACCCCGGAATGCTGCTGCCCAGGACGATGCCGGCCAGGGTGAACAGGTTCCAGGCGATGTAGAACGTCAACCCCACGCCCAGGGCGTACCAGCGATTGAACTGTTGCTTGTCGTGCTGGCTGGTCAGGGCGAACAGCTCATCGGTGAGCAGAAAGCCCAAGCCCACCCGCCAGCGACCCGGCAACGGTGAAATCACCGAACGCATGCTCATCCCGTACAGCAAGTGCTGGGAGGTCAGCAGCAACGTGGTCAGCAGAATCGAAAAGACCCCGGCCCCGCCCTTGAGCATGCCGATGGCCACCAGTTGCGCGGCACCAGCAAACACGATGCTCGACAAGCCCTGGCCTTGCAGCGGCGTGAGGTTGGCCTCGATGGCCATGGAGCCGGCCAACAGCCCCCACGGCGCGGTGGCCAGGGACAACGGCATGATCGCCGCCGCGCCACGCAAAAAGGCGCTGCGCGGCATGAGTGAGTTCGACATAACGCTCTACAACCTGGGGAAAGACCGCCGACTGTGCCAGCAGACGCGGCCGAAGGCTTGAACAATCTTGCGCACTTGTGGCGCCCACTCTGAATTGATGGAGCGCAGGCCACCGCCCCGAGTAACATGGCGCCATTCACTTGAAGAGTCAGGGAGTCGACATGCTTTACCGAATCGCCGCCGACGGGCTGGTGCTGTTTCACTTGTTGTTCATTCTGTTCGTGCTGTTCGGCGGGCTGTTGGTGCTCAAATGGCGCCCGCTGATCTGGTGGCACGTACCCGCCGCTACGTGGGGCGTGATCGTGGAAGTCTTTCACCTGACCTGCCCGCTGACCTATTGGGAAAACCTGATGCGCGAGGCGGCTGGGCAAACGGTTTATGGTGGCGGTTTCATCGAACATTACGTGTTGCCGGTCATCTATCCGGCCGGGTTGACCCCGACGATTCAACTCGCGCTGGGCAGCGTGGTTCTGGCGATTAACGTGGTGGTGTACGTGCGGTTGATACGCTTGTGGAGATTGCGTCGAACGGCCTGACCGCCCCTTGTAGGAGCAAGGCTTGCCCGCGATAGCGCCGGCACGGTCAACATGGCCCCCCAGGCAGACCGCAGTGGCCGCATCGCGAGCAAGCTTTGCTCCTACGGTTCTGCCGTCACTGCTTTGCCCGATCTCAGTTGGCAATCACGCTCATATTCCGACCACTGGCCTTGGCCACGTATAACGCCTTGTCCGCCGCACCGACCAGGTCGTCAGGCGTGGCTTGCGAGGCCGGGTCGTAGGCGCAGACACCCAGGCTGACCGTCACCATGCCTTCGGCACTTTCACTGTGCTCGATGCCCGCCAGCTGTACCGCACGGCGGATTTTTTCCGCCACCAGGAAGGCACCGACATAGTCAGTGCCGGGCAACACCACGGCAAACTCTTCGCCGCCATAACGCACCGCGAGGTCGCCGGGGCGGTTGATGTTTTCGGTGATGATCGCGCTGATCTTGCGCAAGCACACATCGCCCGCCACGTGCCCGTAGTGGTCATTGAACAGTTTGAAGTGATCGACATCGATCATCAGCAACGCCAACCCATTCTGGCTGCGCCGGGCGCGGCCCATCTCCGCCACCATGAAAATATCGAACTGACGTCGATTGGCCAGCCCGGTCAGCGCATCTTCCAGGGCCAGCAGCTCCAGGCTGCGATTGACCTCCAGGAGTTTTTCCTGGGTGCCGAGCAATTCGCTTTGAATGTGATTCTGCTGGCGCATCACGCGAATCAGCCGGTAACCGAGCGCGCCGAGAAAGCTCAGCAGCAACGCGACAATTGCCGCCGTGTTCAACGACTCCTGGCGCCAGGCGCCCAGCACCTCTTGCTTGTTCAGGGCGGCGGACACCACCATCGGATAGCCGCTGACCCGGCGGAAACCCAAGACCCGTTCGACGCCATCGACCACCGACTTGATGGTTGCCGTGCCGAAACTGGCATGGGGCAGCAGTTGGGTAAACAACGGCCCACTGGCGACACTGGTGCCGATGTCAGTTTCCCGGAAGGGGCGACGCACGATGATCGTGCCGTTGTCGGCCATCAGGTTGATGGCACCGTTTTGGCCCATGTCGATGCTGTCGTACAGCGACAGAAAGTGGCTGAGATAAATCGTCGCTACCGCCACACCGGCGAAACGGCCGTCGGGATGATTGAGCCTGCGCGACACGGTCATGATCCATTCATCGGTCGAGCGGCTCTTGATCGACGGGCCGATATGCGGGCCACGGTCGGGATGGTCGCGATGGAAGATGAAGTATTCGCGGTCCGAGTTATTGGCGTCCGGCACATTGGCGCCATTGGAGTTGGCCAGCCAGTGGCCGTTTTCATCGAAGATGAACAAGCCATGCAGTTGCGTCAATTCCTGGCGCTGGGCACTGAGCAAACGTTGCAGTCGCGGCAGTTGCGCCGGCCCCACACCGTCATTTTCGAGACGGTCCACCAGGGAAAAGAGCAACGTGTCAGCCTGCTTGACCGTCGACTGCGCCTCGGCCGCCAGGGTCTGCGCCAGGTTGGACATCGCCACTTCCTTGTCATGCAAGTGGTACTGCCGTGAGTTCCAGGCCTCCCAGATCGCAATCGCCGCCATGGACAGGCACACCGCCACCAGCAGCACCACGGCATAACGCACCTTGAGCTTCGCCTCGACCTGCTCGGCCGATATCGACGGCGTGGGCTGAAGGGCTTCGATACGAACTTTTACGGACGGTTGTCCCATGACGTTCCTTGCATTCTTATAAAAAGGCGATGCTTCCTGATCGCTGACGACACTATAGCCATTACCGCCGGGTCTGCTTCAGCGCCTCCAGCCAGGCCGGATCCAGTCGGGTCTGGTCAGTGTCGAGGCCCAGGGCTTCCATTCGCTCCTTGTGCCGGTCCATCTCGCGAACCAACTGGCTGTGGTCGCTGGAGTTGGCGTCCAGCTCATGCATCTGGTGCAGCCCCAGGTGATAGAAACGCAGCAGCTTCATGGCGTCCGGATCATCCTTCTCAACCGCCGCCGTCACCTGATGCATGACATTGGTCACGCTCATCAGGCTGCGCTTGAGCCGCCAGCCGTATACGGCCGGCGCCATCCACGCCTCGTGCCAGAACCGGCCACGCATCAGCGCCGCCATCAGCAGCACCGCGACAAACACGCCGCCGACGTTAAAGCGCAGGTTGTCGCCGCCCGGCTCACCAAACAGCGCCACCGCCGCCGTCGACAGCACCATCGCCAGCGCCAGGAAAATCAGGGCGATGATCACCGTGCTGCGCCGGGTCTGGCGACGAAAAGTTTCGGCATTCATCGGCTGGATTTCGAACATAGTGGCTAGCGTCCTTGAATCAGTGAGCGAAAAGAGTGCGGGGCATTATCGCCTCTGCGGGGGATTTAGCTATGCTGGGGCTCCTTTTCATCTTTCCATCGTCAAACGGGGAACATGGCGAGACTGCGCAGTTCGTGCCATCTTCTTTCATGGATACATATTATTCGGATGCCAATCGCTCCTCCTGTATGAATGGCATCGTTTTAAGGATCATTGAATGTCCCAACGTCAAGTAATCAATGCCTCGGTCAGCCCAAAAGGCAGCCTGGAAACCCTGTCCCAACGTGAAGTTCAGCAATTGAGCGAAGCCGGTTCCGGCAGCACCTACACCCTGTTCCGCCAATGCGCCCTGGCCATCCTCAACACCGGCGCCCACGTTGATAACGCCAAGACCATCCTCGAAGCCTACAAGGACTTCGAAATCCGCATTCACCAACAGGACCGTGGCGTACGCCTGGAACTGCTGAACGCCCCGGCCGACGCTTTCGTCGACGGCGAAATGATCGCCAGCACCCGGGAAATGCTGTTCAGCGCCCTGCGCGACATCGTCTACACCGAAAACGAACTCGACGCCCAGCGCATCGACCTGAGCACCTCGCAAGGCATCAGCGACTACGTCTTCCACCTGTTGCGCAACGCCCGCACCCTGCGCCCTGGCGTCGAGCCGAAGATCGTGGTGTGCTGGGGTGGCCACTCGATCAACACCGAAGAATACAAATACACCAAGAAAGTCGGCCACGAACTGGGCCTGCGTAGCCTGGACATCTGCACCGGTTGCGGCCCCGGCGTGATGAAAGGCCCGATGAAAGGCGCGACCATCGCCCACGCCAAGCAGCGCATCCACGGCGGCCGTTACCTGGGCCTGACCGAGCCGGGGATCATCGCGGCCGAAGCGCCGAACCCGATCGTCAATGAACTGGTGATCCTGCCGGACATCGAAAAACGCCTGGAAGCCTTCGTGCGCGTCGGCCACGGCATCATCATCTTCCCGGGCGGCGCCGGTACCGCCGAAGAGTTCCTGTACCTGCTGGGCATTCTGATGCACCCGGACAACGCCGGCCTGCCGTTCCCGGTGGTCCTGACCGGGCCGAAACATGCGGCGCCGTATCTGGAGCAACTGGACGCCTTCGTCGGCGCCACCCTGGGCGACGCGGCGAAACAGCACTACACCATCATCATCGACGACCCGGCGGAAGTGGCGCGGCATATGACGGCCGGGCTCAAAGAGGTCAAGCAGTTCCGCCGCGAGCGCAACGACGCGTTCCACTTCAACTGGCTGTTGAAGATCGACGAAGGCTTCCAGCGCCCATTCGACCCGACCCACGAAAACATGGCCAGCCTGCAACTGAGCCGCAGCCTGCCGGCCCACGAACTGGCGGCCAACCTGCGCCGCGCGTTCTCCGGCATCGTCGCCGGCAACGTCAAGGACAAGGGCATCCGCCTGATCGAAGAACACGGGCCATACCAGATCCGTGGCGACGCAGCGGTGATGCAACCGCTGGATCAACTGCTCAAAGCCTTCGTCGCCCAGCACCGGATGAAACTGCCGGGCGGCGCGGCCTATGTGCCGTGTTATCAAGTAGTTGCGTGATTAACCTGATGTAAGCCGTAACGTTGATCGTTCCCACGCTCTGCGTGGGAATGCAGCCCGGGACGCTCCGCGTCCCAGAGGCGGACGCAGAGCGCCCGTTGAAGCATTCCCACGCAAAGCGTGGGAACGATTAATGCGTCACAGGTGATCCGCATCAATCACCGCTTTGGCAAAGGCCTGCGGATCTTCCTGCGGCAAATTGTGGCCGATACCGCCATTGATCAACCGGTACTCATACTTGCCGGTAAAACGCTTGGCGTAATCTTCGGCTGCCGGGTGCGGCGCGCCATTAGCGTCACCTTCCAGGGTGATGGTCGGCACCGTGATGCTGGGCCCCTTGGCCAGTCGCTGTTCCAGCGCTTCATATTGCGGTTCGCCCTGGACGATACCCAGGCGCCAGCGGTAGTTGAATACCGTGATCGCCACATGATCCGGGTTGTCCAGCGCCGACGCGCTGCGGTCGAAGGTGGCGTCGTCGAAGGACCATTTTGGCGAGGCGGTTTGCCAGATCAGCTTGGCGAAGTCGTGGCGGTTCTTCGCGTAACCGGCCTCGCCGCGCTCGGTGGCGAAGTAGAACTGATACCACCATTGCAATTCGGCCTTGGGCGGCAATGGATTCTTGCCTGCGGCCTGGTTACCGATCAGGTAGCCACTCACCGCCACCAACGCCTCGACCCGCTCCGGCCACAGCGCCGCGACGATGTCCGCCGAGCGCGCCCCCCAGTCGTAGCCACCCAGCACGGCTTTCTTGATCTTCAGCGCATCCATGAAGTCGATGACATCACTGGCCAACGCAGCGGGCTGGCCGTTGCGCGGGGTCTTGTCCGACAGGAAATGCGTATCGCCGTAGCCACGCGCATAGGGGATCAACACCCGGTAACCCTTGGCCGCCAGCAACGGCGCCACGGCGCTGTAGCTGTGAATGTCGTAGGGCCAGCCGTGCAGCAGAATCACCACCGGACCGTCGGCCGGGCCAACCTCGGCGTACGCCACGTTCAGCAACCCGGCATTGACGTGCTTCAACGCGCCGAACGGGTCAGATTTGAGGGTGCTGGCGCTGGCCGCCACGGGCTCAGTGGTTTTAACATCGGCATGGGCCGAAAAGGCTGCAACGTTCAGGACCGCGAAGAGGCTGGCTGTAGCGAGTGTGTTCCAGGTCATGGTGATTTCCTCAGGGTTGCCAGTGAAGAGCGTTGCGAGGTCAGTCGCCTTGGCTCGATGGATCCCATTGAACCGCCCCGAGGTATCTGCCATGTGTCGTAAAAGCCCGTTTATTAAGGCGCAAGGTGTCAAACAGGGCTCTGGATACAGTGCGATACAAAGCCCATGGGCAAGCCGACCGTCGCTCCCTAGAATGCCAACGTGCGAATAACAAGAGGGTTGGGCAATGGAACATGTGAACCACATCCTGATTGTCGACGACGATCGCGAGATCCGTGAACTGGTCGGCAATTACCTGAAGAAAAACGGCCTGCGCACCACCGTGGTCGCCGACGGCCGGCAGATGCGGCATTTCCTGGAAACCAATCAGGTCGACCTGATCGTGCTCGACCTCATGATGCCCGGCGACGACGGCCTGGTGCTGTGCCGCGAATTGCGCTCGGGCAAGCACAAAGCCACGCCGATCCTGATGCTCACCGCCCGCAACGATGAAACCGACCGCATCCTCGGCCTGGAAATGGGCGCCGACGATTACCTGACCAAACCCTTCGCTGCCCGCGAACTGCTGGCGCGGATCAACGCCGTGTTGCGCCGCACCCGCATGTTGCCACCGAACCTGCTGATCACCGAAACCGGCCGCCTCCTGGGTTTTGGCCGCTGGCGCCTGGACACCAGCGCCCGCCACTTGCTCGACGAAGACGACACCATGGTCGCCCTCAGCGGCGCCGAATACCGCCTGCTGCGGGTGTTCCTCGACCACCCGCAACGGGTGCTCAGCCGTGACCAGTTGCTCAACCTGACCCAGGGCCGCGATGCCGACCTGTTCGACCGCTCCATCGATTTGCTGGTGAGCCGGCTGCGCCAGCGGCTGCTGGATGACTCCCGGGAACCGACCTACATCAAGACCGTGCGCAGCGAAGGCTACGTGTTCTCCTATCCGGTGGAATTGCTCGGCGAGCCGTCATGAAGGGCGTTTTGTATCCGTCTGTATAAACACCCGCGCCAGATACGAATCCACCGATTTCGCGGCATTGCGGCACACATCACCGATACACCCCGGCGTTTAACTGTGACCACCCGATAGCACTGACCCACTCGGCGCTACTGACTCACTCAACTTAAACCCACGGAGAATCACCCATGCTCAATTTCTCGAAAGTCTCGTCCCTGGCACTCGGTCTGACACTGGTTGGCGGCCTCGGTCTGTCGAACCTGGCTTCGGCCAACACCCCAACCGTGTCCCAAACCCCGACTCAGCCACTGCGGGTGGAAAGCGGTTCGGATCGGCTGCAACAGAATCGCGTGGCCGAAGGTGGTGCCGATCGTTTGCAGGAACTGCGCGAAAGGGTTGCGCTGATCAGCCCGAGCAACGCAGTGCGCGGTGGTTTGGTGGTGGCGCAAAACCGTCCGGAGTTCGGTTCGAAATATCAGCGCTACTGATCGGTGGGACCAGATCAGGCCTGCTCCCACGGGGGTGACACGCGGGATCAACGCTCTCGATATCGACTATGCCTAATGGTGTTTTTTCATCGCCACGCTCCAGCACTAGAGTGGCGACAACTTCTTCCCACTCTCTGGAGCAACATCATGAAAAGCCTCATCGGTCTTACCTTCGCCCTTACCGTCCTTGGCGCCACGTCGGCTTACGCAGCACCACAAGCCGTTGCCGCCGTGAAAGTCGGCCATCCAGCCAGCCAGAACGTCAACACCGTCGGCATCGACACTGAACGCAAAGGCAGCGTCAACCTGCAACAGAACGCCGAGCAAGCCAAACTCTACGTCGCGGAAAACCGTCCTGAGTTCGGTTCGAAGTATCAGCGGATTGATGCTTGAGTGTCGTGTGGTTTAGTCAAGTCTGACACCGCACCTGTGGCGAGGGAGCTTGCTCCCGTTGGACTGCGCAGCAGTCCCCTTCTTTGGGGGCCGCTTCGCAGCCCAGCGGGAGCAAGCTCCCTCGCCACAGTTTTTTTGTTTGATTGAAAATCTATCAAGCGCTTTAACCCGCTAGCCGCGCCGCCAACGCCTTCGCCTGGCTCGCCACATCCGTCACCGCCGTGCTCTCCCACCACATGCCCCGCAACGGCGGGCCCATGGCAAACAGCCGTTGGGCGACTTGCCCGTCGGCGTCCAGCACCGCACCATCCACCGCCGCCGCAATCCCCAGCGCCAACGGTCCCGGTTTGATCAGCCAACGCGCCAGCAACTGCTGCGGTAACGGACGCGCGACTCGCCGCCAGTCGTATTCGATGCCACTGGAGTTGATCAGCGCCGCGCCGCTGACCACCACGGTTTCCGCTTCGCCACGGCGCCGAATGCGAATCCTCACTTCAGCGTTCAGCGAAGGCTCCAGCCCCTTGAACGACGCCGCCTGAATCCGCAACCGCCCTTCCCCGTGCAGCCGTTCCACCAGTTCCGCGCTCAACGGCGGCGAGCGATGGTGATGACTTTCCCACCACGGCCGCACATGCCGCACAAACTGCCGACGTTGCGCGTCCGTCGCCTGATTCCATAACCGGCCGATATGCGCCCGCACGGTGTCGAGCGGCGATTGCCAGTCGATGCCTTGGGCGATAGCGTCCCGGCAATGCCGGCGCAACTCGCGCACCAACTGGCGCGGGGTTCGAATGCTGTGATCCTCGGCCAGAAAATCCACCCACGCCGGCGGCTGACGCCGGACATGCGGCAGCAGCCCATGCCGGGAAAACACTTCGATCGGCCCGCGATGCCCGGCCTGTTCCAGGGACACCACCGCATCGACCATGGTCAGGCCCGAGCCGATGATCAGCACCGTGGATTGCGGATCGAGTTGCTGCATGGCCGCCACATCCCATGGGTCCAGCGCTGCCGCGTTCAAACCGCTGGACTCGGTCTGCGGCGTGCGTGCCGCAGGGAACATCCCCGTGGCCAGCACCGCAAACGCGCCCTGCAACTGTCGCCCGTCGCTCAAGGTCAGTCGCACGGAATCATCGATGGTTTGCAGATCCACCACCTCCGCCCGTACATGCTCAACCGAAGAACCGTTCACCGCCCCCACCGCTTGTGCTTCCGCCAACCGCTGCTGCACGTACAAGCCGAAAAGCCCTCGCGGCGGGAACAATTCGCTGATCGGCACGTGCTGCTGGTCCGACTCCGGCCAGCCACCGGCGGCGATGTAGTCGGTCAGCCATTGGGTCAGGTCATCGGCGTTGTCCGGGTCGACGCTCATCCGCGCCGCGTTGCCGTTCAGCGTGTGGCCCAATTCGACCGCGCTGTACGCCTCGCCCCGGCCCAGTTCGGCGCGGGGTTCGATCACCAGCAACGAACGCTGGCCGGGCAAACGCAATAACTGCGCCGCCAGCATCGCGCCGCTGAGCCCGCCGCCAATGATCAGGATGTCTGCATGGCGGATGGCGTCGGTCGCCTGTCCGCTGGGGGTTTGGTTCATCGCATTCTCACGGTCAGTGTTTGCCTAAATAGAAATCGTGCAAATCGCCCCGAGCCAGCAGCTCTTCAGCGCTGCCGGACAACACCACCCGCCCCGTGTCGAGCACATAAGCCTGGGACGCGTACTTGAGCGCCACATTAATGTTTTGCTCGGCAATCAGGAAGCTCACCTGCTCGTCGCGATTGAGCTGGGCGACGATCTCGAAAATCTCCTGGACGATAATAGGCGCCAAACCCATGGAAGGTTCATCAAGCAGTACCAAAGTAGGACGCGTCATCAGCGCCCGACCGATGGCGACCATCTGCTGCTCGCCACCGGAGGTCAACCCGGCCTGGGTCTTGCGTTTGGTTTTCAGGCGCGGAAACCAGGCGTAGATGCGCTCCAGGTCCCGGGCCATGTCCTGGCGACTCAAGCGCCGGACAAACCCGCCGCTGCGCAGGTTGTCCTCCACCGTCAGTTGCGCGAACACGTGCCGGCCCTCCAACACATGGACCATGCCCTGGCGCACCCGGACGCTCGGATCAACCCCGTCCAGATCGCGCCCGAAAAACGCGATGCTGCCGCGACTGACTTGCGCCCGCTCGGCCCGCACCAGCCCGGAAATAGCCTTGAGCGTGGTGCTTTTACCGGCGCCGTTAGCCCCGAGCAACGCAACGATGCCACCCTTGGGCACTGACAGCGAGACCCCGGCCACCGCCAGGATCGCGCCGTCGTAGATCACTTCGATGTCTTTGACCTGCAACAGATCATTGGCAGCAATGTCGCTGGCGGCTTGGCTCATGGCTTATTCATCCCCGGTGCAGGTGCGTGGCGTCAGGCCTTTTTCCTTGGCGAACGCTGCGGATTTTTCATCGATCAACGGCCGCAACAACGCGCGATCAGCCGCAATCCAGTCGCTGATCAGCGTCCAGTTGGCGCCATCCCACTGCTGCACCCGCGCCGAACCGCCGCCCTCGTGATCCTTGCAGGACAACTTGAGGTTCTGCATCAGCCCGAAGTAGCCCATGTCCTTGAGCCGCGCATCGTCGATGTTCAAGTGCTCGAGGCCCCAGCGCCCTTCCTCGCCATTCAGCGGGCGCTTGCCGAACTTGCCTTGGGCGGTGCGGATCGCTTCGACCATCACCGCCGCGTTCACCAGCCCGGAGTTGTAGTAGACGCTGCCGAAATTCTTCAGGTCCTTGAGGTCGCTCTTGCCCTTGTCGAGGATGTATTGCTTGAGGCGTTTGTGGATCTCGAAATCGGTGCCGGCCGGGTATGGCGTCAGCGCCAGATAACCTTTGGCGGCGGCGCCTGCGGGCAATACGTCTTCGCTGGAACTGGCCCAAATGTCGCCGACGATATGGTCCACCGGGAAGCCGAAACGGGCAGCGGTCTTGACCGCCACTGGCGTGGAAACGCCCCAGGTGCGCAGGAACACCCAATCCGGGTTGACCTGGCGAATCTGCCGCCATTGCGACGACTGTTCGTTGCCCGGGTCCGCGACCGGAATCTGGATGTTCTCGAAGCCGTACTTCTCGGCCAACAGTTTCAGCGGCCCCAGGGTTTCGCGCCCGTAAGCCGAGTCGTGGTAGACCGTGGCAATCTTCTTGCCCTTGAGTTTGTCGAAGCCGCCCTCGCGCTGGGCGATGTAGTTGATCAGGCTGGAGGCCTCGCTGTAGAAGGTCAGCATCACCGGGAAGTTGTAGGGGAACACCGTGCCGTCGGTGGCTTCGGTGCGACCGTAACCGAGGGTGATCAGCGGGATCTTGTCGACCTCGGCCCGCTCGCTCAGGGCATACGCCGCCGGGGCGCCGTTGGGGGAATAGATCGCCACCGGGGCGCCATCCAGGCCGTTCTTGAAGCGCTCGTAGCACTCGATGCCGTTCTCCGCCGTCCACTCCGTCTCGCATTCCTGCCAGACCAGTTTGACGCCGTTGATCCCGCCCTCCACCTCGTTGATGTAGTTCAGGTAATCGAGCATCCCGGCCCACACCTGCACGCCGCTGGAGGCGTAGGCGCCGACGCGGTAGGTGGCCAACGGGAAGAATTGCTGGTCCGGCGAGGCTTGGGCCAGCGGCACCGTACTGCTGAACACCACCAGTGTCAGGGCCGCGCCGAGCAAGGAACGTTTCAAGGATGTACGCATGTTGTCTCTCTAATCAGTCAGGAATTCAGAAGCGCAGCGGCCAGTGGCGCAGCCGTTCACGAAGGTTGCCCAGCAGGCGGATCAAGCCCTCCGGTTCCTTGATCAGGAACAGAATGATCAGCACGCCGAAGATGATTTTTTGCAGGTTCTGCAGTTGCCCGGCATCCACCGAACCACCAAACAACGCTTGCCCGGCGTGACTGAGCAGGATCGGCAGCAGGCTGATAAACGCCGCGCCGACGAAGTTGCCGGCGATGCTGCCCATGCCGCCGATAATGATGATGAACAGGATTTGGAACGAGCGATTGATATCGAAGCTGCTGGCGCTGGCGGTGCCCAGATACGCGAAGGCCCACAGCGCCCCGGCGATGCCGAGGTAGAACGAGCTGACGGCGAACGCCAGGTGTTTGTAGCGCACCACCGGGATGCCGATTACCGCAGCGGCGGTGTCCATGTCGCGGATCGCCATCCAGTTGCGGCCGATCTGGCTTTTCACCAGGTTCACCGCGACCCAGGTCAACAGCAGCACGGTGGTCAGGGTCAGCCAGTAACGGCCGACCGGCGTGTTCAGGTCATGGCCGAACAGCGCCAGTTTCGGCGCGGAAATCGTCCCGGATGAGCCGTAGTTGTAGAACCAGGGGAATTTGACGAACAGCCATTCGAGGAAGAACTGCGCGGCCAACGTGGTGACCATCAGGTAAAAACCTTTGATCCGCGAACTCGGCAAACCAAAGACAAACCCCACCACAGCGCTGATCAAGCCGCCGCCGAGCAGCGCCACCGGCAAACCCAACTCGGGCAGTCGCAGCAGAAAGCCGTAAGTGGCAAAAGCCCCGACCGCCATGAATCCCGCCGCGCCGACCGATGTCTGGCCGGTGTAACCCGTCAGCAGATTGAGGCCGAGCCCGGCCAGGGACAGCACCAGGAAAGGGATCAGGATTGCGTTCAGCCAATAGTCGTTACCGGTCAGTGGCACGATGACAAACGCGATCAATAACAGGCCGAGCAAGCCGAATGGCACACGACGCTGAACCAGCACCGACGGCGCGGTTTCACGGGCAAGGGATATCGACATGGGTTCAGACTCGCTCGATGGCGCGCTCGCCGAACAGGCCGGCGGGAAGGATGTAGAGGAAGGCCAGGGCCAGGACATAAGCGAACCACGGGGTGATGCCGCCGCCGATCAAGGGGCCGATGTAGACCTCGGCGAGGTTCTCTGCCGCACCGACGATCAACCCGCCGACAATCGCCCCGCCAATCGAGGTGAAGCCACCGATGATCAACACCGGCAAGGCCTTGAGCACCACCAGCGACAGGGAAAACTGCACCCCTTGGCGCGCGCCCCAGAGCAGCCCGGCGACGAGCCCGACCACCCCGGCCACGGCCCAGACGATCTGCCAGATGCGGTTGAGGTTGATGCCGATCGACAACGCGGCGGTGGTGTCATCCGCCACGGCGCGCAGTGACACGCCGATCCGGGTCTTGTTGGACAGCAGCGCCAGCACCGTCACCAGCACGATGGCCGCAGCGGCGGCGATCAGGTCGAACTGGCTGACCATCATCCCGCCGATGAAAATCGGTACGTCGTCAATGCCCAGGTCCAGCGCCCGCACTTGCGAGCCCATCAAGCCCTGGGCCAGGCCTTCGATGATGAACGACAGGCCCAAAGTGGCCATGAACAGGGTGATTTGCGACCGGTTGACCAAGGGCCGCAGCACCAGCCGTTCGATCAGCAGCGCGCCGATGATCATCACCACCACCGTCAACAACAACGCCAACGCAAATGGCACCCCTTGGTCATGCAGGCTGACAAAAGTCAGCGCGGCGAACAGCAGCATCGAGCCCTGGGCAAAATTGAACACGCCGCTGGCCTTGTAGATCAGCACAAAACCAATGGCGACCAGGGAATACATGGTGCCGGCGAGCAAGCCGCCGAGCAGGGTTTCGAAGAAGTACGTCATCAGTGCACCACTCCCAGATACGCCGCGATCACGTCGGGATCGGCCTGCACTTGCGCGGGCGTGCCGTCGCCGACCTTGCGTCCGTAATCCAGCACCACGACATGGTCGGACAGGCCCATGACCACACACATGTCGTGCTCGATCAACACCACCGTGGTGCCGAGGTCGCGGTTGATGTCGGCGATGAAACGGGACATTTCCTGCTTCTCTTCGGCGTTCATCCCGGCCATGGGTTCGTCGAGCAGCAACAGGCGCGGGCCGGCGATCAAGGCGCGGCCCAGTTCCACACGCTTTTGCAGGCCATAGGACAGATTGCCCACCGGCACATCGCGGTGGGCCTGCAGTTCCAGAAATTCGAGAATGCCCTGGGCTTGTTGGCGGAAGTCCTGCGCCTCTCGCCGGGCGCGGGGCAAGTTCAGGGCTTGTTCGATGAAGCTGCTGCGCAGGTGCCGGGACAGGCCGGTGAGGATGTTGTCGATCACGCTCATTTTCTTGAACAGCGCGTTGTTCTGGAACGTGCGCCCGATGCCCCGGCGGGCGGCGGTCAGCGGGTCGATGCGTTTGAAGGGCTGTTGCTCGAAAACAATCGAACCGGCATCGAACGGGTACACGCCGTTCAATACGTTCAGCAACGAGCTCTTGCCGGCGCCGTTGGGGCCGATCAGCGCGCAGATCTCGCCCCGGCGTACGTCGAAGGACAACTCGTTGATCGCCTTCACGCCTTTGAACGACAGGGAAATACCGCTGACTTGCAGGATGGAATCGGTCGAGCTCATGCGATATCCCGTTTGAATTCGGCGAGCCAGGTCGGCGCGGATGGGGCGTCGGGGCTGCGGGTGGCTTGCCAGATGAAATGCAGGTTGTGAAAGCCCAGCAGCCGGCGAACGCGGTTTTTGATCAGGCGTTGCAGCGGTTTTTCCGGGTGGGCGATGGCCCAGTCGCAGAGGCGTCGGCGCCAGGTGTTTGGTGGGGCCAGACGGCTTTCAATCTCATCGGCCAGGCGTTGCAGGCGTTCGGCGGACAGCAGCAACCCGGACGGCGCCACTTCCCGTCGATCGCGGCTGGCGCTGCCGGGGCTTTCCGGGAAGGCCAGGGCTTGGCCGCTGGCCAGCCATTGATCCAGCACCACCGTCAGGCCGTCTTGCCATTCGGTGCCCTCTTCACTCCAGAGCTGGGCGCCGGAGAGGCTGAGGCGCAGGCGTTGCGGCGGTTCCACCGGGCCGAGCAGTTCGGCGAAATTCAACAGGGATTGGCCGTGGTTGAGCCACAGTTGTCGGGTTTGTCGTCCTTGAATAAAGGCGTGGGTGGGACGGCTGCGCCACAGCGCTTTGTGCAGTGACTCGGGGTCGAGGGTGTCGGGCAGCGTCAGCACTTCGCCGCCGACATGCCGGGCAGCCAGCGCCAGCAGCAACAGATCCGGCTCGAAAGCACCGCTCAGGGCCAGTCGCGAGTCCTCGGTAAAGCCTTGCTGGCGCAAGCCATCGGCCAGGCGCTCGACATCGCGCAACGCATCGATCCAGCGCCAGACAAACCACTGGCCGTGGCGCTTGTGGCGCAACGCGGTTTGCAACGGACTGACCTGGCCCCAGTGGCGCAACTGCTCCAGGGCCTGGGGCGCCTTGACCTGCCATTCGGCGCTGTCCGCGGTGGGCGGACGCTTGAGTTCGTGCACGCTCATGGGGTGACCTCCTGTTCATGGGCAAAAGCGTGCGGTGGTCCGCTGGGCTGGCTCTTCATTTGATCGTTCCCACGCTCTGCGTGGGAATGCCGCCATGGACGCTCTGCGTCCTCTGTTGGAGCTGGGGACGCGGAGCGTCCCGGGATGCATGCCCACGGGTCGCGTGGGAACGATCATCACGCCGACACCACTTTCTTCCCCTGCTGCCGCGACCCCGCCAAATCCCGATACCCCGCCCCCGGATGGATGTCCGGCAAGCGCGGCCCTTCGCCAAACAACTTCTCGCGCAAAGTCCCCGGCGCGTATTCGGTCTTGTACACCCCGCGTTTCTGCAACTCCGGCACCAGTAATTCCACGGCGTCGATGAAGGTTTCGTGGGTCAGCGCATAGGCCAGGTTGAAGCCGTCCACGTCGGTTTCCTCGACCCACTCCTGCAACAGATCGGCGACCGTCTCGGGGCTGCCGACAAACAACGGGCCAAACCCGCCGATTCCCACCCAATCGGCCAATTCATTCGGGGTCCAGACCTTGTTCGGGTCCGCCGTGGAGAACGCTTCCACCGCCGACTGAATCGCATTGGTGTGCACGTGCTTGAGCGGTTCGTCCGGTTTGAACTGGCTGAAATCAATCCCGGTCCAGCCGGAAATCAGCGCCATCGCGCCTTCGTAGCTGACCCAGGTTTTGTATTCCTCGAACTTGGCTTTGGCCTTGGCATCGGTCTCGCCGAGGATCACCGTTTGCAGGTTGAAGATCAGGATCTTCTTCGGATCGCGCCCGGCCTGCGCCGCACGCCGACGGATATCGGCCACGGTTTTCTTCAGCAGTACTTTCGACGGTGCCGCAACAAACACGCACTCGGCATGCTCCGCCGCGAACTGCTTGCCACGACTCGACGCCCCGGCCTGATACAGCACCGGAGTGCGCTGGGGCGACGGCTCACACAGGTGAATCCCCGGCACCTGGAAGTGTTTGCCGACGTGCTGGATCTCATGAATCTTGCTCGGGTCACTGAAGATCCGCCGCTCACGATCGCGCAGGATCGTGCCCTCCTCCCAGCTGCCTTCCCAGAGCTTGTAGCAAACCTCCAGGTACTCCTCGGCGAAGTCGTAACGGGCGTCGTGCTCGGTCTGGTTTTTCTGCCCGAGGTTCTTCGCGCCACTCTCCAGATACGAGGTGACGATGTTCCAGCCGGCGCGGCCCTTGGTCAGGTGATCGAGGGTCGAGAGGCGGCGGGCGAATGGATACGGATGCTCGAAGGACAGCGACGCGGTGAGTCCGAAGCCCAAATGTTCGGTGACCAGCGCCATCGGCGGAATCAGTTGCAGCGGATCATTGACCGGCACCTGCGCCGCCTGGCGGATCGCCGCGTCACCGTTGCCGTTATAGACGTCGTAGATGCCGAGCACATCGGCGATGAACAAGCCGTCGAACTTGCCGCGCTCCAGGATCTTCGCCAGATCGGTCCAGTATTCGAGGTCCTTGTACTGCCAGGAACGATCCCGGGGATGCGCCCACAATCCCGGCGACTGATGGCCGACGCAGTTCATGTCAAAAGCGTTGAGACGAATTTCACGGGCCATCAAACGACGCTCCTGAAGCTTGGGGGATGGATGCCGTTAAGGCGGAAATTGCCGATGAGATGGAGTTTCCAGCGCAGCGGATCATGCAGCGATCCATGCAGCGCGGTGCGTTGGCCGGTGAGTTCGAATTCGGCGTTGCTCACGGCATTCAGAGCGTCGGCGCTGGCCAGGTGCGACTCGGCGATGGCGACGCTGATTTCCGTGTCGTCCTCGGCGCTGCTCAAAAAGTCTTCGGCGCGTTCCAGCAGCGCGGCGGCGACTTCGATGCGGATGTGCAGATCGCCGAAGCGGCTGATGACGTAGGGATCATCCGTGGCCTCGGTCTGCTGGCGCACGAAACGCAGGGTTGCATCAAGCAGGTTGCGGGCGTTGTGCAAGTCGTGCTGACTTTTGGCCAGGGGCTCGGTGGCAGCAATCGGTTGGGTCAAGGCATTCATGGGAGGCTCCTCAGTTCCAGGCGTGGCGCGCGGGCTTCACGCCGTTGAGCAGGTAGTTGCCGATCAGGTGGTATTTCCATCGCGCCGGGTCGTGCAAGGTGTGAGTCCGGGCGTTGCGCCAGTGGCGGTCGAGGTTGTATTTGCCGAGCACCGAACGGGTGCCGGCCAGTTCGAAGAGCTTGCTGCTGGCGAGCAAGGCGATTTCCGCCGACAGGACTTTGGCCTGGGCCACCACCACCGAGGCGTGGGCGACCGTGTCTTCGGTGGGGTTGAGCAATGCGGCGTCGATGGCTTGGCCGGCCTTTTTCAGGATCGCTTCGGTGCCGTGGACGCGCCATTCCAGATCGCCAATCGCGGCAATGCTGAACGGGTCTTGCCAGCCGTAATCGTGACCGCTGTCGATCCACGGGCGGGATTCGCGGGCGTAACGCTTGGTTTCTTCCAGCGCGCCGACAGCGATGCCGGTGTCCACGGCAGCCTGGATGATTTGCGAGATCGGGCCGTCGGCGGTGGGTTCGTCGAAGGCTTTGTGCGCCGGGATGACCGCGCTGCGCGGGACTTCCACCGCGTTCAAGGTGACGCCACCGCTGGCGGTGGTGCGCTGGCCGAAACCGTCCCAGCTGTCGATCACGGTCAGGCCCGGGTTGTCGCGCTCGATGAAGGCGATGAACGCCTTGTTGTCCTCATCCACCGCCACCGCCGGCACGATGTGCGCAAACAACGCGCCGGTGCAGTAGAACTTCTCGCCGTCGATCTGCGCAGTGTCCTCGTCAAAGCGAATGCGGGTCTCAAAGGCCCCGGCGTTTTTGCTTTTGGATTCGGAGAAGGCGTTGCCGAAACGGACGCCCTGCAGGACTTTGCCGAAGTAATAGCGTTTCTGCTCCTCGGTGGCGGTTTGCAGCAGGATGTCGAGCACGCCGAGGTGGTTTTGCGGAATCTGGCCGAGGGACGAGTCGGCGGCGGAAATGATCTTGATCACTTCGGCGACGGTCACGTAGGACACACCGGCGCCACCGTAAGCCTTGGGAACAGTGATGCCCCACAAGCCGCTGGCGGAGAATTCGTCCAGCTCAGCCACTGGCAGGCGTCGTTCGCGGTCACGGACGCTGGCGTCCACCGCGAAGCGTGCGGCGAGTTTGTGCGCGACGGCGATGGCTTCGGCGTCCGAGCGGATGAGGTGGGCGGTGCTGGGGGAAGTTGTCATGGGGCCGACTCCGTGGTTCCGGGTGAATACTCAGAGACCTTTACAGAAGTCGTGCCAGTTATTTTTATTATTAAATATCAGTAGGTTATATTTTTTTAAAAGTAAACCAACTAATTAAAAAAACGCAAAATGCTCAATGGGTGTTGCCCTGCAAACAGTCAAGCGTATTTCAAGCACGCGGCCGCCAGCGGCTGATTCACGTCACTACTCATGCGATGTGCCCAATCACTTCTCCAGGGATCGGGCACTTACACGTCCGTTAATGCTTTATGAAATACTCGACGGATTGACTAGGGTTGGCGTTTCCGCTGCCTTGGCTGTATGTCACGTAACTGAACACTGCCGGCTTCCGACTCCCTAAATAGTCCAGCAATTTGCGACGAGGCACGACCACTTCAAACTTATCATTCTCCGGCTCACCAATTGGATTCAGTGTCGCGACCAACACATCTTCGACATATACCTCAAGGTCATCCCCAGGATTGTAGAAAGGGGGCGCGGGAATCTGGGCGGTGGCCCCGTGCTCAATGCTTCCCCAATGGATTTCTCCACCCACAGCTTCTTTGATAGCAAGAGGTTCTAGCATCATTCAACTCCTTTTCAATCGACATTTGAAAGAACATTCGTCAGCCACTGAGCATATTGAATAAACGGTCCAAGAGTCAGCATGCTGAACTTCATTTAAAGTTCAGGCACATCAAACGTCTACTGTCAGAAATTACAGGTATCGCGTTTTTCCGATCAGCGGCCTCAGGATCAAATCACCACATTACGCACAAACCGCGCCGCCACTTTCCCGTCATTGCGATAGGTATGGGGCTGGTTGCTGGCAAACATATAAAACTCGCCAGGGGCAATTTCATGGGGTGTGTCGCCCAACATCAAGGTCAGGCAGCCTTCGAACACGTAGAGCTGCTCGCTCCAGCCGTCGGCATCCGGTTGCGATGGATAAATCTCTCCTGGTTGCAGGCACCACTCCCATTGTTCCACCTCGCGGGTAGCGGTGGCTTTGGAGAGTAGAACGGCTTTGCTGCCGGGGATGGTCCCGGCCCAAGCCACTTCGTTGATGCGACTAGGGTCGCGGGCGTCCGGGGCCTGGATCAGGTCGCTGAACGCCACCTCCAGCGCTTCGGCCACGCGGTCGAGGGTGGTCAGGCTGACGTTTTTCTCGCCGGCCTCAATGGCCACCAGCATGCGCCGGCTGACCCCGGACTTTTCGGCCAGGGCGGTCTGGCTCATGTCGGCGGCGTGGCGCAGGCGTTTGACGTTCTGGCTGACGTGCTGGAGGACCGAAGCCCGCGGGGGAGAATCTTTGTGCACTATATTGCTCACTCGGTGGGGTTGGGCAGTATACTGCGCAACATTCGGCCGCATTGTGCGTCCGCCTCAGGTAGCGCGCAAGGTCATGACGTCGGCGAACACTCCCCACACCTCCTCCCGTTTCTCGCGATTCAGCAAGGCTGAGTGCGTGCTGGTGCTGATTACCATGGTCTGGGGCGGCACCTTTTTGCTGGTGCAGCATGCGATGACGGTCAGTGGACCGATGTTCTTCGTCGGCCTGCGTTTTGCCGCGGCGGCGTGCATTGTCTCGCTGTTTTCCTGGCGCAGCCTGCGGGCGCTGACCTTGCTGGAACTCAAGGCCGGGTCCTTTATCGGCGTGGCGATCATGCTCGGTTACGGCTTGCAGACCGTGGGTTTGCAGACGATTCCCAGCAGCCAGTCGGCGTTTATTACGGCGTTGTACGTGCCCTTTGTGCCGTTGCTGCAATGGATGGTCTTCGGCAAGCGGCCGGGGTTGATGCCCAGCATTGGCATCATGCTGGCCTTTACCGGGTTGATGATGTTGTCCGGGCCATCGGGAGCTTCGCTGGATTTCAGTCCTGGCGAAATTGCCACGCTGATCAGCACCGTGGCGATTGCGGCTGAAATCATCTTGATCAGCACCTATGCCGGCCAGGTCGATGTGCGCCGGGTCACGGTGGTGCAACTGGCGGTCACGTCGATGCTGGCGTTTTTGATGGTGGTGCCTACGCAGGAAGTGATTCCGCATTTCTCCTGGCTGCTGTTGGGCAGTGCCCTGGGCTTGGGCGCGGCCAGTGCGGCGATCCAGGTGGCGATGAACTGGGCGCAGAAAAGCGTTTCGCCGACCCGGGCGACGTTGATCTATGCCGGTGAGCCGGTATGGGCCGGGATTGTCGGGCGGATTGCCGGAGAGCGGTTGCCGGCGATTGCGTTGCTGGGGGCGGGGTTGATTGTGGCGGCGGTGATCGTCAGTGAATTGAAGACGCGGGGAAAACCGGACACCGAGGAGGTATTGCAACGGGAAAGCCAGGGCTGAAAACCTGCCCGTCGCTGGAACTTGTCAACTGTCAGGCGACAATGGTGTAGACGTGACTTTTCGACTGAGTTTTCGAGCCATCCGGATGTTTGACCACGAAGTAAAGCTCGACTCTTTCATTTGGGATTGGGGCCAGAAAACCGCCCCGTCTGAATTGCAGTGTAGCCTTCAGGTTTCCCTCGGTAATGACTGCGCTTAAACCAAAAAAAGTACCATGCGTCACATAGTGGACATAAGGGCGCACTTCCTGCCTGACGGCGCGTTCTGAAGGCTCAATAGAATATACATAACCCTCTTTGACGTACTTGATCGGGAGATTGCCCCCTAGAAGATATTTCTTATCAATAGACGGAGGGATAAGTTTTTCATCGATAGGTATCACCTCTAATGGTTCTACCGGTTCTACCGACGATTCTCTGAATTTTTCCTCATTCGACATGTTGATTCTCCTGTCATAAGCCCGTCTGGATACACAGGCAGTCAACCCATTCAACTAGCGCAAGCCACAGCCTGTCTACTGTCAGACTTGACAGGTCAGGGCTCATAAATTCGTAGCCAAAAGGTTTGCAGTAAACCTGAGCGGGGAATCGAACCTGGTTCCTGAATGCTGTAAAACCGGCCGTTCCGGCCTACCTTGTAGGATCCTGCCACAGGTTGCCGTTTGGTGATCCGATTTCCGGCACGTATGATGCATCACAAACTTCCGCAGATTAGAAGCCTATGTCCCTGATAGTTCTACTGCTTCTGCCTTTTATCGGCAGCTGTGTCGCGGCTTTGCTGCCACATAACGCGCGTAACACCGAATCGCTGTTGGCTGGTTTGGTTGCCTTGGTCGGCACCATCCAGGTCGCCCTCCTTTACCCGCAAATCGCCCATGGCGGCGTGATCCGCGAGGAGTTTTTCTGGCTGCCGAGCCTGGGCTTGAACTTCGTCCTGCGCATGGACGGGTTTGCCTGGCTGTTCTCGCTGCTGGTGCTGGGCATCGGCACGCTGGTGTCGCTGTACGCCCGCTACTACATGTCGCCGGACGATCCGGTGCCGCGGTTCTTCGCGTTTTTCCTGGCGTTCATGGGCGCCATGCTCGGGCTGGTGATCTCCGGCAACCTGATCCAGATCGTATTTTTCTGGGAGCTGACCAGCCTCTTTTCGTTCCTGTTGATTGGCTATTGGCACCACCGCGCCGATGCCCGACGCGGCGCCTATATGGCGCTGATGGTCACCGGTGCCGGGGGGTTGTGCCTGCTGGCGGGGGTCATGCTGCTTGGCCATGTGGTCGGCAGCTATGACCTGGACAAGGTCCTGGCCGCCGGCGATCTGATTCGCGCACATGCCCTCTACCCTATCCTGCTGCCCCTGATCCTGATCGGCGCCTTGAGCAAAAGCGCGCAATTCCCTTTCCACTTCTGGCTGCCCCACGCGATGGCGGCGCCGACTCCGGTTTCGGCTTACTTGCACTCGGCGACCATGGTCAAGGCCGGGGTGTTCCTGCTGGCACGGCTGTGGCCGTCGCTGTCCGGCAGTGAAGAATGGTTCTACATCGTCGGCGGGGCTGGGGCCTGCACCTTGCTGCTTGGCGCGTATTGCGCGATGTTCCAGAACGACCTCAAGGGCCTGCTGGCCTACTCGACCATCAGCCATCTGGGCCTGATCACCTTGCTGCTGGGCCTGAACAGTCCGCTGGCCGCCGTGGCCGCGGTGTTCCACATTCTCAACCACGCCACCTTCAAGGCCTCGCTGTTCATGGCCGCCGGGATCATCGACCACGAAAGTGGCACCCGAGACATCCGCAAGCTCAGCGGCCTGATCAAGCTGATCCCGTTCACCGCCACCCTGGCGATGGTCGCCAGCGCCTCGATGGCCGGTGTGCCGTTGCTCAACGGTTTCCTTTCCAAAGAGATGTTCTTCGCCGAAACCGTCTTCATCAACGCCACGGCCTGGGTCGAGATGGCCTTGCCGATCGTGGCGACCATCGCCGGTACGTTCAGCGTTGCCTATTCCCTGCGTTTCACCGTCGACGTGTTCTTCGGCCCGCCCGCCACCGACCTGCCGCACACCCCGCACGAACCGCCACGCTGGATGCGCGCGCCAGTGGAACTGCTGGTGTTCACCTGCCTGATCGTCGGGATTTTCCCGGCACAAGTGGTCGGTCCGCTGCTCGCGGCGGCGGCCCTGCCGGTGGTCGGCGGCACGCTGCCGGAATACAGTCTGGCGATCTGGCACGGCTGGAACGCACCGATGATCATGAGCCTGATCGCCATGTCCGGCGGCATCGTGCTCTACCTGCTGCTGCGCAATCAGCTCAAGCGCGGCCGCTTCAAATACCCGCCGCTGATTGGACGCTTCAACGGCAAGCGCCTGTTCGAGCGCTGCCTGGTGGTGATGATGCGCCTGGCCCGACGCCTGGAACGGCGGATCAGCACCCAGCGCCTGCAAACCCAGTTGTTCCTGATGGTGTTCGCCGCCGTGCTGGCCGGGCTGATCCCGATGCTCCACAGCAGCCTGAGCTGGGGCGACCGGCCGAAGATTCCGGGGTCGATCGTGTTCGTGATTCTCTGGCTGCTGGCGATCGCCTGTGCCCTCGGCGCCGCGTGGCAGGCCAAGTATCACCGTCTCGCCGCCCTGACCATGGTCAGCGTGTGCGGGCTGATGACCTGCGTGACCTTCGTCTGGTTCTCCGCGCCGGACCTGGCGCTGACGCAACTGGTGGTCGAAGTGGTGACCACGGTCCTGATCCTGCTGGGCCTGCGCTGGTTGCCACGGCGGATCGAAGAGGTCTCGCCGTTGCCGAGTACGCTACGCAAGGCACGCATCCGGCGTATCCGTGACTTGCTGCTGTCGAGCGTGGTCGGCGGCGGCATGGCGTTGCTGGCCTACGCGATGCTCACGCGCCAGACGCCCAACGACATCTCCTCGTTCTACCTCAGCCGCGCCTTGCCCGAGGGCGGCGGCAGCAACGTGGTCAACGTCATGCTCGTGGACTTCCGCGGCTTCGACACCCTCGGTGAAATCACCGTGCTGGTGGCGGTGGCGCTGACCGTGTTCGCCCTGCTCCGGCGTTTCCGTCCACCGAAAGAAAGCCTGCAATTGCCGGCCCAGCAGCGTTTGCTCGCGCCGGACGTGGTCACCGATCTGGTCAACCCGCGCCAGGCCAGCGACACCGCCCTCGGTTTCATGATGGTGCCGGCGGTGCTGGTGCGCCTGTTGCTGCCGATTGCCGTGGTGGTGTCGTTCTACCTGTTCATGCGCGGCCACAACCAGCCGGGCGGCGGGTTTGTCGCCGGGCTGGTGATGTCGGTGGCGTTCATCCTGCAATACATGGTCGCCGGCACGCAGTGGGTCGAGGCGCAAATGAGCCTGCGACCGCTGCGCTGGATGGGCACCGGGCTGCTGTTCGCCACGGTCACCGGGCTGGGAGCGATGGCAGCCGGGTATCCGTTCCTGACCACGCACACCTGGCATTTTGAACTGCCAGTGCTGGGCGACATTCACATCGCCAGTGCGCTGTTCTTCGACATCGGCGTCTACGCCGTGGTGGTCGGTTCGACCCTGTTGATGCTCACCGCCATCGCCCACCAATCGGTACGGGGCCACAAGACTGCAGCGCAGCCAAAAGCCGCTGGCCTGCCGAGATCCGTTGCCGCCAAAGGAGCCGTCTGATGGAAGAAGTCATCGCAATCGCCATCGGCGTCCTCGCGGCATCCGGCGTCTGGCTGATCCTGCGGCCACGGACGTTCCAGGTGGTCATGGGCCTGTGCCTGCTGTCCTACGGCGTCAACCTGTTCATCTTCAGCATGGGCAGCCTGTTTATCGGCAAGGAGCCGATCATCAAGGACGGCGTGCCCCAGGATTTGCTGCACTACACCGACCCGCTGCCCCAAGCCCTGGTGTTGACCGCCATCGTCATCAGCTTCGCCATGACCGCGTTGTTCCTGGTGGTGCTGCTGGCCTCCCGGGGCCTGACCGGCACCGACCATGTGGATGGCCGGGAGCCTAAAGAATGAATGCGATGACGCACCTGATCGCCGCGCCGATTCTGCTGCCGCTGCTGACCGCCGCGATCATGTTGATGCTTGGCGAGAAACACCGCCCGCTGAAAGCCAAGATCAACCTGTGCTCCAGCCTGATCGGCCTGGGCATTTCCGTGATGCTGCTGCAATGGACGCAAAGCACCGGCGTGCCCGGTTCCATTGGCGTGTACTTGCCGGGCAACTGGCAGGCGCCGTTCGGCATCGTGCTGGTGGTGGATCGCCTGTCGGCCATGATGCTGGTGTTGACCGGCATCATCGGTGTCAGCGCTCTGCTGTTTGCCATGGCCCGTTGGGACGGCGCCGGTTCAAGCTTCCACGCGTTGTTCCAGATTCAGATGATGGGCCTCTACGGCGCCTTCCTCACCGCAGACCTGTTCAACCTGTTCGTGTTCTTCGAAGTGCTGCTGGCCGCGTCTTACGGCCTGATGTTGCACGGCTCGGGTCGGGCGCGGGTGTCTTCGGGTTTGCATTACATCTCGATCAACCTGCTGGCCTCGTCGCTGTTCCTGATTGGCGCGGCGCTGATTTATGGCGTCACTGGCACCCTGAACATGGCCGACCTGGCGCTGAAAATCCCCCTGGTACCGGAAGCCGATCGCGGCCTGCTGCATGCCGGCGCGGCGATTCTGGCGGTGGCGTTCCTGGCGAAGGCCGGGATGTGGCCGCTGAACTTCTGGCTGGTACCGGCCTATTCCGCGGCCAGTGCGCCGGTGGCGGCGATGTTCGCGATCATGACCAAGGTCGGCGTCTACACCTTGCTGCGGCTATGGACGCTGCTGTTCTCCGGCCAGGCCGGGGCGTCCGCGTACTTTGGCGGCGACTGGCTGATCTACGGCGGCATGGCGACCATCGTCTGCGCAGCCGTGGCGATTCTGGCGGCGCAACGCCTGGAGCGCATGGCCAGCCTGAGCATTCTGGTGTCGGCGGGGATTTTGTTGTCTGCCATCGGTTTCGCCCAGCCAAACCTGATTGGTGCGGCGTTGTTCTATCTGGTGAGCTCGACGTTGGCGCTGAGTGCGCTGTTCCTGTTGGCCGAGTTGATCGAGCGTTCCCGTTCGGTCAATGAGATGCCGCTGTACGACGACGGCGACCTGCTGCCACGGCCAATGGAATCCCTGCAACCACCCAAAGGCATCAACCTCGACGACGAACAGAAAGCCGTGGTCGGCCAGGTGATCCCCTGGACCATGGCCTTCCTCGGTTTGAGTTTCATTGCCTGCTCGCTGCTGATCATCGGCATGCCGCCGCTCTCCGGGTTTATCGGCAAGCTGGGCTTGCTCAGCGCGCTGCTCAATCCGTTGGGCATCGGCCACAGCGGCGACGTGCCGATCTCAAACGCGGCGTGGGGCTTGCTGGCGCTGCTGATCCTGTCCGGGCTGGCCTCGCTGATTGCCTTCTCGCGCCTGGGCATCCAGCGTTTCTGGACCCCGGAAGAACGGCCATCGCCGCTGCTGCGACGTTTTGAATGCGTGCCGATCATCGCCCTGCTGGGGCTGAGCATTGCCCTGACCTTCAAGGCCGAACCGCTGCTGCGCTACACCCAGGCGGCGGCGGACGCCTTGAACAATCCGCAGCAGTACGTGATGGCGGTGCTCGCCACCCGCGCGGTCCCCAGCCCTGAAGCCAAGGCTGCGATGGCGGAGGTCCAACCATGAAACGTCTGTTTCCGGCACCGTGGTTGTCCCTGGCACTGTGGCTGTTGTGGCTGCTGCTGAATCTGTCGCTGAGCCCCGGCAACCTGCTGTTGGGTGCAATGCTCGGGTTCTGTGCACCGTTGATGATGCGCAAATTGCGGCCGCTGCCGATTCGCATTCGGCGTCCCGGGGTGATTGTGCGGCTGTTCTTCCTGGTCGGCCGCGATGTGGTGGTGTCCAACCTCGCGGTGGCCTGGGGTGTGCTCAACGCTGGTCGTCGGTCACCGCGCTCGGCGTTCATCAAGGTGCCGATGGACTTGCGCGACGCCAATGGCCTGGCCGCGCTGTCGATGATCTGCACGGTGGTGCCGGGCACGGTCTGGTCGGAACTGGCGTTGGACCGCAGCATTTTGTTGCTGCACGTGTTCGATCTGGACGACGAAGCGTCGTTTATCGAGCACTTCAAGACGACCTACGAGCGACCCTTGATGGAGATCTTCGAATGAGCGCCCTGCTGTCGAACGCGATCCTGCTGAGCCTGTTCATCTTTTCCCTGGCGATGGTGCTGACCCTGATCCGCCTGTTCAAAGGCCCATCGGCCCAGGATCGGGTGCTCGCGCTGGATTATCTGTACATCATCGCCATGCTGATGATGCTGACCCTGGGCATTCGCTATGCCAGTGACACTTACTTTGAGGCAGCGCTGCTGATCGCCCTGTTCGGCTTCGTCGGCTCGTTTGCCCTGGCCAAATTCCTGCTGCGTGGCGAGGTGATCGAATGACCGGCGAACTGTCATTGTGGATCGAGATTCCGGTGGCGATCCTGTTGCTGCTCAGCAGTCTGTTTGCGCTGATCGGTGCGGTCGGGTTGATGCGAATGAAGGATTACTTCCAGCGCATGCACCCGCCGGCCCTGGCCTCCACGCTGGGCGCGTGGTGCGTGGCGTTGGCGTCGATCATCTACTTTTCGGCGCTCAAGTCCGCGCCGGTGTTGCATGCCTGGCTGATACCGGTTCTGTTGGCGATCACAGTGCCGGTGACCACGCTGCTGCTGGCGCGGGCGGCGTTGTTTCGCAAGCGCATGGCCGGGGATGATGTGCCGGCGGAGGTGAGTAGTCGGCGGACCGAAAGTCAGGGTTAGGTCAACTATTTTTGGTGGTTGGGCGGGCCTCTTCGCGGGCAAGCCTCGCTCCTACAGGTCTTGTGTTGAATTACCAACCCCAACCTGTAGGAGCTCGGCTTGCCCGCGAAGCCTTTAAATCCAGGCCACGGCGAGCAACCCCGCCCCCAACACCACACACAACGGCGAATACGCCCAGGTATCGAGCCGGGCAAACGTGGAACCCTTGACCTGCTTGAAGAACCCCATCAGGTTCGAATCACCAATCGCCCGGGCAAACATCAGCATCGCAACCGCGCTGATCACCCATTGCAGCGACCAATGCTGCACCGTCGGCAAATACAGGCCGACCCGCAAACACACCAGCATCGCAATCAGCAGCAAACCCACCGCCACCAGCAACGTGGTAAAGCCCGAAGGCTTGAACGCGGGCGTTGATTCCCCTCCGCCCTCCCCGGGCACGCGCGGCACCGCCGCCTCGCTTCCCAACTTGCCACCTGCCGCCCAGTACAGATGAATCAGACTGATCAACAGGAAGATTGCAGCAATCCATTGCGCGACCATTAGGCTCATATTCAGACATCCAGCGTGAAATGTCGCAGCAGGATGAACTTCATCGAGCATTTTTGTAAGGGTAAATTTCATCGGTGGTGGTAAAGTGCCGCTCCATGAAATTCGCCCGAACCGATCGCACGTTGATAGCCTGGATGCTTTATTGCTGCGTCCTGTTCAACGTGTTCGCCTGCAGTATCGGTCACGGGCAGATGGTCGGGATGCAGCTCAATGGCCTCGGTGGCCAGTTCTGCGCCGTCGATCCGGCCACCCGGGCCCCGGTCTCATCGAACACTTCCGAAGACAAGCTGCCGACCCTGTCCAAGGCGTTTGGCTGCCCTCTGTGTTCCACCGGCGGCATGGGCCCGGCGCTCAACTCCAGCCTGACCCTGGCGATCCTGCCGCAACAGCACAGTCCGCCGCTGGCCGTCGTCGCCCATATCGATCTGCCCACCCGCTACACCTGGCCTTCGGCCAATCCCCGCGCCCCGCCTTTCGCCTGAGTTTTTTGCCTTTACCGATCAGCCCACTGCGCTAACGCGTGGCGTTTGCCTGTGCGCTGTTTCCTAGTCAAGCATTCGGGATTCATCGATGAAACATCTTCCTCTTTTGGCAAGCCTGTTCGGCTGCCTGTCCGCTAACACCTGGGCGCAATCCACCATCGACCTGGCGCCGATCACCATTGACGGTGAAGCCGGCAACGAACCGGGCCTGAGCCTCGATCAATCCAGCGGCATGGCCTCCCGCCTGGGCTTGAGTGTGCGGGACACGCCGGCCTCGGTGGCCATCGCCAACCGCAATGACATCGAGCGCCACGGCGCGCAGAACTTCCAGGACGCCGCCAACACCTTGCCCGGTGTCAACGCCAGCGCACCGCCGGGGTTCGGCGGATTCGTGTCCTATCGCGGTTTCACCAGCAGCCAGATCACCCAGATGTTCAATGGCATCAACGTATCGGGCGGCCTGGCGCGCCCGGTGGACGCGTGGATTTATGATCGGGTCGAACTGATCGGCGGCCCATCGTCATTGATCAATGGCGCCGGCTCCGTGGGCGGTTCGCTGAACTACGTGACCAAACTGGCGACTCGCGAGGAGCAAGCCGTCGAAGGCCGGGTCAGCTACGGCAGTTACGACACCACCGAGACCGCATTCGGCCTCAACCACGCCCTCAGCGAGGCCGGGGCGGACGTGCAGCACTATGCGCGACTCGACGTCAGCCACAACACCAGCAACGGCTACATCGACCGTCAGGAGCGCGATGCCTGGAGCGTGGCGTTCTCGTTGCTCAGCGATTTGACGCCCAACCTGTCCCACACCTTGGCTCTGGAGTACCAGGATGAACACGAGGACAGCCCCTACTGGGGCACACCGGTGCTCAACCCCAAGGCTGGCGAGTTGAAGATCGACAAACACAACCGCTTCAATAACTACAACGTCGAGGATGGCCGCTACGAGCAACGCACAATCTGGGTGCGCTCAATCATCGACTACCGGATCAACGACAGCACCACCCTGCGCAACACCCTGTACCACCTCGACAGCCAGCGCGATTACCGCAACCTGGAAACCTATCAGTACAACGCCGACAACAGCGCGGTGAACCGCTCCACGGCCTATCAGGTGCGGCATCAGGGCGAGCAGAACGGCAACCAGTTCGAGTTGCGCCACGACAACACATTGCTGGGGCTGGACACCACCTGGTCTGGCGGTTTCGAGTACAAGGTCAACCAGACCACCAACTCGCCGCTGAACGTCAAAGGCCCCAGCAGCGTCGATCCGAACAACTTCCAGCCGGGGCATTTCTACGACATCCCTGGCACCAATCCGAAGTTGATCAGCGATAAGACCAACGAGGTCACCACCAAGGCGCTGTTCGTCGAGAACCGTTTGGCGCTGACGGACAAACTGGCGCTGCTGACCGGCCTGCGTTACGACGACATCGACCTCGACGTGACCAACCACCGGGCGGTAACCGCCGCCAATCCTCGGCACCTCAAGCAAAGGTGGGAGCCGGTCACCGGGCGGGTTGGCCTGACCTACCAGTTCATACCTTCAGCCAACGTCTACGTGCAATACAGCACCGCCGCCGAGCAACCCAATGGCACCCAGGACTTTGATGTGTCCACCGGCAAGCAATGGGAAGTCGGCAGCAAGTTCGATTACCTGGACGGTCGCGGCTCGGCGACGCTGGCGGCGTACACCATCGAGCGCAAGGATTTCGCGGTGACCGATCCGCTGGATCCGACGTTGAGCATTCCAGTGGGTCAACAGACGTCGAAAGGCATCGAACTGGCGACGTCTTTCAGGATCACCGACAAGTTGCTGGCCGAAGGCAACTTCGCCTGGGTCGATGCACAATACGACGAGTTCACCGAGAAGAATGCGGCGGGCGTGGTGGTTTCGCGCAAGGGCAACACGCCGACCAACGTGCCGGACCGGGTCGGCAACCTGTGGCTGACCTATGACTTTGCGCCGCAATGGCAGGGAGGCGTCGATGCGCGGTATGTGGCGTCGGTGTTTGCCGACAACGCCAACACCATGACGGTGCCGTCATACACGTTGTTTGGCAGTTTCTTGAGCTACAAGGTTGACCAACACACCACCGTCACCGGCCGGGTGCGCAACCTGACCAACGAGGTGTATGCCGAGTTTGCGCATGTTTCGCCGGCGTATTACCTGGGCACGCCGCGTACCTTTGAGTTGGCCGTACAAACAAGGTTCTAAACACATCTGCTGTAGGAGCAAGGCTTGCCCGCGATGACGTCCGTGAGATCGCCATCGCGGGCAAGCCATGCGCCTACAGGGTATGCGCTCAATTCAGCGAGGCGCTGACCTTGTCCGCCACATCCTTCGGCACCCACGCCTGCCACACGTCCGGATGCGCCTTCATGAAAGCCTCGGCCGCCTGGCGCGGTGCCGTGTGCTTCTCACTCATCTCTGCCAGGGCTTTGTTCAACGGCTCGATCGGCAAATCGACCTTGGTGAAGAACGCCGCGATCTGCGGATATTGCTTCTGGAACGGCGTGGACACGCCAATCGACAGCTTGGACGCCAGGGAGCGGGTCGGTTTCGGATTCGGGTTGTCGGCGTCGGTCAGGGTTTTCCAGGCCTCGGCGTCAAACGGCGGCTCTTCCAGCTGGATCAGCTTGAACTTCCCGAGCAACGGTGTCGGTGACCAGTAGTAGAACAGCACCGGTTTGCCACGGCGGATCGACGAAGCAATCTCCGCATCCAGCGCCGCGCCGGAGCCGCTACGGAAGTTCACATAACTGTCGCTCAAGCCATAGGCCGTGAGTTTCTGCTTGTTGACCACTTCCGAAGTCCAGCCGATGGGGCTGTTGAGGAAGCGGCCTTTACCCGGACTTTCCGGGTCTCTGAAGACGTCCTTGTAGCGCGGCAGGTCGCTGACACTGCGCAAGTCCGGCGCCAGGGGCTTGATGCCTTTGGCGGGGTCGCCCTTGATCACGTATTCCGGCACCCACCAGCCTTCGGTGGCGCCCTTGACCGTATCGCCCAGGCTCACGACCTTGCCTTCGGCCTCGGCCTTGACCCACACCGGACTGCGCCCGGCCCACTCTTCGCCAATGACCTGGATGTCATTGTTGGCCAGCGCGGTCTCCAGGGTGATGGTAGTCCCTGGCAACGTGTCGGTCGGCAGGCCATAGCCTTTCTCGACAATGATCCGCAGGATATCGGTGATCAGACTGCCGCTTTCCCAGTTCAGGTCGGCAAAGTGAATCGGCGCCTGGGCGGCGAATACCGGGGTCGGCCCGGCCAACAAGCCAAACGTGGCCAGGGTAGCGGCCAACAACCGTCGAAGTCCTTTCATGCTTTTGCACCTCGTGCTTTCACAGCAATAGCAGGATGGCCTGACAGACAAGACCGCAAGCCTCTGAATACTCAGTCCACTGACTGTAGTAGAGGTTCCTGCTTTTTAGAGGCTGCAAGGTACAGGGATTACTTTTCAGAAGGTTGCTGCAAGCGCGCAAGCTCCCTTCGCACCATGCTGGCGTACTCCGCCGGGCGCAAGGTGTAGATCTGTGACGCCACCCAGGTCAGCCAACCGCCTTGCAGAATCGCCTTCTGGTCGAACAGGCGCTGGGCCTCGACCTGTGCACTGGCGAGGTTCTGCACATGGAAATCGGCGCGGGTCAGGGGCATTACTCGCTGGCCTTGAAGGTGATCAGTTCACCTTTGCGCCACTTCGCGGCCTTGGCGGTGACTGCCTTGAGGGTTTTGGTCAGGCCTTCCTGCAACTGCTGGTGGGCGGCGAACACCATCACCACGCTATGCCCTTCCTTGAACACGATGCCGTGGCCGTCGGCGGTGGTGACAAACGCGTAATCGCCCAGGCCGTAGACCGTCAGTTTGATTTCGCGGAACTTGATGTCCAGCTTGCCGCCTTCGCGACTGGGCAATACTGACGCGCTGAAATGATCGCCGACCTTGAGTTTCAGGCCGGGCTTGTCGTCCACAACAAGCGAGGCTTCGGTATCGATTTCGGCAATGTAGATGCCTTCGGCATTCTGTTCGGTGACATAGACAAAACGGGACTGAAACTGCTTAACCAACTTTGCCCGCAAATCACCCAGAACGAACAATGCGTGCATATCAAGATTACTTACTGCCAAGGAAACATCCCCACATCTGAAAATGATGCTGTACGCAGGAAAAACGCACAGCAGAAAAATGGCCATGGCGAAGGGTTGCCGAATGAGCCGGGTTGAGATCCTGAGCTGGGCTGAGCGCTCATCCATCGCGAGGTAAGTGAGATTACTGGATTGTCACCCGCGCCGTCCCCCCAGACGTTCGCCAAACGTTGAAGGAAAAAGCCCTTCTCGCGGCCAGAAAAAGCGGACTACTGACTTTAGGGAAAATTCTCACTAAGAAAAGCACTTTTCCGACATATCGCCGGTAAAAAATTGCTTTAGATGGATGCCAATCGCCAACCAGTGATGGCGATTCTAGAGCAGCGATGCTCGTCGAGACTACTCAAAACAACGGACACACGTCGGTTAACACACGAAAAGGACTTCTTATGTGCACGATGACCCACTTTACAAATCACTCCACACTTCACGCAAACAGCCCTGCCTCCCTGCATTCGACGGTGTTTCAAGCCTATGCCCTGCCCGATCAGGCGCTTGCCCTGCCGCGCTTTCAGGTTGTACCGGCCGGCAAGTCTTTCTTCCATATCAAGGAAACTTCCACCGGTCGTGTAAGAGGTTTCCGCACTGACCATAACGACGCCTGCGCCCTCGCCCGCGCACTGGCGGCGCACACCTGACGTCGATCATTGTATTTATCGCCAATGACGTTTCGTCACGCCGACGACTTAACTCAGCCGTCGGCCGACAACTACTGCCATACTGCACGCCCCATGAATTCCGGCCCCTCGGCGGACGGCGTTCAATACACCAGAACATTTCCAAGGGAAGGCAGCTACGTGACGGAATTTGATATCGGCGAATTTTTTATCCGGGGCGAAGCCAGAGAGGTCGAAGGCGAATTCCAGGCTGTCATTGTCATGCGCGCCAAACCACCCTTGACCACCGTGACCTACCACCAGGTCGAGAAGGATCGCTGGTTCAAAACCTCCGATGTCGCGGCCATCGCCGCCCAGGACGCCGCCAAGGCCCTGAAGCTGGCGGTCGATGACGGCGCCCTGAAAGCCTGATCCCGCATTGCCGTCTATGCTCTCCCCTGCTTTGAACCATCGCAATCGAACTCCTGACGCGCGGCCCCCTCAGATGCAGTGAAGCCGCCCCTCAGATCTCGCACTCGACGCGACCCGCAAGGAGATGAACATGGATTCACCGACCCACGACTTGAAAGGTTTGTTCGACCAGCTCGGCCTGGACTCCAGCGAAAAGGCCATCGACGACTTCATCGCCAGCCACTCACCGCTTCCCGACGACAAGAAACTGATTGACGCCGAGTTCTGGACCCCGCAACAAGCCGGGTTCCTGAAAGAACAACTGCGTGAAGACGCGGATTGGGCGCGGGTGGTGGATGATTTGAACTTGCGCATGCACCAGGTTCACTAGCCCGCAAGTCTCGAGTTGCTCTCCTGTGGCGAGGGGCTTGCCTGTGGCGAGGGGGCTCGCCCCCGTTGGGTCGCGAAGCGCCCCCCTGCAATCTGTCAGGTAAACCGAGTTACCTGGATCAACGACTGCTTCGCAGCCGAACGGGGTAATGCGGCATTCCGACAAGCCCCCTCGCCACAAAAGTCCTCCAGGCCACCACTATGAGTTAGCGCGGTTGTTCCGGTTTATAGCCCAACCGCAATCCACCCCAATGCCGGCCCTTGACCGTGATCGGCACCGACAAATCGTGCATCAACTCGCCGGTGTCGCGGGTGTAGGTCTGCAACAACACCGGTTGCTGATGGCTACCGCAACGAATACCCGTGCGGTCGGCAAACTTGCGCTTGGTGCGGTTCTGCATGGCGTCAACCTGCGCATCGCCGGTCAATGGCTGACTGAACACGGTGTTATGAGTCGGCACATAGCCCTGCTGCGTACAGGCGATGGCAAACACCAAGCCCTCATGCCGCGGTAGCAACGGCTCCTGGATCGGCGGCAGCACCTGATCGGTGTAACGGTCGAAACGGGTCTGGAACTTGGCCGGGCTGGTGTTGGGAATCGCCTGGTAATTGCGATCGAACAGGTCGTCGAGGCTGACGCGGCCCTGATCGATATCCGCTTCGAAGCGCGCAGCAATCTGGCTCGCCCCTTCACGGGCCAGGTCATATATCCGTTGGTGGTAGTCGTCCAGCCCGACTTCGGCCAGGCGTTCGCTGATGGTTTCAGCCTGGCCTTCCATCTGCACGGCAGCCTGGGCCAGACGTTGGGTTTGCTGGTCACTGATCGCCAGATCGCTGCGCATCTGCTCGATGGCATGGAACAGACTGTCCAGTTGCTCGCGGTTGGTTTCCGCGCCCCGGGCGATTTCTCCGACCTGATTTTCCACGCCGGCCGCCAGGCGGGCGATGTTTTCCAGATGCTGGCCGGTGTGTTCCACCTGTGCGACGCCAATGTCCAGATCACTGGAAAGCTGGCGGATCTGTTCCACCACTTGCGCGGTGCGCTGGTGGATGTCGGCGACCATCTCCCCGACTTCGCCCGTCGCCGTCGCCGTGCGCGCGGCCAGGCCACGAACTTCATCGGCCACCACCGCAAACCCGCGACCGTGTTCCCCGGCCCGGGCGGCTTCGATGGCGGCATTGAGTGCCAACAGGTTGGTCTGGCTGGCGATGGATTGAATCACCATCGTGACCCGCTGAATATCGTCACTGCGCAAGCTCAAGGCTTCGATCAGCTCACGGCTGTTACTGGCGCGCTGACTGAGCTGGTGCATGCGCGCAATCGACTCGATCAGTTCGGTGCGCCCGGCGGCACTGCTTTGATGGGCCTCGCTGGCCGCGCTCAAGGCTTCGCGGCTGAGGGTCGACGTTGCCTGCTCGGTGCTGATCATCACTTCGGCGTTGCTGACGATCCGCTTGGCCGCGTCGAGTTGCGATTGCACCTTCTCTGCCAGTTGCTTGACCGAAAAGGCCACGCCCGCTGCAGACAGCGCGTTGTGACTGGTGGTGTAGGAAAGGTCGCGGGTCAGCTCGGCGATGGCGCTGGCGTTGTCCGCAGGGGTTGAGTCGGGAATCGCGCGCGAGCGCAGGCGCGGCAACCAGACAATCAGCACGGCCACGGGCAGGCCGATATAAAGCGAGGCGCCGCCCAGGGACATGCCGCAGAGCAACAGCACCAGGGCGATGCTTTGCAAGGTCGGCGTCAACCAAAGGTTTTTTACCGCTGGCACGGGCGCAGGTATTGCCCCAACCAGAGATCCGTCTCTCGTCATCTTCGTCACCCCATGCGTCTTCTATTTGTTGTGACTGCATTAAACGCCACTAATGAGCCATTATCTATGGTCCGTTAGTCGTGGATCTTGCAGCAGGTCAATAGAAGTGCAGGGGTTTTGCGGACGGCAAAAAGCATCGCGGGCAAGCCTTGCTCCTACAGGAGCGAGGCTTGCCCGCGATGGGGGCGCTACGGAATCAGGCCTGACGCTGGTGCTTGTCGATCTGTTCGTGACGCTCTTGAGCTTCGATGCAGTACTTGGTGGTCGGGCTGATCAGCAGGCGTTTGAGGCCGATGGCCTCGCCGCTGTCATCGCACCAGCCGAAGCTGTCTTCTTTGATGCGTTCCAGAGCTTGTTCCAACTGAGGCAGCATGCGCTGGTCGCGATCGATCGCATTGACCAGCCAGGTGCGCTCTTCTTCAACGGAAGCCGCGTCGGCCGGGTCAGCCGGGGTGTCCAGGCTTTCGATGGCGATGCGGTTCTGTTCGATGCGCTCGTGGGTTTCGACTTTCATGTTCTGCAACAGCTCGGAGAAAAAAGCATGTTGCTCGGCATTCATGTAGTCATCCGCCGGCATGGCCAGCAACTTGTCCTTTGTCATTGATATCTCTATAAAAAAACGTGCATTAAGGCGAATTAGGGAGCGTTGCGCCGAACCTCGTTCGTCCGTCGCAAAGGCGCCATTTATTCCAAGCGCCACCCGGCACTCAATTTACGAGGGGCGGCAGTCTAAGGCCGACTTGAGGCCTCAGCAACTGAAAAGACAGCGAATTTGTCCGACAACACCCGGAAAGTGCTCTATGGCAGTCGTTGTGGTGGTCATCGGAGTGCGTTTATAGCAAGAAATTCAGTCCAGCGGCTGTATATAGAAGACAAACGGCAGCGCCACGCGGGTCAGGCGTGGCGCATTTTGCGAGTTGTTTCGACTTCAGCGCTTGAGTTTGCGCTTGTTGCGGTACTGGTCGATGACCACCGCCACCACAATAATCAAGCCCTTGATGATGTCCTGGATATACGCATCGACCCCGACAAAGGTAAAGCCGCTGGCCATGACGCCGAGGATCAGCGCGCCGATCACAGTGCCGGTAATGCGCCCGACGCCACCGGCCAGGCTGGTGCCGCCGATCACGGCGGCGGCAATCGCATCCAGTTCATAGGACATGCCCATCCCGGCCTGCCCGGTCGCGGCACGGGCCGAGGCCACCACGCCGGCCAGGCCTGCGAGCAACCCGGCGATGCTGTAGACGATCACCAGATGCCGTTTGACGTTGATCCCGGAGGTGCGCGCCGCCTGCATGTTGCCGCCGATGGCGTAGGTGTATTTGCCGTACTTGGTGTAGCGCAGGGCGATGTGGAAGATCACCGCCACCACCAGGAAGATGATCACCGGCATCGCGCCGTGGCCGATGGCGGTGTAGGAATCGGACAGCATGCTCACCGGTTGGCCTTCGGTGTAGTAGCGCGCCAGACCACGGGCCGAGACCATCATGCCGAGGGTGGCAATGAACGGCGGGATCCCGGTAACCGCAATGATGCTGCCGTTGATCGCCCCCGCCAGCAGCCCGACCCCGAGCCCGGCAATCACCGGGATCCACACGGGCAAGTCAGTCAGGGATGGAAACACCGCCCGGGCGAAATCCGAGGTCTGGGCCAGGCTGGCGGCAATCATCGCCGACAGCGCCAGCACTGAACCCGAGGACAGGTCGATACCGGTGGTGATGATCACCTGGGTCACGCCGATGGCCAGCAGGCCAATGATCGACACTTGCAGGATCATCAGCACCAGGCGCTGGGAGTTCATCAGGAAGCTCTGGTCGCGCACGATCCAGCCAAACACCTCAAACACCAGGCCGATGCCGATCAGCACCAGGAAGATGCTCAACTCGGTCGGAAAGCGCCGACGACTCTTGGTCGGTGCCGTTGCTGGCTTGTTTTCCAGTATCGCGTTCATAACCCATCACCCTTCTATCGCGTCGCCCGCGCTGACCGCAGCCAGCGCCGGCATCAATTAGTGAACCGCGGACATACCCGAGGCCAATTGCATCACCCGTTCCTGGGTCGCTTCGCTGCGGTCGAGGGTGCCCATCAGGTCGCCCTCGTGCATGACCATCACCCGGTCGCTCATGCCGAGCACTTCCGGCAGCTCCGAGGAAATCATGATCACCGCCATGCCTTCGCTGGCGAGGTAGGAGATCAGCCGATAGATCTCGGCCTTGGCGCCGACATCGATGCCACGGGTCGGCTCGTCGAGAATCAGGATCCGTGGATTGGTCATCAGCCAGCGCGCGAGCAGGGCTTTCTGCTGGTTGCCGCCGGACAAGGTGTCGATGCACTGCTCAAGCGACGGGGTCTTGACCCGCAGCTTCTTGCACATGTCTTCGCACAGCACCCGCAGGGCTTTTTGCTGGATGAAACCGTGGCCGGCGTAATGCGGCAGCACGGCCATTTCCATGTTTTCCAGCACCGACAGGCACGGGAACAGGCCGCTGAGCTTGCGATCCTCGGTCAATAGCGCAAAGCCCTTCTCGATGGCCATGTGCGGATCGGTGATGCGCACCACCTGGCCATCGAGGCGAATCTCGCCGCCGTCGCTGGGCGTGATGCCGAAAATCGCTTCGGCAACGTTGGTGCGCCCGGAGCCCATCAACCCGGCGAGCCCGAGGATCTCCCCGGCATGCAGGTCGAAGGACACGCCTTTGAAAATGCCGTCCAGTTTCAGGTCGCGCACCGACAGCAGCAGATCGCCAATCGGCTTCTCGCGCACCGGGAACAACTGGCTCAACTCGCGCCCGACCATCATCGAAATCAGGCTGTCGCCATCCATGCTGTCGGCCCGTTGCAGGCCGATGTAGGCGCCGTCGCGGAACACCGCCACTTCATCGGCGATGGCGAACACTTCGTTCATTTTATGGGTGATGTAGATGATGCCTTTGCCCTGGCTTTTCAGGTCGGCAATGATCGAGAACAGGTGCGCGACTTCCTTGTCGGTGATGGCCGAGGTCGGTTCGTCCATGATCAGGATGTCGGAGTCGTAGGACACGGCTTTGGCGATCTCGACCATCTGCCGTTCGGCGATGCTCAGGTTGCCGACCTGCTCTTCCGGATCGAGGTTGATGCGCAAACGTTCCAGCAGCGCGGCGGTGCAGCGGTGCATTTCCCGGTGATCGACCATGTGCAGGCCATTGAGCTGCTCGCGGCCGATCCAGATGTTCTCGGCGATGCTCATGTGCGGCATCAGGTTGAGTTCCTGGTGGATCATCGCGATCCCGGCCTGGAGCGCCGCCAGCGGTGTTTCGAACACCACTTTCTGCCCGCGAAGGCGCAGTTCGCCGGCGTCCGGCTGGTAGATGCCGGCGATGATTTTCATCAGGGTCGATTTGCCCGCGCCGTTCTCGCCCATCAGGGCCAGCACGGAACCGGGGCGCACGCGCAGTTGCACATCGGACAAGGCAATCACACCGGGAAAACCCTTGCTGACGTTGATGATCTCCAGCAGGTACGGCTCATCGACAGGTGTTGCGGTTGGCTGGATCCCCGCCAACGGGGTGGCGCTCGAAGCAGTCGCTGAAGCGAACATGATCAGGTACTCCATCAGCAAGGTCGCGGTGGCCACCTTGCGTGCTTATTGTTGTTATTGAGCGGACGAGCTATTTGAAGGTGTCGACGTTTTGCGGGGTGATCAGGCGGTACGGCACCCAGACGTTCTGTTCCACGGGTTCGTTCTTGGCCATTTTCACGGCGGTGTCGATGGAACCGTCGGCCTGACCTTTCGCGTCCTGGAACACCGAGACCGTCATGTTGCCTTTCTTGATCGCGTTCAAGCCGTCCGGCGTACCGTCGACCCCGGCGATCAGCACCGTGCCTTTGTCGACCCCGGCCTGATTCAGGGCCATCGCCGCGCCAATCGCCATTTCGTCGTTGTTGGCCACCACCGCGTCAAACTTGCGGCCCTGGGTCAGCCAGTCGTTAACCAGGGTCATGCCCTTGTCACGCAGCCAGATACCGGTTTGCTCTTGCTCGACCTTGATGTTCGGGTACTTGGCCAGCACCTCTTTGACGCCTTTGGTGCGGTTGGTGGTGGAATTGTTGGCCAGGTCGCCGAGCAGAATCACGATGTCACCCTTGCCGCCCATTTTGTCGGCCAGGTATTGCATCTGCATCTCGCCGGCCTCCATGTCATTGGACGCCACGGTGACCACGCCTTTGGGCAGTTTCAGGTCATCCGGGCGGCGGTTGACGTAGACCAGCGGAATGCCAGCCTTGACGGCGGCTTCGGTGATTTTTCGGGTGGCGGCGGTGTCCACCGGGTTGACCACGATGGCATCGACTTTCTGGCTGATGAAGCTTTCGACCTGGCTGAGCTGCTTGACCACGTCGCTGCGGGCATCTTCGAATTGCAGCTGCACGCCGTCGGGGTAGGACTTGGCTTTCTTGTCCATGGATTCGCGCAGGTAGGTCAGCCAGGTGTCGTCGAACTGAGACATGCTCACGCCGATCTTCATATCGGCCAAAGCAGCGCCGCTGGTGAACATCAGGGAGAGAGCAAGGGCGGTGAAACGGATCTGGGTCTTCATGAAAAGTCTTTCTCCACATTCTTGTTGGTTTTATGGATATGGCGTGACGATTTCAGTGAGCAGATAACAGTGAAACGTGGCGCGAGGCAGGTCGCTGGAAATGACTCTATTGGAATATAATTTCTATATCAACTCATTTTAGAATTTTATTCTGATTTTATTCCACGGTGGTCGAACAGGCCCAAATCCACCACTTGCCGGCGCTCGGCACTCAAGCGTGCAGCGTCCAGAACACGGGTGGTCGCCAGTGCATCACGGGCCTCGACCGGCAGTGGGCCACCGCTCTGTAACGCGGTTTGTAGCTGTAAATAGAACTGGTTCCAGCAGCCACGTTCGGAGGGAACGCGTTCGCGCACCTCGCCTTGTTCGAACCAGCCCCAGTTCCGGTGTTCCTCGACGCCCCAGCGTTCACCTTCGGATTTTGGTGAGAGCCCGGCCAGCGCCAGGGCCTCCTGCCCGTCCAGCCCATCGACGCTGTAGCAGCCCTGGGTGCCGGTGACTCGAAAGCGAGGGCCGGGGGTGTTTTGCAGGCAACTGCCGCCCAAGTGTGAAATCACACCGCTGGCGTGGGTCAGGGACATAAAGAAGCCGTTGTCGAAGGCCTGGCCTTTTTCCAGGTATTCCAATTCGGCGTAGACCTTGGTGACCGGGCCGAACAGCAACAACGCCTGATCCACCAAGTGGCTGCCGAGGTCGCGCAGGAAACCGCCGCCGCTGCCGTTGTTCACCGCGTGCGGCGAGTAGCGTTCGATCCGCGATTCGAAGCGAGTGACCTGCCCCAGCGCGCCGGACTCGATGAGCTTGCGCACCGTGAGGAAGTCCGAATCCCAACGCCGGTTCTGGTAGACGCTGAGCCGCACGCCCTGACGCTCGGCCATGGTGATCAGGGTTTGTGCCTGTTGCGCATCGGCGGCGAACGGTTTGTCGCTGACCACCGCCACGCCGTGCTCGATGCCGTCGAGCACCAGCGCCGGGCGACCCTTGAGCGGCGTGGACACCACCAGCACGTCGATCCCGGCTTCCACCAGTTGGCCGATGCTGTCGAAGGCCGGCACGCTGGGGTGTTCGGTGGCCAGCAACTGGCGGCGCTCCGGGGAACGGGTGACCACGCCCACGAACGTGGCGCCCGGCAGGCTGCTGAGCAGCGGAGCATGGAAAAACCGGCCGCCATGGCCGTAACCGACAAGTCCGATACGCATGATTCAACTCCTTCTTGATCGTTCCCACGCTCTGCGTGGGAATGCATCAATGGACGCCCTGCGTCCGCTTTGGGACGCGGAGCGTCCCGGGCTGCATTCCCACGCGGAGCGTGGGAACGATCGGTTACAGGGTAATGTGGTGGTCGTTAGCGGCAGAGTTCGCTTTCTTATCGACCATCTTGCCCAGGGACAGGGTGCGGTACATGTAGGGGTCTAGTGCAATGCGCATATGCTTGTTCTCCTTCACCTGACGCTGATCGTTCCCACGCTCTGCGTGGGAATGCCGCCATGGACGCTCTGCGTCCGCTCTTGGGACGCGGAGCGTCCCGGGATTCATTCCCACGCGGAGCGTGGGAACGATCAGCGGTTAGCCGTAGAAGTGTGGGCGGTCTGGCAGGCTGACTTTGACGATCTGGCCGTTGTTCTGGGCTTCGATGCACGCGTCTGCCGCGACGGCGGCGGCGAAGCCGTCCCATGCTGATGGACCGCCCACCTGGCCTGCGCGAACACCATCAATGAAGGCCTGAAGTTCAACGTCATACGCGGCAATAAACCGATCCTTCCAGTCCATCAGAATCGCATTCGACAATTTCGCGCCACTGCGCAATTGCACCTGTTGCGGCTCCGGCAACTTGGCAATGCCGGTCTCCCCCACCACTTCGCACTGGATGTCGTAGCCGTACTGGCAATTGACGAAAACCTCCACGTCGATCCGCGTGCCCTTGGCCGTTTCCAGCAGCACGATTTGCGGGTCTTTCAAATGCGCGAGGGCTTTGCTGGATTTGCGTGGAAACACCACTTGCACCGAAACGTAGTCGTCGTCGAGCAACCAGCGCAGCACGTCCAGTTCATGGATCAGGGTGTCGGTGATGGCCATGTCGGTCTTGTAGTTTTCGCCCACGGTCGGGTTGCGGTGGGCGCAGTGCAGCATCAGCGGTTCGCCGATCTGGCCGCTGTCGATCACTGCTTTGAGGGCGCGATAACCTTCGTCGTACGGGCGCATGAAACCGACCTGCACCAGGCGTTTGCCGTGGGCCACTTCGGCCTCGACGATCTTGCGGCAGCCTTCAGCAGTGACCGCCAGGGGCTTCTCGCAGAACACCGGTTTGCCCGCGGCAATGGCGGCCAGCACGAACTCTTCGTGGCTCGGGCCCCAGGAGGTGACGAGGATGGCCTCGACTTCCGGCGCTTTGATCAGCGCGTGACCATCGGGGTAGACCTCGGCGGTCAGCTTCAGGTCGGACACGATTTTCGCCGCTTGCTGCAAGTTGATGTCGGTGACGGCAACCACCTGGCTATTGAGCAAGGTCTGGCTGCAACGACGGATATGGTCCTGGCCGATGGCCCCGGTGCCAATCACTCCAAGCTTCAAAGACATAAAAATCTCCTGCGAAAAATTGTTGTTGGTTTCAGGGGCAATCAGTACTGACGAGCCTTCGCCAGTCGTTCATTCAGGGTCTTGGCCACGGCATCGGTACGCGCACTGGTGGAAACCTGCGCCACGCCGACCCGCCACCACGACAGGTATTTGTGAATCATGGTCTTGGGCAAAACCTTGATATCGATCAGCGTCGAGACCGTCTGCAACCGCGCATCCGCCAACGCTGCTTGCAGTTCTGCAACGGTGTTCACTTTGTAAGTCTTGCAGCCATAAGCCGCCGCGCTCATGGCGAAATCCACCGGGACGAAGCCGCCATCGAGCTTGCCGGTTTCCGGATTACGGAAGCGGAACTCGGTGCCGAAGCTGTCCATGCCGTGTTCCATTTGCAGGTTGTTGATGCAGCCGAAGGTCATGTTATCCAGCAGCACCACGTTGATCTTGCGCCGCTCCTGAATCGAGGTCGCCAGTTCCGAGTGGAGCATCATGTAGGAGCCGTCGCCGACCAGCGCATAGACCTCGCGCTCCGGCTCGGCGAGTTTCACGCCCAACGCGGCGTTGACCTCGTAACCCATGCAGGAATAGCCGTACTCGACGTGGTAAGTGTTCACGCCCTTGCTGCGCCAACTGCGTTGCAAGTCGCCGGGCAGGCTGCCGGCGGCGGCGACGATCACCGCGTCGTCGGCCAGGGTTTCATTGAGCACGCCGAGCACGCGGCTCTGGGTCAGGCAGGAACCGGTCAGTTCGATGAATTCGCGCAGCACGGCCGGGTCCATGTGGTCGTTGATTTCCGGGACGAAATCCTTGGCCTGGTAGTCGACCTGATAGATCCGATCAACTTCCTCATCCAGCTGCGCCTTGGCCTGGCGCGGTTGATCGCCCCAGCTCGAGCGGTAATCGCCCAGTGCATCGGCCAGTGCCAGCAAACCGGTTTTGGCGTCGGCCAGCAGTTGCACGCCGTCGAGTTTCAGGGCATCGCAGGGGCTGATATTGAGGTTGAGAAATTGCACGTCCGGATGCTGGAACAAGGATTTCGACGCGGTGGTGAAGTCGCTGTAGCGCGTGCCGATGCCAATGATCAAATCAGCGTCCTTGGCCAGCAGATTCGCCGCCAGGCAACCGGTTTCGCCGATGCCGCCGACGTTCAGCGGATGGCTGGACACCACCGCACTCTTGCCGGCCTGGGTTTCAGCGAACGGAATGTCGAAGCGCTCGGCAAACGCCTGCAACGCCGCATTGGCCCCGGAGTAACGCACCCCGCCACCGCAAATAATCAGCGGTTTGCGCTTGCCTTTGAACAGCGCCAGCGCATCGCCGAGCATGGCTTCGGTAGCCGGACGGCGCTCGATACGGTGCACGCGTTTTTGCAGGAAGTAATCCGGGTAGTCGTAGGCCTCGGCTTGCACGTCTTGCGGCAAGGCCAGGGTCACGGCGCCGGTTTCGGCGGGGTCGGTGAGCACGCGCATGGCGTGGATCGCCGCGGTCATCAGTTGCTCGGGACGGTTGATGCGGTCCCAGTATTTGCTCACGGCCTTGAAGGCATCGTTGGTGCTGATGCTCAGGTCGTGGAACTGCTCGATCTGCTGCAACACCGGGTCCGGTTGGCGGCAGGCGTAGACATCGCCGGGCAGCAGGAGCAATGGAATGCGGTTGGCGGTAGCGGTGGCCGCAGCGGTGATCATGTTCGCGGCGCCGGGGCCGACCGAGGAGGAACAGGCGTAGATCTTGCGCCGCAGGTGTTGCTTGGCGAACCCGATGGCGGCGTGGGCCATGCCTTGTTCGTTGCGGCCCTGATGCACGATCAGGTCGCCGCTGTCCTGCTCCAAAGCCTGGCCCAGGCCGAGCACGTTGCCGTGGCCGAAAATGGTGAAGACCCCGGCGACGAATTTGCTCTGGACCCCATCGACCTCGATGTACTGGTTATCGAGGAATTTCACCAGGGCCTGGGCCATGGTCAGTCTTGTAGTGGTCATGTGCGCCCCTTTCAGGCCAAAGATTTTTGCAGGTGGCTCATGCTCGCGCCGATCGCCTGTTCGATATCCGCCAGGCCATGCACGCTGTCAGCAAAGGGTTCGAACGACAGGTAGCCGCTGTAACCGCTGCTCAGCAACGTCTCGATCTGCGCCGCATTGCCGAGGATGTCGCCCTCGCCCACCAGCACCCGATGGCCGTCGCGGATGCTGTTGAGCGGCGCTTCGGCATCCTCGACCCCGGAGATATGCACCAGCCCGGTCAGTTCAGGGAAAAACGCCTGCTCGCTGGCGAGGTGATGGTGAAAGGTGTCGTGCACCAGCCGGAACACATCCAGCCCACCGATGGCCTTGATCGCGTCCACCGCCGGACGTTTACGTCGCAGCGAGCACTCTTCAAACCCCAGCGGTTCAATGAACCCGAGAATGCCGTGATCGCGCAGGATCGGCGCCAGTTCAGTCAACGCCGTACGCAAACCCGAAACCCGTTCGGCTTCATTGCGCGGATCGGCGCGATCATTCAACGGGCACATCACCAGTCCCTGGGCACCGCAATCCCGGGCATACGCGGCAAGCTTCAAGGCCTGCACACGGCGCTCGTCATTCCACACATCAAACGGATACAACGCGTTGATCGACAGCACGGTGATGCCTTTGGCCGCGCACAACTCACGCACCGTTTCAGGCGCGGTGTCGTCTTCGATTTCGACGCCTTTGAGGTCGTTGCGGATCTCGATGGCGTCGGCCTTGAGGGTCACCGCCAAGTCGATGAACGCCGGCAGGGACAAACGGGGGGCGACCATACGGTTCAGGGCGAAACGCAGGGGCTTGCTCATTATTGTTGTTCTCCGCAGGTGAATTATTTGGCGGTTGGCATGCTGAATTCAGGCCCCTTGGCGATGCTGTCGGGCCAGCGCTGCATCACGCTTTTGTAGCGGCTGTAGAAACGAATGCCTTCTTCGCCGTAGGCATGGTGGTCGCCAAACAGCGAGCGCTTCCAGCCGCCGAACGAGTGCCAGGCCATCGGCACCGGGATCGGCACGTTGATGCCGACCATGCCGACCTTGATGGTGCGGGCAAATGCGCGGGCGATGCCGCCGTCACTGGTGAAGCACGACACGCCGTTGCCGAACTCGTGGGCGTTGATCAAGGCCACGGCGCTGGCGAAATCCGGGACGCGAACGATGCCCAGCACCGGCCCGAAGATTTCTTGCTGGTAGATGCTCATCTCGGTCGTGACGTTATCGAACAGCGTCGCGCCGACGAAGAAACCGTTCTCGGCCCCCGGCACCTTGAAGTTGCGGCCATCAACGATCAGTTGCGCGCCCTGGGCCACGCCTTCGCCGATAAAGCCTTCGACCTTGGCCTTGTGCTCGGCAGTGACCAGCGGCCCCATGTCGCTGTCGCCCTGCAGGCCGTTACCGACTTTCAGTTGGTCGATACGCGGCAGCAACTTGGCAATCAACTGATCGCCGACATCCCCCACCGCCACGGCAATCGAAATCGCCATGCAGCGCTCGCCGGCCGAGCCGTAAGCGGCGCCGATCAGCGCGTCGGCGGCTTGATCCAGATCGGCATCGGGCATGACGATCATGTGGTTCTTCGCCCCGCCCAGCGCCTGCACTCGCTTGCCGCGAGCGGTGCCTTGCTGGTGGATGTACTCGGCAATCGGCGTCGAACCGACAAAGGAAATCGCCTCGATGTCCGGGTGTTGCAGCAACGCGTCCACCGCCACTTTGTCGCCCTGGACCACGTTGAACACACCGTCCGGCAACCCGGCTTCGGTGAGCAAACGGGCCATGAGCAAACTGGCCGACGGATCGCGCTCGGACGGTTTGAGGATGAAGCAGTTACCGGTGACCAGTGCCAGCGGGATCATCCACAGCGGCACCATCACCGGGAAGTTGAACGGCGTGACCCCGGCACACACGCCCAGAGGCTGACGCAGGTTCCAGTTGTCGATGCCGCCGCCGATGTTGTCGCTGAATTCGGTTTTTAGCAGGTTCGGCGCGCCACAGGCGTACTCGACGATCTCGATGCCGCGAGTCACTTCACCCTTGGCGTCGGAGAACACTTTGCCGTGTTCGCAACTGATGATTTCGGCCAGCTCATCGTGGTGGCGGTCGAGCAGTTCCTTGAACTTGAACATCACCCGGGAGCGACGCAGGGAGGATTGCTCGGACCACGCCGGGAAGGCTTTCAGGGCCGAGGCCACGGCTTCGTCGACGGTCTTCTCGCTGGCCAATCCGACCCGCGCCTGCACCGCACCGGTGGCTGGGTTGAACACGTTGCTGAAGCGTTCGCTGCCGCTGTCTTGCACTTGGCCGCTGATGTAATGGCCGATGACCGGGGCGTTGCTCATTGTTCTTGTTCTCCGTGCAAGTGTTGGAATTAGAGATCCAGGAGCCAGCTATGCTGCGGATCGTTGTGGAACTGCCAGACGCGTTTCGGCCCGGCCATCACGTTCAGGTAATACGACTCGTAGCCGTAAGGCACGCTGACCGGGTGGTACCCCTTGGGCACCACCACCAAGTCGCTGTTTTCCACGGCCATGGCCTGATCGATGCTGCGGTCATCGGTGTAGACCCGCTGGAACACGAAGCCCTGGGGCGGGTTGATCTGGTGGTAATAGGTTTCTTCGAGAAAGCTCTGGTGCGGCAGGTCGTCGGTGTCGTGCTTGTGCGGCGGGTAGCTCGACGAATGCCCGGACGGCGTGCGCACTTCCACCACCAATAGCGAATGGGCGGGTTCGGTGTCTGGCAGGATGTCGCAGACGTAGCGCGTGTTGGCGCCCTTGCCGCGCACACTGCGCTTCATTGACTCGGGTTTGATCAGGCGTGGGCCGAGGTTGTTGGCGGCCGAACCGGGCGCAGCGCACACGGCGATTTGCACGTCGCTGAGGGCGGTGACTTGGGCCTGGCTGCCGGGCGGCAGGTAGGCGGCGAACGGAGATTTGTCTTCGAACACCGATTGGCGCTCGCCAATGTTGTCCCAATCGAACGCCCCCTGCCCCGGCGCTTCGCCCTTGAGGCTGACGCGACCGCTGAGCAGCACCAGGCACAGTTCCTTATCGCCCGCAGCCACCGGCAAGGTTTCGCCGAGGCTCAAGCGGTACGCGGCGAAACCGACGTATTCCAACTCCCCTTGGCCCAGTTCGACCATGGTCCGGCCACGGGCATTGCTTTTGACCAGCAGGCTCATAATCCAATCCTCTCGTCGAGCAAGGCACGCAAGGTGTCGAAGCCTTTCTTGGCGTAGATGTAGCTCGGTGCGACCGCAGGATCCTGCTCGGCTTCAACCACCAACCAGCCGTGGTAATCGGCGGCCAACAGCACGTCGAGCAAGGCGCCAAAATCGATATCGCCATCCCCCGGCACGGTGAAGGTGCCGTTGATGATGCAGTCCGGGAAGCTCCACAGGTTGTTGCGCGCCAGTTGCACCACCGGTTTGCGCACGTCCTTGAAATGTACGTGGCAGATGCGCTCGATGTGTTTGCGCAGCACCTGCAACGGTTCGCCGCCACCCATGTAGCAGTGGCCCGAATCGAACAACAGGCCGACTTCGCTGCCGGTCAGCGCCATCAACTTATCGATGTCCGCCGGGGATTCGACGTAGGCGCCCATGTGGTGGTGATACGCCAGGCGCACGCCTTGGGACAGGGTAAAGCGCGCCAGTTCGGTGAGTTTGTCGGCGTATTCCTGCCACGCTTGCTCGGTGTGGAAACGCGGGCGTTCGACCAGTGGAATGCGCTGGCCCTGGATCGAGTCCGCGACTTCGCCGTACACCAGGACTTTGGCGCCGTTCTTCGCCAGCAGCTCGACATGGCTGCCGATGGCGTCGATTTCCTCGGCCACGCAGCGGCGGGCCAGACGGCTGGAATACCAGCCGGAGACCAGCGCCAGGTCGTAAGGCCGCAGCACGTCACCGACGCCTTTGGCATCCTTGGGGAATTTACCGTTGAGTTCGAAACCTTCGTAGCCGATTTCCTTGCCTTCGCTCAACGCGGTGCTCAGCGGCGTCTCGCCACCGAGGGACGGCAGGTCATCGTTGCTCCAGGAGATCGGGTTGATGCCAATTCGAATAGCGGGCATGGCTGCACCTTTTATTGTTTTTTCTAAAATGTTCAACCGATTACTTGTGACTGGCTGAGCTTTTGTGGCGAGGGGGCTTGCCCCCGTTCGAGTGCGGAGCACTCGCTATTTTGGGACCGCTTCGCGCTCCAACGGGGGCAAGCCCCCTCGCCACAACGGGCCCGGCCGGCCTCATGATTGTGTTCAGGCCCGGGCCGTGCGCCAGGCGTCAATCAACTCGACAAACGTGCCCTGCACCTGGCGGATCAGCGTTTCATCGTCAATCTCCCCGGCCATCCACGCCCGGCTCGGTTCCTGGAAGATCGTGCGGCCCACGGCAAACCCGCGGCAGGTCTGGCTCTGGCTGGCCTGTTGAAAGCCTTCGGCCAACGCCGCCGCCGGGGCATTCAGGCCCAACAGAACGACGCCACGGCAGTACGGATCACGCGCCTGAATCAACTCATCCAGCTGTTTCCATTCCTCGGCACTCTGCGCTTCGATCTTCCACCACGCCGGGTAGATGCCCAGGTTGTAGAGGCGTTTCAGCGCGCGATACAGCACGTCCGGGTGCGCCGACGGGTGATCCTTCGGCGGGATGATTTCCAGCAGCAATTCGTGGCCGCTGACCTGAGATGCCTGGTACAAACCCTTGATCTGCGCTTCCTGTTCCAGGCGCAACAGCGGTTCGTCATCCGGGTGAAATTGCACCAGGCACTTGATGATTTGTTCTTGCGGCCAGGCAATCAGGTTGCTGCCGATGGAGCGTCCGTGTTCGAAGGCCAAGGGCCGCGAACCCTGCACTTCCACTGGCCGCGCCACCCACCAGCCGCGACCGGTGGCGGCGTTCAGCGAGTCCTGGCCGAAGCGTTGATCGGCCAGCAGCCCGACATCCGCCTCAATGCCTTGAGTGCGCAAATCCGCTTCGACCCGTTCCACTGCCTTTATAAAGAGTTGCTTGAGTTCGCAGATCGCGCTCAGGTCGCGCGCGCCCTTGTGCGCAAGTTCCACCAGTTGCCCGCGATGGTCGAAGGCGAAGATGAACAGTTGCTTCCACTGTTTGCGCGGCACGCTGACTTGATGCAGGCGTTGCAGCGTGACGTCCTGGTCCGGCCGGGTGATCGGCACCGGGCTGTTGAACAGATAGTCGAGTTCGGCGCGGGTCGGCATCGCCGGGGCGCAGGCGTGGCGCGACACCACCAGACCGCCGCAGGCATTGGCCAACTGGCAGCAGCGCTCGTCGCTGGCGTCCTCCAGCCAACCGGCGAGGAAACCCGACATAAAGGCATCGCCAGCGCCCAAGACGTTAAGTACTTCAACCCGCACGCCGGGGTAAATCGCGCCGTCTTCAAGGCGTACCGGAATCACCCCGTGAATCACCGTGCAACCCTGCGGGCCGAGCTTGACCACTAACGTCGCGTCACTCAAACGTCGAACGTTACGCAGTGCAGTGAGCAAATCCTCGGAACCGCCGGCAATCAAAAACTCTTCTTCGGTGCCGACGATCAGGTCAAAACGCGGGAGGATTTTCTGCACGTGCTGGCTGACATTTTGATCGGCGACGAAACGGGTTTCGCCGTCCGCCTTACCCGCCAGGCCCCACAGTACCGGGCGGTAGTCGATGTCCAGAATGCGTTTGACGTTGTGCTTCTCGGCATAGTCCAGGGCCTGGATGCTCGCCCTGTAGACGCCGTCGGTGGAGAAATGGGTGCCGGTGATCAGCAAGGCTTTGCTGGAGGCGATAAAGGCTTCGTTGATGTCTTCGGCCCGCAGCGCCATGTCGGCGCAGTTCTCGCGGTAGAAGACCAGGGGAAAGGTTTCGCGGTCCTTGAGGCCCAGCAGGACCATGGCGGTCAGGCGTTCCGCATCGACCTTGATGCCGCTGACATCACAGCCTTCGCGGGCCAGGGATTCGAGCAGAAAACGGCCCATATGGTCGTCCCCTACCCGGCTCAGCATCGCCGACTTGAGGCCCAGGCGTGCGGTGCCGAACGCGATGTTGGCGGAGGATCCACCGAGGTATTTGGCGAAGCTTGAAACATCTTCCAACCGCGCCCCGACTTGCTGCGCATAGAGGTCGACGCCAAGGCGCCCCAGGCAAATCAGATCCAATTGACGCCCACTGGCAAAACGAGTCTGGCCCATGCTGGCTCCTGTTATTTTTATCAGCCTGCGTTCGGGACGATGGCCGTGCCGAACACTCTTGGTGGATGCAGACTAAAACGACCGGGACCGAATAATCAATATTTATTCTATATATTTTTTACGTGGAATATTTTTTCCAATAAACTCCGGTACAAGCGTTCCAGAGCGCAGTGCATCGTTTCAGCAGCGTGTATGCCGACGGCATGCTCAAGATTTTATTCCGGCCTACCCTGTAGACTGCGCACAGCCAACCTATTGTCAGGGGATGACCGATTCGTCATTCCTATAAGAACAAGCCAGAAGGATCCTTTATGTCCCGCACCGATCAGCCGGCCACGACCGAGAGCCCGCCCGAGAGCGACCTTGAGAGCCCACCGATCAATGCCGAGCGTTTGCTGCAGCTGATCACCAACGAATACGAAAGCCTGCCGCGCCAGCTCAAACGCATCGCCAGCTACATGAGCCAGCAGAGCGACCGGATCATGGTCGACCGCATCAGCGACATCGCCCGGGAATGCGAAGTGCACCCGTCGGCCATCGTGCGGTTTTCCCAGCGCTTTGGTTTCAGCGGTTTCAGCGAAATGCAGGCGTTGTTCCGCGAGGCGTATACGCACAAAACCACGCCGGTGCAGAACTACCAGCAGCGCATCCGCAGCATGATCGCCAACAAATCGCAGAAGGCCAGCGGCGGCGACCTCGCGCGGGAATGCATCGACGCCACGCTGTCGGGCATCGAACGCCTGGGCATGGAGCTCGACGATGTGGCCTTCGATAAGGCCGTCGATCTGGTGGTGAATGCCGACAACATCTACGTGGTCGGCGTGCGCCGCTCGTTCGCGGTGGCCGACTATCTGGTCTACAACCTGCAACACACCAATAAGCGTATTCACCTGGTGTCCGGACTCGGCGGCAGCTACCGCGAGCAGATGCGCAGCGTGCGGGCTAATGATTTGGTGATTGCTATCAGCTTCACGCCGTATGGCAAGGAAACCCAGCACTGCCTGCGCATCGCACAGCATCATCAGGCGAAAACCTTGATCATCACGGACAGCAACCTTTCGCCGCTGGCCAAGCGAGCGAGCACGGTGTTGCTGGTGAATGAAGGGAGTTCGTTTGCGTTCCGGTCGTTGAGTGCGACGTTGTGCTTGTGTCAGGCGTTGTTTATTGCGGTGGCGTATCGGTTGGAATTGAAGGTGGATGAGATTCATGAGCAGGTGGGGTTTGAGGATTAGCGTAAGAGCGTTTGCAGGTCGTTGAACCTCTGACTAAGGTTGTCCGCATCGCGAGCAAGCTTTGCTCCTACAGGGGAACGCAGATGAAACTGATCGGCATGCTGGATTCGCCCTACGTGCGTCGGGCGGCTATTTCCGCCCGGTTGTTGGGCATCGACCTGGAACATGAATCGGTGTCGGTGTTCCGGCATTTCGAGCAATTCCAGCAGATCAACCCGGTGGTCAAGGCGCCGACGCTGGTGCTGGATGATGGCGAAGTGTTGATGGATTCGACGTTGATCATCGACTACCTCGAAGCGCTGGCCGGCACTTCTAAAAGCTTGATGCCGAGTGATCTGAAGCAGCGCTTGCGCTCGTTGCGGGTGATTGGGCTGGCACTGGCGGCGTGCGAGAAGTCGGTACAGCTTTACTACGAACGTAATCTGCGGCCTGCGGATATTCAGTATCAGCCGTGGGTTGAGCGGGTTGAAGGGCAACTCGCTGCGGCCTATTCGGTGCTGGAGCGGGAGCTGTCGAAGCAACCGCTGCCGGGTGGTTCCGAGATTGCCCAGGACGGCATTACCGTCGCCGTCGCATGGAGTTTCACCAACCTCGTAGTGCCAGATCAGGTCGATGCCACACGCTTCCCGCACATTGCTCAATTCACCGCCCAGGCGGAAAAGCTTGAGGCGTTCATCGCTACCCCGATAACCTGAGCCGCCCTCCGCCACGGATTCACCCATGACCGCCGCTGAAACCTCTAACCCGGCGCTGAAGGAAATCTTCAACGCCGAGCGCCTCAAGCACATCGCGACCGAAATGACGGCGGTCTACCCGGCATTCAACGCCAAAGCTTTCCTGAAGATGGCCAATGAGGGCCTCGCTGAACTGTCGATCATGCAGCGCATGGCGCGGGTCAGTGAGTGCCTGCATGCAGTGTTGCCGCTGGGGTATGAAGAATCCCTCGACGTACTGCGCGCCGTCGCCCCTCGACTGAACAGCGGGTTTGTCAGCATCTCGTTGCCGAATTATGTGGCGATGTATGGTGCGCATGACTTTGAACAGTCGATGGAAGCGCTCAAGTTTTTCACCTCATTCGGCTCTTCTGAATTCGCGATCCGGCATTTTCTGCGCAGTGATCTTGAGCGCTCGCTGGCGCTGATGCAGGTGTGGTCGCGGGATGAAAACGAACATGTGCGCAGGCTGGCCAGTGAAGGCAGCCGGCCGCGATTGCCGTGGTCGTTTCGCCTGGAACCGATCCAGGCAGACCCGACGTTGGCGGCGGCGATTCTCGATAATCTCAAGGCGGATGAAAGCCTGTACGTGCGCAAATCCGTGGCCAACCACCTCAATGACATCACCAAGGACCACCCCGACTGGGTGCTGGACTTGATCGAGGGCTGGTCGCTGGAGAACAAGCACACCGCGTGGATTGCCAAGCATGCGTTGCGCAGTTTGATCAAACAGGGGAATCAGCGGGCGTTGGCGGTGATTGGGGCGGGTGGGAAGCCTGAGGTTGAGATGATCGATGTGAAAGTGGAACCGAAGGTTATTCGGCTGGGGGAGAAAATCAGCCTGTCGTTTACGGTGAAATCCACAGTCCCGGACAGTCAGCGATTGGTGATCGACTATGCGATCGATTACGTTAAAGCCAACGGCAGCACTTCGGCAAAGGTGTTCAAGCTCAAGGCCCTGACGCTACCCGGCCACGCCAGCGAATTGGTCAGTCGTGGGCAGCAAATCAAGGAACTCACCACGCGCCGGCACTACGCGGGCGCACACGCCGTGCACATCATGGTCAACGGCGAACGCCTGGCCAGCACCTCGTTCGAAATCCTCCCCTGAAACACGCCCCCCGTAGGAGCGAGGCTTGCCCGCGAAGAACGATAACGCGGTGTACCAGACCTGACGCCATCACCGCAGGAGCAAAGCTTGCTCGCGATGAACGATAACGCGGTGTACCAGACCTGACGCCATCACCGCAGTAGCAAAGCTTGCTCGCGAAGAACGATGACGCGGTGTACCAGACCTGACGCCATCACCGTAGGAGCAAAGCTTGCTCGCGAAGAACGATGACGCGGTGTGTCAGGCACGACGCCTTCGCGAGCAAGCTTCGCTCCTACAAGAGATCCAGGTCTGGCAGGTGAAACCCTCGGAGCCGGACGATCAGCGCTGACGCTCTGTACCGCGCCCCGGCAACATGCGCACCAAGGTGTTATCCCGCACCCAATAGTGATGAAACAACCCCGCCGCCGCGTGCAAGCCGATCAACCAGTACCCGGTGCTGCCCAGCAGTTCATGCCAATACTTGATCTGCTTGGCCAGGTCCGGATCAATCACCACCGGCGAGAACAACGCAAAACCGAAATACGGCATCGGTTTGCCGGCGACGGCCAGGGTCAACCAGCCCAACACTGGCGTGACAATCATCAAGACATAGAGCGCAAGGTGCATCAGGTGCGAAACGCCGGCCTGCCAGATGGGCAACGCCGGGGTAATCGGTGGACGCGGGGTCAGGCGCCCGAGCAATCGAACCCAGACCAACACGAAAATGCTGACGCCGAACAGCCCATGCAACCCCAGGAACAGGCTTTTCGCCGAGCTCCCACGGGGCAGCAGCCCTTTGATTTCGATGCAGGCGTAAACGCCGACAAACAGCGCCAGCATCAGCCAATGCAGGGTGATCGACAGTTTTCCATAGCGATGAGCGATTGAATCGCGGGTCATAACGGGCCTCATGAATTCAGAATGGCCGGCGATTCATTCGCGCAGCCTGGTTCGACCGGCGTCACCCTGCCCGCCCAGCCTTAAGGCAATCTGAAGGTGCCCGGGTGACATCCTTTCGCCACCTTCAGACTTCGTTAAGAAATGCCTCTGATACTCCTCCCAAACTAATCCCGGGAGGCGCCATTCAATGCCTGACTTCGACTGGAACATCCCTTTGCCACTGCGTTTCGGCCAAGCAGAAACCCCGCCGATGAGTCTGGCCAGAGCGTTGCCGGATGAGCCTCAGCGCGCTGTTTTCGAGGCCTATATCCAGCAGCGTTTTCGCAAGGCCCACGGGGCCGATATCCGCCATTTCATGCCGGAGCTGTTTGGCATGAGTAAAGCGGACGGGGAGCTCTGCGCGGTGGCCGGAGTGCGACGGGCAGATGACGAGCCGCTGTTTCTGGAGCGTTACCTGGACGAGTCCATCGATCCATTGATCAGCGCCGCTGCGGACCGCCCGGTGGACCGCGCCGGCATCGTCGAGGTGGGCAACCTGGCCGCCAGCGATACCGGCAGCGCACGCCTGAGCATCATCGCCATCACCTACCTGCTGGCCATGGGTGGCCTGGAATGGGTGGCCTTCACCGGCAATATCGGCCTGGTGAACAGCTTTCATCGCCTCGGGCTGAAACCGGTCACCCTCTGCGCCGCCGACCCAGCGCGGCTGGGTGACGACAGCAATAACTGGGGCAGCTACTACGAAAGCAAACCCTGGGTCCATGTCGGCAACATCCGCGCCGGGTTCATTCATTTGCGCAACATCGGGATGTTCAATCGCCTGGGTTTGCCGTCGTCCATCGAGGATTCCAGCCATGTCGCTTGAAGTCGAGCGCTTCAAACAAACCTTGCGCAGCCATGCCGAACGCAAGGGACACGCCATCGCCTTGTGGGGCGATCAACTGAAAGTGGACTACGCCACGCTCTACGCTGAAGTGGTCTACCGCCAGCAGCGCCTGCGTGACCAACACGTCAAGGTCGTCGCGCTGGCGCTGGACAATGGCACCGAAGCGATGCTCTGGGACCTGGCCGCGTTGTTCGAGGGCTTGACCTGCCTGACGCTGCCGCCGTTTTTCAGCCCCGCGCAACGCAAGCATTGCCTGGAGCAAAGCCAGGCCGAACGGGTGATTGCCGAACCGGAACTGGAAGCCGAACTGCAGGCCGCCGGGTATGAGCAAAACGGGGAGTTCTGGCGCCGGACCTTCAGCCGCCCAAGCCCGATGCACGCAGGCACCGCCAAGCTGACCTTCACATCAGGCACCACCGGCACCCCCAAAGGCGTGTGCCTCAGCGCCGAGAGCATCATTAAGGTCGCCCGCGAACTGGATCAGGCCAGTAAACCGACCGACCCGCAGCATCATCTGGCGCTCTTGCCCCTGGCGATCCTGCTGGAAAACATCGGCTGTTACGCCGCGTTGTATGCCGGTGCGACGCTGAGTGTGCCGAGCCAAAAGACCCTGGGCATCCAGGGCGCCAGCGGCGTCGAGGTGCCGAAGCTGCTCGGTTGCCTGGCCAGCCGTGCGCCCGAAAGCGTGATTCTGGTGCCGCAACTGCTGCTGATGCTGGTCAGCGCCGCCGAGCAAAAAGCCTTCAACCCGCACACCCTGCGCTTTGCAGCGGTCGGCGGTGCGCGGGTGTCCGAAGAGCTGTTGCACCGCGCGCAACGCGCAGGTTTGCCGGTCTACGAAGGCTACGGGTTGTCGGAGTGTGCGTCGGTGGTGTGCCTCAACCGGCCAGGCGCACGCCGCCCCGGCAGTGTCGGCCGGCCCCTGCCCCACGTGAAAATACGTCTGGCGGACGACGGCGAAGTGCTGATTAAAGGCTCGCCCCTGCTCGGCTATCTGGGCGAGGCGCCACACGTTGATGAATGGTGGCCCAGCGGCGATCTCGGTGAGTTCGACCCCGAGGGTTTCCTCTACCTCAACGGGCGCAAGAAGCATCAGTTCGTCACCAGTTTCGGACGCAACGTCAATCCCGAATGGGTCGAGGCCGAACTCACGCAACGACGGCATATCGCCCAGGCCTTCGTCTACGGCGAAGCGATGCCAACCAATCACGCCCTGCTCTGGCCCCATCGCCCGGACGCTACCGACGCCGAACTGGCGGCTGCCGTGGCCGAAGCCAACGAAGCCTTGCCCGATTACGCCCAGGTCCATCACTGGACTCGCCTGGATCAACCCTTCACACCCACCAACGGCTTGCTCACCGCCAATGGCCGACCGCGCCGGGACGCCATCGTTGAGCGTTACCGGGCGCCACTGACTGAATCGGCACTTTCCAAGGAATCCGCGTCATGAACTTTTTCGACACGCTGCAAGAAGCCACCCAGCAGGAACGCCATGAACTGTTCAACCTGCCGATCATTCGTGATGCCCTTGAAGGCAAGGTCAGCCTGGAGAGCTACCGCGCCTTCCTCGCCCAAGCCTATTACCACGTGCGCCATACCGTGCCGTTGATGATGGCCTGTGGTGCCCGTCTGCCGTCGCGCCTGGAATGGCTGCGCAAAGCGGTCTGCGAATACATCGAAGACGAATACGGCCACGAACAGTGGGTGCTCGATGACATCGCGGCCTGCGGCGGTGACAAGGAGGCGGTGCGCGACGGGCGTCCGACATTGCCAATTGAACTGATGGTGAGTTTTCTCTACGACCTGATTGCCCGGGACAACCCCGTGGGCCTGTTCGGCATGGTCAACGTGCTGGAAGGCACCAGCATTGCCCTGGCCACGCACGCGGCGGGCAGCATTCGCCAGCGTCTGGACCTGCCGGAAAGCGCCTTCAGCTACCTCAGCTCACACGGTGCTCTGGATGTGGAGCACATGCAGACCTATCGCCGGCTGATGAACACCCTCGATGACCCGGCCGACCAGGCTGCCGTGATCCATGCCTCGAAAGTGGTCTACCGGCTTTACGCCGATATGTTCCGCGGCTTGCCGCGTGATGGGGAGAACCTGCATGCGCCTGTCTGAGGCTCGAGTGGTATTGACCGGTGCCAGTGGCGGCATCGGCCTGGCCATCGCCGACGCCCTGTGCGCCAGCGGTGCACGGGTATTGGCAGTGTCCCGGCACCGGGAAGTGTTGGAGCCGTTGCTGGAACGTTATCCGCAGCATCTGGCCTGGGTCGCGGCCGACCTGACGTTCCTCGCCGACCGCCGCAAGGTCCTGACCGCCGCCGAGGCCATCGGTGGCATCAACCTGTTGATCAACGCCGCCGGGATCAATCACTTCGCCATGCTCGAACAGCTCGACGACAGTGAGATCAACGCGATGCTGGCGGTGAACGTCAGCGCGCCGATCTGCCTGACCAAACTGATGTTGCCGCTGCTCAAGCAAGCGGACAGCGCGATGGTGGTGAATGTCGGTTCGACCTATGGCTCCATCGGCTATGCCGGTTATGCCAGTTATTGCGCGACCAAGTTTGCCCTGCGCGGCTTTTCCGAAGCGCTGCGCCGGGAACTGGCCGACACCCGGGTCGGCGTGCTCTACGTCGCGCCCCGCGCTACCCGCACGACGATGAACAGCCCGGCGGCCCAGGCCCTCAACGATGCGCTGAAGGCTAACGTCGATGATCCGATAACCGTCGCATCGGCGGTGATCCACGCGATTGCCGGTGACCGTCGTGACCTGTACCTGGGCTGGCCGGAACGCTTTTTCGTACGCCTCAATAGCTTGCTGCCTAACCTGGTGGATAAAGGTTTGCGCAAGCAATTGCCGCTGATCCGTCGCCTGAGCCATAAGCCTGATAACGAGAACCTCAAACCATGAAAAAACTCATCGCGTGCCTTTTACTGGGAGCCTTGAGCCCCACCGTCTGGGCGCTGGACGCTGCCGATCAGCAACGCCTGGCCAGCATCCAGCAAAACTGGGGGCACATTCAGTACGAAGTGGCCGCCGAGCAACGCACGGCGGCCTTCGAGCAACTCGCGGCCCAAGCGTCGGCGTTCACCCAGCAACGACCAACGGCGGCCGAAGCCTGGATCTGGTCCGGGATTGTCACCAGCAGTTGGGCCGGCGCCCAGGGTGGTCTCGGCGCGTTGAGCAAGGCAAAAGCGGCAAAGGCTGATCTGGAAAAAGCGTTGACCCTGGACCCCAAGGCCCTGCAAGGCTCGGCCTACACCAGCCTCGCGGCGCTGTATGACCGCGTGCCGGGCTGGCCCATCGGTTTCGGCGATTCGGACAAAGCCGAGCAACTCCTAAAACAAGCCTTGCAACTGAACCCGAACGGCATCGATAGTCTGTACTTCTGGGGCGATCACCTCTACCGTCAAAAGCGCTACAGCGAAGCTCGGGTCGCCCTGCAAAAAGCCCTGCAAGCCGATCCGAGGCCGGGCCGGGAAGTCGCTGACGCGGGACGGCGCAAAGAGATCGAAACGTTGCTGGTGGACGTGAACAAGAAACTCGACTGACAGGAGTCCGTGTGCGCTTATTACTGATCGAGGATGACGTGGCCCTTGGCGAAGGTATTCATCAGGCGTTGGGGCGCGAGGGCTACACCGTTGACTGGTTGCAGGACGGCAGCAGCGCCTTGCATGCACTGCTGAGTGAAACCTTCGACCTGGCCGTGCTCGATCTCGGCCTGCCGCGCATGGACGGCCTGGAGGTGCTGCGCCGTCTGCGCGACAGTGGCTCCAACCTGCCGGTGCTGATCCTTACCGCCCGGGACGCCACCGAAGACCGCATCGCCGGGCTGGATGCCGGGGCCGACGATTACCTGATCAAGCCCTTCGACCTGGCCGAGTTGAAGGCCCGGCTGCGCGCCTTGCTGCGACGCAGCGCCGGGCGCGCGCAGATGCTGATCGAGCATGCCGGCATCAGTCTGAACCCCGGCACCCAGCAAGTCAGTTATCAGGGTGAACCGGTGGCCCTGACGCCCAAGGAATATCAACTGCTCCATGAATTGCTCTCGCCGCCGGGCCGGGTCATGACCCGCGATCACCTGATGCAGTTGCTCTACGGCTGGAACGAAGAAGCCGAAAGCAACACCCTGGAAGTGCATATCCACCATCTGCGCAAGAAATTCTCCAGTGATCTGATCCGCACCATCCGCGGTATCGGCTACCTGGTGGAGGAGCGTCGATGACCTCAATCCGGCGTCGTACCCTGACGCTGATCATTGGCTTGCTGCTGACCGGTCTGGCGATCATCAGTGTGTTCAACCTGCATGACAGCAACCACGAAATCGCCGAGGTCTACGACGCCCAACTGGCCCAGAACGCCCGACTGCTGCAGGGTGTGATGCGCATGCCGCTGGCCGGCAAGGAACACGCCGAGCTGTATCAGGCGTTCAATCAGGCCCTGAGCGAAGCGATGCCACGGGTGGATGGCCATCCGTATGAAAGCAAGATTGCCTTTCAGGTCTGGAATCCCAAGGGCGAAGTACTGGTGCATACCGCGAGCGCGCCGACCTTCAGCACGCCACCGGGCACACCGGGGTTCAGTGATGTGGTGGATCTGAAAAACCGCCACTGGCGCGCGTTCATGCTCGAAGACAAACAGAACAACCTGCGCATCTGGGTGGGCGAACGGGACGACGTGCGTTCCGACCTGGTGGACCGGATCGTGCGCCATACCTTGTGGCCCAATATTCTGGGCAGTCTGATTCTGGCGGCGATGGTTTGGCTGGCGATTGGCTGGGGGCTCAAGCCGCTGGCGAATATGGCGGCGACTTTGCGGGCGCGGCACAGTGGCTCGCTGGAACCCCTGCAACTGGCGCCCTTGCCCAGCGAGCTGGAACCGATGCAAGCGGCGCTCAACCGCATGCTCGCGCAGATTCAGGAAGTACTCGGTCGGGAACGCCGCTTTATCGCCGACGCGGCCCATGAAATGCGCACGCCCCTGGCGGTGCTGCGGGTGCATGCGCAAAACCTGCTGGAGGCCGGCACCGAACAGGAGCGCCGCGAGTCCCTGGAGTTCCTGATTTCGGGGGTGGACCGCACCACTCGGCTGGTCAATCAACTGCTGACCATGGCCCGCCTTGAACCCAAAGCCGTAGCGCCGGTGCTGCATCGCATCGACCTGGCCGAAACCGTACGCGCCAGCCTGGTTCAACTGACGCCGTGGCTGCTGAGCAAGAATCTGGAGCTGGCGTTCGACGTCGACAATCAGCCTTTCAAAGTCGTCGCTGATGCCGCAGTGATCGACATTGCCCTGAACAACCTGATCAGCAACGCGGCCAACTTCTCCCCTGAACACGGCGTGATCACCGTGCAGTTAAGTCAGGCTGACGGGTTCTATTCGCTGAGTGTCGAAGACCAGGGACCGGGCATCGATGAAGCGGATCGCGGACGCTTGTTCGAACGCTTCTACAGTCGCGGAAATGCGCAAGGCGCCGGGCTGGGGCTGACGATCGTCAACACCATTGCGACGCGCCTGGGTGGGCGGATTACCTTGGTCAACCGGCCGGAAGGCGGGCTGCGCGCGACACTGTCAATTCCCGACGGCCAGCCACATGACCCGTTACAGCGAACCACCCGTGCTCTCGAAGAACCATAACGCGGCGTACCAGACCTGACGCCATCACCGTAGGAGCAAAGCTTGCTTGCGAAGAACGATAACGCGGTGCACCAGACCTGACGCCATCACCGTAGGAGCAAAGCTTGCTCGCGAAGAACGATAACGCGGTGTGTCAGGTTTGACGCCTTCGCGAGCAAGCTTCGCTCCTGCAGGGGGTAGTTCCTGGGTTGATTAATCCGTCTTCTTAATGACGCCCCGGTAAACCACTCTCACTGAGGTGCCAGTGTGTAATGGTAGTGAACGGCTCCCGTCTGCGGATCTACCAGCCAGTAGTCATCCTTGTCTTTCTTGAGTCGATAACATTCATGGGGAATCTTGACCGAGGTGAAACAAATCACCCCATCTTTGACCGACCAATGTTCAGTCTCGGGGTCATTGCCAGACATTTTGAATATTTCGGTCCCGTCGGCATTGAAACTCAAAGAATAGGGCAAACCTGAAGGACCGATATTTTTGAGTTTATTCCCAATCAAGGTGCTGCGGACTTGTTCATCATCAAGCGCGACGGCTGAAGCTGAAACTGGCTTCACCGTATGTCCACCAGACGGAGCGCACCCATATAAGACAAGTGTCAAGCCTATGCAACTCCAGCGTTTAATATTCATATCGCACCTCTACTGATCGCCACGCCAATAGAACTTACTTAAGGGTAAATTTGTTATTGGTTTTATTACTCATACTGTCCACAAACCAGAGGGTAGTCCCGTCACTGAGTACCTTATTGCATTCCTTGCCATATTTCTGATAGGTCACGCAGATGACGTCCTCCACGATAACCCATCGACCGTTTTGCATCGACTCGCTGGAGATCTGGATCACCGCAGTCCCGTCAGGGTTTAATGTTTCAGAGAAGGGATAACCGGTAGACGTCACACTCGAATGTTTGCGACCTATCACCGTCGAGTTAATCTCGCTCGCATTGAGTTGTTTTGCGTTGGCGGGCGCATCGGCGTGAGCATCAACCGCAGCTTGATGACCGGAAGATGAACAGCCCGCCATGAACAGCATAACTAACGAGTAGACAATTATCTTATTCATAACCTGACCCTTTGTTATGAGCGCAACGGATCCAACGCTTTAATAGTAGCCATACGAACACCCGCGAATATATTAATTCACGATAAATTTAATAGCGCGAAACCACCAAAGTTGAATCATTTCTGAAACAACGTTTACTCTACGAAACATTAGTGAGATCGCGCTTCGGCGCCTGCTCACTCACTTTTTAGCGCTCGCCAAATAATGCGCCACCAACGCATTCGCATGGCCATGCCCCATGCCATGCTCGGTTTTAAGCCACGCCACCATTTCCATATGCTTCTTGTCGCTCACTGTTTCGAGCAGGCTCAGCCAGTGGTCGATGGGTTGGCCATACTTTTTTTCAATGGAGGGGAAGTACGACGCCGGGCCTTTGGTTTTTGTATCGTCGGTCATGGTGCAAACTCCTTTTTTGCTTAACTTCTCTTTTTATTCCCTGAAATTCAATCCCCCGCAGGAACGAGCGGTGCGGCGTTCCGACTTGCCCGCGAATAACAATAACGCGGTGAGCCAGACCTGACGCCATCGCGAGCAAGCTTCGCTCCTACAGAGGATCGGGGCCTAGCAGCAGGTTTTGTTCGCGCTCACACAACTCCACCACGTAATCCCACAACACCCGCAGCCTTACCGACTTGTGCAACTCCCGCCGGGTACTGATCCAGTAGCTGCGCTGAATGCTCTCATCCGGCAACAGCGGCACCAGTTCCGGATCGGCACTCGCCATATAACAAGGCAGCACCGCAATCCCGAGCCCTGAGCGTGCGGCCTGTTGCTGGGCGATGACGCTGGTGCTGTGGAACACGACTTGGGGGTTGCGGCAGAAGCTGTTGAGGAACATCAGTTCCTGGCTGAACAGCAGGTCGTCGACGTAGCCGATCCAGGCGTGGCGGCCGAGGTCTTCGCGGCTGTTGAGTGGCGGGGCCCGGTCGAGGTAGGCCTGGCTGGCGTAGAGCGCCAGGCGATAGTCGGTGAGTTTGCGCGTGACGAGCATGTCGGCGGCCGGGCGTTCGAGATGGATGCTGATTTCGGCCTCGCGGTTGAGAATGCTGACGAAGCGCGGCACGGCGACCAGTTCCACTTCCAGGCCGGGGTAGCGTTCGAACAGGCCGTTCATGCGGCTGGCGAGGAACATGATGCCCAGGCCTTCGGTGACGCCGACGCGGATTTTGCCGAGCGGCGCGGTGGATTGGGTGATTTCTTCCTGGGCCAGCAACGCGACGTTTTCCATGGCTTCGGCGTGCTTGAGCAGCGCTTCGCCGGCCGGGGTCAACTGGTAGCCCTGGGCGTGCTGGACGAACAGCGCGGTGCCGAGGCTCTTTTCAATCGCCTCGATGTGCCGGGCCACGGTGGCGTGGGTGGTGTTCAAGCGGCGGGCGGCGGTGAGCAAGCGGCCGCTGCGCTGTAATTCGAGAAAAAACCGCAGGTCGTTCCAATCGAACATCAGGCTTCCTTAGGGCTACGCTGTCTGAAAACGCACAGCGGCTGCGCAAAAACTAACATTCTTTATACGAAAGCTAACAACTAGGATGAAGTCCAACAACAAAAACAATACGAGGTAAGGGATGCAGACCTCTCAGGATGAATTCGATTACATCGTGGTCGGCGCCGGGCCGGCCGGGTGTTTGCTGGCCAATCGATTGTCCGCCAACCCGCAACACCGGGTGCTGCTACTCGAAGCCGGCGGGCGCGATAACTATCCGTGGATTCACATTCCCGTGGGTTACCTGTTCTGCATCGGTAATCCACGCACTGACTGGTGCTTCAAAACCGAAGCACAACCGGGTCTGCAAGGCCGGACGCTGAGCTATCCACGGGGCAAAGTGCTCGGTGGCTGTTCCTCGATCAACGGCATGATCTACATGCGTGGCCAGGCCAGCGACTACGACGGTTGGGCGGCTGACGGCAATCCCGGTTGGGCGTGGAAAGACGTGCTGCCGCTGTTCAAGCAGAGCGAGAACCATTTTGCCGGCGACTCGGAATTTCACGGCGCCGCCGGGCAATGGCGGGTCGAGCGTCAGCGGCTGTCATGGCCGATTCTGGATGCTTTCCGCAGCGCCGCCGAGCAAAGCGGCATCGCCAGCATCGATGACTTCAACCAGGGTGATAACGAAGGTTGCGGTTACTTTCAGGTCAACCAGAAGGCCGGGATTCGCTGGAACGCGGCCAAGGCGTTTCTCAAACCGATTAGAAATCGCACCAATCTCACTGTGCTAACCGACGTTGAAGTCGATCGCGTGTTGCTGGAAAACGGTCGCGCCTCTGCCGTCCTCACTCGCTACCAAGGCCAGGCCAAAACCTTCAAGGCGCGCAAGGAAATCGTCCTGTGCGCCGGCTCCGTCGGTTCGCCGAGCATTCTGCAACGCTCCGGGATCGGCCCGCGTCCATTGCTGCAACGCTTGGGGATCGGCGTGGTGCATGAACTGCCGGGGGTGGGCGGCAATCTGCAGGATCACCTGCAATTGCGGCTGATCTACAAACTGGAAAACGCCCGCACCCTCAATCAAATCGCCGGCAGTGTGTGGGGCAAGATGGGGATGGGCCTGCGTTATCTGTATGACCGCAGCGGGCCGTTGTCCATGGCGCCGAGTCAGTTGGGCGCGTTTGCCCGCTCGGGGCCGGAGCAGGCTTCGGCGAATCTTGAATACCATGTTCAACCATTGTCGCTGGAGCGATTTGGTGAGCCGTTGCATGCGTTTCCTGCGTTTACGGCGTCGGTGTGTGATCTGCGACCGCAAAGCCGTGGGCGGATCGAGATTCGCAGTGCTGATCCGCAGGAAGCGCCGCTGATTCAGCCTAACTATTTGAGTCATCCCGAGGATTTGCGGGTGGCGGCGGATGCGATTCGACTGACCCGGCGCATCGTGGCGGCACCGGCGCTGGCGGCGTTCAAACCGGTCGAGTATTTGCCGGGCGATAGCTTGCAGAGTGAAGAAGAATTGCACGAAGCGGCGGCGCGGATCGGTACGACGATTTTCCATCCGGTGGGCACTTGCCGAATGGGTAACGATGCGGAGGCGGTGGTGGATGCGCAACTGAATGTTCATGGCATCCCCGGTTTGCGCATTGCCGATGCCTCGATCATGCCGCGTATTACCTCAGGCAATACCTGTTCGCCTACGCTGATGATTGCCGAGAAGGCGGCGCAGTTGATCCTCAACCCGGACACCAGGAGCTTCGCCCCGGAGAAGGAACTGTTAAGTAACGCCTGAATCACACACCTGTAGGAGCATGGCTTGCCCGCGATGGCGATTTCATGGACGCCTTCGCGGGCAAGCCTTGCTCCTTCAGGGAATGGGTACACAGGAAGATTTGCGGTACGTACACCCCGCTTTATGGATAAACGCGGCGCCCGCCCACAAGGCCGGCGCCGACAGTGGAACAACAAAAACAATCACTGTGAGGGATACCGATATGTCAGAACACGTTCAGCCCCTGGAAGCCATGCGCAGCGCGGGCGTCAGCAGCGGCACCAAGAAAGTCATCTTCGCTTCGTCACTCGGCACGGTGTTCGAGTGGTATGACTTTTTCCTCTACGGCGCCCTCGCGGCGGTGATCAGCAAGCAGTTCTTTGCCGGGGTCAACGACACTACGGCGTTTATCTTCGCGCTGATGGCGTTCGCCGCGGGCTTCATCGTGCGGCCGTTCGGGGCGCTGGTGTTCGGTCGGTTGGGGGACATGATCGGACGTAAATACACCTTCCTCGCCACCATCGTCCTCATGGGTCTGGCAACGTTCTGCGTCGGGCTGCTGCCGACCTACGCCAGCATCGGCATTGCCGCGCCGATCATCCTTGTGGTGTTGCGCATGCTCCAGGGCCTGGCCCTCGGCGGCGAGTACGGCGGTGCCGCGACCTACGTGGCGGAACATGCGCCGATGGGCAAACGTGGCTTCCACACCAGCTGGATTCAGTCCACCGCCACCCTCGGCCTGCTGCTGTCGTTGCTGGTGGTGCTCGGTTGCCGCTACTTCACCGGCGATCAGTTTGAAGTCTGGGGCTGGCGCATTCCGTTCCTGTTTTCCATCGTGCTGCTGGGCATCTCCACCTGGATTCGCTTGAGCCTGCACGAGTCACCGGCCTTCGTGAAAATGAAAGAAGAAGGCAAGCTCTGCAAACAGCCGCTGCGGGACTCCTTCGGCAAATGGGAAAACCTCAAAGTCGTGTTGATCGCCCTGTTCAGCATCAACGCCGGGCAAGCGGTGACCTTCTACGCCGCGCAGTTCTACGTGCTGTTCTTCCTCACCCAGTTCCTGAAAATGGACCCGGCGCTGGCCAACAGTCTGCTGATTGTCAGCGTGATTATCGGCGCACCGTTCTTTATCTTTTTCGGCTGGCTGTCGGACAAGGTCGGGCGCAAACCGGTGCTGATGATCGGCTTGCTGCTGGCGACCGCGCTGTACTTTCCGATCTTCAAATCCATCGCCCACTACGCCAACCCGGCGGTCGACCAGGCTCGCCAACAGGCACCGATTACCGTGCTGGCCGACCCGGCTACTTGCACCTTCCAGTTCGACCCGGTGGGCAAGGCGAAATTTGACAGCCCGTGCGACAAGGTCAAGACCTTCCTGGTCAAACAAGGCCTGCCTTACTCCAGCATCGCCGCCCCGGCCGGCAGCGGCGTGCAAGTCAGCGTCGGTGACGTGAAAATCGATGGCTACGATGAAGCCGCCCTGCGTGGCGCGGTGACCCTGGCGGGCTATCCGTCGCAAGCCGACACCCAGCAGGTCAACAAAACCATGATCGTGGCGCTGATGGTCGCGCTGATCATCATCTCCGCCATGTGCTACGGCCCGCTGGCCGCGCTGATGGTCGAACTGTTCCCGACACGCATCCGCTACACCTCGATGTCCCTGCCCTACCACATCGGCAATGGCTGGTTTGGCGGATTCCTGCCGACGGTGTCGTTTGCGTTGGTGGTGTACACCGGGGACATCTTCTACGGGCTGTGGTACCCGGTGGTGATTACCGGAGTGAGTTTGATTGTGGGGCTGATTTGTTTGCGGGAGACGAAGAACGTGGATCTGGATACCAACTGACGGGCGCAGACGAAAAAAGGGCCTAGAAGAAACCGTGCAGACCAATAAACACCCCATTCGATGGGGTGTTTTTTTATTCAGAAAACTCCCTTCAGAAACCATCCTGTGTGTATAGGCAAAGGGTTAGGTATGATGCGCGCCCTTTCGAGATGAACGCAGCCTCATTTTCGCGGTCCCTTTCGTTCGCCAAAGAAACATTCTGAATAGCTGAAAATTCGGAAGGTTATTCAGGACGGTTCCCACATCAATTCCTTCGCCGCTTTGTTAGCCTGCGGTGAAATTCAAGCTTGTTCAGGCCAGGAATGGCTCGGGCTGCGCATTTTGTCTCCCCTCTCCGCTTAAGGATAAGCGTATGTTCGCGCCAGCCAATGCTGCGCACTTCACGTTACTGATCCCCTCTGTTCGTAACGACTTCAAGGTACTGGCCTTTCACGGCACTGAAGCGATGAGCACCCTGTACGCGATCCAGGTAGAACTCGTCAGCGAGTCCCCTGATTTCGACCTGGAAAGCCTGCTCAGTCAGCCCGCCTTCCTTCAATTCGGCCTGGATGGCGAAGGTATTCATGGGCGTATCGAAGACGTTTTTGTGGGTGAGGCCGGTAAGCGCCTGACCCGTTATCAACTGATGTTGGTGCCCGCGCTGCACTATTTGCAGTTCAGCCATAACCAACGGATTTTCCAGCACCTGACGGTGCCGCAAATCGTCGCCCAAGTGCTCGATGGGCACGGCATTCAGGCCGATGCATATACCTTTCATGTCAGCACCAGCCCTGAGCGCGAATACTGCACCCAGTATGGTGAAAGCGACTTCGAGTTCATCCAGCGCTTGTGCAGCGAGGATGGGATCTCGTGGCACCACCAACACAGCCAGGATGGCCACCAACTGGTGTTCACCGACGACCAGACCTACTTCCCCAAACTGGGAGACGTACCGTATCAACAAGGCGCTGGCCTGGCGGCGGATCACCCGGTCGTCAGCCAGTTCTCCATGCGCTTCAGCACCCGCACCAGCACCGCCACGCGCCGAGACTACGACTTCCAACGCCCAAGCCTGTTGCTGGAAAGCCAACTGGCGGTCGAGGCCACGCCGGTGCTGGAGGATTATGGCTATCCGTTGCTGATCGAAAATGAAAGGCTCGGCAAACAGCTGGCCCGGCAAGCTTTGGAACGACACCGTAGCGACTATCAGTTGGCCGAGGGTAAAAGCGACCAGCCGTTCCTGCGCAGCGGCCACTTCTTTAACCTGATCGAACACCCGCGAGCGCAGTGCAACGAGTTGTGGCTGTTGCTCAGCGTAACGCACGAGGGCAAGCAACCTCAGTCACTGGAGGAATCAATCACCAGCGACGTTAAGCCCGAAGACGGGTTTACCCAGGGGTACCGCAACAGCTTCCGCGCGATTCCCTGGGACGTGTTCTACCGCCCACCACTGGTCACGCGTAAATCGGTACTGGTCAGCCAGACAGCCCGTGTCACCGGTCCAGCGGGGGAAGAAATATTTTGCGATGAGTACGGTCGCGTCAAGGTCGAGTACCACTGGGATCGCGCCGAACTTGGCAGCGACAAGAGCAGTTGCTGGCTACGGGTATCCTCCAGTTGGGCGGGAGACAGTTTCGGCTCGGTAACCATCCCGCGGATCGGCATGGAAGTGGTAGTGACCTACCTGGAAGGCAATCCCGACAATCCGCTGATAACGGGTTGCGTGCCAAACAAAGTCACGCCGGTCCCCTACCCCTTGCCCGCGAACAAAACCAAAACGGTCCTGCGTAGCCACAGTTCGCCCGCCAGCGGTGGCTACAACGAACTGTCGATTGAAGACCGCAGCGGCCAGGAACTGATCTATCTGCGTGCTCAGCGTGATATGGAGCAGAAGGTCGAGCATGACAGCCGATTGGAAGTGGGAAATGAGCGCCGGGAAACCATTAAAGGCAACAGTATTTCGGTGCTGGAGGCGGAAGAGCAGCGTACTGTCACGGCTGATCGTAAGGTCGACCTCAAAGCCAATGACTACTTGCAGGTCGCTGGAAGCAGTCACACCCATGTAGGCCAAATACTGGTCGCCGAAGCTGGCCAGCAGGTGCACCTCAAGGCCGGGGCCAACCTGATTCTCGACGCTGGAGTCAGCATCACCTTGAAGGGGGGTGGCCAGCACATCGTGATTGGCCCCGGTGGCATCTTCAGCAGCACCGAAATTCAGATTGGTGGTGCCCCAATGACGGGTGCAACTGCGCTACAGGCGACACCAACGACGCTCGCGCCACTCAGCGCACCGCTGGCGAGCATTGCCAGCCCACTGTCTATCGTGACTACCGCCCAGCAACAGGCTGCAGACTATTGCCCGCTCTGCGAAGCATGTCGCAATGGCCTATGCAGCACGGGAGAGAACGCATGAACCCTCAAAAAAAATGGCTGCAAGCGCAAGCCGAGCAAGGACGACAGATCTACCTGGTGCTGGATTCTGATGGCCAACTCGAAGAGCGCAACTCACTGATCGCCGGGCTGGGCAACGACCAGTACCGCAATCTGTACGTCGGCACGCCGGCGGACTCATTGGTGGAAATAGCCCCGTACCTTTTGAGACTTGAGTCGGCAGGACATCCCACCTTCCAGGCACTACTGAATGCGCCAGAGGGCAACTGGGGCTGGCTGGCCAGCGCCGAAAACAACGACCTCGATGCGCTGGCTACCCATTGGCAGGATCGTTTGGTGGTAGGAGAGCGACCGAACCAGTCGCTCTATCGTTTCCACGATAATCGGGTGCTTGGGCGAGCGCTGGACTTCCTGCAACCCGAGCAGCGTCCGGATTACCTCGGGCCGTTAGCCAGCGTGTGTTACTGGCAAGCAGACCAATGGAAGATCGTCTACAACCTCGATCCAGGCGTGCATCCGCGGCCTTCCGATCCGGCGTGGTTGAATACCCCCATACCTGAGGCCACCTTCGCGGGCCAGCAGTTCGATAACGCCCGACGCTACCTGGTGCGAGAGCACTCGGAGAGTTTGATCAAGCTTGTCGAACAGCAGGATCTGGACACCTGGCTGCATGGTCAACTTGACCTTGCTCGCACCTGGGAATGGCGGGAACCCGAACAGATTCATTTCTTACTGACGCAGAGTTTACAAGCGTCGGGTTACGCTCTGCCCAAGGCCTGGTTGCCCAAGCCCTATGAAACGTCGTCGATGCACTTTGATCGCTTGTACCAGGAAAAACTCTACTGGCAGGGAGATGCCCCCGTATGAAACGCCTCATTCAAAGCCTGATCGCTGGCAGTTGTCTGGCCCTCTCCGTGGGCTGCTCAGCCACGGGCAAGTCCAACACCTTTATCTTTACTGCCGATTTGCCGCCAAACTTTGCTTATGCGGCAAGAGCCAACTATGTACCGGCCAAGGGTGAGACCTGCACTGTTCCTGGCGGAAGAAACACTCAGATTGGTTTCAACGTTGAGGAATGGCGAACTGAATATAAGCCTGACTCGGAAGTCGAGCTGCACAGAACGGTGAGCGGCTGTCCATTAGTGCTGTACAGCATTGAGCTAAATATCTACGCGAAATATGGAACACACCGAGGCGACTTCGGGAGTGACTTCGGAAAAATAGCTGTGCGCACCCAGCTGGATGAACGTGACAAGGACATCTTTAACGCTGCGGGTGAAAGCGAGTTTTACGGCCAGTGCCAGTGGTTGTTTCGCACATCGGGCAGTTTGCGCCGCATCGTAAAAATTCTGGACTGTAAAGACACCGATGCCCAAGGAAAATTGACCCGAGGTCATCCGTTTGCAGCCTACACCTTGGATCAATTACCAGGTAAGACCGTGCGCTTGAAGATCAAGCAGGCAGCCGAGGAAGAGCCTTTTATGGGGGATACCTGGATCAAGGTGCCCGGTGGCTGGAAGCGTTGCATGGGCGAGAGCTTTGAAGACCAAGATGCGTTTTGCAATGGCAACGACAAGGATTTCAGCACCTTCCGCATGCCGGATGGTCGTGACACCTGCACCATTTACCCCGGTTGTACGGAAAACAAGGAGGTGACCCCATGAGTCTTACACTGCCTCAGTGTGATAGGCCATCCATGGATGGCAAAATCCTCGCTTGCCCATTGCGCGAACACTCGACCAGTTTTCAGTTGGTGGATGAGTTTGGCGATGGCCAGCTCTACGCGGGACTGGCCTATCAGATCATCGATCACGAAGACATTATCTACAATGGCACGCTGGATGCGACGGGCTCCGGCAAAGTGGAGAACCACTACTGTGGCCCTGTGGAGCTTCGGCTGAATCAAGCGTATCAAGGTGTAGAAAAGCCTTACGAGCGTTTGATAGAGCGAAAAGCCTACCCGCTGCGCATCACTGAACTGCAAGTGCGTGCCGAGAAAACTCGCTTCTTCAATAAATCCAGCCTGCGTACACAGTCCAACCCTGCACAAGGCAAGGCGGATGCGGGAGCGTTTCATCAGGTGGAGGTGCGTGAGCTGGTAGAGCACGGAGCGCACCTGCCGCCGTTGGCCGCACGCCATTTCCCACCCAACTTCCATGTATTTAAGCTGTTTCGACCGCTACCTGTTAAAGGCAAGGCTGGCTATAAGCCTGAGCTGGCCAAACGTTTCGGCATTCCGCTGATGTCGAACAAACACCATGTACTGGAAGTGCGCCCGTTGCGGGCATTGCGCCCGATGCTCTCAACCAACAACGAGTTCTGCGCGCTCAACCTGTACCAACTGGCGTTGATGGCGACCTTGAGTTACACCCCGTTTGGTCAGAACCCAGACGAACAGCCTGTAATGGGTAGCACCGTGACCTTTCCGTTGCAGCCCAGCAGCGGCAACTGGTTCGGTGACGCTTTGGCCAAAGCGGACGAAATCTGGCGAGTGGACGCGGGCCAGAAAGCGGAGAAACCGTACTACCCACTCTATGAAGACGTGCCGTATTCCAAGCGATTGGAAATCGTGCCGTTTGATCCGCAGTTGTACCCTGAGGTAAATGACCCCGGTTTAGGTGAACAACAGGAAAGTCCTTCAACGATTCACTTTTTCGATGACGGCAAGCGGAAAAATAATACCGATAGCCAAGCCTTTATCACGCACAACGATGAAATGGTATTGATTGCGGTGCGAGGTACGAGTGAGCTCCCGTGGGATCTGTTAACGGACACTGATGCACAACAGGTGCCTATTGAAGAGGGCTTGGGTGTTGGCCAAGCGCACCAAGGGTTTTATGGCGCGGCAAAAGTCGTATACGACTTCGCTACAACCTACCTGGATAAATTTTACAGCGGACAAAAAATTATTATCACCGGCCACAGTCTGGGCGGTGCCATTGCATTGCTATTGGCTGAAATGCTGCGGCGCCGGGAAGGTTTTACTTACGACCTACTGCTCTACACCTATGGCAGCCCACGGGCCGCTGACCAGACCTTTGTAGACGGTGCCGCAGCACTGACACATCATCGCATGGTCAATCACAACGACCCGATCCCAAGTGTTCCCGGAACCGGCATGGACACTAAACCCAAGGTATATGGCACTGGTCTCGCGGTGAGCTTCGTCAATGCGCCATTGGGTATCTCGATATTTTTTACCGGAGTCGCCAATCTCAGTGGCGCACCTTATGCACACCACGGCAAGTTGCATCACTTTATGCCGATGACTCTTGAGGACGGTCGCAAGTCACAGATCCTCTGGGAGCCTGGCTGCGAAAGCATTACCAATAAAGCCTGCAATGAAATACTCCAGCAAAAAAATGGACTGCCTACGCATCGAGCTTTTGAGCCATTCCTTTACATACTCAACCACTTGATGGTTGGGGGCTACGTCCCTAATAGCTGGGCCACGCTACGCCGCTGGCAAGAGTCGCTGGAGTTACGCCGCGAGTTGGTGACCACACGTGAGTTTAAATGGGTTGACGACGCCCTCCAGAGCATGAAACGCCAGTTGGAAAAAGCCTCCCGTGAAACACATCCCGATGCCTATCTGCGCGCCAATGAACGTGAGTCCAACGCACTCATAGCTGAAATCGGCAAGATGCAAGTAACGCATGATCGTCTGGTCAAGTTGCATGGCAAAAAAGCCAGCGAGAGTGAGGTATACGGCCAAGCTGCAACCAAACCTGAATTTTTGACAGAAAATCTGCCGCGTTGGAAAGCCCACCCCGAAAACACCGTAAAAGAACAACTGGCAATGGCCCCGCCTCCGGTGTTTCGCGATGACGAGGCCATTGCCGCCATACTGGAAGGGCGCGAGCCGGGCACATCACCTGCGTTCGATATGGATTCATACTCATGATCCTCCCAGAAAGATAGGCGGCAACGCACGATCCTCTGGTTAATAGCCAACGCAGAGTAACCGGAGTGATCGTGCGATCCTTGCACCAATAATGGAACAATGAGAAATCATGACGTGTTGATGCTTGGAAGAGCCGTCGAGGGTTTCATACTGTTCGGCGGTGACAATGAAGGGAAGAATTGGCGAGTTTGAACTTGGCATTGAACGCCCAAGGTATCTGCCTACATCACGAATAAAAGCATCAGCACTTTTTTAAAAACATGTAACAACAATCAACTATTGAGAATTTTCAAAGCGATGGATATGCATAAATTTAAAATACTCACAAACATAATGTTTTCCACATTTATATCAGCCTCTCTAACAGGCTGCATTGGCGTCACTCTAATGACACCTGACCCAAACACCGGCACCAGAGATGAAACCACGTATGAGTGGTGCGGAATTACACTATGGGCTGTGTTTTTACCAATCCCATTAATGCTGCCTGTATGCAAGATGTACAAAAACCAGGAATTCAACTCTGATTTCTATGCCTGTGGTCCTCTGATGTTTCTAGGGCCTATATCTAACGGCTATCGAGGGAATGCATTGTGCGGAAAACTGCCCGGATAATCCAACACCCCCTTACCGTCACCCCTACAACTATAGTGAAACTGTCGACATTCAATGGTTTGATATAGGGCCTTCAGGAAGATTGCTGTATTTTAGCTGGAAAGAAATATCTGATTATCCTCCAGAGGGATTGGCAACTAGCTTCCACGATATGCAACTGACCATTGAGCCTGGGTGCCTAAAGCTGTCCGAAGAGGACAGCCATGTGTGCTTTCGTCGTAAGTGAAGGGTATTACGAGAACCCATACCAGTCCCTGAAAGCGCAACTGTTAACGTAAATTTAGCGGACTCAGTACTGAAATCTGACACCCTGAAGGCGAAGTTTGCAATGATCCCGCAACAGAACGATGGCGACCTAATGCTTGCCTCCCGCAGCGGTATGCCTCATACGCTGGACATCGAATCTATTGTTTAATGAGCCTGCCTACTGGTTTGCGCATGGACATGCACAAGCCAGGGCATTCTTGATATGAGCGATTCGACGCCACCCACCGCCCCGCCACTCCCCAGACCGAGGCCCCATGATCATTTCATCCGCATCCGACTACCGCGAGGCAGCACGCCGTAAACTTCCCCGATTCCTGTTCGATTACATCGATGGCGGTGCTTACGCCGAGCATACGTTGCGGGCCAACAGTGCCGACCTGACGGGCATCAGCCTGCGTCAGCGCATTCTGAAGAACGTCGAAACCCTGAGCCTGGAAACCACCCTCTTCAACCAACCCCTGGCCATGCCGATCATCCTCGCGCCGGTGGGCCTGACGGGCATGTTTGCCCGGCGTGGTGAGGTGCAGGCGGCGCGTGCGGCGGAGAACAAAGGTATTCCGCTGTGCCTGTCCACGGTGTCGGTGTGTTCGATTGAGGAAGTCTCGGCGCAGAGTCAACAGTCCATTTGGTTCCAGCTGTATGTGTTGAAAGACCGCGGTTTCATGAAAAATGCCCTGGAGCGGGCGAAGGCGGCCGGGGTGAAGAACCTGGTGTTTACCGTGGATATGCCCACGCCCGGCGCGCGATATCGGGATGCGCACTCGGGGATGTCCGGTCCATTTGCTTCGTCGCGGCGGATGTTGCAGGCGATGACCCGACCCGATTGGGCGTTCAATGTTGGCCTGATGGGGCGGCCGCATGACCTGGGCAATATTTCGGCCTATCTGGGCCAAGCCGTCACGCTCGAAGACTACATGGGCTGGCTGGCGAAGAATTTCGACCCGTCGATCAGTTGGGCCGATCTGCAATGGATTCGTGATTTCTGGGAAGGCCCGATGATTATCAAAGGCATTCTCGATCCGCAGGATGCCAAGGACGCGGTGAGCTTTGGTGCGGACGGCATCGTGGTGTCGAACCACGGTGGGCGGCAGCTGGATGGCGTGCTGTCCACCACCAAGGCCTTGCCGGCGATCATGCAAGCCGTCGGCGACGATTTGACCGTGCTGGTCGACTCGGGGATTCGCTCGGGGCTGGATGTGGTGCGGATGTTGGCGCTGGGGGCCAAAGGCGTGTTGCTCGGGCGTTCCATGGCTTATGCGCTGGCGGCGGATGGGCAGCGCGGGGTGGAAAACATGCTGGATATTTTTGCCAAGGAAATGCGCGTGGCCATGACGTTGACCGGGGTGACGTCGATTGGGCAGATTGATGAATCGACGCTGGTGAGCGCTGTCCGGCAGTGAAGATCGTTCCCACGCTCCGCGTGGGAATGCAGCCCGGGACGCTCTGCGTCCCTTCCCGGAGCTGGAACGCGGAGCGTGGGAACGATCAACGACCTCTGCCGCTCATTGCGCGGTGGCCTGCCGGTACTGACGCGGAGTGAAACCGGTCAGCGCCTTGAACTGGCGCGTGAACGCGCTGTGGTCGGTATAGCCGCACTGCAGGGCGACTTCGGTGATGGGGATGTCGGTGTGCAACAGACGATGCGCATGTTCCAGGCGCACCTTTTGGATCATCTGCCGAGGCGTCAGGTGGAACACGCGCTTGCAGTACCGTTCCAGTTGCGCCACGGAAATACCGGCGATGCGCGTCAGTTCGCCCAAGGTGACCCGGCGATTGAAATGCGCGCGAATGTGTTCATCGACCGCCGCCAGACGCTGGTAAGCCGGATGCGTGTCGCTGGCCGATTGCAGATCAACCGAGATTCCGGCCAGGCCGATGATTTCACCGTTGCGGTTGTACAACGGGCGTTTGTGCGTCAGGCACCAACCGGGCTCCCGGCTGCCGTACAAGTGCAATTCCAGTTGATCTTCCAGCACCAAACCCTGTTCCAGGACCCGTCGATCCTGCTCGGTGTAGCCCGGCCCCAACTGCGCTGGAAACACCTCGGCGCTGGTTTTGCCCAGCAGCGGTTTCATGCCACAGCGCTGGACCAGGGCGAGGTTGGCCATGACGTAGCGCGCCTGGACGTCCTTGATAAAGATCGCCGCATTCGGGATCACATCCAGCATCGGCAACAGCGGTGCCACGCCGGCCAATAATGCTTCGATGGTTTCCGGACGATCCGCGTCGTTCTCCCCGCACAACATCGCCAACGCGCTCTGCGCCATCACTCTCACCCTCTCACTCTTGAGGCATTTTTTGCTCACCTTGCCCCGTCCCGCGTGCGCTGTCGAGCACCGCTGCATTGTGCTGATTTCGTCATCCATACCCACGCAAAACATCAATCGCCCGTGCGCCGTCGCGTTCACTCTATGGCCATTGCATGCACCCCTGCCTATCCAATAACTCACAAAAAGGCGCGACGCTATGTCAGGCAAAGGCAAGTTCAAAAGGCAACTTTCGTTGATGGACCTTACGTTCATCGGGCTGGGCGCCATCTTCGGCTCCGGCTGGTTATTCGCCGCCAGTCACGTGTCGGCAATCGCAGGTCCAGCGGGGATTTTTTCCTGGTTGCTAGGCGGTTTTGCCGTGTTGCTACTGGGCATTGTTTACTGTGAATTGGGCGCGGCGCTGCCCCGGGCCGGTGGTGTGGTTCGCTACCCGGTGTACTCCCACGGCCCGCTGCTCGGTTACTTGATGGGCTTCATCACCTTGATCGCTTTCACCAGCCTGGTGGCGATCGAAGTGGTCGCCTCCCGGCAATATGCGGCGGCGTGGTTTCCCGAGTTGACCAAGGCCGGTTCCAGCGATCCGACGATGATTGGCTGGCTGATGCAATTCGCCCTGCTCTGCCTGTTCTTCGTGCTCAACTACCGCAGCGTGAAGACGTTTGCCATGGCGAATAACCTGGTCAGCGTATTCAAGTTCATCGTGCCGCTGCTGGTCATCGGCGTGCTGTTCACCTTCTTCAAACCGGCCAACTTCCAGGCTCAGGGCTTTGCCCCATTCGGTCTATCCGGGGTTGAGATGGCGGTGTCCGCGGGCGGTGTGATCTTCGCTTACCTGGGGTTGACGCCGATCATTTCGGTGGCCAGCGAAGTGAAGAATCCGCAACGGACCATTCCGATTGCGCTGATCCTGTCCGTGCTGCTTTCCACCTTGATTTATGTGCTGTTGCAGGTCGCTTTCCTCGGCGGCGTGCCCACCGAGATGCTGGTCAACGGCTGGGCCGGCGTGGCCAAGGAACTGGCGCTGCCTTATCGCGATATCGCCCTGGCCCTCGGCGTGGGTTGGCTGGCTTATCTGGTGGTCGCCGACGCGGTGATCTCCCCCAGCGGTTGCGGCAACATCTACATGAACGCCACGCCGCGAGTGATCTACGGCTGGGCGCAAACCGGTACGTTCTTCAAGGTCTTCACCCGCATCGATGAAAAGTCCGGCATCCCGCGCCCGGCGCTGTGGCTGACCTTTGCCCTGTCGGTGTTCTGGACCCTGCCGTTTCCGTCCTGGGAAGCGCTGATCAACGTGGTCTCCGCCGCGCTGGTGTTGAGCTACGCCGTGGCGCCGGTCTCCGTCGCCGCCCTGCGCCGCAACGCGCCAGACATGCCGCGCCCGTTCCGGGTCAAGTGGATGGGCGTGCTCGGTCCGCTGTCGTTCATCATCGCCGCGCTGATCGTCTACTGGTCGGGTTGGGCCACCGTGTCCTGGCTGCTCGGCCTGCAAATCCTGATGTTCGTCGTGTACCTGTTGTGCGGTCGTTTTGTTCCGACCAATCACCTGAGCCTGGCCCAGCAAGTGCGCTCATCGGCGTGGCTGATCGGCTTCTACGCCGTGACCATCGTCCTGTCCAAGCTCGGCAGTTTTGGTGGCCTGGGCGTGCTCAGCCATCCCTTCGACACCGTGGTCGTGGCGGTCTGCGCCATGGGCATCTATTGCTGGGGCGCGGCGACTGGCGTACCGGCGCACTTGGTCCGTCTGGAATCCGAGGACGATGAAAGCGAAGCCGATTCGACCCTCGCCGGCACTGCGACAGGCCGCCCTGCGCCTGCACACTTCTAAAGGATAAGTTTATGAAACGGGTTCACGTGATTGACTCCCATACCGGCGGCGAACCGACGCGCCTGGTGATGAAAGGCTTCCCGCAATTGGCCGGCCAGACCATGGCCGAGCAGCGCGATACCCTGCGCGATCAACATGACCACTGGCGCCGCGCCTGCCTGCTGGAGCCCCGGGGCAACGATGTGCTGGTCGGCGCCCTGTATTGCGAACCGGTGTCGCCGGATGCCACGTGCGGCGTGATCTTCTTCAACAACGCCGGCTACCTCGGCATGTGCGGCCACGGCACCATCGGCCTGGTCAATTCGCTGCATTACCTGGGGCACATCGCCCCCGGCGTGCACAAGATCGACACCCCCGTCGGCCCGGTCAGCGCCACGCTGCACGACGACGGCACGGTGACCCTGGGCAACGTGCCCGCCTACCGTTATCGCAAACAAGTGCCGGTCGAAGTGCCGGGGCATGGCACCGTGCATGGCGATATCGCCTGGGGCGGCAATTGGTTTTTCCTGGTGTCCGATCACGGCCACGCGTTGCAAATGGACAACGTCGAAGCCCTCACCGATTACACCTGGGCGATGCTCAAGGCCCTGGAAGACCAGGGCATCCACGGCGAAGACGGCGCGCTGATCGACCATGTCGAACTGTTTGCCGACGACGCTCACGCCGACAGCCGCAACTTCGTCATGTGCCCCGGCAAAGCCTACGACCGCTCGCCCTGCGGCACCGGCACCAGCGCCAAACTGGCGTGCCTGGCGGCCGATGGAAAACTGGCCGCCGGTGAGCCCTGGGTCCAGGCGAGCATCACCGGCAGCCAGTTCATCGGCAGCTTCGAATGGGAAGGCGAACGCGTGCGCCCGTTCATTACCGGCCAGGCCTTCATGACCGCCGACGCCACGCTACTGATCGACGAACAGGATCCCTTCGCGTGGGGCATTTGAGCTGCCCCGTGCCCCTTCACCTTCAATTAAACGTTTCGAGGAGTTAGAACCATGAGCGAGAACATTTTCACTGGCTGCATCCCTGCGCTGATGACCCCGTGCACCCCTGAGCGCAAGCCGGACTTTGAGAAATTGGTGGCCAAGGGTCGCGAGCTGATCGATATCGGCATGAGCGCCGTCGTGTATTGCGGCTCCATGGGTGACTGGCCGTTGCTGACCGAAGCCGAACGCCAGGAAGGCGTGGCGCGTCTGGTCGCCGCCGGCGTTCCGACCATCGTCGGCACTGGCGCGGTGAACAGCCGCGAAGCGATCTCCCACGCGGCCCATGCAGCCAAAGTCGGCGCCCATGGCTTGATGGTGATCCCGCGCGTCCTGTCCCGTGGAGCCTCTCCCGTCGCACAAAAAGCCCACTTCGCCGCCATTCTCAAAGCGGCGCCAAACCTGCCGTCGGTGATCTACAACAGCCCTTACTACGGCTTCGCCACCCGCGCCGACCTGTTCTTCGAACTGCGCCGTGAGCACCCGAACCTGATCGGTTTCAAGGAATTCGGCGGGGCTGCCGACCTGCGCTACGCCGCCGAAAACATCACGTCCAAGGACGATGACGTCACCCTGATGGTCGGGGTCGATACCCAAGTGGTGCATGGCTTCGTCAACTGCAACGCCACCGGCGCGATTACCGGCATCGGCAACGCACTGCCCCGGGAAGTGCTGCAACTGGTGGCCCTGAGCAAGCAAGCGGCCAAGGGCGATGCCAAGGCCCGACGCCTGGCCCGGGAGCTGGAATCAGCGCTGGCGGTGTTGTCGTCGTTCGATGAGGGCTGCGACCTGGTGCTCTATTACAAGCACTTGATGGTGCTCAACGGCGACACGGAATACACCCTGCATTTCAACGATACCGATGTGCTCAGCGATGCCCAACGGCATTACGCCGAGAACCAGTACACGTTGTTCCGCCAGTGGTACAAAAACTGGTCGGCCGAGCAGAACGTCGCCTGATCCCACCCCGTGTTCGTGCCCGTTGCGAGACAGCCGTGTTTCGCAGTCGGGCCCCCTCCTCTTTTCCAGGAAAGCGCCATGACTCTGACAGGCCAAATGCTGATCGGTCGGCACGCCATCACCGGTAGCCGCGAAGCGATCCGGGCGATCGATCCGGCCACCGACAAACCCCTTGAACCGGCTTATCCCGGTGGCACCGAGGCACATGTCGAACAGGCGTGCGCGTTGGCGTCGGCAGCCTTCGACAGCTATCGCGAAACACCACTGGCGGCACGCGCCCAATTCCTCGAGGCCATAGCCGATGAGATCGAAGCCTTAGGCGATGAGTTGATCGAGCGCGCGATCGCCGAAACCGGTCTGCCGCGCCCGCGTATCCAGGGTGAACGTGGCCGCACCTGCCAGCAACTGCGCACCTTTGCCCGCACCGTGCGCGCTGGGGAATGGCTGGATGTACGGGTCGATAACGCGCTGCCGGAACGTCAGCCCCTGCCACGTCCGGACTTGCGTCAGCGTCAGGTGCCGTTGGGGCCGGTGGCGGTGTTTGGTGCGAGCAATTTTCCGCTGGCCTTTTCGGTCGCTGGCGGCGATACCGCTTCGGCATTGGCCGCCGGCTGCCCGGTGATCGTCAAGGCCCATGGCGCGCATCCCGGCACCAGCGAACTGGTGGGCCGAGCGGTGGCTCGGGCGGTGAAATCATGCGGCCTGCCTGAAGGCGTGTTTTCGCTGTTGTTCGGCTCGGGCCGCGAAGTGGGCATCGCGCTAGTGAGCGATCCGCGGATCAAAGCCGTGGGTTTCACCGGTTCGCGCAGTGGCGGCATGGCGTTGTGCAAAGCGGCCCAGGCGCGGCCCGAGCCGATTCCGGTGTATGCGGAAATGAGTTCGATCAATCCGGTTCTGCTGTTCCCGGCAGCCCTGCAAGCGCGCGGTGAAACGCTGGCACAAGGTTTCGTCGCGTCACTCACTCAGGGGGCTGGCCAGTTCTGCACCAACCCTGGATTGGTGATTGCCCATCAAGGCGCTGCGTTGGACCGTTTCGTCCGCGCAGCGGCTGATCTCGTTCAACGCAGCCCGGCGCAGACCATGCTCACGCCCGGCATCTCCACGGCCTATAAGACTGGCGTGGGTTTGATGCATGCAGAAACCGCCGCCACGGGCCTGAAGGGTGAAACACCGAACCAATGCCAGGCGCATTTGTTCGTGACCCGGGCGCAGGATTTTCTGCGCGACCCAACGTTGCAGGCCGAGATGTTCGGTGCCGCGTCGCTGGTCGTGCAATGTGCCGACGACAACGAAATTCGTCAGGTTATCGAGCACCTGGAAGGTCAACTGACCGCCACCCTGCACCTGGATGACGCCGATCTGGAGAGCGCCAGGGCGTTGCTGCCCCTGTTGGAACGTAAGGCCGGCCGCCTGCTGGTCAACGGCTGGCCGACCGGGGTCGAGGTGTGCGACGCCATGGTCCATGGCGGACCTTTCCCGGCCACGTCCGACCCGCGCTCGACCTCGGTCGGCACCGCCTCCATCCTGCGGTTCCTGCGCCCGGTCTGCTACCAGGACTTCCCGGACAGCTTGTTGCCGGCCGCGCTCAAGCACGGCAATCCGCTGCAACTGCGCCGCCTGCTCGATGGCCAGAGAGAAGCCCAGGCCCATGTCTAATCAGTCCGCTTCGAACGATATTGCCGTGGTCGGCGCCGGCATCATCGGCGTCGCTTGTGCCCTGCGCCTTGCCCGCCTGGGTTTGCGGGTGGTGGTGATCGACCAGCAGGAGCCCGGTCATGGCGCCTCGTTCGGCAATGCCGGGCACCTGGCCACCGAGCAAGTATTTCCGATTGCCGACCTGTCGATCCTCAAGCGCCTGCCCGCCATGCTCATGGACCCGATGGGCCCGCTGCGCCTGGACTGGAAATACCTGCCGCGCGCCCTGCCCTGGTTTCTGCGGCTGTTGTTGAACCTGCGCCCGGCGCCGTTCCAACGCACCGTGGCCGGCATCCGCGCGCTCAATGAAAGCAGCCTGGGCGCGTGGCAGCGGCTGCTGGCGGACATTGCACGCCCGGATTTGCTCAGGGAAGACGGCTCGTTGCTGGTGTTTGAGCGGGCCGAGTCGCGTCAGGCGATTGAAGCGTTGCAGGCGCGGATGCGTCAGCAGCAGGTGCCGGTGGATTTCTGGCAGGCCGAGGCGATACGCGAGGTTGCTCCGCAGCTTAGTGAACGGATTCAGGGCGGCTTGTTCTTTCCGCGCACCGGGCACTTTCTTGATCCGTACCGGGTTGTCTGCGAACTGGTCGACGCGGCCAAGGCCAGCGGCGTGCAGTTCCTGAAACAGCAGGTTCGGGGCGGACACTTGCGGGAGAACGGCGTCGCGCTGATCACCGACCAGGGCAGTCTCAACGCCCGCCAAGTCCTGATCGCGTGCGGTGCCCACTCGGCGAAGCTCACCGCAGCGCTGACCGGCAAAAAGGTCCCGCTGGATACCGAACGCGGTTATCACCTGATGTTGCCCCACGAGCAGGATCGGTTGCCGTTCGCCGTCACCTCGCTGGAGCGCAAATTCATCATGACGCCCATGGCCGGCGGGCTGAGGCTGGCCGGCACCGTCGAGTTCGCCGGCCTCGACCGCCCGCCGAGCATGGAGCGTGCGTGGCAGTTGCACCGGCTGAGCAAAGGCCTGTTCCGCCGGGATTTGAACGCTGACGATGCCACGCCGTGGATGGGGTTTCGCCCGTCCTTGCCGGATTCGCTGCCGATCATCGACCGGGTGTGCGATGGCAAGGTATTACTCGCCTTTGGCCACCAGCATTTGGGGTTGACTCAGGCAGCCGTCACGGCCGAGCTGATCGCCCACATGGCGGCGGCCACTGCGTCTCATGGACTACCGGCCATCGAACCGTACCAGCTCGATCGCTTCTGATAAAAAAGTCATTCAACTTCATTGAGGATCTCGAATTTCACCTGATCAGGATAGAACGCCACGTAGTTGCGAATCTGCTCGACCGACACCTTGGGGTTCTCATAGGTCCACACCGCGTTGGCGCCTTCATGCCCCGGAATCTGCAAGCTGAAGTAACTGGCATCGCCTTTGTAGGGGCAATAGCTGGTGTGGTCAGTGCGGGCGTAATATTTTTCGTCGATGTCTTCGCGCGGGACGTAATACACCGGAGGGTAATTGGCCTCCAGCAGCACCAGCGCCCGGGCGGATGCGGCCACCTGAATACCGTGGAACTTCACCAACAGACAGCCGGGTTGCTCGGCGATGGTGATGACAGGACTGGGACCGGAGCTTTTCATGGAATACGTTCCTCATGACGGTGATGAACCTGTAGGAGCAAAGCTTGCTCGCGATGAACGAAAACGCGGTGTACCCGACGTAACGCCATCGCGAGCAAGCTTTGCTCCTACGGGCTGGGCGGGGAAGCAGACCCAAAACCTTGGACCACGACTGTCAGGTATAACCCATGTTTCGCCATCGCGACGGCTTCGCAGCCGAACGGGATCACAAAATCAAAAGATCGCAGCCTGCAGCAGCGCCCACAGGCGCGTAGGCGCTGCCGAAGGCTGCGATCTCTTGATCTTGCCTCACATCAAGCGACGATATCGTTCGCCACTGCCTGCCCCACCATCCCCACCGCGAAATCCACTGCGCCATGGCCGGTCAAATCGACCATCAAACTGGTCTGATTAGTCTCGGCAAACCAGGTCAGGATCGCGTCGCCCGCGTGCCCGGTGAAACCGCTGACGAAATTCAACGTCGCATTACCCGAGGCAAATTCGGCGATGCCCGACAGGTCGATCTTGTCCTGGCCGCTGGTGAAATCCATGATCCAGTCCGGCGCGGTCATGGTCGAATCGCTGGAGGCGCCGAACACAAAGGTGTCCGCCCCGGCGCCGCCCCACAACGAATCACCGCCACCGGCACCGTAAAGGATGTCGTTGCCGGCACCACCTTCCAGACCGTTCGCTGCGGCGTTGCCGATCAGCAGGTCATTGCCCGAACCACCGATGGCATTTTCCAGGGTCACGCCATGCGCGATGGAAACGTTGCCGACCAGACCGCCCACGTCAGAGAACGCGCCTTCGTTGAGGTTGATCTTCTGGTTCTGGCTGAAACCGGAGAAGTCCAGGGTGTCGTTACCGCCGCCATCCCACACCGAAAACACCACTTTCGAGGCGGCCGAGGTGGCGCTGTAGAAGTCGCGTTCGGCGTTGGAGTTGAAGCCGTAGACCGTGTCGCTGGCGCGGGTTTCAAGGTTGGCGCCGTAGAGTTTCTGCACCGCCACGATGTCGTCGAGCAACGGGGCCGAGGCATAGGCGCCGCTGCCGTCCTTGCTGAAGTTCTGGTGGGTGTTGCTTTCACTCCAGTAGCTCATGAGGCTGTAGCCACGGGTGTCCTGGGCGTAGGTCACGTCGTTGTAGGTCGGGTTGCCGTTGCCGGCGTTGTAGACGCCCGGGTGCGACAGGCCAAGGGTGTGGCCGATTTCGTGGGTCAGGGTCTGGCGCCCGTAGTTGTTGGTGTCCGGGGTTTTGTTGACCTGGTATTGGTCGTTGATCATGTACCAGGACTGGCCATCGTACTGGCTGCCCTGTGGCAGATAGGCGAACGCCGCGCCGCCGGTGTTGTTGCTGTAGTTGCCGAAGGTCATGTGACCATCGCCACCGGCGCCTTCGCGGAAAGTGACATTGGCCACGTCCGACCAGGATTGCATCGCCAGCACCGCCTGGGCCTTTTGCTGGGCGCTGAATTCGCCGAACGTGCCGAGGGCCGGGTTGTAGTTGCCCGGTTTCGAGGTCAGGAAGGTGTAGCTGAGGTCGATCTTGCCGTCGGCATTCTGATCGTGCCAGGACGCGCCTTTGCGCAGGATCTGGTCCGCCGCCTGGTCGGCAGTGAACGACGGCTTGCCGTTGATCAGCGCACTGCCGCCACGGTCGTACAAGTGGCTGAACGTATCGACGGTCGAGTAGGCGTCACTGGTCCGGGCTTTTGCTTGAGACATGGTTTACGTCCTTGTTCAAAGTAGTCAGTTTCGACAGACCACGGCGATCCCTTGGCGAGATCGTCCTGTCACTCGCCCCATTGCAGGCGCGGTGAAACTGACACAGCTTGAAACGTGACGCTAATCAATTTCTCGATAGCCCTGGGGTTCAACCGTCCGTGGAGCGAGTCAACGCCTCCCACGCGTCAATCTCCCGGGTCATGCTTGCCAGGCGTTCGCGCACCCGTTGCAGCGCATCGCTGCCGAGCAACAAATGCGCTGGCGGTGCGTCGCTGGCAATCAAGGTCAACATGGCCTGGGCGGCTTTGACCGGGTCGCCCAACTGCTTGCCGCTCTTGGCCTGGCGCGCCATGCGGATCGGGTCGAAGGTCGCGTCATAGTCGGCGATGCTGCGCTCGGAGCGGCGCATCGAGCGTCCGGCCCAATCGGTGCGAAACGAGCCCGGCGCCACCGCCGTGACCGCGATGCCGAACGGTTTGAGTTCTTTGCTCAAGGTGTCTGATACCCCTTCCAGGGCAAACTTGCTGCCGCAGTAATAGGCAATGCCGGGCATGGTGATAAAGCCGCCCATGGAAGTGATGTTGATGATGTGCCCGGCCCGACGCTGACGGAAGAACGGCACGAACGCCTTGGTCACGGCCACGGCGCCGAACACGTTGACATCGAACTGTTGGCGCATCTCTTCCAGCGCCGATTCCTCGAAAATCCCTTCATGGCCGTAACCGGCGTTGTTGACCAGCACGTCCACCGGACCGAGGGTGTTTTCGACTTCAGCGACGACCGCGTCGATGGCGCTGAAGTCGGTGACATCCAGGCAGCGGCCGAAAGCGTTTTTCGACGGGTGCTGTTCAAACTCGATGCGCGCCGTTTCGCTGCGCACGGTGCCGATCACCCGGTGGCCTGCGGCCAGGGCTTCGTTAGCCAGCGCCTGGCCAAAGCCACTGCTGACACCGGTGATGAAGAGGGTTTTGGTGGTCGTCATGGTCGCGTTCTCCTGTGATGTGTTGGCCATGATAGGGCGGCCACGGCGACGGCTGAACGCCGATTACTGTGGGGCTTTTGCCTAATCCTATGAGGCGATTGATTTGCGGCTCGCAGCGGTTCACATTCGAGCCTTGTGTTATCGGGCGGAGAGGTCTTTTGAGCGATTCAGGCGTAGATCAAAACGATTGCCAGATACAGACGATTGCGCTGCTGGCGAAACTCGCCCCGGATGAGGGTTACAACCTCACGGCCCTGGCCGATGTGCGTTTGCTGCGCTCCAACCGGGCGCTGGAACGCACACCGGTGCTCTATGATCCGGGCATCGTCATCGTCTGTCAGGGCCGCAAACGCGGGTACTGGGGCGACGCGACGTACCTCTACGATGCCCAACACTATCTGGCCGTTGCCGTGCCCGTGCCGTTCACCATGGAAACCGACGCCAGTGCCGAGGAGCCGCTGCTGGCGATCTATTTTCATCTGGATTTCAACCTCGCCGCCGACCTGATGCTGCAACTCGACGACCAACCCGTCGCCGAACCCAAAGGCATGTATGCCTCGCCGATGGAACCGCGCCTGAGCCAATCGGTGCTGCGCCTGCTGGAAGCCCTCGACTCGCCACTGGACGGTCGCCTGCTTGGGCCGGCGCTGGTGCGGGAAATCTACTATCGAATCCTCACCGGCGCCCAAGGCGGGTCAATGCGCGCCGCCCTCGCCGCTCGCGGGCAATTCGGACGCATCTCCCGGGCCCTGCGCAAAATCCACGGCAGCCTCGGCGAACGGCTCGACGTCGAACACCTGGCCGCGCAAGCGAACATGAGCGTGCCGACCTTCCACGCGCACTTCAAAGCCGTCACCCACACCTCGCCCATGCAGTACCTGAAATCCACACGCCTGCACCAGGCGCGGCTGTTGATGGTGCGCAACGGCTACAGCGTGGCGCGGGCGGCGGCGGACGTCGGGTATGAAAGCGGCTCGCAGTTCAGTCGCGAGTTCAAAAGGCTGTTTGGCCGCACGCCTACCGAGGAAGTGGCGCGGATGAAAGGTGCGTTTGCGCTGCCGCCGCCGGTAGAAAATTCGGTGTTTGTGTCGTCGCATTGAGCGGTTAAAGTGCCGGGCCATCACGGCGAAATACCCCAACCTCTGGAGCGCAAAATGGACATTGCAAACATCCCCTTCGGCACCACCGACTGGTCGCAGATCCCACCTACCGAACACCCGGGAGAAACCGGCAGTGCGTTATGGCGCACCCAGCAGTTCGGGGCGATTCGGGTGCGCATCGTCGAGTACACGCCGGGCTACCTGGCCGATCACTGGTGCTCCAAGGGTCATGTGCTGTTTTGTCTTGAAGGCGAACTGCATACCGAGCTGGAGGATGGTCGCCAATTCGTCCTTACACCTGGCATGAGTTATCAGGTGGCGGACAACGCCGAGGCCCATCGATCCTCGACGGCCGTTGGTGCCAGATTGTTTATCGTCGACTGAAATCTCCCGTGGGAGCGAGCCTGTTCGCGAAGGCGGCGACACATCCAACATCAATACTTCAGGCGCTGTTTCTCAATCCACTTCTGGGTACTCACCTCGGTCCCTGAACATCAAATAAATCGGAGCCAGACCCGAATCTGCCGGGAAGACAACGACATAGTCATCAAACCGGACCTCCTCGGCTTTGGAGGATTCCAGCAATGGCACGAGAGCAGAGCGAAGGGATCCCAGTCGATACTCAGGCGCTGGCGCAATACCCGGAGTGTCTTCAAGACGGGCCGGCGCCACCCAGTTGACCGTAACAGCCGCCACACCATCGGCAGTGAAACTGAATGCGTTCAGACGCTCATCCCAAACGGCAGCTCGTACGCGGATTTTTGATGACAAACCATCGCCAGTGGTCGGGGTAATGGATACCTGAGACAGCGTCTTCGTTTCTCGCACCCCGCGAGACATCGTGCCCGGTGGCACGGAAAACTTGCCACTGTGCATTCGGAAAGGGATATCGACTTCGGCTCGAGTCGCCGCCAACCCCTGCCAATCCGCACCTTCTGTTGGCAGCAACTCGGATAAAGGCACGCTGAGCCCGAACATCTCGGTTTCGGCACGACTGGAAAAGTCGAACTGCACGACGGCGGCGTGCTCGACCTGAGGCGGTTTTGTTCCGGAAATATTTTGCCAAGTGAATTCTGCTACCGCCGAACGCAGGGCTTTTAGCAAAGGGATCCGATGAGCCTCCAACGGCTGCGAAAGCTCACCGCTGAGCAAAATGCTGGGGCGCGCATCGCCGCAGGAAAGTGGCGCGACCAATATGCCGGGAGCTTGTGTCGGGCCAACCCCTTGCGTATTGCGTTGACGAACCAGTTGCGCCTGGGCCATGACCAGCAGCGCTTCGGCCTCGACTTGCAAGCGATGGAGTGTCTGGGCGGTGGCGTTCAACGTCGACAGATAACCTGCGTGAGCAGCGCTGATTTGATGCGCGATGCTCTGCCATTGAGCCTGGTCAGAGCGGACGTAAGTGAGATCACGCTGGGCGGCGTCTTTTTTGAATTCGACCCTCATTTTCCAGAAGTCATACTTGCGGCTCGCTAACCGTGCATCCAACTCGGCGGTTTCCAGCGCACGTATATCTGCTTCTTGTTCTCGGATGTCCACTTGGGTGTTTTGCCGGCTATGAACGTGTTTTATACGCAGGTCAAAAACATGAAATGCCGCGTGGACAGCGTGCTCGGAAGTCGTCAGGTCAGCGATGATTTGTTGTACTTCAGCCAAACTCTGGGCTATACGCTTCTGCGTCATTTGCGCGGGAGTTAACGGTGCAGAAGGTCTCGCAGGTATTGGTGTCGGAACACCCTCTCCTTTGAACGCCGCACGCCCCTGGTTGTGGTGCCAGTCTTTGACGTAGTACACGACAGAGCCCGAGGAGTTCGGGTTGATATCATCTGCGGGGTAAAACAGAAGATCAGCGCCTTGAGGGTGGCCGACGATTCGGTCGAAATGATTGATTAAACGGTCGTGATCCTGTTTCGGCAGATCGACGGCCCAGATTCTGTCGACCAATGCCTGGAATTCGGGCTCTGTGTAGTTTTGAAGTGTTGCCTTAAGTTCCATCTTTTGGTTTTCCTTTATGTCAAACACATAACTTCGTCACTCAAAGGTATCTGCTCATTTTTTCTGAGCAGATACACAAAAATAACAATTAAATACTTGATTCTAGCCACGGCCCTTGTCAACTAAAGTAAAAACCAGCGTTTTAACTTTCATATCGGCAGTGTATTGAAAGACGACTTTTTTCCCAGGGTATAAGGAGCGGTCTAAAAGATAGGATTCCCAGCCACCCGTTTGCCCCATAGGATCCGGCATTCTAATGGGACCTCTTGATTCCATTGGCTGTCCAAATATTGCGTGAACTTCGGACTGAGTCATAACCGACTTATAGGGCGCAGGCAGATCGCCTTTATACTCAACAGTTGATGGCGTCGACTTTATTAACGTAACGAACAGGGTTTCAAGTCGTTTGGTTTCTGCCCAAAACGTAAGGCTCAGGCCAGCCTCCAGATTCATGTCCCGCAGGTCACAATCAGGATACAACGTTTCTAACGGTTGCTCCGGTGTTATCAGTCCTCTGCCCACGAGTTCTTCATAACTTTCCCCTAAGTTTCTTGTCCATTGGTTTACCGTTGCGATGTCCATCAATACCACCCCTGCTCTATATGAAGTTCATGGAGTTTCAAGCGAACCGCCTCGATTGAGGCCTCGTCAAATCCGTGCTGTAACAACCCTTCTTTTAATGCATTAAAATTAGCATCAACCGCGCGTTTGAGATCGTCCGCATCCTGCATTTGTTTTTCCAGATTATTCCGTCCGCCATAAGTTTCGCTGAATTTTCTATGGACTTCAGAAGGTATCGCGACGCTAGGGGCTCGCCTTACGAAATCCCTCCTTTCCATATAACTAATATCCGGAAACGCGTATATCAAATGAATCTCCAAAGCCTTGCGCGAAGGAATGTGATCAATATCCAATCCATCCCCCCTGCTCCGGCCACTGAGTTCGTTATAAGGGCCAACCTCCAACGGCTCCACCGGAGGGCCGACAAACACCAACCCCGGCGACGGCAACTCCATATCCCCCGGGAACCCCGGAATATTGGCACCGACCTGCCCTTGATCAACAGCCGGAAACGTCTCGTTCTGCGGTAGGACGGGGACGATAGGTCCGCCGGCGTAAACCCCAGGCGCTGTCGGTGTGATGGGCAAACGTGTAGGACCGAGTTGGTCGATGCCCGGTGGCACCAGGGGCGTCCAGGTGCCCGAGCCAACAGGGCGGATCGGCCACGGCACGACTGCCGGCAATATCCCCAGCTGTCCCTGGGTACTTTTCGGCGTGGTGATGGTGATCTTGTCGAGGTTGAAGGGGTTTTCGCCAAGTTCCCGATAACGCAGTTCAAATTCACGTCGCTCCCCGACCCAAGTGCTTTTGGGGGCATAGGGCGCGAAACCTTGTTCGAGGCGTTTTTGGTTCACCTCATCGAGTTGAGCGGCGAGCGCCTGCTGCTCGCCGAGGGTTCGCCAGAATGTTGCGTCGAAAGCCGCGAGCGAGTTGATTTCCCGGCCACGCAACTGATCGCCAATCTGCGCCGGTATTTGCGCACCCTGACCGACTGTTTTCCACCAGTCAGCGTTGGCCGGCTGGCCACTTCCAATGACGATGCCTGAGCCCTGGGGAGGCAGGTTGAAAGACACGTAAGTCGGCGGCAGGCCAGGCACGCAAATAATGCAGTCGTGAATGCGCAAGTCGACACCTGCCGGCACATCCTGGACTGGAGCCGCCAGAACTCCCAACCGCGCTGGACTCGTACGGGTTACCGGCGCAGAAGTATCTGGCGTGAATTGCAGTTGGCGAGTCAGAGACCCGGGAACCTCTGCGCTATAGAACCCGGTGAGCGAGTCGAGTACGGCGTTGATGACGGGTACACGCTGATCGACACCATGACCGGTGCTGATGGCGACGATTGCCGCACCTTGCGGCACGGTTTCAGCTCTGAGTCGGTACGCGATCTCTACCGAACCACCCGCATCGGCAATCGCTTGCAGCGCTTGAGGGTTCTCCAGGCCCAACGCCTTTGCAGGAATGGAGACTGACTGGAACTCGCGCTGACGTTGCTCGGCACTCAACTCGCCATCACCCAACGTCGGCGAATACACCATTGCCGTGACGAAAACCGGCCCGGTCCTTGCCGCGATGCGTCCGAAATCCTTGAGGGTTTCGCCAGCAGCCTCGACAGCTTTCTCAAGCACAGCAGCGACTTCTTGCGCGATGAGCACACCCTCTCGGGTCCATATCATCCCGCCAGCGGCAAGAGAGGACGCAGGCGCAGTCAGCGTATTGGCCTGTTTGATTCGCCCTAAGCGAGCATCTTCATCGGCCTGCTGCTTGAAGCGAATTCGCGCCTCACGCTGTTCGGCGTACTGCCGGTAGCGCTCCCAGACAGCCTCTCTTTCACGCCACACAACTGTCTGCTCGGCGTGATGCCTGGCTAGCGCAGTGGACTTGTCTGTGAGTGCGTTGATTTGCGCCGAAAGCAGTCGGGCTTCATGGGCTGCGTTGTAAGCGTTTTCCCAAATCTGATGCCCGTCATTCAGCGCTTGGCCGAACGCCCCCAGGCGCGTCAGGTAGTCGTTCGATGTACGGGTAAACGGATCATGCCCATCGAACGATCGGGCAACCGCATTCTTCGCATGCAGCTCTGCGGTTTTGCGGGCGATCAGCCCGTCGACTTCATTCTTTTCCTTGGTAATGACATACAGCTGCCAGCGTTCACTGGAGCCAAAGATGGGCGGCCGTCGCGCTGCGGATATTTCCTGTGCGAGGGACGGCGCGAGTTGCGCGGCCTTGGCTGCAAAACTTCGGTCTGCCTCAGCTCGTATGGCGTCATGACGTTGCGCCAACGAACCCAGAAACTGATGAAGGGCCTGAACGCGCGCCTGTTCTTGAGCCTGCGCGGCAGCGGCCTGAGCCCGTGCCGCCTCGGCCTGAGCCGCCGCCGCTGCTTGCGCCTGGGCTTTTTCCTTTGCCTGACGATCAGCTTCTATAGCTCGTCTGCGAGCCTTCTGCTTTCTCTTGCTGGTCCTGCCGAAACCACCTGAAACACCACCGCCACCACCAAAACCTCCGCTGAAACCACCACCCGAAGATGAGGGCCCCGACCTGATGACGACGTCCCCTGTTGATCCATCCTTAAATGTTTGTGCCATACAGTCACTCCTTGTCTGTATGGCGCAGCATGTCGATGGAGCGTTGGGTGGGTGCGGTACATAGTTATTGCAGGAGGTTTATTTTTTGAGCGGACGTGCAGTCATCCGTCGGAGCGAGTAAAGGGTGTATGACTCACTAAAAACTCAATAAACACCCGCAACTTCGGCGGCACCTGCCGCCCGGACGGCCAGAGCAGATTGAACTGGCCCTTCTCCCAGGTGAAGTCCTCCAGCACCTCCACCAACCGGCCATCGGCCAGGGCCTCGCGCACCACAAAGTCGGCGGCATACGTCAGGCCGAGGCCTTGAATGGCGAGGTCCATGCGTCCTTCCACCGAATTGCAAATCATGGAGCGCGGCAGTTCCAGCTCAACGGGCTGATCGTCCCGATTGAACAGCCACGCCTGCAACTTGCCGGACTTGGGAAAGCGGAAATGGATGCAGGCATGCTGGTGCAGATCTTCCGGCTGCTGCGGCACACCGTGGCGAGCCAGGTAGGCGGGCGATCCGACCGTGAGCATCCGATAAGTGCCCAACGGCCGCGCGGATAGCCCGGAGTCCCTGGGCACGCCGCTGCGGATGACCGCGTCGAAGCCTTCGGTGATGACATCGGTCAGGCGATCCGTGAATTCAAGGTCGAGCTGAATCTGCGGATAGCGCGATTGAAACTCGCCGACAATCGACACAAAGGGTTTGGCGATCATCGGCAGGCTGACGCGCAGCGGCGAGACGGTCGCTGGGCTTTCACCGAACGCCGGTTCGAGTTGCACTTCCTGACACCATTGGCCGGTTGGAAAGCCGTCGCCAGCACTGAAGCTTCGGCCTAGGCTTCGTCATCGTCAGCAACCTTTTATCTGTATATCCATACAGATAAAGGTTGCCCCAATCAAAATCCCTGCGCATTCTGTACGCCTTCTTCAAACCGACTTGAACGATGGTGGTTATGCAGCTGTACCTCTGTGAAAAACCTTCCCAGGCCAAAGACATTGCGGCAGTGCTCGGCGCCAAGCGCCGGGGCGACGGTTGCTGGCTGGGAACGAACGTCACGGTGACCTGGTGCATCGGCCATCTGCTGGAAACCGCTCCGCCGGATGCCTACGACGCGCGCTACAAGCGCTGGGTGCTGGCGGACCTGCCAATCATCCCCGACAAGTGGAAGATGACCGTCAAACCGCGCACCGCCAGCCAGTTCAAAGCGGTCAAACGCTTGCTCGGCGAAGCCACAGAGCTGGTAATCGCCACCGACGCCGACCGCGAGGGCGAGATGATCGCCCGGGAACTGGTGGAGCATTGCCGTTATCGCGGGCCGATCCAGCGGTTGTGGCTGTCGGCGTTGGACGATGCGTCGATCCGCAAGGCCTTGGCGGCGCTCAAGCCGGGGGCCGAAACCTTCAGTCTCTATCATTCGGCGCTGGGCCGTTCCCGGGCCGACTGGCTGATCGGCATGAACATGAGTCGGCTGTTCACCCTGCTGGGCCGGCAGTCCGGTTATCAAGGGGTGCTGCCGGTGGGTCGCGTGCAAACGCCGACCTTGCGCCTGGTGGTGGATCGGGATCGCAGCATTGCCGATTTCGTCCCCGTCGCCTATTGGGCCATCGACGTGCAACTGCTGCACGATGGCACCGCGTTCACCGCCCAGTGGCGTGCAGCTTCCGATGTGTGTGACGATCAGGATCGCTGTCTGAATCAGGCCCTGGCGCAGCAAGCGGCAGCGGCGATGAGCGGCGCGGCGAGCGCCCGGGTGATCAAGCTGCGCACCGAGCGCATGCGAGAAATCGCGCCGTTGCCGTTCGATCTGGGCACCTTGCAGGAAGTCTGCTCGAAGAAACTTGGCCTCGGTGCCCAGGAAACCCTCGATATCGCCCAGGCGCTCTACGAAACCCACAAAGTCATCACTTACCCGCGCAGCGATTGCGGGTTCCTGCCCGTCAGCCAGCACAGCGAAGCTCCCGGTATTCTCGCGGCGCTGCGCCAGGCCGATCCGAGCCTGAACGCGTTGAACGAGCATCTGCAGCCTCAACGCCGCTCACGGGCCTGGAACGATGCCAAGGTCAGCGCGCACCACGGCATCATCCCCACCGCCGCCGCGAAAAACCTCGAACGGCTGGTTGGCAAGCAGCGGGCGGTCTACACCTTGATCCGCGCACGTTATCTGGCGCAGTTCCTGCCCAACCATGAATATGACCGCACCCAGGCCGACTTCGACTGTGCCGGTGAAGCCTTGCGCGCCGTGGGCAAGCAGATCGTCGAACCGGGCTGGAAACGTGCCCTGCCCGAAGCCCTCGCCCCGGCCAAGGGCCGTGAGGCGCCAGCGCCGCAAACCCTGCCGGCCTTGGCCGAAGGACGGGATTGCGCGGTGGACGAGGTCAAACTCAAGGACCTCTGGACTCAACCACCCAAGCCATTCACCGAGGGCGACCTGATCAAGGCGATGAAGAACGTCGCCAAACTGGTGGAAGACCCGCTGCTCAAGCAGAAACTCAAGGACACCACCGGGATCGGCACCGAAGCGACCCGCGCCTCGATCATTCAGGGCCTGCTCGACCGGGGCTACCTGGTGAAGAATGGCAAGGCCCTGGCCGCAACGCCGGCAGCGTTCAGCCTGATCGACGCCGTACCGCGGGCCATCGCCGATCCGGGCACCACGGCGATCTGGGAACAGGCCCTGGACATGGTGCAAAGCGGTGAAATGAGCCTGGAAGAATTCGTCACCAAACAGGCGGCGTGGATGAGCAAGCAAGTCGCCCGTTGCGCCGGCCTGAGCATGACCATCAGCGGCCCGGCGAGCCCGGCCGGTCGCGGCGCCACGCCGTGGAAGAAAAAACGCAAGGCCACGGCGCGCAAACCGGCGACCGGCGCCAAGCGCGCCGCCAAACCAGCGAGCAAAGCGTAATGGGTGGGCAGCCAGGCAACAACGGGGCGTTTTAGATTGACGCAAGCTCTTGATTCAACACTTGCCTTTAAGACTCAGCAAAAGGGCGCCTTAACCGGGCGCCATTGAAGATGAGCATACCCTGCCCCGGCCAGCGCTCTTCGCTTCGTAGAGTTGCTTGTCTGCTGCTTCTATCAAGGCCTGGCATTCAAGATCACCCGAGGGTGTCAAGGTGGCGACGCCTAGTGAAATAGTCACCACACGATCAACATCAGACGCAGAATGCTCGATATCCAATGCCCTGACACCCGCTTGCATTCGTGTCGCAATCTCGACCGCTCCAGAAAGATCAGTATTGGGCAAAACGCAGGCAAACTCTTCGCCGCCATAACGAGCCAGCAGATCGTAGGGGCGTCTAACCGTTTCAGCTAATGCCTGGGCAACGGCTCTCAGACAGCCGTCTCCAGCCTGGTGCCCATATCGATCGTTGTAGCGTTTAAAAAAATCGACATCCGCCAAGATCAGCGACAGCGGCTTTTGCTCTCGAAAGCACTGGCGCCAATCGGCGGAAAGGTCCTCATCGAATTTGCGCCGATTGGCCACCCCGGTAAGGCCATCCATCAGCGCCATGGTCCGTAGCAGATCGCTCTGTAACTTCAGGGTCAGATGTGTTCGCACCCGAGCTTTAACAATAACTGGATTGATGGGTTTGCTGATGAAATCCACCGCACCCAGCTCCAGGCCCAGCAGCTCCTCTGACTCCTGTTGCTGTGCGGTAATGAAGATGATGGGAATGCCTTGGGTAGCCGGGTCAGCCTTGAGTCGACGGCATACTTCATACCCGTCCATGCCCTCCATGACCACATCCAGCAGTATCAAATCAGGCTGTTGAGCCTGGCATACGGTGATCGCCTGTTCACCACTGGTGGCCATAAAGACATCAGAGTCCTCACGAAACAGCTCATGCAGTACCCGGATATTCGTCGGCTGATCATCGACAATGAGCAATTTTGGACGGCTGTGGGGATGCGGCAACCAGGTTTCCATCGATTGTTTCATCAGGCAGATCTCAGCAGGTCACGACCGATCGGCATCGCGGCCGAAAAGTCCAGCGACTGGACCCTGGCCACCAATTCGTCGAACCGGGGTCGCAGGGATGGCGGGGTTTTTGCCACCAATGCGTCGGTCAATTCCAGGGCGTGAAGATTACCCGCCTCCAGCAATAGCAAAATCTCTTCAAGGGATTGCTTCCACTGTGTCGGTTTCATGATTTCGTTGCCAGTACTGATCTTTGCTGGCGGGCTCTGACCAAAGTCGACAGTCATCTGCTCAAGACTGAGTTGCAGTAACCTGCTTAATTCGTCAAACCAGGCGACGTCAGCAAAGATGTCCGCCGCAGACGCTGGATCTTTTAATCTGTGCTCCAGATTACCAGCCAGCATTGACAGCGCCTTGGCCCCCATGGTGCCGCTGCTGCCTTTAATGGTATGGAGCACGAAAGCGGCCCCCGCTGCGTCTTGTTGCTGGATCTGTTCGTGCAACCGGATCAGCTGTTTTTCCAGCTCCGGGCCGAAGTTTTTCAGCACGATGCGGATCAAATCGAGGTCGCCACCAAAACGATCAACGATTGACGCCCGGGAATCCATAATGCCTTCGCCCATCATGGTTTGCCCCAGGCCTGAAACTGCCTGGATGCCCTCACGGCCCACCTGCAAGAGCAGCGTTGCGACAAGTTGTTCCAGGTCGATGGGCTTGCCAACATGCTCATTCATCCCGGCGGCAAAACACGCCTCACGGTCGCTACTAGAGGCATTGGCGGTCATCGCCACGATCGGAAGCGTTGCAAAACGCGGGTTTGATCGAATGCGACGGGTCGCCTCCAAGCCATCAATATCCGGCATCTGGATGTCCATCAATACAACGTCGAAGCGCTCACTCATCACCTTGCTGACACCCTCCAGTCCGCCTTCCGCCAGCCTCACCTCCGCGCCTTCCCTTGTCAGTAACTCATCGGCAACCTGGCGATTGAGCATATTGTCCTCCACCACCAACAGCCGCAGCCCGGCCAGGCGCTTGGGCCGGTCAACCGTTGACCGGGAAAGAGGGGAATGCAGCAGGTCTTTGCCGTTGAGTGCTCGCTGAACAGCATCGGCCAGCTGCTTGGGAGTGACAGGTTTAGTGAGAAAACCCACAAAGGGAGCTTCTCCCGCCTGGTGGGCGTCGGCCAATACTTCGCGGCCGTAAGCAGTGATCATAATGACCACCGGCGGTGGCACACCGTTACCCTGCTGATGGATCAATTGCGCAGCGCTCAGCCCATCCATATCGGACATCCGCCAGTCCATCAGCACCACGTCGTAGGCATTACCTGACGCCTGGGCGTTCTTCACCCATTCCACCGCTTGCGTGCCACCACTCACGCCGTCAGCTTTCCATCCCAATGCATGAACGGTTCGCAACAGCAATTCACCCGCCATGGCGTTGTCGTCGACGACCAGAATCCGTATGGACGCATCGGCTTCAGGGTGGGTGGATTTCGGCAGAGACGCTGGCGCTACATCCAGAGTGATATCGAACCAGAAACGACTCCCCACACCTTGCTGGCTTTGCACCTGAAGTTCACCGCCCATTAACGCGACCAACCGCTTGCAGATCACCAGGCCCAGGCCTGTACCACCAAAGCGCCGGGAAGTTGAAGCCTCGGCCTGAGTGAAGCCTTCAAAAATACGCTGAAGTTGTTCCGGGCTGATACCGACACCCGTATCAGAAACGGCGATGCGCAAGCTCACAGTGTTTTCCGTGCGCAGCCGTTGTTCAACGCTGACCACGATCTGGCCTTCCAAAGTGAACTTGAGGGCATTACCCGCCAGGTTGATCAGCACCTGTTGCAATCGCAGGCTATCGCCAATCAGATCGTTGGGTAAATTGGAGTCCAGGTCGAACATGACCTCGACTTCTTTCTGGCCCTGGTTGCCTGCCAGCACGACGGCGAGGTCACGCATGAGCGTTTCGAGCTCGAAGGGATGCACATCGAGTTGCAGTTTGCCCGCCTCAATCTTGGAGTAATCGAGGATGTCATTGAGCAAACCCAACAGTGATCTCGCTGCGGACTGCGCTTTGCTCACATAATCGAGTTGGCGACCATCCAGGTCGGTGTTCTGCACCAACTGCAACATACCCAGCACGGCGTTCATCGGTGTGCGTATCTCATGACTCATGTTGGCCAGGAAGGCAGACTTGGCCGCACTTCCTGCATCGGCCTGTTCCTTGGCGTGAAGCAGATGGGACTCGAGTTCGCGCTGGGCAGTGATGTCCCGATTGATACCGGTCACGCGCAAAGCTTCACCGCCCGGACCGCGTTCTATCTGCGCGCCGGCCTGTATGAAACGGATCTGGCCGTCGGGGCGAACGACACGGAAAATGGTGTCATACACATCCGTGCCCTCGACAGCACCCTTCAACTTTGCAGCCGCGGCCACAACATCATCTGGGTGAACACGCGAGTACCAGTGCTCATAACCCAGGCCGGTATTGCGCAACGACAAAGGCTGCCCGTAGAACTCAAACATGCGGTCATTCCACTTCAAGGCATTGTCAGTCAAGGTCCAGGACCAGACGCCCAGTTCGGCGACTTCAGCCGCCATCAGCAGCTGATCGTGCACCGCCATCAGTTCGCTGCGTTGTTCCAGTGTTGTCTTCAGGCTCGCAGCCAGTTCCTTTTCTGCCGCTTTACGTTCGGTAATGTCTACGGCGATACCCAGGTAACCGCTCAACACCCCCTCGGCGTCGCGCATGGAAGTGACCACCAGCGTGACAGGAACCCGCAAGCCATCCTTGCGTATGTAAGTCCACTCTCGGGTTTCTGCGCCTTCAAGCTCAGGTTTATGGGTAAGCACACGAAAACCGTTGATGGGCTGAGCGTACTCCTCGCTCAGCTCTACACCACGGGCAGCCACGTCTTCGGGTACATGGAAGAGCGCGGGGGTGTCTTTGCCTACTAACTCCTCGGCGTCATAACCCAACAAATGCTCGGCACCTTTGTTGAACACTCTGATAACGCCATCGAGATCCGTCGCAATGATCGAAACCTCGGTAGCCGAGCGTAGCACCGTGCCCAACAGCAGATTGAGATGCCGCAACTCGGAAGTTCGCTGCGCAACCTGCTCCTCAAGGTTGGAATTGAGTTCGAGAATCCGGGCCTCAGCTGCTTTTTTCTCCGAGATATCCCTTAAGGTCTTGGAGGCCCCAACGACGCGACCACCCTCGCCATAAATGGGTGAAATGCTGGCGGAGACATCGATCAGTCGCTGGTCTTTGTGATGGCGTTGGGTGTCAAAGCTACCGATACGCTCTCCCGCCCTGATGCGCGCAAGGATATGAGCTTCCTCGGTGACAAGTGCTGCCGGAACAATCAAATCGGCGAGCGTCTGCCCCACCGCTTCCTCGGCGGTGTACCCAAATAGGTACTCGGCACCTTTGTTCCAGTTGGTGACGACGCCATCGAGTGACTTTCCGATAATGCCATCTGCCGAGCTTTCAACGATGGAAGCCAGCCTTGCCTGCTCGGCAAATATCTGCCGCCGACGTTGACGGCTGACGCTCACGACACTCGCCAGGGTCGCCAGAAGCAGCGTGAGCAAACCACCGAAAAACAGCACAATTTTTGGTGAGACCTGGTGTAGGCGCTGAATGAACAGCGCGTTTGCGTCGAGTTCGATTTTCCACCGTTTCCCGTAGACCTCGAACTCCATCTGATGGGTCATCAGTGTTTCACGGCGAGCCGAGTCGTCGGTGCTTTCATAAAACAGCGTCTCTTGTCCTGGGACGGTGATATCCCTTAATCGTAGATGTACCGTCTCATTTTCTATGCGCAGGCCTCTGAGTACCTCCTCCGTGCGCAACACGACATAGCTCCAGCCAAAAGCGGCGGCCTCGCGTTCAGCAGCAGTTGCCGGAGTCACTGCGCCACGAAAGATGGGTAACAACACCAGGAAGGACTGCTGCGGTTTCCCCTGGGCCTGTATAAGCGTTATGGGCCCAGTGATCCGTGCCGCACCGCTTTGTATCGAGGATTGTGCAGCCTCTCGCCGCGATGTTTCCGAAGCGATGTCCAAGCCAATTGCAGGCTGGTTACCCTCAACCGGGTCGACATACTGGACAACGTAACGCTCGCCTGAATGGGGCGAGAATTGGCGAATGGAGAAATCAGCTTTTCCGTCGGCCCGGGCATGCTTGAGAAAGTCGCTTTCATCCTGCTCCAGGACACGCCTGATAAAGCCCAAGGCACTTGCGCCGGGGAACTCGACAGCGAGGTCGCGCGTTTGATTATATTGATCAAAAATCTCACGACTGACGCCATGCTCACCCGCCGTCAGCACCGCTCCACGAGCGCCCCGCAATCCGTATTGGTAAAGATTAAGGCGAGTTAAAACCAAATCTGCGGCTTCGTCGGTGGCCGCTACGATCGCTTCTTGAGCCTGCTGTTGGTTAACGCGGTCAAGGATCCAGCCGCCTAGAATGCTTGCCCCCGCCCCCACCGCCAGAGTGATGACCACTCCCCAGCTCAATGCAAAAAACTTATGCTTTCTCACCCGCATTGCCCCGTTGCAGAAGACCTGCAAGCCTTTAATTTTTAAGGTTCTAACCCAGTTGGGGGGCGTCAGCAGCTTAGTTCGTATGCGCAACATCAACGTTAAGCCCGGACGATAAAAATGAAGATATCTGGGAAAAAGGAATCGGACGGCAATACAAATAACCTTGCATGATCTGGCAGCCCTGCCTCAGAAGCGTATCGGCCTGTTCCTGGGTTTCTACACCTTCGGCCACCAATTCAAGTCCTAGCGCCTGGCCCAGCTTGATGATCGCTTCAATGATTGCCGAATCGCTTTTGTCGGTGAGCATATCTCGCACAAAGCTCTGGTCTATTTTCAGCACATCAATGGGAAATCGCTTGAGATAAGCCAGGCTCGAATAACCGGTGCCGAAATCGTCGATCGAAATGCGAACCCCGAGGTTCTTGAGAAGAAAGAGGGTCTCTCGAGCGTTATCAATTTCCCTGGCCAGCACCCCTTCGGTAATCTCCAGTTCCAGGAATCTTGCTTCCAGTCCGGATTCGACCAGGATGCTTTTCACCATGTCCAGAAAGGAGGCTTCGCGAAACTGCACGGCAGAGATGTTCACGCTAATAGAAATGTCATGACCCTGCTCACGAAGCACCCTCGTGTCCTTGCAGGCCTGGAGCAGAACGTATTTTCCAATGGGAATGATCAGCCCGGTTTCCTCTGCCAGAGGAATGAAATCGGCTGGTGAAATCAAGACACCGTCATGATTGCGCCAGCGGATCAGCGCCTCCATCCCGATGATCCGGTGATACCGGGCATCAATTTTCGCCTGGTAAAAAACCTCGAAAACACCTTCTTCCAGGGCGCTACGCATATGGCGCTCAAGCAGGTGCCTGGCACGCAGGCTGCTCTCGATATGTGAAGAGAAAAAACAATAGCGATTACGGCCTGAAAGCTTCGCCTGGTACATGGCGGCATCGGCGTGCCGGTAAAGCGATTCCACATCGCAGCTGTCTTCAGGGAACACACTGATGCCGATGCTCGCGCAAAGGTCGTATCGGTTTGCCTGGATTGAAAAAGGACTGGAGATTGTGGCGAGCACCCTTTCAGCGAAGTCGCCAACGGCATCGAAACTGACTACCTCTGGCAGGAGGAGGATGAACTCGTCCCCTCCTTGTCTGCTGACGGTATCCTCCAAGCGCAGGGATCGCGACAATCGCGACGCAACCTCTTGCAACACCAAATCGCCGACCGAGTGGCCCATCGAATCGTTGATGACTTTGAAGTTATCCAGATCCAGCAGCAGCATCGCCACACGGCCATGGTTGCGACGAGCCTTTTGTAGCGCCTGCTCGGTACGATCCTGCAACAGTATTCTGTTGGGCAGCCCGGTCAATGCATCGTGATTGGCAAGCCTCTTCGCCTCCTTGCGCAAGGCGATATGAGCTTTGATGCGGGCTCTGGCAACCGGGACATTCAGCGGCTTTTGAATGAAGTCCACGCCGCCGCACTCCAGAGCGAGCAGCTCATCGGCTGTCTGCGTATGAGCGCTGACAAAAATGACCGCTGCATCCAACAGTTCGGGATCAGACTTTAGCGCCCGACACACTTCGAAGCCGCTCATGCCTGGCATTTCTATGTCGAGCAAAACCACATCGGGCCTGAATTGGCGCGCAATCTCAAGCGCCTGCTGACCATTTTGGGCGATATAGACTTCAGCTAAATCTTTCACTGCCGTGCTCAGGACTCTTAGATCGGTGACTTGGTCATCGACGATCAGGAGGATGGGTTTGAGACTGAACGTCTTGTCGTGCATTCCGTTACTCCTGCCAAATCCCTTTCATTGAGTGACAAGCCATCCTGAACAGCTTCTATCTGCACCGGAACATCCAGCCGGCCTGGCTCAGGCCAGGCCGGCCAATCGTTGCAGTCTTTCGACGTCAGCTTCGGATTCACCGTTGTTCATGGCGGCGGCAAGGCGCATAACCACTTGTTCGCGCCGAACTTGCATGGGAGGCAGCGCATAAATAGCGCCTATCAACTCACGTAGAACCATAGGCAGTCCCCAGCGTGCTTTCAAGCGAACGGCAAAAGGCGCTGCAAAATCGCGGACAGCGTGCGAGAGCGTTTCTTCGTCCACGCTATTGCCCTGGTTCTCCCATTTCCGGGTCTGGTAAAGCACACAGAGCTCGCCCATGCGGTGCAACAGGGCTGCACACTGCAAGGGTGCAGGGTCCAAACCGCATTGTTGAGCCAATAGAACAACCTTCTCAGCCAACTGCTCAGCATCATCCAAATGAGCCTGGACGAGCGTCATCAACATGCCGTCAAGTTGAGTATTGGTCTGTCGCAGGGCCTGGCTAATCGCCAGGTTCACGCTGGTAAGCCCTCCTAACCGTGTCAGGGCACCGTTCAAATTCGTGCAGCGCTGGCCGAGCCCGAGATACGCGGCACCGTTGGCTGCCGCGATCAAATGGGCGCACAGCGCCGGGTCGTGCTGCCAGTCATTGGCGAGTTCGCGCAAATCCATCGACGCCCCGCCATAGCCTAGTTGAAGCTTGTCCTTTACCGAGGCCAGCAAAGGCAAGTCCAACTCATCGGCAGACAAACCACTGAGATAGCTGATCAGGTCTTCAGTATTGAGCGTGACGGTCTGGGGGGGCTCATCAAGCGGAAGGAGTGCGTCGAGAAACTGTACGACGCGCGAAACCTGGAATGGCTTGGTGAAAAAAGCGCTGATCCGCAGCGATTTCACCGCCAGCACGCTGTCTCGATCAGCGCGACCGGTGATCATGATCAGCGGCGTATCCTGGTCTTTTTCGCGAATTTTCTGCAGCAGGTTGACGCCGGGAGCATCCGGCAGATTCCAGTCGGCCATAACCAACTGGTAAGTGTTCGGCTGCCAAGCGTCTAACGCACTGGCGACATCGATAAAGCAATCGATTTGCGCAACCGGGCGGATGCTCAACACGAGCTGTTTTAAAAGATCTGATATCCAGGGGTCATCATCCAGAATCATCACTCGCATTCGGTAATCCTCACTGGATTGACACGCAACTTCACAACGCCTTAGGAACCAGGATTATCGGCCACCTGCAAAAAATTGATGTCGTTGAGATCAATGGATGAGGTTGTAACCAAGCGAATTTGAGTCAGTCACGGCAATTTCCCTTTGGCTGATGGCAAGATGGCATCCTTGAGGCTCGAATCTATTCCTCACCAGCAAACTATACAAGCGCTCAACAAGGCACAGGCTCGCGAGGCATTTGGCGGAAGTTGAAGATGACCGCAACGCCTGAGGGCACTTCGGCAAGCCCCGAATGGTCTAGTGTTGCTCAAGCCAGGCGTTAGCCCCACTTTCTGAAAAGGCACCGACCATGATCATCGTTCACCACCTGAACAACTCCCGTTCCCAGCGCATTCTCTGGCTGCTCGAAGAACTGGCCATCCCCTACGAACTGAAGCTCTATCAGCGCGATCCGAAGACCAACCTCGCGCCACCGGAGCTAAAAGCCATCGATGCCCTGGGCAAGTCCCCGGTAATCGAGGATGGCGCGCAGAAGCTGATCGAGTCCGCCGCGATCATCGACTACCTGATCCGCCGTCATGGCCAGGGTCGTTTGCAACCTGATCCGTCCACCGCCGCCTACGATCAATACGTGCAATGGCTGCACTTCGCCGAAGGCTCGGCCATGCTGCCACTGATGCTCAATCTGTATGTCGGCAAGTTGGGTGAAGCCGGTGCGCCGCTGCATCCACGGATCAATTCGGAAGTGGCCAACTACCTGAGCTACCTCGACACCGCACTGAGCGGTTCCGATTACCTGCTCGGCGATGAGTTCAGCGCTGCGGATATCCAGATGAGCTTTATCGGCGAGATCGCCCGGGCCCAGGGCAAGTTGCGTGACTATCCGCACATCGCTGCGTGGGTTGAACGTTTCCAGGCACGCCCGGCCTATGCCGCGGCGTTGAAAACAGGCGGAAAATATGACTTCGCGCCCAACTGAGCCTTAAAGACTCGCCATGTCTCGAATAGAACTTCACGCCGCCCAGCGCGATGAGCTGCAGACGATTGAAAACCTGATGCAGTTCTACGTGTATGACTTCAGCGAGTGGCTGCCGCTGAAGCTTGGCGAGCATGGTTTATTCAATATCCAGCCCAAGCCGGGTTACTGGCGCAATCCGGCGACGCAGCCATTCCTGATCAGGGTTGACGGCGAACTGGCCGGGTTCGTGACCGTCGATGACGACACACACGTGGCCGGGGCCGAATTCAACATCGGCTACTTTTTTGTCTGTCGACGCTTTCGTGGCCAAGGCGTCGCGAAGTTTGTCGTCTCTGCCCTCTTGAGCCGATTGCCCGGTCAATGGCAAATTTTCCACATCGACGCGAACCCGCCTGCACGGCGGTTTTGGGCCCGAGAGATGCCTGGCCTCACCTCGGGAGAATTCACAACGCATCAACTGGCAGTGGACGGTTATCCCTGCACGCTCTACCGCTTTGAAACCGCGCCCCACAGCCCTTCAGCCGCCCTTTCCTAATTCCAAAACCACTTTGTCCGACAATATGTAGTGACTAAAAATAATCACTACATAATCGTTGACGCCGTCGATTTGCCCTTGCATGATGCAGGCAACTCCCCGATCGGGAGTACAGGCAACACGTTTGAGCAAGCTCGTCTGACCGCCGAGCTGTTTTTCCCGGATACACGCTGCCCACAAGGCAGATTGAAGAAGCTGACCTGGCCCGAACGTCCAGTACAAGGACGAGAAGCGCTGGCGAAACGTACTCATGAAGCTTGTGGCCGACCCTGAAAACGTCGGCAGTGGCCTTAAGGTTTTCGCCGCTTCTCTTCGTTGTGACGCTATTGCGTAGCAGTTATTCAACACGACTACATGCAACAGACGCGAGACCCCGTCAATTTGGCGGCTGATCGCTGACGTCCTGGTTTCGGTGCCAGGGATCAACTAACCGATGGGCTACCGGTATTAGCGAATCAACTTTGAAAGATCACCAAATGGTCAAGGGGCTTAATGATGAATCTGAACAATCAACCGACTATCGATGAACTGGCTCGTATGTTCGCTGCGCAAAAAGACAGCCACGACAGCCATATCCTGTGGATCAGCAAGTCGGGCCAGGTGCACATGGACTGCCTGTCGCCCCATGCTCACGAAGCAGAGTTCGACCAGAACAACCAGAACTTGCTGGCCCGATTGAAGATGTACCGTCGCGGCCAGGGTTATGTCGGCAAGAAAGCCGCGGCCGATAAGGACTTCATCGGTAATGTTCTGCAAACTCTGAAACAGGCGTGGGCATCGATGCAGAACCAGAACGAAGTTCGGGTGATTGATCGGTTCTATTAATCAAGATTGAAAAAGGGCCTGCTCCCCTCCAGGAGCAGGCCCTTTTTTATGCGCGACGTTTACCGCCCCTAAACAGGCTTCATTTCCAACACCAACTCCACAAACGCCAACGCCGCCGCACTGTGGTAATTGTTCTTCCTGCGTAACAACGCCGCGCCCCGCTGCGGCGCTTCACCCTGCAACGCAATCTTGCGCAACGCCCGATCCTCGGTCGCAATCGCCTCCGGCAAAATGGTCGCGACCGCCGTATGCCGAATCACCTCCAGCAACGTACTCACCGAATTCACCTCGATCACCACTTTGGGGGTGATGGCCTGTTGGCGAAAGTAGTCATCGATGGATGATCGAGTGATGAACTCCGGCGCCAGCAACGCAAACTCCAGCTGCGCCACCTCGCTCGGCGCCAGCGTCCCTTGGCTTTCAAACAACGGATGATCACGCCCGACCATCAGTCCCAGCGTCTCGACAAACGCCGGGATGCATTCGATCTCGGGATTACGCACCGGCGTAAAGGCAATGGCGATGTCCAGTGAGTCGTCCGCCAGCCCGGCCTCGATGTCGTCCATGGACAGTTCGAAAATCTCCAGATGGATGTTCGGGAAGCGTGCCGAGTAATCGCGCACCAGCGGCCCCACCAAATACGCCATGAAGGTCGGCGTCATCGCCAGGCGCAAGGTGCCACGGGACAAATCCTTCACGTCATGCAACGCGCGCTTTCCCGCCTCCAGCTCCACCAGCACCCGCCGGGCGCATTCGATGTAGGCCACGCCGGCGTCGGTGGGTTTGACCGTGCGCGAAGTGCGGTCGAACAGACTGACGCCCAGGGTTTCTTCCAATTGCCGGATCTGTTGCGACAGGGTCGGCTGAGAGACGTGCAGCGCTTCGGCGGCGCGGGTGAAGCCGCCGTGGTCGGCGACGGCGATCAGGTAACGCAGATGTCGGAGCAGCATGGGCAAATCCATCTATAGGCTGTGCTTATGCTGCGCATTGTATATCGGTCTTGGACGCTATGGGTCAATCGGCAGAAGATTGCTCCACACACAGCAACAACCCCATCCGATAAAGGAGTCACACCATGCAACAGTCCCACGCTTACAACGACCAGAGTCTGGCCCTGACCACTTCGATCCTCGACGCCAAGGCGCGCAAAAACCTGTCCTGGCAGGACCTGACCGACGGCACCGGCCTGGGCCTGGCCTACGTCACCGCCGCCTTGCTCGGCCAGCACCCACTGCCGGAAGCCGCTGCCAAAGTGGTTGGCGAGAAGCTGGACCTGGACGCTGACAGCATTGCCCGTCTGCAGATCATCCCGCTGCGCGGCAGCCTTTCGGGTGTGCCGACCGACCCGACCATCTACCGCTTCCACGAAATGATCCAGATCTACGGCACCACCTTGAAAGCCCTGGTGCATGAGCAATTCGGCGACGGCATCATCAGCGCCATCAACTTCAAGCTCGACATGAAGAAAGTCGAAGACCCGGAAGGCGGCTCCCGCGCCGTGATCACCCTGGACGGCAAGTTCCTGCCACTGCGTCCTTTCTAACTCAGTACCGGCCCGCGCTTAACGTGCGGGCCAACCACCCCAACCTCTTCCACTCACCACGTTCATCTGGAGGCTGCCCCATGCACAAATTTCTGCTCGCACTCTCGCTGATCGCCGGCCTGGCAACCCAGGCTCAGGCCCAGGACAGCGCCGTCGCCTACCAGTACGGCATGGACCTGGATATCGCCCAAGTCGTCAGCATCACCCCGGTCGCCGATGTCTGCGGCCCGGCACCGGTGGAGATGACGTATCTCGATTCCAAAGGCGTGACCCACATTCTGCAATACAGCGAATTCGGCACCGGCTGCTCGAACTGAGCCGCCCCCGTTCAGCACTTATGAGGAAGCACACATGAAAGCGCTCATCGACGGTTTTTTGAAGTTCCAGAACGAAGCCTTTCCACAACGCACCGACCTGTTCAAACACCTGGCCACCACCCAGCACCCCGGCACGTTGTTCATCACCTGTTCCGACAGTCGCGTGGTCCCGGAACTGCTGACCCAGCAAGAACCCGGTGAGCTGTTTGTGATCCGCAACGCCGGCAACATCGTGCCGTCCTACAGCCCCCACCCCGGTGGTGTCTCGGCGACGGTCGAATACGCGGTCGCCGTGCTCGGCGTGACGGACATCGTGATCTGCGGCCATTCCGACTGCGGCGCCATGACCGCCGTGGCCAAGTGCAAATGCATGGATCACCTGCCCGCCGTCAGCGGCTGGTTGCAACACGCCGAGTCGGCCAAGGTCATCAATGAATCCCGCACCCACGCCAATGAAGCGGCCAAGGTCAGTTCGATGGTGCGCGAGAACGTCATCGCGCAACTGGCAAATATCCAGACCCACCCGAGCGTGCGCCTGGCCCAGGAAAAAGGCCTGTTGAACCTGCACGGTTGGGTGTACGACATCGAGACCGGTTCGATTGACGCGCTGGACGCTGACAGCCGCCGCTTTGTGTCCTTGGCCGAGCATCCGGTGACGTGCGCGATTCAAGCGCGCTCCGTAGACGCCGCCGCTTGAGAGATGAACATCGATACCCGACGCAGCGCCCCCGGTAAACGGGAGCGCTGCTTTCAGGCTTTACCTGTCGTCACGCCGACGCTCACTGGTTTCTTCCGCATTGGGCGGCGTTGAGGTGCTGCCTGGCTTGAACACATGCGTGCGCAAGCCACTGGCCTCGACATCGACCACGCCATTGATCGTGCGGGCCAGGTCCATCGCCTGTTCGCACTGTCTATGGGTGTCGACGAGGCCGCTCAACGCCACCGTACCGGCGTGAGTCTTGACGTGGATATGCAGGCCAAGACCGGAATCGGCCTTGGTCAGGGCCGATTTGACCCTGGCGGTAATCCACGCATCGCGAGCGACCGTCGCCAGGCCATGGGAGTACTGATCAAAGGAATGAAGTTTCATGGTGAAAACCTCCATGACGCAAACACAGACACCCTTTGAGTATAGTTCGGCCGTTACAGGGCTCAGCGTTTGACCGACAAATCGGTCTGGGTCATGCGGCTGCGAATGGTGAACACCCCATCGCCGGACAGAATCGCGCTACGAGCGAACAGCCGACCGCTTTCCCAGTTCGAAAGGCCCAGTTCCGGCTTGTTCAGCGCGTATTGGCCGTCGACCCAGCGAGTGATGCCGTTGCCGACAAACGGGGCATTCACGGCGTTGTAGAAACGCTCGTGGGCCTCGGCGGCTTCACTGATCAGCGACACGGTGAATTGCGGGCTGTAGCGGTTGAACAAGGTGATGGCCTGATCGAGGTCGTCGACGATTTTCAGGCTGACTTCCGGGGTTTCTTCCCACTCCCACTCGCGACCCAATTGATCTTCCGCCAGCGGCTCGACCATCGCTTCGGTGACATAGCCTTCGGCGCGGTAGACCTCGACGCTAGCGGTTTGCCAATCGCTCGGCAGGAATGATTCGCTGCCCTCGACGATGTGCAATTTGCAGCCCTGGCCGCGAGCCGTGCCGGCCTGTTGCAAGGCGTCGAGAAACAGCGGCACCAGTTCAGCGGCGCGGTCGCGCTGGATCAGGCAGACGTTGAGGGTGTTGCAGACTTTGCGGTCCAGGGAGTTGCGCACCACGGCGGCAAATCGCGTGGCATCCGCGCCTTGATCGGCGATCAGCCAGGCACCGCCGGTGCCATGCAGGCTGACGGCGGTGCCGGCCTGTTGGGCGATGCTGCCCAGTTGACTGACCGCTCGACCCGACCCACGGGCCACGGCCAGCGACAGACGCCGATCTGCAAACATCGCCCAACCGGCCGCGTGATTGACGCTCTCCACCAGCGACACCGCGCCGGCCGGCAACCCGGCATCGGCCAGCGCCGGATTCAACGCGTGCGCGACGATGGCTTGCGCGGTGCCCAACGCGTCGCTGCCAATGCGCAGCACGGCGGTGTTGCCGGTGCGCAGTACGCCAGCGGCGTCGGCAAACACATTCGGCCGCCCTTCGAAGACGAAGGCGACGATGCCCAGCGGCGACACCACTTGCTCGACTTTCCAGCCGTCATGCTCAACACAACTGATGACTTTGCCGCGCGTGGCCGACGCATCGCGCCAGGCCCGCAGGCCGGCGATCATGTCGCGGCGCATGCGCTCATCGGCCAGCAACCGCGTGGTGGAACGCCCGCGAGCCTTGGCGCGCTCGATGTCAGCCAGGTTCGCGGCTTCGATCAAGGCCCAGGGTTCGGCGGTTTCCAGGCGTTGGGCGAACAGGTCAAAGAACTTGCTGATGGCCGCGTCCGACACCGCCGACATCGCCGTGAACGCCGCTTGCGCGCGCTCGATCGCCACTGTCGCTGCTTGCTGGTCCACTACCGGGATCAACAACAATTCGCCGCTGACCTGTTCCACCAGCAAATGGTCACCGGGCTGAAAACGTGCCGCGAGTTCGGGGCTGACCACGGAGACACGATTACCGGCAAAAGGGATTGGCGTGCCAGCGACGAGACGTTCGAGCATCAGGGACATGAAGCGGTTTCACCATGCAGGGGGCGGCCGGAAAATGTATAGGAAATTCGCCGAGGCGTCATTACCGGCGCCGGACCTTAGAACACCGACCAGCCAATCCGCTGACTCAACAACTCCAGCGCCGCCATCCCCGCCAGCGAATTGCCCGCCGCGTTCAGCTCCGGCGACCACACGCACACGGTGAACTGCCCCGGCACCACCGCGACAATCCCGCCACCGACGCCGCTCTTGCCGGGCAGGCCGACGCGGTAGGCAAAGTTGCCCGCTTCGTCGTAAAGGCCGCTGGTGGCCATGATCGAGTTGACTTGCTGGGTCTGCCGGGCGGTGAGGATCTGTTCGCCGCTGTGTTTGCAGAAGCCGTCATTGGCCAGGAAGCAGAACGCTCGCGCCAAATCGACGCAACTCATGCGCAGCGCGCAGTGGCTGAAGTAGCTGCGCAGTACGGCTTCGACATCGTTGTGGAAATTGCCGAAGGATTGCATCAGGTAAGCCATCGCCGCGTTGCGCGCGCGGTGCTGGTATTCGGATTCGGCGACCTTGCCGTCCACCATCACTTGCGGGTTGCCGGACAAGCGCCGCACGAAATCACGCATCGACAGGGCCGGTGCGGCGAAGCGCGACTGGTTGATGTCGCAGATCACCAGCGCCCCGGCGTTGATGAACGGATTGCGCGGGCGGCCGCGCTCGAATTCCAGCTGCACCAGGGAGTTGAACGGCTGGCCAGACGGCTCGTGGCCCAGGCGTTCCCAGATCGCTTCGCCGGAATGATCGATGGCCTGCACCAGGCTGAACACCTTGGAAATACTCTGCACCGAGAACAGCGTCTCGGCGTCCCCGGCGCAGTACAGTTCGCCGTCGTTACCGTACACGGCAATGCCCAATTGGTTGGCCGGCACCGTGCCGAGGGCGGGAATGTAGTCAGCCACCTTGCCCTGGCCGATCAGGGGACGAACTGCGTCAAGGATCTCGTTCAACAGCGCTTGCATGCCGGGTTCCGAAGTCTCGCCCCATGGGTTTGCGGGGACACAGTCGCTAGACGCCACTGGCGCGGGACGGATCACAGTTTTGTAGGGGAATGTATCTGGCGCACGTGCTGATACATGAAGAGGCTTTCAGGACATATCGCCCACACACCGCACTGGAACACTCCGGTTGTCTGCTGACCTCGGTCGGCCCTTGCTCCGGAGTAGCTGTCATGAATACCTCAATCCCGCGTTATCACGGCTGGTCGCTGTTCGGCCTGCTGTCCTTGCTGGTACTGCTGATGACCGGCCTGATCCTGGTCCTCAACCCGGATCTGGTGGAAGCCACCCGCAGCGCGATTCGCGCCACGGCCCGGACCTCGTTTGCGTTGTTTCTGGCGGCGTTCCTGGCGTCCGCTTTTGCCGTGCTGGTGCCCTCGCCCTTTACTAAATCCCTGGTGCGCGAGCGGCGCTTTATCGGTTTGGCGTTTGCCTTTTCGCACCTGGTACATGCGGTGTTGATCTATAGCTATGGGCAGTTGAATCCGGAGTTCTGGCCGGGGCGTACCACGGTGGGCAATATCCCCGGCTCGGTCGGCTATCTGTTCATTGTGTTGATGGCGATCACTTCATTCAAAACCACCACAAAAATGATCGGTCCCAAAGCCTGGAAAGCCCTGCATGTGACGGGGATGTGGGTGATTGCGGCGGTGTTTACCTATTCCAATTTCAAACGGATTCCGATGAGCGCCTGGTATGTATTGCCGTTCGGCATCATGTGCGCCGCGATTGCCGTGCGGTGGGTGGGCAAACTCGCGTTGAAAAACAAGCGCAGCCAGCGCCACGCCTACCCCTGATTGAAATACGCCGCTCCTGCGGGGGGATTTCGTTGTTATTGGATGCTGCATCCGGCCGTGTATCCGAGTGTGTACAGCTGCCCTTTCGATACACCCCTCGCCTAAAACCCCATCCCGACGACACACCGCAGATACACCCGCTTGATGAAATGTGCGGGTCGATTGGCCAAGCCGATCAAAGCCCTCAACGGAGATCAAGCCCATGAACACTTCACTGTCTTCGGCCGTCAAAGGCCTGCACCTGAACCTCGACCGCGCCGGCAGCTGGATTGCGCCGCTGACCCTGCGCATTTTCCTTGCCTGGGAGTTTTTCGAGTCGGGCCTGGAGAAATGGAACGGCGAGAACTGGTTCGCCGACATCCAGGACGCCTTCCCCTTTCCGTTCAACCACGTACCCGCCACGCTGAACTGGGAACTGTCGATGTGGGCCGAGCTGATCTGCGCCCTCGCCCTGCTGGTGGGCCTGGGTACGCGGGTGTCGGCGATGATCCTGATCGTGGTCACGGTGGTGGCGACCGCAGCCGTTCACTGGCCGGCCGATTGGTCTACATTGAGTGAACTTGCCCAGGGCTACGCCATCACTAATAAGGGTCACGGTAACTTCAAGCTGCCGCTGATCTACCTCGTCGCCCTGATGCCGCTGTTGCTGTCCGGCGCCGGCAAGCTCAGTCTGGATGCCCTGCTGGCTCGATTCTTCTGGCGTCGCGCTAACCGCTGAAACGTCAGTGTCTCGATAACGTCCCATACTCAAAAAAATGGAGCCATGGTCATGAGCCTCACACTTTACGGTTTCGACGGCAGCACCTACGTGCGCACGGTGAAGATGTTGCTGGTCGAGAAAGGCGCGGATTTCACTCAGGTGCAGGTCAACGTCTTAAAAGGCGAACCGCACCTGCCGGAACACCTGGCGCGCCACCCTTTCGGCAAGGTGCCAGTGATTGATCACGACGGTTTCCGGGTACTCGAAACCGCGGCGATCATGGCCTATCTGGACGAAGTGCTGCCCGGCCCGTCGCTGACCCCGGACAACGCCCATGACCGCGCGCGTAATCACATGGCCATGGGGCTCTACGATTCTTACGGCTACGGCGCGCTGGTCTCGGTGTTCGGTTTTCACTTGTTTCCGGATTTCATCGGTGGGCAGAATGAAGCGTCGCGGCGCAAAGGCATCGAAAATTCCAAGCGTGTGATCCGCGAATTAATGAAGATCAAGGGTGATGATCCGTTCATCGCCGGGCTTGCCCCCAGTTTCAGCGACTTCTACCTGGCCCCGGCCTGCGCCTACATCGCGATGACACCCGATGCAGCGCAAGTGTTTGCCGTGGACGGTTTCGCCGAGTGGTGGAAACGTCTACAGGCCTTGCCGAGTTTCCAGGCGACCCTACCGCAATAAATCCAACTTTCACTGACGAAGACAGGAGCCACCATGAGCGTGACCACCCAATGGATCGAAATCGACAGCCCCGAAGGCAAATTCGGTGCTTACCTGGCGATTCCCCACACCCAGAAAGGGCCAGGGATTGTGTTGATTCAGGAGATCTTCGGCGTCAACGAACACATCCGCTCGGTTGCCGAGCAGTACGCCGCCGACGGCTATCTGGTGATTGCACCGGACCTGTTCTGGCGCAGCGGCCCGCGCATTGAGCTGGGCTACGACGAGGCCGGCTGGAAACGCGCGGTCGAGCTGATGAATGCCACCGATGTGAACGCGGCACAGGCTGACATCAAACTGGCCATCGATGCCCTGCAAGCCCAACCGGGCCTGGATGGCGGTATCGCCTCCATCGGTTACTGCTTCGGCGGCTTGCTGTCGTACCACACTGCCGCCAACGGCTTCGTCGACGTGGCCATCGCCTATTACGGCGGCGGCATCCAGAACCAATTGGACCGTGCCGATGAAATCCAGGTGCCGATCCTGATGCACTTCGGCGAAGCGGACAGCCACATTCCACTGGAAGCCGTGGAGAAAATCGCTGAGCGTTTCGACACCAACGACAACGTGGAGATTGTGGTGTACCCGGAGGCCGAGCATGGTTTCAACTGCTCACACCGCGACAGCTACAACCAGCGCGCAGCGGTCGAGGCCCATGGCAATACCCTGATCTTCCTGGGTATGGAACTCTAAGACTCAACCCGCCCCCTGTAGGAGCGAGGCTTGCCCGCGAAAGCGTCATTCCAGAAAACCATTTCTGTCGCCTGGAATGACGCCTCAAAAAACCAACGCAAACCCCCAACGCAAACCCCCTGTAGGAGCGAGGCTTGCCCGCGAAAGCGTCATTCCAGAAAACCATTTCTGTCGCCTGGAATGACGCCTCAAAAAACCAACGCAAACCCCCTGTAGGAGCGAGGCTGCCCGCGAAAGCGTCATTTCAGACAACCATTGTTTGTCGCTTGGAATGACGCCTTCGCGGGCAAGCCTCGCTCCTACAGATTTGTGGCGAGGGCGCTTGCTCGCCGCAGGTGCGTGCTGGCCCTGCCCGCCTACGTGACAAAAATTTCATTTTCTGCGCACCCAATCTTTTGCCGATACGACGTCCAATTCATCAGCAACATCCACTTTCGGATGCAAGCCCTGAGGAGTTGTCATGAAAGCTGTGCACCCCTTGATCAAGTTGCGGCATGTCTTGCTCGTTCCCCTGGCGCTCGCGGCGCTGGCGAGCACGCCGGTATTTGCCCAGCCCGAGATCATCATTCGCCAGGCGCCACCGCCACCGCGCATGGAGCAGGCGCCCATGGCCCGCCCCGGTTATGCCTGGGACAACGGCCACTGGCGCTGGGACGGTCGGGGTTATGTGTGGGCGCCGGGGCATTGGCAACGGATGCACCACGCAGGGCGCTGGATGCCCGGTCATTGGGAGGCGCGCGGACCGAACTGGTACTGGATCGAAGGGCGCTGGGTCCGTTGAGTCGTGAACGCAAGACCTGCCGGTTCGCCATCCGGGCGCCGGTTCGACTGAATCAAGGAATCTGGCTATGTCCCGACTATTCAAGACCACCGTTATCGCCGGCCTCATGGCGATCACCCTGTCCGGCTGCGTCATCGAACCGGCCCGCCCGCACCGACCGCCGCCACGGGTGGAAATGGTCCCGGTGATGCCCGCGCCGGGGTATCACTGGGTGGCTGGGCACTATCGATGGGCTCACAACGAGTGGGTTTGGGTGCCGGGGCATTGGAAGGGGTATTGAAGCGGGCCTAGTCTGCTGACACTGAACCTGTGGCGAGGGAGCTTGCTCCCGCCGCGTCGCGAAGCGGCCCTCTCTTTACCTAAAAAGAAGGGACTGCTTCGCAGTCCAGCGGGAGCAAGCTCCCTCGCCACAAGGTGTTCGTCAGCCATATAAAGCTGTGACTTTTGATCCCATCATTTCTTTCGATCATTCACATCACGAAAGCGAATTTTTCATTTCCCCCCGACCTGTTCACGATGGCACCACCTAAAACAGCTCGGATGAACCTCTCATGAATATCAACACAGCGCTTGCCTGCCTGATCGTGGTGTCCTTTGCCATTGCGCTGGGCCACGCCTAACTACGCTATTTCGCGTCGCCATCATGAGGTTTGTAAAACGTGAACAACCCGATCTGGGCCGTCTTGATGTACTCATGCGCCCAATCCGGCTTCACGGTCCGGTCATGAAAATACATCGCGCCATGGGTGCGATCCGGTAGTTGCTTGTTCAGCGCCTTGCGCGCGATTTCCTTGGCCATCGCATAGGGCACGTCTTCCTGGGCCGTGTCCGGCTTGCCGTCGCACCACCAGGAAAACTGGCAGGCGTGCTTTTCCGAGCCTTGCTTGACGATCCCGCACACCGTGTCCGGAAAGCCCGCATGACCGAGCCGGTTCATCACCACGTTAGCGACCGCTTCCATGTCGGCGGAGTCCTTGCCCTTGGCTTCCCAGTAAATACTGCGGGCCATGCAGGTGATGGCTTCGTCCAGCGGCGCAGTGCCTGCCGGGTCGACAGCCTGGACTTCGGATTGGGTGATGGTCTCGGCCTTTTTCGGCGCCGGTGCCGTGCTGCCTTTGTCGGCGGCCTTCTCTTCCAGTACCTGGGCCTTGTCCACGGCCACTTCTTTTTTTTGCTCCTGATCATCAGCGAAAACCTGGCCTGCAAGCAGGGTGATGGCAAGGCAGGTGGCTATCCACGGGAGGCGCATGATGGGCAGGCTCTTCAGGGCGTCGGCGGGCGACTTCGCTTCATTGTAGTCGGCAAATCATTGGAAAAGGCAGTGCCCTGAACGGGGTGAAATCGCGCATCATGGGCGCAGTCCGTTCAAGGGGGATTTTCATGCGCGTCCTATCATCCGTTTTGTGTGTTGCGGCGTTGTCGTCAGGCCTGGTGTTCGCTACCAGTGCCTTGGCCACTGACGAGACGCAACTGGTTCAGTCGATCAATACCTATCGCAGCCAAGTGCAGCGTTGTGGCGGTCAGGCATCGCCGGAGTTGCCGCCGCTGGCGGCCGATCCACGGCTGGTGCTGTCCGCCACGCAGAACATCGACCTGCAACAGGCGATGGCGCAAGCGAAGTATCCGATGGTCAACGTGCAGGCGATCACCCTGTCCGGCCCGCGCGATGCGACGTCGGCCATGAAGGCCGTGCAGGAAAGCTTCTGTCAGGTGGTGTTGAACCCGCAATTTATCGATGTTGGCGTCAGCCGCGAAGGCAGCCAGTGGCGCATCGTCCTTGCGCGTCCGCTGTTGAGCGGGCGCCTGGGCGATGCTTCCGCTGAAGGTCAGAAGCTGCTGGAATTGCTTAACGCCGCGCGCGCCCAGCCGCGTCAGTGCGGCGGCCAGCCGTTCGCCGCCACCACGCCGCTGGCCTGGAACGCCACCCTGGGGGCGGTCGCCGAAGTCCACAGCCGTGACATGGCCAACAATAACTACTTCGATCACAAGGGTCGCGACGGCAGTACCCCAGGTGACCGCGCGGAACTGGGCGGCTACATCGCGCAGCAGATCGGCGAAAACATCGCCGCCGGCCAAGACACTACCCGCAAAGTCGTCGATGGCTGGCTCGGCAGCCCGGGGCACTGCGCCAACCTGATGAACCCGCAGTTCCACGAACTCGGCGCGGCGTATGCGGTGGACCCGAAAAGTGATGGCGGGATCTACTGGACGGCGATGTTCGGGACGCAGTAAGTCTCAAGCACACCCGTCCCCGTAGGAGCAAAGCTTGCTCGCGAAAGCGGTCTGTCAGTCACATCATTGCCGGATGTGATGCCGTCTTCGCGAGCAAGCTTTGCTCCTACGGAAGCGGTGCTTGATCGTTCCCACGCAGAGGGTGGGAACGATCAAACGCGCGCACCTATTCCCCGCTACTGTAAGCAAACCGCCGGTCTATGAAAAAGGCTCACCTCTTGAGCGATACATTCGCAAAACCCCAAGCCGTACCCCTACGCGAAGCCTTCCTCTTCTGGCTCAAGCTCGGCTTCATCAGTTTCGGTGGCCCGGCCGGGCAGATTTCGATCATGCATCAGGAATTGGTCGAGCGTCGGCGCTGGATGTCGGAGCGGCGTTTTCTACATGCGCTCAACTACTGCATGTTGTTGCCCGGCCCGGAGGCGCAACAGTTGGCGACGTACATCGGCTGGCTGATGCACCGGACCCTGGGCGGCGTGATGGCCGGCGTGCTGTTTGTGTTGCCGTCGCTGTTTATCCTGATTGGCTTGTCCTGGGTGTACATCGCCTTCGGGGATGTGCCGGTGGTGGCCGGATTGTTTTATGGGATCAAGCCGGCGGTGACCGCGATTGTGCTGCAGGCGGCCCATCGAATCGGCTCGCGGGCATTGAAGAACGGGTGGTTATGGGGGATCGCAGCAGCCTCATTCGTGGCCATTTTTGCGTTCAATGTGCCGTTCCCGCTGATTGTGCTGGGAGCGGCCGTGATCGGTTATTTCGGCGGACGGTGGGTCCCTGAGAAATTCAGCAACGGCGGCCACCGAGCAGCGAACGCCTCCTACGGCCCGGCACTGATCGATGACGACACCCCGACACCTGAACATGCCCGTTTCAGTGCGATGAAACTGCTGCGCCTGGCACTGATCGGCGCCGTGCTATGGGCATTGCCGATGGGCGTGCTCACCGCGTTGTTCGGGTGGGACGGCACCTTGACCCAGATGGGCTGGTTCTTCACCAAAGCGGCGTTGCTGACCTTCGGTGGTGCCTACGCGGTGCTGCCGTATGTGTATCAGGGCGCGGTCGGTCACTATGGCTGGTTGACGCCGACCCAGATGATCGATGGTCTGGCGCTGGGCGAAACCACGCCCGGGCCGCTGATCATGGTGGTGGCTTTCGTCGCTTTTGTCGGTGGCTATGTGCAGCAGGTGTTCGGCGCCGAGCACCTGTTCCTCGCTGGCGCCCTCGCCGCCACGCTGGTCACCTGGTTCACCTTCCTGCCGTCATTCCTGTTCATCCTCGCCGGCGGGCCGCTGGTGGAGTCGACGCACAACGAACTGAAATTCACCGCGCCGCTGACGGCCATTACCGCCGCCGTGGTCGGGGTAATTCTCAACCTGGCAGGTTTCTTCGGCTACCACGTGCTCTGGCCCAACGGCTTCAGCGGCCACCTCGACTGGCCTTCGGCGCTGATCGCGATGGCAGCGGCGGTCGCGTTGTTTCGCTTCAAGCGCGGAGTGATCGAGGTGTTGATCGGCTGTGGGTTGATCGGCCTGGCCGTGCATTTGTTGCACTAGCGCTTAAACCGCCGTATCGGCTTGCACCACTTCGATGCCCAGCCGCTGATAGTCCTCGACATTGCCCGACGCCAGATGACGCTCGGTGATCAGCGTCTGGATACGTCGGCAAGGCGCAACCACAAAGGGCTCCACCGCGCCCAGTTTGTCCGCCGTGGTCACCGCCACCACATGGGCCGCGCTGTCGAGCATCGCCTGCTTCACCGGTACTTCATCGAAGTGCAGCGAGCTGATGCCGACCTCGGGATGAATCGCGCACACCCCGGTGAACAGCAAATCCGCCTTGATCCCTTGAAACAGCCGCAACGTGTCATGCCCGCTCGCCGACATCGTCGCCGGATTGAGCTGACCGCCGGCCAGAATCACCTTGATGCCTTTAAATTCCGCCAGGGTGATCGCGATCATCGGCGAGGCCGTAACGGCAGTAATGGTGATATCCGCCGGCAACGACCGGGCAATCTGCAGCGTGGTCGAGCCGGAATCGAAAATCACGATCTGGCCAGCCTGCACGTACCGCGCGGCCAGTTGCGCCAGGTGGGTTTTCACTTCATCGGTTTCGCTGACACGGGTGAAGTAGTCCTTGCCGCTGTCCTTGGGCCGCGGCAACGCCCCGCCGTGCACCCGCTGCACCAGGCCCGCGCTGTCCAGTTCCGCCAGGTCGCGGCGGATGGTGTCTTCGGACACGGCGAAATGCTGGCTGAGCTCGGAGGCCATGACCTTGCCGTCACGTTCCAGAATCAAGAGGATTTTTTGTCGGCGCAGGGAAGGAAGTTCGATGACGGGATGCATGTTTATGCCTGATCTTGCGGGTTTGTGCGAGGCTAGCCAAAGCGCCGCATAAAAACAATCGAAGCGGTGGTGGATTTGTTTTCCGGCAACCTGCGGGACGCCGTAGCGTCGTGACCCTTTCCCCTGAGCCATCAGCCATGCTTTTTCCCCTCGTGTCGAACGGATCCCCAGTCGCGCCCAAACCGCCCGACAGCACCGCGAACGGGCACACGGCGCCATGCGCGGTCTTCTGTGCCGGCGGCGACGAAGGCACTGTCAAAGCGCGGGTCGCGGATCAGTTATCAGCGGTCCTGGGAAACAAGCCAAAAGACTGAGGCAGCAATCGCCTCAGTTAGTCGCCACCCGCGCCACATTGCCCGAAGTCACCAGCGCCTTCAGCGATGCATCGAACTGTTTCAACGCATTCACCTGCAACTCGGTTTGCTGGTCGATTTGCGCGGCAATCTCGGGTGCCGCTTTGCCATGGACCCAGACCGAGGGCATTTGCTGTTCACGGGAGCCTTCAGCCTTGCCGATGTATTGCAGGTTCGTGTCGTAGAACTTGGCGAGGAATCGCGCTTCGACCTGGTTGTTGCGCTTCGAAACCAAGCGACTGTAAGTGTCCAGCATCACCACCACATCCGGGCGAGCAGCCACCAGCGCATCGAGGTTGTCGTAGACGGTGACCGAGGCGAATTGTTTCTGCAGCGAACCCATCAGCCAGTCGATCGCCAGCGTCGGATCGGAACTTTTGATGAAGGCATTGCTGATGCGCGAATCGAGGGCGGCGTTCTTACTGCCGTTGACCGCGACCGAATGGTAGTTCTCAAGGTATTGGAGGGTGTTGACGGTGTTTTCGCTGTAGAGCACGCCCACCGATTGAGAATGTTGCAGGTTGGCGCTGCTATCCCCCATCGGCACGAAATGACAAGCCTGCGGGTCAGCGGCGTAGGCCGGGGCGGCGGCGAAAGCGCCGGTCAGTACGGCGATAAGGGCGAAAGCAGTTGAGAGTCTCATCGCGCAGGTTCCTTCAGAAGCGAGATCGGTATGACGCTATCCTCCTCCGATGCTGAAAAAACAGAACTCGCATTTTCTGATGATGACTATCGATTGAACGAATGGTCAGGAAAGCGACAGGTTGCGCTGGCTCGCCTCGTCGACATTGATATGACTCAGCCTGCCCTGGTGGTCGAACAGCAACCAGTCAGCGCCCACGCAGCGTGCTTGCACATGATGCTGCGGCCATTGCAGTTGGACGCAGAGTCGATCTCTGCTGAGGTAGATCAATTGCCAGCGGGTGTCCTGGTCGTTGACGACATAGCCGATCAACGCCCAGTGCCCGGACAGAAACAGGCGCACCGGGGCTTCATGGATGCCCACATCCTCGCAGTCGGGCAACCGAAAGCCCTTACGTTCGCCGCGCTGCTCCAGTAAAAGCAGCGGGTCGCCCTCTCCCTCGGACAGGATGCGGTATTCAGGAACTTCGCTAGACGCATGGAACAGCTGATAACCGTCCTCATAAATCCTCGCCGGCGTGGGTTCACGGCTGATCAGCCGCCGATCCGGCAAACGATAGTGCCAGAGCTGGCTGCCCTGCTGCGGATCGGACAGCCACAGGTATTCGCCCTGTTCGTCGTCCTGCAGGCTCAAAATGCGGCCGGGTAAATCACTGACATGCCACAGCGTGGTAAACCCGCGATCGACGTCCACCACCCGTAACTGGTGCCCACGGCCGATGGTCCATGCCGTGCCGTCGAAGGATTTGGCGAACACATCCAGTCTCTGTACACCCAGATCCGTCGCGGTGCGGTTGACCAGGTCCAGCTTGCTGATGCGCCACACGTCGTCGCGGCGGGCCAGGACCAGCGCCATCTGGCGGCTGTGGCCCAGGACGATGGCCTGCGCCGGTACCGGAAAATGAAAGAGTGTCTTGCCAGCGGCATCGATCACCACGGCGCCGGCCTCCCCCAGCGCCAACAAATAACGTGAATCCTCCAGCGGCACCGCATCGAGAATGGCCCGATTGCCCATCGCCGGGGCGGTCCATTGCAGGGGTGAGTCGACGTTGCGCAAGGGTTGGCTGGCAGGCGGCGCCGGCAGCTTGCCCGGCAGGTCGGCATGCAGCAGTTTGTCCTTGCTCATCTTGACCAGCGTTTGCAGCTGGGTCAGGGTCAGCCGGCCATGACCACTGGCCTGGTCGGCGATGATCGCATGCACCGTGGCCCGGGTGAGCCAGGCCAACGCGCCGGTCTGAGTCTTGTGCAGCAGCAACGTTTCGGCGAGGACCGCTCGCTCGACGAAGCGCTGCGGATCGTCTCGCAGCTGCTCGACCCACGTCCCGTAGGCCTCCAGGGTATCGGGCAGTAAAATCGCGCGTTTGACCAGTGCGCCAATGGCCAGCCGTCCACCTGCGGCTTCGGCGTTGAGCAGCCATTGCGCGGCCTGTGCGCGCTCGGCCGGCAAGCTCCAGACCACGTCCACCGCTTGCAGCCAAAGACCTTTGCCGGTCAGGGATTGCGCCCACTCCAGGCGCAGGCGATCGGCGGTTTCGGGCCATTTCTTGTGCAGCAGCACGACCGCGTCCGCGAAGGCATCGTCACGCCGTGCCACCTGCAAGGCGCGTTGCCAGTTGTCGGCCAGGCACAGCAAACGCACGATGACCGCCGCCGGCATGTCCCACGCCAGGGCCAGGTCCGCCGCCTGCTGATGACGGCCGTGTTTTTCCAGGTAATCGAGGGATTCCTGGCGCACCTTGAGCAGTTCTGCGAGGACAAACACCGCCTCTTCGATACGCCCTTCACGGTCCAGGCGCTCAAACGTTTGCCGGTAAATCTCCCTCAGATGGGACTCCATCCCCTGCTCGAACAGCATCGCGCGCCCGGACGCACGTTGTTGATTGATCGCCAGTTCCTGACGCCGTTGTGGCGTGCCAAACGACTGATCCACGCTGCTCTGCCCCCCGCCCAAAGGAATGGCATGGCGCAAGGCTTCTTCCAGGTCGCCGTTCTCGAACATGTCGAGCATGCGGCGCATGTAGGCGGCCTGACGCTTGCCGTACAGCCCGGACAGCCGCGAATTCAGGGTCAGACGGGTCAACCAGCGGCGCCAGGCAACGGGCTTGGGTGGCGTCGGCGTGGCACGCGGGGCCAGTGACGGCTGCGCCGGTGCTCGCGGCGCCCCACTCTGCATCGGCGTATCGCGACGCAGGACACTGCGCAAGCTAATCAATAACAGCGTGAACAACACTGAACCGATCAGCGTCCCCACCAGTACACCGCTTATTTGAAACGATGCGGGCGTCGTCGGACTCGCCGGTAACGGCGGCAAGCCGTTGCTTTTGCCTTGCGAACCCATCCAGAACACAGCCACCAATATCACCGCCGTCGCACCGAGTTTCAGCCAGGGCCAAGAGGCCCTTTGGGCATTGTTCCCGCGATTGGTCCCAGGCGTGCGGGCTGGCTGGGGCTGGTTTTTCGGCGCATTGCGCTGGCGTTCCAGCAGGGCTTGCATCACCGCTTCGCGTTCCGGGCTGACCGGCCCGAGTGCGCCGCCGAGGATTTCCCGCACATCGGTTTGGACGGCCAGCGGTTCGACTTCCGGTTCCGGCAGCGTGCTGCGGCAGTCGTACGTGTCGAGCAAGGTGTAGCGGCTGACATCAAGCCACTGGCTTGGCGCAAGCGCCGTAGCGTCCCGTAGATGCAAGGCCGTGACGTGGCTGCCACGTACCAGCCAGACATCGGCGGCGGGCAAGCCGCGTATTTCCTGCGGGGCCAACGGTGCAGAGCACAAGGCCCGGCCCTGGCGGATCAACGGCCAGCCGAGCATCGCTTCACACTGCACCGAAACCGGATGGCAAAACCGCAGCAAGTCACCGTCGGCGAAGCGGTAGACGCTGGCGCCGGTCTGCCATTGATCGAGGATCAGGCGCGCACGCTCACTCTCGTCAAAACGCTCGCAGGAAAACCATAGGCCTTCTATCTGCTGATGCCCGGTCAGCACCGGGCGGCGAATCAATGCTGCGTCATGCTCAAGCATTGGCGCCTTCCTCGGTTTTTTCCGGCATCTTGTTACAGAACACTTGCAGGCGCATCGTGCCCTGAGGAACCGAGTACACCAGCAGTTCGCGGGTACCGGTCAAGGCGGCGACCAGCCCGCTCATGGGACAAAAGCTAACCCGGGCAATCGCATCGACTGTGGTGAACAACACCCGCTGCTGCCCGGCGCTGTGCAGGGCAATGGTTTGCTGGTTGGGGCTGATCACTAGCAGGGAGTAATGATCTTCGCGCTCTAGTCGCAACAACCCCAGCGCTTTCCAGCCACTGACCAGCTCGATACGTTCCATCGGCACCGGACTACTGCCTGCACCGATCACCATCCAGCGCTCGCAGCCGTTTTCCTCCGTCAACAGCGCACAGCCGCCGAACGCGCCGCGCCAGACTGTCGTGGCGGCGAACAGCACCTGAGTCACGCCATCGGCTATGCCAACCACGTGACCGGAAGACACGTTGCCTTCGGCGTCTACCGAATGAGCGTGCAACCGATTGCCGTCCTTGCGCACATAGGCCACCACCTCTCGATCGACCCTGGCCAGGCCCAGTACGCCTGCCGCCAAGCGATGGGTTTTACGGATCTTTGGCGAAGCCGGGGTTTTTGCGCCGGCTATCACCCAAAAGGCCAGATGGCCTTGGCTATCCAGCAGGAACAGGCGGCCGGCCGATTTGTTGCGCAACCAGGCGGCAGGTAACAACGTCGCAGTGCCGGGCGGCAGTTGCATTTCGTCACGATCAGGTTTTTCAACCATGTTCAGACCGGGCATGTTCCAGAACACCAAATGAAATTGAGCGCTCATCACCGCGCCGAGCGTGCCATTCATAAAGGCAGCGGCCAGCGGCACCTGCCCGAAAGTCCAGTGATGGCGGCGCACTTCCAGGGCTTTTTTCTGGTTTTCTGCCGGCAGCCTGATCACCACCATGCCCGCCTCGTCGAGCATTTTCATCGCGACATGGGTGCCCGCGCTGGAAATGACCGGCGGTAACGTGAGGACGACACGCGCCACGTCGCCTTTGACCGCCGGCGCAGTCACGGCCACCTCACCGTCAAACTGGCCTTTGAGCAACTGCAAGGCCAAACGCTCGTCAGGTATCGGAAGCGACACCCGTCGGGTGGTCGCGGCCTGCAATTCAAACGACAAGTTGCGCCCGTCCAGGCTGCGGTGTATCTGAACCCGGTGGGTGCACAACTGGCTGTCGGTTTTGGGCAAGCGTTGCCCCACCATCCAGCATTCACCGGCATCCGGTTGCTGTTCAGCCAGCCAGGCGCGCCAGGCCTGCCAGTGGTCATCGGTCACTGTCTGCCAGGTCCGGGCCTGCAACAGGCGCTTGAGTTGTGCTGCGCTGTCGAATTCATGCAACTGCGGTGCACTTTGCAAAATGCCCCAGCGCACCTCGGCCCCGGCCTCACGGGCACGACGTGCGAGCAACATCATCAACGCGAGATGCACCAGCCGTGCTGCGCCCAATTGCAGAGGGCCGGCATCCAGCAATACGACAATCAAGCGGTTGGCTTCGCGGGCGCGGTACTGCGGCGCCAGGAACATATGCTCGCCCACCGCCGCCCTGCGCAGGAATTCGTCGGGCACCTCGTCGGCCAGCAGCCATTCACTGGACAGCAACCGTTCATAGGGGCCACGGCGTTGCAGGTCACCCAAGCCATCGGGTTCGGGAATGCCACCTTGCTGCCGGCCGCGTAATGGACCCAGCACCGGGTTGATCCGCCCCAACAGGTCGGCGAACAACGGCAAATGCTGCGGGGCAAACCATTCCAGCCATTCACGCCACGGGCGCAGGGCTTCAGGTAACTGCATCAGCGCCCCGCCCAATAAGCATCGATTCGTTGCAGATGCTGCGGGGTTACCGGCAGTTGTCGATCCAGGGGAATCACCACGGGCGGATCACGCCACAGCAACAGCGGTGAGCGAGCAAAGCGGCTCGACAACGCCTGGCCCACCAGATCCGTCGGCATCTCAGGCTCCCAACTGGTCGGTAGCCACAACCCTGGCGCACACTGATCCGCCGCCGCGTATTCAACCCCATCGACCCAAGGCAGATCGCTGGCCACACCCACCACCACCAACACATCACGATTGGCCGTGGCTTGCAGGCGCGCGGCCTGCTCGGCGGGGATCATCGACAACCGCGCAAGCAGGCGTCGCGCAGCCTCGCCCCAGGCCACGGCGGCCTGTGGTTCGGCGGACGTCTGCCGTGGCCGCCAGGTCCAACCCATTGCCGGGACACTCATACCGAGGGCGTCAACAGACGGGCCATTTGCCCTCGCACTTCCTGCAACCGCGCCGGCATGGTCTGGCTATTGAAGTTGGCATCGATCTCCCGCAGCAGGCCTTCGAGCAACGGACTGGCTGGCGGTTCGCTGCGCGCCAGGTAGTCCTCGGCCGTTTCCAGCAGACGATTGAGCCGCGACATCGGCTGCAAGGTCGCCTCTTCCACGGCACTGAACAAATGGCTGTTGCTGGACGGCGCGAAGATCTCGCGAAGCACCTCGCGGCCATGCTGCTGGGTTTCTTTGGTCGGTAACACATACAGCAGCGGCCACAGGTCCGCGTCGGTGGCCTCAAGGCGCCCACCGAGCAACGCCGCCGCGGCGATCAGCCGTTGCGATTTGACAATGCGCCGATCCGACAACTGGATACCGGCCTCACGCAGTCGGCGAATGGCCTGGGCCAGCGCGGGACGCACCTGGGTCAGGTCGACCTGTTTCAGCGCCTGGCCAAGGGTGTCCAGTTGACTCAAGCCCAGCAACTGCTGAACCGGCCGTTGCTCGGACTGCCAACCGCCCGCCAGCATCGCTTCCAGTTGGTTATCCGGCACCGATTCGACAAACAGGTGCAACAGAAAGCGGTCACCGAATGCTGCCAGGGCTTCGTCGTCGGGCAGGCCGTTGGCGGCCCCGACACAGACGCGCAATGGGCACTGGATTTGGGTGTGGCCGCGGCGGAAACGTCGCTCGTTGAGCACGCCCAGCAGGGTGTTGAGGATGGCCGTAGACCCGAGGAAGACTTCGTCGAGAAAGACGATATCGGCTTCCGGCAGCATGCCGCTGACGTCGGTTTCGACGGTGCCTTCGCGCAGTTTTTTCAGGTCTACCGCGCCGAACAGTTCCGACGGTTCGGTGAACCGACCCAACAGGTATTCGAAATAGCGTCCCCCCATGGATTGCGCCACCCGCCGCACCACGGCGCTTTTGGCAGTGCCCGGCGGGCCGATCACCAGGATATGTTCCTGAGCGACGGCGGCCAGCACAATCAGCTCAGCCAACTGCTCGCGCCCTACCAAACCTTCGGTAGCCACGCGAACAGCCTGGCGTATTTGCGCGGCAGCGCTCTGCAATGAAGCGATCATGGGGTCTTCCCTGAAACTGAAGCTGCGGATTCTGCCTGACTGCAAGGTTCTGTAACAAGTTAAGTGATGGCCTTTTGATGCGATTTTTCGCAAGTGTCCTTCCGGTGCATTCGAATTCGCGACTTGCGCATTACATATGGACATCCGTATATTCGGACTTCCACACCTCTAAGACGCCCCCATGCTCAGCCCTCCCGCCCTCTACAAATGCCTGTCCGACGAAACCCGCGCCCGGGCCACCCTGCTGATTACCCGTGAGGGCGAGTTGTGCGTCTGCGAGTTGGTCTGTGCGCTGGACGACAGCCAGCCGAAGATCTCGCGCCATCTGGCGCAGCTGCGGGCATGCGGCCTGCTGCTTGATCGACGCCAGGGGCAATGGGTGTATTACCGGCTCAATCCCGAACTGCCCGCCTGGGTTCGCGCGGTGCTTGAAACCACATTGCACGCCAACGCCGACTGGCTTGAGGAAAACACCGCCCGCCTCAATCAGATGAGCGACCGCCCACTCAATACCGCAGCGTGCTGCTGACCTGACCCATCGGAGTTTCCATGCGCGTTCTATTCATGTGTACCGCCAACAGCTGCCGCAGCATCCTTAGCGAAGCGATGTTCAATCATCTGGCGCCGCAGGGCTTCGAAGCGGTCAGCGCCGGCAGCTTTCCCAAGGGCCAGGTCCTGCCGCGCAGCCTGATCACCTTGCAAGAAGCCGGGATTGCCATCGAAGGCTTGAGCAGCAAAGGCAACGACGCCTTCGAAGCCAACCCGCCGGACATCGTCATCACGGTCTGCGACAAGGCGGCCGGTGAGGCTTGCCCCGTCTACTTCGGCCCGGCGCTGAAAGCCCATTGGGGACTGGAAGATCCATCGGAGGTGACGGGCGACGAAGCCGCGGTATCCGCCGCCTTCCAATCAACCCTGGCACGTATCGAAACCCGCTGCAGAGCCTTCCTTGCCCTGCCCTTCGCCGAACTTGATCGCGATGCCTTGAAGCGGGAACTCGACCGCATCAGCACCTTGTAACTGGAGCCTTTCATGACTCACCCGCTGCCCAATCTCGACACCTCACTGATTCAAACTCCTGATCAAACCGGTCCGCACAAACCACGGATTTTGCTGCTGTACGGCTCGACCCGCGCCCGCTCCTTCAGTCGCCTGATGGTCGAAGAAGCCGCGCGTTTGCTCGAACACTTCGGCGCCGAGACGCGGATCTTCAACCCCTCCGGTTTGCCACTGCCGGACGATGCGCCGAACGATCACCCGAAAGTCCAGGAACTGCTTGAGCTGATGCAATGGTCCGAAGGCCAGGTCTGGTGTTCGCCGGAGCGTCACGGCTCGATGTCGGCGGTGTTCAAGGCCCAAATAGACTGGGTGCCGCTGGCCATCGGCGCGATTCGCCCGACCCAGGGCAAGACCCTGGCGGTGATGCAGGTGTGTGGCGGCTCGCAATCCTTCAACGTGGTCAATCAACTGCGCGTGTTGGGGCGCTGGATGCGCATGTTCACCATCCCCAATCAATCCTCGGTGCCCAAAGCCTATCTGGAGTTTGACGAGGGCAACCGCATGAAACCCTCGGCGCTCTACGACCGGGTGGTGGATGTAATGGAGGAACTGGTCAAGTTCACGTTGCTGCTGCGCGATCGCCCCGACCTGGTTGATCGCTATTCGGAGCGCAAGGAGTCCGCCGAAGAATTGACCCGGCGGGTGAATCAGCGCTCGATTTGAACCAGGCGTCGTAAACCCGCGCCCCCATCAATGACCGACCACCGCCGCACCGCCCTGCCGTTGCCCCTGCGGAAAACCATGCACCCGCGCGCCAACGGCAATCCATAACCCCGCCAGCAGCACCAGCAATACCCACGGAAACGACACGACACCGACCTGATCGAGCAGCACACCACCGAACAGACCGGCGATGGCGATCGCGCCGTTCCAGGCCACGACGTTCATGGACAAGGCAACGTCCGCGCCCTCGCCCGCCGTATCAGCCAGTGCGGTCTGCAGCAGTGTCGCGGCGCCGCCGAAGGTCAGACCCCAGACAAAGGTGCCGACATAGATGACGATCACGGATTGGGAAAAGAATCCGAAAACGCAGGCTGTCGCGGCGAACGTGGCGAGGCTGAGCAACACGGCGTTGCGCAGATACCGGTCCACCAACCGCCCAGTGATCCAGATACTGAGCAACGCGGCGATGCCGAACACCAGCAGCACCAGATCGATATCGCTGGCCAGCCCGGCCGGGGTCACGAAGGGCGCGACATAGGTATAAAGAATGTTGTGCGCCAGCATCCAGGTCATCACCACCCCGAGGACCGGGCGCACGCCTGGGGTGAAAAACACCTGCTCGGCACAGCCCACCGCCGTTTCTGCGCCACTGGCCGAGGTCCGGGCTCGCAACCGGGCGGGCATTATCGCCTGCATCGAACGCGCGATTGCTCAGGGCGAACTGCCGGTCACTACCGACACCAAAGCCCTGGCCGCCATGTTTGACAGTTTTCTGTTGGGCTTGACGGCGCTGGCCAGAGACGAGATTCCCCATGCGGTGATGGATGCGTCGGTGACTCAGGTCATGGCGGTGTGGGATGCCTTGAGTGCGACCACGGCGCGGTGATAAACCCTCTCTGCACACATTGATCTGGCGTGTTACGACCGCAACACGCCAATCGCCCGCCGATACTTCTCAACCCGCTCCAGATCGTCCCATGACGGCTGCGCAATCCGCGACAAGTCGCTGTTTTCTTCCAGGTCCGCGAGTTTGACCACTCGGCCTATCGGGTTCAGCGCTGCGCGTTCGACGAACGCCTCATAGGATTCACCCTCGACTTTGGTGACCGATGCGATCGCCTCTAACACCGCTTCGCTGAAACCTTCCTGGCGCAGCGCTTCGAGGCTGATGCCGGTGTCTTCGACCACGTCATGCAGCACGGCGACGATCCGCTCTTCCAGGGTCGTCACCCGCAACATGACTTTCAGTGGATGCAGGATGTAAGGCGATCCACCCTTGTCGACCTGTCCTTCGTGGGCGGCTGCGGCGATTGCAATCGCCCGTTCCAGGCTCTGGCTCATCGGGTTGCTCCTCAATTAAACGCCGTAGCGGCCGGTGATGGAAAAGTTGCGTTTGAACCAGCCGGCGGTTGAACCCCACAGGCTCGGTGGCTTGGCGTGCTGTTTGAGGATCATGGCGACGATAGTCGACTGATCAGCAGCGTGATGGGCATCCACCAGTGCGGCCACCCAGCCACAGCCGGATTTTTCCAGGTGCTGGCGCCAGTCACCGGGCCAGGCCTCAAGCTGCGCAACCGCTAGCCATATCGCCCCGCCCTGCTCGCAATGCCCGCCGCCAATCGACTGTTCGAAACACAACGGTTTGTCGGGCCGGGACGGGTCGATGTGAAAAACATAAACATCGTGATGCTGATGTTGCGGCGTCGGGGCGTTGTTCTGACTACCGATTGTGATCATGGCCACTTTCCATCCTTGGTCATCGGGGAAAGCCGCCAGCTTAAAGGCCTAAAGCTTATAAGTCACATACCGCCCACGCCCGGTTTTCTTCGCTTGGTACATCACGCGGTCAGCGGCCAGCAGCAGCGTGTCGGCGGAACTTTGCCCGTCGCCCAAGGCGATGCCGATCGACACACCGACAATGCATACCGTGCCGGAAATAAAAAACGGTGCGCTCAAGGCCTCGATGCATTGGGTCGCCACGCGGCTGAGGGTCTGTTCGGCATCGACGCCCAGGTCGCTCAGCAGCACGACAAACTCATCGCCGCCAATGCGCGCGAGGGTGTCGCTCTCGCGCACCACGGACGAAAAGCGCCGCGCCACCTGGCGCAACACCTCATCGCCCGCCTCGTGGCCCAACGTGTCGTTGATGTGTTTGAAACCATCGAGGTCCATGAACAACAGGCCAACCTGGGTACTGGTGCGTCGCGCCAGGGACAACACCTGCCGAAGGCGACCGGAGAGGTGATGGCGGTTGCACAGGCCCGTCAGGGTGTCGTGATGGGCGATTTTCTTCAGTTCATCCTGTTTGTCATTCAACTTGAGCAACAGCCGATTGAACGCCGAAATCAGGTGCCCGACTTCATCATGACGCACCACCGCCAACGGCGCGTGGGGCAGTTCATCGCGGGTCATGCGATCCGCCTGCTCGGCAGCACGGAACAGGTGGCGGAACACAAAATACAGACCAATGGAGGCGAACGTGGCGAAAAACAGAATCGAGAACACCGCGCCCTTCATCAGGAAATGCTGGGTGCGCGTCACGGTGGCAAACGCCTCGCTGGCGGGCAAACGGGCGACGATGAACCAATTGGCGCTCGGTACGGCGGCGATGGCGGCGACTTCCTCGACCCCTTTTGAATTGAGGGTCAGCCCAGTGCCGCGGAACCCCGCCATCGCCCGGTCATGCAAGGCATTGACGCCGGGGGCCGACGTTGGATTGAGTCGCATATCACGGCTGGAAGACTCGATATACAAGCGGCTTTCGGGGAACACCAGCAGGAAATCCCCGGTGGCATCGCCGACGCGACTCTGCAGCAACGAATCCAGGAGCCCCGTGGCGCCCAGTACGCTGACGCCGACCAAAACCGCCTGGACTTCACCGGCGGCATTCTTGATGGGCGCGGACATGGGCAGAATCGGCGTCTGGGTCGCCTTGTCGAGCGCCGGTTGACCGATCAACGAGCGCCCCGCCAGCCCTGCCCGGATGTAATCACGCTCGGCGAAGTCGGTATCCACCGGTTCCGGGAAATTCGCCAGTAAACGCCCTTTGCCGCTGACGATGAACAAATCTGCGGTGAACAGTGTTTGGAACTCGTAATGCGCTTTCAGCCACGTTTGCAGCTGCTGCGGCTGCGTCAGGAGATCGGTCGGAACCGAATCGGCCAGGCGATCCAGCATCAATTGACGCTGGACGAGTTTGTAGTCGATGTCCTTGGCAACATAGGTGGCGAGGGTCAATTGCTGGCCTTCAACCACGCTGCTCAGGTCTTCACGCAGGAAATTGGTCAAGACGTAATAACGCACCACGGCACCAAAAATGACCATGCACAGCGCTAGCAACAGCAATCGGGTGACGATGCTGTGAGCGATACGGGTGAAACGCAACGGCGCGTGATGATGTTTTGGCATCATCGAAGTGTATCTGAATATGATTGCGCTTTTTGCAATACTCCAAACCCGGTGCAAGATGGCGAAAATCGTCGAGGACAACGTGTGACCCAGTCAACTTCCAGCCGGGACAGGTCGCCGCAGCCTTGTTGGTCGAGCCTGAGGGCGTGTTTGCGTGGTGGGCCGCGTCGATGCGTCATCGTGATCTGGGTGACAACCGATCGGAGTTGATCTACACCTTCAGCGTCCGTCTTCGACCGCGCTGGCTCGGCGGGTTGCTGGACCCGCTGGTCAATCGTATTTTCGAGCATGAAACACGTCAGCGCTTCGCCGCGATGGCCGCGTTTCTACAGACCAAAAAACAACAATAAGGAGTTGAAAATGCCTGAACTGAACCTGCACCCCAAAGCCGCCGAGTCCTTGAAGCAATGGCACGCGATGATCCGCCAGGGCGACTTGCAGGCCTTGCCCGAGTTGCTGGACCCAAAAGCCGTGTTCCGCTCGCCCATGGCGCACACGCCATACCCGGGAGCCGCCGTGGTGGCGATGATTCTGAACACCGTGGTCGACGTTTTTGAAAACTTTGAATATCACCGCGAATTGGCGACAGCGGACGGGTTGAATGTCGTACTCGAGTTCAGCGCGCAGGTCGGCGGCAAGGAGCTAAAAGGGATCGACATGATCCGGTTCAATGAGGAAGGCAAAATCGTTGAATTTGAAGTGATGGTCCGGCCATTGAGTGGCTTGCAAGCCTTGGGCGCCGAAATGGGCAGCCGACTGGGCGCTTACCTGGCGGCCAGCAAAGCCTGATCGGTGCTTTTGACTGAACATCGTCCCTGTGGCGAGGGGGCTTGCCCCCGTTGGGGTGCGAAGCGCCCCCAGTTTTCAGGGCTGCTGCGCAGCCCAACGAGGGCTTGCCCCCTCACCACAGGTATTGGTCCCCTTTTAAAGGATCTGCGCCGCGACCGCGGCCTTGTCGATGACCGACCAGACGTTCCAGATCTTCCCGTGTTTGAACTCATAAAACACATTCTCGCTAAACACCACCCGCCGCCCGTTCACCGGCAAACCGAACAGTTCTCCCACTGGCGTGCAATCGAAACACAGCCTGGCGGCGATGTGTGGCGGGTCGGCGATGAGGCGTTCGATGACGAAGCGCAGATCCGGGATCGAACGGAAATCGCGCTCCAGCATCGCCCGGTAGCCGGATAACCCGATGCGCTGGCCATTGTAATGCGCGTCTTCATCCACCAATTGGCCCAGGGCGGGCCAGTCCTGGCGGTTGAGGCAGTCGATGTAAGCGCGGTAGGTGTCGCTGAGTGTTTGTCTGTTCATGGCTCAATCTCTCCCTTTTAACCTGTGCAAGCCAGGGCTGAACGCTCTGCATCCGTTATTTATGCTCAGTTCCCAACTTAATAATATTTTACCGATACCGGGGTGAACCCTAGTCTTGAGCCCAAGAGATGGCAGGCCATAACCGACCTGACTCCCACTTCGAAGGGTAAAGAGATGACCACTGAAACAATAAAAATAGACACGCTGATCGTTGGCGCCGGTCAAGCTGGCGTGGCCATGAGTGAACACTTGAGCAAACTCGGTGTGCCGCACCTGGTGCTGGAGCGCAATCGTATTGCCGAACGCTGGCGCACCGGGCGCTGGGATTCGTTGGTGGCCAATGGTCCGGCCTGGCACGATCGCTTTCCGGGCATGGAGTTCGACGATCTGAGCCCCGACGGCTTTGCCCCGAAAGAGCGAGTGGCCGATTATTTCGAAGCCTACGCCAAGAAATTCAACGCACCGGTCCGCACTGGCGTGGACGTGTTGAAGGTCGAGCGCAATGTCGGTCGCCCGGGTTTCACCGTTGAAACCTCCGAAGGCGTGATCGAAGCCAACCGTGTGGTGGCCGCCACCGGGCCTTTCCAGCGCCCGGTGATCCCGCCGATTGCACCGAAAGACGCGCCGTTCACCCAAATCCATTCCGCTGAATACCGCAACCCGCAGCAACTGCCCGAAGGCGCGGTGCTGGTGGTGGGTGCAGGGTCGTCGGGGGTGCAGATCGCCGATGAATTGCAGGGTGCCGGCAAGAAAGTGTACCTCTCGGTCGGCGCTCACGACCGCCCGCCTCGCGCCTACCGCAACCGTGATTTCTGCTGGTGGCTGGGTGTGCTCGGTGAGTGGGATCAAGCGGCGATGAAGCCGGGGCGCGAGCACGTGACCATCGCCGTCAGCGGCGCCCATGGCGGTCGCACCGTAGACTTCCGTGGCCTGGCCCATCGCGGCATGACCCTGGTCGGCCTGACCCAATCGTTCAATGGCGCCGTGGCGACTTTCCAGCCCAACCTGGCGGAAAACCTGGCCCGTGGCGATGACAACTACAAGGCGCTGCTCGATGCCGCCGACGCCTACATCGAGCGTAATGGCCTGGACCTGCCGGAAGAACCGGAAGCCCGGCACACCTTCCCGGACCCGGACTGCGTGACGAACCCGATTCTTGAACTCGACCTGGTCAAGGCTGGCGTCACGTCGATCATCTGGGCCACCGGTTTTGCCACGGATTACAGCTGGCTGAAGGTCAACGCGTTCGACGACAACGGCAAGCCGCAGCATCAGCGTGGCGTGTCGAGCGAGCCTGGCGTGTATTTCCTCGGCCTGCCGTGGCAGTCACGGCGTGGTTCGTCGTTTATCTGGGGCGTCTGGCATGACGCCAAGTACGTGGCCGACCACATCGCCATCCAGCGTTCATACCTCGACTACCGCGATGCCGACCAGCGTGCCGCCGACACCGCCCCGCTCGCCCACAAAACCATCGTCAGCGCTTAATTCTTTTGCAGGAGCTTCACATGGCCACGCCAACCCACACTCGCATCCGCATGTTCAACACCAAGGAAACCTACCCGAACCAGAGCCTGGACAATGACCTGTGCCAAGCCGTCCGCGCTGGCAACACCGTGTATGTTCGCGGCCAGGTCGGGACCGATTTCGAGGGCAACCTGGTGGGCCTCGGCGACCCGCGTGCGCAAGCCGAGCAAGCCATGCGCAACGTCAAACAGCTGCTGGAAGAAGCCGGCAGCGACCTGAGCCACATTGTGAAAACCACCACTTATCTGATCGACCCGCGCTACCGCGAGCCGGTGTATCAGGAAGTCGGCAAGTGGCTCAAAGGTGTGTTTCCGATTTCGACCGGGTTGGTGGTGTCGGCGCTGGGGCAACCGCAGTGGTTGATGGAGATTGATGTGATTGCGGTGATTCCGGAGTAAGTACCGGTAGACCGAGGCGCGGCGTTCGCGGGCAAGCCTCGCTCCTACAGGGGAACGCATTCCAAATGTAGGAGCGAGGCTTGCCCGCGAAGAGGCCCGCCCAGACACCCCATCAGCCAAGGCTGAACAAGGAGCAAAACCCATGACCTTCTCCATCACCGCCCGCTGCCCCGACACCGGCCAGCTCGGTATCGCCATCAGTTCTTCCAGCATCGCCGTCGGCGCCCGCTGCCCGTGGCTGCTGCCCGGTGTCGGCGCGGTCTCGACGCAAAACATCACGTTGCCGTCCCTCGGCCCGGAAACCCTCGCCCTCATGGAGCAAGGCCTCGCGCCCGCCGATGCACTGGACAAGGTCCTGACCCGCAACGGCTACAGCCAATATCGTCAGGTCACCGCGATTGACCACCTCGGTCGCACCGCCCACTTCAGCGGCTCGGAAACCCTCGGTACCCACAACGCGGTGTCGGGCGAGCAATGCGTGGCGGCCGGCAACATGCTGGCGGACCGGTCGGTGATCGAGGCCATGGTCCGCGCCTTCGAGCAAGGCGAAGGTCAGTTGGCCGATCGCTTGCTGGCGGCGATGCAAGCGGCCATCGCGGCCGGTGGTGAAGCCGGGCCGGTGCATTCGGCGGCCATGGTCGTGGTCGGCGAACTGACTTGGCCGATCATCAACCTGCGGGTGGATTGGGCGGATGAAGACCCGATTGGCCAGTTGGGACAATTGTGGGACGCCTATCGCCCGCAGCTTCAGGACTACATCGACCGCGCCCTGGCGCCCGACAGGTCCCCAGGCTATGGCGTCGCCGGAGACGACCGATGAGCGCCAGCCGCGATTTGCTGGAAACGCTGGTGGCGTTCGACACCACCAGCCGCGAATCCAACCTGCACCTGATCGAGTTTGTCCGCGACTACCTCGCCCGCTTCGAAGTGCCGTGCGAACTGGTCTACAACGACGAACGCAGCAAGGCCAACCTCTTCGCGACCATCGGCCCGGCGGATGTGCCGGGCATCGTGCTGTCGGGGCACACCGATGTGGTGCCCGTCGACGGCCAGCCGTGGACCGTGACGCCTTTCGCACTCAGCGAGCGCGACGGCAAGCTGTACGGGCGCGGCACGGCGGACATGAAAGGCTATATCGCTTGCGTACTCGCCCTGGTGCCGGCGCTGGTGAAGGCCACGCTGCGGCGGCCGGTGCACATCGCGCTGTCCTACGATGAAGAAGTCGGCTGCCTGGGCGTGCGCTCGCTGCTCAAAGTGCTGGAACAGCGCCCGGTCAAACCGATGCTGTGCATCATTGGCGAGCCGACCGAGCTCAAACCGGTGTTGGGTCATAAGGGCAAACTGGCGATGCGCTGCGACATTCATGGCCAAGCCTGCCATTCGGCGTACGCGCCGCTGGGGGTCAATGCGATTGAATACGCCGCCGAACTGATCGTTGAACTGGGGCGAATTGGCCAGCGGCTCAAGGCGCCGGAGCATCACGACGGGCGTTTTGATCCGCCGTTCAGCACGGTGCAAACCGGGGTGATCTCCGGTGGCAAGGCGTTGAACATCGTGCCCGCTGATTGCCGTTTTGATTTTGAAGTCCGCGCCCTGCCCTCGTTTGATCCAAACGATGTGGCGCAGGAGCTGAAGACTTACGCCGAGCAGCAGGTCCTGCCACGCATGCGCGCCGTGAGTGAGCACAGCGATATCCGCTTCAGCGAGTTGTCGGCGTATCCCGGTCTGGTGACTGATGAGCGCAGCGAAGCGGCTGAATTGATCGCAGCCTTCTCGGGTTCCCGGGAGTTCGGGACAGTGGCGTTCGGCACCGAGGGCGGGTTGTTTGACGCGGTGGGGATTCCGACCGTGGTGTGCGGGCCAGGCAGCATGGATCAGGGCCACAAGCCGGACGAGTTCGTCAGCGTCGAGCAGTTGAACGGCTGCGATGCCCTGCTGCAACGGATGTTGGCATCGATCAGTTAAGGGTCAGGCCCGACGCTCAGGTATAGAGTCGGGCCAATTCTTCCTGGCAGTAATCCACGAACAACTGCACCGGTTTGGTCAGTTGCGACCGTCTGAGCCACGCCGCCGACAATCCCGAACCGGTCACCGTTTCGGCGAGCGGGATGCACACCAGTTGTTGCCCGTCATAGGTGTACGGCGAGAACGGTTTGGTCACCAGAATCGAAAAACCGAAACCGCGCCCGACCATGCCGCGCACCATCTCGATCGACGGCGAGCTGAAGACGATGTGCGGGGTCAGCCCGCGCTCTTCGAAGATGCTCACGAAGTAAGTTCGGCTTGGCACCACGTCGAGCAAAATCATCGGCTCCAGCACCAGGTCGTCCAGCGACACTTTTGCTTGTTGTGCGAAGCGATGGTCCGCTGGCAGCAGAGCATAGGGCTGCTGCGGCGGCATCAGGGGAACGGTCTCGATCGTGCTGTCCAGGTCGTGTTCGAACAGCATCGCCAGGTCGATGCTGCCGGCGGTCAGGGCCTGCACCAGTTCCTGCTGTTCGCCGTCGCGAATGCGGATTTCCACCCCCGGCCAGCGCTCCTTGAACCCGGCGATCAAGCGTGGCAGGTACAGCGGCGCGACGGTCTCAAAGCAGCCGATATCGATCTGCCCGGCCACCACGTCGTTGTCCGCCAGGGCGTTCTGCTCAAACTCGTGGGCGACCCGCAACAGCTCCAGCGCCTTGCGGTAAAACCGCGAGCCGCTGGGCGTCAGCGAAACACCCTGGGCGTGATGGCGGATAAACAGCTGCACGCCGAAGCTTTCTTCCAGGTGTTTGATCGCCGTCGACACCGACGGCTGGGCGATATACAGCTTGCGCGAAGCTTGCGCCACGCTGCCGCATTCGGCGGTGGTGACGAAATAGCGCAGCTGTCGCAGGTTGTAAGCGGCCATGCGGACTCTCCAGAAAAACACACACCACACCCATATCCTGTAGGAGCAAGGCTTGCCCGCGATAGCGATCTCGCGGACGCCATCGCGGGCAAGCCTTGCTCCTACAGAGGGCGGTGTTGGCTGGTCAACCGCGCGAACACCGCACCCAGAACATACCGGACCCACCCAAACCCCGGGCATATATTTTTTAAGGTTTAAGGCAACAAACTTACTAATTTATCTATCCCGGTGCATTGCACATCATCACTCCAACAAGAAAAGCGTCGCCCATGCGGCGCTCACCGAAGTACGTCCACGTACTCACTTTGCCTTGGAGTTCGTCATGGTCACCTCTGCAACAACCTCCGCCCCGCTGATCGAGAAACACACGATCGGCTACGTTCCCCCGGAAGATCGCCATGGAAAGGTCCGGGACCTGTTCACCCTCTGGTTTGGCGGCAACATCGCGCCGCTGCCCATCGTCACCGGCGCCCTCGGTGTGCAACTGTTCCACCTGAACCTGGTGTGGGGCATCGTCGCCATTCTGGTCGGGCATCTGGTCGGCGGCGTGCTGATGGCGCTGCACTCGGCGCAAGGCCCGCAGATGGGCATCCCGCAGATGATCCAGAGCCGCGCCCAGTTCGGCTCCCTCGGTGCGCTGCTGGTGGTGCTGATCGCCGGAGTCATGTACATCGGCTTCTTCGCCTCCAACATCGTCCTCGCCGGCAAGTCCTTGCATGGCGTGGTCGACAGCGTGCCGGTGCCGGTGGGCATCGTTATCGGCGCCCTCGGTTCGGGCATCATCGGCATCATCGGCTACCGCTTCATCCACGTGCTCAACCGCATCGGCACCTGGGTGCTCGGCGCCGGCATCGTGCTCGGCTTCGGCTACATCTTCACCCACGTGCAGACCGCCGACTTTCTCACCCGTGGCAGCTTCAACATCTCCGGCTGGCTCGCCACCGTGTCGTTGGCGGCGCTGTGGCAGATCGCGTTCGCGCCGTACGTCTCCGACTACTCGCGCTACCTGCCGGCCGACATACCCGTGGCCTCGACCTTCTGGACCACCTACCTGGGCACCGTGCTCGGCTCCAGCCTCTCGTTCATCTTCGGCGCCGTCGCCGTCCTCGCCACACCGGTCGGCATGGACACCATGGACTCGGTCAAACTCGCCACCGGCTCCATCGGCCCCTTGATGCTGGTGCTGTTCCTGCTCAGCGTCATCAGCCACAACGCCCTCAACCTCTACGGCGCCGTGCTGTCGCTGATCACCCTGATCCAAACCTTCGCCTACCGCTGGATCCCCACCGCCAAGAGCCGCGCCGTGCTCTCGATCATCGTCCTCGGTGCCTGCTGCTTCGCCGCTGTCGGCGCCTCGGCCGACTTCATCGGCCACTTCGTCGACATGGTGCTGGTACTGCTCGTCGTGCTGGTGCCATGGACCGCGATCAACCTGATCGACTTCTACGCGATCCACAAAGGTCAGTACGACATCGACTCGATCTTCCACGTCGATGGCGGGATCTATGGCCGCTACAACCCACAGGCGCTGTTGGCCTATGCGATCGGGATCATCGTGCAGATTCCATTCATGAACACGCCGCTGTACGTCGGGCCGATTTCCGAGCACATCAACGGCGCGGATCTGTCCTGGGTGGTGGGGCTACTGATTACGTCGCCGCTGTATTTCTGGTTGGCGAGTCGGGACAGTGCTTATAAGCGTCGGTTGTCGACGGGGAAACTGGCGAGCGCCGGGTAAGCGCTAATGCAGATTTTTCAAGCGTAAAAAAAAACCCGCACTGAGTTGCGGGTTTTTTCTATTCTTGCAGCCAGACACTCACTGCGGACACCGAAATGCCCAGCCCCGAATCCACCCTGCTCCAGAGCTGGCACCACAACGCCCAATCCTGGATCGAAGCCATCCGCAACGGCACGCTCGAAAGCCGTGTCCAGGTTACCGACCAGGCCATCCTGTTGGCGATATTGGGCCGGCAGCCCGAGCGCGTGCTCGATCTGGGCTGCGGCGAAGGCTGGCTGTTGCGGGCGCTGGCTAAACGGGGCATTGAGGCGGTCGGGGTGGATGGCGACGGGACGCTGGTCGAGGCGGCGCGGGCGGCGGGGTCTTCGTCGGTGCATGTGGCGAGCTATGAACAGTTGGTCGAGGCGCAGGTGGATATTGGCAGTGGCTTTGATTTGATCTGTGCCAACTTCGCTTTATTGCATCAGGACATCATTCCGCTGCTCGCCGCCATGAACGCCCTGCTCGCCCCCGGCGGCGCGCTGGTGATCCAGACGTTGCACCCCTGGACCGTGGCGGCGGGCGATTATCAGGATGGCTGGCGGGAAGAGACCTTTGCCGGGTTCAAGGGCCAATGGCAACCCATGCCGTGGTACTTTCGCACCTTGTCCAGTTGGCTCAATGCGCTGGACATGGCCGGGTTTCGGCTGGCCGGCCTGCAGGAGCCGCAGCACCCGCAAAGCCCTGTGCCGCAGTCGTTGCTGTTGGTGGCCGAACAACGGGGGTGATCTGTCCCTACGAACTGTCCATCCGCGGTCCATGTGATCACGGCAAGCACACTAGATAAGGTCCGTCTCATGAGCAAAGCGTCCTACGTTCCGCCCAAGGTCTGGAAAAATAACGCACCGTCCGGGGGCCAATTCGCCAGCATCAATCGCCCGATTGCCGGGCCGACCCATGACAAGGCGTTACCCCTGGGCAAGCATCCGTTGCAGCTGTATTCGCTGGCCACGCCCAATGGCGTGAAGGTGACCATCCTGCTCGAGGAACTGCTGGCGCTGGGGCACACCGGCGCCGAGTACGACGCCTGGCTGATCCGCATCGGCGAAGGTGACCAGTTCTCCAGCGGCTTTGTCGAGATCAACCCGAACTCGAAGATCCCGGCGTTGCTGGACCGCAGCGTTGAACCTGCGATTCGCGTGTTCGAGTCCGGTTCGATCCTGCTGTACCTGGCGGAAAAGTTCGGCGCCTTCCTGCCGACTGATCCGGCTGGACGCACCGAAACCCTGAACTGGCTGTTCTGGCAAATGGGCGCGGCACCGTACCTGGGCGGCGGCTTCGGGCATTTCTACGCCTACGCGCCGGAGAAGCTTGAGTACCCGATCAATCGCTTCACCATGGAAGCCAAGCGGCAGCTGGATGTCCTCGATCGTCGTCTTGGTGAAAGCCCTTACCTGGCCGGTGACAGCTACACCATCGCCGACATTGCGGTCTGGCCCTGGTACGGCCAACTGGTGCGCAATAACGTGTACTCGGCGGCCGAGTTTCTCTCGGCCCAGGAATACACCCATGTGCAGCGCTGGGCCGAGGAGATTGCCAAGCGGCCGGCGGTCATCCGTGGGCAACGCGTCAACCGCACATGGGGCGACGAGGCGAGCCAGGTGCCTGAACGGCACCAGGCCGATGATCTGGCTTAGCTGATCACGTCGGCGGCTGGATCGGGCTCACTCGATCCGGCCGCCGGCGCCATGATTTCGCGCAACGACATGGATTTGAAGGCCCCGACCAGGCCGCGCCCCTCCTCCGGGGTACAGGAAACGGCCAAGCGCATGGTCGCCTCTCCGAGATGCCAGATCAGGAACGCAGACTCCCGAACCTGTCGCGCATCGCTATCGGGAAACACCCGCAGCATCGCATCGCTCAGCAACCCGCCTGCCACACGACTCTCCTGCAACTCCAGCGCCATCAGCTGTTTGTCCGCCTGCATCCCGGACCAGATATCCCGCATGGCCGGTGTCGCCAGAACGATTTCGTAATACAGATCGAGCAGCTCGGAATACGCCGTTCTCAGTCCTTGCGCGTCCTCAACGGCGCCCAGCGCCTCTTCGATACAACGACGGCTTTCAGCGTTATAGCGCTCGGCCAGCGTGCGAATCACCGAGCTTTTGTCCGGAAAGTACTGATACAGCGAGCCGATCGAGATCTCTGAACGCTCGGCAATCTCACTCATCTTGACCTGGTCACTGCCCTTGCTCGCGATCAAATCAGTGGCGACGGCGAGAATCCGCTCCTGGCGGTCGCGGCTGCGTTGCTGCGTGGGATTGCGCCGCGTCGGCTCTGCAACAGACGGTTCGACGGTATCGAGGGTTTTCTTGGGCACTGGCGTAAATCTCCCGGACGAGAACATGACATAGGCTCACTTTAGCATCGGACCGATACCGGGCCACCACGGGGGTTTTTGCCGTACGTCGGGCTCGGCAATTCTGTCCGTTGACAGTAAAACATGAGGGACTATCATCTTTTAAACGTGAGCATCACTCACATTAACCCGAAGGAGATGAAACGATGAAAACCGAACAAGAAACCATCCTGATTCTCGGCGCCACCGGCAAAACCGGACGGCGAATTGCCCAACGCCTGCAAGCGGCCGGCCGACCCGTTCGCCTGGGTTCTCGCGCGGCGAGCCCCGCCTTCGACTGGGAAGATCGAAGCACATGGGCGGCTGCGCTGGAGGGCATTTACGCGGTGTACCTTTCCTTTCAACCCGACCTCGCCGTCCCGGGCGCGCTCGAAACGGTTAAAGCGTTCACCGATCAAGCGGTCAACAGCGGCGTCCGCAAACTGGTGTTGCTGTCCGGGCGCGGTGAGGTCGAAGCCGAAGCCGAACAGGCCGAACAGGTCGTACAGAACAGCGGCGTCGACTGGACGATCCTGCGCGCCAGTTGGTTTTTCCAGAATTTCAGCGAAGCGCACTTCCTCGAGCCCATCCAGCAAGGGGAACTTGTCCTGCCCGTGGGCACTATCGCCGAGCCTTTCATCGATGCCGAAGACATTGCCGAAATCGCCGTCGCGGCGCTGACCCAACCTGGACACTCACGCCAACTCTATGAACTGACCGGCCCACGCGCGCTGACCTTTGCCGAAGCGGTCAAGGCAATCGCCCGTGAGACAAAGCGCAATATCCAGTTCGCCTCAGTCCCGGCGGACGATTATCGCCAAGCATTGGAACAGGCAGAACTTCCAGCCGAAGTGATCGACCTGGTGCTGTATCTCTTCACCACCGTGCTCGATGGCCGCAATACGTCGGTAGCCGATGGCGTGCAGCGTGCGTTAGGGCGGCCGGCGCGGGACTTTAGCGATTATGTCCGGCGCACGGCGGCGACCGGGGTGTGGGCCAGCGAAGGATAACGTCCCATTATTCAGTCCGACTTCAATAGCTGAGGGAATGAAGTGCTGAGCAATCATCGTTTGTCCCCCTACGCGATGATGCTCAGAATCGGGCGCAGACGTTACCCGCTGTTTTTCCCTCTGAACGCGTCAGAACCGCCAGAAAGTGAGCCCTTTTCCTTCTTCACCATTCGCCTCAGGAGATCACAATGAATAAAACCATTTCTCGTCGTAGCGGAGGTCAGATATTGGTGGATGCCTTGCGCATCCATGGCGTCAAAAGGGCTTTTTGTGTGCCGGGAGAAAGCTACCTGGCGGTTCTCGACGCATTGCATGACGTGCAAGAAGACATCGATCTGATTGTTTGCCGTCAGGAAGGCGGTGCCGCCTATATGGCAGAAGCCTACGGCAAGCTCACTGGAGCGCCGGGCATCTGCTTCGTGACTCGCGGCCCAGGTGCAACCAACGCCGCGGTTGGCGTCCACACCGCCTTCCAGGACTCGACGCCGATGATCCTCTTCATTGGCCAGGTCGCTCGCGATCAGCAGTATCGCGAAGCATTTCAGGAGGTCGACTTCCGCCAGATGTTTGGCCCCTTGGCGAAGTGGGTCGTACAAATCGACGACACCCGAAGAATTCCCGAACTGGTGAGCCAGGCGTTTCACCGAGCAGTCAATGGCAGGCCGGGGCCGGTCGTGGTCGCCCTGCCAGAAGACGTGCTGACCGAAATGGCCGAGGTCAGTGATGCCGGCGCGTTCAAACGGGTGTTGATGACGCCGGCAGTCGAGCAAATGGCGGCCATGCAGCAACTGCTTGAGCAATCGGAACGGCCATTGATGGTGTTGGGCGGCAGCGGTTGGGATCCCGAGTCCGTGCAGGACATTCGCCTTTTTGCAGAACAGCAGCATCTCCCGGTGGCCGCCTCCTTTCGTTGTCAGGACCTGTTCGACAATCGGCACCCCAACTATGTCGGCGATCTTGGGTTCGCGGCCTCCGCACAGTTGTCGTTAGCCGTGAAAGAGGCTGACCTGCTGCTGGTCGTCGGCTCGCGAATGGGGGAAGTGTCGACAGGCGGATACGTGGCCCTGGATATTCCCGTCCCCAAGCAAACCCTGATTCACATTCACCAAGGTATCGAGGAGCTGGGACGGGTCTATCAACCCGCGTTGGCGATCAACAGCAGTATGTCGAGTTTCGCGAAAGCAGCCGCAGGACTGCCGCCCGCAAACCCGCAAAAAAACCATGAGTGGACGCGCACGCTGAATCAGCATTATCTGCAAAACCTGGAACACGCACCCTCCCCCGGCCCAGTGCAAATGGCCGACATCATTGAGTGGTTGAATCACAGGCTTCCAGATGACGCGATCCTGACCAATGGCGCCGGCAACTATGCCGTCTGGCTTCAACGCTTCTATCAGTTCCGCCATTACCGCACCCAGTTAGGCCCCACCAACGGCTCCATGGGTTACGGCGTGCCGGCTGCCGTGGCCGCCAAACTGACCTGTCCGGATCGCGTGGTGGTTTCGTTCTCCGGGGATGGCTGCTTCTTGATGAATGGTCAGGAGCTCGCCACCGCCGCGCAATACGGGGCCAATGTGATTTTCGTGGTGGTCAACAACGGCATGTACGGAACCATCAGAATGCACCAGGAGCGCAATTACCCTGGGCGCGTGTCCGGTACGCAATTGCACAACCCGGATTTCGCGCACTGGCCCAAGCCTATGGACTGCATGGCGAGGTGGTCGCCGAGACCTGCGACTTTGCGCCCGCCTTCGAGCGCTGCCTGACCATGTCCCGGCCATCGTTGATTGAGGTCAGAGTCGACCCGGAAGCCTTGACCCCTCGTCTCAGCCTGACGCAGATCAGAGAGCAATCAAGCAAAAAGTAAGCGACCATTTCCAGGGTCGGTCGTCAAACAGTCGATTGCACCACCGCTTGCCGCCCCTTGAAGGCCAGTGAACGGCGGTGGTTAATAAACGCTAAGACAATGCACATAATGCCTGCCATCGGCTCGGTGGCTGCTGACGTTTGCAGGGCCTAACCAACATCCAGCACGGAACGCACATGAATTTTTTCAAGAAGCTTCTCGGTTCACTGAAAGGTCCAGCAACCCGGGACGCCCAGCCACCTCACGCACTTTCCGAGCCGGTAGCTGCCGACAACCCGACAGCATTCGAAGTGGCCAATGAGGCCGCTCGACAAGCCAGCGAGGCGTGCCTGGATCGTCATTGGCGCGCGGTCGGCACCGTCGAGCAGGATGTCCTTGCCTACTTCATCAGTCCGAGCCTGTCAGGTGGACCTTACTGGCCCTCGACCCGCCAGGCCTACCGGGTGGTCCGCCGTGGCGATTCGATCATCCTGGCCACCGAAGGCCTGTCCGACCCGTTCGATGATGCTGAAGGGATGGGCAATGGTTTCGAAATGGAGTTATTCATCGAAACCGCCGATATCCCCGTGCACGCCCGCGGCCCTGTGGGTGAGGTCAATCCTTTCCAGCGCAGTTGGGCCTTCGAGCTGCTGGAACACGTGGCCAAGACCGTGGCCGACGCGGGAGGAATCACCCATCAGCTTGAACAATACGGCGCGCTCTCCCTCGAATGTCCCGGGGTCAGCCAGTCGCACCACATGAAAGATCAACTTCCCCAACATTTCATCACCGCTGACGACTCGACCGGCGTCCTGCTGGGCGCCCCGGAAGCGGATTTCCCGACCCGCCTGGACGACATGCCCTTATCGCCGGTCAGCCTGGTTCCGGTGGTATTGATCACGGCGTCGGAGCTTGAATACGTCCGTGCCGGTGGACGCGCGGCGCGCGAGGATCTGGTGATCCGTCTGAAAGCTGCGGGCGTCGGGCATATGAGCAGCCTGCAGCGTGCCAGCGTTGTGTGACCGGGCGGTTCAAAATGAAAATTTACCGTCCAAGGTTCTGGTCGCTGGATTCGGGCATTGATTACAGCGCCCCGGTCATCCACCTCAACGATATCGTGCCGGCCGTGGGTAAAAAGACATTCGCGTTCTTTGATCGCGACGACCGCCTGGAAGCCGGCGCAACCATTCTGCTGATCTTGTGCCCCCCCGTGTCCGACTTGAATGGCTGGAGTGAACAACCTTCCGAAATTGCGCAAAGCCATCTCTTGAAAGCACACGTCATCGGCGTGGCCCAAGCGTGCGCGCATCCAGATCCCCAGGGCGAGCGCAAGTACGAACTTGAGATCCTCTCTTGCGAACGGTTACTGCCAGCCCTGCAAGCACTTCCAGAGGAGTCGACATCCTGGAATCTGCAAGGCATTGGCAGCGAGCAAGGGAATTTTCTGGCATGGGATGAGCTGCACTGGTGTGGTCGCGCGATCGTTGAAGGATTTACCTATTTAACGGCGAATACCTCAAACGAGGCGCACCTGGAATTGATCCTCGAGGAATCCGGCGACGAGCTGATCGGGCTTTTTTCAGTGCACATCGATCCCGGTGGCACCTTTCATGAGATGGGCAGGAAGCAGCTCACGGGCGAGGAACGACGAGTCGTCGAACGGGCCATTAAGCTGGCGCACCCGCTGCAAGATTCACAGGCGCTCTACTTGGTGCAGTGACGCGTCGGCATCCGTCACTCTTCAAACCGCCCCGTGCCTTCACGATCACCCGCGTACCGTCGCGTCAGCGGAAACGCCGGCAACCAGGCCTCGCGACGCACGGTCCAGCTTTCATAGGTGGGCGTCAGTTGGTCGGGTGCGTCCAGGCAGCCGAGGTTGACTTCGATTTCGTCGGCGCTGCGGTTGAACACCGACGAGCCGCAGCGGGGACAGAAACACCGCCCGGCGTAGTCGCGGGTTTCGCCTTCGATCGCCACCGCCTCCTGGGGGAAAATCGCCGAAGCGTGAAATAACGCTCCGTGATATTTGCGGCAGTCGAGGCAGTGACACAGGCCGACGCGATAGGGTCGGCCCGAGGCCTCGATCCGGACATTGCCGCACAGGCAGCCGCCAGTGAATCGGTCCATGCTGTGTCTCCTCTGAAATCATGCGATGGGCCTGTTAAAAATAGTCCAAGCAACCCCCGTAACAAACCTGTCACGCCCCGCCTGCTATCTTCCCCGCCCTGCCCCCATTGCCCTGCCCAAGGTGCCCCTCAAGGTGTTCTCAACCTCGACACGCCAGTCAATCATCCTCAGGTCCAACGACATGCGCTGCGACGACTTCGGCGCGCTGTTCTCGAAGCTGTTCGGCAACCGCTACGCCGACACGCCGCCCCCGCCGGGGCACATCATCATCGGCGGGGTCTACGGCCGGCACGAAGGCGTGAGTTTTCGCCGCATGCACTATCGAGGCGACTTCACGGTGGCCTTTCCCGATCCCGTGGATGAAATCACCTTCGTCATTCCCACCGCTGGCACGATTGTCTTCAACCACGGCACCGAGTCGGTAGGCGTTGCCCACGTTGGGCTGGCGATCGACAAGGCGGATATTCGCTCGATGCGGTTTATCGACAACCATGCGCAGCACGGGATTTCGATCCGGCGCGGGCTGATCACCGAACGTCTGTCGATGCTGCTGGGCAAGCCGATCTTGAACCCGCTGATTTTCGAGCCGCAGGTGGATCTGGATTCCCCGGCGTTCCAGGGCATCAAGGCTTTGATCGATCTGGCCACGGGCACCGAGTTCGACCTGCTGATCAACGCCGGTACGCTGATGCCCTCGCGCCTTCGGGAAATGCTGGTGGACGCGGTGCTGGAGGCCTGGCCGCACAACTTCAGCCAAGCCCTTCGCCGCCCTGAGCCGCTGATTGCGCCACGGCATGTGAAGCGGGCGGTCGAGTACATTCAGGCACATCCCGACAACCTGGTCAGCGGCACGGAGCTGGCGCGGCTGAGCAACGTCAGCCAGCGTGCTTTGCAGGAGGGGTTTCGGCGGTTTGTGGGGATGTCGATCGTGGCCTATCAGCGGCAGGTGCGTCTGGAGCGCGCCTACGCTGCACTGGCGGACGGTGCGTTCACGTCCGTGACCGAGGTGGCCGTGCGATACGGGTTCAGCAATGTCGGCAGGTTTTTCCAGTACTTCCAGAACGCCTACGGTATCAGCCCGGCGGAGGCGAAAAACGGCTTGAAAACCCGACGCTGAACACGACGAGCAACCTGTGGCGAGGGAGCTTGCTCCCGCTGGGTCGCGAAGCGGCCCCCTGCTCTATCTGAAAAGCAGGGGACTGCTGCGCAGTCCAGCGGGAGCAAGCTCCCTCGCCACAGTTTGGGTGTTGATCAGAACAGATAGCTGGCCTTGAGACCGCCGCTGAAGCCGTGGCTGTCACCTCCACCGCTGGCGCCGACTTCGGCACCCAGGCTCAATGCGCCAAGGTTGGCCATGAGATTGACGCCGCCGCTGAACTGATCGCGGTTGTCGAAGGCAGCACGCTGTTCGATGTCCAGGCCCAGCAAGTGGCCTTCGCTGTCGACGGTGTGATCGCCCAGCACATGCTCGTAACCCACTTCAACACCCGGCACCAGGTTCCACGCGCCCATGCCCATCGGTGCGAACGAGGCCTTGAGGCTGGCCACGGCGCTGCGGCGGGTGGCCTGGAGGCCATCGACATCGAGGGCCAGTTCGCTGCCCTTCTCCTGAAAGCCCGACACGTCCAGATGACTGACGCGCACACCGAGACTCGGTTCGAGGATCATGCCGCTCACCGGCAAACGGTAGCCCAGCGCCAGGCTCGCCCCGCTGAGGTTGCCATGGCTGTCGCCCTTGGCCGAACCGAGCCCACCGCCGAGGTCGCGCTTGCTGTCGTAGTCGAGCCAACCGGCATTGACGTCGGCGTCGACAAATAGTCCGCGTTCCAGACCGCCCGGCGCATAACGCGCACCCACGCTGAAAAAGGTCAGGTCGGTATCCGCCTCGCCGCCCGCCCCGCCGACATTGCCGCGACTGTAGCCGAAGCCGGCATGGGCGCTAAGTTGTTCGGATAAGCGTTGCGTCAGGCCGACCATCAACCCTTGGCTGTGCTCGTTGCTGCTGGCGGTGTGGGCCGAGCCGTCAGTGCCCAGATAGCCCGTCAGCGCGGTGCTCCATAACCGGTATTGGCCGACCTTGAGGTCCGTGCCGCTGCTGAACGGCGCCGACGCCTGTTCGATCATCGCGCCTTGACGCAGCAGATAACTGGCAGCGTCCGCATGCACCTGGCCGCCGACGGTGGATTCGACCCCACCGAGGCTGCCGGCATCGATGGCCGATTGCAGGTAGTTGTTGTAGGCGCTGTAGGTACCGGAGAGGTGGCTGTTCTGCAACTGTTGCAACAACTGCGCGCCGGCAGCGGCGTTGCCGATCAGGCCGGCCTGGCCCGGCAGGCTGTTGTATTCGACCATTTTGCCGCGCAACACATAGAGGGTTTCCTGGGACAGACCCAGGCCTTGCTTGAGGTAATTGTCCATGCTGCCGTATTGCGCGATCACCTGATCCAGACCTGCCTGCAAGTAGCTGGCCTCGACCCCGAGCAGCGGCGCATAGACCGCTGCCATGCCCGCCGGCATCGCCTTCAGGGTCGCGGCCACCCGCGCGGCGGTGTAGTCGTTGGTCGCCAGGTAGTTGCTCATGATCGTGGCGCTGTCGACGCCTGCGATGCTCTGCAACACAGCCGCGGTCCAACCGGTGCGGTCCTTGCCGGCGGTGCAGTGGAACAGCGCGGCGCCGTCGACACTCGCCAGTTCATTGAACAACCGGGTGAACTGGCTGCGCATCCCCGCATCACTGACGAACGCGCGGTTGGTCTGCTGCATCATGGCGATGGCATCGGCGGCGCTTTTGAACGAGACCGTGGTGATGTTCGCGCCGGACGTGGTGCTGCCGATGATGTCGATGTTCTCGTAGGTCGCCCCGGTGAGTAGTGTGTCGGGCGTGGCGGCGATCTCACTCGGCGTGCGCAGGTCGTAGATCGCCTTCATGCCGAGGCCATTCAACGTGGCCAGATCCGCCGCCGACGGCGTCAGCGCGTTGGAGCGATAGAACACGCCGCTGCGCATCGTGCCATCGTGGGCCGTGGAGTAGGCGGTGGTAATGCCGGCGATATCGCGGAAATTGTCGATGCTGCGCAGGTGCGGAGTATCGAGGGCAGTGCTCTCGGCAGCCTGGGCGGCGGCAATGGACAGGCTCAAAACGGACAGCGAACACAGAAGACGTTGAAACACGGGGCAGCCTCATTGGAAACGCGTTGGGCTGGCCACTATCTGCAATGAAGTGAGACTGAATGTGACAAATGGCCGAGGGTTGAAAATGCCGGCGCGATGGGGCCGTGGTGTGCGTTTTCTGTCCATGTTCGTGCGACTTGTGCCGCTCGTCAGTGGCTTAGCACCTTTTCCCGTCCTGTTCTTCCAACGTTTTGTACCCTTCGCTGGAGGATAAAACGATGAACAGAACAATCGCCGCGCTCACCTTCGCGAGCCTGCTGATGCCCTGCAGCCTTGTCGCGTTGGCCGCCGAGAAGACCGCCGCAGAATCCGCCACCCCGGCCACCGCTGAATCCAACGACGAAAAGGCCAACAAAAAGGGCGAGGAAGCGTCAGGTTCAAGCTCCGGCGCCGACTCCCAATCCATGGAAAAAGAAGCCGACTCCTCGACCGAAATGACGGACAAACCACAACCGCCGAAACAGTGACGGTGTTGCCCCAAGTTGTGCGCGACATCCGTAATGCGTCCCGGCACATGCGTGATTCCCGGCACCGGGTTTGCGTTGAGCGTCAGGGCACAAAATAAAACCCTCTATTACAGTCGCTGCCCCCCTTATCTTTTATTCATATGAGATTTCAAACGGCAAGCTCGAATTCGCCACCCCGGCCTTGATCGCTTGGCCATTGAGCACATACGCCGCACCGACTTCGACCGTTCCATAACCCGCACCGCCGCCGACGGATTTCAAGTTACCGACGATGGTGTTATCGAAGGTGCTCCCCAGGTTGATAATCCGATTGCCTTCATTCACCGCAACGATCGCAATGGCGCCACCCTTGGCTGCGTTGCCGCCCCCGGTCCCGGTGACCTTGAGTAACCGACGATCATTGGGATCGACGCCCGTGCCGCCCGTCGTCGCTTTAAAGGTCATCACAATGGTCCGGAAGGAACCTCTTGAGGCGCAAAAGACTTCCAGTGTGATTTTCCTGACGCCCTGGGTCACGAAAGACGCACCGCTGACACTCGGCATATTGGTAAAGGCCACATCCCCCATGTTGATCTTCTGTTTGAGGTCACCGGTCTCGACACTGCAGCTTTTATCCACATAAGTACCGGTAAAACGGACGGTGCCTGTCGCTGCAAACGTCATGCTCGGGAGCAGGACGGAGACTACAAAAGCGCTTATTGAACTTGAAACGTTCTTCATTGACTTGATCACCCCGCAATTGGCACTGCTCAATCTGTTTCTTTAATCACCGAACGATTGTGAACAATGCCCGAAGCTGTCCAGACTAGAGATTGGCGTGGAAGATCGTTGTAGGAGCACTCCGATGAAAATGTAGGACCACAACGATCGATCATGAATGATGGGGACTACAAAAAAGGTGTCTCGATTCTGCTGGCGTGGCACGTAAACTGATCCACACTCAATCCCAATCGAAAAAATCATGAGGCCCGCAGTGCGAACATTTGATCTGATCCGCGATGCCGTTTTGCCTGAGTTCCGCGACCGGGTGTCCGAATACCTGGTCGAGTACGAAATCGTGCTGCGCGAGCAGGCGCCCGATTCGGAGTCGGTGCGCGCGGTCGCCAACCAGTTGCGCGGGTATTTGCGCGGCCTCAACACCACGCGAGTGCTGGGCATGGCCGACTGGGAAGAGCTGGATCGGCGGATTGTGGAGTCGTGGTTGTAGCGCCGGCCTCTGCGAAAAACAGGGCCAAACGCATACAATCGCCGTCTCTCTCCAACAACCAGCCAGGCCCGTCAGGAAATGCCGCTCGACCCGCTCACGATGTTGACACTCTCGGTCGCGCTTGCCGCGGCCGCCGCGCTGTACCTGGCGATCGAATGGCGCAGTATTCGTGAGCCTTCGCTGCTGTTCTGGAGCGCCGGGTTTGCCACGATCAGCGTGGGCTCCACCCTCGCCCTGCTACGCAGCAGCGGTTTTCTGCTGATCGGTATCTGGTTCGCCAACGGCCTGCTGGTGACCGCCCACTTCCTGTTCCTGCTCGGCGTTGCGCGCTTCACGCAAACGCGCCTGTCCCGCGGCTGGTGGCTGATCTTCATCGTTTGGCTGGCCTTGCTGTTGTTACCGGACGGACCCATCTGGTCGAAAGTCATGCTGCTGGCCAACTCGCTGCTGGTCGCGCTATCGACGTTGCGGGCCAGTTTCCTCTTGCGCCCGCACGGCAAGTCGTTGAGCGTGGGCGCGGTGCAGTTGCGTTATGTGCTGCTGATCCACGGCAGCTTCTATGTGGCCAAGGCACTGACCGCCGTGATTCCGGGCACGCTGATCGATCTGGCCGCGTTGCGGGGCGAGATCATCCAGATTTCCCTGGTCGAAGGCGCGATGGCCATCATGCTGATCGCGTTGTCGATGACCGGCACCGAACGCTACCGGCGGGAGAAACAGATCGCCCGGCTGGCGGCACGCGATCCGTTGACCGCCCTGTACAACCGCCGCGCCCTCGAAGTACGGGCACCGCGCCTGTTCGAGGACGTCTGCGCAACTCGCCCTGGCGCCTTGCTGCTGATCGATATCGACCACTTCAAACCGGTCAACGACCTGCACGGCCACACCGCCGGCGACCGCTTGCTCGTGGCCCTGAGCGAGCTGATTCGCGCGCACCTGCCCGAAGCGGCACTGGCGGCGCGACTTGGCGGTGACGAGTTCATCATCTTGCTCAATAACACCTCGACCGAGCGGGTCATCAGCCTGGGCAACGCTCTGCGCGAACAATTTCAGCAAACCGCCGCACAAACATTCACCACGCCCGAAACGGTGACGCTGAGCATCGGCGCCACCCTCTTCGATCAACCGCCCGTCAGCCTGGCAGCATTGATCGAGCAAGGCGACGCCGCGCTCTACGCGTCCAAGCGTGGCGGACGCGACAGCATTCGTCTGGTTGATCGGACAGTCGCCGGTAGCGAATCCATGCCCGACCGCGTTCAGCGTTAAACTCCGCCAACGTCTGGCTCTAATCGTTCAGAAGGACCGCGCCATGCCTCATTTCGAAACGTCCCTGCAAGACATCGCCGCGCCCGAAGGCGTCTGCTACGGCTGCGGCGGCAGCAACCCGCATGGGCTGCACATCAAGAGCGTCTGGGATGAAGACGGCGTGCACGTGATCGCCGAGCACATCCCAGAGGCCAAATACAGCGGCTGGCCGGATCTGGTCTACGGCGGCTTGATCGCGATGCTGGTCGACTGCCACTCCAACTGGACGGCGATGGCCTATCACTACCGCGTGGAGCAGCGTGAACCGGGAAGCCTGCCGCGCATCGATTGCGTCACCGGCAACCTTGGGATCAAGTTCATCAAGCCGACGCCCATGGGCGTGCCGCTGACCCTGCGAGCGAAAGTCGAGGGCGATGTCGGGCGCAAAACCCGCGTCATCTGCGAGGTCTACGCCGGCGATGTGCTTACCGCGATCGGCGACTCGATCTTCGTGCGGGTGGACACCGGGCAATTGGCGAACGCGGCGCACGGCCGATGAAAACCGGGGTCATTTCCGACACCCACGGCCTGCTCCGCCCCGAAGCCATCGCGGCCCTGCAAGGCTGTGAGCACATCATTCACGCGGGGGATATCGGCAGCCCGGAGGTCCTCGCGCAGTTGGCGGCGATTGCGCCGGTGCAGGTGGTGCGCGGCAACAATGACCTGGACGCGCCCTGGGCGCGCGAATTGGCCGATTGTCTGCGTTTTGACCTCAACGGCTGGCAGGTGCTGCTGGTACACGACATCGCCGACGTGGCGGCCAATCTGGATGACAGTATCCAATTGGTGATCACCGGCCATTCGCACAAACCGAGCATCGAATGGCGCGGCCAGGTGCTTTACCTGAACCCGGGCAGCGCCGGGCGTCGGCGCTTCAAACTGCCGGTGACGCTGGCGCTGCTGGAGGTGCTCGCCGATTCCATCGAACCGCGCCTGGTGCCGCTGCTTGAATGATGGGTCGCCCTGCGCCGTGCTTAAATAGCGCCCATTGAAAGCCCAGACACTGCGCGCACTGCCGTACAACGAGAACAACCATGAACAGCCATTTTGAGAGAACAGCATGATCGAGGTCACCGAGGTTTCCATTGCCGAGCTGCGTGCGGCGCTCGAATCGGGCCAGACCACGTCAGTTGAGTTGGTCCAGGCTTATCTCGCCCGCATCGACGCCTATGACGGCCCCGACACCGCCACCGCCCTCAACGCCGTGGTGGTGCGCAACCCCGAGGCGCTGAACGAAGCCCAAGCCTCCGACGCCCGCCGGGCCAAAGGCCAGACGCTGGGCCCGCTCGATGGCATCCCCTACACGGCCAAGGACAGTTACCTGGTGAAGGGTTTGACCGCTGCGTCCGGCAGTCCGGCCTTCGCCAACCTCGTCGCGCATCGCGATGCGTTCACCATCGAACGGCTGCGCGGCGCCGGGGCGATTTGCCTGGGCAAGACCAACATGCCGCCGATGGCCAACGGCGGGATGCAGCGCGGGGTCTATGGCCGGGCCGAGAGTCCGTACAACGCGGATTACCTCACGGCGCCTTTTGCTTCCGGCTCGTCGAACGGCGCCGGCACGGCCACCGCCGCCAGTTTCGCGGCATTCGGTTTGGCGGAAGAAACCTGGTCGAGCGGTCGCGGCCCGGCGTCGAACAATGGTTTGTGCGCCTACACGCCGTCGCGCGGGATCATCTCGGTGCGCGGCAACTGGCCGCTGACCCCGACCATGGACGTGGTCGTGCCCTTCGCCCGGACCATGGCTGACTTGCTTGAAGTGCTCGACGTCGTGGTCGCGGAAGATCCCGATACACGCGGCGACCTGTGGCGGCTGCAACCGTGGGTGCCGATTCCGAGCGTTGCTTCGGTGCGCCCTGCGTCCTATGCCGAGCTGGCCGCCAACCCCGAGGCACTTGCTGGTAAGCGTCTTGGTATTCCTCGCATGTACATCAATGCCGATCCTGAAGCGGGTACGTCAGAAGCGCCGGGGATTGGTGGCCCGACCGGGCAGCGCATCAACACCCGCGACTCGGTGATCGAGCTTTGGAAACAGGCGCGCCAGGCACTTGAAGCGGCGGGCGCTGAAGTGATAGAAGTTGATTTCCCGCTGGTGTCCAATTGCGAAGGCGATCGCCCAGGCGCCCCGACGGTGTTCAATCGCGGCATCGTGTCCAAGGAGTTCCTGCACCATGAGTTGTGGGACCTGACGGCGTGGGCGTTTGATGATTTCCTGCGGGCCAATGGCGATCCGAAATTGAATCGCCTGGCGGATGTGGATGGGCCGCTGATCTTCCCCCATGACCCGGGGACGTTGCCTAATCGCGAGGGCGATCTGGCGGCGGGCATGGATGAATATGTGCGCATGGCTGAGCGCGGGATTACGCCGTGGGACCAGATCAGCACCGTGCCCGACGGACTTCGAGGGCTGGAACAAACCCGCCGACTGGATCTTGAACACTGGATGGATCGGCTTGGGCTGGATGCGGTGCTGTTCCCGACCGTTGCTGATGTCGGGCCGGCGGATGCGGATGTGAATCCTGCGTCGGCGGACATTGCCTGGAGTAATGGGGTTTGGGTAGCCAATGGCAACCTCGCCATCCGCCATTTGGGCGTTCCCACCGTCACCGTGCCGATGGGTGTGATGGCGGACATTGGGATGCCGGTCGGGCTGACGTTTGCCGGGCGTGCCTATGATGATTCGACGTTGCTGCGGTTGGCGGCGGCGTTTGAAGCAACGGGCAGCAAGCGGATGATTCCGCCGCGCACCCCGGCGCTGTCTGACTGACATAGATCTGAAGCAACACAAACACCTTGTGGCGAGGGGGCTTGCCCCCGTTCGGCTGCGAAGCAGTCGCAAAACCATTGCACGCTGTGTGCCTGATGCACCGTGGTGATAGGTTTTGGGGCCGCTGCGCGACCCAACGGGGGCAAGCCCCCTCGCCACAGATTAGTGTTCTGCCCAACTACAAATTTTAATGAACCCTGCCCGCCACCACCCACCTAAAGAAATGACTTTCAGGAGGTGGCTAATGCAAATCGAATACGTCTGGATCGCACTCGCGGCAATACTGGTGGTGATTGAACTGTGGGCGATCAACAAAGTGATCAAAAGCGGCAGCAAGGTCGACAACAAAGGCGTGTGGATCGTCGTCATCGTCTTCGTGCCCCTGATCGGCCTCATCGCCTGGGCACTGGCTGGCCCGAAACACAGCACCCACAGCGCGCAATAACCAACGGGCCAAAGCGAACTTGATTTCTGTAGCGAGGGGCTTCCTGTGGCGAGGGAGCTTGCTCCCGCTGGGCTGCGAAGCAGCCCCAAGAAAAACCAGCCCTTCCCAAAAGCCCGAAAACTTGGGGCTTTTTCATTCCCGACTGACACACCGAACTAATTCGCCATCCCCTAACCCACAAGGAGCTGCCGAAGGCTGCGATCTTTTGATCTTCACGTCCGAAAACCACGTAGGAAAACACCCTTTGTGGCGAGGGAGCTTGCTCCCGCTGGGCTGCGAAGCAGCCCCAATCCCTTGCCCCCGATTTCCTAAGACATTTCCGAACGCCCAGCCCGCAAGGGTTTCGTGGCCAATCGCAGCAAATCCCCTTCACCAAAACAGCCTAAAAGGCGTCCTACCCCCCGGTTGCGGGCCATAAAGTGCCCACCTATATTCGAGCCATCGCTAACAGAAATTGGCGATAGGGTTTCGCAGCCCTGTAGAAGTGGATACACACCGTCAAATGACAACTGTGGCAAAATTCGCCACCGTTACGTTTTATGGCGGCTGTGTGTGGGAGACCTTCGGGTCTGCCGGTTTTAGTCTCTTCTCCGGTCTGCGAACCCGCACATAGCTGCCACCCATTTGTTTCGCAGCAGAAAGGTGGCACTTCTAATCAATTGAAGAGCTGATCCTATGACTACGAATAATCCGCCACGCCGCTTCACCCCCATGTCCCAATTCGCCACCGACTACCCCGTCCTCCTCATCGACAACGACGCCCCAATCCGCGAACTCCACAACTGCGTCAGCGAACGCCTCAACGCCGTCCTCAAATACCTCAACCTCATGGGCTGCACCACCCTCCCCGACTACGCCGAAAACGACATCAACACCGTCACCCACATCGCCTGGATCCTGATCCGGGATGTGCATGATGTGTTTCGGGTGATTGAGCGGCGTGGGTTTGATACGCCACCGAATCAGTAACCCGAATCAAGTCGCAAAAAAAACCGCATGTCTGCGGTTTTTTTACGTCGTCCTGAAGCTGGTCCAACAACCCACCCTGCCAATCCAGCCATGCAACCCGCGCCCCTTCCACCAATATCAACTTAGTGGCACTCTGCCGCCTATTTGGCCTATCTCTGCGGGATTCATTTTGCTCGAACCAGTAATCCCGCCCATTTCTCAAACCGCTACGGACAGAAACGCCCATGAAACCGCTGTACTTAAGTTCGCTACTGCTGCTAATCGCAGGTTGCTCGCCGATCCCGCAATACGAAGCCCCCGCCAACGCCCCACAAGCGCAGATCCGCAGCGAAATGGACGCAATGATCAATCGTCGCAACTACCTGACCCTTAGCGCAGCGCCGACCATGGCCTGCAAATACGGCCGATCGGTGCCCGTGACACCCGCTCGGCAACTGTTCTCGGTCTGGGGTGGCTACCCATCGACACCCTCAAGACCCGAAGGTTTTCGAGCCATTGAAGCGGGCAAGCCGATCCATCTGTTGCTGGAGGGCGGGGCCAGCGGCAACCGCAGATGCACGGTCGATTTTGTCACCGAGTTCATGCCGGGCGCTCGCTATGTGATCAAGGGCGGCATCACCGACGGCCCTCATGTCATGAGCGGCTGCCAGATCAACATCGTCGATCTGGATTCCGGGGTTCGACTGTTTCAGGCCGAGCAGTCAGCGGCCAACGGCTGTGCTCTGGATCGGCTGTCGTTGCCGATGCGTTGAGCGCGCGGGCTGATTGAGCACGGGGTCGTTAAATGTGTAATTGGGTGAAATGACGCTGGAAATAAGGTGATAGATCTTTGTTTAAATAGAACTGTCACCATTTTTGGGATCAAGCAGCGCCAGGCTGATTCCTGGTAAATCAGGGAAGTGCGTAATGAGAGTAATCATTGCTGTGTTGTTGATGCTTAGCGGGTACGCCCATGCCAGTTGTGGGCAGATATCCAACAGTGATCAGCGCAACTATTGTTACGCCAAGGAGAGTGGCGGCAGCTGTGGGCAGATCAATGATTCGAATTTGCGCAATGCGTGCAACGCAGAGAAAGGAGGCTCCGGCTGCGGACAGATCAGCGACAGCGATATGCGCAACTATTGCTATGCAAAACAGAGCGGCAGTGGCTGCGGGCAGATCAACAACTCGGATATGCGCAATTCCTGCTATGCGGAAACCAATAATGGCAGCTGTGGCCAGATCTCGGACAGTGACCAGCGCAATCTTTGCTATGCCAAGAAAGGCAATGGCAGTTGCGGGCAGATTTCCAATAGCGATCTGCGGAACCAGTGCGAAGCCATGAAACGCTGACAACTGAAAAGCCCCCGTACATTGTTGGCGAGGCTTCGAGTCGCTACGGTTACTGCAATGCTGAAAAAGGTGGCTGATCTTATTCAAATAGATCTGCCACCTCTTTAAACTGCGACAACTACTATCTATTAAACTCAACCAATGTTATCGCTCTACCCATTCTCTTCAAGTCACCAAAAATTAAATATGCCCCCATGGACTCCAAAATTGCGAGAGCAATAAATATTTGGCCTGCATACGGACCAGAATTTAACAACCCCGGATTATAAAGCTCCAGCGCACCTAAGAGCAAACAAAGAGCAATATGAACCGGAAACAACATCCAAATTAAAAATCCGATGTTATAGCGAATCTTGAACCATTTATGGAGCAGACGAAACCAAGGCGCTTGATAGATAACATTCATATAACCAAACTGAAAAAGAGCGATAGCGCCATTGACGTTGGTTGGATGTCCAAGAATCGTTCGAATGGCTTGCGCGTCAGCGTTTTTTATTCCGTACAGCCTCTCACATTCGTCTTGCAGTTGCGGAACACTCATTTGCAAATAAGTTTGCTTGAAAAGCAACCTATCTGCTTGTAGGTTTTTCCTAGAACTAATAAGCCAATGATAAAGCGGTATTAAAAGACCAATAGCAAATACCAACAACCCTAAACCTTCCATCCAACCGATGCTGTTTCCGGGCGGCTGGGCATCATTTTTTTTGAGTATTACCGTCTGAATAGCATAAACCAAAACATCTTTTAAATTGTAGGACATGAGCCCTATTCCGACTAGCATCAAACGGCTAGACACAGTCCCGAATATAAAATTCAGGACACGATCCAGCACTTTCCCCAAATCTATATTCCACGAAACACTACCTGCCATAACTACTCCGACGAACGAACAAGCCAATGAATGATTAATCGACGACAACAGATTTTTTAGCGGTGACTTGTCAGAAACAGCCTGACGCTAATTGCTACACAGTCATTGAGTCGCGAGCGTCAACCTATCAATTCGACTTTTCCAAGCAAATCGTAAAGCCCATCAGGCACCAACGGCGAATCGTCAGTAAAGCTTGCGCATGAATGCCACTTCGCTGTGAACGCAGCCCCATCGCTCTCTTGGGCGTTCAAGTACGGCAATTCGTAAACAGCTGAATCCACAAACTTCGCATCGTAAACCTGCACGATTTCGTGTCCTGGCTTACCGGCATACGTAAAGAGGCTTTCAAGCGTACCGATCAATCGGACATCGGTGATCGGCAAACCGAGTTCTTCCTGGATCTCTCGTTCAATGGCTTCGGCGCTGGTTTCGCCAAAGTCGATACCTCCGCCGAGCGGGCGGAAGAAGGTCTGTTTGGTGATGGGATCGCAAAATTCATTAACCAGTATCTTTCCATCGTGATGGAAGACACACAGTGCAAGTGCACGGATGCGTTGGGTAGTCATGCAGGTAAGTCCATTTACTTTGAAGAATGCCTGTAGCAACGGACGAAGGTTGCTACAGGTCAGTGTCCATTTGCGATATCAGAAGTTAGCCGGGGTGTTGGCACTTATGATTTCTGCCTCATCCGCCCCAATATTGCGAAACCGATGCGGCAACGTCGTCGGAAAGTAATACCCATCCCCGGCATTCAGCACACTAATCTGCCCATCAACGGTGAGTTCAACCGTCCCCCGCGTCACCAGCCCACACTCCTCGCCTTCCGAGTGGACGATAGGCTCTTCCCCCGAACTAGCCCCAGGCGCGTACTGCTCGCGCAACAAGCGCATCTGCCGGCTCGGCACCGAAGCGCCAATCAACAGCAACCGCAGCCCGTGCCGCCCAAGATCCGGCTGTTCATTCGCCCGAAACACGTATTGATGCTCACGCGGTGGCTGGTCGAAGGTGAAGAAGTCCGCCAGGGACATGGGGATGCCTTCGAGCAGTTTCTTGAGGGAGCTGACGGAGGGGCTGACGCGATTTTGTTCGATCAGGGAGATGGTGGCATTGGTGACGCCGCTACGGCGGGCCAGCTCGCGCTGGGACAGTTTGTAGCTTTCGCGTACTAATTTGAGTCGTGAGCCCGTGTCCATGACAGCCTTATGTGTGTGCACTACTTAAGGGGGTTATGGGGGTGGATGGCGGGCGACTTTTGGCCGCGAGGAGCACCGCTTCCCTGTCCCAGAAACGTGAAAGGCGGGTATTAAATCACGTTTGTTCGTGTTGCTCAGCAGGTTCGATGGGTGGTGGGTGAAAAGCCCAAAACGGGGACGCTTCGCGACTCAGCGGGAGCAAGCTCCCTCGCCACAAAGATGGTGTTGGTTTGGACGTTGTGGCGAGGGGGCTTGCCCCCGTTCGGCTGCGAAGCGGTCGTAAAACCATTGCGCCCGGTGTAACCGTTACACCGCGGTGGCCGGGTTTGGGGTCGCTTCGCGGCCCAACGGGGGCAAGCCCCCTCGCCACAGGGGCCCGTTCACACAGGGACTTTAGATACCGAACCGGTCGCGCAGTGCGTAGTACGCGGCGCCCATGGCGGTGAGGGGCGCCTGGAAGGTGCGGCCACCAAGCATCGGCATGTGCGGCAAGGAGGCAAAGGCATCGAAACGTTCGGCGTCGCCGCGGATCATTTCGCTGATCAGTTTGCCGGCCAGGTGTGAGCAGGTAACGCCGTGGCCGCTGTAGCCTTGCATGTAGTAGGCGTTTTTCTCGATGCGGCCGAATTGCGGCATGCGCGACATGGTCAGCAGGAAGTTGCCGGTCCAGCGGTAGTCGATTTTCACGTCCTTCAACTGCGGGAAGGTCTTGAGGATTTTTGGCTTGATCAGTTGTTCGATGTCGTCCGGTTCCCGGGCGCCGTAGACCACGCCGCCGCCGTACAGCAGGCGGTTGTCGGCGGTGAGGCGGTAGTAGTCGAGCAGGTAGTTGCAGTCTTCGACGCAGTAGTTGTTTTTGATCAGGCTGCGTGCGACCTGTTCGGACAACGGTTCGGTGACGACGATTTGCGAGCCGCAGGGCATGCTTTTGCTGGTCACGCGATTGTCGAGGCCTTGTGGCAGGTAGGCGTTGCCGGCGATCAGCAGGTACTTGGCGCGGACCACGCCTTTGGCGGTGCGCACGGTGATCGGTTCGCCGTAGGTGATTTCCACCGCCGCCGATTGTTCGTAGATTTTGCCGCCCAGGCCGATGATCGCCGAGGCTTCGCCGAGGGCCAGGTTCAGCGGATGGATATGTCCGCCCTGCATGTCCAGCAGGCCGCCGACGTAGTTGTCGCAACCGACTTCGCGCTTGATGTCGGCGGCGTCGAGCATTTCCAGGTTCTTGTTGCCGTAGCGTTCCCAGCTGCTCTTTTGCTCGGCCAGGCCTTTGAGTTGCTTTTTGTTCAGCGCGGCGAAGATGCCGCCGGGCTTGTAGTCGCACTGGATGTCGTAGTGCTGGATGCGCTGACGGATGATGTCGGCGCCTTCGAAGATCATGCTGCCGAGGATTTCGGCGGTTTTGTCGCCATAGCGGTCTTCGATGACATCGACGTCGCGGCTGTAGGAGTTGACCAGTTGGCCGCCATTGCGACCGCTGGCGCCGAAGCCGACTTTGGCGGCTTCGAGCACGGTCACGCTGTAGCCCGCTTCGGCGAGGAACAGCGCCGAGGACAGACCGGTGTAGCCGGCGCCGATCACGCAGACGTCGCATTCCACCAGTTCTTCAAGCACCGGGAATTCGCCGGTGAAGTTACGGGTGGCGGCGTAGTAGCTGTTGACATGTGTTGTTGGTTTCATACGTTTCTCCGATGGCCGCCAGCACGCGCTGGCGACCGCCGCTGTAAGGTGTTAGAGCTTGATCCAGGTCGCTTTGAGTTCGGTGTATTTGTCGAACGCATGCAGCGATTTGTCCCGACCGTTACCCGACTGCTTGAACCCGCCGAACGGTGCGGTCATGTCGCCGCCGTCGTACTGGTTGACCCAGACGCTGCCGGCGCGCAAACCACGGGCGAAGGTGTGGGCCTTGCTCAGGTTGCTGGTCCAGACGCCGGCGGCCAGGCCGAAGATGCTGTCGTTGGCGATGGCCAGCGCTTCATCGAAGGTGTCGAAGGTGATCAGCGACAGTACCGGGCCGAAAATTTCTTCCTGGGCGATGGTCATGGCGTTGGTCACGCCATCGAAAATCGCCGGTTCCACGTACAGGCCACCGGTGCTTTCGAGGGTGCGGCTGCCACCCGCGATCAGTTGCGCACCCTGGTCTTTGCCGACCTGGATGTAGCGCAGCACGTTGTCCAGTTGCCGTTGATCGACGACTGCGCCAACGGTGGTTTCCGGATCGAGGGCGTGCCCCGGTTTCCAGGCTTGCAGCGCTTCCACCAGCAACGGAATGAACTGCTCGCGAATCGAGCGCTCCACCAGCAAGCGCGAACCGGCGGTGCAGACTTCGCCCTGGTTGAAGGCAATCGCCCCCGCCGCCGCTTGTGCTGCCGCGCGCAAATCCGGCGCGTCGGCGAACACCACGTTCGGGCTCTTCCCCCCTGCTTCGAGCCAAACGCGTTTCATGTTGCTTTGCCCGGCGTAGATCAGCAGTTGCTTGGCAATCGCGGTGGAGCCGGTGAACGCCAGCACGTCGACGTCCATGTGCAACGCCAGCGCCTTGCCGACGGTGTGACCGTAGCCTGGCAGGACGTTGAACACGCCTTTCGGGATCCCGGCATCCAGCGCTAATTGCGCAATGCGGATCGCGGTCAGTGGCGATTTTTCCGAAGGCTTGAGGATGAACGAGTTACCCGCTGCAAGCGCCGGGGCGAACTTCCAGCTGGCCATGATCAACGGGAAGTTCCACGGCACGATGGCGGCGACCACACCGGTGGGCTCACGGGTGATGAGGCCCAACTGGTCGTGCGGTGTGGCGGCGACTTCGTCGTAGATCTTGTCGATGGCTTCGGCGCTCCAGCGGATCGCGTTGGCGGTCGCTGGAATGTCGATGTTCATCGAATCGCTGATTGGTTTGCCCATGTCGAGGGTTTCGAGCAGGGCCAGTTCTTCCTGGTTCGCCAGGATGAGATCGGCGAAGCGGATCAGGATTTTTTTACGTTCGGCAGGTGCAAGACGCGCCCAGATGCCGGACTCGAACGTCTGCCGTGCGACGGCGACGGCTGCGTTGGCATCGGCTTCGTCGGTGCTGGCGACGTTGGCCAGGAAACGGCCGTCGACCGGGCTGATGCATTCGAAGGTGTCACCGTTCAGTGCTGCGCGGTATTGACCGTCGATAAAGGCCCGGCCTTCGATGGATAAGGACTGGAAGCGTTGTTCCCAGTCGCTGCGAGTGTTTGTCATTGTTGTGACTCGACGCAGAGGAATAAGTGATTGTTGTGGCAGCGTATCAGGGGATTGCAGGGGTGATTGGGCGGCCGTCTTTGCGGGCAAGCCTCGCTCCTACAAGGGGTATGTGTCGGGCACAAATAATGTGCACACCGCAAACCCTGTAGGAGCGAGGCTTGCCCGCGAAGAGGCCCTCACATTCAACATCAACCCCAACAGCCCAAACCCATCAGACCGTGTGCAGATACCAGTTGTACTCAAGGTCCGAGATGGAGTTTTCGAACTCGGCCAACTCGCTTTCCTTGCACGCCACGAACACGTCGATGTAGAGCGGGTCGATGTATTTGGCCATGACTTCGCTGTCGTCCAGCTCACGCAATGCATCGCGCAGGTTGTTCGGCAGGCTCTGTTCGTTCTGCTCGTAGCTGTTGCCTTCCACGGGCGCGCCCGGCTCGATTTTGTTGGTCAAACCGTGGTGAATACCGGCCAGGACCGAGGCCATCAGCAGGTACGGGTTGGCGTCTGCACCGGCTACGCGGTGTTCGATACGCACCGAATCGGCAGAACCGGTCGGCACACGTACCGCAACGGTACGGTTGTCGATGCCCCAGCTCGGCGAGTTCGGTACGTAGAACTGCGCGCCGAAGCGGCGGTACGAGTTGACGTTCGGGCACAGGAAGGCCATCTGCGCCGGCAGGGTCTCGAGCACACCGCCGATCGCGTGACGCAGTGCGGCGTTCTGCTCGGGATCCTCGCTGGCAAAGATGTTGTTGCCTTCTTTGTCGAGAATCGAAATGTGTACGTGCAGACCATTGCCTGCCTGGCCCGGATACGGCTTGGCCATGAAGGTGGTGTCCATCTCGTGGTCATAGGCGATGTTCTTCACCAGACGCTTGAGCAACACCGCGTAGTCGCAGGCTTTGATCGGGTCGTTGACGTGATGCAGGTTGACTTCGAACTGCGCCGGGGCGCTTTCCTTGACGATGGCGTCGGCCGGGATGCCCTGCTCTTTCGCGCCTTCAAGGATGTCTTGCAGGCAATCGACGTATTCGTCGAGGTCGTCGATCAAATACACCTGGGTCGACACCGGACGCTTGCCCGATACCGGCGAACGCGGCGATTGCGGACGACCGTTCACGTTGTCCTGATCGATCAGGTAGAACTCGAGTTCAAACGCCGCGCAGATGGTCAGGCCCATGTCGTCGAATTTACGCACCACATTCGCCAGCACTTCCCGTGGGTCAGCGAAGAACGGCTGGCCTTCGAGTTCGTGCATGGTCATCAGCAGTTGCGCGGTTGGGCGTTTCTGCCACGGCTCAATGCTCAGGGTGCCCGGGATGGGGTAGCAGATTCGGTCGGAGTCGCCGATGTCCAGACCCAGGCCGGTGCTTTCCACCGTAGAGCCGTTGATGTCCAGGGCAAAGAGTGACGCCGGGAGGTTGATGCCTTTTTCGTAAACCTTATGAAGACTGGTGCGTTCGATGCGCTTGCCGCGCACCACACCGTTCATATCCGCAATCAGAAGGTCGACGTACAAAACCTCAGGATATTTCTTAAGGAATGCGTTTGCTTCGTTGAGTTGAACGGTACGCAGAGGGACCGACATGATGCACCTATTGGCTGTTAATTATTATGTTCACTACGGTGTTACGAGCCCAGTCAACCCGAACGGCAAAGTGAAGTCAATAGCGAACACTTAGCCTTTCAACCTTTATTTTCGGGCCTTTTATGGGGACGAGAGTGCCAGATAAGCCGCCAGAGCCGCGCAGATCCTCAGCATCGGACGACCGGCGTTTAGAATTTTTTACATGAGAGTTGTTAATTAAAATCAACAAGGCTAAGCTCCGGAAAAGCTCGTTCAAGTGTGAAACTTCGAGGTGATAAAAATGGCATTCAAGCCATTGATCGGCGTTACAGCGTGCGTCAAACAGATTGGCCTGCACCCCTACCACGTCAGTGGCGACAAGTACTTGCGTGCTGTCAGCGTCGCGGCTCTGGGGTTGCCCGTGGTCATTCCTTCCCTGGGTGAACTGACTGAAATCGAGGACCTGCTCGCGCAGCTCGACGGTCTGTTGCTCACCGGCTCGCCCTCAAACGTGGAACCCTTCCACTATCAAGGCCCCGCCAGCGCTCCCGGCACGGATCACGATCCGGCCCGGGACGCCACGACCCTTCCTTTATTGCGTGCAGCGATTGCCGCCGGTGTTCCGGTGCTGGGCATCTGTCGCGGTTTTCAGGAAATGAACGTCGCGTTCGGCGGCAGCCTGCATCAAAAGGTGCATGAACTGCCGGGCATGCTCGATCACCGTGAAGCGGACAGTCCCGAGTTGGCGGTGCAATACGCGCCGGCTCATGCCGTGGCGGTGCAGCCGGGTGGCGTGTTCGAAGCGTTGGAGTTGCCGACCGAGTTCAGGGTCAATTCGATTCACAGCCAGGGCGTTGATCGACTGGCACCGGGCCTGCGCGCAGAAGCGATTGCGCCGGACGGTTTGATCGAGGCGATCTCGGTGGAACACAGCCCGACCTTCGCCGTCGGCGTGCAATGGCACCCGGAATGGCAGGTGCTTTCCAATCCTCAGTATTTAAGTATTTTCCAGGCGTTTGGCGACGCGTGCCGGCAACGGGCGGCGCTACGTAAAAAACGCTGACGACTTAAACCCTCACCCAACGATTTAGCTGCCCTCGTGAACGGGCGGGTGCGCCGACGCGCGCTGCCTCTTCACGCGTAAAAAACGAAACAAGACAACAACAAGCACCACCAGGCAGCCAGGACGGCGGCGCCGAATAAGCCCGAGCGGTATGGGCCAGCGAACCAAACGCAATACCCCTGTAGGAGCGAGGCTTGCCCGCGAAAGCGGTGTATCAGGCAACGATGATGGCGACTGACACGCCGTCTTCGCGGGCAAGCCTCGCTCCTACAAGGGACCGCGTTTGAATGGATTGGCACCGTACGACACGGGCTTGCAATCAACTATTAAGTCAGGCCGCGTTGGCCCGACGACTGAAACCTGTTGGGAGTTTCACATGGCAAATGCCTCCAGCACTTACAGGAAGGCTCTTGAAGGTCACCAGGCACCGAAAAAGGTGTTGGTGAAAATCGACCGGGTCACCAAGAAGTTCGACGAAACCACCGCCGTGGACGATGTGTCCCTGGAGATCCATCAAGGCGAAATCTTCGCCCTGCTGGGTGGTTCCGGCTCGGGCAAATCGACCCTGCTGCGCATGCTCGCCGGTTTCGAGCGCCCGACCGAAGGACGGATCTTGCTCGACGGTGTCGACATCACCGACATGCCGCCCTACGAGCGGCCGATCAACATGATGTTCCAGTCCTACGCGCTGTTCCCGCACATGACGGTGGCGCAGAACATCGCCTTCGGCCTGAAGCAGGATCGGTTGTCCGCCAGCGAAATCGACGCCCGTGTGGAGGAGATGCTGCGCCTGGTGCACATGACCCAATACGCCAAACGCAAACCCCATCAGTTGTCCGGCGGCCAGCGTCAGCGCGTCGCCCTCGCCCGCTCCCTGGCCAAACGTCCGAAGCTGTTGCTGCTCGACGAACCCATGGGCGCGCTGGATAAAAAGCTGCGCTCGCAGATGCAACTGGAACTGGTGCAGATCATCGAGCGGGTCGGCGTGACCTGCGTGATGGTGACCCATGACCAGGAAGAAGCCATGACCATGGCCGAACGTATCGCGATCATGCACCTGGGCTGGATCGCCCAGATCGGCAGCCCGGTGGACATCTACGAAGCACCGGTCAGCCGCATGGTCTGCGAGTTCATCGGCAACGTGAACGCGTTCGACGGCACCGTGGTCGAGGACCTGGAAGGTCACGCGATCATCCACAGCCCGGACCTGGAGCAGAAGATTTACGTCGGTCACGGCGTCAGCACCTCGGTGCAGGACAAGACGATCACTTACGCCATCCGCCCGGAAAAAATGCTCGTCAGCACCCTCAAGCCGGAGCAGCGCTACAACTGGTCCAAAGGCAAGGTGCATGACATCGCCTACCTCGGCGGCCACTCGGTGTTCTACGTCGAACTGCCGGGCGGCAAAGTCGTGCAGTCGTTCATGGCCAACGCCGAACGCCGGGGCGCGCGTCCGACCTGGGACGATCAGGTCTACGTGTGGTGGGAAGACGACAGCGGCGTGGTACTGCGCTCATGAAAACCTTCAATCAGCAATTCCTGAGACTGGTCCCCAGCGGGCGCAAAGTGGTGATCGGCATTCCGTTCATCTGGCTGTTCCTGTTCTTCATGTTGCCGTTCTTTCTGGTGATGAAGATCAGCTTCTCCGAAGCGGCGCTGGCGATTCCGCCCTACTCCGAGATCTACACCTTCGCCGAGCAGAAATTCCAGCTGCTGCTCAACCTCGGCAACTACAGCCTGCTGACCCAGGATGAGTTGTACATCTCGGCGTACCTCGGCTCGCTGAAAGTGGCGCTGCTCAGCACTGTGATGTGCCTGGTGATCGGCTTCCCGATGGCCTACGCGATTACCAAGGCGAAAAAGGAAACGCAAAACGTCCTGATGCTGCTGATCATGATGCCGACCTGGACCGCGATCCTGATCCGCGTCTATGCGTGGATGGGCATCCTCAGCAACAACGGTTTGCTCAACGCGTTCCTGATGTGGACCGGGCTGACCTCGGCGCCGATCGAGATCCTCAACACCAACACGGCGGTCTACATCGGGGTGGTTTACGCCTACCTGCCGTTTATGGTGTTGCCGCTGTACGCCAACCTGGTCAAGCACGATGAAAGCCTGTTGGAAGCCGCGTCGGACCTGGGTTCGAGCAACTTCAACAACTTCTGGAAAATCACCGTGCCGCTGGCCAAGAACGGCATCATCGCCGGCTGCATGCTGGTGTTCATTCCGGTGGTCGGTGAGTTCGTGATTCCGGAGCTGTTGGGTGGCCCGGAGACCCTGATGATCGGGCGTGTGCTGTGGCAAGAGTTCTTCAATAACCGCGACTGGCCGGTGGCGTCTGCCCTGGCGGTGGTGATGCTGTTGATCCTGATTGTGCCGATTCTGCTGTTCAACCGCAGCCAGGCCAAAGAGATGGAGGCACGGGGATGAAACGCTTCGGATTTTCAAAGTTCATGCTGATTTTCGGCCTGTCGTTCATCTACCTGCCGATGCTGATCCTGGTGATCTACTCGTTCAACGCCTCGAAACTGGTGACGGTGTGGGGCGGCTGGTCGGTGAAGTGGTACGTCGGCTTGCTCGACAACACGCAACTGATGGGCTCGGTGGTGCGTTCGCTGGAGATTGCCTGCTACACGGCGATTGCAGCGGTGGCGCTGGGGACCTTGGCGGCGTTTGTGCTGACGCGCGTGACTCGCTTCAAAGGTCGCACGCTGTTTGGTGGGCTGGTGACGGCGCCGTTGGTGATGCCGGAAGTGATCACCGGTCTGTCGCTGTTGCTGCTGTTCGTGGCCATGGCGCAGTTGCTCGGTTGGCCGAAGGAACGCGGCCTGGTGACGATCTGGATTGCGCACACGACGTTCTGCGCCGCGTATGTGGCGGTGGTAGTTTCGGCACGTTTACGTGAGCTGGATCTGTCGATTGAAGAAGCGGCGATGGACCTGGGTGCGCGGCCGTTGAAGGTGTTCTTCCTGATCACCATTCCGATGATCGCGCCCTCGTTGGCGGCGGGCGGGATGATGTCGTTTGCCTTGTCGCTGGATGACTTGGTGTTGGCGAGTTTCGTGTCGGGTCCGGGGTCGACGACCTTGCCGATGGAAGTGTTCTCGGCGGTGCGTTTGGGGGTTAAACCTGAGATCAACGCTGTGGCCAGTTTGATTCTGTTGGCGGTTTCGATTGTGACGTTCATGGTCTGGTACTTCAGCCGCCGCGCCGAAGCCACCCGCAAACGAGCGATTCAGGAAGCGATGGACCAGACGGCCAGCGAGTCGTGGCAGCCGCAGAACAATCAACGAGTCGAAGCGACGGCTCTCAGTTAAGTGGACACATGCCCTGTCAGGTGAACACTTTCCCTGTGGCGAGGGGGCTTCTTGCCCCCGTTCGGCTGCGAAGCAGTCGTAAAACCAGTGAACGCGGTGTACCTGATACACCTCGGTTGCAGGTTTTGGGGCCGCTTCGCGACCCAACGGGGGCAAGCCCCTTCGCCACAAAAGCTCACTCGCCAAACGTTTTGTGTTTTTGAATAAGAAGAATGGAGTTGTACCGATGAAAATGTTTGGCAGGACTCTGCTGACACTGTCCTTAGTGGGCGCGATCACCACCGGCGCCCAGGCCAACGACAAGGTGCTGCGCGTCTATAACTGGTCGGATTACATCGCCGCGGACACGGTCAAGAAGTTCGAAGACGAGACCGGCATCCGCGTGACCTACGATGTGTTCGACAGCAACGAAACCCTTGAGGCACGCCTGCTCGCGGGTAAATCCGGCTACGACATCGTGGTGCCGTCCAACAGTTTCCTGGCCAAGCAGATCAAGGCCGGCGTCTATCAGACGCTGGACAAATCGAAGCTGCCGAACTGGAAAAACCTCAACCCGGTGCTGCTGAAAAACGCTTCGGCCAGCGACCCGGACAACGGTCACGCCTTCCCGTATATGTGGGGCTCGATCGGCATCGGTTTCAACCCGGCCAAGGTCAAGGAAGTGCTCGGGGACAATGCGCCGACCAACTCCTGGGACCTGCTGTTCAAACCGGAAAACGCGGAAAAACTCAAAGCCTGCGGCATCAGTTTCCTCGATTCGCCGACCGAGATGCTCCCGGCCGCCCTGCACTACCTGGGCTACCCGGTGAACTCCCAGGACAAGGCGCAGATTGCTGAAGCCGAAGCGCTGTTCATGAAGATTCGGCCGTCGGTGGCGTACTTCCATTCCTCGAAATACATCTCCGATCTGGCCAACGGCAACATCTGCGTGGCCGTCGGTTACTCCGGCGACGTGTTGCAAGCCAAGGCCCGGGCCAAAGAGGCCGGCGACCTGGTGAAGATCGACTACAGCATCCCGAAAGAAGGCGCCGGCAGTTTCTACGACATGGTCGCCATCCCCCGGGACGCGGCCAACGTCGAGAATGCCTACCTGTTCATGAACTTCCTGATGCGCCCGGACATCATCGCCGAGATCACCAATAACATCGGCTACAGCAATGCCAACGCGGCGGCGACGCCGTTGGTGGATGAAGCGATTCGCAATGATCCGGGGTCGTATCCGTCCCTGGCCGTTATGGCGACGTTGTATGCGATTCCGGACATGCCGATTGGCGTTCAACGCGTGATGACCCGGGGCTGGACCCGCGTGAAACTCGGTAAATAACTGACACCCCGATCGCCGATCGTTCCCACGCTCTGCGTGGGAATGCAGCCCGGGACGCTCCGCGTCCCATCCAGAGCCGAACGCGGAGCGTCCGTGGAGGCATTCCCACGCGGAGCGTGGGAACGATCATGTGATAGCTGTTTTCCCTTCTTCCGTTCACGCAGCGCCTTACCACCGCTGCACCTCCTGCGAACGGCCTCACCTGGCTCCTCGGTTAAGGTGAATTTCAGGCGCCCTCGGGCGCCTTTTTTTGGTCCTGAGACACCAGAGGCCATTCGGCCAGCGCTCGGTAATGACCCTTGTGGGATTCGAACAGTGTGAAATGCTCGGCCCGCAACACAAATTCTGGTGGCGTCGAGGACTCAGGCACTGGCAATCGATAGTCGCGCATCAAGGTCAGATGCGGCCTGAATTCCTTCGGCGAATCCTCAAACCCGAACGGCAACATCGCCTGTTCCAACGCGTAAACCAGCCGCAACAACTCCGCTGGCGCCTGCTGCGGCACAAGCACCAGAACCCCATGCTTGCGCCAGACATCCACTCGATCCAGTAACACCCGCAACGGCGCGCCCGGCACCCGCACATTCGCCGCCGCCGTGCAGAGCTCGGCAATCTGCGCCACGCCCACCGCGCCCAGAAACATCAAGGTCAGGTGAAAGTTTTCCGCCGGCACCGGCCGTCCGCTGCGCAGTTGCAGCGCGCTGCGCCACTGGGCAATCTTCCGGCGCGGCTCGGGGGCGCAGCTCAAGGCGAAGAACAGCCGCTTGAGCGGCTCATGGGATTCGTCGCTCACGCCTGGCACCTCCTGACATGCACGTTATAGTTGAACCAACCGAATCAACCGGAGGGCGCCATGCGAGAGATCATCAGCAAAGAGCCATGGTGGGCGATGCCGCCGCAACCCGGTCAGGACGAGGCCGAGCTGGAATGGGGCTGGCTGGTTCACTATAGCGAAGGTGAGCCGCGTTTCGAGTTCGTGCGGGAGCGACCGACGGACAACGAGATCCGCAACCGCAAGAGTTGCAGGATCACCCCGGCGCACGAGTGATCCCGCGGTGGTGGTTACGCTTGCAGCACAACGTTGAAGCCGCCAAAGACCATGCGCTGGCCGTCGAACGGCATCGGGTTGACGTCCTGTTGCATGCGCGGATCGACCATGACTTTCTGCATCCCGGCATCGCGGGTGGCCTTGTCGGGCCAGACGATCCAGGAAAAGATCACGGTTTCGTCTTCCTTGAGTTTCACCGCCATCGGAAACGAGGTCACCTTGCCGTCGGGCACGTCATCGCCCCAGCATTCAGTAATGCTCAGGGCGCCGGCCTCTTTGAAGATCTTGGCGGCGACCTCGGCGTGCTTGATGAATTTTTCGCGGTTGGCGGTGGGGACTGCGGCGATCAGGCCGTCGATGTAGGACATGGTCGTTCTCCTGCTGGGTTAGGGCGTTGTGAACACTGCCTCTGTGGCGAGGGCGCTCGCCCCCGTTCGGCTGCGAAGCAGTTGTAAAACCAGCCAACGCGGTGTACCTGAAGAACTGCGACGACTGATTTTTGGGACGCTTCGCGACCCAACGGGGGCAAGCCCCCTCGCCACAGGTTATATGGCCACCTCAGGGACTGTGTTCAGCCCTTGCGGCACTGGTCAGGGGTTGACCTGCTGAGTAGTCGATTCTGTCGGGCTCCAATCGACAGCACCACCGCTCGAGCTGACCGACGGTACTTCAGCGCTCCCCGCCAGGTTGCCCTCGATCTGCGCGGCCAGGTACAGCGTGCCCGCCATGACGCCGGTCGTCGGGTTCTGCACCAGCTTGGCCCAGGCCTTGTCGAAGGTGTTGCCCAAACTGCTGCGAATCAGCGCCTCGCTGTCTGGCCGGTCATTGGCCCGGATAATCGCGCGAATCCCGGCGACCCCAATGGTGATCAACCCGCCGGCCAGTTTGCCCGCCGCCGCAGCCACCGCACTGGCGGCCCCCCGCGAGGGCAGCTCGGCCTCCATCCGCTGGCTGGCGCGCTTGGCCACCGGCGCCATGGCGGTGTCGGTCGAATCCACGCCCTTGTCCCCGCCCGCCTTGTGGATCTTGTCGATCAGCGCCGCATAGGCTGGCAACGTGTTCAGCGGCTGGGTGTGCACGACCTGATAGAGCGAGGCGTCCCGGGCCGAAGGGGGGCCGAGGGCGATGGCGGGGATTTTCTGCAGGCGACCGTTGAGCTGCGCCATCGGTATGCCGTGACGTTGGGAAATCTTCTGCAATTCTTCCTGGAGTATGTCGACGTAGAAGGCCGTAGCCAGGCCGAGAATCGCGTCGGGATCGATTTCCACGGCAACCGGCGCCAGCACGCGCTGCTGGTATTGCTCCAGCAGGTAGTCCGCCAAACGCTTGGCTGAGGCGTCCTGCTCGCCCGCGGCGCTGAGCGTGTACCAACTGACCTTCATCGACAGCCATTCCTGGGTCCAGTAACTGCTGAACCAGGGAATGAAGTTTTCTTCGGTCAGTTGATAGACCCGCGTGCGCCAATAATCCATGGCGCCACGCGCGTAGATCTTGGTCTGCTCGGTGGCCGATTGCGACGCCGCGACGATCTCCCGGTCCACCTGCTGCCAGGTGCTGGGCGACACCACCACGACCGGCGCCACCTCCGGGGCTCGCGTCGACGTGGCGCACCCCGCCAACACCAGCATCACGGCGACGATCAGCGAACGCAGGTTCAAGATCGCGGTGTCCTAAAGGCGCTCCCGAACGAAATGTCCGGTGCTTATAAGACTATTGAGTTGAGTATAGATTGAGGGTTTTGGCCGTTCGTCTGGAGATCGTTGGTGTTGTTGCGGGCCTCTTCGCGGGCAAGCCTCGCTCCTACAGATTTGGCACCGTCGTCTATGAAAAAACCTTCACCATCATTACCGTCGATATCCACCATCGTAACGAACGCCTTCCGCAAAAAAACCGTCCGGCGCAGGATCAGCCCATACCCAACGCAAACCCCGCATCGGAGGGGCACATCATGTTGATCCATCTGCTGACCTGCCTGGCCCTGACCGCCGTCACGCTGACCCTGTTTTCGCGCTTTTTCCTGGACATCGGCACCACTGAGGAGCACCCGTCATGATCCGCATCGTTACCCTGGCCGTGAGTTTCCCGGTGTTCGGCAGCAACTACTATTCTCAACAGGTGGTGTCTCGCAAAGAGATCGCGCTGGTGTTCGACCCACAGTTCGAAGACTTGCTGATGCCGGCCGCCGCCAACCACTTCAGTAACGAAGTGGTCGGGCTGAATGATCAGTTCCGCTTCTTGAATGATGTGCTGGTCGAGCATCTGCTTGACGTCGAGTTGGCGCAGCACGCACCCCGCTCGTCTCGCAGCTTCACGTTTTAGTGCACATTCCATTTCCAGCACGACATTGAACGCAGGCAAACACCGTATTGGTCGTCCAGCTCCGCCATGGGCGTAACCAAACGACGGAACGCCTGATGCGCCAGCCGGGTGTCAGTGCTGAGGTAAAACTCGCGCATCGCCTGGGTCAGTTGCTCAGCGACTGGCCCCTGCCACGTGTCGAGCGTCTGATCATCGTACTGTCGCAAGCGCAACCCAAACTCCTCCCGATAACGCGCCAATGCCTGCGCGTTGACCTGGCTCATCTCATGATCGAAGGTCCTGAAGTTGCGTCGGTATTGAGCCCAGTATTCCTCCGGAAAAGTGAACCACAACTGCGCCTTGCGCGTGCTGATCTGCTGCTCCAGTTTATCGGGCGGCCTACGCAGACGCGTCACCTCGGCGGAGTCGACTTTCATGTCCGCCGTCACGCTGGCATTGATGATGCGATCAATCATCACCACGCGCTGCGGCGTATCGGGTAATGGCACCACCGGGAAGATCGGCGATGTCCCCGTGCAAGCGGCCAGGCCCTTGTGCTCCAGCGGCAGCGAGGTGCGCAGCGTCTTGCCGTCCACCCGCTCGACCTGCTGCAAGGACGCCACGCATCGGGATTTCACGGAATCGACCTTCAGCTCATATTCAGCGCCGGGCGCAGGCGTGAGGTTGAACGCCGGCGAACCGCACACCATCAGAAAGGCCGGTTGTTCGGGCTTGAGCTTGATTTCCAGGTAGCCCCGAGCATCGGCCGGCGGCGCAAAGCTCATGCCCACCCGCCGCGAAGTGTCGCGGGCAAACACATTATTGAGCACACCCGTGGTGTAGCCCTGGCAGCGTTCAGCGGTGAACAGCATGAGGCTGGCATTGTCGACGTTGGCGACAAAACGCAGTTTGGCGGGATTGGGGTCAACGACCTCGGGATAGGAGCCGTTGAGGCTGCAACCGCTGAGCAATGCGCATAGGGCGATCATTGGCCACATGCGCGGTGGGAAAGCTGACATGGATCATCCTTGATGCGCCTGAACGCTGAGAATGGCCGATGCTACTAAAGGGCTACTAATGCGTCCATCCGGCCCTCATTTGCCCAAGTTCTGATTCATCAAACCGGGCTGTTGATTGGCGCTCTGCCACTGACGCAAGTTGTCGCAACCCTTGGCGTTGAGTTCAGCGGCGTTACTGCGGGCATCGCAGATCATCGACCACTTCTGCCGCAACGACGGGTACTTGATAAAGTCCACGCGGGTGGGCGGTTCGCAGGCGGATAACAGTGCAGCCGACAGCATGACGGCAACCGATTTCCAGGCAGCCGAATAACTCAGGATTAACTTCATGAGGATCCGTTTTCGGTTAAGGAAAACGCTCTTGGAATTTTTGATCGGGATCTGACAACCGGCCGATTGATCAGGATGTGTGAGCATCCTATGACCTCAATGGCCCTACCACTAGATCCACTTACGGCTCATTTCACAGATCCATTGCCACGCTAACAAACCGCAATGCTCCATTTGTACGCCCCTTTGCAAAAACGAATTCATTGTTCGCCTGCGAGGCTTAGACGCTAAGATGCGACACCATTTTTCCGCCTTACAGGGAGTATCTGCGCATGAGCAGAGGCATCAAAATGCTGTCCGCCGTCGACAGTCAGAATCAACTTCACACGCTTGAGTCACTGCAAATCCGCCACGACAATTCGCAAACGATCCCTGCGTTGTTCTGCAATGGTGGCAACTGCCTGACGCCAGTCAGGTTTGTCCCGAGGGGTTTGCGCAACGCCAGCAGCAACCAGCCATCGGACATCGCCGCATATATTGGGTTGACTGCCGGTGCCACCTCCGGCCACCAACCAGGTTGCCTAAATGATGCGCAGGGAATTCTTAATTCAATCATTGCAAATCAATCAGACCGCAATTTCACCAGCGCCCTCAATAAGGGAAAAACCGACTTGCGTGTGCTGGTGCTGCACAATCGTCTAGGCGGGAAAAAGTTGTCGGGAGCAGCAAACTCAAGCGGTGCAGCCCAAGGCTCCGGACAATCTCGCCAGCCTACCGTTTACCAGGCCACTGACATCCAGATGGACAGCTACCTGCGCACAACGACTGACATACTCAAACTTCGTGAGCGCTGTGAGACCGATGAGGTTCTGCGCGACAACCTGAGGCTGAAGTTTGGTAACAAAGAGATCAGTTGGAGTGAGTTTTTATTCGAGCGCAACCGCTATGCGCAAGCATGGGCAATGCTCAAATCACGCGGCGACCAGTGTCACCCTTTCGCATTAGTAGGCACGGTCGAGGACTTTTCTGCCGTCAAACCCGGGGCGAAGAACAACTTTCTCAACTTGCATCAAGTGAACTACTTCGAAAGCACTACGGGTGAAGTAATGACCTACCCTGTCAGCATCGGCCATAGCGATGCAACCTGGCTACAGCAATATCCCGCGAATACCGAAGTCATCGCCTTCGGCGTTTGGAAGACAGCGAATGTTACCCGCAACAAGGCCCCGAAGAAGCAAGACCCTGAGAAGACGACGACCTACGTCAACCATGGGATGACTCTGTATCTGAAATTCAAGCGACAAGTTGTGGCGGTGTAATCCCCGATCAACACTGCGCATTACAACGTTTTCTGACTGTTGCCGATGGTCCGGGCCTTTTCGATGGCCCAATCAAACGCAGCTTCCATATCCAACAGATGCGGCTTCGGCGCATGGTCTTCCACAATCACCGCGCCGTTCGGCTGGTAGACGCCGATAAACATCTCCAGCGAACCATCCCTCAATATCCTGGCCTTGACCTCGATCTTGCAGCTATTGGACAGGGTTTCCGTGTGGACCATATGGCGCTCGGTCATTACTGCATTCCTCTTCTTATGGATGAACGAATCACGCTTGAGTGATGTTAGCTCAGCGAAAACGGTCGCCAAGACAGCGGCCAAATGCCACCTATACTCCACGCAACCAACCCGCAAAGGATCTGCGCCTCCAACAATAAAAAGCAGAGGTGGAACATGGTCTGGCAGCAAATCTACGACCCGTTCGGCAACCCGGTGTTATCAACCATCATGGCCGCAGTGCCGGTGGTGGTGATGCTGGCCTCCCTGGCGTTTTTCCATGTCAAGGCGCACCTGGCGGCGCTGCTGGCCCTGGCCTCAGCCTTGCTGATCGCCATTTTCGCCTTCGGCATGCCGGCGAACATGGCCGGTACGGCGGCGCTGTTCGGCGCGGCCAACGGGCTGCTGCCGATTGGCTGGATCGTGCTCAACATCATCTTCCTGCACCGACTGACCACCGAGAACGGCTCGTTCAAAGTGCTGCAGGATTCCCTCGCACGCATCACCGACGACCGGCGTCTGCAATTGCTGCTGATCGCCTTCTGCTTCGGCGCATTCTTCGAAGGCGCGGCCGGGTTCGGCACGCCGGTGGCGGTGACCGGGGCGATTCTGATCGGCCTGGGTTTCTCGCCGCTGGCCGCCTCTGGCCTGGCGCTGATCGCGAACACTGCGCCGGTAGCCTTCGGCGCCCTCGGCACCCCGATCATCACCCTGGCCAAGGTCACCGGGCTGGATGAGATGGAGCTGTCGATGATGGTCGGGCGGCAGTTGCCGTTCTTCTCGGTGCTGGTGCCGTTCTGGTTGATCTGGGCCTTCGCCGGTTGGCGCAAGATGCTGGAAATCTGGCCGCCGATTCTGGTGGCTGGGGTCAGTTTTGCCGTGCCGCAGTTCCTCGTCTCCAATTACCACGGGCCGATGCTGGTGGATGTGATCGCCGCGCTGATTTCCATGGCGTGCCTGACCGGATTCCTCAAGGTGTGGAAACCGGCCACCGTGCACACTTCGGCGGCGCTGTCGGGGAGCGTCGACAACTCGAAAATCGACCCGGAGCATGAGCAAAAACCCGAAGCCAGTGCGACGTTTTCCGGGGATGCCAAACCGGCGGTCATGCGCGCGTGGATGCCGTGGATCATCCTCACAGTGTTCGTGTTCGCCTGGGGCACCCAGGGCTTCAAAAACATGTTCGACACCCGCGCCGTGATCGATCCACAAACCCACTCCGCCACCCTCGATCCGCAGGGCAAACCGTTGCGTGAGGCCAATCCGATCTTCTCCCCGGCCCTGACCTTCACCACCCTGCACCAGCAAGTCGAGAAAGTACCGCCGGTCGTATCGACGCCGAAAACCGAGGACGCGATCTACAAGTTCACCTGGTTCACCGCCACCGGCAGCGGCATTTTCTTCGCGGCGATCCTCGGTGGGTTGCTGATGGGTTATTCGATTCCGCAATTGGCGCGCCAGTACCTGCGCACCTTGTGGGTGGTACGGTATTCGTTGATCACCATTGCGGCGATGCTTGCCCTCGGCTACCTCACGCGCTACTCGGGACTGGACGCCACCATGGGCCTGGCCTTCGCCGCCACGGGGATTTTCTACCCGATGTTCGGCACCCTGCTCGGCTGGCTCGGCGTGGCGCTGACCGGTTCCGATACGGCTTCCAACGTGCTGTTCGGCGGCTTGCAACGGGTGACTTCCGAGCAACTGGGGATCAGTCCGGTGTTGATGGCCGCGGCGAACAGTTCCGGTGGGGTCATGGGCAAGATGGTCGATGCCCAGTCCATCGTGGTCGCCTCCACGGCAACCCGCTGGTATGGGCATGAAGGGGAGATTCTGCGTTACGTATTCTTCCACTCCATCGTGCTGGCGATCCTGGTTGGCGGGCTGGTGACGTTGCAGGCGTATGTGGCGCCGTTCAGCCATATGGTGGTGGGCGGGCACTGAGACAACCCGATCCCCTGTGGTGAGGGAGCTTGCGGTGGATCTTTGTTGTGGCGAGGGAGCTTGCTCCCGCTCGGCTGCGAAGCAGTCGTAAAACCGGTGAACGCGGTGTACCTGATACACCGCGGCGACTGCTTTTGGGGCCGCTTCGCGACCCAGCGGGAGCAAGCTCCCTCGCCACAGGTTGTGTGTACGGCTTGCCATTGAGCACCTTGGTTCCAAGCGACAGGGAACCTTCTCACTCGCAGCTTATCCCTTGATAATCGGCTAAGCTTAAAAGGCTGAGCTCGCGCGCCCGGAGGGTATTGATTGGCCGACTCAATCCTCCACAAAACGTCCACCCCAATTGCGAATAGAATGCTAAATTTCCCGGCCGCCCGATTTGCGTTATTGGCCTGCATGTCACTAATCCCGACTGCTGAATATAAATAGCCCTGCCGATGATTCCCAAGGCAGGAGCCGCCTCACCATTTTGCCGCGGCGCCTGGACGTCGCCTTTTCAAGGCACCTATCCATGACGAATTCACCCGACTCGACAACCCAAGTTGCCCAGTCCGAGCAACACCCGCTGCACCCACTCGATTTTGGTGTCGTCGGCATTGGTGCGTCCGCCGGGGGCCTGCAAGCGATCAAATTGTTTTTCGAAAACATGCCCCAGGACAACGGCATGGCGTTCGTGATCATCCTGCACCTGTCGCCGGATCACGAAAGCAGTGCCGACAAGATCATCCAGGAATCGACCCAGATGCCGGTCCTGCAGGTCACCGAAAAGGTGGCTATCGAACGTAACCACGTGTACGTGATTTCTCCCGCCCATCGACTGTCGATGAACGACGGTTACCTTGAGGTCAGCCCCTCCGACCCGCGCCTGGGGCGGACTTGCGCCATCGATCTGTTTTTCCGCGACCTCGCCGATGTGCACCGTGAACGAGCGTTTTGCCTGGTGTTGTCCGGCACCGGTTCGGATGGCGCGGTCGGTTTGTCGCGGATCAAGGAACAAGGCGGCGTGACCCTGGCCCAGGCGCCGGAAGACGCCGAGTTCGACGGCATGCCCCAGGCGGCCATCGACACCCAGATGGTCGACCTGGTACTACCCGTCGTGGAAATGCCGCAAAAGTTGCTGGAGTTGTGGCGCAACGCCAAGGCGATTTCCCTGCCCACGGCCAACGACCCCGATCTGCAAACCATCGCTTCGGTCGCCGAGCGCGACGCGGTGGCGGCCGAACAGTTGTTGCGTGACGTGCTGATCCAGTTGCGCGCCGGCACCGGCCACGATTTCAAGCACTACAAGCGCGCCACCGTGTTACGGCGCATCGAGCGGCGGATGCAGGTCACCGCGCAACCGGACCTGGCCGCCTACTATCGCTATCTGGTGAGCAGCCCCGAAGAAACCAAGGCGTTGCTGGCCGACATGCTGATCGGCGTGACCAATTTCTTCCGCGACCGCGAGGCCTTCGAAGCGCTGGAACGCGACGTGGTGCCGCAACTGGTCAGCGCGGCCATCTCGGCCCACCCGGAAAAAGAAGAAATCCGCATCTGGTCGGCGGGCTGCTCCACCGGCGAAGAGGTTTACAGCCTGGCGATGCTGGTCAACGATCAGATGCAACTGGACTCAAGCCAGGCATCGTTGCAGTTGTTTGCCACTGATATCGACGAGCGTGCCATCAGCATCGGGCGCAGCGGGCTGTACCCGCAAGCGATCATCACCGATGTACCGCCCACGCGATTGCGTCACTATTTCGCCAAAGAAAACCAGCACTACCGGATTCGTAAAGAGCTGCGCGAAAAGGTCCTGTTTGCCAAGCACAGCCTGTTGTCCGATCCACCGTTTTCGCACATGGACCTGATCGTCTGTCGCAATCTGCTAATCTACCTGGACCGCGAGGTCCAACGGGAAATCCTGCAGATGTTCCACTTTGCCCTGCGCCCGGGTGGCTTCCTGTTCCTGGGCACGTCCGAGAGCGCGGATGCCTGCCACGACCTGTTTGCCCCGGTCGACAAACGCAACCGGATCTTCCGGGCCAAGACCGGCACCGGCAGTAGCCGACGCCCCCCGACCATGCCCCGTGGAGGCTATGTGCGAACCGACATTACCCGCCAGCCCCCAACCAGCCAGAAGCCGCGCAAACTGTCGTTTGCCGACATTCACCAACGCGCCCTGGAAAACTCGGCGCCGCCGAGCATGATCGTCGACGCCAATGCCGACATCCTGCACATGAGCGACAGCGCGGGGCGTTTCCTGCGGCATGTCGGCGGCGAGTTGTCGCGCAACCTGTTGACGCTGATCCTTCCGGAATTGCGCCTGGAAGTGCGCACCACACTGTTCCAGGCGCAGCAAGGCAGCCAGATGGTCAAGTCGCGCACGGTGGCGATCAAGCGTGAGGATCGCAGCTACCGCGTCGACCTCGCGGCCCACCCCTACCGTGACGAAGAGTCGGAGAGCGAGTGCGTGCTGCTGATGTTCGAAGAGGTCGAAGTCGACCCGTCGGAAGTCTCGAATTCCACAGTGCTGCAAACCGAAAACCAGGTGCTGTCCAACCTTGAACGGGAACTGCAACGCACCAAATTGCAGTTGCAGGACACCATCGAACAATCGGAAGTCTCCAGCGAAGAGCTCAAGGCCTCCAACGAAGAAATGCAGGCGATCAACGAAGAACTGCGCTCGGCCACCGAAGAGCTGGAAACCAGCAAGGAAGAGTTGCAGTCGATCAACGAAGAGCTGCTGACGGTCAACTTCGAGCTGAAAACCAAAGTCGAAGAAACCGACAAGATCAATGACTACCTGACCAACCTGATCGCCTCCACCGACATTGCCACGGTGTTTGTCGACAGCAGCATGCGCATCAAATGGTTCACGCCACGGGCCACCGATATCTTCAGCATGTTGCCCGTGGACACCGGGCGCTCGCTGCTCGACATCACCCATCGCCTGGACTACGAAGACCTGGCGGGCGACGCGGCGCTGGTGTTCGAATCCTTGAACATGATCGAGCGCGAAGTCAGCAGCACCGACAATCGCTGGTACATCGCCCGCCTCCTGCCTTACCGCTCCAGCGCCGACCACATCGACGGCACCGTGCTGACGTTCATCGACATCACCAAGCGCCATGCCGCCGAAGAAGAGCTGCGCCTGGGTGAAGAACGCATGCGCCTGGTCGCCGAAAGCACCCGCGACTACGCGATCATCACCCTCGATGAACTGGGCATCATCACCACTTGGAACAAAGGCGCGGAATTGATCTTCGGCTACAAAAAATTCGAGGCCGAAGGCGCCTATTACGACTTCATTTTCTCCGAAGAAGATCGTGCTGCCGGCGTACCTGAAACCGAGCTGTCGACGGTGCGCATCAATGGCCGCAACGAAGACGAACGCTGGCACCTGCGCAAGGACGGCAGCCGCTTCTTCTGCAGCGGCGAAGTCACCCTGCTGCGCGGCGACAACCTCCAGGGCTACGTAAAAATTGCCCGGGACCTGACCGGGCACAAGCGCCTGCATGAAGAACAGAACCAGCAACTGGCGGAAACCCAGAGCAGCAGCCATTTGAAGGATGAGTTCTTTGCGGTGATGTCCCACGAACTCAAGCACCCGCTGAACCTGATTCAGCTCAACGCCGAACTGCTGCGGCGCCTGCCGCTGATCAAGTCGACGGCGCCGGCGGAAAAAGCGGTCAACACCATTTGCGACGCGGTGAGCAGCCAGGCCCGGATCATCGATGATCTGCTCGATGTGGCCCGGGTACGCACCGGCAAGCTGCGGCTCAAGCGCAGTGTCGTGGATTTGAACCGGATGCTGCGCGATGTGTATCAGGTGGTGACCAATGCCCATCCTGGCGTCGACGTGACGCTGCAACTGCCTGAAGCGTTGGTCATCGATGCTGACCCGACCCGGGTCGAACAAATCATCTGGAACCTGGTGAACAACGCCCTGAAATTCACCCCGGGAAGTGGCCAGATTCGCTTGATCGCCACCCGCGAAGCGGGCATGGCCCGGCTCGATGTGCAGGACAGCGGAGTAGGTTTGAGCACCGAAAGTCTGGATGAAGTATTCGACCTGTTCGGTCAAGCGGCCAATCAGCACGCGACCCATCACCGTAACGGGTTGGGGATCGGCCTGTCGCTGGTGCGGCAATTGACCGAGGCCCATGGTGGCAGTGTCGAGGTCTCCTCTCCAGGGCTGGGCCTGGGTTGCACCTTTACCGTCCGCCTGCCCTTGAGCCAGCCCCATGACAAAGTGACGCCATCGACCAAGCCCGGCGAACAGTCCGGACGTCTGGCCGGCCTCACCGTGTTGCTGGTGGACGACTCGCGGGACGTGCTGGACACGATGAAGATGCTGCTGGAAATGGAAGATGCCCAAGTCATCGCCTTCGCTGAACCACACCGGGCACTGGAAGCCGCCCAGACCGGGCAATATGACCTGGTGGTCTCCGACGTGGGCATGCCTGGCATGAACGGCTATGAGCTGATGCGCGCCCTGCGTGAACTGCCGCATATCAAGCCGGTGCCAGCGATTGCCTTGACCGGTTATGGCGCGCAAAGCGACGTCGAAAAAACCCGCAAATCCGGTTTCGACCGGCACTTGGGCAAACCGGTGTCCTATGACGCGCTGATCGAGACGATTGAAGAGCTGAGGCAGACGCGATTGGATTGATTTAAATAGATCAGTCCCCTTTTTGAAGACGCCCCCCAAACCTGTGGCGAGGGCGCTTGCTCCCGCTGGGTCGCGAAGCGGCCCCAAAACCAGTCACCGCTATGTACCAGGTACACCGCGTTCACCGGTTTTACGACTGCTTCGCAGCCGAGCGGGAGCAAGCTCCCTCGCCACAGAATCGCTTAGGCCTCTAGACGGCGCGGCTCAAGCACATGAACCATCCAGCACGCATACACCGTCACCCCGATAAACAACCCCATGCGCACCGCAAACGCGGTGTAGACGTCCTTGCCGGCCGCGCTGTCCTGCACCGACTGGCCCAGCAAAATGATCAGCGTGATCAGCGTATTGAGCCAGAACCCCGGGCTGAACCGGGTCGGGCTCAGGGCGTAGAGTTTGCGCGCCAGCACCAGGCCGAACAGCAGCATCCACAGGAAGAACATCCACAGGTGCACGAACAGGCTCAGGGCGCACCAGAACAGGATCGCCAGCACACCGCCCAGTAGCGTCGAACCAAGCAACTCACGCCCGGCGTTGCGCGCGGTGGTGGTGGAGCTTTGCTGACCGAGGCTGACCGCTTTGAGGATGATCGGCAGGTAGCTGGCCGGGTCGATCAGCGCCAGCAGGAACGCCGGCAATACGATCAGCGTGGCGCGCAACGCCACCCGGTCGATGTCTTCGGTGGCGAGCATCGGCGCGGCGGGCGACGGCGGCGCATTGGCTGGCTCGGGAAACAGACCATGACTCAACGTCACCACCAGCACCGCTAGTAGCAAGCCCTTGACCAACGCGCCGATCACCATCGCCGCCAGTTCAAAACTGGCGGTGCCGGCCGCGGAAATCATGGTCAGGCCGATCACCAGAAAGGTCACGATCAGGTTATTGCCACCGCGCAGGCCAAAGCGAAACACCCCAAACAACCCGACACCAATCAGCAGCAATCCACTGGCCGGGTAATAGCGCAGCAACGGCAGCAACAACAAGCCGACGCCGGTGGTCAGCATCGCCACCAGTGCCAGCACCACCCCGGCCTTGAGCGGCAGCGGCTGATTGAGCGTGGCCAGGAACAGCAGCGCCAGCACGGGCGCGAGAAACGGAATCGGCAAGGCCAAGCCGAAACTGGCTGCGAGGCACAGTGCCGTGCCCGTGGCCAGACGCAGAGCACGCTGATCGCGAACCGTGCGCTTAGTAGGCATACGACAGCCAACTCATCACACTCAAGAACACTCGGCCGAGCGGGTTCAACGGATTGCCCGATGCCGGGAACGCCATGACTTCGGCCTGCCCGCCCGCGCGGATCGAACGGCTGTCGCGCAGGGCGTTCAAGGCGTCCTCATCGAACTCGATCACCACCGGAAAGCGCTGGGCCGGACGCAGCCAGTCGCGGCTGTTCTGCACGCTCGGCAAAGTGCCGGGCGTGGTCCCCGGGCCGACACTGACACCGTACCCGACACTGCGCACCCGGCCGCCGAACACTTCGCCGGGCAAGGCATCCAGCACAATGGCCACCCGCGTATCGGGTTTGACCAGGCCGAGGTTGTTCTCGGTCATGTCGGCACTGATCCACACGTCGTGGATCGCGATCAGGGTCATCACCGGGCTGCCGGCGGCGGCGAACTGGCCGACATCGGTGCGCAGGTCGGTGATCAGCCCGGCCGATCGCGCGCCGATGCGGGTGTTGGCCAAATCCAGTTCTGCTTTCGACAACGCGGTCGCGGCGCTACGCAGCACGGCGTTATCCGCCTCGCTGCCGCCCTCCTGCTCTTTGGCCCGCTGCACTTCGGCTTCGGCGGCAGCGACCTGGCTGGAGGCCTGTTCGAGATTGGCCCGCGACACTTCCAGCAGGCGCACCGACACTGTGCCTTTATCGGCGCGGTACAAGCCTTCGAGCCGCTGATTATCCTGGCGCGTCTTGAGTTCGTTGGCCTGGGCTGCGCGCAACGAGGCTTGCGCCGCAGCGATGCCGGCGGTGCTGGCGCCGATTTGGCGCCGGGTCGATTCGAGGTCGGCGCGGGCGCGGTCAACGGCGATCTGGTACGGCTGCGGATCGACCTCGAACAGAATGTCCCCGGCCCGCACGTCCTGGTTGTTGCGCACATTCACCCGGACCACCCGCCCCGCCACTTCCGAGGCCACCGGAATGACAAACGCCCCGACCCGCGCCTGCTGCGTGTAAGGCGTGAAGCGGTCCGCCAGCACGTACCAGGCGAGGCTGAGCAGGATCAGCAGCAACACCCACTTGATGCCTTTCCTGGCCGGATCGGCGGCCGGCGCTGGCGCCTTTGCAACAGGCGCTTCAGTAGAGGGCGGCGCGACTTCACTCATGGTTGTTCACCTTGTCGGACGGGGTAAGACTGGATTCGTCGAGCAGGTCGCCCCAGTCCGTGCGTTTTTCCATTTGCTTTTGCGTGGCGCGATCGAGGATGGGCTGGGCGGCGTACCAGCCACCGCCGAGAGCCTTGTACAGGGCGATCAGATTACTGACGGCATTGCTGCGGCTGACCAGGTAATTGTCCTGTTGTTCGAGCAGCGCCCGTTGCGCATCCAGCACTCGCTGGAAGTCTGAAAAACCTTCGCTGTATTGCGCGCGGGCCAGCACCAGCGAGCGCTGGGCCGCCACCTCGGCCTGGCGCAGGATGCGTTCGCGCTCCAGGGATTGGCTCAAGCCGCTGGCGGCATCGTCGGCTTCACGGGCGGCCTGGCGCACGGTGTCGCGATAGGACTCGATCAACTGCTGCAAACGCGCGTCCTGGACCCGCACGTTGTTGCTGATCTGGCCGTGATCGAACAGGTTCCAGCGCAGGCTCGGGCCGCCGACAACATCCAGGTTGTTCGGCGTGCCGCCCACGGAACTGGCGGTCCAGACGATGCTGCCGAGCAAGGTCAGCGACGGATAAAAATCACTCACGGCCACGCCGATCAGCGCCGATTGCGCGGCGACGTTCAGCTCAGCGGCGCGCACATCCGGGCGACGCAGCAGCAAATTGGCCGGCACGTCCTGCAGCACGGCGCGGTCGAGCAGCGGGATCAGTTCTTCATTGGCCGTCACTTGCGGCAGCTCACCCGGCGCCTGCCCGGTCAGCACCGACAGGGCATTGCGGGTGCGATGCAGTTGGTCTTCGAGGCTGGGGATGCTGGCCAGGGTGCCAAGGTATTGGGTCTTGGCCTGTTGCAGGTCGAGTTCGGCGGTCTGGCCGCTGGCGAACAGCTTGCGCGTAATCTCCAGGCTGCGCTTTTGCTGGTGGGTGTTGTCCCGGGCGACCCGCAGTCGTGCTTCGGTGGTGCGCAGCGAAAAGTAGGTGTCGGCCACCTGGGCGCGCAGCAGCACCAGCACGTCTTCGTAGTTGGCCTGGGCGGCGAAGTAGCTGGCATCCGAGGACTCGATGGCCCGACTGAAACGGCCCCAGAAGTCCAGCTCCCAACCGACATCGAAGCCTTCACTGAATTGCCAGAACCGGCTGTTCTTCGGGTTGCTGCCGCTGTACTGCCGGCGCTGCGCGTAAAGCAGATCGACACTGGCTTGCTGGAATTGCGGGTAACGCCCGGCCTGGGCAATGCCCAATTGTGCCCGGGCTTCCATGACCCGCAGGCCGGCGATTTTCAGGCTGGAATTGTGTGCATCCGCGTCGGTGATCAACTGGTCGAGCACCGGGTCATTGAACACTTGCCACCACTGGCGCAGGTCCGGGCTCGCGCCCCGCTCGCTGGATTGCTCCAGTGCCGGTGTGCTCCAGTGCTTGACCCATTCCTCGCCGGGCGGCTGAAAGTCGGGCCCCACGCGCGCGCAGCCGCCGAGGCCGAGCAGCAGCAGGAGCGGTCCCGACCGGATCAGCATGGCGGCACGTAAAGGCATGGATGGTTTCCCGGCCAAGGAAGATGACTGGAGCATAGTCGCCCGAAAGAAAATCGAGCGGCCGCAAACACGCTGCCGACTTGCTCACGTCTGCGAGTCAGCTGCTACGCTTTCCAAGGGCCCCTAAAACCACGGCGATCTGTCAAAAAGGTGCAACGCTCATGACCACCCAACCCCACTCCGCCGGCTGGCGCTTCAAACTGGGCATCGTGATTTTGTGTTTGATGCTGGGGTCATGGCTGATGGTGCCGCTCGCGGCGGCCGTCGGAGTGCCGGGCTCCAGGGTCGCGGCACTGACTGGCGTGCTGTTTATCAGTAACAAGGTCTTGCTGATCCTGGTGATCGCGGTCATGGGCAAGGCCGGGTTCCAGCAATTGAAGCGCAGCGTGTTCGGCTACGTGACGTCGCTGGCGCCCAGCGCGGAAACCGAAGTGGGCCCGGTTCGGCATCGTATCGGCCTGGTGATGTTCTGCCTGCCGCTGATTTCGGCGTTTCTCGAACCCTACGTCGACAGCATTTGGCCGGGGTTGCGGCCGAACCTGTGGCAACTTCAATTACTGGGCGACCTGATGTTGATCGGCAGTTTTTTTGTATTGGGGGGCAACTTCTGGGACAAGGTACGCGCGCTGTTCATCCGCACTGCCAAAGTGGCCAATGCCTAGCAAGCATCGACAGGAAGCACGCCAATGAGCCGTCTGACCGCCAAAGACTTCGCCCCCGAGTTACTGGAACTCTACGACTACTACGTGCATGGTCAGATCAACCGCCGCGAGTTCCTCGACCGCGCGGCGTTGTTCGCCCTGGGCGGCTTGACCGCGTCCGCCCTGCTCGCCGCCCTGAGCCCAAATTACGCCCTGGCCGAGCAAGTGGAATTCACCGACCCGGACATCCTCGCCGAGTACATCACCTACCCGTCACCCAAGGGCCACGGCCAGGTTCGTGGTTACCTGGTGCGCCCGGCGAAAGCCACGGGCAAGGTGCCGGCGGTGGTGGTTGTGCACGAGAACCGTGGGCTCAACCCGTACATCGAGGACGTCGCCCGACGCGTGGCCAAGGCCGGGTTCATCGCCCTCGCCCCGGATGGCCTGACCTCGGTCGGTGGCTACCCCGGCAACGACGACAAGGGCCGGGAGCTGCAACAGACCGTCGACCCGGAAAAACTCATGAACGATTTCTTCGCCGCCATCGAGTGGCTGATGAATCACGCGGCGGGCACCGGCAAAGTCGGCATCACCGGGTTCTGTTACGGCGGCGGTGTCGTCAATGCGGCGGCCGTGGCCTATCCGGAGTTGGGCGCGGCGGTGTCTTTTTATGGTCGTCAGCCCGAGTCCAAAGACGTGCCACGAATCAAGGCACCACTGATGCTGCACTACGGCGAACTGGATAACCGCATCAACGAAGGCTGGCCGGCGTTCGAGCAAGCGCTGAAAGCCGCGGGCAAGACCTATGAGGCTTACATTTACCCTGGGGTGAATCATGGATTTCATAACGACTCCACGCCTCGTTACGATGAGGCCGCCGCCAAGCTTGCGTGGGGCCGGACGCTGGAGTGGTTCAAGCGGTATTTACAGGGGACATAGACCCACGTAGGAGCCGCCGAAAGCTGCGATCTTTTGATCTGGCGTTGGACTAGACTGCGGTTGTCTCCCAGAAAAGTCAGCCTCATGTCACGAATCCTGGTGTACGTCCTCGTATCGATTGCAGCCCTCTACCTGCTGCTCTGCGTGGCGTTGTTCGTGTTTCAGCGCGCGCTCATCTATTTCCCGCAACCCAGCACCTATGCCCCACCCGACAGCGTGCTCACGTTGGCGGTGGCAGACGCAAACTTACAGGTGTCGGTCCGCCCCCACGACGGCCCCAAGGCGTTGATCTACTTCGGCGGCAATGCCGAGGATGTCTCGCAAAACCTGCCTTCGTTTTCCGCAGCCTTCCCGGATCAAGCGATCTACCTGTTGCACTACCGGGGCTTCGGCGGCAGTTCCGGGTCGCCCTCCGAGGAGGCCATTGCCCGTGATGCCCTGGATTTGTTTGACCGGGTTTACGCCGAACACCCGCAGGTGGCCGTGGTCGGTCGCAGCCTCGGCACGGGCGTGGCGATCCGCCTGGCCAGCCAACGCCCGGCGGCGCGGCTGATCCTGGTTACGCCCTATAACAGCCTGCTGGAACTCGGCATCCGCCAGTACCCGATGTTTCCGGTGAAGTGGTTGTTGAAGGACACGTTTGATTCGGCGAAATACGCGGCGCACATCAGCGTGCCGACCCTGTTGATCGCGGCGGAACATGACGAAGTGATCCCCCGTTCAAGCACGGTGCGGCTCTATGGCCAGTTCATCCAGGGTGTGGCGTCGATGAAGGTGATTGCGGGGGTGGGGCACAATTCCATTTCTGAAAGCCCCGAGTACCTCAAGTTGATTGGCGCCGGGTTATGAACGGCGTCGCGCCAGGCGTTGCTGCCAATTTCCGCCGTTGACGCGCTGACATTGTTCTTCTGAGTCGAACTGCACATGAGCCGCTACAGGGCTGACGAGCACCTGCGCTTCATCGAGTGCGGTGGCCGTCAGCACGACCATGCGCTCGCCCTGCCCGCTGGCCAGCGCCTGGTCCTTCTGCGCCTCGGTATCGAACACCCAGATCACCCGCAAACTGGAAGGGAACACGCTGTAATCGACCTCATGGGTCAGCCAGCAGAAACCGACGATTTCTGCTTTGGCCGTCTCGCACGCGTCAGTCAAAGTGGCGACCAGGCGACGCTCGATGTGGGTTTGGTCGCGTTTGCTTAAAGCCATGGGTGGATCCTTGTGACTGGCGAGAGGAAGCGCCAATCATACGAAATTTCACCCACATGAAATCGTCAAAGATCGCAGCCTTCGGCTGGAATGCATTTCCCCTGTAGGCGCTGCCGAAGGCTGCGATCTTTTGATCTTGAAAAAAACGCACGACTCATTTCGGCCGACGCACCGCCCGCACCTTGCCGCTGCCTCCGCCGCCGCAGAAAAACTGATCGGCGCCATCGGACTCAAGCCCGGAAACACCGACGCCCGCCGGCATCTTCACGCTTTCCAGCACATCCCCGGTGGCCGGGTCGACCTGGCGCAACTCGCTCTCGTCGCCCTCCCAGGTGCCATGCCACAGCGCGCCTTCGACCCAGGTCACCCCGGTGACAAACCGGTTGGATTCGAGGGTGCGCAGAATCTTGCCGGTCTCGGGGTCGATCTGATGGATCTTGCGGTCGCGGTATTCCCCAACCCACAGCGTGCCCTCCGCCCAGGTCAGGCCGGAGTCGCTGTTGCCGGGGGCGGGGATGGTGTGGAGCACGCGGCCGGTCTTGGGGTCGATTTTCTGGATGCGGTCGGCGGCGATCTGGAACAGATGCTCACCATCGAATGCGGTACCGGCATCGGCGGTGACATCGATCGAGCGCACGGTCTGGCCGCTGGCCGGGTCGAGGGCGTTGAGTTTTTCGCCGCTGGCGAACCACACATGCTGGCCGTCCCAGCTCACGCCATGCACGGCGTCGACACCGGCAAAGGGTCCATATTCACGGATGATTTCGGCTGCTGAGTGTTTCATGAGGTGTTCCTCGTCACGGGGTTGGTGAGGTGATCCTAAGCACTGGGCAACGGCGCCGTGAGTAACAAAGTCGTCGCGAAACCCGGCACTGGCGGTGTCATCCAGCGCCGCGCCCGTCCGCGCCCGAACGACTGCACCTTGCCGTCCGCCGCCAGGGTGTCGAGGGTCCGTTGCACCGTGCGTTGGCTGGTGCCGAGGGCCAGCGCCAGGGCCGAGCTGGACCAGGATTCACCGTCGGCGAGGACGGCAAACACCGTGGCGTATTTTTCTTCGACCGGTGGTGCCAGCAGCACAACGTCACTCGCCACCAGCGCGTAGCCGCGCGGGGTCGCGGTCACGCTGGCCAACGGTTCAAGGGCCGCGCGTAATCGCCCGACTTCAACGCGCAGCCGGGCGCGATGGGACTCGTCACTGAGTTTCAGGCGAAAGGCCCAGGCGATCAGGGCTTCTCTCGACACGTCGGCAGGCCAGGCTTCGGCCAGGGCCCGGGCGATGGCGAACAACACCGGGCGCGTGCCCAGCGCCACCGACATGCCGGTGCCGCGCACGCTGTAACGGCACGCGTCCACCACCAGCACGGTTGAAGCGAGCAAGGCTTCAACCTCGTCCAGTAACAAGGGGCGCTCCTGGCCATGGGCAATCAACCGGGCGACCGGGGTGTTCAACAGGTTGATCGCGTGTTCGACTTCGGCGGATAACGCGGGGATCGCGGCCTGCCGTGCGGCCTCTTGCGCCCGGGTCAGCGCCGCCCGCGCCGACTGTGATTGCACGCGGCGCATGGCGATCCCGGCCACCACCAGTTCATGTACCGCACGCAAGGCCGGCGGCAGTGGCGCGAGGTCGAGTGCGCTGAGTTGTTGCTGGGCGTCATCCAGTTGCCCGATCAGCAACAAGCGCCGGATTGCCAGATAGCGCGCATGGGCGGCGTTGACGCCATCGCCGTGTGCCTCAAGCGTGACCCGCGCCATGTCGAGTTGCTTGACCGGCCAACCGAGGTCCCGCGAGGCCAGCGCGATCTCGGCCTCGGCGACCACACAGCGCGCCCGTGCCAGGCTTTCCTTCGGCCCGAAGGCCCGCGCCGCCCGTTGCACCAGCGTCCTGGCCAACACCAGCTCACCGAGCTGCGCCATCGCAATGCCGCGCAGTGCCAGCGCTGCCGCATCGTCGCGCAAGGCCACCCGGTTCAGCGCACCGAGAGGATCACCCGCCGCCAGCGCTCGCGCCGCCGCCGTGATCAGCGCATCCATCTGAATCGCGCCACATTTGTCACTCCCACCGTCCGAAGTCCCGAATTTAGTCTATCTCACGATGACTGACCCCGATGGGAGGCAAGCATGATGAACAAGCACACGATCGCTACACGAGAACAATGGCTGGCTGCGCGCCTGGAGTTGCTCAAAGCCGAGAAGGACCTGACCCGCCGCAGCGATGAACTCGCCCGACAACGTCAGGCGCTGCCCTGGGTGCGGGTCGACAAGGCGTACCGTTTCGACACCGAGCACGGTCCGGCGACGCTGGACACGCTGTTCGAGGGGCGCTCGCAACTATTGGTCTATCACTTCATGTTCGGCCCCGATTACACGGCGGGCTGCCCGTCCTGCTCGGCGATTGCCGATGGGTTTGACGGCATCGTCACGCACCTGGCGCACCACGACGTGACGCTGATGGCCGTGTCCCGCGCACCGTTGGCGAAACTGCTGGCGTACCGGCAGCGGATGGGCTGGACGTTTCCCTGGGCGTCGGCGCCGGACAGCGATTTCACGGCCGACTTCAATGTGTCGTTCACCGAGGCGCAGCAGCGTGAAGGAACGATCGAATACAACTATCAACGCGGTGGCCATGCGATGGATGAATCGCAGGTCCCCGAGCCAGTCGAGCAGTTCGCGGCGACCTGTGGCACCGACGCGCCCACCTATTCGCGGGACCGGCCGGGGTTGAGTGCGTTTGTGCGTGAGGACGGCGTGATTTATCACACCTATTCCACCTATGCCCGTGGGCTGGACGGGTTGTGGGGGATGTATCAGTGGCTGGATCGGGCGCCGTTGGGCAGGCATGAACAAGGGCCTTGGTGGCGGCGGCATGATGAGTACAGTTGATCAGGGATTTTGGGTGTCTGGGCTGACGTCTTCGCGGGCAAGCCTCGCTCCTACAGGGTTTCGCGGTGTTCGAAAATCCCGCGGCCACCACAAAACCTGTAGGAGCGAGGCTTGCCCGCGAAGAGGCCCTTAAAACCAGCGCATTTTTGACGCCCTCATCGAAACCGATTGAACATACAGATCGGCCGGAGGCAGCGCCTTCTGCTTGACGCTGCACGCAGTAAATGGGAGAACGTGCATGGTTTGAAATATTGGGTAACAACTAGACTCAAGGACGACTCATGAAAACCCTCCTGTGTTTGCTGATCGCCACGGGCGTCGGCGCGGCGCTGCAATCTGCCGGCGTTCCCCATGGCCTGTTGCTCGGCTCGATACTCGCGACAGCGCTGATCGTCAGCAACCTGAACGTTGCGCCCACCCTGCCCCTGGGCCTCGGTTACGTGCAAGTAGTGCTGGGGATCGCCACCGGCCTGATGTTCAAAGCCTGGGACAGCCACACCGCCGCCGCCCTGTTGCCGAGCCTGGGCTTTCTGTTTCTGTGCCTGGCCGTGCAAATCAGCGTGGCCGGTTTCTGGCTGCTCAAGGTGTCGGGCTGGAACCTCAAGGACTCACTGCTGGCCGTCTACCCCGGTGCCCTCGCTGCGGTGTTCGACTTGCTGGAGTCCGAGCGCGCGTCCAGCAAAGTGATCGTCGTGCACCTGGTACGCCTGCTGTCGATCACCGTGCTGGTCAGTTTTCTTATCCCGGCGCAAACCAGCCTGGTCCTCGCCGAAGACACCCCGCTGGTCGCGGGCACCCTGCTGACCGTTCTGTCGCTGATCGCCGTGTGCATCGGCGTCGGTCGCCTGCTGCTGCGCATAGGCGTCCCGGCACCGTTCATGCTGACCGCCATTGTCGCCACGGGCACCTACCTCAAGCTGGGCTGGCTGGCTGAGTTCCAGATGCCGTCATGGAGCGTCAATTTCGCCACGGTCATCCTCGGCGTGCTGATCGGCTCGAAATTCAAGGACATTTCCCTGCCGGACCTGGTACGCCATGGCCGCTCCGGGGTGATGTCCGTCGCCCTGATGATCCTCATCGCCGCCGCCTTCGCCGTGGCGGCCTCGCGGGTGCTGGGCAGCGATCCGCTGTCGCTGTGGATGGCCTACATGCCCGGCGCCATCGAAACCATCGCCATCGTCGCGTTCAGTGGCGGGCTGAATGTGGTGTTTATCCTGACCCATCATCTGGTGCGCATGGTAATGCTGCACTTTGCACCAGCGCTGATCGTCCAGGCGCGACGCTGGCGCGAGAGTGAACTGTAGAAATCTCGAACTCCGGCGATATCAGCGCCTCCAATGATTAGGCCCATGGAGGTATGCGAAATGAACAATGAATCGAAAGCAATGCCCGCCGATACATCTGGCAAACCCGTCAATGTGGTTGAGCGGGATCTTGAGGACGAGGACAGCGATACCCGAGGCGTGGATGAAACCATCACGCCGTCCTCAACCCGGGTTAAAGAGCAGGATGCCGAAGAGCTGCAGCGCAAAATTGATGAGATTGAGCGCAACGTGGCGGACGGCAACTAGATAGAACGCCCGCCTGTGGCGGGGGAGCAAGCTCCCTCGCCACAGGTTTACTCAGCCGCCACAGCGGAAATTAGAAGGATCGAAGGTAAGCAGTGAGTCTTTTCAGTCGTTTCAAAGCCCTCGCAAGGCCCGCCCCAAAAGAACAGGTCGTCGGGTATTCCCCGGACGAATTGAAGGTTGTTTTTACCGAGCCTCTGGCACGCCTTCCGGCTGACTATCCGCCAGCGGTATCCCTGGAGAACATCGCTGTCCCGGCCTATTACTGTTCGTTTTTAATCGACAAGGAAGACGCCCATCATTTTTGGGCGCTTGTGGAATCAGCCTTCAGCTACGAGACGCAAAAGCCGTTCAACGATAGCCTCGTCAAGCAATACGCAAACACCGAAAAAACCCATCGCCTGCTCTGTCTCCTATCCGACGAAGCCTTCAATGCCACCCACGTGCGGCTGGTGACAAATAGCGTCGACTTCCTCGACAGCATTCGTCGTGAACGTTTCGCCGTGCCTGCGCCATGGGTTGCGTTCGAGGGGTACAACCCTGCGTGGTGGGGCGGCGCGATGCAAGGGGCGAACGGGTACTACAACGACGGCTACTTCCTGCCGTTTTTCAGCGGATTGAACGCAGCAGAAAAGAACGCCTATTTCGTGCGGTACGCGGCGACTGACGAGTGGATCAGCCAACTGGCGTTGATGTACGGCGACGAGTAACCCGAAATCCACCCACAAAAATGCCCGCTCACCGTCACCGGTTCAGCGGGCTTTTTTGTTCTCACACTGGAGAGATCGTGGCCAAGGCACCAATCAAGACGGTCAGCACCAGAAACCCACCCAGGAAAAACGCCATCTTAGCCATAAGGCCTCCTACTACTTGAGTTTGCGGCGCAACAGGCGCAGTGAGATGTGTTGATCCCAGGCGGCCGGGCCGGTGAGGCATTGTGGGACTGTGGCTGATCTCGTTACAGAGGCAGATGGCGCGAGAAAATACGGATCAGATCACTGCGCTCTGTGTAGGAGCGAAGCTTGCTCGCGAAAGCGGTGTGTCCGTCGAAATCGATGTCGGATGTGCCGCCGCTTTCGCGAGCAAGCTTTGCTCCTACAGGTTGGGGTAAATCCCGGGCAAAGAAAACCCGCTGACCATCGCTGATTCAGCGGGCTCTCTCGCCGTTTACATCACTTCACGTCGAACCGATCCAGGTTCATCACCTTGACCCACGCGGCCACAAAGTCCTTCACAAACCGCTCCTTCGCATCACTGCTGGCATACACCTCCGCCAGCGCCCGCAGCTGCGCATTCGAGCCGAAGACCAGATCAACCCGGGTCGCGGTCCATTTCACTGCTCCGGTCTTGCGGTCGCGTCCTTCGAACTCTTCCTGAGCCTCCGACGTCGGCTTCCACTCCACGCCCATGTCCAGCAGGTTGGTGAAGAAGTCGTTGGTCAACGCTTCTGGCCGCTGGGTGAAGACGCCGTGTTTGGTCTGGCCGACGTTGGTGTTGAGCACCCGCAGGCCGCCGATCAGCGCGGTCATTTCGGGCGCGGTGAGGGTCAGCAGTTGCGCCTTGTCGATCAGCAACGCCTCGGCCGGTACGCTGTAGCGGGTTTTGAGGTAGTTGCGGAAACCGTCGGCGATGGGTTCGAGGAAGCCGAACGATTCCACATCCGTCTGCTCTTGCGAGGCGTCCATCCGCCCCGGCGTGAATGGCACCGTCACGCTGTGGCCGGCATTTTTCGCGGCTTGTTCGACACCCACACTGCCGGCCAGCACGATCAGGTCGGCCAGGGAGATTTTCTTGCCGCCGCTGTTGAACTCGCGCTGGATGCTTTCGAGTTTCGCCAGCACGCTCGCCAACTGCCCAGGCTGGTTGGCTTGCCAGGACTTCTGTGGTTCCAGGCGCAGGCGTCCACCGTTGGCGCCGCCGCGTTTGTCGGAGCCACGGAAGGTCGAAGCCGCCGCCCACGCCGTCGACACCAGTTGCGAGACGCTCAGCCCCGAGGCCTGGAGCTTGCCTTTGAGTGCCGCGATGTCGCTGTCGTTGACCACTTCATGGTCCAGCGCCGGGATCGGGTCTTGCCACAGCAATTCTTCGGCGGGCATTTCCGGGCCGAGGTAGCGCGAGAGCGGCCCCATGTCACGGTGGATCAATTTGTACCAGGCACGGGCGAACGCGTCGGCGAGTTGGTCGGGATTGGCCAGGAAGCGCCGGGAAATCGGTTCATAGATCGGGTCGAAACGCAGCGCCAGGTCCGAAGTCAGCATGGTTGGATTGCGGCGTTTCGCCGGATCGAACGCGTCCGGAATAATCCCCGCGCCCGCCCCGTTTTTCGGCGTCCACTGATGCGCGCCAGCCGGGCTTTTGGTCAGTTCCCACTCGAAGCCGAACAGGTTTTCCAGGTAGTTGTTGCTCCACCGGGTCGGTGTGGTGGTCCAGGTCACTTCCAGGCCGCTGGTGATGGTGTCGGGGCCTTTACCGGTGCCGAAGCTGTTCTTCCAGCCCAGGCCTTGTTGTTCGAGGCCCGCCGCTTCCGGCTCGGCCCCGACGTTGTCGGCAGGCCCGGCGCCGTGGGTTTTACCGAAGGCATGGCCACCGGCGATCAGCGCCACGGTTTCTTCGTCATTCATGGCCATGCGGCCAAAGGTTTCGCGGATGTCGATGGCGGATCTGACCGGGTCTGGCTCGCCTTCCGGGCCTTCAGGGTTGACGTAGATCAGGCCCATTTGCACAGCGGCCAACGGGTTTTCCAGGTTGCGTCCGTGATCGGTACGGCTGTCCTCGTTTCTTCCGGGCTCGGCCACGAGTGGCACATCGCCGGGCGCTTGCACCGGTTTCTGCCCTTTGTCATAGCGGGTGTCGCCGCCCAGCCACTTGTTTTCGGAGCCCCAGTACACGTCTTCGTCCGGCTCCCAGACATCAGCGCGTCCACCGGAATAACCAAAAGTCTTGAAGCCCATGGATTCGAGTGCGACGTTGCCGGTGAGGACAATCAGGTCGGCCCAGGAAATGTTTTGCCCATATTTTTGCTTAATCGGCCACAGCAGCCGGCGCGCCTTGTCGAGGCTGACGTTGTCCGGCCAACTGTTGAGCGGCGCGAAACGTTGCTGCCCGGACCCGGCTCCGCCCCGCCCGTCACCGGTGCGATAGGTGCCGGCGGCATGCCAGGCCATGCGGATAAAAAACGGCCCATAGTGACCGAAGTCCGCCGGCCACCAGTCTTGCGAGTCGGTCATCAGCGCATTCAGGTCCGCCTTCACTGCGGCAAAATCGAGTTTTTTAAAGGCATCGGCGTAATTGAAGCCCTCATCCAGGGGATCAGACAGGGTCGAGTGCTGGTGCAGGATCTTCAGGTTCAGTTGGTTCGGCCACCAGTCGCGGTTCGTCGTGCCACCGCCAGCGGCGTGATTGAACGGGCATTTCGATTCAGTTGCCATGTAATAGCTACCTTTGGTCGTGTTCATCCAGCTACCCGGCCCGGCTAGGCCTGCAATAGCAATGAGCGAAATCAAAGACATAGGCTGCTGGGCCTGGCAGTTCGATCAACTGCTCTGTGTGGCCACACGGGAACTCAGGGGTTTGGCGAACGATCCGCCAGCACACGGGCCCACGGCAAGCCTGTGACTCTTTCTTATCTCGTTATCAGGTATTAATCGGCCAGCGTACGCCAGCGCAACGGTAAGACTAGACCGTCTGGGGAGGACTGCTAATAGCGGCAGTGTTAGGGCGTGATAGGGAGAATCTTTTGCGGGGAGGCTGAAAGGCCCCTCGGGTCAAACCCGAGGGGCGATCCATCAAGCAGCGTTGGCTTCTTTCTTCAGGCTGTCCATATCAATCACAAAGCGATATTTCACATCGCCCTTGAGCATGCGCTCATAGGCTTGGTTGATGTCCTGGATGTTGATCATCTCGATGTCCGAGACAATCCCGTGTTTGGCACAGAAATCCAGCATGTCCTGGGTTTCCTGAATCCCGCCGATCAACGAACCGGCCAGGCTGCGGCGCTTGAAGATCAGGTTGAACACCGACGGCGACGGATGCGGACTGTCCGGCGCGCCGACCAGCGTCATCGTGCCATCGCGTTTGAGCAGATTGAGGAACGCGTCCAGATCATGGGGTGCAGCGACGGTGTTGAGGATGAAGTCCAGAGTGTTGGCGAACTTGGCCATTTCATCCGGGTTCTTCGACACCACCACTTCATCGGCGCCCAGGCGCAGACCGTCTTCACGCTTGTTCGGCGACGTGGTGAACAGCACCACATGCGCGCCCATGGCATGGGCGATCTTCACCGCCATGTGCCCGAGGCCACCGAGGCCGACCACGCCGACTTTCTGGCCTGGCCCGACCTTCCAGTGGTGCAGAGGCGAATAGGTGGTGATGCCGGCACACAGCAGCGGCGCGACGGCGGCCAGGTTGGTGTCGTCATGGGAAATGCGCAGGACGAACTTCTCCTGGACCACGATATTGTCCGAGTAGCCGCCGAAAGTGTTTTCGCCGCCAAACACCGGGCCGTTGTACGTGCCAGTGAAGCCGCTCTCGCAGTATTGCTCTTCGCCTTCGGCGCACGACGCACAGTGCTGGCAGCTGTCGACCATGCAGCCGACGCCCGCCAGATCGCCCACCTTGAACTTGCTGACATTCGCGCCAACGGCGGTCACCCGACCGACAATTTCATGGCCCGGTACGGAGGGATACAACGTGTTGTGCCACTCGTTCTTCACGGTGTGAAGGTCCGAATGGCACACGCCGCAATAGAGGATATCGATCTGCACATCATCGGCGCCCGGGGCGCGACGTTCGAAGGTGAAAGGTTTGAGCGAATCCTTGGGGTCTTTCGCGGCGTAGCTGTAAGTCTTGGTCATTGCGATCGCCTTTTGAGTCGGATGTTGAATATCAGAGGAGTAGCGTAGGTGCTGAATCGTTCAAGTGGATGACAGTGGCAATCCATTGATCGCCGACCGTTCAGCAATCCTGGCGGTTGCGTTGCACCGCGTTGCCCACAGGATAAGACCGGAGCCGTCATGACCGATGACCCCATCCTGCTGATTTATTGCCTAATCCCGCCGAACTCGACAAAAGTAATGGCAAATTAGTAGCATGCACGTCCAACGGAACAACACCCGGGTTGCTTCCCGATCACGGACGAACATCGATGAACAAAAGTGCTTACCTTTGCCTGGCCTTCATGATGGTGGTGGGCGGCCTGAGTTTTTTTCTCCCGCGTGAAGCCGCGTTGGGCTCCCTCGCGTTAATCGCGCTGTTTTCCTTCGGCTACTTCGTCTTCTACCTGATCAGGCACAACCTGCACCACGGCATCATCAAAAGCCTGCTGCTCTCAATACTCGTCATGGCCATCGGCATCATTCCCGTGCTCGGCTGGATCGTGATCATCGGCTTCGTGATCTACAACATCTCCAAAGCCCTGGAAGGTCTGAAAAGCCTGCTCCCGGATGTGCTTGCCAGCCTGGTGATCTACGGCCTGCTGTGCGCACGCCTGGCCTTCGACATCCGCGACCCCATGGCCATCACGGCGCTGGCCGGCGCCTACCTGACCGCTTCGGTGCTCTACTGCCGCAGCCTCAACGGCTACTCCACCGAACATGCGCTGTTCAAGATGAGCGTCATGTGGCTGTCCATCCCCTTCGCCGCCCTCACCATCATCTCCATCGTATCGGCCCTGGGTAACCTGTTCCGCACCGTCAGCTCCACCATCACCCGCAGCGTCATCTCGCCGCAAATGGTCTCGGCGCATATGCGTGGGGGCGTGGCGATTGATGCGTATACGCGCAACATCACCACCAGCGTGACGAGCACCGTCACTCACCTGGCTCCGGGCGCAGGGGTGATCACGGCGGGGGTGACAGGGGATTTGGCGCAGAAAGTGAAGACGGAGAAGACGTGAACAGATTTATTCGCGGACTGCTTTTACTCGTCCTGTGCACGCTGTCGAGCTGGGCAAGCGCGGCAACCGGCTGCGAGGATTTTCTGGCGAAGATGAGTGACAAACCTGCCTTTGTGGAGTTTCTAAAGTGCACTCAAGCCACGGACCGACAAGGAAAACCCTTCGTTGCCGAGTACCGCGTAACCGGTGCTGACGCGCTCAAGGCCGAGCGGTACATGAACCAACGCTTTGGCCTGCCCCCACTCAAGTTTTACTGCTGCGTCTGGGACTCCACGCCCTACTCTTATCACGACAAAAAAACAGATGTCCGGTATGGCTTCGTCATGGCTTCTGAAGAAACGCCCATCAACCAACGCGAATTGTGGCTCGATATAAAGTTCTTCTACATCAACGTGTCGCTCGACACCGAAGAGATTTGATCGCTCTATGATTCGATGCGTCCAAGGCAGGCAAACGTAATCATGAAAAACCGTGTCACGCCCTCGGTGCTGTTTGCCTTAACGCTCTTAGTAATGTGCGACTCCGTACACGCCGCCGCATGGCAAATTTGCGGTCTGGAGTTGCTGGTTACCGATGTATTGAAACAACCCTCTCCCCAGCTACAGGCCCGAATCCTGAAAGTCAGCCCGGTATCAAACACCGTGGAATGCCCTGAAGTTGGGGCGACTGTCACCTTTATCCCGGAAAAACCTGATTATCAAAACCCGCTGCCACGGCGACAGTGGCCTAAAAAGGGTCAGTCGGTGCGGGTTGACTATCGGTATCTGGATGGGGTGTGTAAGGGCGATGGGAATAGTTATGCGTGTCGGATTGAGCATTATCCGATAGGGGGTCAATAAAGGAGTCGGCGAAAAGCGGACGTTCAATACTCGGCAAACTAATGTGAGCTGTTCACCTCCGCCGAAAGAACCACATCAAAAAATGATGTGATCAGTCGACTGGAGCGACGCTCAGCCAAGCAATAAAGAAAGGTTTCGGTGTAGAGCGGATCCCCTTCGATGCGGATCGTGCGAATACGCGGATCGGCGATGAACTCCGCTTCAGATACCACCCCCAGCCCGATCCCACGCACGACGGCTTCACGCAGTGCCTCGCGACTGCCGATTTCCATGGCGATGCGCGGCACAACTTGCGCCGCCATCAAGGCCTGTTCCAGGACCAGACGAGTTGTGGAACCGGGCTCTCGTTGCAACAGCCGCTGCCCCTCCAACTCCTCAAGTCGTACTGAATCGCGTTCTGCGAAAGGATGCTCATGGTGGGCAAACAGGATGATGGCGTGACGTGCGTAATGCACGGCGCAGAGTCCTGGATCATCGTGCCGTCCGGCAAGTACCGCGATATCCGTCACGTAATTCTCAAGATCAGCCAGCACCTGCGCCGAATTGCCAACCCGTATCGAAACATCGATGCGAGGATGCTGCTGAAGGTAGTTGTCGACCATCTCGATTACATGGAAAGGCCCCACCGCCCCTAGCTTGAGCTGACCACTGTCAAGCCGGCCGGAGTCTCGCAGCAGGTTGTGCGCGTCCAGATCCAGCGCAGCCATTGCCTGAGCAATTGGCAGTAATTGCCGGCCGACATCGGACAACTCAATGCGCCGCCCGCGACGGTGGAACAGCTCTAGATTGTATTGCCGCTCCATGCTCTGGACTTGTGTGGTGAGCGTAGGTTGGCTGAGCCCAAGTGCCCGCGCGCCGGCACTGAAACTACCGTGACGTGCCACGGCGAGGAAGGCACGCATCTTGGCGGTCGACATCCATAGACTCCATCAATACTTAGCTGCGAAAACCTATATTGAATTGATCGTATGACTGTCACGTGACATTTCTAGCCTGAGGCCACTCCCACCAACTGCCTGGAATGCCATGAATAATTTCTCCAGATTCTTGCGTATCGCCGCTATTGCCTGCCTCTCGATAAGCGCGGTCTGCCAAGCGGGAGCGAACGAAAAATTGAGAATTGGCCTGATCCCGTCGGAAGACTCCCAAGCGATGATCGAATCGAGCAAGCAAGTGCTCAGCAGCCTTGAGGCCAAACTGGGCATGCCAGTCGAACCCTTTGTCGCCACGGACTACAACGGCATCATCGAAGCACTGCGTGCAGGCAAACTGGACGTGGCCTACCTCGGCCCTTTCTCCTATGTTCTGGCAACGTCGGTCGCAGACGTTGAAGCGTTCGCGGTAGCCGTCACCAAAAAAACGGGGCAGAGCGCCTACAAGAGCTTGATCCTTGCTCGCAAGGACAGCGGCATTCACGAATTGTCAGATCTCAAGAATCACACCTTCGCGTTTGTCGACCCCAGCTCTGCTTCTGGTCATCTGTTCCCCAAAGCTGGACTGGAGCAGGCTGGTTTTGATCCCGCAACATTGTTTTCGCGGGTAATTTTCTCCGGTTCCCATGACGCAAGCATCCTCGCGGTAGCCAACCGGAAGGTGGATGCAGCCGCAGTCGCCGACCGCATTCTGACCAACGCCGTCGCCAGAGGACTGGTCAAGCAGGATGAATTCCAAGTGGTGTGGAGTTCTCGTCCGATCCCGGAGTCTCCGATGGTCTGGCGGCAAAACCTCGACCCGGCACTCAAGCAAAAAGTCGCTGCTGCCCTGGCTTCGATCAAGGATGTGCCTTGGGGTGACCAGGGCCAACTGGATGGCTTTCAGCCCACTACCGATGCTGCTTACGACGTCGTGCGCGAAACCGCCAAGGTGCTCGATCTCGATTTGCGGAGGCTCAAATGATCAGCATCCGCCAACTGACCAAGCACTACGGATCAAACCCGGTTTTACGTGGGATCGACCTGGAGGTGGCAGCGGGAGAATTCGTGGTGGTGCTGGGCCAGTCCGGTGCGGGTAAATCTACTTTGCTGCGTTGTATCAACCGACTTGTCCAAGCCGATTCAGGGACGCTCTCAGTGGCAGGTATTGACGCACTGGCCTGCCGCGACACCAGCGTTCTGCGACGTCAGGCGGCGATGATCTTTCAGCACCACAACGTCGTGCCACGTCTCAGCGTACTGAAGAATGTACTCACCGGATGCTTGGGCGCTGTATCAACGCTCACCTCGATCATGCAGTTGTTTCGGCGCGAGGACGTGGCGTTGGCCTTGCAGTGCCTGGAGCGCGTCGAGCTGGCGCATAAAGCCCGCGAACGGACCGATTCGCTCTCCGGGGGGCAGATGCAACGCGTGGGCATCGCACGTGCCCTGGCGCAACGCCCAAAAGTGATTCTGGCGGACGAACCGGTGGCCAGTCTCGACCCAAAGACTGCGCGCCTGGTGCTGCAATATTTGCGCGACGCCACGCGGGAGCTGGGTATCACGGTGTTGTGCAACCTGCATCAGGTTGATTACGCCCGAGAGTTTGGAGACCGGATCGTAGGCCTGGCCCACGGAAAACTTGTGTATGACGGTACCGCTTCCAGCATGACCGAAGACGACTTGCAGCGCATATACCCCGGCCAGACAACGGACGCCCAAGGTACCACTGCGAGCGCGGGCGAGCGGGTGACCCCTTGCGCGCAACTGAGGGTTTGAGCATGAAACAGCAACGTTATCTGTGGACGGTGGGCCTGCCTCGCGGACCGCGTGGTTGGCTGTCCACTGGCGCAATCGTGCTGGCGGTCATTCTGACTCTGCACTGGAGTGCCACGGGAGCGCAATTAAGCGTGGGCGAACTCGCGGCAGGGTTGCCACAAATTGGTGATTTCCTTGCACGCACCGTCCCACCCGACCTGAGCATTCTTCCTCGACTGCTGGCGCCCGCCGTGGAGACTCTGCAAATTGCCATTTGGGGCACATTGCTCGGCGTGTTGATGGCCATTCCGCTGTCATTTCTCGCGGCCCGCAACCTGAGCCAAAACCGGTTGGTCTTCCACGCGACCCGGCAATTTCTTAATTTCACTCGCAGCATAAATGAACTGATTCTGGCCCTGATATTTGTCTCGGCGGTAGGCCTTGGGCCCTTCCCCGGCGTGCTGGCGCTGGCGTTGCATGGCCTGGGCATGCTTGGGAAATTCTTTGCCGAGAGTATCGAGGAGATCGACCAAGGCCCGATTGAAGCGCTCCAGGCTACCGGCGCACGGCCCTTGCAGGTCATCGTTTTTGGGGTACTGCCGCAGGTCATCACTGCCTGGATTGCAGTGGTCCTCTACCGCTTCGAAGTCAATTTACGCTCGGCGACCGTACTCGGCATGGTGGGTGCCGGTGGGCTTGGTTTTGAGCTGGTGAGCAGCCTGAAACTATTCAAGTATCAGGAGACTGCCACCTGCATCATCGTCATCACGCTCATGGTGATCGTCGCTGACGCGGTGTCGGGTCGATTGCGCAACGCGATCCAGCGTGGCGTTCACAACTAAACACGCCACTAGCAAGCACTCAGATTGAATCAAGTATCGGTTCAGCCGATTAATGCCTGCGAACTATCGATTTGAGCTGTTGTTGAAGCGCCCCGAGTATGGGGCCACTTCCAACAACAAAAACAAAGGACCCGCCATGATTGCCCGATTCCACAATCCCGTTGATACACGATTCGGCTGGGGCAGCCTGCTTGAGCTTGCCAACATCACTGAAAACCAAAAAGTCGCCCTTGTGACCTTTCCCGAGGCGCGTGGGCTGGGTTTGGTTGATCGCATTCAAGACCTGCTGGGCGACCGTCTGGTGTATGTGATTGAAGATGTCCAGCCTAATCCTGACGTGGCCCAGCTACGTGAGACCTATGAACGATTCTGGCAGCAAGCCGGCGAATGCCAGGCGGTCATCGCAGTGGGTGGCGGCAGTGCCATCGATACCGCCAAGGCGTTGATCGTGGGGACTGAATCGGGGCATTTTGATGAATTGCTCGCGTTGCTGGCAACCGGCAAACCCTTCGTCCCGGCGCGCAGCAAAATACTGATCGCGGCGCCCACCACGGCAGGTACCGGCAGCGAGGTGACGCCTTGGGCGACGATCTGGGATTCGGCCAACCACAAAAAATACTCGCTGCACCTTGAATGCACCTGGCCCAAAGTCGCCATTGTGGACCCGGAGCTGATGCTGACCGTTCCTGGCGGCGTCACCGTCTCTACAGGACTGGATGCCTTGTCTCATGCGCTGGAGTCGGTCTGGAACATCAACGCCAATCCGGTTTCGGACACCTTCGCCATCTCCGCCATTGCGGACATCCTGGAGTGCCTGCCGCTGCTGCATCGTGATCTCTCCAACAAGGAACTGCGTTCGCGCATGGCATTGGCCGCCCTCAAGGCCGGATTGGCGTTTTCCAACACCAAAACCGCCCTTGCCCATTCCATATCTTACGAGATGACACTGCACTACGGCCTGCCGCATGGCATCGCCTGCTCCTTTACATTGCCGCGGGTGCTGGGACTGGCCTGGGGTCACGACGCAGTGCGCGACCGTACCCTTCAACGAATTTTCGGCAACGACCTGGACAAAGCTCAGGATCAGTTGCGTGAATTCCTGCATAGCCTGGGCGTGAAAACGGAATTTTCCGACTATGGCGTAACGGCGGAGCAAGCCGAGCAAATGATTCTTTTCGCCATGCAGGGCGCAAGGGGCAAAAACTTTATCGGCTCTCAAGCTGCGTAGCCCTGCCAACACCCGACAAGCACTGTCAGCGGCATGACGAGCCGCGACGATTTCCTACTGCCCTCACAAAAGAGTGCATCCGCCGGCGCCAACTGGTGAGAGCGAACAATAATAAGGAAAAGATCATGAATCGTGCCCAAACCATGCCTGCTCTGGCCGTACACACCGCCTCATTCCGAGTCGCTCAATGGCGCATGTTGCTGGCAGCGATGTTCTGTTATTTGTTTTTCTACACCGGTCGGCAAACCTTCGGTTTCGCCATTCCGGGCATCCAGGCCGAATTCGGTTTTACCAAGGAACACCTCGGATGGGCATCGGCCGCCATGCTTTGGGCTTATGCCATCGGCCAGGCCATCAACGGTAACCTTGCCGATAAATACGGCGGTCGCCGCATTATGACCGCCGGTGCGGTGTTGTCCTGCGCCGCCAACTGGGTGACCAGCTTCGCCGGCAATTTTGCCGCACTGATCCTGCCCTGGGGCATCAACGGTTATTTCCAGGCGTTGGGGTGGGCGCCGGGCAGTCGGCTGATCTCCAACTGGTGGAGTGCCGGCGAGCGCGGCAAGGTCTATGGCTTATACGTGTTCGCCGCCGGTTGCGCCTCGGTCCTCTCTTACGTGACTTCGATCGTGGTGCTTGAGGTGATGCATCTGGAGTGGCGCTGGATCTTTCGGTTGCCCGTGCTGCTGATGCTGGCGGGCGGGATAATCTTCTACCTGGTGGCGCGGGAACGCCCACAGGATATGGGCTTCGAGCCGCTCGCAGACACCGGTGTAGCGAACGCCGATGACAAAAATCACGAAGTGGCCCATGGCGAAGTCGAGACCTCTGCGCAACGCTATAAAGCCGTCCTGAAAAACTTTCGTTTGATCATTGCCGCCGTGTCCCTGGGTTTCCAGAACGCCGCTCGCTATGGCCTGATCGTCTGGGTACCTGTTCACTTTCTGGGTGCCAACTGGAAGAGCGGCGACAGCATGATCGATCCAAAGTGGATCACTGTTGCCCTGCCGGTAGGCATGGCTATCGGCGCGCTGAGTAATGGCTGGATTTCGGACAAACTGTTCGGTTCCAAACGCTACCTGGCAATCATGCTCTACATGGTGCTCGGTGCCGCCACCAGCCTGTGGATGTGGACGCTTGCGCCACACAGCGCCACTGGTCTTATCGCGTTATTCCTCTGCGGGTTCTTTGTTTACGGCCCTGCGTCGAGTTTCTGGGCGCTCTGCCCTGACCTGGTCGGAGCAAAACGTGCTGGCACGGCAACCGGCGTCATGAACTTTTCGTCCTATCTGTTTGCGGGCCTGGCGGAACCGCTGATCGGCAGTATGCTCGACAGTACCGGCAATACGTCGTTGATCTTCCTTGTGGTCACTACCGCGTGCCTTTGCAGCGCGGTGGTTGCGCTGTTCATCAGGCGCTGAGTACAAGGTTTAGAGGCTTGAATCATAGGTTGCGGCTCAGGAACAGGATCTTCTATGTACCAGTACCACAAGTGGCTTCGATCTTTTCATGCGGTAGCGAAGACCGGCAGTTTCACCCTCGCTGCCGAGTACCTGAGCGTCGGCCAACCGACGGTCAGTGAGCAGGTCAACGCGCTGGAAAAGAAGTTTTCCGTAGAACTGTTCCATCGTCGCGGCCGCTTTATCGAAATGAGTTCGGCAGGACACAAGCTTTATGCGATCACCCAGGGCCTGTTCGGCCAAGAGGATGAAGCCGTGCAACTTTTGAAAAGCTTCAAGCAGCGCAAGATAGGTATGTTGCGCTTGGGGGCGGTTTCCCCGCCCATTGCGATGAACCTGACGTACGAATTGATGCAGCGGCACCCGGACATCGAACTCGAGACCTCGTTTTCCCCTGAAAAGGAGACGCTGGACAGGCTCTTCAATTTCGACATTGATGTGGCGATTCTGGCGCTGTCCGAATTTGACCAGCGTTTTGATACGCAACTTTACCGGCGCTATCCGATCATTGCCGTTGTGCGCGAAGACCATCCCTGGGCAAGTCAAAAAGAGGTACACGTCGAGCAGATCAGCAACGAGAGGTGGGTGCTTCGGGAAAAAAGTTCACGCACTCGCCAGTTGGTGGAGGAAAGCTGCAAGCGCCTCGACGTCTCGCTGAACTGTGTGATGCAGTTGAACAGCCGGGAAGCCATTGTTCATGCCATCGCCAAGGGCATCGGCATAGGTTTTGTCGCTGCCGTCGAATACGCCGAAACCCCAGGTACAAAACCGATCACGTTTGTAAATCACCCGTTTTCCATCGAATACCACTTGTGCTGCCTCGGTATTCGCAGAAACCGGCCGATGATCGCGGAGTTGTTCGACGCTAGTTCAACACCTGTCATCTGATTCTGTAGCGCACTTTAACAATCGATAACCCTACTTCTCACTGGTGAGAGGGACGGTCTTCCCCTACCCAAAAGTGGAGATTCACCATGCATTACAAACAACCTGCTCAACTGCAAGCCGTGGTCCTGGACTGGGCAGGCACCGTCGTAGATTTCGGTTCATTCGCCCCTACGCAAATTTTTGTCGAGGCCTTTGCCGAGTTTGGCGTAGCGGTTTCTCTGGAGGAAGCGCGCGGCCCCATGGGTATGGGTAAGTGGGACCACATCCGCACGTTATGCAACCAGCCACAGATTGCCGAACGGTACCGTGCGGTGTTTGATCGCTTACCGACCGATGAAGACGTCACAGCGCTTTATGAGCGTTTCATGCCGCTGCAAATCGAGAAGATTGCCCTGCACTCGGCGCTGATTCCTGGCGCCTTGAACGCCATCGATGCTCTGCGCGACCAGGGTTTGAAAATCGGGTCCTGTTCGGGTTATCCGGCTGTCGTTATGGAAAAAGTGGTGGAACTGGCGCGCCACAATGGCTACGTCGCCGACCACGTGGTAGCAACCGACGAAGTGCCCAATGGCCGCCCACACCCGGCCCAGGCTCTGGCTAACGTGATCGCCTTGGGCATCAGCGACGTCGCCGCTTGCGTCAAGGTCGACGACACCTGGCCCGGCATCCTCGAAGGCCGCAGTGCCGGCATGTGGACAGTCGCGCTGACGTGCTCCGGCAACGCGCTGGGTTTGACCTACGAACAGTACCAGGCGCTGCCCTCCGACAAACTGGCCGAAGAGCGCGCCCGCATCATCAAGATGTTCGAAGGCTCTCGTCCGCACTACCTGATCGACACCATCGTCGAATTGCCGGCAGTCATCGAAGACATCAATGCCCGCCTGGCGCGCGGTGAAACCCCTCAAGGTTCCTGAACCCACTCGGCCACTGAAGTGACAGTGGCCGTCACCCGGACGGCCACCACCAAAAACAACAAGAGAGACTCGTCATGATCTACGCCCATCCTGGCGCCCCCGGCGCCCTCGTGACCTTCAAGCACCGCTACGGTAACTACATCGGCGGCGAGTTCGTCGCGCCTGTCAAAGGTCAGTACTTCACCAATACCTCGCCCGTGAATGGCCAACCGATTGCCCAATTCCCACGCTCCACGGCCGAAGACATCGACAAAGCCCTGGACGCTGCCCACGCGGCGGCCGATGCCTGGGGCGCCACGTCCGCCCAGGCGCGCTCGCTGGTGCTGCTGAAAATCGCCGACCGCATCGAGCAGAACCTGGAACTGCTGGCGATCACCGAATCCTGGGACAACGGCAAAGCCGTTCGCGAAACCCTCAACGCCGACATCCCGCTGGCGGCGGATCACTTCCGCTACTTCGCCGGTTGCATCCGCGCCCAGGAAGGCAGCGCCGCCGAGATCGACGGCAACACCGTGGCGTACCACATCCATGAACCCCTGGGCGTGGTCGGGCAGATCATCCCGTGGAACTTCCCGATCCTGATGGCCGCCTGGAAACTCGCCCCGGCCCTGGCCGCCGGTAACTGCGTGGTGCTCAAGCCTGCCGAGCAAACCCCGCTGGGCATCACCGTGCTGATGGAACTGATCGGCGACCTGCTGCCACCCGGCGTGCTGAACGTGGTGCAAGGGTTCGGCAAAGAAGCCGGCGAAGCCCTGGCCACCAGCAAACGCATCGCCAAGATCGCGTTTACAGGCTCGACCCCGGTCGGCTCGCACATCATGCACGCCGCCGCCGAAAACATTATTCCGTCCACCGTGGAGCTGGGTGGCAAGTCGCCGAACATCTTCTTCGCCGACATCATGCAAGCCGAAGAAACCTTCATCGAGAAAGCTGCTGAAGGCCTGGTGCTCGCCTTCTTCAACCAGGGCGAAGTCTGCACCTGCCCGTCCCGCGCACTGGTGCAAGAATCGATCTACGACGACTTCATGAAAGTGGTGATGAAGAAAGTCCTGTCGATCAAACGTGGCGACCCGCTGGACACCGACACCATGGTCGGCGCCCAGGCGTCCGAACAGCAATTCGACAAAATCCTTTCGTACCTGGAAATCGCCAAGGGCGAAGGCGCCGAGCTGCTGACCGGCGGCAAGGTGGAAAAACTCGAGGGCAACCTGGCGACCGGGTATTACATCCAGCCGACCCTGCTCAAGGGCACCAACAAAATGCGCGTGTTCCAGGAAGAAATCTTTGGCCCGGTGGTGAGCATCACCACGTTCAAGGACGAAGCCGAAGCCCTGGCCATCGCCAACGACACCGAGTTCGGCCTGGGTGCCGGCCTCTGGACCCGCGACATCAACCGCGCCTATCGCATGGGCCGCGCCATCAAGGCCGGTCGTGTGTGGACCAACTGCTACCACCTGTACCCGGCGCATGCCGCGTTCGGTGGTTACAAAAAGTCCGGCGTCGGGCGTGAAACCCACAAGATGATGCTCGATCACTATCAGCAGACCAAAAACCTGCTGGTGAGCTACGACATCAATCCGTTGGGCTTCTTCTAGAACAGAAGATGCGACAGGCTAGCTACGCCTCTCTCAAATTCCGCCCACAAAGCCCACTGCCCCGTCACCGGTTCAGTGGGCTTTTTACTACGTAACAGGTAAGGCGACGCCCTCACCTACCCCTGCGGATCAACTTCATCCAGCACCCGATTCACCGACAACTCTGCCAATGCAATCATCTGCTGTATCCCCAACGCCAAATTGAACTTAGGCCCTTCGAGAATGAACGCCAACTCGCTGGCCATGACACTTGCCGAGGCAAGGGTTTCACAGGCGTGAACCAGGAGGGTTTCGTTGTTTACGTTGGGGACGATGGCGAAGATAGGATTGGGACGGCGCTCGGCCATGGCTGGGTTGCGGGATTCGGATATGGGATCGGCTTCAGTTTGGCCGTCTGAACCAGGGGGATTTGGAGTGTCTTTTATCATTGTGAAGCTCCTATGAAATGAGCCTCTCCCTTTTGCTACCACGCAAACTGGGAGACGGCTGTACACAGGGTGGTAGACCGGTCATAGGAACCCGGCAGGCCGAAGCCTCCCATGCACAGCCGCCACAAAGCAGCCAGCACAAAAAAACGCCCTACGGCGTTCTGGGTCTATGAAGTATCCGGGCTACCACACCCGTTCGCTGAATTGGCAGCGACGGGTGGGAGGTTAGCGGGGTGGGTTCTGAAGTGCAACCCCAGCAGTTTTTTAAAGGTTGGTGATTTCGGCTTTTTCTGAGTACAAGGCATCTATCTCAAAGACGGACGATGGACAGCGTGATGGCAAAATAGTAATTTCAGCATGATCGATATTTCGTTTATTCAAGTGACAAGTACTTTGATCTAATATTTTTAATAACAATAAGGAAAAAACCTTGGCCACCGTAAAATTCCCCAGCAATTGCGACAAGCGCGATATTTTTAACTTCTGCTCCGAGGTTGAAAGTCACGCCGGCACAGACAAACTATTAATCGACTTTACTTCCATGGGCAGGATAGAACCCTTTACGATGGTTTATGTTGCCAAACAAATCAAAGACTTCGTCAAGAACAATAAAGGCACAATGGTCAGCTGCAGCGGTCATCAAAGCAAAGAATATGCAGCCAATATGGCTTTTTTTAGAGCATTTGGATTAAAACATGGACGAGAACCAAACTGCACTGAAGGAAGTGAAAGATTTGTACCGTTCACTATACTACGAGTTCAAACCATTATTGACGAAGCAGTCAAGGCGCGTGAACTAGCGCAAGACATCATAGAAAGTCGCGCTGAAAACCTTGCCAAAATACTTTCTAGAGAATCGGGGGGAAATCTCGTAGACGCTCTCACATTTTCCATAAGAGAAATTATGCGGAACGTCTTGGAGCATAGCAATTCTCGTAGCATTGAATATTGCGCTCAATATTGGCCCACATACAGCACAGTCGAGATAGCTATAGTTGATAGTGGTATCGGCCTTAAGCAATCTTTATCAGCAAACCCATTTATACAAATTCAGTGCCATTCAGACGCCATCCAGCAAGCCCTTATGCCAGCAATTTCTAGCAAAAACTTCAAAGGAGCTAAGATTAATAAAGACAACCCATGGCATAACTCAGGTTTCGGACTATATATGATAAGTCGCATCTGTCGCTTAGGCGGCAGTTTTTTGATATGCAGTGGCGACCACGGAATAGCTTTAAACGAGCATGGGAAGCAGCACATTGATCTTGGACATTATTTTAAAGGCACAGCAGTACGATTGGTTCTTAATACAAACAAACTTAAAAAACTAAGTGAAATGCTTACTACATTCCGCGACGAAGGCTATGAAGTTGCTAAAGAAATAAAAGGTGTCGGAATGTATACCGCGTCCGCCGCATCGCAGATGTTGTCTAGAGATTTCAAAAAACCTGCTACCTCTTAATAAATTAGACTAGAAAGTCTCTAGAATTTTTAGACGCACTATAATTCATTTTCCACTTACTCTCCCAACTAATTTCAAAGCTAGAGGATTGTATTTATGAACAAGGAACGATCAGTCACATTTTACGCATTACTCCACGATCTGGAGTTCGAAATTGGTAACGAGTGCTATAATGGAAACATACAAAACTATGGACCTGGAGGTGAATGGGAGGGCAAAGGTAGGGAATTTCGGTATCCAATGCGATTTACAAACAAAAACGGTGAAATTGAAAAATACAAAGGACGTTTTCCTTACACACAAAACGCTATCGGTGAACTAATATACTGCATATTGGGTGAAGAGCGCTATTCCTCAGCGCACTATGCTTTCGGCGCCAATCAACTACATATACTTCGTGGCATTAGGAAGGTATTAGAAAACTTGGAATGCCGCTTTCATTTGAATTTTGACGAACTGTTAAGAATGGAAAAAGCCAAGTAAAGATCCGGGTTAGCTCTCAGGGCAAAATGTTTTTTGGCACATCTAGAGGGTTTTTGCCCTTTTCCTGAAACCCGGGGGGGGACCGCCGTGTAACCATAAGTCTGGTGAAAGCGGGAATAGGCTCTGGAATGCGTATTTAGCTCCTCGATTGCACGTAGCACCTCGCTAATCATCGTGATGGGTTTCGATAAAGGCCTATCTTGGCGGAACATGGATGCACCAATTCCATACTTTAAAATACTCTAAAACAGGTGATAGATTTATTTAGCCGCATTTGAAATTTTAAAACCACCTAAATGCTATAACCTTCCAACATTTTCAGTCAATATCAGCAAGATCTACCAACCCACCGTCTACATTCAACACTTTAAATCTTGCGCCTGCTGGAATAATCACCTCTCGCTCACAACATTCTGTTGTTAATACACCAAGATACCTGACCTGTTTTGATGGCGCAAACCTAAGACGAGGTATACTGGCATAAACAAAATCACTACCCATGATTGCACATGACATAAAACTGCGAGTTTCAAACACTTGACCTTCCAACAACCTAAGTGACCAAGTGCTATCCTTTGAATAATGAATAAATGGTTTATTTGTTTGAGGGAGCAACCAAAAATCCTTCACAAAGTCCTCAATAAGATCTGTCAACTGCTGACAACCACCTCCCTCTTCCTGTATCTCTCGAATTTCCCCGAACCACCCACTTGTCCATTTAGATAGAAAACAAAACATTTGAGGCCGAAGATATTTAAGTATATGCATGCACCAATGTTCATCGGCTATCTGCCCACTTGCAACTAATGCACCAATTATCTCTTTAGCCTCAACATCAGTTAATTCGACGAGCTTTTCCAACTCATACCCATCTTTATAAGCCAGTTCTTTAAGAGAAGAATAAGTGTATTTCAATTTTCGATACCCTATTAAACAATCAAACAAACTAACAAAACAGCCACTCTATAAAATTGACTGAGCTATTTTACAAACTTCAAATCAGCCAAATATAAAATAAGTTCACCACCAACTCACTACTTTCTTAATCGTTAATAAATTCCTCGAATTTTCTATGTAACGTATGACCTGGAAAACTTGATATTTTCTCACTACCGACCAAGTATGATGCAATACTTCTAGGTTTACGACCAAACTCTCTTGTGGCTAATGCGGCGACTGCACCTATCAGTATCCCCATACCAATACGCAGGGGTGAATAAGGATCGCCGCCTATCAGGGTGGGTAATGCAACTATAGTCGCAGACACCGGAATTCCTACCGAAAAAATACTGCAGACATCAGCCCTACCAAAAAACCGAAAAGAGTCCTTATAGTCTTTCTTGGCTCTTTCAAATTTCTGGACAAAGTCACCAACAATGTATTTAGCATGGGATTTATTATTACAACGCGAAATTTGATCCTTCAATAAACCCAACTCTTTTTGGAACAACCTTCTTACCTCACAGTTATCTTCGCGAAATCTCAATAGTCGCTCCATATCGATACCGTCCATGTTTCCTGGAAGAAGATCATCTATAGCGAGATTAGCCAAATATGAGTTCGCTTGATTATCGTAAACCTTTTCAGTAAAACAACCTTTATTAGCGAAATATGTCCCAACCGCCCAGTAATCAGAGGAGTCTGTTATTAGTTCTAGAGAACGCTGCTCCGCCACCGAGGTCGCCAGATAAAACATATATCCACCCGCAAGATCTTGCGGAACTTCTAAGAATCCTTCGTCGGAAATTTGCTGAGCCATTCTTTCAAAAAGAGGGAGTAACTGCGCTTCAATTTTGTCAGGGTTAATTCTCACAAAACTTTGCGATGAACATCCCGCCGGCCAAACGAGATTATTTGTAAATTTATGTCTGACATTATAAAAGTCGAGAAACCGATGCGCGGCTCTATGTTTCTCTAGTGCGTCGACATGCAAATCGACTACGACTCCCGCTGTTACTGCGTCCCTGACCTCAGCGTGGTCGTGCGGTGCATATCCCTCAGGAACAATCCTGTGAATTCCATCCCAAATCAACATTGAGCGCTTAAGCGCATCGAGATCGCTAAATTCGATAGACGGGTAATGAAGCGCGCGTGGCATGATTACGTCCTTGTCCAAATCAGCAGCATAACCAAAACATGCTGCTGGTGGTGTTGGAGTTTTTAAATACCTCCACAAAAAAAAGCCCACTAACCGTCACCAGTCCAGTGGGCTTTTCGATTCAGCTTCTACTTACAAAGCCATATCACTAGCAGCATTAGGCTTAACAGCCTTCGCAGGTTCAGCCGGCGCAGCAACCGGAGCCGCAGCCTGAGGAATCACCGGCGGCGGAGTCAGTTGCAACACCTTCGCCGTGTAAGCCCACTCTTCAGCCACTTTCTCAGGGCTACCGTTCAACTGAGTGCCATAGCTCGGCACGATCTGGTGCAGCTTTTCTTGCCAGGCCGGGGATGCAACCTGATCCTTGAAGACCTTTTGCAGCACGGTCAGCATGATCGGTGCAGCGGTCGATGCGCCTGGCGATGCGCCCAGCAGGCCGGCGATGGTGCCGTCTTCGGAAGCAACGATTTCGGTACCCAGCTTCAGCACGCCACCGGCGGCTTCATCACGCTTGATGATTTGTACGCGTTGGCCGGCTTGCCACAGGCGCCAGTCTTCGGCTTTGGCGTTCGGGAAGTATTCTTTCAGGGCGTTCAGGCGGTCTTCGTCGGACAGCATGAGTTGGCCGGCAAGGTACTCGACCAGGGGGTATTCCTTGATGCCGACTTTGGTCATCGGCCAGATGTTGTGGGTGGTGGTGCTGGTCAGCAGGTCCAGGTACGAGCCTTCTTTCAGGAACTTGGTGCTGAAGGTCGCGAATGGGCCAAACAGGATCACGCGCTTGCCGTCCAGGACACGGGTGTCCAGGTGCGGAACGGACATCGGCGGTGCGCCGACGGAAGCTTTGCCGTAGGCCTTGGCCAGGTGTTGCTCGGCAATGGTCGGGTTTTCGGTCACGAGGAACGAGCCGCCTACCGGGAAGCCTGCGTATTCCTTGGCTTCAGGAATGCCGGACTTCTGCAGCAAGTGCAGTGCACCGCCGCCCGCGCCGATGAAGACGAACTTGGCGTCGGTTTCGGATTTGGTGCCGTCTTTCAGGTTTTTGTAGCTGACGCGCCAGGTGCCGTCTTCGTTCTTGGTGATGTCCTGCACTTCGCTGGACAGTTTCAAGTCGAACTTTGGTGTGGTTTGCAGGTGCGCAACGAACTGGCGGGTGATCTCGCCAAAGTTGACGTCGGTGCCGATCGGGGTCCAGGTGGCCGCGACTTTCTGGTTCGGGTCACGCCCTTCCATCATCAGCGGAACCCACTTCTTGATCACAGCCGGGTCTTCGGAGTACTGCATGCCGGCGAACAGCGGGCTCGCTTGCAGGGCTTCGTAGCGTTTTTTCAGGAACTTGATGTTGTCATCGCCCCACACGAAGCTCATGTGCGGAGTGGAGTTGATGAACGAACGCGGGTTCTTCAGGACGCCTTGCTGAACCTGCCACGACCAGAACTGGCGGGAGATCTGGAACGCTTCGTTGATTTCAACGGCTTTCGGGATCGACACTTTGCCGTTTTCGTCTTCCGGGGTGTAGTTCAGCTCAGCAAGTGCGGAGTGACCGGTACCGGCGTTGTTCCAGCCGTTGGAGCTTTCCAGGGCGACGCCGTCGAGGCGCTCGACCATTTCCATCGACAAGTCCGGTTGCAGCTCGTTGAGCCACACGCCCAAGGTCGCGCTCATGATGCCGCCGCCAATCAGCAGCACATCGACTTTCTTTGCCTCTTCCGCGTGAACGGACGTGATCCCCATCGACAAAGCCAGCCCCAGCAGGGCCGTGTTGAGTTTCTTAAGCATCTGTAGCACCTATGATAAAACGCCATCCGCCCTTCCATCCCAACCGCGAAGGGCCCTGGTTCACGCCATGCAGGCAGCATGTCGCGGGTTCCCGCACATCAGGATTGGAGGGTGGGCACACAAGGCCGACGTGTCCATCGACCTCAGTTTATATGTCCCTACTGAACTGACTTCTTATCATTATTGGCTTCAGCTACTTGAGCGACATTGATCCTGTTTGCGCGCCTCAAGGGCGCGCGAACGGAATGGGTCAAAGCAAGTTGGCGCGAAGAATATCACGACATAGCAAACCCGCGCGTCTGTTCGCGACTTGGTGGTCCGGGTCTGTGTCTGGATGTATCGGCGGAGATGGGCAAAAACGTGGCATCCCTGAGGCTGGCAATACCGCGCGCACCAACGAATTCGCTACAAACAGCACCAGACCGTTAAAGTGACGCCCCCCACACACCTGAGAACGATGAACCATGGATGGCCTGCACCCCGGCATTGAGCCGAAAACGATTCCCCGCCTCCGCTCATTGCTTGTCCCAGCCCTGCTTTTCGCGCTATGCCCCACCGCGCAAGCCAGCAACATCTGCCCTGCCGCCAACGATGAAGGTGGGATGTACGATTGCCTGCAGCAGCAACTCAAAGCATCCGATCAGGCGCTGAACGCGGCTTACAAAACCTTGATCGCGCGGTACAAAGACAATGGTATTTCCGGGAAGCCCCCCACTCAGGATCAGATGCTGAAAAAGGCTCAGTTGGCCTGGATTGCTTTGCGCGACGCCAGTTGCGACTTCGAGACTTACGAATCAAGGGAAGGCAGTGGTTTTGGCACTATCCATACCTTCTGCCTGCTGGAGCAGACGCAAAAGCGAGTTGAGTATTTGAATGGATTGGTGGGCGCGCCTTGAGTCAATCGCAGACTGGGCTCGTACCATCAAACTCACGGTTCCAGAAGCGCCCGCAAACTCAACGCATTCCCCAACGCAAACCCGCTCGCCGTGTTATCAAAAACGCACCAGGTCTCGGCCCCCTCTTCCATCGAACTGCGCATCCGCTGGGCCAACACCTGCAATCGGCCCACGTCATAGTCGCTGTAGTAAATCCGTGGCGAACCATGCAGGCGCCAATAACGCACCCCGGACCAGCCACCCGGCGTGGTGCCGCCGGTGATCGGTGAGGGATCGGCGGCGACCCGCCCGATGCGGTGTTCGATCAGTAAACCGCTGGCCGCGCGCCAGGTTTCATGGCGGGGTTCGAGCACCACGGTGCCTGCATAACGTTGCCGCAGGATGCGGAAAAATTCGCTGGCTACCGTCGCGTCATAGGCCAGCGACGGCGGCAACTGGATCAACAGACAACCCAGCTTTTCGCCCAGTTTCAGGCACTGGGCAAGAAACTCGTCGAGCAAGCCCTCGCAGTGTTGCAAGCGCTGCACATGGGTAATGAGCTTGGGCAGCTTGACCGAAAATCGAAACGCCGAGGGCACCGATTGCGCCCAGCGCAAATAGGTTTGAGGTTGATGCGGGCGATAGAACGAGCTGTTGATTTCCACGGCCGGCAGTTGCGTCGCGTAGCGTTGCAGATGGGTGCCGGTGTCGGGAAACAGCGGCCAGTATTCCCGGGGCAGCGTCCAACCCGCGCAGCCGATGTAGAGCGGACTCAATAGAGCACCGCCGCCGCGTCACGCATAAAGATTTCGATGGTTTTCGGCCCTACCCCTTCGAAGGCGTCGAGGCGCTTTTCGAAGGCCTGGCGGTCTTCGCTGGCGCCCTGAATGGCGCCGATTTTACCGGCGTATTCATCGCTGAGTTTTTTGCCCAAGTGGCGCAGGCGCTCGGCGGTGGTTTCGTCGTAGCGCACGTAATGAGCTTCGCCGAGCATGGCCACCAGCTCCCGATGGGTACACGCGGCCAGTTTGCGTGCAGTGTCGCGGCTGTGTTTTTCAACAATCACGCGATACGCCTGGGCGGCGATGTCTGCCTGGATGCGTTTGCCCATCAGGAAGCTGGCGACAAACCATTTGAACAAGGCGCCTTCATCGCCTTTCTTCAGGTGGATGCCCAGGTCGCTAGCGCTGATCGCTTTGCTCATCAGGTTCCACCGCCGACGCCTTGAATCGAATTGGCAAAGGCGACGCCCGCCTCGCGCACCAGTACGCGCCACTCCGAGCCATTGATCAGCCCAATGCGCTCCATCTCATCGGCGGCTTTCAGCAGTTCGTCGTAGTGCTCTTCACTGTCCATGCGGATTTCGGGTTGCCTGAGCAGCTTGTACCAGGCGGCCAAGGCTTCTTGCTTAGGGTCATCGTTCATATGGCTGGGTTCCCAAGGGTCGTTTTCCCTTGGAAGGACCGCGCTGGGGGCCGTTCCTCGCGCCCGACCAATGGCAGGTCGGCCAAAAGCGCTGTCTGTTTGCCCGGCAAAATTTCTGCTAGGTTGTACGATGACTGACAAATAACTCAGTCTCGATCCCCTACAACAACAAGGAAATACCCATGCAAAAAGCCAAATTGCTGATCGGTTTTCTCTGCCTCTTCAGCGGCTACGTCGCCGCCGCCCCGGCCACCGCCGAGAAAGACGTGGCGCAAGCCGTCGACCATCTGACCCAAGCCATGCTGCACAAGGACATTCCCGAGCTGCAAAAGCTGACGGCGACCAACCTGAGCTACGGCCATTCCAGCGGCAAGGTTCAGGACAAGGCAGCGTTTATCGCTGATATCGAAACCGGCAAAAGTGCCTTCAAGACCCTGGAGATGCAGAAGCAGACCATCACCTTGTCGGGCGATACGGCGCTGGTGCGTAATCACTTCTCGGCGCAGGCGCTCAATGGCACGGAAGTGGTGCCGACCGAGATCGAGAACCTGCAGATTTGGCAGAAGCAGCATGGGAAGTGGCTGTTGGTGGGGCGTCAGGCGTTTCGTATCTAAACGCCGAGTCACGTGTGGCGAGGGGAGCTGGCTTCCTCGCCACAGCATTATTTCCGCAGCTCAGGGCTTGGTATGCGCCACGTCCAGTTGGCTGAACGTCACCTGCCCCCCTTCATTTTTATAGCCGGTGTTATCCAACGCATAAACCCCGGCTTTGAAATACAGCAGCTTGTTCTTCCAGCTAGAGCTGATTTGTTTGCCCCAGCTGTACCCTTGCGAACTGACATTCAAATAACCGGCAGAACTGAAGCGCACCTCATACGAAAATGGCTTGCCCAGGGCAATGTCCCTGGCAATCACGACGGTGATGTCTTCCCTGCCCGGCTTCAGCCGATAGTTGGCAATCACATTGCCCTTCTTGGTGGCCGCATCGTACTGATACTCCACTTTCAGCAGCGGGCCTTTGTCTTGGTAGATATGGATTTGCCCGATCACGATCCGACCGGTTGAAGGCACTTGATTGACCTTCAACACGGCCTTGAGGCGGTGATCGGCTTCGGGATAGGTCCAGTTGCGCAAGGTCCCGTCGCTCAGGGTTTCGCGCAATTCGCTGCGAGGGAATTCGGATTTCGACGTGCTGGACCCGGTGACCGGCGCCCAGAAAAAAAGCGAGTCGCCGGAGCGAAAATAGTTGTCGGTATAGCCATCCACCAGTCGCGGCGTATCGATGACTTTAGCGGGCGTCCATACAGGGATTGTCAGGTTCCAGGTGGCCAAATCAATCATTTCAACTCTCCTTGGGGGCGCCAGTACCCTACAGCACTCAGGTCTGTTGCCCCGCAAGGAAAGGTTTAAAGCCTGAAGCGATCCACCGACTGCGACAACTGCCCCGCCAGCGACGACAACTCATCCGTGGTCGACGCCGTACGACCAATGACCTTGCTGTTGTCTTCGGACATGCCGGCAATCATCTCCACCTGATGCGCGATTTCGTTACTGGCCAGGCTTTGTTCGCCGATGGTGCGGCTGATGTCGTTGACCAGTTGCGTGGTGTTCAGCGTGGCTTCAAGGATTTCGCGGATGGCGCGTTCGACGTCGGCGGTCACGGCCATGCCTTTGTCGACCTGGGCCACGCCGGCCTCCATGCTGGTGACGGCTTCACGGGTGCTTTGCTGGATGCGCGCGACCATGGCGGCGATTTCCTGGGTGGACGCGCTGGTGCGGCCCGCCAGGCTGCGGACTTCATCGGCGACCACGGCGAAACCACGGCCCTGTTCACCGGCCCGCGCCGCCTCGATCGCGGCGTTCAGCGCCAACAGGTTGGTCTGGTCGGCGATGCCCTTGATCACCTGGATGATGCTGAAAATCCCCTCGGACTCCTTGTCCAGCGTGCGAATCACTTGGGCCGACTGCTGCGCCGAACGGGCGATGCCGTCCATGTCGCTGACCACCTGATGGATCACCTTGCCGCCGTCCTTGGCCAGCTCCTCGGCCTGGTTGGCCATGTCCAGCGCGCGGTTGGCGTGGCGGGTGATTTCTTCGATGCTGGCGGTCATTTCGCTGGCGGCGGCGGCCATGGTGCTGGCGGCGACGCTTTGCTGCTGGCTGCTGCCGGCGACTTCGTGGCAGCCGTTGCTCAATTGCTGGCTCATGCCGCTGACGCCGTGGGCGTTGCTGCGCACCACTTCGATCATGCCGCGCAGGTCGCGTTGCATGGTCGCCAGGGTGCGGATCAGGCTGCTGGCTTCGTCGTTGCCGGTAGGTTCGATGATCGGTTCGCTGAGGTTGCCATGGGCGATGCTGTCGGCGATGCGAATGGCCGAGCGCAACGGCGCCATGATGCTCAGGATCACCCAACGACCCTGGGCCAACAGCAACAACAGGCTGGCCGCGAGGACACTGCCGAGGGCGATGTTGGCGTGGCTGATGGCTTGTTGAGTGCCTTGGCTGGCCTGTTGGGTGTTGGTTTCAATCAGCTCGCTCAGCGCCGACATGTCACCTTCGAGCTGGGTGAACACTGCGTTGAACGAACCGATTTGCTGTTGCGCGGCCTCAGGATTTTCCAGTGCGACCGCGACAATGCGTTCGGCGGCACTGATGTAGGTATCGAGGCTCGGCTTGACCTTATTCAGGCCGGCCATGATGGTGGCGTTGACCGGTAGTTTTAGGTTTTCACCCAGCACCTCCCGAAAACGCGTCGCGTGCTCCTCGATGGAACTGCGCACCTCGTCCTTGCTGCTGGTGCTTTTGCCCAAGCCCACCAGCATCGCCGAGAGTACGTCGGCGCGCAGGGCGTCATGCATCATGTCGGCTTCGAGGTGATTGCGCAGCGCCGCCATGCTGACTTCGCTGTCGTTCACGGCCTGGGCCATCTGGGCGTTCCCCAGGTAACTGACCAGGCTCATGATCAATGCCGTGAGCAGGCCCGTCCCCATCAACAGAAGTAACCGGAGTTTTATGGACACTTTGTTGTTCCCCTGTTGGACGCTGCGAAAGACGACTCTGAAGAGGTTATCGACCCCATCCTGTGGTTATTTAAGCCTATTTCCGTGGGCCCGTCGGTTTAAGACCGGTGGCAGAGTCCGAAGCATGTGGCCATTTGCCGGGGGGCACGGAACTCCTGAGCCTCGCCGCACCTCCTAAGTAATGTGTTACTTCCTTTTCGCTTTACGCTGTTGGAGGACGACGCCATGCGCCGCATGTTACTCATTACTTCACTGATGTTGTGCCTGCCCATCGGGTCTGCCCTGGCCGTAAGCGGCAAGGATGTCGCGACTTCGGCAGGGGTTTCCGCTTCGCTGTATTCGACGTTCAAAGACCACAAAATGGTGATTCCGGCCCGGGATGACGTCTCTGCGTTTGTCGCCAGTAACGGCGCGATCCGCGGGGTCTACATGGAGGCGGTGTTGCAGCAGATCCGCCAGGACAACCCAGGCCTCAACGCCACCGACGAAGACCTGGCCAACGCGATCCTCGTGCAGTACGAGGGGCCAGCCGCTCACTGATATCGATGTTCACCCGCGTGAGTAACAAGGGCAGGCTTGCATGAACGCCTGCCCTTGAACCTCGCTTGAACACGCTGGGCAAAACCGTTCGCGGGCCTCTATGATTGAGGCCATGACGACCCCGGCCCCGATCCGCTCACCCTGCCCTCCCGGCGCCTGCATCTGCGGGCGTGACCCGTTGCTGGAAACCCCCGGCGCGGATGTGCGCATCCTGTTCCTGACCCGCCAGGAAGAGAAACGCCTGCTCGAACGCCTGGAAAACCTCAAAGACCTCGCCGACCTTGCACACCTGCAACAGCTGATGCACGAGCGCTTGGGCATTCGCGTGGAATTGATCCCCAGCTTCAACGAGGTGCGGACCATGCGCGGCATCGGCATTCAGATCGAAGAACTGCCGGGCCTGTGCCGCAAGACCCGCGCCGCGATCCCCGCCGCCATTCGCCGCAGCCTGGAAAAACGCCCGGAGATTGCCTACGAGCTGCTCAACGCCAACGACTTGCTGCGTGATGCCTGAGTATCCGGCCTGACGCAATCACCTGCCCCATGCTCCCGTGTTTTTTGAACTACCGTTATCGACACATAACGCGTTCCCCCACGGAGCACCCACCACCATGAACCTGTCCCGAAACGTGTTTATCGGCGCCGCGCTGGCCAGCCTGTTGCTGGGCGGTTGTACCTCCAAAGTCACCGATAAGGAGCAGTACTCGGGCTTCCTGCCCAACTACAACAACCTCCAGGAAGTGACCACCACCAGCGGCGAGAAAGCCATGCGCTGGGTCAGCCCGTCATGGAATCCCAACGCCTATGACACCGTGGCGTTCATGAAGCTGGAACTCTATCCGAAGCCAAAACCCAACGAACGGGTCGACCAGCGCACCCTGGAAGAATTGCAGACCTACATGACCAATAGCGCCAAGGGTGTGCTGGGCCAGAAGTACCGCGTCGTATCCAGCGCCAAAAAAGCCCCGGCAGGGTCGAAAACCCTGGTCCTGCGGGCGGCGATCACGGGGGTCACGGCCTCCAATGAAGGCATGCAATGGTACGAAGTGGTCCCGGTCGCCGCCGTGGTTGGCGGAGTGAGCGCGGCTTCCGGCCATCGCAGCCAGGACACCACACTGTTTCTGGAAGCCGAGTTGGTAGACGCCAGCAACAACCAAATCATGGCCAAAGTGGTGCGCAAAGTGTTCGGTGAGCAGTTGAAGAACTCAAGCCAGAAAATCACCACCAATGACTTCAAAGCGGCGATCAACAAGCTGACGGCTGACTTGCAGGCGTTCATTCGTTGACACGCGGGTAAGCGTCACCGGCCTTTTTGCCACGCTTAGCTATAGTCATTTTCCAGGCCCTGTTTTCAGGGCCTGATTGCCTCGGTGCTACAGCTCATCAGCAACGGCACCGAACTTTCGATTAAGGAGATTTACATGAAGCGTTCTGCACTTGCTGGATTGTTCGTCGCCGCTGCACTGCTGGCACCTTCGGTATTTGCTGCGGACGACCTGTGCACGGTCAATCTGCAGAAAATCAAGGATGCTCAAGTCGGGCCAGCCTTATGACCCGGAATTTGCGCTTGCTCGGTGAGATTTAAGACGGTATCTACGGGGGTTGGCGGTGTTCTTAACTCAACATTTCAAGCCACTGCCCCGGCGTCATGCGCGTCACCATGATCAGCACGATCACGAACATCCCGAGAAAGCCCAACACCCCCATCCAGAACCACTTGCGGTAGACCGCGTCGTACTCGACCGCCAACCCCTCCCCGGTCTCGACCGCGCTCATCGCCAGCACCTGCAAACGCTTTTGCAGCACCAGCACCGGCAGCCACAGCGCGCCCGTGCACAGGAAGATCACCAGTGCCGTCAGGACCCACTCCGTAGTCAGCGGTAAACCGCTGAGTTTCACCAAACCGTACCCGGTGATGATTTGCAGGAAACCGGCCGGCGTGGTGATCCAGGTGTCGAACCACACCACCATCCGCGCCACATGAGCGATGACCAACGGGTTGGCCGTGCGGCTGGCGGCGATCAAATAGAGGTAGGAGCCCATGCCGAAGCCGAACAGAAAAATCGCGGCGATGATGTGGGCGTATTTGAGGCCGAGGTAGAGCATGTTCAGCCCTGCCCGTCGGAAAACACCACGGACATGTGCAGGTTGTCCGGGTCGTTGATGGCGGCCATGTACTCATCGACGCTGATTTCACCAACACACGGCCGCGCGCCGGGTTCGGGCACGTAGCCCTGGAGCATTTTCGCGGCCAGGGCGACGGCGGCGCAGCTCGGAATTTCCGGCCCCTTGTCGTTGAACGCCGTGAGTTGCACGGTCAGGGACAACGGCTTGTCGTCCATGCCGAGGCCCACGACGTCGATGTACATCGCGCTCTTGCCATCGCCAAACCGCTCGAACCCGCCGCCCCAGCGATGCAGACGCGCGGCCCAGCGCTCGTGGTCGCGAACCAGCCCGGTACGCAGGGCCTGGGCCAGCAGGAAGGTCGCCACATTGCCGAGCTTGAGCCCCGCGCCGGCCTTGAACCGCAAGGTCTGCGCGCCGTAGCGGCTGGCGAAGATGTCCATGTCCGGCACGTCGACATTGGCCAATACCCGCGTGCCCATTTGCGGCATCTTGCGCAGGGTCAGGTCCTGCCAGCCGAACACTTCGTGCACCTGGCCGCTCTTGAGCTGTTTGATCGGTTTGCCGGCGTAGGCCAGTACCCCGGTGATCGTGGACAGTCCGGGCATCTTGGCCGAAGAGGAAATACCGTGCTCGATCAGATCAATGCGCTTAAAACGCGAGCGGTGCTGATCGATGATGGCTGACGACAGCGTCGGCACCGAGCTGCAGCCACTAAGGACCGCCACGCCGGCATTTTTTGCGCGGGCATCCAGCACGCCGATGGCGTTGACGAAGGTGCGGCAGTCCGAGAGATCGCAGTAATTGACCCCAGCGTCGATGCACGCTTCAGCCACGGCATAGGATTGGCCCTGGAACGGGCCGCCGGTGTGGATGACCAGTTGAATGCCCAGCGACGCCAGGGCGGATTTGAAACCGGCGCCCATGGCATCACCGCACCAGCCTTCGCAGGTTTTGCCGGACTGGGCTTGCAACGCGTCGACCTTGGCCGACAACTTGCGCGGGTCACGCCCGGAAATCACCAGATCGATGCCCGGCATCACCGCCAAATGCCGGCACACGATGCTGCCGAAGTTTCCGTAACCACCGATCACCAATACCTTGAGTGTCATTTACTGCTTCCCTGAACCGTTTCTCGACCGAGGCGCGATTCTAAGGGATCGAATGACCCACGAGGAACGATTTGTTCATAACCTGTGGCGAGGGAGTTTGCTCCCGCTGGACTGCGCAGCAGTCCCCTGCTTTTTAGGGATAAGCGGGGTCGCTTCGCAACCCAGCGGGAGCAAGCTCCCTCGCCACAGAAAGCTCTCTCATCACAGGATTTACGAAAGACGCTACACCGCCCCGCCCTTGGCCTGCTGCTCCAGATGCACCTGCAACTCGGGCTCAATCTTCAGCGCCGCGGCCAGCTCATCCAGATAACTGCGCTCGGCGTCTTGCTGATCGTCCACCACCATCACGCTGGCCAGGTACATTTCCGCGGCGATGGCCGGGTCTGTGGCTGACCGCGCCACATCGGCGGCGTCCAAGGGGCGGGCGACTTCATCGTCGAGCCATTGCTGCAACTGCGGATCATCGGTGTGGCGCCCGATTTCGCTGCTGATCATCTGTTTCTCGTTGTCATCGATCCGGCCATCGGCCTTGGCGGCGGCGATTAAGGCGCGCAGCACCGCGTGGCTGTGGTCTTCGACTTCCGGGCCGGCGAGCAGGTCCACGGTGCGCGGCGCCTGTTGCGGCGCCGAGGCCTGGCTGCGCTGCCAGGCTTGATAGGCCTGGAACGCCATCATCCCGAGGGACGCCAGCGCCGCGTAGTTGGTGCCGCCCGAAGAACGGGGCCGGGTCGAGCCGCCCAAGGCCGAGCCACCGCCCAGCAAACCACCGAGCAAGCCACCCAACCCGCCACCGCCGGCACCAGAAGCGGCGCCACCGCCCAACAGGCCGCCGAGTAATCCGCCAAGACCGCCAAGACCGCCCAGGCCTGCCTGGGATGGCGCGGCACCGCCGCCCTGCTGCGACATCGAGCCTTGGCCGGCCCGCAAAAGTTGTTCGAGCAAATCGCTGGTGTTCATGACGACGACCTCTCTTATGGGTGTGGCTCAGTCAGGCAACGATAGCCCTCGCCGGCCATTGCGCCAACCCTGTCAGGCCGACGTGGACAGGCGCAACACCCCAGGGCTCACGCTCCTGACAGAAACTGACAGTGCTGCCTTTTATGCTGCGTGCCACGTCCTTTGGAGCAGTCCCATGATCACGCCGCGTTATTGGCTACTTTTCGTCGAAAACCCTGCCGTCAGTGCACGGTTCTATGAATTCCTGCTGGGCCGCAAACCCGTGGAAGAATCCCCGACCTTCGCCCTGTTTGTACTGGAAGACGGCTACAAACTGGGGCTCTGGTCGCGGCACACCGCCGAACCGGTGGCAGGAATGACCGGTGGTGGCATGGAGCTGGCCTTCCCGGTGGAGTCTGCTGAAGAGGTCGACGCGCTGTTCGGCCAATGGTCGAGCCTGGGCCTGAGCATCCTGCAACCACCGACCGAACTGGATTTCGGCCGCACCTTCGTCGCGCTTGACCCCGATGATCATCGGCTGCGAGTGTTCTACTCCCGTTAACCCGTCACCCAGAGAATTCTCCCCCGCATGGATCAACATCAAATTGTCGTCAGCGACGTGATCGACCCTGACGTCGAGCAACTGCTCAGCGCCGGACTCAGCGCCTTCAATGATCAGGCCACCGGGATCAGCGACTGGCAGGCCCTGACGGTGACCGTTCGCGACCCTGGCACCCAACAGGTGCTGGGCGGGATTACCGGGCGCACGTCGCTGGGCCTGCTGTTTCTCGATTTGTTCTACTTGCCCGAGGCGCTACGCGGCTCCGGGCTGGGCGCTCGACTGCTCAACGCCTATGAAGACGAAGGCCGCCGGCGCGGCTGTCGCTCGGCGGTGCTCTACACCTTGAGTTTTCAAGCCCCGGCGTTTTACGAGAAGCAGGGCTGGCAGCGATTTGGCGAGGTGCCATGCCTGCCGGAGGGCACCAGCCGGGTGTTCATGAGCAAAGTGTTGTAAACCTCTGTGGCGAGGGGGCTTGCCCCCGTATTCCTTCAGCGCCACCACATTGCCTGGATTCACGACGGCTTCGCCGCCGAACGGGGGCAAGCCCCCTCGCCACAGGTGTGAGGTGTCAGCCGCGTCTTCATCAAGTCTTCAGCCATGCAGATTTAACCGGGGTTTTTTTCCCACAGCACAGCTAAGATTCATAGGTGGTGAACCTTATCCCCGGATTCCCGGTCGATACCTGCAACCCGACCCGGTTTGCCGACGCCCCCAATAGAAGGGTGCTGACTGGCTTGCTTCACTTTTTGGAGAACGCCCCCGTGATATCGACCTTACACATTGCCAGGCTCAAAGCATGGGGCGCCCACGGCTTTACCGCGACTGGCGTGGTCACGGCCTTCCTGGCCACCCTCGCCCTGCTGGAAAACCAGGCCACCCATTGCCTGCTGTGGCTGGGCGTGGCGCTGATCGTCGACGGCCTCGACGGTGCACTGGCACGCAAGGTCAACGTGCAATCGGTGCTGCCGAGTTTCGACGGCTCGATCCTCGACCTGGTCATCGACTACCTGACCTACGTGTTCATCCCAGCGCTGTTCATCTATCGCTACATTCCGTTGCCGGACTACACGCTGCTACTGACCGTGTCGCTGATCCTGGTCTCGTCGCTGTTCTGCTTTTGCAACGTCAACATGAAAAGCAAGGACAACTACTTCCAAGGCTTCCCTGCCGCGTGGAACGTGGTCGCGTTGTGCCTGTACATCATCGGCCCGTCGCCATGGGTGACGCTGCTCACCGTCATCGGCCTGGCGCTGCTGACCGTGACCCGCATGAAGTTCCTGCACCCGTTCCGCGTGCGCAAGTTCATGCCAATCAACATCGCCGTCACGGCCATCTGGCTGCTGTGCAGTCTGTCGCTGGTGGTCAATCACCCGGTGATCAACCCGATGGTGATGGGGCTGTGGCTGCTGATGTCGGCGTACTTCCTGGGCATCTGCATCTGGCGCACGGCAATGGAGTGGTTCGACAGCTCACGGCACAAGTAACCGTCCATGGCCATTAGCATCGTCAGGCTCGGCTCACCGCGCATGCCCGATGAAGGCCTGCGCATCGGCACGGTACGCCGCCCGCCTCGCGGTGTGCCGAAAGCCGAGTTTGCCAGTCGTGATTTTTATGATGTCTGGCAGCCCTTGCTGTCCCCCAGTCCGGAACTGGTTGCCCAAGCCCAGGCGGCGCAAGACGCCAAGGCCTGGGACACCTTCAAGCGCAAGTTCAAGACCGAAATGAACCAGCCCGCGCCCAGTCACCTGCTGGATTTGCTGGCGGCGCTGTCCCATCAAACGGCACTGGCGGTGGGGTGCTACTGCGAGGATGAGGCGCATTGCCACCGCTCGGTCCTGCGCGAGTTGCTGCAAGCCCGGGGCGCCCAAATCACCTGATTCACCCCCCTTCCCCGTAGGAGCAAAGCTTGCTCGCGATAGCGTCGGCACAGTTACATCAAAGTGACTGCGAGGACGCCATCGCGAGCAAGCTTTGCTCCTACAGGGAAGTGGACAGAACATCGCCCATGACGATAGCGTCTGCCCTCTCATTCAAAGGACTGACCATGACGCAGATTGTCGCTTACACCAACGAACACCACCGCACCTCGGTCATCGAACTCTGGGAAACCGCGTTCGGCTACGAAACCGCGCACAACACCCCAAGCCTGGTGATCGACAAGAAACTAGCCATCGCTGACGGGTTGTTTTTTGTGGCGCTGGCGAACGACAGGGTCGTCGGCACAGTGCTGGCGGGATACGACGGTCATCGGGGCTGGCTGTATTCGGTGGCGGTGCATCCGGCACAGCGCAGGCAAGGGCTGGGCGCCCGGTTGGTGCGTCACGCCGAACAGGCGCTGACGGCTCGCGGCTGCATGAAGATCAATCTGCAGATCGTCAGCGCCAATGAAAGCGTGAGGAGTTTCTATGAGTCGCTGGGCTACGCGGTGGAGCCGCGCATCAGCATGGGCAAGCAGGTGGAAGCGAACATCCCGGTGGCCACACCTCTCAGAAACTGACTGCCCCCGGAGCTGGCGAACGCTACGATCTTTTGCTCTTGATCTTCAACGCATCCAAAAAAGATCAAAAGATCGCAGCCTTCGCCAGCTCCTACGTTGACGTTAACGCCGGGTGATCACCACCTCCAGGTATTCACTCGGCACCACCAGCGTCCCCTCGCCCGCCCGATTCATCCGGTTCAGCAACTCGGTGAAGTCCCTTTCCAGCGCCATGGCGCCGTCGACCGGCAGCGCCGCGAACGCCTTGTGCACCGGTCCATACCAGCTGCGGAAGGTGTCGATGAAGTGCGCGGCCGAGCGGTAGCGGAAGTTGAAGGTCCGGCGTGTCACCTGGGTAAGAAAGTCGTGGTCATCGAAGTGGGTGTGCAACCAGGCTTCATTGCCCCAGTTCAATGGCGGTTGGGCGCCGGGCGGTGGTGGCAGGTGGCGGCCAAGGGTCTTGAACATCTGGCCGACAAAGCCTTCCGGCGTCCAGTTGGCCAGGCCGATGCGCCCACCGGGGCGAACGACCCGCGCCAGTTCGGCGGCGGCCTTGGCCTGGTCCGGCGCGAACATCACGCCGAACGTCGAGAGTACGGCGTCGTAACTCGCATCCTCGAACGGCAGCGCTTCGGCGTCCGCCACCTGGAAAATCACCTCCAGCCTTTCGGCCCTGGCGCGGTCTTCACCGCGTTCGAGCAGCGCCGCGACATAGTCGGTGGAGGTGACGTTACAGCCGCGACGGGCCGCCGCCAGCGTGACATTGCCGTTGCCGGCGGCGACGTCCAGCACCTGTTCGTCGCACAGCAGGTCGCAGGCTTCGGCCAGTTGCTCGCCGACAATCTGCAAAGTGGTGCCGATCACGGCGTAATCGCCACTGGCCCAGGCGGCCATCTGACGGTTTTTCAGGGCAGTAAGATCAATGGGTGTACTCATGAAGTGTGGCTCCCTCGCGGGTTGAAACACAGTCCAGGCGCTGACGGAAAACTACTCCGCCGTGGTGGGATCAATGATGTTCATGACCTGTGAAACGCTGTTGGCCGGAAAACCGCCCTGCCTGGCATGTTCCCGGATGAGTTCTTCGTTCGGCGCGATGTACACGCAATAGATCTTGTCGCCGGTGACGTAACTCTGCAGCCATTGCACCTCAGGTATATCGCGCAAGACCCGGCAGGACTTTTGCGAGATGGCTTTCAGATCCCGATCCGACAGTGCTCCGGCACCCGGAATTTCCCGTTCGATGACGTACTTCGGCATGGCAACCTCTCTTTTCTTGTTATCGGTACAGGGCCGGCAGTGACCCCGTGCATCCAATATCGCGCTGACGCGGGCCGGCGTCCTGCCCGATCGTCGGCCAACCTTGCCCGATCGTCCGGAGGTTTCACGCCGCGCGGCGACGGGCTCACACTTAACGGCATCCGTCCCCACGAGAAATCACCATGGACGCCCTCTCGCAAACCCTGCGTGTGGTCCACCTGGTTGGCGCGATTTTCATCAATGCCCGGTTCACCGCGCCCTGGTGCTATCAGTCGCCGAGTGCCGATACCGCCGCCCCGTTTCTGGAGCCCGGCGCCGAGCGGGTGGTGATCTTCCATCTGATTACCGAAGGCGAGTGTTACGTCGAGTTGGGCAATGATCCGCCGCTGCTGCTGAACGCCGGCGACGTGGTGGTGTTCCCCCAGGGCGATGCCCATCGCATGTGCTCGACGCCGGGCATTCGACCGGCCAGCGGTGCGCGGCTGGACGTGGTGCTGGCGCGGCGTCCGCGGCAATTGAGCTATGGCGGTGGCGGCGCGGTCACGCGTCTGGTCTGCGGTTACCTGGCGTGCGATACGCGGCTGGCGGGCATGCTGCTGACGGGGTTGCCGGCGGTGATCCGGGTCAATGTGCGCGGTTCGAATGCCGGGATGTGGCTCGAATCATCGGTGCGCTACGCCCTGGCCGAAGCGCGATCGCCAAGGCCTGGCGGCGAAGGCGTGCTGGCGAAACTGGCCGAGGTGCTGTTTATCGAGGTGTTGCGCCTGTACATGAACGAACACGCCGAAGGTCGCACCGGTTGGCTGGCGGGCGTCGGCGATCGGATTGTCGGCGGCGCCCTCAACGCCCTGCACAAGAACCCCGGTCATTGCTGGACCCTGGAAGAACTGGCGCGCACCGCCTGCACCTCAAGATCGGTCCTCGCCGAGCGTTTCCAGCAATTGGTGGGCAGCTCGCCGATGCAGTACCTGACCCAATGGCGGATGTTGCTGGCCGCCAACCTGTTACGCCGCAGCAACACCTCATTGGCGCGGATTGCCGAGGAAGTCGGTTATCAGACCGACACCGCGTTCAGCCGCGCCTTTCGCCGCGAGTTCGGGGCACCGCCAGCGGCATGGCGACGACATCAGGCCGAGGTGGATGCAAAACCCGGGATTGCCTGTCCGCCCTGAAATCGGCTCTTATGGCGCACCCTCTACGAAAGGATTCACTCATGCCCCGCCTGGACTGGCTCGCCCATCACCCGCACCACAGCGACACCTTCGCCGGGTGGATTCATCGCAAATTCCATTACGAATACGCCTCGCAGCCCCTGGCCGATTGGCAGCGGGAGTTTGCTGACGGTCAAGGCAATGGCGACTGGCAATGCCTGATTGCCCTGGAGGGGGATCAACTGTTGGGCGGTGCGGCGCTGGCCAGGGCCGATCTGGCCCATCGACCGGATCTGGGGCCATGGCTGGCGTGTGTCTTCGTCGACCCGGACGCCCGGGGCCAAGGCCTGGCGGAACGCTTGATCGAAGGGATTTGCGCTGAGGCGAAAGCCAAGGGGGTGGCGCGCATGTACCTGCACACCCAGGACAAGCACGACTACTACGCCAAACGTGGCTGGACGCTGCTGGAGAATTTCCAGGCCTGGGACCAACAACAATGGCTCATGGTGCGAGACCTGTGAGCCATTGATTTGAAGGGTTACGCCGCGGGCGCCTTGGCCTCTTGCAGCAACTGCTGGATCATCTGTTCCTGAGTGTCATAGCGACCCTCGCCAAAGTGGGTGTAACGCACCTGGCCCTTGGCGTCGATCAGGTAGTGGGCGGGCCAGTACTGGTTGTCGAAGTTGCGCCAAATCGCGTAGTTGTTGTCGATGGCCACCGGGTAGGTGATGCCGAGTTTCTTCACCTGATCCTTGACGTTATCGATGATGCGTTCAAAGCCGTATTCCGGGGTGTGCACGCCGATCACCACCAGGCCGTCCTTCTCGTATTTCTTCGCCCAGTCCTTCACGTACGGCAAGGTGTGCTGGCAGTTGATGCAGTCGTAGGTCCAGAAGTCGATCAGCACCACTTTGCCTTTCAGCGATTCGCTGGTCAGGGCCGGCGAGTTCAGCCACTCCACCGCGCCGTTGAGCGAGGACATGGCGCCTTTGGCGTTGTCCATGGAGGTGTCGGCCTTGACCTTGCTCACGAAGTAGTCGACCACCTTTGGCACGGTTTCCAGCACGCCTTTCTCAAGACTACTCACGCCTTCGGACGAGGTGCCGGCCAGCAGGGTTTTGTCGGCGCCAGTGGAGATCACAGCGGCCGCCGCCAGCACGGCAACACCTGCGCCACGGCGCAACCAACCAGTGACCGGGATCGACGCTTTCAAGCGATTGACCAAGCCGCGACCGGCGAAGATCAACGTGCCCAGGGACAAAGCGCTGCCCAGGCCGTACGCCACCAGCAACAGGCTGGTTTGCGCATTGGCACCTTGCAGCATGGCGCCAGTGAGGATCACGCCGAGGATCGGCCCGGCGCACGGCGCCCAGAGCAAACCGGTGGCCACGCCGATCATCAGCGAGCTGAGCGGGCCGGACATTTTGCGGGTATTCGGGTCGAGGCGATTGCCCAGCAACACGAACGGCCGCGCCAGCCAGCCGCCGATGCGGGCGGAAATCAGCGACAGGGCAAACAGCACCATCACGAACAGCGCCACATGGCGACCGGTGTTGTTGGCCTGCACCACCCATTCGCTGCTGACCACGGCCAGGCTGGAGATCAGGGCGAAGGTCAGGACCATGCCGCCGAGGGTCAGCAGGATTGAAGAGCGGCTGCGCTCGACGCCGGCAAACAGGAACGGCACGACCGGCAGGATGCAGGGGCTGAGGACGGTCAAAATGCCGCCCAGGAATGCGATGAGAAACATGGGGGAATTCCTGAAAAGGTGATAAACGAAAACCACACGATCCCTGTAGGAGCGAAGCTTGCTCGCGAAAGCGGTGTGTCAGGCGACATTGATGTTGGATGTGCCGGCCTCTTCGCGAGCAAGCTTCGCTCCTACAGGGGGTTGGGGCGCACGGGGATCCGCAGTCAAACCGTCTGGCGCTCCAGCCACTGCCCCTGGGGCGTGCGGCTGGCGCCGTTCTCCGCCAGCGCCGCAGCGCTCTTCTCCAGGGGTGTCAGCTGAAAACAAGTGGCACTGCCACAGGCGTTCTTCTCAACCGCCGCATTGGCATGGGCTGCGGCGCCGGCGACGGAGAAGGCAACAGCGGTCAAGTAACGAGTCACGTTGTTCATGAAGGTCTTCCTGTTTCAAAGTGGGATTGAGCGAGCGGCTCAGTTACCGTCGTGGCAGTCATCGGAAAACTTGCTGTAGTCCAGCGCCTGGGTCTTGCCCTGGGAATCGAGGTAGGTCAGCCGGGCATTCACAATCCCGCAGGAAGGTGCGGCGTCCTGTGTCAGCGACACGACTTTCTGGATGTCCAGATGGGTGCCGTAGGTGTAGGTTTTCGGGGTCACATCGGCTTCGGCGCGGGCCGAAAAGGTGCAGATGTTCAGGGCGGCAAACAGGCAGGCGGCGTAAATGGCTTTGGTGTTCATGGCGGTGTCCTCAAGGCTTCAATGTTGGGTGGTTCGAGGCGGGTTGGTGTGCCTCGATGGAACCTATTAGAAGCCTGCGAGGTATCCCGTCTGTGTCGGGAAAACCCCTGAGTCACTCGTTACGTATCAAAGCCGCCGCCGGATACACAGCGATACAAAACCCCGAAAAAATCACGTTTTTGCGTCTGCGTGTATCCGTCGACAGGCCAGATACACTGCAATACAAAGGGCAGCGGGCGAACGGGCCAAGGCTCGATAGACTGCGCGACATCCCCCACTGTTAGAGGTTTGGCCCCATGGAACATGTCGATCACATTCTCATCGTCGACGACGACCGCGAGATTCGGGAGTTGGTCGGCAATTACCTGAAGAAGAATGGCCTGCGCACCACCGTCGTCGCGGATGGCCGGCAGATGCGATCGTTTCTGGAATCCACGCCGGTGGACCTGATCGTGCTCGACATCATGATGCCCGGCGACGATGGGCTGATGCTCTGCCGCGAGTTGCGCGCCGGCAAACACAAGGCCACGCCGGTGCTGATGCTCACCGCCCGCAACGACGAAACCGACCGCATCATCGGCCTGGAGATGGGCGCCGACGATTACCTGGTCAAGCCGTTCGCCGCCCGCGAATTGCTGGCGCGGATCAACGCCGTCCTGCGCCGCACGCGGATGCTGCCGCCGAATCTGGTGGTCACGGAAAGCGGGCGTCTGCTGGCCTTCGGGCACTGGCGCCTGGACACTTCGGCTCGCCACCTGCTCGACAGCGACGGCACCCTGGTCGCCCTCAGCGGTGCGGAATACCGCTTGCTGCGGGTGTTTCTCGATCATCCGCAACGGGTGCTCAATCGCGATCAGTTGCTGAACCTGACCCAGGGCCGCGACGCCGATCTGTTCGACCGCTCCATTGATTTGCTGGTGAGCCGTTTGCGTCAGCGCCTGCTCGACGATGCCCGGGAGCCGGCCTATATCAAGACCGTGCGCAGCGAGGGTTATGTGTTTTCCCTGCCGGTCGAAGTCCAGGGAGCGCCCGCATGAATCTCGCCTTGCGCTGGCCGCGCACCCTCGCCTCACGGCTGTCGCTGATCTTTCTGATCGGCCTGATCCTCGCGCAGGCGCTGTCCTTCGGCGCGCAGTATTACGAGCGTTACGAAAGCGCGAAAAACACCATGCTCGGTAACTTGGAGACTGACGTCTCGACCTCCATCGCCATCCTCGACCGCTTGCCGGCCGAAGAACGGGCGGGCTGGTTGAAGCAACTGGAGCGGCGCAATTACCGTTATCTGCTGGACGAGGGTTCACCCGGTACGGCCATGCGCGATACGCCCATCGCGGTGACCTCGATCAAAAACGCCATCGGCAAGGATTACCCGATGACGGTGACCGACATCCCCGGCCCGCAGAAACACTTCCAGGTGCACCTGAAACTGGCGGACGGCAGCCCGGTGACCATCGATGTGCGGCCGGCCATGGTGCCATTGTCGCCGTGGCTGCCGATCGTGCTGCTGGGGCAACTGGCGCTGATGCTCGCCTGCACCTGGCTGGCTGTGCGGATTGCGATCCGCCCCCTCACCCGCCTCGCCACGGCGGTGGAAACCCTGGACCCCAACACCCACGCCGTGCACCTGGACGAAAAAGGCCCGACTGAAGTCGCCCACGCCGCCATGGCGTTCAATGCCATGCAGGCGCGGATTGCCGCTTATTTGAAAGAACGCATGCAGCTGCTGGCGGCGATTTCCCACGACCTGCAGACCCCGATCACTCGCATGAAACTGCGGGCCGAATTCATGGACGATTCCAGTGAGAAGGACAAACTCTGGAACGATTTGAGCGAGATGGAGCACCTGGTGCGCGAAGGCGTGGCCTATGCCCGCAGCATCCACGGCGCCACCGAAGAGAGCCGACGCACCGACCTGGATTCGTTCCTCGACAGCCTGGTGTTCGACTACCAGGACATGGGCAAGGACGTGCAACTGAGCGGCAAAAGCGCCGCCGTGATCGACACCCGCCCCCACGCCCTGCGCCGGGTGCTGGTGAACCTGACCGACAACGCCCTGAAATTCGCCGGGGCTGCGGAGTTGCAGGTCGAAGCAAAAACCGATGGCGGTTTGTCGGTGAAGGTCATGGACCGTGGGCCGGGGATTGCCGAAGAGGAATTGGCCCAGGTGATGGAGCCGTTTTATCGCGTGGAAAACTCGCGTAACCGCAGTACCGGCGGCACCGGGTTAGGACTGGCGATTGCGCAGCAGCTGGCATTGGCGATCGGGGGATCGTTGACCTTGAGCAACCGTGAAGGCGGTGGCCTGTGCGCAGAGCTCAAGTTGCCAGCGTAACCCTCCCAGAATCTGCCACCGACACCGCCCCCTGTAGGAGCGAGGCTTGCCCGCGAAGGCGGCGTGTCAGGCAACATCTTCGTCGACTGACACACCGCCTTCGCGGGCAAGCCTCGCTCCTACAAGGGCTATTGATGATCGTTCCCACGCTCCGCGTGGGAATGCAGCCCGGGACGCTCCGCGTCCCTTCCCGAGCCGAACGCGGAGCGTCCGTTGAGGCATTCCTTTGCTGCGCGTGGGAACGATCAGGCTAATACACCTTCAACCTGCATCTGCCGCAACAACGCCAAACCGTTGTCCATGAACTCGCTCGACCCCGCAGCCCCCGCCTCCACCGCCAGTCCTTCCAGCTGCGCACGCCCGTCCAGCTCGGGAAACTCGCCGATCCGCTGCAACAACCGCCACGCCAGAGGACTCAACTCAGAGAACTTGATGCTCCAGTCTTCTGTCCGCCGAACCAGCAGCAACGTCGGCTGATCCGGCGCCGCACCAGGCCGATAATCCGGCCCCAGCAGCTGCACCGGCCAGGCATACGCCAACGGCCAGGCCAGTGGCGAAACCTGCAATGGCCGCTCCAGCAACAACCCCGCGTCGCTCATCGGCAACGGCGCGTCGTCAGACTGTTGCAGCGCCATCTCGACCCACTCGTAATGCGCGAGTTCGACCATGAACGGCGGCCAATCCCCGTCGCTCAACCCTGGCGGCTCAGACGCCAGAAACGCGACAAACTCCTGGGCGATCTCGCCAAATTTAGGCGTCTGTGCGCGGTAGTCCCGCAGGAAGATCCGCACCAGCGCGCGCCACTCTTCATTCCCCAGAATCTTTACCAGCACCGGGAAAGTCCCGCTGAGCAACAACGACAGATTGTTGAACACCAGATCCCGATAAACCTGCACTCGCGCAGCGTCCATCCCGGCCGGCAACGCGCAGTGCTCGGGATCGCGCAGGTATCGGGTCAAGGCATCCTGTTGCTGATGCAGCGAAGATTTATCCACGCTTCACCTCCACACCTTGCAAGCGGCGAATGGTCTGCAACTCGGCCACCAGTTCCGAAAACACCGGGAAGTTGAAGTCCCGTTCCAGCAGCGTCGGTTGCGCGCCGAAGCGGGCGTAAGCCTCGGCCAGCAACGACCAGACCACCGGTTTCACCGAGGCACCGTGGGTGTCGATTTTCAAGGTATCGGACTCATCGAAATGCCCGGCGACGTGCATCGCCACCACGCGCCCGGCATCGATCCCGGCCAGAAACACCTGCGGATCAACGCCGTGGTTGATCGAGTTCACATACACATTGTTGACGTCCAGCAACAAGTCGCAATCCGCCTCGCGCAACACGGCGTTGGTGAAGGTCAGTTCGTCCATGTCCTGCCGGGGCGCGGCGTAATAGGAGACGTTTTCCACCGCCAGCCGCCGACCAAGAATGTCCTGGGACTGACGGATACGCGTGGCGACGTGCTTCACCGCTTCTTCGGTAAACGGCAGTGGAAGCAGGTCATAAAGATGCCCGTCATCGCTGCAATAACTCAGGTGTTCGCTGTACAGCGGCACCTTGTAGTGATCGAGAAAAACCCGCACTTCCTGCAAAAACCCGACATCCAGCGGCGCCGACCCACCCAACGACAGGGACAAACCGTGACAGGACAACGGATAACGCTCGGCCAACGCCCGCAACGCCGCGCCATGGGCACCGCCGATGCCGATCCAGTTTTCCGGAGCGACTTCCAGAAAGTCGAAATTGCCGGCCGGGGCAGCCTGGAGGTCTTTCATCAGACCGCGACGCAGGCCGAGGCCGACGCTGGCCTTCGTTGGTAAATCAGAGGTTCGCATGATGTCGATCCCATTCTGTGTGGATAAATGAGAGTCGAGTTAATCGAAGCGGTGTATCGGGGCTGTGTTCGGTTTTTGCAGAAATCGACAGTGTATGTATCAGCCGCCGCACCGTACACACTGCGATACACAACGCCCACCCACACAAAACCCGTGTAGGAGCGAGGCTTGCCCGCGAAGACGGTGTACCAGGCAATATCCTTGTCGGCTGACACACCGCCTTCGCGGGCAAGCCTCGCTCCTACATAGGTTGGCCATGTGGCTTTCGTCGCCCCAAACCTCAGTGCCCGGGGGCGGGACTAAACTTAACCCACGCAGGACGTGGTCAGCGTCCTGTTCATTCCCACGACCACCGCCCAGCGGCGCACGCCTCGACCCACATTGCCTCTGGACCGTGATCCTGCCACAGGAGCACACGTGATGGACGAGGCCAGACTTAACGAATTCATGGGCCAACTGGTCAACGACATGGGCGGCGCGGCGATGCTGGCCAATGTCATTCTCGGCGAAGAGCTTGGCTTGTACCGGGCCATGGCCGACAGCCAGCCGATCAGCCCCGACACCCTCGCCGAAAAGACCGGTTGCCACCCTCGCCTGCTGCGCGAATGGCTCAGCGCCCACGCCGCCTCCGGGTACATGGAGCACCAGGACGGCCAGTTCCGCCTGCCCGAAGAGCAAGCCCTGGCCTTGGCCATTGAAGACTCGCCGGTGTACATCGCCGGCGGCATCGGCGTGGTCGCGTCGTTTTTCCATGACAAGGACAAGCTGATCAGCGCTTTTCGCGGCAATGGCGCCCTGCCTTGGGGCGATCACCACCCGTGCATGTTCAGCGGCACCGAACGCTTCTTTCGCCCCGGCTACAAGGCGCATCTGGTGGCCGAATGGTTGCCGGCGCTGGAAGGCGTGGTGGCCAAACTGGAGAGCGGCGCCAAAGTGGCGGACATCGGCTGCGGCCATGGCGCCTCCACGGTGATCATGGCCCAGGCATTCCCGGATTCGCGCTTTGTGGGCTTCGACTACCACGCGCCCTCCGTCACCGTGGCCACCCAGCGCGCCGAGGCCGGCGGGGTGTCCGGGCGGGCGCGGTTCTTCCAGGGCACGGCGAAAAGCTACCCCGGCACCGACTATGACCTGGTGTGCTATTTCGACTGCCTGCACGACATGGGCGACCCGGTGGGGGCGGCACGGCATGCCTACGATTCGCTGAAACCGGACGGCACGGTGCTGCTGGTGGAGCCTTACGCCAACGATTCCCTCGACGACAATGTCACCCCGGTGGGACGCCTGTTCTATGCCGCGTCGACGTTCATCTGCACGCCCAACTCCCTTTCCCAGGAAGTCGGCCTCGGGCTCGGGGCCCAGGCCGGTGAAGCGCGGCTGCGCAAGGTGTTTACCGAAGCGGGGTTCAAGCATTTCCGCCGGGCGACGGAAACGCCGTTCAACCTGATTCTTGAAGCGCGGAAATAATTGTAGGAGCAAGGCTTGCCCGCGATGGCGTTCTTGATATCGCCATCGCGGGCAAGCCTTGCTCCTACAGGGTGATCGGCAAATGCTACCCTGCAAACACTCAAGGCCCACCCGGAGTGTTGAACATGCTCGACAGCCCCATCCGCGAACAACTCGACCGTCTTCAGCAGTTAATGGCCGACCAGCCGTTCGCGGTCCTGACGGGCGCGGGCATCAGCACCCCGTCAGGCATTCCGGACTACCGCGACAACCAGGGCGTGCGCCGTGGCCGGCAACCGATGATGTATCAGGAATTCCTCGCTGCCCCCGAATCCCGCCGTCGCTACTGGGCCCGGGCGATGCTCGGTTGGCCGCGGGTGCGTCTGGCCAGTCCGAACGCGGCCCATGAAGCGTTGGCCAGTTTGCAGAGCTCGCGGCAGATCGGCGGGCTGATCACGCAGAACGTCGACACCCTGCACGACCAGGCCGGCAGCCACGACGTGATCGAACTCCACGGCAGCCTGCACCGGGTGCTGTGCCTGGATTGTGGCCGGCGCAGTGAACGCGATGCCATTCAACAGCTGATGGAAGCACAAAACCCCTACCTCGCGGGCGTCGATGCGGTCCAGGCGCCGGATGGCGATACCCTGCTGGACCCGGCATTTGAAGCGCGGTTTCAGGTGCCGCATTGCCCGCATTGTGGCGAGCAGCGGATGAAACCGGACGTGGTGTTTTTTGGCGAGAACGTCGCGCAGGTGACGGCGGCCAAGGCCATGGCGGCGGTTGAGCAAGCGGCGGGGTTGTTGGTGGTGGGGTCGTCGCTGATGGCGTATTCGGCGTTCAGGTTGTGTCGGGCGGTGGTGGATCAGGGGAAACCGTTGATTGCGATCAATCTGGGCAAGACCCGGGCGGATGACATTCTGGATATGAAGATTGAGGGGTCCTGCGAACAACTATTACCCCTGCTGACACAACGCCTAACCCAATGATCGTTCCCACGCTCCGCGTGGGAATGCCGACGGGGACGCTCCGCGTTCCGCTTCCGGATGTGACGCAGAGCGTCACGGGATGCATTCCCACGCGGAGCGTGGGAACGATCACGTGGAGGGCGTGTTCCGCGCTCAGGGCATGAGGCGCTGTGCGAGGTTGGCTTCTTTGAAAATATCAAACAACGCCTGTGCCGCCGCCGACAGTTCATGCCCCGGTTTGGTCAGCACACCAATCGCCCGTTCCACTATCGGGTCGCGCAAGGTGATGCAGTGCGCACCCGACTCCTGCATTTGCTGCTTGCACAACGCTGGCACCGCGCTCACGCCCAAGCCACTGGCGACCATCCGCCCGACCGTCGCCAGTTGATGGCTTTCAAACTCTACCGGTAACTTCATGCCCCGGGCCTGCAAGTGTTCTTCGAGCATCACCCGCACCGTGGACGGTCGTTGCAAGGTGATAAACGGTTCCTGCAACAAGGTCTGCCAGTCGATCTCATCCCGTTTCGCCAGCGCCGAGTCATGGGGCACCACCGCGACAAAGCGGTCGATGTACAACGGCGTGAACTCCAGCGACGTGCTATGCGCCGGCTCAAACGAAACCCCAAGCTCGACTTGCCGATCCCGGACCATTTCCAGCACCTGCTCGTTGATCACGTCGTTCACCGTGACGTTGACTTTCGGGTAACGCGCGCGGAAGGTCTTGAGGATCGGCGGCAGCAGGTTGCCGGCAAACGATGGCATCGCCGCCACGGTCACGCGCCCGCGTTGCAGGGTAAAACGCTGGCGCAGTTCGTCTTCGGCGTTATCCCAATCGGCGATCAACCGGCGGGCCAGTGGCACCAGGGATTCGCCCTCCGGGGTCAGCGCAACGTTGCGCGTGTTGCGGCTGAACAGACGCCCGCCCAGGCCTTCTTCCAGGGCCTTGATGGTCAGGCTCAGTGCCGATTGCGACAGGTGCAAGCGCTCGCAGGCCACGGCAAAGCTCAGGCTCTGGGCCACGGCCAGGAAGGCGCGGATTTGCTTGACGGTCATGCTCGCTTCGCTCCAGTTGTAAGCTGCAGGCTTTAAGCTGCAAGAAGGCTGTAGGAGCATGGCTTGCCCGCGATGGCGTCCTCAAGAATGTCATCGCGAGCACGCTTTGCTCCTACAAGTGTGATTGGTGAGTTTTATCTATCAATCAACCTTAAAAATCAACTTAACAAATGAATCGCCCGGCGCGACACTCATTCCCACTACGGCTAGCCAGCCGCCCATAAAGAATAAAAGAGGTGCATATGGCAGGTTTCGACAAGCGTGTGAGTTCCTACGAGGAAGCCCTTGCAGGTCTTGAAGACGGCATGACCGTGATCGCCGGCGGCTTCGGCCTGTGCGGCATCCCGGAAAACCTTATCGCCGAGATCAAGCGCAAAGGCACCCGCGAGCTCACCGTGGTTTCCAACAACTGCGGCGTCGACGGTTTCGGCCTCGGCGTGCTGCTGGAAGACCGGCAGATTCGCAAGGTTGTCGCTTCGTATGTGGGCGAGAACAAGATGTTCGAAGAGCAACTGCTCAGCGGCGCCATCGAAGTCGACCTGACCCCACAAGGCACCCTCGCCGAAAAAATGCGCGCAGGCGGTGCCGGCATCCCGGCCTTCTTCACCGCCACTGGCGTCGGCACCCCGGTCGCCGAAGGCAAGGAAGTGCGCGAATTCCACGGTCGCAAGTACCTGATGGAAGAGTCCATCACCGGTGACTTCGCCATCGTCAAAGGCTGGAAAGCCGACCACTTCGGCAACGTCATCTATCGCCACACCGCCCAGAACTTCAATCCGCTGGCCGCCACCGCCGGCAAGATCACCGTGGTCGAAGTCGAAGAAATCGTTGAACCCGGCGAGCTGGACCCGTCGCAGATCCACACCCCTGGCATCTACGTCGACCGGATCATTTGCGGCACGTTCGAGAAGCGCATCGAACAGCGCACCGTGCGTAAGTGATCCCCTGCCCCCCGGACCGAATGAAGGAATAACAACAATGGCACTTTCCCGCGAACAAATGGCTCAACGCGTCGCCCGCGAAATGCAGGACGGCTACTACGTGAACCTGGGCATCGGCATCCCGACCCTGGTTGCCAACTACATCCCCGAAGGCATGGAAGTCATGCTGCAGTCGGAAAACGGCCTGCTGGGCATGGGACCGTTTCCTACGGAAGACACCATCGATGCCGACATGATCAACGCCGGCAAGCAAACCGTGACCGCGCGGATCGGCGCGTCGATTTTTTCCTCGGCCGAATCCTTCGCGATGATCCGTGGCGGTCACGTCGACCTGACCGTGCTCGGCGCCTTTGAAGTGGACGTCGAGGGCAACATCGCCTCGTGGATGATCCCCGGCAAACTGGTCAAGGGCATGGGCGGCGCCATGGACCTCGTGGCAGGCGCAGACAACATCATCGTGATCATGACCCACGCGTCCAAGGACGGTGAGTCCAAGCTCCTGTCCAAATGCAGCCTGCCGCTGACCGGCGCCGGGTGCATCAAGCGTGTGCTGACCGACCTCGCCTACCTCGAAATTAAGGACGGCGCGTTCATTCTCAAAGAACGCGCGCCGGGAGTGAGCGTCGAAGAAATTGTCGCCAAGACCGCCGGCAAGCTGATCGTGCCGGACCATGTGCCGGAAATGCAGTTCGCTGCCCAGTGAGGAATCATTCCATGCAAGACGTCGTTATTGTTGCCGCCACCCGTACCGCCATTGGCAGTTTCCAGGGTGCGTTGGCCGGTGTGTCCGCCGTTGACCTGGGCGCTGCGGTGATCCGTCAGTTGCTGGCACAAACCGGGCTCGACCCGGCGCAGGTCGATGAAGTGATCATGGGCCAGGTACTGACCGCCGGCGCCGGGCAGAACCCTGCGCGCCAGTCGGCGATCAAGGCTGGCCTGCCGTTCACCGTGCCGGCCATGACCCTGAACAAAGTCTGCGGTTCGGGCCTCAAGGCCCTGCACCTGGCGACCCAGGCGATTCGCTGCGGCGATGCCGACGTGATCATCGCCGGCGGCCAGGAAAACATGAGCCTGTCCAACTACGTGATGCCCGGCGCGCGCACCGGTTTGCGCATGGGGCACGCACAAATCGTCGACACCATGATCAGCGATGGCCTGTGGGATGCGTTCAACGATTACCACATGGGCATCACCGCCGAGAACCTGGCCGAGAAGTACAGCCTGACGCGCGAGCAGCAAGATGCGTTCGCCGCCGCCTCGCAGCAGAAAGCCACCGCCGCCATCGAAGCCGGGCGTTTTGTCGATGAGATCACGCCGATCCTGATCCCCCAGCGCAAAGGCGATCCACTGTCCTTCGCCACCGACGAACAACCACGGGCCGGCACCACCGCCGAGTCCTTGGGCAAACTGAAACCGGCCTTCATGAAGGACGGTTCGGTGACTGCCGGTAACGCTTCGTCGCTGAACGACGGCGCGGCTGCGGTGATCCTGATGAGCGCCGAAAAAGCCAAGGCCCTGGGCCTGCCGGTTTTGGCGACCATCGCTGCGTACGCCAACGCGGGCGTCGACCCGGCGATCATGGGCATCGGCCCGGTATCCGCCACTCGCCGCTGCCTGAACAAGGCCGGCTGGTCCATCGACCAACTGGACCTGATCGAAGCCAACGAAGCCTTCGCCGCGCAATCCCTGGCCGTGGCCAAGGACCTGGAATGGGACCTGGACAAGGTCAACGTCAACGGCGGCGCCATTGCCCTGGGCCATCCGATCGGTGCCTCGGGTTGCCGGGTGCTGGTGACCTTGCTGCATGAAATGATCAAGCGCGACGCCAAGAAAGGCCTCGCCACCCTGTGCATCGGTGGTGGTCAAGGCGTGGCACTGGCGATCGAACGGGCTTAACCCCACACGATCGTTCCCACGCGCAGCAAAGGAATGCAGCCCGGGACGCTCCGCGTCCCAAAGCGGACGCAGAGCGTCCGTTGAGGCATTCCCACGCAGAGCGTGGGAACGATCATTGCGTGGTCCGTTAGCCAAACTTCACCAGGTTCAACGTCGGCAACGGCCCGCCCGGGAACTGCGCCAACCGCGCGCCAACACTCAACGCGCCAAGATCAACGGCAAAAAATCCCAACTGTTCGATCAGCGCGCTGACCTGCCCTTTCGCCTCGGCATCATCACCCGAGAAAAACAGCACGCGCTTGCCCCCCTCCGCCGCCGGATCACTCTCCAGCAACCGCGCCGCCAGGTGATTGAACGCCTTCACCACCCGCGCGCCCGGCACCCATTCGGCGAAGACTTCGCTGGAGGTACGGCCCTGCAAATCCACCGCTTTGAACGCGGGCGCCTCAATCGAATTGTTGGCATCAAGAACGATCCGCCCGGCGAAATCCGGCAGACCCGCCAACGCCGTGGGCAATTTCGACCAGTTGACCGCCACCAGCACAATGTCCTGCGCCGCCGCTTCTTCACGGGTGCCGGCACGGGCGGTCGGCCCGAGTTCGTCCACCAGCGCCGTCAGGGTTTGCGGCCCACGGCTGTTGGCGATGACCAATTCAATCCCTTGACGGGACAGGGCCCGGGCGAAGGCTGAGCCGATGGCGCCGGCGCCGATGATTCCGATAGTGCTCATGGTTATTCACTCCAAGTGGGTTGTGGTTGGAGTGAATACTGCGCTTGCCATTAGGTCCTGATTAGCCGGTAATGATTTGAATGATCTTCAAGCATTGCTATCAGGTACCCGCCATGGAAACCCTCGCCAATCTCGAATCCTTTGTCCGCAGCGCCGAAACCGGCAGCTTTTCCGCCGCCGCGCGATTACTGGCGCTGACGCCGGCTGCGGTCAGTCGCAACGTGGCAATGCTGGAGCGCAATCTCGGGGTGCGGCTGTTCCAGCGCTCGACGCGCAAGCTGTCCCTGACCGAGGCAGGGGAAGGATTTCTGGCGAGTATCAGCAGCAATTTGCAGGGCTTGCAGGCGGCGATCAGTGCGGTGAGCAGTGATCGCGGCGAGCCGGCGGGTGTGCTCAAGGTCAGCCTGGCGCCGACGTTTGGCATCGGTCATGTGCTGCCGTTGCTGCCGGCGTTCCTGGCGCGTTATCCGTTGATCCGGCCGGAGTGGCACTTCGAAAATCGCCAGGTGGATTTAATTGCAGAAGGGTATGACGCGGCCATCGGTGGTGGTTTCGAATTGACGCCGGGGATCATCGCCCGGACGTTGGCGGCGGCCGATATCGTCGCCGTCGCGTCGCCGGCTTATCTGGCCGGACGCGCCCTGCCCGCCAGCCCGGCGGACTTGCTGGAGCACACCGGCATCGTGATGCGCGGCATGCGTACCGGGCGGGTTCGTCAGTGGGTCATGCGCGATAGTGCGGGCCATGAGGCGAGCGCCACGTTGCACGAAAACATCGTGCTCAATGACCCGGCGGCCATGCGCGAGGCGGCCCTGCTCGGCCTGGGCGTGACGCTGCTGGTGCTGCCCGATGTGGTCACGCAGCTCCAGCGCGGTGAGCTGGTGCGCCTGCTGCCGGACTGGAAAGCGGATGCGGGGCCGATCTCGCTGTACTACCCGAGCCGCACGTTGATGCCGGCCAAGACCCGAGTGTTTATTGATTTTGTGATGGACGCGTTCGGTGGCTGACCGATCATTCCCACGCTCCGCGTGGGAATGATCTGGGTCAAACCACCAACTGCAAAATCAACCACGCATTCGCCGCACTGATCACCGTAAACAACCCCCACGCCAATACCCGCGTCGGCAACCGGTTCACAAACGGCCCCATCAACTTCCGGTCATTGGTCATGCTGATCAACGGGTACAGCGCAAACGGCAATTGCAGGCTCAGCACCACCTGACTCATCACCAACAACTTGCCAATCGCATTGTCGCCCATCAGCCATACGCCGATGAACGCCGGGATCAGCGCCAGCCCACGGGTGATCAAGCGCCGTTGATAGCAAGGAATCCGCAGGTTCAGGTAACCCTCCATGATCACCTGGCCGGCGATGGTGCCGGTAAAGGTCGAACTCTGCCCCGAGGCCAGCAGCGCGACGCCGAACAACACGCTGGCCAAGGCCCCGCCCACCAGCGGATCAAGCAGGTGATAGGCGTCCTGGATGTCCACCACATCGCTGTGCCCGGTGCTGTGGAACGCGGCCGCCGCCAGGATCAGGATCGCCGCGTTGACCAGCAGCGCCAGGGCCAGGGAGCCAATGGTGTCGATGCGCGCCAGTTTGACCGCGTCCTGCTTGCTGGCCAGGTCCTTGCCGATCAGCCGGGTTTGTACAATCGAGGTGTGCAGGTACAAGTTATGTGGCATCACCGTGGCCCCGAGAATGCCGATGGCGATGTACAGCGGCGCGGCGTCGCCAATGGCCGCCAGCGATGGGGTGAAACCACGGGCGACGTCCGGCCAGTAGGGTTTGATCAGCAGCAGTTCGACAAAAAAACACGCGCCGATGGTGCCGACCAGCACCAGCATGATCGCTTCCAGGCGGCGGAACCCACGGTTCTGCAAGGCCAGCACCAACAGCGTGTCGAAGGCAGTCAGGGCGATGCCGAAGGTCAGCGAGCAGCCCAGCAGCAAATGGAACGCCAGGGCGCAGCCGAGCACTTCGGCCAGATCGGTGGCGATGATCGAGATTTCCGCCAGCACCCATTGGGTGCGCGCGGTGCGGGTGCTGTAGCGCTCCCGGGACAATTGCGCCAGGTCACGCCCGGTGGCGATGCCCAGCCGCGAACACAGACACTGCACCACCATCCCGGCCAGGCTCGCCAGCAGCACGACAAACAGCAAGCTGTAGCCAAACCGCGACCCGGCCTCGATGGCGGTGGCCCAGTTGCCGGGGTCCATGTAGCCGATCGACACCAGCAAACCGGGGCCGGCAAAACGCAGCAGGCGCTTGAAGAACGAAGCGCCCGGATCGACCGCAACACTGCCAGCCACTTCCGGCGGACAAAACGGCGCCGTGGCGAGTTTGGGCAAAAAACTGAAGTTCACGCAAACATCCAGAAACAATTGGAAAGGCGCAGCTTAGACGGTTCGCACCTTCACAGGCTATACACGCAGCGCCTACTCGGCGCCGTGGCGGCGGAAGAATAGCGTCACCTGACCCAGTTCAAAGCCGAATTTGGTCATCGCCGAACGGTTAGCCATGGTGTTTTCGTCGAGCAGGTACATCCAGTCATCGAAGTGCACCTGATAGACCTTTTCGTCCACCGGCAGACTGAGTATGTAGCGCCAGTGCAGCGCGTTGCCGGCCACTTCACCGCTGGATTCGCCAACCACATCGCCCGCCGTACCGCGCCAATGGCCAGGACCGTCCGGGTGCAGGGTCCAGACCCGCGTCTGTTTCGTACCGTCGCTGTAGGTGAAGGCCTCGTGCATGATCAGATTGGGCCCATCCATGCGGCTGTCGATCAGCACATGAAAGCGCTTGACCACCTCCCCCGAACGCTTCTGGAACATCCCCCAACCGTCTACCCGACCGACAAAGAACCCCGGCAAATCGAGCTTGGGGTTTTGCTCGCTGTAGCGCTGCACATCGACGCCGCCGCAACCGGCCAGACACACGAACAACACCAGCAACAACTTCTTCAGCATGACGACGTCCTCAGGGCTTGGCGGTACCCAATAATTGCTCGCGCAACTCGGGATTACGGGTGCGCGGGTCGAGCCAGATGTCGAAGAAAGCGCGGGCGAATTGCGGGTCTTTCACTTCGTGCTGCAGGTGCTGGCCGACAAAAAACCGCGCGCCCTGCCCCGGCAAATACACCCCGGTGATGCGGGTGCCGGCCTGGACGTCGACAAACGACTGTTGCATCTGAGTCTGCCAGCCGGCCAGTTGCTCGGCGCTGACCGAGGCGCCGGACAAGCGCTTGATCTCATCGACGCTGGCCTTCACCAGATCGTCTCGGGAAATGCTGCGCTGGTAGATCAGCTCCAGGGCAAACGGCTGATCCGTCGCCATGGGCCGCACGGCACTCCAGAGTCGAGCGTTGTAGACATCAAAACCGAACACCCGAAACTCCCCGGCGCCTACGATCTGCGCGCCGGGCAGCGCATCTTGCCAATTGGCCACCGCGTGGCTGCCGAGCACAACGAGTAGCCAGAGGCAGTGACGAAAGCGTGATCGTGATCTGTTCATGGCGGCTCGGTAAGCGCTGAAGACTTCCTTAAAACTTATACGCAAAAGTCTTTTCTGTACAATTTTTAAAGGCGATGGTTTTGTATACAAAATCCGGACATCCCTAGAGCAATCCGTCGTCTGCAATGCTAACGTGGCCGCCTCACACAGGTCGGAGGTGCGTGCGTGCTGCTGCTCAAGTTGCTGGTGATTCCCGGGTTTCTGCTGCTGATTTCCCTAGCGGGCAAACGTTGGGGGCCGAGCGTGGCCGGGTGGTTGTCGGGGCTGCCGGTGGTGGTCGGGCCGATTCTGTTTTTCCTCGCCATCGAGCAGGGCCAGGTATTCGCTGCTCAAGCCGCGACCGCTGCGTTGTCCGCGATGTTTGCCATGATCGCCTTCTGCGTGACCTATGCCCAAGTGGCGCAACGGGCCGCGTGGCCGTGGGCGCTGGCGATTTCCATGTTGGTATGGGCAACGGTGGCCGTCGTGCTCTCGCTGATCCCGCCGTCCCTGATCCTCTCGGTGATCGCCGCCGCCACCGCGCTGCTGGCCGCGCCTTACCTGTTTCCGTCGGTGCAGCCGATTGTTTCAGGCCCCAAGCCCAAGTCCGACAAGCTGCTGCTGCGCATGGTGGCCGGCGCGCTGCTGACCCTGGCCGTCACGCTGCTGGCCAGTACGGTGGGCGAGCGCTGGAGCGGCTTGCTGGCGGTGTTCCCGGTATTGGGCAGCGTGATGGCGGTGTTCTCCCAGCAAACCCGTGGCCCGGCGTTTACCGCCGCGTTGCTGCGTGCCACCGCCACCGGGATGTACTCGTTCGCTGCGTTCTGCCTGGTGCTGGCGCTGACGTTGCCAAGCCTGGGCCTGCCGGCGTTTGCCCTGGGTGTGGGGGTGTCCGTGGGGATGCTCGGGGTGACTCGGCGTTTGCTGGCGAAACCGGCAGTGACAAGCCGTTCGCGGGTGGCGAACGAGTAGGCCAGAAACTGCCTACCCGACAGCGCAGGACGTACACCGGGCTGGATGCGACCCGACCGCCATGGGATGATCGCCCCCTAGCGCGACCATCCCTGGAGAGTTTCTATGTCATTGTTCCGTAAAAAAGCCGTTGTCCTGTTGCTGACGGCGGCTGCCAGCCTGGGGGCCATGAATGTGTATGCCGCCAAGGCCACCGCCAGCGACGCCGCGCCCATCAAAGTCTCGTTGCTCAGCGGCAAATTCAAATTCACCCTGCCCAAGGGCTTCGTCGCCAACCCGCTGCCGCCCGGCGCGACCGGTGCAACCGGCACCATGTACGCCAACGAAACCACCAAGACCGTGGTGATCGCGGCTGAAAACAACCTGGCACCGGGCGTCAACGTTAAGGACAACGACAGCGAGTTCCTCGACAGCACCGCCGCCGATTTCGACGCCGCTGAACACAAGGCCCTGCCGGACTTCACCAAGCTCAACGAAAAAAGCCTGACGATGAAAGGCACCGGGTTGGGCATGCGGCAGATCGACAGCACCGCCACCCAGGGTGGCGGCAAGACCCTCAACACCACACTGATGGCCGGCTCCGGCAACCGGATGACGGTGATTCAGATCATCTCGCGCCCAACCGACAAGGCGGGTCACGACACGTTGGTCAAGCAGATCACCGGCAAGTAAATCCGCGGGATTCAGGGGTTGAGGCGCAGCAACCAGGCGTTCAAGTCCTGGATCTCGGCAGCGCTGATGCTGTGGCCCAGACCTGCGTAGGTATGAAATTCAGGCTTGAGTGACAGCTTCTGCAACAGGCTGTTGGCCGCCGTGCCGTCAACCAACGGCAAGCGTTTGTCCTCGGTGCCATGACCGATGAAAATCGCCAGTGACTGGCGTTTTTCATCCGGTTTCAGCTCAGCCTTGAGCACCGGCAATATCCGCCCGCTCAACGCCGCAATCCCGCCCACCGCCTCGGGATGACGCAACGCCACCTCATAGGACATGATCGCGCCCTGGCTGAACCCCACCAGGAACACCTTGTTGGCGTCGGTGTGATATTTCTTCGCTGCCTGGGCGATGAAATCCAGCAACACCTTGCCGCTGGTCTTCAGATCATCGGTCTCACCGTTGTAGGCGCCTTCGCCTTTCTTGCGAAACCACTGATAACTGTCGGCATCCAGAGCCACCGGCGCCTGCACCGACAGGTAGCTGTACTGCGCCGGCAATTCGTCCTTGATCCCGAACAGATCTCGCTCGTTACTGCCGTAGCCGTGGAGAAAAATCACCAGCGGTTGATCGCGGGACTCAGGGTTGGCCTGTTCCAGATACTTGAGCGGCAGGTCGGTGTGCAGCGCGGTTTGAGCGTGGACCGTGGCGGATGCCAGGCACATGAGCAGAGCGAAAAACTTCAGCATATTTCTTCCTTTACAGGGCGCAGGATTCGGGGGGTACCCTAACATTGCCGAGGTTTTTGGTGTGGTTGAGGCCGCCTTCGCGGGCAAGCCTCGCTCCTACAGGTACGGTGGTGCTTTTGGAGGAGCGAGGCTTGCCCGCGAAGAGGCCGTCACAGGCAACGAATAATCCGGATCAATCGTTCGTCAACTTCCCAACCCGAAACGCCTCGCGCCCCGCGACTTTCGCCTGCCACGTCCCCGGCTGGGTGTAGCGTCCACGATCAATCGCAAATAACACGCCGCTGGTGCCGGCGCGCACGGTCGTGACACGGTCACTCAACGGATCGACCACTTCAAACAGCGCATCGCCCTGCTCCACCCATTCGCCCGCCTCGCGCAGAAAGCTGACCACGCCATGGTGCGGGGCGAACAGGTATTCGGTGCCGGCGAACGGCATGCCTTCGCAGCATTCGCTCGGTGCCGCTGGCCAGTCACCGTTGATGAAACCCTGTTCGGCGAGAAAGCCCAGAATCGCCTCGCAATTGGCCTGGGCCTGATCGACCCAGGTGTCGCCCATGCTGCCCAGTTCCACGGTGGTGGCCAGGTTCGCCAGCGGAATCGCCGCCTCAGGGAAGGCCTGCGCCAGACGCAACCACGGCGTCGAGCAGGACTCGTCGAACGAACTGCCCCCGGAGTCTTCACTCAACAATCCCACGCCTGCCTTCAAGCGTGCGGCCAGGGATTGCCACTGTGGCCACTGTTGCGGCAAGGCATAAATGTGAATCGCCGCGTCGAAGTCGCAATGCAAATCCAGGGTGACATCGGCATCACAGGCATGGCGCAACAGCACGCGGTGCATGGCTTCCAGTTGCGATGCCGGCGCCGGCAGAGCGTCGAATACCTGGCCCATCGCCTGGCGAATCAGCGTGATGTTGGCCTCGGCATCGTCGCCCAATTGAGCACCGACCAACGCGGCGACCGGCGCGCTCAGTTCGACGAACGAGCGATTGAAGTTCTTGCCGCTGCCGAGTTCGAAACGGCCCATGTGCGCGCCTTGCAGGTGCTGGTCGAGGCCGATCGGGTTGGCCACCGGCACCAATTCGATAACACCTTGCAACTGGCCTTGGGCTTCGAGTTCGGTCAGGCGTTTTTTCAGTTCCCAGGCGGTGCGCATGCCCGGCAGTTCATCGGCGTGCAGGCTGGCCTGGATGTACACCTTGCGCGCGCCGTCGCCAAAACGAAACACGCTGAGGCTGCGTTCGGTGCCCAAATGGCTCCACGGCAGAGGGTGGTCGATGCGTTGCATATAAGGGTCCTGTCGATGCCGATGCGTAGGGAAATGTGTTCGCAGAGTAGATCATGAGACACAAAAAAAATGGCCACCGCGTTAACGGTGGCCACTTTTTTGAACGGCTGGATTATTCGCCGTAAACGTCAAAGGCGAAGTACTTGTCCTGCACTTGCTTGTACTTGCCGTTGGCGCGGATCTCGGTGATGGCGGTGTTGAATTGGTCCGCCAGCGCTTTGTCACCCTTGCGCACGGCGATGCCGGCGCCGCCGCCGAAGTACTTGGCGTCTTCATAGGTCGGGCCAACGAATTCGAAGCCTTTGCCGGCGTCGGTTTTCAGGAAACCGTCGCTCAGGTTGACCGAGTCAGCCAGCATTGCGTCGATACGACCGGAGACCATGTCCAGGTTGGCTTCCTGCTGCGAACCGTAACGCACCAGGTTGATGCCGGCCGGGACCAGCACTTCAGTGGCATAGCGGTCGTGGGTACTGGCACGCAGCACGCCGACTTTTTTGCCCTTGAGTTCGGTCAGCGGGTCTTTGACGCCGGAGCCTTCCTTCATCACGAAGCGCGCCGGGGTGTGGTAGTACTTGATGGTGAAATCGACGTTTTTCTTGCGGTCGTCGGTGATGGTCATGGACGACAGGATCGCGTCGATTTTCTTCACTTTCAGCGCCGGGATCAGGCCGTCGAACTCTTGCTCGACCCACGTGCACTTCACTTTCATCTGCTCGCACAGCGCGTCGCCGATGTCCACGTCGAAACCGGTGAGTTTGCCGTCAGGGGTTTTCATCGAGAATGGCGGGTAACCGGCTTCGATACCGATGCGGATCGGCTTGGCGTCATCGGCCACGGCGGTCAGGGACAACATCGACAGTGCCAGGGCACCGAACATCACTAGCTTCTTCATTTATAACTCCATGTGTGCGGAGGCTTTTATTGGCAGCTTTCGATTGGCAGTTTCGGCAGGTGAAAGCCGAAGTGGCCGGCAGTCTAGAGTGGCTTTCGGCCAGCCAATTGTGTGGATGCGACAAATACTTATAGAAAAGTGGCCGACCCAATCGGCGGTTTAGACGCGTGCGCCACGACAGTGCAAAAACTGTAGGACACGTCCTGCTTTCGGATAAAACCTACGGAGTTCAGGTACTTATCCGACTGAATAGTCGCCATCGAAACAGGCGCGGCACCTGACTGGCGACGAAGGCTTTTTTGCGGCACATTGGCGCCACCCGCCTCCCACCAGAGAAACCCGATGCCCGAGTTGAATTTGATCCAGCACCACCCCGCCGAAGGCCCCGGTGCCATTGCCGAATGGGCCCGGTTGCGCGGGATCACGCTGAACGTCTTTCGCGCCGACCTCGGGCAATTGCCGCCGGTGGGTGCGGGGCCGGTAATCCTGTTGGGTGGGCCTTATGAGTCCAACGCCGGGCCGGCCTGGCTGGAAGATGAGCGTCAGTGGCTGACGGCCAATCTCGATCAAGGCGCGGCGGTGTTCGCCATTTGTTTGGGGGCGCAGTTATTGGCGTTGAGCCTGGGCGGGAAGGTGCGGCGCATGACCCGGCCTGAAACGGGCTGGACGGCGTTGAGCTTTGCCGATGGCCAGACGTTGACCGTGCTGGAATGGCACGAAGACGCGATCGATCTGCCACCAGGCGCGCAATTGCTGGCGAGTAGCGAGGCCTGTGAGCAGCAGCTGTATCGGGTCGGGGCGACGCGGGTGGGGCTGCAGTTTCATCCGGAGTGGGATGCTGAATCAGTGATGCTGCTGAACGAGCATTTTGGCGATGAGTCGCCATTGCCACGGGGGCAGGATGACAGCGTGGCGCATGGGGCGGTGTTTGAGTGGTTGCAGCAGATGCTGGATCAGTGGTGGGCCGATTCGTTGAACTGATGCTCGGGGCGCTTTTGTGGCGAGGGGGCTTGCCCCCTCGCCACAGCAAGCCCCCTCGCCACAGGGATCAACAGTGTTTGATCGTCAGCATTCGCAACCGATGGGGCCGAGCACTGCTTTAACACTCAATTCAAACCCCTCATCCAGCCACCCCGTCACCCCGCCAATCATCTCCTTGACCGGGTAACCCAGCGCCGCCAGTTTCACCGCGGCCTTGTTGGCGCCGTTGCAGTGCGGCCCGGCGCAATAGACCACGAACACACTGGAGGTGGGATACGCCGACAAGGTCTCGGCGGTCATCAGTCGTCCAGGCATGTTGATCGCCCCCGGCACATGCCCACGCTCAAACGCCAACGGGCCGCGGGTATCGACCAGCACGAAATCCACTTCGCCGGCCTGTTGGCTGCCATACACGTCGGAACAATCGGTTTCGAACGTCAGGCGATTGCTGAAGTGCATCAGGGCAATGGCGGAGGGCGCTGCGGGAATTTGACGAACCAGGCTGGTCATGGGGTGTAGTCCTTAGTCTTGGTGGGTGTAGGCAGACTTTATCTGCCCGCCGCTTGCCGCTACAGTGGCGCACAAGACACCTACCGGGAACTTTCCGCCAAATGCAGCCCAACCCTGGATTAGTCGCGATTCTGGCCTACGACGGCCTCTGCACCTTCGAGTTCGGCATCGCCGTGGAGATCTTCGGCCTGGCCCGGCCGGAGTTCGATTTCCCGTGGTACACCCATCGGATTGTCGCCGTGGATGAAGGCCCGATGCGCGCCATGGGTGGCATTCAGGTACTGGCGGATGGCGGCATGGCGTTGCTGGAACAGGCCCGGACCATCCTCATCCCCGGTTGGCGCGATCGCCAGGCGCCGGTGCCCGAAGCCTTGCTCAGCGCGTTGCGCCAGGCCCATGCCCGGGGCGCGCGATTGCTGTCGATCTGTTCCGGGGTGTTTGTGCTGGCGGCCACCGGTTTGCTGGATGGTCATCGCGCCACCACCCATTGGCGCTATGCCACGGAGCTGGCCGAGCGTTTCCCGAATATCCAGGTGGACCCGGACGTGCTGTATGTCGATTCGGGTCAGCTGATCACCTCAGCCGGCAGCGCGGCCGGCATTGACGCCTGTCTGCACCTGGTGGCGCGGGACTTTGGCACGCAGGTGGCCAACTCGGTGGCGCGGCGGCTGGTGATGTCGCCGCAACGCACGGGCGGTCAGGCGCAGTTTATTCCTACGCCGGTCAGCCCAACGCCTCGCAGCGATTTGTCACGGGTCATGCAATGGGCGCGGGAGCGTTTGCACGAACCGCTGGAAGTGCGTGACCTGGCCAGCGAGGCGGCGATGAGTGAACGCACCTTCCTGCGTCGCTTCACCGAGGCCAGTGGTCAGTCACCCAAGACCTGGCTGCAGCATCAACGCCTGGCCCGGGCCCGGGAGTTGCTGGAGAGCACGGTCGATAACACCGAGCAGATCGCCGAGCGCTGTGGCTATCGTTCGGTGGAGAGCTTCCGGGTGGCGTTTCGCAGCGTGGTCGGGGTGCCGCCGTCGGTGTATCGGGAGCGGTTTGGGCGGGAGGCGATTTTTTGAGGTGTTCTTGAGGACGCCTTCGCGGGCAAGCCTCGCTCCTACAGGATCACCGCCACTCCGTACGAATGCGTCAACCCAAACACCGCGAACCTGCAGGAGCGAGGCTTGCCCGCGAAGAGGCCCGCCCAGTCACTATTTATCTAAAGGCTTACGCAACAAATAGGTATCCATAATCCACCCATTCGCCAGCCGTGCCGCCTTGCGCACCCGCTCAATCTCATCCGCCACATCCCTGAGCTTGCCGCTGATCAGGATTTCATCCGGCGTGCCCAGGTAGGCCCCCCAGTAAATCTCTGTCTCCTGATCGGCCACCTGCTGGTAGGAATCTTCGGCGTCGAGCATCACCACCAGACTGTCGGCGTCACTCACCTGCCCCGCCGCCAGCCGCCGGCCCGTGGTGATTTCTATCGAGCGGCCGATGCGGTTCAGCGGCACCTTATGTTGTGCTGCCAAGGCCTGGACGCTGGTGATGCCGGGGATCACCTCGAACTCAAACTCACAGCGATCCGAAGCCAGGATCGCCTGCAAGATGCGCACGGTGCTGTCGTACAGCGCCGGGTCGCCCCACACCAGGAATCCGCCGCACTGGCCGTCGGACATTTCCTCGTTGATCAGGCGTTCGAAGGTGCGCTGCTTGGCCAGGTTCAGCTCATCGACACTGGCCTTGTAGTCCACATCGCCACGTTCCCGTTCCGGGCTGTGGGCTTCGACGAACCGGTAAGGGTGATCGGTGATGTAGCGCTCGCAGATCTCGCGGCGCAGGTCGATCAACTTGTCTTTGCTCTGGCCCTTGTCCATGAGGAAAAACACGTCCGCCTGATTCAGCGCCTTCACCGCCTGCATCGTGATGTAGTCCGGGTTACCGGCACCGATACCGATGACCAACAACGTTTTCATCAAAAGCCTCCGTCAACATCAGTGCTCATCAAGCGTAACCGCCAGCGTCCGGTGAACCGCAGTTCGATGGCCGACAACGGTTCGACGTCGATCAGGTTGAACGCCGTGCTTTGCAGGACATGGGTCAGTACGGCGCGAACCACATAGGGATGGGTAATGGCGATGATGTCGCCCGGCGTCGTCTCCAGCGTCGCCAGCCAGGCGGCGGCGCGCTCACCGAGTTGCACCACGGACTCCCCGCCGTGGGGCGCGGAGTGCGGGTCGTCGAGCCAGGTCTGGAGCGCCTCGGGCTCGGTTTTTTGCAGCTCACTGATTCGCTGACCTTGCCAGCGACCAAAATCGCAATCCCTCAACGCTTCGACAATGTGTGCATCACTGCCGAACAGTTCGGCGGTTTCGCGTGTGCGAGCTTCGGGACCACACAGCAGGCGCGGCGCGACCTTGGAAGATCCACGGCGCGAACACTTCGCCGATTGCCAGACCATTTCCACCGACTCATCCGCAGGAAAACGCGCCAGTTTTTGTGCGACGGTTCGGGCGTGGCAAATCAGGGTCAAACGGGTCGCCTGCACGGGCATCACTCTTTTATTGGAAACGCGAAACGGCAACATGCCGCAAACAATTGCCTGATTGTGCCGCAAGACAGAGCTTTGGGGTAAAGCGATCAGTCAAAGGTGCCCGAACCTGTGGCGAGGGAGCTTGCTCGCGCCCGGTTGCACAGCAACCGCCGTCGGAGGCCGCTGCGCAGCCCAGCGGGAGCAAACTCCTCACCACAAAAAGCAGCCTTGCCGCCCGTTATTCCCAGCCTGTCGCGAACAACTTACCCATGGAAAACGGCGATTTCCGACACCGCCATGGACAATGTCCTACACCCTCAGTCGACATCCGCGTAGGCCTTATGACACGGGCGTTTCGCCCCATTTCAGCGCCTGGCACGCACGCTCAAAAATTCACTAGACATGTAGCGTGCGTTACATAAATACTGTTTTAGCGAAATGTGAAGCAAAACCGACACACCCATCCAGCAGGAGCCCGGATGCCCCCCCTTAGAGACCTGATCACCGATCCCGGCCTGGACCTCACGCCGTCGGAACGTAAAGTCATCCGCGCCTTGCTGGACCAGTACCCGCGTAACGGACTGGGCCCGATGTCGCGTTTGGCCGAGCATGCCGGTGTCAGCGATCCGACCATTGTGCGGCTGGTGAAAAAACTTGGCTTCGGCGGTTACGCCGAATTCCAGGACGCCCTGCTCAGTGACATGGACCACCGCCTGCGTTCCCCCAGTGCCCTGTTGCAACCCCGCGCCCACCTGCAAAAAGACGATCCGTGGAGTCATTACCTGGCTGAAACCCATCGCTCGCTGGTGGAAACCCAGGCCCTGACCCAACCCGAAGACATACGGATCCTGGTGGAATGGCTGCTCGACGTGCGCCATCAAGTGCACTGCTTCGGCGGACGCTTCAGCAGTTTCCTCGCCAACTATTTGCTCAACCATTTGCGCTTGCTGCGTCCCGGCTGCTTTGCCCTGGAGGACAACGCCCAACTGCCGGACCGCTTGTTCGACGTGCAGCGCCAGGACGTGGTGCTGGTGTTCGATTATCGGCGTTACCAGTGCCAGGCCCGACGGGTCGCCAGTGCGGCGAAAAACCGCTATGCGCGGGTGGTGCTGTTCACCGACATCTATGCTTCGCCGCTGCGGGAAATGGCCGATTTGATCATCAGTGCGCCGGTGGAATCGGTGTCGGCATTCGACAGCATGGTCCCGGCACTGGCGCAGATTGAAGCACTGATCGCCTGCCTGACCCTGCGCAGCCCCGATCTGGCCGATCGCCTGGAAGGCATCGACAACCTGCGCTCCGACTTCGACACCCACCTGCTGGAGGAAAAATAAGGATGTTTACGCTCCCCCACCGCTCGCCCCGCGACCTGCCGTTTGTCACCGACCACACCGCGCTGTTGCTGGTCGACATGCAACGTGCCTGGCTCGAACCGCAGTTCGACCCGCACCTCAACGGGCCGGACGCCGAGTATTTCCTGACCCGCACCCACATGCAGGTGGTGCCTAACCAGCGGCGGTTGCTCAGCGCCTTTCGCAGCGCCCGACAGAACGTGCTGCACACCCTGATCGAAAGCCTCACCGCCGATGGCCGCGACCGCTCCCTGGACCACAAACTCTCGGACATGCACCTGCCCAAGGGCAGCCCGCAGGCGCGGATCATCGACGACCTGACACCGACGGAAAACGAAGTCGTGCTGCCCAAGACCTCCTCCGGGGTCTTCAACTCCACCAACATCGACTATGTGCTGCGCAACCTTGGCACGCGGCATCTGATCATCGCTGGCATCGTCACCGACCAGTGCGTGGACATGGCCGTGCGCGACGCCGCCGACCGTGGCTATCTGGTGACGATGGTGGAAGACGCCTGCGCCACCTACACCCCGGAACGCCATCAGGCCTGCCTTAACGCGATCAAGGGTTACTGCTGGATTACCGATACCCAGACGGTGCTCGCCCGCTTGCAGGAGATGCAGCCATGAGCGCACGCCTGTTGCCGGTGCCGATGACCACGATCGTGACCACCGACCTGATCGGCGTGACCCGTGGCCGTTCCTTTCCGACGGATGAGCTGGAGCATTATCAGGCTGCCGGTTGTGGCTGGGTGCCGGCCAATAGCGCGCTGACGCCGCAAGACGTGATTGCCTCGACCAATCCGTGGGGCGCCTACGGTGACTTGCGCTTGATTCCCGAGCTGAGCAGCCGGGTCACGGTCAACAACGGCCCGGACGCCAACGCCCCGGCGCTGGATTTCATCCACGGTGACATCCGCGAAACCGATGGCCGTCCCTGGAGCGCTTGCCCGCGCACATTGCTGCGCAACGAAGTGGAACGCTATCGGGCCGAATTGGGTGTGCAGGTCAACGCGGCGTTCGAACATGAATTCAATCTGGATTGCGGGGCCGCCGAACACCTGGCGTTCACCCTTGAAGCCCAGCGCCAGGGTGCCGAGTTTGGCGGCTGGCTGCTCAGTGCCTTGCGTGCCGGTGGCGTCGAGCCGGAAATGTTTCTGCCGGAGTACGGCAAGCACCAATACGAAATCACCTGCCGTCCGGCCCTGGGTGTCGCGGCGGCGGATCGTGCGGTCAACGTGCGCGAGATCACCCGGGAAATCGCCCGGCAAATGGGCCTGGGCCTGAGCTTCGCACCAAAGACCGCCGAGCACGCGGTGTGCAACGGCGTGCATCTGCACGTCAGCCTGCAAGACCTGGCCGGGCAACCGCTGCTGTACGACGCCGGCACCACCAATGGCCTGTCGACCCTCGGCCAGCACTGGGCCGCCGGCGTGCTGCATTATTTGCCGGCCCTGTGCGCCTTTACCGCGCCGACGCCGGTGTCCTACGAGCGTTTGCAGCCCCATCACTGGAGCGCCTCCTACGCCTGCCTCGGCCAGCGCAACCGCGAAGCGGCGCTGCGGATTTGCCCGACGGTGAGCCTGGGCGGCAAATCCGTGGCGGCGCAATACAACCTCGAATTCCGCGCCATGGACGCCACTGCCTCACCGCATTTGGCCATGGCCGCACTGCTGATTGCCGGGCGTCTGGGCATCGAGCAACGCCTGGCCCTGAACGCCATCACCGATGAAATCCCCGATGCCTTGAACGAAGAACAACGCCAGGCCCGGGGCATCGTCGCCCTGCCCGCCTCGCTGGCCCAGGCCCTGGACTGCCTGCGCAACAGCGCGGCGCTGATCGAAGCTTTGCCCCAGGCCTTGCTCGACACCTATTTCGCCCTGAAAACCGAGGAATTGACGCTGACGGAACAGCTCTCGCCCGCCGACCTTTGTGAGCACTATGCCCGTCTGTACTGAATCCGTTGAAGCGGGGCTCTACACCGAGCCCCCGTACACCCTGAGCCGGGAAGCCAGCGAGCACCCGTTGATTCTGGTGTGCGAACACGCCAGCCGTTTTATCCCGTCGGCGTTGAATGACCTGGGCTTGAGCCATGAGGCCGCCCGCGAACACATTGCCTGGGACATCGGCGCCCTGGCCCTGGCCAAGCGCTTGTCCGACACCCTCGGCGTGACCTTGCTGGCGGCCAATTATTCGCGGCTGTTGATCGACCTCAACCGCCCACGCCATGCCCCGGACAGCATTCCGGGGCAGAGCGAGATCTATCAGGTGCCGGGCAACCAGCAACTGGATGAAGCGGCCCGGGACTATCGTCGGCAGGCGCTGTTCTCGCCGTTTCACTCCCGGCTGCAAAGCCTGATCGACGAGCGCCTGGCGCAAGGGCGAGCGGTGCGTGTGGTGGGGATTCACAGTTTCACCCCGGTTTATTACGGTCAGCCCCGAGTGCTGGAGGCCGGCGTACTGTTCGGCGAAGCCCGGCAATACGCCCAACGGATTATTGACGGATTGAGCCGGCATCCGCTTAAAGTGGCCGGCAATCAGCCGTACAAGATCGACCCGCAGGGGGACATGACCGTGCCGGTGCACGGCGATGCCCGCGGGCTGGAATCGGTGCTGATCGAGGTGCGCAACGACCTGCTGCGGACCCCCGAGGCGATTGATCGTTGGGCCGGCTACCTCGGCCCGCTGCTGTAGGAACACGCTGAACGCTGTGTGGTACCGGTATAAAAACTAAAAAAATGCCTGAATGACTGACAAGGAGAAACGCTTCATGGAAATAGAAGAATTCGGCTACAAGCAGGAGTTGAAACGCAGCCTGACGCTGACGGACCTGGTGGTGTACGGGATGATTTTCATGATCCCCATCGCTCCGTTCGGCGTGTATGGCTACGTCAACGCCGAAGCGCCGGGCATGGTCCCCCTGGCGTACATCATCGGCATGGTGGCGATGCTGTTCACCGCCCTCAGCTACGGCAGCATGGCCCGGGCGTTTCCGATTGCCGGCTCGGTATATTCCTACGCCCAACGGGGCCTGAATCAACACGTCGGGTTTATCGCCGGTTGGTTGATGCTGCTTGATTACCTGCTGATTCCGCCGCTGCTGTACGTCTACGCGGCGATGGCGCTGAATCACCTGTACCCGGACATCCCGAAAGTCGGTTTCATCCTGGCGTTCCTGGTCAGCGCGACCTTCGTCAACCTGCGCGGCATCACCTTTACCGCGCGGATGAACATCGTCTTTCTGTTGGCGCAACTGGTGGTACTGGGGATTTTCCTGTTCTACGCCTGGAATGCCCTGCACAGCGGCGGCGGTCACGGTGAGCTGACCCTGGCGCCGCTGTACAACCCCGAAACCTTCAACTTCGCCCTGCTGATGCAAGCAGTGTCAATTGCGGTGCTGTCGTTCCTGGGCTTCGACGCGATTTCCACCCTCGCCGAAGAGATCAAGGGCGACCCCGGCCGCAGCGTCGGCAAGGCAGCGCTGATCACATTGGTGGTGATGGGCGTGATCTTCGTCGTGCAGACCTGGATTGCCACCGACCTCGCAGCGGGCATGGGCTTCAAGTCCGCCGATACCGCATTTTATGAAATCGCTGAAATCGCGGCTGGCAGCTGGCTCGCGACCCTCACCGGCGTGGCCACGGCCCTGGCCTGGGGCGTGGCGGTGGCGATTACCTCGCAAGCGGCGGTATCGCGGCTGCTGTTCGGCATGGCGCGGGACGGCAAACTGCCGAAAGTGCTGGCCAAGGTCCACCCGAAACACAACACGCCCTACATCAGTATTTACCTGGTGGCGGTGCTGTCGCTGGTGATCTGCTACCTGTTCATCAACTCGGTCGACACCCTGACCTCCCTGGTCAACTTCGGCGCCTTGAGCGGGTTCATGCTGCTGCACCTGACCGTGATCAATTACTACTGGCGCCGGCAGAAATCCGGCCAGGTGATCCGTCACCTGCTGTGCCCGGTGATCGGCTTCATCATCGTCGCGGCCATCATGTACAACATGGGCGTCGATGCACAGAAACTCGGGCTGATCTGGATTGCCCTGGGTCTGGTCTATCTGTTCTTTCTAAACAAGCTGGGCGCCAGCACGACGCTGCCCGACCCGAGCAACGTCTGACAAGAAAAAGGGCGGCGTCTGACAACAGATCAGGCGACCGCCGATTTAACGCGTGGACACCGACAGTGATAGTCAGGTTCGACGGCACCACCGCCGAACCCTTTGATACAGGAGTACATCCATGCTGGTCTTTCGCCCAGTCGAGTTAACCGACCTGCCCCAGTTGCAACAACTGGCTCGTGACAGCCTGGTGGGCGTCACGTCCCTGCCGGATGACAGCGAGCGCCTGCGCGAGAAAATTCTCGACTCCTGCGCCTCGTTCAACAAAGACGTTGAAGGCAATGGCCCGGAAAACTACTTTTTTGTCCTCGAGGACCTGGTCAACCAGCGTCTGGCAGGCTGCTCGGAAATCCTCGCCACCGCCGGCTTCAACGAGCCGTTCTACAGCTTGCGCAACCGCCACTTCACCAGCGTCTCCCGGGAGCTGAATATCGAGCATGGCGTGCCGGCGCTGTCGTTGTGTCACGACCTCAGCGGCCACACCTTGCTGCGCGGCTTTCACATCGATGCCGATCGGGTGTGCACGCCGTTTTCCGAACTGCTGTCACGGGCGCGGCTGTTGTTTATCGCAGCGCATGCCGGGCGCTTCGCCGACGCGGTGATCACCGAAATCGTCGGCTACAGCGATGAGCAAGGTCAGTCGCCGTTCTGGGATGCCCTGGGCAAACACTTTTTCGATTTGCCTTATGCCGAGGCAGAACGACTGTGTGGCCTGGAGAGCCGGACCTTTCTCGCCGAACTGATGCCGCAATACCCGATCTACGTGCCGATGCTGCCCCAGTCGGCCCAGGCGTGTATCGGCCGCATCCACCCCGACGGCCAGGAAGCGTTCGACATCCTGGAACGCGAAGGCTTCGAAACCAACAGCTACATCGACCTGTTCGACGGCGGCCCGACGCTGTACGCACGTACGCCGGGTATTCGCTCCATCGCCAATAGCCACGTCGCTACCGCGCAGCCAGTCGAGGTCATCGACGCCCGTGGCAGCTATTTGGTCAGTAACGATTCGCTCAAGAATTACCGGGCCATCGTTGCCGAACTGGATTACACCGCCGGACAACCGGTGGGCCTGAGCGCCGAGATGTGCGCGACCCTGAACGTGACCGACGGCAGCCCGATCCGGCTGATCGCCCTGTGAGCATCACCCGGCCCCGTGCCCAACGACAGCGCCCGAGCACGCGCGCAATAGGAGCTGCATCATGATTGTTCGTCCGGTTCAAGTCACCGACCTGCCCGCCCTGATGGCGCTGGTGCAACAGGCCGGCCCCGGGTTTACCACCCTGCCAGCCAGCGAGGAACGCCTGGGCCACCGTGTGCGCTGGGCGCAACGGACCTTCGCCGAACAGGTCGAGCGCGCCGACGCCGATTACCTGTTCGTGCTCGAAGACGACGATCAGCGCGTGGTCGGGGTCAGTGCCCTGACCGGCGCCGTCGGCATGCGCGAGCCCTGGTACAACTACCGGGTCGGGTTGACCGTCAGTTCATCGCCGGACCTGGGCATCCAGAAACAGATCCCGACCTTGTTCCTGAACAACGAAATGACCGGCCAATCGGAACTCTGTTCGCTGTTCCTGCATCCCGATCAACGCCAGGGCAACAACGGGCGGTTGTTGTCCCTGGGGCGGCTTTTGTTCGTGGCCGAGTTCCAGCAGTTGTTCGGCGACAAACTGATTGCCGAACTGCGCGGCACTGCCGATGAACAAGGCCGCTCGCCGTTTTGGGACAGCCTCGGCCGGCACTTTTTCAAAACCGATTTCCGCCACGCCGATCACTTGTCGGGGCTGGGCAACAAATCGTTCATCGCCGAACTGATGCCGCGCCAACCCCTGTACACCTGCCTGCTCACCGAGCAGGCCCAGGCCGTGATCGGCAAGGCGCACCCGAACACCGAGCCGGCGCTGAAAATCCTCAATGCCGAAGGCTTTGCCCACCGGGACTACATCGACATTTTCGATGGCGGGCCGGTGATCGAAGCCCAGGTCGCGAAAATACGTACGGTGCGCGACAGTCAGCCGCTCGTGCTGGGCATCGGCACCCCGGACGAACAGGCGCCGGTGTGGCTGATCCACAACCGGCGCATGGAAAACTGCCGCATCACCGCCGCCAAGGCGCGGCTGGTGGGCAACAGCCTGATCGTCGACCGCCTCACCGCCAAACGCCTGCAACTGCAACCGGGGAACTCGGTGCGGGCGGTGCGGTTGCTGGATCAGGCACAGCAGGCGGTGGCGGCTTGAGCGGATCTTGAGACCTCCCCACACCCTGTGGCGAGGGGGCTCGCCCCCGTTGGGCTGCGTAGCGGCCCCAAAACCTGACACCTCGTACTTCAGTCATATCGCATTCACCGCTTGGCGACTGCTTCGCAGCCGAACGGGGGCAAGCCCCCTCGCCACAAGCAAGTTCCCTCGCCACAGGTTATTCATTTATTTCTTGATTGACTGCATCAGCCCACTGCCATTGGCTGCGGTATCGTTTCACCCGCCTGTAAATTCGTCATCATCCTTACCCCGCCCGCGTGATAGCCTTTTGTTCCTTCGGCGTTGACACTTTTGCTCAAGCCCTTCCATTCCAATGCAGTGGTGGAACTATATGTCCAGGCTTTCCCATCAAGATTTACGCCGTAACTTTCGCCAATTGCTGGCTTCCGACACGTGCTATCACACCGCTTCCGTCTTTGACCCGATGTCGGCGCGGATCGCGGCGGACCTGGGTTTTGAAGTCGGGATTCTCGGTGGCTCCGTCGCCTCGTTGCAGGTACTGGGCGCCCCGGATTTCGCCTTGATCACCCTCAGCGAATTCGCCGAGCAGGCCACCCGTATTGGCCGTGTGGCCCAGCTGCCGGTCATTGCCGACGCCGACCACGGCTACGGCAACGCGCTGAACGTGATGCGCACCATCGTCGAACTGGAGCGCGCCGGCATCGCCGCGCTGACCATCGAAGACACCCTGCTGCCGGCGCAATTCGGCCGTAAATCCACGGATTTGATCGGGGTTGCCGAAGGCGTCGGCAAGATTCGCGCGGCACTGGAAGCCCGGGTCGACAAGGAAATGGCGATCATCGCCCGCACCAATGCGGGGATCCTGCCGATCCAGGAAATCATCAGCCGCACCCAGCAATACCAGAACGCCGGGGCCGACGGCATCTGCATGGTCGGCGTGCAGGACTTCGACCAACTGGAAAAAATCGCCGAACACCTGAGCGTGCCGCTGATGCTCGTCACCTACGGCAACCCGGCCCTGCGCGACGACAAACGCCTGGCGGAACTGGGTGTGCGCGTCACCATCGACGGCCACGGCGCGTACTTTGCCGCGATCAAGGCGACCTACGACAGCCTGCGCGAACAACGGCAGATCTTTACCCAGGCCTCGGACTTGAGCGCGACCGAACTGACGCATACCTATACGCAGCCCGAGGACTACATTCGTTGGGCGGAAGAGTTTATGCGCGTTAAGGAGTGACCGTGTGAGCAGGCAGGATGCTATCGCGAGCCAGCTCGCGATAGCGCCAGCCGCAACTGCGCTAAACCGTGGCCTTATACCCCTCCTCCCGCTGCAACGCCCGCTTCTGGATCACATTCAGCACAGCGCAGCCTTCACGTGTCAGCAAATGCACCGCCCGGGTAATGCGGCTCAGGTCGCAATCGGTTCGCGGCCAAGGTCGTTCGCGGTGTTTTTCCGCGAGCCGAAACTATAGAGGTCGATGCCAAAACGCGGCAATAGGGTACGTTGTAGGAAACATCTTGGAAAGTTGTGCGCCGCTGAGTGATCGTTCCCACGCTCTGCGTGGGAATGCAGCCCGGGACGCTCTGCGTCCCATCCAAAGCCGAACGCGGAGCGTCCGTTGAGGCATTCCCACGCGGAGCGTGGGAACGATCAGTGGCGGCGTGGCTTACCGCTTGGCCAATTCCATAATCATCCGCGACAACAGGTAAATCCGCGGCGCCACGCTTTCCACTTCCGCGTATTCCTCCGGCGTATGGATGTTGCCGCCGACTATCCCGAACCCATCCAGCGTCGGCGTGCCGACACCGGCCGCCAGGCTCGCATCCGCCGCCCCGCCGCTGCCTTCTTCGGTCAACTTGCGGCCAATTTCGCCGTAAATGCCTTGGGCCATGGCCATCAGGCGATCCGATCGCCTTCTTCGGTCAACTTGCGGCCAATTTCGCCGTAAATGCCTTGGGCCATGGCCATCAGGCGATCCGATTCCGGTGTCTGCGGCATCGGCGGCAGGCCCCGTTGCAGAGTGGTGGTGACTTGGGTGTCCGGGATCAGTTTGTCCTGAGAGACCCGCGCCAGATCCTTCTCGATCCGGTCGAACTCTTCCGGCACCGCCGCGCGCACGTCGGCCTTGGCGGTGGCCTGGTCCGGGATCACGTTGGTGCGGTCGCCGGCCTTGAGCACGGTGAAGTTGATGGTGGTTTTCTTCGCGTCGTCGCCGAGTTTGCCCAGTTGCAGAATCTGGTGCGCCGCTTCCATCGCGGCGTTACGCCCGGGCTCTATACCGGATGCGACACCTGCGAAACGGTTCACACCGAATCCAGCAACTCATGCCGAGGCTTGCCATCCCCGCAGCAGATCACCCGATTACGTCCGGTAGTCTTTGCCTCATACAGCGCCTGATCCGCATCGTTGAGCCACAACGTGGCATCGGTGTGCGCCGGGTTGAACGCAGCCAGACCGATGCTCAGGCTGACTTTCAGCGCCGGACTTTGCTCATAGCCGAGGGTGGCGAAGCGATCGCGCAAAGCGTCCATCGCGGCGGCCGCGCTGTTCAGGGGCAGGTCCGGGAGGATCACGCAGAACTCGTCCCCGCCATAGCGCCCGGCGACGTCCGCCGCACGCAGGTTCTGCTTGAGCATTTTGCTCAGCTGGCGCAAGACGATGTCCCCGGCGACGTGGCCGTAGGTGTCGTTGATGGTTTTAAAGTGGTCGATGTCGATCAGCGCAATCGCCCCACCCTGGTTCTGTCGCCGGCAGCGCTGGAATTCGACTTCCAGTTGATCCTTCCAGGCGCCGTGGTTCAGCAGGCCGGTGAGGCTGTCGGTGCGGCTCAGGGCGAGTAACTCGCGTTTTTGCCGGCCGAGGGTAATGGCCTGGCGAAAGCAGATCCAGCCCAGCGCCAGCGGGTACAGGCACAACAACGGCAAGCAGGCGTACAGCTGCAACGGACTGGTTTGCGGGATAAACAACGGGGTGAAAAGCACGAGTCCGACGCCGACCCCGAGGATCTGCGCCACGGTCCCGGCCAACAGAAAACGCATGCCGCCGATGGCGACGTTGTTCATCGCCATCATCGAGATGGTGGTGGCGCTGGGCAATGGATTGAACTGCATGGCCACGACCCAGAAGCCGCCGAGGAAGGCGTCCACCAGCAGGTTGCGGTGTTCGGCGTGGTAAGGGAGTGTGGCGCGGCGCGCCCATTGGTAAGCCAGGTGCGGCCAGACAATGCCGTTGAACAGCATCAGCCCCCAGACCCAGGGCGCAGGATTGAGCGGGTACATCGCCGCACTCACGCACAACAAGCCCAAGGCCAAACCCAGGGTTCGCGACGTGTAGAGCCTCCTGGCCAGTGAAAGTCCCTTTCCTCCCGTTTTTGCCATAGAGGCCTCTACCACTGAACGGAATCTGATCACACCGGGGGTTGCGGGTGTGAACGGAGTCTATCAGGGCAACGGCGAATAGCCATCACCGGCTGGCGGTGAATACCCTGCTATCTGTAGGAGCGAGGCTTGCCCGCGAAGAACGATAACGCGGTGTATCAGGTGTACCGTGTCATCGTTCTTCGCGAGCAAGCTTTGCTCCTACAGGCGAATGCGGATAACGCGGTGTATCAGATGCACCGCGTTATCGTTCTTCGCGGGCAAGCCTCGCTCCTACAAAAGCGGAAGCATCGACCTACAGATTGGCTATACATGAAGGAAGGGTTTAATAAACAACGACAAAGAGGAGGCCCATGCCAACCTTTCAGGTATTGATCATCGGCAGCGGATTTGGCGGGCAGTGTGCGGCGATCAATTTGCTCAAGGCGGGAATCAGCGATTTTCGCTTGCTGGAACGGCGGGACTTTTTCGGCGGCACCTGGTGCCAGAACACCTACCCCGGCGCGGCCGTCGACGTGCCCTCGCCCTTGTATTCGCTGTCCTTCGCGCCTTATCAGTGGACGCAAATGTTCGCCGAACAGGCCGAATTGCATCGCTACACCCAGTACGTGGTGGAGCGTTTCGGCTTGCGCGAAAAAGTCGAGCTTGAGGCCAACGTCGAAGGCATCGAATGGGATGACGCCGGTAAACGCTGGGCGGTCCGCACCGGCAGCAAAGGCACGTTCTACGCGCAGTTCCTGATCAACGCCACCGGGCCGCTGAGCCAACCCGTGGTCCCACACTTCGAAGGCATGGAACGCTTCCAGGGCAAGACCTTTCACACCAACCATTGGGATCATTCCTACGATTACACGGGTAAACGCGTGGCTATTGTTGGCAGCGGCGCAAGTGCGGCACAGGTCATTCCGGCGATTGCCCCGGACGTCGAACACCTGCACGTCTTCCAACGCACCGCCCACTGGGTGCTACCCCGCGCCGATCGCACCTTCGGCCGCTTCCAGCGCTGGCTGCTGGGGCTGAAACCGGCCTACAAACTGCTGCGCTGGACGATCTACTGGTTATTCGAAACCCGGGTGATCGCGTTCAAATACTCCAAACCGGCGATTCATCTGGTTCAGCGACAAGCCCTGCGTTTCCTCAAACGCCAGGTGCCCGACCCCGAGTTGCGGCGCAAATTGACCCCGGATTTCACCATCGGCTGCAAGCGGGTGCTGATCTCCAGCACCTTGTACCCGGCGCTCGCACGGCCCAACGTCACGTTGCACACCCGCGAACAAGGCATCGCCTCCCTCGACGAAACCGGGATCAACACCCTGGACGGCCAGCACATCGACGTCGACCTGATCGTCTGGTCCACCGGCTACGACGCCACCGACGGGGTGATTTCCTACCCGGTCACCGGCAAGAACGGCAAGCGCCTGAAAGACGTCTGGGCGCAATATCCACGGGCGTATCTGGGCACCAGCCTGCCGGACTTCCCCAATCTGTTTATCGTCACCGGCCCCAACACCGGCATCGGTCACACCTCGGCGCTGTTCATCATCGAATCCCAGATGAATTACATCCTTGGCTGCATCCGCACACTAAAAGAACAGGGCCTGCGCAGCATTGAAGTACGCCCCGAGGCGGAACGTACCTACACTGAAATGATCCACCGGGAAATGGAACGCACAGTGTGGAAGTCCGGTGGCTGCCACAGTTGGTATCAAAGCAAGAGCGGTCATGTGATCGCCATGTTTCCGGGGTTCAGTTTCAGCTATTACCGTTTGACCAAGGCCCTGAAACTCGCCGATCACATACTGTCCTGATCACGTAAAAAGGAAGACGCCTGATGCTTTTGTTGGTTGTCGCAATCGCGGTGTTCGTGGCCTGGAGCTGGTTGAGCTACCCGGCCATCGGCCATTGGCTGTATGACCTGAGCATGGCCCTGGAGGCCAAGCTGTATCGGCTGCACAAGATCGTGGTGCCGATCAGCGAAATGACCGTCTCGACCTGGCAGGGCGGGCCGTATGAAGCCTCCAGCGCGGTGTTGATGCTGCACGGCTACAGCGCCGACAAGAACCTTTGGCTGCGCTTTGCCCGGCACTTTGTCGGCGACTACCGGGTGATCATCCCCGACCTCGCCGGCCATGGCGAAACCGGCTTCAAGGCCGGTGGCGGCTACGACATCGGGGTTCAGGCCAAGCGCATGATCCAGCTGCTGGATGTGTGCGGCGTCGAGAAAGTGCATGTGATCGGCAACTCCATGGGCGGCTACATCGCGGCCTGGCTGGCGGCCACTTACCCCGAGCGGATTGCCTCGGTGGCGCTGATCGACCCGGCCGGCGTCACCGCTCCCGAAATCAGTGACCTGGAACGCCACCTGGCCAAGGGGCACAACCCGTTCCTGATCAATTCCAAGGAAGAATTCCAGTACTTCTACGCCATGACCATGGCCAACCCGCCGTGGGTCCCGGGTGTGGTGCTGGACGCCGTCGCCCAGCGCTACGAACAAAGCCGCGACGAACTGGCGGAAATCTTCCAGGACTTGCGCGCCAGCCCGCCGATGGAGCCAAAACTCCCCGACATCAAATGCCCGGCGCTGCTGCTCTGGGGGCGCAAGGACCGGTTGATCGACGTCAGCAGCGTCGCAGTGTGGAGCAAAGGCATTGATAACTTGCGGGTGGACATCTGGGAAGGGATTGGCCACATGCCGATGGTCGAGCAACCGATGAGGACGGCGCGGTTGTATCGGGAGTTTCTGGGACCGCAGCGATGAATATTTCTGTGGTGATAAAACCTAATGAAGTGAGCACCGCTTTTGTGGCGAGGGAGCTTGCTCCCTCGCCACAGGGACCTGTGAAATGAATATTCTGTACGACGAACGCATCGACGGCGCGTTGCCGGATGTCGACAAAGCCGCCCTGCTCAACCGCCTGCACCAGCAAATCCCCGACCTGGACGTGCTCTGGCGCGAGGAAGAACTCAAGCCCTACGAATGCGACGGCCTCTCCGCCTATCGCACCACGCCGATGCTGGTGGCCCTGCCCCGGCGTCTGGAGCACGTGCAAAAACTCCTCGAAATCTGCCACGCCCAACAAGTGCCGGTAGTCGCTCGCGGCGCTGGCACCGGTTTGTCTGGCGGCGCCTTGCCCCTGGAAAAAGGCGTGCTGCTGGTGATGGCGCGGTTCAACCAAATTCTGCACATCGACCCTGAAGCCCGCACCGCGCGGGTCCAGCCCGGCGTGCGCAACCTGGCGATTTCCCAGGCTGCGGCGCCGTTCGGCCTGTATTACGCGCCGGACCCTTCCTCGCAAATCGCCTGTTCCATCGGTGGCAACGTCGCGGAAAATGCCGGCGGCGTGCATTGCCTCAAATACGGCCTGACCGTGCACAACCTGCTGAAACTGGAAGTGCTCACCGTTGAAGGCGAACGCCTGACCCTGGGCTCCGACGCGCTGGATGCGCCGGGTTTTGACCTGTTGGCGCTGTTCACCGGTTCCGAAGGCTTGCTGGGGATCATCACCGAAGTCACGGTCAAGTTGCTGCCCAAACCCCAGGTCGCCAAGGTCTTGCTGGCCAGTTTCGATTCGGTGGAAAAGGCCGGTCGCGCCGTGGCCGATATCATCGGCGCCGGGATCATCCCCGGAGGCCTGGAAATGATGGACAACCTGGCGATTCGCGCCGCCGAGGACTTTATCCACGCCGGCTACCCGGTGGACGCCGAGGCAATCCTGCTCTGCGAACTGGACGGCGTCGAAGCCGATGTCCACGACGATTGCCAGCGCGTGCGCGAGGTCATGCAACAGGCCGGCGCCAGTGAAGTGCGCCAAGCTAAAGATGAAGCCGAACGCGTGCGCTTCTGGGCCGGACGCAAAAATGCCTTCCCGGCGATTGGTCGCCTGTCGCCGGACTACTACTGCATGGACGGCACCATCCCCCGCCGCGAATTGCCTGGCGTGCTCGAAGGCATCGCCCGCCTCGGCGCCGAACATGGCTTGCGCGTGGCCAACGTGTTCCATGCTGGCGACGGCAATATGCACCCGTTGATTCTGTTCGACGCCAATCAGCCCGGCGAACTGGCCCGGGCCGAAGCGTTGGGCGGGCAGATTCTGGAGTTGTGCGTGAAGGTCGGCGGCAGCATCACCGGCGAACACGGCGTAGGTCGGGAGAAAATCAATCAGATGTGCGCGCAGTTCAACAGCGACGAATTGACCCTGTTTCACGCGGTAAAAGCCGCGTTCGACCCGCAGGGCCTGCTCAACCCCGGCAAGAACATCCCAACCCTGCACCGCTGCGCGGAATTCGGTGCGATGCACATTCACGCCGGGCAACTGCCGTTTCCTGAGCTGGAGCGTTTCTGATGGCGGATTTCGATGCCAGCGAGGCGCTGCTGGAACAGGTCAACCAGGCGCGGGCGAACGCCACGCCGCTGCGGATTCAGGGCAGCAACAGCAAGGCGTTTCTCGGCCGCGAGGTGGCCGGGGAAGTGCTCGACACCCGTGTCCATCGCGGCATTGTCAGCTATGACCCGACGGAACTGGTGGTCAGTGTTCGCGCCGGTACGCCTTTGACCGAACTGCTGGCGGCGCTCGACGCCAAGGGGCAAATGCTGCCCTGCGAACCACCGTCATTCGGTGAAGGCGCCACCGTCGGCGGAATGATCGCTGCGGGGTTGTCCGGGCCACGACGGCCATGGTCGGGTTCGGTGCGCGACTTTGTCCTCGGCACCCGCGTCATCACCGGCCTCGGCAAACACCTGCGCTTTGGCGGCGAAGTGATGAAAAACGTCGCCGGCTATGACCTGTCGCGCCTACTGGTGGGCAGTTACGGTTGCCTCGGCGTGCTGACCGAGGTCTCGCTCAAAGTGCTGCCCAAACCCCGGCAATGCTTGAGCATCAGCCTGGAACTCGACAGTGCTCGGGCATTGAGCAAGCTCGCCGAATGGGGCCAACAACCTTTGCCGATCAGCGCGGCGAGCCATGATGGCCAGCGCCTGTTTCTGCGGCTGGAGGGTGGCGAAGGCTCGGTGACGGCGGCGCATCAACGACTGGGCGGTGAGCCGTTGGATTCGGTGTATTGGACTGAACTGAACGAGCAACGACTGGATTTTTTCGATGAAGGCCTGCCGTTGTGGCGGCTGTCTTTGCCCAACAACCTTGGGCCGTTGTCGCTGCCCGGCGAGCAACTGATCGACTGGGCCGGCGCGCAACGCTGGCTAAAATCCGAGGCCGACAACATCCAGTCACTGGCCCATGAACTGGGCGGCCATGCTACCTGTTTCAGTCACGGCGCCAGCGACACGCCCTTCCAACCACTGGCCCCGGCGCTGTTGCGCTACCACCGGCAACTCAAGGCGCAACTGGACCCGCAAGGGCTGTTCAATCCTGGCCGGATGTACGCGGAGTTCTAGCATGCAAACCACCCTCAGCGAGCAGTCGCGCAAGCTGCCACGGGCCGCCGAAGCGGAAAAGATCCTGCGCACGTGCGTGCATTGCGGGTTCTGCAACGCCACCTGCCCGACCTATCAATTGCTGGGCGATGAACTGGACGGCCCGCGCGGGCGCATCTACCTGATCAAGCAAGTGCTCGAAGGCGCCCCCGCCACGGCGAAAACCCAATTGCACCTGGACCGTTGCCTGTCGTGCCGCAACTGCGAAACCACCTGCCCGTCCGGCGTGGATTATCACAACCTCTTCGACATTGGCCGGGCCGTGGTCGATCAAGCGGTGCCGCGCCCCGTGGGTCAGCGGTTGCTGCGCGAAGGGTTGCGGGCACTGGCGCCGAACCCGAACCTGTTCAAGTCGCTGCTGCGGATCGGCGCGACGTTCAGGCCGTTATTGCCTCGGGGTTTTGCAGCCAAGTTGCCCCACGACCTGCCCGCCACCGGCGAGCGCCCTGCCCCGCGGCATGCCCGGCGGGTGTTGATGCTCGAAGGCTGCGTGCAACCCGGTCTGTCGCCCAACACCAATGCCGCGGCGGCGCGGGTGCTGGATCGGTTGGGGATCAGCGTGATCCCGGCGCCGGAGGCCGGTTGTTGCGGTGCGCTGGACTATCACCTCGACGCCCAGGCCAAAGGGCTGGACCGCGCCCGACGCAACATCGACACCTGGTGGCCGCACATCGAAAACGGCGCCGAAGCGATTGTGCAGACGGCAAGTGGTTGCGGTGCGTTCATCAAGGATTATGGCCATCTGCTGGAACGTGATCCGGCGTATGCCGCCAAGGCTTTGCGGGTCAGTGCGCTGGCGCTGGATCTGGTGCAAGTGCTGGCCGATGAACCCTTGGAACGGGTCTGCGCCGCGACGGATCAGCGAATTGCCTTCCATTGCCCCTGCACCTTGCAGCACGCGCAGAAACTTGGCGGCGCGGTCGAGGCCGTGCTGAGCCGATTGGGCTTCAACCTCACCGCCGTGCCGGACAGTCATTTATGTTGCGGCTCGGCCGGGACTTATTCCCTGACCCAACCGGAACTGGCCCGGCAACTGCGGGACAACAAGCTCAATGCCCTGGAAAGTGGCCATCCGGCACTGATTGTCACCGCTAACGTCGGCTGCCAAAGCCACCTCGCCAGCGCAAGACGCACGCCGGTCCGGCACTGGATCGAATTGGTGGACCAGTCGCTGGGAGAATGAAGTTCGTAGGAATCTTCGTTTGTCGGCGTGGCAGAAGGCTGCGATCTTTTCTCGCATCCTCTCTGTTACCGCGCCAGGAATTTTTTTCATGAACCACCCCAGCTTCGTCAGCCCCGACCTGATCCGCCAGCGCTTCTCCAAAGCGATGTCCGACATGTACCGAGAAGAGGTGCCGCTGTACGGCGCGCTGATGGAACTGGTGGAGCAAACCAACCGCCAGGTGCTCGATAGCGATCCGCAGATCGCCCGGCAGCTCGAAAGCACTGGCGAAATTCAGCGCCTGGACCTGGAACGCCACGGCGCCATCCGCGTCGGCACCGCCGCTGAACTGGCCACCCTCGCCCGGTTGTTCGCCGTGATGGGCATGCAACCGGTGGGCTATTACGATTTGACCCCGGCCGGGGTGCCGGTGCATTCCACGGCGTTCCGCGCGGTGCATGAAGCGGCGCTGCAGGTCAGCCCGTTCCGGGTGTTTACCTCATTGCTGCGCCTGGAGCTGATCGAAAACCTGGAACTGCGCGCCTTTGCCCAATCGGTGCTGGATAAACGCCAGATCTTCACCGCGAAGGCGTTGGCGCTGATCGAACAGGCCGAAACCCACGGCGGGCTCACCGAGAAGCAATCCTGGGATTTCGTCGAACAAACTCTGGAAACCTTCCGCTGGCACCACAGCGCCACCGTCACCGCCGCGCAATACCAGCAACTCAGCGCCCAGCATCGACTGATCGCCGACGTGGTGGCGTTCAAAGGCCCACACATCAATCACCTGACCCCGCGCACCCTGGACATCGACATCGTCCAGGCGCAAATGCCCGCCCACGGCATCACCCCCAAAGCCGTGATCGAAGGCCCGCCACGCCGGCAGTGCCCGATCCTGCTGCGCCAGACCAGCTTCAAAGCGCTGGACGAACCGATTGCCTTTACCGATCAGGACCAGACACGTGGCAGCCACAGCGCCCGTTTCGGTGAAATCGAGCAACGTGGCGCGGCGCTCACGCCTAAAGGCCGGGCGCTTTACGATCGTCTGCTTAATGCCGCGCGTGATGAGCTGAAGGACTTCCCGAATGAAGCCAACGCCGCCCGCTACAACGAATTGATGACTCAACACTTTGGCGAATTCCCTGACACGCTGGAGGGCATGCGCCGACAGGAACTGGCGTACTTTCGCTACTTCGTGACGGAAAAGGGGTTGGTGGCGGATGGGCTGGACGGTGTTTCGCTGGACGAGTTGCTCAGCGCCGGGTATGTGCGGGTTGAACCCATGGTGTATGAGGACTTTTTGCCGGTGAGTGCGGCGGGGATTTTCCAGTCGAACCTGGGGGAAGCCGCGCAGACCCGCTATGACGTGCAGTCAAATCAGCAGGCTTTTGAACACGCGCTGGGGCGGTCGACCATTGATGAGTTGGGGTTGTATGCGCAAACGCAGCGGCGCTCGATTGAGGCGTGTTACGCCGCGCTGGGATTGCCGGGCCTGAGCTGAGTTTGTGGAACACCTTTGTGGCGAGGGAGCTTGCTCCCGCTGGGCTGCGCAGCGGCCCCAAAACTCTTCGAACGACAGAGATTTTTGTGAGTGCTGCGCACTCAAGCGGGAGCAAGCTCCCTCGCCACAGGAAAGTGCTTAGGTCAGCTTCGCCAACAACGCTTTGGCCGTCGCTTCCGAAGACGCCGGATTCTGCCCGCTCAACAACAACCCATCGGTGGTGATGTAGCTCGCCCAATCAGCGCCCTTCGAATAAATCCCGCCTTTGGCCTTCAACTCATCCTCGACCAAAAACGGCACCACGTCGGTCAACTGCACGGCCTCTTCTTCTGTGTTGCTGAACCCGGTCACCCGCTTGCCTTTGACCAACGGCTGACCGTCCGCATCCTTCACATGGCGCAACACACCCGGTGCATGGCAGACCGTCGCGACCGGTTTACCAGCCTTGTAGATCGCCTCGATCAGTGCGATGGAATCCTTGTCCTCTGCCAAGTCCCACAGCGGGCCATGGCCGCCCGGATAGAACACGGCATCGAAATCCTCAGCCTTCACGCTGCTCAACACCACGGTAGATGCCAGCGCGGATTGCGCAGCCGAATCCTTGCGAAAACGATCGGTGGCGGCGGTTTGCGCGTCCGGCTCGTCGCTTTTCGGGTCCAGCGGTGGCTGGCCGCCCTTGGGCGAGGCCAGGGTCAACTGAGCGCCGGCGTCCTTGAACGTGTAATACGGCGCGGCGAATTCTTCCAGCCAGAAGCCGGTTTTCTTACCGGTGTTGCCCAACTGATCGTGGGACGTTAGAACCATCAGGATATTCATATCGTTCTCACTTGAGTGCAGGAATAGTCGGACGCTCATTGGCGCTTGGGTACTGAGTCATTGACCACCCGGTTGGGCGGTTCGTTTCACCGAGTGGCCGGATCATACGGAAGCTTTTCAAATTTAGATATTGATATATCGCAATATCGTGATACTCCTATAAAGGCGTTCACAGCGCACCCTGCTCAGCCTCGGCTGACGGCGTACGAACGCACTCATTCCGCTTTACAGGACTTATCGATGACCGGTTCCACCCTCTTCACGCCCATCCGACTCGGCCCGTTCACCCTGCAAAACCGCGTGGTGCTGCCGCCGCTGACCCGTTCGCGCAGCACTCAGCCGGGCAACATTCCCAACGCCCTGATGGCCGAGTATTACCGTCAGCGCAGCAGCGCCGGTTTGCTGATCACCGAGGGTATTCAGATTGAACCGCGCGGTCAGGGTTACGCCTGGACACCGGGGATTCACAGCCAGGCGCAGATCGACGGCTGGAAACAGGTCACTGCAGCGGTGCACCTTGAAGGCAAGCCGATCTTTGCCCAGTTATGGCATGTCGGCCGGGTCTCACACACCTCACTGCAACCGGGTGGCGCCGCACCGATCGCACCTTCAGCCATCCCGGCGACGGCGGTCAGCGTGTTTATCGAAACCGGCCCGGGCACGGGTGCGTTGGCCGAACCATCGGTGCCGCAAGCGTTGAGCACCGAACAGGTCAAAGAACTCGTCCAGCTTTACGCTCAAGCGGCGCGCAATGCCGTGGAAGCCGGTTTCGATGGCGTCGAGTTGCACTGCGCCAATGGTTACCTGGTCAATCAGTTCATCTCTGAACACAGCAACCAGCGCACTGACGAATACGGCGGCTCGCTGAGCAATCGCCTGCGTTTCCTGCGGGAAATCACCGAAGCCGTGGCGGCGGTGTTGGGCAAGGATCGGGTCGGTGTGCGGTTTGCACCACTGTTCGCCAGCACTGATGAAGCACGGGTCTACCTCGGACTGGTAGAAGAGAACCCGCACGAAACTTACCTGGAGGCCGTCAGATTGATGGAACAGATCGGCATTGCCTACGTGTCACTGGCCGAAGCCGATTGGGATAACGCCCCGGAACTGCCAATCACCTTCCGCCAAGCCGTCCGCGAGTCGTTTAGCGGGTTGCTGATGTACGCCGGCAAGTACTCGGGCGAACGCGCCGACAACGTGCTGAACGCCGATTGGGGGGATTTGATCGGCTTCGGCCGCTGGTTTATCGCCAACCCGGACCTGCCCGCGCGCCTGCTGAATCAATGGCCGCTCAATGAACTGGACGCCTCCAGCCTCTACGGTGGAACCGCCGTCGGGTACAGCGATTACCCGCGCTACCAGCCGAGCCTGTAAACTGCGCGGCCGATCGGTTCCTTGATACGCGGGACGATCTGCCGGCCTCAGGGTTTCGGCTTATTTCGACGCAGCACACAGGCTCCCAGGCTCGACCATGCCCCTTGATCTGAACGACATCATCAAAGCCCTTTCCAACCCCACACGCTTGCAAATCATGCTGTGGCTGAAGGACCCGCGCGTGCACTTCCCGACCCAGGAACGCGACCCGGAGGCCTTCGGTGTGTGCGTCAGCATCATTCAGGAAAAGGTCGGTCTTTCGCAGTCCACGGTATCGCTGTATCTCACCGCCCTGCAACGAGCCAATCTGGTCACCTCGCAGCGGATCGGGCCGTGGACTTATTACCGGCGCAACGACACAACCATCGCTCAGTTTGTCGAGCAAATCGGTGTCAGCCTCTGAATGATGGCGCATGGCCTTGATGCGCAAGAAGTTGCGCACTTATTTTGCGAAAACGCCTTCAAAAATCGCTAAGCGCCACCCCCGCTGTGGCCTGTAGCCGAGTGCGCAAGAAGTTGCGCAGTACTGCGCAACTTCTTGCGCACTTTATGAGGTGATTTCCCTCCAAACTCACCCAAGCGCTTGAAAAACCTCGATCATCCCCCCGGTTTATATAGCCCTCACCTTTTCTGGCACGGACCTTGATAACAGTTAGGCACCCACCGGGCGATTTCGCCTCCGGGCACCTCTATTTATCAAGCAAGGAGAGCATCCCATGGCAACACCTGCCTACATGTCCGTCACTGGCGAAAAACAAGGCCTGATCACGGCTGGCGCATTCACCGCTGACTCCGTTGGCAACACTTATCAAGAAGGTCACGAAGACCAGGTCATGGTTCAGGCGTTCAGCCACGACGTGATCATCCCGCGTGACCCACAGTCCGGCCAACCAACCGGTCAGCGCGTTCACAAGCCAGTTGTGATCACCAAGGTCTACGACAAAGCTTCGCCACTGCTGCAAGCCGCACTGACTTCCGGCGAGCGCATGAGCGAAATCGTTATCCAGTGGTACCGCACTTCGGCCCAAGGGACCCAAGAGCACTACTACACCACCAAACTGGAAGACGCGATCATCGTCGCCATCAACAACAAAATGCACAACTGCCAGGATCCGTCGAACTCCCACTTCACGCACCTGGAAGAAGTGCAGTTCACCTACCGTAAAATCACCTGGACCCACGAAGTATCCGGTACTTCGGGTTCCGATGACTGGCGTCAACCAGTCGCTTAATCGCGGCTGACCGCTTTACGCATCGGCCAGCTCTGCTGGTCGATGTTGTTTACGCCTTTCCAGAATTTCGCGTCTGCTGATCCTTTGATCGGGTATTGGTTTACGCCGCAGCACAGCACGAGGAACAAGGGATGTTCGCGCCGGCCAATCAGACTCACTTTGCCCTGACTATCGAAGGCCTTTCCAACGACCTGCAGGTCCTTGCCCTGCAAGGCCGGGAAGCCATCAGCCAGCCCTTTGTGTTTGAGGTGGAGCTGGTCAGTGAACAGCCGTCCCTGGACCTCGAAACGCTGCTGCACAAACCGGCCTTTTTGCAGCTCTCGCCCGATGGCAGCGGCATCCATGGCCAGATCTATCGCGCCGCCCAGGGTGATTCCGGCAAACGCCTGACCCGCTACGCGGTGACCCTGCGCCCGCAACTGTCCTACCTGGCGCACCGCATCAACCAGCGCATCTTCCAGAACCTCAGCGTGCCGAAAATCGTCGGCATGGTCCTCGAAGAGCACGGTATCCAAAGCAACGCCTACGAATTCAAAGTCGGGTCGATCTATCCCGAGCGTATTTACTGCGTTCAGTACGATGAATCGGACCTGCACTTCATCCAGCGCCTGTGCGAGGAAGAAGGTATCCACTACCACTTCCAGCACAGCGCCACGGCCCACAAACTGGTGTTCGGCGATGACCAGACGGTGTTCCCGAAACTCGCGCCCGTGGCCTATCAGCAAGACTCCGGCATGGTCGCCAACGACCCGGTGATCAAGCGCTTCGACCTGCGCCTGGAAACCCGCACCAGCCGCACCACCCGCCGCGACTACGACTTCGAAAAACCACGCCTGACCCTCGAAAGCGAAAACCGTGGTGATGCCCTGCCCGACCTCGAAGACTACGACTACCCCGGTCGCTTCATCGACCGCGAACGCGGCAAGCACCTGGCCAAACGCGCCCTCGAACGCCACCGCAGCGACTTCCAGCTCGCCGAAGGCCGCAGCGATCAACCGCTGCTGGTCAGCGGCCACTTCCTGGCCCTGACCCAACACCCGAAAGCCAAGTGGAACGACCTGTGGCTACTCACCGAAGTCCTCCACGAAGGCAAACAGCCGCAAGTGCTGGAAGAGTCGGTCACCAGCAGCACCACTAACCTTAAAGACGACTTCCACCAGGGCTATCGCAACCACTTCCAGGCCACCCCGTGGGACGTGCCGAACCGGCCACCGCTGAACCACCCAAAACCGCGAATCCTCGGCAGCCAGAGCGCCGTGGTCACCGGCCCCAAAGGTGAAGAAATCCACTGCGACCCATACGGCCGCGTCAAAGTGCAATTCCACTGGGATCGCGAAGGCCAGGCCGACGACAAAACCAGCTGCTGGCTACGCGTCTCCTCCGCCTGGGCCGGCGCCCAGTACGGCGGCATCGCCATCCCGCGCATCGGCATGGAAGTGCTGGTCACGTTCCTTGAAGGCGACCCCGATCAACCGCTGATCAGCGGCTGCCTGTACCACAAGGAAAACACCGTCCCCTACGCGCTGCCGGCGAACAAGACCCGCAGCACCTTCAAGACCCTGAGCTCGATGGGGGGCGGCGGTTACAACGAACTGCGCATCGAAGACAAGAAAGGTCAGGAGCAGATCTACCTGCACGCCCAGCGCGACTGGGACGAAAACATCGAGCACGATCAGAAAATCCGCGTCGGCAACGAACGCCACGACACCGTCGAGCAAAACAGCTACACAGAATTCAAGGCCGAAGAACACCACACGGTTTATGCAGACCGGAAGGTGGAGACGCAGGCGAATGATCATTTGACGGTGGGGGTTAACCAGCACGTCAAGATTGGGACTGGGCAGTTTATTGAGGCAGGACAGGAAATCCACCTGAGCAGCGGCATGAAAGTCGTGCTCGTTCCCGCCATGCGTCAGACCCTGCAACGAGCCGCTACAACGGCTCAGCCGGTCTGCGAGATTTGCCAGAAACTGGGAGCTGCAAAATGATCCAGAGTGCCTCACGTTATTTGCTTCTGGATGGGGCGAAGATCGAAAACCTGCCAAGCCGCCTGTATAGCCTGGATGACAATCCGACACTCGAATGGCTCTACCACGCAACCCCCTATCAAGCGGTATTCGATGTCGGCCCTGCACTGGTCGTCTTGAAAACTAATACGCCTCTGGAACAAGCGTTCAAAGAGCACTGGCAACACGATGCCGGGGTGATGATTGAAAGCGACGCGCCCATGCAACAACTGGCCGAACACCTGCGCAGCCTGATTCACGCGCGGGTGCCTGGCAACGTTTCGTTACTTTTTCGTTATTACGACCCGCGTGTCATGCGTCACTGGCTGCCGGCTCTCGATCCCGATGAAAAAGACCGCATGATGGGTCCGATCAGTCGCGTGCGCCTCCCAGCAAGAGAGGGCCAGGAAGAACAGTGGATCGTTCGCGAACATCGGCAAAACGCCCAGCAATATGCCGAGCGTCCTTGGCTGCATCTGGATGAGCAGCAGTTGCAACAGCTCAACCAAGGCAAACTGGAGATGTTCGACCAGCAACTGCTGGAGCACGTTCGCCTCTACTTCCCTGATTGCCTGAGCCAACGCTCGACCGCCGAACAGCAGGAATGGGCCGTGCTGTGTCGCGAAGGTGCTGCCCGCCACGGCTACTCCGCGCCCAAGGAAGTGGTCCGCTGGTCGGCGCTGGTTGCCGAACACGGCACCACGTTCCCCCAGGCGCCTGAACATCAGGCGTACCGCGAGATTTTGCAACAGCCAACGCTCAACGCCACACAACGCCTGGATGCCTTGTTGGTAGAACTGCACCGCTATTGGTTGCTGACTGACAAGGAGTCCATTGCATGACCACCGCACCACTCGATAAAAACCGCAACCTGGCAGCTGCCGACCACGCCGCGCAATGCCAGTTCGACGACGAAGACTTGTCCAGCCCGGCCACCACTTGCCCTGCGCAACAACCCGAAATATTTGTGGTGCCCAGCCGCTACGCAATGGCCGAGCAGGCCGCCGAACACGCCGATTTCGCGCCCTCCAGCCTGACTAAAAGCCACCCGATGGCTTTGCGCCGCTTACGCGCGGGTTATGTCTATCTGTGGCATGCCGATGGACCACTCAAACGTTACGCTGTGGCGGCAGATGGCTTGCTGGTAGAACAACCGCTGACGCAACCCCATGCTGCTCTCGCGACTGGCGAAAAGGCTGGGATCGCTCTGAACAAAAGCACCGACACGTGGATGCTCTACAGCGAAGTGCCTCTGGGCAAAGAAGCCTGCGAGCGCCTGAAAAAGAGCGGCGAACGACGCAAGCGCATGCGTCAGATAGCCCTCACCGACGTCGCCAAGCGCCTGTCGGCCAAACACTGCCCACCGCTCGAAAAAGCCCCGACACTGGTGGCCGAACTCATGCCGAAAGTGCGCGAAAAAGCCCTCGCACATGACCATCAGAAGAATGGCGCAACTGACCGCGAAGGCGTGAAAGAACAACGCAAAACCGCGCAAGCCGCACCGACCCAAGACAACATCAAAGCCTACTCGACCAGCTCGCAATCTCTACACGAACGCGAACAGGCCGCTGCAGCCCAGCCACCGGGCGAACCCGTTGAAGAACCCGGAAGCTGGAGCGCCAGCCCATGGGAACTGGCGCCTACGCAAGCCTGGATAGACAAAGCCAAGAGCGAGTCGCCACCTTTGTATGCGGTGTTTGCTGCGCTTGATGATGATTTGGGGGTGTTGCGGGATATCGACCACGAACAGAACAAGATCGAGGCGGAGCATGAAGACTGGGTTGCTGACAATAGCTTGCGCCAGACCATCGGCAGTTTTATCCGCAGCATGGTTACCGAAGACGGTGGCGAAGTTGCCAACCTGCTCAACTACCGGTATCGCGAACACAATCTGCAACTGACACCGGAACAGGGCGACACGCTGATCGATAGTCAGAAGCAGTTGAACACCCTGATGCTGGAAGAAACACGCATCAACCAACAACGCGGTCGACAGTATGGGCATGCCCAGGCGGATACACTGTTGGCCCAGGTGCGTATTCGCGAAGAGGCCGTACTGAACAAGGTGCGCAGCTTCATCCCAAGCGAATTGCATCAGGAAGCGCAACAGGTCGTGCGGGATTATCGCCAGGAAAAAGTCAGCAATCTGGAAGGTGGCGGCGGAACCAAGGTTGGTGAATACATCGACTTGGCGAGCATGGACCATTGGCTGGATCAGGAAGCGCCGCAGCACTTCAAACAAGTCGAAAAGCGCCATCAATTGCTGTACGCCGATCGTAAAACCTACCTGCCACGCAACGACAGTGGTACTTGGTTTGTCGACCAGAGCAGCGAAGAACACCTCACTTGGCTTGAAAGTTTGACGGTCGCCTGCCTCAGCGCTCAGTGCAGCCGTAGCGAAGGCGCCAAACAGTTTGCCGATTACGTGAGCAGCGATGACCCCGGCTTGCTGCGACTGGTGTTCCAGGCGTGGAGTCCGAGCCTGGAAGCGGCGGTGAACAACACTTCACGCCTCAACGAACTGGTCACGGCGCTCAGTCTGGAAAACCTTGCCGACTCCCGCGCAGCCGCACTCAAGATTCTGGACGCGGACACCCTGCGCAATATCGAGAGGTTAGCGAGCAATCTGGAGGGTGCCTGGACGGCAACCATGACCCGCCTCGGCGCCTCTTTGATTCATGCAAGCAAAGGCACGACGATGGCAATGGGATTATTCCTGGTCATCCGCTTCGGCGATAACACCCGCCTAGTGCAGGGCGTAGAGAACGGTATCAAGGTCTGGCGCTTGGTCAGCCAGAACGCTGAAGCCCTCAGCCAATGGACCCGCAGCACCGCTCAAGCCATCAGCCTCGGTCGCGTCAACGGCATCGTCAACGCCCCCTCGGTCAAGGCCTCAGGTGGCCTGCTGCCGCTGGCGGCACTGGTGGTCAACATTCTCAACGCCGGCACCTATGCCGGACAGGCATCCGCGCTGGAGGGCAGCGATGCGCAACGGCAGGCGGATAGCATGTCAGCGTATTTGTATGCCGGGGCTGCGTTGGGGGCGGTGATTCAGAATTGGTTGATTTTGGGGAAGGGAGTTCAAGAGCTAGGTCGTGGGGCTGTAGTAGCTCCTACACTGACCCTGTTTGGAGGAATAGTAGGGGTAGTGTCAGCAGCAGCAGCCCTCCAAGAGTTCGCATCGTTAAAAATTCAAATAGATAGCGCTCAAAGCTCAATCGATCCGTGGCTGAAAATCAAGCAATTGGCCGTTACCGGACAGATCGCAGTATACGGAGCGCAGGCACTACTAGGTCTTAGCCTCACTGGGATGCGCTTGTCGAACAAAATCTCGACTCCTCTCGCAATAAAGCGCTTTCGACTTGGCATGGGCCCGCTCAATCTTTTGCTTCTGGGTCTGGGAGGTTTGTACCTGTTTGCATGGTTCCGCCAGGCCAACCCTCTGCAAAGCTACCTGGCTAACTGCTGTTGGTCCCGTCGCCGAGCCGACACTCACAACTTCATCGCACCTCAGGCACAGCTGGACGAAATCAACGAACTGATGATGCTCCTCTACCAGCCTCGTCTGGCTATGGAAACGCGGGAAGTACGCATCAGTGGTTCAATGGGTGACACGATTACTCAGGACGGCATCAACCAACTTACGATTGACTTGCCTGGAGCGGCGCCGGGTGCCGCACAAATTGATTTAGCCATGAGTGGCAACTTAACTCCCGCTTCCGCCGGCTTCGGCACCGGTACCCGCGGCACGCCAACTGACCTCGGATCTACTTGGTTGAATGCCAGCCAATGCACCTGGATCCCGGTCGATGAGGGTCAAGGCCTTCGTTTGAGCGGTAGTTTTCCCCAACCGCTCACCCGCCTGACTTTACGCCTGTCTTACCTCAGCCCGGTGGCGTTGCTGGCCGGAGTCGGTGCTACTATTGGCGGCGCAAAAGGCTTGGCCTACACCCTGTCACCCAATGGCGGATTATTGAGCCCGGATGGTGAAATCGTCACCTTGCGCTCCGGCGAACCAACCCCAGAGCTTGATCGGGCCAGCATTCACCGCCTAGGTCCGCAACAGAACCCCAGCTATTTGAAACCCAAGGACAAGGCATGACCTCAGCCACATCCGGCAGCCGCAAAGGACCGCTCTCGCGAGAGGACTACTTGGCACCACTGGCCGTTCCTACAGGGCAAACGCCAAAGGATGTCCTAAACACCATCTGGCGCAAGAACGACGTTTGCCTTGACATCGGTTCTTACAGTATTGGCTCGGCAGTGATGGTCATTTGGCCGGTACTGCTTTTCTGTATCTGGCTTATTCATCACGAGCGCAATTCCGTAATTTTCTGGGAAACATTGGCCCTTTCGCTTTTCATAGTTGGCATTCCCATTCTCCTAGTACTGAAAGGTTTAATGAGTCCCGTACCGCCTCCAATCCGCTTCAACCGTCAACGCCGCGAAGTATGTGTGCCATTCAAAGATGGCCGATACTGGATCGTGCCTTGGGAGCAGGTTACTGCCCAAGCAGTAGCGATGGACTCGGTGGGGCAGCACGGCAAAACCACTCAAGGTCTATTGGTAGTGGGCTTCCGCAATCCCGATCCTGATGCGCCGGAGAAGGAGCGCGACTTCAGTCTAGGATTCAACTGCGGCGGTGGCGAAACGGCTATGAGCCTTTGGGAGTGCATGCGCAGCTACATGGAGAAGGGGCCACATGCGATCCCGGATAGCCGATTGGGACGAAAGCCATACGCCGAGACACAGATCGGCTCCATCGTAACCAGCTTTTTCAAAGGCGACTTTCTAGACGTATTGCACGGGTTATTTTTCGTTATTTTCCTAGGAACATACTGGGCCGAAAAATTGCAAAACTGGAAGCTCGCCCCACCACCTGAGCTGACCGATCCCGCCGTCGTCGAATGGTCCCAACCGCTTCCCCCCGAGCAATGGGCCAAACGCTCACCAGAGTTGGAGTCGGCCATAGCTCAGCGGGAGACAGAGCTGGAGATCGAAGCACAAGTCGCGTGACCCCCAACTTGGGAACCAAACTATTAGAAGCCAAGGATAAGGCATGAACTCAGCCAAACCCGGTAGCCGCAACGGACCGCTCTCACGAGAGGACTACCTGGCACCACTGGCCGTTCCGACAGGACAAACGCCCAAGGATGTACTCAATACTATCTGGCGCAAGAACGAGGTATGTCTTGACATTGGCTCCTACAGCATAGGCTCTGCTGTAATGGTGCTGTGGCCGGTGGTAATGCTCTGTTTACTCATGATCTACATAGAGCGAAATGGCGAGAGGCTGGTGGGAACAGCCCTCTTGTCGTTGGTGCTAGTTGGTATTCCGATATTGATCCTTTTACATGGGCTGACTAAGCCCGTGCCGCTACCTGTACGCTTCAACCGCCAGCGCCGCGAGGTCTGTGTGCCATTCAATGACGGCCGTTACTGGATCGTCCCTTGGGAGCAGGTTACTGCTCAAGCGGTAGCAATGCACTCCGTCGGTCAGCACGGTAAAACTACTCAAGGCCTATTGGTCGTAGGCTTTCGCAATCCTGACCCAGATGCACCGGAGAAGGAACGAGACTTCAGCTTGGGATTCAGTTGCGGCGGCGGCGAAACGGCCATGTGTCTCTGGGAGTGCATGCGCAGCTACATGGAGGTTGGGCCTGAAGCCGTTCCGAAGTGCAATTTTGAGGGCGAGAATAGCCAAAAAGGCTTGATCGGCTGGACCATTAGTATTTTGTTCGACGCATTGAAGTCCGCTGTCAAGGGCGACTTTAAATCTGCAATTAAAGATGTTTTTTTCACCGTCTTTTTAGGTGCTCCCTTAGGTTTTTATTTGCAAGAACGCAAGCTGGTTCCGCCGCCTGACTTGACCGACTCGGAAATAAAAGAATGGTCCCAACCGCTTCCCCCCGAGCAATGGGCCAAACGCTCACCAGAGTTGGAGTCGGCCATAGCTCAGCGGGAGACAGAGCTGGAGATCGAAGCACAAGTCGCGTGACCCCCAACTTGGGAACCAAACCTCCCCCGGTGGCGGCGGCTACAACGAACTGCGCATCGAAGACAAAAAAGGCCAGGAACAAATCTTCCTCCACGCCCAGCGCGACTGGGATGAAAACATCGAGCACGACCAGAAGATCCGCGTCGGCAATGAACGCCACGATACGGTTGAGAAGAACAGCTATACGGAGTTCAAGGCTGAAGAACACCACACGGTTTATGCAGACCGGAAGGTGGAGACGCAGGCGAATGATCATTTGACGGTGGGGGTTAACCAGCATGTCAAGATTGGGACTGGGCAGTTTATTGAGGCCGGTCAGGAAATCCATCTCGACAGTGGCCTGAAAGTGGTAATGGAAGCGGGCACTGAATTAACCCTGATTGGCGGGGGAAGCTTCATCAAGATCGACGGCAGCGGCGTCACGCTAAGCGGGCCAGTGATCAACATGAACTCTGGCGGCAGCGCCGGTAATGGCACGGGGGCTGCGCCGATTCTTCCGACACCACCTAAACCCGCAGACACCGCGCAAGTCGGGCAGACGTTGGGCAATGCACCGGTCAACAATGCCGCACCGAGAAAAACCCCAGGCGAAAAAGGCCCGGAGGCTCTAATCGTCGATGTCTGGGGTGACCCTGAATTGGGCAGCCAATTGCAACTACTGGGCCCGGAGGGCAAGGCATGAGCAGTTTTAACGACAAGCCCATCAGCGAAGGGACTCGCAAGAAAACCGAATACGAGAATGAGCAAAAGTCGCGATTAGCGCTGAACGTAGAACGTACCGATGGCGGCAAACTGCAGATTCCGATCATGGTCGATGCCAAGACCACTCAAGAAGAAGAAAAGTACCAGCACAACACGTTGTTGGCGGTCACCCCGCTGGCGCGGCTGCCGGGGCATGACAAACTCAATGAAACGTTACAAGGCGCGTTACCGCGCCCTGGCCGCATCTATGTGTTCCTGAAAAACAAACTGTGGCGAGAACTGGAAACCGACGGTAAAGGTCAGCTGTTCGAAGTCGACGTGGCCCACTGGCGCAAGATTGCCGAGAAAAAAGGCGATGCCGACAAACGCGAACCAGTGTGCGTTAAACAATTTTTGATTCTAGTTCCGATGTTTCTACAGGGTCGATTCGTTGGCGACCAACTCAGCATGGCCTACAGCGAATTGCCATGGACATGGGAATACATCGAATGGCTTGAAAAGGACTCCGGACGGATCAAGGCGCGCAGCCAAAACATGGCGCCTGCCTGGGCGGCGACTGCGGGTGAAACGCAGATCTGGAAGGCTTCGTTGATTTATCCGGCGACCCCGGTAAAGGGTCTAGTCAAAGGGTTGCGGGCGCGCGACTTCAATATCGAAAGCGCCTTGGAAGATCCTGCGGACTTTACTCCAGAGTTTGCTGCATTCAAAACAGATGCGTTGATTTTGAAACTGCAACAGCGCAAACAGGAGCTGGCGGCAAAACTCAAGCGCACTCCTCCGGCTGCGCTTCCCAATGCAGAAGCCGGGACAGACGTGCTGACCCAAAACAAATTGCGAGATTACCCGCATTTGGTAGGCATGATTCTCGATGACCCATTGTTCGCCTTGCGCCACACAACTTCTCAAATACGTGATTGTGTTGATTACCTGCAGACCCTAAATGCACTAGTACCCCATGAACCTCACGGGCGCTATGCACAAGTGCTTTACAGCACCCTCGCCGGTCCACTCGCCAAACTTAGCGACGGGGTCGACCTGCCTAAACTGCAGAAAGCTGTCTTCGAAGAAGCTCGTGAGAAGAGTCGTGAAAAACTGGCGAAACTGTTATCAACCCTTGTAGAACTGCTAGACAAAAAATTGCATCCGGTGCTGCTCGACTGGAGCTACAGTCACACCGAAGCGCTGCTGGAACCTTATTGCCTGCTGACCGAAGCACTCGATGCGCTGAACCAGGTACCCAACCGCAGTGACGCCATGTATACCGGCAAGGGCTACCCGGAACTGACCGCCCCTATCAATCGTCTCGTACAAGACCTACTCGAGGGTCAGCACCCACTGGGCGCCCTGATGCTGGCAAAAACCGCTGACCAGTTGCCAGACCTTGTTAAACGTTTGAAAATCCTGCGCGACAGCGGTCAAGAGCCAAAACCGGAGGCCATGGGATTAAGCACGTTGATGCTGACAGCATCACTGACTGGCGAAGTGGATCATCCCAGTGCCGGCAAAGGCTTCGCGTATTTTCTCGCCGATTTACTCGATAACTTCGGCGCCAGTGTCGTGGCCCAGATCGGCCGTTTGTCTCAGGACGCGTCGAAAATCCAGCTTGATCGATTGTTCTCCCCCACATTTGTGACCCTGGCTGCACTCTCGCCGAAAATGGCCGAGATCAAGTTAATGCCCCAAGGCCAGGCGCTCGCGCAAAACTACGTGGTTATTGGTGTACAGGGTGCAGGACTGCGTGGCGGACTCACCGACGTTGAACGCCAAGCCTTGACTCGGAAAAGCTACCGTTACGCCACGCTGCATGATCAGTCCGGCGCAACCGTGGGCAGCACCAGCCCACGTGACTCGGGCGCAAGGCGTCCTACGTTGCGCGATGTCACAGTCATTGCCATCCCAAAAGGGAATGCTGACTTAGCAAAATACAGCGAATTCCGCGTTCGTTTCGGAGCTGTTACCGAGACGATGGAGAAGAACAAGGTTGTGCCGACGTTGATGGTGGCGTTTGCGGTTTATAACCTGTGGGTGCAGATAAAGGCTTATAGTGATTTCGAGTCGGGCGGAGAACCACTGCGAGGCTTTTGGGGCGGCGTTGGCGGTACTCTGGATCTAATGGCCGCCCTAGGTAGTCACAGCAAATTGCTATTTGGTTCGTCGGTAACAAATCACATAACGGCTCCACGGATCAATGTGAAGAAGCTTTCACCAAGCTGGGCAAACAATCTAAAAAAGCAAACTGGCAGCCCTAAGTTACCTCTTCTACGTGCTTTAGGCGGAACAGCTACGTTACTCGGTTCGGTCATAAGCGGATGGGATAGCTATCGAGCACTCGGCCAAGGTGATACTGACGCAGCAGCAGCATATGGTGTGGCTGCTGTGGGTGGTGGCTTGTGGGGAGCATACGCTCTAGGCTGGGTTATCAATCCATATGTTCTTATAGTCGGCGTAACACTGACTATCGGTGGTACCATCGCGGCCAACTTATTGACCGATAGCGACATGGAAATCGTAGTAAAAAAAGGTCCATTCGGCGTCCAGTTTGCCGAAACTGGCGTGCTAGATCAGGCTTTTGGCAATGGCCAGCGTTTCGTTCACTTGAAGGATCCGCAAATCGCCTACCAACAACTGATCGGCATCATCGGAAAACCGCAAATATTCGTACAGCGGTTGGCCGACTGGCGAAAAAAAGCGCCTGCGGCTCATCTCAAGGTATTGCAACAAGCTGATAGCGGTCGTGCTCCATTGCCAAATTCTGAGCTGCAATGTGTCATGCCCGGAAAACAGCCTCTAGTCGATCAAGATTGGGCAATCGTTCTCAGCTCCCCACTGTTGTCAATGTTCGAGAATGACCAGCGATTTCAATTGGTCGTCCAGGAGTTTGAAAGCAGGCTGCGTAAAGATGTTTCCTTCGATATCAAACGTTATGAACGGATCCCTGTTGCGCCCCCCAAGCTAGCAGCGCTTTCGCTAGATGCCAATAGCGTGCTTTATGTTCTTCCTTCCAGCCTTCCCGTTCCTCAACGCAGCTTTCTAGATCGCCATAATGTGACTATGACTCAGGACTTGAAAGTCAGTGCTCAGTTTGAACTGAGTGCAGATCAAGAGAATGAGCGATTGATGTTGCCTAAACCAAGCCCCAAAAGTTGGTCAGCCTACACCCAGGCCAACCGTCGATTGCCGCCAGATAACTTACTGCCGGATGCCGCCCCGCCCTATTGGCAAATAGAAACTACCGAGTTCTCTGTATGACTGCTCAAATAGATAACCCGTACGCTACCGGTGCTTACCGCAGCAACAGCCGCACTCCCCTACCTCCTCCAAAATGGTTAGAAGATGCCAATCGTTCAGGAAACTTTGATACTCATCTCGCCTTTGGACATTACGCCAATCTAGACCCGGCAATGGAAATTACTACCCAGTTGCAAGGTGAGGAGCATTTAGTTTACCAACAGCAGAAATACCATAAAAAAAAGATAGAAGTATATTGCGACGCTAGACGTTGGTGTTTTCAGAATTCCAGCAAAATTCCACACTTACTTTTTATACTAAAACTAATCAGCTTTCCTTTTGGCTGGATCGCATGGGCAGGAATACTGGGATCATTTATTCCAGGCCATGACGCAGCTAAGTACTTACAGGACTTATCATTACTTTTTTTTCTCGTTATTTCCGCCGTACTCATAGTTGGCTCACTAACGCTTTACATGATGGGGAAAAAAATAGTCCATCATATTCACATCGTAGGTTTTTTCATTTGTGCAGGTATCGTGTATTGGCAAAAAGGCTCTCTTTGGGGGAATGATGGAATACAAATCTCCCTATGGATCGGTGCCCTCATTTACTTCATGGGTGCCATCGGTTTTGATTGCCTGCTCTGGCTCCACAGCAAAATAAGCACCTATGACGGCAGCGAGTTCAACCGCATCGACGGCATGCTTCGTTTCAAGCGACGTTTCCGCCGCCGCTTCGTAGCGCCTTTTGAAGAATTTGATCCAGTACTGCAATTGCTGCCCAGCGGTTATGGCTCCCACGACTATGCCCTATGGCTGCATCACCGCTACACCGACACCAAGATTTGCCTGGCCAACAAAGTCCACGCCTTGGGCCTCGACCAGCCGAATGCACTGGCCTTCTGGGATTGCCTGCAACGTTACATGGACGTCACTCAACCGCTGCCGGACCTGCCAGTACTGGAGCAAAGTCGCCACCTCGACCCGATAACTGTTGCCTACGACGCCAAAACGGGCCGTAACCCGAGACGCTGGCGCGACCAGTCGGAAAAAGGCTGGCTGGCAACAGGTCTCAAGCAGTTGACTCAACAGTTGCAGCAATACCCTTGGCAAAAACAGCCCTGCATCATCAAGGCGCGCTTTGATCCGTCTCTTAGCATCGAAGCTTACTACCGCGCTCAAGAAGCTAAAGGCATCCAGGCAACGCCGAAGGCCGATGACTTTGATGATGTTCATCGCGGTTGAACGTAAAGCTCAACAGGAACAGATTTACTTTCTTGTTGAGTTGAGGATCAAGTAGCCACCCGGCGTGCATCAGCGCAAAGATGAATGTGATTACATTTTCGATTGGTACTCGGATGGGCTCCGAATGAAGCCGACCGCGCCAACAATGCCTTTAGCGGTGAGCTAAAGGACGACATTGTGCTGAGTCAAAAAAACACCCAGCTTTTGAAACTAGCGGTCTCTAACGGAATGAATCAATGAGCCCTACGATGTTCAACTTCAACAAGGTACTTGACTTGCCGCCGCAGCTCCAATGGAAGTATGGCGATGATCCAGAACTATTGGGATGGACTATTCGCGCACGAAATTACAATACTTTTGTGGCCAACTGCATGTTTGCGTTTATGGCTTTATTCATACTTGGCGCCTCACTTATCATGTACTCGGTGTATGAGGGAATGAGTCAACCCTGGCGAGTATTGTCTTGTGTATTTTTTTATATGCTCATGTTATTTGTAACCGCCTGCATGACCCACCAACGAATGAATTTCGCTTATCGTTTCACTCGATCTGGAGTTGAGTGCTGTGAGTGGAAGGACTTTCCTAAGTGGGCATTGACGTTTTTAAAATGGTTTTCCGGAATTACCGCGATTGTTTTTATCTGCTTGGCGACCATTGATCCGGCCTTTCTTATCGGTGCGCTGATAGGTCCAGGAAGTATGGGCTTAATGTATCTTTCGATGGCGAATTCCAAGAGTTACCAAAAAATGCAGACTCAATACCATCATCTGACATACGAATGGAAGGACTTCACGCAGCTGGCCATTGCGACCAATAGAGAAATAGTAGATTTGAAGTACACCATGTACGACAACGGCATTGTAAACTGGTATCAAAATATATTTTGCAAACGCAAACAAAAAATAAACATTGCAGAATTCATCAAGCCTTATTTATCTCCTGGTGTACCTTTTATCAAAGCCAAGGTTAATGTCCCTATGAGCACTGACTCGTAAATAAATCCGTCCCGTTTTTTCCACGTTTTTTCCACTAAGATGATCGGAGATACCTTTACCAAGTTGAATTAAATACTGATGAAAACACAGAAGTTTATGGACTTAGCAAAACAAACTTACAAGTTAAATCATCCGATCGCTTAAATGCATTAGTGCTGGCAAGGTGTACATGAAAACAACTGATGCATCACTACCCGCCGATTGCACAAGAACATCTTGCGACATCAAAGGCGACGTGGATAGCAACAATCCGGATGATAATGTGCTGATGGAATGGACTACCCGCTCCTTAAATCAACCTTTGCGGGAGATCATACTTGGACCCATCATTATGATCTTGATACCCACATTAATTTGCCTAGGCGTCACTTGGAGGATGTGGGGTAGTATTTATGACAACCTCGAATCATGGATAGCTATCTGCTGCATAGCGTATGGTATGTTCTTTATGTTTCTCACAATGACGCGACAAAAGACCGTATTTAATTATAAAATCACGAAAACCGGAGCGACTGTTGAGTATTACTTGTATTTTCCAAACTTTGCGAGCCCGCTATTCAAATGTTCAGCCATAGGGATAGTACTATTATTTATTCTCACAGCAATTATCACTGAATCCTTTATTTTCATGATTGGTCCAGTCGCTATGGCGTTAGGGTCAGCTCGCTTCTTATTGAATTGGAAAAATGAAATAAAGACCAGGTCAACCGAATGGCCACTGTACAATTTATTGATTGTTGATCGCGCCAGATTGATGATCGTAGCTTCATATCAAGATGAAACATCGGTAGGGTTCAATATGCGCCTTCCAAACAAGAGACTGTTTGATTACTGTTTAGAAACTTTACGCAAAACATTACCAAACGAAATCGAGTTCCGCGAAGAGCCTTGGCCCTGGTAACCAATGGGGAAAAGTGGCGAAAAAAGGGGAGAGATTTATTTTCTTGAATGCAGGGTGCTGTTGTACCGATTCCGCTTTAGGAAATAATGAACAGTTCAACACCTAATGGATACGTCATGGAAGATGAGCCAATTACAGGTAGAGTCCAAATGTCCTGGACTATAAAAGCTTTGCCTCACAACACTTCAATCATGGATATAGGCATGATTGTATTGACTTTGATTGGACTGACCGCGCTATTAAATGGAATACATGAAATATTTTACTTGGACCTACCTCTGCAACAACGCTCAACTTTTCTAAGTTCTCACCTTGGAATTGTTTGCCTATGCATGACTTTATATTTTTGGATATTAGTCATACGACAAAAAAACATCTACCACTATGTCATCACCGATAAAGAACTAGATGTCGAGTATAAGACTCACTTCCCTGAGCTTGCCGGAACTATATTTAAATGGCTAGCGGGAACATTCATTATTGCAATGTTTATTTTTATCGCCGATAACCCATCAGCAGCATGGTTGCTAGCAGGTCCAGCAGGAATATCCCTCGTCAGTGCGATACACCTTTTAAACTGGAAAAACCCCACAAAAAACTTGAGATTCACTTGGGATCGCCCAAACTCGGTGCTTATCGACAGAAAACGCAGCTTAGTTGCCGTTCAGCGCCGTTACAACCCAGATATGCGTATTGAAGATAACTATCTTTATATACCGATACATCTGCCTAGAGCAGATATTGACAAATTCGTGGCTATTGCAAAAAAATTTGCTCCACCTTCTACCGATTTTGAGGAGGGGCGCGACAAAAACTAGTCAACCTTGCAAGTGATAATCGGGACAGGAGCGAAAATAAATATGTCCTCCTTTTCCTGTTCAAGGCGCAATGCGTTTTCAATGATACCTTAGAGTTTTATCTCGCCCCCCCTGAAGGGACGACTAAACCTAATAGACACATAGGTTTCGAGTGGGCAGTTCGTGCACCGTTTGTCCTTAAAGGCCAGTCGGAAACACGTTATTTTCCGGCGCCTGGCGTCAAAGATCCTACACGTTATGGCCCGGAATATGCCAAAGCGGACTTCAACAAGATTAACCGGCCGTTCTGGGCCGATGAACAGACTCATAAGGCCACGTAATGTCTAGCCTCATCGAATCACATTCTTACTACTCGAACGAAGCCTACGACCCAAATCGAATTCCTGACCAGGCCGACGCCGCAACCCGTGGTCTGCTGCATAAAATGACCGGATCCCGATTACCTTGGGGCAACACACAAGAAGTTACTCCCAGAAAAATACTCCAAGACCCAAAACCAGAAAGCATGCGTTTTTGGGAAAAATGGGAAAAGGAAAAGAATGAAATGAAGGCGAATGGCACTTATGTTCCACGCCCGCTGGAGGATATAGAGCTACATAATAAACATGATCATGAAGTATTCCGTCATGCACAGTTACCTTTTCGCTCTCAATTCTGGTTACTTCTAAGAACCGTAGGAAAGTGGACAGCTATTATACTGACACCCATTATGATACTGGCTCACCTTACAGTAATGTCGGCATCAGAAAAAACAGCGTGGGAATTCACAATTGACTTGATCGTAAATTTTTATGCTTGGGCCATAGGTATACCACTCGTGTGTTGGACAATAGGCGATATTGTCATTAAAAACCTCCCGAAATTTTGGTTCCGCCCTCCAATAGGTCCTCTATGGGAACTCAACCGGCGTACTGGGCAGGTCAAAATTTTCAATTACAAAAATTTTAAAAAAGAGGGAGAAATCGAAGAAACTGTAGCCCCTTTCTATGAATTTGATGCATACATCATTACCAGCCCTGATCGCCAAGGCTTGCCTATGCACGGGTTATCTATCGCTCATCGTTATCGTGACCTTAGTATTAATTTCAATGACTTGATAACCCCTGACAATACGACACAGCAGCCCTGCGCATTATGGGATTTTTTACAAAATTTTATGGACGTTAGTCGCTCGCTACCCGACATTCCAGCACACGAAGCTTATCGTCATCTGGACCCCGTCACTTCTTCATTCGATCAACGAAGTAACCGTGATTCGCGTTACTGGATTGATATGGACAATGATACGTTTGATGCAAAGGTCAAAAAAATGCTTGGTTGCATCGACGCAATAGATACGTTCAACCGCCCTAACCTGATGGCAAAACATGTTAAGTATGTTGATTAATTGTGAGTTTTTGCCAGTAGAAAAAACAGGTAAACGGGACAGATGTTTTTCTTATGAGCGCAGTTCGCCCTGAAAAGCCAGTCGGAAAAAAACTTTACTTTCCAGCACCTGGCGTCAAAGCCCCTACACGTTACGACCCTTAATTTGCCAAAGCAGACTTTAACATGACCAACCGGCCATTTTCTGGACCCATGAACAGACTCATAAGGCCTAGTAATGTCCAGACTCATTGAGCAAAAATCCTCTTACTCTAGCAAAGCATACCGCTCAGACCGCATACCCCAGCAGGCAGCCTCAACTGAGCGTAGCTCATTACATAAAGCTACGGGAATTCGCTTGCCTTGGGGAAATACTCAGGATGTGATTCCGGACAACATCATGCAGGACCCGACACCAGAGAGCATGCGTTTCTGGGAGCAATGGGAAAAAGAAAAAAAAGAGTTGAAGGAAAATGGGAAATATCAGCCACGTCCATTTGAAGACGTCGAATTACATTGTAAATATGATCATGAACGTTTTCGATTTTCTCAGTTGCCTTATCGTTCGCGGTTTTGGCTATCGCTTCGAACTTTCTGCAAATGGTCTTTAATTATTTTAGCCCCACTGGCCTTGCTAACAGATATCGCATTCGAATTTGACTCTGACACCTTTGACCCGAGTAAGGTCTTGAGCAACTCAATTACTGTATTATTATCAGCCATTTTATTACCGCTATGGCTGATAAACAGTATCATTATCAAGTATTCTCCAAAACTTTGGTTTCGTCCACCAACGGGGCCGTTATGGGAATTAAATCGCACTACTGGGCAAATCACTATATTTAACTACGAACATAGGAAAAAAACAAAATCTGACGTTAATACCGCTGCTCCTTTCTATGAGTTTGACGCCTACATCGTAACGACGCCGGATCGACAAGGGTTGCCAATGAACGGCCTACAACTTATTCATCGATATTGCGGCGCACACATAAATCTTAATGCGCTGTTCACCCCAGACAACACCACCCAGAAACCCTGCGCTCTGTGGGACTTCCTGCAGAACTACATGGATGTCCGGCATGCACTTCCCGACATCCCAATGTACGAACCCTATCGACATCTAGATCCAGTTACAGCCTTACACGATGAAAAAACAAATCGCAAACCGCGTTACTGGATAGATATGGACAACGATACGTTTGAAGGCAAGGTAAAAGAAATGCTGAGAAGGATAGATAGCCTCGACACTTTCAATCGGCCAAACCTCATGGAAAAGTATGTAAAATACGCAGATTGATGAGTTTAGGTAAACGGGACTAGATAAACGGGACAGATTTATTTTCTTCGCGTATTAGTGCGTTGGGTAGCGTAACATTAGTCGTACAGAAACTTTGAGGCCGGGATAACGCAGTTGTATTTCTCATACACGGTTGAAGAAAATGGCAGACATGGAAACCGACAGCGACACTATTTCACTCGATAATCGAGATGAAGCAACACATATAATAAACCCCGAAATACTGCTGAAATGGACGATAAAGGCATTGCCGCAAGGTACTTTACATATGGATATCGGCATGGCGCTGCTAACTCTATTAGGGTTAGTAGCAATCGCCAACGGTGCCCATGAAGTTTATTTTCTAAATCTGCCCGAAAGAGATCAATCTACCTTCCTCAGCCTACATGCAGGAGTTGTGTGGACTCTGATGTCCATTTATATGTGGGTACTCGTGGTACACCAAAAGACTGTTTATAGTTATACAATAACGAACTCACTTGGAATTCAAGAGTCAAGACTACACTTTCCGAAAGCAGCTGGAATGATATTTAAAATTATCTCTTTTACATTTCTAATTTTTATCATTGGACTAGCCATATATGAAAAATCATTAATTTTAATGCTGGCTGGGCCTGCAGGCATGGCGGTGGTCGCCGCAAAATTTTTCCTAAGCTGGGAAAACAGATCAAAAATAGAGACTTCTGCTTACTGGAAAAACTATAAATATGTAACGGTAGACAGAAAAAGAAAAATCATTCTAGCGCAAGAAACGGAATTTATGGTGGGATTCGAAGCAAAACATCCCAACGAACTATTTGATAGTTATCTAGAAACCCTACGCTCACTACTACCAGAAAATGCAATATTTACAGAGACCGACATGAAATGGTAACAAAAGATAAAAGGACAGATACACTAAAGTGCTATTTCTCTGCGAGCGACCTGGAACTGGAGCTTTAGTTGAATCGAGTACCCGGAAAAAAGGATAAGAAGGAATGGAACAGTTTATTTTTCCGGAAGCAAACCCAACTCGGGTAATTTAACTTACATCCACCCAGACCAACGTCGTCTATGGCAAGTGAAGATCGACACCTCTACGATAGTCCCATGCTTAGTTTGGAGGTCAAATATCCACCCGGTGTACTTCAGCGCAAAGATAATCGTGGCTACATGTTTCGATTGGCTCTAGAATGGGCTCCGAGTGAAGCCGACCGAGCCAACAATGCCTTTAGCGGTGAACTAAAGGACGATATTGTACTGATTCAAAAAAATACCCAACTTTTGAAACTGGCGGTCTAACGGAATGTATCAATGAGCCCTACGACGTTCAACTTCAATAAGTCACTTGACTTACCGTCGCAACTCCAATGGAAGTACGGCGATGAACCAGAACTGTTTGGATGGACCATTCGCGCTCGGAATTACAATACCTTTTTAGCAAATTTCATGTTTGCGTTTATAGCTGTGTTCATACTCGGGGGGGGCATTCATCATGTACTCGGTATACGAGGGCATGGGGCAACCTTGGCGAATCTTGTCTTGTGTGTTTTTTTATATGCTTATGTTATTTGTAACTTCCTGCATGACCCACCAGCAAATGAATTTCGCCTATCGCTTCACCCAATCCGGAGTGGAGTATTGCAAATGGAAAGATTTCCCCAAAGGGGCTCTGACGTTTTTGAAATGGTTTTCCGGCTTTACAGCGATTGGTTTCATCTTACTTGCGATCATTGATCCAATATTCCTGATCGGCGCACTGATAGGACCTGGGGGAATCGGGTTGATGCACCTATCGATGGCAAACTCAAAAAGCTACCAGAACTTGCAAACCGAATATCATCATCATGCATTTAAATGGAAGGAACTCACCCAGCTTGCCATCGCCACTAATAGAGAAGTAGTCGATTTAAAATACAGCGTTATACTAGATGGAAACAATTACAAAACAAACTAGAATCTTAATATTTTTTGCAAACGAAAACAAAAAATAAAAATTGCAGAATTCATCAAGCCTTATTTATCTCCAGGTGTACCTTTTATCAAAGCCAAGGTTAATGTCCCCATGAGCACTGACTCGTCAACAAATCCGTCCCGTTTTTTCCCCTAAATGATGTAGGTGAAACGCATTACATACGCCTCAATCCAAGGTCGGATGGTGATTTCCCGGCAGTTTCCACGCGCCCAACCAAATCACCCTCTCTACTTACGGTCGACCTAATGACACTGGAACATACTCAACATGCCGAAGCCTCCTGAAATACTGACACCGCCATCTCAGCTATTAACTTCGCGACAAGCTGGCGATGTCGAACTTTTTGGTACCGGTACGGCGACCTATTTGGCACCTTTGCCACTTCCCACCGAAACATCAGGCCACTGCCCCTATGTCAGTGCTCTTAATGACTCGTATATGGATTTTGGTGGTGGTGTGCCACAAGTTTTCACATGGCAGCTGACGCTGGGGGGACCTTTCACTGGCGTTTGTTTTATTACATTTATTATTCCACTAATTATTGGTGCGATAGCGGCTGGATTTGGTTATCAAAGTGATGATATTTGGAATGCTGTCACAGGAGTTTTCTTGGCAGCTTGGGAGTCAGCATTATGGCTCGGCATTTTTACATTAGCGATCGGTTTAGGTATATGGGTTCGTAACCATAACAAATATCTACATGTCATTCCCACCCGGTTTAACCGTCAGCGCCGTGAAGTCTGCTTTATGCCTAAAGACGCTGATGCACCAGTTTTCGTGCCTTGGGAATCGCTCTCCGCCTGGGTAGTTCAGGCGCAAGGCGCCACGCAATATGGTGTCCGGCGACAGTACGGGATGGGCATGGGATATCAACATGAGGGCCAAATGGTCAGCGTTGAATTCGTTTGTGGAGGCCTGCCGCTTGCGGTTGCCCATTGGGAAGCTGTGCGTGCCTACATGGAGTACGAAGTCCATAACCTCAAAAGCATTCAAGATCCCATGGACCTGCAAGGTCCCAATGATCCGCTCCATGAGGGAATGCACACGTTCCAAAATGCGCGAGCACGTCTGCACCGCAGGATTCGCGAAAAGGAAGTTGGTTGGGTCTATGCATTCTTTTGGTACCTTTACCACGTCATGACGTTCTGGACGTTACCCAATCGAATCGTCGAATGGGAGATTCGCCGCATAGCGAAAGTCGGACGTAAGGCACTGCCGCAAACCATGCGTGATTGGTCCGAGCCACTACCCGAAGAGCAATGGACAAAGCCAAGTGAAGTATTGGTAAGACTGAGTAAACGGGTCAAAGAACTAAAAAAGCAAAAACCCCTGCGCTCAATCACTGAAATTTTTGCAGAGGTTTATCAGGCAGAAAACGGCGGAAAGAAAAAGGCGTGATGTTTTACACAAACAAAGGTGCTTTTTCAGACCTAATCTGCTTGCATTAAAACAAGGTGAACGGGAACCCCATTAGCCGGTCTCCATTCAAGGCAAAAAAGCCAACTCTCCCTGCAGTTTTTAACTGCAGGGTTGCCCTCTCTCTCAACCTGCCCGGTTGAACCCGTCGTACCCGTTTTCTCGTCGATGGCTACGGTCGAGTCCTGCCTGACACCCATGTGGATCAAGCGGTAAAGGTGTTGCATGCACCGCCCTGGCAGTAAACTGCCCCAGAGAAACGTTGGTGCCGCCAGTGGTCCAAACCCCTGTCGCCCGAACAATGGTCCCAGCGCTCTCCAGAGCTGGAACAGGCTATCCGCCAGCGACAGGCCGAGTTGAAAGCCGATAACCGCCAAGAATCAGCCACGACCTCAATCACGCCGGTAACCGCAAGGGATTGGCACACTAAAACACTGAGTTCCCTCTATGTCCGTACAAATGGATACCCCATACGCTGCCAGTGCCTATCGCAGCAACAGTCATGAACCTTTGCCACCGCCAAAATGGGCAGAAGATGCCAATCGCTCAGGGAGCTTTGACACCCATCTCGCCTTTGGTCATTACGCCAATTTGGAGCCGGCGATGGAGACTACTACCCAGTTTCAAGGTGAAGAGCACACGCGCTATCTACAGCAGCAGAAACTCGGAAAAAAAGAAGAAATTTACTGCGATGCTAAAAGTTGGCGCTTTCAAAACTCAAGCAAGGTCCCACATCTATTATTCTTACTAAAACTGATGAGTTTTCCTTTCATCTGGGTCGTTTGGGGAACTTGGATTTTGAGCTCGCTTCTACCCGGATTGGAGGTAGCGAAGTATCTGCGAGATTCGTCGCTACTACTCTTGGTAGTGGTATTTCTTCTTTTATCATTAGGCTCATTAACTCTTTATATGACAGGAAAAAAAATAGTTCACCACGTACAGATTATTGGTTTTATTGTTTGCGCCGGAATCGTGCTTGGAATGACAGGTTCATTATGGGGCCATAATAAACTGCAAGTAGCGCTATGGGTCGGTGCCTTTCTCTACTTCATGGGTGCCATCGGTTTTGATTGCCTACTCTGGCTCCACAGCAAAATCACCACCCACGACGGAAGCGAATTCAACCGCATCGACGGCATGCTCCGCTTCAAACGCCGTTTCCGCCGCCTCTTCGTTGCGCCGTTCGAAGAATTCGACCCATTGCTACAACTGCTTCCCAGCGGTTATGGCTCCCACGACTATGCCCTATGGCTGCATCACCGCTACACCGACACCAAGATTTGCCTGGCCAACAAAGTCCACGCCTTGGGCCTCGACCAACCGAATGCACTGGCCTTCTGGGATTGCCTGCAACGTTACATGGACGTCACCCAACCACTGCCGGACCTGCCAGTGCTGGAGCAAAGTCGCCACCTCGATCCGGTAACTGCGGCCAACGATGCTAAAACGGGCCGTAATCCGAGACGCTGGCGCGACCAGTCGGAAAAGGGCTGGCTGGCCACGGGTCTCAAGCAGTTGACTCAACAGTTGCAGCAATACCCTTGGCAACAACACCCCTGCATCATCAAGGCTCGGATTGATCCTTCTCTGAGCATCGAAGCTTACTACCGCGCTCAGGAAGCTAAAGGTATTCACTCGACACCGAAGGCCGATGACTTTGATGATGTTCATCGTGGTTGAACGTAAAGCTTGAGAGAGGTTGCACAATGCGCACCCTTTCGACGTAAAACACACAAAGCAAAACCAGGAAGCTTCCCCTACAAGGACCAGTAAGCATGTTGAAACCCATAATCCCCTTGATCCTGGCAGCCACCGCCTTCAACGCCCAGGCAGATATCCAGGTCCAGATCTCCCCAATCCCCGAACAACTGAAAAACCTGAAGCCAGTTGCCATCGCGGAAAGCAGCTTGGAAGAACGGAAACGGCTCGACCAAATCGAAGCAATAGTCCAACGCTTCAATCTAAAAATTGAAGAGAAGTTCATCTACACGGGCAAAGAACCATCCACCCCATTCCTGGGAGTTCTGGATGTCGTCTACAAAGTTTATCCAGAAGAAGCCCAGTTGCAGGTGGTCAAACTCGACATCCCAAAAGGGTACGCACGTGTCTACCCAGTCAGCCCCGAAGATATCCAGCCTTATTCAAGTTTCGCGGCGAGCCCGCTCGATACCCGGATTGCCAACAATATCCTGAGTCCCGGCGCATCCGCAGCCCGATCCAAAGCCTATTTCAAAGACTGGTACGACACTTATCAGTCGTCTCGGGTCAAGTTCGCCCGAAAGGTTGTAGCGAGTGATGCCTGTGAAACCGTCACGAGTGTCGAGCTCTACAGTTTCAACGGGGATGTGTTCACTGCGTTCTGTGGCAATGGCATGAAGTTCAATCAAACGCCGGCGGAGGTTGAAGCGGACAAGCCTATTGATCCCGCGATAAAAAATTGGGTGGTCAAGCGGCCACTGTGAGTTCGGAGCTCGTCGTCTTGAGCGTCAATTTCATTCAAATGGCAAAGCGCCTTCGCGCCGAGCTGTGCATTTTTATATGTCTGTGCGGTAAGCCCATTAGACATGTGTCAGGGAGACAACCATGAAGCATTCGATACGACGCCGACACTGCGCCCTCTTTAGCGCGATCCTGCTGTCAACCTGCTCCGCCGCCTGGGCGGTGCCGGCGGATCAGGCAAAAGCTCGGCCACCCAGTCCAGCTCAATTGATGCACGAGGCACAACGCCTGAGCAACGAGAAATCACTGGCAGAGGCTACGGTCGCCGCCCGCGCGGCGATGGAGGCAGGCCGCAAGGGCAGCGCCATGGATTACACGGATCTCGAGGCGGGCGCCTTGCTCGTCGATCTGCTGCATCAGCAAGGGCGATACGACGAAGCCCGGAAAGCCGCCGAAGAGCAGATCGCGTATTGGGAGCGGCAAGCAGCCGCTGTCGGGTCGACAAGCAGGCACGACACCCGCATCACGAGCATGCTGGGCGTGGCGATCGAGGCAAGCATGATGGCGGGTGAACGAGCAGAAGTTACGCGCCTGGAGGAAAAGCTTTTCGCTGTGGTGAACCCCGGGCCTGGTCTATGGCGCTTGTCGCCGGACGAGCCGCGCTTGCATTACGAACTGGCTGACTTCTCGACGCCACTCCTGGTGGAGCAGTGGAAGCTGGCGAAGTTTGAGCCCGCAGAAAAACGCGATGACGCCACCCAACTCCTCTACACGCAGACGTTGGCGAACGGCCGCCTGAGCGCGGAGATTTCGCTGGTTTACGACGAAGCACAACGCAAGTACACGGCATCGCAACGCCAGGATTGGCTCAAACCCTATCAGGAGCAGCCTAAGCGTCGAGCATTTGCATCGGCGATGCCCGACCTCCCCTTCGCCGACCTGACCGCCGCAAAAATGGGAAGCCCAGAACAGTGTGACGGCGAGCAATGCATCAATATTCGCTGGACGGCGCTACGCGGCGAGTGGCGTATGGACATTGATGTGATGTTCAGATCAGGCGACGAAGCCCAAGCCGTTGAGCAAATGCACAAGTTGTTCGCGGCACTGAAATGGCAAAGCGCACCAACGCTGTTCCGCGAACGCACGATGGCCGAACAGACCCAAGACATGGATTCAACCTGGGAGCTTCCGGGTGGCTGGTCGAAGGCTGCTGAGCTCGCGAAAAAGGCGCTGCCCGACGCCTTTTTCCCGGATGAAGTTGCGCGAGTGCAGACACTTATCGGCGTGTCGCAGTACCGGCACGGCGACTTCGACGCCGCTCGCCACTCGCTGGGTTTGGCCCTACCTGCCTGGGAGAATGGCTCTTCCTATCTACCCCTCTATCGCACTGCGCTGGATTACGCAGCGGACATCGCCTACCGCCAGGGCAGAACTCAGGAGGCCATCGCCCTGAACCGGAAGCTCATCGAATGGCAGCAAAGTGATGCGACGCTCGGCTGGGGAACACCGAAGGATGAAAATGCGCTGGTGAACAGCTGGAAAGGCATTCACCTGCCCTTGCGCGTGGGCGACTACCGTTTGAGAACGGACACGGAAAATCGTTTCTACTACGAAAACTTGCAAACAGGGGCACAGCTTGGCCTCACCGTGGATTCGGCTCAGACATCGGACGAACAACTTGAGTCGTTGCTGCGCGCCTTCATGGTGAAAAAGCTGGGGCTACAAGCCGCAGATATGCGCAAGACGAAGTTTTCACCCAAATCGGCCGAACCCGGAAAGTCGCAAGCAACCGGGCAAATATGGGAGTTCGATGTGACGAAGCTGCCTGGCGAACAAGATGCTGTGCCTGAAGACTTCGTGGCAGGCATTCAGCGCAAGACGCCCACGAAGATGGCGTTCTGGATTGTGGACCGTGAGGGGGTACGGTCGCTGCTACGGGCGCCAATCATGGAGGGTGGGCAATCCGGGAAAGAGGCGAATCAGATTGCGCAGGCGTTGTCCTGGTAGGGTTGGAGACCAACCTGCCCCAATGGCAGGCTGGCAAGCCCAGGTCTCAAGACGCTGCTGGTGCCACAACCGGGGATTCCTTGGGGTCTAGATTGACCATCAGCGACTTGGTCGCATTTCTAATCATCGGCCCCAACACCAGGTTGCTGCCGACCATCACCACCACGGCCACCAGCACCAGGCCATCGGACTGCAGAACACCGAGGAACGTACCGCCGAACACACACACCGCCAGCAAGCCGCTGATCATCAGGGCCAACATCAGGGGTTTGGCCGGGTTGCCGAAACCCAGGAAGCGTTGTTTTTCCGAGGCCGAGATCATCAGTTCGGCCTTGCAGCCCTTGCACGCAATGGGCTGGTCTTCACGCAACAACTTCTGCTGTTTGTTGCCGATGGGGAATTCTTTTTCGCAGGCGTTGCAGTGGACTTTCATGCCAATGATGTTTGTGCGAGAGGCGCTCATCTTGATCCTTAAGATTGGGGGGAAACCATTGCCGCCGATACCTGTACGGTGCGCGGCGGCGGATTGTTGCATGTTTGAGCAAGACCAACAGGGCAATCTGTCGCCTGCATCGCGGTTCCTAGCCCGGCTGATCACCGATGCAATCAGGCAGATTGGGGCCGATCTCGATCATGGCCGCGGTCACCGTGGGGAAGTCGCGCCACCCCCAACTCAGAGGCCCGCCAGCATTGACCAGGTCATAGATCTCGCTTTGCCCAATCAGTTGGCCCGTACGATGATCATACAGGCGAAAAAAAGCCGGAATTTCCCAGCGGACAAACCAATGGACCAGTAAAACCGGATCACCACCCAGCAAAGGAATGACCCTTGTTTACCATCGCACGCCCCCTCGCCCTGTTTTTGGCGTTGTCCGTTTCTCTTGATGCCGCGGCATTGTCACTTCATTCAGAAAAGCGTGCCGACGGCACCACCGTGCTGCAGCTCTCCAACGCGCCTGCCGCTGCGCGGCCGCCTCAGCTCAATGAAGATCCGGCCGTACGCGCGGCATTGGTTGATTTCATCGGTTACGCCACCGGCAGCTACACCCTCGACGGCAGTTTGATCGTGTCGCAGATACTCGATGCCCTCGATTCGGAGTTCACGATATTTGAGGAAGGCGTGCCGGCCGGGCGTACGATGCTGACCGCCATGGATGACGGTAACCACGGCGACGAGCGCGCCGCGTTGTTGTTGGATGAAAACGGGCAGTTGATCGCAGTGGGGTTGGTCAATGGGCATTGCACCGTCAAATCCCGTACGGAGACGTTGTCCTGCAACCCGGGTCCCGAAACCGTATTGACGATTTTCCAGGCCAAAGGCGCGAAAAAGAGCGACGCGGACCCGATGATTGTCTGGAGCAAACAGTTGCCGCCGCTGGTCGCGTATTGGGCTGAAAGCGAAGATCCGGAAACACGCGCCAAGGCGCAGAAGATCGGCTCGGTCGAGTACATCACCACGGACCCGAAAAAACCGTCCTGGACGACCTCGCAATTGCCGTCCGACCTTCCGAAGGCGATGCTCCCACTGCTGCCGACGAACTCCTTTCTCTCGGGCGTCGGCGCCGATGGGTTTTACATTTCGCCCGGTATCAAAGGCTCCCCGATGGAGGGTGAGTTCGACCAGATTGACGGCCGTCCCATGCATGAGTTCGAGGTCATGTTGCACACCTATATGCCGTTCGCCGACGTGCTGAGGTTTTACAAACAGCGCGCCAAGGGTGCCGAGTTACAGGCCAATGATGAAAAGGCACGGGTTGACGGCGTTGCGGGCGGCGGCACCTACAAAATCGACATCCGGGATAAAGAGGATGAAGGCACCGCCATCACTTTCACTGCCTGGAGAAAAGAGGTCTGATCTTTAACTGATAAAGATAAAAAAACGGGCGCTCCTGAGATCGCCCGTTTTTTATATTACAACCGGTATATCAACTAACGCGTCATCCACCGCGTACTTGACCACCACCCTATTTCGATAAAGACATTCACTCTTCACCAACTGACTGTCTTGCCCTTTGGTGCGTACATCCCGCCATATTTCGTTCTCTCGAAACACCCGGCCACCGTCGCGCACAAACCGATGTTCCCGTTGATAAACGTGATACCGGTACTCCCGAATCTGGTCACACAACAACTCCCCTTCCAATTGTTGTTCGCCGACATTCAGTTTCAACTGAAAATGCCGATCCGTCGGGTTGTACAACACCAAATCAACATAGTTATAAAAAATCGCCGCCCCGGAGCCGAAGGGCAGTACCCGCCCTTCATCGGGAAAAGGATCAAAGCTGTGATTTGAGCGCTCAACCACCACCAGCGGCGAGTGAATCGCCATCCAGTGAATCAGGTTGCTCAATTGGCAGATCCCGCCACCGACGCCCGTGCGTGCCTCTCCGAAGGATAATTCCATGCCTTCGACATACCCGCGCTGGCGAGTCGGTCGACCCACCAACCGGCAAAAAGAAAAATACTCACCAGGGGCAATGACAACGCCATTGACCGAAGCCACGGCGAGTTTCAGGTTAATGACTTTGTTATGTTGCAGTGCAATATCGGAGTTGCCCAGTTTACGAATCAGTTTTGAGGTGTGTTTGAGGTAGCGATATGGCAAGCGGGTGCTGTCCAGCGACACGGTGTATGTCTTGCGGGAGAAGCGCCAGGCCAATTGGCGGAACAGTCGTTTTTGCCACACGCGCAGCCAATAGAGGGCCGGGTGGTAGAGGGAGAGTGGTTTCATCCGTGTCAGATCGGCGGCTGCCGTTTTCTTCCTTGAGTAAAAAGCCGCGCATCTTAACGTATTGCTGCAAGTGCGTGTCGCACTAAAAGAAGGTGTTCGCCCAGTGTAATGGCCTGGCAATCCATGCACCGGTAAAGAGCCCTGACACTGGGCGAACGAAAGGCATATTAATAGAAGTTGATGAAGATGTCCGCACACACATACATGAAATTTTATGTATACAACTTGGGTGGATATTTATCGGATATCAAACTTACAAACACCAAACTCACCAACTGGAACGTTAAGCTGATTATTCTTATACAAGAGTCATACAAGAATATTCAGTTTATGTAGAGCTAATACTCAACTCTCGTGCTGGCGGGTCACTTTCAGTGGTATCGATGTAAGTGACGACAACGACGACCATTGCTGCGGATCAGGGCGTGTTCGCCGTTTCTTGCGCAGTGGATTCGCCGCTGTCGGTGCCCTTGCTGTTTTCCTTGCGCTTGTTCGGGTCGGTGGGGCGCAGGGCGTCGTTGTCGCGCTCGGTTTCACCGGGTGGCCGGGGTTCGTCGGGGTGTTCGGATTCGGTAATGGGTTTCATGGGGGGCTCCTCAGGCTTCAGGGTCGTCGACTTCCCGGGCGACGTTGACGGCGGGCGAATCCTTGTGGGATTGCTCGGCCTTGGCTTTCAGGGTTTGCCATTGCTCGAGGTCGATGGCGCCCTGCCCGAGCAAGTCGTCGGCCACCCGCAGCAGGTCGCTGTAGTGGGCGTCGGGGGATTGCTGCCAGTAGGCCTTGTCGTCGAACAGACGTTGCCAAGTGGCAAGATCCGGGGGCTTGAGGTCGTCGCTCATGGCGGACTCCAGTGAACGGGCTTCATAACGTAGGAGGACGTCGTTGCGGCGAGAGTTCCGATTCAATAACCGGTCATTTCCAGATACCCCTGCCCCGCATGACTGCCGCTCAAGCGCACCGGCCCTTCCCAATACGGAATGCGCAAATCCATCCACGCATTCGGGTTCAATGCGCTGATGCTGATATCGAGGTGTTTGCCGGGGATTTTTATCGACCAACGCACAGGCATTGATCGGCCGGCAACCTTGGCGGTGTCCCCGGGTGTGAGGCTGATGTCGTCGCCCTGCAACAACTGCGTTTTCCCTTGGGCATCAATCCAGGTGCCCGTCAAAAAAGGCGCGCCGTCCTTTTGCCGCATGCGGTAGAGCATTACCTGTTCGCCGCTGTCCAGGTGCAGGGAAAACCAGTCCCAGCCAGTTTGATTGGCCGTGAGGGGTTGGCTGCTCCATTCGCGGTCGAGCCAGGCGGGGCCGCTGACGGTGTAGGTTTTGCCATCTACCTCCAGTGAACCATTGGCCTGGAAAAACGGCTGGCTGTAGTAATACGAGGCCTGGCCTTGCTCGGACTTTTGACTGAAACCCTGATCCCCTTGAAGCACCAGCGGACCGGTTGACGTCAGCCGCAATTGATAGCTGAACCCCTTGTCCCGTGCGCTGAGTTGCAGATCGGTCATAGGACCGCTGAACTGCCAATCATCGATCCAGGCCTTGAACGGCGCCGCGTTCACACCCGCCTGGCCCACGCCGCCCCGCGCATAGCGTTCGGCAGCGTGATGCACCGTCGCCGAAGTGACCGCCGCGTGCCCGAGCCAGATCGTCGGGTTGCTCCAGCCCGCCACTTCGGGCGTAGCGTTCAAGGCGCTGCGAAACAACGTCCATTGCACGCCAAACTCGTTGCCTTGCGCGTCCTTGAGATTGGCGGTGACGTACCACCACTCGATACGAAACCCATCATGCGGCCCATGATCTGCCGGAAAACTGAACACTCGACCCGGCACCACCGGCGTAAACGCGGACGCCTCGCCGCCCATCCCGGCGAAGCCTTTTTCATCGGGTGCCGAGTTATCGCAACCGCTCAATAGTGCCAAAACCAACCACAGCGCGGCCTTAATCCTCATGGGCAAACGTCCTCAGCAAGTCCGCCGGCCGGGTGCGGTACAAGGTGTACAACGGCCACGCCGACGCCAGCAGCGTGGCGAGCAACGCCAGCCCCATCAACTGCAACAGTTGCAGCGGGAATACCCGCAACGGCAGGCGCCAACCGAAGGCCTGGACGTTGATTACCGTGTCCAGGCACCAGGCCAGCGCGATGCCCAACGGCAGCGCCATGACCAGCGTCAACAGCGCCAGCAGCCAGGTTTGCCCGAGGTTGAGCAGCATCAGTTGCCGTCGTGTGACGCCCAGCGCCCACAGCGGCGCGAGTTGGCCGAGGCGGCTCTGGCTCTGGGTCAGCAGACTGATGAACAGCGCGACGCCGGCCACGCCGAGGGTCAAGCTGTTGAGCGCGGCGGTGGCGGCGAAGGTGCGTTCGAACACTTGGGTCGACCAACCCTTGAGCCGCGCCTGATCGACGATGCGATTGTCGTCCAACGCGAAGCGGTTTTGCAGTGCAACAAGGAACGCCGGAGTCGCCGCCGGGTCGATGCGCAGGTTAAAACGGTTCGGCGTGAGTTGCGGCCAGCCGCGCAGCAGGTGATTGACGTTGACCAGCACGTGGCCCTTGGGATTGCCATAGTCGGCGTAGATCCCGACCACCCGCGGCGCCCACGAACCATTCGGCGTCGGGATCGTCAGGTGATCGCCCAACTGCACCTTCAAGCGCCGTGCCAGTTGTTCGCTGAGCATCACCGTGTCGTCTTTGGTCAGGCGCTCCCACGGGTTGTCGCCCACCGCTTCCAGCAGCGGCCAGTGCTGGCGGTAGTTCGGGTGGTCGATCACGCCGTAGACGTCCGCCGGCCAACCTTGCAACTGGATCGACACTTGCCAGCTCGGCAACACGGCAGTGACTTGTGGTTGTTGTTTGAGCCAGGTGTGCAGCTCCCGGGCCTGGGCCGGGTTTTGCGGGTTGAGATAGAGCTCGGCGGTCAGGCGTTGTTCGAGCCAGTCACTGAAGGTCTGGCGGAAGCCGGCGGTCATGCTGCCGGCACCGATGTTCGCCGCCAGCGCCAACAGCAGCGCCATCAGCGCCAGGCTCAGGGCCGGCAGTTGCTGGCGGCAATCGGCGAGAAACCATTGGCCGAGCACCGTACGACTGCGATGCAGCACCAGGTTGAGCACGGCGTTGAGCAACACCGGCAATGCCAGTGCTGCGCCAAGCAGCAACGCGGCCATCAGCACAAAACCGCTGGCCAGGCTGTCGCCCCAGATCAACGCCAGCAGTGCGATCACCGCCGCCAATGCGGCGACCCAACCCTGGCGCCGCAACCATCGCGCATGAGCCTGATGCCAGGCTTGCGGATTGGCCAGCGCCAGCAACGGCAAACGCGCCGCGCGCAACAGGCTGTTGGCGCCCGCCAGTAACGCGCCGAGCAAACTCAGGCCGACGCCGCTGAGCCACCACCACGGACTCAAGCTCAACTGCCCCGCCACCTCGGCGCCGTACAACCCGCGCAGGCTGGCGGCGACGTCCGGTAACAGCACACTCGCCAGTAGATAACCGCTGGCGACGCCGACGATGCCACCGATCAGCGCCAACCCACCCAACTCGACAGCGAGGCAGCCGATCAACATCCGCGCACTGACCCCGCAGGCGCGCAGGGTCCGGAGCAACCCCCGGCGTTGTTCCAGTGCCAGGCCGATCGCCGCATGCACGATAAACAGGCCGACCACGAAGGACAGAAAACCCAGGGCATCGAGGTTCAGGTGAAAGCTTTCGGTCAGGCGCGCGAGGTTGTTTTCTTCGCCGCTGGTCTTGAGCTGGAGCTGGCCTTTGAATTGATCGGGTAAGGTCGCGGAAAAATCCTTGGGCAACAACAGGCGCGACAGTTGATCCGGCTGGCCGAGGATTCGCTGGGCGAAGCCAATGTCGACCAGCAACACACCCGGTGCCATGTCCGGCTGGGCATGCAGCGGCGGCAAGGTCTGCCCGCTTTCGGCAACCGGTGATTCACCTTCATGCAACCCCAAAGCCTGCAAGGTCTGCGGGGCAATCCAGGTACGGCCCGGCGGGCTGAAAAACTCGACAATGCGTTCCATCGCCAGCGCCTGCCCTGCCACCGCCGAACCGGCGGGCAACGACACCGGTTCGATACCCATCAGTTGCAAGCGTTGATCATCGTGGCCCTTGAGCGTCAGCCGGCCTTGCAGCACCGGCGATACCGGCCAGCCCGCCCGCCGCAAGTCGACAAACAGTTGCTGAGAGAACACGCCGCCACTGGGCGCACTGAGGCTGGCCTGGGGTTCGCCGCCGATCAACTGACTGGCCTTGGCATAACTTTCCCGCGCCTGACTGTTCAGCGCCTGCACCCCCGTCAGCAAACTGGTGGCCAGCCACAACCCGGTCAGCACACTGAAAAACTGCACCGGATGCTGACGCCAATGGCTCAACAGCGCGCGCAAGGTTTCGCGAAAGACCCGCACCTCAGCGCACGTCCGCTTCAGCCAGACGACCATGATGCAGCACCACTTTCTCCGCCAGCCGCGCCGCCACCCGTGGACTGTGAGTGACCATCAATAACGTCGTGGGCGTGTCGTCGAGCAGCTCCAGCAACAAGTTCAACACCTCATCGCTGGTGGCTTCGTCGAGGCTGCCGGTGGGTTCATCCGCCAGCAGCAGTTTCGGTTGCGAAGCCAGCGCCCGGCCGAGAGCAACCCGCTGCTGCTGGCCGCCGGACAACTGCTCCGGGTAACGCTTGAGCAAATCACTCAAGCCCAGGCGCCGCACCAGATGCGCCTGCCAACGCGCATCGTGGCGCCCGGCGAGGCGCGCCTGGAACGCCAGGTTGTCCTCCACCCGCAAGCTGCCGATCAGGTTGAACTGCTGGAACACCAGGCCGATTTCCGTGCGCCGCCAGTTTGCCAACTGCCCTTCGTTCATCTGCTCCAACCGGTGCTCGCCGCTGCGGATGCTGCCGCTGTCGACCTTGTCCAGCCCGGCGATCAGGTGCAGCAAGGTGCTTTTGCCACTGCCCGACTCGCCCATCAGCGCCAGGCTGCTGCCGGGTTTCAAGGTGAGGTCGATACCTTGCAGCACCGGCAATGGACCTTGCGGGGTGGCGTAGCTTTTGAAGACGCCCTGGACCTGAAGCATGGGAGAACCTGATTGATGAGCGTGAGGCAAGGATAGCGGACGCCCGATTCAACACGTAGCCGTTTGCTCGAGCCTGCATAAACCCTATCGCGAAAGGTTATTAAAACTGTCATTTATGTCAGTTGTTCGGCGAATCCGGGGCACGTACCATCGAGCGGTCACCTCAAACGACTGCGAACATGGAAGGTCTGGTGCATGGCTCAAAACACCTATCGACGTGACATTGACGGGCTGCGCGCCGTGGCAGTCCTCGCGGTGTTCTTCCATCACCTCTATCCGAACCTGCTACCGGGAGGATTCATTGGTGTTGATATTTTCTTTGTCATCTCGGGTTTCCTGATTACCTCTCAGGTTTATTCCGAGATCACCCGCAAAACGTTCTCCCTGAAAAGCTTTTACCAGCGCCGCATCAACCGCATCGCGCCCGCGCTGATAACGGTGCTGCTGGCCTGCGTGATCGTCGCAGCGTTCATCCTGTCACCGACCGACCTGACCCGCCTCAACATCAGCGCACTGCTGTCCTTGACGGGCATGTCGAACATCTACATCTGGGTGAAGTACGGCAACTATTTCGCCGCCGACGCCACGGAAGCGCCTTTGCTGCATACCTGGTCGCTGGGCATCGAAGAACAGTTTTATGTGATCTGGCCGCTGTTTCTCGTCGCCCTCGTACGCTTTGCACCGCGTTTTGTCCTGCCGATCCTGGGCATAGGCGTGCTGGCCGCAGTGGGGGTTTCGGAGTACGGCACCCGTCTCTTCGCCACGGCCTCCTACTACCTGCTGCCCACGCGTTTTTTCGAACTGATGCTGGGCGGGCTGCTGGCGATTTATCTGTATCAACCTCGAGCCATCGGCCGGCTCGCGGCCCGCGGCTATACGCTGGCCGGTTACGTGTTGATCGGTTTTTCGCTGATAACCTTGAATTCGGACTCCAACTTCCCCGGCTTTGACGCCCTGATTCCGTGCCTGGGCGCTGCCCTGCTGATTCTGGCCGGTAGCGGTGACGTCCGTTCCCCCTTTCTCACCAGCCGGCCGATGGTATTTATCGGCTTGATCTCTTATTCGCTTTACCTGTGGCATTGGCCGTTGATTGCCTATCTCAATTACCTCGGCTTTGAGCTCAACCTTCCCGTGGCGGCGTTGCTGGTCGCGGGCTCGATCCTGCTCTCATGGCTGTCCTGGCGCTACGTTGAAATCCCGTTTCGACGCAGTGGTGCAACGCTGCATTTTTCACAGGTCGTTGCCCGTCGATTTGCGCTTCCGGCCCTGGCGCTGGCGATATTGGCCGGGGTGAGTGTGCATTGGCATGGCTTTGCACAGCGTTTCAGCCCCGACGTGTCGGCATTGGAAGCCATGACGCTGAACAAGCCGAGCGAGATTCGCAGCGGCTGCCACGTACCCAACGCGCTGTACCGCACCGAACCCAACGCGCAATGCCGTCTGGGCGCTGACAAGCCCGGGCTCGACGGCATCATGGTCGGTGACTCGATCGCCAATCACTTCACCGGGATGGTCGACCTTCTGGCCCGCGCCGACGGTATTTCTCTGATGGACTACACCATGGACTCCTGTCCGCCGATTATCGGCTACGCCGGTGGCATGCCCGCGGTGTATGCCGCCCATTGCGCGCTACGCAACGAGCGGGTGTTCGGGTTGATCCAGCAAAACAGATACCCGTACGTCGTGCTGGCCGGGAGCTGGCCACGGGATCCCGCCGCAACAGACATGATCAAGGCGAGCATCCGTCGCGTGGTTGAAAGCAGCGGCCAGGTCATCGTCATCCTGAAAAACCAGCCGATTGATAAAGCCGCCAGCTGTCCCATCCGCCGTTTGATGTTCAGCATCGATCGCGACTGCTCGGTCAAGCAAAGTACTGAACCCGCCTATTGGGCCGAAGTGCGGCAGGCGTTTCCCCAGGTGCGCTTCATTGATCCCAATCAGGTGATTTGCCCGGCCGGGGTTTGCAGCCCGATCATCCAGGGTACTTTGCTGTACCTCGACGACGCGCACCTGAATGAAGGGGGCTCGCGTTTCGTTGGCCATGCGTTACTCAGCCGAGGTGAATCGCTCTTGAGTGATCACACCATCCCGTCCGCGACGCAGACTGCCGGTGGGCTCTCGACGCTGTTGCCCACCCCCCATCACGAATAACCGAGCCCGCCGCTGGAGCTTTTCAGAGTTGCTGGATGAATATCGCGGCTACCGGGCCGAGGATTTTTGACCACCCAGAACCTCACTGCCCCACCGCCACACTCGTCGCCGCCTGCGCCGGCGTGACAATCGTCTTCAGATCGATATGTTTCCATTCCGGCTTGGCCCCCAACCGCGCGTTGAACCGGTAGTTGAAGGTGAACTCGTCCGCCGTCGCCACGCTCAGCGGCTTGCCATACACCGCTTCAACCCCCGCCAGGTCATACCCCATCAACTGCAACAGCGTCGGGAAGATGTTGTAGTGACTCGACCGATCCTTGTTGCCGGCCAATTGCGCCGACCAGTCCAGAGTCTTCAACCCGCTGCCCTGAATCACCACCAACGGCACCAGCCCCTCCTCCTCTACCGGGTCGCCGCCGCAGTGGGTATTGAGCCCCGGGTTGCCGCGTTCATGCAGATCCTGGCCATGGTCCGAGGTGTAGATCAGCGTGGCATGGCTCAAATCCGCCTGGGCGAACACCCGTGAGAAAAACTCCCCGACGTTCCACAGCAGCGTGTTCTTGTAGGCGTTGCGGTACAGCACCCAGTCGTCCGGCTGGCCATTGAAGCCATCGCGCTTGCCGGTGTCCGCCACTTCGACAAACTGCCCGCGGGGCAAGGTCGGGCGGTAGGCCATGAAGGCGTCGGGGTATTTGTCGTGCACCGGGAAATGCGCGCCGACCTTGTTGATCACCACCAGTTGCGGCTGGTCGTCATTGAGCAGCTCGATCAGCTTCGCCGCCGCCGCCATGTCGCGGTCGCGCACGCTGGTCTGGTCGAATTGCACGAACGCGTCGATGTCTTTTTTCTCGGCGTCGTTCATCAGGTTCTGCAGGTTGCCGCCGGTGCGCTGGGCGTCAATGTAGACGGTGCGCAGCCCGGCCTTTTTCGCGTACTGCCAGATCGACGGCAGGGTGGTGTTGATACGCATGTAGTCGGCGCGGGTGCCGCCGTAGCGCAGGGTGACGTTGGTGTCGGCGCTGCAATTGGCAATGGAGGCGGCATAGCCATAGTTGAAGATGTCGACGCCGGGGCGGGTTTCCTTAAGGTTGCTGTGCACGCCGAACGGCGCGTTGATGTCCAGGTAGTTGCCGGAAATGCTCTCGTCGATGATCAATACGATGTCGTGGCCTACCGGTTGATCGTTGCGCGCCAGTTTCACCGGATCCCGTGGGCCGACGGTGTTGTGCAGGGCTTCATAGGTGAACAGGTTCAGGTAGGCCAGCGGCGTGTACATGACCGGCAGGCCCCGGGCACCCTCGCCGGCCCGCACAAACAGCACCGCACTGAGCAGCAACACCCCCAGCACCGGCGCCGCCGCCAGCAAAGCCCCCGGCAGCGGCATCCGCCGACGGGGCTTGAGGCCGATGCCGAACAGCAGCAACAGGCCACTGAGCACGCCGCTGATCAGCGGATCGCGGTACTGGTACGCCGCTTCCTGAATGAAACCGCCGGAATACACCAACGACACAAAACTGCTGTAAGTCAGGTAATCGGCGGTCACTTTCGTATAAACGTCAAAGAACACGGCCGACACAAACAGCGTTAAAGCGAATAGATGCCTGATGAGCGTCTGGCGGATGTACGCGGTCATGAACAGCGCCACCGTCAGCGCCACAAACATTGCGCAAAATAACAACAACGCAATACCGATGCCCATGGCGTTCAGGCGTTCAAGGTAATAGTCATAACTCTTGAATAAATAGAGAACTAACAGCAGTTCTTTTAAATATCGAATCATAGTATTTACGCTGCTCGTCGTAGGCATCTGGCCAATAGATTGTCGGCCATTTTTTGACACTAGCACCGGGCCATCAAACCGCAAGAAATGCCCGACTTTTTCGAAAAGCGTCAAAAAAACGTTGACTCAAATCTGACACACTCAAGGCGCTACAGCCCTTGTAATTCAAGCCTTTCGACCGTTTATCGTTTTCTTCGACATGTGAAAAACCCGTCAAAACCGCGGCAAATCCAGCTACAGCAAGCACTTGATGGCCAATCGCCCCCAAAAATGGGGCTGTTCTAGCAAAGCAACATGTCATTTTGCTGACACGTTTTGCCGCGGCTGGGCTATACCCCTTTTGACAGTCTAATTCCTGATCTTTCCACCGTCTTACGAGGCACGCCAATATGGACGTGAGCGTATTTGGTACGGGCTACGTTGGCCTGATTCAAGCAGCCGCACTGGCCGATGTCGGACATCGCGTGCTGTGTGTCGATATCGATCCGAACAAGATCAAACAGTTGCAACAGGCAGTTCCACCCATCAGTGAACCGGGACTTTCCGGCACGCTGGAAGAAAACATCAAGGCCGGTCGTTTGCTGTTCACGACCCAGGCCAGTGATGCGGTCGAACATGCCGAATTGATCTTCATCGCGGTCGGTACGCCAGCCGACGAAGACGGTTCCGCCGACCTCAGCCATGTGCTGAACGTGGCCCGGCAGATTGCCAGTTTCATGGAAGCGGATCGCACCCTGATCATCAAATCCACCGTGCCGGTGGGCACTGCGGACAAGGTGGCCGAAGCCGCCAATGAAGAACTGCACCGCCGGGGCAAAGATGCGCTGCTCGTAAGGGTCGTGTCCAACCCCGAATTTCTCAAGGAAGGCAGTGCCCTCGCCGACTGCATGCGCCCGGACCGGATCATCGTCGGCACCAACGATGACACCGCTCGCGAGCAGTTGAGCGAACTCTACGCACCGTTCTGCCGCAACCATGAAAAGCTCATGTTCATGGACAACCGCAGCGCCGAGCTGACCAAGTACGCGGCCAACGCGATGCTCGCCACCCGCATCAGTTTCATGAACGAGCTGGCCAACCTCACCGAACTGCTGGGCGCCGACATCGAAGCGGTGCGCAAGGGCATCGGCTCGGACCCACGCATCGGTTATCACTTTATCTACCCCGGTTGCGGCTTTGGCGGCTCGTGCTTTCCCAAGGACCTGCGTGCGCTGCTGCATACCGCCGAACACAACGGTATGCCATTGCGTCTGCTGCGCAGCGTCACCGACGTCAACGACACGCAGCGGCACATCCTGTTCAGCAAACTCAAAGCGCAGTTCCCCCAGGGCCTGGCCGGCAAGTCCATCGCCATCTGGGGCCTGGCGTTCAAGCCCAACACCGATGACATGCGCGAAGCCCCGAGCCGTTACCTGATGGAGGCACTGTGGGCCGAAGGCGCGAGTGTGCAGGCCTATGACCCGGAAGCCATGTCCGAATGCCGGCGCCTCTACGGCTACCGCAATGACCTGCACCTGTGCGCCACCCGCGACGACACCCTGGAAGACGCCGATGCATTGGTGATCTGCACCGAGTGGAAGAATTTCCGGGTGGTGGAGTTCGACCTGCTGGCGAGCAAATTGCGCGCCAAGGTCATCGTTGACGGACGCAACCTCTACAACCCGGAACAGGTCGCCGCCGCCGGTTTGCATTACAGCGGCATCGGCCTGCGGCACATCGCGCCGGAGGGTCCGCGCCCATGAATATTCTGGTGACGGGAGCGGCCGGATTCATCGGGGCCCATTGTGTGTTGCGGTTGATGCGCGACGGGCATCGGGTCTGCGGGCTGGATAATTTCAACGACTACTACGACCCGCAACTCAAGCACGATCGCGTGCGCTGGGTGCAGGAGCACGTCGGCGATTTCCCCCTGGCGCAGATTGACCTGGCCGACGCCCCGGCCATCGAAGCCTTGTTTGCGCAAGAGCAACCGGAAGTGGTGCTTCACCTGGCGGCCCAGGCCGGGGTGCGCTACTCGCTGGATAATCCCAAGGCTTATCTGGACAGCAACCTCAGCGGGTTTCTGAACATTCTCGAAAGCTGCCGGCACCATCCGGTGAAACACCTGATCTACGCCTCGTCCAGTTCGGTGTACGGCGCCAATCAACACACGCCGTACTCGACCCATGACGGGGTCAATCACCCGCTGTCGTTGTACGCGGCCACCAAGAAAGCCAATGAGCTGATGGCCCACAGCTACAGCCACCTGTTCGGCATTCCCAGCACCGGGCTGCGCTTCTTCACCGTTTACGGCCCCTGGGGTCGGCCAGACATGTCGCCGATCCGTTTCGCCCAGGCGATTGTCAAGGGCAGCCCGTTGAAGCTGTTCAATTACGGTCAGCATCAACGGGACTTCACCTACATCGACGACATCGTCGAAAGCATCGCCCGCCTGGTCGATCAACCACCGAGCACCGCGCCGGATTGGGACCGTGAACAACCGGACGCCGCCAGCAGCATGGCGCCGTGGCGGATCTACAACATTGGTGGCGAACGCCCGGTGGAACTCAAGGATTACCTGGCCCTGATGGAAAAGCACCTGGGCCGTAAAGCCAATGTCGAGCTGTTGCCGCTGCAACCGGGCGATGTGCTCAACACCTGTGCCGATGTTCACGATCTGGAACGGGACACCGGTTTTCAACCGCGCATCGAACTCGACGAGGGCCTTCGCCGGTTCGTCGCCTGGTTCCGCGATTACTACCCATTGCACGCCCACGCGCCGCTTGCGGCTGAGCTACAGGGCTGAGAACTCCAAGCGGAGGAGTCTATGACTGGACATGAAAAAGGTGTGCCACTTCAGAATATGCGCCGTGACAAGCGCCTGGACCCCGAGCACCGAATGCGCCTCGACACCGCGATCCACATGCAGGGTCGCGGCTGGATGACCGGTCGCGACGGTGGCCGGCCCTGGACCTTGTCGCGCACCAACCGGGTTGTCGCCTGCTTCGGTGCCCTGCTGATCCTGATCCTGATTTCGCCGCTGTTGCTGGGCCTGGCCCTGGCGATCAAGTTCAGCAGCCCGGGCCCGATCATGTTCGTGCAAAAACGCACCGGCTATCGCGGTCGCGTGTTCGGCATGTACAAATTTCGCACCATGGTGGCCAACGCCGAAGAGCTTAAAGAGTCCCTGCGCCACCTGAACAAGCACGGGGCCGACGCCATCGATTTCAAGATCGACAAGGACCCGCGCATCACCCGCATCGGTGGGTTCCTGCGGCGCAGCAGCCTCGACGAGCTGCCCAACCTGATCAATGTCTTTACCGGCGACATGCGCCTGGTGGGCCCTCGGCCGACCTCGTTCAACGCCTACCGCTACAAGGATAACCACCTTGCACGCCTGAGCATCTACCCCGGCATGACCGGCCTGTGGCAGATCTCCGGACGCAGCAATATCGACTTCGACCAGCGCGTTGAGTTGGACCTCAGCTATATCGCCGAGCAGAGCCTCTTGCTTGATCTGAAGATCCTGTTGAAAACCCCCTTCAAAGTATTCAGCGGCCACGGAGCGAGTTAAATGGACGGTTCATCGAATAAAGCCCTAAGCATCGCCAACCCGAGCGAGTCCAACCTGACTTCGACCGTGCTCGATCAAGATCTGCGGATCCTATTCCTGACCGCCGCCAACCCCGGCGCAGGCACCACCACCAGCGCCCTGGTGCTGGCCAGCCAACTGGCGCAGATGAGCAGCGGTCAAGTGCTGCTGGTCGACGCCAGCCAGTCGGCGACCAACCTCACGGCCCAGCTCAGTCTGCAAAAGGAGCGCGGCTTCCGCGACCTGCTGTTCAGCACCGGCGCCCCGCCGCTGCTGCAGGATTGCCTGTTGCAGGTCTCCAGCCTGCCGTTCGATGTGCTGCCCAACGGCCGGCACCTTCGCGGCAACGAACACCTGACCGCCGAACGCCTGAGCCCGTTGCTCGACCAGCTCGGCAGCCGCTACCGCTTTGTGGTGATCGACGGCGACGCGGTGTATTCGGCCGCCGACACCCTGGTCATCAGCACCCAGGTGGACGGCGTGATCATGGTCGTACGTTCCGAGGACACCCGTTGGGAAGTGGCCCAGGCTGCGGTCCAGCGCCTGACGCAGGCCGGGGCGAAACTGGTCGGCAGCGTGTTCAACCGACGCAAGTACTACATGCCCAAATGGCTTTACAAAAACCTGTAAGCAATCAGAAAAGGATGACGCCATGAACGCCAGAATGCTTGTCCTGCTGTTGCTGCCGCTTGCAGGTTGCTCCAGCCAGCCCGAAACCAACATACCGGTGCAGATCCTCACGGCCTCGCCGGCCAACGCCCAGGCCACCGACATGCCCAAGGTCGAACAGACCCTGCGGCCCCAGGATGTGCTGGACGTGATCTTCCACATCAGCACCAGCGGCTCGGACGCCTATCGCGTGCAGTCCGGTGACACGATTGGCCTGAACTTCACCGCCGCCAGCCAGCTCAACGGCAATCAACTGGTGCTGCCTGATGGCACCATCGAACTGCCGGGGGCCAACACCGCGGTGAAAATCGAAGGGCTCACGGCCGAGGAAGCCAAGACCGAAATCCAGCGCGCCTACCAGCGTAAACAGCTGTTCCAGCCCAACCGCAATCAGTTGACCGTACAAATCGTCAGCCCGCTGAGCAATGAGTCCAACCTCAAGAGCTCGCTGAACCACCCCGGCACCGGCATGAGCCGGGAGATCACTGTGGGCACGGACGGTTATGCGAGTTTCCCGGAAATCGGCTCGGTGCCGCTGCAAGGCATGACCGTCAACCAACTGGAAACCTTCCTCAACAAACGTTACGCCACCCTGCCGGGGCGGATGACCGTCGACGTGCTGCTCAAATCCACGGCGGGCAACGAAATCTACGTACTGGGTGAAGTCGGCCAACCGGGTTCCTACCCCATTCGCCGGCCGGTCTCGGTGCTCGAAGCACTGACCCTCGCCCGTGGCGCCAACGTCAAGGCGCGGCTCGATTCGGTGGTGATCATGCGCCGCAACGGCAATCAGGTTAAGGCCGTGCGCTATGACGTGGAAAAAGCCTTGTCCGGTGATGCGTCGCAGATTGCCTACCTGCAACCGGACGACATGCTTTACGTGCCCAAGACCAAACTGGCCAGCGCCGGTGAGCTCGCGCGGCAATTGGCGGATGTGGTGCTGTTCCAGGGCGTGGGCTTCAGCTTCGGCTACCGCGTCGACAACAAAGGCAGCAATAACAACAACTGACTCCCAGGTGACCAGACATGAATCCAAAGGAAAACTACCTGCACGAGTTCTTCAGGATCTTCTTCGCCAATAAGCAGTTGGTGAAGCGCGTCTTCCTGGTCTTTGCAGTCATCGCGTTGATCTTGCCCCTGGTGCTCAAGCAAAGCTTCGACATCACCGCGCAAGTGATCGTCCAGTCGAAAAAACTCTCCCAGGGCGACGCGACCACGTCGCTGAATCAGGAAAACGCCAGTTTCATTCCGCCGTCACTGGCGGACATGGAAACTGAAAGCAACATCCTGCGTTCGCCGGCCCTGATTCGCCAGACCATCAGCGAACTGCGGGACAAGGGCGAGTACAACCCCGCCCCCGGCATGCTCAGCAAACTGGTGTCCGAGCCGCTCAAACGCTATGTCACCACACCTCTGCGCGAGTACGTGATCAACCCGGCGAAAGCCGCCCTCGGGATGGAGACCGATCCGGTGCGCGACACGGTACTGGACGGGCTGACCCAGGAGGCCATCGACAAGCTCAAGGTCGAGACCCTGCCAGGCTCCAACGTGATCTCCATCACCTACAGCTTTGGCGATCCGCACCAGGGCACCCAGTTTGTCGCGGCGTTGCTGCAAAACTACCTGATCAGCCGTCAGGAATTGCAATCCATCGACCTGCCGCAAAGCTTCTATGAAACCAAGAAGCAGCAATACGAAGTGCGTCTCGACGGTCTGGAAGGCAACCGCCTGAAGTTGCTCGAAGCCATCGGCTCGTCTGATCCCAAGGAGGAAATCACCTTCCGCCTCAACGCCATCAACACCGAGGAGCAAGCACTCAATCTGTACCAGGACCGCCGTCTGCAAAGCCAACGCTGGCTCGAATACTTGAAAACCAGCCTGGCCGCGGCCAGTGCGTCGAAGCTCAACGACTACACGTTCCCCTACACCTTCACCACCACCGTGGACAACGTCGCCTTTGAAGATCGCGAGATCAAACAGATGGGCGAGGCACTGACCACGCAAGTCAGCCGCTATATGAACGACCTGGCGATTTTCCAGCCGAGCAGCGAACCGATGTTGCTGACCCGCGAGCAAATTGCCCGCACCCGCCAGCAGTTCCTGAAAGTGGTGAGCAACCGGATTCAGGAGCGCACCAGTGACTTGGCGATTGTCGGCTCGGTGATCGACCAGAAAACCGCGCGCATCGCCGAGTTCAAGAACCGCATCCATCAGTTGCAGGAAACCCAGAGCAAGCTGCGGCAGCTGGACACCGAGATCAACGCCCTGCATGCGGCGTTCGGCACCTACGCCCAACGCTTTGCCGAAAGCAGCTCGGTCCGTTCGCTGGACAACGACCTGTCCAACGCCCGGGTGCTCAGCCCACCGTATGAACCGACGACAGCTGCGTTTCCCAAGCCGTTCCTGATCATTCCGTTCGGCTTGTTTACCGGTCTGTTGCTGGCGATTGCCCTGGTCTACGTGCGTGAGTTCTTCGATCACCGCTTCAAGCATCCGGCGCAAATCACCCACGAACTGGGCCTGCCGGTACTGCTGGTGATCAACGACCAGAACACGCTGCCAAACAATCCGCACAAGAACTGGACCGTGCCGAGCTTCGTGCATTGGGTGCGCAATTGAACGCGCCGCTCACTCCCTCCAGCGCCCTGCCGATCATTCATTTGCTCAGCAGCGGCGGCTTCTATGGAGCTGAGCGGATGCTGTTGGATCACTGCCTGGCGACGCCGGGACAGCACCAGGTGCTGTTTCTCGATGCGCCGCCAGACCTGATCGAACGCTTCCGCGAAGCCGGGGTGGATTGCCAGGGCTGCACGGGGCTGGGGGCGTTGCTTGGGCATTTGCGTCAGCGTCGGGCGGAACAGCCGCTGATCAATACGCACAACTTCAAGGGTCTGCTGTTCGGCTGGGTCGGCGCGACGCTGTTGCGTTTGCCGCTGGTGATTACCCAGCACGGCTTCACGCCGCGCAGTCGCAAGCAGAAGTTCTACACCTGGCTGAGCCTGCAACTGTGCCGCACTGCCTCGGTCAATCGCGTGGTCTGCGTCGCCGAAAGCATCGCGACCCTGTGCCGTCAGGCCAGTGTCCGGGCGGAGAAATTGCAAGTGATCCCCAATGGCTTGCCGGCCACCAAGGGCTTGTTGCCGCACCGCGTCAATCGCCAGCGCTGGCTGGCCGGTTACGTCGGGCGGCTGAGCAGTGAAAAAGGCCCGGACCTGTTTCTCGATGCGCTGATTCCGCTGTGTCAGCAGCACCCGCGACTGGACGCCGTGATGCTCGGCGACGGCCCGGAACGGGACACCCTGCTGGCACGGATCAGCGATGCGGGTTTGCAGGACCGCATCACCCTGCCGGGTTATCAGACCGACATGTCGGTGTGGTGGCGCCGCCTCGATGCGCTGGTGATCAGCTCGCGCACCGAAGGCACGCCGATGATTTTGCTCGAAGCCATGCAGGCCGGTGTGCCGGTGGCGGCCTTTGGCGTCGGCGGTATTCCCGATGTCCTGGAAGACCGGCACAACGGCTTGCTCGCCACGCCGACCGACAGCGCCGCCCTCGCCCGGCAGATCGGCACCTTGCTGGCGGAACCGAAACTGGCCGGCGAATTGAGTAGCAACGCAAAACGTACACAACTGGATCGCTACGACCTCAAGGCCCTCGCCGAACGCTGGTCGCAGCTTTATATCCGTACTGCACGGGAGGCACGCGCGTGATCTTTCCGCTCTCGATCATCAGTCTGCTCGGCCTGGTCTGCCTCGGTTTGCTGGCCAGCCCTTATCCGTTCCTGGCCCCCGGCGCCGTGCTCGGCCTGGTGGGTGTGGCGGTGCTCTATCGCAAGCCCGGCTGGGGTTTGCTGGGCATCGTCGCGCTGGTGCCGTTCGAGGGCTTCTTCAAGGACAGCGCGCTGTCGGGGACCAAATTCGTCGGCGCCTCGCTGGCGTTGATCCTGATGTTGCAACTGGCCCTGCACCAGATTCCGTCCGAACGCCTGCGCAGCAACATCTGGCGTTTCCTGATCTGGTTCATGGTGTTGTACCTGCTGAGCACGCTCAATACCGATGACATGGGCATGTCGATGGGTCACCTGCGGGAACTGAGCGTCGGCCTGATTCTGTTTGTGATCACCTTGCTGGTCGGTCGCGAACTGAATCTGGACATGTTCACCAAACTGATCACCCTCAGCGTCACGATCACGTGTCTGTTGACGATGTTTTCCACCAAGTATCAAGACCAGGGCCGCGCCTCCGGCCTGCTGGAAGACGCGAACGCCTTTGCCATGTTGATCGCCTTCGCGGTCCCCATGGGCCTGTTGCTGGTGATCCGCAGCCCGAACCTGTTGCACCGCATGTTCTGGGGCGTGTGCTGCCTGGCGTTGTTGGGCGGCATGACCAAGACCGAATCCCGTTCCGGGCTGGTGGTGCTGTTCCTCAGCCTGATGATCGGTGCCTGGCACTATCGCGCAGAATTGACGCGCATCCGGCCACGGCATTTAGGGTTTGCCATGCTCGGCCTGGCGATCGCGATTCCGCTGGCGCTCTACGCGATGCCCCCTGGTTATGTCGCCCGGATTCAGTCCTTGAGCATTCTGAGCGCGGGCGCCAAGAGCCAGGACGAATCCCTCGGCCGTCGCGCCTCCTACATCGTCGTCGGCGGCCAGATGATCCGCGAGAACCCGCTGCTGGGCAGCGGCCCCGGGACCTTTCCGCTGCACTACGCCACCACCGGTTACGCCAAGGCCTTTTCGGCCAACCGCAAAGTCGGCGACCTCTATCGCCGCGCCCACAACACCTACCTGGAAATCTTCAGCGAACTGGGGATTCCCGCCGGCCTGTTGTTCGTCGGCATGATGGCGCTGGGCGTATACAACCTGATTCGCGCCCGCCGCGCCTGGATGCTGCGGCGCAACTGGCCGGAGGCCGATTTCATGACCCACCTGGGCATGAGTTTCCTGTCGCTGACGCTGTTCCTGATGTTCCTCAGCGCACCCAACCAAAAGTACGTGTGGATCATGCTCGCGCTGACCAGCGTGCTACGCCTCAAAGCCGAACAAGCGCCATTGACGGAGGCCAAGGCATGAACCGAATCAGCATTGTGGTCCCGATGTTCAACGAGGCCCGGCATATCGGCCGAACGCTGCTCAGCGTGCAAAAAGCGGCGGATGCCGCCGGTGTGGAATGCGAGTTGATCGTGGTCGATAACGGCTCTGAAGATCACGGCCCGCAGATAGCCCGACAGTTCGGCGCCCAGGTGCTGGTCCTTCCTGGCTTGCTGATCGGAGCCCTGCGCAATCGCGGTGCGGCGGTGGCTACCGGGAAATGGCTGGCCTTTATCGATGCTGACATCGAGATGCCCGAAGACTGGTTGAATCTGCTGTTCGAACTCGAATCCGGCGCCCAGGCCGATGTCTTCGGCCTGGACTTGCACACCCCGGCCCAAGCGCCGTGGTACGCCGATGCCTGGCAGCGTCGCACCCTGCGCCCCACCAGCCAGACCCTGCACTCGATGCAGTGGCTGCCCACGGCCAATCTGCTGATGCGGCGCACCTGGTTCGATCAGGTCGGCGGCTTCGACGAAAACCTGCGCACCGGCGAAGACAAAGACCTGACCATGCGCCTCAAGGAGGCCGGCGCGCGTTTGCTGGCGGTCAATCAAAGTGTCGCGTTGCATTGGGGCTACGAGACCCGTTGGCGCGAGTGGATGGGCAAGGAAATGTGGCGCCAGGGCAGTCATTTGCAACTGCTGCGCACCCACGGGTTCAGCCTGCGTCTGCTGCGCTTTCCGCTGCTGTCGCTGGCGGTGTGGCTGCTGGATTTCATGGCGATCTCCGCACTGTTCAATGGCTTCCCGCACCATGCGGCGATCATGGTGGCAATCACCTCGCTGCCCGGTCTGGTCCTGAGCCTGCGCCAAAGCTTCAAGCACCGTGACATCCGCCTCACCCTGCAACTCTGGGGCCTGCATTGGGTGCGCCTGCACCTGGCCGGCGCCGCGTTCATCCTCAGCCTGTGTCATTGGAATGCCAGGAGACCCGCCCGTGGCTGAATTCATTTTCTGGTTGTGCCTGTTGCTGCCGGTTTACGCCTACGTTGGCTATCCGCTGTTGCTGACGCTGCTGGCGCCGTTGTTTGCGGCGCGGCGCCACGATACGGCGCCACCGCTGAACGTCAGCATTGTGATCGCTGCACACAACGAGGCGCGACACATCGAACACAAGTTGCGCACCTTGCTCGCCCAGGATTATCAGCCGGCGATGCTGGAAATCATCCTGGTCAGCGACGGTTCGACTGATGACACCGTGGCCTGTGCACACAAGGTCATCGATCCGCGCATTACCGTGCTCGACCTGCCTCGCCAGGGCAAGGCTGCAACCTTGAATGCCGGCGTGGCGCTGAGCACCGGCGACATTCTGGTGTTCACCGATGCCGACAACCAATGGTCCCGCAACACCCTCGGCCACTTGCTCGCGCCCCTGGCCGATCCAAAGGTCGGGGCCTGCGCCGGGCACATGGTGATCCCGGTCACCGGTGGTGGCCTGAGCGTTGGCGACAGCCTCTATCGACACTACGAAGGCTGGTTGCGCCGGGTGGAAAATCGCACCGGGTGTATGGTTTCCGCCGATGGCGCCCTGCTCGCCCTGCGCCGCGAGTTGTTCGAGAACGTGCCGGCGGAGGTCAACGATGATTTCTTTATCAGCACCTGCGCGCCGGTGGCGTTCAAACGCATCGTCTATGTGCCCGAGGCCCAGGTGATCGACCACGGCGTCGATGAAGCCGACAAACAGTTCCGTCGTCGCCAGCGCGTCACCGTCGGTGGCCTGCAAAGCCTGGCCCAGCGCAGCGTGCTGCTCAATCCGCTGAAGTATGGGTTGTATTCGCTGGCGCTGATCAGTCACAAGCTGATCCGGCGTCTGGCACCGATCCTGTTGGTGCCGTTATTCCTGAGCAATTTCTGGCTGTGGAACGACCACGGCTTCTATCAAATGTGCCTGGTGGCGCAACTGCTCGGTTACGCGGTGGCCATAGCCGGTCTGCTGGATGTGCAACACCGCTTGCCCAAACCCTTTCGCCTCGCCGCGTTCCTTCTGGTGACCCTTGCCGGGATGAGTATCGGTCTGTGGCAGTTCCTGCGTGGCCAGCGGTACAGCCAGTGGAACCCCGAGCAAAATCGATGAGAGGCGCGTGCCATGGCGATCAAACAATTATTAAAACGCACCAGTGGCTGGCTCTACCTCAACTCCCCCGTGGGGCGCAATCAGCTGCACGGCGCCGGGGTGATCCTGATGTTGCACCGGGTGCTGGCCAATGACCGCGCCGCCGAGCTGCCCCATCGCAATGAACTGTGCGTCGGACCCAAGGCGTTCGAGCACTTGCTGGTCTGGCTGAAAAAACACTTCGACTGCGTGCCGCTGATGGACATCCTGCACCCCGGCACTCAGCGCTCGGAACGGCCGAAAGTCACCCTCACCTTCGACGACGGCTGGCGAGACAACGCAGTGAATGCCTTCCCGCTGCTGCAAAAGTACCAAGTGCCGGCGAGCATTTTTCTCTCCACCGATTTCATCGGCAGCCGCCAGCGCTTCTGGTGGGAAAGCCTCGGCGAAACCCTGTGGGGCAGCCACGGCGAGCAACCACGGATGCACTTGATCGAATGCCTGCAACAAGTCGGTCGCCCGCTGCCGGTGCTGATGGACGACGTGGACGTGCAGCGCCGCAGCCTGAGTTTGCTGCACTACCTGCAAAGCCTGAAAACCCTGGCGCCGGATGACTTGAGCCGGCTGACCGATGAATGCCCCGAAGAGTCGCAACCCCAGGCCCTGGACTGGCAGCAAGTGCGCTCGCTGGAAGCCTGCGGGCTGGTGCGCTTCGGCCCCCATGGCGCCAGCCACGCGATCCTCACCAGCCTCGACGATCAACGCTTGCACGAAGAACTCAGCCGTAGCCGCGATGCGCTGTTGAACGGCTGCAACCGACCGCTACCGGTCTACTGCTACCCCAACGGCGACCACGATGCACGGGTTCGGCAACAGGTGGCCGAGCACGACTTCCCGTTCGCCCTCGGCACCGGCACCGGGATTTATCGCGGCGGTGGTGAGCCCTTGGCCTTGCCACGCTTCGGCGTCAGCCAGCGCACCGCGCGTAATCCGGAGTTGCTGTCCTGGCGCATCTACCGCGGAGCACGGCCATGAGCCGCAGCCATTACCTCAAGCACCTGGCCCTGAGCATGGGCACCAAACTGGCGATGATCGGCTTGCGTTTGCTGCGCAACGTGTTGCTCGCGCGGATTCTCGGGCCGAGCGAACGCGGCTTGTTTGCGCTGCTCAGCACCCTCCCCGACTTGATCAGTGCCGCCACCAGCGGCGGCTTGAATTCGGCGGTGGGTTATCAGGCGGCCAAGCAACGGCCGATGGGTTTGCTGCTCAGTCAGGTGTTGGTGTTCGGCTGTTTGCTGGCGCTGCTACTGACCTTGGTGGTGGTGACGCTGACCCGGGAATTCGGCAGCGAACTGGACATCACCACGCAACTCGGTTTGCTCGCCTGGCTGCTGTTGCTGGCGGTGCCGCTGACCGTACTCAAAAGTGGCTTGCTGACCTTGCACAACGCCTCGGGCGGCGTGGTGGCGTTCAATGCCTTGCGGCTGGTGGAATCCCTGGCGCCGCTGTTGCTGTTTCTCGCGCTGTTCTGGATGTGGAAAACCGCCGCCCTCGAAGCGGCGCTGATCAGTTGGCTGGCGGGCATCAGCCTGGTGGTATTGGCGGGTTGGGTCTGGCTCAAGCGCAATCAGCCGCTGACCCTGCAATGGGACCGCGCCAGTCAAAATGAACTGCTGCGCTACAGCGCCCGCAGCCATCCTGATTTGTTGTTCCAGCAAGTGATCCTGCGTTCCGATTACCTGTTTATCGGCGCCCTGCTCGGCAGCACCGCGCTGGGACATTACGCCATGGCCAGTGCGGCCGCCGAGTTGTTGCTGATCGTCCCGGAGGCGGTGACCACGCCCCTGATGAAACGCCTGCTGCAACAGGAAGAAGGCATCGAAAAACTCACGCCGCTGGCCCTGCGCCTGACCGCCACGGTGATGCTCGGCGCGTGCCTGACCATGGCGGTGATCGGCGAATGGTTGATCGTTACGCTGTTTGGCGCAGCCTATCAGCCGGCTTATCCAGCCTTGCTCGCGTTGCTGCCCGGGCTGTTTGGCCTGTGCTACGCAAGCATCCTGCGTCTAGACCTGCTGGGCAAAAATCGCCCCGGCACGATTTCACTGCTGATGGGCATGAGTGCCTTGCTCAACCTGGCGCTGAACCTGTTGCTGATCCCGACTTACGGCATCGTCGGCGCGGCGGCGGCCTCGTCCATCGCCTACCTCGCGGTGACCCTCGCGCTGCTGGTGTTGTATTGCCGGTTGAGCGGCGTACCGGTGTGGCAAACCCTGATCATCCTGCCCAGCGACATCGCGCCGATGCTACTGATGCTGCAGAGGAAGTCGGCATGAAACGCCTGGCGCTGCTGTTGGGATTGGGCCTTGTGCACGAAGCTCAGGCGGCGCCGATGCGTTGGGCCGACATTCGCGACGGCAGCCTGTACCTGCAAACGGATCGTCCCGACACCGTGACCGTGCGCTGGACCCCGGCGTGGCAGGCGGATGCCAATGAAGAACAGATCTATCTGGTGGACGGCCAAGGCAAGTTGTCGGGCGAACGCCTGATTGCCGCCAGTGAAACCCGGGGCACCCAGAGCTGGCCATTGGCGCCGGGCGCCGCCAGTTATCGACTGGAAATTCCGGGCTACAGCTTCCGCCGCTACAAGATCGAACACGACGAACGCACCGTGGCACTGTTCTCCCCGGCCAAGGTGCATTTCAGTGCCGAAACCCGTGACGACGACGAACTGTTTTTCAAGGTGGCAGCGGGCGAACACGCGGTGCTGGCCGGCAAGTTCCAGGGCGGCGTCAGTGCCCTGCAAGCCACGCGGGTGGGCGACAATCAACAACGGGTATTGGCCCTCAAACCCTATCGCGCCTATTGGCAGTTCGATCAAGTCGCACTGCCGGTCAGCGACCGCGAACAAGTCTGGCGCCTGCGCTTGCGGGGCGGCGGCAAAGCGGCGTTCTGGCTCGACGGCACTGCCAACCTGTTCGCGCAGACGCCGCAGCAACTCAAACCGCTGCGTGAAGACGATGGCCAGACGCGCCTGACGCTGCACAAAGAAGTGCTCGGCCCGACCCCGAACCTGGGCATCGCCCTGCCCTACGTGCTGCCGCCGCCTTCGAGTTTTGCGGTGCTCGATGCGCTCAAACCGCAGGCGGCCAGTTACTACAGTTTGGTCGACATCCTGGCAAAAAAGCCGCACTACGAAGACGCGTTCCGTCAGCTGTATCAGGACCGTTTCGGCATCACCCAGGACATCACCTTGCTGGCCGGCAGCCAACGTCAGGCCGATCTGCGCGCCGACACCACGAGCAATGGCGGCCTCGACGCCTGGCTCGCCAGCACTCGCGCCCTGGGCAGCAAAGGCACGCACTACATCGGGTTCGCCGACGAGCCGAACCTCAACTACCCCGATTACGCCAACTACCAAAGCATCTTCAACAGCATGGCCCGGCAAGTGCGCAGCAACCCGGACAACGCCAAGGCCGGCATCCGCATCGCCATGCCTGCCAGTTCACGGCTGGTCAACGGCCCCTTCGCCGACAACGCGGCGGACAAGCGCGGCATCGATTGGGCACGGCGTCTACTGGCCGAATCCGGCGATCAGATCGATGCACTGGCGTGGCACGAATGGATGATTCGCGATCTGCTGGCGACTCGGGTCTACCGCGACAGCGTACGGCGCGCCGCCGACCTTGTCGGGCTGGACGCCCAGGGTCGGCCGCGTAAAGCGCTGCTGCTCGACCAGACCAACATGTCCAGCGGTTCGAGCCTGAGCCCTTACGATCAGGAAACCCACTTCGCCTCGCTGTGGTGGGCCTCGGTGGTGATCAACTCGTCCCAGGACGGTTTGCTGGAAATGCTCAACTGGTTCCAGGCCAACGATGAACCGAACTACCCCAAGGGCATGTTCAAAGTCCTGGATGACGATCATTTCGAGCTGAAACCGGTGGGCATGGCCCAGCAGTTCATCCAGCAGCATTGGCTTCGCGATGTGATGCTCCTGGAGAACGATGCGTTCGAGGTCGACGTGCTGGCCATGGCCAGCGACGAGCAACGCGGCCTGCTGGGGGTCAACAAAGGCACGCGCCTGCAACGGATGGATTTGACCGGGGCGACTTGCCCCTTGGGTAACGGCGCTTTGCGCTACTTCGGCGCTGACAACCGCGCCCGCGACGCGCCCTTCCACTGCCAGGACGGTCACGTCAGCTTCGATCTGCCAGGGGAAACCCTGTTCGCTCTAAGCTGGATCGCCCCATGACCGCCCCACGAATGCATGACCGCGCAGGCATGTCGCCGCGCGTAGCAGTTCTCCAACTACGGCCCATCCCGTCAGGAGTTCATGTCATGAGTATTTTCAATAAAGTCAGCGAGCACATTAAGCAAAAAGGCCTGCGGGCCACGCTCGGCAAAATATGGAAGCACTACTTTTTTTCGCACCAGGAACTGCTATGGATGGAGCGCGACCTGGTCACCCCGATCCCACCGCACAAGCTGCGGCCCTACAAGCCGCTGCGCCTGGAAACCATCACCGCGCAGAACGCCGTGGCTTTCGGCAAACACTTCGGCGATCGCGTCGGCACCATGGCCGAACTGGCGAACGAAGGGCATACCGGGCACATGTACCTCAATGACGACGGCGATGCCGTGGCTTTCATCTGGGGCAGCAAGGGCAATTACCACGACCGTCACTATTACGGCTGCTGGTTTCCGGTCAAGCCCGGCGAGTTCTTTGAATTCGGCGGCGAGCAGATTCGCGCCTACTGGGGCACCACGCTGTCAGTCGATTTTCAACTGAACCTGTGGAAAGCCATGGCCGCGCAAGGCTGCAACAAAGTGGTGGATGTCTGTGAATTCCACAATATTCCGGCGCTCAAGCTGCACATTCGCATGGGGTACAAGGAGCAAGGACGAATCATGAACGTCTACGAGCTGTTTGGTCGCTGGCGTTTCTACCGTGAAACCCGATACAGCGGCTCGCGTCTGGATGCCTTGCGCAAACCGACGCCGGCCCCTGTTACAGCAGAGGCGACCTGACCCGATGGCGACGCGATTCGAATGGCGCACTTCGCTGTGCGCCCCGGACTTTCCGGCAGTGGCTTATGAAGCCTTGCGCCTGCGAGTGACGGACCACACACCGTTCAACACCCTGGCCTGGCTGGGCGCCGCGGAACAGGCGCTCAAGGACGGCGAGCGCCTGCACGTGCTGCTCGGCTGGCGGGGTGATGAACTGGCGCTGTGCCTGCCGTTGGTGGCGACTCGCGAACGGTTTGGCAGATTACCGTTCCGGGTGTTGCATCACCTCGGCTACCCGCTGACCGATCGTCTGGCGCTCCTCGCTTGCCTGGATGCCGAGAGCATCCGCAAGGCATTGATCGTGATTCGCCGTCGTTTGCCCCACGCGTTACTGCAACTCAACGAGCTGTCCGAACCCACGGGCGAAGAAAGTGCCCTGACGGTGTGGATGGCTCACTGTTCTACCGGTGAACGGCGCCTCAGTTGCAAGGTGCCGGTGCACCTGATCAGCGAAGCGGATCGCCAGGAAGTCTCGGGCGATCCGCGCTACAAACTGCGCCGCGCGCGCAAACGCATCGCCGCGTGTGGTGCCCAGGTGCGACGCATCACCCCGGACGCCGCGACCATGGGCCCGCTGCTGCAAGCCATCAGCGAAGTCGAAGCGGTGAGCTGGAAAGGCGATGAAGGCGTCGGCATTTTCGCCGACGAACGCCATCGACAATGGATGGATCGCGCCTTCACCGCCCTCGCCGCTCGTGGCCTGGTGCGAGTGGTGGTGCTGGAACTGGACGGGCGCTGCATCAGCTATCGCCTGGGCTTGCTGGAACAGGGCCGGCTGTACGATTACAACCTGGCGTTCCTGCCGCAATACGCCGACCTGGGCAGCGGCCGGGTCCTGCTCGAAGAGTGGATTCGCTGGGGCCTGGACGACAACTGGCGCTGGATCGATGCCTCGCGGGTCAGCCTGGAAAACTCCAGTCATCAACTCCACGAACGCATGACCGGGCAACTGGAGCACTGGCGCTGGAGCTTCTATTCCTGGCGTCCCAGCGGCCTCGTGTTGGGGCTGGCGTTGCGTGTTTGGCAACGGCTCAAACCGGCGTTGCAAACTTGGCGGGCGAAACGGGCGGCGGCAGTTATATCGGCGCCCGCACCGGAGCCCAAAAGCCCGGCGCCCATTAAAAAAACCACGGAGGGCGAACATGCCGCACCAAGTCATAGTCAACGCTGACGATTTCGGTCTCAGCCCGTGCGAAAACGCAGTGATCCTCGGCGCCTTCCAGGCCGGGGTCATCAGCTCCGCCACGGCCATGGCCAACATGCCGGCATTTGAAGCCGCGTGCCTGATGGCCCAGCATCCGCTGCTCAAGGGACGCATCGGCCTGCACTTCAACCTCACCTATGGCCGGCCGCTGAGCCAGGGCATTCTCGAACGCTCGACGTTCTGCGACAGCCAGGGCGAGTTTGACCTCAACCTGCCCCGCCACACCCTTTGGCTCCATCGCCTGGACCGGGAAGCGGTGATGGACGAGCTCCAGGCGCAATGGCAACACTGCGTGGATCACGACGTACGGCCCAGTCATATCGACTCTCACCAGCACGTGCACAACATCTGGCCCATCGGCGAGATCGTCGCGCGCTTTGCCGCACGACAAGGGGTGGCTGTGCGCCTGGCACGGAATCTGGGGCAAAACCTGAGCCTGCCCAAGCGCGTGTTCAAGGGGTTGCTCAATCGGCGCTTGCAGAACCTGGCCGGCGCGACGGCGGACTATGTCTGCACGCCCGTGGACCTTCGAAACGCCCCCGTGCCGACCGACGGCTTGCTGGAAATCGTCGCTCATCCCAACCAGCTCGGGGCGGATTTTGGCGATGCATACCTGAACCCCGGCGAGTCACTAACCCAAGTGCTAGAGCGGCGCCTTACGGGTGTCGAGCGGGTGTCCTACGCCGTTGTGAGCAGGGATTTGCCGGGCGGCACAGCTGCACTCGAATGAGTTACACAAGTTGCAACATATTCAAAGCTGGCGCTTTGACATGAAGTTACAGCGTTGATCTATACCCATCGAAAGCATCCCCCACATCACCTTGGCCTTGGCCATGGAGGGCTTTATGAACGTCATCGACAAGCTGCGCGAACGCATCAGGCAAAAAGGTCTGGGCAACCTGTTCAAAGCCTTCTGGAAGCGCTACGTGTACTTTCACTGGGAGCTGTTGTGGATGGAGCGTGACCTGGTCAGTCCGGTGCCGCCGCACAAGTTGCGGCCCTATGTCGGCTTGCGCCAAGTGACCATCACCCCGGACAACGCCATCGCGTTCACCAAGCACTTTGGTGACCGCGTCGGGACCATGGCCGAACTCGCCGCCGAAGGTCACACCGGGCACATGTACCTGGACGAGGAAGGCCACGCGGTCGCGTTCATCTGGGGCAGCACCCGCGACTACCACGACCGGCACTATTACGGTTGCTGGTTCCCGGTCAAGCCGGGTGAGTTCTTCGAATTCGGCGGTGAAATGACCCGGGCCTATTTCGGCACCAGCCTGTCGGTGGATGTTCAAGTCGCCCTCTGGGAAACCATGGCCGCCCAGGGTTGCAACAAAGTGGTGGACGTCTGCGAAACCCACAACATCCCGGCGCTGAAACTGCACATCCGCATGGGCTACCACGAACAGGGCCGCGTGACCCACGTGTATGGCCTGTTCGGCGGCCGCTGGCGCCTCTACCGCGAAACCCGCTATACCGGCTCGCGCCTCGACCCACTGCGCAAACCGGGCCGGCCAGTGGTGGCAGGGGCGCCGGCTGGGGCCTGAACACCATCAGCCAGTTTTAACACTCAACCTGTGCCTGGCCCCTTGCAGGAGCAAGGCTTGCCCGCGATGGCGTCCTCGGGATTGCCTTCGCGAGCAAGCTTTGCTCCTACAGGGGTTGGCGGCGCGTATTGGCTGATCGTTCCCACGCTCCGCGTGGGAATGCAGCCCGGGACGCTCCGCGTCCCTTTCCAGAGCTGGAACGCGGAGCGTCCCTTGAGGCGTTCCCACGCAGAGCATGGGAACGATCGTGACCAATGTAGGAGCAAGGCTTGCCCGCGATGGCGTCCTCGGGATTGCCTTCGCGGGCAAGCTTTGCTCCTACAGGGGTTAGCGGCGCGTATTGGCTGATCGTTCCCACGCTCCGCGTCACTAGTGTCCGGTAAAAAACGAAGGGGGAGCGTGCTCCCCCTGCTGTTGGCGGCTGTCAGTCATAATCGGAGTTTTCAGACTCGATTTTGACCACTCATGTTCACCAGTACCCGTTTAGCCCAGTTACTCAGTGCAATTCCGCGTCAGTTCTTCCGGCAATCTGCCGAAAGGCACCAGGCTGATCGCTACGTCAAACGCTGCACGTCCTGGCAATTGCTGGTAACGCTAATCAGCGGCCATGTAACCCAAGCCTTGAGCCTGCGGTCCTTGGCGACCTTCTCCGAAACTCTAGGCCCGCACAGCTACCATCTCAAAGCCGGCCCCATCGCTCGTTCGACCCTGTCAGACGCTTTGAACAAGCGCGACTACCGGCCATTCCAGGATCTTTGCGAGTTGTTGTTGCGCGGCATCAGCCGCCAGCAGCGTAAAGAAGTCGGTGCCATGGTCAGTCTGATTGATTCGACTTCAATCACCCTGCGCGGTCCTCACTTCGATGATTGGACGGCGGCGACGAAAACCCAAATTACCCAGGGCCTCAAAGTGCATGTGGGGTTGGATTTGGCGCAACTGGCCCCGGTGTACGTCAACATCACGCCGGCCAACGTCAACGACGTGAGCGACGCATTAAAAATGCCGATCGAGGCCGGTATGACGTATGTGTTCGACAAGGGTTACTGCGATTACAACTGGTGGCACCAGTTGCAAACCAAGGGGGCTTTTTTCGTCACTCGTTTGAAGAAAAACGCCAATACCAAAGTGCTGCGCGAGCACTCGCCCGCAACCGAGCAAAGCTCGGTCATGACCGACGAAGTCGTCCAATTTGGCAAAAAACGCTTGGCCGGAAAACGTCTGAATGACTACCGCGATACACCGCTAAGACGCGTCGTGGTTGAGCGCAAGAGCCATGCCACACCGTTAACGCTGGTGACCAACGACTTCACCAGAACAGCGGAGGAAATCGCCGCCCTGTACAAAGATCGCTGGAAGATCGAGCTGTTTTTCAAGTGGATCAAACAACATCTGAAACTCAAACGTTTCTATGCCTTTTCTGAAAACGCAGTGCGCCTGCAAATTTACAGCGCCTTGATCAGTTACTTGCTACTGCAAATTTTCCATCGGCGCTCGGGATTTACCGGTTCACTGTTCGAGTTCACAGTTCGCATAGCCCATGTCCTGCATGAGCGGCCCGCTGTCCCAGAGTTAAGAGATAGACGAAGGCAGGAGCGAGAAAAGCTGAAGGCTGCCCAAGGCAGCCTTCAGCTATGAAACGTGTTTACCGGACACTAGTGACGCTCCGCGTGGGAATGCAGCCCGGGACGCTCCCACGCAGAGCGTGGGAACGATCGTGAGCAATGTAGGAGCAAGGCTTGCCCGCGATGGCGTCCTCGGGATTGCCTTCGCGGGCAAGCCTTGCTCCTACGGGGGATTGGGTACGCTGCAAACTCGGTTTAGGCAATCAGCGCTTCACCGCCACCCACGTAAAACACAACGGCAACTGCGCCACCTGCAGTTCATACCGGTCATACGCCTCTTCGCGGTTGGAATGCGGGTATTCCTTGAAGTGGCTGATCTGCAACCCGGCGTCGAGAGCGGCGGTGAAGATGGCGCTCAGGGTGTGGACGAACCAGTAGGACGCGGCCGCCGGTTGTTCGACTTTGCCTTCATAGACGATCGGCTGGTGCTGCACGAACGGCTCGCTGCGAAAGTACGAGCTGTCCAGGCGATACGGGTCGGCGGCTTCGGGGTCGAGCATTTCCAGGAACGGGTGGGTTTCGTAGATCACCAGTGCCCCACCCGGTTTGAGGACTTGCGCGGCGTGGCGGAAGAACTCGGCGATGTCCGGCATCCAGTTCAAGACACCGATGGTGATCAGCGCCACATCGAAACGCCCCTCAAGCGCTGTCGGTAGATGATGGATGTCGGCTTCGATGAACTCGGCCTCATGGGGCGACCGGGCCCCCAGTTCCCGGGCCTGCTCAAGAAACGCGGCGGACTGATCCACCCCCACTACCCGCCGCGCGCCCAGGGCAAACAGTGAAAGACTTTCGCGACCGTTATTGCAGCCCAGTTGCACCACGTCCTGGCCCTCGACGCCCACCTGTTCCAGCACACCGCGCAGGGTGTCATCGATGCAGCAAAAATCAGCCTGGCTCACGGCATTGAGCACGCCCTGCCATTCGGGGCCGTCCTTGTGATGACTGGCGGAATCATTCCAGGCCTCGCGGTTACTGGCGACGGCTTGTTGTTTGGTCGGCATGTCCATTGCGCACTCCAGAGCTCGTTTTTATTGACCGGCACGAGTCTAGATCAGCGTCTGGAAAAACCACATCGGGGCTTTGTTGCGATGTTGTAATCGGACCGTCGCGAACGCGTGGCCCTACGGCAGCTATAGTTAAAGGCCTTGGGGAAATGCGGGATAACCGATTGCACAGGTGCCGCCATGAAACACACGCTGTTCTTCTTAGCTGTCCTGACTGTTGCCAGCGCTGCATTCGCCGACGACAGCCCCCTGCAAACCGACAGCTCCAGCAGTGAAATGATCTACTACGGACCCAATCAGCCCTTCGCGCATCCAGCGCCGCCGACGTTGAACACGGTGCCGCCACGCGCGTACATCCCGACCGCGCCCCAGGACTTCATCCCCATCGCCAGCGAGCATGTGTTCTACGATTCCCGATTGCCCACTGTGGCGGATGCCAATGTGCGGGTGTTTATCCGTTCCTACGACCCGGAGCGCGGCATCTACGTGAATGACGAAGTGCTCGACCCGTCGTGCCTGCTGGCCTGCCTCACCCGCCAGGTCCAGGCGATGCCGTGAGCGTCAGTCACAGGGCCAGGTGTGGCGCAGCGCCGCTCGGCGATCGATGGCCTCGCGCAGGCGGCGTTTCTGGCTTTCCCAGACTTCGCTGTCAACCTTGTCGGCGCGCATCATGTCCAGCACCGCTTGCTTGGCTTTGAGGTACTCGTCCCAGGCATCCTGACGCTTGAGCCGCAGGGCTTCATCGTCAGACATCTCCATGTGGCGCAGGGCCAGGGCGCAAGGATCGTCCAGCACCACCCCCAGCGTCAGTTGAATGCGATGGGGCGCACGGAATGCCGTCACCGTGTTGAGAATCGTCTGGGCGCAGGCGCAGCCCCATTCCAGCGCTTTCACCAGCGTTGGATGGCCCTCGCGGTCGTAAAACTCCTCAGCAATCGGCGCGCCATCGGCGGCATACACCCCGACGAACACCTGGGTCACCTGCTCACGATTGAACCGGGCCTGTACGTCAATCTGCGTACCGTCCGGCAAGACCTCTTCGTGAATGCGGCCGTGTAATTGCCTGTTGCTCCAGAGCCAGTATTGCGTCCCTCTACGCCGCATAGCCCGCCTCTCCATCAAAGGGAAAAAATCAGTTAGGCACAGCCTCCGTGGATTTTCCACCGAGCGTCCCCACCTCTCGTCGTCCTCTGACAAACAACCGACCATCAGTCCATTTGCGCGCTTACCATTGGCGCTTGTCCGGGCGTGCCAGGCCCAGTTTTTCAATGCGGTAACGCAGCATGTCGCGGCTCAAACCCAGCAAGCGCGCCGACTTGGTGACGTTCCAGTCAGTCTTGTCGAGCATCTTGCGCACCATGTCGCGCTCGACCTCCGGCAGGTTCATCGATTCGACGGGGTGGTGTGGCCGGGGTTCGATGAAGTGCGTTTCCGGCAAGACAAACGGTTCATCCACCAGGCTCTGGCACACATTCAATTGATGGGCGCCAATGGCGTCGCTCTGGGCCAGCAACACGGTTTGCTCCAGCATGTTGCGCAACTCGCGCACGTTGCCCGGCCAGGTGTAGCTGAGCAGCAACTCTTCGGCCTGGTCACTGAAATACAAGTGCGGCTTGCCATAGCGTTTGCCGTGGATCGCCAGGAAGTGCCGGGCCAACAGCAGCACGTCGGCACCCCGGGCATGCAGGCGTGGGACCTTGATCGAGATGATGCGCAGGCGGAAGAACAGGTCGCGGCGGAACTTGCCCTGCTGGACCATTTGTTCGAGGTTGCAATTGGTGGCGCTGATCACCCGCAAATCGACTTTGCGCTCCTTCACCGAACCCACCCGGCGAATGGTCCGGTCTTCCAGCAGCTTCAGCAGTTTGGCCTGGAGCAACAGGTCCATCTCGCCGACTTCATCGAGAAACAGCGTCCCGCCGTCGGCGGCTTCCACCAGCCCGACCCGGCGGTCCTTGGCGTCGGTGAAGGCGCCCTTCTCGTGGCCGAACAGCTCCGATTCCACCAGGTTGGACGGGATCGACGCGCAGTTGAATTCAATAAACGGTCCCTTGGCCCGCAGGCCGTCGAAGTGCAGCGCCCGGGCCACCAATTCTTTGCCGGTACCGGTTTCGCCTTCCACCAGCACCGGCGGCAGGTCGGTGTTGGCCATGCGCCGCTCGGCGTCGAGCAACTGGCCGATGGTGTCTTTGAGGTAGTGCATGGGTGCCGATTCGCCAATCAACGCCTGCACCCCGGACTTCTGCGCCTCGCGTTCCTGATAGAACGACAGCGTGCGTTCCATGCGGTCGGTGGCCAGGGCCTTGTCCAGCAGCAACTTGAGCTCCGGCAGCGCCACCGGTTTGGTCACGTAGTGGAACGCGCCCTCCTTCATCGCCACCACGGCGTCTTCGACGTTGCCGTAACCGGTCATCATGATCACTTTCAGATCCGGCGCGCTGATGCGCAGCTTCTGGATCAGATCGTGACCACTCATGCCCGGCAGCGAATTGTCGGTCAGCACCACGTCCGGGACAAACGTGCCCAGCTGTTCCAGTGCGTCCTCGGCCGAGTGGCAAACCGTCACCTCGAAGTCTTTGCGCTCCAGGTAGGTCTGGATGTTCTCGGCGAGGAGTTCATCATCCTCGACCAGCAGTATGCTGTGCTCCATATTCCCCTCCCGTTGCCACTTTAAAGTTGAGACAAACACGGGTTCCTTCCTGCTCCTGACTGGTCAGTTCGACCGAGCCCTGGAAGCGTTCCATTATTCGTTTGACCAAGGCCAGGCCGACGCCCAAACCGCCCTGCTTGGTGGTGAAAAACGGCTTGAACACCATCTGTTGCTGCTGTTTGGTCATGCCCTTGCCGGTATCGGTCAGGGTCATGCACAACTGCCCTGGCTGCGTCGACTCGATATCAACGCTCAGCACACCGCCCTTGGGCATGGCTTCCAGGGCATTGGCGAACAGGCTGTTGAGAATCTGTGTGAGCAGCACTGGCTGGCTGACCACCGGCGGAAAACTTTGCGGGGTAAAACGCACCTCGACGTTCGAACGCCTGATCAGCGGGTCGAAGGCGCTCAGAGCGTCGTCGATGGCCAGCACCAGGTCCACCGATTCACTGTCGTCGCTCATCGGCCGCAACGACACCAGCAACTCCCGGACCCAGCGGGACATGCGATCGACCTGATTGATGATGTCGCCGATGTTCTTCTGGGCGCCCTGGCTCGCGACTTCCTGAGCCAGTTCGGCGCTGGAGCGGATGGTGGCCAGCGGGTTGCGCAAGCTGTGCGCGACCGCCGAGGACATCTCCCCGAGGGCCACGAAGGTTTCGTTGCTGATCAGTTGTTTCTGCTGGCTCTGCAGCAGTGTCGCGGCGCGGCGCACGATCCAGAACAGCGCCAGGTAAATCGCCGCGCCGCCAAGCAGGGTCGCGATCCAGATCGACTTGAAGCCGCGCTCAATGCGCTCCACCAGGTCAGCGGGCTCTTTGTAGATCTCCACCATGGCGATCACTTTGCTTTTGTCGGCGTTGAACATCGGAATGTAGTTCTCGATAAACAATAGCTGCGGCTCGCGCAACAGCATCTGCTCGGGGCGTTCGTCGTCGATCTTGTGGTAGCTGGAAGACACCGGCACCTTCATTTCGAAGGACTCGTCCAACTCCTCGTCGTCTTCGAAACGCATGCCAATCATCGCCGGGTTGGTCGACCAGATCACCGAGCGGTCGAGGGCAAAAACCGTGGCCAGCAAAATATCCGGCAGGTGCTCCACATGATCGAGGAATTCGATACGGGCGGCGGCGCGGGCGCCGGGATCCACATCGGGATAAGCGTTGTCATGGCGCGGATCGAGCATTTCGCCCATGGTTCTGTTCGGATTAATCGAGGCATGGCGAATTTCGGCATCGCCGATGGCCTGAATAAACTGCGCCGTCAGCAAGGCGTCACGCTCAATACTTTCGGTGACCACAAAGCGCGTGGAGACATAGCCCAGGCCCAGCGCCACGGCGGCGATGATGAAAAAACTGGCCAGGGAAAACCAGCGCAGCAGATTGAACTGACCGCCCCAGCCCTTGCGCTCTGCTGCCGCCATAGGCGGCGCAGGTACTTTTTGTTGTTCTGATAGCTGCATGGGAATGTCCCTGGATGCTTGCCTCAAGCCTTTTTTAGCCGTGTCACGAACAGTGTAGGTGGCATTGATCGTGGTCGACGGGCCAATGATGTTATTTAGCCGCTAGTTCATCTGCGACACCTCTGGCGCCTGCTCTGCCAAGGGTTGCTGGCGGTCGGTTTCTTCTTGCAAAAAGTCGATGATCGACTGCGCGGAGTGTTCATCCAGGCGCAGGTTGGGCATCGAAATCTTGTCGAAACGCTGGTACAGCTCCAATGCAACCGGGTCTTTCTCCGCGAGCATGCGGTCCGGCTCACGAATCCAGCGGTTGAGCCAGGCCGGTTCGCGCAGGCGGGTCACGCCGATCAGGTCCGGGCCGATGCTGCGCATGCCGATGCCCTGCCCGTCTTGCGGCCCCAGGCTGTGGCACGAGGCGCAACGGGTGCGAAACAGCTCTTCGCCGTTGCTCGGCGGGCGAATCTCGGGCGCGCTGGCGTAGCTTTCTTCAATGCTGGGCTGTTTCCAGTTCTGCAAAGTGTTGGCCAGTTGATCGGCGAGGATCCACGGGTTCTCGAAGGGTGAGGCCTTCATCCAGCGGCCCGTTTGCTGATTGCCAACGATCAGGCTCAGGTTGTGGTCCTTGCTGCGACCGTTGTCGACGCCTTCGATAAACAGCCCGAGCTTTTTGCGCAGGTCGGTGACGTCGGCAAATTCGCCGGTGAGGAACTTCCAGCCCGGCCCGACCTTGAAACGTTGCGCATACGCCTTCAGCACCTCGGGCGTGTCGCTGAGCGGGTCGATGCTGATGGAGTAGAAGAAAATGTCCTGACCGACCCGGTCGCCGAGCAATTTCTGTACTTGGCGCAGGCGTGCGGTTTCCAGCGGACAGGAGTCGCTGCACGACGTGAAGATGAAATTGATCACCACCACTTTGCCTTTGATCAGGTCATCGAAAAAATGCACTTGCTGGCCGTCCTGGTCGGTCAGCAGCGTGTTGGGGAAGTAGTCGCCACCCCACGGGGTGGCGGATTCCTGCGGTGCCAGTTCATGGGCGAGCAGCACCTGACTGGCCAGCAAACAAGTGACCAGAACCAGTATCAGGTGCATGCCCAGAGCGCGGGAGCGCGGCGTGTATAACGGTTTTTCGGCTCCCCGGCGGTTCATTTTTTCACCGCCACTTGTGGGCCAAAGCCATCGCCATTGCGGAAGGTTGGCAGCGCGGCGGAGTTGACGTAGCGCACCCCGTCCCAGCTCGGCAGCGGGGTCGGCATCAACTGGAATTGCCCGGGTTTCTCAATGTCCCAACGCAGCAGCATCGAGTTGTCTTCGTGCTGGGTGTTGTGGCAGTGCTCCATGTAGGTCCCGGCGAATTCGCGGAAGTTGATCGCCATCTCGACGCTGTCCAGGCCATCAGCTTCCGAGCCGATGCGGTACACGTCTTTGCGCGCCCATTTTTCCCATTCCGGTGGCGCCTTGCCGCCGCGACTGAGGATGATCCCCTCCTCGAAGTGCACGTGCACCGGGTGACTCCAGCCCTTGCCGCCGGCCTTGATGTTCCACACTTCCAGGGTGCCGAAGCCCGTGGTGCCGGCATCGGTCGGACCGGTTTTCAACTGGGTGGCTGAGTTCAAGCGCCGAGGGTCCATGTGGAAGCCGAAGCCGCCATCGGTCTTGACCGTCCACGGGGCTTCATCGGTGCCGTCGGAGCGGCCGAAGGTGAAGGTGCGGTGACGGGCCTGTGACAGCAGCACTTTGTCGGCAGCGTTGTCACGATGGATTTTCAGCGGGATCATCACCATGCCTTCGGCTTTGCCCGGTTTGGCCGGTTCGTAGGCTGCGGGGTCCATGGCCAGGTCTTGACCGGTGTAGGCCTTGACGTTGAGCTGCAAGACCTTGCCCACGCCCGGATCACCCTTGTCCCATTGCGGGCCTTTGCTCGTTTGCTTGAGCACCGCCAGGTATTTCTCCGACAGCACATCCCCCAGGGCGATCGGCTCTTTCGGGCCTTTGCCATCGTCGTGGGCCATCAGGTTGACCACGAACAGTTTGTCGCCAGGCTTGATGCCGTTTTTCGCGAAGTTGACGATGATGTCGAAGCGCTCGGCGATGCCTTGGGTCGGCAGGATCGCGTTGTGGTTCTGTTTATCGCCGTCGGCGTCCAGGTCCATGGTGCCGTCGAACGGCACGCTGTGTTCCATGATATTGCCGTCGTTGGCAATCATGTGGAACGGTACGCGGGCATAGGAAACACCCGAGTTTTTCGGGCCCTGGAACTCGCCGCCGGTGCCTTTGATTTCACGTACCACCGCGAATTTGAAGTAGCGCGACACCGAACCATTGAGGATGCGGAACCGATAGCTGCGGGCGCGCACGTCCAGGGTCGGTTTCCACTGCCAGTTGACCAGCACCTGGTCGCCGAGGAAGCCGTCGGTGTTGAACGGGTTGAACCACAACTGACCGTTTGCGTCCCAGGCCTTGTCGGCGAACACCAGGTTCACGTCGTAGTCGCGGTTACCCCATGGCAAGGCGCTGCCGCTGGGGAAACGCAGGTTGACGCCATCGTTGACCGACTCGTTGCCACGGTCCAGGGCGCTGTAGTAGTTCATCATCGCCGCGTTGCCCTTGTAGACGTTCTGCGCGGTGAAATCGAGCATGTGGTCGTGGAACCAGTGGGTGCTCATGGTTTCGCGCCAGTCGCCGCGGATCTTGATCGTGCCGTGGTCGCAGGTTTTGCGGCTGGGGCTGAGGTCGTTGGTCCACAGGGTCTCGCCGGGCGAGCACGGGAATGCCGCGCGGGGGTCATGGGCGTCGGTGTTAATGCTGTCGTAGCCGGCCAACTGGATCGGCCAGCGATAGTCGTAATACTGCCCCGGAAAGAAAAACGCGTTGGCATAGCCGTCGCTTTCCGCTGGCGCGTGGCCGTTGTGTTCGTGAGTGCTGATGGTGTGCAGGCCAAAACCCATGTTGGCCGACGGGTCGATCGGCAAGCCGTTGTAATGACGCATCATCACCGGTTGGCCATAACGCACCATCAACAGCTTGGGCGGCAAGGTACCGTCGAAGGTCCACACTGAGTTGTGGTTCTGCACCGGCATGTTCGGGTGGAAACGCGTATCGACGCCTTTGGAGGTGCCATCGGTGGCCGGCACGCCCGCCACGTTGTGATACAGGCCGCCGGGGCCGAATTCGCCCAGGGCATAGCCGTGCATCTGATGGCTGTCACGCCAGCCGCTGTTGAGTCGCGCCCCGGTTTGCACGGTTTTGTAGGCCACTTGCGGGTAGAACTCGTTCCAGCGCTGATGCGACCAACCCTTTCCAGGCGGACGACCTTCAGCGGAAGAACCGATATGCCGATTGAGGAACACCTCGATCTGCGCCTGCCACGGGTTGCGGTCCACCACGTTGGAGAACTGGCTGGGGAATGGCGTCAGCCCCGGTTGGCGCAAGAAAGCATCCAGCGCGGCACTCGGTGGCGCACTGCGGGCGGCATTGGTCGGGTCTTGTTGGGGCAACGGGCCAACGGCGGCCGGCGGGAAGCCCAATGGAGCCGCCGGGGTGGTGGGGTCGAGTTTTTCCGGGCCGAACTCTTCGAACAATGTCAGTTGCTGGGTGAACGGCTGGGCGCCGAACAACGGGCTCGGCTTGCCATTAGTGGGGTAGTTGAAACTGGTCTGTACCGTCGGCGGCAGGACGTTTTCCTTACGCGTGTCGTCGCGGCTGCCTTTGACCCCATCGGGCAGGTCGAAGGAATCTTCGTTGGCCTCGGGCATGGTCAGGATGGCGTTCAGGGCGGCGGGTTCATCAGCCGGTTCGTCGTAGTAAGCCGAGGGATCGGAAGGCTCGGGCTGGCGCTCATCGTCGATCGGGCTGGCGCGCAACGGGCTGGCGCCCAGCGTCATCGTCAGGAGGATACTCAGTGGGGTCAACAGGCCAAACCACTTGCAGGGGTGCCGCGCTTTTGTGTCCATCACCAGCCGCCTCGAAGTCGTGAAGGGGGTGATAGGTGTTTTGCAATTACCTCGCCACACTTTGAAACAATTTACACAAAAGCATTAATACCTGAGTGAACAATGGCTTATGAACATCACCCGGCCACTATCGGTGCAATGACTGGGCCATGACACCCGCTAACGGGGAAAGTTCATCCCCGATTTCAGGGGATTAACTTGAACGACAGACGGACGCAAGTACCCTCGCCTTCCCGGCTGCCGAGTGTCACCCCGCCACCGAAACGCTCCATGATGCGCTTGACCAGCACCAGCCCGACGCCAAGCCCGCCGGCCTTGGTGGTGAAGAACGGGCGGAAGGCCATGGTGCGCTGTTCTTCGTTCATGCCTTTGCCGGTATCGCTCAGCACCACGCACACGCCCTGGGCATCGGTCGGTTCCAGGGTGACGGTCAGCGTACCGCCCTTGTCCATGGCTTCCAGCGCATTGGCCATCAGACTATTGAGGATCTGCGTCAGTTGTACTGGCTGGCTCAGCACCATGGGTGTCTGTCGTGGATTGAACACTACGCTGACTTTCGCCCGGGCAATCTGCTGCTCGAACGCCGCGAGGCTGTCGTGAATCGCCGCCACCAGGTTCACCGGTTCGGGGTCGTCGTTGAGCGGGCGCAAGGATTGCAGCAATTCGCGGACCCACTTCGACATGCGATCGACCTGGCCAATGATGTCGTTGATGTTCTTGTGCGCCGGGCCGCTGTCGAACTCCAGGGCCAGCTCGGCGCTGGAACGGATGGTCGCCAAGGGGTTGCGCAGACTGTGGGCGACCGCCGAGGACATCTCGCCGAGGGCGACAAAGGTTTCGTTGGTGATCAGTTGTTTTTGCTGTTGCGCCAGCAGGATCGCGGCGCGCCGCACGATCCAGTACAAGCCCAGGTAAATCAGACCGCCGCCCAGCGCCGTGGCCAGCCAGATCAGCGCCAGGCCGCGCTCGATGCGGCTGATCAGGTCCTTGGGTTCCTTGTAGATCTCGACCATCGCCGTGACGTTCTTGCCGTCGGCGTCGAACAGCGGAATGTAGTTTTCAATAAAGATGAAGTCCGGCGGTACGACGAACTTCTGCTCCATCCGCGCCTCGTCAACGTCGTGATAACTGGCCGACACCGGGATCTGAAACTCGAAGGCGTGATCCAGGTCTTCGTCGGCGTGAATCCTGGTGCCCATGAGTGCCGGGTTGGTGGACCAGATCACCGTGCGGTCAGGGGCATAGACGTTGGCCAGAATCACATCCGGCAGGTTGGCGATATGGTCGAGGAATTCGTCCCGGGCATTGGCACGGGCCGCCGGATCGACGTCGGGAAAGTCCTTGTCCTGGCGCGGGTCGACCAGCTCGCCCATGGTCCGCACATTCGGGATCGAGACATGGCGCACCTCGGCCGAGGCAATCGCCTGAATGAATTGCGCGGTCAACAAGGCGTCGCGCTGCACGCTTTCGGTAATCACAAACTGCGTGGACACCGCCCCCAACGCCACCGCCACGGTGCCGATCACCGCCATGCTGATCAGCGAAAACCAGCGCAGCAGATTGAACGGCTGCTTGCGTGAGCTCAAGCGAATGTCGCCTTCCTCAGGCCGGTGCGTTGGTGCGTGCATGTTCATGGGCGATGATCCAGGCGATTCCCCTATAGAGGGGGTATAGCCCAGTGTTTGGGGTTTGACCCAATGCAAGCAAGCTAAGCAAATGCTCGGTGCTCGCGGAGCACCAGCCCGACGCCATTCCCTGTAGGAGCGAGGCTTGCCCGCGAAGAACGATAACGCGGTGCACCAGACCCGACGCCATTCCCTGTAGGAGCGAGGCTTGCCCGCGAAGGGGCCGTGTCAGCCGACACGTGTATTGACTGACACACCGCTTTCGCGAGCAAGCTTCGCTCCTACAGGGTCCAGCGATTAGCCGGGCTTGTGGTTATCCAGCATCCGATTGGCCGCCATCTCACCCATCAGGAGCGACCGATGCAACACCAGCATCGTATGGCGTCGTGGGCCGTCCGTCAGCTCGACGAGATCGTTGACCATCTTGCGGGCCGTTGATAACGATTCGTAGACCTCCACCAGCAACGTTTCGTCATCCACCGCTGCGTCGATGGTGAAGAAGGTGCCGGAACTGCGGGGCGGTATCTGCGTTTTCGTCGCCCCGGGGTTGAGGTAGTGGTTGAGCGCGCGGTCGGCCGACGCTTTCAGTTTCTCGGGATCAAGATCGAAAGAGGCGTCGTAGGGTACTGGATTGGTATTTGGGGGGTTGGGTGTAACTTTGAACATAGATGGAACTCCTGGACAAGATATTAGGAGCCATCACCCTTCGCTACCAAACGTTGGGTGGCGGCCATACGCGGGTTGGTAGACCGGTCCAGGAACCCGGCGCGCCCGAAGGCGCCCTGCGCATGGCCACCATAAAAACCGAGAGAAAACCGGCCTTTGCAGAGGTGGCGCTATGCGTCTGGAATACCGGGCTACCAAACCCGATCACTGTTTTGCAGTGACCCGGAAACGATATAGCCCACCCCTCAGCCGCACAAGCCGGCGGATTCTGGCGTACGCGTAGGCAACGGCGCAAGGCGCTGTAGCCGTTTATGACGTAACACCGGGTGTCTTTAAACACACAGCAAAGAACGCGTTTAACCGCATTTAGAGTCGAGTCGTGTATTGAGTAAGTGACTGGATGCTTCGATTGCCATCCTTGAGGTGGCAGTGCACAAGGGCTCCGATGCACTGGATTGCAACCCCCAATTACCTGACCCAGGCTCGCGTGCCGGACCCGTGCCATTTATGCAGTGCAGCCCGATAGCAATGCAGCCTGGGCCAATGTCTGGCCCAGGACTGTTAACCGGATCTAAAGCTTTTCGGATCGACCCGTGCCTTCGATAGCATTGAGCGATAGTGTTGCAAACCGTATTTAGTGTTGGTTATACAAAACTCTCGCTTGTTAAATTTTACTAATCCGGAGTCCTGAATCGGTGTCCTTAATTCTTACTTTGTCACCGACAGAATATTTTTTTTCGTCTCCCTGCTGGCCATCCACCTCCACATTCGGGGACCCATCATCAGGTGTAACGGTGATGACGACCGATAGAGGTCCACCCCGAATAATTGCTAGCGCACTGACGTTTTTTACAGTCCCAGTGAATCCTTCTTCAGACATATAGTTCTCCTTGCATTCAATAAATTCAGGAATGTCACACTCAAAGTTGTGAGCGTCGACGTTATTATGAAACAGCAAGGCTTGGGGTATGACTACTGTCAGATTTGACAGGTGTAACGACCAAATCAGGTAAAAAACCTACCGTTTGTCATTTTTTCGGATCAGGCAGCTTCAAGGGAAAACCTGTAGAGGGGGTATGAACTGGTCTAATAATTCCGGACACCTCTTAAGGGCGATATGATTTCGCCCAATTTGGAGGTTCCATGAAAGAAAGAAGAGTCTTTTCCCGCGAGTTCAAACAGCGTGCGGCCAGCATGGTGATTGATGACAACTGTTCAGTGCAGGAGGTCTGTGCCTCGCTGGACATTAGTGCCACGGCGTTACGGCGCTGGGTGGATCAGGTTCGCAAAGAGCAAAAGGGGCAACCGGTTCAAGGCACCAAGGCCATTACGGAAGAGCAGCGCCAGATTCAGGAACTGAAAGCCAAGATCAAACGCATGGAAATGGAAGCCGATATCTTAAAAAAGGCTACCGCTCTCTTGATGTCGGACCCCGATCGTTTTCGATGATCGCGGAGCTAAGAGAGTCATTTCCGACCGCAGTCCTGTGCCGCGTTTTCGATGTGAAGCGCAGCAGCTTTTATGAGTGGATGCAGCGACGCACCAAGCCAAGGATCAGACGCGAAGAACTCAAAGGGAAAGTGGTTGAATTGCACCGTGAAAGTCGGGAAGCCATGGGGTCCAGAATGATCAGCAAGAATCTGAAGATCCAAAACATAACGGCAGGACGAAGCCTCGTCAGAGCGTTGATGGTAGAGGCCAACATTGTCAGCAAACAACGTCAGCCTCATCCCTTCAGATCCAAAGGAGTCGAAGCATTTGTCGCGCCCAATCTGCTCAAACGCAATTTCAAGCCGGCTGCGGTCAATCAGGTCTGGTGTGGTGACGTTACCAGCCTGAAGGTGGGCAAACGTTGGGTTCATCTGGCCATCGTGATCGACTTGTTTGCGCGCCGAGCGATTGGGTGGGCATTTTCTTTGATCAATGACGCCAACCTGGTCAGCAAGGCGCTGCGCATGGCGACAGAGATAAGAAAGTGTGCACCTGGACTGATGTTTCATTCCGATCAGGGCTGTCAGTACACCAGTCGCAAGTTTCAAGAAGAACTGATGCGCCACGGTATCGTGCAAAGCATGAGTCATCGTGGGCAGTGCTGGGACAATGCTCCAACCGAGCGGTTTTTCAGCACCCTGAAATCAGAATGGGTCCCCCGCGACGGCTATCGTGAAGTTGAAGAAGCAAAAACCGACATGCGGCGCTTCTTCTTGTACTACAACCGCACAAGGCTCCACAGCTACAACGACTACCTATCGCCAGTAGCTATGGAGCAAAAGGCGGCCTAAAACACCGTAATGGGTGTCCGGGATTACTTGACCAGATCAGTATGACGAAAAACTACCCTGAGTAAGTTCATGAACGATACCCCCCCTGCATGACTAAAAGTGACCTCACACTTCATCTGTGGTGGTCAACTAATTCCGGACACCTCGATAGGTGGTTTCGACGCCATCGCCCGCTCGTAGGCAGTCGGCGGCAGATACCCCAGTTTTGAGTGCAACCGTTCGTTGTTGTAAAACCCAACGATGTACTCAGTTATGTCGCGGATAGCTTCACCATGGTTGGCATAATCACGTCGCCATACCCGCTCCATTTTCAAGCTCAGGAAGAAGCGTTCCATCACCGCGTTGTCCCAGCAGTTACCTTTACGGCTCATGCTCTGCTGCATGTTGTTTCGCGCCAGCAACGCTCTGTAACTGGCGCTCGCGTATTGGCTGCCACGGTCTGAGTGAGCTATCAGCCCTGGTGGCGGCTGGCGCTGAGCGATGGCCAACTGCATCGCGCTACACACCAGCTCTGCCGGCATGTTCGGGGCCATGGCCCAGCCCACTATCTTGCGGGAAAACAAGTCCAATACCACCGCCAGGTACAACCAGCCACTGCGGGTGCGGATGTAGGTTATGTCAGCCACCCAAGCCTTGTTTGGCGCCGTAGGGTCAAACTGACGGTTCAATATATTCTCTGCAATCGGCAAGTCATGGTTGCTATCGGTCGTGTGCACAAACTTGCGCTTCCAGGCCGAACGCAGACCGTTAGCACGCATTAAACGACGGATTTTATAAAGACCGACAGCCATACCTTTGTCGCGCAAAGCATCACGCAACGGGCGGCTACCGTAGCAGCCACCACTTGCAGCAAACGATGCCTTGAGTTGCACAACGACAGGACAGCTCTGCCGAATAGGCGCTTCAGCGCGTTTTTGGGCTTCGTAGAAGCCGGATCGACTGATGCTCAATAAACGGCAGACATACGCCACCGAATACGCCTTCTGTTGCAGCTGCCGAACCAGTCGATACGTTACTTCAGCTCGCGGGCAAAGAAGGCGGTAGCCTTTTTTAAGATGTCGTTATCCATCTTGAGCTGCCGGTTCTCTTGCTCCAACTGCCGGATGCGCTGCTGTTCAGCGGTCAACGGTTTACCGATTCCGGTTTGTCCCAGTTGCTCAGCCTCGTACTGTTGCACCCAGCGTCGAACGGCCGTCTCACCAAGATTTAAATCCCGGCAGACCTGTGGAACGGTCAACCCCTGATCCTTGATCATCTTCACGACTTGCAGCTTGAAGCTGTCGTCGAATGTTCTGCGTTTGTCGGTCATGAAAAACTCCTCGATAGATGCATTTTCCACCTATCGGGGTGTCCGGGGAAATTAGACCACTACAATCATCCCCCACCTGCCCCACTCACCCCCAACTCTGGGGACACTCGCCCGCCCCAACCTCCCTTCCTCAATCCCCCTCCAACACCCCGCAGCCCCTAACCCCGGCCCTCTCCCGCCCATTCCCGCCGATTGGTATGCAATTTGCGCTAGCCCTCGCAACTGGCCCGTCTCCAAGGGACAGGCACTCCGATAGAGGGATTAACTCATGCACCCTTTACTGTCCAAAACTGCGGCCGCGCTGGTCGTTTCCGCTCTGGCCCAAGGCGTTGCGCAGGCGGCGTTGTATGCGGTCGATCCAGGTCCTTACCTGCCCGCCAACGGCTCGTTCGCCGGCTGGTATCAAGACACCCACGGCCGAACCCTCGACCTGTGCCTGTCCAAAGCCGTCAGCTCTCGGGTGCCCAGTGCACCGGGCGCGCCCACTTACATGTGCAACTTGCTGCCGGCACCGGGGATCTTCGACGACGCGCAACCGGTGGTCTTCCCGACCAACTTCCCTGACGAAGCCTTCTGGTTCACAGCCGACGGTGCAATCGTCGATGCGGCCAGGGGCATCGACCTGACCTATGTCAGCGCCGTCGAAGCCGCCTTCAGCGGCGGCGACCCGGTAGAGGGCGATCAGATCAGTTTCGCCCGCATCCGCATTCGCGTGGATGTGCCCACTGCCGGCACCTACATCATCACCCACCCCTATGGCGTCGAGGCGTTCACCGTCGATACCCCCGGCCGCAAAGCAATCAACATGACCCGGGACATCGGTATCGGCACCCCGAAAACATACGACGGTGCGCTCAAGGGTGACATCGGACCGTTCCTGCGCAGCGTCAACGGCCCCTACACCGAAACCAACCCGGTGACCGGCCAGGCTGAGAAATTCATCGGCGACCCGAACCTCTCCGAAGCCGTGACCGGCAGCCCGTTCAATACCAACTTCATCCGCATCGAAGGCCCTAACGGTATCGACCTGCGCACCACGGTGTTTGCCATCTCCGGCAAGTTATCGACCGTGGTCCGGCCGACCCCGATGATCACCCAGCGCGGCACTTACTCGCGCAAATCCGGCGCCAGTGCGCCGGTGGCCCAGCAAGATGTGTTTGTCATGGCCCCGCCACCACCGGCCACCGTGACGCTGGACAGCAACAACCCGGCGCTGCACCTGACCGAAGCCGACACCACCGGCAACTGGTACGCGCAATCGTCGACCAATCCGAGCTTGCCCAGCACTTTGCAAGTGACCGCCGACAATCACCTGGCCATTCCCACTAGCACACCGACCACGCTGTCGATGCCGTTGACAGATCTGGTGGTGATTTCCCGCGCCGAATACAGCCTGAGCACCGGGCAACTGACCCTCGTGGCCTCGACCAGCGATGAAACTTCGCCGCCGGTGCTCACCGCTACATCCGGCAGTGGTGCCGCCATCGGCGCGCTAAGCGGTGACGGTGCGGTGAAAACCCTGGCCACCGGCATCTCGCCGATTCCGCCGGCCAAGGTGCGGGTGACGTCATCCAATGGCGGCAGCGATACCGAAGAAGTGGTCATCGTGCAATGAACGCTCTCATGCCCAGATCCGTATCAGGAGGCATCATGAACAATTGGCCACGCCTGGCGCTCAACGCCCTGGGACTGACTCTATCGCTGTCGGGAAGTGCTTTCGCGCAACTGGCGGCGGTCGATCCCGGCCCCTACACCTTCGCCACCGGGAAATTCCCGATGTGGTATCAGGACAACAATCTGCTGTCGATGGAACTGTGCCAGTCCCGGGCCGCTAGCTCACGGGTACCGGCCAGTGTGCCACCGGCCTACATGTGCACCCTGCTGCCGACGCCGGGCATTTTCGACGACACCCTGCCGATGGTGTTCCCGGATAACTGGCCGGACGAATCCTTCTGGTTTCTAGCCGAGACCACCATCCCCAACAATGCCGCCGGTTACGGAATGGACGCCTACGTGGCCGGGATCGAAGCAGCCTTTGCCTCGGGCACCCCAGCAGATGGTGACCAGCAAAGTTTCGCGCGGATTCGCCTGCGGGTGAACATTCCCGTCGCGGGGACTTACACCATCACCCACCCGTATGGCGTGGAAACGGTCAACGTCACGGCCCCTGGCCGGCGGGCGATCAACATCACCAAGGATGTCGGCATTGGCGCCCCCGGTGATTTCAGCGGCGCATTGAATGGTGCTATCGGGCCATTCCTGCGCAGCCTCAACGGTCCCTACACCGAAGTGAACCCGGACACCGGCGCCGTCGAAACCTTTGTCGGCGACCCGAACCTCACCGAAGCGGTGACCGGCAGCCCGTTCAACACCAACTTCGTGCGCATCCAGGGCCCGGCCGGGACCATCCAGACCAACCTGTTCACCGTCGCCGGCAAGGTTCTCGATAACCGTGCGCAAACCCCCGTGGAGATTGATCGCGCGACCTACCGCCGCACCACCTCCGGCACCGGTAACAGCGCCCGGGTGGAAGTCTTCGCCAAGTCGAACAACGGCTCTACTTTGTGCTTCCGGGATACCCTCGCTCTGGTGGTCGGCCCTCCGGCTTCGCCCTGCCAGACCAGCCTGATCGGCGACAACAACGGCTTGTTCTTCGGTCAACATCTGGCCACCGGCACCTTGCCGAAAACCGTGGTGGTCACCGCGACCAACCCGGCCGGCACCACACGGCCGACGGCAGTCTCAAGCAAACTCACGGACCTGGTGAAAATCCAGACCGCGCGCTACAGCTGGAGCAACCACAGCCTGCTGATCGAAGCCACCTCCACTGACGAAGTGGCCGTGCCTGACATGGTTGCCCAAGGCTACGGACGCCTGTCCAAATCCGGGACCTTGCAACGCCTGACCGTGGCCGACCTGACCCAGCCACCGGCCAGCGTCACGGTCAAATCCGCCGCGGGCGGCAGCGACACCGAGGCCGTGGAGGTGGTCGGCACCGCACCGGACACCGGCGAAAACCAGGCGCCGCTCTCGGTGGCCGACACCGGCAGCACCAGCTTCGGCGTGCCGATCACCCTTAACCTGTTGGCCAACGACAGTGACCCGGACGGCAACGTGCCGCTGAGCATCACCGCCCTGACCCAACCCGCCGCCGGCCAAGGCACCGTCGCGTTGAGCGGCACCACGGCGGTGGTCTACACCCCGCCCGCCGTCGTCACCACGCCGTTGACCACGACCTTCACCTACAAGGCGCAGGACGTCAAAGGCCTGGCTTCGGCCACCGCCGCGACCGTGACCATTACCGTGGCGCCGAACCGGCCACCGGTAGCGGTTAACGACAGTGTCGCGACCCTGGGCGTGGCAATCCCGATCAGCGTGCTGGCCAACGACACCGATCCGGAAGGCAACGTGCCGCTCGGCGTCGCCAGCCTGACTCAACCGGCAGCCGGTCGCGGCACCGTCAGTACTGACGGCACTGTGATCACTTACACGCCACCGGCCACGGTCACTACGGCGTTCACCACGACCTTCACCTACTTTGCCAAGGACAGCTTCGGCGCAGTGTCGACGGCACCGGCGACGGTCACCGTGCAAGTCTCGCCAAAACCTGCCGCGGAAACCTTCACCGTGACTACCGCCACGGTCCAGGCCCGCTCCAACAACCGCTTCAACTGGGACTTCGCCGGGACTTCATCGGTGACCACCGGCAACACCATCACCATCCAGGTGTCCACCCCGACCGGGCTGGTAACCCTGGGCACCACCACGGTGCCGGTGACCGGACGCTGGCGGTTAACGATCAACAACAGCACCACGGTAATTCCGTCGGCGAACCCGACAGCCACCATCCGCTCGTCCCAAGGCACCGTGCGTTCGGTGTCGGTGACCACGCTCTGAGCCTTCGCCCCGCCGACCTTTAACGTCGGCGGGGCCAGCCTCTTGACCAAGGACAACGCCATGCAAACGCCGACCGCCACCCTGCTCTGCCTGCTTCTGCTCTGCAGCAGCGCAGGCGTGCGCGCCGACGATTTGATGGACAACGACGACCTGGCCCCCAGCGCTGATCTGGGCGAGTTGCCAGCGCCGATTGGCCAGCAAGCGCTGATCAATCAGCTCGGCCAGGCCAACGTCGCGTTGTTGCAACAGAACGGTCAGGGGTTGCTCGGACGGATCGTCCAGTCGGGCAGCAATCAGGAAGCCTGGATCCTGCAACAGGGCAGCGACCTGATGGCCCAGATCACCCAGCAAGGTTATGGCAACGACGCCTCGATCACGCAGACCGGCAGCCACAACCGCGCGCAGATTTCCCAGAACGGCAATAACAACGACGCCAGCATCGACCAGGCCGGCACGGGGCTTTCCAGCGCCGTGACCCAGTCAGGGAACGGCATGAGCGTTTCGGTCAAACAATATCGCTAAGCACTGCAATAACCCTGGAGGTTTCATCATGTTTAAATTGACGCCCCTCACCGCTGCCATCCTGGTCATTGTCAGTGCCCAGGCTTTGGCGGACGACAGCGTGTCCACGCAGAATCAGGTCGGCACTGCGAACATTGCCGACGTGAAACAGACTGCGGCGCCGTTCAGCACCGCCACCCAACAGCAACTCGGCCAGGGCAACGACGCGGCCGCCGTACAAGACACCGCCACCAGCACCATCGACCAGAACCAGGTCGGTGATTACAACGCCGGTTACGCCGAGCAGTTGTTCGAAGACACCAGCACCATCCAGCAGCAACAGGTCGGCAGTTTCAACACCAGCCACGCCAGCCAGTCGATCGGCAGCGGCGAAAACCAGGTGCTGCAACAACAGCAAGGCAGCGGCAACTTCTCGTTCGTCTACCAGGATTCCCAGGAAGCCACCTCGGGCCAAACCTTCCAGTTCGGCGACAACAACGAAGCCAATATCGAACAGATCCAACCGGGCGTCGCCAACAACGCGGTGATCATCCAGTACGGCACCACCAACTACGCGACCGCCGAACAAGTCAGCCACATGGGCGGCCAGATCGGCATCAACCAGGCCGGTGGCGACAACTACGCCTACGGCGACCAGCGCAACGGCATCGGCGGCAACCTGAACATCAACCAGTTCGGCGACTTCAACGCCACGGAAGTCTGGCAAGACACTCAAACCGCCAGCCAGACCACGGTCAACCAATACGGGCAGACCAACGAAACCGTGGTCGACCAGAGCTTCGGCGAAAACAACGTGGCGCAGGTGCTGCAAGTCGGCGACCTCAACGCGATCTACGCCGACCAGTTCGAGTCCATGGGCTCGACGCTCGCGCTGTATCAGCAAGGCAGCGGCAACGTGCACTTCACCTACCAGAGCGGCGACAGCCACGTGCTCAACGCCACCTCACTGGGTAACGGCAACAAGGTCTATGCCAGCAACTGGAAAGGCCCGCAACCGGGCGGCCAGTTCGGCAGCAACCAACGCGCGACCATCACCCAGAACGGCACCAACAACGTGGCCAACTTCACCCAGGACGGCGTCGGCCACATCATGACCACGAACCAGACCGGCACCGGCAACAAAACCACGGTCAGCCAGGCCGATTCCTACAACGAGCTGTACTTCGACCAGAACGGCAGCGACAACATCCTCATCGCCGACCAGCGCGGCACCACCAACCTGGCCCAGGGCTCGTCCAACGGCTCGGGCAACAGCACCGAGTTCGACCAGTCCGGCACCGGCAACCAGGCGTACACCGCGCAGTTGTACGGCAGTGACAACCAGATCACCGTCAAACAGGCCGACAGCATGAACGTGGCGTATGTCACCCAGGGCGGGACCGGGAACATTGCCAATGTCGATCAGAGCGGGATGACTCAGATGGCGACGGTGCAGCAGTTTGGTTCGGCCAACCAGGCGACTGTGCTCCAGCAATAATCCCAAGGCATAAAAAAACCGCGACCCTTTATCGGGTCGCGGTTTTTTTTGGCATGAACACGATCCTGTAGGAACGAGGCTTGCCCGCGAAGGCGTCATCTGCCACACCATCAACACCGCGTCGCGCCCTTCGCGGGCAAGCCTTGCTCCTACAACGGATCGGCGGTGAACACAGGTTTTACGTACAACGCCCCACCCCGTAGGAGCGAGGCTTGCCCGCGAAGAACGATGACGCGGTCCCTCTGACTGCACGCTTATTGTGGCGAGGGAGCTTGCTCCCATTGGCCTGCGCACCACCGCATTCTGATCGTTCCCACGCTCTGCGTGGGAACGCCGCCAGGGACGCTCCGCGTTCCGCCTCCAGAGGTGACGCGGAGCGTCACGGGATGCATTCCCACGCAGAGCGTGGGAACGATCGATCACCTACTCTCACGCCCCACCACTTTTAGAACCGGTCAACACGATGGCTCACCATCTGGAGCTCGAAAAAAGCGCCTACGAAGATTTCCAGGCCCTGTACAGCGCAGGACATTTCAGCGGGCAGCGATTGGGGCAGGCGTTCTACAACCATTTCAAACTGCACCGACTGGCTGATCAGCAGCCGTTGAAGGGGTTGTATGAAGCGGATGGACATTCAGCGATCAAGATTATTGAGCGAGTTTGTGTCTTCGGTTAGTGCTGGCGTACATCCGCAAGAGACTGATCGGCTGTCAGGCCGCCATCGCGGGCAAGCCTTGCTCCTACAGGGATTGGTGATGTACGCAGATTTTGCGTACAACGCCCCACCCCGTAGGAGCGAGGCTTGCCCGCGAAGAACGATGACGCGGCCCTCTGACTGCACGCTTATTGTGGCGAGGGAGCTTGCTCCCATTGGCCTGCGCACCACCGCATTCTGATCGTTCCCACGCTCTGCGTGGGAACGCCGCCAGGGACGCTCCGCGTTCCGCCTCCAGAGGTGACGCGGAGCGTCACGGGATGCATTCCCACGCAGAGCGTGGGAATGATCGAATAAGAGCCGGTTTATTCGCTCTCCGGATCTACCTTGTTCTGACTCAAATACCGCCCCAGCGTCTCATCCTGCACGGGCGTGGAGTTGTCTCCCGCCACTTGCCACAAATGCCGCTCGATCCCTTGGGCCAGGAGGTGCCCCACCGCCGATTCAATCGCCGACAACACACACAACTGCGCCGGCTCGTTGGTGGTGTAACCCACTTCCGCCTCAAGCAATTTCTTGAATTCAATAAACTTGAACACCCCGGCACTGCGGCCCACCGAGTAGATGGTCTTGCTGGTCATGACGTTGGCCAGCACCTGCCCGCTGCGCACGTCCACCGCCCGCAGGTTGACCGAGACCTGGTCCACCCGATATTCCCGGGAGAGGTCGATCCCCAAATACCGCGCCCCTTCCCCGCCGCTACGCACGTTGGTGTCGTAAGCAATGATCCCGCCCTCCAGCATCAAGTTCGCCGCCTGCAACGGCGGCAATTCGCCCTGGATGTTCACCGGCGTATTCGGCTTTTTCTGCGAGGCGCGAATGATTTTGCGTTCAGTCAGCAGGTTTTGCAGCCCTTCACGCTCCAGTACCACAAACCAGCCACTGGCCTGCAGCGCGTCCATTAGCATGCTCGCGGCGCCCTGGGTCACGCTGGTGGAAAACGAGCTGGCCGGGGTCGGTTTGTATTGCCCGGTCTGGTCGCGGAAGCCGTACACCACCGCCATCAACCGGCCTTTGGGTCGTGGCATTTTCAGCAAGTCGTAGTAGGTCGACGCCCGTGGTGTGAGGGTCGGTGATTCGGTGTCCTGCTCGGCCGGCATGGTGTCGCGCAAGCTGCAACCTTGTAATGCCGCCAACATCAGCCCTAGCACAATTATATTTTTCATGTCCTTCTCTCCCCGGCAGCCGAATCCCTTCAAGGGTTGAGGCCGTTCACCTGGATTTCCGAAACTTCACCGGTCGCTCGGTCGGTCACTTCAATGCTCAGTGCGCCGGAGTCGTCGATGACGTTGACGATAAAACTGTCGGTGGACAGGCTCCCGGTGTTGCCCGTGGAGATGTTGTCCAGCAACTGGCCCAGCAACCGCGATTGCAATTGACTGGTGAAGCGTTCAAGGGCCGATGTGCCGGCCACCGCCGTGCGGTTTTTCAGGTCGGGGTCGTCGAAGTCGTTTTGCGCCTGGGCATTGTTGAGCAGCCAGGTGCCGTTCAACGGGTTGCCGCCGAACGAGGGATTGATTGGCGTGTAGACCAGCTCGGTGGCGTGGACCAGGCCGCAACTGCCCAACCCGAGGAGCCAAATGCCGGTGCGCTGTGAGAACGTTTTCTTGTTCATAATTCGTCCTTCTCCAGGTCGGTGGTGTCCTGCAATAACGTTTCCAGCTTGCGCTGGACGATTTGCCGGCGAACCCAGTCGGCGGCGTCGTACGCCTCGTCCTTGAGCTCCACGGTGTTCGGCGGCAGGAAGCGCCGGTAAACCAGGCGTTGCTGATATTCCACGGTCACCAGGCTGCCCCAGCGGGCCGAGGGTCGTTCGCGCACCACCAGGTTGAAATCCATCGGGCTGGTGGCGCGCAGGCGTTCACTGAACGAGTAATAAAAGTCGTGGCCGATGTGCGAGATCGTGTCGTCGACGATGAAACCCATCATTTCGTCCTCTTCGCCGGCCGAGGCCAAAGGGGTCATCAAGATCAGCAGTAGCGCCAGGCAATATCGGTTCATGGCGCCAACGCCTGGGGGGTCGACGACTGGGGTTTGGGCCCGGACGCGCCATCGAGGAAGGCTTTCTCGGCGACGAACTGCCAATCCTTGTAGCTGGCCATCCCGACGAAATCCGACCATTGGCTGGGGAAATCGGTCTGTTTCAGCGGTGTGTCGGTCGAAGGGCTGTAGAGACCGGTGATGCGCCCGTCGAAGCCGCGCATCAGCGTCCATTCACCGCCGCCGATCGGGTCCGGGTAGAGCTGGCGCAGATGATGTTTGGGCGAAGGAAAGCGCTCGTCCTGCAGCAGGTCGGCGAGGTCTTTGGGGTACTGCGCCAGCCCCGGCGAACTGCGGTAATAGCTGCGCAGCGCCTGGGCGTATTGGGTGCCGACCCACAGCAACTGGCGTTCGCGATCACGCCGCGAGGCGGTGGACCACAACTCCCCGGCGCTGGCCAGGCCCATGCCCATCAGCACAATCAGAAACAGCACGCCCAGGTAGGTGAAACCACCCTCTTTGCCGCAACGCCGTTCACCTGTGGCGAGGGGGCTTGCAGTGGAGAGGGAGCTTGCTGTGGCAAGGGGGCTTGCTGTGGAGAGGGAGCTTGCTGTGGCAAGGGGGCTTGCTGTGGAGAGGGAGCTTTTTGTGGCGAGGGAGCTTGCTCCCGCTGGGCTGCGAAGCGGCCCCCGTTCTTGGCCTGAAAAGCCTGGGACTGCTGCGCAGTCCAGCGGGAGCAAGCTCCCTCGCCACAGCAAGCTCCCTCGCCACAAAAAGCTCCCTCGCCACAGGTTTTCACCCGCAGGCCTACCACTCGGAATAAAGGCTGCCATCACGCGCCCTCCCGGTCGCACCGCTTTTGATATCGGCCACCGCGCCCGGCACGCCGTCCGGCGGCGCGACCAGGACCCACAGGTCTTTGCGCTCGGCAATCGGGTCCATCGGCGGGTTGCGCAAGTAACGCTGTTCCACCAATTGTTCGATGGAATCGGGGTAGCGCCCGGTGTCGCCGTAGTAGTGATCCAGCGCTTCGCGCATCGCCGACAGGCTCTGGCGCAACGTGGTCTCCTTCGAGACTTCCAGGCTGGTGAAATAGCGGGGCAAGGCAATGGTCATCAGGGTCGCGATGATTGCCATGACCACCATCAATTCCAGCAGGGTAAAACCTTTTTCCCGGCGCATAGGTTCACCACTCGCGGTAGGCAATGCCGTTGAGGCCTTTGCCCCGGGCCTTGGAGTAGACGTCAAACACGTCTTCGCCTTCCCGGGGGTTTTGAGCCGTGCTGTCGTAGGAGCGCAGGCCCCAACCACCTTCGTCGTTACGCTTGACCGGCAGCAACGGGTCATGGGGCACCCGGCGCAGGAAGTAGAACTTGGCACCCTTGGCGCTGCGCACATCGCGCACGCCGTCCACCAGCACTTGCAGGTTCGGCGGGTAGCCGCTGCTGTTCAGCGACTTCTCGATATAGCCGGCTTCGAAGGCGCGCTTGTAGGCGTCGATGGCGTCGCGAATCTGGTACAGCGCCGCGCGCATGTCCTGCTCCTTGCCCCGGCGCACCACGGTTTCGGTCAGGGGCGCGGCCATGCCGGCCAACAGGCCGATCAGGGCCAGCGTCACCACGACTTCAATCAAGGTAAAACCGCGTTGGGAGGCGTTCATGATCAAGGCTTCTCGACGACAACGTGGGCGGATGAGGCCACAGGGGTGGTCATGACGTCGGTGTGAATCGCCGTGTCCATGCCACGATCGGGTGCCTGGATGTGCATGCTGGTTTCGGTGCCGGTAGGGAATTCCATGTCCGACGGGCTCTGGTACGGCAGGTTGCGCACGATGCGCGGGGTGATCGACAGCACCAGTTCCGACTTGCCGACCGTGTCCTTGTTGCTGCCGAACAAGCGGCCCAGTCCGGGGATGTCGCCCAGGCCCGGAATCTTGTTGCCAGTGGCACCATGGTCGTTGCGCACCAACCCGGCCAGGATCTGGGTTTCGCCATCGTGCAGGCGCAACGTGGTCTGGGCGTTGCGGGTGTCGACCTGCACCGGAATCGTGCCCTGGCGGGTCGGTTCCAGCGGCGTGGCGTTACTCACTTCCAGGGCAATCTTGATCGCCACTTCGTTGTTCAAATGCACGATCGGCTGCACTTCCAGCTTCAGACCGACATCCAGGTATGTGACGCTTTCAGTGATCACCGGCCCCTGAGTGGACGGCACCGACGTGGCGCTGATGATCGGCACACGCTGCCCGATATGGATCCGCGCCTGTTCGCGGTTGCTGACGCGAATCACCGGGCTGGCCAGGGTGTTGATGTCGTTGTCCTGGGCGTTGATCTTGGCTTGCGGCGACGGCGAGATTGAGATCCGGCTGGAGTTGATGCCCCGCAGTTGATCAAGAATTGTCACCCCCGAACCGTCGCTGTTGACCACGCCGAAGGTGTTCGGCCATTGCAGGCCCAGGTCAAGAATCCGCTGGGTGGCGACTTCCATCACTTCCACTTCGAGGATCACTTCCGGGTCGGACTGATCCTGGGATTGCAGGAGTTTCTCGGCCATGCGCACCGCGTCTTCGGTGTCGCGCATGGTCAAGGTGTTGAGGCGCTCATCGACGAACACGTCGCGGGTCTTGAGCATGGTTTTGATCATGTTCAGCGCGGTGTTGGCATCGACGCTGGTCAGGTAGAAGGTGCGCATCACCAGCTCCTGGTAATCCTTGACCTTCTGCGGCGAGTCCGGGTAGATCAGCAAGGTGTTTTCGTTCACCACCTTCTGGTGCAACTGGTTCTGTTGCAGCAGCAGTTCCACGGCGTCTTCGATGCGCACGTCACGCACGAAGATCGTGGCTTTCATGTCCGGGCGCAGGTCCTTGTCGAAGATGAAGTTCAGCCCGGCGACCTGGGACAGCACTTCGAAAATGGTCTTCAGGTTGGCGTCGCGAAACTCCAGGGTCACCGGCCGATCCAGCCGCGTGCGCAGTTGTGGATAGGGAATTACGTTGCGGCTCTGGACCAGGCGGATATTGCCTTGCAGCTCCAGGGCGCCTTCATTTTTCGGGTCGAGTTCGAGGATCTGTTTGACCTGGCGGTCGGCGCCGTAGATATCGCCCCGGCGCAGGTCGCCCCGGGCCAGTTCGAGTTTGTCGTCCTGGCTGCGCAGGTAGTCGAGTTGCTTCAGGGAATCCTGGGCCCGGCGGTTGCTCGGTTCGATGGTCAGCACCCGACCGTAGGCCAGGCGTGCCGCTGGAAAGTCCCGGCGCGCGCGGTCGGTATCGCCCGCGGTCAGCAGCGCGGTAATCGCCTTGGCCCGACCGGTGTTCAGCAGCAGGTGCAATTCGGTATCCCGAGGGTCTTCCCGCAGGCCTTCCTGGATGCGTGCCAATCCGGCTTCGTACTGACCTTGTTCGATCAGGTCGGACGCTTCTTTGTTAGCCACCTGCGCGGAACTGCACGCGGCCAGCGCTGTGGTCAGACACAGGCTCATCAGCAAACGGGATCTGTTCATTGCGTGCTCCCCACAGACAAAGTCTGGGCCAAATGCAGAGGCAGGTAGACCAGGCTCAATTCCACATCGGAAATGCCCTCGATCCGCCAGGTGTCGTCGATCACATCCCCTTTGCGCACGACGTATATTTTTTCGCCGTTCTGCAAAAACACTTGCAGATCGGAACGGTCATGGAGCTTGCCAACGAACTGGAACGGCATCGGCGGTGCGCTGGGGATTTGCACCACCGGGGTCAGGTTGACGGGTTGTTCGGTGACGCTGGCCAGTTGCGGCGCAGCCTTCCAGCTGCGGGCGGCGAACAGGTCGCCGGATGGGCTCAAGTCCTTGATCGGCGCGGCTTTGCCGCTGTCCACGGCGGCCGCTGTTTTGCTTTTGGCGGGTGTAGCCACGGTGGCGACGCTGAGCTCGCCGTCCTCCGGTGCTTTCAAGTAATCAGGCAACCAGGCCAGCGCCGCCGCCACGCCGAAGAACCCCACCCACCCTGCTACGCGCTTGGTATTCATCACGACCTCGACAGGTAAAGGGTCATGCGGATCCGTCCGGTGAGGTCGGTGTCGGCGATCTTCTTACGCTGGAACTCCACGTCCTCCACCACCACCGCCGGCAACTGCCCGAGCAAGGCATGCAGGAAACGCCGCAGTTGCGGATAGCTGCCCCGCACCGGCAGCAGAATCTGATAGCGGGCCAGATGGGTCTTGGGGTCGATGCCCAGCGAGTATTCACCCCGGGCCAACGTGATGTGTTCCAAAGCGGCCAGGGCGTAGATCTTGTCGATGGCCACCGTGGCCTGGGGCTGGGACGGCAGTTTGCTGCGGAAGTCATCGAGCTGGCGTTGCGGCACCACCGGTGGCGCAACGCTGCCGTCCTCGACCCTGGCCAGGTACTCGCCGGCTTCGCGGGTTTGCTGGCTGAGGCTTTGCAGTGACTGCCAGTCCGGCAGCAACCCGCCGAGGGCAAACACCAGCGCCAGCGCCACCAGCGCTATCCCGGCCAGGCCAGGAATGCCCAGGCCTTGCAGGTATTCATGAACGATCAGTCTAGGGATTTGCATCGCCAATCTCCCAGGTCGCCGACAGGTTGAATTGCACCGGGTGTTCCGGCACGTTGGCGACGATTTCGTGGCTGAGCAGGGACACGTCCGACAGCTCGTCGCTGGCTTCCAGACGTTGGTGAAATTCGAGCATCGCTTCCAGGTCCCGCGCCTCGGCGCTGATCCGCACCTGGCCCTTGCGTGCGTCCGGGGTCAGGGTCAGCAAGGCAATGTCATCGCGGGGCATGGCTTCAAGCATGGCGAACAGGCGTTCCCAGGGCCGACGCAGTTGCTGGGAGACCTTGCGCATTTCGGCGAGGTTTTGCGCTTGCTCGCGGGTCTCGGCCGGGGTCAGGCCCGCTTTGCCGCCCGTGTCGCCGGTGAGTTCCCGTTGCGCGTGTTGCAAGTGACCTTGTTGTTGCGAGGACTGTTGGTCGAGGTGCTGCTGGGCAAAGAAGCAGGCCAGGGTCAGCGCCACGCCAGCGGTCAACAGGCTCCAGCCCAAGGGACCGGAGCGGCGGCGTGGCTGGAAGTCGAGGGTCAAGGCGCGCATGTCAGGCCACCGCCCGGGACATCACGTACAGGCAATCCCGTACCGATGTCCGGTCCTCTTCGAGGGTTCTGAGGTGCACACCCGGTACATCGGGCGGCGACTCGATACGTGCCGGGGCGTGCAGATACACGTTTAATGGCCGTTCGCTGGTGGAGGCCTGCAACTGGTTTTCCCGGCCAATCAGCGCGGTGAGCGCGACATCACTGTCACTGCTGCCCACCGAACGCACCGAGGTCCAGCGCCCTTCCCTGGCCAGCAGCAACACGCTGCGCACTGGCTCGGCGACCACGAACAGGAAGTCCCCGGCGCCGAAGCTTTTATCGAAGTGGTTGAACGCCGCCATCAGGTACGGTTGCACCGAACGCAGGCGCAAACCGCGACCGCTGACCAGTGTACGCAGGCGTTCCAGCAAGTCCTGGGGCAAGGCCGCCGCGATGCGGTCGTAGCCCGCCGGTTCCGCCGACAGCACCAGGTTCCAGGGTTGGCTCGGCGCGCCATAAAGGTCTTCGAAACACAGTTGGGCGAAGCCGAGCAATTCGTCGGGGCTGCTGATCTGGTCGCTCCAGGGCACCAGGCAAAAGCGGCTGAAGTGCCCGGAAATCACCACGCTCAATTCGGCACCGGCGCGAGCATGTTCGCCGAGCAAACGGTCGAGGGTTTCCAGGGCGACGGTCCAGGCGTGGAAGCCTTCGTCGATAAACCCGACGCTGCCCAGCCAGCGGGTGTCGCTGCCCTGACGCTGACCGAGGCCGACGCCACTGGCGCCGAGCACGGCCACATAACGATCACGAGACAAAAGTGACACGATTGATCTCCTCGAGCGTGGTCCGCCCCGCTTGCACCAGTTCCAGCGCCGACTCGCGCAACAAGCGCAAGCCACGTTTGCAGGCGTGGGCCTTGATTTTCGATATGGGTTGGCGCTCGACGATCATTTGCCGCAGTTCATCGTCGAGGTGCAGCAGTTCGGCAATCGCCGTACGCCCGCGATACCCGGTGCCCCGGCAATGGCCGCAGCCCTTGCCGTGGACGAAGTGGTAATGCGCAACGTGTTGCGGGTCGAGTCCGGACAGTTGCAGTTCTTCTTCGGTTGGCTGGTGCGGCGCGCTGCAACTGGCGCACACCAGGCGAATCAGGCGCTGGGCGAGCACGGCGTTGAGCGCCGAGACCAGGCTGTAGGGGTCGATTTCCATCTGGGTGAAACGGCCGATCACGTCGAACACGTTGTTGGCGTGGATGGTGGTGAACACCAGGTGCCCGGTGAGGGCCGATTGCACGGCGATTTGCGCGGTGTCGGGGTCACGGATTTCACCGACCATGATCTTGTCCGGGTCATGACGCAGGATCGAGCGCAGGCCTCGGGCGAAGGTCAGGCCTTTTTTCTCGTTGACGGGGATTTGCAGCACACCAGGCAGTTGATATTCCACCGGGTCTTCGATGGTGATGATCTTGTCCACGCCGTGGTTGATCTCGGTGATCATCGCGTAGAGGGTGGTGGTCTTGCCGCTGCCGGTGGGGCCGGTGACCAGCACCATGCCGTAGGGTTCGGCGGCCAGGCGGCGCAGTTGCTTGAGGGTTTCTTCTTCAAAGCCCAGGGCCTGCAATTGCACGCCGCTGACCTTGTCCGCCAGGTCCTGTTTGTCCAGCACCCGCAGCACCGCGTCTTCGCCAAAAATGCTCGGCATGATCGACACCCGGAAGTCGATCTGCCGGCCGCTGATGCCGATTTTGAAGCGGCCGTCCTGGGGCACGCGTTTTTCGCCGATGTCCAGTTCAGCCATGACCTTGACCCGGGAAATCACCTGTTCGGCGAACTCGCTGCCCTGGATCTTGCTGATGTTGTTCAACACGCCATCGATGCGGTACTTGATCACCAGGCCGCTGCCGGTGGTGCCCAAATGGATGTCGCTGGCGTGCATTTTCAGCGCGTCGTAGAGGGTCGAGTTGACCAGTTTGACCACCACGCTGGCGTCTTCGCTGATGCTGGTCAGGGACAGACTTTGCAGGTTGTCGATCTCGACGCCGGCCTCGGCCTGGGCGTTGAGCGACTCCACCGCGTGGAAGCTTTCTTCGTGACGGGCCAGGTAGGCTTTCAGGTCGTCGGCGTGCACCAGATACAGCGGCGCGCCGTGCAGGCAGTCGTCGATCCAGGCCAGGCGCGCGGTGTCGAACGGGTCGGCAAACACGCCGATGACCGCGTCGTCGTGGCGCAGCAGGATGAATTCGCGCTTGAGGCATTGGGCCAGGGTGACCCGGTCGAACACCGGGGTGGCGCGGAACAGCGTGTCGGTGTCGAGCACCGGGTAATGCAGGGTGGCGCCGAGGCACTGAATGAAGGGCATGGGGGCCAGTTCGCACAACACCCCGAGGGCGTCCAGCACCCGTTCGCCGGAACTCGCGGCCCGCAGCCGCGCCTGGGTCAATTGCTCACTGGAAAAGCGTGAAGGTGCAGGGTCCAACGGTGCCGGTTCTACGGCCAGTGATAGACGTTCCATGGCTTGCTCTCCAACGCCGGGGGCTTAGAGCCCTGTCGGCGCGGCAGGCCATTGCGGCGGGAGCCGGAACGTCGTGTCGCGCCACTACTCCCCGGTGAGCAATTGTTCGTCGTCCGGTGCCAGCGAGGCCGATGTTCGTCGGCGGTCCGCCAGCACCCAACTGCCGTCGTACAACTGCAGCGGGAAACTCTCGGTCCTGCTCTGGCGTCGTTCGACGAAACCTTCGGAAGTGCTCGCGCCCGCTTTGCTTTCGCGTTCCATCCCCAGAAGGTCGCAGACTGCACGGGCCAATTCCGCCAATGGAAAGGGTTTGAACAGGATATGGCTGACACCTAACTGTCGGGCCCGCTCACAGACTTCAGCGGTGGGGTGCCCGGTGATCAGCACAAAATGACACTTCCTGTTCTGGCGGACGGCATCGAGCACCTCAAAGCCTTCCATATCCGGCAAGCGGTAATCGAACACCATCACATCGGGTGCAAAACGTTCGGCTTCGCCGATTGCCATGGCACCGTCGTGAGCTATCCGGACTTCCAACGCTTGCGCCTGAAGGTAATTCTTGAGGTTTTCGGCAAGCAGTTGTTCGTCTTCGACAACCAGTACTTTGTTTAACAAGGTCGACTCCTTGAAACCGCAGGTCCGAGTACCGAGCCTGGTGGAGTGTGTGCCTTACAAGGGCTAACGCACACTTCATGCCAGGCCAAGCGCCGGGATTAGTATCTCTTCATGTCCTTGAATTTGAAGACAATGCCATATCGTCCAGAATCCCCTCCCCCCAAAGCCGGGGAAGCGCATGGATTGGCATTGAAGCTTTTCCCCAGTATTGGGGGGAAGGTTCAATCATCGTCAATCCGCTCGATTCGATTGCTGGATCGCAGTTGCGCCAGAACGTCTCGACGAGCCTGGGCCTTTTGCTGTCGGGCAAGGTACACCCGGACTGTTGCAAGCCCCTGCTCCTCTGTGACATCGGTCGCCTCCTGGTGGTTCTGTAAATAGATCAAATGCCAGCCGACCGGTGTTCGCACCGGTTCACTGACCTGCCCCGGCTTCAGGGCGAACGCCGCCGCTTCGAATGCCGGCATCATGCGCCCACGTGCGAAATAGCCCAAGTCCCCGCCAGCGCTGGCCGAAGCGTCTTCGGAACCGCTGCGGGCGACGCTGGCGAAGTCTGCGCCTTGGGCGATTTGCACACGCATCTCCTCTAAGCGTAGTCGCGCGGCTTCGACTGTGGCGGCATCCGCGTCCTGGGGCACCTTGATCAGGATGTGCCGGGCCTGGATCTGCTCGGGGCTGCTCATCTCGGCGCGGTGCTGTTCAAAAAAGGCCCTGACTTGCTGTTCGTCCGGCTCCGCCACGCGGGTGAGGTCGGCGAATACCTCTTGGGCGGCCAGTTCGCGGCGGGTGTATTCGGCAAAACCGGCCTCGTCGAAACCGGCGTCTTGCAGTTTGCGGGCGAACACCTCGGCGCCACCGATGGCCTGACGGGTCAGCGCCACTTGGCTTTGCACCGTGACATCGCTGATCACCACCCCGCGCTTGACCGCTTCCTGCCACAGCAATTCCTTGTCGATCAGCGCATCGAGGGCGGCCTGACGCAATTGTTTGTAGGCCTTGGGATTGCGAATGCTGGCCACGGCCCGGCCCTGGTCCTCCAGGAATTCGGCGAAATAGCGCTCCAGGCGAAACTCGGAAATCTCCGCGCCATTGACCCGCGCGGCGGCCGGCTCGTTATTGCTCAAGGCCACGGGCACCCAAAGCATCAGCAGCAACAGTAGCGTCTTCATGATCGAAGCCTCCCATCAGGGTGTGACGGCAATGGGTTTATAGGGCGCGACCAGATAAAAGCGTTGGTCGGTCAGGTCCACGGTGACGATATGCGCGCCGCTCAGGCCCAGGCGGCGGCCGGGGCCGAAGCTGATCCGCGGGGTCAGCCCGGTGTCGAAGTCGTGCAGGCCTTCGAGGGCGCTGATGAGTTTTTCGCGGCTGGCATCGCGCCCGGCCTGCTTCATGCCTTCGCTGAACAGCAGCATCGAACTGAACGCGCCCACTTGCAGCACCGCATGTTCAGCGCCAAGGCCCTGATGCTCGCGCAACATCGTCAGGGCCGTGCGCCCGGACTGAGTCCAGTCGCTGGGCACGAAGGGATAGGCGAGGAACACCCGCCGGGAAAATCCGCCGGGCACCTGCAGCAAATCCCCCGCCACCTGATTCGAGGCGGCGAACAGGTAAGGCACCTGCCCCGCCGTCTGCAAGCGCTCGGCCAGGTGCGTGAAGCCGCCGCTGCTGCCCAGGTAAAACACCGAGCGCGAGCCCAGCGGCAATTCGTCCTGGGCCGAGTCGTAGGCTTGCAGCCGCACCTCCTGCCAGTTGTGAGCCTGCAAATACTGGCCGAGGCTTTGCGCCGCCAGGCGTTGGCCCGGGTCCTGCGGGTAGACAATCAGCGTCGGCCCCGGCAGCACTCGCAGGCTGTCGGTGGCGTAGTCGGCCAGGGCGATCAGTTGCTCGCGCAAGCCTGGCAGCGGTTCGAAAATCTGCCGACTGGCCTGGGCCGTGCCCAGCAGCGACTGCGGGCCGATCAGCGGCACACCGGCGCGTTCCAGACGAGCGGCCAGTTCCGCGTCCAGCGCCGGGACCAACGGCGCAATCAGGGCGAACACCTGCTCTTGCTCGATCAACCGATCCAGGGCCTGCTCGGCGCTGGCGCGGTCCGGACCGGGATCAAGGATGGTCAGGCGCAACGTCCGGCCATGAATCCCCCCCGCCTCGTTGATCCGCGCCACGCTGCCCTGGAGCACCGCCGCCACCGTCGCGCCCTCCTCACTCAAGGGGCCCTGGCTCGGCAACAAGGTGCCCAGGTGCAGGCTGTCGGGGCTCAGGCCCGGATCGCGGTCTTCGCCCAGGCGCTTGAGGTAAGCGCTGAGATCCCGTTGATCCTTCATCGACAGCACGAACCGCGGCATGGCCGGGTCGAGCTGATTGTTGCCGGGGTCGCGCCCTTCCTGAATCGCCCGGGCCAGCGTGCCTTCGGTGTAGGCCGGATAATCGCGGCCGTTAATCTGCTGCTGACCATAGCGGCTGCTGAGCCGCGACCAGTTCAGGTCCGGCGGCCGCACTCCGCCCTCCGCTCGCCCCTGGCCGTCGGCGCCGTGGCAATTGGCGCACGGCAGGCTGCTGGCCGGCAGCACAATGTCCGCCGCGCCGACCCGCGCCATCACCGGTTCACCACTGCCCGATAACCCCTCGCGGTACAGGCGCTTGCCCGCACTTTCACTGGGGTTCAGCGGCAAGGCGCTGGAACTCAGGCTGAGGCTGGCGAGAACGATCAGGAGGGCAATGTTCATGGCCCGGACTCAGCGACCGACCACGGGCATTGTCAGCAACTGCAAGCGCTGGGCAATGGCGGCGGCCGGGGCATCGGGACGGATCTTGCTCCAGCGTTTGTTGGCCACGTCACCGACGATCAGTTGCGTGGAATGCTGCTCGGGGGTCGGCACGATCTGGCCGATGCGCCCCAATACCAGATCCATTTGCGCCTTGTCGCCGGTTAAAAAAAGCCAGTGGGGGCCATCGACGCCCTGCTTCAAGGTGTAAGCCTTGAGGACCGCGGGGGTGTCCCGCAGCGGATCACTGGTAAGGGAAATGAAGGTGATGCCGTCGGCCTTGTCGCCCAGCACTTCGCGCACTTCCTTGAGCTTGCGGGTGATCAGCGGGCAGGCATCGGTGCAACGGGTGAAAATCACGTTGAGCAGCACCACGCGGTTTTGCAGGGCATCGCTGTAGAAGCGCAGGGTGTTGCCGTTCTGGTCCTGCAATGGCGTGTCGGTGAACCAGGTTTTGGCATCGCGGGTGCCGGTGGCCGGTGCGGCGGCGGCCACGGTCGGCGTCGGTGCTTCGTGCTGTTCGTGGGAAAACGCCAGAAAGCTGATCACGCAAAAGCACATGGTCAGGAAGATCAGGATCAGGGCTTTCATGGCTGAGTCTCCATGGCGATCGCGGTGTGTTTGGCGTGGGCATTGCGTTGGCCGCTGAGTTTTTCCACTTCACGGGTCAACACCGTCGGGTCGGTGAAGCCGTAATAGCGGGTCCAGTGGCGGCTGTTGCCGTCGCCGACCATGATCAGCGGCGCGTGATTCTTGAAGTCACCGCTGAAGGTGCCGAGGCCCTTGAGGGTTTCGGTCACCGATTGCGGGGTGCCGGTGAGCCAGCTCCAGCCCGGGCCGTTCTGGAAACTGCGGGCGTATTCGTTCAAGCGTTTGGGGTCATCGCGCTGGGGATCGATGCTGATCGACACCAACTGCACCTCTTTGCCGACCCGGGCACCCAGTTGCTTTTGCACCTTGCCCATGATCGACGACACCACCGGGCACACCGTGGTGCAACTGGTGTAGATGAAGCCCATCACCACGATCTTGTTGGTCACCAGGTCTTTTTCCAGGCGTACCGGCTTGCCGTTCTGGTCCACCAGCGCGACGTCGGCGAATTTCACCTGGGCGCTTTCCTGGGTCTTGGCCGGCGGCGCATTGTGCCCGGCGTGTTCATCCGCCGAGTGCGCCAGGGCCTGGCCGATGCCGGTGGCCAACAGGCAGAACGTTAACAAGCCACGGTGTGCGAATCGGTTCATGTCAGTTTCCTCTTCGGTGAGCATCGCCGGGCAGGACCCGGACGCTGGCAAAGGTCTTGTCATCGAAACTCGCGCCCAGGGACGCCGCGCGGACATGCAGGTACCAGGCGCCGCTCTGGTCGAGGGTCACCGGCGCTTCATACACGCCGTCGCCGACATCCAGCGCCGCGACTTCCTGGGCCCGGGATGTCGGGGCGCGGAAGTAGCGCACCTGCACGTCCTTGACCCCGCTGCGTTGGGTTTTCCCGGGGCCTTCAACGATGCGAAACCGCACGACATACGGGTCGCCCACTTTCGCGGTGTACTTATCGAGCAGGAATTCCACCTTCGGCACGCCCGGGTGTTGGGCCAGGTTTTTGTCCGGTTCTACCAATGCGGTGAAGCAATGAATGATGTTCGGTTGGTTGAGCAGGAACGCCACATCGAAACGCCCCGCCGCTGGCAGCTTGATCCGTGCGCTGTACAGCCCCGGTTCGACCTCGCGCAAACTGCGGTCGATGACCATCGCCGCCCGCGCCACTTGCCCGCGATTGGGGTAGCCGGACATCGGTGCGTTCATGCCTTCGGCGTAGAAGTAGGTGGTGTTGTCCACCGGGTTGACCACGAACACCGCGTTGTCGTCCCGAGACACCGCCAGGCTCGACGCCAGGGGTAAATCACCGGCCAGGCGTGGCGCCTGGGGCCCGGCTTCGAATCCCTGGCTGATCGGCGTGCGACCTTCGCCCAGAGACGCGAGGTTGATCATCGTCACCTTGGCCGAGGCCAGTCCGCGCACGTAGGCATAGGCCTTGGTGAACACTACTTGGTAGGGTTCGGCGGAGACGTCGATGGAATGAATGCGCGCATTGGTGGCGGCGTCGATCACCTCGACGCGGTTTTCCAGGGTATTGAGCACCACGCCAAAGCGGCCGTCGGCGCTGAAACCCATCGGGCCCAGGCCCTGGCTCAACTTGATCACCCGCCGCACCGCCAGGCTGCTGGTATCGACCACGGTCACGGTGCCGTCCTGGCCATCGGCGACGTACACCGCTTGAGACAGCGGCGAGTACGCCACCGACAACGGGTGCGCACCGGTCTTGAGCTGTTGGACGATGGTCAGGCTGGCGATGTCGATGAGGCTCAGGGTGCCGTCGTCGCGGTTGGTGACGAAGGCATGGCGGCTGTCCTTGCTGAAAGCGATTTCGTGGTGGCCACGGCCGGTGGCGAGGTGTTTGAGGGTTTTGAGGCTGCGGCTGTCGATCACCGTGACCCCGGACTGTTCGGCCTGTTGCGCATTGTTGCCGACCCACAGCAAACGTTCGTCCGGTTGCAGCGCGACGCGCACCGGGTTGCTGCCAGCGGCGACCGAGTCGATCTGTTTGAATTGCTCACTGTCGAGCACGGCCACTTCCCCGGCCGTCGGCATCGAGATGAACACGCGTTTGTTGTCTTTGGTGGTGACCCAGTCCATCGGCGGTTGCTTGAGATCGATCCGGGCCATGGTGCTGGTGATGCCGCCGACCGACACGGAAGGATCGACCACTGAAACGCTGGCATCGCGGCTCATCACCAGCAGGAAGTAGCTGTTCAGGTCCAGCAGGGGCCGCGCGTTGATACTGGATTTAAGGAACACCCCGACCCGGGATTTGCAGCTCTGTTCACGGCCCTGGGCCTGGTCGGCAGCAACGGTTTCCGGGTCGAGCCAGGCGCCGGGGTTCACCCCCGACAGCGGCTGCCCCGAGCTGCTGTCGCTGACCCGGAACTGCACGTCGGCAAAACCGCCTTCGCGCAAGACGCCGTCCTCGGCCAGTGGTCGTACCTTGAAGTCCACCGCCACCCCGTCACGGGCCAGTGTCTGGCCGCTCCAGGTGTCGGGTAACGCGACCTCGCTGAGCAGCGTCGGCGGCGCCGTGCGCCAGATACCCAGCCACAGCAGCACCGCCGCGACAACCAGCGCACACCCGGCGACTCTTATTGTTCTGTTCATACCGCCTCTCCCTTACCCATCCACCACACCACACCCCTGTAGGAGCGAGGCTTGCCCGCGAAAGCGTCATCCGCCACACCGCCAAAACCACGTCGATCCCTTACCTGTAGGAGCGAGGCTTGCCCGCGAAGGCGTCATCCGCCACACCGCCAAAACCACGTCCATCCCTTACCTGTAGGAGCGAGGCTTGCCCGCGAAGGCGCCATCCGCCACACCACCAAACCCACGTCCATCCCTTACCTGTAGGAGCGAGGCTTGCCCGCGAAAGCGTCATCCGCCACACCGCCAAAACCACGTCGATCCCTTACCTGTAGGAGCGAGGCTTGCCCGCGAAAGCGTCATCCGCCACACCGCCAAAACCACGTCGATCCCTTACCTGTAGGAGCGAGGCTTGCCCGCGAAGGCGTCATCCGCCACACCGCCAAACCCACGTCCATCCCTTACCTGTAGGAGCGAGGCTTGCCCGCGAAGGCGTCATCCGCCACACCACCAAACCCACGTCCATCCCTTACCTGTAGGAGCGAGGCTTGCCCGCGAAGGCGTCATCCGCCACACCGCCAAAACCGAGTCGTCCCCATCGCGGGCAAGCCTTGCTCCTACAGCGATGGCTTCATCCGCCACACCTACGGAGCCGGCGCCGGTTCAGGCTCATTGGTCACCCGCAACAATCCCCACAACCCGGCGGTGTTGCCATAGGCGGCGTAGTCGCGGAACAGGTAGTCGCCCGGTATCGCATTGCTGCCCCCGGCGCTCGGGTGCATGAAGCTGAAGTGCGCCGCCGGCAGGATGCTTTCGTGGGCGCCGATGTACATCGACATCGGGTTGTAACCGAACCGCACCGAACCCACCCCGGGTGTGCTCATCGGATAGCCTCCGGTGTCGCTCTTCTCCGACTGGAACGGGTTGACCGACCACACATGCCCATCGAGCTGGAAGGTCGAGCCACGGCTGCCACCGGTCGGCATCAGGATGTGCGTGCGGAACGGTTGCCCCGGTTTGGCATACAGCACCGGTGTCTGTGGATCGCCCCCCACCAGCGCATTGCTATAGGCCATGTGCGCGTTGGGCACGTCGCCGTAACCGTTGCCATCGGCGTGACCGAACGGCGCGTCCGGCGCCAGGCCGAAGCGGTACCACATCGGCTCGGTCTTGTAGTTGATCGCCATGCTCGAGTTGTCCTGGGGATCGGTCGGCACACCCGCTTCCGAGGCAATGCCTTCCACCGGCCGGCCATTGGCCCAACGCATGTTGAGTGCCTTCTGCCAGACCATCGCAAAGTCGCGGTAGGTGGTTTGCCCTGGCGCAGTGACCGTCGCATTCACCTTGCGCGCGTCCTCGACCCAGGTCGCACCGATCGGCAGGATGCTCATCGCGCCACCGAGGCCTTTTTGTGGCTGCTTGATCACGTCCGCCGGGGTGAAATTCAAGCCGCCGAACTCCACCGCCGTGGCGTTGATGTTGTCGACGCTGCGCCCCAGTTGCGAGATCGGCTTGCCTTCGCGCTCCAGGTGCCCGGCGTAGTACTGATAGGTACGGGTCGGGTACGGACCGGTATTGCCCACACGTGGCGGCACGGTCTGGATCGGGTTGGCGCCCACGTTGGTGCCGTCGGATTTGGTGATGTCATACGCGAGTAATTGCGCATGCAGACCCACCGTGCTGGATGGCCGCATCAGGTTGTTGCTGAAGGTCGTCGAGCCTTCGCCACCATTGCGATCACGCTTGACCATCCCCATCACCGAGGCCGTCTGGGTCAGGTCCGGCATCACGCTGGGCAGACGGTTTTCCAGGGTGATGTTGATGCAGTCTCCGGCCGCCGCGCGCAGCACCAGCGGTTCGACAGGCACACCGGGTTTCAACTTACCGGTGACCGGATCGAGGTCAGCCTTGCGCACGTAGAGGATCGCCGTCGGATCATGCAACGGACCGCTTTGCCCGCCGATGGTGAAGGTCGTCCCGTCCTCAGGGTCGTTCACCGTGACTTGCGGAATGCTCACGGCCCGCGAGTTGTACACCAAGGTGCCACCCGCCGGATTCAACGGCCCGCCGACGTGTTGTCCGAGCCCCGCCGGGTCGGCCATGGACAGGTTCAGCGGGTTGCCGAGGATGTCGTTGGCCAGCGCCGCGACCACTTCATAGTTGCGCTGCACGGTGGGCCGGGTGCCGATGCCATTGGGGTTGGCGCCAATCCGTGGGCAAGTCCCATCGAAGGCCACGGTGTTGCGCATGCCCGCCGGTTTCGGGTTGTTCGGCAGCGCGAACAGGTCGTTGCGCTGGGCCGTGTAGTTGCGCATCACGCCCCAGATTCCGCTCCAGTAACCTTCCAGGGACGCGTCCATCGAGTACAGATAATCCCCGGTGGTGGCCGCCGAACTGGAGAGCATCGACACCGGTGCAATAAAGCCCATCTGCTCGGAAATCCCGATCATCTGCGACGAGCGCCAGCCGGAGTTGGAGCTGTTGCCGAAACCCGAGCCGCTTTGCAGCCATTTCACGCCATGCAGGGTCACGTTGTGCTCTTCTTCGTGACCGCCGGCATGCACCCGCAGCCGCACGTTGTCACCGGTGTAGGTGCGCAGCATCGGGGTGAACGGGTCGCCTGGTTCGGCGCCGCCCTTGTTGATGTGCGGCGGGAACAGCGTGGTGCCGCCGGTAGGTCCGGTGGCCGCCGTCACCAGGTTCGGCGCCAGGTTCATTGCCGGGATCGCCCGATCAGTGCGGCTTTGCATGGCGTACGCAAGGTCGCCGCCGAGGCCGTCGGCCTGCATGCCGCGCTTGCCATCCGGGCCGACCTTGTTCGGGTCGTACACCCGCAGGGCCAGCGGTTCGTTGCGGTAATTGACCACGAACATCCCAGGATCATCCACCGAGATGGCTTGCGGGCAAGGTCGGCTTGGGCAACCGGGCGTCAGTCCACCGCGGGCTTCGACCACCTGCTCAAGCAGGGTCTCGGCTTCCTTGCGCACCGGAGGGTTGATCGCGTAGCGGAAGCTGTCCGCAGTGGCCGGGAACGCTTGTGGATTCGGCACACCATTGGGCCCGGCGCCCACGTACACGCCAGCTTCATAGGCGTGCTGGAAGTCGCTGTATTCGAGGAAGAACTCACGGAAGCTGTCGTTCTTGCCGTCGCCGTCCAGATCGCCCGTGGACACCACCGCTTGCCATGAAGTCGGCCCGCCATCCTGGCGCGCGCCGCTGTACAACGGCTCGCCGGTTTCGGCGTGGAACCAGGTGGAACCGGCCGGTTCCGCCAGCACGGTGGCGTACAAGCCAATCTGCTGGTGCGTCGATGGGCCGAGGTGGTCGTGGGTGAAAATCGTGCCCAGGCCACGGTCGACACCTTTGGCATTCACCACCGGGTCGACAAACCAGCGCTGCATCGCCGTGCGCGCGCCCATCCAGTCCGAGCGTCCATATTGGCCGAAGAACGGGTGCGCCTTGGCTTTCGGACACGCAGGCGTGCCGTCCCGTGGGTCGGTGCCTTCGCACTGGTTGAACTCGCGAATGGCGTGGATGCGTTCTTGCACGGCGCCGGGGGAAAGCACGCCGTCTTCGTAGTTCCAGCCGTTGGCCGAACCGTCGGCGGCGGTCAGGTCCCATTTGGGCAGGTGGATGTGCTGGCCGATCACGTCGGTCGGCGTGCGCACCTGATAGTCGTCCATCTCATAGGTGGCCGGCACCAGGTTGGTTTGCTGGTATTGCACGCAGTCGAAGGTGTTCATGCGCATCACCAAAGGCTCTGGCGGACGCTGCTTGGTGATTACCGGCCAGGCGTCTTCCCACAGGGCGAGGATGCGCGCTTGCGGGAAGTGGTAGCCGACCTTGTTGTACACCGCGTCGAACTGGATATTCGCGGCTTTGTAGATGCGCGGACGGTCAGCGGTGAAGGTCGAGGAACCGGTGAAGGACAGGCCGTCGACCCGCTCGCCGCTGTTGAATTCGCCGGTACCGGCGCTGGCGGTCAGGCGTTTTTGCCGGTCGTCCATGCACGGTTCGTAGTACGGCGCACCGGCGATCGGCAACGCGCCGTTGGTGCGGAACGCCTTGGCCACGATTTGATTACCGGGCAGCAGCGCGAAGCTTGGGTGATCCTTTTTCGCGTGGAAGGCCATGGCCGCCTGTTCGACTTCGGTGCCCTCCTCCGGCATGTAGATCGGTTTGGCCCGGGTCACTTCCTTGGAAAAATCCAGGGACGTGGTCACGGTGTGCGCAGTGCCGCCAGAGGAAAAGCCATCCAGGGAATGCCGGCCCAGACCACCGTCCCAACCGCCAGACTGCGCCGGGTCGAGGTTGGCCCACAGGGCTTTGCCACTGGTTTTCAAGGTTTGCGCCTTGGCGGCGTCAAGCATGTCCAGCGGTGGCGTTGGCGGACGTTGGCCGACCGAACTTTCCATGCCGCCGATCCAGAACGGATAGCCAGGGTTTTTCAGGCTGCCGTCGGCATTGCGATTGGCTTCGCTGCGATCCACCAGGGCCAGGGAGCCGATGGCTTGCGTGCCACCGCCCTGATGTTCACCGTCATCATCGTCATCATCAGCCACCAGGGTTTCGCCGATTTTCGGCACCACGGCGACCTTGCCCGGCATCGGCGCCATGGCCTTGCCTGGCAACGGCACAACCGCAGGGATCGGCGTGCCGGCGACAATCTCGCCATCGGGCAAGGCCCGCGCGCCCGCCGCCGGTTTACCGCTGCGCAAGGCATACGGCTCGCTGTGATAACCGTCGGCACCCTGCTGCGACACTTCGAGTTTGGTGCCTTCTTCGAACACATCATGCACCCGCCACATGCTCCACATGCCTTGGGCAAAGTGCGGGTAGAAGTGGCAGTGATAGATCGCATCGCCAGCCACGCGGTTGCGGTTGCCCGAGCCGCCGTTGGCGATTTCGTAGGTGTAGCCGGCGCCCGGGCCGATGCCCTGGGCGTCGACATAATCGGAGTTGTCGTCGTTGGGGTTGAACAGCCACTGGTGCCCGTGCAAGTGGAAGATGTGCTGCTCGTGACCGTTGTGGGTGTTGCGGAATTTGACGAAGTCACCGATGTAGCTGTGGTTGACGTTGGCCGGTTCGGACGGGTACAGCGCCATGGTCGCCTTGACCCCGACCTGATCGGCGCGGGGTGTTTCGCCAGGGCGAATGTTTTCCAGGCCGGCGTTGGCCGGCACATCCACCAGCATCGCTACATCGCCCACGGTGTGGGAACTGAGGAAGAATTCTTCATAGGCGCAGGACAGGCAATCGTGCATCGGCCCGACGCCCAGGCGGTTGGCCACCACCTCGGCGCCCATGCCGCCAGAGCCGTAGTTGATCATGAACGAGTCGCGGGTCGGTTCCAGCACGTGGGCCATCACCGGGTCCGCCCAATACGCCGGGAACGCTTGGGTGGCGGCGGTTTCGTCCTGGAACTGCGAGGCGAAATCGCGGAACGGCTCCAGCCGATTCGGAATCGCCGGGTTGCGTTTGCCGATGGCTTCCAGCGGATAGGTCGAGGGCGGGAAGCTGCCGTCGGCGTTGCTGCCCATCACGATCGCGTCGCTCTCGCTGGAAATGATTTCATTGCCATCGACCATGCTGATGATCGGCGTGCCGGCCTTGCCTTCACGGATCCACGGTTCGCGCTGCGGGTAGCGCGCCTGGTAATCGACAATCGGCTGACCGGCGGGCGTGCGGCCGGTGCTGGCCAGGCGCATTTCTTCTTCGGTGACGGTATTGCGATAAGTGCGGCCGCCCTTGGGCACCACCACTACTTCGCCGAACAATCCGTTGGCGACGTTACCCGCATCGCCTTCGCCGCCGAAAGTCGCACCGCGACTGCTGGCGGCAAACGCGCCTTCGCGCTCGGCGTACAAGGTATAGGAACGGCTGGCGCCAGGGGCGATCAAGGTGTTGGCGTTGCGCCCGGTGTAGGACGCGATGTCGTCGATGCTGTTGACCGCTTGCAGGCCGTTGACCTGGAAGCCGACGTGGCGGTCAGTGACTTGCTCATCGACTTTGAAGTTGCCTTCGTTGCCAATGGCTACTTCACCCTCGATTTCACCCACCTCCCCGCTTTCGTGACTGCCAGGGTTGGCCTGATAGGCCAGCAGGTTTTGCAGGTTGACGGTCAGGCAGTCACCGGCAGCAACCCGCAACACCAGCGGCCGTGGACGCTTGTCGGGGCGCAGCGAGACTTTGCCCGGCACCGCCGAACCACCCAGCGCCAGGGAGCGGTCATGGTCATCGACCACATCGCGGCGCAAGGCGAACATCATGCCGTTGGCGTTCTGTGCGCCGAGGCGGTTGAACATCAGCGGCTGGTCGAGCGCCACGACGTTGGCCACCAGATTGCGCTCGCAACGGACGGCCGCTTCGGCCATCTCGATGCCCAGCACCGACGCTGCCAGCAGCAGCCAACTTAACAAGGACGGAATGTGGTGTATGCCGGTCATGATCACGGGCCTCGCTGTGGGTGCTCACAGGAATAATTCTCGACAAGTCCGGTTGAGCAATCTGCATGCCATAAATTATTTGCTTGCATATCAATCTGTTAGAGAAACGAGTTGATAAGTAGGGGGATATTCCCCACCCATTCCCCACATTCCGGGCGTACCCGGTTTGCCCCACATTTGGGGCAACCTGCCCCATCACCGTCGATCACAACGGCGCATCCACGGCCAGGCCCTGCAAACGCCGGTACTGGCGCAACACGCTGGGCACATAACGCTGGGTTTCGGCGAACGGCGGGATCACCCCGCCTCGGCTGAGCACCGCTTGAGGTCCTGCGTTGTAGGCCGCGACGGCGAGGCTGATGTCGTTGTCGAACAGGGTCATCAAGCGCTTGAGGTAACGGGCGCCGCCCTGGATGTTGGCCTTGGGGTCGTAGACGTCGGTCACCCCCAGCTCGCGGGCGGTGTCGGGCATCAATTGCATCAGCCCGCCGGCGCCTTTGGCCGATGTCGCGTCGGCGTTATAGCGCGACTCTTCCCGGATCACTGCGTGCAGCAGCGCCGCCGGTAATTGATTGGCCGTGGCCGCCGCCGACACCAGCGCGGCGTAGGGCTGATTGGCGATCATCTGCGGTTGCTGATCCATGCTCAGCTGGGCGGATTCGGGCTCGTGAATCACCCGTTCATAGTGCCGTCCGGGGCGGTGGACATTGGACAGCACGTAGCTGCCCTTGGCATCCATGGAAACGAAGACATCGGCCTGGGCGACGCCGCTCAGCAGCAGCGCGCCGAGCAGTCCTGCGGTGAGAGTTTTCATGTTTCATACCTCCCCTGGCCGGCCCCGAAAAACGGGGCTTATGCCCCAATGGCCGGTAGTCAACCAGCCATACGCAAGCACTGTGCCGTCGGCGCCAAGGCCCGGATCACAAGGGGTTGAGCGGTATCTCCAAGCGTGAGCATGGCAATTGCATACGCCTTGATAGCGACCCTGCTGCCCACTGGATTGAGGTCATCATGAATCAGCGTCCGTGTTCCGCCCCGCGCCTTCAACGCGGGTTCACCTTGCTCGAATTGTTGGTGGTGTTGGTGGTGCTGGGGTTGTTGGCCGGCATCGTCGCGCCGAAGTATTTCGCCCAACTCGGGCGCTCGGAAGTGAAGGTCGCCAAGGCGCAGATCGAAGGCCTGAGCAAGGCACTGGATCTGTACCGGTTGGAGGTCGGTCACTACCCGTCCACCGAGCAGGGTTTGCAGGCGCTGGTGACCGCGCCGAGCGATGAAACCCGCTGGACCGGCCCTTACTTGCAGAAAAAACTGCCGATGGACCCATGGGGTCGCGCCTACACCTACCGCTACCCCGGTGAAAACAGCGAGTACGACTTGCTGTCGATGGGCAAGGACGGGCAACCCGGCGGCGAAGGCGAAAACGCTGAAGTCACTAACTGGCAATAAGCGGAGCAACGCCCATGCGCTTTTATCTCAAGGCCGTCGGCAAGGCGGGCGTGGTGTCGATGACCGTCGAAGCCCCCGGCCACAGCGAGGCCCGACGCATCGTCGAAGACCAGGGCTTGCGCGTGGTCAGTCTGCAAGCCGAACGACACTGGCGGGCCCTGCGCCTGAGCCAGCGCGAGACGTTCAACCTGGTGCTGTTCAGCCAGGAATTGACCACGCTGCTCAACGCCGGCCTGCCGCTGATCGATGCCCTGGAAAGCCTGGCGGAAAAAGAAACCGCGCCCCAGGCCCGCAAAACCCTGAGCGAACTGGTGCGCCTGCTGTACGAAGGCAAATCGTTTTCCCAGGCCCTGGGCCAGTTGTCGGCGGTGTTCCCGCCGCTGTACGTGGCGCTGGTGCAATCCAGCGAGAAGACCGGCGCGGTGGGCGAGGCGCTGGGCCGTTACGTCAGCTACCGCCAGCGCATGGACGAGGTGCGGCAGAAGATCGTCAGCGCCTCGATCTACCCGCTGCTGTTGTTGATCGTTGGTGGTGGCGTGGTGCTGTTTCTGATGGGCTACGTGGTGCCGCGCTTCAGCCTGGTGTTCGAAGGCCTGGGCTCGAACCTGCCGTGGATGTCGCAGATCCTGATGAGCAGCGGCATGTTCCTCCACGCCCATCAGCTGGAATTTTTCGGCACGCTCACGGCGATCATCGTCGCCCTCGCCTTCCTGCAACGGCAACCGGCCTTTCGTCGGGGCGTGGACCGTTTGATCGAAAAACTTCCGGCCGTTCATCAGCGAATCTTCATGTACGAACTGGCGCGCTTCTACCGTTCCCTGGGGATTCTGCTGCAAGGCGGCATCCCGCTCGTCACGGCAATGGGCATGGTCCGCGGCCTGCTCACCGTGGCCTCGCGCTCGCGCCTGGACCAGGCCTGCGAGCGGGTGCGCGAAGGCCAATCGTTGTCCACCGCGCTGGAACTCAACCACCTGGTGACCCCGGTGTCCCTGCGCCTGCTGCGCGCGGGCGAGCAGTCCGGCAACCTCGGGCAAATGATGGAACGCAGCGCCGACTTCTACGACGAAGAAATCAGCCGCTGGCTTGAGTGGTTCGTACGCTTGTTCGAACCGCTGCTGATGACCTTCATCGGCCTGCTGATCGGCGTCATCGTGATCCTGATGTACATGCCGATCTTCGAACTGGCTTCAAGCATTCACTAACCCCACTGAATAAATCCGCGCGTTGCAGTGTTCACCGATTGAATGAAGCAGCACGTTGCATTGTTCATCCACGTTCCAATCTGAAATAAGAAGACGGAGAACGACATGCACATCAACAAGCTTTTATTGGCAGTAGCGATAGGCGCGGTTTTGTCGGCGTCGACCATTTTGATTCCGGACAGCCTGTCCGGTGTATCGAGTGCACAAGCCAAGGAAGGCGGTAGCGGTGGTGGTGGTCATGGAGGCAGTGGCGGTGGTGGTGGCGGAAGTGGGGGCGGAAGTGGGGGCGGCGGCGGTAATGGCGGCGGCCACGGAGGAAGTGGTGGTGGCGGTAATGGTGGTGGCGGCGGCGGTGGGAATGGCGGCGGTGGTGGCAGCGGCAATGGTGGCGGTCACGGCGGCAGTGGCAGTGGCGGCAACGGTGGTGGCGGCAGTGGTGGCAGCAGCGGCAGCGGTCACAGCGGCAGCGACCACGGGTCAGGACACACCGGGGACGCGGCGTCCTCCGGGCGCAATGGCACACATGCCGAGCCGGGGGATGATCATGGGGTACACCGGGCGGGCGAAGTGGGCGATGACCACGGCGTGCATCGCGCCGGTGAAGTCGGCGATGACCATGGCGTCCATCGCGCGGGTGAAGTCGGCGACGACCATGGTGTCCATCGCGCGGGTGAAGTCGGCGATGACCACGGTGTCCATCGCGCCGGTCAAGTGGGTGACGACAACGGTGTCCATCGTGCCGGTCAAGTAGCCGATGACCGTGGCGTCCACGTCGGCGGCGAGCCGGGGGACGACAAACGGGTCAACTGATCCCCCCGAATCCCTGTAGGAGCGAAGCTTGCTCGCGAAGGCGATTTCACATTCAACAGGGATGTTGGCTGACACACCGCTTTCGCGGGCAAGCCTCGCTCCTACAGGGATCGGCGGTGAACACAGATGTTGTGTACGACGATCCCCCGTGTAGGAGCGAAGCTTGCTCGCGAAGGCGATTTCACATTCAACAGGGATGTTGGCTGACACACCGCTTTCGCGGGCAAGCCTCGCTCCTACAGGGATCGGCGGTGAACACAGATGTTGTGTACGACGATCCCCCGTGTAGGAGCGAAGCTTGCTCGCGAAGGCGATTTCACATTCAACAGGGATGTTGGCTGACACACCGCTTTCGCGGGCAAGCCTCGCTCCTACAGGGATCGGCGGTGAACACAGATGTTGTGTACGACGATCCCCCGTGTAGGAGCGAAGCTTGCTCGCGAAGGCGATTTCACATTCAACAGGGATGTTGGCTGACACACCGCTTTCGCGGGCAAGCCTCGCTCCTACAAGGTGGGGTAATGAGACAGATCTATTTGGTTTTTTGGGCCGCTGCGCCGCCCTACGGGGTGGTGCGGCATTCCGACAAGCCCCCTCACCACAAAAATGAGTGGTGGCACGTCAGGAAGAGGCCTACAGACATCGCAGATGTTTCGGGCTTTTTGGCGGTTGACTGCCCTGACCTCTCTCCCTATCCTCGCGCCCGTCACGACTCATTCGTGATCGGGTTTGACGGCTCGGCTTTTATCCAGGACCTTGCGCGGCTTTATGGCAGCTGTGCGTGGGGCACTTTCGAGTGCGCCGGGTTCCTGGACCGGTCCGTCAACCTGCGTACAGTTGCCACCTATTCGTTTGACGGCGATGACGTGGCAACTCCATTTTTCAGGAGATGCACATGACCCACGCAACCACAAAATCCACCCCCTTCGCCCCCTGCGATCACACCGACCACCACCTCTTCGCCGTACAACCCGACATCCCCCTGCTCGATGCCCTGGAACACGCCTCAATCTTCCTCAGCGGCGCCGAAGCCCTCGCCCACCAAGCCCCCAACGCCACCCGCCCGGAACATATCGCGACCCTGCGCTGGGCCAGCAAGCACCTGCTCGATACTGCCCGTTCGCTGGTACAAGCCTCGATCGATGGTTTGCTCGCCGCGCAAGCGGGAGGTGAGGCATGAATCCGCATATGCCGATGACCAGCAATGAATCCGACACCCCGGTGTTGCTGGTGGCCACGCAGGCGCCGTTGGACGTTTTGCACTGCCAGGCCGCCGCGCGGTTTCTGGCGGGGACGCAGATGATGGAGAGCCTGGCCAGCCTCGATATCAGCCAGGCCAAGGGCGCCGATGTGCAGCAATTGGCGCTGGCGGCGGCGCTGTTGTTGCGCGATGGGTGTGATGTGATGGATGTGTTGGGGCGGCGGATTCGGGCTCGGGTGTAATTGCCGGGTTTGAGGCCAGCCGTTAGGGCCTCTTCGCGGGCAAGCCTCGCTCCTACACGGGGGATCGTCGTACACAACATCTGTGTTCACCGCCGATCCCTGTAGGAGCGAGGCTTGCCCGCGAAGGCGGCGTGTCAGCCAACATCCTTGTTGAATGTGAAACCGCTTTCGCGAGCAAGCTTCGCTCCTACAGGGGCATGGGCCCGGCGTTATAACGTGCCCTCTCGCTGGTCCAGCCTTTCGCGCAAAAACTCGATAAACGCCTGCACCGGCCGCGAGCCTTGGCGATGCTGCGGGTACACCGCCGACAACGTCAGCGGCTCCGGCCGGAAATCCTCCAGCACCGGCACCAACCGCCCGTCCTTCAGCGCCGCGCCGACAATAAACGTCGGCAGGTAGGTAATCCCCATCCCCGCAATCGCCGCGTCCTTGAGCAATTCCCCGTTGTTGACCCGCATCCGCCCGGTGACATTGACGGTCAGCGGTTTGCCTTGCCCTTCGAACCGCCATTGCACCTGGCGCCCGTGGCCATACGGCAGGCAGTCATGGCTCAGCAGGTCTTCCGGTTTAACCGGGGTGCCGCGTTCGGCGAGGTAGGCCGGGCTGGCGCAGTACACCCGCTGGATCGAGGCGATGCGGCGGGCGATGAGGGTCGAGTCTTCCAGCACGCCGATGCGCAGCGCCAGGTCGTAGCCTTCGCCGAGCAGGTCCACCGGGCGGTCGCTGAGGTCGACTTCCACGGTGACGTCGCGGTAGCGCTGCAAAAATACCGGCAGCAAACAACCCAGGTGCGCCAATGCAAACGACAGCGGCGCGCTCAGGCGAATGGTGCCGCGGGGTTCGGTGGTCTGGCCGGCGATGCCCTGCTCCACTTGCTCGACTTCGCTGAGCAGGCGCAGGGCGGATTCGTAGTAGCTCTGGCCCAGGGGCGTGACGTCCAGGCGTCGGGTCGAGCGATTGAGCAGGCGCACGCCGAGGCGTTCCTCCAATTGCATCAAGCGGCGGCTGACGAATTGCTTGGACAGGCCCAGTTGATCGGCGGCGGCGGTGAAGCTGCCGGAGTCCATCACCTGGCAAAAAATACGCATATCTTCGAACGGGTTCATTGTCACGCCCTGGTTGACAGTCAAACACTTTATAGCCGCTTTTTCCGATTCTGGCACCCCATTAATCTGTGTCCACGGTGCAGCGACAGCCGCTGCTCCGGAACCCGAACCCGCATTCGAATACACAAATTAAAAAGGATTTACGCCATGAACCTCGTCAAAAAGACCCTGACCGCTTCCCTCCTCGCCCTCGCCGTTGGCAACGCTTTCGCCGCTGGCAGCCCTGGCGTTGAACACACCACCCAGGCCTTCCTCGAAGCCCTCGCCGCTGGCGGTGGCAAACCCCTCGAACAACTGAGCCCCAAAGACGCCCGGGCGGTGCTGACCGGTGCGCAGAACTCGGTAAAAGTGGACTTGTCGGGTGTGGACGTCAGCGAGCGCGCGATCAAGGTCGGCGAGCAAAGCATCAACCTGAAGATCGTCCGCCCGGCCAAGGTCAAGGGTGAGTTGCCGGTGTTCATGTTCTTCCACGGTGGCGGCTGGGTGTTGGGCGACTACCCGACGCACCAACGCTTGATCCATGACCTGGTGGTGGGCTCCGGCGCGGTGGCGGTGTATGTCGATTACACGCCATCCCCGGAAGCGCAGTACCCGACTGCGATCAACCAGGCTTACGCCGCGACCCGTTGGGTGGCTGAGCATGGCAAGGAGATCGGCGTCGATGGCAAGCGCCTGGCGGTGGCCGGCAACAGCGTCGGCGGCAACATGGCGGCGGTCGTGGCGATGATGGCCAAGGAACAGAAAACCCCGGCGCTGCGCTTCCAGCTGTTGATGTGGCCGGTAACGAACGCGCAGTTCGATAGCGGTTCGTACCAGCAATTTGCCGAAGGGCACTTCCTGACCAAGGGCATGATGAATTGGTTCTGGGACAACTACACCCAGGACGCCGGCCAGCGCGCACAGATCCACGCCTCGCCGTTGCAGGCCAGCGCCGAACAGCTCAAAGGCTTGCCTGCTGCGCTGGTGCAAACCGCCGAGTTCGACGTGTTGCGTGATGAAGGCGAGGCCTATGCCCGTCACCTGGATGCGGCCGGTGTGCCAGTGACGGCGGTGCGTTACAACGGGATGATTCATGACTTCGGGCTGTTGAATCCGCTGAGCCAGATTCCTGAGGTGAAAGCAGCGGTGCGGCAGGCGGCGTTGGAATTGAAGACGCATCTGAACTGAGTTGTCCTGACTCGCCACACTGCAATGTGTGGCGAGTCTGCTTTTGTGGCGAGGGAGCTTGCTCCCGCTGGAGGGCGAAGCACTCCCAAAAATGGGTGCTGACCGAGAAGATTTGGGGTCTGCTGCGCAGCCCAGCGGGAGCAAGCTCCCTCGCCACAAGCAAGCCCCCTCGCCACAGTTATCACTCAGCACAAAACCGCCCCAACCCGTCGTCCGGAGTTCTCCCATGTCCCTCATCTACGACCACCCCCTGTCCTGGAGTGCCCTGTTGCTGGTGATCGACGCCCTGCTCTGGCACCTCTCGCCACTGCAGCACCGTGTCACCCGCATCGGCCTGCGCCTTGGGCTGTTCCTGATCTTCAGCGCGGTGATCATCAACGCCGGCGTCAGCCCGTTGCAGGCGCCGATCTTTGCCGATGACCGCGTGGCGCAACTCGGGGCCACGGCGTTGGGGATCGTCTGGTGGCTGTACGCCGCGCGGGTGCTGACCGAGGTGATCGGCCTGGTGCTGATGCGCCGCATCGGTCACAGCGGGCGGTTGTTGCAGGATGTCATTGGCGCACTGGTGTTTCTGGTGGCCATCGTCGCGGCGGCGGGTTATGTGCTGGAGCTGCCGGTCAAAGGCCTGCTGGCGACCTCCGGGGTGGTGGCGATCGTGGTCGGCCTGGCGCTGCAAAGCACCTTGAGCGATGTGTTTTCCGGGATCGTGTTGAACACCACCAAGCCGTATCAGGTGGACGATTTTGTGGTGATCGACGGGGTGGAAGGCAAGGTGCTGGACATCGACTGGCGCGCCACGCATCTGCTCACCAGCGCCGGAACCACGGCGGTGGTGCCGAACTCGGTGGCGGCCAAGGCGAAGATCGTCAACCTGAGCCGGCCGAGCAACATGCACGGGGTGTCGATCAGCATCCAGGTGCCCAACCATATTCGCCCGCGTCGGGTGCTGGATGCGCTGGATCGCACGCTTCAGGGCAGCAGCACGCTGTTGCTGAATCCGGCGCCGAAAGCGGTGTTGAAAGAGGCTGGCGAAACCATGTCCGAGTACGTGGCCAGCGGTTTTATCGCCGAGTTGGGCAAGAAGGCTGAGGTGCGCAATCAACTGTTCGACCTGGCCCATCGGCACCTGGAAGCGGCGGGTATTTCCCGGCAGCTCGATGGCGTGATCGAACCTTCAACCCGGGCCAGGGCGTTGCTGGATGAAGTGAAAATCTTTCGCTCACTGAGCGAGGATGAACGCGATCGACTGGCCCAGGCGATGGTGCCCCAGCAGTACGCGGCGGGTCAGGTGGTGCTTGAACTCAATGAAGTGCCGGACAGCCTGTTCGTCATTGCCACGGGTGTGGTCAGCGCCACCGTACCCGATGGAACCGGGCACACCGAAGCCGGGCGCATGGGGCCGAGCGAAGTCATGGGTGAACAGAGCATCCTCACGGACACACCGTCCCAGGCCAGCTTCACGGCGTTGACGTCGTGCATCATTTACCGGATCGACAAATCCCTGACTCGCGATTGCATGGCGCAACGGGGCGAGGTTGGACGGGCGTTGAATAAATTGCAGACGGTGCGCCAGCAGAACAGTCGGTTGGCGTTGATGGCCGTGCCGGTGCCGGTCAAGAAGGGAGGGTTTCTGGGGTGGCTGCAAAACCGCTGATCCACCCCGCTTTTGTGGGGGGAGTGGCTTTTGTGGCGAGGGGGCTTGCCCCCGTTGGAGCGCGAAGCGGTACCCGCAATGGAGAGTGCTGCGCACGCTAACGGGGGCAAGCCCCCTCGCCACAGAGACCGCGCTCGCCTTAAACCGTAAGCAAGAAAATGCCCGCGCAATGGCGGGCATTTTTTACGGTGTGGCTTATTTGGCAGTCAACGCCGAATAGCTGTTCATCAAGTTGCGATAGTTCGGGATACGCGGCGACAGCAGGTTGGCCAGGCCTTCCATGTCGTTGCGCCAGTCGCCTTGCAGCTCGCAAGCCACGGAGAACCAGTTGACCAGTTGTGCACCGGCCGCCGTCATGCGCGCCCAGGCGGCTTGTTGCACGGTTTCGTTGAAGGTGCCGGACGCATCGGTGACCACGAACACTTCAAAGCCTTCAGCCAGGGCCGACAAGGTTGGGAACGTCACGCAGACGTCCGTCACCACACCGGCAATGATCAACTGCTTGCGGCCAGTCGCTTTGACGGCTTTGACGAAGTCTTCGTTGTCCCAGGCGTTGATCTGGCCTGGACGCGGAATGTACGGCGCGTCCGGGAACAGTTCTTTCAACTCCGGCACCATCGGGCCGTTCGGGCCGCTTTCGAAGCTGGTGGTGAGGATGGTCGGCAGTTTGAAGAACTTGGCCAGGTCCGCGAGGGCCAGCACGTTGTTCTTGAATTCGTTGGGCGAGAAATCCTGCACCAGCGAGATCAGGCCGGTCTGGTGGTCAACCAACAGTACAACGGCGTCGTCTTTGTTCAGGCGTTTGTACGGAACGTTGCTCATGTGAAACTCCTCGGTAGTGGGATGGTGCTGTGGGCGCCGGCACGTTGGGCCGGCGCTTTTTTATGTGCATTTAGAAAGCAAAACACGAGCAGCCAAAGGCGCCCCAGAAGCCGGCGAAATCGCTGACTGGCGCATTCGACAGACGCGCCTTTTCGTGGCTGTGGGCGTGCACGCCACACGGCCCGCTGCAATGGTGAACCTGGGCCTGCATCGGCGAGGTCGGCCGCCAGTGGCCCGGGACTTTCACCACCGGCGACCAGTCCGGCAACACCGGTACGCTGGCCGGCCCGAGTTTTTCGAAGTCACCGGCGGCGTACACCACTTTGCCGCCGACCACGGTCAACACGGACTCGATCCACTTGATCGCTTCCTCGTCCACGCTGAAGAAGTCAGCGCTCAGGGCCGCGACATCCGCCAGTTGCCCGACCTTGATCTGGCCTTTCTTGCCCTGTTCGGAGGAGAACCAGGCGCTGCCATGGGTGAACAGTTCCAGCGCGGTCAGCCGCGACAGGCCTTCGGCGTGCAACTCCAGACCGCCCACGGTGCGGCCGCTGACCATCCAGTACAGCGAGGTCCAAGGATTGTAGCTGGACACCCGCGTGGCATCGGTGCCGGCGCCGACCGGTACGCCTTCGGCCAACATGCGCTTGATTGGCGGTGTGGCTTCGGCGGCTTTGGCGCCGTAGCGTTCGACGAAATACTCGCCCTGGAACGCCATGCGGTCCTGAATCGCAATGCCACCGCCCAGCGCCCTCACCCGCTCGATGTTCTGCGGGGTGATGGTTTCGGCGTGATCGAAAAACCACGGCAAACCGTTGAACGGGATGTCGCAATTGACCTTCTCGAACACGTCGAGCATGCGGCTGATGGATTCGTTGTACGTGGCGTGCAGACGGAACGGCCAGCGCTGTTCCACCAAGTGGCGCACCACCGGCTCCAACTCGGCTTCCATGGTTTGTGGCAAGTCCGGGCGTGGTTCGAGGAAGTCCTCGAAATCCGCCGCCGAGAACACCAGCATCTCGCCGGCGCCGTTGTGCCGCAGGTAGTCGTCGCCCTGGTGCAGGGTCACGCTCGACGTCCAGTTCTTGAAGTCGCTGAGTTCTTCTTTCGGCTTCTGCGTAAACAGGTTGTAGGCAATGCGGATGGTCAGTTGCTGGTCCTTGGCCAACTGCTCGATCACTTGGTAATCGTCCGGGTAATTCTGGAAACCGCCGCCGGCATCGATGGCGCTGGTCAGGCCCAGGCGATTGAGTTCGCGCATGAACTGACGGGTCGAATTGACCTGATATTCCAGTGGCAGCTTCGGTCCTTTGGCCAGGGTCGAGTAGAGAATCATCGCGTTGGGACGCGCCACCAGCATGCCGGTCGGATTGCCATTGGCATCGCGGACGATTTCACCACCCGGTGGGTTCGGGGTATCGCGGGTGTAACCGGCAACACGCAGGGCGGCGCGGTTGAGCAAGGCGCGGTCGTACAGGTGCAGCACGAACACCGGGGTGTCCGGCGCGGCCTGGTTGAGTTCTTCCAGGGTCGGCATGCGTTTTTCGGCGAACTGGAATTCGTTCCAGCCACCGACGACGCGCACCCATTGCGGGGTGGGTGTGCGGTCGGCCTGGTCCTTGAGCATGCGCAGGGCATCGACCAGCGACGGCACGCCTTCCCAACGCAGTTCGAGGTTGTAGTTCAGACCGCCACGGATCAGGTGCAAGTGCGAGTCGTTGAGGCCGGGGATGACGCAGCGGCCCTTGAGGTCGATGACTTGGGTGCCCGAGCCGCGCAAGGCCATGGCCTCGGCGTCGGTGCCGACCGCGACAAAGCGCCCGTCCTTGATCGCCACGGCGCTGGCCAGCGGGTTTTCGCGGTCAACGGTATGGAATTGGCCATTGAATAGAATCAGATCGGCGTTCATCACGTTTCCTTAGGCTGTGTGGAATGGGACAACCAAGGCGCGAACAATCGGGTCGCCCTGGGCATGAACAGGTACACCACCGACACCACGATGGTCACGGTGATCAGGAACGTGGCGACCACGTAATTGGACAGCATCGGGTGCAGCTTGAGCAGCGGCCCCCAGAGCATTGGCACCAGCAAGGTGTGCGGCAGAATCACCAGCAACGTGACCACCGCCTGCTTCCAGCGCGGCGGCGGTGGCGACGCGGCATCGACCGTGGGTGCGAACCAGAATTCGTTGACCGGGTTGACTTCGGTCTGGTCGCCGTCGGCCAGCATTGGCGTGGCCTGGTTGACCAGCTCAAGACGTTGCGGCGAATCGAGCCAGTGTTGCATCGCCTCGGTGGAGCAAAAACGCAGCACGCAGGTGTACATGTCGAGGCCCGCGTTTTTGCCGCGCATCACGTCCACGCCGAGGTGCCCTTCCTGCTGCCCGGCAATCGTCACGATATTGCGCAACCAGGCTTCGTAGGGCACCTCGAAACCGGCCTTGACCCGGTGTTTGATGATCAGGGTCACGATCTCATCGAAACCCGGTTTTGCAGCGGCGTGGATGGCGTCAGGCATAACGTAGAACTCCGGCGAATCGATCATTGAGCGCCAGCCGTCCCGGCCCGGCGATAAGGATGCTGGTGAACACAATCATCAGCAGCCAGCCGAACTGCCCTTCAAACAGGCTCCATTGCGGATGCACGACCACCAACGCCACCAGCAGCAGAAACAGAATAGGCAAACACGCCAACCGCACCAGCACCCCGGCGACGATCAGCAGCGGGCACAGCACTTCGGCGAAAATCGCCAGGATCAGGGTGAGATTGGCGCCGAGGTGAAACGGGTCTTCGATCTGTTGGAGTTGCGCGCTGTAGTCCAGCAACTTGGGCAGACCATGCACCCACAACAGAAACAAGCCGCCGCTGACCCGCAGAAACAGCAACCCCAAGTCCCGAGCCCGTTCGTCCCATGCCGATGCGTTCATGGCCTGTGCACCCCCTTGAGAAATCACCGGCATGGCTTCGCCGGCACTTGGTCTGATAGTGCCGGGGTCAGGTTTTGGAAAATTGGATGTACGTGCTCTTTTTGCGCGCAGGCTCAAACACCGATCCTTGTAGGAGCAAAGCTTGCTCGCGAAAGGGGTGTGTCAGTCAATATTGATGGCGACTGACACTCCGTCTTCGCGAGCAAGCTTCGCTCCTACAGGGGATCTCGTTTGATCGTTCCCACGCTCCGCGTGGGAATGCAGCCCGGGACGCTCCGCGTTCCATCCAGCGCCGAACGCAGAGCGTCCGTGGAGGCATTCCCACGCAGGAGCGTGGGAATGATCGAGTCTGCAGGGTGCCGGGGCCGGGATGTTGAGCGGTTTGAAGATCGTTCCCACGCTCCGCGTGGGAATGCAGCCCGGGACGCTCCGCGTTCCATCCAGCGCCGAACGCAGAGCGTCCGTGGAGGCATTCCCACGCGGGAGCGTGGGAACGATCAGGTCTGCGGGGTGCCGGGGTCGGGATGTTGAGCGGTTTGAAGATCGTTCCCACGCTCCGCGTGGGAATGCAGCCCGGGACGCTCCGCGTTCCATCCAGCGCCGAACGCAGAGCGTCCGTGGAGGCATTCCCACGCGGGAGCGTGGGAACGATCAGATCTGCGGGGGTTACGGAGCCGGGATGTTGAGCGGTTTGAAGATCGTTCCCACGCTCCGCGTGGGAATGCAGCCCGGGACGCTCCGCGTCCCATCCAGCGCCGAACGCAGAGCGTCCGTGGAGGCATTCCCACGCGGGAGCGTGGGAACGATCAGGTCTGCGGGGTGCCGGGGCCGGGATGTTGAGCGGTTTGAAGATCGTTCCCACGCTCCGCGTGGGAATGCAGCCCGGGACGCTCCGCGTTCCATCCAGCGCCGAACGCAGAGCGTCCGTGGAGGCATTCCCACGCGGGAGCGTGGGAATGATCAGGTCTGCGGGGTGCCGGGGCCGGGATGTTGAGCGGTTTGAAGATCGTTCCCACGCTCCGCGTGGGAAAGCAGCCCGGGACGCTCCGCGTTCCATCCAGCGCCGAACGCAGAGCGTCCGTGGAGGCATTCCCACGCGGGAGCGTGGGAACGATCAGGTCTGCGGGGTGCCGGGGTCGGGATGTTGAGCGGTTTGAAGATCGTTCCCACGTCCGCGTGGGAAAGCAGCCCGGGACGCTCCGCGTTCCATCCAGCGCCGAACGCAGAGCGTCCGTGGAGGCATTCCCACGCGGGAGCGTGGGAACGATCAGGTCTGCGGGGTGCCAGGGCCGAGATGTTGAGCGGTTTGAAGATCGTTCCCACGCTCCGCGTGGGAATGCAGCCCGGGACGCTCCGCGTTCCATCCAGCGCCGAACGCGGAGCGTCCGTGGAGGCATTCCCACGCGGGAGCGTGGGAATGATCGAGTCTGCAGGGTGCCGGGGCCGGGATGTTGAGCGGTTTGAAGATCGTTCCCACGCTCCGCGTGGGAATGCAGCCCGGGACGCTCCGCGTCCCATCCAGCGCCGAACGCAGAGCGTCCGTGGAGGCATTCCCACGCGGGAGCGTGGGAATGATCAGGTCTGCGGGGGTACGGTTACGGGGTCGGGATGTTGAGGGGTTCGGACATGAACTGGCTGATGCGTGAGCGCAGCCATTTCTCGGCCGGGTCGTTGTCGTGCACGCCGCTCCAGGCCATCGATAACTGTGCCGCCTCGATTTCAAACGGTGGGTCTTCGGCGCGCAGTGCGCAGCCTTCGACCAGGGCACACGCGGCGTAGTCCGGGACGGTGGCGATCATTTCGGTGCCGGCGAGCAGTGCGCGCAAGCCGCTGAATTGCGGCACCCCCAGCACCACGCGGCGACTGCGGCCGATTTTGGCCAGATCGAGATCGATGTTGCCGCTCAGGTCACCAGAGAACGACACCATCGCATGGGGGCGTTCGCAGTATTCGTCCAGCGTCAGCGGGCCGGGGCGTTTGTCGCCGCGCAGGACTTTGCAGGGAATGTCCCGCAGTTTCTTGCGCTTGGCATTGGCCGGCAGATCGGTGGTGTAGCTCACGCCCACGGAGATTTCCCCCGACGCCAGCAACGCCGGCATCAGCAGGTAATTGGCTCGGCGCACGACGACGATGATGCCCGGCGCCTCTTCTCGCAACTGGCTCAACAACGGTGGAAACAGACCGAATTCGGCGTCGTCCGACAGCCCGATGCGAAACACGTCGCAGCTGCTGGCCGGTTCGAATTCCTTGGCCCGGCTGACCGCGCCGGAGATGACGTCCATCGCCGGTTGCAGCTCCTTGAGAATCGCCAGCGCCCGCGCCGTGGGCTCCATGCCGCGGCCGTTGCGCAGCAGCAACGGGTCGTCGAACAGATCGCGCAAACGCCCCAGCGCCGCACTCACCGCCGGTTGGCCCATGAACAGTTTTTCAGCGACCCGGGTCAGGTTCTTTTCGAACATCAGGGCTTCGAAAATCACCAGCAGGTTCATGTCGACGCGGCGCAGATCGTTACGGTTCATCAGCATGTTTTCCTTGTGGTTACACCGAAGCTAAGTGGCCAATGCAAACCCCTGTGGCGAGGGGGCTTGCCTGTGGCGAGGGAGCTTGCCTGTGGCGAGGGAGCTTGCTCCCGCTTGAATACACAGCACTCACAAAATCCGCATCGCGATAAAGATTTGGGGGCCGCTTCGCAGCCCAGCGGGAGCAAGCTCCCTCGCCACCGGTTTTGTATTACCCCTGACATTAAGCGCAGCGCTGAAACTCTACTCGATCAACGGCACTTTCGCCGCTCGTTTATACGGACCGTATTCCACCGGTACCCATTCAAAATGCTTGCCCTCGGCGGCGATATGACCGATGCCCGGGAACGGCAAGTGTGCGGCCGTGACCCAGGTCTTGCTGGTGGCGGCGTCGGTAAAGACCTGGTTGCGGCTCTTGATCGCCTGCTGGCTGTTGACGTCAAAACCGATCGACACTTCAGGATGCAGGAATTGCACCGCCAGGTTATGCACCAGATCGCCCATGAACAGAATGCTCTGGCCCTGGGAGGTGAAGCGATACGTGGTGCTGCCCGGTGTGTGCCCGGCTTCCAGCGTGGCTTCGACACCCGGCACCGGTGACTGGCTGGCGTCGAAGGTCTTGAAGCGGCCCGCCGCGACGTATGGAGCGGTCGAATCCTGGGCGATTTTGAAGTACGGCTTGGCGCCTTCAGGGGCCTTGGCGAGGGCTTGCGGGTCGAGCCAGTACGCGGCTTCGGCCTTGGCGGCATAAACGGTGGCGTTGGCGAAGACCGGTTTTTGCTGGGCGTCGACCAGACCGCACACATGGTCCAGGTGCAGGTGGGTCAGCAGGATGGCGTCGACCTGATCCGGCTGATAACCGGCGGCTTTCATGTTGTCCGAGAGCATGCCGGCGGTGGCGCCGATGCACTGCCCTGCCCCGGTGTCCACCAGGAACAGTTGCTTGCCGGTGTTGACCAGAAACGCATTGAACGCGGTTTGCACCCCCGGCGTTTCAATCGAGCGACGGGCCAACAGTGCGCGGATCTGACTCTGGGTCAGGCCCTTGAGCAGTTTCGGCGACAGGTCGTTGTAGCCGTCGAACAACGCCGTCACTTCGTAATCCCCCACCGCCAGGCGAAAGTAGCCGGGCGCCTGGGTGCCGACCTGCGCCGGAGCCGCCGCCATCGAAATCCCGGACGCCAGCGCAACCGCCAGGCCCAGTGTGCCAACCACAGAATGCTTCATGCCTTCACCTTTGATGTCGCCAAAGAAAGCGGCCCGCCGAGGCCCGCCATACGTCACCCATCTTGCACCGCCCCACCCCCCGCGCACTTGCAGCGATGTGCTGAGTTAGCGCGGTTCTCGCAAAAAACCGGGCAAGGAATTAACAACGTTTAACTCGCCTGCCAACGCCCCGCGGCCAAGAATGAAGCCCACTGCACACACCTGCTTTCTGCAAAAGGGAAGGTGCTGATCCACCGTGCAGTGCGCCCGCGCATTCCCACCGACACGGAACTTTGTCATGGCCCATGTTCAGCATTACGCCGTCAGGGCGTCCGCCACGTCGCCGCAAAAAACCAGCACCGGCGGCCTCGCTCCCTGGCGCGAAAACCTGGTCAAGCAACTGATCCTCGAACGCCTGAGCGACAGCCTGGAAGTGACCGAACTGGCGAATGCCTGCGCGTTGTCGCGCAGTCATTTTTCCCGCGCGTTCAAGTGCAGCACGGGGTTGTCACCACAGGACTGGATTCGTTGCCAGCGCATCGCCAAAGCCAAGCAATTGATTCGCGACACCGACCTGACCCTGACGCAGATTAGTCTGGAATGCGGATTTTGCGATCAAGCGCATTTTTGCCACATCTTCACCCGCAGCGAAGGGATCAACCCGTTTGCGTGGCGGTGCAAGGTGGTGCGCGCCCCGGCCTTCAACGCTTTTTTGTAGGAGCAAAGCTTGCTCGCGATGGCGACCTCAGGAACGCCATCGCGGGCAAGCCATGCTCCTGCAAGAGCCCGAAATCAGGCTTTGAGGAACGCCAGCAGATCTTCGTTGAGCTGATCCTTATGGGTATCGGTCAGACCATGGGGCGCGCCCGGGTACACCTTCAGCGTCGAGCCCTTCACCAGCCGCGCCGAAGCAATCCCCGCTGCTTCAATCGGCACCACCTGATCCGCATCCCCATGCACCACCAGGGTCGGCACGTCGAACTTCTTCAAATCCTCGGTGAAGTCGGTTTCCGAGAACGCCTTGATGCAGTCGTAGGCGTTCTTGTGGCCGGAACTCATGCCCTGCAGCCAGAACCAGTCGATCATGCCCTGGGAAGGCTTGGCGTCCGGTTTGTTGAAGCCGAAGAACGGGCCGGCGGCGAGGTCTTTGTACACCTGCGAACGGTCGACCAATGACGCCTGACGAATCCCGTCAAACACCTCGAGCGGCAGGCCGCCAGGGTTGGCTTCGGTCTTGAGCATCAGCGGTGGCACCGAGGAAATCAGCCCGGCTTTCGCCACCCGGCCCGTGCCGTGGCGGCCGATGTAACGCGCCACTTCGCCGCCGCCGGTGGAGAAGCCGAACAGCACCGCATCCTTCAGGTCCAGCAACTCGATCAGTTGCGCCAGGTCGTCCGCGTAGTGGTCCATGTCATTGCCGTCCCACGGCTGGCTCGAACGGCCATGACCCCGGCGATCATGGGCGATGACCCGATAACCCTTGGACGCCAGGAAGATCATCTGCGCTTCCCAGCTGTCGGCGTTCAGCGGCCAGCCGTGGCTGAAGACGACGGGCTGACCGGTGCCCCAGTCCTTGTAGTAGATCTCGGTGCCGTCGCGGGTGGTGAATGTGCTCATGTGGCGTGCTCCTTTTTTGGGTAGATGGATCAAAGCGGTGAATGATGCAGGCGCTCAGCCAGGCGTGCGACTCGCTCGCCCAGGTGCGCGGCGGTGCGGCGATCTTCGGGCGGTGGCGCGTCGTCGGGGGATTGCTCGACATTCGACTGGGCCATGGCACCGAGGGAGCTGCCGAGGCGATTGAGTTGCCCGTCGAACAGGCCGGTGCTGCTGCGTGCGGGCAACAAGTCGAGGCCGACCCAGATCATCGAATGCTGGGCGGCGAACACCGCCATCTGCAGCAAGGTGTTGAGCTTGTCGCCACACAGGCACCCGGAATTGGTGAACCCGGCGGCGAGCTTGTCGCGCCACGGCTGGGCCAGGTAAAACGCCGAGGTGGCTTCCATGAAGTGCTTGAAGGACGCCGAGGCGCTGCCCATGTAGGTCGGGGCGCCGAAGATGATCGCGTCGGCCCGGTGCAGACGCTCCCACTGGGTGTCCACGTCCTCCACCGAAATCAGCCGGCAGGTGCTGCCCACGTGCCGTTCCACGCCCAGGGCCACGGCTTCGGCCATGACCCGGGTGTGCCCGTAGCCACTGTGATAGACCACCACCACATCGCTCATGCCGGCATCCTCCAGAAGTGTCCATTCCTTTTACAACGCGAAGACGAAGGTCTTCGTTGGACTTGAAGCGCTAGAGTTTTGGGCGTAGACGTGACTTGCGACGAGTTAAACGTTGTTAATTTTCACCGCCGTACCCGGCGCGGCGCCGCCCTGTTTGTCACACTCGCGCCCAATAAATACGCAGCGCGCACCGACAGCGGCAACGCGTCAGTCACAGCGAACACCTGACAGTCAGTAGAACCCTCATTGCACTGCCGGACAATCCTGAGGAATATGCTCGGAAAACCGCGTACTAGACGGATGCAAGCAGGAGTGACCCGTTGACCCTTTCCCCCGAACAGGCCGTGCAGTTCGGCCCTTACCGGATCTATCCCGGACAGCGTCTGATCCTGGAAGGCGACCAGCCCCTGCGCCTGGGTCGGCGCGCCATGGACATTCTGTTGATCCTGCTGGAACACGCCGGGAACGTGGTCAGCAAGCAGCAATTGATCGCCCGGGTCTGGCCCAAAAGCGTGGTCGAAGACATCAATTTGCGCGTGCACATGGCGGCGTTGCGCAAGGCATTGGGGGACGGTCAGGCGGGGCAGCGCTATATCGTCACCGTGGCCCAGCGTGGGTACAGTTTTGTCGCGCCGTTTTCCCTGGAGTCCATCGCACGACATCCCAATGCGCTCGAGCCACAACGGCATAACCTGCCGGTGCGCCGCACCCGCCTGATCGGCCGGCAGCCGCTGGTGGACAGTGTGGTCACGCACCTGGCCCGCCAGCGTTTCATTACCCTGGTCGGCCCCGGCGGTATCGGCAAGACCACCGTGGCCCTGCGGGTGGCCGAGCAACTGATCGGACACTACCGCGACGGCATTCGCCTGCTGGACCTCGCCCCGCTGACTGACCCGGCGATGATCACCGCGCACCTGGCCACGCTGCTGAACCTGGTCCTGCACGACGGCGAGCCGATGCGCGATCTGGCGACCTGCCTGCGCGAGCGGCAGATGCTGCTGGTGATCGATAACTGTGAACACCTGATCGATGCGATTGCGCTGCTCTGTGAAAGCATTCTGCGCAGTGCGCCGCAGGTGCATATCCTGGCCACCAGTCGCGAGAGCCTGCGGGCCGAAGGTGAGTACGTGCAGCGCCTGGAATCCCTCGACTGCCCGCCGCCGATCGCGGTGCTGGATCGCGCCCAGGCCCTGAGTTTTTCTGCGCTGCAATTGTTCGTCGAGCGCGCGATGGCCAGCCACGACAGTTTCGAATTGAGCGATGCGGAACTGCCCCTGGCGATTGAGATTTGCCAGCGTCTGGACGGCATTCCGCTGGCCATCGAACTGGCGGCGGCGCAAGTCGCCCACCTCGGCATCAGTGGTTTGCACACGCAACTGCAAGGCAGTTTTCGCCTGCTGACCCAAGGCAGTCAGGCCACGTTGGGCCGTCACCAGACCTTGCGCGCAACGCTGGACTGGAGCTTCGAACTGCTCAGTGCCTGCGAGCAAACCTGCCTGCGCCGCCTGGGGATTTTCAGGGACAGTTTCACCCTGGAGTCTGCGGCGGCGGTGATCATCGGTGAGCACATCGAGCCTGACGTAGTGTTTGCCTCGATCACCCAACTGGTGGCCAAGTCCTTGCTGAACGTGGAGGTCGGCGACGAAGAGGTGTTCTATCGCCTGCTCGACACCACCCGCAGCTACGCCCTGGAAAAACTGCATCTGGCCGGCGAACTGCCGGACACTCGGCAACGGCATGCCAAGCGCTGCCTGGCTTTGATGGACCAGGCCCAGGACGACTGGGAGAAAACCCCAACGCACCTGTGGATCGAGCGTTACGCCCGAAGCCTGGAAGACATTCGCGTCACCCTCGAATGGGGCTTGCACGCTAACGGGCCGCAGGCGCTGGCGATCCGTCTGACCGCCACGTCGATGCCGCTGTGGCAGGAACTGTCGCTGCTCAAGGAACACGGCGTGTACGTGCGCCGGGCCCTGGCCTTGCTCGAAGCCGCCGCCGAGCCCTGCCCTCACCTGACCATCGCCCTCAAGCTTGCCCTGGGCAGTTCCTGCTACCACGCCCAGGGCGGCACCGCCGAAACCGTCGACGCCTTCGTCAGCGCCCGGACCCTGGCCGAACGCTGCAACGATGTCGCCGGTCAGTTGCGGGCGGTGTCCGGGCACATGGCGGTCAATCTGTGTTGCGGCAACTACCAGATGGCCCTGGAGCAAAGCCGCCAGTTCGATCAATTGGGTGTACAGGGCGACCCACTGTTGTCGCTCAGCACCCACCGTTTGCAGGTGCTGGCCCAGCACTTTTCCGGGGATCAGCCACGGGCGCGGGACAACGCCGAGCAGGTCATCCAGCGCATGACCCAGAGCGGCCACCTCAACCGCTTCACCCACGGTTTTGGCGTGCAGTACGACCAGAGCGTCGCCGCCCTGACCATTCTGGCGCGCATCCTCTGGCTGCAAGGCCACCCGGAACAAGCCTGGCGTACCGCGCGCCAGGCGCTGGACATTGCGCTGCAGATCAACCACGGCACGTCGATCTGCTACACCCTGGCGCTGGCCGGGTGCGTGATCGCCCAGTACAACGGCGACAGCGTTACCGCCCGCGACCTCCTGCGTCTGTTGCTGGAGCAGGCGCAGAAGCATTCGGTGCTGCTGTTTTACAACTGGGCGCGGCAATACGCGCAGGTGATCGAAGGTGTCGAGGGGCCGCTGCCCGCGCAGCCGAATGCCGGGTTGGTCAAAGAGATCATGCTGACGCTCAACGCAGGCGTTGCGGATGAGGCCCTGCTGGCGCGGGCGGAAAGTGGCGCGGCGGGTTGGAGCACGGCAGAGATTTTTCGGGCCCGAGGCGATGCGCTGCTCAGCGAAAAGCGCCCGGACGAGGCCGAAGCCGTGCTGCTCAAAGCCTTGGCGGTGGCGAAGGATCAAGGCGCACTGGCCTGGGAGCTGCGCAGCGCGACGTCGCTGGCGCAGCTTTGGCAGCGTCAGGGGCATTGCCGGCGAGCCTATGAGCTGCTGGCGCCGATCTATGGGCGGTTCACTGAGGGTTTTGCCACGCCAGACCTGACGAAAGTCAGGCGCCTACTCGATGAGCTCGACGGGCAATTGCGCCCCTGAGATCCAGCGCGCCCGGCTGTTGTAGTGCGCATGACTGAGTTCCAGCGCGTGCAGGTGGCCACTGTTTTCGAGTTTCTCCAGGGCATAGGTGCGTGTGGTGTTGAGGAAGCGATAACGCGGTGTGCCGTTGACCTCTTCGACCGCCAGCAGCGATTTGCGCGCCAGTTGTTCGACCATGGCCAACAGGTGCATGGGCGGCAACACCGCACTACTGATCACGCCAATCGCCGCGTCGAGGGTGAAGGCCATTTTGAACACCGCCAGATGCTGCAACACCCTTTGCTCCAGCGGGCTCAGGCGCTCGTAGCTCCAGTCCAGCGCAGCCTTGAGAGTCTGGTGGCGCGGCACGGCGGTGCGCCGGCCCTGGGTCAGCAACTGGAAGCAGTTGTCCAGTTGCGCTTGCAGGCCCACCAGCGCCAAGGCGTCGATGTGTGCAGCGGCCAGTTCGATGGCCAGCGGCAACCCGTCGAGTCGGCGGCAGATGTCGCGCACGGCTTTGAGGTCTTGTTCGCGTAAGGTGAAACCCTGCTGCCGGGCGCGGGCGCGGCTGACAAACAGTTGCACCGCCGAATAGCCCATTGCCTCAGCCACGCTGTACAACGCCGACGCCGGCGGCACGGTCAGGGGTGGCAGGCGCAACACGGTTTCGTCCAGGGCTTGCAGGGGTTCGCGGCTGGTGACGAGGATCGACAGACGTGGCGCCGTGGCCAGCAAGTCCTCGACCAGCGTGCGACAACATTCGAGCAGGTGCTCGCAGTTATCGAGCACCAGCAAGGCATGCCGGGAGCTCAAACCTGTGTCGAAGGCCAGGGTATGCGTCAGGTGATCGACCACCTGCGCCGGATCGTCAATGCGCGTCAGGTCAATCAACCAGACTCCATCGCGATAGTGCTGCAACAGCAACTCGCCGACGCGCAACGCCACGGTGGTCTTGCCGACACCGGCCGGGCCGACCAGCGTCATGAAGCGGCGCACCGGCAACTGGCGCACGACGCTGCCGACGATCGAGTCTCGACCGGTAACCGGCGTCAGCCGCGCCGGCAGGTTGTGCAGGGGTGGGTGCACGCTGTCGCTGAACACCAGCGTACCTTCCTGCGCCCGCAGCACCGGGGCGATGAAACTGTAGCCGCGCTGGGGAATGTTGACGATGTAGCGCTGGCCGTTCTGGCCATCGCCCAGCGCCCGACGCAAAGCCGCAATGTGCACCCGCAGGTTGATCTCTTCGACCACCGACGTCGGCCAGACCCGGGCGATCAATTCGTCCTTGCTGACCACCTGCCCGGCACGCTCGACCAGCACCTGCAAAATGTCCAGCGCCCGCCCGCCCATGCGCAGCGGCCGATCCCCTTCCAGGATCAGCCGTTGGCTCAAGTGAAACGCGTAGGGGCCGAATCGCAGCACCGCATCGCTGTTTAGATCTGTAAGGCTGTTCATGCACGTTTACGTGCTGAAGACCGGGTTGGGCTCAAGGTACTGAAAGGTCCATCGCACACGTCCAACCAGGCTCCTGCATCTCCATCGCAAAGAGTTCACCGGTATCTTGGCAGGCCTCGATGAACGTACAACGACTGCACAGGGAGCGTTACGGACATCACGGTGCGCAGAACGGACACAACAGCTCTAGCTGAACTGTTCGCGGTACTGCGCGGGGGTCAATCCGAGTTTCTCGCTGAATAGAAAGCGCATATGACGCACGCTGCCGAAGCCGCTTTTATAGGCCACGGTCTTGAGCGGCGCGTCGCTGGTTTCCAGCAGTTGCCGGGCGTGGTCGATGCGCGCGCTTTGCAGGAATTCCATGGGTGTCATGTTCACTTCCCGGGCAAACAGCCGGGCGAAGTGGCGTGAACTCATGTTCGCCAGGCTCGCCATGCGTTCGATGCTGAAGGCTTCATCGAGGTGTTCAAGCACGTAGTTCTGCACGCGGGTGATCGGCGTTTCGTGAGGTGCGACGGTGGCCATCAACGGACTGAACTGCGCCTGCCCGCCCTGGCGTTTCATCACCACCAGCAACACCTTGGCCACGTCCTGGGCAACTTTTTTGCCATGGTCCTGGGCGACGACCGCTAATGCCAGGTCGATGCCGGCGGTGACGCCGCCGGAGGTGATCAGGTTGCGGTCCTCGACGTAGATCTGATCGGTCTCGACCTTCGCCTTCGGAAAGCCCTTGATCAGGCGTTCGGTGTAGTGCCAGTGGGTGGTCACACGGAAACCGTCGAGCAACCCGGCATGCCCGAGCATGAAGGCCCCGGTGCAGATCGAGCCATAACGTCCGGCGCGGGCCACGGCCCCCGGCAACCAGGCCAGCAAGGGTTGGGGTTTTTCGTTGTAGGCGCCGGGGCCGCCGGGGATCAGCAACAGGTCATAGCGTTCGCTGGCCTGATCGATGTGCACGTCGGCCTGGACGTTGACGCCGTTGGATGCGCGCAACGGACCGTGCTCGGTACCGATCATCGACAACACGTAGTGATCGTCCGGTGGCAGATAACGGTTGGCGATGGAAAACACCTCCATCGGCCCGGCCATGTCGAGCAGCAGAAAGTTGGGGAACAGCACCATTGCCACGGTTTTCATGGGTTCAACATCATCGAAGTCATAAAAAGAGAATATTCCCGCTACCTGTTAACACCGCCATCCCCTGTAGGAGCGAAGCTTGCTCGCGAACGCGGTCTGATAGCCAACATCATTGGTGAATGTCAGGCCGCCTTCGCGAGCAAGCTTTGCTGCTACGCGGTTGTGTGGTTGGCATTATGGCCAAGTGTGGCGGTTGTGTCGGGGGAGATTACGTGAACGGCCCCACAAAACTGTCAACCTGAGAGGGACAGTATTTCAATTTTCATCTACTTATTGCATCCGCCAGTAACTATTAACCTTCTCCTCACTCGGACGAATTCACGTCCTGACAGGAGATTTCATGATGCTGACCCTTCGCAAAGCCTCGGATCGCGGCGCGGCCAATCACGGTTGGTTGAAGTCGTTCCACACCTTTTCCTTCGCCAACTATCGCAACCCGAAAGAGCAGGGTTTTTCCGACCTGTTGGTGATCAACGATGACCGCGTGGCGGCGGGCAAAGGCTTTGGCCAGCACCCGCACCGGGACATGGAGATCTTCTCCTATGTGCTCGAAGGCGCGCTGGAACACAAGGACACCCTGGGCACCGGTTCGGTGATCCGCCCTGGCGATGTGCAATTGATGAGCGCCGGCAGCGGCGTGGCGCACAGCGAGTACAACCACTCGGCCACCCGTGGCGTGCACTTCCTGCAAATCTGGATCGTGCCTGAGGTCAGCGGCGCCAAACCGCGTTATCAGCAAGAGCACTTCAGCACCCAGAAAAAACGTGGGCGCCTGCAACTGATCATCTCCCCGGACGGGGCCAAGGGTTCTCTGACGGTGCGTCAGGATGCCCGGGTGTATGCCGGGCTGTTCGACGGCAAGGAAAGCGCGACGCTGGAACTGGCGGCCAATCGTTACGCTTATGTGCATGTGGCGCGCGGCAGCGTTGAACTCAATGGCATGCAACTGCAGGAAGGCGATGGCTTGCGGGTTCGGGATGAGCAGCTGTTGAGCTTGAGCAATGGCGTGGATGCCGAAGTGTTGGTGTTTGACTTGCGGCCGCAGGAACTGCCGCAAATGCCATGATCCTCAGCTGAGGTAAAGTCGCGGCGACTACAACACCTGTGGCGAGGGGGCTTGCCACAGGTTTTGTGTCTGCCAACGATTAATCACCCGTGCCGGAAAACCCGGCGACGATTTCATCAATCACCGCCCTCACCCGCGCCGTATGCCGCAGATCCGCATGGGTCACCAGCCACACGTCATAGGGCACCGGCCGCGTACGCTCCGGCCATAACCGCACCAGCCCATCCCGCTCGCCCATGTACACCGGAATCTCGCCCACCCCGATCCCCGCGGCGATGGATCGACGCACCAGCAACCCAGACCCCAAACTTGAAACAATCCGCCCACGGGTCAGCGGTTCCGAAACCAGGGTCATTTCTTTGTTGCCCGCCAGATACGGCTGGTACACCACCAGATCATGCCCTTCAAACGCCGAACCCGGCTCGGGCACGCCATGGGCGTCCACATAGCCTTGGGAAGCAAACAGCCCCACCGGCCAACGGGCGATGCGTCGGGCGATCAGGTCCGGGTTGTCCGGCCGGGCGTTGCGCACCGCGATGTCGGCTTCGCGCTTGGCCAGGCTGATCATTTGCGTGGACGCGTCCAGTTGCACCCGTACATCCGGGTGTTTGTCGTGCAACCGGGCAATCGCCGGGATCAGGAAATCGATCGCCAATGAATCGGTGGTACTGACGCGCACGGTCCCGGTCAGCCGGTCATCCAAACCCTGGATTTGCCGCTGCAACTCCAACGCCGACACCTCCATTTTTTCCACGGCCTGCAACGCCGCTTCGCCCACCGCCGTCAGCGCATAACCTTCGGAGGTCCGCAGGAACAACGTCGCGCTCAGGGACTTCTCCAGCGCCGTGACCCGCCGCCCGACCGTGGCCTGATCGACCCCCAGCACCCGCGCCGCGCCGCGCAATGTCGATTCACGGCACACCGCCAGAAACACTCGCGCATCATCCCAATTCATAACGTTCCCCTGCCGCTGCATATACGCATCACTGTAGCGCGAAATCGCTGCATTACTGCATCAATAAACCTCGATAGGCTGGAGGCCAGAGATAACCTCACAGGACCACTCTCATGCACAGCACATCAACCACCCGCCCCAGCGCGATCTGGCTGCCGATCTTCGCCGGCCTCTGCGCCAGCCTGGTCAGCATTGGCCTGGCGCGTTTTGCCTACACGCCGCTGATTCCAGCGTTGATCCAGGCGCAATGGTTTTCCGCCAATGACGTGGTGTACCTCGGTGCCGCCAACCTCGTCGGTTACCTGATCGGCGCGCTGATCGGTCATCCACTGGCGCGCCGCATGGGCAACAGCAGCGCCCTGCGCCTGATGATGCTCGCGGTGACGCTGTCGTTTTTTGTGTGTGGCTTTGCGTTGTCGGTGAGCTGGTTCTTCGGTTGGCGCTTGCTGTCTGGGGTGGCCGGTGGCGCGATCATGGTGTTGGTGGCGGCGACCGTGTTGCCTCATGTGCCGGTGTCCCGTCGGGGCTTGGCCAGCGGTGCGATTTTTCTCGGCATCGGTCTGGGCATTGCCGGTTCGGGGACGATTGTGCCGCCGCTGTTGAGCCTGGGTTTGCAGAACACCTGGTTCGGCCTGGGTTTGCTGGCCCTGGTGCTGACCGCCGCGAGCTGGTTTGGCTGGCCGACCACCGCGCCGCAACACGCGGCACCGGTGAACAGCGACAGCGTGAAGTCACCAACCCCGCCAGCCCTTTACCTGTTGTTCGCCCAGTACGCTTTCATGGCGGCCGGGCTGGTGCCGGCGATGGTGTTCCTGGTGGACTTCGTCGCTCGCGGCCTCGGCGCCGGGGCGCATGTAGGTGCGCTGATCTGGGTCATGTATGGCCTGGGGGCGATTGTCGGGCCGGTGAGCTATGGTTTTCTCGCCGACAAACTCGGCGCACGGTTGAGCATTCGGATTGTGCTGGTGGTGCAGGCGATTGCCCTTGCTTTGCTGGCAGCTTGCAGCTCATTCCTGGGCTTGGCGCTTCTGGCGGTGATCCTCGGTTCATTCCCGCCGGGCATCGTGCCGCTGGCGCTGGCTCGGGTGCATGAACTGGTGCCCAACCATCATCAACAACAAATCGCCTGGAGCCGCGCCACGGTGTCGTTTGCCACGCTCCAGGCCCTGACCGGGTTTGCCTATTCGGCGATTTTCAACGCCAGTGGCGGGCATCATGCGTTGTTGTTTGTCATTGCCTGCGGGGCCATTGTGGTGGCATTGGTTTTGGAATTGGCGATGCGGTTAATCGCCAGGATCAAAGATCGCAACCCTCCCCCTGTAGGCGCTGTCGAGAGCAACGAGGCTGCGATCTTTTGATCTTCGACCACAACTCACGGTCCCACCTGATAACCACCTTCCCCAACAGGAACCCAAAAATGACCCTGCCCCAAACCATGACCCTCATCGAAATCACCCAACCCGGTGGCCCTGAGGTCCTGCAACCGAAAGACGTGCCGATGCCCACGGTCGCCGCCGGTGAAGTGCTGATCCGCGTCCACGCCGCCGGGGTCAATCGCCCCGACGTGATCCAGCGCGCCGGCAAGTACCCGATGAAACCCGGCATGAGCCCGATCCCCGGCCTGGAAGTGGCGGGTGAAGTGGTCGCCATCGGCAAAGGGGTCAGTGAGTTTGTGTTGGGCGACAAGGTCTGCGCCCTGACCAACGGCGGCGGCTACGCGCAGTATTGCGTGGCCCCGGCCAGCCAGACCCTGCCGATTCCCGATGACATGGACTGGATTCAAGCCGCCGCCATCCCGGAAACCTTCTTCACGGTCTGGGCCAACCTGTTTGAAATGGGCGGCGCCAGCAAAGGCCAACGCGCGTTGATCCACGGCGGTACCAGCGGCATCGGCACCACGGCGTTGATGCTCTGCCGCGAGTTCGGTGTCGAGGCATTCGCCACCGCCGGCAGCGAGGAAAAGTGCGACGTGATCCGTAAGCTGGGGGCCAAGGCGATCAACTACCGCGATCAGGATTTCGCCCAGGTCATCGCCGAAAAAACCGCCGGCAAAGGGGTGAATGTAATCCTCGACATCATGGGCGGCTCGTACTTCAACAGCAACGTGGCCGCCCTGGCCATGGAAGGTCGGCTGGTGATGCTCGGCTTCCTCGGCGGCGCCCATGCCGACGGTGTCGACCTGCTGGCGATCATGGCCAAGCGCGCGATCATCACCGGCTCCCTGCTGCGCTCACGTACAAAGGAAGAAAAAGCCGCCATCGCCCAGGGCCTGTACGAATACGTGTGGCCGGTGCTGTCGGCCGGGCGTTGCTTGCCGATGATCGACAAGGTCTACCCGTTCACCGACGCCTCGCAAGCCCATGCGCGGATGGAAGCCGGCGATCACATCGGCAAGATCGTTTTGAAAATGGATCAGTAACCCTCGCCCGCCGACTGCGCGCCACCGATGATCGCGATGCCGGAGCTGCTGCCCAGACGGGTGGCGCCGGCCTCGATCATCGCCAGTGCGGTCGGGTAATCCCGCACGCCGCCCGAAGCCTTGACGCCGATGTCCGCGCCCACGGTGCGGCGCATCAGCGCGACATCTTCGACGGTGGCGCCGCTGCGGCTAAAACCGGTGGAGGTCTTGACGAACGCGACGTTCAGCTCGCGACAGATTTCGCAGGCCTTCACTTTCTCGGCGTCGGTGAGCAGGCAAGTTTCCAGGATCACTTTCAACGGCACGCTGCCGCAAGCTTGTTTGACCTGGGCAATGTCGTCCTGCACCTCGGCGAACAAGCCGTCCTTCAGCCAGCCGATGTTCAACACCATGTCGATCTCGCCAGCGCCGGCGGCAATCGCCCGCTCGGCTTCGAAGGCCTTGGTGTCACTCAAACCGGCGCCCAGCGGGAAGCCGATCACCGCGCAGACTTTGACGTTGTGGCCTGCCAGGCTCTGCGCGGCAAGAGGCACTTGCCCGGAATTCACACACACCGAATAGAAACCATGCTCTGCGGCCTCTCGGCACAGAGTAGTGATTTGTTCGCGGCTGGCGTCCGGCGCCAACAAGGTGTGATCGATGTACTGCGCCAGTGCCTGGGGTGGGAGATGGGCCATCGCAAAAAACTCCTGTTTGTATATTCAAATGCCCCTGCGCCACAATCGAGGATCATTTGCGCAAAAACGTTACAAAACTCACAATTAATGTTACTTAAATAACATCAACAATCAACCCCGGAATGCCTGTGGACAGTAAAAAAGCCGAGCGTCTCAAGCTGATTCAACAAGCCCTGCAAGACCAGAGCGCCATTCACCTGCGCGAAATGGCCGCGTTGCTGGACGTGTCGGAGATGACCCTGCGCCGCGACCTGACCAAGTACACCGACCACCTGCGCCTGCTCGGCGGCTACATCACCAAGATCCACGACGGCAACGAACCGGGCGATTACCGCGTGGCCGAGCAGGACACCCGCCACGTCGAGGAAAAACGCCGCATCGGCAAACTCGCCGCACGCTTTATCCAGCCCGGCGACACGGTGTTTTTCGATTGCGGCACCACCACGCCATTCGTGGTGGATTTCATCCCCGACGAGCTCGAATTCACCGCCGTGTGCAACTCCCTGAACGTGCTGCTCAAACTCTCGCAAAAGCCCAACTGCCACATCGTGGTCTGCGGCGGCACCTTCCACCGCAAGAATCAGGTGTTCGAGAACCAGACCGAATTCGGCATCCTCGACAGCGTGCGCCTGACCTGGGCCTTCGTCTCCGCCGCCGGGGTCAGCCAGGACTTCGGCGTGACCTGCTTCAATTTCAATGAAGTGGAGGTCAAGCAGAAGGTCCTGCGCCAGGCGCAACAGCGCTTGTTGCTGGCCGACCACAGCAAGTTCGACACCGTGCGCACCGCGCATTTCGCCGCCCTTGAGGATTTCCAGTACGTGGTCAGCGACAAGAAAATCCCCAAGGCTTACCGCGATGCCATCGAGGCCAGCGGCGCACAGTTGATTATCTGATCAAGGCTTGTTGCTCGGCCTGATTCAGATAACCGGTGGTGACCTTGAACGCCGCCGTCTCCCCCGCCGCCAAGGCGCGCACATGGCCCTTGGCGGATTCGGCGCGATAGCCTTCCGGTTCGCAAGTGGCGGGCAAGATAAACGCCGCCACTTGCTGATCGGCGTTGTGCAGGATCCAGCGTGCAGCGTGGTCGAACTGGTCGGGGCGATAACGGGTGTAGAACGCAGCACCGTCCGGGTGGCTCAGCAGGAAATGTGCATCGCCGTTGGCATCGGCCTTTACGCCGTCGAAGAAAAATACGATCTCCGGGTCGTAAAGCTCCGGCTGATCCAGGCAGCGGAACTGCTCCGGCTCCAAGGCCAACTGCTCCATGTAGCGGCTCCAGGCCGGTGTCGGCTTGACGTGGGCCGGCACGCTGCTGCGCAGGCGCACCTTCTCGAATCCCAACGGCTCGATAAACCGTGCGCCTTCGACGTAGGCGTAATTCATGTGGGCCATGTACATCAGGTCCATGGGTTTGCCGGCCAGGTTGGTCACGGTCATCGCGATATCGAACAGCCCCGAATCGGCACGCAAAGTGACGCTCGGGCTGGCGAGGTAGCGGTCGCCAAACCCCTGCGCATATTCGTATTCACCGCCCAATCGCAGGAAGGGGCCGGCGCTGTCTTCACCGACTTCCAACCAGGCGCGATCCATTGCCGCACAGGGCATTTCGCCGTGCAGCGGATGGTCGTCCTCATGCGTCGGACAACCGTTGCGCAGCAGGCCGCTGTGGAACATGAAACAGCCGTAGGTGCCAATTACCGTCGGGCTCGGTTTGGGCTGGCTGAACAGGTTGCTCATGGTCAGGTCGCAGCCGTCGAACACCGCATCCCAGATCATCTGGCCCTGATACGGCAGCACCACCAGTTTTCCACGGCTGTTGGTCAGTTCCAGCGCCAATACGCCGCTGGGATAGATGCTGGCGCTGACGGTGAAACGCTCTGATTTCACCAGTACCTTCGGCGCCTCGCCAAACAGCGCCGGATAGAGATTGATCCGCGTGTTCATGAGGTCACCGCCGCACCCACCGGTGCCCGTTCGCTGGCGGAATGACGCAGGCAGCGCACCGCGTAGGCGACGATCACGATGAAGCACAGCAACGGCACGCTGTAGGCCAGTTGCATATTGCCGCCGCTGTAATCGGAGAGCAGGCCCTGGAAGATCGGAATCACCCCGCCACCGACAATGCTCATCACCAGCAGCGAACCGCCGACGCCGGTGTCTTCACCGAGGCCATCGATGGTCAGGCCATAAATGGTCGGCCAGCACGGGCCGAGGAACACGCTCACGCCGACCGCTGCATACACCGCGGTGATGTTCGGCACCAGGATGGTGTAGGCCAGCAACACAATGCACAGCACGCCATACACCGCCAGCACCTTGGCCGGGTGCAGTTTGCGCATCAGCACGTTGGCGATCAGTTTGCCGATGAAGTACGCGGCGAAGGTCGTCAGCAAAAACCACGAGGCGCTGCGCTCGTTCATCCCGCCCAATTGCATGGCCAGACGAATGGTGAAGCTCCACACCCCGACTTGCGCGCCGACGTAGAGAAACTGCGCCAGTACGCCGAAGGTAAAACGCTTGTTGCCCCACAGCCGCGACAGGCTCTGGCCGAGGCTTACGGTTTTCTTGCTGGCGGTCTGCACGCCTTTACACGCCGGAAACCGGGTGATGGCGATCAGGATGAACATCAGCACCAGCACCGCGATCATCCATTTGTACGGCAGCAAGGTGGACTGGATCATTTGCAGCTGCTGCACCGCCGCGTCCGAGGCGCTCATTTGCGTGAGCTGCTCGCGGGTGGCGTCGGTGTCCTTGAACATCACGAAACTGCCGACATACACCCCGGCCATGGCGCCGAACGGGTGGAAGGTCTGGGAGATGTTCAGGCGCCGGGTGCCGGTTTCCCGTGGGCCCATCAGCGTTGAATAGGTGTTGCACGCGGTTTCTAGGAACGACAGCCCCGCCGCGATCACGAACAGCGCCAGCAGGAACATGCCGTACTTGGCCGTCGATGCTGCCGGGAAGAACAACAGGCAACCCAACATGTACAGCATCAGGCCGATGAGGATGGTGGTCTTGTAGCTGAAACGCCGAACCACTAGCGCCGCCGGGATCGCCACGAAGAAGTAGCCCAGGTAAAACGCCGACTGTACGAAGGCAGTCTGGAAATCGCTGAGCAGGAAAGCTTTCTTGAAATGCGCGATCAGCACGTCGTTCATGCTCGCGGCCGCCGCCCACAGCGCGAAGATGCTGCACAGCAGGATGAAGGCGAACCACGGCGTGCGGTTCAGGTAGAAACCATCGGGCGTCTGTTGGAGCGGAGGCTTTGTCATTGTTGTTCTCCGGGTGGGGTTTTAAAGGGTGCCGAATGGGCGCTGGAATGCTGCGAACGCGCTGGCGTCCGGGTAGGAAGTCTGGGTGCCGAGACCGGTGACCGAGCACGCGGAATAGGCCACGGCCTGGGTCATGGCGGCGCGGATATCGCGGTCGCGGCTCCAGTGCTGGATGAAGCAACCGATGAAGGCATCGCCGGCGCCAGTAGTATCGCGGGCGTTGACGCGCAGGCCGGGAATCTGGAACTCGCCCTCCTCGCCGACGTACAGCGCGCCTTGTTGGCCGAGGGTCACGATCACGTGGCGAATGCCGCTGGCGACCAGGGTCTTGGCGGCTTTCAAGGCGGACTCAGGCGAGTCGACGGTTTGGCCGCTGATCAGCGCCAGTTCGGACTCGTTGGGCACCAGGAAATCCAGTTGCGCCAGGTGTTCACGGCTCAGGCCCGCCAAGGCCGGTGCCGGGTTGAGCAGCACCGGGATGTTGTGTTCGCGACCGAATTCGATGGCGTGGTAGACGGTTTCCACATTGATTTCGAGCTGCAGCACGATCAGCGAACACTCGCGCAGGGCTGGCGCGGCGGCGTCGATATCCGCCGGGGCGAGATGGGCGTTGGCGCCTTTGACGATAAGGATGCTGTTGTGGGAATCGGCCTGAACGAAAATCGGCGCCACGCCGCTGGACACACCGGGCACACGCTGCACGTAACGGGTGTCGATGCCAAAGCGCTGGAAATTGGCCAGGGTGTTGTCGGCAAACATGTCGTCGCCGACCTTGGTCAGCATCAACACATCCGCCCCCAGCTTGGCCGCCGCCACCGCCTGATTGGCGCCCTTGCCACCGCAACCGAGGGCAAAACCCGGCGCTTCCAGCGTCTCACCCTGGGCCGGCATGCGGTCGATGTAGGTGATCAGATCCACCATATTGCTGCCGATGACTGCGATCTTGCTCATTGCTATCCCACCTTGATACGGCTTGCCTGACTGACGTCGGCGCTGTTGTTTTGTTATTTAAATAACATTTGGTGTGATTATTCAATCTTTTTTATTGAGCGAGTAGACAAGCAAAGACGAATGGCTTTGCGCCAATTCACTTGTAGGAGCGAGGCTTGCCCGCGAAGGCGGTGTGTCAGGCGACATCGATGCTGACTGTCCCGACGCCTTCGCGGGCAAGCCTCGCTCCTACAGGGGACTTGCGGCGAATGATCCTGCAACACACACGACCATCGAAATAATTCCCCTCCCCCACGCGCATCTGTTAAAACCCGTGCTTTCCCCTGATCGACTGGACTGCTGGATGCTTACTCCCCTCATGAGCCACTTGCGTCGGCGCTGGTTTTCATCGTTGTGCATGGCGCTGCTAATTGTCGGTTTGCCGGCGAGTTGCGGCGTGCTCAAGTACAAAGAGCGCGAGTTGCTGTTTCGGATCGAGCCGGGCACGGCCGGGTGGTATCGCGGCTTGCCGCAGGACGTTCAGGAGTTCGACATCAAGCCTGCCAGCTTCAAGGGCAATCAAAACCTGCATGCCTGGTGGTGGCCGGCCGCGCGCCCTGATGCGCCGTCGATCCTCTATTTGCACGGTGTGCGCTGGAACCTCACCGGCCAGGCGTTTCGCATCGAGCAATTGCGGGCCATGGGCTATTCGGTGCTGGCCATCGACTACCGCGGGTTTGGCCAGAGCAAGGGCGATCTGCCGTCGGAAGCCAGCGTCTACGAAGACGCCCGGGTCGCCTGGGAGCGCTTCAAGGCGATGCAACCGGACCCGAACAAACGCCTGATCTACGGTCACTCGTTAGGTGGTGCGGTGGCCATTGACCTCGCGGCAGACCTGGCCACGCAGGCGAAAAAGGATCACGTCGCGGTGCCGGTGCGCGGGCTGGTGATCGAATCCACCTTCACCACGCTGGGGGATGCCGTCGCGCAAGTGGCCGACGAAAACCTGCCAGTGAAATCCCTGCCGGTGCGCTGGCTGCTGTCGCAGAAATTCGATTCCATCGACAAGATCACCGACATCGATATGCCCTTGCTGGTGGTCCACGGTCTGGCCGATGCATTCATGCCGTCGCGCTTCAGCCAGCAGTTGTTCAACGCCGCCAACGAGCCGAAGCGCCTGTTGTTGATACCCGGCGGCACGCACAACAACAGCATGAGCCTGGGTGGCAGTCAGTATCGCCAGGCCATCGACAACCTGATGAAAGCCAAGCCGGCACAGGTCGCCGGGCCAACAGTTACTCAAGGTGCCCGCAAGGCCTAGCGATAACCCCGCGCCTGCAAATCGAACAGCTGCGCATAACGCCCGCCCGCCGCCACCAGGCTGTCGTGATCGCCACGCTCCAGGATCGCGCCCTGATCCAGCACGATGATGTGGTCGGCGTTGCGCACACTGGAAAAACGGTGGGAGATCAGCAGCGTCATGCGGCCCTGGGTGTGCTCGCTGAAATGCGCGAACACCGCCGCTTCCGCCGCCGGGTCGAGGGCTGAGGTCGGTTCGTCGAGGATCAGGATGTCGGCATCACGGCGCATGTAGGCACGGGACAAGGCAATCTTCTGCCACTGCCCGCCAGACAGCTCCTGGCCCCCGGCAAACCAGCGTCCCAGTTGCGTGGCATAACCGCGATCCAACCCTTCGATAAACGGCGCGGCCATGCCTTCGGCCGCCGCTTCTTTCCAGCGTTGTTCATCGTCGAAGGCCAGGGTGTCGCCAACGCCGATGTTCTCCCCCACGGAGAACTGATAGCGAATGTAGTCCTGGAAAATCACCCCGATACGCCGCCGCAACGCGTCCTCTTCCCAGTCTTGCAGGTCGCTGCCGTCCAGCAGGATACGGCCCTGATCCGGGCGATACAGCCGGGTCAGCAGTTTGATCAGCGTGGTCTTGCCCGAACCATTCTCACCCACCAGTGCCACGCTTCGGCCCGGCACCAGGTGCAAGTCGATGCCCTCCAGCGCCGCACGACTGGCCTCTGGATAACGAAAACCCACGTTCTCGAAACGCAGCCCATCGCCGGGCACCGCGCCCACGGTCAAATGGCCGGTATCGCTGACCACCGGTTCGGCCAGGTATTCGTAGAGGGCCGACAGGTAAAGGCCATCCTCGTACAGACCACTGATCGCACTGAGGCTACTGCTGACGGCGGTTTGCCCCTGTTTGAACAGCACCAGGTACATGGTCATCTGCCCGAGAGTGATCTGGCCATGCACGGTGTCGACCACGACCCAGGCATACGCCAGGTAAAACGCCCCGGTGCCCAGCAGCCCAAGGACAAAACCCCAGCCATCGCGGCGCAAGGTCAGGCGTCTGTCTTCGGCGTAAAGCCGCTTGAACGTGTCGCGATAACGCTGCAACAGCAAGGGCGCAAAGCCGAACAGCTTGACCTCTTTGATGTAACTCTCATGGGACAGCAGCGTTTCGATGTAGCTCTGTTGCCGACTCTCCGGCGCGCGCCGGGTGAACAGCCGAAACGCATCCCCGGAAAAATGCGCCTCGGCAAAAAACACCGGCAACGCACCGACCACCAGCAACACCAGCGCCCACGGCGAAAAATGCACCAGCAGCACGCCGAAACTGATCAGCACAATCAGGTTCTGGATCAGCCCCAACGACTTCATCACCAACGCCAACGGCCGGGTCGAAGCTTCGCGCCGCACCCGCACCAACTTGTCGTAGAACTCGGAGTTCTCGAACTGCACCAGCGATAACGTCTGGGCCTTCTCCAGAATCAGCGTGTTGACCTTCTGCCCCAACTGCACCCGCAACAGCGACTGCTGCACCGACAACGCCCGTTGCGTCCCGGACAACAACGCCAGCACACCCGCCTCAAACAACACATAACGCACCACCGGCCACAACGGCGCACTGCCCTGCTGCGCATGCAACTGCATGGCGAACACCACCGCGTCGACGATGCGTTGGCCGAGCCAGGCGGCCAGTGCGGGGAGCACGCCGGCAATCAGGGTAGCCAGGACCAGGCCGAGGAATAATCCGCGGGAGGTGCCCCAGACCAATTGCAAGGCGCGTTTTGCCTGGTCGAGCAGAGCGGCGAAACGGGTGAGGGTTGGCATGGGGGAGAGGCTCGGCAGGGACGGACGGCGATGCGCCATGGTACTTCAGCTCGGTGATGGGGAAAGAGCGAAAGAACTGTAACGTTTGTTCGCTTGACGCATACACGCAGCCGGATGAGGATCGGTCGCCAATCACACCGCTATGCAAGGAGGCCGGGATTGATACCTGAGTGGAATCCAGAGGGACTTATTCCCCCAATCAATGAGCATAATCCTGCCGGGATGGACAGATCTCCCTACGAGGTTGATCTATTGGCGTTCGTAGACCGCTTCGCGAGCAATCTGGACCGATGTGCTATTTTGGAAGGCTATCTCTTACACCGTTCTGAGCTGCACAGAATGGGCATGGCTGAAGGCTTCCAATGGCTGGATGGAAGTTTCACGGAGAACATCGAGCTGTCTGATCAACGTGCCCCCAGAGACATCGATGTCGTTACGTTCACTTTTGAGGGGGACGAGTTCTACGATGGCCTGCAGCCGGATCAACTAAGATTGTTGGGAGCAACACGGGAGGATCAGTCCTTCATAAAAAGTCAGTTCAAGGTTGATTTTTATGTTCAATCCCTCACTGATGCGCCAGAGCGCTTGGTAGAAATGGCATCGTACTGGTACAGCATGTGGTCCCACCGAAGATCAAAGCAATGGAAGGGATTTCTACGGGTCGACCTGGCTCCTCGGCAGGATCAAGAAGCACTCGCCATGTTGAAGGCTCGCAAACAGGAGCTCGCTCATGAATAGGAATGAATACCTGCATAAATCGGCAGAACTTCTTTTCCTCGAGAAGCAGCTGGAAAAGCCTGGACTGAGCAAGCTTTCTGCCATGTCCATGCGCTCTCGGATAGATGAAGCAAAATCGTATCTGGAGGCGAATAGCCAAGACACCTATCAACCAGCAAAAGTCATCCTTACCTATCGTGGAGCGCCTGTTTGGGGGACGCATGGCGTTTTAGCCGAGTTTGGTGCTGCGGCGACTCAGGCATTCAGCGAGGCTATTGCCACCATTGCCGCTTCGATCTCCGGCACGCTTGCCGACAAAGGCCCCATTCCAAACCGATCGAATAATCAATTACTTATAACGGGAACCGCTTTGGGTTCATTTGGGTTCGAGCTGGAGGAAGTACCCGCGCAAGCGCAGCTTGAGATTGAGGGCACGACATCAGTGTCACTCGCTATTGATCTGATGGCTGAATTGTTGGAGGCCACAACCAAAAGTGATGAAGAACTCTCCGAGCCTGTTTCACGGCTTGCCGATAGAGCGATATCCAGCGTTTCGGACTTTTTGGGAAAGCTTTCCAGCTACGACGCTTCTTGCTCGCTGACCACCCGCACCAAACAGTTTCAATTCACTGATAGCGAGCAGGTTCGACGCAGCAAGGCTCGGCTGAACCTGGATAACATTCAGGAAACGGTAGAGACGTTCACGGGTGAGTTTATTGGAGCGCTTCCAGACAAGCGGTCATTTGAATTTAAGACTGCCGATGGACTGGTCATTTACGGAGGGATTGCAAGAGATCTCCCAAACCCCAATGCTATGAATCTACATCTCTATAAAACTTACGATGTGACATTGAGTGCCAAGCGAATTGGCTCAAGTAAACCTCGCTATATTCTGCAGCAGTTTCCGTGGACTGACTGATTCAGAGGTTCGACCAAGGAGTACAGACAGCCCTCTCTGCTATTAGAGGGGATGGGCTGTTTCCAGAAATTGCAGAAAAACTCTCAATCGAGGCAAATATAGGATTCACGCCGAATCAGACCCATTCCCCTCCTGCGTCCTTTCCTGAAACCGCGCCCGATACCGCCCCGGACTCTCCCCCGTCCACTTCTTGAACGCTCTGTGAAACGCACTCGCCTCCTGAAACCCCAGCTGCTCGGCAATATCCCCAATGCTCGCCCTGCTTTCACGCAACCGCTCAAACGCCACGCCGCGCCGTACTTCGTCCTTGATCTCCTGATACGAACAGCCCTCGCGCTCCAGTTTGCGGCGGAAGGTGCTGGGGCTCAGGTGTTGTTCCTGGGCGAAGGCTTGCAGGGTCGGCCATAGGCTGTAATGGCTGTTGCGCAGGCGCTGATGAACTTGGGACGCGAGGCCGTGCTGGTTGCGGAAGCGGATCACCAGCCACTGCGGCGCGGTGCGTAGAAACACTTTCAAGGAGGCCAGGTCTTGAACCACAGGCAGACGCAGGTAGTGGCTGGCGAATTCGATTTCGGTGCGTTCGGCGCCGAAGCTCAGGTTGGGGCCCCAGAGCAAACGGTCGTCACTGAGGGAGACGCGGGCATGGCGAAAGTCGGCGCGGTCGATGGGGATGCGCCGTCCGCCGAGCCAGCACAGCAGGCTGATCATCAAGACCAGGAAGGTTTCTTCGCCCAGGCGGCTGACATCGCTGTCGGTCGAGCCGGTTTGCAGGCTGATCACCGCACGTTTGCCGCGCACGGTCAGCGTGCCGCGAAAGTCGCTGAGGAACAGGGCGAAGTTGGCCAGGCATTGGCGCAGGGCTTTGTGCAGGTCGGGTTCCTGAATCAACGCTCGACAGATCAGGGCGAAACTGCCCGGCGGCATGCCGTGGCGGTCGAGGCCGAAGAATTCGTCGTCGAGTTCGCGAATCTGGATCAGCCACAACGCGGCAAAGGCGCTGGCCGGCACCCGGGCGCTGGGCTGGTCGAGCAGCGCCGGGTCGATATTGGCCTGTTGCAGCACCGCCGTCAGGCGCTGGGGGTTGTCCGCCAGCCGATGGATCATCGCCCGCACGAAGTAGGCCGCCACTGAATCCGTTTCCCGCATGTGAACGCTTTGCTCCCCATTGCCTGACTGGCAAAAAACACCAGTGCCGTTGAACAGTTGTGGCATAGGACAAGCGCCCTGCCCGCTCTAGACTCGCGGCCATAGTACGCCTTCGGCTGTTGTGGCGGCCAAGGTATCGACGGGTTTGATTGCAAGGACTTCCAGCATGAATCTGCAACACATCGGCGTGATTGGCGCGGGCACCATGGGCAACGGGATTGCGCAGGTCTGCGCGGTGGCGGGCTTCAGTGTGACCCTGATCGATATCAGCGAGAGCGCCCTGCAAAAGGCAGTGGCGACCGTCGGCAAGAACCTTGATCGACAGATCGCCAAGGCGACGTTGAGCGAAGAACAGAAACGCGCCGCCCTCGACAAGATCCGCACCAGCACCGATTACGCCAGCCTGGAAGACGTGCAACTGGTGATCGAAGCCGCCACTGAAAACCTCGACCTGAAACTGCGCGTCCTGCAACAGATTGCTGCGCAGGTCAGCGCCGAGTGCGTGATCGCGTCCAACACGTCCTCGTTATCGATTACCCAACTCGCCGCCAGCGTCAGCCAGCCCGAACGCTTCATCGGCCTGCACTTCTTCAACCCAGTGCCGGTGATGGGGTTGATCGAAGTGATTCGCGGCCTGCAAACCAGCGACGCGACCCACGCCCTGGCGCTGGACATGGCCACGACGCTGGGCAAGACCGCGATCACCGCCGGCAACCGTCCGGGCTTCGTGGTGAACCGGATCCTGGTGCCAATGATCAACGAAGCGATCCTGGTGTTTCAGGAAGGCCTGGCCAGCGTCGACGACATCGACGCCGGCATGCGCCTGGGTTGCAACCAGCCAATCGGCCCGTTGGCCCTGGCGGATTTGATTGGCCTGGACACGGTGCTGGCGATTCTCGAAGCGTTCTACGACGGCTTCAATGACAGCAAATACCGCCCGGCGCCGCTGCTCAAGGAGATGGTCGCCGCCGGTTACCTGGGACGCAAAACGGGGCGCGGCTTCCATGCCTATGCCTGAGCGTTGTGAACGCTTTGCCGAATACCGGGACAAGGTGCTGGAGCTGTTCGCCAGCAAGGGTTTCGGCCAGGTCGGCATGCGTGAACTCGCCACCTGCCTGGGGCTCGCCCCGGGCTCGCTGTATCACCATTACCCGAGCAAGCAGCACTTGCTGGCGGACTTGATCGAAGAGTTCTACGAAGAGTTGTTGGCCACGCTTGGGCGCCTGGATAAAAAAGCCAAACGCGGCATGCTGCCCAACCTGATTCAGGCGCACCTGAATCTGCATCGGGAAATGCCCTGGCATTTCCGGCTGGCGGAGCGGGACAGCGGTTGTCTGAATGAAGATCAGCAGCAACGGGTTCGGCAACTGCGCGAGCAATATGAACGTCGGTTGTTGCAGATGCTGGGCCCCAAGTTGCGGCTCAGCGAACAGGGCCAATTGGCGGCCGGGCACGCGATTGCGAATTTGCTCAACAGCGCGCCCGGTTGGCTGACGCAGCATGCGCTGGGTGACGCGGAGCGAGATGAGCTGCTGGAAAACCTGGTGAGTGGCGCTGTCGAGCGTTTGCTGCGGCCTTCGGTGCCACGCGCAGTGGCTTGAGGCGATACAACGTGCCAGTACCCACGGCATACTGGCGCCCCCTCAAAACACAAAAAGGATTTCGTGTGTTCTCGCGCCGCAATACCCTCGTCTCAGGGCTCTTTCACGCCGTTTGCTGGCTCGTTGTACTCGTTTTGATTCTGCATGTGGCTTTCTTCAACTGGCAGTTGATGAAGCCTCTCAATGTCGGCGGCACCTTCATGGGCGGAGGCATGGCCACCGAGCTGTATTTAATGGGCTGGGGCGTGGCCACGCTGGGACTGATCGTCGCGATTTTGTTACGCCTGCCCGGCGCGATCTACGGCTGGATCGGCTCCGGCCTGGTGATGATAGGCATCGGCGCCTGGTGGCAACTGAACTACCCGGACAACGACACAGGAAATGCGATCTACAGCATCAGCGAACATGAGATTGGCTCCTTTATGATCATCGGCGTGATTGTGCTCAGCACCGGTTTCTACGCGCGTGAAATACTCAAAAACCGCGTACCGGATCCAGCGCAAATGCCAGTGCAATTCATCGCCGCTGTCCTGCTGGGCGCCTTTTTTATCGGCGTGCCTCTCGCCAAGTACACAGAGAAGCCGCTCCCCTATTGCGCGTTCAACAAGGCCGGCCAGCAATTGTCCATCTGCATTGGCAAAGAACGCGTCATCGTCGATTGATCGAGCAATAAGCGGCGCCCGATCTATAGAAAAAACGTCTGAACAAACCCGGCAGAACCCGGCCTCTAACGCTTTGCTGTTTGAGGTCGAACCCTATTGAAGCTGGAGGCCGTCCTGGCCTCCAGCGCCACTCGGTTACCGGGAGCACACAATGAAAATCAATCCCTACCTGATCTTCAACGGCGACTGCAAAGCCGCCTTCACTTTCTACGCCAAAGCCCTGCCCGGCACCCTCGACGCCATGATGACTTTCGGCGAAACCCCGGCGAAGGAACACGTCCAGGCGGACTACCACAACCTGATCATTCATACCCGCCTGTCAGTGGGTGACCAGGCGATCATGGGCTCGGACACCACCCCCGACCGCCCCACTGACGACATGGCCGGTTTCTCGATCTCGCTGAACGTCGACAGCATCGCCGAAGCCGAGCGCGTCTTCGCCGCACTGGCGGAAGATGGCACGGTGCAAATGCCGCTGGAGGCGACCTTCTGGGCAGCGCGTTTCGGGATGCTGGTGGACCGGTTTGGCGTGGCGTGGATGGTCAATTGCGAGAAGGATCAGTAAATCGCTTATAGAAAAGCCCAACCTGAAAAGGTTGGGCTCGTTGAACCAGGCTCTGTGGCAAGTCCAAGACCATCTGCTACCGTCAACTCGCCGTCCCGCGTTGCGTCAACGGAGGTCGAATGAATCATTTGCTGATCGCACTGATCGTGTTCACCTGCCTGTTCGGCAGTGCCTTGGTGGGCTCGTACGTGCGGCAGCGATTGCCTTCGCATCATCTGAGCGACGATTCGGTCGCCGTCCTGAAACTCGCCACCGGCCTGATCGCCACCATGTCGGCGCTGGTGCTGGGCCTGCTCGTGTCTTCGGCCAAAGGCACGTTCGAAACCACCAATGCACAGCTGGAAGGCGCGGCGGCCAAAGTGGTCGAGTTCGACCGTTTGCTGGCACGTTATGGCCCGCAAACCCAACCCATCCGCACCCAGCTCAAGCACAACTACGCGCAAATCGTGCAAGTCCTGCAATCCCGGGATTCCTCCCGACTGGCCATGCTCGACAGCCCCGAAGCGATCAGCCGTTCCGAAGCCCTGCAACAGCAAGTCGCCGCGCTCGCCCCCGACACCGACAGTCAACGCACCCTCAAGGCTTCGGCCTTGCAGATGATGGACGCCGTGTTCGCCGCCCGCTGGCTGACGATGCTACAAGCCAACCAGTCGATCCCGCCGGTCATGCTGGTGATTCTCATCACCTGGCTGTCGATCATCTTTGGCTCGTTCGGTTTGTTCGCCCCGCGCAATGGCACGATTGTGGTGGTGCTGATGATGTGCTCCGCATCCGCGGCGGCGACGATCCTGCTGGTTGAAGAGCTGAACCGGCCGCTGGACGGGTTGATCAGTGTGTCGCTGGAGCCGATGCTGCATACGATGGAGCGGCTGGGGCAGTAGCCTGTGGCGAGCGGTGTCACTGATTCACGCTTTTGCATTCAACCAACAGCCGGCTGTCCCCTTCCACGGTGCAATCGATAGTGACCGGCAGAAAACGCTCGATCACCGCGATATTGCTTTGCAGATGCTCGGTCATGCGCGGCGTGGTGAAGCTGCCACCGCCCGCCATGGCCATGGGCAGCAGCAACTGATCGGCAAGGTGCTCGGCCACGGCGGTGGCGCTGTTCAGCCAATCCGCAGCCTGGTCGATGGCGCCATCGGCGACCTTCTCGGCACGCAGGGCCGCTTGGCCAAAACCACTGAACACTTCGGTGACGTGCTCAAACACGCATTCCACCAGCAGGACATTGCCCGGCCCCCGATCCTGATCGAGCGCGACGCAATGCAACACCTTCGGCGCCATTCCCAGTCGTTTGCCGACCCGCTCCAGTTCACGCTCAGCCACTTGTGGCGCAAGGCCCGCCACCAGGGCCGAAGCGCTCTGCGCCAGTAACGCGCCGCGCTCCAACAGATGCAGCGGTCGCAGTTGCGAAGGCTGGATGAAGACTTCGATCTCGCCACCACCGGCCGGCACAAACCCGTGGCGAATCAGTTGCAACTCAACCTTGGCCCCCATGCGCCGCAGCAGCGGCAGCCAGGCGCGCTCCAGGAAATCGCTGGGCGGCGCCAATGGATTATGCGTACCGCCCGAGATCCGTACACGACTGGCTTGCGGCGCCAGCAACAAGGCCGGCAACAGTGTCTGCAACACCAGGGTGCAACTGCCCGCCGTGCCAATGGCGAAGCTGAATTCGCCGCCACGAATCGGCCCCGGTTCAAAGGACAACACCTGCGAACCCAACTCCGCGCCCTGCACGGTGGCGCCACAGACCTCGGCCGCCGCCAGTACCGCCGTCAGGTGCTGGCGCAGCAAACCGGGACGGCTGCGCCGGGCCCGAATGTTCTTAATCTGCAGCGCCCGACCGGTCACCATCGACAGGCTCAAGCCACTGCGCAGTACCTGACCGCCGCCCATCGCGCCGTCCAGTTCAATCACTTCCTGTTTCATGTTCATCCTTAGGCGTAACGCTTTACCGTGTCTCTCAAATACTGATCCAACAGCCGGGAGTCTTCCTGGGTGCGCGGCAGTTTAGGCACTGCGCGCTCCAGTTCCGTAGCGATGAACTGGTGCAACGCGTGTCGACGTGGGCCGTAGGCACTTTCATCGGCGTTGCGCTTGAGCACCAGCAATTCGGCGACTTCATCCAGCAGAGCCGGGTCGTCGACGGTGCTGAGCAAGTCGGCGAAGGTCATCGGCGGGCGACCCCGGCCCTGGTCGATCCAGCGCACCGCCAGCAACGGACGCAGCACGTAGAAATACTTCTTGAACCGCACGCTCTCGCCTTGCAGGTAGCCGCGAAAGTTTTTCCGGGCCATCGACAGGTAATGATTGCGCGCGGCCGGCGGGCTGTAGAACGCCTCGGCCAGCTCACGCAGTTGCAGGGTCGCGGCCGTTTCGCTGCGATACACCAGGGGCGAATCGAGCCATTCCAGCAGCGTCGGATTGGACTTGCGCAACAGCCCGAGGGTCTTGCGCAGCTCCCAACCACTGACATCCAGTTCATCGTCCAGCGGCCGCTCAATCACATCCCGCGGCGTATCGACCTGGACGAACCACTCCGGTTTTTCCACGTAGACGAAGCGCACGTCATAGTCGCTGTCGGTCGAGGCAAAGCCCCAGGCGCGACTGCCGGACTCACAGGCGTAAAGCACGCTGACGTTACGCTCGCGCTCTATCCTTTCAAGCGCCTGTAACACCCGGGCGCGCATCTCGGGCGCCAGCGGGTGAGTTTCATAGTTGTCCATGTTCCCTATCCTTTTACGCACACCACCTGACGCAGGGTGTGCAGTACTTCAACCAGCTCGCGCTGGGCGTGCATGACTTTGTCGATGTCCTTGTAGGCCATCGGTATTTCATCGATGACGGCAGCGTCCTTGCGGCACTCCACGTGCGCGGTGGCGCGAATCTGATCTTCAAGGGTGAAGGTGTTCTTGGCCTTGGTCCGGCTCATGGTGCGACCGGCGCCGTGGCTGCAGGAGCAGAACGATTGCTCGTTACCCAGGCCGCGAACGATGAAGCTTTTCGCCCCCATCGACCCCGGAATGATTCCCAACTCGCCCTTCTTCGCCGACACCGCGCCTTTGCGGGTCACCAGAATCTCTTCACCAAAATGGCGCTCTTTCTGCACGTAGTTGTGATGGCAGTTCACCGCCTCCAACGCCACCTCGAACGGCTTGCTGATCACTTGCCGTGTCGCCTGAATCACCGCTTGCATCATCAACGCACGGTTCTGCTTGGCGAAATCCTGGGCCCAACCCACCGCTTCGACGTAGTCATCGAAGTGCTGGCTGCCCTCTTCGAAGTACGCCAGGTCGCGGTCCGGCAAGTCGGCGATGTGCTGGCGCATATCCGCCTGGGCCAGTTGAATGAACAGGTTGCCAATGGCGTTGCCGACCCCACGGGAACCGCTGTGCAACATGAACCAGACACGGTTGGCTTCATCCAGGCAGACCTCGATGAAATGGTTACCGCTGCCCAACGTGCCCAAATGCCCACGGTTGTTGGTTTTGGCCAGTGCCGGGTACTTGTCGGTGATCAACTTGAACCGTGGGTCGAGCGCCGCCCAGGCGTGATCGGCCTGTCGGGGGATCTCGTCCCAGGCGCCTTTGTCCCGGCGCGAACGGGTCGAGCTGCGGCCGTGGGGCACCGCTTGCTCAATGGCGCTACGCAGGCCGTGCAGGTTGTCCGGCAAATCGGCGGCCATCAGCGAGGTACGCGCGGCGATCATGCCGCAACCGATGTCGACGCCGACCGCTGCCGGAATGATCGCACCCACCGTCGGAATCACACTGCCGATGGTTGAGCCCTTGCCCAGGTGCACGTCCGGCATCACGGCCAGGTGTTTGAAAATGAACGGCATCTTCGCCGTGTTCATCAACTGCTCGCGGGCTTCGCGTTCCACCGGGACGCCTTCGGTCCAGAGCTTGATCGGTTTGCCGTTGGCGACTTCCAGCAGTTGGTAGGTATGTTCTTGCATGATCTCTATTCTTTTCTTTTGGCCGATTATCCGGCGTTGTTCCAATACCCGGCAGCGACCAGGGGATACAGGCACATATGCTCTACCAACTGAGCTACCCGTTACCGGGGCGGGAGTCGAACCCGCGACACGATGTAGTACCTGTGGCATTCGCTGCCAAAATTTCAAATAGGTGGCACGACAAAAGTGAATGACTGTTGCGCGTTGCCGCGCACCGGACTGAACCGGTCGTTAGATGTACAGCCATTCGGCATTCGTGCCTTTCACCGCCTCTGACAAGAGTTTGATGGGACGCCTTCGATGTAGTCCCATGGGCATTCAGTGCCGGTGAAAAAATCAATTCGTGTGGCGTGCGCCGTGTGACCGGCGCACGCGTTTGCTTACTCCATGGCCTCGATCACCTTCACCCAGTGCTGCGTACCGTAGTTGCCAGTGGCGAACTGCTCGATCACGTCGAACACCGCGTCGCTGAAACCGCCGACATTCAAGATGTCCTCACGGTCCGGCGCCTGGGTCGCCCAGCCCGGTTGCATGTCGATGCACACCAGCCGCGCGTGCGGGTTGATCTGCTTGATCCGATCCCATTGCTGCATCGTTTCACTGCTGCCCCGGCGACGCGCGTCGAGCCAGGATTCATTGTCCGAGACCATGATCAGCGTATCGACCTTGGCCTTCTCGTCAGCCAGTTTCGCCAGTGGCGCCGAGCAGCTAGTCCCGCCACCGCCGATGCCGGCGAGCTTCTCGGCGTTGCTCATCACGCTGTCACGCGGGTTGAGCTGGATATCCACCACCTTCATTTCAAACGGCATCACCCGGGCTTGCGGTTGTTTGCGCAAAACCGCTGCGGCGATCAGTGCAGCCACATCAATGCAGCGTACTGCGCTGGTCGCGCCCTGGCGATAACCGGTGACCGGGCTGTGCATCGAGCCCGACACGTCCGGGCACACCACGACATGCCCTTGCAGCGCCGGCACGTTGGCCAAGGACAGTTCCAATGCGTCCTGCAATGCCTCGCGCACTATGAGCGGCACGTCCTCCCCGGTCATGCGATACGCCGCCAATAACTGGTACGGATACACCCGCGCCTTCGCCACCGCCTCGGCGTCCGCCAAACGTGCGGCCACATACTCAGCGCAACCCGGCACTTGAAACGCACCGTGGCGCGCAAGGGTGTTGAGGTTCATGCGCAGGGCTTGCCAGCCCATGTTCTGCGCCTGAGCCGCCCATTGCTCCTTGCTCAGGGCCTCGTTACCCAGCAGTTGGAACGGTACCGGCGGCACCTCCTGGCTCGCGCCGCTACGGAAGGCCAGCAACGAGCGGGTCAGTTCAGGCAAGGCCTGCACATCCACCGGTTTACCGATCAGCCAGGCGAAGAACGCTGCACGCCAGGCCTCGTTGGGCTTGGGGTGAACCATCTTCACCACATCCGCCAGCGACGGCTGGTTGCCGATCGAGGCCTGGAGCAATTGGCGTTCGCTGGCGTTGTTCAACCAGTTCTGCACCAGGCGCTTTGGCTGCGAACCGAGGGACTTGCGCCCCGTGGCACCGCTGCGCAGGATCTGTACGAAGTTGCGCAACATCTTGCCGCTGTCCACCACCTGCTCGAACACCTCTGGCACCAGCGCCGAACGCTGTGCCGTGAGGGCGGCGAGCATCAAGGCCGGCATGTCTTTCATGTGACCCTTTTTACGAGCATACAAAGCGGCCTTCGCCACGTAGCGGCTGTCCAGCTCGGCGACCAATTGCAACACCTGATCCAGTTGGCTTTCGGCCGAAGCGTAGAACGTCGAGTTCAGGCACCCGGTCACGGCCAGTTGGGCCAACTTGTGTTTGGCGCTGTAGGCATAAGCCGGAGCTTGAGCGGCGTTCAGCGTGTCGCATGCCGGCAGGTTTGCCTGTTGGGTGTTGAACAGTTTGAAGTTGGCCATCGTGGCGTCTCGCTTGTTGTCTCGTTCGTTGCCAGAGATAGTGCAGCCGACGTGCCAGGTTTGTTTTTTTGTTCTAATTATTTTTTATCTTATTGATTTATATCGTTATTTTTAATTTTTGTGATTTTTGAGAATTCTGAAGGCGACAAACGGCTCGCTATTTATCTATCCTTTGATATCGCTTTTTATCTTCAGGTATAAACATGTCAGCCAAGCGCAGCGTCGCCATCGGTTTTATCGGCGCCACCCTCGATCGCGTCGGCAAGGGCGCCAATCGCTGGAGTCACTGGCGACCGAGCGTAGGCCTGTGCCAGCAACCGGACGTGCTGATCCATCGGCTGGAACTGATTCACGGTGTCGACGCCCGGGACGTCAGCCTGGCCCAGCGGGTTCGCGAGGACATCCGCCAAGTCTCGCCGGACACCGAGGTGCGCCTGCATCCCATGTCACTGCGCAACCCCTGGGATTTCGAAGAGGTGTACGGCGCGCTGCACGACTTCACCACCGACTACACCTTCGACACCGAGCACGAGGATTACCTCGTGCACATCACCACCGGGACCCACGTGGCGCAGATCTGCTGGTTCCTGCTGACCGAGGCGCGATTTTTACCGGCGCGGCTGATCCAGACCTCCCCGGCCCGGCGCCAGAGCGAAGCAGATAAAGCCATCGGCACCCACGCCCTGATCGACCTCGACCTGTCGCGCTACGACCGCATCGCCTCGCGCTTCGCCCATAAACGCCTCGAAGGCCTGGCGTTTCTGAAGTCCGGGATCGCCACCCGTAACGTCGCGTTCAACCGCTCCATCGAGCAGATCGAACGCGTAGCGGTGCGCTCCCAGGCACCGATGCTGCTGATCGGGCCGACCGGTGCGGGCAAGTCCTTCCTGGCCCGACGCATCTATGAACTCAAGCGCAGCCGGCACCAGATGCAGGGGCGCTTTGTGGAAGTGAACTGCGCGACCTTGCGCGGCGACGGCGCCATGTCGACGTTGTTCGGCCACATCAAAGGCGCATTCACCGGCGCACAGAATGCCCGCGACGGCCTGCTGCGCGCAGCCGATGGCGGCATGCTGTTTCTCGATGAGATCGGCGAGCTGGGCGCCGACGAACAGGCCATGCTGCTCAAAGCCGTGGAAGAGAAACGCTTCTTTCCCATGGGCTCGGACAAGGAAGTGGAAAGCGACTTCCTGATCATCGCCGGCACCCACCGCGACCTGCGCAGTCGCGTCGCCGAAGGCCTGTTTCGCGAAGACCTGTATGCACGGATCAACCTGTGGACGTTCGACCTGCCCGGCCTGGCGGGTCGGCGCGAAGACATCGAACCCAACATCGATTTCGAACTGGAACGCCATGCCCGCGACCAAGGCCATTTGGTGCGGTTCAACCTGGAGGCTCGACGCCGCTACCTGGCTTTCGCCAGCTCCAGCGAAGCCGCTTGGCTGGGTAACTTCCGCGAGTTGTCGGCGTCCATCACGCGCATGGCAACGCTGGCCGACAGCGGGCGCATCGACGAGGCTCAGGTCGAGGAAGAAATTGATCGCCTGCGTTATGCCTGGGGCCTGACGCAACCCAGTGATGATTTGGATGGATTGCTCGGTGAGAACGTCGACATCGACCTGTTTGATCGCCTGCAACTGAAAGCTGTGCTCGACGTTTGCCGGCAGGCGGACAGCTTGTCTGATGCGGGACGACGTTTGTTTGGCGTGTCGCGCCAGGCCAAGGCGCAGCCGAACGATGCGGATCGCTTGCGTAAATACCTGGCGCGCTTCGGGATTGAGTGGAAGCAAATGGCTGATTTGCAGCGCAGGGCTTCAATTGAATGATGTGCAACTGGCTCAGGGGCGCATCGCAAAAAAGATTCGCCCCGCTTTCAACACGACAGCCTCTATCCTCCCCCGCGACATCCTGTCCATCTGCTGCCTGTGGTAGACGGCGACCCTCGACTGGTAACCTGCGCCCTGCTCTTTCAATGACGACGGTGACGCATTTGATCAGCAGTACCCCCACACTGGCCCGGGATATCGACGGCAAAGCCATTTCCGCCCAGGTGCTCGACGAGGTCCGCGAAGAAGTTCTGGCCCTGGCCGCGCAGCAGATTCATCCCGCCCTCGCGGTCGTGCTGGTCGGCGACGACCCGGCCAGCCACGTCTACGTGCGCAATAAACTGCTGCGAGCCAAGGAAGTCGGGATTCGCTCCCTCGAACATCGCTTGCCGGACGACGCCAGCCAGGCTCAAGTGCTGGAGCTGATCGCGCAACTCAACGCCGACGTCACGGTGAACGGCATTCTGGTGCAGTTGCCGTTGCCGGGGCATATCGATGAAGCCGCCGTGATTCATGCCATCGACCCGATCAAGGACGTGGATGGGTTTCATCGCGAAAACGTCGGCGGTCTGGTGCAAGGCATGGACGTCTTGACCCCGTGTACGCCCAGCGGTTGCATGCGCCTGTTGCAGGAGACGTGCGGGGATATCAGCGGGCTGCACGCGGTGGTCATCGGCCGGTCGAACATTGTCGGCAAGCCGATGGCGACCTTGTTGTTGCAGGCTCACTGTTCGGTCAGCGTGGTGCACTCGCGCAGCGTCGATGCGCCGGCGCTGTGCCGGTTGGCGGATATTGTTGTGGCGGCGGTGGGCCGTCCTGGATTGATCGATGCCAGTTGGCTCAAGCCTGGGGCCGTGGTGATTGATGTCGGGATCAATCGTATTACCGACGCATCCGGCAGCCGTTTGGTGGGCGACGTCGATTACGCCAGTGCGCGTACCGTGGCCAGTGCGATTACGCCGGTGCCGGGTGGTGTCGGGCCGATGACGATTGCTTATCTGCTGAAGAACACCCTGATCGCGGCGCGGTTGCAGCGTGCGGTCAAGGCGCGGGAGCCGGATCCGGATGGGTGTGATTCGGATATCAACTGATCGACGCCAAACCTGTGGCGGGCGGTGAACCTGTGGCGAGGGGGCTTGCCCCCGTTCGGCTGCGAAGCAGTCGCCAAGCTGTGTGCACTGGGTGCAGGGGCCGCTGCGCGACCCAACGGGGGCAAGCCCCCTCGCCACAGCAAGCCCCCTGGCCACAACAAGCCCCCTCGCCACAAGGTTCAGTGTTAGCCACAGCGTTTCGCTGAAAAACTAGAAACGTGGCTTAACCGTCTTCCACTCTGGCTGATACTTCTGCATCTGTCTCACATCATCGCGCTGACGAATACCGCACGTCAGGTACTGATCATGCAGCTTGCCCAGCTGATCATGATCGAGCTCCAACCCCAGACCCGGCGCGCGGGTGATCTTCACGCAGCCATCCACGATCGGCAGCTTGCCGCCCTTGATCACCTCTTCATCCGGCTCCTGCCACGGGTAATGGGTGTCGCAGGCGTAATCCAGATTCGGCACCGACGCCGCCACATGCGCCATGGCCATCAAGCTAATGCCCAAGTGCGAGTTGGAATGCATGGACACGCCCAGGCCAAAGGTCTGGCACATCTTCGCCAGCGCCTGGGTGTCGCGCAGGCCGCCCCAGTAGTGGTGATCGGCGAGCACGATCTGCACGCTGTTCAGCGCCACGCTGCGGCGGAATTCATCGAAATCGGTGACCACCATGTTGGTCGCCAGCGGCAGGCCGGTGCGCTTGTGCAGTTCGGACATGCCTTCCAGGCCCGGCGTCGGGTCTTCGTAATATTGCAGGTCATCGCCCAACAGTTCGGCCATGCGAATCGAGGTGTCCAGCGACCAGTTGGCGTTCGGATCGATGCGCAGCGGGACGCCGGGAAACGCCTTCTTCAAGGCCTTGATGCACGCCACTTCATGCTCCGGCTCCAACGCGCCGGCCTTGAGCTTGATGCTCTTGAAACCGTAGGTTTCGATCATGCGCCGGGCCTGGGCGACGATCTGTTCTTCGTTCAGCGCCTCGCCCCAACTGTCCGGTTTATAGGGCGAATCAACATGCTGCGCGTACTTGAAAAACAGGTAGGCGCTGAACGGGATTTCATCACGAATCGCCCCACCCAGCAGATCCACCAGCGGCACGTTCAGCGAGTGCGCCTGCAGGTCGAGAAACGCCACTTCGAACGCCGAATAGGCGTTGCTGACGGCTTTGCTCGCATGGGAGCCCGGCGCCAGTTCCGCACCGGCGACGCTGGTGGTCTTGTTGGCCGCCACGGTGGCCTGGACGATGGCGCGCAACTGGTTGAGGTTGAACGGGTCGAGACCGATCAATTGATCCTTGAGTTGCATCTGGATCGCCAGCGCCGGGGCATCGCCGTAGCTCTCGCCGAGGCCGATGTAGCCGTTGTCGCTCTCGATTTCGATGATCGAGCGCAGCGCAAAGGGTTCGTGAATGCCGCTGGCATTGAGCAAAGGCGGATCGCGAAAGGCGATGGGGGTCACGGTTACGCGTTTGATTTTCAAAGGTCAGGCTCCGATTGATCTCTATCCAGGTCTTAACGTGTAGCGGCGTGGTTCGGCACCACCGCTTTGGTCGCGGTTTGCGTGCTTGATTTCGGGGTAGTGCGAGCAAAGAAGATCACCACGGCGGCCACCAGCGACGTCGCCGCCAGGCCATACAGGCCGCCCTCGATGGAACCGGTGGATTGCTCGAGGAAACCGAACGCAGTCGGCGCAACGAAGCCGCCTAGATTGCCGATGGAATTGATCAGCGCGATGACTGCCGCCGCGATGCGCGCATCCAGATAACTTTGCGGAATCGGCCAGAACAGCGCAGAAGCTGCCTTGAAGCCGATTGCGGCAAAACAGATCGCGACAAAGGCAAAGATCGGGCCGCCCGTGGTGGACATGAACATGCCGAACGCGGCGATCACCAGGGTCAACGCGACCCAGGCCTGCTGGAACTTCCACTTGCTGGCCAGGGCCGCGAAGCCGTACATCGCGACGATGGAAATGATCCAGGGAATCGAGTTGAACAGGCCGACCTGGAAGTCGCCGAGGTTGCCCATCTTCTTGATCATGCTCGGCAGCCAGAACGTGGCGCCATAAATGGTCAGGGCGATGGAGAAGTAGATGAAGCAGAACAACGCGATCTGCCGGTCGGCCAGCAGTTTAAACATCGACGGTTTGGGCCCTTTCGCCGCTTCGCGAGCCTGCTGTTCTTCGGCGATGGCCATGATCAATGCGCCCCGCTCCTCTTCAGTCAGCCATTTCGCCTCGCTCGGATGGGATTGCAGCCAGAACCAGACGAATCCGCAGAGCACAATGGAGGCAAAGCCTTCGATCAGGAACATCCACTGCCAGCCATGCAGGTTCAAGCCGTTGACGTTCAGCAGTGCCCCGGACACCGGGCCGGAAATCACCGAGGCAATCGCTGAACCGCTGAGGAACACCGCCATGGTCTTGCCGCGCTCAGACGCCGGCAGCCATTGGGTGAAGTAATAAATGATGCCCGGAAAAAAACCGGCCTCTGCCGCGCCGAGGATAAAGCGCAGCACGTAGAAACTGGTTTCGCCTTTGACGAAGGCCATCGCCATGGCGGCCGCGCCCCAGGTGAACATGATGCGGGTCAGCCAGACCCGGGCGCCGTAACGCTGCAGCAGCATGTTGGACGGTACTTCAAACAGCGCATAACCAACGAAAAACAAGCCGGCGCCCAGTCCATAAGCCGCGGCGCCAATGCCAAGGTCGGTTTCCATGTGGCTGCGCACGAAGCCGATATTGACCCGGTCGATGTAGTTGACGATGAACATGACCACGAACAGCGGCAGCACATGGCGTTTCACTTTGGCGGCGGCGCGGGCCAGCACCGTGGGCTCCGTCGAACTCTGGAGGGTTTTCAAGGGCGACTCCCGATCTTGTTTTTTTGGGGACGAGCCGATCATGGACGCGGTAATTGATCCCGTCTAATCTAACCTGGCATTCGATTGATACCTGGATTAGATCAATGTTCGAACTCACCCAACTGCGCTGCTTTACCACGGTCGCCACCGAGCTCAACTTCCGTCGAGCGGCCGAACGCCTGAACATGACGCAACCTCCACTCAGTCGCCAGATTCAGTTGCTGGAGCACCACTTGGGCGTCGAGCTGTTCACCCGCACTACCCGCAGCGTTGCCCTGACGGCCGCCGGTCGCGCCTTTTTCATCGAAGCGCAGAACCTGCTGGAGCGCGCCCAGCAAGCGGCGGTCACTGCCCGGCGTTTTGCCGAAGGCGACATTGGCTCAGTCAATATCAGCTTCGTCGGCAGTGCCGTGTATGAATTCCTGCCCAAGGTGATTGCCGAAGCACGGTTGAAACAGCCTCACGTGAAAATCGATCTGTCGGAGATGAACACCTACCAGCAGCACGAAGCCCTGCGCGCCCGGCGGATCGACCTCGGCATCGTCCGTGCGCCATTGCTGGAACCGGGCTACGCCACCGAATGCCTGGTGCGTGAGCCGTTTGTCCTGGCCGTGCCGAGTAATCATCGACTGGCCAGAGCCGAAAGCGTGTCGGTGCAGGACCTCGATGCCCAACCCTTTCTAATGTACTCCCACGCCGCCTACCCGCCGTTCAATGAACTGCTGACCGGCATGCTGCGCTCGGCTCGCGTGGCCCCGGAATACGTGCAATGGCTCGGCTCATCCCTGACCATCCTGGCGCTGGTCAACGCCGGCATGGGCCTGGCCCTGGTGCCGCGCTGCGCGACGAGTGTGGTGTTCAAGAATGTGGTATTCCGCGATATCGATCTGGGCGATGGGGTGCAAAGCGAACTGCATCTGATCTGGCGCGAAAACAACGACAACCCGGCGTTTGCGATGCTGTTGGAGGGCATTCGACGGGCAGTCCGCGAGGGCTGGGGGGTATGAAAAAGCCCAACCTTTTCGGGGTTGGGCCAAAGCACTAGTAGCGGTGGTATTCCTGACCTCCGTAGTAACGACCATGATCACGTCCATGCCCATGTCCATCATGCCAATACGGCCAGCAGCCACCGAGTAGCAGGGTGGCTGCAATTACCAACAGTAACGGGGTTGTACGTTTCATCTGATCATCTCCCGACAGGCGATGCCTGACGCTGTAAACATTTGAACGGCCTGGAAATGAGATGGTTCAACGTACCGGACATTGGGGAGATGAATTTTTTGGCATGAAAAAGCCCAGCCTCCTCTACGCTGGCTGCGCCGTTGAAAAACAACGGCGGGAAGGCGTGCCGGAAAGGTTAACATTCACCAGAGCCCGCCGCTTTTTCGATGCAAGGACAGCGATCAAACAACATGGAACGTAAGTGATGTCGATCTATTCAAGTATTAAATCCGTAGTCACCAAAACTATAAAAGTGCTGGGCTTGATCCTGCTTGAAATCATTAGAGCTGCGCTTAAATTGGTGCTTTTCGTGGCAGCCGTATTGGTTTTGATTGTTTTCTGTATGTGGGTAACCGCTGACTCTACCAGCCCCAAATTGAGCCCCTTGCTAACCGAACTGGTTAACACGGTAAATGAACATCGAATATCCCGTTACCACAATCAGGATTGGTGCAAAAGTATTGAATCCGAGACTGGCAACTACGCCGACAAGCCAAGCTCCACCTGTGGTAGCGATGATGAGAACAAACCTTTCGATGCGCACGGAGCGCAACTGTTCGCGCTGGTCAGTTACGCGGCTACAAAGGCGCACATAGCGCCTACCAGAATCGACATTCAATCAGAGCACGGCCGCGTAACGTTCGCGAGAATCGACCTTTCCTGCCTCTTCGGCTACGCGGCTTATGTCTATTCGCCGCAAAAAACCTATGTCACTCAAGAGAGAAAACCGACAGACGTCAGGGATATGACCGGGGGTTGGTATTACGAAAACAGGGGTATTTGAACGACCCCCTCCAGTTTCCTTGGCCGCCTAGCAGCCAGGCTGACAGAAACAAAAAAGCCCAGCGGGTGGGCCGGGCCTTATCGTTTCAGGAACAGATTCAATGGGGCTGGCGCTGTCTCTGTAACTCGGTCTTCAGCCACGTGCTCGTCGGCTGGACGCCTGCTGAACAATTCACTTCATAGGCTTTGCCATTCATGCTGCTTTTGGTGGCGGCCAGATCAATAAAGTCTTCGGCGCTGCTCACCCTGTTTTTGCCTTCAAGATAATCCAGCTTCTTTTCGAGATGCGCTCGAGCCTGGGGTCCCGGGTATTCAGTGCCATTGCGCACAAACTTGCATTCACTGCGCTCCACAAAATCCAGCAAGCCCTTTATCTCCTGATAAGCCTTCGGCGTGGTTTGGGCCTGCGCACCGCCCGCCACTGCCAATAGACCGATAGAAACCGTGATCAACCATTGGCGAACAATGGTTCGGGTGGCCTCTGCTTTGATAATCCGCATGGTACTTCCTTGTTCTGAAAGTGGGCGACTTTAGCACCAGGGCGTCAGAAACGAAAAAGGGGATCAAGCCGCCAAACTTGACCCCCTTACGAAATAGGGTCGGGACGGAGTGATTCGAACACTCGCCCCTAGCCCCCCATCTCCTTTCCATACTAGTTCTGTGATGAGACCGGCAAGAAGACAGGCGTAACCCCTCAAATCATCATCTCGGATCACGCAGACAGACTGACCCAAAGCGAAGGATGCAAATTTCCAGACTACGTCCGGGACAACAGTCCGTGCCTGGATACCGCTAACAGTCCAATTTGGCGCCGGGCCTCGTTATCGCACATCACGACAAATCAGGTTACAACCCCGAGGGCCTGACTTCTCGGATGAACTCTATCTAATGGCGAAGGAAAAAAAAGGCTGCAGGAGCAGCCTCAAGGATGGGGGGGCAGAGATGACTAAGCATCACTCATGTTTTCTTATAGAGCGTAGCTTTGTCGGCCTGGCAACAAGATCAATCGTCTACATGGAACCTGGGTAGCATCCATTTCCAACGAATGGCGGCAATACGGCTGACAAAAACGAACGCAATGGCGATTGCAGACGCCACTTCAAGAGAAATCTGCAAATCCAACAGCGTGATATAGGCGACGGCACCCAAAATACTGATGGATGCATAAACCTCACGTTTAAACACCAACGGTATTTCGTTACACAACACATCACGCATCACACCCCCGGCGACTGCGGTAGCTACACCCATGATCACTGCGATGCTGGGAGGGAGGTTTTGCTGAAGAGCCATATCTGTTCCTCTGACCGTAAATACAGCCAATCCAAATGCATCGGCTACCAACAACACCCTCTCGTTGAAGGTTTTCAAGGTCCTCGCCCAAATCATGGTTCCTAGCGAAGCACTAACCCCTACCAAAAAGCCATTCTCATTGGAAACCCACTCGATCGGATAATGAGCCATCAGTACGTCACGCAAGGCACCGCCGCCTAAAGCGGTGACTAAACTGATGGTGATCACACCGAACCAGTCCAACGATTTTCGCCCTGCCATCAGGGTGCCAGTTACTGCGAAGGCTGCAACGCCTGACAACTCACAGTAATAAATCACCCAGCCAGCGTGGTAAGCCTTCATTTACGGAACCAGCCTGTACTGCAAATGGGAGAAGTTCTTGAAATGAAGCACCCTCAAAGACTCACATTGAGGTCTAATCACATTATCATAGTATGATAATAAAATCACAGCTGAGGCGAGCGATGAATACGGGGCAAAAAACACAGCCGCGTATCGTCATGAGGGTTATCCACTCGGAAAAACCATTGTTGAATCAAGTGTGCGGGTCGAAACGATAGGTGACCTGACAATGGCGTACAGCCCAGGGGGGGCGCGCGGCCCTGCTTGGCAATGGCCAAAAATCCGGACGACGTTTACCGCTTTACAGGTAATCAGCCGCAACGAGCGTACGGCGACCGAGTGTATGAGGCTGCTGCTGAACGTGGGTGCACACTCATCTCGTATGGACCCACGCAGTACTCGCCTGCAGCGGTGCTGAGGAGGGATTACATTATTCCCAAGCCGTTGGATGGGCGCCTGCATTCGGGGGGGAGCTGGAGCAGTGGCTAGAGCGGCAATTGATTCGGGCGAGGCCGTCGCCATTTTCTGATCACGGTCAATCTCGTTAACTGTAACAAACCTAATCGGTGACAAAAAAATCCCCGACCATTACAATTTGATTAACATCGACCGTTTTAGGGTATTGGCAACTCCATGGAAAACAAGACTGCACGACTAACTGTGCTCATTGATCCCGTCAAGAAAAAAGCGCTTGAAGAGCTGTGCGCGTCTCAGGATCTGACGCCCTCTCAGGTCGTTCGTCAGCTTATTCGGGACTATCTGGAGACGCATGGCGTGTCCTACGCCACAAAAAGCAAAACTGCGGCCAATGGCAAGTGATTCATCTGCGCATGAGCGGGCACGACGAATGCCTGCTCATCGCTCCTTCTACTCTCTTGCACCTGTCTCTAGCCCTGTGGCTTGTCGATCTCGGCGTAGCTGCCCAGTGCACCACTGAAGTCAGCATGATAATGCTGTGAGCCGAGTGCTTGAAGAACCCCTGCCTTGTCGAGCTTGCCAAGGACTTTTTCGTTGGCTTCACACAACTTCACGACAATGCTGCGTTTACGCAACTGCTCAATAACTTCGAGTAGCGTTTGTAAGCCCGTGATATCCATGAACGGCACCCGCTTCAGACGAATTATCAACTTCCGGGGATCGGTGTGCGTCTGAGCCAAAACGCGCTCAAAGGTTTCTACTGCGCCAAAGAAGAGAGGCCCCTCAATGGTGTAAACCAAAACACCAGGTGGAAGATGTACATGCCCATTCAAGCGCAACTCTGCCTCCAGCTCTTTTTCGACCATTAACTGCACCTCTACAGATGCAGCCATCCGACGCATAAACTGCAGCATGGCGAGAATGACCCCGATATTCACTGCAATCGCTAGATCGCTGAAAACGGTCAGGCTGAAAGTGATTAAAAGGATCGCAACGTCCGCTTTTGGGGCGCGTTTGACCATGCGTTTGAAGTGCTTCAGTTCGCTCATGTTGTAAGCGACCACGAATAAGATCGCAGCCAACGCACACAGCGGGATATCCGAAGCCAGAGGTGCCAGGAAGAAGATCAATAAAATCAACGTGACGGCGTGCGTAAAACCCGCAATGGGGCTGTTGCCGCCGTTGCGGATGTTGGTCGCAGTTCGAGCGATCGCGCCTGTCGCAGCAAAACCACCAAACAGAGGTGTGACCAGGTTGGCAATGCCTTGTCCGATTAACTCCTGATTGGAGTCATGTTTTGTGCCGGCCATCCCGTCGGCGACAACAGCAGACAACAGCGACTCGATCGCCCCCAGCATCGCGATCGCGAACGCAGGACCAATCAATTCAATGATCTGCGGCAGCGTTATTTCAGGAAGGCCAATTTTGGGCAGTCCTTGAGGAATCCCCCCGAATGCACTCCCTATCGTTGCCACGCCATCGAATTTAAAACAGGAATGCAACGCCGTCACAACGACCATGGCAATCAGAGGACCAGGAACACGCCTGACGCCTGGAATTTTAGGCGCGAGAATCACCAGCAGCAGGCTCAAGATGGCTAACAGGGTCGTGGGCACATGGAGGCCAGGCAGCGCCTGAATGAGGTGCCAAAGCCGCTCATGAAAATGCTCGCCACTGATGTTCGGCAAGCCCAAAAAGTCTTTCCACTGCCCGACCCAAATGATCACACCAATACCGGCGGTGAACCCAACGATCACGGGATCGGGAATGAACTTGATGAGTGCGCCAAGCTTGGTGATGCCGAGCAGTAATAATATTGCGCCCGCCATCATTGTCGCGATCTGCAAGCCATCAACGCCGTACTTGGCCGTTACGCTGGCCAAAATGACGATGAACGCCCCGGTCGGGCCGGCGATCTGTAGTCGACTCCCGCCGAAAAGCGAAACCAATAAGCCACCCACAATTGCCGTGTAGATTCCTTGCTCCGGCTTGACACCCGAGGCGATGGCAAACGCCATGGCCAAGGGTAACGCCACGACGCCGACGATGACCCCCGAGACGATATTTCGAAGCCAGTGCTTGCGCCCTAACAAGCCCGCTTTCCAAGCTTCTCGTATGGCAATCATGACTAGCCTCGCGCTGGTGGCATGTGCATACTATTCACACGTAGTGATAATAGTAAAGCAATTGGCCTAGCCTCGTACGACACCACCGACCCTGTAGTTACAGTGTCGAGAGCGCAGAAACATATGCCCGGAGCCCCCGAATGAAACGCGAAGACGTCAAAACCAAACACGGTGAAGGCATGCACTTCGACACGCATGTGATCGCCAACCCGGCCAATACACACGAGTGGATCATTCTTTTTAAAAAGGAAGCCGGGAGAAGCTATTTTCTGGTCAATGACAATGAGGAAATTGAGTCATTTGGACACCTTGATGAACTGATCCGCGAGCTTCGAGATCTGGGTATCAAGTCCGCCGAAGTACATTTCTGATTGTTCCACCCAAGGCGTTCGATCATGTCAGTAAAGGTTGATCATGGCCTCCTCCCCTTTCGCTCCCCGCTATTTTGATCCGCTACACCGCGCTCATCCGCGCCACTCGTTCACCCCATGACTTGAGTGTCTGACGCGCAGGACATTCGAGCGCGCAAAAAAATGGCCACACAAGGTGGCCTAAGACGGGTTCAAGCATAGGAGGATCTCTACAGGCCAACAGATACAGGCGCACCCTGAAGTCTTAGGGCCAATAGAGTAGGTCCGCTGGCTGATAAACCCCTTCATCAGCAGCGCGCAACTGGCAATTTGATCCTGGTCTGTGGGTCAGGACCTCGTTGCCTATCATTATAATAGTGTTAGCATGTGATTGTAATCAACATCTAATAAGGTGATCGCATGACTACCGACTTCAAGAAGGCTGCACTGGATTACCACGAATTCCCAACCCCAGGAAAAATCTGCATCGCGCTGACCAAGCCTGCCGACACAGCCGCCCAGCTCGCACTGGCCTACAGCCCAGGCGTAGCGGAGCCCGTACGCGAAATTGCGAAGAATCCAGAGAATGCTTACCGCTTTACCGGTAAAGGCAATCTGGTGGCCGTGATCACCAACGGCACGGCCATTCTGGGGCTCGGCAATCTAGGCCCCTTGGCCAGCAAACCGGTTATGGAAGGCAAAGCATTGCTGTTCAAGCGGTTCGCCGGAATCGATTCGATCGATATCGAAGTCAATGCCGAGAGCTCCCAGGCCTTTATCGAGACCGTCGTGCGTATTGCCGACACCTTTGGTGGCATCAACCTGGAAGACATCAAAGCGCCTGAGTGTTTTGAAATCGAAGAAGCACTGATCGAACAGTGCAGCATCCCAGTCTTTCATGACGACCAACACGGTACGGCCATCGTCACTGCCGCCGGCATGCTCAATGCACTTGAGATTCAGGGCAAAACCCTGGGTAATGCGAGAATTGTCTGCCTCGGCGCCGGTGCAGCTGCCACTGCTTGCATGCGCCTGCTGCTTAGTCTCGGCGCTCAAAAAAGCAACCTATACATGGTCGATCGTGTCGGTGTTATCCACTCCGCTCGGGGAGGCCTCAATCAATACAAAGCACAGTTCGTTAACGACGGTGGCCCTCGTACGCTGATGGAAGCCATGACCGGTGCTGACGTGTTTGTCGGCCTGTCTGGAGCCAATCTGCTCCCCGCAGAAGCATTGGCAGCGATGGCACCTAACCCGATCGTGTTTGCCTGCTCGAACCCGGACCCTGAAATCAGCTACGAGCTGGCCATGGCCACACGTGATGACCTGATCATGGCGACCGGTCGCTCTGATTACCCTAACCAGGTCAATAACGTTCTGGGCTTTCCGTTCATTTTCCGCGGGACGCTGGATGTTCGCGCAACCCGGATCAACGAAGCGATGAAAATTGCGGCGGTGGAAGCACTGCGCCAATTGGCCAAAGAGCCGACACCGGTGCAAGTACTGCACGCATTCAACGTCGATAAACTTGAGTTTGGCCGCGATTACATCCTCCCAAAAGCGCTCGATGCTCGCCTGCTCGGAGCAATAGCCGGTGCAGTGGCCAAGGCCGCTATCGACACCGGCGCTGCGAAGCTGCATTACCCGGCGCACTACCCGCTTTAAGCTGCTGCGCCAGCAGGCGATCCTCTGTTCACAGATCAGAAGAAACGGCAGCCATCGGCTTCAACACTCAACGAGCAGCCCCGTCTAAACCGCGGGTACCTGGTGATATCTGATATGCATAATCGGCTGGCTTCTTTGCTCTTCATACCCTTGAAACAAGGGTGAATAAATGCCGATCAAATATGTCAGGAGCCTCACCGGGCGAAGGCGCACCACCGCCGCAAACCGACATCTTGGGTTTGCCCTGGCTTTCGTCGCGGGAGCAATCAATGCTGGCGGTTTCCTGGCTGTGCATCAGTACACCTCACACATGACGGGCATCGTCTCTTCGATGGCAGACAACAGTGTGCTGGGAGCCTACGACCTGGTACTTAGTGGCGCCGGCGCATTGTTGTCTTTTCTGATTGGGGCTGCGTGCTCTGCGGTCATGGTCAATTACTCCCGACGCAGACGGATGCACAGTGAGTTTGCAGTGCCACTTTTGGTCGAGGCCTTTCTGCTTATCTGCTTTGGCTTTCTGGGCGCCCAACTATCCACCGTGGATGGCTTGTTCGTGTCAGTCACCGTGATGCTCCTGTGCTTCATCATGGGGCTACAAAACGCGGTGATCACCAAAATTTCAAAAGCCGAAATCCGAACGACACACATCACCGGCATCATCACGGACATCGGAATTGAGCTGGGAAAACTCTTTTACTGGAATGCCACCAGCACATCGACACACCCAAAAGTTCTCGCCAATCGGACCCGGCTCAAAATACTGATACTGCTGGCGCTGAATTTTTTCTTTGGCGGCGTGATGGGGGCATTTGGGTTCAAGCACATTGGTTACATCTCAACGGTACCGCTCGCGATGGTTCTGGTGACACTGGCGATCGTGCCTGCCTTTGATGACGCCAGGCTTTTTGTGCGCCGCGCCATGCGAAAGTGAGCCAATGACTTTTGCTGAGCGTGCCTACCGCAAACATTACCATTGTATGTTAATGTTATGCACATATTCGGTGGAGCAGTGACAGCACGCTTGATCCGGTTGCTCGCCCCGTAACAGCAGCGTCCTCGAGTAGTTCTGTGCGGCGCGAGAGCTGACATCCGTCTCAGGACACCCGTCATTTGATCCGCGATGACCTGCGCAGTCACGGCGCGGAGGATGAAACACAGCACACTGGCGCGGCGAAAGCCGTCAGACAGTCAATGCCTATCAGCAGACTCGTGACACCAGTCTCAATGACCCAATCAATACAGCAGGCTGACAAAGCTCTGTTAAGGAAGAGACCATGAGCAGAACAATCGCAATCATCAAGGGCGACGGCATCGGCCCCGAGATCATGCAAGCGACGCTACGCGTACTCGACGCCCTTGACTGCAATCTTCGCTACGACTTCGTTGAGGCCGGCCTGGAGGCGTTGCAGCAACATGGACAGCTGATGCCACCCGTCTCTATCGATACGATCGCCAAACATGGCATCGCACTTAAGGGCCCTCTGACGACACCGATTGGCCGTGGATTCTCATCGATCAACGTTCACCTTCGCCGCCATTTCGACCTCTACGCCAATGTCCGACCAGCGATCAGTTTCCCGGGAACCCGTTCACGCTTCGAAGATATCGACATCATCACAGTGCGCGAAAATACCGAGGGGGCTTACTTACCCGAAGGACAGAGTATTTCAGAAGACGGCGAAGTCGCTTTGGCGAGCATCCGCGTAACACGCACCGCCTCCGAACGCATCGTGCGATACGCGTTCGAGCTGGCTCGTAGCAAAGGCCGCAAGAAAGTGACCGCGGTGCACAAGGCCAACATAATAAAGTCTTGCTCCGGTTTGTTTCTTGAGGTTGCGCGCGAGGTCGCTGCGGATTATCCGGAAATCGAATTCCACGAAATGATCGTCGATAACGCCTGCATGCAGTTGGTAATGAACCCCCATCAATTCGATGTCATTGTCACCACCAACCTGTTTGGTGACATCCTTTCAGACTTGTGCGCAGGCCTGGTGGGTGGATTGGGCTTGGCGCCCGGGTCTAACATCGGCGCCGATGCGGCCATCTTCGAAGCGGTCCACGGTTCGGCACCGGACATCGCGGGCAAGAACATCGCGAACCCTTGTGCATTATTGTTGGCTGCTGCGGACATGCTTGATTATCTGGGCATGGTGGACAAGGGGACACGCATTCGTACCGCTATCCGCGTTGTTTTGAAAACCGCCTGCGATCAGGTGACACCGGATATGGGGGGAACCGGAACGACTGAGTCCTTCGCTGACGCCTTGGTGGCCTACTTGCGTGACTAGATAGATGTAATCGCCAGCTCATTCAGAGCTGGCGTTTTTATATCCTGCGCCATGCCTACCACCCCTCCTTGATTTAAGAGAAATCAAAATGCCTAAGGTGGGTAGATGGTTACTCATCAGCACCGACTACAGGCAAAATCGCCCAGGAATCACTGGTGCCCCTTCGCAACAGGAAGACAGGCCACCCGATTAAAAAATTTCCTGGTGCTCCTCTGATTGGGACTTATAACTCATCGAGTCTTGCATCACCCTCAAGCAGGGAATCTTGTTATTTTTGTTATGTTTCAATTTTTATAATAAAACAAGGGCAACATATTTAATTACTTACTGCAGTTTCTGTTGCCGGTTGCCGGCACTGCATACGGGTATATATGTGGAGCTTCTATACGCTCTTTCAGCTTTGCCGCATAGTCCTTCGCTCCCTGCTCATTGCGGAACTGAATTCGCCGGGCACCTACACACACGGACCATAGATCTTCACTCTGACTAGACAGATGTTCGACCCTGACAGACATGACGACACTCCAAGAAAAAAGAATTCAAAAATGAATTTCAGCCACCTTGATACCGATTTCACGCAGCTCATGAATCAAATCATCAAGGTGTCGGAAGGGTTCAATTTCTTCATTGTCATTGACCAGGAAAAAGCTTCTTCCTGCTTCCTTTTTAAAGAAGGCGATCCACTCCTGGGTGTTGGCCGGATTGGCAATTAAATGGGTGTCAAACTGAATGCCTTCAGCGTGTTTGATTTTTACGTCCTCACGTTTCATGCAGCTCTCCAAGCGCTCACATCTTTCTGTTCTCATGCGTGATTTTGCCTCCCTGCAGTTGAGCAAAAAACGTCGGTCCTGCCTGAGACAAGATCGAGCAGATTGCCTTTCTATTATCACTGAATGATAATAGTATGCACATATACCCCCTCGAAGGCTAGCCGTGAACAGAACCACCGTACTCTACGAGGTGCCCCGGTCTGAGCGCTCCCACTCAATGCTTTGTCTTTGAAAGCCCACAACCTTGCGGGGAAGCGTCAAGTGATAACGCTCTGACGGCCAGATCGAGAACAAAACCGAACCCAAAAAGCACTCACGATCAGCAATGAGCTATCAGCTCCACACCCTGGAAGTAATTGCCTGTACGGGTTCAAAGTGACTTACTTCACCGTGATGATTGCACCTCGAAGTGCACATAGGACGTCATGTTCAAAGACATGAGATGAATCCCACGCCGCAACGGATCGCCTTTGCTTTTGATTTACCGCGTACGGTTTCTGAATTTTAAGGACGAAAGTCATCATGCGAAAAACAGAAATTAAGATGTGTGTACCGCTCAATGTGCCGACACTCGAGCCTGGGCAGCGATTGTTGGTTTGCCTTGAGCAATGCGTCGTCGTCCAGCAGCGAGAAACAAAAATCTATCAGGTTGTTTTTGACTGCAAAGCACCTAAAACAACACGAATTCTTTGGACAGAGGACGAGTGGATTTTCATCGGCAGGCACAAGCAAAATGCTGAAAAAGATCCTTTGCTGGCTACCTTTGTATCAACACTAAAAACTGAATAGAGGGTTTCCTGTGAACGAGCCCCATGAAAGACAGGACACCGTTTCCCCCTTACGATAAGGGATAGGCAAACGGTTATGTTTATGACTAACAGCAACGATAAGAGTGGGGAGCTTTTGGGCCAGGAGCGGCGGCGCCGCTGGAGCCCAGAGCAAAAGCTGGCCATGGTTCGCGAGAGCCTTGAGCCAGGACAAAGTGTGTCGGTGGTCGCTCGACGCAACGACATCAATGCCAACCAGTTATTCCTGTGGCGCAAGCTGTATCAGGACGGCGCCTGTCGGCGGTCAGTGCAGGCGAAGCCGTGGTGCCGGCCTCCGAGCTGAGCGATGCGCTCAAGCAGATCCGTGAACTGCAACGGATGCTGGGCAAGAAAACGATGGAAGCAGAAATTCTCAAAGAGGCCGTGGAGATCGCCCGATCGCGAAAATGGATTGCGCACTCACCCTTGTTGCCGGGGGACGACCAGTGAAGCTGGTCAGCGAATGTCTCGGTGTGGCGCGCTCGCAATTAACGGTTCAAATCAAGCAATCGGTATCGCCCAAAGTACGGCGAAGCAGGCCTGTGGACGATACTGCGCTGGTGGTCGAAATCCAGCAACAGGTCAGCGAGCTGCCCAGCTATGGCTACCGTCGGGTCTGGGGATTGCTGCGTCGTGCACGTGAAAAGCGGTCGCTGCCCGCGATCAACGTGAAGCGGGTTTACCGGGTCATGCGTGATCACAATTTGCTGCTTGAACGCCGGATCAAACAGCCCGGCGTGCCGCGTCGGCACGAAGGCCGTATTGCCGTGGAAACCAGCGATACGCGTTGGTGCTCGGACGGCTTTGAGTTCCGTTGCGAGGACGGCGCCAAACTGAGCGTGACCTTCGCCCTAGACTGCTGTGATCGCGAAGCGATCGGCTGGGTCGCGAGCCCGACCGGGTACAGCGGCGATGACATCCGCGACTTGATGCTGGAAAGTGTGGAGAAGTGCTTCGGTGATCAACGGCCTGCAACGCCGGTGCAGTGGCTCAGCGATAACGGTTCGGCCTACACCGCCGAACAGACGCGCCTGTTTGCTCGACAGATCGGCTTGCAGCCGGTGACCACCCCGGTGCGTAGCCCACAGAGTAATGGCATGGCCGAGAGTTTCGTGAAGACGATCAAGCGTGATTACGTGGCGCACATGCCCAAGCCGGATCGAGAAACGGCGCTGCGTAACTTGGCAATTGCCTTCGAGCACTACAACGAGCAGCATCCACACAGCGCCTTGAACTATCGCTCTCCGAGGGAGTTCAGGCGCTTAGCGGCAGCATCAATTTAACGGGGAGTTGGTGTCCGGTTTTGTAGGGGCAAGTCCAGTAGTGCAGCCCCGTCTCATCGTCGAAATACTGCCCCTGAAACCGCAAATTCTGTTCGACCTCGTTCACTTCAAGCTTTTCTACCGAGCCCCACGCCTTGTACGTCGCTTGCCAGACGATCTGCCCTTCCCGGTCCGTCATCTCCAGCGGCGTACCAATCTGGTCGGTATGGAAGTAATAAAGCGTCTGCTCCCCACCCTCTTCCTGATCCACCCGCGCTAACGGCGCATAACTCCCCGGCTCGTAAATGTAGAGGCTACTCTGCCCCGGCGTTTCCTCGCGCAACATCCGCAAGCCTTGCCACAGAAAATGCTTCTGTTCGGTAACCCCGTTGACCGCTGACACCTTGGCCACACGCCGTCCCAGGCTGTCATAGCGATAGGCGCCGCTGCTTCCCAGCTTCCCGCCCACCAACGTCTCAGCCTTAACCAGCCGATTCTCACAGTCATAACTGAACGTCTGCAGCCTGCTCATCCCACTGCGTTTTTCAATCAGATTGCCCCACGCATCGTAGGTATATTCCTGATCCCGCCACTGCTTGATCCGGTTGTCCTTCACGTGATCAAACTGACTGGTGTTGAAGTTCAGCCGGTTCGCCGCCGCGTCGTAGCGGAACTCTTCACTGTCCACCAACTTGCCGGTGTCACGGCTGTGCAACTGGCCGTTGGCTTCGTACTCGTACTTGATCTCGCCGCACAGTTTGTCGAGGGTGCGGGTCAGTTCACCGGCGGGGTCGTATTGATGACGGCGGTGGATCGGGTTGTAGGCGTGCTCCACCAGCAGTTCGGGCTGGATGCCGGGGTTGTGCAGTTGCGAGAGTTTTTCCGCCGGCAAGGTCGAGGCGAATTGCCAGGCCTTGCGGCCCATGGCGTCGTAGCCGAAGCAGCTGGTGAGCTGGCCCTGGGTGCGCAGGACTTCGCGGTGCAGGTCATCGCGCTCCAGGTCGCTGATGAGCTGGCCGTCGAGATTGAGTTGATGCAGGTGGCCGCTGCCGTAATACAGGTGGTTCAGGTGTTGGCCGGTGGGCAGGGTCAGCGTGGTCAGGTTGCTCAGCGGATCGTAGTCGTAGGACAGAGCGCCTTGGGGTGTGGTCTCTTTGATCAGGCGACCCAGCAGGTCGTAGGCAAATTCGAGTTTTTCTTCAGAAATGCCGAGCTTCTTGCCGTTAGCGGTGGGCAGGCGCTCGATGGCCAGCAAACGGCCCGCGTCGTCGTAGGTGTAATCCTGACGGGCATCGGCGTTGAGTTTGGCAACAGTCGGCCGATGGGGTCGCGCTCAAATTCCGTGGTGCGCTGTGAGCGTTCGGCCCGTTCGCCGTAGCCGGTTTCCTCAACCTGAGTCAGATGCCCACCCAGGTTGTAGCTGAACCGTCGGGTCAGGTTGTCGATGCGTTTTTCTTCAACCAAGCGGTCGGACGCGTCATAGGCAAACTGGTAGGCCGCGTTGTTTTCGTTGACCAGCGCGGTCAGGCGGAAGGCCGGATCGTTGCTTAAAAACTTTAAAATTTACTTGCCTACAACATATACCCATTACAAATGATTGCGACAACACTAGTATCTCTTGCGCCCTCAACTCTCTTGGCAAGCTCATCAATCATATTAATTAAAACAGCGACCTCTTCTTGCGTGACTGCCTCTTCGTCATATGATTCGTCTTTTTCATAATTAACAAGATCTATGTTATCTATCGCCAAGGAAGCAGATTTCTCAAAATCCTCAAACTGTTCACTAGCAGAAAATTTTAGCAAATAAAGCAAAGCTATCAACAAATTTTGGGCATAGGCACCTTCTTGCTCACCAAACTCTTCGGTATCAGGAATATTATCTTCCACTTCTTTCAAGTGCGCTAATGCTTTGACCCTACCTTCCAAGCAGGCCCCAATACCAGCCTCAAATAGTGACGACAGGTGCTCACCGTAGACTTTATCAAAATCCTCTATAAGTCTTTGTTGCCGATACAGATAAGCGGCCCCCAAAAGAACCTTATCTTTACCATTTAACGAAGCTATTTTATTAGCCACAACCGCAGATTCAAATATCAAATCATATTGCACGTGGATCCCCCGATGCGTTTTCTACTTTTTTTACCAGTAGCATGAGTGTCAGTCTTAACGTTATGTTCTTTCATTAAAGCCTCACAATCCAAGCACACACCTCTTGAAGCATCAATATTAGTAGCACCTTTCCCGGCCTTGATGATCGTTTCCTCAGCATGGCCGACACCGTTTACTACGCCGATCCCCTTGGACTGAGCCCACTCCCTCTGTATCTTAGGCACAGTTTTATCACTAGATGCCACAAACAATCCCCCATCTTTGGCTATTCCGATCGCCGTAGTTTTAAACTTTTGAGCAGTTTTATCCAACAGTCCGTGTGCTTCGTTTACTAATGCTAATAGTTCTGATAGTCCCCAAGGGTCAACCCGACCGATCGGGTTCGAGACATATCCATAGAGATTGCTGCCACCTAACAACCCTATCGGATCCTGCGTTAAAAACCGACCCACCTCCGGATCGTAATACCGAAACGTGTTGTAGTGCAGCCCCGTCTCATCATCAAAATACTGCCCTTGGAACCTCAGGTTCTGCTCGACCTCATTCACCACCAGCGTTTCGATGGACCCCCACGCCTTATACGTCGCCTGCCAGACAATCTGCCCTTCCCGGTCAGTCATCTCCAACGGCGTACCAATCTGGTCGGTATGGAAGTAATAAAGCGTCTGCTCCCCACCCTCCTCCTGGTCCACTCGCGCCAACGGCGCATAACTTCCTGGCTCGTAAACGTAGAGGCTACTCTGCCCCGGCGTTTCCTCGCGCAACATGCGCAAGCCTTGCCACAGAAAATGCTTCTGCTCGGTGACCCCGTTGACCTCCGACACCTTGGCCACACGTCGTCCGAGACTGTCGTAGCGATAAGCCCCGGTACTTTCCAGCTTCCCGCCCACCAAGGTCTCAGCCTTAACCAGCCGATTCTCACAGTCATAACTGAACGTCTGCAGCCGGCTCATCCCACTACGCTTTTCAATCAGGTTGCCCCACGCATCGTAGGTATATTCCTGATCCCGCCATTGCTTGATCCGGTTGTCCTTCACATGATCAAACTGACTGGTGTTGAAGTTCAGCCGGTTCGCCGCCGCGTTGTACCTGAACTCTTCACTGTCCACCAACTTGCCGGTGTCACGGCTATGCAATTGGCCGTTGGCCTCGTAGTCGTACTTGATCTCGCCGCGCAACTTGTCGAGGGTGCGGGTCAGTTCGCCGGCCGGGTCGTACTGGTGGCGGCGGTGGATCGGGTTGTAGGCGTGCTCCACCAGCAGTTCGGGCTGGATGCCGGGGTTGTGCAGTTGTGAGAGTTTTTCCGCCGGCAGGGTTGAGGCGAATTGCCAGGCTTTGCGGCCCATCGCGTCATAGCCAAAACAACTGGTGAGCGTGCCCTGGGTGCGTAACACCTCGCGGTGCAGGTCATCGCGTTCCATGTCGCTGATCAGTTGGCCATCGAGGTTGAGTTGGTGCAGGTGGCCGCTGCCGTAATACAGGTGGTTCAGGTGCTGGCCGGTGGGCAGGGTCAGTGTGGTCAGGTTGCTCAGCGGATCGTAGTCGTAGGACAGAGCGCCTTGCGGCGTGGTCTCTTTGATCAGGCGTCCCAGCAGGTCGTAGGAGAAATCGAGTGTCTCTTCACTGACGCCGAGTTTTTTGCCGTGGGCGGTGGGCAGGCGCTCGATGGTGAGCAAGCGGTCTGCGTCGTCGTAGGTGTAAGCATGACGGGCATCGGCGTTGAGCTTGGCCACCAGTCGGCCGATGGGGTCGCGCTCAAATTCCGTGGTGCGCTGTGGGCGTTCGGCCCGTTCGCCGTAGCCGGTTTCCTCAACCTGAGTCAGATGCCCACCCACGTTGTAGGCGAAACGTCGGGTCAAGTTGTCGATGCGTTTTTCTTCAACCAACCGGTCGGACGCGTCATAGGCAAACTGGTAAGCCGCGTTGTTTTCGTTGACCAGCGCGGTCAGGCGGATGGCCTGGTCGTATTCGTAGCGGATGCGCTGGCCTTTGGCGTCCTGGCGGCTGCTCGGCAGGCCACGAGCGGTGCGCAGCAGGCGCGTGGCCTGGCCTTTGCCGTCGGTGTGCGTCAGCACCTGGCCGAGGGCGTTGTAGGTGAAGGACTCGGCGCTGCCGTCGGGGTGCTGGATGCGCAGCACTTCGCCGTCGGGTTTGCGTTCCAGGGTGGTGGTCTGGTTCAGGGCATCGGTGACGGCGACGAGGTGATGACGTTCGTCGAAGCGGTACCGGGTGTTTTTGCCCGAGCAATCCTGGAAGAGTTCGACCTAGGCCAGGGTGTTCCACCACAGGTATTTGGACTTGTGTGTGGCGTCGATGATGGTGTGCGGCAGGCCGTCATCGCTGTTGAGGTATTCGGTCTTATTGCCCAACGCATCGACTTCGGCGATGAGGTTGCCCTTGGCGTCGTAGCGGGCTTTCCAGGTGCTGCCGTCAGGGTAATCACCTGCGTGACCAGGGTGGTCAGGTGGTGGTGCTGGTATTTGATCTTGCGCCCGAGCGGATCAGTTTCTTCGACCAGCCGAGCGTACTCGTCGTACTTGAGCTTGACGGTATTGCCATCGGGCAATGTGAGCCACATCGGCCGGTGTGACCGGTTCGATCCACTCGATATGCGACAAGGGCTTTTTCAGCTCACCCAGTATTTGTTAAGCCATGCTTTCGAGATCGGCTCCGGCTCGACTCGGGAGCGCCCCACCACCAGTGAAAACGGGCTTGGTCCGATGTCATTCAGGGGTGAAAACATGGAAGGTTTTGTCTTTAACAATCCGAACCAAAAAAAATCAACTTCCATCTAACACTTCAAGGGCCAATAAAGCTGCCTCCTTAATGTCTTCATTCGCTGAAGCCAGCGACAATGAAATCCCTCTGCGTAAAATATTATCCGAAAACGCTGCAGCAGTTTGAGTGGTCCAGTAGCGAACACTATCTGGAATAGTTTCATCTTCCAAAACTGTTTTGATAGCCAATACAACCTCATCGTGCGGACATCTATAAAAAAAATCTTCGACAACTTGATAAACCCCCCAGCCATTACCATCACCGAACGACCTTAAGAAAAACGGGATCGCTTTAATATCAGGGTATTGAATGAAATACTTTCTAACATTGTCATATTGATCGATTATTTCTTGAGTCAACGCAGAGTCTGCTGGCATTGGCTGATGCTTAGACAAAAAATTTATAGCTTCGTTAGTGTTCATATTATTGCCCTAAAGTCTTCCAAAGTTCTTTGTTTTGCTTTATTAATTCGCCAACCTGCCTATTAACTACTTGCCTGCTATAGCCAGCGTTTTTTAGGATGCCTCTAACGTCAGCTGCATCTCGTGCCAAATACTGCCTTTCCGTGAGCCCTTTCACTAAAGGTTTTTTATATGTCCAAGTCAGCTCGTGCAAATCTTTTCGAAGGTTGATTGTAATTCCCTTTCCATGCGTAGTTGGGCTTACAGCATTCTGAATGACATGGTGAGGAGTATGGGTCGCGTTCAATCCGCCTTTTATATTTCCTCCTCTTACTTGATTATATGTTCCCACGTACAGATCTTCACCGGCTTTAGCGAGATCGTTTCGTTTACTGATCGATACATTCGCAAGATTCGACCCCAACCCCTGAACCTTAACCTCATACCGCGCATCAAACCACTTCCCGCCTTTCGCCCCCAGCCCACCCCCAAGCAACGCGCCACCAAACGCCATGAGCTTCTGGCCATTTGAACCTTGACCAAAAAGTTCACCACCAGCCCAGTTCCCCGCCAACCCACCCGCGATCCCACCGACAAGGCCTGCGATTACGATTACCGGGCTTGCCAACACAAAAGCACTGGCCAAACCGACGATAAGAACTGCTCGTTCTAACCACTCAGGAACTTCTGGATCAATTGCATCCGTAGTCTCAGTCCCGCCGCCAATAAAAACGTTCCCAGAACCAGCGCTGATCTTGCCGTCACATACGGTTCTATCTCCAACACGCGCAGCAGGCTGGCCATTGATATAAACAGAGTCGCTACCCTGCGCCAGAATTTGAGGAGCGGGGCCATGCTGGTCACACACGGTGGTATCTACGTGAGCTCTAGCGGCGGCTTTACTATTGATAAAGACATTTCCAGAGCCCGTCTTGATTTGTCCTGCACCATGCCTGGCAAATGAGAGGCTACCGAACAATTGCCCTATTCCCGCACCGGTCGCGGCCCCGGCGCCGACCATCGCACACAGTGCGACTGCACCCAAGCCGCCTGTGCCGACAATGGCAATACCTACCAACACTGCACCAGCGCCAATCGCAAGCCCGGCTAACAGCCCACCTAACGCGCTCGAATGCTCAATCGGGTCGTCCAGGCGCGCCGCGGCTTCGCTCATGAAGGCAGAACCTCGTCGACGATCTCCTCCATGTCGACTTCAGGTGGGGAGCGCAACTCAAGCGTCTCAACCAATGCTTCAAACTGACGGCGCTCTTCGGAAGTCATGCCTTTCGGGTTGTTGCTGGTCCCCGTTATTTGCATGAGCAATGGCTGTTGATGCTCATCTTGATGCAGAAAAATCAATTGCAGCTGATGAGCTGGTTGCCCCTGTTGCCTCCAGCGAAATTCGACACGCCGCGCATCTACGCCCGCGACCTTTACAAGTGTGACCGGTTCGATCCTTTTGCCCGAGCAATCCTGGAAGCGTTCGACCTGCGCCTGGGTGTTCCACCACAGGTATTTGGACTTTTGGGTGGCGTCGATGAGGGTGTGCGGCAGGCCGTCATCGCTGTTGAGGTATTCGGTTTTGTTGCCCAACGCATCGACTTCGGCGATGAGGTTGCCCTTGGCGTCGTAGCGGGCATTCCAGGTGCGGCCGTGGGGCTAATCGGCAAGGATGTTGAGAGTGGCAGAAAAATACTCACCGCCACTCCCGAACTCGAATTATTAAAGAACAAAATGGCGTAGCACGCACTTATGGAAAAAACAGTCCAGTACACAATACTTTAGGCTACAAATTCACACTCCTCATACTGCAATCACCTTATAAAATCATCAATTCGCACTCACTATGAGTCAAACCGAATTAGATGGTTGTACGCCATCACTATCGCTTCATATTTAACAATCTTAACATCCGATAGAATTATCTCATTTCTCTTCTCAAGCTTCTCCTTCAGATCTGTTATTGAAAAACTTAATCCCAGCCCTTTTTTGATAGCCAGCATTTCTTGTGGAGTTGGTTTGCCGCTCGCACTAACCACTATATTAAACGTAGCCGACAGATCAGTTTCCTCGTCAGAAATATTATCAATCAGCTCGTCAATCGAATGAAATATCACGGCATCCTCTAAGAGTGGATCACCAGAATCGATCAGATAGAAAACATCTGAAATAGCTTTATCAATTAAAATAAGTCTGCCTCCAGAGTCATCGCCTATCAAAACCTGCTCTGGAAAATTGACGCCTATTTCATACGTTTGATTGCGTTCAAATATGTCATTTGTTGGGTACAACAAAACTTGATCATTAAGCAATGCACCGTCGTAGCGTGACCAAAATTTTACAATCCAGGCGTCTCTATCTACTCCGAGCGCTTGTATAATGTAAGCTAAGGATTTCGCTGATGCGGCGTGTTTTGTTTCTGTATATTTTATAGTCATTCAAACGCCCCCTAGCAAATCAAAATATTTGTATGACTTGCTTGCGACTTTTTAGCTGCATCAGAATTAACACCTGCATCAAGTAGTTCTTTGCATGCTGTTCCAAACTCCTCCTTGATAGTCCCATCAAATCCAGAAAGCCTACGCGTAGTTCGCTGAAGGGATGAGACAACAGCATGAGACTTACCCGAGGAATTTATCAGAAGAACAGCAGGTGCATTATTTCTCTTGTATCCAGTAACGTTTCTTTTTGCCCACTCATCTTGGATAAAGTGCTGCGACTGCACGAGTTTATCTTCCGAAATATTTTTTTGACCCGACGCTCTGTTAACGCCGGGTGACAAGTTACCGTGAGTATCAACATCACCAGCCTTATCGCCGCCCGGACGGTTGCAACTCCAGCCCCAAGGGTCAGTCCAGCCGATAGAGTTTGGAGCATATTGGTATAGGTTATCCCCACCCACCAGTCCAATCGGATCCTGCGTAATAAACCGCCCCAGCTCCGGATCGTAATGCCGAAAAAGTATTGTAGCGCAGCCCCGTTTTGTCGTCGAAGTACTGCCCCTGAAACCTCAGATTCTGCTCAACCTCGTTCACCGCCAGCGTTTCGATGGAACCCACGCCTTGTACGTCGCTTGCCAGACAATGCTTCCGTCAGCGTCAGTCATTTCCAGCGGCGTGCCGATCTGCTCGGTGTGGAAGCAGTAAAGCTTCAGCTCTTCCCTTTCGCTTTGATCAACACGGCCAGCGGCGCGTAACCGCCAGCTCATAGACATACAGAATGCTCTGCCCAGGCGCCTCTTCACGCAGCATGCGCAGGCCTTGCCACAGGAATTCTTATGGGAGGGTTTCCGATCAGACAATCCATAGCATCGCAGGCGAAATAGATGAGCCGGCCGTTGGCACTCTGGCTCACACCATCGGAAGTCAGCAAACTACTTGGCAGGCACTTGATATAATCAATTGTGAAATAACTTAAAAGATCAGAAAACACTGTAACTCAAAAGTCTTTTAGCAAATTTTTTGGATATTTAATCGAAGACCTTTTATCTTCGCAACACTCAAAAGCGCCTCAGAAACCAAAGGATCAATCCATATAACTTTATCAACAAAGAAAAAATCCAACTCCGCAACTTGCTGTTCTTCCACGCAAAGTTTTTTTATACCCCTAACCTTATAATCATCTGAGAGCTCGCCATTGGCAAGCCTCCCTAAAACCATAGACTTTCCGGAGTATTCAGAATTGAGATAATCAAAGCATGCCACCTTGCTATTAGCATGAATTAAAAAATATCTTTTCTCCGTAGTTTTTCCGCTGAAATACTTAGCATCCACGGGGAAAAACTCCGAGTCAAATTTACTCTCCGCTATCACGCTTTTCATTTGCTCTGAAACAAAAAATGCGCCACAAGTTGTAATAAAAAAATCGGATTTGATTTTTTTTACACGTTTATCCAAAACAAGGCTAACCTTAGTCTCAGGCACAAATATTTTTTTACCTACCTGATAGTAATCTGGAAGCGCGGGAAAGAACTGCACGTCACCGTCAATAAATCCACCAGATAATTCCTCATGTCGAAGAATATAGTATTGCATGTCACATCCCCTAACAAGTCGAGCGAGTACCTTTAGGTCTCGGGTCCGTATTTTGTAAGCGCAAATTATCAGCGCCTAAGCTCATTTTCATACTGCGTTCTACGGCACCAATTTTCTTAAGAATTTGGCTATCAGATGCTTGTGCCAGACTACCGATTTTTTGTTCAGCCATTAAAATCCGGTTACGCGCCGCGTCATAGTAAGATCCTAAATGCCCACCACTGTGAAGAGGTTTACCACTCGAAAGAGATTCCGCTGAGGTAGTTGGCAGTGCCGATCCGTTACTAGCGCCATTCGGATTATATATCCCCCTCTTAATCGCTTCTTGAATCAAATTGGATTTATTGATCACATTAGTAGGAATCAAATGGTGCGCTGCGTATCCACTAGGAACCGTGTTCCCCGCTCTAGCCATAGCACTTGCAAGTTGCTGGCTAGGCGACAAGCCATATGGGTCAATCCAACCAGTTGAATTAGACACGTAAGCGTAAAGGTTGTACCCACCCAACAACCCAATCGGATCCTGCGTAATAAATCGTCCAACCTCCGGATCGTAATACCGAAACGTATTGTAGTGCAGCCCCGTCTCGTCGTCGAAATACTGCCCCTGAAACCGCAGATTCTGTTCGACGTCGTTCACTTCCAGCTTTTCTACCGAGCCCCACGCCTTGTACGTCGCCTGCCAGACGATTTCGCCATCAACGTCGGTCATCTCCAACGGCGTACCGATCTGGTCGGTGTGGAAGTAGTAAAGCTTCTGCTCTTCCCCTTCGCTTTGATCAACGCGGGCCAACGGCGCATAGCTACCCGGCTCGTAAACGTAGAGGCTACTCTGCCCCGGCGTTTCCTCGCGCAACATGCGCAAGCCTTGCCACAGAAAATGCTTCTGCTCGGTGACCCCGTTGACCTCCGACACCTTGGCCACACGTCGTCCGAGACTGTCGTAGCGATAAGCCCCGGTACTTTCCAGCTTGCCGCCCACCAAGGTCTCAGCTTTAACCAACCGATTTTCACCGTCATAACTGAACGTCTGCAGCCGGTTCATGCCGCTACGCTTTTCAACCAGGTTACCCCACGCATCGTAGGTGTACTCCTGATCCCGCCACTGCTTGATCCGGTTGTCTTTGACGTGATCAAACTGACTGGTGTTGAAGTTCAATCGGTTCGCCGCCGCGTCGTAGCGGAACTCCTCGCTGTCCACCAACTTGCCGGTATCACGGCTGTGCAACTGGCCGTTGGCTTCGTACTCGTACTTGATCTCGCCGCGCAGTTTGTCGAGGGTGCGGATGAGTTCGCCGGCAGGATCGTATTGGTGACGGCGGTGAATCGGGTTGTAGGCGTGTTCCACCAGCAGCTCGGGTTGGATACCCGGGTTGTGCAGTTGCGACAGTTTCTCCGCCGACAGGGTTGAAGCGAATTGCCAGGCTTTACGGCCCATCGCGTCGTAGCCGAAACAACTGGTGAGTTTGCCCTGGGTACGCAACACCTCGCGGTGCAGGTCATCGCGCTCCATGTCGCTGATCAGTTGGCCGTCGAGGTTGAGTTGGTGCAGGTGGCCGCTGCCGTAATACAGGTGGTTCAGGTGTTGGCCAGTGGGCAGGGTCAGCGTGGTCAGGTTGCTCAGCGGATCGTAGTCGTAGGACAGAGCGCCTTGCGGCGTGGTCTCTTTGATCAGACGGCCCAGCAAGTCGTAGGAGAATTCGAGTGTTTCTTCGCTGACGCCGAGTTTCTTGCCGTTGGCGGTAGGCAGGCGCTCGATGCTGAGCAAGCGGTCTGCGTCGTCGTAGGTGTAGTCCTGGCGGGCATCGGCGTTGAGTTTGGCCAGTAGGCGGCCGATGGAATCGCGTTCGAATTCGGTCTGTCGTTGTGGTCGTTCGGCGCGTTCGCCGTAGCCGATTTCGTTGACTCGTGTCAGATGCCCGCCGAGGTTGTAGCTGAACTGGCGGGTCAGGTTATCGATGCGTTTTTCTTCGACCAGACGATCGGACGCGTCGTAGGCGAACTGGTACGCCGCGTTGTTTTCGTTGACTAGCGCGGTCAGGCGAATGGCCTGGTCGTACTCGTAACGGATGCGTTGGCCTTTGGCGTCCTGGCGGCTGCTCGGCAGGCCTCGAGCGGTGCGCAGCAGGCGCGTGGTCTGGCCTTTGCCGTCGGTGTGCGTCAGCACTTGGCCGAGGGCGTTGTAGGTGAAGGATTCGGCGCTGCCGTCCGGGTGCTGGATGCGCAGCACTTCGCCATCGGGTTTGCGTTCCAGGGTGGTGGTCTGGTTCAGGGCATCGGTGACGGCGATCAGGTGATGGCGTTCGTCGAAACGGTAGTGGGTGTTTTTACCCGAGCAATCCTGGAAACGTTCGACCTGGGCCAGGGTGTTCCACCACAGGTATTTTGACTTGTGCGTGGCGTCGATGATGGTGTGCGGCAGACCGTCGTCGCTGTTGAGGTATTCGGTTTTGTTGCCCAGCGCGTCGACTTCAGCGATGAGGTTGCCCTTGGCGTCGTAGCGGGCTTTCCAGGTGCTGCCGTCGGGATAATCGACCTGCGTGACCAGCGTGGTCAGGTGGTGATACTGGTACTTGATCTTGCGCCCGAGCGGATCGGTTTCTTCGACCAATCGCGCGTAGTCGTCGTACTTGAGCTTGATGGTATTGCCATCGGGCAGCGTCAGACCGGTCATGTTGCCGCTGTCGTCGATGTCGATGACGTAGTGCTCGCCACCGAAATCGCGACTGGCGATGACGCGATGATCGCCGTTGTAGTGAATTTCAGCTTCGCGCCCGAGCACATCGGCAACCCATGTGGTGCGGGCCGTCACGTCGTAGCGGAAATGGTAATGCTCGCCGTCGCTGGTCCAGTGTTCCACCACACGGGGCTGCTCACCGATGGTTTCCCAGCGGTAATTACACGTCAGACCCAGAGCGTTGCTGTGGCTGGCCATGACGCCGTCGGCGTAGCTGAAGCGTCGGACCGAATCGCTGTTGCGATTGATCACCTCGATGAGCTGGCCATTGTCGTCATAGCGATATTGCACCAGGGTTTCGACGGCCTGGTTGTCGACGATGCGTTTGACGTCGGTCAGGCGACCCAGCGGGTTGTCGTAGTGCAGGTGAACACGTACGCCGCCGGTGGCGCTGATGTCGGTGAGCGTGCCTTCGACCGTATGGGTGAAATGCAGGAAATGGCCGAGGGCGTTTTCGATGCGTTGCAGCGGTACGGGGGCGTTGTCGTCCGGTACTTCGCCGAAGTAGAAGAAGATGTTGTCGAGGGTTTGCAGCAGGTAGTGACCGCCTTCGGTGCAAACCAGATAGACCTGCTCGTGAGGATTGTAGATGCGGCCCCCCGGCGGCACGTCCACAAACGGCACACTGCGCCCCTGGTTGTCGGTCAGGTAAACGAAGTTGCCACTGCGACGCAGGCTTTGTTCCCAGGGCAATACCCAGCCCCGGCCGAGCACGCTGTCGACGGTCAGGTCGCTGGCATAGAAGCGTGACCATTCGATGGGCATCAGGCCCGGGAGGCTGAAGTCGGTTTCGTCAGGAATGACCTTGCGCCCAGTGGTGGCGTCAACAGGGTTGCCCATCAGACCACCGACCGCACGCTCGATGGCCGGCCCGATCACGTAACGGCTGGCCACCTCACCGGCGACGAAGCCGGCGGTGAATTTCAACACGCAGGGCATGATGGCTTTCATGCCGGCCTGCGTCCCTGCCTTGATCAATTGAGCGATACCGCCCGCCGCACCGGCGACTGCCATGAGGATATCGACTGTGGTTCGTAGCCAGCCGGGAATTTCGTCGTCTACCGGCAGATAGCGGTGTGTGCCACCGCCAATGTAAACATCGCCCGAGCCGCTGGAAATCTTTGCACCGCAGGTGATCTTGTCGCCCTTGCGAGCCGCCGCTGTGCCATTGATGAAGACGTTGGTCGAGCCCTCCGCGACTTGCACCGGACCGGGATGCTTGTCGCAGGCGCCAATGCTTTTTTCGACATGCGCGGCCTTGCGGCTATTGATGAATACGTTGTCCGATGCGGTGACGATGGTCCCGGAGGGCGATGAAAACATACTGCCGATCGCCTCCCCTGCGGCAGTCAGCAAGCTACCTCCGACGCCTGCCGCAAGACCCGCCAACAAAGCCACACCAAACCCACAGGTGAACGTCGCGATAGCAACCGTGGCGATCAGCGCAATACCGAGCGCGGCACCGATCAGAAACCCGCCCAGGGCACTGGTGTGAGCGATTTCATCGCCAAACCTTGCGGCTTCAAACATGGCCGTTACTCCTGTTCGCTGGAGTCGGTCTTGGTTGCGCCGGGCAGGCGAGGCTGGAAGCTGGCCAGCAGGTCCATCCAGTTCTGGTTTTGCTCGCTACTGAAATCGGCCTGGGCTGTGGTGGAGAAAATAATTGCGCGGCCGGGCTCAATCAGAAATGCCGCTTGGCGCTGATAGAACGGTCGACCATCGGTCATGTAATACGCATCGATCTGGATGCCGTCGATCGGCGCAGAGGTCGACAGCGCAACCGCCTTTTTGCCTAGCAGGGTGTAGCCGCGCAGCTTGGAGGCAAGCATTTTCACCTGACGATCAACGTAGGCTTTGAGCACCTCGGCGGGCAGCAGCATGTCCCGGGAGATGGTGATGCTCAACGGCGCAGGAACGCTCGCCCCCAGTACAAACATATTCACCGTGCGGTCCTGAAAACCTTGCGGCAACGCGATGCTGCCTTCCTGCAACTCGTAATCCATGTGATGTAAATTCCTGAAAATCGAAAAAAGTATGCGTTCAGCGCGCTGCGAGGCCTTCGAGCATGCTGTCAAAATCAACAAGCCAAAGACTGAGGACAGGCTTGGTCGGATCAATCACGCAAGAAATATTCAGCCACTGCACTTCGTCACTGCCGGCGACAGGAACAATGGCGCCTACGAGGCGTCCGTGGCGTTCGGCGTGACCGATCTTGAAATGGAAATCCAGAGACTTCGCGGCACTGCCCGCCACGCTGTACTCGCGCTGTCGGATGACGCGTAACTCCGGATAAATCGTGCGAAACATCTGCACGGAGGCGTCGAACAGCTTTTCCAGGTTCTGACCTTGCGCCACATCACGACGCTTGATCGTCAGGATGATCGGCTCGCCTTCGTGTTCGATGGTCGTCTGGATATCGCGGAAGTTGAAACCCGCTGGGAATTCCAGATTGAAACCGCCGAAATTGAAGCTGCTGGGCGTGCTTTTCAGGGCAACGACAGGCATGGGTTCCGGCTCGGGCTCTCGCTCAACGACCGGCGCATTTTGCTGCTCAAGGCGCGCGGCTTCCTCCAGGGCAATACGCTTGGCGGAAATGCGATCGTAAATGCTGGTTCTGGTCATAGACACGATTCTCTAGTCATTGACCCGAACCTCGGAGCCCGTGATTTGGGTGGTGCCAGTGCTGGTCGTGACAATCGTCTTGCCTTTGATCTCGATGCCATCCGGCGTGAGGGTGATGCTGCTGTCCCCCACCTGAAGAATGATGTGCTGCTTGGCATTGACCTGAATGAACTGGTTGTCGACCTGAATCGTCAACGAGCCTTCCTGAACATTCATCACCGTGTCTTTCTTGATCGTTTCGGTGTGCGTGCCGCCGACCGTGATCGTGCGATTGCTGCCGACGCTGTGGATCTCGTCGACCTCGATCTCGGTGTCCATGTTGCGCTCGGCATGCACGATGACCTGCTCGGCCCCCGCCTTGTCTTCAAAGCGGAAAAAGTTCGCCGTACCGCCATCGCCCTTCATCGACCGCGTCAAAAACCCACTCTGCGTCTTGTTCGCCGGCAGTGACCACGGCGGTGTGTTCTGGCTGTTATAGAGGCTGCCCATGATCAACGGACGATCAGGGTTGCCGTCCAGAAAGACCACGACGACTTCATCGCCGACCCGGGGAATGAGGATGCTGCCGAAGCCGCCGCTGGCTCCGGATTGGGCTACGCGGACCCAGCACGAACTCTTGTCGTTGTGCTCGCCTTTGCGGTCCCAGTGGAATTGCACTTTCACGCGGCCGAGTTCGTCGGTGAAGATTTCCTCGCCCGGCGGGCCGACAACGATGGCGGTTTGCGGACCGGAAATGGTCGGGCGCGGTGTGGTCAGTTGGGGGCGGAACACGATCTTTTTGCGCACGCAGGAGAAGGTGTTGTAGTAACTCGCCGGGTACCCGTTGAGGTAGTTGTTGTGGCCTTCGCTTTCGACGCTCATCAGCAGAAACTGGCGATCGTCGGCCGAGCCTTGATCGTGGTCGTAATGCTGCAGCAGTTCGAAGGTGTAGCCGGGTTTCATCGCGCGGCAGTTACTCGCGCCTTGAAAGCTTTTGCCTTTCAGCTCCAGCGCTTCAACGCGCAACCGGACCAGCGCCTCACCTTCGTCGTACGTGCCGTGGGTGTACTGGCCGGGGAAATCGTAGATCTCGAAATCTTCGACATCGCCCTGCTTGTTCAGGCTCTTCATGGTGACCGGCAGGCGATTGGTTGGCTGGCGGTAATCGAAGGTCTGGACCGCGATCTTTCCGGACTGCAATTGGCGATTGCCGCTCCATTGGGTAATGGAGTCGGCAGTCTCGGTGACCGAAGCGGTGTGATAGCGAATCTGTGGCTGCTCAGGCAACGGCACCAGCGTGGTGGAGTCGTCGCAGATGATCATGACGTGGCCTTCGGCAGTGTGCTCGAAGTAGTAGAACATCCCCTCTTCTTCCAGCAGGCGCTGGACGAAGTTGAAATCGGTTTCGCGGTATTGGGTGATGTAGGTGTACTTTTTGAGCGGCTTGCTCAGGCGGAATTCATGCCGGGAAAACGCGGTGCATAAGGCGAACACCTGAGTCACTACGTCTTCGACGGTGCAGCCCTGGAAGATGCGGGTGTCGAAACGGTTTTTCAGCATCGAGAACCAGGGGTTCAGCGTCGCGGTGTAGCGGGCCATGCCGCCGTCACTGCCGATACTGGCGAAGCGTGTCAGGTAACCCGACAGATACCGTGGGCCCGCCTCGGCCAGCTCGATCTCCAGCACCACGTGCTGGCCCATCATCGACTTGAGCTCAACCTCCGAATCCTGGCACACCAGCAGCAATTCGAAGTTATAGGCACGTGACAGACCTTCAGTTCCCTTGAAGGACTCAAGCAATAATTGCTGGTCGGGATTGGCAAGGTTCGTGAATTTGAACAGGCGCCGATTCTGCGGCGAAAGCATCGCGGCAAGGTCCATCAACATGTGTATCTCCTTGAAAGCAGTGGAGAACGCTACCGTCCTCGCCAGCCACTGCGCATAACGAATCTGACAAGAGGGTCAAAACCCGATTGCAACATCATGGATCAGGGAAACAACCCGCCGCCTTGTGAGATGGCAGACCTAAATACCCGAAACTTTGTATGAAACTGCCTACAAGCTTTTACCCGTCATACTTTTGAGACCGTAGAAGATTTCTGAAAACGGGATTCAAAGTCTGGTACTGCGACCGTGGCGCAGTGCGAAAGTGCCACTAACCACGCAAAATTGAGAGAACGGTCACAGTCTGAGCAGCATAACGGCGCTTCGAAAGCAGCAAAGGAAACACCTTCGCCCTGCACCGTGTCAACCCGGAACCGGCCTTGCACAGCGATCTCCAGACGCGAACTCGTCCATCAGGAAAGTTTGAAAAATATTTATGAGCCCATTCAGCACCGTAGAAACGCCGATATATCAACGAGGAACGAGAATTAGGTGCTATTAAAAAGCGACTAGTGCCTCATTGACATCATTGCCGGGTGTAACGTGAATAATAAAAATGGGATCCACATTGAATTTTATTACCCGTAGTGCGGTCTAGACTGCGGCTAATGGCCAGTATTGCGGCTCACGCATAAGAGTCGAATATCCGACACTTAAAACGTAGCGACAGGGAAGCTTCTTCCACCCAAGGGCAGTGATGTGTAAATGGATCTTTTAGCGAATGTGCCCAGCTGGGCCGACGTCGAACGAAATCTCGATCAGAAATTCAGCGAGCTGAACCAGGGCGTCAATGAGGGCTTGCAGAGCGCTCACGACAACTGGAACGGCTTTACCCGGCGCGTCAGTAACGGTCCGAGTCAAGTCTATGGCTACATGGGCGGGCACCGGATCGATGCGGTGGGTCGTGCCATGACGCTCTCCTACCCGATCATCCAGATGGACCTCAAGCGCAAGTGGGCCTCGATCGAAATCGAGCAGATCCTCCCTGTGCTGCTGCAGCTGGTCAAAGAAGTCTCAATGATTCTGGGCGGTAGCGTTGCGGTCGGCACCATCGCCGGGGGCGCAGCGGGTGCCTTCGCATTTGGCGTCGGGGCTGGCCCTGGAGCCATAGTGGGCGGGGGAATTGGTTTACAAGTCGGTAACCTGATTCTTATGGGCCTGGGTTTGTCTGCCATCGCCGAATATTTTTACCAAGGCCTACCCGCCTGCCTATCAACATTGCAAGAAGGCATCGCCACAGCCTGGCATTCGGAAGAAGGCGTCAAACCTGCTGGCCTGGACCCTACTGGTGGTTCTGCCGCATTGGTGCAGGAACGTATCGAACGAGCGGCGCGACAACTGGCTCGCGGGAAAGAGCAATTGGTATTGCTGCTGCTCACTGCCATCGTCACCTACCTGACACGCGGCCAGGTGAAAGCCGGTGTCGTGGGCAGCATGGAAAGCATCGCGACGCGCAGCGCGAAGCTTCAGGCCGAGATATCGAACAAGCAATTGGCTGGGTGGCTCGCCAGGAATGAGCAGAAGTTGCTGGCGGAGCCGGCGTTAAGGGTGAATGAGCCGGTGCGGTTGACGAGACAGGAGCCCCCTCCGGCGCGCGAACGTTCTGACAGGCGGCCGGTAGACATTAATCCTCCTATGTTCAAACCTGGCTTCACTGCGGGTGATATTCTCGCAATACCAAAAGGCTCGAGGCCGGATCCGACGACATATCTAAATCCCGATTATATCGCTCAGCACCTTGCACAATTTCAGAAAGGCGCTTCACGTCTGATGCCAAAATCTAACTTTGAAAAATATGGAATAGCTCAAAAAGATGGTACTTCATTCATCATGGCCAACCATGAAGTAGACGAAATTTTGGCTAAGGCCGCTGGCGACAAAGGAGCCATGGAAAAGGCACTCGGTCTTCCAGAAGGCTTTTTGGAGAGAGAGACACTTGTGCGTATTGATATTCCTTCTCCTGACAAACTAGGGCTGCGCATCCCATCTGGCAATGAAGCGGGCGCCAACCAGTTTTGGCTTCCGGGCGGAAAATTGCCAGATGGTAACCTTGAAGCAGTAATTGACGCCGGGAAGATCTCCTCGGAGCTATTTAAGACAACTCCTTTAAAGTAGAGAACACGATGAAATTTCAAGACATTTATGTAAATCGCGAGGAACTTTTTTCGATAGGAATCGAGGAAACCTCCGGGAGGTTCTACGTTTCATTTCCAGTTAGCAACGGCATGGTTGACTATGAGGAATATTACGAAATAGATCGCGCAAGCTTCGAACTTTTTCAAAAAGACATTGATGCCGCAGTGGAATTCGTTATGAAATGCCGTCGTAGAGAACTGGACGAGTTGCTAATTGAGAAGCCTGGAACTAACAGAGGCTCGGCTATCTAAGACAACCCGGAGTTGTCCCCGGGGCCGGTATCGGCTGCAAGTCGGAAATCTGATTCTCATGGACCTGGGCTTGTCCGCCATTGCCAATTACCAAGGGCTACTCGCCTGCCTGTCTACATTTCAGGAAGACATGGCCACAGCCTGGCACTCGGAGGAAGGAATCAAACTTTCTGGCCTGAAGGGCCAGGGTAAAAGGAAGGCTTTAAGCTAATCAGTTCAGGTGAATGATGAAACCTTCGACCCCACTCGAATACGTCGACAAAGCCCTTGCGATCACCATCGATCGACGTGATGGCTGCCCACAGCTTCCTGTATATACGTCGCTGATAAACCAGCTTATGTACGTTAGGTCGGTATTTGATGGAACCGAACAGGACAAGTCCAGACTGCACGATCTGACACTGGGATTTATCGGTGCAAAAGAGTTCGAAGACACCGATGCCGAACTGGCAAGGGCGCTGATGGATGTCTACTACATAGCTGAGCAATCGGCAAATGGGCTAAAAATAGTATTACCGAAATGACTGGAGGCGAATCGCCAACCCTGTGCTGGCTCAAGGCACAGTTGGGCGATTGGTTCAGCAAGCAGATAAAATGAAAACTAATATTAATGAACTGAAAATAGCCGCACGCCTATTACGTGAAAAGCTCGAATCCTTTAAAGACAAAGATCAAACAGTGGCAATGCTATACAGTCAACTAGATTCACTACTATCAGCAGCTGAACGAGGCGCCTTATCGGAGAATATTGAACCCAGAGAAATCCCTGGCCACCGACTGTTCGATGAAACCAATCTCAGGGACTATAGCGACCTCAAAAGCGCTTACACCAACTTCTATATTGAATTAATAGGTGGCCGAGATTGGGGCGCCTATAAACTCATCAAAGAAAAAATCAGTAAAACATGAAGCGAAGTCGAGTACTCTTTGGGCGAAAAGAAAAACCATGACAAACTCACATTGCATAACACTGCTGATTGAGCTCAAAGAAATTTTTCACAAAGAACGCTGTAGAAATTTTGATGCTGGTATAAATGCAATAATGCGAATTCTTTCTGAAGATCCTTTGTCGGACAGTAACGAGTGGCGCGAAGCAACATCCATGTATAGAACAATGGCAGGAACCAAATCAGGATTCTCTGACGTCTATATTGATAGGGATACCGTTGAGCAACGAGTCGTAGATAACGCACGGCTGGACGCAATTCGAAAGGTGTTATGGGATACGTTTGATCGAAGCTAAATTCCTCATGACCACGCCCAAGTTGCCCAGAATGAAAGTATCTTCGAGAGCACACCAAACGGAAGAGAGCCCATGATCGATTTAAGAAGCTCAAACGAAGTGCTCTCCAAATACACTGAGCGTTACGACCATCTCCTTCCACCTCCATCCCCTCAACTGCGTCAACGCATGGATTTCATGTTGCAGCCGGACGCCCCCAAGTTGGCAAACGAGAAGCCTGGCTGGCTGTCTTCCAGACCTTGCACCCTCACTGAAGAACAGGCGCTGGACCGAGCAAAGGGTTGCCTGCTTGGGTTGGCGATCGGCGACGCAGTGGGTACAACGCTGGAGTTTCTGCCTCGTGATCGAGAGCATGTTAATGACATGGTCGGAGGTGGTCCCTTCAAGCTAAAACCGGGAGAGTGGACTGACGATACGAGCATGGCGCTGGCCCTCGCAGACACTTACGTAGCAAACAATAATTTCGATTTCCTCGATTACACACAACGGCTTTGTCGCTGGTATAAAAATGGCGAAAACAGCCATAACGGAAAATGTTTTGACATTGGCAATGCCACTCGCACCGCACTGGAAGGACTACTGGTCCATGGTGTTGACTGGTACGGCAACGATCACCCTTCCACAGCTGGCAATGGAACAATCATCAGACTGGCACCCACCGCCATCTTCCGCCGCCACTCTTTGTCCGGCACTTGGCGAGAAAGCTCGGCGCAAAGCCGTTGCACTCACCGGGCTGTAGAGGCGGAAAATTGCTGCGAACTGCTTGGCGCTCAACTGCACCTGGCCCTCAATGGGGGGGGACAAAGAAGAAACCTTGTCGCCAATGGTTCGTGCTTTGTATCCCCGCCCCTTGATCATCAACGCTGGCGAATACAAACAAAAAAGCCGCGATCAAATACGTTCCTCTGGTTACGTCATCGATACGCTGGAAGCAGCTCTGTGGGCAGTCTGGAACACGGACAACTTCAAGGATGCGATCCTGCTGGCTGCCAAGCTGGCGGATGATGCCGACAGCGTGGCAGCTACGGCCGGCCAGATAGCCGGGGCGCTGTACGGGGTGACGGGAATGCCCGAAGAATGGGTCAAAACGATTGCTTGGTCAGAACATATACAACACCTGGCGCAACAGTTATTCGAAAGCGCCCCACCCCATGACGACATGGACGAAGTGATTTATGGGAATTAAAGAAATGACCGAAACGTGGCATCGTGTTGAAAACGGAACCCTATGGATAGCAGGTCAACCCATTTACCTGCCTTACCCCGTCAAAGAGGCCTTTCAACACAACAACAGGCTGTTGATTCTGGTCGAGCCCGCGCCCGATGTGATTTTCAATAGAAACGTCTTCGCACTGTCGATGCACGGTGAACTGCTCTGGCAAATCGAAGAAAGCCCCCATGGCACGGAAGTCGACAAGCCCTACATGAACCTCTACTGCGACAAAGATGCGGCGGTGATTGCCGGTAACTGGAATGGCCTCAGCTACTTGGTCGACTTGCACAATGGCGCCGTCAGCGTTGCTGCTTTTGAAAAATAGGACACCGCTCACTCAATGGCTGACAACCTCAGCGGCTGCCAGCGCCCCCTCCGTTACGCCTGCTCATAGCGCTGCTGCAACAAATGCCGCGCCGTTCCTGCGTTCAGGTACGTACCAATCAGTTCCGCCAACTCCTTCTCCTTGAGTTTCTTGTCGTCACGACAAAACTGCATCAGCTGAACTGGACCCAGCGTTTTTTCTTTTCGAGCTTCACATCAGGCGCATAGAACGAGCGCAAGGCCAGTTCTGGCATGGGCGCGTCCCTTGCGCATTTGCACAGCCCGTCGCTAAAGCTCCCTGGGACGTAATGGCACTGAACGCGCTATACAGCGATGCCAACCCTATGCAACCCCGCAATGCCGTCCGACAAACAGAGCAACGAAATAAACTTTTCCTTATTCCAAATACTCTGTATTGCCATCACTTCCAGGCGCAATAAATCCTCCCTTTTTCTCCGTTCACGTTTTAGCTGTCACTGACCGAACCTGAATTTGGTGAACCGGTTCACCTTTTTTCAAATTAATTTCACTTGGAAATTGGATCCATAATCCTTCTCAAACCATTGAACTTGCTAGGTTTCAGAGTCTTCTGTCAGACAGATCCGTCAACTAATGGCAAGCGGACATCATTGCGGCATGTATCAAAAACGAGAAAAAATCCTTTTCTGTATGAACTTTTCTATTCGAGATGTTGCCATATACGACGTTGCTGGCCACTCGACATCCATATGCCAGCACCGTGTTCCTACAAATTCCTGCCAATGTGCATTTCCGATGTAGAAACGTCGGCCATCGCACTTTGTGAACAGGTGCTCAATTGAGAAATTCGTAGCTCTTCACGTTTTCCCTGAAGAATCGGGAAGCGGTCGTAAAGAGTTCAAGGAAGATACACCGATGACTCAGACGTTTGACGTTGAAGCACTGATCAAATTGCGAAGCCAGACCCGGGCCATTTCCGATGCGCTCAAGGCGCAGGCTTCGGATTATCTGTCGACCCTCGCATTGCTGATCCGTCCGCAGACGTTTTTCGGTGAATACCTGCAAGGCGCGCAGCGCAGCAGCGGCCGCGAAACCCAGCACCACTTCAAGGAGTTCAAGGAACTCTACGACCGCATCGGGTCGGCGACGCCCTTTCAGTTGGTCAATGAACTGGAAGTGCCTCTCAACCTGATCGGCACGACGCCGGAACTGTTTCCGCTGGAGTACGACAAGGTGCTCTCGCAAAGCGGCCAGACCATCCGCATCACCAGCCCTGTGCGCTGGGTCGTGGGCTTCAACTCGTTCGACCTGGCGCGCTTTCGCACCGTCATCAAAGACCCCAATCGCAGCAGCGCCGAGTTGTACCGCTTCGTCGTGCACTACCTGGTGTTGTTCTACTGCCTGAGCCAGTCACCTGGCCTGGGCCGTTTGTTTGGCGGCCTGCGCTTCCCCCTCAGTTTCGAGCGCCTCAAAGACTTTGGTGACCTGCCCTTCTGCGTCATCGGCTCACCGGTGCGCTCCCAATTGCCGGACGAATCGGTTATCCGCAGCAGCACGCAGATCGCCGGCAATACCAGCTTCGAAGAGTTGGTGGGGCACGAAAACATTATTGAAATGAACGATGAAATCCGTCAGCGCCTTCTGCTGACGATCGAAGGAATGTAACGCGCCCGGCCACCCGCTGGCCGGAACGCAAACGACTTGCAGCGAATTGGTTCGCACAGGAGATCACGATGGCGAAGAAGGAAAGTACCCAGCACAAACTCGACCGCGTTCGCGCGCCTCGGGTCCATATCACCTATGACGTGGATATCGGTGACGCTCAGGAAAAGAAAGAGCTGCCCTTTGTCGTCGGTGTGCTGGGCGATTTCTCCGGCAACCCGCTGGAGCCGCTGCCGAAGCTCAAAGAGCGCAAGTTCATTTTCATCGACCGCGACAACTTCAACGGCGTGCTCAAGGGCATCAAGCCGCGCCTGAGTTATCGGGTCGACAACACGCTGGTCAGGAACGGCACGCAGTTGGGCGTCGAGCTCAACTTCAACGCCCTCGAAGACTTCGAGCCGCAGAACGTGGTGAAGCAGGTCGAGCCGCTGCGCAAGCTGCTGGAAGTGCGCAACAAGCTGGCTGATCTGCGCAACAAGATGGGCGGCAACGACAAGCTCGAAGAGCTGCTCATGGACGTGTTGCAGAACACCGAAAAGTTGAAAACGCTGGGCAAGGAATTCGGCCGTGAAGCCGCTGTTCCAGCCACCGATGGCAAAGAGTAGGAGCCTGAAGATGAACGATAAGCAAACCGTGACTCAACAGGACGGCGATCTGGTTGAAGTGGAAAACTTCGCCCCGCAATCCTCGCTGCTCGACAGCATCATTTCGCAAAGCCGTGTGGCGCGCTCCGAGACTGAGCGCACCCGCACACGTGATTTGATCGGCGAACTGGTCAGCCAGGTGCTCGAAGGCGAAATGACGCCGAGCAAGGACCTGATTGCCGTGCTCGATGCGCGCATCGCCGAAATCGACGCGATGCTCTCCGAGCAGATGAACGAAATCATGCATGCTCGCGAATTCCAGCAACTGGAAGCGTCGTGGCGTGGCCTGAAGTATCAGGTGGACCAGACCGAAACCAGCACCACGCTGAAGATTCACCTGCTCAATGCGTCGAAGAAAGACCTGGTGCGCGACCTCAAGTCCGCCTCCGAATTCGACCAGAGCGCGCTGTTCAAAAAGATCTACGAAGAAGAGTACGGCACCTTCGGTGGTGCACCGTTCGGCATGTTGCTGGGTGATTACGAGTTCAATCGCAGCCCCGAAGACATGTACCTGCTCGAAGAGATTTCCCATGTCGCCGCCGCGGCCCATGCACCGTTTATCTCGGCGGCTTCGCCAGAGCTGTTCGGCTGGGATTCGTTTACCGACATGTCCGGCCCACGGGACCTGGCGAAGATTTTCGACACCGTCGAATACGCCAAGTGGAAGTCGTTCCGCGCCTCCGAAGACTCGCGTTATGTCGGTCTGACGTTGCCGCACGTGCTGGGTCGCCTGCCTTATGGCCCGGATACCACGCCAGTTGAAGAATTCAACTTCGTGGAAAGCGTCGATGGCCGCGACCACAACAAGTACCTGTGGATGAACGCCGCCTACGCGCTGGGCACTCGGGTCACCGACGCGTTCTCGCGTTACGGCTGGTGCGTGGCGATTCGCGGTGTCGAGGGTGGCGGTCTGGTGGAAGGCCTGCCGACGCACACGTTCAAAACCGATGACGGCGAAATCGCCCTCAAGTGCCCGACCGAAATCGCCATCACCGACCGTCGTGAAAAAGAACTGTCGGACCTTGGCTTCATTCCGCTGGTGCACTGCAAAGGCACCGACTACGCCGCGTTCTTCGGTACTCAGTCGGCGCAGAAACAGAAGCACTACAACACCGACATCGCCAACGCCAACGCCCGGCTTTCCGCGCAGCTGCAATACATCTTCGCCACGTCGCGCATCGCGCACTACATGAAGGCGATCATGCGCGACAAGATCGGCAGCTTCGCGTCCCGCAAGGACGTCGAGATGTTCCTCAACAAATGGCTGTCGAGCTATGTGCTGCTGGATGACACCGCCAGCCAGGAAGCCAAGGCCAAATTCCCGTTGCGCGAAGCGCGGGCTGAAGTGTTCGAGGTTCCCGGCAAACCAGGTGTGTACAAGGCCGTGACGTACCTGCGTCCACATTACCAACTGGACGAGCTGACCGCTTCGTTGCGCCTGGTCGCCGAATTGCCGCAATCGACTCGCGGCTGATCCACACCATTGCCAGGGAGGCTATATGAGTAGTCAACACAAGCTGTTGCCATCGTTGCTGGATCGATTGCTGGACGATCATCCGCATCAATCCATGGAAGCTTCATCGCAACGCTTGTGTTCGCTGGCCGATTACAAGGCCAGCATCGTTCGCGACCTGGAGGTGCTGGTCAACACGCGCCAGTCCCTGGTCGCCAACGAGCTGGAGGGTTTCGTCAATCTGGGCGGAACCATCCTCGACTACGGCATGCCGGATTTCACCAGTCGCAGCGTGCTTGATCCACAAGACCGCCTGTTGATTCAACGACAACTGGAGAAAGCGATCACCGTCGGCGATCGACGGTTTCGCAGCGTAAAAGTCCAACTGCTCGCCCAACAAACCGGCCAACGCATGCTGACCTTCCGCGTGGACGCAGTACTGCGCCTGCAGGACATCACCCGTCAGGTTTCCTTCGACGCGGTGCTGCAGGTCAACACCCAGGAATACAAAGTGCAGAACCTCAACTGATGCTCGACGATCTGCTGCCCTATTACGAAAAGGAACTGTCGCACCTGCGCTTTTTAGGGCAGGAGTTCGCGAGCCAGTACCCGAAGATTGCTTCGCGGTTGCTCATCGAGGGCGATAACTGCGAAGACCCGCATACCGAGCGCTTGATCGAAGCGTTCTCGTTCCTGTCGGCCCGCGTGCACAAAAAACTCGACGATGAGCTGCCCGAAATCGTCGAGTCGTTTCTCGAAGTGTTGTACCCGCATTACCTGCGCCCTACCCCATCGATGTCGATCGTCGAGTTCAACATGGGCAAGCAGGAAAAGGTCACCGAAGCCTTCCGCGTCGCCCGCCACACCGAACTCAGCGCCAACCCGATTGATGGCGTGGTGTGCAAATTCCGCACTTGCTACCCGGTTGAACTGTGGCCGGTGGCAGTGCATCAAGCGTCGTTCATTGAAATGGAACGCTCAGCGTTCAACGGTCATCGCGCTGACTTGGTCGCACGCCTGCGCATCGGCCTGACGGCGACCTCTGATGTGTTGTTCGGCAAGATGGAACTGGACAGCTTGCGTTTTTTCCTCGATGGCGAAAGCACCCTGATGCTGCAGCTCTATGAGCTGCTGTTCAACAACCTGGCCAAGGCTACGTTGTCGTTCGAGGATGAGGGGCGAACCCGCGAGATCTCGCTGCCAGCGAACGCGCTGAAAGCCGTCGGTTATGGTCGCGATGAAGGCCTGGTGGATTATTCGGAGCGCTCGTTCCTGGGTTATCGCTTGCTGCACGAGTACTTCACCTTCCCGGACAAGTTCATGTTCTTCGACCTGTCGGGTTTTGCGCGGCTGTTAGCGGGCCAGAACCTCGAGAAAATCGAGATCAACTTCTACTTTTCGGACTACGACCTGAGCGATCGCCTGGCGCGCCTGACGCAGAACATCGGGCGCAATAACTTCAAGCTCAACTGCACGCCGATCATCAATCTGTTCCGCCAACAGGCAGAGCCGATCAAGTTGACCCACGCCCAGCACGAGTATGCCGTAACGCCGGATGTGCGCCTGCAAGGCTCGGCGGAAGTGGTGTCGATCGATCGTGTGCGTCGGGTGCGCAAAGTCGGCGGTGTCGATCAGGTCAGCACCTGTCATCCGTTCTTCGAACCGCGTGGCGATCAAGGTCCCGGCCAGAGCTTCTGGATCGCACGACGTCGGCCGGTGCAGTCGCGCCAGCGTGATGGGTCGGATGTGTTTATCCGGGTGGTGGATCGCGAACTGGAGTTGATCAACTCCAGCAACGACACCTTGAGCTTGCGCCTGACCTGCAGCAATCGTGACCTGCCGTTGATGCTGCCGTTCGGCGGTGAGCGCGGAGACTTCAACATCCCCGGCAACTCGGTGATCCAGGACATCCGCTGCTTGCGCAAACCCACCGCAACCGCGCGCGTGCCGCTGGGTAACGGGGTGATCTGGCGGCTGATTTCGCACCTCTCGCTCAACCACATGTCGCTGGTGTCCCAGGGGCGCGAAGTGCTGCTGGAGCTGCTGTCGCTCTACAACTACCGCAATGTGTCGGCGCTGCGCAAACAGATCAACGGCATTGTCTCGGTCAGCAGCGAGCCGGTGGTGGCACGCATCGGCCATCCACGTCCGAACTTTGTCCGAGGCGTCGGTATCACCCTCAATTTCGATGAAAGCCAATACACCGGCAGCGGTGTGTTTTTGTTCGGCATGGTGCTCGACCACTTCTTTGGCCAGTACTGCACCATGAACAGTTTTACCCAATTAACCCTTCGCACCTTGCAGCGCGAAAAGAGAGTCGTCCAATGGCCACCGCGAACCGGCGATCAACCCCTGGTCTGATCGATCAGGCACGGGCTGAGCCGCACCGATTCGAGTTTTTCCAATTGGTGCGTTTGCTCCGTCTGCATTACAGCAGAACCGGGCGCATGGACCTGGACACTCGACCGCACGAAGACCCTTTGCGTTTTCGCTCGCAGCTGTCTTTGAACTTCCCTGCGAGTGAAGTCAGCGACTTGCAGTTTGAGCGTGAAGGCAAGGTGTCCGCGGCAGGTTTGCCCCTGTCTGAAGTGCAAGTCACGTTCATGGGACTGGTCGGGCCGTCCGGCGTGTTGCCGCGTCCCTACACCGAGTTGTTGATCGAGCGGCATATCCAGCACCGCGATGATGCGGCCCACGCCTTCCTCGATATGTTCTCGCATCGAATGACCACGCTGTTCTACGAGGCCTGGCAGAAATACAAGTTCTACATCGAATACGAACGCAACGGCACCTCGGATTTCGATCGCTACCTGCTCAACCTGGTGGGCTTCGGGCCTGAGGCGCAGAAGCAGAAATTCGACAAGCAAGGCTCACCGCTGCGGCGCGAATTGTTCAGCTATTTCTCCGGCCTGTTTGCCCAGAAGCCGCGCAACTCGCTGAACCTTGAAGTGATGCTGTCCTTCTATTTTTCGCTGCCATTCAAGGTCAAGCCATTTGCCGGACGCTGGCTGAAACTCGACGCCAGCCAATGCACGCAATTGGGCCGCAAAAACGCCGCGCTCGGGCAAAGCGCAGTCGCCGGTAACCGGGTCTGGGATTACCAATCGTGCGTGCGCATCGAGCTGGGTCCGCTGGACCTGGTCGACTATCAGCGCTTCCAGCCAGGCACCGTCGACTACCAGAAACTGGTGGAGCTGGTGCGGTTCTACGTCGGCGCCGAACTGGACTTCCAGTTGTCGCCCCGGCTCAAACCCGAAGCAGTCCCCGTGGCCCGCCTCGGTCGCCAGGGCAACGTTGCACTGGGCTGGCAAGGCTGGCTCAAACGTCCTGGTGTCGACGTGGAACCTTCCCGTTGTGCCCTCTTCCACATTCCTTTTGATGGGGTCTCCCTGTGAACCTGAAGTCCCTGTTTGCCAAACTGAACGACACCAGCCGCACCGCCACCGAAAGTGCCGCGGCCTTGTGCTTGTCGGAACAGCATTACGACGTCGAGATCGAGCACCTGTTATTGCAGTTGCTCGACAGCAACGACAACGACCTGCCGGCCATTCTGCGTCACTACGATGTGGTGCCGGATCGCCTGCAGGCTCAGTTGGTGACCGCGCTGGGGACCTTCAAAAAAGGCAACACTCGCACGCCTGCACTGTCGCCGCACATTACGCGAATGATCGAGCAAGCCTGGGTGCTGGCCTCTATCGAGTTCGGGCAAGGGCAGATTCGCACCGGTTATCTGTTGCAAGCATTGCTGGATGACAACGAGCTGCGCCGGGTAGTGATCGCGTCCGCCCCCGAGCTGGAAAAAATCAATGCCGACGACCTGCGGGTCAACCTCGGCGCGCTGGTCGAAGGCAGCGCCGAATCGCAGCAAGCCAAGCCGTTGGCGGGTGCGGACGTCGCTGCGCGCAGTACGGTTAAAGGCAACGGCAAGACCCCGGCTCTCGATCAATACACCATCAACCTGACGCAAAGTGCGCGCGAAGGCCGGATTGATCCAGTGCTGGGACGTGAGTTCGAGGTTCGGCAAATGGTCGACATCCTCACCCGTCGGCGCCAGAACAACCCGATCCTGACCGGTGAAGCCGGCGTCGGTAAAACCGCCGTGGTTGAAGGCCTGGCGCTGCGCATCATCCACGGAGATGTGCCGTCGGTGCTTAAAGACGTGGCCATCCACACCCTGGACCTGGGCTTGCTCCAGGCCGGTGCCGGGGTGAAAGGCGAGTTCGAAAGCCGCCTCAAGTCGGTCATCGAAGAAACCAAGCGTAGCCTGCACCCGATCATCCTGTTCATCGACGAAGCCCACACCCTGATCGGCTCCGGTGGCCAGGCCGGGCAAAACGACGCAGCCAACCTGCTCAAGCCAGCCTTGGCCCGAGGCGAATTGCGCACCATCGCGGCGACCACGTGGGCCGAGTACAAGAAGTACTTCGAGAAAGATGCCGCCCTGGCACGTCGCTTCCAGGTGGTGAAGGTCGAGGAGCCGGACGAAGACAAGGCGATCCACATGCTTCGCGGCCTGCTGGCCAAAATGCAGGATCACCACAAGGTTACGGTGATGGACGAAGCGCTGGTGCAAGCCGTGCGTTTGTCCAATCGCTACATCACCGGGCGCCAGTTGCCGGACAAGGCCGTCAGCGTATTGGACACCGCCTGCGCGCGGGTCGCCCTCGGCCAATCGTCGCAGCCGGGGCCGCTGGAAGACTGCAAAAGAACCATCGACAACCTTCAGGCTGAAATCTCGGTGCTGCAGCAAGAAGCCGCCAAAGGCAGCGACCATGCCCGGCGCCTGGCAATTCTCGACACCGAGTTACTGGCGCAACAGCAAACCCGCGATGCATTGGAGCAACAGTGGCAACGCGAACTGGAACTGGTGGAAAAACTCGGCGCGCTCAGCCATCCGGACAACCAGACACCCGATGCCCGCGAGATTGCAGCGGTACGCGCCGAGCTGACCAGCGTCCAGGGTGAACAACCGCTGGTGCATGCGTTGGTCGACGGCGGGACCATAGGCGAAGTGATCTCCGGTTGGACCGGCATCCCGTTGGGCAAAATGCTCCGTGATGAAATCGACACCGTCCAGCGCCTGCCCGCGCTGCTGGGCGAACGGGTACTGGGACAAGATCACGCCCTGCAGGAAATCGGCAAGCGCATCAAGGTATCCCGCGCACGCATGGAAGACCCGAACAAGCCGATCGGGGTGTTCCTGCTGCTCGGCCCGAGCGGTGTCGGCAAGACCGAAACCGCGCTGGCCCTGGCCGACACCCTGTACGGTGGCGAACGTAACCTGATCACCATCAACATGTCCGAGTACCAGGAAGCCCACACGGTATCGAGCCTTAAGGGTTCGCCACCGGGTTACGTCGGTTATGGCGAAGGCGGCGTGCTGACCGAAGCCGTGCGGCGCAAGCCTTACAGCGTGGTGCTGCTGGATGAAGTGGAAAAAGCCCATCCGGACGTGCTCGAACTGTTTTTCCAGGTGTTCGATAAAGGTGTGCTGGATGACGGTGAAGGCCGGGAGATCAACTTCCGCAACACCGTGATCATCCTCACCTCCAACACCGGCACCGATCGCATCATGCAGTGGTGCCTGAATGCCGAGCAGCAACCGACGCCGGAAGACATCGTCGAAGGCCTGCGCGAGGAGTTGAACCAGGTGTTCAAACCGGCGTTCCTCGGCCGCCTGACCATCGTCCCGTACTACCCGGTCAAGGACGCCATTCTGGAGCGCATTGTCGCGCTCAAACTCGAACGCATCCGCAAGCGTTTCGAGCGCAACCATCAAGCCGTCCTGAACTACGACGAAGCACTGGTCAAAGCCATTGCCTCGCGCTGCACCGAAGTCGACAGCGGCGCCCGCAACATCGACAACATCCTGTCGAAAACCCTGATGCCGGAACTGGCGCAACGGGTCCTGGAGCGGATGGCGCAGGACAAGCCGATCCAGAGTTTGAACATCGCGTTGGGCAGCGACGGCGATTTCGCCTACAGCCTGTGCTGAATGAGTATTTAAAGGTAGCCATCATGGATAACAGACATTCAAGGAAGCGCCCTGCGCAGCCGGCATTGGCAAAATGCCTGACCGCAGTGGCATTGATGATGGCGTTGACGGCCTGTGGCGTCACCGACCGTGTCAGCAAGCGGGTCGACGATACATGGGCCGGCGACATGCTGTTCGACGATAACGAGAAGGTCATCCTGACGTCGGATGGCGGTAATCAGCTCAATCCCGACGAGTCCGGCAAACCGCTGTCCGTAGTGATTCGCGTGTATCAGCTGACATCGCTGGAGCGCTTTTCGTCGATCGACGCTGACACGCTGTGGGACGACCCGCAAAAAGCCCTCGGCAATACGCTGCTCGAAAACCGTGAAATCACCTTGCTGCCGGGCATGGGCCAGGTCGACAAGTGGCCGTTGAACAAGGCCGCAGGCTACGTCGGCGTTGCCGCGTTTTTCCGCTCGGATGAAAACAGCCGCTGGAAGGTTGCGTTTGACGCCAACTCGCTGCGCAAGGATGGCATCTGGTTTTCCGCCGATGGCCTGCGGGTGTTGGTGAACAACAACACCGTTTCCGCCGTGAACGGTGTCGATGTCTTGAACAAACCCAAGACTCAGGAGCAGCTCGCCCAAGCCTCTGCCCTGCCCGACCCGTCAGCGAAGCCAACCCTCACCCAGCGTGTGCAGGACGCGGCCGTGCAACAGGCTGAAGACACGGCGACCAGCTCCGCGCAAAAAGCCACCGAGTCAAAATTAACCTCTCTATTGGAAGGCGTTCATGAGTAAGCAAAGCCGGGTGATGTGGTCGGAAGGCATGTTCCTTTTGCCACAACACTTCCAATATCAGGATGAGTTCCACCAGCATCAGTTGGCAGAGTCGACACTGCGCAACACGCCTTTCCATTGGGGTGTGCAAATGCTGCAGGTCGATGAAGAGGCGCTCGCAACCGGCTCTTTGCAGCTGAAACGGTTGAAACTGGTGTTTCCCGACGGCAGCCTGTACGACGCGCCGCAGCATGACCCGCTGCCGGCAGCGCGTGACTTGAAGGACTTGCTCAAGGGCAACGACCTGAAGGTCTACGCCGCGCTGAAACTGCCTGAGCCGTTCGGCATGAATTACGTCGAAGACGGCCAGGAACAAAAAAGCGCACGGCGGTTTCGCAAGCAGTTCGACACCTTGCCGGACCTCAACGAAGGCGACCTCGAGAACGAAATCACCAGCCTGCGCCTGAACGTGGTGATGCTGATCGACGGCGATAACCTGGATGGCTACAGCCACTGCCCGATCGCCCGGCTGTCGCGCAACAACATCGGCGGCTTCAACCTCGATGCACACTTCGTGCACCCGACCTTGCATGTCGGCACTCACGAAACCCTGACCGGTCTGGGCAAACGATTGCTCGGCGCGCTGCAATCCAAAAGCAAGGCGCTGTCGGGTCGTCGTCGCGAACGCGCGGACCAGATTGCCGAGTTCGGCTCCAGCGACGTGACCTTGTTCTGGCTGTTGAACACGGTGAACCGTGCGCACCCGGGCCTGGCGCACTTGCTCGCCCACCCGCGCCTGCACCCCGAGCGCTTGTATCTGTTTCTGGCGGAACTCGCGGGCGGCTTGCTGACGTTTTCGCTGGACACGCAACTCAACGACATCCCCGAGTATGACCATCACGACCCGGCGGCCTCGCTGGTCAAGCTCGATGAAATGATTCGTGTACTGCTCGACAACGTCGTGCCTAACCAGTGCGTGATGATCAACCTGACCCAGACCAAGCCTTCGTACTGGCAGGGACAGCTGCTCGATCCACGCCTGGCCGAGGCGGATTTCTATATTTCGGTGCACGCCGACATGCCCGGTTCCAGCCTGCTGGAACTGGTGCCGCGCGCGTTCAAGGTCGGCTCGCCGGAAGACATTGAAGTCGTGGTCAACAGCGCCATGCCCGGCGTCACGCTCAATCACTCGACCCGCTTACCCAACGCGATTCCAGTGAGACTGGACAATCACTACTTCTCCATCGAGCCCCATGGCCGGGTGTATGAACGCATGATGAGTGCCCAGGCCATCTCTTTTTACGCACCCAGTGCCTTTACCAATCTCAAGCTTGAACTGATGGCGGTACTCAAATGAACGAAGCCGTAATGCAAGGCGCCGTGGCGGCCGCAACTGAAAAACCGGTGTTGAAAGACCTGGTGCAAGACTTCATCAGCATGGCGCTGATCGTGCGAAAAGGCCGTCAAGTGACCTCGGTCATCGCTTTTGAGGCGAGCATCGATGCCTTCTTCTCGACACTGGAACGCGAAGCCCGTAACGCCAACTACAGCGTTGAACAGGTGAAGGACACGCAATACGCCCTGTGTGCATTCCTCGACGAAAGCGTGTTGCGCTCCGGGGAAAACGACCTGCGTCGTCACTTCGAACTGCAGCCGTTGCAGTTCCGCTACTTCGGCGTGCACCTGGCGGGCGAAGGCTTTTTCGAGAAAATCGATTCGTTGCGCAGTGACGTCAAGCAAAACCTGGATGTGCTTGAGGTCTATCACCTGTGTCTGGCGCTGGGTTTCGAAGGCAAATTCAGCCTCGGCCAAAAAGACCAATTGCGTTATCTGGCCAACACCCTGGGCCAGGACATCGCGCGATACCGCAAGACGCCCAAGGCGCTCTCGCCGGATTGGGCATTGCCCGACCAGGTCTCGCAGATGCTGCGCCATGAAGTTCCCGTTTGGCTCTATCTGGCGCTCATTGCGCTGGTCTGCGTGGGTGTTTACCTGACGCTGGACTGGCTGTTGGCCAAGGACGTAGCCGCATTGTCCGAACAAATCAGCCAGCTGTTCAGTGCCTGAGCACACCTCAGGTAATCGAGTCAGGAAGACATGAAGACATTATTGCGTTTGTTGAAAAGCTTTTGGTTTGTCATCCCCGTGCTGTGGCTGGCGAGCCTGGCGGTTGGCTGGTTCGCGGCACCGCACGTGAGCTGGTTGCGTGGTTACACGCTGGAGGCGATGGCGATCATCAGCGCCTTCTATTTGCTGATCATTGTGCTGCGTCAGTACAAGCGGATCCGCGCTGAGCACAACCTTGAGAACCTGGTGCAGATCGAGGTCGATCGATCGCTTAAATCCACCGGTGAATTCCGCGACCAGCAAGTGCTGCGCGAACGGCTCAAGCACGCCATCGCGATGCTGCGCACCGACCGCTCGGCCGGTGGCGGCGGCTCGTCGGCGCTGTATGACTTGCCGTGGTACCTGGTCATCGGCATGTCCGGTGCCGGTAAAACCTCTTTGCTGACACGTTCCGGCCTGTCCGCGAGCATCGCCAACAGCGCCAATGACACACAAAGCGGTACGCAACATTGCGACTGGTACTTCAGCCCTGAGGCGGTGATGATCGACACGGCCGGTCGCTACCTGCGGGACGACCAGTCGGCCAGCGAATTCGCCGCGTTCCTGCGGATGCTGAAAAAACAACGCAACAAAGCCGCCGTCAACGGCCTGGTGCTGGTGGTGAGCCTGCCTGAACTGCTGGCCGCCAGCGCCACCGAGCGCAACGAGCTCGCCGCGCAACTGGTGTCACGCATCGAGGAATACACCGACTGCCTGGACGCCAACCCGCCGATCTACCTGATGTTGAGCAAGACCGATCAACTGCCGGGTTTCAGCCAGGCTTTTGAAGGCCTGGACCTGAACGAACGTCAGCAACCGCTGGGCATGACCTTCGGTTTGTCGGAAATCCGCAACCAGGGTTTGCGCCCGGTGCTGGATGCCAAGCTGGCCAACCTGCACAGTCATATTCGCCGTCACGTCGACGCGCAGATGATTGCGTTGGGCGCCGATGCCAACAGCGCGCTGCTGAACTTCCCGAACTATTTTTCCGAACTGTCGGTGGTGCTCGAACAGTTTCTCCAGCACTTCGCCCAGACCGGTCATTCGGGTACGCAACTGTTGCTGCGTGGCCTGTATTTCACCAGTGCCCTGCAGACCGATCAGCAACTGAGCCAAGTGTATGAAGATGATCTCGCCGAGTCGTTTTCGCTGCTGCCGGAAGTCGAGCACGAAAAGCACACGCCAAGCAGCGGCAAAAAAATCAGTGACCGCAGCTATTTCATTACCGATACGTTCCGCCGTGTGATTTTCCCGGACCGCGACCTGACGCTTTACCAGTCGCGTTCCGGACACAATAAATCCTTCAGCCCGGCCTTGTTGGGCGTGGCCGTGCTCGCCGCACTGGTGTTCATTGGCTGGCAAACCCTGTCCTTCCAGAACAACCGTCAGTGGCTGGCCGCATTGCGCGAGCAACTCAACGAGCTGCAGCAATCACCGGAGCGCGCCGAGTTGCTGGCCTCGGGCCAAGGCCTGGAACTGCTCCGCGATCAACTCGCCGCCATCGAGAAGTACCGTGCCAAAGGTGTACCGCTGCAACTCAGCGCTGGCCTCTATCGGGGTGACGACATCTACCGCGTCGCACAGACTGCTTATTTGCAGCAGTTGCGTACTCAGGCGCTCGAACCGATCACCCTGCAACTTCAATTGCAGATGCGCGCCTTCAATGAGTTCGCAAAAACCATGGACCCGCAGAACAGCTTCGCGGCGGCGCCCGCCAAGGCCGGCAGTCCGTCAGCCAAGGCGCGCGCGCAAGGACTGAAACTGCCAACCCGCTTGAGCAGCGTTCCGCGCAGCGCCGGGGATGTCACCAGTCGTTTGAGCGCTGCGGCCAAGGGTTCCGCGAACAAGGTGCGCGGGGATGCGTTGACCGCACTGCGTAATCCGGCCACGGCGAGCGACGCCGCAGAACTGTCGGCGACCACCGGTGGGCTCTCGTTGTCCGAGGAAATGCTCGGTCGACTGGATGAGCGCCAGGTCGCCTCCATCATCGAGTCCTATAACGCGCTGAAGCTCTACTTGATGCTGACGCAACCTGAAACCCATCCTGAGCCAGAGTTCGTCGGCGCGGCGTTGCCGGTTGCCTGGGCCAACACCGCCAATACCGACAACCCGGTCAGCACAGCAGTTATTCAGGACAACTCGCCGGTCTACGTGCAACTGCTGAAAAATGGCCAGGCGCCGTCCCTGCCACGTAACGAGCAATTGATCAGCGAAACCCGCAATAGCTTGAAGTCGTTCATGATTTCCAGCTCGCTGGTGGACCGTGAATATCTGCGCCTGCAACTGGAGTCCAGCCGCCAGTTCCCGGCCGTAGGCCTGAGCGATCTGGTGCCGCTGCCAGGGCGAAAGCTGTTGTACGGCAGCGAAGCGGTGCCGGCGATTTTCACCCGTCAAGGTTGGGAGCAGTTTGTGAAGCCTGAGCTGATCAAACTGCTGTCGGGCAACCTGCAAAACGAATCGGACTGGGTGCTCGATGGCGAAGGCGGCGACAGCCTTGTGCAGAAAGCCAACTTCATCCGTGAGTTCATGACGCGTTACAAACGCGACTACACCCAAGCCTGGTACACCCTGATCGACAGCGTCGGTGTTCGCCATTTCACTGACATGGCCAACGCGACCCAACAACTGTCGCTGCTAAGCGACGTGCAGAACTCGCCGGTGAAAAACCTGCTGGCAGCGGTCAACGACAACACCCAATGGGATGTGCCTGCACTGCGTGAAACGCAGCAACCGGGGATCAAGCACGATGACGGTTTCTGGGGCAAAGTCACGGGGATTTTCGATGGGCAGGACACCTCGCCCAATGCACTGATTTCGCCGTTGCCTGCGGTAGACGACGGCAGCCTGGCCAAGCGCTTCGAGCCGGTGTCGCGGGTCTTCGCCGTGCAAAACGCCGAGGGCGCCGACAGCACGATCATGGATCGCTACCTGGCGGCGTTGCGCAAACTCAAAGTGCGGATGAACAACATCCAGCGCTCCCAAGACGTCGGCAAAAGCAGCAAGCAACTGATCAGCGAAACGCTGGAAGGTCAGCCGAGCGAAGTCACCAGCGTGCGCAACTACGTGGAGACCACCGTCGACACCAGTCAGGGCGGCCTGTCGACTTCGCTACAAGGCCTGTTCAGTTTGCCGATTCAGTTCGCCTGGGAAACCCTGCGCGATCCGGCCGGCGAGCAGATCGCCAAGGCCTGGGCACAACAGATCGCCAAGCCTTGGGAACAAGTCATGGCGCACCGTTACCCGATCGCGGCAGGAAGTCGCAATGAAGCCTCGGTCAAGGACCTGCAGCGTTTCGTCGACCCGGAATCCGGCTTGCTGCCGAACTTCAAGCGCAACGAAATCGGCAATCTGTCCGGGGGCGAAGGCCTCGGCATGAGCAGCGCCAGCAAAGCAACGCCGTTGGTCAATCCGAACATGGTCAACAGCATCGACAAGGCCAGCTCACTGGGCCAGGTCATTGCCAGCCTGTCGGACCGGGAAAACGGTTTTGAGATCATGCTGGAGCCAGCGGCCTGGTTCACCGACATCATCTTCACCCTGGACGGGCAGGTGCAGCACTATCGCAACGGTAAGACCAGCTGGAGCCGCTTCTCCTGGCCGGGCACCACCACCGCACCGGGTGCGCGCATGGACGTGATCACGCTGAGCGGCGAACGCATCACTGTGTTCGATTACCCCGGTCGCTGGGGCCTGTTGCGCATGAATGACAGCGCCCGCGTCAGCGATCTGGATGGTATCCAGCAACGTTTCAGCTGGAACACCGCCAGTGGCCAGGTCAGCCTCGCCGTGCGCAACTACGGTGGCGTCAAGCTGACCGACCTGGCGAACGTCAAGGCACTGAGTGCACTCAACGCCAGCGGCGGACGGGTCCAGTGAGCACGCTCGCCTTGAATCAGGGACACGGCCAATGATTGGCTGTTTCGGAAAAGTGCCCGCGAGCCCGGACTTCGTCAGCCTGCACGGTGCAGCCGACGACGTCTGCGAGTTCGATGCCTGGCTGCAAGGCGCATTGGCCGCCCTGCAGCCTCTTGAGGACTGGCGAGCGTTGTTCGACGCGTTACCGGTGTGCTTTTTCAGCTACCGCGCACGCAGTGGCAACTGGTTGGTCGGCGGCTTGATCAGCTCGAGGGATTCCAGCCAGCGGCGTTATCCGTTTTTCATTTTTCAAACGGTCAAAGCCAGCGACTCCGGGACGTTGGTCAATCCTTTCACCCTGAGCGAACTGTTCAGCGGGCAGATCAGGCCGTTGCTGCACATGGCCACCCAGGGCGAAAGTACGTCCGTGCTGTTCGACCGCATCAAGGCCTTGCGCCCGTTGCAAGGTCAGGATTTCGAGTTGTTCCGGCGCGTGCATGACAAGTTCCTGGTGAACTTCAACCTGCGCGACATCGCCACCGCGCTGGAAGGCGCTTACCCGGAATTCGTCACCAATGCCGTACTGACCCGGCTGCTGGCGTTCAAAAGCCATCTGCATCAGCCAACGCCGATGGGGATTTCCCTGCCCTTGCCGGCGGAAAGAGGTTTGAAAAATCCGACCGCCGATTTGTGGATCACCTGGTTGGCGCGAATGACCGCAGGCAATGGCGTGCCGCAGGTCAGTCTGTTGGCAGACGACTTTATGCGCCCCCGGCTGATCTGCTTCCCGTCACGAAACAACAGCGATGCCTATCGTGTGCTGACCAGTAGCGCAAACCGCTTGCAGAGCCATGACGTGCTGGCGTCATTCGATGCATTTGATGAGCACCACCCAAAACACGCCTTTCCGGAAATCGACCGCCCTCTTGATGACGTTATCGACCGTTTTGTCGACGCGCTGGATTTGAAGTCCGTATGAACAAGATCAAGTATTACTTCTTGCGCTTCCAACCCTACATTCTGGGGGTTTGTTTTTTCCTCACCATTTTCGTGGTGTGGAGCATTGGTCGTGCGTTTGACTTCAGCTCGCTGAACAGCCTGCTGACCGGCATCGGCGTGTTCCTGCTGCTCTCGGCTGGTTACGTGCTGCTGCTTTATCGGGGCGTGTCGCGTCACCACAACCTTGAAGGGCTGCTGCGCGACGACGCCGATCAAGCGGTGCTCAACGCCAGCCCGGCGGACCGCGAAGAAGTCAGCCTGTTGCGCGAGCGCCTGTTGCAGAGCATCGAGCGGCTGCACAGCAACAAGCCGCGGGGCAGCAATCCCAAGGATGCGCTGTATGCCCTGCCCTGGTACCTGGTGATCGGCCAGCCGGCAGCCGGCAAAAGTACGATGCTCTATCAATCGGGCCTCAACTTCCCGTATGCGGAGCGTGAAGGTGCGCGTGTCGCCGGCCTGGGCGGCACCCGCAACTGCGACTGGTTTTTCAGTTCCGAAGCCGTCCTGCTGGATACCGCCGGTCGCTACATGAACAACCAGGAAGAGGCCGGCAAATGGCGGGCCTTTTTGCAACTGTTGCGTCAGCACCGCCAGCGTCGGCCGCTCAACGGCTTGATCGTTACCGTCAGCATTCACGACATTCTGCAAACGTCGCTCGAAGACCAGGAGCGTATTGCCAAGCGCCTGCGCGAACGCATCCAGGAAACCCATGCGCTGCTGGAAGTGCGCCTGCCGGTCTACCTGGTGTTCACCAAGTGTGACTTGGTGCCGGGTTTTACCCCGTTCTATCGCCAACTGGATGACGTTGCCCGCGGCGAAGTCATGGGCAAGACGTTTTCCCATAAAGGGTACGAACAGGCCGACTGGGGCCGTCAATTCGGCGTGGCGATGGACGAGTTGGTCAGCTATTGGCAGCAGGTGGCGAGTCAACAACTGGTCATGCAGGACATTCAGATCACCCGCCAGGATTCAGCGGTGTATCGCTTTCCACTGGAACTGGCGGCGCTGAAGCCGAGACTGCAGTTGTTCGTCGATGCGCTGTTGCGCGCCAACCCGTACCAAAAGGCTGAACTGCTGCGCGGCTTCTATTTCACCAGTGCACTCGACGCCGACCAGCCGGAAATGGGTGGGCACACGCGCCAGGTCACCGAGCGTTTCTCACTGGACAGTGATCAAGAGATCGCCGGCGGCGATGCGCAACCGCGTCCGCTATTCATCAACAGCCTGTTCCGCAAAGTCATCATTCCCGACCAGCATCTGGTGGCGCTGTACACCACCAACCATCGCGAACGCCGGCGCAAGGCGGCGTGGATTGGTGGTGCCGGGCTGGTCGCTGTGCTGCTGTGCAGCTTGCTGGGCTGGTCCTATGTGAACAACAAAAACACCGTGCAGACTATGTCCACGGAACTGGCCCAGGCAGCCAAAGCCGATGCTTCGGCGACGGGGCAATACACCGACTGGCAAACGCTGGATCGCATGCGCTTCTGGACCGCCCATTACTACGCGCAGCACCACGATGAAGGTGTGCCGATGCGAATGCGCCTGGGGCTTTACCAGGGCTACAAAGTCGAGCCGCTGGTGCGCAGTCAGTATTTCAGTCGGCTGGAAAGCGTGATGCTCAAGCCGACCGCCGACAACCTGACCCGCTCGCTGTACCTGTTGACCACCCTCAAGGTGTATCAGCGCAACAGCAAGGAACTGCTGCCCGTGACCGGCGTGGACAGTGTCGAACCCAAGGCGCTGCCTGACGACAACCGGGCACAGTCCATCGCGGCGTTCGGCAAGACCACGCTGGACACCTACGTCATGCTCTCGCGTGCCCAACGCGAAAAGGCTGATCCGGCGCTCCTGAAAGCGAAAATGCCAGATTACTGGTACCCGGCGATTGCCCGCCAGACCGGTAAAACCATCGGTGCTTCGAATGACGGTTCGGCCTCGAATCAGGATTACGAGTTTGCCAGCCGGCAGATCAATTTCTACAGCGACCAGATCCACGAGGAAGACGTGCCTCGGATCCTCGATAACGCGTTCCTGACCTCCAGTTCGCGTAACTACATCAACAGTTTGCTCACGCAATCGTTGCGCTCGATCGAGACCATCACCCTGGAATCGGACACCTTGTTCGCCTTTGGCCGTGCCGACTTCCAGAGCCTGAAAACCGAAGGTCAGGGCCAGTTGAGCGCCATCGCCGGCAAGCTGTTGAGCACGCCTGACATCGGCAAAATCATCATCTCCGGGCACGCCGATCAACTGGGCGAGCCACAGGGCAACCTGCAGGTTTCCCGGCAGCGCGCACAAACCATCAAGACCTACCTGGTGGGCAAAGGCGTGCCGGGTGAACTGGTAGAAGCCGTCGGCGAAGGCAGCACCAAGCCCTTGGTCAAATGCAACATGCAGCAACCAAGAGCCCAACTTATTCAGTGCCTGGAACCTAACCGGCGCGTGGAAATCGAAGTACGGGCGCTCAACTGAGACGGCCGCGCTTCTGAAAGGAAACCGCTGCCTGGGCCCGCTTGAAGTTCGGCCCAGGCCGGTAAGACACCTCTCTTGATCGTTCAAAGGGGTTAAAAACGAAGGGTTCGTGATCTGTCCGCAGGTTGTTACAGCCCTTTAAATGAAGGTAAGGAGAAATTAGAAATGGCATTTGACGCATACATTCAGATCGAAGGCATTCCAGGTGAAGTGCTCGACGACAAGCACAAGGACTGGATCGAAGTGCTGGGCTACGAGTACGGTGCAACTCAGGCGACTTCCGCAACAGCAAGCTCTTCGGGCGGTGCTTCGTCGGAGCGTGTGTCGTTGAGCGATTTCAGCATCCGCAAAGCCGTTGACAAGGCTTCTGCCAAGCTGTTCGAAGCCTGCTGCAAAGGCACTCACATCGCCAAGATCCAGCTGAACGTCAACCGCGCGGGCGGTGACAAGGTTACTTACCTGACCATCAACCTGGAAGAAGTCGTAGTCTCCTCCGTCAAGGCTGTCGCTGGCGGCAGTCAGGGCGGTGAAGACAAAGCGGTCAGCGATCTGCCGATTGAAGAAATCAGCTTCAACTTCGCGCGCATCAAGACTACCTACACCCAACAAAGCCGTGCCGATGGCCAGGGTGGCGGTAACGTCACCGGTGGTTGGGATCGCACGGCGAACAAAGTTTTCGCTTAAGCCCGTAGCGATAGCGGACCGCGCACGCAGTCCGCATTCAGCACCGTGCCTGCCAAACAGGCGCGGTGTTCTTTTATTTTGATCAGAGTTGCCTATGTCTGAATTTCTCAACGACCTTTCGCTGGCCGAACTGACAGCGCCCATCAATGAGGGGAGCGGTGAAGACTTGAGCTTTTCCACCTTGTTCGATCAGGTGAAGGAAGCTCGTCGAGCAGACCCCGATTACCTCACCCAAGGTGACTGGCAAACCGATCTCAAGGCTTCCGATTGGGATCTGACCATTGCCTTGGCGGCACAAGGCCTGGCTCGACAGAGCAAAGACTTGATGCTGGTCGCCTGGCTCAGTGAAGGCCTGGCGCACAAGTACCATTTTGTTGGTATTACGTTCGGCCTGACGCTGGCCGAGCGCATTCTGCAAACCTTCTGGGCGGATCTCTTTCCCTCCTTGGAGGACGGCGTCGATGAACGCGCCGCACGCCTGGCGTGGATGAAAACCTCGCTGGCGGACATCGTCGGCTCATTGCCGATCACCCAGGGGCAATATTACGGTCTGCTTCGCTATGACGAATCCAGGCACATCGAAAACCTGGCGCTGCAAAACCCTCAGGCGATGCGGGCCGCCCTCGACGAAGGCAAGATCAACGCGGAAGTCTTCCAGCGTTCGGTGGTGCTGACCGACTCGGATCATCTGCGCCTCAAGGCCGGCGAGATAGCCGCCTGCCTGAAAGCCTGCCAGCAGCTTCAGAGCACCGCAGACAGGCACTTTGGCCCTGAAGCACCGAGCTTTGCTGGGCTCAATGACATTCTGTTCCGCGCAGGACAACTGGCGGAAAAACTGCTCAAGGACCGGGGCATCGAACTGACCCCGGCCCCTGTCGCGCCGGCTCCGGCCATCCCTGAAAGCACTGGCGAACAACCCGCAGGTTCCGCAATGACCCAACCTGAACAAAGACTTTCAAGCACACCGCTTCGAACCACCCCGCAGACCCGCGATGAAGCGTTCACCCTGCTGGCGGGCATCGCCCAGTTCTTCAAACAGACCGAGCCCCAAAGCCCCGTCCCTTATCTGATCGAACGAGCGATCAAATGGGGCAACATGCCGCTCGAGGGTTGGCTGAACGATGTGATCAAAGACAGCAATGTGGTGGACAGCATCCGCGATGTGCTGGGGACCAAGGAAGCGAAGTCCTGACATACCGCCTTCAAGCCCTGAGGCCTTTCGTCAACACAATGGAAGGCGCTCAAGCTTCCCGACTCAAGCACCAGTTCTACCGCTACCAGCGAAGACCACGATCCGGGATGGTAAAGACGGCTGCTGACCCACTGGCCGACTCGCTCACAAGGCACGTGACCTTGGCTAGGGTACGCAACCAACCAGAATGCGCGACTGGCGCAAAGCTTCATGTGGGAGACCTGGATGCGTCGAAACAGGCCTCCGATCAGCAGCCCTCCTTCGCTCCAGTCAAATTGAAAAGCTTCACCGAGCGCCAACGTCAGCGGCACAAAAGCCCGTAAGACTTGCCTTGCTCACCTCGCCACGAGCGTACAAACGCCGTGAGCTAGCTATAGCCGCCGTCATAACCCTCGGCCTTGATCTGCTCACAAAGTGCTGTGGTGCTTCTGCGATTGTGCTTTGCCTGGAACGCATCGGCTTTCAGCGCCTGTTCAAGCGTGTCGTGGAAAGGGCTGAGTTTGTTGAAGGCCGCGCACCGCTGGTACGCCGGCTGAGTGGCTTCCGGGGCTCTGACCCAGTTTCGGATGGTGTTTCTCGACAGCCCGGTACGCTCGGCTATCTGGTGCAGCGAGAGCTTGTCGCGGATGTACATCCGCCGGATTTCCCCCAACATTTCCATGCTGATCACCCTGTGTTCTCCTGCTCGGAAAGTGAGCAGGATTCCACCGAGAGCCAGGAGTTTTGTAGGGGTAAAAACGATAAAAAACAAAAAGGGGCCGCGAGATAAAATCTCGCAACCCCTTGAATTATATGGTCGGGACGGAGTGATTCGAACACTCGACCCCTAGCACCCCATGCTAGTGCGCTACCGGACTGCGCTACGCCCCGACTAGGCGTGGAACCTGTTCCTCATCTCGAGGAACGCTCAAGAATATATCGCAAGCATTTGAAAACTGGAAGTATTCAAACGCAGGAAATTATTTCTTGAGGACAATCAGCACGTCTTCCAATTCAGCAATCATCTGCCGAATCATCTGCTTGTACTGAGTGGTGTCGTCTTTGGCTTCATCGCCGGACAAACGCAGGCGCGCGCCGCCGATGGTGAAACCCTGATCGTAAAGGAGCGCGCGGATCTGCCGGATCATCAGCACGTCTTGTCGCTGATAATACCGGCGGTTTCCGCGGCGTTTGACGGGGTTGAGTTGAGGAAACTCCTGCTCCCAGTAGCGCAGCACGTGTGGTTTTACCGCACACAGCTCGCTGACTTCACCAATGGTGAAGTAGCGTTTGCCTGGGATGACGGGTAGCTCGTCGTTATGACTTGGTTCCAGCATAAGCCTCAACTCGGGCCTTCAACTTCTGCCCTGGACGAAAGGTGACCACACGGCGAGCCGTGATCGGGATTTCTTCACCCGTTTTCGGATTGCGGCCAGGCCGCTGGCGTTTGTCCCGAAGGTCGAAATTGCCGAAACCGGACAATTTGACTTGTTCGTTGTCTTCTAGAGCGTGCCTGATTTCTTCAAAGAACAGTTCGACCAATTCCTTGGCCTCCCGTTTATTCAGGCCCAACTCCTCATACAGACGTTCCGCCATCTCAGCTTTCGTCAGAGCCCCCATACGTCACTTCCTTAACGTGGCGTTCAACCTTTGTTCGAGCGAGGTGAGGATATTTTGCGTCGTGTTATTCACCTCATCGTCATTAAGAGTGCGCGATGGATGCTGCCAGGTCAAGCCAACTGCAAGGCTTTTTCTATCAGGATCAATGCCTTTACCCTGATACACGTCAAATAGCCTGAGGTCCGTCAGCCATTCCCCTGCATTTTCACGAATTACGTCCAGTACGGCGCTGGCGGCGACGTCTTTTTCGGCGATCAGTGCAAGGTCACGACGCACTTCAGGAAAGCGCGACAACTCCTGGAATTTAGGCATTTTACCCAACGCCACTTCGGCCAGAACCAGCTCGAAGACGAAGACCGGACGGTCGAGACCGAGGGTTTTCGACAATTCAGGGTGGATCGCACCGACGTAACCCACCAGACGACCTTCACGCTCGATGCGTGCGGTCTGACCCGGATGCAGCGCCGGGTGCTTGCCTGGCACGAACGTGAACGAATCCAGCGCACCAGCGAAGCCCAACACCGCTTCCACATCAGCCTTGACGTCGAAGAAGTCCACGACATCGCGACCTTGCGCCCAGCCTTCCGGCAGACGACTACCGCAAACCACACCGGCCAGCATCGACTCTTGCTTCAAGCCTTCCAGCTGACCCACGAAACGCAGGCCGCTTTCGAACAGGCGGACGCGATCCTGTTGACGGTTCAGGTTGTGCTGAAGCGCCTTGACCAGACCCGGCCACAGGGACGAACGCATGGCCGCCATGTCGTTGGAGATCGGGTTGGCCAGCAACAGCGGTTCAACACCCGGATTAAACAGTTCGAACTGTTTCGGATCGATGAAGCTGTAGGTGATCGCTTCCTGATAACCACGAGCCACCAGCAGGCGGCGCAGTTCAGGCAGGTCGCTACGGGCTTCAGCCTTGGCTTGCGGTGCCAGGCGGGCTTGCGGGTAACGAACCGGCAGACGGTTGTAACCGTACAAACGGGCCAGCTCTTCGATCAGATCGACTTCCAGGCTGATATCGAAGCGATGGCTTGGCACTTCTACGCGCCACTGCCCTGCCCCATCAGCAGAAACGGCCAGGCCCAAGCCATTGAGCAGACGCTCGACTTCGACCGGATCCATTTCCATGCCCAGCATCTGGGTGATGCGTTGCGCGCGCAGGGTCACCGGCGCGATTTTCGGCAGGTGCTGCTCGCTCACGGTTTCGGTGATCGGGCCGGCTTCGCCGCCAGTGATTTCCAGCAGCAGGCCAGTGGCGCGCTCCATGGCTTCACGGGCTAACTGCCAATCCACGCCACGCTCGTAGCGATGCGAGGCGTCGGTGTGCAGGCCGTAAGAACGGGCCTTACCAGCGACAGCAATCTGATCGAAGAACGCGCTTTCGAGGAACACGTCGCGAGTGGTCGCGGTGTTGACGCCGCTGTGCTCGCCACCCATGACGCCGGCAATGGCCAACGCGCGGGTGTGGTCGGCGATCACCAGCGTATCGCTACGCAGGCTGACTTCCTGACCGTCGAGCAGCACCAGCTTCTCGCCTTCTTCGGCCATGCGCACGCGGATGCCGCCATTGATTTCGGCGAGGTCGAACGCGTGCAGCGGTTGACCCAGTTCCAGCATCACGTAGTTAGTGATGTCGACGGCAGCGTCGATGCTGCGCACGTCGCCACGACGCAAGCGCTCGACCATCCACAGCGGTGTCGGCTTGGACAGGTCGACGTTACGGATCACACGACCCAGGTAACGCGGACAAGCGGCTGGCGCCAGCACTTCAATCGAACGCACTTCATCGTGTACGGCTGGCACTACAGGCACCACTGGACGGGTGACTTCAGCGTTATACAGCGCGCCGACTTCACGAGCCAGACCGGCCAGGGACAGGCAATCGCCACGGTTCGGGGTCAGGTCGACCTCGATGCTGGCGTCGTCCAGGCCCAGGTATTCACGAATGTCCTGACCGACCGGCGCATCGGCCGGCAATTCCATCAAGCCATCGTTGCCTTCACCGACTTGCAGCTCGGCTTGCGAGCACAGCATGCCGTTGGATTCAACGCCACGCAGCTTGGCTTTCTTGATTTTGAAATCGCCAGGCAGTTCGGCACCGATCATGGCGAACGGGATCTTCAGGCCCGGGCGCACGTTAGGCGCTCCGCAAACGACCTGAAAAGTCTCCGAGCCATTGCTGACCTGGCAAACTCGCAACTTGTCGGCGTCTGGGTGCTGCTCGGTGCTCAGCACCTCGCCCACCACCACACCGGTGAATTCACCGGCGGCCGGCGTAACGCTATCGACCTCAAGACCGGCCATCGACAGACGAGAAACCAGCTCGTCGCGACTTACCTGCGGGCTTACCCAGCCACGCAGCCATTGTTCACTGAATTTCATCCTGCTCTCCTAAGAATTCGTTACGACTAGCGAAATTGCGCGAGGAACCGCAAGTCGTTGTCGAAGAACAGACGCAAGTCGTTCACGCCGTAACGCAGCATGGCCAGACGCTCAACGCCCATGCCGAAGGCAAAGCCCGAGAACTCTTCCGGGTCGATCCCGGACATGCGCAGCACGTTCGGATGAACCATGCCGCAGCCCATGACTTCCAGCCAGCCCGTCTGTTTGCAGACGCGGCAGCCTTTACCGCTGCACATCACGCATTCCATGTCGACTTCAGCGGATGGCTCGGTGAACGGGAAGTACGAAGGACGGAAACGCACGGCCAGTTCTTTCTCGAAGAACACCCGCAGGAATTCCTCGATGGTGCCTTTCAGGTCGGCGAAATTGATGTCGCGGTCAACCAGCAGGCCTTCGACCTGGTGGAACATCGGCGAGTGGGTGATATCCGAATCGCTGCGATACACACGGCCTGGGCAGACGATGCGGATCGGCGGTTGTTTCGATTCCATGGTGCGGACCTGTACCGGCGAGGTATGGGTGCGCAGCAACATGTTGGCATTGAAATAGAAGGTGTCATGCATCGACCGGGCCGGGTGATGGCCTGGGATGTTGAGCGCTTCGAAGTTGTGGTAGTCGTCTTCGACCTCAGGGCCTTCGGCGATGCCGTAGCCGATGTGGGTGAAGAACTGCTCGATACGTTCCAGAGTGCGAGTAACCGGGTGCAGACCACCGGAGGTCTGGCCACGGCCAGGCAGGGTCACATCAATCGACTCGGCGGACAATTTGGCGGCTAGATCAGCCTCGTCAAACAGTGCCTTTCGCGCATTGAGAACCTCTGTGACACGCTCCTTGGCAACGTTGATCAGGGCGCCGACTTGCGGACGCTCTTCTGCCGGCAAATTCCCCAGGGTCTTCATCACCTGAGTCAATTCGCCCTTTTTGCCAAGGTAGTGAACCCGGATTTGCTCCAGGGCATTGATATCTTCAGCGCTTTGCACAGCCTCTAGAGCTTGAGCGACCAGCGCGTCCAGGTTTTCCATGTACAGACTCCAGATACAAAATAGGGGAAGAGCTTGAAGGCTCTTCCCCTATTTATGACGTTTAACACCTGACCCCACAGAGGTGAGGCCGGGTGACTGTCGGGGGTACTTAAGCCAAGGTGGCTTTAGCTTTCTCGACAATCGCAGCAAACGCCGCTTTTTCGTTCACTGCCAGATCAGCCAGAACCTTACGGTCGATCTCGATGGACGCTTTTTTCAGGCCGGCGATGAAACGGCTGTAGGACAGACCGTTGATACGTGCACCAGCGTTGATACGAGCGATCCACAGAGCGCGGAACTGACGTTTTTTCTGACGACGGTCACGGTAGGCGTATTGGCCTGCCTTGATTACCGCTTGCTTGGCAACACGGAATACGCGCGAGCGAGCGCCGTAGTAGCCTTTAGCAAGTTTCAGAATTTTTTTGTGACGTTTACGGGCAATGACGCCACGCTTTACACGAGCCATGAGTTACTTCCTCTATTCTTGACTAAATTAACGAAGGCGCAGCATGCGCTCGACTTTTGCCACGTCACACGGTGCCAGCAAGCTGCTACCGCGCAGTTGACGCTTACGCTTGGTCGACATTTTAGTCAGGATGTGGCTCTTGAAAGCGTGCTTGTGCTTGATACCGTTAGCAGTTTTCAGAAACCGCTTAGCAGCACCACTTTTAGTTTTCATTTTTGGCATGTTCGGATACTCCGCATTCAGTTGATAAACATAATCAGAAGGCCTGCCGTGCCCTATTGATTACTTCTTCTTTTTCGGGGCGATGACCATGATCAGCTGGCGTCCTTCCATCTTAGGATGCTGTTCGACCGAACCGTACTCGAGCAAGTCACCTTCAACTCGCTTGAGGAGTTCCATCCCCAGCTCCTGGTGGGCCATCTCACGGCCGCGGAATCGCAAGGATACCTTGGCCCTGTCCCCATCACTCAGGAAACGTACCAGGTTGCGCAGTTTTACCTGGTAATCCCCTTCCTCCGTCCCTGGACGAAACTTGATTTCTTTAACCTGGATCTGCTTCTGGTTTTTCTTGGCAGCGGCAATCTGCTTCTTCTTTTCGAAGATCGATTTGCCGTAGTCCATCAGTTTGCAAACAGGGGGCACTGCATCGGCGGAAATTTCCACCAAATCCAGTTTGGCCTCTTCAGCCTTAAGAAGCGCGTCTTCAATTGACACAATCCCAAGCTGCTCACCCTCAGCCCCAATTAACCGAACCTCGCGTGCCGAGATATTCTCGTTGATCGGGGCTTTCGGTGCAGCTCGTTTATCTTGTCTCATTTCACGCTTAATAGTAATTACTCCGAATCTGGGCGACCACGCCGGGAAACCGCTTGAGCGAGGAACTCAGCGAATTGGGCGACGGGCATCGAGCCCAGGTCAGCACCTTCACGAGTACGCACAGCGACAGTCTGCATCTCGACTTCCCGATCTCCGATAACCAAGAGATAAGGAACCTTGAGCAAAGTATGCTCGCGGATTTTAAAGCCGATCTTTTCATTTCTCAAGTCAGACTTGGCACGAAATCCGCTTTCGTTGAGAGTTTTTTCAACCTCGGCGGCGAAATCAGCCTGTTTATCAGTGATGTTCATGATCACTGCCTGGGTCGGAGCCAGCCACGCAGGGAACGCGCCCTCGTAGTGCTCGATCAGGATTCCGACAAAACGCTCGAAGGATCCGAGGATCGCCCGGTGCAACATAACCGGGTGCTTGCGACTGTTGTCTTCGGAGACGTATTCGGCTCCCAAACGGACAGGCAGATTAAAATCGAGCTGAAGGGTACCACACTGCCAGACTCGGCCAAGGCAATCTTTCAGCGAGAATTCGATCTTCGGACCATAAAAAGCACCTTCGCCCGGCTGCAAATCGTACGGCAAGCCAGCGCTATCAAGGGCTGCAGCCAATGCAGCTTCGGCGCGATCCCACAGTTCGTCGGAGCCGACGCGTTTTTCCGGACGAGTGGACAGCTTCATCTCGACGTCTTTAAAGCCGAAGTCAGCATAAACGTCCATGGTCAGCTTGATGAACGCAGCGGATTCGGCCTGCATCTGCTCTTCGGTGCAGAAGATGTGGGCGTCATCCTGGGTGAACGCACGTACACGCATGATGCCGTGCAATGCACCCGATGGCTCGTTACGGTGGCAAGCACCGAATTCGGCCAGGCGCATCGGCAGCTCGCGGTAGCTTTTCAGGCCCTGATTGAACACCTGCACGTGGCACGGGCAGTTCATCGGCTTGATGGCGTAGTCGCGGTTTTCCGACTGGGTGGTGAACATGTTGTCGGCGTAGTTGGCCCAGTGCCCGGATTTCTCCCACAGGCTGCGGTCAACGACCTGCGGAGTCTTGATCTCCAGGTAGCCGTTATCGCGCTGCACCTTGCGCATGTACTGCTCAAGCACCTGGTACAGGGTCCAGCCGTTCGGGTGCCAGAACACCATGCCCGGCGACTCTTCCTGGGTGTGGAACAGGCCCAGGCGTTTGCCGATCTTGCGGTGATCGCGCTTTTCAGCTTCTTCGATGCGCTGGATGTAAGCTGCCAGCTGCTTCTTGTCCGCCCAAGCTGTGCCGTAGACGCGCTGCAATTGCTCGTTCTTGGCATCGCCACGCCAGTAGGCGCCGGACAACTTGGTCAGCTTGAATGATTTCAGGAAGCGCGTGTTCGGCACGTGCGGACCGCGGCACATGTCGACGTATTCTTCGTGATAGTACAGGCCCATGGCCTGCTCGTTCGGCATGTCCTCGACCAGGCGCAACTTGTAGTCTTCGCCACGGGCCTTGAACACTTCGATCACTTCGGCGCGCGGAGTGACTTTCTTGATCACGTCGTAATCTTTTTCGATCAGCTGCTGCATGCGCTGTTCGATCGCGGCCAGGTCGTCCGGCGTAAAAGGACGCTCGAAGGCGATGTCGTAATAGAAGCCTTCGTCGATGACCGGGCCGATGACCATCTTGGCCGTCGGGTACAACTGCTTGACCGCATGGCCAACCAGGTGGGCGCAAGAGTGGCGAATGATCTCCAGCCCCTCTTCATCCTTTGGCGTAATGATTTGCAGCGTGGAATCGCTGTCGATGATGTCGCTGGCGTCGACCAGCTTGCCATTGACCTTGCCGGCCACGGTGGCTTTGGCCAGACCAGCACCAATGGATGCGGCGACCTCGGCTACGGAAACCGGGTGGTCGAATGAACGTTGACTGCCGTCGGGAAGAGTAATAGTTGGCATGGCGCCTCCTCTCCTAGTGGTGACCCCTACCAAAGGTCACGTGGGTTGGGATGAGCCAGTACAAGATCCGATCCAGGCCATTCAATGACGAACGCCTGCCTTACAGCGGCAGGAGCCTTGCGGCCAACCGGAAAACCGAACCAGAGTGACTGGGATTCAAATCAGGGGTTATTCGTGCCTTTGCCGCTGCCGGGACTGAACGTCATCCGCAGCCCGCAAAAGCCCGAGCGAGGCATGCTAGCACAGATGAACGGTCGTCGCGGTAGCGCGGTTTTCTGCTGCGGCAAATCAGGCGCTTTTATGCCAGAGTGCTGAACTTGAACGCCGTGTCACCCCTCTGATATCAAGACATTGACCCACAAGGAGCATCCCAGCATGCGTCTGAATCGTTTGTTCGCTGTAGTCGCCCCCATCGTCCTGTTGTTGCCGCTGGCCGCCCATGCCGATTGGCCGAAGGGTGAACGCGAGAAATACATGGATCAGTGCACTCAGGCCGCCACTCCTCAGATTGGTGCGGCCGCGGCTAAGGCTCACTGTGCTTGTGGTGCCGATGCGATCAAATCGTACCCGGCGGGCGACATCCAGGCCCTGATGGACAACACGGCCAGTGATGCCCTGAAGCAAAAGGCCCTTACCCAGATTTCGTCCTGCAAAGCCGATAACAAGGTAAAAAAATAAGACGAAAAGAACGCTTTGAAGGGCCTATCAGCCATTGAAAAGCCTCCAAAAAGCGCCTTTTCGTACAATTTATGCAGGTTTTACAGCTTTTTTTATCGTCTTTACTTTTGGCTGAAAGCCTTTTAAAACGGGGCTTTCAGCCTGATCAAGCAGCAAACAAGGCACGGTTTGAGGGCAAACAATCCCTCCGGGGGGCTCCCAAACCGTACATTTCGACTATGATAGTCCCGTGTGCCCAGTTGGCCTGAGCAGCACAGTACTACTGAAAATATATGTTTCTTGGAGATACACCATGTCTAATCGCCAAACCGGCACCGTTAAATGGTTCAACGATGAAAAAGGCTTCGGCTTCATCACTCCTCAAGGTGGCGGTGACGACCTGTTCGTACACTTCAAAGCTATCGAAAGCGACGGTTTCAAAAGCCTGAAAGAAGGCCAGACCGTTTCCTTCGTGGCTGAGAAAGGCCAAAAGGGTATGCAAGCTGCACAAGTTCGCCCAGAGTAAGTTTCTGGCGCACTAAAAAAACCCCGTCCATGTGACGGGGTTTTTTATGGGCGAAACAAAAGCGGTACAGCGATCAGCCGCAGTTGACGCGCGTGATCACCAGGTTGTCATCGGTATTCAGGTTCAGGCGATCGGAACGGTATTCCATGGTCACCATATCGTCGGGCTTGAGGATCCGGGCATTCTGCGCACCTGCGCGAGTACGCGCCTGTTCCAGCAGTTCCGGCGAGGCCTTTTTACCGATGATGAATTGCGCCGCTTCTGAATCACAACGGCTATGGCCGGTGTCGGTCACCACAGGGTCCTTTGCCGACTCGGTGGAGGGAGTGCTGCAACCGGCCAGCATGGCAACGGCCAGCAAAGTACCCAATGACGCGAGCTTCCAAGGCATGAAGCCTCCTTTATTCAATAGTTAAGCTGAGTTCGTGCGACCGCCATTCCGGCGTTTGGTTTCACAGGCAGCGCTATCGCCCTGCCCTCGACCTGGACAATCGCCGAGTTTGCCTGAGCATCGCCGTGTCGTTCACCACTGAATCGTGACTGAATATGAACAATGCTCAATAAACATCGATGTAGTCGTAAAGCGGATGCGGCCAGTTCTCTTTCAACGCGTTGAAGATCTGCATGACCCAGACCTCGTCACTGGCCGCGACATTCCCCACATACCCCGAACCCTTGGCCCACGTCTCCAGACGAAACAGCAGCCCACCGATGTCGGTGCCGCCGACGACGCCTGACGAAATGTAGGCGATACCACCCTTCGTTACCCGCAGCTGGGTGTGTTCATCATCACTGGCAGAGGCCAGCAGTTGGCGCACGGCTTCAAGGGTCAAGCCGTCAGGGGTGTTCAAATCGATCTGCACAGCGCGGTCCTTGAAATCCATCAAAGACCAAGTGTCGCATAGCCCTCCCCTCATGCCTAAGTCGGAGTGCCAAATGCCGCGCAAAATGGTTAACTCGACGCTCAGACTTTTCCGACTTCACGAGCGCCATCATGACCACCGTAAGTATCGACGCCGACATCAAAGCCAAGTGGGCACAGGGCCACAGCTCTTACAGCCCCGGCAGCCCGGAGGAGCTGGCAATCATTGGGATCGATCTTTTGGTCAAGGAATTGGGGACACAAGCCGCCCAGTTGTTCATCACCCAGGTATTCGAAAAATACCCGGCGGACTACCTCGGCGTTGTGGAGTCAGGCAGGGAATAAAACCCGCAGGCTGGCACCTGCGGGTGTAACGCTTACTTCAGACGAGCCAGACGCTGGGTCAGCAGGTCGAAGAAGCCCTGAGCATCGCCATTCTCGACCCAGAAGGCATTCTTCGGTGCTTTCAGGCCGTCATACCAGTCCACGACGGTCTGGCCAAAGGTGATGCCTTCGCGGCTGTCGATCGCTACGTTGACCGAGCGACCGGTGAACAGCTCCGGCTTCAGCAAGTAGGCAATGACGGTGGCGTCATGCACCGGGCCACCCGGGATGCCGTAGTGCTCCATATCGCCTTTGACATATTCATTGAGAATATCGCCCACGATCTTGCCGGCATTGTTGTTGAGCGCAGCGATCTGCTTCAGGCGCGCGTCGCTGGTGAGGATCTTGTGGGTCACGTCCAGCGGCAGGTAGGTCAGCTTCACGCCACTCTTGAGCACCACTTCCGCAGCCTGAGGGTCGGCGAACAGGTTGAACTCGGCCACCGGGGTGATGTTGCCGCCATTGAAGTGCGCACCGCCCATGATCACCACTTCCTTGATGCCCTGAACAATTTCAGGTTCCTGGATCAGCGCCAGGGCCAGGTTGGTCTGTGGACCAAGCATGGCGATGGTGATGCTGTGGGGCTTGGCGGCTTTCAGGGTATCGATCAGGTAGTTGACCGCATTGCCCTCGGCCAGGCCTTTCTTCGGTTCGTGCACGGTGACACCCGACAGGCCTTCCTTGCCATGGATGTTCTCGGCGTAGATCGGCGTGCGCATCAGCGGTTTCGGCGCACCCGCGTAGACCGGCACTTCTTCGCGCCCTGCCCACTCGCGAGCCAGTCGCGCGTTACGCGAGGTCTTGTCCAGACGCACGTTGCCGGCCACGGTGGTCAGCGCGCGAATGTTCAGTTCTTCCGGCGACGCCAGGGCAAACAGCAAGGCGACCACGTCGTCGGCACCCGGGTCGGTGTCGATGATCAAGTCGATTTTTTCCGCCGCCTGGGCGCTTGTTGCGGTAATCAGGGACAAAAGCAGCAGACTCCGGAGCAGATGATGCAGTTTCTGAGCATAGCGGTGCATAGCGCACTCCTTGTGCGTGGGACAGCAGAAAAGGATACAGCGGGTTAGAACGTCACCCCGGACACCAGCACGATGTTGCAGTACGGCGAGCATTCGCCGGTACGAACAATCGCCCGCGCCTGTCGGCTGAGGACTTTGAATTGGTCATGACTGAGCAGTTCGCGCATGCCCAATGCGCCTTCGGTATTCAGTTGATCCAGAGTCGCCAGGGCCACCGGTTGCTTGTCGAGGATCTCCTGGGCGAGCACATGGCTCTCGACCTGCATTTCGCTGAGCACCACTTTCAAGGTGCTGACGAAATCCGGAATCCCGTGGGTCAGGGCCAGGTCGATCAGTTCGACGCCCGGCGGTACCGGCAGGCCGGCATCGCCAATCACCACCATGTCGCCATGGCCCAGGGAGGCGATCAGCCGCGACAGCGCGACATTTAGCAAAGGTGTCTTTTTCATGGTGTCTTGAAGGCCTGTACGTCGGACAAGGTTGGAATAGAGGGCTGGGCACCGGCACGGGTCACGGACAGCGCCGCCGCGACCTGGCCGAAACGGATCGCCTCGGCCTCGGTTTTGCCCGACGCCAGCGCCGCGGCGAAACCGCCGACAAAGGTGTCACCCGCCGCCGTCGTATCCACCGCTTGCACCTTTGGCGCAGGGAAATGCGTGAAGCCTGTGCCGTCGGCAAACAACGAGCCTTGGGCGCCGAGGGTGATGATCACCTTGCCTGCGCCCATGCCGATCAGCCGGGTGGCGGCGGTTTCGGCGGTTTCGAGGGAATCCACCGGCAACCCGCTCAGGGCCGACGCTTCGCTTTCGTTGGGGATCAGGTAGTCGATGGACGCATACCAATCCGCCGGCAGCGGACGACTGGCCGGCGCCGGGTTGAGAATCACGGTCTTGCCCAGTTCACGACCGCGCTTGAGCGCATGCCCGACCGTGGCATCCGGCACTTCCAGCTGACAGATGATCACGTCCGCCGCTTGCAATACCGCGTCGAAACGATCGATCACTTCAGGCGTCAGCGCGCCGTTGGCGCCGGCGACAATCACGATCGCGTTCTGGCTGTTGTCATCGACCACGATCAGGGCCACGCCGCTGGCGCCGTCGACGAGGCTGACGGCCTGACAATCGATCTGCTCGGCCAACAGCGCCCCGCGCAGTTCCTGGCCATAGGCATCAGTCCCGACACAGCCGACCATTGCCACTTGGGCACCCAGTCGCGCGGCGGCCACGGCCTGGTTCGCGCCCTTGCCGCCGGAGACGGTAGAGAACGACTGGCCGATCAGCGTTTCACCGCCACGGGGCAGCCGTGGCGCCCGGGTCACCAGGTCCATGTTCAGGCTGCCTATTACCACTACTTTTGCTGGCATACGTCACTACTCATTAATTCGGTTTCTGCGGTGCTTTCAGCGGAATTCGGAGAACACACCGGCCAGCGGCGCAGTCGATTCCCGCAAGACAATGCTCGGGGTCACGATCCGTTGATCGGTGGCCAGGTCCGGCGTGGCAATCCGGCGCAACAACACTTCGGCGGCCATCTCACCCAGTTGCAGGATCGACTGGCCGACAGTGGTCAGCGCCGGGTAAACATAACGACTCATTTGAATGTCATCGAAGCCGATCACCGACAACTCGCTGGGCACTCGAATATTGCGCTCGGCGGCCGCTCGCAGCACACCGATACCGATCATGTCGTTACCGGCAAAAATTGCACTGGGCGGATTCTTTTCCAGCAGGATCGCCGCCGCACTGTAGCCGCCGGTACTGGTGAAGTCGCTTTCCAGCATGCGCTCGCGAGGTACTTCGACGCCCGCCTCTTTCAACGCCCGGCAGTAACCGGCCAGACGCATCTGCGCCACGCTGGTATCCGCCGGCCCGCCGATGGTGGCGATGTCCCGGTGGCCCAGTTCCAGCAGGTGCCGGGTGGCCAGGTAGGCGCCGTATTCGTGGTCGATGCGCACCAGGTCGGCGTTCACCCCTTCCAGCCCACGGTCGACAATCACCATTGGCGTGCGCACGCCGGCCAGGCCTTCAGCGAGCCCGGCATCGCCACCGGCCGAGGCCACGATCAAGCCGTCGATGCGTTTTTCCAGCAGCACCCTTAAATAGCTGCGCTGCTTGTCCGGGTTGTCGTCGGAGTTGCAGAGGATCACGCAGTAGCCATTACGCTCGCAGTAATCCTCGATGCCCCGGGCCAGTTCGGCGAAGTACGGGTTAAGGCTGTTGGGCACCAGCAAACCGATGGTCGCCGTGGTTTTGGCTTTCAACGACCGCGCGACGGCGCTAGGCACGTAGTCGAGGCTCTTGATCGCCGCCTCAACTTTCACCCGCACTTCTTCGCTGACTGGCCGCGTCTTGTTCACCACATGGGACACCGTGGTGTAGGAAATCCCGGCAAGTGCCGCCACATCCTTGATCGTTGCCATGAATCAGGTCCGCCGGCTTGCGCGCTGACTGCGATAAGTATCCAGGACCACCGCCACCACGATAACCGCACCGGTGATGATGCGTTTGGTCGGCTCGGTCGCGCCGATCTGCGCCAGGCCGGCTGCCAGTACGGAAATGATCAATACGCCGAAGAACGTGCTGATCACCGAGCCACGGCCGCCCATCAGGCTGGTGCCGCCGATCACCACGGCGGCGATCACTTGCAGCTCCAGGCCGGAACCGGCATTCGGGTCTGCGGCTTCCAGACGGGAAATCTGGAACAGCGCGGCGATACCGGCCAGCAGGCCCATCAGGCTGAATACCAGAATCTTGTAAGGCTTTGGATTGATCCCGGCCAGGCGCACCGCTTCTTCGTTAGTGCCGATGCCGATCAGGTAACGACCGAACACGGTCCGGGTCAACACGGCCTGGGCGACGATGATGATCACAAAGGCAATGATGAACGATGGCGAAATACCGAAGGCAATCGGGTTGGACAGCCAGGCGAAAGCATCACCGATGTAAGCCGTGCGCGAGCCGGTCATCTGGTACGCCAGGCCGCGGGCCATTTCCAGCACGCCGAGAGACACGATGAACGAGGGGATCCGCCAGGCCACGGTGATCGAACCGGTAATGGTCCCGGCCAATGCCGCCACCGCCATGCCGAGCAAAGCCGCCGGCAACACGCTCCAGCCCCAGCCGAGAATCGCCACGCTGACCGCCGACGCAGCAAGTGCCAGCACCGAACCGACCGACAGGTCGATGCCACCGATGATCAGTACGAAGGTCATGCCGACCGCCAGGACCATCAAGTCCGGGATCTGATTGGCCAGGGTACTGAAGGTGTCGTACGACAGAAAATGGCTGCTCAGCACCGAGAACAGCGCGACCATCGCCAGCAAGGCACCGGCCAGGCCCAGGTAGGTGCCGAGGCCGTAAAAATTGCCACTACGTTTACCGGCAGACGTTGCAGTTTTCATGGAAGATCCCTAGGCGCTGCTTCGTTGAGCAACGCATCACGTTTTTGGTAGCCGGCAAAAGCGGCGGCAAGCAAATCATCCTGGGTCCAGCTGTCGCGCTCGAACGTGTCGATCAGACGCCCCGCCGACAACACGCCGATCCGGTCGCAAATCAGCATCAGTTCCCGCAGGTCACTGGACACCACCACCAGCGCTTTGCCCTGGCGCGTCAATTCGCCGAGCAAGGCATAGATGTCGAACTTGGCGCCGACGTCGATACCGCGGGTCGGCTCGTCGAACAACATCACCGAACAATCGCGCTCCAGCCAACGGCCGATCACGACTTTCTGCTGGTTGCCGCCGGACAGCTCGGACACCAGTTGCGTCGGGCTGGAACTGCGGATGCGCATGGCGTCGATCTGCCGCTGGGCCAGCGCCATTTCATCACCGTTGTTGACGACGCCCGCACTGGAAATCACCGGCATGTTGCCCAGGGCGATGTTGGCGCTGATCGATTGGGTCAGCAGCAGGCCTTCGCCTTTGCGGTCTTCCGTGATCAGCGCGATGCCATGAGCGACCGCGTCAGCCGGGGAACGAATGCTCACGACCTTGGCCGGCGACCCCAGCGCAACCGTGCCGCTGTCCGCCGTGTCGGCGCCGAAGATCAGGCGCAGCAACTCGGTACGCCCTGCCCCGATCAACCCGGAAATGCCGTAGATCTCGCCGGCACGGACTTCGAAAGACACGTCACGCACCTTGTCGGAACGGGTCAGCCCCTTGACCGTCAAGGCTGGCGCGCCGATCTTGCGCACGCCCATGTCCATGTGTTCGCCCAGTTCGCGACCGACCATCAGCGTGACCAGTTGCTCGCTGTTGTAGTTGGCCATCGGTTCGACGCAGACCAGGTTGCCGTCACGCAGCACCGCAATGCGCTGGGCGACGCGCGCCAGCTCTTCGAGGCGGTGGGAAATGTAGATGATCGACACGCCACGGGCTTGCAGGCGCGTGATCTGTTCGAACAGCATCTCGACCTCACGGGCCGTCAGCATCGCGGTCGGTTCGTCGAGGATCAGCACATGGCAGTCGCCGATCAGGTTGCGGGCGATCTCGACCATTTGCTGGTGCCCGATGCCCAGTTCGCCGACCAGGGTGTCCGGGTCAATCGCGTCGAGGCCGACCTGGGCCATCGCTTCGATCGCGGCTTTACGCAATTGCTTGCGGCTGATCCAGCCACCGTTGCTCGGCAGGTTATCGAGAAACAGGTTTTCCGCCACCGACAGGGTCGGCAACAGATTGAGTTCTTGCATGACCATGCGGATGCCCAGGTCTTCGGCCTGGGTGCGGCTGCCGGGGCGGTATTCCTGACCCTGGAATTGCATCTGGCCGGTGGTCGGCGTGACCAGCCCGCCAATGATCTTCGACAGGGTGCTTTTACCGGCGCCGTTCTCACCGGTCAGCGCCAGCACTTCGCCGCGCATCAGCGTCAGGTCGATGCCGGTCAGGACTGGCTGGGCATAGGTCTTACCGATACCGCTGACCGAGAGGACAGCGTTCGGGGCGGAAACTGACATAAAAACTCTCCATGCGCTCGCCCGGACGGGCGAGCGCCGTTGTGTCGCCAGAAGGACTACTTGGTGACCAGCTCTACCGGAGTTTCGATCACGCCGTTGGTGCCGCTGTCGACTTTCTCGCCCTTGATGATTTTCAGCGCAGTCTCGATACCGAACACGGCTTGCTTGGCGGCAAACTGGTCAGCGGTAGCCAGGACGCGGCCATCCTTGAGCATCGGCTTGATGGCATTGATGTTGTCGTAGCCGACCACTTGCACTTTGCCCGCCTTGCCCGCTGCGCGAACGGCGGAAACGGCACCGAGGGCCATGTTGTCGTTACCGGCCAGCAGGGCTTTCAATTCCGGGTATTCGCTGAGCATTGCGGCGGCGACTTTGTTGCCACCGTCCATTTCCCACTGGCCGGACTGCAACGAAACAACCTTGATATTGGCCGCTTCCATCGCATCCTTGAAGCCTGCGGTACGAGCCTGAGCGTTGGTAGTGGTGGACACGCCTTCGATGATGCCGACTTCGTCACCGGCCTTCAGTTGCTTGGCCAGGTATTCGCCCACCAGACGCGCGCCTTTGCGGTTATCCGGGCCTACGAAGGGAACGGTGATGTTCTTGCTCTTGACCACGTCCGGGTCAAGTTGGTTGTCGATGTTGATCACGGTGATACCGGCGTCGACGGCTTTCTTGATCACCGGCACCATGGCCTTGGAGTCAGCCGGCGCGATGACCAGCGCATTGACCTTGGCCAGGATCATTTGCTCGACGATGCGCGTTTGGCCGGCGGTATCGGTTTCGTCCTTGATCCCGTTGGAGATCAGGTCGAAATCAGCGGTATGGTCTTTCTGATAGGCCTTGGCGCCGTCTTCCATGGTCAGGAAGAATTCGTTGGCCAGGGATTTCATGACCAGCGCGACTTTAGGTTTTTCAGTGTCGGCGAAAGCCGAAGAGAGGGGCAACGCGGCGGATGCGGCAGCCAGCATAGCGACAGCGAGAAGACGTCCAGCGAATGGCAGCTTCATGGGTTCACTCCGATCTTATGATTATTGTGAGCAACGCTTGCGCTGGCGCAGGCGACAGGGCAGTCAGAGTGGATCGAGCCATCATGACTGCCGCGCAAACGTTTGCGTAGACCGAACTATGCGAACCCTGCCAGGATTTGTCAACGATCAGAAACGACCATTTTGTGCCCTGGCCGGCAAAAACGAACTATAGCTTAAGCGGTGGTATTGACCACCGATCCGGTGCTGGCACCCTTGGCCAGTTCCTTGACCAGACTGGCGGCCACTTCCAGCAAGGCGCCGTTGGTGTCGGCAATCTGCCCTTGAATCGACATGAGCACGGTGGCCTTGGCTTCCGGTGTCGGATAGGACGCCGCCTGGGCCGCAGCCAATTGCTGCTGTTGCTCGCGCAGTTGCTGTTGCAGCTCTTGCATGCGCTTGAGCAGCATTTTCACCGCCAGACTCTGGTTGCTTTTTTCTTCGGCCGCCGCCTCGGTGCCGGAGCTTTTATCCAACCCCACCGGGCCGGTCTTGACGACCTTGCTGTCTTCTTCTTTTTTAGTGCCGAGCGCTTTGTCTGCCTCGGCCTGCGCGGCCTCGTTCAGCGCACGGATCGTCGCAGCGGATTTGCCACCAATGGTGACGCCTGCGGGGTTGGGAAGACCAACTGATAACGACATGTCCACTCCTGAAAGAAAGATCCCTTTAGAGAACCATCGACCAGCGCGGCATTTTCTTTAGCACGGATTCGACATTCGGCAAGGTAATCAAATCAGCAAAGAATGTAGGCCCTTTCGGAGAACCGAACGTAAATACTCAACGTATTCGGAAACCCGGACAGCAGCTTGTTGGACTTCACTGCCGTCCGCGTAAATACTGATATAAATCATCAACTTAAAGTTTTCTCTCATTCACAGTAGCGCTGGTACAGATCCTGCTCCTTCTCGTGCACCCCAGGCGTTCAGATCCGCCGGGGGCGTATCTAGATGAACCTGCATCAGCACCGTCTCACTACTAGAGAGAAAATAATGAAATCTGCTTTCAACACCTTTATTCCGGGCGCTTTGGCCCTCCTGCTGCTCCTGCCCACCGCCCTTCAGGCAAAAGAAGCCGAAACCCAACAGAAACTGGCTAACGTCGTCGTCCTGGCCACCGGTGGTACCATTGCCGGCGCTGGTGCCAGCGCGGCCAACAGCGCCACCTACCAGGCGGCCAAGGTCGGTATCGAGCAACTGATCGCCGGCGTACCGGAACTCAGCCAACTGGCTAACGTGCGTGGCGAACAAGTCATGCAGATCGCCTCCGAAAGCATCACCAACGACAACCTGCTGCAACTGGGCCGCCGCGTGGCGGAACTGGCCGACAGCAAAGACGTCGATGGCATCGTCATCACCCATGGCACCGACACCCTGGAAGAAACCGCCTACTTCCTGAACCTGGTGGAAAAAACCGACAAGCCGATCATCGTGGTCGGCTCCATGCGTCCAGGCACCGCGATGTCGGCCGACGGCATGCTGAACCTGTACAACGCCGTGGCCGTGGCCAGCAGCAAAGAAGCACGCGGCAAAGGCGTACTGGTGACCATGAACGATGAAATCCAGTCCGGACGCGATGTCAGCAAAATGATCAACATCAAGACCGAGGCCTTCAAAAGTGCCTGGGGCCCGCTGGGCATGGTGGTCGAAGGCAAATCCTACTGGTTCCGCCTGCCGGCCAAGCGCCACACCATGGACTCGGAATTCGACATCAAGAACATCAAGAGCCTGCCTGACGTAGAAATCGCCTATTCCTACGGCAACGTCAGCGATACCGCCTACAAAGCCCTGGCCCAATCGGGCGCCAAAGCGATCATCCATGCCGGCACCGGCAACGGTTCGGTGTCTTCGCGCGTCGTTCCCACCTTGCAAGCCCTGCGCAAGGATGGCGTGCAAATCATCCGTTCGTCCCACGTCAACGCCGGCGGCTTCGTGCTGCGTAACGCTGAACAGCCTGACGACAAGTACGACTGGGTGGTGGCGCATGACTTGAACCCACAGAAAGCACGGATCCTGGCCATGGTCGCGCTGACCAAGACCAACGACAGCAAAGAGCTGCAACGGATGTTCTGGGAATACTGATCCACCCTCGCCCGACCGGTTCCGGTCGGGCACCGCTTGCGCCACTCGCCCAAATGGGTGAGTGGCTAGCGTCCAACAAAATAATCTCCAGCGTCCTACATCAAACGGAAAAAACCACTGTCAGAGGATTTTCTTGAAATTTAAGCAGTTGCGAAAATGCCTACAGTTAAATACTGTATGCACGTACAGCTTAATAAGGATAATTCCGTGGCCTCTCCCTCTGCCTCTCCTGACTCCTTTGAACGCATGGGTCTGCGCGTTCAAAAAATCATCAATTCCCAAAGTGCCCAGAAGGCCAAAGCGGCCTTGATCTTTCGCCTGCCCGACGAACCGGTGGACGAATGGGAACGCCTGCTCGAGGAAATCGACGAAAACGATAACGTCACCCTCGCCTATCGCGACGATGGCGGCGTGCAGATTTTCTGGGTTGTGCCGAAGGAAGATTGAGTCAATGAGTGTCCGTTGTTTAGCTTTGCTGCTTCTGTTCATCGCCACGGGCGCCCAGGCTGCCGCGCCCCGTACCTTCAACGAAGCCAAGAAGGTCGCCTGGAAACTTTACGCACCGCAATCCACCGAGTTTTATTGCGGCTGCAAATACACCGGCAACAAGGTGGACCTCGCCGCCTGCGGTTATGTGCCGCGCAAAAGTGCCAAGCGGGCCGCTCGCATTGAGTGGGAACACATTGTTCCGGCGTGGCAGATCGGCCATCAGCGTCAGTGCTGGCAGTCGGGCGGACGCAAGAACTGCACGCGTTACGATCCGGTTTATCAAAAGGCCGAGGCCGATTTGCACAACCTGGTGCCGAGCATCGGTGAGGTGAATGGCGACCGCAGCAACTTCAGTTTTGGCTGGCTGCCGGTGCAATCGGGTCAATACGGTTCGTGCCTGACCCAGGTCGACTTCAAGGCGAAGAAGGTCATGCCCCGCCCTTCGATTCGCGGGATGATCGCCCGGACGTATTTCTACATGAGCAAGCAGTACGGTTTGCGCTTGTCCAAACAGGATCGCCAATTGTATGAAGCCTGGAACAAGACCTACCCGGTGCAAACCTGGGAGCGTCAGCGCAATCAAAGCGTGGCGTGCGTGATGGGACGCGGCAACGAGTTTGTCGGCCCGGTGGACATGAAAGCCTGCAGTTGAATACATGCTGGAAACGCAAAGGCCTCGGGTTTTAAAACCCGAGGCCTTTGTTCGTTCTAACCGCCGACTTTGTTGTAGCGCCAGTAGCCCATCAGGTTGAGCGACTCACGGGGAATGCCGCGTTCCTTGATCAAGTACTTGCGCAGGCTCATCACCGCGACCGTCTCCCCGGCGATCCAGCCGTAGAAACCCTCACTGGCCGAGTCGGAGGTTTCCCAGAGGATGTCCCCGTCGACATCGACTGGCGCCAATTCCACTGTTTCGGATGCTTTGGAGGTCAATGTCGGCAGGTTTGCCCGCTGGACGGCCTCGACCATCAGCGACCCCGCGCCCGCGTGCCCCCGAATCAGCCATTCAACAGACAGCCCGGGCCAGTCCGGCACCGGCAAGGCATCTTCCCGGCTGTCGACTTCAAAGAAAGCCTGGGTCACCGGCGGCTCGGCCATGGCCGCCAGCTCATCGAGTATCCCGAGTGCTGCCGGCAACGCAGTTCCATCAGCGATCAGCAACACTTGCTTGAGTGCCTGAGGCGGCTTCCATTCGAAACCGCCCGCATCCTGCGCCGAAAAATGCCGATCCGGCGCGGTGATCTGGATCGAGGCGCCCGGCAGCGCACGGATGGCCCAACGGGACGCCGGGCCGGTTTCACCGTGCAACACGAAATCGATATCGACTTCGCCCTGCTCGGCACGTAAATGACGGATGGTGTAGGTGCGCATCGCCGGACGCTGGGCCACCGGCATTAAGCGGTAGCGGGCGTACCAACCATCGTCATGCGCCAGACTGGCGGGCGATCCGTCTTCTGCCGGAAAGAACAGCTTCACCCGTTGATCCGGTGCCCAGGTGGCCATTTCGGTGACCATCGGCCCGGCCAAGGTGACGCGCATCATGTGCGGGCTCAGGGTCTGTTTGCGCCGCAAGACCGCGTCGAACATTTTGTAAGGATGGGTGGAGGCCATAGGGGGAGCTCCTTCTGGGAATCGACAATGACTACGTATAGATACGAGTCACCGTGGACACCCTTTAGGATTCCCCGCTGAACGGCGCCTGAACAAATGCGCGGTTATTGCGCCGCCGGACGCTCGATGATCAGCGATTCGATGTTCATCTTTTTCGCCCGGGTCAGGGCCGCGTTCAAGTCGGCCTGGCGGGCCTCGGCCTCGGCTTTGGTAGCGAACGGACCGAGCAGGATCCGGTCCTTGCCGTTTTCCCGGACCACATTGGACACGAAGCTGTGCTCGATCAGCCAGCCGCTCAGGTCGCTGACCGCCTGGGTTGTTTCACCGCGCACTTCGAGATCCCATTGCGGACCCGCTGCAACGGCCGGTGCCGTTACCGGTGCGGAAACAGTCGCGGATGGCGTCTTTTGAGCGCTCGCATCCTTGCCTTCACCACATCCTGCCAACGCCAATACTGCGATTACCAAGGCCATTTTGCGCACAACGCTTCCCTCTGAATGCCAAAAGCGCGGATTTTAGCATTCATGAATACTTCCCGAGTGCCGCAAAATGGGCATAAAACAACGAGAATCATGGTTGCGGCCTCTGTATAGTTACGCCTTGGGAATTAATGCAGCATCTGCGCGTCAGAAAGAGGCACCCAAACCGTGAGACTTCGCACTAATCTATAACTACACCGACCTCTGCACTGTCTGAATCAGGTGCCCTACAAAGCAATCAAGGAGAAGACCATGCTGATACTCACCCGCAAAGTCGGTGAAAGCATAAACATCGGTGATGACATCACTATCACCATTCTGGGCGTTAGCGGCCAGCAAGTCAGGATCGGCATCAACGCTCCGAAAGACGTTGCCGTGCATCGCGAAGAGATCTATCAACGCATTCAGGCTGGCCTGACCGCTCCAGACAAGCCGCAAACACCCTGAATCCTGTTGCAGTCAGCAGCCAGCCCGTTCGCTTCAGCGCAATGGCTGGCTAAAGATTCATGCTCGGTATTTTGTTGAACGCTCGTCCCTCAATTCTTCCCGCATTTCGTGAGGCCGATACTAACGGCTTCGGCTACGCCATGGCTGTCAGACTTTTCGCTTTAACCCCGACGAATCCGGCACTGCTACCCGAAGGTCACCGCCCGAGCCATGCCGGTGGCCGCAATCACCATCAGCATCAACAACAACGCTTCGACATGGCTGATGCGGGCGAACAGTTTCGCCCGCCCCAAATCAATTGCCGTGCCCCGCCCCAAGGCGATCCGCCACTTGATCAAGGTGATCATCGGCGCCAGCTCGAGCAGCAGGATGATCACGAACAGCGTCATCTTGAGGTGAAACAGCGGCTGATGCAGGTAATAGTCGGTGCCTTTTTCATACCCGCCAAACGCCCGCATCAAACCGGTGACCAGCAATATCCCCGCCGAAATCCCCCACACGTTATCGGCCACCAGCACGTTGCGGACCGGCGCCGTGCCTGCGGCCAGGCGGCTTAAAGCCGTGCCTCGGGTCAGCACGCCCCAGAGGCCCATGGCAAATGCCAAGAGGTGGATCGCCGCAAGAAACCAGTGAAACAACATAAGGAAGCTCCTGACAGGGAAATGGAAAAGGGCTTGTCAGTAGTAGCCCAAAACCTGGAGATCTGCCTGCCAGCGTCCCACAGAAAAAGAGGCCCATTCTGACCAGCATGCGCTGAGTCAAATGGGCCAGAATGGCGACTCGCCAAGGAAGGAACACATGGACCGATCAAACCTGCCGACGCTTGTCCTGCTGCCGGGAATGGATGGCACAGGTGAACTGTTCGAACCGTTCGTGTCAGCCCTCGGGCACGCCTGCGACGTCATTGTCGTGACCTACCCCAGCGACATCCCGCTGAGTTACGAGGAACTGCAAGCCCTTGCCAGGAAGTCGCTGCCCACCGACCGCCCGTTCGTGCTGCTCGGTGAGTCCTTCTCGGGACCGATCGCCCTCGCCCTCACGGCTTTACGCCTGCCGCAGCAAGTCGGGCTGGTGCTCTGCTGCACGTTTGCCCGAAACCCGCGACCGCTGTTCAATCGTTTGAGCTGGCTGGTCAACCTCCTGCCGATTGGCGCCGTGCCTGCCGGGTGGTTCAGCCCACTGCTGCTCGGTCGATTCTCCACCCCTGCCTTGCGCATGGCCCTGAGCCGAGCGATCAATCAGGTCAGCCCCTCGGTAATGCGCGCACGACTGCGGTCGGTGCTCGGCGTCGATGTGTCGGCGCAGCTTGCCCACATCGAGGTGCCCACGGTGTATCTACGTGCCACCCGGGACCGCGTGGTGCCCGAGGCTGCCGCGCGGCGGATCGTGGAACAGAAGCCGCACGTGCAAGTGCTCGACGTCAACGCGCCGCACTGCCTGCTTCAGGCAGCACCCGATGAAGCGGCGAGCCTCGTCATCGGGTTTCTGCAAGCGCGGCAAACCGGTTGAAGTCCCCGGTGCTTGCACATCCGGGCGTTGCGTCAGGCCGGGTTACCATTGGGAGGATCCTGGCGTCGGCGCAACCCCGAACGCTCGGCCAGCTCGCCCACCCTGTCGGCCCCGGAACGCGCCACATTGCCAAGCGCTGTCGTGCCGGAGTCGTAGGCTTCCCCGATGGCCGTCGTGCCAGAGGTGTAGGCATCACCAATCGCTGTGCCGGCCTCGGCCAAGCCTGCCTTGGCCGAGTCATAGGTGTCGCCGGCAAACTTGCCGGTGGCCTTCGCCCCGGTCTCAATGCCTTTCTGGGCACCGTCCGCCAGTTTCTGCGCCTTGGGTGGAATGTCTTCCTGAATCACCTTGACGCCTTTGTCCGTCGCTTTTCCGGCCAGCACACCCGCGGCACCGTAGGCGGCGAAGGTCAATGCCGAACCCGCGACGTTGACCGCATGGTCCGCTGCGGCAACGGCCCCCGCCGGCAACCCGTGACTGAGCGCCGCGGTCTTGGCCGCGTTTCGCGCCATGCTCGTCAACGCGAAACCGCCTGCCAACGCACCGCCATTAGTCAGGAGGTTGCCGCCTTCAAAAACCTTGCGCACAGAACTCAAGGTATCGGTCGCAACGTCCAGGGGAAATTTGGCGGCGCGTTTGGCGCCGTTGATGTATTGCCGGGAGGGACTGCAATCTCTCAGTTCAATGATTTGCTTTTCCCAGTCTTTACGCCCGAACAACTGCGCCCCACCGACCAGACCTGCGGCTTTTTGATGTTTATGCATGAGCATGGCATAGCCAGAGCCGGCAGCCATGCCGCCCAACGAACCAATGGCCGTATCTGCCGCCGCAGCAGCCTTGGGCCCGACCGTGGCATTGAGCGATGCCGCGACAGCCAGGCGCGCGACGTTACGCACGGTAAAGGTCTGCAGTGCCGTGGCGCTTTGCCCGGCCTGCTTGAGCGGATTGGCCTCGGTCTTGGTCTTCTGCGAGGCGGCCATGATGTCCTCAAGCTTGTCGGCCGGCGCCTTGAGCCACATCGAATCTTCGGTCGCCTTGGTCAGCAGCCCCGCGCCCACCACATCGGCCGCCCCCGACATGGCCCCGGCAATGAAACCGGTATAGCCCGGATTCCCGACAGCATCGGCCGTCACCCCGGGCACTTTGTCGAGCACCACGGTCACCACGCCGAACGGCAAGCCGCCCACGGCGCCCTGGGTCGGAACCGTCACCCGGTCCATGCGTTCGGCCTTGTCCAGCAACAGATCGACCGCGTTCGAGTCAATCCCCATTTCATGCAGCTTGTTGGCCCGCCCCTGCACCAACGCATCCATCTGAGCACCGTTTTCTTCGGTGCGGTCCCCCCTGAACAACTCGGTCATTTTTGCTTTCAGGTCTGTCAGGGCCTGTGGCTCGCCGTTGGTTATCGCCGTGGCAGCGCTGGCGGAAGTGGAGGCGCCGAGCGGCTGCATTTCGTGTTGAAGCAAAGGCTGCGTGCGGCTGGGAGATATCGAGTCCATGGTCAATCCTCGTGTGTGTTTTCAATAATCGGGCATCAGAAAAGAAGTCGATCAGTGCGCCTTGGGAATACCAAACTGCTCCAGGGTGGGATCGACGTTGTGGTCGAAATGCTTTTGCGCGGTGTGTTTCTTCACCGCCTCGATGATCGCAGCGATGCCGAAACCAATACTCATGGCCGCGTCGATCACCCAACCGACGGGCCCGGCCGCCGCGCCGATGGCCGACGCCGCCGCCAGCCCCGCCGCCTCGCCCGCCACGGCCCCGGCGATCCGTCCACCGATGGAGCCAGCCATGCGGCCGAGTCCGGCCGACGCTTCACGGCCGGCCAGCTTGCGCACCGCATCGACGCCATCCTTGGCCGACGAGAGGCCTTGTTTGGTGTTGTCGTAGGCGTCCTTGACTTGTTGGGCCTTGTTTTTCGGGGCCACGGCATCGGACACCGAACCGGACCGCCCTGCGCCGTCACCGGCGTTTTCCAGCAGCTCGCGACCTTTTTTCGATTGCTGCAACTGGCCGACGGTGGCGTCGACATAACTGGCCTGCTGCCCCTGGACGAAGCTCTGCGGCAGCACCGCGTCATACGCGGCTTTCTGTGCATCACTGGTTTGCAGGGACTGGCCGGCGTCGGCCTTTTTCTGCCCCAGCAATTGCTTGAGCGAGCCGCCTTCACTGAAGTTGTTGACGTAGGACTGTTGCAACTTGCCCTGGACGTCCGGCTGGTTGCCGACCACTTGCGCGGCCGTCGGCAGGTTGGCCTCGGGGCCGAGCAGGTCCTGCTGCATTTGCAGTTGCGCCGATAGCCCGCCAAGGGCGGTGCTGTAATCGGGATTGGCGTCTTTCTTTGCGCGCTTGTCGGCACTGTTCATGTCGTTGCGCAGGGCCTGGCCACTGACCACGTTTTGCAATTGGCTTTTCACCGCTTTTTCCAGGGACGGGTCGCTGGCCACCAGCGCGCGTTCCTGACTGGGAATGGCCTGGTTCATGTAGGCCTGCACGTCGGGATCGTCCTGCAACTGGCCGATCTTTTGCGCCAGGGCCTCTTCAGTCTTGCCGGTCTTGCGCAGATCAGAACCGGCCACCACGCTCTGCTGGGTCTGTTGCAACTTGACCATCACCGCGGCTTTCTGGGCGCCGGTGTAGTTCTCCGGTTGCTCGAACACCTCTTTCCCCAGTTTGCTGATGTCCGTGCCCGCGACGGCGTTCAGGGTCGCCGCGTCGCTGAGCATTCCGGCGAACTCGCCGCCATTGGTCGGGGCCTGGTTCTTGATCCAGTTGCTGATGTTCGCCGCGTCGAATTTCTGGTCCGGGCCATGGGTGGCCAGGTCCCGACCTTTGAGGCCGCCCTGATCGAGCATGTTCAGCAGGCCCGGTTGCGACCAGGTTTTCGACGCTTGCTTGAGCGGCCCGGCGAGCCCGGGGTTGTTGTCCTGCAAGGCTTTCAAACCCTCGGCGTCCATGTACTGATCGACTTTGGTCTCGCCCTCCGCGCCCGCCGCATGCTTGGGGCTGGCGGCGTTGGCCAGCGGGCCGTTGGCTTGCAGCAATGAGGCCGAGCGCACCATCTGCAACGACTGGGGATCCGCATTGGGGTGGTCTTTCTGATAATTCGCCAGGCCTTTGTCGGCGTTATCCGCCGCGCCTTGCATCTTCTTGGCAAACGCCTTGAGGTCGCCGTCGGTGATTTTGCCGTCGGCCTTGCCACCGTGCTTGCCGGTATCCACGGCGGTTTTCAGCGCCGGATTGTCATTGATGAACTTCATCGCCTTGGCCGCGTCCGGGCCTTTTTCCGTGGCCATCAGGGCCGCGGCGATGGGTCGATTGAGTTCCTTGGCCGCCTGTTCCCGTTGCTCCGGCGGCAGGTCCGCCACCAGTGGTGCCCAGCGCTCGAGTTCCTTGGGCGAGGAGTATTTCGAGTCGTCGAGCAACTGCGCTTCGGGACTGGTCGTCGCCGCCGGGTCGGAAGCTGTGGCATCGCTCGTTGCCGTGGCGCTGGCCGTGCGGGTCGCGGGCGTGACATCAGTGAGCGGCCGTGCGGGCGTGGTGCGTTCATCGCCGCCGAGCAAACGCTTCATCACCAGCCCCAACAGGTTCGGCGATTGGGCGTCTTGGGCCGGGCTGGCCAGGGTCTGGGACCCGGCCTGTTGACCGAACTGCACACCGCCACCCGGCGCGGAAAAGGCACTGGGCCTGGCATTCTCCGCCATGGGCCGCAACGGCCTGTCGCCGCCCAACGAGGGAGAGCCAGTGCCAGGTAACGGTGTGTTGGAAATGCGCATGAGGGGTCGCCATTTTCAGTCGGACAGTGCCGATGTGTGGCATGACCGGCGCAAACGGTTCCAATCTGCGCGCAATGAAATCCCCCGACGCTCAAAAAACACAGGGCACACTGCGCTTGAGTTGCTCCCGCGCCCGGGACAGCCGCGAGCGCACGGTGCCGATGGGCACGCCCAGGCTCGACGCGGTGTCTTGATAGTTGCCGTCCATTTCCAGGCTGACCCGCAGCACTTGTTGCATGGTCATCGGCAAGGTGCCAATCGCGCGGACCACCCGCGCCAGTTGCCGGTGATCATGCACCTGGGCGCCGATGTCGCTGCCATCGCTGACTTCCTGCTCCTCGCGGTCCTCCCAGCTTTCCTGGAACGGCTGTTTGTACAGTTTGCGAAAGTGGCTGCGGATCAGGTTCAAGGCGATGCCGCACAACCAGGTTTGCGGCTGGGAGTCGTAACGAAATTTATGCTCGTTGCGCAGCGCTTCGAGGAACGTGCCCTGGAGGATGTCCTCCACATCGTCGAGGTTCATCACCCGTTTCTTGATGAAGATTCTTAGCTTGTGCACCTGCTCGGTACTGAGCTGGCGGAGGCCGGAAACAGGTGCTGGACAGGTCATCGAATTGCTGGAAAGCATCGCTATAAACCATTTCAGGATATGTCCCAGAGCTATAGCGATATGTATGCCAATTGATACATCTTCATAACCACATGATTTTTAACGATTTTAAAAACTGTTGCGGATGATGTCTGTGCAAGTTCTTGCACAAGCCGATTGGATCCAATACCGCAACTGGCACACCGGCCCTGTTTGCCATCGCAATGGAACCGGATGGCCAGGACCGGCCACTCACTGCGCATATCCCTGACAGACATGCGCCATGAAGATCGCGGCTCCGAACATTCCACATGTCCAGCAACCGACCCCGGCGACGCCTGTCCGGTCGGCGGCGCTGCTTGCCCAGAGCACGCCGCCGACCAATCAAGGCACCGCCACGCAGCAGGTCACGCGATTCGCCTCGGCGCTGATTCAGCAAAGCCGCACGCTGAGCCAACGCGACCTGATGGCCAGTACCAACGCACTGCAATCCAAGGCCGTGAAGCTGGGCGAGCTGTATCAGTTGTTGATGGGCAGCCAGGACAAGGGCCTCGACAGCGCCGCGCGGGAACTGCGCAAGCAGCTCAAAAACCAGACCCCGAGCCTTGCGCAAGTTTTGGCATTGAGTGGCGACGACGCGGCCAAGGCCCATGTGATGCTCCAGGCGGCCTCGCGCCAGGCCTATAACGAAGGGGCCAGCGGTGAACATGTCAGCCTCAATCAGCAACTCAAATTGCTGCGGCGCGAACACGGCAATAAGGCCCAGGCCGGGATCAACACCGCCCGGGCGTTTGCCAAGTCCAGCCTCAACCCGCGACGCCGGCAAACCCTGCGCGATTTGTACTATTCAGGGGTGGTCGGCCAGCAAAGCATCTCCGGGCTGATCGACACCTTGCTCGGCCAGGACGAAGGCGAACGCCAATTCGCCCCGACCCTGCGCGACCTGCGCGGCGCCATCGCCGATGACCTGGCGGCCCTCAGCCCGTCGAGCACCCAGCAGCAGTTGCGCAATCTTATGCACGGCCTGAACACGGCCCGGCATGTCGCGACCCTGTTGCAAACCAGCGAACACTTGCTGGGCCGCATGCGCGGCAAGAACCCCGCGCTGCAATTGAATGCGCCGACGTTCCTCAAGCACCTGCTGACGCTCTCGGGCAAAGGCATGAACCTGCACGAAACCCTGCAACTGACGCAATTTGTCGGCGGCAAACACCTCAAGCACCAACTGGCCTTTCTCAACGGTCTGCGCCCGATGCTGCAGCAGTTGCCCATTCTGTTATGGCGCGACCTCAAGGCCCGCCAGACCGCCCTGGGCAACTTGCTGACGCTGATGGCGGAGCTCACCCGTCAAGAGCAAAACCCGACCCAGGGGAACACTGCCTGATGCAATGGATTATCAACGCGCTCAATCAGATCGCCCTGGCGGCCATGCGGCGCTCGGAGATCGTGGGCGCGTTTGTCGTGCTCGCCATCGTATTCATGATGATTACCCCGCTGCCCACCTGGCTGGTGGACATCCTGATCGCCATCAACATCTGCATTTCCTGCCTGCTGATCATGCTGGCCATGCACTTGCCGCGCCCGCTGGCATTCTCGACCTTCCCCTCGGTGTTGCTGATCACCACGATGTTTCGCCTGGCGCTGTCGATTTCCACCACGCGCCTGATCCTGCTGGACCAGGACGCCGGGCACATCGTCGAGGCGTTCGGGCAGTTCGTGGTCGGCGGCAACCTGGCGGTGGGCATGGTGATTTTCATGATCCTCACCGTGGTCAACTTCCTGGTGATCACCAAGGGCTCGGAACGGGTGGCGGAAGTCGGCGCGCGGTTCACCCTCGACGCCATGCCCGGCAAGCAGATGTCCATCGACAGCGACTTGCGCGCCAACCTGATCAGCGTTCACGAAGCCCGGCGCCGGCGCTCGGAACTGGGCAAGGAAAGCCAGTTGTTCGGGGCCATGGACGGGGCGATGAAATTCGTCAACGGCGATGCCATCGCCAGCCTGATCATCGTCGCGATCAACATGATCGGCGGGATCGCCATCGGCGTGATCCAGCACGGCATGACCGCAGGCGACGCGGTGCAGCTGTACACCGTGCTGACCATTGGCGACGGTTTGATCGCGCAGATTCCGGCGCTGCTGATTTCCGTGACCTCGGGGATGATCATCACCCGGGTGTCCAACGACAACCCAGGAGTGGAAGCCAACATCGGCCGCGAGATCGCCGAGCAGATCACCAGCCAGCCCAAGGCCTGGATCATTGCCTCGGTGGCGATGCTCGGTTTCGCCGCGATGCCGGGGATGCCGACGGCGGTGTTTATCGTCATCGCGATCATTTGCAGCCTGGGCGGTGTGTTGCAAATGCAACGGGCCAAGCCCAAGTCGAGCCAGGACCAACCGGTCGCCGTGGCGCCGGAGGACAACGGCAACGAAGACCTGCGCACCTTTACCCCGAGCCGGCAGTTCTTGTTGCAATTCCACCCCCAGCAGAACCGGGCGCAGATTGAAGCGCTGGTCAGCGAAATCCGCCAGCGGCGCAATCGCCTGGTGGTGCATTACGGCCTGACCCTGCCCTCGTTCATCATCGAAACCGCCGAGCACCTGGCGCCGGACGAATTCCGTTTTTCGGTCTATGAAGTGCCGATGCTCAAGGCCACGTTCAATCAGACCCACGTCGCCATCGACGTCGATACCCTGGACGCCGGGCAGTACGAGCAAGCGGTGGCCGGCAGTCTCGACCGCCAGGAAAGCCAATGGCTATGGTTGCCAGCCGACGCCGCGCAGTTGCAGGACAACCCGGTGGAAACCATCAGCGCCGGCACCCTGATTGTCGAGCGTATGGAGCGCGCCTTGCAGGCCTGCGGGCCGCAGTTCATCGGGTTGCAGGAAACCAAGGCGATCCTCGGCTGGCTCGAATCCGAGCAACCGGAACTCGCCCAGGAAATGCAACGGGTGCTGCCGCTGGCGCGCTTCTCCTCGGTGCTGCAACGCCTGGCGTCCGAATGCGTGCCGTTGCGGGCGATCCGGGTGATTGCCGAAACCCTGATCGAACACGGTCAGCACGAACGCGACATCACCGCCCTCACCGACTACGTGCGCATCGCCCTCAAATCGTTGATCTACAACCAGTACTGCGGCGCCAACGGTTTGCTGGTGTGGCTGCTGACCCCGGAAAGCGAAGGCATCCTGCGCGACAGCCTGCGCCAGACCCAGACCGAAACCTTCTTTGCCTTGAGCAACGGCTCGAGCCTGCAACTGGTGCAGCAATTGCGCATCGCCTTCCCCCTGCGCACCGCCGAACGCGCCGTGCTGCTGGTCGCCCAGGACTTGCGCAGCCCGTTGCGCACCTTGTTGCAGGATGAATTCCACCACGTGCCGGTGCTGTCCTTCGCCGAGATCAGCAACGTCGCCGAAGTGAAAGTGATGGGCCGTTTCGATCTCGACGATGACCAGCAAGCTTTGGAGGACGACTATGCGGCCTGATGCCTGGAGACTGTCGTGATGTTTGAGCTGCGGGTATTGAGTGGCCTGCACCAGGGCGCCGCGTTGCCGTTGATTGGCGAACAGTGGCTGATCGGTGCCGATGCCGAGCATGATCTGGCGCTGTACGACCCGGGCGTCGCCGCCCTGCATTGTCGGCTGACACGCACCGAGGACGGCTGGCAGTTGAAGGCCGAAGACAGCCTGATCAACGACGAAGAAGGCCATGCGCGCACAGTGACCGAACTGGCTCCGAACCAGACCTTCGCCCTGGGCAATGTCTGGTTGAGCCTGTCGGCGGCCGAGCAGGATTGGCCGCTGGTGCCCGTGGTCGCACCGAGCGAAACCCCTCAGGACAGCGCCGAACAATCGCCGCCACTGGTGAACGTTTCGGGACGCTCGACACGCTTCGACCGCATCGGCGCGGTGATCGTCGGCGTGCTGGTGGGCATCATGGGCAGCGCCTGGGGCTTGAGCCGCAGCACCAGCCCACCGAGCGAGGCCATCGCCGCGCCCGTCGCCGCCATTGCCGCGCCCGCCCCGACAAAAACCACCGCAGTGGCGTCACCGTCGAAAGTGAAATTGGCCAGCCGCGACGTGGTCCGGCGCCAGCTCAACGCACTGCTCAGCGACCGCCTGTTGACCGACGTCAGCGTCGAAGACAGCGGTGAAGGCCTGGCCCTCAAGGGTGGCCTCAAAGACGATGCGCTGCTGGTTTATCAACGCATGCTGCAACGCTTCAACGAACGCTACGAACTGCCGGTGCCGTTGCTCGACGAGGTCGCCACGGCGGGTGTCGGCCTGCCGTTCGTGATCGTGCAGATCATCAGCGGCACCAACGCCCACCTGGTCACCAGCGAGGGCCAGCGCCTGTACATCGGCGATGTGCTGAACGGCCTGCGCCTGAGCCGGATCGACGAGCAACGCATCGAATTCGATGGCGAGCGGCACGTCGAGGTGCGCTGGTGAGCACCGCCCTGGCGCAATGGACCCGCGAGCAAACCACGCGGCTGTCGAACTGTTCGGCGGTGCGCATCAGTGGCCGGGTGTCGGCGGTCAACGGCATCCTGCTCGAATGCCAGGTGCCCGCCGCGAAGATTGGTGATTTGTGCGAAGTGGGCAAGGCCGATGGCAACAGCATGCTCGCCGAGATTGTCGGTTTCACCCCGCAATGCACCTTGCTCAGCGCCCTCGGCACGCCGGACGGGATCCAGGTCGGCGCGCGCATCCGGCCGCTGGGCATGGCCCACCGCATTGGCGTCGATGACCGTTTGCTCGGCCGCGTGCTCGACGGTTTCGGCCGGCCACTGCTGGGGGATGGCGACGGCGCGTTTGCCGGGCCGTATGACCGGCGCACCACCACCCCGGTGATCGCCGACGCCTTGCCGCCGATGCAAAAACCGCGGATCAGCACGGCGCTGCCCACCGGCATACGTGCCATCGACAGCGCCATCCTGCTCGGCGAAGGGCAACGGGTGGGGCTGTTCGCCGGGGCCGGTTGCGGCAAGACCACGTTGCTGGCGGAGATGGCGCGCAACATGGATTGCGATGTGATCGTGTTCGGTTTGATCGGTGAGCGCGGGCGCGAGCTGCGCGAATTCCTCGACCATGAACTGGACGACACCCTGCGCCAGCGATCAGTGCTGATCTGCGCCACGTCCGACCGCTCCAGCATGGAACGCGCCCGCGCGGCGTTCACCGCCACCGCCATCGCCGAGGCCTTCCGCAAACGCGGGATGAAGGTTTTGCTGCTGATCGACTCCTTGACGCGGTTTGCCAGGGCCCAGCGCGAAATCGGCCTCGCCGCCGGCGAACCGTTGGGCCGTGGGGGTTTGCCACCATCGGTGTACACCTTGCTGCCGCAACTGGTGGAGCGCGCCGGCATGAGCGAAAACGGCTCGATCACGGCGATCTACACGGTGCTGATCGAACAGGATTCGATGAACGATCCGGTGGCCGACGAAGTGCGCTCGTTGCTCGACGGCCATATCGTGCTCTCGCGCAAACTCGCCGAGCGCGGGCATTACCCGGCCATCGATGTGCCGGCCAGCATCAGCCGGATTCTCAGCAACGTCACCGGCCGCGAACACCAGCAAGCCAACAATCGCCTGCGCCGGTTGATGGCGTCCTATCGGCAAGTGGAGATGCTGCTGCGCCTGGGGGAATACCAGCCCGGGTCCGACCCGGTGACCGATTGCGCGGTGCAACTCAACGACGCCATCAACGACTTTCTGCGCCAGGACCTGCGTGAACCGGTGCCGCTGGAAACCACCTTGGAACTGCTCATGCACATCACCTCGCAGTTGCCGGGTTGAGCATGGACGACGAACTCGAAGTGGACCCGGACCGCGCCGCCCTGGAGCACGTGATCGGTGTGCTGACGCCCTTGCGCCAACACCGCCAGGCCCGTGCCGAGCGCGCCCAGCGTCTGTTGCAGGACGAGTTGCAGGCGATGCACGAACAGCTGCGGCTCACCGAACAATCGTGGGTGCAGGAACGGGACAACCAGAAGGTCCGGCGTCAGCAGTTGTCCGCCGCGCACCTGGAAAAAACCATGGCGCTGGATGCCGTCGACCGCTGGCATGACAAGGAACGCCGCATGCTCGATCGCCTCGCCTACATCCGCCAGAACGCCAACCAATTGCGCTATGGCATCGAGCAGCAACACCTGCGCATCGAACAAGCGCGACTGGAAGCCAAGGCCCGCCAGCGCGCCGTGGAAAAACTCGCTTGCATGAGCGAGGCCCTGAATGAGGAATGAGCCGTTGAACGCACCGATCCAGCACCCGGCACCGCGTCCGCCACAGAAACCGGCACCGGCGGCGATCCAGCCCCGTACCGACACTCCAGCGGCGGCCAATTCGCAGCCTCGGCGCAATGAACCGGAGCGCAGCCGTTTGGTGGACAGTCGACTGATTCCGGGCCGCGACAGCACCCGTCACCTGGATGCCGACGGGTTGTTCTTCGAGCAACTGTTGCTGCCGTCGGGCAGCGGCAAGGGCGATCAGTCCGGCGCCGGTGGCGGTAGCCATTTCAACATGTTCGCCCCGGCCGACGGAGTGCCGACGCAGTTGATCGATGAACTGGCGCTGCAACTGCCGGCCTACGGCAGCCGCCCGTTCAGCGCCACGTTACTGATGCCCAACCTGGGCAAAGTTCAGGTGCGGGCGAACAAGCGTGACAGCCGTTGGGCGATCGAACTGGGCTTTGAGCGCAGCGACGTGCTGACGCGTTTGAGCGCCCGCCATCAAGCCTGCGAAGACGCGTTTGCCGACGCGCTGGGGCAGGACGTCGACCTGTCGATGGGGGCCGCATGAAGTCGCTGACCCTGCGCCAGGTGACGTCGAACGTCGCTGCGGCGAGTCGCTTGTTGGGCCGTGGTTGCTGGCTGGATTTTTCCAGCGCGGAGGATGACGGGCGTCTGACCCTGAGCCCGCTGCCGTCCTTCGATAACGCGGCCAGCGTGCCGTTCGGCAGCGCCCGTGGCCTGTTGCGCCTGGGCAATGCCGATGCGCTGCTGAGCCTGTTCGGCACCGCGCCGGTGGTGTGCGCCGGGCCGATGCAGCCCTGGTATTGGCAATACGTGAATCAACAACTGAGCCCGACTTTGGCCGGACTGTTCGCGCCGCTTGAACCCCTCGACGGCGTGGATGAACCGCTGCCCGAACGCTTCGATTGCCGCCTCACCGTGCAACGGGCCGGCGAAACCGTCCACGGCGTGTTGAGCTGCGGCGCCGACACCCTGCTGCGGCTGTTAGACGCCGCCCCGTGGCAGGCCATCGAACACCCGCTGCCGGTGGATTGGCCGCTGCACTACCCGGTGGTGCTCGGCCGCCTCAGCCTGACGATTCAGCAATTGAGCTCGCTGCGGGTGGGCGATGTGGTGCTACCCAACGCGCCGGGTTTCGACAGCGAAGGACACGGCCACCTGCGCCTCGGCGCCCGTGATTGGGTGGTCGATGCCCAGGCGCTCGACAGCAATTTGCAACTGCGGCTGATCCGCGAAAAGGACCTCCACGATGGACAATGACCCGCTGTACGAAGACGCGTTGCCGCTGATTGACGGTGACGTCGCCGAAGCCGAGATCGACGTGGCCGAGCCCGTCGACGAACCAGCGCTGGACGAATCGATGGCCCCGGACCCGGTCCTGACCTCCTCGCCCCTGGCCGGGCTCAGCCTCGAGCTGACAGTGCGCAGTGGCGGCGTCAACCTGAGCCTGGAAGCCCTGCAACGCCTGGCGCCGGGTTCGGTGCTGGACGTGGCCGGCGTGGCGCCCGGCGAAGCCACCCTGTGCCATGGCGAGCGCGTGGTCGCCCACGGCGAACTGGTGGACATCGACGGTCGCCTCGGCCTGCAAATTACTCGCGTGGTATTCGACCGATGATCATGGAGGGGATGAACCCGATCATGCTCGCGCTGCTGCTGGGCGCGTTGTCATTGGTCCCGCTGTTTTTGATCGTCTGCACGGCGTTCCTGAAAATCTCCATGGTGCTGCTGATCACCCGCAACGCCATCGGTGTGCAACAAGTGCCGCCGAACATGGCGATGTACGGCATCGCCCTGGCCGCGACGCTGTTCGTCATGGCCCCGGTGGCGCACGAAATCCAGCAGCGGGTGCAGGACAACCCGCTGGAAATGGGCACCACGGCAAAACTCCAGGTCAGCGCCAACACGGTGATGGAGCCGATCCAGCGCTTCATGAGCCGCAACACCGACCCGGATGTGCAGGCGCATTTGCTGGAAAACACCCACCGCATGTGGCCGGCCGAAATGGCGGAAAAAGCCAGCAGCAACGACCTGCTGCTGGCGATCCCGGCGTTCGTGCTCTCGGAGTTGCAGGCCGGGTTCCAGATCGGCTTTCTGATCTACATCCCGTTCATCGTCATCGACCTGATCGTCTCCAACCTGCTGCTGGCGCTGGGTATGCAAATGGTCTCGCCCATGACCATTTCGCTGCCGCTCAAGCTGTTGCTGTTCGTATTGGTGCAGGGTTGGTCGCGGCTGCTCGACAGTCTGTTTTATTCCTATATGTGAGGCCCACCGTGGAAGCATTGGCACTGTTCAAGCAAGGCATGTTCCTGGTGGTGATCCTCACCGCACCGACCCTCGGCGTCGCGGTGCTGGTCGGCGTACTGACGTCGCTGTTGCAGGCGCTGATGCAGATCCAGGACCAGACCCTGCCCTTCGGGATCAAACTGGCCGCCGTGGGCCTGACACTCGCCGCGACCGGGCGCTGGATTGGCGTGGAGCTGATCCAGTTCATCAACCTCTCGTTCGACCTGATTGCCCGCTCCGGCGGCGCCCATTGATGCCGTTCAACGCCGAACACCTGTTCGAGCTGATGCTCGGCATGGGCCTGGCCATCGCACGAATTCTGCCGTGCCTGATCCTGGTCCCGGCGTTCTGTTTCAAGCACATCAAAGGGCCACTGCGCTATGGCGTGACCTGCGCAATTTCCCTGGTGCCGGCGCCGAGCATCGGCCGGGTCCTGGCCCTGGAAAACGACAACTGGTACACCATCGTCGGCCTGCTGCTCAAGGAGTCGGTCCTGGGGGTGTTGCTGGGATTACTGCTGTACGCGCCATTCTGGATGTTCGCCACGGTCGGCGCGCTGCTCGACAGCCAGCGCGGCGCCCTGAGCGGTGGGCAGATGAACCCCTCGCTTGGGCCGGACGCCACGCCGTTGGGCGAATTGTTCCAGGAAACGTTGATCATGCTGGTGATTCTGTCCGGCGGTCTGTCGCTGATTACCCAGGTGATTTGGGACAGCTATGAAGTGTGGCCGCCCACCGTATGGTTGCCGGGGATGAATGCCCAGGGCCTGGATATTTTCCTCGGCCAATTGAACCTGACCCTGCAACACGCGCTGCTCTACGCCGCGCCGTTCATTGGCTTGCTGCTGTTGATCGAGGCCGCGTTCGCCATCGTCGGCTTGTACGCCCAGCAGCTGAATGTCTCGGTGCTGGCGATGCCGGCTAAAAGCATGGCCGGGCTGGCGTTCCTGCTGGTGTACATGCCAACCCTGCTGGAACTGGGCAACGGCCAATTGCAAAAGCTGCTGGATATCAAGTTTCTGCTCGGGCATCTGGTGCTGGTGCCATGAGCGAAAAAACCGAAAAGGCCACGCCCAAAAAACTGCGCGATGCCCGGGAGAAAGGCCAGGTCGGGCAAAGCCAGGACCTGAGCAAATTGCTGGTGCTGATGGTGGTCAGCGAGGTCTGCCTGGGCATGGCCGATCAAAGCGTGGAGAAGCTGGAATACCTGCTGACCCTGTCGTTGAAGCGCATGAACGAACCGTTCCTCAGCACCCTGACCGAGCTGATCGGCGAGGCCACCTGGGTGTTGATCACCTTCATTCTGCTGAGTGTCGGTATGGCCATGCTGATGCGCATGGCCGGCAGTTGGCTGCAGATCGGTTTCCTGTTCGCGCCCAAGGCGTTGAAAATCGACCTGGGCAAACTCAACCCCATCGGCCACCTCAAGCAGATGTTTTCCGGGCAGAACCTGACGACCCTGCTGCTGAGCATCCTCAAGGCCATCGCCATCGGCGCGACGCTGTACGTGTCGATCAAACCGGTGCTGGGCAAATTGATCCTGCTGGCGGACTCAGACCTGACCACTTACTGGCATGCACTGCTGACGCTGTTTCGCAGCATCCTGCGCACCACCCTCGGTCTGCTGCTGGTCCTGGCCCTGGTCGACTACGCGCTGCAAAAGTACTTCCACGCCAAGAAAATGCGCATGAGCCACGAGGACATCAAGAAGGAATACAAGGAGTCCGAGGGCGATCCCCACGTCAAGGGTCATCGTCGGCAACTGGCCCACGAACTGCTCAACGAAGAACCGACCACGCCGGCCAAACCGCTGGAAGACGCCGACCTGCTGCTGGTCAACCCGACGCACTTCGCGGTGGCGTTGTACTACCGGCCGGGCCAGACGCCGTTGCCGCTGATCCACTGCAAGGGCGAAGACGAAGACGCCCTGGCGCTGATCGAACGGGCGAAACGGGCGAAGATTCCGATCGTGCAGAGCGTGTGGCTGGCGCGCACCTTGTACAAGGTCCGGACCGGCCGCCATATCCCCCGCCCGACCCTGCTGGACGTGGCGCACATCTACCAGGTGATCCGCCAGCTCGACGAGATCACCGACGAAATCATTCAGCTCGAAGACCACTGATACAGAGCGGCGCGTTCACGAAACTGCAACGTTAAAAGGCTTCAATGGCCTTCAAAACTTTCGGCAGTGCAGCTCATGAATTCGTCGCCGCTTACGCCCATTCCCGATGCCGCCACACCCTGGTTATTGAACGCCGCCAAACACCTTGGCGTGGCGCCGCCACTGTCCCGGGATTTCGCCCGCAGCGGCGAGTTGCAACTGCCGGGACTGACGCTGCAACTGATCCTTTGGCAAACCGAACCTTTCGCGCAGTGGATCGTGTTGGCACAACTGCCGCGCCCCGAAACCCTGACCCCGTTGCAGTGGAACGAATTGCTGCTGCGGGCCAACTGCGCGATCAGCGCCATGAGCGCTTGCACCGCCGCGCTGGACGAACGCGGGCATGGCTTGCTGGTCAAGCGCCTGGGGTATCAGGCGTACGCGGATCACGCGGGCCTGGCCGTCGAACTCGACCAGATGATCGCCGTGGCGGAAAGCCTGGTCGCGGGGGCCACCGCGCTGACTTCAGGGCCGGCCCGCGCCGAAACAACGCCAGGTCCGGCCCCCGCGTCGAACCCGACCACGGCCCCAGCGGCCAAAGCGGCGATGGACCAGCATTGGCATCGGCCCCTGCTGATTCAGGTAATGCAGCAACTGGGCATCGCCGCCCCGCCCGAGGCCCAGATTCAGACCGTCGGGGTGATCCAGCTCGGCGCCCGGTCGTTCGAAGTGATCGCCGATGGCGACCAGCGCCACCTGCTGGTCAGCACGCTCATCGACGCCCCACTGCGCAATGCCGCTCAACGTGAACTAGCCTTACGCGCCAACCTGCAATTATTGCTGCTAAGCGGTTGCGCCGTGGCCCTCGCGCCCCAGGGCAGTTGCCTGCAAGCCCGCTGGGATTGCCAAGGGCTGGACGGCGAGGCCTTCGCCGACTGGCTGCTGGATGTTGCCCGACTGGCCGACAGTTTCGTCGCGCCTTCGCCCGCCGCGCTACCCAAGAGGAATCCGGCATGGACATGAGACCCGCAGCACCCGGCATCGCCCCGGCCCCGCCCACGCGCCTCGAACTGCAACCCCTGGGCCGCGACCGTACCCCGGCGGATCTTGAGCGCGGGCAGACACCGCCGCCCCCGCCCGGCTTCACCGCCCGGGCGGCACAAGCGGCGATGAGCCTGGGCCAGACGTTCCACCGCAGTTACCTGTCGCCGGCCTATGCCAGCGTCAGCAGCGCCGGGGGCGCGGCGCGCGATCAACTCAAGAGCGGCGCGATCCAGGCCTGGAGTGACAGCGCGGCGAATTTGCCGTCCGGTCGCACCACGCTGGCGGCGGCCGGCCAGACCCTGCAACAGATGGCCACGTGCGGCTTGCCGACTTACGTGCGCGAAGTCGCGTTCATGCACGCCTACAGTGCGTTGGCCGATGGCCTGGCGGAAAAAAGCCCTGGCGGTGCCCTGGTGCTGCAAGCGGCGATTTCCCTGGCCTCGATTGCCACTCAGGTCTACGTGCGCCAACCGCGCCTGGAGCGTCTGGGCGCCGAATCGAACGTCGCCGTGCGCGGCCACTTCGCCCTGAGCGAAACGAGATGGAATGGCCTGACACCCGACAAACAAGGCGCCCTGCGCACGCAGATGCAGCGCGATTCGCGCAACGTCACCCGCAATCAGGTGGCCGCCGAAGCGATCTACCTGGGCCTCGGCGCACTCGGTGCCGCGCGCGGTGACGGCGCCTTGAGCGCACGGATTCTCTCGACCCAGCTGCGCAACGTGATCTACGCCGTGTCGCGCGAAGCCATGCAGGCCAGCCTGAGCATGACCGGCAAGCACGACGACACCAAGACCCACGGGGTCAATCAGGACAACATGGCCCTGCTCGGCTGGGCCTATGGCGCGATGACCCTGACCATGGGCTTCGTCCAGGATTCGGTCAGCCCGCAGACCTTGCCGCCGGGGCAAACCCTGTCGAGCCCGGCATTGAACGGCGCCGATCAGTTGCCGCTGCGGGGTGAAGCGCTGGCCCAATCGATCCAGACCCTGGCCGGCACCCGCGCGGCGTTCAACACCGTGATCGCGATCATGGACAACCACCTGCAAAAGCATTTCGACACGCGCCAGGCCGGCACCACGCAACAATTCGAAGCGAGCCTGCCGCTCAAGGATTACGGGCGGATACTCGATCAGTCCCCGGCGCGCGTGGCCTGGACCAGCCTGGCCAGCGCGATCAACATGGCCATGGGCGAAGTCACCCGCGGCAATACCTCGACGGCCCTCGGCAGTTTCCTCGGCAACGCCGGCACCGCCGCAGCCATGGGCCTGGCTTATCGCACCATGAACCAGACGTTCCAGGCCCACGGCAGCGTGCGCAAGGCTATCGACAACCCGCCGGCGCAGACACCGGCCGTCGTCGCCCAACCGGGCCTCGAACCTCAGGGCAGTGCCGTGATCAATCGCCGGGCCAATGCCGTGCGCGCGCGCATAGAGAACGCGCAGGACGCTCAGTGAGGGCCATCGCCCAAGTGATCGAGCCCCGCCAGCAGTAATTGATGCTGGCGGATATCGTCCAGGGACACGTGGCTGCCCGGCCCCATCGGCGTGGCGTGCCACACCACGAAGTCGCGCTGGGAATCGAGGAACAGAAAGTAGTCGGGAAACAGGTGCGACTGGGTGAAGCGCCGCTCCAGCGCGGTGCGCAGTTGCTGGGGTTTCAACGAACGGCTTTCGATGTGCAAGGCGATGCCCCAGTCCTGGTGTTCGCGGCGACTGACGAACGAAATGCCCGCCGCGACCGGCCAGACTGCGGCCCTTTCGGCGGCGACTTGGGCGTAGAACGCCGACTTCTCTGAAACTCGGATCATAGCCTTCAATCCCTTAATGGCACGACGGTGAAGTCGAGCGTGCGCTCACGCGCTTCGAGGCCCTGGCGCATGTCCGCCGGCCACCAGATCACCAGTTCACGATCGTTGGAGTCGGGCCGGTCGCACGCCTCGGCCATACACCCGGAACCCGAGCCCGCGCAGCCGGCCAACAGCGCGCACAACACCAGCAACGCCCCACATAAAACCTGGTTCATGGTGTCGTTCCCTTGAGTAGCGAGGCGCGCGCCTGGGCGTTGGCCGTGAGTGATTTGGGTTGGCGCACGGCAATGAACACCTCGCTTTCCTCCCCCGGTTGCAACCAGGCCTTGGGCCAAGCACTGACGCCCAATACCCAGCGCCCGCCGCAGGTGCTTTCGTCGATGCGCTGGGGTTTGTCGCTGGTGTTGCGCGCCACCACCACCGCCACGCCCCATTGTTTTTGCGTGTACCACTGGGCGCGTTCGCCATCGATGGCCACGCCCGAATTCGAGTCGCACAAAGTGTTGGGAATGAACGGCAATTGATCGCTGCTGGTGAACCCGGCCGGGGCGATGCCATCGAGCAATTGGGTGAAGGCTTTCTGCACATCGATGCGTGTCGGTTGCGCGCCGTCACGTCGACTATTGATGCGTTTGGACGCCGCATCCACGTCGTCCGGGTTGCCGTTTTCAACGTAGCGCGACGGGTCGACCTGATCGCCAATCAGGCGTGGTGTGAGGATAAACAGCCGCTCACGTTTGCTGGTGCGGTGGCTGCTGGAGGTGAACAGCAATTTGCCGATCAGCGGAATGGCGCTGAGGTAAGGAATCTTGCGCACCTTGTCGTCGGACTCCAGCACATGGAAACCGCCGACCACCAGCGAACCATGCTCGGCGATCACCGCTTGGGTGCTGACATTGCCTTTGCGCACGCTCGGTTGCGAGGGGTTGAGTTCCGAGGCGTCGATCTGCCCGTCTTCGATGTCGAGGATCAGTTGCACCTGGGATTTGCCTTCGTGGGTCAGCGAGCGCGGAATCACCTGCAAACTGGTGCCGGCGGTGATCGGCTGGATATCAGCGACCCGTTCGCCGGTGGCGGTCAGGTATTCGGTGCGACTGAAGTCGATCACCGCCGGTTGGTTTTCCAGGGTCAGGATCGACGGGTTGCCCACCACCGTCGCCGAGCCCTTGCCTTCCAGCGCATGAATGGCCAGGGCAAATCGACCGGAGTTCTCCACCGACAGGGTCGAACTGGAACCGGAATCGAGCAGCGAGGCACTGACGTTGGTGCCGCCGGCCCAGATGTTCCAGCTGCTGGACAGTTCAGCCAGGTCTTCGCGGTTGATGTCGAGAATTACCGCATCGATCTCGATCAGGTTGCGCGGTTGATCGAGCTGTTTGACCAGCTTCTGATACAACGCCTTGCGCTTGGGCAAGTCATAGATCAGCACCGCGTTGTTGCGCACATCGGCGCTGACGCGGATCCGCGACTTGCTGCCCCCGGCGCCTTTGCCTTTCTTCGAACCGGTGTTGGCCAGCACCTGGTCCAGGCCTTTTTGCAGGTTGTCGGTGTCGAGCCCGCCGAGCAGCGTCGAACCGCCGCCGTAGGGACTGCCACCGGCGCCCAGCCCGGCGCCCTGAAGCAGGTTGACGCCGTTGATCGAGTCCCCCCGGGAGCGGGTTTCGAGCAAGTCCTGCAGAATGCTCGCCACCCCGGCCACCGTCAGTTGCTGGTCGCGATAGCGAATGGTGCGGTCGGCGGCGTTGGCGTACTTCAACGGCAGCACGACGATGTCTTGCTTCTCGTCCGGGGTGTCGACTTTCTTGCTGTAGTCGCGGACAAAATTGACGTACTTCGCCGGCCCGCGCACCAGCACCACGCCTTCGTCGGGCAAGGCGCCCCAGCCGAATCGCGAATCCAGCAGACCGACGTCGGTCAGGGCGCTCTTGAGGTCATCCACGGCATCCGGCGACACTTCAATGCGCGCCGAGGTCTGCTCACTGGTCGGGCTGATGTAGAGCGTCTCGTTGTAGACGAACCACTGGAAGTGATGTTCCTGGCTCAATCGTTCCAGAAACGCCTGGGGGTTTGGCGCCTTGATGCGGCCGTCGACGATGCCGTCCACCGGCTCCATTTCAAAGCCCAGGCCAAACTCCTTGGCGAAGTCGGCCAGCGCCGTCGCCAGGTCTGCCTGACTCGCATCATAGGCGTACGCCGTGTGTTTCCAGGCCGGCGGCACGGCGGCGAAGGCCGAGGCACTCATCCAGATCAATAGCCAAGGCAACCACTTAAAGGCCTTCATTTCACGCTCCGGGTTGCCAGGTGTTGAGGGTCGAACGGGGCAGCGCGGCGTTCGCCAGGCTGCCCAAAGAATGCTGTAACAGGCTGAGCATCGCGGCGCGCTGATTGGCCAGGTGTTCCAGGCGTTGCAGCAACACCGGGGCGGCACAGGGCGGCGCCTGCCAACAGACCAGCACCAGGCAGTGACTGTCGGGGTCCATCGCCAGCGCGCCTTCGCAGTGGCAAGCCACACCGGCGCTGCTCTGGATCAGCAGCGCGGTCAGGCGATCGGGGTCGGCGGCGTCGTACGGGTCCAGCACGTCGATGCTGCAACGCACGCCGTCTTCGCAGCGGGCGAGTCGGGCGTTGGCCTCGTCGATCCAACAGTCCAGCGGTGCGCCAGAACCTTGCTCGCACCACTGGCTGATCACCGCAACGAAGTCATTGAATTCCATCGATGATCGCTTTCGTCAAACCATGCTGGGCGCGCAGGCCTTCGCTCAACACCGAGGTCGCGGTGGCCATTTTCTGCGACGCGTCGCTGAACGCCATCATGTCTTCGGGTGAGCCACTGTCCGCGGCGTCGAGGGCCGCTTCGTCTGTGTTGGTCTGGCTGTTGCTGAACGAATGGTCGAGGCGATGCTGCAAGGCTTTGAAACTGATCATGAAGAGTGCTCCACGGAAAGGGTCGCCAGTGAGTGGAGCAAAACCGTCAGCCGGTTCCACTTTTTGCAGCAGAGGGAGAAATGAGGCTGGCGCCGGGTCAGTCGCCCAGCCCCAACAGGCAGCGGACCAACCCGGCCCAATCGAGGTCGAATTCCCCGACGTCGCTGCTCAGGCGCAGGGTCTGGGGCGGCATCGAGGCGTCTTCGCGCAACTGCCACAGCGCGGCGAAACGACCTCCCGCGAGCCAGGTCTGTACGTCGGCGAATAACGCAGGGGGACAACTGAGGGTCGCGGTGCAGGCCTCGCTCTGGCTGGTCGCCAGATGCTTGAGCAGCGCGTGTCCGCGCTCGATGACACTGGCGTCATCGAACAACCGGGTCAGCGTCAGCGTGAGCAGGGCCTCGGCCGATTCCACCGCCGAACGTTGCAAGGCCTGGCGTTGGTCTTCCACGGTTTGCAGAAAGGCATTGGCCTGTTCCCAGAACTGCCCCGTCGCCTGATCGAGAGAACGCTGGCACTGGCCTTGAGCCTCGGCGATCAACGCCTCGGCCTCGGCCTGTGCGCCGAGCAGCAAGTCACTGGCCCGTTGCGCATCCGCGAGGTCTTCGCGACGCAGGATCGGTTCGCGCAGCAAGGCCTCGGTGCCCAGGGACAAGCGTCGTCGAACCAGCATCAGCGCGGTACTCGGTGGAGGTTCATGGCGTCGAGACGCGCCACAACACGGCGCGCCACAAGGTATCGAGTTTGTTCGGCGGCAGGTCCGTGGCGAGTTCCCCGACCTCCCCCGGGGCCCATCCCAGGCGCAAGCGCGGCCAGATCGCCGGGCCCAGCCAGGCGCCGAGCAGCGGGCGCATGTCGGTTTGTTGCGGGTCGGCCCAAAGCCCCGGGCGCAGGGCCTTGGCCAGGCTGCGACACCAGGCATCGTGGCGCGCGGCTACGGTGATTTCGGCGGGCAGCGGCGCGCAACAGATCGATCGGGCGAGGGCCAGCGCTTGTTGACGTTGCTCCGGGCTCAGCGCCAGCCACGACAGCACATCGACGTCCGGTTCGGGCGGTTGGCTGGGGCGCACGCCGAGGCTGGCGAGTAAATCCGCCTGCCGACTGCGCGTCACGGCGGCGCACGCCTCGGGTTCCAGGCCCTGCCCCGCGAGCATCTGCGCGTGCCAGCCCGGATGCGCCCAACGCCAGGTGCAACACCACCAGTTCACCCAGTCGCTCGCGGTCATAGGTTTGCCGGTAACGTCGAATCGCTGCGCCGGCCGGGCCACACCCGGGCGAACAAGGCCACGCGCCAGTCACGACGCAACGCCAGGGTCAGCGCGGCCAGTAGTAACAACAAGCTGATCGGGATCGCCATGGCCATGACGTGCCAGAAACCGACGTCCGGGCTGTCGATCAGGAACGGGCCGAAACGCACCAGGTTTTCCTTGTCCTGAAACTCCACGGAGGGCACGAAGACAATCGCGAATTTTTTCGAGTTGGCCGCTTCCTGGGACATCCCCGGAATGCTGCTCGCGACCATTTGCTGGATGCGCCCACGCACGCTGTCCGGATCCAGCGCCGCCGTGTGCTTGATAAACACCGCCGCCGACGCCGGTTGCACCGGTTCGCCCGGCGCAATGCGTTCCGGCAACACCACGTGGACCCGCGCGACAATCACGCCGTCGATCTGCGACAGGGTCGATTCCAGCTCCTGGGACAAGGCGTAGATGTAGCGCGCCCGTTCCTCCAGCGGTGTGGAAATCACCCCTTCCTTCTTGAAGATTTCACCGAGGCTGGTGCGCGACCGTCGAGGCAGGCCGGCGGCTTCAAGCACGCGCACGGCGCGATTGATGTCGCGGGCGGCGACGATGATGGTCACGCCGGTTTTCTGCATCTGCTTGCGGGCGTCGATGTGCTGGTCGGCAAGCTTGGCGATGACGTCGTTGGAGTCCGGCTCCGAGAGGCCGCCGAACAGTTCCGTGTCATCGCTGCAACCGCTGAGCAACAGCAGGCACAGCAACACAATCGGGGCAAAGAATTTCACGCGGGGCCTACTGCATGTTGGTCAATTTATCGAGCGCCTGGGCGCTCTTGCTCACCACTTTGGTGGTGATCGCCATTTGCAGCGAGTACTGGGACAGCGAGCGGCTCATCTTGACCATGTCCATCGGATCGGCCGAGCCGGCGGCGGTTTTCATCGAGCGCAACGCCTGCTGCGACAGCTGTTCCTGGGACTGGAGGCGCTCGGACAACGCGCCCATCACACCGTCGGCCATATGCCCCGCCGGGGCGGCCTCGTTGCGCATGGCGCCATTGAATAAGTCGACATCCGCCTGCGCAGGTCCGGAAACCAGGCCTGGGTCATGCTCGACCGGGACGCCCTTGGGTGCATTGATGGGGGAAAGACTCATGGGCGTTCTCCGGCAGACGGTGTCGAGGGGTGCGATGGATCACGGCAATCCTGGGATCAGGAAACGCCCGCGCTCATCACGTCGAGGATGTTTTGCGCCGCTTCAGCGGCCGAACTTTTCAGGCTGTGTTGTTGCAACTGCGGGCTCAAGCCGTTCTGCGCGAGGCTATCAGCGCCGCCCTCCGCGCCTTTGCCACCGGCCATCCCCAGGCCCATTTCCAGGCCTTGCTTGAAGATGTCCATCGGGTTGCTGCTGCCCAACAGTTGCGACAGATCGTTGGATTGGCCGCCCGAGGACGCATCGTTGGCCGACGGTTCCTGTTGCGGGCTGCCCAAGCCGCCATTGCCCTGGGACGCTTGCGAGCCCTGGGCGCCACCGGCACCCATCTGCTGGGAAATCTGCTCCAGCGCCGCGCGGAATTTCGAGGTTTCACCCTTGTCGAGGAAGTTGTCCTTGCCGCCGCCCTCGTCGAGTTCCTTGCTCCAGGACCCGGAATCCGGCGCACCGAACTCGGCCTTGTTCTGGTCCATGAAATTGGCGACCTGTTGCAGAATCGGCTTGTCGGCCTGGGAAAAAGTCGAGCCTTCACCCTTGTCGGTCAGCGCATTGTCCAGCGATGACTTGCCCAGACCTTGCAGGGTCTTGGACATCAAATCCTGCCCACCCTGGCCCTGGCCCTTGCCACCAATGCCGGCATCCGCCGAGGCGCCGAAATTGCTGCCCAGTTTGTCCTTGATCAGATCGCCCAACGCTTTCTTGACGGCGTTCTCTTCACCGCCCTTCCCCCCGGCCAAGGCCATGAACGGGTTCTCTTTTTTAAGTTGTTGTTCAACCATCTTGCCCAAGGGCGAATCGGTATTGAGGTGGCCGCCAGACATCAGCGAACTGCTTAACTTGTCGACCACCCCTTTCATGGAATTAAGTGATTCGGAGGCCACGGAAGTTAGGGTCGCCGGAAGAGCGCCGCCCATTTTCAGAAGCGAACTGGCACCTGCTGCTAGAGGATTTAACATGGAAGATTCTCGCTAACGATCAAAAGCCCTCTGCGCAAACAGAGGGCATAGGGATGATTAATAGCTGATGCCTTTCGCACTTTGTGCGACGTTGGAAATTTGCTTGTTGGACGCGTCCGTCTGCGCGGAACTGATGGCCTGAAGTGTGTTGCGCTGTTCGGTTTGCATGGCCGCCTGGCCTTGCATGGTGATATTGCGGGCCGATTGCTCGTCCTGCATCTGCATCATTTTCATTTGTGCGTCGGCTGCTTTACCGCCGCCGGACATGTCGGCGGCTGCCGATTGGTTTTGTGCGTTGCCTTTAACCGAGTTCGCGGTCTCTTTAACTGAGTTGAAACCATTTACTGCAGTATTCGCAACGCCACCTACTCCACCCATACCAGCCATAGTCTTAACTCCACAATGAACACCCGCATCAGTGCGAGATATCCATGAGTGGAGCCGTGACGGATTTGGGTTCCACTTTTTTTTCCAGGGCATCGTGTTTGAGGAAGATATCCAGCGACTTGATGCGGTGATAAAGCGTGCGCCGGGGCACGCCCAATTCCATGCTCACCGCGTCGACGGACTGACCGTGGCGCTTGAGCGCCTCCTGGATCAGGATGCGTTCGATGACCCGCATCTGGGCCTTGAGGGTCTGGCTCTCCGGGTCTTCACCGGGACCGCCGCCGAGCAATGGAAAACCCAGCACGAAACGCTTGGCCGCCGACTTCAATTCACGAATGTTGCCGGGCCAGGAGTGGCTGAGCAGCACTTGGGTCAGCGCCGCGCCCAGCGCCTTGTGACCTCGCCCCAGGTCGCGGGCGGCGGCGTTGGAAAATTGGGAAAACAGCGGAATGATCTGGTCGCGACGTTCGCGCAATGCCGGCAACTGGATGGTCAGCACGTTGAGGCGAAAATACAGGTCGCGGCGAAACAGGCCTTGCTCGACCATTTCGTCCAGCGGCCGTTGGGCCGAGGCGATCACGCATAACTCCAGGGGAATGACCGTGGTCGAGCCGAGTCGCTCGATGGCCCGGACCTCCAGCACCCGCAGCAGTTTGGCCTGGAGATTGAGCGGCATGCTGTCGATCTCGTCGAGGTACAGCGTGCCGCCTTGCGCCGCTTCGATGTAGCCCATCCGCGAACGACTGGCCCCGGTGAACGCGCCGCTGACCACCCCGAACAACTCGCTTTCGGCCAGCGACTCCGGAATCGCCGCGCAATTCATCGCCACAAACCCGCCCTTGCGCTCCGACAACACGTGAATGCGTTGCGCCAGGGTGTCCTTGCCAGTGCCGGTTTCCCCCGACAGCAGCAGATCGATGCCCAGCGGCGAGGTGCTTTGCGCAATGATTTTTATGTCGGGGAGGTCGTTATCGCAGTCAAGCTCACAATCAAAGTAATCGTACACACTCATCTACGATCTCCAGATCGGTTTCCCTCAAGTTATGCCCCCGTCCATAGGCTCTGATCGTTGCCTTTGTACCGCTTGGTGACTTTAAGGGTTTATGACCCCTGCTATCGACCACGCAGCCAATTGCTTCCACGGGCGACACTTCATCCCCGGCACAACTTGCCGAGCAAATAAATAAAGCAATTATTCTAATTATTGGAAGAGTGCAAACAATTCAGCAAGTTACTGCAGGGCCGTCGTCAGAAGTTGACGACACCATTGAATAAGGCGCGATTATCCAACAACCGTTAATACAGTACTGACGCGTAGAGTAATGCGGGTGAAACCGGTTACAGCTGCACTATTGTGGTGTTAAAGCACCCTAATGAAGCACAGCCAAATATCACCGACGCAGCAATACCAAACGAGCTTACTTAAACTTGATTTCAATGATCTGACGGATCATCAGCGCTGTTTGCCAATGAACAAAACCGCCGGTCTAATTTTCGGAAGTGAACATGAGCATACATTCGAAGTTATACATGTCAACTGTATTCTCAAAGTCTTGCTCCTCTGTACGAGTTGTTTTCTTCCTTGAGGAATTTCCGGCTCGAGGCCGATTTAAATCCCTCGGAAGAGAGACAAGCATTTCCCGGAAAGTTCCCGGTGAATGTTGATTCAATCAAAGTATCGAATTGCCACTGCGCGATTGTGTGACGCAACGCACGCTGACCAGCCCCCGGCCTGCTTACGTTGCCGAGTGATCGCGAGGCACAGGGAAAACTTTTTGAGTCTTACGCAAATTTTCGATGGAACCGAATGGCCTCGATTGACCACTCAGCGCCGCCCGCACCCCGAGTGCCGGCGAAGATTTCGGGTGCGACCACCATCGAGTTGCCCTCGAGCCATTTGTCGCGGATGTCCCACTCGAAAGAAATCGCCGACTTGATCCTCGAAGCCTCCGGCCGCCAGCCGTAATCCCGGGCCGATTTGCATTACAACTTTGTCATTCAACTGTTGGTCGGCTGTCCGGATCGCCTCGTTAACCTGAGCTCACTGCCCAGCCAACTGACGGCAGCCACCTTCACCCGGATTCAGAGAGAGTCTCATCATGAAAATGTTAATCCTCGGTTTCGCCGCCCTCCTCGCCACCGGTTCGGCGTTTGCCGACACCCAGCCACAGGCCGCGGTGATTCATGACAAGACCGGTTTCTTCGTGCATATGGACGTCGCTAAAGTCCTGTCCACCACCGACATCTCACAACAGTGCGGCATTATTCCTGCACGGCTGGACTACCTGGACCACAAAGGCCAGGAGCATGTGCTGGATTACCAGGTGGAAGGGTCCGGTTGCACCAATGACAATTGAGTGTGCGCGCCGACGATGTGTGGCCCGCGTCACGTGCAGATGATCGGGCTACACTGGCTCACGCCCTCCACGGCGCACTGACTCTTGATGGAAATCGACCATGAATATCCTTGTCGTTGAAGACGAGCCCAAGGCCGGCAACTACCTGCTCAACGGTCTACAGGAACTCGGTTACTCGGTCAGCCTGGCGCGCAATGGCGTGGATGGCCTGCACCTGGCCCTGGAAACCTCGTTCGACGTCATCGTGCTGGACGTGATGATGCCGAAAATGGACGGCTGGGAAGTGCTGCGGCGCTTGCGCAAGGAAGCCGATACGCCGGTGCTGTTCCTCAGCGCCCGCGACGACATCGCCGACCGCATCAAGGGACTGGAACTGGGTGCCGACGACTACCTGATCAAACCGTTCTCCTTCGCCGAACTGGTGGCGCGCCTGCGCACCCTGACCCGTCGTGGCCCATCCCGGGAAGAAGAACAACTGCAAGTCGCCGACCTGCACATCGACGTGCTCAAGCGCCGAATCACCCGCGACGGCGTGCGGATCACCCTGACCAATAAAGAATTCGCCTTGCTGCACCTGTTCGCCACGCATCAGGGCCAAGTGCTGTCGCGCTCGCTGATTGCCTCGCGGGTGTGGGACATGAATTTCGACAGCGACACCAATGTGGTGGACGTCGCCGTGCGCCGGCTGCGCTTGAAAGTCGACGACCCGTTCCAGCTCAAGCTGATCCACAGCGTGCGCGGCATCGGCTACCGCTTTGATACGCAGCCATGAACCGCCGAGCGCATTCCCTGACCCTGCGCCTGGCCCTGCTGTTTGCCTTGCTGGCGTTTGCCTCGGTCATCACGTTAGGCGTGTGTTTGTATCGCGAACTGGAGCGCGAGTTGATCCGGCGCGACGATGCGGCGCTGATCACTCGGGTGGATCAACTGCGCACGTTTCTGAATGACAGCAACACCCTGGACCTGATCAAGAGCAAACCCGCGTTGTTCCAGAACATGCTCGGCAACCGCGAGTCAGTGCTGGTGATCGGTGCGGCCGGACAAAAACCGTTGCTGGTGGTCAATCCCGGCAACCTCGACTTGCCGAACCTGTCGCCCGTGACCATGGACCATCCGCTGGTGCTGGCCGACGTGCAGCATTTTTCCGGCGTGGACGGCGTGCCCTTCGCGGCGCTGGCGGCGACCATCGGCTCGGGCGATTTGGGCAGCCTGCAAGTCGTGGCCGGTCGACTGATGACCGAGCGCACCAGCGTGCTGGCCAACTACCGGTTGCGCGTGTACTTCCTGGCCGGCGTCGCGGCCCTGTTGCTCGCGCTCTGCGGCTATTTGCTGCTGTATCGCGGGCTGCTGCCCCTGCGCCGCCTGGCCAGACACGCCCATGGCATCGGCGTCGGCAACCTCACCGAACGCCTCGACAGCCACGGCGCGCCGCTGGAAGTGTTGCCGATGATCGACGCCTTCAACGGCGTGCTCGACCGCCTCGCCAAAGGCTTTATCCAGCTCGGCCAGGTCTCCACCGACATGGCCCACGAACTGCGCACCCCGATCAACAACCTGCTCGGCGAAACCCAGGTCGCCCTCCAGCAAAACCGCAGCGTCGAAGCCTACCAACAACTGCTCGCCTCCAACGTCGAAGAACTCGAACGCCTGGCGCGCATGCTCGACAACATGCTGTTCCTGGCCCGCACCGACCCGGCCAGCGCCTTGCGCCAACGCCAGGAACTGGACGCGGCGGATGAGATGGAGCGGATGGCGGATTACTTTGAAGGATTGGCGGCGGACGCCGGGATCAGTATCAACGCCCACGGCAGCGGCGTGATCTGGGCCGAGCCGATGTTGCTGCGCCGGGCGCTGGCCAACCTGTGTTCGAACGCCATCAAATATGGCGCGCCGGATTCGGAATTGGTGGTGAGTGCGACGCCTTCTGCTGATGGGATCAGCCTGCGGGTGAGCAACCACGGCACGACCATTGCGGCCGAGCATCTGCCGAAACTGTTTGATCGGTTTTATCGGGTGGATGAGTCGCGGGAACGGTCGGCGCAATCGAATGGGTTGGGGTTGTCGATTGTGGCGACGATCATGCAGTTGCATAACGGGCGGTATGGCGTCACCAGTGAGGGTGGGGTGACGTGTTTTGAGTTGTTTTTTCCGGGGCGGGTGTTGGAGGGATGATGTTTAGGTTCTTGAAGTAACGAGGGGGAATCCCCTCGTTACCGGGCCTGATGACTATCCAGGCTTGTGGTTATCCAGTACGCGGTTGACCGCCAACTCACCCATCAGAATCACACGGGCCAGCACCAGCATCGTATGACGTCGCGGGTTGTCCGCCAGGTCGGCGAGATCGTTGACCATCTCGCGGGCTTGTGCGAACGATTCGCTGGCCTCGATGAGCAACGTTTCGTCATCCACCGCTGCGTCGATGGTGAAGATGGTGCTGCGCTTGCGGGGCGGTATCGGCTCTTTCATCGCCCCGGGGTTGAGGTAGAAGTTGAGTGCGCGGTCGGCCGCCAGTTTCATTTTCTTGGGATCAAGATCGAAAGAGGCGTCGTAGGGTACTGGATTGGTGTGCGGGGGATTCGGCGTTACCTTGAACATAAACCAGGTCCTCAAATGAGGCCGCAACTCTTTAGCTACTAAACAGAAGGGTGGCGGCTGTTTGCAGGTTAGTAGACCGGGGACCTAGCAATCCGGCGCGCCCGAGAGCGCCCTGCGCACAGCCACCATCAAGTACAGGCATTGAACGCCTGATTGATAGGTGCTTATGCACCTGCTAGGAAACCGAGCTACTAAACCCGACCACTGATGAGCAGTGGCAGGTAAACGATAGAGGCCGGGGGCAAAGCACACAAGCCGGCGGATTCTGGCGCACGCGTAGGTAAAGGCGCAAGGTTTTGTAGCCTTTAGGGCGTAACACAGAGTGTCATTAAACAATCCGTTTTCAACGGCTAAACACACCTCAACAATCCGGAAAATGTCTGACGTTTTTTTGGCTACTAATCACTGTAGACGTGGCGGTAACCCTACAACCCGCAAGAGGCCAAAGTCTGGCCACCAATCAATCGTCAACATGTAACATTTCTTGACCAAAACTTCTGCTTAGTAGGACTATGCGCACGCAAACTTACAAGGACTGTAAATTTAATGCGTTTCTCCCCATGGACGGGCCTTCCCCCTTGCGAAAGAACGCTCGATACCGAGCCCCATCCAAGCGGCCTGATGACCTCATTAAATTTAATAGACCGATTCGCGTCATTGGCCCCAGTGACACGCCCGCTAGACCCACATTTGAAACCTTGAAAAGGACTTTCCCATGAGTGGCAAACCTGCTGCCCGAGTCACGGACCCCACCAGTTGTCCGCTGCCGGGACACGGCACCAACCCCATCGCCAGCGGGTCCCCCAACGTGAACTTCGACGGCCTCGCCGCGGCCCGAATGACCGACAAATCCGCCTGCGGCAGTCCTATCACCGGCGCCGTCAGCGCAACAGTTTTCATCAACGGGTTGAACGCGGCCACTCTGGACAGCACCGGCGCCCACGGAAATGTGGTCATCGGCGGATCCGGCACGGTCATCATTGGCGACACCGTCGTCGCGGCCCCCTTTAGTGGACTGATGCCAATGCCTGTCTACTTCAGCGACAAGTTTCAACTGGTCGACGAAGACTCCGGCGAACCCATGCCCGATCACGTCTACGCCATCCAGCGCGCCGACGGCAGCGTCGAACATGGCGTCAGCGATGCGATGGGCTATACCCATGCGGTGAATTCGCACTTACCGGAAAGCGTCACATTGTTTTTTGAGGACTAAGGCATGTCCGAAAACATGAATATCCATTTGGACGAACACCATGAATGACCTAGTAAGCGTAAACGGCAAAAAGATGTCGGCCCGTCACACAAAAACGGTGACACCGGTTAAAGACACCTCGCCAAAAACTGCGGCGCTGCCATCCAAACAAAAGAAAAGACGCGAAGAAAATGAAGAGCATTTGAAGAACAAGAACGTGAAGGCGTTTTTGGATGCTATTGCCGAATCCGAAGGCGGTAACTATCACGCGAAATATGGTTATGGCTGGGCGAAGGGTTTTCAAACTGGAATATGGACTTTCACTGATGAGTCCACCCATCCGGGTGCAGGTTACGGCGACTCAATTACCGCATCGGGCAGGTATCAAATTAACATTGCTACTTGGCGCGAGTATGCCGAAAAGATGGGGCTCACAGACTTTTCGCCACATACGCAAGACCTTATGGCGGTAGACATTCTGCGCACCCTCGGTGTAATCGATGAGATCAAGGCCGGCGACATCCCGGGTGCAATGCCGAAGGTGGCAACGAGATGGGCGGCACTTCCCGAAGGTCCCGGTAAGGCTAATCACTATCCACCGCAACCGTATGTCAAGTATTCAACGTTTTTGGCGAGTTACAAATCGGCTGGAGGGACTGTCAAATGAAAGCTTCGATACTCGCACTCGTAGCACTTTATTGCGTTGGAACCAGCGCCGTTTTTGCGGATGGCTCGCAAGCCGTGAACGACATACGCGGGCCGGCCGGCATAGCCGTCGACGAGCCATTGGTCGAGGCTAGGACCAAGCTCGTCAAACAAGGGTGGAAGCCTACACGGATGCATGCCAATGGCTATGAATATAGCGGCACGGAGCGGGAGCTCGCTGCACGCAAGTTCTTTGAGGTAGATGTCTGTTCTTTTGATAGCTCGCGCTGCATCTTGTTCTACTCAAAGAGCGGCGCCTGCTTGCGCGTCGACACCATTGGGGAGCAGTTCAATAACATGATAGTTACGCGATGGGCCAATGAGTGTCCTGACGCGCCTCCAAGACCAAGCAGGGGCGGCATGGAATAGCGACCGACGATCATGAGCGAGAAATTTGGTGGAACCACGAAATGAAACTAAAAAATATTGCTTCCATCATTCTTTGTGGCGTTAGCGTTTTTGCAAACGCAACGGACGTACCCCCAGGCGCAACCGCTCAACTGCGAAACAGCCAACATCAAAATAAGCTTCCGTAGCACGTAATGTCCTTATTACTGTTCCATGTCTGTGGCATAGACGCCTCAGAGATTGCAGGTGTATTGATATTCAAAAGGGAAAAATACCGTATCGACCACCAACGAAAATGGCGCGTCGAGCAGCAAAAAGGGAATGAGTTTTCCGTGGGATTCGCCGACCAACCACCAGTCAAAACGAACACCCAGGTAGGGACAACGATGGTTGTAATCCATCCGCGTAGCGACCGCCGCGCAGCCACTTAAACCGGTGAGCATGGCCAGTAAGATCACTTTCCAAAACACGTAATGTCCTTATTACTTCCATGTGCTCAACTGCGCAGACGCTATCGCAAGCCGTTCGTCACCGATGCCGAGTTCATCAGCGACTGAATGCCCCACGCACTGCACAGCTCGGAGCGCGGGATCGGCTTATGGCTTCTGGAACAGCTTGGTATAGGCGAAATAACCGCCCGCAATCTCAGCAACCGCCAACACCCCATACATCGCGCCAAACATGAACGATGAAGCGATAAAACCAATCGCCACGATGCCAACAAAAATCTGGATGATTTTCAGCGTCTTTTCTTCCAGAGAAAACTTCCCATGCAGAAACAGACCTGCCGCCAGACCAATCAAAACGCCCACAATGATTCGTGCAAACATCACCCAACTCCTTTTGCTGAAAGGTGGGAAGCTTACTCCAGAAAAGAAAACTGCACCCCTCCCTGAGGCTCCGCACGACGCCACGCATCTTGGCCGCGGATGACCTATGATCCTCGGCAATTATTCTTTCGAGCGCTCCCTCAATGATCAAACGCTGCACGTTGCTCGACCATCAGGATTGGTTGCCCCTGCGTATTGCCCTGTGGCCTGATTCCGCCGCGGACAATGACCATGACAAACAAACCATGCTGAACGCACCAGAGCGCTATCTGGTACTGATCTTTGTTAATGAGGAAGGCGACGCGCTAGGGTTTGCCGAAGCGTCGATCCGAACGGACTACGTCAACGGCACCCACTCCTCGCCCGTGGCCTTTCTCGAAGGTTTGTACGTCCAGCCTGCCAGTCGAGGCCAAGGCATCGCGCGACGACTCGTGATGGGCGTCCAACAGTGGGCCGAAGAAATGGGCTGCACTGAACTGGCTTCGGATGCACTGCTGGATAACCAGGGAAGCCACGCCATGCATAAGGCTTTGGGCTTTGCAGAGACTGAACGGGTGGTTTACTTTTTGAAGCGACTAAAAAAAGGTGACGGATTTATTTAGGAAACCTATGAAAAAATAGATCCGTCATCTTTTTGCATATTTATATCCGGCAGCAGCTCTCCACCGTACATCACCCTTTCTTACCTGGTATCGCATTGCCCCGGTCGCCGCCTGAGGGGTTGGGCGTTGTACTTGGCCAATTACCACCTGGCCCAGGATGACTCGAAGGTCCGCGAGAGCCGCTGGATCCTTTGCTCGGTCCACTGGAGTTACTTGAACTTTTACCACCTCCACTTTTGGGCATGATGATCTCCGGAGTAAGGAACTACCCCTCAAGAGTAGGCTATCGCGAACATGTGCTCACACTCCGCCTGTCCAGATTTCCCATCTCAACGAATCACACCAACCGCAAAAAGGTGACGGAGTTATTGAAGGATGGACCTACGAAAAATAGATCCGTCACCCTTATGGAGAAGAACCCGTCACCGCCGCCTCTCGCCAGCCGACGGCCAGAGCATGATGACACCCAGTGCAAACGGAAAGCCCAATCCCCAGAACAGCAAGGGAAGGAACCAGTTCTCCAAAAAGCTATCGAGCATCGCATGGCGCGGATTGCGTGGATCGTATCGGACAGCCACTTCATCGCCCGAGGAGTTCGAACCGCTACAGACTGAAGCACTGAATTCAAAGAGAACTTGATCGGGTGTGTGGAACGCCACCATCGCGCAACGGCTCGACTTCGATCCCCCGTGTCCGGTTGCTGTGATGGTTCCCACGGCTATTCCCGTCATTCGATCCTTTTCGCCCTGGCGGTGTTGCTGCATCAGAAAGCCAACCGTCAGCAGCAAAGACGCCGTCAGAGCAAATGCGACAGGTATGGCCCAAGCGCCCGTGATGTATTCGACAAACGGCGACCTGACGCCGACGGGAGTCGACATGCAACCGGCGAAAATCCAGCACAACAGACCGGCCCCAAAGAGCTCCACGGCATGGGACCAACGATCAGGTATTACATCAAGCAGGGCCTGATCGGGATGGCGTGCGTCATAGAACACCGTGATTGAATCACCGATCTCATTTTGAGAGCTTTTGGTGCAGCTCTTACCCTCGACTACCACCTGGCCCTGCCCGACCGCTTCGAAACTGACCCGCGGGCACTTGTTTTTTCCCACTTCAACGAACGACACCAAGGTGCCGGTGGCTTGTTGCATGCTCTTTATTTCAATGGAGCGATGGAGAGGCTGAGCGATGCCCCCGAGGATCAGCAGTAGACCCAAAACCGCGAGCAAACGCCTCGACAGAGAATATTGACGTCGCGGGTGAGAGGTAGCTGCCATGGTGTGTGTCCTTACGCTGGCGGGTGGTTGGCTCCATAAACGTTATGGAGACGGCGCGCTTCAATGCATGCCTTTCGAAGGAACTGATGGGTCTGTGCGAATGCTTGGCAAATCGCAGACAACAAAAAAGGGCCCACCTTTCGGTGAGCCCTTCTAGACCGCCCAGCAGAGCGGATTTTGTTTGGTAGGCGCGATTGGACTCGAACCAACGACCCCCACCATGTCAAGGTGGTGCTCTAACCAACTGAGCTACGTGCCTGCTGTGAGGCGGCATTCTACGGAATTCCGAAGGGGTGTCAACACCTTTTTTCGAGCTAACCCTATGAATATGCAAAATATTTAATTTCGCGGTTGCGACGGAGATTTTCCGGTGGCTGGCGGCGGTTTTTTAACTCGGGTAGGATCGGCGGACTCGTAAAATATATTAAACAGAGGCTGCAGGATGGCGAACACCCCCTACCCCGAGTCCTATTACGCTGCATCGGCCAATGCGGTGCCGCCGCGCCCGGCGTTGCAGGATGACGTAGAGACTGATGTCTGTGTGATTGGCGCCGGTTACACCGGTTTGTCCTCTGCCCTGTTTTTGCTGGAGAACGGTTTTAAGGTCACGGTGCTTGAGGCGGCCAAGGTCGGGTTTGGGGCGTCGGGGCGCAACGGTGGGCAGATCGTTAACAGTTATAGCCGTGACATTGATGTGATCGAGCGCAGTGTCGGGCCCAAGCAGGCGCAGTTGCTGGGGCAGATGGCGTTTGAGGGCGGGCGGATTATTCGTGAGCGGGTCGCCAAATATAATATCCAGTGCGATTTGAAGGACGGTGGTGTGTTCGCGGCCATCACCGCCAAGCAGATGGGGCATCTGGAATCGCAGAAGCGGCTGTGGGAGCGCTTCGGGCATACGCAGCTTGAGTTGCTGGATCAGACGCGCATCCGTGATGTGGTGGCGTGTGATCAGTATGTCGGCGGCATGCTTGATATGAGCGGCGGGCATATTCATCCGTTGAACCTGGCGCTGGGTGAAGCGGCGGCCGTGGAGTCGCTGGGCGGCACTATTTATGAGCAGTCGCCGGCGGTGCGCATTGAGCGCGGGGCGAATCCGGTGGTGCATACGCCGCAGGGTAAGGTCCGGGCCAAGTTCATTATCGTGGCGGGCAATGCTTACCTCGGTAATCTGGTGCCGGAGTTGGCGGCGAAGTCGATGCCGTGCGGGACTCAGGTGATTACCACCGAACCGTTGGGCGATGCGTTGGCCAAGAGTCTGTTGCCGCAGGATTATTGCGTCGAGGACTGCAATTACTTGCTCGATTACTACCGTCTGACCGGGGACAAGCGTTTGGTCTTCGGCGGTGGCGTGGTGTATGGCGCCCGGGATCCGGCGAATATCGAGGCGATTATTCGGCCGAAGATGCTCAAGGCGTTTCCGCAGTTGAAGGATGTGAAGATTGATTACGCCTGGACCGGAAATTTCCTGCTGACGTTGTCGCGTCTTCCGCAGGTTGGGCGGCTGGGGGACAACATTTATTACTCCCAGGGTTGCAGCGGCCATGGTGTGACGTACACGCATTTGGCGGGCAAAGTGTTGGCTGAGGCGTTGCGGGGTCAGGCTGAGCGGTTTGATGCGTTTGCGGATTTGCCGCATTACCCGTTTCCGGGTGGGCAATTGCTGCGCACGCCGTTTGCGGCGTTGGGGGCTTGGTATTACGGGTTGCGGGACAAGTTCGGGTACTGACCAACACCACGGTTCCGTGTCGGAGCGAGGCTTGCTCGCGAAGGCGGACCATCAGCCAACATGGATATTGAATGTGACGGCCTCTTCGCGGGCAAGCCTCGCTCCTACAGGGATTAGAGGCGATCCTGCGGGATGGCGCTACGACTCTGTAGGAGCAAAGCTTGCTCGCGATGGCGGACCATTAGCCAACAAAGATGTTGATTGTGATGGCCTCATCGCGAGCAAGCTTTGCTCCTACAAGGGGTCACAGCTGATTCCGTGGAATACCGCTGCGGATTCGCAGGATGTCGGCCAAGACTGCCAGGGCGATTTCCGCCGGGGTCTTGCTGCCGAGGTTCAAGCCAATCGGCGCATGAATCCGCGCCAACTCGGCATCGCCCAACCCACCAATCCGGCGCAACCGCTCGAAGCGCTTTTGCGACGTCTGCATCGACCCCATCACACCGATGTAAAACGCATCCGTACGCACCGCTTCCATCATCGCCAGGTCATCGATGCGTGGATCGTGGGTCAGCGCCACCACCGCCGTGTCGCTGTGGCAGCCACCATCGGCGATAAACACCGATGGCAATTGGCGACGAATTTCGACGCCGTCCAGCACCACGCCGTTCAGCACTTCATCCCGGGGATCGCAAAGAATCACCTCGAACCCCAGGCCCACGGCAAACTCCGCACACGCCTGGGCGACGCTGGAATACCCGGCCAGCAACAACCGCTGCGCCGCACCGATCCGCACGCGCACTCGGTCGATTTCGCGTTCGATACGCACCCCCTGCTCGCTGTCCGCAAACACACTGCGCGCACCGCTGGCCAGATCGACCTCGCGGATCAACCGACGCTGCCCCAACAGCGCCGACTCCAGCTCGCGCAGATGCGCCTGAACCGCGCAATCCGGTTCCAGCTTCTCCACCATCACATCGAGCACGCCGCCACAGGGCAGACTCACCCCGTCGCCTGCCCCGTAACGCACCACGCTGACGGACTGATCGAACAAACCCTCGGCAACGCGCTCAAGGAAATCCTCCTCAACACACCCGCCGGACAGCGAACCGATCCACTGCCCCTCAACGTTCACCGCCAACAACGACCCCGGCGCGCGCGGCGCCGAGCCGTAAGTGGCCAACACCGTGCACAGCCAAACCCGCTGACCGGCGCAAGACCACTCCAGCGCCCGGCGCACCACTTGCAGATCGAGATGCTGCATGTCAGTGCGCCTTGTGCTCGGTCGGTGGTGCGTCCGCTTGCAGCTTCTGCACATCGCTCACCGCCAATTCAGCAGACTGACCGCCCCAACCCTGACGCAGGTAATTCAGCAGATCGGTCAGTTGCTCATGGCTGAGTTTGTCGGCAAACCCCGGCATCGGTTGCATGCGTTCGAACCCGGCGAATTTCTGCTCGCCGATGCCGTCCTCGATCACCCGCAGCAGGTTGCGCGGATCTTCCAGGCGCAGCGTGGTGTTGCCGCGCATGGCCACGGCGATGTGCGGCTTGCCCTCGCCGTTCGGTGCGTGGCAACCGGCGCAGACGTTCAGGTAGTCCTGGCGACCGCGTTGGGCGCTGGGGCTCATCTGTTCCAGCGGCACTTCAGTCAGCACCTTCGCCGCCGGGGCAGGATCGCCCAGCAGGTACGTGGCCATGGCCGCGAGGTCCGGGTCGTTGAGGCCTTGGGTGCTGTTGTGGAACACCGGGAACATCTCGTTGAACATCGTGCCCTGGGCGCTCATGCCGTGCTTGAGGAAGGTGCTCAGGTCCTGCTGATTCCAGCCACGAGCGGCCAGGTCCGTGGCCAACAGGCTTGGCGCCAGGTAGCCGTTGAGCAGGCCGCCGGTCAGGCGTTTGTCCTGCTGCATCGCGCCGGGCAAGCCGCGAGGGGTGTGGCATTCGCCGCAGTGGCCGAGCACTTCGACCATGTACTCACCGCGCTTGAACGCCTCGCTTTTGCCGTCGGTGGGCGCCAGTTTCACGTCCTTGCCGTAGAGCATGTTCCAGCCCATCAGGCCCAGGCGCACGTTGAACGGGAAGCTCAGGCTGGTGACCGGGGCGGCGCGTTCGATGGGCTCGACGGTTTTCAGGTAGGCGTGGATCGCGTCGGAATCTGCGCGCGGCATCAAGTGATATGAGGTGTAGGGCATCGCCGGGTACAGGTTCGCGCCATCCCGGCGCTTGCCTTCGGTGAGCGCGGCGAAGAATTCGTCATCGTTGTACAAACCGATGCCGTGCTCTTTGCTCGGGGTGATGTTGGTGCCGTAGATCGTGCCAAACGGCGAAACGATCGGCAGCCCACCGGCAAACGGCGCGCCGCCCGGTGCGGTGTGGCAGGCCATGCAATCGGCGGCGCGGGCGAGGTATTCGCCGCGCTTCACCTGATCATCCGCGTGGGCCAGCAACACCGGCGCAGCCAAGCCAACCGCCAATGCCAGGCGGGAAAGTAAACGGTTCATGGCTTAACCCTCCTTGACCAGGCCGAGATCGGTCAGCACGTTGCGCGTGGCGCTGTAATAGCGCACGTAGCCGGTGCAGCGGCAGATGTGGTGGCCGAGGCTGTCCTCGATGACTTTTTCCAGCTGACTTTTGACGATCGGCTGACGCTGCAGTTTTTCCACCAACACCGTCGCCGCGTTGACGAAACCCGGCGCGCAGTAGCTGCACTGGAAGGCAAACTCATCGACGAAACGCTGCTGGATCGGGTTCAGTTCGGTGACCTTGCCCTGCTCATCGCGGGTGGCGTGGCCTTCGATGGTCCGCACTTTCTTGCCTTCGAAATAGTGCGCGCCGGTGATGCAGGTGCGCACTTCTTCGCTGGTGCCGTCCGGGTTATCGACGATCACCACACAGGCATGGCAGATGCCCTGGCCGCAGCCGAGGCGCGAGCCGGTGAGGTTTTTGTATTCGTGCAGGTAATCGATCATCGGCAGGTCATCAGGGATGTCCACCGGGCCGACGGATTGACCGTTGAGGGTCAGTTGAAACGGACGGTTAGCCATTGAGGGCCTCCTTGATGCGTGCGGAAGTGATGGGCAGGTCGCGGACCCGTTTGCCGATGGCGTGGGCCACGGCATTACCGATGGCGCCGACCACCGGGATCATCACCACTTCGGCAATGCCCTTCGATGGATCGCTCGGCGACAGCGGCGGCAGGATCTCGGCGGTCTGGTTCCACACCGCGACGTGGCGCGCCATTGGCAAGCGGTAACGGTTGAAGTTCCAGTCACCCTCCCCCGGCCCGCCTTCGTACAGCGGCATCTCTTCGAGCAGCGCATGGCCGATGCCCATGGCAATGCCGCCTTCGAGCTGGCCCCTGACCAGTTCTTCCACCAGCACCCGACCGCACTCGACCCACGAGTGATGGTTGAGCACTTGCACTTCGGCCGAGCCCTTGTTCACTTTCAATTCCACCAGCGTTGCGACCGGGCTGTAGTAAGTCACGGCGGCGTTGTTCAACTGGGTGTCCGGGTAATGCACGTTCTGGCGATCCAGCAGGTGGAAACCGTTGCTGGTCATCTGTGCTTTCTTCGCGTTTGGCGCGCCGTCGCCGTACTTCACGGCCAAGCCATCCAGCGGTAGGCGTTCGCGCACGCCGTCGATGCTGAACTCGGCCTCGGCCCAGCTCCAGCGGTTGAAACCGTGCACGGTCGCGCCGGTCACCAGGCCTTTTTCGTGGGCGTGTTTCGCCAACTGTTCAAAGCTCAGCGGCTGCATGCCGTTGGCGGTGAGTTTGCCGTCGACCCAATGCGCGTCTTCGCGGCGCACCACGTACGGGTTGGCCTGGCCGCCGTAAGGGCCCTGGCCCCAGATCTGCAACGCCGCCGGCCACAAGCCGTGGTTGAACAGCACGCGGGACGCTTCGCGGGTGGCGTGGCTGAAGTAGTAAGCGGAGTTGGTCGCCGACGAGGCCGAGGCGAGTTTGCCGACCCAGCGCGGGTTGCGCAGGAAACCGTCCTGCTCGGCCTGGCTCATGATGTACGGGTTGCCGCCGGTGATCAGCTGCAACTCTTTCCATTCGGTTTCGCCGGTCTTCACTTCCGTGGCCGGGATGCCAATGAAATCCGCCACCACCAAGGCTTGGGAGGTGGACATGCCGGTGCCAATTTCGATGCCGATATGGCGCAGGGTCACGTGGCCTTCGGCGGTGAATTCGATGCTGGCCATCGGCGCTTCGGAACCGGTGCCGAAGTCTTTCTGGCAGATGGCGAAACCCACGCCATACCAGTGATCCGGGTCGGCGGCTTCACGCTGCAGCTTGATCAGGTCGCGGTTTTTCCAGACTTCGTGGACCGCGGCTTTGTCGAGGATTTCGTGCAGACGCAAGGCACCGGCCGGGACCGCGCCCTGGGTGTTTTTCATGCCTGAGAGCATGGCGTTTTTCTTGCGCAGGTCGATGGCGTCGATGCCGAGGCGACCGGCGATTTCATCGACCATCATCTCGGTGGAGGCCATGCTTTGCAGGGTGCCGTAGCCGCGCATCGAACCCGCTTCAACGGCGCGGGAATGGTAAGCCGTGACCTGCAAATCGTTCTGCGGCATGTAGTAGATCGACTGCGCCGCCGTGGCGCCAACCGCCGCCACCGAAGGGCTGTAGTTGATCCGTCCGCCGCCGTCGACGCTCATCTCGGCGCGGAAAATCTTGAAGCTGTGATCGGTCTTGTCCACGGCCAGTTGGTAGCGGATGTCGAACGGGTGACGCTTGATGCCGCTCTGGAACTGCTCGTAGCGGTCGTTGGCCAGACGCACCGGCACACCGGCGCCGTACAACGCGGCCAGGGCGGCGTAGTAGACGAAGATGTTGTGGTCTTTGGAACCGTAGCCGACGGTGTAACCCGGGTGCATGTTCAGGTTGGCCAGGCCGAAACGCGACGGCGCGATCATCTTCGCGGTTTCCGTGGCAGCTTCCAGCGGACACTGGGTGGCGACCACAAAGTGCAGGGTCTTGGTCGCCGGGTCGTACCAGCCGTTGCCGTTGTCCGGCTCCATCGCGGCCGGCTCGATCGACGGGGTTTTGTAGCGTTCGTCGAACACCAGCCAGTTGTCCGGCGGGCTGTCGATTTGCTGCTTCATGCGGTCGGCGTAAAACAATCCGCGCTCGGTCAGGTTGCCGTGCAGGTCCGGCTGGGAATTCCACACCGGGCGACGGTTTTTCAGCATCGGGAACAGGATCGAATCCTTGAGGCTGGCGAATTCGTCTTCGTCCGCCGAGGTCGCGCCGCCGACACGCACATAGCGGAAGCTGCCGTAGGGATCGCCTTCGTAGAACGGCACTTGGGCACCGTAGCGGATGGCTTTGTCATTGAATTTGAGCTTCGCCTTGGCCTGGCGGAACCGCTCGAAATCGTTCCAGATCAGAATCGCCACCGGGTGACCGATGAACATCGGCACTTTGCCTTCCGGCAGCAGCGGATCGGGGGCGTGCTCTTCCGGGAAGACGATGCCGTCCTTGTCCAGGTCGGCGGCGGTGACGATGCGGTCGGGCTGCAAATCGGCGCCGAGCCACGCCAGGTCATAGCCGGCGTAGATGCGGTCGGCCTTGGTGATTTTCAGCAACATGGCGTGGCCCTGCTGCTGGGGCCAGCCCGGCATGTCCTTGGCGCGGATGTCGCGGGCAAAGACCTTGCTGCCGCAAACCTTGGACAAGGCATCGTTACGTTGGCGCGCCTTGCCGTTGTTGCCGAGCCATTGCTCGGACGGCACGGTCACGCTGTTTTCCATCAAGGCCGCCAGCGCCTGGGAACTGAGCGGTGTAAGCGTCACGCTCACACCCGCCACCAGCCCGCCCTGAAGGAACGAGCGCCGGGATATTTCACGGTTGGACATGGATCATCCTCTGGGCGGTTATGGGTCCGCCCTTCTGGTTATGTTCTGGGGATCTCGCGTCTTGCAGGAGCGCTTTTGGACGAAGCAAAAGGCTGAATAGACAGTGCAAAGCTGACCGAAAGGTTAACTTTAAAGGTTTCTGCGCTTGCGGCAAACAACCTGTTACAAAAAAACTGACCAAGGAATCAAAGTATTGCGGCGTTGCGCGGCAATAGATCGGGGAAATGCTGCGCTCTATCGATGAAAAACGCAGATCACCATCGATGAAAACGCAGAACCCTGTAGGAGCGAGGCTTGCCCGCGAAGCTTTTAGCGCCAGTGAGGACGCCTTCGCGGGCAAGCCTCGCTCCTACAGGTTTTGAGTACCTCGTGCTTTGAGTCTCTGGAGGAATTCTGCGCGGCGGCGTTGGTCGGTTTCTTCTTTGGCTAATAATTCGGGCAGTAGCTCGGCGGCTCGGCCGGCATCGAGGATGAAGACGCCGTCATCGTCACCGATGGCCAGATCGCCCGGATGAACTTGAATTTCGCCAATCTGAATCGGCTGATTCACCTCCCCTTGGGCACCAATGCCCCGGGTGGTGAACGCACTGACATCGCGACAAAACACCGGCAATCCATGCAGGCGCAAGGCACTGACATCCGTGACCGCCCCGGACACCACCACCCCGGCCAACCCCTTGATCAACCCGGCCAACGTCCGCAACTCGCCCCAACAACCGCACTCTTGATCGCCCACACATTCAATCACCAGCACATCTCCCGGCTCACTCAGCAACAACGCCTCACGCAAAACGCTGCCATCTGGCGGGAAGACTTTGACCGTGACCACGTTGCCGACCATGCGGATGTTGTTGAACAACGGTTTGATCCCGCGCAGGAAGCCTTGGTCGGAAAAGTGACCGAGGGTGGAGGCCGGAATCGATCGGTATTTTTCGAGCAACAGCGCATCGAAATGTTGCTGGCGAGGGTTGATCTGATAACTCATCGGCACTTTTTCCCCGGGCGCAGCAGTGGGCAAGTCGAGCAATATTCCGCAGGCTCGGTGGCCAGGTAATAAAAACAACAGGTGCGACGAAAACGAATGCTGCGTTGCCCATCGTCCACCAACGTCGGCGGTCGGCGGAAATGGCTCAACGGGTTGTAATCGAGACCAAACAACGCCGGCTCGGCCTGGGTCAGCAGCCACTGAAAGTCCGCTTCACAACGTTCGCGAATCACCGGATCGTCGATTTTCGCCATGCGTTTTTCATACAGCGAATACACGCGCACTGCCGTGTTTTCCCAGAGGATGCGCCGGGACACACCCGTGACTTTGTTGAAGGTCTGCCACAACGGTTTCAGCAATCCGGCGAACAGTCCTTGCACCAAAGCTTCCCGCCAGGCCTCGCGCTCGTTGGCGCCATAGGTTAGCGGCTGACCGTGAAGCAAAGGAAACGACGACGTCCACAACCCATCATCGTGGCCGTATTCGACCACCGTGTTGTCGAGGGTCAGCAGCAGCCCTTTGTCATACACCGACATCGCATACAAACACGCGCCGGTCGCCAGGAACGACAAACGCTTGCCCAACAGCGAGGCAGTAATCGCCCGGGTTGGCGAGCCGATCACCGGGCCTAACGCATCCAGCAATTGCACGCAGACGTCCTCTTGCAACAACTCCCGAGCCATCAGCGCCCGCAACGGGTCGCGCTCGTTGCTGTCCTTGAGCCGCAACCCGCCGGACAGCACCGCCCATTCCGTCTCGGTGAAATGCCCCGCCAGATTCATTGCGGCAGTTCCCGGCCAAATGGAATGCACAACGGCGTGCCGAAAAACGGATCGGGGATGATCCGGCAATTGAGGTCGAACACGGTTTTGACCAACGCTTCGGTCAACACCTCATCGGGCCGGCCCTGGGCGAACGCGGTCTGGTTGTGCACGGCGACCATGTGGTCGGCGTAACGGCAGGCCAGATTGAGGTCGTGGAGCACCATGATGATGGTTTTGTTTTCGAGGCGGTTGAGGTCGCGCAGCAGGTCTAGCACTTCGATCTGGTGCGCCAGATCGAGGAACGTGGTCGGCTCATCGAGCAGCACGATGCCGGTGTCCTGGGCCAGGGTCATGGCGATCCACGCCCGTTGGCGCTGGCCACCGGACAATGCGTCCACCGGGCGATCCGCCAGGGTCAGCAAACTGGTCTGCGCCAGGGCGCGGTTGACCATGGCTTCGTCTTCCGCCGACCACTGTTGCATCCAGCTCTGATACGGATATCGACCCAGCGCCACTAACTGGCGAACAGTGATGCCCTCCGGCGCACTCGGGGTCTGGGGCAGGATCGCCAGTTCCCGGGCCACCGCCGCCGTGGATTTCTGCTGGATATCCACCCCGTTGAGAATCACCGAACCCTGCTGCGGTTTCAGCAGTCGGGCGAAGGATTTGAGCAGTGTGCTTTTGCCGCAGCCATTGCTGCCGATCAATACCGAAATCTTGCCCTGGGGCAGTTGCATGTCCAGCGCGTCAATAATCACCTGGCGCTGATAACTCAGGGTCAGGCCGCGACTTGCAATCGACGTCATACGTGAAATTCCTTAATGACGTTGTTTAATCAACAGATAGAGAAAAAAGGGTGTGCCGAGCACGGCGACAAAGATCCCGGCAGGCAAATCCAGCGGCAAAAACAGCGTGCGCCCGGCCAGATCCGCCAGCACCACCAGATTCGCCCCGACCAACGCGGCCATCACCGCTTGACCACCAAAACCTGGCGCCACCAGGCGCTTGGCAATGTGCGGCGCTATCAGCCCGACAAACGCAATCGCCCCGCCCCAGGCAATCGCCGCCCCGGCCAACGCCACGCTGACCAGCAACAAACCGGCGCGCAGCCATTGCACGCGTACACCGATGCCCTGGGCGAGGCTGTCATCCAGTTGTTGCACCATCACCTGCCGGGCGAGGAACACCAGCAGCGGACAAATGCCCAGCAACCACGAACCCAATGCCAACGGTTCCGGCCAACTGGCCCCGTACACGCTGCCGGTCAGCCAGACATAGGCGGACAGGGTCGTGGTCAAGGGACTGAACACCAGAATGAAGGTGGTGGCGGCGGTCAACATCGCGGAGATGCCGACGCCGATCAACACCAGCCGCAGCGGTGAAGTCCCTTGTTTCCAGGCCAACAGATAGATCGCCAATGCCGCCAGCCCGGCGCCGAGCATCGCCGCCAGCGGCAGATACTGCTGACCCAGCGCCACCGAGAAGAACGACAGGTACAACACCGCCGCCGCACTGGCGCCGCTGGTGATACCGAGCAAGTCCGGCGAGGCCAACGGGTTGCGAATAATGCTTTGCAGGATCAGCCCGGACACCGACAACGCCGCCCCCACCAGCGCCGCCAGCAGCAGGCGCGGAAAGCGCAGTTGCTCGACGATAAACGTCAGGCTCGCGTCCTGGCTCGACAGCAAGATCCGCAGCACTTCCAGGGGCGAGAGCATGACTTTGCCCAGGGACAGCGAGCCGAGCATGATCAGCGCCGTCACCACCAGCGCCGCAAGTAAACGCCACAACGTCGCGACATTGATGCGCCGGGAAAACCCGCTACGACGCCAGGTCAGGACCTTATCCATAACGACCTCCACGCCGCGCCAACAGAATGAAAAACGGCGCGCCGAACAGCGCGGTCATGACGCCCACCGGCACCTCTTGCGGCAGGATCAATACCCGCGACAAGGTGTCCGCCAGCAGCAAAACAATCGCGCCGAGCAGCGCACATCCCGGCAACATCCAGCGATGGTCGATGGAAAAGCCCTTGCGCACCATGTGCGGCACCAGCAAACCGATAAACCCGATACTGCCGGCCAACGCCACCGCACTGCCCGCCAGACACACCACCAGCACCGCCATCATCAAGCGGATCAAACCCGTGCGCTGTCCGAGGCCAGTGGCAATCTCTTCGCCCGCGTTCAGCACATTGACCTGCCCCGCGAGCAACATCGACCCGAACAAGCCGAGCACGCCGCACAGCAGCAACGGTGCAGCGACCGACAAGCTGCGTTCGGTCAGCGACCCCGCGAGCCAAAACAGTACCGTGTCCAGCCCATCCTGATTCACCACCAGCAACGCCTGGCTGAACGCGGAAAACAGCGCCGCCATCGCCGCGCCCGCGAGCACGATGCGCAATGGGCTGAGGCTGCCCTGCCCCATGTTGCCGATCAGCCACACCAGAGTGCCCGCCACCGCCGCACCGAGAAACGCGCACCACAGCCACGCATCCGGGGACGCCAGGGCGAACAGCGAGGAACCGAGGATGATAAAAAACGTCGCCCCGGCGTTGATCCCGAACAGGCCGGGGGACGCCAGGGGATTGCGCGTCAAGGCCTGCATCAAGGCGCCGGCCACCGCCAGACTCGCGCCCACCGCCATGGCCATCAAGGTTCGCGACAGGCGCGTGGTGGTCACCAGTACATGGCTGACGCTCAATGGATCGGGATGCACAAACGCGGCGAAAATCTGCGACAACGGAATCCACGTCGCGCCGACCGCCAAGCTCAGTACGCAACTCAACAGCAACACCACGCCCGCGCTCCACATCTTTAACCCGTTGCTCATAAGGCCGCGACCAGACGCGCCACGTCATCGAGCATCAGGTTCGCGCCGAGCATGCCGCCGGACAGGCTCCAGGCCACGCCGTCGACCCGCCACACCTGCCCTTGCTGCGGCGCGCGCATTTGCTGCCACAGCGGGTGCTGCACCAGGCTTTCGTAGTTTCGCTGCACTGCCGCTTTCTCCGCGCGCAAGAAGATGAAGAAAATATCGGCATTCACCACCGCCAGGCTTTCCTTGCTGGTGAGTTTGATCGACACCCCGCTCGCCGCCCTGCTCGCTTCGCTCCAGTCAAAGCCCAACTCGGTGATGACCGAGCCCGGAAAACTCGCCGGCAAATAGCTGCGGATGTGGTCTTCGCGCACATCCAGAATCGACACCGTCGGCGGCCAGCGCCCGGCGAACGTCTGCTGCAATTGCAGGCGCAGTTGCGCCACACGCTGTTGCCATTGGCCGAGCAACTCATTGGCTTGCTGCTGGCGGTACAGGGCGATGCCCATCAGCGCCAAGGTCTTCTTGAACTCGAAGACCTCGTCCAGCATCACCACCGGGGCGATCTGCTTGAGCAACGGGGCGATGCGTTCATGGCGAAAGCGCGAGGCGACGATCACGTCCGGCTTCAGCAGCACGATGTCTTCAAGGCTCGGCTGGGTTTCCAGCCCGACATGGGGCACCTGCTCCAACGCCCAACGCAAATAGTGGTAGGTCGGTTTTTCGCTCCAGGAATCAACAATGCCGCACGGCGTAACGCCCAACGCCACGGCGCTGTCGGTGGCCCCTTGAAACAAGGTGATCACCCGCAGCGGCGCGGCGTCGGTTTGCGCCCATGCCGGTAGCGAATACCGGAGTGCAAGCACGCCCAAGGACAGGCGCAACAGCGTGCGCCTGGTGGGCTGACATCGTGGTTCAGGCTTCATTATTCAACCGGTGGAAGGGGTTCACCACATGGCCTTTGCCGAACGGCATGCTGCCGGGGCCGCCCGCACGCTCGATCATTGGGGTGAGCAGCAGTTTTTGCGGCCAGTGGGGTGCTTCGAACAATTGCTGTTTAATCATCGCGCGAGCTTCGGGGTCGAAGTCGATGGTGTCAATCAACTCGTTCAACACTTCGCCCATCGCGGTCCACAAACCGCGTTCCGGCAAGGCGTATACCAGCGCCAGGGTTTCGATGATGGAGCGGAAGTTGACCTGGATGCCCAGGGTCTGCAACCAGAACAACAGGTCTTCAGGGCGCTCGTGATACAGCGTGTTGGCGTGGCCCTTCTTCAGTCGGTACGCCGGGTCGGCGAGGCCGTTGCGTTCCAGCCATGGCACGAAGATACGCAGCGAATCGTGATCGCGCAGCAGCAAGCCTTGGGCATGACCGGCCTTCCACACCAGCACCGCGTTTTGCCCGTGGATCTCGCCGAGCATGCCGATGCGGAACATCCGCAGGTTGATGTCGAAGAAGCTGTGAGCCAGCTCGCGGAACAGGGTCATCACCGACGCGGCATTGTCCGGCAGTTGGCGGTAGCTCATCCAGTCATCGAAGAAGTGCTGGTTGCTGCCCGGCAGCGGCGTACCAAGGGCGGCCATGGGGATCAGTCGGGTGTCTTTATCTTCCAACAGCGCCGGCGGATAGCCACGGACCATCGCCGCCAGATGACGCGGCGCTTCGTCGAACAGGGTCGCGTCCGGCGGCATGAACGCCCACCACTTGGTTTCATCGCACAGGTGCAGTTTCTGTTGCAGGGTTTCGTCTTTGTCCAAGCCTTGACGCAGCAGCTTTTCACTCAAGCCGCCGTTGATCATTTTTACTGCCGGCAGGTAACGCGAAGCACCCAGGGAATAGATCGCCATCGGCAATTTGAGGTAGTCGGCGCTGTTGAAGCACGGGGTCATCGAACGCAACGACGAGGTGGCGAAGAAGTCACCGTCGGTGAAGTCCAGACGCTGGCAGTCACCTTTGGCGAAGGCGTCGCCGAGTTGCGCTTCCAGCACATGATCGAACTGCCACGGATGCACCGGCAGCGCGATATGGCTCTCGTAAATGCCCCGTTGCTGCATCTCGTGTTGCAGGCCGGCGTGCAGCGCGAATGGCAACAAGTAGTCGGCGGGACTTTGTTGCGCCAGGTCGGTCACGCCGTCGCCGCATTGCAGCAAGGTGCGGTCGATGGCGACCCAATTCAGCGCCACTGGCCGGGCAAATTCGGCTTGGTAGTGCTGATATTCCGCGTCGTTCAACCCCTGTTTGGCTTTGGCCAGCGGATGGTAAGGACGATCACGCAGCGACGCCCATTGCTCCATGGTCAGGAAAAAGTCGGCGTTGCTCTTTTCCAGCAAGTGCTCGCTGTTGACCCGATGGGCCAGGGATAACTCGGTCTGGCGCACGCTGGTGCGTAGCACATCGAGGAACAGCGCAAAGCCCTTTTCATTGTCCTGATAGCGGTCGGTCATCCCGGCCAGCACTTGGGTCATGAAGGCTTCGGGCGACAGTTCGGTCAGTTGACCATTTTCACGACCCAACACCGGCGTGCCCGGTACTTTCTCCCAGACCTGAGTGATGCCGGGGCGCAGGGCGACGAGGATTGAACCGCGCCATTCCCAGATGCGCTGTTCGGCACTCAACCCGGTAAACGGCTGATCGGCAGCGGGCGCCGTCAGGTTCAGCGGTTCGGTCCCGAAAAAGTGTTCGGCCAGCAAACAATCGACCAGATCCTGCATCACCCTGTCGGCGGCCATTGTGGTGAAGTTCATCGGGTTATTTCCCTTCTGCTGAAGTGGCGGCCAACTTGGCCTGGAGGGCACGAAAAGCGATGCCACGCTCGTCACCCAAAACAAAACTGTTAACGCCGCGAGTCAACCAGCGTTCGTGGTCACCCGGCTGGCGTGGAATCGCGCAGTACGGCACGCCCGCCGCGTTAGCGGCTTGCCAGGCACTGAGCAACGCCGCTTGCACTTCGGGGCGGTCGATCTGCCACGGCAGGCCCATCGATTGCGACAAATCCGCCGCCCCTTCGAGGATCATGTCCAGCCCCGGCACGGCGGCAATTTCCGCCGCGCGCCGCACACCTTCGGCGCTCTCGATCATCGCCACGATCATGATTTGCTCATTGGCCAGGCCGATGTATTCCGCGAGGCTGTGCTTGCCAAACGCACCGGGACGCCCGGCATTCAGACTGCGGCCGCCCAGCGGGTGGTATTTGCAGGCGCGGATGCTTTCGGCCAAAGGCTCGGGACTTTCGATCATCGGCAACACGATGCCCTGGGCGCCGCCATCGAGCAGGCGCAGCAGGGTCTTCGGGTTGAGGTCCGCGACCCGCACCAGCGGCGTGAGCGCGTAGCTCTCGGCGGTGCGGATCATGTGCTCCACGGTTTCCGGGTTGATCAGCACGTGCTCCATGTCGATGATCACGAAATCGAACCCGGCTTCGGCAATCAACTCGATGGATGCCGGCGACGGAATCGAGCTGATCAGCCCGTAGGCCGACTCACCGTTCTGGAGTTTCTGCTTGAGCAGATTGGTCCTCAGCATGATTGCGGCCGGAAGGCGTGCAGCGGGTTCGGCACCTTTTTGAACCGACGTTCGCCATCGCCCAACAGACGACGCTTGGTCAGTTCCTCGACCTCATAGAACGGCGCGAACACATCAAATGCTTCATAACGCGCGCGGTGTTGCGGGTGTGCTTCCTGGTAACCGGTGACGACCTCGGCCGTCATCTGCCAGAACTCGCTTTCCGCCAGTTGATAGTGTTGGTGCAGGAAGATCGCCATCTCGGCCATGGCGATGAAGAAGAACGAATCACAGGAGAAGTCGCGCACCGCATCCACGTCGTCGGTAAGGATGAACGAGTTGCGGTTGAGCTTGGCGTGGCTGGCGGGCAGCGGCACCAGGCTCGGGGCCAGGTCGGGACGGCCGAGGTGCTGCGGCGAATAACGCACGCCGTCGTGGAAGTCTTTCAGGGCGATGCGTTGCGGCCACCCCTGCTTGACGATGAGGACGATGTTCTGGCCGTGGGATTCCATGCCGATGCCTTCGGCGTAGAGCATGTGAATGATCGGCGATGCCGCGACCTGTACCAGTTGACGGGTCCAGGCGTGCAGGCCGTATTGCTGGATCCAGGCATCGATAAACGGCGTCTGTTCACCGTCGCCGTAGCGATTGTCCACCGAGCTCAAACCGTTGAACGGTACCGCTTGCTCGTCGGCTTCCAGGTATTGATGAATGCTTTCGCGCCACAGGGTGCCCAGGGTGCCGTAGGCTTGGGACATGCGCGTGGCGGGCAAATGGTCGTAATCGAAACTGACGCCGACCACTTCGCCGAGAATCACAAAACCGAGGTCGCGGGCGGTGCTGTCGCTGCGGATCAACTGGTGCAGCCAGTCGGTGATGATCGGGCCGTTCATCACCGTGTGCCGCGCCAGGATGCGCGTGCTGGAGGTGTTGGTCATGCTCAGCGCGAGCTTGACGTAGGGCCGCTGTTTGTCCGTGACGTTAGCCAGGGTGCGGATCGATTGCTGCGCTTTGTAGCGATCATCCGTGGTGCCCAGGTGGATGATTTCACCGCTGACCAGTTCCGGGTAGAACACCGGGACGACGACGTTTTCCCACTGCCATGGATGCACCGGCATCAGCCAGTAATCGCCCATGGACTTGCCTTGGTCGGTGAGGCTTTCAGCCAGTGCCTGCCAGCGTTGAAGGCCGAATTCCTGCTGGATGAAGTCGTTGTAATTGAGGTGCTGGGAGATGTTCATCGCCCCGCAGGTTTTCGCCACGGCGAGCCAGACGATGGCCACCGGTGTGGCGAACTCTGGCCCGTAATTGGCGTTGTCTTTCAGCGAAAAACCGATGCGCGACTTGTAGCAAGGGTGATAGCTGTGGGCGTCCATGAAGTGCTGTTCCAGCGCATCGACGTCCAGTTGATGGCTTGGCATGGCCGCTTGATAACCCTGGCTGCGCGATTGCAGGTCCTTGAGCAGGGTCTGTTCCAGTTCATGGGTGAAGCGCGGCAGGTGCGGACTGTCCTGAAGCTCGCTCAGCAGTTCGGCCAGCGCCTGATGCAGATGCGGTGGGCTGTGTTTGCCGTTGGCATCCACGCGCTCAAGACTTGAGTAATCGAGGCGGATCAATTCGAAACTGGCTCTGAGCAAACCGGTGCAGTGGTACTCCACGGGCTGTTGCTGGGCATCGATGCCGCTGACGACAAACCGGTATTGGCTGCCACTCAGCGGTGAATGGCGGTACGGCAGCACGTTTTCATACAACAGGGTTTGCAGCAGTTGCCCGACCACCCGCTGCTCCACTTGTTGGTAGCGCTGGGTGTCGGTGGTCGCCAGCCAGACGCCTGGAGCCTGAGGTGTTGCCTGAGAAGAGGTCGCCATGATCATACCTATCGATTAAAGAATTAACGGTGTTCGAGGGCCGAGGGCAATGCCTCGGCCGGCTCGTCGGGTTCATGTTCGGGAAAACGCCAGGCGCAGGGCAGCGCCAGCAAAACCAGGAGGCCGGTGGCCATGAACACTTCGCTGATCGCTCCCGGCGTGGCGGCGGAATCAAGCCCCTCCCCCAGGCGAAACTCGAGCCACAGCGAAGCGATGACGATGGCCAGCGATGACACAAGGCGCCGGGAAATGTTGTTCATCGCCGCGCCCTGGGTGACCATCGGTTCGGGCAAGGCGTTGAGCCCGGCGGTGGTGATCGGGATGTACGACAGCCCGAGTCCGGCGCCGCGCACCATCATCAGGAAGAACACCGTGGCGATGGAGGACCCAGCGCCGAGCAGGCCCAGGCCGAGCGTCGCGGCGCCGGTCATCAGCAAGCCCCAAAGCACCACGCCCCGTGGCCCGTATCGATCCAGCCAGCGACCGCCAAGGTTGCCGAACAGGCTGGCAAACGCCGCCGTGCACAGCAGCGACAAACCGGTCCAGATCGCGCTGTAGCCCATCACCACTTGCACCAGCAGCGGCAACAACACCAGACACTCGAACATGCCCACCGACTGCACCACGGCGATGATCACGCTCAGGCGATAACCCCGCAGGGCGAAGATGCGCAGATTGAGCAGCGGCGAGGTGCGGTTCAGTTCCAGCTTCACGAAAGCGACCAGACAGACGATGGCCGCCAGCAACATGCCGAGGTTGAGCGGATCCGTCAGAGCATCAGCGTGGCGCAAACGACCGACCGCAATCATCAACAGGCCAATGCCCGCCGCAATCAGCAGGTAACCCGCCAGGTCGAACGGTTTGCGCTCGGACGCTTCCGACACCGGCAGCACCGCCACGCCAAGCATCAGCGCGACAATGCCGATCGGCACATTCATCAGGAACAACGAACGCCAGCTGAACCACTCCAGCATCAGGCTGCCGCACAACGGCCCCAATGCCGGCGCCAGCATCACCGCTGCACCCCACAAACCGGTGACCCGGCCGCGCTCGCCCTTGGCATACACCGAAAAGATGATCGCCAGCGACAACGGAATCATCAGTCCGCTGGCAATCCCTTGCACCACGCGAGCGGTGATCACCAACGCGATCGAGTTGGCGAAAGCGCCCATCAGTGAGCCGCAGACAAACAACGCCACGCCCCACAGGTACAGGCGCCTGCGCCCTACCCGCTGGCTGAGAAAACTGGTGAGCGGCATGGTCATGCCCATGCTCACCATGAACGCCGCGACGATCCACGTCGCCAGCACCGGGCCGATATCGAAAGCGGTCATGAACGCCGGCAACGCCGGGTTGAGCGAGCTGTTGTTGAGGCTGACGGTCAAGGTGCCCAACAGCACATTGACCACCACCAGCCAGCGCGGAGCGGCCACCGTCAAACCCAAGAGGCGCCTCCTGCAAACAGCTGCGGCGGTCGTGGATGGCAGAGGAAATCGGCGTGGGAGATGTTGTAGCCGTAGGCACCGGCCAGCGGCAGCACCAGCATGTCGCCGACCTCGACGCCGGTCAGCAGGCAATCGCGACTCAGCACATCCTTGGGCGTGCAGAGTTGCCCGACCACGGTCCACTTCTGCGCCACCGCGCCCGGCGTTACAGGGTTTTGGGGCAGATGAATGACCGGGTGATCGTGCCCCTGAGCCACCGGCAAACGGAAGTGGTGAGTGCCGCCACGACAGACCAGGAAGTGCTTGCCGTGACTGGTTTTACTATCCAGCACTTCAATGGCGTAGTAGCCGCAATACGCACTGATGAATCGACCGGGCTCGAAACGCACAATCGGCGCATCGGCACATGCCGCCAGGGACTCGCCCAGGTGCGCGCACAAGCGCTGCCAATCAAACTGCTCCGCGCCGAGGTAGTTCACGCCGATGCCGCCGCCGACATTGAGGTGGGTAATCGTCGCCGGACTGGCCGACAACGCCTTCCATTGCGGCCAGCGTTCCAGGTACAGGTCGAGCAGTTGTTCGTGGCGTTCCACCAGCGACTGATGGGACATCGCATGCACATGAAAGCCCTTGAGCCGCAGATGACTGGCGTTATCCACCCAGCTAACGGCCTGGGCCAGTTCTGACTCATCAATGCCGAACGGCGTCGCAGTGCCGGCCATCGCCAGTTTGCTCGACAGCGGCGCTGGCAGTTCCGGGTTAATCCGCAGCAACACGTCCTGCACCCGCCCCGCTTCCAGCGCCAGTCGTTGCAGGCGGACGATTTCATTCAGGCTTTCGATGTGGATCGCTTCGACCTGATGCTGCAAGGCCGAGCGCAGATCGGAATCCAGTTTGCCGGGGCCGGAGAAGATGAAGGGCTTGGGCGTTGGGCAGGCCTGGACGCGATCGATCTCGCCGCCAGAGGAGATCTCAAGCCCGTGCACCAACGGCGCGACGGTGGCGAGGATCTGCGGTTCGCTGTTGGCCTTGATCGCGTAGTACAGCTCGACGCCTTTGGGCAGCGCCGCCATCACCCGGGTCACGTGTTGCTTCAACGCGTCCAGGTCATAGATGAACAGCGCCAACGGATCTTCCTGTTGTGTGCGGGCTTCGTCGATGGCGGCCAATACCGTGGCGGGCAGCTTATCCATGCTGAGCCTCCTTGCCCCATGGGGACACCAGCGTGACGTAGCCGGCCTGACGATCCGCTTTGGCCGCCAGCCGCACTTTGAGGTTGGTTTTGCAGGCAATCGGCTGGCCGGCGATCAGCGCATCCAGCTCCGGTGCCGCGCGGCTCAATTCGGCGCGGATGCTGATCAACTGCTGTTCCACCCGTTGCCACATCAGCGGCGCCAGGTGCGGGCGCTCCCAGCTCAGGGCCAGCACGGCCTCGGACAGGTTGTTGACGAACAGGCAATAGACGATGCGGTTCCAGCCCTGCTGGCGGGAATAGAGCAGCGACTCGCGGACCCGTGGATGAACGTCGGTGTCGACCTTCGACGCACCCAGTTCCTCGGTCAGTTTCACCCCTTCGAAATCCCGCAGCAGCAAGCGTTGCGGGCGACCGTTGTCGTGCACCAGCACGCTGTTTTGCAGGTGCGGTTCCATGACGATGCCATGGTTGAAGAACAGCGCCAGCACCGGGCGCAGCAACAGCGCTTGATAGTCGTCGAACCAGCTCAACAACTGCTGATCGTCGATGTCGTTGCCGTTGAAGCGGGTGAGGAATTCGTGGACCAACGGCCGCAAATGCAGGCCCCGGGCGAACAGCGTACCGGCCATGATGCTGCAGTCGGTGCCGGTGTCGAGGCAGAAGTTCTCGCGCAGGATCGCCCCGGTCTGTTCGCGGAACCAATGGTTATCGGCTTCGCTGGCGCTGTGCGGCGCCCAGCTCAGCAGGCCCGGTTCGGCCACTACCGACAACCCGCCGAGGGTCTCGGGCTGGGTCAGTTGCAGGTTGCGGAAAATACGGTCGATCATCAGCGCGCTTTCCAACTCGTACCAGGCGTTTTTCCTGACGCAATTGGTGATGCGCACGTTCAGCGAGCCCTTGATAAAGAACTCATGACCTTCGATGTACCAGGTGCGGATCGACGCCGTGGGATTGGCCATCAGACCCGTGGCGCCCAGGTCGACGATGTCTTTGTCTTTCAACAGACGTTGCACCCGACCGTCCTGCATAAACAGTTGCGCCTGCACCGGGTGCATGCAGATCACCGCGTGCCCCGGCCGGGCCTGGGACTGATCGGCAAAACCGGCCAGCACCTGGGCTTTGCTCAAGCCATTGGCACCCACGTTCAACCCTTCCATCGGCACCTCGAACAAGTGCATCGCGGTGCGCGCCTGGAATTCCGGGGCGTAGGTTTCCTGGGCCAGATGCGCCGGCCACAGCCGCGCCTTGGGCGCCGGGTGGTTCGGATGACCAAACCACAAGCCCTGCTCGCTGGCCAGGTAACCGCTGAGCGGGTCGGCGTCCATCGGCGTGTTGTGGCCGACGATAGCGGCGGTCAGCAACTGGCTCTGCAACACCTGATCCAGCAACTCGTCGTTGCTGGCGCGGGTCATGTGTTCGCACGCGGCGAGCAACTGCTCGACGAACTCGGCAAACCGCAGGCTCGACCAGTCGCCTTCACCGCGCCGGGCGTAGACGTCCGACAGGTAACGGTGACTGCCCAGCCCATCACGACGGTCCACCATCACAAAGAACTGCTGCTGGTTGGGCAGGTTGATGGTCAGGGGAATGCCCTTCCATTCCAGGCCTTCGAGGTAACTGCCCGGGGCGATGCCTTGCATCTGTGTCGGCCAACTGTAACTGAGGCAGTTTTCCGGCAAGGCGAACTCTTTAATTAAACAATTAAGCAACGCGCACGTTGTCGCCAGCTCGCTGACCATATTCGGTAAAACACTGCGATTTGGATGATTCATGGGTGCTCCACCGTAGCCCGCGAGGCCACTGGACACGTTATATGGCGAAAAAATTAGTTGCTGATCGGCCGTTTCAACGGCCGACGAAACCCCACGTAACGACTTCACTTCACTGAACCTTTTAAACAATCAGACGATGACCAAAGTGATGCGCGCCAGCGTCATCAAACTGCAACTTGGCGATGTGTTAAACACTTCGATTAAATACTCAAGGACGCAATTGCAATAAAGCGGCGGCCATGGCGTTATCAAAACGCTGGATCACTTGCTGGCATTGTTCATCATCGATAATCAAGGGCGGCAACAAGCGGATGATATTGCCCTTGCGTCCGCCGCGTTCCAGCAGCAGACCTTGTTTAAAGCACTGTTGCTGAATGGCCACGGCCAGTGCCGGGTCCATCGGGAAATGCCCGTGGCGATCCGCCGGCTCACGTTCATCGACGATCTCGATGCCCAGCATCAGGCCGCGACCGCGCACCTGGCCAAGCGCCGGGTAATGCGCTTGCAACTCCACCAGTCGGTCCTTGAGCCACTGGCCACGGCGTTCGGCCTGGCCAGCGAGGTTTTGCTGTTGCAGCACCTGCAATGTCGCGAGCCCGGCGGCCATGGCCATCTGGTTGCCGCGGAAAGTGCCGGCGTGGTTGCCGGGCTCCCAGGCGTCGAACTCGCGACGGATGCCCAGCACTGCCATCGGCAAACCGCCACCGACGGCTTTGGACATGACGATCAGGTCGGGTTCGATTTCAGCGTGTTCGAAGGCAAACATCTTGCCGGTGCGACCGAAACCGGTCTGCACTTCGTCGAGAATCAGCAGGATGCCGTGCTTGTGCGTTACCTCGCGAATCGCCCGCAGCCAGCTCGCCGGGGCACAGTTGACGCCGCCCTCGCCTTGCACGGCCTCAAGAATGACCGCTGCCGGCAGTGACACGCCGCTTTCGACGTCTTCAATGAACTGGGTGAAATAGTGGGTCAGCGCCTCGACCCCGGCCTCACCGCCAATCCCCAGCGGGCAACGGTATTCGTGGGGGAATGGCATGAACTGCACCCCGGGCATCAGGCTGGCGATGGCATTTTTCGGCGCAGTATTGCCGGTCAGGGCCAGGGCGCCGTGGGTCATGCCATGGTAGGCGCCGGAGAAACTGATGATGTTGTTGCGCCCGGTATAGGTCTTGGCCAGTTTCAGCGCCGCCTCCACCGCATCCGCCCCGGACGGCCCGCAGAATTGCAGGCAGTAATCGCGGCCCCGGTTCGGCAACAGGCTGAGCAGGGTTTCGCTGAAGGCGTCCTTGACCACGGTGGTCAGGTCCAGCGTGTGCATCGGCAGGCCCGAGGCGAGGAAACTGTCGAGGCTGGCCATGATGGCCGGGTGATTGTGGCCCAAGGCTAAGGTGCCAGCGCCGGCGAGGCAGTCGAGGTAACTATTGCCTTCGACGTCGGTGACCCATACTCCGTGGGCCTTGGCGATTGCCAGTGGTAACTTGCGTGGATAACTGCGTACATTGGATTCGAACTTGCTTTGTCGAGCCAGATAGTCGGCATTGGTTTTTTGCAATGGATTAGAGTGCAATACGCCATCATTCAACATCGGTTTATCCTCGATAAGTTTCGATATGAAAACTATTCCCATTTACAAAATGACGCAACTGTTTGATCGCTCTTTCTGGGAATATTTACACAACTCGATAATCGGTTATTAAAACCGTTCACGCACACAAAACCACAAGTTATGGTAACTTGTTCAAGCGATCATCAGTGCCATTATCCGGCCATGTTCTTGTTATAAATCTGACAACTTTGTTATTACCTTCGAACAGGCACTAACTTATAGAAAAGTATCGCGATAGATCATCAAGTGAAGATGGACATAGGATGTTTCCTCTGCAGGAATAAACGGATGAAACAACCGACGGCGCCCTTCCTTGTGGCGCAGCGCACGGTTGCATCGATTTAGAAGTCGACAGTCGCCGACAGCAGATAGGTTCGTGGTGTCGACAGCGTCAAGCCTGGCTCGCTGTCATCCGAAGCCCCGGCGGAACTCCAGTAGCGCTTGTTCGCCACGTTCTCGATATTGCCGCGCAGGGTGATGTTCTTGTCGTCGACCTTGAACGCATAGCGAGCGCCGACGTCCATGCGCGTCCAGGCGTCGATTTCCTTGACGTTGGACTGGTCCAGGTACTGCGAGCTGGAATAGATGGCGCGGCTGGTCAGGGTCAGGCCTTGCACACTGCGCACGTCATATTCGGCGCCGAGGTTGACGTTGTATTTCGGCGTGGCTGGGGCGCGGTTGCCGTCGAAGAGGCCATCGGTGGTCTTTTTCAACTCACTGTCGATGTACATGACGCCACCGAGCAGGCGGAAGCCATCGAGCGGTTCGCCGAACATGCTCACTTCCACACCGGTGTTTTCGCGTTTGCCGTTCGGGCCGAACACCCGCGTGTTGGCGTTGGTCTCGTAGGCCGGTTGCTTGATGCGGAACACGGCGGCGGTCACGGCGAACGGACCCGCATCGTACTTGGCGCCAACCTCGACCGAGCGGCTGATGAACGGCGGGAAGATTTCGTCTTCGTTGACCGAGGTCGACGGTGCGATCTTGCCCTGGCTCAAGCCTTCCATGTAGTTGGCATACAGCGACAGCTTGTCGGTGGCCTTGAACAGAATGCCGCCCGACGGCGAAACCTTTTCTTCATCGTAGGCGGTGTCGCCTCTGACGTTATCGGTCCAGTCGTCAACCTTCACGCGCTGCCAGCGGGCGCCGAGGGTCAGCAACACGCGGTCATCGAAGAAGCCCAGGGTGTCGGACAGCGCCACGCCGGTGGAGCGGTTCTCGGTGTAGACCTTCGGATCCTGTCGCGTAGGTCTGTTGGGCGTCGGGGTTTCTACCGGGTTGTAGAGGTTGCTGGGGGCGGAGGCATAACGGGCGCCGCCGTTTTCGAAGTCCATGTAGTAGTAGCTGGCCGCCAGGTTGATTTCATGGCTTACCGGACCGGTATGGAACCAGTTGCGTACGCCAAAATTGCCTGTGCGGACATTCTCGTCACGGGTGAAGTCACGGGGCTGGACGCTGAAATCGCCCGCGTCGTTGGTGACGGAAACGGCGTGACGCAGAAAGTCATGATTACTTTTACGTGCGCCCACGCCGCCGTACAGCATGACCGAGTCGCTGACATCGAACTCACCACTGAACGTGCCGAAGGTGTCCTTGGTCCGCGCCTTGCTCCAGGGCTGCGCATAGTTGTTGCGCACTTCGCTGGCATGGGGAACCTGGGCGTTGGCACCGACGATGACACGTTCCTGCGGCGCATCGGTATCACGCTCGGTGTGGCCGACGTCCGTCGAGAGGCGCAAGCGTTCGCCGCGAAAATCCAGGCCCAGCACGGCCATGTCGCGGTCGACACTCTGGTGATCCCATTCGGTGTCGCCGGACTGCTTCACGCCGTTGAAACGAATGCCGAACTTGTCGTCTTCACCAAAGCGCCGGCCGATATCCACCGCGCCACCGAGTTGGTTATTGGAGGCGTAGCTGCCGGTGAACGAGGTGATCGGCTTGTCGGTGGCGCGCTTGGGCACCACGTTGATCCCGCCACCGACGCTGCCCCGTGGAGAAATGCCGTTGATGAGTTGGCTCGGGCCTTTGAGAATGTCGACGCGATCAGCCATTTCCATGTCGATCGTGTAGGTCGGCAGCACGCCGTAGAGGCCGTTGTAGGAAACATCGCTGTTGAACAGGCTGAGCCCGCGAATGGTGAACTGCTCATAACGCCCACCCGCCGGGTTGGTCGCGCGAACCGATGGATCGCTGGCCACCAGGTCGCCCAAGGTCCTCGCCTGCTGGTTCTTCACCGCTTCGGCGGTGTAGGTGGTCATGCTGAACGGCGTTTCCATGAAGTCTTTGGAGCCGAGCAAGCCTTGTGAGCCTTTACGCGCGACCTGGCCACCGGCATAGACCTCGGCTTCCGACCCGCCTGTGGCACCCAGAATCGAAGTCGGCGCCAGTTGCAGGCTGCCGGCGTCTGGTGCCGGGGTCAGGATGTAGGCCTGATCCCCCACCGGCTGCAATTGCAGACCGGAACCCTGCAACAACCGGGCAAAGCCCTCCTCGACCGCGAAGTCACCGGACAGCCCCGGGCTGTTGCGCCCGCTGACCAGCGCCGGGTCCACCGACAGATTGACCCCGGCCAACCCGGCGAAGCGGGTCAGTGCGGCGCTGAGGCTGCCGGCTGGCACCTGGTAGCTGCGTTTGGACGCATCTGCGGCCCAACCGGCAGTGATGAACAACGGACAGGCACTCAGGCTCAACAACAGACTCAAGTGCAACAACGGGCGCAGCCTGGAGGGAGTCAGACGCGTACTGCAAGGCATCACTGCGGGCATTGAGAATCTCTCTGATTTCGTTTCACTTGCCTTGAATGACAAGCGACGCAAAAAAAGGGGACACGCCTTAAACAATATTTTTGCGCGGCAGCAGCGTTACCCAATAACGCGTACGCGAATGCACCTCCAGCGGCAGGCTGGCCGCTAACAATGCAAGGATGCGATCAGTGTCTGCCAAGCGGAAACTGCCGGTGACGCGCAGGGATTCCAGCTCAGGTTCCCAGCGCAACACGCCTGGGCGATAGGTGCTGAGTTCGCGCAAAAAATCCCCCAGCGGCTGGTTCTGCGCCATCAGCACGCCGTCGCGCCAGCCTGGGGCGAGCACATCGAATGGCTCCACATTGCCGGCGCCCGTCGCTTGAAGACTGACTTGCTGGCCACCGCGCAACGAGAACACCGGCCCGCGCAACGGCTGCAACTGCACAGAACCTTTGAGTACCGACACCTTGCAGCCCGTCTGGCCCTGATGCACGCACACTTCGCTCTGACTGACGAGCACTTGCCCGAAGCGCGTCTGGATCCTCAGCGGCGAGGTCCCAGGCACCTTCAGCGCGATTTCACCCTCTACGAGTTTCAGCAGGCGGTTTTTCAGGTCGATGTCGACGGCGGTGGCCGTATTCAGCTGCAACGAGCTGCCATCGGCCAATTGGACTTTCTTGCCCTCCCCGGTCGCGGTGCGCAGGTCGGCGCGCCAGACGTCCAGGGGCAACTGCCGACTGATCAGCCAGGCGGTCGGCACCAGCGCCACGGCGCCGACGGCGCGCTTGAGCACCGTGCGCCGACTGGCTTGTGGGCGATCCAGACTGGCCATGGCCAGTGCCGGCGGCAAATCGGCAAAGCGTTGGCGCAGCATTTGCGCTTTCTGCCAGGCCTGCTCGTGGCTGGAATGGCTATCGCGCCAGCTCTGCAGGTTGGCGCGATCCCGTTCGTTGGCGCTACCGGACTCCATCAGCGCCAGCCACTGCGCGGCGGCCCGCACAACCTGGCGGGCTTCGGCTGACGGTGGCGAACCGATCACAGCTCCACCAGCAGGCAATGTTCGTAGGCCTGAGCCATGTAGCGCTTGATCGTGCGCTCGGAGACTTGCAGGCGTTCGGCGATTTCCGAGTAGCCCAGGCCTTCCAGCTGGCTCCAGAGAAACGCCCGTCGCACCGGGCTCGGCAAGCCATCGAGCAATTCGTCCAGGGCTTGCAGGGTTTCTAGGAGGATCCAGCGCTGTTCCGGGGACGGCACGCAGTCCTCCGGCAGCAACGCCAAGGTATTGAGGTAGGCTTGTTCGAGGCTGCGGCGCTTGTAGAAGTTGGTCAGCAGTCGCTTGCCGACTGTGGCCAGGTAGGCGCGGGGTTCTTGCAGGTCTGCGATGCGCTGGGAGCTGGCGAGCAAGCGCACGAACGTATCCTGACTGAGGTCTGCCGCATCACAGCCATTGCCCATGCGTCGACTCAACCAGCTTTCCAGCCAGCCACGGTGGTCGCGGTACAGGTCGTGGAAGGTTTGCCCCGTCGGCATCGCTGCATCACTCATCTAAAGGAACCCTGCGCGAAGAAATATTTTAAATGCGACTCATTCTAATTAGTGATGGGACTTCAAATAAAGCGCTTTGTGCGGTTTGCACCCAGTAAATACTTGAATAAGTGACTGACAGAGGGGGATTACGGCGCGTAAGCACCGGTTGGTCAGGGCTGCGGGCCATTGAGGGGAATTATCACGAAACGTCAGAATTCATTGCTGATCCGCGCTGGGTCGGCGGATGCGAATCCCTGAAGGCCAGGGCAAAGGAAGGAAAAGCCAAATCGCAGACACAAAAAACCCCGGTCTTTCGACCAGGGTCTTTGCTATCGACTCGAAGTCAGCCAGCGGCTTTTCTTCGTAGCTCCAAGGCGTTCAGTGGGCCTTGAGGCAGATATGGCGCAGCGGACGGGACTCGAACCCGCGACCCCCGGCGTGACAGGCCGGTATTCTAACCGACTGAACTACCGCTGCGTATCGCTTTGAGCTTTCGCTCAAGTAACTCGTCTGACTGAAAGCTTCGAGGCTTTCAATCTCGAACCAGGTAAAACCTGCTTCGCAAATATGGCGCAGCGGACGGGACTCGAACCCGCGACCCCCGGCGTGACAGGCCGGTATTCTAACCGACTGAACTACCGCTGCGCGTCGGTGGAGGCTTTTAAAAGCTTCCATCTTGCTTTCGCAAGACTCTCGGAAGTGGTGGGTGATGACGGGATCGAACCGCCGACATTCTGCTTGTAAGGCAGACGCTCTCCCAGCTGAGCTAATCACCCGGTTTGCATCTCCGAGGCCGCGAAATTTACGCAGGTAGCGAACCTAAGTCAATAGCAGGATTGAAGTTTTTTCAAAATAGCTGCAAGAAGGCAGCTTCAAGTCGCAAGCTACAAGCGATAAGTAAAAGCAGGATTGCGTATTCAAGCCTGCACGTGGTCGCCTTTACTTGCAGCTTGCCGCTAGAAACTTATAGCTCTCTACGCGTAGACCATCTTCTTGGTCATGCCGCCATCGACCACGAACTCCTGGCCCGTGACGAAACCGGCGTTGCGCGATAACAGCCACGCCACCATCGCCGCCACGTCCTCGACCGTCCCTACCCTGCCCGCCGGATGCTGGGCATGGTCGGCATCGGTCAGGGGATCTGCACGCCGTGCAGCCGGGTCCCGGGCATCGATCCAGCCTGGGCTGACCGCATTGACGCGGATCTCCGGCCCCAGGCTGATCGCCAACGCGTGAGTCAGGGCCAACAGTCCGCCCTTGCTCGCCGCGTAAGCCTCGGTGTCCGGTTCCGACTGCCCGGCGCGGGTCGAGGCCAGGTTGACGATCGCACCGTTGTGGGCGCGCAGGTACGGCGCACAGTGCTTGGCCAGCAACATCGGCCCACTGAGGTTGACCGCCAATACACGGTTCCAGTACGCCAGGTCGAGGCTTTCAAGAGTGATGTTGTGCGGGTCGGCGACCGCCGCATTGCACACCAGCGCATCCAGGCGCCCGAACTGCCCCAAGACCTCTGCGACGCCCAATGCCACCTGCCCTTCGTTCGACACGTCCATGGCGATGAACCAGGCGTTGTCGCCCAGCACCTTCGCCACTTTCGAACCGCGCACGCGATCCAGGTCCGTCAGCACCACCTGCCAGCCTTCGCTGATCAGCCAGGCCGCGATGCCCAGGCCAATGCCCCGCGCGGCACCGGTGACCAGCGCAACGCGGCCATGGGTGCCTGTACTCGGCGTCGACAACTCGATCACAAGGCAGCCAAACCGCGCGCCAGATCGGCTTGCAGGTCGGCCACGTCTTCCAGGCCGACCGCAATGCGGATCAGGCTGTCACGGATCCCCGCGGCTTCACGCTCTTGCGGCGCCAGACGGCCGTGGGAGGTGGTGCTCGGGTGGGTGATGGTGGTCTTGGTGTCACCGAGGTTGGCGGTGATGGAAATCAAACGGGTCGCATCGATAAAGCGCCAGGCGCCCTCTTTGCCACCCTTGACTTCAAAACTCACGACCGCGCCGAAGCCTTTCTGCTGACGCAAGGCCAGTTCGTGCTGCGGATGGCTCTTGAGACCGGCGTAATGGACTTTCTCGATGCCGTCCTGCTGCTCCAGCCACTCGGCCAGTTGCTGGGCGTTGGCGCAGTGCGCCTTCATCCGCAGGTTCAGGGTTTCGAGGCCCTTGAGGAAGATCCAGGCATTGAACGGGCTGAGGGTCGGCCCGGCGGTGCGCAGGAAACCGACGATTTCTTTCATCTGTTCGCTACGACCCGCGACCACGCCGCCCATGCAACGGCCCTGGCCGTCGATGAACTTGGTCGCCGAGTGCACGACGATGTCCGCGCCCAACTTCAACGGTTGTTGCAGGGCCGGGGTGCAGAAGCAGTTGTCGACCACCAGCATCGCGCCCTTGGCGTGAGCGATGTTCGACAGTTCGGCGATGTCCACCAACTCGGCCAGCGGGTTGGATGGCGATTCGACGAACAGCAATTTAGTGTTGGCCTTGATCGCCGCATCCCAGCCGGACAAGTCCGCCAGAGGCACGTAATCGACTTCAATGCCAAAGCGCTTGAAGTACTTCTCGAACAGGCTGATGGTCGAACCGAACACACTGCGCGAAACGAGCACGTGGTCACCGGCGCTGCACAGGCTCATCACCACCGCCATGATCGCGGCCATGCCGGTGGCCGTGGCCACCGCTTGCTCAGCGCTTTCCAGCGCGGCGATACGCTCTTCGAACGCACGCACGGTCGGGTTGGTATAGCGCGAGTAAACGTTGCCCGGCACTTCACCGGAAAAACGCGCCGCCGCGTCGGCAGCGGTACGGAATACATAGCTGGAAGTGAAGAACATCGGATCACCGTGTTCGCCTTCCGGCGTACGGTGCTGACCGGCGCGTACGGCCAGGGTATCGAACGCTACGCCATCGAGGTCGCTGTCCAGCCGACCGGCATCCCAATCCTGACTCATGCTGTCACTCCTTGCCTTGCTCGGTAGTAGATACAAAACCGGCCTGGAGGGGGACACCCGTTATTGTAGGAGCGAGGCTTGCCCGCGAAGGGGCCGCCACATTCAACATCACTGTTGCCTGTGACACCGCCTTCGCGGGCAAGCCTCGCTCCTACAGATACAGGCCGGTAGTTACTCAGTTGTTATACAGATCAATGATCGCACTGACTGCCTGGGTCTTGACCTTGGAGGCATCGTTACGTGCCTGCTCGATCTTGTTCAGGTAAGCCTCGTCGACGTCGCCGGTCACGTACTGGCCGTCGAACACCGCGCAATCGAACTTCTCGATCTTGATCTTGCCGCCGCCGACCGCTTCGATCAAGTCAGGCAAGTCCTGATAGATCAGCCAGTCGGCGCCGATCAGGTCAGCCACGTCCTGGGTCGAACGGTTGTGGGCGATCAGCTCGTGGGCGCTCGGCATGTCGATGCCATAGACGTTCGGGTAGCGAACGGCTGGCGCGGCGGAGCAGAAGTAGACGTTTTTCGCGCCGGCTTCACGGGCCATCTGGATGATCTGCTTGCAGGTGGTGCCGCGAACGATGGAATCGTCCACCAGCATCACGTTCTTGCCGCGGAATTCCAGTTCGATGGCATTGAGCTTCTGGCGTACGGATTTTTTCCGTGCAGCCTGGCCCGGCATGATGAAGGTCCGGCCGATGTAGCGGTTCTTCACGAAGCCTTCGCGGAACTTGACGCCCAAGTGGTTCGCCAGCTCCAGGGCCGCGGTACGACTGGTGTCCGGGATCGGGATGACCACGTCGATGTCGTGCTCAGGACGCTCGCGCAGGATCTTGTCGGCGAGCTTCTCGCCCATGCGCAGGCGGGCCTTGTAGACCGAGACGCCGTCGATGATCGAGTCCGGACGCGCCAGGTAGACGTGTTCGAAGATGCACGGGGTCAGGGACGGGTTGGTCGCGCACTGACGGGTGTGCAGCTTGCCGTCTTCAGTGATGTAGACCGCTTCGCCCGGTGCCAGGTCGCGAATCAGGGTGAAGCCGAGCACGTCCAGGGACACGCTTTCGGAGGCGATCATGTACTCGACGCCTTCGTCGGTGTGACGCTGGCCGAAGACGATCGGGCGGATGCCGTGCGGGTCGCGGAAACCGACGATACCGTAACCGGTGACCATCGCCACGACCGCGTAGCCACCGACGCAACGGTTGTGCACGTCAGTCACGGCGGCGAATACGTCTTCTTCGGTTGGCTGCAACTTGCCGCGCTGGGCCAGTTCGTGTGCGAACACGTTGAGCAGCACTTCCGAATCGGAGTTGGTGTTGACGTGGCGCAAGTCAGATTCGTAAATCTCCTTGGCCAGCTGTTCAACGTTGGTCAGGTTACCGTTGTGCGCCAGGGTGATGCCGTAAGGCGAGTTGACGTAAAACGGTTGAGCTTCAGCCGAGGTCGAGCTGCCTGCGGTCGGGTAACGCACATGGCCAATGCCCATGTGACCGACCAGGCGCTGCATGTGACGCTGATGGAACACGTCACGCACCAGGCCATTGTCCTTGCGCAGGAATAACCGGCCATCATGGCTGGTCACGATACCGGCAGCGTCCTGGCCGCGGTGCTGGAGCACGGTTAGCGCGTCATACAGCGCCTGATTGACGTTCGACTTACCGACGATACCGACGATGCCACACATGCGACGCAACCCCTACTTAATGGATCTGAACTGAGCACCACTCACTGAGGCGTTTTGGCCGTCGGCAAGAGGTGTTCCTTGAACGGTAATTCAGCGGGTACGCTGATACCGCTGGCAAGCCACTGACTGCTCCACCCGAGAATCAGGTTTTTGGACCAATCTGCGACCAATAAAAATTTTGGCACGAGCTGTGATTCTTTCCACCAGCTGTCCTGCTGTACCGGCCCCAGGCTCAACAGCCCGACCGCCACGACCACCAGCAACACGCCACGCGCGGCGCCGAAGGCCATGCCGAGGAATCGATCGGTTCCGGACAACCCGGTCACACGAACCAATTCGCCGATAAGATAATTGATCATTGCGCCGACGATTAACGTGGCGATAAACATGATGGCGCAGCCCGTGATCACACGGGCCGATGGCGTTTCGATGTATCCGGCGAGGTACTCGGACAATGAACCACCGAACATCCAGGCAACAGCTCCTGCGATGATCCAGGTCACCAGCGATAACGCTTCTTTGACGAAGCCGCGGCTCAGACTGATCAATGCGGAGATGGCGACGATTGCAACGATCGCCCAGTCAACCCAGGTAAATGGCACAGTGCAGCCTACAGACGGATAAGGCGGCGCATTTTAGCAGAGCCCATGCTTATCGGTAAGCTGCGATTGTCAGTGCATTTCAAATCGGGGCGATAGTGTTAGCCACGCTCAGGCTGGAAACGTACGACAAAACCTTTCAGGTTCTGCTGGCGGCCCAACAAGTCACGCAGGCGATCGGCTTCTGCGCGCTCGATCAGAGGCCCGACAAACACCCGGTTCTTGCCATCGGCGGTACGGATGTAAGCGTTGTAGCCCTGGCTGCGCAGGGATTTCTGCAGGCTTTCGGCACTGGCGCGGCTCGACAGGCTGGCCAGTTGCACCGACCAACTGACCGACAGGCCATTGGCATCGACGCGGCTCTGGGTGGTGTCCGGTTTCGCCGGTGCGGCGGCAATTGGCTGGGACGGTGCCGGCTTGGCGACCGGAGCAGGCGGCGGCGTCACCGGTTTGGCAGCAGGAGCCGGAGCCGAAGCGACTGGAGCAGCCGGTGCAATCGACATCGTCGGTGCTTGCTGATCGGCGATTTCGTCGTCGCTCGGTACTGGTTCCTGAGGCAAGGCTTGCGGCTCAGGCACCACCACCGGTTCGACCTGCACTTGCGGTACCGCAGGGGCCTGCGGCGCAGACGGCGCCTGCACCGTGACCTGACGCTGTTCGTCCTGACGGGAAAACAGCATCGGCAAGAAAATCACCGCCAGCGCCACCAATACCAGGGCACCGACCATGCGCTGTTTGTACGCCTTATCCAGCAAAGCCATTTGCCGCTTCCTCCGTGGAGCGCCGGGCCAGCCATTCAAGGGCCTCGGCAACACAATAAAATGATCCGAACAACAGAATCTCGTCGTCGCTCGTCGCCAGTGCGCACTGCCCTTCCAGGGCGGCCGTCACACTGCCATAGGACGTTACCGACGCGCCAAGGTTCTGCAACGCCGCGTGTAATTCCTCGACCGGACGCGACCGCGGCGAATCCAGCGGCGCCACAGCCCATGACTGGACACTAGCATTCAATTCGCCAACGACACCATCCAGATCCTTGTCCGCCAGCAAACCGAACACCGCCAGGCGCTTGCCGACCGGCGGACGACTGGCCAGGCGCCGGGCCAGATACTCCGCTGCATGGGGATTGTGCCCCACATCCAGTAACAAATTCAGGCGCTTGCCTTGCCAGTTGAACTGCCGACGATCAAGTCGACCAACGATCCGCGTGGCTTTCAACGCTTCAACAATCTGTGCATCGACCCACGGCAAACCGGTCAGCAAATAAGCCTGCAACGCCAAAGCCGCGTTTTCCATCGGCAGATCGAGCAACGGCAGGTCATGCAGTTCAACCACATGCCCTTGAGCATCGAGGCCGCGCCATTGCCAGTTGTGATCGGTAATGCCCAGATCGAAATCGCGCCCACGCAGGAAAAACGGGCAAGCCAGCTCGCGCGCCTTGTCCAGCAGGGGTTGGGGAGGATTCAGATCGCCACAGAGCGCAGGCGCGCCCTGACGGAAGATGCCGGCCTTCTCGAAGGCCACGGACTCGCGGGTATCGCCCAGGTAATCGGCGTGATCCACGCCAATACTGGTGACGAGTGCGATGTCTGCATCGACCACGTTGACCGTGTCCAGACGCCCGCCGAGGCCGACTTCCAGCACCACCGCATCAAGACTGGCCTGTTGAAACAGCCAGAACGCAGCCAGGGTGCCCATTTCGAAGTACGTCAGGGACGTCTCGCCACGCCCGGCTTCGACCGCCGCAAACGCTTCGCACAGCTCGGCGTCAGTGGCTTCGACGCCATTGACCTGCACCCGCTCGTTGTAACGCAGCAGGTGTGGAGAATTGTAGACACCCACATTCAGGCCCTGAGCCCGCAGCAATGAAGCCACGAACGCACAGGTAGAACCCTTGCCGTTGGTGCCGGTGACCGTGATCACCCGAGGCGCCGGCTTGCCCAGTCCCATGCGGGACGCTACCTGTTGCGAGCGCTCCAGGCCCATGTCGATGGCCGAAGGGTGCAACTGCTCAAGGTAGGCGAGCCATTCGCCAAGGGTACGTTGGGTCATATGTTCGCAGGTACCGGTGGAACCACGATCGGCTCGATAGGGGCGGCGACGAATTTCGGCGTCGGCAGGCCCATCATTTGTGCCAGCAGGTTGCCCAGACGCGGACGCAGTTCCTGGCGGTGGATGATCATGTCGATCGCGCCGTGTTCCAGCAGGAACTCGCTGCGCTGGAAACCTTCCGGCAGTTTTTCACGCACGGTTTGCTCGATTACGCGCGGACCGGCGAAGCCGATCAGGGCTTTTGGCTCGCCGACGATCACGTCGCCCAGCATGGCCAGACTGGCGGAAACACCGCCGTAGACCGGATCGGTCAGCACCGAGATGAACGGGATGCCTTCTTCACGCAGACGCGCCAGGACCGCCGAGGTCTTGGCCATTTGCATCAGGGAGATCAGGGCTTCCTGCATCCGCGCACCACCGGAGGCGGCGAAGCAGATCATCGGGCACTTGTTTTCCAGTGCGTAGTTGGCGGCGCGCACGAAGCGCTCACCGACGATGGCGCCCATCGAACCGCCCATGAAGGAGAACTCGAACGCCGACACCACCACCGGCATGCCCAGCAGGGTGCCGCTCATGGAGATCAGGGCATCTTTCTCGCCGGTGGCTTTTTGCGCGGCGGTCAGGCGATCCTTGTACTTCTTGCCGTCGCGGAATTTCAGACGGTCAACCGGCTCCAGGTCCGCGCCCAGTTCGGCACGGCCTTCGGCGTCGAGGAAAATGTCGATGCGGGCGCGGGCGCCGATACGCATGTGGTGGTTGCACTTGGGGCAAACGTCCAGGGTCTTTTCCAGCTCCGGACGATACAGCACAGCCTCGCAAGACGGGCATTTGTGCCACAGACCTTCCGGCACCGAGCTCTTCTTGACCTCGGAACGCATGATCGAAGGGATCAGTTTGTCTACTAACCAGTTGCTCATGCTTTCTTTCTCCAGTACCGGCGGCCCGAACGCTTTGGTTCGCAGCCCCGCGTATGCCCTTGAGCTAAATTCATGTGTGTGGCGATGATCGCCGGATGGCCGGGTCAGAAAAACTGACCTGCGTACAACCCGAAAACCCTCAGCCTCTTTTCTACAGAGCTGTGGACGGCGGCAGTTAGCCAGCCGTCACATCACGTACCGCTTTGATGAATGCCTGGATCTTCGCGTGATCCTTGATGCCCTTGCTCGCCTCTACCCCGCCGCTGACGTCCACCGCGTAAGGCCGGACCCGCGCAATCGCCTCGGCGACGTTGTCCGGGGTCAAACCGCCGGCAAGGATAATCGGTTTGCTCAAGCCTTGCGGTATCAGTGACCAGTCGAACGCTTCGCCGGTTCCGCCGGGTACGCCTTCGACGTAAGCGTCAAGCAGGATACCGCTGGCACCTGCAAACGCATCGCATGCCGCACCAATGTCATCCCCGGCCTTGACCCGCAGGGCCTTGATGTAAGGACGATTCCAGCTTTCGCATTCGCCAGCGTCTTCGTCGCCGTGAAACTGCAACAGATCCAGCGGCACGGCGTCGAGGATTTCTCCCAACTCGCAGCGACTGGCGTTGACGAACAAACCCACGGTGGTCACGAACGGCGGCAAGGCCTTGATAATCGCCCTCGCCTGCGCAAACGTCACCGCCCGTGGGCTTTTGGCGTAAAACACAAAGCCGATGGCATCGGCCCCGGCCTCGACTGCCGCCAACGCATCTTCTATGCGGGTAATCCCGCAAATCTTGCTGCGAACGGCTGACATGTCGATAGAACCCCAAGGCAAATCCGAGAAAGTCCCGGATGGTAACAAATGCGTTCGAGGGCGTCAGCCGTCAAGTTCGGTGAAACCGGTGAGGAAGTGCGGCCCGATGTAACGCTCAGGCAACTGGAACTCGTCGTGGTACTCCACCTGCACCAGATACAGGCCGAAGGGGTGCGCCGTGACACCGCCGGAACGGCGAACGCGGCTCTCCAGCACTTCCTTCATCCACTCCACCGGACGCTCGCCCGTACCGATGGTCATCAGCACCCCGGCGATGTTGCGCACCATGTGATGCAGGAAGGAGCCGGCACGAATATCGATCACGATCATCTTGCCGTGACGGGTGACCCGCAGATGATGCAGTTTCTTGACCGGCGACTTGGCCTGGCATTGCCCGGCCCGAAACGCGCTGAAGTCATGGGTGCCGACCAGATACTGGGCAGCCTCGGCCATGCGCTCGACGTCCAGCGGGCGGTGGTTCCAGGTGATTTCTTCGTTCAGGTGCGCCGGGCGGATCTGATCGTTGTAGATCACATAGCGATAGCGCCGGGCGATGGCCTTGAACCGCGCATGAAAATCCGGCGGCATGACCTGGGCCCAACTGACGCTGACATCGTGGGGCAAATTGATGTTGGCGCCCATGACCCAGGCCTTGAGCGAACGCTCAACCTGGGTATCGAAATGCACCACCTGGCCGCAGGCATGCACGCCCGCATCGGTACGCCCGGCGCAATGCAGCGACACCGGTGAATCGGCGACTTTGGACAAGGCGTTTTCCAGGGTTTCCTGCACGGTCAGCACGCCAGAGGCCTGGCGCTGCCAGCCGCGATAGCGCGAGCCTTTGTATTCCACGCCCAGCGCGATGCGGAAAAAGCCGTCGGCCGCCATTTCAGCGGCCGGATTATCTATATTTGCCAAGGGGTGACAGCCTGCTGATGTACGCAAAGGCGGGCATTATAAGGCCGCAGGTCCGGGACGCCAGAGCTGTGTGCCATTGCATCACGCCCGCCGACTTCGCTATATAGACAACTACACAACGAAAACACAAAAACCGAGACCTGATGATGACCGCCACATTGAACAAGGAAGCTGTCGGCCAGGCGTATAGCCTGGAAGGCATGCTGCACGCCAAACGCAAAACCTGGGAAGCCATCGACGCAATGGCCCGCCGCATCAAACCCGGCATGCTCGAGTCAGAAGCCCAGACAATGAGCCTCGAAGTGCTGAACGAACTGGGCATGGACCGCATCTGGCATCCGTCGAAAATTCGCTTCGGCGAAAACACCCTGAAGACCTTCAAGCAGCGTTCCGACGGCGATCCGGTGCTGGCTGAAAACGATATTTTCTTTATCGACCTCGGCGTGGTCTGGGATCGCCATGAAGGCGACTCGGGCGCGACGTTCACCGTCGGCAACGATCCCGAGATGCAGGCGTGCGCCGTGGCGGCGAAAACCCTGTTCGATCTGGTCCACGATTACTGGCGCACCCAGCAGGTGGCCGGTCCGCAGCTGTATCGCTACGCCGACGAACAGGCGACAGCGATGGGCTGGAAGTTGAACCTGGAGATCAAGGGGCACCGGGTCAGTGATTTCCCGCATGCGATCTATCGCGCCGGAGACCTGGGCAATTTCGAGGACTGCCCGAATGTAGGGCTGTGGATTCTGGAAATCCAGATTGCCCACCCTACCCGGCCGTTCGGGGCGTTTTATGAGGATTTGTTGAGTTAAGAGCGAAGGCTGCGATCTTTTGCTTTACCAAACAAAAAACGGCAGCCTCAATGGGCTGCCGCTTTGTTTACTACCGATTCCGGATCAAGCCAGACGCGAAAGCATTTCCTTGGCTTCGCTCTTCTGCCCTGCATCACCCTCGGTCACGACTTCATTGAGGATGTCCCGGGCGCCATCGTTGTCGCCCATGTCGATGTAGGCCTGGGCCAGGTCGAGTTTGGTGGCGACTTCGTCAGTGCCGGAGAGGAAGTCGAAATCCGGCTCGTCGGCCACGGAAGCGGCCGCGTCTTCGGCGGTGAAGGTTGGCTCACCCATGCTCTGGGACAAACGATCCAGCTCGGCGTTGACGTCATCCAGTTCAGCCGCAAATGCATCCTTCGGCTCAGGCACGTCCATTTCGTCCGCCAGGGACAGGTCGAAATCCGCCGGCAGTTCCAGGTCGTCCAGCGCCGCTTCGGTCACGGCCGGCGGTTCGACAGGCGGCAAGTCCTTGACGCCTTCGTCCAGGTCCAGCAGGAAATCGTCTTCGGCCAGGGTCGCAGGCGAAGCGTCGCCACCGAGGTCCAGGTCCAGATCGAAGTCCGACAGGTCGTCGAGGTTTTCCTTGATGTCGGTCTGCTGCTGCAGCACCGATTCAAAGCTCAGATCGTCGTCCAGCGGGAATTCGTCCAGTTCCGCCAAGGCTTCCGGCTCCGCTGCCGGAGCAACATCTGCCGGAGAAACGTTTTCCAGGTCATCCAGGCTCAAGTCGAATGCGCTGTCGAGATCATCGGCGGCCGGATCCGCTGCCGGAACTTCAGGCTCATCCAGCAACAGGTCCTTGACGTATTGCGCGTCCAGCTCGGCGGCAATGGCCGCGGCAGCGATACCGCCGGCTGCGGCAAGCGCCATGGCCGGGAAACGGCTTTTCAGTTGTTCGACCTGGGCGAAGTTTTCGCCATTGGCCACCAACTGACGCTCCTGGGCCACGAACGCATCACGATCGCCTTGCTGACCGTAGACTTCCATCAGCTTCAGGCGCAGGTCGCTGCGTTGCGGCTCTTGCTTGATACCGTCTTCGAGCAAGGCTGCCGCCTGATTCAGGCGACCGGCAGTGATGTGCGACTGAGCGTGAGTCAGGACGTCGTCATTGCGTTCGGCGGCCGGGGAAACCAGCGGCGCGGCAATCACGGGGGCGACCACGACGGGCTCAATGATCGGAGCCGGCGCGGGTGCAGGCGTCGGCGCAGGTGCAGGCGTCGGCGCAGGTGCAGGCGTCTTGGCCAGCTTCACGGCTGGCGGCGGCACTTCAAGGCCTTCGAAGCTGCTTTCCGGCAAGTCTTGCTCGGGGGAAAACTCCTGCTCTTCAGCCAGGGCACGCGCCATGCGCAGGTGCTTTTCGGCTTCTTGCTGGGCTTTGCGGCGACGGGCCAGCAGCAACAGCAACAGCAGCAGGACGATGGCGCCGCCACCCACCAGACCCAACAGGACCGGGTTGGTCAGCAGGTCGTTGAATTTCTGGTCGTCGGCAGCCGCAGGAGTCGGCTCGACAGGCGTTTCGGCCGGGGCCGGTGTGACCTCAGGCGCCGTCACCACCGGCGCAGGGGTTGCCGGTGCCGCTTCCGTCGGGGTTGCCGCCGGCACCGGTGCCGGCGTCAGCTCGGCCGATATTGCCGGAGCAGCCGCCACTGCTGGCGCAGCCGGAGCAGCGCCCTCAGCTTGCAGCTTGGCCAGTTGATTGTTTTTCAGCTCGATCAGGCGTTGCAGCTTGTCCAGCTGACTTTGCAGGTCGGTCATGCGGCTTTTCAGTTCGGCGTTGTCACGACGGGTCGTGTCGAGGCTTTCCTGGGTCACCGCCAGTTTGTTGCTCAGATTCTTCGCGTCGCCAGCGGCACCTTTACGGCCCTTGCCAGATTCAGCAGACACCAGGCTCAGCTTGTCTTTCGCGGCCTGGGCGGAACCGGCATCAGCACTGCCACGCTTGGTCGCATCGAGTTGCTGCTGGCCAGTGCCAGGCTTGGCCACATAACGGCGACCCTGACGCCACGCGGTGTTCTGCGCGGCGACTTCAGCGATGGCTTTAGGCTGCGGCAAGCTGGTGCTTTGCACCTGATCCGGCATGCGCAGGACCTGGCCGGTTTTCAGCAAGTTGATGTTGCCATTGATGAAGGCATCCGGGTTCAACGCCTGGATGGCCAGCATGGTTTGCTGCACTGAACCGCCATTGCGCGCCTTGGCCGCGATTTCCCACAGGGTATCGCGCGGCGTAGTGGTGTAGGTCGACGGCTTGGTGGCGCCGGTCGCGGGTGCGGAGACCGCTTGGGACGGCGCAGATTGCGCGGCCGCATCGGCGGTTTGCGGCGAGAATTTGGACGGATCGAGCAGCACGCTGTAGTCGCGCAGCAAGCGACCGTTAGGCCACATCACCTGCACGAGGAATTTCACCATCGGCTCGGAGAGCGGTTTGCTGGACGTCACGCGCAGGATGCTTTTGCCGCTGGCGTTGAGCACCGGGGTAAAGGTCAGGTCATTGAGGAATGCCTGGCGATCAACCCCGGCCTTAGCGAAATCGTCCGGCGAGGCCAGGCTCGGCACCACTTCGGCAGCGGTGAGGTCCTTGACGTCGAGCAGCTCGATTTCGGCCACCAGTGGCTGGTTCAGCGTGGACTTCAGGGTCAGTTCCCCGAGCCCGAGGGCATGCGCCATACCGGAGGACAGCGCCGAGGCGGCCGCTATTGCTAACACCAGTTTGCGAACTTGAACCATAGCCTCATCCTTTGTTTGAACATTCCTCGGCCAGCGAGAAGGTGTTGAAAGTCGCTGCCGTAAGGCATTGCGCGCGGCGGCGAAGGGTCGTCGCGCGCGATCATTTCTTTGCTGCCCGGGAAGCCCCACAGGGTGACTCGCCGGCAAGCACTCCGGCCAAGCATAGCGCTCGGTTAGAATCATTCGACAAATTGTTGCCAAGTATCTTTTACAGCAGGTCTTTTATCAACAATTCAGCCACCTGCACAGCATTGAGCGCGGCGCCTTTGCGTACGTTATCTGACGTCAGCCACAGATTTAGTTCCGACAGGTCGTCGACACCGCTGCGAACCCGACCAACGTAGACCACATCCTGCCCTACCGCGTCACCTACTGCCGTCGGGTAATCGCCGGCTTCCACCAGCTCGATGCCCGGCGCGTCTTCCAGGGCAGCGTTCACTTTGGCCAGGTCGACAGCGCTTGATGACTGCAAGGTCACGCTAAAGCTATCGCCAAAAAACACCGGGGCTTGAATGCAAGTTGCGGAAATCTTTAATAAAGGCAGCGACATGACCTGGCGCAGCTCGCGCACCAGGCGTTTTTCCAGCAGCGTATGGCCTTGCTCATCCGGCTTGCCGACCTGGGCCAGCAGGTTAAAAGCCATCTGCCGATCAAAGAAAGTCGGTTCCAGCGGACGCACGTTGAGCAATTCGGCCGTCTGGCGCGCCAGCTCGGTGACGGCTTCGCGGCCCTGGGCGGACACGGCAAGGCTGGCGGTGACGTTGATGCGTTGCAGGTCGATCACGTCGAGCAACGGCGCAAGGACCACGGCCAACGTGGTGGCCGACGGGCTCGGGCTGCTGACCTGGAACGGCTTTTTCAGACCGGCCAGCACCTGGGCGTTGGCTTCCGGCACCACTTGCGGCGCTTCATCCGCTGGCAAGGCACCGGAAAGGTCGATCAGCGAGCAACCGGCGGCGCGGGCGCGGGATGCAAAACTCAGGGTCACGGCCGGGCCGGCGGCGAAGAACACCAGTTGCACCTTGTTGAAATCAAACTCATCGACTTCCCGCACCCGCACGTTCTTGCCGCGGAACGGCACCGAATGCCCGGCGGACTCGCTGCTGGCCAGCAGGTGCAGGTTGCCGACCGGGAAATCCCGTTCTTCGAGAATCTGCACCAGCGTTTCGCCGACAGTTCCGGTGGCGCCGATCACGGCAATATCAAAGGACTGGCTCATGGTTCTACCTCTGGCGAAACGGGGGGAGCGGCACTTTACCGGGTGGGTGGCTCACAGGCAATTCGGCCCACCCCGATCATTCCCACGCGGAGCGTGGGAATGATCGGTGGGCATAAAAAACCCGCACCTCTTTCAAGGCGCGGGTGCTTTCACAACTTCAAACGATCAACGCTCAAGCAGGATCCGCAGCATGCGACGCAGCGGTTCAGCCGCGCCCCACAGCAGTTGGTCGCCAACGGTGAACGCGCCCAGATACTGCGTGCCCATGTTCAGCTTGCGCAGACGGCCCACCGGTACGTTCAGGGTGCCGGTGACTTTCGTCGGGCTCAGTTCCTGAATGCTGGCTTCGCGGCTGTTCGGCACCAGTTTGACCCAAGGGTTGTGCTGGCTGATCAGCCCTTCGATGTCGGCGATCGGCACGTCTTTGTTCAGCTTGATGGTCAGCGCCTGGCTGTGGCAGCGCATGGCGCCGATGCGCACGCAGATGCCGTCGACTGGAATCGGGCTCTTGAAGCGACCGAGGATCTTGTTGGTCTCGGCCTGGGCCTTCCACTCTTCGCGGCTCTGACCGTTCGGCAGCTCCTTGTCGATCCACGGGATCAGGCTGCCGGCCAGCGGTACGCCGAAGTTTTCGGTCGGGTACGCGTCGCTGCGCATGGCTTCGGCCACACGGCGGTCGATGTCGAGGATCGCGCTGGCCGGGTCGGCCAGTTGATCGGCGACAGCGGCGTGGGTCGCGCCCATTTGCTTGATCAGTTCACGCATGTTCTGCGCGCCGGCACCGGAGGCCGCCTGATAGGTCATGGCGCTCATCCACTCCACCAGACCGGCTTCGAACAAGCCGCCCAGGCCCATCAGCATCAGGCTGACGGTGCAGTTACCGCCGATGTAGTTCTTGGTGCCCGCGTCGAGCTGCTGGTCGATGACCTTGCGGTTCACCGGGTCCAGCACGATCACCGCGTCGTCCTGCATGCGCAGGCTCGAAGCGGCGTCGATCCAGTAACCCTGCCAGCCGGCTTCGCGCAGTTTCGGGAAGACTTCACTGGTGTAGTCGCCACCCTGGCAGGTCAGAATCACGTCGAGGGTTTTCAGCTCTTCAATGCTGTAAGCGTCCTTGAGCGGAGCAATGTCCTTGCCCACGGACGGGCCTTGGCCACCGACATTGGAAGTGGTGAAAAACACCGGCTCGATAAGATCGAAATCCTGCTCTTCCAGCATCCGCTGCATGAGCACGGAACCGACCATACCGCGCCAACCGATCAGACCTACACGTTTCATCGCAACTACACCTTCTTTAAAAAGTGGGCCGCTGCTTTCGAAGTTGAAAGTGGCAGCGGGCCCGAGAGATTACAGATTCCGCAGCGCGGCGACTACTGCGTCGCCCATTTCCTGCGTACCGACCTTGGTGCAACCGTTCGACCAGATGTCGCCGGTGCGCAGGCCTTGATCCAATACCAGGCTCACGGCCTTCTCGATGGCATTGGCCGCCTCCTGCTGGTTGAAGCTGTAACGCAGCATCATCGACACGGACAGGATAGTCGCCAACGGGTTGGCTATGCCTTTGCCGGCGATGTCCGGCGCCGAACCGTGGCACGGCTCGTACATGCCCTTGTTGTTGGTATCCAGCGACGCCGACGGCAGCATGCCGATGGAACCGGTGAGCATCGACGCCTGGTCGGACAGAATGTCGCCGAACAGGTTGTCGGTGACGATCACGTCGAACTGCTTCGGTGCCCGCACCAGTTGCATGGCGGCGTTGTCGACGTACATGTGGCTCAGTTCGACTTCCGGGTAATCCTTGGCCACTTGCTCGACGATTTCACGCCACAGTTGGCTCGACGCCAGCACGTTGGCCTTGTCCACGGAGCAGAGCTTTTTGCTGCGCACCATGGCCATGTCGAAACCGACCCGGGCAATACGGCGAATCTCGCTTTCGCTGTAAGGCAGGGTGTCGTAGGCCTGACGCTCGCCGTTTTCCAGGACGCGGGTGCCACGTGGCGCGCCGAAGTAGATGCCGCCGGTCAGTTCACGGACGATCAGGATGTCCAGGCCCGCGACGATTTCCGGCTTCAGGCTGGAAGCCTCGGCCAGTTGCGGATACAGGATCGCCGGGCGCAGGTTGCCGAACAGGCCCAGTTGCGCGCGAATCTTCAGCAGACCGCGCTCAGGGCGGATGTCACGCTCGATGGTGTCCCATTTCGGGCCGCCCACGGCGCCCAACAATACGGCGTCGGCCGCGCGGGCGCGATCCAGGGTTTCGTCGGCCAGTGGCACGCCGTGCTTGTCGATGGCAGCGCCGCCGATCACGTCGTGGCTCAGCTCGAAGCCCAGGTTGTACTGGGTATTGGCCAGTTCCAGCACCTTGACTGCTTCGGCCATGATTTCCGGGCCAATACCGTCACCTGGGAGAATCAGAATCTGCTTGCTCATGCTTTCCTCATGTCATCAGTCGGTGCGCCTTGGGCGCGCCCGGAAAAATTCTATCGTTCTGCCATCAGCACCAGTACATCGGTACTAAACGAACCATCGGCTTCAATCTCAAAATATTCGCGCACTTCATTGCCCATCGACTGCTGCAACACGCGGATCGCCCCGCGCATCACGTCGGGCGTGCGCATGCGTTCCACCCACGAGGTGTACTCCAGACGCAGTCGCTGACGGGTGGTGCTGCGGGTATGCAACCCCGCTTCGCTGACCTGACGCAACCACTCGCCGGCGGAATAATCACGCACATGGCTGGTGTCGCGCAGCACTTCGACGCTTTGCAGGTAGGTGTCGAACAACGGACTGCCCGGCGACAACACATCGACAAACGCCGCTACCCCGCCCGGCTTCAGCACCCGGCGCACTTCCCGCAGGGCCAAACCAAGATCGCTCCAATGGTGCGCCGAATAACGGCTGAACACGAAGTCGAACTCGCCATCGGCGAACGGCAGGCGCTCGGCGGCACCGTTGACCGTGGTGATATTACTGAAACCACGATCAGTCGCCGCGGCGGCCACCACGTCGAGCATCTGCTGGGACAGGTCGTAAGCCACCACTTCCTTGACCAGCGAAGCCACGTGAAAACTCACGTGACCGGCGCCGCAACCCAGGTCCAGCACGCGGGCGTCACCCTGCCCGGCCAGTTCAGCCTGTAGCAGTGCGAATTCGGTGCCTTGAGCGTGAACGGCGCTGCTCAAGTAGGCCGAGGCCTGTTCACCGAATTGCTTTTGTACGACTTGGCTGTGCTGGGTCATGGGGACTTCCTTTTTGGGGTTTAGTCTTGTGGTGTCTGGGCGGGCCTCTTCGCGGGCAAGCCTCGCTCCTACAGGGGAATGCATTTCAACTGTAGGAGCGAGGCTTGCCCGCGAAGGCGTCATCCGGCCTTACACAAAATCAAACATCGCGAAACAACCACGGCTGACTCGCCCGGTGCTTGCTCTCAAACGACGCAATCGCCTCGTGATCCATCAAGGTCAGGCCGATATCGTCCAGACCATTCACCAGGCAATGCTTGCGGAATTCATCCAGCTCAAAGTGATAGACCTTGCCATCCGGCCGGGTCACGGTCTGGGCTTGCAGGTCGACCGTCAACTGGTAGCCAGGATTCGCTTCAACCTGCTGGAACAGCTCATCCACTTCCGCGTCGCTCAAGATGATCGGCAGCAAGCCGTTCTTGAAGCTGTTGTTGTAGAAAATGTCGGCGTAGCTCGGCGCGATGATGCTGCGGAAACCGTACTCTTCCAGGGCCCACGGCGCGTGTTCGCGGCTGGAACCGCAGCCGAAGTTCTCGCGGGCCAGCAACACGCTCGCGCCTTGGTAACGTTCGGCGTTGAGCACGAAATCCTTGTTCAGCGGCCGCTTGGAGTTGTCCTGGTAGGCATAGCCCACGTCCAGGTAACGCCACTCGTCAAACAGGTTCGGACCAAAACCGGTGCGCTTGATCGACTTCAGGAACTGCTTCGGAATGATCTGGTCGGTGTCGACGTTGGCCCGGTCCAATGGCGCGACCAAACCGGTGTGTTGGGTAAAAGCTCTCATGTGCGGTTCCTCAGATCAGTTCGCGAACGTCGATGAAACGACCGTTGACGGCAGCGGCAGCGGCCATCGCCGGGCTGACCAGGTGCGTACGGCCACCGGCGCCCTGACGCCCTTCGAAGTTGCGGTTGGAGGTCGAGGCGCAGTGCTCGCCCGACTCCAGGCGGTCCGGGTTCATCGCCAGGCACATCGAGCAGCCCGGTTCACGCCACTCGAAACCGGCTTCGAGGAAAATCTTGTCCAGGCCTTCGGCCTCGGCTTGCGCCTTCACCAGGCCCGAGCCCGGCACCACGATGGCTTGCTTGATGGTCGAAGCGACTTTGCGGCCCTTGGCAATCACCGCCGCCGCGCGCAGGTCTTCGATCCGCGAGTTGGTGCAGGAGCCGATGAACACGCGATCCAGCTGAATATCGGTGATCGCCTGATTGGCGCTCAAACCCATGTATTTCAGGGCGCGTTCGATGGAGCCGCGTTTGACCAGGTCCATTTCCTTCGCCGGGTCCGGCACGTTCTGATCAACCGCCAACACCATCTCGGGCGAAGTGCCCCAGCTGACTTGCGGCTTGATCTGGGTCGCGTCAAGTTCAACCACGGTGTCGAACACCGCATCAGCGTCGGAAACCAGGTCTTTCCACGCCTCAACCGCCATGTCCCATTCCGCGCCTTTCGGGGCGAATGGACGGCCCTTGACGTATTCCACGGTTTTTTCGTCGGCGGCTACCAAGCCAACACGCGCACCGGCTTCGATGGACATGTTGCAAATGGTCATGCGGCCTTCGATGGACAAGTCGCGAATCGCGCTGCCAGCGAACTCGATGGCGTGGCCGTTACCGCCGGCGGTGCCGATCTTGCCGATCACCGCGAGGACGATGTCCTTGGCAGTCACGCCGAACGGCAACTTGCCTTCGACCGAGACGAGCATGTTTTTCATTTTCTTGGCGACCAGGCACTGGGTGGCAAACACATGCTCCACCTCGGAAGTGCCGATGCCGTGAGCCAAGGCGCCAAACGCGCCGTGGGTCGAAGTGTGCGAGTCGCCGCAGACCACGGTCATGCCCGGCAAGGTCGCGCCCTGCTCCGGGCCGATCACGTGAACGATGCCCTGGCGCACGTCGTTCATTTTGAACTCGGTGATGCCGTATTCGTCGCAATAGTCATCGAGGGTCTGAACCTGCAAACGCGAGACCTGGTCGGTGATCGCTTCGATCCCGCCCTTGCGATCCGGGGTGGTCGGCACGTTGTGGTCCGGGGTGGCGATGATCGAGTCGACACGCCAAGGCTTGCGCCCGGCCAGGCGCAGGCCTTCGAAAGCTTGGGGCGAGGTCACTTCATGGATGATGTGGCGATCGATGTAGATCAGCGACGACCCATCGTCGCGCCGTTTCACTTCATGGGAATCCCAGAGCTTGTCGTAAAGCGTTTTGCCGGCCATCAGACGGTCCTCATCAGCGTGCTTCTATTTTCTATGCCTTGGGTTGTGCAGCGGTTCAATAACCCCTTGGCTTGTGAGGTCGATCCTAGGGGGTTACATTAAATAACTCAAATTCATATTTTTTATGCTTTGGATAACCAACTGGAATACCACAATGGATCTGGCCAACCTCAACGCTTTTATCGCGATTGCCGAGACCGGCAGCTTCTCCGGCGCTGGCGAGCGGCTGCACCTGACCCAACCGGCGATCAGCAAGCGAATTGCCGGGCTGGAACAGCAACTGAAGGTGCGATTGTTTGATCGCCTGGGTCGTGAAGTCGGCCTGACCGAGGCCGGTCGCGCCCTGCTGCCCCGGGCCTATCAGATTCTCAACGTGCTGGACGACACCCGTCGCGCCCTGACCAACCTCACCGGCGAAGTCAGCGGCCGCCTGACCCTGGCCACCAGTCACCACATCGGCCTGCACCGCTTGCCGCCCTTATTAAGGGAATTCACCCGGCGTTACCCACAAGTGGCGCTGGATATTCAGTTCCTCGATTCGGAAGTGGCCTACGAAGAAATCCTCCATGGCCGTGCGGAACTGGCAGTCATCACGCTTGCCCCCGAGCCCCACGCGCTGGTCAAGGCCACGCCGGTGTGGGACGACCCGCTGGATTTCGTGGTGGCCCCGGAGCATTCGTTGATCAGCAACGGCCCGGTCACCCTCGCGGACATCGCCCTGCACCCGGCGGTGTTCCCCGGCGGCAACACGTTTACTCATCACATCGTGCAGCGCCTGTTCGAGGCCCAGGGCCTGACGCCGAACATCGCCATGAGCACAAATTATCTGGAAACGATCAAGATGATGGTCTCGATCGGCCTGGCCTGGAGCGTTTTGCCACGCACCATGCTTGATGAACAGGTGGCGCGCATACCTTTGCCGGGCATACAACTCACTCGCGAGCTAGGCTATATCCTGCACACGGAAAGGACGCTTTCGAATGCGGCACGCGCCTTTATGGCCCTGCTGGATGCACAAATTGATCTGCCAGGGACCCACGGCTAACTTGTGCTACTCCTATAGAGCTGCAAAACCCCGTGCCTAACGCCCCATTCAGCCCAAGGCCTGCTGCCAATGCCCAAATCTGTTGACCGTATTCCGCCGATGCCGCGTATTCAGGCCATTGACCCGCAGCGGTCCGAGCAGAGCTGGGAAAGCGCGCCGCAGTTACTGGCCGCGCTCAACGGTGCGCGCTTGGGCGCCTGGTATTGGGACATCGAACGCGGGCAGATCAGTTGGTCCCGGGGCACCCAGGCGCTGTTCGGCTTCGATCCCAAGCAACCTTTGCCGGCGGATCTGGAATACCTCGACCTGCTGCCCCCGGAAGACCGGGCGAAAACCATCCGCGCATTTCATCAGGTGATTGCCGGCGCGCCGCTGGAACAGGCGATGCACCACCGCATCCGCTGGCCCGACGGCAGCCTGCACTGGCTGGAGATCAACGGCAGCCTGTTGCCGGACAAACACGGTCGGCCGCGGATGATCGGGGTGATCCGGGAAATCACCCACCAGCGCCAACGCGAACAAGCCCTGAGCAGCTCCGAAAAGCGTTTCGCCACGCTGTTCCACCTGTGCCCGAACATGGTGTTGCTGACCCGCCAGGAAGATGGCCTGATCAGCGAGGCCAATCAATATTTCGAAAGCCTGTTCGGCTGGCCGGTGCAAAGCGTGATTGGCCGTACCACCCTGGAACTGGGCCTGTGGGTGCATCCCGAGCAACGGGCGGTGCTGGTCAAGGCGACCAAGGCCAAGGGCGAACTGATCAGCATGGAAGTGCAGTTCCGCGCCAGTAATGGCCAGGTTCACGATGGCATCCTCAGCGCGCAAAAGGTCGAGCTCGAAGGCCAACCGTACTTGCTGAGCACCTTCCTCGACACCACCGAACGCAAGGCCGCCGAACATGCGCTCAAGGACAGCCAGGAACGCCTCGACCTGGCCCTGGATTCGGCGCAACTCGGCACCTGGGACTGGCACATTCCCAGCGGCATGCTCTACGGCTCGGCGCGGGCGGCCCAGTTGCACGGCATGGAGCCCAAGCCGTTTCACGAAGCCTTCGATGAATTTTTCGAAGGCGTGCCCGGCGAAGAACGGGACAGCATGCGCAATGCCTACCGCAGCCTGCGCGAAGGCCCGGCCGGCAATTATCAGTTGACGTATCGCGTGCAATTGCCCGACGGCAGTTCGCGCTTCCTGGAAAGCCGCGCCCGGCTCTATCGCGATGAAAACGGCGTGCCGCTGCGGATGGCCGGCACCTTGCTGGACATCACCGATCAGGTCGAGCGCGAGCAGCTATTGGTGGCCTCAGAGGAGAAATTCGCCACGCTGTTCCAGGTCAGCCCGGACCCGATCTGCGTCACGCGCCAGGATAGCGGCCAGTTCATCGAGATCAACTCCAGCTTCACCCAGATTTTCGGCTGGACCGCCGCCGACGTGATTGGCCGCAGCGCCGATGAAATCGGCCTGTGGGACGCGTCGGCAAAGAGCTTGCAACGCATTGAACAGGTGATCCGCGAACAGGGCCTGAACAACGTGGCGATCATCGTCCAGCACAAGGACGGGCAATCCCTGACCTGCGTGATTTCCAGCCGCCAGATCAGCGTCGGCGAGCAGCCCTGCATCGTCACCACCCTGCGCGACATCACCCAGCAACAACGCTCGGAAGCGGCGCTCAAGGCCAGCGAAGAGAAATTCGCCAAGGCGTTCCACTCCAGCCCCGATGCCATCACCATCACCGAGCGCGACACCGGGCGTTATCTGGAGGTCAACGACGGTTTCTGCCGCCTGACCGGTTACCGCGCCGATGAAGTGGTGGGCAAGACCGTGTATCAGGTCGGCATCTGGGCTGAAGAGAAACAGCGCTCATCGCTGCTGGCGGAGCTGCAAATCAAGGGCCGTGTGCACCACCAGGAAATGCTCGGGCGCAACAAACGCGGGGATCTGCTCACCGTCGAAGTCTCGGTGGAACCGATCACCCTCAACGAGACCGCATGCCTGCTGCTGACTGCCCGGGATGTCAGCCTGTTGAAGAACGCCGAGGCGCAAATCCGGCATCTGGCCTACCACGACCCGCTGACCAACCTGCCCAACCGCGCACTGCTGATGGATCGCCTGAGCCAGCAGATCGCCCTGCTCAAACGCCACAACCTGCGTGGCGCCTTGATGTTCCTCGACCTCGACCACTTCAAGCACATCAACGACTCCCTCGGGCACCCGGTGGGCGACACGGTGCTGAAGATCATCACTGCGCGACTCGAAGCCAGTGTGCGCATGGAAGACACCGTGGCGCGGCTCGGCGGTGATGAATTCGTGGTGCTGCTCAGCGGCCTGGAAGGTTCGCGCAGCGAGGTCAGCGAGCAGGTGCGGGACCTGGCAGACACCCTGCGCGAATTGCTCTCGGAACCGATGTTCCTCGACGGCCAGCGCCTGCAAGTCACGCCGAGCATTGGCATCGCGCTGATTCCCGATCACGGCTCGACCCCGACCGATTTGCTCAAGCGTGCAGACATCGCCCTGTACCGCGCCAAGGATTCGGGGCGCAACACCACGCAGATGTACCACAACACCATGCAGAAGGCCGCCAGCGAACGGTTGCGCATGGAAACCGACCTGCGCCTGGCCCTGTCCCGGGGCGAATTCAGTGTGCATTACCAACCGCAAGTCGATGCCCAGGACAACCGCATCATCGGCGCCGAAGCCCTGGTGCGCTGGAACCACCCGGAACTCGGTGCGCAATCGCCCACCGAGTTCATCAAGGTGCTGGAAGACAGCGGGCTGATTCTGGAGGTCGGGACCTGGATCCTCGACGAAGCCTGCGCGGCCTTCAAGCACCTGATCGCCAAACAACTGATCGACCCGCTCAACTTCAGCTTGTGCGTGAACATCAGCCCGCGACAATTCCGGCAGAACGACTTTGTCGAACGCATCGAGCGCAGCCTCAGCAGCCATGGCCTGCCCTGCTCGCTGTTGAAACTGGAAATCACCGAAGGCATCGTCATCCAGAACCTGGAAGACACCATCAATAAAATGCGCCGCCTGAAAAAACTCGGTGTGAGCTTTGCCATGGACGACTTCGGCACCGGTTATTCATCGCTGACCTACCTCAAGCGCCTGCCGGTGGACACGCTGAAAATCGACCAGTCCTTCATCCGCGACGCGACCACCGACCCCAACGACGCGGAAATCATCCGCGCCATCGTCGCCATGGCCCGCAGCCTGGCACTGGAAGTGATTGCCGAAGGGGTGGAGACGCCGGATCAACTGGAATTTCTGCAGGGATTGGGTTGCCATTTGTATCAAGGCTACCTGCACAGCCGGCCATTACCGGTGGAGGCGTTTCAGACGTTGCTCAAATAAATCCCGGGAATTGCCAGTTTTTCTCTCAGCCTGTAGGGTCGCGTTTTTTGCGCCGCCTCAAAGAGATCAACCATGCAGGATGCAACCCTCCCCCGCCCGGCCTTGCTGGGTATCGACCTTGGGACCACCAACAGCCTGATCGCCGTCTGGCAGGACGGTCGGGCGCAGTTGATTCCCAACGCCCTCGGCGATGTCCTCACCCCGTCCGTGGTCAGCCTCGATGAAGACGACAGCATTCTGGTGGGCAAGGCTGCCCGCGCGCGCCTGACCACCCACCCGGAACGTACGGTGGCGGCGTTCAAGCGTTTCATGGGCAGCGACAAGCAATTTGAACTGGGCGGGCGCCCGTTCAGCCCGGAAGAACTCTCGGCACTGGTGATCGGTTCGCTCAAGCAAGACGCCGAAGCCTGGCTCGGCCACCCGGTGCACGAGGCGGTGATTTCGGTACCGGCGTATTTCAGCGACGAGCAACGCAAGCGCACGCTGTTTGCCGCCGAATTGGCCGGCCTGACAGTGTCGCGGCTGATCAACGAACCGACTGCCGCCGCCATGGCGTACGGGCTGCATGAGCAGAAGTTCGAGCGCACGCTGATTTTCGACCTGGGCGGAGGCACCTTCGACGTCACGGTGCTGGAATACGCCCTGCCGTTGATCGAGGTACATGCCTCCACCGGCGACAACTTCCTCGGTGGCGAAGACTTCACGGCGGCGTTGTTGCAGGCCTGCCTGAAAGACTGGCAACTCACCCCGTCCATGCTCGATGGCCAAGGCCTGGCCAGCCTCGGCGATGCCCTGGAACAACTCAAATGCAAGCTCAACGAAGGCACTCAGCACCTGAGCTGGAACGGCGCTGGCGCATTGCGCGAATGGTCGCTGGATGAAGCCGGGGCGTTGAAAATCTGGGAGCCACTGCTGGCCCGGTTACGCGCGCCCATCGAGCAAGCGCTGCGCGATGCGCGGCTCAAGCCCCGGGACCTCGACAGCCTGGTGATGGTCGGCGGCGCCACGCGGATGCCGGCCGTGCAGCAAATGGTCGCCACGCTGTTCGGGCGCCTGCCCTATCGTCATCTCGACCCGGACACGATTGTCGCGCTGGGCGCCGCCACCCAGGCCGCGTGCAAGGCTCGCGACAGCGCCATCGAAGAACTGATCCTGACCGACGTCTGCCCCTACACCCTGGGCATCTCGACCAATCGCGGTGAAGACGTCAGCGGCGCTTTCTCGCCGATCATCGAGCGCAATACGGTGATCCCGACGTCCAGGGTCAAGCGTTTCTACACGACTCATCCCCAGCAAACCCAGATCCGCATTGAGGTCTATCAGGGCGAGCGGCCGTGGGTGCGGGACAATATTTACATCGATGCCTTCGACGTCGCGCTGACACCCAGTGAGCAGACCCAGGCCCTGGATGTGCGCTTCAGCTACGACATCAACGGCTTGCTCGAAGTCGACGTCACGCTGCTGGCCAGCGGCGAACGCCACAGCCACAGCATCGACCGCAGCCCCACCGGCCTCGACCCGCAGTCGCGGCAAAACAGCCATGAACGGCTCAGCGCCCTGAAAATCCACCCGCGCGACGCCCTGCCCAACCGCACCTTGCTGGCACGCCTGGAGCGGGCCTGGGCGCAAAGCCTGGGGGACGAGCGCGAGCAAATTGCCGATTGGCTGGATACCTTTACCGCCGTGCTCGGTGGCCAGCAATCGGTGCAGATTGCCAGCCATCGTTCACAGCTCAATAAAGCCCTGGATGAACTGCGCCTTTAGTTGTTAAGCCGCCGCAAAGCCATCTGCAAACCGCCGGACAAGGTGTCTGCACCGCCGCTGTCCGGCGGCACGCCGTAGCGGTTGGGCAGTTTGTCGCCGGGAAAGCCGAACAACAGCAACGGCATAAACGGCAGCACCGGCGACAGGCAGCCAAAAATCAGCAGTGTGGGGATCCCGCGCCCCATGTCATGCAGTCGACGCAGGATCGCGCCGAGCAACAACGCGGTGCCCAGCAGCAACACGCCAAAACCAGAGAGCGCCGTGCCGCTCATCAACGCCAGGTACGGGGTGATCAGCACACACCCCAGCACTTGCCAGATAAACGCCTTGCGCCCCAGTCGGGAACCGAGGCGCCAGAACGCCGTGGCCGGCACCGGGCGAGTGTCGCTGTGGGCCAGCAGCACGCGTTCGGTCCAGGACAACAGGGCCGTGAGCGCCAGGCGCAGGCCCACGCTGTTCTCGGTGTTGTCCTTGCCGTACTGCAGGATTGTCAGCACCTTGGTCCGCGGCACGCCCGCCGCGCCATAACGGACCAGGCTTTTCAGCGTATCGAGGAGTGAATAAACCACCAGTTTCTCGACACCGAAATCCTCCAACACTTTCTCAGGCGGCCACACCGGCTCGCCCTTGATCAAGCCATTGCGGAACCCTTCGAACCAGTCATCTTCGCAACTGACGGCAGCGATGGATTGCAACAGCGCGCGGTGCTGCTCGGCGTTCAGGCTCGGATCCTGGTACAGCACGCCCCAGAGCAGCATCAGGCCCAACACCTCTTCGCCGCAGGCATCAGGATCACTTTCGATGCAGGTGTAGAGTTGCGCATTACCCGGCAGCGTCGCGCTGTCGAGGGCCTGTTGCACATTGAACAGCTTCTGCACGAGCAAGCCATGCACCGGATCGCTGGCTTGCAACCAGCCCAGCAAACCGCTGCAACTGCCTTGCTCGCGTTGCAAACGCCGCAGCAGCGGTTGGAGCCGACTCAGGGGATGCGCCGGGTTGACGTCGAGCCGCTCCAGGCAGCTTGAATCGATCAACGCCAGCCAACGTTCCGGCTGATCGAGCAACGCCAGCAGGAACATGGTTTGCGCGTGCCATTGCCACACCGCCTCGCCTTGGCCAATCGGCGGCAATAGCATTTCGCGCTGCTCCAACTGGGCCAGCAGGCTCACACCGCGCAGGTCCACGTCCGCTTGCGCGTCTTGCAGATCAAATGCCTGATCGATCCGCACCAGAGCGGACGTATCGTAAGGCCGCAGCCTGCGCAGCCAGAGGCGGCAAATGTCGTGCGGTTCGTCCTTTTTCAATTCTTCGGCCAATTGCGGCTGAACCGAACGGCTGCCGAGGAAGGCCTTCATCGCCAACGGGATGGGCGCCTGATTCAGCCAGCACAGTTGCTGTTCGGCCTGATACTTGAACCCGCTCAACACCAGGCTTTCGAGGGCATCGAGCGGCTGCGGTTCATCGAGTATCTGTTGCAGCAACCCCACATCGCCACGGTGCAACGCCCAGGCATGCCGGTACAGCTGTTGCAGACGGGAATCCGCAGCATCGCCCAGCAGCAAGGCCAGCAGCGGCAGTTCATCCCCGGTCATCCGCCAATCGACAAAAGCGGCCGTAAAGCCTTGCAGGTCGAGTTGCCCGACCCCAAGCCAGCGCGCCAGCGTCTCGGGACGTTGTGAAGGGCTGCCATAGGTTTGGCTGACATCGGCGAGGTCAACAGGCCAGTCGCGGAAATGCTCCAGACGGTCAAAAGCCTGGATCAGCAGTGCCACAAAGTCCGGCTGACGCTTGGCGCACAGCTCCAGCAAACGGCTTTCGGCCTTGGGGTGGCGATGTTCCTGCCAGAGCCGGATCCAGCCAGGCAACGCCTGATCTTCCAGGCCCGCCAAGCTGTTCTGGCACGCCAATAAATACAGCCAGTCGGCATCGTCCGGGGCTTGTGCCTGCTGTTCGACGCACCATTGCCGCAGACCGGGACCGCCGATACCCGCCTGAGTGAACTGCACCAGCAGGCGCTGGATAAATGCGTCATCGGCCGGCAGCGGCAAACAGGTGTGGTGGCTGGCAAAGTCTACGAACTCACGCAGAGGACGATGCTGGAAGATGTAGTCGAGGCTGCGGGCATACCAGAGGGTTTCCAGCTGCGCAGGCTCGGGCCAATCGTCCATCAGCGTCGTGTCGAACGGGTCCGGGCCCTTGATGCGTTGCAGGAACGCTTCGACTTCTTTCGCCTGGTCGAACTCCAGTTCCATCAACTGCTGTTCCCAGGCCAGCCGTTGTGCCAACAGATTCGCGCAGCGGTAGGACAGCGGACCGGCGTTGACCAATGGGTGGAACAGACCCCAACTGAGGTCATCGAGGGCGTCCAGCGGCAATTGATCCAAAGCTTTGACGAAGGCTTGCCAGGCCTGCGGATTGAAACGCCGCGCCGGGTCTTCGAGCAGCGCGTAGAAATCCACGATGGTTTGCGGCATCTCAGGGGCGCCAGCCTCCTCTTCCGTTTCGTCCTCTTCCTGCCGGGCGAAACGGTTGGCGCTTTCATAGGCTTCACGCAATGCCTGGAAGCCTTCGGGATCACTTTCCGGGTGATGCTGCGGCAGACGCGCGCGGTAGGCTTCCCGAATCAGTGCCTGGTCTTTGGTGGGCTCTATGCCCAGACGAATCCAGCAACTCATGACCAGTCGAACTCCCCTAAGGATGCCGGGCGCTGCGGCGGATCAAGCTCCAGATGCCAAGGCAAGTCGGCCAGGAAAGCGGGCATGTTCCGGCCCAGGCCGCGAGCGATACGCAGACTGCTCGAAAACTCACCTTGTCGGTCCAGTTCGTAAGCCAGGGTATCGTCGCTGCTGCTCAGGCAGCCCCAGAAGGCGCGACCGGTGAGAAATCCGTTGAAATAGGAATACCAGTCGTCGTAGTGATATTGCGCCCTCACGGCCAGGCGCCAATGCAGCCAGAGACTTTCGGCGAGATCGATCCACTGGTTGCGCACGCCACACCGCAACAGAAACCCCATGCGCCCCAGATCCCACGCCTGGATACCCCCCGAGCCGCAGCCCTCGAAGGTACGGCTGGCAAACTCATGCAAGATGCGCTCGCGGGGTTCCAGCGTCTGGAGCAACGCCTGCCACTCGCCGGGCAAACAGCGTTGCCATGAGCGATACGCCGCTTTGAGGCGTGTGGCGTGACCGTCATCGGTCATTCTTTCGAGCATGCCCAACAATTGCGGCCGGTCATCAATGCCCCAGCTGCATTGCAGGTCGATATATTCCGGGCCGGAATAGAACGCGGGCTCGTCGTATCCGGCACGCGGATTGAGGGCGACCATTGGCGCGGAAAGACCGCACAGCCAGCGCTGTTGTAGCTCGTCCATGAAAAAAAGCTCCGGGCCGACCAGGCAGAATGGGAGTCGGCAAACTGGCGCGGATTGTAGAGAAACCGTCGCAAGGCGGCAAAGCCTACAGGGCTGTTTTTTTCCCGGATACAAAAAGGCCCCGACAGGTCGGGGCCTTCATTCAGCGGGTTACAGCCGATTCAGACGAATGTGTGTCTTCGAATGACTCAGTGCTGCAGCGCTGGTTTTTGCGTCCCGTTGATCGGGATGCGTTTGGCTTTCGCCTCTTCCGGAATAACCCGCAACAGGTCGATGCTCAACAAACCGTTGCTCAGGCCGGCAGCCTTGATTTCGATATGGTCCGCCAGACGGAAAGACAGTTTGAAGGCACGCTGTGCGATGCCTTGGTACAGATAGGTGACGTCTTCGGTCGCGTCACGTTTACCGCCACTGATGGTCAGCACACCTTTTTCCACTTGCAGTTCCAGGTCTTCTTCCTGGAACCCGGCGGCCGCTACAACAATGCGGTATTGGTCATCGCCGTGTTTTTCCACGTTGTAAGGTGGATAGGTGCTGCCTGGCTCGTTGCGCAAGGCGGTTTCGAACAGGTCGTTGAAACGATCGAAACCTACCGAGGAACGGAACAGTGGTGCCATGGAAAATGCAGTCGTCATGATTCAAATCTCCTGAAAACATATCAGCAAGTTTTTTTGTCTCCGCGACCCGGATTCGGCATCGCGTAACCCTTAGATAGGGACCGCTGATTGCATTTCAAGAGACTTTTTGCAGATTTTTTTCAGGCAGCTTCGGCGACTTGCAGACCCAATAAACGGGAGACCTGATCCAGCTCAGTTTCACGCCGCAGCACGGTAAACAGCTCGACCGCTTCCGGATAATTGCGAGTCAGCATTGCCAGCCATTGCTTCAGGCGACCCGGCGATTGGCGCGGCGTCATCTGCGCCTTGGCCTGCAGCCAGAAGTCCTGAATCAACGGCAGCAGCTCGGCCCAGGTCATCTCGACCACTTCTTCACCGGCGCGCGCGGCGGCGATTTGCCGGGCCAGGTCCGGGCGCGACACCAGGCCACGACCAAGCATGATGTCTTCGACACCGCTGATCTCGCGGCAGCGGCGCCAGTCTTCGACACTCCAGATGTCGCCGTTGGCGAATACCGGCACCTTGACCACGTCCTGCACCCGCGGAATCCATTCCCAGTGGGCGGGCGGTTTGTAGCCGTCGGTCTTGGTCCGCGCGTGCACCACGATGTGCGCCGCGCCGCCTTCGGCCAGGGCCGTGGCGCAGACCAGCGCGCCGTCCGGGCTGTCGAAACCGAGGCGCATCTTGGCGGTGACCGGGATATGCGCAGGCACCGCGCGACGCACGGTTTCGACGATTTGGTTGAGCAGCTCAGGTTCTTTGAGCAACACCGCGCCGCCACGGGACTTGTTGACGGTCTTGGCCGGGCAGCCGAAGTTCAGGTCGATGACTTCGGAACCCAACTCGCAGGCCAGCGCAGCGTTTTCCGCCAGGCACACCGGATCGGAACCGAGCAACTGCACGCGCAGCGGTACGCCGGACGCGGTGCGGGCACCGGTCAGAAGCTCAGGGCCAAACTTGTGGTAATAGGCCGGCGTGAGCAGTTGATCGTTGATCCGAATGAATTCGGTCACGCACCAATCGATACCGCCGACGCGGGTCAGCACGTCCCGCAGGATGTTGTCGACCAACCCCTCCATGGGCGCCAAAGCAATTTGCATGGAAAACACACTCAACGAAAAACGTGCGGCAGTTTACTGGTTTCGGCGCGCAGAAGGTATTTCGTCAGACGGGGCGGTGGCGATTGTGATGACGCCTTCGCGGGCAAGCCTTGCTCCTACAGGTTTTGCGGCGTATGCAAATTGGGCGTACGACACACATCTGTAGGAGCGAGGCTTGCCCGCGAAGAGGCCCGCCCAGACAACCTACGAAGGGATTGGCAACGCCGGGCCATAACCTTCGATAAATTCCGCCGGCATGCGTTTGGGCTTGCCGGTGGACAGTTCGATGCAGACGAAGGTGGTCTGGGCGCGCAGCAGCGTGGTGTTGTCACTGGGGCGCTTGAGCTGGAAGTGGCGGGTCATTTTCAGGCGCTGGTCCCAATCGACGATCCAGGTCGCCAATTGCAACTCATCGCCTTCATAGGCAGCGGCGAGGTAATCGATCTCGTGGCGCACCACGGCCATCGCCCGATCCAGCCGACGGTACTCGACCAGGTCCAGGCCGAGCCGTTGCGAGTGGCGCCAGGCGCAGCGTTCGAGCCAGGTCACGTACACCGCGTTGTTCGCGTGGCCCAGCCCGTCGATGTCCTCGGCGCCGACTTCCAGATCAATGATAAATGGCGTTGCCCGATCCCAGCCCATGCCCCACTCCCGGTCAGATAAATTCGACCGGCGCAGTGTAACGGATGCTCAGGCCGATTGCCGTGCTTGAAGGCTGCGCCCTGACAGCAGTGATAGCACCCCATCAATCACCCGAGGGTCTGCGAGCACACGCTGATGGCCGCCCTCTTCCAGGCGCAGCAGACGGCTGTCGAACCAGGCTTCGTGGATCAGCTGGGACTCTTTGGCTTGCACATAGCAATCGTTTTCGGCGTGGACGATCAGCCCCGGCATATCGAGTTGATAGTGCGCAACATCCAGGGTGGCCGCGCGCATGCCGACGTCTTTCTCGACCTGACGGATGAACGCCGAACGGGCTTTGGGCGGCAGTCGCACATAACGGGCGAACCCACGCAGCACGCCGAGAATCCGCGCCGGCGCAGCAATCGTGACCAGGGTTTCAGTGCGCAATCCCAACTGTACGGCGAGCATGGCACTGGCGCCGCCCATGGAGTGGCCAATGACCGCTTGCAGTGGCGGCAATTCGGCTGCCGCTTCGAGCATGGCCCGGGCGAACAGCACCACATTGGCCTCGCGACCCGGTGAGCGACCGTGGGCCGGGCCATCCAGCGCCACGACGGTGTAACCGGCGTCCACCAGCGCGGTGATCAGGCTGGCGAACTGGGTCGGCCGACCTTCCCAACCGTGCATCAGCAAGACCGTCGGGCCCTGCCCCCAGCGCAACGCCGAGAGGCCGAAGCGCAAGGTGATGCGCTCGGATTTTGCCAGCAGCGGCAACTCCCAGTCACGGGGTGCGAACGTGCGCGGCGTCATGAATGCCAGGCGCATTTTGCTCGCGACCATGTGCGGTGCGACCCAACCCAAGGTGCCATTAACGCCACGAACCCACTTTAACGTGCTCATCGCTCCACTCCTCAGGCCATTTTGCCTTCAGGTCATAGCACCGCTGATTTGGCGGCGCGCAGCAATCGATCGGACAACTCGCCTGGCCCCAACGCCCGGGCCAGGGCCAAACCACCGACCATCAAGGCCATGTCGGCCAAGGCTTTGTCGGTGTCTTCCGGGCTGGCCGCCAACTGCGCGACCATCAGTTCCACATGCTCATTCAACGCCACACGGAATTCTTCCGGCAGACGCCCCAGCTCACCGATCGAAGCCGGGATCGGGCACGCCGAGCCTGAGGAATCACGGTGTTTGCGCGACAGGTAAAACGCCGCCACCAAGGCGCGGCGCTCTTCACCGGTCAACTCGGCATCCATGTCGGCAATCAGCTCACGGCGGTGGCCGAGCAGCTGCTTGAACGCTTCCAGCATCATCGCGTCCTTGCTTTCGAAGTGTGCGTAGAAGCCGCCGACCGTCAGACCGGCCGCGCCCATCACTTCGCCCACACTCGGCTCGGCCGGGCCACGCTGGATCAGCGCTGCACTGGCAGCCTTGAGGATGCGTTCGCGGGTTTGAGCTTTTTTATCGTTCATCGTTGCCTCCGAATATTACGACTAGAATATTATTCGCATAATAAATTTGCGCAAGTCATGGCTGTGACCGCTGGTCTGAAGAACAGTTTTGAAGAAAAAGGAGAATTGGCCAAACGCCAGACAAACAAAAGGGCCATTCAATAATTGAATGACCCTTATAAATCCCGCAGAGCGGGTAATCGTGGCGTCCCCTAGGGGACTCGAACCCCTGTTACCGCCGTGAAAGGGCGGTGTCCTAGGCCACTAGACGAAGGGGACACAAACCCTTCTATACACTGGCCAGCGCTGAGCGCTGATCGATTCAAGGCCGGTGTGGCCAGACCTTGAACTGTAAAATTGGTGGAGCTAAACGGGATCGAACCGTTGACCTCTTGCATGCCATGCAAGCGCTCTCCCAGCTGAGCTATAGCCCCGATTTATCGCCTGGCGGCGGAGCAGCATCTTGCGACACTGCTTCTGTAAAACTGGCGTCCCCTAGGGGACTCGAACCCCTGTTACCGCCGTGAAAGGGCGGTGTCCTAGGCCACTAGACGAAGGGGACGCAAACCCTTCTATACAACTGATCAACGCTGAGTGTTGATCGCTTCAAGGCCGGTGTGGCCAGACCTTGAAGTGTAAATTGGTGGAGCTAGACGGGATCGAACCGTCGACCTCTTGCATGCCATGCAAGCGCTCTCCCAGCTGAGCTATAGCCCCTCATCGCTGAGGACGGGGCGAATCTTAATGGCGCATCGGAAGGCTGTCAAACTTATTTTTAAAATATTTCAAAGTTTTTTGCCGACATAACAATCACTTACCGCCCTCCCCCCGAAAAACCGGGGGCTTGGGAAAGAACGCAGGCCCGTAGGAGCTGGCGAAGCCTGCGATCTTTTGGGGAACGCCGAAGTGCGAGATCAAAAGATCGCAGCCTTCGGCAGCTCCTACACGGCATCAAACGCTGTTCAGGCGATATTGCCCAACAGTTTTTCCCACTCCTTGTTTTCCTTCTTCGACACGCCACCGAGCAGGTCGAGGGCCTGGCGCAGACGGAAACGGGTCAGGTCCGGGCCGAGGATTTCCATCGCATCGAGCACCGACACCGAACTGGCCTGGCCAGTGATCGCGGCAAACATCAGCGGCATGGCATCACGCAGCTTCAACTCCAGGGATTCGACCACCGCTTGAATCGTTGCGGTGATGCTGTCCTTCTCCCACTGACGCAGGCTTTCCAGCTTCCACAGGATCAACTGCATCAACTGACGAACCTGATCGCCCGAGAGCTTCTTGGATTCGAACAGTTTCGCGTCCGGGTTCACGCCACCGGCGAAGAAGAACCCGGCCAGCGGCGCAACCTGGCTGAAGGTTTCAACCCGGCCCTGCACGTGCGGGGCGATTTTCATCATGTATTCAGGGTTCAGCGCCCAGGTCTGCAAGCGCGAAGCGAACTCTTCCACCGGCAAGTCACGCAGCCACTGGCCGTTGAGCCACGACAGTTTCTCGATATCGAAAATCGGCCCACCGAGGGAGACGCGGCTCAGGTCGAAGTTGTCGACCATTTCCTGCAACGAGAACTTCTCGCGCTCGTCCGGCATCGACCAGCCCATGCGGCCCAGGTAGTTGAGCATCGCTTCCGGCATAAAGCCCATGCGCTCGTAGAACGTCACCGAGGTCGGGTTCTTGCGCTTGGACAGCTTGCTCTTGTCCGGGTTACGCAGCAGCGGCATGTAGCACAGCTGCGGTTGTTCCCAGCCGAAGTACTCGTACAGCAGGATCAGTTTCGGCGCCGATGGCAGCCATTCTTCACCGCGCAGGACGTGGGTGATGCCCATCAAATGGTCGTCGACCACGTTGGCCAGGAAGTACGTCGGCAGGCCGTCGGTCTTCATCAACACTTGCATGTCCATGCGATCCCACGGGATCTCGACATCGCCACGCAGCATGTCCGGCACCACGCACACGCCTTCGCTCGGCACTTTCATGCGGATCACGTGGGGTTCGCCAGCGGCCAGGCGACGGGCCACTTCTTCCTTGGACAGCAACAGCGCACGGCCGTCGTAGCGTGGGGTTTCGCCGCGAGCCATTTGCTCGGCGCGCATCTGGTCCAGCTCTTCGGCGGTGCAGAAGCACGGGAAGGCATGGCCCATTTCAACCAGTTGCTGGCAGTACTTCTGATAGATGTCGCCGCGCTCGCTCTGACGGTAAGGACCGTGCGGGCCGCCGACGTCCGGGCCTTCGCTCCAGTCGATGCCCAACCAGCGCAGGGCGTCGAAAATCTGCTGTTCGGACTCGCGGGTCGAACGCAATTGATCGGTGTCTTCGATCCGCAGGATGAACTCACCGCCGTGCTGCTTGGCAAAGCAGTAGTTGAACAATGCGATGTAAGCGGTACCTACGTGGGGGTCCCCGGTAGGCGATGGCGCGATGCGCGTGCGGACGGTGGTCATGGCAAGTCTCGAATGAAGATAAAACAAAGGGCGAATGGTAACAGGCGACACCCGCCCGGCTCCAGTCAGCAGGGCATTTAAGCCAAGGTTGCGTCTACAACGCCCGTATTCCGTGGTGAATGGCCGAATATCAGCGGATGGCATTTACCGTTTATCGGCTGTATGCCAGATTCGCCTGCTGATAACTTTCCTTACAATTCTCGACTACAGTCTGCCCCATGCCTGCCCAACTCAAGCGTCGCCTGTTCATTTTCCTGCTGATCGTCCTGCTGATTGCCGGGGGCTTCTTTGCCCACTGGTTTTTCAAGGGACGTTTTTATGAAAGCACCGACAACGCGTATGTCCAGGGCGAGATCACTCGCGTCTCCAGCCAATTGGGCGCGCGCATCGACGAAGTCCTGGTGCAGGACAACCAGCACGTCGAAAAAGGCCAGTTGCTGGTCAAGCTCGAAGGCGATGACTTCCACCTCGCCGTCGACCGCGCCAACGCCGCCCTCGCCACCCGCGAAGCCGAGCGCCTGCAAGCCCAGAGCAAACTGACCCAGCAAGCCAGCCTGATCGCCGCCAGCGATGCGCAAGTGGTGGCCAGCCAGGCCAGCCTCGGCCGCTCGCAAATTGACCTGTCCCGGGCTGAAGCCCTGCGCAAACCCGGTTACGTCTCGGAGGAACGGGTGACCACCCTCTCTGCCGACAACCACATCGCCCGCTCGCAAGTGACCAAGGCCCAGGCCGATGCGCAAAGTCAGCGCCAGCAAGTCAATGCCCTGAGCGCCGAGATCAAGCGCCTCGACGCGATGATCGCCAACGCCAAGACCGATCTGGCCCAGGCGCAACTGAACCTGACCCGCAGCGAAATCCACGCGCCCATCAGCGGCTTGATCGGCCAGCGCGCCGCGCGCAACGGCCAGTACGTGCAGGCCGGCGCCTACCTGCTGTCGATCGTCCCGGACCAGGACATCTGGATTCAGGCCAATTTCAAGGAAACCCAGATCGGCCACATGCAGCCCGGGCAGAAAGCCGAACTGACGTTTGACGCCTACAGCGACACGCCGATTGAGGCGCGGGTCGACAGCCTGTTCGCCGCCTCCGGGGCGCAGTTCAGCCTGCTGCCGCCGGACAATGCCACGGGCAACTTCACCAAAGTCGTACAACGGATTCCGGTCAAACTGACCTTCGCCGCGGACAATCCGCTGCACGGCAAGATCCGCCCGGGGATGTCGGTCACCGTCAAAGTGAACATCAAAGACACCCCTGACGATGGCCGGTGATCAACTGCTCCGCCCGGCCGGCGAGCCGACCCGGCGGGACTGGATTGCGGTGATGAGTGTGATGCTCGGCGCCTTCATGGCAGTGCTGGACATCCAGATCACCAACTCTTCGCTCAAGGACATTCAGGGCGCACTGTCGGCGACCCTGGAAGAAGGCTCGTGGATTTCCACCTCGTACCTGGTGGCGGAAATCATCATGATCCCGCTGACCGCGTGGCTGGTGCAGTTGCTGTCGGCGCGACGCCTGGCGGTGTGGGTGTCGCTGGGTTTTCTCGGTGCCTCGCTGCTGTGCTCGATGGCCTGGAGCCTGGAGAGCATGATCATCTTCCGCGCCCTGCAGGGCTTCACCGGCGGCGCGCTGATCCCGCTGGCGTTCACCCTCACGCTGATCAAACTCCCGGAACACCACCGCGCCAAAGGCATGGCCATGTTCGCCATGACCGCAACGTTTGCGCCCTCGATCGGCCCGACCATCGGCGGCTGGCTCACGGAGAACTGGGGCTGGGAGTACATTTTCTACATCAACATTCCGCCCGGCCTGATCATGATCGCCGGCCTGATGTATGGCCTGGAGAAGAAAGAAGCCCATTGGGAGCTGCTTAAAAGCACCGACTACACCGGCATCCTCACCCTCGGTGTCGGCCTCGGTTGCTTGCAGGTGTTTCTTGAAGAAGGCCATCGCAAGGACTGGCTGGAATCGAACCTGATCGTAAGCCTGGGCAGCATCGCGCTGTTGAGCCTGATCACCTTTGTGATCGTGCAATTCTCCAAGCCCAACCCGCTGATCAACCTGCGCATCCTCGGCAACCGCAACTTTGGGCTGTCGAGTATTTCCAGCCTGGGCATGGGCGTCGGGTTGTACGGCTCGATCTATCTGTTGCCGCTGTACCTTGCACAAATCCAGAACTACAACGCCCTGCAGATCGGCGAAGTGATCATGTGGATGGGCGTGCCACAGCTGTTCCTGATTCCGCTGGTGCCGAAGCTGATGAAGTTCATCCCGCCGAAATGGCTGTGCACCATTGGTTTCGGGCTGTTTGGCCTGGCGAGTTTTTCCTCGGGAGTGCTGAACCCGGACTTCGCCGGACCGCAATTCAATCAGATCCAGATTATCCGCGCCCTGGGCCAACCGCTGATCATGGTGACCATCTCGCTGATCGCCACCGCGTACATCCTGCCCCAGGACGCGGGGTCAGCATCGAGCCTGTTCAACATCCTGCGCAACCTCGGCGGCGCGATTGGCATCGCCCTCCTCGCCACGTTACTGGATGCGCGGACCAAGACTTACTTTGATTACTTGCGTGAGTCGATTGTGCCGAGCAATCCGCAGGTGGCCGAGCGCATGGCGTCGATGACGGATAGGTTTGGCAGCGATACGGCGGCGCTGGGCAAGATGAGTGAAATCGTGCATCAGCAGGCCTCGATCATGGCCTACAACGATGCGTTTCACTTTGTCGGGATTGCGCTGGGGATCAGCATGTTGGCGGTGTTGTTGACCAAGGCGTTGCCGGCGGGGTTGAAGGCTGGGGAGGCGCACTAGCTGCCACAGATCGTTCCCATGCTCAGCGTGGGAACGATCCTGAACTCAAACGGTGATCAACCGATCCCGCAATTTGCCAATCTCATCGCGCATCTGCGCCGCGGCTTCAAACTCCAGGTCGCGAGCCAACGCATACATCTTCTCTTCCAGCGCTTTGATGCGTTTGGCGATTTCACCCGGCGAGCGCAATTCGGCTTCGTACTTGGCGCTTTCCTCGGCGGCCTTGGCCATGCCTTTGCGCTTCTTGCTGCGCGAGCCCGGCACGGTGGCACCTTCCATGATGTCGGCGACATCCTTGAACACACCTTTGGGCGTGATGCCATTGGCCAGGTTGAAAGCGATTTGCTTGTCGCGACGACGCTCGGTCTCGCCGATCGCCCGCTCCATGGAACCGGTGATGCGGTCGGCGTACAAAATCGCCCGACCATTGAGGTTGCGCGCCGCGCGGCCAATGGTCTGGATCAGCGAGCGCTCCGAACGCAGGAAGCCTTCCTTGTCCGCATCGAGAATCGCCACCAGCGACACTTCCGGCATGTCCAGGCCTTCACGCAGCAGGTTGATCCCCACCAGCACATCGAAGGTGCCGAGGCGCAGGTCGCGGATGATTTCGACTCGTTCCACGGTGTCGATGTCCGAGTGCAGATAACGCACGCGCACGCCGTGGTCGGCCAGGTAATCGGTCAAGTCTTCGGACATGCGCTTGGTCAGCGTGGTCACCAGCACCCGCTCTTCCAGCGCCACGCGCTTGCCGATTTCCGAGAGCAGATCGTCGACCTGGGTCAGCGCCGGACGGATTTCGATTTGCGGGTCCACCAGACCGGTCGGGCGCACCAGTTGCTCGACCACGCGACCGGCGTGTTCGGCCTCGTAGTTACCCGGCGTGGCCGAGACAAAAATCGTTTGCGGGCTGATGTTTTCGAACTCGTCGAAACGCATCGGCCGGTTATCCAGCGCCGACGGCAGGCGGAAACCGTATTCCACCAGGGTTTCTTTACGCGAGCGGTCGCCCTTATACATCGCGCCGACCTGCGGCACGCTGACGTGGGATTCGTCGATCACCAGCAAGGCGTCGGCCGGCAGGTAGTCGAACAAGGTCGGTGGCGCCTGGCCGGATTCACGACCCGACAGGTAGCGCGAGTAGTTTTCGATGCCGTTGCAGTAACCCAGCTCGAGGATCATCTCCAGGTCAAACCGGGTGCGCTGCTCCAGACGCTGGGCTTCCACCAGTTTGTTGTTGGTGCGCAGGTAGTCCAGGCGCTCCTGAAGCTCGACCTTGATCCCTTCGATGGCGCCGAGCAGGGTTTCCCGTGGCGTCACGTAGTGGCTTTTAGGATAGAAGGTGAAGCGCGGCAATTGCCGGGTGACTTCGCCGGTCAACGGGTCGAAGGCGGAAATCTTCTCCACTTCATCGTCGAACAGCTCAATGCGGATCGCTTCGAAATCGGATTCCGCCGGGTGGATATCGATCACATCGCCGCGCACCCGGAAGGTCGCCCGGGCGAAATCCATGTCGTTGCGGGTGTACTGCAGATCGGCGAGTCGGCGCAGCAATGCACGTTGATCGAGCTTGTCGCCGCGATCCACGTGCAAGACCATTTTCAGGTAGGTTTCCGGGCTGCCCAGACCGTAGATGCAGGACACCGTGGTGACGATGATGGCGTCCTTGCGCTCCAACAGCGCTTTGGTCGCCGAGAGTCGCATCTGTTCGATGTGGTCGTTGATCGACGCATCCTTCTCGATGAAGGTGTCCGACGACGGCACATAGGCTTCGGGCTGGTAGTAATCGTAGTAGGAAACGAAGTATTCGACGGCGTTGTTGGGGAAGAACGCCTTGAACTCGCCGTACAACTGCGCGGCCAGGGTCTTGTTCGGCGCCAGCACCAGGGTCGGGCGCTGCACCTGGGCGATTACGTTGGCGATGCTGAAGGTCTTGCCCGAGCCGGTCACACCGAGCAACGTCTGGTGCGCCAGCCCGGCTTCGATGCCCTCGACCATCAGGCGGATGGCTTCCGGCTGATCGCCGGCGGGCTCGAAGCGGGTGACTAGCTGGAATTCAGACATGAAAAAACCTCTGGGTTCGCGCCTGTACGGTTAAACCGCGCAGCAACGAGAAAGACCGCAAACGACGTACGTCGCCCGAGGAAAAAACTGGATTGTGCTCAATGTGGAGCCGATTGCCCGCGCTTTCAAGGCAAACGTCCTACATCCCTCGAAGTCTTTGACGATGCCAATCGACTAACGGTCGAAAAATAATCGGAAAAACTTACGGTAAAAGCCGAATCGTCTGTCGCCAGCCATCGCAGATGGCCTCTATACTAGCTCCCCGTTTGTGCACCGCTCTAGTGCATTCGGCTGGAGCGCGACACGTCCCTCCACACTCCATTCAGAGCCGCCGCAAAAATGAGCCTGTTCTCCGCTGTCGAAATGGCACCACGCGATCCAATCCTGGGCCTCAACGAAGCATTCAACGCCGATACCCGTACCAACAAGGTCAACCTGGGGGTCGGTGTTTACTGCAACGAGGAGGGGCGAATTCCACTCCTGCGCGCCGTTGTCGAAGCCGAGACGATTCGCGTCGCTCAACACGCTTCCCGTGGCTACTTGCCCATCGACGGTATTGCCGCCTACGACCAGGCCGTGCAAAAACTGCTGTTCGGCAATGACTCGCCGCTGATCGCTTCCGGCCGTGTGCTCACCACTCAAGCCGTTGGCGGTACTGGCGCACTGAAAATCGGTGCCGACTTCCTCAAGCAACTGCTGCCGAACGCTGTCGTGGCGATCAGCGACCCGAGCTGGGAAAACCACCGCGCATTGTTCGAAACCGCCGGTTTCCCGGTGCAGAACTATCGCTACTACGACGCCGCGACCCACGACGTTAACCGCGCCGGCCTGCTCGAAGACCTGAACGCCCTGCCGAACGGCTCGATCGTTGTGCTGCACGCCTGCTGCCACAACCCGACCGGCGTCGACCTGAGCCCGGCGGACTGGAACAACGTGCTGGACGTGGTGAAAGCCAAGGGTCACGTGCCGTTCCTCGACATGGCCTACCAGGGCTTTGGCGACGGTATCGACGAAGACGCAGCGGCTGTGCGTCTGTTCGCGGAGTCGGGCCTGACCTTCTTCGTCTCCAGCTCGTTCTCCAAATCGTTCTCGCTGTACGGCGAGCGCGTGGGCGCCCTGTCGATCGTCAGCGAATCGAAAGAAGAAAGCGCGCGCGTGCTGTCGCAAGTCAAACGCGTGATCCGCACCAACTACTCCAACCCGCCGACCCACGGTGCAAGCATCGTCGCCGCCGTGCTGAACAGTCCGGTTCTGCGCGCCCAGTGGGAAGAGGAATTGGCCGAAATGCGCCTGCGGATTCGCGGCATGCGCGTGCAGATGGTCGAAGCATTGGCCAAGCAAGCGCCACAACGCGACTTCAGCTTTGTCGGCCGCCAGCGCGGCATGTTCTCCTACTCCGGCCTGACGGTTGAGCAAGTCACCCGTCTGCGCAGCGAGTTCGGTATCTACGCCCTGGACACCGGCCGCATCTGCGTGGCTGCGCTGAACCAGAGCAACATCGATGCGGTGACCAAGGCCATCGTCGCGGTGATCTGAGTCTCGCGCGGTACGAAAAACGGGAAGCCGATGGGCTTCCCGTTTTTTATTTGTCGCAGATAAGTGTCAAAGCGCTATCTGCGCCCTCTAAACTGCACACAATTATGCACTTGTAGGAGCGAGGCTTGCCCGCGAAGGCGTCATCACTGGCGCTAAAAGCTTCGCGGGCAAGCCTCGCTCCTACAGGGTTTAGGCACACCCTGGAATTCTGACGAGAACCCACATGAAAAACGATGATCTACGCGCTGACCGGGACGAGCTGGACCATTTCGTGCCCCGCACCCCGGCCAAACGCGGCAACAACCTGGTGCTGCAAGTGGCGGCCGGTGTGTTTCTCGGCGGCCTGGCCCTGTGGCTGGTGCAACTGGGCGCTACAGTGCTGTATGCCAAGCTGATGCTCGGCACCTTTACCTTCGGCGGTTAAGCCAGTTCGGTCGCGCGCTGGCTGGCGGCGTCGTCATAGGCGACGTAAAGCGACTCGGCGACCTGGCTCTTGATCGCCTTGGCGCTTTCCAGCCCCAGGACGAAACCTTCAGCCTTGCCACCGGCACGGTTCAATTCGTCAGCGGTGCTGGCCTGAGTGATCGCGTCGAACAGTTTCTCGGCGTGAGGGCCGACACCCTTGGGCAAGCTGATCTGGGCGATGCTCATGCGAACACCCCGTTGTTTGGCGATGTGAGTACTGGATGATTCATGGCGCTTACCTTTTCGGCGAATGGCCGGTAGCGCGTGTCACCACTTCCGGGCGGCTATGGTAGACCTCTGCTACGGTTCTGGTAACCGCCAATGAGCGTTAAAACACCGTTGGCGCCATAGAATCCGTCAAGTTAGCAATGGATGCTTGACTTCTCTTTTTGAATCAGTAACATACACGCCATTCCGCGATAGCTCAGTTGGTAGAGCAAGTGACTGTTAATCACTGGGTCCCTGGTTCGAGTCCAGGTCGTGGAGCCAGACAGAAGTACCGAAAAGCCCCTGAATCGAAAGGTTCAGGGGCTTTTTTGTGGGTGGCCATAAAGTCAAAAGATCGCAGCCTTCGGCAGCGCCCACAGGCGCGAGCTGCCGAAGGCTGCGATCTTTTGATCTACAGCCCTTTTAGCGAACGACTAACGTCAAACATGTTCCCCACTTTTCGCATGTGCCGCTCGCAGCTCTGCATGCCCATGCTCCGCCTCGACCACCGGGATCTCCTTGCCGTCGCAGTCATGCAGTTTGCCTTCGCTGAAGTAATCGCCTTCGCGCAATGCCGCCAGGTCCTGGTAGCGCAGGACGCGTTCGGTGCCGGCCGCGAACACCGACTGTTGATCCGAGTTGCCGGTGGTGAAGTGGTTGAAGGTCAGGTTCAGGACGATGGCCATGATCGCCGAGGAGCTGATGCCGGAGTGGAAGATCGTCGCGAACCAGCTCGGGAAGTGGTCGTAGAAGTTCGGTGCGGCGATGGGGATCATGCCGAAGCCGATGGAGGTGGCGACGATGATCAGGTTGACGTTGTTGCGGTAGTCGACCTTGGACAGCGTACGAATGCCGCTGGCCGCCACGGTGCCGAACAGCACGATGCCGGCGCCGCCAAGGACTGACGTCGGCACCGCCGCAATCACCCGGCCCATGAACGGCAGCAGGCCGAGGATCACCAGGAAGATGCCGCCGGTGGCGACCACAAAGCGGCTCTTGATCCCCGTCACGGCCACCAGCCCGACGTTCTGGGCAAAGGCGCTTTGGGTGAAGGAACCGAAGATCGGCGCGATCATGCTCGACAGCATGTCAGCCCGCAGGCCATTGCCCAGGCGTTTGGAATCGACCTTGGTGCCAATGATTTCGCCCACCGCCAGGATGTCCGCCGAGGTCTCCACCAGGGTCACCATGATCACGATGCACATGGACAGGATCGCAGCGAAGTGGAAGGTCGGCATGCCGAAGTGGAACGGGGTCGGGAAGCCAAACATCGGGCCTTGGGTCACGGAGGAGAAGTCCGCCATGCCGAGGAACACCGCAATCACTGTGCCGATGACCATGGCCAGCAGGATCGACAGGCGGGAAATGGTCGCGCTGCCAATCTTGCTCAGCAGTAGCACCAGCACCAGGGTCACGGCCGCCAGACCGATATTGGCCATGCTGCCGAAGTCCGGGGCATGGCTGTTGCCGCCCATGGCCCAGCGCGCAGCCACTGGCATCAGCGTCAGGCCGATGGTGGTGATGACGATGCCGGTGACCAGCGGCGGGAAGAATTTGGTGATTCGCGAAAACACCGGGGTGATCAGCAAACCGATCAACGACGCGGCAATCACCGCCCCCAGGATCGACTGGAAGCCACCCTCCCCGCCGCTGCTGACAATCGCCACCATGGTCGCGACGCCGGAAAACGACACGCCCTGCACCAGCGGCAACTGACAACCGAAAAACGGTAACCCGAGGGTCTGCAGCAATGTCGCCAAGCCCCCCGCAAACAATGAAGCAGCAATCAACAAACCGATGTCCGCCGGCGAGAGCCCGGCCGCCTGGCCGATGATCAAGGGCACCGCGACGATGCCGCCGTACATGGTCAGAACGTGTTGCAGGCCGTAAGCCATATTCGCGCCGATCCCGAGATTTTCGTCTTCAGGCCGTTGGTGTGAAACATGGGGCGTTTTCATGGTTGGGGGGTTCCCTGGTTTTTGTTATGCGCACACTGTATGCAAGACTCAGGACAAATGTCTATAGAGTTGTATACAACTGGTCGGTCAGATTATGGACATCTGTTCATCCAGACCGTCGCACTGCGCATCCCATCCCTCTAAAACCTTGCAATACATCCATCCCGGCCCTCCTCCTTTCTCCCGCTAATCTTTTTCGTTCATGGCGACCGCCGGCACGGAGGCCCTCTTTTTTATACATATAAAGTATGCATAATGAAGCCATTCGAAATTCAGTACGACAAAGCAAAAAATGCAGCCAACAAACTCAAGCACCGAGGCATCAGCCTTGCAGAAACCGAGCCAGTGTTCGACGACGAACGCGCCTTGACCCTACAAGACCGCGATCACGACGAGCAGCGCTGGATTATCGTGGGGCAGGACGCCAAGGGTCGTGTTCTGGTGGTGGCCTACACCTGGCGCGATCCGAATCTTGTTCGAATCATTTCGGCGCGTGTCGCGACCAAAAACGAGCGTCGCCAATACAAGGAGGCATGACCATGAAAGACGAGTACGACTTCAGTAAGGCCAAGCGCGGGGCGGTTGCCTCCAGCAAAGGCAAGACCCGCATTACCATCATGCTGGACGACGCCGTGATCGAGGCGGCTCGCGCGCTCGCGGAAAACGAAGGGTTTGGTTATCAGACGGTGATCAACAACACGTTGCGTCAGGCGTTGCTCAGCGACATTGGGCAAGTCGCGAAGTCCGATCAACACGGTAGCGCCACGACAGGCCACCTCAAAACAGGCGTGACCGCCACCGACCTGAAAAGCCTCGAGAAGAAACTCGCAGACGCGCTCAGCGAAATCCGTCGGGTGATGGAACCGGATGTCCGCCCCTAGGCAACAACGCTGTCGTTCTTCGGAGCAACGGAACCACGGCGCTAGCGTCGAACCCCATGCAGAACCATAGCCATGAATGTGATTGAGCGATTCGCCCTGGTGCAGCATCACGGCCCCTATGAAGACTGGCCAAAGAAAACCCTCGTCATCATCGATGGCAGTGTCTCGTCGTTGGCGATCTCGGGCTTCAATCTATTGCGCCAATACGAAACGGCAGCCGGTTATCTGCTGGTAACCGACTTCGACTGTCCCTTCGAAGAGGCTGTTTGTTTTGTACTGATCAGCAAAGACCTTAAAACAGTGCTGAGCGAACGCACCGTCGGCCAGATGTACAACTCGTTTTTACTCAACGAGGTCTTCTGGCTGGATGATGCGCATTTCTACGCGACCTTCCACGACTACCCCGATTACCGGTTTTATTTCACCATTCGCCCCTACGGCGTGCCCTGGATCTATCCTCGACTGGGGCTCGCGTGCAGGCGCTTTAATGCCAAGCGCGGGCAATGGCGGCGCGATATTCGTTAGGACGAGCGTCGATCAGCCCTGTTCGGCGGGCTCAATCAAGCGCTCAAGCACCTGCCTCAACCGCGCATTCACCGGCACCCGAAGCCCGAATTCGCTTTCCAGCAGCCCCAGCAATTCATCGACATCCGTCACCTGGCGCCGTTCGCTCTCGCTGCCGATCCGATGGATTGCAAAACTGCCGTTGTTCAGCGTCCGCCGCCAGCCTTCCCCGGTCCGCGCCACCATCAATTGCTTGGCGAACGACGAGTCCGGATAGGTCGAGACATACCAGTTGCCGACGGCGTAATCGATGTCCTCCTGACGCTGCAGATCGAAGATGTACATCGCCCGCCACTCATCCGCGACCTTCGCGCGAAGGGTGTAGCCATCTTCATGGTGTTCAATGCGATAAGCCTCGTGAGGCGTGGGCTGTTCGGCGCAGGAATCGAGCATCAGCGGTGCGGTGGGCACCATGCCGCCGAAGCCGACATCACTGATGTAGCGCACGCCGTCCAGGGTCACCAGGCTCAAGCGGTGAGTGCGAGCGGTCCAGGCGCCTTCCGGCTGACCCATCACCACCCGACCGCTGATGCCGCGAGCCTCAAAACCCAGCGCCTGAAGCAGGGCCAGGAAGCTGTTGTTCAGTTCATAACAGTAGCCACCGCGCCCTTGATGGAGGATTTTCTGCTCCACGGACGGCAAGTCGATCAGGACCGGTTCGCCCGATAACGTGGTGAGGTTTTCGAATGGGAACGCGCCGGTATGCCGCAGCTGAAGTTGCCGCAGGGTGTCCAGGGTGGGCGCCGGGGCAGCGCTGTAACCCAGGCGTTGCAGATACAGATCCAGATTCGTCAGGCGGGGCTCGCTCATTGCTCAATCCTTATGCACGGGGCCGCAGGTCACTGCGCCGATGGGCGCCATTTATAAGGGATAACCCGGTTTGACCGACAATAGATTTCGCCAATCGCCACCCGCGCAGAATCACCGCCGCTTGCGCGTCCCCAGCCGAATCCACGTTGGCGCATGGTCGCTGGCATGGGGCTCGTTGCGCACCCAGGCATCGACGCCGGCCTCTTGCAGATAGGGACTCAGCGCCGGATTCAGCAGCAGATGATCGATACGCAACCCGGAGTTTTTCTGCCAGTGCTGTCGGAAATAATCCCAGAACGTGTACAGGCGATCTTCCGGGTAAAGGTGTCGCAGGGAATCGGTCCAGCCCTGGTCCAGCAGCCGCTGATAACACTCGCGACTCTCGGGTTGCAGCAGCGCATCCTTGAGCCAGGAGCGCGGGTTGTAGATGTCCAGGTCGGTGGGCACCACGTTGTAGTCGCCGGCCAGCACCACCGGGTGGTCACTGGCTTGAAGGGCTTGTGCATAGTTGATCAGCCGCTCGAACCAGGCCAGTTTGTAATCGAACTTCGGCCCCGGTTGCGGGTTGCCGTTGGGCAAGTACAGACACCCCACCAGAACCCCGTGAACCGCCGCTTCCAGGTAGCGGCTCTGGGTGTCGGCGTCGTCACCGGGCAAGCCGCGACGACTCTCCAATGGCTGCGCATCCCGGGCCAGGATCGCGACGCCGTTCCACGAGGACTGACCCTGCCAGATCGCGCCATAGCCGACCGCCTCCAGCTCCGCGGCCGGGAACGCGCTGTCGAGGGACTTGAGCTCTTGCAGGCAGACGATGTCCGGTTGCTCTCGTGCCAGCCAGGCCAGCAGATTCGGCAAACGGGCCCGCAGGCCGTTGACATTGAACGTCGCGATTCGCAAAGGCTTCATCGGCCACGGCTCCTGGTGAAGAGGTGTCTAGGGTGTGACAGCAGTCGGTTCTGGTGGTTGCGCCGGCAAAGCAATGTGCGGCGTAATAGGCGCCCAATGCCCCGCCTGATCTGCCGAGAACACCGACGTCATGGACACCCCCCTCGAAGGCAACAGAATCATCCTGCGCCCCCTGCAATACGCCGATGCCGAGGCGCTGGTGCGCGCGGCCGAAGACGGCGAACTGTGGAACCTGAGCGTCACCGTGGTGCCCTCCTCGACCACCGTCGACAGCTACCTGAAAAGAGCCCTCGATGGCCGCGATGCCGGTAGCGTCCTGCCGTTCGTCATCGTGCTCAAAGACACGGGCAACGTCATTGGCTCGACCCGGTTCTGGAAAGTCGACCGGCTCAACCGCAAGCTGGAAATCGGCAGCAGCTGGATCAGCGCCAGTTGGCAGAAAACCTTCGTCAACACCGAAGCCAAATACCTGATGCTGCGCCATGCCTTCGAAACGCTCGATTGCGTGCGGGTGCAATTCACCACTGACGAAAACAACCAGGCATCACGCAACGCGATCCTCAGGCTGGGCGCGCAGCAGGAAGGCATCGTGCGCCACGAGCGAATCATGCCGGACGGACGCAAGCGCAACTCGGTGCGGTTCAGCATCATTGATGATGAGTGGCCGCAGGTTCGGCATAACCTGGAAAAACAACTTTCTCGCTAACGCCACATTGGATCTTCACAACGAAAAGGAAGTCGTCCCCATGCCTCTCCACTACCGCCTCGGCCAACCCGCTGACGCCCTGTGCATCAGCGGCCTCGCCACCCAGGTGTTCCTCGACACCTACGCCACCGACGGCATGCGCGCCGACCTCGCGCAAGAAGCCCTCACGGTCTACGCACCGACACGTTTCGAAACGCGCCTGAATGATCCGGCGACTCGATTCGTACTGGCCGAACGCGATGGCCATCTCCAGGGTTTCGCCGAGATCGTCGCCCACGCGAAGGGGCCGATGCCCGGGCTATCGGCGGGAACGGAACTGGTTCGCTTGTACGTGCAACGCCATGCGCATCGACAAGGGATCGGGCAAGCGTTGCTCCAGCACGCCGAAGCGCTGACCCGTGAGGCCGGACAGCCCTTCCTGTGGTTGTCTGCCTGGGTTGAAAACCATCGCGCCCGAGGGTTTTACCAGGCTCAAGGCTATGAAGAAGTGGGCATCACTCACTACGAATTCGGCGGCAATGCCTATGAAAACCGGCTGTTGCAGAAACAACTCGTGCAGGGCTGAAGAGGTACCGCCAACGCGAGTTCTGCTCCACTGAAAACCAACCATTCGTCATCCAACCGGCACCAACCGTGCCGCCCTGGGACCCATATCAGGTAACGACTCAATTCTGGAGACGTACCATGATCACGACAAAAATCACCTCGCTGCTGCTGGCCGGTTTGCTGTGCACCGCCTCTGTGGCCTATGCCGCCAACGATGCCGCTGATGGCACGGGCACCCAATCCGGCGGCGTCAGTGGTTCGACGCTGCCGCCCAACAGCACCCCCGGTGCGCCATCAGGTGCCAACGGTTCGGGCAGCAGTGGTTCCGGTTCATCGAGCACGGGTTCGGGCGTCAATGGCAGCAATGGCGGGACCAGTGGTTCGGGCGCGGGCGGTGGCACCGGTGCGGCTGGCGGCGGCACGGGCGGTGCCGGTGGTGGGACGGGCAGCTGAACGCGTAAAGGCAGCTTCTGATTTCGACGTCTGGGGTCAGGGCCTGCCTGTTCACCTCATCAACGATCCGAACGCAGCAAGGCTTCCACGCCCCCCTCCATGGACAGCACTGCCGAACGGTTCCGCCCTGAGTGTTTGGCTTGGTACAACGCCGCGTCAGCCCGCTGGATAAACACTTCGATGCTGTCCCGTCCGGTGGGCACGAACGAATAGCAGCCCAGGCTGACCGTCACGTAACCGGTGGGCGAACCGCTGTGGGTGATGTTTTTGTCCATGACGCTGCGGCGAATTTGCTCGGCAATCACCATCGCGCCGTGAATGTCAGTGTCCGGCAGTAAGACCGCAAACTCTTCGCCGCCGTAGCGCACCGCCAGATCGGCCTTGCGATGGCAACAGGTCTTCAGCGCTCGCGCCACTTCGGCCAGGCAATGATCCCCCGCCACATGGCCATAAGTGTCGTTGTAGCGCTTGAAGAAATCGATATCGAGCATCACCAGACTCAGCGGGCTCGCCTGCCGGGTACCGCGCCCGAACTCGATGTCCAGCGCCCGCTCGAACAGGCGCCGATTGGCCAGGCCAGTCAGGCTGTCGTGGGTCGCGATCAGCTCCAGCGCTTCCTGGGCCGCGCGCAGATCGGCCTCGATCCGCCCCCCATCACGCACCTGATGAATGAACACCCAGCCGAACAGCCCCACGCCCAGCACCACCAAAGCCACAATGACGCTGGATTGAAACGCCGTGGCGTACCAGTCCTTGAGAATCGCATCCTTCGAGGACGCCGCCGACACCACCAGCGGATACGCCTCCAACTGCCGGTAGCCATACAAGCGAACCGTGTTGTCGACCACCGAGTTGATCATCGCGTTGCCCGCGTTGGCGTTGGGCAAGTGCTTCTGGAAAATCGCGCCCTGGGCCACCGACGTGCCGATCTGCGATTCGATGAATGGCCGACGCGCCAATAGCGTGCCGTCCGTGAGCGCCAGAAACATCGCGCCCTGGTCATCGATGCTGAAGCTTTTGAAGAACTGATCGAAGTACGCCATTTTGATGCCGGCCAGCAGCACGCCCTGGAAGTTACCGCTCTTGTCATTGACCCGCTTGGACACCGGAATGATCCACTCGCCGTTCTCGCGACTGCGGATCGCCGGGCCAATGTGCGCCAGGGACGAGACGTTCTGCTGGTGGAACTTGAAGTACTCGCGATCCGACACCCCGGAGCCGCGAGGCAGGTCAGAGAACGAGGTAATTACCCACTGCCCCTGCTGGTCGAACAGGAAAATCCCGTGCAATTGATGCAGCGCCTGAACCCGACTGGCGAAGGTTTTCTGCAGGTGCGGCAGCTGGGAGGCGTCATAGCCGTCCATCTGTATCCAGTCCGCCAGGCTGGTCAACACCAGATCGGCCTTCATGAACGTATCTTCGGCCTGCTGCGCCATGGCCCGCGTGAGGTTCGACGACGCGACTTCGGCCAGTGCCAGGTCGTGGCGCCGTGATTGCTCCAGTTGCAGGTACAGCAAACCACACAGGCACAGGCACACCGCCGCGATGAAAAACGCCGAAGCCTTGAGCAGAGGCAAACGTTTCAGTGCGCCGGGAGCGTGATGCGAGTCGTGAATGGGGATAGGCAAAGGGGCTTCCTGGAGGGCACGGCGTGGGCAAAGGCCCAAAACCCTTATTTTTTGTGAGCTTAGTCGATGGGGTTGTCCGGGGCCAATGGGAAAACCCTCTCTGCTAGGATGAAAGGCTTCAGCACCTGCCCCGCAGGTCTATCCACGGAGGAAAACATGAGCACTCAGTCTCACCCGGTCGCCTTCAATACCGCCGTGTTCGATCTCGGCAATGTACTTATCCGCTGGAACCCCAGAAACCTTTACAAAAAGTTGTTCGGTGACGACGTAGAGGCCATGGAAACCTTCCTGGCCGAGGTCTGCCACACCGCCTGGAACGAACAACAGGACCGGGGCCGGACCTGGCAGGCAGCAATCGAGGAAGCCATCACCCGGCATCCGACCCAGGAAGCGTTGATCCGCGCCTACCACGAACGCTGGGAAGAAACCCTCGACGGTGCCATCGAAGACACCGTCGCCATCCTCGATGAACTGAATGCCAACGGCATCCGCCTGCTGGCGCTGACCAACTGGTCCGCTGAAACCTTCCCGATTGCCCTTGAGCGTTTTGAATTCTTGCAGCGCTTCGAAGGAATTCTGGTGTCGGGCGTCGAGGGCGTGATCAAACCGTCACCGGAAATCTTCCAGCTACTCGCATCACGCTATGACGTTGATATGAGTCGTGCGGTGTTCATTGATGATCACCAGCCGAATATTGAAGGGGCACAGCGGGTGGGGCTTCACGGGGTTCAGTTCGTTAACCCGGCGCAGTTGCGTGAGGATCTGCTGGCGTTGGGGCTGCCGGTTCGAGCAGGCTGAATGGCGGAAACCTCATCGCGAGTTCGCCCGCGATGAGGGCCTGTCGACGCCACAAAAAAACTCACCCGGCCAACCGCCGCATCGCACTGTGCAAATGCGCACGGGCACTTTCGGCATCCCCCAAACGCATCTGCTCATACGCCCGTTGGGCAATGTCATGGGGCACAGGCTTTAACTCGCGCTGGGTCGCCATCGCCAGCAACTGCACCTGGGCGGCCCGTTCCAGGTAATACAGATCGTCCCAGGCCTCGGCGATGGTCGGCCCGCAAACGATTACCCCGTGATTCTTCAAAAACAGGACATCGGCAGCGCCCAGCACACTGGCAATCCGATCGCCTTCGGACTCATCCAGGGCCAGGCCGTTGTAGTCCTCATCCACCGCCGTGCGCCCGTAAAACTTCAATGCCGTCTGCCCCAGCCACAGCAGCGGCGGGCCTTGCAGCAAGCACAAGGCGGTGGCGTTGGGCATGTGCGTGTGGAACGCCACTTTGACCCGTGGCAGCTGTTTATGCAGCCGGGCATGGATGTAGAACGCGGTCGCCTCTGGCTGCCCGTCACCCGCCACGACATTGCCGTGGAAGTCACAGACCAGCAGGTTTTCCGCGTTGACCTCGGCGAACGCATAACCGTAAGGGTTCACGAAAAACAGATCATCGCGCCCCGGCACCATGGCCGAAAAGTGATTGCAGATGCCCTCCTCCAAACCGTGCAGCGCCGCCAGTTGAAAGCACGCCGCCAATTCCGTGCGGGCAATGAGGGCGGCCTCCGAATCCAGGTTCAGATCGGCATAGCGCGCGGGGCGGGAACTGCCTGCAAGGGTGTGTGCCATAGCGACGACTCCATGTGTTACCAGCCAAGGGAGGTGAACAAGGGAACGACCTGGTCCAGGGTGTTGAGGATGGCGTCCGGCCGATAGTCCGGCAGTAATTGCCGACCGGTGCCGCGATCGATCCACACGCAACGAAACTGCATGTCCCGGGCGGCGGTGTGGTCGAGCGTCGGGCTGGCGCAGATATGCACCACTTGGTCACGTCGCACCCCCAACTGTTGATGAGCGTAGTCAAACAACCGTGGATTGGGCTTGTAGGCGCCGGCCTGTTGCGCGGTGATGACCCGATCGATGTGCCCGCCGAGTTGCGCGACGTTACCGGCGATGATGTCGTCATCGGTGTTGGACACGATGCACAGCTTGAAGCCCATGGCCTTGAGCCGTGCCAGGGTCTGGACCACCTCGGGAAACGGCGACATCCGTGGAATCGCCCCGGCCAGGCGCTGACTGTCTTCGGGCAGGCTCGCCAGCCCCAACTCCTCCAGGGCCCGCTGCAAGCCGAGGGTGCTCAATTGGCGAAACGAACGGTGCGGCGGGGTCTGCTCCAATTGATGTTCATGCCGGTCGTAGACCGCGATCAGGCGATCGACGTCGATCGAGTGCTCGCCCTTGTCCTGCAAGATCTCGGCGGCCACGGCTTTCAGGCCTTCATCCCACTGAATCAGCGTGCCGTAGCAATCGAAGGTCAGCCATTTGGGGCGCGGGGTGTGCTGCAGCGTCATGAGCGTTTCCTCTGAGATGAGAGCTTCAGCTTATGAGCGCATGGTGATAGTGTGAAATTAAATCTATACCGCCATCTCAGTTGATAATCGAATAACCAAGAGGCCGCCATGCTCGATCTTGAATTGCTCAAAAGCTTCGTCTGCGTGGTCGACGAAGGCAGCTTCACCCGCGCCGCCGAACGCGTGCACCGGACCCAGTCCACGGTCAGCCAGCAGTTGCGCAAACTCGAAGAGCTGATCGGGCATCCGCTGCTGATTCGCGACCGCACCGGGCAAAACGTCACAGTCACCGAACATGGCGAACGCCTGATCGGCTATGCCCGGCGCTTGCTGGCGCTGTCTTCGGAAGCGGTACAGGCCCTGGCCAGCGACGTCGATCTGCAGATCCTGCGCCTCGGCGTGCCGGAAGACTTCGACGCCCGGCGCATGGCCATACTCCTCGCCGGTTTCAGCCAGGCCCGACCCCACGCACGGCTGGAAACCATCAGCGGCATGAGCCTGGACCTCAAGCAGAAACTCGACACCGGTGACATCGACATCGCCCTGATCAAACGCGAACCCGACAGCGGGCCGTGCTGGGCGGCCTGGCCGGAAGTGCTGGTGTGGGTCAAAGGTGCGGGGGTCGACTCGGCTAACGGAGTGTTGCCGTTGGCGCTGTTTCCCCAGGGTTGTATTTACCGGCAGCGGGCGACCCGATTGCTGGATGTGGCCCAACGGCCCTGGCGTGTGGCTTTTGGCAGCCATAGCTTGACCGGGATTCAAGCGGCGGTGGCTTCGGGGTTGGGGATTTCTGTGTTGCCGGAGTCGGCGGTGTTGCCGGAGCACACGGTGTGTACCGATTTGCCTGAACTGCCGGCGTCGGAGTTGGCGTTGGTCAGTCGCGAGGGCACGTTGACCGGGATGCAGCGGGCCTTGGTTGAGTTTTTGAAGGGGGCGTTGAGTGAGGAGGCGCGGGGTTGAAGATCACGCCTCCGGGTTTTGTCAGTTGGATTTGGGCTTGTTGATTTCGCGTAGAAGGTCGGTGGTGGGGATGTGCAGGGTATTGGTGTAGTAAGGCTTGTAACCGTAGGCCGTAATGACGACCTTGCATGGAATATCTGCCTTATTTGCCAACATCGAGTTCAGTTCGCTGACTGAAAGATTTCTTCGGGAAGTTCCTTTATTACGTGTCTCGCTCAAAAAGGCGCGAGTGACATAATTGAACGCCCCTGGGGAATGAGCGATAGCACTTTTTTCAATCAAACCATAAGCGGAGCGTTCGATAATGTTGCCGACAGAGAAATCACTGTCATTTTCCAACGCGCAGACAAGCTTAGTTGAAGCCTGCCCCAATCCCTCGCCTTGCCCATAAAGGTCCTGCAGATTAACGCTGGCGCTGAAACTGACATCATAAAGAGGCAAGTCTCCTTCCCGCTCAACGGATACAAACGCCAAATCTGCTGAAGGCTTATTATGATCTTTGGCACATGATGCGCAGGCCAAAATCAAAAGAACCAGCACTATCCTTTTCATATCATGGAAACTCTTTCATGATGGATTCGTACATGATGTCGCCTGCAGACTTCGCACCTGCAATGGATCTAGTTAGCATTGCGACTGCATTGTAATGATTGGTATCCATCGTGACGTTAATAGCGGGACCACCCGAAACCCGCCATTTCTCACCAAATTCTGCAACCGAGTCAGACTGATCCTTCTTCGTAGGCACTGCTTTTACATTTATCCATTGCTCAGCTACCGGGGTGGGCGTCTCCCGGTAGATATCCGAACCTAGCCAGACCAATGCGCCTTCACCCACTGGGTCGAGGGTGATCAACATTTTTATCTTGTACCCCCAATCAGACATTATTTTGGATAAATGCGCACCATTCCACCCGCCCAAACTATGCCCCACGATATATACAGGGCACGACTTATAAGGAATAACATCCAGTACGAATTTCTGAATGTCCTTTTTACCCCTGACTTCGTTATACCCTAACCATTCGGAACGATACTGACCTAGTTCTTTCAAGCATAGCGTTCGTGGATCGAATGCAGTCTGGGCATCTTGGGCGTTTCCAAACGTTCCGGAAAAATAGTATTTCTCCTTATCTCCCGCCCCACCCACAAAAAAGACAATTACCTTGGTACTCTCAATCGGCACCCTCTTCTCACTGACGTCCTTCTTATCCGTCAGCGTAAATTCGCCTTGCTGCTTATAAGTAACACCTTTGGCACAAGTAACCGTTCCACCACTCATGCCTCACTCCTCCAAAAACAACTTGATGCTTTCAGGCAGATGCGAGCTGATCGCGTGGGTGAACCCCGCCGCATCAGACACCCCGTGTTCCTGCCGGCCATCCGCACGCAAAATCATGTACGGGTGGTTCGGCATCGGTTCGCCGGTCGTCGCGTTCACCAGTTTCAATTTGTCGGTGAAGTTGACCGGCATCGGCAATAGCCCGGTGAATGGCGCCGTGACGACGGTGTCGCCAATGATCACCGTGCCCGATCCGCCAATGACCACATTGCCGTGAGCCCCCACGCTGTCGAGGGTTGCGGCGTTCAAGCCGTTGATGAATACGGTGGCTGAGACGCCCCCGGTGATCGGGCTGCCACAGGCCGATTTGTCGGTCATGCGCGCCGCAGCGAGGCCATCGAAATTGACGTTGGGCGAACCGCTGGCGATGGGGTTCGTGCCGTGTCCCGGCAGCGGGCAGGCGGTGGGGTCGGTGAGGCGGGCGGCGGGTTTTCCGCTCATGCTAAAGCTCCTTGCAGGCTTTTCTGGCAATCCATTGAAGCGCGCAAGGATGAGGGATGTGGCGGATTTGATCAAATGCCGGGTTCTGGAACCCTCAAAAACTCGAACCGCTGCAAGCCCTGTGGGAGCGGGCTTGCCCGCGCCCACAGTTTCAGCGTTTTAACCGAGCGATTCAGCGCGACGGCGGCACCCGAATATCCCCATCACGACACGAGGTCTTCACGCCTTTCCCACATGCGCCGAACCCTAGGTCCTTGCCCATGCACACCCGCACTTCCGACAACTCGGGGCCATTGCAGATCACCGCGATGCCATCCGCTGCAATCCCGGGATTGCTCTGGCGGAACAGGTTCGCGATCTCCTGGGCCTGGAAGTAATGGGTGCTGCTGAAGGGTTGCAGTTGCTCCGGGATTTTCACGGCGCCGACAGCCTTGTCCGCCGCATTCAGATACCCCGTGACGCCCAGGCCACTGCAGGTGCCGTGCTTGGCCCACTCGTGTTCGAGCAATTTGGGGGTCGGGAACAACGTCAGTCCTTGCGTCCGCTCGGCCGGTGACAGCGCCACCATGGGCGGGCACGACTCCGGCCAGCCGCCCTTGGCATATTGCGGCCAGAGGCCGTGGAGCACGAAGCCATAGCCTTTGCCGGAACATTGCGCGTCGTCTTTGTGAGTCAGGCAGAACGTTGGCGACCAGGACAGCGTCAGCAAGTAGTAATCGAACACCCCCGCCACTGACTCGACCGGGGCCTTGCCTTGCTGCGATTGCCGAGCGCTGCTCAGGCCGATGTTGCCGAACGTTATCGCCAGGATAGCGATGACTGCGTAAAGCTTCTTCATATACCCACTCCTTGGGGATCGTGCCTGGCCGGATATCGGCCAAGGGATGGTTTTGTCACGCTTGTGTTGCAAGCGCATGACGCAGGGCAAAACGTGCATTACCTTGAAGGGGCTACGATCACACTTACATCACGACAGGGAATCGAAATGAGTAAGGCAGACGAGCTCGCCGCAAAACTGAAAGAAACCCGACACGCCGCTGATGCGACCACCGGCACCGATCAGGCAATCGACAGTTGGCCGGGCGAGGTTTACGCAATGTATCACCAGATCGAAACGTGGCTGAAGCCATTGCTTGAGGCTGGCCTGAGCATCCGCCGCAACCCGACCCATGTGTTCGAACGCCACCCTGAGGGTGCGACTTACGCCTACGCCATCGACCAATTGCTGATCGACGGCAACCACCACAACATCACCTTCGTGCCGATCGTGCGCTTCACCGCTGACGGTGCAGGCCGGGTCGAGATCCACCTCAAGGGCAAAGAGATTCCGCTGCTGCGAACCGTCAGCGAACACGGCGAAACGCAATGGTGGCTGCAGTCGATCGAGCAGTCCGGGCAACAGCCGGATGCCGTGGCGCTGACTGAGGTCAATCTGCTGTCGGTGGTGCAGGAAGGCCTGGAGCTATAAATCCTTGGTGCGAGCGAGCTTGCTCGCTCACACCGGTTTCAGCGCCTGGCTTTTTATTGGCTGACCACAATCTTGCCGATCATCTGCGGATGCAGCGCGCAGAAATACTCGAACTCCCCCGGCGTGTTGAACACCCAGGAAAAGCTGTCATTGGTATCCAGCGCGCCCGAGCGAAACGCCTTGTGGGTTTCCGCCACGGTGTGCGGGATCTGATCATCGTTCACCCACGTCACTTTGGTGCCGACGGCCACGGTCAAATCCTTGGGGCCGAACATGAATTCCTTGATATCGATTTTCACGTCCTGTGCCCACACCGGCATCGACAGCAGCAGGCAGACCACGGCCAACAGTCGCGTTTTCATCTGAGCACCCTCCCCTAAACCAAAGTTGAATCAATCAGCGCCAGCGGATGCTCGCCCTGTGTCGCACGCACATCGGTAAGGCCCAGGTAATTGCGCAGTTGATCCGCCGCCACCGTCATCGGCCCCGGTGATGGCGCCGCACCCGGCGCGGGTTGTGGATAAGCCGTACCGCGAGCGGTGTGGAAGGTGATGTTGCCTTCGACCTTCTGGATGACCTGATGGATATGCCCATTCAGCACCGTCACCGAGCCGTACTTGCGCAGCATCGCAATCGCCTGGTCGCCATCTTCGGTGCCCCAGCCCCACGGCTGATAAATCGTCCACAACGGAATATGGGTAAACACCACGATCGGCGTGCTGGTGCTCACGGCGCGCAAGTCATCGGCCAGCCAGGCCAGTTGATCGGCGCCGAGGTTCGCTTCTCGCCCGGCCTGGAAATTGAAGACATTGACCAACGCGATGAAATGCACGCCGTGGTCGTCGAAGCTGTACCAGCCATTGCCTTTGGTGCCCTTGCCATAGCGCTCCAGGTAGAGCTTGCCGCCGCCCTCGTCGAGGGTGTCGTGCTCGCCCGGTACGTAATGAATCGTCGACGGCAGGCCCTTGAGCAGTTGTGCGGCGGTGTCGAATTCTTCGGCCTTGGACAGGTGGGTGATGTCGCCGGTGTGCAGGATCAGCGACGGCCGTTTTGGCAGCGCGATGACCTTGTCGATGGCCACTTGCAAGGTCTTCACCGGTTCCGGGTTGGCTTCCTTGTTGAAGCCGATGTGCGAGTCGCTGATCTGCACAAAGTGGAAGGTACTGGCCAACGCCTTGGGGTCGCTGACATTGCCGGAGCTGTCCAGTGCAAAGGCTCGCGGAATGCCGCCGCTCAAGGCCCAGAGCACACCGGCCCCGGCCCACGCCGAGCACTTGAGCAGCGTTCGGCGGTCGACGCTCAGTGGACCGTCGGTGCGGCGTTGATGTTTTGCTTGAATGTCCATCGGTATGCCCTCGCTGGCGGACTACAGTGATGTAGCTGACACGAGGTACAACCTTGTGGGACCGATCTTTATTCCACGTCGAAAAATATGTTTTTTTCCGGGAATAAAACCCGGCGCCTCACAGTTATAGGGTGGGAAAGTGCGGAAACCACTATGAAGCGATTTGAGGAACTGTTTGCGCCCCACATGGACGCGGCGTACAACCTCGCGCGCTGGCTCACCGGCAACGACAGCGCCGCGCGCGATGTCGTGCAGGAAAGTGCGCTGCGGGCTTTTCGGTTCCTGCACCGCTTCGCCGATGGCAACGCCAAGGCCTGGTTCCTGACCATCGTGCGCAACGAAAGCTACACCTGGCTCAAGGCTTCGGCTGGCCACCACTGGGTCGCCATCGGCGATGAACTCCCCGAAGACGACGCCGCGTTGAGTCACGGCCAAACCCCGGAACTGCTGGCCATCCACACGGAAAACTCGGCGCTGATCCAGCAAGCCCTGAGTGCCCTGCCCCCGGCGTTTCGCGAGGTCATCATTCTGAAGGAACTCGAAGACATGCCCTACAAGGACATCGCCCTGGTAGCCGACATCCCCATCGGCACTGTCATGTCGAGGCTGGCCCGCGCCCGCGCCATGCTCAAACTCGAACTATTAAAGTTGCACGATCATGAATGAACTCGACTGCACGGCTTGCCAGACGCTGATACAGGGTTATCTGGACAAGGAACTTGATTCGGCAATGACGGCGAAAGTGGCCGGGCATCTGGCCTCGTGCGCCGAGTGTGTGCGGTTGCTGGATGAGGCGCGATTGCTGATGGTCAGCGTGAAGCGGCATGCACCGTATTACTCGGCGCCGGCGTCGTTGACGGCCAGTGTGTTTGCCCCTGTTGCGCCCAGGATCAGCATGATCGAACGCTGGCGAAACTGGTTCGCGCCTGCGTTTTCAGCAGCCGCGCTGGCCTTGGCGGTGGCGCTTTTCGTGGCGACGCCTGGCAGCGAACAACCGTTGATGGACGAAGCAGTTTCCAGCCATGTCCGCTCGCTGATGGGCGAACATTTAAACGATGTAGTTTCGTCCGACCGGCACACCGTGAAGCCCTGGTTCACCGGCAAACTCGACTTCTCGCCACCGGTATTCGATTACGCGGCGCAGGGGTTTCCGTTGTTGGGTGGGCGGCTGGATTATCTGCAACACCAGACCACTGCGGCGCTGAGCTATGGGCGGGCTAAACACATCATTAACGTGTTTATCCTGCCGACGACCGAGGCGGATAAACCGCCGCAGACGCGGTCGATTCGAGGTTTTAACGTGGTGTCGTGGGAAGAGAATCACATGCGGTTTGTGATGGTTTCGGATGTGGAGAAAGGAGAGCTGGAGGCACTTGCTCATTTGTTCAAAAAAGGGGCATGAGCTAACGACCCGATTCTCGCCCATGTAGCAGACGGCTTTACTCTTTTTTCCGGTTTTTATCGTTATGTCAAAAATTCAATTTCGCTATTCGGATTATCTCTAAAAAACTGTCAAACATGACAGTAGATCAGAAACACCAAACATACTAACGTAAAACCTCAAGATACCCTTTTCGAGGAATAACACCATAACCAGGGACGAGTTAAACAAACTCATCGAAAAACAAATAAACGCCAAGGCCAATATAATCATCAATGAAGATGCCGCTCATGATGATGCCGCCGTTGGCGCACTGAAAATCCTGCTGCCATTGCGACGAGTTTTAACTAAAAGACAAACCTTTGAAGACATTGAAATGCTGCATGCCGTCAACTACGTCCTTCAGGAGCTGGGCGTCATTTCAAAGGGTGAAACGCTTTTATCCAAGATTGAGAAGTAAGCAACGCTCACTTCCAACCGCGCTTGACTTGATCCGGGCAGTCGCGAAAACGCCGCCCCCAAAAAGAGTAGAAACGTAAAAACACGCGTTTTTTTCAAATTCGAGGCAACCAAAATGAGTAACACATTTACAACAGTAAAAACACTCCTCATCCAAATTTTAGGGGTAAAGGAATCTGATGTAACTCCCGACACAGCAATTAGCGATCTTGGCGGTCACTCATTGGACAACGTACAACTTTTGATGGCTTTTGAAGAAGAATTCGGTATTCAAATTCCAAATGACAAAGCTGAAAAAATCGAGACGGTAGGCGATGTTGTTACTTACATAGATGCCTATCCGCGCTGATTCGGATAACGTTTATTCAAACGTAAACCCCGCGCACTCCCCTGTAGGCAAGACGCAATGAGCCCGGCCTACAGGGATGATCATTAAGGCCGGCCCGGCCCCGCCGCCGCCTGCAAATCCAGCGCCGGCAACTTCCCGGGCGAATTGAGTGCCTTCAACACCGGACTGTCGTAGCCATACACATCCGGTTTAAACGCCACCCGGCCATTGCTGCCCATGTCCACCGTCCAGTACGCCAGCAGCACCGGCACTTTTACCGGCAAGCGGATGTTTTCGGTCTTGCCATTGGCCAGTTGCTTTTGAATCCCGGCGCTGTTCCAGCGCACTGGGTCGTTGAACAGCAACTCCACCAACTGCAGCGGGTTTTCCACGCGAATACAGCCCGAACTGGTGGCCCGGACGTTCTTCGCAAACAGCTCGCGGTGCGGCGTGTCGTGCAGGTAAATCGCATAGTCATTGGGGAAACGGATGACCACCTGGCCCAGGGAGTTTTCCGGCCCCGCGTCCTGGCGCAAGGTGATACCCCGTGGATTACTCCAGTCGATCGTCGCCGGATCGAGCATGTTGCCTTCCCGATCCAGCGGACGGATGCGGTTGGCGCTGAGGTAATTCGGGTTACTGAGAATTTTCGGCAACATGTCTTCTTTCAGAATCGTCGGCGGTACGGTCCAGGTGGGGTTGAACGTGACGTAAGTAATCTCGGCCTGAAAGATCGGCGTACTGCGAAACGGTTTACCGACCTGCACCCGGGAGCGCCAGATCGGCTGGCCGTCGCGGTACAGCGCCACTTTATAACCGGCAATATCGACAATAACGAACGTGCCTTGCAGCTTATAAAGCAGCCAGCGCGCCCGCTCCATATTGACCCGCACCTGATCGATACGCGCCTGCACCGGCACGTTCAACGCAGCAAGGGTCGCCGCCCCGGCCACGCCATCCGCGCCCAGGTATTGCTCGATCTGGTACTTCTTCACGGCGGCCATCACGGCATCGTCGTAGTCATTATTTTTACTGTGTCGGGAGTCCAGATAACCCCCTGCCGCCAACCGCGCGCGCAACTGCGCAACAGCGGGGCCGTCCATCCCCGGCTTGAGCGATTGCCCTTCGGAAACTTTAGGCCAACCGCCTCTGTCACGAATCGTGCGCAACTGCGCCAAGGCTTGCCGCAAACCGACATATACCGCCTCTTGCGGTGGCGCTTGCGCGAAGGCACTGGCCACATCATGCGTATCCAGTGCGATGAAGAACTTATTCACGTCGTCCCGGGGATCAGCGCCGGAAATATCGAAGTTCCAATGCATGTCCAGACGCGCCGGATCAACCTTGCCCCGACGCAACTGCAGCAATGCCGTGAGGTAAGTGCGGGTGGCCGCGAGATCGAAGGCTGCTTGCTGTTCCGGTGTGGGCGTCGTGTTCTGCATCGATGCCTGAGCCATGGCCAAATCATCACCGCGAAAATCCGTCGGTTCCAATCCATCGACTTGTGTGTCGTTGAGGTTTTTCAACAGCTGCGTGACATCGTCGGGATTTGTCCAGGCCGCACGGAATTGCCGATGGGTATAAAAATCCAGGACCACCCGATTGACGTCGATGCGCTGGTGACGCGGCCGGGTCTGCAGCGGTGGGAACGCCGATATCATCGGCTCCAGCGTCGCGTGTATCACTTGGGCGACGTTATCGTCGGGTATCGCCTCGATCATGCTGATCGGCGAAGTTTGCTCCACAATCGGCGAAGTTTCACCGAAGGCCGTGCCGCTGATCAGAAAGCCCATAAAAAAGATGCGGCTTATGACGAATAACCTTGATAGTTGCCTCATGGATAATCCTTAATCTCGTGCGTTCAGCACTTGTCGTTTGCCCTGCTAAACTCGAAATAACTTGATGAGACATCTCTATGGCGCTAAACCGCTTTGGCTTTCTATGCTCGGCCCTGCTGCTGACGTTAACGTCCATACCAGCAGCGTACGCCGATTCTCTCGCGGCCGCCCTCGCCAAAGCGGCCCCTGGCGCTAACGCCAAAGTCATCGGGCTGGCCGTACGCGCCTCCCAGTGCAGCATTGCCCGCGGCGCGGCCCCGGTCCAGAGGCTCGCCGTCATCGATTACTCGCTGCCTTCGACCGAACAACGCCTGTGGGTCTTCGATTTAAAGAAGCGCAAACTGCTGTTCCATGAACTCGTCGCCCATGGCCGCAACAGCGGCGAAAACATGGCCGTCAACTTCTCCAACCAGAACGAAAGCTTCGCCACCAGCCTTGGCTTATACCGCACCCAGGCCAGTTATGTCGGGCAAAACGGCTATTCGCTGCGCATGGAAGGCTTGGAACCCGGGTTTAACGACAACGCCTTCGAACGGGCGATCGTGATTCACGGCGCGCCGTACGTCAGCCCCGTCCTCGCCCGGGCCAACGGCCGGATCGGTCGCAGCCTCGGATGCCCCGCAGTGCGACCGGCGATTGCCCATCGGTTGATTGATTCGATGAAGAACGGGCAGTTGTTGTTTTCTTATTACCCGGATCAGCGCTGGCTGAAGACGTCTTCGTTTGTGAATTGCGGGAGTGGAACGATGGCGGATGCCTCCGGGCCGAAAACAACTCGCTGAGTTGGGTTGCTCGTTTCAAGTCGATTCTCGCGGTCTTCGAACCAAGAAAAGGTGCCCACACGGAGCACCTTTTTTCACGCTGTGTTAAAAGCCCCCACTGAAATCCCACGACTCACCTGAAGGAACAGGCATGTCTATCACCGATGCCCACGTCATTGATTTCTGGGGAATACCTAAAGAGAAGCCACAGGTTGTGCTGGCCATCACCGACCACCTGGAATGGGGCAACAAAGCCGAGGAAGGCGAGCATCTGTTGCTGCTGCAAGAGAAGATCAATACGTACGTCGCCTTCATCGAAAGCGGCGAAATCTACACCGAAATCCCCGGCGCCCTCGGCAAGTCCCCCACCATTCGCCTGATCGCCAAATACGAACTCCCAGAACAAGCGGAATACTTCATCGCCCGCGTGACAGAGGTGCTGGAAGGCGTCGGCATCGGAATGGAAGTTGAGCATCACTACGAATGACGGCATCGGTCTGGATGTCACATCAAAAAAACATGTTCACAAGGATTCAAGGATGAAAAAACTGATCGCTGTTGCCCTGCTGATTTTGCTGGGCGTGCTGAACATCGGCTACTACAACGCCCTGGAAGACGCCGACGTAGAAACCATTCCCTTCATCAAGAAACACCCTACTTTGCAAATCAAGTTCCATAACATTCATGCCAATGACGGTGACACTCGAAAAGTGGAACGGCTGACGGAAGAGCAGCGGGGGTTAATTATTGATTATTGTAAATATCGGTTGGGGATTGAGACGGAGTTGAAGACGCAGGGGGATGTTGAGGGGTGTAGTAAGAAGTAAGACTCAGCGCCAGGTTCTCTATATGCGAAAAATGGGCGACGATTGATGGTCGCCCATTTTCGTTACAGGGTCGAAACCGCTTCCATTAAAAGTGCCGATGCCGTCAGGCGTGCGCCTCACGATCAAGCACATCAGCAACCCACTGGTTGATACTTTTATGGGCCAACTGAGCTTTTACGGCGACCGTAGCGTGGAGAGCCGGGGCTAAACGCAGGCTGAGCTTTCCCGAATAGGGCTTCTGTGGTTCCCGCCCGAGCTTGGCGCACGTGTCCAGATAATCGATGACAGCCTCTTCAAAGGCCTCTCGAAGCTCGCGAACTGACTCGCCATGAAACCCGACGACATCTTTGATACCCGCGATGTGGCCAATGAACAGGCCGTCTTCGTCGCTGTATTCAATTCGAGCGGCGTAGCCTTGGTAATTCATTACGCTCAAGGGTGAGTCCTCTGACTAGCCGAAAATCCAAAATATCCGGCGGGCGCCTGGGGGGGATTAATCTAGCGACCTGAGTAGCCTTTGCGTGCCTGGTGTTCAGATGTTGTGTTGCACGGTGATCAGAATATCTGGGTGACTCTCGAAGAAGTTGTAGGCAAACTCCTAGAGTTGCGTAAGGCGGGTTCGTTTGCTGTGCTTTTGGGCTGGCGACCTCCTTGTTGGCCATCTCGTCGACGGGATAATCTCCTGACGTCGCTGCATATTCAGCGACCGGGCTTGGAAACCCGACGAGTCACGCAACAGCTCGCCCTTCACACTTCATGGCGGCTTTACGCCTACGAACTTGTGTTATGGCGGTTGTGCGTGGGACGCCTTCGGGCGTGCCGGTCTCCTTGACTCCCGGTTTTCCAACCTGCGCACAGCTGCCACCCATTCGCTTGGAAACGAAAGTGGCAGCTCCTCATGTCAAGGAGTTCGACCAATGCACAGCGTAATTCCGTATCACTTCAGCTTTGCCCTTCGACGCAACTTCGAATTGCACAATGACCCAACGCTCGACCTTTCTCACAGCCTCCCCTTCACCGGAGGTGACAAATGACCGAACCAACAGAAGCAAAAACCCTCGGCTTTACCCCCTGCATTTACTGCTCTGGCTCAGACCTAGCAATGTTCCACGTCAGCGCTGACGTACCCGTAGATGAAGCATTGTCAAAGGCGTCTGACCTGCTGTTCCTCGCAAAGGCGCTCGCACAGGACGCCGCTTTCGAAAGAGACACCGACCGTCACGCCTGGGCCGCGCACTATTTGACGGCGATGGGTAAAGCGATCATTGATGATGTGGTGAAGGCGGTTTCGCCGCGACCTAATCTGTCGGGTAAGAAAGCCGCAAAATAGCGGTTAGCAATTCCCATACTCGCCCCGAACATTCGGGGCGTTTGATCGTGATTGAGCGGGCCAATATGCATACACAATGGAAACGGCTTATCTAATAGAAATAACGCGACTTATTTAATTACACCCGTGCGCTTCGCGCCCAGACTCGTCTGAACTCCAAAACAGCCCGTACTCCGCCTACAAACCACCGCGCCCATGGCGCGATCTGTCGCCGTTCTGGCTGAAAACCAGCACCTGCACGTGGATACCGTTCCAGGAGGGTCAGGGCTTGCGCCTGAGTGGTCCCTTCAAGTCCCTATCGAACGTCTTCAGTACACCGCCGAGCAAGCTGTCCCTGCGGTTGCGGTATCGCACGCCATTGATTGCGATGCTGGGCGGCGATAGTTTTGTCGGTGGTACACGTGGGGTGGCCTTTACACTGAGCAATAACGCAGGGGTGATTGCCCTGCGGGACGATCCGACACCTGAACTGGATCGTGTGTCAAGCTATCCGCTCGGCGATCAGCAACCCGGGTCGATTTACCTGCAACCCAAGGAACAGAAATGAGCACGCCACCGGCAGGCACCACAAAAAAACGCTTGTTTTCGCACAACGATTATTTGGCGCCGCTGCCCATCCCCACCGGTGAAAAACCCTGCGATGTGCTTAACACCATCTGGCGTAAAAACAATGTTTTTCTCGACATTGGTAATTACAGCATCGGTTCGGCTGTGATGGTGCTATGGCCGATGGTAGTGGTACTTGCGCTGATGGGGTACATCACTCCAAAACCTGCAATGATCTTGATTGTAGGGGGAATCATTATTGGTGTGCCCGCACTCTTTATTGTTCAGGGCCTATTCCGCGACGTCCCCTTACCCGTGCGCTTCAATCGGCAGCGCCGTGAAGTGTGCGTGCCGCGAGAGAATGGTGAATACTGGATTGTGCCTTGGGAAAGCGTCACGGCAGCAGCCACGCAACAATCCTCGGTGAGCCAAGCCGGTAAAGCCACCATGGGCTTGTTGATTATCGGCTTCGAAAACCCAGACCCGCAGGCCAAAGAAGACAACAAACATTTTTCATTCGGTTTCAACTGTGGCGGCGGCACCACGGCCATGGCGTTGTGGGAGTGCACACGTAGTTACATGGAAATAGGGCCGAACGCCGTACCTGATAGCCGAGTAGGCATCGCCCCATACGAGAAAACGCAAATCGGATCGCTCATCATCGACCTGCGTAAGGGTGACCTGATAGGTGTTGTATGGGGGATATTCTGCATTACGATTTTGGGGACCTATTTCGCGGAAAAATTGCAGAACTTTAAATTGTCTTACCCGCCTGACCTGCTATACCCCGACATCATCGAATGGTCCAAACCACTGCCGCCCGAGCAGTGGGCCAAGAGATCTCCAGAACTGGAAGAAGCCATCGCAAAACGTGAAGCCGAATTAGCCGCGCAGACGGTTCAAGAATTAGCTTGATGGTGAGTAGCAGGACATACCAAGGACAACGCATGAGCACGCCACCGGCAGCCACCGCAAAGAGTGGATTACGAAACGGGGACGATTCATCCTTCGACCTGACTCACCCCTCTGAGAAAGCAGACATGTCCATTTTATAAACGAAAGTAGTGGATATTATTGCCGCACCAAAGTGGGAACCCGAAAATGTAATTCTGGTTATCAGTGACCACCTCCAATGGGGAGACAAGGTCCAACAAGGTGAACACCTGCTGTTGCTGCAAGAGAAAATCAATACCTACATTGCCTACATCTGTTGGCGCCGATGCTGAATTGACCCAGTTACCGAGATGCCACTGACCCAGTCGGATTCCTCGCGAACCATTTCCTGTGCTGTATTTCTGCCGATTGGAGTTGGGTCAGTCTTGCGTCGGTGGACTTGCCCCTACAAAACCGGACACCAACTCCCCGTTAAATTGATGCTGCCGCTAAGCGCCTGAACTCCCTCGGAGAGCGATAGTTCAAGGCGCTGTGTGGATGCTGCTCGTTGTAGTGCTCGAAGGCAATTGCCAAGTTACGCAGCGCCGTTTCTCGATCCGGCTTGGGCATGTGCGCCACGTAATCACGCTTGATCGTCTTCACGAAACTCTCGGCCATGCCATTACTCTGTGGGCTACGCACCGGGGTGGTCACCGGCTGCAAGCCGATCTGTCGAGCAAACAGGCGCGTCTGTTCGGCGGTGTAGGCCGAACCGTTATCGCTGAGCCACTGCACCGGCGTTGCAGGCCGTTGATCACCGAAGCACTTCTCCACACTTTCCAGCATCAAGTCGCGGATGTCATCGCCGCTGTACCCGGTCGGGCTCGCGACCCAGCCGATCACTTCGCGATCACAGCAGTCTAGGGCGAAGGTCACGCTCAGTTTGGCGCCGTCCTCGCAACGGAACTCAAAGCCGTCCGAGCACCAACGCGTATCGCTGGTTTCCACGGCAATACGGCCTTCGTGCCGACGCGGCACGCCGGGCTGTTTGATCCGGCGTTCAAGCAGCAAATTGTGATCACGCATGACCCGGTAAACCCGCTTCACGTTGATCGCGGGCAGCGACCGCTTTTCACGTGCACGACGCAGCAATCCCCAGACCCGACGGTAGCCATAGCTGGGCAGCTCGCTGACCTGTTGCTGGATTTCGACCACCAGCGCAGTATCGTCCACAGGCCTGCTTCGCCGTACTTTGGGCGATACCGATTGCTTGATTTGAACCGTTAATTGCGAGCGCGCCACACCGAGACATTCGCTGACCAGCTTCACTGGTCGTCCCCCGGCAACAAGGGTGAGTGCGCAATCCATTTTCGCGATCGGGCGATCTCCACGGCCTCTTTGAGAATTTCTGCTTCCATCGTTTTCTTGCCCAGCATCCGTTGCAGTTCACGGATCTGCTTGAGCGCATCGCTCAGCTCGGAGGCCGGCACCACGGCTTCGCCTGCACTGACCGCCGACAGGCTGCCGTCCTGATACAGCTTGCGCCACAGGAATAACTGGTTGGCATTGATGCCGTTGCGTCGAGCGACCACCGACACACTTTGTCCTGGCTCAAGGCTCTCGCGAACCATGGCCAGCTTTTGCTCTGGGCTCCAGCGGCGCCGCCGCTCCTGCCCCAAAAGCTCCCCACTCTTGTCGTTGCTATTAGTCATAAACATAACCGTTTGCCTATCCCTTATCGTAAGGGGGAAACGGTGTCCTGTCTTTCATGGGGCTCGTTCACGCGACTACTAACTCAAAGTGTCGCAGGTCTTGTTTTCGCAGTCCTAAACATCTATGACGCCTGGTATGCTTGGCAATGGAATGATCAAGCTATGTATGGATATTTACTTATGGCGGGAGGCGCATTGGCGGGAGTTACCGCCGGCCTACTGACAGCGACTCCGTTATTAAATCTGCATCCATTAGGTTGGTTGTCTCTGCTTTTAATTGGGATAGGTGCAGGCTTGGTGCTATGGTTAAGTAGTACACCCCTAGAAGACTGGCTGACTAACGGCCCATTTGGTGTTGGGGGAGGAACCGCATCTCAACATCTAAAAGATCCAAAAGAAGCCTTCTATCGCCTTATCGGTCTGCTAGCAGGAATTAACATCACAGTCTGTCGTAATCCTGCCTACCAACCAGGGGCAACTTTAGACGTGAACAACGAAGTAACATACGAGGTACGTAGCTCTGACACATTGGTCCGACTTGAGAGCCTTCTACCTGGGTTGATCGCTAGCACAGGTAGTATCAGTATTAAAGCTGAGTGTCGCCTCGCGGAACTTATAATCTACACTAGCATAAAAGGCAGCCCCTCTCGTATTGTTGCAAAGGTAGCCAGTAATTCTACAGAGGCAAGAGCACAACGGTTGTACAATGATGCTCTTGAGTTATACTTCTCAACCCCCCTTTCACCTTCTATTGCCTTGAGTTACAGTACGAGTCGATATAGCTGGGCGGTTCGAGCGCAATTTAGTCTTCAGGGAAAAGGTGAAACCCGTTATTTCCCTGCACCGGCCATTAAAGATCCAACCCAATATGATCCAACTTACTCCAAGGCGGATTTTAATAAAACTAATCGGCCCTTTTGGGCGGACCATGACCCACAAGGTGCCTCATAATGAGCCACTCTATCGAAATCAAACCTTATTATGCACCTGACGCCTATCGCCCAAATCGGATTCCAAACCAAGCTGATTCAGTAAAGCGAATTGGAATGAATGCTTTTTCGGGAATTCGCTTACCTTGGGGAGCGTCTCAGGATGTTGCCCCAGAAAGCATAATGGAAGATCCAACGCCAAGCGATTTACGTTTCAACGAACACCTAAAAAAAGAACAAGAAGAAAAACGAAGGAGAGGTTCTTATGTGCCCGCTCCCTTTGAAGGAGTAGAGCTTCACCAGAAATATGATCACGAATGCTTCCGATTCGCTCAGCTACCGTTTCGCTCTCAGTTCTGGTTATTCATGCAAGCCGGAGGAAAGTGGAGTTTCATAGTCCTGCTCCCTATCACCGTCCTCGTTTTTTTTATTGGAGCACTATCACTAGAACGCTCTTGGATGGAACTTTTCACAGAAGCCATGAGTGGTTTTTTTTCTTGGACTCTAGGTATACCTCTTTTTTGCTGGGTTATTGGAAACACTGTGATCAGTTACTTTCCACACTTCTGGTTTCGCCCACCCAAAGGCCCACTTTGGGAACTAAATCGACGTACTGGAACAGTGACCGTATTTGAATACAAAAAGCTCAAAAACAACGAAACAGCCAAAATAAAAACTGCTCCGTTCCACGAATTTGATGCTTATATTTTCACTAGCCCTGACCGCCAGGGGCTACCTATGAATGGACTTTATTTATTACATCGCTATCGAGACATCCGCATAAACTTCAACAGTTTGATTACACCCGACAACACAACACAACGCCCCTGTGCCTTATGGGATTTCTTTCAAAACTTCATGGATGTTAATCGTCCACTTCCCGACCTTCCCCTTTATGAGTCTCACCGCCATTTAGATCCAACAACAGCTAATCATGATCAGGTAATCGGTCGTGCGCCCCGATATTGGATTGATATGGATGACGAAACTTTTAAGATTAAAGTTAAGGAAATGCTAAAGCGAATTGATGCTATCGACACCTTCAGCCGCACCAACCTGATGGCAAATCATGTGAAGTACGTTGATTAAAAAATGGGCAGATCTATTGTTTTAGCAAACTAAATTCACGCCATTTTTTCCGTCGGGGGTGTAGTTGATTGAGATTTGGAACGTGGATGTGGAATTTCAAAGTAAAGAGCAAAACATACGGGCGAAGGGTGAGTTGAGAACCATCGGTGGTGCAATTGGTGCTTACATTGAATTTATCATTGCGATTGAGGCTCTAACTGTAAAACTTGCTGGGACATAACCAGCCTTAACTGCAGCCCGGGAAATTCTTTTTTTCAGGTAACCGGGACAGATTTACTTTCTTATTTTGGGAAAGCCCCACTTCGCAGAGGCAAGACTGGGGAAAAATAATTCGAGGTTTCAGCGGACGTCTTATTGGACTTGGTGCATTTTCGTTGCTAGCGACAGGCTTTGAATATTGGGATATACAAGACGATCTGGAAGGTACGACAAATAGCGATGAGCGAGCGACGCTTGTGGTAAAACAGGTGGCAGTTGCATCTATGGCTGTGATCGGCCTATTCCAGTTAATTGCAGGTATCTCTGGCTTGCTGGGAAGCGCGAAATTAATAGCACTCGCCATGAATCCGTGGTTTGCCGCGGCTGCGTTAATCGCTGGGATTGTGTACCTATTAGCAACTGTTACACTAAATTATCTAAAACGAGATGCAATTGAAAATTGGCTGTACAAATCTACCTGGAGCAAAACACCCAGTGAAAAAATAAATGATAAAAATGAAGAAAACAGGTCTTTATTAGAAATTCAAATGAGCCCATCCTTATTTGTAAAGCCTACGTTTATCAAAGCATATCGGTATAGTCCATCCATTGGGCAAACGGAATATTACCTTCAAGACGGCGCCTGGGTACAGATATACTTCCCCGCAAAACAAAGAGGATCTCTTGTTAGAATGAATTTAGTTTCCAGCCATAGACCTTTTTATATACTCCCAGTGGCAAAATTAAATGACGAATTAGAGTCACTGCTCTTGAATAATGGAGAAATTGTCCAAGCCGGCTCATTCGGAATAACACCGAGCACACGTCAAAAACCTAACATTCGCCATAATGCTGCGCCTTCTTTACCAACCGAAGATGAGCCCTCTTATATGGCAGACTTGGGTTCCTCTTACCAAGGAAGCTCAGAATATCGAAGTGCAAATCTGGTACCCTACCGAAACCCTAGCGACTGGCGAGGGCAACAGAGGTTACCGCTATCAGTTAGAGCTTTCAGAAGAAGGCGTGAAAGATCAAAAAGATACTCGAATTAGCGCATTGGACAAAAGTAGTTTAGTGGTGCAAGAACTTGGTGGCCGTGAAAATGCAGCCGTACTTCCTATTCACGAATGACGTAAGCCGCAAAAACAATGAAAACTGATGACAATGTAACCCTCCATGAGTCCGTTGATAAAAAAAATCAAAAAACACTAATGGAATGGACAATAAAAGCCTTACCTAGCGATACTTTGTGCATGGATATTGGCATATCCATAATGACGCTGACTGGATTAATTGCGATTGCCAATGGCGCTTATGAAAACTATTTTTTACACTTGCTTGAAAATGAGCAGTCTGTATTTCTAAGTCTTCGCTTCGGCACCGTAATGACATTAATGTCTATCTACTTATGGACACTAGTGGTTCGACAAAAAACAATTTACCGCTACACCATCTCAGACTCATTTGGCGTCGTAGAGTCGAAACTCCACTTCCCAAAAGCAGCTGGGACATTATTTAAAAGCATCTCTATATTATTTCTTGTTTTTATTATTGGCCTAGCTGTATTTGAACAATCTTTGATTTTATTGCTTGCCGGACCAACAGGCATGGCGGTAGTCGCGGCGAGATTTTTTATACAGTGGACTAACACACCGCAGATCGAGACATCAGCCGAATGGAGTAGATATAAATTTGTAACAGTAGACAGAAAACGAAAAATCATCTTAGCGCGAGAGACTGAATTTATGGTTGGGTTCGAGGCTAAACTGCCCAACGAACTATTTGATAAATATCTAGACACCCTGCGCTCACTACTACCAGCAGGCGCGATATTTTCAGAAGCCGAGATGAAATGGTAAACAGAAGACTAAAGTGAGACTATAGAGGACATGTTTAGTTTTCTTAGCATTCTTTGGCAGGAAATCGCGTTAAATGAATCAGGCGCAAGATAAACGAAGGTAAACGGGAAAGATTTATTTTCTTCGTGGCTGTTCAAAGCACCAGTTCCAGCGGAGAGCCTCAACAGAAAACACACTATATCCGTCTTGATCCAAGAGGAATTGGCGCCTTCCCTTCAGTTGATCGAGTCCCACCTCCCCCTCAAGCGCCTCTGCTCCAGGTAGAACCCCTGATGATGGAATTTGCTTCGCATGTCCAAAAACCTTGATATCGATCCGATAGATCCAGCGGCAAGGCAATTGCACCGTGCAGGAGACATCGAGCGGTTCCCCTCTGGCAACACGACGTTTTTGGCACCATTGCCGCTGCCCACCGACGCATCCCCACACAGCCCTTATGTAAGCGATCTCAACGATACGTATCTGGATTTCGGCGGCGGCAAACCACAAGTGTTTTCATGGCAGATGACACTGGGTGGTCCTTTTACCGCTGCGCTCTTAATGGTCTTAGGTGGCCCGATTATCATCGCACTCTTTGGTGCAAGCTTCGGCTACGGTCGGGCTGACATTCGGGGTGCGATGCAAGGCGTCTTTTTAGCTACTCGCGAACCAGCTATCTGGATGTATTTGGGCGGCCTGGGCATCGGCCTCGCCGTGTGGCTCTACAATCATAAAAAGTACACACAAGTCACACCGACCCGCTTCAACCGTCAGCGCCGTGAAGTCTGCTTCATGCCCACGGGCGCAGAAGCTCCGGTTTTTGTGCCTTGGGAATCGCTCTCCGCCTGGGTGGTTCAGGCGCAAGGCGCAACCCAGTATGGTGTTCGGCGACAGTACGGCATGGGCATGGGGTTCCATCACGAGGGACAGTTGGTCAGCGTTGAATTCGTTTGTGGCGGTCTGCCACTTGCCATAGCCCATTGGGAGGCCGTGCGTGCCTACATGGAATACGAAGTCCACGACCTAAAAAGCATTCAGGACCCCATGGACCTGCAAGGTCCAGATGATCCACCCCATGAAGGGATGCATACTTTCCGCAATGCCCGGGCACGCCTGCACCGCCGGATTCGCGAAAAGGAAGTTGGGTGGGTCTATGCCTTTTTCTGGTACCTCTACCACCTCATGACATTCTGGACGTTACCCAATCGAATCGTCGAATGGGAAATTCGCCGCATTGCGAAAGTCGGACGCAAGGCATTGCCGCAAGCCATGCGTGATTGGTCCGAGCCACTACCTGAAGAGCAATGGGCAAAGCCAAGCGATGTTTTGGTCAGACTGACTAAACGGGTGAAAGAACTAAAAAAGCAAAAACCACTGCGCTCAATCACTGAAATTTTTGCAGAGGTTTATCAGGCAGAACAAACAGGGAAGAAGCGGGTGTGAGTTTGTGAAACTGAATCCCCCGGGTTTCGTAGACACCTCCAAGCCTTAAAATGAGGCCCATTACGAGGTGTGACTGACCTTCGTGCTCTATGAGAACCGTATGGGGTTTCTCAACAGTTTCAGTTGCAACACTCAAGGCAAAATAGTGATAAGCAGACGTTCACAGAGGGCTGATATCGACCTAAAGCTGCCCTTTTCGAAAGGCAACGATCGGCCAGAAGTGGCCGGTCACAACCAACGGAGAACAGCCAAAAGCGCATACTCATGACCGTCCGCCATTCATTCTAAGCAGACGCGTAAGTGAACGGCTCCAGCAAAATTTGAGATTGCGGTTAGAGACGATGGCACGGCGTCCTGAACCGGCAGCTATTGGCCCAGAGTGTGTAAAAACGCTCATAACCTGATCGTCTTGAGCCATTGACGTTCGTTGGCTGAGCGATCGCACGGTCAATGCTTCGAGTCGCATCGGTCGCGACCTAGAACACGTAACGCTGTTTTTACAGCCTCTGGGATGGGCCAAAGCCAGCCTTTTTATGCCGACAGCGCCTTCATTAAACCGTTAGCACCAATGATTTTCATGACCCGTTTCAAGTTGTAGGCGAGCACATTCAAGCTCATCTCCGCGCTCACCCCAGCCAGCTTTCGTGTCAGGAAGTGCGTTGCACCCATCCATTGTTTGAGCGTCCCGAAGGGATGCTCAACAGTCCGTTTTCGGACGCGCATCATCTCCGGTGCTTTGCTCAGCCGAAGCTGCATTTCCTCCAATACAGCTTCATGCTCCCAGCGTCGCACTCGTCGTTCCGTGCTCGGGGTGCATTGCGACTTCAACGCGCAGCCCTGGCATTTCGAACTCCAGTAACGATGCAAATTCAGGCCTTTTTCAACGTAGGAGTAGTGCCAGACCAGCGCCTCGCCAGCCGGGCAAATGTATTCGTTTTTTGCCGCGTCATAGATGAAGGCATCGTTATTGAAACGCCCGTCAGCCTTGGCTCCAGAGGTCATCGGTTTGGGCACATAGGCGGTGATACCGGCATCGTGACAAGCGAGGATTTGTTCGCTTTTGAAGTAACCTCGGTCCGCCACTACCGACAACGTTTCTGACGCCATCGCCTCGCGGGCTTGCTTAGCCATCGAGCTGAGTTGATCGCGGTCGGAACCAACGTTGGTCACCTCATGCGCAACGATCAAATGGTGCTGCGTGTCGACCGCTGTCTGCACGTTATAGCCAACAATTCCCGTGCCGCGCGTCATCATGGATCGGCTGTCTGGATCGGTCAGTGAGACCTGTTTATCCGGTGATTCATTGAGCTGGATTTCGATCGCCTGAAGCTCCTTCATTTGAGTTTTGAGCTTGGCGATTTTCTCTTCCAGCCGCACGGCACTGGGCTCGGAAGATGGAGGTTCTTGCCGATCGGCAGCATCGAGTGCTGCCAGGTAACGATTGATACTCGATTCAATTTCTTCCATGCGCCGTTTCAGTTTGGCGCTGGTGAAATTGCGGTCGCGGTTGTTGACGGCTTTGAACTTACTGCCATCGATCGCGACCAGATTTTCTCCGAATAATCCCAACTGCTGACACAGCACAACGAACTGGCGACAGACGCCTCGAATGGCCTTGCTGTTGTCCTTTCGGAAGTTGGCGATGGTCTTGAAATCCGGCATCAAACGTCCGGTCAACCACATCAGTTCGACGTTGCGTTGGGCTTCTCGCTCCAGGCGTCGGCTCGACTGGATGCGGTTGAGATAACCGTAGATGTAGATCTTCAACAAGACCGAGGGATGGTAAGCAGGTCGGCCAGTGTCGGCTGGAATGACACCTTCAAAACCCAGATTGACCAGGTCGAGTTCGTCGACAAAGACGTCGACTACGCGCACCGGATTGGTATCGCTGACGTAGTCGTCGAGGCTCTCGGGAAGTAAGGTGCCTTGGCCTCGATGTTCACCTTGGATAAAGCGCTTCATGGGCGATCCTTGCGATGAAATCCTCAGAAATCATAGCAAAGGTTCGCGGAGGCGTTTTTACACACTCTGGGCCGAATCCTGCCATTGCTGATCGATAGCTTTGGGTCGAAAGCAGCGTGTGTACGCTCACAATCAGCCAGAAGCCAACTTTCGTAACGATGGCAGCGGGTGTGCAAAAGGCCACCATTCAAACCCTCATGCTAGTGCGGTTACCATCCGCTCTCTGCAATGACATGGAACAGGGAATTCAGCACCGCTAACAGGAGTTGCCCTACAGCCAGCGCTTGTAATTCCCGTTAACGTCACCCTGCCCCTGCCTCAGGCCGGGAACCTCCAAGGACGAAAGGAAGCTGCATGTCCGGTTATGTGCCCAAATCAGCGTTGCCCAACTCGACTAGTAACAACAGCGGCGTAGAGCCTGTCGATATCAATGCCCAGCGTTGGGCGGAATACAAAGACCTTGCACCGCAGCCAGAAGACAACCCCGAAACCATGGGCTGTGTGTTTGCAAAGAGCTGCAACCTTCCTGACGGTGTAATCAATCACAACAACCCAGCCGGGTTCGTGCCCGGTGAGAAACTGGCCGACTATGGACTGTGGGCAGTGCTCGCCACAGGGGCCGCCATTACCGCCCGAGGCACCCTACTGCAACTGGTGGGCGGGTCTGCTTCTGGTAGCTCAATTGCTAAACGTCTTGGTGGATCGCTGTCACTGGGTCTGCTGGAGGGATCAGGCGTTGTTGTTGCTGCTGGCGCTGCGCTAGGCACAGTGGCGCTACACTAAATAAATGGAATTGAAGAGCAAGCTATCCGACTACACAGAAGCTGAATTCATCGAATTCATTAATGAAATAAAATTCGGCTCTAACGACGAAGCCACAGAAGACAAACTGATCTTTAATTTCAAAAAAATCATCGGCCATCCAGCAGGATCGGACTTGATTTTCTATCCCGAAAATAAAGATGAGAACACGGCAGAAGAAATCGTACAGATTCTGAAAGTTTGGCGCTCCGCAAATGGCTTGCCGGGATTCAAAGAGCGAGAGTGAATGTGAAAAGCAGAATTGATGATTACACCGAAGCGGAGTTTATCGGGCTGCTGGAAGAACTCGCCAAGGAAGACGAAGAAGCCGAGAACGATAATCGTGCAGACCTACTTCTTCTGCATTTCCAGAAGATCAGCCAGCACCCAGCGGGGTCAGACTTGATCTACTATCCGGAGCCCGGAGCAGATAACTCCCCCGAGGGCGTGGCGCAGATTGTGAAGGAGTGGCGTGCTGATCAGGGCTTACCAGGTTTCAAAGGCGGGTGAGCAGCTCCACGCACCAAGGGATGGCTTACGGGCGGGGAAAGCCAGATAGTCACCTATGCCCATAGTGAATCGAACAAAAAGTCCCGCGTCGCTGACCGCTGGACTAGGCTAAGTGGGCGACTCAAGCACAAGTAACGATAGGCCCTGCCATGAGCCAGACCGAACAAACCTACCAACAACTGCAGGCGCGCTTTGCCGAACTGAAGGCGCAGTATCAAACGCTGCAGGACAACTACGACGATGAAGTTTTGTTCTGCGCTAGCGTGCTACGTACTCTTGTTGCTGAAGATTATGATAAGTGTGTGACGCTGGTGAAACGCGCTGACTGCTCTGCCGAACGCAAGGCTGACACGTTGCGGTTTATTGCCGACGTTCGTGATGGATATTGTTGAGCGATTAACACCCGCGACAAAGCCCCATGCCTCTAGACCCGCACCAAGCGACACCCTGATCCAACGCATCGCAAAACGAGCCCCGTTAAAACAGCCCTCCCAGCGCCGCCGGCTCCCAGTTCATGATCACCAGTTCGCCACTAACTTCGGCTTTGCCCTGGCGCTGATTGGTATTGCAGTAACGGATGTCCAGTGTCTCGAAGTGGAAGCCCTCGAACACACGGCGGATGTCTGGATGGTCGTTGATGCTAACCATCACTTTGCCTTTGCAGCGGCGCATGAAGTCGGCCATCCGCTCGTAATTCTCAAACGGAAAGTCCACCCCATAACCGGCGGTCTGCCAGTAAGGCGGGTCCATGTAATGAAAGGTATGAGCACGGTCATACCGTTCCGCGCATTCAAGCCAGGGGAGATTTTCGACGTAGGTGCCAGACAGACGCTGCCAGGCGGCCGACAGATTCTCCTCGATCCGCAGCAGGTTGATCGCTGGGCCGGTGGTGGCGGTACCGAACGTCTGCCCGCTGACCTTGCCGGCGAAGGCATGGTGCTGCAGGTAGAAGAACCGCGCGGCGCGCTGGATGTCGGTGAGGGTTTCGGGGCGGGTCCTTCTGCCACTCGAACACCTGACGCGAACTGAGCGCCCATTTGAACTGACGCACGAATTCTTCCAGGTGGTTCTGCACGACGCGGTACAACGTGACTAGGTCGCCATTGATGTCGTTGAAGACTTCAACTGGTGCAGCCTGGGGTCGCATGAAGTACAGCGCGGCACCGCCGGCAAAGACTTCAACGTAGCATTCGTGAGGCGGAAGAAGCGGAATGAGGCGGTCGGCCAGGCGGCGTTTGCCGCCCATCCAAGGGATGATAGGTGTAGACATAGTAAGCAAGACCTTTACTGTATGGATAAACAAGTGCCAGGCTCGCCGCGCTTCGTGCACGGAGTAAGAGCCTTGGCTGGACTTGCAGGGCCAATCTGCAGGGACGGCGGTCGGTCCGGATGTTGACGCATCCAGACCGGCCGCTCTTTTTTACGAGTTATTTCATTGAGTTTCCGGTCTTCATTGCGAATTCCTATGGGTGACCTAGCATCAAGCGGCCATCACACAGGAGCTTAGAAATGTCGAACGGAATATTTGCAGTACAGTTCAAAACGAACCTGCCAGATAACGGAACCGGTGTCGTCGTAATCAAGGACGGATCTGTTAACGGTGGGGATGATAATTTCCTCTATCAAGGTCACGTACCGGCCACCTCAGGAAAATTCTCAGGACCGTTTCAGATCTCAAAGTGGAAGGATGGAACTACTAGCGTCACAGGAATCGATAACTACACTCTCGAAGCCACTGGGGAGATTGACTACGAGAAAGGCACAATTTCTCTCACAGGGACTGTCGCCGGCAATTCTAGTGTTCGATTAGACCTAACTGGTAAAAAGCTCCTTCCGGCGGTCTAGTAGTCCGCGCTTGAGAGCTGAAGGCATTATCGCTAAGCCTGTTGTCGGCTCTTACCTTTTCTTTGAAACCTCCTTTACGTAGGCCTGACAGGCCGCGAGCGCAATCAACCCCCAGTCGCCGTCATCGGTGATGCCGATAATTCGTCGAGAATGCGCCGGGTTAGTTTTTGCTCTTGTGTCGCCATGAACCACGCAGCTGGAGGCGGTGGCGGCTGGCACTGAGTCGTTGCCGGCAACAGCAGTGGCGTCGAAAACCCAGTACTGATTTATTTACATACACTCCAGCCCCCAAGACGCGCCCAAGCCCAATAACCCCAATCCTGATAAACTCCTGTCCTCCCAGCCTCACCCAAACCAGATTCCCAATGCCCCCAATCTCCGCCACACCCGCCCCACTCTCCCGCCGCTTCTCCGTCGCCCCGATGATGGATCGGATCGCCTAAGCCCGTATTCATTTACCATAACCGTAGTCGTGTGCATTTCGTGTGCAGCTATCGATACCGCTTTCGTACCCAGAGAGAGAAATTATTGGACAGACCGATTGGACTCCACGCTGAGGTTCTATGCCGCCAACCCTGGCACTACCGACTGGCACTACCGATTTTTCCCATCTCGACAGATGTGTGCAGTGGCCTAAATTCCTGAGACTGATCACTCAGCTGTCCGGCCACACACCTTCCGCAAACACCTACAGCGAATTCGCAAGTGCATGTTGTGATTTCGCACTTCACTATTGCGAAAATCACACTAACTAAGTGCAAATGCGCTTTAGTGCTTTGTGATTTCGCACTCCTACACTGCGATTTCGCATTCACACCTTGCGAAAGTTTAGGTATACAAACAAATAAATCAAAATAAAAGTCAAACCCACTAGATCCATTAAAGCTCATTTTGCATAATAGATCTAGAGCTTGTTTATAGCCAGTTGTGTCCTTGTCAGACATATAAGGATGCTCACAGCCCTTCAGGTGTTGCGCGGTTGTAACTCAGATCAAAAACAACAAAAAGGTGAGACAAGATGAAAAAGATTGAGAAAGAAACTAAAGACCATCGGATAACAATCAGGCTTACTAAGTCAGAGCTTGACGCCATGGATGCAAAGATTGCTGACGCAGGCTACAAGACCTCTGGGGCGTTTATCCGCGACTTCGTTGCCAGCGCGAAGCCAAGGGCCAAGATTAGTGGGGATGTCGTTCAGATCGCACGAGAGCTCATGAGCCTCGCATTCATGATCAACTCAAATGCCCCTGCCCCCGAGCTTTTGAAGAAGGTGAAGCACATCTCAGCAATCAATACTGGGGGTGTTAAATGATCGGGAAGATTTTCCAAAAGTCATCCAAGTCATTCAAGAAGCGCCTGCGCTACATCTATGGATGCACAAAGCATGACCACGAGATCGACGGCATGCAGACCATCGATCTAAATTGCATGTCAGATGACCCGATGCCACGGCTCTTGAAAGGCAGCGAAGCCGACCTGACGGACATGATCAAAGAGTTCGACCAAGTCGAGAAACTCAGACGCATGTCTATCGACGACGACCAGAAGATCAAGCCGGTATTTCACGCGATGCTGTCTTTGCGCCCTGGTGAGTCTCTGACGCCTTCACAGTGGCGTGTAGCCGTGCGCAAGTACATGTCTGACTTAGGCTTCAATGAGACGAACAAATTTGTAGCGGTGATGCACCAAGACAAGGATCACCAACACGTCCATATCGTTGCCAACAGGATCTGCATGGACGAAGGCTTCCTGATGGTCGATGACGGCTTCGAGCGTGACAAAAGCATGGACTCCGTCTCTGAAATCGAAGATATGTTCAGTCTGTACAAAGCACCACGCCCGAAGGAAACCTGGGGAATTGCACTCACACACGCACAAGTCCAGGCATCAATCCGTGACGGCCAGTTACCGCACAAACACCGCCTGGTCGCAAAAATCGCCGGAGCTATCGAAGCCACGAACGACTGCGACGGCGACATTTTCACGCTCGTGAGGTTGCTCAGGCAGCAAAAGGTCTACATCCACCTAACCCTGGACGAAGATGGACAACCTAAAGGCATTGCATACGAATTTGACGGCAAACACATCAGCGGCAGACAACTCAAGCGATCCAGGCTCACTTGGCGCAAACTAATCACACAGGAAGGTATTTCGTATGACCCAGAAACCATTTCAGAACTTCAGGACGAAATTGAACGCCGAGATAGCGAAGAACAAGAAAGAGCTCGAATCTACTACTACGAGTTCAAACCAGTTAATGGTCGCAGGAGAAAGCCAATCTACATTAAGTTCACAGCACGAGAGTACCAAGTTCAAAAGATGATCAAGGACTTGCTGGAACTGATCGACGCTATATTTGATGCGCTGTTCAAACCAAGAGAGTGCAGACTCAAGCGCAGCTACATAGAATACATCCCTAGTCAGACACTCCAGATACCTGAGGAGATTGAGTTGAGTATTTGAAATAGCGCTTGTACTAACAAACTGGCATCGAGCAACGCATGATGCGGAAGCTCAGACGCTTTTCTGTCTTACACGCTTGCTGCTTCCTGGTGCCTTTTAAGCATTTCCATTTCGACGTTCCATAGCCGGATGAACTTCTTCCAGTCACCTGCATAACCCCCACGGATAGTAGCAGTTGAGCCAGCGCTAGCTTGTAAGAACCGCTCGCACCACGGCTCTGGAATATCGTCATACCCAACGTAGTCGATTGATCCCGGCACAGACGTGATGGGTACTAACTCAAAAAGCTCATCTACGCTCATCCCAGAAGCTTCGCCGATGGGATCTATTTCGTCCGCTTTCCTGATTTCTGACAGAGAGTCTAAAAATGGTTCAGCGGACTTAGACCCCGGCTCGATTAGCTCCAGCCGCCACATCGAATCTCGTCGTTCATGCTCCCTTGCATATAGCCTATGCCAAACTTCCTTGAACTTATCGAAATCATCCTTAATGCTTTCTGTTACAGCTTTATCAGCTAACATGATACGAACGTGATCTTCCAGTCTGAAATCAGTAATAAAGCTAAGTCTATGGGGATGTACGCCCCGGAGAGCCAAAGCGAATGCAAACCTTGTCAAGTCACTATGCACGCCTGATCTTTTGCTTATGGGCTCAATTGACTTGTCTTCAAGGTATAGTTGAGCTACTTGCTGTGCATACAAGATGCTTCTGAAACCTTTCATAGCCTGGAATTCCTTTATATCTAACTTCTGATGTTAGTGTTTGCTGGCAAACCTTGCAAGAGGTATAATCGTCGACGGACTAAGAAAGGAATAAATATGGCAAGATGCGCCCTGATATACGATGCGAATGTAGTTTATTCTCTAGGGACACTCTCGATTGAGGGTCTCACATACGGAGCTATAGACGGAGTTGAATTTGACGGCGAGAAGCGCCTTACTAATCATATTTGCAAGGCATGGCTAGATACACCCGGCATTGGAATTGTAGACGCTCAAGGATGTGAGCACATGATTCTTAGCATTGACGAAAAGTCAGAAACTATAATTAATGATTTGTATCACTTGTTTGCCCTAGCATTCCTACACAGTCCAGAAAGTGCGGTATGAGAGTCAATTGGATGGTGCCCTTGCGGGCGCTCTTTGCGCTTCTGGGCTGGATTGTGCATCAGATAAACGTCTGGGGCGGAATCATCATCTCTATCCCCGTGCTGCCGATAGTCTGGCTAGCGGTCATGATGACAAAAGGTGCAAAGCGCGTTGGCAGAATGATCAAGAGATCTATGAGCCCGAGCGATCATGAGCTGAGTGGCGTCGTAGCTGACCACGGAGGATGGATCTTTGGCCAAGTGGACGGTGACCAGACAGCTTTGGGGCTATTCGCTGAGCGACATGTACGGACTCGCCTGGCTAAAGAAGGACTGGTGCTTCAGACGTCTGACGGTAAGACGTTCCTCGTCAAATCATTCGAAAAAGGCCAAAACTCCGCAGTCCTGGCCTTTCTCTTAGCTGATGCTTTTTTACATCAGTAGCTCTCTCAGCTGTGCTTTGGGAAGACGGCACAGCTCGCTCGCTGTGTAAGCGCCTCTGAGCAGCAGGCCGGACGCCAGGTCATATATGCGTCCATGTCTCCCCCAATCCTTCCCACGACGCTTAGCAGAGCGATCTGATCGAATTCTGTGAGCCTCGCCTGGGCCAGTATTTTCGCCTCGGCCTCTTTAGCCAGCTTTGCTCGAAATTGGATGTCCAATTCATCTGCACGTCTCTCTGCACGGTTTACGAGGGCGCGTAAGCCGGCTTCGCCGAAAACTTCGATCACGTCCAGGGTCAGATCAATCAACCCCTCAAGTTCTTGAGCCTAGTCATGTTCATATTCCAGGCCACACGCACGTCCATCTTTATGTAAGTCGTCGCTCTTCATGAGCGCTTTGGAAACTTGCTCATGATTGATTCAAAATGGAAACTTTCTGCTCGTATTATTTTCCGTGTTGGCAGTCCAATACAAACATAATTTTGAATTGGACTCACACACTCAATAGGTAAATGCAATCTACATAAAGGTAGTTTGACGTCAAATAGCCTGGCCAACCTATTGCACTACCCGAAACCCCTTATATAATGGGCTTATAGAGAGATTTCGGGGTCTAATATGAGCAGGTCGCTGTCGGCATTACTTGTCGCAATCGCATTTCTATTGTCCAGCGTAACTGCAATTTCCGTTGCGCTTGCGATATATTCGCTGATTGATGATAAGCGCCTGGCTCTGCTATTTGCTTCAGCAGCGGTGCTCTTAGATATCTTTAAGTATCTGGCCTGGCCAGTCGCAATTCGTGTTCTGCGCGGGTCTACAGCAGTTCTTACTATAGTCTGCGCATTGATGCTTTCGGTTGTTAGTGGATGGGCTACGTATGATCGCCTCATGTCATCTATCACTATTAGTAAAGCCATTCACGACGTTATGACGACGGATCGGGTTCAGACTATTACCGCGCTGGCTAAGAATGACTCGCTGTTGATCTCCAAACTGGATAAAGAAATATCTGATGCAACGACACAAGCTAACGGCTTGAGAGCTCGCGGCATGGTTTCTAAGGCCCTGGAGCTAGAAGAGTCTGTCGCCGCTCGTGCCGCGTCTCAGCGAGCTGATGCAATTGCTCGTATCAACGCTGGTTCCCTTGAAATCGCTCATATCAAGTCATCGGTGTCCAAAGCTTCGAGCTTGCCAGCACTGCTAGCTCAGTTTTTGTGCATGGGATTTGCGATGTCCCTTGAGGTCGTTCCTGCATTGATTCTGTCTGGAGTTCGTAGCTCTAGACGCTCCACCACGTCAGTTGCAGACTCGAGCAGTCGCGCTTTGCCATTATCTGGAATTGCTGGGCCAGAAACCCCGAAAACGCTGGAAACGCTGCTCGACACGAATGCAGAAATCCTAAAAACCCTGGTCGATCAGGCGAAAACCACAACGCCTGGGACGCCGATAAAGCTAAAGGAATTCGCTAAAAACAGCAGGATCGGCAACTTACGGGCGTGCGAAATCTTCAGAACCGCAGAAGCACTTGGAGTAATCAAAAAAACCACAATTGGATATGTAGCGACATAGAAAATAACCATTGACGAAGTTTTATGGCGCAACTTAGCATTTAGCGAATGCAACCGATAAGGATGTTAGATGAGCACTTCACGTATAATTTGGGCTGGTTTTATGGCCCTAATTGTTGCACCTGCTTTTGTTCTTGCTTCGAGCGTAGAAGGGTTAAGTTTCAGTCAGTCTATTGAGTCTGTTCGCGGGAACCTTTCAATGTTTTGGTTTCCTATATTCTTGGGAGATCTACTATCGTATCCGATCACGATATTTGCGACTATCTTTCCGGCTTCCAGCACTGTGTTGCCTTTCGCTGGCGAAATGATTTGGCAGGGCATCGGTATCATTGCGACGGTGATAGCGTTCATAAAAATTGCGCCGCCATTCAATAGCGACAAGTCCAACGCCATCAAAGAAACCAAATTTTCAAACGCGATAAAATTTCTGGTTGTCTACTGGATTTGTGCGGAAGGGATTTTAGGGTTCGTTAGAGACCCTATCGCCGACACTTACACTGGTAATGTTTACCTGGTTACCAACAAGGATGGGCATACCTACAACACACCCCTGAAAGCCAAATTGAAACTTGACGTAGTCGACAACGGCTATATTTTTGATCGTCGACCGGGAGTCACTGGGGATGGCATCAGAATGGAATTTACGGGCGATGACTTGGAAGTGCTGAAGCGCTACGGCATTCCCGCAGAAATGATCAATGGAGATGGCCGAGATATGGCCTTTGCCGAATCGTTCTGCCAAGTAAGCAAGGTTGGCGTTGAGAAGTACGGCAACTATTTTGGTGGCAGCCTGGGCGATTACACACTCAGCAGAGCAAGCTACGCAGCTGCGTTCCACCTCGGCTTTGGCAAACCGCAACCCGGGGTCATAAACTGTGGCAAAGCGCACCTTGGCGTCTTGGATTTCAACAAGTTGCAATTCGCTATGGATGACTTGAACCCGGACGGTTATATCTTTGCCGACCTTCGCCGGGACAGCCACATCAGCTTCGTCCAAAGAATGGTCATGAGCGCAAGGTTTGACAGCAGGACAATCATCACCGACTTCGGACACTAAGACTATCGCGTCACACTTAATGTGATTGCAGCTGAATCTGCGAACCCTGGCTTTTGAGCGACCATTTCGAGTGCCAGGTTTTTGTTGAAAGCGCCGCCATTCAGGGTCAGCTCATCGATTATCAATCAAGAAAGCACACTGCGCGTTTCAGGAAGCCCAGGCACTTTCAAACGCCGTTGTCCCTGCAGTTCACTGGGCCTGTGTTCATAAATATTCTAAGTCAGGGGTAGGCTCACAATGACCGAGCAATTCGAATCAAACCTCGTACCAGTAAACCCTTTTCACCTGGCAATCGAAAAACATGGTGAACACATCTATCTTCGCGTCGTCGAGCGGGCCACTACTGCACAGCAGGAAGCAATCGCAAACGGAACCCCGGTAGTCGCGATTGCAAACAAAGTAAAAAAAATAGCTCTTGAGATGTTCGCAGATGCCAACTTGATGAGCGGAATGAGGCTTGAGCAGGATCTTGGGTTGTGAGCCGCCGAATGTGTCGGCGCCAATTCGATTGACGCCCCACCTTTTGGTTTGGCGCAAAGAGATTAATTCATACGAAAATTTTTAAACCAATCCGAGTTGCTTTGTAATCAAAAGATAGCCGCGACATTCGTCGCGAAAAAGCGAGATAGCCGCGACTGCGTCGCAAAGAAGCGACCTCCCAAGCCCAGCAGAGCTGTGCAAGGCGAGACTGCTGCCCTGAGTATCGTTTTTATTTGTCCTGAATTTCTCATAAAAGCGAAAGCAACAGCGAAGCAATCGAATCGATTGCCTCAGATGCAACAGCGGGTAATCGGATCGATTACCCTAAAGCCAGCGAAGCCCTAAAAATGGCAGGGTATTGGAGATCTTGGCTTTTTTTTGTACACAAACATAACAGCTCCGTTTTTGTTTTTTCTTTTCAAGGGGCCGACGAAATTATTTTTACACTTTTTTTCAGGAGCGGTTGAAAGACCGGTGAAACGGGCCGGTAGCAAGCATCGCGATGCCAACACAGCTTGAAAAATTTACAGACGTGCGCAAGCGGCATGGGTTAACGCGGCGTCCGGATCGGTTCACATTTGAGGGGCATAACCGCAGCTGGGCAAGTGTCTGGTCAGCTGAGTCAGGTTAAGTAAGATGCGCCTGATGTTGTCCGCCGCCTTCGTCTCAGCAGACAGCGCTCTTTCCCTACGACTGCGTGCCCCCCTTCTCAGCATCCCTAGGAAGACGGAGCATGGGAAAAGTCCCTTACCTACTCAACATGGGTCTCCGTGACCTCCTTCATTACTCCGTCGCCGATGAGATTCACAAGACAATCCAGACGGCCACACATACATATTTAAAGGTAGAAAATAAATGCCGAAGCAGATCAGGTTGATCAGGCACGCCGAGAGTGTCGCGAACGTCGGCTTGGCCACGGCTACCCCCGACTCCATACCGTTGACGGAGAAAGGCCAGCGCCAAGCCGGTGCACTTCCTCAATCGATTACCTTAATCCCAGACCTGATCGTATCTTCGCCGTTCACGCGCGCTAAGGCCACGGCATTACCCACCGCCCTGCACTACCCCGACGTGCCTTTCGAGTTATGGGCCGTGGAGGAATTCACTTATTTGAGCCCAAGCAGATTCACCGGCAGCACCCAGGCCGACCGAAAGCCTCATACGGAAAGCTACTGGGAGAGCGGTGACGCGACGATGATTGATGGGCCTGGCGCTGAGTCGTTCGATCATCTGCTCGGGCGGGCAGATGCGATGCTGGCCAAGCTTGCGGATCACGATGCCCAGGACATCCTAGTTTTCAGCCATGGGCAATTCATCAGAGCTGCTGCTTGGCGGATCAAGCATGGAGACCACGCTAGCTCGCAAGATTTGATGCGTGAATTTCGGGTCGTCGATGTACGGGAACCGTTGAGAAATTGCTGGAGTTATCAGCTCGTGTTTGACGGCTGCAGATGGACAGTCGAATGCCAACTCGACGCATCTGGCTTGGGGAGATTTAAAGACAAGTTCTGTACGATATAGCGCTCTCGCCTATGGCTACCCGTTATCGCGCTTGAACTAGCAGCCGAGTATTCGGCAGTACATGATGGATGCCTTTGGCGGCAAACCACTCCCACGACATTGTCCTGCGCCCAGCAAAAAAATCCAGGACATTTCCCCCCGCTTCACTGAAGATGCTCCCCATGGATCAAGGCAGGGTGAAAGAAAAATGGGATTATTCATGCAGTTCTGGGCCTGGCTCTTTGAAGACAAAAGGTAGGCTTGAGAGCAGAAACAAGACCGCCTGACCATCGATGCGTTCAACAAGCTCAAGAATTATTCAGTCAGTGATCGGGGTGGATTGTCCATGGATCCCGAGGAGCTTCGCGAGCAGGTTGTGACTGATCGCAAAGAGCTAAAACACCTTGTTCAGCCATCGTCGAACCGTGCAACGCACGCGCACCAATCCACCACCGCTCCTCTGACCGCCCGCCAGAGACACGCGGCGCAATGCACGTCGAGAGTGGATGACTTTGTCGAAGTCGTGACCTGGCGCCGCCTGAACTCAAGCGCTTCCGCGCGCTATGTATGCCTCGAATCTTTGACAACAAGGCTATATGCGGTCGCCACTGTTGACCTTTTTTCGGAGCCTCTGGATAGACTCTTCGAAGGGCTCGCTGCAAAGGTCAGCCAGCGAGTGGCAAGTGCCATTACGTCTGGCGAGATTGAGTGGTTCGATACGGCCAGTGAGGCCATGGATGCTTACGATGCAAACTTGTGACATCCATTAGGCAGTGCAGAGTGAGCCATCTATGGAGAATTCCAAGTGTCGAGTTCATAGCTAGGAGCAGGCGCAAGCCTTGCGTCGACTCAGCGGACTTGGCAAGCCGTTCTGCTCACTCAATCCCGATCGTGCCGGCGCCACTCTAGCGGCTCAATCCGTCCCTGAAGGCTTGTCCCGCCCGATAACTACCAACTCCTCATGCTTGTACCCCATGGATCGCATGGCTTCGTTGTGGCACATCGTGTTCAGAACGTGAAGCACTGGTGGTTCTGATGTTTCAATCGTCAAGCGGTCTTGCTTGCCCGACCATGATCTCCTCCATGTCGAGCCTTGTCTCATACTCATACGTTTGCATCTCATCTATTCGTGGTGATCGAAACACAGCAAGCTGACTGCCTTGATCTAAACGCAATTTCAAGAACACCCCGCAAAGCCTTAAGGGCTTCTCATAGATTATTTATTTTATTTTGGGCCGCAAGATTGGCGTACTGGAACACACGACGACCTGGCGTGCCCCTCTCGTGAGCGCTACATAAAGGTGGTTCGCATCCATCTCCTCAGGATTCAAAATCACAGCAATATCAGCCTCAAGTCCTTTGAGCAAAAGCGTACTGCCAACGGATCGGCGCGACATTGGCCGACCTACGTACCGATTCTGTTCACGGATGCTGACAGTCGCGTCCTCAAATGTCGTAGACCCCTCGGCTGCGAGGCTGAGAGCTTTTTTGCAATGGCGCAAAATCTCCGGGCGATAGACGCGCACATCCAGTTGATCCCGAAGAGCGTCCAGCAACAATAGAGCCGACTCGAAGTTCGGGATCGCCATAAAGCTCATACCAAATTGCTCGGCTTCCGTTGCTGGGTTGTGAGCTTTGCCCGTGCTTATGCTTCCTAATCGCCTGATGTACACCGCAACGTCAAGATTTGTCATCAGCCCTTGGGCAAAGTTGAGCAGCACGTTCAGAGCATCAGGCGAGCTTGGATTGAATGCTTGCCCGAAGGCAGTCAAATCCTTCAGATCAGCCGCTTCTACAGTCACTGCGCCTGGCGTCTGACTTGCAATTTTTCGTTGCCCCCTCGGATTTTGGCTATCCCCGATGACCAGCACATGATGGTCTATCGAAGCAGTTTTAACTCTAGCCGCTTCGAGTCGTTGCTCATGGGCAGTTGCGGCTTCGAGTGCAATCCACTGCACTTGCACAGGTGCGGAGCGAAGGTCGATTGCTTGCCGAGTTTGCAGGGACGCACGAATCTGCAGGAGCCACTGGCCCAGAGGCTCATTCTGGACATTACGCCAGCGCCAAGGGGTTGAAAGCTGCCCGGCACTTGGAAAGTAACCAAGGACGTCCTTCTCCCAGTCAACCAAGGGCTCATTGAACCCAAAAATGGCTTGCAGGGGATCACCCAGGACGCAGGTTGGTAATGCGGATGCTAACCAGGCAATGATCTGATGTTGCGGCAACGTGCAATCTTGATACTCATCGACAAACACGCGGGAATAAGTGGATTGAAGGGCATCGAATACATGACCCGACGCTAGCAATCCCCATGCGGCGTCTCGAATGCTGGCGTAATCTGTTTTGCTTTTGAGCTTAAGAATCTCGGGACTGTGCCCACTCCGAATTGGGAAGGTTGCTATCAGTCTCATCACCCATCCATCTATCGTTGACACGCGATAAGTGGACGGATTTACGCCAGCAGCCTTCAGTCGTGCCCTCAGCGCCCCAACTCCCGCATTGGTGTGGGTCAAGAGCAACACAGTCTTCCCAAAGTTATGCATTTTGAGTGTATCGGTAATCAGTTGTGTCTTGCCGCAACCGGCAGGCGCTGTAATTGAGCCACAAGCAAAAGCCAGCAAATCGATTTCAGGATTCGGCATGGGCCCACACGAACAAAGTGGAAACAGCGAGCTGAAAAGCCTGCGCGCTGCCGCCCAAATGAGGCCCGACGATATACCGACCGACATTCTGCATCTTGGATATCGACTTGTACCATCCAGCCTTTCTGGTGCGAGACGCACGGCCAAGCACAGCGAGAACCTCCGGTGAGTAGCCGGAGAACAATACTTCGGTTTCAATCCCCGAGAGTGTGTAGCGCCCGCTTGAAGCGGTTTTGATATGCTCGTCCACCCTTCCCTCCTCCATGAACTCGTTCGCCATCTCAAGCAAGCTAGCGATTGCCACAGGCGGCAAACTTAGGAACAACTCATCCTCCAGTGCGCGTCCGGGCTGCCAAGCGATCAGAGTGCCTCCTGCTGTGAGAAACGAGGCCACAAGCTCTTTGGTGGGAGGTTTGTCACTGTCGACCACCACCAGAACACGATATCCCAATCGTAGAAGCGCGTTGCCTCGGTGAAAACATCGGTCTGGATCACTACCACCACTATCAACAAAGGAAACGCCAGCAGAGGCTAGTGGGGGTTTCCCCTGATCGACGTAGTAAAGATCTAACCCACGAATCAATCCCACTTCGCTCGCGCCTTCACAGACGATCACTGAACGGGAAAGGAACGCCTCAGGTTCTGAACGTATCGTGCTCTGTACATCGTCATCATTGCCGACCGGCAATATCAGATGAATCGGGTTCCCTCCCCTGACGATGAACAACTGATCACCAGAAAGCTCGCGCAAGATTACCGGTGAATGGGTGGTCAGGAACACCTGGAGTACGGAGTTTTTGTCCTTCGCTCCCAACGAATCCAACAGTCTGACGAGACGATGCGGCTCCAATCCGAATTCGACCTCGTCGACCAATAAAATCGATGCTGATTTGGCTGCCATTTTTTGGAGTCCGGCAACCAGAAGACGAGATGATCCCGTACCGAGACTGCGCAGTGGTATGCCCTGCTGGCTGTGCAACGAGATCGCCCCATCATTGAATGGGGTCGCATGAGTATCTAGCAGTGCACGCGCGCTAGTGCCTACTGGTATGCCGAGTCCTGTCGCCGTCTGGGTAACCAGTTTCAGTGTGTCACCCAATTGATCTTGAGCGTGATCTCCAAATGATGATCGCGCGAGTCTCGCAGCCTCAATCAATGCAGCCCCCACCTCTGCACGCTCGTCGGTGAGCTTGTTCAGCACCGATCCTCGCGTCCAGGAGAGATTGGAGTTTGAGTATCCTCCTAGTCTTGTGGGGGCGACGAGCCCCCTATCCTTCCAGGATAAATGACGGCTGGTGCCAAGGCTCTCGGCTTGTGCTGATGTCAGCGACCAAGTGGGCTCAAGGTCACCCTCCACGATCAATTGAATGGTTAAGGCGGTCGGCCAGTCTTTATAGGGCTCTTCTTCGATACTCCTGTTAGCTGGATTTATGGAGCGCAGGAAAATTCCGTAGCTCTCCACATTTTTCAGCGGTGCGTCGAGATCGAACAGCGTTATCGATATTTTAATGGGCTTGGTGACGTCCAGAGCATGAAAGTCCACGTCACTGAATTGGACATTGCGTCGTGCGCCCAAGCACAGGTCTATAGCATCCAGGATGGTAGATTTACCACTGTCACCTCTTCCAATCAGGCAGTTAACGCCGGGCGCTGGAAACCAAATAAGATTTTGAATTCCCCTAAAATTCAGGATCTCAATTTTAAAAATCTTAGCCATGATCGATCCCTGTCTTCTGTCGGGCTGGCCGACAGGCTTCCTGCTTTTAGTTATGTAAAAAGATGCAGCGTTTTGGGAGAGTAGACGAAACCCAGCTAATGCCAGCGAAAGAATGGTGAAAGAGTAAAGGTGTATCTCGAAGTGAAACTTTTGAACACGACCCCCCTCTCACATCCCGCGAGATCTACCAGATACTGAAGGACATGACGCTCGGAACACGCATTATGACGCGGGCCTCGATCCAGTCATGGAATGAGATCTATCACGGCCTCATTCCCATTGAAATGGATGACTGGCCGCTCACGCTTTTCAATGACTGCTAGTCCCTCAGATTGCTGCGAGAACTGCCCGTCACCTGACGGTCGTATTTGGTCTCTTGAAACCTGGCAACTTGATGGTACTGATCTAGTCGAGCCTCTGAGGCTAGGAACGTGAGCAGCTAGAGCGATTCTTATAAACCTTTAACCTATAAGATCGACATGTCCAAGGGCCGAATCTTGCTCCTAATATCGTACACAGACTCTCTCGCCATCCTCGGTTACAAGGCCCACATCCGTCTGGACGTTGAGGAACTCATAAATCGCGCGCACTTTGTTTACAAACGCGTGATCTCCGCTGAGTAGAACGTGAGCGTGGGAGGCGATTGATGCATGTGCGGCGTCGCTGATCGAGGCCACATGCCGTTGTTCCTTGTGAAGCCTGCTGTCAGGTTTGTAGCCAATGAAATTCAACAGGTTGTAGATTGCGGTGACCTTCTCATGTAGATGCATTTCCCTGTTGTAGATGGGGCTGTTTGAAATTCCGAGGAAGTTTTCGATCGAGAACCCTTTGCCGCGATAGTCGTCAAGGTGTTGGTAAATATCCCAAATCTTTTCGATGACGCGAGGCGGCTCTACGTTGTTGAGCTGTACCGGGCCCATACCGACCGATGCTCTGTAGTTCTGCACACCTGACTCACCTTTTTCGTCGTTGATGTGCTTGGTCATCTCAGTAGACGAAACCGCAACAGCTATTTCGTATTGTGCTTGAAGAGTCTTGAGGTATTGCTCTACGGGGCCTCTTAGATCCTCACGAGAACTGTCGATTTGATGAAGTTGGCTGGAGATGAGCCCGATGACGCCTTGGAAGGCGCTGGCCTGCTCATCTGCAATGTCTGTAAATGAAGCTTCCGTCTTACCGCCGTAAATCTTGAGTGTGGTCTGGTGTGCCGCCGCAAACATCGTGTCGTAGACGGGCTCTATCAAGAGGTAGTTGGCGAATGCTTGAGTCGGAGATAAAGAACCAATGATCATGTTCCCCGTAACCTCAAACGCCTCGTCGAGTTGATACTTGAAGTGCATGGCGTTGAGATCGAGTAATGCGAATAGAAATTTGTCTGGCTGACCGCTGCGCTTGATCTCCCGAAGGGTGTCATCGGAGTAGATCACCTGAAACTCCTCAGAAACTGACTTGAAAAAACCAGGGTTGCGATTTTTCACGACCATCGTAAGGACGTTCTGATCAACGTAAGCAGTAGGTTTACCTGAGTACATCGGCTGGTTTGAATATTCGTCCATTGTGAATAACTCTCCTGGCTCTCACGAGCCGACCGTTGAATAAACGTAAACAGCTCGAAAGTTTGCTAGCTGCGCTGCGCTTTAAGCCTGCACGCAAAAGCACGTTACCATTGCCGACACAAAGCCATGGAGACCACACGTGAGAAAGCCGCCTATGAAAATCATGATTGAGGAATGGGATGGTGACGGTGCGATTCGAATTCCTGATGAGGCATTGCAGGAGCTGGAGCTGGATGTCGGCGACTCTGTGCATCTGATAGAAGAATTTGTCGGCAACACGCGCTGCCTAGTCCTATCAAAAAAGCCTCAAATCACAGATCGGATAGACGAGCTCACTGAAGCCTGGAATAGCGAACAGCGCGGCAGCCTCGAAGACAAATAAGGAATTTCCTCCACGTCAAACGGAGGGCCTACGATGAATCTCGTTAGATTGATCCGACATGCTGAAAGCGCCGCAAATGCGGATCACTCCTGATCGCCGCGCTGACATTCAGAAGACCATTCATGGTTATTGGGAGCTGACCTGATCCTGCAAGCAACGTGAGGTCTACACTTTTGACCTCGGACTAACACTGAGGAGCCAAGAGATGCTCACGATTCCTGCAGACGGTGCGAGCGATGATGAGTGGTATGAATATGCTCAACAAAGCTGCGATTTTTTAAAGACTCACCTGGCCGGTTTTCTTGTCGAACAATTCTCATACAAGCCGCGATACGTGAAGCAGATGTTATCGCAATCAGGCTCGACAATTTCCGCTTTCACTAAGAAATACGATCTCTACTTCCGTGTTTTTGTGCGCCCTCAAGACTTCTGGCCTAGGGAGTGCGTTGTACTCGCGCGACTGATGTTCAAAGAACAGCGAGCAGGACATGGCCGGGATTTGCTTGAGATGCTTGTGAAGCTTGCACCAGCGCTTGGCTACAGATTCCTTGCCATCGAATGCGCTAACAAAAACGCCGCAGCGTTTGGCAATCGGATGGGTTTCACCCCCTACGAAGACGGCCGACACTGGCTCGGGTCAATCTCTGACATTCAGCAAGCTCTTGCCAAAAGATCACTCGACAGCAACACCGCTTAAGATCCAACAAACAAATATGAGACCCTTCCTAGCTCATGAATTCGTTAACCCGTTAGCCAGATAGGTGGTGCTATGAAATTCCAGCGTGAACGGGATCCTGAGTCATTACTGATTGAGAAACGAGCGGCTGAACTCGCTGCGGCTGGCTATCCCCTTCCCACTCACGATACTGCCATGGATGCCGAAGACATTATCCGTACTGCCAAGCAAGCTCGTGCGAGGCTGCTCGAGCAGTCAAACATCGACTCATCTCTTACCGAAAATTCATCAACGACATTCTGAAAATATGAAGTGCGTTTGTTCCGATTGCATAGTTTGAGAACCCAGAACACGAAAAAGTGGAGACTCATGATCGTGCCCTATGATTTTCATCACAGGGCACTCGATCAAATTTGGTACATCGAGGAGCAGGTGGGCCCAGCTATCGAGCGAGCGTTCAGTTCTCGTGTCCGCACTTATTGCTACTCTGCTCACCTGCTCACCTGCTCACCAGCCTGGAGCCACCCCCGAAATGGATATGACACTCCAAATGTCATACCCACCCGGCCTGAATATTTGCCAGTCGTTTCTGACCAGCGATAGCCTTGTGATGACTACTCTCAACGCCGGAGATCACGGAAATAGGATTGCTGTTTGTCTATTCGATCCGACGCTTTCGGATACCCTAGGCTACCTGTCTTCGGCGCATCCAAGAACCAATAGCAGTGAATCTTGGCTCGGGTGATGGCCACATACGCGAGCCTCATTACCTCCTCGCCCTGGGCAAAATCGTATGCCCTTGCTTCGCCATTCATCACCAGCTTAGCCATGGCGTAGGCCTGGTTTCGCCAGTTGGACGAAGAGAGCTGCTCGCAATCCCCTACGAGGAACACGACGTCGGCTTCGAGGCCTTTCGATCCGTGATACGTCATGATGCGAATTCGATCTGCATGCTTTTCGCGCCCCGCTCGTTGTAGCGTACCGACAAGCTTGTTGGTCACCTCGGCCAATGTGCTTCTTGATCGCGACAGCACCATAATCTCGTGCCCTGCTTCGTAGTGCTGGTCGACCAAATCCACTAGGCGTTGATCGTCTCGCTGCCACAGTTGAACAGGGAAGCTCAAATCCTTAACGTCGGGGTGGGCAGCCTCGCCATGCTTGTTCTCGATGGAGCGCGTGTGTTTCACGATGCTCTCAGCCGCATCAATCACCATCTGCTGAGACCGGAAGTTCTGCTGCAGCATGAGCGGCAGGGTTTTCGGTGACGGGAAGTATTGTTCGAATTGCTGGAAGAACTTAGGCGAGCTACCACGCCACCCGTAAATGCTTTGCCAGTCATCTCCGACCGCCATGAGCGATGGGAAAATTGATCCCTGGGAAGATTGGTACTGCAGACCGCGTAGACGAAGCTCGGTGAAGACGCCCCGCAGCCAGCTAATGGTGTTGGCACCGCAATCTTGGAACTCGTCAACGAGAGTGACCATTTGAGATTTTAGGACGCTGTCCGGCAGCTTGTTAAAGTTCTCCTCACCCTGCTCGCTATACATTGCGAACATCTTGTTGAAGGTAAAAATACGCGGGCTCTGCTCAGCAAGGAAACTCTCAAATGTAGGCCAGAACAACCCCAACGCTTCGAAGAACTTGGCTTCCATGTCCTTTTTCAAGAAGCTCATGGCCTTGACTGCTTCCGGCACTTCAAGACCGAGGTTTTCCAAGAACGAGGCGGCGCTATGGAAGGCCTGCATGATTGGTGCAGGCTTGATGTCCCCGCCGACCTGATAGCTGAACTTTGGTACAGCGGAAACCCTACCCCTCATGGTTTCGAGAGAGCTCAATGCCTCTTCATAGTTCGTGAAATACAGGACACGTTTTGAGCAGAACAGCTGGAGGAAGATCCTGCGCATGTTCAAAGCCAGCGAAAGCTTAGTTTCTTTATCTCCATCTTTGATTTTGATGGTGTCTGGTTCACTGTGATCAAGGCCGAGCACAACCAAAGCGTTCAAGTCCTCTGCGTACCCATGGGCATGGAAGATGTGCCCATTTAGGGTAATGGCCTCGAGCTCAGTGCTAACCCCAGGCATTGGCCAAAGCCCAGCCTTACGCCAGAGCGACTCCACTGCCTGGCATGCCTCTTGATCACGAGCCGAGCATTTCTTAAGCATCTTGATGCGATTGGCCTGCTCTGGATCCTTTGGATTCAGTGGTTCCCCAATGCTGACAGAGTGCTTCACGAGCTCAATGATTAGCTCGCGAAAACGCCCATGGTTCTCGAATAGGTTCTGATAGCACCGATTCATCAGATCCAGTTGTCGTGAGTTCAGCCGAATGTCCAGGACGTTTTCCGGCTCTTCATCTTCACCAGTGGCATCCTTGCTAAGGAACTCGAACGCCTTCGCTCCCTGGAATGCGGGCGACCATTTGAAGAAATCCAAAATGCGGGAGTGAAACGTCCGAACGAAACTCTTACCCATCTTCTCGTCCATGGGAAGATCCCAAAGTTTGAATACCTTAATCACTTTGGCGATGAAGTCGAAGCGTGAGTCTCGGGTGAAGGTCACGACTGTAATGTAGTCCTCGGACACGTTGAGGTAGTAGCGAAGCACAAGCAGTCGCAGCACCATCGTCGTGGACTTACCGCTGCCGGCACCAGCAACTATGTAGGTGGAAGGGCTTCGAGAGAGGATCATTTCCCATTGCGGATCGGTCGGTTGCTGGTAGGACGGTAGGTTCTTTTTGATATCGGAGCGGATCCTCTGTTCGAGCTCTTCGGAGATTGGAAAGTCGAAGTGTTCGAAAAGGTTGATGTCCACCCCTGGCGCTACATCTGTCAGCGTCGTGCCCGGATTCAGATCTAATACCAATTTCCCAGCATCAAAGCCTGCTACGTGACCGCTCTGGTACCCTTCTTGAAGGCCTTCCTTTCGCCCTTCTTCGAGCCCATGCCCTCGCCCGATCTCAAGCCCCTCATCGTGGCCTACGATTCGACCAACTTCATAACCGGCTACGTAACCAGACGATTTCCCAGCATCCCAAGAGTTGACGTCATGGGCCTTTATTGCCTGTAACAACCATTTGGCAAAAGCATGTGCTCCCTTGGCAATCACTCCCTTGGCAAGCATAGGCTGCTCAGGTAATGGCTTGCTTTCTGATCTGCTTTGAGAGGCCTTGCTATCCGACTTATGTAAAGAACCCACTTAGTACCAGCCTTTTGCGATTTCCTATCGATCCGGCAAGTCGCAGTTGCCGCCATGCATGGGATCTTATCAGGCTGAGTAGAGCTATCGACGTAGTCGCCACATTAACTTGCCAAGCGTGGATCAAATTAGCTGACCGCAATGATGGCGAAATTCAATCACTAATACTGGCGTCCCGAACGTGCTCAGCTAGAGTTCCAGCACCCATCAGTACGGCACTCAGCCGCTGAGCAGCCATCATGGAAGAGCCTATGCACATCCAGCATCTGGAGATCGCGAATTTCCGCAAGCTCCTGTCTGTTCGAATCGACTTAGCAGCCGAGACAACCCTATTAGTCGGAGCTAACAACAGCGGCAAATCCTCTGCCATGCTAGCCCTGAGAAGATTCCTGGTATCCAAAGCTTCCGCGTTTCGCCTTCAGGATCTGACACTCTCTCATTTGGTAACCATAGAGGCGATTGGACAGGACTGGGAGGCTGCAGACGCCACCTTCACGACTCCATCCGCCAATGACTGGGCAGAGTGGCTGCCGACGCTGGATATCTGGATCTCGGCGGAGCAAGGTGAGCTGCATTACGTCCGAGATCTAATACCTAACTTTGCTTGGCGAGGTGGTTTAGTCGGGATGCGGTTCCGGCTCGAGCCGGAGGACATGGAAGACCTCTATGTGGACTACCGCAAGCAGAGAGAACGGGTTGACATACTGGAGACCGAGATTCAGAGACTGGCTGCTGAAGGCGAGGATCCACCACATTTACCTCTTTGGCCTCAAAGCCTGCACGACTACCTCAATCGACGTCTGGGCAAGATGTTCAAGGTGCGCTGGTATCGCCTGGATCCTGCCCAGCTTCAAGACCCCGATCCAAGAACTCGCTCTGCCAATCGGCAATCACTCTCGGCAACTTCAGTGGCATTGGAGCGCAATCCACTAATCAATCTCATCCGTGTACATGAGATCAACGCTCAGCGTGGGTTCGGTGACAGTGCTGACGAGGGGCATGACGATGGCAAGCAGTCTGGTGGTAGGAAGCTTTCGGAACAGCTTCGTGCCTACTACAACCGTCACCTTGATCCAGGAGATAGCCCAGATATTTCGGATTTAGGTGCGCTCAGAGCTATCGAAGCAGCACAAGTGGCTTTCGATACCCGATTAAGCACCAGCTTCGAACCGGCGCTGAAGGAAGTCGCCGGGTTGGGATATCCCAACAACAGCGATCCGAGTATTCGGGTCGCGACCAGACTCGCGCCCACCGACGGGATGAATCACGAAGCAGCCGTCCTGTTTGAGCTCGACTCCATAGGTGGCGCACCTGGCGCTCCTCCCCTTCGGCTGCCGGAGACGTCCAACGGCCTGGGATATCAAAATCTCATTTCGATGATTTTCCGGCTCATGGCGTTTCGAGATGAGTGGCTGAAAAAATTCAGAACTGCTGACGAGCAGAGCGCCGCTGGAGTTGAGCCCATTCACCTGGTGCTAATTGAGGAGCCGGAAGCTCACCTTCATGTACAAGTTCAACAGGTGTTCGTGAAGCATGCCTACCATGTGCTCTGCAGAGACCCTTTGCTTGAGCGTTTCCCAAACTTGAAAAGCCAACTGATGGTGAGCACGCACTCCAGCCATGTCGCTCATGAAGTTGAGTATCAGAACCTGCGGTACTTCCGGCGTCTACCTGCCGGCATGGACGGCGTACAGGTGCCGGTTTCAACGGTATCAAACCTCTCCACCGTATTCGGTAAAAAGCCCCAGACCAAAGATTTCGTCACACGGTATCTTCGGGCACAGCACGCCGATTTGTTTTTTGCCGATGCCGTAATCCTTGTTGAAGGCGCCGCCGAGCGCATGATGCTTCCGCACTTTCTTCGAAAGCATTTCTCTTTCCTTGACCAGTGCTACATCACCATTTTAGACATCGGTGGCAGCCATGCACATCGGCTGCTCCCCCTGATCGATGCATTAGGGATCGTAACGTTGGTCATCACCGACCTGGATGCTGGCAGCCTGAGATCTGCTCAACCAGTCCAGCGAGATGCGGGTCAACAGACGAACAACCCGACGCTACGTCATTGGACAAAAGCAGGTGGCCTGCCCCACAGCGTGGACGCATTGCTCGCTTTGGCGGATGACCTGAAAACCCAGAAGATCGATCAGCTTTTTGCGATCAGAATTGCTTACCAAACGCCGATCAATATCCACCTGCCACTGACCGGTGAACAGGTCGAGATGCTGCCAAACACCTTCGAAGACAGCTTGGTGCTTAGCAATGCCTCACACTTTTCAACCAAGCAGGCAAGGCGAGGTTTGATGCGTGCGTTTGCTCGGGCCCTGAACGGAGCAGAGAGCTCGAACAACCTTGCCAGTCTTTTATTTGAGTCTCTTCGAGACGGTGACAAAGCCGAGTTCGCTCTACAGGTTCTAGGCGATCCAGGCTTTGCCGAACTCACTATCCCTGAATACATCCGGGAGGGACTGACTTGGCTTCAGTCCAAGCTGGAGCGCAAGCAGCGCGAACTGTTAGTCGTTCCTACAGCTATCACGGAGGTGACGGCATGAGCACGACGAACGACGGCCTATCCGAAATAGTTCAAAGAGCAGAGCCTGATGCGGCCCTCGATGCCGATCAAATCATCCAGACCTGCCTGAACCTTGATCGACCGACCAGTTTTTTCCTGTATGCCGGCGCAGGCTCAGGGAAGACGTATTCACTCGTAGAAGCAGTACGCAGCTTCAAGGAACGAGAACGCGAGAGACTCATTTTTGAAGGCCGGCAGATTGCGATCATCACTTACACCAATGCGGCGTGTGACGAGATCTTACGTCGCCTGGAGCATGACCCTCTAGTTATCGTTTCGACCATCCATGCTTTTGCTTGGCGGATGATCCAAGGCTTCAACGATGACATCCGCGAGTGGCTACGCGTCAAGCTGGGCGAGGATATAGCTGCACTGCAGAGACAGCTGGATCGTTCCAAAGGCGAAAACAAGACAACCCAAACCAACAGAGCCAGCCGAGCCAGAAAAATCCGCCGGCTCGAGGAACTCGAACAGGTAACTACATTTACGTACAGCCCTACAGGCGAAAACAGGGGACGCCAAGCGCTGAACCACAGCGAAGTCATTCAGATGGCCGCAGCGTTCATACAGCAGCAGCCGCTGCGAGATGTCATGACCGACCTACATCCGGTACTCCTAATCGACGAAAGCCAAGACACTTATGGCCCGCTGATGGAAGCGCTCTTGAGCGTTCAACAACAGATCCCCGATAGGTTCTGCCTAGGACTACTGGGCGACACCATGCAGCGGATCTACTCCGACGGCAAAGCAAATCTGGAACGGTCTATTCCAGAACACTGGGCGAAACCGGAGAAAAAGATCAATCGGCGATGCCCGACGAGGGTGATCGATTTGATCAACACTATCCGAGCCAGCGCTGACGATCATTGGCAGATCCCTAAAGAGGGAGCCGTTGAAGGCGCAGTACGCATGTTCTGCACCCGCCAAGTGGCTGGCCGAGGCTTTGAGCTGGAGGAGGAAATCGCTCACCGCATGGCCGCATTTACTCAAGACGCGCAGTGGGCAGTGGGTCAGTCAGGGAGAAAGACACTCATTCTTGAGCACAAGATGGCCGGACGCCGTATGGGATTCGAGGGAGTATTTACCCCCCTCCACGCCGCTGAGCACCTCCGAACCGGATTGTTAGACGGCAGCCTTCCTATCTTGAAACTCTTCATGGACGATGTGATGCCCATTTTGGCGTCGGCGCAGCAGGATAGCTTCAGCCTAATGGAGGCCGTCCGGATGCGCTCGCCTCTCCTTGATCCGCGTCACATGAAGGAAGCTCCCGACCAGCTTGCTTTGATGGAACAAGTCAGTAATGCCACCCAGGAGCTCCTCGCTCTATTCGAGGAGAATGATCCCCTCATCGCTGATGTGGTTCACGTGATCTTGAGCACCGGCCTTCTGAACGTTCCTGACCGCCTGCTGGCAGCACAACTGCTCGGAGTCACAGATGAAGAACTGCCCGAATCAATCGACCGAGAAACGCTCGAAATCCACGCGTATCAGGTGGTGCTGGGACGCCGTTTCTCTGAGATGGCTGCCTTCGCCGGTTACACCCAGGGCCTGTCACCCTTTGACACCCACCAAGGCGTCAAGGGCTTGGAGTTTCCAAGGGTCATGGTGATATTGAATGACGAGGAGGCTGGGGGTTTTCTATTCAGCTACGAAAAGCTTCTCGGGGTGCAACCGCCCTCTGCGAACGACCTAAAAAATCAGCGCGAGGGTAATGACGACTCACTGGCACGCACCCGCCGATTGCTGTACGTAACATGCAGTCGTGCCGAGCAGAGTCTCGCAATCGTGGTGTATACGCCTCAGCCTGAAGTGGCAAAGCAACGCGTGATTGACGCTGGGTGGCTGCTAGCTAACGAAATTGAGATTATCTAGGTACTGCGAAGTGCTGTGTCGCGGAGACACTATCCGACTGCATTGCAAATTGCTAAGCGACCTATTGCTATGCCCAGTAGAAGTCACCTATGTCCTCGTCCGTGATGATCCACCCGATCTGGCTATTGGTGACTGCTCCTCGGAGTGCCACTGCGCCCTGCTCTGTCAGGTGCGGCAAGTAAGGAACGAGGTTATCTGCCTAAGTCATGCAAGGTGACTTCGGCAGACGCTTACTCATGGAGGGACTGCGCTTGTTCAGCATCAACGCGTGTGCGTCGCGGCGCATTCTACAGAGCGTTACTTCCTCGCCAACTCATGCTTGATGCAGCCGTCGTAATACGTCTTTTTGACGACTGAAGGCTGAAGCCTCGACTTGCTTTTGTAGGTTTGCTCGGTGATACCCAGCGCCATCTTTGGCATCCAAGATTTTGCAAACTTTCTTTTCTTCAGGTTGTTTCGAGCGCTGTAAAGTGTGGTACCAGACAGCTTCGACTGATGCGCATTGCCTGCGACTCCTGCACCCCATTTGCAAATTTCGAGCTGATTAGTGTTGAGGTCTTTTGCGTGTGCAGGCAACACCGCCACCGCTATGAGAAACACTCCCACGGTGTAACCAAGAATGCGCATGAAACCCCACCTCCATTCGATCAAAAGCTGAGATTTTGACAGAAACTGCGCGGGATTCTGGCCACTAATTTGCCCTTGAAGAACATGTTTCTATTTAGCGACCAACTCGCCCGTGGTGATCACTCCATTGGAAATTTTGGTAGCAAAGAAATCATTGCTAAAGCTTTTGGCCTTTTCTTCCGTTTAATAAATAACGGTTAAGCTCATGGCGCGCCGCCGATAAAATCTATTTACTCAACTAAAAGTTAAGCTAGGAAGAATTATGAAAGCCCTTGAAACATTCAAAGAACTCAATGGATATAGATTTTCAGCTGGTCGCTACAAAAACTTGCCAAACGACTCGGGAATCTCAACAGTTACTGATAGATACTATGATGTTTTAGTAGCCGAACTACCTGAAAAAAGGGTTGTGATGATCCTCGGCGAGTTCCAAATTCTGTTAACAGCAGAACAAGCGCATGACTTGGCGTGTCACCTTATCCTTGCCGGCTTCGACCCAGAAAAATTTCTAGACGCAAGGAACTCTCCAGATTCTAAAGCTAAGTGGCCGCAATTTTATGAAGCTTGAGATTTTATAGCTCGACAGAAATTAACTCTCCAACGGCCACGCTTTGCCTATCAATGGGGGAATGGTGCGCCCTCCCCCCGAACCAAATCAATCTGCCCTAGCGCCCTTGCGGGCATAGTTGGCTTCAGTGCTCCCCACGGTAACTCGTGACCTGGCGGCAGTTGAACGCTGATGCCTGCGTGCGCTACGTGTGCCTCGAGTCTTTGGCTACAAAGCAGTTCGCCGTCGCTTCCACAGACTACTTCTCCCTGCTTGATGATGGTGACCAAACCGCTCTCGATGCGAAGGTAATTCAGCGAATCGCACGGGCTGTGATTTCTACTGACCTTGAGTGGTTCGACTCACCCAGCGCAGCCATGGATGCGTTCGAGGTGAGCGTTTGATCAAGGTTTTCAATCTCGACCAGGTACTCCTATCCACCTTCTGACCTGTGGGCTCCACGCCCAGCAGATGCGAGACAGGGCTCTCACAGTTACATCCACATGAGTTGGCCTTCGTCGTTTATCCACGGCATTTTAACCGTGGAGTTACTCGATTGCTCGGTCTGAGCCACCAGATATCCCGCGACCCAAAGCTGCTCCACCAGCCAGAACGCTTCATCAAAGTTGAGCGGGAATATCCGACCGTCAATACTCAAGCATGGAAGATTAAGGTCATCATCCAATGCGATCGCAAGCTTGTAATAAACCGGCTCACCAGGATGCGATTTTGGGCACCGAAATGACCCCGAGGCGCAAAACTCAAATCCTTTTTTCTCCGACTCAAAAGTCTGCAATAAGTCGCGCTCAGTCGAAAGTGTTCGCGCTTGGATCAGTTGGCACCAGGAAGCATATGCCTTCGATTGCGAGATCGATTCCGCGCTACCTTGGCAAGCCCCGAGACGCGAGTAGGTCAACATCACCCTGGCAAGACTTTTAGTCACCTCGGCGCACTGCTGCGCGGTGAAGCAATGCTCCGAATCATCAAGGACAAGAGAAACGTGGTTGTCTACCACTTCGACCGACGCGATATACGACTCATGATCAGTAAAACCGTGCCACCTCATTGGGCGCTCGACCATGAAAACGACATTGCTTGAAGCAAAAAACCCACCTTTCATAATGCATCCACCAATTAATTTGAATGCAAATACAAACGGCTCGCCGCGCAAAAACCTTTAGCGGTAAACGAAAAATTACCACTCCATGAAGAAAGACAGCCTCATCAGCTATCGCCCTCGCTGGCGCAGAAGCGCCTTTTGAGATTGCTTTGGAGTAGGTCTCAGCGCGCTGAAACAGAGCCACTAGGAAAGCCCGCTTCACAGCCACCTATGGCTCGGCTCACTTTATGACAGACAAAAGAAAGCCCCAATGAAGGGGCTTCGACTCGACCAGCCTACGATCTTCGCTGACGCCCATAACATCTGGCAGCTAGTCAGGAGAGGAAACGCTAGGACAGTGGGATAACTGCATATTTATACATGTCGACCGGCCTGCGATCTTCGCTGACGCCCATAACATCTGGCAGCTAATCAGGAGCGGAAACGCTAGCACAGTGGAACAACTGTATACTTATACATACTTTACTGTCAAGCAACCCATTTTCAAATATTTCATCCTCTCAATCAGCTTCACGAACCAAGCCTCGGACACTGATCAAGAGCTGGTTTCCATCCTCATGACCTTCGACCTTCCTGGTCTGCTCGCTCCGCTTGCACGATAACCGGGGCCATTTCCAATCGGCTGTCTGAACAAAGCCGCCTTCTATTTGCTGCGAATCGATATTTTTCAGTGCCGCGTTTGGAGACAGCAGCACTCCGTAACAAGGAATCATCCTAATCAAGGCCCTCACCCGCTAAGGGTATGCACGTAACATACTGATTCAAAATGAAAAACTAGGAATTATTTTCCTTTTCTCCTTGACCAACCCAATCTCATGGTCTTCATTCTAGGTACCACCTAGGAGATGCAGTCATGCCCTTTTTATCCGTGTTTCATCCTGAAAGCGCTCCTGTATCGCTCGGCGATAACCTCCACTACGTCGTGTTCAGCGCTCTGCAGTGGAAAGACGCCAACCTTAAAGTGATGCCAAAGGCAAGAAAGCAGCGCTTCGCCGTCCTGTACAACCAGCCCCTAGAGGAAAGATTCATGATGGAGACCCTGGAGCAAGCGCACATCCAAGGCGCCATGTCCGGAGTGAAGCTGGTTTCCGTCCACAAAAATCTGCTCCGGATCTTTTTGAGTGACGAAGTGGCGGGTACCACCTTCCATGCCATTAAGGCCTTGTGGGAGCCGATCAAAGATTTGGATCTCAATCGAGGATTGGGAATAGATTTTTCATGCGAGCACGAAGCCTATTCAGGCCGCTCCGATTACTTGTTTTGGCATGCCGTCAAAGAAGTCCTTGAATCGAAGACTTTGGGGATTGAGCAATACTCGATCCCTGTTCTGCATGACTGCGCAGACAAGATATCCAACGGCGATGAGCCGGTATCTCACCAGTTTCATGTTGATATACGCCAGTCTTTCACCCCTCAACCAGCAGCACCCACTCAGCTCTGCCCGATGGTGGTGGATTCGGTAGCGTCCATGCTGAGCCACAACAACTGTCTGATGACGGAGTTTTACGTTTGCCCGGCCCATAAAAAGCCAGACGCCTAAGACGCCGGTCGAGCGGCCATGCTGCTTGTCGATGCATATCCACCTTCGGAGTGACGATCATCACAGTCCCTTCGCCAAAACGGCGCCCATCATGATCTATTCCCGCTGGCTTTATACCGAGCATGAGCAACCTCACAATGATGATGGTGAGGGCGCGTACACGATTTTTTCTACACAGCAATTATTCGGCGCTGACTGCATGGCACTTGATCTTGTGTGCATTCAGAGATTCGCTGTGCTGTGGGAAGGTCTACCCGACACCAGGGTGATCGATTTGATCGAGCAGTCGATTATCTTGGCCGTTCTCTCCCCAGTGAAGCTATTGAATGCCTCAAAAGGAATGCTTGTCGTCGTGTACGACTCCACATTAGTCGGCGAAAATTATGAGTTGTTTCAACTCACTTGGGCGAAGCTTGCTGCCGGTGCGATGTATGACGAATGGACTGTACTGCTTATCAAGGACACCGATGCAGGGTTTGGCTTGGATGGAGGCAGGATTTTTAGAGAATTCGCTCGCGATATTCTGGACAACAACGATATCGGGATCACAGAATTTACATCCGAAATGTTCCTGTTCAAGGACGACTGGACGCCTGAAAATGTCTTCGGGCCATCCCCGCTTGAGGAAGCGGACGCTGAGTCGGAACGGCTGCGAGATGGGCCAGATCTATTTGACGATGACTTGGATTCGTGGCGAGAGTCGACCACCACTCCATAGCACTAGCCTATTAACATTAATACCCTGCCCCCTGCCCCCTGCTTCTGCACTTGAACTACACGAGGCCGAGAATGGCGCGTTCCTTCTGATCGAATCTGGGCTGTTCCTTGCGTGCCCTGGCGGGCCGGCTGTCGTGAACCAGGCCCGGCGATACTCGCCGTTGTCCTGGCCCTGCCGGGCTTCCATCCTCACGCCTGCGCGCTCCGCTTGCCCTCCGGTTTAAATACAGGAACTGCGTTGGCTGTATGAGGATAAAATCTTTGTTGTTGGCACATCTGAACAGCAGATGACGCCGTTGGCCGTTGTAGAGCGAATCAGTGAACAAATGTATTGAGCTACCGGAGGAAGTGTGGGGAATCTAAAAGCCTTGACACGGAATAACGTTCACGAGCTCGACGCTATCGAGCGCTTCGCCTCGTTTCTTGGTACCAACCGCTTCGGTGCTCTGGCTTTGCAGTTAGCTTACGAATATCCGGTCAAAATCGAAGTACCCTACCAATCCATACCTAAACTGCGTCACAGCTCCATCATAGGCATGAGTGACGCTCCGTTTGAGGCGCTACGCGTCGTTTGCGAAGTCGTTATTAGCCGAGCTCCTGAGCTGCTACGGATACTGTCATACCGTTATCGACACGAGAGTCGCACGACCGTCCCCCATGGGCTTTGGATAGCTCTACTAGAGCGGGCCAATGGAGATATTTTTCTCGTCGACCCTGCTAGGTCGCATGCCGCTGATGGGCGCTCGCCTACAAATATTGTTACCCCATTCCAAGACTTGATAGCTGAAAACCAGTCGATGCTTGACCAGGATTTTTTACTCGCACGTGAGCGCGAAGGTTTATCAGCCACCGAGGCCGTAGAAAGCTTAATCGTACACAGACGGGGCACACGAGATAGCTGGCAGGATGCAGAGGTGGATAAGTAGCCTCAGCGGAGATGGCGCGGCATTCGTAAGGGGCAATGCTCGGTAGGGCCAACACGGCTTCCTTGTTTTAGCTAGGTCTATCCACGTTCGCCCTGAGTGCTCTATGCCTCTTTAAATGCGCCATCTCTACTTCCCATTTACTCAGGAACGTCTCCCAATCGTGCGCATATGGCCCATCTGCTACTCGTGTCGATCCTATGCTTGCATGAAGGAAACGCTCCCTCCAGGGCTGTGGAATAGTCATTTCCAAGACTATGTCGACGCCGCAGTGGTGATGCTGCACTGGAACAGAGTCACGAACCTCGTTGAGATCGAGTGCCTTATCGGTTAAGGGCTTGCCGTTTCGCTCTTCGTCGTCGAGGTCATTAAGGATGGCCAAGGCATCAGCTGCCTTTGGGTCACCTGGAACGAATCTGGCAATCTCCCAAAGGGCTCTCCGTCTGGTGCTTTCAAGCTTTCTGAGTTCTTCGTAGATCATTTCAACCACCTGCAGATTGGTTTAAAGTTGGGCGGTTTTCATGGCGTGCCGCCCATGGCGTAGGGCTGTCGTAAACCGAGCCGTAGCAGGCCACGTCTCGGCCCTTCGGGCTGACATCCTGCACGCCTGCGCGCTCCGCTTGCTCAGTGGCCGCATTGTTAATGTATGCGCTTTCTCTTCAAAGGCGGATGAGAGGCGAAGGAACTTACTCAGCCGTAAACCCGCTGGCTACATATCGTCGGTGAAACATCTCACGACTTTCTAGCGCAGCCCTGTGGGCATCAATTGGTGTCTCGCCTGAATCGGCAGGGTACGTCCCAGGTTGCATCTTGCGGAGACGGACGAGCTCGTCAAAATTAGCCTGAGCATCAGCACGGCGTTTGGCGATGATGGCCTCTGCGATCTCATTGAAAGACGGATCCGGGCCATTTTCCCAGAACCATTGTTTAAGCTCGGAATAGATCTGAAGGTGCCGACTGTCAAAGCCACCGCGATGCTCGTTGATGTCAAACGGATACTGGCCGCTCTCGTACTGGTAGAGAACGAAATCCTGCAGGAGACGCGCCGTTCCGTAGGTGTCGTCGAGCAGAATCTTCTTGTGCAACACGTAGGGTGACTGGGACATCGAGAGGGCCTCACTGCGCTAATTTTACTCAGTCTTGCAATCACGTCTGGAAGCGGGCGTGGCGAAGTTGTCGTTAGCGGGCATCCATTATCCTGACACCACCTGTTTTTTTGGCGATACGTGCGTCATTGATGTCACGGATGAAATGGCCACGCGTGGTTGGTCTGTAGAGAGAAGAAGGCTCTTCGTGGCGGATCACTACAGGGCTGCAGCGGACATGGTTGTGTAATGTCACTGCACCATTATCGATAGTAATACGACCTGCTAGCTGCAAGCTGGACGGGGAAATCCCAGCTTAGCCCCTTGCCCGACCGGCAAGACCTTGAGGGTGACGGTCTGACGCAGAAGCCAAAGCCCGATCCAGGGGGCCGTGAACGCGGTGCTCAAAGCCAGCAATGATAGATTTCCAACCGGCACGACAGAGCGTGCCGGTGATTTTCATCGTTACATTCTTATTTTTTAATGGAAACAATTGCGGCTTTGCCGCCCTCTAGCCGAAAGGAAAACGTTACACGGTCTCCAGCCGTCAGCCCTGTCAGCTGATCTTCCGTCACTGAAAAGGCCATTGTCATTGGAGGCCACTGTACGGCTGGAACAGCTCCGTGGGAGATGGTCACCGTATGCTTCATAGTATCTATAGCCTTGATCGTTCCCTCGGCATTGGCAACTTGAGCCTGTTTTGAATCTTGTTCCATCTGCATGCCCTCCATACCGTCCATTTTCATGCCCGGCATGTCCTCCGCATGGACAGAAAGTGAAAGCGCAAATACGGTGCTTGCAACTGCAATCATGGTCAGTTTCATACGACTTTTCCTTGAGGCTTGATGGGTGCAACTGAGAGGTGCCGACGACGCATCAGACGATAGGCTGCCGGAATGACAAACAGGGAAAGCAAAGGTGCCGTGACCATACCGCCGACCATGGGCGCGGCAATGCGGCTCATCACTTCGCTACCAGTCCCGCTGCCTAACAAGATGGGTAATAGCCCAGCGATAATGACGGCCACTGTCATGGCCTTGGGCCGAACTCTCTGCACAGCTCCTTCACGAATCGCCGCAACCAGCCCGCGCTCAGTGTTGTCGCCGAGGTCTTCACGTTCGGCCCAGGCGTTCTTCAGGTAGAGCAGCATGATCACGCCAAATTCGGCAGAAACACCGGCCAGTGCGATAAAGCCGACCCCGGTTGCGACTGACAGGTTGAACCCCAACAGATAGAGGAACCATGCCCCGCCAGTCAGTGCGAATGGCAGAGTGGCCATGATCAGCAAGGCCTCATCGAAGCGGGCGAAAGTCAGGTAGAGCAGCACGAAAATGATCAACAGCGTGGCAGGTACCACCAGTTTGAGGCGTGCGTTGGCCCTTTCGAGAAACTCGAACTGTCCTGAGTAGCTCAGGCTCATGCCTGGCTGCAGCTTGACCTGTTCATTGACGACCCGACGCAGGTCGGCGACAACCGAGGCAATGTCCCGCCCCCGCACGTCGATATACACCCAGCCTGAAGGCCTTGCGTTTTCGCTCTTGAGCATCGGCGGCCCGTCGCTGACCTTGATCTTCGCCACCGTGCCAAGGGTGATTTGGCTGCCTAGAGGGGTGTAGATTGGCAACTGCTCCAGGGCGCCGAGCGAGTCACGCCACTCACGGGGGTAACGGACGTTGATCGGGAAGCGTGCAAGCCCTTCAATGGTCTCCCCGACGTTTTCGCCGCCGATAGCGCCGGCCACGATGGACTGCACATCGGCAATATTCAGTCCGTAACGGGCGGCGGCCTTGCGGTCGATATCCACGTCGATATAGCGGCCACCGGTCAGTCGCTCGGCCAGAGCCGAACTGACACCGGGCACATCCTTGGCCACGCGCTCGACCGCCTGAGTAGCGGCATCGATCTCCGTCAGGTTGGTGCCGGCGACCTTCACTCCAATGGGACTCTTGATACCCGTAGCGAGCATATCGATACGGTTACGAATAGGTGGTATCCAGATATTCGTCAGCCCCGGGACTCGTACCACTCGATCCAGTTCTTCCACCAACTTCTCCTGGGTCATGCCTGGACGCCATTGCTCATGTGGTTTGAACTGGATGGTGGTTTCGAACATTTCCAGCGGTGCCGGGTCGGTGGCGGTTTCGGCACGACCGGCTTTACCAAAGACGTGTTCGACTTCTGGTACGGTCTTGATCAAGCGGTCGGTCTGTTGCAGCAGTTGTGCCGCTTTCTGCGCCGACAGCCCTGGCAGAGCGGAAGGCATATAGAGCAGGTCGCCCTCGTCCAACGCGGGTAGAAACTCGCCACCCAAGCGCGACATTGGCCATAGCGCACTGACAAAAACCAATAGCGCCACCAGTAACGTGATCTTTGGTCGACGTAAGACCGCGTCCAGAGCGGGCTGATAAATCCGAATCAACCACCGGTTCAATGGGTTCTGTTGTTCACTGGGAATTCGACCTCGAATCCAATAGCCCATCAGCACTGGCACCAATGTCACTGACAACCCCGCCGCTGCGGCCATGGCATAGGTCTTGGTAAAAGCCAAAGGGCCGAACAGCCGTCCTTCCTGAGCTTCCAGGGTGAACACCGGAATGAACGACAGGGTGATGATCAACAAACAGAAGAACAGCGCGGGGCCTACCTCTACCGCCGCTTCGGTCATTACATGCCAATGACGTTCACCCTTCAGTTCTTCCCCCGGATTGGCCGCGTGCCATGCCTCAATCTTCTTGTGGGCGTTCTCGATCATCACCACGGCGGCATCGACCATGGCGCCAATGGCGATGGCAATTCCGCCCAAGGACATGATGTTGGCGTTGATGCCTTGGTAGCGCATGACGATGAAGGCAATCAACACACCAACAGGCAGGGAGATGATCGCCACCAGGGATGAGCGCAGGTGCCAGAGGAAGATTCCACAGACCAACGCGACGACAATGAACTCTTCGATCAGCTTGTGGCTGAGGTTTTCAACAGCGCGGTCGATCAGCTTGCTGCGGTCGTAGGTGGTAACGATTTCCACCCCGGACGGCAGACTGCTTTTCAGTTCGTCGAGTTTAGTCTTGACCGCCGCAATGGTCTCGCGAGCATTCTTGCCACTGCGCAAAATCACCACGCCACCGACGGTCTCGCCTTCGCCGTCAAGTTCGGTAATGCCCCGCCGCATTTCCGGCCCCAACTGGATCGTTGCGACATCGCCAAGGGTCACTGGTACACCACCCGCACCCAACTTAAGCGGGATCGCCCGGAAGTCATTGAGCGTCTTCAGATAGCCCGAAGCGCGCACGATGAACTCGGTCTCCGCCATCTCCAGCACGGCACCACCGGTTTCCTGATTGGCCTTACCGATGGCGTCGGTCACCTCAGCCTGAGTGATACCGAGGCTGGCCAATTTCAGCGGATCGAGCTGCACTTGGTACTGCTTGACCATGCCACCCACGGTGGCCACTTCCGCAACGTTCGGCAGGGTCTTGAGTTCAAACTTGAGGAACCAGTCCTGAAGTGCGCGAAGCTGCGCCAGATCATGTCCGCCACTGCGATCCACCAATGCGTACTGATAGATCCAACCCACGCCAGTCGCATCCGGCCCCAACGCCGGCTTCGCGCTGGCCGGCAACCGACTTTGTATTTGGCTCAGATACTCCAACACCCGCGAGCGAGCCCAGTACAAGTCAGTGCCATCTTCGAACAGCACATAAACGAAGCTGTCACCGAAGAAGGAATAGCCACGCACCGTCTTGACTCCCGGCACCGAGAGCATGGTGGTGGCCAACGGATAGGTCACCTGGTTCTCGACAATCTGCGGCGCTTGTCCCGGAAAAGGGCTGCGGATGATCACCTGAACATCCGAGAGATCTGGCAGCGCATCAATGGGCGTGCTTTGCACCGACCAGATGCCCCAAGCGGTGACAAACAGCGTCGCCAGTAGCACCAGGAATCGGTTCGCTACTGACCAACGAATCAGGGCAGCAATCATGGCTGGCTCCCCGATTTATCCAGGCGTTCAACACGCAAGCCATCGTCGGTCTGGCTCAACGCGATCCGAACCTTGTCACCCGCTTTCAGGCCCTGCATCAGAGCCGGGTTGGCGAGTGGAAACGTCATCGTCATGCCAGGCATGCCCAGCGTCTTGAAGGGGCCATGGGCAAGCGTGACTTCTTTGTCGTTGATCTCAACGATCTGCCCATCCGCCTCATGAAAACTGGAGGTTGCTGAGCTGGGCAGTGACTCTTCCTCCGAACTTGCAACGATTCCCTTGAGACTGGCCTCCGAGTCGAGCAGGAACTGGCCAGACGTAACCACCTTCTGGCCTTCTTCCAGACCTTTCACTATCGCCGTCTTGCCATCGCTTTCCTGCCCGAGATGCACTTCCACTGGACGGTAGTGGCCCGCGTCTTCGGCGAGCATCACCAAGGCACGTCGGCCAGTGCGGATGACGGCCTCGCTCGGCACCCACAACACACTTTGCCCGGTCGAGCGATTCAGGCGTACCTGCGCCGTCAAACCCGGTCTGAGGCGCCCATCCGGATTGGGTAGTTCCACCCGCACGCGAAGAGTGCGGCTGTCCGGGTTGGTCTCGGGTAAAATCGCGCTGACCTTGCCACTGAGCATTGTCCCAGGGAAGGCTGGCAGATGCGCTTCGACCGCCTGCCCCACGGTGATCGATCCGGCATCCGATTCTGGAACGGCCACGGCGAGCCAGACACTGCTTAAGCCATTGACGCGTGCCAGAGTATCGCCAGTAGCCACAGTCATACCCGCACGTACATTCAATTCTTGCAGCACACCACCAATAGGGCTGGTGAGAGTCAGGTAGGGCTGAACCTTACCGCCACGCTCTACCTGAGTAATCAGTGCTGCCGGCATCCCTGTGAGCCGCAGTCGCTGGCGGGCCGCAGCCAACAGGTCAGCATCCCCGCTGCGCGTCAGTGCAAGAAACTCTGACTGGGCAGCCGCCCATTCCGGCACCAGGATATCCGCCAACGCCGCGTTGGCTTTGAGCACATCACCGGGAGCGTGGGCATAAACCCGCTCCACAAAGCCCGTGGTGCGTGCCTGAATCACAGCGACATCACGTTCGTTGAATCCCAAGACACCTGTCACATCGAGGCTGGAGTCAAATATTCCACGGGTGACTGTTGCAAAACGCAGACCGAGATTCTGGGTCAGACTCGGATCGATACTGACGGTCGCACGATCCCCTGCGCCACCGGCGTACTTAGGAACCAGTTGCATGTCCATGAAGGGGGACTTACCCGGCTTATCGAATTTTTGCTGCGGGTACATGGGGTCATACCAATACAGAGCCTTGCGTTCGTCAGGTGAATCGAGGCTCTGCTCCTGGGCAGAACTGGATACCCCATTCATGCGCTGTTGAGCGAACCAGTAACCACCGGCAATACCGAACGCCAGCGAGATGCCTACCAACAATGCCCCGTTCCATTTAAGGTTCATTGGCTGGCCTCCCCATAAGCGAAATACAGACGCGCACTGGTCAGCGCTCGCTGCTCTTCCACATCAATCTGCTTGAGACGGGCCTCGATAAGCTCGCGTCGGGCGGCAACAACGGCGTTTAAATCGCCTTTGCCGGCACGGTAACTAGCCATGCTGAGTTCGACCTTTTCCTTGGCCAGCGGCAATAGGATTTCCTGGTTTCGGCGCACGGCACGATTTAGGCGCTCATAGTCAGCCAGTTCAGTTTCCAATTGCTGGGTGTGCTCACGAGACAGGGCTTCGCGCTCGGCCTCAAGCTGGTTGAGTTCAGCCTGCTTGGCTGCGATTTTGGGGTTTTGGCGCGAGTCAGGAAACAGCGGCAGATCCCATGAAAGTTGCACGCTGACCATGTCGCCGAATTGTCGGCCACGATGCTGATAATCGAGCTCCCAACTCCAGTCCGACTGCTTCTCCGCTTCTGCTTCACGAACCTTGGCTTGCGCTTCACGGGTCATCGGCGCAAACGCTGCCAACTCGGGATGGTGTTGCAGTTTATGGGCGTAGCTTGAGGTATCGACGGGCCATACAGGCAAGCTGCCCACAGGCTTGTCATTGGCGGCGGAGCCAATCCAGCGTTTGAGGGCCGCTCGGGCCTGGGCGCGCTCACGAATCAGGTCGTCCTGTTGCTCTGCCAGTTGGGCTGCTTCTTGTTTGGGTGTCACCGCTTCAGCAGGTTGAACGCGGCCACCGGCAATTTGAGCCCGGACGGTATCGGTTAGGAGACGATTTTCTTTGTAGAAATCCTGGAACAGTGCATCTTTGCGCTCAACCGAGTAGCTACTAATCCAGGCCAATGCCGTGGCCTGGCGTACCTTCAGACGTTCGACCCTACGCTCCGCAGCAGCGCGATCAACGGCAGCGTCGGCGACCTCGATGCGCGCTTTGCGCTTGTCGCTATTGGGCATCTCCTGCCTGACCCCGACCATTTGCATGGTCATGAAGTCCTGGTCGATGCTCCAGCGATCCGGGCCGCCAATGGGGTAGTTCTGCACACCCACCAATAACTTGGGGTCAGGTAATTCGCCGGCTGGAATAGCCGCGCTGCTGGCAGCCTGAATTTTGGCATCTTGTGCGTTCAGTGACGGCGAATTGTTTTCGGCTAGCCGCAACGCTTCATCGAATGTTAAGGCGGCAGCGAGGCTCGGCAATGCCAGCATGCTTGCCGTCAGGCCGGCCACGAGAGACCAACCTGTGCAATAGCACCTAGAGTTCATGTTTGCGATTCCTGTGATCATCCGCTGCACACGAAAAAAGACATGCGCGCAGCTAGTCCATCCCGCTAATGCGGAATGAGGCTCAATGTGGGACAGGAATCAAACGCGAGGCGGTCGCCAAACCCCGGACGATGTCTTTACAGGCAAGGAATCGCTGAAGAATGAAATTACTTCGGGGCTGAATACGGATACAGGAGGCTTTAAGATCGAGACTTGCAGCATGCCGCCCGACTTGCATTCCTGGCCCGGCTTACAAGGTTTGCCGTGCTCGGAAGGGCTTTTCATATCGTTGCAGCAGTCCATCCCCATATCGTCCATCATCGCCATGCCCATCGTCTTCATTGGGCACGGTTCTGTTGGTGCCTGAATGCCCGCCATCCCGCTGAGGGGAAGCGCAAAGCTGATCATGAAGATGAGGCAAAACCGCAGATAGCGTTTCATGGTCTGGAGTCTAGTCGCTGAGAATGGCTCTTACAATTGGAAGCGGTCGGCCCAATAGGCCTGCCAAAGGCGATAAAGCACATCCTAAGTTAAGCCAACATTACCGACGCGAAATAAAGTTTCTGACATGCAGTTTCTAGATCTGCAGTGGTTAAAAACCGATCAAGGCATCACTCAAGCCAATCCAGCCGAGACGTATTACTTCGTCTGCACAGCTGCGTGGCTGGGTTATCTCAGTTGCCATTGCATGAGGATAATACTCACAGCCAAACCGAGTGTAAGGATCCCGATTCCAAGCGAAACTCCGATAAGCAGAGGACGTTTCCACAAGGCTCTAATCTCCGGTTTTCGATTACTCAACGAATATTGAGTACAAGCATGAGAGCAATTACCAAGCCAGTTGGTAGGTCACCACGACTTTGCGATGAAATGGCCACTTCAGGACGGTAGATTCATATTGCTTCACGGAGCATTCCCCAAAAGTGGGGTGACCTTCCTTACATATGGTGCTTAGTTCCCGAGAGTGGTGCAGGCATTGGGGCTATGACTGATTTCATCCATTAGCTGTCCTTCGCGGTTTTGCGCGATGGTGCCTATCTGTTGCCTGACTCCAATGTCTGTCGTGAAGCCCTGGCGTCCGTCGAACGCGACATCTTTTCCATCAATGGCACTGCTTACATCCTCCCGGTGGTCGATCCGCAGGGCACTCGGACATCGCCTTATGCGTTCAGGCCGATCCAGCCATGGAACCCTACGTACAGACCAACACCAATGATCAACACGCTGGATAGGTACGGCGCACGACGAGCAACGGTGCCAAGCCATGGCCAGCGGTTAGATGCCTGCTTAGCGCCAATGGCCGCAGCAGCACCCACAGTCACCAAGGTGAGCGCCAATCCGATGCTGAAGCACAGGACGAGCATGCCTCCCAGCGCGACTTCTTTAACCTGAAGGCAGAGCAGCAGGACAGTGATTGCGGCAGGGCAAGGAATCAGACCGCCCGTCAGACCGAACATGACGATCTGACCCGTGGTCACCTCGCGGTTGGTGAAGCGTTTACGGATATCATTGGCATGTGCACGTTCGTGCGCATCCTGATAGCCATCAATCGACAACTCCAGGCCTTCCAGTTCGGAATGCGTGTGCCCGTGATCATGCTCTAGGTATTCCAGGTCATAATCATGGGAATGACCCGCATGGCCCAGACTCAAGCGGGCACTGAACTCATGAGGCTCCGGGATATCGACTGCCGACTCCAGGAAGCCTTCGCGCTCGACGAAAGAGAACGATTGAGTGCTGCCGTCCGGACGAGTAGTCATCAGGCGAACATCTGAGGCTGTCCAGGCGTGTCCGGTCAATGTCTTCAGGCGCCAATGCGGTGACACGCCTTCTTCGAAGATCGACAGCTCAACACGGCCATGGCCAGTATCGATTCGGTGGGTCTCATCATGATGACCATGGTCATGCTCGTCGTGGTGATGATCATCACCTTGCTCGAACTTGAACATCTGCTCACCGCGCCAGGTACGCCACAGCATCCACAGCGCAATCACGATGATCAGTGCAGAGGACGCAAGCTGGAAGTACGGCTCAGTGGTTTGAGCATCCAGTCCTTTGCCCAGGTACATGCCGCCGATGGCGACCAACCACACCACAGCGGTGTGCGACAGCGTCGCGGCCAAGCCCAACAAAACGGCTTGTTTTACCGAACCACGAATGGCCACGATGAAGGCCGCCATCATGGTTTTTGAATGGCCCGGTTCCAGGCCATGCAAGGCGCCGAGCAGAATAGCGCTCGGGAAATACAGCCAGGCGTGAGCCCCGCCTTGTTGTAGCAGTTCAGCGAAGTTGGGCATTTCAGACCTAGAGGTACTTGGTGATTTGTTTGAACGCTTCCAGCGGTGCGCGCTCGCCATTACCTAACGCCGAAACGGTGTCCTCAAGGCAGTGATCGATGTGATCCTGGATGAGCGTGCGCTTCGCCTGGCAGACCGCTTTTTCGACAGCGTGCAACTGCTGAGCAATGTCCACGCATTCACGACCCTCTTCGATCATGGTGATGATGCCGCGTAAATGGCCATCAGCCCGCTTGAGGCGCTTGATGATCGCCTCGTGACTTTGGTGGGTGTGCGGATGGCTATGTTGGTGTTCTTGCTCACTCATGACTTGAGCCTCGGGCCCCAAAGAATTACGCTGGCATCCTATCCCCCCCAGGGGGATAGGTCAAACGTAACAAAACCCTATAAAACAAGTTGAAACCCGAACGCCATGTTCAGCAGAACGCTGACAACGACGGTGGTACTCACGCTTGTTCTCGCCATATTTGTGGCCTGGGCCAGGCATACCTATATCTTGTCAGTGACGTCGAAACAGCCAGCATGGGAGATTGCGCAAGGCATACAAGCGATCTCTTGCTTTCACTCGTGATCAGCAGGCCACGCGGGTAAGCGGATTACAAAGGTCGTATGACCTTCTCTGGAGACACATCCGACGGTGCCGTCATGGGCGTCAACCAGTGATTTGACGATTGCCAACCCTAACCCCGCATGGTTCGTAGCGCTCTCTCTCCGTGCGGGATCGACTCGGTAAAAACGGTCAAACAGCCGGGGCAGATGCTCTACCGCTATCTCCTCGCCGGGGTTTTCCACTGACAAGCTGATCATGTCGCCAAGGGGCTCGATTTTCACGGAAATCGTACAGTCAGGTGGGGTATACCTGAGCGCATTGGACAGCAAATTTGAGATCGTCCGATCCAGCATCGTCCTGTCACCATTCACCGCGCCGTGCCCGACTACCTGCAGCTTTACCCCTGTGTCGTCTGCCAGAAGCTGGTAATACTCGAACAATTTTTCGACGACCGAACACAACTCGATTTTCTCTTTGGCAGGTAGAACCAGGCCGTTGTCCGACTTTGCTAAGAAAAGCATGCCGTCAATAATGCTGGAAAGCCGGTTCAGATCCTCCAGGTTGGAATAGAGATTCTCTTCATAATCCTCTGGTGCACGTTTCTTTGTGAGGATGACTTCGGTATGTGTGCGCAGATTGCTGATAGGGGTACGCAGCTCGTGCGCGATATCGGCTGAAAAGTTAGACAACCGAGCAAATGACTCTTCAAGGCGAGCCAGCATAGCGTTGAACGAAGTGACAAGGAGCTCAAGCTCGCGAGGCACAGAATCCATCGGAATACGCTCCTTCAGCGATCCGGCTGACATCGAGGCCGCGACTTTCGTTACTTGTGCGACCGGCTTCAGCCCGCTGAGCGCGACCAACCATCCTAAACCTGCGCTGACCAAGGCGCTAATCGCCAGCCCGATCACTAACCACCAGCGCAGAGTCTCAACGAAATGCATATGACTTGTGATGTCTAGACTCAGCCACGCGGTCATTGGCTCAGCTTCATTCGCCAAATGAACTTGGGCTTTCATGCCTCGGAACATATGGCTTCCAGCTGTCCACTCCCACATATCTTCCCTTGAGTCACCAGAGGAGGAAGAAGGATGTCCAACTGCATTTGAAGTCGCGAAGAACGTCTTCCCGCCCATCGCGATAATTGAGGCTGAGAGTTCCTGGTGAGCACCAAGGAGTGCTTGTAGTTGCAACACAACTTCAGAAGGGTCTGCGGAGCCAGCTTCGCCATCCATTATTTGCCGAATGGATTCGAGCTTTTCCGTCATCGCTTGACGGTCGATGGCCTTAAAATGATGCTGACTGAACCCATCAAAGGTAAAGCCTGCTACTACCAACACGGCCACCACGGCACAGACAAACATCATGCTTAAACGGAGGGTAAGAGATGCGCGCTTCATTCTGTATCCGGAGCATCTAGCATGTACCCCATTCCCCTCGCGGTCTGAATCATCTTGGTGTCGAAATCGTCATCGATTTTGGCCCGGAGCCGACGAATCGCGACTTCGATCACGTTGGTATCACTGTCGAAGTTCATGTCCCAAACCTGCGATGCGATCAGTGATTTCGGCAAGACTTCTCCCCGACGGCGCATCAGCAGCTCTAGCAGCGAAAATTCCTTGGCGGTAAGGTCAATGCGTCGACCTGAGCGCGAGGCCCGTCGCTTTAGAAGATCGACCTCCAGATCCCCGATCTTAATAGATGTCTGGTTGGGTACGGCGGCGCCACGGCGAAGCAAGCTTCTGACGCGGGCAAGCAATTCAGAAAATGCGAAGGGTTTGACTAGATAATCGTCCGCACCTAACTCCAAGCCTTTCACCCGGTCATCAACTCCGTCCCTGGCAGTCAGAAACAGCACAGGAACCGAGCTCCCGGCTGTGCGGACAGATAGAATGACCTCCCAGCCATCCAGGCCCGGCATCATTACGTCCAGGATTAGAAGATCGTAGGCCTCATTTAGCGCCTGGTGTAACGCCTCTGTTCCCGTCACAACCCGGTCGACACTGAAGCCAGCTTCCAAGAGGCCTTGCTGTAGGTACATTCCGATTTTGGGTTCGTCTTCTGCAACCAAGAGTTTCATGCTTGGGCTCCGGTTTTGCGGTGTTCTAGTGTGCTACCAATCTGACGACTGTGCGGAAGCTTACGCAAATGTAATTGCCCCAACAGCAAACAAAAAGCACGCAGTCACGACAGGCTCGGGGGCAATTCAGCGGGGGCAGCGAAGACGCGGCTTACAAAAATGTAATCGGGAACCTGAGTTTTTTGCGCTTACCCTACCTTGCTGGCGGTGCGGAAGCGCTACTCGTGGCGCACGACCAAGGGCATGCAGAGCAACCGCACAATGACACGTGACGAGGTGCATGGAATGTTCAAACGAAAGCTATCGCTTGCTGTGGGATTGATGATTTGTGGGGTTGTGCAGGCAGCTGAGCCACTCACAATTGATGTACATCGTGATGCGAACTGCGGGTGCTGCAAGGAGTGGGTCAAGCACCTTGAATTGAATGGATTCAAGGTGGTCGACCACGTGGAACGTAATATGAGCGCTATCAAGCAGAACCTGGGCGTGCCACAGGAACTCGCTTCATGCCATACGGCTGTAATTGACGGCAAATTTGTAGAGGGTCATATTCCAGCCGATGAAATCAAGAGGCTGAATGGTCGTTCAGACCTCGCAGGAATTGCAGTGCCAGGCATGCCCGTGGACGCAGGTTCTCCTGGTATGGACTACGGCCAGAATCATCAACCTTACCAAGTCCTGGGGCTCACCAAGGCAGGTGCGCAAGAAGTGGTCGCTGACTATACCATCAGCCAATAGTCGTTGCCCAGATTTGAGCGCCCTTGGGGCCGTTCGGATCTATCTCCAGGATCACCCTTGAGCCATCTCGATTGAGGGGCTCAATGTTCCCAGCCACGCCACCAAGCAAACGATGACAACAGCACAGGTCGATTCGATCACCACACTTTTTCTCAAAGCAGTTGCCGCTAGAGAAAAATCACCGGCCACCACAGATCGCTCTAGTGAAGGGCTCAGGTAGAAACGATTGAGGGTAGCTAGCCCGATCATGCCCACGAAAAGTAGGATCTTCACGAGTAGGAGGACGCCATAGGTGCTGGTTACGACTTCAATTACTGTCGGCCCGACAATGAAGAGATAATTAGCGACGCCAGTAACTATGATCGTACCAACAATGAATGCGCCCGCTGTTTCGAATCCCCTGAGCGCTCGCGTTAGCACTCGTACCAGTTGCTCCGAATTAGCCCCCCTAATACTCAGCATCAGACCAAACGCCGCGAGAGCTCCGATCCATCCGCCAGCGGCAAGTAGGTGCAGAATATCAGCGGCAAAGTGCCAGAATCGCAGGGCGCCTTCATCCATCGCCCCGTGACCTGTCCATGGGATTGTCGCTAAGGCAATGCTGCCCGCAATGGTAGCGACCCAGAGACTGCCCGTCGGCCATCGCCTGTTCTGGCTTCCAGCAAAAATCACCACTGCTAGCGAGATCATGCGTGTCACCCAGCTGCAGCCCACCTCAGTCTCGTACAGCATCATTTCCATGTGAGGTCGCAGCTCCGCCCAGTCGGATGCGCCGCTCATATTTTTTGTCATAACTACAAAAGCTGCTATGGACAAAAGCATACCTACAACAGCGGTGCCAGGTAGTAGCGACCCAAAATGCAACAGCGTTCCCGATACACGCTCTTTTCCCCGAAAGCTGTATAGCCCAAAGACGGCAAGACCGAAGAGGAGCATCAGATCCAAATACAGCGCGAGGCGCAGCGCCACGTTAATTGGGTCGCTCATACTTATTTCACTTTGAAGGTGACGCTGCCAGTAATCGGATGGGTATCGGACGAAACCGCTCGCCATTCCACTTTGTAGGTACCAGTTGTGAGAGGAGAGGTCGGGGTCAAGACCATGGTTTTAGGGTCGTTACTGCCGGCCACGCTGGCTTTCACACCCATAGGAGAGTTTGGCATGCCGGGCATGTCGGTCATAATCAACTTGGCTCCGGAAAACTGGGTAACCAGGTTTTCAGAAAAGTGCAGCTCAATCTTCGCGGGGGCTGGGCCGTTCCCGCCTTCAGCTGGAGTTGAAGACACCAGCTTAGGGTGAGCCTGGGCAACTGCACTGAGCAGGAGGCTGGATGAAAGAGCGACGGCCACAACACAGGATTTAAATACAGACATGCAAGGCTCCTCACAGCGCGTAGCTGTTGTAATGAGGTTAAGTAATTATTTGGTGCCGCTTACTGGGATTTAGAACCAAACCCGGACGCCAAGCACTAGACGTGCTTCGCTGCGGTCTTCGCCTTCCTCGCTGGCATAGTCAGCGGTTTTTCCATAAGAGCGATTCCAAGTCACACCTACGTAAGGTGCGAACTCTGGACGGATTTCGTACCGAAGCCGCAAACCCATCTCACTCTCGGACAGCCCCGAACCCACTCCACGTTTGGGATCGTTTTTGCCATAGAAATTAAATTCTGCCGTTGGCTGCAAAATCAGCTTATTGGTTAGAAGAATGTCGTAGTCACCTTCCAGCCGCGCTGCGGTCTGGCCGCCTTCACCCAAATAAGCAGTAGCCTGGGCCTCGAAATTGTAGAGCGCCAAGCCCTGGATACCGAAAGCCGCCCACGTTTGAGGGTCGCCTGGTTTGAAGTCTTGACGAACGCCGCCGACTAGATCCCACCAAGGGCTGATGGCGTGTCCCCATAAAGCTTGAACCTCAGCTTTTTCAGTCTTCCCGTTAGTGCGCTCGCCTTCGGAACGCAACCAAAGACGATCAACATCTCCTCCTATCCAGCCTTGGGCTTCCCAGTTCAGCGCGCTTCCATCGTCGGCGTCCTGCCACTCCAATTTCTCAAATATAAAAAGTGAGTTGAGGGCTGTGTCATGAACCGCGTGACCACCTGGGGACTTATAGACTGCGGCTCTGTCGGCATCGGTTAGCGGCGGTATCGGAGTCCGGCTTTGGGTTTGTGGTTGCTTGGCGGGCTGCATACCCTCCATTTTGCTGTGATCCATGCCCTGCATCTGGCTGTGATCCATACCTTCCATGTTGCCGTGATCCATACCCTGCATCTGCCCGTCTTCGGCACCCTGGCTTGTTTCGGCGGCTGCCGGCAAGACAAAACCAACGGTTAGAGCGACAGTAAATACAGCTGAGTGCATGCGAGTCCCGCAAAAATAATTGCTCATAAGTCGACTCCTTATTCCTCTACACGCACTTCGCGGAACATCCCCATTTCCATGTGGTATAGGAGATGGCAATGATAGGCCCAGCGTCCCAGCGCATCGGCTGTCACTCGGTAGCTGCGCTTTGACCCTGGCGGCATATCAATGGTGTGTTTGCGGACAAGGAATTGCCCGTTTTCATCCTCAAGGTCGCTCCACATGCCATGCAAGTGGATGGGATGAGTCATCATTGTGTCGTTGACGAGAACGATCCGGACTCGCTCGCCATACTTCAGTTTTAACGGCTCGGCGTCTGAAAACTTCACGCCGTTGAAAGACCAGGAAAATTTCTCCATATGGCCGGTCAAGTGCAGTTCGATAGTTCGACTTGGCTCACGGCCATCTGGATCCTCAAACGTGCTCTTTAGGTCAGAGTACGTCAGCACCTTTCGACCATTCTCGCGAAGGCCCATCCCAGGATCATCAAGCTTTGGCGACGTCGACATTGCCTGCATGTCGACGAGAGGATTGTTGGATTCTGTGGCTGGGTGCGACTGCATTTCTCCCATACCACTCATGCCGCCCATGGACGTTTTGCTGTGATCCATTCCCGCCATGTTGTCCATGCTGGACATGCCTTGCATAGCGTCATGGTTCATACCTTCCACGGCACCGCCGTCCATGCCTGACATGCCCTCCATTGAGCTGTCCCCCATGCCGGCCATCTTGCTGTGATCCATTCCAGCCATATCGCCCATCGCGCCATGATCCATACCGGCCATACCCATGTCGGCCATGGTGACGAGAGGACGAGGGTCAAGCTCAGGTACTGGAGCGGTCAAGCAAGACCGGACGGCCAAGGTGCCTCTGGCGTACCCCGACCTATCCATCGACTGCGCAAACAGTGTGTAGACGTCCTGAGTTGGTTCGACAATTACATCGAAGGTCTCGGCAGTGGCGATTCTGAACTCGTCTACGCTCACCGGCTTAACATACTGGCCATCGGCAGCCACAACAGTCATCTTCAAACCCGGAATACGGACATCAAAGTAGCTCATGGCTGAGCCATTGATGAACCTCAACCTAAGCTTTTCGCCAGGTTTGAAGGTGCCCGTCCAGTTGGAGTTGGGCGCGTGGCCGTTCATCAAGTAGGTGTACGTCGCGCCACTGACGTCTGCAATGTCAGTGGGATTCATCTTCATTTCGGCCCACATCTTGCGGTCAGCGACGGTGGCTGACCAACCTTTGTCAGCTACGTCATGGATAAAATCACTGACTGTGCGCTTGTGGGTGTTGTAGTAATCAGACTGTTTCTTCAGTGTTTTCATCAGCGAAGCCGGCTCTTCGTCCGTCCAATCGGTAAGCATCACCACAAGGTCGCGGTCATACTCAAAAGGCTCCGGCTCTTTGGCATCGATGACCAGTGGGCCGTATACACCTACCTGTTCTTGGAAACCGGAGTGACTGTGATACCAGTACGTTCCGTTTTGCTTGACCTTGAATTGATAGACATATGTGCCGTTAGGCTCGATCCCATGGAAGCTAAGGCCCGGCACACCGTCCATATTCGCGGGGAGGATAATCCCGTGCCAGTGGATTGATGTCATATCCTTGAGGCGGTTCTTGACCCGCAAGGTCACGGTATCGCCCTCCCGCCAACGCAGCTGAGGCCCCGGAATCCCGCCATTGATTGTCATGGCAGTCCGGGCATTCCCAGTGATATTTACCGGTGTCTCTCCAATAAAGAGGTCGAACTCTGTACCTGACAGGACATTAGTCTCGCCCAAGCTACGGGCCGCCCAAATAGGGGTATGCCAGAGGCCTAAGCCACCGAGAATCCCGCCTGCGGTGAGACCCTTCACAAAGGTGCGCCGAGAAGTTTTGGAATGCATACCGATTCATGTCCCGTCAGTCGGATGTCAGGTGCACGAACGTTGGCGTGTTCCCGAGGGTTCACGCTTTGGACAGCTAGTGCGCTTCATACATTGGAAGATGCCATAAGCCAGCAAACGGGGTGATTACATTTGCGTAAGCTGGGCGGCTCAGCATTGATGCTTCTGCTCTTCAGCCGTGGGCTTTTCCTGTGCAATATCCTCTTGCGCTTGTGGGACGGGTTTGGTGGTGGCCATTGCCATCTCGCGAGCTCGTTCCATGCGCTCAACCGAACGGTCGCCGCCACCTTCGGCAAAGGCCAGGGACGATATAGCCAAACTGAGTGTAAGAATCACAACGTTGGTAGCTTTCATAGTGCATCTCCTTCAAGGAATTGACTCTCGATGAAACCAGAGAGTTTGAGCGTCAGCTCGATGAGGATGATGAGGGGACGCACCTGTCAGCACGCTTAGCCGGTGATTACACTTTTGACAGCACGCGGAGAAACTCAACATCTGAAAGATCGACGGGCGTCATAAAATTTGACCGCACCACAGAACCGACAGCCGGATGCATAAATTGATGTAGATCAACCGTGGCACTTCAATGTGGCGTATGTTGAAAAATCAAAATCCGCTAATCAGTACCGGAGATTCTCCATGTTCTGGTTTCGCCATCGTCAACCAACGTTCATACGCCTCGCCATCGTGCTGTGGGTGTTAGCGTTTGGCCTGGCAGCGACCCAGGGATGTCTGGCACAGCCCAGCCACAATCCGGCTACAACTCATGTCTCGCTGATCACCGCGCAAGATCACGATAGCCACGACGCCCATGCCCTCGGTTGCCTTCAGCACTGCGCCGATGCGGCAATAGCTGTAAGTCCTTCGCTCCATCTTCATATATTTGACCTGTTCAGTTGGACGTTTCTACTCCTTATCCCAGCGTTGCTGATTTTGTATCCCGCCAATCCCTCCGCTTTTGCCTTTCTTGCATTACGGCGCCCTGTACCGGCCAGACCTCCTGCCCGCCTGATTTTCGTCCGTTTCAACGATTAATCCGACCTTCGGCGCACTGTCTGACTGCGTCAACCTGGCGCGGCTTGGTATTACCTGAGTTGTCCTGACCCTTTGGAGATTGCCATGCATGCCACATTGAAATTTATCCTCGCCACCCTGCTCGTGAGCAGCCCACTTATCGCCTCGGCAGTCGATGAGCATCACCCGGAGGGGCAGACTGCGCCCGCCAAGACAAGCGAAGCAGCTACGCCGATGCAAAACAATGTCATGACCGAGCAAATGCAAAAAATGCAGGCTGCACACGACAAGGCAGCCGCCGCCAAGACCCCTGCCGAGCGACACGCCGCCATGCAGGAGAGCATGAAGACGATGAAGGACAGCATGGCCATGATGCATAAGAACTGTCATGGCAAGGGCATGGGCATGGGCATGGACGGCAACAAAGACAGCATGGAGATGGGAATGATGAACATGATGATGAAAATGATGGATCAGCAATCGAGCATGATGAACATGCCGATGAGCAAGTGACGCGCACAAGCCTGTAGGCAATGCAGCGACGGTTTTACCTTAACCAATATGCCAAGGGTAAAACTGCCGCCCGTTACACCTATACGACGTATCACTAAACAGCACTCCCTCAGGAGTACAAAACCATGATGAATTCATCACATTCCGCTAACACCTCTGCAACATTTTGGAGGAGTAAACCCGGTATAGCGCTGGGCATGCTGCTGGTGATCGTGCTGTTCTATCTAGCAAGAGAACACTACGGCCATATGCTGGGCTTACTGCCTTACATGATTTTGCTGTTGTGCCCGCTGATGCATTTTTTCGGGCACCACCACGGTGGTCACAATCATCACGGCGAAACCTCAGTCTCAACCAAGGATGCGAACAGGAGTTAGCTCATGCACACCCCTGAGGTTCGTCAAAAGCACGGCCCAATACAGAACTCTGAACCCCAACCCACCGGCTCCCATGACCCGGTATGTGGCATGACCGTCAGCAACGACAGCCAGTTCAGCACGGAATATGAGGGGGAAAACTACCGGTTCTGCAGCCAGAAATGCCAAACGACCTTCAGGGCAGCGCCCGAGCGTTATCGAATATCTCAACTGAAAATCGAACAAATCCCTCAGACAACAGCAGAACCGTTAACGGGTACCGCTGAATACACATGTCCCATGCATCCGGAAATTCGCCAGATCGGCCCCGGCGTCTGCCCTAAGTGCGGCATGACCTTAGAGCCGGTGATTCCCGAATTGGAGGAAGAAGAGAACTTAGAACTCAAGGACTTCACCCGGCGCTTCTGGTGGACATTGCCACTGACGGTGATCGTAACCGTGCTCGCCATGGGCGGCCATGCCTTGGTGCTGTTTCACGGCCCCACGCAAAACTGGATCGAGCTGGGACTGGCCACACCCGTGGTGCTTTGGGCTGGCTGGCCGTTTTATGTGCGCGGCGTGCGCTCGGTTATTCAGCGAAGTCCGAACATGTGGACGCTAATCGGCCTCGGCACGGCGGCGGCTTTCCTTTACAGCGTCGTGGCCACCCTGACCCCCGATGTATTCCCCAACAACTTCATGATGGAGGGCCGCATCGGTGTGTACTTCGAAGCGGCGGCTGTGATCATCTCACTGACCCTTCTCGGCCAGATGCTTGAGCTTAAGGCTCGCTCGCAAACCTCGGCTGCCATCAAGTCGCTGCTTGGACTGGCCCCAAAAACTGCCCGTCGAATCAATGCCGACGGCACGGAAGAAGACATCCCACTGACACACGTACACAGCGGCGACACATTACGTGTGCGTCCGGGCGAAAAAGTGCCTGTCGACGGCCAGGTGTTGCAAGGCGAAAGCGCTGTAGATGAGTCGATGCTCACCGGCGAGCCAATACCGATAATGAAAAGGGCCGGCGACGCGCTGATCGGAGCCACCCTCAACATTCACGGCAGTCTGGTGATGCAGGCGCAGAAGATAGGGTCGGCGACCCTGCTCGCACAGATTGTGCAGATGGTTGTGCAGGCACAGCGCTCAAAAGCGCCGATGCAACGGCTGGCAGACGTGATTGCCAGTTACTTCGTGATCGTTGTGATTGCTATCGCCGCGCTGACTCTACTCGGCTGGGGGCTGTGGGGGCCCGAGCCAAGTTGGGTGTTCGGACTGATCAACGCTGTCGCGGTCATGATCATCGCCTGTCCCTGTGCCCTTGGCCTAGCGACACCGATGTCAGTCATGGTTGCCACCGGCAAGGCTGCTGGCAGCGGCGTATTGTTTCGCGATGCCGCCGCCATCGAAAACCTGCGCAAGATAGACATCTTGATAGTCGACAAAACCGGCACCCTCACTGAAGGTCGACCAGCGTTCCATAGCGTCGAGGCCGTACCCGGATTTACTCAGGATGAAGTGTTGCGCCTGGCCGCAAGTCTCGATCAGGGCAGTGAGCATCCATTGGCCCACGCCATCGTCGAACAGGCTCGTGCCGCAGGGCTAAAACTGATGACACCTGAAACCTTCGAGTCAGCCTCAGGTATTGGTGTAAGCGGTCAGGTCGAGGGTCGTCGCCTGATGCTAGGCAATACCGCGTTGATGCAGGAGGCCGGCGTTTCCACCGAGAGCTTGCAAGTACATGCCGAGAAGCTACGCGGCGACGGTACGAGCATCATGTACCTGGCAGTCAATGGCGCCCTGGCGGGTTTGCTGGCTGTTGCCGACCCCATCAAACCCACCACGAAGCTGGCCGTCGAGCGTCTGCAGGCGGATGGCGTCAAGGTCATCATGGCCACTGGCGACGGCCTTACGACTGCTCGCTCGGTAGCTCGCCAGTTGGGCATCGAGGAGGTGCATGGCGAGGTTAAACCGCAAGATAAAGAACGTCTGGTGGCATCTCTGCAACAAGCCGGACACCGCGTGGCGATGGCCGGCGACGGTATTAATGATGCACCCGCATTGGCTCGCGCTGACGTAGGAATCGCCATGGGCACTGGCACTGACGTGGCGATGAACAGCGCCCAGGTCACCCTGGTCAAAGGCGATCTGCTCGGTATCCTGCGTGCTCGCAGCCTGTCAGTAGCAACGGTGAGAAATATGCACCAGAACCTGACCTTCGCCTTCCTTTACAACGCCATGGGCATCCCACTGGCTGCCGGCTTGTTCTATCCACTTACCGGTCACCTTCTGTCACCGCTCATTGCCGCACTGGCCATGAGCGTGAGCTCGGCGTCGGTGGTATTCAACGCCTTGCGTCTGCGCCAGGCTTCCATTGATTGAGTGAAAACGACCGCTTGACCTTGCCATGGCGGCAAGGTTGAGGATAAGCCAACGCCGCAGAAAAGCCTCATGCGTCAGTCTTTCCATGATCAACTTTATTGTGAGGAGTCACCAATGAAAACTGTTGAACTGCAAGTCCAAGGCATGAGCTGTGGTTCATGTGTCAAACATGTCACCGAAGCGCTGCGCCCACTTGAAGGAGTCAGGGACGTAACAGTGGATCTACAAGCCGGACGGGTGAAGGTCAGCGGCGATTCGGACAGCCATGCGCTGCTTGCAGCCCTTGAGAACGCGGGCTATCCAGCACAGATGTCGACAGTGGAAAGCGTAGCGAGTAAGAAAACCTCGGGCTGTGGCGGGAACGGCGGCGGTTGCTGCTGTCAGTAAACGTTACTCGCATGAATATCGGTCTGCGTAACGCTTTGTTCACGACACTGCTCATGACCAGAGCGGCATTAGCCGCTGAAGTCATCAACGTTTAACCAACCCTGCTTGCGTCTGATAATCCTGAGTCGCTTTAGTCAGATGCTTGAACCGTCGTCATCAGAGATATTCCTTCTCTTCGCGAATGTCGACCTCGCCCATCACTCCTAAGTAGATCTTGCGACAAGGGATCTTGGTGATGAATCCGCTTTCGAAAAGCATCCCAGGTATTTGCGATAATACGCTGGACGCCTCACATCTCTCGGTCAGCGGGTTCATTACCTATGCAACTAATGAATCGAGGTCAAAGTCCTGCGTTGCCACAAATGGCCCGGCGTGAGCGCACCCTTCAAAACAATATCCGAGGTTATGCATAACTTCGCCTGCCTTGACGATCATGACACCACCTTGAAGTTGTGCAGAGATCCTCACGAACGGCACACGGCCATTACTGCAACACCCTTGGTGCTGGCCTTGCGAAAGTCGCAAAAATTCGCGCAGGCTCGCACGCCTATTGCCACGCTGAAAAATAGCAGGTGCGTGCCGAGAGGTCACGGCTGGTCAGCATCCAAAAGCGTCCATCGCGTCAAACTCTGATCACGTCAGAAGTCCGAATCAAGTGATCATCGCCGAACCAACCTTGCATAAGGGGGGGGCGGTATGTAATTATTTGTATAGGTAAGGGGGGTATCCTATGGGTCATGTAGCATCAAATAAAGACGATCTGCTCAAGCGAGTGAAGCGCATCGCTGGTCAGATCCAAGCGGTTGAACGGGCTCTTGAGTCAGATCACGACTGTGCCAAGACGCTCCATCTTGTGGCCGCCACGCGCGGGGCCATCAACGGCCTGATGGACGAAATCATCGAAGATCACGCCAGGGAGCATGTTGCCAATCCTGCGCTGAGCGATGAAGAGCGCGCCAAGGGCGTCGAAGAGCTTCTCGAAGCCATTCGACGTTATTCCAAGTGATGAACGCAGGCTTGAATTCCATGACCAGCACCACCGGCTTCACCCACGAGCACGTATTTCTCGGGTCGGCACACGATGAGAATGCAAAGCGCACCCTTTGGGTGGTGATACTTACCGTTGTGATGATGGTCGGTGAGATTGCCGCTGGGTACTTCACAGGATCGATGGCGCTACTCGCGGACGGTTTCCATATGGCAACCCACGCCGGTGCGTTGGGAATCGCATTTGCGGCCTATGCGTATGCCAAGCGCAACGCATCCAGCTCCCGCTTCAGCTTCGGCACCGGTAAAGTTGGAGACCTGGGCGGCTTTGCGTCAGCGCTCATTCTGGGGCTTGTAGCTCTGGGAATCGGGGTTGAGTCCGTCATTCGACTGCTCCAGCCGACTGAAGTCCAGTTCGGGACGGCAACGCTGATCGCCATCGTTGGCCTCGCGGTCAACATAGTGAGCGCTCTACTGCTCGGTCACGGTCACAGCCATGGCCATGGCCACGATCATCACGAGCACGACCATAGCCCTCACGGCAGCGATAACAACCTCAGATCTGCGTACATCCACGTGATTGCAGATGCCTTGACATCCGTTCTTGCAATTGCCGCCCTGCTCGCTGGGCGCTATCTCGGATGGGTCTGGCTTGATCCAGCGATGGGTATCGTCGGCGCCATTGTGATTGCACGATGGGCTTGGACTTTGATGGGCGCGACTGCCGGTGTTCTACTCGACCAAACTGATGATCACGTTGCTGAAGAAATCCGCGAACTGGTTGAGCAACCTGGTGACGCCAAGATTACCGACCTACACGTGTGGCGTGTTGGCCCAGAAGCCCACGCTGCCATTGTCAGTGTTCTTGGTGGCCCTACAACGAATGCGGATAGCATCCGTGATCGGTTGAAGGCTGTTCACGAAGTTAGCCACCTCACAGTTGAGTTTCGAGCAGCGTCGCCTACCATGTAGTGCTCAACGAAATCGGCAAGGCTCCTTCAATGGGAGCGTAGGCGCATGCCTTGCCTCAGCTGCTATTTCGGCAAATTGGTAACGGCCTCCTCGACTGTTAGTATTAGGCCAGCTACACATCCCCCACGAGAATCACATGAACCCAGAATTGACTGAAGAAGAGATGCGCCGAGCGCTCTTCGGCAGCCCCGCACCAGAAGAACAGGTGAGTGTCACTCCGGTACAAGCTCCTACGCCGGAGATCGCGCCAGCTCAACCGGCAATACCGCCGCAGAAAAAGAAGGTCGCGAAGACATTCACGCCTCGCTTGAAAGTGACTCTGCGCGTCGGCAACGAGTTTGAAGGCAAAACACACGAATTGATCCACGAGGCAGATACCCTGAGTACACTCCTGGCAGAGCAAGAAGCTGTTAAAGCAGCCAGGAAAAAATATCGATACGTGGAATTGGTTTCGGTCAAGTCAATGTAAAGCCACTAATTTGTCACTGATCCGTCGCTAGAAACACAGCTATATCCTTGACACGATGTTGAACCAATACGGTCAAAACCGGCCCTGCGCCATTGGATATGCGCGAAGGCAGCAACGGACGAATGTATGAAGAAAGCGTTCGGCAAATACATCTTTCGCGCCTGAAGCGAAACGCCATGAAGAGCAACCGATGCATTATCGACTATTAATTGCTACCAACGAAGCCACCGCTGTCCTAGTAACGCGCCTATAGCGGTCGGAACTAGCATGCCCAACATGTACCAAGCCCCCCAAAATGGAACCTCTATTTCAGGGCAATGCAGACAATAGGCGATCGTAGCCATCGCACCTGCCAACAGTCCACCACAGGCACCTGCCAGCGTCAGTCGCGTCGGAGCCAACCCGCGTAAGGCCCAAAAAACAGCGATGAATCCTGGAATCGAGAGCAAGGTAATGTTCATTGCGCATACCCGCCAAGTCTTACCCAGAATGATCGCGACGCGCGTATCGGGAGCTGCGGTCACAAGGACATACAGGGTACCGGCCCACACCGCTGCCACCGCTGTACCGATCAAAAATTCTCCGGAGCCCGGAGTTACTCCAGGTCTTGCCAGTCGCGTCACCACGCTCAAAGTGCCGATCATCAGGCACAGCGGAAAGGCGATCTTCGCCCAGAAAATCGGCGTTGCTGCCACAGTGGCCAGGTCTGGACGAACGCCCAATATGATCGTCACCAGCAAAGTGGCAACCACCAGCCCCGCCAGCACCGCGACACTGAAGCGCTTGGTAAGTGCATGCCGGTCGACCGGGGTGACCCCGGAAGCGAGCATGCCAATAAAATCATCAGTTTTCATAATGTACCTCTAATCTTCAGCGCCAGCGCTTTAAGCCCGCGATGTACGCCGATCTTAACGGCTGACTCCGACAACCCTGTCATTTGCGCAGTTTCGGTGACGGACAATCCTTCAAGCTTCACGTGCATGATCGGCAGGCGCTGACGCTCAGGTAATTGCTCAAGCAACTTGCCCAGGTCGCGACTGGCCTGCGCCGGTTCAAGGAGAGGCTCGGCAAACAGTTCCGCCGAGTCGTCCAGGGTGTCGTTGAAGACCTCATGGCGCGACCGTCCTCGGAAAAAGTCTGTGAGCTTGTAGCGGGTGATGGCAAAAACCCACGCCGTCAGTGGCTGATCCACCCGATACGTCTGGCGACCGTTATGCACGGCCAACAGCACCTCTTGCAGCAAGTCCTCGACTTCACTGGGTTGCCGCTGAAGCCTAGTTCGCAAAAAGCCGCGTACATGACCACTTAACGTCGATAGAAAGGTGCGATAAGCCCGTTCATCTCCTTCCAAACCTGCAAGAAACAGCGCCTGGAGATGTCTCTCTCGGCTACGTAACGCGTCGTTATGTGTAGTTCGTTCCATCGTCCGCCCTGGTTACACGAAGGGTGAAAATATTTTTTGTACTTATACGACGCCAGTGCTGATGACGGGCAATGGATGATGCTTGCGCTCAAGGACATAAGGCAACAATCGGTCTCGTTTGCGGCTTATGAAAAGTTTTTGAAAAATATTTTGTGGTGGCTGTAACCGGAAAGGAAAAGTCAGCGAACTACCTTTCGGATCGCAAGCACAGCGCACTCCTGCACTGATGCATCGACCCGTCCTTATGATCCCGGAGAAACAGCCATGAACAATCTGAAACTTGCCGCCCTCGCCGTTGCCTTTTCTTCCTTCGCTGCCGGCGCCATTGCCGCAGAGACCCCAACCGCAGCCGGTTCCATGGATAAAGCAGGCGCGATGGAAAAATGTTACGGCGTTGCCATGGCTGGTCACAACGATTGCAAAGCCGGCGCCGGCACCACCTGTGCTGGCACTGCCAAAATGGATTACCAACCTAACGCCTGGAAAAACGTTCCAGTCGGTACTTGCACCACTATCAAGACACCAAAAGGCACCGGCACTCTTACAGCAATGTAACGTCAACACCACGGGGCACACGCCAGCCATGAACAAACATTTCCAGATCGGGGCCGGACTCGGCCTCAAACCGAACCACTATGAGGACGCCCTCGAGTGTACCGCCGAGGGTCTCTGGTTCGAAGTTCATCCGGAAAACTACATGGTTGGTGGTGGCCCCCGTTTGGCATGGTTAGAGGCCATTGGCGAGCGACACCCACTGTCGTTGCACGGTGTCTCGCTCTCGCTGGCGGCGGACTGTCCGCCGGACGAGGAGCATTTGAAACGCCTGAAAATGCTCGCGGATCGCGTTCAACCTACATTGATTTCCGAGCACCTCGCGTGGTCAGCGTGGCGTGGCCAATACCATCCTGACTTGCTGCCATTTCCGCGTACCGAGGAAGCCTTGCAGCGCATCACAGGCAATATTCAACGCACCCAGGATGCCCTTAGACGCCAGATCGCCATCGAAAACCCGACCCACTATTTACAACTTGAAGGTCATGAATACAGCGAACTCGACTTTCTGACTGAGCTGAGTCAGCGAACGGGCTGCGGATTACTGCTGGATGTAAATAACGTGCACATCAGCGCCCACAACCTGGAATTCGATGCAGCGGCCTACCTGGACGCCTTCCCGGCGTCGGCGATCATGGAAATCCATCTGGCCGGATACGCCGTGGATCCTGGCAACTCCACGTTATTGATTGATACCCACGACGCCCCTGTAGCCGAGGACGTCTGGACGTTGTATCGACGTCTGATTGAGCGGATCGGCCAGCGTCCGACACTGATTGAACGTGATGACCATATCCCTGGCTTCGACGCTTTACTGGCCGAACGCAACCGAGCACAAAGCGTGCTGAACCTTGGGCAAAACCAGCGATTGAAGGTGGCGATATGAAGCCGTCGCTCGCGAGCTTTCAGGATGCATTCGTGGATGCGTTGTATGGCACCGAATCATCCCTCATGGACTCTCTTACCACTCAGCCCGGTTTTACGGTGTATCGCAATACGGTGCTCAAGGGCACAACCGATGCGCTACTCGCCAATTTTCCGACTATAGAACGCCTGGTGGGCACTGACTGGCTCAGGAGTGCAGCCGCGATACACGCACGCCTATCGCCGCCAACGGATGCCCGGTTGCTGCACTACGGCGCCGACTTCCCCGGCTTTCTCGACAGTTTCGCGCCTGCGCAAGACATGCCTTATCTGGGCGACGTTGCGCGTCTAGATCTGCTCTGGACACAGGTGCATTGCGCCATTGATGAACCGGGGCTGGCACTGAACGATTTGTCGCAGTTTCCCGCTATGGAACTTGGCAACCTCCAGCTAAAACCACGAACCTCCAGCCGTTGGATTTGGATGCCCGATTGTCCGGCCTACACGATATGGCGTGACAATCGCGAACAACTGGAAACGCCTGAAGAACTCGAATGGCAAGGTGAAGGCGCGCTGCTGACACGTAAAGCCGGTCGCGTGCATTGGCAAGCCGCCAGCGTTGCGGACTGCGCGTTTCTTGATGCTTGCGCAGAGCAACTGCCTCTCGACCTCGCAGCAGACAAGGCCATTGAAGTAGAGCCAGGGCTGAATCTAGAAAATCTTATTTTCCGCCTCGTGGGTGCCGATGCATTCGCTGCGATGGACTTGGGGCGACCCTTCTAAAAACTGATTGCTGAATCATCAACGGAGCAAGCCATGGACACCCTCCAAACCCGTTCACCTGCCGCTGACCGCTCCCTGCGGGGTCTCTGGAATCGCGTTGCGAATCGACTGGGCACTCTCATCGGCGATTCGTTTTTGGTGCTGGTGGCGCGCATCGCCATCGCCGCCATTTTCTTCATGTCCGGACGCACCAAAGTCACGGACTTTCTGACAATCACACCGAGCACCTATGAACTGTTCCGCACGGAATACGCATTGCCGTTGATCTCTCCAGAATTGGCAGCACACCTTTCGACGTACAGCGAGCATCTGTTTCCCGTGCTTCTGGTGCTGGGCCTGTTTACCCGTTTATCAGCATTGGCATTGCTGGGCATGACCTTTGTCATCGAGGTGTTTGTCTACCCAGATGCCTGGCCAACCCATCTTTCTTGGGCAGGCCTGCTGCTTCTCATCGTTGCGCGCGGGGCTGGATCACTTTCGCTGGATAGACGACTGGGTATTCGATGAAACCTTCACTATGGAGCATGGTTTCAGACAGCAGTCTTGTTGAAGGTTTTCGGCAACCTGTGTATCGCCAAACGCTTCGTCCTCGGTGCGATGCAAATCACGCCAATACAACGCCCGCCTTCCGTAAGGCTGCAACTTCCAGGTCATTAATATGCAAAGCAATGCCGTCCGATTTTCATGTGTAGGCTGCGGTATTTGCTGCAAAGGCAGACTGATACCGTTGACGTTGACTGAAGCGCAACAATGGTTGAACCGGGGGCATGACGTCGCGGTGATTGTCGAGGCCTTCGACGAGTCGAACTGGCCTCGTTCATCTCAGGAATTCGCACACGCCAGAGGTCGGTCGGTGAGTGTACGTTGCGGTGATTCCCGGATAAACGTCATCGCCGTATTTGCTGGTAAAGCCCTCGAGCAATGTCCCAACCTCAGAGCGGATAATCTGTGCGACATCTACGAAGAGCGCCCATTGGTTTGCCGAATTTATCCGATGGAAATCAACCCATTCATCCCGTTACGCCATGACAACAAGGTGTGCCCGCCAGAAGCGTGGGAGAGCAACGACATTCTCTGTACCGATGGACGTGCCGATCCGGCGCTGGAGGCGCTCATCCATAAGTCTCGGCAAGCAGACAAATCCGACGCCTCAAGCAAGGTCGCCATCTGTGCGCAACTGGGATTGAATGTGACGAGTTGGAAAGACAATGCGCTGGCCGTTTACTTCCCGCAGAGGACAAAACTGCTGGAGGCGATTGCCAGCGCCACAGGTGATCCAGAGGATAATCCCGATTACGAGTGGCAAGTGCGGGTCGATGATCCATCACTACGTGAACGATTGGTCATGGCGAATCTGTCGATGGCTGCCAATAATTCCACCGATTACATCTTCCATACTTTATGAACTGCCTTCACAGACCGACCATAAATGTATCCTGGACTGCTCTACACCAAAGATCGTTTATCGAACCGTGCTCGCATCCTGATTGAATAGCAGCTTGCGGGTTTCTTCATCGACCACCGGTGCAATGTTGATCTGTTCCGCCAACGCGTAAGCACGCTTTGTCGCAGGTCGATTAGCTATACGCTCAAACCAACGAGCCAAATGAGGGAAGTCGGCAAGGTCTTGCTGCTGCCGTTTGTAAGGGACAATCCATGGGTAGCTCGCCATGTCGGCAATGCTGTAGTCGCCAGCAATGTAGTCACGGCCATCCGCTAAGTGTTTATTCAACACGCCATACAACCGAGCGGTTTCCTTGATGTAGCGCTCCTGCGCATAGGCAATCGGCTCCGGAGCGTATTGGACGAAGTGATGGTTCTGTCCTGCCATTGGGCCCAACCCGCCCATCTGCCAGAACAGCCACTGCAAGGCTTCATTACGGCCTCGCAGATCATCAGGAATGAACTGATGAGTTTTGTCTGCCAGGTACAACAAAATGGCGCCCGACTCAAAGATCGACAACGGTTGACCACCTTCTAGCGGTTCATGATCGACAATGGAAGGAATACGGTTATTGGGTGCGATGTTCAGAATCGACGGACTGAACTGCTCCCCCTTTCCAATGTTCACTGGCACGATGCGATAAGGCTGCCCTGACTCCTCGAGGAACAGAGTGATCTTGTGCCCGTTAGGAGTAGTCCAGTAATACAAGTCGATCATGAACTGGAGCCTCTACTGAGAAATCTGCGGGAACATTGCCTTGCGAGCGTCAGCATCCATCTCTGTCTTGTAACTGTGCTGGGTCTTCAGCGCTTCAGCACGCTGGGCAGCCGGCCGCGCATTGATGTCGTCGAGAAGCCGTTTGACGTTTGGAAGTTTTTCCCACGCCTGTTCACCCAAAATGAACGGTACTGCACGCGCCCAACCCCAGACGGCCATATCCACCAACGTGTACTCGCTGCCTAGCATGTAAGGCTGGTTCGCCAGGCGATCGTTGATAATCGACCAGTGACGCCAGGCCTCAAAGGTGTAGCGAGTCACGGCGTAGTCTTTCGGTTCTGGTGCGAAGTGTTTGAAATGTACCGCCTGGCCAGAATACGGGCCAATGCCAGTCGCAACAAACATGAGCCAGGTATACATTTCGCCGCGTATTTTGAGGTTGTCGGCAGGCAGGAACTTCCCGCTCTTTTCGGCCAAATAAAGCAGTATCGCGTTGCTGTCGAACACTACGTTCTCGCCGTCGACCAAAGCCGGCGTCTTGGCATTGGGGTTGATCTTGAGAAACGCCGGATCGTGTTGCTCCCCCTTTCGCGTATCGACAGGGATGAGCTCGTACTCAAGACCCGCTTCCTCCAGAAAAAGAGCGACTTTCGCGGGGTTGGGCGACGGGTGATAGTAGAACTTGATCATGTTGACTCCGTACAGTGGCTTTCAATGAGTGTCGCAGAGCGCCAGGGGCGGAAGCCCAAGGCTGTTGAGTGCAATACCAATAGCGTCTGTTACACACGCAGGATCCGGGTTGATCCGTGCCAACACGCGAATCCCAAACAATATGCTGAGCAAATGATGAGCGCCCTGTTTTGCACCGATCCCTGTGGCGGCTTCGCCTTGCAAGCTGAGTGCACGTAGGCGGCTTTCAAAAAAACTGCGGATGCTCTCAAGTTCTTCTGTCACGGCCTGACGCAAGTCTTCGTCCTCTGCATTCATTTCGAGAGCAGAGTTCACCAGCAGGCATCCACGATTCAGCGGATCGTTCAGGGTGCGATACAGCACTTCTGCAAAGAAACCGGTAATGGCCAATCCTGGATCTGGCAACCCCTCCAGGCGTCGAATGCGCTCACGCACGCCGCACTCCAGATAGTGCTCAAGCGCGCGACGATAAAGACTGCGCTTATCGCCAAAAGCGTTGTAAAGGCTTGGCTGGTTGAGACCTGTGCATCGGACAAGGTCTCTGGTTGAAGTGCCCTCGTATCCCTGAGTCCAAAATGCCTCGACTACGGAGGTTAGAACCTTTGATTCATCGAATGTACGAGGCCGGGCCATTGACTGGGATGCTCTGCAGGTTTGTCGTAGACGGTAACACAGGTTTTGTATCGATCGACACAAAATAAAATTAGCACCTGACCACACGACTCACCTACCGGGCGGGCGTTCCAATGGCGCTAGCGTTGGGATTGGGGAAGTGCATTCTCACCAGCTACGCTTGTAATGTCTGAAGCGCGTAACCATTGGAGGTTTACTATGCCCACGGTAAAAACTGCACTCGTCCTCGCGGGTGGCGGTAGCCTGGGAGCTGTTCAGGTTGGCATGTTGCAAGCACTGGTCGAGGCGCAGGTTTCATTTGACCTGGTGGTGGGTGCGTCGGTCGGTGCCATCAACGGTGCGTACTTCGCCGCCAAACCGAACGCGCAGGGAGTGGCGGAACTAGCGAACTTCTGGCGAGGCTTGCGCAAGGACGATGTGTTCCCATTCTCGGTAATCGACACGCTCACGGCGATACTGCAGCGACGCGGGCATCTGCTGCGCGCGTCAGCATTACAACGCCTGGTGCGCCGATCGCTGCCGGTCGAGCTGATCGAAGACACTGAATTGCCACTGCATATCGTCACCACCAATCTGCTCAGCGGTGCCGAAGAACTGCTGTCCAGCGGCAATGCCGAACAGGCGTTGCTCGCCAGTGCTGCAATTCCGCTGGTGTTTCCGACCGTGCGAATCGGCGAGAAGTTCTTGATCGACGGCGGTGTAGCCAGCAATACGCCGATTGCCAGTGCGGTTGCGCTGGGGGCAACGCGCGTCGTGGTGGTGCCCACCGGATTCGGTTGTGCTTGCCCGAAGCCACCGCTCGGGCTCGTGGCGCTAGCCCTGCACACACTGAATCTGATGAGCATGCGCCAACTGGTTCGAGACATTGAATTGTACGCCTCGCGGGCCTCTATCCATGTCGTTGCTCCATTGTGCCCTCTAAATGCATCAGTGTTCGATTTCAGCCAAACCGATCAATTGCTACAACGTGCCTATCAATCGACCCAAACGTGGATCGAAGAAGGCGGGCTGATTCGTACAGGGGTGCCGGATTCTCTACAGGCTCACACCCATCACGTTGATTAGGTAAATAGCCCTCCCCACCTAAACATATTTGCACTGCTGGCTGCTGCCAACTGCATTCATCCCGCTGGGTTTTACGAAATCAGTGACCATTCAATGTGCGGTTTTAAATAGCGGTGGCGCCCCGATAAAACAGGCGGAAACTTCCGGATATATAACACCCTAGCAGTACAGGAGAATGAACTATACCTTCTGGTATAATTCAGAACTCAACTTTAATACTTCATAGGCGCCTCTTCATGCCGACATTTTCACGCCGCCAGATTATCGCATCGATGACGGCAGCCAGTGCTGCATTCGCCATCCAGGCACCTGCGTTGGCCATTACAGCCCCTTCACCCACCGCTGCAAACGACATCGAGATACAACTGCAAAAACTTGAGCGCGAGCATGGAGGAAGGCTGGGCGTCGCACTGATGAACTGCTCCACAGGGGCCATCGCTAGCCATAGAGGCAATGAGCGATTCCTTTTCAATAGCACTAGCAAGCTATTCATCGCAGCGGCAGTGCTGGCAAGGGTCGACAGCGGTGAAGAGACCTTTGATCACCGCCTCGTAGTCAGTGAGTCAGACCTTGGTGGGTGGACACCCATCACCGAGAAACAACTCGGCGAGCCAGGCATAACAGTCGCAGAGCTATGTCAGGCAGCCGTAGCGTGGAGCGACAATGCAGCCGCCAACGTTTTGATTCGAAGCGTTGGTGGCCCGGAAGCAGTCACCGCATATTTGCGCTCTATTAGTGACGATACCACCAGGTTGGATCGTTACGAGCCAGACCTCAATGAACATGATCATGAGGGTGATGAACGGGACACCACCACACCACTAGCCATGATGAAGACTTTACAGCTACTGCTGCTCGGGGAAGTGCTTTTGCCCTCTTCTCGGCATCAGCTAGCGGCATGGATGATAGAGGGCAAGACTGGGGGTGCTCGACTGCGGGCCGGTATGCCAGCATCCTGGTTGGTCGGAGAGAAAACCGGTACTAATGGAGTGGGCAATGCCAATGATATTGGTGTCGCCTGGCCTGCTGATCGGGGCGCCGTGATCGCAATTGCCTATACGTTTATGCCAAATGCATCGAAAGAGCAACGTGACAAAGCTATAGCATCAATCGGAAAGATAGCTTCCAACGTATGAGCCAAAACGGGGAGCGTAGTAAAGATATCTTTACTACGCTCCCATTAACGACGCTAGCCGTATGATGAAGCGACGTCTCGACGATATAAGGTATTCACAGCAGCTAAAAAGACAGGAAAGAGTTAGTGATCTGAGCGTGTTGAATCGACTCGTCACTTTAAAATAGGCGATGGTCGAAGTCAGCCAAAATCACATGACTACTTCAGACCATCCTTAGCAGCAGTAGAGACTTTTACTTGGACGATATTGCTGATGAACATACCCTAGCTCTACCAGCTATCTTCGCTCTGTAGAGTTGCTTGTCCGCCGCCTCTATCAAAGCGCTAATAGTAAGATCGCCAGTGGGAGTTACCGTTGCGACGCCAAGAGAAACCGTGACCACACTATTCACATCTGAAGCAGAATGCTCGATACCTAAAGCTCGGATGCGCTCTTGCATTCGCTCTGCAATTTCCACCGCGCCAGCAAGGTTTGTATTGGGCAGCACGCAGGCAAACTCTTCGCCGCCGTACCGAGCTACTAGGTCATACGGGCGCCTAACCGTTAGGGATAACTCTTGGGCAACAGATTTCAAGCAGCCATCTCCCGCCTGATGCCCGTATTGGTCGTTGTAGCGTTTAAAAAAATCGACATCCACTAAAACGAGCGATAGCGGCTTTCGCTCTCTAAAGCACTGGCGCCAATCCGCCAAAATATCCTCATCGAATTTGCGTCGGTTGGCCACTCCGGTAAGGCCGTCCATCAACGCCATTGAACGCAGCAGATCGTTCTGTAGTTTCAAGGTCAGATGTGTTCTTACCCGAGCTCTGACAATGGTGGGATTGATGGGCTTGCTGATGAAGTCCACCGCGCCAAGCTCCAGACCGGACACTTCATCTGACTCCTGCTGCTGCGCGGTAATGAATATGATTGGAATGCCCTGGGTCGCAGGGTCAGCCTTGAGTCGACGACATACTTCATGCCCGTCAATGCCCTCCATGACCACATCCAGCAAAATCAGGTCGGGTAGTTGTAGCTGGCATACCCCGATCGCCTGTTCACCACTGGTGGCCATGAACACATCACAGTCCTCACGAAATAGCTCATGGAGTACCCGGATATTTGTCGGTTGGTCGTCGACAATAAGGAGTTTGGGACGGTTATGGGGATGCGGTAACCAATTTTCCATCGATTGTTCCATCAGGCAGATTTCAAAAGTTCACGACCAATCGGCAACGCAGCCGAAAAGTCTAGTAACTGCACCATGGCAACAAGTTCGTCGAACTGCGGCCGCAGGGATTGCGGAGTTTTTGAAGCCAGTGCGTCTGCCAGCTCTATGGCTTGTAGGTTGCCCGCTTCCAGCAACAATAAGATCTCCTCCATGCACTCTCTCCATTGCGCAGGCGCCATTGAATCCTCGCCTGTACTGATGTTTTCACGTGGACTCTGGCCAAATTCGAGATTCATCTGTTCAAGACTTTGTTGCAGTAACACACTTATTTCATCAAACCATGTTGAGTCAGCAAAGGTGCTCGCAACAGATTCTGCATCACCGTGATTTAGTGCGTGCTCCAAGTTGCCTGCCTGCAGCGACAGTGCTTTTGCACCCATGGTACCGCTGCTGCCTTTAATGGAATGGAGCACGAAAGCGGCCCCCGAGGCATCTTGGCGCTGGATCTGATCCCGCAACCGAATTAGCTGTTTTTCCGATTCCGGGCCAAAGTTACGCAGCACATTGCGGATCAAATCAAGATCACCGCCAAATCGATCAATGATCGATGCACGAGACTCGATCACGCCTTCGGCTGTATTGCCTTGCCTCAAAAATGGAGAGGCTTGGTTTTCCTCACGGCCCGTTTGAAAAAGTAACGTTGCGACGAGTTGCTCCAGATTTATGGGCTTGCCGACATGCTCATTCATCCCCGCCGCCAGGCAAGCCTCACGGTCTGTATTGGAAGCATTTGCGGTCATCGCCACAATCGGCAACGCTGCAAAGCGCGAATTCGATCGAATGCGACGGGTCGCCTCAAAACCATCAATATCCGGCATCTGGATATCCATTAGCACGGCGTCGAAGGGCACACTCTCAGCCACTACCCTGCTCACACCTTCAAGCCCACCTTCAGCCAGCATCACCTCAGCGCCCTCGCCTGCCAGTAACTCATCGGCAACCTGCCGATTGAGCATATTGTCTTCCACTACCAATAGCCGCAGCCCGGCAAGACGGCGCGGCCTGTCAACGGCAGATCTAGATGGAGATGATTGCACAAGACCTTTGCCATCGAATGCTTGCAGAACAGCATCGGCTAACTGTTTAGGAGTAACAGGCTTGGTAAGAAATCCCACGAAGGGAGCGTCTCCCATTTGATGGGCATCGGCCAGCACTTCGCGGCCGTAAGCGGTGATCATAATGACCTTTGGCGGTGGCATGCCTTTGCCTTGCTGCTGGATCAATTGCGCAGCGCTCAGCCCATCCATATCGGACATCCGCCAGTCCATCAGCACCACGTCGTAGGCTTCGCCTCGCGCCCGGGCTTTTTTTACCGACTCAACCGCTAGTGTGCCATCACTCACGTGATCGGCCTTCCATCCCATCGCGTGAACGGTTCTCAGCAGCAACTCACCTGCCATGGCGTTGTCGTCAACGATCAATATGCGCATAGATACATCGACTTTTGGACAGACCGACCTCAGCAGCGAAGTCTTAGCTACATCCAAGGTTATATCGAACCAGAAGCGACTACCGGCGCCCTGTTTGCTCTCCACCTGAAGCTCCCCGCCCATCAAGGTGACCAGCCGCTTGCAGATCACCAAGCCCAAACCTGTGCCGCCAAAGCGGCGAGTGGTCGACGCCTCGGCCTGAGTGAAACCTTCAAAAATTCGCTGAAGTTGTTCAGGACTGATACCAATGCCTGTATCAGAAACGGCAATGCGCACGCTCACAGAGCTTTCTGTGCGCAACAGTTGCTCGACGCTGACCACTATCTGGCCTTCCATGGTGAACTTGAGAGCATTACCCGCTAGGTTTATCAGCACCTGTTGCAGCCGCAGGCTATCGCCTATCAGTTCGTTGGGTAAATTAGAGTCCAGGTCGAACATGACCTCGACCTCTTTTTGACCCTGGTTGCCTGCCAACACAACGGCTAGGTCACGCATGAGTGGTTCGAGCTCAAACGGGTGCACATCGAGTTGCAGCTTGCCGGCCTCAATCTTGGAGTAGTCGAGGATGTCATTGAGCAAGCCCAGCAGCGATTTCGCAGCGGTCTGCGCTTTGCTCACATAATCGAGCTGACGGCCATTCAGGTCAGTATTTTGCACCAACTGCAACATACCCAACACAGCATTCATCGGCGTGCGTATTTCATGGCTCATGTTGGCCAGAAAGGCAGACTTAGCCGCACTCGCTGCATCGGCCTGCTCCTTAGCGTAAAGCAGGCGAGACTCCAGTTCGCGTTGGATAGTTATGTCACGATTGATACCGGTGACACGCAATACGACACCACTATTATCGCGTTCAATTTGTGCGCCGGCATGGATATAGCGTATCTGGCCATCAAGCCGAACAATACGAAAAATCGAATTGTATACATCCAGCCCCTTGACTGCGGCACTCAACTGTCCCGCCGCTGCCACAACATCGTCTGGGTGGACGCGAGAGTACCAATGCTCATAACTCAGACCAGTATTGCGTAATAGCAGCGGCAGATCGTAAAACTCGAACATACGTTCATTCCACTGCAAGGAATTGTCCGCAAGTGTCCAAGACCAGATACCCAACTCCGCTACCTCAGCGGCCATCAACAGATGATCACGGGCCGCCATCAGTTCGCTACGTTGTTTTTGTGTTCTCTCCAAACTTGCGGACTGCTCCTCTTCGGAGACTTTACGTTCGGTGATGTCTAGCGCTATCCCCAGGTAGCCGCTCAACTCGCCATTCTCATCACGCATGGCCGTGACCACTAGAGTGACGGGGAGCTGCGATCCGTCCTTACGGATGTACGTCCATTCACGTGTTTCTGCACCGTCAAGTTCCGGTTTATGGACGAGCACTTGGAAACCCTCGATTAACTGAGCGAACTCCTTGGTCAGCTCAGCGCCACGAGCAGCGACTTCCTCCGGTAAATGGAATAACGCAGGCGTATGTTTATCCAGTAACTCATCGGCGTCATAACCCAACAAATGCTCTGCGCCTTTGTTAAACACACGGATAACACCGTCAAGGTCTGTCGCGATGATCGAGACCTCAGTGGCCGAACGCAGCACAGAGCCCAACAAGAGATTGAGTTGCCGCAACTCGGAAGTCCGTTGCGCTACCTGTTCTTCCAGATTGGAGTTGAGTTCGAGAATTCGTGCCTCTGCTGCTTTTTTTGCAGAGACATCCCTGACCGTTTTGGAGGCTCCAACGACGCGACCACCCTCGCCATAAATGGGGGAGATGCTGGCGGAGACATCAATCAGCTGACTATCCTTTCGACGGCGTTGAGTATCAAAGCTGGTGATTCGCTCCCCAGATTTTATGCGCTCAAGAATATGAGCTTCCTCAGCTACAAACTCTTCAGGAACAATCAGACTGACCAGTTTCTGGCCTACTGCTTCCGCGGCGGTATAGCCAAAAAGGTGCTCGGCCCCCCTGTTCCAATTGGTCACGATGCCATCAAGCGTTTTTCCGATAATGCCATCAGCCGAGCTCTCGACGATGGCAGCCAGACTTGCCTGCTCGGCCAATATCTGACGCCGACGCTGGCGACTGACACTAACGACACCAACTAGAGCAGCCAGTAGAAGGGTGACTAGACCACCAAGAATGAGCAGTGCTTTCGGCGAGACCTGATGCAAACGTTGGATGAACAGAGGATTTGCGCCAAGTTCAATTTGCCACCGCCTCCCATATACCTCACGCTCCAGCTGATGGATCATTAGCGATTCTTGGCTAGTCGAGTCGTCGGTACTTTCATAAAAAAGCACCTCTTGTCCTGGGACAGTGATATCTCTCATACGCAGGTGAACGGTCTCATTTTCTATACGCAGACCTTTGAGTACCTCCTCTATTTGCAACGCGGCATAGCTCCAGCCAAGAGCCGCAGTTTCTCGCTCAGCGGCAGTCGCCGGAACAATACCTGTGCGAAAGATTGGCAAAAGAACCAAAAAAGACTGCTGCGGTTTTCCCATTGCCTGTATCAGCGTGATGGGGCCGGTGATCCGCGCCTTTCCGCTTTGCATCGCGTATTGGGCGGCTTCACGACGTGAAGTCTCCGAAGCAATATCCAGGCCGATTGCAGACTGGTTACTCTCAACAGGTGCGACATACTGGACGATGTAGCGCTCGCCCGAATGCGGTGATATTTGGCGAATGGAAAAATCAGCTTTCCCATCGGCGCGGGCCTGCTTGAGAAACTCACTTTCGTCGTGCTCCGTCACCCGCCTGACAAAGCCCATCGCCCGTGCACCGGGAAACTCGGAAGCAAGGTCACGCGTTTGGCTATATCGATCGAAAATCTCGCGGCTAATGCCATGCTCACCCGCTGTCAGTACAGCGCCACGAGCTCCTCTCAACCCGTATTGGTAGAGATTGAGACGAGTTGAGACCGATTCTGCTGCGTCCTCTGCGGCTACTGCAAGAGCGTCTGTAGCCCGTTTTTCGTTGATACGCTCAAGCATCCAGCTTCCCAGGATGCTTGCTCCGAACCCCACCACCAGAGTGATAGCTACTCCCCAGCCCCATGCAAAAAATTTATGTTTTCTCACCTGCATAATTCCGTTGCAGAAGGCATTCGCCTTAATTATTAAATTTCGAACCCTGGCGGGGGTGCCTGAAGCTTAGTTCGCATACATAACATAGGCCTTAAACCGCGAGTTGGAAAATCAGCGGGGTTATTGAAAATTGTGCGGTGCGCCCGGTTCTTAGGGCTTGAGCGCGGTTTTTGCTGAAATTAATGTCTCCAGGTTACCGGTATCCCCAGTACCAGTACGGTATGGGTTTCCATCCGACCCAATATCACTCTGAATCGGCCTAGGTTTCTTAGACACCAGAGTAAGTTTGCTCTTGGTCGACTCCCTCCTGTCGTGACCGGCAGAGGTTGTCCGATTTCCGTCTGTCATGACGGACTGAGATCGGCTACGTATCCCGCGCGCCAGAGCATCAGCGTCCGCTGATCATCCCTTGCTAGATTGGGCCTTTAGCTGGCGCTACTCCCCAGATAAAAATCGTCTGGCGATCATCGCCACTGCTTCCGCCGGAGACGTCAGGGCTGTATCTATATTAAATGGTGCGTTATCCCACGCCTCATACTCATGATCCAATACAGGCTGCCAAGTTGGTGGAGCCAGTCCAAGAATATCGGTCTTCCTGGCTTCAACCCTTCGCTGGTGTTCATGGTTATCAGAGCACACGATCTGGATATTCAATAATGGAACACCAGACCGTGTAGCGATTTCGCTCCACGCTTGTCGGCTTTCGATTACTGGATTCACACAGTCAACTATGACCGTGTTGCCAGAACGAAGATTGGTCAGAGCAAGCTCATTAGCGACCATGTAACCGCTCCGCCCCACATCGTGTTCAAGAGCACCAGAGTTTCGGATAGCCTGCTCTATCGTATCGATCCGCAGATACACGGCACTTGTTCGGGTGGCAAGGTCACTTGCGATAGTCGTTTTTCCAATACCTGGAAGGCCGCTGAAGACAATGAGCATTCTATGTCCTTCGGTTGGGAATTAACCCAGTCTAGTTGGTTGCCAGCTATGCAGCAGTAATTGGGCAATATCGGCGCTCTTGGATCGTTTGCTTTTGGCCGGGTACCACCTATCCCAGATAGGCGCATCCAGATGTTCGATTAGAGCACGTAGCAAGTGGTACGAACGGTAAACTCAGCAATCTGTTCGCCCATGGACGCCGTATTAGATTCTTGTGATTCCGAACCCGAAAGAGGCTTATATTCATTAGTATAGTTTCCTTAAGGAGGCGGCCGTGTATTCAAACCCATCGCAATGGCGACGGATCCGTAAACGGGTGCTCTTGTTAGGCGAGTCGATCCACTCCGTGGCAAAGAAGGAGGGGATGAGCAGGTCGACTCTGCGGAAAATCCTCATCTTCGAATCTCCGCCCGGTTATGGTGGCCGGAGCATCCCGAAGCCACAGCAAAGAAATCTTTCTCTTTCCCCATCCACTCCCCAAGTTGACATAGTGCGGCAGCGTTGGATGGAGTGGCTCTATGACATTGAACGTGGAGCCTCACCGAGAAATCCATTGCAGTCAGCTCTATACGGCTTGGGCCGCTATCGGCGCAAGAAAGTCCTCGCCGTAATGGCACGCATAAGTGGGTTCACCATCAACGCAATTGTCGAACATCTCGGCCTGTCCAAAGCGACTGTCAGGAAAGGTTCCGCGTTATTCGACACTGGTGGGCTCGATGCCCTGCTCGGCAGAAAGAAACGACTTCGTAAGGCTGACGACGATGCATTCAGGGCTGCCTTGTTCAGCCTGTTGCACGAGCCGCCGTCGCTCTCAGGATTCAACCGAACGACCTGGAGAATGGCCGATCTTAAAAAAACCCTCGCTGCCAAGGGATTCTCTGCGAGCGATGACGTTATACGCGAGGCAATTCGAAACACGGGATTCCGGTGGAGGTCGGCCAAGGTTGTTCTCACCAGCACCGATCCGAAGTACCGGCAGAAGCTCCAACGCGTCCAGTATGTTCTTTCCCACTTGGGTGACAACGAGCGCTTCTTCTCTATCGATGAATACGGGCCGTTCGCCGTAAAGGCCAAGCCCGGACGCATTCTTGCCGGGCCCGGCCAGAGCCCTAGCGTGCCTCAATGGCAGAAATCGAAGGGATGGCTGATAGCGACAGCCGCCCTAGAGCTTTCACACAACCAGGTGACGCACTTCTACTCTCGGGCAAAAAACACGACCGAGATGATCAGGATGGCCGAAATACTCCTAAACGAATACCGTACTGCGAAAACACTCTACCTCTCATGGGACGCAGCTTCCTGGCACATGTCTAAGCAGTTACTGGCTTTCGTTGAAAAGAACAATGCTAGGGCCGACGGCATGCCCCGTATTGAGCTAGCGCCGCTGCCGGCCTCGGCGCAGTTCCTGAACGTCATTGAGTCAGTGTTTAGCGGAATGGCTCGGGCGATCATCCACAATAGTGATTATTCGTCGGTGAAAGCGGCGAGCGAGGCTATTGACCGCTATTTCGAGGAACGCAACCGCTATTACGCTGAGAATCCAAAACCGGCGGGGAATAAGATTTGGGGGAAAGAGAGAACAGAGGCCACCTTCGATCCGGCCAACAACTGCAAAGATCCAGCCTACCGATAGCGAGACGGTATTGAAACGGGATTGGCGGCTTCGACCCCAAGTAGGCGAACGGCCCTGGAGTACCTACTGCGCATAGAGGTTGCAGATATAAAGTCCATACCGTAGTGCTAGGAACCTTGCCTCATGTGTCATCCATTACCATGCGAAAGATGCTGTGGGAGTTCTGATTTATAGCAACAAAACTCAGCACCAATTTTACATTGAGGAAGCAAAGGGAATCCTGCACCATTGTCCATTCCTGGATGGTTTCAATGGATGGATTCAAGGCATGCTGGATGCAAACGCAACTCATATTTCCCTAACGCTGGAGGGCGTATCTGTTGACCTCCAGGTACTCAGTTTTGTTGGCCGCGAAGCCCTCAACCAGCCGTTCAGTTTCGACATCGAACTGGTCAGCCCTCGCCCCGACCTGAAACTCGAAGAGCTGCTGCACAAGCCCGGCTGCCTCACCTTCGGTGCCACTGGTAAAGGCATCATCCACGGCCTGGTCTATCGCATCGAACAAGGCGACTCAGGCAAGAAGCTGACCCGCTACAGCATCAGCCTGGTGCCGCAACTCGCCTATCTGCGACACAACCATGATCAGCAAATCTTCCAGCACCTGACCGTGCCGAAGATCATCGCCCAGGTTCTCGAAGCGCGCGGCATCCTCGCCGATGCCTACAGCTTCCAGCTCGGCGCGATCTACCCGGAACGCGATTACTGCGTGCAGTACGACGAATCCGACCTGCATTTCATCCAGCGCCTGTGCGAAGAAGAAGGCATTCACTTCCACTTCCAGCACAGCACCAGCGGCCACAAACTGGTATTCGGCGATGACCAGACGGTCTTTCGTAAACTCACCCCCGTGAGCTACCAGCAAGACTCCGGCATGGCCGCCGAGAAACCAGTAATCAAGCGTTTCAACCTACGCCTGGAAACCCGCACCACCCGCGTCAGCCGTCGCGACTACGATTTCGAAAAGCCGAGTATCCTGCCCGAAGGCGCCGCCAAGAGCGAGTTCGCTCCAGACTTGGAAGACTACGACTACCCTGGCCGTTTCACCGACCGTGCACGCGGAAAACAATTAGCGACCCGTGCCCTGGAACGCCATCGCAGCGACTACAAACTCGCCGAAGGCAAAGGCGATGAGCCGACTCTGGTCAGCGGCCACTTCTTGGCCCTGAGCGAGCACCCGCGTGCCGAGTGGAACGACCTCTGGCTGCTGCTGGAAGTAATTCATGAAGGCAAACAACCGCAGGTGCTGGGCGAGAACATCACTAGCGACGTCACCCACAGTAAGGACGACTTCCACCAGGGTTACCGTAACCGCTTCCTAGCCACACCCTGGGACGCACACTACCGCCCGGCACTTGATCACCCAAAACCCAAAGTCCTTGGTAGCCAGACCGCCATCGTCACCGGCCCCAAAGGCGAGGAAATCCACACCGACCAATACGGCCGCGTCAAAGTCCAGTTTTTCTGGGATCGCGACGGCCAAGGCGACGACAACACCACTTGCTGGCTACGCGTCGCCACCGGCTGGGCCGGCAACGCCTACGGCGGCATCGCCATCCCGCGCATCGGCATGGAAGTGCTGGTTTCGTTCATGGAAGGCGACCCCGACCAACCACTGATCACCGGCTGCCTGTACCACAAGGAAAACGTTGTCCCCTACGACCTGCCGGCGAACAAAACTCGCAGTACGTTCAAGACGCTCAGTTCACCGGGTGGCAAGGGCTACAACGAATTCCGGATCGAAGATAAGAAAGGTGCGGAACAGATTTATCTGCATGCCCAGCGCGATTGGGATGAAAACATCGAGCACGACCAGAAGATTCGCATCGGCAATGAACGGCATGACACCGTTGAGGCGAATGTTTTTAGTGAGTTCAAGGTTGAAGAACATCGCATTACGCATCTGGATCGTAGGTCTGAAGCGCGGGCGGATGATCACCTGACGGTTGCGGTGACCCAGCATGTGAAGGTCGGGACGGCGCAGTTTGTTGAGGCTGGAACGGAGATTCACTACCACGCAGGGGAAAAGGTTGTGGTTGAGGGCGGCATGGAGCTTACGGCGAAGGCTGGCGGGAGCTTTGTGAAGGTTGATGCCGGAGGAGTGACAATCAGTGGTGCGCAGGTCAAGACCAACTCAGGCGGATCGCCAGGTGTTGGCACGGGCATTCAGATATTGGGGCCTCTTTTGCCTGGTCAGGCCGATAAGGACAAGTTCGGGAAATTGCTCGAAAATGCCCCTCGCAGTCACAAAGCACGGTATTTGCTTCAGGACGAAAAAACAGGCGAACCGTTAGTAGGAAGCCCTTACACATTGAGGCTGGCCGACGGCACGCGTATCGCCGGTTACACCAACGAAGAAGGGAAGACCTTTCAGGCCCATAGTACCGACCCGGCCGAAGTGGAGTTGTTGACACCTCTTCGTAAGCCGGAGCCTGAAGAGCAATTGATCAGGGCGGGTGAAAGTGCTCCAAAGGAAATGACATTGGATTTCAAAAACGCCAACTCGGAGGGCTGATACATGGCAGTCATGCAACCACCTCAAACGCCGCAGGGCTGCACTAATACCAGTATTGAAGGAACGATCAAACAGGCTCCACTGCCCAACCCGGACAACAAGCCTTACTTGATGGAAAAAGCGAATTACGCTTCGAGGTTTCCGAAGTTATCTATCAAGAAGGCAAAGGACGGTGGCGTCACAGGTTTGGAGCTCAAACAACTTGTTATGAGTGGGTTGATCCGGGCGGACGAGTACCGCTGGGATTTTCTCTGGGACTACAAAGCGGAAGTCTGCTTTGACATGGCATCCCTTCCACCCAAACCATTTCTGAGCTCCTCGTGGTTCGGCGAAGATGAGAAACCCGATCCGATGAGGCGTCATACCTTATTTCCGTTCCCCAAAGGTTCGGTCAAAGGCTTGCTACGACGCCCAGACGTCATCATCGTAAAAAGTCGTGGTATTCGCTGGCCAGGACAAGCAGGGCCTGATCACCAGGGCGCTGCTCATCCAAACAATCTAGAACGGCTAGTGGAAGTGAAATTTCCAGGGGACAAACTGTACCCCGAACAGGAGCGAGCTTATCTGCTAATCGCCGGGGGCCGTGGCCGATTCTCTGTCTTAGAGATCAACGACTGCCGCGATGATGATGATCGTGAACGAGACCGTCAGTACAACAGAGAACACAAACCAACAGGTGAATTCAATCCTCTGCAATGGCCAACGCTTTTGCCGCCTCGCAATTACGGTGAAGCATCGAGGCCCGCGCCCGTTCCAGTGCCAGCCTACGGCCCAACAACAACACCAAGGCCCGCACATGTCGAAAGCTGGACTCAGCAAGTTCAGTCTGCTGTAGATGGTCTTTTAGAGCAGGGTGCTGAAGGTATCAGGCAGCTGTCGCAAGAAGTCCAACAACATTTGGAGGACGCGGCTACTTGGTTAGGTACCAAAGGTGATTGGGTTCGTCGTGAATCGCAGAAAACATGGGAATGGATGGGTGAGACTGGCGCTCAGGTAATGCGCTGGACGGATGAGCAATTACGAGCCATCTGGAAAGAGGTGCAACGATATACAGATATCACATTGGAAATGCTGCGGCAGATTGACTGGATACAGGTCTTAATAGACGTGGGTATTGCTGTAGCCACCGTGGTTGTAGCTTTTGCTATAGGGGCAGCAGTTGTCGCTGCCGGCATCCCTGCTGGCCTCGTAGCGGGCCTGCTGGTCATTATCCGTTTAGCTCAAGTCTCCTGGGCCCTGCTAGCCACAATTTTGGGCGGAGCTGCAGTTACCGCTACAGCAACCGCCGGCTAAATGAGAGATCACATGAACATATTGGAAAAGCTGGAACAACAAGCTCCCGACCTTACCTTCGAGTTGCCGGACGGGAAACCTGTGGTCAGACTAGGTCTAATCCTTACCTTGTATTTTAAACATGGTTACACAAGCGAAACCAAAGAAAAGCTTCTGGAATGTTTTCGCCGTTTTTACGGCGAGCATCAGAAAAAACTAAAATGTTTGGTCTACGGGCGTCATAAAAAGCTGACCACTGACAACTTCGAAAAATCTCAACAAGCCATTTTAATGAGTGGCGGAAATGACGAATTCAGTTTGTTTCTAGGTAGTGCTTCTAACGAGGCCGAAGCGGATGAATATTCTCTTTGCGCGATGAACTCCTTTGAAGTACACGGCGACAAACTCCGTTCCTACATCAAACTTGTGATGCCTTGGAGCATCCTCACGGAGCCCGACGGTCGGTCAAAATTCCAGGAATGGGCTGAATATTTATGTGATCAAGTCAAAGCGGAGCACGGATATGGAGGTTTATCGAGCATTCTGCCATATGACTACCACAGCTATATTCCTACTGAGTATCAACTGGCTCTGCAATACTCTGGGCTAGAAGTCGACTCCATGCCACACGCTTCGTCAATCGAGTTGCTGGACGCCATAAAAGGGGTCAATTGGTTCACCATTTTAGGAACTGATTTTGTGAATCGTCTAGGCGGCGAAGCCGTACTTCGCCATGCGTTCAGTGGTCGCGGAGATATTGAAATCCTGACTTATAGCAACGGTCTTATTATTAAAGCTGGTGAGTACCCAGAACTCGGACAAACGGAAGATGGCCCTCCTGCAGCTTATGTAGCGGTGAATAAAGTAATCAAACAGATACGAATTCAGCAACCAGATCAACTGCATCCCTACTCGCCATATGGGGATGGCTTCGAGGAGAAAAGTACCGCTCGATGGTATGCGCGCTTCGACCAAGACGACTCCAATGTCGCTGCACCTTCTCGCATTGAATCTGGCAAAACTTGCACCAAGGAGGGGTACTGGTTCACTCCTGCGAAAACGAACTCACTCCGCCATTTCCGACAAGGTGAAATTATGCCAAATTTCAGTGGCTCAGACTGGGGCGCTACACTCTGGTATTGGTCGGGTGAGGAGCAAAAAGCGTGAGGTGGGCGGTAGAGAAGTCTCGATGGGCGCTCTGAAAAATCTAATCGAGAGCGTGCCAAACTTTGAATTTTGGCTACCGGATAACATAGCTGTCGTCAGGCTGGGGCTGATTGCTACGGTGTATTTCAAAGAAGGTTATTTGCTTGAAAACAAGAAAAAAGTCATGGAGTGCTTCGACCGCTTCAAGGAAGAATTTGGTCAATATCTAAAGGGGCAATTTGATGGTCGCTATAAAAAACTGACCGACGATAGTTTCAAAAAAACGACTCTGAAGATTCTTGGAACTGATTCGAACGAACAATATGAATGGCACATTAGCAGTGCTCCGACCGCAAATGAAGCCGCTGAGTACGGCCTTTCGGCATTGAACTCTTTCGAAGTCCATGGCGACCAGAAACGCTCTTATCTGAAACTCACTTTGCCTTGGGCTTTTTTGCAGGAAGCTGATGGCGCTGCTCGATATCAGAACTGGCTGGTTTACCTCTCTAACCAGGTTAGGGCTGAACATGGTTATGGCGGCCTTTCCAGCGTTCTACCCTATGACTTCGATAGCTACATGCCTATGGAATTTCAGCTTGCTCAGCAGTTCTCCGGACTTGAAGTGGACTCTATGGTGCACAATTTTAAGCGAGAACTGCTCGATCACATTAAGGGCGTGAACTGGTACACCGTTCTTGGAAAGCAGTTTGTGGAGCGGCTCGGGGGCGAAGACCGACTACGTCATGCTTTTGGTGGGCGTGGCGATGTAGAAGTATTGAGATACGAGAACGGACTGATCATTCGTGCGGGTGACCTCCCCCAGTTGGGCGCAGAAAATGAACAGCTTCCCTCTGCCTATGTGGCGGTCAATCGAGTCGTAAAATCGTTGCGCATCCCTAATCCAGATCAACTGCACACCTACTCTCCTTACGGAAACTGCTTCGAAGAAGACAGCACGGCCCGCTGGTACGCTCGCTTCGACCAAGAAGATAGTCAATCAAAAACTCCCGCACGCCTTGAGGCCGGTCAGCCATGCAGCGCGGCAGGTTACTGGTTCAGTCCAGCTCAATCCGACTCCCGACGTTATTTCAATCAGGGAGAAATCCTGCCGAGTTTCAGCGGCTCAAGCTGGGGCGATACGCTTTGGTATTGGTCGGGTGAGAAGTAACTCAATGGCGGTTGCCGGTCAGAGTTCACTTCCGAATGCTGGCAACGCGTCGCCATACCCGCTAGCGAATTTCTAACGGCCTAGTACGTTGAAATGCATCCGAGTCAAAGCAGCAAAAAGGTTGATCAGGCTACGCGGTTGCCCAGCTCCATGGCTGTATGCACGCAGAACAGATGTCTAACCCCCGAGATGACCTGTACTCCATATGTAAGAAATTCAGAGGCATCCCCCAGGCTCACACTCAAAACCGACCTAGATAAGCGTTAGCAAAAAGGGCGCGTAAACGCCCTTTTGTACTCAAAACAAGATCACTTGGTCAGCCAGGACTCGACGTTGTCCGAGCCATATTTTGCTTTCCATTCCTTCAGCGTTCGGTGGTTGCCGCCTTTGGTTTCCACGACTTCACCAGATTCCGGATTTTTGTAGACCTTCACCTGGCGAGGCTTGCGATTGCTGCTCTTCGACTCAGCAGCGGGTGCGCGACGACCTGCCTTTGGATCAAGTAGGTTGACGATGTCTTTTAAGATGAAGCCATACTTCGCCAATAAGGCACGGAGCTTTGTTTCGAATTCGATTTCAGCCTTCAAGCCCGCGTCACCTTTGAGGGCTTCGAGTGCTTGAAGCTGTTCAGCTAAGTGTTTTTCGAGCTGACGGAACTCTGCGAGTTTGGACATGGGAAATCTCTCCGTGATTGTTATTCTAACGTTACACCAAAAACTCCAATTTGCATGAAGCGAGGTGCGTTTACTTTACTCATTAAGTCGTCTCCGTTGCAGGATTCGCACTTGAGCAAACGTCCATTAATAGACATTTGGCGACGAGCGAAGGTTCGTAATATCGCGACAGAACATTGGTGTGATGGCGCCGTATCTGACTCTGATTTGCGGAATGAATTGTCAGCGGTGGTGTCGTTTGTATTAGACACCTTGGTGTCGAAATCCCGCTCAGATAAAGAGGTAATTTTCATGAACAATATCATCTACATCGTTGGGGCAGTGGTGATCGTCCTAGTCATCCTGTCGTTTGTCGGCCTTGTATAGCCTACCTCAGCTGAAACCCATTCTTGTGACGCCGCTAGCGGTTGAGTACGAGCCCACCACGGTACTCAGAGGCATTCCGACATGTACCCGACGACTCCTGACGGTCGCTACTTTGTGGTCAAAGGGCAGCTCTGGCGATGCAGCAACCCATCGCTGAGTGAGGATGTGCGGCAGCAATTGGTCAACGACTTGATGGCGGCGCGTCGTGAGGTAAAGGCAGCGAAAGCTTCTGGCGATCCCGGGCAGTTGTCGGCGGTAAGGGTAAAGGTGCAGAAGGCCAAGGTAGCACTCGGGGAGCGCGGGCCGGTTTGGTGGAACGATGGAAGCCCTGACTTCAATAAGTGTCAGGTCGCCAATACACCCTATGCTGACTGGTATCTCTCACTGAGTGCCGCAAACCCTCCAGCGAGTTGACCGCAGCCCCAGCTACAATTCGCACGATACCGGCCAAGGGAGCGACCTCCCCTGGCAACGTCTCGGGTTACTCCGCGATCAGGCCCCTGGTTCTCCACCGAGCGCGAACGAAATTCTCAAAGACATAGTTGCCCTGCAGCGGCAACTTATCGGCGTGGTCGCACACGATAATCTGCGGCATGACGCCGGTTTCTTCGAACGTCACATCGCAGAATCTGGCCAGGTTGGTGAACATCTTCGAAACAGCGTCTACATCCTCGTCGACAGTCTTGGCAGTCTTTCTATCCCCACGCAGATCATCTGCTTTGAATGCATCAGAATCATCTGTTGAGGGAAAATAGACCTGTGTCGGCTGATCAAGGAATAGGATCGGCGGCACCTTACATTTGGGATAAGCCGCAAACTGATAGTGCAGCGCCATGAACAGTGTCAAATGCGAATACAACCAGTTGGCTCCGCTGCCCATCGAGCGCAGGAATACCTTTTTGAAGTGGCCACCAGCGATGGGCCGCTCATGCCAAAGATCGAAGGTTTCTACGTCAAATTTTAAAGAGCCCGTTTTATAGGTTTCCTCGAAGTCGAAGTCCTTTCCGAAGGTTTTCATTTTTTTGTTGATATCGTTCTGAAGCGCCCACAGCTTTGACTCAACGTCGTACTGGGACATAAGCCCATCAAACCTATCAACTTCTTTTTGCCAGAAATCCGCCATACCCGTTGCCTCGGATGGGGGATTCGCGATGCGCTTTTCAATGGCGAGCTCGAGTTTGATTTTGGCCTTCTGAGCCGCGCCATCGGCGGACTTTGATTTCTCCAGCCGATCCGCTTCATCGTCTAGGGGCTTCAGAGCCTTCTCTACGAGCGCGAGCTCCTTGCGAAGCTTTTTGAGCTCTTCCTCAATCGCCCGGTTCTCCTCACCGAATCCTTCCCGCGCGTAGGACGAGACCTTGAGTTCATCATTCAGCCAGTTGATCGCTGCCGACAATTTGTTGGCTTCGTCCTCAGCCACATCCGATTGCGATGCGCAAACGGGGCAGGCCGCGTGTTCAAGGTTGGTCGTCGTAGGGATGGGCAACGCGGTCACAGATTCCGCGAAACCCGACGCCTGCTGGGTAGATACTTTCAGCAGATAGCGAGTATTGAGCGCCTTCTGAATGCTGGCCATCAGTACGGCTTTCTGCTCGCGCAGTTCAGTCCGTCTGGTTTCAAAAGCACTGGATTGGCCATCAACTCTGACTGAGAGACCTGTAAGGCGCTCCAACGCTGGCTTGGGCTTTGCCAATATTTCCTCAGGCGTGAGCTCTGTTAGCGGCACACCGGCGAACGCTTCGTACTCCTTCAACAGGGTTGCGAATTCAGAAAGGTAATCTTCCTTGATCTTGTCCTGCTTTGGTATCTGAGCCTTAGCACGCTTGAGCTCATACAGAGCCTCAGTACGGAGCTTCGCAAGATCGAAGTAATCCTCTCCAACAATATCCATGAAGATCTTGAAGTGATCGGTGGCCTGGTCACGTTTACGCTTCTCTTCGAACCGATAGAAAATCGCATGCCGGTTGGCCACCAGGTTCTGATGCTGCAGCATAAACGACGGGAAACTGCGCACCGAAGGTGTGGCGCTCCACTTGCCGGTCATCTCCTGCTGCAGAGGATCTGTGTCGATGTTCTCCAGCGTGACACCGAAGTAGCGCCCTAGGCTCTTAAGGAAGTCGGCCTTGGGTTGGTAGAAATTGGAAGTGAAGAACGTATCCACGTCTTCGATGAGCTGGAGCACGTTGTCCACTGCTTGCCCGGAAATCTCGCGTAAAAAACACCGGTTGCTGGCCGCCGCTCGCCCTACGACAACTGCCATGCTCGGGAATCGCAGTACGGTAAAAAATGTCTTCGCACGATCCGTGATAATGCCCTCCGGGATCGTGTCTTCGGAGCTCCCCAGGCAGTAATCGAAAATGTCGAGGATTGCACTTTTACCTTTGGAGGATTTGCCGGTCACAATATTGAGACCAGGCTCAAAGGGGACGTGGTGGACGTTATGATCACTGTCCACGACACCGATGTATTGTACGTAACACTTCATAGCGATTTGAGCCCCAACATCCTGTAAATTGAAACAACGTTTTCGCCAGACAGCACCATGGCCAGTTTCTGGCTGTACCTCAGCAACGACTTATCCGAGTTGACCGACTGCGGCTTCTGGAGCGATCGAACGGACAGCTCGGACGTGATTTCCAGACTTTTTTCAGCGGCCAGGATAAGCAAGGAAGCGTTGGTGATCGGCTTGAACTCCTCAACACGAAGGGCCAGCCCAATGAGCCTTTCTGAGTCGGAGGCCATCGTCCGCAGCGAACTGTCCCGTCGCGCCCTGTGCAGGAAGGCATGCATCGGCTTGTAGGTGACGAGGGGAAGGATCAGGTAGCTGAGCAGTACATCCTTTTCGACTGGCTCCCAGTGCTGATAAAAGCTCTGGATAACAGGAGCCAACGCAAAAGGTGTTCTGTGCAAGGTATACAGGTGATCAGAGATTTGAGTTGTCATCACCACAGCCTCCAGTGAAATTCGTCATCCTCATCCTCGGGCTTCTCGCCTGCGAGCAAGTGATAGATGCCATTGCGAAATTCGGGCATCGTGTGTTCCAAGCCGCAGAACGGTTCAGGGGGCAAACCATTACGCTCAAGGAAGAACATCATGGATCGGGTACTCAGCTGGGTTGAACAGGTAACCCCCGTGCAGCCGAGCATCGCCGCATCACGCCCGTATTGGTGCTGTGTAAGATGATTGCTGAGGTAGAGATCCACCATTGGTTTGAAGAGCACGCCATCCGTGTACAGATCGGAGATCGTCGTCTGGGCAACCACTCGATGCAGAGCTGCCCGCTTCAGGTACTGCTCTCCACCAATTTCTGTGATTTTCTGAGCAAACGGCATGGGCCGAATTTCTTCGACATCGACGCTCTTCTTGAGGGCCGCCATATCCACTGGGGGAAAAGTTTTCGGATGCTTCATGTACCGATGCGTAAGCTCTGACAATTTGTCAGTAAAAGCTTGATGGGTGATCTTCCACCCCTTGATCACTAGCTCTGGGCTGCACATGAAGCCCAACAGCTCATAGATGAACTGCTGGTATTTGGACGGTCGAATGGGTTTGAGATAACGGGTCTCGTAGGTCTTGAGGCGTTGCTCCAGTGACTCGGCGCCTGTTGTGATGTGCATCCGCTCCAGCACTTCCATCAATGCGCCACGGCGGTCAAGAGTCATCACGTACTGTTGAAGCGACTGGGACTTCGAGGGCTTGGAAATGACCTCCCCGGCCTCGGACTCCTTCTTCGCCTTGTTGCCGGCACTCGCTTGAGAGGATGCAACGATACTCTCCATGATCGAAAGCCGCTCGGCGGGAGTGGCCGTGTTCCATCCCTTGAGCAAGGTTTGCGCTCCGAACTCCTGCGTCGTCAGCAGCACCAGGCTCTTGAAGGAGGTGCGATCAAAGTTTTCATGTAGCCAGTTTTTCAGGGTGTTCCAGAAATTGGCATGGCTATCCGTGAGGTTATCGGTGTAATGCTTGACCTCTGTCTGGCTTTTTCCAGGAACCGTGACATCTCCTAGGACTTCGAGCCACAGGCACTCGTCAGGTGCCAGGTCATAGCAATGCTCCACGGCAACGAGCAGCTGGTACTGAAGCGCCTTGAACAGGAGCGTCGCATCGAACGGCAAGGGTGCGTGACCGGGTAGCGTCGTATTCGGGTGTTGAGTCGTATCCATACATAATCCAATGTTGGGCATGGCTTCCCTGACCAGCGACTCGCTTAGCAGACCGAGCACACGCATCGCTTCTTGATACGCGTCAGCAAATCAACGCAGGGCACTGGCCCGGCGTCGGTGTTGGGTAGATAACCGTTATTCCAATACTGTATATAAATACAGCATTTGTTCGACATTTGGACATATGCTACCAGCAGTTCAGCTCGTAGTCGCGAAAAGCCATCACGAGTGCTTTGCGACCTTCGCGGCCCGCAGCTTCCGCCGCAGCCATTCGAAGCCGCGATGAAAAATCGAAACGTCGTCCTGTGCTTTAGGCAAGCGCAGCGCGCAGGCCGCCCGGCCGAAGACGTGAGGATGGAAGCCCGCCAGGGCCAAGACACGTAGGGGCTTGGTTCAACGACAGCCGTCCCCGGAGGGGCACGCCTTGGCCTCCTAACAAGCAATTAAATACCCGCTCAACATTCACTGCCGCATCGAAGATACTTATTTTCAGTGCAACTTCGTTGTGACCAAGTTAGTAGATTATATATTGTATAAAAGGACTCTCCCCCTTCAAAGTATAGAAACGCCCTCCTACTGATGTTTTAAATCTAGAGTAGGATTAGCAACTACGAGATTTCCAGCACTTATGAAAAACATTCACCCTATATTTCCTCATATCACGCTAAGAAAATATTTTGAGGGAGAAATACGTCTGCCGAGCTTCGACTCACCCACTGTATGGGAGCATGGCGAGAGTCTGTCAGGCCACGAAGAAATCAATAATTCACATCAGAGCGATGAATGGTGCTACGCCATCGACGGTATCGTTGGGCGTGGCAGCTATCAGACTGAAAGTGAAGCAATAATCGCATCTGAGCGCGCACTGTTCAGCGAGCATGGAGATTTCGCTCTGGCGGCCCTCGAATCAGCGCTACAGGCCAATGACTTCAAGATTGCAATATTCCTCGCCGAGGGACGCGGATACTGGCGTGGGTTAGCCGACGCACGTAAAAAAACCGCTTACCTCGCCGACCGTATCATGTCGATGCTGGAGCCCTTTGTAGAATAGGGAAGAGGCCCCTGCGTTTACTATGGCCAAATGAAACTGGGTGGTCATATACACGAAGAGAGACCTCTAGATCAACCTATAACTCTATGAGGTTTGGGCTAAACCTTCACAGCTTCTTTGGCTAACTTAAAATATGAGTTCGTAAGGCGAAGGTACCAATCGTCCAGTGTCTCATGCTTATTGCGAACATAGCTTTCAGTGTCTCCGTTATAGACTGAGCCACTGATCATATAACGGGAGATGCGTAGACGAAACGGATTGGCGTCAAGCAGGACATTGTTCAGTTTGGTTTTCCAGGTTCTTTCATTGATGTAGTAAAAAACCACAATTGTGCTGGTCTTGGAAAGCTCGTAGAGTCTCTTGAACGTTTCCAAGTCCGGCTCGTGAGTGCGAATTACTTCGATGATGATATTGGGACAGCTAGACCTGGGAAAAAACTTATTTGCATCTCTACCGGCGATATCAGGCTGAATGTATCGTCCATCGCTGAAAGCGACTCTAGCATCCCCCTCCTTCACCCAGCGATAATTGCTACCTGTTATGGTGGAAAAAATCACCTGTGTATGCTTAACACTATTTTCATCAAATACATATACACAAAGTTCGACGCCGTTAGTTGCCGTAAGCTTTCCTAGTATTTCATCAACACTTTTATTGTGCGCAGGGTCGGCTTCGCTTTGGCCAACGCGAGTACCAAAAGATAAGGCACCAATCCTTCGAAAATGAGGACGTTCTTTGTTTCTAACAGGAATCACAAGCTCATCATCTTCGTTGAGCAGTGTCTCTGCGCGCATAGCTGGGTATGCGTTGTTATCCAGGATTTCAATTTCCTGATACGTCCTACCCGTATTGCTGCCTTTTGCCGCCATTCCCTGCTCCAGCCCGTGATTTTCCGAAAACGGGCACTATAGCGGCTGCGAGTTCAGCTGTCCTTCAGAGCCCGCACGAAGCTGTCACTTCGGTGATCTATCCTGGCCCGCTCCGTGATCAAAGCCTAAGCTAGAGCCTCCACGCTACCTTGGCTGCCGTCTGGCCACTTCATATTGATCGTTCAGTGTGCCCAGAATGACACCCGAAATCGACGAGACGCATGCTGTCCCGCTGAAATAGGTAGCTTTCTGCGATGTGCTTGGCTTTTCTCAAACAGCAGAGACCGAGTTTGACGCAACCTGTTGGCGCTGATTGAAAACTGTCCCAACTGCCGATTGAAAATTGCCCCAGGGGATTGGTCAGGACTCCCCCTCCGGCAAAGGGGGGAGCCGAAAATGGCAGCGCTCATGATGGATGTTTTAAACCATCAAACTGTGTATTCACACAGCCACCACCTACAACGTCTTACGGTCGAACTCCGACGATGGAATTTCGATAGGAGGGATGGAGAGCAAATCTGATTGAGTAGACTTTTCTACCTATATTGGAAGCTAGGGTACAGGCTCAATCAAATATGAATCTCAATACGTACAGAGCACTTTGCATAAAAAGCCGACGAATTGACCAGCACTCTTCGTTTGGACTTATAAATTTCTTAACTATTTTTTGTCTGCTCGAAATTGACTTTCGGTCAACTCGCGTCCCACACCATCCCCAAGTTATACGGAGTTATGTAAATTTAGCTGACCATACATACAGTACGACACATATACAAAAATATCCTTGAATACGCCTCAGTAAATTTTCTTCAATTCTGCGCCTTGATTTTCTCATTTCATCTGTTAACAATTGGCAAATTGACGTGCTGATCCAATCAAATTATTTGAGAGCAAAGAAGCGCATGAGATACGACATTTTTTATACGTTGGTTGATACCACGGTTGATGCTTATTCAATGGCCCATCCGGACAACTTCTGTGGAATCGACTCCGCTTTTGTTGATACCGAAGATCATCCGCTGTATGCCCACTGTCGGAACATACGCGAAGTAGAAGTAGCATTTGAGCGATACCGTAATTTCCCTACAAGCGATGACGTGGTTCAGTGGCCAACCATGAAAGTTAAAGTCCTCCGAGTAGACCACGCACCGAACATCAAACGAACGTCGCCAACTGTATCACGAAATATCCCCATCAGCGCATGATGCCCACGATGAGTATGGAGATCTGGGCCTCATATGAAACTTTTGATCAGTTACTTATATGTTGATACTGCTACTAGCGATAGTGAATTGCTGAGCGCGCTGGCTGATAGTCCTATCCAGCATGATGTCATTGATGCGACTGAGCCTTTATATCGTCAGTGCGCGGGCCTGAAAGAGATTGAGGCTCACTATGAAGGAATTCGCAACTACCCGGATGAGGACGACGAAAGCACCTGGCCGACGTTGAGGATGAAGGTACTGAAAGTGATACCGCTGTAGCTGATGAAGATATGTGAATATGGTACAGGCGCTCTTGATTGAGGATTTTGATCCGCCTTCTCAAGCGCTTGTGCCGGCTTCGTTCAGGATATCGAGTTTCACCGGTGAGCCTAAGTAGCTTCCCCGAAACGGAACCTGCCCAATCAGATGCACATCGCTCTACTGCACCGGAGGGGCCGTAAAGACATAGCGGCCCTGCCTAGCTCGCAGGAATGTCCTGAGGCTAGCCCTACCATAACCGCGCTTAAAGGATGCCACAACGTAACGCGAGTTCATCGTGGTGAGCACCCAGAATTTCCCCTCTTTTCTCGCAAAACAAATTTCTGATGTCCGCACAAATTGTCCGTCTGCAAACCGCCCAAGCTCCTCGCGCTTCTTATGGCCAAAGACCACACCGATCGCTGTACAAGAAGAAACGAACACGTCGCTCAGATAAGCTGTAATGGGCTCATCGAATGACTGAACCTCTGCTTGTACAATGCGCCTCAGATGAAAATCTGTAAGGCGTTTACCATGCAGATCTACGTTGATCGTATTCAGCATTTATCCGCTCCCAGGTGCATATTCATTGGGCTGTAACTCGACTTTTAGAATGTAACAATGGCAATGTTACAGTGGAAAAATCGTGTTACATGCTTGGGAAACCTTGCGTTTTTTTAGTAAATCTTCCGAAGGTTTGTCAGGGTGCTGGCATCGAAGGTCGGATCGTGAACGTCGACGTACACGGCGCCGCTCTCAACCTCCAGTCGGGACACTGGGATCTCGTTTTTGTCATAGCCAACAGAAACCGACGTGAGCCTTTCCATCCGCCAGCTGCCGCTTTTATTGAGCCAGGGCGGAGTGACGACCTGGAGCTCATCTATGACGAGGTCAGAGCCTTGCGCCGAGATGAGTTCGAACAATTTAGTCTCGTCATTAAGCATTTCCACTTGGGAAATGAGGCGATCTTCGTAACGCTGCTTAATGCTGACGTGATACCAATGCGTCGCCAAGCTCCGAGACACGGCGTGCCAGTGAGCAAGGCCTTCTCCGAACATCCCAGGCAGGCCAGCCATATCAGTATTGTGAGTTCTGAACATATTGTGCCTCGGATTAAAATTTTCTTCGTAGCAATGCCTAAGCATGAAGACAGTACAAAAATCCTTCAGAAAGGGCCTCGCGGCCAGACTTACTTATGGAGCTTGCTAAAGCGATTCGAAAGTTCCGCCGCGTCAACGGTCTTCCAGGACTCCGGATCGGAGGTCTTTTTCAACATATTCCAGCCAGCCCATAAAAAAAATAGCGAGGCCAAGGCTGCCTCTACGAGGGCCACTACACTGGTGTATTCCATGATCATAGGATGTTGTCCTCCGATAAAATTCATCATGGGTACAATGGAAACCAGCCATCCCACAGGAAAAACTATGCAGAAGGCAAGAACTGCATAAAAAACCATTAGGATCGGAACGGTGAATCTAATGTGAGTTGCAAATGTCTTGGCACCGTTTTCTTTATGCATGCCGTACACGATGCCAGAATTTTTCTCCTTATTCGCAGAGTTTTTGAATAAGCCGTAAAGCGTAACGGTCTCTCTAACCTCCATTTCTTCGTACATCTTTTTCGAGAGAGTAAGGTTTGGAAGAACCTGGCCGTCAATGCTGATGACAGATTTGTAGCTATCTCCGTGATCAGAGTTAACTTTAATATAGTCGACCTTGCCCGTTACTTTTACACAATCGAATTTGAACACAAAAAACTCCTAGTTTCATGATGACCGTCCTAACTCTAGACCGACAAAGATCTTAAAATTTAGACAAAGAGGCGCCATTAAGCTCGCGTGACTGCGAGCCTTACCAATATCAAATGCTGTGATTGCTGTGGATACTAATATGCGTAGTGGTTTCTCAGCTCATTGCCTCGATTAGAAAAAAGAGAAGATCGTTTTTAAGCTTGCCACTCTCTCTTGGCCGTCCCCCATGAGCACGTAAGTGGTGTTCTTGGTTTCAAACATCTCGCCATTAAATGAGATCGCCATGCTGCTTCGTACCCAATCGCCGGGTTGGAAGCGGGCTCGACTGTCATAGACGACCTTGTGGGCAAACACAAAAAGCGGGAGGTGATTTGTAGCGTGAACCTTTGCGATTTCTTCGGGGGTTAGGTCGGCGCGAAAGATTGTCCACTCCTCAACCAGGCAATAAGCCTTGAGCGACGAGCCTAGAGCAAGCGTTGCAATAACCTCCTCTGCCGAAGCAGAGGTGCCCTGCAAGGGTTCATTGATCGCTAGGAGAAGTTCACTCTGGACTGGGCCGGTCAAGGCTCTTGCTCCTTCAAGGGTTTGCATAAATTGACAGCGACTGGGCTGCCTACGTCGCGGAGTGAGTCCATAAAACCAGCGCAATCAACATTGATATCACTATATATATTTGTGTGTTGATTGGCAAACGCGGCATACCGTCTCTTTTTGAAGAGACGTCAAAATGTCACTGCGCCGCCCTTACGCAGCCGTGCTTCAGCTACTACGTAGATCCAAAGGGTTGCATCAGCACGCGATCGCCGGCGAGGTTGCCCAGTCGTTCGTCAGCAAGCTTGAGGCCTCGAAAACTACAGCCACCGTGGACTCCACGAAAGCCTTGGCTGACGCCCTACAGGTAAATGCTGCAACTTTCTTCGGCTTAGTCATCGCAGCCAGTCAACACCAGACCCCTCGCGAGGTGATGCTCTCCGCCATCGCTGAAATGGAAGCGCTGGGATTAGCGGATATCGTTCTTCCTGCAGAACCGCAGAAGCTCGAAGCGCCAGTGGTGGCTGAAGCCCGGGAGAGAAAGGATCAGGTTCAGCGATTGAAAGCTCAAGGCTATAGCCGTGCCCAGGCTGCCCGGCAGCTTGGCTACTCGTGGACGACAGTCGACCGGTTGTGGCCGACCGTTCAGCCCTCTGACAATACTTGAGATAACAAGCGCGTATTACAGGCAAAACGGCACCCTATCGCCGGGGAGACGTAGCACAATCGACGTACCTGGCCTGAGTAAACAAAATCAATATCGAAGTTCGATGGTGCCGGCTCATTCAGTAAGCTTGGCTCAGGCGTCGGTTACGTGACGAAAACCATGGAGTGTTGAAGTAAATGAGTGCATACGAGCTGATCAAAGACCTGGAAAAAAAGCTCACACTTTATAAGGATCATCATCCAGTAACGTCGCAAGCGCAGCCGAACCGTACACATGAATTGGTGGCGAACTTGATCTGCCGAGCAACTGTCTACCCTCGGCCATTAACAAGACAGGTAGTAAAAGAGTTGATTGAGGCCAGGCTGCCTTGGCCGGCCATTGATAGTGGAGATTACTGCCTAGCTTATCCGGTCAATATTGAGGATCTGGAGGAAGCTCGGATGATCAGCTTCCCCCATAATAATCTGTGTGTTCAGCGAACCGTCACTCCGTCACCACAAATGCCCACAAAACTCCGCAACCAATTAAATGCTCACGACCTACTTTACGAAGTTTCTTATCAAGGTGGGGAATTGGCAGCACCGCATTTAAGAGTTCCTAAAAGCATAATCACTCCCGACGAGCTTATACTACTCCAGCAACACTTAACTTTTACGGACGACTTTGTAAAACTTTCAATCAATGATGATGATATCTTCGGCGTTGGCACCTTTGTGTGGAAGAAGCTACGCAACGACATCACTGATACCGGAGAAGCTTTCGAAGAGTATACGACCAGAATGCGCATTGTGGCTGACCGCCCATACGTTTTCGAAATTGACTTTGACCATGGCGTAGATTTAGACGAATTTCTTGAATGTGCGTTCAATTACGTAGTTGCAGACGAAAGTCTGCGTGAAGATTGGGAACCTTGCGCCGCCGACATCGCGATTTGCTACAACCGCGTTGAATCGTTAACACAAATAGAAACAGCAACGGCCACCAGTGAAATCGTTTACAACGACTCACTTAACTTAATCCCGTTAGCTCAAGTCATAAACAACTTGATGCGCAAACCTAAGAATACGTTACTCGAAAAAATCACCTGGTTCGCGGAAGGATATCGAGGAGGTTTTCATGACCGTGATCGTGTATCGGATTGCCTGGTGTGGCTAATTATAAAACACGAGCAAAATACCTACTCGCCACGCAACACCTTCCCTATTACCAAAAAATTGATCGAACTCTCATACACGACACCAAAACTAATAAATCTCTTGTTCACCTATGTAGGCGACTCAGCCTACCTATGCTTTCTACTTTCGCACAGGCCTACAAGTCATATAGGACTGATCGAGTTATACAAAAGTATTTCCAGAATCGCACGCCCTATCTCCGATAAAGTTGCATATGAGCGCATCTGGCAGGATCTGGTGTGGAGTCAAGGTCTTGAAATCTATTGTCTGGCCTACGACGATTATTTCGAGCATACAGATATACATGATGCGCTTGAGGCAATCTGCGAAATGGTCGCATGGTTCGCCGATCACGAGATCACCCGCAGTTCGCGCACTCAAGCAATCGCAGATACTCGCCTTTCAACTTTAAGAAACGCTCTCACCTCGCTAAACTGCGTAACATCGCTTGGTTATAAGCAGAATCTAATTGAAAATCATCTTCCGCTTTTAACTGATATTATCGAGCAACGCGCCATACTCACTCGAGAGCCATTCGATCCTGTCCCACTAGGAGAGTGGATCATTATTTTTTGGTGTATCGAGCTGATCCAGGCGAATCCAAACTCAGCAAGCACAGAAACTCTGAAAGGACTATGTGAGGTATTCATATCAAGTTACCTAAATATCCTAAGAGAGAGGCTTGATGGTCGATCCCATGGCGGTGACGACCCCTTAGCGGTTGACGAACTACCCTGGGCCCAACTCTATCAATGTGCATCTAAAGGCCAACGATCCAAATGGATATTTGCTCTGGAAGCTTGCTATGATCGGAAAAAAGAGCTATCAGCGGCGGAGTCGAGCAGCCTGAACTCATCTGTGAGACTACATTTGCGCGTCCTACTTCAACTCTTCACCGGAGCGCGAGACGTCCAAACAAGAGATGACATTGGCACAGAACTCATATCTCTCATAACGCGATTGGGTTTTGCACACGACCATTACTCTGGTGCGCTGAACTACTCAAATGACAACTCTGATTACAGCCCCGTTCGTCTGTGGCCAGCCTTTTGCGCAGCGGCAAACGATTTTAATGATGAGCAATTCGATGATCTTCTTCCTGCCCTGAATTCTACAACCACTCCGTTGAGCGCACTCTTTACACTCCTAGAGAAGACAATCTCAGAGCAACGAAAGGAGCAAATCGAATCTATTATTACAAGTAGAGATATAGGAAAAGAATCCCCGAATTGGATTCCGGAAATTTTTGAGATCGTACTCAAAGCTGCCAATAATGGCCATATAGGAATTGCCACACACTTTCTAAACTCAATCAGAGACTCTGCGCACAAAACGCATAAAAACAAGACCGAAGAACTAACTGCTAAGATAGCACTGAAAGTCATATTTGACAATCCAGAACCACCTACTAAAGAAAAGCTCGAGCTAATCCGTAATTTCAAGATAGCGAACGACTCTAAGGAGGTTGTCAGATCAGTCAATGAATTTAAATCATATCTTATTGCGAGCCTCAACATTACGATTGATAGCGATACGTCTATTAGGCAGTTTGCTCAATTGGTAAAAGCTTCGCCAAATCTACAAAATGCTACAGGCCTTATCAAGAGCGCCTTATCCGCGCCAGCTTCCGTTGACTCTTCCAGGCAACTTAGGGGGCATTTAAAAACATGGACATCTATCTTCGAGAAATCTCGCCCTAACTTAAAGAATTCTGAACTACCAGATGATGAGTTGCGCAGCATACTTCAGCTCTGCTTAAAAACAGCACACTTGAACGAATTCAGCAACTTCTGGGGCATGGCCACAACCCGACAGCGGGATAGCTACCAATTTGCCACCGAACGCGCGGAGTATTTGTCAAGATCGGGTCGCCGCCATGAGGCGCTCAGCTATATACAAACTCTTCGTTCGAAGACGACCGGGCTACCACCTTTTGTATTGAGCGAATTAGCTAGCATCGAATCAGGCATCCTAGTTCAACAGGCTACTTATCCTCTGCAGCTAACTCCGCCCCAAGCCCCTACAATCGATTCAGTCCAAGCTGATCTGAGAAATAGCTGGCTCAGAATTCGTGCGATGAACGCTAATGATCAAAGTCAGATCCTGATGGAGCCTAATAACTCGATTGACACCTATCTCCTTCAGATAATAGAGCAGGTGGGCAATGAACTCTTAATGCGAAATGGAAACCTGCTCAGGAAGAAAGCTGATACGCAGTCTTCTTCCATCATCCAACTGGATGATGAAGACATGATCAATGATTGGCTCGTATCGCTGATCAAGCAACGCATGAATTTTGTCGGATGGACAGTCCATGATCAATCACGCATGGGATGGTCAGGCTCTGGAAAACAGGTTGGTGAAACTGACGGTTGGATACAGGACGGCAATGGAAACTTAATCTCAATCATCGAGGCTTTTCGACTGGGCAATACGATTAATCGGACAGTAATCAAAGAGCATCTGGACAAGATATGTGGATATAACTCCACGGGCACAAGCCCGATATTTGTTGTCGTGTATACATCTTCTGAAGACTTTCCTAAACTTTGCTCAGAATATGAAACGTATGTCAGAAATCTAGAATACAAAGGCTTTGAGACAGGTAGGCCTAAAAATCTCCGCCGTAAAGCTATGCTCATGCCAAAGGCAACAGCTTGGTACTACGAGGAAACACGCTACGTCAACGACACCACTATCAATGTGTACCACCAGCTGCTGAACCTTAAGCCACCCTACCAGGCAACCTAATAGAGGTGAATGCAGGGTGGGGAGCACTCCTGAGGTCAATGCAGAGATCGCGTTAGGAAGTGCCCTATTTTCTAGCCTCAAAGTAATTCGCCCGCTGCTATGCGGGCGATATGGCGATAGAAGCACTATCGCAGCGGTAGCAGCAGTGAGGGTTCCTAGGCCGAAGGGCTTGAAATGGAGAACAGCGAGCTAATCATCAATTCTGACCGCCCTGCATAAATGTCGATCCAAATTGGGTGTTGTTTACATTCTGGGGGCGCGTAGGCTTGAATTCGTACATCGGTGAGAGAGATTCAGCAACCGCCGTAAGAACTCTGGACGCCCGTGACCCAGACCGACAATTTAGTGGAAGCACCTATGTATTCACGTCTGAGCCCCTAAAAAAACAAGGCATCAGATCAACGGCGACAATCTTGTCCTTGAAGTATCGCCTCTTCACCTCCTAATCACCGAGCTTTAACTGAGCGAGGTCGGAATGCCTTTCTATTTCGCATGCGAGCATCGACAAGGCGAGATCTGGTCATGCCTAACAAGCCGTCTAAACGGCAGGCCAGTTTTGTCGACAACTGAAGACGCTGATCATTTTCCCAGCCAGCAAATCGTCAATAGCAGATCACCGCATTTTGGATTGTTATGACCTACTACGTATGGTTAATTGAACCTCCGGATGATCGCCGCAGATGCGGACTCCCAGGGCTCTGATCGAGCATTTTGCAGAAGTGTAAACAGACGGGTAGATTTCTGAGTTATTTTTACACTTTCAGCTGATTTCCTTCTGGTTATTGACCTGCCTCCTCTGAAACCCTCGCAGTCCGTGGCTCTACATTTTTTTCTCATTTTTACAATGTCGTTGACACGACAGAGCGAATAGGCATCAAAGATCCCAGCATCACCAAAAAAAACCATCGTATCCGGATAACGGATGCCTGCAACCGACAGCTTCAGCACCCCGGAGTCGCGATCAAAGTAGGCAATCGAATGCCACCCGCCTGTAGTACCGCCTGGTGAAGCAAAGTTGATCGCTGCTTTGCCTGTAATGTAGTGCTCACGGGTAATACGCGAAAGGTCGTGGCCGAACTGTGGCTTATCTATCAAGGCAACGTATCACCGCACACCAGGGCCTCGCAACGTCGTTTGACTCCACGCCTACCCCCCCGCCAAGATGGCCATTGGCATAGCGCTAGCGCGGGATCTGGAGGTAAGGATGCAAGACGTCGAGAGCTTTTTCCGGATAGCCATCGAGCGCGCTGGATATGCAGCCGTTGTTGAGCTTCTCGGCGACTCCGTGCAGGAGATGGAGCTCGACGAAAATCACAAGGGTCTCTGGCTGAGTTTCAAGAAAGAACGCATTGTCGTTAGGCACGATTCCTCCGGCTTTGTCTGTTTCAAAGTCGATCTTGCCAAAGAACGGCTTGCACCATTGCTTCATGAAGCCCAGAAAGCAACGCATTTCGTCGACTTTGAGGCTTCTGGAATCGCCCCTGATAGCTACCCTCTAGAAGTCGCTGTCGTCTTCCCTGGCGGTGAGTATCAAACTCTCATCAAACCTGCGAGCTACTGGGATCACTGGAGCTACGATGCTCAAGACATGCATTACCTGAGCCGTGAGCAGTTGATCAATCAGGGCCAACCACCCTTAGCAGTCGCGCAAGAGATGAATCGCCTGTTTGACGACAAAACGCTGTGCTCGGACAATCCGGTTGACTGCTTCTGGTTGGATGACTTGTTTGAGGCAGCCGGTATTGAGCCGACCTTTGCCGTTCAGCCAATTGAGTCTTTTGTTGGCCGGGATGCAGCTGGTGAGGTTTACGATAGGTTGCCAGTCAGAAAAGGCCACCGTGCGCTACAGGATGCCCAAGCACTTTCAAAGGCCGCTGCCGATCACTTCAAATAATCTTAATGGTTCTGCTGGGCACCTTTGCATTCAAACGAGCCAGTTTTCGCGAATTACTGAATTTATTTTATGGGTATACGAGTTACATACCCAGTTGGATTTTCTGGGCTGGCAGGGCAGTTTTGAGATGGCCTACCGATTATCTTCAGACATACACAAAAAAATTGTTGAGGACATGTAAGATCATTGCAACAATACAGATATGCCAGTCGTTGAAAGGAATGCAGCATGAAAATATTGTCTGTCCCTGAGTTTCAAACCTTGATCGCAAACAAGGGTTGGCGCCACGAAAACAGTATAGAAATACTCGCTGAGATAGATGACATGGTCTATGGCTGGGGCCGCCTATCGTCTAAGTTCGCTGGCCTAGAGATTACATATGACGAGACCTACTCATACCTGCTGGGTGATAAATCCAGCTTTAACTCAGGCACTGAAGGTATTGACAATCCAATTGTGCTGACTAATTTCAACGTGGTTGATGAACATGGTGACACCATTGATCAATGGAATCTCCACACAATACTTCATTATAACTTCTATGATATTGACTACCGCGAGATACGAGCCTCTATCGAGGTTGATCAATAGAAAACAGCCAGGCACTGCGGGGCTTTTCTTTGCGCCGAGAGATCTTCTGCCGATGAGCTGATGCCATACTCAGTGTCGATGTGAACCTGAAAATCCGGCTCGGATATTTTGCTGAAATAGCCCATCCAGCCAAGGCCTTTCTCCAGGGCACTCGCGACGTTTAAGGCGAACATGGCTATCCTGTCGTTCTTTTACCCAGCCCGCAAAGCCCGTTCGGTTCCAGTCTCGGCAACGCCGCTGTTTTCCAACATACCAAGATCGTAGGACGCCATTTTTTTCCAAATCTTTTGAGTGAATCTCTACCTGCCCCAATCGCGGCACCGGAGCGCTCCACGTATTTTAGGTCGGCACCTGCCTCACCTTTGATGGCGTATTCCGAGTCAATGGTGATAGCCGCAACCTCACCGACGCCGGTAGCGGACAGGACAGGACAGGTACCTTCCATGTTAGGGATGAGCTTGGGGCCGTTCAATAACCATTAGCAAGTTTGGCAAAATATTTATATTGGGTATATTACTGCGCCTTCCTTGGCTCTTTGCATTCAGATGTAGCGGCTCATTTGAGCTAGTGAATCAGGGGTAATCACATAGAAGAAGTTCTTTTTGCCGTCAACACTCTTAGTTCCTTCGCGTTTCTTGGACTTCAGGCCGAACTGAGACAAGATTTTATTGATGTCCGCTTGCTTAGCTTGATCCGACTTGGCAGACCCGATCTTGATTCCCATACCGATTACCTCAGAGCGCATCGCGTTGAGTTTGTCGAAGAGTTCGATGCTTGCATGGGCGCTCCAAGTGTTGGTCTCAGACATGACGGCTACAGCGTCTCTCAGGATGTCTAGGACGTCAGGCTGGCCCGAAGTCTCGTACAGCACGCCATTGAAGAGTTGGCGGAATTTCCGGATCTTCGATTCACCTTCACCCAGGCCCCAAACCTTCGCATCACCAGCGGTGAAGTAATCAACATCCATAACCGCTTCGGCACGAGCCCGGATCACAGCCAGCAACTGTGCTTCGTCAACAGACCCGGCTTCAGTTACTAGGTCGGTGGTGACCTTATCTGCCGCCGCTGATGCGAGCAGTTTCGACACTATCTCCTTCTTTACTGCCTGGCGGCCTTGGCTATCTGCGACGAATCCTTTCTTGCTGAGGGCTTCGTTATGAACCAAGACGCGGATACGGAAACCCTGTGCCAGCAACGTAGCCGGGAGCGTATTTTGAATGTTGTCTTTCATCCACGCCTCGTCAGCGCAGTGCTTGTACTCAATTGCCTTGAATCCAGATAGCTTCGACTCTGCATAAACCGCTGCGCGAACCCTGGCTTTGGTAACGTCATCGATAGGCAGTTCAGAGAGTGCTTCGTCTATCCTGATGCGCTCTTTTTTGAACGCGATTTCAACAGCTTCAGATTTGCTGTATGCGGAATGTTTGATGCCCACGACGAACAGGCTGGCAGTGCGATTCCTGCGGAGCATTTGTATAGCGTCACGAGGGATCACCTGACCTTGGAATAAGCCGAAATGAGCTGAGAAGTGGCCGGAGGTGATTGAGAGCGCTGAAGTGATCACAGGGCTGTAAATCACGACCCTGTGCTTCGAGGAGTTAGGGTCAGCAATGAACGCTGCTTGCTCAGTCCATTTAGCGTTATCAGCAGTGATAACCAGCGGAGCGACTCCACTTACTTTCTCAATCGACTTTGCCAGGGCCGAACCTTCTTTCACAACGTCGCAAGCGATAAGGACATTGCGTGGCTTCACAGTGCTCGTCGCTGCGGCGATGGCCATGGCGCGAACACGGTTGATTTCAGCGGTAACCACCTTGATGTTCGAGTGATTCTGACTGATAGAAAACAATCGGCTAGACCCGATCATCTCCTGGCAGCGGCTGTCGATGTCGGCATCGCTCATAATTACATTAGCCGTGTTTTTGACGACAAAGTTCAGAGTGTTCCAAACCGCTTGTCGCTCCCTGATCTCGCCACCGAGTGCATGAGCGATTACTTGGGATGCTTCGTCGATCACGACCAGATCAGCTGACTCTACAAAAGCCTTGAACTGATGATTGGCAATGGAATTGACTACGATCTTGAGCCCCTTTGCGTTTTCGATCATCGATGGACGAGTGCATTCTTCGTAGCTGACCATACCAGGCAGGTTTGCGATGTTTTTATTGATGGAGCGTCTATGGGAGATGACAAGAACTCTCTTGCCTGCGGAGAGGTACTCCTGAAGAACCGGCTCCAAGATCTTTGATGTTTTGCCGTAGCCTGTTGGCAGGTTTAGTAGGTATTTACCACCAGAGGCGAGGATGGCGTCCCTGACTGCTTCTGGGCTTGCTGGGACTTCACCCAAGGAAGTGAAATGGTTCGACTTCGAATTCATCTTCTCGGTCATATCGGATATCTTGCGTTGGATCAGGTTGTAGCAAGCTTCTGGGTGGCGGCCAGCGGCCTTGGCGAGGATGGTGGCCTTAGCTTCAAGGTTTCCAGAAACGAAGGCATCCCGTGCGACTTCGAATGCAGCCTTGTCGAACGCCTCATCGCTCGGATCGTTTTCCGCGATAAGCAGAGCGATATCTACCTTCGGAAGGTTGTAGATGCATTTAGTGATCTGTCCACGAGCATCGCTGTGTAGACCAGACGCTGTTCTGTAAGCCACCGAAACGGCCCGAAGGACGTTTCCTTGAATGGATACCAACCGCGTGTGAGTTGGAAAGTCTGATCTGCACTGTGCAGCCTTATCAAGTGCCTGATCATCGTTCGCGATAACAGTCACTTCTTTCAACGACGCGCTCACTTCCCCATCAGCTGTGTTTAATATAGCGGTGTTCATAATGCATTCCTTTTGTCTTCGAGGTTCTATACTGCCCCGATATAGACAGTATTAAAAAAGAGCCAGCGACTGCGCAATACCATCAAGCATCAATAGACAAAATAAATGTTTCACTTATACATAGAACGGCGTCGACCTCAGCACTTACAAGTTTTTCTTAACCAAATGTTCTACAGCCCCCTCCCACCCCACCTACCCCCCCTCTATATAGAAGAAATAAAAAAGAAGGAGAAAATCGAGCATAGTAGATGGGGTAGCTTGAGGCGATTGAGCCATCTTTGGTTAAGAAAGACTCGGTAGTCAACACCACTCAGAAAATAAACACTAATGACCCAGTAATGAGCACCCGAAGACCCACCCAAGACCCAGTCAAAATATTTTATTGAACAAAGGTATTGCATGCCCCCTTGCTCCATTTGTTTAATGGATACAGATGAGCGCAAGACTCGTCAAAAAGGAAGAGTCAAATGATTAACTATTCAACGCAATCCTGGGCATCCACGAACACTTTGGCGCCATCTAAGGCCAACAACCTGAATGAGCTGTTTGAAAGGAGTTTCGCAAGTCCGCTTGTACTTGTAGATAAAGAGCGTGCTTCAACTTTTGTGCCAGCTAACTTTCGCATCCCAGTACGTCATGCCGAAAACGTGATCAATTCCACACTGATTGTTTTTGATGTCGATCAGAAGCTCGGCGCAGGATATGACGACGACATGATTCAGCTCGAAGAAGTCGAAGATGCTCTGATCGATCTGTGCCTTGAGCACATCGTGTACACGAGCCACTCTCACACACTTGAAGCCCCACGCTTCCGAATCATCCTGAGGCCTTCGCGCCCAGTATTCCCGGAAGAGCACGACACGATCTACGCCGCGATCCTGGAGCAGATCGATGACTTCCTTGGGGGAAGAATGCTTCGAGCCCTCGACCCTTGCTGGAAGAGCTTGTCGCACTGCTTTTACGTGTACACCGCGCACCCTGATCGCAAGCAGTTCGCTATCAGCTTTTACAACCCTGGCAAACCAGCTGACGTCGACGACTACAAGCTACATCAGTCGAGCTATGGGCTAGATGTCGAATACAAGCCGGGGGCCGCACGTAAAGCCACAGGTGGGACAGGTGCAATGGGACGGTCTTATCAGCTCAATCGCATTGTGGGAGGCATGATCACTTCGTCGACCGAAGAAGAGATTGCTCAGCGGTTGTTTGAGTACGACAACACTGAGCATGCAGGTGATGAATACTTCCGGGACAGACAGTACACCCGTAACCGGCCAAGTCCAGGCGAAAGCCAGGAGGCAGCTGCATGGCGCTCTTGCAAGATCTTCGCTAAGTCGCACATCAACTCTCTAAAGCGCAAATTCCGCAGACAAGACGACATCAAGATCGTCGATGCCAGGGCGCAGTCTAAGAAGACGATGCCAACCCACGACGCTATGGTTAAGTTCAGATCTGTCAAAAACCAAACAACAAAGAAAGGTGGGCAATCAGCACTTGTAGAGATGCAGGTGATGTCAGGCGAGCATGCAGGCCGTCACTTCTGGCACAGGTTTTACGGTGACGGCAATAACCCAACTGCAATCAAGATCAGCAAATCGATTCAAGACAAAATCGCCAAAGCCACAAAAACTGACATGCAACAACTGATGGACTTGATGAAAGCGGAAGGCCACATAGTCTTAGCAAGAATCAAGCAAAACCCTGGAACTAATGGCTTCCCTGCTCAAAACGAAATTGGTGATTTACATTTGACAACAAAACACACACATTAAAAGAATTCGGTATTATAAGTAATGCCTTGATGTTTACTTCCTTTTTCTTCTTGGCATATCCCTAGCCCCGCACGGTCTCTCTTCCGGCGGGGCTTTTTTATTTCTTCAATAAGTTAAGTAAGTCCATCAAAGTATAGTCTCAGCATACTTTATTTAAGGGTATGCTCTAGGTAGACCCATTAAGAAAGTGCACTTTGCGCCTTGACTCCGCAACAAAAAACATATTCCATATATTGACAAGCCGCAGGTACGACACCGGGTTTCTAGAGAGAGAGGAGGCACTGACGGTCATGATGGCGGGTGCTTTCGAGATAGCAAAATGCAAAAGGGAATCGCGCAAGACATGGGCTTTCTTACCGAAGATGATATCGCCCATCTGTTCAACGTGAGCAAATCTACACTCGACAATTGGAGGAGGAATGGCTCGGGCCCAGCTTACGCATACACGGGGAATAGCTTTTTTTACCCTGTAGGCGGTGTAAGCACTTTCCTGATGTCCAGGGTCAAAGGCTTCGGGTTCACTCATGGCGGAGCAGTCTGACATGAGCGACCTTAGGAGCAAAATGGCAGACGAGATCAACTGCTACACCGCAGAAGATATCAGTGAGCTTGCAAAAGTTAGCCTTGAAACTTTGACGTACTGGAGGACGCACGGTAAAGGCCCGAAACCAATCCGCTTTGGTTCTGCCTACTTGTATCCAAAAAACGCGGTTATGGACTTCATCAGTGACTTGATGGCAACTGATCAAGACGATTTCATTAGACGCTGCATTTAAAACTAAGGGGCCAGGTGGCCCCTTTTTTTATTGATCACACTTGCGCAGCCCTCATCTCGCCCATCTGCTGAACAAGCCATGCTACTTGCTCATTCAAATGCTTGGCGTCCTGCTGTTTGATGTTCAGGGAGTTATAAGCAGCGTGCACATCAGATGCTTTGACGTGCGTGTAGCGCTTCAGGGTTTGCCAATCGCGGTGGCCGCTCATCAAAGCAACTTGTGGAACATTAAGCCCAATGCCGAAAAAGTCAGTGATCGCTTTGTGCCGAAGGTCGTGAAAGCGAACTGGGCGAGTCACCTCTGCCTTCGAACGTGCACGTGTGAACGCTGTACATACAGACTTTGGGTTGTAAGGGAAAATACACCCGGACTTACGGTCTCCAATGAAATTCTCAACAATCTCCCAGGCTGACGGAAGAAGTGGAACAGTCTCATCGTTGCCAACCTTTTCTTCTGGGTGCTTCCGGTCTCTGATGATGACTGTCTTATTTTCCCGATCAAGATCCTCAATCCTAATCCGGCATATCTCTGCTTGCCTCATCGACGTGTAGAGCCCGAATTTGATCACCCGTGGCATATCGATGATTTGTCGCTTCTTCTTCTCGAAAACGCCGATGATCGAGTCAATTTCAGCCGGGGTCGGTACGCACTCCACCTCACGGCTTTTGATCCGCAGCTTGTGATCTATCTTCAAGCTTTTGCGTGCTCTGTCAGCAAGCTCAGCATCAACATCAAGACGTTTTGTGTTGCTGCAGTAGCGAAGTACAGATGACAGAAGCGACAGATCGCCTGCAATTGTCTGGCCCTGAACACCCTGTTTTTTTCTGGATTCAATGAAGGCATCCAGGTGAGAGCTTGAGAGTTTTCCGATCCCAATTTTGCCGAATCTCTCCTTGAGGGCTTTATAGATGAATAGAGCACTGCGCTGCAGGGGACGACCATGCTGTATGTGTTCGAGGTATTCGTCGATATAATGACTAACAGTTGTGCCCTTGGGAGCAGCGGCTCTACCCGTAGCTTTGATTTCTTCGAGCTGACGCGCTTTTTCCTTCGCAAAGGCTTTTGCCAGCTTCTCTGTCGTGAATGTTTCGCTGATCGCCTTGTGCCCTTTTGATCGAATCAGCACACGCCAGTTGCCGCTTGGCAGCTTTTGAATTGAAGCCATGCTCGTGTTCACTCACTGTTCATTTACCCGTACCCGATGCATACCTTTGATGCACACGGCGTGTACCCCAGGTGTACCAAAACCGTCATTTTGGCACCTGAAATGTACACGAACGATAGCACAAAAACCTGCTGAAGACCTTTAAATACAAGGCTTTATGAATCGTAAATTTTCTGTAGCACCCATGATGGATTGGACCGATCGTCACTGCCGCTTTTTCCTACGCCTACTCTCCAAACACGCCCTCCTCTACACCGAGATGGTCACCACCGGCGCACTCCTGAACGGTGATCACGACCGTTTCCTCCGTCACAACGAAGCCGAACACCCACTCGCCCTGCAACTCGGTGGCAGCGTCCCTCTAGACCTGGCCGCCTGCGCACGCATGGCCCAGGATCACGGTTACGACGAGGTCAATCTCAATGTCGGCTGCCCAAGCGATCGTGTTCAGAACAATATGATCGGCGCGGTGTTGATGGGGCATCCGCAGTTGGTGGCCGATTGTGTGAAGGCGATGCGGGATGCGGTGTCGATTCCGGTGACGGTGAAGCATCGGATCGGGATTAATGGGCGGGACAGTTACGCGCAGTTGTGTGATTTCGTCGGTACGGTTCGGGATGCGGGGTGTACGAGTTTTACGGTGCATGCGCGGATTGCGATTCTGGAGGGGTTGTCGCCGAAGGAGAATCGGGACATTCCGCCGCTGCGCTATGACGTGGCGGCGCAGTTGAAGCAGGATTTTCCGGAGTTGGAGATTATTCTCAACGGCGGGATCAAGACGCTGGAAGCCTGCCACGAGCATTTGCAGACGTTTGACGGTGTGATGCTGGGCCGTGAGGCGTATCACAATCCTTATGTGATGGCTGAGGTGGATCAGCAGTTGTTTGGCAGTACGGCGCCGGTGATTACTCGGGCCGAGGCGTTGGCGCAGTTGCGGCCTTATATTGCGGCGCACATTGAGGCCGGTGGGTCGATGCACCATATCACTCGGCATGTGCTGGGGCTGGGTACCGGGTTTCCGGGGGCGAGGAAGTTTCGGCAGTTGTTGTCGGTGGATATTCATAAGGCCAAAGAGCCTTTGGTGTTGCTGGACCAGGCGGCGGAGTTGCTTGAGGGGCGCTAGCCCCTCACGGTCAGGCCGCTGTCGCCGTCGTCCAGTTCACCCATCCAAACCACCAAGTGGCCAAAATCAGCAAACCGAAGGCAATCCGGTACCAGGCGAATGCCGCGTAGCTGTGGCTGGCGATGAACTTGAGCAAGCCACGCACGGCGATCATCGCAAAGATGAAGGCCGTGACAAAACCCAAGGCAAATACGGGCAAGTCGTTGGGTTGGAACAGGTCGCGGTACTTGTAGCCTGAATAGACAGCGGCGCCGACCATCGTTGGCATCGCCAGAAAAAACGAAAACTCGGTCGCTGTCTTGCGCGACAGTCCAAACAGCAATCCGCCGATAATGGTCGAACCTGAGCGGGAAGTACCCGGGATCATTGCCAGGCATTGTGCAAACCCCACTTTCAAAGCATCTGACCAGCGCATGTCGTCAACATGTTCGACGCGCACCACATGCTCCCTTCGCTCGGCCCACAACATGATTATTCCGCCCACTACCAGCGCCACGGCGACGGTGATCGGATTAAACAGGTACTCATGAATTTTATCGGCGAATAACACACCGAGGACAACGGCTGGGAGAAAACCAATCAACAAGTTCAACGTAAAACGTTGGGCGTTGCGTTGGGTCGGTATGCCTTTGATGATCTCGAATATTTTCGGACGGAACTCCCAGACGACAGCCAGAATGGCACCCAGCTGAATAATGATATTAAACGCCATGGCGCGTTCGCCACCAAAGTCCAACAAGTCGGCGACAATAATCTGGTGCCCAGTACTGGAAATGGGCAAGAATTCTGTCAGCCCTTCTACCGCACCCAAAACAAGTACTTGTACAAATGTCCAAAAATCCATCAATCCTCCGTCAAGCCATTCTTAATGAACGGCGCATAATTATTTAATAACTGAGCAGTGTTAAATGGGCAGATACACATTCATCGCCTATAAAACAATTGGCACACCAGGATCATGTAGCGGAGGGTTCCAGCGGATAATAAGTCTTATCAAACCACGCACTCAAGACTTGTTATTAATCGTCCGACTAACGACTCACCAGAACTCCGAAGTATGGAGGCTAGAACCCGCCCGATAAAAATGTGACGGAGCGCACATATTCGCATTCTTAGAGGGACAATAGCCCGGAATCACCCGTCAATACCGTGATGGCCTTCTGGCTATAAATACCACTCGCTGCTGAATCAAAATAGTGGCACAATTCCATATTGCCATCATCTAAGGGCGCCATTTCATTAGTTCAACTGCCTGCAAGAAGCAACTAAACGGTTGAAAACCTTTTGTTTATGTTAGAAAACTCGGAAATCCCGCCCTGAAATCCGATTTGAATGTTACCAATTGTCAGTCACAGATGAGAACCGGTGCTTTAACATCCTGATGTCAGCACCCATTCGAGTCAAAAAGCATGATGCTTACAGGGAAAATAGCGACTAGAAGCCAGCGCCCGACAAATGAGGAGCCAGGGGTTCTCACCTTGGGCCGTACTCGCAGCGTGGCGGAGAACTTTAGAGCATTAGTCGCAAGGCACGTGCACTCTGATATAACGCTTGATGCCAGTTCATACACTATTTCGCATAAGAAAAATGAACACCCGGATGGGTATCGTGCCATTTTCATCATTATCGACAGTGCTCAAGCATTCGATGAGAGCCTGGCGCTCGTGGAAAACCTCCGCGCCATCAATTTAAACCCAATCATCTGTGCCGTTATTACCGGCCGGGGCACTTACAACAAGATGAAGTACTATCTTGCGGGTGCCGACTGCTGCATAAAACTCAACACCCTGTCCGATGAAAGCTCCGCATTTCTGTCTGAGTTTTTCAGCAGTGATGAATGGCAAAGGGAAATAAACCTGGTATTGGACTCCACGCGTATATGCCTGTTGGGCACCCGCAACAAGCTGGACATTTCCTTTGCAGAAATGAAAATCCTGGAAGCCTTTGCGCAAACCAGCAACCACATATTAAGTCACGATGAAATCGCCAGGATCATGGGACTCAACACCAATTTTTATGACCCCAGGGCATTGGAAAAATCAATCAGTCGTCTTCGCGGAAAAATCAAAGACATGTATGGCACCAATGCCATTCAGAGCATTCGCGGGTATGGATACCGTTTGATGAGGGGTCTGATCTCGACCGACTGATTCAACCATGGAAGGAGTTGTTGAATGAATGCGACTGGAGGCATCTCGCCCGCAAACGCCCCGTATCGCTATCTGACCCGGCAACTGATCCTGTCACGTGACGATCGCCCGTTTGCCAGTGAGATAAGAACCACGCCCCACCTTTCCGCTCCGTCGTCCTGGACGTCGCTGGCGGCTCAACCGCGCGTGCGCAGGGCGTCGGCCTCCCTGAAAGACCCTCGCTCGCACACCCCAAAAAAATATTTGAACCGAACACTTCTATGCCTGTCTGAACCGAGCCTTGCCAGCTTTACGCTGGCCGACGAACTGATCCGGTCTGGCGACAACTTGCGTGATCTGGGCCATACACTGGTCGTGTCACTCGAAGAGCAACCATTCTGGGAAGTGGATTCCAAATATAAAAAAAACATTACTCATAATATGTATCGCCTGAAAGATCATGGTATAGAAATCGCGTTGGGTAGCGACACTCTCCAACGAGACACCCTTACACGCTTTAGCACTTTGAATCTGTTCAATTACATCAAGGTATCGGTTTCATCCCTGGACCAGTGTTTAAAACTCAATGGCAATCCTGAGTTTTTCAATCGACTCCATGACCGCATGGTGACACTGAGCCACAACAACAAGATTTCTTTTATTGCCGATCGTGTAGAGCATATCGAGAGCCATACATTGGCCAGGGCGCTGCCCTTTGATTACTTCCAAGGGAGTTATTACTCCCCTGCCGATCATCTTTTAACCGAACATTGGTGACTACTTTAGGAGAGAGACGTGGAAATCAGTACAACCCTCCCCAGAAAATATTTTGTCGTCGTGACTCACAGCACAACATCCCAGCGTGAGCTCGAGACCATACTGTCCAGCGAGCGTTTCAACTCGTTTGGTACTTCCCAGGCACAAATGTTTATCGAAGGTGTTAACCCGGCCTCCTCCGCCCCCGTGCTGATGGAGTTCACCTACCCAAGTGGGTCAAGGAAACATGTCGCCCACGCGATCGAACATGAAACGCAAAAGATACTTGCCACGCTCGAAGCAGAATGGTTGGCGGCCCGTTCGAACCTGACACCTGACCCGGTAGAGTTCAGCGATATTCCCCGAGAACACGAGGTTGACAGCCCTTACAGCGAAGCCTGGCAACTCGACGACGATCAAAGTGTATTGATCAAGGAAAACGTCGAGATCAACCTCACTGGATTGGAAGCCGCCCTCGTCAAGAAGATGCTGCATCATGAAGATCGCGTCGTCAGTCGGGATGATCTGATTCTGAGCATCGGTAGAGAACCGGAGCAGTATCGCGGCCTGGAAATGTGTTTGAGCCGATTGCAGGACAAGTTCAAAAACGCGAGCAAAGGTGAACGACTCTTTCGCGCGGTGAGAAATCGCGGCTATTGCCTTATCCAGGAAGTGGTAACAGAGGCTCAACCGGCCTGACCCACCTCAACAAACATATGACAGTGCTATTACAAAAATAAAAAGTGCACTTTGTTTGTTACCCCCTTCTATAACACCCCCTCAATATCGACCTTTTCTAACATCGAACACTTCCTCGATAAAAGTTGGCACTTTGCCACCTTGTTATAACTCGTCAGACAGCATCCCCTATCAATAACTTAATCTATTGACTGACGACAGCTCGGCCTATTGGCGTTGTTAGTCCCAGGGTATTAGTTAAAACAATAACAATCCTGCTTAAACAACTCACGGTTCGACTGTCGATACCTGAATGGACGTCTTTTGGGGATATCGCATGGATCTTACTCTTCGTATCAATCGAAATACCGGTCTCAAGGGACTTACCTTTTGGGGTCAATGGGCGCTGGCGCAGGGCTTTGCTGTTTCATTGTTGTTCATACTCGCTGAACAGCATACCGGCGCAGTCGAGTTCTATTACCGAGTGTGCGCGACGCTGGCCGTATTGGCCTCGGTGCCGGCCTATACCTTCAGTGGCGTCTACCGAAAACGAGATAACTATCTGACAGGGCTGGGACGCCTGTTCATGGGCTGGTCAATGACCATGGCGGCGCTGGCTTTCATGGCGTTTATCTGCAAGGCCGACGCCCTGTTTTCCCGGCAGGTGATTCTCAGTTGGGCGGTGTACGGGTTCCTCGGGCAGGCGCTGCTGTACGCGCCGTTGCACGGGTTCTCCAAGTACTACCAGCGGTCACGAAAAAGCGAGCATAGAACGCTGATCGTCGGTACCGGCGAGCTGGCGCTGGGCCTGGCCAAGAAGTTGAGCAGCGTCGAAAACCTGCCGTTGGTGGGTCTGGTCAGCACAGGCCCCGTTGCCGCGCTGGACCCGGATGCCCCACAGATCGTCGGTGCACAGGAAGACCTTCTGGAACTGATCAGAATCCATGACATTCGACGCTTGTACATCACGCTGCCCCTGAGCGAAGCGGCAAAAATCGAAGCCATGTACGTCGATTTGCTGGGTGCCAATGTCGACGTGGTCTGGGTCCCGGACTTGAACTGCCTGACGCTGCTCAATCACTCGGTGCGGGTCGTGGACGGTCTGCCGGCGATCTACTTGAATGAAAGCCCACTGACCAGCCAGCCCACTGCCGCGCTAAGCAAGAGTCTGGTGGAAAAAGCCGTGGCATTGCTGGCCATCATCCTGCTGAGCCCGGTGCTGGCGGTGATTGCGCTGGCGGTGAAACTCACCTCCCCCGGCCCGATCTTCTTCAAACAGGATCGCCACGGCTGGAATGGCAAGGTGATTCAGGTCTGGAAGTTTCGCTCGATGCGTGTCCACGACGACCATGAAGTCAAGCAGGCCAGCCGTAACGACTCGCGCATTACCGCCGTCGGCCGCTTCATCCGTCGCACTTCGCTGGATGAACTGCCGCAACTGTTCAACGTGCTGCAAGGGCACATGGCCCTGGTCGGCCCGCGTCCTCACGCCGTCGCGCATAACCACTACTACTCGGGCAAGATTCTGGCCTACATGGCACGCCACCGAATCAAGCCGGGCATTACCGGGCTTGCGCAAATCAACGGTTGCCGCGGCGAGACGGACACCATCGACAAGATGCAGAAACGTGTCGAGATCGACCTCAAGTACATCAACAACTGGTCGCTGTGGCTGGACCTGAAGATCCTGGTGAAGACGCCCTTCACGCTGCTCTCGAAGGACATCTACTGATGGCCTGAGCGCAAAAAAAGCAGCACCACAAGGGGACGCAAGTCCCCTTTTTCGTGGCTGTGATTTGGGTTGGGCGGATGTTTGAAGGGAGGCCAATCAAGCGGCGATCTACAGGACATGCAGCCTGTAGATCGCCAACGTTACTCGGCGATCTTCTCGAAGTTGCGGTAGAACATGTCGTTATCGCGGCTGTCGGTCATCGAGTGCAACTGGAAGCTGCGATTGAGCCGTGCGCCACCGTCCCGGGTCAGCGGCGACCAGACGAGGTTGGCGCGGCGCATGGTCGACATGCTCATCAATTCATCGAACGGGATGGACAGGTACAGGCCCTTGTCGAAACTACCTTCGCCATATTCGGGGCCGGTGGCGGTGGTGATCGTCGCCCAGGCGCCGAACCGCACGCCGTTGGAGAACTCCCGAGACAGATCGATCGTGGTGCCCCAATCCCCGGCCAGGTAGCGTCCGACGCTGACCGCCGCCAGTGTGTCGTAGGGCAAGTCGGTATAGCCGGTGATATGGCCGGTGACGACCGAGTAGTCCCGCAGGCCGAAGCCCTGGTCGAATTCGCGCTGACGCACGTAGTTCAAATCCGCACCGACCGACCAGCGCTGGCCTTGCGGACGAAACAACACTTCACCGCCCACACCGGCAAACATCGATTCCAGATAACCGCCGTAGACCATGCCGTACAGGTCCTTGTCCAGCTGCTCGGCGTGGCTGACCTGGAACAGCGGCATGGTGACTTCAGAGGTGGTCAGGTATTGGCGCAAGTCCGTGCGAACCCGAGGCAATCCGCTGGGTGCGTCGTATTTGAAGCCGTCGAAGTTGTTCAGCAGATTGGCGCTGATCAGGCCGCTCCACCAGGTGTTGCGGTTGAAGCGATACTCGGCGTCGGCGTCGGCACTGAACTGATAGAAAAAGCCGTCAGGGCCGCCGACGTTCTGTTTGAAGCCCAGCCCGGCGCCGTAGCTGAACGGGTCGCGGGCTTCGGTGTAAAGGGTCTTCTCGTTGTGCGGCATCGCCGGGTTGGTCTCGGTGGTGCGGTGCAACGCTTGCAGCGGTTCCTCGTTGTTGAGCACCTCGCGAAAGGTTTGCCGAGGCACGCTGGTTTCTTCCAGTGGCAGGTCGTAGCGCTTGTTCACCAGGGTGAACCAGTCGATGTCGGCATTGACGCTGTTGTCGAGAATCCGGCTGGCCCGACCGACCGCTTTGGCCGAATGAAAATAACGGCCCTGCTCGCCGTAGACGATCAGTTCGGGGCCACGATGGCTGATGCGCTCGACCTTGTAGCCGGCATTTTGCTGCAGGCGTCGGGACACCTCCGGCCAGTCGACCTGATCCATCGCGACGGTCGGAGTCTTGGCCGGCAACGGCTCGGCGGGCGGGTCGAAGCGCTTGGTCGGGGCCTTGCGGCTGACGAAGTTGGTGTGGAAGGTCAGGCCGAACATCGCCGTGTTGCCGCGCTCCCAGGCTGCGCTGAGGTCCAGCGAATCGGTGACTTTGAACACGGCGCCCAGGTTGATCGGCGAGTCCTGCTGGATCACGTTGTCCTTGGGCTCGTGTTTATAGTCGTTGCCTTCGTACTCGAGTTTCAGGCTGAGCCGGTCCCATGGCGTCTGGTAGGTCACGCCGCCGAACAACGAAGGCTTGCCGCGAAAGTAGGCGCCGGCGTTGACGTCACCGGTGCCTTCCATGTTTGGCCGGGTCTTGAAGCGATCATCGAGCCAGCCCGCCGGGTTGTCGAAGTCGCCGCGATTGCCCAGGTAACCCCAGGCAATGCCGGCGCTGAAATCAAAATCGTCGTAGCGCTTGTTGGCCACCAGGAACTCACTGGAGAACAGGCCAGTACCGCCGATGTCTCGGAAGCCCAGCGCGACGTCAGGCGCCCAGTGGGTTTCCTGCCACAACCGGACCTTGAGATCGACCGCCTTATCCTTATAGCTCTGGTTGCCGCTCAACGATTCGGGGCCGTAAGGACGGTTGGTGATGGCGGTGTAGCGAAACGCGCCTTCCAGCCAATCGAACGGCTGTAGCGCCACGCTGTAGCGACTGTAGGGCTCGGTGCGGTTGGCGTTCACGCTCAACTCGCCGGCCGGGGACATCCGGGCGGTGGGTGTCTGCCACAAGCCGACGCCGCCGAAATCATTCTGGGTAAGACGTGGCTCGGCATGCGCCAGTCCACAGGGCAATAACAACACAGCTGCAAAACGTAAATTCAATGAACCACCTCAGCCAATTGCGTGGCAAGAAATTCGGCCAACTGCTGATTCAGTTCAGGGATAGGCGGATCGAGATCATCATTTTTCACCGGCACCAGGATCTTGCTGCCCGCCGCAGGCACGTGCCCGCTCTCCCGATTCCAGGGCGCGATACCGACCTGGCGGGTAACACCATTGGGTTGGATCAGCCACAGATAATCGGCCTCGGCATCGGCCAGCATTGCGCAGCCTTGCAGGTAATCCCGGGCTTCTTGCCGGACGACATGGGGCAAGCGGCACGGTTCGGCGACGGCGCCGAGCACTTCAACTTCATCGACGCGCGATGGATAGATCAGGCGATCACCGTCACCCAGCTGGACGTTGGGGGCGAACCCGACTTCGATGGCCACCGAGTCGAGCACCGTGACCTGGCGCCCGGTGACCGGCATGGCGCTGACCTGCTCAGACAGACGCGTCGCCAGCTCTGCCCGGCCCGGCCGGTCGAAGATCAAGGCTTCACGGCGCAACACCTGCAAATCGAACAGCACCCCGGTCTTGAGCCGGGCCTGCTCTTCCAGCAACGACTGACGCAGCAACGCCGCCGCCAGCCAATAGCTTTCGGCATTGGGCACGGCGACGCTGATCACATCCGTCAACCGCCCGCCCGGCGGCAACTCCACCGGCCCGGGGACTTGCACATCACCCGTGACAGTGACCGCCGCCTGGCTGACGCTGGTGATCAACAACAGGCATGCCGACAGCTTCCGTACCCGCTTCAACGGGCAACCCTGCGTTCAGGGGTCAATTGCACAATCTTGACCCGCAGGCGCGAGGTCAGTTGTTGCTCGCTCTGCACAATAAAACCGTCAACGGGATCGACCCAGTAACGATTGGTCGCCCGCAGGCCAATGGCCGGGGCGTCAATCTGCTCATCGACACGTAGCACGGCGTATTCCTTGTTGAGGATTTCCAGGGTTTCCATGGATTTTCGCGAGAAGCGACTGTTCAAGGTCACGCCGGTTTCACTGCCTTGATACAGATCGATCCAGCGCTGGCTGGTGTAGCCATCCGGCAGGGTGTGCAGGCCTTGTTTGAAGGGCGAAGACGCCGCCAGTCGCGTGCCGTCCAGATCGCCTTCGACGCCCAGGCCAATGGTGCGCACCGCGAGTCCATCGCGCAGCAGCAACACCTGTTTACCGGACGCGACCCAGAACTGCAGGTCGCCCCGCTCACGCACCATCGCCAACACCCCGGAGCCGGATGGCGTGGTCAAGGTCAGCTGGGGAAACTCGACCCGAGCCACTTGCGCGGGGGTGACTTGCACCTCATCGGGACCGATTACCGCGGCCTTGAAGTTGCCCAAGGACGCGGTCATCAGCGGGTTACAGCCACACAACAACACGGCCGCCATTACGCAGACGCCAACATTCAACGTTCTCACAGACCTGACCTTATTTGCCGTTGTCTCTGACTTCACTCAGGTTCTTCGCTGAGGAAGCCCCCACACCGAGGATGGCGGCCGAAGGCACCAACTGACTGATGAAACGGTTCCAGCGCGTCACGTTGGCGGGGCCCACGTAGACGATGTCCTGGGGCCTTACATTGAAATGCGTGGCGAGCGCCATGGCGGTCGGCGACTCGGCTTTCAACTGGTAGATTTTCGCCGGTTCCACATCCAGGTTTTCCACCCCGCGGATCACATACACGGCATTGCCGTTGGAGGTGGTCTGGCTCAAGCCGCCGACCGAGCCGAGGACATCGGACAGGTTCATGGTGCCGGTCTTGAAGGTCAGCGCCCGGGGCTGATTGACTTCGCCCATGACGTAGATGCGCTTGTTGTCGTTGTACGGCAGGTACAGCTGATCGCCACCCTTGAGGTAGACGTTCTGCAACTCGGAATCCTGCTGATTGAGCGCATCAAGATCCAGCGGATACACCCGCCCCTTGCGCGTCAGCAGCAAGCCGGACAAGTCGGCATTGACCGGGTCGATACCAGCCGCACCGAGGGCTTCGACCACGTTGAGCGGGTTGGTGGAAATCGGTTGCGCACCGGCCTTTGTGACCGCCCCCGACACCACGACTTTCTGGCTGGCGAAGCGCAACACGGCGACGTCCACTTGCGGGTCGGCAATGAAAGCCGACAGCCGTTCGGAAATGTCCGAGCGCAGTTGCTGGATGGTTTTGCCGGCCGCCTGCACTTCCTTGATATAGGGGTAATACAACGTGCCATCGGAACGCACCAGGCGACCGTTGGCATCGATCTGCTGTTGCGCGCCCGAGGGTGCCGTCAGCTCGGGATGGTCCCAGACCGTGATGTACAACACATCGTTGCTGCCGATGCGGTACTCCGCCGGGGTCGCCAGCAATTCAGCCGGCAGCGACGTGCGTTTCTGCGTCGCCCGATCCATCGCAATCAGCTTGGGCGTGATCGGTATCAGCTCGACGCGACTGCTTTCACTGCCCCCTTGGCGCGTGATATCGCTGGTGCTCAGGTATTGCCCCGGGGAAAACATACAACCTTGCAAAGCGAGACTGGCCAACATCAAAAAAGGAAAACTACGATTCATAATGGCACTACGCTATTCAAGGGCAAATCCAACAAGGGCACCCGACTTTCATCGGGCGACCTTGTATTACACCTACAGGGTTTTTCAGTTACTGGTGCCGGTGGTACCGGTAGTTCCTGTGGTCCCGGTAGTACCGCCGTTGGCGTTGCCGCCACTGTTGGAGGCAGCCACTGCACCTGCAACCATCGCCGTACTGGCCGCAGGCGCTTGGGAAGCGGCTACGTTACCGGCGACATTAGTTGCCTGTGTCAGCGGTGCTTCCGCTGCGGACGCCCAGTTGCCAAACATCGACAACAGGGCAATTGCCATCACTTTTTTCATATCAACTCCTTTCTAACGTTCGGCCTTGTTAACAAACAAAGCGTGCCGTTAGAGGTGGAAAGATCAAGCCGCAAAAACTGCGAACAAGAGCCATTGTTCATTCACAGTCAAACGCAACTGATAAATGTCGAACGGCAGGGCTTATATCTACGGATTTGCCGGAGGTAACTCCAGCCTAATTTCCCGACCTTACTTAACATGGCTGTCGGTTTATAACATTCGGCGCAATCACTACTTATTCGAGGTAGCCCTTAGGATGATTCGATTGCCAGCGCCAGGTGTCGGTCATCATTTGCTGCAAACTGCGTGTGGCCTTCCAGCCCAGTTCACGCTCAGCCTTGGACGGGTCGGCCAGGCTCTCTGCGACGTCACCCGAGCGGCGCGGCAATATCCGATACGGCACAGGCCGGCCCGACGCCTGCTCAAACGCGTGCAGCACTTGCATCACGCTATATCCATCGCCCGTGCCCAGGTTCCAGATGTGGATGCCGGTGGTTTGGGAAATCGATTGCAAGGCCTTGATATGCCCGTCTGCCAAGTCGACGACGTGGATGTAGTCACGCACACCGGTGCCATCCGACGTGGGGTAATCGTCGCCGAAGATCGACAACTCCTTCAGGCTGCCGACCGCCACCTGGCTGATGTAGGGCACCAGGTTATTCGGAATCCCATTGGGGTCTTCACCCAAGTGGCCACTGGCATGGGCGCCGATCGGATTGAAATAACGCAACAGCGCGACGCTCCAGCGCGGCTCTGCCGAGCATAGGTCGCGCAACACGTTTTCGACGATCAGCTTGGATTGGCCGTAGGGATTGGTCGGGCTGCCGGTAGGCACCTCCTCGCTGATCGGCATCTGCTCCGGCGCGCCGTACACTGTGGCCGATGAACTGAACACCAGGCGAAACACCCCGGCGGCGGCCATCGCCTGGCACAGCGTGATGCTGCCGCCGACGTTGGCTTCGTAATACTCCAGCGGCTTGCGCACGCTTTCTCCGACGGCTTTAAGCCCGGCGAAATGCAGGACCGCATCAATGGCGTGCTGCTGGAAAATCCGGTCCAGCAAGGGCCGGTCGCAGACATCCCCGTGGATCATCAGCGCACGTTTGCCGCAGATGGCTTCAACGGCGTGCAGCGCAGCGTCGGAACTGTTGGAAAGGTTGTCCAGCACCACCACGTCAAAACCCGCTTCAAGCAAAGCAAGTGTGGTGTGCGAACCGATATACCCGGTGCCACCCGTTACCAGAATTTTCATAGCGCGGTCCATAGTGGGGTCGTAAAGTGCGCAATAACATGTACCGATCAATATGTAATTCGACCAGACAGTCATACCGGGTACTTATTTAGCACTATGAAACGCTCACCACTATCAACGGATACCGACGAAAAATAACTAACACGCAACAGACGGACAACTCATAACATTCCGTTGTTATACACCTGACACTAATTGCCATTAACAACCCAACTCAGGTATTAAAGTAGTCGCTTATTCAAGACACTGACAACCACTCATTATTTCCGTAGTGGGTTGCGATTAATGACTTCCAGGGTATTTTTATGATTCGTAAATGTTTGTTCCCCGCCGCGGGTTATGGCACGCGTTTCCTGCCGGCCACCAAAGCCATGCCCAAGGAGATGCTGCCCATCGTCAACAAGCCGCTGATCCAGTATGCGGTCGAGGAAGCACGGGACGCCGGCCTACAACACATGGCCCTCGTCACCGGGCGGGGCAAGCGCGCACTGGAAGACCATTTCGATATCAGCTATGAGCTGGAACATCAGATTCGCGGCACCGAAAAAGAGAAGTTCCTGGCCGGCACCCGCGAGCTGATTGAAACCTGCACCTTCTCCTACACCCGCCAGGTGGAAATGAAGGGCCTGGGCCATGCGATTCTCAGCGGTCGCCCGTTGATTGGCGATGAGCCCTTCGCCGTGTCGCTGGCGGATGACCTGTGCCTGAATTTGAAAGGCGATGGCGTCCTGACGCAAATGATCCAGCTCTACAAGCGCTACCGCTGCTCGATCGTGGCCATCCAGGAAGTGCCCCGGGACCAGACCCACAAGTACGGCGTGATTGCTGGCGAGTTGATCGCCGACAACGTTTACCGCGTCAGCAGCATGGTGGAAAAACCCGCACCCGAAGACGCCCCGTCCAACCTGGCGATCATCGGCCGCTACATCCTGACGCCGGATATCTTTGACCTGATCGCCGACACCCAGCCCGGCAAAGGTGGGGAGATCCAGATCACCGACGCCCTGATGAAGCAGGCGCAAAACGGCTGCGTCCTGGCCTACAAGTTCGACGGCCTGCGCTTCGATTGCGGCGGTGCAGAGGGCTATCTCGACGCGACCAATTTCTGCTACGAGCACCTGTACCTCAAGGGCCTCTGACCAAGTCCTCAACCGTCGTCCACTCTTCTTTCAGGCAGGCCACTATGAACAATGCAAAACACACGGCAGACATTGAACGGGAGATGGGCAACGTCGGGATGATGGCCTGGTTGTCACGGTATCCGTCGTTGCCCTCTCCGGTTGAAGCCTGGCTGGGCTCCACGCTGATGGTGGAGCGAATCGGCGTGTTCCCCTCCTCCGGGGAAATCCGTCGACCGATTCCCGACCCCGACGCCCTCCTCGCCCACCTGAAAGCGCTGTACGCCCAACAGGCGCTGGACGTCGATGAGCGCGACGGGCTGAAAGTGATTTTCAGCGACTGGCGATTCCTCGCGCGCAGTTGCGGCAACGACCCGGCCATCGTCATCACCGTGCAAACCCGCTGTGATCCGCAGTTGATGCCGCTCAAGACGGCTGAGTTGCTGAGTCAGTTGGAGCGCTTCGAGAAAGGCCTGCCAGACAAATAGACGAACACCGCACCCCCTGTAGGAGCGAGGCTTGCCCGCGAAGACGGTGTGTCAGTCGACATCATCGTTACTGACACACCGTCTTCGCGGGCAAGCCTCGCTCCTACAGGTTGTTCGTTTTGGCTCACTGGCAGGTGTTCTTCGGCGCGGTGATCAAGCTATAGAGATAATCCGCAATCACCCGCCCTCCCGCCCCCGGGATCGGGTGAATCTTGTCCGGCCCGATCATCGGTGCATCGCCGCCCAAGGCATAACGTTTGACGTCGGTACCAAACGCACACTGCATATTCGCGTAACCCAGATGTTCCTCGCGCGCCCAGGGTTCCAGTACCTGGGCATACGCCGACATCGGATAGGCACTTGCGCGTGTGGTGTCCTGGCGCAGGATCAAGTTGATGCTCGCCTTCGGGTGAACCTCGCGCACCATCCGCACCAGGCCTTGGATGTTCTGCAGATACTGTTCGGGTTTCACACCAAACCCCTGGTCGTTACCGCCGAGCATGATCAGGTAGATATCCGCCGGAATCTTCGCCACCACCGCTTTCCACTGCGCCTGCCACTGGGCATCGCTGTGATAGAAATCAGCGGAAGCCGCGCCGGACGCCGCGAGTTTGGACACCCGGACGCCACCCTGGCGATTGCTCATCCACAGGCCAAACAGCGTCGGCGCACCGTTGACCACTTCCAGTCGAAACGCCCACTCGGGCTGATCAGAAAAGCCAGGTAACTGAACCTCCTGAGCACCTGAGCCGTCGAGTTTCAACGAATGCCAGGCGCCGGATGCCGTCCACCGATAGCGCACTTCACTGGACTTCCCATCCCCCAGGTACAGCAATTTTGCCTGGGCAATGGACGTGTCCACGGCGGGCGTCGGTTTGGCATCGATCTCCAGATAAGCACCGGGCCGGCCCATGACGGTGCGACTGTCGGGGCTGGCCTGGCCGAGTCCGGACACCTCCCAATCACCACCGAAGTATTTTTCACTGCTGCGGGTGTATTTGTAGTGAGTCCCACCGAGCGCCGCGCCGTGGTTGAAGCCGACGTAACCCGGCCCGGCGAAACCTGCTTTGTGGGTGAGCCGCTGGACGAGTTTGTTCAGGTAAAAATCCTGCCCGGCGCTGTAGCTGTCGCCGATCACCGAGATGGCCAGCACCTTCCCCGCCTTGCCTTCGCGCCATTGCGCAAAGCGTTCACGCGCGTCACCGACTTCGATCACCGAAGTTGCTGCGGGATGTACGTCATCAACTGCCACCACGGGGCACTTCCTTCATCAAAACGACCATCAGGTTTGTGTCGCCGGCACCACAACGGCCGGCGGTTTTTTACGTGCAGCCCGCTCGCCCAGAAACAGCATGGAGGTGACGCTGAAGCGGCTGAAAATATTCGACAACACCACCGGCCCGAGCAGACCACAGGTCACGCCGCTGAGCACCAAAACGCCGTCATCATGTATCCCAAGGCGCCCCAGCACGGATCGCGAAGTGGCGGCGAACAGCACATGAAACAGGAAAATCGCATAGGAATAACCACCGAGCCAGATCAGCCAGCGCGCTTGCAAGTTACTCGACAGCAACGCCACACAAGACACACACCCTACCAGCAAGCCGACCAGGCTGCGGCGATCAACGATCAACCCGCGATCCACCGTCGCCACAAACAGCAGCACTACCGAGATCAACACAAACACCAGCGGCCCGATCACCCGGAACGCTTGCCTGATCTCACCGACCTTTTCATGGCCAATCATCCCCAGTACAAAAAATGGCAGCAGGTACACCGCGCCATTGATGCCGAACGCGTCCACCGTAAACGGCGGCAGCAGAAACACCGCCGCCGCAAACGCCAGCAACAGGAACTGGCGCGTCATGGTCTGCAACCACCCACGCCATTCCAGCAGGCCGACGAACATGAAGATGATGAACACCGCCTGCAAAAACCAGAAGTGGTTGATCGGGATGTAAAACGACAACAGCGCATCGATCACGCCAACGTCCTTGTTCACCCCAGGGCCGACCGCTTGCAGCACCGAGAACGGCACCCCCACGCAAAACAGCGGCACGATCAGCCGCCGGACCTTGCCGACAAAATAGGCGGAGAAGTCATTGCCGCGAATTTTGTAGATGGAATAGATGTAACCCGAGATAAAGGTGAACAGCGGCATGCGCACGTACACCATGGAGTCGGCGATCACCCGGAACGGCGAGCCCACGTCGATTTTCAAGCCGCCACCCAGCGGCCCGATCACGTGATACAGCACCAGCAACAGGCAGGCCAGGCCGCGCAGGGTTTCGATCTCCAGCGACTTCTTCTTGCTCGACATAAAACACAAACCTCAGCTCAGGATTCTTGTTTCAACCAACGCAGGTTTCTTGGTGCGCAACTGCAAACCCAGGCCCATAAACAGCACCGGCACCACCATGGAAAAGTGTCGGGCGAAGGAACCGAAGTCTGGTTCGAACAAGCCCTGCACCAGCAGAAAGGACAGCGGAATCGCGATCAGCTCCTTGACCTTGGTGTCGATGCGCACGCCCTTGTAGTCGCGGGACGTGATCATTTTGAACATCAGCAACGACGTCATCATCATCAACACCACGAAGATGATCTGGCCCAGGCCGGAAAGCAGGATCAGCTCTACGGGGAACGACAGGCGGAAAAAGATGCTCATCGAGTCCAGCGCTTGGGACACGAAGTCACCGCCGCTGATCCAGGACACGATCAGCGACTTCGAACCCTCCTCGCCCGCCGTGCGCAGCTCATTGTTGCTGGCGCGAATTGACGACACCGAATAGCCGACCACCAGTTGAATCGCGGTGGCGATGGCCAGGTAGAACAGGAACAGCATCAGGAAGAAGGTCAGGCGCGAGACGTATTTCTTCATCACGCACACGCCGAACCAGGCCAGGGAAAACAGAATCCAGTAGGGCCGGATCAACACGCCGTAAATCACCGCGGAACAGAAAAATCCGCCGCGATAACGCCGGGAAAACGAGAACAGCAAAATCGAAATCATCGCCACCGAAACGATGATCTCCTTGGTCAGGTTTTCCAGGAAAAACGAACGGACCACGCCCCACAAACACAGGGTGAAAAAAATCGTCAGCGGCATGCGCCGGAACATCAATACCGGGACCGCCGTGAGGAACAGGTTGCACGCCATGCCATAGGCCCAGGCATTGGTCAGGTTGATGCCGGTGGGTCGCAGCAGGTACGCCGAGCACTCGTAGGACGAGCGGTCCGGCGAGAACGGGTTCCAGAAGTTGCAGTTGTCGGCGCGGGCGTAGGACGACCATAGCGTCATGGCATCGGGGCCGGGATCGCGGTGCATCAGCAGCGGCATGGCCACCGACAGGAACAGGCCCGTGAACAGAATCAGGAACGAGATCGACGCGTCGAGCCGTCGGCCGCGAAACTCGATGGAAGGTAATTTCAACGCCATTACGCCGTCACCTTCACGCGGGCAAACCGGGTCAGCACGGCAATGACGCCGAGCTGCACGGTGATCGAAAACACATTGCCCCAGGCCGCACCGTAAATCGAATAGTGCTTGATCAACAGGTAACTCACCGGCAGGGAAACCGCCAGGCAGATGGCCGCACTGGCGAGTGACACCCGGCTGTTTTTCGACGCGATCAGACCACCCCAGACGATGTCGCCGACGGCGCGCAGGGCAAAGGAAAAAATCAGCACGCCAAGGATGGCGTTATCGGGACGCGGCACCGACGTGGCGACGTAATCGAGCACGATGTTGAAGAACAGAAAAATCATTAGCGCCACACCGCCAGACACCACCAGCGCGCGCATCACCCACTTATTCACGAACAACTGCCCCACGGTCAGCGCCTGCTGATCACGCTGATAACGCTTGGCGAGCACGGGAATGCCGACCACCGCGACCACCGCATAGGACAGCGCTTGCAAGGTGTTGGCCGCCGACCAGGCGTAAACATACTTGCCCAAACTCGCGTAGGGCTCGAGGTCGATAATCAGGAAGCGCTCGGCGTACTGACTCAACGCGATCAGGCCCGTACCCAGGTAAAACGGCAATCCAGCCTTCCATACCGAAGCCGTGGTCAAGGCCGCGGTCACTCGCCCACGGTGAACGTTCACCACAATCAGGTAACCGGCAACGATCACCAATACGTTAGCCGCCACCCACAACCACAGCACGCTGGCGATGTCGGACACCCAGCCGAGCATCATCCCGCCCAGGGCCAACAACGCCCAGAGGCCGGTCTTGATAAAGAACAGCAGCGCGCCCCACGTGGCTTTCTGCGCGGAAAACACGAAGGAATTGATTTCGAACGACAGGTGCTCGGTGAGCAGCAACAACGCCACACACAGGATCAGCGTGGCACTCGCTTCGATGCCCTGGAACAGCGAATACACCGTGACCGTCGCCACCGATAACACCACGCCCACGGCCAGGTACAGCAGCAAGACTCTGTCCACAACCAGCCGCGAGCTGCGACCGACACTGATCAGCCGATTGATTTCGGAACTGAACCCGACGCTGTAGAACTTCGACGCAATCAACGACGCGGCCACTACCACGCCGTAAAAGCCCAGCGCGTCATAGCCCAGGTAATGGGTGATGGCCAACACCAGCAAGAACTTCGCACCTAATGCCCCGCCTCGGAGCAGTAGCCGAAATATCATCGAACGATACCCTTGATGATCCCGTCCATGACCTGGGTCTTGGCTTCGATTTCCCGGCAGGTGTCGGTCAAGCGCTGGCCAAACCGGAACAAGGCGTTCGGCGCGTAAACCGTGTCGATGATGGTGTCGACATTGATGTCGCCGCCATTGATCACCCAGTCTTCCACACCCATGTCCTGATAGGCGCCAAAGCCCTTGCGCTCATAGCTGATATGGAACGCCGGGACGCCCGCCAGCAGCGATTCGATGGCGCCATGCAGGCGCACCGAAATCACCAGGTCCGGCTGATGTTTGGCCAGGGTCGCCTTCAACGGCAGCAAATCCTCGGTGATGCCCAACTCGCGATAGAACGCGCCGTCATCATTGCCACGCACCGCGCTTTGCACCGCGCACACCACTTTGCTTTTGTTCTTCAAGCGCTGCAGCAGCCGTTTCAGGTTGGCCACGTAGGCGACTTTCTTTTCCTTGCTCCACGCCGGCGGTTTGCGCAACACCACGCAGACCGTCGCCGGCGTCGGCGCACAACGGGTGAACTTGGGTTGCAGCAGAATCTTGCTGGCCAGGGCCTGCACCGCCAGGTCGGGTGCGCGGTAGACATTGGCATGGGTGCCGAACATCTCCGAGGACCGATTGTCCCGGACAAACACCGCGTCAGCCTGGGCGTAATCCCCGACGATCTTGCTGCCCTCACCGTGGAACGGACCGATGCTTTGCGGCAGGTACACCGACGGCACTTTGCTCAGGATCGCGGTTTCCAGTTGCTTGGCGTGCCCCAGTTTCAACTTGATGTGTTCGAAGGCACTTTTGGAGCGCATGTAGCCGCCGCCGACGCCGACGATCAAGTCCGTGGTTTTCAACAGGTCCGCCAGGCCGGCGTAGGACTGATCCAGGAACAGCGCTTGCTTGACCCGCCCCAATCCCTTGGCTGCCATGACCGGCGCGTCATAGCGCTTGTAAGGCAAGTAGCTGAATGATTTCGGGTCCGAGGCCACGACGTTGATCGAGGTGTCGGCACCGAAGTTGCGCAGTACCAGGGCGATGGCCAGGTCCACGAGCAGGCCGTCACCGGAGTTGGAGGCGCTGTAGCCATGCAAAATAGTTACGTTCATAAGCTGATATCTACTTAAAAAGAGGGGGCGGAATACGCGGCATAGGTCTGCTTGATCATCAACGTGGCACTGAACCGCTCACGGACCATTTCGCGACCTTGAACGCCGAGCGCCAGCAAGCCGGGCTTCTGGATTTTCACCAACAGCTGGGTCAATGCCTGGTGATCCCCGGCGGGAAACACGTAGCCGGTCACGCCGTGGGTGACCAACTCGGGCAAGGACGTGCAATCGCTGGCAATCACTGGCAAGCCCATGGCCATCCCTTCGAGAGGCACCATGGCAAAGCCTTCCCAGCGACTGGGAACGATCAGCGCATCCGCCGACTGATACAGCGCGTTCACTTCCGCCGGCGTGACCCACGGGATGTACTCGACCCCCTGCATCACCGGGCAATCGACGGTGTCCTCGTTGACCGCACTGCCCACCACCGTCAGTTTCAGGTCGGTGCGCTGGACGCCGGCAAAGCCTTTGAGCAAGACGTCGAACCCTTTCTGATAGTCGAGCCGCCCGACAAACAGCAGATGGATCGGAGCCTGACTCTGGCTTTTCGGCTCATCGCTTTTGTGATGGATACCGTTGTAGATCAACGTCATGCGGCTGCGATCGATGCCAAAGCGCGCGGCTTTGTCCAGTTCGTACTGGCTGACGCAAATGATCGTGTCCGTGACCTTCTGCAAGAGCCGTTCAATCAGCGAATAGATTTTCTGCTTGGCCGGCGAACTCTCCATCAGAAACGAAAAGGCATGGGGGCAGTAGATAATCCTCGGCGAGCGCCACGGCCGCAGGAGCAGGCACACGCAACGGCCAATGACCCCGGAAAAGGTGCTGTGCAAATGCACCACATCGGGTTTTTCCTTGAAAATCACCCGGGCCAGCTGCCAGGCGAAACGCAGCAGCGAGCGCACATCGCGCTTGGTCCGGTCGAAGGTCCTGATCTGTTGCTCATCAATGCCGACCAGCTCTTTTTTCTGATCGAGGGGGATCAGATAGACCAGTTCATAATTCGCCGCCTCGCCCTCAGGCGGCACCGAAATCGTGCGGATCACGGTGGCCACGCCACCTTTAATCGTTTCGGCCACGTGCAGTATTTTTTTCACAATCCACCCATTTCCATGCAGGTAATGACCATCGCCGAATCAAGCCTTGTCGGACGCATACTCGTAGTTGTAATTGCCGTAGCCACCGTTGCCGTAGTAACTCGCCGCGCGCTTCTCGACGCCGTTGAACACAGCGCCCTTCAACTGGATACCGTTCTGCGCAAATCGACGGATCGTCAGTTCGATCTCTTTGGCGGGGTTCACCCCGAAGCGGGTGACGATCAGGCTGATCGCCGCTTCACGCCCGACGATCGCGGCGTCGGTCACGGCCAGTAGCGGTGGGGTATCGATGATCACCACGTCATACAGGTCGCTGAGTTGTGCCAGCAGCTCACGGAAGTTCGCATGCATCAGCAACTCCGACGGATTGGGCGGGACCTGTCCGCGACTGATGAAGTGCAGGTTGTCGACCTCGGTGTGATGGATGCCCTGCTCCAGGCTGCAGCGCTTGACCAGCAGGTCCGACAAGCCATTGGTGATCGGCGTGTTGAGCGTCTTGTGCAAATGCCCTTTGCGCATGTCGGCATCGATCAGCACCACCCGCTGACCGCTTTGCGCCATCACGGCGGCGAGGTTGGAGGAGACGAAGGTTTTACCGACCTGCGGGCTCGGGCCGGAAATCATGATGCGGTTGTTGGTCGAGTCCAGCCCGGCAAAGTGCAGGCAGGTGCGCAGGCTGCGGATCGACTCGATCGACAGGTCGGTGGGGTTACGCAGCGCCAACAGGAACGCCTGGCGGCCCGACGCGTCACTCAAGCGCGGTTTTTTACTGTCCTCTTCCTGTTGCAGCGCGCTGTAGGGAATCGACGCATACACCGGCAAGCCGAGTTGCTCAATGGCTTCGGGCCCCTCCAGGCCACGACTCAGGGATTTACGCACCAGCACCAGGGCGACGCCGACAAACCCGCCGAGGAAGGTGGCAATCAGCACGATCAGCGCCTTGCGCGGTTTGACCGGGGTGGTCTTATCGACATCCGCCGCGTCGATCAGCCGCGCATTGCCCACCGCCCCGGCCCGGACGATGTCCAGCTCCTGGGATTTGTTCAGCAACTGCGTGTAGATCTGCGACGCCACTTCCACGTCGCGGGTCAGGTTCAGCAATTCCTGTTGCGTGGCGGGCAGGTCCTGGACCTTGCTCTCCAGACTTTTCTGTTGCCGGGTCAATTCGCCGATCTGCGTCATCAAGGCGCGATAGACCGGATGCTGCTTGGTGAACTTGCGATCAAGGTCCGCCTGTTGCAGCTTCAACTCGGAAATCCGCGTGTCGAGGCCGACAATCTGTTCCAGCACCGATTGGGTTTCGAGGGAAATGTTGACGGTCTTGCCACGGGTTTGATAACCGTTGAGCGCGTCGCTGGCCTTGATCAGGTCATGCTTGACCTGCGGCAGTTGGCCTTGCAGGAAATCCAGGCTTTGCGCGGCTTCGGCCGAGGTGCGCTCGACGTTTTGCTGCACGTATAACGTGGCGACTTTATTGAGAATCTTCACCGCCTGGGCGTGGTCAGGGCTGGCCAGGGCCAGGCGGATAATGCCCGACTCCTTGCCTTGCTCGGACACGTCCAGCGCGTCCTGGTAATCCAGGATGGTGACGATCCTTGGATCGCGCACCACGTCGAAACGGGTGCCGGGATTGGCCTTTAATTCCGCGATCCGCCCTTCGACGCCGTTATGCGCAAATGCTTCGCCAGCGACGCCCTCCACCAGCAGATTGTCGTTGTCGTCGAACAGCTGGAAGCGCTGCTGCTCACCGGCAATCAGCGTCAGTTTCTTGCCCAGCAGTTCTTCCGGCAGATTGAGCCGGGCGATCTCCAGGCGTTCACCGCCCCATGCATAGCTGCTCAGGCCAAAACGTGGCGCGGCTACGCCCTCGCCCTTGTAGCGCCGGGCCAGAAAATTGCCAATGAACGGGAAGGTGTTGGGCGTGACGTCGATGTCCAGTTGCAGATCGTCGACGGCTTTGCCGATCACTGCGCGAGATTTGATGATGCCGATCTCGGTCACCGACGGCGATTGCCCGGTGAGCATGCTGTTGAGATCGGAGAAACCGAGCATGTCGTTCTTTTTCGGTTCGACCTGTACCACGGCGTTTGCCAGATACACGGGCGTCGCCAGAATGGCATAGGCCACGCCGGTCAGCATAAATGCACCGGTGAGCGCGCCGATCAACCATTTCTGATCAATTAAACTGCCGAATATACCGAGAAGATCAATATCATCTCGCTCGTTGTCCCGGGTGCCGACTACTGACGGTAACTGCATAAGTGTGTTCTTACCATTTACTGATCTGAAAATTATTCATCAATGCCCCAGGCGCTGCGCCCATGAGCAAACAGCATCTTCAATCAATGCATGGGCATGAATAAAAGCTGCTTTTCCTTGACGATACGGGTCTTGTATTTCTCGCTCGCCTTGCCACTTCCCGAGAAGAAACACTTTGCCCCTGGCGTGCGATGCCATCTTCAGCACTTGCGTTACATGCTGTTTTTCCATGACCAGAATCAGGTCTGATTCATTAACGATGTCCGGGGTGATTTGCCGCGCTTTAAACGCCTTGGCGCAATGCCCGCGGTCTTCCAGAACCTGGCGCGCCGAAGGCTCCATGGCCTCGCCAACCCTGGCGGACAAGCCCGCAGAAGTCACGGCGATGGTTGAAGTGGCCAGCGCATTGCGCAACAGCAGTTCTGCTGTGGGACTTCGGCAGATATTGCCGACGCAGACGACAAGAATATTTCTGAACAAGGCAATGCTTCCCGTGTAATGTCGAACCAACCAATGCGCAGTGGGGATTTGAATGAACCCAGGGTTCATTCCGCACTCAGAAACGGATCAGCCTTGTAAATACAAGCGTATTAAGTACCACGACACCTAAAACCCACCCAACCAGAATAACCGGACCAAAAATAACGAACGTTTTCTAACAATGCTTATCCGACAAAACATAACAGTGGCGCACTGGGTTACTTCAGCGGCGTCCAACTAATTACCGGATAAAACCAATAAAAAACGTTATTTCCAGTTCGACGAGAGGGCATTCGCCATGCATTTCAAACGCCTTGCCGCTTCAACGCTGTTGATGTTCAGCAGTGCCAGTCAGGTTCACGCCGATGAACTGTTCCCCGCCCTCAGCGCCGACAAGACCTTCGGTGTGCAGGTCAAGATCCAGAATTTCTCCGCCGCCGATGCCGGGCAGATCAAAGCCGCGGGTTTCGGCTTCGTGCGTTTTGGCGCCTGGACCGACAACCTCGGTAACGCGGCTTATCAAAAACAGGTCAGCGACGCGTTCGCGGCGGCCAGGTCCGCCGGGTTGCCGGTACTGCTGACCATTCGCGCCACCGAGGCGCTGACCACCACCGGCGACGCCAGTGAGCTTGCGAGGGCGGGAGAATCCCTCGCCCAGTCGGTACTCGCCCTGGAACAGGCCTACTGCACACAATTGGTGGCGATTGAAATCTGGAACGAGCCCGACCTGGAAAAGTACTGGCCGACCGGTCACTTCGAGACATCCTTCGTGCCGTTCATGAGCGCCATGTGCCGCACCCTGGCGCCAAAAGCGCCCACCACGCCGCTGATCGGCTTCGGCTTCGCGAAAGCCCCGAGCGCGGGCTCCGAGTCCACCGTGGCGTTGAACCGGATCGTCAGTGAATACCCCAAATGCCTGAGTGCGATTTCCTATCACCCTTATGGTTTGTCCGGTGCGCAGATCAGCGCGGCCCAGGCGTTCATTCAGCAGAACTTCCATCTGCCGGGGGTCATCAGCGAATGGGGAGTGTCGGCGCTCAGTTCCAATGGCGGCACTGAAGGGCAAGCCAGCAAGGTCAGCACCTTCATTTCCGACGTGAAAAAACTCAACATCCCGCTGACCTCTGTTTATGAATGGAAGAACAGCGAGTCGGGAGGAAATGACCGGGAAAAGAATTTCGGTCTACTGACGGCAGATGGCCAACCGAAGCCGGCGGAAACGGCAGTACGGACCCTGCTCAATGCAAAATAGGCGGGTTACGCCAACGTCAGCGATCAGTTGCTTTGAACCTGTGCCCCGATTTGGCATCGTATTTACCGATACCACGCCCCTGCATTCAAACACCCGTTTTCAGGATGTTGCCCTTGGGGCCATCGATACGCACACCCGCCCTTGAGTGGCTGTCAGCGCTCGGGTAATGTCAACAGACCCATAGGACAGAGCACGCCCATGACTTCCAAGCTGGAACAACTTAAACAAATCACTACCGTCGTTGCCGACACCGGCGACTTCGAAGCAATCGCTCGCGTTAAACCCGTGGACGCCACCACCAACCCTTCCCTGCTGCTCAAAGCCGCGGCCATTCCCGGTTATGCCGAGTTGCTGAACGCCTGCGTTCACGACTGCAAGGGCGATGTGGGCCTGGCCAGCGACCGTTTTGGCGTCGCGGTAGGGCAAGAAATCCTCAAAGTGGTCCCGGGCCGTATTTCCACCGAAGTGGATGCACGTCTTTCGTTCGACACTGACGCCGTATTGAAGCGCGCGCACCGTCTGATCGAGCTCTACGACAAGGCCGGCATTGGCCGTGACCGCGTACTGATCAAGATCGCTTCCACCTGGGAAGGCATTCGCGCCGCCGAGATCCTGGAAAAGGAAGGCATCCAGACCAACCTGACCCTGCTGTTCTCCTTCGCACAGGCCGCGGCTTGCGCCGACGCCGGCGTGTTCCTGATTTCGCCGTTCGTGGGCCGCATCTACGACTGGTACAAGAAGGCCAACGGCAACGACTACACCGGCGCGGATGATCCGGGTGTGCAGTCGGTGACGCGCATCTACAACTACTACAAGGCCAATGACTACAAAACCGTAGTGATGGGCGCAAGCTTCCGTAACCTGAACCAGATCGAGCAACTGGCCGGCTGTGATCGGCTGACCATCAGCCCGGACCTGCTGGAGAAACTGGCGGCGGACAACGGCAAGCTGGAACGCAAACTGGCGCCTGGGCATGCCGGTGAAGCACGTCTGAGCCTGAACGAAGCGCAATTCCGTTGGTTGTCCAACGAAGATGCGATGGCGACCGAGAAGCTGGCGGAAGGTATTCGTCAGTTTGCCCGCGATCAGGAAAAGCTTGAGGCGTTGCTGCAAGCCAAGCTGTGATCTAGTTCGACGCAATGCAAAAAGGGCGAACCCGGTGGGTTCGCCCTTTTTTGTGTTTGGCTGGTTATGCGGCGATGAGGGCCTGAAATCAATGGCGCTCGAGCGCATTCACCAGATCATGAAACGCTTCACGATTGGAATCGTTCAGGCCCATGAGGATCTTGTGCGCTTCAAGCACTTTGATCCGCACGATTTCTTCGGACTGATCCTGGTCTGGCAGGTCGGTCAGGCATTCAGGGCACGGGATCGGGCGGTCAACGATGTTGAACACTTGCTCGAAGCCCATGGACTGCAACAGACGGGTGATGTCTTCGTGGGTGGTGACGACGGTCGGCAGCAAGCCGACCTTCTGCCGCGACAGGATCGACAGTTTGGCCAGCAGGCCCAACGTGGTGCTGTCGATGCTGCGGGTTTCGGTCAGGTCGATCACGATCGCGTTGAAGTTCAACGCCGTGAAGATCCGCTCAATAGTCGCATCCAACGCCGAACACAGGGTCAGGCGAACTTCACCGACGAACTTGAGGACGAAGGTGCCGTCCTGCTCGGCGAACTGGATTCTACCGGTACTCATTAAAGATTCCTGCTCAACACCAACAGGGCGATATCATCCGGCATCTCCCCTAGCGTGGCCAATCCAAAAACCTGCCGCAGCCCATCCAGGGTGCCGCCCGCAGCCTTGACCCGTTGGGGCAACGCCGCTTCTTTCTCTTTGAGTGTCGGTTCTGGCAAGAGGTCCAGAATGCCGTCGGACATCAGCGTCAGGCTGAACGTCGGTGGCAACTCCATCACGTGGTCTTCGTAGGTGGCTTCATTGAAGAGGCCCACCGGCAGACCACGCCCTTCCAGGTAACGAACACTGTCTGGCGTGTACAACACAGGCAACGGCAGATGACCGCCGATGCTATAGGTCAACAAACCTGTCTCCTCGTCGATGACACCACCGACCATTGTGACGTGTTTACCCAGCTTACAACTGATCAGGCCTCGGTTGATATGACCAAGTACCTCTGAAGGCTTGAATTCCGGCAACGTGCCATTGCGCTTGGATTCGAACAGCAGGCGCGTGGTCATGAACTTCAGCAGCACGGTGACGAACGCTGAAGAGGCGCCATGCCCGGAAACGTCCGCCAGGTAGAAGGCTACCCGACGCTCGTCGACCCGAAAGTAGTCGACGAAATCACCCGACAGGTACAGCGACGGGATGATCTGGTGCGCAAACTGGAACTCGTCGATGGTCCAGGGGCTGACCGGCAGCATGTTCATCTGCACTTGGCGACCGGCGTTCTGGTCTTCCTGGAGCAGGTTCAGGCTGGCTTCGAGTTCGCGGTTGGCCTTTTCGAGCTTGTCGCGGTAGCGCTGGTTTTCCAGCAACAGGCGCGCACGATCCAGGGCCCGGCGCACGGAGTGCTCGAGCACGGCCAGATCTTCGAGAGGCTTGATCAGGTAATCCGCCGCGCCCAGGCGCAGGGCCTCGACCGCATCGTTCATCACGCCGGCACCCGACACCACGATAACCGGGGTTTGCGGCGACAGCTCGGTGACCTGGCGAATGAGTTCGAGTCCGCCCATCTGCGGCATGCGCAGATCGCAGATGACCAAGTCGGGCTTGTCTTGCTCGAATACCTGAAGACCCTGTTGGCCATTGCTGGCCTGCAGGACACTGAAACCACTGTCTTCCAAATAGGCGGCGAGGCTCGCGCGCACTACTTCGTCATCATCGATTATCAGCAGCGTGGCACTGGTTTTTGGCATGTGGGCAAACGGCGCCAGAATTAGGTTGGCGTAGCAGGCAGGGGTTTTATCCCGGCTCTCACTACTGGATTCGCTTTCTAGCCTCTCTGCTGCACTGTTTTCGAGCGTTTGCCCTACACACAGGTCTACCAGAGGTGCCCTTCTAAGGCGCAGACGGTACTCCCATCCGCGGGGCGTTTCAAGCTCACGCCGATGGTCGCTTGACGTCTTTACTTCTCAAATCACCGGGAGTTATAAGAACAGGCAAAACCGTAACCCAATGGAAGGATCGAGCCCATGAGTCAAACCGATCGGGACTACAGCGAAAAGCGCGATTTCATCCGCATGCGAGTCGATGCCGATGTCTCGCTGATTCACGAGGGCGATGAGGTGCCAGCCGTCTGCATCGACCTTTCCAGCAGTGGCATGCAGGTGGAGGCGCCGCGTTTGTTCAAGGCCGGGGACCGGCTCAGCGTGCGGATCGACTCCGATCACGCAGCGCTCAAAGGACTGGAAGCAGACACTGAAGTGGTGTGGGTCAAGGAACAGGACGGTGGCAGCCAGAAACTCGGGCTTACAATCTTGAAGATGAAATAAACAGGATCCAGAAACAAGGAAGGCGGCCAAATGGCCGCCTTCTTCGTTTTTACCGCGCTAAATCAGAAATCGTCTTCGACGTGGCCGTCTTTGACCTTGAATTCGCGGTTTTGCAGGTACGCGTTACGGATGAAGATGTACTTGTCGCCATTGATCAGCTTCTCGGCCGACAACAGGCTGGCCCGGGTATCGACGATGTTCAGGCCGAAGATCGAGTTACGCACAGGCACGTCGTTGATGTAACGGTACGGGCCGGTGTAGCTGTCGACGAACTTGGACGGCGCATCACGCAGGGTGCTTGGGCCGAGCAACGGCAGCATTACGTACGGACCACTGCCGACGCCCCAATAGCCAAGCGTCTGGCCGAAATCTTCGTCGCTGCGTTGCAGGCCCATTTTGGTCCCGACATCGAAGAAGCCCAGCAGACCGAAAGTGGTGTTGAAAATGAGGCGAGCAGTGTCGACACCAGCGGCCGCCGGCTTGGCCTGCAAGACGTTGTTGGCCAGGTTGGTGACATCCCCGACGTTACGGAACATGTTGTGAATGCCGTCTTCCAGGAACTGCGGCGTCACGAACTCATAGCCTTGGGCAATGGGCTTCAGTGCGTAGGTATCGACAAAGTCGTTGAACTGATAAATCGGGCGGTTGACGCTTTCCCAAGGGTCATCTTCCGAAGCTGCCTGGGCAACAAACGGAACCAGCAATACGCTGGCACACATACATAGCTGAGCGAATTGATTGCTCCAGCGCATAGAAAACTCCTTGGATTGTACTGGCGCGGGCGCGCGGCCCAAGCGTAAAGGCGGCTAGTATAAGACGGAAAGGTTGGTTTAGGCAGCTCCCTAACAGTCAGTCTGCCGATGATGCGAAATGACTGTGAGCGATTCACATCAATGTCACTCAACTGTCACTGTCCTCCCCTAGCCTTGGCGCTATTTCAGGGACGTTGATATGCCGCATGCCGAAGCCTTGCCCGACGCCGCGCCAAACCTGACCGCAATATTGTTCGGCCTCAGTGGTTGCCTGGTGGATTTCGGTGCCCGCACGGGTCAGCCCGGCCCGCCCACTGCCGAGCACGCTGAAGCCACCCCCGGCGCCCTCGACAGCCTGCGCAGTCTGCAGCGCCAGCAAATTCCCTGCGCCTGGCTCGACGAGCTCCCCCCTGCCCTCAGCCAGACCCTGGCCGCCGGCCTGCCGACGTGGATCAAACCTTCGCAACATCCAGCAACAATCAATCCTTGGCCGGCGCCGAACGCCTGTTGGCAAGCCTTGATGGCGTTGAATGTCGAGCGTCTGGACGGCTGCGTGCTGGTCAGCGGCGAACCGCGATTGTTGCAGGCCGGGCTGAATGCCGGTTTATGGACCATTGGCCTGGCGTCATGCGGTTCGCTGTGCGGGCTGGCGCCGAGCGAATGGCAAGCCTTGAGCCAAAAGGAGCGCGAACACCTGCGTGGCAAAGCGACCGTGCAGCTGTTTGGCCTGGGGGTGCATTCGGTGATCGATCACCTCGGCGAGCTCGACACCTGCCTGGCGGACATCAGCCTGCGCCGGCTCAAGGGCGAAAAGCCCTGATCGAGATCATGCAGCCTGCCCGAGAGTGGATTAATCTAAAGGTCAGCCATAGACCTTTGGCACGCTGCTGCGGTCTATGCCAGTGCCTATCGATAAAAGGAAGAACGCCATGCCTGCCCGCGAACTGCAAGAACAGCTCAATACTCTGCGCGAGCAATTGGAACAGAATCCGCCGCTTTCCGAAGCCGAGCGCGCCGATCTGCACGCGCTGATGCAACAGATCGAACTTGAGCTTGAGCTCGAAACCAAGACCCAGGACTCCAGCCTCGCCGACGGTGTGAACCTGGCCGTCGAACGCTTCGAACTCGAACACCCCGCCATTGCCGGTACGTTGCGCAACATCGTGCAAACACTGGGCAATATCGGGATCTGAAGCCGCCAGATACAAAAAAGCCCTGCTAGCGATAGCGGGGCTTTTTCGTTTTTGAAGCAGAAGATCTATTGGCGGACCAGACGATGGTTCGGCAACTGCACGTCTTCAGTACTGCGATACGGATTGATATCCAACCCGCCACGACGCACATACCGCGCATACACCGTCAATTTCTCCGGTTTCAACAACCGTTGCAGGTCAAGGAAGATGCGCTCCACGCACTGCTCATGGAAGTCCGAGTGCTGGCGGAAGCTGACGATGTACTCCAGCAAACTCGCGTGATCCAGCGCAGAACCCCGGTACTCCACCGCGACGCTGCCCCAATCCGGCTGACTGGTGACCGGGCAATTGGACTTGAGCAAATGGCTATGCACCGCCTCTTCGACAATGCGCGAGTCATCGCAACGCAGCAGTTCCGGACGCGGGTGCTCGTAGTTGCTAACGCTGATATCGAGGTCATCGATGCACACGCCTGGCAACGCGACGACGCCTTCGGCTTCCACATCGCGCAGGCTGCGAATGCGCACGCCAACCGGTTTACCGGCAGCCGCCGACAGGTCTTTGACCAGCGTGGCTTCAAGGCTCGCGGTGTCGGCGAACGGCGTCTGGTTCAGTGAATTGAGGTACAGCTTGAACGACTTGGATTCGATGATGTTCGGCGAATCCGCCGGAATGCTGAATTCACCGATCGCCACCACCGGCTTGCCGGACGGCAACAGCCATGACAGTTCGAAGCAGTTCCAGAAATCCACGCCTTTATATGGCAGGGTGTCCGCCGTCAGGCCCAGCTCGGCCCATTTCGCGGTGCGCGGGATCGGGAACAGCAACGACGGCGTGTAGGTGGCGATGTATTCGCTGGATTTGCCCAGCGGCGAATGTTCGGCTGCGGGATGCATGGCGGAAACCTGACTGAAGAATCAGCGGATTCTATCAGCCTTTGCGCCCGCCTTTGAGTGCTTACTGACTGACTGTCAGTTTGCCGACCATGCCCGCCTGATAATGACCCGGGATGTTGCAGGCAAATTCCAGGCTGGTGGCCTTGGTGAACGTCCAGGTCAGCTCGGCGGTTTTGCCTGGCGGCACCAGCACGCTATTCGGGTCGTCATGCTTCATGCCGTGATCCATACCGGCCATTGAGCCGTGGTCCATTTCCTTCATGGCTGTAGGCGTCAGCATGCCGCTTTGCTGCATCTTCAGCATTTCCTGCTGGTGCGCGGCATGCATCGCCGCGTCGCCAAGGTTGAATTCGTGCAACAACTGGCCCTTATTCACCAGCACAAAGCGAATCGTCTCACCGGCCTTGATATCGATGGCCTTCGGATCGAAGGACATATCGCCCATCACCACTTCCACGCTGCGGCTGGCCCTGGCCGCCGGCGCCGGCTGACCGAAGTCGTAAGTCTGCGCAGGCGACGCCCATACCGGCGCACTCAACGTCAGCAAACACGCGGCCAGCATCAAGGGTTTGCGCAAAAACATAGTCGTACTCCAACAAGATAAGGTTCAGCCTGTGGAAAACTCTAAACTGACACGCCTGCCCGCAACCTGACAGGCAGATTACAACTTTGTCAGGTTGGCCTGCATCGCTGCCACCCACGGTATAAAGCGCTCGTTCCACTTAAACAGAGCTATCCATGAAACTGCTGATCGTCGAAGACCAGGCCAAAACCGGCCACTACCTGCGCCAGGGCCTGACCGAGGCCGGTTTCACCACCGAACTGGTGGCCGACGGCAGCACTGGCCAGCAATTGGCGCTGACCGGCGATTACGCCTTGCTGATCCTCGATGTCATGTTGCCCGGCCGCGATGGCTGGCAGATTCTGCAAGCGGTGCGCGGCGCTGGCCTCGACACCCCGGTACTTTTTCTGACCGCCCGAGACGCGGTGGAGGACAGGGTTCACGGCCTGGAACTGGGTGCCGACGACTACCTGGTCAAGCCCTTCGCGTTTTCCGAACTGCTGGCCCGGGTCCGCAGCCTGTTACGTCGCGGCAGCGCCACGCCTCAGGAAACAACCCTGCAACTGGCCGACTTGCGCCTGGACCTGATCCGCCGCCGGGTCGAACGCAACGGTCAGCGCATCGACTTGACCGCCAAGGAATTCGCCCTGCTGGAAATGCTCCTGCGCCGCCAGGGTGAAGTGCTGCCCAAGTCGCTGATCGCCTCCCAGGTGTGGGACATGAATTTCGACAGCGACACCAATGTCATCGAAGTGGCGATCCGCCGTCTGCGCCTGAAGATCGACGACGACTTCCCCAACAAGCTGATCCACACCGTGCGCGGCATGGGTTATGTGCTTGAAGAGCGCGACGCCTGATGCGCCGACTGTCCCTGAGTAATCGCCTGGCTCTGCTGTTTGCCGCCTGCACCGCCGTGGTTTCGTTGTTCGCCGGGGTGTTGTTCAGCCGCGCCAGCGAAGCGCACTTTATCGAGCTCGATCAGCAGTTGCTGGACGGGAAGTTGATTGGCCTGCGCCGGGCGCTGCACGACATTCAGTCCAATGAAAGCGAAGTCAAACTGCAGGATGAGCTGAGCCGACAGGCTGATTTGTCGCTGCGCATTACTGGCAGCGATGGCCAGCGCTGGTATGACAGTTCGGCGCGCCTGCCCGAAAAGCTGCCGCAAAAACCGGGTTTGTCCACCGTAAACGATGACGGCACCGACTATCGCGTCCTGAATGCCCCGCTGTTTCTCGACAAACCCGACTCGCCACAACTGACGTTGCTGCTGGACATCACCCACCACCAACACTTCCTGCAACGCATGCAACGCTTGATCTGGCTGACCGTCGGCCTGTCGGCCCTGGCCACGGCCCTGCTCGGGGCCTGGGCGGCGCGTAGCGGTTTACGTCCCTTGCGACGCATGAGTGCGGTGGCCAGCGGGGTGTCGGCGCATTCGCTCAATGCACGGCTACCGGAGGAGAACATGCCGCCGGAACTGGCGGAAATGGCCCACAACTTTAACGCCATGTTCGGACGGCTCGACGACTCTTTTCAACGGCTCTCGGCCTTCTCTGCCGACATCGCCCATGAACTGCGCACGCCGCTGTCGAACCTGCTGACCCACACCCAAGTCACCCTCACCCGCCCACGCCCCATCGAGGATTACCGCGAAGCGCTGCACAGCAACCTCGAAGAACTGCAATGGATGGCCCAACTGGTCAACGACATGCTGTACCTGGCCAAAGCTGACCATGGGTTGCTGATGCCCAAGCGCGAACCGCTGGAACTGGCGGAGGAAGTGGATCTGTTGCTGGAGTTTTTCGCGCCGCTGGCCGAGGACGCGCAAGTGACGCTGACCCGCGATGGCCATGCAGGCATGGAAGGCGACCGCAGCATGTTGCGGCGGGCACTGTCCAATCTGCTGGACAATGCGTTGCGGTTTACCCCGGCCGACGGTGAAGTTCGGGTGCGGATTGTTGATCAGCCCAAAGGGTTGAGCCTGACGGTTGAGAACAGCGGCGACGGGATTGCTGAGGCGTTGCTGCCGCGCCTGTTTGACCGTTTCTATCGAGCGGATCCGGCGCGTCAGGAAGGCAGTAGTGAACATGCAGGATTGGGTTTGGCGATTACCCAGTCGATCATCCGTGCCCATGGCGGGCAGATTCGTTGCGAATCAGCTAATGGGTGGACGAGGTTTGTGATTGAGTTGCCAAGGGGCGATTGAGGTCGGCAGGTCCGGCCTCTTCGCGGGCAAGCCTCGCTCCTACAGGGATTGCGTCGAACACAAATAATGGATCGACATCAAACCTGTAGGAGCGAGGCTTGCCCGCGAAAGCGATTTCAGCGCTTACGAATACCGCAACGCATGAGCCGGCTCAATCTTCGCCGCCCGCCAGGCAGGGTAAACAGTGGCGAGAAAGCTCAAGATGAACCCCGCCGAGCAGATCAACAACACATCCCCGCCCTGCAATTCCGAAGGCAGGTTGCTGACGAAGTACACGTCCGAGCTGAAGATGTGCTGCCCGCTGACGCGCTCCAGCCAACCCACCAGTTCACTGACGTTCAACGCCGCAATCACCCCCAGCACACCGCCGATCAAGGTGCCGACGATGCCGATCACCGTGCCCTGGACCATGAAGATCGCCATGATCTGCCGTGGCGTGGCGCCGATGGTGCGCAGGATCGCAATGTCCGCGCCCTTGTCGTTCACCACCATGATCAGCGTTGCAATGATGTTGAACGCCGCCACCGCGACGATCATCAGCAACAGCAGGCCGATCATGGTTTTTTCCATTTTCATCGCGCTGAACAGACTGCCCTGGGTGTGGGTCCAGTCGTCAGCCTTGTACGCCGTGCCCAGGCCATTGGCGATGTCGTTCGACACCTTGGGCGCCGCGTACAGATCCTTGACCGCCAGGCGCACGCTCTGCACCTGATTCGGCTGCCAATGCTGCATTTGCGCGGCATCGGCCATGTGAATCAGTGCCATCGAACCGTCGAGTTCGGCGCCAACCTTGAACACACCGACCACGTTCAGCCGCTGCATGCGCGGGGTGATGCCCCCCGGTGCGGTGCTGACTTCCGGCACGATCAAGGTGAGTTTGTCGCCGACGTTCAAGCGAAACCGCCGCGCCGTGATCTCGCCGACCACCACGCCAAACTCGCCCGGTTTCAAGGCATCAAGACGCCCCTGGACGATGTGCTGGGCGACGATGGAGACCTTGCCTTCCTGCGCCGGGTCGATACCGCTGATCTGGATCGGCTGCATCGCGCCCTTATAAGAGAGCATGCCTTCCATCTCGGTGAATGGCACGGCGGCGGTCACTTCGGGATTTTTCATCGCGGCGGCGGCCACCGGCTGCCAATCGTCGATCGGGTTCACGCCGACGATGGTCGCGTGGGGCACCATGCCGAGGATGCGCGAGCTCATTTCGCGCTGGAAACCGTTCATCACCGAGAGCACCACGATCATCGCCAGCACGCCCAGGGCGAGGCCGATCATCGAGGTCATCGAGATGAAGGAAACAAAGCGATTGCGGCGCTTGGCGCGGGTATAGCGCGCGCCGATAAAGATCGATAACGGTCTGAACATTCGCTGGGCACCGTATAAAAATAAAAGACCCGACGGGCTTTTCAGCCGCGCCGGGTTTCGGTCAATCAGATGGGCGTCAGGCAACCTTCCTGCAAATGCAGGACGCGATCCATCTGGCGAGCCAGGTTCATATCGTGGGTCACCACCAGGAACGCGGTGCGCATCGAGGTGCTGAGTTCCAGCATCAAGTCCTGAATGCCTTGCGCTGTGTGGGAGTCCAGGTTGCCGGTCGGCTCATCGAGCATCACCAGCCCCGGGTTGTTCACCAGGGCGCGGGCGATGGCCACACGCTGACGCTCACCACCGGACAGTTCCGACGGCTTGTGCTGCAAGCGATGCCCCAGCCCTACCCGCTCCAGCAACGCGGTGGCACGCTGACGCGCCTCCGGGATCGCGGTCTTGCCGATCAGCAGCGGCATGCAGACGTTTTCCAGGGCGGTGAATTCCGGCAGCAAATGGTGGAACTGGTACACGAACCCGAGGGAACGGTTACGCAGCAACCCGCGATTCTTCTCGCTCAGTGCCGAGAGCTCTTCGCCGTCGAGCCAGACGCTGCCCTTGGTCGGCGTATCGAGACCGCCCAACAGGTTGAGCAAGGTACTTTTGCCCGAACCCGAAGTGCCGACAATCGCCACGCGCTCACCCGGATGCAGTTCCAGTTGCAGACCGGCCAGCACCTCTACCGACTCCGGGCCTTCCTCGTAGGATTTGCCCAGGTTGCGACAGCTCAAGATTGCTTTTTCACTCATGCCCGACTCACTCATAACGTAGCGCCTCCGCAGGCTGGGTGCGCGCGGCACGCCAGGCTGGATACAGGGTGGCGAGGAAACTCAGTACCAACGCAGCGGCGCAGACCATCAACACATCCTGGCTCTGCACTTGCGACGGCAGGTAATCAATGAAATACACGTCGGCATTGAGGAATTTATGCCCGATCAGGCCTTCCAGCGCCGAGATCGCGGCGCTGACGTTCAGCGCGGCGAAGATCCCGACCACGGCGCCGATCAGCGTTCCGATCACACCAATGACCGTGCCCTGGACCATGAAGATCGCCATGATCTGCCCCGGCGTGGAGCCCAGGGTGCGCAGGATAGCGATGTCGCCTTTCTTGTCATTCACCACCATCACCAGCGTGGAGATGATGTTGAAAGCCGCGACGGCAACGATCAGCAGCAACAGCAGACCGATCATGGCTTTTTCCATGCGGATCGCCTGATACAGGTTGCCGTGGGTGCGGGTCCAGTCGCGGGCGTAGTAATGGTCTTCGCCGAGTTGCTGGGCCAGGGTCCACGCCACGCGCGGTGCCTGGAACAGGTCATCAAACTTCAGGCGGATGCCCTGGACCTGATCCGGCTTCCAGCGATGCAGCCTGGCCAGGTCCTGCAGGTTGGTCACGCCCAGGTAGCCATCCAGCTCACCGGCGCCGACATGGAAGATGCCGACCACGGTAAAGCGTTTCATGCGCGGGAACATCCCGGCCGGGGTCACGGTGACTTCCGGTGCGACGAAGGTCAGCTTGTCGCCGATGGCCGCGCCGAGCTTGGCCGCCGCCTTGTCGCCAATGACGATGCCGAAGCTGCCGGGGGCCAGGTCGTCGAGCTTGCCCTGCTGCATGAAGTTATCAATGATCGAGACCTGACGCTCCAGCGCCGGGTCAATGCCATTGAGCAGCACCTTGGACACCTTGCCATTGTTGGTCAGCAGCCCCTGCATCTGGGTGAACGGCGCAACGGCCGTCACCTGCGGGTTCTGCTTGACCTTGGTGGCCAGGCTTTGCCAGTCGCTGATCGCTTCACCGGACTCGATGGTCGCGTGGGGCACCATGCCCAGCACGCGGGTGCGCATCTCATGATCGAAACCGTTCATGACCGACAGCACGACGATCATCACGACCACGCCAAGGGCGAGCCCGATCATCGAAGTCAGGGAAATGAACGACACAAAATGATTGCGACGCTTTGCACGGGTATAACGCGTGCCAATAAATACGAAGAGAGGTCTGAACATGTCGGGGCTTGTTCGGAGGGAAAAGGAACGTCCTTGTGGCGGGGGTCGATAACCAGCTTTACACTCAGACCACCGCCGCTACCATGGGTTCGCCATGTCGACATTAGATGAAGAAGATCGCCGCGAATACTACCGTATCGAGGACACGATCGCACTGGAAATTCGGACCCTGTCTGCTCCCGAAGCCGCAGGCCAGGAAGTGTTGCAGGATGCTTCCCCCCTCTTCAACTTGCTCAGTGAACTGCACCTGAGCGAATTCGAGTCGCAGCACCTGTTGCGCCAGATCAGTGAGCGCGACCGGGCGATTGCTGCCTTCTTGAAATCCCAGAACAAACGCATCGACCTGCTCAGCCAGGTGGTCGCCCTGACCGTGCTCGGGCACATCGGCGACCCGCAACCGGTGATCATCTCCGAAGGCGGCATCGACTTTCAGCATCCGACCCCCATTGCCGTCGGCGCGCACCTGTCGGTCAAACTGGTGCTGATGCCGCAAGCGCTGGGCCTGTTGCTGCGAGCCAGGGCCACCCATTGCGACCGCAAGGGCGACGGCTACGACGTCGGCACCGAGTTCGAGTACCCGACCGATGCCCAGCGCCAATTGCTCGCCCGCTACATCTTGCAAAAGCAGGCCCAGGAACGACGTCTGGCCCGCGAACAAAACGAATCAGGCATTTAATTAAGGAAGAACCGTGACCCTCATCTACGGCCATCGCGGCGCCAAAGGCGAAGCACCGGAAAACACCCTGACCAGTTTTCAGGAATGTCTCAAGCACGGCGTGCGCCGTTGCGAACTGGATCTGCACCTGTCCATGGACGGCGAGTTGATGGTCATCCATGACCCGACGCTCAAGCGCACCACCGACCGCCGCGGCAAAGTGGTCGAGCATACCGCTAAGGATCTGGTGACCTACGACGCGCGCAAGGGCGGTCCGGGCTGGATCAAGCCGTGCCCGATTCCAACGCTGGAAGAGCTGTTCGAGAAATGCGATTTCGAGCACTGGCAACTGGAAGTCAAAAGCGCTTCACGCACCCGCGCCGCGACTACGGTGCTGGCGATTCGGGAAATGGCGGTGCGTCACGGCCTGCTGGACAAGGTGACCATCACCTCGAGTTCCCGCGAAGTATTGAAGGCCGCGCTGGACCTGGTGCCGGATGTGTCTCGCGGATTGGTCGCCGAGTACGCCTGGCTCGACCCGTTGAAAGTCGCGCAAAGCTATGGCTGTGAGATTCTGGCGCTGAACTGGACCCTGTGTACGCCGGAACGCCTGCAGAAGGCGCAGCGTCAGGGGCTGCATGTGTCGGTATGGACAGTCAACGAGCCCGCGCTGATGCGCAGACTCGCCGACTTCGGCGTTGACAGCCTGATTACAGACTTTCCCGGTTTGGCCACTGCCACCCTCGAGAATTGCTGAAATCGGTCTCCCCGGCCGGCTCAGGCCACCGGCCGGAGCCGCTCAAAAAAGCCGGTTGAGGCCATCGTACGCCGCTACCCGATAGGCTTCGGCCATGGTCGGGTAGTTGAACGTGGTGTTGACGAAGTACTTGAGGGTGTTCAGTTCGCCCGGCTGGCTCATGATCGCCTGGCCGATGTGAACAATCTCCGACGCCTGATAGCCGAAGCAGTGCACGCCCAGCACTTCCAGGGTTTCGCGGTGGAACAGGATCTTCAGCATGCCCTGGGGCTCGCCGGCGATCTGTGCCCGCGCCATGCTCTTGAAGAACGCCTTGCCCACTTCGTACGGCACTTTGGCCTGGGTCAGCTCTTGCTCGTTCTTGCCGATCGAGCTGATCTCCGGAATGGTGTAGATGCCGGTCGGCACGTCATTCACGAAACGCCAGCTGTTGTTATCGACGATGCTGCCAGCGGCCGAGCGACCCTGGTCGTGAGCGGCACTGGCCAGGCTCGGCCAGCCGATCACGTCACCGGCACCGTAGATGTTCGGCACGCAGGTGCGGTAGGCCTCGTCCACTTCGATCTGACCACGGCTGTTGACCTTCACGCCGATGTTTTCCAGACCCAACTGGTCGGTATTACCGGTACGGCCGTTGCACCAGAGCAAGGCGTCGGCCTTGATCTTCTTGCCGGACTTGAGGTGCAGGATCACACCGTTGTCCACGCCTTCGACGCGGTCGTAGTCTTCGTTGTGGCGAACCGTGATGTTGTTGTTACTGAAGTGATAGCTCAGGGCCTGGGAAATTTCCGAGTCCAGGAAGCTCAGCAGCTGACCACGGTTGTCCACCAGTTCAACCAGCACACCCAGGCCACTAAAGATCGACGCGTACTCGCAACCGATCACGCCCGCGCCGTAAACGATGAGTTTGCGCGGGGTGTGGCCGAGGCTGAGGATGGTGTCGCTATCGTAGATACGCGGGTGATGGAAATCGATGTCCGCCGGGCGATACGGACGCGAACCGGTGGCGATGATGATGTGCTTGGCGACAAGCTTTTCGACTACACCGTTGGCGCACACCACTTCGATGGTTTGCTCGTCGGCGAAGCTGCCGGTGCCGAAGAACACGTCGACGCGGTTACGGGCGTAGTAGCCGGTACGCGAAGTGACTTGTTTGGAAATGACTTTTTCTGCGCTTTTCAGCACGTCCGGAAACGAGAACCAACGCGGCTCACCAATGGCCCGGAACATCGGGTTGGTGTTGAACTGCATGATCTGCCGGACCGAGTGACGCAATGCCTTGGACGGGATGGTACCCAAGTGGGTGCAGTTGCCGCCGACCTGGCGACGGCTGTCGACCATGGCCACCTTGCGTCCTGCTTTGGCGGCGTTCATTGCCGCACCTTCTCCTGCCGGGCCGGAACCCAGCACCACCACGTCGTAGTTGTAGACAGCCATGCGTACTCCTCAGAACAGGCCGCGGCGCCATCGGCACCTGCGGCTAAATCACGCCGATCTGCGGCGTGAAGGAACAATTTGGGGCCAGTGCAGAACCCGGACACAGTCTATAGAAGCGTCAACGCCGCGCACATTAACCCTTGGTCGCGTCGTAGGCTACTTTTGCCGGCGCTACAACGCCAGTCTTCAATGCTCGGATCGCCGCAATCATTCGGTTTTGCCGCCACTCTGGCGCTCAAAAGCCTGATTGGCCCGTGTGACGAAACCTGTATCGGCACGAATCACAAAGAATGCACCAATGTTGTGTTTTTGCGCGTAGCCCCATCCACGTTCGGGGCCGAGAATCAGCAACAGCGTCGATAAGCCATCGGCCATCAGCGTTGAAGGATTAATGACCGTGACCGACGCCAGGTTGTGGGTAATCGGTGCACCCGTGCGGGCGTCGACGGTGTGGGAATAGCGGTGGCCGTCTTGCTCGAAAAAGTTGCGATAGTCGCCGGAAGTGGACACGCCGTAGCCGTCGACATTGATGATGCGCTCGGCCACTTGCTGATCGGCCCGGGGCTCTTCCAGGGCAATTTTCCACGGTGAGCCATCGAGCTTTTTGCCGGCTGCCTTGAGTTCGCCGGTGACTTCGGCGAGGTAGTTATGGATGCCCATGCTTTCAAGTTTTGCGGCAATGGTGTCCACGGTGTAGCCGGCGGCGATGCTGTTGAAATCGACCTCGATGGCGGTGTCCTTGCAGAGTTGGTCACCGTCGATGCGCAGGTGTGTGTGACCGACTCGTTGCATTGCGTGGGTGAGTGCTTCGGTACTCGGGACTTTTTCTTCACGAGCCTGTGGGCCGAACCCCCAGAGGTTCATCAGCGGTTCGACGGTCAGGTCGTAGGAGCCTTCGCTTTGCAGCGACAGTTGTTCGCCGACACGGACCAATTCGAGGATCGGCGCGGGCATTGTCTGACAGCGATTGGCGGGCAGATCGTTGAAGCGCTCAATGTCCGAGTCACTGCGGTAGGTGGACATTTGCCGGTCGACGTCGGCGAGGATCTTTTCGACTTCGACCTGTACTGCTTGCGGTGCGGGCAGTTCCTCGTTTCGAACGTACTTGATCGAATAGGTGCTGCCCATGGTCGGGCCACCGAAGCTTTCCATGGAATCGCCGTTGCCGCAGCCGGACAGGGCAACGAACAGCGCCAGGACAAAACCCTTCCGTCTCAACAATCTCACTCCCCCTGACTCCCCTGGCACAACACCGAGGGTCGCCATTATGCACTCTCCCTGTAGGAGCGAGGCTTGCCCGCGAAGGCGGTGATCCAGGTTTATCGCCTTCGCGGGCAAGCCTCGCTCCTACAAAGGCTAATTCGCTCCACCTCTAATTTCATGCCGCTTAATGGCTATAACGTTTAAGCAGCAGGCTAACTAGTGGTTGCCTATCTATCTTCATACACATATCGTTACAAAACTGTTCGGTGCGTGCCTGCGTGCTTGAGGCCGACAGCCAGGAAGCGTCAAGACCAGGGATTTCCAATAAGACAGCCAAAGTGAGTGCGTTCAAATGTCCTCGAATACGGGCAAAGGCAAAGCGATCTTTCGCGTTGTCAGCGGTAATTTTCTTGAGATGTTCGATTTTATGGTCTACGGCTTCTACGCCACGGCCATCGCCAAGACCTTCTTCCCTGCCGACAGCGCTTTCGCTTCCTTGATGCTGTCCCTGGCAACCTTCGGCGCCGGGTTCCTGATGCGTCCGCTGGGTGCGATTTTCCTCGGTGCCTACATCGACCGTCACGGCCGTCGCAAAGGGCTGATCATCACCCTGGCCCTGATGGCCGCCGGTACGATACTGATTGCCTGCGTACCGGGTTACGCCACCCTGGGCGTGGCCGCGCCGCTGATCGTGCTGTTCGGCCGCCTATTACAAGGCTTCTCGGCGGGCGTGGAACTGGGCGGTGTGTCGGTTTACCTGGCCGAAATCTCCACCCCGGGCCGCAAGGGCTTCTTCGTCAGCTGGCAATCCGCCAGCCAACAAGCCGCCGTGGTGTTCGCCGGTTTGCTGGGTGTGGGCCTCAACCATTGGCTCAGCCCGGAACAAATGGGTGACTGGGGCTGGCGCGTGCCGTTCCTGATCGGTTGCATGATCGTGCCGGTGATCTTCGTGATTCGACGCTCGCTGGAAGAAACTCCGGAATTCCAGGCGCGTAAACATCGCCCTACCCTGCAGGAAATCATCCGTTCGATCGGTCAGAACTTTGGCATCGTTATCGCCGGCATGGCGCTGGTGGTCATGACCACCGTGTCGTTCTACCTGATCACTGCGTACACCCCGACATTCGGTAAAGCCGAACTGCATTTGTCGGACCTGGATGCGTTGCTGGTCACGGTGTGCATCGGCCTGTCGAACTTCTTCTGGCTGCCGGTGATGGGAGCTTTTTCCGACAAGATCGGCCGCAAACCCCTACTGTTGGCGGCGACGATTCTGGCGATCCTCACGGCTTACCCGGCCCTGTCATGGCTGGTGGCCAACCCGAGCTTTAGCCATCTGCTGATCGTCGAGTTGTGGTTGTCGTTCTTGTATGGCTCGTACAACGGCGCCATGGTGGTGGCGCTGACCGAGATCATGCCGGTAGAAGTTCGTACAACCGGTTTCTCCCTGGCCTACAGCCTGGCGACCGCGACCTTCGGTGGATTTACTCCGGCGGCGTGCACTTATCTGATCCACGTGCTGGATAACAAGGCCGCGCCGGGGATCTGGCTCAGTGGTGCGGCGGTGCTGGGGTTGATTGCGACGCTGGTGTTGTTCCGTGGCAACAAGCATGAGTTGCGGACTGCGCAAGCCGCAGTGGCTGGCGGCGCCAGGTAGATCGCATTCGTCAGCACGATCGTTCCCACGCTCTGCGTGGGAACGATCACCGCACAAACAAAAACGCCCCGACAATGTCGGGGCGTTTTCATTTGCGGCTGAAGCTTAGCGCGGGAACGCTGGCGGGTTGACCCCGGCCATGTCTTCCATCACGCGCACCACCTGGCAGCTGTAACCGAATTCGTTGTCGTACCAAACGTACAGAACAACGCGGTTGTCTTGGGTGATGGTCGCTTCAGCATCCACAACACCGGCGTGGCGCGAGCCAACGAAGTCGGTGGACACCACTTCCTGCGAGTTGACGTAGTCGATTTGCTTATGCAGATCGGAGTGCAACGCCATGTAACGCAGGTAATCGTTCATCTCTTCGCGGGTCGCGGCTTTCTCAAGGTTCAGGTTGAGAATGGCCATCGACACGTTCGGCGTCGGAACGCGGATCGCGTTGCCGGTCAGCTTGCCGGCCAGCTCAGGCAAGGCCTTGGCAGCGGCAGTGGCAGCACCGGTCTCGGTGATCACCATGTTCAGCGCGGCGCTACGGCCACGGCGATCGCCCTTGTGGAAGTTGTCGATCAGGTTCTGGTCGTTGGTGTACGAGTGAACCGTTTCAACGTGACCGTTGATGATGCCGAACTTGTCGTTGACGGCCTTCAGCACCGGCACGATGGCGTTGGTGGTGCAGGAAGCCGCGGAAACGATCTTGTCGTCAGCCGTGATTTCGCCGTGGTTGATGCCGTGAACGATGTTCTTCAGCTTGCCTTTGCCAGGCGCGGTCAGCACGACGCGGTCGATACCCGGGCAAGCCAGGTGTTGGCCCAGGCCCTCGGCGTCACGCCATACACCGGTGTTGTCCACCAGCAACGCGTCTTTGATGCCGTACTGGGTGTAATCCACTTCAGTCGGGTTTTTCGCGTAGATAACCTGAATCAGGTTGCCGTTGGCGGTGATGGTGTTGTTGGCTTCATCAATGGTGATGGTGCCATCGAACGGACCATGGACCGAGTCGCGACGCAGCAGGCTGGCGCGTTTGACCAGGTCGTTCTCGGCGCCCTTGCGGACCACGATGGCGCGCAGACGCAGGCCGTCGCCACCACCGGTTTTTTCGATCAGGATGCGCGCCAGCAGACGGCCGATACGACCGAAGCCGTAGAGGACAACGTCGGTGCCTTTGCGCGCGGCAACGTTTTGCTGGCCAACCACGTCGGCCAGTTCTTCACGGACGAACTGCTCGGCAGTGCGGCCATTGCCTTCGGCCTTGAATTTGACCGCCAGCTTGCCCAGGTCGACCGAAGCGGCGCCGAGCTTGAGCTCGCTCATGGCTTTGAGCAGCGGGAATGTTTCGTGGACGGACAGTTCGCTGTCATCGGACTGGCGATGGCGAGCGAAGCGGTGAGCTTTGAGAATCGCAATGACTGAACGATTGATCAGGCTGCGGCCATAGATCGAGCTCACCACGTTGTTATTGCGGTAGAGCTGACCGATAAGCGGAATCATCGCTTCTGCGAGTGCTTCACGGTCGATCCATTCACCAAGACACTGGTCGGGCTTCTGAGTCACGGGAACCTTCCACATATGTAGGGGCAGAAAAAAGGGGCTACATTATGCCGCCGAGTGCCTCTCGTAGCAATGCGCGCCTGTCGTGCGAGCCGTAACAAATTTCTGTTCAAAAAAATTACGCCGCGCTGGAGCCCAGTAAATACGGGGCTTTCAGCGCAGTCAATTTTTTGGAGGTAGCGCTGCCTTGTCCGTAACCATCCGTAACACCTGCTCGTTTTGCCACTACATAATCGCTAAATTTCAGCAAAAAACCGGCGGATTTTGTCTTTACCACTACATTTCGCCCAACCCGCGTAATAGACATATCTGCAACTGACAGCCGGCACCTGAGGCCGCTACAATTACCGACTTTGTCGCAACGCTTGGAGCTCAACCTTCCGTGCCCGTTCTGCGTCTACCGCTTCTCCCTGCCGCGGCAGGTAAACAGCACTGGGGCAACTTGCCCGGTGCCGCCCTGAGCCTGGCCATCGCCGAGGCCGCCAGCGCTGCCAAGCGCTTTACCCTGCTGCTGACCGCTGACAGCCAAAGCGCTGAACGGCTGGAACAGGAGCTGAGCTTCTTCGCCCCGGATTTGCCCGTGCTGCATTTTCCCGACTGGGAAACCCTGCCTTACGACCTGTTCTCGCCGCACCAGGACATCATCTCCCAGCGCATTGCCAGCTTATATAGGCTGCCGGAGCTGACCCACGGTGTGCTGGTGGTGCCAATCACCACGGCCCTGCATCGCCTGGCGCCGACCAAGTTCCTGCTCGGCAGCAGCCTGGTGCTGGATGTCGGCCAGAAACTCGACGTCGAGCAAATGCGCACCCGGCTCGAAGCCAGCGGCTATCGCTACGTCGATACGGTGTACGAGCACGGTGAATTCACGGTGCGCGGTTCACTGATCGACCTGTTCCCGATGGGCAGCAAACTGCCGTTCCGCATCGACTTGTTCGACGACGAAATCGAGACCCTGCGCACCTTCGATCCGGACAACCAGCGTTCCATCGACAAGGTCGACACCGTGCGCCTGCTGCCGGCCCGGGAATTCCCGCTGCAAAAGGACGCGGTCACTCGCTTCAAGGCGCGCTTTCGCGAGCGTTTCGATGTCGACTTCCGCCGCTGCCCGATCTTCCAGGACCTGAGCAGCGGGATTACCCCGGCCGGTATCGAGTACTACCTGCCGCTGTTCTTCGATGAAACCTCGACCCTGTTCGATTACCTGCCGCAAGACACCCAGGTGTTTTCCCTGCCGGGCATCGAGCAAGCGGCGGAGAATTTCTGGAACGACGTGCGCAATCGTTATGAAGAGCGCCGCGTCGACCCGTCCCGTCCTTTATTGCCGCCGGCCGAGCTGTTCCTGCCGGTGGAAGACTGCTTCGCACGCCTGAAGAACTGGCCGCGCGTGGTCGCCAGCCAGCAAGACGTGGAAACCGGCGTAGGCCGCGAACGCTTCCCGGCGCAAGCGCTGCCGAACCTGGCCATCGAAGCCAAGGCCACCCAGCCGTTGGCGGCGCTGGCCGGTTTCCTCGACGGGTTCCCCGGTCGCGTGCTGTTTACCGCCGAGTCTGCGGGCCGTCGTGAAGTGCTGCTGGAATTGCTTGAACGCCTGAAGCTGCGACCGAAAACCGTCGATAGCTGGCCGGACTTTGTCGCAAGCAAGGATCGCCTGGCGATCACCATCGCGCCGCTGGATGAAGGCCTGCTGCTGGACGATCCGGCATTAGCGTTGATCGCCGAAAGCCCATTGTTCGGTCAGCGGGTGATGCAGCGTCGGCGCCGCGAGAAACGTGCCGATGGCAACAATGACGCAGTGATCAAGAACCTCACCGAGCTGCGCGAAGGCGCGCCGGTGGTGCACATCGATCACGGTGTCGGCCGTTACCTCGGCCTGGCAACCCTGGAAATCGACGACCAGGCCGCCGAGTTCCTGACCCTGCAATACGCCGAAGGCGCCAAGCTCTACGTGCCAGTGGCCAACCTGCATCTGATCGCCCGCTATACCGGCAGCGACGATGCCCTCGCCCCGCTGCACCGCCTCGGTTCCGAGACCTGGCAGAAAGCCAAGCGCAAAGCCGCCGAACAGGTGCGCGACGTGGCCGCCGAGCTGCTCGACATCTATGCCCGCCGCGCCGCCCGCGAGGGCTACGCCTTCGCCGATCCCAAAGCCGATTACGCGACGTTCAGTGCCGGTTTCCCGTTCGAAGAAACCCCGGACCAGCAAACCACCATCGATGCGGTGCGCGCCGACATGCTCGCGCCCAAACCGATGGACCGACTGGTCTGCGGCGACGTCGGGTTCGGCAAGACCGAAGTGGCGATGCGTGCCGCGTTCATCGCGGTACACGGCGGTCGCCAAGTGGCGATCCTGGTGCCGACCACCCTGCTCGCCCAGCAACACTACAACAGCTTCCGCGACCGCTTCGCCGACTGGCCGGTGAGCGTGGAAGTGATGAGCCGCTTCAAGTCCACCAAGGAAGTGAATGCCGCGATTGCGGACTTGGCGGAAGGCAAGATCGACATCGTCATCGGCACCCACAAGCTGTTGTCCGACGATGTAAAAATCAAAAACCTCGGGCTGGTGATCATCGACGAAGAGCACCGTTTCGGTGTGCGTCAGAAAGAACAGCTCAAGGCCCTGCGCAGTGAAGTCGACATCCTCACCCTGACTGCCACGCCGATTCCGCGCACGCTGAACATGGCGGTGTCGGGCATGCGCGACCTGTCGATCATCGCCACGCCGCCGGCCCGTCGCCTGTCGGTGCGGACCTTCGTCATGGAGCAGAACAAAAGCACGATCAAGGAAGCCTTGCTCCGCGAGCTGCTGCGCGGCGGTCAGGTCTATTACCTGCACAACGATGTCAAAACCATCGAGAAATGCGCCGCCGACCTCGCCGAACTGGTGCCGGAAGCACGCATCGGTATCGGCCACGGGCAGATGCGCGAGCGCGAACTCGAACAGGTGATGAGCGACTTCTACCACAAGCGCTTCAACGTGCTGATCGCCTCGACCATCATCGAGACCGGCATCGACGTGCCGAGCGCCAACACCATCATCATCGAGCGTGCCGACAAGTTCGGCCTGGCGCAGTTGCACCAGTTGCGCGGCCGGGTCGGTCGCAGTCACCACCAGGCTTACGCGTACCTGCTGACGCCGCCGCGCCAGCAAATCACCGGCGACGCCGAAAAGCGTCTGGAAGCGATTGCCAACACCCAGGACCTCGGCGCGGGCTTTGTGCTTGCGACCAACGACCTGGAGATCCGTGGCGCCGGCGAATTGCTGGGCGACGGCCAGAGCGGGCAGATCCAGGCGGTGGGCTTCACGCTGTACATGGAAATGCTCGAGCGCGCGGTGAAGTCGATCCGCAAGGGCGAACAACCAAACCTTGATCAACCGTTGGGCGGCGGTCCGGAAGTCAACTTGCGCGTACCGGCGTTGATTCCCGAGGACTACTTGCCGGATGTTCACGCCCGCTTGATTCTCTACAAACGCATCGCCTCGGCGACCGACGAGGAAGGTCTCAAGGACCTGCAAGTGGAGATGATCGACCGTTTCGGCCTGTTGCCCGAGCCAACCAAGAACCTGGTACGGATCACGCTTCTGAAATTGCAGGCCGAGCAACTGGGCATCAAGAAAGTCGACGGCGGTCCGCAAGGCGGTCGTATCGAGTTCGCGGCGCAGACCCCGGTCGATCCGTTGACCCTGATCAAACTGATCCAAAGCCAACCCAAACGCTACAAATTCGAAGGTGCCACGATGTTCAAATTCATGGTGCCGATGGAGCGCCCGGAAGAGCGCTTTAATACTGTAGAGGCGCTGTTTGAGCGCCTTCTCCCGACAACTGCTTGAAGGACGCCGCATGCGCCTGTTTCGCTCGCTAACTTTGCTGATGACGTTGTTTGCTTCAACGGCGTTTGCCGATGACAAGTATCAGGTTGAAATGATCCTGTTCCGGCAAAACGCCGTGCCGGCAATCGTCAGTCGTGCAGCACCGGAAGACTGGGCGGCCGGCGCACAACACATCGCCCCCGACAGCCTGCGCACGCCAAGCCTCAATGGCACAGTGGAAAAACTCACCAACAGCGCCGACTACACGGTGCTGCTGCACAAGGCCTGGCAACAGAACCTGGGTGAAGAAGCCAGCAAGATTGCGATCAGCGACGGCAACGAACAGTTCGGTCAATTCCCGATCGAAGGCACGCTTGACCTGAAGGTGGGGCGCCTCACCGACATTGACGCGGACTTCTGGGTCAATCAGTTCGACGCCAACGGCATGGTCACTGCCAGCGAACGTCTGAAGCAGGAAAGCCACACCAGGAGCGGCCAGCTGAACTACCTCGATAACGGCCATCTGGGCCTGATGATCAAGATCACCTCGCTGACTGCGCCAGCCCCTCGGCCAGCCCCCGAAGAAATTCCGGACTGATTGAAGTCCTTATGTCGACCCTGAGCAAACCCCTGGCACCTTCCTGGGTCAGCCGATTCAAGGAACAGAGCCTGGAGCGTGGCCGTCGCTACGCGCTGGAGAACCGCGTCAGGATCGTCGAGGTCGGCGATGCCACGATCATCGCTGCGTGCGAAGGTTCGGGCGGTAACGTTTACCGTCAGACCATTCGCCTGCGCGAGTCAGCCAAAGGCACCTTGCTGATGGTCGACGCCAACTGCACCTGCCCGGTCCACAGCAACTGCAAACATTGCGCGGCGGTGCTGCTCAAAGTCCAGGAAACCCTGGCCTATCCGGCGGCTGCGCAAGACGCCGAACTGCTGGAAAAACTCCAGGCAGTCCTGGAAAACCGCAGCCCGAAGGCACCGCCACAAGTGCTGGTGGATAACGTGCAACCGGTGCCGCGCCTGTGGCTGGCGAGTGTCGAATTCAGCGCCTTCGAACCGCGCAACGGCAAGATGCAGCGCTACATCCAGCATCGTGCGGCGCTGTCCTTCAGCTATCTGGATGAATACGTGTCCGGGCAGAAGAATGCCGACGTCCTGATTCGTCAGGAGACACAGACCTTACGGATAAAACGTCACCCGGAAGTCGAACAGGCCTACAGGGAACAGCTAAGAATCCTCGGTTTCAAGATCGCCACCCGGCAAAGCAAGGCCTTGCCCGAAAGCGCTGGCGAACTGTTCGAAATGGTCAACGACAGCGCCTGGCTGACCTTCACCCTCAATGATTTGCCGAAGCTGCGCACCCAGGGCTGGGAGTTGCAGATCGACGAGGATTTCGGTTTCGACCTGACGGCCGTGGACGATTGGTACGCCACTGTCGAACAAGTGCCGGAGCGCGACTGGTTTGATCTGGAGCTGGGGATCATCGTCAATGGCGAACGGCTTAGCCTGCTGCCGATCCTGTTGAACCTGATGCGCTCGCACACCGAAATCCTCAACCCGGAACGCCTGGCCCGCCGTCGCGATGACGAGTTGATCCTGGTGAACATCCCCAATCGCCCGAACTCCGAATACGGCCCGCTGCAAGTCGCCCTGCCCTTCGGCCGCTTGAAACCGGTACTGGCGACCCTTGGCGAGTTTTACCTGCAAGGGCCCGGCGAAACCACGCTGCGCTTGAGCAAGGCTGACGCCATCCGGCTGAATCCGCTGGAAGACATGCCGTTGCTGTGGGAAGGCGGCGATCAGATTCGTACCTTTGCCCAGCGCCTGCGCGATATCAAGGATTTCACCACAGAGGCACCGCAGGGCTTGAACGCTACGTTGCGGCCATATCAGCTCGAAGGCCTGAGCTGGATGCAGTCGTTGCGCCAGCTGGAAGTCGGCGGGATTCTCGCGGATGACATGGGCCTGGGCAAAACCCTACAGACCCTGGCGCATATTCTCAGCGAGAAAATCGCCGGGCGTCTTGATCGGCCGTGCATGGTGGTGATGCCCACCAGCCTGATCCCCAACTGGCTCGACGAAGCGGCGCACTTCACGCCACAGCTCAACGTGCTGGCGCTGTACGGCGCCAGCCGCAAAAAACACTTCGAGAACCTGACCGATTACGACCTGATCCTGACCACCTATGCATTGCTGCCCAAGGACGTGGAAACCCTGGCGGCGGTGCCACTGCACGTGTTGGTGCTGGATGAAGCGCAATACATCAAGAACCCCAACAGCAAGGCGGCCCAGGCGGCCCGTGAGTTAAATGCCCGGCAGCGTCTGTGCCTGAGTGGCACGCCGCTGGAAAACCACTTGGGCGAGCTGTGGTCACTGTTCCACTTCCTGCTGCCCGGTTGGCTCGGCGATGTGAAAAGCTTCAATCGCGATTACCGCGTGCCCATCGAAAAGCGCGGCAGTGAGGTCCGACTTCAGCACCTCAACGGTCGGATCAAACCGTTTCTGCTGCGCAGGACCAAGGAACAGGTGGCGACCGAATTGCCGCCGAAAACCGAGATCATCCATTGGGTCGATCTCAACGAAGCCCAGCGCGACGTGTACGAAACCATGCGCCTGGCCATGGACAAGAAAGTTCGCGATGAGATCACCCGCAAAGGCGTGGCCCGCAGCCAGATCATCATCCTGGAAGCACTGCTGAAGCTGCGCCAGGTCTGCTGCGACTTGCGCCTGGTCAACGACGCCGTCCTGCCTACTCGCGGTAGCACGTCCGGCAAGCTCGACAGCTTGATGGAGATGCTTGACGAGTTGTTTGAAGAAGGCCGGCGTATTTTGCTGTTCTCGCAGTTCACCTCGATGCTGGCGCTGATCGAGGTCGAACTGAAGAAGCGCGGTGTTGAATACGCCCTATTGACCGGACAAACCCGCGACCGACGCGCACCGGTGAAGGACTTCCAGAGCGGCAAGCGTCAGATCTTTCTGATCAGCTTGAAGGCTGGTGGCGTGGGTTTGAACCTGACCGAAGCCGACACGGTGATTCACTACGACCCGTGGTGGAACCCGGCGACGGAAAACCAGGCGACTGACCGGGCTTATCGCATCGGCCAGGAGAAGCCCGTGTTCGTCTACAAGATGATTGCCCGGGGTACGGTCGAAGAGAAGATTCAGCACCTGCAAAAGGAAAAGTCCGACCTGGCGGCGGGCGTACTGGATGGCCGCTCGGCCGGGGACTGGAAGTTGCAGAGTGATGACATTGAAGCGCTGTTTGCGCCGTTGCCGGATAAGCTGGAGAAGCGTTGAGGTCTGTGGCGTCAGGTAGATCGCCATCGCGGGCAAGCCTTGCTCCTACAGGTTCTATGCCGCGAACGACACAAAACCCGTAGGAGCGAGGCTTGCCCGCGAAGAGGCCAGTACTGAAGAAACCCGCTATCAGGCCTTGAGAGTGGGCAACGGTGCAAACAACGCCTCGATATCACTCGGATCAAGCTTCAACCCACCCGACGCCCCACCTTCAAGCACCGCTTCGGCCAGCACGGCTTTCTCCTGCTGCAACGCCTGGATTTTTTCTTCCACCGTACCCCGGGCAATCAGCTTGTAGACGAACACCGGTTTGTTTTGCCCGATCCTATAGGCACGGTCGGTCGCCTGATTTTCTACCGCCGGGTTCCACCAGGGATCGAAATGGATCACCGTGTCCGCCGCCGTCAGGTTCAGGCCGGTGCCGCCAGCTTTCAGACTGATCAAAAACAATGGCACGTTACCGCTCTGGAAGTTCTTGACCGGCGTGCGCCGATCCGTGGTTTCGCCAGTCAGTATCGAATAGCCGAGGCCACGCTGCTGCAACTCCTCCTCAATCAGGGCCAGCATCGAGGTGAACTGTGAAAACAGCAGAATCTTGCGCCCTTCACTGAGCAGTTCTTCCAGCATCTCCATCAGACTGACCAGTTTGCCACTGCCCGAACGCAAGGCTTTGGCGGTGAGCGGCGTCTTGATCAGGCGCAGATCGCAGCAGACCTGACGCAGCTTGAGCAACGCGTCGAGGATGATGATTTGACTGCGCCCCACGCCACTGCGGGCGATTTCGTCGCGGACCTTCTTGTCCATCGCCACGCGCACGGTTTCATACACATCCCGTTGCCCGTCGCTGAGATCAACCCAATGCACAATCTCGGTTTTCGGCGGCAGTTCAGTCGCCACCTGGTCTTTCTTGCGCCGGAGCAAGAAAGGTTTTATCCGGGCGGTCAGGTGCTGCATACGCTCGCTGTTGCCGTGCTTCTCGATCGGCGTGCGGTAATCGCGGTTGAAGGTTTTGCTGTCCCCAAGCCAGCCGGGCAACAGAAAGTGGAACTGCGACCACAACTCGCCGAGGTGGTTTTCCAGCGGCGTACCGGACAGACACAATCGCTGGCGAGCCTGTAGATCACGGGCGGCTTGAGCGGCTTTGCTGAGCGGGTTTTTGATGTTCTGCGCTTCGTCGAGAATCAGCACGCTCCAGGCCTGCGGCTGCAAAATCTCCAGGTCCCGAGGCAGCAGCGCATAGGTAGTCAACACCAGGTCGTATTCAGCAAGGTTGGTAAAGTCTTTTTGCCGGGCAGCGCCATGCAGTGCCAGCACTTTTAATTGCGGGGTAAAGCGCAGGGACTCGTCGAGCCAGTTGGGAATCAGGCTGGTGGGCATCACGGCCAGCGCCGGACAATCAAGGCGCCCGGCCAGTTTTTCCGTCAGCAGGTGAGCCAGGGTTTGCAGGGTTTTCCCCAGCCCCATGTCGTCGCCGAGGATGCCGCCCACTTCCAGTTCGCGAAGGGTTTGCATCCAGTTCAGGCCTTCAAGCTGATACGGTCGCAGTGTCGCCTTCAGGCCCTCGGGCGCTTCGACCTGAACGTGCGTCGACTCACGCAAGCGTTTGGCAAAACTGCGCAGTCGCTCGCCGCCCTGCCAGACCAGTGGAACGCCTTCCAGCGCACTGAGGCGCGCGGCGTCCGGCGCAGTCAAACGCAACGAGTCGCCCTCGTGCCCCCCCAGGTACAACTCGCCAAGGGTGGCCATCAACGGCTTGATACGACCATAAGGCAGCGCGACTTTCGTGGTGTCACGGGAAAGAACACGCCCTGCCCCCAACTCGATCAACACTTGTTCGTCATCATGACGTTTTGCCAGGCTTGCAGGGTCCATCAGTTGCGGCTGACTGCGCAGTAAATGCAGCAAAATCGGTAACAGGCTATGCCGCTCGCCGTTAACGACGATCCCCAGTTGCAGGTCAAACCACTGGTGCCCCGCCTCTTCCTCAACCTCCGCATACCACTCTTCCACAGGCTGCACGTTGAAGTGGAAGTTGTCGCTGATATCGATCAGCCAATTTCTCTCCCTCAGCGCCGGAACCCCATCCTGCGCAAAGGCAAGCCAGGCGGTGTCATCCGGCAGCGTGAACATTTCACCCGGACGGTCGAGGCTGCTTTTGCGCGTGGCTTTTTTGAAACCGTGTTTTTGCAAGGCTTGGCGCAAGGCTTTTTCAGCGACGGGATTGCGTTGGATACGCTGGGTTTCAGTCCCGGAAAGGATCAACACCTCCGGGTTCCGGTCCGACGTCGGATGGCCGTTGTAGGTAAAGACCAATGCCGCACGGTGCTCTGCCTCATGCTGCCAGCGCACGTAACGCTTGGCACTGGCGAGCGTCAGGTGAGCCTGAGGAAGAATGCCGTCGATGACCCGCTCCGTCAGCGCATGGGGTGCCGGCGCGACGCGCGTCGCGGCGCTCATCCGATGGCTGAACTGCATTGCCTGACGCGCCGGAATATCGGGCGCCAACGACAAATGACACGCCAGCTTCTCATCCATCTCGCTGAACAAAGGCCCGACCTGCAGCCGCTCGCGATCCACATAGTACAAAGGCTCCAGGGCCAGGATCGTTTCCACCGGGGCTTCATCGCTACCCCATTGCGGGCGGAAACTGCCGTTTGCTTGCTCGGCCCAGACGAATTGGCCCGTCCTCCTCATTCCTGGTGTCAGGGGCTGGGGCTGGTCGAGATCGAGGAAAAGGCGCGAGGTGCGCAACAGCATCTCGATCAGTTCTGCACCACTGCTGCCTTCCAGGGGATAACCGGAGTAATAGGCGTGGTGGGAGTGAACCGCCACCAAAAGCCTGGCGATTCGAAGGTCGAGTTCGGTCAGATAACCGGGTTGGCGAATCAGCGTATCCGAGAGTGAATACACTGACTTGATGTCTTGCAAATGGCCGTCCTTGAGCTGACGGGCCTTGAAGATTTCCAGCGTCCATTTCCCGGCGACAGGCGTCGCCCTGAGTTTGTAGAACAGGCGCGCGCCAGTGACCTGCGTCGACTCGTCAGAGGGATTAGTTGCAGAAGGGATACCGTCGAGCCAGCGCTCCAGCTCGCGATTCAAGTGAACGGAAACCGCACCGTCAGTCGCGGCGACAGGCAGTTCCTGCAGGTGATAGATAACGGTTGCGCAGTGTTTGCAATCAGTCAGTACGGGGCATGAGCAGGTGCAATCCAGCTCAAAATCACCATCCGCATCTTCGACCAGTTCGATGTGCTGTTCGTAGACGTAACCTCGGGAGCCCCGGCAGTTCGCACGAACGAGCACATCATCAAGTTCGAGAATTTTTACCCGATCCTCCTGTGCGTATTTGCGCGCCTTATCCAGAGCACGATGACTGAACTCTTCCGCCCATGACAGCTGTTGAATTTGCTCAATGATTGCAGACATACACTCAATGCTTTTTAAATTGAATTAGTGACGGTAGCGCACAATTTAACCTTCAAGCACCCGCGCCAACGTCGACTTCACTTTGCCCATCCCGTCATGCAACGCCTGTTCGATCTCGGCCATGGTGATCACCGCCGTGGACTTGCCCGCCGCCGGGTTGACCACCAGCGCGAGGCAGGCGTAATCCAGTTCCAGCTCACGGGCCAGCGCCGCTTCGGGCATGCCGGTCATGCCGACGATGTCGCAGCCGTCACGTTCCAGCCGGGCGATTTCAGCGACGGTTTCCAGGCGTGGGCCTTGGGTGCAGGCGTATACGCCATGACTGCTGTAGCCCACACCTTCCGCTGCCAATGCAGCAATCAACTGCTGACGCAGCGGCTCGCTGTACGGATAGCTGAAATCGATGTGAGTGACCTGTTCCAGGTCTCCGGCGAAATAGGTGTGTTCGCGACCGCTGGTGTAATCGATCAACTGGTGGGGCACGCAGAAATGTCCAGTGCCCATGGCGGCATGAATCCCACCCACGGCATTGACCGCAAGAATCGCTTCGGCCCCGGCCTGTTTCAGCGCCCAGAGGTTGGCGCGGTAATTCACCTGATGCGGCGGCAAACGATGCGGGTGACCGTGGCGCGCGAGAAACAGCACTTCCTTGCCCGCATATTCACCGATATGCACCTCGGACGATGGCGGACCGTAAGGCGTGTCTACCGCCAGTGACTGACGAATGCTCAGGCCTTCGAGTTGAGTCAGGCCGGTGCCGCCGATAATCGCGTAGATCGTCATAACGAAAAGTCCTTATCCAATCAGTTGAGCGTCTTTGAGCGCGCCGACAGCAACGAGCCAGCGCGGGTCTTGACGATATTCGGTACCGGCAAACGACTGGCCGCGCATCCGCGCGATACGTGGCGATGGCTTGACCTTCATGCGCTGGGCAGCGGTCAGGGCCAGCTCGGCAGCCGCACGATCGTTGCACACCAGGCCCATATCGCAACCGGCGGTCAGCGCGGCTTCGATGCGACTGGCGGCATCGCCGACCACATGGGCGCCGGCCATGGACAGATCATCGCTGAAGATCACGCCGTCGAACTGCAACTCACCACGCAGGATGTCCTGCAACCAGCGCCGGGAGAAACCGGCCGGTTGCGAGTCGACCTGTGGATAAATAACGTGGGCTGGCATGACGGCGGCCAGTTGCTTGCTCAGTCGAGCGAACGGCACCAAATCATTGGCGCGGATCTCGTCGAGACTGCGTTCATCGTTGGGAATGGCGACGTGGGAATCCGCCTCGGCCCAACCGTGGCCCGGGAAATGCTTGCCGGTGGCGGCCATGCCGGCGCTGTTCATGCCGCGGATGAAGGCTCCGGCGAGCAACGCTGCGCGCTCGGGGTCGCCTTCGAAGGAGCGGGTACCGACCACAGCGCTGCGCTGGTAATCCAGATCCAATACCGGGGCGAAGCTCAGGTCGAGACCAACAGCGAGGACTTCGGTGGCCATGATCCAGCCGCATTGTTCGGCCAGGTATTCGGCATTCGGGTTGTCGGCAATGGCCCGCATGGCCGGCAGTCGCACGAAGCCCTGACGCAAGCGCTGGACCCGACCGCCCTCCTGGTCTACCGCCAACAGCAGATCAGGACGAATGGCACGGATCGCGGCGCTCAGTTCGCGCACCTGGCGTGGGTGCTCGATATTGCGGGCGAAAATGATCAGGCCGCCCACTTCAGGCTGGCGCAACAATTGGCGATCTTCGGCCGTCAGCCAGGTACCGGCGACGTCCACCATCAACGAGCCTTGCAGGCCAGCAGTCATAAGGATTCCTTGAAAACGAAAAACCCGGCTCGCACGATGTCGCCGCCGAGGGCTGTGCCCGGCAGGTCGGTGATATCAATGGGAAACGGGTTCAAAACGAGAGTCGGCATGGGCGGCTAGCTTAGCGGATGTCAGCTGCCGCGCCCACCCGTGTGCGGTTAAACCTTGGCGGCAACCGGGGCCGACTTGCTGCGCGGACGCAACTGCGCGGTGGCCATGGCAGTGTCGGTGACGCCCGTTTCGGCACGCATGCCAGCAGCGAGGAACGGCACCATCAGGCGCATCACCTGCTCGATGGACGTGTTGACGCCGAAATCGGTCTCGGCAATCGCCCGCAGGGCCTTGATCCCCGACATGCTGAACGCTGCAGCGCCGAGCATGAAGTGCACGCGCCAGAACAGTTCGATCGGCGGAATACGCGGTGCGGCCTCGTTGACCAGCATCATGTAGCGACGGAAAACCTTGCCGTACATGTCTTCCAGATAACGACGCAAGTGGCCCTGGCTCTGACTGAAGGCCAGGCCCAGCAACCGCATGAATATGGAGAGATCGTTGCCGCTACGTGGCTGTACCACCAGGGCCTGCTCGACGAGGATTTCCAGCAGGTCTTCCAGCGTCGGCTTGTTTTCCGGCTTGGCCTGTCGCCGTTCCAGCTCCTTATCGAGGCTGGTGCAGAACGGCCCGAGGAAGCGCGAGAACACCGCCTGGATCAATGCCTTCTTGGAGCCGAAATGATAATTCACCGCCGCCAGGTTGACCCCTGCCTTGCTGGTGATCAGACGCAACGAGGTTTCGGCGAAACCTTTTTCCGCGAACAACTGCTCGGCAGCATCGAGAATGCGTTCAACGGTTTCCGACTGGGCCATGGCTACTCCGCCTGACAAACACTTGTTTGAAACATACGTTTCAGCCTGTGCATTGTCAAGCCTGCCGGTTCGTTTTGGGAATGGTCGGTCAGCTATTTAACCATACAACCCGGCGTCGTTAATCAGCGAGCTGACTGACCGTCCAGCGGCGCGCTAAAAAAGGGGCATTGCCAAGAAGCTTTCACTGTATATAATCCCAGTCACTGTATAAAAAGACAGAGCGATCAATATGCTAAAGCTGACGCCACGCCAAGCAGAGATTCTGGCCTTCATCAAACGTTGCCTCGACGACAACGGCTACCCGCCGACCCGCGCGGAAATCGCTCAGGAACTGGGTTTCAAATCGCCAAACGCGGCGGAAGAACACCTCAAGGCATTAGCCCGCAAAGGTGCGATCGAGATGACGCCTGGCGCCTCTCGCGGTATCCGTATTCCCGGTTTCGAAGCCAAGGCCGACGAGTCCACCCTGCCGATCATCGGTCGCGTAGCGGCTGGTGCACCCATCCTCGCCCAGCAACACATCGAAGAGTCCTGCAACATCAATCCGACGTTCTTCCATCCGCGTGCCGACTATCTGTTGCGGGTGCATGGCATGAGCATGAAGGACGTGGGCATTTTCGACGGTGACCTGCTCGCCGTCCACACCACCCGTGAAGCCCGCAACGGCCAGATCGTGGTGGCACGGATTGGCGATGAAGTGACCGTCAAGCGCTTCAAGCGCGATGGCAGCAAAGTCTGGCTGATTGCCGAAAACCCTGAGTTCGCCCCCATTGAAGTCAACCTGAAAGATCAGGAACTGGTGATCGAAGGCTTGAGTGTCGGCGTGATTCGCCGCTAAAGGAGGCTTTATGCAGTTCCCACATACACCACAGCAAGCCCAACTGCCGTTGTTCGAGGCGTTCATGGTGCAACCGCTGGCGCCGATCCTGAAAGATGTGGTCGAGTCGCCCTGGAGCGCCGAGCCCGAGGTCTTCAGCGAGCTATCACTGCGTGGTGCAGCAGGGAGCTGCCTGAACCTTCTGGCGCCGATTCTCCGGGAATTGAGCCAGGACCAGGACGCACGCTGGCTGACGCTGATCGCCCCGCCCGCCAGCCTGACCCAGACCTGGTTGCGAGACGCCGGCCTTAACCGCGAACGCATCCTGCTGCTGCAACCGCGCGGCACCCAGAGCGCTCAACAGCTGACCTGCGAAGCCTTGCGACTGGGCCGCAGTCACACGGTCGTCAGCTGGCTCAACCCGCTGACCGCCACTTCGCGGCAACAGCTGATCAGCGCCGCCCGCACCGGGGACGCTCAAAGCCTGAATATTAGATTGGGATAACTGATAAACAATTTGCGCCCTGAAAAGGGCTTGGCTTCTCCAGGGATAGAGAAGCCGATCTATAGCGGAATCAGCAGAAACCGACGGACGGGATCAATGCAGGATCCGCGGTTCCTCATCTTTATTGAATTCGCCTTCTACCAAGCGTCCCGCCATCTGCACACCAACGCTCAACATCGCCTTGGCGACTTCCACGTGATTGCCTTGCAGGAACGCCTTGGCATCCTCGGAGAAATCCAAAGTAACCAGAGAACCCTCGTCCTCAGCCCTGCGCAGCTCGATTCGGCCGTCTGGTAACTCGACAATTTCTAGAAAGGACGTTGGCATAAAGGTCTGTTCTCCACGAAAGGCGGGGATTATATAGGCATCGGCCAGGCTTCGCTCGGGATCTTGACCAGAAGTCATCGCGAAGAAATATCTATTAGTACTTAATGCTGAACGGCCAACCCAATGGGTCATCCGTCAAAATCGATCAATTCCTTAGCACTCGTTCAACCCTTCACGAAAGCGAAGCGCCAGCCCTTTGAGGTTCTGCCGCCAACTCTCCAGCTCTTCGCGACTCAGCTCTTGAGGCGCTTCCTCTTCATCCAGGTTCACCGCCATGATCAACGGCTGCGTCACGTCGCCTTTCGGCTTGTGCGGCACCCGTGGCGGCTGAAACAGGGCTGCGTGAGCGGCCAGGAGTTTAGCCAGCCAGGTTTCGGAATTACCCGCCAACTCCACCAGCTCGGCCATTTCCGGAATCGCGATGGCTTCCAGCACCTCGCGGGTCAGCAACATCTCTGCCCGCGGCGCATTGGCCTGGGGCAAGCGATAGAAACCGGCTATTTCATGGCACAACCCCAGCAGCGCACCGTAAAGGTGAAACAGCGCCGATTCGCGCCCGGCCTGAATCAGTGCCAGGGAATTCATCGCCCGCCCCTCTTCGGCCCTGGCAAGCGCTTCGAGCGACAGGCCGGCAAAATAAATCTTCTGATTGGTACGGGTATAGAGTTCGTGGGCCATGACGGCAGCCTCCACAGCGAAATAATTGCGTCACACAGACTCCACAGTGTCGTGGATCAGCCGATCCGACCGCAAGCCCAAAACAAAAAGGCCGCCTGAAAATCCGAGGATTGTCAGGCGGCCTTTTCAGTGCAGCGACGTTTTAAGCCTTCGCGGGGGTCCGCTTGTCTTCAACCGTCCATTTGCCACCGTCGTAGAAAGCTTTCCAGCCTGTTGGCTTGCCTTCGACTTCGGTCTGCACGTATTGCTCCTTGGTCTTGCGGCTGTAGCGAATCACGGCTGGACGACCATCCGGATCTTTCTTCGGCGCTTCACAGAGGAAGTGGTACTTCGGATCGATCTCGTCTTTGTGCGGCACAATCTCGATCACCAACGGAGCACGAGTCTCGCGGTTTTTCGGGAACTGGCTCGCCGCCAGGAACAGACCGGAAGCCCCATCGCGCAGTATGTAGGTGTCGTTGACCTTTTCGCATTTCAGCTCAGGCATCTTCACCGGATCCATCTTCGGCGGCGCCGCGTCACCGCTTTTCAGCAGTTTGCGGGTGTTTTTACATGTCGCGTTGGTGCAGCCGAAGAACTTGCCGAAACGGCCGGTCTTGAGCTGCATCTCGCTGCCGCACTTGTCGCATTCCAGGCTCGGACCTTCGTAGCCTTTGATGCGATAGCTGCCTTCTTCGATTTCGTAGCCGTCGCAGTCCGGGTTGTTACCGCAGATGTGCAGCTTGCGCTTCTCATCCAGCAGGTAAGCGTCCATCGCCGTGCTGCAGATCGGGCAACGGTGCTTGCCACGCAGCACCAGGGATTCCGATTCACCCTCGTCGTCCGCGGCGATTTCGTCGCCCGGCACCAGGTTGACGGTGGCCTTGCAGCGTTCTTTCGGCGGCAGGCTGTAGCCCGAGCAACCGAGGAACACGCCAGTGGATGCGGTACGAATCTGCATCGGACGACCGCACACCACGCACGGAATATCCGTCATCACCGGCTGGTTGGCACGCATGCCGCCTTCCGCGCTTTCAGCTACTTCGAGTTTCTTCTTGAAGTCGCCGTAGAACTCGTCGAGCACGTTTTTCCAGTCGCGTTCGCCCTGGGCCACGTCATCGAGGTTCTCTTCCATGCCGGCGGTAAAGCCGTAGTCCATGAGATTGGAGAAGCTCTCGGCCAGGCGCTCGGTAACGATATCGCCCATCTTTTCCGAGTAGAAACGACGGTTGTGCAGCGCTACGTAGCCACGATCCTGGATGGTCGAAATGATCGCTGCGTAGGTCGAAGGACGACCGATGCCGCGTTTTTCCATTTCCTTGACCAGGCTCGCTTCCGAGTAACGGGCCGGCGGCTTGGTGAAGTGCTGGGTCGGATCAAGCTTGATCAGCTTCATCGCGTCGCCCTGGGCCATGTCCGGCAGCACATCGTCATCGCCAGGCTTGGCAATTTGCGGCATAACGCGGGTGTAGCCGTCGAACTTCAGGATGCGGCCTTTGGCACGCAACTCGAAATCGCCGGCACCGACGGTCACGGTAGTCGACAGGTATTGCGCAGGCAACATCTGGCAAGCGAGGAACTGGCGCCAGATCAGCTCGTACAGACGCTCAGCATCACGCTCCATGCCCGACAGCTTGCTTGGCTCGGTATTGGCGTCGGAGGGACGAATCGCTTCGTGAGCCTCTTGTGCGCCTTCCTTGCTGCTGTAGACGTTCGGGTTTTCCGGCAGGTACTTCTTACCGAACTCGCCTTCAATATAAGTACGCGCCATCGCCACCGCATCCACCGAGAGGTTGGTGGAGTCGGTACGCATATACGTGATGTAGCCCGCTTCGTACAAACGCTGGGCCATCATCATGGTTTTCTTCACCCCGAAGCCCAGGCGGTTACTCGCGGCCTGCTGCAGGGTGGAGGTGATGAACGGTGCCGACGGCTTGCTGCTGGTCGGTTTGTCTTCACGCTTGACGATGCTGTAGCTGGAAGACTTGAGCTTCTCCAGCGCGGCCATGGCCTGGGTTTCGTTAAGCGGCTTGAAGGCTTCGCCTTTCTCGCGGGCCACGTCGAAGCGCACGGTAGCGCCCTTGGCGGTGCCGAGGTCAGCGTGGACTTCCCAGTACTCTTCCGGGTTGAACGCGCGGATCTCACGCTCACGCTCGACCACCAGTTTTACCGCAACCGACTGCACGCGACCGGCGGACAGGCCGCGAGCGACCTTGGCCCACAGCAGCGGCGAAACCATGTAACCCACCACGCGATCGAGGAAACGACGCGCCTGCTGGGCGTTGACACGGTCTATGTCCAGTTCGCCCGGCTTGGAGAAGGCCTCCTGAATCGCCTTCTTGGTGATTTCGTTGAACACCACGCGCTTGTAGCGGCTGTCGTCACCACCGATGGCTTCGCGCAGGTGCCAGGCAATGGCTTCCCCCTCGCGATCCAAGTCGGTTGCGAGATAGATGGTGTCAGCATCTTTGGCGAGCCGGCGCAGCTCTTCGATGACCTTCTCTTTGCCCGGGAGGATCTCGTACTTGGCTTTCCAGCCATGATCGGGATCGACACCCATGCGCGAGACGAGCTGCTTGCGCGCCTTCTCTTTCGGCGTGAGCACCGGACCTTCACCCGCGGCGGCCTTGCTGCGCTTGGCGGCTGGCTCTTTGCTGGCGCTAGCCGAACCGCTGGTGGGCAGGTCTCGGATATGGCCGATACTCGACTTCACCACGTATTGGTTACCCAGATACTTGTTGATGGTCTTGGCCTTAGCCGGGGATTCCACAATGACCAGCGATTTGCCCATGGATCAGAAAATTCCTGAATTCTAGAAGTGAAAGGCGGTTGGCGCCTGACGCGGCACCGCTATATATAGTGGCTACAAGGTGAGGTCAAGCGCAGGGTTCAGCGCGCACTCAGCTTATGGCTTGGAAAAAAGGCTCGGTTCGGCTTGCACCAAAGCAAAGCGTGGGACCTGTTCGCCGTCAACCTCGACCGACTCCAGGAACATGCTCAAGGGACGTACCCAAAAGCCGTAATCGCCATACAGGGCTTGGTAGAAGACCACTTCTTCTTCGGTCTCGGAATGCCGCGCAACATTAAATACACGGTACTGCGGACCTTTGTAATGTTGGTAGAGCCCAGGTTGTATCGGCATGGTTTGGCCCTCTCTCAAATCTTTTCAAAATAAAAACAAAAATAAATTCAGAAAAACAAAAACCGGGGCACTTGGCCCCGGCTTCCATCAACGAGACGCTTAAACGCGTTCGAAGACGGTGGAGATGCCTTGGCCGAGACCAATGCACATGGTGGCTACCCCAAAGGTGCCGCCATTTTGCTTCATCACGTTGAGCAAAGTGCCGGAGATACGTGCACCGGAGCAACCGAATGGGTGACCCAAGGCGATTGCGCCGCCGTGCAGGTTAACCTTCTCGTTCATCTTGTCGAGCACTTTCAGATCTTTCAGCACAGGCAGGGCCTGTGCGGCGAAAGCTTCGTTGAGCTCGAAGAAGTCGATATCGTTGATCCCCAGACCCGCGCGCTTCAGTGCTTTCTGTGTTGCCGGAACTGGACCATAGCCCATGATTGCCGGATCCACACCTGCCACTGCCATCGAACGAATCACGGCCAGAGGCTGGATACCCAGGTCCTGGGCACGCTGCGCCGACATCACGATCATGCACGAAGCACCATCGGTAATCTGCGACGAAGTACCGGCAGTCACGGTGCCGCCCTTTGGATTGAAAGCAGGCTTGAGAGCCGCCAGGCTTTCCAGAGTGGTTTCCGGACGAATGGTTTCATCGTAGTCGAACAGTTTCAGGAAACCGTTCTCGTCATAGCCCTGCATCGGGATGATTTCGTCTTTGAACTTGCCTTCCAGGGTCGCCTTGTGGGCGAGCTGGTGGGAGCGCACGCCGAAAGCGTCCTGTTGTTCGCGAGTGATGCCGTGCATTTTGCCCAGCATTTCAGCGGTCAGGCCCATCATGCCCGAGGCTTTCGCCGCGTACAGGGACATGTGCGGGTTCGGATCGACACCGTGCATCATGCTCACGTGGCCCATGTGCTCGACGCCGCCGACGACGAACACGTCACCGTTGCCGGTCATGATCGCTTGCGCAGCGGTGTGCAGCGCGCTCATCGACGAACCACACAGACGACTGACGGTCTGGCCGGCGGCAGTGTGCGGGATCTGCGTCATCAGGGACGCCATGCGGGCGATGTTCCAGCCCTGCTCCAGGGTCTGGTTCACGCAGCCCCAGATCACGTCTTCGACTTCGTTCGGGTCAACCTTGACGTTGCGTTCCAGCAATTTGCTGATCAGGTGCGCCGACATGTCTTCGGCACGGGTGTTGCGGTGCATGCCGCCCTTGGAGCGGCCCATCGGAGTACGACCGAAGTCGACAATCACGACGTCTCTTGGATTCAAGCTCATAAAATTTCACTCTCGCTCAAAAGTTGGGACGCTTAACCGAAGAACCGTTGGCCAGTCTTGGCCATTTCACGCAGCTTCGCGGTCGGGTGGTACAGCGCGCCCAAATCGGCGTACTGGTCAGCCAGGGCAACGAACTCTGCAACACCGAGCGAATCGATGTAGCGCAGCGCACCGCCACGGAATGGAGGGAAACCAATACCGTAGACCAGACCCATGTCGGCTTCGGCGGCGGTTTCGACAATGCCGTCTTCCAGGCAACGCACGGTTTCCAGGCACAGCGGGATCATCATCCAGTTGATGATGTCTTCGTCAGTGACTTCGCGCTGCTCGTAGACGATCGGCTTGAGCACTTCCAGTACCGACGGGTCGGCGACTTTCTTCTGCTTGCCCTTCTTGTCGGTCTCGTAAGCGTAGAAACCCTTGCCGTTCTTCTGGCCCAGGCGCTTTGCTTCGTAGAGCACGTCGATGGCCGAGCGGCGATCGTCTTTCATGCGATCCGGGAAACCTTCAGCCATCACGTCACGACCGTGGTGCCCGGTGTCGATGCCGACCACGTCCATCAGGTATGCCGGGCCCATAGGCCAGCCGAATTTTTCCATGACCTTGTCGATACGGACGAAGTCCACACCGGCGCTGACCAGTTTGGCGAAACCGCCGAAGTACGGAAACAGCACGCGGTTGACCAGGAAGCCCGGGCAGTCGTTGACGACAATCGGGTTCTTGCCCATTTTCTTGGCGTAGGCAACGGTGGTGGCAACAGCCAGCTCGCTGGACTTCTCGCCACGGATCACTTCAACCAGCGGCATCATGTGCACCGGGTTGAAGAAGTGCATGCCGACGAAGTTTTCCGGGCGCTTGAGGGCTTTGGCCAGCAAGGTGATGGAAATGGTCGAGGTGTTGGACGCGAGGATGGTGCCCTCTTTGACCTTGTCTTCGACTTCGGCCAATACGGCTTGCTTGACCTTCGGGTTCTCGACGACAGCTTCGACCACCAGATCCACGTGACCGAAGTCACCGTAGGACAGGGTCGGACGAATGCCGTTGAGCACTTCAGCCATTTTCGCCGCGGTCATGCGACCTTTATCAACGCGACCGACCAGCAGCTTGGCGGCTTCAGCCAGGCCCTGCTCGATACCGTGCTCGTTGATGTCTTTCATCAGGATCGGCGTGCCTTTGGAGGCCGACTGATAAGCGATACCGCCGCCCATGATGCCGGCGCCCAATACGGCGGCCTGCTTCACGTCTTTGGCGATTTCGTCGTAGGCCTTGGCCTTTTTCTTCAGTTCCTGATCGTTCAGGAACAGACCGATCAAGCTCTGCGCGGCAGAGGTCTTGGCCAGTTTGACGAAACCGTTGGCTTCGACTTCCAGCGCTTTGTCGCGACCGAAGTTCGCCGCTTTCTGGATGGTCTTGATCGCTTCAACCGGCGCAGGGTAGTTCGGGCCAGCCTGACCGGCCACGAAACCCTTGGCGGTTTCGAAAGCCATCATTTGTTCAATGGCGTTCAACTTCAGCTTTTCAAGCTTCGGCTGGCGCTTGGCCTTGTAGTCAAACTCGCCAGAGATGGCGCGCTTCATCAGTTCCAGAGCCGCTTCCTGCAGTTTCTCAGGGGCAACCACGGCATCGACGGCGCCGACTTTCAGCGCGTCTTCAGGACGGTTTTCCTTGCCGGAGGCAATCCACTCGATGGCGTTGTCGGCACCGATGAGGCGCGGCAGGCGCACGGTGCCGCCGAAGCCCGGGTAGATGCCCAGTTTGACTTCTGGCAGACCGATCTTGGCCTTGGTGGACATGACGCGGTAGTCCGCCGCCAGGCACATTTCCAGACCGCCGCCCAGGGCGATGCCGTTGATCGCGGCGACAGTCGGGACGTTGAGGTCTTCGAAATCGCTGAAAATCTTGTTGGCTTCGAGGTTGCCAGCGACAAGCTCTGCATCAGGCAGCTTGAAGTTCTCGACAAATTCGGTGATGTCGGCGCCGACGATGAACACGTCCTTGCCACTGCTGACGATCACACCCTTGATCGAAGCATCTGCCTTGATGGTGTCTACGGCCTGACGCAATTCGTTCAGGGTTAGACGGTTGAACTTGTTGACGGACTCACCCTTGAGATCGAACTTCAGTTCGACGATGCCACTTTCAAGAGCCTTAACCGTGATGGCTTTACCTTCGTAAATCATCAACTGATCTCCACGATATGGAAGCTGAACAGTACACGTCGGACGCAGGCGAATGGCTCGGCAGGACGCTTTTCGTCGATGCTAACGCCAATCCACCCGGCACACCCGCCAACGCGATAGTCGGGATTCTGTAGGAACGTCCTGTAAGACAAACGCTCAATTCATACGCCCGTTTGATTTGGGTACGCCACCTTCACGGAATTTCCGGCAATTGTCAATCGCCCAAAATGCTGGTTGAAACGCGACTTTGCAGTCATTTCCGTAAGACGAAGGCTCACAACACGCAGGTGCATGTGAGGCCATTCATAGAATCAATAGTTAGAAAAGTCGCCCTAATTCACGGCAACCTCTGTTTAAGCAGCTACGCTGGCGGGGGCATGAAGAAAAAATTTGAACGCTTTTGGCGAATGCCCAGCGTAAGATCTGCGCCACAAAGAATTTCCGGCCTGCCTGGCCAACTCCAGCCCGATGATGATGTCGGGCTTTTTATTGCCTGTCTGTCGGGCGTTTCGCGCCATTGCAGCACGAAATTTCCGCAAGTCATGCGAGTGCTTTCAGCACCCCGTCAATTTGCTGCAAAACCGTCGCTTCGCCCTTCTCGCCCCAGTACAACGTGATCATCTGCTTGTCCGCTTCGATCTTGTAGACGTTGTCCGGCAATTTTTCGAAATGAATCAGCAACGCCGGATCCTCACAGACCTCCTGCCACTGATTGACCCACACGCCCGGCGACTTTTGCCAATAGCTCCAGCACTTCGGCTGATTACCCCGGCGCGGTCGATGGTACTGCGCGCACGGGCTCGGCGGCTCCTGGCTCAGCCAGTGCGGCCACTCCTGGGGCGCCAGCTGCATGGCCAGCCCGATACGCCGTGCCTCCATGCGCAAGGCCATGCGGCCGCTCTGGTGGCGGGACGGTCGCAACCATGCCAGCGGACTCAAGACCACCAGCAGGATTGACACCACTATCCAGACCGTCATATCTGTACTCCCGATTCTTGATGAGCGCTTTGGGTCACTTTGGAACCATTGCGCTTGAAACCAGCCATACTTACCAATATTGCAATCCTCAGGAGGAGCACCTCATGCCCTACAACCATATTCTGGTCGCTGTAGATCTAACCGAAGAGTGCGATCCTGTTATCCACCGCGCCCGCGAACTGTCGGTGAGCAATGGCGCGAAGCTGTCCCTGGTGCACATTGTCGAGCCGATGGCCATGGCCTTTGGCGGCGACGTGCCGATGGACCTGTCACAACTGCAACAACAGCAGTTCGACCAGGCCAAGGAGCGACTTGACCGGTTGATCGTGAAATACCCGGAACTCACGAAGGAATACAGCCACCTGACTTACGGCCAGCCGCGCCAGGAAATTCATCACCTGGCCAAGGAACAGACCTGCGACCTGATCGTGGTCGGCAGCCACGGCCGACATGGCCTGGCGCTGCTACTGGGCTCCACCGCTAACGACGTGCTGCACGGTGCGCCGTGTGATGTACTCGCCGTACGCCTGATCAAAAGCTGAAACCCGTTGCCCCTGTTGGAGCTGTCGAAGGCAGTTCCTACAAAAAGCCCGACACTCGAGTAACCGAGGTCGGGCTTTTTTATTGCCGCAGGATCAATCAGGCATCCAGCTCGGCCCAACGCTCGACCATCACCTCGAGTTCAGCCTGCAATTGCTCAAGCTGAGCAATCACTGCCGCGCTCTCGGCAGCCGGACGCAGGTAGAAACCGGCGTCGGCCATCTGCGCTTCAACCGTCGCAATCTGCTGTTCCATGGCTTCGATCTGGCCCGGCAACATTTCCAGCTCACGCTGCAACTTGTAGCTGAGTTTCTTCTTCGCCACCGGCGCTTCCACCGCAGCAACAGGTGCAGCTTCGACGGTCACGACCGCGGAGGTCAGGTCGGCCTTGCCGGACTTGCTCTCGGTCACGCCCAGCAGGCGCGGCGAGCCGCCCTGACGTAGCCAGTCCTGATAACCACCGACGTATTCGCGAACCTTGCCTTCACCTTCGAAGACCAGGGTGCTGGTGACCACGTTGTCGAGGAATGCCCGGTCGTGGCTGACCATCAGCACGGTGCCGTTGAAGGTCAGCAAGACCTCTTCCAGCAGTTCGAGTGTTTCCACATCGAGGTCGTTGGTCGGTTCGTCGAGGACCAGCAGGTTCGCTGGCTTGCTGAACAATTTGGCCAACAGCAAGCGGGCACGCTCACCACCGGACAGCGCCTTGACCGGCGTGCGGGCACGCTGCGGGCTGAACAGGAAGTCGCCGAGGTAGCTCAGCACGTGACGGCTCTGACCATCGATATCGATGAAGTCGCGACCTTCGGCCACGTTGTCGATCACGGTCTTTTCCAGGTCCAGCTGATGGCGCAACTGGTCGAAGTAGGCCACGTCGATGCGCGTGCCCTCTTCCACGGTGCCGCTGGTGGGCTGCAGACCGTTGAGCATCAGTTTCAGCAAAGTGGTCTTGCCGGTACCGTTGGCGCCCAGCAGACCGATACGGTCGCCGCGCTGCAGGACCATCGAGAAGTCCTTGATCAGGAACGGGCCGCCCGGGTGAGCGAAACTCACGTTCTCGAGGACCATCACCTGCTTGCCGGACTTGTCAGCGGTATCGAGCTGAATGTTGGCCTTGCCGGTGCGCTCACGACGCTCGCTGCGCTCATTGCGCAGGGCTTTCAGGGCGCGGACGCGGCCTTCGTTACGGGTGCGGCGCGCCTTGATGCCCTGGCGGATCCAGACTTCTTCCTGGGCCAGTTTCTTGTCGAACAGCGCGTTGGCGGTGTCTTCAGCGGCCAGCGAGGCTTCTTTGTGCACGAGGAAACTGGCGTAGTCGCCGTTCCAGTCGATCAGGCCGCCGCGATCCAGTTCGAGGATGCGGGTGGCGAGGTTCTGCAGGAAGGAACGGTCGTGCGTGATGAACAGCACGGCGCCCTGGAAATCCTTCAGCGCTTCTTCGAGCCACGCGATCGCACCGATGTCCAGGTGGTTGGTCGGTTCGTCGAGCAGCAGCAGGTCCGGCTCGGAAACCAGGGCCTGGGCCAGCAGGACGCGGCGACGCCAGCCGCCGGACAATTCGGCGAGGGTTTTGTCGGCGGGCAATTGCAGACGGCTCAAGGTGCTGTCGACCAATTGCTGCAAACGCCAGCCGTCGCGGGCTTCGAGGTCGTGCTGGACGTGCATCAGTTTGTCCAGGTCGGCGTCGGTGACGATGTTCTGGCTCAGGTGGTGATACTGCGCGAGCAGCTCGCCGACACCGTCCAGGCCTTCAGCCACCACGTCGAACACGGTCCGCTCGTCGGCTACCGGCAGTTCTTGCGGCAATTCGCCAATCTTGAGGCCAGGTGAACGCCAAACAGAGCCGTCATCGGGCTTCTGGTCGCCCTTGACGAGCTTCATCATGCTGGACTTGCCAGTGCCGTTGCGGCCGATGATGCACACCCGCTCACCACGGGCGATCTGCCAGGACACCTTGTCCAACAACGGCGTAGAGCCGAAAGCAAGGGACACATCGCTGAATTTGAGCAGGGTCATGAGCTTCTCCAAAAACCGGGCGCGCATTCTACCTGACTTGAGGCTTCAGAAGGCCGGCAATTTCACCTGTGTAGCACTCTGCATGACAATTGTTGCGATCTTGCACCGACAGGCCGGCAAAGCTTTCGCCCATTGCTGGCAAAAGGCTAAGCTACAGATTATTCAGTGCCGGCCCTGTCAGCACTTGTCATGATTTTTCTGCCCGGATGTCTCATGCGCAGTCGCCTTTTCAGTCTTTTATCGTGTTTTCTGCTTTCTGCCGCTGCCGCTCAATCAGTCCAGGCGGTCGACCTGTCCACCCAACGCCAGTATTACGATGAAGCCAAGCGTGCCTTGGCCAAAGGCGATTCCGAGCCTTATTTTCGCTATAGCCAGGCACTCAGCGATTATCCGCTGGAACCATACCTCGCCTATGACGAACTGACCGCGCGCCTGAAAACCGCGAGCAATGCCGAAATCGAGAAATTCCTCGCCGAACACGGGGACCTGCCCCAGGCCAACTGGATGAAGCTACGCTGGTTGCGCTGGCTGGCGGATCGCGGTGACTGGGCGACCTTCGTCAAGTATTACGACCCCAAGCTCAACTTCACCGAACTGGACTGCCTGAATGCGCAGTATCAGATCGGGCATAACCAGAAAGCTGTCGGTTACGCCAATGCCGACAAACTCTGGCTGACCGGCAAATCCCAACCCGCGGCCTGTGATGGCTTGTTCGGGATCTGGGCCGCCGAAGGTCAATTGACCGAACAGAAACGCTGGGAACGCACCAAACTGGCAGCTCAGGCACGCAATTACCCGCTGGCCAACAGCCTGGTAAGCGGCCTGACCACCCTCGCCCCGCGCGGTCGCTTGTTGGTGGATGTGGCGCAGAAACCCGAACTGCTCAATCAGCCGTCGCGATTCAGCCCGGCCGATGAACCGATGTCCGACATCGTCAGCCTCGGCTTGCGTCGCCTGGCCAAGCAGGACCCGGACAAGGCCATGGACCTGCTCGACGGTTACGCCAGTAGCATGCACTTCTCCCGCGATGAAAAAGTCGCCATTGCCCGGGAAATCGGCCTGACCCTCGCCCGGCGTTTCGACCCCCGCGCGCTGGACGTGATGACCAAGTACGACCCGGAACTGCGCGACAACACCGTGTCGGAATGGCGCCTGCGCCTGCTCTTGCGTCTGGCCCGTTGGGACGACGCCTATCAGTTGACCCGTCGTTTGCCGAAGGACCTGGCCATCACCAACCGCTGGCGCTACTGGCAGGCCCGCAGCCTGGAACTGGCGCAACCGCAGAACCCGGAAGCGCAGACGCTTTACAAAGGCCTCGCCCGCGAACGTGATTTCTACGGCTTCCTCGCCGCCGACCGTTCGCAATTGCCCTACTCGCTGATGAACAAGCCGTTGGTGCTCAGCCAGGCGATCATCAACAAGGTGCGCAACACCCCCGGCATACGTCGCGCCCTGGAATTCCACGCCCGTGGGCAGATCGTCGACGGTCGTCGCGAGTGGTACCACGTCAGCCGTCATTTCAACCGTGACGAGATGGTCGCCCAGGCCAAGCTGGCCTATGACCTGAAATGGTACTTCCCGGCGATCCGCACCATCAGCCAGGCGCAGTACTGGGACGACCTGGACATCCGCTTCCCGATGGCCCACCGCGAAACCCTGGTGCGTGAAGCCAAGGTCCGTGGCCTGCATTCGAGCTGGGTGTTCGCCATCACTCGCCAGGAAAGTGCCTTCATGGACGACGCCCGTTCCGGCGTCGGCGCCAGCGGCCTGATGCAGCTGATGCCCGGCACCGCCAAGGAAACCGCGCGCAAGTTCAGCATCCCCCTGGCTTCGCCGCAGCAAGTGCTCGACCCGGACAAGAACATCCAGCTCGGCGCCGCCTACCTGAGTCAGGTCCACAGCCAGTTCAACGGCAACCGCGTCCTCGCCTCCGCCGCCTACAACGCCGGCCCCGGCCGCGTGCGCCAGTGGCTGCGTGGCGCTGATCACCTGAGCTTCGACGTATGGGTGGAAAGCATCCCGTTCGACGAAACCCGCCAGTACGTGCAAAACGTGCTGTCGTACTCGGTGATCTACGGCCAGAAGCTGAACTCGCCGCAACCGCTGGTGGATTGGCATGAGCGGTATTTTGATGATCAGTGACCGGTAATGCCGGTCACGCAGGAGCTGCCGAAGGCTGCGATCTTTTGATCAGCTCCTAAAAAAAATGCCCGCATCGATTGATGCGGGCTTTTTTATAGCGCGTTAGAAGCGAAGATCAAAAGATCGCAGCCTCGTTTCACTCGACAGCTCCTACACCGCGCCTACGCCGATCCTGCTCGTACGAACGTCTTGCCGGTTTTGGTCAGGCGGTACCGTTGAGCTGGACTCTTAGGTGAGTCGGGATCAGTCATTTCGATCAAACCGGCGGCTAATGCGGGCTTGAGGTAGTTAGCTCGAAAGGTCGCCTTGTGAGCCAGTCCGACCTCTGCCATCAACTCATTGACCTTGAGTGAGCTGCCGTCATGGAGCACCCGAAGCAATTTTGCAACATGGTCGGTTACTTGGTCGGTTACTTGGTCGGTCATCGGTTCGCTCCGCGCTGCTTCGGCGAGCGCGAGACTCATTGCCTGGAGCATGAATTCAACAAAAGGCGTCGACTCGGCCATCTGGTCGGCCGCCGACAGCGCAGCGTAATAGGCATCCTGCTGCTCACGAATCACCGCTTCAACCGGCAAATACGCCAACACGGGTCGCCACTGACTGAGGATCAAAGTCTGCCAGAGCCGCCCCATCCGTCCATTGCCATCGGCAAAGGGATGGATAAATTCGAATTCGTAATGAAACACACAGCTGATGATCAGCGGATGCCAGTCAGAGTCGCGCCTACACCGCGCCTACGCGTGAAGATCGAATTCGGCCTTGCCGTCGTTGAACTGCAACGCCGCCAGCCGCGCATACAACGCGTTACTCGCCACCAGTTCCTGGTGCGTGCCCACTGCCACCAGTTTCCCTTGGTCCATCACCGCAATCCGATCCGCGTTTTTCACCGTGGCCAGGCGGTGGGCGATGACCAGGGTGGTGCGGTTTTTCATCAAGCTAGGCAGGGCTTGCTGGATCAGGTGTTCGCTTTGGGCGTCGAGGGCGCTGGTGGCTTCGTCCAGCAGCAGGATCGGCGCGTCCACCAGCAACGCCCGGGCGATGGCCAGGCGTTGGCGCTGGCCGCCGGACAGACCGAGGCCGCCGTCGCCGAGGTGGGTCTGGTAGCCGTCGGGCATTTGTTCGATAAAGTCGTGGGCGTAGGCGATTTTGGCGGCTTCCTGGACCTGGGCCAAGGTCGCGGTGGGATTGCCGTAGCGGATGTTTTCTTCGATGCTGCCGAAGAACAGCGCCGGGGTTTGCGAGACCAGGGCGAAGCAGCGGCGCAAGTCCAGCGGATCGAGCTGAGTCAGCGGCACACCGTCGAGCAGGATGCGCCCGTCGGCAGGATCATAAAACCGCAGCAGCAAGTCATACACGGTGGACTTGCCCGCGCCGGATGGCCCGACCAGCGCCAGGGTTTCCCCCGCGTTGATCGTCAGACTCAAGCCATCGACAGCAAAGCTTTCGGGACGCGACGGGTAGGAAAAGCGCACATCCTGCAATTCCAGATTGCCCTTGACCCGCTCGGGCAAGGTCACCAATCCCGTGGTCGGCGGCTGGATGATGTTTTCCGAGCGCAACAATTCGGCTATCCGCTCCGCCGCACCGGCCGCGCGCTGCAACTCGCCGATCACTTCGCTCAAGGTGCCGAAAGCGCTACCGACGATCAGGCTGTAGAAGACAAATGCCGCCAGTTCACCCGCAGAAATCCGCCCGGCAATTACGTCCATGCCGCCTACCCACAACATCACCCCGACCGCCCCGAGCACCAGCACGATCACCAGGGTTATCAGCCAGGCCCGCTGGAAGATGCGCTTGCGCGCGGTGTTGAACGCCTCTTCTACGGTCACCGCGAAACGTCGCTCGTCCTGGACTTGATGGTTATAGGCCTGCACGGTTTTGATCTGGCCGAGAGTTTCGGCGACGTAGCTGCCGATGTCGGCAATCCGGTCCTGGCTCAGGCGTGAAAGGCTGCGTACCCGGCGACCGAAGATCAGGATCGGTGCGACCACCAAGGGCAAGGCAATCACCACAATGCTGGTGAGCTTGGGATTGGTGATAAACAGCAGCACGATCCCGCCGATCACCATCAGCAGATTGCGCAAAAACAGCGACAGCGACGAGCCAATCACCGATTGCAACAGCGTGGTGTCGGCCGTCAGGCGCGATTGGATCTCGGAGCTGCGATTGTCTTCATAGAACCCCGGATGCAGGTAAACCAGATGATTGAACACCTGCCGGCGAATATCCGCGACAACCCGCTCGCCGATCCACGACACCAGATAAAAACGCGCGAAAGTGCCGACGGCCAGACCGAGCACCAGCAACATGAACAAGCCAATCGTCTGGTTAAGCAGGTGTGCCGACTGCGTCATGAAGCCCTGATCCACCAACAGGCGAATACCCTGCCCCATGGACAAGGTAATGCCTGCCGTGACGATCAACGCGAGCAAGGCACCCAGCGCCGGCCAGCGATACGGCGCAAGAAAATGACGGGTCAGGCGCAGGGCACGGCGGTGACGGGAAGAGAGCATCGGGTTCATCCAGGTTCGCAGCCCAAGCGATGGATAGGGCCAGCCTACACACTCAATGGGGTGGAACTCTGTAAATCACAATGAGTCAGGTTAATTATGCTCGCCAAGACTAGCGGCTAGACGCTATTGGTCTAATGTCCGGGTGGCAAGGTTCAAGCATTTCTGATGGACTGGTATTGCCGTCCGGAAGATCGCAGGGAGTTGTCACAGCCCGGTCACATGGCGGATTCAGAGTAAGCACACAACCTGATGAGGAGACAGGCCATGTCCTTGCAAAACAGCAGCGAAGACAAGATTCAAGTGATCCGCACACAGCCCGACCAGTCTCTGGGTTGCTCGATTATCGATAAGGATGGGCGCGAAGTTCCGATCACTGAAGACATGATCCAGGACGCGTGCCGTGAACTGGAACAGCGATTGGTCAAGCCTGCCGAACAAAAGTGATATAGCCACCGTCTTCTTGACCCGGCCCAGGTTGGCCGGGTTTTTTATGGGTGTTCGTCAGGAGATTGCGGCGCGGCCTTCGCTGCAGGAGCGAGGCTTGCCCGCGAAAGGGCCAACGCGGTCCCTAGACAGCCGTCGCGCCCAACGCCGCCACGATCTGGCGCAACACCGGCGAATCCCCTTCAATCCGCACCTGCAACCCATCAATCTCCCGGCGCGCCGGATAATGCTTGCGCAGCGCATCGAACGCCGCGCGCTGCTCGTTCACATTACCGACAAGGCTGCGGCGAAAATCGGCATCGTCGCGGCGCGGGTCGTACACGCCGCGGCACACCATTGCCAGCGCCCAGGCCGGGTCACTGTCCGCGTGCAAGGTCACGTGGGACAACCACGGCGCCGGCAGCAAATCGCTGAGGCTGACCTGGGCCGGTTGACCGAGGAAATCGCAATACGCCTGATAGATCTGCGCCGTGCCGCGCTGTTTGCCGTCGAGGCTGTAACCGGCGATGTGCGGGGTCGCCAGCACGCAGAGGTCAGCCAGCGCCACGTCGACCTCGGGTTCGCCCTCCCAAACGTCCAGCACCGCTTGCAGGTCTTCACGTTGCAGCAACACCTGGCGCAGGGCGGCGTTATCCACCACCGGCCCACGGCTGGCGTTGATCAGCCAGGTGCCGGGCTTGAGTCGGTTCAACCGGGGTTTGTCGAACAGGTGCCAGGTCGATTGCGCGCCATGCTTCTTCAACGGGGTGTGCAGGCTGATGACGTCGCACTGCTCGATGATCTGTTCGAGGCTGACAAATTCGCCGCCCTCCGCCGCTTGCCGTGGCGGATCGCAGACCAGCACGTTCCAGCCCAGACCTTGCAAGACCTTGACCAACCGCCCGCCCACTTCACCGGCACCGACGACACCGTAGGTGCGCTGATTCAGGTCGGCGCCTTCGATTTCGGCGAGGGTCAGCAGGCTGCCGAGCACATAGTCGACCACGCCCCGGGCATTGCAGCCGGGGGCGCTGGACCAGGTGATGCCGGCCTGCTGGAAGTAATCCAGGTCCAGGTGATCGGTTCCGATGGTGCACGTGCCGACAAACTTCACGTTGCTGCCTTCGAGCAAGGCGCGGTTGACGTTGGTCACCGAACGCACCAGCAGCACATCGGCCTGTTCAACCGTCGCACGGTCAATGGAACGCCCCGGCACCCGGCGAATTTCGCCGAAACCTTCGAAGAAGGCATCAAGCAGCGGGATATTTTCATCGGCAACAATCAGCATGGCGAGGCTCCTTTGGCGGATCGGCAGTTTAGGCGCAGAAGGTGGGATCGGCCAGCGAGTATTCAGGATCGCCGCATGCCTGTGTGGCGAGGGATGGCGAAACGTCGAAACGGATTACAAATCCCTAACACAGCTCTTTTCCTGACTGGCGCGTCAGCAGGTAGAATGCGCCGCCCTCGCGCATCAAATACCCCTGGACGCTTCGCCCTTGAATTCCGTGACTGATCGCCCCGCTGCAACCGCCCTCACCCGCCCTGCCCGGATTCGTCTGGAGCTGAAAACCCTGTTCGCCCTGGCGCTGCCGATCATGATCGCGCAACTGGCGACCACCGCCATGGGCTTCGTCGATGCGGTGATGGCTGGTCGGGTCGGGCCGCGAGACCTGGCGGCCGTGGCGCTGGGCAACTCGATCTGGGTGCCGGTGTTTCTGTTGATGACCGGCACGCTGCTGGCGACCACACCGAAAGTCGCCCAGCGCTTCGGCGCCGGCACCCACAGCGAAATCGGCCCGATTGTGCGCCAGGCTCTGTGGCTGGCGCTGGTGGTGGGTTTGATGGCGACTGTCATGCTCATCGCTGCCGAACCGATCCTGCACCTGATGAAAGTCGATCCGGAACTGATCGGCCCGTGCATGCAATACCTGCACGGCATTGCCGCCGGTTTGCCTGCGGTCGCGTTCTATCACGTGTTGCGCTGCTTCAGCGACGGCATGGGCCGCACGCGCCCGGCGATGATCCTCGGCCTCTGCGCCCTGGCGCTGAACATCCCGCTCAACTACGTGTTCATTTATGGTCACTTCGGGGTGCCCGCCATGGGTGGCGCCGGGTGTGGCTGGGCGACGGGGATTGTCATGTGGTTCATGGCCCTCGGCATGGTGGCCTATACCCACTGGGCCCCCGCCTACCAGAAAAGTGAACTGTTCAGCCGCTTCGACTGGCCACAGTGGTCGGTGATCAAACGCCTGCTGGGCATCGGCCTGCCGATCGGTATCGCGGTGTTCGCCGAATCGAGCATCTTCGCGGTGATCGCCCTGCTGATCGGCAGCCTTGGCGCGACCGTCGTCGCCGGGCACCAGATTGCGCTGAACGTCAGCTCCCTGGTGTTCATGATTCCTTACTCGCTGGGCATGGCCGTCACCGTGCGCGTCGGCCAGGCACTCGGTCGCAATGAACCACGGGAGGCACGCTTCGCCGCCGGTGTCGGCATGGGCAGCGCGTTGGCCTATGCCTGCCTGTCGGCGAGCATGATGTTTTTGCTGCGCGAACACATTGCAACCATCTACACGACAGACCCGACGGTGATTCATGTCGCGGCGATGTTGATTGTGTATTCGGCGCTGTTTCAGTTTTCCGATGCGATCCAGGTCACGGCAGCGGGTGCGTTGCGCGGCTATCAGGACACGCGGGTGACGATGATCCTGACCTTGTTCGCCTATTGGGGGATTGGTTTGCCGGTGGGCTACGCCCTGGGCCTGACTGACTGGCTCGGCGCGCCGAGTGGCCCGAGCGGGCTGTGGCAGGGTTTGATCGTGGGCTTGAGTTGCGCGGCGCTGATGCTGTCGATCCGCCTGGCGCGCAGTGCACGCAAGCGGATCCGCATCAGCAAGTCGATGGGTTAAGCGAGTTTCTTGCGGATCCAGTAGAGGTAGGTGCCTGCCTCTTCGTGCTGGCCGACCAGTTCATGGTCGAGGAACACGCAAAACTTGGGGATATCGCGACGGGTCGACGGGTCGGTGGCGATCACCTTCAGCAAGCCGCCGGGCGCCAGGTCACGGATGTGTTGGTGCAGCATCATCACCGGCTCCGGGCAGTTGAGGCCGGTGGCGTCGAGGGTGCCGTCTACCGGCGTATCAATCATTTCACTCATGATTCACTCCTGAAACTGGCCGGCATTGTCGCGCATTGCCGGGTGTTCGGTCATCTACGGCTGATCGCCTGATCGTTCCCACGCTCTGCGTGGGAATGCCGCCTGGGACGCTCCGCGTTCCGCTTCCGGATGTGACGCAGAGCGTCACGGGATGCATTCCCACGCAGAGCGTAGGAACGATCGGCGTACGAATCAGCGGGACTTGGGTTTCTTTACATCAATCCGGCGCAAATGGCAGGTCACTTCTTCACGGTCGTGGTACAGCTGCTTACAGCCGATCTCAACCTTGATCCCGCGCTCCTTGAACCCCTCGGCGATGCGCTCGAGCAAACGCTTCACTTCCGCGTAACGCTGTTTCATCGGCAGCTTGAGGTTGACCACCGCTTCGCGGCAATGCCCTTCGCCGATCCACTCTTCGAGCATCGCGGCGTTGCGCGCCGGTTTCTCGACGATGTCGCACACCATCCAGTCCACCGGTTGCCGGGGCTTGAAGGTGAAACCGTCGGCCATCAAGTGCTGCACCAGGCCGGTGTCCATCAGGCTTTCGGCCATCGGGCCGTTGTCGATGGCGGTCACCAGCATGCCACGGTTGACCAGCTGCCAGGTCCAGCCGCCCGGCGCGGCGCCGAGGTCGACGCCGGTCATGTCGCTGTGCAGGCGCTCGTCCCACTGGTCGCGAGGGATGAAATGGTGCCAGGCCTCTTCCAGCTTCAGGGTCGAACGGCTTGGCGCGTCACGCGGGAACTTGAGGCGCGGAATGCCCATCGGCCACATCGCCGAATTATTCGACTCGGCCAGGCCGACAAACACTTCGCGGCCACTCTTGAAGGTCAGCAACAGACGCGGCTTGCTGGCGTCTTCCACCAGTTTGCCGGCGGCCATCAGCGCCTTGCGCAGGTGGCCTTCGAACTTCTTGCAGAAGTTCGACAGTTCCTTGCCATCGTTGGTGTCGACCATTTCCAGCCACAGGCTGCCACATACCGGGAAGTCGACGATGTGCGCGAGGATCACGCTGATGCGGTCGGTTTCCGGCAGGTCAATGAACATCCCGCGCGCCCATTGGCGCGGGAAGATCAGCTCGGCGAAACGCTGGCCACGCATCAGGCGCGCGGCACCGTCTTCTTCGGTGCAGATGAATTCGGCGCAGGCGCTGGCGGTCTTGGCCTTGGCATAACCGGCCACGTTCAGCCGTGCGGCGTGTTCGGAAATCTCGGAACAGACTTCGCCTTCGAAGCCCGGCCGGCAGTGCATAAAGAGGGTGTTCATTGAATCTCCTGGGCAATCGGCAATGATCGATGCGCAAACTTGCCCTGTAGCAAAGCCTGTCACGAAAACCGGCGCATGATAGCCGAGTTCGGAACCTTGGACTTGTCGATAGAGTCCAGTTATTAGCCAGCTACTTAAAACAGGGCTAGGTTAAAGGCTCTGTTTGTCCCGTCAGTCCGTAGCCGTGCGGACCCAAAGGAGTCATTTCAAATGCCGTCCCTCGATAGCCTGAAAACCCTTAAAACCCTGCAAGTCGACGACAAGACCTACCACTATTTCAGTCTGCCCGACGCTGCCAAGAGCCTCGGTGATCTCGACAAGCTGCCAATGTCGTTGAAAGTGCTGCTGGAAAACCTGCTGCGCTGGGAGGACGAAAAAACCGTCACCGGCGCCGACCTCAAGGCGATTGCCGCGTGGCTCAAGGAGCGCCGCTCCGACCGCGAAATCCAATACCGCCCGGCCCGGGTATTAATGCAGGACTTCACCGGCGTGCCCGCCGTGGTCGATCTGGCCGCCATGCGCGCCGCCATGGCCAAGGCTGGCGGCGATCCACAGCGGATCAACCCGCTGTCCCCGGTGGATCTGGTGATCGACCACTCCGTAATGGTCGACAAATTCGCCAGTTCCAGCGCCTTCGAACAGAACGTCGACATCGAAATGCAGCGCAACGGCGAGCGTTACGCCTTCCTGCGCTGGGGCCAGAGTGCCTTCGACAACTTCAGCGTGGTGCCGCCGGGCACCGGGATCTGTCACCAGGTCAACCTGGAATACCTCGGGCGCACGGTCTGGACCAAGGACGAGGACGGCCGCACTTACGCGTTCCCCGACACCCTGGTCGGCACCGACTCCCACACCACCATGATCAACGGCCTCGGCGTGCTCGGCTGGGGCGTGGGCGGGATCGAAGCGGAAGCAGCGATGCTCGGCCAACCGGTGTCGATGCTGATCCCGGAAGTGATTGGCTTCAAACTCACCGGCAAGCTCAAGGAAGGCATCACCGCCACCGACCTGGTGCTGACGGTTACGCAGATGCTGCGCAAGAAAGGCGTGGTCGGCAAATTCGTCGAGTTCTACGGTGACGGCCTCGCCGATCTGCCGTTGGCCGACCGCGCGACCATCGCCAACATGGCCCCGGAATACGGTGCCACCTGTGGCTTTTTCCCGGTGGACGACGTGACACTGGACTACCTGCGCCTGTCCGGCCGCCCACCCGAAGTGGTCAAACTGGTCGAGGCCTACACCAAGGCCCAGGGCCTGTGGCGCCTGCCGGGCAAGGAACCGATCTTCACCGACAGCCTGGAACTGGACATGGCCAGCGTCGAAGCCAGCCTCGCCGGACCCAAACGCCCGCAGGATCGCGTCTCGCTGCCGAACGTCGCCCAGGCCTTCAGCGATTTCCTCGGCCTGCAGATCAAACCCACCAGCAAGGAAGAAGGTCGCCTGGAAAGTGAAGGCGGCGGTGGCGTCGCGGTGGGCAACGCCGACCTGATCGGCGAGGCGGACTACGAGTCTGAAGGCCACACCTATCGCCTGAAGAACGGTGCGGTGGTGATCGCCGCGATCACCTCCTGCACCAACACCTCCAACCCGAGTGTGATGATGGCGGCCGGACTGGTGGCGAAGAAAGCCATCGAGAAAGGCCTGAAACGCAAACCGTGGGTCAAGAGCTCCCTGGCGCCGGGCTCGAAAGTGGTCACCGACTATTACAAAGCGGCAGGCCTGACCCAATACCTCGATGAACTGGGTTTTGCCCTGGTCGGCTACGGCTGCACCACTTGTATCGGCAACTCCGGGCCGTTGCCGGAGCCGATCGAGAAAGCGATTCAGAAAGCCGATCTGGCCGTGGCCTCGGTGCTGTCCGGTAACCGCAACTTTGAAGGCCGGGTGCATCCGCTGGTGAAAACCAACTGGCTGGCCTCCCCGCCCCTGGTTGTCGCTTATGCGCTGGCCGGCACGGTGCGCATCGATATCAGCAGCGAACCCCTGGGCAATGACCAGAACGGCAACCCGGTGTATCTGCGCGACATCTGGCCGAGCACCAAAGAGATTGCCGACGCGGTGAATCAGGTCAACACCGCGATGTTCCACAAGGAATACGCCGAAGTGTTTGCCGGAGACGAACAGTGGCAGGCGATTGAAGTGCCGCAGGCGGCGACTTATGTGTGGCAGGAGGATTCGACCTACATCCAGCATCCGCCGTTCTTTGATGACATCGGCGGGCCGTTACCGGTGATCCAGGACGTGAAGAAAGCCAACGTGCTGGCGCTGCTCGGCGATTCGGTGACCACCGACCACATCTCCCCCGCCGGCAACATCAAGGCCGACAGCCCGGCCGGGCATTACCTGCGCGAGAAAGGCGTGGAACCAAGGGACTTCAACTCTTATGGCTCGCGTCGCGGCAACCATGAAGTGATGATGCGCGGCACCTTCGCCAACATCCGCATCCGTAACGAAATGCTTGGCGGCGAAGAAGGTGGCAACACCATTTACATTCCGACGGGCGAGCGCCTGCCGATCTACGACGCCGCCATGCGTTATCAAGCGTCGGGCACGCCGTTGGTGGTGATCGCCGGGCAAGAATACGGTACCGGGTCGAGCCGCGACTGGGCCGCCAAGGGCACCAATCTGCTGGGGGTGAAGGCGGTGATCGCCGAGAGCTTCGAGCGGATTCACCGTTCCAACCTGGTGGGCATGGGCGTGTTGCCGTTGCAGTTCAAGCTGGATCAGAACCGCAAGAGCCTGAACCTGACCGGCAAGGAGACTGTGGATATTCTGGGTCTGACCGGCGTTGAAGTAACGCCGCGCATGAACCTGACGCTGGTCATCACCCGTGAAGACGGCAGCAGCGAGAAGATCGAGGTGTTGTGCCGGATCGATACGCTCAATGAAGTGGAGTACTTCAAGGCCGGGGGGATTTTGCATTACGTGTTGCGGCAGTTGATTGCCTCATAGGCATCGTTGCTGACAGAGACACCGCCTTCGGGCGGTGTTTTTGTTTGTGCGGTTTACATCCTTATAATCGCGCCCTTCAAAGCACCTGCAACCCTGTGGCGGGGGGGGCTTGCCCCCGTTCGGCTGCGCAGCAGTCGTAATTCGGACGAGGGTGTATTGAGGAAAAGCGGGGGCAAGCCCCCTCGCCACAGGCAAGCGCCCTCGCCACAGAAGCTTTCAGCCTTAAGGACTCTTTATGCTCGCTCTGCCATGGCTCCACCTGGCACTCCTCTCCATCGGCTATGCAATCGCGCTGACCTACGGCCATCTCGGCTGGCTCGCCGCGATTTCCGTCGCATTGCTGTTGTTAGCCGGTTTCGCCGTACGCCAGCAAAAGATCCAGGCCGGGCGCTACATCGGCCATGGTTTGTTCATCATCCTGGCCCTGGCGCTGGCGATGCATTGGCTGCCGGGTTTCTACAATGGTCGCGGCATCGACCCGCAACGGTTCACCGACAATGCCGTGCCGTTTTCCATGTATTTGAACCAGGACAAGCCGCTAATAGGTTTCTGGTTGTTGCTGGTCTGCCCGTGGATTGTCGGTCGGCGCTCACTGCGGCTGTCGATTTACGCCACCGCCCTCGCCCTGACCTTGAGTGTCGTGCTCGCCCTCGGCGGCGCCTTTTTGTTGGGTGTGATCAGTTGGGCGCCAAAATGGCCGGACCAAGCCTGGCTGTGGGTCTTGAACAACCTGCTGCTGGTCACCCTGGTGGAAGAAGCGCTGTTTCGCGGCTACATCCAGGGCGGTTTGAGCCGGCATTTCAAACACCTGCCCTACGGCGAAAACCTCGCGCTGCTGCTCGCCTCGCTGCTATTTGGCCTCGCTCACTTGGGCGCGGGCTGGCAATGGGTGTTACTGGCGGGGCTGGCAGGGGTCGGCTATGGTCTGGCCTACCGATTTGGCGGGTTGGGTGCGGCCATCGCCACCCATTTCGGCTTGAACCTGCTGCATTTCGGCCTGTTCACCTACCCGATGCTCGCCGGCTGACGCAACGGCCGTTTTGCGACGAACCACTGATTATTGAAATTTAATTTCAATAAATCCCTGACCTCGCCGACAACCTCTCAAAGCCTCACGGATTGAAATAGCCATGCGTAACAACCAACCCACTACACAACGCGAACGGACCTTTCCGGCTCAGCAACGGTTGATCTCCACTACCGACGCCAAAGGCGTGATCACTTACTGCAACGACGCCTTTGTCGAAATCAGTGGGTTTTCCCGTGAAGAGCTGATCCGTGCGCCGCACAACCTGGTCCGTCACCCCGACGTGCCGGCAGCGGTGTTCGCGCATATGTGGGGCACATTGAAACAAGGCTTGCCATGGATGGGCATTGTCAAGAATCGCTGCAAGACCGGTGATCACTACTGGGTTAACGCCTATGTCACGCCGGTGTTCGAAGGCAATCAGGTGGTCGGTTACGAGTCGGTGCGGATCAAACCCACCGCCGAACAGATCCGCCGTGCCGAAGCGCTCTACCAACGCATCAATCAGGGCAAGTCGGCGATTCCTTCGACCGATAAATGGCTGCCGATCCTGCAGGATTGGGTGCCGTTTATTCTGATCAGCCAGATCAGCTTCATGATCGGCGCCTCACTCAACTCCCAATGGGGTTTTGCCTTGGCCGCCGGTTTATCGGTGCCGCTGGGCCTGATGGGTTTGAGCTGGCAACAGCGCGGCCTCAAGCGCCTGCTGGTCCTGGCCGGGCAAACCACGTCCGACCCGCTGATCGCCCAGATGTACACCGACAGCCGTGGCGCCCAGGCGCGCCTGGAGATGTCGATCCTCAGCCAGGAAGCGCGTCTGAAGACTTGCCTGACCCGTCTGCAGGACACCGCCGAGCACCTGACCGAGCAAGCCAAGCAGTCCGACACCCTGGCGCACAACAGCTCCAATGGCCTGGAACGCCAGCGCGTCGAAACCGAGCAAGTGGCCACCGCCGTCAACCAGATGGCCGCCACCACCCAGGAAGTCGCCAGCCATGTGCAACGCACGGCGGATGCCACCCAGGAAGCCAATCGCCTGACCAGTCGCGGCCGTGACATCGCCGGGGAAACCCGCGAAGCCATTCAACGTCTGTCGGTAGTGGTGGGCGAAACCGGCCTGACCGTGACCCAACTGGCCAAGGACAGCGACGAAATCGGTGGCGTGGTCGATGTGATCAAAGGCATCGCCGACCAGACCAACCTGCTGGCACTCAACGCCGCCATCGAAGCGGCTCGCGCCGGTGAAATGGGCCGTGGTTTCGCGGTGGTCGCGGACGAAGTGCGCCAACTGGCGCAACGCACCAGCGAATCCACCGGGCAGATCCACGCCCTGATCGCCAAGCTGCAACAGACCGCCAACACCGCCGTACAAACCATGGACGCCGGGCACCGACAGGCCGAAGAAGGCGTGGCGCGGGTCTTGGAAGCGGACCAGGCACTGATCGGCATCAGCGAAGCGGTGGCGCACATCACCGACATGACCACACAGATTGCAGCGGCGACTGAAGAACAAAGCTCGGTGGCCGAAGAAATCAGCCGCAACATCAGCAACATCTCGCAACTGGCGGACCAGACATCGGAACAGGCGCAACACTCGGCGCTACTGAGTGAAGAACTGACGAAGACGGCCAGTACCCAGTATTCGTTGGTGGAGCGGTTTAACCGCTGATTGATGTTTGAAAGACAAAAACCCGGACAGCGAAAGCCTCCGGGTTTTTTATTGCCCGCAGCAATGCCCTACCCCAAACAACTCTCCCCCACAAGCTGTCAGGTCTGACAGTAGACGAGCATAAACAAAATTCGCAATATTCCTGGGCAGTTTGCTCACACCTGTCAAGAGGAATGCAACATGAATATTGACAAGTATTGGCTTCAGCCCATACCTAAAAACGATGATCCGACCAACATGTTTGCGTGGGTCATTAACGGCGACCAGGAAATAATCGCTAAAAATATATTTTTTTTCAGGGAATATGATCCGACTTCTGGCGGAGACCTTTACATATGGATGGCAGAAGAGGACGACCATAAATTCCTAATAGCGACCACCTACAACATAATTGATCCACCACTGGTTACCGGCGTTGAACTCATCAACGATGAATTCATCTTGGTATACGGTAACGGAAACGAATCGACTTCAATCAATAACGGAAGCCTGGCGGTATATCTGGATGCTGGAACAAAGACCGTTGCGGGAGGCTTCAGCATTGAAATCCCCCTCCATTCCCAGCACGTAAGCGCCAAAGGACGCTTCAATGTGAAGATGTAGGCCTGGCAATACGATTCCGAATGGCGGAAAACCTCATTAACCAAGAAGAGGACATCAAGATGAGACACTTCGATATCATCCTCCCCAGGAAGAGCAATAACAAAAAGCTCCGCCATTCATTCCATTGGACGCTCGATGGTCATCTGACCAAGGCACATGACTGCTTTTTGCATCTCACCGAACCGCCTCACGATGAATACTGGCACTTCATTGGCACTACCGGAACTCTTGAAGAGCACGGTAATTACTTCAGTTTCAACCTGACGGTGCCTAACATGGGAGAGGAACTTCTGGAGCGTACTTATACGCTTGAAGATGGACTGGAGTTTTATCATGTCTATTCGGTGACCTACCCTGACTATATCGAGCTCAGATCATTCCCTGCCATCTATGCAGAACTCGCTATCCGGCTTAAACCCAAGGGCAAGGTCAAAGGCGACTTCAAGGGCAGGTTCAACTTCGACAATAAAGTCCTGGCTCCGGAAGGTGCATTTGAATTGTTTAGACATTAACCACTAAAAAGCACTGCACCATAGCGGGAGAAATCAGGCGCAACACTCGGCGCTACTGAGTGAAGAACTGACGAAGACGGCCAGTACCCAGTATTCGTTGGTGGAGCGGTTTAACCGCTGATCTTCGTTGTCAGGGCGTGATGATCGTTCCCACGCTCCGCGTGGGAATGCAGCCCGGGACGCTCCGCGTCCCAACAGCGGACGCAGAGCGTCCATTGAGGCATTCCCACGCGGAGCGTGGGAACGATCAAGACTTCACTGAAGAAACCCGGCCACCTTCTGCGCCGCAGCCGCCAAATGCTGCTCATGACTAAACCCCGAAGCTTTCAGCGGCTTCAAATCATGATCCCCGGCCACCAGCCAGAACACCTCGATACTCGGCGACAACGCATACGCCTCGACCGCCTCCCGATTGCCCAGCGCATCCCGCTCGCCCTGCACAATCAAAGTCCGGGTCTTGAGCCCGGCCAGGTGCTCGACCCTGGGTTTCTCCGGTTTGCCCACGGCATAAAACGGATAGCCCAGGCACACCAGCGCATCCGCGCCCAATTCATCCGCCAGCAAACTGGCCATGCGGCCACCCATGGACTTGCCGCCAATGGCCAGCGTCCCAGTGACATGGCGTCGCACCTGGGCATACACCTCACGCCAGCATTCCAGCAGTTTCGGCGCCGGGTTCGGTGGGCGTTTGCCGCCGTCGAGGCGTCGTTGCGCCATGTAGGGAAACTCGAAGCGCACCACGTTGACGCCTTGTGCGGCAAGGCGCGCGGCCATGTCGTTCATCCAGGCGCTGTCCATCGGTGCACCGGCGCCGTGGGCGAGGATCAGCGTGGTCGATGACGGCATCGAGGCGGCATTCCACAGCCATCCATGATCCTCCAGGCACCGCGCCCATTGATCCCCGTCAATACTGGCTTTGTGCTCTTTGTCCATGCTTGCCTCGCTTTTAGTCTGCCTATAACTCCAGGCGAAGGAAGCGCTTGCCTCGTGCGCGCGCATTCACTTCGGCTGAACCGTGGATGGGGAACCATGAACACTTCTATCAGTACCGCCTACAACTACAAGGTGGTCCGCCAATTCGCCATTATGACGGTGGTATGGGGCATCGTCGGCATGGGGCTCGGGGTTTTTCTCGCCGCTCAATTGGTCTGGCCCGAACTCAACTTCAATTTGCCGTGGACCAGCTTCGGCCGTTTGCGTCCGTTGCACACCAACGCGGTGATCTTCGCTTTCGGCGGTTGCGCCCTGTTCGCCAGTTCGTTCTATTCGGTGCAACGCACCTGCCAGACCCAACTGTTTGCACCGAAAGTCGCCCAGTTCTGCTTCTGGGGCTGGCAACTGGTAATCGTGCTGGCGGCCGTCAGCCTGCCGCTGGGCTACACCAGTTCCAAGGAATACGCCGAGCTGGAATGGCCGATCGACATCCTGATCACCATCGTCTGGGTCGCCTACGCCATCGTGTTCTTCGGCACGCTGGCCAAGCGCAAGACCAAGCACATCTACGTCGGTAACTGGTTCTTCGGCGCGTTCATCGTCACCGTGGCGATCCTGCACATCGTCAACAACATGGAAATCCCGGTCAGCTGGACCAAGTCCTACTCGCTGTACGGCGGCGCGACCGACGCCATGGTGCAGTGGTGGTACGGCCACAACGCGGTAGGCTTTTTCCTCACCGCAGGCTTCCTCGGGATGATGTACTACTTCGTGCCGAAACAGGCCGAGCGTCCGGTTTACTCCTATCGCCTGTCCATCGTGCACTTCTGGGCGCTGATCACCCTGTACATCTGGGCCGGTCCGCACCACTTGCACTACACCGCATTGCCGGATTGGGCACAGTCCCTGGGCATGGTGATGTCGCTGATCCTGCTGGCGCCAAGCTGGGGCGGGATGATCAACGGGATGATGACGCTCTCAGGCGCCTGGCATAAGTTGCGCAGCGACCCGATCCTGCGCTTCCTCGTGGTTTCCCTGGCGTTCTACGGCATGTCGACCTTCGAAGGGCCGATGATGGCGATCAAGACTGTGAACGCCCTCTCCCACTACACCGACTGGACCATCGGCCACGTTCACGCCGGCGCGCTCGGCTGGGTGGCGATGATTTCCATCGGCGCGCTGTACCACATGATCCCGAAAATCTTCGGCCGGCCACAGATGCACAGCATCGGCCTGATCAACGCTCACTTCTGGCTCGCGACTATCGGCACCGTGCTCTACATCGCCTCGATGTGGGTCAACGGCATCGCCCAGGGCCTTATGTGGCGCGCTGTCAACGAAGACGGCACGCTGACCTACTCCTTCGTCGAAACCCTGGTGGCCAGCCACCCAGGCTTCGTCGTGCGATTGGTGGGCGGTGCGATCTTCTTCAGCGGCATGTTGCTGATGGCCTACAACACCTGGCGCACCGTGCGGGCCTCACAGCCTGCCGAAGCCGCCGCTGCCGCGCAGATGGCCTGAGGAGTCCGCCATGAAACACGAAACCATCGAGAAAAACGTCGGCCTGCTGCTGTTGCTGATGATCCTGGCCGTGAGCATCGGCGGTCTGACCCAGATCGTCCCGCTGTTCTTCCAGGACGTGACCAATAAACCGGTGGAAGGCATGAAGCCCTACACCGCGCTGCAACTGGAAGGTCGCGACATTTACATCCGCGAAGGCTGCGTCGGCTGCCACTCGCAGATGATCCGGCCATTTCGCGCCGAGACCGAACGCTACGGCCACTACTCGGTCGCCGGGGAAAGCGTCTGGGATCACCCGTTCCTGTGGGGCTCCAAGCGTACCGGGCCGGACCTGGCACGGGTCGGCGGCCGCTACTCCGAAGACTGGCACCGCGCGCATTTGTACAACCCGCGCAACGTCGTCCCGGAATCGAAGATGCCTGGCTACCCATGGCTGGTGGCCAATCAGCTCGACAGCAGCCACACCGAAACCAAGATCAAGGCCATGCGCACCCTCGGCGTGCCATACAGCGACGACGACATCACCGGTGCCGTCGCCTCGCTCAAGGGCAAGACCGAAATGGACGCACTTGTCGCCTACCTGCAAGTGCTCGGCACTGCCATTAAGAGCAAGAGGTGAGCCATGGCCATTCCCTTTGAAATAGCCAGCGTGATGAGCAGTGGAATGATCCGCGGCCTGGGCACGGTCGTGGTGTTTGTGGCCTTCGTCGGCCTGGCGTTGTGGGTGTTCAACGGCAAGCGCAGCCCGGAATTCGCCGAAGCGCGAATGCTGCCGTTCGCCGACGAGTTGACCCCCGATGACGCCACCCAAGAACCTGAACCAAGGAGTACCCGGCCATGACCACCTTCTGGAGTACGTGGATCTGCGTACTGACCATCGGCAGCCTGATCGGCCTGACCTGGCTGCTGATCGGAACCCGCAAGGGCGAAACCAAGGGCAGCGTCGACCAGACCATGGGCCACAGCTTCGACGGCATTGAGGAGTACGACAACCCGCTGCCGCAGTGGTGGTTCATGCTGTTCGCCGCCACGCTGGTGTTTGCCGTGGGTTATCTGGTCCTGTATCCGGGCCTGGGCAACTGGAAAGGCGTGCTGCCGGGTTACGAGGACGGCTGGACCGGTGTCCACGAGTGGGAAAAGGAAATGGACAAGGCAGATGCCAAGTTCGGACCGATCTTCGCCAAATTCGCCGCCATGCCGGTGGAAGAAGTGGCGAAAGACCCGCAAGCGCTGAAAATGGGCGGTCGCCTGTTTGCCTCCAATTGCGCGGTGTGCCACGGCTCGGACGCCAAGGGCGCCTTCGGCTTCCCCAACCTGGTGGACCGTGATTGGCGCTGGGGCGGCGATGCCGACATGATCAAGACCACGATCATGGGTGGCCGGATGGCGGCGATGCCGGCCTGGGGTGAAATCCTCGGTGAAGCGGGCGTTAAAAACGTCGCCGCGTATGTGCGTCACGAACTGGCCGGCCTGCCGTTGCCCGCCGACAGCAACGCCGATGTGCAAGCCGGTCAGCAGTTGTTCAGCACGACGTGCGTAGCCTGTCATGGGGCAAATGGCCACGGCACTGAAGCCATGGGCGCGCCGAACCTGACGCACCCGGCCGGTTTCATTTATGGTTCAAGCCTGGCGCAACTGCAACAAACCATTCGCCATGGTCGCCAGGGCCATATGCCGGCGCAGAACGAGTTGCTCGGCAACGATAAGGTGCAACTGCTCGCCGCCTACGTTTTCAGCCTTTCGAAGGGTGAGGAGCAGTTGAGCGGCAAGTTGCAAGCTACAAGCGGCAAGTAAAGGCATAAAAATCAGCGACAAGTTTCAAGCTACAAGCGGCAAGTACAGGCAAAAGCAAAAGCTGCAAGCAACGAGATCCCTCTTGAAGCTTGCAGCTTGACGCTTATGGCTGCTTCTTTTTGTCACACCCCCTCCCCGCCTCCCTTTCGGTTCCCCTGATTCGGGTCTACGCTTGCTCGATGCGGACTGGCAAAGTACCGGTTCCAGGTCGAAATTAGCCGATGTGTTCGACAAATCTGCTCGATGACAGGCCGCAAAGGCTGGTAGATACCGGCTGTCGTGCAAATTGCCTTCTGTCACCCGAACCTTGCGTTTGAACACACCTCGTTACAACTGACCTGAACCCCTCGCCTTTTTCGTCCGCTGCGACATTTTGTCCGGGGCCGATTTTGTCCTTACGCGGCGCATGGAAAGGCCGCAGAATCAGCTTCTGAAAGCATTGACCCAGGTCATGGTGCGTTGCAATGCCCCCCTGCTTTCTACATACTTGCGGCCGATTTTTATCCTAATAAAACACCCAAACCGTGGAACCTTAGAATGAGCACAGCAATCAGTCCGACTGCTTATAACTATAAGGTAGTCCGCCAGTTCGCCATCATGACGGTGGTCTGGGGGATCCTTGGCATGGGGCTTGGTGTCTTCATCGCCTCACAGCTCGTATGGCCGGAATTGAACTTCGGTCTGCCGTGGACGACTTTTGGACGCTTACGCCCGTTGCACACCAACCTGGTGATTTTCGCCTTCGGTGGTTGTGCACTGTTTGCCACTTCTTATTACGTCGTGCAGCGAACCTGCCAAACGCGACTGATTTCCGACAGCCTCGCGGCCTTCCACTTCTGGGGTTGGCAAGCGGTGATCATCGGCGCCATCGTCACCTTGCCGCTGGGTTACACCACCACCAAGGAATACGCCGAACTGGAATGGCCACTGGCTATTCTGCTGGCCATCGTCTGGGTGGTTTACGGTCTGGTGTTCTTTGGCACCATCGTCAAGCGCAAGACCAAGCACATCTATGTCGGCAACTGGTTCTACGGCGCGTTCATCGTCGTGACCGCGATGCTGCACATCGTCAACCACATGTCGCTGCCGGTCAGCCTGTTCAAGTCCTACTCGGCCTACTCGGGTGCGACGGATGCGATGATCCAGTGGTGGTACGGCCACAACGCGGTGGGCTTCTTCCTGACCACCGGTTTCCTGGGGATGATGTACTACTTCGTGCCGAAACAGGCCGAACGTCCGATCTACTCCTATCGCCTGTCCATCGTGCACTTCTGGGCACTGATCACCCTGTACATCTGGGCCGGTCCGCACCACTTGCACTACACCGCGCTGCCGGATTGGGCGCAGTCCCTGGGCATGGCGATGTCGATCATCCTGCTCGCGCCAAGCTGGGGCGGCATGATCAACGGCATGATGACCCTGTCGGGCGCCTGGCATAAGCTGCGCACCGACCCGATCCTGCGCTTCCTCGTGGTCTCGCTGGCGTTCTACGGCATGTCGACCTTCGAAGGCCCGATGATGGCGATCAAGACCGTCAACTCGCTCTCGCACTACACCGACTGGACCATCGGCCACGTACACGCCGGCGCGCTCGGCTGGGTAGCGATGATTTCGATCGGCGCGATCTACCACATGATCCCGAAACTGTTCGGTCGCGTGCAGATGCACAGCATCGGCCTGATCAACACGCACTTCTGGCTCGCGACCATCGGTACCGTGCTGTACATCGCTTCGATGTGGGTCAACGGCATCACCCAGGGCCTGATGTGGCGTGCAATCAACGACGACGGCACCCTCACCTACTCGTTCGTTGAAGCACTGCAAGCCAGCCACCCTGGCTACATCGTTCGCGCCCTGGGCGGTGCGTTCTTTGCCAGCGGCATGCTGTTCATGGCCTACAACGTATTCCGTACCGTACGCGCCTCGAACCCGGTTGAAGCCGAAGCCGCCGCTCAGATTGCTGTAGTTGGAGCTCACTGATGAAGCATGAAGCAGTCGAGAAGAACATTGGCCTGCTGGCCTTCTTCATGGTTATCGCCGTCAGCATCGGCGGCCTGACCCAGATCGTTCCGCTGTTTTTCCAGGACGTCACCAACAAGCCGGTCGAAGGCATGAAGCCTCGCCCTGCGCTTGAAGTCGAAGGACGCGACGTCTTCATCGCCAACGGTTGTGTCGGCTGCCACTCGCAGATGATCCGCCCGTTCCGTGCTGAAACCGAACGTTACGGCCACTACTCGGTCGCCGGTGAAAGCGTGTGGGACCACCCGTTCCTGTGGGGTTCCAAGCGTACCGGTCCGGACCTGGCCCGTGTCGGCGGTCGTTACTCCGATGACTGGCAGCGTGCGCACTTGTACAACCCGCGCAACGTGGTGCCTGAGTCGAAAATGCCGGCCTATCCGTTCCTCGTGGAAAACAAGCTCGACGGCAAGGACACCGCCAAGAAACTGGAAGTCCTGCGCACGCTCGGCGTCCCTTACACCGACGAAGACATCGCCGGTGCCAAGGATGCGGTGAAGGGCAAGACCGAAATGGACGCGCTGGTGGCCTATCTGCAAGGCCTGGGCACCATCATCAAAAGCAAACGGTGATCTAGATGGATATCGGGATGATTCGTGGCCTGGGCACCGTTGTCGTGATGGTGGCCTTTATCGGTCTGGCGTTGTGGGTGTTCAGCCCCAAGCGCAAGTCGGAGTTTGAAGACGCGACCTTGCTGCCTTTCGCGGATGATCCCGAAGCCATCAAGCACGTCGAGCAAGCTTCTAGGAGTAACAAAGAATGACTACGTTCTGGAGTCTGTACGTCACAGTCCTGAGCCTGGGTACCATCTTCGCCCTGACCTGGCTGCTGCTGTCCACCCGCAAGGGCCAGCGCAGCGAAGCCACCGAAGAAACAGTTGGCCACTCCTTCGACGGGATCGAGGAGTACGACAACCCACTGCCGAAATGGTGGTTCATGCTGTTCGTGGGCACCATCATCTTCGCCCTGGGCTACCTGGTGCTGTACCCGGGCCTGGGCAACTGGAAAGGCCTGCTGCCAGGCTACAACTACCTCGATACCGACAAGCAGACTGCGTTCGCCAACGGCCAGACCGGCTGGACCGGCGTTCACGAGTGGGAAAAGGAAATGGCCAAGTCGGACGCCAAGTTCGGTCCGATCTTCGCCAAGTTCGCTTCCATGCCGATCGAAGAAGTGGCCAAGGACCCGCAAGCCCTGAAGATGGGTGGCCGCCTGTTCGCCTCCAACTGCTCGGTCTGCCACGGTTCCGACGCCAAGGGCGCCTATGGCTTCCCGAACCTGACCGACGCCGACTGGCGCTGGGGCGGCGAACCGGAAACCATCAAGACCACCATCATGGGCGGCCGTCACGCGGTGATGCCTGCGTGGGCTGAAGTGATCGGCGAACAAGGCGTTGCCGATGTTGCCGGCTTCGTACTGACCAACCTCGACGGTCGCAAGCTGCCGGAAGGCACCAAGTCCGACCCGGTTGCCGGGCAGAAACTGTTCGCGGCCAACTGCGCGGTGTGCCACGGTCCGGAAGGCAAAGGTACCCCGGCCATGGGCGCACCGAACCTGACCCACCCGGCCGCATTCATCTACGGTTCGAGCTTCGCTCAACTGCAGCAGACCATCCGTTACGGCCGTCAGGGCCAAATGCCTGCGCAAGAGCAGCTGCAAGGCAACGACAAGGTTCACCTGCTGGCCGCTTACGTCTACAGCCTGTCTCATGGTGAGAAGGCTCCAGCGGCGGACGCTCAGTAAGGCTTAAGCTTGATGCAATAAAAAACGGCCCCGCCAATGTGAATTGGCGGGGCCTTTTTCATGGACGACTGGCGAAAATCGATTTCACCTTCACCGTGCGCACCAGCTTCCGTGTTTGCCACTGGTTTTTTTCCACCAGATTGACGTGCAACTGCTTGCGATCCTCGGAAAAACTGGCAATCAAATAGGTTTCTTGGGAAGCGCTGCCACTGAGGAACGTTGGCACGCCGCCTATGTACTGCGTCGAGCCGCCCTCGTCATGGTAATGACCGGCAAAAATGGCCGTTACTTCGTACTTTTCAACCATCGCCGCGAAACGCCGTTGCTGCTCCCAAGTGCCCTTCCACTGATCGGGCGCATGCATGTTGATGATGATGGCGTAACCCTGAGTCCGGGCCACCCTAAGATCATTCTCAAGCCAATCCAGCGCATGGGTGATGTTGAATGTCGTTGGATTCAGGGGGTGCGAAATATTGACTTCATACGTTGGCTCATAGTTGAGTTGAACCAAATGAACCTCTCCAATGTTCTTCGAATATGCCAAACTGCCGGAGTACCGCTTATTTAAAAATCCACCATCCACTTTCAAGTCAAAGTCGTCGACTTGACCCTCATGATATTCCTTATATTCAACGATACTGCCCGCCGCGCAACTATTACTGAAGCAATCATCTACGTTGTTCGCATAATCGTGATTTCCCAAACCGTACAGAAAATCTTTCTTGAAGAACTTTTCCAGCGTCGAACTAATGTACGAACGTTGCCAACCATGACCAAACGCCGTCATATCACCATTGATCATCAACGGCACATTCGCCTGACCACCGGATTGATGACGAAAGTCGGCAATACTGGCGAACTGGGTTTCCACCAGCCATTTCGCACGCACCTTAAACTCTGCATCCGTTTCTGGTTCACGACTGTCGGTCTTGTCAGTCCAGGGGTATTGCGGATCCGACGCAAACACCATATGACGAGGCATGTTTTCAATCGAATGCACAACAGGCGCCAGTGACAACAACCACAGGCACGCTAATACGCTTGCGCCTTTTTTGATATTCATAGAAATCCGTTTCCGTTATTAGTTAATAGGTGCACTGCTGTTCTTAATGCACTCGACATAACTTAACGCAAGAAAAAACCAACGACAAACAACAAAATCAAAGCAATTAAATAAATATATTTCATCCGCTTTTCAATTATTTAAAAAACTAAACATTTAAGACTTTTCACTCTCTCCCAGCAGCGCTTTGATCAAGCCATGGCATAAATGAAATTCGCCGTGCCGGAACATCAGCGTGGCCGACATAATTTGAGACGGACTTTTAATCGACCGACTGCCTTGCGACCCTGTAGCTTTTCCACCACTTGAACGCCCACCTCCCAACGTGAAACGGTCGAGAACAGAAAGTTGCATTCACAGGTCATCACCAAGGAAGAAATGACATGTCCCATTCTGCAAACAATCTTCATTCCGCTGAAATCATCTCGGCGCTGGAGCCTGGAAACGGCTCGGGCGGGCTGGACGGCCTGGGGGGCGGTCGCCTTCCCAGACCCTGAAGGCGCCACCTGACACAGGGCAGCGCCAACGCGCTGCTCTCAAGGCAAATCGCGGATCGTCTATAGTCAATTGATCTGGATCATGCTTTGTTACATCCGCTACACCATCTGCGCTTTTCTCCCAACGCGACCAAAGGTCGCACCCTTGAGCTAGAGCGACAGGCGTATCATTGCGCCACTGCAACACCTCTTTGACCGCGGTCGGCATGTACTGACCGAGGCATTTTTCCACTGCCGTGGGATGCAATGATGAGCAATCAGATTCCGGTACACGACGTTACCCCGCCTGCCAAGAACGCGAACAACAGCGTCGACCTCTACGCCTCTCGAGAAAAGATCTACACCCGCGCCTTCACCGGCCTGTTCCGCAACCTGCGGATGATGGGCGGCGCTGCGTTGTTCCTGCTGTATTTCGGTACGGTGTGGCTGAACTGGGGCGGCCACCAGGCGGTCTGGTGGAACCTGCCGGAACGCAAGTTCTTCATCTTCGGCGCAACCTTCTGGCCCCAGGATTTCATCCTGCTCTCGGGCCTGCTGATCATCAGCGCCTTCGGCCTGTTCTTCATCACCGTGTACGCCGGGCGCGTCTGGTGCGGCTATACCTGCCCGCAGAGCGTCTGGACCTGGATCTTCATGTGGTGCGAGAAGGTCACCGAAGGCGACCGTAACCAGCGCATCAAACTCGACAAGACGCCGATGAGCGCCCACAAATTCCTGCGCAAGTTCAGCAAACACAGCCTGTGGCTGTTGATCGGCTTCGTCACCGGCATGACTTTTGTCGGTTACTTCTCGCCTATCCGCGAGCTGACCATCGACTTCTTCACCGGCGAGGCCGATGGCTGGTCGTACTTCTGGGTCGGCTTTTTCACCCTCGCCACTTACGGCAACGCCGGCTGGTTGCGCGAGCAGGTGTGCATCTACATGTGCCCGTATGCGCGCTTCCAGAGCGTGATGTTCGACAAGGACACCCTGATCGTTTCCTACGACCCGCGTCGTGGCGAGTCCCGTGGCCCGCGCAAGAAAGGCGTGGATTACAAGGCCCAGGGCCTGGGCGACTGCATCGACTGCACCATGTGCGTGCAGGTCTGCCCGACCGGCATCGACATCCGCGACGGCCTGCAAATCGAGTGCATCGGTTGCGCCGCGTGCATCGATGCCTGCGACAGCATCATGGACAAGATGGATTACCCCCGCGGCTTGATCAGCTACACCACCGAGCACAACCTGTCCGGGCAGAAAACCCATAAACTGCGCCCGCGCCTGATCGGCTACGCGCTGGTGCTGTTGACCATGATCGGCTTGCTGGTGACCGCGTTCTTCATGCGTTCGCTGGTGGGCTTTGATGTCAGCAAGGACCGCGTGCTGTACCGCGAGAACGCCGAAGGCCGGATCGAAAACGTCTACAGCCTGAAGATCATGAACAAGGACCAGCGCGACCACACCTACCTGCTGGAAGCCAGCGGCCTGCCGGACCTCAAGCTGCAAGGCAAGCGCGAGATAAAAGTCGCCGCCGGGGAAATTTTCAGCCAGCCGGTGGAGCTGTCCAGCGCGCCGGAGCAATTGCCATCGAGCACCAACGAGGTGAAATTCACCCTCAAGGATGCCGATGATGACAGCGTCCATGTTGAAGCCAAGAGCCGATTCATCGGCCCACAAATTCGTTGAGAGAAGTGATCATGCCCGCAGCAACTGCCGCAAGCCCTTGGTACAAGCATCTTTGGCCGTGGATCATCATCGGGATTCTCGCCTGCTCGGTGACCCTGACCCTGTCCATGGTGACCATCGCCGTGAACAACCCGGACAACCTGGTCAACGACAACTACTACGAGGCCGGCAAAGGCATCAACCGCTCCCTGGACCGTGAACTGCTGGCCCAGACCCTGCAACTGCGCGCCAACGTTCATCTGGACGAGTTGACCGGTGAAGTCGACCTGCGCCTGAGCGGCAACAGCCAGCCCAAGACCGTTGAGCTGAACCTGATCTCGCCGACCCAGCCGGAGAAGGATCGCAAAATCACCCTGACCCGCAGCGAAACCGAACAGGGCCGCTATATCGGCCAGATGAGCGACAAGGTCGAAGGCCGCCGTTTTGTCGAATTGCTGGGGGTGCAGGACGACAAGACCTGGCGCATGTTCGAGGAAGAACAGGTCAGCCACGACAAGGACCTGCTGCTGGGCGATGAGCCGTTGCAAGGTGCGGAAGACCTGAAGAAGTAATTACTGCGATCCCTTGTGGCGAGCGGGCTTGCCCGCGTTTGGCTGCGCAGCAGCCATAAGACCTGTGCACTCGATCGACCGGAAGATCGCGGTCTCAGGGTTTGGGACCGCTTCGCGGTCCAACGGGGGCAAGCCCCCTCGCCACAGGGTCTGAGTTGAATCAGCCACAATTGTTTCCATGGCGACAGACATGACCACCCCAACCCCCTGCTACCACTGCGCCCTGCCTGTCCCGGCCGGCAGCCGCTTCACCGCCGTTGTCCTCGGTGAAACCCGCGAGCTTTGCTGCCCGGGTTGCCAGGCGGTAGCCGAAGCCATCGTGGCCGGCGGGCTGGAGAGTTATTACCAGCATCGCAGCGAATCCTCGGCCAACCCCGAAACCTTGCCCGTGCAATTGGTCGATGAACTGGCGCTGTACGACCGCGCCGACGTCCAGCAGCCCTTCGTCCGTCACGAAGGCGAGCTCGCCGAAACCACCCTGCTGATGGAGGGCATCAGTTGCGCCGCCTGCGGCTGGCTGATCGAGAAACATCTGCGCGGCTTGCCGGCGGTAGCCGAGGCACGGCTGAACCTGTCCAACCATCGCCTGCACGTACGCTGGGCCGACGCGCAACTGCCGCTGAGTCAGATACTCAGTGAGCTGCGCCACATCGGTTACGCCGCCCACCCCTATCAAGCCGACCGCGCCAGCGAACAACTGGCCAGCGAAAATCGTCTGGCCCTGCGCCAACTCGGCGTCGCCGGATTGCTGTGGTTCCAGGCGATGATGGCGACCATGGCCACCTGGCCGGAATTCAACATCGACTTAAGCCCGGAGCTGCACACGATCCTGCGCTGGGTCGCGCTGTTCCTGACCACGCCGATTGTGTTCTACAGCTGCGCGCCGTTCTTCAAGGGCGCCATGCGCGACTTGCGCACCCGGCACCTGACCATGGATGTGTCGGTTTCGCTGGCGATCGGCAGCGCTTATCTGGCCGGGATCTGGACGTCGATCACCGGCGTTGGCGAGTTGTATTTCGATGCCGTCGGCATGTTCGCGCTGTTCCTGCTGGCCGGGCGCTACCTGGAACGCCGCGCCCGGGAACGCACCGCCGCCGCCACCGCACAGCTGGTGAATCTATTGCCTGCCTCATGTTTGCGCCTGGGTCCCGATGGCCAGAGCGAGCGCATCCTGCTCAGCGAATTGCGCGTCGGTGATCAGGTGCTGGTGCACCCCGGCGCGATCCTGCCGGCTGACGGCAAAATCCTCGACGGCCAGTCGAGCATCGACGAATCCCTGCTCACCGGCGAGTACCTGCCACAACCGCGCACACTCGGCGATGCGGTCACCGCCGGCACGTTGAACGTTGAAGGCGCATTGACCGTTGAAGTGCTGGCGCTGGGGCAAGACACGCGGCTGTCCGCCATCGTCCGCCTGCTCGACCGCGCCCAGGCCGAGAAACCGCGCCTGGCGGAAATCGCCGACCGCGCCGCCCAGTGGTTCCTGTTGCTGTCGCTGATTGCCGTCGCCGCTATTGGCTTGCTGTGGTGGGAACTGGATTCGTCGCGGGCGTTCTGGATCGTGCTCGCCATGCTCGTGGCGACCTGCCCATGCGCCCTGTCCCTCGCGACGCCGACCGCGCTGACCGCCGCCACCGGTACGCTGCATAAACTCGGCTTGCTGCTGACCCGAGGCCATGTACTGGAAGGCCTGAACCAGATCGACACGGTGATTTTCGACAAGACCGGTACGCTGACCGAAGGTCGCCTGGCCCTGCGCTCGATTCGCCCCCTCGGCTCACTCGGCAGCGATGAGTGCCTGGGGCTCGCAGCCGCCCTGGAAAACCGCTCCGAACACCCGATTGCCCGCGCCTTTGGCCGTGCGCCACTGGCCGCCGAAGAAGTCCTCAGTACGCCAGGGCTGGGGCTTGAAGGATTGGTCGGCGAACAGCGCCTGCGCATTGGCCAAGCGGGGTTTGTCTGCGAACTCAGTGGCGCCAGCGTGCCGCTGATGCCGGAAGAAGCGGGCCAATGGCTGCTGCTGGGCGACAGCTTCGGGCCGCTGGCGTGGTTTGTCCTCGACGACCGTTTGCGCACCGATGCGCCCGCCCTGCTCGCGGCCTGCAAGGCTCGCGGCTGGCGCACACTGTTGCTGTCCGGCGACAGTTCGCCGATGGTCGCCAGCGTCGCAGCCGAATTGGGTATCGACGAGGCCCGTGGCGGCCTGCGTCCCGATGACAAGTTGCAAGTGCTGCAACAGCTGCACAAGGAAGGGCGCAAGGTATTGATGCTCGGCGACGGGGTCAATGATGTGCCGGTGCTGGCCGCCGCCGATATCAGCGTGGCCATGGGCTCGGCCACCGACCTGGCGAAAACCAGCGCCGACGCGGTGCTGCTGTCCAACCGCCTCGACGCCCTGGTGCAAGCCTTCAGCCTGGCGCGGCGCACCCGCCGGATAATCATCGAAAACCTGCTGTGGGCCGGGCTGTACAATGGCCTCATGTTGCCGTTCGCCGCCCTCGGCTGGATCACTCCAGTGTGGGCCGCGGTCGGCATGTCGATCAGTTCGTTGACCGTGGTGCTCAACGCCCTGCGCCTGACTCGGATGCCGAGCACGCCCAAGGCCAGCGCCACGCCAGAAACCCGCCCGCTGCCGGCCTGAGCCGCGCGGGCATGGAGTGACCCATGCCAGCTCTTTACGTGATGATCCCGGCCGCGCTGCTGATCGTGGCCATCGCCGTCTATATCTTCTTCTGGGCGGTGGACAGCGGTCAGTACGATGACCTCGACGGCCCGGCCCACAGCATTCTGTTCGACGACCAGGACCCGAACCACACCGCTGCGGTCGATGAGGCCAGCGGTCATCCGGCCAAACCCCACGACAAGGCGCCACCCCATGCTTGAGTTGGCACCCCTGCTGGTGTCTGCGGTGATCCTCGGCCTGCTCGGCGGCGGTCATTGCCTGGGCATGTGCGGCGGCTTGATGGGCGCGCTGACCCTGGCGATTCCCAAGGAACAACGCAGCCGCCGCTTCAGATTGTTGCTGGCCTACAACCTGGGCCGAATTCTCAGCTACGCCACGGCGGGCCTGTTGATCGGGCTCGCCGGCTGGGCAGTGGCCAACAGCCCGGCGGCGATGTTCATGCGCATCATCGCCGGCCTGCTGCTGATTGCCATGGGCCTGTACCTGGCTGGCTGGTGGAGCGGCCTGACCCGCATCGAAAGCCTCGGTCGCGGCCTGTGGCGGCATATCCAGCCGGTTGCCAACAAATTGCTGCCGGTGTCGAGCCTGCCCCGCGCCCTGCTGCTGGGCGCGCTCTGGGGCTGGCTGCCGTGCGGGCTGGTTTACAGCACGTTGTTGTGGGCGGCGAGTCAGGGCAATGCGCTGGATAGTGCTTTGTTGATGTTGGCGTTCGGGCTGGGGACATGGCCGGTTTTATTGGCTACAGGCCTGGCAGCCGAGCGCGTGACGGCGTTGCTGCGCAAACGCAGTGTGCGGATGAGTGGCGGGGTGCTGGTGATGTTGTTCGGGATCTGGACATTACCGGGGCCGCATCAGCATTGGTTGATGGGCCACTGACCCTGTGGCGAGGGGGCTTGCCCCCTCGCCACAAAAGCCGACCATGGCCACCCATCGCCGTTGACGCAAATCAAGATGCCCCAACGCCGCCCCCCATAGACTCGCTGACACTGCAAGCCTATCCGGGGGAACGCCCGCATGCTCGACGCCATTCGTTGGGACACCGATCTGATTCGCCGTTACGACCTGTCGGGGCCGCGCTACACCTCGTACCCGACCGCCGTCCAATTCAACAGCCAGGTTGGCACGTTCGACCTGTTCCATGCCCTGCGCGACAGCCGCAAAGCGCTGCGCCCGCTGTCGTTGTATGTGCATGTGCCATTCTGCGCGAACATTTGCTACTACTGCGCCTGCAACAAAGTCATCACCAAGGACCGCGGCCGCGCACTGCCCTATTTGCAGCGTCTGGAGCAGGAGATCCAGCTGATCGCCTGTCACCTGGACCCGGCCCAGAAAGTCGAGCAACTGCATTTCGGCGGCGGCACCCCGACCTTTCTCAGCCACGACGAACTGCGCCAGTTGATGGCGCAGCTGCGCAAGTCTTTCAATTTGCTGGACGATGACTCCGGCGACTACGGCATCGAGATCGATCCCCGGGAAGCCGACTGGTCAACCATGGGCCTGCTGCGGGAGCTAGGCTTCAACCGCGTAAGCATCGGCTTGCAGGACCTTGATCCGGCGGTGCAACGCGCGGTCAATCGCCTGCAAAGCCTGGAAGAAACCCGCGCCGTGATCGATGCCGCGCGGACCTTGCAGTTTCGCTCGATCAACATTGACCTGATCTACGGCCTGCCGCGCCAGACTCCCGAAAATTTCGCCCGCACGGTCGATGAAGTCATCGCCCTGCAACCAGACCGGCTCTCGGTGTTCAACTACGCCCACCTGCCGGAACGCTTCTTGCCGCAACGGCGGATCAACAGCAACGAACTGCCGACGCCGGCACAAAAACTGGAAATGCTCCAGGGCACCATCGAACAGCTGACCAAGGCCGGCTATCGCTACATCGGCATGGACCACTTCGCCCTGCCCGACGATGAACTGGCGATTGCCCAGGAAGAATCAACCCTGCAACGCAACTTCCAGGGCTACACCACCCACGGACATTGCGACTTGATCGGCCTCGGCGTCTCGGCCATCAGCCAGATCGGCGACCTGTATTGCCAGAACACCAGCGACCTGAATCTGTACCAAAACACCCTGGCCTCGGCGCAATTGGCTACCAATCGCGGCCTGCTGTGCAACGCCGACGACCGTGTGCGACGAGCGGTGATTCAGCAATTGATCTGCAGTTTCAGCCTGGAATTCGCCGCTATCGAGAAGACTTTCAACATCGACTTTCGTGGTTACTTCAGCGAACTTTGGCCGCAGCTGGAAGAGATGGCCAGGGACGGCTTGATCGAGCTGGACAGCGAACGAATCAGCGTACTGCCCGCCGGGCGACTGCTGGTGCGCTCGGTGTGCATGGTCTTCGATGCGTATCTGGAGCAGCAGAATCGGCAGCGTTTTTCCCGAGTGATTTAGGACTTCATGAGCAGCGACGCCGCCTTGAGGATTTGCTCCGGCGTCAGGCCTGCCTGCTTCATGGCTTTACCGAGCGCGGTGTTGGCGGTGATCAGGCCACCGTTGAGGTTGTTGATAAACGCTTGCAAGGCACCGAGCTTGGCTTTGATTTCTTCCGGACTCAGACGTTTATCCCTCATGACCGCCTGCATTTCGGCCAGTTTTTCGGCGATCTGCTGCTGCAATTTGCGAATCATCTTCAGGATCTGCTGAATGTTTTCCGGCAAGCCGCTTTCTTCGATGTCGCTGACATCACCTTGGGCCCCGGCGGCTTTTTCAATTCCGGCACCGGACAGCGAGACTTTGATGCCTTCGACTTTGGCGGGGGTTTCGACGGGCGTCACGGTGACGTCCGATTCATTGACCGACGGGATTTTCGAGGTATCGAGCAACGACGAGACACCGCCGTTACCGGGATTCAACGTGCCAATGGCGGACATGAATACAGTTCCTCGAAAGCGATCAGTAGACAGGTTATCGGCCGTCCGTCCGCAGGCTTTACGCGCCTGCGGCAAATTCGCCGTGCGCTGGCCTGAATGTCCTCCCGTGAGTTACCCTTACGGCTTATGTGTGTTTTCCCACAAGGATTAAAGAAATGTCTGAGCCAGTTAAACTGCGCGCTCACAGCCAGGCCCATTGCAAGGATTGCAGCCTGGCTCCCCTCTGCTTGCCACTTTCTTTGAATCTGGAAGACATGGATGCGCTGGACGAAATCGTTAAACGTGGTCGCCCGCTGAAGAAAGGCGAGTTCCTGTTCCGCCAGGGCGACACGTTCGATTCCGTTTATGCAGTTCGCTCCGGCGCCCTGAAGACCTTCAGCCTCAGCGATGGCGGCGAAGAACAGCTCACCGGTTTCCACTTGCCGAGCGAACTGGTCGGCCTGTCGGGCATGGACACGGAAAAACACCCGGTGTCGGCCCAGGCACTGGAAACCACCTCAGTCTGCGAAATCCCTTTCGAACGCCTCGACGAACTGTCCATTCAACTGCCGCAACTGCGTCGTCAGTTGATGCGGGTAATGAGCCGGGAGATTCGCGACGACCAGCAAATGATGTTGCTGCTGTCGAAGAAAACCGCCGACGAGCGCATCGCCACGTTCCTGGTCAACCTCTCCGCGCGCTTCCGCGCTCGCGGCTTCTCGGCCAACCAGTTCCGCCTGAGCATGTCGCGCAACGAAATCGGCAACTACCTGGGCCTGGCGGTGGAAACCGTGTCCCGGGTATTCACCCGCTTCCAGCAAAACGAACTGATCGCCGCCGAGGGCAAGGAAATCCATATCCTCGACCCGATCCAGCTCTGCGCCCTGGCCGGCGGCTCGCTCGACTGACTAGTGCAATTGCGGCTGAGCGAAACGGTTCAGCCGCCGTTATACTGCGTCGTTTGCAGCCTGCCAGGACAACTCGACGATGGTCTTCGACTCCTTCGACATCAAATCCCTGATCCGCCCCGTGATCGACTTTCCCAAGCCGGGCGTGATCTTTCGCGACATCACCCCGCTGTTCCAATCGCCCACGGCCCTGCGCCTGGTGATGGACACTTTCGCCCACCGTTACGTCGAGGCCGACTTCACCCATATCGGCGCGATGGATGCGCGTGGCTTCCTGATCGGCTCGGTGCTGGCGTATCAGTTGAACAAGCCGCTGGTGCTGTTCCGCAAGCAAGGCAAATTGCCGGCGGACGTGCTGGCCGAGGGTTACGCGACCGAATACGGCGAAGCCTTACTAGAAGTGCACGCCGACAGCCTGTGCGAGGGTGATTCGGTGGTGATGTTCGATGACCTGATTGCGACCGGCGGCACCTTGATCGCGGCGGCGAACCTGATTCGGCGCATGGGTGCGCGGGTGCATGAAGCGGCGGCGATTATTGATTTGCCAGAGTTGGGTGGGTCGCAGCGCCTGGAAGACATGGGTATTCCTACGTTTTGCCTGACGCAGTTTGCGTTGAGCGAACAGTAAGCGGCCACCGCTCGATCGTTCCCACGCTTCGCGTGGGAATGCAGCCGGGACGCTCCGCGTCCCTCCAAAGCCGAACGCGGAGCGTCCGTTGAGGCATTCCCACGCAGAGCGTGGGAACGATCGGACGTTAAAGCCCCATCTGCTTACTGATGATCTCGTTCATCACTTCCCGCGTCCCACCGCCAATCGACAGAATCCGATTGTCGCGATACAGCCGTTCCACCAGACTGTCCCGCATATACCCCAGCCCTCCCAGAATCTGCACGGCATCCGTGGTGATGCGATCCGCCGTGTCGGTGGCGAAATTCTTGGCCATGGAAATTTCCTTGATCACGCTCTGCCCCGCCGCCATTTTCGCCGCCTGGCGGTAGGTGAATTCCCGTGACACTTCCAGGGCCGTGGCCATTTCGGCGAGGCGGTGCTTGAGCACCTGGAACTTGCCGATCGGCTTACCAAAGGCCTCACGCTGACGCGCCCATTTCAGGCTCTCCTCCAGCGCCAGTTGCGCGGTCATGTTGGCCATCAGCGCCAGGGCCAGGCGTTCGCTCTGGAAATTACCCATGATGCAGGCGAAGCCCATATTTTCGGCGCCGATCAGGTTTCCTACAGGCACCTGGCAATTGTCGAAGAACAATTCGGCCGTGTCCGACGCCCACCAACCCATTTTCTTCAGCTGCCGACCGACGGTGAACCCGGGCGTACCCTTCTCGATCAACAACAGGCTGATCCCGCCGAAACCCGGCGCGCCGGTGCGCACCGCCACCGTGTAGAAATCGGCACGCACACCGCTCGTAATAAAGGTCTTGCTGCCGCTGACCCGGTAGCAGTCGCCGTCTCGCACGGCGCGGGTTTGCAGGTTGGCCACATCGGAGCCGCCACTGGGTTCGGTGATGGCCAAGGCGCTGATTTTCTCGCCGGACAACACTTGCGGCACCACTCGATCACGAACCTCGGGGCGGGCCCACTTGAGGATCGGCGGCAGACCGATGTCCAGCGAACCGAGGCCGGCGACCAAACCGCCGGAGCCGCAACGCATCAGCTCTTCGCTGGCGGCGACCTTGGCAAACAGATCACCTTCATGGCTGCCACCCAGGGATTCGGGGTATCCGATGCCGAGAATCCCCGCGGCACCGGCCTTGAGGTACAGCTCCCGGGGAAAGCTTTCGGCTTCCTCCCACTGATCGATGTCCGGCAGGATCTCGCGCTCGACGAAACGCCTGACGCTGTCGCGGACCAATTGGTGGCTGGGGTCGAAGTATTCCTGAAAGGCAGGCATCGGCGAGCTCCGCTGAAGGGTTCAGCGAAGTTAACCGAGCGCTTGCTTGGTTTTCAACAGGATTGTGTGAATCAGAGGGACCGAGGTGCGTCCTTCGCGGGCAAGCCTTGCTCCTACAAAAGCAAAGGCGCCGCGCTACCTGTAGGAGCGAGGCTTGCCCGCGATGAGGCCCGCCCAGACACTACAACGCGATCGGCTTGCGCCCCGCAAACGAATGCGCCAACGTCCCGCCATCCACCAATTCCAGCTCGCCACCCAACGGCACCCCATGGGCGATGCGCGAGGCGATCAGGCCTTTGTTGCTGAGCAACTGGGCAATGTAATGCGCCGTGGCTTCGCCTTCCACCGTCGGGTTGGTGGCGAGGATGACTTCGGTAAAGGTGCCCGCCTCCTCAATCCGCGCCAGCAATTGCGGAATGCCGATGGCTTCCGGCCCGAGACCGTCGAGTGGCGACAAATGGCCCTTGAGCACGAAGTAACGACCACGGAAACCGGTCTGCTCCACGGCGTAGACATCCATCGGCCCTTCCACCACGCACAGCAAGGTGTCGTCGCGGCGGTTGTCGGCGCATTGCGGGCACAAGTCGTCTTCGGTCAGCGTGCGGCACAAGCGGCAGTGACCGACCCCTTCCATGGCCTGGCTCAACGCCAGCGCCAGGCGCGAGCCGCCGCTACGATCACGCTCGAGCAGTTGCAACGCCATGCGCTGGGCGGTTTTCTGGCCCACGCCCGGCAACGTTCGCAGGGCATCGATCAGTTGGCGAATCAGAGGGCTGAAGCTCATGGGGAAAAGTCCGACAAAACAACGAGACGCGGTTTATACCCGCGCCTCCGGCCAGCGTCAAATACTCAGTCCTGGGCGACCCGCACGACCAGTTTGCCGAAGTTGCGTCCCTCCAGCAGACCGATGAACGCCTCGGGCGCCTGCTCCAGGCCATCGACGATGTCCTCGCGGAACTTGACCTTGCCGTCGCGCACCCACGGCGCCATGGCACTGACAAACTCCGGCTGGCGATCACCGTAGTCATCAAAAACGATAAAGCCCTGGATACGCACGCGCTTGGTCAGCAAGGTGCGCTGCAATTGCGGCAGGCGATCCGGCCCGCTCGGCGCCTCATGGGCGTTGTAACCGGCGATCAGGCCACACAGCGGAATCCGCGCTTTGGCGTTGAGCAACGGCACGATCGCATCGAAGACTTTGCCGCCAACGTTCTCGTAATAGATATCGACGCCTTTGGGACATGCCAGCGCCAGCTCCTGGGCAAAGTCCGGGCTCTTGTGGTCGATGCAGGCGTCGAAGCCCAGTTCCTCGACCACGTAGCGGCACTTATCCGCACCGCCGGCCACACCGACCACGCGCAGGCCTTTGATCTTCGCCACCTGGCCAACCACTGAACCCACCGCGCCGGACGCGGCGGCGACCACCAGGGTTTCGCCGGCCTTGGGCTGGCCGATGTCCATCAGGCCCATATAGGCCGTCATGCCCGGCATGCCCAGCACACCCAGTGCCATCGACGGGCTCGGCAGCCCGGACGGGATCGGAATGATGTTGCGCCCATCACTGATGCTGTGGCTCTGCCAGCCGGTAGAGCCGACTACCAGGTCACCTTCGTGGAACTTGGGATTGAGCGAACGCTCGACACGGCTGACAGCGCCACCGGTCATCACTTCGTCGATTTCTACCGGCGCGGCGTAAGACGGCGCGTCACTCATGCGTCCGCGCATGTAGGGATCGAGGGACAGGTAAAGGGTCTTGAGCAACACCTGACCGTCGGCCAGATCCGGCAGCGCGACGCGCTCCAGGCGAAAATTCTCCGGGGTCGGCGCGCCTACCGGGCGGGACACCAGGACGATACGTTGGTTGAGGGTCAATGCTTGTGGCATGTGAGCGTCTCCTTTGATCGATGAATTTTGCGGTATAGGGTGCAGACCGTTATGGCCGTGTGGCGTTCGATGTTTTGCCTCTGTGGCGAGGGGGCTTGCCCCCGTTGGAGTGCGGAGCGCTCCCAAAACTGCCAACGCGGTGTATCAGGTAAATCCTAGTTGTCAGTTAAGCGACTGCTTCGCAGTCCAACGGGGGCAAGCCCCCTCGCCACAAAAGCGTGGGAACGATCTGTGTGCGCCGGAAACAAAAATGCCAGGCGCAATTGCCTGGCATTTTTTTTGTAGCTCATCCGAGGCGCGTTGGCGAATCAGAATGGCAGTTTCATACCCGGTGGCAGTTGCATGCCAGCGGTCACGCCGGACATTTTGTCCTGGCTGTTGGCTTCGATCTTGCGCACGGCATCGTTGACGGCGGCGGCGAACACGGCCTCCAGCATCTCTTTGTCGTCTTCGCTCAGGCCTTCCACCAGGCTTGGGTCGATGGTCACGCGCTTGACGTCGTGACGACCGGTCATCACCACGGTGACCATATCGCCGCCGGCCTTACCGGTGACTTCGGCGTTGGCCAGTTCTTCCTGCATCTTGGCCATTTTTTCCTGCATCTGCTGTGCCTGCTTCATCAGGCCGGCCATGCCACCTTTCATCATGGTAATCACCTCAAAGTACTTGGATAAAAACAGCGCCCGGCCCATGCGGCCAAACGCCTTCAGTTATTAGCCCTGACTGACCAGGGCTTCGACAGGTTCAATAGTATCGTTACGGATCACCGCACCGAACTGCTGCATCATTTGCTGGATGAACGGATCGCCGTGAATCGACTCCTCGGCCTCGCGCTGACGGTTCACCCGCCGGCGGGACGCGGCCTGGGCCGGGGTTTCCTGCTCGGGCTTGATCAGTTCCATGCTCAGGCTCAGCGTACGCCCGTGGAACTGGTTCAGCGCATCGTTGAGACGGCGTTGCTGGGTCGCGTTGAACAAGGCGCTGTGGGCCGGGTCCAGGTGCAACAGCCAGTTGTCGCCATCAACGGCGATCAGCGTGCAGTTGGCGGCGATGCTGCCGGTCATGCCGGAGATCGGCAGTTTCGGGAACAGCTCCAGCCATTGCAGCGCCAGACCGGTGGCCGGTGCCGCGGCGGGCTCTGGCTCGGGTTCCGGCGCCGGCTCGGCGGTGTGCTCGCTGGCCAGTTCATCGAGATAGCTGTAAGCCGAATCGATGTCCGGCTCAATGTAATCCTCGTCCAGCGGCGGCTCGTCATCCTGATCGGCGCCCGGAGTAGCGGCATCGACCTCAGCCACGGACGGTTCCGGGATCGGCGCAGCGGCCCATTCCGGTGCGTCCGGCACCACGCTGTCCGGCGTGGGCATGGGCATCGGCGGCAATTCGGGTTGCTCGCTGGCGGTTTCCAGTACCGGCTCGATGTCGGGTTGCTGGACCACTTCGGGCTCGACCGGGTCGTTCCATGGCAGATCGACTACGGGGGCGACCGCCTCAACCACAGGATCGGGCACGATAACTGGCGCAACCGGTTCAGGCGCCGGGACCGGTGCAACGACCGCTGCGACCGGCGCAGGCACAACCTGGGCAACTGCCGCAGGGACTACCGGCGCAGCTTTAGGCGCGGCAGCCACTGAATTGGCGGAATCAACTGTGGCCTGGCTGATCCCCACTGGCTTTAGCGGTTGCCTCGGGGCGTCCGCCGTATCCGCCGGCCTGAACGCCAACATGCGCAGCAGGACCATTTCGAAGCCACCGCGTGGGTCGGGCGCCAGCGGCAAGTCGCGACGGCCGATCAGGCCCATCTGGTAGTAAAACTGTACGTCTTCGGCCGGCAACGCCTGGGCCAGCGCCAGCACCCGATCACGATCGCCGTGGCCGTTGTCGACGCCTTCGGGCAAGGCCTGGGCGATGGCGACACGGTGCAGCACGTTGAGAATTTCCGAGAGCACGCCGTTCCAGTCCGGGCCTTGTTCGGCCAGGTGACGAACGGCTTCGAGCAACGCCTTGGCGTCGCCTTCGATCAACGAATGCAGGACATCGAATACCTGACCGTGATCCAGCGTGCCCAGCATCGCCCGCACGTCAGCGGCCATGACCTTGCCTTCACCGAAGGCGATGGCCTGGTCGGTCAGGCTCATGGCGTCACGCATCGATCCGTCGGCGGCGCGGCCCAGCAGCCACAGCGCGTCGTCTTCGAACGGCACCTGCTCGACGCCCAGGACGTGGGTCAAATGCTCGACCACCCGTTCCGGGGTCATGTTCTTCAGCGAAAATTGCAGGCACCGCGAAAGAATCGTTGCCGGAAGTTTCTGCGGATCGGTGGTCGCCAGGATGAACTTGACGTAGGGCGGCGGCTCTTCGAGGGTTTTGAGCAGCGCATTGAAGGAATGGCTGGAGAGCATGTGCACTTCGTCGATCAGGTAGACCTTGAAGCGCCCACGGCTCGGAGCGTACTGCACGTTGTCGAGCAGCTCGCGAGTGTCCTCGACCTTGGTCCGGCTCGCGGCATCGATCTCGATCAGGTCGACAAAGCGCCCTTCATCGATCTCGCGGCACACCGAGCACTCGCCGCAGGGCGTTGAAGTGATACCTGTTTCACAGTTCAGGCATTTGGCAATGATTCGTGCGATGGTGGTCTTGCCGACACCGCGCGTCCCGGTAAACAGGTAGGCGTGGTGCAGTCGCTGGCTGTCCAAGGCATTGATCAGAGCCTTGAGCACATGGGTCTGGCCGACCATTTCGCGGAACGAGCGCGGACGCCATTTACGTGCAAGAACCTGATAACTCATCGAAAACCATCGCCACTGGGAAGCAGAAGCGGCTAATGCTAGCGGAGCAGGCCCGAAATTGCATCCGGTGCGCTCGTCTAATCTGGCTAAGCTGCATTTTGGGGGGCTATTTATCGGTTCAGGATTGATCAGTACCGGAGCGTTTATGCGGTTGGCCTTGGGGGCATTGTTGTTAATCAGCCTGAACGTCACAGCCGCTGACGCGCCTGTGCGCTACGTGATGGCCGACAGTTGGGCGATGCCGATGGTGCAACTGGAACGGGGTCGACCAACCCAGGGCATCCTTTATGACGTCATGCTCAGCCTCTCGACCCAGGTCGGTGTGCCGGCGGAGTTTCATGTGTTGCCGCGGGCTCGGGTGCAGAACGCCATGGAGCACGGCGAGGTCGATGTGCGCTGTTATGCCGCGCAAACGTGGCTGCCGAACCAGTCCGGGGACTATATCTGGAGCATTCCGCTGTTTCTGCAACGGGACCTGCTGGTCAGTCGCAATGGCTCGCCCACGTTGATCAACCCCGCGGATCTGCGACACGAAACCATCGGCACCGTGCTGGGCTACATTTACCCGACGCTGCAACCGCTGTTCGACTCCGGCCAGTTGCAACGCGAAGACGCGCGTAACCAGGAACAGGTGCTGAATAAACTCCTGGCTGGACGCTCGCGCTACGCCGTCAGCAACCAATGGACCCTGGACTGGTTCAACCAGCGCCTGATGCCCGGTCGGCAACTGCAAGCCGTGGCGGTGCTGCAGGAACAGAATGTCGGCTGCTATGTGCGTAACGACCCGAAAGTGCCGGTGCAGCGGATTTTGCGCACGCTGCTGCGAATGAAAATGTCCGGGGAGATCGATGACATTATCGGGCTCTACATCGGCAACGAGCCCGCAACGCCTTGAGCGTCAGCCCACCTGATCCAGCGTCTGCCACTGCGTCGGCGCAACAAACCCCGCGACCCAATCCGGCACCTCGGCAGGCGGCATCGGCCGGGCAATGAAATAGCCCTGGGCCACTTCACAGCCGAGCTGCAACAACAGTAGACCATGCTCGATACTCTCCAGGCCCTCGGCAATCACCTGTCGGCCAAATGCCCGGGCCAGGCCGATCACTGCGGTGGTCAGGGCCAGGTCGTCACGGTCGTGAAGAATGTCGCGGACAAAGGATTTATCAATCTTGATGGTTTGCGTACGCAAGCGCTTGAGGTAGCTCAGGGACGAATAACCGGTGCCGAAATCCCCCAGCGAAAACTGCACCCCGAGCGCTTGGCAAGCCTGCAAACAGGCGCTGACATGCTGGATATTCTCGACGGCCACCGACTCGACGATTTCCAGATCCAGCAATTGCGGGGCGACCTGGGCATGCCGGGCGAGCACCTGCCTGAGCCGCTCGACGAAATCCGCCCGCTGGAAATGCCTTGCCGCAATATTAATGCTGATCGGCCAGCCCTGCCCCGCTTGCTGCCAACGGTGCAGTTGCGCCAGGACCTGATCCATCACCCATTCACCAATGTCGATGATCAGGTCCGTCTCCTCCACCAGCGGCAGGAAATCCCGCGGCAGCACCAGGCCGTTTTGCGGATGCTCCCAGCGCAACAGCGCCTCGAAACCGACGACCTCGCCACGACGCATGTTCACCTTGGGCTGAAAATGCAGGCGCAACTCGCCGGCGGCCAGCGCCTGCCGAACCCGCTCGACCGTCTGGTGCGTGGCTTTGACTTCCTGATCGCGGGAGACATCAAACAGATGAAAACGGTTGCGCCCGCGCTGCTTGGCCACGTACATGGCCTGATCGGCATGGCGCAACAGGGTTTCGGCATCTTCGTTGTCGTAAGGAAACAGGGTGACGCCGATGCTGGCGAACACGTTGATGTCCTTGCCATGCAACGAGTACGGCGCGGAAATCGCACCCAGCACCCGATTCAACGCCGCGCGCAACTCCGGTAGATCGCGCACGTAACGCAGCACCAGCACGAACTCATCACCGGCCAGCCGCGCTACCACGTCCTCACCGCGCACGATCGTGCGCAATCGCTTGGCCACTTCCACCAACAGCAGATCGCCGCTGGCGTGACCGTAGCCATCGTTGACCGCCTTGAAGCCATCAAGGTCGAGCATGCACACCGCCAGCGGGATGTTTTCCTGGCGCGAGAACTCCAGCGCCTGATCCAGCAGGTCCGAGAGGAATGCGCGATTGGGCAGGCCCGTGAGCACGTCATGCCCGACTCGCCATTGCAGGGAATGCAGCAGTTGGCGTTTTTCGCTGATGTCGAAGCGGATCGACAAGTAGCGGTCAACTCGCCCGGTATCGTCATTGAGCACCGGCACCATGGTGCTCTCGACCCAGTACAGGCTGCCATCCTTGGCCCGATTGCAGATCTCGCCTTTCCAGACGCTGCCCAGGGCGATGGTGCGCCACAGGCCGGCGAAGAATTCGGCGGAGTGCAGGCCGGAATTCAGCAGCCGATGGTTCTGCCCGATCAGCTCCTCGCGGCTATAGCCGGAGATGGTGCAGAACTGGTCATTGACGTACGTGATACGGCCGCTCAGATCCGTCTCGGAAAAGATGGCGGCGGCATCCACGGCCCTGCGGTATTTCTCGTCCATGAGGGGTGCTCGTTGTCGCTAGCGGTGGTACCGCTCGACCAGCGCACAATGCCCGGAAGAGATGTTTTGAGACGGACTGCGCAGAGACACGTAATCACTCCATGGACAGCAGTTGATGGCCCCGGGACAGCAGAAGATCAACTAGGCTAAAAGACCTCGGACAAGCTGGAAACAGCGACCCAGGTAACGTTTTGCAGGGCATCCGAGCCACGCTTGGCTTCTGCGCACAGCCGACATTGGAACGCAATGCAGGCTGTTCCCTATCGCCTCAACTTCTGAAAGCAGGTCACCAAATGCCCCCTTTGAGCGGCGATTCTACGAAATACATCACATTTTGCAAAGCAAGGTGATGGATCATGCAGTTGTCTAATGCAAAAATCTATCGTTAAGTTCTTGATTCTAAATGGGAATTGAGCGATGCAAATTTCAAGTTTGGGTCCAGCCATCCGACGCTATCGCAAGGTCGCGGGGCTTACTCAGGCTGAACTCGGCGAAAAAACCGGTTTTGACCCCAAAACCATCAGCCGCTTCGAAACCGGCACCTATACCCCCAGCGTGGAAGCATTGTTCCTGCTTGCCGATGTGCTGGGCGTGAAGCTGAAAGCGTTTTTCGCAGATTTAGGCGATGAAGACGAACAGCGGGCGTACCTGTTCAGCGTCATACATAAAGCCACCCCGAAGGATCTGGGAAAGCTGATCGCAGCGGTTGACCAGGCCTTGTCCAAGCCTTAGTGCCAGTAATAGAAAAGGCAGGTATGTCGATAACGACAGACCTGCCTTTTACTTATCCAGACATCAGGATTCGTCTCGAATAGCGTGCGCCAATAATGGCCATCCGATATCCTTGCGCGAAATTAATTCAAAATGTAAGGGACTACGATGAAACACCTCCGCCCATTCCTGATGGCTGCACTGCTGTGCGCACTGCACAACCCCGCACAAGCGGCCAAAGCTGCCCAGCCAGCCCCCGTCGAAGCGGCACAGGTCGAGCAAACCCCCGCACAGTTTCTCGCCACCCTGAAGCAGCAGCACGGCACCATCACCCTGCCCTCCGGCATCGCCACGATGAAACTCAACGACGAGTTTTACTACCTCGATCCGAAAGACACCGAGCGCTTGCTGACCGAAGGCTGGGGCAACCCGCCCGGCCACAAGACGTTGGGCATGATCATTCCAAAAGCCGTTAACCCACTGACCGCCAGCGGCTGGGGCGTGATCGTCAGCTACAAGGACGACGGGCATATTTCCGACGAAGACGCGGCCAAAATCGACTACGCCGACCTGCTCAAGCAAATGCAGGAAGAAGACGAGGAAGACAACAAGGAGCGCCAGAAACAAGGCTATGCCGGTCTGCACCTGTTGGGCTGGGCCGAGCAACCGCATTACGACGAAGCCAGCCACAAAATGTACTGGGCCCGGGAACTGAAAGCTGACGACGCCGAGGACAGCACGCTGAACTACAGCATTCGGGTGCTGGGCCGCAAAGGCGTCCTGGAATTGAACGCGGTCGCTGCCATGGCGGACCTGCCGATGATCAAGCAGGAATTGCCGAAAGTCATCGCTTTCACCAACTTCACCGATGGCAACCTCTACACCGACTACAGCCCTGGCACCGACAAACTGGCCTCTTATGGCCTGGCGGCACTGGTGGGTGGCGGCCTGGCGGCCAAGGCCGGGTTGTTTGCCAAGATCGGCATCTTCCTGCTGGCGGCGAAAAAGTTTGTGATCGTAGGTTTGGTGGTGATCGCTGGCTTTGTGCGCAAGCTGTTCAGCCGCAACAAAGCTTAAAGCGATTGTCCTTCTGGGCTGCCGGGTGACGCCGGCAGCGCGGGATGCACAAACGGCAGGCGTGACAAAACCGCTACAGGACAGCGCAGCAGACGATCAGCAATAAAAGGATTTGAACAAGAGGTGTATCGAAGGGTATTGCGCGCGCCAGCCTCGAATCGGAGGACTTGGCGTTATGGAGGCAACCCCACCAGCCACACCCCGGCACACAATGTTCCCGCTGTGGCTGCTTCCTTCCGGATCTGACCAGGTTCACGGGTAATCGTTGCGGGGGGACCGATGGAGTCACCATAACGACATTCACCTTGACGGCGAACGGCGCCATTGTACCTATCTGAGACGAAGTTACAACCGTTCACATGGATTAAAAAATATGAGTCGGTTCAAGGACATGCGGTGCGCCCGAAAAGATCGCAGCCTGCGGACCTACACGGATCCATGCAGGCGCTGCCGCAGGCTGCGATCTTTTGATCTTATTGCACCAACACCTCATCCGCCTTGCCGCCCTCCTCCTGGATCACCAGGTGGATAAAGTGCAGTTTGGCGATCACCGCTGGCGGCAGGACGAACGGATAAAAATCCGGCTGCCCCATGCTGCGCGATAACTCGTTAAGCATGCCGGCCAGTTCTATCCACGCATTGACGAACGACAGGAACGCCGCGCCACCGGGATGCTGCGGGTCGTAGAGGGTGCTGGAGGGGAATGGCTGGTAATCGAAGTCCATCTCCCGGGCGCTCATGCCAAAACCCAGGGCGGTGTCCACGGCGTCCATCATGTGCAGGTAGTGCGCCCAGGTTTCAGCCCAGTCTTCCCAGGGGTGCATGGTCGCGTAGGCGCTGACGGCATGTTGCTGCCAGTCCAGCGGCGCACCTTGTTGGTAGTGGCGCTCAAGCGCATCGGCGTAGCTGGCGCGTTCATCGCCGAACAAACCACGAAACGGTTCCAGCCAATGACTGTTGGCGATCAACCGATCCCAATAGTAGTGCCCGACTTCGTGACGAAAGTGCCCGAGCAGCGTGCGATACGGTTCGTGCATCTGCACCCGCACCTGCTCGCGGTGAGCATCGTCGGCTTCCTTGATATCCAGAGTGATTAGGCCATTGGCGTGGCCGGTGGTTGGCGGTTTGCCGTCGAGGTCGACGCCGATGAAATCGAAGGCCAGGCCGGTTTCTTCGTCCACGGTTTTCGGGATCACCTGCAAACCGAGGCTGACCAGTTGCGCGACCAAGCGGCGCTTGGCCGTCTCGACCATTCGCCAGCGTTCAGGGTTTTCGGGGATCGATAGATCGGGGATGGTGTGGTTCAGGCTGCACGCGATGCACAACGCATCGTGATCGTTGGCCGACAGCAGCCAGTTGCAGGCGGCCGGGGAATCCAGATTGGCGCAGCGGCGAAACACACCCGCCTCGGGATCGGCGTCCAGCAGCCAGGTATCCGCTTGCGGGCCGGGTTGCAGCGACGACAAGCGACTCTGCTCCGGCTGATAGCCCAGCGCCGCCGAGCAGGCCAGGCACTGGCTGTTGCGAAAGAACAGCGACTGCCCGCAGCGACACTGCCAGACCTTGCTGTTGCGCGAGCTCTCGCCGATGAAGGGCGCGGCGATGCGGGAACTGAGCTGTTCGAAGAAACGGTACATGGCGAACTCTCCCTGAGGGGTGCCAAGACTAGATCATTTCAGCTAGCCGATCGTTCCCATAATTGTGGGGGCAGAGGCTTACCTGTGGCGAAGGAGCTTGCCCCCGTTCGACTGCGCAGCAGGCGCCAGCATCGAGGGGACCGCTTCGCGCTCCAGCGGGAGCAAGCTCCCTCGCCACAGGTCCGGTGTCAGATTGGAATACCGTGCTTCTTCAAGAACCCGACAAACGCCTCTTCATCCAGCACCTTCAACCCCAGCTCATTGGCCTTGGCCAACTTGGAACCCGCCCCCGGCCCCGCGACCACGCAATGGGTCTTGGCCGACACCGAACCCGCCACCTTGGCCCCCAGGCTTTCGAGCTTGTCCTTGGCCACATCGCGGCTCATCAGTTCGAGCGATCCGGTCAGCACCCAGGTTTGTCCGGCCAGCGGCAGGCCTTCGACGACTTTCTTCTCGCTCAGCCAATGCATGCCAAAATCACGCAACTGCTTCTCGGCGGCTTGAGCGATCTGGCGATTGTCTTCGACTGCGAAAAACTCGCGAACCGAATTCGCCTGTTTCTCCGGTAATGCCTGACGCATGTCCAGCCAATCCGCTTCGAACACGCCTTCCAGCGAACCAAACTTGTCCGCCAGCTTCTGCGCCCCGCCCGGCCCGACCGACGGGATGTGCAATTTGTCGAGGAACCCGCCGAGGGTGGTGCTCGCGGAGAACTCCGCGCCCAACTCGCCCTGATCCTGAATCTGCAGACCGTGCTTGAGCAGTTCGGCGATCACCTGCTGGTTATGCGCATCTTCAAAGAAGCTATGAATCTCATAAGCCACTTCCAGCCCGACATCCGGCAAGTACGTCAGCACTTGCGGCAACGCCTGCTGAACCCGCTCCAGCGAGCCCAGAGAGCGCGCCAGCACCTTGGCCGTCTCTTCGCCGACATCAGGGATGCCGAGGGCGTAGATGAAGCGGGCCAGGCTCGGCTGCTTGCTGTCTTCGATGGCGCCGAGCAGTTTCTTGCTCGACAGCTCGGCGAAGCCTTCCAGGTCGACGATGTCTTCGAACTTCAGGGCATACAGATCGGCCGGTGAACTCACCAGGCCTTCGTCGACCAGTTGCTCGACGCTCTTGTCGCCCAGGCCTTCGATGTCCATGGCGCGACGGGACACGAAGTGGATGATCGCTTGCTTGAGTTGCGCGCCGCAGGCCAGGCGACCGACGCAGCGATATACCGCGCCTTCGCTGACGGTCTCGCGGCCCTTGCTGCGCTTGACCAGTTGCGTGCGCTCGACATGGGAGCCGCACACCGGGCATTTTTCGGGAATCTGTACCGGCCGCGCATTCTCCGGACGGCGCTCAAGCACCACTTGCACCACTTGCGGGATCACATCGCCGGCGCGGCGGATGATCACCGTATCGCCGATCATCAAGCCCAGACGCGCGACTTCATCCATGTTGTGCAACGTGGCATTGGCCACGGTCACGCCCGCGACCTTCACCGGTTTCAAGCGCGCCACTGGCGTAACGGCACCGGTGCGGCCGACCTGGAATTCCACGTCGAGCAACTCGGTGAGTTCTTCCATTGCCGGGAATTTGTGAGCAATCGCCCAACGCGGCTCGCGCGCGCGGAAACCCAGCTCACGTTGCGAGGCAATGCTGTTGACCTTGAACACCACGCCATCGATTTCATAGCCCAGCGCATTACGGCGCTCGCCGATATCGCGGTAGTAATCCAGGCACTCATCGATGCCATGGGCCAGTTTCATTTCATGGCTGATCGGCATGCCCCAGACCTGCAGCTGCTTGAGATTGCCGATATGGGTGTCGGCAATATCAGCGGAAATCTGGCCGATGCCGTAGCAGCAGAATTCCAGCGGGCGGTTGGCGGTGATCTTCGAATCCAGCTGACGCAAGCTGCCGGCGGCGGCGTTGCGCGGGTTGGCGAAGGTCTTGCCGCCGACCTCCAGTTGCGTGGCGTTAAGCCGTTCGAAACCGGCCTTGGACATGAACACTTCGCCGCGCACTTCAAGGGTCGCCGGCCAGCCAGTGCCGTGCAGCTTGAGCGGGATGTTACGCACAGTGCGCACGTTGACGCTGATGTCTTCGCCGGTAGTACCGTCGCCGCGGGTGGCGCCGCGCACCAGCACGCCGTCCTGATACAACAGGCTGACCGCCAGGCCATCGAGCTTGGGTTCGCAGCTGTATTCCACCGCCGCGCCGCCACCGAACAGGTCACCGGCCGGCAGGTCCAGGCCTTCGGTCACCCGGCGATCGAACTCGCGCATGTCGGTTTCTTCGAAGGCATTGCCGAGGCTGAGCATCGGCACCTCGTGGCGCACCTGGGTAAACGCCGACAGCGCTGCGCTGCCGACACGCTGGGTCGGCGAGTCGCTGGTGATCAGCTCGGGATTGGCGGCTTCGAGGGCTTTGAGCTCGTGGAACAACCGGTCGTATTCGGCGTCCGGAATGCTCGGCTCGTCCATCACGTGATAACGATAGTTGTGCTGATCCAGCTCAGCGCGCAGCTCTAGAATGCGGTTTTTGGCGGCGGTCATGGGTGTTCTCTCATAAAGCAAAAGAGCAGCCGAGGCTGCTCAATCTTCTAAATACAGTAGCTTAACGCTATGGACACTGTGGCGAGGGAGCTTGCTCCCGCTCGGCTGCGAAGCAGCCGTAAATCCTGCACCGCTGCAACGCGTCGGATGGTTTTGGGGCTGCTTCGCAGCCCAGCGGGAGCAAGCTCCCTCGCCACAAAATGTGTTCCACCCTTCCGGTTTAGCGTTTTTGGGTCAATGCGCGACGCTCGAACTCGACGATGCGCTGACGGTAGTGCTCGATGGTCTGCGCGGTCAAAACGCTGCGCTGGTCATCTTTCAGTTCGCCGTTCAGTTCCTGGGACAGCTTGCGTGCCGCGGCCACCATCACGTCGAAGGCTTGCTTCGGATGGCGTGGGCCTGGCAGTCCGAGGAAGAAGCTCACCGCCGGGGTGCTGAAATGGTCGATGTCGTCCAGATCAAAAATGCCCGGCTTGACCGCATTGGCCATGGAGAACAGCACTTCGCCGTTGCCGGCCATGCTTTCGTGGCGATGGAAAATATCCATCTCGCCGAAACGCAGGCCGCTTTCCAGGATGTTCTGCAACAGCGCCGGGCCCTTGAAGCCGGCAGCGTCGCGGCAGATCACGCTGATCACCAGCACTTCTTCGGCTTGCGGTTGTTCCTTGTCACTGACCGAAGGCGAGGACTTGGTGTCATCCGGGAAGTCGTCGTCACGGCTGCTGAAGCTCGGGCCGCCGTCCAGGTCCAGGCTGAGGTTCATGTCGCCCTGGGACGGTTCGTTATGGCCACGCTTGCCGCGCTTGGAACCCGACTCACGGGGCTCCCGGGCCGGCATGCTCACCGACGGCAGATCGTGCTCGTCCAGTTGCGGCTCTTTATGGGTATCCAGCACCCGAGGCGGGCCCAACAGCTCGGCGCTGGTGTCCTCGTCCGGCAGGTTGGACAGACTTCGGTCAAGACGGAATTTAAGTTTTCCCTTGCCGCCGCGCATGCGACGCCAGCCGTCGAAAAGAATACCGGCAATGACAATAATGCCGATGACGATCAGCCACTCGCGCAGACCGATTTCCATGTAATCCCGTGCCTCTATAAAAAATGCTGAAAAATAAGGGGTTTACACTGTGCAAACCGCTTTAAAACGTGGCGCCAACTCTATGTTCTGACAGGCGTTTTGCCCACGTATACGAAAAATTGACATTAAACTAGCACGACCAAAGCCTTCGCAGCTACAAGCTTTAAGCTCCAAGGGGCAAGCCGTGTCAACTTGCAGCTTAAAGCTTGCAACTTGCGGCTGGCCGCTAGGCCTCCACCATCGCCATCGCCTCCTCGACATCCACTGCCACCAAGCGTGAGCAACCCGGTTCGTGCATCGTCACCCCCATCAGTTGATCGGCCATTTCCATGGCGATCTTGTTGTGGGTGATGTAGATGAACTGCACCGTCTGCGACATCTCTTTGACCAGCCGTGCGTAGCGTCCAACGTTAGCGTCATCCAGTGGCGCGTCCACTTCATCAAGCATGCAGAACGGCGCCGGGTTCAACTTGAAGATCGCAAAAACCAGGGCCAATGCGGTCAGGGCTTTTTCACCACCGGAGAGCAAATGGATGGTGCTGTTCTTCTTTCCTGGCGGCCGCGCCATGATCGTTACCCCTGTATCGAGTAGATCTTCGCCCGTCAGTTCCAAATACGCGCTGCCTCCACCGAAAACTTTTGGGAAAAGTGCCTGAATTCCGGCATTGATCTGATCAAAGGTATCTTTGAAGCGGTTGCGGGTTTCCTTGTCGATCTTGCGAATCACGTTTTCCAACGTGTCCAGCGCCTCCACCAGATCGTCGTTCTGCGCATCCAGATAACGTTTACGCTCGGATTGTTGCGTGTATTCGTCGATGGCCGCCAAGTTGATCGCGCCCAGACGCGCAATGCGCGCGGCGATGCGCTCCAGCTCTTCCTCGGCCTCTTTCTCGTTGGCCTCGGCCACCAGGGTTGCGATCACGCCGTGGAGGTCGTAGCCGTCCTCCAGCAACTGATCTTCCAGGGTTTTGCGGCGCACGGTCAGGGCTTGCCATTCCATGCGCTGGTGTTCGAGTTGGCCGCGGATCAATTGCGATTGCTGCTCGGCCTGATTACGACGCTTCTCGGCGTCACGCAATTCACGGTCGGCATCTTCCATGGCCATTTGCGCGGTCTTGAGTTCTTCGTCGACGGTCATGCGCTTGTCGAGCAACTCTTCGAGTTTCAGGCGCAGTTCTTCCAGCGGTGCCTCGCCCTCCTCCAGATTCAGACTGAGTTGCTCGCGCTTCTCGGTCAGGCGTTCGGACTGCATCTCCAACCGCTCCAACGCCTGACGCGTGGAATCGTGCTGCGCCTTGAGCGAACCCAGGCGCACCGCCAATTGATGGGCGTGATCCTTATGCTGCCGGGCTTCCTGGCGCACCCGATCAAGACGTTCGCGCAGGCTGTCACGCTGGGCCAGCAGCAACTCCCGCTGCTCGGTATCCAGCGCCATGGCATCGAGGGCTTCCTGCAATTGCAGGCGCGCTTCGCCGATGTTTTCGTGTTCCAGCGCGCGCTGCTCGCCCAGCTCGGTGAGTTCTTCATCGAGACGGGTACGGCGCAGGGTCAGTTGTTCAGCCTTGGCTTTACCGGCGGACAACTGGGCTTTCAATTCGCCTTGCTGACGGGCTTCGTCTTGCAGCAAACGGCGCAAATGTTCGCGACCGTTCTCCTGCTGACGCTGCTGCGCCCGCAGGTTTTGCAGTTCGGTTTCCAGTGTTTCGACCGTGGCTTCGCGCTCTTCGCGCTCAAGGCCCAGTTGCTGGATTTCCTGGCCACGGGCGAGTACACCACTTTCCGCTTCGCTGGCGCGACGCACCCGTAGAAAGTGCCGGCCGACCCAGTAACCGTCGCGGCTGATCAGGCTTTCGCCGGGCGCCAATTGACCGCGTAAAGCCAAGGCTTGTTCGAGACTTTCGACCGGTTTGACCTGCCCCAGCCATGGCGACAGATCAATCTGCGCCTCGACTTTATCGAGCAAGCTGCCCGCCACGCGCACGCCATCACTGGCGGGGCTGAGCAAACGCAAATCGCCCTGGGCAAACCCGGCCAGATCGAAATCGCCGAAGTCATCCACCAGCACAGCTTGCAGGTCGGCGCCGAGCACGGTTTCCACCGCCAGCTCCCAACCCGCTTCAACCTTCAGGCCTTCGGCCAGGCGCGGACGATCCGCCAGATTCTGTTCACGTAGCCATTCGGCGGTGCCGGTGCCCGGATCGAGCGCGGCTTGCTGCAAGGCTTCAAGGGACGCCAGACGTCCGTTCAGACGCTGCAAATCACCCTGGGCCTGTTGCTGCGCCGTCAGCGCGTGCTGCAATTCTTGACGCAGTTGTTCAAGCCGTTCGACCTGAGCCTGTTCACTGGTCTGCAAATCCTCAAGCGTCGCTTCGGATTCAGCGAGCTGCTCGCTGAGTTCCATGATCGCCGCATCTTCCGGGTCCGCCGAGAGCAACGCGCGCTCCTCGCCCAGACGCTTCTGCCGATCGGCCAGACGCTCCATGCTGGTTTCCAGCTGCTGGATCCGCGACTGCTGCACTTCGGATTGACGACGGGGCTCGGCGGCCGTGAGGTTGAAGGTGTCCCACTGCTCCTGCCAGCCGTGCATGGTGGTTTCGGATTCTTCCAGCGCGGCGGCGGCTTCTTCGGCGGCGGCGCTGGTGACTTCCTGTTCCGGCGTGAGCTGGTCCAGCTCTTCGCCGAGGGTCAGCAGCAAGGTGCGGTCGTGGCCCAGGTGCGACTCGGTTTCCAGGCGCGCGCGCTCGGCTTCTTTCAGATCATCCTGCAACTGGCGCAAACGCTGCTGGCCGTGCTGAATGCTCTGCTCGACCCGGGCGATGTCGCCGCCGACCGAATAGAAGCGCCCCTGCACCAGATTGAAGCGCTCGGAGAGGTCATGGTGACCATCGCGCAGGCGTTCAATCGCCGCATCGGCGTTGCGCTGTTCGGCGACCAAGGCTTCGAAAGTAATTTCCTGGGTGCCGATGATCGCTTCGCGCTGACCCACCTGCTCGTTCAACGCCTGCCAGCGCAGGGCCGACAGTTGCGCCTTGAGCTGACGTTCTTCGCCTTTATATTCCTGATACTTCTTCGCCGACTCGGCCTGGCGATGCAGGCGCTCAAGTTGACGCTCAAGCTCGTCGCGCAGGTCGGTCAGGCGGGCGAGGTTTTCGTGGGTACGGCGGATGCGGTTTTCAGTCTCGCGCCGGCGCTCCTTGTACTTGGAGATCCCCGCTGCTTCTTCAATAAAGTTACGCAGGTCTTCGGGCTTGGCTTCGATCAGCTTGGAGATCATGCCCTGCTCGATGATCGAGTAGCTGCGCGGGCCCAGGCCGGTGCCGAGGAAGATGTCGGTGATGTCACGACGACGGCATTTGGTGCCGTTGAGGAAGTAACTGTTCTGGCTGTCGCGGGTCACTTTGCGGCGAATCGAGATTTCCGCATAGGCGGCGTATTCGCCGACCAGGGTGCCGTCGGAGTTGTCGAAGACCAGTTCGATGCTCGCCTGGCTCACCGGTTTGCGGCTGGTGGAGCCGTTGAAGATGACGTCGGTCATCGACTCGCCGCGCAAGTTCTTGGCCGAGCTCTCGCCCATCACCCAACGCACGGCATCGATGATGTTCGACTTGCCGCAACCATTGGGCCCGACCACCGCCGCCATGTTACTGGGGAAGTTCACCGTGGTCGGGTCGACGAAGGATTTGAACCCCGCCAGTTTGATGCACTTGAGCCGCACGCTTAAGCGACCGTCAGGGCGGAAACCACCAGATCGCAGCTACGCTGGGCATACGCCGTCAGCACTTCGCGAATCTGCGGATAGTCACGGGCGATCACGGCGGCGAGCAGGCGCTCGAACAGCTCCAGGAATTCGCTCATCTCGGCCTTGCGCTGTTCCAGGGCGAGGAAATACGCGCGGCTCATGGCCGGCTGCAGATTCTCGACGGTTTCCTGCAAGTACGGGTTGTTGGCGAACGGGTATGCAGCGCGCATCACGCTGAAGCTGTCGTCGACAAAGGTGCGGATGTCCTGGCGCTCGTAACTGGCGGCCAGGCGCTGCTGGATCTGCACGAACGGCGCGAGGTCGGCCTGGACTTGCCAGCCGTTGGCCACGGCGTTGCCGAGCAAGATATAGAGTTCGCTCATCAGCGTGCACAGGCTCTGGACCTTGTGCGCGGTGAGTTCGGTGACATGGGCGCCCCGTCGCGGCAGGATCGCGATCAGGTGGCGACGCTCGAGGATCAGCAAGGCTTCACGGACTGAACCGCGGCTGACATTGAGGGCCAGCGTGACCTTCTGTTCCTGGATGCGCTCTCCCGGCTTCATTTCGCCGCGAATGATGCGTTCGGCGAGGTGGTGAGCAATTTGCTCGGCGAGGCTGTCCGGCGCCTTGAACGTCATGGTTGTCCTTCAAACTCTTCGATCTGCACAAGCGGCGCAGTGTAGCGCAATTGGTACGTCATGGCGGAGTGCCCACCCGGCGGTTTTTGGCACGAATTAAGCAAAAAGCAGGCTGGCGCGTGAGGGTCAATACTGTTGAAACGCGCTGTTGATCGACAAAACGGTTTTTCCTGACCTTTAAGTCAGAAAATCATTGACCGAAAAGTCAGACCTGATAAATTCGGTTCAAATCGGTTAACAACAATAATGAGTCTGCGAGGCCTTCCGTGATCCAGTTTTTACTAAACCAGGAACTCCGTAGCGAGCACGCCCTGGACCCGAACCTGACCGTGCTCAATTACTTGCGCGACCATGTGGGCAAACCCGGCACCAAAGAAGGCTGCGCCAGCGGTGACTGCGGCGCATGCACCGTGGTGGTCGGCGAATTGCAGACGGATGACGACGGCCGCGAACACATTCGCTATCGCAGCCTCAACTCATGCCTGACGTTTGTTTCGTCACTGCACGGCAAACAACTGATCAGCGTCGAAGACCTCAAGCACCAGGGCGAATTGCACAGCGTGCAAAAAGCCATGGTCGAGTGCCACGGCTCGCAATGCGGCTTCTGCACCCCCGGCTTCGTGATGTCGTTGTTCGCCCTGCAAAAGAACAGCGACGAGCCGAACGCCCATAAAGCCCACGAAGCGCTGGCCGGCAACCTTTGCCGTTGCACCGGCTATCGGCCAATCCTGCAAGCCGCCGAACAATCCTGCTGCGGCAAGCAACCGGACCAGTTCGACGCGCGCGAGGCCGACACCATCGCCCGCCTCAAAGCCATCGCCCCCACCGACATCGGCGAACTCAACAGTGGCGACAAACGCTGTCTGGTGCCGCTGACCGTCGCCGATCTGGCCGACCTCTACGACGCTTATCCACAGGCCCGGCTGCTGGCCGGCGGTACGGATCTGGCGCTGGAAGTCACGCAGTTCCACCGCACCCTGCCGGTGATGATCTACGTCGGCAACGTCGCCGAGATGAAGCGCATCGAACGCTTCGACGATCGCCTGGAAATCGGCGCCGCGACTGCCCTCTCCGATTGCTACGACGCGCTGAAAAGCGAATACCCGGACTTCGGCGAATTGCTGCAACGCTTCGCCTCGTTGCAGATCCGCAACCAGGGCACCCTGGGCGGCAACATCGGCAACGCCTCGCCGATCGGTGACTCGCCACCGCTGCTGATTGCCCTGGGCGCGCAGATCGTTTTGTGCAAAGGCGAGACCCGCCGCACGATGGCGCTGGAAGATTACTTCATTGATTACCGGGTCACTGCGCGTCAGGAAAGCGAGTTCATCGAGAAGATCATTGTGCCCCGGGCCAGTGCCGAACAACTGTTCCGCGCCTATAAGGTCTCCAAGCGCCTGGACGATGACATTTCCGCTGTCTGCGCCGCGTTCAATCTGCGCATCGACAACGGTGTTATCGCCGACGCCCGCGTCGCGTTCGGCGGCATGGCGGCCATCCCGAAACGCGCAAAAAACTGCGAAACCGTCCTGCTCGGTGCGCCGTTCAACCCTGCCACGGTCGAACGTGCCTGCGCCGCCCTGGCCGAAGATTTCACGCCGCTCTCGGACTTCCGCGCCAGCAAGGAATACCGCCTGCTCAGCGCGCAAAACCTGCTGCGCAAATACTTCATAGAACTGCAAACACCGCACATCGAGACTCGGGTGACCGCTTATGTCTAATCATCACGCTGTAGAGAAGACCCAAACCGAACTGGCTGAACTGTTCGCCAAGGACCTGACCACCGGTGTCGGCCGCAGCGTCAAGCACGACAGCGCCGCCAAGCATGTGTCCGGTGAAGCGCAGTACATCGATGACCGCCTGGAATTTCCGAATCAGCTGCACGTGTATGCACGCCTGTCGGACCGCGCCCACGCGAAAATCATCAGCATTGATACGAAGCCCTGCTACGCCTTTGAAGGCGTGCGCATCGCCATCACCCACGAAGATGTGCCGGGCCTGAAAGACATCGGGCCGTTGCTGCCGGGAGATCCATTGCTGGCCATCGACACGGTGGAATTCGTTGGCCAACCGGTGATTGCCGTCGCGGCCAAAGACCTGGAAACCGCACGCAAAGCCGCGATGGCCGCGATCATCGAATACGAAGATCTGGAACCGGTTCTGGACGTGGTTGAAGCGTTAAGAAAGCGCCACTTCGTGCTCGACAGCCACACTCACCAACGCGGTGATTCGGCCGGCGCGTTGGCCAGTGCTGAACATCGCATCCAGGGCACGCTGCACATCGGCGGCCAGGAACACTTCTACCTCGAAACCCAGATCTCGTCGGTGATGCCGACTGAAGACGGCGGGATGATCGTCTACTGCTCGACCCAGAACCCGACCGAAGTGCAGAAACTGGTCGCCGAAGTACTGGACGTGTCGATGAACAAAATCGTCGTCGACATGCGCCGCATGGGCGGTGGTTTTGGCGGCAAGGAAACCCAGGCCGCGAGCCCGGCGTGCCTGTGCGCAGTGATCGCGCACCTCACCGGCCAGCCGACCAAGATGCGCCTGCCGCGGGTCGAAGACATGTTGATGACCGGCAAGCGTCACCCGTTCTACGTCGAGTACGACGTCGGCTTCGACAGCACCGGTCGCCTGCACGGCATCGCCCTGGAACTGGCCGGCAACTGCGGCTGCTCGCCGGACTTGTCGGCGTCGATTGTCGACCGTGCGATGTTCCACGCAGACAACTCTTATTACCTGGGCGATGCGACCATCAACGGTCATCGCTGCAAGACCAACACCGCGTCGAACACCGCTTACCGTGGCTTCGGCGGCCCGCAAGGCATGGTTGCCATCGAAGAAGTGATGGACGCGATTGCCCGGCATCTGGGCCTCGATCCGCTGTCGGTGCGCAAGGCCAACTACTACGGCAAGACCGAGCGCAACGTCACCCATTACTACCAGACCGTCGAGCACAACATGCTCGAAGAGATGACCGCCGAACTGGAAGAAAGCAGCCAGTACGCCGAGCGCCGCGAAGCGATCCGTCGCTACAACGCCAACAGCCCGATCCTGAAAAAAGGCCTGGCGCTGACCCCGGTGAAATTCGGTATTTCCTTCACTGCGAGTTTCCTCAACCAGGCCGGTGCGCTGGTGCACGTCTACACCGACGGCAGCATCCATTTGAACCACGGTGGCACCGAAATGGGCCAGGGTTTGAACACCAAAGTCGCGCAGGTCGTGGCCGAAGTGTTCCAGGTGGAAATGGACCGCGTGCAGATCACCGCGACCAACACCGACAAGGTGCCGAACACCTCGCCGACCGCCGCCTCCAGCGGTGCCGACCTCAACGGTAAAGCCGCACAGAACGCCGCTGAAATCATCAAGAAACGCCTGGTCGAATTCGCTGCCCGCCAGTACAAGGTCAGCGAAGAAGACGTGGAATTCCACAACGGCCACGTGCGGGTTCGCGATCACATCCTGACCTTCGAAGCGCTGATCCAGCAGGCGTATTTCGCCCAGGTGTCGTTGTCGAGTACCGGGTTCTACAAGACCCCGAAAATCTTCTACGACCGCAGCCAGGCCCGGGGGCGTCCGTTCTACTACTACGCCTTCGGCGCGGCGTGCTGCGAGGTGATCGTCGACACCCTGACCGGCGAATACAAAATGCTGCGCACCGACATCCTGCACGACGTCGGCGCCTCGCTGAACCCGGCCATCGACATCGGCCAGGTCGAGGGCGGTTTCATCCAGGGCATGGGGTGGCTGACCATGGAAGAACTGGTGTGGAACAACAAAGGCAAACTGATGACCAACGGCCCGGCGAGCTACAAGATCCCGGCCGTGGCTGACATGCCGCTGGACCTGCGGGTGAAGCTGGTGGAGAACCGCAAGAACCCTGAAGACACGGTGTTCCATTCCAAGGCTGTGGGCGAGCCGCCGTTCATGCTCGGCATCGCCTCGTGGTGTGCGATCAAGGACGCCGTCGCCAGTCTGGGCGACTACAAGCATCAACCGAAGATCGATGCGCCGGCGACCCCGGAGCGGGTGTTGTGGGGGTGTGAGCAGATGCGACAGTTGAAAGCGGCGAAGGCTGTCGAGGCTGAGCCGGCGGAGTTGGCTTCGCTCTAGACCGAGGTGTGGCCTTCGCGGGCAAGCCTTGCTCCTACAGGTTTACGGTGATCTTGCGAACATCACCATTCCCGTAGGAGCGAGGCTTGCCCGCGAAGAGGCCCGAACAGACAACACAGATGTCGAGGTGAATATGTACAACTGGATCGACGCCCTCGCCGACCTGCAATCCCAGGGTGAACCCTGCGTGTTGGTGACCATCATCGAAGAGCTCGGCTCGACACCGCGCAATGCCGGTTCGAAGATGGTCATCAGCGCCACCCAGACCTTCGACACCATCGGTGGCGGGCATCTGGAATACAAGGCCATGCAGATCGGCCGCGAGATGCTCGCCAGCGGCAAGCAGGACACGCACCTGGAGCGCTTCAGCCTCGGCGCCAGCCTCGGCCAGTGCTGTGGCGGCGCGACGGTGTTGCTGTTCGAACCGATGGGCCAGGTCCAGGCGCAGATCGCCGTGTTCGGCGCCGGTCATGTCGGCCGAGCACTGGTACCGCTGCTCGCCAGCCTGCCCTGTCGGGTGCGCTGGATCGACTCCCGGGAAGCGGAGTTCCCGGAACAGATCCCCCACGGCGTGCGTAAAATCGTCGCCGAAGAGCCTGTGGATGAAATCGATGACCTGCCCGCCGGCAGCTACTGCATCGTCATGACCCACAACCACCAGCTCGACCTCGAACTCACCGCCGCGATCCTCAAGCGCAACGACTTCGCCTACTTCGGCCTGATCGGCTCGAAGACCAAACGGGTGAAGTTCGAACACCGCCTGCGCGACCGCGGTTTTGACAGCAGCGTGCTGCAACGCATGCGCTGCCCGATGGGCATCGGCGAAGTCAAAGGCAAGTTGCCTGTGGAAATCGCCATCTCCATCGCCGGCGAAATCATCGCCACCTATAACGCGAATTTCGGCCAGCAAACCGCCAGCGCCGGATCATCGATTGCCAAACTGCTGCCGGCTTCACGGCGCAGCCAAGCCACAAACTGAGAACGAACATGCCTTTGACTCGCAAAGCCTACCGCGCCGCCATCCTGCACAGCATCGCCGACCCTGCCGAAGTGGGGATCGAAGCGTCGTATGAGTATTTCGAAGACGGTTTGCTGGTGGTCGAAAACGGCAAGATCAGCGCCATTGGCCATGCCACCGAATTGTTGTCGACCCTGCCGGCGGACATCGAGATCACCCATTACCAGGACGCGCTGATCACCCCGGGCCTGATCGACACCCACATCCATTTGCCGCAAACCGGGATGGTCGGCGCTTATGGCGAGCAACTGCTGGACTGGCTCAACACCTACACCTTCCCGTGCGAAAGCCAGTTCGCCGACAAGGCCCACGCCGATGAAGTGGCGGACATTTTCATCAAGGAACTGCTGCGCAACGGCACCACTACGGCGCTGGTGTTTGGCAGCGTACACCCGCAATCGGTGAACTCGTTCTTTGAAGCCGCCGAACAGCTGGACCTGCGGATGATTGCCGGCAAGGTGATGATGGACCGCAACGCGCCGGACTACCTGACCGACACCGCCGAATCCAGCTATGTCGAAAGCAAGGCGTTGATCGAGCGCTGGCACGGCAAGGGCCGCTTGCACTACGCAGTCACCCCACGCTTCGCCCCGACCAGCACTCCGGAACAACTGACCCTCGCCGGCCAGCTGCTCGGCGAATATCCAGACCTGTATATGCAGACCCACATCAGTGAAAACCTGAAAGAAGTCGAATGGGTCAAGGAACTGTTCCCGGAGCGCAAGGGCTACCTGGATGTCTATGACCACTACCAACTGCTGGGCGAGCGCTCGGTGTTTGCCCACGGCGTGCACCTGTGCGACGACGAGTGTGCGCGGTTGGCGGAAACCGGCTCGGCGATCGCCTTCTGCCCGACGTCGAACTTTTTCCTCGGCAGCGGTTTGTTCAATTTGCCGATGGCTGAGAAGCACAAGTTGAATGTCGGTTTGGGTACGGATGTGGGCGGCGGTACCAGTTTCTCGCTGCTGCAAACCTTGAACGAAGCGTACAAGGTCATGCAGTTGCAGGGCGCGCGGTTGAGCCCGTTCAAGTCGTTGTACCTGGCGACCCTGGGCGGTGCGCGGGCGCTGCGGCTGGAAGACAAGATCGGCACGTTGCATGCCGGCACCGATGCGGACTTCCTGGTGCTGGACTACAACGCCACGCCGTTGCTCAGCTATCGCTTGAAGCAGGCCAATAACATTGCCGAGACGTTGTTTGTGTTGATGACGCTGGGGGATGACCGGACGGTGTTGCAGACGTATGCGGCGGGGAAATTGGTGCATCAGCGGTAAGGTTTGTTCGTACCGATCGTTCCCACGCTCTGCGTGGGAATGCAGCCCGTGACGCTACGCATCACTGGACGCGGAGCGTCCCTAGAGGCATTCCCACGCGGAGCATGGGAACGATCAATCCCCCGCAATCGATGGTTGCGGGGGATTTTTTGTGTCTTTGAGGACGCCTTCGCGGGCAAGCCTCGCTCCTACACGGATCACGCTGAATCTGTAGGAGCGAGGCTTGCCCGCGAAGGCCGCGCCTCGGTCTATCAGAGCTTGGCGGTCGACCGCCCCGGCTTCTTGGTCTGCAACAAATGCGAGAACACCGCATGCAAATCATCCGACGCGCTTTCTTCGTCGAGGTTGAGTTTGCTGTCGATGTGATCCATGTGATGCATCATCAAATCCACCGCCAACTCACCGTTGCGCGCTTCGATCGCGTCGATCAACTGGGTGTGTTCATCGTAGGAACAGTGCGAGCGGTTGCCGCTTTCGTACTGGGCGATGATCAACGAAGTCTGGGACACCAGGCTGCGCTGGAAGCTGATCAGCGGCGCATTCTTCGCCGCTTCAGCCAGTTTCAGGTGGAATTCACCCGACAGACGGATACCGGCGCCGCGATCGCCACGGGAGAAGCTGTCGCGTTCGTCGTTGACCATCTGCCGCAACTCGGCGATTTGCTCGGTGGTGGCGTGCTGCACGGCCAGTTCAGTGATCGCTCGTTCGACCAGGCGACGGGCGAGGAACACCTGACGGGCCTCTTCGACGCTCGGGCTGGCGACGACCGCGCCACGGTTCGGTCGCAGTAAAACCACGCCTTCATGGGCCAGGCGCGACAGCGCGCGGCGAATGATGGTGCGGCTGACCCCGAAAATCTCCCCCAGCGCTTCTTCGCTCAACTTGGTGCCGGGCGCCAGGCGCTGTTCGAGGATGGCCTCGAAGATATGCGCGTAGACAATATCGTCCTGGGTACCACTGCGGCCGGCTTTGCCTGCTCGCGGTTGTTTCTTTAGGGGCTGCAACTGTTCGTTCATGGGCACTCGAGTCGGGAGAACTGCGGCGAATAGACCGTGACTGTAATACGGCACAGTGGGTCGCTGGCAAGTATCGCGTAAAAAACACCGCGATTGTACACAATGGATGGTGGCAACACGACTGTATGGCTGTTTGCGGCCTCGGCTGTATTGCAACGGTGCGTTACATTTGAGTTTAGGCTTGAACGCAGAATCCGCCTGAACGCCATCCTTTGTAGGAGCGAGGCTTGCCCGCGAAGGCGTCGTCTCATTCAACATTGATATCGACTGACACGACGCCTTCGCGGGCAAGCCTCGCTCCTACAGGGATCGCGTTGTTCCGGGCTTTTTTATCAGAACAAGGAACACCGCTGTCATGAACGACGCCACGCAAACGCAACTGCGCCCCCTGGCCGACACGTCACCCTCGGCCATCGTCGCCGGTTTCATCGCCATGATGACCGGCTACACCAGCTCCCTGGTCCTGATGTTCCAGGCCGGACAAGCAGCGGGCCTAAGCAGCGGGCAGATTTCCTCGTGGATCTGGGCGATCTCCATCGGCATGGCGGTGTGTTCGATCGGCCTGTCCCTGCGCTACCGCACGCCGATCACCATCGCCTGGTCGACCCCCGGCGCGGCGTTGCTGATCACCAGCCTGGGCGGTGTGACCTACGGCGAAGCCATCGGTGCCTACATTACCTGCGCGGTGCTGGTGACGATTTGTGGTTTGACCGGCAGCTTCGAACGGCTGGTGAAAAAGATTCCGGCATCGCTGGCGGCAGCCTTGTTGGCGGGGATTCTGTTCAAGATCGGCAGCGAGATTTTCGTCGCGGCCCAGCACCGCACTGCCCTCGTGCTGGGAATGTTCTTCACGTATCTGGTGGTCAAGCGCCTGTCGCCCCGCTACGCCGTGCTTGCCGCGCTGTTGATCGGCACCGCACTGTCCGGGTTCATGGGGTTGCTGGATTTCAGCGGTTTCCATCTGGAATTGGCGACGCCGGTCTGGACCACGCCGCACTTCTCCCTGGCGGCGACCATCAGCATCGGCATCCCGCTGTTCGTGGTGGCCATGACCTCGCAGAACATGCCCGGCATCGCCGTGTTGCGTGCCGACGGCTATAACGTACCCGCCTCGCCGCTGATCACCACCACCGGCATCGCTTCGTTGCTGCTGGCACCGTTCGGCTCCCACGGCATCAACCTGGCGGCGATCAGCGCGGCAATCTGCACCGGCCCGCACGCCCATGAAGATCGCAACAAGCGCTACACCGCTGCGGTCTGGTGCGGGGTTTTCTACGGGATTGCCGGGGTGTTCGGCGCGACGCTGGCGGCGTTGTTTGCCGCGTTGCCGAAAGAACTGGTGCTGTCGATTGCGGCGCTGGCGTTGTTCGGCTCGATCATCAATGGCTTGAGCATCGCCATGAGCGAAGTGAAGGAGCGGGAAGCGGCGTTGGTGACGTTTATGGTGACGGCGTCGGGGCTGACGCTGTTTTCCATCGGGTCAGCATTTTGGGGGATAGTCGCGGGGGTGTTGACGTTGGTGATATTGAATTGGCGTAAGGCTTGAGGGCCTCTTCGCGGGCAAGCCTGAACTGGTCTAATAATTCCGGACACCTCTTAAGGGCGATATGATTTCGCCCAATTTGGAGGTTCCATGAAAGAAAGAAGAGTCTTTTCCCGCGAGTTCAAACAGCGTGCGGCCAGCATGGTGATTGATGACAACTGTTCAGTGCAGGAGGTCTGTGCCTCGCTGGACATTAGTGCCACGGCGTTACGGCGCTGGGTGGATCAGGTTCGCAAAGAGCAAAAGGGGCAACCGGTTCAAGGCACCAAGGCCATTACGGAAGAGCAGCGCCAGATTCAGGAACTGAAAGCCAAGATCAAACGCATGGAAATGGAAGCCGATATCTTAAAAAAGGCTACCGCTCTCTTGATGTCGGACCCCGATCGTTTTCGATGATCGCGGAGCTAAGAGAGTCATTTCCGACCGCAGTCCTGTGCCGCGTTTTCGATGTGAAGCGCAGCAGCTTTTATGAGTGGATGCAGCGACGCACCAAGCCAAGGATCAGACGCGAAGAGCTCAAAGGGAAAGTGGTTGAATTGCACCGTGAAAGTCGGGAAGCCATGGGGTCCAGAATGATCAGCAAGAATCTGAAGATCCAAAACATAACGGCAGGACGAAGCCTCGTCAGAGCGTTGATGGTAGAGGCCAACATTGTCAGCAAACAACGTCAGCCTCATCCCTTCAGATCCAAAGGAGTCGAAGCATTTGTCGCGCCCAATCTGCTCAAACGCAATTTCAAGCCGGCTGCGGTCAATCAGGTCTGGTGTGGTGACGTTACCAGCCTGAAGGTGGGCAAACGTTGGGTTCATCTGGCCATCGTGATCGATTTGTTTGCGCGCCGAGCGATTGGGTGGGCATTTTCTTTGATCAATGACGCCAACCTGGTCAGCAAGGCGCTGCGCATGGCGACAGAGATAAGAAAGTGTGCACCTGGACTGATGTTTCATTCGGATCAGGGCTGTCAGTACACCAGTCGCAAGTTTCAAGAAGAACTGATGCGCCACGGCATCGTGCAAAGCATGAGTCATCGTGGGCAGTGCTGGGACAATGCTCCAACCGAGCGGTTTTTCAGCACCCTGAAATCAGAATGGGTCCCCCGCGACGGCTATCGTGAAGTTGAAGAAGCAAAAACCGACATGCGGCGCTTCTTCTTGTACTACAACCGCACAAGGCTCCACAGCTACAACGACTACCTATCGCCAGTAGCTATGGAGCAAAAGGCGGCCTAAAACACCGTAATGGGTGTCCGGGATTACTTGACCAGATCAGCCTCGCTCCTACAGGTTCGGCGTGATCCCTTGTAGGAGCGAGGCTTGCCCGCGAAGGCATTCCCATGATCAACATCCCAGCCCAAGCCATACACCTACAAATCGCAGGCATAAAAAAACGGCGACCCATGGGTCGCCGTTTTTCATGACATCAAGCTACCGGATTGATCGGCTTTTCCGGGTACCAGACGTCCAGCAGCGGGCTGACGGTGACTTCAGTCAGTTCGCTGCGGCCTTTGAGCCAGGCTTCAACTGCAACGCGCTGCTCTTCGGACACCGAGCCGCGCTTCTGCAGGCAAACCAGACCGAAGTCGTCGCCGCCAACATAACCCAGACCGTTGGCTTCCATCGCTTCTTTCAGGAACGCGTTGAGGAAAGCATCAATGGCTTCATCAGCCAAATCTTCTTTGAAATCCAGGTTCAGTTCGAAACCCAGCTCTTGAAATTCATCGACGCACAGTTTTTTGCGCAGACGCTGGGAACGGTTAGTCGCCATTGGAACAATCCTCATAAGTAATAACGGGCGGCACTTTAGCAGTTTAAGGCGCCAATTGCCCGTTCCACGGTAGTGGCCAACCTACCGTCGGTAAAAAAATAGCGGATTAGAAGGTCCGAGCACGGCACAAGCCGTTACACCTTGGGGCATAATGCCGACACTTTCATGACCACCGGGGGATTTTATCTTCATGCCCTCACCTTTTTTCCCCTCGACTGCAGGGTTTTATTTCACATGATCAAATCTTTACGCCCACTGCTACTCGCCGGTCTTCTCCTGCCTCTGGCGCTCCCGATTTCTGCCGCTCCGATCAATACCGCGCTGTCACCCAACGTTGAAAAGGCCCTCAAGGCCAGCAAGTTGCAGGACAACGCCCTGTCCCTGGTGATGCTCCCGCTGAACGGCCCCGGCACCCCGACCATTTTCAACGCCGACGTCTCGGTCAACCCGGCTTCGACCATGAAACTGGTCACCACGTACGCGGCCCTGGAAATGCTCGGCCCCAACCACCAGTGGAAAACCGAGTTCTACACCGACGGCACCCTGAGCGGCGGCATCCTCAACGGCAACCTCTACCTCAAGGGTGGCGGTGATCCGAAGCTGAACATGGAAAAACTCTGGCTGCTGATGCGCGACCTGCGGGCCAATGGCGTGACCCAGGTCACCGGCAATCTGGTGCTCGATCGCGGCTTCTTCATGCAACCGCAACTGCCCGAGTTCAATGACGATGGCAATGACGAGAACAAGCCGTTCCTGGTCAAGCCTGACTCGCTGATGGTCAACCTCAAGGCCCTGCGCTTTGTGGCGCGCAACGACAATGGCAAGGTGCTGGTGTCGGTGGAGCCGCCGATTGCGACGATTAACATCGACAATCAGGTCAAGGCGATCAACTCCAAACAATGCACCGGTGGCGTGCGCTACAACCCGGTGACCCAGCCCGATGGCAGCGTGACCGTGACCGTTGGCGGCCAGTTGGGCGAAGGTTGCAGCTCGCAGACTTACCTGTCGCTGCTCGACCACGCGACCTACACCGCCGGTGCGGTGCGGGCCATCTGGAAAGAACTGGGCGGCAGCATCCAGGGCAAGGATGTGCTGGGATCGACGCCAAAAGATGCCAAGGTGCTGGCCCGGGCCTTCTCGCCGGATCTCGCGGAAGTCATTCGCGACATCAACAAATACAGCAACAACACCATGGCCCAGCAACTGTTCCTGAGCCTGGGCCAGAGGTTTCGTAACGACGCCGACGGTGACGATGCCAAAGCCGCCCAACGGGTGGTGCGCCAGTGGCTGGCCCAGAAAGGCATCACCGCGCCGCACCTGGTGATGGAGAACGGCTCCGGCCTGTCCCGCGCCGAACGGGTGAGTGCCCGTGAGATGGCCGGTATGCTGCAAGCCGCGTGGCGCAGCCCGTACGCCGCCGAGTTCATCAGTTCGCTGCCGATTGCCGGCACCGACGGCACCATGCGCAAACGCCTGAAGACCACCGCGATGCGCGGCGAAGCCCACATCAAGACCGGCACGCTGAATACCGTACGGGCGATTTCCGGCTTCAGCCGCGACATCAATGGCAACACCTGGGCGGTGGTGGCGATTCTCAACGACAAGGCACCGTTTGGCGCGTCTTCGGTGCTGGATCAGGTGCTGCTGGATTTGTATCGCCAGCCTAAAGTCCCGGCGACCGCTTCGGTGTTGTAACTCTCTACCTGATCGTTCCCACGCTCTGCGTGGGAATGCCTCAATGGACGCTCTGCGTCCACTTTGGGACGCGGAGCGTCCCGGGCTGCATTCCCACGCAGAGCGTGGGAACGATCATCAACAGGGGGCGCAAGGCTTGCCCGAGATGACGGTGGAACATCCAGCATTGATGTGACTGGCAGTGCGCAATCGCGGGCAAGCCTTGCTCCTACAAGCGCTGGTTCTCAACCCGATCCCTGCCCGCCTGTTTCGCCGCATACACCCCCGAGTCCGCCCGCAGCAACAGCGCATCCGCGCCCTCGCCGACCTGCCAACTGGCAATCCCGAAACTGGCGGTCACCGTGCCGACGCCGTCGATCGGTGAGCTGCGCAACGCTTGCCACAACTGCAAGGCCAGGACATGGGCGTGTTCGCCGTTGATGTCCGGGCACAGCACCATGAACTCCTCGCCGCCCAGGCGACAGAACACGTCGGTGCGGCGCAGGCGATGGCCAATGCGCTCGCACACCGCCTGCAACACCCGATCCCCCACGGCGTGGCCGTGCTGGTCGTTGATGCGTTTGAAATGGTCGATGTCGAGCATGATCACCGACAACTCGCCACCGCCGCGTTCGACCCGGGCCATTTCCATGGTCAGGCGTTCCTGGAAGTAGCGGCGGTTGTGAATGCCAGTCAAAGAGTCGGTCACCGACAGCGCCCGCAGCTCTTCTTCCACTCGCTTGAGATCGGAGATATCCGAGATGTAGCCGTGCCACAGCACACCACCGCCGGGCAGTTCCTCCGGGGTCGCCTCGCCACGGACCCAGCGCAATCCGCCCACCGGCAGTTGCACGCGGTATTCCTCGCGCCACGGACTGAGGGTATCGGCCGAGGCGCGGATGGAGGCGCGGACCCGGGTCGAATCCTGTGGATGAATCCGGGTGAAGATCGCTTCGGCGTTGAGCAGCAACACATCCGGTTCCAGCTCATAGATGTCGCGGATGCCATCACTGGCATAGATCACACTGAAGCGTCCGTCGAATTCCATCTTGAACTGGTAGATGCCGCCGGGCACATGGGCACTGAGTTTCTTCAGCAACAAGTCCCGCGCCGCCAGGGCTTCGTGGACACGCTTGCGTTCGGTGATGTCGATGCAGATCGCCAGGTGCCCAACCCACAGCCCTTGCTCATCCAGCACCGGCGTCGCCAGCATGTTCACCGTCAGGTGGCTGCCATCCTTGCGCACCAGGGTCCATTCCCGGGCTTCGTGACCGCCCTCTTCACCGCCCTCGACCAGCATCGCCTGGCAGGTCGGGATCAACTTGCCGTAACGCGCGCTCAGCTCCGCCGAGCGCGCTACGAGCTCCCGGGGGAAGTGCAGGTTTTCCAGGGTCATGTGCCCCACCACCTCGGTTGCGGTGTAACCGAGCATGTGTTCGGCACCGGCGTTGAAGGTGCTGATGACTCCGCGCAGATCGGTAGCAATGATCGCCACCTGCGTCGCGGCATTCAGCACGCCGCGCAACTGACCGTGGGTGCCGCGCAATTCCTGCTCGCGGGCGCGCAGTTCCTCGGTGCGCTGCTCGACCATTTTCAATGCCCGTTGGCGCTGGCTGACCAGTACGTAGAGCAAGGCGCTGAGCAACAGACTGAGCAAACCACCGAGCACCACCAGGCTGCTCACCGAAGAGTGGTTGGCCTGCACAAAGGCTTCGCTGGGCTGGATGTCCACTTGATAGTCGTGGTCGGCCAGGCGCAGCAAGCGGCTCGCGGACAGGTCACTGACGGCTGGAGGCTTCGCCGATTCGTACAACACTTCGTGTTGATCGTTGGTGGACAGGTCGAGAATGCGCACCGTCAGGTAATCGTGACCGGCCTCCGGTAATCCGTCGGCCAGCAACTGGCGCATGCTGATCACCGCCATGACGTAACCGAACGGCTTGGTCGTCAGCGCTTGCAGGCCTTCACGTGGAACCACCGGCGCCACCAGCAGCACACCGCGGGCATAGGCCGGTTCAACATTCACTAAATGCATCGGTTGCGAAACTGCCATGCCACCGCTCGCATCCGCCCGTTCCAGGGTGGCACGGCGCAACGGCTGGGCGAGCAAGTCGTAGCCCAGCGGCGAGCCGAGTCGACTTTGCGTCTGGCTGTAAAGCACCACCACGTACTCATCGCGTTCTGCCGCCAGTTGCAGTTCGCCCGCCACATTGAGCTCACGGATGGAGAAGTCGCTCAGCCCCTGGGCGCGCACCTCTTGCTCGAACGCCGGACGTTCATCGCCGGACACCCGTTTTGCAAACGAGTACGCCTGGGTGCGATGCAATAAAGGTTGGGTGTAACCGTCAAATTCGGCGCGAGACACCGATTCGGAATTGGCAAAGAACCGGCGCAGGCCATCGAGGCGCTGCTCCTGATCTTCGAAACGTTCTTCGATACGGCTGTAGCGCTCACTGGCCAGCAGTTGGAAGCGTTGCCGTAATTGATGATGAAACAGATTCAACGTGGACCAGGCCAGCAACCCCGTGAGAATCCCGCCAGCGAGCAATACCAACATCGCGACCAACCAGGCCGAGACGTCTTCGCTGATAAAGCCCAGGATCTTGGGGCGCACGGCGTGCAACGACATAAAACGCAACTCAAAACGCCAGGTGCCGGAAAAGCCCATTGGCCATGAGTTGAGTTATAGCTATTAGCCACTAATTTGACCAGCCCTGAAAAGAATCCAAGAGCCTTTAAAAATCAAGGCTCTGTGGATCCAATCAGGTCAGGTGTCAGCGGGCCGTGATTTTCCAGGCGCGGTGGATCTTACCGTTGCGGGCAAAGTCCGGATCGATGGTCTTGTCGGTGATTTCCTCGACCGCATAACGGGTGGTGAGGTTCTCCTCCAGCACGAACTTGCGGAAGTTGTTGGAGAAGTACAACACCCCGCCCGGGGCCAGGCGCGCCATGGCCAGGTCGATCAATTGCACCTGGTCACGCTGCACGTCGAAGATGCCTTCCATGCGCTTGGAGTTGGAGAAGGTCGGCGGATCGATGAAGATCAGGTCGAACTCGTCACGGCAGGCATCGAGCCAGGCCATCACGTCGCCCTGCTCCAGACGGTTCTTGTCGGAGAAACCGTTCAGCGACAGGTTGCGACGCGCCCAGTCCAGATAGGTTTTCGACAGGTCGACGCTGGTGGTGCTGCGCGCGCCACCCTTGGCCGCATGCACACTGGCGGTCGCGGTGTAGCTGTACAGATTGAGGAAACGCTTGCCGGCCGCCTCTTTCTGGATACGCATGCGCATTGGCCGGTGGTCGAGGAACAGCCCGGTGTCGAGGTAGTCGGTGAGGTTGACCAACAGCTTCACGCCACCTTCGTTGACCTCGACAAACTTGCCCTGCGCCGCTTGGCGTTCGTACTGCTTGGTGCCGCTCTGACGCTCGCGTCGCTTGACCACCACGCGGCTCTTGTCGATGTTCAGGGCCTGAGGAATGGCGGCCAGGGCATCGAACATCCGGGCCGAGGCTTTTTCCGGGTCGATGGACTTCGGCGCGGCGTATTCCTGGACGTGAACCCAATCCTGGTACAGGTCGATGGCCATCGAGTATTCCGGCATGTCGGCGTCATACACGCGATAGCAGTCGATGCCTTCACGCTTGACCCACTTGCCCAGAGCCTTGAGGTTCTTTTGCAGGCGGTTGGCAAACATCTGCCCGCCTTCGCTCAAGCGCGGTTGCTCGATCACCACCGGGGCCGGTTTGATCGGGTTGCCGTTCTTGTTGTACTTCTCGTACTTGCCCGGCGCTACGTCGTTGTCCGCGACTTCGACTTCCGCCTGCTCGCGCTCGACCTGACGCTGCTCCGGGGTGCGGCGTTCGCCAGTCACGAACTGATCCGGGGTGACCTTGATCAGCAGCAGCTTGCACGGCAACGCGCCGTTCCAGAACGAATACTGTTTGTGGCTGCGGATGCCCATGCGCTTGCCCAGATCCGGGGCGCCGGTGAACACGGCGGCTTCCCAGTTCAGGCAGGCCTGGCGCAGACGCTCGCCAAGGTTCTGGTAGAGGTAGAGCAGGCTCGCCTCGTCACCCAGACGCTCGCCGTACGGCGGGTTGCAGATGACCAGGCCTTTCTGGTTCTGGTCCGGACGCGGCTCGAAGGTGCCGACTTCGCCCTGGTAGATCTTGATCCACTCGCTGAGGCCGGCGCGCTCGACGTTGTTGCGGCCCGGTTGAATCAGGCGTGGGTCGGCTTCATAGCCGCGAATCCACAGCGGTGGCTTGGCCAGGCCGGCGGCGCAACGCTCGGTGGCTTCTTCGTGGAGTTTTTTCCACAAGGCCGGAACGTGGCCCAGCCAGGCGGTGAAGCCCCACTGCTCGCGACGCAGGTTCGGCGCCATATCGGCGGCGATCATGGCGGCTTCTACCAGGAACGTGCCGACACCGCACATCGGGTCAGCCAGCGCGCCGCCTTCGGCCGCAATGCGTGGCCAGCCGGAACGGATCAGGATCGCCGCCGCGAGGTTTTCCTTCAGCGGCGCCGCGCCCTGCTGCAAGCGATAGCCGCGCTGGTGCAGGCTGTGGCCGGACAGGTCGAGGGACAGGATCGCTTCGCCACGGTCCAGGCGCAGGTGAATGCGCAGGTCCGGGTTGAGCTTGTCGATGGACGGACGGTCGCCCTGCGGGGTGCGCAGTTTGTCGACGATGGCGTCTTTGACTTTCAAGGCGCCGAAGTGGGTGTTGTCGATGCCCGAGCCGTGACCGCTGAACTCGACGGCCAGGGTGCCGTCATTGAGCATGTGGTCTTGCCACTCGATGTCGAGCACGCCGTGGTACAGGTCTTCGGCGTCCTTCATCGGGAACCGCTTGAGCACCAGCAGCACCCGGTTCGCCAGACGCGACCACAGGCACAGGCGATAAGCGGTTTCCATGGTGGCCATGCCGCGCACGGCCGAGGTGTGCTCACGCGCTTCTTCAAGGCCAAGCCCGACGGCTTCCTCGATGAGCAGGCCTTCAAGGCCTTTGGGGCAAGTGAGGAAGATTTCGAATTGATCGGACATTGGAATTTCAGAGCCTTTGGCTGAGTGAACCGACAACGCATTGCCGGTCCGGTTTTCAATCAGGCGCTTTTCTAAAAGAGCGCCCGCGTGGCACGAAGGTGTGCCGTCCCACCCAGACTGCTCGGGTTAAAAGAGCTTAGATGTCAGGGCAGATAAAATAGTTGAAGCAACAAAATGTCATAAAGCGACCCTTCGTCGAATAGTACCCCAGCGCAAACGTGGGTCATTCTCACTAAAGGATTAACCCCGTCATACAGCGCGGGGCTGATCATACCGGGGTTTGACCAATAAACACGGGACAAACATCGTGTTACTTATGGCCATACCATCTTTATGGTTACGTTCTTATGACAAAACGATCATTCCCTCGATGTGACCTATTGGTTAGAACTCAACACAGGTTGACGTCGCAACGGCGTCAACACCTTGGCTCGCGACGCCGGCAGCGAGCCGCCAACGGCAGAGAATTTCTGCCAGACCTCGATTGAGGTCGACGCGATAAATACAGTCAACAAGTGAGGGCAACACCCTATGAGAAGACTTAAGCGTGATCCGTTGGAAAGAGCATTTTTGCGCGGATATCAATATGGCGTTGGTGGCAAATCCCGTGAGCTTTGCCCATTTACTCTACCGTCGGTACGCCAAGCCTGGATTAACGGCTGGCGCGAAGGACGCGGCGACAACTGGGACGGTATGACCGGCACTGCGGGAATCCATAGACTCAACGAACTTCACGCCGTTGGCTAACAAAGGGCCTGACACTGCAACACAATCACCTGATTACGTAACACCTTAACCACGCACGTCCCATCCGGACGGCGGGCTTCGGCCCAGGGGCACCTTCGAGGTGCCCTTTTTTATGCCTGCCTGATACACAAAATTGCTGCGAACTGCTTTTGTGGCGAGGGAGCTTGCTCCCGCTCGGCTGCGCAGCAGTCGTAAACCCTGCCACCGCGTTTTGCCTGACATACCGCGTTGACCGGGTTGGGGCTGCTGCGCAGCCCAGCGGGAGCAAGCTCCCTCGCCACAAGCAAGCCCCCTCGCCACAAAAGCCCGATCCCACCGGGGTTTAGCGCAGAGCGGCAATGGCGTCGACCGACTCACGAATCAGCGCCGGGCCTTTATAGATGAAGCCGGAATACAGCTGCACCAGGCTCGCACCCGCCGCGATTTTCTCAGCCGCGTGCTTGCCTTCGGTGATGCCGCCCACGGCGATGATCGGCAAACGGCCGGCCAACTCTGCCGCCAGGACCTTAACGGTATTGGTGCTCTTGTCACGAACCGGTGCGCCGGACAAACCGCCCGCCTCGTCGCCATGTTCCATGCCTTCGACGCCAACCCGGCTCAGGGTGGTGTTGGTGGCAATTACCGCGTCCATCCCGGTTTCGATCAGCGCTTGCGCCACCTGTGCGGTTTCTTCGTCGGTCATGTCCGGGGCGATCTTGATCGCCAGCGGTACATGTTTGCCGTGGCGCAAGGCCAGTTCGGCCCGGCGCTGGGCCAGGTCGGCGAGCAATTGCTTGAGCGAATCACCGAACTGCAGGCTGCGCAGGCCCGGGGTGTTCGGCGAGCTGACGTTGACCGTCACATAGCTGGCGTGGACGTAGACCTTGTCCAGGCAGATCAGGTAGTCGTCAACCGCACGCTCAACCGGCGTATCGAAGTTCTTGCCGATGTTGATGCCCAGCACGCCCTTGTATTTGGCGGCGGCAACACGGGCCAGCAGGTGATCGACGCCGAGGTTGTTGAACCCCATGCGGTTGATGATCGCCTCGGCGTCCGGCAGGCGGAAAATCCGTGGTTTCGGGTTACCCGGCTGCGCACGCGGGGTGATGGTGCCGATTTCAACAAAGCCGAAACCCAACTGGGCAAAACCGTCGATGGCCGCGCCGTTCTTGTCCAGACCGGCCGCCAGACCCACCGGGTTCGGGAACTCCAGGCCCATGACCTTCACCGGCACTTTCGCCGGCGCCTTGCACAGCAAACCGTTGAGGCCCAAACGCCCGCCCGCGCCGATCAGGTCCAGGGACAGATCGTGGGAGGTTTCCGGGGAAAGTTTGAACAACAGCTGACGGGCCAGGGTGTACATGGGCGGGTTTGACTCGAATGGCGGCGAAATGAGGCGGCGATTATAGCCGGGCATCGGGGTCGCAAGCGAGGCGCACACGCAAATCAACGCTCGATGGCATATGCCTTGCACCGACAAAGGCATCAGCACTCATGCCAACGACGGGATGAGTCGACAGACGATGGCGTCGTCACCCGGTTCTGCTCACGCGGGGGCCTGGGGCGACGCTTTTTTTTGCAAGGTGTTTAGCGATGAATGAAACCACAGTCGGCCCGTTGGCCTGGGTGAACGGTAGCGATGCCCCGGAAAAATCCGCGATCAACGTAGGATTCATGGCCCTGAGCGACTGCGCCTCGGTGGTGGTCGCCGCCACCCAGGGTTTCGCCCAACCCTATGGCCTGACCCTCAACCTCAAGCGCCAGTCATCCTGGGCCAACCTGCGGGACAAACTGGTCAGCGGCGAACTCGACGCCGCCCACAGCCTCTACGGCCTGATCTACGCCGTGCACCTGGGCATCGGCGGCGTTGCCCCCACCGACATGGCCGTGCTGATGGGCCTGAACCAGAACGGCCAGAGCATCAACCTGTCCCACGGCTTGCAAGCGCTGGGCGTGACCGGTCCTGAAGCACTGCACCGGCACGTGCACCAAACTCGTCCAAAACTGACGTTCGCCCAGACCTTCCCGACCGGCACCCATGCCATGTGGCTGTATTACTGGCTGGCGAGCCAGGGCATTCATCCGTTGCAGGATGTCGACAGCGTGGTGGTGCCACCGCCGCAAATGGTCGCGCACCTGCAAGCCGGGCGGATTGACGGTTTCTGCGTCGGCGAGCCGTGGTGCGCCAGCGCGGTTAAACAGGATCTCGGGTTTACCATTTCGACGACCCAGACCATTTGGCCCGACCACCCGGAAAAAGTCCTTGGCTGCACCCGCGCCTTTGTCGAGCAATTCCCCAACACCGCCCGGGCGCTGGTGATGGCGATCCTCGAAGCCAGCCGTTTCATTGAGGAAAGCCCCGAAAACCGCCGCAGTACCGCACAGTTGTTGAGCGCGCCCGAGTACCTCGATGCGCCGCTGGATTGCATCGAACCGCGTCTGCTGGGGGATTACGCCGATGGCCTGGGCCATCGCTGGCAAGACCCGCACGCTCTGCGCTTCCATGGTGGCGGCGAGGTCAATTTGCCTTACCTGTCCGACGGCATGTGGTTCATGACCCAGTTCCGCCGTTGGGGTTTGCTGCGTGAAGATCCGGATTACCTCGGCGTCGCGCGCAAGGTCCAGCAATTGGATCTCTATCGCGAGGCGGCGACGGCAGTCGGCGTTGCGGCCTGGGGTCAGGAGATGCGCAGCAGTCAGTTGATCGACGGCAAAGTCTGGGACGGCTCAGACCCGGCCGGCTATGCCCGAGGCTTCACACTGCACGCCATGAGCGACAGCTCGCCATTGCTCGCCAGCCGCTGACGGGAGACTGCGAATATGTTGCGTATCCTGCTGATCAACGACACGGCCAAGAAAGTCGGACGACTGAAAGCCGCCCTGACCGAGGCCGGGTTCGAGGTGATCGACGAATCCGGCCTGACCATCGACCTGCCCGCGCGCGTCGAAACGGTGCGCCCGGACGTGATCCTGATCGATACCGAGTCACCGAGCCGCGATGTGATGGAGCAAGTGGTATTGGTCACGCGTGATCAACCCCGGCCCATCGTGATGTTCACCGACGAACACGACCCCGGTGTGATGCGCCAGGCGATCAAGTCCGGGGTCAGTGCCTACATCGTCGAAGGCATTCACGCACAACGCTTGCAGCCGATTCTCGACGTGGCCATGGCCCGTTTCGAAAGCGACCAGGCCCTGCGCGCCCAGCTTCATGCACGGGATCAGCAACTGGCCGAGCGTAAGCGCATTGAACTGGCGAAAGGCTTGTTGATGAGGATGAAGGACTGCGGCGAGGAAGAGGCCTACACCCTGATGCGGCGCCAGGCCATGAGCCGCCAGCAGAAGTTGATTCAGGTGGCGGAGCAGATTATTGCCATGAGTGAATTGCTCGGCTGAAGGACGCCTTCGCGGGCAAGCCTCGCTCCTACAGGGTTTGTGTCGTTCACAGCATTTGAATTCGCCGAAGTCCTGTAGGAGCGAGGCTTGCCCGCGAATGGCCGCGACTCGGTCCCGGCTGTTGGCACAGATCTCGCTAAGTAATCTGTACAGGTAACCAACGGCGGTTGCCCCACCTACGACAAAGACGTCGCTCACCTCATTCGCCCATGGCGGATCCGGTGGCGGCGTTTTTTCGTTTTGGCCCCAGAGACTGGGGCCGGTGGTGCGGCCGTGGCGGCGCCCCACCTGCAAGCTCATGACTCCTTCTCGAGACGCTTAACAGCTGAGGTGCGCGATGAATTCAAGCTTCTGGAAATCCGGCCATACCCCGACATTGTTTGCGGCCTTCCTCTATTTCGACCTGAGCTTCATGGTCTGGTACCTGCTCGGCCCACTGGCGGTGCAGATCGCCGCCGACCTGCACCTGACCACCCAACAGCGCGGGATGGTGGTGGCCACGCCAATTCTGGCCGGCGCGGTGTTGCGCTTTGTGATGGGCCTGCTGGCGGATCGCCTGTCACCGAAAACCGCCGGCATCATCGGCCAGGTCATCGTGATCTGTGCACTGTTTGGTGCCTGGAAACTCGGGATCCACAGCTACGAACAGGCGCTGGTGCTCGGCCTGTTCCTCGGCATGGCCGGGGCGTCCTTCGCCGTCGCCTTGCCGCTGGCGTCGCAATGGTATCCGCCGCAGCATCAAGGCAAGGCCATGGGCATCGCCGGGGCCGGTAACTCGGGCACGGTTCTCGCGGCGCTGATCGCCCCGGTGCTGGCGGCCGCGTTCGGCTGGAGCAACGTGTTCGGCTTCGCCCTGATCCCGTTGATCCTGACCCTGATCGTGTTCGCCTGGCTGGCGAAAAACGCTCCGGAACGGCCGAAAGCCAAGTCCATGGCCGACTACCTCAAGGCCCTTGGCGACCGTGACAGTTGGTGGTTCATGTTTTTCTACAGCGTGACCTTCGGTGGCTTCATTGGCCTGGCCAGCGCCCTGCCCGGCTATTTCAACGACCAATATGGCCTGAGCCCGGTCACCGCCGGTTACTACACCGCCGCCTGCGTGTTCGGCGGCAGTTTGATGCGGCCATTAGGCGGCGCTTTGGCGGATCGTTTTGGCGGCATTCGCACCTTGCTGGGCATGTACACGGTGGCGGCGATCTGCATTGCGGCCGTCGGGTTCAATTTGCCGAGTTCCTACGCGGCATTGGCACTTTTCGTCTGCACCATGCTCGGGTTGGGGGCCGGTAACGGCGCGGTGTTCCAACTGGTGCCACAGCGTTTTCGTCGGGAGATCGGCGTGATGACCGGGTTGATCGGCATGGCCGGCGGCATCGGCGGCTTCGCCCTCGCGGCGGGCATGGGCGCAATCAAGCAGAGCACCGGCAGCTATCAACTGGCCTTGTGGTTGTTCGCCAGCCTTGGCGTGCTGGCCTGGTTCGGTTTGTACGGTGTGAAACGCCGCTGGAGAACCACCTGGGGTTCGGCCGCCGTCACGGCGGCGCGGGTCTGAGGCTTCCATGAGCCTGCAACTGAGCTTCGCCGAAGCCAGCGCCATCGGCCCCCGCGCGGAAAATCAGGACGCCCTGCGCCTGGTCACTCCGGCCCCGGCGCTGGCGGCGAGCAAGGGTTATCTGTTTGCCATCGCCGACGGTGTCAGCCAATGCCCCGACGGCGGCCTCGCCGCCCGTTCGACCTTGCAGGCATTGGCGCTGGACTACTACGCCACCCCGGAAACCTGGGGCGTGGCCCAGGCACTGGATCGCCTGTTATCCGCACAGAATCGCTGGTTACAGGCTAACGGCGGTGGGCAGCCGCTGCTCACCACCGTCAGTGCTTTGGTCATGCGCGGCAGGCGTTTTACCTTGGCTCATGTGGGAGATTGTCGGGTGTATCGCTGGCACGCCGATCAGTTGCAGCGGATCAGCGAGGATCACGTCTGGGATCAGCAAGGCATGCAACATGTGCTCAAACGCGCCCTCGGCCTGGATCAGCATCTGGTACTGGATTTTCTCGATGGCGAACTTCGTCTGGATGAGCGTTTCGTACTGCTCAGCGATGGGGTCTGGGCGGTGCTGGGCGAAACCGCCATTGCGGCGATTCTGCGCGACCAACCCGATCTTGATAGCGCCGCCAAGACCCTGGTCAACGCCGCGCACCTGGCCGGCAGCCAGGACAACGCCAGCGCCTTGCTGGTGCGGGTCGATGCCCTCGGTGAAACAAGCATTGGCGATGCGTTGATTCATCTGCAGCAATGGCCCCTGCCGCCCGCGCTGAAACCGGGACAATCCTTTGAAGGCTGGCAGGTGGAATGCCTTCTTGGGCAGAGCCAGCAATCGCTGCTGTATCGGGTGCGGGACGGGCAACAACAACCCTGGCTGTTGAAAACCCTGCCCGGGCATTTGCACGACGATCACCTGGCCGGGCAGGCATTGCTGTCGGAGGAATGGTTTCTCAAACGGGTGGCCGGGCGGCATTTTCCTGAAGTCCATGCCGCCAGTCAGCGTCAGCATTTGTACTACGTGATGCGGGAATATTCGGGGCAGACCCTGGCTGATTTGCAGGGTCGAACCGGGCCGCTGCCTCTGCCCCAATGGCTGGATGTGGCCGAGCGCCTATTGCGGGCGGTTGGGATGCTGCATCGACGACAGATCCTGCATCGCGACATCAAGCAGGAGAACTTGCTGCTGGGGGACGACGGTGAGCTGCGCTTGCTGGACTTCGGCCTCGCCTACTGCCCCGGCCTTTCCGAAGACCAGCCCTCCGCCCTGCCGGGCACGCCGAGCCATATCGCGCCGGAAGCGTTTCACGGGGTTGCGCCAACGCCGCAACAGGATTTGTATGCGGTCGGCGTGACCCTGTATTTCCTGCTGACCGGGCATTATCCCTATGGTGAAATCGAAGCCTTTCAGCGCCCGCGCTTTGGTGTGCCGGTCAGTGCCAGTCGCTATCGGCCGGACCTGCCGGAGTGGATCGCGTTGAGTCTGGAGCGGTCGGTCGCGGTTGATCCGCAGCAGCGTTTTGAAACGGCGGAAGAATGGTTGTTGTTGCTGGAACAGGGGGAGCGGCGGAGTTTGAGTGTGCGTCCCCGGCCATTGCTGGAGCGTGAGCCGTTGAAGGTTTGGCGGACATTGGCGCTGATGTCGTTGGGGATGAATGTGCTGTTGCTGGTTCTGGCATTGCACTCATCCTGACTCGATCCCTCGCCACACGTTTCATTTGCCCCAGGACCGGGCGATTCGCCTCGAATCGGTGCACAAATATAGATTTTGATCCTGCCCCCCCATCATGAGCCCGGCCAAACTAAGCCTTGAACGACTTGGCACAACCACTGCATTACCTTTCCCACCATACATATAGCCCAGCCTTCAACGACGAAGGTTGTGCTTCCCGAGAGAACGGGACCAGGACAAAGGCGTCCTCGCTAGGCAACTAGCGGGACGCCTTTTTTTGTTTGCGCGAAATTTGTCGAGCACGACCTGAAAGCCCTGATGAGGCGAGTCTGAGCTCCCGGAGAACCTGATGAAAAAACTAAAACTGGTGATGATCGGCAACGGCATGGCCGGGGTTCGTACCCTGGAGGAACTGCTCAAGCTGAGCAACGAGCTGTACGACATCACAGTCTTCGGCGCCGAACCCCACACCAACTACAATCGCATCCTGCTCTCGCCGGTGCTGGCTGGTGAACAGACCTTCGAAGAGATCGTGCTCAACGATCTCGACTGGTACCTGAGCAACAACATCAAATTGCTGCTCAACCGCAAAGTGGTGGAGATCGACCGGATCAAGCGCCGGGTGATCGCCGAGGACGGCACCGAAGCCGAGTACGATCGCCTGCTGATCGCCACCGGTTCGACCCCGTTCATCCTGCCGATCCCCGGCAACACCTTGCACGGCGTGATCGGCTACCGCGACATCGCCGACACCCAGGCAATGATCAACACCGCGAAAACCCACAAGCACGCCGTGGTGATCGGCGGCGGCCTGCTGGGCCTGGAAGCCGCCAATGGCCTGATGTTACGCGGCATGCACGTCACCGTGGTGCACATCGGCGAATGGTTGATGGAACGGCAACTGGACAAAACCAGCGGCCAATTGCTGCAAACCGCTCTCGAAGCCCGTGGCCTGCATTTTCGCCTCTGCGAACAGACCCAGGCCCTGCACGATGCCGGCAATGGCCGGGTCGGCTCGGTGCAGTTCAAGAACGGCGACATCATTCCCGCCGACCTGGTGGTGATGGCCGCCGGGATTCGCCCCAACACCGAACTCGCGGAAAAATCCGGCATCCCGTGCAACCGCGGCATTCTGGTCAACGACACCCTGCAAACCTACGACCCGCGCATCTATGCGATCGGTGAATGCGCCAGCCACCGTGGCATCGCCTACGGCCTGGTCGCGCCGTTGTTCGAACAGGCCAAGGTCTGCGCCAACCACCTCGCACAGCTGGGCTTCGCCACCTACAAAGGCTCGGTGACCTCGACCAAATTGAAAGTCACCGGCATCGACCTGTTCTCCGCCGGCGACTTCATGGGCGGCGAAGGCACCGAGACCATCACCCTGTCCGACCCGATCGGTGGGGTCTACAAAAAACTGGTGATCAAGGATGACGTGCTGGTCGGCGCCTGTCTGTACGGCGATACGGCAGATGGCGGTTGGTATTTCCGACAAATCCGTGAGAATCACGCCATCGGTGAGATCCGCGATCACCTGATGTTTGGCGAAAACGCACTCGGCGACGTAGGACATCAGGGCCAGGACAAAGCCATGAGCATGGCCGACACCGCCGAAGTCTGCGGCTGCAACGGCGTGTGCAAAGGCACCATCGTCAAGGCGATTCAGGAACATGGGTTGTTCAGCGTCGACGACGTAAAAAAACACACCAAGGCTGCCAGTTCCTGCGGTTCCTGCGCTGGCCTCGTCGAGCAGATCCTGATCAACACCGTCGGCGGCGCAGCGGACGTCAAACCGAAAAGCGAAAAAGCCATCTGCGGCTGCAGCGACCTCAATCACGGGCAGATTCGCCAGGCCATCCGCGAACAACATCTGCTGACCATCGCCACCACCATGAGCTACCTGAACTGGCGCACACCCAACGGCTGCGCCACCTGCCGCCCGGCGCTCAACTATTACCTGATTTCCACCTGGCCAGGCGAAGCCAAGGACGACCCGCAATCGCGGCTGATCAACGAACGGGCCCACGCCAACATTCAGAAAGACGGCACCTACTCGGTGGTCCCGCGGATGTGGGGCGGTGTGACCAATCCGTCGGAGTTACGGCGGATTGCCGACGTCGCCGACAAGTACAACGTGCCAATGGTCAAGGTCACCGGCGGCCAGCGCATCGACTTGCTGGGGATCAAGAAGCAGGACCTGCCGGGGGTCTGGAAAGACCTGGACATGCCGTCCGGCCACGCCTACGGCAAATCCATCCGCACCGTGAAAACCTGCGTCGGCAGTGAGTTTTGCCGCTTCGGTACGCAGAATTCGACGCAACTGGGCATCGAACTCGAGCACGACCTGTTCAACATGTGGTCGCCACACAAAGTGAAACTGGCCGTCTCCGGTTGCCCGCGCAACTGTTCGGAAGCGGGGATCAAGGACGTCGGAATTATCGGCGTGGACTCGGGCTGGGAGATGTACATCGGCGGTAACGGCGGGATCAAGACCGAAGTCGCCGAATTCTTCGTCAAGCTGAAAACCGCGGAAGAAGTGCGCGAATACAACGGCGCTTTCCTACAGCTGTATCGGGAGGAAGCTTTCTACCTCGAACGCACCGTGCACTACCTGCAACGGGTCGGCATGGAACACATCAAGAAAGCCGTGCTGGAAGACCCGGAACGGCGCAAGGCACTGAATGATCGCCTGCAATTTTCCCTGTCGTTCGAACAGGACCCGTGGAAAGAACGCCTGGAACAGCCGCTGCTGAAAAAGGAATTCGACGTCATCCCCGTAAAAAACCTGGAGGTGCTGGCATGAACTGGCTGGATATCTGCGCACTGGAAGAGATCAATACCCTCGGCTCGCGGATCATCGCCGGGCCGAAAGGTGACATCGCGATTTTTCGTACCAGCGACGATGAGGTTTTCGCACTCGATGACCGCTGCCCGCACAAGGGCGGGCCGTTGTCCCAGGGCTTGATCTACGGCAAACGCGTCGCCTGCCCGTTACACAACTGGCAGATCGACCTGCAAAGCGGTGAAGCCCAGGCGCCGGATGTTGGCTGCGCCCATCACCATCCGGCGCGGGTGGAAAATGGCCGGGTGCTGCTGTCGCTGCGGGATGCAGGCTGATGAACCGCCAAATCACCGCCTCGACCTGCTGCTACTGCGGGGTCGGTTGCGGTGTGCTGATCGAGCATGACGGCGAGCGTATCCTTGGCGTCAGCGGCGATCCGGCGCACCCGGCCAACTTCGGCAAATTGTGCAGCAAAGGTTCCACCCTGCACCTGACCGGCGACCTCGCCGCCCGGGCGCTGTACCCGGAACTGCGCCTGGGCAAAGGCCTGGCCCGTGGCCGCACCGACTGGGACACCGCCCTCGATCACGCCGCCCATGTGTTTGCCCAAACCATCGCCGAACACGGCCCGGACAGCGTGGCGTTCTACATCTCCGGGCAGTTGCTGACCGAGGACTACTACGCCTTCAACAAACTGGCGCGGGCGCTGGTGGGCACTAACAACATCGATAGCAATTCACGGCTGTGCATGTCGTCGGCAGTGGTCGGCTACAAGCGCAGCCTGGGCGCCGATGCGCCGCCGTGCAGCTACGAAGACCTGGAGCTGAGCGATTGCGTGATGATCGTCGGCAGTAACATGGCCTACGCCCACCCGGTCCTGTTCCGACGCCTGGAAGAGGCCAAATCCCGTCGCCCGCTGATGAAAGTCATCGTCATCGACCCACGTCGTACCGACACTTGCGATCTGGCCGACCTGCACCTGGCGATTTTGCCGGGCACCGATGTCGCGTTGTTCCATGGGATTTTGCACCTGCTGTTGTGGGAAGACTGGGTCGATCGCGACTTCATCAAGGCCCACACCGAAGGCCTGGCGGAGCTGAAAAACCTGGTACGTGATTACACCCCGCAAATGGTTTCGCAACTGTGCGGGATTGGCATTGAGCAACTGCAGCAGTGCGCCGAATGGGTCGGCACTTCGCCGAGCTTTCTGTCGCTGTGGTGCATGGGGCTGAATCAATCCACCGCTGGCAGCGCGAAGAACAGCGCACTGATCAATCTGCACTTGGCCACCGGGCAAATCGGTCGTCCCGGCGCAGGACCTTTCTCCCTGACCGGTCAGCCGAATGCCATGGGCGGGCGGGAAACCGGCAGTTTGTCGAACCTGCTGCCCGGCCATCGTGAAGCCGCCAATGCCGAGCACCGAGCCGAAGTGGCGACGTACTGGGGGGTTGAACAACTGCCCGAAAACACCGGGCTTACGGCAATCGAGTTGTTCGAACAGGTGCGCAGTGGCCAGATCAAGGCGCTGTGGATCGCCTGCACCAACCCCGCGCAATCCTTGCCGGACCAGACGGCCGTACGCGCAGCGTTGGAGGCCTGCCCGTTCGTGGTGTTGCAGGAAGCCTTTCGCACCACCGAAACCGCGGCGTTCGCCGACCTGCTACTGCCCGCCGCGAGCTGGGGGGAGAAGGACGGCACGGTGACCAATTCCGAGCGGCGAATTTCCCACGTCCGCCAGGCCATTCGCCCACCCGGTGAAGCGCGGTCGGATTGGGCAATCACAGTGGATTTCGCACAACGCCTGGAGAAACGTCTGCGTCCTGCACAACCGGGTCTGTTTGCCTTTGATACGGCGGCCCAGGTATTCGATGAGTACAAGCAACTGACCCAAGGCCGGGATCTGGACTTGTCCGGCATCAGCCACGCGCTGCTGGATCGGCTCGGTCCGCAGCAATGGCCCTTCCCCACCGGCGCCAGCGAAGGCACGGCGCGGCTGTACCTGGACGGGGTCTTCCCGACCGCCAGCGGTCGTGCGCAGTTCATCGCCGACCCGTACCGTGCCGCCAAGGAGCAGCGCGATGCGCGTTTCCCGCTGACCTTGATCACCGGCCGCCTGCGCGATCAATGGCACGGCATGAGCCGCACCGGCACCGCCGCGCAATTGTTCGGTCATGTCAGCGAAGCCGTGTTGAGCCTGCACCCGGATGAACTGCGCCGGCATCGACTGCAACCCGGTGATCTGGTCAGCCTGAAAAGCCGTCGTGGCGCGGTGATCGTGGCCGTCGGCAGTGACGACAGCGTGCGTCCGGGGCAGGCGTTTCTGCCCATGCATTGGGGCGACCGTTTTCTCAAGGGTGGCGTCAATGGGATCACTCAGCCGGCGTTCGACCCCTTGTCGAAACAACCGGAACTCAAACACAGCGGCGTGCGCCTGGAACCGGTGCAACTGCCCTGGCACCTTTTCGCCTTGATCGAGGGCGATGTTCAACAACATTTCGAGACGCTACGCCCCCTCTGTGAGGCGTTTTCCTACGTCAGCCTCAGTCTGGCCGGCCGTGAGCGCCCGGCGCTGCTGATACGCGCTGCCAGCGCCACGCCGCCCGATGCGCAATTGCTGCGTGATATCGATCAGTGTCTTGGGCTTAACGACGGGCCTGTTTTGGCTTACGACGATCCTCGGCGCGCCATCGGCAAACGGGTGCGCATCGAGAACGGCCGGATCACCGCGATTCGCCTGGCGGGTGAAACCCTCGCCCAGCACTGGCTGCAAAGCTTGTGGCTCGAAGGTCGGGCCGACGAGCAATTGCGGCGTTGGCTGTTGGCGCCACTGAGCGCGCCACCGGGCAACGTCGACGCGCCGGCCGCCGGCCACAAAACCCTGTGCAACTGCAAAAACGTCAGCCAAAGCGCGGTCTGCGCCGGCATCAGCCGTGGCCTGGATCTGCAGGGCCTGAAACAAGAACTGGGCTGTGGCACGCAATGCGGTTCCTGCGTCCCGGAAATCAAGCGTCTGCTGGCTGCCACTGCGCAGCCAGTCGCCGTTATCTCGTGAGGAAAATACGATGAGCGCAAAAGTCTGGCTGGTGGGTGCGGGTCCCGGCGACCCTGAATTACTGACCCTCAAAGCGGTTCGGGCCTTGAGGGAAGCGGATGTGGTGCTGATCGATGACCTGGTCAACGAAGCAGTGCTGGAGCACTGCCCGGGTGCGCGGATCATTGCGGTTGGCAAGCGCGGCGGCTGTCGCTCGACGCCTCAGGCCTTCATTCATCGGTTGATGCTGCGTTATGCCCGCCACGGCAAGTGCGTGGTGCGACTCAAGGGCGGTGATCCATGTATTTTTGGCCGAGGCGGCGAAGAAGCGCAGTGGCTGCGCGAGCGCGGGGTGGAGGTCGAGTTGGTCAATGGCATCACCGCCGGACTGGCGGGGGCGACGCAATGTGATATCCCCTTGACCCTGCGCGGCGTGGCACGCGGCGTGACACTGGTCACCGCCCACACTCAGGACGACAGCAGCCTGAACTGGCGAGCCTTGGCCCAGGGTGGCACGACACTGGTGATTTACATGGGCGTGGCGAAGCTGAGTGAGATCCGCGAGCAACTGCTGGCCGGTGGCATGGCAGCGGATACGCCGGTGGCGATGATTGAAAACGCTTCACTGCCACAGCAGCGCGAATGTCGGAGCGATCTGACAGCCATGGAAGAGGATGCCCACAGCTTCGAGCTCAAGAGCCCAGCGATACTGGTGATTGGTGCGGTGGCGGCCGCTGATCAGATCAAAAGATCGCAGCCTTTGGCAGCTCCTGCATGGGTTCGGCATACCGCTCTGTAGGAGCTGGCGCAGGCTGCGATCTTTTAAAAGCGACGACGAACCCAAGCGGAAACTCAAATCGCAGGCAAAGAAAAGCCCGGCCTAAGCCGGGCTTTTCAGAGCTGCAGGCTAATTACTTAGCTTGAGCTTCAACCTGCGCTTCTACGCGACGGTTTACAGCGCGACCAGCTTCAGTTTTGTTGTCAGCAACTGGGCGGGATTCGCCGTAGCCAACAGACTGAACGCGGGACGCTTCAACACCGTACTGGTTGGTCAGAACTTGTTTCACGGCGTTTGCACGACGCTCGGACAGTTTCTGGTTGTAAGCGTCAGGACCGACGGAGTCAGTGTGACCTTCAACAGTAGTGGTGGTGGATGGGTACTGTTTCATGAAATCAGCGAGGTTTTTGATGTCGCCGTAGCTGTTAGGCTTGACTACCGACTTGTCGAAGTCGAATTTCACGTCCAGCTCAACACGAACAACTTCAGCAACTGCTGGGCAGCCGTCAGCGTCAACAGTTACGTTGGCTGGGGTGTCCGGGCACTTGTCAACGTTGTCGCAAACGCCATCGTTGTCGCTGTCGGAGCAGACTTCAGCTGGTGCTGGAACTGGAGCAGCAGCAGGCTTGGAGCCGCCACCGAAGTTCACACCGATACCGACGCTTGGAGCCCACTCGGTGTCGCCCTGGTCGATGTTGTACTGAGCTTCAACGCCGGCACGAGCGTAGAAGTTGTCAGTGAAGTACAGCTTGGCACCGCCGCCAACGTTGGCGAAGGTGGAACGGTTACGACCGCCGGAGCCGTTCTGACCGATGCTCTGATCGGAGAAGCCAGCCGATACGTACGGACGCAGCATGTCGCCCGGGTTGTTGAAGTGGTACAGAGCGTCCAGAGCGGTGTTGGCGCCCTTGATGTTACGGCCGTCGTCGGAACGCACGTTGTGCACTTCGTCGTAGCCCAGACGCAGTTCAACGTCGTCGGTCAGGAAGTAACCAACCGAACCGCCGAACAGGTTGCCGTTGTTCTTGAAGTTACGAGCGCTGTCGAATTGTTCTTTCTTAGCGAAGCCTTCGATTTCAACTGCGCCTTGGCCTTGTGCCAGCGCGCCGAACGAAGTAGCGGCAATAAGAGAACCAATGGCAAAGCCCAAGGTGTTTTTCAGTTTCATCCGTTAAATCCCCATCTGGTGATTGTGAAGCAGTCCCGCAAACCGGGGGACAACTCGGCGGCAAGTCTATCAGAACTTGCCTACACGTAAGAGATATTTGCGCTGAACTAAGTTTCAGCAACGCCCGCAAATTTCTCACGCAATTTATCTAGAGCACGTTTGTAACGCATTTTTGTCGCACTCAAGCCCATATGCATGATGTCTGCGATCTCCTGAAACTCCAGCTCTGCGACAAATCGTAGCACCAGAATTTCACGGTCAATCGGGTTCACATACACCAGCCAGCGATCAAGTCCACCCTTATCCTCGGGTTTCGGCGCCTTTTCTTCAGACGCTTCCTCGAGGGGGTCCAGACTCAACGCGTCCATCAAGCGACGCTTTCGCCGTTCTTTCCGATACTGTGTGATGCATTCGTTGTACGTGATGCTGTATAGCCACGTCTTGAACTTCGATTTACCCTCGAAGTTCTTCAGGCCGTACAACACCTTCAACATCACTTCCTGACAGACATCGTCTGCGTCGCGATCGTTCCCAAGATACCGCGCACAGACGTTAAATAATGTTCGTTGGTAACGCCGCATCAGTTCTTCATAGGCGCGTGTTACGTGAAACAGCTCGGTATGCGAGCGCGCGACCAACTCCTCATCAGAGAGCTCGCGGGGGTCGTAGCGCGTGGAGAGCGATTGAGCTTTATTCAAAACAAGTCGGGCCGACAGTCAGGTCAATGTCCGCCGCAGCCCTTACAGGGCACTTTGCGGCGGCATACATTAGCAGGGTTTGCCGGGTTAGCGGCTACTCACATGCTGCTCCAGGAGGATCCGATTGGAGAGAGAGACTAGCTCACCCTCGTCGGTCAGCAATGTGGTTTTAACCGTGCCGATCTCTTCGATCTGACCTTCGACCTCGCCAACACGCACTTGTTGCCCAACCTGATACAACTCACGCACATAGATTCCCGCAAGAATCTGACCGGCAATTTCCCGGCTTCCCAAGCCCATGGCCAGCGCAACCGCCAGACCAACGGTAATCAAAACGATCACAATCACATGGTTGAGCAGGTCAGTTTTGACCTCCAACTGGCTGATCGCAACCGAGAGGCTGATGATAATCACCAGGCCTTGGGCAATCCGCCCCAGGCCCGACGCGTAATCCAGCCCTACCCCTTCTGCCGCCCCGCGCACCAGCCCATTGGCCAATTGCGCCAGCAACACCCCCACCAACAACACCAGCGCGGCACCAAATACTTTCGGCAAATACAGCGCAAGCATATCCAGCGTAGCTGAAACTCGCTCAAGCCCAAGGGATTCTGCGGCAGAAACCAGGAAAATAAGCAAAACAAACCAATAAACGATTTTGCCGATCAGGGTTGAAATAGGCACCTGAAGCCCGGCACGGGACAGTAACTTGGTCAAACCGGTGCCGCCCATCAGGCGGTCAAGGCCCAGTTTGGCGAGCAATTTGGAGAGCAAGGTGTCCAGAAGCTTGGCGACGACAAAACCCAGCAGTAGGACAACCAGTGCCCCGAAGAGGTTCGGAATAAAATTCGCAATCTTGGTCCACAACGCAGTCATTGCTGTGACGAGGCTCTGAGTCCAGAGATCAAGTTCCATATTCAATCAGCCTTATCAGCAGTGCGAACGGTAGGTTTACGGTGGCGGGAGACCGGCGCGACGTGGGCCGATCCATTGTTCAAGGCAATCATCAGCGCGGGCAGCCAGCGGCCCAGCAGGCTGAACAGATCGCCGGCGCCGACCTGCCGGTTGGCGGTTTTCAGGACACGGCCAAGGCACGCATCGTCGTCCCGAGTGGACGGAGATGCCTTGAGCATGTCACGCAAAGACTGTTCAAACGGATCGTGCATACGCACCTCTCGTGATGTCTGTGAAAGACGCGATCAATTTTGCCCGGGTCACATGGCTCATCATCACACCCAGCGCAAACGTCGGAATAACCACCACTGCCCGAGCGCCACCGACACCATCATCAGGCACGCAATCAGGAACCCATAAGGGCTGGCGGAGAACGGAATGCCACCGACGTTTATCCCCAAAAGACCGGTCAGAAAACTCATCGGCAAAAAGATCCCGGTGATGATCCCGAAGCGGTACATCGTGCGGTTCATGCGCACGCTCAAACGCCGGTCTTCGGCCTCCAGGACCAGCCCCACCCGCTCCCGGGTCAATTCCAGCTCCTCGAGATAGCGGGTCAGACTGTTGTTCAATTCGTTCCAGTAATCGCCGTCATCTTCGACAAACCAGGGCAGTTTTATCCGCGTCAGTTGTCCGAAAATATCCCGCTGCGGGGCCAGAAAACGTTTCAGCCCGGCCGCCCTGCGACGGATCTGCAAAATGGAACCATGCTCGGGTGTATACCGTTCGTCGGCATCCAGTTTTTCTTCTTCCTCATCGACCACTTCCGAGAGGCAAGCGACCAGATCCTGCACCTTGTTGGTGAGGTTCTGAGCCATATAAAGGATGAGTTCGGAGGCGGTTTTCGGCCCCTTTCCTTCCGCGAGCTGCACCAGCAACTCATCGGTGGCGCGCAACGGACGCAAACGCAGAGAAATCACCCGCTGGGCCGAAGCGAAGATGCGCACCGAAACCATATCCTCAGGCTCGGCGTCAGGATTGAGGTTCACACCGCGCAAAAATAGCAGCAGCTCGCTGTCGGAAAGCTGTAGAAGACGCGGACGGGTGTTTTCTTCAAGCAGCAGATCGCAGGTGAATTCACTCAGACCGCTGGATTTACGCAGCCAGGTCTGGGTTTGGGGGTGACTGCGATCCCAATGCAGCCACAGGCTCTCATGGGCCTGCAGCTGCAATTCGTCGAGTTCAGTCCGGGCTATCGAACGCGCACCACCTTTTCCATCCAGCACCAGGGCATGCACCAGCCCCCACTGCGCGTTTTCTTCCTCGAACATCCTCACTCCATGCTTGCCACGAAAATGTGCATCGACGCGTTATTCAGGCATCTTCAGCGGGCTTGGCGAGATGATCACGCCGTTGTTGTCCGCATAAATGTAATGGCCTGGATGGAAGGTCACGCCGGCGAAGGTCACCGGAACGTTAATGTCACCAAGCCCGCGCCTGTCGGACTTTCTCGGATGACTCGCGAGGGCCTGCACACCCAGATCGGTCTGCGCAAGGATATCGACGTCGCGGATGCACCCGTAGATCACCAGCCCTGCCCAACCGTTTTTCGAGGCTTTCTCGGCCAGCATGTCACCCAGCAACGCATGACGCAGGGAACCGCCACCGTCGACCACCAACACCTTGCCGTCACCCTGGAGTTCGACTTGCTCTTTAACCCGCGAGTTGTCTTCGAAGCACTTGATGGTCACGATTTCGCCGCCGAAGGAATCACGGCCGCCGAAATTGCTGAACATCGGTTCCAGCACCTGTACCAGTTCTGGATAGGCGTCGCACAGGTCAGGCGTAACGTAATGGTTCATCGAGAAACTCCTGTAAAGAGGAAGACAATCGAGGATGTCGCAAAGTGACCAAAAAAGCTCAATGCGTCATATCTTAGCCGCAAGCCGACCGGAGCGAAATGCCCTTGTTAGAGCACTGGGCTCAGACCGCCGTGGCCAAATCCGGCTTTTCGCCCAACAACGGCGTCTGTTGATCGGCCAGCCAGCGCGCGACCAATGGCCAGACTTCGGCTTGGGCGGCTTTGCTGATCAGCATTTCAACGTGACCGAAATTGTCACTGAAACCCTGCTCGCGCCCCAGGTTGAGGAACTGCTTGTGCTCGGAACCGAGCTGATCAAACAGCTTGCGGCAAGCCCAGGCCGGGTCTTGATGGTCGCCGGCCGCGCTCACGGCCAATACCGGCAGCTCAACTTCGGCCAGACCCGCCCACCAATCCTTGTCGGCATCGCCAAAGCGTCCGAACAGGCCATACCAGCGCATGCTTTCCAGGGCCAGGCCGATCGGCTCGTCCTCCGGGCCGCGCTTGAGCCGTGAACCGGACAACTGGGCAAAGCGCTTGAGAATAAAGCGCCCGCTCCACTCCACCGGCGGAATCTTCAACGGCCAGTAGGTACGGCTGACCTGCGTGCCAAAAAACGCCGCCGAGGCCACCACCGGCTCGCCGATGTACTGACCGCCCAACGCGGCGGCCAGGGTAATTCCGCCAAGGGAATGACCGATCCAGTGCGGGACTTGGCCACTTTGCTCGCGCACGAATGCACCAATGGCCGGCAGATCGTAACGGGCGTAGTCCGAGACGCGGTTCTTGCGGTAGTTCTGGTTGCGCTGGGACAAGCCGTGACCGCGCATCTCCGGGATCCACACATCGAATCCCAGGCGCGTCAGATAGGCGCCCAGACCCAGGCCTTTGGGGGAAAACCAGAACCGGCGATTGGAAAAGCTGCCGTGCAGCAAAATCACCGGAACGCCGCGCGTGTCCGGGCCGTCCGCCATGCCCAGGCGTGTCACTGCCAGCTCGACGGTGCCGTCGGGGCTGTTGCCGGGTTTCAATCGATACACGTCTTCGCTCAGATCGCCGCGCCGCTCGGCGCTGATCAGGGCGACAGGAAATAGGTTGCTGCTGCTTTGCATAATGCTCTTGCACAAAAAAGGGCGGCATCCAGAGGAGCCCGCCCTACTTCAATCTCAAAAAACGGCTACCCCTTGTAGGCGCACAGCTTGCTGGCGATGGCGATTTTGAAGATGCCATCGCGGGCAAGCCACGCTCCTACAGGGAGCGGTCGTTCACACACCATCAGGCCGAAGCTTGACCTTCTGCCAGGAAGAACCAGGTTTCCAGTACGGAATCGGGGTTCAGCGAAACGCTTTCGATGCCCTGTTCCATCAGCCATTTGGCCAGGTCCGGGTGATCCGAAGGACCCTGACCGCAGATGCCGATGTACTTGCCCGCCTTGTTACAGGCCTGGATAGCATTGGCCAGCAGCTTCTTGACCGCCGGATTACGCTCGTCGAACAGGTGAGCGATGATCCCGGAGTCACGGTCCAGGCCCAAGGTCAGCTGGGTCAGGTCGTTGGAGCCGATGGAGAAGCCGTCGAAGAATTCGAGGAACTCTTCAGCCAGGATCGCGTTGGACGGCAGTTCGCACATCATGATGATGCGCAGGCCGTTTTCGCCGCGCTTCAGACCATTCTCTGCCAACAAGTCGATAACCTGGCTCGCTTCGCCCAGGGTACGGACGAACGGCACCATGATTTCAACGTTGGTCAGGCCCATCTCGTTGCGCACGCGTTTCAGCGCACGGCATTCGAGTTCGAAGCAATCGCGGAATGCTTCGCTGATGTAACGCGAGGCACCACGGAAGCCCAGCATCGGGTTTTCTTCTTCCGGCTCGTAGAGTTTGCCGCCAATCAGGTTCGCGTATTCGTTGGACTTGAAGTCCGACAGACGCACGATGACCTTTTTCGGGGTAAACGCCGCAGCCAGGGTGCTGATGCCTTCGACCAGTTTGTCGACATAGAAGCCAACCGGATCGTCGTAACCGGCGATGCGCTTGTCGACGCTGTCCTTGATGTCCTGCGGCAGGCCGTCGTAGTTCAACAGCGCTTTGGGGTGAACACCGATCATGCGGTTGATGATGAACTCCAGGCGGGCCAGGCCCACACCGGCGTTCGGCAGTTGCGCGAAGTCGAATGCACGATCCGGGTTGCCGACGTTCATCATGATCTTGAACGGCAGATCAGGCATGGCGTCCACGGAGTTTTTCTTGATGTCGAAGCCCAGTTCGCCTTCGAAGATGTAACCGGTGTCGCCTTCGGCGCAGGAAACGGTCACGCCCTGGCCGTCTTTCAACAGCTGGGTGGCGTTGCCGCAACCGACCACGGCCGGAATGCCCAGCTCACGGGCGATGATCGCCGCGTGGCAGGTACGACCGCCACGGTTGGTGACGATGGCACTGGCGCGCTTCATGACCGGTTCCCAGTCCGGGTCGGTCATGTCGGATACAAGAACGTCGCCTGGCTGGACTTTGTCCATCTCGGACACGTCCTTGATGATGCGGACCTTGCCGGCGCCGATGCGCTGGCCAATGGCGCGACCTTCCACCAGCACGGTGCCGGTTTCTTTCAACAGGTAACGTTCCATGACGTTGGCCTGGGTACGGCTCTTCACGGTTTCAGGACGGGCCTGAACGATGTAGAGCTTGCCGTCGTCGCCGTCCTTGGCCCATTCGATGTCCATCGGGCACTTGTAGTGCTTCTCGATGATCATCGCCTGCTTGGCCAGTTCGCTGACTTCGGCATCGGTCAGGCAGAAACGCGCGCGATCAGCCTTGTCCACGTCGATGGTCTTGACCGACTTGCCGGCCGTGGCCACTTCGCCGTAGATCATCTTGATGGCTTTGCTGCCCAGGTTGCGGCGCAGGATCGCCGGACGACCGGCTTCAAGGGTTTGCTTGTGGACGTAGAATTCGTCCGGGTTCACCGCGCCTTGTACGACGGTTTCGCCCAGGCCGTAGGCGCCGGTGATGAACACCACGTCACGGAAGCCCGATTCGGTATCGAGGGTGAACATAACGCCGGCGGTGCCGGTTTCGGAGCGGACCATGCGCTGCACACCGGCCGACAGGGCCACCAGCTTGTGATCGAAGCCCTGGTGGACGCGGTAGGAAATGGCGCGGTCGTTGAAGAGGGAGGCAAACACCTCTTTGGCGGCGCGAATGACGTTTTCGACACCACGGATGTTCAGGAAGGTTTCCTGCTGACCGGCGAAGGAAGCGTCCGGCAGGTCTTCGGCGGTAGCGGAAGAACGCACGGCCACGGCCATGTCAGGGTTGCCGGCCGACAGCGTGGCGAACGCGGTGCGGATCTCGGCGTTGAGTTTCTCGGGGAATTCGGCTTCCATGATCCATTTGCGGATCTGGGCGCCGGTCTTGGCCAGGGCGTTGACATCGTCGACGTCCAGGGCGTCGAGCGCGGCATGGATCTGATCGTTCAGGCCGCTCAGTTCCAGAAAATCACGATAAGCCTGAGCTGTCGTGGCGAAGCCACCGGGCACCGATACACCGGCACCTGCAAGGTTACTGATCATCTCGCCCAGGGATGCGTTCTTGCCCCCTACGTGCTCTACATCATGGACGCCGAGCTTATCGAGGGAAACTACGTACTCTACCAAGGTGATCTCTCCACTAACTGTGTTGGAAAAGCTCAGAAGCCGGCGGCTCGGGGGAGCATTGACCGGCTATATGGCCTGGACCTGGAAAATAAGTGAGAATGCGGGCCACTGGCGGCCGACAAATCGCGCCTATCATATCCAAGATTCGTTATTAGCTTAAGGCCCAAGGTGCAAATGAAACGATCTGCTTTCTTCATCTCCGATGGCACCGGCATTACAGCCGAAACCCTGGGTCAAAGCCTCTTGGCGCAGTTCGAAAACATTACCTTCAGCAAATTCACGCGGCCGTACATCGACAACGTCGATAAAGCGCGGGCCATGGTACAACAAATCAACAAGGCCGCCGAAACCGACGGTTTTCGGCCGATCATCTTCGACACCATCGTCAATCAAGACATCCGTGAGATCCTCGCAACGTCCAATGGTTTCATGATCGACATTTTCTCGACCTTCCTGGCGCCCCTTGAACAGGAACTGACCGAGCATTCTTCCTACACCGTCGGCAAGTCCCACTCCATTGGCAGCAGCACCAATTACATGGAACGGATCGAGGCGGTGAACTTCGCCCTCGACAACGACGACGGTGCGCGCACGCATTATTACGACAAGGCCGACCTGATCCTGGTGGGCGTGTCGCGGTGTGGCAAGACGCCGACGTGCCTGTACATGGCCATGCAATTCGGCATCCGCGCGGCCAACTACCCGCTGACCGAAGACGATATGGAACGCCTGACCCTGCCCGCCGCCCTGCGCGCCCACCAGCACAAGCTGTTCGGCTTGACCATCGACCCGGACCGCCTCACCGCGATCCGCAACGAGCGCAAGCCCAATAGCCGCTATTCGAGCTATGCCCAGTGCGAGTTCGAAGTGCGTGAAGTGGAGAATCTGTTTCGCCGGGAGAACATTCCCCACATCAATTCCACGCATTTTTCGGTGGAAGAGATTTCGGCGAAGATCCTCGTGGAGAAAGGGGTTGAGCGGCGGTTCAAGTAGCCCTTCAGCGCCTGTGAGGGCGCCTTCGCGGGCAAGCCTCGCTCCTACAGGAGCACGGCTTGCCCGCGATGAACGATTACACGGTTTCTGTTAATGCCCCCGCCAACGCTTCAAACCCCTGCAGCAACAACCGATCATCCCCCACCGAATTACACACACTCGCCCGAATAAACTGCGGCACCGCGCCATGCCCCACCGCAAACGCCTCGGCAGTCGCCACCAGATAATTCTTCTCCCTGAGCTCCGCCGCAATCTGCGACGCCCGCCATGGCTCTGGCACTTCGAGCCAGAAGTGTGGGCTATCGGGGTGGGTCTTGTAACTGACCTCTTTTAACACCCCGCTGACCCAGCGCTTGCGCCGATTGATTTCGGCAATCTGCTGCCCCAGCAACTGTTCGGCGATACCGTTTTCAATCCACGCCGTCGCCACTTCCATCGACAGCGGATTGGCCATCCAGCACGTCCCGCGCAGCGCGGCACTCAATCTTCCGATCAACGGCAGCGGCGCGTGCAGATAACCGACCCGCAAACCCGCCGAAACCCCCTTGCTCAAACTGCCGATCAGCACCGAACGCTCCGGCGCGAAATGGCTCAGCGGCAACGGTCGTTGTTGCGCCAGAACCGCATGGGCTTCGTCTTCGATGATCAGCAGGTTGTGCTGGCGACAGATCTCGGCAATCGCCTCGCGCCGTGGCACCGACATGACCGCCGCCGTAGGATTCTGGATCGTCGGCGTGCAGTACAACGCCGATATCCGATGATGCTGGCAAACGTCCGACAGCGCCTCGGGCAACAGTCCTTCGTCATCCATGCCGACCCCGATCAGCTTGATGCCGAGCATGCGTGCGACGCTGATCAGTCCGGGGTAGGTCAAATGCTCGGTCACCAAGGTGTCGCCAGGCTTGAGCAGCGCCATCAACACACAGAGCAAGCCGTGCTGACCACCATTGACGCAAATGACCTGCTCGGCGTTCGGAACGAATTCCTGGTGCCGTAACCAGTGAGCACCCGCCGCACGGTGGCGAGGCAATCCGCAATCGGCCGTATAGCCGCTGAGCAACTGCAAGGTGTTCGGATCACTGGCCATGGCCTGCAGGCTCTGACTCATAAAGTCAGCTTCCTGCCCCGGGATCGGCTGATTCCGACTCATATCGAAGAATGGCTGCGGCTCTTCGCTGACATTGCGAAAGCCAGCATCCCGCGGCCGTTCCATCCCCCTCTGACGCACATAAGTGCCATCTCCTACACGGGCCACCACCAGCCCTACCCGTTCCAGCTCGCCATATGCGCGGCTGATGGTGCCGATGGTCACGCCCAGACTGTCCGCCAACAAACGGTGGGGCGGCAGTTTGCTGCCGGGCTCGATCAAGCCTTCGCCAATGCTTTTTTCCAGGGCTTCGGCCAGGCGCTTGTACTTCACGCCGCGCCCTTCAGCCAAGCCGACCCGCAGGATTGACACCGTGGCAATACTTACTTTGACAGTCATTTCCATCCCGAATAGCGTGTTTAAAACAGGTTCAATCAGGGATAGACCTTTTCCGTTATCAGGTCAATTGCGACGACCAGAGGAGCACGACCATGTCGATTGCCATCAGCACGCCGTCCATCGCGGGAAAACCCTGGTTGGCGGGGTTAATCACCAGCACTTTGTTCCTGATCGTGTGCTTGAGTTGGGGCACCACGTGGCTGGGGATCAAGATCGCCGTCGAAAGCGTGCCGCCCCTGACCGCCGCCGGCCTGCGCTTTCTGATCGCGTTCCCGCTGTTTTTGAGTTTCGCCTTACTGCGTCGCGAGCCGCTGCTGTTTCCACGGCAGAGTCGCTGGTTTTTCGTGTTCGTCACGCTGTCGTATTTCAGCCTGCCGTATTACTTGCTCAACTACGGCGAACTGCATGTCTCGTCGGGGCTGACGGCGCTGCTGTTCAGTTGCATGCCGGTGTTCATCCTGATTTTTTCCGCGGTGTTCCTGCGAGAGAAAATCTACCCTTCGCAGGTGGTGGGCATCGCGATTGGCTTTGGCAGCTTGTTCATGATCATCCGCAGCCAAGGCCTGCACCTGGACCATGCCGAGTTCTTCGGGGTGCTGGCGATTCTGGCGGCAGCGGTGATGCATGCGCTGTGTTACGTGATTACCAAGAAATACGGCGCGGCGATCAGCGTGATCACTTACAACACGCTACCCATCGGCCTCGCGGGTCTGATGCTGTTTGTGGCGGGGCTGGGCGTTGAGACGCCGGTGTTCGGCGACATCACCGCACGCTCGTGGGGTGCCCTGCTCTACCTGGGGCTGGTGGCATCGGTGGGCGGGTTTATCGTTTACTTTTTGCTGCTCAAGCGCCTGAGCCCGATCATTTTGTCGTTCGTGTTTATTATTTTTCCGGTGTTCGCGGTGGTGATTGGCGCGTGGTACGAGGGGCAGAGCCTGTCGCGGGAATTGATGGGGTATTCGGCGGTGCTGCTGGCGGGGTTTGCCATTACCAAATTGCCGGTCGAGAAATGGCTCAATCGCTGAGCACATCACCCCCTCTTCTGTAGGAGCATGGCTTGCCCGCGATGGCGATCTCGAGGACGCCATCGCGGGCAAGCCTTGCTCCTACAGAACGAGGGTGTGTCAGATCACGAACTGGTCGACGAAGCGATTGACCGGGGTGGCTTCCAGTGCAGCCTGATCCTTGCACAACGCAAAGATCTCATTACTGCGCTGCGCGGTGAACCGCGTCGCCAGGTTGGCCTTGAACTTGTCCTCCAACAACGGAATGCCATCGGCACGGCGACGACGATGGCCGATCGGGTATTCGACCACCACGTTCTCAGTGCTGGAGCCATCCTTGAAAAACACCTGGATCGCGTTGGCGATGGAGCGCTTGTCGGCTTCCAGGTATTCACGGGTAAAACGCGGCTCTTCAACGATGATCATTTTCTCGCGCAGCACGTCGATGATCGGGTGCGCGGCGTGGAAGTCGTCTTCGTATTGCTCGGCCACCAGATTGCCGAACGCCAGCGGCACGGCGGTCATGTACTGAATGCAATGGTCGCGGTCGGCGGCATTGGCCAGCGGGCCGACCTTGGAAATGATGCGGATCGCCGATTCGTGGGTGGTGATGACGATCTTGTCGATTTCGTGCAGGCGATTGCGCACCTGCGGATGCAGGGTGACGGCCGCTTCGCAGGCAGTCTGCGCGTGGAATTCGGCGGGGAAACTGATCTTGAACAGCACGTTTTCCATCACGTAGCTGCCGTATGTGCGCGAGAAACTGAACGCGCGTTTGTCGTCGGGTTTGAGCGCCAGATCGTTGTTGGTGTGGCTGAACAACACGTCGTAGAAGCCCCACTGCTTGGCCGTCAGCACACCGGGGATGCCCATCTCGCCACGCATCGCGATGTCCGCCAGACGCACGCCCCGGCTGGAGGCATCACCTGCCGCCCAGGATTTGCGCGAGCCGGCGTTCGGCGCATGCCGATAGGTACGCAGCGCCTGGCCATCGGCAAACGCGTGGGACAGCGCCGACAACAACTGCTCACGATTGGCGCCCATGAGTTTGGCGGTAACGGCGGTCGAGGCGACTTTCACCAGCAACACGTGATCGAGTCCTACGCGGTTGAAGGAGTTTTCCAGCGCGATGACGCCTTGAATCTCGTGGGCCATGATCATCGCTTCCAGCACCGCGCGAATGGTCAGCGGCGCGTCGCCATTGGCCAGGCGTTTTTGCGAGAGGTGGTCGGCCACCGCGAGAATCCCGCCGAGGTTATCCGACGGATGACCCCACTCGGCGGCGAGCCAGGTGTCGTTGTAGTCGAGCCAGCGCACGATGCAGCCGATGTCCCATGCGGCTTTGACCGGATCGAGACGAAAAGGCGTGCCGGGGACACGGGCACCGAACGGCACGACGGTGCCTTCGACGATCGGGCCCAAGTGTTTGGTGCATTCGGGAAAGCGCAGGGCCAGCAGGCCACAGCCGAGGGTGTCCATCAGGCAGTTGCGGGCGGTGTCGAGTGCTTCGGTGGACTCGATTTTGAAGGTGAGGACGTAGTCGGCAATGTCCTGCAGGACCGTGTCGTAGTCGGGGCGGTTGTTCTGGTCGACGTTGGTGCTCATGTTCGATTCACTCTTGCAGTGGTTCGTTGATGGGACCTCGGTTCAGGGCAAATCTCAGTCGGTTACAAGATTCTTATTGTTGAAATGCCGTCCTGTAGGAGCCAGGCTTGCCGGCGAAGGCGTCCTCAAGATCGCCTTCGCCGGCAAGCCTGGCTCCTACAGGGGGTAGGTGTCAGTCAGAAGGAATCACCCGGCACGCGGACGAAGCCTTCCATCAACACCCGCGCACTGCGGCTCATGATGGCTTTTTTCACGACCCATTCGCCGTGTTCCAGGCTGGCTTCAGCGCCGACCCGCAACGTCCCGGACGGATGCCCGAAACGCACCGCGTTACGCTCGACACCACCCGCTGCGAGGTTCACCAGCGTCCCGGAAATCGCCGCCGCGGTGCCGATGGCTACGGCCGCCGTGCCCATCATCGCGTGGTGCAATTTGCCCATGGACAGCGCCCGCACCAGCAGGTCGACATCCCCCGCCGCAATCGCCTTGCCGCTCGATGCAACATAGTCCGCAGGCTTGGCCACGAACGCCACTTTCGGCGTGTGCTGGCGCTTGGCGGCTTCGTCCAGGTCCTTGATCAGGCCCATGCGCAGCGCGCCGTAGGCACGGATGGTTTCGAACATCGCCAGGGCTTTGGGGTCGCCGTTGATCGCGCCTTGCAGCTCGGTGCCTTTGTAACCGAGGTCTTCGGCGTTGATAAAAATCGTCGGGATGCCGGCGTTGATCATGGTCGCCTTGAAGGTGCCGATACCGGGCACTTCGAGGTCGTCCACCAGGTTGCCCGTGGGAAACATCGACCCGCCGCCGCCCTCTTCTTCCGCCGCCGGGTCCATGAATTCGACCTGCACTTCGGCGGCCGGAAAGGTCACGCCGTCGAGTTCGAAATCACCGGTTTCCTGCACTTCGCCGTTGGTGATCGGCACGTGGGCGATGATGGTCTTGCCGATGTTGGCCTGCCACACCCGAACGATGGCCACGCCGTTGTGCGGGATGCGGCTGGCGTCGACCAGACCGTTGCTGATGGCGAACGAACCGACCGCCGCCGACAGGTTGCCGCAGTTGCCGCTCCAGTCCACGAACGGCTTGTCGATGGAGACCTGGCCGAACAGGTAATCAACGTCGTGATCAGCCTTGATGCTTTTCGACAGGATCACGGTTTTGCTGGTGCTGGACGTAGCGCCGCCCATGCCGTCGATTTGTTTGTCGTAGGGGTCGGGGCTGCCGATTACCCGCAGCAACAAGGCGTCGCGAGCGGGGCCGGGAATCTGGGCCGCTTCGGGCAGGTCCTTGAGGCTGAAGAACACGCCTTTGCTGGTGCCGCCGCGCATGTAGGTGGCGGGGATTTTGATCTGAGGTACGTGAGCCATGTCATTCCTCTATTGGCCAACGGGGGACCTGAAGTCCCCCGTGACTTTGCATTTTTAAACGGCGACCGCCGATTCAAGGAAGTCCTGGGCAAAACGCTGCAACACGCCGCCCGCCTCATAAATCGAGACTTCTTCAGCGGTGTCGAGTCGGCAAGTCACCGGCACTTCAACGCGCTCGCCATTCAGACGATTGATCACCAACGTCAGCTGCGCACGCGGCGTGCGGTCGCCAATCACGTCGTAGGTTTCGCTGCCGTCGATGCCCAAGGTGTGACGGTCGGTGCCCGGCAAGAATTCCAGCGGCAACACGCCCATGCCCACCAGGTTGGTGCGGTGAATGCGCTCGAAACCTTCAGCGGCAATCGCCTCCACACCGGCCAGGCGCACGCCCTTCGCCGCCCAGTCACGGGACGAACCCTGACCGTAGTCGGCGCCGGCAATGATGATCAACGGCTGCTTGCGTTCCATGTAGGTTTCGATGGCTTCCCACATGCGCATGACCTGGCCTTCCGGCTCGACCCGCGCCAAAGAGCCCTGCTTGACCTTGCCGTTTTCCGTAACCATTTCATTGAACAGTTTCGGGTTGGCGAAGGTCGCGCGCTGGGCGGTCAAGTGGTCGCCACGGTGGGTCGCGTAGGAGTTGAAGTCCTCTTCCGGCAAGCCCATTTTCGCCAGGTATTCGCCGGCGGCGCTGTCGAGCATGATCGCGTTCGACGGCGACAGGTGATCGGTGGTGATGTTGTCCGGCAGCACCGCCAGCGGGCGCATGCCCTTGAGCGGTCGTGCGCCGGCCAGCGCGCCTTCCCAGTACGGCGGACGGCGGATGTAGGTGCTCATCTCGCGCCAGTCGTACAGCGGCGTGACTTTCGGGCCGGTGTCTTCGTGGATGGCGAACATCGGGATGTAGACCTGGCGGAACTGCTCGGGCTTGACCGAGGCTTTCACCACGGCGTCGATTTCTTCGTCGCTCGGCCAGATGTCTTTGAGGCGAATTTCCTTGCCATCGACCACGCCCAGCACATCTTTTTCGATGTCGAAACGGATGGTGCCGGCGATGGCATAAGCCACCACCAAGGGCGGCGAAGCCAGGAACGCATTCTTGGCGTACGGGTGAATCCGCCCGTCGAAGTTGCGGTTGCCCGAGAGCACGGCAGTGGCGTACAGGTCGCGGTCGATGATCTCTTGCTGGATCACCGGATCGAGCGCGCCGGACATGCCGTTGCAGGTGGTGCAGGCAAACGCAACGATGCCAAAACCGAGTTGTTCCAGCTCAGTGGTCAGCCCGGCTTCGTCCAGGTACAGCGCCACGGTTTTCGAACCCGGGGCCAAGGACGATTTGACCCACGGCTTGCGGGTCAGCCCGAGCTTGTTGGCATTGCGCGCCAGCAGGCCGGCGGCGATGACGTTGCGCGGGTTGCTGGTGTTGGTGCAACTGGTGATGGCGGCGATGATCACTGCGCCGTCCGGCATCTGGCCAGGCACTTCGGTCCATTGGCCGGAGATGCCTTGGGCAGCCAAATCCGAGGTCGCAACGCGCGCGTGCGGATTGCTCGGGCCGGCCATGTTGCGCACTACCGTGGACAGGTCGAAGCTCAAGCCACGCTCGTATTGCGCATTTTTCAGGCTGTCAGCCCACAGGCCAGTGGTCTTGGCGTAGTTCTCGACCAACTGCACCTGCTCGTCTTCGCGACCGGTGAGTTTGAGGTAGTCGATGGTCTGCTGGTCGATGTAGAACATCGCGGCGGTGGCGCCGTATTCCGGGGCCATGTTGGAAATGGTCGCGCGGTCGCCGAGGGTCAGCGCCGAGGCGCCTTCGCCGAAGAACTCCAGCCATGCGCCGACAACTTTCTGTTTACGCAGGAACTCGGTCAGCGCCAGCACCATGTCGGTGGCGGTGATGCCCGGTTGCAGCTTGCCGGTCAGTTCGACACCGACGCTTTCCGGCAGGCGCATCCACGAGGCGCGGCCGAGCATCACGCTCTCAGCTTCGAGACCGCCAACGCCGATGGCGATCACGCCCAGCGCATCAACGTGCGGGGTGTGGCTGTCGGTGCCGACGCAGGTGTCCGGGAAGGCCACGCCGTCACGCACCTGGATCACCGGGGACATTTTCTCCAGGTTGATCTGGTGCATGATCCCGTTGCCTGGCGGGATCACGTCGACGTTTTTGAACGCCTTCTTGGTCCAGTTGATGAAGTGAAAACGGTCTTCATTGCGACGGTCTTCGATGGCGCGGTTCTTCTCGAACGCCTCCGGATCGAAACCACCACGCTCGACGGCCAAGGAGTGGTCAACGATCAATTGCGTCGGCACCACCGGGTTGACTTGCGCCGGGTCGCCACCTTGCAGGGCGATCGCATCGCGCAGGCCGGCGAGGTCGACCAAAGCGGTCTGGCCGAGAATGTCATGGCACACGACACGCGCCGGGAACCACGGGAAGTCGAGGTCGCGCTTGCGTTCGATGAATTGCTTCAGGGAATCGGTGAGCGTGGCCGGGTCACAGCGACGCACCAGGTTTTCCGCCAGTACGCGGGAGGTGTACGGCAGGGTGTCATAGGCGCCAGGCTGGATCGCTTCGACCGCCGCACGGACGTCGAAGTAATCCAGATGGCTGCCGGGCAGCGGTTTGCGGAATTCTGTGTTCATCAGGTCGGGACTCGGTCACGGTAAGTGCAAAAGGGTGGGGCCGATCTGAATCCGTGCGCCCTGTAGGAGCGAAGCTTGCTCGCGAAAGCGGTCTATCTGTCGACATCAATGTTGAATGTCGGTCCGTCTTCGCAAGCAAGCTTCGCTCCTACAGGGGTATCGGCGTTCACGTCGGCCCTCCCCCCATCAGCGTTGTTCGATTGGCACGAACTTGCGCTGTTCGACGCCGACGTACTCGGCGCTCGGGCGGATGATGCGGTTGTTGGCACGTTGTTCAAACACATGCGCCGCCCAGCCGGTCAGGCGCGAGCAGACGAAAATCGGCGTGAACAATTTGGTCGGGATGCCCATGAAGTGGTACGTCGACGCGTGGTAGAAATCGGCGTTAGGGAACAGTTTCTTCTGCTCCCACATGGTCTTGTCGATGGCTTCGGAGACCGGGAACAACACGGTGTCGCCCACTTCGTCCGCAAGCTTTTTCGACCAGGCCTTGATCACCTCGTTGCGCGGGTCGTTGTCCTTATAGATCGCGTGGCCGAAGCCCATGATCTTGTCCTTGCGCGCGAGCATACCGAGGGTGCCTTCGATCGCCTCTTGCGGCGACTTGAAGCGCTCGATCATTTCCATCGCCGCTTCGTTGGCGCCGCCGTGCAGCGGACCGCGCAGGGAGCCGATGGCAGCGGTGATGCAAGAGAACATGTCCGACAGGGTCGACGCGCAAACTCGGGCGGTGAAGGTCGAAGCATTGAACTCGTGTTCCGCATAGAGGATCAGCGACACGTTCATCACTTTGACGTGCAGCTCGCTCGGCTTCTTGTCGTGCAGCAAGTGCAGGAAGTGGCCGCCAATTGTCTGTTCGTCGCTCACGCAATGGATGCGTTTGCCGTCGTGGCTGAAGCGATACCAGTAGCACATGATCGCCGGGAACGCGGCGAGCAAACGGTCAGTCACGTCGTGTTGCTCGGAGAAGTCTCTCTCCGGCTCGATGTTGCCCAGGAACGAGCAACCGGTGCGCATCACGTCCATCGGGTGGGCGTCGGCGGGGATGCGTTCCAGCACTTCCTTCAGGGCTTGCGGCAGGTCGCGCAGCTTGCTCAGTTTGCTGATGTAAGCGGTGAGTTGGGTTTTGGTCGGCAGTTCGCCGTACAGCAGCAGGTAGGCGACTTCTTCGAATTGTGCGTCAGCCGCCAGTTCGCGAACGTCGTAGCCACGATAAGTCAGGCCGGCGCCCGACTGGCCCACGGTGGACAGTGCGGTTTGCCCGGCAACCTGGCCACGGAGCCCGGCGCCACTGAGTACTTTTGCTTCGGCCATTGCTGTCTCCAATCTTGAAATTTTTAGGGAAACTTGTAGGAGCGAAGCTTGCTCGCGAAAGCGGTGTGTCAGACGACATCAATGTTGAAGGTCAGTCAGTTTTCGCGAGCCAGCTTTGCTCCTGCGGGGGTCATCGTTACTTTTTGGCGGCAAACAACGCATCGAGCTTCTGCTCGAAGGTGTGGTAGTCGATGCGATCGTAAAGCTCCATGCGGGTTTGCATGGTGTCGATCACGTTCTGTTGCGTGCCGTCGCGGCGGATCGCGGTGTAGACGTTTTCCGCTGCCTTGTTCATCGCGCGGAACGCCGACAATGGGTATAGCACCAGCGACACGTCGGCAGCGGCGAGTTGCTCGGTGGTGTACAGCGGCGTCGCGCCGAATTCGGTGATATTGGCCAGGATCGGCGCTTTCACGCGACTGGCGAACAGCTTGTACATGTCCAGTTCGGTGATGGCTTCCGGGAAGATCATGTCGGCGCCAGCCTCGATGCACGCGGCGGCGCGATCCAGCGCGGACTCCAGGCCTTCCACGGCCAGGGCGTCGGTGCGGGCCATGATCACGAAGCTGTCGTCGGTGCGGGCATCGACGGCGGCTTTGATGCGGTCGACCATTTCCTGCAGCGACACGATTTCTTTATTCGGGCGGTGACCGCAGCGCTTGGCGCCGACCTGGTCTTCGATGTGAATCGCCGCCGCGCCGAACTTGATCATCGACTTGACGGTGCGCGCCACGTTGAACGCCGAGGAACCGAAACCGGTGTCCACGTCCACCAGCAGCGGCAGGTCGCAAACGTCAGTGATGCGGCGCACGTCGGTCAGCACGTCATCCAGACCGGTGATGCCCAGATCCGGCACACCGAGGGAGCCGGCAGCCACCCCGCCACCCGACAGGTAAATCGCCTTGAAACCGGCGCGCTTGGCCAGCAGCGCGTGGTTGGCGTTGATCGCGCCGACCACTTGCAGCGGATGTTCGCTGGCGACCGCATCGCGGAAACGCTGGCCTGGAGTGCTCTTGTTCGAACTCATGACTCACCTCGTTCAGTGGCTGTCTTATTGGCGCCGTCCTGGTAGTGACGGGCGATATTGCGTTTGGAGGCGCCGATGTGGCGGCGCATCAACAACTCGGCCAGTTCACCGTCACGGTCGGCGATGGCGTCGAGAATCCGGTGGTGCTCGGCAAAGGCCTGGCGCGGGCGATTGGGTGTGGTGGAAAACTGGATGCGGTACATGCGCACCAATTGATACAGCTCGCCGCAGAGCATCTGGGTCAGGGTGCGGTTGCCGCTGCCCTGGATGATCCGGTAATGAAAGTCGAAATCGCCTTCCTGCTGGTAGTAGCCGACACCGGCCTGGAACGCCGCGTCCCGTTCGTGGGTTTCGAGAACCCGGCGCAGCTCGTCGATTTCTTCGACGGTCATGCGCTCGGCGGCCAGGCGACAGGCCATGCCTTCCAGGGATTCGCGGATTTCGTAGAGTTCCAGCAACTCGGCGTGGCTCAGGGAAACCACCCGCGCACCGACGTGCGGTATGCGCACCAGCAGGCGCTGGCCTTCCAGGCGATGGATCGCTTCGCGCAACGGCCCGCGGCTGATGCCGTAGGTGCGTGCCAGCTCCGGCTCGGAAATCTTGCTGCCCGGGGCGATCTCGCCTTTGACGATGGCCGCCTGGATGCGCCGGAAGACATTCTCGGAAAGCGTTTCCGAATCGTCCTGCGTGATCACCGGGGGATCGAGTTGATCCAGCATATTGTCGACACCTTGTGAGCCAATGCGGCAAAAACTAGCGAATACAGGCCGTATAGTCAAAGGATAAATAGGTATTGTCGACAATCGTCTAATAACCGCTTGCGCCATAACGAAGCAGTCCCATGGTTTATAGCCTCCTGCCAGCGGTGGCGCCATAAAACCACCGTGCTAGAATGCCGCCCGCATTTGCTTGTCATCTGCATCTGCATGGCTTGTCATAAATAGCTGATAGGCATACGAGGGAGCTTGCGCAGTGATGCCAGGGCCTTGAACCGAAGTACGGACCGCTGCGCACCCAGGATTTATGAGACTCAAGCCCTTTTCCACATTCCTTTATTTCCTGTTCCTGCCCGGCGTCGCCGCCGCGGGGGAAAAGACCGTGTACGGCCTCAACGAGTACGCCTCGCTGAATGGCATTGACCTGGAAGTCGCCGCCAAACTCGACACCGGGGCGAAAACCGCTTCCTTAAGTGCACGGGACATCAAGCGCTTCAAACGCAATGGTGAATCCTGGGTGCGCTTCTACCTGGCGATCGACGCCGCGCATTCGCACCCGATCGAACGACCGCTGGCCCGGGTCAGCAAGATCAAGCGCCGGGCCGGTGACTACGACCCGGAAGAAGGCAAGAAATACACGGCCCGCCCGGTGATCGAGCTGGATATCTGCATGGGCACGGCGTTGCGCAGCATCGAAGTGAACCTCACCGACCGCAGCGCCTTCCAATACCCGCTCCTGATCGGCTCCGAGGCGCTCAAACGCTTCGATGCGCTGGTCGACCCCAGTCTTAAATACGCTGCTGGCAAACCCGCCTGCGCCACCGACGCTCATACCGCAGAGTAATTCCGAATGCGCTCTCTTAACCTCCACCTGAAAATCCTCATCGCCATCCTGGTGGTGCTGGGCATTTCAGTTACGGCCTACCAGATCTTCGTGCTCGGCATCCCCGTGACCGAGGACGCCACGGACGACTTGTGGAACATCGACGCCAAGGTCGAGTTCGTCGCCAGTGCCAAGGACCCGGTCAAGATCCAGATGTTCGTGCCGCCCCTGAGCCGCGACTATGTGAGCCTGAACGAAAGCTTCATTTCCAATAACTACGGCGTGGCGGTGAACCGCGTCGACGGCAACCGCAAGGTCACCTGGTCGGCCCGTCGCGCCAAGGGCAACCAGACCCTGTATTACCGTCTGGTGCTGACCAAGCGCTACAGCGGCGAAAAATCCAAGATCAAAGGCCCGACCTTCCGCGACAGCATCGCCGTCGAAGGCGCGGAGAAAGTCGCCGCCGAAGCCCTGCTCGCCCCGATCCGCCAACACTCGGCCGACGTCGAAACCTTCGTCGGCGAAGCGATCAAGCGCGTCAACAATCTCAACGACGACAACGTGAAGCTGTTGCTCGGCGGCGATCCGTCGACTGCGAACAAAGCCCGGATCGTCGAACTGGTGCTGTCCATTGCCCACGTGCCGGTGGAGAAGGTCCACACCGTCCGTCTGGTGGCCGACCAACCGCAAGTCCCTGAACTCTGGCTGCGCAGTTTCAACGGCACCGACTGGCTGTACTTCAACCCGGAAACCGGTGAACAAGGCATGCCGACCGACCGCCTGCTGTGGTGGACCGGCGATGAAAACCTGATCACCGTCGATGGCGGCAAGAAAGCCAACGTGACGTTCAGCCTGAACAACAGCGAAATGAACGCCATTCGCCTGGCCAAGCTGACCGACGAAAACACCGACGCCAACTTCCTCGAATACTCGCTGTACGGCCTGCCGCTGCAAACCCAGCAGACCTTCATGATCATGGTGATGATCCCGATTGGCGTGCTGGTGATCCTGATCCTGCGCAACCTGATCGGCCTGCAGACCCTCGGCACCTTCACGCCAGTGCTGATCGCCCTGGCCTTCCGCGAGACGCAGCTGGGCTTCGGGATTGTGCTGTTTACGATCATCACGGCGCTGGGGCTGTCGCTGCGTTCCTATCTGGAGCACTTGAAGCTGCAAATGCTGCCGAGGCTGTCGGTGGTGCTGACCTTTGTCGTGGTACTGATCGCGGCGATCAGCCTGTTCAGCCACAAACTCGGCCTGGAGCGCGGGTTGTCGGTGGCGCTGTTCCCGATGGTGATTCTGACCATGACCATCGAACGCCTGTCGATCACCTGGGAAGAACGCGGTGCCGGGCATGCCATGAAGGTGGCGATCGGCACGCTGTTCGCCGCGTCCCTGGCGCACCTGATCATGAGCGTGCCGGAGTTGGTGTACTTCGTGTTCACCTTCCCGGCGATCCTGTTGATCCTGGTGGGCTTCATGCTGGCCATGGGTCGCTATCGCGGCTACCGTTTGACCGAGCTGATCCGCTTCAAAGCGTTCCTCAAGGCTGACTCGTAATGTTCGGTTTCTGGAAGACCTGGAAGGCCCTGGAAGCCCGGGGCATCATGGGGATCAATCGGCGTAACGCGGACTACGTGCTCAAGTACAACAAGCGCAGCCTGTACCCGATTGTCGATGACAAGATCATCACCAAGGAGCGCGCGCTGGCCGCCGGCATCAACGTGCCGGAGCTGTACGGGATCATCTCCACCGAGAAAGAAATCGACAACCTCGACAAGATCATTGGCGGGCGCAGCGACTTCGTAATCAAGCCGGCCCAGGGCGCGGGCGGTGACGGCATTATTGTGGTGGCCGACCGTTTCGAGGGTCGCTATCGCACGGTGTCCGGCAAGATCCTCAGCCATGAGGAACTTGAGCACCATATCTCCAGCATCCTCACCGGCCTGTATTCCCTCGGCGGCCACCGCGACCGGGCGCTGATCGAATACCGCGTGACCCCGGACCAGATCTTCAAGAGCATCAGCTACGAAGGCGTGCCGGACATCCGCATCATCGTGTTGATGGGCTACCCGGTGATGGCCATGCTGCGCTTGCCGACCCGTCAGTCCGGCGGCAAGGCCAACCTGCACCAGGGCGCCATCGGGGTCGGCGTCGACCTGGCCACCGGCCTGACCCTGCGCGGCACCTGGCTGAACAACATCATCACCAAACACCCGGACACCACCAACGCCGTGGATGGCGTGCAACTGCCCTACTGGGACGGTTTCATGAAACTCGCCGCCGGCTGCTATGAGTTGTGCGGGCTGGGTTACATCGGCGTGGACATGGTGCTCGACCAGGAGAAAGGGCCGCTGATTCTTGAGCTCAACGCCCGGCCGGGGTTGAACATCCAGATTGCCAATGATTGTGGGCTGACGTTGCGCACCCATGCGGTCGAGGCGCGGCTGGAAGAATTGAAGGCCCGTGGGATTGTCGAAACCGTGCAGCAGCGGGTGGAGTTTGTGCAGCAGATGTTTGGGCATATTCCGCCAGTTGAGGGCTAGCCGCTGTGGCGAGGGGGCTTGCCCCCGTTGGGCTGCGAAGCGGCCCCAAAAACATTTATCTCGATAGTGTCAGGCAGACCGCATCAGCCGATTTTACGACTGCTGCGCAGCCGAACGGGGGCAAGCCCCCTCGCCACAGGTCTCTTGCCAGCGGCCACCCAACTGCCAATCCCCGACATCCCCTCTAGGAGCAAGTCCTGCAGAGGACTACAATCGCCACCCCGCCACGATGGCTGATCCGCACCGCCCATGTTGACCTGTTCCGTACACCCGCTCCCCTATCGCGCCAACCCCGCCGAGTACTTCGCGGCGATCCGTCATGCCCCCGGTGCCGTGCTGCTCGACAGTGGCCGACCGACGGCCGATCGCGGGCGCTTTGATGTGCTCAGCGCCTGGCCGCTGGAGCAACTGGCCGTGCTGCCACAGGAAAGCGGTGCCGATTTCCTGCAACGTCTGCGGGACAATCTGACACAACTGGGCGAAGCGTCCGTCCCGAATGAACTGCCCTTCGCCGGCGGTTTGATCGGTTACCTGAGCTACGACTTCGGCCGTCATCTGGAGCACCTGCCGCACCAGGCCCAAGACGATCTGCATTTGCCTGATGCGCGTTTCGGTGTGTATGACTGGGCGTTGATCAGCGATCACCAGCGCTTGACCAGTCAGCTGGTGTTTCACCCGACGCTGGCGGACAGTGAGCGGCAACGCTTGATCGCACTGTTTACTCAACCTGCGGCTGCACCCGTCGAGCCGTTCAAGCTGAAAGCGCCGATGAGCGCCGATCTCAGCGCCGACCAGTATCGCCAGGCCCTTGAGCGAATTCAGGAGTACATCCAGGCCGGCGACTGCTATCAGGTCAACTTCGCCCAGCGCTTTCGCGCGCAATGCGAAGGCGACCCATGGGCCGCCTATTGCGCCCTGCGAGCCGCCTGCCCGACGCCGTTTTCCGGGTTCCAGAGCCTGCCCGATGGCGGCGCAGTCCTGAGCCTGTCGCCGGAGCGCTTCGTCAAAGTCAGCGAGCGCCAGGTGGAAACCCGTCCGATCAAGGGCACCCGCCCCCGCGGCCTGACCCCAGCCGAAGACACGGCGAACGCCGCCGAACTGCTGGCCAGCCCCAAGGACCGCGCGGAAAACCTGATGATCGTCGACCTGCTGCGCAACGACCTCGGTCGCACCTGCCGTATCGGCTCGGTGCGGGTGCCGGAGTTGTTCAGCCTGGAAAGCTATCCAAACGTGCATCACCTGGTGAGCAGCGTCACCGGCGAACTGGCGGACGACAAGGACGCCCTGGACCTGATCGCCGGCAGTTTCCCCGGCGGTTCGATTACCGGCGCGCCGAAAATTCGCGCGATGCAGATCATTGATGAACTGGAGCCGACCCGTCGTGGGTTGTACTGCGGATCGTTGGTGTACCTGGACGTGCGCGGTGAGATGGACAGTTCCATCGCCATTCGCAGTTTGTTGGTCAAGGATGGGCAGGTGTGTTGCTGGGGTGGGGGCGGGATTGTTGCGGATTCAGAGTGGCAGGCCGAGTATCAGGAATCGATCACCAAGGTGAAGGTGTTGCTCGATACCCTTCAGGGCCTTTGATCGTTCCCACGCTCCGCGTGGGAATGCCTCAATGGACACTCCGCGTCCGCTTTGGGACGCAGAGCGTCCCGGGCTGCATTCCCACGCAGAGCGTGGGAACGATCACTAACAGGATTGGGTTTACAAGGTCAGGGCCCGGTTCGAGGCTTTGATAAATTCCTGCTTCAAATCCGCAAAACTGTGCACCGCCGGGAACTGCGGAAACTCGCGAATCACATTGTCCGGCGCATGGAACAGAATCCCGGCATCGGCCTCGCCCAGCATCGTCGTGTCGTTATACGAATCCCCCGCCGCAATCACCCGGTAATAAAGGCTCTTGAAGGCCAGTACCGACTGACGCTTGGGATCTTTCTGACGTAACTGATAGCTCGTCACCCGCCCGGCATCGTCGGTAATCAGGCGATGGCAGAGCAAGGTCGGGAAGCCCAGTTGGCGCATCAGCGGCTGGGAAAACTCGTAGAACGTGTCCGACAGGATCACCACCTGGAAGCGCTCGCGCAGCCAGTTGACGAACTCAATGGCGCCGTCCAGCGGTTGCAGCGTGGCGATCACTTCCTGGATGTCCGAGAGCTTCAGGCCATGCTCGTCGAGAATGCGCAGGCGCTGCTTCATCAGCACGTCGTAGTCGGGAATGTCCCGGGTGGTGGCCCGAAGGGATTCGATCCCGGTTTTTTCGGCGAAGGCGATCCAGATTTCCGGGACCAGCACACCTTCAAGATCCAGACAGGCAATTTCCACAAGACACTCCCATTTGTATTGATTATTGAGTCGAGCGAGCAAAAGGACTGCCGAACTCTAGCGACTCGGGCCAGCCCGCGCAACGCAGAGGGCGCGCCAAGGGCTGTGGGATTTTGTTACCATCGACGCCATATAGAGCGCCCAGCGCCACCGACCTGTAGGAAGCCGCCCTGATGAGCCCATCGTTCGATGTCGTGGAACTCGCCACGACCTATGCCAACAAATCCGCCCAGGACATCCTGAAACTCGCGTTCGCCGAGTTTGGCGATGACCTGTGGATATCTTTCAGCGGTGCCGAGGATGTGGTGCTGGTGGACATGGCCTGGAAGCTGAACAAGAACGTCAAAGTGTTCAGCCTCGACACCGGCCGCTTGCACCCCGAGACCTACCGCTTCATCGATCAGGTGCGCGAGCACTACAAGATCGACATCGAACTGGTGTCGCCGGACTACACGAAACTGGAACCGTTCGTGAAGGAAAAAGGCCTGTTCAGTTTCTACAAGGACGGCCATGGCGAATGCTGCGGCATCCGCAAGATCGAGCCGCTGCGTCGCAAGTTGTCCGGGGTCACCGCCTGGGCCACCGGCCAGCGCCGGGACCAGAGCCCGGGCACGCGCAGCGCCGTTGCCGTACTGGAAATCGACACCGCGTTCTCCACGCCCGAGCGCACCCTGTACAAGTTCAACCCACTGGCACAGATGACCAGCGAAGAGATCTGGGGTTACATCCGCATGCTCGAGCTGCCGTACAACAGCCTGCATGAGCGCGGCTTCATCAGCATCGGCTGCGAACCGTGCACCCGACCTGTGCTGCCGAACCAGCATGAGCGTGAAGGTCGCTGGTGGTGGGAAGAAGCGACGCAGAAAGAATGCGGGCTGCACGCGGGCAATATCATCAGCAAATCCAAAGCCTGAACCAGGCCTCGCGCCATCCCCCGCAGGAGCAAATGTGTACACACGAATGTCACCATAGGTGCCATTTATGTGTGCACTTTTAATTTCTACGCCCCAAAAAGTTACACCCTCCTTTCCTGACGCCCCCAGTCGCCGATTTCCACAAACCTTGCTGAAAAATAAATACCTGTTCAATCGGTCAATTTATATCGCCTTGATTTCAGCCACTTAGCGCCAGCTAATAACAAAACGAAATTAACCCTTAAATTCATAGCTCCTGAACTGGCACAGATCTGGCTTAAGTGCATACATGTTTTGTATACAATCACAATCAAAACATACACACACTTTCGATCCGCAAGCCTGAAGCGCCCTATCCCGTACAGGCTGCAGATGCCCCGTAACCAATGATGCTTATTGCCCGCGACGAAGATTTGTCGAGCCCACGCTCATGCACAGTCACCGCGACGCCAAGCCTCAGGAGCCTGCCGGAATGCGTACTAGCCTCTCCAATAACAACATCGCGCTGGATCTGCCCTCCTCTCAACCTGCCCTCAACGATCACGATCAAACGCTGCAAGCCCCAGTGATCCTCAGCCCGCGCCTGCACAACAAGGACCTGGCGCCGACCAAGGCCGAAGGCCGGCGCTGGGGTCGCTACAGCATCTTCGCCCTGTGGACCAATGACGTTCACAACATCGCCAACTACTCGTTTGCCATCGGCCTGTATGCGCTGGGCCTGGGCGGCTGGCAGATCCTGTTGTCCCTGGGGATCGGCGCGGCACTGGTGTATTGCTTCATGAACCTGTCCGGCTACATGGGGCAGAAAACCGGGGTGCCGTTTCCGGTGATCAGCCGGATCAGTTTCGGCATTCACGGGGCGCAAATTCCTGCACTGATCCGCGCCGTTATCGCCATCGCCTGGTTCGGGATTCAGACGTACCTGGCCTCGGTGGTGTTTCGTGTCCTGCTGACGGCGGTTCACCCCGGTTTCGCCGACTACGACCACAACTCGATCCTCGGCCTCTCGACCTTGGGCTGGATCTGTTTCGTGGCGATCTGGTTCGTGCAACTGGCGATCCTGGCGTATGGCATGGAGATGGTGCGGCGCTACGAAGCGTTTGCCGGGCCGGTGATCCTGCTGACCGTCGCCTCCCTCGCCGGGTGGATGTACTTCCAGGCCGACGCGACCATCGCCTGGTCGATCCGCGAACCCCTGAGCGGTGGCGAGATGTGGCGCAACATCTTTGCCGGCGGCGCGCTGTGGCTGTCGATCTACGGCACGCTGATCCTCAACTTCTGCGACTTCGCCCGTTCCTCGCCGTGCCGCAAGACCATCAAGGTGGGAAATTTCTGGGGCCTGCCGGTGAATATTCTGGTGTTCGCCAGCATCACCGTCCTGCTCTGTGGCGCGCAATTCCAGATCAACGGCCGGATCATCGAAAGTCCGACGGAAATCATCGCCTCGATCCCGAACACCTTCTTCCTGGTCCTCGGCTGTCTGGCGTTCCTGATCGTCACCGTGGCGGTGAACATCATGGCCAACTTCGTCGCCCCGGCTTTCGTGCTCAGCAACCTGGCGCCGAAATACCTGACCTTCCGCCGCGCCGGGTTGATCAGCGCGACCATCGCCGTGCTGATCCTGCCGTGGAACCTCTACAACAGCCCGCTGGTGATCGTGTATTTCCTGTCCGGCCTCGGCGCCCTGCTCGGCCCGCTGTACGGGGTGATCATGGTCGACTACTGGCTGGTACGAAAAGGTCAGGTCAACGTGCCGCAGTTGTACAGCGAAGACCCCGATGGCGCTTATTACTACAGCCGTGGGGTCAATCTCCGCGCGGTGGCGGCGTTTATTCCTGCAGCCTTGATCGCCATCGTCCTGGCGCTGATGCCGGGCTTTCACCTCGTGTCGCCGTTCTCCTGGCTGATTGGTGCCGGGATTGCCGGGATGCTCTACCTGATCATCGCCAAGCGGCAGCCGCATTACGCCGATGTCAGCGGTGAGAGCATTGCTGTGGATAACGTCAGCCATTAATCCCCCTCGCGGCCCGGCGATGTCGGGCCGCCGAACTACCCCGCTATAAGGACTTCCCATGCGAATTCTCGTGGTCAACGTCAACACCACCGAATCCATCACCCAGGCCATCGCTCGCCAGGCCCAGTCCGTGGCCGCGCCCGGCACCGAAATCATCGGCTTGACGCCGTATTTCGGTGCCGATTCCATCGAAGGCAATTTCGAAAGCTACCTGGCGGCTATCGCGGTGATGGACCGGGTCATGTCCTACGACCAGCCGTTCGACGCGGTCATCCAGGCCGGCTACGGCGAACACGGGCGCGAAGGTTTGCAGGAACTGCTCAATGTGCCGGTGGTGGACATCACCGATGCCGGCGCCAGCACGGCAATGTTCCTTGGCCATGCGTATTCGGTGGTCACGACGCTGGATCGCACCGTGCCGCTGATCGAGGATCGCCTGAAGTTGTCCGGGCTGTGGGACCGTTGCGCCTCGGTGCGGGCCAGTGGCCTGGCGGTGTTGGAGCTGGAATCCGATCCGCAACGGGCGCTGGAAGCGATTGTTCGCCAGGCGGAATTGGCGGTGCTGGAGGACAAGGCCGAGGTGATTTGCCTGGGCTGCGGCGGCATGGCCGGGCTGGACGAGCAGATTCGCCAGCGCACCGGCGTGCCGGTGGTGGATGGCGTGACGGCGGCGGTGACCATTGCCGAATCGTTGGTGCGGCTGGGGTTGTCGACGTCCAAGGTGCGGACGTACGCGACGCCGCGGCCGAAGGCGATTATTGGGTGGCCGGGGCGGTTCGGGCGGTAGACCGCGTTATCGTTGTTCGCGGGCAAGCCTCGCTCCTACACGGGATTGCGTGAACCCTGTAGGAGCGAGGCTTGCCCGCGAAGGCCACACCTCGGTCTGGAACCTGGCTCAAACCGCACTAAACCGCTCCCCCAACCCCCGCTGCGCAAACTGCTCAATAATGAAATCCACAAACGCCCGGGTCTTGCCCGGCAACAATTTGTGCTCCGCGTAATAGATCGAAATGTTGCCATCGTCGACATACCAGTCCGGCAATACCCGCTGCAACGTCCCCGCCTCCAGATAACCCACGGCAAACGGCAAGCTCACCAGCGCGATGCCCAGCCCCTGCACCGCAGTGGCGCAGGCCGCTTCCGAGTCGCTCATGGTCATCCGCGCCTCGAGCACCAGCGGGCTGTGTTGCTGGGTGCGACTGGTCAACTGCCAGGAACGCACGCGGCCGGTTTGCGGGGAGCGGATCAAGATGCCGTCGCACTGCTTGAGGTCGTCAGGTTCGACGATGGCATCGCGCCCGGCCAGATACTCGGCTGACGCCACCAGCACCCGGTGAGCTGGCGTCAACTTGCGCGCCACCACGCCCTGGGGCAGCTCGAAGCCGCCACCAATCGCCGCATCGAAGCCTTGGGCAATCAAGTCGACCTGGCGATTATCGAAGTGCCAGTCCGGGCTGATCGCCGGAAAGCGCCGCAAGAACTCCCCCAGCAACGGCACCACATACAGACGCCCGAACACCGTGCCCATGCTGACCTTCAGCGTACCGGCCGGGCGCCCTTCGGCGCTGGCGAGGTTAGCCACGGCGTTTTGAATGGTGTGCAGGCTGGCGCTGACTTCGCCCAGAAACAATTGACCAGCCTCGGTCAAGGTCAGGCTGCGGGTACTGCGCTGGAACAGCCGAACACCCAGCCTGGCTTCCAGTTTCGCGACGCTTTTGCCCACGGCGGCCGGGGTCAGGCTCAGGCGCCGTGCGGCTTCGGCGAAGCTGCCGACCTCGGCGCTACGCACGAAGCATTCGATACTGCTGAAGGTTTCCATGATCGCCACTATAAACTTTTGGTTTACACAGACTATCGCAATTACCGTCTACACAGACCGTAATGCGCAATCGATACTAGCCTCCATCAACCGAGACAATCTCGCTTCGGGACTTTGGAGATCGTTATGACTACTCAGAACCTCAGCGGCAAAGTGGCTTTAATCCAAGGTGGATCCCGCGGTATCGGCGCAGCCATCGTCAAACGCCTGGCCGCTGAAGGCGCCGCGGTGGCCTTCACCTACGTCAGCTCCACCGCCAAGGCCGAAGAACTGCAAAACAGCATCACCGGCAACGGCGGCAAGGCCCTCGCGATCAAGGCCGACAGCGCCGACGCCGAAGCCATTCGCAACGCCGTAACCGCCACCGTCGAAGCCTTCGGACGCCTGGACATCCTGGTCAATAACGCCGGTGTACTGGCCGTCGCACCGCTGGAAGACTTCACCCTCGAAGACTTCGACCAGACCCTGGCCATTAACGTACGCAGCGTGTTCATCGCCAGCCAGGCCGCCGCCAAACACATGACCGACGGCGGTCGCATCATCAACATCGGCAGCACCAACGCCGACCGCATGCCCTTCGCCGGTGGCGGCCCGTACGCCATGAGCAAAGCAGCGCTGGTCGGCCTGACCAAAGGCCTGTCCCGCGACCTCGGCCCGCGCGGCATCACCATCAACAACGTGCAACCGGGCCCGGTCGACACCGACATGAACCCGGCCAGCGGTGACTTCGCCGAGAGCCTGATCCCGCTGATGGCCGTGGGCCGTTATGGCAAAGCGGAAGAGATCGCCAGTTTCGTCGCCTACCTGGTCGGTCCGGAAGCGGGCTACATCACCGGGGCCAGCCTGACCATCGATGGCGGTTTCGGTGCTTGATAGCCTGAAACGCTGAAACAAAAACGCCGGCAAATCATTGCCGGCGTTTTTTCATGCCTGGTTTTCAGGCCCATTCAAGCGCCGGCAAGCCACAAGCACTCGGCGTGAACGCCTTCAACGTACGAAGAATGCCATCGGCGTGGGCGTACTTTTCGTCCGCCATGGCTGCATCCGGGATCGCAATCGCGGTCATCCCCGCCGCTTTTGCTGCGGTGACGCCAAACGGCGAATCCTCGAACACCAGGCAGTCCTCGGGCGCCACACCCAGGCGCCGCGCGGCCGTGAGGAAGATATCCGGCGCCGGTTTGGCCGCGCCGACCTCTGGATCATCGGCGGTGACAATGAAGTCGAACAGCGCGAACCAGTCGCGGTGCAACGTGGTTTTCTGCCCGAACGATTGACGGGAAGAACTGGTGCCCACCGCAATCGGAATGTTGTTGGCCTTCAAGTGCCGAACCAGCTCCTCGGCCCCCGGCATCGCCAGTGCCTTGGGGAAACGCTCGCGCATCAGGGGCTCACGGATCACCAGGAACTCTTCGGCGGTGATCGGCAAGTCCAGCGCCTCGACCACATAGCGCGCCAGGTCGCCCGCGCCACGCCCGATGATGTTCTGTTTGACGCTCCAGTCGAAGGTCCGGCCATAACGCTCGGCAATCATCGACGTGACTTCGGTGTAGATGCCCTCGGTGTCCAGCAGCAAGCCATCCATGTCGAAAATCACAGCCTTGATCGGGCCCAACGCTTTAAGTGGTGCATTCATCGCATCTGATCCGTTTTTAATGACATCCCAGGCGGCTCAGGTACGGCCAGTACTCGGATCGATTAAAGGGTTCAGCAGCATAACGAGCCCGGCCGGCATAGGGCAACGGGCAATGCCCGAAGGATGAAAAAACCTGCACGCCCGGGGTTGCTGGTGATTTAGCGATTATCCCTACAGCAAACACCTCCTTTCCTGACTTCTTTCCTCGCTGATCCTGCGCAAAGTCTCCCGTTCCAAATTGAAGCGCGCGAGTGACTGCGAATGTTCGACCCCAATGGACTCCTGGCCCTGAACAACACCATTGGACTGCTGGTGGTCGCGGCCATGAACCCGGAACGACCCGACGTCGAAACGTTGCTTGGCGAGTTTCGCCTCTGCCTGAACGACTACGAACGCTGGGCGGAAAACTTCTGGACTGGCTGGGCGCTGGATGTCGAGCAGGTCTTCAAGGTCGGCAACGACGTTCAACTCCGCGCGCCACTTGATTCCAGCAAACCGGTCAGCGCCGTCGTAACCCAGTGCCCCGCCGAAGGCCCATTGACCCTGGTGCATATGTTCGAGGCGGCGCGTTTCGTGCCCATCGGCAATACGCCGGTGATGCTCGAACCGGTGATCGCGGACCGCAACGGTGAACTGACGTTTGGCGAGCCGGTGCGCAAGACCATCGGCCCGGGCGGCATTCTCGAAGTTTCCGATTGCTCCCGGGGCCAGCGTTATCGCATCACCTTCTTTCCCGATGTTTCAGCCGAGCACATCAAGGTGCTCTACGCCTCTTATCAAGGCTTGATCGACGAGCTCGAAGGCTGGCTGCGTGCCGAGTGGACCCGTGAGTTCGAACCTTTATGGATCGAGTTCGCCAGCGCTGGCTTCCTCGATCGTTACAGCCTGTTGCAAGAGGCGGACTGGCTGGGCGTCGGGAATTCGCTGCAGGGCGTCTGGGATGACGTGAAACAGGTTTACGCCCTGCTCGCCGATCTGCAAGCCAACAGCGAAAAGCTGCTGGAGTACCTGACCCAGGCCGAACTGGACGCATTGCTTGAAGCCTCCTCGGACGCCATCGCCAATGGCCTGCTGGTGCTGAGCGATGAACCGCTGCTGTTCATTCACCTTGCGGCATTGACCAGTTGGCTGAGGATGCTGCCGCCGCAATTTGTTGCTGAGGTGGTGGCGGAAATTCGCACAGACCTGCTGATCGCTTTCCTACTGGCCAGAGTGACCGGCACCTTAGGCGTGACACTGGGTTTGAGCACCAAAGTGCTGGATAAAATCAAATCGCCACGGGCGCGGCAATGGCTGGCGGGCGCCACCTTGCGCCTGGCGGAGCTGACCACCGAATCCAGGCTTGCCACCCATGCGGGCGTGTTCAAACCGTTGGCGGTCAATGCACGCCCGGCGCCGTTGAATCCGACGCCGACGTTGCCGCTGGAGATTCGCAACGGAGAGTCGCCGGTTCTGGTGGTGAAGAACCCGGCCCCGATCGCTCGCGACAAAACCGACGCACAAACCCGAATGGTCCGGCACGAACCCCATGACGATGCGCCGGACCAGGCGAAAAACCCCAACGGTGACAGCGCCGATTGCGGGCCATTGACCTGCACCAACGGTTGCCCGGTATCGATGGTCACCGGCGAAGAACTGCTGACCCTGACCGATGGTTCTCTCGATGGGTTGCTGGCATTTGATTTCACCCGGATGTACCGCACCAGTGCAGTGGAACTGGACTGCGGGCTGGGCTGGGGCTGGAGTCATTCCCTCGCCCATCGGCTGGAAATCGATGGCGATTGCGTCATCTGGATCGACCATGAAAACCGCCGTACGACCTTTCCGTTGCCGAGTGACGAGCGACCGACGATTCATAACAGCCTGTCGCGAGCGGCAATTTATCGGGGCGATGAGCCACAGGAACTGATCGTTGCGCTGGCGGCCGAAACACCCAGGTTTTACCACTTTCATAACGGGCGGCTGACCGCGATCAGCGATGCCTATGGCAACCGGCTGCACATCACCCGTGATCGCCAGGATCGCATCCAACGCCTTGAAAACGGTGCCGGGCGCTCACTGCTGTTGCGTTACGAGCGCCGGCACCTTGTTGCCGTCGAGTATCAGACGTTTCACCCTGCCGCAGCGCTGGGTGATGCCTGGCGTACAGAACAGACGCTGATTGCCTACCGCTACGACGCTCGTCATCACCTGATCGAAGCCACCAATGCCGCTGGCGAAAGCGAACGGTATGACTACGACGACGAGCACGTGATCCTGCAGCGGCAATTAGCCGGCGGGGCGAGTTTTTTCTGGGAGTGGGAACGGTCTGGCAAGGCGGCGCGATGTGTCCGGCACCGGGCAAGCTTTTCGCAGATGGACACCACTTACATCTGGGACGACCAGAGCGGCGTCGTGGTTAAAAACGCCGACGGCAGTGAAGAAGCTTACGTCCATGACGACAAGGCGCGGCTGGTGCGGCGGGTCGAACCGAGCGGCGGTGAACACCTCAAGTCTTACGACGATAAGGGTCGGTTGATTGCCGAACAGGATCCGTTGGGGGCGATTACCCACTATCGCTACGACGAAGTCGGCCGCCTTGTGGCGCTGATTCCTCCCGAAGGCGAGCCGACGTCCTACGAGTATCGCAACGGCTTCCTGCATGCGCGGTGTCGCGGCAAGGCGGTTTGGAGGTATCAGCGTAATGCCCAGGGCGATGTCACCGAGGCGGTCGACCCGGACGGACAGGTCACCCATTACCACCACGATGCTCAGGGGCGGTTGCTGTCGATCCGTTATCCAGACACCAGTCGGCATGTGTTTGTCTGGAACGGTCTGGGCCAATTGGTCGAAGAAACGTTGCCGCAGGGTGGCCGGCGACAGTTTTCCTACGATGCACTGGGCCGACAGATTACCCGCCAGGACGAACATGATGCCGTGACCCGCTACCAGTGGGACGCCGTCGGCCGGCTGATCCAGGCGACACTTCCTACAGGTGCCACCCGCGCGTTCAGCTACAACGCCTACGGAAAAATCACCGCCGAACGGGACGAACTCGGCCGCATCACCCATTACGAATACGCCGACGACCTGCACCTGGTCAGCCGCCGGATCAATCCAGACGGCACCCAACTGAAGTATCGCTACGACAACGTGCGACTGCTGCTGACGGAAATCGAGAACGAATCCGGCGAAAAATATCAGCTGGACTACACGCCCAGCGGATTGATCCGACAAGAAACCGGGTTTGATGGCCGCCGCACGGCTTACGCCTATGACCTCAATGGCCATCTGCTGGAGAAAACCGAGTTCGGCGATGACGGCTCACAGCTGTTCACCGGTTACCTAAGGGATGCGACAGGCCGGTTACTGGTCAAAGCGCTGCCTGATGGGACGACGATCGAGTATCGCTACGACAGTCTCGGCCGACTGGTCAGCGTTGATGACAGCCATGACCATCCGCTGGAGTTCGAATACGACCGGCAAGACCGGCTGATTACCGAGCACCAGGGCTGGGGCACGTTGCGTTATGGCTATGACGCCTGCGGCCAGCTCAACTACCTGCGTCTGCCCGACAGCAGCAAACTCAAGTACCACCACGCCAAGGGCGGCGCGCTGACAGCCATCGACCTCAATGGCGCACGGCTGACGTCGCATACCTTCGCGGCCGGTCGCGAACAGCACCGCCAACAGGGTCTGCTGCTCAGCGATTACCAATATGACGAGCAGGGTCGCCTGAAGGCCCACGCTGTCAGCCAACAGCGGCAAACGCTGTATCGCCGCGAATTTGCCTACAGCGCCAACGGCACTCTCGACCACATCGCCGACACCCGTCATGGCCAACGCAGCTACCACTACGACCCGCTCGACCGTCTGATTCGCGTTCGCCACTCCCGCGACCATCTGCCAGAAAGCTTCGCCCACGACCCGGCGGGCAACCTGCTGATGCAGGACCGTCCCGGCGCGGCGACCGTCAAGGGCAATCGCCTGCTGATGCAGGGCGATCGGCATTACGACTATGACGCTTTCGGCAATCTGATCCGTGAACGGCGTGGCACCGCGCAAAAACTCGTCACCGACTATCGCTATGACTGCCAGCATCGGTTGGTGGGCGTAACGACCCCGGACGGACGTTGCTCGCGTTATCGCTACGACGCCTTCGGGCGCCGTATCAGCAAAACCGTCGACGGCAAAACCACCGAGTTCTTCTGGCAAGGCGACCGGGTCGTCGCCGAAAGCAGTCGCGAGCATTACCGCAGCTACGTTTACGAACCCGGCACCTTCCGCCCCTTGGCCATGCTCGACGGCAAAGGCCCGCGCCAGGCTTGCCCGTTCTACTACCAACTCGACCACCTCGGCACCCCACATGAACTGACCGACTACAGCGGCGAAATCGTCTGGGCCGCGCAATACACCGCCTATGGCCGCCTGACTCGTTTGAATCGCGATACCCACCAGGTGCTGGACCAGCCGCTGCGATTTCAAGGGCAGTATTTCGATGCGGAGACCGGGCTGCACTACAACCGGCATCGGTACTACAACCCGGATGTGGGGCGGTATCTGACGCCAGATCCAATCAAGCTGGCGGGCGGACTGAACCAGTATCAGTACACGCCGAATCCGACGGGGTGGGTTGATCCGTTGGGACTAAACGCCAACTGCCCGCCGAAAGTTCAGCAGGCAAATGGTTGTTCAAACCTTGGTGAACCGGAAGTTCCAGATGTTTCACGACGAGGGGCTTTCCGACAAGCGAAAAACGATGCAGGAATCCCCAAAAACCAACAACCTGATATGCAGACTGACAAAGTGAGCGGACGGGCGAGCCAATTCACCTACGTCAACATGACTGACATGAATGGAAAAAACATTCTAAACGACCATGGAATGCCAATCAGAACCAGGCAATACCAGTTCACACGAGAGGACGGGTTTATACTTCTCCTTCAAGATCACACTGCTGGCCATAAATTCGGATCAGCAGATAACAAGGGTGACCAAGGACAGCACTTCAATGTCAGGCCGTTTGATGACCCTAGAAACGGCAAGATCAACAACACTAAAGAACACTACTCTTTCAAGAGATAAAATATGAAATACTGGAACGAACTTGATGGCAGCACCTTCTTTAACATGGTATTCAGACACCCGATTGAGATTGAAGACATTAAACTATTCACAATACATATCGACAATAACCGACCATCAATAATCATAGGCTTTGATATAAAACAAATTCCGGACCAGCCACCAAAAAAATGGGTAAACATGGGATTTAATGCGTGCCGCATTGGCCTCAATTGCAGCGAAATAAGCGATCTGATTATAAAAAACATCCCAACCAATGAATTACTGAAAATCTCAATAGATAGAGATGGCGATGTATTTGAAATATGTGCAAAATCAGAGAACTCTCTAATAAAATTCTCGACGAAATTTCCAACTCTTTGCGATCCGTCTGTATATCTTACCGAAACGCCCATATAACTTATTTTTTAACAAATTAAAAACCTATGCAAACTGAAAAACCCAGCAAAACTGCTGGGCTTTGAGCTTTTTTTCGCCAAGTATGTATACCTCAACTCGGCTCCCCCGACCCATCCTCCCCCGCAATATCCGGATCATCAGGGCTCGCCTCCACATCATTGTCCACAACCTGCTCAACCCCCGCCTCATCCTCATCATCAGGCGGACGCTGATCGCGGCTCAGGGAATCAGTAGGAGAAGGCAGCGGATATTCCGGCGTTTCATCAACATCAGCGACTTTCGGATCAGTATTCATAAAACACCTCTCGAAGGGCCTGAAAAGCAGGCCCTCGTTCGTTCGAGGCAGGGGCTATGCAAGCGTTCGACCCAAGGGACGATCGGTCAGTCTTCGTCTGAGTCTTCGTCTGAGTCTTCCTCTTCATACTCGGTGTTGCCCACATCCCCCGCATCATCGGAGTCGTTGAGCGGCACTGTCGCATCGTCCATCAAAGAACCCGGGTCTTCGTTGCCAGGATCGTTGAGTTCGTCAGCATCATCTTCGGCTTCAAGCGTCATGGCGCGCCTCACAAAGTGTCGGGAGTGTATGAAGTTCGAGGCGTCCTGCAACCAAACGTTCCAGAGTCCTACCCACAGCAACGAAAAACCCGGCGCGGGGCCGGGTTTCTGCTGTCAGTCGAGACTGACTTAGCGATGTTTGTTTCTGTGTTTATTCTTGTGTTTATGCCCGCCACCGGAATGGGAGCTGCCGCTGTCGCTGCCCAGGTTGTTGCCTACCGCACCACCCGCCGCACCGCCAAGGCCTGCGCCAATGGTCGAGCCAGTGGAGCCGCCCAGGCTATGGCCGACCACCGAACCGCCCGCCGCGCCAACGCCGCCGCCAACCGCTGCTGCCGTGCGGCTACCCTTGGGTGCGCCGACCGCGCTGCCTGCGGCGCCGCCGACACCGGCGCCAATGGCAGCTCCGGTGCTGCCGCCCATTTGCTGGCCTACGACGTTACCCAGCGCGCCACCGAGGCCACCACCGACTGCCGAGGTGCCATCACCGGCCGCCATGGCGCCCTGAGCGACAAGAAGACCCAAAACCAACGTGGACAATGTCAAACGCATGATATGAACCTCAGAATTTCCGTATTGGAGAGCACAATGGTCTCAACTTGCTCCCACAGTACCCTGTTAACGGATGGGGCTTGTAGGAGATTGGAGGCGTATCCAAAAAAAACGTTCAGAAACGAAAAAGCCCGGCATCACACCGGGCTTCGTTTACTGATCCTCGGGATCAGTGGCGCTTGTGGCCTTTCGATAGATTGGTACCTACCGCGCCACCCGCGGCGCCACCCAGGCCGGCGCCGATAGTTGCACCGGTCTTGCCGCCCAGGCTGTGGCCGATGACCGAACCACCTGCCGCGCCGACGCCACCGCCGATGGCTGCTTTGGTACGGCTACCCTTCGGAGCGGCAATGGCACTGCCTGCCGCGCCCGCTACGCCAGCACCAATCGCCGCGCCAGTGCTGCCGCCCATGTTTTGGCCGATCACATTACCCAGCGCGCCACCCAGACCACCGCCGAGCGCGGCAGTACCTTGACCGGCAGCCATCGCACCTTGAGCAACCAAAAGCCCCAGAACCAGAGCGGGCAGTGTTAAACGCATGACGAAAACCTCAAAAATAGGGGGAAACGAAAAGGCGGAGATTGAATGCTTTAGCGAAGGCAAAGTCCAGACACAATCCGGCGCAACCGCGCTATGGGCGACGGTTGGACAGCATTTATGGAAAAGGTTTTATGACGGGCAAAAAAAAGCCCGCTGGGGTAACGGGCTGGAATATTGCTTTCTAACGGATGAGTTGAGACTACGTAGGTTCTTGTGAAAACTTTGTGAAAGAAAAATCCACGACGTCTGTAGGAAATTTCGAAACTCCACCCGCGAGAAATGAAAAACCCCGCTCAATGGCGGGGTCTGCTCTGTGAGTCACGCTTACTTCCTGGAAGGCGCTGCCACCTTGGGCAGAAACTTCGACCTCGTCGCTCGAGGCGCCGTCGATTTGATCTTGCCTGTCTTGACCTGATCCTCGCCAAAACCAGCCACATATTCCGTCTGGCCACACTGCACACAGTTGTTGATTGGAAACTCAGCCCCGTCGTCTTCGATATACGGATCCGCCATCTCTTCGCCCCTTTCAAAACAGGGTCGATACCGGCAAGCCCTATTTGCCTGAAAAATATCGACCACCAAGGCTTCTGAGACTAGCCGGTCATTACTGGACTTGTGATTCAGATTGCCCTGTGCCCGACGAATGGACGGTGCCGACGTCCTACAAAACACGTCCAGCTATAAACAGAAATACCCACTTGTCCCACCGCAGGCCGATGCCCTTATTCCTACGTAAAAAGTTCTACGTAAAAAACCAAGCGACAGCAGAAACCGGCCCGTTCATCAAGCGCACGGGCCCGTCAAAACGCTTACCTCAGCTTCACCGCCGTGCCCGTCACAAACACCACCACCATCCCGCCCTTGCCGGCCGGCATGCTGATCTCGAAATCGAGCCCCACCACCGCATCCGCCTGCAACGCCTGCGCGCGCTCCTTGATCTCGTCAGTCGCTTGAATGCGCGCTTCCTTCAAAGCCCGCTCCAACGTCTGCGAACGCCCACCGAAAAAATCGCGCATCCCGGCGAACATGTCGCGGATCACGTTGACGCCCTGCACCGACTCGGCGCTGACGATGTCCAGGTAGGCGGTGATTTGCCGGCCTTCGATGGTGTGGGTAGTGGTGGTGATCATGGGGTTTCTTCTTCATCGAGACACACGTGGGCGTCAGGTAAATGGAGGGCTAAAAAAAGCCCATTCAGTCGCTGGGCGCGGGAATTGCCGAGACGATGCGGGGGGAAGCCCTGAACGTCGATTCCGTTCGAAGGTTCGGCTGTTATAACAGGCGAACCGCCATTCGCCTGCCCCGGTCATCTCGATTATTGATACACAAACAGATCTTCAGCGGAGTCCACCTCGCCCCACTCGCCCGAGTATGCAACGCCTTGTATTGCCACCCGCCCCGCCTCAATCACTTGCTGCAGCGTGTGGGTCATGTGCACTTTGTCGCACTGTTCGGGGGTCAACGCCGAGCGCAACCGAACGACGTCTGCCCAGCCTTCAGGCGTGAACCGCAAGAGCCCCATGTATTGGCCCTGGATATCATCGACTGATGTGGGTTTATTGCCGATTTCCGCCAGGGTGCCGGCATCCGTCAGGCGAAAGGTTTCGGCATCGAGCAAAGGATCACCAAATCGCTCAGTCCACAGCGCCAGCCAGTTCGGGTCATAGGTCACCGCCAGGGAAGCCTTGCAGGTCATCAACGACTGCACCGCGACGGGACTATAGAAGATGTCGGAATAGCTGACGATGCACGGTTCCTGTTCCAACCATGCCTCAGCACAGGCCAGCGACGACACCATGTTGGTGTCCGCCCAGCGCGGGTTATGAAACTCGACCAATCCCTGATTGGCCAACAACTCGCGCTTGTAGCCCGTCACGATAGCGATCTCGCTGATGCCGGCACCGCGCAGCGCCTCAAGTTGCCACTCCAGGAGTGTCTTGCCCCGCAACTCGACCATGCATTTGGGACGCTCATCCGTGAGGCTTTTCATGCGGCTGCCACGTCCGGCAGCCAGGATAATGGCTTTCACAACCGTTCTACCTCAGATAAAGACGCTTCATTCACCGAACAGCTGCTTCAGCCGATCAACATCGTGCGCTGCAAAAACGCTTTCTCGCTCCGGATGCCACATCCAGCCTGCCCACGGCAGACTGAGGTGGCGAATGGCTTCGATTTCCCCATCTTCACTGCGCGCCTGGACCTCAAATCCATGGGGACACCCGGCAAGCGCCAACCCGTGATAACTGTTCACCTCGGCAACAATCTGTCCCGACAGTTGATGCCGGGTTCGCACATGACCGGTCACCGGTTTGAGCACACCACCCGACCAGTGCGCGATCATCTGCATGCCCCGGCAAATGCCGAGTACCGGCAGGCCGTGAGCCCGTGCATGGTCAAGCAATCGGCTTTCGGTCCGGTCCCGTGCCGGACACTGGCCGATGTCATTGCCACCCGAAAGCACAATGGCCTGGGGCGAAACCGCGCTCAACCAGCCTTCCAGGTCACCCTCCAAACCGTTAGGCACCGGCAACGGCAAATAACCGGCGGCCCGTAGAAAATCAATCAGCCGCTGGTCCAGCGCATCACGGCTTTCGCCACGCTCGGGCAACACGTCCACTCGCTGGCTGACGGCGATGACTTTCACGCCAATACCTCCACCCAGCGGCCGGGACAGTCCAGGTGCAGGCGCTGTGCCGTCGACCAGCGACGATAGAGCACTTCACCGGCACCGATGACGGCGGGCAGGCCAAGCTCGCCGGCGCGAATCGCCATGTGCGAGTTGGCGCCGCCGAAAGCCGTGATCAACCCGGCGATCGGGTAGGCGAACAACCAGTCAAACCCCGGGTCCGCATTGGGGATGCAGACAATCGCCCCGGTCAGCTTATCCCGGTCATCACTGCCCACCACGGGGGCGGTCACCTGTTTCTGGGTGATGAAGTTGGGCGCGGTTTCCGGCCATTCGAAGGACCAGACATCCTCAGGGCAGGTAATCACCGGTGGCAGCGATACCTTGAGGGTTTCTGCGTAGCGCGCCTTGCCCTGCTCGATGCTGCGCAACAACACATCCTTCGGATCGACAGCCGCTATGTGCAGCTCCTTGAAGGCGCTGATGTCGCAATAGGCGATGTCTTCGCGACTGATGCCATGCTGGGCGCCCACTTCGGCAATCAATGCCAGGGCATCCGACAAATTGCGGGTGAAATGGAATTTGGCCAGTTCGCGCAGCTCGATGCCCGCTTGCATGAAGTCCAGCAAACCGACCGGATCGGGCTGCAAGCCGTGCTCTTCCAATTGCTTCACGATGGCACGCATCTGCGGGAGGGTCAGCGAAAAGGGTTTTAACGGTTCCGGAGCGGCGGGTCGCTGGGACCAATCGAAATACAGCTCCGGTGCTTCATCGTAACGGGGCGACAGGATGTCGTAGGTGCCCGGGCGCAAATGACCGTAGCGCGCCAGGAACGTCGACTTGTCGAGGATTGCCCGGTCACGGGCCAACTGACCGCTGACGGTCGAGACACCCGCCATGAAGCAATCGTAGTCAGCCTGGGAGAAAACGCCCACGGTCACCAGGGATTTGAGCATCTGCACGGCGACGAAACCAGCACGCGCCAGACCGGCAAATGGCAGGGTGCCGTAGCGCTTGGCATCCTCCAGCAACCAGTAGATCCGTTCCAGGGGATCGGCATTGGACGCCAGCAACGCTTCGCGTCGCTCATTGAGGATGTCGAGTTTATTGGCATCGGCGCGCCACAAGCCATCCTTGGGATGGACGATGCGGTTGGTCAGCTTGCGCAAACTGCTGCTGATGGCTTCCAGTTCGTGCTCCTGAAAACCGGCACTGGCCAGACGCTCCAGACGCTGGGACAAGTCCAGTGTGTAGCACGAGAACACAATCTCGAACTCGACCTTATCGTGCAGCGTCGGTTCGGCCAGCAGGCGATCGATGTAGTGATCAACCAGCCGCCCTGCCAGCCCCTCGTCGAGGTCTGCCGGAATAAACGAGTTGAACGACAAGCGCACGTCAATGTACGGCAGCCCGAAAAAATGCGGCATCAGCGGAAAGCTGCGCAAGTTGCGGTAGCCATAGTTATGGCGCTGGTAAGCCCAGATCGAGTCAGTCACCAGGTCCCGGTACAGCGAGAGCGCAAGCGGCCGGGGTCGGATACCGATAATCTCAGCCGGGTTCCAGTCCGGCATCACGCCATAGACCGTGCGCTGCCCCATCAGGAATGGGTGAGGTTGCATGCCCCGCGCCACCTTGCGCTGAATGCTGTCCAGGCGAGCAGCCTGGTCAGCCTCGGATTCGGCAGGGTTGGGTAGAATCAATGGCCGCACTTGTAACAGCCACAGGACTTCGCCCTCGGCCTCGCGTGTGACCGCAAACTCGCAATCGATGGGTGCGTTATCGAACAACGCCAGCAGTTCGGCGAGCAAGAGCATAAGCGGGGCCAGGCTCGGCGGTGGCGGCACTTCGCTGCGCGCTGCCTGTTGCCACAACCGACCGCCCATGCCGCCAGTGACCGAAGCGGTGTCAGTGCCTTCAGACCAGTTCACCACCCGATACGGCGCACAGGTATTCGGGTCGTGGGAAAAGGCGACACCGGAGCGAAGCACATTTCCCAACATCGGCTGAATCAGCACCTCGTCCGACGGATGTGCATCGCCATAACTGGCAATCACCCGCTCAATCGCCGACTCCAGGTCCGCTTCAATGACATCGGGGATCGAGAGATAAGCCCCGGCGCCAGATGCCTGCGCGCCATCTTCGCGCAAACAGCTGGAACGCACGATCCACGGCCCGTCTCCCAACCCTCCCCGAACGTCACGAAAACAGGCGTGCCGCCCTTGTTGCCATTCCTTCACGGTGAATGACAACAGGGGCGCGATGCGAGCGGACCTGAGTCGCTCCTGAAGGCTGAGCAATGTGCCGGCCTTGGTCGAGAATTGCAGCGACATCGGCTTATCTCAGCTGAGCAACCCAGATATTGGTCGAGTACGGAATCTGGATCGAGGCCGTATCAAGGCTTCTCAGATAGTCATCAATGGCACTGATCACTTCGTGGAATTTCGCGCCAGCCTGGCGCTCCAGCGTCGCATGGGAACGCCAGGCTTCCAGGCACTCTTCGATGGTCTGTTCGTGAGTGACCCGCGCATCCAGGTGAACAACCGGGCCGAACAAGGCACTGGCGTCGATGACGGCGGTTTGATCTTCACGGCGAGTACCGTAGCCGTAACCCTGGACCCGATCCTTGATGATGGCTTCGATCCGGGCCTGGATAGGATCTTCAAGATACCGATGGTTCCACATGCAGGCGAACCAGCCCCGAGGCTTGAGGATGCGCGCGGTTTCCTTGAGTGCCTGCTGGCGGTCGCAGACATTGAAGGAACTGCCAAAGGTGACCATGTCGAATGCTTGATCAGTTTGCCCGGTCGCTTCGCCGGTGCCTTCATGCCAACTGACGTTGGTCAAGTCAGCGGTACGCTTGATGCCATTGGCTCGCATCGCATCATTCGGCTCCACGGCCACAACGTCCAGACCACGCGCAGCAAGCATCAAGGTCAGGTGCGCAACGCCTGCGCCGACGTCGCAAAACGTGTCGCCTTGTTCGGCACCGGCAATCGACAGCATCGCGTCAATGGCGGCATTGGCGTAGTCAGGACGCTTCAGATAAGCGTCGGCCAGGGTGGAGTAATCCCATTCGGTTTTCATACCAACTTCCTTTTCAAAAAATGGTGAAGCAAGTTATCGGTCAACGTTTGTATGGAGCGGTCAGGATCAAACTCCACCACCCAATCTGCCGCGTCCGGCTCATCAATCGGTAAATCGAGACCCGCGACATTGTCCAACTCGCCGGCATCGAACCGGCGATAGATTCCCTTGGGGTCCCGACGACGCAGTTCCGCCACGGGCACCTTCAAATACACTTCGAAATAACCCGGTAGATGGGTGCGGTTCCAGGCATGAACTTCGCTGAACAGCGAAATCGTTGCGATCACAACGGTGTGCCCTTGCGCCGCGATGACCCGGCACAGATGGGCGTATTGCAGGGCCAGGGCCAATCGCCCCTCCCGCCCGTGGTTTTTCGTATTGGCAGCAGTTGCCCCGAAAACATCGCGCAGTTCATCGCCGTCCAGCAGGACAACCGAGTGGCCATGACTTCGAAGCCCGTCTACAAACGCCTGGGCCAACGTCGACTTGCCCGCACCTGACAGGCCGGTAATCCAGACCACCTGCCCGCAAACGTCATCTTTCATATCCATCCGACTCTTTGGCCATTTAGAAACGTCAATTGCTTGGGATTCATGACAGTTGCAGCGAGCTCGTTTGAGCTTCGAATTCGCTGGCCTTTCCCCAGGCATCGATTACAAAGCAGCGGAAATCAGAGTCATGCTGTTGCTGAACCAGATCCAGGAACACCTCATCCGGATGTTCGCGTTCGCCGTACTCGGATTCATAAAACTTCTTATAAATAGCGTAACTTTGCTCAGGCGTAATCAGGTCTAAACCCAGTATCAGATCTTTCAGATCGTCACTACTTCTGGCGATTGGCAACAGACTCTGCATTTGCTCCAGCCACGCCGTAACAATGGGGTGGCTCTCATGGGTTTCCGGAACATAATAAATCGGCAGTTTGCATGTATTCAGCATGAACGAAACACCACCACTTGAGGCGTCAGTGATGAGTTTGTCACATTGCTGATAGAAATCCTGACTGCTTCCTTTAGTCGTATCTATTGTGATCCATGGATACTGAGAAAGCTGCTCGCATACTTCGCTGACATACGGGCGTGTGAAGTCAGTCATATAAGGGCGCAAGATAAATTGCGCATGGGGGATCTGGGATTTTATGCTGTTAATCACTACCCCCATATTTTCATACAGGGAAGCGCCGCTCGGGCATATACCAACCTGGGTTGGCAGAAGGCCCACGACGCATTTATCGGGCACCCGCTGAATGTCAGGAGCCGCCTTGAACGATTTGGGTATCTTGACCGGTAATACAGAGATGATATTGGTTTTACGGAATTCCGAGCGCAACGTTTTCGTTGCATTGCCCGCTAGGCCCGCGTGCCTGTCAGGTCGGTAAAGTTGCAGACCCGTTTTGACCAGATCGGAAATCGATCGGGATGAGGAAACAATCGCATCCCAATAACTCAGCAACTCAGAAAAATAGTATTGATCCTTGGCCGGCATACCGACATTGCCATGGGCAATGAAAATAGCAAAGTTTGAATCATCCAGTATTCGCGCGACCCAGCCATCATTAGAGATAACGACGTGCGACTTTATCTTCACGATAAAATCCAGGGTAACTTCTTCAACAGGATGATTCAGAAGCTGTTCCGCTTCGACTCTGCTGATACCCACATTGTTGGTTTGAAGTACCACACAGTCGTAATGACTGCGAAGGGCATTCAGCGCTGGCCGCAAGTACTCAAGATAGGTTTTTCCGCCTTGCTTGACGTTACTGATCAAGTAAACTTTTTTCATTGTAAAACGCGCACCTTCAAAGCTATCCCAGGCAAGCCAGGTTCAGGCCAGGTAAACGCACAGAAAAAAGAGAATTCGTTGATCCAGCCCAAGCGCATCTCCCTTTCGCACGTGTTACATCCTTGTTGTGGGGCAAATCAGAACAGTTGTGAAACCAAAAACAGGGCTTGGGCCCAGCTGCAAAAAGCGCGTCAATATAGCATGCGCTGGCAAATTGACAGCGTGCGGGGCGGGAAATATTTCCAGATGCTACAGCTATAGGATGGCGCCTCGATGGCCGCGGGGTCATCTCCTGGAAGCTCGCAGGCTGTCTCGTGGGAATGGCGACTTACTACCTGAGGGCGGCCCGTTTTCTTGAGTATTCCCGCGCTCAGCAAAAAAACCGGCACATGGCCGGGGTTTTGTTAAGAAGCCGCCTGGTGTTTTTGAACGCCAGAAACCACAAAACCCCTGACTTCTTTCGAAATCAGGGGTTCTGGTTACATCGAATTTGGCGGTGAAGGAGAGATTCGAACTCTCGATACAATTTCTTGTATACACACTTTCCAGGCGTGCTCCTTAAGCCACTCGGACACTTCACCGTATCTCTTCAAACATGTTCTGTCTGTCGAGGCGCGCTAATGTAGTCGAAAGCTTTTCCGATGGCAAATATTTTTTTCAGAATTTTCATGCGGTTAGCGATTCGGGCGCTGCGGCGGGTTCCGGGGTATGGCAAACCTGCCAATCTCCGGCGTCGCGCCCTCTTCTATATAGAGGGGAATGCACGGCTGGTGCGGCCGGCTACGCTTGGCGGGCGGGGAAAGGGTGACCGGCGGGTCAGTCACGGCGCTTTACCTGGCTTGCCGCGGTGGGTAACGTCTGCCTCAACTTTCATACAAGGAATAGCGTCATGAGTGAGTTGATTTCCTACCACCTCGAAGACGGTATCGCGACCCTGACGTTGAGCAATGGCAAGGTAAACGCCATTTCCCCGGACGTAATTGCGGCGTTTAACGTTGCGCTGGATCAGGCGGTGACTGATCGCGCAGTGGTGATCATTACCGGCACGCCCGGGATTCTGTCGGGTGGTTACGATTTGAAGGTGATGACCGCCGGCCCTAAAGAAGCCGTGGCGTTGGTGACGGCCGGTTCGACCCTGGCGCGTCGCCTGTTGTCGCACCCGTTCCCGGTGATCGTGGCGTGCCCTGGGCATGCGGTGGCCAAGGGTGCGTTCCTGTTGTTGTCGGCGGATTACCGCATTGGGGTCGACGGCCCGTTCAGCATTGGCCTGAACGAAGTGCAGATCGGCATGACCATGCACCACGCCGGGATCGAGCTGGCCCGTGATCGCTTGAGCAACGCAGCGCTGCATCGTTCGGTGATCAATGGCGAGATGTTCAACCCGCAGAGCGCGATTGCTGCCGGTTTCCTCGATGCGGTGGTATCGGCCGAGGAACTGCAAGGTGCAGCACTGGCGGCGGCGCGCCAGTTGAAGAAGATCAACATGACCGCGCACAAGAACACCAAGCTGAAAGTGCGCAAGGCACTGCTGGAGACGCTGGACAACGCGATCATCCAGGATCAGGAACATCTGGGTTAAGCCCATTCCTGCTGCAACGAAAAGCCCGACCGTCGTGTCGGGCTTTTTCGTACGCGCTCTGTTGAAAAGTCTGCAACCGCTCTAGGCCGCGTCTGACCCACAAGTCTGAAACATGCGCTTAAACATCGCCTATCTCCCGCCTCTATAGTGGCAATTGCCGAAAACAGTGCACATCCGTACACTGCGCCACCTTTTGTCCCGGTGGGGCCTGTAAATGTTGTTTGTGTTTCGTATGTTATTGATGGGCCTGCACTTTATTCTGGCCGGTGTGCTGGGGGTGATTCTGGGTCTGTGCCGACCGTTCAACCCGGACAACAGCCGTTTATGCGCGCGCCTGTATGCCTGGCCAGCGATGTGTATTTTGCGCCTGCGGGTGAAGACTGACGTCGGTCCGTTGATGGACAAGCCCGACAGCTGCGTGATCATCGCCAACCATCAATCCAACTACGATCTGTTTGTGTTCGGCAACGTGGTGCCCCGCCGCACCGTGTGTATCGGCAAAAAGAGCCTGAAATGGGTGCCGCTGTTTGGCCAGTTGTTCTGGCTGGCAGGCAATGTGTTGATCGACCGAGGCAATGCGCACAAGGCGCGCCAGTCGATGCTCACCACCACCCACACCTTGCAGCATGAAGACACCTCGATCTGGGTGTTCCCGGAAGGCACGCGCAACCTCGGTGAGGACTTGCTGCCGTTCAAGAAAGGCGCGTTCCAGATGGCGATTGCCGCCGGAGTGCCGATCGTACCGGTGTGTGTCAGCAGTTACGTCAAGCACATGCGACTGAACCGCTGGCGCAGTGGGAAAATTCTGATCCGCTCGCTGCCGGCGATTCCTACCGCCGGATTGAGCATGGACGATATGCCGCTGCTGATCGCCCAGTGCCGCGAGCAGATGCGCGAGTGCATCGCCGCGATGGACCGGCAACTGCAAGCTGCCTGAACAGAAACCCGCCCTGTGCGGGTTTTCTTTTGCCTGCGAAACGCTTGCCCGTGAACTCCGCAGATTTCACTGAATCTCTACAAGCAGCAGGCTAAGCTGGACACTGCCTGTCACTGCCAATTCGTATTGATAAGAAGTGAACCACCATCATGGGTAGAGTTGTTGCTGCTGCGGTTTATAGCGCCGGTAAAAAAATCACCAATATCACGCTCGATGAAGGCGCAGCCTGGGCCGCCAAGACCGGGCACTTTGTGTGGATCGGTCTCGAAGAGCCCAACGCCCAGGAGCTGACCAACCTGCAACGCCAATTCAACCTGCACGAACTGGCCATCGAGGACGCCCTGGAAAAACACAGTCGACCGAAGCTCGAAACCTTCGGCGATGCGCTGTTTATCGTCACGTACTCGCCGATCCGCCATGAAGGCAAACTGGAGTTCATCGAGACGCACATCTTTGCCGGCAAGGGTTACATCATCACCGCCCGCAACGGTCACTCGGCGTCCTACGCCCATGTCCGTCAGCGTTGTGAGGCGCGTCCGTTGTTGTTGGAGCACGGGGAAGATTTCGTCCTCTATGCCATCCTCGATTTCGTGATCGAAAACTACCAGCCGGTGGGCGAAGCGATCCATGCTGAAATCGATGAGCTGGAACGCAACGTCTTGTGCAGCGCGCTCAATGAGCACGACATCCAAAAGCTTCACAGCCTGCGCCGCGACGTGCTGCGTTTGCGCCGGTATGCGGCGCCGATGGTGGAGATTGGTGAAGAGTTGCAGAAGCTGAGCTTCCCGTTCATCGACAAGAACATGCGTCCGTATTTCCGCGATGTGCAGATCCACGTCACGCGGCAGATGGAAGACCTGACAACCCTGGCGGATATTGCCAGCCAGACCATTGAGGTCGGGGTGTTGCTGGAGGCGTCACGCCAGAGCGTGGTGCAGCGCAAGTTCGCAGCATGGGCGGCGATTCTGGCGTTCCCGACGGCGGTGGCCGGGATCTACGGGATGAACTTCCAGAACATGCCGGAGTTGAGCTGGCACTACGGGTATTTTGCGGTGATGGGATTTATTGCCGTGGGGTGTGTGAGTTTGTGGGCGAGTTTCAAGAAGTCTGGATGGCTGTAGCCAGTACCGAGTCGTCTGTGACATTCGCGGGCAAGCCTCGCTCCTACAGGTCAGCGTGATCTGTAGGAGCGAGGCTTGCCCGCGAAGCTTTTCGGCGCTTAAACCGCAGCAGGCTTATGCGCCACAAACCGCATCATCCACTCCGCAACGGTTGTGCCGTGATGCTCATGCTCAAGACTCGCCACGCCTTTGGAATACACCTGCTCACCCAACGCTTCCTGGCGAATCTCCAGCAGCGCCCGTGAGTAGTCGTGAATGAACTCCGGATGCCCCTGGAAGCACAGCACCTGGTCATTGATGTGGTACGCGGCGAACGGGCAGAAATCGCTCGAGGCAATCACCGTGGCGTTTTCCGGCAGTGCGGTCACCTGATCCTGGTGACTGATCAGCAACGTCAACTCTTCCCGCACCGGGCTCATCCACGGCGCCTTGGCGGCGAGTTTGTAGTTGTGGATGCCCACGCCCCAGCCCTGGGTTGCGCGCTCGCTCTTGCCGCCCAGCAGCAACGCCAACAACTGATGACCAAAGCACACGCCCAGCAGTTTGTCGCCGCGCTCGTAGCGCTTGAGCAGGTAGGTCCTGAGGGTTTCGATCCACGGGTCGGTGCCGAAGGAATCGGCCTTACTGCCGGTGATCAGGTAAGCGTCGAAGGTCAGCTCATCGCCGGGATATTCGCCCTGCATCACGTTGTAGACGCAGAACTCGGCTTCGATGGGTTGTTGCGAAAACAGACGCTGGAACATCTGCCCGTAACCCTGATATTGATCGACCAGTTCCGGACGCAGGATGTCGGTTTCCAGAATGCAGATGCGTAACGACATAAAAAATACCTGACACGTGATGGGAATAATGCACACCTCAGAGCCTGCCTTGAAACGTGGTGGCAAGGCAAGCCCCGAAGTGCGTCATCGGTCCCTTAGAACGCCTCCCCTTTGGCGGCTTTTTCCAACAGTAGCGCCGGTGGAGCAAAGCGTTCGCCGTACTGCTCGGCCAGGTATTGGGCGCGGGCGACAAAGTCTTTCACGCCATATTGATTGATAAATTGCAGCGCGCCGCCGGTCCAGGCTGCAAAGCCGATACCGAAGATCGAGCCGACGTTGGCATCCGCCGTCGAGGTCAGCACGCCCTCCTCCACGCAGCGCACGGTTTCGATGGCTTGCACGAATAGCAGGCGATCACGCACATCCTTCGGTGAAATCTGCCCGTCGGCTTTCTCGAAACGGGTTTTCAGCTCCGGCCACAGATGTTTCTGGCCACCGGCCGGGTAATCATAGAAACCGCCTCCTGCGGCCTTGCCAGGACGCTTGTATTCGTTGAGCAGCAAGTCAATCACGGCGAACGCCGGGTGCTCAATCAGCGGCTTCCCTTCGGCTTGTAGGTCTTTGGCCGTTTGCTGACGGATGTGGCTCATCAGGCTGAGGGAAACTTCGTCAGAAATGGCCAACGGACCGATCGGCATCCCGGCCTTGCGCGCTTCGGTCTCGATCATCGGCGCGCTCACGCCTTCGCCGAGCATGGCGATGCCTTCGTTGGTGAAAGTGCCGAACACCCGCGAGGTGAAGAAGCCGCGACTGTCGTTGACCACAATCGGGGTTTTCTTGATTTGCAGGACGAAATCGAAACCACGGGCCAGGGTTTCGTTACTGGTGTTCGTGCCTTTGATGATTTCCACCAAGGCCATTTTCTCTACGGGACTGAAGAAATGCAGGCCGATGAACTTGCTCTGGTCCGGTACCGCAGCGGCGAGGCCGCTGATCGGCAAGGTCGAAGTGTTGGAGGCAATCACCGCGTCCGCACCAACGACTTTCTGTGCGGCAGCAGAGACTTTGGCTTTCAGGTCGCGATCTTCAAACACCGCTTCAATGATCAGGTCGCAGCCCGCCAGATCCGCATCGTTTTCCGTGGTGTGAATCCGCGCCAGCACCGCATCGCGCTGCTCAGCGCTCAACTGGCCACGGGCAACCTTCTTGTCCAGCAGTGCCGCCGAATGCGCCTTGCCCTTCTCCGCCGCCGCGAGGTCGATGTCCTTCAACACCACATCGATGCCCGCCGAGGCGCTGACGAAAGCGATCCCCGCGCCCATCATCCCCGCCCCCAGCACACCGACCCGGCGCGTGACATACGGCGCAAAACCCTGTGGCCGCGAGCCACCGGCATTGATCTCGTTCAGTTGAAACCAGAACGTGCCGATCAGGTTTTTCGACACCTGCCCGGTGGTCAACTCCGTGAAGTAACGGGTCTCGATCAAGTGTGCCGTGTCGAAATCCACCTGGGCGCCTTCCACCGCCGCGCAGAGGATTTTCTCCGGCGCGGGCAGGCAGCCCTGGGTTTTGGCGCGCAGGATCGACGGCGCGATGGCCAGCATCTGCGCGACTTTCGGGTTCGACGGCGTGCCGCCGGGGATCTGATAACCCTTCACATCCCAACGCTGCACCGCCGCCGGATTGGCAATGATCCACGCCCGCGCCTTGGCCAGCAGTTCATCAGGATCCGCCGCCAGCTCATCGATCAAACCGGCCTGCAACGCCTGTTGCGGCCGGACCTTCTTGCCTTCGAGCAAATACGGCAAGGCCTTTTCCAGGCCCAGCATACGCACCATGCGCACCACCCCGCCGCCCCCCGGCAACAAACCGAGGGTCACTTCCGGCAGGCCGAGTTGCACCGACGGATTGTCCAGCGCCACGCGGTGATGGCAAGCCAGGCAGATTTCCCAGCCACCGCCCAATGCTGCACCGTTGATCGCGGCGACCACCGGCTTGCCGAGGGTTTCCAGGGTGCGCAGCTGCCCCTTCAACGTCAGCACCATGTCGTAGAACGCCTTGGCTTCGGGTTTGCCGACCTTGATCAGTTCATTGAGGTCGCCGCCGGCAAAGAAAGTCTTCTTGGCCGAGGTGATGATGACGCCGGCGATGCTGTCCTTTTCCACCACCAATTGGGCGACGCGGGCTGCCATGGCCTCGCGGTACACCGCGTTCATGGTATTGGCGCTCTGGCCCGGCATGTCGATGGTCAGGACGACAATCCGGTCCTGGCCTTTTTCGTAACGAATGGCTTCAGTCATGAAGAAATTTCCTTGAAGTCGGGGCTCAGAGGCGTTCGATGATGGTGGCAATGCCCATGCCGCCGCCGACACACAAGGTCGCGAGGCCATAGCGCAAGCGCCGGGTTTCCAGTTCATCGAGCAGGGTGCCGAGGATCGCGCAACCGGTGGCGCCCAACGGGTGACCCATGGCGATCGAGCCGCCGTTGACGTTGACCTTGTCCGGGTCGATGGCCATGTCCTTGATGAACTTGAGCACCACCGAAGCGAAAGCTTCGTTGACCTCGAACAAATCGATGTCTTCGACCCGCAACCCGGCCTTGGCCAGGGCCTTGCGGGTGGCCGGCGCGGGGCCGGTGAGCATGATGGTCGGGTCGGTGCTGGTGACCGCTGTGGCGACGATCCGCGCCCGCGGCTGCAAGCCCAGCGCCCGACCGCGTGCTTCGGAACCGATCAGCATCAGCGCCGCGCCGTCGACGATCCCGGAACTGTTGCCCGGCGTGTGCACATGGTTGATCCGCTCCACGTGGCTGTAGACCCGCAGCGCGGTGGCGTCGAAGCCCATTTGCCCCATCATTTCGAAACTCGGCTTGAGCTTACCCAAGCCTTCCATCGTCGACTCGGCGCGGATGAACTCATCGTGATCGAGCAGGATGATGCCGTTCTGGTCCTGCACCGGCACCAGCGACTTATTGAACGATCCGTCCGCCCGGGCTCGCGCGGCTTTTTGCTGGGAATGCAGCGCGTAGGCATCGACGTCCTGACGACTAAAGCCTTCAATCGTCGCGATCAGGTCGGCGCCGACGCCTTGCGGGGTGAAGTGGCTGTGCAGATTGGTTTCCGGGTCGAGCGCCCAGGCACCGCCATCGCTGCCCATCGGCACGCGGGACATGGACTCGACGCCGCCGACCACCACCAGGTCTTCGAAGCCGGAACGGACTTTCATCGCGCCGAGGTTCACCGCCTCCAGGCCCGAAGCGCAGAAGCGATTGATCTGCAGACCGGCGACGCTGACGTCCCAATCGGCAACCTGCGTCGCGGTTTTGGCGATGTCGGAGCCTTGATCGCCGATCGGCGTGACGCAGCCGAGCACCACGTCATCGACCTGGCTGGTGTCCAGGGACGTGCGCTGCTGCAACGCCCTCAGCAACCCGGCCACCAGGTTCACCGGTTTGACGCTGTGCAACGCGCCATCGGCCTTGCCCTTGCCACGGGGCGTGCGTAACGCGTCGAAAATCAAAGCTTCGGTCATGTGGTCCTCGAACCTGTGCGGTGAAATGCTGAGTTCTCACCTTATGCCGAGCAGCGCCGGATTCAATGACCGCAATGCTCACGGACGTTGACGGTCACGCTCAGACGGACGGTCATCGGCCATCGGATTAACCGTTTCAGGTGACGAAGCTGTCTAGCCAACGGGCGCCAAAGCAGCTGGCAATAGGCCTCATGCCTTTTTAATAGCTTTTAGCCTTTACACCATACGAAATGGATCTAAACCAAGCGTGACGCGGGCTCTAAGGTGAACATGTACGAAGTTGTCGTCGGGTTTTGCCGAGGCACTCGTCCTACAGGAAGTTCAGCGCTTTGCCGTCATGGAGATATGCAGGCAGGCATCAGGAAATAACAAAAAGAAGGCGGTCAGCCATGTTCAAACATTCGAAAGTACGTCAAGCCGGACTCATCCTATTCGCCACTACGCTGTTGTTGATTTTGCCGAACCTGACCAAGGTCATTGGCTGAAACAGCGCCAGGGATTTACATCGTCTGATCAAAAAATGTGACTGGCTCGCTACCCGGGCCTGCGTGGGTGTGCCAACCTTTGCGGCACTTCCACGACATGGACGGCGATCACTTGAAAGCACTTATTCTGGTTGGGGCCTTGCTGTTCGGCACGCCCCTGTACGCTGCACAGCTGAACCTCGAGCTGGGCGCGAGCAGTCGCACCTGGCAGACCGAGGAGTTGCTCAAGCACCCTCAGGTCCAGACCATCAGCATCAGCAATGACGTTTCCTACAAACGCGACATGCGCTATCAAGCGGTGCCGTTGGCGGCGTTGTTGACTGGCATCCAGCCTGACGATCACCTGCAAGCCGTGGCCCTGGACGGTTTTGCCGCTGAACTGGCGGCAGGACCGTTGCTCAATGCCAAAGGGGCGCAAGCCTGGCTAGCCATTGAAGACCCGGCCAAGCCATGGCCACCGCTGTCGGAAGGCAAGCACAGCGCCGGGCCGTTTTATCTGGTCTGGACCGACCCCCAGGCCGGCAATATCAGCCCCGAACAATGGCCGTTCGAAGTCGCCAGCATCAAGCGCATGGCGCCGGTGGCCCAGCGCTTCCCTGCCCTGCTGCCGGATCCGGCATTGAAGGCGGACGATCCGGTGAACCAGGGGTTTGCGTTGTTCCAAAAGAATTGCCTGGCCTGCCATCGACTCAATGGCGCGGGGGATGCGCAGTTCGGGCCGGACCTGAATATTCCGTACAACCCTACCGAGTATTTCGGCGCGGACTTCCTCAAGCGTTACATTCGCGATCCGCAGAGTTTGCGTCAGTGGCCGCAGGCGAAGATGCCGGCGTTTTCCGAGCAGGTATTGCCGGCGGGGGATCTGGATTTGTTGGTGGGGTATTTGAAGCATATGGCGGGGCGTAAGGTTAAACCCTAGCTGCGTGTAGCCGATCGTTCCCACGCTCTGCGTGGGAATGCCTCAACGGGCGCTCTGCGTCCGTATATGGACTCCTCCTCGATGGGAAGCTTCCTTCTCTTTGGCGCCCGTGCCGACTGCACACGTATATTCGGCCTCTGGATACAGCATCGTTTCGATGCAGGGCCATGATGGGCTATTCGCGCGCCGGCTCCCAATCGCTTCTACGTGCTTCGCGCACTTGGACGCTTGAGGGGTTTGCCGACGCCGGTTCGACCGGTTTGCCATCGTTAGGGTTGCTTCGCAATCGTGGTAGGCAGTTTTTACTCGTTGGCGTTTAAGTCTGTGGGTCAGGCTGCGGCCCTGTCCGGTTGGTAATCAGTGTCATTGCGCAGCATTGCCCAAGCCATGCGTGCAGTTTTGTTGGCCAGCGCGATAGCGGCCACATTGGGATGTGATCGCTCGGCCAAACGGACGGCCCACTGGCTGAGCCGGTCGTCTTTGGATTTGGCCGTGCGCAGTGCTGATCGAGCACCATGGACCATCAACGTTCGCAAATAGGCATCTCCTCGTTTGCTTATGCCAAGTAATCGGTCCTTTCCGCCAGAACTGTGTTGTCTGGGTGTCAGCCCTAGTGAGGCCGCCAATTGTCGGCCATTGGCAAACTGGCGGGCATCACCGATAGCGGCGATGAGCGCGGTAGCGATCATTGGGCCTACACCGCGTAACTGCTGCAAGCGGACGGCCGTTGGTTCACTTGCCGCGATTGCAGATATCTCGCCATTGAGTTCGCTCACGCGCTCGTCAAGTGCGCGTAGGTCGTCCCACAAGCCATTCAGCAGACGACGAAAGCGTGCCGTCAAACCGTTATCTGCATCTTCCAGCCAGCAAGGTATTGCGCGACGCAGCATCAGTAATTCCTTCGGCGCAACGAGGCCGTACTCGGCGATCAGCCCACGAATCTGATTGGCTTTGGCCGTGCGCTGTTCGATTAAGCCGGCCCGGATGCGATGCGTCGCCTGAATATCCTGTTGTTCGATGGTCTTGACGGCGACGAAGCGCATGCTGGGGCGGCTCATGGCTTCGCAGATCGCCTCGGCATCGTTGGCGTCGTTCTTGTTGCTCTTGACGTACGGTTTGACGAACTGCGGCGCGATCAGCTTCACCCGAAATCCGCGTGCTTGTAGTTGCCGCGCCCAATGGTGCGCACCACCGCAACTTTCCATGCCGATCTCACAGCCGGGTTCGATCTTTTCCAGCACCGTTTGCAGCCAGCGATCGCGCGATAAACGCTGCCGCCAGACGGGTAGCTCATGACAATCCACGCCGTGGATCTGAAACACGTTCTTGGCCAGGTCGACCCCAATTCGCATAAGCTTCATGTGTGGACTCCTTCTCACCGTTGACTGTGGTTCGCACTTTCAGTCTGGCACTCAAGATGCCGAAGTGAGGAGGAGTCCATCCCATTGCTTCTGGGACGCGGAGCGTCCCGGGCTGCATTCCCACGCGGAGCGTGGGAACGATCAGCGTGAGGGTTACTGCTGCTGGACGGAGATCACTGGCGCCGGCATCGGCACCGGCGTCGGCGAGACAAACACCTTCGCATGCATCTGTTCGCACCCACCGCCCCGGCGCATCCCGCGTACCGGGCAGGCGTCCAGGTAATCCAGGCCCACCGCCAGTTTCAGATGGCGTTCCGGGCGGGCCAATTGGTTGGTCACGTCAAAGCTGTACCATGCGTCATCCAGCCAGGCTTCGGCCCAGGCGTGACTGGCCAGGTGTTCGCTGTTCTCGCTGTACAAATACCCCGACACATAACGCGCCGGAATCCCCAGGCTGCGGGCGCAGGCGAGGAACGCGTGGGTGTGATCCTGGCAGACACCGGAGCGCCCGGCGAAGGCTTTGGCCGCCGTGGTGTCGACTTCGGTGGAACCGGGCGTGTAGGTCATGTACTGGTTAAGGCTTTGCATCAAGTCGATCAGCGCCGTACGGTCCCGGCGTTTTTTGCATTCCTTTTCCGCGAACCCGCGCAGGGCTTCATCGGCTTCGGTCAGCCGGGTGAAGCGCAGGAACGGCAGCGCCGACTGGCTCTCGTGCTCGGCTTCGCGCAGTTCGTCGATATCCACCTGGCCACGGGCGCCAATGATGATCGCCTCGTGGGGTTCGTCCATGGTCAGCACGTGCAGGATGTTGCCGAACGGATCGAGTTGCGCGCGCACCGGGCGCGGCAGGTCGAGCTGCCAACTGAGCACGTGCTGGCGCTCGCTGTCGTGAGGGGTCAGCCGTAAATACTGGATGCTCGCCCGCACCTGATCTTCGTAGTGATAGGTGGTCTCGTGGCTAATGGAAAGTCTCATGCAGCCTCCAGGTAGGAACTGTGAATGGCGTTGCCCAACTGGCGCACCAGCGGGATGAACTCGGTCAACCAGGCGTGCAGGCCCTCGTCGAGAATTTCGGAGATGCCGGTGTAGCGCAGGCGCGCGTCCATTTCCGCCGCCAGGCGTTGCGCGGGACGGCCGTTGGCCCCCGGCAACTGGGCGAGGATCTGGTCGATTTCTTCGGTGCAGGCACGCAGTGAACGCGGCACGTCGGCGCGCAGCAGCAACAGCTCGGCGACATGCCGGGCGCCCGGCGCATCGCGGTAGATCTCGGTGTAGGCCTCGAACGAGGACAAGGCCCGCAGCAACGCACTCCACTGGTAATAGGCGTGAGCCGTACCGTCGCTGACCGCTTCGGCCTGATCGCCGGCCATTTCGTAGCGCGCGTCGAGCAGGCGCAGCGTGTTGTCGGCCCGCTCGATAAAGGTGCCTAGACGAATGAAGCGAAACGCATCGTTACGCATGATGGTGCCGTAGGACGCGCCGCGAAACAGGTGGGAGCGTTCCTTGATCCACTCGCAAAACCGGCTCATGCCATAGCGACTCAAGCCCTGTTCCGCGATCCCGCGAATTTCCAGCCAGGTGGCGTTGATGTTTTCCCACATGTCGGCGGTGATTCGCCCACGCACCGCGTGGGCACTGGCCCGCGCCGAACCGAGGCAGCTGTAGATGCTCGCCGGGTTGGCCGCGTCCAGGGCGAAGAAATGCAGCAGCCGTTCGGCGTGCAGCTCGCCGTGGCGCTCCAGGTAATCGTCCAGGGTGCCGGTGATCAGCAGCGGCATGGCGAGTTCATGCAGGCCATCGCCACGACCGTCCTGCGGCATCAGCGACAGCGAATAACTGATGTCGAGCATCCGTGCGAGGTTTTCCGCCCGCTCCAGGTAACGCGACATCCAATACAAATCCGAGGCAGTTCTACTTAACATGGCAGGCTTCCTTCAATCCTCGACCACCCAGGTGTCCTTGGTGCCGCCGCCCTGGGAGGAATTCACCACCAGGGAGCCTTCACGCAAAGCAACACGGGTCAAACCACCGGGCACAACCCGGGTTTCGCGGCCAGACAATACAAACGGACGCAGGTCGATGTGGCGTGGCGCGATGCCGTTTTCGACAAAGGTCGGACAGGTCGACAGCGACAAGGTCGGTTGCGCAATGTACGCGTGGGGCTTGGCTTTGATCCGTGCGCGGAACGACTCGATTTCCGCCGCCGTCGCCGCCGGCCCCACCAGCATTCCGTAACCACCGGAGCCCTGAGTTTCCTTGACCACCAGGTCGGGGAGATTGGCCAGGACGTGGGACAGCTCCGAGGGATTGCGGCACTGGAAGGTCGGCACGTTTTTCAGGATTGGCTCTTCATCCAGATAGAAACGAATCATGTCGGTCACGAACGGGTACACCGACTTATCGTCCGCGACCCCGGTGCCGATGGCATTCGCCAGCACGACGTTGCCGGAGCGATAGGACGACAACAGCCCCGGCACACCGAGCATCGAATCCGGGTTGAACGCCAGCGGATCGAGGAACGCGTCGTCGAGGCGCCGGTAAATCACGTCGACCGCTTTCGGCCCGTCCGTGGTGCGCATGAACACCTTGTCATCGCGCACAAACAGGTCCGCGCCTTCCACCAGTTCCACGCCCATCTCTCGCGCCAGAAAGGCGTGCTCGAAAAACGCGCTGTTGAAACGGCCCGGCGTCAGCACCACCACGCTCGGGTTATCGATCGGGCTGGAGCTTTTCAGGGTGTCGAGCAACAGGTTCGGGTAGTGGTCGATGGGCGCGATGCGTTGCGCCGCGAACAACTCGGGGAACAGGCGCATCATCATCTTGCGGTCTTCGAGCATGTAGCTCACGCCGCTCGGGGTACGCAGGTTGTCTTCGAGCACGTAGTACGTGCCGTCGCCGTCGCGCACCAGATCGACGCCGGAAATGTGGGAATAGATGTCCCGGTGTAAATCCAGGCCTTGCATCGCCAACTGGTATTGCTCGTTGGCCAGCACCTGCTCGGCCGGGATGATGCCGGCCTTGATGATGCGCTGCTCGTGATAGAGGTCGGCGAGGAACATGTTCAACGCCTTGACCCGCTGGATGCAGCCCCGTTCGACGATCCGCCATTCACTGGCGGGGATGCTGCGGGGGATGGTGTCGAAGGGAATCAGGCGCTCTGTCCCCTGCTCATCCCCATAGAGCGTGAAGGTTATGCCGGCGCGATGAAACAACAGATCGGCCTCGCGTCGCCGTTGTGCCAAAAGCTCGTCAGGCGTTTCGGCCAGCCAACGGGCAAACTCCCGGTAATGCGGGCGGACCAGGCCGCCGGCATCGTACATCTCATCAAAATAGGTGCGGATCATGCCGTACTCCTTGTCACCCGGACATCTAGGCATCGCAAGGCCCGTGCCATCGGCATAAACGCTTAGATTTCAATCAGTTGGATAATCGCCCCAAAAGCACCGCACCAATGCTGTGCGGCAAACGCCCCAACCTGATCGCCCCCGCTTCATTGCGAAGCAATGTTGTCGCCTATCACCAGCATAGTCAGAGTTGATTTCACTGCCCGGGGGATGGTGCGGATAATCCGCGCAATCGTTGCAAAACCTCTCGAACTTCCCTTTGGCCGCCTGTTCAGGCGGTTTTTTTTGCCCAGGATTCTTGTTTCAGCGTTTTGCCAACAGGGTTTCAGGCAACCACAAACGAAAACGGCCAACCCGAAGGTCAGCCGTTAGTGAATGTTGTCGCTGTTCATAGTGTTATGCGAGTAGCCCTCGTACCTCCTGCTTGACGCCCCATCCTTCGATGATGCCGCCCAAAGGTTCAACCACCGCCTCGAAGTCCTGCTCAAAGTCGCCGATACCGTCATAGGTGGCGTACATCACTTTGCTCAGTTCCAGGTGCCATGCGCCGTCGTCGCGCACGCTGATCTGGGCATTCAAGGATTCACCACAAAAATGACCTGCCGCCCTGCGTGCCCGCTCCTCGTCCGGGAAAATCGCGTAGAACTCGATGGGATGGAATCGTGAAAAGTCGAAACCGCCTTCCTTCATGCGGCGCAGTACGCTGGTGCTGATGTCTTCTTGATAGGCTGTGCTCATGAAACGTCCTCCTAAAACCCTATGGATAGACTTTCCGTACACCCGACGCCCGCAACCGAATGGTGAAGGCGATACGGCAACCAGGTTGCCGCCGGGATTTAAGCATGTAGCTGACAAGACCAGACCTTAGCGATCCGTTCGCTGATCTCGCTTGCAGAGTAGCCCCAAGTCGGAGCCGCTGCCAAGGCCTGGTTGAGAATGAGACAGGTGAGGTTCAGACAGGAGTGATGCCGAGGATTTGAATGCTGTTCTGGGTCTTGAGACTTTTGACGCTGGCGTCGCTGGTTCGCCCTTCCAGATCGTTCAGATCCAGTTCGGCAGCCACAGGAAGGAGTCGGGCCTTGATGAGTTTGGCCGCGTGCTCGTTATCCGGGCACTCGTCGCACTCAAAGACTTCGTCGAGCGTTTCGCCGTGATCATCCACGAAAGTGATTTTCCACTTTTGCATCAGTGCCTCCTCGATCAAACCCGCAAATGGGCTTACAACTATCTGGACTTTTGGGCGGACTGATCGTTCAAACGGATTGGATGCTGACTCATGAAAAAACAAAAACCCCTGTAGGAGCGAAGCTTGCTCGCGAAAGCGGTGTATCAGTCAATACACATGTCGACTGATGCACCGCTTTCGCTAGCAAGCTTCGCTCCTACAGGGGTTACGCGTTATCCAGGGGTTACGCGTTGTTCAGGGATTGTGGATAACTTAGTCGTTGCTTGGCTTGTTGATCGCGTTCAGCACGTATTGCGGCATGGCGAACGCACCGATGTGGATTTCCGGGTTGTAGTAGCGGGTGATGATGCCGCTGCCGGCGAAGCGCTGTTGCAGGGTTTCGCGGGACAACTTGCGATACGCGGTGTTGGTCGCGCCCCAGGCGAAGGTCATGGCGCCGCCGATGTAGGTCGGCACGGCCGCCTGGTAGAAATGCCAATCCGGGAACAGGCTGCGCAGGCGCCCGGCAGTGGTTTGCACTTCGCCCAGCTGCATGAACGGCGTGCCGTTCTGGGTCACCAGGATGCCGCCTTCGTTCAGGCAGCGGTGGCAGGCCTGGTAGAAGTTTTCCGAGAACAGCACTTCGCCCGGCCCGATCGGGTCGGTGGAGTCGGAGATGATGACGTCGAATTTCTCGGTGGTGGTCGCAACGAAACGCATGCCGTCATCGATCACCAGGTTCAGCCGTGGGTCGTCGTACGCGCCTTTGGAGTGGTTTGGCAGGAACTCCTTGCACATGTCGACCACGGTGCCGTCGATCTCGACCATGGTGATGTGCTCGACGCTGCCGTGCTTGGCCACTTCACGCAGCATGCCGCCGTCGCCACCGCCGATGATCAGCACGCGCTTGGCGGAGCCATGGGCGAGGATCGGCACGTGGGTGAGCATTTCGTGGTAGATGAATTCGTCGGCTTCGGTGGTCTGGATCACACCGTCCAGCGCCATGACCCGGCCCATGCGCGGGTTTTCGAAGATCACCAGGTGTTGGTGTTCGGTGCGCACTTCGTGCAGCAGTTTTTCCATGCGAAAACGCTGGCCGTAGCCTTCGTAGAGGGTTTCCAGGTATTCGCTGGTCTTGGTGGTGGTCATGGGAAGTGCTCCGATGAATGCGGCGGCAACGGACGGTTACCCGCCCATGATGGCCAATCGAGAGGCTCGATTGCCCGGCAAAGGGGCGCATTCTACGTTGCGGAACATGACAGGTCGAACGTCACGTGATGACGAACCGCGATCCTGTAGGAGCGAGGCTTGCCCGCGAAGGCGTCGTGTCAGTCGATATCAATGTTGAATGACACGACGCCTTCGCGGGCAAGCCTCGCGCCTACAGAGGGTGGTGTCAGATACGGACATTCCCCCGTGGCCCGGCGATGGCCCAGATGATCAGGCCCAGTACCGGCAGCAGCAGGATCAGCAGCACCCAGATGATCTTCATCCCGGTTTCTGCACCGCTTTTCAGCACGTTGATGATGGCCCAGATGTCCAGGGCAAGAATGATCAGGCCAACCAGACCGTTAAAACTGGAACCCATAGTGTTGCTCCGAAGAAAGTGGCATGCAGTCTTAGGATAGTCGGCTCCTGCGAGGGTTCCGTTTTATTGCGTTAAACGTGGATTGCCACTTTCAAGGCTTCCAGAGAAGGCGCAGCGGCGATGCCGACCTGAGCGCACAGTTCGAGTACGCGGGGCACGTCGTTGCCGTAGACCAGCACCACTTGCAGTTCGTCGTCGAGCAACTGGCTGAAGTTCATCAGCGTGTAACCGCCGTTTTCCTTGTTCATGCTGCCCATCTGCACCTGGATGCGGTTGAGCGCGGTCAGGGCTTCGGTCTTGGCCAGTTGCTTGGGCTTGATATTGAAGTCCACACCCGGGCCGAACGAAGAGACGATCTGGGCGAACAGATCCATGTAGGTGTCAGCCTGGAACAGCACGGTCTCCGGCAGACTGCCCACCACGACCCATTCGCCTAACGGCATCGGGAAGGTGTCGTCGTAGTTGATGTCCGGGTTGGCGCCCAGGAACGCCTCGGGATCGGCGTAGGCCTGGGCCGCTTCGTCAGCGATCTTCAGGATTTCATCATCGCCCATGCACCCGGAGCTGATTTTGCTGATGAGTTCGACGAGTGCGGTTTTCATGGGGATGGATCCTGTAGCGAGGGAGATTTTGAGGGCGCGAAGGATAGCGCATTCGCAGGAATTTTGGCGGGATCTGGCATGGACCTGTGGCGAGGGAGCTTGCTCCCGCTCGGCTGCGAAGCAGTCGTAAATCCGGCGCATGCGATTTTCCTGAAGGATCGCATTGCCTGGTTTGAGGGCCGCTACGCGCCCCAGCGGGAGCAAGCTCCCTCGCCACAGGGGACCGCGCCAGGCATATCAGCCGAGCAATTTCTGCAGTTGAGCGGTGGTATCCACTGCCCCCATGGTCTTCGCCGCATCCAGCGCCGACACGCCATTGGCGTCCTTGGCCTTCGGATCTGCGCCTTTGCTGATCAGGTAATCAACGATTTCAACGCGGTTGAACATCGCCGCCATCATCAGCGCCGTGCGGCCGTCGAACGACGAGCCTTCGACTTGCGCCCCGCCTTCGACCAACGCCGTGACCACCGCCAGGTCGCCCTTGAACGCGGCGCCGGCAATCGGGCTCTGGCCGTTGTCGTTGCGGATTTCCGGGTCGGCCTTGTGTTCCAGCAGCACTTTCACCGTCTCCACGTGACCGTGGTAGGCAGCGAGCATCAGCAAGGTGTCGCCCTTGTGGTTGCGCAGGTTCGGCGGCAGGCCTTTGGTCAGCAGCGCCGCCATCATGGCCGCATCGCCCTCGCGCGCTTTGTTGAACACCTGTTCGGCGAATTCGGCAGCTTCTTCGGGCGTCATCTGGCGGCTTTGGTCTGACATGGGGGACTCTCTATTCGGTCAATCGGAAAGGCGACAGTTTCCCGAGCGCCCCGGCGCCTGTCACTCCTTTTTTCTCAAGCGCGGCCATAGCCAGATTCAATAGCGGTACTTGCCACCACGAATGTCCGCCAGCACCTGCTCGGTGACTTGCACGTACGTCTGGGTACCCGGCAGCCAGGCGTAGATCGGGTCATCGCCGGTCTTGCCCGGGTCGAAGGCTTCATCCTTGAGTCGGGTCTTCTGGTATTTGAAGGTTCCGGTGGTTTCCATTTTCACTTTCAGGCGCAGGAACAAAGGCACCGCGTACGCCGGCATGTGCTGGCGCGCAAAGCTCAGCAGCTCGGTGAAATCCAGGGTGGCCAGGGACTCGGTGGGCGTAATCGCCGCCATCCCGGCGCGGCCGTTGGTGTTGCAGATTTCCACGCCGTAGGCCACCGCCTCGCAGATGTTCGGATGCTGCAACAGAATGTTCTCGACCTCGGTGGTGGAGACGTTCTCGCCCTTCCAGCGGTAGGTGTCGCCCAGGCGATCGACGAATTGCGCGTGGCCGAAACCGATGTTGCGCAGCAGGTCGCCGGTATTGAAGTAGCGGTCGCCTTTGGCGAACACATCGTGCAGCACGACTTTCTCGGTTTTCTGCGGATCGGTGTAGCCGTCCAGCGGCGCCTTGTCGTCGATTCTCGCCAGCAACAAGCCCTGCCCGCCCTTGGCGACTTTGCTCATCAAGCCCTTGGCGTTGCGAATCGGCGCGCCGCTGTCGTGGTCATACGCCACCAATTCCCAGGACATCAGGGAGAAACCGATGGTGTTGTCGAAGTTGAGGATATTGGTGAAACCGATGTTGCCGTCGCTGGCCGCGTAGAGCTCGCAGATGTGGTCCACCGCGAAGCGCGTCTTGAATTCGCGCCAGGCGCCGGGGCGCAGGCCATTGCCGATCATCTTGGTCACGCCGTGTTGGCTGTCGTCGGCGCTGGCCGGTTGATCAACCAGGTAGCGACACAATTCGCCGACATAACCGAGGGTGGTCGCGCGGTATTTGCGCACATCGTTCCAGAACTGGCTGGCGCTGAACTTGCGGCGGATAGCGAACCCCGCCGCGCCGCTGATGGCTGAGCCCCAGCACACGCACAGCCCGGTGGCGTGATAAAGCGGCAAGGTGCAATACACCACGTCTTCGGGCTGCATATCGAGGGCGATCAGGCCAAAGCTGGCGGAGCTGCGCATCCAGCGCCCATGCTTGAACACGCCGGCCTTCGGCAACCCCGTCGTGCCGGAGGTATAGATGTAGAAGCAGGGATCGTCGAAAAACACCTGATGGCTGCTGGCCGGGTTGTCGTTGGAGGCGTCGGCGCTGGCCATCATCAGGTTGATGAAGCGATCGGGCGAAATGCCCGGATAGCTGTAGGTATCGCGATCGGCGACGAACCAGGTGCGCGCCGCCGCGATCTCGACCCGCTCGCGAACCGCCGAATAGGCCGGCACCAGCTCCTCGCCGACAATGATCGCCACCGGCGCCACCAGGTTCAGGCTGTGGGCCAGTGTATCGCGGGTTTGCGAAGTATTGAGCAGCGCACTGATCGCCCCGACCTTGGCCACCGCCAAAATCGTCACCAGCAGTTCCGGGCGGTTCTCGATGAAGATTGCCACCACATCGCCCTTGCCGATCCCTTGGTCGGTCAGGTGATGGGCAATGCGGTTGGCCCACTGATTGACCTGGGTGTACGTCAGCGCCACCGCGTCTTGCAGCAAGGCGACGCCGTCGGGATTGCGCAAGGTTGCTTGCTCGAAGGTCCAGCCGAGGCCACACGGTTGGGTCGGGTCCTTGACGTTGGCGACCTTCATGCCCTTCACCACGCGGGGGATGGCTTTGGCGATGGTCGGCAATTTGCGGAGCATCATGCCCCAGGTAATCGTGTCGCTCATGGTGGCTCCCGTTCGATCTTCTTATTGTCGGGCGGCGTTGATTGAGCCCGAAAATACGTCAGCGGTTCTGGAGCTGTACACGCGGTTTTTGCAATGTTTTGTATCCGCCCTGGATACCTGGGCAAACGTGATCCCTGGCCGTGCCATTCGTTCCATTCAATCGTGCGAAACCCCGCAAAATGCAGGATGCACGATGGCCATTCATGCAGATTGCACGAAAGCAAAAAATCGACAACTAAATAACCTATTGATTTATAACGACTTTTAAAAATTTCAGTGCTGGCACAAACGCTGCAACTACCTCTCCATGCTTGCTAATCAAGTGCTAACGGAGCTGATAGACATGAGCCTGATCCAAGAAAAATTTACCTCGCTGTTCTCCAACTTCGACGTGACCACCCAGGCACGCCCTGACGGTGGCATCCTGCTGACGCTGCGCAGCACCGAAGGCAAAGTCTTTAAACGCTCGATTTCCTACCAGCAATTGCATGCCGGCGACCAACTGTCGTGGGTGATCAGCGCGATCCGCCGTGACCTGGCTGAACAGGCCAGCGAATTGCCGCAAATCTCGATGCTGCAGAGCCAGCAGCGGTTTGCTTTGCCGACTTATCATTCGGCGTAAATCGATTGGCGCTTTAAACAAACAGGCCGTGATAGCTTTCGCTTCACGGCCTGAATTGTTTCTGGCGTCACGCAATCCCCTGCAATCCCCTGCATACCTTGTAGGAGCGAGGCTTGCCCGCGAAGGCGGCGTATCAGGCGATATAAATGTTGGCTGATCGGACGCCTTCGCGGGCAAGCCTCGCTCCTACAGGTTGTGTGGGTTAGATAGCGGCGGGGTTGATCCGCGCAAAGCTGTCGACGGTCATGTGCCCTGCCAATTCGCCGCCCTCTCGCGCCAACCCGCAAGTCGCCATTCCCGCCGCGCGGGCCGCGTCCAGTTCTTCGACGATGTCGGACAGGAACAGAATCTGCCCTGCTTCCAACCCAATGGCCTGAGTGATGCGCTCGTATGATTGCGCCTCACGCTTGGGTCCCGACGTGGTGTCGAAATAACCGCTGAACAGCGGCGACAAATCCCCCGCCTCCGAACAGCCGAAGATCAGCTTCTGCGCCTGGATCGAGCCCGAGGAATACACAAACAGTTGAAAACCTTGCTGATGCCAGCGCTTGAGCGCTTCAACGGCATCCGGGTACACGTGGCCTTTCAACTGCCCGGCCTGATAGCCCTGCTCCCAGACCATGCCTTGCAACGCCTTGAGCGGCGTGGCCTTGCGGTCTTCGGCGATCCAGCCCAGCAGGATTTCAATGACCCGCTCAACGTTTGCCTCGGGTTCGTTACTGTCCCGACGCACGGCGTCCAGTTGCTCAGCGACATCCGCCCGTGCGGCGTGTTGGCGAACAAAGTCCGGCAAGTGTTTAGCTGCGTAGGGAAACAACACGTCGAACACAAAACTCACCGCGCTGGTGGTGCCTTCGATGTCGGTGAGAATCGCTTTGATCGGCATTGAATCAGTCCTCCAGGCGCGGGAAGCGGTTGGCGATGTCTTCGCCGGTGAACTTGGCAACCCAGCCTTCGGGGTTGTTGAACAAACGGATCGCCACGAAATGCGGATGCTCGCCCATGTCAAACCAGTGCGGCGTACCGGCCGGGACCGAGATCAGGTCGTTTTTCTCGCAGAGCACGGCGTAGACATAATCGTCGATGTGCAGGGTAAACAGCCCACGGCCGGCGACGAAAAATCGTACTTCGTCTTCACCATGGCGGTGTTCATCGAGGAACTTGGCCCGCAGTTCGGCTTTTTGCGGGTGGTCGCTGTTCAGGCTGATGACATCGACGGTGATGTAGCCTCGCTCGGTCATCAGCTTGTCGATCTGCTCCTGGTAGGCCGCGATCACTTCTTCCTGGCTGGCGCCGGGCTGGATTTTCGCGGTGGCTTGCCAGCGGTCGAAACGCACGCCCTGTTCGGCCAGGGTCGAAGCGATGTCTTCGAAATGTGTCAGCACCTTGTTCGGAATGTCAGGGCTTGAGACGTGGTAAACGGACAGGCTGCTCATCAGGGCAACTCCTTAACGGTTCATGCTTGACGGTTCAAGACCGAGCGCATCTTCAACTCGCACTCGAACAAAAATTCAAAGGCCTCGATCTGCCGCAGGGCGTCGCTCATGCGTGCGCCCCAGGTGTAGAGGCCGTGGCCGCGAATCAGGTAGCCGACGCAATCGGGATGGGCGTCGAGCCAAGGCTGCACCTTGGCGGCCAGGCGCGCAATGTCCTGGTCATTGTCGAAAATCGGCACCCGCACCAACGACTCGTGGGTCGAGACGCCGCTGAAGGCTTTTTGCAGTTCGTAGTCTTCAAATTCGATGAAGGCTTGCGGCGTCAGGCGCGACAGCACCGTGGCGTTCACCGAATGGGTGTGCAGCACCGCGCCGATGTCCGGGCGCCAGCTGTAGAGCTGGGTGTGCAGCAGGGTTTCGGCGGACGGTTTCTTGCCCGGTTCCAGGCTGTTGCCGGACAGGTCGGTGGCCAGCACATCGTCGAGGCCGAGTTGGCCTTTGTGCTTGCCCGACACGGTCAGCAGCGCTTCGGTCGGTGACAGGCGCGTCGAATAATTGCTGCTGGTGGCCGGCGACCAGCCGCGACCGTACAAAAAACGCCCGGCGTCGATGATTTCCTGGGCGAGGTGTTCACGGGTAAGGCTCATGGCCGGTCCTCTTGCATACGTGTGGCAATGATAACGGCAGCGGCGAAGGCTGCGAGGCTGGCAATACTAAAGGTCAATGTGGCGCCGAGGGCATTCCAGCTGTAGCCGGAATACAACGCGCCGAGTGCGCCGCCGGTGCCGGCCAGTGCTGCGTACAACGCCTGGCCCTGGCCCTGCTGACGGGCGCCGAAACTACGTTGCACGAACTGGATGGCAGCCGCGTGAAAGCTGCCGAAGGTGGCTGCGTGCAGTACTTGGGCGAACAACAGCACCCACAAAAACTCAGCGAACGAACCTAGCAGCAACCAGCGCAGGGCCGCCAGCAGAAAACTCGCCATCAGCACCCGGCGCACCGAGAAGCGCGCGAGGATTTTGCTCATGGCCAGGAACATCAGGACTTCCGCGACGACACCGACGGCCCAGAGCATGCCGATCACGCCACGGCTGTAACCGAGACGTTCCAGGTGAAGAGTCAGAAAGGTGTAATACGGCCCGTGGCTCATCTGCATCAGCGCCACGCAACCGTAAAACGCCAATACGCCGGGGCTGCGCAGTTGCTTGAGGAAGCCCTCCCCGGTCACGCGTTCGCTCTGTACCGGTTGTGCGTTTGGCACCCACAAGCTGCTGACGACAATCCCGGCCATGATCAACACCAGCGCCACGGGGTAGACATCCAGGCTCAGCCACTCGAACACCCGCCCGAGGGCGACCACGGTGATGATGAAACCGATGGAGCCCCACAAACGAATCTGGCTGTAGCGAGAGGTCTGGCCCTTGAGGTGCGCCAGGGTGATGACTTCGAATTGCGGCAGCACCGCGTGCCAGAAGAACGCGTGTAGCGCCATGACCATCGCCAGCCAGGCGTAGGTTTTGCTGACGAAGATCAGCGAGAACGTCAGCAACGTGCAGACTGCGCCGAAGCGCACGATGGCCAGGCGTCGGCCAGTGTAGTCGCCGAGCCAGCCCCAGATGTTCGGCGCCACGCAGCGCATCAGCATCGGGATCGCCACCAGTTCGCCGATGCGCGCGCTGGAAAAGCCCAGGTGATCGAAGTACAGCGCCAGAAATGGCGCTGTCGAACCGAGCAAGGCGAAATAGAACAGATAGAAACTGGAGAGCCGCCAGTACGGGAGCGCCGCCAAGGTCTTCAGGCCCCGGCGACTGTGCGGTGAGCCATTAAAGCTGACCCAACACCGGCGTGCTCACTTGCACATCGGCGTTCTGCCCGCGATGACGCAGCAGGTGATCCATCAGCACGATGGCCATCATCGCTTCGGCAATCGGCGTGGCGCGGATGCCGACGCACGGGTCGTGACGGCCCTTGGTGATCACGTCCACCGGGTTGCCATGGATGTCGATGGAACGGCCCGGCGTGGTGATGCTCGACGTTGGCTTCAATGCCAGGTGCGCGACGATCGGCTGGCCCGAGGAGATGCCGCCGAGAATGCCGCCGGCGTTGTTGCTGAGAAAACCTTCCGGGGTCATTTCATCGCGGTGTTCGGTGCCGCGCTGGGCGACGCTGGCGAAACCGGCGCCGATTTCCACGCCTTTCACGGCGTTGATGCTCATCAGCGCGTGGGCCAGTTCGGCGTCGAGGCGGTCGAAGATCGGCTCGCCCAGGCCCGGCATCACGCCTTCAGCGACCACGGTGATCTTGGCGCCGACCGAATCCTGGTCGCGGCGCAACTGGTCCATATAGGCTTCCAGTTCCGGCACTTTGTCCGGGTCGGGGCTGAAGAAGGCGTTTTCTTCCACCGAATCCCAGGTCTTGAACGGGATTTCGATCGGACCGAGCTGGCTCATGTAGCCACGAATAACGATGCCCTGAGTCGCCAGGTACTTCTTGGCAATCGCCCCGGCCGCCACGCGCATGGCGGTTTCCCGGGCCGAGCTGCGACCGCCGCCGCGGTAATCGCGCTCGCCGTACTTGTGGTGGTAGGTGTAGTCGGCGTGGGCCGGGCGGAACAGGTCCTTGATCGCCGAGTAGTCCTTGGACTTCTGGTCGGTGTTGCGGATCAACAGGCCGATGGCGCAACCGGTGGTGCGGCCTTCGAACACGCCGCTGAGGATTTCGACTTCGTCGGCTTCCTGGCGCTGGGTGGTGTGGCGGCTGGTGCCGGGCTTGCGGCGGTCAAGGTCACGCTGCAGATCCTCCAGGGAAATCTCCAGACCCGGCGGGCAGCCGTCGACAATGGCGACCAACGCCGGACCATGGCTTTCGCCTGCGGTGGTGACAGTGAACAGCTTGCCGTAGGTATTGCCGGACATGCGGGACGCTCCGTGAAATCGAACCTGAATACGTAATGCGCGCCAGTATACGCAGGCAACCCAAGTAGTTCATCCTCGAACCTTACCGGTGCCCGCGAGTCCAACCGGCACCTTATCCATGATGGCGTGATGATGCTGCGAGTTCTAGCCTTGAGTCTTACCCTGTTTACCGGCTTCGTTCAGGCCACTGTCCTACAACGACCGATCAGTTTGGATACCGGCACCGGAGAGCTTTTCGGCTCATTGTTGCTGCCTAAATCCGACACGCCGGTGCCGGTTGTCCTGATCATTTCCGGCTCCGGTCCTACGGATCGCGACGGAAACAACCCCGACGGCGGGCGCAACGACAGCCTCAAGCGCCTGGCGTGGGTGCTGGCCAAACACAATATCGCCAGCGTGCGCTACGACAAGCGCGGCGTGGCGGCGAGCCTGGCCGCGACCCCGGACGAACGCAATCTGTCGGTGGAAGCCTACGTAGCCGATGCCGAGGCCTGGAGCCGCAAGCTCAAGGCTGATCCGCGTTTCGGCAAATTGATTCTGCTCGGCCACAGCGAAGGTGCGTTGATCGCCACGCTGGCGGCGCCGAGCGTCGATGCGGCGGCGGTGATTTCCATGTCCGGCAGCGCCCGGCCAGTGGACCAGGTGCTGCGCCAGCAATTGAGCAATCGCCTGCCGCCACCGCTGATGCTGCGCAGCAATGAACTGCTCGACAGCCTCAAGGCCGGCCACACCGATGACAACGTCCCGCCGCAGTTGCAGGTGATTTTTCGCCCGAGCGTGCAGCCGTACCTGATTTCGCTGTTCCGCCAGGACCCGGCGGGCGCTTTCGCCCGGTTGAAAATGCCGGCGCTGATCATCCAGGGCACCAGCGACATCCAGGTCGGCGTCGGCGACGCCAAGCTGCTCAAGGAGGCCAAACCGGACGCCGAACTGGCGGTGATCGAGGGCATGAACCACGTGATGCGCATCGTGCCCAACGATGTGAAACGGCAGTTGGCATCCTATAAGGATCCACAATTGCCCCTGGCCGCTGAACTTGGCTCGCGAATCCTCGGCTTTATTGACGGACTTCGCTCCAGTTGAGCGCTGTTACCCTCTAGTCTTCAAAAAAACGGCCGATAAGCCTTTGTCGCCGGCGCTATGACTGGCGGCAAGCAGCGCTTGGACAGGATCTCGCCGTTATGACTGATACCCAGACTTCACCCGACACCACCGCTGAAAAAGACACACCGCCAGCGGTCGAGTTGCCGTGGGCGGACGTCCACGCCGAGCACCACAAGATGCTTCGCCTGGCGCCGTTGAAGACCGACCGCAACACCGGTAGCCGGCCGTTGCGCTTTGTCGAGTTCGGTTACGCCGAGCGCAACAGCAAGGAACGCAGCCTGATGCGCCTGACCATCAAGTTGCCGGGCCAGCGGGTGCGCAAAGAGCAGAATCACTTGGACGTTTGGGTCGATCACGACACCAAACGCGTGCATTTCGGCCCGGACAGCGGCTTGCAGATCGAGCCGATGAACCGCGGCATCGGACGCTACCTGGCCGCTCAAGGCATTAGCTGGGCGAAAAAGCGTTGGCCCACCTACACCGTCGACGGCAGCGACCTGAACAACAAGGATGCGCTGAACGAAGACACGCGCCTGCGCCGCGATCACTTTTTGCGCATGCACGGTTTTGAAGTCGCGTACGCCGATGCCCAGCATTTGAAGGGCAGCGTCAAAGAGGTCCAGGTCGGCGACTTGCTGGCGGACTGGAACAGCGAAAAGCTGCAACAGGTGGAAATTCTCGAAGCCGCGCAGATGTTGCAGCAGGCGGAGCAGAACCTGGCCGAGCAGGAAGTGAAGCTCAAGAAGCACGAAGAAAAGGTCAGCAAGTACAAGCGTGAAGACGCCGGGCTGCGTTTTACGATTACGTGCCTGGTGGCGTTTTCGGTGTTTCAGGCGGGGTTGTTGATCTGGATTGCGACGCACCGTTGATGGCTGATCGTTCCCACGCTCTGCGTGGGAACGATCTTTAGCGGTTAAACGCGGGACGCAAACACCGCCTGGTGATCGCGGCACTGCTCGGCGGTCAACATGAACACGCCATGCCCACCGCGCTCGAAATCGAGCCAGGCGAAGTCGACTTCCGGGTACAGCGCTTCGACGTGCACCTGGCTGTTGCCTACTTCGACAATCAGCAAACCCTTCTCGGTCAGGTGATTCGCCGCTTCGGCGAGCATCCGGCGCACCAGGTTCAAACCGTCGTCGCCACAGGCCAGGCCCAGTTCCGGTTCGTGCTGGTATTCGTCCGGCATGTCGGCGAAATCTTCCGCATCGACGTAGGGCGGGTTCGACACGATCAGGTCGAAACGCTGCCCCGGCAACCCATCAAAGCCATCGCCCTGAACCGTGTATACCCGCTCATCGACGCCATGACGCTCGATGTTCTGATTGGCCACTTCCAGTGCTTCGAACGACAGGTCGGCCAGCACCACTTCGGCGTTCTGGAACTCGTAGGCACAGGCGATACCGATGCAGCCGGAACCGGTGCACAGGTCGAGAATCCGCGCCGGATCCTTGCCCAGCCACGGAGCGAAGCGCTTTTCGATCAGTTCGCCAATCGGCGAGCGCGGGATCAGCACACGCTCATCGACAATGAACGACATGCCGCAGAACCAGGCCTCGCCCAACAGGTAAGCGGTAGGAATGCGCTCCTCGATGCGACGCTTGAGCAAGCGTTGCAGATTGACCAGTTCATCGTCTTCCAGATTGCAGTCCAGATAGCTGTCGGCAATTTCCCACGGCAGGTGCAATGCACCCAACACCAGTTGACGGGCTTCGTCCCAGGCGTTGTCGGTCCCATGGCCGAAAAACAGATCCTCCCCATGGAAGCGGCTGACGGCCCAACGGATATGGTCACGCAGGGTACGAAGTCGGGAAGTGATCACAGCGGCAACTCCAAATAAAACTGGCAAATAAAACGACGGGCGATTCTAACAGCCAAAACGCGCCACGACGACGCAGGAAAAACACCGGATCAGATGTAGGACTCTTCCATTTTTGTGCTTGGCTATTGAACAGAATGAGCCTCTTGACAAGGCTGCAAGCCAGCAACGACGGTGCCTACGATGGTAGCGATTCACAGAACCGCTCAGCCAGAGGACAATGTCGCAAAAGCCCCACTCCAAGGAGCCCCAGAATGTCCGTTCCACAAACGATGTTTCAACTCAGCGGTCGCGGTTACCCGGCGGCCAAACTGAGCCAGGCGACCCTCATCATCATCGATGCCCAGAAAGAATACCTCAGCGGCCCGCTGGCCCTGAGCGGCATGGAAGCTGCCGTCGCGAACATCAAGCAAATCGTGGCCGCTGCCCGCGCAGCCGGTCGGCCGATCGTGCACGTACGTCACCTCGGCACCGTCGGCGGGCTGTTCGATCCACAGGGCGAACGCGGCGAGTTCATTCCGGGCCTCGAACCAACGAGCGATGAAACCATTATCGGCAAACTGCTGCCGAGCGCGTTCCACGGCACCACGCTGTACGATCGCCTGCAAGAGCTGGGCTCCCTGGACCTGATCGTTTGCGGCTTCATGAGCCACTCCAGTGTCAGCACCACCGTGCGCGCGGCGAAGAACCTGGGCTTTCGTTGCACCCTGGTCGAGGATGCCTGTGCCACCCGCGACCTGCCTTACAAGGGGGGTGTACTCAGCGCCGAGCACGTTCAGCAGACCGAAATGGCAATCATGGCGGACAACTTCGCCACCCTTGCCCTGACCCACGATCTGATCTGACCGACTTTTGATGAGCGGCACATGCCGCCGCTCATCCGCAAAAGCCTCTCATTTGCTGCAATTGCCCTAGCCTCAGGAACATCCCGGTCAACTCCCGGTCGAAGGGCCGATACCCATTGAGGAAGGTCGGAATGAAGTTATCCGATGGTTTTGACGCACGCCGCTTGCGGCCCAAAGGCCAAAGCAACTGGCGTTTTCGAATCGGTGCAGCGATTGCCGCCCTGCTGGCGATGCTCGGCGTATTGATGACGCTGGCCGGTGTCGGCAGCCTGCTCGGCCACGCGCCCGCACTGGGCGAGTTGAATACCAACAAGGTCGGCGCGGCGGTGATCGCGGTGATCGGCCTGTTCGTGCTGTACATCGGCGTGTGGCTGTGGCGCCGCTGCCGTCGCCGCTCGCGCCAGTCGCAAGCGCTGAACATGTCCCCGCACCTGATGAAAAAACACGACTGAATCCTTGGGCTCGGCAACTTGCCGGGCCCAATTGTTATGGATCGCGTCCCGACTTGGGTAAACTGCCCTCCTTCGCGGAGGCTGACATGCAAGACGACGATTTTTCCCTGTTCAAAAGTGCGACTCAAGGCATCAAGCCGATCAAGCACGATCGCGCCGAAACCGGCAAACCCAAAAGCGACCGCGCCCAGATCGCCAAGCTGCGTCAGGCCGCCACCGTGCGCACCGATGCCACCACCGTTGATGGCTTGTCCGATCAGTTCGTGATTGATGTCGGCCCGGAAGATGAGTTGATGTGGGCCCGCGACGGTGTGCAGGAAAGCCAGATCCGCAAACTCAAGATTGGCCAGATCCCGTTCGAAGGCAGCCTTGACCTGCACGGCATGAACGTGGAAAAGGCCCGGGAAACCCTCTGGGCCTTTCTCGCCGAAGCAACCAAATTCGAAATCCGCTGCGTGCGCGTCACCCACGGCAAAGCCGTGCGCCTGGACGGCAAGCGGCCGATGATCAAAAGCCACGTCAACACCTGGCTGCGCCAGCATTCCCAAGTGCTCGGCTTCACCTCGTGCCAGGCCAAACACGGCGGCGCCGGCGCGGTTTATGTGCTGCTCAAACGCACCATGATGGAAGGTCGCGACGAGTAAAGCTGTCGCGCCACGCTTGCAGCGCCGTGTTTGCCACCGTACCCTTGCCCTTTGCGAAAAATCCCACAGGTAGTTTCATGTCCCTGGAACAGAATTACACCGCGATTCTCGGTCAATTGGGCGAGGACGTGTCCCGCGAGGGCCTGCTCGACACGCCAAAGCGTGCCGCCAAAGCCATGCAGTACCTTTGCCGCGGTTATGAACAGACACTGGAAGAAGTCACCAACGGTGCCTTGTTCAGCTCCGACAACAGCGAAATGGTGCTGGTCAAGGACATCGAGCTCTACTCGTTGTGCGAACACCACCTGCTGCCGTTCATCGGCAAGGCCCACGTCGCCTACATCCCGAGCGGCAAGGTCTTGGGGCTGTCGAAAGTCGCGCGGATCGTCGATATGTATGCGCGTCGCCTGCAAATCCAGGAAAACCTCAGCCGCCAGATCGCCGACGCGGTCCAGCAAGTCACCGGCGCCCTGGGCGTTGCGGTGGTGATCGAGGCCAAGCACATGTGCATGATGATGCGCGGTGTCGAGAAGCAGAATTCGTCGATGATCACCTCGGTGATGCTCGGTGAGTTCCGGGAAAACGCCGCCACCCGCAGCGAGTTTCTCAGCCTGATCAAGTAATCCGCAGCACGAAGAAAACCGGCATTCATCGCCGGTTTTTTTTCGCCTGTGAAAAATCAGGTAAGCTGCGCGCCTTTCTCGATTCCCACCGTGAGGCTTTCAACGTGTTCGTAAAAGCGCTTCGTGTCGGCCTTGGCCAACTGATCATCTTCATCGACTTCATCACCCGCCCGGGCAAAAAGCAGCGCCCGGCCGAGGTCCAGGCCCAGGTCAACAACGCCGCCAAGGGCCTGACCCTGTATCAGTTCCACGCCTGCCCGTTCTGCGTGAAGACCCGCCGCACCCTGCGCCGCTTGAACGTACCGGTGGCGCTGCGCGATGCGAAGAACAACGAGCAGGATCGCCAGGCGTTGCTGGATCACGGCGGCAAGATCAAGGTGCCGTGCCTGCGCATTGAAGAGAATGGGCAGACCACCTGGATGTATGAGTCCAAGGTGATTATTGATTATCTGGATAAGCGCTTCGCTGCGGCCTGATTTTTCAGTGGCGTTTTTGCGGACGCCATCGCGGGCAAGCCTTGCTCCTACGGATTGGTGGCGCTGCTCACATTTTGCGATCACTCCCAACCTGTAGGAGCAAGGCTTGCCCGCGATGAGGCCCGCCCTGCCACCGCAAATCCCAGATAAAAATAAACCGGCCCTCAAGCCGGTTTTTTATGACTTCAGGCTGCCTTTGCCGCTTGGGCCTGCCTCACCACCGCCGCCAACCGCTTGAGGCCTTCTTCCAGCCGCGCCGGGTCGATGTGACTAAAATTCAGCCGCAAATGGCCGGGATTGTTATCCGGATCAGGGAAGAACGGTTCGCCCGGCATAAACGCCACGTCCGCTGCCAAGGCCGTCTTGAGCAACGTGCGGGTATCCAGCGGTTGCTTGAGCGTCAGCCAGAAAAACAGCCCGCCTTGCGGCACGTTCCAATCCGCCAGATCGGAAAAATGTGTTTTCAGTGCCGACTGGAAGGCATCCCGACGCATCCGATAGAAATCCCGCAGCTCACTCAGATGCTGCTGGAATTTCTCGGTGCCGATCCATTGCAGCGCCTGCCACTGCCCTACCCGATTGGTGTGCAGGTCCGCCGATTGCTTGAGCCGCAACAAGTGCGGAAACAGGTCCGGACTGGCGATCAGATAACCAACCCGCAGGCCCGGCAGCAGGGTTTTCGATACGGTGCCGGTGTAGATCCAACTGGCGGTTTTCAAGCGACTGACGATTGGCGTGGCGCTGGCGCCGTCGAAGGTCAGTTCGCGGTAGGGCTCGTCTTCGATCAGCGTCACGCCAAACTCATCGAGCAGCGCCGCCACCGCATCGCGTTTGGCTTCGCTGTAGCGCACGGCCGACGGGTTCTGGAAAGTCGGGATCAGGTAAATAAACGCCGGACGATGTTTTTCCAGGCGCGCGCGCATTTGTGCAAGGTCGGGCCCATCGGCCTCCAGCGGCACGGTGATGCAGTCGGCGCCGAACAGCTGGAAAATCTGCAACGCCGCGAGATAGGTCGGCGCTTCCAGCAGGATCTCAGTGCCTTTGTCGATATAGAGCTTGGCCGCCAGATCGAGGGTTTGCTGGGAGCCGCTGACCACCAACACCTGGCTCGCCTCACACGGTACGCCCAACGCCCGCGCTTCGGCCGCCAGGGCTTCTCGCAGTGCCGGCTCGCCTTCGCTCATGCCGTATTGGCCCATGGACAACGGCATGTCAGCCCACTCGACCTTCGGCAGCATGGCTTCGGCCGGCAAGCCGCCAGCGAACGACATCACCTCTGGGCGCTGGGCGGCGGCGAGGATTTCTCGGATCAAAGAACTTTTAAGGCGCGAGACACGTTCGGAAAAAGCCATGGGGTCACCGGTAGCGAGGCTAGAAGAAAATGAGTCAAACTGATTGACCGAAATTACGACAGCTTGAGCGGATACGTCAATATGCTTGACCTTAAAAACCCCACAACTCAGCAACACGCCATGGAAGCGTTTTTCTTCGGCTACCAGGCGTTCACCGCCAAGGCCGACGAAATGCTTGAGCGTCGTGGCTTGAGCCGAGTGCATCAACGCATCGTGTTTTTCATCGCCCGTTATCCGAACCTGAGCGTGAAGGAATTGCTGGCGTTGCTCGGCGTGAGCAAGCAGGCGCTGAACATTCCGCTGCGGCAATTGGTGGAAATGCATCTGGTGGAGAGCGTGGCGTCCGAGGCCGACAAGCGTAAGCGGTTGCTGGAGCTGACCGAGGATGGCGCGCGGTTCGAGCAGTCATTGCGGCGTGAGCAGGTGAAGTTGCTGGAGCGGGTGTTTGCCGAGGCTGGGGAGGCGGCGGTGGATGGGTGGTTGGCGGTGAATCTGGCGTTGGGGAACAACCAGCAGACGATGTGACCTTGAGTCCGCCTTCGCGGGCAAGCCTCGCTCCTACAGGGTCATGCGTTTATCTGTAGGAGCGAGGCTTGCCCGCAAAGGCGTCACCGCAGGCGATATATCCCTATCGCCAAAACTTTCGTCTACAAAATCAAAAACATTATTTGCTTTATTTGTATACAAAAGCATAATCCACTTCGTGCGAGTTCCTGACCAAGCGGTCAACAAATTCGCAAGTGCCTCAAAGGGCCGCTGCCACCCTCATGGGTCCGGCCCTGGAAATAAAAATAAAACTCTTGAGGAGTATTCGCTGTGGAAAGCCGCAAATCCGAAGCCCCGACGCTGGACCTCTCGCCGCCATTACGCAATGGCTGGCTGGAACGCCTCTTCAAACTCAGCTTGCATGGCACCACGGTGAAGACCGAGCTGATTGCCGGTCTGACAACCTTCATCACGATGGCTTACATCATCTTCGTCAACCCGAACATCATGGCTGACGCTGGCATCGATCACGGTGCCGCGTTTGTCGCCACCTGCATCGCCGCCGCGCTCGGTTGCCTGTTGATGGGCCTGTATGCCAACTGGCCGGTCGGCCTGGCGCCGGGTATGGGCCTGAACGCGTTCTTCACCTACACCGTGGTCGGCACCATGGGCTACAACTGGGAAACCGCCCTCGGTGCGGTGTTTGTCTCCGGTGTGTTATTCATGATCCTGACCTTTTCCAAGATCCGCGAATGGCTGCTCAACAGCATTCCCGTGAGCCTGCGCTACGCCATGGGCGCGGGTGTCGGGCTGTTCCTGGGGATCATCGGCCTGAAAACTGCCGGCATCATCGTTGCCAGCCCGGCCACCCTGATCAAGCTCGGTTCCCTGCGCGAACCCGGTCCGCTGCTGGCCGCCATCTGCTTTCTGATGATCGCCGTGCTCAGTTACCACAAGGTGTTCGGCGCGATCCTTATCAGCATCATCACCGTGACGGCCGCCGGCTGGGGCCTGGGCCTCGTCCATTACGAAGGCATCATGTCCGCCCCGCCGAGCCTGGCCCCGACCTGGATGGCCATGAACATCGCCGGTGTGTTCAACGTCAGCATGATCAGCGTGGTGCTGGCGTTCCTTTTCGTGCACATGTTCGACACCGCCGGCACCCTGATGGGTGTGGCCCAGCGCGCCAACCTGGTGAACGCAGACGGTCGTATCGAAAACCTCTCCCGCGCGATGAAAGCCGACAGCGCCTCCAGCGTTTTCGGGGCGATGGTCGGTGTTCCGCCGGTCACCAGCTATGTAGAAAGTGCCGCGGGTGTCGCTGCGGGTGGTCGGACTGGTCTTACCGCCGTGACCGTAGGTGTGCTATTTATTGCCGCGATGTTCTTCGCACCGCTGGCTGGCATGATTCCGGCTTATGCCACCGCCGGTGCACTGATTTATGTGGCGATGCTGATGATGAGCGGCATGGCTCACATCGAATGGGATGAAGCGACCGACAGCATCCCGGCGATCGTCACCGCGATCATGATGCCGCTGACCTTCTCGGTCGCCGACGGCATCGCGCTGGGCTTTATCACTTACGTGGTGCTGAAGGCCGGCACCGGTAAGTACAAGGAAATTTCCATCAGTCTGTGGGTGCTCTGCGCGATCTTCATCGCCAAGTTCATTTTCTTGTAACCCGTCATAGCTTCAAACAGCCTCACCCCGTCGGGTGGGGCTTTTGCACATTAGGAGGAAAGTGATGAGTCTGGAAACCTGGCTGCTGTTCAGCGGCGCTGCGCTGGTGGTGATCCTGATCCCGGGGCCATTGTCTTTGCTGATGATCAGCAACAGTTTGAACTACGGTTTGCGCCGGTCGTACCCGGCGTTTCTCGGTGGCGTGATTGCTTCGATTTGTCTGCTCAGTGCCTCGGCACTGGGCCTGGGCGCCCTGCTGCTGGCATCGGAACAGCTGTTCAGCGCGCTGAAGATCGTGGGCGCGCTGTACCTGTTCTACCTCGCCTGGCAGAGCTGGCAGCAATCGCGCCAGCCATCGGTGGGCGCTGAAGTGCCCCAGGCTGCGCCGGTACCGCGCTTTCGTGCCCTGTTCGGGCGCGCGTTTGTGTTGGGCGCGAGCAATCCGAAGGACATTCTGTTCTTCGCCGCTTTCCTGCCACAGTTCTTGAGTGCCGAGCAGCCGTTTTTGCCGCAGCTGCTGGTGATGATTGCGACCTGGACCGTGCTCGATCTGCTGTGCAAGTTGGCGTATGGGCTGGGCGCCCATGGCGCGGCTCGGTATCTGCGCACGGGTAAAGGACAGAGTTGGTTTAACCGGATCAGCGCGGGGTTGTTCAGTGGTGCGGGGGCGGCGTCGTTGTTGAGCCGTTAAGGGCAAAAGCTTCGCGGGCAAGCCTCGCTCCTACAGGGTTTGTGTCGTTCACCGGCATTGCGGACGGCACAACATCTGTAGAAGCGAGGCTTGCCCGCGAAGGCGTCATCCGCCACACCACATTTTCCGGGACAAAAAAAAGCCCGCAGTGTGGGCGGGCAAAAGACCAAAGAAGCTTTATGCGCAGATTCTTGGGGGAGTCTAGCTTCCTCTGTAGGTCGAATAGCTGTACGGCGAAATCAGCAGCGGCACGTGGTAGTGATCCTGTTCCGCAGAGATGCCGAACCGCAGCACCACCACGTCGAGGAACGCCGGCTCCGGCAACTGAACGCCACGGGCGCGGTAGTAATCGCCCGCATGAAACTGAACCTGATAGACCCCGGAACGGTAGTCATCGCCTTGCAGCAACGGTGCATCGACACGGCCATCGCTGTTGGTGATCGCGCTGGCGACCAATTCCAGCTGCGAGCCTTCAACGCGGTACAACTCGACCTTGATCGAGCTGCCCGGGCAACCGTGTGCAGCGTCCAAAACGTGTGTAGTCAAACGTCCCATTGATTCTGCGCGCCTGCCTGCATACAGCAGTCAGGCCTCGCGCCTCCCGAAGTCAGTTGAAAAGGAGACCGCACCGTTTCGGAGCACGAAAAGCTGCGGCGAGCGACTGATTAAGACACTTTTCAAAAAAATTGTACACAATAAAAACGACATTTTTATCGCCACCACCGCCACACAAGGTTTCCCGGCGAATCTGACCACGAACCATGCGTGCAGCGGACCTCTTACCCATTAGCTGACCAGCCAGGCAGGTTTCTTGCAGTAACACCCATTCATGACAGTCAGTGAAAAATGCAAAAAATCAGGCTTACAAATTGAATATAAAGTTGTATACAATCAGCCCATCGCTGTGACGCCACACCAGGCTGCCACACAACTCTGACCTTGAATAAGTCGACACGAACAAGAAGGAAGACTGCAGTGAGCGCTGACTACCCACGCGACCTGGTTGGTTACGGCAGTAACCCTCCGCACCCACACTGGCCGGGCAATGCCCGCATCGCCCTGTCCTTCGTGCTCAATTACGAGGAAGGTGGCGAGCGCAATATCCTGCATGGCGATAAAGAATCCGAAGCCTTCCTTTCGGAAATGGTCTCGGCGCAGCCGCTGCAAGGCGCGCGCAACATGAGCATGGAATCCCTTTACGAGTATGGCAGCCGCGCCGGCGTGTGGCGGGTGCTTAAACTGTTCAAGGAATTCGACATCCCGCTGACCATCTTCGCCGTCGCCATGGCCGCCCAGCGCCACCCGGACGTGATCCGTGCCATGGTCGAAGCCGGCCACGAAATCTGCAGCCACGGCTATCGCTGGATCGACTACCAGTACATGGACGAAGCCCAGGAACGCGAGCACATGCTCGAAGCGATCCGCATCCTCACCGAACTCACCGGCGAACGCCCGTTGGGCTGGTACACCGGCCGCACCGGCCCGAACACCCGCCGGCTGGTGATGGAAGAAGGTGGTTTCCTCTACGACTGCGACACCTACGACGACGACCTGCCCTACTGGGAACCGAACAACCCAACCGGCAAGCCGCACCTGGTGATCCCGTACACCCTGGACACCAACGACATGCGTTTCACCCAGGTCCAGGGTTTCAACAAGGGCGACGATTTCTTCGAATATCTCAAAGACGCGTTCGATGTGCTGTACGCCGAAGGTGCCGAGGCGCCGAAGATGCTCTCGATTGGCCTGCACTGCCGCTTGATCGGCCGTCCGGCGCGTCTGGCCTCGCTCAAGCGCTTTATCGAATACGCTAAAAGTCATGAACAGGTGTGGTTCAGCCGTCGCGTCGACATCGCTCGCCACTGGCACGAAACCCACCCGTACCAAGGGGCTGCGAAATGAGCACCTTTCAAACCGTCAAACCATCGAGCCTGAGCCGCGACGCGTTTGTCGCCGCGTTCGCCGACATCTACGAACATTCGCCATGGGTGGCCGAGAAGGCCTTCGACCTGGGCCAGGACGCTTCGATCGACGAGATCGAAACCCTGCACCAGCGCATGAGCGACATTTTGTTGAGCGCTGACCAACACAGCCAACTGGCCCTGATCAACGCTCACCCCGACCTGGCCGGCCGTGCGGCCGTCCAGGGCGAACTGACCGAAGCCAGCACCAATGAACAGGCTGGCGCCGGGATTCACCAATGCACGGCCGAAGAGTTCCAGCGCTTCACCGAGCTGAACGACGCCTACAAAGCCAAGTTCAAGTTTCCCTTCATCATGGCGGTAAAAGGCAGCAACCGGCATCAGATCCTCGCGGCGTTCGAAACGCGCATTCACAACACGGAAGACACCGAGTTCAAATGCGCGCTGGCGGAGATCAACAAGATCGCCCTGTTCCGATTACTGACCCTATAGCGATCCTGGCCCAAGAAACCTCATGAACGCTTGCGTTTCCCTGGGCCCCGAGAGCATCCCAAGCCAACTAATTAAAGGCAGACAAGAAGAATGAAAGCTTACGCCGTACCTTTCGAGAAGTTCGTCAACCTGGCCGACGCCCGCCTGGGCACCAAAATCATCTCGGTCACCGATGACTGGTTCGCTGATGCCAACCGCCTGTTCCAGCCGACCCCGGCCGTGTGGAAAGAAGGCGTGTTCGATGACAACGGCAAGTGGATGGACGGCTGGGAATCGCGCCGCAAGCGTTTCGAAGGCTATGACAGCGCAGTGATTCGCCTGGGTGTCGCGGGTTCGATCAAAGGCGTGGACATCGACACTTCATTCTTCACCGGCAACTACCCGCCGTCGGCGTCCCTGGAAGCCTGTTTCCTGGCTGAAGGCGAGCCGACCGAAAACACCCAGTGGGTTGAAGTGCTGTCGGCCGTCGAGCTGCAAGGCAACAGCCACCACTACCACGAAATCAACAACGACCAGGCCTTCAGCCACCTGCGCTTCAACATCTACCCGGATGGCGGCGTAGCGCGTCTGCGTGTGTACGGTGTGCCGCACCGTGACTGGTCGGCGGTGGGCGACAACGAGCAGATCGACCTGGCCGCAGCCCTCAACGGTGGCCGCGCCCTCGCCTGCTCCGACGAACATTTCGGTCGCATGAGCAACATCCTCAACCCGGGCCGTGGCATCAACATGGGCGATGGCTGGGAAACCGCGCGTCGTCGCACACCGGGCAATGACTGGGTGATCGTGGCGCTGGGTCATGCCGGCGAAGTCGAGAAAGTCATCGTCGACACCCTGCACTTCAAGGGCAACTACCCGGACACCTGCTCCATTCAAGGTGCATTCGTGAAGGGCGGTACCGACAGCCAGATCGAAACCCAATCGCTGTTCTGGCGCGAACTGCTGCCGGCGCAGAAACTGGAAATGCACGCCGAACACAGCTTCGCCGAGCAGATCAAGGCCCTGGGGCCGATCACCCACATCCGCCTCAATGTGTTCCCGGATGGGGGCGTGAGTCGCCTGCGCGTATTGGGCAAGGTCGCTAAATAACACCCGATCGTTCCCACGCTCTGCGTGGGAATGCATCACCGGACGCTCCGCGTCCGCTTTGGATGTGACGCAGAGCGTCACGGGCTGCATTCCCACGCAGAGCGTGGGAACGATCAACAGAACTCAACGAAAAGAAGACCAGCATGCGCACACTGACGATTGAACCGCTGACCAAAGAAGCCTTCGCCCCTTTCGGTGACGTGATCGAAACCGACGGCAGCGATCACTTCATGATCAACAACGGTTCGACCATGCGCTTTCATAAACTGGCGACGGTGCAGACCGCCACGCCAGAAGACAACGCGATCATCAGCATCTTCCGCGCCGACGCGCAGGACATGCCGCTGACCGTCAGCATGCTGGAGCGTCACCCGCTGGGCAGCCAGGCTTTCATTCCGCTGCTCGGCAACCCCTTTCTGATCGTGGTCGCGCCACTTGGCGATGAACCTGTATCAGGCTTGGTCCGCGCCTTCGTCACCAACGGCAGGCAGGGCATTAATTACCATCGCGGCGTTTGGCACCATCCGGTGCTGACGATCGAAAAGCGGGATGACTTCCTGGTGGTTGATCGCAGTGGCACAGGCAATAACTGCGATGAGCATTTTTTCAAAGAGGATGAGCGGTTGATCCTTGCCCCCCACCAATAAGAGAAGGTCTGATCACTCGACAACAGAGTGACAGGCGAGAGGTAAAGACTGTGGAAGCACATCTGTTGGAATGGCTGAACCTGAGCGTGCGCTGGGTTCACATGATTACTGGCGTGGCCTGGATCGGTGCGTCGTTCTATTTCGTCTGGCTGGAAAACAACCTCAATCGGGTCAACCCGAAAAGTGGTCTGGCAGGCGATCTGTGGGCGATCCACGGCGGCGGTATCTATCACCTGGAAAAATACAAACTGGCTCCACCGACCATGCCGGACAACCTGCACTGGTTCAAATGGGAAGCCTACTTCACCTGGATGTCGGGGATCGCGCTGCTGTGCGTGGTGTTCTACTCCAACCCGACACTCTATCTGCTGGCCCCGGGCAGCACCCTGAGCGGTCCTGAAGGTGTGGCCATCGGTATCGGCTCGCTGTTCATCGGCTGGTTCATCTACTCCTTCCTCTGCGACTCAGCCCTGGGCAAACGCCCTGCCCTGCTCGGCGGCATCCTGTTCGTGCTGATCATTGCGGCGGCCTACGGCTTCAGCAAAGTGTTCAGCGGTCGTGGTGCGTACCTGCACGTCGGCGCGATCATCGGTACCATCATGGTCGGCAACGTGTTCCGCATCATCATGCCGGCGCAACGGGCACTGGTGGCGGCGATTGCCGAGAACCGCACGCCCGATCCGGCGCTGCCGGCCAAAGGCTTGCTGCGTTCGCGTCATAACAACTACTTCACCTTGCCCGTGCTGTTCATCATGATCAGCAACCACTTCCCGAGCACCTACGGCAGCCAATACAACTGGCTGATCCTGGCCGGGATCGCGGTGCTGGCGGTGTTGGTGCGTCACTACTTCAACACCCGCCACGACAGCCACAAGTTTGCCTGGACCCTGCCGGTCGCAGCCGTCGGCATGATCAGCCTGGCCTACGTGACGGGCCCGGCGCAAATGCCGAGCGCACCGGAAGTGGCCAAGGCCCCTGGCACCATCGAGTACCAACCGTTGCCGGAAACCGCCGTCGGTGGAGGCCTCAAACCTGAAGCGGCGAAACCTGCAGCTCCAGCCGCCGCACCGGCGCAAGCATCGAACCAGGGCCCGGCGTTCGACAAGGTGCACAGCGTGATTCAGGAACGCTGCGCCGTGTGTCATTCGGCCAAACCCACCAGCCCGCTGTTCAGTGCAGCCCCGGCCGGCGTGATGTTCGATACCCCGCAACAAATCCAGCAATTGGCCCCGCGGATCCAGGCGCAAGCCGTCGCCAGCCAGATCATGCCACTGGGCAACATCACACAGATGACCCAGCAGGAACGTGACCTGATTGGTGCGTGGATCAACCAGGGAGCCCAGACCAATTAATCGCTGAAAAGCTTCGCGGGCAAGCCTCGCTCCTACAAGGTCCACGCTGACCTGTAGGAGCAAGGCTTGCCCGCGAACGGCCGCGCCGCGGTCACCTGATACAAAAATCACAAGAATAAAAAAGATCCGAGGTGTTGCATGTCCGAGCTATCCGAAGCGCGCATCCCCGACGCACCCGCCATTCAGCGTTTGCCCCTTTTGCAACTGATCCTGGTCGGTCTGCAACATGTTCTGCTGATGTACGGCGGTGCCATCGCGGTGCCGCTGATCATCGGACAGGCCGCTGGCCTGAGTCGTGAAGAAATCGCCTTCCTGATCAACGCCGACCTGCTGGTGGCCGGCATCGCCACCATCGTGCAATCCCTCGGCATCGGCCCGATGGGCATTCGCATGCCGGTGATGATGGGCGCCAGTTTCGCTGCGGTCGGCAGCATGGTCGCCATGGCCGGCATGCCCGGGATCGGCTTGCAGGGGATCTTCGGTGCGACCATCGCCGCCGGGTTCTTCGGCATGCTCATCGCGCCGTTCATGTCCAAAGTCGTGCGTTTCTTCCCGCCGCTGGTGACCGGCACGGTCATCACCTCGATCGGTCTGTCGCTGTTCCCTGTGGCCGTGAACTGGGCCGGCGGCGGTGCCGGCGCCGCTCAATTCGGCTCGCCTATTTACCTGGCCATCGCCGCACTGGTGCTGGCCACGATTCTGCTGGTCCACCGCTTCATGCGCGGGTTCTGGGTCAATATTTCCGTGCTGATCGGCATGTGCCTGGGCTACGTACTCTGCGGCGTGATCGGCATGGTCGACCTCAGCGGCATGGCCCAGGCGCCGTGGGTGCAGATCGTCACGCCGCTGCATTTCGGCATGCCCAAATTTGAACTCGCACCGATCCTGTCCATGTGCCTGGTGGTGGTAATTATCTTCGTCGAGTCCACCGGGATGTTCCTCGCCCTGGGCAAGATCACCGACCGCGAAGTCTGCCCACGGATGCTGCGTCGCGGCCTGCTGTGTGACGCCGCGGCCTCGTTCTTCGCCGGATTCTTCAACACCTTCACCCACTCCTCCTTCGCGCAGAACATCGGCCTGGTGCAGATGACCGGCGTGCGCTGCCGCTCGGTGACCATCGTCGCCGGTGGCTTGCTGGTGATGCTCAGCCTGTTGCCGAAAGCGGCGTTCCTGGTGGCGTCGATTCCCCCGGCAGTCCTCGGCGGCGCGGCGATTGCGATGTTCGGCATGGTCGCGGCGACCGGGATCAAGATCCTGCAAGAAGCCGACATCGGCGACCGGCGCAATCAGTTGCTGGTGGCGGTGAGCATTGGCATGGGCCTGATCCCAGTGGTGCGTCCGGAGTTCTTCGCGCACCTGCCGATGTGGATGAGCCCGATCACCCACAGCGGCATCGCCATGGCGACCTTGAGTGCCCTGTCCCTGAACCTGCTGTTCAACATTCTCGGCGGTAAAGAGCGCGCAGCCATCAACGACTGCGCCGCCCACCCGCACTGATCGAAACCTGCGACCTGGCTGCCCTGTGGCAGCCAGCAACTGCCTGCGCCTCAACAATAAAAACAAGAGGAAGCACCAGATGGTTTTTACCCCCTCAAGTCTGTCGTTTTGCGACGCCAGGCCACCCGCCGCCAACCGTGCCCCAAACCTGTCGTCGGTGCGCTGTTGCGGGGCACTTGAGACCTGGCCAAGGAGTCAGTATTCTCCGCGGCCGCCCGAATCCGGTCTAAAAAAAAGCCCGGATTTAATTCCTGACCAGAAAGCCAACTTACCCCGGCACTGGACGGTAGCAAGGCATTCAAAAATCTCCCGTAATCGACTGTTTTCGAACAGCCGAACGGGAGTTTTTTGGCTTTTCGAAAGCCTTGGCTCAGCTCTTGCTAACAGCAACAAAGCTGACCGAATGGATGAATTTTCAAAGCTGCAAAGAAAGGCGCCACACCAGAGCGCCGACCTAAGAAAAAAAACGTGGAACCACCTACTTTTTGGGAGCAACCGAATGAAACGTACGTGCACCAGCCTGATGCTCGCGGGATCCTTGCTGGCCGGGGGCCAAGCGATGGCCGGCGACCTGCTGCAATGGCAGAACAACAGCCTGACCTACCTGTATGGCAAGGACTTCAAGGTCAACCCGCACATTCAGCAAACCGTCACTTTCGAGCACGCCGATGCCTGGAAATATGGGGATAACTTCCTGTTCATCGACAAGATCTTCTACAACGGTGACAAGGACTTCAACAACGGCCCGAACACCTATTACGGTGAGTTCCAGCCCCGCATTTCGTTGGGCAAAGTCCTGGACCAGAAGATCGAATTCGGCCCGATCAAAGACGTCTTGCTGGCGATGACTTACGAGTTCGGCGAAGGTGATTCCGAGTCTTACCTGATCGGCCCGGGTTTCGACCTGGCGATTCCCGGTTTCGACTACTTCCAGCTGAACTTCTACCAGCGCCATCCTGATGGCGATCGTCCAGGCAACAACGTCTGGCAGATCACCCCCGTCTGGTCCTACACCATCCCGGTCGGTGACTCGAACATCCTGATCGATGGCTACATGGACTGGGTGGTCGACAACGACAAAAACGCCCGTGGCGAATACCACGCCAACCTGCACTTCAACCCGCAGGTCAAATACGACCTGGGCAAGGCGCTGAATTTCGGCGAGAAGCAGTTGTACGTCGGTGTGGAATACGACTACTGGAAGAACAAGTACGGGATTGATGACACCAACGCGTTTACCACCAACCAGAACGTGACGAGCTTCCTGGTGAAGTTCCACTTCTGATGAGCTGAAGACAAGAGACCGCAGCTGCTGTCCGCCACGTGCGCATCCGGGGTGGGTGGGGGTTGTGGTCTTTTGTTTGTGGTGTCCGGGAGGACGTCTTCGCGGGCAAGCCTCGCTCCTACAGGTTTTGTATCGTTCGGGGATTATGTGAACGACACAAAACCTGTAGGAGCAAAGCTTGCTCGCGATAGCCACACCGCCAATCTCAAGCGGCGATCACCGGCTCCGCCAACCCCAAAAACCGGCACAACTCATCGCGCTTGGCCAACGCATCCCGCCGCCCGAGATCAATCAACTCGCTGCAATACCCCGCCTCGAACAGCAGATAACTCAACACCCCCGCCCCGCTGGTCTTGGTCGCACCCGGCCCGCGCAGGAACAGGCGTAACGCTGCCGGCAATTCCTGGCGATGCCGCGCGGCAATCTCGTCGATTGGCTGGCTCGGCGAAATCACCAGTACTTCCACCGGCGCCACGCCCAGGGCACGGGTCGGCGTGCCATCGGGCATCAAGTGGCTGAACTGATTCAGACGCTGCAACAGCTCGATATCGCTTTCCAGGCTGTCAATGAACGTGCTGTTGAGCATGTGCCCGCCAATCTGCGCCAGGGTCGGCTGCTGGCCGGTGTAGGCCCGTTGCAGCGGTTGTTCCGGGTCGACCCCGCGCGGGTTGCCGCTGACACCCACCACCAGCACCCTGCTCGCTCCCAGGTGCAGGGCCGGGCTGATCGGTGCCGACTGGCGCACCGCGCCATCGCCGAAAAACTCTTCGCCGATCTTCACCGGGGCGAACAACAACGGAATCGCCGAGCTGGCCAGCAAGTGTTCAACGGTCAATTGGGTCGGCACGCCGATCCGGCGATGGCGCAACCAGGCGTCGATGGTGCCGCCGCCCTGATAGAAGGTGACCGCCTGGCCGGATTCGTAACCGAACGCGGTCACCGCCACCGCCTGCAACTGCTTCTGCGCGATGGCCTCGGCGATGCCGTTCATTTGCAGTTTGTCGTTGAGCAAGCCACGCAGCGGCGAACTGTTGAGCAATGCCACCGGCACCTGGGCGCCGATGCCGAGCAAACTGTGGCTGACAAAGCGGCTGGCCTGGTGGATCACGCCGGGCCAGTCGCTGCGCAACACCAGATGACTGCGCAAGCCTTGCCAGAACGCGGTCAGGCGCTCGATGGCGCCGCGAAAGTCCATCGCCCCACTGGCCAGGCTGACGGCGTTGATCGCCCCGGCCGAGGTGCCGACGATCACCGGGAACGGATTGTCCGCGCCCGGCGGCAGCAATTCGGCAATCGCCGCCAGCACGCCCACCTGATACGCCGCTCGAGCCCCGCCGCCGGAAAGAATCAACCCTGTAACCGGTTCAGCTGGGCGCATCGCAACACTCCATGGTGCTTAAGGGGATCGGTGGTTCAACCGCGTTTTGCGTAGAGTTTCGGCTCGCCGGGCGGACGGCTCTTGAAGCGGCGATGGGCCCAGAGGTATTGCTCCGGGCAATCGCGCAAGGCGCCTTCGACCCATTGATTGATGCGCAGGCAATCGGCCTCTTCGGTCTCGCCGGGGAAACCTTCGAGCGGCGCATGGATCACCAAGCGATAACCACTGCCGTCCGCCAGTCGCTCCTGGGTGAACGGCACCACCAGCGCCTTGCCCAACCGCGCGAATTTGCTGGTGGCCGTGACGGTCGCCGCCTGAATCCCGAACAGCGGCACGAAGATACTTTGCTTGGCGCCATAGTCCTGATCCGGTGCGTACCAGATCGCCCGGCCCGCCCGCAGCAACTTGAGCATGCCGCGCACGTCGTCGCGTTCTACCGCCAGCGAATCGAGGTTGTGCCGCTCGCGTCCGCGACGCTGGATGTAGTCGAACAATGGGTTCTTGTGTTCGCGGTACATGCCATCAATGGTGTGCTGCTGACCGAGCAATGCCGCGCCGATTTCCAGCGTGGTGAAATGCACAGCCATCAGAATCACGCCCTTGCCGTCGCGTTGGGCTTTTTTCAGATGCTCCAGGCCTTCGACATGGGCCAGTTTGGCCAGACGCTGGCGCGACCACCACCAACTCATGGCCATTTCGAAGAAAGCGATGCCGGTGGAGGCGAAGTTTTCCTTGAGCAGGCGCTTGCGCTCCTCGGCGGACTTTTGCGGGAAACACAGCTCAAGATTGCGCTTGGCGATGCGCCGTCGGTCGCCGGCCGCCCGGTACATCAAGGCACCCAGGAGGCGGCCGACTCGCAGCAACGCCGGATACGGCAACTGGACAATCAGCCACAACAGCCCCAGCCCGCACCACAGCGGCCAGAAACGTGGAGAAAGAAAGGCGGGACGAAAACGCGGGCGATCCATTAAAGCTTCCGGAAAGACGATGGCCGCGCATTCTACATCGTTCGACCCGGCTTGCGGCCTGCGGGCGTTCTCGTTATAAGTCTCGGCACTTTTAGTGACAAGCCGTTGTATGCCGACCATGAGCCAAACCGAACCGCTAGACCAAGATCCTGTGTTCCAGTTGAAGGGCAGCATGCTCGCCATTACGGTGCTGGAACTGGCCCGTAACGACCTCGAGAACCTCGATCGACAACTGGCCGCCAAGGTTGCCCAGGCGCCGAATTTCTTCAGCAATGCGCCGCTGGTGCTGGCCCTGGACAAACTCCCGGCCAGCGAAGGCGCCGTCGATTTGCCGGGCCTGATGCGCGTGTGCCGTTCCCATGGCCTGCGCACCCTGGCGATCCGCGCCAGCCGCATCGAGGACATCGCCGCCGCCATCGCCGTCGACCTGCCGGTGCTGCCGCCGTCCGGTGCCCGTGAGCGGCCGCTGGACCCGAACGAAGGCGTCGTGGTGAAAAAGCCGGAAAAACCACCGGAACCGACGATTAAACCGACCAAGGTAATCACTTCGCCAGTACGTGGTGGCCAACAGATCTATGCCCAGGGTGGCGATCTGGTCATCGTTTCGTCGGTCAGCCCGGGGGCGGAACTTCTCGCCGATGGGAACATCCATGTATACGGCCCGATGCGCGGTCGTGCACTGGCCGGGGTCAAGGGCGACACGAAAGCGCGGATTTTCTGCCAGCAGATGAGCGCCGAACTGCTCTCCATCGCTGGTCATTACAAGGTTTCCGAGGACCTGCGGCGCGATCCGTTGTGGGGCTCGGGCGTACAAGTCAGCCTGTCGGGCGACGTGTTGAACATCATTCGGCTTTAACGGATACTGCCGCATTTTCCAAGCATCTCTAAAACGTAGCGAAAACGGCTCAAACGAAGTAGGAAAAAGGCCAAAAGCAGTGCTTACCGCCGGTAAATGCCGCCCAGGACCGGATTCCAGCCAAGGCTGTCCGACTGCAGTAGTTTTTCAAGAGATGTTTTTCAGGGGCTAAAAGTCCTTTTTCCTTAGGGGTGAAACACCTTGGCCAAGATTCTCGTGGTTACATCCGGCAAGGGTGGTGTGGGTAAGACCACCACCAGCGCCGCTATCGGTACCGGCCTCGCTCTGCGCGGCCACAAAACAGTGATCGTCGACTTCGACGTCGGTTTGCGTAACCTCGACCTGATCATGGGTTGCGAACGTCGCGTGGTGTATGACTTCGTCAACGTGGTCAACGGCGAAGCCAACCTGCAACAAGCCCTGATCAAAGACAAGCGCCTGGAAAACCTCTACGTACTGGCCGCCAGTCAGACCCGCGATAAAGACGCGCTGACCGTCGAAGGCGTGGAAAAGGTTCTGATGGCGCTGAAAGAAGACTTCGATTTCGTGGTCTGCGACTCCCCGGCCGGCATCGAGAAAGGTGCTCACCTGGCCATGTACTTCGCTGATGAAGCGATCATCGTGACCAACCCGGAAGTTTCCTCGGTACGTGACTCGGACCGCATGCTGGGCCTGCTGGCCAGCAAGTCCCGTCGCGCCGAACGGGGTGAAGACCCGATCAAGGAACACCTGCTGTTGACCCGCTACAACCCGCAACGCGTCAGCGACGGCGAAATGCTCGGTGTTGAAGACGTCAAAGAGATTCTGGCCGTGACCCTGCTGGGCGTCATCCCGGAATCCCAGGCCGTACTGAAAGCCTCCAACTCCGGTGTGCCCGTGATTCTCGACGACCAGAGCGATGCCGGTCAGGCATACGGCGATGCGGTCGACCGCCTCCTTGGCAAAGAAAAGGAACATCGTTTCCTCGATGTGACGAAGAAAGGCTTCTTCGAGCGCCTGTTTGGAGGTAAATAATGAATCTTTTTGACTTCTTTCGTGCCAGTAAAAAGGTTAGTACCGCGTCGGTAGCGAAAGAGCGTCTACAGATCATCGTGGCGCATGAACGCGGCCAGCGCAGTACCCCGGACTACCTGCCAGCCTTGCAGAAGGAACTGGTGGAAGTGATCCGCAAGTACGTCAATATCGGGTCCGATGACGTGCACGTCGCCCTGGAAAACCAGGGTAGCTGCTCGATTCTGGAACTCAATATCACCCTGCCAGATCGCTAGTCGATCCGGCGGGAGCCACGGCGGCTCAGACCTGCGCCCCGCGTAGGAGCAAAGCTTGCTCGCGATAGCATCACCTCGGTTTACCAGATGGACCGAGTTGCCTGCATCGCGAGCAAGCTTTGCTCCTACGGGGTGCAGGGTTCTGAGCCGCCGTTGGCGTTTGTTACGAGGCTGTTTTAATGCCGTTGTCCAACGTCCACATCATCCATCAGGACGACGCTGTCCTGGTGGTGAACAAACCGACCCTGTTGCTCTCCGTCCCTGGCCGGGCCGACGACAACAAGGATTGCCTGATCACCCGCCTGCAGGAAAACGGCTACCCGGAAGCGCGTATCGTCCATCGCCTGGACTGGGAAACCTCCGGCATCATCCTGCTGGCCCGTGACCCGGATACCCATCGCGAACTGTCTCGGCAATTTCACGACCGCGAAACCGAAAAGGCCTACACCGCCCTGGCCTGGGGTCAGCCGGAACTGGACAGCGGCAGCATCGACCTGCCCCTGCGCTACGATCCACCGACCAAGCCACGGCATGTGGTGGACCACGAATTCGGCAAGAACGCCCTGACGTTCTGGCGCGTGCTTGAGCGTTGTGGCGACTGGTGCCGTGTCGAGCTGACGCCGATCACCGGCCGCTCCCATCAGCTGCGGGTGCACATGTTGTCCATCGGCCATCCGCTGCTGGGTGACGGGCTCTACGCCCACGAGCAGGCCCTGGCTGCCTGGCCGCGCCTGTGCCTGCACGCGAGCATGCTCAGCTTCACCCATCCTCAAACCGGCGAACGCTTGCGTTTCGAGTGTCCGGCACCGTTTTAAGCACTGCCTGACAAGCAGTCGCCCGCTTTAAGAAATAAGGATACCGATCCGGATGCGTTGTACCGATCCCCTGGCAACACCCGTCAAGAAAACCCGCAACCAACTGCTTTACCTGATCTACGGCAACCAGGACGTTTACCGCCGCGAAGCCAAGTTCAGCATCTTGACCGCACTGTCCCACGCCAAAAACGGCAAGTGTCCCAGCATCCGAATCCTCACGGACCGTCCCGAGGACTATGTTGGCTGGCCGGTCGATACCGTATTTCTGAGTCAGGAAACCCTGACCCAATGGCAGGGCGAAAACGGCTATCACCACCGCCGCAAGGCCTGCGCGATTGCCGCCGGCCTGAAGCTTGCGGAAAAAACCCTGTTCGTCGATACCGACACGCTGTTCACCAGCGACCCGAACCGGATTTTCAGCCAGATTCAGCCTGGCCAATACCTGATGGATCGCTTCGAGTACGACTGGAACTACGTCTGCGAGCGCCCCGAATACCAGAAGCTCGGCGCGTGCCTGGACGCCCACGGCATCACCCCGACCAACGGTTTCAAGCTGTACAACAGTGGCCTGTGCGGCGTGACCGACCGTGACGGCGCCCTGTTCGACCAATCCATCCGGTTGATCGACGAATGGACCCGGGACGGCTTCGACATCCACACCATCGAGCAGATTGCGTTGTCGTTCGCGATGCGTAACAAGCCCGTGGCTGAGGCGAAAAAGTACATCTATCACTACTTCGCCGAAAAACGTTTCTTCCATGCGATGGTTGCCTATTTCTTCTCCCGGCATGGCGAGCAGTTCAGCCAGGATCTGGTTGAGCTTTGCCGTGACGTGCCGCGGGTCAAACCGTTTCCGTCGGCCTGGCAGCGGCTGAAAATCAAATGGAAGTTGCGCCACCAGAACGGCGCGCTGCGCAAGGTTGGTCGCGACTTGCTGTATGGCAGCGCCGCACCGGAGGGGGCGTATTACGGGGCTTGCCGCCATGAATGGTGGGAATGCGCCTCGCGGGAAATCCTGCGTTGGGACAAGAACAGTCAGAAAAAGCTGTTGAACGCCCGTAATCGCTGGCCGGAGCAATTGCCCAAACCGGACAAATCCGAAGATGAACGGGTGATCATGCAGTACCTGAAAAAACGCGTCGAGGCCGCCGGCTGACGTCGGCGACACACGTCATGCCCAAAGCCCCAGGCCAATACGTTAAACTCCCGCCCATTGCTGTCTGGAGTTTCTTATGCGCGAAGAGTTGAACCAAGGCCTGATCGACTTCCTCAAGGCCTCCCCTACCCCGTTTCATGCCACTGCCAGCCTGGTCCAGCGTCTGGAAGCGGCAGGTTTTGCGCGTCTTGACGAGCGTGAGCCGTGGACCGTCGAAACCAACGGTCGTTACTACGTCACCCGTAACGACTCCTCAATTGTCGCGTTCAAGATGGGCCGTCACTCGCCCCTGCACGGCGGCATCCGCCTGGTCGGCGCCCACACCGACAGCCCCTGCCTGCGGGTCAAGCCGCAGCCGGAACTGCAACGCCAGGGTTTCTGGCAATTGGGCGTCGAAGTCTATGGCGGCGCGCTGCTGGCACCGTGGTTCGACCGTGACCTGTCCCTGGCCGGGCGCGTGACCTTCCGCCGCGACGGCAAGGTCGAGAGCCAGTTGATCGACTTCAAGGCACCGATCGCTACGATCCCGAACCTGGCCATTCACCTCAACCGTGAAGCCAACATGGGCTGGGCGATCAACGCGCAAACCGAGTTGCCGCCGATCCTCGCGCAATTCGCCGGTGACGAGCGCGTGGACTTCCGCGCCGTGCTCACCGACCAACTCGCCCGCGAACACGGGCTCAACGCCGACGTGGTGCTCGACTACGAGCTGAGCTTCTACGACACCCAGAGTGCTGCGGTGATTGGCCTGCATGGCGACTTCATTGCCGGTGCGCGCCTGGACAACCTGCTGTCGTGCTACGCCGGCCTGCAAGCGTTGCTGACCACCGAAACCGACGAAACCTGCGTGCTGGTGGCCAACGATCACGAAGAAGTCGGTTCCTGCTCGGCTTGCGGCGCCGATGGCCCGATGCTGGAGCAGACCCTGCGTCGCCTGCTGCCTGAGGGTGATGAATTCGTACGCACCATTCAGAAATCCCTGCTGGTCTCGGCGGACAACGCCCACGGCGTTCATCCCAACTACGCCGACAAGCACGACGCCAACCACGGCCCGAAACTCAACGCCGGCCCGGTGATCAAGGTCAACAGCAACCAGCGCTACGCCACCAACAGCGAAACCGCCGGGTTCTTCCGCCATCTGTGCATGGCCGAAGAAGTCCCGGTGCAAAGCTTCGTGGTGCGCAGCGACATGGGCTGCGGCTCGACCATCGGCCCAATCACCGCCAGCCACCTGGGCGTACGCACCGTGGACATCGGCCTGCCGACCTTCGCCATGCACTCGATCCGCGAACTGTGCGGCAGCCACGACCTGGCGCACCTGGTCAAAGTGCTGAGCGCGTTCTACGCCTGCCGCGAGCTTCCATAACCCGGGAATTGTGAAAAACCTATGTGGCGAGGGGGCTTGCCCCCGTTGGGATGCGCAGCATCCCCAAACCATCCAATGCGTTCCGCCTGACAGACCGCAGTGACTGGATTGACGACTGCTTCGCAGCCGAACGGGGGCAAGCCCCCTCGCCACAAGTGATTCAATTTTGATACCCCCCTCCACCGGTCGCCGAAAAGCCACCTAGACTTAAGTTATCCCCTACGACAAGGCAGTCGCCATGATCTCGATGTCCTCGTTCCACGCGATGCTGATCCCGATTCTCGTCGGCATGATCATGCTGGCCATCGGCTTCAATTTCCGCGACAAGAACGCCGGCGTGTTCGCCATGTGGCTCGGCATGCTGATGATCCTGGCCACCGTGGTTTACAAGATCCTGGCCAAACTCAACGAATAAATCCGCGCGCCCGGCTCGCATTGATTTTGACGGGCTCGTACACTCGGCCGATCCGCTCTTCCCGAGGTTGACCGCCTAGTGTTCGCTCGTCTTTTTGCCCTGCCCTGTTTACTCCTTGTCTGCCTCATGACGCTGCTACCGATGACGCCTGCCCAGGCAGTCAGTCTGCCGGGGCTGCTCAACAATTCAGCGAAGGCCCAGCCCGAAGCCCAGGAACCCCTGGGCCAATCCCTCGACGAAGTGATCAAGTCCCTGGAGAACGACCAGCAGCGCACCAAACTGCTGGCGGACCTGAAGAAGCTGCGCGATGTCACCAAAAAAGCCCAGCCCACCGCCGAGCAAGGCGTACTCGGCTTGATCGGCGGCAGCCTGGCCAGTTTCGAAAAGCAGTTTTCCGGTGCCGATAGCCCGATAACCCGCTGGTCCGAAGAATTCGACCTGGCCAAGGAAGAACTCTCGGCGCTGATGCTGCCGGCCAACGAATGGCTGCCGATCATCTTTGCCTTCGCCATGATCCTGATGGTCTGGAGCCTGCTGGCCGCCGCGCTGATCTGGGTCAGTCACCGGGTGCGCCTGCGTTTCGGCCTGACCGAAGAACTGCCGCAACACCCCAAGGCCCTCGACATGCTGCGCTTCGCGTTGCGCAAACTCGGGCCGTGGCTGATTGCCCTGGTGATGACGGTTTACATGACCTACGCGCTGCCCTCGTCTCTGGGTAAAAGCCTGGCGATGGTGCTGGCTTATGCGCTGGTGGTCGGCACCTGTTTCTCGGCGATCTGCGTGATCGCCTTTTCCGTGCTCGACGGCCCGCACCGCCATCGCGCCTTGTACATCCTGCGCCATCAGGCGTTCCGCCCACTGTGGCTGATCGGCAGTTTCGCCGCGTTCGGCGAAGCCCTGAGCGACCCGCGCCTGGTGGCCAGCCTCGGTAGCCATCTCGCGCACACTGCTGCGACGGTGGCCAATGTGTTGGCCGCATTGTCCACCGGGTTGTTCATCCTGCGCTTCCGTCGGCCGATCGCGCATTTGATCCGCAACCAGCCGCTGTCCCGGCGCCTGACCCGCCGCGCCCTCAGCGACACCATCGATATCCTCGGCACCTTCTGGTACGTGCCGGCGCTGGTGCTGGTGTGCATTTCGCTGTTCGCCACGTTCATTTCGGCGGGCGATACCAGCACCGCGTTGCGCCAGTCGCTGATCTGCACGGTGTTGCTGGTGTTGTGCATGGTCATCAACGGGCTGGTGCGCCGGCACTCGCTGAGGCCACAACGGGGTGTGAAGCGCCATGCGTTGTATTCCGAGCGTCTGAAAAGCTTCTGCTACACCCTGGCCCATCTGTTGGTGTGGCTGGTGTTTATCGAGCTGGGTTTACGGGTCTGGGGCATGTCACTGATTGCCTTCACCGAAGGTGAGGGCCATGAAGTCAGCGTCAAGTTGTTCAGCCTGGCCGGCACGCTGATTTTCGCCTGGCTGATCTGGATCCTCAGCGACACCGCCGTGCACCACGCCCTCACCCGCTCGCGCAAAGGCCTGGCCAATGCCCGGGCGCAGACGATGATGCCGCTGATCCGCAACGTGCTGTTCGTGGCGATCTTCATCATTGCGCTGATCGTCGCCCTGGCGAACATGGGCATGAACGTCACGCCACTGCTGGCCGGTGCCGGTGTGATCGGTCTGGCCATCGGTTTCGGTGCGCAGTCGCTGGTCGCAGACTTGATCACCGGGCTGTTCATCATCATCGAAGACTCCCTGGCCATCGACGATTACGTGGACGTCGGCGGTCACCTGGGCACCGTCGAAGGCCTGACCATCCGCACCGTGCGCCTGCGGGACATCGACGGCATCGTCCACACCATTCCGTTCAGCGAAATCAAAAGCATCAAGAACTACTCCCGGGAATTCGGCTACGCAATCTTCCGGGTGGCGGTGCCCTCCAACATGGACATCGACGAAGCAATCAAACTGATGCGCGAAGTCGGCCAGAAAATGCGCACCGATCCGCTGCAACGGCGCAACATCTGGTCGCCGCTGGAGATCCAGGGTGTCGAGAGCTTCGAGTCCGGCAACGCGATTCTTCGCGCCCGGTTCAAGACCGCGCCGATCAAGCAGTGGGAAGTGTCCCGGGCGTTCAACCTGTCGCTTAAACGGCATCTGGATGAGGCGGGGCTGGATTTGGCGACGCCGCGCATGAGCGTGCAGGTGATGACAGCCGGCGGCGGGCAGCAGAAGGAATAGCACTTAGGCGCGAGGTTCGGGTCACAGGCAAGGCAGCCAGAAAAACAATAACCAAGGAGAAACCCGATGCAGCTCACACGCATTGCCCAGACAGTTTTGCTGACCCTCCTCGCCGGCCATGCCGGCGCCGCAACGCTGGAGAGCGCCCGCGAGCAAATCGCCGTCCAGGCCAAGGCGCTTGAACCCGAATTGCTGGAAACCCGCCGTGACATCCACGCGCACCCGGAGCTGGGCAACACCGAAAAACGCACGGCGGAACTGGTGGCCAAACAACTGCGGGCCATGGGCCTGGAGGTCAAGACCGGCGTCGCCCGCACCGGCGTGGTCGCCATCCTCAAAGGTGCCCTGCCCGGCCCGACCGTGGCCCTGCGCGCCGACATGGATGCGCTGCCGGTCAAGGAAGTCTCGGACCTGCCCTTCGCCTCGAAAGCCAAAGGCACCTACCTCGATAGAGAAGTCGACGTAATGCACGCCTGCGGCCACGACGCCCACACCGCGATCCTGTTGAGCACGGCGAAAATCCTCAGCGGCATGCGCGACACCCTGCCCGGCACCGTGGTGTTCTATTTCCAGCCGGCCGAAGAAGGCCCGAGCGACTTCATCCCGGATGGCAAAAACACCTGGGGCGCGAAGATGATGATCGAGGAAGGCGTGATGAAATCGCCCAAGCCAGACGCAGTCTTCGGCCTGCACGTCTGGGCCGGCGTCCCCGCCGGTCAGATCGCCTACCGCCCCGGCCCGACCCTGGCCAGCTCCGACGACCTGCGCATCAAGATCCTCGGCAAACAAACCCACGCCGGTCGCCCCTGGGATGGTATCGACCCGATCACTGTCGGCGCGCAAACCATCGTCGGCCTGCAAACCGTGGTCAGCCGCCGCACCGATATCTCCTCTTATCCGTCGGTGGTCAGCATCGGCACCATCAACGGCGGCACCCGCTACAACATCATTCCCGAGTCCGTGGACATGACCGGCACCATCCGCTCCTACGACTACGGCATCCGCCAGAAACTGCATGCCGACGTGCGCCAGACCGTTGAGAAAATCGCCGAGAGCGGCGGCGCGAAGGCTGAAGTGACCATCATCGAGAAATACGACCCGACGATTAACAACCCGGCGCTGACCGAGAAGATGCTACCGACCCTGCGCTGGGCCGCGAAAGATGACGTGGTGCAAGGGCCGCTGGTGGGTGGCGCGGAGGACTTTTCGTTCTATGCCAAGGAAACGCCGGGGCTGTTTGTGTTTCTCGGGGTCACACCGCGGGATCAGGACATGAGCAAAGCGGCGCCGAATCATAATCCGGGGTTCTTTGTCGATGAGTCGGCGCTGGGGGTTGGGGTGCGGACGTTGGCTTCGCTGGCGACTGATTACCTGTACGCCAACACCAAACCCTGACGCCTTTGTAGGAGCGGGGGCTTCACACGACGTCGACACCCACATGAATCGCATCGTGGCGCCAAAACTCCAGGTCACAATCGATCAACCGCTCATGCTGATCGTAATTGACCCGGGCAATCCTCAAGCCCGGGCTCCCCACTGACACCCGAAGTGCCGCCGCCGCATCCACCGACAACGACGTCGGCACAATCTCGAACCTCACCCGCCCGTAGTGCAAATCGTAGTGCCGCGCATACAGCTCGGTAATCGACTGATTCAGATCGAAGTCGAGAATCCCCGGAAAATACTGCGGGTTCAGGTAGTGCTCCACGTACAACACCAGTCGCCCATCGATCCGCCGGGCCCGGCAAATCTGGATCACGCTGGACAACGCCGGCAGTTGCAACCAGGCGCAAACGGCCGCCGATGCCGGCTGCAAACGCGCGGAAATCACCTCAGTCGAAGGCACCCGCCCCTGGGCGCTGACCATCGCGTGAAAGTGGCTGCGCTGCATCAGGTTGTAGGCCAGGCGCGGCGGCGAGACGAACCAGCCCCGGCGCTCCTCGCGATAAATCTGCCCTTGGGCTTCCAGTTGCAACAACGCTTCGCGCACGGTAATCCGCGTGGTACCGAACAACTCACTGAGCTTGCGCTCGGCCGGCAGCTTGCTCCCAGCCGCCAACAGGCCGTGATCGAGTTGTTCCTGCAGGACCTGGCCAATGGCTGTCACCGCTTTTGTTGCCTCATCGCGCATCAACGTTACCTATCTGGACTAGACCAGCACTGTTTCGGGGCAGAACCGCACGGCAAAACCGGCTCGTTTCAACATTCTGCAAGCCTAGGCAGTGCAGATGACTGAGAGATGACAGCTGCCCAACGGTCATCCCCAACGCCGGTCAAAACCTTGCAATACATCGGCCAAGTGCCTTGCCCTGCGGGCCTTCACCCATGGTCTACGCTTACCGGGCACCCGCCAATTGCGGGCAAATAAAAGTCCTGAAGGGCGACCAGCGACATGAAAGTGTCATGCAGTCCCCTTAAATTGGCTCAGGTATTGCTGACCTAGACCAACACAACCGCAATCGCAGCGTTGAAAACGCCCAAAGGAGCTTCGGATGAAACAGCTTTTCCTGGCATCACTGTTAGGCTCGACCATTGCCATGTGCACCGCCGCCATGGCTGCTGATACGGATTTGAAAACTCTGGAAGCCGCTGCGAAAGCGGAAGGCGCCGTCAACAGCGTCGGCATGCCCGATGACTGGGCCAACTGGAAAGGCACCTGGGAAGACCTGGCCAAGAACTATGGCCTCAAGCACATCGACACCGACATGAGCTCGGCCCAGGAAATCGCCAAGTTCGCTGCGGAAAAAGACAACGCCAGCGCCGACATCGGCGACGTCGGTGCCGCCTTCGGCCCGATCGCGGTCAAGCAAGGCGTGGTGCAACCTTACAAGCCCTCCACTTGGGATCAGGTTCCAGACTGGGCGAAAGACAAGGATGGCAACTGGGCACTGGCCTACACCGGCACCATCGCATTCATCGTCAACAAGAAGCTGCTGCACGGTTCCGATGCCCCAACCAAATGGGCTGACCTCAAGACCGGCAAATACAAGGTGTCCATCGGTGACGTAAGCACCGCCGCCCAGGCCGCCAACGGCGTACTGGCCGCAGCATTGGCCAACGGTGGTGACGAGAAAAACATCCAGCCGGCCCTGCTGCTGTTCGCAGACATCGCCAAGCAAGGTCGCCTGTCGATGGCCAACCCGACCATCGCCACCATGGAAAAAGGCGAGATCGAAGTCGGCGTGGTCTGGGACTTCAACGGCTTGAGCTACAAAGCCAAGATGGCCAACCCGGATGACTACACCGTGCTGATCCCGTCCGATGGTTCGGTGATTTCCGGCTACACCACCATCATCAACAAATACGCGAAGAACCCGAACGCCGCCAAGCTGACCCGCGAATACATCTTCAGCGACGCCGGCCAGATCAACCTGGCGCGCGGCAACGCCCGTCCGATCCGCGCCGAGCATCTGCAACTGCCGGAAGACGTGAAAGCCAAGCTGCTGCCGAACGAGCAGTACAAAAACGTGACGCCGATCAAAGATGCCGACGCGTGGGAAAAAACCTCCAAGGCCCTGCCGCAGAAGTGGAACGAAGAAGTCATCGTCGAAATGAAATGATGCTTTAGATCCTGTAGGAGCGAGGCTTGCCCGCGAAGACGGACTGACATTCAACATTGATGTTGGCTGAAAGTGCGCCTTCGCGGGCAAGCCGGATCGCCGCACCGCTCGCTCCTGCAGGTTTCGTTGATATCCAATGTTTTGCGGAGTTTTGCCCCTATGAAGCACAACGTCATCCTTGTCGTGCTCGACGGCCTCAATTACGAGGTCGCGCGCCACGCCATGGGGCATCTGCAGGCTTACGTCGGCGCAGGACGCGCAGCGCTCTACAAACTGGAGTGCGAACTGCCGGCCCTGTCCCGACCGCTGTATGAATGCATCCTGACCGGCGTTACGCCGATCGACAGTGGCATCGTCCACAACAACGTCTCGCGCCTGTCCAACCAGCGCAGCATCTATCACTACGCCCGCGACGCCGGCCTGACCACCGCCGCGGCGGCTTATCACTGGGTCAGCGAGCTGTATAACCGCTCGCCGTTCGTGGCCGCCCGGGACCGTCACACCGACAACCCGGAACTGCCGATCCAGCACGGTCACTTCTACTGGAGCGATCACTACCCCGATTCGCACCTGTTCGCCGACGCGGAAAACCTGCGCCTGCGCCACGCGCCGAACTTTCTGTTGATCCACCCCATGAATATCGACGACGCCGGGCACAAGCACGGCCTCGACACCGCGCAATACCGCAACAGTGCGCGCTCCGCCGACATCATCCTCGCCGATTACCTGCAAGGCTGGCTCGACGCCGGTTACCAGGTGCTGGTGACCGCCGACCACGGCATGAACAACGACCGTTCCCACAACGGCCTGCTGCCGGAAGAACGGGAAGTGCCGCTGTTCGTCCTCGGCGATGCCTTCAGCTTCAACGCCGGCGCCGCGCCGAAACAGACGGACATCTGCGGCACCGTCTGCGAACTGCTGGGCGTGGCCCACGACAAACCTGTGTGCCGGGAGCTGCTCAAGTGAATTCCATCCTCCGCGGCAAATGGCTGGCAGCGTTATGCCTGGTGCCCTTCGCACTGTTCTTTATCGTGTTCGAGATCGCCCCGCTGGTGTGGGTGATGATCAACAGTCTGCAATCGGAAGAGTTCGGCTGGGGCATCGAAAACTTCACCAAAATCTTCAGTTCGAAGTTCTACCTGCAGGCGATCCAGTACAGCCTTGAGATCAGTTTCTGGTCCAGCGTATTCGGGATCATCATCGCGGTGCTCGGCGCCTATTCCCTGCGCCGGGTCGACTCGAAACTGCGCAACTTCGTCAACGCCTTCGCCAACATGACCAGCAACTTCGCCGGCGTGCCACTGGCCTTCGCGTTCATCATTCTGCTGGGCTTCAACGGCAGCTTCACGATCATGTTGAAACAGGCCGGGATCATTCAGGATTTCAACCTGTACTCGAAAACCGGGCTGATCATTCTCTACACCTACTTCCAGATCCCCCTCGGCGTGCTGCTGCTCTACCCGGCCTTCGACGCGTTGCGTGAAGACTGGCGCGAGTCCGCCGAACTGCTCGGCGCCAATGGCTGGCAATACTGGCGCCACATCGGCTTGCCAGTGCTGACCCCGGCGCTGCTCGGCACGTTCGTAATCCTGCTGGCCAACGCCCTGGGCGCCTACGCCACGGTGTACGCCCTGACCACCGGCAACTTCAACGTGCTGCCGATCCGCATCGCGGCGATGGTCTCCGGCGATATTTCCCTTGATCCGAACCTGGCCAGCGCCCTTGCCGTGGTGCTGGTGGCGTTGATGACCCTGGTGACCATCGTGCATCAGCTGCTGTTGAAGAGGAGCTACCATGTCTCGCGCTGAATTAGGGCCTGCGGGTGTCTACCACCGGGTCGTGGTGTACCTGTTGTTTGCCATTCTGTTGCTGCCACTCGCCGGGACGTTGATCTACTCGATCGCCAGCAGTTGGTCGGCGACCATCCTGCCCAGCGGCTTCACCTTCAAATGGTATGTGCAGCTGTGGAGCGATCCGCGCTTTCTGCATGCGTTCGGGCAGTCATTGCTGGTGTGCGTCGGTGCGCTGATTCTGTCGGTGGTGCTGATTCTGCCGCTGCTGTTCGTGGTGCATTACCACTTCCCCAAACTCGATGCGCTGATGAACATCCTGATCCTGCTGCCCTTCGCGGTGCCGCCGGTGGTGTCGTCGGTGGGGCTGTTGCAGCTGTATGGTTCCGGGCCGTTTGCCATGGTCGGCACGCCGTGGATCCTGATCGGTTGCTACTTCACCGTGGCGCTGCCGTTCATGTACCGGGCGATCACCAACAACCTGCAAGCGATCAACCTGCGCGACTTGATGGACGCCGCGCAGCTGCTCGGCGCCAGCACCTTTCAAGCGGCGTTCCTGGTGGTGCTGCCGAACCTGCGCAAGGGCTTGATGGTGGCGTTGCTGCTGTCGTTCTCGTTCCTGTTCGGCGAGTTCGTGTTCGCCAACATCCTCGTCGGTACCCGCTACGAAACCTTGCAGGTCTACCTCAACAACATGCGTAACAGCAGCGGCCATTTCACCAGTGCGCTGGTGATTTCCTACTTCTTCTTTGTGCTGGTTCTGACCTGGGCGGCCAATATCTTGAACAAGGACAAAAGCGAATGAGCTATGTCAGCGTCCAACACCTTCAAAAGAATTACGCGGGCACCACGGTGTTCAGCGACATCAACTGCGAGATCCAGAAGGGCGAATTCGTCACCCTCCTCGGCCCGTCCGGTTGCGGCAAGTCCACGCTGCTGCGCTGCATCGCCGGCCTGACCTCGGTGGATGGCGGCCAGATCCTGCTCGATGGCGTCGACATCGTGCCGCTGAGCCCGCAGAAACGCGGAATCGGCATGGTGTTTCAGAGCTACGCTTTGTTCCCGAACATGACCGTGGAACAGAACGTCGCTTTCGGGTTGCGCATGCAAAAGGTCAACGCCGACGACAGCCACAAACGCGTGGCCGAAGTGTTGAAACTGGTCGAGCTCAACGACTTTGCCGGTCGCTATCCGCACCAGATGTCCGGTGGCCAGTGCCAGCGCGTGGCCCTGGCTCGCTCGCTGGTCACCCGGCCACGGCTGTTGCTGCTGGATGAGCCGTTGTCGGCCCTGGATGCGCGGATTCGCAAGCACCTGCGCGAACAGATCCGTGCGATCCAGCGCGAACTGGGCCTGACCACGATCTTCGTCACACACGATCAGGAAGAAGCCCTGACCATGTCTGACCGGATTTTCCTGATGAATCAGGGAAAGATCGTACAAAGCGGCGATGCCGAAACCCTCTACACCGCGCCAGTGGATGTGTTCGCCGCCGGTTTCATCGGCAACTACAACTTGCTGGACGCCGACGCCGCTTCGAAGCTGCTGCAACGGCCGATCAGCCACCGCATCGCGATTCGCCCGGAGGCCATTGAACTGAGCCTCAACGGCGAACTTGACGCGCAAATCCGCAGCCACAGTCTGTTGGGTAACGTGATTCGCTACCGGGTCGAAGCCCGGGGCGTGGAATTGGTGGTGGATGTGCTGAACCGCTCGGCGGCCGATCTGCATCCCGATGGTCAGCGCCTGGCACTTTCCATCGATCCGACGGCCCTGTGTGAGGTGGCTTGAATCCAGCGGCAAGCTTCAAGCTGCCAGCTTCAAGTTGTAGACTGCTGACCACCTAAATTCACGCTTGCAGCTTCAAGCTTGTCGCTTGAAGCTGTTCTCGAAGAGAACCGCCCCAATGGCTTTGGCAATTTTTGATCTGGACGAAACCTTGATCCACGGCGACTGCGCCACCCTCTGGAGCGAACAGATGGGCCGGCTGGGCTGGGTCGATCCCGAGTCGTTCATGCGGCAGAACAACGAACTGATGGACGCCTACAGCCACGGCAAACTGCGGATGGAGGACTACATGACCTTCAGCCTGGAGCCGATGATCGGGCGCACGCCGGAAGAGGTCGATCACCTGGTTGGCCCTTGGGTGGAAGATTTCATCGAGCCGATTATCTTCAGCGACGCCACCAAAACCATCGCCGCCCACCGCAAGGCCGGCGACCGGATCCTGGTGATCTCGGCGTCGGGCACGCACCTGGTGCGGCCAATTGCCGATCGCCTGGGAATCGACGAGATTCTCGCGATCGAACTGGAAGTGGCCCATGGCGTTTATAGCGGGCACACCGTCGGCACGTTGACCTACCGCGAAGGCAAGATCACCCGGTTGCTGGAATGGCTGGATGCGGAAGAGGAAAACCTCGAAGGCGCGAGTTTCTACTCGGACTCACGCAATGACTTGCCGTTGTTGCTGAAGGTGGACTTCCCGCATGTGGTGAACCCGGACCCGGTGTTGCTGGAGCATGCCCAGAAGGCCGGCTGGCCGATCCACCTCTGGAAATAACCTCCGCCTGATCGTTCTCACGCTCTGCGTGGGAATGCCTCAATGGACGCTCTGCGTCCGCTGTTGGGACGTGGAGCATCCCGGGCTGCATTCCCACGCGGAGCGTGGGAACGATCAGTGACGAGGGTTAGGTCAGGCTTTCATCAATCACCAAGACCAACTTCCCTGACACCTTGTTGCTCGCCAATTCCGCAAACGCCGCTTCGGCATCCTTGATCGGGAACGCCCTGGCCAACTGCGGCTTCAACCGCCCTTCCGCAAACAACGGCCACACATGCTGGCTCAGGTCACTGAACAGATCCGCCTTGAACTGATCGTCACGGCTGCGCAGCGTCGAACCGAGAAACTGCACGCGCTTGCCCAGCACCTGCGCCAGATCCAGTTTCGCCTCGCGCCTGCCCATCAAACCGATCAACACCCAGCGACCATCCAGCGCCATCAGCTTGAGATTCAGCGCCGCGTAATTGCCGCCCACCGGATCCAGGATCACATTGAACGGCCCCAGGTCACTCAAGCTCTCCAGGTCCACGGTGCGCACCACCCCACCCTGGGCGCCCAGCGCTTCGCAGTACGCCAAACGCTCGGCGGAGCCGACGCTGACCCAGCACGGGCTACCAAACGCCTTGCACAACTGAATGGCGGCTGAACCGATTCCACTGGCCCCGGCGTGCAGCAGAACTTTCTCACCGGGTTTGAGGCCAGCCAGATGAAATAAATTTAACCAAACAGTCGCATACACCTCGGGCAACGCCGCCGCCTCGGCCAACGACAAACCTTCGGGCACTGGCAGCACATGCCGTCCGTCGACTACCACCTCTTCGGCCATCCCGCCCCCGGCCAGCAAGGCGCAGACCCGGTCCCCCACCTGCCAGGACGAGCCCGCGCCGACCTCGCTGATCACCCCCGAACACTCAAGACCCAGCACCTGACTGGCTCCCGGCGGTGGCGGATAAAGCCCGGCTTTCTGTAACAAATCGGCGCGATTGAGACCCGCTGCCGCCACTCGGATGCGAACTTGTCCTACATCGCATGTAGGACTCGGCTCTTCAACCCACTCCACTTGACCGTCAACGCCTTGCAATGCTTTCACAGTGCCTCCATAGTGAGTCTGGACTGAGCCCGTAGCTGTAGCGCCGGGCTTTCTTGCATTATGTGACCGGCCCTTTGTGGAACCGGCGACTTCAAAGACGGCCTAATATGCGTGATCAATTGTCCCCGCGTCGAATCAGCATGAAGCAACTGTTTCCCAGCACCGCCCTAGCCCTATTTATCGGTATCGGCTTACTGCCGTTGTCGAGCAATTCGTTTGCAGCCAATAGCTGGGACAACCTTCAGCCTGATCGTGACGAAGTAATCGCCAGTCTGAACGTCGTCGAGCTGCTCAAGCGCCATCACTACAGCAAGCCGCCGCTCGATGACGCGCGCTCCGCGATCATCTACGACAGCTATCTCAAGCTGCTGGATCCGTCGCGCAGCTACTTCATGGCCAGCGACATTGCCGAATTCGACAAGTGGAAAACCCAATTTGACGACTTCCTCAAAAGCGGCGACCTGAATGCCGGGTTCACCATCTACAAGCGCTACCTGGACCGCGTCAAAGCGCGTCTGGACTTTGCCCTTGCCGAGCTGAACAAGGGCGTCGACAAAATCGACTTCACCACCAAGGAAACCTTGCTGATCGATCGCAAGGATGCCCCGTGGCTCAAGTCCACCGCCGAGCTGGACGACCTGTGGCGCAAACGCGTCAAGGACGAAGTGCTGCGCCAGAAGATATCCGGCAAGGATTCCAAGCAGATCCAGGAAACCCTGACCAAGCGTTACAAGAACCAGTTGGCGCGCCTTGACCAGACCCGTCCGGAAGACATCTTCCAGGCGTACATCAACACCTTCGCCATGTCCTACGACCCGCACACCAACTATCTGTCACCGGATAACGCGGAAAACTTCGACATCAACATGAGCCTGTCCCTCGAGGGCATCGGCGCCGTGTTGCAGAGCGATAACGACCAGGTCAAAGTCGTGCGCCTGGTGCCTGCGGGCCCGGCCGACAAGACCAAAATGGTTGCCCCGGCCGACAAGATCATTGGCGTGGCCCAGGCCAACAAAGAGATGGTCGACGTGGTCGGCTGGCGCCTGGACGAAGTGGTCAAGCTGATCCGCGGCCCGAAAGGCACCGTGGTGCGCCTGGAAGTGATTCCAGCCAGCAACGCGCCGAACGACCAGACCAGCAAAATCGTGCCGATTACCCGCGAAGCAGTGAAGCTTGAAGATCAGGCCGTTAAAAAGTCGATCCTCAACCTGAAACAGGACGGCAAGGACTACAAACTCGGCGTCATCGAGATCCCGGCCTTCTACCTGGACTTCAAGGCGTTCCGCGCTGGCGATCCGGACTACAAGAGCACCACTCGCGACGTCAAGAAGCTGCTGACCGAGTTGCAGAAAGACAAGGTCGACGGCGTGGTCATCGACCTGCGCAACAACGGCGGCGGTTCCTTGCAGGAAGCCACCGAGCTGACCAGTCTGTTCATCGACAAAGGTCCGACCGTACTCGTGCGTAACGCCGATGGCCGGGTCGACGTGCTGGAAGACGAAAATCCAGGTGCGTTCTACAAAGGCCCGATGGCGTTGCTGGTCAACCGCTTGTCAGCCTCGGCTTCGGAGATCTTCGCCGGCGCCATGCAGGACTACCACCGCGCATTGATCATCGGCGGCCAGACCTTCGGCAAAGGCACCGTGCAGACCATTCAGCCGCTGAACCATGGCGAGCTGAAACTGACCCTGGCCAAGTTCTACCGGGTCTCCGGCCAGAGCACCCAGCATCAGGGCGTACTGCCGGACGTGGACTTCCCGTCGATCATCGACACCAAGGAAATCGGCGAAAGCGCACTGCCGGAAGCCATGCCGTGGGACACCATCAAAGCCTCGATCAAACCGGCGACCGACCCGTTCAAGCCGTACATCGCCGAGCTCAAGTCCGAGCATGACGTGCGTTCGGCCAAAGATGCCGAGTTCGTGTTCATCCGCGACAAGTTGGCCCTGGCCCAGAAGCTGATGGAAGAAAAAACCGTCAGCCTCAACGAAGCCGATCGTCGCAAGCAACATGCCGACATCGAAGCCAAGCAACTGGTCATGGAAAACATCCGTCGCAAGGCCAAGGGCGAAGAACCGCTCAAAGAGCTGAAGAAAGAAGACGAAGATGCGATCGCGGCCGAGCCGGACAAGATCAAGCCAGAAGACGATGCTTACCTGAGCGAAACCGGGCGAGTGTTGTTGGATTACTTGAAACTGAGCAATCAGGTGGCCAAGCACTAAGATGATGGCAATTTAATGCTGACGCTCCCCGGAGCGTCATCAAACAGTCATCATTCTGTCGTGAAATGAAGGACTGGGAGCTAGCTGCTCCCAGTCCTTTTTTTATCGCCAGAGATCGCCATGACCACGACCGAACAGCTGAGTGCCTTGAGTTCAATACTGGCTCAAAGCGGTTTGCACAGCCTGTTCCAGCCGATCATCTCCCTCTCTGAACGACGAATCATCGGCTACGAAGCCCTGAGCCGTGGCCCCTCCAACAGCCCGCTGCACTCCCCCATCGCCCTGTTCGCCGTGGCCCGTCAGGCCGGGCGTCTCAGTGAGCTGGAAATCGCCTGCCGCCAGAGCGCATGCCGGCGGTTCAATGAACAGCAACTGCCGGGCAAGTTGTTCCTCAACGTGTCGCCGGAATCCCTGCTCGAAACCTCACACCAACCCGGTCGCACCCTGCAACTGCTGCAGGACTTCGGCATTCCGCCGAGCCAGGTGGTGATCGAACTCACCGAGCAAACCCCGACCGATGATTTTCAGTTGCTGCAAAACGCCTTGCATCACTACCGGGCGATGGGGTTTTCCATTGCGCTGGACGATCTCGGCGCCGGCTATTCGAGTTTGCGACTGTGGTCCGAGCTGCGGCCGGATTACGTGAAGATTGATCGGCACTTCATCGACGGCATCCACCAGGACGCGCTCAAGCGTGAGTTCGTCGGCTCGATCCTGCAAATCGCCAAAGCTTCCCGTGCGCAAGTGATCGCCGAAGGTATCGAGTTGCCGGAAGAACTCGCGGTACTGACCGAAATGGGTGTCGATCTGGTGCAGGGCTATCTGCTTTGCCGCCCCCAGGAACATCCGCCCCGGGACGCTCGGGCTCTGATGCCCAAACAGGAAAGCACGGCGGTGGCGCTGAACGACGAAAGCAGCGACCTCAGCGCCCTGCTCAACGACCAACCGGCCGTGGACCGCGACACGCCGACAGCCGAGGTGCTGGAAGCTTTCCGCCGCCAAGCCAATCTCAACTCCCTGGCGGTGCTCGACGAGCAAGGCCAGCCCTGCGGCATCGTCCACCGCCATTCGCTCTCCGACGCACTGCTCAAGCCCTTTGCCACCGACCTGTTCGCCCGCAAACCCATCAGCCGTTTGATGAACGACGACTTCCTCGCCGTGGAAATGAGCCAGTCACTGCAACAAGTCAGCCGCCTGATCACCAGCCGCGCCCGGCAACGCATCGAAGAAGACTTCATCATCACCCTCAACGGCGGTTATCTGGGGCTGGGCCGGGTCATCGACGTGCTCAAGCTGATTACTGAACTCAAGATCCAACAAGCCCGCTACGCCAACCCGCTGACCCTGTTACCCGGCAACGTGCCGATCCAGCAATGCCTGACACGGCTGCTGCAACAAGCGCGGGAATCGGTGATCTGCTACGTCGACATCGACAGCTTCAAACCCTTCAACGACATCTACGGCTACGGCCGGGGGGATGAAGTCCTACTGTGTCTGGCGCAATGTCTGAATGACCGCGTTGATCCTTCCCGCGACTTCGTCGGACATATCGGCGGTGATGACTTTTTGCTGGTGCTTGGGCCGGAGGATTGGCGCAGACGGTTGAACCAGTTGCTGGATGATTTTCATAGCCAATGCCGGCGGTTCTATCGCGCTGAACATCTGGAGGCTGGCTGCTTTATTGCGCCGAATCGTCAGGGTGTAAGGCAGGAGTTTCCGTTGTTGTCGTTGTCGATTGGCGTAGTACATCTGCACCCGGAGGCCTGTGGACAACTCGATGCTAGCCAGTTGGCCGAGATGGCGTCACAGGCCAAGCATCACGCGAAGAATGTTCCGGGGTACAGCGTGCATGTGATTGATAGCCTCGCGGTGCCCGAAGCCGAAGACACATTAATCGCCGGCCATCGCTAACCTGATCGTTCCCACGCTCCGCGCGGGAATGCCTCCAGGGACGCTCCGCGTTCCAGGCCCACTGCTGATGTCGAGCCGTACACCAATGTGACGCAGAGCGTCACGGGCTGCAATCCCACGCAGAGCGTGGGAACGATCATCATCCTTTGATCATGACCATGTGGAATTGGCTTTAATGCAACTAAGCGATCAACTTCGCAAATTTTAACAAAGGTTTACATCAGCCAAAAACTTCATCCAGTATAGTTTTTCGCAACTCGCGAAGCCTGGATGAAACTTAATGCAGTCGAGCAACAATCTAGTAGACCCTGAACTTATAAACATCCGACGACTGTTCGCAACTCCCCTGGCAAGTATCCAGTGCCCCGACGCAGAAAAACTCAATGCTGAGCTGAAAACTATCGTCATCAATCGTATGGCGCAAGATCGCAACGGCGCGCAACGTAGCAATGACGGTGGTTGGCAATCTACGCACGACTTCCCTGAATGGGGAGGAGAAGCCTGCGAGGTTTTAGTGAGGTTTGCCACAGCGTTCGCCAAGCAACTGACTGCGGTTCATAGCGAGCAATACGGATTAACCGAGCCCCGTTTCGAATGGAAACTCAACGCTTGGGCAAACGTGAATGAGGCGGGCCACAGCAATTCACTGCATGGCCACCCTGGTGCGTTCTGGTCAGGGGCTTACTGGGTCGACGCCGGCGGCCGGGAGGACGATCCAGCTGTCGGAGGTGATCTGGAATTTATGGACCCGCGCGGCATGGTTGCATCGACATATAATCCTGCTCTGCGAATGAGAGTCGAAGATTGCCTTACTGCCGGTTTTAGTTGTACTTATCCCGCCAGAAGTGGAACGTTCATCATGTTTCCATCGTGGCTAATGCATTCAGTACAACGTTTTGAAGGCGCGAGACCGCGAATCTCTATTGCTTTTAACTTTGGTGCTTAACGAGATACCTATTTACTTGAACCACCGCCAACTTCGTAGACACATTTAAATATCCGCTATTGACCAATTAAAAAGATCGCAGCCTTCGGCAGCTCCTACAGAAAAATGGTATCCATCCCGTAGGAGCTGCCGAAGGCTGCGATCTTTTGATCTTGATCTTATCGAAGGAACCGCCCGCTAGCCTGCGAAGCTGCCAAATATCCTAGCCACTCTAAACCCTGCATTGAGGGAGCTTGCTCCAGATACTCTTTGCATCCGCTCATCCACCGTGTAAAAGGTGAGCAACCGATTATTGAACTCAATACAAATGAAAAGTGGCGATATCTCGCGAATACAGCTTCCCGAAGGTGAACTGCTGAATTTTCTCGCTGATCTGGCCACTCTCGAATGGCGGAAATACGGTTCGCGGATAGCCCAGACCTGGAATGGTCGCGAACATGTGGAGCTTCCTGGCAAGCTACCGTGGGTGGTGTTTCGTTTCGAGCAGGAAGACGAGGCAACGATGAAACGCTTGGAGGCGGCTGTTTCAAGTTATGAAGGCCGTGAGCGCTGGCTGCTGCTTGCCCACATCAGAGCCCCCCTGCCCGGCACAAACTGGATGATTTGCCTCGAACGCTCCGACCTGATCGAGCGCCTAGCAACGAATGCGAACCTTCCAATCTGGCAATACCTCGAACGAGAGAAGCCTGGCTTTCGGGATCTGGCATTCGAGGATTTCAATGGACTGACCGCGCACGTGAAGAGGTGTATGGCCACCACCCACTCAGACTGATGTTCGGACCGTCTGCTCTTGGGTCACGCTGTAGCCATTTCCTCATACGAAGCATTGACGACCGTGATGTGCTCATCCCAAACGGTTTCAACGACAGCCTGAATGATGTTGACCAGCGCCTCAATATCCGCCCCAGGGGCGCTGATACAAGCCAAACGACCGGGCGACCAATCGATAACGGTGCACTGAGGGTACATCTCTAGAAGCGCAGACAACATTTCATCAGGCGGTTCTTTGTGGGTGTACATGAAGTCGAAGTACGGGTCGCTGCCGTCTTGAAACAAGTACACCATTGCCCAGGCATTGGATGGTCCGGGGAACTACAGAGTAACGTGACGACGCGCCCATTCTGGCCCACCGTATTTGATACGGCGAAGCACGTCGATGATCGACGGACAATCGGGTATTCGGGTCATACGATCAGGGTCAAACTTGCGGCAAGGCTCAGGCTGAACGGCCGCTTCACCGGTCAGAAGTGCAGTCATTCTTGCTTTTTTCTTCATCGTATTACCGTGGTTTCAAGCGCCCGCTGTTGTCCGGCGTTTGCGCTTGAAGTCTAAGAAGAAAGATAGGGTGTCACGGCATCTTCGAGTATCTCCACCAACTCAGGATCCATATAACGATAGTCGTCAGGAATATCGAGCGAGTGAATCGGCTTGTGTTCAAGCAGGCGGGCGTATCCGGCCTGCAGACGATGCAGGTGTTTGCGCTCCATGACAAAGATGACATCGGCCCAGCGGATATCCGCTGGGCCGATGGGTTTACGTGCGTTTGGGCTAGTGCCCGCCGAGCGGGCATCGAAGCCAGGACGGCGGCGCCAGATCGCTTCCGCAGTAGGGCTGCGCCATTGGTTACGACTGCAGACAAACAGGAGGTTAGTCACTCTTGATCCAACAATTGGCGGGTACTGCGGATGGGATAGCTCATGCCGAGTTGGCGTGCCCTGCTCAACTTGTCAGCACGGGTGTACATCAGCTTCCAGTTCTTTTCTGGCTTGAATTCCAGCGGACGAACCGCTTTATCCCTGCCACATTTACGGGCCTGGGTACGTCTCCAGGCGCGGGTTCTTTGCATGATCATGTCCTCGTGAATACCGGGTTCAGCAGCCGCGGTAATACGAGTTGGGCGTATGGTAAGCGTGAAACGGGGCAGTGGCTAGGTTATAGGGAGGGGGACAGATTTATTTTCCGCCCCTTTCTGAAAAATAGATTGAAAAATAGATCAGTCCCCTTTTCTGAGATGGGACGACGGTTTCCCGTTACTTAATTTTGAACCCCTTTAATTTTTTCTAATCGCATAGCGTTACCCTGCCCCACTTGCGTAACACTCTCAGTTTCGATGGTCTGCACAACGCGACCCGTCTCATCCTTGGTGACCTGAACGGACTTGGTGTAAGTCCCTTGCACGCAGCCGCTCATTGGCAGCACCAGTGCACACAAAATCAGTCCGAAAATACGATTCATCAAAATTCCTTATTTAATCTTAAGTGGTTTGTCGCGCGGAAATCAGCATCGTCCAGCGCTATTGAACAGCGGTACGCCCTGCCCTAGGCCGAGAGCCCAGGGGACAGATTTTGCTCCTGAAATGGATAGGGTTCCTTCAACGAACGCTACCCACCAATACTCAGATAACGCTACGCAAATTACGTCAGCAAAAGCCCTTCCACTATTTTCTTTATTTCAGAAGGTGTTTCCTCGAAACCATATTTACCAGCGTTCGCTTTAGTCGTATTAAACCCTAGCGAATAGCCATTGAAATCAAAGTAGTAGTTATCAATCTTCCGCCTGCTGGGCTTATCTCTGGACAGCATCTCCAAAAGCACCTTGAGGTGAGTTCTGGTTAGCCAAAATCGTTGCGGTGGAGTGGGATTACAGTCGTATGTCAATTGCAGAATTAACCTAGCCAAATTGCCTCCCAAGACAAAAAATTATTGCATGCCGTTTGCGTGTAACGAGACGGAAGCTGCGTTTGGAAAACTTGGCCTAACGCCTATTAGCTGCCTCGAGGCTGACGTGCTGGATTGATCCACAGCGTGGGCAGGATTCCATGACGTCAAGACTCAGACTGCTTCAGAAACTCATCAATCTCCGAAGTAACCTGCTGCTGAATCACCCCACGCGACCTCCCACCCACCCCATCCCCACAAATAATCCCATCACCCTTCACATCCTCCTCAAGCATCGCCACCGCCCCTGGCTTACACACCGCCATAAAGCTGAAGTGGCTAGCATCACTGATCTCCACATAGCGTTTCGACGCTTGAGGCAGGCGTTTGGCCAGGTCGGCAGATTCCAACTGCGCAGGAAGCTCTTCAGACGGTACGCCCGCTGCGATGACCAGCGTCGGCACCGGCAGCGCCGCGAGGCTTTCGTCGGTCATCCCGCGTGACAGGCCCAGGTCCAGTGAAACAATGGCAGTGATGCGTTTATCGCTTAAGTCGGCGGCCAATTGAGCTTTGGATGCCGGGGTACTTGCGGGATTCATCTGTTGGTAAACGGTGCAACTGGCCAACGTTGGGTGGGCGTTGCAGTCTTGGGCAAAGCGATCAGGGTCGAAGCGGGCGCCAGCGATTTCCAGGACGGTCCAGCCGCCGAGTGAATGGCCGACCGCCGCAATTTGGCGCTTGGCGACTGCGCCAAATTTTTCTGGCTGGGCCGTGACAGCGTCGATGGCTCGGCTCAGGTCGGCGGGTCGTTGCCATAGCTGTGCGGCGGCTTGAGGGCTTCGGTCCCGGCTGGTGCTGCCGGGATGGTTGACCGCCGCGACGATGTAACCCTTGTGGGCCAGTGCGCTGGCCAGCCATGTCTGGTTGATCCAGCTGCCGTTGTAACCGTGGGAGAGCACCACCAATGGATGCTCGCCGGCAGTCGGTGGCGCGTTGGGTACGGCAAGGGCGCCGATGAACACGGGGTTGTCGCCGAACAACTGCGGTGCGGCGGTGGTTGTGCTGGGGTACCAGACGACCATTTCCAGTGAGCGCTCGTTTTGCGGGTCTGGCAGCGTCGAGGACTGGAAGCCGATGGGGTTATCGTTGGCGAATGCGCTGGTGGTGAGGCAAGTTAGAACCAGGATGCCGAGAGCTTTGTTCATTGTTTTTATCTTCCTTGATTAGATTGATCCATCTGTCCTGAAATCTGTTTCATATGATCGTTCCCATGCTCTGCGTGAGAACGATCAATCAACTACTTCAATGGGTTAAACGATGCCCAACGCCTTAAGAATCAACAGCGAGTTGTCGGCAAAGGCGTGCGCCTGTTCGGTCAGTTCCGCGATGTTTTCTTCTGCGGTGGTCAGCGCCCTACCGTCCTTGACCAACCCCTCCCCCTGCTCACTGATGACACTCCAGGCCAGTTGCGCCCATTCCGCCGGATGCTTTCTGCCTTGTTTGATCGATATCAGGAACAGTTGCTGGAAGCGGCTGATCGGCACGCCGCCGCCCGTCACGGGGCTGGCCAGGACCTGGATTTTGTTGCTGAGCAGCGAGCGTTTGCAGAGCTGCAGGTTGAGGGTGGTGCAGCGCGCCTGTACCAGCTTCTCGGCCGCTTCGCTCTGGCACGGTGCCGCGGCGCTCATCCCTATCAATACGGTGATGGCCTGGACCAGGTCGTCATAAGGCATCGAGGGCACGGCCGCTGACAACTGCCGCAACGTTTTGGGGACATAGGCGTTGGCTGCCAGCGCTTCGAGTACGGGGACGTATATCTCTGCCTGCAGCGACGCTTCGCCGGCCGGGCCTTTGACGGTGTCGGGGACGCTTTCTGCCGGTTGGAGCAGGACAAAACGTGTATTGAGCATCGCTTGGCGGCGTTCGGAGGCGGACAGTCGGTTGGCACCGCGCACGTACAAGTCCCGGCGGAAGCTCTGGTTGACGAAGTAGTCACGCGCTTGCTCACGCATGATCGGGTGATCGATGCCCTCGAGAAAGTCCATGGCTTCTGCGCTCAAGTTGAGCGGATCCACCGTATCGAGCGGCACGGCTGTCGTGGCGAAGTCGAGTTTGGCAGATGCGAGGGCATCGACCACGTCGGTGAAGTACATGCAATTCCAGTCGCGGTTGAAGTATTCATGGGCGACGTACTGGCGATCCTGGCCTTTGATGCTCTGCAGCTTGGCGTTCAGGCTCGGGACCGCGCTGGCGTAAGCAGGGTTGGCCGCCAGCAGCGTTTCGGAGAATTGCAATGCGGCGTCTATGCGCTGGTCCGGGCGTTCGGAGCGGTTTGTCGCAAAGCGGTCGTGCAGACTGAACAGGTGACGTAATGGCGCCTGGGGCGACCAGCCGGGGAAGCAGTTGTAGCTGATGTACAGCAGACCACCGGGCTTGAGGTGACGCCGGGCGAATTCGACGATCAATTTCTGGTTGTCGCGACTGACCCAGGTCCAGATGCCATGCAGGCTGATGCTGTCGAATTGCGGCAAATCATCTCGGGCCAGCAGTTGTTCGAAGCTGTCGTCATACAGCTGCGCATCGCTGTTCCAGGCAGTCGCCAGTGCACTGGCATGAGCCGCCTGGCCCGGATGGAAGTCAGTGCCTACCCAGGACCCTGGATTGGCGGCGGCATGGATGTTGATCGAGACGCCCTGGCCAAAGCCCAATTCGCAGTGATAGCCGTCGGTTGTCTCCAGACTGGCAAAGCCGCGCAGCAACAAGCAATAGCGCAGGAAGACTGGATTGATTTCCCGGCTATAGCTGTAGGTGTAGCCTTCGTCGGTGAAATATCCTTCGTTCCAGGCAGCGCTCATGCTCGTATCCTTTTACTTCGAAAGTGAAGGTGGCTTTTATAAGGGGTAGGCATTGGGTGCCACAAGGGGAAAGACGCGGACGAGTGTTTTTTCGCAGACGATCGTCAGGCGCCACGTCTGCTTATTGAACAAGCATCGGATCACTGCGAAGCACTGTCGCTCGGCAACCCTTTCAACTTGATCTCCGCCAACGGGTGCCCAGCCTTCAGCGCAATCCGCCAGAACCGCGCGGCTTCCACCGGGTCCGGCGCTTTGCTCGGCGTGCCCGCCAAACTGATAACCCCGACCTGATACGCCGCTTTGCCATCCCCCGCCAACGCCGCCAGGCGCAGCAATCGTACGCCTTCCTCACGTGCACCAAGGCCAACGCCACGAAAGGTCAGGATGTGGCCATAGAAGCTTTGCGCGCTGACGTCGCCGAGGTTGGCCATGCGGGCGAATTGGCCTTCGAGCCATTTCCAGCCCCGTGGCTGTTTCACAAACCACGACCAGTGAAACAGCCTGCGGGCCAACCAGTAGGAGGCCCGCGCCTTGAGTCGTAAGAACACTCAGGCCTCCGCAGATTCGGGGTACTCGTATTCGAACACCCGCACCACTTCCGAGGCATGCCAGGAAGCGGCCGCGACGCCGTCGGACGGCCCGGAGAACCGGCCAAGGCGTTCGACACATTCGAAGAAGCCGGTGCGCGGCAGGCGGCTGGCGCCTTGGCTGATCACCAGTGAGCTGCGCAAGGGCTGCTCGGCCTTGGCGTCCAGGGCGGCCAGGTGTTCAAGGGCCGCGGTCAGGGTTTGCATGGCCGGGGTGGGCAACTGCAAACGCTCCAGCAGCGCTCGATAAGTCAGAAGATGGCGCTGGCGGCGCGCCTGGTCCAGTTCACCCAGCAACCCGTCCCAATGTTGACGACTGATGCGTACGCTCACGATTCATCCCTCCACCCTGGCACCGTCAATTCCCAGGCCAGGCTGCGGCGAATCGCAGCGTCGGGTTGACGCTCGCCACTTTCGATCAAGGCCAGATAAGACGGGCTGATGCCTACCGTGCGGGCCAGCGCCTCGATGGCGATGCCCTTCCCTTCGCGCAAACTGCGGAGTTGATCCAGACCCGGAAGGATCTGGTCTGCTGCGGCCGCCGGGCGCTCTGGGGCGGCCCGTGGCGGTTGTTGCTCGATGCCTGCTGCTTTCAGTAGAGCCTGATACTGAGCCCATGGAACAACTGCATATTCGGGCTCGCCTTCGCGTGTGATTATCTGAATATCCATGACTTCCCCGTAGGACAACGACACTTAGCGAGTCGGCACTTTTCCCTTGAAGTGTAATCCTAACAGCGGCCAAGGTCGCGAGGGCATCAATCTAAGATGAAAGTGCCATCACTTAGTCATCTTTGGGGCCTTGAAGCTGAAGTTGCTCCGGGGTATCGGGCAGGCGTTCGACCACGGCCAGCTTCTCCGGCAACTGCCGATTGCGCCAGGCGCGGAAGGCGTTGAGTTCGTCGTCGAGGGTTTTCATTACCCAGGCCAGCACGGCGATGTCGTCGAGCATGCCGAATACCGGGATGAAGTCCGGGATGGCATCGAGGGGGCTGAGGAAATACATCAGGCCGGCCACGACAGTCAGAATCGATTTGCGGCTGATGGCCCGGTACTCGCCGCGCCAGTAGGCCAGGCACAAGGCCTGCAACAGCCGCAGGTCATCCTTGAGCTTACCCAGGCGGCCGCCTTCACTGGCACTTTTGCTGGCCACGGCGAATAGCAGGGTCGGCAATCGACCTTTAGCCAACAGACGCCCGGCCAGTGGCAGGAAGCGAGCGAAATTCCAGGGTGCTTTCATCTTTTCCTCCCACTGAAATGTTATCCACACAAATTGTGGATAACCTTGTGAACAGAGCTGCATTTCACGTCTGCAAGCCCCGTTTTATAAGGGCTCAACTCAGATCGGGCGTTTTTTACTCACATAAAAAAACCCAAGATTTCATTGACTTGGCGGTGAGGTGCGGCTAGCCCAACGCTCTCACTGCCTATGACTCCAGCCTACAGCATCCGTTCGCTTTCTTTGCAAGCGGCCAAACCCCGGATACAACAACGCCCCGCATAATGCGAGGCGTTGTTTTTCCAGCAGACGACGTTACTTGGCGGCGTCTTGTTTCGCTGGATCTTTGATTGCCAGCAGCTCCAGGTCGAATACCAGCACCGAGTTGGCTGGTATTGCCGGGCTTGGGCTTTGCGCGCCGTAAGCCAGGTCGCTAGGGATGTACAGCTTGTACTTCTCGCCGACGTGCATCAGTTGCAGGCCTTCGACCCAACCTGGAATCACACCGCTGACCGGCAGATCAATCGGGCTACCGCGATCAACCGAGCTGTCAAAGGTGGTGCCGTTGGTCAGCTTGCCGGTGTAGTGAACAGTCACTACGTCGGTCGGCTTAGGCTGAGGACCATCCGCTTTTTTCACAACTTCATATTGCAGACCGGACGCAGTGGTCACTACGCCGGCTTTCTTGGCGTTTTCTGCGAGGAATTTCTTGCCGTCGGCTGCCGACTCTTCGCTCATTTTCGCCATGCGTTCTTCTGCACGCTTCTGCAGTGCTGCGAAGGCCTCGACCAGTTCGTCGTCCTTCAGCTTCTGTTCTTTCTTGCCGACGGCATCTTCGATGCCTTGGGCTACGGCCTTGGAATCGAGATCATCCATGCCTTCCTGAGCCAGGCTCTTGCCCATGTTCAGGCCAATCCCGTAGGAAGCTTTTTGCGCCGGGGTTTTCAGCTCTACGCTGGTCTGCGAATCACAACCCGCAAGTACCAGGCTTACCAGGGCCACCGCCGCCGCCAACCGATGCTGTTTCATGCTATTTCCTTGTTCATGCGCCTAAAGGGCAATCGAATAAAGCCGCGAGCTTATCAGGCGGCCACGACCAATGGCTACCGGCATGAGAGCAGGAAACTTCTGATAAGTTCAGGTCTTTTAAAGCATTTCGGGAATGGGCTGGATGAAGTTTCTGTCATCTTGATCCCGCAAGCGCCGACGCCGGTTCCTACAACACTTGGCGTAATGGCCACTTGCCGCCACCTAAGCAGCTGAGGCATAAGAGAGCTACAAATCGACAAGGATGTTTATCTTGCACCTCTTATTCCGTTTGCCGGCTCTGATCGCTGTACTGCTGGGACTTGGCCTGACGGTAGTTCTGTACTACGTCGCCAATCCCAGATTGCCTCTCTATACCCCGGTGCAACAGATGCATTACCTGGAGCAGTGGAGCGCGGCCGACCGCCTGACCTACTATTTCACGCCCCAGGGCACGCAGGTCAAAGGCCTGCATTACGACTGGTTCCAGGCCCTGGAGCTACCGTTCTCGCAACAGCGATTTGCCACCCCGGAATATCTCGCGCGCTTCGGCTTCCTGATCGATCCGGCGCAGAAAGCCACGCCCAACAACCCGGGAAACCTGCCCGTGGGGTTTGCCCGGCACCAGAATCCGGGCAGCCCGGACCAGTTTCTCGACATCACTTGCGCCGCTTGCCACACCGGCGAGTTGCGTTTCAATGGCCAGGCTGTGCGTATCGATGGCGGCTCGGCGCAGCATGTCTTGCCACCCAGCGTGCCGACCCTGCGCGGTGGCAGTTTTGGCCAGGCCTTGGTCGCCAGTCTGGTATCGACTTATTACAACCCTTGGAAATTCGAACGTTTCGCACGCAACGTGCTGGGCGCGGACTACGACGCTCGGCATCAAATCCTACGGGAAGACTTCAAACGCTCTCTCGATACCTTCGTGAAAACCGCGTGGAACGACACCCATCGCGGGCTCTATCCGACCGAAGAAGGCCCAGGCCGCACCGATGCGTTCGGACGCATCGCCAACGCCAGTTTCGGTGACGCGATCACCCCGGATAACTACCGTGTGGCCAACGCCCCGGTGGATTATCCACAGCTGTGGGACATCTGGACCTTCGATTGGGTGCAGTGGAACGGCTCGGCGCAGCAGCCGATGGCGCGCAATATCGGCGAGGCGCTGGGTGTGGGCGCGACCCTGAATTTCTTCGACGACAACGGCCAGCCGTTCACGGGTGATGCGCGCTACCCCTCCAGCGTTCGCGTTCGTGATCTGAACCTGATCGAAGAAACCCTGCAACGCCTGAAGCCGCCCGCTTGGCCGGAAGAGGTGCTGGGTCGCGTGGACAAACCTTTGGCGGCCCAAGGTCGCACGTTGTTCGCCGAGAACTGCGCCAGTTGTCATGTGCCCCGCGTGACGCCAATCAACGGACGTCCAGTGCAGCAGCTCAAGTTGCTGCCGGTCGCCGCGATCGGCACCGATCCCACCGCAGCCAACAACATTGCCGACCACCGCTTCGATCTCACGGCGTTGCAATGGGATCCGGCGGAACTCGGGCAACTCGACGTTCAACTGCATCCCAAGCCGACCGAGCCGCTGGACCTGAGCAAACTTTCGGTGGCCAAGGGACTGGCCTACGTCACAGCCTTCGTCGAAAACCGGGCGTACCGTGAGGCCAAGCTCACCCCGGCGGAACGCCGGGACCTGGATGGCTTCGGCCTGCCTATCGGTGTTCAGGAGCTGCGTGCCTACAAAGCCCGGCCACTGGCGGGTGTGTGGGCCACCGCGCCATTTCTGCACAACGGTTCGGTGCCGAGCATTTACCAATTGCTGTCGCCTCAGGATGAGCGCTCCACCACCTTCTATAAAGGCACCTTCGAGTACGACCCCAGACACCTGGGCTATCGCACCGAAGCCTTTACCAACGGTTTTGTGTTCGACACGCGCATCACCGGCAACCACAACAGTGGTCATGAATTCCGCGCCGGCGAGCGTGGCAACGGCGTGATTGGCCGCTTGCTGCAACCCCAGGAACGCTGGGCGTTGCTGGAATACCTGAAAGTGCTGGGCGGCCCGCTGGAGGCGCAATTGCCATGAATCCTGAATTCATCAAAAGGACTTGCTGATGTTGATTACCCTTTGGCTGCGCCTCGGCGCCTTCCTCGGAAAACTCCTGCTGTGGGTGCTGGGTCTGGGGTTGTTGAGTTGGGCGCTGGCCACCGCGTGGCTTGCCTGGCAGCACAGCGGCGCGGTGTCGGCGGATGAACAGATTCCGGACGGTGAGTCGGCGATGACCCAAGACATCATCCAGACCGCCGTGCGTATCGTCGATCAGCACCGCGAAAGCACGCGCTACCTGCGCGATGCCCACGCAAAAGCCCATGGCTGCGTGAGGGCCGAGGTTCAGGTGTTGCCGGATCTGGCGGCGGAATTGCGTCAAGGCGTGTTCAGCGAGCCGGGGAAAACCTGGCAGGCGAGCGTGCGATTGTCCAACGGCAACGCCTACCCGCAATTTGACAGCATCCGCGACGCGCGGGGCATGGCCATCAAGTTGCTCGATGTGCCCGGCAAACAATTACTGGCCGACCAGGCGGCTCGTCACGAACAGGATTTCGTGATGTTCAGCCATCCGAATTTCTTTGTCAGCGATGTCGCCGAGTACCGTCAGAATGTGGCCGCCCAGGCTGACGGCAAGTCGGCGATGGCGTTTTTTCCGGGTTGGGACCCGCGCACGTGGCAGGTTCGCCACTTGTTTATCGCACTGGCGACGCTCTCCCCTGCTCCCGACAGTCCGACTCAGACTACGTATTTCTCGGTTTCGCCCTACAAATTCGGCGCAAACAATGCCAAGTTCCGCGTCATGCCCGATCCGGGAAGCTGCCCGGCCTACACCCTGCCCAAGCAAAATCAGGATCTGCCGAACTTCCTGCGCAGTGCGCTGAATCAACAGCTATCGACTGATCGGGTCCCGGCGTGTTTCGTCTTGCAGATCCAGCGCCAGGATGCGAACAAGTACATGCCGATCGAAGACACCAGCATTGAGTGGCGGGAAAGTGATGCGCCGTTCGAGACAGTCGCGAAGATCAACCTGCCGGCGCAGGACTTCGACACGCCGGCGCTGAATCTGCAATGCGATAACCAGTCGTTCAACCCGTGGTTCGGGCTGGAGGCGCATCGGCCGATTGGCGGGATCAATCGGCTGCGTAAGGCGGTGTATGAGGCCGTGAGTGATTACCGACACAGCCGCAACGGCGAGCAGTAACAGCAGCATTTACCAAATCCCGGACAGCAAAAAGCCCGCATTAAGCGGGCTTTCTGTGTGGTGACCTGGCGTTCAGCGTTCCAGGTTACCGAATATGGCGCAGCGGACGGGACTCGAACCCGCGACCCCCGGCGTGACAGGCCGGTATTCTAACCGACTGAACTACCGCTGCGCGTAGCGCTGAAAGTGGTGGGTGATGACGGGATCGAACCGCCGACATTCTGCTTGTAAGGCAGACGCTCTCCCAGCTGAGCTAATCACCCTTTACCTTCGTTGCGGGGCGCATTATGCCACAGGTTTTCGTAAAGTGTTGATTTAATTGAATATTTTTTCAAATAAATCCGAAAACCGGTGAAACGATACATCCCGCGGGAACAACAGACAGAAAAAAACCCGCGTGAGCGGGCTTTTCCGTGGTGACCTGGCGTTCAGCGTTCCAGGTTACCGAATATGGCGCAGCGGACGGGACTCGAACCCGCGACCCCCGGCGTGACAGGCCGGTATTCTAACCGACTGAACTACCGCTGCGCGTAACACTAAGAACGAATGGTGGGTGATGACGGGATCGAACCGCCGACATTCTGCTTGTAAGGCAGACGCTCTCCCAGCTGAGCTAATCACCCTTCGTTTCGGTGTGGCGCGCATTCTACGGAGCACCCCCACCTCTGGCAAGCACTTTTTTAATTAATTTATTCAGGCCTTCCAAAGGCTTAGAGAAGGGTTGGCCTATGGCGCCGCGAAGAGAATAATGCCCCCCTTTGTATAAAGGAGAGACTCGCCCCATGTGGTTCAAAAACCTGCTTATCTATCGCCTGACCCAAGATCTGCCTTTTGATGCCGAGGCGTTGGAAACTGCACTGGCGACCAAACTGGCCCGTCCATGTGCAAGCCAGGAGTTGACCACCTACGGTTTCGTCGCGCCGTTCGGCAAAGGCGAAGATGCTCCACTGGCGCACGTCAGCGGTGACTTCCTGCTGATCGCCGCCCGTAAAGAAGAACGCATTCTGCCGGGCAGCGTCGTGCGCGACGCGGTCAAGGAAAAGGTCGAAGAGATCGAAGCCACGCAAATGCGCAAGGTCTATAAGAAGGAACGCGACCAGATCAAGGATGAAATCATCCTGGCCTTCCTGCCGCGCGCCTTTATCCGTCGCTCGTCGACGTTCGCCGCCATCGCGCCGAAACAAGGCCTGATCCTGGTGAACTCGGCGAGCCCGAAACGCGCCGAAGACCTGCTGTCGACGTTGCGTGAAGTGATCGGCACCCTGCCGGTACGTCCGCTGACCGTAAAAATGGCCCCGACCGCCACCATGACTGACTGGGTCAAGACCCAGAAAGCCGCGGACGACTTCTTTGTGCTGGACGAGTGCGAACTGCGCGACACCCACGAAGACGGCGGCATCGTGCGCTGCAAGCGTCAGGACCTGACCAGCGAAGAAATCCAGCTGCACCTGAGCACCGGCAAAGTGGTGACTCAGTTGTCCCTGGCGTGGCAGGACAAGTTGTCGTTCATGCTCGACGACAAAATGACCGTCAAGCGCCTGAAGTTCGAAGACTTGCTGCAGGACCAGGCGGAACAGGACGGCGGCGACGAAGCCCTGGGCCAACTGGACGCGAGCTTCACTTTGATGATGCTGACCTTCGGCGACTTCCTGCCGGCGCTGGTTGAAGCGTTAGGTGGCGAAGAAACTCCGCAAGGCATCTGACAGCCTTGAAGGGCGCCTGCCTTGATGGGCAGGTGCCTGTACAAAAGATCGCAGCCTTCGGCAGTTCCTACTGAAATCGCATTCCAAAGTAGGTACTGCCGAAGGCTGCGATCTTTTTTTACAGGCCGCGTATGCTTAGCTCCCTAACGCTTTCACATAATAAGGAACAGGCCATGCGCGCACTGGCTGCATTGAGTCGCTTTGTCGGCAACACCTTCGCTTACTGGGTACTGATTTTCGCCGTCCTGGCGTTCCTCGAACCGACCTGGTTCATTGGCCTGAAAGGCGCCATCGTGCCGCTGCTGGGGCTGGTGATGTTCGGCATGGGTCTGACCCTCAAACTTGAAGACTTCGCCGAAGTCGCTCGCCATCCTTGGCGCGTCGCGTTGGGCGTGGTCGCGCATTTCGTGATCATGCCGGGGATGGCGTGGTTGCTCTGCCAGGTGTTTCACCTGCCACCGGAAATCGCCGTCGGCGTGATCCTGGTCGGTTGCTGCCCGAGCGGCACGTCGTCCAACGTGATGACCTGGCTGGCGCGCGGCGACCTGGCGCTATCGGTGGCCATCGCCGCCGTCACCACCCTCCTCGCCCCGCTGCTGACCCCGGCGCTGATCTGGCTGCTGGCCTCGGCCTGGCTGCCGGTGTCGTTCATGGAGTTGTTCTGGTCGATCCTGCAAGTGGTGCTGCTGCCGATCGTGCTTGGCGTGGTCGCGCAACGGCTGCTCGGCAACAAAGTGCGTCACGCGGTAGAAGTGCTGCCGCTGGTGTCGGTGGTGAGCATCGTGATCATCGTTGCAGCGGTGGTTGCGGCCAGTCAGGCCAAGATTGCCGAATCCGGCCTGCTGATCATGGCGGTGGTGATGCTGCACAACAGTTTCGGCTACTTGCTGGGTTACTTCACCGGGCGCCTGTTCAAGCTGCCGCTGCCCCAGCGCAAGTCCCTGGCACTGGAAGTCGGCATGCAGAACTCCGGATTGGGCGCCGCGCTGGCCAGTGCGCACTTCTCGCCTCTGGCGGCGGTGCCGAGCGCGTTGTTCAGCGTGTGGCACAACATTTCCGGGGCGCTGCTCTCGACGTATTTCCGCCGCATGAGCGAGAAAGAAGATCGGGAAATAGCGGCGCGGCAGGCGACTGAATAAGCGGCAAACTTGATCCCCGGATTAATGATGGGCACTCTATGGCGCAACGCGAGGACGACCTCGCGGCTCGATCGAGTCATTAATCTGGGGACGACCCCGTCAATCGATGGAGGTCTCTCATGTCCTGGATCATTCTGTTTTTCGCCGGTTTGTTCGAAGTCGGCTGGGCCGTTGGCCTGAAATACACCGACGGCTTCAGCCGCCCTCTTCCCACTGCGTTAACCGTTGCCGCCATGGCCATCAGCTTGGGCTTGCTCGGCCTTGCCATGAAGGAATTGCCGCTGGGCACGGCCTATGCAATCTGGACCGGCGTGGGCGCGGTGGGCACGGTAATCGCCGGGATCATTCTGTTTGGTGAGTCCATGGCGCTGTTCCGGCTGGCCAGTGTGGCGTTGATTATTGCCGGGTTGGTGGGGCTTAAGGTCAGTGCATAACCATTAGATCGCCTTCGCGGGCAAGCCACAAAACCTGTAGGAGCAAGGCTTGCCCGCGATGGCGCCCTCAACATCACCGACTATCTGACTGCCCCGCGCAAATCCCCGACCAACGCCTGCAACTTCGCCGGCTCCGCCACTTCAACCGCCACCGCTGGCCCCGCCACCAACGTCACCCGCGACCACAACCGGCGGAACAAGCCCTTGGCCGGATCGCGACTGAAGAAACTCCCCCACAACCCTTGCAACGCCAGCGGAATCACCGGCACCGGTGTCTCTTCGAGAATCCGCGTCAGCCCACCCTTGAACTCGTTGATCTCACCGTCGGCGGTCAATTTGCCTTCCGGGAAGATGCACACCAGCTCGCCGTCCTTCAGATACTGGGCAATGCGCTTGAAGGCCTTTTCGTAGATCTGGATGTCTTCCTGGCGTCCGGCGATAGGAATCGTCCCGGCGGTGCGGAAGATAAAGTTCAGCACCGGCAGGTTGTAGATTTTGTAGTACATGACAAAGCGAATCGGCCTACGCACCGCGCCGCCAATCAGCAAGGCATCGACGAACGACACGTGGTTGCACACCAGCAATGCCGCACCTTCGTCGGGAATCAGGTCCAGGTTGCGATGCTCCACGCGGTACATGGAATGGCTGAGCAGCCAGATCATGAAACGCATGCTGAACTCGGGAACGATGCTGAAGATGTAGGCGTTGACGCCGATGTTGAGCAGCGACACCACCAGGAACAGTTGCGGGATCGACAGTTTCACCATGCTCAGCAGCACGATCGAGACAATCGCCGAGACCACCATGAACAGCGCGTTGAGGATGTTGTTGGCGGCAATCACTCGCGCCCGCTCGTTCTCGGCGGTGCGTGACTGAATCAGTGCATACAGCGGCACGATGTAGAAACCACCGAAAACCCCGAGCCCGAGAATGTCGATCAGCACCAGCCAGGTGTGGCCGAAACCCAGGACTTCGATCCAGCCATGGCCGGTCACGCTGTCCGGAATGCCGCCGGAATGCCACCACAGCAGCAAGCCAAACACCGTCAGGCCGAACGAGCCGAACGGCACCAGGCCGATCTCGACTTTGCGCCCGGACAGCTTCTCGCAAAGCATCGAACCGAGGGCAATACCGACCGAGAACACAGTGAGGATCAGCGTCACCACGGTTTCGTCGCCGTGCATCCATTCCTTGGCGTAGGCCGGGATCTGCGTCAGGTAAATCGCCCCGACAAACCAGAACCACGAGTTGCCGACAATCGACCGCGACACCGCCGGGGTCTGCCCCAGGCCCAGCTTCAAAGTGGCCCAGGACTGGGTAAAGATGTTCCAGTTCAGACGCATTTCCGGGGACGCGGCGGCCGCGCGGGGAATGCTGCGGCTGGCCAGGTAACCGAGCACTGCGATACCGACAATCGCCGTGGAAACCAGGGGCGCGTAATGCCCGGACGACATCATGATCCCGGCGCCAATGGTCCCGGCCAGGATCGCCAGGAACGTGCCCATTTCCACCAGGCCGTTGCCACCCACCAGCTCTTCTTCACGCAAGGCCTGGGGCAGGATCGAATACTTCACCGGCCCGAACAGCGCCGAGTGAGTCCCCATGGCGAACAGCGCCACCAGCATCAGCGACAGGTGATCGAACAGGAAGCCGACCGCACCGACCGCCATGATGGCGATTTCCCCGAGCTTGATCAGACGGATCAGCGCGTCCTTGGCGAATTTTTCCCCGAACTGCCCGGCCAACGCCGAGAACAGGAAAAACGGCAGGATGAACAGCAGCGCGCACAGGTTGACCCAGATCGAACGGTCACCGTCGATGGTCAACTTGTACAAAATGGCGAGGATCAGCGACTGCTTGAAGATGTTGTCGTTGAACGCCCCAAGGGACTGGGTCACGAAAAACGGCAGGAAACGCCGGGTGCGAAGCAAGGTGAACTGTGAGGGGTGACTCATCTTCCGTGTTTCCCTGATGTTAGGTAGAGAGTGGCGTGGAGACGGTTATTGGAATGCCGAACGCCGATCCAGGCCACACATTACCTAATCTTTGCAGGTTATTTCTTTAATCCTGCGATACACGGCGAGACAAACAGCTCGCCACGCCAGGCGCCCTGCACCGTTCGCTTGCCGACAATCAGCCACATCACTGCCAGCAACGCCACCAACACGCAGCCAAACATGCTGAAGAAAGTCAGGTTCAAGGTGCTCGCCAGTTTCAGCGTCGCCAGGGAATACACGCCCAGCGGGAAGGTAAAGCCCCACCAACCGAGGTTGAACGGGATGCCGGCGCGCAGGTAACGCACGGTGATCAGCACCGCGATCAGCATCCACCACAACCCGAAGCCCCACAGCGTGATCCCGGCCACCAGCCCCAGCCCGGCAGCGATTTCACCGACGCCTGGCAAACCGTTGGCGGCAAAGATCGCCGGAGCATCGGCGCCCAGCAGCAACATGCCCAGCGCCCCGGTGCCGATCGGGCCGAGGGCCAGCCAGCTCGAAGCGGCCATGTTTTCGTGAGGCAATTTATGCAGGGCCATGCGCAACAACAGGATGGTCAAAATGCTGAACGCCACCGGCAGGGAAAACGCCCACAACACGTAGCTGGTCACCAACACCACCAGTTGCGAATGGGCCTCGGCCAGGTGCGGCGCCAACAGGCCACCGCTGGCGGCGGCCACTTCCGCGGCCACGACGGGCAACAGCCAGACGGCGGTCATCTGGTCAATGCTGTGTTCCTGGCGGGTAAACATCATGTATGGAATCAGCACGCCGCAGGCCAACGACATCGCCACGTCCAGCCACCACAGTACCTCGGCGACCTGAATCACCCCGTCGCCCCAACGCGGCAAACCGAACACCAGGAAGCCGTTGATGATGGTCGCCAGGCCCATGGGGATGGTGCCGAAAAACATCGAGACCGTGGAATGCCCGAAAATCCGCCGCGCCTCATCGAAGAACAGCACCCAACGCGCGGCGTACAGCCCGGTGAACAACACGAACAGAAAGATATTGAACAGCCACAACCCCTCGGCTACCGCAGGCAGACCGGGGATGGCCATGGGCAATTGCGCCAGCGCCAAGGCCAGCACGCCGGTGCCCATGGTGGCGGCGAACCAGTTCGGGGTGAATTGGCGAATCGCTTCCAGCGGGCGCGGAAGAAGACTTAAAGGTTTGTTACCGGGCTTGGCAGCGTTGGGGCAGATCATGGCGAACTCCTGTCCTCTGATGAGGTAGAGCCCATGGTAGAACCGAATCGAATATCTATATAACGGGTAATATCTCTAACTGTTATCTGTTTTGCAGATATATGTCAGACGCTGCCTTCTGATTCGATCACCAGGATCCGCGCCGCGCCCAGCGGATGCGCCACATGTTCGGTGCCGACCGACGCATAAAAAATATCGCCGACGTCCAGCAAGACCGCCTGTTCGACACCGGCTTCGCGGTAATGCATCCGTACTTGCCCATCGAGCACCACGAACACTTCCTGACCATCGTTGACGTGCCATTTGTACGGCTGATCGGTCCAGTGCAAACGGGTAGTGATGCCGTTCATATTGGCGATGTCCAGCGCGCCCCAGGCACGCTCGGCGGTGAAGGATTTGCTGCGGATGATCTTCATGGGACGGTCCGTCGAATGGGTGGCTGCGCCAAGGCTAACGGTCATCCGGCATCGGCGCTACAGGCTTTCACTGCACGCTGACGCATCAATCCCAGCAACGCACCCACAGCCAGGATGATCAGCACCGCGCCATAGCCATCGGTGGTCGCGATCAGCCCAAACGAGCGGGTCAGATTCCCCGCCAACAACGACGGCAGGCAGAACGCCAGGTAACTGAGCGCATAAAACGACGACATCAGTCCCGCCCGCTCATGGGACAACGCCAACGGCACGAGGCTGCGCACGGCCCCCAGGAAACCGGCACCGAAACCGCATCCGGCCACCAGCGTACCGATGAAAAACAGCGACAGGCCGGCGCTGTGGACGGCGATCAGGATCAGCACAACGCCGATGGGCAGCAGACTGGCGCCCAGGCGCAGCACTTTGTCCGCTGGCCGATTGCGCAAGGTGTAGATCATCAGCGCACCGGTCACCGTCAACGCCGCGACCGTCGCGCCGCCGATCAGGTTCGAGGTCGAGCCCGTGGCCGTGCGTACCAGCGACGGGGCCAGGGAAGCGAAGAAACCACCCAGCGCCCATACAGCGGTGTTGATCGGCAGCACCGACCACAAGGTCCGCCGCGCCTGGACCGGCACGTGCAAGGTCGGTCGCAGCGACGCCCAGGCGCCCGGTTGCGCGCTGACGCTTTCCGGCAGGCGCCAAACGTACAGCGCCTGCATCACGAATAGCGCCAGCAATACCCAGAAGGTCAGTTGCAACGGCAGCGGCGCGAACTCGGCCAACAACCCGCAACCCATCGCCCCGATGGCCATGCCCAGCAACGGCGCCACGCTATTGATCAGCGGCCCTTGCTGGCGATCGGTATCCAGCAGCGCGGCACTTAATACGGCGGTGGCCATCCCGGTGGCGAAGCCCTGAAGCACCCGGGCACTGATCAGCCAAGTGACGCTGTCGGCGTTGATAAACAGCAACATCGCCAGCATGTTCAGCAGGATCGCGGTGAAGATCACCGGTTTGCGCCCGAGGAAATCCGAGAGCGAACCGACGGTCAGCAGCGCTACGAGCAAGCTGAGGGCGTACACGCCGAAGATCAGAGTCAGGGTCGCGGCCGAGAACTGCAACTGCTCTTGATACAGGTGATACAACGGCGTCGGCGCCGTGGAAGCGGCGAGAAAACTGAGTAAAGTGAACGCCAGAAACCACAGGCTTGCACGGTTTGACGTAGGACGAGACATGGGCACACTCCGCAAAAGCTAAGTTTTTGCTTTTGCGGAGTGTGCTACTCGCTAGCGCTTAAAGCAAATTCTTTGTGTTAAGGTCCGCCGCATGGCTATTAGGGACCTGTCATCACTTATTTCCTGCGTCGCGTTGCCACCTGAAAGCGGGCCAGGCAAGGCGCAGTCCGTAGGTAATGTCGTTTCCTTGCCAAGGGCTGCAACGCAGCATGGCCCGCTTTCAGGTGACAACCCGGAGGGCCGGGCCTGCTGTTGCGCAGGCCTGCGTTGCTCGTCGTTCATTTGAAAAAACCAAACCACACTCCTCGCGCCTTGGCCTGCGCAACAGCAGACCCGGCGCGACGCAGGAAATAAGTGATGACAGGTCCTAGTTTACGCCCGGGTGGCCGCAGTGCCCGGGTGCAGGAGTCGGTTCACTCGGCAGTCCGCGATCTCCTCGAAATGCAGGAGCGCTCCACCGTGACCGTGCCGCAAATCGCCGCGCGCGCGGGGGTGACGCCGTCGACGATTTATCGACGTTGGGGCGATTTGTCGGTGTTGCTGGCGGACGTCGCCCTCGCCCGCCTGCGTCCCGATAGCGAGCCGGCCAACACCGGCAGCCTGCGCGGTGATTTGCGCGCCTGGGGCGAGCAGTATCTGGATGAGATGAGTTCGGAGCTTGGGCGCAACCTGTTGCGCGATGTCCAATGCAGCTCTACCCCAGGCTTTTGCACGGCGATCATTGGCGGGCAGTTGCAGAGCATTCTGGATCGCTACCCTGACCAGCCGCTGCCGAGCGTCGATCGGCTGATCAACCTGATCGCGGCGCCGACGGTGTTTCGCGTCCTGTTTTCGGCGGTGCCACTGGAGGTTGAAGAGTTGCATCGGTTGATTGAGATGGCGTTGAGTCAGTGAGGCCGCCTTCGCGGGCAAGCCTCGCTCCTACGGATATCATCGTCTGTAGTAGAGAGCGGTGCGACGATTCGATTTGCCCGCGAAGAGGCCTACCCAAACCACCACCATCTGCCTGACACAAAACCCTGCGACACCCCGCCACGCCACGACCTTGGTCGACACTGACGAACCCACGCCATCGTGCGAGACTGTCGGTCCGGGCCTGAACCCCGGATGTCTTTTGCCGGGAGTTTCCATGTCGCTGTCCAGCGGGCTGATCGCCGCCGTTGCCCTGGCCTATATGGCCATCATGTTCGCCATCGCCTTCTACGGCGACCGTCGCAGCACGCCGTTGCCGCCGCGAGTGCGCGCGTGGGTGTACAGCCTGTCGCTGGCCGTCTATTGCACAAGCTGGACGTTCTTTGGCGCCGTGGGCCAGGCCGCCGAACAGCTCTGGTCTTTCCTGCCGATCTACCTCGGGCCGATCCTGCTGCTGGTGTGCGCACCGTGGGTCCTGCAAAAAATGGTGATGATCAGCAAACAGGAGAACATCACCTCCATCGCCGACTTTATCGCCGCGCGCTATGGCAAGTCGCAATCGCTGGCGGTGGTGGTGGCGCTGATCTGCCTGGTCGGCGTGTTGCCCTACATTGCGTTGCAGCTCAAGGGCATCGTGCTCGGGGTGAACTTGCTGATCGGCGCCGGAGCCGACGCCATGGGCACGCGCGCCCAGGACACGGCGTTGATCGTGTCCCTGGTGCTGGCGCTGTTCACCATTGTCTTCGGCACCCGCAACCTCGATGCCACCGAACACCACCGCGGCATGGTGCTGGCGATTGCGTTCGAATCGCTGGTCAAGTTGTTCGCGTTTCTCGCGGTCGGTGCGTTCGTGACCTACGGCTTGTACGACGGATTCGACGACCTGTTCGACCAGGCCATGCTCGCCCCGCGCCTGGAAGAGTATTGGAAGGAAACCATCAACTGGCCGTCGATGGTGGTGCAGACCGGCGTCGCGATGATGGCGATCATCTGCCTGCCCCGGCAGTTCCACGTCACGGTGGTGGAGAACATCGAGCCTCAGGATCTGCGCCTGGCCAAGTGGGTGTTCCCGGCCTACCTGGCATTGGCAGCACTGTTTGTCGTCCCGATCGCCCTGGCCGGTCAGATGTTGCTACCGAGCTCCGTACTCCCGGACTCCTTCGTCATCAGCCTGCCGCTGGCCCAGGCCCACCCGGCGCTGGCGCTGCTGGCGTTTATCGGCGGCGCTTCGGCGGCCACGGGCATGGTGATCGTGGCCAGCGTGGCGCTGTCGACCATGGTCTCCAACGACATGTTGTTGCCGTGGCTGCTGCGCCGTAACAATGCAGAGCGTCCCTTCGAAGTGTTCCGCCAGTGGATGCTGTCGGTGCGTCGCGTCACCATCGTGGTGATTTTGCTGTTGGCCTACGTCAGTTATCGCCTGCTCGGCTCCACCGCCAGCCTGGCGACCATCGGCCAGATCGCCTTCGCCGCCGTGACTCAATTGGCCCCGGCGATGCTCGGCGCGCTGTACTGGAAACAGGCCAACCGTCGCGGTGTGTTTGCCGGCCTGGCTGCCGGGACATTCCTGTGGTTCTACACCTTGGTTCTGCCGATTGCCGCCCACAGCCTCGGCTTGTCCCTGAGCACGTTCCCGGGGCTGGCCTGGTTGCACAGCAACCCGCTGCACCTGCCGCTGACCCCGCTGACCCAAGGCGTGGTGTTGTCGCTGGCGGCCAACTTCACGTTGTTTGCCTGGGTCTCGGTGCTGTCGCGCACGCGGGTTTCGGAGCACTGGCAGGCCGGTCGTTTCATTGGCCAGGAAATCAGCGCCCGGCCCAGTGCACGCTCGATGCTGTCGGTGCAAATCGATGATCTGCTGCAACTGGCCGCGCGTTTTGTCGGTGAAGAGCGCGCCCGCCAAAGCTTTATCCGCTTCGCCTATCGCCAGGGCAAAGGCTTCAATCCGAACCAAAACGCCGACGGCGAATGGATCGCCCATACCGAACGTTTACTCGCCGGTGTCCTCGGCGCGTCTTCGACGCGGGCTGTAGTAAAAGCCGCCATCGAAGGTCGGGAGATGCAGCTGGAAGATGTCGTGCGCATCGCCGATGAAGCGTCAGAAGTGTTGCAGTTCAACCGCGCGCTGCTGCAAGGGGCGATCGAAAACATCACCCAGGGCATCAGCGTGGTCGACCAGTCGTTGAAACTGGTGGCCTGGAACCGGCGCTATCTGGAGTTGTTCAACTACCCGGACGGTTTGATCAGCGTTGGCCGGCCGATTGCCGACATCATTCGCTACAACGCCGAGCGCGGCTTATGCGGCCCGGGCGAAGCGGAAGTCCACGTCGCCCGCCGCCTGCACTGGATGCGTCAGGGCCGTGCCCATACCTCGGAGCGGCTGTTCCCCAATGGTCGCGTGATTGAGCTGATCGGCAACCCGATGCCCGGCGGTGGTTTCGTCATGAGCTTCACTGACATCACCGCGTTCCGCGAAGCCGAGCAGGCGCTGACCGAGGCCAACGAAGGCCTGGAACAACGGGTGACCGAACGGACCCACGAACTCTCGCAACTCAACGTCGCCCTCACCGAAGCCAAAGGCACCGCCGAGTCGGCAAACCAGTCGAAAACCCGTTTTCTGGCGGCGGTCAGCCATGACTTGATGCAGCCGCTGAACGCCGCACGGCTGTTCTCCGCCGCCCTGACCCATCAGGACGACGGCTTGTCCGTTGAGGCGCAGAAACTGATCCATCATCTGGACACTTCGTTGCGTTCGGCCGAGGACTTGATCAGCGACTTGCTGGACATTTCCCGCTTGGAAAACGGCAAGATCAACCCCGATCCCAAGCCGTTCGTGCTCAATGAGCTGTTCGATATCCTCGGCGCCGAATTCAAGGCACTGGCGCAGGAACAAGGCCTGAAATTCCGCCTGCGCGGCAGCACGTTGCGGGTCGACAGCGACATCAAGTTGCTGCGACGCATCCTGCAAAACTTCCTGACCAACGCTTTTCGCTACGCCAAAGGCCCGGTGCTGCTGGGGGTTCGGCGGCGAAAGGGCGAACTGTGCCTGGAAGTCTGGGACCGTGGCCCGGGGATTGCGGAAGATAAACGGCAAGTGATTTTCGAAGAGTTCAAACGCCTCGACAGCCACCAGACCCGCGCCGAGAAGGGCCTGGGCCTGGGCCTGGCGATTGCCGACGGCTTGTGCCGGGTGCTCGGCCATACCTTGCAGGTGCGCTCCTGGCCGGGGCACGGCAGCGTATTCAGCGTCAGCGTGCCGCTGGCTCGGGCGCAGACCGTGGTGCCGAACACCGTGGTCGAACTCAACGGCAAATTGCCGACAGGTGCGCAGGTGCTGTGCATCGATAACGAAGACAGCATTTTGATTGGCATGAACAGCCTGCTGACGCGCTGGGGTTGCCAGGTCTGGACTGCGCGCAACCGTGAAGAATGCGCAACGTTGCTCGATGACGGGATGCGGCCGCAGTTGGCCCTGGTGGATTACCACCTGGACGATGGCGAAACCGGGACCGAGTTGATGGCGTGGCTGCGCACGCGATTGGGTGAGCCGGTGCCGGGGGTGGTGATCAGTGCCGACGGGCGCCCGGAAATGGTGGCGCAGGTGCATGCGGCGGGGCTGGATTATCTGGCCAAACCGGTGAAACCGGCGGCGTTGCGGGCGTTATTGAGTCGGCATTTGCCGTTGTGAATGAGGCCTAAAAAACAACCCAAAACCTGTGGCGAGGGAGCTTGCTCCCGCTGGGCTGCGAAGCAGCCCCAATTCCTGCCACTATGACTGCCAGGCACATCGCGCTGACTGCTTTACGACTGCTGCGCAGCCGAGCGGGAGCAAGCTCCCTCGCCACAAAAGCGGTTACTCGGGTAGCTCAGCCAACCCATCCACATCGGTCATCGCCCGTTCCAGCAAATCCGCCGGCAAGCTCTTGCTCGCCCGCGCGCCCAGCAACTTCAATTGCTCGCTACGGCTGACCAGGTTGCCGCGCCCTTCCGTCAGCTTGTTACGCGCCGAGCTGTAGGCTTTATCCAGTTGCTGCAAGCGATTGCCGACTTCGTCCAGGTCCTGGATGAACAACACGAACTTGTCGTACAGCCACCCCGCCCGCTCGGCGATTTCCCGGGCGTTCTGGGTCTGGCGTTCCTGTTTCCACAGGCTGTCGATGACGCGCAGCGTGGCGAGCAAGGTGGTCGGGCTGACGATCACGATGTTGCGGTCGAAGGCTTCCTGGAACAGCGTCGGCTCGGCCTGCAATGCCGCGGAAAATGCCGCTTCAATCGGTACGAACAACAGAACGAAATCCAGGCTGTGCAAGCCGTCCAGTCGCTTGTAATCCTTGCCGGACAAGCCTTTGACGTGATTGCGCAGGGACAGCACGTGCTGCTTGATCGCGATCTGGCCGATGGCATCGTCTTCGGCCGCAACGTATTGCTGATAGGCCGTGAGGCTGACTTTGGAGTCGACCACCACTTGTTTGTCGCCGGGCAGGTAAATGATTACGTCCGGCTGGAAACGCTCGCCGTCCGGGCCTTTGAGGGTGACTTGGGTCTGGTACTCGCGGCCCTTCTCCAGCCCGGCGTGTTCAAGCACGCGCTCGAGAATCAACTCGCCCCAGTTGCCTTGAGTCTTCTGTCCTTTCAAGGCACGGGTCAGGTTGGTCGCTTCGTCGCTCAGGCGCAGGTTCAGTTGCTGCAAGCGCTCCAGCTCCTTGGCCAGGGAAAAGCGCTCGCGGGCCTCGGCTTGATAGCTTTCTTCGACGCGTTTTTCGAAGGACTGAATGCGTTCTTTCAACGGATCGAGCAACTGCCCCAGGCGCTGCTGACTGGTTTCGGCAAATCGCTGCTCACGCTCGTCGAAGATCTTGCCCGCCAGTTCGGCAAACTGCGCCCGCAATTCATCGCGCGAGCCCTGGAGGTCGTTGAGGCGCTGCTGATGGCTTTCCTGCTGCTCGCGCAGCTCGGCGTTGAGGGAGGCGGCTTGCGCGTCCAGGCGACGCAACTCAGCCTCTTTGCCGGCGCGCTCGATATTCCAGGCGTGGGCAGCGTCGCGGGCATCGTCGCGTTCGATTTGCAGCAGTTCGACTTCACGGCGCAGCGCGGCAAGATCAGCTTGCTTGGTGGAGTTGGCCTGGCTCAGATCGCCGATTTCGTCGCGGCATGCATCGAGCTGGGCGTTCAAGCCGTCCTGGGCCAATTGGGCCATGGCCAGCCGCTCTTCCAGCAACGCCACGTCCGCCTGCCCGACGCTGGCCCGGCGCTGGATTTGCCAGGCCAGTGCCAGCAATGGCAATGCTGCCCCTGCCAGACCGAGCAAGATGCTGGTCAAGTCGATAGCCATAGCCACTCCTGCCGTTGAGATAAAGCTTGAAGGTTAACCAAGGCGTCAGGTCTTGGACAGCTCAGTCTTCGGTCAGCCCCAATTCCCGCTGGGCGCGGCGGTCACCGGCGCGGGCGGCCTGGCGCAACATGTCGTGCCCGATGCGCCGATCCCGGGCGTTACCGCACTCGCGGCACATCAATTGACCCAGACGGCTTTGCGCAGCGACCACACCTTCGCGGGCCGGTTGCTTGAGCAATCGTCCGGCAAAGTGTTTGACGTTGGGGTTATCGCCCAGGCGCGGGCTGTCCAGAAGCCACTCGGCCACACGCAGGGAAAAGCGCTTGGTTGGGGTAACAACAGGGGGTGTTGCGGTAACAGCGGTTGATACTGAGCGAAACTTCATAAAGCACTGTGGGGCAGATCGGAAGGCGCGCCACTCTACTCTTTTTTTCGTACAGGTAAAGTCGAAAAAACCCGGCACGCCCGTCCTAGAGCAAGCGCTTGGGACAATCCACAGAAGCTGTGGATAACTCAGTGGACAACCCACCTTGAACTCTCGCAAAGCCCTGTGGAATGGGGCTCGCAGTCAAACTGACGATTTTTTCACCAGTAAAAAAAAGCGATGTTTTTCATTGACTTAAATTTTCATTACAGGCACCTACCGGGTTTGATGCCAAGGTGACAGCGGCGTGACAGTCTGCGCAACTAATGTGCACAAGTACCTTCGCGGTGGTTATATCGATGCACTTTTTCGGCGCATTTTGCAGCCAAGCCTGGGGATAAGCCTGACTGGCGCATGGCCCCGTAGCCGCTGCCGAGCGACGCGAGGCTGCGTTCGACTGCTTCGCTGCCGCTACAAGCCTGAAGAAAACTTTTTTTTGCTGACACACTTCCTTTCTCAAATTCAATCCGTTAGTATCCGCGGCGTTAGTACCAAGCTGAAAGTCAATTCTGGTCGAACAAATCCCCCCGGTCAGCCTTCCCTTAGAGAAGCCTCCACCGACAAAGCGGGATCGACCACCTCGATGGTTTCCAGGTAAACCTTGTGTCAACACTGCCTTTGAAATGAATGCAAAGGGTGTTGCGAAGCTCACTTACTCTGACCGAACCAGCCTGCAAATTGATCAGGATCTTCACCCCGGGCCCAGAACCTTTGCCCTTGATGTGTTGCCTGCCCTCCTAAGTACCTACCTGCCAGCCCAAGCGCGCCAATTATCAGCGCTTCAAACTGTCTGCTTTGTTCCAGTCGGGTTCTTCGTTCGACCAACGGTGGTCGTCGTCACTGGAACGTTTAAATTTTGCACGGCTCTTACTCCGTGTCGCTTGTAGGAACACCTAATAATGTCTACTCAAATCCACACTCAGGATGCCATTCGCACCCTAACCAACGCTTTTGCACCAATGAACTGCCTGATCATGGCCGCTCGCAAAGGCTGCTTCAGCTTCACTCTGGTCAACGAACACGGCATCGCTCGTCACAGCGAACGCCTGTACCCCGATCAATACTCCAGCGCTGAACCGCTGCAGGCCGTGATCGATCGTACTCGTCAGGCACTGGTTGCCTGAGACGCCAGAAAGACTGAAAACCGCAAAAGCCCTGCTCAAAAAGCGGGGCTTTTTATTGCCTGATATTTCTCTTTTCTCCCCCTCGGCCTAAGTACTAACCGATATAACGGTTATAACTGGCTGCCGGAAATATTTTAAAAACAGGCCTTTACGGCGCGAATATGACACTACACTTCAACTCAAGCGGCTTGATCCGCTTCCGGCGAGCCTGAGTCGATTCACTGCTGCCAAAGCCCCCCATTCAGGTATCGCCGCCCATTTCATGTTTCGAGGGCTTTATGGGTATCGCTGCCAGCGAACTGTGCCGTTATGTGATTCGCCCGACCTTGATCTACCTCGGGCGCCATAGCGCAACTGCCGAATCCCTGCTGCTGGGCATCGCCGCCAGCCAGTCAGCCCTTGGCTCCGCCCTGCATGACCGCCGTGGACATGGCCTGTATAGAATCGCCGAACCCCGCCACCGTGCCCTCTGGGATCACTACCTGGCCCTCGACCCTGAACGGGCGAGCCTGGTGCGTGGCCTGGCCAGCCAGCACGCCTTTTTAAGCAGTCCGCACCTGGAATTGACCGTCAACCTGCGTTACGCCACCGCCATCGCCTGGCTGCTGGTAGAAGAGCAAAACACTCCCCTCCCCGATCCCGATGATGTGCTGGGCATGGCCCGAATCTGGCGCCAGACCTTCCAGCCCCAGGGACGCCTGCGCGACTTCACTTGCGCTTGGCAGACCTGTGTTTCATCGCTGAATCAGGTCGCTTGCTGACCACCCGGTTGCACAAGATCCCACAACCGGTAGCGATTCTGGTCTGATTGTCCTACAAAACCGCTCTAACTCAACCCATACAGGCTATAGCGCTGGGACGAAAATGTTGGTAATTTTCGCCCCGGTGATCACCAGGAGTTCTAATAATGAAAAAAGTAATGCTCAAAACCACCCTTAGCCTCGCCGTTACCTTGGCATCCACCCAGCTCTTCGCAAGTGGCTTCGCCATCAACGAACAAAGCATCAGCGGTATGGGTACAGGTTTTGCCGGGCGATCTTCATCTGCCGATGACGCAAGCACAATTTTTGGCAACCCTGCCGGCATGTCGCGCATCAAGCGCGAACAAGTGACCGGCGGCGCTGCAATGCTCGATGCACACACCGATATCAGCAAGTCCAGCTCCAGCCCTAACGGCGGCAGCCACGACGGCGACATGGTCCCGTTCATCGCCGTACCGATGGGCTACTACGTCAAGCCTATCGATGACAAATGGGCAGTCGGTGTTGGCGTGTACGCACCGTTCGGTCTGGTGACCGATTACGAGCACGGTTTTGCCGGCCGTTATTTCGGCAGCACCAGCGATGTAAAAGTCGTGACCCTGCAACCGACCGTGAGCTACGCCTTCAACGACAAGGTGTCGATCGGTTTCGGTCCGACCATCAACCGTATTGACGGCAAGCTGGAATCGAACCTGTCGATTACCCAGGCAGCTCCAGATGGTGAAGTGAAGATCAAAGGCGACGACACCGCGCTGGGCTACAACATCGGTGTACTGGTTCAAGCCACCGACAGCACTCGTGTCGGCCTGACTTACCACTCGAAAGTGAAGTACAAGCTGGAAGGCAACACCAAGGTCAACTACGGCGTCCTCGCTGCCGTGGGCCAGAACCCAAGCCAGAAGTACGACGCATCGCTGGACCTGACCACCCCTGAATCGGTGGACTTCTCGGTTACTCATCAGCTCGACGACAAGTGGACCCTGTACGCAGGCAGCACCTGGACGCGCTGGAGCCGCCTGAAAGAAATCACCGTCGAAAACAAAGGTGTTCCGGCCATCCTCAACGGTCAATTCGGTTCGATTACCGAAGAACAGAACTGGCACGACACCTGGGCTCACGCCATCGGCGCGTCCTACCAGCTGAACAAGGAATGGGTACTGCGTACCGGCCTGTCCTTCGACCAGGCACCGACCAACAACGTCGACCGTTCCCCACGCATCCCGACTGGCGATCGCAAGATTTTCAGCCTGGGCGCCGGCTGGAGCCCGACCGACGACCTGACCATCGACGTGGCGTACTCGTACCTGCGTGAAGAGTCGGTCAAGGTTGCCAACAGCAACGACCGTGGCCAGAGCTACGACGCCAAGTATCAAAACTATGCGAACGGTTTTGGTGTAGGCGCGACCTACCGCTTCTGATGATTCAAGGCGAGCCTGAATCGCTCGCTGCCTGAATCGAAAAAGCCCCGCTCTCTTGTCCAGAGGCGGGGCTTTTTAGTGGGCGTCGATCAGGGTTTCGAGGCCAGGGCTTTTTCGACGGCTTCGATGAACTCAGGGTCGTCGGGCTTGGTCAGGCTGGAGAAATTGGCAATCACCTTGCCCTGGCGATCAACCACGTATTTGTAGAAATTCCACTTCGGCGCGCTGCTTTGCTCGGCGAGGATTTTGAACAAGTGAGTCGCGTCGGCACCGCGAACGTTCTGCGGCTCGGTCATGGTGAAGGTCACGCCGTAGTTGACGTAGCAGACTTTGGCGGTCTCAGCGCCGTCCTTGGCCTCTTGCTTGAAGTCATTGGACGGAACGCCGATCACCTCCAGCCCTTGGTCCTTGTAGCGCTGATACAGCGCCTCAAGGCCTTTGAACTGTGGGGCGAACCCGCAGAAGCTCGCGGTGTTGACCACCACCAGCGGCTTGCCGGCGAAACGCTGGCACAGATCGATGGATTCCTTGGCGCGCAACTTGGGCAACGAGCCCTGCAACAGCTCCGGACAATCGGCCGCTTGCGCCAGCCCGGTGAACGCCATCAGCAACGCGGGGACTGCAAGCCAGCGTTTGAGCATGTCGGTACATCCTTGAGAAGTCGTCAGAAGGTGACGTTACTCGCCCTCGCAACCCCCTAGCAAGCACCCATGCCCAGCTGCATCAACGCCAGCCCGCCCTGGTGCCAGCCCCACCACGCCAGGGCCAGCAACAAGGCGCCGCCGGCGGCGACAATGATCCGTGGCCAGAGACTGTTCATATCGCAATCATTTGGGTTTGCAACCGCGCCACCGGCCGCTCGCGCACTGGCCAGTTCAGGGCGGCTGCCAACAGGCTCAAGAGTATCGCCACTTGCCAGATCAAGTCGTAGCTCCCCATCCGGTCATACACCACCCCGCCCAACCAGCCACCGAGGAACGAGCCGAGCTGGTGGAACAGGAACACAATCCCACCGAGCATGGACAGGTTTCGCACACCGAACAAGGTCGCCACGGTGCCGTTGGTCAATGGCACCGTGGACAGCCACAGGAAGCCCATGGCCATGCCGAACAAGTACGCCGTAGTCGTCGTGACCGGCGCCCACAGGAACAACCCGATCACCACCGCCCGCAGCAGGTACAAACCGGTAAGCAAACGCGGCTTGGACATCCGCCCGCCGAGCCAGCCTGCCGTATACGTCCCGAAGATATTGAACAACCCGATCAACGCCAGCACCGTGGTGCCGACGCTGGCCGGCAGGTGTTGGTCCACCAGATAGGCCGGCAGGTGCACGCCGATGAACACCACCTGGAAACCGCAGACAAAAAAGCCGAACGCCAGCAGCCAGAACCCGGAGTGGGAACAGGCTTCACGCAAGGCTTCGGACAGGGTTTGTTCATGGCCGAGGGTCGGCAATGGCGTGTCCTTGAGCATGCTCACCAGCGGCACGATCAGCGCCACCAACAGGCCCAGCACCAACAACGCGGCGGACCAGCCGAGCCAGCCGATCAACCCCAACGTGCCGGGCAACATGGCGAACTGGCCGAAAGAACCGGCGGCGCTGGCAATGCCCATGCCCATGCTGCGTTTCTCCGGCGGCACCGCGCGACCGACCACGCCGAGGATCACCGAGAACGACGTACCGGACAAGCCGATGCCGATCAGCAGGCCGGCGCTCAGGGACAAGGTCACGCCCGAGTCGGCAAAGCCCATGCAGATCAAGCCCACGGCGTACAACACGCCACCGACCAGCACCACTTTGGCTGCGCCGAAGCGGTCAGCCAAAGCACCGGTAAACGGCTGCGCCAGGCCCCAGATCAGGTTCTGCAAGGCGATGGCAAAGGCAAACGTCTCACGGCCCCAGCCGAACTCGGCACTCATGGGCGCCAGGAACAGCCCGAAGCCGTGGCGCACGCCCAAGGACAACGCGAGTATCAGCGCACTCCCCACCAACACCCAACCGCAAGTACGCCACATCGATGTCATTCTTATTCTCCGGTAGCGGGTATATACCCGCTTAAGATCGAAAAAACCGGCCTCAAGCCAGTTCGTTCAGCAATTTGATCAAGGTTTCACGTTTTTCGGCGCCCAGCCGATCGATCAACCGTTGCTGCGCCGCTTCCCACGCCGGCAAAGCGGCTGCCAGGCGTTCGGCGCCGGCCTCGGTGAGCCTCACGATGCGATTGCGCATGTCCTCGCCCTCGACCATCGCCACCAGCCCTTCGCCCTCCAGCACCCGCAGATTGCGCCCGAGGGTGCTGCGGTCCAGGCCCATGGCCTCGGCCAGGGTGGAAATACTCGGTTGATCCAGACGCTGCAGGTTACACAGCAAAGAATACTGGGCGACGTTGATCCCGAAGCCGTCGAGAGCGCCGTCGTAATGCCTGCTGACGCCACGGGCGGCGCGACGCAGGTTGGTGCATAAACATTGAGAGTCGAGCATGGTGCGTGTATATACCCGCGGTTGAATGAAAGCAAATTTTTGATACATCTGGCCCCGTAGGAGCGAGGCTTGCCCGCGAAGAACGATAACGCGGTGTGCCTGCGATACCGCGGTGCGTTCTTCGCGGGCAAGCCTCGCTCCTACGGGAGCAGCGCTAATCCAACGAGCAGCGTCATTTCCAGCAATTCCAACAACGCCCCCGCCGTATCGCCGGTGGTGCCGCCCAATCGCCGCATCATCACCTGCCGCAACCAGACAAACACCACCGTCGCCAGCGCGAGCGCCACCAGGCCGTTGAAAAGGCCGGCGATCAACACACAAACCAGCGCACTGACCGCCAACACCTGCCAACCGGCCTGACGCGGCAGATGATCCGCCAACGCCTGCCCCAACCCGCCGGCGCGCACATAAGGCGTGGTCAGGAACAATCCCAACAACGCCGCCCGCCCGATCAACGGAACGATGACCAGCACAACGCCGTGCCCCTGCTCGATCAACGCCAGCAACGCGGTGAATTTCAGCAGCAACACCAACACCAGCGTCACCACCGCGATCGGACCGCTGCGTGGATCTTTCATGATGGTCAGGGTGCGTTCGCGATCACCAAATCCACCGAGCCAGGCATCGGCGCTGTCGGCCAGGCCATCCAGGTGCAACGCGCCGCTGAGCAAGACCCAAACCGTCAGCAGTAGCGCGGCGTGCAACAACAGCGGCGCGCCCGACAACAGCCCGTTCAACGCCCACAACAAACCGCCGAACAGCAGGCCGACCAGCGGATAAAACAGCAGCGAACGCCCCAACGCCTGAGGCGCCGGCATGCCCGGCAGACGAATCGGCAGGCTGCTCAAAAATTGCAGGGCGATCCAGAACGGCAACATGATCAGAGCGCTTCCCGTAACAACGGGCCGGCGCCGACCGTCAGCGAATGCAACGAAGCGTGGGCGACTTCAACGTTGAGCAACTGCTCGCGGGGCAAGCCACGGGCCTGGGCCAGCAGCAACTTCATGACGCCGCCATGGGTGATCAGCAATACCCGCTCGCCGGCATAGGCCGCGTGCAGCCGCTCGACCGCCGCCAATACTCGCGCAGAAAAGTCCGCCACTGGCTCGGCTTCGGGCGGGGTAAAGGAATACGGATCGGTCCAGAACCGCCCCAACGCTTCGGCACTGGTTTGCATCAGCACCGCCGTGCTCTGTCCTTCCCACGCGCCGAAATGCAGTTCTTGCAGGTCTTTTTCCAGCTGCACCGGCAGGCCGAGTTGCGCGCCAATTTCTTCGGCAAACCGCGCACAGCGCTGCAACGGCGAGCTGACCAGACGATCCCACGGCCCCTGCCCGATCACTGCCGCACGTAACTGCGCCCAGCCCTTGTCGGTCAGCGCGTCGTCGAGGCTGCCACGCAAGCCGCCACCGAGCTCGGTCTCGCCGTGGCGCAAAAGATCCAGGCGCAAAGTCATGCCGGACGGTCCGCCACCGCAGCTTCAGCGAAGGTCGCCATCTGCCCATGAAGATCGCAGGCCAGGCGCAACAACGGCACCGCCAATGCCGCCCCACTGCCCTCGCCCAGACGCAGACCCAGATCCAGCAACGGCTCGGCGTTCAGGGTTTCCAGCACATGACGATGGCCCGGCTCGGCGCCGCGATGGCCGAACAGCAGCCACTCGCGGCACTCTGGATTCAAACGCACCGTCACCAACGCGGCAACGCTGCAAATAAAGCCGTCCACCAACACCGCCACACCTTCCTGGGCGCAGGCGAGATAGGCACCGACCAACGCCGCAATCTCAAACCCACCGAGGTTGAACAGGGTTTGCAGCGCATCGCCGCGTTGAGCGCCGTGCAACGCCAATGCGCGTTCAATCACTTGCGCCTTATGGCTGACACCCGCCGCGTTCAACCCGGTGCCCGGCCCGGTCAGGTGTACCACCGGGCAATCCAGCAACGCGCAAGCCAGGGCGCTGGCGGCGGTGGTGTTGCCGATGCCCATTTCGCCGCCGATGAACAATTGCGCACCGCTGGCAATGGCGCGTAATACGCTGTCGCGACCGGCCTGCATCGCCCGTTCGCCTTGAGCGACGGTCATGGCCGGGCCGTTCACAAAGTTGGCCGTGCCGGGGCCGACGTTCAGATGGCGCACGCCAGGCAGGTTCAACGACGGTGTGACAGTGCCGAGATCGACCACTTCCAGTTGCGCGCCCAACTGCCGCGCCAACACGCTGATCGCCGCGCCGCCGGTGACGAAGTTGTGCAGCATCTGCCCGGTGACTTCCTGGGGAAACGCCGACACCCCTTCCGCGACCACGCCATGGTCACCGGCAAAAATCGCGATCCACAGCTGATCGAGGCTCGGCTTGACCTGCCCCTGCAACCCGGCCAGTTGCACCGCTACCGCTTCCAGTCGACCGAGGGAGCCGGCCGGTTTGGTCAGTTGCTGTTGCCGGGCCTCGGCCTGTTCGACGACGGCCACATCGATCGGCTTGCACGGGTTCAGCCACCAGGATTGAGTCATAACGCAGTACCTTTCAGAGTCAGGGGCAGGCCGGCGACGGTCAGGACAACACGCTGACAGCGCTCAGCCAGGGCTTGATGCAGCCAACCGGCTTCATCGACATAGCGGCGAGTCAATTCGCCCAGCGGCACGACACCCATTCCGGTCTCGTTGCTGACAAAAATGATTTCACCCGGCAGCGAGGCCAGGCAGTCCAGCAAGGCATCGCGCTCGGCCATCAGGCGCTCGGGGTTATCGAGCATCAGCAGATTGGTCAGCCACAGGGTCAGGCAATCCACCAGCAGGCAACGCTCGGCGCGGGCGCTTTCGCGCAGGACGCGGGCCAGTTCCAGGGGTTCTTCGATCAGCGCCCATTCGGCGGGGCGACGGGCGCGGTGATGGGCGACCCGTTCGTTCATCTCGCCGTCCAAAGGTTGGCTGGTGGCGATGTAGGTGACCTGGAGTCGACTGTCGGTGGCGAGTTTTTCAGCCAGGCGGCTTTTGCCGGAGCGGGCGCCGCCGAGGATTAGTTGGAGCATGGTTCATTCCTTAAAATCGTCGGTGTTGTTGCGGGCCTCTTCGCGGGCAAGCCTCGCTCCTACAGGGTTAGCGTCGTATTTGTGAGCACCGCTTTACCTGTAGGAGCGAGGCTTGCCCGCGAAGGCGCCCTCAAAATCACCTCAAAACCCACAGAGCTCACGCAACAGCGCGGTATCCAGATGCTTCTCCACCAAATCCGCCAACCGCTCGATATCGCGCTCGCGCAAGGCGTGATAATCCACGTCCTGCACGTCCTGCAATCCAGCCCAACGCAACAGCGCGCTGCTCGCCGCAGGTGATTCAAATAGGCCATGCAGGTAAGTGCCGAAAATCTGCCCGTCGAGGCTTTGCGCGCCATCACAGCGACCGTCATCCAACTGCACCGCCGCATGCTCCAGTGCCGGCCCGCTGGTCACGCCCGCGTGGATTTCATAACCACTGACTTCGGCATTCTCCAACGCCAGCCGCCCACGCACATTGCGCAACTGCTTCTCTTCTTCGAGCAAGGTTTCGAAGGCCAACAACCCCAGCCCGGCGCTGGAACCCGGCGCGCCTTCGAGACCCAATGGGTCATGGACCTGTTCGCCGAGCATCTGCAGGCCGCCGCAAATCCCCAGCACTTTGCCGCCGTAGCGCAAGTGTCGGGAGATCGCCGTGTCCCAACCGTTGGCGCGCAGGTACGCGAGGTCGCTGCGCACGCTTTTCGAGCCGGGAAGAATCATCAGGTCAGCGGCGGGAATCGCCTGGCCGGGGCCGATGAATTGCAGGTCCACTTGCGGGTGTAAACGCAGCGGATCGAAATCGGTGTGGTTGCTGATGCGCGGCAACACCGGCACCACCACTTTCAACACCTGATCAGCCTTGTCGGTCTGGCGCTGGTCGATGCCGTCCTCGGCTTCCAGGTGCAGGTCCATCACATACGGCAGCACGCCGATCACCGGTTTGCCGGTGCGTGCTTCGAGCCAGTCGAGGCCCGGTTGCAGCAACGCGATGTCACCGCGAAAACGGTTGATGATGAAACCTTTGACCCGCGCCTGCTCGCTGGGCGACAGCAGCTCCAGCGTGCCGACCAAATGGGCGAAAACCCCGCCGCGATTGATGTCGGCGATCAGCACCACCGGGCAATCCACCGCTTCGGCAAAGCCCATGTTGGCGATGTCGCCGGCCCGCAGATTGATCTCCGCCGGCGAGCCCGCACCTTCGACCATCACCACCGGATATGCCGCGCTCAGCCGTTCGTGGGAGGCCAGCACCGCTTGCATCGCGATGGCTTTGTAATCGTGATAGGCCACGGCGTTCATGGTGGTGACGGCGCGGCCATGGATGATCACTTGGGCGCCGGTATCGCTGTTGGGTTTGAGCAGTACCGGGTTCATGTCGGTGTGCGGCTCCAGATTGGCGGCCTGGGCCTGCACCGCTTGGGCGCGACCGATCTCGCCACCGTCGGCAGTCACGGCGCTGTTCAACGCCATGTTCTGCGGCTTGAACGGCACGACACTGACGCCATGACGCGTAACCCAGCGACACAACGCCGTCACCAGCGTGCTTTTACCGGCGTCGGACGTGGTGCCCTGCACCATCAACGTAGTCATTGGCTTTCCTTGGCGAAGGCTTGCAGCGCTTGTTCGAGACGGGCTTCTTCGGCGGCATCGGCGGGCAGGCCGAAACGCAGGCTGCTGTTGTTCGTGAACAACCGCAGCAGGATGCCGCGCCGGGCCATGAATTCGTGCAGCTCTTCGGCGCGTTCGGTGATCAGCCATTGAAACAAGGCGCAACCACCCTGGGGTTTGAGGTCGTAGCGCTCCAGCAACGCGGCCAAACGCTGACTGGCCTCATCACTGCGCAGCCGTTGCCGGGCATGGCCTTCGGTGTCTTGCAAACAGGCTTGACCCAGCACTCGGGTCGGGCCGCTGACGGCCCAAGGTCCGACTTGCTCGGCCAGCAATTTAAGCAATTTGCGCTCGGCCAGGACAAAGCCCAGCCGCACCCCGGCGAGACCGAAAAACTTGCCGAAGGAGCGCAACACGATCAAACCGACCTGATTGGCAAACGGCGCGATGCTCAGCTGCGGCGTGTTATCCATGAACGCTTCGTCCACCACCAGCCAGCCGCCGCGCTGGGCCAGCCGCGAGTGCCAGTCGAGCAGGCGACTCGGGCTCAGGCTCAGGCCCGTCGGGTTGTTCGGGTTGACCACCACCAGCACATCGAGGCGGTCGAGAAAGAAGTCGACTTCCTGCTCCAGCACTTCGCGCACGATGTAACCATTGCGCCGCCAGGCTTCGGCATGTTCGGCGTAACACGGCGACAGCACGCCGACCTTGCCGGCCCGACGCAAACGCGGCAGCAACTGGATCGCCATTTGCGAACCGGCCACCGGCAGCACTTGCGCGGCGCCGTAATAATCGCAAGCGGCCTGCTCCAGACCGTCATCGGTTTCCGGCAGTCGCGCCCAGGCCCGCAGCGGAATCTCCGGGATCGGAAACGGCCACGGCGCCAGACCGCTGGAGAGGTCGAGCCAATCGGCTTCGGCGATGCCGTATTCAAGCGCCGCCTTGCGCAACCGGCCACCGTGCTCAAGCATAGAATTCAGCTCCCACGCAGAGAATCAGCAGCCATAACCATACGCCGCGCTGGACCAATTGCCAGCCACGGTCGATGGAGTCGGCATCCGCCGCCGGGCCTTCGCCCAGTTGTGGACGCTGATGCAGTTCGCCGTGATAAATCGCCGCCCCGCCCAGCTCGACCCCCAGCGCCCCGGCACCGGCCGCCATCACGGGGCCGGCGTTCGGGCTGTCCCAGGTCGGGCCTTGAGTGCGCCAGCATTTCAGTGCGAGTCGGGTTTTACCCAGCAGCGCGTAGGTCAACGCCACCAGGCGTGCAGGAATGTAGTTGAGGACGTCGTCGATCTTCGCCGCCGCCCAGCCGAAGCGTTCGAAACGTTCGTTGCGATAGCCCCACATGGCGTCGAGGGTGTTGCTCAGACGATAGAGCACCACGCCCGGCGCACCGGCCACCGCAAACCAGAACAGCGCGGCGAATACCGCGTCGCTGCCGTTTTCCAGGACGGATTCGGTGGCGGCGCGGGCGACTTCGGTTTTATCCAGTTCGCTGGTCTGGCGGCTGACCAGATACCCTACGCGTTTGCGCGCTTCTTCCAGATCATCGCTGCGCAGGGCCTTGGCCACCGGCTCGACGTGTTCGCCGAGGCTGCGCATGCCGAGGGCGCAATACAGCGCCAGGATTTCCACCAGCCAACCAACATAAGGCGCCCATGAAAGCGCCGTGGCCAACAGGGTCAGTGGCAATACCGCGATCACCCACGCGGTGACGCCATGACTGCGCCAGCCGCGGCCACCGGAGTTGAATCGTTGCTCGATGCGATCGGCAAAACCACCGAACGCCACCAGCGGATGCCAGCGTTTGGGTTCACCCAGCAGCGCATCCAGCGCCACGGCGGCGACACTCAACAACGCCACACTCATTGACTCACTCCCCAATAATTTTCGTACAGCAGCTCACTGAGCGGACGCGCCTGCGCCCAGCCTTCGAGCACCAGCATCGGCGCCGGATAGAAGGCCTTGACCGGGCCCAGGCACAACACAGCCAACGGCTTGGCACCGGCGGGCAAACCCAGCAGGTCGGCCAGGGCTTGCGGCTCGAACAACGACACCCAGCCCATGCCTAATCCTTCGGCGCGGGACGCCAGCCACAGGTTCTGGATCGCGCAGGACAGCGAGGCCATGTCCATTTCCGGCAAGGTGCGACGGCCGAAGATGTGGCGCTCGCGGTCGTCCATCAGCGCGGCGACCAGCACTTCGGCGCAGTCGTTGATGCCTTCGACCTTGAGCTTCATGAATTCATCGGTGCGCTCGCCGAGGGCTTCGGCGGTGCGGATGCGTTCTTCTTCCACCAGTTGCTGGATCTGCCCGCGTAGAGCTTTATCGCTGATGCGGATAAAGCGCCACGGCTGCATAAGGCCGACGCTGGGCGCCTGGTGCGCGGCTTCGAGCAGGCGCCGCAGGAGTTCGGGTTCGACGGTGCCGCCGCTGAAGTGACGCATGTCGCGACGTTCGCCGATGGCGCGGTAGACCGCCGCGCGCTCAGCCGCGCTGAACGCAAGATCCTCTGGCTTCATGGCTTGAACAACGCCGCCATCGCTTGCGGGTTGGACGGGAAATAAAAGTGCACGTAGGAAGCGGTCATGCGCCCGTCCCGATAAACCGCTTCGGCCCCGCGCCCGCCGTTGGGGCTCAGGCCCCGGGCAATCGGCTCCAGCTCGGTGCTGGTCAACGAATGGTGATAGGTGTGCCCGCGCAACAAGCCCTCAGGCAGTTCCACGGCTTGCAACGCCAACGCGGCCAGACGCTTTTGCATCACGGCGTCCCCGGCCAGCAAGCCGACCAGTTCCGCGCGGGTGCCTTCGACATCGGTCAAGGAATCGAGCAGGTACAACATGCCGCCGCATTCGGCGAGCAAGGGTTTACCTGCTTGATGGTGCGCACGGATTGCGCTCAGCATCGAAGTGTTCTGCGCCAGCGCCACATGGTGCAGTTCCGGATAACCACCCGGCAGGTACAGGCTGTCAGCCTCCGGCAATTGGGTATCGCGGATCGGCGAGAAGAACACCAGCTCGGCACCCATCGCCCGCAGTAGATCCAGGCTGGCGCCGTAGGTGAAGGCAAACGCTTCGTCACGGGCCACGGCGATGCGCACGCCTTTGAGTAACGGTTCAGCGGTGATCACGTCCGGGGCGGCGAATTCGACAGCGGGTGGCAGCGCTACCTCGCAACTGCTGGCCAACGCATCGGCAGCGGCATCAAGGCGCAGATCGAGGTCGTTCAACTCGCTGGCCTGGACCAGACCGAGGTGACGGCTGGGCAATTCGATCCCGGTTTCCCGGGACAGCGCGCCGTACCAACGCAGGCCTTCGGTGAGGCTGCCTTCGAGCAATTGTGCGTGACGCAAGGTGCCGACGCGGTTGGCCAGGACGCCGGCAAACGGCAAGTCCGGTTGATACTTCGCCAAGCCCAACGCCAAAGCGCCAAAGGTCTGAGCCATGGCGGTGCCGTCGATCACGCCGAGCACCGGCACGCCGAAATGCCGCGCCAGGTCAGCGCTGGACGGCGTACCGTCGAACAAACCCATCACGCCTTCGATCAGGATCAGGTCGGCTTCACCCGCCGCTTCCCACAACAGCCGACGACTGTCCTGCTCGCCAACCATCCACATGTCCAGTTGATACACCGGCGCACCGCTGGCACGCTCGAGGATCATCGGGTCGAGGAAGTCCGGGCCGCATTTGAACACGCGCACTTTACGCCCCTGATTGCGATGCAACCGGGCCAGCGCGGCGGTGACGGTGGTCTTGCCCTGGCCGGAGGCCGGCGCAGCAATCAGTACTGCCGGGCAGTGACGGGGTTGACTCACAATTCGACGCCTTTTTGCGCTTTGATCCCGGCCTGGAACGCGTGCTTGATCACGCCCATGTCGGTGACGGTGTCGGCCAGCTCGATCATCTCCGGCTTGGCGCCGCGACCGGTGACCACCACGTGCTGCATCGGCGGGCGGGCCTGCAAGTCGCTGAGCACTTGATCGAGATCGAGGTAGCCGTGCTTGAGGGCGATGTTCAGCTCATCCAGCACCACCAGGCCGATCGACGGATCGCGCAGCAGCTCGCGGGACACTTCCCACGCGGCTTCGGCGGCGGCGATGTCACGCTGACGGTCCTGGGTTTCCCAGGTGAAGCCCTCGCCCATCACATGAAAGCGCACTTGCTCCGGGAAGCGGCGGAAGAACAGCTCTTCGCCGGTGCTGTTACGCCCCTTGATGAACTGCACCACGCCGCACTGCATGCCGTGGCCCATGGACCGGGCGAGCATGCCGAAGGCCGAGCTGCTTTTGCCTTTGCCGTTGCCGGTCAGCACCAGCAGCAGGCCGCATTCGTTCGGCGAGTTGGCGATGCGTTCGTCAATCACGGCTTTTTTGCGCTGCATGCGCGCCAGGTGGCGTTCGTCACGATCGGGGGTATCAGTCATGGGGGAGCTCTCCGTTGAGGCTGGATAACGGCGGGCAGGCACAAGAATAGACGGCAAGAAGCCTGGCATCGCCCACCGTGATGCCGCTGGATGGATCAGGCCGGTCTCCGGGCTCATGAGCGGTTTGCACCGGACTGCGCGCCTTCCCATGTTTTTCAACACAGTGGCTCTAGGCGCAGTTTTTCACTCATTTACCGTTGCGGGGGCAGCGCCGGGATCGTGATTGTGCACACGTGGGGCAAATCACTCACCGGTTTCCCTGTTTCACTCTGTCGACCGCAGCCACAGAGCACCTGAAACAAGCCGCGAAGGTTAGAGGGTTGGGGGTGGAGCGTCAATTAAAGCCGGGACGCCACTGGGCGAATAACTGCCGTCGATCAATTATCTGCCGCTATTCTTGTGCCACAGGCTCAGCGATGATATCAAAGAGCCACATCTCACAACACAATAACAAGGGTGAGCCACATGCAAGGCATGATCATCAGCAATCCGAAGCTGGAATTCCTGCGCCCGCTGCTGGAACGCTGGTTTGACTGTATCGACCGCTACAACGCCGTGCGCGGCGACAACGATACGCCGTACTGGTTTGACGAAAAGGCCAACCTCAGCCTGCTGTCGGCGGCGGCCTGGATGGCGGAAATGGTCACGCTGCAACAAACGCCGACCCGCAAGCAGGTCGAAGAAGGCGAACGCAATGCCCGCGCCGACCTGTTTATCGCCACCAGCGACGAACGTGCTTACCTCCAGACGACCCAGCGCTGGCCCAAGGTCAACAGCCTGAACCTGACACAAGCCCTGGTCGATATCACCAGCGACGCCAAGCGCATCAGCTACGCCAGCGACCTGAAACTCGGCTGCCTGTTCGTCGCCCCGCAAAAGGCCCAGCAAAGCGCGACCCCGGAAGAACTCCAGGACATGGTCGACGACCTGCAAAAGGAACACACCTGCGCCGTGGCCTGGTATTTCCCCTACGCCTACCGCAAATTGCGCAACGAAGCCGGCCACTATCACCCCGGTATCGCCGTGCTGTTCAAAGAGGCCCGTGGTTGACGGGTTGAACCATCGCGCTTTTTTACTTCTCTATGATTAAACAGTGCATTCATAGGGAAGATCAGCATGCGCAAGCCCCAGCTCGTTTTCGTCATTGCGCTCGCCGGAGGGCTTGTTGCCTGCGGCGAGCATTCCAGCCTGCAAGTCACGGACGGCACCGGCCCTTCGCCCAAGTTGCCAGAACCGAATAAAACCCTGATCCCGACGGTGAACATCGCCCCGGCGATCGGCTGGCCGGCCGGTGCCAAACCCACCGCTGCAGCCGGCACGCAGGTGGCGGCGTTTGCCGAAAATCTCGATCACCCGCGCTGGCTTTACGTGCTGCCCAACGGCGATGTGCTGGTGGCCGAAACCAACGCGCCGCCCAAGCCCGATGACGGCACAGGCATTCGCGGCTGGGTGATGAAGAAAGTCATGGGTCGCGCCGGTGCCGCCGTGCCGAGCCCCAACCGCATCACGCTGCTGCGGGACAAGGACCACGATGGCGTGGCCGAAACCCGTACGGTGTTCCTGGAAAACCTCAACTCGCCGTTCGGCATGACCCTGGTCGGCAATGACCTGTACGTCGCCGACACCGATCGTTTGCTGCGTTTTCACTATGAAACCGGCGATACGGCGATCAAGTCAGAGCCCATGAAGGTCATCGACCTGCCGGGCGGCACGCTGAATCACCACTGGACCAAGAACGTCATCGCCAGCAAGGACGGGAGCAAGCTGTACGTGACCGTGGGCTCCAACAGTAACGTCGGCGAAAACGGCCTGGACAAGGAAGAAGGTCGCGCGGCGATCTGGGAAGTCGACCGCGCCACCGGCAACCACCGAATCTTCGCCTCCGGCCTGCGCAACCCCAACGGCATGGGCTGGGAACCGAATAGCGGTGCGCTGTGGACATCGGTCAACGAGCGCGATGAAATCGGCAGCGACCTGGTGCCGGACTACATCACCTCGGTCAAGGACGGCGCCTTCTATGGCTGGCCGTTCAGCTATTACGGGCAGCACGTCGATGTGCGCGTCGAGCCGCAGAACCCGGACCTGGTGGCCAAAGCCATCGCCCCGGACTACGCCGTCGGCCCGCACACCGCCTCGCTGGGCTTTACCTTTGCCGAAGGCAGCAAGTTGCCGGCACCGTTTACCAACGGCGCTTTCGTCGGCCAGCACGGCTCGTGGAACCGCAAACCGCACAGCGGCTATAAAGTGATTTTCGTACCGTTCACGGCGGGCAAACCGACCGGGGCGCCGGTGGATGTGCTGACCGGGTTCCTCGACAAGGACGAAAACGCCTTGGGCCGGCCGGTGGGTGTGGTGATCGATCAGCAGGGGGACTTGCTGGTGGCGGACGATGTGGGGAACAAGGTGTGGCGGGTTTCGGCAGTTAAATAAACAGCAAAAAAAATCGCAGTCTTCGGCAATCCATTGTGGAAGCTGCCGAAGGCTGCGATTTTTCAACAGACACTTACCGTTTGCGGCACAGCGTCAATCCATCGCCAATCGGCAATAACGACAAATCCACTCGTGCGTCCCCCTTCAAGGCTCGATTCAGCGCTTGAATCGCCCGCGTGTCCGCACTGTCGGGATTGCTCTCCAGCACCCGCCCACTCCACAACGTGTTATCGAACACCGCCAAACCACCCACCCGCAATAAACGCAGGGCGTGTTCCAGATAACTCGGGTAGTTGGCCTTGTCGGCATCGATGAAGATCAGGTCAAACGGCCCTGACAGTTGCGCAAGGGTTTCCAGCGCTGGCGCCAGGCGCAGGTCGATGCGCTCGGCCAGGCCTGCCTCCTGCCAGTAACGCACGGCCGTGGCGTTGTAGTCGCCAGGGATATCGCAACAGATCAGCGAGCCGTCATCCGGCAGCGCCGCCGCCATGCACAAGGCGCTGTAACCGGTGAAGGTGCCCACTTCCAGCAAACGCCGGGCGCCGGTGAGCTTGACCAGCAAGGCGAGGAACTGCCCCTGCTCCGGCGCTACCTGCCAGCGCGCCGTGGGCAGCGCCTGGGTTTCATCGCGCAAACGCTTGAGCAGCGGCGTTTCCCTGAGGGAAACGTCGAGCAGGTAGCTATAGAGGGAATCGTCGAGATTGAGCGTGCGAGCGGTCATGACAACCTCTTGCCGGGAAAATTACTGATTACGCGCCAGGTGCTCAGGTTGCAAGACGCGTTTGGCGCTCAGGTAGGCTTTCTGCCAATAGGCTTTGGACAAGCTGTCGAGCTTCACCGTGCCGCCGGTGGCCGGGGCGTGGACGAAGCGGCCTTCACCGACATAAATTCCGGCGTGGCTGACTTGGGAGCCGCCGTTGGTGGCGAAGAAGATCAGGTCGCCGGTTTGCAGGCCTTCCTTGCCGACATTGGCCGCTTGCATGCTGATCATCTCGCGGGTGGTGCGCGGCAGGGAAATGCCGGTGACGTCACGGTAGACGTAACCGATCAGGCCGCTGCAATCGAACCCGGAATCCGGCGTGTTGCCGCCCCAGCGATACGGCGTGCCCACCAGGCCCAAGGCGCGGAACAACACGTCTTCGGCTTCAGGCGAGAATGATTGGGCGGCACTGAAAACAATCGGCGCGCGAACCACGGGCGCAGATGGCGGTGGTGTGCGGCTGGCGCAGCCGCTGAGCAGCGCTGCGAAGAACATCAGGGTGAGGCGGGCTGACATTGTCATAAGCAAAACACCTGATCGGGCTGCGGCTTTTTCTGTCGGAAGGACAGAAAAGAAAACCGCCTGCGCTGGGCGCAGGCGGTTTGCCATCAATAATAGATCAGGATTCTAGCGCCTATGCGCCAAACTTCAAGTAAGACTTTAAGTTCGCCTTACATAAAGTGTGCTTACTTGCGAGCAGTGACCACGGTCGGAGCCATCGCGAGTGCGCGCTTGGCTTCGATGAAGGTCTTGCTCCAGTAGCTGTCGCCCAGGTTATCGACCCGCACGCCACCGCTTTTGCGGCTGCTGGAGTGGATGAACTGGTCATCACCGAGGTAGATACCGGCGTGACTGACGCGACCGCGACGACCGTTGGTGGCGAAGAACAGCAAGTCGCCAGGCTTCAGGTTGTTGCGCGACACCAGAGGGGCGTCCACGTTGATCATTTCGCGAGTGGAGCGCGGCAGGTTCATGCCGGCCTCTTCACGAAACAGATAGCCGATGAAACCGCTGCAGTCGAAACCGGCTTCAGAGGTACCGCCGAAACGGTAACGAGTACCGATCAGGGACATGCCACGTTCGAGGATGCTGTCGGCCAGAACCGGAAGCTGGTAGGACTTGCCATCGGCGAAGTCTGCCAGTTCCTTTTCGGTGGCCACCTCTTCCTGATAAAGAACGGAAGATTGGGCGGTAACAGAGTTTTTAACCTGCTGTTGAGGCGCCTGCTGGGACACTGGAGAGTGAGCAGCGCAACCGAACAACAGGGTGACGAGTGCGAGAGGCACGAGGGGTGCGAAGCGATTTAGCATGGGCACGACCGTGGCTGATAGTTGTAAAGAAGCCGAGACTATGCCCGCTATCAACCTCATTTGCAAATTCAATCGATCTTTTTGTGACTTCTCGGTTTCTCGTTTACATCTAAGCGCTTAAGCCCATTTTGAATGTTTGCGCAGCCTGCGCCCCTGCAGGAAAGCGGATTTTCTGGCGCCTGGAATATGTCAAAACCCGCTGCAGGCCCCGGATTTACCAGCCTAGGGTTTCTTTCAAGAAGGGGATGGTCAGCTTGCGCTGGGCTTGAAGCGAAGCCTGATCGAGACGTTCAAGCAGCTCGAAAAGCGCACTCATGCTGCGGGTGCCGCGAGTCAGGATGAAATGCCCGACTTCGTCAGTCAGGTGCAAACCGCGACGGGATGCGCGCAACTGCAGGGCACGCAATTTGTCTTCGTCGGAGAGTGGGCGCATCTGGAAGATCAGCGCCAGGGTCAGGCGCGATTTGAGATCCGCCAGCTTCACCGGCAGTTCACGCGGCGAGGTCGAAGCGGCAATCAACAGACGCCGACCGCTGTCACGCAGACGGTTGAACAGGTGAAACAACGCCTCTTCCCAATCCGCCCGGCCGGCGACGGCTTGCAGATCATCAAGGCAGACCAGTTCGTATTGTTCGAGGTTGTCGAGGATTTCAATGCCGCGATCCAGCAACTCAGCCAGCGGCAGATACACCGCCGGTTCGCCCATCTGCTCGAAGCGCAGGCATGCCGCCTGCAACAAGTGCGTGCGCCCTACCCCGTCCTTGCCCCAGAGGTAAATCAGGCTTTCGGTCCAGCCGGCGTCGGCTTCGCATAGCCGCTCGACATAGCCGAGTGCAGCGGCATTGGCGCCTGGGTAGTAATTGATAAAGGTAGCGTCATCACGCAGACGCACACCTAGGGGCAGCTGAATCGGTTTCATGCTGACTGAACAGTTCCAAAGGAACCGTTAGTGGCCTCTGTGTAAAGTTTGCGAAGTTTATACCCGTGGGGCAGCCCGCACAATGCGGCAGACCACAAGCAAAATCAAAGGTTTGCGTTAATGCACTGGTTTTATGGCAGTTTCTTTGGCGGTGCATGTGACAGCCACCGGAGGGAATCGGGCCAGCCTGGCAGGAAACCAGGCCGCCCGTCATGGGGGATCAGACGACTTTACAGCTCGGGTTCGTCGACCCCGCTGTACACATCCGAATCTTTATACAAATCATGTAGATGGCGCACCAGCACCATGATCACCGCCGCCACCGGCAACGCCAGCAGCACGCCGGTAAAGCCGAACAGCTCGCCACCGGCCAGAATCGCGAAAATCACCGCCACCGGGTGCAGACCGATCCGGTCGCCGACCAGCAATGGCGTGAGCACCATGCCTTCCAGCGCCTGCCCGACCATGAACACCGCGACAATGCCGAGCATCGGGTAGAGATCGCCATGGAACTGGAACAGTCCAGCGATCAGCGCCGCGCCAATGCCGATGACAAAGCCCATGTACGGCACGATTGCCGCCAAACCGGCAATCAGGCCGATCAACAGCCCCAGCTCCAGCCCGAGCAGCATCAAACCGGCGGCATAGATCACGCCCAGCGCCAGCATCACCAGCAACTGTCCGCGCACAAACGCCCCGAGCACTTCATGGCATTCGCCGGCCAGGGTCACCACGCGTTCTTCGCGATCACGGGGTAGCAGGCTGCGGATCTTCGCCATCATCAGGTCCCAATCGCGCAGCAGGTAGAAACTCACCACCGGGATCAGCACCAGATTCGCCAGCCAGCCGATCAGCGCCAGCCCGGAAGCCGTCGCCTGGCTCAGCACCACGCCAACAATGTCGGTGGTCTGGCCCATGTGTTCGCTGATCGCAGCCTTGAGCTTGTCGAACTTCCAGAAGTTATCCGACAAGCCAAACTTCGATTGCGCCCACGGCAACGCGGTGTGCTGCAACCAATCAAGCATCTGCGGCGCGAGTTCGTACAAGCGGAACAACTGCTTGGCGAGCAATGGCACCAGCACCAACAGCAACGTGGTGAAGATCAAGGTAAACAGCGCAAACACCGCCACCACGCCCCAGGTCCGTGACAGACCGGCCCTCTCCAGGCGATCCACCAGGGGATCGAACAGATAGGCCAACAGCAGCGCCACCAGAAATGGCGTCAGGATCGGATGCAACAGCCAGACAAACGCGCAGAGCAGGACCACCCCACCCAACCAGAACCACCGCCGCGTATCGGCCATGTACAACTCCCTATGCATCTATATAAAGAAAGAAAACCTTACCAACGGAATCGCAACTGCGGCACGGGTGCCGGAGTCGGCGCTGCGACGGGCGCGGAACCGTCGGCCACTGGCGCCACCGGAGTGACCGGCGTGACCGGTGCAGGCGCCTCACCGGCCGGCACCTCTTGCAACTTCGCCAGTGACAACTGCGAGCGCAACTGCTCGGCACTGCCGTTGATGCGATAAACAACACGGTCGCCGTCGATACTGAACAGGCGCCCGCCGAAAGGATCGAGTAAACGGCCCAGCGCCGCATAGCGCTCCAGGTTCATGCCCTGCACTTCAAGCAATTGTTCGCTCGACGCGCCGGCCTTGACCACAAAACGTGGCGCCAGGCGCTCAGCCACCGCCAGCATGACCGCATCGGTCACCGCCGCCTGGTCCGCGCCCTGCACACTGCCCGCTTCCTTCTGGTCGCCCAGCCACAAATGCCACTTGGCCTGCCACTGGCCGCCCTCTTCATGGGCATGCACCGCCAGCAAGGCGTCCGCGTTGTAGCGTTCCGATGCACCGCGCAAGGGGGCCGCATCGCTGCCTTCAAGATTGGGGGCCGTGGCCACCAGTTGCTCACTCAAATCCGCCAGCGGCAGGCGCAATGGCAAACCGCGGTGTTGCGCTGCACGCCGCAATGGCGCCGCGCTGGCCTGGCCGTCGCCCACCAGGCTCGAACCCTCGGTGGAGTCATTCAACCACCAGCCCAGGATCGACGGCCGATTCGCGCCCCACAACGACAGCCCGGCACGGCGCAGCGCCTGATCGGTGGTGGCCGGGTCGAAATCGACCTTGAGCACTTCCGGCGGCCCGGCGTCAAAGCCGTACTGGCTGATGATTTGCTGCGGGTCTTTGCGGATCGCCGCCAACCCCGGGTTTTGCACAGACTTGGGATCGCCGGTGAGGCGCAGCACCAATGTATCCAGCGCCGCCTGGGTCGCCTGATCGCGGATCTCCGGGCTCTGACCGCTGACCGGCTGGCGGACCTGATAAAGATTTTTCACGGGTTCGGCATGACTCGCCAGGGTGACAAGCGACAAACAACCGGCAAACATAAATTTAGAAAAAAAACGCATGGAAGATTCCTGACGACAAGAGCGGCTGGAACTGGCCGCGTGAACGTATGGAGCAAGGCTGTGACCATCACCCCGCGCAAAACATTCACCCGGCCTCGATAAGTTTTTCACACTGTCATAACGATAGACGGTTAATGGCGATACCTTATACAGGCATGAGCGACGCCACCCACACGGGCAATTGCGGTTTTTTTAACGGGATATGCCCCTGCCGTCGGCGCGAGGATGGCCGCTGCCTCTCAAGCCTGATAAAATCGCGCGCCTTCGCAGACCGGCAACAGCCGGGCAGTGTCGGAATAGCGCGCAAGGCTTTCGCCTACGTTGTTTCGGCGGCCCTAATGGACTCGGTCGTTACCCCTGAATCCCCCCTAAAGGCCTGGATCATGAGCAAGCAACCCTCCCTGAGCTACAAGGACGCCGGTGTAGACATCGACGCCGGTGAAGCATTGGTCGAACGCATCAAGAGCGTCGCCAAGCGCACTGCGCGCCCGGAAGTCATGGGCGGCCTGGGCGGTTTCGGCGCCCTCTGCGAAATCCCGGCCGGCTACAAGCAGCCTGTGCTGGTTTCCGGCACCGACGGCGTCGGCACCAAGCTGCGCCTGGCGCTGAACCTGAACAAGCACGACAGCATCGGCATCGACCTGGTCGCCATGTGCGTCAACGACCTGGTGGTGTGCGGCGCCGAGCCGCTGTTCTTCCTCGACTACTATGCCACCGGCAAACTCAACGTCGAAACCGCGACCCAGGTCGTGACCGGCATCGGCGCCGGCTGCGAACTGTCCGGCTGCTCCCTGGTCGGCGGCGAAACCGCTGAAATGCCTGGCATGTACGAAGGTGAAGACTACGACCTGGCCGGCTTCTGCGTCGGCGTCGTGGAAAAATCCGAAATCATCGACGGTTCCAAAGTCGCGGCCGGCGATGCCCTGCTCGCCCTGCCGTCTTCCGGCCCGCACTCCAACGGCTACTCGCTGATCCGCAAGATCATCGAAGTGTCCGGTGCCGACATCGAAAACATCCAGCTCGACGGCAAACCGCTGACCGACCTGCTGATGGCCCCGACCCGTATCTACGTGAAGCCGTTGCTCAAGCTGATCAAGGACACCGGCGCGGTCAAAGCCATGGCCCACATCACCGGTGGCGGCCTGCTGGACAACATCCCGCGCGTACTGCCAAAAGGCGCGCAAGCTGTCGTTGATGTCGCGAGCTGGACCCGCCCTGCGGTGTTCGACTGGCTGCAAGAGAAAGGCAACGTCGACGAAAACGAAATGCACCGCGTGCTGAACTGCGGCGTCGGCATGGTCATCTGCGTGGCTCAAGAGCACGTTGAAACCGCGCTGAACGTGCTGCGTGAAGCCGGCGAGCAGCCTTGGGTCATCGGTCAGATCTCCACCGCTGCCGAAGGCGCGGCTCAGGTCGAACTGAAGAACCTCAAGGCTCATTAATGTCTGTCACCTGTGATGTGGTGGTGCTGTTGTCCGGCACCGGCAGTAACTTGCAGGCCTTGATCGACAGCACGCGGACCGGCGACAGCCCGGTCCGCATCGCTGCGGTGATTTCCAACCGCGCCGACGCCTACGGCCTGCAACGCGCCAGGGACGCGGGTATCGACACCCGCGCCCTGGATCACAAGGCTTTCGAGGGCCGCGAGGCCTTCGACGCCGCGCTGATCGAACTGATCGACGCCTTCAATCCCAAACTCGTGGTACTCGCCGGTTTCATGCGCATTCTCAGCGCCGGTTTCGTGCGTCATTACCAGGGTCGCCTGCTCAATATCCATCCCTCGTTGCTGCCCAAATACAAAGGGTTACACACTCACCAGCGCGCGCTGGAGGCCGGAGACACCGAGCACGGCTGCTCCGTGCACTTCGTTACCGAGGAACTCGATGGCGGACCTCTGGTCGTACAGGCAGTAATACCGGTAGAGTTGCACGATTCGCCGCAGAGTCTGGCGCAGCGGGTCCACGTTCAGGAACACCTGATCTACCCGATGGCCGTACGCTGGTTTGCCGAAGGTCGTTTAGCCCTCGGCGAACACGGTGCTTTACTGGATGAAAAGTTACTCGCGGCCAGCGGCCACTTGATTCGAACCTAGGAGATATTATGCGTCGCGCCTTGCTCTTCGCTTGCGCTCTGCTCGCCCTGCCCTTCGCGCAGGCCGCAGACCTTCAACCCTTCTCCGCCAGCTACACCGCCGACTGGAAACAGCTGCCCATGAGCGGCACCGCCGAACGCAGCCTGGTCAAGGGCGCCAACGGTGTCTGGACGCTCAGCTTCAAGGCGTCGATGATGATCGCCAGCCTGTCCGAACAAAGCACCCTGACCCTGGACAAGGACACCTTGCTGCCTCAGTCCTACCACTTTGAACGTGGCGGCCTGGGCAAAGCCAAGAAGGCAGACCTGGACTTCGACTGGACCGCCAAAATGGTCACCGGCACCGATCGCGGTGACCCGGTCAAGATCCCACTCAACCGTGGCATGGTCGACAAATCCACTTATCAGCTGGCCCTGCAACACGACGTGGCCGCTGGCAAGAAAAGCATGAGCTACCAGGTCGTCGATGACGGCGAAGTCGATACCTATGACTTCCGCGTGCTGGGCCCGGAAAAAGTCGACACCAAGGCTGGCCAGATCGATGCGATCAAGGTCGAGCGCGTACGCGACCCGACGCAAAGCAAACGCATCACCGTGATGTGGTTCGCCAAGGACTGGGATTACCTGCTGGTCCGCCTGCAACAGGTTGAAACCGACGGCAAGGAGTACAACATCATGCTCCTGGACGGTACGGTCAACGGCAAGGCTGTCAAAGGCAGCTGATCCGGATCAACACAAAAAGCCCCGCGATTGCGGGGCTTTTTTTTGCCGATTGTTCCCACGCGGAGCATGGGAACGATGGATCAGACCGAAAACCGCGCCACCATGCTGTTCAAATCCACCGCCAACCGCGACAACTCCTGGCTCGAGGCACTGGTCTGGTTCGCCCCCGCCGAGGTCTGCAACGCCAGATCACGAATGTTCATCAGGTTGCGATCCACCTCCCGCGCCACCGCTGCCTGCTCCTCCGAAGCGCTGGCGATCACGATGTTGCGCTCGTTGATCAAGGTAAACGCCGAGGCAATCTCCTCCAGCGCCACCCCCGCCGCCTTCGCCACTTCCAGGGTCGAGCGCGCCCGGCTATTGCTCTGTTGCATCGAGCTGACGGCCGAATCGGTGCCTTGCTGGATGCCGCTGATCATCTGCTCGATTTCCTGGGTCGACTGTTGCGTGCGATGGGCCAGCGCCCGCACCTCGTCCGCCACCACGGCAAAACCGCGCCCGGCATCCCCCGCGCGGGCCGCTTCGATCGCCGCGTTCAGGGCCAGCAAATTGGTCTGCTCGGCGATCGAGCGAATCACATCCAGCACCTTGCTGATGCCATAGACCTTCTGCGCCAGGTCCTCGACCTGGGTCGCGTTGGCGGTGACATCGTCTGCCAGGGATTCGATGGACAGCACGGTCTGATGCACTTGCTCACGGCCGTGCTGGGCAATCCGGTCAGACTCTCGGGACGCTTCGGACGTGGCCACCGCGTTGCTCGCCACTTCTTCCACCGCCGCGGTCATCTGATTGACCGCCGTGGCGGCCTGTTCGATTTCCAGGCTCTGCTGGTGCAAGCCACGGGTGGCGTCTTCCGTAACGCAACTGAGTTCTTCCGAGGCCGAGGCCAATTGGCTGGACGAGTCGGAAATGCGCCGAATAGTCTCGCGCAGGCTCTGCTGCATGCTCTTGAGCGCATGGAGCAATCGCGCCGGCTCGTCCTTGCCGGTGATGCTGATATCGCCCGTCAGGTCGCCGCCCGCCACAATCTCGGCCACCCGCAACGACTGGGACAGCGGCAGGACGATGCTGCGGGTCAACAATAACGCCAAGCCAATGGTCATCAGTGCCGCAATGGCGACCATCACCCCGACCCACACCCGGGAATTGCTGAACACCAGACGCGCCGCTTCGGTCGCCAGGTTGGCGTTCTGTTTGTTCAGTTCCACCAGGGATTTGAGGGTGACGGCGATGTCATCGGCCAACGGGCTCATCTCGTCATTGACGATGACCGCTGCCTCCTCAACCCGCCCTTGGCTGGACAGGTTCATCACCTGCCCCTGGAATTGCAGGTATTTTTGCTCCGCCGCTTTAAAGCGATCAAACAGCGAGCGCTCTTCGGGCAGCACGATCAACGCGTTATAGCGTTGCTGTGCATCGCCGAGCACGCCTTTGAGTTCATTGAGCTTGCCGACATTCTGGGCCAACGCCTGGGGATCGCGGTTGATCAGCAGGCGCATGGTCAAGGCACGCAGCCGCAGCATGTCCTGACTCATTTCCCCGACGGCCATCACGCTGGGTAGCCAGTTGTTATCGACCTGGTCGGATTGAGCCCGCATGTTCGACATTTGTTGCAGGGCGAACGCCCCCAAACCGAACACCATCAATGCCAACAGGCCAAAACCCAGACTCGCGCGCGGCGCAATATTGAGATTTCGGATACTCATTGCTTTGGTTCCTTCCAATGAACACTGCATTTCCCTACAGCGGGTTGCCTTAGAAGGTATCGGCCCCGGGAAATTTTGCGTAAGACCGAAACGTGATATCAAAACGCTTTGCTACTTCGATCCTCGGGCGGGAACGATTCAGCGCGGTAGATAACAGCAAAAGATCGCAGCCTACGGCAGCTCCTTCGGAAGAAATACGATCTGCTGTAGAAGCTGCCGAAGGCCGCAATCTCTTCAGCGCAATAACCCCTTTCTCTCTTTGGGCAGAATCGAAAGGAAATTGTCCCGTGCGACTTTTCGCGCAACGTCCTCAGGCAAGGCATCAAGAAATGGGTCAAAGCTGCGCATTTCCTGACCGAGCTTGTTGAAACGTCCCACCACATCCGAACCCAGCATGAACCGCTCCGGGAAGCGCTCCACCAGTTTCAGCCACTCCTCCCGAGGCTTGCCCTGCTCATCCAATAGATACGGCGTGAGCATGCTCCACGACAGGTCGATGAACAGGTTCGGGTACGCCTCAAGCATTCGGGTCAGGGTCGGCAACAGAAAATCCAGCTGGGTCTGATGCCGATGGATCTCCACGCTGGTGCCGGCGTGGGCCCAGATAAACCGGGTGTGCGGGTGATTACGCAGCGGCTCTTCGACTTCCGCGAGGTACAGCGGATTTTTCTCACGCTTGGAGGTGAGGTTGGAATGCAGCATTACCGGCAGGTCGTTTTCGGCGGCCAGATGATAAATCCGCGTCATCGCCTCATTGTTGGCGCGCGGCGTATCTCCCGAGGTCAGGGCCGTCAGGTCATCGTGCCGGGTGAAGACTTCGCCGATGCCCTGCCACAGCCCCGGATTGAGATCGAGCATGCGCTGGATATGCGCCTCGGAGTTTTTATCGTTGGGGTTGAAGCCCGACAGGAACGGGTGAAAACGCTGACGTTGCTCGGGCGTAAGCTTGTTCACCGCAGCGGCAACGATCACGTCGGTCGCGCTGTACCAATAGGCGTCGGCATCATCACCGGCGTAATAGCGCGGGCGCTTGGGTTCGTCTTCATGCCATTTCTTGGCCACCGGGATGCCGGAAATCATCACGTGATCGATGGAGTTGTCAGCCATCGCCTTGAGCAATGTCGGCATTCCCGCCGTTTCCTGGAAGAAATCCACGTAATGCAGGTGCGCATCGCTGTAGGCGTATTCGCGGGCGTTGGCGGATGCGCTGCACAGCAGTAACAACCAGGCGAGGCGCAAGCGGGTCTGGGGCACGAGCAATCTCCGGGGGCATTAGCGACATAGACCCCACGGCGCCAACCAGGGTTCAGCCGGCAACAAAGTGGAACGCAGCACAGCACAGATGCTCTATACCTTCAGGGTCCGTTTTTGCTCGAATGACTTTTCCTACTGCCGAAGAGGTTTCCCATGACTGTTACCGTCAATACCATTTCCAGCGAAGGCTTTCGTCACACTGTCCAGATCGATGATCACGAACTGTTCGCCGATGTACCCACCTCAGCCGGTGGCGAGGGCTCGGCGCCGGAGCCCCACGATTACTTCGACGCCGCCCTCGGGGCCTGCAAGGCCCTGACCTTGAAAATGTACGCCAAGAAAAAAGACATCCCGCTGACCGGCGTGGGTGTCGAAGTCAAACGCGACAATAGCCAAGAACAGAAAGGCAAATACGCGCTGCACGTGACCCTCACGCTCAAAGGTGTGCTCAGCGACGCCCAGCGCGAGGAATTGCTGCGTGTCGCGGATCGCTGCCCGATTCATAAACTGATGACCACCACCGAGGTCACTATCGAAACCCACGCCCCACAGGGCTTCGACAGCCAGTAACCACGGCGATGTCAGCGGCGGGTTATGCTCTGTGCATCACCCGCCCAGCCTGGAAAGCCGCATGAACACGCCCCTCGTGATCCGCCCCCGCGCCGAAGATGTCGAAGGTCAGCCGATTCTTCGCCCATTGCCGTCAGCCAAATGCCGCAGCGTCGGGCCTTTCGTGTTTTTCGACCACATGCTCGAAACCCGTTATCCGCCGGGTAAAGGCATGAACATCCGACAACATCCGCACATCGGTCTGTCGACCCTTACCTATTTGTTCCAGGGGCAGATCCAGCACAAGGACAGCCTCGGTTCCGATCAGGTTGTAGGCACTGGAGATGTCAGCTGGATGACTGCCGGCAGCGCGATAGCACACGTTGAACGCACGCCTGAAGCGCTGAAAGACAGCGGCTTCACGATGCACGGTTTGCAGATCTGGCTGGCATCACCCAAAGAGCATGAGCAGGGTCCGGGGCATTACAGCCATCACCCGGCGGCCACGCTGCCGGTCAGCGACAACCTCGGGGTGAAGATCCGGATGATTGCCGGGTCAGGCTTTTGCCTGGAATCGCCGGTGCCGGTGCTTTCTCCTACCTTGTATGCCGAACTGAACCTGCAAACGGCGACGACTTTGCTGATTCCCACCGAACACGAAGAACGGGCACTGTATGTGCTGGACGGCGAGGTACAACTGGATGGCGAGTTGATAGAGCCGCATTCGCTGGTGGTGTTGCCGGTCGGGGAAGAGATGACGTTGTTTGCCGAGAGCGACTGTCACGCCGTGCTGTTCGGCGGTGCACCGCTGGATGGGCCACGGCGGATCAACTGGAATTTTGTGGCGAGCGATCCGGCGGCGATTGATGAAGCTCGCCGACGCTGGGCGGCCGGGGATTGGCCGACGGTGCCAGGGGAAAGTGAAAGGATCGAACTGCCGCGCTGACATGATCGTTCCCACGCGCAGCAAAGGAATGCAGCCCGGGACGCTCTGCGTCCCATTGGAACGCGGAGCGTCCCTGGAGGCATTCCTTTGCTGCGCGTGGGAACGATCAAACGCTCCGTGCGGGAACGATCATCAGCCGCTGAACACTTCATCCAGCAAGTTATGCATCGACACAAACGCCCGACTGGCGGTCTTCGCGTCATACATCATTTTGCCCGGCACATTCGCATGTGGATCGGTAAACGAGTGCACCGCGCCGCCATAGCTCAGCAGTTGCCAATCCACGCCCGCCGCGTTCATTTCAGCTTCGAACGCCGGCAGTTGCTCTTTCGGCACCAGCGGATCGGACGCCCCGTGCAACACCAGTACCGAGCCGTTGATGTTTTTCGCATCGTTGACGTTCGGCGTATCCAGCGAGCCATGGAACGACACCGCCGCTTTCACCGGCGCACCGCTGCGGGCCAGTTCCAGCGCGCAGCAACCACCAAAGCAGAAACCGAAGGTGGCCAGTTTCGAGGTATCGACCGCCGCATCGCCCTGAGCCTGCAACTGCTCGAACGCCGCCTGCATACGCTGGCGCAACAGGCCACGGTCACTCTTCAGCGGCATCATCGCCGCGCCCGCCTCGTCGCCGTTCTGCGGACGCACCGACTGGCCGTACAGGTCGGCGATCAGCACCACATAACCTTTGGCCGCCACTGACTTGGCAATCTCTTCGGCACCGGCGCTGATGCCCATCCAGTTCGGCGCCATCAACAGACCCGGGCGTGGCCCTTTGTGGTCGGCATCAAAGGCCAGGCGGCTTTCGTAAGACTGGCCATCAAGCTGATAGACCACGGAACGCACAGTGACTTGGCTCATTTCAGACTCCTGAGTCTCAAGAATAAAAAAACCCGCCGAAGCGGGTTTTTGTACAACGCAGTTAAACCGACAGTTCAACCAACAGCTTGTTGAGACGGCGCACGTAGGCTGCCGGGTCTTTCAAGCTGTCGCCGGCCGCCAGGGCCGCCTGATCGAACAGGATGTGCGACAGGTCGCCGAAGCGCTCGTCGCTCTGCTCGGCGTCGAGTTTCTCGATCAGCGGGTGAGCCGGGTTGAATTCGAAGATCGGCTTCGAATCCGGAACCTTCTGCCCGCTGGCTTCGAGGATCTGACGCATTTGCATGCCCAGGTCCTGTTCGCCGATAGCGAGGATCGCCGGGGAGTCGGTCAGGCGATGGGAAACCCGGACTTCAGCGACAGAATCGCCCAGTGCGGTTTTCAGACGCTCAACCAGGCCTTCTTTGGACTTGGCGACTTCTTCCGCGGCTTTCTTGTCCTCTTCCGAGTCCAGGTTGCCCAGGTCCAGGTCACCGCGTGCCACGTCGACAAAGCTCTTGCCGTCGAAGTCGCTGAGGTAGCTCATCAGCCACTCGTCGATACGGTCGGTCAGCAGCAGCACTTCGATGCCTTTCTTGCGGAAGACTTCCAGGTGCGGGCTGTTTTTGACTTGCGCGTAGGTTTCGCCGGTCAGGTAGTAAATCTTGTCCTGACCTTCCTTGGCGCGGGCCAGGTAGTCAGCCAGACCGACCACTTGCTCGCCTTCTTCGCCCTGGGTGGAGGCGAAACGCAGCAGACCAGCGATTTTCTCTTTGTTGGCGAAATCTTCAGCCGGGCCTTCTTTCATGACCTGGCCGAAGTTTTTCCAGAAGCCTTTGTATTGCTCAGGCTCGTTCTTCGCCAGTTTTTCCAGCATGTCCAGAACGCGCTTGGTCAGCGCCGACTTCATGGAATCGATGATCGGGTCTTTCTGCAGGATTTCCCGCGACACGTTCAGCGACAGGTCGTTGGAGTCGACCACGCCTTTGATGAAGCGCAGGTACAACGGCAGGAACGACTCGGCCTGATCCATCACGAACACACGCTGCACGTACAGCTTCAGGCCTTTCGGCGCTTCACGCTGGTACAGGTCGAACGGAGCACGGGTCGGCACGTAGAGCAGCGAGCTGTATTCCAGCTTGCCTTCGACCTTGTTGTGGCTCCAGCTCAGTGGGTTCTCGAAGTCATGGGCGATGTGCTTGTAGAACTCCTGGTATTCCTCGTCCTTGATCTCGGTACGAGGACGGGTCCACAGGGCGCTGGCGCGGTTGACGGTTTCCCACTCAACGGCCGGTGCCTCTTCGCCTTCAACGGCTGCCACTTCTTTCGGCAACTCGATCGGCAAAGCGATGTGATCGGAGTACTTCTTGATGATGTTGCGCAGGCGCCAGCCATCAGCGAATTCGTCTTCACCGGACTTCAGGTGCAGAACGATACGGGTGCCGCGCTCGGCTTTCTCGACGGTGGCAACTTCGAAGTCGCCCTCGCCCTTGGACGACCAATGCACGCCTTCGGAAGCGGCAGCACCGGCGCGACGGCTGAACACGTCAACCTTATCGGCAACGATGAAAGCGGAGTAGAAACCCACACCGAACTGACCGATCAGGTGCGAATCTTTCTTCTGATCGCCGGACAGGTGTTTCATGAAATCAGCGGTGCCGGACTTGGCGATCGTCCCCAGGTGGGTGATCGCGTCTTCGCGGCTCATGCCGATACCGTTGTCTTCGAGGGTGACGGTTTTCGCGTCCTTGTCGAAGCTCACTCGGATTTTCAGTTCGGCGCCACCTTCCAGCAACTCAGGCTTGGACAGGGCTTCGAAACGTAATTTGTCGACAGCGTCAGAGGCGTTCGAGATCAACTCGCGAAGGAAAATTTCCTTGTTGGAATACAGCGAATGGATCATGAGGTGCAGCAGTTGCTTCACCTCGGTCTGGAAGCCCAGGGTTTCCTTTTGAGTTTCCACACTCATGGTCATCAAACTCCAATCAGATGGCAGTGGCCGTGACCTTCAGGGTCGACGGCGGGTTGTCATCAGAGTTTGGGGCTGAGTTCAGGATTTCAAGGGCTCTTCGATTTTGAAATGTCCACGGGCCGTGGCAATCGGCTCGGCTTCGGTGCTTTGCCAGGCCGTCACCGCCACGTTGGCCACCCGCCGCCCCTGGCGACACACCTGGCAGCGCGCCCAGGTATCGCGAAATTGCCCCGCGCGCAGGTAGTCGAGGGAGAAGTCGATGATCTTCGGTACACCGGGCGAGCCAGTGAAAATCAACAGGTGCAACGCGGCCGACAGCTCCATGAACCCGGCGATCACGCCGCCATGGATCGCCGGCAATAAAGGGTTACCAATGTTGTCCTTGTTCGCCGGCAGGCGAAACAGCAGCTCATCCCCCACCCGTGAACATTCGATGCCGATCAACTTGGCGTAGGGAATCAGGTGCAGCAGCGAGGCGTAGTCCCCTTGCGCATGGGCCTGTTGCAGTTGTTCCTTGAACGAGTCAGTCATTTCGCACCTCCAGCGATGGCGCCACCAAAGCCTTTGGTGCCCTTGATGCCTTTGCCCATGCGCATGAAGGTGCCGACCACATGGGCGATGGGCTGCTCGGGATCGTCCTGGTAGGCAAAGCCCCGGGCGAAGATCACATCGGTGGTCACCCGGTAACATTGGGCGAAACCGTAGACATCCCTATGGGGTTCGGCGGCGTGCATGTAGTCGATGCGCAGGTCGAGGGTCGGGCAGACTTCGAATTCCGGCAGTACGCACAGAGTCGACATGCCTAAAGCGGTGTCCATCAGCGACGTCAAAGCGCCCCCGTGAATGACCCCGGTTTGTGGATTGCCAACGATTTGCGGGCTGTAGGGCAGGACGACCGTTAGTCCGTCCGTACTCGCGCTGTGAACTCGTAAACCGAGCACCTGACAATGTCGCAGTGCCGAGAGAAATCGTGTTGCGCGCTCAAAAACGGGGTTTTCGGCCATTGGATAGGAACTCTTCTTAGTATCGGATCAACGCATTGGGTTATCAGGTAAAAGTTCAATCAGGTTTAAAACTTATATATCTGTATGAAATGAGGAACTTATCGCTGACGGCTGTGCTCGAAAGGCCAGTAGATATTTTCCATAAGGAGAAACACCCCATGCGTAAGACTTTAGCTATTGCCTTGATGTTGACCGCTTCCCTCGGTCTCGCTGCGTGCGATAAAAAATCCGAGGACAAAGCTCAAGATGCTAACCAACATGCTGAGCAAGCTCAGCAAGACATGAACAAAGCACAGGATAAAGTGAACGACGCTGCGAAAGAAAACGCCGAAGCCGCCAAAGCTCAGGCTGAATCGAACAAAGCTGCAGCACAGGAGTCCGCTCCGGCCGCTCCAACCGAAGCACCTAAAAACTAAAACAGTTTTTAGCGTGATTAAAGAAAACCCGCCAAGTGCGGGTTTTCTTTTGCCTGGCATTTACCCTTACAGCAATTTCAACCGCCGCTAGTTGGTGGTGGCTGAAAGGCACATTCACCCGAATAGCCCGGTCGACCATCACACACGGTCAAACAGCTCGCCTGGTTTTTAAACTTGGCACTGACGGATAACGGATAACCGTAGTCCGGCGTTATCACCTTCAAAGTCGATGCGCAGGCGGTCTGTGTATTGAAGCGAAAGGTAATGCTGTCCCACCGTTCCCGACGCTGAAATAACAATGAGAAGGTGTGGCCGCTGTTCCACATCGATTTGCTCGGTACCACGAAACGATAGTGCAGTTCGTCCAGCCGCTGGCCAAACACCTTGTAGGTGCTGCGCCCAGTCTCGATCTTGGGCACCGGATAGGGAATCGGCAGGACGTAGGGCAGCCCGGTCAGGCCGGTATCAACGTCCAGGCCTTTCTGGAAATAAGGCACCTCGATATAGGGGAAGCCGCTGTAAGTGATACGGTCGTCGCGATGAAACTGACTTTGGGACGGCTTGTAATCCGGCGCCAATGCGAAGGCGACATCAAACGTCAGCAACGCTTTATCGACGTCCAGGTTTTCGGACAGGAACTCCCTGTCGGTGGAGCCATCCTCAGTGACGCAACCACCCAGCGACACGGCGATACCGATCAGCAGCAAGGCGCCACGACCCGTTAGTGAATTGTTCATCAGGCTTAGCGCTCGGAAAGGGGTAATGCGGGGCCCAGGCCACGGCCGACCAGTTCCCACGAGCCGTTTTTGGCCTGCCAGTGGAAGCGCGTTGCAAACCAGGCAATCGTCATGTCCTCGGCCAGACGCTTGTCATCAATGCTTGGCTTGCCATCCTTGTGTGCCTGGACGGCCTGGGCATAAGCGGCCTTTGAAATATCGGCCAGTTCACCGACGTTGGCATCGGCTGGCAACTGATAGGCCGCACTCAGGCCGTCCTCACGTCCGCCGACCAATATTTGTCTGAAGTTCAGGAACGCCGCCAGCCGATTGTCCGGGGACACCGACATCAGTGTCCCCCCGGAGCTGTAGACCTTGGCCTTGAACCGGGTGTCAAACCACAGCACTTCGCCGGTGTGGGTATCCAACGCGCGACCGGACCCCCTAAACAGCAAAACCTCCTCACGCCCTGGTTGCGGCACGCCCCAGTCGGGATGTTTCAGATCGTTGATTGGGCTTAACACCCGCGACAAGGGCACGCCATTTTGTACGCTGATGAGCAGCGTACCGACGCCGCTGTAGCCCGAGGTGACCGCCAACAGCATGGGCTGCCCCTCGCTCAGCGCCTTGATCGGCCGCACACCACCGACTTCCCAGGAACCGAAGGGCCGGTACTGGCGGGAACGAAAACTGATAGACAACTGCGGTCCGTAGCCAGCAAGCGTTTTTGTGGGTGCCGGCGGGACAACCAGGAAATCGCCGAATCGTTTGGCCTCGGGCTTGGGAGGCTCGGCGGACGGGGAGGCCTGCGCCAGCGCACTGCCGGCCATCAGGGCCCATACCCACCAGCCGCGTCGGCGGCGTGGTGGCTGACACGTTTGAAATCCGTTCAAGAACTGCCTTCCATGGGAAACCGAAGCCGGACGTTACAACGCCATCATGCGGCTGCGCAATGCCCCGGCCTGTCGTGCTAGAGCAATACGGTCCTGAACGTCGGGCTGATCATCAGCAACAACGAACACACCAGGCCGATCAACCACACCAGGCTGCGCTGCCAGGCAAGATCGCCCCAATAACACAGCAAATAAATGATGCGCGTGATCACAAAAATGATCGCCAGCGAATCTATCAGCCACCCCTGCGTTTGCGTGGTGTGCGCCATCAACACGCCCACCGCAAACAAGATGAACGCCTCAAAACAGTTCTGATGAGCCGCCACCGCACGCGCACCGAAACCGGTCAATTGCGCCTGTTGCTGACGCGGCAGGTGATTGTTGTAGCCGCCCTGCTCTTTCATCGCCTTGGCCACCGGCATGCGGGCCACGTAGATCAGCAATGCGCTGATAAACACACACCAGAACGGAATACTCATCAAGCGGCCTCTTTGTTGGCTTCGGGCAATGGCGCCTCTGTAGGGGTATAGACCATCACATCGAGAACGTCGGAATGAAACTCCCGGCGATACAACACCAGCACCACGCCGGCGCTCATCAACATGAACAGCCACGGACTGACGAACCACGCCAGCATGGTCATGCCGAAATAGTACGAACGCAGGCCGAAGTTGAACTGGTTGGCCGCCATCGAAATCACCCGCGCCGCCCGTGCCGCGAAGGCTTTGCGCTCCTGTTCGGAGACATGCCGCTCGCCGATCATCGGCGCTGACCCCACCAGGATCGCCGCGAAGTTGTACTGGCGCATGCACCAACTGAAGGTGAAGAACGCGTAGACGAACACCAGCGCCAGGCACAGCAACTTGATCTCCGACATGCCCTGGGACGCCTGCTGCACCATGGGAATGTCCGCCAGCAACGACACCGCCCGTTCGGAGGCGCCGAGCACGGTGAGAATGCCCGCCAGGATAATCAACGTGCTGGAGGCGAAGAACGAGGCATTACGTTCCAGGTTGCCGATCACGCTGGCATCGGCGATGCGGTTGTCGCGCAGCAGCATGCGACGCATCCAGTCTTCGCGATACAGATGCAACACGCTGGCCAGGCACGCGGTATCGCGGCCCTTCCACGTCGCATAACGGGTGTAACCGCCCCAGCAGATGACAAACCAGAGCGCGGCGAGCAGGTGGATCAGGTTGGCGTGGATAAACGACATGCAATTCCCTGTGAGACGTTGGCAGAACGTGTAGGAGCGAGGCTTGTGTGGCGAGGGGGCTTGACCCCGTTGGGCTGCACAGCAGGCCCATTCTTTGGGGCCGCTTCGCGACCCAACGGGGGCAAGCCCCCTCGCCACACAAGCGTGGACCCACATCGGTTTTTAGTAGTGGTTCGACGTTGCTTCGCGGGAAAAGACACTGCATCGCGCCCAATAAAAATGCCCCGTATCAATGGATACGGGGCATTTGTGTTTCAACCCATTGCCCGCTTGTGACGGACGATCAGTTTACGCCAACGCTTCGGCGCGCTTGCCAAGCATGCGGTCGCACACGGCGGCCACGACCAGGGTCATGACCGACGGCACCAGCCACGCCAGACCTTGCTCGCTCAACGGCAGGTGCGACAGTTGCGTCGGCATCCAGTCCGCCAGGCCTGCGCCCTTGAGCGCGTCGATCAGGCCGAAGATGAACGACACCAGCATCACCGGGCCGACGATGCGGCGCTGGTCACGCCAGAAGTCCTTGCAGAAGCTCAGGGCGACCAGGGCGATGCATGGCGGGTAGATTGCGGTCAGCACCGGGATCGAGAACGCGATCAGCTTGGTCAGGCCCAGGTTGGACACAAACAGCGAGAACACCGCCAGGATAATGACCAACGTCTTGTAGGACAGTGGCAGCACCCGACTGAAGTATTCGGCGCAGGCGCAGGTCAGGCCAACCGCGGTCACCAGGCAGGCCAGCGAGATCAGCACTGCAAGGAAACCGCTGCCCAGGGAACCGAAGGTGTGCTGCACGTAGGCATGCAGCACCGCCGCACCATTCGCGGCACCGGCGGCCACTTCATGGCTGCCCGAACCGAGGCGGAACAGGCTGACATACACCAGCGCCAGACCCACGCCAGCAATCAGCCCGGCAATGATCGCGTAACGAGTGATCAAGGCTGGCGACTCGACGCCTCGGGAACGAATGGCGTTAACGATGACGATGCCGAACACCAGCGCACCCAGGGTATCCATGGTCAGGTAACCATTGATGAAGCCTTGGGAGAACGGTGCCGCGACGTATTCAGGCGTAGCCACGCCAATGTCACCGGCCGGCAAGGCGAACGCGGCGATGCCGAGCACAGCCAGGGCGATGATCTTCAGCGGTGCTAGGAAGCGTCCTACGGTGTCCAGCAGACGACCCGGATAGAGCGAGATGAAGAACACCAGCAGGAAGTACACCGAACTGTAGAGGAACAATGCCAGCGGGCTCTCGCCGGTCAGCGGCGCCAGGCCCACCTCGAAGGACACAGTGGCGGTGCGTGGCGTGGCGAACAACGGACCGACCGCCAGGTAGCACGCAGCGGCCAGAATGCCACCGGCGACTTTACCGATCGGGCTGCTCAAGGCATCCATGGCACCGCCGACTTTGGCCAGGGCGACCACGGTGATCACCGGCAGGCCAACCGCCGTGATCAGAAAGCCCAGCGCCGCCATCCAGACATTAGGCCCGGACTGCAAGCCGACAATAGGCGGGAAGATAATGTTGCCAGCCCCGACGAACAGGGCAAACGTCATAAAACCAAGTGCCAGGATGTCCTGGCCTTTCAACACTTTCATTAAGGAAATACCACACTACTGAATCGGAATTTAGAGAGGGATTTCCCTGTGGGTGAGGGAAATGCTGTCGATCCGTATAGGGCCAACCCGTTTAGCGCATAGCGGCCTTGTGGGCGGCGGGCGCAAAAATGGCTGCCAGCCTAACGAATTTGCCTGACAAACGCACTGTTAGAGGGCGAACTATCCGATACGCGACATTTCCGTGTCGCGTTTACATATCTAATTTTCCACCTCAGGTCAGATCGTTCCCACGCTCTGCGTGGGAATGCATCCCGCGACGCTCTGCGTCGCATTCGAAGGCGGAACGCGGAGCGTCCCCGGCGGCATTCCCACGCGGAGCGTGGGAACGATCACCCAGAAACAACAAAGGCCACCCGAAGGTGGCCTTTGTCTGGTGAAGCGTCAGCTAAGCGCGAGGCTTATTTGATCGCCCAACCGGTCAGCTCGGACAAAGCCTTGCCGATGTCTGCCAGCGAACGCACGGTTTTAACGCCTGCGTCTTCCAGGGCAGCAAACTTCTCGTCTGCAGTGCCCTTGCCGCCAGAGATGATTGCGCCAGCATGGCCCATGCGCTTGCCCGCAGGGGCAGTCACACCAGCGATGTAGGAAACAACCGGCTTGGTCACGTGTGCCTTGATGTAGGCAGCTGCTTCTTCTTCAGCCGAACCGCCGATCTCACCGATCATTACGATCGCTTCGGTCTTCGGGTCTTCCTGGAACAGCTTCAGGATGTCGATGAAGTTCGAACCCGGGATCGGGTCACCACCGATGCCGACGCAAGTCGACTGACCGAAACCAGCGTCAGTTGTCTGCTTCACAGCTTCGTAGGTCAGGGTGCCGGAACGGGAAACGATACCGACCTTGCCTGGCAAGTGAATGTGACCTGGCATGATGCCGATCTTGCATTCGCCTGGAGTGATCACGCCTGGGCAGTTAGGACCGATCAGGACTACGCCCAGTTCGTCGCACTTGACCTTGGCATCCAGCATATCCAGGGTAGGAATGCCTTCAGTGATGCAAACGATCAGCTTGATGCCGCCGAAGGCTGCTTCCAGGATGGAGTCCTTGCAGAAAGCAGCTGGAACGTAGATCACGCTGGCGGTGGCGCCAGTAGCAGCTACAGCTTCTTTCACGGTGTTGAACACTGGCAGACCCAGGTGCTCGGTGCCGCCTTTGCCAGGCGTTACGCCGCCAACCATCTTGGTGCCGTATTCGATGGCTTGCTCGGTGTGGAAACTACCTTGCGAACCGGTAATACCCTGGCAGATAACTTTGGTGTCTTTATTGATCAGGACGCTCATTATTTGCCCTCCGCAGCTTTGACAACTTGTTGAGCAGCGTCGGTCAGGCTGGTAGCCGCGATGATGTTCAAACCGCTTTCTGCCAGTACTTTAGCGCCCAGCTCAGCGTTGTTGCCTTCAAGGCGAACAACAACCGGGATTTTCACGCCGACTTCTTTCACTGCACCGATGATGCCTTCGGCAATCATGTCGCAACGAACGATGCCGCCGAAGATGTTGACCAATACTGCAGCGACGTTAGTGTCGGACAGGATGATCTTGAACGCTTCGGTAACGCGTTCTTTGGTAGCACCGCCGCCCACGTCGAGGAAGTTGGCTGGTTTGCCGCCATGCAGATTGACGATGTCCATGGTACCCATGGCCAGGCCAGCACCGTTGACCATGCAACCGATGTTGCCTTCCAGTGCTACGTAGTTCAGTTCGAACTTGGCAGCGTGCGCTTCGCGCGGATCGTCTTGCGACGGATCGTGGAAAGTCTTCAGCTTAGGCTGACGGTACATGGCGTTGGCGTCGATGTTGATCTTGGCATCGAGGCAATGCAGATCGCCGTCAGTCTTGATCACCAGCGGGTTCACTTCCAGCAGAGCCAGGTCGTGATCCTTGAACAGCTTGGCCAGACCTACGAAGATCTTGGCGAACTGAGTAACTTGCTTACCTTCCAGACCCAGCTGGAATGCCAGCTCGCGACCCTGGAATGGCTGAGCGCCAACCAGTGGATCGATCGTGGCTTTCAGGATTTTTTCTGGCGTGTCGTGAGCGATTTTCTCGATGTCCACGCCACCTTCGGTGGAAGCCATGAACACGATACGACGGCTCGAACGGTCAACGACAGCGCCCAGGTACAGCTCTTTAGCGATATCAGTGCACGATTCAACCAGGATCTTGGTGACTGGCTGACCATTGGCATCAGTCTGGTAAGTCACCAGACGCTTGCCCAACCACTGTTGAGCGAATGCTTTGGCGTCTTCTCTGCTGCGAACCAGCTTAACGCCGCCCGCTTTACCGCGACCACCTGCGTGAACCTGGGCTTTGACAACCCATTCGGTCCCGCCGATTTTATCGCACGCTTCTGCTGCTGCTTCCGGGGTGTCTACGGCGAAACCCTGGGATACTGGCAGGCCGTACTCAGCGAACAGCTGCTTACCCTGATACTCGTGAAGATTCATGCTTATTACCGTCTTCGTTAGGTACTGCGCATTCGGTGCTGCACTGTTGAAGTGCCGCACCACCTGTGACTGCTGCTTGCGTAGGTGTTCCGGATAACCGGTGAGACTACGCAAGGCTGCGTCCGGCGGACATTCCGCGGTGAGTCTTGCACGCAAGGCTCACGACGGGCCTTCCGCCGTGGTTTCTTATTGTCTTGTCTTAACGCTTCTTGCGGTTGGCGATGTGAATGGCGCCGCCATTCACTGCCAGAGCAGCTTCGTGCAAGGCTTCGGACAGGGTCGGATGGGAGAAAACCATCATGCCCAGGTCTTCGGCACTGGTGCCGAATTCCATACCGATCGCGCCCTGCTGAACCAGTTCTGCAGCGCTCGGGCCAATCACGTGGACGCCCAGTACGCGGTCAGTCTTGGCATCAGCAATGACTTTCACGAAACCGCCGGTGTCGTTGGCTGCCATGGCACGGCCACTGGCTGCGAACGGGAAAGTGCCGACGTTAACTTCAACGCCTTCAGCTTTCAAGGTTTGCTCGGTTTTACCGACCCACGCGATTTCCGGGTGGGTATAAATAACAGACGGGATCAGGTCATAGTTGATCTGGGCTTTGTGGCCCTTGATGCGCTCTACAACCATGATGCCTTCTTCGGACGCCTTGTGCGCCAGCATCATGCCGCGAACCACGTCACCGATTGCGAAAACGCCCGGAACGCTGGTAGCGCACTGGTCGTCAACGAAAACGAAGCCACGTTCGTCGATGTTCACACCGCTGTCAGCTGCCAGCAGCTCAGTGGTCACCGGACGGCGACCAACGGCAACGATCAGCTTGTCGAACGTGATGTTCTGTTCGCCGTTGGCATCGGTGTAGTTCACAACGACTTCGTCGCCATTCACTTTGGAACCGGTAACGCGAGCGCCCAGTTTGATGTCCAGACCTTGTTTGGTCAGGGTTTTGTAGGCTTCCTTGGAAACCGCTTCGTCAGCCGCTGGCAGGAACTTCTCCAGGGCTTCCAGAACAGTCACTTCAGCGCCCAGGCGGGACCATACCGAACCCAGTTCCAGACCGATCACGCCAGCGCCGATCACGCCCAGACGCTTAGGTACGGCCGAGAATTCCAGAGCACCGGTCGAATCGACGATCACGTTCTGGTCAACCGGAGCCGGTGGAATGTCGATCGGACGCGAACCGGAAGCCAGGATCACGTTCTCGGCTTCGATGATTTCAACGGTGCCGTCTGGCTTGGTCAGCTCGACTTTCTTGCCGGCCAGCAGTTTGCCGTGGCCTTGCAGGGAAGTAACGCCGTTGGCCTTGAACAAGGTGGCAACGCCAGAGGTCAGGCCTTTGACGATGTTGGCTTTACGGCCAACCATTGCCGCCACGTCCATGGTCACGCCAGCGTGATTGATACCGTGGATCGCGAAGCCTTCTTTGGCTTCCTTGTATTTCCAGGAGCTGTCCAGCAGCGCCTTGGAAGGAATGCAGCCGACGTTCAGGCAAGTACCGCCCAGAGCCAGTTTGCCTTCCTTGTCGGTGTATTTCTCGATGCAGGCAGTGCTGAGACCCAGTTGCGCTGCTTTGATGGCAGCCACGTAGCCGCCAGGGCCCGCACCGATCACTACTACGTCAAATTTCTGCGACATGTAAAAGAATCCTCTTTTAGCTTCAAGCTTCAAGCTTCAAGCGGCAAGCCAAGCTGCATGTACCTTGCAGCCTTTAGCTTGCAGCTCATAGCCGTATGCGATACGACAAACCTCAAGCCAAGCTGTTTTTCTTTCAGCTTGTAGCTTGAAGCTTGCCGCTGCTTCTCTATCAGATATCCAGAAGGAGACGAGCCGGGTCTTCCAGCAGGTTCTTGATGGTAACCAGGAAGGTCACAGCTTCTTTGCCATCGATCAGACGGTGATCGTAGGACAGAGCCAGGTACATCATCGGACGGATAACGACCTGACCGTTGATCGCCATAGGACGCTGCAGAATGTTGTGCATGCCCAGGATGGCCGCTTGCGGCGGGTTGACGATCGGGGTCGACATCATCGAACCGAAGGTACCACCGTTGGTGATGGTGAACGTACCACCGGTCATTTCGTCCATCGACAGCTTGCCGTCGCGAGCCTTCTTGCCGAAAGCGGCGATGCCGCCTTCGATTTCAGCCAGGCTCATCAGTTCAGCGTTACGCAGGACCGGTACAACCAGGCCACGGTCGCTGGAAACAGCCACACCGACGTCGGCGTAGCCGTGGTAAACGATGTCAGCACCGTCGATCGACGCGTTGACAGCCGGGAAGCGTTTCAGCGCTTCGGTGGCTGCTTTAACGAAGAACGACATGAAGCCCAGGCGTACGCCGTTATGGGACTTCTCGAACAGATCCTTGTACTTCGAACGCAGGGCCATGACTTCGGTCATGTCGACTTCGTTGAAAGTAGTCAGCATCGCCATGTTCGACTGGGCTTCGACCAGACGCTTGGCAACGGTGGCCCGCACGCGGGTCATCGGTACGCGCTTCTCGATGCGGTCGCCAGCGGCGAACACAGGCGCAGCGCCAGCCGGGGCAGCAGCCTTGGCAGGTGCGGCGGCCGGAGCGGCTTTCTTGGCAGCAACAGCAGCGACGACGTCTTCCTTGGTCACACGACCGCCTTTGCCAGTACCGGCAACGGAAGCGATGTTGATGCCGTTTTCTTCAGCCAGCTTGCGAGCAGCCGGTGCAGCAACAGGATCGTCTTCGCCTTCAGCGGCCGGGGCAGCAGCTTGTGCGGCGGCAGGAGCAGCGGCAGCAGCCGGAGCGGCAGCAGCAGCGCCGCCCTCTTCGATCGAGCCCAGGACTTCGTCGGACAGAACGGTGTCGCCTTCGTTCTTGACGATAGCGCCCAGCACGCCGTCAGCGGTGGCCAACACTTCCAGTACCACTTTGTCGGTTTCGATATCGACGATCAGGTCATCACGCTTGACGGCGTCGCCTGGTTTTTTGTGCCAGGTGGCAACGGTGCCATCGGCAACCGATTCCGGGAAAGTGGGGGCTTTGATTTCGATAGCCATTATCTGTGGGTCCTTAAATTCGGTTTCAGGTGCGCGAAGGCGTTAAACAGTAAAGGCGTCTTGCAACAGTTTTTCCTGCTGCTCAGCGTGCATCGATGCATAACCACAAGCCGGTGCAGCAGAAGCATCACGACCGGCGTACTCGAGAACGAGTGCCTTGTTGTGATTGCCCACGATGCGGCGCATGTGGTGTTGGCTGCAGTACCAGGCACCCTGGTTCATCGGCTCTTCCTGACACCAAACGATATGTTTGAGGTTGGTGTACGGAGCCAGGACTTCGTTCAAGTCGTCCTCAGGGAATGGGTACAGCTGCTCGATACGCACGATGGCGATGTCATCACGACCTTCGGCACGGCGTTTTTCCAGCAGGTCGTAGTAGACCTTGCCGCTACACAGAACAATGCGCTCGACCTTTTTCGGGTCCAGGGCATCGATTTCCGGGATAACGGTCTGGAACGAACCTTCGGCCAGATCTTCCAGGGTCGATATGGCGAGCTTGTGACGCAACAGCGACTTCGGAGTCAGCACGATCAATGGCTTGCGCAGCGGGCGGATCACCTGACGACGCAGCAAGTGGTAGATCTGGGCCGGCGTGGTCGGTACTGCTACCTGGATGTTGTGCTCGGCGCACAGTTGCAGGTAACGCTCCAGACGTGCCGAAGAGTGCTCCGGACCCTGACCTTCATAACCGTGCGGCAACAGCATGGTCAGACCGCAGAGACGGCCCCACTTGTGTTCGCCACTGGTGATGAACTGGTCGATAACCACCTGGGCACCGTTGGCGAAATCGCCGAACTGGGCTTCCCAGATCACCAGCGCCTCAGGCGTGGTGGTCGAATAACCGTATTCGAACGCCAGAACCGCTTCTTCGGACAGGAACGAATCGTACAAGTCGAAACGTGGCTGGCCTTTGTACAGGTTCTGCAGCGGGATGTAGCTGCCGGCGTCTTTCTGGTTGTGCAACACGGCATGACGGTGCGAGAACGTACCGCGGCCGATGTCCTGGCCCGTCATGCGGATCGGGTGACCTTCGAACGCCAGGGTCGCGTACGCCATGGTTTCGGCGTAACCCCAGTTGATCGGCAGGCCGCCGACTTGCATCTTCTGACGGTCTTCGTAGATTTTCGAGACCTGGCGCTGAACCACGAAGCCTTCCGGGATTTCCAGCAGCTTGGCGGACAGTTCCTGCAAGGTTTTCAGGTCGAAACGCGTGTCGTGACGTGCAGTCCAGGCGTGGCCCAGGTACGGACGCCAGTCCACGAACAACTCTTTGTTCGGCTCTTTGACCAGGCTTTTCACAACATGCAGACCGTTGTCCAGCGCGTTGCGGTATTCGTCGATCTTGGCCTGTACGCGCGCATCATCAACCACACCGGCCTGGGTCAGGCGTTCGGCGTACAGCTCACGGGTGGTGCGCTGCTTGGTGATCTGCTGGTACATCAGAGGCTGGGTGCCGCTCGGCTCGTCAGCTTCGTTGTGGCCGCGACGACGGTAGCAGACCAGGTCGATTACCACGTCACGCTTGAACTGCATGCGGTAGTCGATGGCCAGCTGGGTCACGAACAATACGGCTTCCGGATCATCACCATTCACATGGAGGATCGGCGCCTGGATCATTTTCGCAACGTCGGTGGCGTACTCGGTGGAACGCGAGTCCAGCGGGTTGCTGATGGTAAAACCAACCTGGTTGTTGATCACGATGTGCACGGTGCCGCCGGTTTTGAAACCGCGGGTCTGCGACATCTGGAAGGTTTCCATCACCACGCCCTGACCTGCGAATGCAGCGTCACCGTGGATGGAGATCGGCAGGACTTTTTCACCGGTAGGGTCGTTACGACGATCCTGACGGGCACGGACCGAACCCTCGACCACTGGAGAAACGATTTCCAGGTGGGATGGGTTGAAGGCCATGGCCAGGTGAACTTCACCGCCGGTGGTCATGACGTTGGACGAGAAGCCCTGGTGATATTTAACGTCACCGGAACCCAGCTCGACCTTCTTCTTGCCTTCGAACTCGTCGAACAGCTCGCGCGGGTTCTTGCCGAAGGTGTTGACCAGTACGTTGAGACGGCCACGGTGGGCCATGCCGATCACGATTTCCTTGGTGCCGTAGGAACCGGAACGCTGGATCAGCTCGTCGAGCATCGGAATCAGGCTCTCGCCGCCTTCCAGGCCGAAACGCTTGGTACCCGGGTATTTGGTGCCCAGGTATTTTTCCAGACCTTCGCCGGCAGTGACGCGTTCGAGCAGGTGGCTCTTGATGTCGGCGGAGTACGTCGGACGACCACGCACGCTTTCCAGACGCTGCTGGAACCAGTGACGCTGCTCGGAATCGGTGATGTGCGTGAATTCAGCGCCGATGGTGCGGCAATATGTCTGCTGCAACGCTTCGTGAATTTCGCGTAGGCTCGCCTCCTCTTTGCCGATGAACAGGTCGCCGGCACGGAAGGTCGTATCAAGATCGGCATTGGTCAAGCCGTAATGATTGATTGACAGGTCTGCAGGTGCAGGACGCTGCCACAGCCCCAGCGGGTCAAGCTGGGCTGCCTGGTGGCCACGCATACGGTAGGCCTGGATCAATCGCAGCACTTCAACTTGCTTCTTCTCGTGCTCACTGCTCACGCTCCCGGCGGAAACCGGTTGGGCGCGGCGCTGGTTCTTTGCCAGCAAGACGAAATGATCGCGAATTGTGGAGTGCGAAACATCGGTGGCAGTGTTGCCGTCAGCAGGCAACTTCTGAAAGTAGGTGCGCCACTCTTCTGGCACAGCGTTAGGGTCGTGCAGGTAGAGCTCATAGAGCTCTTCCACATAGGCAGCGTTACTACCGGATAGGTAGGCGCTGTTCCACATGCGCTGCATCACGCTTTCTTGCATGCTTGGTCACCCTCGGTTAGGGGAACACCACCGGCGTCGACACCGAGCAAACTTGCAGAAGTCCGAATGCAGCGACCAAAACAAGCCACTTAGGATCACGCTGATAGTCCGGGTACCAGCCCGGATGCCCCTGCTTGTCTCATTTCTTCAAAATAAGAGCCGCAGCTTTATGGGCTGCTGCCCAGGTTAAAACTACGGCGCCGGTTGAAGCCTGCGCCGTAGCATCTACGGGTACAACGGTCCTGCAGTTACAGCCTGTATCACACGCCGCTTTGCAGCAGCATGTTACGTATGTGACCGATGGCCTTAGTCGGGTTCAGGCCTTTCGGACAGACGTTGACGCAGTTCATGATCCCGCGGCAGCGGAATACGCTGAACGGGTCATCCAGCGAAGACAGACGCTCGGCAGTCTGGGTGTCACGGCTGTCTGCCAGGAAGCGGTACGCTTGCAGCAGGGCAGCTGGACCCAGGAACTTGTCCGGGTTCCACCAGAAGGACGGGCAAGAGGTCGAGCAGCAAGCGCACAGGATGCACTCGTACAGACCATCGAGCTTTTCACGCTCTTCCGGGGTCTGCAGACGTTCGATGGCCGGAGCCGGCGTGTCGTTCTGCAGGAATGGCTTCACCTTCTCGTATTGCTTGTAGAAGATGCTCATATCGACGACCAGGTCACGGATAACCGGCAAACCTGGCAGCGGACGAACGATCAGCTTGTTACCTTTTACGACAGCGGACAGCGGCGTGACGCACGCCAGGCCGTTTTTGCCGTTGATGTTCATGCCGTCGGAACCGCAAACACCTTCACGGCAAGAGCGACGATAGGAGAAACCCTCGTCCTGCTCTTTGATCAGGGCCAGCACGTCCAGCACCATCAGGTCTTTACCACCGGTATCGACCTGGAATTCCTGCATGAACGGCGCGGCGTCCTGATCAGGGTTGTAGCGATAAACACTGACTTTCAACATGGCAGCCACCCTTAATAAGTCCGAATCTTAGGTTCAAAAGTCGGAACAGTCTTCGGCGAGAAGTTCACGGCACGCTTGGTTACGCGCTTGTCACCCGGGAAGTACAGGGTGTGGCACAGCCAGTTTTCGTCGTCGCGGTCTTCGTAGTCTTCACGGGCGTGAGCGCCGCGGGACTCTTTGCGGATTTCTGCAGCGATGGCGGTGGCTTCGGCCACTTCCAGCAGGTTTTGCAGTTCCAGCGCTTCGATACGGGCGGTGTTGAACGCCTGGCTCTTGTCGTTGATCTTGACGTTGGCGATACGGCCACGCAGGTCAGCGAGCTGGGCAATACCCTTCTGCATGTATTCGCCGGTACGGAATACACCGAAGTAGTTCTGCATGCAGCTTTGCAGTTCTTTACGCAGGGTAGCGACGTCTTCGCCTTCGGTCCGCGAGTTCAGGCCATCGAGACGTGCCAGGGCAGCGTCGATGTCGGACTGGCGTGGGCGAGCGTAGTCGACGCCTTCTTTCAGGGTCTGTTCCAGGAACAGGCCGGCAGCGCGACCGAATACCACCAGGTCGAGCAGCGAGTTGCCGCCCAGACGGTTGGCACCGTGAACCGATACGCAAGCCACTTCGCCAACAGCGAACAGGCCCGGGATGATCTGGTCTACGCCTTCAGCGTCCTGGGTGATCGCCTGGCCATGAATGTTGGTCGGCACGCCGCCCATCATATAGTGGCAGGTCGGAACGACCGGGATCGGCGACACGGCTGGATCGACGTGGGCGAAGGTCTTGGACAGTTCCATGATGCCTGGCAGACGGCTGTGCAGAACTTCTTCACCGAGGTGATCGAGTTTCAGCATTACGTGGTCGCCATCCGGACCGCAACCGTTGCCGGCGATGATTTCTTTAACCATCGAGCGAGCCACTACGTCACGACCAGCCAAGTCTTTGGCGTTCGGAGCATAACGCTCCATGAAACGCTCGCCGTGCTTGTTGATCAGGTAACCGCCTTCACCACGGCAGCCTTCTGTAACCAGTACACCGGCGCCGGCGATGCCGGTCGGGTGGAACTGCCACATTTCGATGTCTTGTACCGGCACGCCTGCACGCAGGGCCATGCCGACGCCGTCACCGGTGTTGATCAGGGCATTGGTGGTGGACGAGTAGATACGGCCTGCACCGCCGGTCGCCAATACGGTGGCGTTCGCGCGGACGTAGGAGGTTTCGCCAGTTTCGATGCAGATGACGATCATGCCGACAAAGGCACCATCTTCGTTCTTCACCAGGTCGACGCCATAGTATTCGTTGAGGAATACGGTGCCGGCCTTGAGGTTGGCCTGGTACAGGGTGTGCAGCAGTGCGTGACCGGTACGGTCGGCAGCAGCGCAGGTACGGGCAGCCTGGCCACCTTTACCGAAGTCTTTCGACTGACCGCCGAACGGACGCTGGTAGATGCGGCCTTGTTCGGTACGGGAGAACGGCAAGCCCATGTGCTCGAGCTCGAAAACCGCTTCCGGGCCTACGGAACACATGTATTCGATAGCGTCCTGGTCACCGATATAGTCGGAACCCTTGACGGTATCGTACATGTGCCAGCGCCAGTCATCGTTCGGATCGGCCGAGGCGATGGCGCAGGTGATGCCACCCTGGGCGGATACGGTGTGCGAGCGAGTCGGGAAAACCTTGGTTACCACGGCAGTCTTGTGACCACCTTGTGCCAGTTGCAGCGCAGCGCGCATGCCGGCACCGCCGCCGCCAATAATAATGGCGTCGAACGAAAGCGTATTAACTGTAGTAGACATGAATCAGATACCCCAAAGAATCTGCACACCCCAGACGAAGTAGGCGAACATCGCAACGCCGCATACTGCCTGGAAGAGGAAACGTACTGCAGTCGCGGACTTGCCCAGCGCCATCGGCGTCAGGTAGTCGGTCGCGATGGTCCACATGCCAACCCAGGCGTGTGCGCCCAGGGCCACCAGGGCCAGCAGACTGAAGATACGCATTCCGTTGCTTGCAAACAGCTCATGCCATTGGACGTAGCCAATGCCAGGGTGGGTTGCGAGGTATCCGATCAGGAAGATGAAATAAGCCGCGAGAACAACCGCAGACACACGCTGTGCCATCCAGTCATAGAGGCCTGAACGCGACAGGTTCGTAACGCTGGTTACCATATCCAAACTCCCGCCAGAACGATCAACACCGCAGACACGGCGATAATGATTTTCGAGCCCAGCTTGCCGCCTTCCAGCGTCTCACCGATGCCCATGTCCATGATCAAGTGGCGCACACCGGCTACCAGGTGATACAGCAGAGCGGACAGGAGGCCCCATGCTACGAACTTGGCCAGCGGGCTGGTCAAGGTTGCCTTCACGTCGGCAAAACCTTCCTCGGAACCCAAGGATTTGCTCAATGCGTACAGCATGAAGCCAATGCCCAGGAAGAGGATGATGCCGGAAACACGGTGAAGAAACGACGTAACGCCGGTGATGGGGAGTTTGATGGTCCTTAGGTCTAGGTTTACAGGTCGTTGGCTTTTCACGGCTTTTTTCACACTGAAGAGCCCCTAACAATCAGGGCAAAGTTGTTGGGGAGTGCACTGGTCAGGTAACCACCACCCAGGGATGCGACCCCCAGCGAAGCGGGCCCAAAAGCCCCTGGCGGTCGGTGGCCGAGTATAGACAGTTAGGCTACTAATGACAACGCAATCACCTTCCCCTAATAGCTCATTGCACAAGTCGGATAAAAGGCGTAAACGGCAGGTAATTTCGAGGAAAAAGTCCGGTTAAAGCCTTCTGGAGCAAGACTTTAGGCAAATTGACATTCGAATTTATCTCACTATAGTGGTGCGGGCCCTGCGTGGGGGGTCTGTCTGATGATTTCAAGCATAAATAGGAGGCCACATGGCTGACAAAAAAGCGCAGTTGATCATCGAGGGCGCAGCCCCCGTCGAGCTGCCCATTTTAACCGGCACCGTTGGTCCCGATGTAATTGATGTTCGGGGCCTGACGGCCACGGGCCGTTTCACCTTTGACCCTGGCTTCATGTCGACCGCCTCCTGCGAGTCGAAGATCACCTATATCGACGGCGACAACGGCATCCTGCTGCACCGCGGCTACCCGATCGAACAGCTGGCTGAAAAGTCGGACTACCTGGAAACCTGCTACCTGCTGCTCAACGGCGAACTGCCGACCGCAGAACAGAAGGCCCAGTTCGTCAGCACCGTGAAGAACCACACCATGGTCCACGAGCAGTTGAAGACCTTCTTCAACGGCTTCCGTCGCGACGCCCACCCAATGGCCGTCATGTGCGGTGTAGTCGGCGCCCTCTCGGCCTTCTACCACGACTCCCTGGACATCAATAACCCGCAGCATCGCGAAATTTCCGCGATCCGCCTGGTTGCCAAGATGCCGACCCTGGCAGCGATGGTTTACAAGTACTCCATGGGCCAACCCATGATGTACCCGCGCAACGACCTGACGTACGCGGAAAACTTCCTGCACATGATGTTCAACACCCCGTGCGAGATCAAACCGATCAGCCCGGTACTCGCCAAGGCCATGGACCGGATCTTCATCCTCCATGCCGACCACGAGCAGAACGCATCGACTTCGACCGTACGCCTGGCCGGTTCTTCGGGTGCCAACCCGTTCGCCTGTATTGCCGCCGGTATCGCTGCACTGTGGGGCCCTGCCCACGGCGGCGCGAACGAAGCGGTCCTGACCATGCTGGACGAAATTGGCGATGTGTCGAACATCGACAAGTTCATCGCCAAGGCCAAGGACAAGAACGATCCATTCAAATTGATGGGCTTCGGTCACCGGGTTTACAAAAACCGCGACCCACGCGCTACCGTCATGAAGCAGACCTGCGACGAAGTACTGAAGGAACTGGGGATCAACAACGATCCGCAACTCGAACTGGCCATGCGCCTGGAAGAGATCGCCCTGACCGATCCGTACTTCATCGAGCGCTCGCTGTACCCGAACGTCGACTTCTACTCGGGGATTATCCTCAAGGCGATTGGCATTCCGACCAGCATGTTTACCGTGATCTTCGCTTTGGCGCGGACCGTGGGCTGGATCTCCCACTGGAAAGAAATGCTCTCCAGCCCGTACAAGATTGGCCGTCCGCGCCAGTTGTATACCGGCTACGAGTCGCGTGATATCACCAAGCTGGAAGACCGCAAATAAGAGTTGTCTTGCGATAACGTCTTTAAGTTGCACCGGGAACGGCCTCTATTTTTGAGGCCGTTTTTGTTTGTTTGGGTTGTGTGCATATCCATTCCTTCGGTAACGGCGACTATTGGTTTCGCTCTTACAGCGAGTCACTTTCGAAAAGCGCGAAAGTAACCAAAGCGCTTTTGCCCCTTTCGTTCGGTGCCTCGCCCAGGCTCGGCATGCCCTCGCTCCGGCCTCCCGAGGGGGCCTGCATCGCACCGCGAGGCGGCCTGCCGGCCGGCCTGGCTCGGGGGTTGTGCGCGTACGCCAGCTACTGATCGTTCCCACGCTCCGCGTGGGAATGCATCCCGTGACGCTTCGCGTCACCATTGCGCAGGACTCAAGACTCGCGTCGACAGCGGAACGCAGAGCGTCCCCGGCGGCATTCCCACGCGGAGCATGGGAACGATCACAGAAACAAATCCCTGTAGGAGCGAGGCTTGCCCGCGAAGCTTTTGATCTTGTTTTGGCTTTTGATCTTGATCTGCCCCGTCGGAAGGCCGAACGCAGGTTCTGCGCAGCGGGCACCGCGGCAGGGATGCCGCGGTAGCCGCCCCCGGCCATGAATGGCCGATGGCGGCGGGCCCACGGAGCAGGACCGGAGTGAGGGCATGCCGAGCCCAGGCGAGGCACCGTACGTCAGGGGCGAAAGCGTTTTGGTTACTTTGCGCCGGGCCGCGCAGGCTCTTCCAAAGTGACTCGCCGTAAGGGCGAAACCATAAGTGGCCGTTACCGCAGGAATGGATATGTACACCATCAAAAATCCCGGCTGGCAATGAGGCCGCCTTCGCGGGCAAGCCTCGCTCCTACAAAAGCACAAAACCAAACCAAAAAAATGCCCCAATCTCTCGACCAGGGCATTTCCATTCAACGCAGCTTATATAAAAGCCTTAGTGCGAAACCGCCCCACTCGCCCCCAACCCAGTCTGCGAACGAACAAACTGAGGGAAGAACAACGCCCGCTCATTGTCAGCCGCAGTCGACTTGTCAGTGATCGAGAAGAACCAGATCCCGATAAACGCAATCGCCATCGAGAACAACGCCGGATACTCGTAAGGGAAGATCGCCTTCTCATGATGCAGAATCTGCACCCAAATGGTCGGCCCAAGCACCATCAAGCCCACGGCACTGATCAGGCCCAACCAGCCACCAATCATCGCACCGCGCGTGGTCAGTTTCTTCCAGTACATGGAAAGCAACAGCACCGGGAAGTTACAGCTCGCCGCGATGGAGAACGCCAGGCCTACCATGAACGCAATGTTCTGGCTTTCGAACAGAATGCCCAAGCCGATCGCCAACACACCCAGGCAGACGGTGGTGATTTTCGAAACGCGGATCTCATCCTTGTCGTTGGCTTTACCCTTCTTGATCACACTGGCGTACAGGTCATGAGACACCGCCGTAGCGCCGGCCAGCGTCAGACCAGCCACTACAGCCAGAATGGTCGCGAACGCGACTGCCGAAATGAAGCCCAGGAAGATACTGCCACCCACCGCGTTAGCCAGGTGCACCGCCGCCATGTTGTTGCCGCCCAACAGCGCGCCAGCCGCATCTTTAAACGCAGGGTTAGTGCTGACCAGCAAGATCGCGCCGAAGCCGATGATGAACGTCAGGATGTAGAAGTAGCCGATGAAGCCAGTTGCATACAACACGCTCTTGCGCGCTTCTTTTGCATCACTCACGGTGAAGAAGCGCATCAGGATGTGCGGCAGGCCCGCGGTACCGAACATCAGTGCCAGGCCAAGGGAGAACGCCGAGACCGGGTCTTTCACCAAGCCGCCCGGGCTCATGATCGCTTCACCTTTAGGGTGAACCTTGATCGCCTCGGAAAACAGCTGGCTGAAGTCGAAGTTGACGTGCTTCATCACCATCAGCGCCATGAACGTGGCACCGGACAGCAACAACACAGCCTTGATGATCTGCACCCAAGTCGTCGCCAGCATGCCGCCGAACAGCACGTACATGCACATCAGGATACCGACCAGGATCACCGCGACGTAGTAGTCGAGACCGAACAGCAGCTGGATCAGCTTGCCGGCACCGACCATTTGCGCGATCAGATAGAACGCCACCACCACCAGCGAACCGCAGGCGGACAGTGTGCGGATCTGGGTTTGCCCGAGGCGGTAAGACGCCACGTCGGCAAAAGTGTATTTACCCAGGTTACGCAGGCGCTCGGCGATCAGAAACAGGATGATCGGCCAGCCCACCAGGAAGCCGATCGAGTAGATCAGACCGTCGTAGCCAGAGGTAAACACCAGCGCGGAAATCCCCAGGAAGGACGCCGCCGACATGTAGTCACCGGCAATCGCCAGGCCGTTCTGGAAACCGGTGATCTTGCCGCCGGCCGCGTAGTAGTCGGCCGCCGAGTTGTTGCGCTTGGAGGCCCAGTAGGTGATGCACAGGGTCAAACCGACAAACGCCACGAACATCAGGATCGCGGACACGTTGAGCGGTTGTTTGTGCACTTCGCCGGTCAGGGCTTCAGACGCCCAGGCGCCTGGTGCGAAGGCTGCGATGCTCAATAGAGCCATTAGACGCCGGATCATTGCTGAGCCTCCTTGAGAATCGCATTGTTCAGGTCGTCGAATTCGCCATTGGCGCGTCGTACGTAGATTGCAGTCAGGATAAAGGCCGAGAGAATCAGCCCGACACCAATCGGTATCCCCCAGGTAATCGAAGATTCAGGGCTGATTTTCGCCCCCAGAATATGCGGCCCGTAAGCAATCAAAAGGATGAATCCGGAGTAAAGCCCAAGCATGATCGCCGATAGAATCCAGGCGAACTTTTCTCGTTTACTAACCAGCTCCTTGAAGCGCGGGCTGTTTTGAATCGAGAGGTAAATGCTGTCGTTCATTGTTTTTATCCTCGCAGCACAAATTATTGTTAGAACGTAGCCACTTTATGCGGCTGCGGGACGGCTTCCAGACGACCTTAGTATTAGAACGACATGACGGTTTCGCCAATTTCTAGAACAAAATAATTAGCCTGCTTTGCATCTGTAGGAGCAAGGCTTGCCCGCGACGGCGTGCTCGGGATCGCCATCGCGGGCAAGCCTTGCTCCTACAGGAATGCAAAAGGCCCCTTGGCAGTTATGCCAAGGGGCCTTGAGAGATGCTGATTAGACGCTTGCGCTCAAATCACTTGGTCCATTCGGCAACGCGCTCCGGGTGTTTGGCCACCCAGTCCTTGGCCGCGGCTTCAGGTTTTGCACCATCCTGAATCGCCAACATGACTTCGCCAATTTCGTCTTTCGAGGCCCACTGGAAGTTTTTCAGGAACTTGGCCACTTCCGGCGCTTTGGTTGCCAATTCCTTGCTGCCGATGCTGTTCACGGTTTCAGCCGCGCCATACACGCCTTTCGGGTCGTCGAGGAAGCGCAGTTTCCACTTGGCGAACATCCAGTGCGGCACCCAACCGGTGACAGCGATGGATTCGTTCTTTTTCTCGGCACGGGTCAGCTCGGCAATCATGCCGGCGCCGGAACTGGCCTTGAGGGTGTAGTTGGTCAGGCCGTAGTCCTTGATCGCCTGATCGGTCTTGAGCATCACGCCCGAACCGGCGTCAATGCCGACGATACGGCCTTTGAAGCTGTCATCGGTTTTCAGATCGTCGATGCTCTTGGCTTTCACGTACTCCGGCACGATCAGGCCGATTTTTGCATCCTTGAAGTTCGGGCCGTAGTCGACGACCTGATCCTTGTTCTTGGTCCAGTAGTCGCCGTGGGTCACCGGCAGCCAGGCGGACAGCATGGCGTCGAGTTTGCCGGTGGCCACGCCTTGCCACATGATCCCGGTCGCGACGGCTTGCAGCTTCACGTCATAGCCGAGTTTCTGCTTGATCACTTCGGCGGCCACGTGAGTGGTCGCAACGCTGTCGGACCAGCCGTCAACGTAACCGATGCTCAGGGTCTTGCTCTCGGCATTGGCGAATGTGGAGCCAATCGCAAGCACCAGAGCGGCACTCGCGCCTAAAAGTCGTCGCATCTTCATCGTTACTTCCCCGAAAGTGCTGCGCCCGACGGATGCCGAGCGGCGTCAACGTATTGTTATGGTGCACAGCGCCCCCATCACGCCTCACCGCAAAATCGTGAAAACGTCAGCGGAGTACTGACGCTTCGATAATCAACCTCACGACAACAGCGACCTGTGCTGCCAACGACCTCAAGGCATCGAGAAACGACATCAGAACGCCATTAATCGTGATCGCCGCAACCACCCCGCCCGATCCGCCCGAACTTTGCATGTCAAAATCATGCAGGGCACCAAGCCCGGGGCAAATGCAGGTAACATGCGCGGCTTTGCTCCCAGACGGCCTGACCATGCCCGCGACATCACGCTTTCCTTTTTTCGCTTATGTTTTCGCCTGCCTGCTCGGGCTGTTTGCCCTTGGCGGTTTCTGGTACGGCCTCGGCAAACCGGTGATTCTGCCGGACGTGGCCAGCGCCACGCACAAGTTGCAATGCGCCTCCTACACCCCGTTCGACAAGGACCAGTCGCCGTTCGACCAGCCGTTCAAATTGCGCCCCGAGCGCATGGACGCCGACCTCGCGCTGCTGTCCAAAAGCTTCGAATGCATCCGCACCTATTCCATGACCGGCCTCGAGGCCCTGCCCGACCTGGCGCGCAAGCACGGGTTGAAGCTGATGATCGGTGCCTGGGTCAACAGCAACCCCGTGGACACGGCCAAGGAAGTCGATCTGCTGATCGCTTCGGCCAACGCCAACCCGGACGTCGTGACCTCGGTGATCGTCGGCAACGAAGCGCTGCTGCGCAAGGAAGTCACTGGCGCGCAATTGGCGAAGCTGATCAATCAGGTGAAAAGCCAGATCAAGCAGCCGGTCACTTATGCCGACGTCTGGGAGTTCTGGCTCAAGCACCCGGAAATCGCCCCGGCGGTGGATTTCCTGACCATCCATTTGTTGCCGTACTGGGAAGATGATCCGTCGAACATCGACGCAGCCCTGCAACACGTGGCCGAAGTGCGCCAGGTGTTCGGCAACAAGTTCGCGCCCAAGGACGTGCTGATCGGCGAAACCGGCTGGCCGAGCGAAGGTCGCCAGCGTGAAACCGCGCTGCCGAGCCGAGTCAACGAAGCCAAGTTCATCCGTGGTTTTGTCGCCATGGCCGAGCAACAGGGCTGGCATTACAACCTGATCGAAGCCTTTGACCAGCCGTGGAAGCGCGCCAGCGAAGGCGCGGTCGGCGGTTACTGGGGCCTGTTTGATGCTGATCGCCAGGACAAGGGCGTGCTGGCCGGTCCGGTATCCAACGTGCCGTACTGGTCACAATGGCTGGCGGTGGGCGGTGTGATCTTCCTTGGCACCTTGCTGCTGGGCGGTCGGGTCCGCAGCACCCGCGCGGCATTGGTGCTGCCACTGTTGGCGGCGCTGGCGGCTTGCTCGATCGGGGCCTGGGGCGACCTGGCGCGGGTCACCACCCGGTTTGCCAGTGAATGGCTGTGGGTCGGCTTGCTGACGGCATTGAATCTGTTGGTGCTGGCCCATGCCGCGCTGACCTTGAGTGCGCGCAACGGTTGGCGTGAATGCGCCTTTAATCTGCTGGAGCGCCGAGCAGGCTGGCTGGTAGCAGCCGCCGGGTTTGCGGCGGCAGTGATGATGCTGGAGCTGGTGTTCGACCCGCGCTATCGCAGTTTCCCGAGTGTCGCGTTTATCCTGCCGGCGCTGGTGTACCTGTGCCGTCCGGTGAGCGTACCGCGTCGGGAGATTGCGCTGCTGACCTTCATCATCGGTGCCGGCATTGCGCCGCAGCTGTTTCGTGAAGGGTTGCAGAACCAGCAGGCCTGGGGTTGGGCGCTGGTGAGTGTATTGATGGTGGCGGCGTTGTGGCGGTGTTTGCGGGTTCGCAAGGGCTGATCCTCGGCGAATTTGCGGGCCTCTTCGCGGGCAAGCCTCGCTCCTACAGGGGTGTGTCGTTCACAAATTATGTGAACGACAACAATCCGTAGGAGCGAGGCTTGCCCGCGAAGGCGATCTATCAGGCGCTACGAGAAGCCCGAACCAACCGCAACGCCGCAATCACCACCGCAAACACTGCCAGCGTCGTGTTGTACAACGCCAACGCCGGGAACCCCAGCACCAGCGCCAACACCGCCAGCCACCACCCTGCCCGCCCCGGTACGACAAAACCGATGACCGCCGCGGCGACTGCGCCCCAGCCCAAGACCTTGAAGTGAATCATCAGCCCCAGGTTCGAGCGGACCTGGCACTCCCAGCGGCTCGCCTCGTCCACGCACAGGCCGACCCATTGCGCGTCCTCCATGAAGCCATAACGCGCGCCATAACTGGCGGCCAGCCATAAAGGCAGCAAAACAAGCAGCAGAATCACGGGCAGACGGCGGGACATGAAGCACTCCAATAGACGAAAACGGCGGCCAGCTTAAGCGCCCGGCGGCTTTGTGCAAGCCTTAACAACACTTAACTGGGCAGGCAATCACTGCAAAGTGTATCGTCCAGCTACTATTACCCCGAATTTAGGCCTGATTGGTGCCGATCCATGGCACTTTGGCGCAAACCCCGTGGTCATAGCCTGCGAACCTCAATCGGCACCTTTCCTCTAAGGGATTTAGTCATGCTCCGTTCCTTGCGCTTCGCCGCCCTGTTTGGCGGCCTTATTTTGAGTGCGTCCGCACTGGCGGTCGACATCGACGCCGCCAGCTATGGCTACCCCTTGACGAACCCGTTCGAGGCGACCATTGCCACCACTCCACCGGAGTTGCGCCCGGAGTTGCCGGCCAACGAAGACATCAATCAGCAGGACCGTAGCGTCCGTTTGCGCCCGGAGCGTGAATTCAGCCTGCCGGACAACTTCTGGCCGGTGAAGAAACTCACCTATCGCATCGCCACCCAGGATCACGCCGCGCCGCTGATTTTCCTGATCGCCGGCACCGGCGCGCGTTATGACAGCAGCCTCAACGAATACCTGAAGAAGCTTTACTACAAGGCCGGCTACCACGTGGTGCAGCTGTCGTCGCCGACCAGCTTCGACTTCATGAGCGCCGCGTCACGCTTCGCCACGCCCGGTATCACCAAGGAAGACGCCGAAGACATGTACCGGGTGATGCAGGCCGTGCGGGCGCAAAACCCGAAGACGCCCGTCACCGAGTACTACCTGACCGGTTACAGCCTCGGCGCACTGGACGCAGCCTTCGTCGCGCACCTGGACGAAACCCGTCGCAGCTTCAACTTCAAGAAAGTCTTGCTGCTCAACCCGCCGGTCAACCTCTACACCTCGATCACCAACCTCGACAAGCTGGTGCAGACCGAGGTCAAGGGCATCAACAACAGCACCACTTTCTATGAACTGGTGCTGAACAAACTGACCCGCTACTTCCAGCAAAAAGGCTACATCGACCTCAACGATGCCCTGCTCTACGACTTCCAGCAGTCCAAGCAGCACCTGACCAACGAACAGATGGCGATGCTGATCGGCACCTCGTTCCGGTTCTCGGCGGCCGACATTGCCTTCACCTCCGACCTGATCAACCGCCGTGGCCTGATCACGCCGCCGAAGTACCCGATCACCGAAGGCACCAGCCTCACGCCGTTCCTCAAGCGTGCGCTGCAATGCGACTTCGACTGCTACATCACCGAGCAGGTTATCCCGATGTGGCGCGCCCGCACCGACGGCGGCAGCCTGCTGCAACTGATCGACCAGGTGAGTTTGTATGCCTTGAAGGATTACCTGCACGACAGCCCGAAAATCTCCGTCATGCATAACGCCGACGACGTGATCCTCGGCCCTGGCGACCTGGGTTTCCTGCGCCGCACCTTCGGCGATCGCTTGACTGTTTACCCATTGGGCGGCCATTGCGGCAACCTTAACTATCGCGTCAACAGCGACGCCATGCTGGAGTTCTTCCGTGGCTAAATATCTCCTGCTTATCGCAGCGTTACTCTGTGCAGGCGTCGCCAATGCCGACAACAGCAAAGCCAACGCGCCGGTCGTGATCGACAACGATGGCTTCAAGGAACCGCTGAGCAAACTCAAGTTCAACCCGGGCCTGGACCAGCGCGAGTTCGAGCGCTCGACGCTCAACGCGCTGAACGTCTACGACCCGCTGGAGGAGTGGAACCGTCGGGTCTACCACTTCAACTACCGCTTCGACCAATGGGTGTTCCTGCCCGTGGTCGACGGCTATCGCTACGTGACCCCGAGCTTTTTGCGCACAGGTGTGAGCAACTTCTTCAACAACCTCGGTGACGTGCCGAACCTGTTGAACAGCATGCTCCAGCTCAAGGGCCACCGCTCGCTGGAAACCACCGCGCGACTGCTGCTCAACACCACCATCGGCGTTGCCGGCCTGTGGGACCCGGCCACCGCCATGGGCCTGCCGCGCCAGAGCGAAGACTTCGGCCAGACCCTGGGCTTCTACGGCGTACCGGGCGGTGCCTACTTCGTACTGCCGATCCTCGGCCCCTCCAACCTGCGCGACACCGCCGGGCTGGTGGTCGACTACACCGGCGAGTCGGCGGTCAACTTCCTGAACGTCTCCGAAGTCAGCTCCAACCACCCGGAAATCTGGGTCCTGCGCGGCGTCGACAAGCGCTACCAGACCAGCTTCCGCTACGGTCAGCTGAACTCGCCGTTCGAGTACGAGAAGGTGCGTTACGTGTACACCGAGTCGCGTAAGTTGCAGATCGCCGAGTAACGCTGGCGATACACAATCCGGCGGCAATAAAAAAGGCCATTCGATGCGAGTCGAATGGCCTTTTTGCTTTCTGATGATCGTTCCCACGCCCTGTGTGGGAATGCCTCAACGGACGCTCCGCGTTCAGCTTTGAATGGGACGCGGAGCGTCCCGGGCTGCATTCCCACCCGGAGCGTGGGAACGATCAATCAACACCACCACCGACCCACTGTAGGAACAACGCTTGCTCGCGATGGCGGCTCGGCAGTCAACCCAGATGTTGAATGTTATGGCCTCATCGCGAGCAAGCTTTGCTCCTACAGGTTCAGCCTTTGACTGAACGCCAGATCTTGCTTGCGATCATGACGCCGGCCAACACCACCGCCCCCGCCACAATCCCCGCCACCGCATTCAACAACGTCGGCACGATAAACGCCGCACCGCCAGCACTCGCGCTGACGCTTTCAATCCAGTGATGCACCAGCGGCACGCCATGGGTCAGGATCCCGCCGCCGACCAGGAACATCGCCGCCGTGCCGATCACCGACAGGCTTTTCATCATGTACGGTGCCGCCCGCAGGATCGCGCCGCCGATGCTTTTGGCCATTTGCCCCGGTTTCTGGGTCAGCCACAGGCCCAGGTCGTCGAGTTTGACGATGCCCGCCACCAGGCCATAGACGCCGATGGTCATGACGATGGCGATGCCCGACAGCACGATCACTTGCTGGGTCAGCGAAGCGCCGGCGACGGTGCCGAGGGTGATGGCGATGATTTCTGCCGAGAGGATGAAGTCGGTGCGGATCGCGCCTTTGATCTTGTCCTGTTCGAACGCCACCAGATCCGTGGCCGGATCGGCCACGGCCTCGACCAGTTGCGCGTGCTCGGCGTCGTCTTCAGCCTTGCTGTGCAGGAACTTGTGGGCCAGTTTCTCGAAACCCTCAAAGCACAGATAAGCACCGCCGACCATCAACAACGGCGTGACCAGCCACGGAATGAACACGCTGATGGCCAATGCCGACGGCACCAGGATCAGTTTGTTGAGAAACGAGCCCTTGGCGACCGCCCAGACCACCGGGATTTCCCGTTCGGCGCGCACACCGCTGACTTGCTGGGCATTGAGCGCCAGGTCGTCGCCGAGTACGCCAGCCGTCTTCTTCGCGGCCATTTTGGTCATCAATGCCACGTCGTCGAGTACCGCGGCGATGTCGTCGATCAGCACCAGCAAACTGCTTCCTGCCATGAATCAGGTTTCCTTCGAGTAATGAATGCCGCGCAGCATAGCGCGGCCGAGCGCCGCACGGTGCATTCTTGAGCGCCGCGCGAGCCCGGTGCTACCATGCGCAACCGCCAGAACAGGCAAGGAACCCCCTGGTTTATGAGCACTATCCGCGAGCGCAACAAAGAACTGATCCTGCGTGCCGCCAGTGAAGAATTTGCCGACAAGGGCTTCGCTGCGACCAAAACCAGCGATATCGCGGCCAAGGCGGGATTGCCCAAGCCCAACGTCTACTACTATTTCAAATCCAAGGAAAACCTCTACCGCGAGGTCCTGGAAAGCATCATCGAGCCGATCCTGCAGGCCTCGACGCCGTTCAACGCCGACGGCGTGCCCAGTGAAGTGCTGAGCGGCTACATCCGCTCCAAGATCCGCATCTCCCGCGACCTGCCCTTCGCCTCCAAGGTGTTTGCCAGCGAAATCATGCACGGCGCGCCGCACCTGAGCGCCGACCTGGTCGAACGCCTCAATGGGCAGGCCAAGCACAACATCGACTGCATCCAGACCTGGATCGACCGCGGCCAGATCGCCCCCATCGACCCCAACCACCTGATGTTCAGCATCTGGGCCGCGACCCAGACGTACGCCGACTTCGACTGGCAGATCTCTGCAGTCACCGGCAAGTCGAAGCTGGATGAGGCGGATTATGAAGCGGCAGCGCAGACGATTATTCGCCTGGTGCTCAAGGGGTGTGAACCGGATCGTTAGATCCGGTTTTCAATCAAGCAAAGATCGCAGCCTTCAAACCTGCGATCTTTTGCTTTCAAGCTTCGCTGCCCATCAACCAGCGCAGCGCCTGCGGGAACGAAGTACGCCAGTCATCCGGGAACGTGTGCCCTTCTTCATGGGTACGGGATTTAACCTCGTTGCCATCACTGAACAGCTTGCGGAAATCGGTGGCCATCTGCTGGTTGCCCGGCCCTTCCATCTTGCCGTTGATCACGAACACCCGTTTGCCATGGGCCTTGCTCACGGTCGGCGTTGGCTGCATGCCGCCGGGTGACACCAGCAGTGCGCCGGCGTAGTCATCCGGATGCTGCGCCAACAGCGCGCCGGCATGTTGCGAGCCTTGGGAGAACCCCATCAGGTAAACATGCTTGCGGTCGATGCATTGCTGCGCCTCCAGTTCTTTCAAGCCGTTCTGCACCGCTTTATGGGTGCCTTCAAAGCCCGGACCGATCCAGCGGAAGCTGTCGACCGCATTGATCATCTCGGTGCCGTTGATGCCGAGAACGATCGCGCCGGTGTCCGCGAGCGACTGATAATCATCGACCTCGCCGTTGACCCCGTAGCCATGCATCCACACCAGCACCGGCCGGCACGCGGCGGGCACGGGAACACTGGCGGGAGGATTGAGCACCGAAATCGCGCCAACCTTGCCGGGGGCGATTTTCTGATAGCGCTGCTGGGCGTTGGCCAACACGGTTTTGTAAGTGGCGGTCTGGCGCAGTTCGGAAAAGTCTTCGTCGCTGGCCAGCATCGGGCCGAACCACATGCCGCGATCATCGGCTTCCCTCAGGAAGCGTTGCGCCAGTTTGTCATCGCCGCGCCGGGCGAACAGCGCCGCCACCTGATAAGGCGCGAGCAGTTGCTTGGGGTCTTCACGGCTGGCCGCCAGATACACCGCGATGGCCTGCAGGGTGTCGGTGTCTTCGAGCTTTTCGGCCCGGGCCATCAGCTCATCCACGTCGTCGGCATTGAGCAGCGCGGTGACCACCGGGCTGAGGGCCTGGAACGCAATGTCTTCGGCGTCCAGCGGTTCGGCGGCGTGCAGAAAAGGTGTGCAGAGGGTCATGGCCGTGGCCAGAGTGATGCCAAGTAGCGTCTTCACGCAGATCTTCCTTGATACAAAAACGAGAGGGGCGGCAGTCTATCGACCCCGCCCCGCTTCGTCATCACCGCGCTGCCGGCGGTGTCGATTTACTTCAGATCAAGCCGTCACCCCAGCATCCGCGCGCAAGCCCTGGGCCTCGATCGCGCTGATCGCACATTGTTCGTCCACATCCGACAGATCGCCGCTGATGCCTACCGCACCCAGTACGTTGCCGTCCTGATCCCGAATCAACACACCGCCCGGTGCCGGCACCACGCTGCCCTGCCCCATGCTATTGAGCGCGGCAATAAATGCCGGGCGTTGTTGGGCGTCCAGCGCCAGCAGGCGTGAGCCCTTGCCCAGCGCTATCGCGCCCCACGCTTTGCCGATGGCGATTTGCGGGCGCAGCAGGCTGGCGCCGTCTTCCCGTTGCAAAGAAATCAAATGTCCGCCGGCATCCAATACCGCGATGGTCAGTGGAGCTGCGGAAACTGCACGCCCTGCGGCGATGGCCTGGTTCGTCAGGTTGACTGCGTCTTTCAAGGTTAAAGCGCTCATGGTGCCGTCCTCATTTTGTTATTGGAAAGCGGTTGGGCTGCGGTTTTGTGCCGCAGTCCGATCCAACAAATAGAACACAATAGATTATTTATTTGTATACAATAATTCTCGAAAAGCGCCACATGCGACGAAAAGCCACAGTAGAACGGGCTTCCGACGAATGAAACAGCCGCTTGAGAAAATGGATTGACCTGCGCCGTCCGCCGTGAATACACTCTGCGCAAAGCCACTTGTATACAATTACAAAACGTAAGAGGCACCAAAACCATGAGCAAAATGAGAGCAATCGAAGCCGCCGTTCTGGTGATGCGCCGTGAAGGGGTTGATACCGCTTTTGGCATCCCGGGCGCCGCGATCAACCCGCTGTACTCCGCCTTGCAGAAGGTCGGTGGCATCGATCACGTCCTCGCTCGCCACGTTGAAGGCGCTTCGCACATGGCTGAGGGCTACACCCGCACCAAGGCCGGCAACATCGGCGTGTGCATCGGCACTTCCGGCCCGGCGGGCACCGACATGGTCACCGGCTTGTACAGCGCCTCGGCCGACTCGATCCCGATCCTGTGCATCACCGGCCAGGCACCGCGGGCGCGCATGCATAAAGAAGACTTCCAGGCAGTCGACATCACCGCCATCGTCAAGCCAGTGACCAAGTGGGCCACCACCGTCATGGAACCGGGCCAGGTGCCGTACGCGTTTCAGAAAGCTTTCTATGAAATGCGCTCCGGCCGCCCTGGCCCCGTGCTGATCGACCTGCCGTTCGACGTGCAGATGGCTGAAATCGAATTCGACATCGACGCCTACCAGCCTCTGCCGCTGGCCAAGCCCACCGCCAACCGCGTGCAAATCGAGAAGGCCCTGGCCATGCTCGACCAGGCTGAGCGTCCGTTGCTGGTGGCCGGTGGCGGCATCATCAATGCCGATGCCAGCGACTTGCTGGTGGAGTTCGCCGAGCTGACCGGCATTCCAGTGATCCCGACCCTGATGGGCTGGGGCACGATCCCGGACGATCACCCGTTGATGGTCGGCATGGTCGGCCTGCAAACCTCGCACCGCTACGGCAACGCGACGCTGTTGAAATCGGACGTGGTGCTGGGCGTCGGTAACCGTTGGGCCAACCGCCACACCGGTTCGATCGACGTCTACACCGAAGGCCGCAAATTCATTCACGTTGACATCGAGCCGACGCAAATCGGCCGCGTGTTCAACCCGGACCTGGGCATCGTCTCCGACGCCGCGGCCGCGCTGACCGTGTTCATCGAAGTCGCTCGCGAATGGCAGGCCGCCGGCAAGCTGAAAAACCGTAGCGCCTGGCTGCAAGACTGCCAGCAGCGCAAGGCCAGCCTGCAACGCAAGACCCACTTCGACAACGTGCCGGTCAAGCCGCAGCGCGTGTATGAAGAGATGAACCAAGTGTTCGGCAAAGACACTTGCTATGTAAGTACCATCGGTCTGTCGCAGATTGCCGGCGCGCAGTTCCTGCACGTCTACAAGCCGCGTCACTGGATCAACTGCGGTCAGGCCGGCCCGTTGGGCTGGACCATTCCGGCGGCGCTGGGCGTGGTCAAGGCCGATCCGACGCGCAAGGTCGTGGCACTGTCCGGCGACTATGATTTCCAGTTCATGATTGAAGAATTGGCGGTGGGCGCGCAGTTCAAACTGCCGTACATCCACGTGGTGGTGAACAACTCGTACCTGGGGCTGATCCGTCAGGCCCAGCGCGGTTTCGACATGGACTACTGCGTGCAGCTGTCCTTCGATAACCTCAACGCTCCGGAGCTCAACGGTTACGGTGTCGACCACGTCGCAGTCGCCGAAGGCCTCGGCTGCAAGGCACTGCGCGTGTTCGAACCGGGTCAGATCCAGCCTGCCCTGCGCAAGGCCCAGGAGCTGATCGAAGAGTTCAAGGTGCCGGTGATCGTCGAGATTATCCTGGAGCGCGTAACCAACATTTCCATGGGCACCGAGATCAACGCCGTCAACGAATTCGAAGACCTGGCGCTGGTCGGCAACGATGCGCCAACCGCGATTTCGTTGCTCGATTGACCACTATGATCGTTCCCACGCTCTGCGTGGGAATGCATCCGGTGACGCTCCGCGTCACATAACGGCTGGACGCAGAGCGTCCGGGACGGCATTCCCACGCAGAGCATGGGAACGATCGGCCCTCACACATTTACGGGAGACCACCATGCCGCGTTTCGCAGCCAACCTGTCCATGCTGTTCACCGAACAGGATTTTCTTGCCCGTTTTGAAGCGGCCGCCAAGGCCGGTTTCAGTGGTGTCGAGTACCTGTTCCCTTACGACTTCAGCTCCGCCGAGATCAAGGCCAAGCTCGACGCCAACGGTCTGACCCAGGTGCTGTTCAACCTGCCGGCCGGTGACTGGGCCAAGGGCGAACGCGGTATCGCGTGCCTGCCGGATCGGGTCGAAGAATTCCGCGCCGGGGTCGATCTGGCGATTGCCTACGCCCAGGTCCTGGGCAACACCCAGGTCAACTGCCTGGCCGGTATTCGTCCACAAAACGTCGATGACGCCACCGTGGAAAAGACCTTCGTCAGCAACCTCAAGTACGCCGCCGACAAGCTGCAAGCGGTGGGCATCAAACTGGTGATGGAAGCGATCAACACCCGCGACATCCCGGGTTTCTACCTGAACAACACGGCGCAAGCCCTGTCGATTCGCGAACAGGTCGGCAGCGCCAATCTGTTCCTGCAATACGACATCTACCACATGCAAATCATGGAAGGCGACCTGGCCCGCACCCTGCAATCGCACCTGGGCGAAATCAACCACGTGCAGTTGGCAGACAACCCAGGGCGCAACGAACCAGGCACCGGAGAGATCAACTACCGCTTCCTGTTCGAACACCTGGATCGCATTGGTTATCAGGGTTGGGTCGGTTGCGAATACAAGCCGCTGACCACCACAGAAGCGGGCCTGGGCTGGTTGAAAACCCATAACGCAATCTGAGCAGTTCCCCTTGTGGGAGCGGGCTTATGTGGCGAGGGGGCTTGCCCCCGTTCGGCTGCGAAGCAGTCGTAAAACCTGCATACGCGTTCTGTCTGATTCACCGTGAATACAGTTTTGGGGCCGCTTCGCGACCCAACGGGGGCAAGCCCCCTCGCCACAAAAGGCTCACCGGTCAAGCATCGGGAGCTACACAAAAACAAGAGGATTTTCTCATGGCTAAAATCGGATTTATCGGCACCGGCATCATGGGCCACCCAATGGCATTGAACCTGCAGAAAGCCGGTCACAGCCTGTTCCTGTCGGCGCACCACGACGCCGCCCCGGCGGATCTGATTGCCGGCGGCGCCGTCGCCCTGGCCAACCCGAAGGAAGTCGCCCAGGAAGCCGAATTCATCATCATCATGGTGCCGGATACCCCGCAGGTCGATGACGTGCTGTTCCGCGCCGACGGCATTGCTGCCGGTGTCGGCAAAGGCAAAGTCGTGATCGACATGAGCTCGATCTCGCCGACCGCCACCAAAGCCTTCGCCGCCAAGATCAACGAAAAAGGCGCCCAGTACCTCGACGCGCCAGTGTCCGGTGGTGAAGTCGGCGCCAAGGCGGCAAGCCTGAGCATCATGATCGGCGGCGATGCCGACGCCTTCGAACGCGCCCTGCCGCTGTTCCAGGCGATGGGCAAGAACATCACCCTGGTTGGCGGCAACGGCGACGGTCAAACCGCGAAAGTGGCGAACCAGATCATCGTGGCGTTGAACATCCAGGCTGTGGCCGAAGCCCTGTTGTTCGCCTCGAAAAACGGTGCCGATCCAGCCAAGGTCCGTGAAGCGCTGATGGGCGGTTTCGCGTCGTCGAAGATCCTCGAAGTACACGGCGAGCGCATGATCAAGGGCACCTTCGATCCGGGCTTCCGCATCAGCCTGCACCAGAAGGACCTGAACCTGGCCCTGCAAGGCGCCAAGGAACTGAACATCAACCTGCCGAACACCGCCAACGCCCAGCAAGTGTTCAGCACCTGCGCGGCCATCGGCGGCAGCAACTGGGACCACTCGGCGCTGATCAAGGGCCTGGAACACATGGCGAATTTCTCGATTCGCGATAAGAAGTAAGCCCTTTGCGGCACTGATCGTTCCCACGCTCCGCGTGGGAATGCATCCCGGGACGCTCCGCGTCCCTGTCGAAGCGGACGCGGAGCGTCCATTGAGGCATTCCCACGCGCAGCGTGGGAACGATCATTAGCACCAAACCAAGAACAATAAGATTGGGAGCCCGCCATGTCGGTCGATCCGCAACACCTGCTGCGCGAGCTGTTTGCCACAGCCATCGACGCAGCCCATCCGCAGCAAGTCCTCGAAGCCTATCTGCCGAAAGATCGCAGCGCTCGCGTGATCGTGATCGGTGCCGGTAAAGCCGCAGCCGCCATGGCCCAAGTGGTCGAGCGCTGCTGGCAGGGCGAAGTCTCGGGTCTGGTGGTGACCCGCTACGGCCACGGCGCCCCGTGCGAAAAAATCGAAGTGGTCGAAGCCGCGCACCCGGTGCCGGATGCGGCCGGTCTTGCCGTCGCCAAACGGGTGTTGGACCTGGTCAGCAACCTGACCGAAGACGACCGTGTGATCTTCCTGCTCTCCGGCGGTGGCTCGGCACTGCTCGCCCTTCCGGCGGCAGGCATTACCCTCGCGGACAAGCAATCGATCAACAAAGCCCTGCTCAAATCCGGCGCGACCATCGGCGAGATGAACTGCGTGCGCAAGCACCTCTCGGCGATCAAGGGCGGGCGCCTGGGCAAGGCTTGCTGGCCGGCGACTGTTTATACCTACGCGATTTCCGATGTGCCGGGTGACCTCGCCACCGTCATCGCCTCCGGCCCGACCGTGGCCGACCCGAGCACCTCCGCCGAAGCCCTGGCGATCCTCAAGCGCTACGACATCGACGTCCCGGCGTCCGTGCGCACCTGGCTGCAAAGCCCCGAATCGGAAACCGTCAAACCCGGCGACCCGAGCCTGGCCCGCAGTCATTTCCAATTGATCGCCCGCCCCCAGCAATCCCTGGAAGCGGCGGCGGTGAAGTGCCGCCAGGCTGGTTTCAGCCCGCTGATCCTCGGTGACCTGGAAGGCGAATCCCGGGAAGTGGCCAAGGTCCACGCCGGCATCGCGCGGCAGATCGTTTTGCATGGCCAGCCATTGGCGGCGCCGTGCGTGATTCTGTCCGGCGGTGAAACCACGGTTACCGTGCGCGGCAATGGTCGCGGCGGGCGCAACGCCGAGTTCCTGCTGAGCCTGACCGACAGCCTCAAAGGCCTCCCCGGCGTGTACGCCCTGGCCGGTGACACCGATGGCATCGACGGCTCCGAAGACAACGCCGGCGCGATCATGACCCCGGACAGCTATGCCCGCGCGGTTGCCCTCGGTTTGAGTGCCAGCGACGAGCTGGACAACAACAATGGCTACGGCTATTTCGAGGCGCTGGACGCCCTGATCGTCACCGAGCCGACCCGCACCAACGTCAACGACTTCCGCGCGATCCTGATTCTCGAGAGCACAAAAAATGACGCCTGATAAAAAGGTCAAAATCCTCGCCACCCTCGGCCCGGCCACCGACGGCATCGATGACATTCGCGAACTGGTGCAGGCCGGGGTGAATATCTTCCGCCTGAATTTCAGCCACGGCGATCACGCCGACCATGCCCAGCGCTATCAGTGGATTCGTGAAGTCGAGCGTCAGTTGAATTACCCGTTGGGGATTCTGATGGACCTGCAAGGCCCGAAACTGCGGGTCGGCAAGTTTGCCGAGGGCAAGGTGCAACTGCATCGCGGCCAGGCGCTGCGCCTGGACCTCGATCCGACCCCGGGCGATCAACGCCGGGTCAACCTGCCGCACCCGGAAATCATCGCCGCCCTTGAGCCGGGGATGGACCTGCTGCTGGACGACGGCAAACTGCGCCTGCGGGTCGTCACCCAGTACTCCGACGCGATCGATACCACGGTGCTGAATGGCGGTGAATTGTCGGATCGCAAAGGCGTGAACGTGCCGCAAGCGGTGCTCGACTTGAGCCCGCTGACTGCCAAGGATCGTCGCGATTTGAGCTTCGGTCTGGAGCTGGGCGTGGACTGGGTGGCGCTGTCGTTTGTGCAGCGCCCGGAGGACATCCGCGAAGCCCGTGCGCTGATCGGCGACAAGGCGTTCTTGATGGCGAAGATCGAGAAACCGTCGGCGGTCACTCAACTGCGGGAAATCGCCGAATTGAGCGACGCGATCATGGTCGCTCGCGGTGATCTGGGCGTGGAAGTGCCGGCCGAAAGCGTGCCGCAGATTCAGAAAAACATCATCAGCATTTGCCGTCAGCTCGGTAAGCCGGTGGTGGTGGCGACGCAGATGCTGGAGTCGATGCGCTTCTCCCCGGCCCCGACCCGCGCCGAAGTCACCGACGTCGCCAACGCCGTGGCTGAAGGCGCGGATGCGGTGATGCTGTCGGCGGAAACCGCGTCCGGCGAGTACCCGCTGGAGGCGGTGCAGATGATGAGCAAGATCATCCGCCAGGTGGAAAACGGTCCGGACTATCAGACGCAACTGGACGTGAGCCGGCCGAAGGCTGAAGCCACGGTTTCCGATGCGATCAGCTGTGCGATTCGTCGCATCAGCAACGTGCTGCCGGTGGCGGTGCTGGTGAACTACAGCGAGTCCGGGACTTCGAGCCTGCGGGCGGCGCGGGAGCGGCCGACGGTGCCGATCCTCAACCTGACGCCAAACCTGCAAACCGCGCGCCGCTTGACCGTGGCCTGGGGCGTGCACTCGGTGGTCAATGATCGGCTGCGGCAGGTGGATGAGGTGTGTTCGACGGCGCTGGAGATTGCCCAGGCCCAAGGCATGGCACAGCGCGGGGATACGTTGTTGATCACCGCGGGTGTGCCGTTTGGGCAGCCAGGGTCGACTAATTCGTTGCGTATCGAGACGTTGATTTAACCCACACGATGATCGTTCCCATGCTCTGCGTGGGAATGCAGCCCGGGACGCTCTGCGTCCCAAGAGCAGACGCAGAGCGTCCATTGAGGCATTCCCACGCAGAGCGTGGGAAAGATCGGTACTAAGACCCTTATCATGCCTGCCAACCACTTCAACACCCACTGCCCCGACTGGGCCACGGCCCTGCTCAACGGCTTCAGTCAGATCTTCCTCCAGCGCCATCCGCTGTGCGGTCTGCTGTGTCTGTTGGCGATTCTTTTTACCGCACCCGCGCTGCTCGGCGGTGCGCTGCTGGGCGGGGTCGCCGGGTTGCTTACCGCGCAACGTCGCGGCTATGCCAAGGCTGATCGTCAGGCCGGGCTGTTCAGCTATAACGGCGTTCTGCTTGGCGTGCTGCTGAGCCTGTATTTCCCCTGGTCCGCGATGTTACCCCTGCTAATCATTGCCTGCGGCGGTCTGAGCGCGATGATTACGCAGCAGTGGCTCAAACGCGCGCGGGTCAGCCAATATCTGCCGGCCTACACCACCCCCTTTGTGGGGATGAGCTGGTTGCTGCTGTGCTTCGCCACACCGTCGACCACGGCGCATTTGATCGAAATCAACACGCTGAACATGCTCGTGGCGCCCCTCAAAGGCCTCGGTCAAGTGATGTTCCTTGGTCATCCACTGGCCGGCGCGATGATTGCCGCCGGTTTGCTGATCGCTGATCGCCGCGCCTTCTGCTGGGCGTTGCTGGCGTCCGTCGCCGGCATGGGCTGGAGCCTGCTGCACCACGACTTCTATAGCGCATTGCTCGGGCTCGGGAGCTATAACGCCGTACTCGCCGCCCTCGCCTTCAGCTCGCAGCGCCAGCGGTCGTGGCTGCCTGTGCTCGGTATTGCGTCAGCGCTGTGGCTGACGCCGGTGTTTGCCGCCATCGGTCTGCCTACGCTGACCGCGCCGTTCATCCTCGCCTGCTGGCTGGTCCGCGCCGCCACTCAAAAGCACGGCAAAGCCACAGTCGCCCTTGAGCCTTGCGCTCCTGGGGAGAATCAACCTAGGCTTCGCTGATTCTCGGTTCAGGCGTAACCCATGGACATCAGCAAAAACTGGCGTGAAGAGCTTTACGTCATGGTTTTCCAGAGCGACACCAAGGCCGGGCGGCGCTTCGACGGCATCTTGCTGTTGATCATCCTCGCCAGCATCGTGATCGTGATGCTCGACAGCATCGACGCGATCCACCAGAACTACGCCGACGTGCTGGCGTACATCGAGTGGGGCTTCACGGTTATTTTCGCCATCGAATACGGCCTGCGCCTGTACTGCTCGCCCAAGCCGTTGCGCTATGCGTTCAGCTTCTATGGCTTGGTGGATTTGCTGGCGATTGTGCCCGGCATTCTCGCGCTGTATTACGCCGATGCGCAGTACCTGCTGATCATCCGGATCATTCGGATGTTGCGGATTTTCCGCGTACTCAAGCTCAGCCCCTACCTCAAGCAAGCCAACTATCTGATGTCGGCGCTGCGCGGCAGCAAGCAGAAGATCGTGGTGTTCCTGGTCAGCGTCTGCACCCTGGTGACGGTGTTCGGCACGTTGATGTACGTGATCGAAGGCCCGGAACACGGCTTCACCAGCATTCCCAAAGGCATCTATTGGGCTATCGTGACGCTGACCACCGTGGGCTTCGGCGACATCGTGCCCAAGACCCCGCTGGGCCAGGTGATTTCGTCGCTGGTGATGATCACCGGTTACTCGATCATCGCCGTACCGACGGGGATTTTCACCGCCGAACTGGCCAACGCCATGCGCGGTGAACAACTGCAACACGACTGCCCGGTGTGCAAGAAAAACAGCCACGAACATGGCGCGGCGTTTTGCTCGCGGTGTGGCAATCAGCTGTTTAAGAAAATGGAATAAGCAAAGTGCTTTTTAATCTTTAAAGGCCTATGCAAGCCCGGCTATAGTCGCTGGCAAATGGCCTCACTTTTAATAAGAACACCTATTTAGAACAAGGAATGCGCAGTGAAAAAACTCTTTGGCGCCTCACTTCTGGCCGCAGGCCTGGCCCTGACCAGCGTGGCTCAGGCCGCACCGACCCTGCTCAACGTTTCCTACGACGTGATGCGCGATTTCTATAAGGACTACAACACTGCGTTCCAGAAACACTGGCAAGCCGAGCACAACGAAAACATCACCCTGCAGATGTCCTTCGGCGGCTCCAGCAAACAGGCGCGTTCGGTGATCGACGGCCTGCCCGCTGATGTCATCACCATGAACATGGCCACCGACATCAACGCCCTGGCGGACAACGGCAAACTGATCCCGGACAACTGGGTCACGCGCCTGCCGAACAACAGCGCGCCGTTCACCTCGGCCACCGTCTTCATCGTGCGCAAAGGCAACCCGAAAGCCCTGAAAGACTGGCCCGACCTGCTCAAGGACGGCGTCCAGGTGATCGTGCCCAACCCGAAAACCTCGGGCAACGGCCGCTACACCTACCTCTCGGCCTGGGGCTATGTGCTGAAAAACGGCGGCGACGAAAACAAGGCCAAAGCCTTCGTCGGCAAACTGTTCAAACAAGCGCCGGTACTCGATACCGGTGGCCGCGCCGCCACCACCACCTTCATGACCAACCAGATCGGCGACGTGCTGGTGACCTTCGAGAACGAAGCGGAAATGATTGCCCGCGAGTTTGGTCGCGACCAGTTTGAAGTGATCTACCCGAGCGTTTCGGCTGAGGCGGAGCCGCCGGTGTCCGTGGTTGATAAAGTCGTCGACAAGAAAGGCTCCCGCGCCGCGGCTGAGGAATACCTGAAGTACCTGTGGTCGCCGGAAGGCCAGGAGATTGCGGCGGCTAACTACCTGCGTCCGCGGGACCCGGCGGTGTTGGCCAAGTACACCGATCGCTTCCCGAAGGTTGATTTCCTCTCGGTAGAGAAGACCTTTGGCGACTGGCGCACCGTGCAAAAGACCCACTTCAATGATGGCGGGATCTTTGATCAGATTTATGCGCAGTAAGGCCTAGGCAACCATGAAAAAGGCGACCTGCAGAGGTCGCCTTTTTTGTGCTCGCTGTATCACCCAAACCCACGGCACGACGGCGATCCCCCGTTGATCGTTCCCACGCTCTGCGTGGGAATGCAGCCCGGGACGCTCCGCGTCCCAAGCGGACGCGGAGCGTCCATTGAGGCATTCCCACGCGGAACATGGGAACGAACGGTTGGGGTCATTACATCGGCGGGGCCACGCCATCCTTGCCGGCGGAGATGGATTGCGCCGTCAGCGTCCCGTCCGCGCTCTGGGTCACGAACGTCACGATCTTCACTCCGACCTTGAGCAGGCTGCGATCCCCCGGCATCAGGTTCACGATCGGCACGTCCTCCGGCACCAGAATCTTCTGCTGGCCGCCTTTGTAATTAACGGTCAGGGTCCTGCCGTTGCTGACCACCAGATCACCCACGCTGCCATTGGTCATGCTGCTGCCCTTGGCCAAGTCGAAGGGCCGATGGCCGTCGCCGCTGCCGGCCAGTTCCGGCGGAAAGACGTGGACTTCCAGAGCCTTGAGCGTGCCGTCATCCTGGGGAATCGCCGCCGAGCCGATGTAGCTGCCGGGTTTGATGTCTTCGATATTGGCCAGGGTGACCGCGCGGACTTTGGTGTCCTGGGTCAGTTTGATCACCACGTTTTCGCCGCTGTTGGCATGGACCTTCAAGCTGTCGGCGCTGACCCCGGTGATCTCGCCGCGCACGCCGATGCGCGTGCCTGGCGCTTCGGCCGCCATGGCGGTGGTTGCCGTGAACAAGCTGATCAAGGTAACCACCGATGCACCGCGAATCAGGTGACGAAACATCGCATTCATGGAAGTGCCTTCCTGTTATGAAACGTGAAGAGAGAACATAAGCACGCTATCGAACAAGATGTAAGTGAATGTATCATCAGACCTCAATGTTTTGACGCCAGGTCCACCGATGGACAGCACATGTGTCCATCACTCATTCCGCAATGGAATGATTACTATCACTCCAACCTCTCTTCCGCCGTATGGGTCAGCCCTTTAGCCTTCGCGCATTCCTCCTGTTTAGCGAGACACGTTATGAACCCAGCAACTCAGACGCCCCACGGCGCCGTGACAATGACCAAAGGCATGGTGATGTTGTTCGCCTTCTGCTGCGGCGCCATTGTCGCCAACATCTACTATGCCCAACCGATCATCGGCCTGATCGCACCGGACATCGGCCTGACCAGCACCATGGCCAGTTTCATCGTTTCGCTGACCCAGATCGGCTATGCGCTGGGCCTGTTTTTCCTGGTGCCGCTGGGTGATCTGCTGGAGAACCGCAAGCTGATGATCATCACCACTCTGGTGGCGATTGCCAGCCTGCTCGGCGCGGCGTTTACCGATCAGCCGAATGTGTTCCTGCTGATCTCGTTGCTGGTGGGTTTCAGTTCGGTGTCGGTGCAGATCCTTATTCCATTGGCCGCCCATCTGGCGCCGGAAGAATCCCGCGGCCGGGTGGTCGGCGGGATCATGGGCGGTTTGCTGTTGGGTATCCTGCTGGCGCGGCCAGTGTCCAGCGTGGTGGCGGACCACTTCGGCTGGCGGGCGATGTTCATGATTGCGGCGGCGTTGATGGCGGCGATCAGCATCGTGCTGGCGTTGACAATCCCCAAGCGTCAGCCTGATCACAGTGCCTCTTATGGCCAGTTGCTTGGCTCGTTGTGGACGTTGCTGCGTCAACAACCGGTGCTGCGCCAGCGTGCGTTCTACCAGGGTTGCATGTTCGCCACCTTCAGCCTGTTCTGGACCGCCGTACCGCTGGAACTGGCGCGCAATCATGGCCTGAGCCAGACCCAGATCGCGATCTTCGCTCTGGTCGGTGCCATCGGTGCCATCGCCGCGCCCATCGCCGGTCGCCTGGCCGATGCCGGCCACACCCGCATCGCCTCGCTGCTGGCCCTGGTGTTCGCCAGCCTGAGCTTCCTGCCGGCGTTCATCCACCCGATCTACAGCGTGATCGGCCTGGCCGTCACCGGCGTGGTGCTCGATTTCTGCGTACAAATGAACATGGTCCTCGGCCAACGCGCGGTCTACGCCCTCGACGCCAAAAGCCGCAGCCGCTTGAATGCGCTGTACATGACCAGCATCTTCATCGGCGGCGCGTTTGGTTCGTCGGTGGCCAGTGCGGTGTATGAACAGGGTGGCTGGTTGTGGATCGTGATTGTGGGCAGTGCGTTTCCGCTGTTGGCGTTGGGGCGGTTTTTGAGTGTTTCGCGCGTCGCAGAGCCCGTGACGGCCTGATCGAGACCGCTATCGACGCAGCGGGCGTGGGTGTTTATCCTCACGCCCACTCAGGTGCTTGCAATCATCGAGGCACACATGGAGCTGCCGCCGAACAGCGCAATCAAGGAAGATTTCCCCCTCATGTCTTCAAAAAACCCTGAGCGTCTGCGACGCCAGCGCAAGGCGTTGCGCGATAAAGAACGCAAAGCCAACCCTCCTCCCGTGGCTGAAACCGACTTCACGCAAGTTATCGCCGAACTGAAGGAAGAACAGCGAACCCGGCACGAGAGTCGTTTTGCCACCAACTTTGTGGTGTGGACGTTGGCAGTGGTGTTCTACGCCATCGTCATGCTGGTGATGATCTACAACCCGGGAATCTGGCTTGGTAACCAGAGCTGGGCCTGGAAGATTGGCAAATACTTTCTGCCGATGATGACCTGGCCTTATCTGCTGAACTTGTTGTTTTCCAGAGTTGGGGTGGTGCGCGCCTGGGGCCTGTCCGTTCTCGCCAGTTGCATATGGTGGTTCGGCTGCCTGTTTCTGCAGTTCGGCGAGAAGGCGGTGGTGATGTACAACGAAGCGTCGCCACCGCAGACCGTTACAGCGTGCATGGACTCCATCAGGAGAACCTATTCCTTCGACTTTATGAGCACCCGGCAAAGGAACAAGCCAACCCCGGGCATCCCCTACACAACCTTTCGCCTCAGCCCTCAGAACAGCAGCATCAGCCCGCTCACCAGTGCAGACACACGGGGACATGTTGACGAGTCCTACACCGGCGAAGTTGAAATAGCCCTGAGTCAAAGTGCACTGGGAACGTCAATCAGGGAGCTCATCAGCCACCATGGCATGACTGACCTTTGCAGACCTCCCGATCAAGCGCGATGACACGTTGATCGCTTACGGGCATGCCCTTCGCCGGCTTGCCCGTGAACATGTTGTTTCATTCAATGCCGAACCAATTTTTCCATCGCCGCATCCGCCAAAAAGGAGGAGCGGCTTTTGATGTTATGTTCCCGCACATAGCGGTCGATACGCTGGATGACATAGCCGGGCAATGTCACGTTGACCTTCTCGGTTTTGCCCATGTAAGGCGCAATGTCCAGTTCCAGCATTCCCCAGCCCATATCAGCAAACTCGGGATTGCCACGGTGTGCGGCCGCTGAAGTCGGCATAGGAATCGGCTCTCCGTCAGCCGCAATTTCCTGCAGCATTATGTGAGCAACCTCGATTGCAGCGTTATAGGCGTCTTCAAACGAATCCCCGGCAGTGACAGCGCCCGGAATATCGGGGATCTGAATACCGATGGCGGTGTTCTCGTCGCCCCACTCGATACAGATGGGATATTGCATTATGGATCTCCTGTGTAACTGGCAGGCGGGCAATACAGCCCGGCTCGCCTCCTGATGCTTTTAACCGTCCCGATCGGTAAATCCTTTTTCGGGTGCGGGACGGGGATCGTGTATGGGTTGTAACGGTGAATGAAGATGTGATGACTGCCGGTGACCCGGTCCAGTGTCCAGCCCGCCTCCTCCAGCTCCTTGATCAATAGCCTGCTTTGCACCACCAGCCTCCTTGCTCCGGCCAAACAAAAGTAACTCTAGAGTTATCTTTATTCAAGCATGAAAACTGGAAGCACGACGTTCGGTTGTTTTACAGCGTGTGATTCGAGACACGACATTCCCCCCAAGAATGAATCCTATGCCCCCCACCCACGTTCCCCGCGGCCCCGTCCAAGGTCACCATTGATCCCAGCCAACCGGCTTCCTCTTCAAGGATTACGATCATGACCCTGCAAGCAAAACTCGATGCGTTCAAAGCTGACTTCAAGGCCGGTAAACCGCCTTACAACGCCCCGGCTGAAATCCACCCGATCATGGAGCGCGCCACTGCGCAATTGATTGCGTCCGGCGCGGCCGGCAAAGCCCTGAAGGTCGGGGATAAGGCGCCGTTGTTTACGCTCAAGGACCCCGACGGCAACCCTGTGTCCTCCGCCGATCTGCTGGCCAAGGGTCCGTTGGTGCTGACGTTCTATCGCGGTGTCTGGTGCCCGTACTGCAACATGGAGCTGCAAGCCGTGCAGGCGTTCCTGCCGACGTTGCAGGAATTGGGGGCGAACCTGGTGGCGATCTCGCCGCAGATCGCCGCCAACAGCCGCAAATCAGTGCGCATCAACGGGTTGGAGTTCCCGATCCTGAGCGACACTCACAACGATGTAGCGCAGGCTTTCGGTCTGCGTTTCGCGTTGCCGGATTACCTGGTCGAGTTGTACAAAAACCTGCGCAACGACCTGCCCACCTTCAACGATGACCCGTCCTGGACCCTGCCGATGCCGGCGCGTTATGTGATCGGCCAGGATGGCGTGATCCGTTACGCCGAGGTCAACCCGGATTACACTCAGCGGCCAGAGCCTGAAGCGATGCTGGATGCGCTTCGCGGCTGAACCGATCAAGTGCCGCGTTACCCGCGGCACATCCTGATAGGAGTTGTCATGACCCCACGTACATTTCTCATCACCGGCGCCAGCAAAGGCATTGGTCGTGCCGTGGCCGAGCACTTGGACCGTGCTGGTCATCGCGTGGTCGGGATTGCCCGGACACCCGACCTGTCGTTTCCCGGCACGCTGTTTCCACTCGACCTGAGCGACAGGACGCTGACCCGGGAAGTATTGGCTGATCTGGCCAGCCAGTACGAGTTCGATGGGCTGGTGAACAACGTCGGCCTGGTCCGACCGCAGGTGTTGGGCGAAATCGACCTTGACACCTTTGACGACGTGATGCGGGTCAATCTGCACTCAGCCCTGCAAACAACCCAGACGTTGCTGCCGAACATGCGCGCCAAAGGCTGGGGCCGAGTGGTGAATATTTCCAGCCTGACGGTGCTCGGGATCACCCAGCGCACGGCGTATGCGGCGGCGAAAGCGGCGCTGGTCAGCTTCACCCGATCCTGGGCGCTGGAACTGGCGCAAACCGGGATCACGGTCAACGCCGTGGCCCCCGGCCCGACGGAAACGGAACTGTTCCGAGAGAACAATCCGATTGGCAGCGAAGGTGAAGCGCGTTATCTGGCTAGCGTACCGATGGGCCGGTTGGGACAACCGGAAGAAATCGCTTCGGCGATTGCCTTTCTGTTGTCCGAGCAGAGCGGGTTCATTACCGGGCAGACACTGTTTGTCGATGGTGGTGCTTCGGTGGGTAAAGCGGCGTTTTGATGGGTTTTTTCAGACCACATAAATCCCCTATGGGAGCGGGCTTGCTCGCGAAGGCGGCGTGTCAGACGATATCAATGTTGCTGATACATCGCTTTCGCGAGCAAGCCCGCTCCCACAGGGGGATCTCGGCAAGTCACCACATTTGCACAAGGACTCAAGATGGATCGCCTCGGCGCAATGGAAACCTTCGTCTATGTGGTGGAAACCGGTTCGTTTTCCGCAGCGGCCCGGCGTCTGAATATCGGCCAGCCCGCCGTGTCGAAAACCATCGCGCAACTGGAAACCCGGCTCGCCGTGCGCCTGTTATTACGCTCGACCCGTGGCCTGACCCCGACTGAAGCCGGGTTGGCTTTCTTCGACCGGGCCAAACGCGCCATCGAAGAAGCCGACGAGGCTGACAACGCGGCCCGCGGTGCCGCCGGCGGCCTCACCGGCAACCTGCGGATCTGCGCCGCCGTGACCTTCGGCCGCCAGCACATCGTGCCGCAGCTGGGGCCGTTCCTGGAGCAGAACCCGGAACTGAACATCGACCTGATGCTCGACGACCGCAACATCAACCTGGTGGAGGAAGGCGTCGACATTGCCCTGCGCATGGGCACCTTGATCGACTCCGGCCTCACCGCGCGCAAGATTGCTCAATGCCGGCGTGTTGTGGTGGGCACACCGCAGTACTTCGAACAACACGGCAAACCGGCCTGCCCTGCCGACCTGAGCAAACATCAGGCCGTGGTGTACACCCTGGGTGGCGGTGCAAATTGGCAGTTTCAGAAGTCTGGCGAAGAACACCCGGTGATCATCAGCGGCCGCATCCGCGTCAACGCCGCCGAAGGCCTGCGTGAATCAGTGCTGGCTCATCTGGGGCTGACCATGGCGTCCGAGTGGATGTTTGCGCCGGAACTCGCCAGTGGTGCAGTCGTGGAAGTGATGAGCGATTGGACCTTGCCGAATCAGGACCTGTGGGCGGTGTTTCCGACGGGGAGAATGGCCAGTGCCAAGGCTCGGGCGTTTGCTGATTACGTTCAGGCGTTGATGGCAAAAGAGTCTTAAACAAGACTCCAGTTTCGTTTGTTGCGATTTTCGTTTGATTCGAATAGCCTCTCCAACATCGCTACTTTGAATGTTGGAAACCATCATGTCTTTAGTCATCCATCCCCCGATCAACCTGCCCATGGCGCGCGAAGTCCAGGCTGCTATCGAAGGCCAGCGCGCCCTCACCGCCTACCTCGCCACTCAATTCGAAACCCAGCGCATCCAGATTTTCGACGAGCAGAACGAGGCCCACAGCGTCGAACTTCCCACGTCGGCACTGCGCTTGCTGGTCGATATCCTGGCGGCATTGGCAGAAGGCAATGCCGTCAAAGTCGTCCCGGTGCACGCCGAACTGACCACCCAGGAAGCGGCGGACCTGCTCAATGTCTCACGCCCGCACCTCATTAAACTGCTGGAATCCGGCGAGTTGTCCTACCACAAAACAGGCAAGCACCGACGTGTGCGCTTTGCCGATTTGATGGAATATAAAGATCGGCGCGACACCGCCAGCGAGCAGGCAATGACGCTTCTCGCCGAGCAAGCACAAGCGTTAAGGACAGGATACGAGTGAGGCACTCCCCGTTTACCGCTGTATATGACGCATGTGTTTTGTACCCTGCCCCTTTGAGAGATTTCCTGATGTGGCTCGCGCTATCAGGACGTTTCCAGGCGCGGTGGTCATTGGAGAGACACAACGAATGGAAACGAAATCTGCTGAAGAACCGTCCAGACCTGACAGCCGAACAACTGGATCGAACCTCCGAACTGATGGATCACGCCATCCCCGACGCCTGTGTCACGGGTTACGAAAACCTCGTTGAAGGGTTAATGCTGCCAGACATGAATGACCGCCATGTGCTGGCGGCGGCCATTCGCTGCAATGCCAGCGTTATCGTGACTTTTAACAAGAAAGACTTCCCATGCACATTGCTGGAGCCTTTTGGTCTGGAGGCACAGCATCCTGACGAGTTCGTCGATGACCTGTTTGATCTAGACCCGGCAGCGGTTGTCTGCGCGGCACAACGACAACGCAAGCAGCTCAAGATGCCGCAGATGGATGTCGGAACGTACCTTGACCTTCTGTTACGCCAAGGTTTGGTCCGCTCGGTTGAAGCGCTGACTGATTACCGCGCCATTCTTTAAGCATGATCAAAAGATCGCAGCCTTCGCCAGCTCCTGCAAAAGCCGAGTACACCGGCAGATCATCGTCGTGCGCGGTCCCGTAGGAGCTGGCGAAGCCTGCGATCTTTTCAAACGCCAGACAGCAAAACGGCGATCCAAAGATCGCCGTTTTCTGATTACTGCCCGAATTGCCGTCCCAACCCACCCGGCACGCCATGGATGTCGGTGTCTTCCCACGGCCCGTTCGGGCTGATCGAGCGGCTCCAGCCGTTGTTCCAGCGGTAGTAGGTGCGCTGGCGGTAGAAGGTGTTGGGTTGGTCGTCGAGGACGTAGACGCCCATCTTCGCATCCCAATGGCTGTTGCCCCCCGGTGGCGGGGCGAAGCTGGCGGAGGTGCGGGGCAGCGGCTTGGCGGGTTTGGCCGGGATGCTCGGTTTGCTCGGCGTGGGTGTCGGTGACGGCGTCGGGCGGGGTTGCGACGGCGGGATCGGCGGCAACGTCTGCTGAGGGGGCCGATGGACCGCACAAGCGCTTAACCCCAGGACGAGACTGAGCAGGGTGATACGAGCGATGGCGGTCATGGCGGTGGTTCCTGTTATTTATCCGGGCTGTCGATGGTCACGTGCTGCTGCGCAGTGGTGCTGCTGGCCAGCGGCTGGCTGCGACCGATCCACTCGCCGGCGGTCGGTTGGCCGGCGCGGGAGATGCGTGCAACCAGTTGGACTTCAGGGAAGTTCGACAGTTTCAACTGCGGCATCATCGCGTCGGCATCACCCAGCTCAACGGTGGCCGGCAGGTCGGCCACGGTCAGGCGCTTGGCCGCCAGCGGTGCCGGTGGGCCGGAGGTGGCGCGGGCGAAGATGAATACGCTGTCACCCGGTTGCACCTTGGCTTTCAGGTCCGCCGCGAGATCGACACGCACCTTGAGCAACGCGCCTTTGGTGACCGGCACTTGGGCCACTTTGCCGCCGCTGGCCTCAAGTTTCTCGGTGGCCCGGGCGATCCCGCCTTGCAACGCGCCACGGGAGTTGTCGTCCGGCGGCAGTTGCGCCAGCAGGCGATTCCAGTAGTCGATGGCGTCCTGATAGCGCTGGGCCTCAAACGCGGCGATGCCGAGCAGGCCAAGGCTGGTGACTTCTTTCGGATCAGCTTTCAGCGCTTCATCGGTCAGGGCCTGGATCTTGTCTGACCATTTCTTGCCATCGGCGAAGTACTGGGCCTGGGCCCATTGGCCGAGCAGTTCCGGCTGACGACCGGCGAGGTTCACCGTGCGTTCGAAGATTTTCGCTGCGTCCGCCGGGCGATCCTGAGCCATGTAGGTGCGACCGAGGAAGTACAAGCCTTCCGCCGAATCCGGCTGAGCGGCCACCGCACGTTCCAGGCGACGGGTCATTTCTTCCATCGACTGCGGCGCCTGGGCGAATTCCCGGGTCAGCTCGACCTTGTCACTGGCCCCGAAGTGCAGGTACAGGCCAAGGCCCAACACAGGAACGAGGATCGCCGCCAACAACGGAAACGCTTTACCCAGACGAGACACGCGCGGCGCGGCAACACCTTCGGTGTCCGCCAGCAACTCGCGGGCCGCTTCGGCGCGGCCAGTGTCCATTTGCGCGGCGTTGAGCACGCCCTCTTCCTGCTGAGTCTGCAACTCAGCCACGCGCTCTTGGTAAAGCGCGACGTTAAGGGCCGTACGATCCTCTTCAAGCTGGGCACGACGGCCCCGTAGAACCGGGATCAACAGAAAACTCAGGGCAACCAGAAGTAGCAGACCTGCAGCGAGCCAGAAATCAATCATTCTTGGTTTTTATCCAACAGGTGGTCGAGGCGCTGACGCTCCTCGGCGGAAAGCGTGTCCGGGGTGTCAGCGCGTTGCACGCGACGACGGCGGACGATCACGGCGATGACCACGAAACCGCCCAGCAGCAGGCCGGCGGGGCCGAACCAGAGCAGAGCGGTCTTGGCGTTCAGAGCGGGTTTGTAGCGCACGAAATCACCGTAGCGATCGACCATGAAGTCGATGATCTGCTGGTTGTCCTTGCCCTCGCCGAGCATGCGGAAAATCTCTTTGCGCAAGTCAGCGGCAATCGGAGCGTTGGAATCGGCGATGTCCTGATTCTGGCACTTGGGGCAACGCAGCTCTTTGGTCAGCTCACGGAAACGCTCACGGTCGCCTTCTTTGGCGAACTCGTAGGTGTCGATGGCCGCGTGCGCCACGCCAGCCATGCTCAAGCCCAGTACAGCGGCGGCGATCCAGCGCTTCATGGCTTGGCCTCGTCGACCAGCGCCTGATACTTGGCCGCCAGTTTTTCGCGCCAGACCTGTTCGTCGATCACGCCGACGTACTTGTCGCGGATGATGCCCTTGGCGTCGATAAAGAAAGTTTCCGGAGCACCGTACACGCCGAGGTTCAGGCCCAGGGTGCCTTCGTCGTCGCGGATGTCCAGTTGGTACGGGTTGTGGAATTCCGTCAGCCACTTCAAGGCGTCGGCGTTGACGTCCTTGTAGTTGATGCCGTAGATCACCACGCCCTTCTCCGCCAGCTTGTTCAACACCGGGTGCTCGACCCGGCAGGAAATGCACCAGGTGCCCCACACGTTGACCAGCGCCGGTTTGCCGAGGATATCGGCCTTGGTCAAGGTCTTGTCGCCCTGCACTGCCGGCAGGGAAAACTCCGGGAACGGCTTGTTGATCATCGCCGAGGGCAACTCGGCGGGGTCCAGGTACAGACCGCGATACAGGAAAACAGCCACCACCAGGAAAATCGCCAGGGGCAGCAGCATCAACCAACGTCTCATGCAGTGGCTCCCGTCATACCGAGTGCTTCACGCACGCGGCTTTTCACCTTGACCCGATAACGGCGATCCAGCGCCGCCAGCAACCCGCCGAAACCTGTAAGCAGGCCGCCGAACCAGATCCAGCGCACGAACGGTTTGACGTGCACGCGCACGGCCCAGGCGCCATCGCCCAGGGGTTCACCGAGGGCGACGTAGAGGTCACGGGTGAAACCGGCGTCGATCCCGGCTTCGGTCATCACCGAGTTTTGCACGGTGTACAGGCGTTTTTCCGGGTGCAGCACGCTGACTTCCTTGCCATCGCGGATCACGCGGACGGTGCCCTTATCGGAGGTGAAGTTCGGCCCTTCGAAGTGCTTGGCGCCTTCGAAAATGAAGTGGTAACCGGCCAGGTCCATGGACTCGCCCGGCGCCAGGCGCAAGTCGCGCTCGGCACTGTTCTGGCTCGACAACACGACACCCAGCGCACACACGGCGATGCCGAGGTGAGCAACTTGCATGCCCCAGTAGCTGCGGGTCAGGGTCGGCAAGCCTTTGATCAGGCCTTTGTGACGCGTTTTGTCGAGAATGTCGCGTACGCCGGCCAGCAATACCCAGGCCGCGAGCATGAATGTGGCGATCACCGCCCAGTTGAAATCACCGTAGGCAACGCCAGCCACCACGGCCAGCGCGGCGCTGCCGAGCAGGACCGGGGTCAACATGCCCACCAGCCATTTGACCGGGGTGTCTTTCCAGCGCACCAGCATGCCGACCGCCATCACCACCATCAGCAACGCCATCAACGGAATGAACAACGCGTTGAAGTACGGCGGGCCGACCGACAGCTTGGCGCCGGTCATCGCATCAAGAATCAGCGGGTACAAGGTGCCGAGCAGGATCATCGACGCCGCCACCACCAGCACCAGGTTGTTGCCCAGCAGCAGGGTTTCCCGGGACCAGAGGTTGAAGCCGACGTGGCTCTTGACCACTGGCGCGCGCAGGGCGAACAGCGTCAGCGAACCACCGACCACAAACAGCAGGAAGATCAGGATAAACACGCCGCGCTCAGGATCGGAGGCAAACGCGTGCACCGAGGTCAGCACGCCGGAACGCACGAGGAAGGTCCCGAGCAGGCTCAGCGAGAACGCGGCGATGGCCAGCAACACGGTCCAGCTCTTGAACACGCCACGTTTTTCCGTGACCGCCAGGGAGTGAATCAGCGCCGTACCCACCAGCCAAGGCATGAAGGAGGCGTTTTCCACCGGGTCCCAGAACCACCAGCCGCCCCAGCCGAGTTCGTAATAGGCCCACCACGAACCCAACGTGATGCCGATACCGAGGAAGGCCCAGGCAACGATGGTCCACGGACGGGACCAGCGTGCCCACGCCGCATCAAGACGACCGCCCAGCAGAGCAGCGATGGCGAAGGCAAACGCCACGGAGAACCCGACATAACCCATGTACAGCATCGGCGGATGCACGATCAGGCCGATGTCTTGCAGCAACGGGTTAAGGTCGCGACCGTCCGCCGGAATCTGCGGCAGGATCCGCGCGAACGGGTTCGAGGTAAGGATCAGGAACAACAGGAAACCGGTGCTGATCATGCCCATCACCGCCAGCACCCGGGCGAGCATGACTTGCGGCAACTGCCGGGAGAACACCGACACCGCGAAGGTCCAGCCACCGAGGATCAAGGCCCACAGCAGCAGCGATCCTTCGTGAGCACCCCACACCGCGCTGAACTTGTAGTACCAGGGCAACGCGCTGTTGGAGTTGCTGGCCACATAGGCGACGGAGAAGTCGTCGGTCATGAAGGCGTAGGTCAGGCAACCGAAGGCGAACACCAGGAACGCGAACTGCCCCCAGGCCGCCGGTTGAGCCAGGCTCATCCACAAGCGGTCGCCGCGCCAGGCGCCCATCAACGGCACGATGGCCTGAACCAGCGCGAAACACAGCGCCAGGATCATGGCCAGTTGGCCCAGTTCGGGGATAAAGATTGCAGAGGTCATCGATCAACCCTCCTTGGCTTGGGTAGGCGCCGACTGACCGCTGTCTTTCAGGGCCTTGGTCACTTCGGGCGGCATGTACTTTTCATCGTGCTTGGCCAGCACTTCGTCGGCCACCACCACACCCTCGGCGTTGAGTTTGCCCAGGGCCACGATGCCCTGCCCTTCGCGGAACAGGTCCGGGAGGATGCCGCGATAGCTGATGGTTACGGATTTGTTGAAGTCGGTGACGATGAATTTCACGTCCAGAGAATCGCCGGAACGTTGCAGCGAACCTTTCTCGACCATGCCGCCGGCGCGGATGCGCGTGTCTTGCGGGGCTTCGCCGTTGGCGATCTGGGTCGGGGTGTAAAACAGATTGATGTTCTGCTGCAGGGCGCTCAGGGCCAGGCCGACGGCGGCGCCGACTCCGACCAGGATCGCGAGAATGATGATAAGACGCTTTTTGCGCAGCGGATTCACTTGCCGTTCTCCCGGCGCAAACGACGCGCCTCTTGTTGCAGATACCGCTTGCGGGCCAGTATCGGCGCCGCCACGTTGAAGACCAGCACCGCCAGGCAGATGCCATAGGCCGACCAGACATACAGGGCATGATGGCCCATGGCGAGGAAATCGCCGAAGGAAGCAAAACTCATCGAGCGGCCTCCAGACTGTTCTGTACTTCGGCTTTCACCCAGCTCGCCCGGGCTTCGCGCTTGAGCACCTCAAGACGCATGCGCAGCAACAGCACCGCGCCGAAGAAACAGTAGAAACCCAGCACCGTCAGCAGCAGCGGCAGCCACATCTCGGCGGGCATCGCCGGTTTTTCGGTGAGGGTGAAGGTCGCGCCCTGGTGCAGGGTGTTCCACCACTCCACCGAGTATTTGATGATCGGGATATTGATCACGCCGACAATCGCCAGCACCGCGCAGGCCTTGGCCGCGCTGTCACGATTGCTGATGGCGTTGCCCAGCGCAATGAGACCGAAGTACAGAAACAGCAGGATCAGCATGGACGTTAGTCGCGCATCCCAGACCCACCACGAGCCCCAGGTCGGTTTGCCCCAGATCGCCCCGGTGACCAGCGCCACGGCGGTCATCCAGGCCCCGATGGGCGCCGCGCATTGCAGGGCGACATCGGCCAGTTTCATCTTCCACACCAGCCCGACCACGCCGCACACCGCCAGCATCACGTAGCAGGACTGCGCCAGCATGGCGGCGGGAACATGGATATAGATGATGCGAAAGCTGTTGCCTTGCTGGTAGTCCGGTGGCGCGAACGCCAGGCCCCAGACCACACCGACGCTGATCAGCAGCAACGCCGCGACGCTCAGCCACGGCAGCAGTTTGCCACTGATGCCGTAAAACCATTTGGGTGAGCCGAGCTTATGAAACCAGGTCCAGTTCATTACTGTTTCCATCACGGGTGCTCTTCTCTATTGAAGAGCCAAGGGTCTACTTTTTTTAACAAAAAGCGGTTAAAAAACAACCAGACCTCATTATTATTCGCCGACGCTGATCTTCAGGCCAGCAGCTATTGCAAAAGGTGTAAGCGTTATCGCCAGGGCGGTCAGGCTACCAAGCCACAGCAGATAACCGGTCGCCGGCATGCCTTGGAGCGCAGCCTGCAAGGCGCCACTGCCAAGAATCAACACCGGGATGTACAGCGGCAGAATCAGCAACGCCAGCAACAGGCCACCGCGCTTCAATCCGACCGTCAGGGCCGCGCCCACCGCACCGAGCAGGCTCAGTACCGGTGTACCCAGCAATAAAGAAAGCAGCAACACCGGCAGACAAGCGGCAGGCAAACCGAGCATCAACGCCAGCAGTGGTGCGAGCAAAACCAGTGCCAGGCCGGAGAAGGCCCAGTGTGCCAGTACCTTGGCCAAAACCAGAAGAGCCAGGGGGTGCGGCGAAAGGACCCACTGTTCGAGGGATCCATCTTCGAAATCACTGCGGAAGAGCCCGTCCAGCGAGAGCAGGACCGATAAAAGGGCTGCTACCCAGACCAGTCCCGGAGACAAGGTTTGCAACAATTGAGACTCGGGTCCGACCGCCAACGGGAACAGCGACACCACGATGGCGAAGAATACCAGCGGATTGGCCAGCTCTGCCGGACGGCGGAACAGCAAGCGAGCCTCACGGGCGACCAACAGGCCGAAAACACTCATACGGCCCAGTTCCCCAGATCAATGTCGCGATAGCCGGCCGGTGTGCGACTCAGGGTGTGGTGGGTGGTCAGAATCACCATGCCGCCCCGCTCACAGTGGCCGGCCAGGTGTTCTTCGAGTTGCGCCACGCCCTGTTTATCGAGCGCAGTGAAGGGTTCGTCGAGGATCCACAGCGGCGGGCTGTCGAGGTAAAGGCGCGCCAGGGCCACACGGCGTTGCTGGCCGGCGGACAAGGTGTGACAGGGAACGTCCTCGAAGCCGCGCAGCCCGACAGCGGCCAGCGCTTGCCAGATCGCCTCGTGGCTTGCCGGTTGGTGCAGGGCGCAGAGCCAGCTAAGGTTTTCTTCCGGGGTCAGCAAATCCTTGATCCCGGCGGCGTGGCCGATCCACAGCAGGTTGCGCGCCAGTTCGCTGCGTTGCTCGTTCAATGGCTGGCCGTTGAGCAGCACTTGACCGGCCGTCGGTTGCATCAATCCGGACAGCAGGCGCAGCAAACTGGTCTTGCCGCTGCCGTTGGGGCCGCTGATCTGCACCATTTCGCCACTGGACAGTCTCAATTCGAGATTTTCGAAGAGCAGCCGAAGGTCTCGCTCACAGGCGAGGTCGACGGTTTGAAGGACTGGACTGGTCAAGAGATCACGGGCCTTTACATTACAAGTCGGCGTTACAGTCGGCGGTTCAAGTCAGCAGTGGCGCGGCCGCTAAAGAGATGCAGCATAGATGCATTGGCGGCCGGTTTTAGAGAGCTGCGTCAAAACAATTGCAATGTTTTCACCGTCCCCTGAAAGACGGGCGGCATTATACATGCCATGCCTTACTCTAAAGAGCGCATTTTCCGAAGGTTGTGACCGCGTATGACAGGCGAAATGAACATCCTCCCAGCCCCTCCGACCACGCCGACGGTTGCACGTGCGCCGGTGGTCAGCGGCGACTTGCTCAAACTGTTGACGCCGATGGAGGGCCTGATCAGTGCCGGCCAGACCGCCAACGCCGAGGTGCTGTCGCTGAAACAGGCGGATCAGACCTTTCAACTGTTGCTCAAAGTCACCCTCGACAGCGGCCGCCAGACCACAGTCCAGGCCACCAGCCTGCAACCGCTGCCCACCGGCACCAATCTCGCGATCACCCAGCCGTCCGCCAGCAACCTGGCGATCACGGTGCAGCAGGCAATTGCTTCCAGCGTCGCCACCCTCACCCGCATCGACACCGCGCAACTGCCGGTCGGCACCTTGCTGCAAGGCAAAGTGCTGACGTCCCAGGTGTTGCCGCAGACGCCGGGCCAGCCCACGGTGTTTCGTTCGCTGGTGAGTTTGCTCAACACCGCCCTGAGCGGCAGCACCCTGACCATCGACAGTCCTCAGCCGCTGCGCATCGGCACGCTGTTGAGCGCGTTGGTCCAAGATACGCAGACCCTGAAGTTCCTGCCACTGAGCAATCGCCAGGACCAGTTGGCGGTGTCACAGCAGTTGACCACCCAGCAGAGCCGCCAGGGTTCGCTGGACGGCTTGCTCAGCGCCTTGCAGAACCTGCCGCAGACCGACGATACCTCCGCCGACCTGCAAGCCGCCGTGAACAAACTGCTCGCCGGGCTGCCGGACGTGCAGCAGTTGAGCACGCCAAAAGGCCTGGCCCTGGCGCTGGCCAACAGCGGTATGTTCCTCGAAGCGAAACTGCTGACCGGCCAGACCCCGGCGCTGGCCCCGGACATGAAAGCCGATCTGCTGAAATTGATCGCGCAATTGGCCCCGGCCAACACCAACCTCACCGCGATCATCGCCGCCAACACCCTGGCCCAGGCCATGCCAAGCTTCGTGCGCAGTGCGCTGGGCATGCTCGGCCAGGTCAGCGCCAAACCGCTGCCCACCCATTTCCCCCTGCCCGATCGGCTGTTGCAAAGCCAGGATGGCGAAGGCGATCTGGAGCATCTGTTGCGTCTGGCGGCCGCTGCCATTTCGCGCCTGCAAAGCCATCAACTGTCGAGCCTGGAACAAACCGGCGTCACCGACGATGGGCGGCTGATGAGCACTTGGCAGCTGGAAATTCCGATGCGCAACCTCCAGGACATCGTGCCGTTGCAGGTCAAGTTCCAGCGCGAAGAAGCACCGGAAAAACAAGCGCAAAACGAACGGCGCGAAGAACGGGAGCCGAAACAACAACTGTGGCGGGTCGAGCTGGCGTTCGACATGGAGCCCCTGGGCCCGTTGCAGGTTCAGGCGCAGTTGATCCAGGGCAGCCTGTCCAGCCAACTCTGGGCCGAACGGCCGTACACCGCGAGCCTGATCGAAAGCAACCTGGCGGCACTGCGCGAGCGCTTGCTGGCCTCCGGGCTCAACGTCGGCGAACTCGATTGCCACCTCGGCACTCCCCCCCAAGGCGCACAAACCCGCCTCGAACAACGCTGGGTCGACGAAACCGCATGAGAAACCCCAACACCCCGCGCCAGGCCATCGCCCTCAAATACGACGGCACCCACGCCCCGACCCTCACCGCCAAGGGCGACGAAGAACTGGCCGAAGCGATTCTGAAAATCGCCCGCGAATGCGAAGTGCCGATCTATGAAAACCCGGAGCTGGTAAGGCTGCTGGCGAAGATGGAGTTGGGGGACAGCATTCCGGAAGAGTTGTACCGCACGATTGCCGAGATCATTGCGTTCGCGTGGAACCTGAAGGGGAAATTCCCGCAAGGGCAGGATCCGAATGCGCCGCAGGTGGAGAAGGATGTTACCGAGCGTGGCGACGACTACTGATCGTTCCCACGCTCTGCGTGGGCATGCAGCCCGTGACGCTCTGCGTCACCGTTCAAGAGCGGAACGCGGAGCGTCCCGAGAGGCATTCCCACGCGGAGCGTGGGAACGATCTCAAATGGGAGGGGAAATTTCCGCAAGGACCGGATCCGAATGCGCCGCAGGTGGAGAAGGACGTTACCGAGCGTGGCGACGACTACTGATCATTCCCACGCTCTGCGTGGGCATGCAGCCCGTGACGCTCTGCGTCACCGTTCAAGAGCGGAACGCGGAGCGTCCCAAGAGGCATTCCCACGCGGAGCGTGGGAACGATTTCAACAGTCAGTTCTTGTGAAGCTTACGCATCAACTCCGCCTCAGCCTGGGTCAAGCCGCAGGACTGAGTCAGTTCATCGACGGTGGCGCCCATCCCGACCAGTCGCGCCGCCTGGGCGAACGACAGGCTTGAAGGGTCGCGCTGTTCCAGCTGGGCCAGTTTGTCCGGCAACGGGCTGACCACCGCGCGCAGCTCGTGCAGGTCTTCACCCATGCGCACGTTGCCGCTCTGGTAGTTGTCGACGCGCTTGGCCAGGTCCTTGATGCGCTGATCGCGCAGCGCATCGCCCTCGGCCTGTTGCGCCGCGATCACGCGCTGGCTGCGGATGTACGACAGGAACATCGCCAGCGTGCCTGCCCAAAACAGGAACAGGACAATGACAGCAACCTCAAGAATCAATCAGATGTTCTCCAGATCCGACCATTCTTCTTCGCTCATCATCTTGTCGAGTTCGACCAGAATCAGCAGTTCGTTGTTCTTGTTGCACACGCCCTGGATGAACTTGGCGGACTCTTCGTTACCGACGTTCGGCGCGGTCTCGATTTCCGACTGACGCAGGTAAACCACTTCGGCCACGCTGTCGACCATGATCCCGACCACTTGCTTGTCGGCTTCGATGATGACGATGCGGGTGTTGTCGCTGATTTCGGCATTCATCAGGCCGAAGCGCTGACGGGTGTCGATCACGGTAACCACGTTACCGCGCAGGTTGATGATGCCCAGCACGTAGCTCGGGGCACCCGGGACCGGGGCGATTTCGGTGTAACGCAGGACTTCCTGAACGCGCATCACGTTGATGCCGTAGGTTTCATTGTCCAGTTTGAAGGTGACCCATTGCAGGATCGGATCTTCAGAACCTTTTGCATTCGTCGCGTGACTACTCATACCCTGACCCCTCGAAAAACCGCGCTTGGCGGTGTGTGTTCTGTGTGGCGGCATTCAACAATGCCGTCGCTTACTTGTTATGTCGGCTGCTATGTCGATTTGTGTAGCGGCTTGCTGCCGCTCATGTGTTTTGCCCCACCGCTGGCGATCAACTCGGCCAGGGCGGAAACGTCCAGCAACGCACACATGTGCTCAATCACCGTGCCGGCGAGCCATGGCCGCTGACCTCGGTGACTTCTCCATTTGATTTCGTTCGGGTCCAGGCGCAACGAACGGCTGACCTGATGCACCGCCAGCCCCCACTCATAGCCCTGCACTGAAATAACGTATTGCAGGCCCTGGCGGAAGTCATCGCGATAGCGGTCCGGCATGACCCAGCGCGCGGTATCCAGCACTTTGAGGTTGCCGGCCTGGCTCGGCAGGATCCCGAGGAACCATTCCGGCTGACCGAACAACGGCGTCAGTTCGTGGCCGGTCAAGGAATAAATCGAACCCAGGCACACCAGCGGCACCGCCAGGGTCAGCCCCGCGACGTCGAACAACAGGCATTCAAACGGCTCGGCGGCCCAGGACGGACGGCCATCGGTTTCCACCGGTGGCGGCGTGTTGCTTGGCGGCAGGTGCACTTCAACGACAGGTGGTACCAAGGCTTGCAGCAGCGGCGCGATGGTCGAGACGGGCGCCAGGATCGGGGCCGGGGCTTCGATCACCTTGACGGGTGCTTGCTCAACAACTGGCGCAACCACTGGCGCGGCGACGGCAGCCGTTGGGCGCGCATCACGGGCCTGTTCTTCGAGCACCGCCAACTGGAACTCATCCAGCGCCGCCTCAACCTCGACCGCTTCGACAACTTCAATGACTTCAGCCACCGCCTCGACTTCCGGCGGCAACTCTTCCGTCGCCTCCATCAGCAAGCTGTCCAGATAAGACTGGAGCGCCAGTTGCGGACGCGAAGTGACCTTCACCGGCCTGTTCATGAACGACACCGCCCTGTAGGAGCGAGGCTTGCCCGCGAAGAACGATAACGCGGTTTAACTGTGGAGACCGTGGTGCTGCCTTCGCGGGCAAGCCTCGCTCCTACAGAAATTGGGTTCATCAGGCCACCGCCGGGACGAGTTGTGCGGCCAGCAGGTGCTTGAGCAGCGCCCGATAGGCAAGCACGCCACGGCTCTTGCCGTCGAACTGCGAAGGCGTGACACCGGCCCGACTCGCGTCGCGCATGCGGGTGTCCACCGGGATGTAGCCTTGCCAGATTTCTTCCGGGTACTTGTCGCGCAACACCCGCAGGGTCCCGAGGGAGGCCTGGGTGCGGCGGTCGAACAAGGTCGGGACGATGCTGAACGGCAACGCCTGTTTGCGCGAGCGGTTGATCATCGCCAGGGTGTTGACCATGCGTTCCAGGCCTTTGACGGCCAGGTGCTCGGTCTGCACCGGGATCACTAACTGCTGGCTCGCGGCCAGGGCGTTGACCATCAACACACCGAGCAACGGCGGGCTGTCGATCACCGCGTAATCGAAGTCTTGCCACAATTGCGCCAGACTCTTGGCGATCACCAGGCCCAGGCCACTCTGGCCCGGCGACTGACGCTCAAGGGTCGCCAGCGCGGTGCTCGACGGCAACAGGGAAATATTCTCGTGACTGGTAGGCATCAACAGCTGACCGGGCAAGCCTTGGGGCACGCTGCCCTTGTGCAGGAACAGGTCGTAGCAGCTGTGCTCCAGGGTGTCGGGGTCATAGCCGAAATAGCTGGTCATCGAGCCATGCGGGTCAAGATCGACGATGACCACGCGCTTGCCCGCCTCGGCCAGCAACCCGGCTAAAGCGATAGAGGAAGTGGTTTTACCAACACCACCCTTTTGATTGGCAACTGCCCAGACTCTCATTCGGATTGTTCCTCCCGGTCGATCAGGTCGACCGAGAAATAGCTCAACGTATTAATGCGGGTGACGGAGAATTGACGGCGCTCTCTCGTACCGGCGACTTGACCGGGGTCGGTGCAGTTTGTGTGCCAGCCCGCTTCAATGCGGCGTCCGGTTTCGCATTAGCGGTTCCGGTGCCCGTGAGACTGCGACGGACATCGAGATTGCGCGAAACCACCAGCACCACCCGACGGTTGCGTGCACGGCCTTCGGCGGTGGCGTTGTTGGCCACGGGCTGGAATTCACCGTAGCCCACCGACGCCAGGCGACCGGGGTTTACACCCTGCATCGCCAGCATGCGCACAATGCTCGCCGAACGGGCCGAGGACAGTTCCCAGTTGGTCGGGTACTGCGCGGTGCGGATCGGCTGATCGTCGGTAAAGCCTTCGACGTGGATCGGGTTGTCGAACGGTTTGAGGATCGCCGCGACCTTGTCGATGATGTTGAAGGCCATGTCGCTGGGCATGGCGTCGCCGCTGCCGAACAACAGGCTGGAATTGAGTTCAATCTCGACCCACAACTCGTTGCCGCGAATGGTCATCTGGTTGGAGCTGATCAGGTCGCCGAACGCGGCGCTGATGTCATCGGCAATGGTTTTAAGCGGATCGCTGGCACCGGAGATGCCGGCGTCAACCTGCTCGGCATCCTTGACCAGCGGCTTGGCCGGCGTCACGGTCAACGGGCGCTCTTCACCGATCGGGATCGGCTTGAGGGCACGGTCCGAGTCGGTGAACACGCCGATCAACGCTTCCGAGATGACCTTGTACTTGCCTTCGTTGATCGAAGAGATCGAGTACATGACCACGAAGAACGCAAACAGCAGGGTAATGAAGTCCGCATAGGACACCAACCAGCGTTCGTGATTGACGTGTTCTTCAGGTTGCCGGCGACGAGCCATAATCCATTACCCCCATCAATCCATGAAGCCCTGAAGCTTCAGCTCAATAGAGCGAGGGTTTTCACCTTCGGCGATCGACAGAATCCCTTCCAACAACATTTCGCGATAACGCGACTGGCGCAGCGCGATGGACTTGAGCTTGGCCGCCACCGGCAGCAACACCAGGTTGGCACTGGCCACGCCGTAGATGGTCGCGACGAACGCCACGGCAATCCCGCTGCCCAGTTGCGACGGATCGGCGAGGTTGCCCATGACGTGGATCAGGCCCATCACCGCACCGATGATGCCGATGGTCGGCGCGTAGCCGCCCATGCTTTCGAAGACTTTGGCGGCTTCGATGTCGCGGCTTTCCTGGGTGTAGAAATCCACTTCCAGGATGCTGCGAATCGCTTCCGGCTCAGCGCCATCGACCAGCAGTTGCAGGCCTTTGCGCGAGTAGTTGTCCGGCTCGGCGTCAGCCACCCCTTCCAGACCGAGCAAACCTTCCTTGCGCGCGGTGAGGCTCCAATTCACAACACGATCGATACCACCGGCCAGATCCACCCGAGGCGGAAACAGAATCCAGGCAAGGATCTGCATGGAGCGCTTGAACGCGCTCATCGGCGATTGCAACAGCGCCGCACCGACGGTCCCACCAATGACGATCAACGCCGCCGGGCCGTTGGCCAGAGCGCCGAGGTGACCGCCTTCAAGGTAGTTGCCGCCGATGATGGCGACGAACGCCATGATGATCCCGATAAGGCTCAGTACATCCATCAGATACAGGCCTCAACCAAATGTTTGCCAATGTCGTCGAGGCTGTAAATCGCATCGGCGAGATCGGCTTTGACGATGGCCATCGGCATGCCGTAGATCACGCAGCTGGCTTCATCCTGGGCCCAGATCGCACTGCCGCCCTGCTTGAGCAGACGCGCGCCTTCGCGACCATCGGCACCCATGCCGGTCAGCACGACCGCCAGAACTTTGTCACCGTAGGATTTGGCCGCCGACCCGAAGGTGATGTCCACGCACGGTTTGTAGTTCAGACGCTCGTCGCCCGGCAGGATTTTCACCGCGCCACGGCCATCGATCATCATTTGCTTGCCACCCGGTGCCAGCAGCGCCAGGCCCGGACGCAGGATGTCGCCATCCTCGGCTTCCTTGACGTTGATGCGGCACAGCTTGTCCAGGCGCTCGGCAAAAGCCTTGGTGAACGCCGCCGGCATGTGCTGGATCAACACGATCGGCGCCGGGAAGTTGGCCGGCAATTGGGTCAACACCCGCTGCAGCGCAACCGGCCCGCCGGTGGACGTACCGATGGCCACCAGTTTGTAGGCTTTGCGTTTTGGCGCGGGCGACGATGGGCTGGCAGACGCTGGCGCACGGGTCGGCAACGGTGCCGGTGCCGGACGCGCAGGCGCGCTGCTGCCATAGCTGCTGACGCTCGAAGGCGCAGGCGTCGGTGCAGGTGCTGCCACCGGAGCCGGCGCCGTGTAGGTATTGGCGCGACGGTTACTGCGCGAGATGCTCAGGATCTTTTCGCACAGCAGTTGCTTGACCTTCTCCGGGTTACGGGAGATGTCTTCGAAATTCTTCGGCAGGAAATCCACCGCACCGGCGTCCAGCGCATCCAGGGTGACCCGGGCGCCTTCGTGCGTCAGCGAGGAGAACATCAAGACCGGGGTCGGGCAGCGCTGCATGATGTGCCGCACCGCCGTGATGCCATCCATCATCGGCATCTCGTAGTCCATGGTGATCACGTCTGGCTTGAGGGCCAGCGCCTGATCGATCGCCTCTTTTCCGTTGGTTGCCGTACCGACAACCTGGATGTTCGGATCCGCTGAAAGAATTTCCGAGACGCGGCGGCGGAAAAACCCCGAATCGTCCACCACCAGGACTTTGACTACCATAAACACTCCGTTAGACGCAGCGGGGCGTTGTCGCCCCGCTGCGGCAGAATCAAATACGCCGTGCGGCGTAACGCTTGAGCATGCTCGGAACATCGAGAATCAGCGCAATGCGGCCGTCACCAGTGATGGTGGCGCCGGACATGCCCGGGGTTCCCTGGAGCATTTTGCCCAATGGCTTGATGACCACTTCTTCCTGGCCCACCAGTTGATCGACGACAAAGCCGATCCGCTGGGTGCCCACCGAAAGGATCACCACATGGCCCTCGCGCTGCTCTTCATGAGCGGCGGAGCTGACCAGCCAGCGCTTGAGGTAGAACAAGGGCAGTGCCTTGTCCCGCACAATCACCACTTCCTGACCGTCGACGACGTTGGTGCGCGACAGGTCGAGGTGGAAGATCTCGTTGACGTTCACCAGCGGGAACGCAAACGCCTGGTTGCCGAGCATGACCATCAGCGTCGGCATGATCGCCAAGGTCAGTGGCACCTTGATGACGATCTTCGAGCCCTTGCCCTTGGTCGAGTAGATATTGATGGTGCCGTTGAGCTGGGCGATCTTGGTTTTCACCACGTCCATGCCCACGCCACGACCTGACACATCGGAGATCTCGGTTTTGGTCGAGAACCCCGGCGCGAAGATCAGGTTGAAGCAATCCGACTCGCTGAGACGGTCCGCCGCATCCTTGTCCATCAAGCCTTTCTTGACTGCGATACCGCGCAGGACATCAGCGTCCATGCCCTTGCCGTCATCGGAGATGGACAGCAGGATGTGGTCGCCTTCCTGTTCGGCGGACAGAATCACTTTGCCGCTGCGCGGCTTGCCCATCGCTTCGCGTTCGGCCGGCTCTTCGATACCGTGGTCGACCGAGTTGCGCACCAAGTGGACCAGCGGGTCGGCCAGGGCCTCGACGAGGTTCTTGTCGAGGTCGGTTTCTTCGCCGACCAGCTCCAGGTTGATCTCTTTCTTGAGCTGGCGAGCCAGGTCGCGAACCAGGCGCGGGAAGCGCCCGAAGACCTTCTTGATCGGTTGCATCCGGGTCTTCATGACCGCGGTTTGCAGGTCGGCCGTGACCACGTCGAGGTTCGACACAGCCTTGGACATGGCTTCGTCGCCGCTGTTGAGGCCCAGACGGACCAAGCGGTTACGCACCAGTACCAGTTCGCCCACCATGTTCATGATTTCGTCGAGACGCGCGGTATCAACCCGCACGGTGGTCTCGGCTTCGCTGGCCGGTTTTTCCGGTGGCGGCGCGGACGGGGCACGGGCCGGAGCCGGTGCAGCCGCGGCGGCCGGTTTCGGCGCTTCGGCTTTAGGCTCGGGCGCTTTGGCGACAGGTTTCGGCGCCGGTGCCGGGGCTTTGGCGACGGGAGCCGTCACCACAGTGCCGGTACCGACTTCAGTGAACTTGCCTTTGCCGTGCAATTCGTCGAGCAGCGATTCGAACTCGTGATCGGAGATCAGATCGCCGCCGGCCGCTTTAGCGGTTGGCGCAGCCGGGGCTGGCGCCGAGGCAATGGCGGTTTCCAGCGCATCGACGGCAAAGTTGCCCTTGCCGTGCAACTGATCGAGCAGTGCTTCGAATTCGTCGTCGGTGATGTCCGAGCTGTCGCCAGCCGCTTTCGGGGCCTTGGGTGCCGGGGCAGCCGGAGCGGCTACGGCATCCACCGCGAACTGACCTTTACCGTGCAACTGATCGAGCAACGACTCGAACTCGGCATCGGTGATTTCGTCGCTGGCCGATGCGGCCGGCGCAGGCACAGCCGCCGGGGCTTCGGCCTGGGCCTTGACGGCGTTCAGCGAGTCCAGCAGTTGTTCGAATTCGTTATCGGTGATGTCGCCCGACTCGCTTTCAGCGGCCGGTTCTTCCACCGCGTCGGCAACCGGGGCTGCGACGTCGGCCGATTGTGGCTCGGCCAGACGGGCCAAGGCTTCCAGCAATTGCGGAGTGGCAGCCGTGATCGGGCTGCGTTCGCGGACTTCGGTGAACATGCCGTTCACCGCATCCAGCGCTTCAAGAACCACGTCCATCAGTTCCGAGTCGACGCGTCGTTCACCCTTGCGCAGGATGTCGAACACGTTCTCGGCGATGTGACAGCACTCCACCAGCTCATTGAGCTGGAGGAAGCCGGCGCCCCCTTTTACAGTGTGAAAACCGCGAAAAATTGCATTGAGCAGGTCCGCATCATCCGGTCGGCTTTCCAGCTCGACCAGTTGCTCGGACAGTTGCTCTAGAATCTCGCCGGCCTCAACCAGGAAATCCTGAAGGATCTCTTCATCGGCGCCGAAGCTCATTAAGGGGGTGCTCCTAAAGGTCTAAAAACCTAAAAAACCTAAAATCCAAGACTGGATAACAAATCGTCCACATCGTCCTGACCGGACACAACATCTTCTCTTTTATCGGCATGAATCTGCGGACCTTCACCCTGCGAGAGATGTTTTTGTGGATCTTTTTCAGCCAGCATCGCTTCACGGTCATGTTCGATACCCGCAAAGCGGTCTACCTGGCTGGCCATGAGCACGAGCTTGAGCAGGTTGCTTTCAACTTCGGTGACCAATTGGGTCACGCGCTTGATCACTTGACCGGTGAGGTCCTGGTAATCCTGGGCCAGCAGAATGTCGTTGAGGTTGCTCGACACTGTGCGATTGTCCGCGCTGCTGCGCGTCAGGAAACCGTCGACCCGCCGGGCCAGCTCGCGGAACTCTTCAGCCCCGACTTCGCGACGCATGAAGCGTCCCCAGTCGGCGCTCAATGCCTGGGCTTCAGTGCTCAGGCCATTGACCAGCGGCGTGGCGTTTTCCACCAGGTCCATGGTGCGGTTGGCAGCGGCCTCGGTCAGCTTGACCACATACCCCAGACGCTCGGTGGCGTCCGTGATCTGCGAGACTTCCTCGGCTTGCGGCATGTTTGGGTCAATCTGGAAATTGACGATCGCGCTATGCAGCTCGCGAGTGAGCTTGCCAACTTCCTGGTACAGGCCGCGGTCACGGGTCTGGTTGAGCTCATGAATCAGTTGCACAGCGTCGCCAAACTTGCCTTTTTCAAGGCTGTCGACCAGTTCGCGGGCATGTTTTTTCAGGGTCGATTCAAAATCGCCCTGTGAAGATTCGTTGTGGTCCATAGCTACCCCGTGGCGCAGTGACTCAACCGATGCGTTCGAAAATCTTTTCGATTTTTTCTTTCAACGCCTGGGCCGTGAAGGGTTTGACCACATAGCCGTTAACACCGGCCTGGGCCGCTTCGATGATCTGTTCGCGCTTGGCTTCAGCGGTCACCATCAGCACTGGCAGGTGCTTGAGTTTTTCATCGGCGCGCACGTGGCGCAGCAGGTCGATACCGGTCATGCCCGGCATGTTCCAGTCTGTTACCAGAAAGTCGATGCTGCCGCTGTTGAGCACCGGAATGGCAGTGGTGCCATCGTCAGCCTCGACCGTGTTGGTGAACCCAAGGTCACGCAACAGGTTTTTAATGATCCGCCGCATCGTTGAGAAGTCATCAACGATGAGGATTTTCATGTTCTTGTCCAATTCGACCTCCAAGCAGTCTTAAACGCGCCCAGCACCTGGACGCGCCATTTCATTCAATCCGGCAAAGCACTCAAATGACTGTCTGGAGCACAACAGATCGAGACCGCTGCAGTTCATCACCACACCAGCCTCGTTCGCAGTGTCCCCACACTGCCTTCAGCGCGCTCGCCACTCCCCCAAACGCCCCCGCAAACGGGCCGCGCACTGGCTGTGTAACTGGCTGACACGGGATTCGCTGACACCCAGGACCTCACCGATTTCCTTGAGGTTCAGCTCTTCGTCGTAGTACAGCGCCAACACCAGTCGCTCACGCTCCGGCAAATTGGCAATCGCGTCCGCCAAGGCGGCCTGGAAGCGTTCATCTTCCAGATCGCGCGACGGCTCCAGATGAGCACTGGCGCCATCCTCGTGCAGCCCTTCGTGTTCGCCGTCCTGCAACAGGTCGTCGAAACTGAACAGCCGGCTGCCCAAGGTATCGTTCAAAATCCCGTAATAATCGTCGAGACTCAATTGGAGTTCGGCCGCAACTTCGTGATCTTTAGCATCACGGCCGGTTTTAGCTTCAATCGAGCGAATTGCGTCGCTGACCATGCGGGTATTGCGGTGGACCGAACGTGGCGCCCAGTCCCCCTTGCGTACTTCATCGAGCATCGCGCCACGGATTCGAATGCCCGCGTACGTTTCGAAACTCGCGCCTTTGCTGGCGTCGTATTTGGTTGACACTTCAAGCAGGCCAATCATCCCGGCCTGGATCAGGTCTTCCACCTGGACACTGGCCGGCAGACGCGCTAGCAAGTGGTAAGCAATGCGTTTGACCAGTGGCGCGTAACGCTCGATCAGCTCGTATTGCGAATCACGTGCCGACTTCTTGTAGAGGTTGTAGCCACTGGCTGTCATAGGACGGGTCCTGCGGTCTGTTGCACGAGGCGCTCGACGAAAAATTCCAGGTGTCCGCGCGGGTTGGCCGGCAGCGGCCAGGTGTCGACTTTTTGTGCAATCGCCTTGAACGCCAGGGCGCACTTGGAGCGCGGGAAGGCTTCGTAGACGGCACGTTGCTTCTGCACGGCCTTGCGCACGCTTTCGTCGTAAGGCACGGCGCCGACGTATTGTAGGGCCACGTCGAGGAAGCGGTCCGTGACCTTGGTCAACTTGGCGAACAGGTTGCGCCCTTCCTGCGGGCTCTGGGCCATGTTGGCCAGGACGCGGAAGCGGTTCATGCCGTAATCGCGGTTGAGCAATTTGATCAGGGCGTAGGCGTCGGTGATGGAGGTCGGCTCGTCGCAGACCACCAGCAACACTTCTTGCGCGGCGCGGACAAAACTGACGACCGAGTCACCAATACCCGCAGCCGTGTCGATCACCAATACATCAAGGTTATCGCCGATATCGCTGAAGGCCTGGATCAGGCCGGCATGCTGGGCCGGGCTCAGATGAACCATGCTCTGGGTGCCGGACGCGGCCGGGACGATACGGATACCGCCCGGGCCCTGCAATAGAACGTCGCGCAGCTCGCAGCGGCCTTCGATCACGTCGGCCAGGGTACGTTTGGGCGTCAGTCCCAGCAGAACGTCGACGTTCGCCAGACCCAGATCGGCGTCCAGCAGCATGACGCGTCGGCCAAGCTCTGCTAGAGCCAGGGACAAGTTCACTGACACGTTAGTCTTCCCGACGCCACCTTTGCCGCCGGTCACCGCGATCACCTGTACGGGATGCATGCTGCCCATGTTATTTCTTTACCTTGTCTTGCATAGACGGAGGCCACATTACTGGCTGCGCGTTCATCAACTGAACAATGCATGGCAGACCATCGATGTAGGTACAAAAACTGTTCATTAGTACCTCAGCCAACCTGCTTGGTCGGGCTGTGGTAAATATCAGCGAACATGTCAGCCATGGCTTCCTCGCTGGGTTCTTCCTGCATTTGCACGCTCACCGCGCGACTGACCAACTGGTGACGCCGCGGCAGATGCAGATCATCTGGAATGCGCGGGCCATCGGTGAGGTACGCCACTGGCAATTCATGACTGATGGCCAGGCTCAACACCTCGCCCAGACTCGCCGTTTCATCCAGTTTAGTCAGGATGCAGCCAGCCAGCCCACACCGCTTGTAACTGTGATAAGCGGCGGTTAGAACCTGTTTCTGGCTGGTGGTTGCCAGGACCAGATAATTTTTCGATTTGATCCCCCGACCGGCCAGGCTTTCGAGCTGCATGCGCAAGGCCGGATCGCTGGCCTGAAGGCCGGCGGTATCGATCAGAATCACGCGTTTGCGCAGCAACGGATCCAGCGCCTGCACCAGGGACTGGCCCGGATCGACGTGGGTCACCGACACATTCAGAATGCGGCCCAGCGTCTTCAATTGTTCCTGGGCGCCGATGCGGTAGCTGTCCATGCTCACCAGCGCGATGTTCTGCGCGCCGTACTTGAGCACGTAACGGGCCGCGAGCTTGGCCAGGGTGGTGGTCTTGCCCATGCCGGCAGGGCCGACCATGGCAATCACGCCGCCCTCTTCCAGTGGCTCGACTTCCGGTGTGGCGATCATCCGCGCCAGGTGCGCCAGCAACATGCGCCAGGCCTGACGAGGCTCTTCAATATCGGTAATCAGCGCCAGCAGGTCGCGGGACAACGGGCCGGACAAGCCGATGCGTTGCAGGCGACGCCACAGGTTGGCCTGGGCCGGACGGCTGCCTTGCAGCTGATTCCAGGCCAGGGAGCCGAGTTGCACTTCCATCAATTCGCGCAGGCTGTTGAGTTCGAAACGCATCGAATCGAAAGCCCGTGGGTCAACACCGCCGGACACGGGTGCCGGGGCTGGCGCGGCACGACGGGGCTGTTCGTAAGTCGGTTCGATCAGCGGCTCGGCAGCGGTCAATGGCAGGCCGGCGAACAACTGGCGATTGGTGGTCTTGTCACCGTCGGTTTCGCCTTCGCCGCGCAGGCTCAGTTCGGCCTGGGCGGTGACGATGCGCGACTGGGTCTTGCGCAGCTCATCCTCGAGTTCCATGTTTGGAACGCGTGGGGCCAGCGCCGACAATTTGTAATCCAGGGCAGCCGTCAGCTCGACACCACCGGCAATCCGGCGGTTGCCGATAATGGCCGCATCAGCGCCCAGCTCATCACGTACCAGTTTCATGGCCTGACGCATATCGGCGGCGAAAAAACGCTTAACTTGCATAAACCACTACCTCAGCCGTTGGGCCCTACTGTCGCAACGATGGTCACTTGCTTGTTGTCAGGGATTTCCTGATACGCCAACACGTGCAAACCCGGGACTGCCAGCCTGCCGAAACGCGACAACATGGCGCGAACCGGACCGGCTACCAGCAGAATCACCGGCTGACCTTGCATCTCTTGACGCTGTGCCGCATCGATCAACGAACGTTGCAGCTTCTCTGCCATGCTTGGCTCCAGCAGAACGCCCTCTTCCGAGCCTTGTCCTGCCTTCTGAAGACTATTGAGCAATATCTGTTCCAACCTTGGCTCCAAGGTGATAACTGGCAGCTCCGACTCAGTCCCTACAATGCTTTGGACGATGGCGCGGCTTACGCCGACGCGCACCGCCGCCACCAGCGCGGCAGTATCTTGACTCTTGCTGGCATTGTTGGCGATGGCCTCGGCGATGCTGCGGATGTCGCGAACCGGCACTTGTTCGGCGAGCAACGCCTGCAAGACCTTGAGCAGTTGCGACAGCGACACCACCCCCGGCACCAACTCTTCAGCCAGTTTCGGCGAGCTTTTGGCCAGCAATTGCATGAGTTGCTGCACTTCTTCGTGGCCGATCAGCTCACTGGAGTGCTTGTACAGAATCTGGTTCAAGTGGGTTGCCACTACCGTACTGGCATCGACCACGGTGTAACCGAGGGACTGCGCCTGGGCGCGCTGGCTGATTTCGATCCAGACCGCCTCCAGACCAAAAGCCGGATCTTTGGCGGTTATGCCGTTGAGCGCGCCGTAGACCTGCCCTGGGTTGATCGCCAGCTCGCGATCCGGGTAAATCTCGGCTTCGGCGAGGATCACGCCCATGAGCGTCAGGCGGTAGGCACTTGGGGCCAGGTCGAGGTTGTCACGAATGTGCACAGTCGGCATCAGGAAGCCCAAGTCCTGGGACAGCTTCTTGCGCACACCCTTGATCCGCGCGAGCAACTGGCCACCCTGGTTGCGGTCCACCAGCGGAATCAGGCGGTAGCCCACTTCCAGGCCGATCATGTCGATCGGGGTCACGTCGTCCCAGCCCAATTCCTTGGTTTCCTGGGCGCGGGCCGGGGATGGCAGCAGTTCTTGCTGACGCTGGACCTCTTGCAAGGCCTGGACCTTGACCACGTTCTGCTTCTTCCAGAACAGGTACGCGCCGCCGGCCGCCAGGGCCGCCATGCTGAGAAAGGAGAAGTGCGGCATGCCGGGCACCAGGCCCATCACCGCCATCAAACCGGCCGCGACGGCCAACGCTTTGGGCGAGGCGAACATCTGGCGACCGATCTGCTTGCCCATGTCTTCCGAGCCGGAAGCACGGGTCACCATGATCGCGGCCGATGTCGATAACAACAGTGATGGCAATTGCGCCACCAAACCGTCACCAATGGTCAACAGCGCATAAACCCGACCGGCGTCACCGAAGGACATGCCGTGCTGGAAGATACCGACCGCCATGCCGCCGATCAGGTTGATGAACAGAATCAGCAGGCCGGCGATGGCGTCACCGCGCACGAACTTGCTGGCACCGTCCATGGAACCGTAGAACTCGGCTTCCTGGGCAACTTCCATGCGGCGCAGTTTGGCCTGGTTCTGATCGATCAGGCCGGCGTTCAAGTCGGCGTCGATGGCCATTTGTTTGCCGGGCATGGCGTCGAGGGTGAAACGTGCGCTCACCTCGGAAATCCGCCCGGCCCCCTTGGTCACCACGACGAAGTTGATGATCATCAAAATCGCGAAGACCACGATACCGACCACGTAGTTACCGCCGATCACCACCTCACCGAAGGCCTGGATCACCTTACCGGCGGCGGCATGCCCTTCCTGACCGTGGAGCATCACCACCCGCGTGGAGGCCACGTTCAGCGCCAGGCGCATCAGCGTCGCCACCAGCAAAATCGTCGGGAACACCGCGAAATCCAGCGGCCGCAAGGCGTAGACGCAGACCAGCAACACCACAATCGACAAGGCAATGTTGAACGTGAAGAACACGTCCAGCAGGAACGGCGGCACCGGCAACATCATCATGGCCAGCATGACCAGCAGCAACAGCGGCACACCCAGATTACCCCGACTCAAGTCGGCGACGTTTGTGCGAGCACTGTTGAATAACTGAGAGCGATCCACCGGTTTTCCCCGTTCCTTTAAAGCAAACTTTTGACGCCTGAAGCAGACGCAGAGCGGCTACTGCAAGAAGCCTTCCAACTTTTGCCGGGGTGGGGATGATCGTTCTTACGCTGCGCGTGGGAACGATCCGTGTGGGGGGTGAGTCCGCTTGCAGGGATTGAGGCGTTATCAGGAATCCCGGCGCAAATCCGGCGGAATCGGCAGGTCGTCCTTGAGCGGATCCGGGCGTTTGCCCTTGCCAGCGCGGTGCTGGCGGATCTGGTAGACGTAGGCCAGGACCTGGGCGACGGCGAGGTACAGGCCGCCGGGGATTTCCTGATCGAGTTCGGTGGAGTAGTAGATCGAACGCGCCAGGGCTGGTGATTCGAGTAGCAGCACTTCGTTGGCCACGGCGATTTCGCGGATTTTCAAGGCCAGGAAGTCGCTGCCCTTGGCAATCAGCATCGGCGCCCCGCCCTTGTCCGGGTCGTATTTGAGGGCCACGGCGTAGTGGGTCGGGTTGGTGATGATCACGTCGGCATCGGGGATCGCCGCCATCATCCGGCGCTGGGACATCTCGCGTTGCAGTTGACGAATACGCTGCTTGACCTCCGGTCGCCCGTCTGAATCCTTGTGTTCATCGCGCACTTCCTGCTTGGTCATCAGCAGTTTCTTGTGGCTTTCCCACAACTGCACCGGCACGTCGACCGCGGCGATGATGATCAGCCCGCAGGCCATCCACAACGTACTCCAGCCCACCACTTGAATGCTGTGGATGATCGCCGATTCCAACGGTTCATGAGCGATGCGCTGCAAGTCATCGATGTCCGATGACAACACCGCCAGCGCCACGAACAGGACGATGGTGAATTTGGCAAACGCCTTGAGCAGTTCCACCAGGGCCTTGGTGGAAAACATCCGCTTGAGGCCGCTGAGCGGGTTCATCCGGCTGAACTTCGGCGCCATGCTGCTGGCCGAGAACAGCCAGCCGCCCAGGGAAATCGGGCCGAGAAGCGCCGCCAACACCAGGGAAATCATGATCGGCTGAATCGCCCACAAGGCAATCTGCCCCGAGTGCAGCAGGTAGTTGGTCATGGCTTTCTGATCGAGGATGACTTCGCGCGGCAACGAGAAATTCATGCGCATCAATTCCATCATGTCCTCGGCCAATGCACCGCCGAAAATCAGCAACGCACTGGCGCCGACCAACATGATCGCCAAGGTATTGAGTTCTTTGGAGCGCGCCGTCTCGCCCTTGTCCCGGGAGTCCTTTTTCTTTTTCTCCGTGGGGTCTTCTGTCTTGTCCTGACCGCTTTCGCTCTCAGCCATGACTCAGCGCGCCTGTACCAGTGAACGTAACAACTGCAAGGCCTCGGTGGCCAACGGTTGATACTGATTGAGAATGTCGCCCAGGCTGACCCAGAGGATGAACATCCCCAGGACCAGGGTCAGCGGAAAACCAATGGAGAAGATGTTCAGTTGCGGCGCCGCCCGGGTCATCACACCAAACGCGATGTTGACCACCAGCAACGCGGTGACCGCCGGCAAGACCAGTACCAGCGCGGCCCCCAGCACCCAGCCGAGCTTGCCGGCCAGCTCCCAGAAATGATTGACCATAAACCCGCTGCCGACCGGCAGCGTGGTGAAGCTTTCGGTGAGGACTTCGAACACCACCAGGTGGCCGTTCATCGACAGGAACAGCAGCGTCACCAGCATGGTGAAGAACTGCCCGATCACCGCCACCGACACGCCGTTGGTAGGGTCGACCATGGACGCAAAGCCCATGCCCATCTGGATCGCGACAATCTGCCCGGCAACGACGAATGCCTGGAAGAACAGCTGCAAGGAGAACCCCATCACGGCGCCGATGACGATCTGCTCGCCGATCAGCAGCAGCCCACTCAGGTCAAGCGGATTGACCGGAGGCATGGGTGGCAACGCCGGAGTGATGACGACGGTGATGGCCAGGGCGAAATACGCCCGCACCCGCCGTGGCACCAGGGTCGTCCCGAAAATCGGCATGACCATCAGCAAGGTGCCGACGCGAAACAGCGGCAACATGAACGTCGCAACCCACGTGCTGATCTGGGTATCGGTCAGTTGCAGCAGCGACATGGTTTAGCCAATGACCATAGGAATATTGCCGTACAGCCGCAGGATGTATTCCATGAAGGTCTGTACCAGCCACGGGCCGGCCACAATCAGCGTTACCAGCATCACCAACAGACGCGGCAGGAAGCTCAAGGTCTGTTCGTTGATCTGCGTGGCCGCCTGGAACATCGCCACCAAAAGGCCCACCAGCAGACTCGGAATCACCAGCACCGCGACCATCATGGTGGTCAGCCAGAGCGCGTCCCGAAAGATGTCTACGGCGACTTCCGGGGTCATGGCGAAACACCTCCAAAGCTGCTGGCCAACGTGCCAATGATCAACGCCCAGCCATCCACCAGCACAAACAGCATGATCTTGAACGGCAGGGAAATGATCAGCGGCGACAGCATCATCATCCCCATCGCCATCAGCACACTGGCCACGACCAGGTCGATGATCAGGAACGGAATGAAGATCATGAAGCCGATCTGGAAGGCGGTTTTCAGCTCCGACGTCACGAACGCCGGCACCAGAATGGTCAACGGCGCCTGATCCGGCGTGGCGATGTCAGTGCGTTTGGACAGGCGCATGAACAGCTCCAGATCGCTGGTGCGGGTCTGGGCGAGCATGAAGTCCTTGATCGGCACTTGCGCCTTGAGCACGGCGTCCTGGGCGGTGAGCTTCTCCGCCAGGTACGGTTGCAGGGCATCGTTATTCACCCGGTCGAACACCGGCGCCATGATGAACATGGTCAGGAACAGCGCCATGCCGGTGAGGATCTGGTTCGACGGCGTCTGCTGCAGGCCCAGGGCCTGGCGCAGGATCGAGAAGACAATGATGATCCGGGTGAAGCTGGTCATCAGCATGACGAACGCTGGAATGAAGCTCAGCGCGGTCATGATCAGCAAGATCTGCAGGCTGACCGAGTATTCCTGCGCACCCTGGGCATTGGTGCCCAGCGTAATGGCCGGGATCGACAGCGGATCGGCGGCGAACACCAGCGGCGCCGCCAGCATCAGGGCCAGCGTCAAGACGATGCGTAGCGCACCCATTACTTCTTATCCTTCTGATCCTTGCCCAACAGTTCCATCAGGCGCTGGGCAAACTCCGGGGTCGTTTTTTCACTCGCGCTCGGCACGTGCACCGGCTCCTTGAGCACATGCAATGCCGTGATGGTGCCGGGGCTGAGGCCGAGCAGAATCTGTTCGTTGCCGACCTGTACCAGCATCAGGCGATCACGGGGACCCAGCGCGCGGGAACCGATGATATCGATCACCTGCGCCTTGCCCGCCGGCCCGGCCTGCTGGACCCGGCGCAACAGCCAGGCGAGGAAAAAGATCAACGCCAGCACGAACAACAGGCCGAACACCAATTGCGTCAATTGCCCGGCCACGCCGCTGTTGACCACCGGTGCAGCCGCCGCAGCCGCCGTGGCCACCGGTTCGGCAGCCAAAGCGCTGACCGGCAGCGCCAGCAACAACCCCAGGACCTTGTTCACTTAGCGCAGCTTCTTGATGCGTTCGCTAGGGCTGATCACGTCGGTCAGGCGAATGCCGAACTTCTCGTTGACCACGACCACTTCGCCGTGAGCGATGAGGGTGCCGTTGACCAGCACGTCCAGCGGCTCACCGGCCAGGCGATCAAGTTCGATCACCGAACCCTGGTTGAGTTGCAGCAGGTTGCGGATGTTGATGTCGGTGCTGCCGACTTCCATGGAAATCGACACCGGGATGTCGAGGATGACGTCCAGGTTCGGGCCGTCCAGGGTCACCGGGTCGTTGTTCTTCGGCACGCTGCCGAATTCTTCCATCGGCAGACGGTTGGACGCCGAGCTACCGGTATCGGCAGCCAGCAGCGCATCGATATCGTCCTGGCCGGCATCACCGGTTTCTTCCAGGGCAGCGGCCCATTCATCAGCCAGTGCCTGGTCGTCCTGGGCGTTCATATCGTCGTTCATCATGTGTCCTCGGCGGGCAGCTCTTAGAAGCGGCCAGTGTTAAATGGGGGAGTTGAGCGCCGGTCAGCGGCGCTCGATCGGCTCGATCACTTGCAACGCGAGGTTGCCTTTGTGCGAACCCATCTTGACCTTGAACGCAGGCACGCCATTGGCGCGCATGATCATTTCTTCCGGCATCTCGACCGGGATGATGTCCCCCGGCTGCATGTGCAGGATGTCCCGCAGGCGCAGTTGGCGACGGGCCACCGTAGCACCGATCGGCACATCCACGTCCAGCACGTCCTGACGCAGGGCGTTGACCCAGCGTTCGTCCTGATCGTCGAGGTCCGACTGGAAACCGGCGTCGAGCATTTCGCGCACCGGCTCGATCATCGAGTACGGCATGGTCACGTGGAGATCGCCGCCACCGCCATCGAGTTCGATGTGGAAAGTCGACACCACGATGGCTTCGCTCGGGCCAACGATGTTGGCCATGGCCGGGTTCACTTCCGAGTTGATGTACTCGAAGTTCACTTCCATGATCGCCTGCCAGGCTTCCTTCAAATCGATGAAGGCCTGCTCCAGCACCATGCGCACCACTCGCAGCTCGGTCGGGGTGAACTCACGCCCTTCGATCTTCGCGTGACGGCCATCGCCGCCGAAGAAGTTGTCCACCAGCTTGAACACCAGTTTGGCGTCGAGGATGAACAGCGCGGTGCCGCGCAACGGCTTGATCTTGACCAGGTTGAGGCTGGTCGGCACGTACAGCGAGTGCACGTATTCACCGAACTTCATCACCTGCACGCCACCGACGGCCACGTCCGCCGAGCGGCGCAGCATGTTGAACATGCTGATGCGGGTGTAGCGGGCGAAACGTTCGTTGATCATTTCCAGGGTCGGCATGCGTCCGCGGACGATCCGATCCTGGCTGGTCAGGTCGTAACTTTTGACGCTGCCGGGTTCGGCGGCGGTATCGGTCTGTACCAGACCATCGTCGACGCCATGCAACAGCGCATCGATCTCATCCTGGGACAGCAGGTCTTGCACGGCCATGTCGTGTTCCTACTGCAGTACGAAATTAGTGAAAAGCAACTGTTCGATCACCACTTTGCCCAGCTCTTTCTGCGCCACTTCCTGGACGCTGGCGGTGGCCTTCTGGCGCAGCATTTCCTGGCCGACCGGGGTCGCGAGGGTGGCGAAGTCCTGACCGGAGAACAGCATGACGAGGTTATTGCGAATGACCGGCATGTGCACTTTGAGCGCTTCCATATCCGCCTGGTTGCGGCCGAGCATGGTGATGCTCACCTGCATGTAGCGCTGGCGACCGTTCTGGTTGTAGTTGGCGACGAAGGCCGGCGCCATGGGTTCGAAGACTGCCGGTTGCTTGCCCAGCGGGGCCGTTTCAGCCGCCGCGACAGGTTTGCTTTGGGCGCTGTGCATGAAGTACCACGTGGCCCCCACGGACAAGCCGATGGCCAGCAGCACTGCCAGCACGATCGCAATGATCAGCTTGAGTTTGCCTTTGGTTGCAGGGTCTTTAACCACTGCTGCTGCTTCGCTCTTCGCCATGCCAATAATCCGTCACTATTCAAGTTTTCACAGTCGCACGGCAAGGCAAGAGCAAGTGTTATGCCAGAAGTGTCGGGGAGGGGATTTGAGGCAGGGGTGAATGATCGTTCCCACGCTTCGCGTGGGAATGCCTCAATGGACGCTCCGCGTCCGCTTCGGCAGGGACGCCGAGCGTCCCAGGCTGCATTCCCACGCAGAGCGTGGGAACGATCAGGCATGCAGGAGCGAGGCTTGCCCGCGAAGAACGATGACGGGGTTTAACTGATAAACCGCAGCGTCTTGTTCGCGGGCAAGCCTCGCTCCTACAGGAGACTAGGCGTAATAGTCGACGGCACTGGAGCCAATGACGCTGGCGGTGCTGGCCGCGACTTCCGCGACGGCCGGCACGATCTCGTCATCCATGGCATCAACCCGGCCACCGCTGGCGCTGGTGCGCCCGCCCTGCCCTTGCTGAGCCTGTTGCTCCTGGCCCTGGCCCTGCCAGCCACGGGACTGGTCGGACACGTTGACATCGACCTGGCCCATGCCCTGCTGCGCGAACATGTCGCGCAAGCGATGCATTTGCCCGTCCAGCGCTTCGCGAACACTCGGGTGAGCGCTCATGAAGGTCACTTGGGTCTGCTGGTCCGGCACCATGTTCACCCGAATATCCAGGCGCCCCAGTTCGGCGGGCTGCAACTGAATGTCGGCCGCCTTGAGATTGGCGCTGGACAGGTACATGACCCGGTTGACCACTTCTTCGGTCCAGCCACTCTGATGCATGGCGATCGGTTGATTGACCGGCAGCGCATTGGCGGTCTTCGGTGTGGCAGCCTGGGTCAATGCCGCCAGACGACTGGCGAAATCATCGACGCGGGTATCGCTGCTGGCGGACGTCAGGTCCTTGAGCCCTTCATTGAGCAGGCCACTGAACGCCTTCTCGCCGCCCTGACTGGTACTGTCCTTGTCGGATTGCACAGTGAGCATGCTCGCCATGCCGGCGGCAAAGTTCTGCGCCGAAGTCAGCTCACCCTCGGCGGATGCCTGGGCCGGTGTCGCTTTGGCCTGGGATTGGCTGGAGGCGGAGACGTGACCGCTCTGTTCCATGGCCATGCGCAGGGCCGGCAGCGCGTCGAGCGGGTCGGCCTCTGGATCGAAATCGGTGTCGGTGGTCGCGGCGGCCTGTACCGGCGCGGCGGTGACGGCGGCAGCAACCGCTGCCTCGACTTGCGGTTGCACAGCGGCTACCGCTGGCGGGGTTTCGGGTGCGGGTGCGGGCGCCACTGGCTGCACCGCTTGCATCAAGGCCGGGTCCAGCGTCGGGTCGACCGGCGGAGCATCGACCGCCACCGGCGTAGTGGTCGTCTCCGGGTCGCTGTCGCTGGCGCTCTTGTCATCTGTCGAGGCGGACGCCGGTTTGTCGGCGGGCAAGGATTTGCCGCTATCGGCAACCGCTGGCTGCGGGGCGGCAGACTTGTCGTTGCTGACGTCTTTCTTCGCCGGGTTGTCCGGGGTTTTATCCCGGGACGGTTTGACCGGCGCATCAGCCAATGCGGCAGGCTTGTTCTGGCCCTGTTTGGCGAAGACATTGGCGAAGCTGGAGGCCTTATCCCCAGGCTCAGCGGTCACCGCCGGGGTATTGGCGGAGGCAGCTTGAGGCTTGGCCTTGGCAGCGGCCTGAAGAAGCAAATTGGGGGTAACGGGCATGACGCGGTCTCCGCTGCACTGGGATCGTAGGTACAGTTGAGTGAGATGAATGCAAAGGTCGAGCCAGGTTTGGAAAACCGGCGCCTGATGCGCCGGACGGTCATGCTACTGCGCTAAAGAACGCTGACGCTCGGCTTCATAGAGCGGACGGACGATGGCGAATTCGCCGTCAATTTCGCCGACCAGTTTCTCAATGCCGGCGAGGCGCTGGTGCTTGGCTCGCTGTTCCAGCTCATTGCACAGTTCCGCCAGGCGAACGGCGCCCATGTTGCTGCTGCTGCCTTTGAAACTATGGGCCGCATTCATGAGCTGCACCGCATCCTCGGCCTTGCGCAGGACGAGTAGACGCTCCTCGGAGTCGGCAATGAAGGTATCCAGTAATGTCGGATATTCGTCCTCCATGACCTCCTGCAACGCGTTCAGCACGTTGCGATCCAAATGTGTATCAGCCACTTGTTCACTCCTTGATCAAGAATTCGCGGGATTATGCCAGAGCCTCCCAATAAAACTCCACGTGCGCACTACGACCTTCGTCGGACCAGCTCGCCTTGCGGCTCAACTGGCGGATCAATCCGACACCGCGCCCCGACAGACCGACGCCATCCACCGGCCGCTCCATCACCCGCGCCACATCAAAACCCTTGCCACTGTCGTCGACCCGAATCGACAGGCAACCGCCCTCGCCCTTTGGCGTGACCTGCAAATGCAAGCGCACATAGCCGTCCTGCAATTGGTCGAGGCGGGAATTGCGCTCCTGATAATAGCGCGCAAAACCCGAGGCATCACGCTTGAGGCTGGAGTCCAGCCCCAGCACGCCGTGCTCCAGGGCATTGGAATACAGCTCGGCCAGCACGCTGTACAACGCGCCGCTTTGCGCCCGCAGGCCATGAACTTCAAGCAACAATTGCAACAGATAGGGCAGCGGATTGAAGCGCTTGAGGGTGGCGGCGCGAAACTCGAAACTCACGGACCAGTCCAGCGGGCACGACTGTCCACTATCGGAATACACCAGCGCCGGCGGGCTCAGTTGCGCCGATTCCAGCAGGCGGACCTCGACCATGCTCACATCGTCCCGGGCCTCGCCACGGAAATCGCGCAGGGCCTGCTCGATCTCCGCGAACAATGCATCCGGCCGACGGTTGGCGGCAAACACCTGCTCCAGCCGCTCCACGCCAAACAATTGCTCGTTCACATCGCAGGTGTCGATCACCCCGTCGGACAACAGGAACACCCGATCGTCGACCGCCATCGGAAACACTTCCGTGCGATCGTTAAACGTGGTCGGGCTCAACACCCCCAACGGCAGGTGCCGCGCCCGCAGCGGCGTGCGCTCGCCCGTGGCATTGCTGTGCAGATAACCGTCCGGCATCCCGCCGTTCCAGACTTCCACCGAACGGCGCTGAAAGCTCAGGCACAACAGGGTTGCGCAACAGAACATGTCCACCGGCAGGATGCGCTTGAGCTTGGCGTTCATCTCGCGCAGGGTTTCGGATAAGCCGTAGCCCTTTGCAGTCATGCCGTAGAACACTTCCGCCAGCGGCATGGCGCCGACGGCGGCCGGCAAGCCATGACCGGTGAAGTCGCCGAGCAACACATGCATGTCGCCGGCCGGGGTGAACGCGGCCAGCAGCAGATCGCCGTTGAACAATGCGTAAGGCGATTGCAGGTAACGGATATTCGGCGCATTCAGGCAGCCGGAGTGGGCCACCTTGTCGAACACCGCCTTCGCCACCCGCTGCTCGTTAAGCAGGTATTCGTGGTGCCGGGCAATCTGGTCGCGCTGCTCAAGCACCGTGGCCTGCAAGCGCCGCAAGCGGTCCATCGCCTTGATTTTGGCGCTGAGGATCACCTGGTTATAGGGCTTCGCCAGAAAGTCGTCGCCCCCGGCCTCCAGACAACGGGCCAAGGCTTCGCTTTCAGTCAGTGACGTCAGGAAGATGATCGGCACCAGGGTTTCCCCGGCCAGTGCCTTGATCTGCTGCGCCGCCTCGAAACCGTCCATCACCGGCATCATGGCGTCCATCAGCACCAGTTGCGGCCGTTGCTCACGGAACGCGGCAACCGCTTCGGCACCATTGGCCGCCGTCAGCACCTGATGGCCCTGGCGCCGGACGATACTCGACAGCAGCATGCGATCGGCCGCGCTGTCTTCAGCGATCAGGATCGTCAGCGGCTCGAACACCGACTGCACGGCGCTCATGCCACGTCGAAGATCTGTTCGAAATTGGAGATAGCCAGGATCTTGCGCACATCGGCATTGGCGTGGGTCAGCTTGATCTCGGCGTTCTCGCCACCGGCGTGATCACGCAACAGCAACAACATGCCGAGCGCCGAACTGTCGAGGTAGGTGGCGTCCTTCAGGTCAACCTCAAAGGACTCGGGTTTTGGCTGAAGATTTTCGTAGGACTCGCGAAATTCCTGATGCTTGGCAAAATCGAATCGTCCCTTGATCGAAATCGTCAGCTTTTGCCCATCTTGGGAGACTTCTGTAACGACTGACATTTAACGGCTTCCTTGTCATTGGTGAACGTGCGTGTACAAGGTTTAGCACTTGGCGGGGGTGGGGGCAAGGCGGGAAGTTGTGTTGCGACAGATAGATCGCTATCGCTTGTAGGAGCAAGGCTTGCCCGCGATGAACGATAACGCGGTAGACCTGCCTTAATACGGATCCTGACGCGGCAACCGCTGGGACAACTCATCCAGCAGCTTCTGCTCGCGCCGGTCTTCGAGCTTGCGCGCCTCGTCCATGTAGCGCTGGACCAGTTTGCGCAAGCCTTCGACCCGGGCAAACGCCTGCTGCCAGGCATCACGCGCCTTGTTCAGGTTGTTCTGGTGCCAGACCAGGCTCTGTCGCTGCTGATCGATGGCCGTGCCCAGTTGCGCCAGAAAGCCCTGATAACCCAGTAACCATTGGCCGGACACGCCACTGCTGCCACGCACGATCCATTGTTCCTGGTAATCGAGGCGGAAGGCTTCCAGGTCGTCGAGCTTGCTTTGGGCCAGGCGCACCTGGCCCTGAAAGTGGCCCAGGCGCTGCACCGCGGTCTTCTCGGCCTTTTCGGCCATTTCGACCACCGGTGCCAGGCGCCCTGCGCGACTCTGGGCCATGATCGGTTAACCGCCGGCCGCAGGGGCGAAGAGCGTACCGAGGTAGGATTCGCTTTCGCCCAGGCCGATTTTGTCGTTCAGGCCCTGGCGCAGGTAGCGGACCAACTGCGGTTGCAGGGAAATCGCCAGGTCGGTTTCCCGATCGCCACCGGCCACATAGGCGCCGACGCTGATCAAGTCGCGACTCTGCTGATACCGCGACCACAGTTGCTTGAAATACTGGGCGCGCATCATGTGTTCCGGCGTGACCACCGACGGCATGACCCGGCTGATGGACGCTTCGATGTCAATGGCCGGGTAATGCCCTTCCTCGGCCAGGCGCCGGGACAGCACGATGTGGCCGTCGAGCACGCCTCGGGCGGCGTCGGCGATCGGGTCCTGCTGGTCATCGCCTTCGGACAATACGGTGTAGAACGCGGTGATCGAACCGCCGCCCTTCTCGGCGTTACCGGCCCGTTCCACCAGTTTCGGCAACTTGGCGAACACCGACGGCGGATACCCCTTGGTCGCCGGCGGCTCGCCAATGGCCAGGGCGATTTCCCGCTGGGCCTGGGCGAAACGGGTCAACGAATCCATGAGCAACAGGACATTCTTGCCCTTGTCGCGGAAATACTCGGCAATGCGCGTGCAGTACATCGCCGCGCGCAAACGCATCAGCGGCGCGTCGTCCGCCGGGGACGCCACCACCACCGAGCGCTTGAGGCCTTCTTCACCGAGGATGTGCTCGATGAACTCTTTAACCTCACGACCCCGCTCACCGATCAGCCCGACCACGATAATGTCGGCCTCGGTGAACCGGGTCATCATGCCCAGCAGCACCGACTTACCCACGCCGGTACCGGCGAACAGGCCCAGACGCTGACCGCGACCGACCGTCAACAAACCGTTGATGCTGCGAATCCCCACGTCCAGCGGCTCGCTGATCGGGTGGCGCTTGAGCGGGTTGATGGTCGGGCCATCCATCGGCACCCAGTCTTCGGCTTTCATCCCGCCCTTGCCGTCGAGTGCGCGACCGGCGCCGTCAAGCACCCGACCGAGCATGCTCATGCCCATCGGCAAACGCCCGGTATCGGCCATCGGCACCACCCGCGCGCCAGGGGCAATGCCAGCGACGCTGCCCACCGGCATCAGAAACACTTTGCTGCCGGAGAAGCCCATGACTTCGGCTTCGACCTGCACCGGGTGATAGCTGTTGTCGTTGATGACCATGCAGCGGCTGCCCATGGCGGCGCGCAAGCCTTCGGCTTCCAGGGTCAGGCCGACCATGCGCAGCAAGCGACCTTCAAGGATTGGCGCGCCTTCCAGTTCCGTGGCCTCGACGTAGCTGCCCAGGCGCTTGGCGAAACTGGTGCGATCAAGGCGCATCGGGAGTGTCCAGTTCTGGCGGCAGTTCCAGCTCCGCTTCCGGCGCGGGCTCAGGCTTGGCATCGATCGGCAGTTCAAGGCTCATGTCCGGCTCGGCCGGGTGCAGCGCTTGTTCATGCAACTGATCGAACAACTTGTCCATGACCCGGGTGACGCGGGTTTCGACGGTGGCGTCGATGCGGCTGTGCTCGGTTTCGACCCGGCAACCGCCCGGCAACAAGGCTTCGTCTTCGACGATGCGCCAGGTTTCTTCATGGCGCTCGCGCAGGGCTTTGACCTGTTCGAAATCCTGGGGATTGATGTACAGCCGCACATTGCCCACGCCCAGCGGCAACAGTTTGAGGGCTTCGCGCATGACGCTTTCGATGTGCGTGGAATCGATGGCGAGCTCGCGCTGAATCACCTGTTTGGTGATGTGCTGCACGAGGTCGACCAGGGACTTTTCGATCTGGGTGTCCTGCTCGGCGATGGGCTCGAACAGGTTGGCCATCAGCTGTTCCAGGCCGGCAATCTTGGCGGTCAGGGCCACTTCGGCTTCCTGGCGAACCTTGAGCGTGGCGCTGTGGAAACCTTCTTTCTCACCCGTGGCGAAGCCTTCGTTGTAGGCCTCCTGACGGATGCTTTCGAGTTCTTCCAGGGTCAGTGGCTGGACTTCGTCCAGCGGCACTTCTTCCATTTCCGGCGGCTCGGGCTCGGGTTCCGGCTCGGGCTCGGGCACATGCGGGTCGAAGCTGGGCAGCGACCAGACGTCGAAACCACCGACCTCCTTGCCACGGATCAGGTCGGTGTTGGACTCATCATGTTTGGACGACATAGTGACCTTAGATCATCTCTTCGCCACCCTTCCCACCGAGAACGATTTCTCCGGCTTCGGCCATACGGCGGGCAATGGTGAGGATTTCTTTCTGCGCGGTTTCCACGTCGCTGACACGCACCGGGCCTTTGGCCTCGAGGTCGTCGCGCAACAGTTCGGCCGCTCGTTTGGACATGTTCTTGAAGATCTTTTCCTTGACGCCTTCGTCCGAACCCTTGAGGGCCAGCACCAGCACATCGGAAGACACTTCGCGCAGCAACGCCTGGATGCCGCGGTCGTCGACATCGGACAGGTTGTTGAACACGAACATGAGGTCTTCGATCTGACCGGACAGGTCTTCGTCGACTTCGCGGATCGAGTCCATCAACTGACCTTCGATCGAGCTGTCGAGGAAGTTCATGATGTCGGCCGCACGCTTGATGCCACCCAGGGTGGTGCGCGAGGCGTTCGAGTTGCCGGAGAACTGCTTCTCGAGAATCTGGTTCAGTTCTTTCAGGGCCGCAGGTTGCACGGTGTTCAACGACGAGACGCGCAGGATGATGTCCAGGCGCACCTTATGGTCGAAGTTGCCGAGCACTTCACCGGCCTGGTCCGGGTCGAGGTACGCCACGACGATCGCCTGGATCTGCGGGTGCTCGTATCGGATCACGTCAGCGACAGCGCGCGGTTCCATCCACTTCAGGCTGTCGAGGCCGCTGGTGTTGCCACCCAGCAGAATGCGGTCGATCAGGCCGTTGGCCTTGTCTTCGCCCAAGGCCTGGGTGAGCATCTTGCGCACGTAGTCGTCGGAGCCGACGCCCAGGCTGGTCTGGTCGCCGACGATGTCGACGAACTCGCTCATCACCTGCTCGACCTGCTCGCGGTGCACGTTACCCATTTGCGCCATGGCCACGCCCACACGCTGGACCTCTTTAGGCCCCATGTGGCGCAGCACTTGGGCGGCGTCAGTCGAACCCAGGGACAGCAGCAGAATCGCGGCTTTATCGACCCGGGACAGTTTGGCGACAGCGGCTCGGTTATCACTCATCTGCGTTAATCCACTCTTTCACGACCTGGGCCACACGACCCGGATCTTCTGCCACCAAACTCTTGATTGCATTCAACTGTGCGTCATAGCCTTCGCTCGGGCTCGGCAACAGGATGCTTTGCGGACCGCCCAGGCTGACGCGGTCGTTGGCCAGTTCGCCGTCCAGGCCGCCCATGCCACCCAACTCGACGTCGCTGCCCAAGCCTGCAAGCTGTTTGCCTTTACCGCCACCGGTGATGTTGTTGAGCACCGGACGCAGCACACCGAACACCAGCACCAGGATGAACAACACACCCAGCACTTGCTTGACGATGTCCCAGAACCAAGGCTGGGAGTAGAACGGAATATCGGCAATCGCTTCGGCGCGCTCGGCGGAGAACGGCATGTTGATCACGCTGACGCTGTCACCACGGCTGGCGTCGAAACCGACGGCGTCCTGCACCAGGCGAGTGAAGCGCGCCAATTCGTCGGCGCTCCACGGCGCGCGGGTGGTTTCCCCGTTGGCCGCGTTGATCTTGACCTGGTCATCCACCACCACCGACACCGACAGGCGATTCAAACGACCCTGTTGCTGCTTGGTGTGGCTGATGGAGCGATCAAGCTCGAAATTCTTGGTGGATTGTTGACGCTTGTCCGCCGGGTAAGGAGCAAGCATAGGCTGGCCGGTGGCCGGGTCCATGATTTGCTGACCATTTGCATCGAGCAACGGCTGGCCTGGCTGCACCATGCCGGCCGACGCAGTGGCGCCACCGGTGGTTTGCGGCGCGGAGGCTGGCGACGGCGGCTGGTTGCTCAAAGCACCCGGCACACCTTGCGGGCCATTGCTGGCGGTGCGTTGTTCAGAGGTCGATTGCTCGCTGCGCAGCGCCGGTTGATCCGGGTTGAACTGCTCGGACGTCGATTCGACGGCACTGAAATCCACATCAGCCGAGACTTCGGCTTTATAGCGGTCATTGCCCAGCACCGGTTGCAGGATGTTGTGCACACGCTGGGTGAGCATGCTTTCCATACGGCGGCTGTAATCGAATTGCTTGCCGGCCATGGTCAGCTCGGAGTTCTCCGCCTGATCCGACAGCAGGTTGCCCTTCTGGTCGACGACGGTGATCTGCGACTTGCTCAGTTCGGGAACGCTGGTGGCGACCAGGTTGATGATCGCCAGTACCTGGCCTGGCTCCAGGGAGCGGCCGGAATACAGCTCAACCAGAATCGAAGCGCTAGGCTTGCGTTCATCGCGCACGAACACCGAGCTTTTCGGAATCGCCAAATGGACGCGGGCGCCCTTGACGTTGTTCAGGCTGGAGATGGTACGAGCCAGTTCGCCTTCGAGGCCGCGACGATATCGGGTCGCTTCCATGAACTGGCTGGTGCCCAGGCCCTGGTCCTTGTCGAGGATTTCAAAACCGATGTTGCCGTCGCTGGGAGTGACACCAGCGGCCGCGAGCTTGAGCCGCGCACGGGACACATCATCGGCCTTGACCAGCAAGGCGCCGGAGTTCGGTTCAACGGTATAAGGGATGTCAGCGGCGGCCAGGGTTTCCATGACCTGCTTGGCGTCCATACCGGCAAGACTGCCGTACAGAGGCCGGTAGTCCGGCTGCTGCGACCACAACACCACGGCAAAGCCAATCGCCACGCTCGCAGCCAGGCCGACCAACAGGCCCACCTGACGCAACATGGTCATCTCGGAGAGGTTTTCCAGGAAGGACAACCCGAACAACGGCGGTTTGCCGTCTACTGGGGTGGCCTTGGCCGGAACATTATCGGCGACTGCTTCTGCCATGACTCAATCTCGTCCTTAAACCGGCATCTGCATGATGTCTTGGTACGCCTGAACCAGCTTGTTACGCACCTGGGTCAACGCCTGGAAAGACACACTGGCCTTCTGCGAAGAAATCATCACATCCGTCAGATCAACGCCGCTCTTGCCAATTTCAAAGGCACTGGACAGCTGATTGGACGCCTGCTGGGTGTCATTCACTTTATTGACGGCCTGACCGAGCATGTCGGCAAAGCTGCTGCCACCCAGTTCGGGAACTGCGGCAGTCGATTTCGGTGCCGACATCGCGTCCATCTGCATGGAGCGCATGTCCAACATCAATCGATTAAATTCAATACCTTGGCTCATGGTCTACTCTCTCTGGCGACCCGCAATTTTTTGACACTCACTCGGCGGGTACTGAGGTGTTAGCAACAAGGGTGCCAGCTCAGTGGCCTTGCTTCACAAAAGCCTTGCCGGTGAATCAGGTGGCAAACAGATAAGCTTCCACATCCATTCCGGCGTCACGCATTTGCGCCAGTTTGTAGCGCAAGGTGCGCGGGCTGATGCCCAGGCGTTCGGCAGCCTCTTTGCGCCGGCCGCGCTCGGCGCGCAAGGTGTCGATGATCATCTGGAACTCATGACGGCGCAGGTCATCCCCCAAGGCACTGGCCGATTCTGCCTCAACCTCCACCGCCCGCACCGGCGTCAACGCGGGTAACGGCGCACAGGCGACCGGCCCCGACAGGCAGAAATCCTGCGGCTGGATCAAACCGCCCTGCTGCAGGATCAGCGCGCGCTGGATGGCGTTATCCAGCTCACGCACATTGCCCGGCCATGGATAACCGATCAGGCACGCCTGCGCCTCGGGCGACAGCCTGGCCGCCGCATGCTTCATTTTATTGACGTGTTTGGCCAAAAGACGCTCGGCCAGCGGCAGGATGTCGGCGGTGCGCTCGCGCAACGGACGCCAGGCCAGCGGAAAAACCGACAGCCGATAATAAAGGTCTTCACGAAAACGCCCCGCCGCCACTTCACCGGCCAGATCACGGTTAGTGGTGGCGACGACGCGAATGTCCAGACTGATCGGTTTGCGCGCGCCCACCCGTTCGACTTCGCGCTCCTGCAACACTCGCAGCAACTTGGCCTGCAAGCCCATGGGCATTTCGGAAATTTCGTCGAGCAGGATGGTACCGCCGTCGGCCTGTTCAAACTTGCCGGCCTGGGCCGCGATGGCGCCGGTGAACGAGCCTTTTTCGTGACCGAACAGCGTGGCCTCGAGCATGTTGTCGGGAATCGCCGCGCAGTTGATCGCAATGAACGGTTGGCTGGAGCGATGGGAATGCTGGTGGATGTAGCGCGCCAGCACTTCCTTGCCGGTGCCGGACTCGCCGGAGATCAACACCGTGGAATCGCTGCGCGCCACCCGCGCGGCCAGTTCCAACAATTGCGCACTGGCCGGCTCAAAGGCAATCGGCCCTTCACCGTCGGTGGCACCCAGACTGCCGAGCGCATGCCGCGCCACCAGATCGAGCAACGCCTTGGGTTCGAACGGCTTGACCAAGTAATCCGCCGCGCCCTGGCGCATGGCATCGACGGCCCGCTCCACAGCGCCGTGCGCGGTCATCAGCAGCACCGGCAATTGCGGCTGGCGTGCCCGCAACAATCCGAGCAACTGATGGCCATCCATGCCTGGCATGTTGACGTCACTGACCACCAGATTGAACGCTTCGACGCCGACCGCCGCCAGCGCCTCTTCCGCCGAACCGACCGCCTTGTAATCGTGCCCCGCGAGCAGCAGCGTATCCGCCAGTGCTTCCCGTAGCGCGCGGTCATCCTCGACCAGTAGAACCTTGATTGCCATGCCCTTCACTCCGCGTCCGATGCGCTGATAAACAACGGCAGGGACACCAGCGCACAGGTGCCGCGACCGAGCCGCGAGCGCAACTGCAATTCTCCCTGATGAGCGCGGGCCACTGCCTTGACCACGGTCAAACCCAGCCCGGTCCCGGTGGTCTTGGTGGTGAAAAAGGGTTCGCCCAGGCGCGCCAGTACGGCGTCATCGATGCCACTGCCGCTGTCGCTGACGCACAGGCGCAGATTGCTACCCCGGGTATAGAGGTGAACCTTCAAGCGAACAGCGCCGTTGCTGGCCTGAATCGCGTTTTCGATCAAATTCAGAATCGCCCCGACCAGGGTGTCGCGATTGCACAGCAACTCCCCGGCATGACTGTCGCACTGCCAGCGGATGGGCAGGTCCTGAACGTGGGTCAGTGCCGCCGCTTGCAGTGATTGCAGCAATTCTTTGGGCGTCACGCGATTGGTCAGCGGCAGTTCGCCGCGCGCGAACACCAGCATGTCCCGCACCTGATGCTCCAGCTCGTGCAGACGCTCTTTCAAACGACCGGCGAAACGTTGCTGGGTGGCGACGGGCAATTCCTGCTCAGTCAAATGACTGGCGTACAGCAGCGCGGCGGACAGTGGCGTGCGAATCTGGTGAGCCAGCGAGGCCACCATCCGACCCAGGGACGACAGGCGTTCATGACGGGCCAGTTGATCTTGCAGGTGGCGGGTTTCGGTCAGGTCGTTGAGCAATACCAACTGACCTGGCTCGGCATCCAGCGAGCGGGTGGCGATCGACAGGCGTCGACCATCCTTGAGGGAGATTTCATGACCGTCGTCTTCACGGGGTGCAAAGCATCGCGCAATCACCTGGCGCCACAGCTCGCCTTCGAGGGGCAGGCCGAGCAACTCGCAAGCCGCCGGGTTGGCTTCGCGCACCATGCCCTGGGCGTCGATTACGATGACGCCACCGGGTAACAGATCAAGGAGGTTTTGCAGGCGGTTGGCCAGGCGTTCTTTTTCCGCCAGCTCCTGCATGCGCTGGGCGCTGACTACCGCCAGCTCACCCTTGAGCTCGGTGACCCGGGCTTCGAGCATGCTGTAGGAGTCAGTCAGTTGGCTCGACATCTGGTTGAACAGCGCGAACGCCTGCTCAAGACCCAGCCGGCTTGCCTGCTCTACGGACGACGGTTGCCCCGAAGCGTCAGGGACAGGAGACATCTGGGCGGCTTGGGGCATCGTGCTCTCTCGCTTGGCTGACCGTCAGTGAAACGGAACGTTGCGAGAGATGTAGCAATACCCGTGCCTAAAAAAAACCGCCTATAAATGAAGGACTTGAAAAACAGGCGTCAATCATCCGCCTGTTCATCACCGTCACGACGACTCATGCCGTACTTGCGCATCTTCTCCACCAGGGTGGTGCGACGAATGCGCAGACGCTCGGCGGCACGCGCAACGATGCCATTGGCATCATCCAGCGCCTGCTGAATCAGCCCTTGCTCCAGACCACCGAGGTAGTCCTTCAGGTCCAGGCCTTCCGGCGGCAGCAGGGCATTGGCGCTGAAGTCCGGGGTGTGCCCGTTGATGGCCACCCGCTCTTCCAGATCGCTGCGCAGGCTGTCGACCAGCTGTTCGTCTTCGTCGTCGACGTAGCGGAATTTCTTCGGCAACTCGACCACACCGATCACCCCATATGGATGCATGATCGCCATGCGCTCCACCAGGTTGGCCAGTTCACGGACGTTGCCCGGCCAGCCGTGACGGCACAGGGACATGATCGCCGCCGAGTTGAAACGGATCGAACCGCGCTTCTCGTGCTCCATGCGCGAGATCAACTCGTTCATCAGCAACGGGATGTCTTCGACACGTTCGCGCAGCGGCGCCATCTCGATCGGAAATACGTTCAAGCGGTAGTACAAGTCTTCGCGGAAGGCGCCGATCTCGATCATGCTTTCGAGATTCTTGTGGGTCGCCGCGATGATGCGCACATCGGCGCTCTGGGTCTTGTTGCTGCCCACGCGCTCGAAGGTGCGCTCCTGCAGGACCCGCAGCAGCTTGACCTGCATCGGCAACGGCATGTCACCGATTTCGTCGAGGAACAGCGTACCGCCGTTGGCCAGTTCGAAACGCCCGGCGCGGCTGGTGATGGCCCCGGTGAAGGCGCCCTTCTCGTGGCCAAACAGTTCGCTTTCCAGCAACTCGGCCGGGATCGCCCCGCAGTTGACCGGAACGAACGGCGCGTCGCGACGCTTGGAGTGGTAATGCAGATTGCGCGCGACCACTTCCTTGCCAGTGCCGGATTCGCCGAGGATCAGCACGCTGGCATCGGTGTCGGCCACCTGCTGCATCATCTGGCGCACGTGCTGGATCGCACGGCTGGTGCCGACAAGGCTGCGGAACAGATTGGGTTCGCGGTGACGACCGCGCTCGCGGGCCTGGTCATACATCTCGCGATAGACCTGGGCACGGTGCAGGGAGTCGAGCAATTTGCTGTAGCTGGGCGGCATTTCGAGGGTCGAAAGCACTCGGCGACGCTGGTCTTCAGGCAAGTCAACGGAAGAATTATCGCCCATTAACAAAACCGGAAGGAACTCATCCCAGGTTGAGAGTGTCTTTAGCAAGCCCAAAAGCGCGCCAGGAGCATTGACCGTCCCGATCAGCACACAAATGACTTCACGACTTGATGACAACGAGCCGACCGCCTGCTGCCAGTCATGGCTTCCGCAGGGTAAATTTTCTTCACCGAGAAAATTTAAAATCACCGCCAGATCGCGGCGACGGACGCTATCGTCATCAATTAGCAGAATTTTGGTTTCACGCCACATGCAATAGCAACTTCCCTAGTCAACTCAATGCCCGAAATGAGGGGGCAAGCTAGACGCTTGCAGACACGTTATGCCTGTAGACGCCTGAAATCTGGATACAGCCACTAGTTAAGTCAAAAAACCGTGCACAGTCAAATTTATGGCGCACTATGTTTGGATTAACCGCGGATTAACCAAACAGATGGTAAACCTTTGCGGCATTCTGTGCTTGGTGGATCTGAGACATCTCGTCGACTATCGCCTGCCTCTCCCCCATCGCCACCTCAAGCAGCTGCTTGTAGACATGCAGCAGCTCCTCAAGATTGTCGCGCAACGCCCCCTCGTCCAGCGAAGCTTCACTCAAGACGTCTTCCATGCAGGAACGGCAATCCAGGTCCAACTGACCGATTGCCTCCCAGTTGCGTTCGGCCAGGGCACCGACCAACGCTTCGCGGGTTTGTTCGATTCGCTGCAATACAAGACTCATGGTGATCTCCTTAAAACTGCGGACCTGGCGCTGCGATAGCATCCCAGCCTTCTTTGACCGTGCGCAGCAAACCGGCGACTTCATCGAGAATCCGCGGGTCGCTCTTGATGTTCGCTTCGGCGAGGCGCTTCATCATGTAGGAATAAAGACGGTCAAGTTCGCCAACGGTTTCGGCGGCCTTGTCCAGATCCAGGCCTTCACGCAAGCCACCGACAATGCCGATGGCCTTGCTGATCGCCACGCACTTGGCAGGCACGTCTTTACGCTCAATGGCACCCTTGGCCTGGGCGATGCGGTCCAGGCCGCCTTCCATCAGCATTTGCACCAGACGGTGCGGACTGGCCTCGGACGCCTGTGCTTGCGCGCCCACCTTCTGGTATTGCCGAAGGGCTAACATCGGATTCATGTTCTACCTCATTGCCACAATGACTCGTATGACCAGTGTATCGCCTGCGAGCCAAAAAACTTTAGATCAAAAGACAAAAACCCGGCGCACGCCAGAAAGCGTAGCCGGGTTTTTGTCGTCAGCTCATGACTAGCTGGCTGACTTCTGGGCGTTCAAGGAAGCGAAGAACGAGGTGATGTTGCTCGCCGTCGCTTTCATTTGCCCAACCAGCAGATCCATGGCGTTGTACTTGGCCGTCAAGGTCTGCGTCAGGCTGGTGACATGCAGATCCAGCGTCTTCTGCTGCTCGGAAATTTTCTTGGCCGTACTGGTAAGGTTGGTGTTGCGCTGATCGAGCAATCCGCCCGTCTTCAAGTAAGGGTCGATCGCCTTGCCCATGCGCGCCAACAAGCCGTTGTTAGCGTCCGTACCACTGAACAACTGCTGCACCTGGCCGGTCATGCCATTGTTGCTCATGGTCTTGGTGAACGCAGCCGTGTCGAATTTCAGGTTACCGGTGAACGCGTCTGTCATCACACCGATCTGCGACAGCACGGACAACGGACCCGCCGCACCCGGCGCGGTCAGCACGCCACGTACGTCCGCAATCAGCGAGCGCGGCAGCGAATCACCGGTGAACGCCGCTGAAACAGTCAGCTTGCCATCGGCATCCGCTGTCGCAGTGGTCAGGGTATCAATGGTCTTTTTCAGGGTGTTGTAGGCATCGACGAACGCCTGAATCGACGTCTGCAAACCGGTGGTGTTGCTCGCCACAGTGACCACTGTCGGGGTTCCAACCCCACCCGAAGTTGGACTCATTGCAGCCAGGTTGAGCGTCAGGCCACTGATCGCACCGGTCACCGTATTGCTCTTGCTGGTAACGGTCAGGCCGTCGATGGTCAGCTTGGCATCTGCGGCAATCCCGTTGATGGCCCCGGAAGCACCCGGCGCAGGGGTGGACCCCATCGGCACGGTGCCATCAATTTCGAGGCCGGCAATACCGCTGACATTTAGGTCAGAACCGGCACCGGTCTTGTTGGAGTTGATCACCAGGCGCGAGGCACCCGTGCTGTCGGTCACGATGTTGGCGGAAATACCGTTGACAGCTTGAGCGGTGTTGATCGCGTCCCGGGTACTTTGCAACGTCGCATTGGCCGGAATCGTGACGTTGTAATCAGTGCCATTTTGACTGATTTTCAGAGTACCACTCGGAATGGCACTGGCGGCACCGCCGGCGAAAGCAGCACTGCCGACTTTCGAACCCGTGGCCAGACTCTGCACAACCACGTTGTAGGTACCCGCAACCGCCGTGTTATCCGAGGTTGCAGCCAGAACAGAAGTATTGCCCGACGTCGCGGTAAAACCGGCAAACGCAGGACTGGTCGCGCTGTTGAGTTGAGTCAGCGTGGCCTGGTAGGCCGCCAGCGCACTCTTCAAGGAGCCGACACCGGAAATTTTCAGGGTGTTGGTTTTGGTCTGGGTATCAATTTGCGTTTGTTTGGCCGACTTGTCGGAGTTGACCAGCGCGGACACGATCGAACCGATGTCGAGACCAGAGCCTAGACCCGCACCCGGTAAAATTGGACTTGCCATGTGCATCTCCCTTTCTGTGTGTCGCCGGTCTTTTGACCACTGTCAGCGATCAATGATCGTACAAACACGTTTCATGCCAGTATCAGGCTTTGGCATCGAACAAAACATTGCTGGCATTGTGCAGGCTTTCAGCCAGCTTCATTGCTTCGGCTGACGGAATCTGCCGAATGACTTCACCGGACTCACTGGCAATCACCTTGACGATGACCTTGCCGGACGTTTCATCGATGGAAAATTCCAGGTTGCGCTTAACCGACTGAACGAACTTTTCGATCTCTTGAACGGCCATTTTCAACTCATCCGAATTGTCCGATTTACCAGAATCAGAGCCTTTGCTGGCTGCGACAGGCTGGGTACTTTCGGCACGAGGCTTTTCGACCGGCTTTTCGGTAGTGCTGACCGCCGGTTGCGCGGCCGGGTAAGACAAGTTCAGCTTCACGCCCATGTCCATAACCATCACCTCTTAAACGGAAAAAGCGAGAGAGCACGCAAGCGCACTCCCCCGCCAAAACCCGATCCGATATTACTGAAGCAGTTTCAGTACAGCGGATGGCAGCTGGTTAGCCTGGGCCAGAACAGCGGTGGAAGCTTGTTGCAGAGTTTGCTGTTTGGTCAGGTTAGCTGTTTCTGCGGCGAAGTCGGTATCTTGTACGCGACCTTGTGCAGCCGTGGTGTTTTCAACAATGTTTTGCAAGTTGGCGATGGTGCTGGTCAGACGGTTTTGCGAAGCACCGAGGCTGGCGCGAGTGCTGTTGATTGCCGCGATTGCAGCATCGATTGCAGTGATTGCGTTGTCGATGTTTGCAGCAGCGCCCGAAACGCTTGCACCGGTCAGAACTACAGTACCGCTACCAACCGACAGGCTGACGGCGTCGAACTTGGAGCTCAGTACCAGGTCGATGTGGTTAGCCGAACCAGTGTTTGCGCCCACTTGCAGGGTCACGGTGCCAGCCGAACCGTCCAGCAGGTTTTTGCCGTTCAGGTTGGTGGAAGCGGCGATACGGGACAATTCGTCAGACATCTGAGCGAATTCAGAGTTGGTAGCGGTCTGGTCAACGCTGCCGTTGGTACCGGTACGTGCTTTAACAGCCAGTTCACGCATACGCTGCAGAATGTCGGTCGAAGCTTGCAGCGCGCCTTCAGCGGTCTGAGCAACGGAGATACCGTCGTTGGCGTTCTGGATCGCCTGGTTGCCACCACGGATCTGAGTCGTCATGCGGGTTGCGATCTGCAGGCCAGCAGCGTCGTCTTTAGCGCTGTTGATACGCAGGCCGGAGGACAGGCGCTGCATCGAGGTGGACAGGGCATCGGAAGCGCGGTTCAGGTTTTTCTGAACGTTCAACGACGTAGTGTTGGTGTTTACTGTTAAAGCCATGACGAATTCCTCGTTGGTTGGGTACTGCGGCTTCCGGCCCTGGCAACCGCCGGGTGTGGCCTAGAGAACCTTCGTAATAGTTATCGTCGGCTTGGCAGGTTGCTTGAGGGCTTTTTCAAAAATATTTGCCATCACCCTGCCACCCCTTGCAAAACAAGGGCTTGGCGGCCCCTCAACCACGAAAAAATGACGTCATAAAACTGTCCATGGCACCAACCCGTAGGCCAGAGCCGTTGGTCGACCTCAACCCTGAGCACTTTCCAGCAAATCAATCAGCTCATATTCCATGAAATCGGCAAGCCCCAACCAATCCTGACGCTCCTGACTCGCCAGCATTTGGGTCAGTACCTGCGTCCACGACTGCTGAACATCCTGAGGCGCGGACGCTAAAAGCCGCTGCGCCTCATCGAAGACATCCACCATGACCAACGCCGCTTCGACATCCCGCCCCAACCGGAACAATCCGGCGCATTGGCGGCATTCGCCGATGCACTTCACCAGCGCACTCATTGCACAAACTCCTGATTGAACTGCGTACCGACGATCATCGCTCCCGCGCGGCTGCTGTTAAGGAAGTTCACTTGCGGATGCGCGGCGATATAACGCTCCAGCACACACAGGTAGCCGCGAAAATTCAGCTGCGTGCGGACCCGTTCGCCATAGCCGTCACGGACCCAATGTCGAGCCTGCTCCAGGGCGGGCCCCAGGTCGCCGTCATTCCACCCGGCATGGGTCTTGTTCATCGGGAAGGCAAAGTCGGCGCCGAACAGGGTAATGCGCGTGGCGCCCATCTTTACCGCCAGGTCCACGGCCGGGTGAATCACGCTGCCGCCCGCATGCAGTTGCGCCCTGGGATGCTGCTGACGCAACGCGTCGTAGATCGGGCTGGCGGTATAACCGCCATAGCGCTTGCCCTTCCAGGCCTTCAACACCGCCGGATCGCTCATGGGCAGGTACACCAACGGGATGCCGTCGGATTCCTCGAAAGGCAAGTGTCGAAAACTGATCAGTTTGTCGATCGTCACCACCAGATCGGGGACGATCCCGTGCTTGCGCAAGGGCAGATAGGCGGTGTCGACACAGATGAACAGCGGCCGCTCGGCCTGCCCGCGCACCGCCGCCAGGCGCTCGAAGTGACTTTCCAGGGTCGGCCCGGTGCCAATCACATAGATTTCACGGCCGGTGCAGGTGCCAAACAGATGTGCCACATCGTCATCCGCGAGCAACACGTCCAGGCAATCCTGCAAGCGCTGCTGAATGAACGGCAATTGCGGGTCGAAATCGCGATTGTTGAAACTCAGATGGACTTCGTTGACCAGCCGATCACGAATCTTAGCGTTGAAGTCATCGGCTAGCAGCATTTCCGCCGGCAGTGCGAAAAACGGCGTGTAGATATCCGCATGATCGCCGGCATACAGCAGCTCCACCCGTGGGTCGTCGAGCCAGTGCCGCTGATCGAGCAATTGCAGCACCAGCGCAAACAGGGCGCCGTTGAGGATGTGCACGTACAAGCGCTCAAGCCCGGAACGCTCCAGCAGGACCGCCGGCAAGTCCCCAAGGCCGGTGCCGTAGACATGCAACTGCGGCCTGTCCGTCGGCAAACTGGCGGCCTGCACACGGGCTTCATGGACACGGTCATGGCGACTGGTGAGCTGGATGCCGTCAATGCTCAGCGTCGAAGCCAGGCCCTCGGTCAACTCGGCCTGGACCGACGTGCTGTCTTCCAGCATCAACCGCGTATACAACGCCGGCCAGCGGCGCTCGATCACCTGGGCATTGTCATCAAAGCATTCGCTCATGCTGCCTCGCTGTTCATACAGGCAAAAAAATAGCGTTCAAGGTTAACCCTTGAACGCTTTTTTGTGTCGGCCCTTTTGGTTCTCAAGGCTGCTGCATACCCGGTAGGAGCTACCGAAGGCTGCGCCTACAGAACCGGCTCAGGGACGATAGATAATCGCCGAACCCCACGACAGTCCCACCCCAAAGCCGCTCAGCGCAACGCGCTGCCAGTCAGAGTCCAGGACGTGTTTTTCCAGCAGCAGCGGAATACTCGACGACACGGTATTACCGGTCTCGACCATGTCCTTGATGAACTTCTCCGGCTCGCCTTCGAAACGCCGGGCGACCGCATCGACAATTGCCGCGCTGCCCTGGTGAATGCAAAAGGCGTCGATGTCGTCAGCCTTGAGGCCTGACTCATCCAGCAGTTCATGCAGATGCGCCGGGACTTTGAGCAGCGCGAAATTGAAGACCTGGCGACCGTTCATGTAGAACACGCCATCGGTGACCTTCAAGTGCGGCGCGCCGGAACCATCGGTGCCGAACTTGGCCTTGCCCAGTTGCCACGGCGCGCCGTCGCCCATCCAGGTCGCGGTGGCGGCATCGCCGAACAGCATGGTGGTGTTGCGATCTTCCGGGTCGACGATCTTGGAGTACGGATCGGCGGTGATCAGCAGGCCATTCTTCAGGCCCGTGGCTTCCATGAAGCCCTTGATCGCGTAGAGGCCGTAGACATAGCCCGAGCAGCCCAGGGAAATATCAAACGCGGCCACGTTGGTCGACAGGCCCAGCTTGTCCTGAACGATGGCGGCGGTGTGCGGCAGGCCTTCTTCGTCACCGTTCTGGGTCACGACGATCAGCACGTCGATGGCTTCACGTTTCAAATCGGGGTTGTTGGCGAACAGCGCGTTGGCTGCTTCGACACACAGGTCCGAGGTTTCCTGCTCAGCGTCTTTGCGCGGCAGGAAGGCCGAACCGATCTTGCCCAGGATGAACTCTTCATCCTTCTCGAATTTTGCACCTTGTGCGTAATTGTCCACGCCGGCTACAGGAACGTAGCTCGCAATGCTTTTTATGCCAATCATTACGGCTTCCCAATAATAAACAGCCCAATACCACCGCTCGCAAGGATTCGAGGGGCGCCGACATACAAAGATTTTCAGCCGCCCGAAACGGGCGGCAGCGGGAAGCGTCAAGGGCTATCACTGGACCCGATAAAGGGCCAGGCGCCATCTCCCCGGTCAATACAATACAGTGAAGATGCGCGTTATGACTCACAGGTCACGCTATTTTGCCGAATCAGCCCGACAAGGGTTATTCGACCAATGACCAGTCGAGCGCCGTTCCGCGCTTGATCGCCTGGCGGGCGCGGCGCCCCAGCAGGGTTTGCGCGTGTTTGGGCGCCAGCCCCAGGCCTGGGCGAATGGCCCGCAGATTGGCGGCGGTGAAGGGTTCACCGGCGGCCATGTCCTGGGTAACGTACAGCGAGCGTCGGTACACCAGCGACTTGCGCTCGGCCTCGGTCACGCCGTAATGCACATTCCCCATGGCCTGCCAGGCGCGCTCGGTTTCGATCACCAGGCTGGCCAGTTCCGCCGGCTCCAGGGAGAAACTGGCGTCGACCCCGCCAGCGCCACGGTCGAGGGTGAAGTGCTTTTCCACCACGGTCGCCCCGAGCGCCACCGCCGCGACCGACACGCCGACGCCCATGGAGTGATCGGACAGCCCGACCTCACAACCAAACAATTCCCGCAGATGCGGGATGGTCCGCACATTGCTGTTGGCCGGGGTCGCCGGGTAGGTACTGGTGCACTTGAGCAGCACCAGATCCTTGCAACCGGCCTCGCGGGCGGCGCGCACGGTTTCGTCGAGCTCGGCGATGCTGGCCATGCCGGTGGAGATGATCAGCGGCTTGCCGGTCGCGGCCACACGGCGAATCAGCGGCAGATCAGTGTTTTCGAAACTGGCGATTTTGTAGGCCGGCACATCGAGGCTTTCGAGGAAGTCCACCGCTGTATCGTCGAACGGCGTCGAAAACGCCAACATGCCCAACGCCTTGGCGCGGGCGAAAATCGGCGCGTGCCACTCCCACGGCGTATGGGCCTTCTCGTACAGCGCGTACAACGAGGTGCCGGTCCACAGGCTGTTGGGGTCCTTGATGAAGAACTCGCCTTCATCGAGGTCCAGGGTCATGGTCTCGGCGGTGTAGGTTTGCAGTTTCAAGGCGTGGGCGCCGGCCTTGGCGGCGGCGTCGACGATTTGCAGCGCCACGTCCAGGGACTGGTTATGGTTGCCACTCATCTCGGCAATGATGAACGGCGGCGCATCGGCACCGATCAGGCGATCGCCAATCTTGAAACTAGTCATTTACGTGATCCTTCAATACGCGGGTGAACGCGCAAGCACTCTGGGTGAAACCGGCTTCGCGAAACAGGCTCAGCGACGGCTGGTTGGCGGGCAAGACGTGCGCGGTGATGCTTTGCAGTTGCGGCCAGCGGGCCTTCACGAAGGCTTCGCCCCGGGCCAGCAGCGCCCTGCCCCAGCCCAGCCCGAAACGGCCTTCGAACAGATAAATCGAAACTTCGGCGCTCAACCCATGAAGGTCATAACGCAGCGCCCCGACCGGGCCATCGCCGGCCTCGGCGATCAATAGCACGCGCTGCTCGTTGTCCAGACTTGCCGCCAGCCACGCCTGGTGCGACGGCCAATCGAGGAGGCGGCTGTCCAGTGACCAGCGCCGTACCGCGTCGGCATTGCGTCCGTCGAACAACAATCGCGCGTCGTCGAGCGTCGCCTCGCGCAGCGGCAACACCGCACCGACCAGCGCGGTCGCCACTCGCTGCGCACCACGGCCATCGACCAACTGCCGGGAACGCTCGGCCAGGCTCTGGCGTAAACCCTGATTGCCCGCCACGAAACCGATGGCCTGGCGCAGTTGCTCGACGCTGACCTGCTCCCGGGCGCCGAGGAACACATGGGCCCCTGCAGTGGCCATGACCTCGCCATTGGCCTGCTGATTGTTCGACACGGCAATGCAAATCGTCGGCAGCCCCATGGCGGCGCGCTCCCAACTGGTGCCGCCACCGGCGCCGATAAACAGATCGGCCTCGGTCATCAACCGGTAAAAGTCGCTGACAAAACGGTGCAAACGCCAATTCGGACGACCGGCTGCCAGCGCGTGCATTGCGTCCCAGGCCGGGTTGTCGGCACCGGCGACGAAGTCGACTTCCAGTTCTGCAAAGTCCATCAGCGCGAGCATGGCGTGATGGGTTTGCATCGCGGCATCGAAGCCGCCGAAGTTCACCAGCACCTGTTTGGCCTGGGGTTTGATATCAATCACCGGGCAGCAGAATTCATCGCGCAGCAGGGCGAAACGGGGTCCGAGCAAGGTCCGGCAATCGGGGCCAATCAGCCCGGCATAGGCCTGTGGCGTGCCCGACAGGTTCTGGTTCAGCAGCAAGTCGACGCTGTAGGTGCGTGTCGCCAGATCATCCACCGCCGCGATCCGTGGCGCCCAGCGCCGGGCGGCGGTCTGCCAGTGATGATCGAGGCCATAGTGGTCGACGATGATCCAGTCGAACGACGCCTGGCTTTCCAGCAACACGCCCAGCGCGGCAATGTCTGCCTGCCACGGCAGCATCGATTCGATGGCTTGTTGCGGGTCTTCTTCGGGATAGCGCTCAGGTAGCGCGAAGGTTTCAAAGCCTTCGGCCGCCAGACTGTCGAGCCGATGCCCCGGCAACTTGCGGCAGGCAAACGCGACGTGCACGCCCTGCTTGCGCAAGGTCCGGGCCAGGGGCAGCAAGCGGGCGATATGGCCGCTGCCGATGGTCGGCGAGGCGTCGGCACGGATCAGCACTCTCATTGCAACTCCCCACCGGCCTTCAACGCGGCATACAGGTACTCGGCGCGCTTCCAGTCTTCAGGTGTGTCGATGTCTTGCACCAGATAGCGCGGCAAGATCACCGGCAGGCTTTGCGTCGAATACAACACCTCGCCCTGCAACCAGGCGCTGCGCCGCCCCCAATAAAACTGCCCGGCGTCCTGATAGGCCGGCGGCAGATCTTGCGAACGCGTCTGGCTGAACTGCGGGTACAACGCGGTCAATGCGCCGTGATCGTCAAGGGTCAGCGCCCGCTGTACGGGGAAGGCGAAGTCGCACACCGAGAACGCAAAGGACTTGTCCGGGTGCTGCTCCAGCAACGCCAGGCCCTGTTGCAGAAACCGGATTTGCAGCAGCGGCGCCGTGGCATAGATGCAACAGGCGAAATCAAAATCCTGCTCCGGTAACGCTTGCAAGGCGTGGGCAATCACCGCCGCCGTGCCGGTGAAGTCATCCGCCAGCGCCGCTGGCCGCATGAACGGCACCTGTGCGCCACAGGCCCGGGCCAGCTCGGCGATGTCTTCATCGTCGGTGCTGACCACGACCTGGGCGAACAACCCCGAATCGAGGGCGGTTTTAATCGAGTGGGCAATCATCGGCACGCCGTCGAACGGCTTGAGGTTCTTGCGCGGTATGCGTTTGCTGCCACCGCGGGCCGGGATGATTGCGACGTTGTTCAAGGGCGTTTTTCCAGAAGGAACCAGGTGATGTCGTCCACCGGGAATTGCGGGTCGCGATGGTAGCCGAACCCATAATCCAGCAGTTGCAGGTCAGCGTAACGATCGAGCATTTCACCGGCGAAATCACGCTTGAATAACTTACCGCTGTTACCGCGATACGACACCTCGACCGGCACCGGGTTGTAGTACTCGGCAATCAGGATGTACCGCTGGCTCAATTCATACAATTGCGCATACGCGGCGGACAGCAGTTCCGGCGCCAGATGAATCAGCACGCCTTTGCTCAGGGTCAGGTCAAACGTGCGCTGACGAGGGAAATCGAACAGCGAACCGTGCCAGATCTGGGCGATCCCCAGCGCCTGGGCCTGGGCGCACGCGCTTTCATTGATCTCCACGCCGAACAGTTCCGATTGCGGCAACAGCTGACGCAGGGCCTGCAAATTGTTGCCGGCATTGGTGCCCAACTCCACCAGGCTTTCGATGCGCCCGGCGCGGGTCAGCGCCTTGGCGAACAAGGCCAGGTTAGCCGCGACCAAGGGTTGCCCGACGTTGCGCTCGACGTACTGGTTGCCGAAATCGCCCTGCCAGAATTTTTCCTGTTCACTCAGCTCACGCATTGCACATTCCCATCCGCTTATCACTAACACCGGGGTGTACACCCGTAGGGGTCGAGGTCATTGTTCGGTCAATCGTCGCAGTTGCTCGACCACGTAGTCCTGTTGTTCATCGCTGAGCAACGGAAACAGCGGCAGGCTGATGGCCTCGGCGTAGTAACGTTCCGCTTCAGGAAAATCGCCTTCAGCAAACCCCAGGTCACGGTAGTAGGGCTGCAAATGCACCGGAATGTAGTGCAGGTTTACGCCGATTCCCGCCGCTCGCAACCCTTCGAAGACCTGCCGATGGCTCAGACTGATGCGATCCAGCTGCAAGCGCACCACATACAGGTGCCACGCCGATTCGGCCTCGGGTTGGGCGCTCGGCAAGGTCAACGGCAAGTACGCCAGCAAGCGGTCGTAACGCGCGGCCAGTTCCCGCCGACGCTCGATAAAGTCATCGAGCCTGTTGAGTTGCGACAGCCCAAGGGCCGCTTGCAAATCAGTGATCCGGTAATTGAAGCCCAGTTCCACTTGCTGGTAATACCAGGGGCCGTGGCTGGGTTCGGTCATCTGCGCCGGGTCCCGGGTCATGCCGTGGCTACGCAAGCGTTGCAGGCGCTCGGCGAGGTCCTGGCGATTGGTCAGGACCATGCCACCCTCGGCGCTGGTGATGATTTTCACCGGATGAAAACTGAACACCGTCATTGCCGCAAATTCACCGCAGCCCACCGGTCGCCCGGCATAGGAGGCGCCGACCGCGTGGGAGGCGTCTTCAATGACCGTGAAGCCGTAACGCTCGGCCAGTGCGGCGATCATCCGCATGTCGCAGCTCTGCCCGGAGAACGCCACCGCCACCAGCACTTTGGGCAGCGTGCCGTTATCCTGCGCCGCTTCCAGTCTGGCTTTCAGGGCGTAGGCATCGAGGTTCCAGGTCAGCGGGTCGATGTCGACGAAGTCCACCTCGGCGCCGCAATAACGGCCGCAATTGGCCGACGCCAAAAAGGTATTGGGCGTGGTCCACAACCGATCGCCCGGCCCAAGCCCCGCCGCCAGGCAAGCGATGTGCAACGCCGCCGTGGCGTTACACACCGCCACCGCGAAATCGGCCTGGCAACGCTCGGCCATGGCCTGCTCGAAACGCTCGATGGTCGGGCCCTGGGTCAGCCAGTCGGACTGCAACACCGCGACCACCGCGTCGATGTCGCTCTGATCCAGGCTTTGCCGACCATAGGGAATCATGCCGGCAACTCCGCGTGCAGATCGGCGATCTGGCGCACCGTGAGGTAATGCGGGTTGGTGTCGGAGCGGTACTCGAAGTCTTCGCTCACCGGTTTGCCCTGCTCGCCCAGTTTGTCCACGGCAAAATCCACGTCGACGCTGGTGAAGCGGATCGACGGCTGGATGGTGTAGTGATCGGCGAACTCCAGGGTCATCCGTGCATCGTCCAGCGGCACCATCAGTTCATGGAGTTTTTCCCCCGGACGAATCCCCACGTGTTTGTGCGGCAAGTGCTCGGCCATGCCCAGCGCCAGATCGACGATGCGAATCGACGGGATCTTGGGCACGAACACTTCACCGCCGTGCATCCGGGCAAAGCTGTCGAGCACGAACTGCACACCGTGATCGAGGGTGATCCAGAAGCGCGTCATGCGCTCGTCGGTGATCGGCAGTTCGGTGGCGCCTTCGTTGATCAGCTTGCTGAAAAACGGCACCACCGAGCCCCGCGAGCCGGCCACGTTGCCGTAGCGCACCACGGCAAACCGCGTCTGTTGCTCGCCGGCAATGTTGTTGGCGGCCACGAACAGTTTGTCCGACAGCAACTTGGTCGCGCCGTACAGGTTGATCGGGCTGGCCGCCTTGTCGGTGGACAGCGCGACCACTTGCTTGACGCCGTTGTCGATGGCGGCGGCAATGATGTTTTCCGCGCCGTTGACGTTGGTCCGAATGCATTCGGTCGGGTTGTATTCGGCGGCCGGCACTTGCTTGAGGGCTGCGGCATGCACCACGTAATCGATGCCGCGCATGGCCTGGCGCAAACGCTCGGCATCGCGCACATCACCGAGGAAGTAGCGCATGCAGGGTGCGTTGAACGTCTGCTGCATCTCGTACTGCTTGAGCTCGTCGCGGGAGAACACCACCACCCGCTTGGGCTGGTATTGCTCCAGCAAGCGGCGGATGAAATTGCGCCCGAACGAACCGGTGCCGCCCGAGATGAAAATCGATTTACCGTTGAACATGCCGTGAATCCTTTTAGACGAGCAACTGCGCCCAGTCGATCGGAGTGCTTTCGCCCAGGGCGAAGCCTTTGCCAGTCAAGGCCAGGTTGGCGTTGTAGGCCGAGTCCTGAGCGAAGTGGGCGGACCATTTTTCACGCAACGCACTCAGGGCCTGCGGCGCCTGCGACAGGTCGCCCGAATGAATCACCTGGACCAGCGGCGTCCACACGGTGAGATAACCCGCCTGCCCGGCCTTGAGGCACAAATCGACATCACTGAAACCGTCGCCGAAGGTCACGTCGTCCAGACCGCCCAAGGCGTCGAACAGGTCTTTGCGCACCATCAGGCACACCTTTGAGACGGCGGAGTAGTTCTGCTCCACCACCAGTCGCTGCATGTAGACGCTGGCGTCGTATTCTTCCCCGACAAAGGCCGAACCGACACCGCCGTTCAAGCCCAGAATCAGACCGGCCTGGGCGATCTTGCGCTCACGATCAATCAACTTGGCACCGACGATACCGACTTCCGGACGTTGGGCATGGTTGAGCAACGACTCGATCCAGTTCGGGTTGACCACTTCAGCGTCAGCGGCCAACAGCACCAGGTACTCGCCCTGAGCCTGCTGACTGGCGGCGTTGCACGCGGCCGCGTCGCTCAAGGGTTGATCCGCAAACAGGACCCGCACCTTGGCGTTCTGCAGCGTGCCCAGCCAATCGTTGACGGCCGCCGACTGATTCGGGTTGGCCGCGATGAGCACTTCATAGCGGGTGTATCGGGTTCTGAGCAACACGCCTTCCAGGCAGCGTTGCAACTCAGGCAGATCATCCCCGGCAGGCACAATGATCGAGACCAGCGGCCGTTCGGTATGGCGGTAATCGATCTGATAGGTGCCCGGCACCGACGATGTGATCTTGGCCTTGTAGCCACGATTGCCCAGGTGTCGCAGCAACGCCTGACGCTCATGCGGGTTTTCTTCCAGCGCGGGTGCCTGGGTGATCAGCAACGGCTCGTCCAGATGCGCCAGACCGCCGAGACCGCCCTGTTCAATGATGCGCAGCAGCACGTCGAATTCCAGCGCCTTGCTGAAATCGGCTTCGTAACCACCGACCTCAAGCAGCACGTCCCGACGAATCAGCCAGTGCCGCGCCATCAGCGCCGGCAGGCTTTGCAGCAGGTCAAGGTTGAAGCCAGGGCGGAACACATCCACCAGCGCACCATTGGCCATTCGCTGGATTTCGTCGGTGGCGACTGCTCGCACATCGGTCGCCGCCATCAGCTCCAGACTGGCGCGCAACAGCCCGCCAGCGGTGAACTCGTCACCCGCTTGCGCCAGCAACAGCCAGTCGCATGCCGACTGCCGGGCGCTCTGGTTGAGCTTGTCGACAAAGTTGCCCTGGGTGACCCGGACAAAGTGCAATGTGTTGTGCCCGGTGGTCGCCGCTGGCGGTTCACCGGTGGTGAAGACCACGATTTTGAAGGCTTTGCCATGCCCCTCGACCAGGCTGTCGAGGGTGACTTGCACCTGGTCGATGTTGTTGTCGAGGTCGAGCACAAAGATGCCGAACTGCGGGCCGCCATCGTTCGCGGCCAGGTGCCGGGCAATTGACTCGGACTGCTCGGCATCGGGCTGTCGCGGCGCCAGCCATTTGAGCAGGCGGCCGGACTGCATCTTGTCAAAGGCCGCTTGTTGCGTATCGACCGATACGGCCTCGAGGCGAGCGAGCCAGTCACGCAGGGTTTGCGCGTCCTCCTCCTCGCCCAGCAGCTCGAGTTGCGCCGCCAGGCGTTTGACCACGGTGCGGTTGAACGCATTGCAGTCATGGGCCATCCACAACCGGTCGACCACACTTTCCGGCGTATCGTTGTTGCGCGCGCGCAGCAAGTGTTCCTGCTGTGTCCACACACCTTCCAGGCCTTGCAACTGGACACGACCGGCCGGCATGGCGTGCATCAGGAATTCGAAGTGCGTCAACTGATCGAAAAACGCCTGATTGTAAAACGGCATTTCGACGTACTGCTTGGGCCCGAAACGACGCTGAGGACCTGGCTCGGCACTCGTCCATGCGGACTCGATGATCAATTCGGCCGTCAGTGCACGCCCCTTTCGCAGGCCATCGGCCATCGCCGCGAAGGTTTGGAGCACGACCTGCGCCCCCTGCTCTGGGTCCTGATCACCCACTTGCGTGGTCAGCCCGGCCAGGAAACCGGCGAAGTCTTCGCGCTCGGCGACCGATTTGGCGTCGGTATAGGCCAGCGAGTGGAAAATCTCGGTCTTGTGGTCGGAGTGCTCGTAGTTGATTTCACGCACGACATAGGGGATTGGCAGAATGCGCGCCTTGCCACGTGCCAGCATGTAATACGTATGGCCGACTTCCTGCCACTGGAAGCTGGTTTGCTCCGGCAGGACTTGATACCAATCATGCAGCAGCGCGGTGCGCTGCACGGCATAGAACGGCGGGAGGTATTGCTCCATGTAATCCCGGGTGCGGGCCTGGGCACATTCCGCCGAATAATCTTCACAGACTTTCTTGTCGCGCCGGTAGTAACTGACGCCATTGGCCAGCGCCAGGTACATCATGCTGTAGCCATGACACAAGGCGTAGTCGGGGTTGGCCATCATGAATTCGGTGGCTTCGTACAACGCGTCATGCACATGGAAGTCATCGTCGGCGGCAAACACCATGAACGGTGTGGTCACTTGCTCGACGCCATACGCCAACTTCGCGCGAATCCCCCAGTAACCGAACTGCGGCAGGTGCTGATAGTCCACGTTCGGGAATTGACCCGCCATGGCTGGATGGGCCTGGGCCGAGGAGTCCAGTACGAGAATCCTGCAGGGCAAGCTGCTGTAAAAACGTACCGCCCGCCGCAGAAAGGCCGGACGTTCGTGAGAGATCAGCACCACGGTCAACTGTTCGTTGAGCGCCAGCCCGTGTTCAGAATTGTTCTTGCCTTGCATAAATGTCCCCACAACCGGTTGTTAGCCGAAAAAACCCGACGATGTTGTTGATTAACGCACGCGACGCAGGTAGCCATCCGGCGCGACGGTGATCAGCAATTTGCTGTGAATGGCCTGGTCGATTTCGAAATCGCGGTTTTCTTCCAGGTAGGCCCACACGGCGGTTTTCGGGTTATCCCCCTTGCCCCACGGACGGTCCGGGAACGCATCTTCCGGCATGTCTTCAACCACGGTGTCCATCACCACGCAGTAGCTGCCCACCGAGACCATCGGCGCATAGGCGCGCAGTTCTTCGAGCACGTGTTCGTGGGTGTGGTTGGAGTCCAGCACCACCAGCACTTTCTTGCCTTCGATGCGCTGGCGAACCTGATCGACGATCGCCGGATCGATGCTCGAGCCCTGGATCATGTCGATGCGCTTGAACATCGGGTGCGCTTCGATCGCTTCACGGTTGTGCTGGCGAATATCGATGTCGATGCCCAGCACTTCGCCATGGCCCATCAGCTCCAGAATCGACGCGTAGAACACCAGGGAACCGCCGTGGGCGATACCGGTTTCGACGATGATGTCCGGGCGCAGCTCCCAGATGATCTCCTGCATGGCGACCATGTCCTGGGGGAACTGGATGATCGGGCGGCCCATCCAGCTGAAGTTGTAGGTGTACTTGTGTTTGGCGGTCGTACTGATCCAGTCCTGCGAGGCGGCTTGCAGGGCTTTGTCTTGTTGCAGGCCTTCGATGTTGTCTTTTACTTCTTCACGAAACTGTTCATGCGGATTCATCACACTCTCCAGAAATGGGCTGCGGCGGTTACTTGAAAACCCGGCCGTCTTGAAAGGAATCAGGGTTGGATTTGAGGACCTTGCCGGGGTTGCCGACGACGACCGCATAATCCGGAACATCTTTGGTGATCACCGCGCCAGCGCCGATCGTGGCCCAGCGGCCGATCCGGGTGCGCGGCAAGATGCTCGCATTGGTGCCGATGAACGTGCCGTCACCGATCTCGCAGCAACCGGAAACGCTCACGCCATGGGCAATGAACACCGAGTTGCCGATGTGGCTTTCATGGCCGATCAACGCGCCCATGTGAATGCTGCTGTTGTCACCAATGGATACTTCGGCCTGCAACATGACGCCATCTTGCAGGTAGTTGCCCAGGCCGATGCGGGTCATGGTCAGGTCGATGTTGGGGTGCAGGAAGTTACCCAGCAGCCCGCCGGCCTCAACGATCTGGCAGGTGGTTTGATAACGGGTGGTCGTGCTGCCGGTGATCAAGTTGACGAAACGCACGTCGTCACCCTTGAGGTCCGCGACGCGGTCCAGGCCACCGACCACCGGCACGCCGTAGTACAACGTGCCTTGCTTGGCCGGGTCGTTGTCCAGAAACGCGAATTCGAGGTTGGGCGTTGCGCGTTGGACCGCCTGGATCATGCGGATCGATTCAGGGTTGGCCGCACCGAGTAGATAGACTTTCACAATTTCCCCTTGCTCATGAGAACACCGCGCACAACCTCGATGACCCGACGCTGATCGGCGTCCGTCATGTCGTGATAGCTCGGCAGGTTGATTGCACGCCCAGGCAACGCGAAGGCCACCGGCGTATTGACAGGTACGTCACAGAACATCGGCAACGACGACAGCGGCCAGAAGAACACCCGGGCGTCGATGTTGGCGGCCTGGAACGCCGCGATCAGGTCTTCGCGGGTGATCCCTGTGGTTTCATCGAACACCACCGTGGGCATCCAGTAACCGTTTTGCGAATGCGCTGGCTGCGGGTTCATCGACACACCCGGCAAACCGACCAGCGCCTGGGCGTAGTTGTCGAAGATCGCACGCTTGCGCTCGATCAGTTCCTCGACGCGCTCGATCTGCGCGCAGCCGACCGCCGCCTGCAAGTTGCTCATCTTGTACTTGTAGCCGACAAAATCCGGCCAGAACTGACGCGTGCTGCCCGCGACGCGGCCATGGTTGGACAGGGTCAGGACGCGCTCGTACAAGGCTTTGTCCGAGCAGACAAAAATCCCGCCCTCACCGGTGGTCATGGTCTTGGTGCCATGAAACGAAAACGCACCAAACGCCCCCAGCGAGCCCGCCGGGCGGCCGCGCCATTGCGAGCCGATGGCTTCGGCGGCGTCCTCGATCACCGGCAGGTCGAATTCCCTGCCGATCTCCAGCAGTGCGTCCATGTCACACAAATTGCCGTAGATATGCACAGCGAGAATGGCTTTGGTCCGCGGGGTAATCGCGCGACGCACCTGCTCCGGGTCCAGGCACCAACTGTCGGGCAACACATCGACGAACACCGGGGTTGCGCCCAGGTACGTGATTGGTGCCGCCGAGGCGATCCAGTTGGTATTGGCCAAGATCACTTCGTCTCCCGCGCCGACGCCCAGTGCCGCCATGCCCATGTGCAAGGCACCCGTGCAGCTGGAGGTGGCAATCGCATAGGGCACGCCCATGTGCTCGGCGAAGGCTTTTTCGAAGCGGGTCAGGTATTCGTAACAGCGCTCGCCCCAACCGTTCTGCACGGCATCGAGGGCGTAACGCGCTTCCAGCTCACCGACACTCGGTTTGGTGTAATGAATTCGGCTCATCGAATAATCAACTCGGGAATGGCGATGACAAAACGACCGTCCCAGGCACGAATGCCGGCAAACGCCTGGGTGATTTCATCCAGCAGGTTCCACGGCAACACCAGCACGTAGTCGGGTTTCTCGATCTCGATGCGTTCGGGCGAGACAATCGGAATGCGACTGCCCGGCAGGTACTTGCCCTGCTTGTGCGGGTTGGCATCGGCGACCCAGGCCAGCAGATCCGGCTTGACCCCGGCGTAGTTGAGCAAGGTGTTGCCCTTGGCGGCGGCGCCATAACCGACGACACGTTTACCGTCGGCCTTGGCCTGCAACAGGAAACGCAGCAGCTCGTGCTTGATGCGTTCGGCGGCGGGCGCCAGGGTCGCGTAGTACTCAGGGGTTTTCACACCCGCCGCGACTTCGGCCTGCAACTGCTGTTGAACCGCTGGCTGGACCTCGCGACGCTGACCATCGGCGCGCTGGACGAACACCCGCAGCGAACCGCCGTGGGTCGACAACTGGCTGACATCGAACACTTCCAGGCCATTGCGCTCGCACAAGGTTTGCACGGCCGTCAGGGACAGGTACGAATAGTGCTCGTGATACAGCGTGTCGAACTGCTGGCCGGCGATCAGCGTCAGCAGTTGCGGAAACTCGAAGGTCGCCACGCCGGTCGGTTTGAGCAGGGTCGCAAAACCGCCGAGGAAATCATTGATGTCCGGGACGTGGGCCAGCACGTTATTGGCGGCCATCAGGTCGGCGGACCAGCCTTCCGTGACCAGTTGCGACGCCGTCTCGCGACCGAAGAACAGTTCACGAATCTCCAGGCCTTTTTCCCGCGCCGCTTGCGCGGTGCTGCGGGTCGGCTCGACACCCAGGCACGGAATGCCGCGCCCGGCGACGTACTGCAACAGGTAACCGTCGTTGGCGGCGATTTCCACCACGCGGCTGTCAGCCGTCAAGCCGAAGCGCTCGACCATCTCCGCCACATAGCGCTCGGCATGGGCCAGCCAGGTGCTGGAGAACGAACTGAAATAGGCGTATTCGGCGTCGAACAGGCTGTCGGCGCTGGTGTAATCCTCGGTTTGTACCAGCCAGCATTGCTGGCACACCGCGACTTTCAGCGGCACCCACTGCTCGGCCTGCTCCAATTGATCGGCGCGTACATAGGCATTGGACGGCGGCGAGGTGCCGAGGTCGATCAGCGGCAAGGCCAGCGGCGTAGCGCAACCACGGCAGTTCATAGACGCACTCCGGCGAAGTGTTCGTCGAGCACGGGATGGCTCGCGTCCCGGGCTGACAGATTATTGACAGGCAACGGCCAGGCAATCGCCAGCCGTGGATCGTTCACCGACACACCGCCCTCATGGGCCGGCGCGTAGTCGGCGCTGTGCAGGTACAGCAACTCGGCGTCATCGGTGAGGGTCTGGAACCCGTGGGCGAACCCGGCCGGGATCAACAGGCTGCGACCGTCACCGGCGCGCAGGTGTTCGGCGTGCCAGTGCAGGAAGGTCTCGGAGTCGGGGCGCAGGTCCACCGCCACATCCCAGACTTCACCGCGCAGGCAAGTGATCAACTTGGCTTCCGGGGCCTCGGCATTCTGGTAATGCAAGCCGCGCACACTGCCGCGCTCGCGGGTGCAGGAATGGTTGATCTGACGGATATGAAACGCCTGGCCGAAGGCGCTCAGGCTGCCCTCGCAGAACAGTCGGGCGAAGTGCCCGCGATCATCTTCAAAGCGTTTGTGCTGCACGCTGAACAAGCCGTTCAGCGGCAATGCTTTCAGTAAAAACTCGCTCACAGTGCGCCTCGGTACAGGTTCAACTGGCTCAGCGTGACGCCGCGCATGTCATCGCCGTTTTGCCACGCCAGATGCCAGTCGAGGGTCTGCGTCAGGCATTGCTGCAACGACCAGCGTGGCTGCCAGCCGAGCAGTTGCCGGGCACGGCTGCTGTCGAGGCGCAACAGGCCGGCTTCATGCAGATCACTCGGTTCGATGCGCAAGCCACGGGCTTGCGGCCAGCGGCTGGCGAGCAGTTCGACCACTTCGCCAACGCTGCACATGTCCGCCTCGCTCGGGCCGAAGTTCCACGCACCAGCGTAGTCCGGGCCTTTCTCGTAAAGCCCGGCCGCCAGTTGCAGGTAACCGGCCAGCGGCTCCAGCGCGTGCTGCCACGGGCGCACGGCTTGCGGGTAGCGCAGGGTCACCGGCTCGTTGGCCGACCAGGCCTTGAGCACGTCCGGGATCAGTCGCTCCGGCGCGAAGTCGCCACCGCCCAGCACGTTGCCGGCACGGGCCGTGGCCAGGGCCAGACCGTGTTCTTCATAACGCTCGGCGGCGAAAAACGACGCGGCATAGGATTGCGCCAGCAATTCGCAGCAGGCCTTGCTGCTGCTGTAGGGATCGTGGCCACCGAGGGCTTCGTCTTCGCGGTACGGCCACAGCCATTCCTTGTTGGCGTAGACCTTGTCGGTCGTCACCAGCACGCAGGCGCGGACGCAGCCAACCTGGCGGATCGCTTCGAGCAGGTTCAGGGTGCCCATGACGTTGCTGGAATAAGTACCCAACGGGTCGCGATACCCTTCACGCACCAGCGGCTGTGCCGCCAGGTGCAAGACAATCTCCGGCTCGGTGTCGGCGATCAGTTCCAGCAAAGCGCCGAGGTCACGCAGGTCGCCCCGCTGATCGTTGATGCCTTCGTGCACGCGCGCCAGTTCGAACAGGCTCGGCTCGGTCGACGGATCCAGGGAAAACCCGCTGACCTCGGCGCCCAGGCTTTGCAGCCACAACGTCAGCCAACTGCCCTTGAAACCGGTGTGCCCGGTGACCAGCACCCGCTTGCCACGCCAGAATTGCGGGCTCAGTCCCATTGCTTCCATGGGGCCTCCCCGCTCTGCCACAGTGCTTCGAGGTGGTTCTTGTCGCGCAGGGTGTCCATCGGTTGCCAGAAGCCGTCGTGCTGGAACGCCATCAACTCACCGCGTTCGGCCAGGCCATCCAGCGGCCCCGACTCCCACGACGTGTCGTCGCCGTCGATCAAGGGCAAGACCTTGGGCGACAGGACAAAGAAGCCGCCATTGATCCAGCCACCATCGCCCCGGGGTTTTTCGGTGAAGCCAAGGACGCGGTCGCCATCGCGATTCAGCGCGCCGTAGCGGCCTGGGGGTTGCACGGCCGTGACGGTCGCGAGCTTGCCGTGTTCAAGGTGGAAGTCCACCAGGGCCCCGATGTTCAGGTCCGAGACACCGTCGCCGTAAGTAAAACAGAAGGCCTGCTCGTCTTCGACGTAACGCCGGGCGCGGCGCAAACGGCCGCCCGTCATGGTGTCTTCGCCAGTATCAATCAGCGTGACGCGCCATGGCTCGCTGTAGTTCTGGTGCACATCCATGCGGTTGTTGCACATGTCGAAGGTGACGTCAGAGGTGTGCAGGAAATAGTTGGCGAAGAAGTCCTTGATCGCGTAGCCCTTGTAACCCAGGCAAATCACGAAATCGTGGATACCGTGGGCGGAGTACTGCTTCATGATGTGCCAGAGAATTGGCTTGCCGCCGATCTCGATCATCGGTTTGGGTTTGAGGTGCGACTCTTCACTGATGCGAGTGCCCAGTCCGCCCGCCAAAATAACTGCCTTCATCCTCTTCCCCTCTTGTTCGTCACAGGGCCCGGCCACGCTGTATCAAGCGTTGGCGGGCCATCTGGATAAAACGCTGAACGCCGCGCCTGGCACCGCCGGCAACGCCGCCAGTGCTCTTTTTATGGCGATATGGAGGGGGACTTGCAGGAAACGCGCCAGCTCTTTCAATCGCCTAATGCCAGTCAGGCAAGCGAAGGGATTGGCGATAAACAACCTGTGGCGAGGGAGTCGGGCACCTCGATATCACAGGCAACAAAAAGGCGACTCGAAAGTCGCCTGTTTTGGAAATGGCATCGGCAAAACGATCAGTCCGCCAGCCAGCCATTCTCCCAATAACGCAGGTTGTCCCCACGCAACACGTAGTCACGCAGGACCACCTCGCGCAACTCATCGCCCATGCGATAGCTGGCATCCGGGTCGGCCAGGTGCATGCGGATCGCTTGCAGCCATTCGTCCGTGGAGTTGGTCTTGACCCGGGTGCACGGCAGGTAACCGCGATAGGCCTCGGTGTCGGTGCAGATCACCGGGTAGCCGCACGCGCCGTACTCCAGCAGGCGCAGGTTGCTCTTGCAGTCGTTGAAGATGTGAAACTCAAGCGGCGCCAGGGCCAGGTCGAGGTTCAGGCTGGCGAGTTTGGCCGGGTAGATATCCAGCGCGATCACGCCGTGGAACTCATGCATGAACGGCAGCAAGTCATCCGGGCACATGCCGAAGAACACCCAGTCGACTTCATTGGCCAGTTCGCGCACCACATCGGCAATGATCGCCAGGTCACCGTGGTGACTGGTGCCGCCGCCCCAGCCGACGCGAGGTTTTTTAGAGGTCCGGCGCTGACTGTGCAGGTCACTCCACAAGTGCTTGGCAAGCATGTTCGGGACCACGCGAATGTCATGGTGCATGTCCGACAGCGCATTACCCAGCGGCTCGGTCGACACCACGACGCGGTCGCACATGCCGATGGCACGCCGGACCAGTTTTTCCATGTCGTCCTTGCCCGGCATGTTGCGAATATGCGCGTTGCGGTGTGGAACATTGATGACGTAGTCATCCAGCTCATAAATGCGGCGGGCACTGGAGTACTTTTGCAGGGCCGGGATTTCTTTGATCGAGGCCTCGGAATAGCGCCCCTGCAAGACGATCACGTCAGGTGACTGACGCTCGATTTCAATAATCGATGGCAAGTTGTAGTGGATGCAGCCTTGCGCCCTGCCCGCCGCTTCCAGCTCGATCAAGGGCTGGGTCACTCGGTAGTGACCGATGGCAGAGGAGTTGGCCGGCACCGCCAGCACCCGTGGCAGTTGGGGCTTGGTAAACGGACTCCAGCCGCTGCGCAGGCCCGGGTCGAGACTGAAACTGGTCCCGGTCGGACCGTTCAATGCCAGGTTGGTGTTATAGGCCGGATCCCGCGCAACCAAGGGGAGCCAGCGCTTATAAAACACTTCCTGCTCCTGGCTGCGCAACGCGTCATCCGAGGCCTGCGCCGCCACGGCCGGCTGGACGCCCAACGCCAATCGGGCAAACGGCGTCCAGACCACCAGGTAACCGTCGCGACCGACACGCAGGCACAGGTCGACATCACTGAGCGATAGCGCAAGGTTCTGCTCGTCCAGACCACCGACCGCGTCAAAAATGCTTTTGCGGATCATCAGGCAATCGCTGCCGACCGCGCTTAAATCGTGAGCGGCCTGCAACCGGTACATGTACCCCGACGCGTGCACCGGCTCACCGTGAAACGGCACACCGGCGGGCCCTTGCAGACCCAGGATCAGGCCGGCGTGCAACACGCGACCATCCGGGTTGAACAACTTGGCACCGACCACGCCGACTTCCGGACGTTGCGCGTGATTGAGCAGCTCACTCAGCCAGTCGCCGTCGACGATCACCGTGTAAGGGTTGAGCAGCAGGACATAGTCGCCCCGGGCCTGTTCGACGGCGAAGTTGCGCACTGCGGCGCCATTGCCCTGGGCCGGATAGCTGAGCACACGGACCCGCTCACCGCCCAGCTGCGCCATGCCGGCCAGCCATTCCCGAGCCTCGACACTCTCGCTGCCGTTGTCCACCAGCAGCAGTTCATATTCGCTGTAGAGGGTCTTTTCCAGCAGGCTTTCAATACAGCGCTGCAAGGCCATGACATGGTCCTTGCAGACGATGATGATCGATACCAGCGGCCGAGCCACATGCTGATAATCGACCCGATTGAGCAGCGCCGAGCTACCGCTGCGAATGCCATGGGCGATCCCCAGCCGATCCAGGTGAGCTTCGAGCACCAGCGGGTTGGTGTCGACCACTTCGGGCAGTGACAGCCACTTCGCCAGGTCGAACGTCGATTCCAGCAAGACCTCGGCCACATGGCCGATCACCTGCGGGCCTTTATGCTCGACCATGCGCCAGAGCACATCGTGGGGAGCCAACTCGCCGTAACTGGAATGAAAACCGCCCAGGGCCAGGAAACCTTCGCGCTCGAACGCCAGGGCCCTGCCGACGTAGGGGTAGCTGCGCATGAGGTCCAGGTTAAAGTCGGGCTTGAACGCCGGACTGGCAGACTCACCCTGCAGCAAACTGCCTTCGTCGCTGTACAGGCACGTCAGCGCGGGCGTGAGGGCAATTCGCTCCGCCATCGCCAGCAAGGCCGGCGGAATCAGACGGTCGCCCGCACGCAGCAGATAGAACCAGTCAGCCCCGTCGAGTTGCGGCAGCAGATCATTGACTTGCTGCTGCCAGTCATCTTGCAGTGGCAAGCGGAACACCCGCCCATCCAGTTCAGCCTCGGTGCAGGAGGTGGACAGCACCAGGGTCAGTTCGGGTGCGTAATCCTGCGCAGCCAACGACTCCAAGGTGAACTCAAGGGCCGAGCGGCTGCCGAGGCTATCGACAATGATCGGGACGATTTTAGGGTTGTACGGCCAACTCGCCAGGGCATCCGGCAACTGCTTGCGCTGACCGTCAGTCAAGGTACGACAGGACAGCCACTGCGCATACAGCTCGGAAAAACTGACGCTGTTGACGCCGACATGCCACTCCTGATTGCTCTGCTTGGTGCCCAGGGTTCGGCTCAGGGGCAACTCTTCCCAGACACGCGGCAACTCGTCGGCCTTGGTCAGTGGCAGGTAGCGCACCCAGCCGGGGGCCGGCGCCGATTCGCCGCTGCGCGCCTTGAGCATCTGCAAGACCCACTGGCGCTCGACTTCCAGGGCATCCTTCATCGGTTGCTGGCCACTCAAGCGCTCTGGATACAGGCGTTCGACACTCAGCACGTGATTGGAGACCACGACGTTGCCACGGCGCAGCAGGCACACATACAAGGCAAAATCGAGGCTCGCGACAAAGCAGTGACCGGCCTGGGTCAGGGCTGGCAACAACTCCAGCACATCGCGACGACGGAACAGCGCATTGCTGAAACCACCAAGGATATTGACCGGGAAGTTCTCGAAAATCGCCAGCAGGTCCTCGCCCTTGAACAACCCGCACAACGGGGACAGCGGCGTATTTTCAAGCCGCGAAGGCAGGGCCAGATCATCGGCATCCCAGAACAGGCGCTGGGCCAATACCAGATTGACCTCTTCAAGATGGGCGAGCACGTGGGCCTGACGCTCGATACAGGTCGAGAACAGCTGATCATCGTCACACAGAAATTTGATGAACTCGCCTTGCGCTTCCTCCAGACACTGCGCCAGGTTACCCACCAGCCCCAGGGTCCGCGGGTTACGCACGTAGCGCGCCGCCACGCCGGTCTGCTCGCTCAGCGAGGTGACAATGTCCTCGATCTCATGACCGCGACTGTCGTCGCAGACGATGATTTCGAGATTGCCGTAGCCCTGGCTCATGGCACTGCGCAACGCCCGTTCGAAGAAGCGCGGGTTGAAGGCAGGAATGACCAGGCTGACAAGGGGGAGTGAATTCACGGCGGGCTCACAGGCGGTGCGAGCCCGCTCAGGAAAGCGAGCCCTTGAAACCGCTAAAAGACGATGACTATTGAAGGGTCAGGCTAACGGGCGCTTGCGCGCCCGACACCGTTAGATCTTGTTGAACAGACCCAGCGAGGAGATCTTGCTGAACGCCAGTTGCGCCGCTTGCAGCATGGTTTGCTGCAAGGTCAGGCGGGTCATGACTTCGGCAGGGTCGGAATCGCGAATCGCCCCCTGGGTCGTGGTGTTCGCCATGCTCAGGCTTGAGTTGGTCGAGCTTTGAGTGTCCAGGGTCTGACCGCGGGCACCAATCGAGGTGACGGCAGTACCGATCTGATTGCTGGCGCTGTCGAGGTTACCGAGGGCCGCTTCCATGGCGCCTTGAAACTGCTGCTTGGCGACGTCATTACCGTCGATCGGCGCCGTCATGGCGTTCATCATCTTGCCCAGTGTGTCGAGCACGTTCTGGGTCTGGTGATTGTTGGGCTGGACCACGAACTGATCACCCGCTGCCGGGGCACCGCCGCCCAGCGCGAAGGTCACGCCCGCAGCGGTGGCATTGCTGCCGGCCACGGTGCCGGACGACACCGGCCGGCTGTCGGCGGTGACCGGCGCGGCATACAGGTCGAAGGCCGTGGCGCTGGTGAACTTGAGGATCGCCCCGCCCGCCGGGAAGGCACTGTTGTAGGCCGTCGGGTCGGTGATGGTGGCACCGGTGACGACCGCGGTCGACGCGTTGCCCGGGCTGCGCGAGGTGTTAAACGTGTCCGCCGTGGCCGACAACTTGAAGGTGTGACCGGCGATAGCGGCATCCGGGTTGGCGGCATCACCCGCCTTGAGGTTGATGTTCAGTTGCAGATCAACGCCACGGAAACTGATCTGCTGATTAGCGCCGTTGCTGTTGCTGATCACGCCGCTCTTGCTGGCTTCGGCGGTGACGTCGTTGCCCAGGGCGTCGGTGATTTTCAGCTGGGTGCTGCTCAGGAAACTGACGGTGTACGGCTCGCCACCGGTAAATTTGGCGTTGTAGGTCGCTGCAGTGCCGACCGTACCGTTGGACAGAACCACGCGACCGTCATCCACCGCCGGAGCGGTCATGTTGGTCTGGGTGCGGCTGGTGTTGATGGTCTGCTGGAACGCGTCCCAACCCGTGGTGTTGGTGGCAACCGTCATGCCGTCGCCAACGCCCAGGTTGATGCTGGTCTGGTTGCCGTTGTAGCTGTAGGTACCGTCGGAATTCTGCGAGTAAGGCGCGGTGTCGGTCTTCGAGCCGGAAAACAGGTAGTTGCCGTCCGCATCCTTGGAGTTCATCAGGCCCAAAACTTGTGACTGAATCTGGCCGAGCTCCGCCGCATAGGCCTTGCGATCCGAGTCGGTAGCAATACCGTTGTTCGCGGCGAGGCCGAGTTCCTTGGCGCGTTGCAACGCCGTGCCGATGGACGACAGGGTGGTTTCCTGAAGGCTCAGCGCGCTCTTGGTGCTGCTGATGTTGGTGGTGTACTGCTCAAGATCCGCGCTCTGCTGGCCGAGGGAGAGCAAACGCCCTGCACCGATCGGATCATCGGAGGCGGTGTTGATGCGTTGCAGGCTACTGGCTTCAGCACTGGTGGCAATGGCGTTGTTGAAGTTGCGCTGATAGTTGGCAGCGGTTGTTTCGTAATACTGGGCGGTAGCAATGCGCATGAATTACGACTCCTTAAAGGCTGTTGATCAGCGTGCTGAAAGTTTCCTGCGCCGCTTTGATGATCTGCGACGAGGCGGTGTAGTACTGCTGGTATTTGACCAGGTTGCCGGTTTCTTCATCCAGGTTGACCCCGGAGAGCGAATCACGCGCGCCCTTGGCCTGGGTCAGGATCGCCGAGGTGGCAGCGGCGTCGGACTTGCCCTGGGCAGCCTGGGTACCGACGTTGGTCACCAGTTTGCTGTAGGCGTCGGTCAGGCTGATGCCCTTGCTCGCCGAACCGGTATCCACGGTTTGTTTGGTTTGCAGCGCTACCAGGGATTGCGCGTTGCGGTTGTCCGAGGAGGACGCGCCGGTCAGGGAAATCGTGAAGCTTTCGTTGGCCTTCGGCGTACCGCCTACGGTGGTCTGCACGGTGAAGGTTTTCTGCGCCGGCGGGGTGCCGCCGTCCATGATCGCGTTGCCGCTGGCGTCGACCATGCCCACTTTCAGGTTCAGGGTGTTGCTCTGGCCCGGCACGATGGTGCCGCTACCCAACGGGTTACCTTGGGCGTCGCTCAGGGTGTAAGTCTGGCTGCCACCGCTGGCGGCACCGAACGACAGTTTGACCGGGGTCGAGTTTTTCAGCGCCGACTGCAATTCCGCCTGGGACGCCGGGTTGTAGATGTCCAGGGTGCTGCTGAGCGTTGGCTGGGTGTAGGTGCCGCCGTTAGCCGCGCTGGTGACGCCGGTTAACGGAGCGGCCGCCGCGATCTTTTTCGGGTCGCTCAGTACCATCTGAATGCTGGCTGCGGCACCGCGAGTCGGGGTTATCTTGAAGCTGTCACCGGCGCTCAAGGCACCGCCGTTCAGCGACAGGGTGAAACCGTCGATCACTGGGGGCGGCGTGGTCCCGGTGTTGAACGAGCCCATATCGGTACCGTCGGAACGCTTGACGCTGTACGCGGTGGGACTGGTGAACGTCACCGAATAATCGCTGGTGGTCAGCTTGCCGGTGTCCTTGATGGTGACATCGAGGTTGCCGGAACCGGCACTGTTGCTCGCATTGCCGATGCTGCGCTGACTGATCAGCGCGGCACTGTTGATGTTGTTGAAAATGGCCGCGCCGAAATCGCCGTTCTTGTCGATGCCTTGCGCTTGCTGGCTGTTCATCTGGTCCGCAATCACCAACGCCACACGCCCCAACTCATTGAGCGACGGGTCGAGTACTTCCTTGCGGTAGGTCAGCAGGCCGCCGATTTCGCCACCGCTGATCACTGACGTGATGTCGATGGTGCTGGAGCCGCGGTTCATCTGCAGGCCCATGCGCGTCGGGTCGTCCTTGCTCGGGGCGGTTTCCAGGGTATTGGTGGTGTTGCCCATCACCAATGGCTGGCCGCTGCCGACATAGATGTCGTAGCTGGTACCGCGCTCGACGACTTGCGCACCGGTCAACTCGGACAGTTGGCGCACCGCTTCGTTACGGGAATCGAGCAAGTCGTTTGGCTGGCCGCCACTGGTGGAGACTTCGCCGATCTTCTGGTTCAGGCCGGCAATTGTGGTAGCCAGCTTGTTTACCTGGGCCGCCATGTCAGCGAGGCTGCCATTGATGGTGGTGTTCTGGTCGCTCAACTGCTTGGCAATGGTATTGAAACGATTGCTCAACGCCTGGGCACCGGTCAGCACCGACTGACGGGACGTATCGTCGGTCGCCGAGGTCGAGACACCCTGCATCGAGGTGAAGAATTTCTGCAACACGCCGGTCAGGCCGGTGTTGACGTCCGACAGCGACGCATCCAGCGGCGTGGCCTGGGCCTGGAACGAAGCGGCTTCGCTGTTGAGCGAAGTGGCGGTCTGCAACTGGGAATCGAGGTAGGCGTTGTACACCCGGCGCACATCCGCCAGGGTCGTGCCAGTGCCGATGAAAACATTCCCGTACTGCTGCGAGGCCTTGGTGCCCTGCACGGTTTGCTGACGCGAGTAACCGGCGGTGTCGACGTTGGCAATGTTGTTGCCCGTGACAGCCAAAGAGGATTGGCTAGCCGCCAGACCCGACATCCCGATATTGAGCAAACTCATGGTTCAGACCTTATGCCTTGTGCCTATAAAGGCGTGGTGGTAGCGCCCGCCGCAGCGTAGTTTTGGTAACTCGTCATCTGCTTGGCTATCTGCGAAATCTTGTTGGCGTAGTTCGGGTCGGTTGCATAACCGGCCTTTTGCAACTCGCGCACAAACTGTTCTGGGTTATCGGCCGACTTCACCACATCTTGATAGCGATTATTGGATTGCAGCAACGTCACAAGGTCGTGGAAGCTGTCCTTGTATGAGGCATAGGAGCGGAACTCCGCCGTCTCCTTGACCATCGCGCCATCCCTGAATTCGCTGGTGATTGCCCGTGCCGAATCGCCCTTCCAACTGCTGCCGGTCTTGATGCCGAACAGGTTGTGACTGCTGCTGCCATCCTGAGCGCGCATGACCGATTTGCCCCAACCGGTTTCCAGGGCGGCCTGGGCCACCAGGTAACGCGGATCGACGCCGATGCGGTCGGCGGCTTCCTTGGCCATCGGCAACATGGTGTTGACGAATTCGTCGGCGGAACTGAACGCTTTCTTCGCCGGCGCCAACGGAATCTGCGCCATGGCACGGCCGTAAATCTGCATCTGCCCGCCCGACGCCGATGCGGTCGCCGAGGCCAGCCAATCGCCGTTGTACAGCGGGCCGGCGCCGGTCGTCATGGCCGTGGCGCGCTCTGGCAATACATTCTTGAGGGTCGTTGCCACAGACGTGGAGGCGGTCGCGATGGACGGCACCAGGCCGGCGAGCAAGCGGTCGGCCAGTTTCGGCGGCAAGGCCAGGCGCCGCTGGTTGAGCAGCGCCACGTCATTGCTGTGAGCGGCGGTCGCCGTCGGCGCCTTGACCCCGCGCGAAGCCCACAACGGACGCTCGCCATTGAGGCGCGACAACGGACCATTGGTGGCAGTTGTGCCGGCGGCCACCGGCGTGATGATCGCCTCGGCCTTGGCTTTCGCCGCGTCCTGCTTGGCTGCCGAGTTGGCAGCGGCTTCACCCGGCGCCAGCGGTTTGTTCTTCGACATCTGGCGCAACAACACGTCCGCCAGACCAATACCGCCGCCCTCGCGGGACATGGAAACGGCCAACTGCTGGTCGGACATTTCCTGGTATTGCTTGGCGGCTGGCGTGTTGAGCGGATTGTCCTTGCCCAACTCGTCAGTGGCGGAGCGCATGGACTTGAGCATTTCACCGAGGAACAGCGATTCGAATTCCTGCGCAACTTTACGCATGTTGCCTTCGCTGTTCTTGTCGCCGACTTTCAGTTGGTTCAGGCGGTTAAGGTCCGAGTACGAACCCGAATCGCCGGTGCCAACCAAAGCGCCTTTGCGCATATCCATCATGGTCGTCGTCCTCAGATCACGATCAGGTCGGCTTGCAGCGCGCCGGCCTGTTTCAGTGCTTCAAGGATGGCCATCAAGTCACCCGGCGCCGCGCCGACCTGGTTCACCGCACGCACGATCTCGTCGAGGGTGGTGCCCGGGCCGAACTTGAACATTGGCTTGGCTTCCTGCTGGGCGTTGACCCGCGAGCGCGGCACGACCGCCGTCTGCCCGTTGGACAGAGGGCCGGGCTGGCTGACGATCGGGTCTTCGGTGATGGTCACGGTCAGGCTGCCGTGGGTCACGGCGGCTGGAGAAACCTTGACGTTCTGGCCGATCACGATGGTGCCGGTGCGCGAGTTGATGATGACTTTCGCCACCGCCTGGCCCGGATCGACTTCAAGGTTTTCCAGGATCGACAGGTAGTCGACGCGCTGGCTCGGATCCAGTGGCGCGGTGACGCGGATCGAACCGCCGTCGATGGCCTGGGCCACGCCGGGGCCGAGCAGGTCGTTGATCTTGTCGACCACGCGCTTGGCGGTGGTGAAGTCGGAACGGTTGAGGTTCAGCGTCAGGCTATTGCCCTGGTTGAAACCGCTCGGCACCGAACGCTCGACCGACGCACCGCCAGGGATTCGACCGGCCGACGGAACGTTGACGGTGATCTTCGAACCGTCGCGACCTTCGGCATCGAAACCGCCGACCACCAGGTTGCCCTGGGCGATGGCGTAGACGTTGCCGTCGATACCTTTAAGCGGCGTCAGCAGCAAGGTGCCGCCGCGCAGGCTCTTGGAGTTACCGATGGACGACACCGTGATGTCGACCTGCTGACCTGGCTTGGCAAACGCCGGCAGATCCGCACTGATCGACACCGCCGCGACGTTCTTCAACTGCACGTTGCCCGAACCCGGCGGCACCTTGATGCCGAACTGCGAGAGCATGTTGTTGAAGGTCTGCAGAGTGAACGGGGTCTGGGTCGTCTGGTCGCCGGTACCGTTAAGCCCGACCACCAGGCCGTAACCGATCAATTGGTTGGTCCGCACGCCGGAAATACTGGCAATGTCCTTCAAACGCTCGGCTTGAGCGGTGAACGCTGCGGACAGCAACAGGGCAGCCACCATCAGGTGTTTAAGATTCAACGTAGCCACCTAGAAAGGGAACAGCGGGCTGAGGAAGAAACGGTCGAACCAGCCTGGCTGACTCGCATCGGCAAACGCGCCGGTGCCCGAATAGGTGATACGTGCATCGGCGACGCGGGTCGACGACACGGTGTTATCGGTAGCGATATCGTCGGCGCGTACCAGACCGGCAATCCGCACCAGCTCATCACCGGAGTTGAGCGTCATCCACTTCTCGCCGCGCACGGCAATGATGCCGTTGGGCAAGACGTCGGCGACGGTCACGGTGATCGAACCGGTCAGGCTGTTGCTCTGGCCGGATTTGCTGGCGCCGTTGGTGGCACGGTCGCCGCTGTAGCCGACGTCCAGGCTCAGGTCGCCGCTGCCTACCGGGTTATTGGTGCTCAAGCCGCCACCGAACAGCGACGACAGGCCGATGCCGGTCTTGCTGGTCTTGCCGATCTGCGAGTTGGCGCCTTTGCTGGCCTGGGTCTTCTCGTTCAGGGTAATGGTGATGATGTCACCGACCCGGAATGCCTTGCGGTCGCTGTACAGGTTCTGTTCGAAACCGGCCTGGTAGATCGAGCCATTATTGGCGGCCGCCGGCAACGGCGTGCGCGGCAACACCGGGGCGTAGTAAGGGTCATTGGGCTTGGCCGTCGGCGCGACGCAGCCCGCGAGCGCGACCACCCCACTCAGTGCCACAACAGATACAAAGCGATTCATGACCCTACCTCACGGTGCTGCTGGCGACCTTATGGCCGCCCCATAGACTTGATTACAGATTCTGCGTTACGAACGAGAGCATCTGGTCGGCGGTGGAGATCACCTTGGAGTTCATCTCGTAGGCACGCTGAGTGGTGATCATGTTGACCATCTCTTCAACGGTGCTCACGTTGGAACCTTCCAGGGTGTTCTGCAGCGTGGTGCCGAAACCGTTCAGGCCCGGTGTGCCGACTTGCGGCGCGCCGCTGGCGGCGGTTTCCAGGAACAGGTTGTTACCCACTGCTTGCAGACCGGCCGGGTTGATGAAGTCGGCGGTTTGCAGGTTGCCGATCACCTGGGAAGCCGGGTTGCCGGGAACGGTGATGGACACCGTGCCGTCAGTGCCGACGGTGAAAGTCTGGGCGTTGTTCGGGATGACAATCGCCGGCTCCAGGGCGAAACCGCTGGCGTTGACGATCTGGCCATTGGAGTCGAGGTGGAAAGTACCGTCACGGGTGTAGGACGTGGTGCCATCCGGTTGCAGGATCTGGAAGAAACCGCGACCGTCGACCGCCAGGTCCAGCGGCTGCTCGGTGGTTTGCAAGCTGCCGGCGGAGAAGTTCTTCTGGGTGCCGACGATGCGCACACCGGTACCCAATTGCAGGCCGGACGGCAGTTCGCTGTCCTGGGTCGACTGGGCGCCAGGCTGGCGTTTGATCTGGTACAGCAAGTCCTGGAACTCGGCGCGATCACGTTTGAAACCCGTGGTCGATACGTTCGCCAGGTTGTTGGAAATGGTGGTCAGGTTGGTGTCCTGGGCGGACAGACCTGTTTTGGCAACCCATAGAGCCGGAAGCATTTCGATTCTCCTCGTGCGCCTGTTTTACGGCGCGACGTTCTGGTAATTAGGTGATCTGCAAGACCCGAGCCATGGCCTGGTCATCGTCTTTGGCGGTGTTCATCATCTTGATGTGCAGCTCGAATTGCTTCGACAAAGCCAGCACCGACGTCATCTCTTCCACGGCATTGACGTTGCTCGACTCCAGGAACCCGGACACCAGCTTGACGCCCGCATCGGCTTGCGCCGGCTTGCCGTCTTTGGTGTGGATAGAACCATCCAGGCCTTTGGTCATGTTCTTCAGGTCAGGGTTGACCAGTTTGATGCGGTCGATTTCGGCCATCACTCGCGGACCTTCGCCCATCGAACGAATGCTGATGGTGCCGTCCTCGCCCACTTCGATTTTCTGCTCGGGCGGCACGGCAATCGGCCCGCCATTGCCCATCACCGGCATCCCATTGCCGGCGCGCAATACGCCCAGGGCGTCAATGTTCAGGCTGCCGGTGCGCACGTAGCTTTCACCGCCATCGGGCGTCTGCACGGCGATCCAGCCGTTGCCGGCCACGGCGACGTCGAGGTCACGACCGGTTTCCACCATCGAACCTGGCGAGAAGTCGGTGGCCGGGCGTTCGGACATCGCATAGGCACGCGCCGGAAAGCTGTCACCAAACACCGGCATCGAACGGGCCTGCTCCAGGTCCTTTTGAAAACCGTTGGTGGAGATGTTCGCCAGGTTGTTCGCATGAGCCTTCTGCGCCAGTGCATTCTGGCTGGCGCCGGTCATTGCCACATAAAGGTACTTGTCCACACTCTTTCCTCTGCATGCCGGACGTTTGCCGCCCACTGCTGTACTGCTGAGCCTTAAGCAATTTGCAGACCAACTTTTTTCTGACGGCGCCGGGCCCTGCAAACAAAGGACTTGAGGGGTTTTGAGGGGATAGGAGGATTGTGTCGAAGTCGAAAAACCGGCGGTGTTATGCCGCTAACGGCAAGGTCCGGCCTTCATGGACCACGCCGTACCCTGTGGCGAGGGAGCTTGCTCCCGCTGGGCTGCGAAGCGGCCCCAAAACGGACGTCCGAGATCTGACAGACACACCGCACGGGATGGTTTTGCGGCCGCTTCGCGCCCGAGCGGGAGCAAGCTCCCTCGCCACAAAAGCCTCGCATTACCTTAGTTTCCGGGTTCTTTACCGACATCGTACTCACGCAACTTATTGGCAATCGTCGTATGGGAAACCCCCAACCGCTTACCCAGCTGCCGACTGCTCGGATGCTCTGAGTACAAGCGCTCCAGCACCGCTTTTTCAAAGCGCCCGACAATCGCATCCAGCCCGCCTTCCAGCGAGAAATCGCCAAGCGGCTGACGCACGCCGTAATCCGGCAGGCGAATATGCTCGACCTTGACCGTCCCGCCCTCGCACAGGGAAACCGCCTGGAACAGTACGTTTTCCAACTGCCGGACATTGCCCGGCCAATGGTAATGACTGAGCCGTTCCATGGCCGCCGGCGCCAGTTTCGGCAATGGGCAGCCGATCTGCCGGCTGGCCTGATCGAGGAAGTGCTCCACCAGCGGCGTCAAACCGTCGAGACATTCGCGCAGCGGCGGGATGTGCAACGACAGTACGTTCAAGCGGTGATACAAATCCTGGCGAAACTCGCCGCGCGCGCAGAGCTCCGACAGGTCCACTTGCGTGGCGCAGATCACCCGCACGTCGAGATACACCTCTTCATCACTGCCGACACGGCGGAAGCAGCCGTCCTGCAAGAAGCGCAGCAATTTCACCTGCAAGCGCGGGCTCATCTCGCCGACGCCATCGAGAAACAGCGTACCGCCCGCCGTCAGTTCCAGCAGCCCAAGCTTGCCCTCGGCCCGCGCGCCTTCGAAGGCACCGGGGCCGTAACCGAACAACTCGGTCTCGGCCATGGACTCCGGGAGGCCCGCGCAATTGAGCGCCATCAGCGGCGACTGGCCGCGAGGGCTCGCCAGATGACAGGCCCGGGCCAGCAGCTCTTTGCCGGTGCCGGTTTCGCCTTCGATCAATAGCGGCGCATCCAGCGGTGCCATGCGCCGGGCTTCGCGCACCACCGCTGCCATGACTTTCGAGCTCTGGAAAATGCTGTCGAAACCGCGCAACTCTTGCTTGCGCACGTTATAGATGCGCTCACCCACCCGGTCGGCCCGGTGCAAGGTCAATACCGCGCCGGCCATGGCCTCGCTGTCGTCGTGCTCCGATTGCAGCGGGGCGATGTCGGCGAGAAACACATCGCCCTTCACCTTGACCCGCAGGCCATTGATCCGCGATTTGTTGGCGCGCACCAGTTCCGGCAAGTCGAAGTCCTCGGCGTACCGGGACAAGGGAATCCCCGGCACCTCGTCCACCCGCACCCCGAGCAACTGCGCCGCCGCCCGGTTGGCCGCCACGATGGAACCGCCCATGTCGATCGACAGCACCGGGAACTCCAGGGCACCGAGCAACGCGTTCAACTCCATGTGCCGACGCTCGCTGGGCATCAGCCCTACCCGCTTGACGCCGAATACCCCGGCAATCGCCTCGAATTTAGGACGCAGCGCCTGGAACTGGATATTGATCAGGTTCGGACAGTGCAGGTAGATCGCGTTGCCATGTTCACCGCCAACCTCGCCGCGCGCGACGTTGATCCCGTATTCCACCAGCAGGTTGAGAATGTCACGCAGGATGCCGATGCGGTTTTGGCAGTGGACTTTGATACGCATATAAAGAGCCTGAACAGAGTGATCGAGGCTCACCGCCGGAAAATTTCTGCGGGAGTGCTCAGTTAGTCGTCAAGATTATGTGACAGCCAGAGCGCTTTTCAAACCCGGAAAACTCAATACCTGCGCCACAGCGGCCATTCCGTAACGAAAACTTTACGAAAAGCACAGATTTTTCCTACGCGCGACGCAAACCACCTGCTGCATCACCGCACGCCTTGGGGTATCTCTAGGTCCATAGCTGTACATAACAAGAATGAATTCCCCCTAGCAGGAGAGCAGCATGAAGCAGACGCAATACGTGGCCCGCGAGCCCGATGCGCAAGGTTTTATCGACTACCCCGCCGAAGAACATGCGGTGTGGAACACGCTGATCACTCGTCAACTGAAGGTGATTGAGGGTCGTGCGTGCCAGGAATACCTGGACGGTATCGAAAAACTCGGTCTGCCCCACGACCGCATTCCGCAACTCGGAGAGATCAACAAAGTCCTCGGTGAAACCACCGGCTGGCAAGTTGCCCGAGTCCCGGCGCTGATCCCCTTCCAGACATTCTTCGAATTGCTCGCCAGCAAGCAGTTTCCGGTGGCGACCTTTATTCGTACCCGTGAAGAGCTGGATTACCTGCAAGAGCCGGACATTTTCCACGAGATCTTTGGCCACTGCCCGCTGCTGACCAACCCCTGGTTTGCCGAATTTACCCACACCTACGGCAAACTTGGCCTACAGGCCACCAAGGAAGAACGCGTGTACCTGGCGCGCCTGTACTGGATGACCATCGAGTTCGGCATGGTCGACACCCCGCAAGGCCTGCGCATCTACGGCGGTGGCATCCTGTCCTCGCCCAAGGAAACTGTTTATTGCATGTCGGATGAGCCAGAACACCAGGCCTTCGATCCGCTGGAATGCATGCGCACGCCGTATCGCATCGACATCCTGCAGCCGCTGTACTTTGTGCTGCCCAACCTCAAGCGCCTGTTCGACGTGGCCCACGAAGACATCATGGGCATGGTCAAGCAAGGCATGCAGCTGGGCTTGCACGCACCGAAATTCCCACCCAAACCGAAGGCTGCGTGAACCGCGACTTTTACTCACAAGTGAGTCTGTCAGTCGTCGTGACTTTGGTTTAGCGTGACGGCATTGACGACCGATATAAAAAACATCCGATACAGGAAACAGACTATGTCCACTTTGAACCAAGCCCACTGCGAAGCCTGCCAAGCCGGCGCCCCTCAGGTCAGCGACGAAGAGTTGCCGGTACTGATCAAACAGATCCCTGACTGGAACATCGAAGTGCGCGACAGCGTGATGCAGCTGGAAAAAGTTTTCCTGTTCAAGAATTTCAAGCACGCCCTGGCGTTTACCAACGCGGTCGGTGAAATCTCCGAAGCCGAAGGTCACCACCCGGGCCTGTTGACCGAGTGGGGCAAAGTCACCGTGACCTGGTGGAGCCACTCCATCAAGGGCCTGCACCGCAACGACTTCATCATGGCTGCGCGCACTGACGACGTGGCCAAGGATGCCGAGGGCCGCAAATAATGCATTTCGACGCCATCGGCCGAGTACCCGGCGACCCGATTCTCGGCCTGATGGAGGCCTATGCGCAGGACCCCAACCCGCGCAAATTCGACCTGGGCGTGGGTGTCTACAAAGACGCCCAGGGCCTGACGCCGATTCCGCAAGCGGTGAAACTCGCCGAGGCGCGACTGGTGGATCGCCAGACCACCAAGACCTACATCGGTGGCCATGGCGATCCGGCATTCGGCAAAGTCATGAACGAGCTGGTGCTCGGCGCCGATTCGCCCTTGATCGCCGAGCAACGGGCCGGCGTCACCCAGACCCCGGGTGGCACCGGTGCGCTGCGCTTGAGCGCGGACTTTATCGCGCACATGCTGCCGGGCCGTGGCGTCTGGTTGAGCAACCCGACCTGGCCGATCCATGAAACGATTTTCGCCACGGCCGGGGTCAAGGTCAGTCACTACCCGTACGTGGGCAGCGACAATCGCCTCGACGTCGACGCCATGCTCGGGGTGCTCAACGAAGCGCCCAAGGGCGACGTGGTGTTGCTGCACGCCTGCTGCCACAACCCGACCGGTTTCGATCTGTCCCATGACGATTGGCGTCGGGTGCTGGACGTGGTCCGTCGCCGCGAGCTATTGCCGCTGATCGACTTCGCCTACCAGGGTTTTGGTGATGGCCTGGAACAGGACGCGTGGTCAACCCGGTTGTTCGCCGATGCATTGCCGGAAGTGCTGATCACCAGTTCTTGCTCGAAGAACTTCGGCCTGTACCGCGATCGCACCGGCGCACTGATTGTCTGCGCGAAAACCGCCGACAAACTGGTGGATATCCGCAGCCAACTGGCCAACATCGCCCGCAACCTGTGGTCGACGCCACCGGATCACGGCGCGGCCGTGGTGGCGACCATCCTTGGCGACCCGGAGCTGAAAAGCCTCTGGGCCGACGAAGTGGAAGCCATGCGCTTGCGTATCGCGCAACTGCGCAGCGGTTTGGTCGAAGCCCTGGAACCGCACGGCTTGCGCGAACGCTTTGCGCATATCGGCGTGCAACGCGGGATGTTCTCCTACACCGGATTGACGGCGGAACAGGTTAAACAGCTGCGCGATCATCACAGCGTGTACATGGTCAACTCCGGCCGGGCCAACGTGGCGGGGATTGATGCGACGCGCCTGGCGTTGCTGGCTGAAGCCATTGCTGAAGTCTGCAAATAACCCTCATCAGCACCGATCGTTCCCACGCTCCGCGTGGGAATGCAGCCCGGGACGCTCCGCGTCCCAAAGCGGACGCAGAGCGTCCATTGAGGCATTCCCACGCAGCGCATGGAACGATCATCTAGGGACTGCGATCTTTTGCGTTTCGCCCCCCCTGCGGCCATTGGTCGCAGAAATCCCAGATAAAAGTCTGTTTGTCATTTGTCCTGCTGTATCCTGCCCAAGCTTTTTAAAAGCGCGGATCTACCAGATCTATCAACAGACTTTGCGAGGAGCGCGAAACATGCACGAGATCCCTAATCTCCCCTTCCCAAGCCTGCACGAAACTGAGCAGACAACCCCGCAACAAGCCAGTGCCCAACAGCCTGAGCCGAAAGAAGCCACTGACCGTCGAAAGACTGACAGCGAAGACTGATCCACCTGCAATGCCAGACCGTGTGGAAAGCGCTAACATGCGCTTTCCACACCGCCTGAACCCCGAGTCCCCCGCCATGACCAACGAATTTTCCGACACCCAGGCCAGCGTCCTGATCGGCACCGCCGAGAAGATGATCGAGATCTGGAATCGCCTCTCCCCTGAAAAACAAGCCGCCCTGCTGGCCCGTTTCGGCAGCGAAGAAAATGCCCTCGCCGCCCTGGTCACCACGCAACTGGTCGCCCCCGCCAAACCCTGACTCCCCCCGCCCGGCAAATAGTTTTACTTTTCCACGACCGCCCGCCCTTCGCGCCGCTATCATAAGCAGCCTATCTATCCTGCTGCCCCGTGGACTTTTACCCATGTCAGAAAACCAGCGCCCCCTGGCGGTCACGCTGCAAGTCGTTTCCATCGTCCTGTTCACCTTCATCGGCTACCTCAACATCGGCATTCCCCTGGCCGTATTGCCGGGCTACGTCCACAGCGACCTGGGCTTCGGCGCGGTGATCGCCGGGCTGGTGATCAGCGTGCAATACCTGGCCACCCTGCTCAGTCGGCCTTACGCCGGGCGCATTATCGACAACAAGGGCAGCAAACTGGCGGTGATGTACGGCCTCGCCGGCTGCGGTTTGAGCGGTGTGTTCATGCTGGTGTCGGCCTGGACCCAAAGCCTGCCAATGCTCAGCCTCATCAGCCTGCTGATCGGCCGCCTGATCCTCGGCAGCGCGGAAAGCCTGGTGGGCTCCGGCTCGATCGGCTGGGGCATCGGCCGAGTCGGCGCGGCAAACACGGCCAAGGTCATCTCCTGGAACGGCATTGCCAGCTACGGCGCCATTGCCATCGGCGCTCCGTTTGGCGTGTGGCTGGTGTCTAAATTGGGCTTGTGGAGCATGGGCGTGAGCATTGTGCTGCTGGCCGTGTTGGGCCTGGCGCTGGCCTGGCCGAAAACCGCCGCGCCGATTGTCGTCGGTGAACGCCTGCCGTTCATGCATGTGCTGGGCCGGGTGTTGCCCCACGGTTGCGGCCTGGCGCTGGGCTCGATCGGTTTTGGCACCATCGCCACCTTCATCACCCTGTATTACGCGACCCAGCATTGGTCGAACGCGGTGCTGTGCCTGAGCCTGTTCGGTGCCAGCTTCATTGGTGCGCGCCTGCTGTTCGGCAATCTGATCAACCGCCTCGGCGGGTTTCGCGTGGCAATTGCCTGCCTGTCGGTGGAAACCCTGGGCTTGCTGCTGCTATGGCTCGCGCCGGACGCCAATTGGGCGTTGGCCGGTGCGGCGCTGAGTGGCTTCGGCTTCTCGCTGGTGTTCCCGGCGCTGGGCGTGGAAGCGGTGAACCTGGTGCCAGCCTCCAGCCGTGGTGCCGCGGTGGGGGCTTATTCGCTGTTCATCGATTTGTCGCTGGGGATTACCGGGCCACTGGCCGGTGCGATTGCGGCGGGTTTTGGTTTTGCCTCGATCTTCCTGTTCGCCGCCCTCGCCGCATTGAGCGGTTTGGCGTTGAGCGTCTACTTGTACCGCCAGGCGCCGAAGTATCGCGAAGAGCGCGACACCCGTTAGAAATCCACCTTACCGCGCCCGGCCTTGATGCTGCCGCGCTTGGTCTTCGACTCCAGCCGACGCTTCTTCGAACCAAGGGTCGGCTTGGTCGGACGGCGCTTCTTCTCGACTTTGGTGGCGCTGAGGATCAACTCCACCAGCCGCTCCAGCGCATCGGCGCGATTGGCTTCCTGCGTGCGGTATTGCTGTGCCTTGATGATCAATACGCCGTCGCTCGTGATGCGACTGTCGCGTAGCGCCAGCAGCCGCTCCTTGTAGAATTCGGGCAAGGACGAGGCCGGGATGTCAAAGCGCAGGTGCATCGCGCTGGAAACCTTATTGACGTTCTGCCCACCGGCGCCCTGGGCGCGGATGGCGGTCAATTCGATCTCGGCATCCGGTAGGTGCACGTTGTTGGAGATAACCAGCATGGAAAAGCGTCCGGGTTCAGGACGTGCAGGATAGCGCGAATGCAATTTACGACGCGCAGAAGATCATGTGGGTGCGGCTCGAGTTTGTCGTTGCTCCACCTTGATTGAATGGCTATAGTCGAACTACGCCACTGACGTACGCCAAGGAAAGGCATGATCGTTATTGAAACCCCGATCTTTACCGAAGACGTTAAAGGTCTTCTCAGTGAGGATGAGTATCGAGCACTACAGAATTCGTTGGCAGAAAACCCGGACACGGGGGATGTAATCCAAGGAACAGGAGGTCTCAGGAAGGTACGCTGGGGCGCACAAGGAAAGGGCAAGCGAGGTGGGGTTAGAGTGATCTACTACCATCTCGTATCGGCTTACCAGATCCGCCTGATTCTGATCTATCAGAAAGGGGCCAAAGACGATCTGTCCGAGGATGAGAAAAAAGTGCTTCGCGAACTAAACAGTAGGTGGAAATGATGGAAAAAAATCTCTTCAACCGCCTTGTAGAAAGCATGACCCAGATGGACGAAATTGACCGTGGCGAGCGTCAGCCGTCACGTGAATTCCACATTGATGCTGCACAGGTAAAAAAAATCCGACAGGCCACAGGGCTATCTCAAGCCCGGTTTGCCGAAACTATTGATGTGGCATTGGGCACTCTTCGTAACTGGGAGCAAGGCCGTCGCGACCCGCAAGGGCCTGCCCGCGCTCTGCTGCGAGCGATACATAATGATCCTGATCATGTATTGGCGGCATTAAAGCAGTGAGCGTTAAAAAAACAACAAACCCGGCACTTGGCCGGGTTTGTTGTTTCTGCGTACCGCGTTATTTCACCGCGGTGTGCAACGCGTGCTGTGCGCGGCGCTTGTTCTTGATGCCGTAACAGATCCACATGAACGCGACCCACACCGGAATCGCATACACCGAGATCTGAATGCCCGGGATCAGCAGCATCACGCACAAGATGAAGGCCACGAACGCCAGGCAGATGTAGTTCCCGTACGGGTACCACAGGGCCTTGAACAGCGGCGTCTGCTTGGTTTTGTTCATGTGTTGGCGGAACTTGAAGTGCGAGAAGCTGATCATCGCCCAGTTGATCACCAGGGTCGCCACCACCAGGGACATCAACAGCTCCAGGGCGTTTTGCGGGATCAGGTAGTTGAGCAACACGGCGATCAACGTCACCGCCGCCGACGCCAGGATCGAACGCACCGGCACGCCGCGCTTATCGATCTTCGCCAGGGCCTTCGGCGCATCGCCCTGCTCGGCCATGCCCAGCAACATGCGGCTGTTGCAGTAGGTGCCGCTGTTGTACACCGACAATGCCGCGGTCAGGACCACGAAGTTGAGGATGTGCGCGGCGGTGTTGCTGCCCAGCATCGAGAACACCTGCACGAACGGGCTGCCGCTGTAGGAATCGCCGGACGCATTCAGGGTCGCCAGCAGGCTGTCCCATGGCGTCAGCGACAGCAGGATGACCAGGGCGCCGATGTAGAAAATCAGGATCCGGTAGATCACCTGGTTGATGGCTTTCGGGATCACGGTCTTCGGCTTGTCGGCTTCGGCTGCGGTGAAACCGAGCATTTCAAGGCCGCCGAAGGAGAACATGATGATCGCCATGGCCATCACCAGACCACTGACGCCATTCGGGAAGAAACCACCGTGGGACCACAGGTTGCTCACCGAGGCCTGCGGGCCGCCGTTGCCGCTGACCAGCAAATAGCTGCCCAGGGCAATCATGCCGACAATCGCCACGACCTTGATGATCGCGAACCAGAACTCGGCTTCGCCAAACACTTTGACGTTGGCCAGGTTGATCAGGTTGATCAATACGAAGAACCCGGCGGCCGAGACCCACGTAGGGATATCCGGCGCCCAGTAGTGGATGTACTTGCCGACCGCGGTCAGCTCCGACATGCCCACCAGAATGTACAGAATCCAGCAGTTCCAGCCCGACAGGAAGCCGGCGAAACCGCCCCAGTATTTGTGCGCGAAGTGGCTGAAGGAACCGGCCACCGGCTCTTCGACGATCATTTCGCCGAGTTGGCGCATGATCATGAACGCAATGAAGCCGCAGATGGCGTAGCCGAGGATCATCGACGGGCCGGCGGATTTCAGCACGCCCGCCGAGCCGAGGAACAGCCCGGTGCCGATCGCGCCACCGAGGGCGATCAGTTGAATGTGGCGATTTTTCAGGCCGCGTTTCAGCTCGCCTGAATGCGAGTTTGGTCCACTCATGAAAAGGGTCTCACGCAAGGTTTGATGATGTTCAGTAGACGTTGCTGCTCGGTTGCAATTTCAAGCAGCGCCGATCAAACCCCAGCGCAAGCACCAGGAGTTCAGCGTATTTACAACGGTCATGCGTCACCTGTTTGTTTTTATCCGTGACGAAATCGAACCCGACACGCTTGTGGCGCGGCGGAGTGAACAAGACGGGTAGCCTTGAAGTGCGCAGATGCGCAGGAGGTCACAGTTAAAACGCGGCGCATTGTACACCGCTAACCCCCTGCTGCCAGACCCGCTGGATCAGCGCGTCGGTTGCCGGGATTGTCTGTGTCCGCCTCGGGGGTGCCGGGCAGCTGCAAAAAAGGAGTCAGACCTTTGCAGGTCGTCGGCGCGGGCGATGGAAGAATCGGCCCACGGAGAGAATTGGAGATCGATCACGGCGTTCATTGCGCCTCCTTCTTGTTATGCACCTGCACGGCAGGCATGGCACGCATCTCACCCGTCAAGCGCGGCTGAAACAAGCGGGCCAGAGCCCTGCGGATGGACTGTGAGCGGGCATGGCGGAAGCTTTTCCTTACAGTCGACGAGAAGACGCTAACAGGCGAGGTATGTCCGCGTATTTCGTCAAGATTGCGTTACACGCCGTAACGTAAATTTGCCAAACCAGATCATTCCATAGGCCGACTGCAAATTGACGTTAGGAAGCTTCCTAAGGAAAAGGTCGAGTTAGTTTTTTGTTTCTTATTAAGAAATTCACTCTGGAAAAATGGAATAAATAGTTCAAACAAATCTTATTTAATTATTTTTTTGCATTTTAAAAACCAGTGAACTAGGTTTTCAGCGACTTGCCGAGCCATATCGACCGGCAAGTTGGCGTTGTATTCATCGATTGAAAACTACGCCGCTGTTCTTACTCAAAAGTCATCTAGGAGATTCACATGCAACTGGACAAAGACTTGGAAACTGAACTGCAACTGGACGATTGGTTTGAAGCACCGACCCATGAAGCCGCCGTTGAAATGATGCAAGCCGACGCGGTTGTTCCGTTCGGCACGGCGATGTGGCCTCTGTAAGCCATCCCCGGCAGGCACGATCCGGCCGGTTGTGCCTGCCACATTTTCTCGGTTTGTCAGGGAGGATTACATGGATAAGCAACGGGCTATCTCGCATTTCCTTTACTACCTCGAACACCACCCGGCCCTTGTCGGTATCAACCCGGCGAAGGTCTTGCTCGGCCACACCGCTGATTACGAGGCACTGACCGGCGCCATCGCCGAACAGGCCGGTCTCAGCACACCGTTCAGCTTCAGCACCCTGCGCCTGGACCTCGAACCCACCGAATTGCTGGCGCAGGCGATTACTGACAGCGATCTGTACATTTTCTTCTACGACTCTTCCACCCTGCCCAACCCACGTCCCGATGGCCCGGAGTTTGTCCGCGCGCTGCAAGGGGTGATGGCGCAAAACTGGAAGAAGTCGTTGCTGTTCAAGGATTACGGCGATTACTTCTACGACACCTTCAGCGTCACCCCGCAGCGCATTGCCGGGTTGAACAGCCACTTGATCCAGCGCATGTCCCATGCCACGACGCTCAGCTTCAAAGATGATCACGGCTCATGGTTCGAAGCACCGTTGAGCAGCATCAAGAAGTGGACTGATATCAACGGTGTGGGCAACTTTGACCTGGCCCCCGGCGAGATCGCGACGCATAGCGAAGAGATCAATGGCCGCGTGAAGTTCATGGGGACGTTCCTCAGCACCATTCCGTTCGCGCGCAAATACGGGGTCTTGGAATCGCCGCTGGAACTGTGGATCAAGAACTCGACCATCCACAAAATCGCCACGGACGTGCCGGGGCTGGAACATGACTTCAATAAATACCTGGACGCCAATCCGTCGAATCGGCGGATCGAGGAGTTGGGCATTGGCACCAATGAAGGCGTGAAGGAGCTTTACGCGCGCAACGCCGGGTTCGAGGAGCGCCATTGCGGCTTGCATCTGGGGTTGGGCGGCGGGGCCAAGGGCAGTCATCACCTGGACCTGATCTTCTCCGGCGGTGTGTTGGCGCTCGATGATGAGCCGGTGTTTGATGGGCGGTTTGTCTTTTAAATGATCGTTCCCACGCTCTGCGTGGGAATGCAGCCCGGGACGCTCCGCGTCCCTTGCGAAGCGGACGCGGAGCGTCCATTGATGCATTCCCACGCAGAGCGTGGGAACGATCAGCCAGACGAAAAAAAACGCCAACCCTGAGGTTGGCGTTTTTCACTTGCAGCTTGCCGCTAAAAACTCAACGCTGCTTCACTCCGGCTTACGACGCCCGAACCCCGGACGCTGGCCCGAACCGGCCGGTGCGCCACGGCGCTTGCCCGATGGCGTGTCCTTGTCGACCAGCACGATGCCCGGGCGTTTCTTCGCCGGCGCCTTGGCCGGACGCTTGGTGTCGGCCGGACGGTCCGCCACTGGCGTACCGCGACTCGAATCACCACGGGCCTCACCACGAGGAGCACCGCGATCGCTACGACCACCGCTTGGCGCACCACGGCCTTCGCCGCGCTCGGTGCGACCATTGGCCGGACGTGGCGTGCGTGGACCGCGCTCGCCATCAGCACGAGGTGCTGCGGGCTTGCGGGCTGGACGCTCGCCTTCGATATGCGGTTCGCGGGTGTCACGCGGCGTCGCAGCGGTCTGGTTGCCGATGGCTGGACGCAACGAACGCACGCGCTCGGTCTTGCCCATCGGACGCGACGATTTACGCTGCATACGGTCGAGCTTGTCTTTGCTCTTGGCATTCATCTGCGGCATGGCCACAGGCGTCAGGCCCACTTCAGCACTCAGAATGTCGACTTCGTACTGGCTCATTTCGCGCCAGCGACCCATCGGCAGGTCGGAGTTGAGGAACACCGGACCGAAACGCACGCGCTTCAGACGGCTGACCACCAGGCCCTGGGATTCCCACAAGCGACGAACTTCGCGGTTGCGACCTTCCATCACCACGCAGTGGTACCAGTGGTTGAAACCTTCGCCGCCCGGCGCCTGCTTGATGTCGGTGAACTTGGCTGGGCCGTCTTCGAGGACAACCCCTGCTTTCAAGCGCTCGATCATCTCGTCATCGACTTCGCCACGCACACGCACCGCGTATTCACGGTCCATTTCGTAGGAAGGGTGCATCAGGCGGTTGGCCAGTTCACCGTCGGTGGTGAACATCAGCAGACCGGTGGTGTTGATGTCCAGACGGCCGATGTTGATCCAGCGACCTTCTTTCGGTTTTGGCATCTTGTCGAATACGGTCGGACGGCCTTCCGGGTCAAGGCGGGTGCAGATTTCACCGTCGGGCTTGTTGTACATGATCACGCGGCGTACCGACTCGGCGGCTTCTTCGCGCTTGATCACGCGGCCATCAATGGTGATGGCGTCGTGCATGTCGACGCGCTGGCCAAGGGTGGCGTCTTTGCCATTGACCTTGATGCGGCCGTGGCTGATCCAGGCTTCTACGTCACGGCGCGAGCCGACGCCGATACGGGCGAGGACTTTCTGCAGTTTCTCGCCTGCGGGGCCGATTTCGGCGTCGTCTTTCGGGCCGTCTTTCTGGTCGTTGATACTCATCTGGGCACCTCCCGGTGTGGTCTGTTCAGGACGCTCTGAAGTGAAGGCCCTGAAGTGTTGAAAGCTGGGTCTCGGACGAAGGGATCGCCGGAGGGTCGCGAATCATACGCTCATGCAAGCGTTCGCGCATCAGAGACTAGCTGATGAATGCAGACTTACTTGGCTTTCCGCCGACCGGTGGCACCGAGTTTGATCAAGCGCAACGCCGCTTCGGCGAGCACGGTGCGCTTGTCGGTCTTGTCGAGTTTCTTCCAGGCCTTGATTTCACGCTTGCTGCGCCCGCAACCGACGCAGATGTCGTCGGTGAACTTGCAGAGGCTGATGCAGGGGTCTTTGGTTGAGCTCATCAATAATTCCTGTGAACGCGCTTCCTGTAGGAGCGAAGCTTGCTCGCGAAAGCGGTGTGTCTGACCCATCGATGCTGGATGTGCCGCCGTCTTCGCGAGCAAGCTTCGCTCCTACAAGGGATTTTTATTGCCCGCGGGGATTCGGTCAGTCGTCGAATTCCCGGCGTTCGGCTTCGATCGCTTCAGCCAGGGCGCGGGCTTCGGCTTCTTCGTCGCTCAGCTCGGGTTCCGGTTCGGGCTTGTGTGGCTCTAACGCAGCGACAGCAGCCAGGAGTTTCTCGCGGGCTTCGGCAACGCCCAGAACATCATCCTCCAGCTCCTCTTCCGGCTCGTCTTCGATTGTGGCTTCCGGGTCAGGCTGAAGTTCAACTTCGATGACTGGCTCTGGCACCGCTAGATCCAGACCTTCTTCCGTCTCCGTCACCGCCCCATCACGCAACAAGTCATCAAAGTCCGTCTTGATCCCCTGCTCCATGTCATCCAGTTCCAGCAGCAGCGTATGGAAACTGGTTTCTTCCTTGGGCTCTTCCGGCTCGGCGCTGGCGTCGGCCAGTTCCTGCAAGCCGGCCGGCACTGGCGCGTCATCGAAATCGAGCACCGGGTCGGGCTCCATCTCGCGCAGTTCAGCCAACGGCGGCAGGTCGTCGAGATTTTTCAGGTTGAAGTGATCGAGAAACACCTTGGTGGTGGCGAACATCGCCGGTTTACCCGGCACATCGCGATAACCGACGATGCGAATCCACTCGCGCTCCAGCAACGTCTTGACGATGTGACTGTTGACCGCCACGCCCCGCACGTCTTCGATCTCGCCCCGGGTGATCGGCTGGCGATAGGCGATCAGCGCCATGGTTTCGAGCATGGCCCGGGAATAACGCTGCGGGCGCTCTTCCCACAACCGACCGACCCACGGCGAAAACTTCTCGCGGATCTGCAGGCGGTAGCCGGAGGCGACTTCCTTCAATTCGAAGGCGCGGCCGTCGCAGGACTTGGCGAGGATCGTCAGGGCTTTCTTGAACACCGGCGGTTCAGGCCGCTCGCCCTCTTCGAAGAGTTCGAACAGGCGTTCAAGGGATTGCGGTTTTCCCGAGGCCAACAGAAAGGCTTCAAGCAGTGGCGCCAGCTCGCGGGGTTCAGTCAGGTTCATGATTCAACTCGTTATTCGGCTCGGGCCCGCACATGGATCGGCGCGAACGCTTCATTCTGCACCAGCTCGACCAAGGATTCCTTGACCAGTTCGAGGATCGCCATAAAGGTCACCACCACCCCCAGCCGTCCTTCCTCAACGGTGAACAGCTCGACAAAGGGCACGAAACCGCCGCCCTTGAGCCGTTCCAGCACATCGCTCATGCGCTCGCGGGTGGACAAGGCCTCCCGGCTGACCTGGTGACTTTCGAACATGTCGCCCCGGCGCAGGACCTCGGCCATGGACATCAGCAACTCTTCCAGGCTCACGTCCGGCACCAGTTTGCGCGCCCGCGCTTCCGGGGCATCGAGCTTGGGCACCACGACGTCGCGACCGACCCGGCTCAGGCCATCGATGCCTTCGGCGGCAGCCTTGAAGCGCTCGTATTCCTGCAAGCGCCGGATCAGCTCGGCGCGCGGGTCGTCTTCCTCGGCTTCGATGGACTCGGCGCGGGGCAGCAGCATTCGCGACTTGATCTCAGCCAGCATCGCGGCCATCACCAGGTACTCGGCGGCCAGTTCCAGGCGCACCGACTGCATCAACTCGACATAACCCATGTATTGCCGGGTGATTTCCGCCACCGGGATGTCGAGGATGTTGATGTTCTGCTTGCGGATCAGGTACAGCAGCAAATCGAGCGGACCCTCGAAGGCTTCGAGAAAGACTTCAAGGGCATCCGGCGGGATGTACAGGTCCAGCGGCATTTCCATGACCGCCTGGCCATAGACCATCGCGAAGGGCAGCTCTTGCTGGGCTCCGGCCTGACTGTCGACGGGTTCTACTGCAGACATCTACGCCTCGGCCATGAACGGCGCTGGGTCGCCGCAACCGACGCGGATCACTTCCGGTTCGCCATCGGCGAGGTTGATCACCGTGGACGCCTTGATCCCGCCGAAACCGCCGTCGATGATCAGGTCCACCTGGTGCTCCAGCAACTGGCGCATTTCGTGGGGATCGCTCAGCGGATCGGTGTCGCCGGGCAGGATCAGGGTCACGCTCATCAGCGGCTCGCCCAATTCGGCCAGCAGCGCCAGGGCAATCGGATGGCTCGGCACCCGCAGGCCGATGGTGCGCTTCTTGGCGTGCAGCAACAGGCGCGGCACTTCGCGGGTGGCGTTGAGGATAAACGTATAGGGCCCAGGTAAATGGGCCTTGAGGATGCGGAAGGTTCCGGTGTCGATCTTGGCGAAGATGCCCAGTTGCGACAGGTCGCTGCAAATCAACGCGAAGTTGTGCTTGTCATCCAGCCCACGCAGCCGGCGCACGCGTTCCACGGCGTTCTTGTCGCCGATCTGGCAACCAATGGCGTAGGACGAGTCTGTTGGATAAATCACCACCCCGCCTTTGCGGATGATCTCGACCGCCTGTTTGATCAGGCGCGCTTGCGGGTTTTCCGGATGAATCTGGAAAAATTGACTCACATTCTCTACCTGTTCAGACGGCGGCAATAATTGGGTCATGTTTGAATCGACACCATAACGGTGGCAGATCCTCCGGAACCGGGCGGTATTCACCGATTTCCGACCAGCCTCCAGGGCCATGAAAATCGCTGCCGGCGCTGACCAGCAGACCGAACTCGCGAGCAAGTATGGCCAGGCTGCCGACCTGTTCGGCGGGCTGATGGCCATTGACCACTTCAATCGCGTGGCCTCCCGCTTGAATATAGTCAGAAATCAGGCGGCGACGCTTGCTGCGAGTGAAATCGTAATGCCACGGGTGCGCCAGGCTGACCCAGGCACCGGCGGCGCGCAGGGTGGCGACGGTGTCTTCCAGGGTCGGCCAGTGCTGCTTGACGTCCCCCAGCTTGCCGGCGCCGAGCCATTTGCGGAACGCTTCGGCGCGATCCTTGACGTAGCCTTCGCGCACCATCCAGTCGGCAAAATGCGGACGGGCCGGCGCGTTGCCACTGTCACCCAGGGCCTGTTGCATCTCCCGGGCACCGTCCATCGCACCGGGCATGCCCTTGAGCGCGAGTTTGCGGCTTATTTCTTCGGACCGTAGCCAGCGGCCATCGTGCAATCGGGCAATCGCCTCGACCAACGGTACCGCGTTGACGTCGAAACCGTAGCCCAGTACATGAATGGTCGCGCCGCCCCAGGTGCAGGACAATTCGACGCCGTTGACCAGTTGCATCCCCAGCGCCGTCGCGGCGCTGCGGGCCTCATCGAGGCCTTCGAGGGTGTCGTGATCGGTCAAGGCCAGCACTTGCACGCCTTTCTCGAACGCACGCGCAACCAGTACCGCAGGCGCCAGGGCGCCATCGGAGGCCGTGCTATGGCAGTGCAAATCAACATTCACAGGGCTTTGTAACCTCAAATCAGCTGGCGCTATCGCGCGTCAATATGTTTGTTATTATGCCGACACATCCTGCTTCTGGCTGCCACTGTGAAACAATTCATCGACTTCATCCCGCTTCTGCTGTTTTTCATCGTCTTCAAAATCGATCCACGGGTCGTCGACATTGCCGGTCATGAGGTCACTGTAGGCGGTATTTACAGTGCCACCGCCATGCTGATCATCAGTTCCCTGGTGGTGTACGGCACGCTCTTCATCAAACAGCGCAAGCTGGAGAAGAGCCAGTGGCTGACCCTGATCGCCTGCCTGGTCTTCGGTAGCCTGACCCTGGCCTTCCACAGCGAAACCTTCCTGAAATGGAAAGCCCCGGTGGTCAACTGGCTGTTCGCCCTGGCATTCATCGGCAGCCACTTCATCGGCGACCAGTTGCTGATCAAACGCATCATGGGCCACGCGCTGACCCTGCCGGATGCAGTCTGGACTCGCCTGAACATCGCCTGGATCGCCTTTTTCCTGTTCTGCGGCGCCGCCAACCTGTTCGTCGCGTTCACCTTCCAGAACTACTGGGTCGACTTCAAGGTGTTCGGCAGCCTGGGCATGACCCTGCTGTTCCTGGTCGCGCAAGGCATCTACCTGTCCCGCCACCTGCATGACGCTGACACTACTACGCCAAAAACCGAGGACTGACATGCTCTACGCCATTGTTGCCACAGACGTCGCCAACTCCCTGGAAGCCCGCCTGGCCAACCGGCCCGCGCACCTTGAGCGCCTGCAACAGCTCAAGAGCGAAGGTCGTATCGTGCTGGCCGGCCCCAACCCTGCCGTGGACAGCAATGATCCGGGTGCCGCAGGTTTCACCGGCAGTTTGATCGTCGCCGAATTCGAATCCCTGGTCGCCGCACAAGCCTGGGCCGAGGCCGATCCGTTTGTGGCCGCAGGCGTCTACGCCAACGTTTCCGTGAAGCCGTTCAAGCAAGTCCTGCCGTAATCTCTCCCCTCGCGATGAACCTTATCGGTTCATCGCGCTCTCAATCGCTCATTATTCTCGTTTGCCTGCCGACAACTTGCCCAATAACTCGATTGGAATCAGGAGTCGTGATGCGCAAGGGTCCGTTGTGTCTGATGTTGGTGACGTTGTCGATCGTGGCCCCCGTGCACGGTGAAGAGGCTGCCCCCGGCAGTAACTCCACACCGTTGTCGTTGAGCGCCGGCAGCCAGATCGCCGAGTTGCAGCAGCGTTTGAAAGTCAGCGAGCAGCAACGAGAAGAACTGAACAAACAACTGCAAAGTGTCGATGCCGAACGCGAAAGCGCCCAGCTGAGCCGGTTGCGCCAGGAGAACCAGCGCTTGAAGCTGCAACTCAAGGAAGCCCTGGCCAGCAGCCCGCTGCCTCGCTTGCTGACGGATCAGCAGCAATGGTTCGTCACCGGTGGCGGAGTGGCGCTATTGGCCCTGCTCTGCGGTATCTTTGCCAGTGGAGCAAGTCGAAAACGTCGGCAATGGCTAAATTGAGTGAGTCATGAGCGAGCTGTTATTAATTGATGATGACCAGGAGCTGTGTGAGCTCCTGGGCAGTTGGTTGAGTCAGGAAGGCTTTGTGGTCCGTGCCTGTCACGATGGCCAGAGTGCCCGCCGTGCGTTGGCCGAAACCTCCCCGGCGGCCGTGGTGCTGGACGTGATGCTGCCCGACGGCAGCGGCCTGGAACTGCTCAAGCAATTGCGCAGCGACCACCCGGACTTGCCGGTGCTGATGCTCTCAGCCCGGGGCGAACCGCTGGATCGCATCCTCGGCCTGGAACTCGGCGCCGACGATTACCTGGCCAAGCCATGCGACCCACGAGAACTGACAGCCCGGTTGCGTGCGGTGTTGCGCCGCAGTCATCCGGCCGCAGTGTCCAGCCAGCTCGAACTCGGCGACCTGTGCTTCAGCCCGGTGCGCGGCGTGGTCAGCATCGATGAACAGGAATTCACCCTCACCGTCTCCGAAAGTCGCCTGCTCGAAGCCCTGATCAAACAACCCGGCGAGCCCCTGGATAAACAGGAACTGGCGCAGATCGCCCTCGGTCGCAAGCTGACTCTGTACGACCGCAGCCTGGACATGCACGTCAGCAACCTGCGCAAGAAGATCGGCCCGCACCCTGACGGTCGTCCGCGCATCGTCGCCCTGCGCAGCCGCGGCTATTACTACAGCCTCTAACCCCGAGCATTTTCCGTGCAGGAGCAAGGCTTGCCCGCGATGACGTTCTGGAGGACGCCATCGCGGGCAAGCCTTGCTCCTACGCAACGTGTAAGTTTTGTCAGGTCGGCGCAAAACTGTCTTTACCCAAGCTTTACGCTCCGCTGACCGCCGCTGACCTTGATCTCCGTAATCTGAACTCATCCGGAACGTACCGGGAACGAGACAAGGAGATTCACCATGCGCAAGACTCTTATCGCTCTGATGTTCGCCGCCGCCCTGCCGACCGTTGCCATGGCCATGCCTGAAGGTGCCGGCCCGATGGGTGGCCCGATGGACGGTTCGCGCCACGGCGGTCAGATGCACGGCATGCACGGCAAAGGCCCGTACAGCCAGCTGGACCTGAGCCGCGAACAGCGCGAGCAGATCCGCAAAATCATGGGCGAGCAGATGCATGATCGCAAACAACTGGTCGAGAAATACCTGGAGAAACTCTCCCCGGCTGACCAGAAAGCCATGAAAGACGAAATGGCCGCCAAGCATCAGAAAGCCCAGGCCGATGTACGCGCCGTGCTGAAACCGGATCAACAGAAGAAATTCGACGAGATCCAGAAGAAACAAGCCGAGCGCCGTGCCGAGTGGGCCGAGTTCAAGGCCTGGAAAGCGCAACAGCCGCAAAAAGCGCAATAATGCGTTAACTACGGACCCAACGGCTCACCCCGTTGGGTCTTTTGCCATTGTTCAATGTGGGTGCAAGCCCCTGTAGGAGCGAGGCTTGCCCGCGAAAGCGATCTGACATTCAACATTTCGGTTGATCATGAAATCGCCTTCGCGGGCAAGCCTCGCTCCTACATGGGATTTGTGTTTGTTCGAGGATTTTCTGTGCGTTCATTGTTCTGGCGTATCTTGGCCAGCTTCTGGCTGGCCATCGCTCTGGTTGCAGGGCTTTCCCTTTTGCTGGGGCACATGCTCAACCAGGACGCGTGGATTCTCAGCCGCCACCCGGGCCTCAACACCCTGGCCGAAGAGTGGACGCAAACCTACGAAGCCCAAGGCGAAGATGCCGCCCAGGACATCCTCGAACAGCGCAAACGCCAGTATCACATCGACGTTCAGGTGCTCAACGAGAGCGGCGACCCGGTGGTGCGCGGCACCTTCCCACGGCGTGCGGCGGCCTTCGAAGCGCGGCAGAATGATGATGATCGTCGCCTGCCATGGCGCCGCCTGACCGCTGAATACACCAGCAAAAAAACCGGCAACACCTACCTGTTGATCTACCGCATCCCGCACCCGGAACTGGACTCGTGGCACCGCGAAAGCCTGCTCTGGCCGTTGAGTGCGCTGGGGATTGCGCTGGTGGTGCTGACCTTGTTCAGTTTGCTGGTGACCCTCTCGATCACCCGCCCGCTCAGCCGTTTGCGCGGTGCGGTGCATGATCTGGGGCAAACCACTTATCAGCAGAACAGCCTGGTGAAACTGGCTAACCGTCGTGATGAGTTCGGCGTGCTGGCCAACGACTTCAACCGCATGGGCGCACGTCTGCAAAGCCTGATCGGTAGTCAGCGACAACTGCTGCGGGACGTGTCCCACGAACTGCGCTCGCCGCTGGCGCGGTTACGGATTGCCCTGGCCCTGGCCGAACGGGCCAACCCTGAAGAACGGCAAAAACTCTGGCCGCGCCTGACCCGTGAATGCGACCGACTGGAAGCGCTGATCAGCGAAATCCTGGTCCTGGCCCGGGTCGATGCTGATAACGCCAGCGCCGAAGAGGTCGATCTCAACGCCTTGCTTCATACCCTGCAAAAGGATGCGCAACTGGGCTTCCCGGAACAGACCGTGCGCCTGGACGCCGAGCCGCAGCTCAACCTCAAGGGTTGGCCGACCATGATCGAGCGCGCGGTGGACAATCTGCTGCGCAATGCCCAGCGCTTTAACCCGGTAGGCCAGCCGATTGAAATGCAGGCCTCGCGCCAGGGCGAGCGGATGGTGGTGAGCGTGCGTGACCATGGGCCGGGGGTCGGGGCCGAACACTTGAATCTGCTGGGCGAACCGTTCTACCGCGCGCCGGGGCAAACGGCCGCCGGGCATGGCCTGGGGCTGGCCATTGCGCGGCGAGCCGCTGAGCGCCATGGCGGCAGCCTGGTGCTGGCCAATCACCCGGAGGGCGGGTTTATTGCCAGCCTGGAATTGCCGTTGGTGCCGGGAGTGCCTGCTTAGATCATTCCCACGCTCTGCGTGGGAATGCAGCCCGGGACGCTCCGCGCCCCATTGGAACGCAGAGCGTCCCTTGAGGCATTCCCACGCAGAGCGTGGGAACGATCGTCAAGCGGCCGGCCAGGCGCTAACGAACTCGGCCAGATCAACCTTCTCCGCCACCCGCGCCTCTTTCTGCGGCGTGCCGAGGTACAGAAACGCAATCACCTCTTCCCCTTCCGTCAGCCCCAGGCCCTTGGCCACATGCGCCGAATACGCCAACTCACCCGTACGCCACACCGCACCAATCCCCTGCGCATAAGCCGCCAGCAAAATCCCGTGCGCCGCACACCCTGCCGCCAGCAGTTGCTCGGACTTCGGATACTTGACGTGATCCTGCAACCGCGCAATCACCACGACCACCAGCGGTGCTCGTAGCGGGCCGTTGCGTGCCTTGTCCAGCGCCGCTTCGGACACTTCGCTGTCCTGCAACTTTGCCGCTTCGGCCAGCAACTCACCCATTTGCTCGCGGGCCGCGCCTTCGACGGTCAAAAAGCGCCATGGCTGCAAATGGCCGTGGTCCGGCGCGCGCATCGCGGCGGCGAACAGCACTTCGCGCTGCTCGGCGGTAGGGGCCGGTTCGACCAGTCGTGGAACGGAAACACGGTTGAGCAAAGCGTCGAGAGCCTGCATCGGCCACCTCCTGTAAAAAATGTTTGGCTATTCTAGCGGGATCCACCTCGGGAGTGCCGGTTTACATGCCCTGCCCCACAGGTAGAATGGCGCCCTTCACTACTTCAGCCCGAGCGGACTTCATGGCGTTGCCGACCTTACGGATCATTGGTTTCATCATCGGCATCTTCCTGATCACCCTGGCCATCGCCATGGTCGTGCCTATGGCCACGCTGGTGATTTTCGACCGCACCAGCGACCTGCCATCGTTCCTTTGGGCCAGCATGATCACCTTCGTCGCCGGCCTGGCGCTGGTCATCCCCGGCCGCCCCGAGCACATACACCTGCGCCCCCGGGACATGTACCTGCTGACCGTCAGCAGCTGGCTGGTGGTGTGCATCTTCGCTGCGCTGCCGTTCCTGCTGACCCAGCACATCAGCTACACCGACTCGTTCTTCGAAAGCATGTCCGGCATCACCGCCACCGGTTCCACGGTGCTCACCGGTCTCGACGCCATGTCCCCCGGCATCCTGATGTGGCGTTCGTTGCTGCACTGGATCGGCGGCATCGGCTTTATCGGCATGGCGGTGGCGATTCTGCCGCTGTTGCGCATCGGTGGCATGCGCCTGTTCCAGACCGAATCGTCGGACCGTTCCGAAAAGGTCATGCCCCGTTCGCACATGGTGGCGCGCCTGATCGTCGCCGCCTACGTCGGCATCACCATCGTCGGCAGCCTGGCGTTCTGGTGGGCGGGGATGAGTCTGTTCGATGCGATCAACCACGCGATGTCGGCGATTTCCACCGGCGGGTTCTCCACCTCCGACCAGTCCTTGGCCAAATGGACACAACCGGCGGTGCACTGGGTCGCGGTGGTGATCATGATTCTCGGCAGCCTGCCTTTCACCTTGTACGTGGCAACCTTGCGCGGCAACCGCCGGGCCCTGATCAAGGATCAGCAGGTCCAGGGTTTGCTCGGCATGTTGCTGGTGACCTGGCTGGTGCTCGGCACCTGGTACTGGTGGACTACCGATCTGCATTGGCTGGATGCCCTGCGGCACGTGGCGCTGAACGTGACCTCGGTGGTCACGACCACCGGCTTTGCGCTGGGGGACTACAGCCTGTGGGGCAATTTCTCGCTGATGCTGTTCTTTTATCTGGGCTTTGTCGGCGGCTGTTCGGGCTCGACGGCGGGCGGGATCAAGATTTTCCGCTTCCAGGTCGCCTACATCCTGCTCAAGGCCAACCTTAACCAGCTGATTCACCCGCGCGCGGTGATCAAGCAGAAGTACAACGGCCATCGCCTCGACGAAGAGATCGTGCGCTCGATCCTGACCTTTTCCTTCTTCTTCGCCATCACCATCTGCGTGATCGCGCTGCTGCTGTCGCTGCTGGGTGTGGACTGGATGACCGCGCTGACCGGCGCCGCCAGTACCGTGTCTGGCGTGGGCCCGGGGCTGGGCGAGACCATCGGCCCGGCGGGCAATTTCGCCACCCTGCCGGACGCCGCCAAATGGATTCTTTCGTTCGGCATGCTGCTCGGCCGATTGGAGATTATTACGGTGTTCGTTCTGTGTATTCCGGCGTTCTGGCGTCACTGATCAGTTTCGGCGCGTCGAGCAACCGCGCCCGGTACTCGCCGGGCGTGGCGTCAAACCAGCGGCGGAAGGCGCGGAAGAAGTTGCTCGGGTCGGCAAACCCCAACAGGTAGGCAATTTCCAGCAGAGTCATCGTTGGCTGCGCCAGGTACTGCTCGGCCAGTTCGCGGCGGGTGTCGTCGAGCAAGGTCTGGAAACTCGTGCCTTCTTCCTGCAGGCGGCGCTGCAAGGTGCGTTGCGACAGGTGCAACGTCTGCGCCACGGTTTCGCGCTTCGGTTCGCCCTGGGGCAGCAACCGGCACAGCACTTGCCGGGCCTTGTGGGTCACGCGGCTTTCAGAAAACCGCGCCAGGTACTCACCGGCAAACCGGTCATGCAGCAGCGCCATCGCCTCGTTGGCGGTGGGCAGCGGTGCTTCCATGTCGGCGCGCTCGAAGATCAACGCGTCATACGGCGCGTTGAACACCAAAGGCGCGTGGAAGGCTTGTTTATAGGGTTCCAGATCGGTGGGTTCATCCCCTTGCACCAGCACCTTGCGCGGTTGCAGGGTGCGCCCGGTCAGCCAGCCGCACAGCGCCAGTGCGCAGGCCAATGACGCTTCGGCACTTTGCCGGGTCGGTGGCAGGTGGTCGCCATGCACCGTCAGGATCAGCGCGTAACCCTCGTCCAGCAAGCGGAAACTCAGGTCGGCACTTTCGGCAATGATCCGCTGGTAACGCACCAGCCGCTGAAAGCCTTCGGCCAATGTCTGGCTCGACATCAAGGCGTAACCGGCAACATGGAAGGATGCCGGTCGAACCACCTTGCCCATGTTCAGGCCGATCGCCGGGTTACCGGACAGTTCGACCGCACGCTGCCACAGCCGCGTCATGGAATCCTGCGGGAAGCGCGCATCCGGATCATCCAGCGACGCGTAGTCGAGCCCCAGTTGCTTGAACAGAACCCGGCAATCCAGGCCGTCCATCTCCAGTGCTTTGACAATCCCCATCGCCCAGCTTGCAGAAGTCGTTCGTTCGCTCATGGCGTTTACTTAAATGATGAGCCGCATGCTACGGCCAATTACCGAAGGATACTAAAGTGGCGCCTATTGTCACTGGCTGATGCCAATGATCACTCTAGACTCAAATAAGCTACCCGCAGAACAACTTGCCATCAGAACAATAACCACAGAGATCGCAGTCGTGGAAAACACCAAACGTTTCAATAGCTTCGCTGAGTTTTACCCGTATTACCTCAGCGAACACAGCAACAGTACTTGCCGACGATTGCACTTTATCGGCACCACCCTGGTCATTTTCATCCTGGCGCTGACCATCGGCAAAGGCGCGTGGCTGCTGCTGATCGCCCTGCCGCTGGCCGGTTACAGCTTCGCCTGGGTCGGGCATTTCTTCTTCGAGAAGAATCGTCCCGCCACCTTCCAGCATCCGCTCTACAGCCTGCTCGGCGATTTCGTCATGTACCGCGACATGATTCTGGGCCGCGTGCCGTTCTAGGCTCCGCAGGCCAGTAATGCGTCCCGTGCAGACAGTGCAGCAGTGGATCCAAGTTCTACACTCAAGCCATCACTTCGCCAAAAACAAGAAGATCGCCGATGAACGCCAATGCCCGCTTCACCCACATGCAGGACGGCACGCAAGAAGACTGGGCGATCATCGCCGCCGACTTCAGTGCCTACGCGAAGCAATTGCCGACACGGATTGTGGTGCACCTGAAATTACTGGAGGGTGACTTTGGTGGCTTCCCGGTGGATCGCCTGACCCATTCCCTGCAAACCGCCACCCGCGCCTTTCGCGATGGCCGCGACGAGGAATACGTGGTCTGCGCCCTGCTCCACGACATCGGCGACACCCTCGGCTCCTACAATCACCCGGACATCGCCGCCGCGATCCTCAAGCCCTTCGTCAGCGCCGAGAATTTGTGGATGGTGGAGCAACACGGGATCTTCCAGGGCTATTACTTCTTCCATCACTTGGGGATGGACCGGCACCTGCGCGAACAATTCAGCGGGCATCCGCAGTACCAGGCGACCATTGAATTCTGTGCCAAATACGATGCGGCGGCGTTTGATCCGGCGTATGAGCATTTGCCGTTGAGTTTCTTCGAACCGATGATGGAGCGGTTGTTTGCGCAGCCGAAGCATTCGATTTACAAGGCGGCGATGGAAGAGCACGCGCCGGCCTGAGATCAGGGTGATTGTGATGGCCTCTTCGCGGGCAAGCCTCGCTCCTGCAGGGAAATGCATTCCAATCGTAGCAGCGAGGCTTGCCCGCGAAGGCGTCTGACTTTCCTACGCCGGCTCCGCGATTTTCACCGCTTTCAACTCCGCCTCCCGCGCCTGGGCATCCGCCAGGCGATACAGCTCGATCGACCCGTCCCAATGCTCGATCAGCGCCGTGCACGACTCCACCCAATCCCCGCAATTGAGGTAATCCACCCCGCCGACCTTGCGAATCTCGGCATGGTGAATGTGCCCGCACACCACGCCGTGCAACTCGCGTTTGACGCATTCGTGGGCGATGGCTTCTTCGAAGTCGCTGATGAAGCTGACTGCGGTTTTCACCTTGTGCTTGAGGTATGCCGACAACGACCAATAGCCGTAGCCATAGCGGGCGCGCCAATGGTTGAGCCAGCGGTTGAGGGTCAGGGTGAATTCGTAGGCCGAGTCGCCGAGAAAGGCCAGCCAGCGGTGATAACGAGTGATCACGTCGAACTGGTCGCCGTGGATTACCAGCAGATGCCGGCCATCGGCGGTCACGTGCACCGCCTCGTCCACCAACTGGATGTTGCCCAGGATCAGCTTTGAATAACGACGCAGAAATTCGTCGTGGTTGCCGGTGACGTAGATCACCTCGGTGCCGCGTTTGCTCATGGTCAGCAAACGGCGGATCACGTTGGTGTGGGCCTGGGGCCAATACATGCCGCTGCGCAGTTTCCAGCCATCGATGATGTCGCCCACCAGATAGACCTTGTCCGCATGGTAGCCCTTGAGAAACTGCGACAGGTGCTCAGCCTGGCAATCCCTCGTGCCCAAATGCACATCGGAAATCCATAGGGTGCGCACACGTTGTTTACGGCTGGGTTTGGCGAGCTCGGCGCTGGTCATGGGCAACCCTCTGCGATGTTTTTACAAGCTTGCGCCGGTCGGATTAATTGCCCATGACAGTGGCGAGTCAATCCTGTGACAGCGCCCGGCCGGTGTAGACTGGCCGCACCTTGCCCGGAGACCTGCGATGAGACCGCTCCTCACGCTGCGCCAGTACACCGAAGACCTGATCATCCACAGCCACGACCACGCGCAACTGGTGTTCGGGCTCTCGGGTGCGCTGGATTTCGAGGTCGGCGGCCATGGCAGCCAGGTGATCCAGCAGAGTTTCGTGGTGGTCCCGTCCGGCATGCACCACGCCTGTGGCAGCGCCAACGGCAGTCGTTGCCTGGTGCTGGATGTGCCGAGCGATCAGTGGGTTTCGCAATCGTTGGGCGAACACGCCGACGCCAGCCGCCGCTTGCTCGACAACGCCGGACGGCTGCCACTGGATGCCGGGCAAAGCCAATTGGTCAGTTGGCTGGCGGGCAGCCCGGTGAGCGATCCGCTGATAGCCCAGCAAGGCGCGGTGCTGTTGCTGGCCAGTCTCAATAACGTCAAACCGGACGCCATCGGTGGGCGGCGCCTGCCGTATGCGGCGATGAATGCGCACATCGATCAACACGCGGCCTATCCGCTGCAAGTGGCCGACCTGGCGCGCATTGCCGACCTCTCCAGCGCTCGGCTGCACGCGCGATTCGTGGCGGAATGCGGGCAGACACCGATGGACTACATTCGCAGTCGGCGCTTGCACATCGCGGTGGGGTTGTTGCGGGATACGCCATTGCCGATTGGGGAGATTGCCAGCCGCGTCGGCTACAGCTCACAAAGTGCGTTTGCGGCAGCGGTGTTGCGCGAGTTTGGCGCATCGCCCGGGACATTGCGGCGCGAGGCTGGCGACAAAAGACGATAGTCTGCCGACAGACAGGCCGGGGCATTACGCGGTTCAATGGCCCGACTCAACACGTTTATCAAGGACTGCAATGACTCCCCGTACCGCCCTCGGCGCCCTGCATATCGGCGCATTGATGTTTGGCCTGACAGGCGTGTTCGGCAAACTCGCGGCCGCCTCCCCCGCCGTCATCGTTTTCGGCCGTGCGGCGTTCGCGGTGCTGGCCCTGGCGTTTTTTGCGCGGTTCGCCAGCAACACCCGTTGGCAGAAACTTGAAGCCGTGGACTGGCGCCGCCTGCTGCTCAGCGGCTTGCTGTTGGCCGGGCATTGGGTCAGTTTTTTCATCGCGGTCAAAGTCGCGGGGGTGGCGATTGCGACCCTGGGCTTTGCCAGTTTCCCCGCGTTTACCGTGATCCTCGAAGGGCTGATTTTCCGCGAGCGCATCCGCGCCAATGAAATCCTGTTGGTGGTACTGGTCAGCGTAGGCCTGGTGCTCGTTACCCCCGCCTTCGACCTGGGCACCGGCGCGACCGTCGGCCTGCTCTGGGCCGTGGGTTCCGGTTTGCTGTTCGCCCTGCTGTCCCTGACCAACCGCGCCAGTTCCAGGCGCATTCCGGCGGTGCAGGCGGCGCTGTGCCAGAACGTGGTGGTCGCGCTGTGCCTGTTTCCGGTGGCGGCGCCGCAGTTGAGCGAAGTGCACGCCCTCGACTGGTTGTGGATCGGCCTGCTCGGGGTGTTCTGCACCGGCGTTGCCCATAGCCTGTTCGTTGCCAGCCTGGCGGTGATCAAGGCGCGGACCGCCGCGGTGGTGTTTGCCATGGAGCCGATCTACGGCATCACCGTGGCCTGGCTGCTGTTCGATGAAAACCCGACCCCGCGCATGTTGCTCGGCGGTGCATTGATCATCGTCGCCATCGTGGTCAGCAGTCGGTTATCCGGCAGCAGCAAGAAAACCGTGGCCGCCGAAGCCGCCTCTCACTGAGTGCGGTCGTTGTGCCCGAGGTCGCGGTCCGGGTCGATTTGATCCCGGACCCGTTGCTTGAGCACCTTGGCCTCGGGGAAACCGCCGTCGGCCTTGCGCTCCCAGATTTGCACCTCGTTACAAAAGATATGAAAGACCCCGCCCGTGCCCGGCACCAGGGACACCTTGCCCAAATCATCGCCAAAGGTGCTGAGCAGTTCCTGGGCCAGCCAGGCGGCGCGCAACAGCCACTGGCATTGCGTGCAATACGTGATGACGATTTCCGGTTTTTGCATGGTCATGATCGCTGAAACTCCTGAGCCAGAGGGGCGCCGCTATAATAGCCGCCTTTGTCGCTTGCCCCGAGATTCACGATGCGCCGTTTATTCTGTTGCCTGTTGCTTTGCCTCCTCCCCCTGATCGCCCAAGCCGTCGATGCGCCCCGACCGAAAATCGGCCTGGTGCTGTCCGGCGGCGCCGCCCGTGGCCTTGCCCACATTGGGGTGCTCAAGGCGTTGGAAGAACAAGGCATCAAGATCGATGCGATTGCCGGCACCAGCATGGGCGCGGTAATCGGCGGGCTCTACGCCTCGGGCTACAAGATCGATGAGCTGGAAAAACTGGCGCTGAACATCGACTGGCAACAGGCCCTGTCAGACGCACCGCCGCGCGAAGACGTGCCGTTCCGGCGCAAGCAGGATGACCGGGACTTCCTGGTGAAACAGAAGCTGAGTTTTCGCGATGACGGCAGCCTCGGCCTGCCGCTCGGGGTGATTCAAGGCCAGAACCTGGCCTTGTTGCTGGAAAGCCTGCTGGCCCATGCCAGTGACACCCGCGACTTCGACAAACTGCCGATCCCGTTCCGCGCGGTCGCCACCGACATTTCCACCGGCGAAAAAGTCGTGTTCCGCAAAGGCCATTTGCCCCAGGTGATCCGCGCCAGCATGTCGATCCCGGCGGTGTTTGCCCCGGTCGAACTGGGCGGTCGGCTGCTGGTGGACGGCGGCATGACCGACAACATCCCGCTGGATGTGGCGCGGGAGATGGGCGTCGATATCGCCATCGTGGTCGACATCGGCACCCCGCTGCGCAACCGCAAACAATTGACCACCGTGGTCGATGTGCTGAACCAGTCGATTACCCTGATGACCCGGCGCAACTCCGAAGAACAACTCGCCGCCCTGCACAAGGACGACGTGCTGATTCAGCCGTCACTCGCCAGTTTCGGCGTGACTGATTTCGGCCGCGCCCAGGACATGATCGACGCCGGTTACCGCGCCACCAAAATCCTCGAACCGCGCCTGACCCAACTCAAACCGGCGCAAGCGCTGGACGCCGAACTGACCGCCGCCCGGGCACCGAGCCAGCGCACGCCGATCATCACCGCGATCAAGGTGGAAAACGACTCGAAAGTCGGCGACGACGTGATTCGCTACTACATTCGCCAACACGTCGGCGAACCGCTGGACATGGGCCGCCTGCAAACCGACATGGGCACCCTGTACGGCCTCGATTACTTCGAACAGGTGCAATACCGCGTGGTGCACAAGAGCGAGGATCACACCCTGGTGATCAGCGCCCGGGGCAAGCGCAGCGGCACCGATTACCTGCGGGTCGGCTTGAACCTGTCGGACGACATGCGTGGCGACAGCGCCTTCAACCTCGGCGCCAGTTACCGGGTCAACGGCATCAATCGCCTCGGCGCCGAATGGCTGACCCGGGCGCAGCTCGGCGACAAACAGGAACTCTACAGCGAGTTCTATCAACCGCTGGACGTCGGTTCACGCTATTTCATCGCGCCCTACGCGGCGTTTGAAGCGCAGAACGTCGAGTCGATCCTGGATAACGACCCGATCGCCCAGTACCGCGTCGAACGTTATGGCTTCGGCCTGAATATCGGCCGACAGATCGGCAATAGCGGCGAAATCCGCTTCGGCGTCGGCGAGGCCTGGGGCAAGGCGGACGTGCGCATCGGTGATCAGGACTTGCCGAGTGAAAGCTTCAACGAGGGTTTCTATCAGCTCAAGTATTCGTTCGACTCGTTCGACAACGTCTACTTCCCTCACGAAGGCAAGGACATCAGCCTCGCGTTCCGGCAATTCGAACCGGGGCTGGGCTCGGACCAACGTTACCGCCAGTGGGAGTTCAAACTGGACAAGGCCATGAGCAGCGGGCCCGACACCCTCATTCTCGGTGGGCGCTATGGCCGCACTTTGGACGATGCCAACGTGGTGACTTCAAGCTTCCTGCTCGGCGGTGCGCGGCAGTTGTCGGGGTTTCGCGAGGATGCGATTTCCGGGCAGAACATCAGCCTGATGCGCGGCGTTTATTACCGACGCCTGACACCGCGCTCCTACCTGCCGCTGGACTTCCCGCTGTACATCGGCGGCTCGCTGGAACGCGGCCGGGCGTGGAACAACGACAATGCGTTCGACAGCGGCTACATCAACGCCGCCAGCGTGTTCATCGGTTTTGACACACCGCTGGGGCCGCTGAACTTCAGCTATGGCCTCAATGATGCGGATGAGCAGGCGGTTTATCTGAATTTGGGGCAGACGTTCTGAGCGCCGACCCGATGGCAAAACACTGAACCCAGTGGCGAGGGAGCTTGTTCCCGCTGGGCTGCAAAGCAGCCCCAAAACCTGCTTAGCCAGTGTGTCAGGTACACCGTGAGCGTTGAAATAACCTCTGCTGCGCAGCCGAGCGGGAGCACGCTCGCTCGCCACAATGGATCACATGCCAAGGATCAGCGGATGCCGGCCAATAAGTTGCGCGCAGTCTGCTTCAGCGGTTCGTCGCCTTCCTTGAGCAACTCGTTGAGCAGCTCGATGGCGCTGTCCAGATCACCGTCATCGATGCAGGTCTGGGCTTGTTCCAGTTTCCCGGCGCTGCTCGGCAATGGCTCAAGCTCCAGCGCCGGACCCGGCTCGCTGAAGGCGTCGAGGAAGCTGTCGTCCAGGGATTCCGCCTCGGGTACGGCATCCCACTCCAGCTCCGGTTCGCCCAACGCCGGCTCATCCGGCATTTCGAAAACGTCGGGCATTACGTGCAGATTGGACGTGAACGCGGGTTCGTCCGGCGGCGTCGATGGTTTGGCCGCCGGTGCGTCGTCGAACGGGCTGACCAGATCCCAATTGGAATCCATCGACAGGTCGTCCAGGTTCAGCTGGAACTCATCACGAGGTGCGGCTTCGGCCACCGCCGCCGCAACGGGTGTAATGACTGCCGTCGGCGCAATGGCCGCGATCGGGGTGGCATTCGCCAGTTTCGGGTAGCGAGCGCGAATGTCCGTCAGTTGCTGCGGGTCAAACCCGGCGTCACGCAGGCTGCTTTCCTGCGCGGCATAGGCCGCCACGTCCCCCTGCTTACCCAGCACCTCCAACAGTTGCACGGCCAGGTCGGTACGTTGCGGTTCCTTGACCAACGCCTCACGCAACAGGCCGGCCGCTTCGGAAAACCGACCATAAGCCAGGTAGATGCCCACGCCTTCCAGCACATCGCCGACGGGGGTTTCTTCGTGGTGATCGGGGACTTTCGCGAGGCTGAGCGACGATGGCTGCACCTCTTGCGCGGGCTCATCGGGGGTCATCGATAACGGCTCGGTCAGCGCTTGCTGCCGCTGGCGGCGAATAAACAATCCCAGCAGCACCAGCAGCACCAGCCCCAGCAATCCGGCCATCAACAGCCAGTTGCCGGTCTCGGGCTGTTCAACCACGACAGGTGCAGGTGCCACGGCGACTGGCGCGGCGGCTGGCGTCTGCGCGACTTCGGACAATCGGGTCTGCAAGTCGCTGACCTGCTTTCTCTCGTCGGCGATTTGCCCATCCTGGGTCTTGAGCCTGGCGTTCAACTCATCGATGGTTTTTTGCAGTTGCTGGTTTTGCAAGATGCTGGCGGCCAGTTGCTCGGCCACTGCATCGTTTGCTGGCGCTGCCGCCGGTGGAGCTACGACTGCGGCGAGCGCAGCGACTTTCGCCGAAGGTTTGGCCTTGGGGGCAACCAAAGGTTCGACGCTTGGGAACCCGGAAGTCGGAGCGCTGGCCGTCGGTTCGTCAGTCGCCGGAACAATCCCCGGCGAACCCGGTGGATCGATCAGCACGGTGAACTCTCGCAGCAAGCGCCCGTTGGGCTGATTGAGTTGCACCAGGAAATTCAGGAAGGGTTCATTGACCGGTTTGCTGGAGGTCACCCGGATCAGCGCGCGATTACCCCGCAGGATCGGGGTGAATTTCAGGTTATTGAGGAAAAACACACGTTCGACGCCCGCACGGCTGAACTCGTCGGCCGTGGCCAGGCTGACCGACAGGTCGCCCTCCGCCAGACCGGAGGCATCCACCAATGCGATGTCGGCGCTGAGCGGCTGGTTCAGCGCCGAATGCAGCGTGATGTCACCCAACCCAAGGGCAGGTGCCAATGCCGAGTAAGTGACCGCACCACCCACCACAAGCAGCTGGGTGCAATACCGCAATACCACGTGCCAACTCTCGAGCATGAGCATCCCTTAGATTAAGCAGAACCAACCTGTACGCGTTCGCACATCCGGTACGAACACGATATTGCCGAGTAGTTCTTTATAGTCTGCCCAACGGGGTATCTCAAAAACTCGGCGTCTGGATTTACCTCAAGATTTTTCGAGGTTGCCCAGGATGTGACCGTGCACCCGCATGCAGACCTTCAAATCCGCCTCATCGACGCCTTCGAACAGTTCGTGGCGCAGTTGGGTGGCAATGGTTTCGATTTGTTCGATCAACGGTCGAGCCGGAGCACAAAGGACGATTTTTTTCGCCCGGCGGTCTTCAACCACCGATTGACGCTGAACCAGGCCTTGGCTTTCCAGGCTGTCGAGCAAGCGGGCCAGGGTCGGCCCTTCGACGCCGACGCTTTGCGCCAGTTCGCGCTGGGTCGGGGCTTCATCGAAGCGCGCCAGGTGCAGCAGCACCAGCCAGCGCGCCTGGGACAGACCCAGGCCGGCGAGACGGCGGTCCAGTTCGGCACGCCAGCCACGAGACATCTGGGCCAATTGCATGCCAAAGCGGTGTTGATCGGTTAACGGCATAAAAAACTCATGGTTAGGCTTAAATAGAGAAAATCTAATTATTAGTCAGCTAAGCATGACCTTTCGCTATAGGCAAGGTTTGCTCCGTACTGAATCGTTACATCTATGCGGTGGGTCACCTAAATCTCGAATTCGGATTGCAGCGCCGCTCGCACGCAGTACAAAACCCCTTCCGGCACACGACCGGCGAACAACGCGGCAATCTCCGCCACCGGTGGCAACTCGCCCTCGCCGTCGAGGAACGCGTCCTGGATTTCGCCCATCAACTCTTCCGGCAGGTCCAACGCCTGTTCCAGGGACAATTGCTGCTTGCCAATCGCTTCGGCAAGCAGGGTGTAGACGTTCTTTTCCGAGCATTGCAGCTGACCGGCAATCTGCAGCGGCGTCATGCCAGCCCGGGCCAGGGTGATCAGCTCGTGGCGCACGTCGGCCACCACTTTCGGCGCCTCGACCTGACCGCCGAGCACCTCGAGGAAGGCCTCGCCATAACGCTCGAGCTTGCGGGCGCCGACGCCGCTGACCGTGGCCATTTCCGCCAACGAAGTCGGCTGGCTGCGCAGCATTTCCAGCAAGGTCGAGTCGGGAAAGATGACGTAAGGCGGCACGCCGTGTTCTTCGGCAAGCTTGCGCCGCAGGGCGCGCAAGGCTTCCCACTGTTCGCGCTCTTCGCCACGCACCAGTTGGCTCGCCTGGCTCTTGCTGCTTTTGGCGGTGGTCTGCGGCTTGAGATCGCGGCGCAGTTCCAGGGTCACTTCGCCCTTGAGCAGCGGCCGGCAGGTGTCGCTCAGACGCAGGCCGCCGTAGCCTTCGAGGTCGATGTCCGCCAAGCCACGGGCAACAAGCTGGCGGAACAGCGAGCGCCATTCACTCTCGCCCATCGCCTTGCCGACACCGTAGACCGACAGGTGCTGATGGCCGAAGCTGCGCACCTTTTCGTTGTCCTTGCCCAGCAAAACGTCCACCAAATGGCCGACGCCGTAGCGCTGGCCGGTGCGGTAGATCGCCGAAAGTGCCTGACGGGCCGGCTCGGTGGCGTCCCAGGTCTGCACGCCGTCGACGCAGTTGTCGCAGTGGCCGCAGGGCTCGGGCATGTCTTCATCGAAGTAGGCCAATAGCGTCTGGCGACGGCAGCGGGTTTCTTCGCAGAGCGAGAGCATGGCGTCGAGCTTGTGCTGCTCCAGGCGCTTGTGGCGCTCGTCGCCTTCGGAGTTTTGCAGCATCTGCTTGAGCATCACCACGTCTTGCAGGCCGTAGGCCATCCAGGCATCCGCTGGCAGACCATCACGGCCGCCACGACCGGTTTCCTGGTAATACGCCTCAAGGGATTTCGGCAAATCCAGATGCGCGACAAAGCGCACGTTGGGTTTGTCGATGCCCATGCCGAACGCCACGGTGGCGACCATGATCAGGCCTTCCTCGTTGAGGAAGCGCTTCTGGTGATGGGATCGCGTCTCGTTGGGCAGACCGGCGTGGTACGGCAGCGCCGGGAAGCCTTGTTCACTGAGGAACACCGCTACTTCGTCGACTTTCTTGCGCGACAGGCAATAGACGATGCCTGCGTCACTGCGCCGTTCGGCGAGGAACGCCAGCAATTGCTTGCGCGGCTGCTCCTTGGGGACGATGCGATAGAAAATGTTCGGCCGGTCGAAACTCGACAGGAAGCGCTCGGCATCCTGCAAATGCAGGCGATCGACGATTTCTTCCCGGGTGCGTTTGTCGGCGGTGGCGGTCAGGGCGATGCGCGGGACGTTGGGGAACAGCTCGGCCAACTGGCCCAGTTGCAGGTATTCGCGGCGGAAGTCGTGACCCCATTGGGATACGCAATGCGCCTCATCGATGGCGAACAGGGCGATTTCCAGGCTTTGCAGGAAGGCCAGCATCCGTGGCTGGACCAGACGTTCGGGCGCCAGGTAGAGCATTTTCACTTCGCCGCGCTTGATCCGGGCGGCCAGGTCGCGCTGTTGCTCGGCGCTCAGGGTCGAGTTCAACGCCGCGGCAGCAACGCCGAGCTCTTCAAGGGTCGCGACCTGGTCGTCCATTAACGCGATCAGCGGCGACACCACCACCGCCAGGCCTTCGCGCAGCAGCGCCGGAACCTGGAAGCACAAGGACTTGCCGCCACCGGTGGGCATCAGCACCAGGGCGTCGCCGCCATTGGCCACGCGCTCAATGATTGCACCCTGGCGGCCACGGAAACTGTCGTAGCCGAAGATGTCCTTGAGGACGCGTTGAGCCTGTTCGAGCATAAAAACTCCAAAAATCACCGAAACATCCCTGCAAGGCTGGTTCAGAACCACGCAGGCTGCACTGACAAATCGTAAGTGCGCATTGCATGACGCTTCACATCTCAGCCGCGACGCCAGCAGGGCATCACAAAACGCGCGAGTATACCCGACCCCTTCCCGGCAAAGGGTGCCGCTGATAAGACACATCAGGACAAACACTGATCCCCCAAGGAGCTGCCGAAGGCTGCGATCTTTTGATCTTGTCTTTAAAAAGCAAAATCAAAAGATCGCAGCCTTCGGCAGCGCCTACAGGGAAAGGTGGTGTGTATGAGGGGCAAATATCCCGCGCGGCTGGCCTGAGGGCTCAAGAAGGCCTAGAATTCCCGCATCTGTTTAATTCCCCAAGGTAGCTTTTAATGTCCTTCGCTGAGCAACTAACCCGCCTGCAAGTCTTCCTCGACGCCGACGAGCTGCATGACGAGGCGCTGGACTACGTGGCCGCCCACGGCTACCTCACGGCGCTGTCGATCTGTTCCGAAAACGTTCCAGACCGTGAATGGATCGACGCCCTCTTCGCCGAAGAGCCGCATTACGCCGACGACACCGAGCGTGAAGCGATCGAATCCACCCTGCTGGCCCTCAAGGCTCACATCGCGCGCCAACTGGCTTCCGACGAAGAGTTCGAGCTGCCATGCGACCTGGACCTGGGCGAAGAGCCGGATGATTCCGACCTGCGCGGCTGGTGCATCGGTTTCATGGAAGGCGTGTTCCTGCGCGAAGCGGCCTGGTTCGAAACCGCCGAAGACGAAGTCAGCGAAATGCTCCTGCCGATCATGGTCGGTTCCGGTCTGTTCGACGAACAGCCTGAGTTCGAAGACATCGCCAAGGACGCCAACCTGATGGACGACATGATCGTGCAGATCCCGGAAGCCCTGACCGCGCTGTACCTGCTGTGCCAGGCACCCGACGAGAAACCGGCGATCCTCAAGCCACGTCACCACTAAGGTCTTGCCTATGGACAACCCCATAGGCCACCGCTCCCTGATGTTGCGCTACGTGCTGCTGGCCATCGGCTGGCTGAGCGTGGCGTTGGGGGTGATCGGGATTTTCCTGCCGGTATTGCCCACCACGCCGTTCCTGCTGCTGGCCGCCGCCTGTTTCGCACGCAGTTCGCCGCGTTTCTACCAATGGCTGGTCGAGCACCCACGGCTTGGACCGTGGATTCGCGACTACCTGGACGGCAACGGTATCCCGCTCAAGGGCAAGGTCTACGCCATCGGCCTGATGTGGGTGAGCATTCTGTTCTCCTGCTACCTGGTGCCATTGCCTTGGGCGCGGGGGTTTATGTTGACCAGTGCGGTGCTGGTCACGGTTTACATCCTCAAGCAGAAAACCCTGCAAAAACCCTGATCCTGTCTCCGTGGTAAAGGGCTTTTGTGGCGAGGGGGCATGCCCCCGTTGGGTTGCGAAGCGACCCCAACCCCTGCAACCCGGTTTCTTCTGACACACCATGCCGGCTGGTTTTACGACTGCTGCGCAACCGAACGGGGGCAAGCCCCCTCGCCACAGGGTTCACTGCAAGCCGACGATCAACCCTCCCCCAGCCAAAACACCACCTAAACTCCAGTCATCTGCACCCGAGCAGCCAGACATGTCTTGCAGTCGGCGTAGTCCAGGATGGCCAGCGCTCCGACTTCGGTTCGGCGGCGGGCTGCTGGCGTTTTTTTTGCTGGCCGGGCTGGGCCGAGTCTGCGCCGACTGGGATTTCGGACTGATCCTGCAAACCGCCGAAAAACGCTACGGCGCCCTCGGCCCGGCCCAGGGGCGGATCAAGGCCTGGAACCAGATGCTGCAAGGTGAACGCAACCAGCCAGAGCGCGAGCAACTGAACGCGGTCAATCGCTTCTTCAATCAGCAACTGAGTTTTCAAGACGACAGTCGCATCTGGCAGCAGATCGATTACTGGGCCACGCCAGAAGAATCCCTGATCAAGGGCGCCGGCGACTGCGAGGACTACGCCTTGGCGAAATATTTCAGCCTGCGTCAGCTCGGGGTTCCCAGCGAAAAACTGCGCATCACCTACGTCAAGGCCCTGACCCAGAACCAGGCGCACATGGTGCTGACCTTCTACAGCAGCCCCACGGCGGATCCGCTGGTGCTGGACAACCTGATCGGCGAGATCCGCCCTGCCTCGCAGCGCAAAGACCTGCTGCCGGTGTATGCCTTCAACGCCGAAGGCCTGTACCTGCCGGGCGCCAATGGCGGCAAGCGCAGCAGCGACTCGAAGAAGCTATCGCGCTGGCAAGACGTGTTGAAAAAAATGCAGGCCGAAGGGTTCGCCGTGGGCGACGGCTAGCCGCCAGAGCAAGGAGCGTTTTATGTCACTGCGCAAACAATTGTTTCTCGCCATTTGCCTGTTTCTGCTGGTGGCGTTCAGCGGCAGTTTTTTTGTCGGCCTGGAAAGCTCGCGCGAGCAAATGCTCGGACAATTGCGCTCCCACGCCCAGGACGCCGCCACCGCGCTGGGGCTGTCGCTGACCACGCAGATCGACGACCCGGCGATGATCGAGTTGATGGTCAGCTCGATTTTCGACAGTGGCTATTTCAGCAGCATCCGCGTGGTCAACATCGCCGATGAACAGGTGCTGGTGGAACGTGACGCTCCGGCGCGGATCGAGGGTGTACCCGACTGGTTCGTGCGCCTGGTGAACCTGCACGCGCAAGGGGGCGATGCGCTGATCATGCGCGGCTGGGAGCAAGTGGCGCGGGTCGAAGTGTTGAGCAATCCGCAGTTCGCACTGGCCAAGCTCTGGGACAGCACCCTCGGCAGTTTGGCCTGGCTGCTGCTGTGCGGCGTGGTCAGTGCGATGTTCGGCGGCTGGTTGCTGCGCCGGCAATTGCGCCCGCTGGACACGATGGTCAAACAGGCCGAAGCCATCAGCAAACGGGAATTTCTCAGCCTACCCAAACTGCCACGCACGCCGGAACTGAAACGGGTGGTGCTGGCGATGAATCAGATGGTCGAGAAGCTCAAGGCGCTGTTCGCCGAAGAGGCGGCGCGCAGTGAAAAGCTGCGGGCCGATTCCTATCAGGACAACCTCACGGGACTGGCCAACCGACGCTTGCTGGACGAGCAACTGGCCGATCACTTGCTGGTCAGCGAACAGAGCAGTGACGGCCACTTGCTGATGCTGCGGATCAACGACTTGGCGGGCCTCAACCAACGCCTGGGCGGCCAGCGCACTGATGCCTTGATCGGTGCCGTCGCCGAGTTGCTCAAACGCCTGACGCAAATCCCGGAGCGTCGGACCTGGCTGGCAGCGCGCAATCGCGGCGGCGAGTTCAGCCTGCTGACCCCGGGCCTGGACGACAAGGACGCCGCGCGCCTGTGCGCCGAAATCAGCGCCACCCTGGAAAACCTGCGCCTGACCGGTGCCAGCGACAGCATGCCGGTGGCGCACCTGGGCATCGTCGCCTACCAACCGGGCGAGCCGGCCGGCGAGGTGCTGCTGCGCCTCGATCAGGCCCTGACCCAGGCCCAGCAACACCCCGAGCGGCCGTGGGCGCATCTGGATCATTCCAGCACCGCGCCGAACCAGTCCCAACACGACTGGCGCAACTGGATCGACGACGCCCTGACCCACGGCAAGCTGCAACTGTATTTCCAACCGGTGGTGCAATGCGTCGACACCAGCCAGGTGCTGCACCACAAAGTCCTCGCGCGCCTGCTCGACCCACAGGGCGAAGCGATTGCCGCCGGCCACTTCCTGCCGTGGATCGAACGCCTCGGCTGGTCGGCCCGCTTCGACCTCGCCATGCTCGACGCCACCCTCGACTACCTTGCGGTCAATCGCTGGCCCCTGGCACTGAGCCTGTCCGGCACCACCCTGCGCGATCCGGCCTCGTTGCAACAGATCGTGCAGTCTCTCGACTCCCTGCCGGAACTCGCGCCGCTGCTGATCCTGGAAATCGACGAACGCCAACTCCCGCCCCCGGACGAATTGCAGCGCCTGAGCCACAGCTTGCTCAACACGGGGTATCGCATCGGGTTACAGCATTTTGGCGGGAGTTTTAGCCAGATCGGCAACCTCACTCAGCTGGGATTGGCGTACCTGAAGATTGACGGGAGCTACATTCGGGGGATTGATGAACACAGTGATAAGCGGCTGTTCATTGAAGCGATATACAGGGCAACCAACAGCATTGATCTGCCGTTGATTGCGGAGAGGGTTGAAACGCAGGGAGAGTTGGCGGAGATCAAGTCGCTGGGGCTGTTTGGTGTCATGGGGCGGTTGATCGGGCCGCCGGAGCCGATGTGATTGTGCAAAGCCATGTGTCCGTGGTGTTCACGTGTTTTTATTCACAGTAGAATTCGCGCCATTATCTGTTCCCCAAGGAACATCACCTCTGCCGCAGCCTGGCATCGGTCCACATGGAGGAAAGTCTGTGAAACTGATCAGGCTGGAGCTGGAAAACTATCGTTGCTTCCCCGCGCTGACGCTAGAGCTTGATGAGCAATTGACGTTGTTGGTTGCGCGCAATGGTCAGGGCAAGACCAGTTTGCTGGACGCGATCAAGGTTGTGTTGTGGCCGTACATCCGTGGTTTCGATCTCGGCAGATCCACATTGACCAGCATTCAACCTGACGACGTTTTTCTACGGCCACTCAAAGCGCATCAGATGGAACCATCTCTTCCCGCTCGGCTGACAGCACAGGCTAGCTTTCAGAACGCGGACTGGCGCTGGTCACGCAGTCGGGACAGCATCCGAAAAGGCACGAAAAACAAAAGTGACACTGGCGCCAGAAAGCTGGAGCACGCTGCTAAAACTCTTCAAATAGGGGTTTTTAAAAGTGCTCTGATTGGCGCCCCCGAAACGCCCGACTTACCTGTTCTAGCGTATTACGGCACCGGGCGCCTTTGGAGTCATAAACCTCCAACTTTTCAAAAAATCGATAACTCCGAATACTCCAGAACCTTCGGCTATCAGGATTGCCTTGATATCACCTCCAGTTACAAAAATTTCGCTAAATGGTACACACGTATTTTTCTCAGCTACCGAGAGGAACAAATTCGCAGCCTTGAACGCGGTCAATCCAGCTTCAATCTGAAAGACGAGATTGTGCACCCGGTGAAAGCGGTGCAAAACGCGGTCAATGCGATCCTTGAATCCCAAACCGGGTGGCGAGATCTGGCCTACAGCAGCGAATTCGCCGACCTGGTGCTGGAGCATCCTGTTCACGGCATTTTGAAAGTCAGCCAACTCAGCGACGGCATACGCAACATCGTCGCCCTGACGGCCGACATCGCGTATCGCTGCGTCAAACTCAATCCTCATTTGGGTTTGCTCGCCTGCGAGGACAGCACTGGGATCGTGTTGATCGACGAAGTGGACATGCACCTTCATCCAGCGTGGCAGCAGACCGTCATTCCCGACTTGCTCCGGGCGTTCCCACGCATCCAGTTCATCGTCACCACCCACAGCCCTCAAGTCATCACATCGGTGCCGGCGCACTGTATTCGCGTTCTGCAAACAGTGAGCGACGAAAATGGTCATGGCCAACGCGTCACGATCAGCAACGTCGAGCAACAGACCCAAGGCGTTGCCAGCTCTCAGGTTCTGGCTCACGTCATGCAGATTGACCCGACACCTGACAATGAGCCTGCGAACAAACTGAGCGCCTATCTGGCTTTGATTGAGCAGAACTTGCATGAGTCAGAGGATGGGGTAGTGCTACGTAAGTACCTTGATGCACATTTCGGGGTTCAACACCCTGACATGCTGGATTGCGAAAGGTTGATCAGGTTGCAAATGTTCAAACGTAAACAAGCCAAACAGTAAGCGAAGGAAATCGGTACATGCGCAAGCTTGTTCGGGGTGAAGGACCACGTTGCTTGACCCGCTATCAACACGGTGTTCACAAGTGGTCACCGGAATCGCCCACTAGAGAGGAACGAGGGCAAATCTGGGAACAACTTGAGACGGTGCACGATAATCGCTGTGCCTATTGCGAAGCCGATATCAGCAGTCGCGACAATGCACACCTGGAGCATTTCCGACAGCGGGACAGATTCCCGCAAGGCACCTTTGCTTGGAGCAACCTGTTTGGCTCATGCAACCGTGAAGCGTCGTGCGGAAAATTCAAAGACCATTACGGTGCCTATGACCACGCTGTTCTGATCAAGCCGGATGATGACGATCCTGATGATTACTTCGTTTTTGTCAGCGACGGAACCATTGCCGTGCGTGCAGGCATCGACGATGCATCTCGTCATAGGGCGGTGCAAACCCTGCGCATTTTCAATCTGAATGCTGAAAACGGTGCGCTTCGTCAAATGAGACGGGAAGCCGTACGCCCTCATCTGGATACTGCCCAAGCCCTTTTGGATATGTTTACAGAAGATCCAGAGATTGAAGGTTTGCAGGCGTTCCTCGACGAGGAAATTCAAAAAACTGCGCACCTGCCTTTTTCCACTGCGATACGCCACTCGCTGTCTGTGCATGCCTGAAAACATCCCATCAGTGAAATTTAAACAACACTGTTTAACCGACATCTCCAGACACCCCTCTCACCCTACACATCCTTGCGCCACTGCCTACAGCTACGCCAGAATCCGCCGGCTTGTGCGCCTTGGGGTCGGGCTTTAAGGTTTGCGGGTCGCTGAAATCAGCGATCGGATTTGACCGTCCGACTCAATCAAGGCGCGCCAGCGTCCAAGACCTGTTTCAGATAATCGTCTGAAATATCGTGTCGCGGTGGCTGTGCGTGGGACACCTTCGGGTGTGCCGGATTCCTTGATTTCCGGTCGGTCAACCCGCGTACAGCTGCCACCTTATTCGGTTGACCGCGAACCGTGGCGGCTCCATTAATCAAGGAGCATCACCATGTTCAAAGCCACACCCAACCCTCCGCGCAAGCCCAGTCTGTTTTTCCTGGTGGCTCCCGGCATCAACACCGAAAGCCTGTTGGCCAACGCCTGTGAATCACTGGCCTCGGCCCATGTCATGGCCAACGATCTTGCAGGCTTCCTGGAAAGTCCTCACCGCCACACATTGCTCGGCATCGCGCAGGTCATCATGCTCGGCGAACTGGCGGTGAATCGGGCGCTGGATAACCTCGACCCGCAAGGCTAGCGCGGAACTGTGGCGAGGGGGCTTGCCCCCGTTGGGTTGCGAAGCGACCCCAAAATGCTAAAGACATTCACGACTTTGCGAGCGCTGCGCACTCGAACGGGGGCAAGCCCCCTCGCCACATGAGGTGTGATGTCATCAGCATCATCATTGGTCCTGTAGGAGATCAAGATCAAAAAATCGCAGCCTTCGGCAGCTCCAGGTGTACGCCAATCCCTGTAGGAGTTGCCGAAGGCTGCGATCTTTTGACTTTAAAACCCGCCATCCCCTTTCACGAAGGATGGCGGGTTTCGTCGTTCCAGCCCTGGCGCATCAAACCGTATCCACCTTCAACGAGTGATCGTTGAGCATGCCGGTGATGATGGTCGCCGTGTCATGTCCGCCCGCAACCACGCCGCCCGCTCCCGGTGTGACGCCGTAGTGGCTGGCCAGGTTGACGCCGGCCAGGTCGATGGTCTGGTTCGGCGTGGCGCCGGCCATGGCGCTGACGTCGATGCTGGTGACGAGGGTGGCGCCGCTGCCGGTGACTTTGAAGTGCAGGTAGTCATCCAGCGACGCTGCGGTGCCGTTTTCGCCTTGCAGCAGTTGCGACAGGTCGAGTTTGTCGGTGCCGGGGGTGAAGTCGGTGACCACGTCGTGGCCGCTGTTGCCGGCCAGCCACTGGAAGGTGTCGGCACCCGCGCCGCCGGTGAGGGTGTTGTTGCCCAGGCCGCCGATCAGGAAGTCATCGCCACCACCACCGTTGAGCACGTCGTTGCCCAGGCCGCCGTTGATCACGTTGCTGTTGTTGTCTCCGGTCAGGGTGTCGTTGAAGTTGGAGCCGGTCAGGTTCTCGATCCCGGTGAGGGTGTCGGTGCCGGCGCCGAGGGTGTTTTGTGCGGTGAGCAGGCTCAGGTCGACGGTGACGCCGGCCGTGGCGTGGGCGTAGCTGGCGGTGTCCGTGCCGGTGCCGCCGTCGAGCAGGTCGTTGCCCGGTCCGCTGTACAACAAGTCATTGCCGGCGCCGCCGTGCAACTCGTTGTTGCCTGAGCCGGCGGTGAGCACGTCGTTGCCGTCGCCGGCGTTGAGGACATTGTTGCCAGTGCCCGCGACCAACACGTCATCGCCCGCCGTGCCGGTGAGGGTGTGGCCGTCCTGGTAGCTGATGGTCACGTTCGCCGTGTCGCTGCCGCCATGGTTGTCGTTGGCGGTGTAGGTGCCATGGTAGTCCGGGGTGACATCGTGGGCCCCGGCGTAGTTGACGGTCATGGTCAGCTGATAGTTCTCGGACCCCGTGGGGTTGCTGCCACTGGTGTTGGTGATGTTGGTGACGTGGATCTGGTAGGTGCCATCGGATGTCGCGGTGATGGTCCCGCCATCGGCGATGCTCACGAACGCGCCGCCGTTGAGCGAGTACTCCATGGTCACGTGGCCGGCCGCCAGGTTGTGGTCGAGGTTGAGGGTTTCGCCTTGTTTCAGTTTGACGGTGATGAGGTCTTCATCGTTGGCGTTAGCCGTGGTGACGGTGCCGAGGTAGCCGCTGATCACCAGCACGGCGGTCATCGCTGCCGTGTTGGCCGCAAACGCGTTACGCACATCGGCCAGTGCCTGGTTGGCGGCGGTATTGCCGGTGCCGGCGAAGCTGATCGCGCCCGTGCCGGTGAAGTCCGCGCCCTTGGCGGCCCAACCGGTGTTGAACGTGGTCGGGGTGGCCGTCATCGGATCGCCATTGGCGTCGGTGTCGTTGGCCAGCAGCAGCTCGCCCGGCACCACGATGGTGCCCGACAGCACGTTGGTGATGATGTGGTCATCCGCTGCCACCGGTGGTGCGTTCGGAATGACTTTGACCGTCAGCGTGGAGCTGGCCAGGTCGCCGTCGTTGTCGCTCACGGTGAAGCCGATGTTTTCAGTGATCACCACCGCCGTGGTTTTTTGCGAGGTGTAGGTGTATTCACCGGTATCGAGGTTGATCACCAGGGTGCCGCTGTTGTTGGTGGCGATGCTGATGCTGTTATCGGCAGTGTTGAAGGTGCCATGGTTGGTGCCGCCGCTGAAGGTCAGCGAACCCTGGTTGCTGTTGCCTTTCGGGTCGTAGGTGTAAGTGGTGCCGTCGACCACGATGGTTTTGATGAAGCCGCCATCGGCACCGAACGAACCGCCCTCCAGCAACGTGCCGGTGACCGGCGCGCCTTGCACCGTGCCCGAGAGCACCGAGTTGAGCTGGTTGAGGTCGGTCACCACCACCGCGTTGGTGTCGGTGTGGGTGCTGCCGTCATAGGCCAGCGGGTTGAGGTTGGCATTGCTGACGCCGCTCCCAAGGCCGATTGCATAGTTCTTGATGCCGTTGGCGTCGAGGAAAGCCTTCCAGGCGACCTCATCCGCCGTACCGGTTTCCTGGCCGGAGGTGGGTTTGCCGTCGGAAAAGAAGTACCCGACGTTCTGCGCCCCGGTCAGTTGCCCCGGTGTGCCGAACGCGAGTTTCGCCGCCGCGACCGCCGCGTCGTAGTTGGTGCCACCGCCGGCGGTGAGCGAGGCGATGATCGACTTGGCGGTCGCCACATCGACCCAGACTGTGGTCTTGTCGGTCGCGCTGCTGCTGAAGGTGACGATCTGCACTCGCACGTCGCCGAGGTCATCGTACTTATCGAGCAAGGCGCTGATCGCCTGCTTCGCCAAGGCTATCCGCGACAGGCCGGGCACGCCGGAAGCATCCGCCATACTGCCGGAGACATCGATCACCAGCAGCAGGTTGGAATCGATTTCCACTGCGGTGACCGAACGGTCCGACGCCACGGCTTTGGGCACGTCATCGACGATGTTGACCACGATGGTGCTGGTGGTGCTGTTGCCCAGGGCATCGGTGGCTTTGTAGGTGAAACTTTCGCTCAGGGTGTTCGCCCCGTCGTTAGCGTTCGGCGAGGTTTTTGGCGCCGAGGTCAGGGTGTAGGTGTAGCTGCCGTCCGGGTTGATCAGGATTTGCCCGTAGGTTCCGGTGGCGCTGCCGACCACGCTGTAAGTCAATGGACCGGTGCCGCCGGTGACCGAACCGACCAGCGTGCCCGTGGCCGTTTCGCCGGTGTTGGTGGGGTCGCTGCCGGTGACTGTGCCGGGGGCCAGGTCGAGGCCATCCTTGCTCAGGTCGAGGGCTTTTTCGAAGACCGTCACGTCCTGATCGACCACCGCTTTGAGGCCGCTGTCGTTGACGTTGATGGTGATGGTGGTGGTGCTTTCGTCACCGTCGGAATCGCGCACGGTGTAGACGAACGTATCGGTCGCCCCGCCACGCCCACCGAGTTCGGGTTGCTGTGGTACACGGCGTTGCCCGCCGCATCCAGGGTCAGGTAGCCGTAGGTGCCGTTGATGTTAGTGCCCAAGCCGCCCACCGCCGAAGTCGCGGTGTTGCTGCCGGCGCGCACGCCGACTACCGCCCCGCCGGCCGCTGCGCCATCGGCACCGAGCACGTCGTTGCCGAGCACGCTGATGTTGACGGTTGCGCCTTCGGTCACGGTGCCAGTGTTCGGCGCAGCGGTTGGCAAATCATCGACGATGTTGACGTTGATCTGCCCCGACGCGGTGCTGCCGTCGGCGTCCGTGGCCACCACGTTGATGTTCTCGGTAATGCTGTTGGCGCCGTTGGCGGTCGGATGGGTTTCGTTGTCCACCAGGGTGTAGCTGTAGCTGACCACGCCGGTGGTGGCGTTGTAACCGGTGACGGTGAACGTGCTGCCGAGCGCCGTGGTGACCGATTGCGGGAAGCCTGCGGCCACGCCGCCCGCGACCACATGAATGCCGCCGACATCAAGGGTTTGCAAGCCGTCCAGCGCGGTGACGGTGAAGGTGCCGTTTTGGGTCAGGGCCAGGGTGTTGGGGCTGGTGCCGTCGCTGAGGTTTTTCTCGTAGACGGTCAGCTCGCCGCCGGTGACGTTGAGGCCATTGAGGGTGACGGGATCGTCGTTGTTGTGGATTTGCAGCACCAGGTTGGCGGTGCTGGTGTCGCCGTCCGCGTCGGTGATGGTGTAGGCGAACGTCTCCGTGCCGTTGCCGCCGCCGTGCAGGTTTTTGAAGTCGGCATCGTTGGTGTTCAGCGTGTAGGTGTAGGTGCCGTTGGCATTCAGCACCAAGGTGCCGTAAGTGCCGGTGAAGGTGCCGGGGGTGACCGGCCCGGCGTTCGGCCCGGTGGCAACCTGGTCCGCGCCCTGAATGTCGTTGGTCAGGACGTTGCCATTGAGGGTCAACGCAGTCTCTGAGGCCACACCACTGTTGCTGTCGTTTACCGCTTTTGGCACGTCATCGACGATCTGCACGACGATGGTGCTGGTGGTGATGTTGCCCAGGGAATCGGTGGCTTGGTAGGTGAAGCTTTCCGTCAGCGTATTCGCGCCGTCGTCGGCATGCGGTGTGGTGCTCGCCGGCGAAGTCAGGGTGTAGGTGTAGGTGCCGTTGGGGTTGAGCACAATCTGGCCATAGTTGCCATTGGCGCTCCCCACCAGGGAATAAGTGATCGCGCCGATCGCCCCGGTGACCGAGCCCACCAGTGTGCCGCTGGCAGTTTCGCCGGTGCTGGTCGGGTCGCTGCCGACGACGGTGCCGGCCGCCAGGTCCTGGCCATCTTTGGTCAGGTCCAGGGCTTTTTCGTAGACGGTCACGTCGGTATCGCTGACCGCTTTGATGCAGCTGTTCGACACGTCAATGGTGATGGTGGTGGTGCTTTCATCGCCATCGGCATCGCGCACGGTGTAGACAAAGGTATCGGTGGCGCCCGGGGCGTTCACCGCGTTGGGATTGCTGTGATAGACCGCGTTGCCGTTGGCATCCAGGGTCAGGTAACCATAGGTGCCGTTGATGTTCGAGCCCAGGCCACCGATGGCCGAGGTCGAGGTGTCACTGCCGGCGCGTACGCCAACGACTGCGCCCGTCACCGCGGGGCCATCGGCACCGCCGATGTCGTTATCCAGCACGTTGCCCGACACCGTCCCGCCCTCAGCCACCGACGCACTGTCCGGGTGGGCTGTCGGCAAGTCGTCGACGATATTGACGTTGATCTGATTGGTGGCCGTGCTGCCGTCGGTGTCCGTGGCCACCACGTTGAAGTTTTCGCTGATGCTGTTGGCGCCATTGGCGTTCGGATGGGTTTCGGTGCCCACCAGGGTGTAGCTGTAGCTGACCACGCCCGTGGTCGCGTCGTAACCAGTGACCGTCAGCGTACTGCCGAGCGGGGTCACGATTGATTGCGGGAAGCCCGCCGCCACGCCACCGACCACCACATGAATGCCGCCCACATCGAGGGTTTGCAAGCCGTCGAGTGCGGTGACGGTGAACGAACCGGTCTGAGTCAGAGCCGGCGCGTTCGGGCTGGTGCCGTCACTGAGGTTTTTCTCGTAGACCGTCAGCTCGCCACCCACGACGTCGAGGCCGTTGAGGGTCACAGGATCGTCGTTGTTGTGGATCTGCAGCACCAGGTTGGCGGTGCTGGTGTCACCGTCAGAATCGGTAATCGTGTAGGCGAAGGTTTCGGTGCCGTTGCCATTGCCGTGCAGCGCTTTGAAATCCGCATCGCTGGTGTTGAGCGTGTAGGTGTAGGTGCCGTTGGCATTCAACACTAAGGTGCCGTAAGTGCCGGCGAAAGTGCCAGGCGTGACCGGGCCAGTGGCCACGCGATCCGCGCCTTGCACGTCGTTGGTCAGCACGTTGCCGTTCAGTGTCAGCAAGGTTTCCGAAGCCGTGCTGGCGTTGCTGTCGTCGATGGCTTTCGGTACATCGTCGATGACGTTGACGTCCAGCGAACCGTTGGCCGTGGTGCCGTTGTCATCGACCACCGTCACTGCAAATTGCTCAGGCAGGTTATTCGCACCGTTGGCCGTCGGATGCGCATCGTTGCCGTTCAAGGTGTAGCTGTAGCTGACCACGCCGGTGGTCGCATCAAACCCAGTGATGGTCAGCGTATTGCCCAAACCGGTCGGGATCGATTGCGGGAAACCTGCCGCCACGCCGCCGCTGACGACGGTGATGCCGCCGACAGTGAGGGTTTGCACGCCATCGAGGGCGGTGATGGTGAAGGTGCCGCTTTGGGTCAGTTGAGTACTGTCGGGCGCGCTGCCGAGGCTGAGGTTTTTCTCGTAGACCGTGAGTTCGCCACCCTCGACGTTCAGGCCATTGATGATGACCGGATCGTCGTTGTTGTGGATCTGCAGCACCAGGTTGGCAGTGCTGGTGTCACCGTCAGAATCGGTAATGGTGTAGGTGAAGTTTTCGGTGCCGTTGCCGCCACCGTGCAGCGCTTTGAAATCCGCATCGCTGGTATTGAGCGTGTAGGTGTAGGTGCCGTTGGCGTTGAGCACCAGCGTGCCGTAAGTACCGGTGAAAGTGCCGGGCGTCACAGGGCCGGTGGTTACGCGATCCGCGCCTTGCACGTCGTTGGTCAACACGTTGCCGTTCAGTGTCAGCAAGGTTTCAGACGCAGTGCTGGCGTTGCTGTCGTCGATGGCTTTCGGCACATCGTCGATGACGTTGACGTCCAGCGAGCCGTTGGCCGTGGTGCCGTTGTCATCGACCACCGTCACCGCAAATTGCTCAGGCAGGTTATTCGCACCGTTGGCCGTCGGATGCGCATCGTTGCCGTTCAAGGTGTAGCTGTAGCTGACCACGCCGGTGGCTGGATCAAAACCGGTGATGGTCAGGGTGTTGCCCAACCCGGTCGCAATCGACTGCGGGAAACCTGCGGCCACGCCGCCGCTGACGACGTTGATCCCGCCGACACTCAACGTCTGCACGCCATCCAGCGCCGTGATGGTGAAGGTGCCGCTCTGGGTCAACGCGGTGGAATCCGGTGCACTGCCCAGGCTGAGGTTTTTCTCGAAAACCGTCAGCTCGCCACCTTCCACGTTCAACCCACCCAGCGTGACCGGGTCATCGTTGTTGTGGATCTGCAGCACCAGGTTGGCGGTGCTGGTGTCGCCGTCGGAATCAGTGAGGGTGTAGGCGAAGGTTTCCGTGCCGTTGCCGCCGCCGTGCAGGGCTTTGAAATCCGCATCGCTGGTGTTGAGCGTGTAGGTGTAAGTGCCGTTGGCATTCAGCACCAGAGTGCCGTAAGTGCCGGTGAAGGTGCCGGGGGTGATCGGGCCGGAATTCGGGCCGATGGCCACGCGATCCGCGCCTTGCACGTCGTTGGTCAGCACGTTGCCGGTCAACGTCAGCAGCGTTTCAGATGCGGTGCCGTTGTTGTCATCCACGGCCTTGGGCACGTCGTCGGTGATGTTGATGTCCAGGGAACCGGTGGCCGTGTCGCCATTGGTGTCCCCGGCGACCACGGTGAATTGTTCGCTGAGGTTGTTGGCGCCATCGCCGGCCGAATGGGTGTCGTTGCCGTTGAGGGTGTAGCTGTAGCTCACCACGCCAGTGGCCGGGTTGTAGCCGGTGATGGTCAGGGTGTTGCCGAGTTGGGTGGTGATCGATTGCGGGAAGCCCGAGGCCGCCCCGCCGCTGATCACGTTGATGCCGCCGATGCTGAGGCTCAGCAGGCCATCGGGCGCGGTCACGGTGAAGGTGCCGCTCTGGGTCAGGGCCGCCGGATTGCTCGCCGAGCCGTCGGGCAGATTGGCTTCGTTGAGGGTCAGTTCACCGCCCGCGGCGTCGAGGCCGCCGAGGGTGACGATGTTATTCACCGGTGGCACCACCACGGTGTTGTCGTTCTGCTGCACGTCGGCGTTGTGCCGTTCTTCAGGAAACTCCGGAATGCCGCCAAACCCGGCGGTAGGGAAACCGATGTTCGGATCAACCCGCCCGCCCACTTCTTCGAGCAGCACGAAACTGTGACCGCCACCCAAGGCACCGCCAGGCGCACCGGTCGACGTCGGGCCGGCAGCGGTGGCTTCACCGGTTTGGGTCGGGTCGGCGCCAGCCGCGATGGCTTGCTGGAGTTTTTGTACATCGGTCAACTGCGCTTCAGTCGGCGTCACCGCTTCAGGGGTGTCCACGTGGGGCGCCTGATGCGCGAGCAGTTGGGACGTCATTTGCAGGCTACTGCCTCGCCCAAGCGTCAGCTCCTGGCCATTTTGCAGATGCACCGCCACCGCGCCTTCGGCCCCGGTGACCAACTGATCGCCGGCAAACAACCGGTCGCCCTCGACCAACGCGCGTCGAGTACCGTCGGCCGCAACCGCAAACACCTGACCAATGACCTTACTGACGATCCCAATGAGCGTAGCCATGTGCAAATCTCCTGCGCTGCCAACCGCTGTCGGCATCTGGTTGCGCGAAGAACGTGCTCATGGCGAAAGCGGGCTTGCCTGGCGGATCGTCTACCGGAATACGTGTTTACCAAGGTAAAACGCATTCCTGGCGACGTTCTCGCCAAGCGTGTCGTTCGCGGGCCATTTGTTCGGCTCGGCATAAAACCCTCTGCAATCAATGGCATCGGGTTCCCACTGCGGAACAACCTCCCTGCGAGCGATGCGTAACGGTCCTGATTCACTCAAGTGACAAAAAAATGTCGCCTCAAAACCGTCCCACCTCCCTCCCCTCCAGCACTTCTCCGCCCTATGTCGCTAAGTGGATGGAACTTTCCTCAAACCCTCTGGAGCTCCCTAAGGCTCATAAATCAAGGGCTTTCGGATTGAACAATGTGCTGGATTTTTCAGAGCGCATAAGTTTTTTTTGACATAAGCCTTATGAGAAATAGTTCTTAGGTTTTCCCTAGAATGTTCTTAGCTCTGTTGTTACAAGAGTGAAACGGTTTCGCCTAAAAAAACGTCAAGTATTTGACGACAAGTAAGCACCATCAGGAAACAGGGAGAAGTACCCATGCGCCTTTTAACCCCCCTCTGCAGCGCGGTTTTGCTGGCCATGGCCTGCACTTCTCAGGCTCAGGCCATGTCGTTGACCGACGCGATCCAAAGCACCATCGCGACGCACCCCGAACTTGCATCGCGCGTGGACGCGCGCTTGTCGGCGGATGAACAAGTGAAAGTCGCCAAAGGGGGCTTCTATCCATCGGTGGATCTGAACGCTGCCTACGGGCGCGGCTACAGCGATAACACCAACACCCGGGCCTTCGGCAACCACCACACCGAAATCCTCAATTACACCCAATCTGAATTGCGCCTGCGGCAGATGCTGTTCGACGGGTTCAACACCGCGAACGAAGTCGAGCGCACCAAAGGCGTGTCCAACTCCCGGGCCTATTACGCCCAGGGCACCGCCCAGGATTTGGCCCTGCGCACCATCGAGGTCTACCTCGAAGTGCTCAAGCGCCGCGAGCTGGTGACGCTGGCCACCAACAACCTGCAAGCGCACATGCGGGTCAACGACCAGATCGGCCTGCGCACCCAGCGCGGTGTCGGCAGCAACGCCGACTCCGATCAGTCCACCGCTCGCCGGGCACTGGCGCAGAACAACCTCGACACCGCTGAAGTCGACCTGGCCGACGCCGAGTCGAACTTCTACAGCGTCGTCGGGCGTATCCCCGACGAGCTCGAAACCCCGGCATCGACCCGCGGCGAATTGCCAACCAGCCTGCCGGAAGCCCAGCAGAGCATGGTCGAAAACAACCCGTACCTGAAATCCGCCCAGGCCGACGTGCAATCGGCCGAGAGCCAGTACGAAGTCGCCAAGTCGCCGTTCTACCCACGCTTCGACGCCGAAGCCGCGGTGGGCGCGAACAACAACGTGCAGGGCGATGAAGGCCACGACAACGAGTGGCGCGTCGGCGTGGTGATGAACTACAACCTGTTCCGCGGCGGCAGCGACAAGGCGCGCCTGGCTTCCGATGCGCACCAGATCAACCAGGCGATGGACATCCGCAACAACGCCCTGCGCCAACTCAACGAGAACATTCACCTGGCCTGGAACGCCATGGTCAATGCCAAGAAACAGACCCCGACCGCACGCGAATATGCCGAAACCACCAAACGTGTACGCGCGGCCTATCAGGACCAGTTCGGCCTCGGCCAACGAACCCTGCTCGACTTGCTCGACAGTGAAAACGAGCTCTACAACGCCAACCGCCGCTACACCGAAGTGCGCTACACCGAGGAGTACTCGATGTACCGCGTGCTGGCGAACATGGGTCAGTTGCTGAGCAAACAACGGGTGGTGCTGCCCGCCGATGCGATCGCCTCCTCGGAAGTGAAAAACGAAGCGCGTTTGCCTGAACTGAAATAACCCCCCGCGTAGGAGCTGCCGAAGGCTGCGATGTTTTGATTTTGATTTTTTAAGATCAAAAGATCGCAGCCTTCGGCAGCTCCTACGTCGGAAGGTGTGTGGTTACCTATGCCAACAGGAGCGATCAATTTGACCAGCATGGAACCCGGCAACACTGGTGTCGATCCGCGCCTGAGCTTCGATGACCCGCTTCTGGACGGTCTGTTGATCCTCTGCAAACTCCACGACGCGGCCGTCAGCCGCGCCAGCCTGAGTGCCGGCCTGCCCCTGAACAAGCAACGCATGAGCCTGGACCTGCTGCCCCGCGCAGCGGCCAGGGCCGGTTTGCAGGCGCGTTTGTTACGCCGGGATCTGGCGGATATTTCCGCGCTCAACCTGCCCGTTCTGCTCATCCTGAACAATGGTCGCACCGCCGTGCTGCGCCGCTTTGGCGAGGATGGTCAGCTGCTGATCCTGCCCAGCGAAGCCGAGGGCGGTGAACAATGGGTCAGCCGTGAAGAGCTGACCGCCAATTACAGTGGCCAGGCGTTATTCGCCCGGCCGCGCCATGAACTCGAAGACCTGCGCTCGCCGCTGGTGCCGCGAGTCGAAGCGTGGTTTCGCGACACGCTGAAGCTGTCGAAATGGCTGTACAGCGATGCGATCCTCGCCAGTTTCCTGATCAACCTGCTGGGGCTGATGGTGCCCCTGTTTGTGATGCAGACCTACGACCGGGTGGTGCCGAACCAGGCGGTTTCGACCTTGTGGGTGCTGGCTATCGGTCTGCTGATCGGCACCGGTTTTGAATTGGTGCTGCGGGTGGTCCGCGCGCACTTGCTGGACACCGCGGGCAAGAAAACCGACGTGATCCTGTCCGCAACCCTGTTCGAACGCATTACCGGCATGGCGATGAAAGCCCGGCCGGCGACCATCGGCGGTTTCGCCCAGAGCATCCATGACTTCCAGGGCCTGCGGGAATTTCTCACCGCCGTGACCCTGACCAGCCTGATCGACCTGCCGTTCGCGGTATTGATGCTGGTGGTGATCGGCCTGCTCGGTGGCTGGCTGGTGGTGATTCCGCTGCTGGCGTTTCCGATCACGATCATTTTCGCGATGGTGATCCAGGTACGTTTGCGCGACACCGTGCAGAAAAGCCTGAGCCTGGGTGCCGAACGCCAGGCACTGCTGATCGAAACCCTCGGCGGCCTGGAAACCCTGAAAGCGTGCAGCGCCGAAAGCGAACGCCAGCACAAATGGGAAAGCACCCACGGCGCCCTCACCCGCCTCGACAGCCATGCGCGCAACCTCTCGGCGCTGGCGACCAACGGCACGCTGTTCATCCAGCAATTCTCCGGCATGGCGACCATCGTCGCCGGGGTCTACAGCATCATCGCCGGCAACCTCAGCGTCGGCGCGCTGGTGGCGACCTACATGCTCGGCAGCCGCGTGCTGGCACCGCTGGGGCAGATTGCCGGTTTGATCACCCGCTACCAGCAAGCGCAACTGACCATGAAAAGCACGGATGCGCTGATGTCCTTGCCACAAGAACGCGATCCGAAACAACGCCCACTGGAACGCACGCAACTGCAAGGCGCGATGGACGTCAGCGGTGTGACCTTCCACTACAACGGCCAGAACGCCCCGGCGCTGGCCAACATCAGTTTCAGCGTCAAACCCGGCGAACGGATCGGCATCATCGGCCGCAGCGGTTCGGGCAAAAGCACGCTCGCTCGTTTGGTGATGGGTTTCTACGCACCGGAAGAAGGCCAACTGCTGCTCGATGGCCTGGACCTGCGGCAACTGGACGTCGCCGACCTGCGCCAACAGATCGGCTACGTCGCCCATGACCTGCCGCTATTGGCCGGCAGCCTGCGCGACAACCTGACCCTCGGCGCCCGTTACGTCAGCGATTCGCGGATGCTCGAAGTCGCGGAATTGACCGGCGTGACCGAACTGGCGCGGCAACACCCGCAAGGCTTCGACCGGCCGGTAGGTGAACGCGGACAACTGCTGTCCGGCGGTCAGCGTCAGGCAGTGTTGCTGGCCCGGGCCTTGTTGCTCGACCCGCCAATCATGCTGCTCGACGAACCCACCAGCGCCATGGACAACAGCAGCGAAGACGTTCTGCGGCAAAAACTCCATAGCTGGGTCCAGGGCAAAACCCTGCTGCTGGTCACCCACCGCACCTCGATGCTGAGCCTGGTGGATCGGCTGGTGGTGCTGGACAACGGGCGGATCGTGGCTGACGGTCCGAAAGAAGCGGTCATCGATGCACTGCGCAAGGGCCGTGTCGGCTCTGCGGCCGTCTAGGAGTTGCCCATGGCTCGCTCATCGTCCGATGTTTCAAAGGATCGCGGCTACTTCGGCAGCTTCAGCAAAAGCGCGGAAAGCGAATACATGCCGGAAACCGCCGGCGCGGCGTTGCAGGATTCTCCGCGCCTGTCGCGGATCACCGTGTGGCTCGCGGCCGGGCTGCTGATTTCGGCGCTGGTCTGGGCCAAGTTTGCAGTGTTGCAAGAAGTGACCATGGGCGAAGGCAAGGCGATTCCGTCGAGCAAGGTCCAGGTGATCCAGAACCTGGAGGGCGGCATCGTCACTGAGATTTTCGTCCGTGAAGGGCAAATGGTGAACAAGGGCGACACCCTGCTGCGCCTGGATGACACGCGTTTTTTGTCGAACAAGGGCGAAAGCGAGGCGGATCGCTATGCGTTGACCGCGCAGGTCGAGCGCTTGTCCGCCGAGGCTGAAGGACGACCGTTCAAGCTCTCCCCCGAAGTGATCGCCAAAGCACCGCAAGTGGCCGAGGACGAACGCTCGTTGTACGAGCAACGGCAACGGCGCCTGGCCAGTGAACAGCGGACCTTGACCGAACAACTTCGGCAAAAAACCCAGGAACTGGCGGAATTCCGCTCGAAACAAGGGCAATTCAGTTCGAGCCTGGCGTTGCTGCAACAAGAGATGAACATGTCCGCGCCGCTGGTGGGCACCGGGGCGGTATCCCCGGTGGAAATCCTGCGGCTCAAACGCAGCGCGGTGGAGATTCGCGGTTCGCTGAATGCCACGACGCTGGCCATTCCTCGGGCGGAATCGGCAATCAACGAGATCAAAAGCAAGATCGACGAATCGGAACAGTCCTTCCGCTCGGATGCGGCCAAGGAGCTGAATGAGAAACGCACCGACCTGTCGAAAATCACCGCCTCCAGCATCGCCATCGACGACCGGGTGACCCGTACCACGGTGGTATCGCCGGTGCACGGGATCATCAAGGTGCTGAAGGTCAACACCATCGGCGGCGTGGTCCAGCCGGGCAGCGACATGGTGGAAATCGTACCGCTGGAAGACAACCTGCTGATCGAAGCCAAGGTCCGCCCGCAAGACGTGGCGTTCCTGCATCCAGGGCAGAAAGCCATGGTCAAGTTCAGTGCGTATGACTACACGATTTATGGTGGGCTGAGTGCCAAGCTGGAGTTGATCGGGGCGGATACGATTACCGATGACAAGGGCAACAGCTTCTATCTGATTCAGGTCAGGACCGATAAGAATCACTTGGGCGGGGATGTGAAACCGCTGCTGATCATTCCGGGGATGGTGGCGACGGTGGACATCATTACCGGGGAGAAAAGTGTGCTGGATTATCTGCTCAAGCCGGTGCTGAAGGCACGGACCGAAGCGATGCGCGAAAGGTAGGCTTCACACTCCCTGTGGCGAGGGAGCTTGCTCCCGCTGGAGTGCGAAGCGCTCCCAAAACCTGCCAGCACAATATTCCTGATAAATCGGGGTGGATGGTTTTGGGGCTGCTGCGCAGCCCAGCGGGAGCAAGCTCCCTCGCCACAGGTGATCACTGTCCGTGATTCTTTTGGTACGTCTCCTCCCCCATCGCCGCAATCTGCCCCTCGATCAACGCCTCGAACGGCTTCAACAACGGCTCGAACGACGTCGGCGCTTCGAGCGTCTGCAACGCCTGCACAATCGCCTCCACCGTCGACAACGCCCCCGGCCCCGGAGCCTTGCGCAGCCGATACCGCGACACACCGCCATCGACCAATGTCACCCGGGGCAACGCCGCCAGCAACGGATTGAGGTGCAGCATCTTGCGCGCCTTGCGCCACGTGCCGTCCGGGACCACCAGCAACAGCGGTTGATCGTTTTCGGCATAACTGCGCAACGGCTGCGCCTCATCGGCAGGAAACAACAACCGCGCCTGATAACCAGGCGGGTTCAGCAGCGCCGGCAAATCCTCGAACACCTCACCGACGATCAACTCGGCATTCTTCAAGCCCAACGCGGCGAGACGCGCGGTGTTCAGCGCATGGTTCACTTCACTGGGATGCTGCAACAGCAACACCCGGGTGCGGCTGTCGAGGCTCGGGATCAGCGGGCACAGGCAATGGCTTTGCGGACGCAGGCAGCGGGGGCATTGGATTCTGGACATGTTCTTAAGCCTGATTAAGCTGTGCTTTGAGCAGATCGCGGAAGGTCTGGATCAGCGGTTCGCGGCTGCGGCCTCGGCGCACGATCATCGAGAACGGCGCCTGATAACCGAAGGTTGCTGGCAGCAACACCCGTAAGTCGCCCTTGTCAGCCCAGGCCTGGGCGTAGTGCTCCGGCAAGTAACCGATGTAGGCGCCGGACAGCACCAGGATCAGTTGGGCTTCCATACTTTCCACGGTGGCGGCACTGTGCTTGAAGCCGTGGCGCGCCAATTCCGCCTGGCTCCAGTAACCGCGGCCGACCATGCGCTGCTGGGTGATGACTTGTTCGGGAATGCGCCGCTCGGTGAACAGCGGATGGCGGCTGCTGCAATACAGCCAGTGTTGTTCGCGGTACAGCGGCATGTACACCAGGCCGCTCATGCGCGTGGAAAACGCGCCGATGGCCAGGTCGAGGCGGTTGTCCTGCACGCCGAGTTGCAGTTCGTAGGGACTCATTACCGACAAATGCAAATGCACTGCCGGGTGTTCCTGGCTGTAGGCGCCGATGGCTTCGGCAAAGGGCAAGGCCTTGTCGCTGACGGTGGAATCGATGACCCCGAGGTTCAGAGTGCCACGCAACTCACCCTTCAATGCCGCTGCGTATTGCTCGAAACCTTCCAGTTCAGCCAATAGCCGCAAGGTTTCCTGATGGAACAACTCGCCCTTACTGGTCAGGCTGAACCCACCGCGCCCGCGATGGCACAGCACCAGACCGAGCGCGGCTTCGAGCTGGCTCATGTAGGTGCTGATCGCCGAGGTCGAGAGGTTGAGCTCTTGCTGGGCGTTGGCGAACCCCTGATGACGGACCACGCTGACGAAGATGCGTAATAGTTTCAGGTCGGGTAAAGCGTTGGCCATGGGGTTCTCCGATCGCAAGGTAATGCCTGTTGCTTTTGTGGCGAGGGAGCTTGCTCCCGCTCGGCTGCGCAGCAGTCGTAATCCAGACAACGCGTTCTGTCTGACACACAGAGGTGAATGGTTTTGGGGCCGCTTCGCAGCCCAGCGGGAGCAAGCTCCCTCGCCACAGGGGTCCGCGCAGTCTATCGCCGTCATTCTCATTAGTTTAGAAAAATCTGAACTAAGTATTTGCCCGTAGCGATTCTTCCCGCCCACTACATTTCGCATTATCGGCCCACAGCGGTGCCCGTCTCTCCCGTGAACGGCGCGCCGACATAAATAAAACAACGACGATGAGGCCTTACCCGTGGACAAGATTCTTCACCAACCACTGGGCGGCAACGAAATGCCGCGCTTCGGCGGCATCGCCACCATGATGCGACTCCCCCACTTGACCACCGCTGCCGGCCTGGACGCTGCCTTCATTGGCGTGCCGCTGGACATCGGCACTTCCCTGCGCCCTGGCACTCGTTTCGGACCTCGCGAAATCCGCGCCGAATCGGTGATGATCCGCCCGTACAACATGGCCACCGGCGCTGCGCCGTTCGATTCGCTGTCGGTTGCCGACATCGGTGACGTGGCGATCAACACCTTCAATTTGCTGGACGCCGTGCGGATCATTGAAGAGTCCTACCACAGCATCCTCGAACACGACGTGATCCCGCTGACCCTGGGCGGCGACCACACCATCACCCTGCCGATCCTGCGTGCAATTCATAAAAAGCACGGCAAGGTCGGCCTGGTGCACATCGACGCTCACGCCGATGTGAACGATCACATGTTTGGCGAGAAAATCGCCCACGGCACCACCTTCCGTCGCGCCGTCGAAGAAGGTCTTCTGGACCCCGACCGCGTGGTGCAGATTGGCCTGCGCGCCCAGGGTTACACGTCCGAAGACTTCAACTGGAGCCGCAAACAAGGCTTCCGCGTGGTTCAGGCCGAAGAGTGCTGGCACAAATCCCTGGCGCCGCTAATGGCCGAAGTTCGCGAGAAAGTCGGCGGCGGTCCGGTGTACCTGAGTTTCGATATCGACGGCATCGATCCGGCCTGGGCACCTGGCACCGGCACCCCGGAAATCGGTGGTCTGACGACCATTCAGGCAATTGAAATCGTGCGTGGCTGCCAAGGCCTCGACCTGGTCGGCTGCGATCTGGTAGAAGTCTCGCCGGCTTATGACACCACCGGTAATACCTCGCTGCTGGCCGCCAACCTGCTGTACGAAATGCTCTGCGTACTGCCGGGCGTGGCCCACCGCTGAGGAGTGGTCATGAACGAACGCGATCAGGTTTTGAAAGCCGCCGCCGATCTGGTGAGCGCTTTTGCCCGTAATGATCGCGAAGCCTACTTCGGCGCCTTCAGCGCCGATGCCAGCTTCGTGTTCTACACCCTCGAACAGCCCCTGCTGTCGCGCGATGCCTACCAGGCGTTGTGGGACACCTGGCGCGCCGAGGATGGCTTCGAAGTGCTGTCGTGCACTTCAAGCAACGCCTTTGTCAGCCTGCAGGGTGACGTGGCGATTTTCATCCATGACGTGGCCACCGAGCTGCGCATGCAAGGGGAGCAACACTTCAGCCAGGAGCGCGAGACCATCGTCTTTCGCAAAGAACAACAAGGCCTTTGGCTGGCCTGTCACGAACATTTGTCCGCTATGCCGGAAGGGCTGCCATCCCCTTAGCCAAACAGGTGACGCTCACACACGATGAGCGCGCCTTTATGATCGGAGCTGATCATGAATAACAACAACAAAGACAAAGACCAAAGCCTTACGCAAATTGAAACCTACGGGGTCGAACAGATCCCGGACAGCGAACGTACCGCAGGCCCGACGGACTTGTTCCGGATGATCTTCGGCGGTTCCAATACCTTCGCCACCGCCGTGCTCGGCAGTTTCCCGGTGCTGTTCGGCCTGTCGTTCCAGGCCGGTGTCTGGGCGATTGTGCTGGGGGTGTTGCTGGGTTCGCTGATCCTCGCGCCGATGGGCCTGTTCGGCCCGATCAATGGCACCAACAACGCCGTGTCTTCCGGTGCGCACTTCGGCGTGCACGGGCGGATCGTCGGTTCGTTCCTGTCGTTGCTGACCGCCATCGCCTTCTTCTCGCTCAGTGTGTGGAGTTCGGGAGATGCGTTGATTGGTGGTGCAAAACGCTTGATCGGCCTGCCGGAAACCGACCTGACTCTGGGCCTGGCCTACGGTCTGTTCGCGATCCTGGTGCTGACCGTGTGCATCTACGGCTTCCGCTTCCTGTTGTGGGTCAACAAGATCGCGGTGTGGAGCGCCAGCCTGCTGTTCCTGCTGGGCATCTTCGCTTTCGCCGGTCCCTTCGATGTGAACTTCGCCGGCACCGTGAGCATGGGTCAACCAGGCTTCTGGGCCGCGTTCATCGGCGCTGCGCTGGTGGCGATGAGCAACCCGATTTCCTTCGGGGCGTTCCTCGGTGACTGGTCGCGCTACATCCCTCGCGACACGCCAAAAGGCCGGATCATGGCGGCGGTGGTGATCTCGCAGATCGCAACCTTCATCCCGTTCCTGTTCGGCCTGACCACCGCGACCATCGTGGCGATCAAGGCCCCGGACTACATCGCGGCCAACAACTACGTCGGCGGTCTGCTGGCCGTTTCACCGAGCTGGTTCTTCCTGCCGGTGTGCCTGATTGCGGTGATCGGCGGCATGTCCACCGGCACCACCTCGCTGTATGGCACCGGGTTGGACATGTCCAGCGTGTTCCCTCGGTTGCTATCGCGGGTCAAGGCGACGCTGTTGATCGGGGTGATGTCGATTGCCTTCATCTTTATCGGGCGCTTTGCGGCGAACCTGGTGCAGAGCGTGTCGACCTTCGCCGTGCTGATCATCACCTGCACCACCCCATGGATGGTGATCATGATCATCGGCCTGGTGGTGCGCCGCGGCTTTTACTGCCCGGATGACCTGCAAGTGTTCACCCGTGGCGAGAAAGGTGGCCGCTACTGGTTCACCCACGGCTGGAACTGGCGTGGCCTGGGGGCGTGGATCCCGAGTGCGCTGGTGGGTTTGTGCTTTGTGAACCTGCCGGGGCAGTTCGTGGGTGTGCTGGGCAACCTCGCTGGCGGCATCGACATCAGCCTGCCGGTGACCCTGGGTCTGGCCTCCCTGGTGTATTTCATGCTGCTGAGCCTGTTCCCGGAACCGAAGGAAGTGTTCGGCCCGCAGGATGCACGCAGCAAGGGCACGGATTCGCTGGGTAAACCGGCGTTGCGCCAAGCCGCCTGATTCAACGCATTACTTGTGGACAACGCATGACCTGTAGGCGCGAGGCTTGCCCGCGAAGAACGATAACGCGGTCTGCCTGACAGACCGCATCGCCCCCTTCGCGGGCAAGCCTCGCGCCTACAGGGATGATGTTTTCGCAGGAATTGATTTTCGCCTCACCATAAAAAAGACAATCGGAGACACGCCATCATGGCCCTGGATTTATTCGTCGTACTCATCTACGCCGCCGCGATGCTGATACTCGGCTATTACGGCATGCGCAAAGCCAAGACCAACGAAGACTTTTTGGTCGCCGGTCGCAACCTCGGCCCGAGCCTGTACATGGGCACCATGGCCGCCACCGTTCTGGGCGGCGCATCCACCGTCGGCACCGTGCGCCTGGGCTACGTCCATGGCATCTCCGGTTTCTGGCTGTGCGCGGCCCTCGGTTGCGGGATCGTGGCGCTGAACCTGTTCCTCGCCAAACCGCTGCTGAAACTGAAGATCTACACCGTTACCCAGGTCCTGGAAAAACGCTACAACCCGATGGCCCGCTCGGCGAGCGCGGTGATCATGCTGGCGTATGCGCTGATGATCGGCGTGACCTCGATCCTGGCGATCGGCACCGTGCTGCAAGTGCTGTTCGGCCTGCCGTTCTGGATTTCGGTACTGCTCGGCGGTGGCGTGGTGGTGATCTACTCGGCGATCGGCGGCATGTGGTCGTTAACCCTGACCGACATCGTCCAGTTCGTGATCAAGACTGTGGGCCTGATGTTCATCCTGTTGCCGATCTGCCTGTATCGCGTTGGCGGCTGGGATGAGTTGGTGCTGAAACTGCCGGCGACTGCCTTCAGCTTCACCACCATCGGTTGGGACACGATCATTACCTACTTCATGATCTACTTCTTCGGGATCCTGATTGGCCAGGACATCTGGCAGCGGGTGTTCACCGTCAAGTCGGCCAAAGTCGCGCAGTACGCCGGTACCTTTGCCGGTTTCTACTGCATCCTCTACGGCCTGGCTTGTGCCCTGATCGGCATGGCCGCTCATGTGCTGATTCCGGACCTGGACAACGTCAACAACGCCTTCGCTGCCATCGTTAAGCTGTCCCTGCCGGACGGTATCCGTGGCCTGGTGATCGCCGCGGCACTGGCCGCCATGATGTCCACTGCCAGCGCCGGCCTGCTCGCCGCCGCCACCACCCTGACCGAAGACCTGCTGCCGAAACTGCGTGGCGGTAAACAGTCGAGCCTGCGCATCAACCGTCTGTTCACCCTGATGACCGGCGTTGTCGTGCTCGGCATTGCCCTGATCGTGAATGACGTGATCAGCGCCCTGACCCTGGCCTACAACCTGTTGGTGGGCGGCATGCTGATCCCGCTGATGGGCGCGATCTTCTGGAAACGCGCCACCACTGCCGGCGCCATCGCCAGCATGGGCATGGGCTTCGCCACGGCGCTGGTGTTCATGTTCAAGGATGGTCTGGATGCGAACACACCGATCTATTACAGCCTCGGCGTAGGTTTGGTGAGCTTTGTATTGGTCAGCCTGCTGTCCCGTCGCCCGGCCGTTTTGGCTAGCGCGGCCTAAGCTTCTATAAAGAACTGATGCTTTCTTCGACGGGTGTGGCGTCGGTTGCCACACCCGTTTTTTTTCGTCTGAAGGAAACTGCTTATGAAGATTGTTTCTCGTGACCAGTGGTTTGAAGTGAAAACCTTGTCCGACGGCATTCGCCTGATTCACGAGCCGTACATCCGCCCCTTCTACCGCTGCAACCTCTGGCACATCCAGGGCCGCGACAAGGACTTGCTGCTGGACAGCGGCTCGGGGCTGGTGAGCCTGCGCGAGCAACTGCCATGGATTACCGAGCGGCCGTTGGTGGCAGTGGCGAGTCATTGCCATTTCGACCACATTGCCGGGCATCACGAATTCGCTGAACGCCTGGTGCACCCGGCTGAAGCGCAGATTCTCGCGTCGCCCGACGGCGAGAACACCTTGAGCACGGCGTTTGTCGGTGACGAGATGTTCGAGGCGCACCCGGACTGCCCGCTGTGCTATGCCGAATACCGGGTCAAAGCCGCGCCGGCCACGGGTTTCATTGAGGAGGGTGACGTGCTGGATCTGGGTGACCGCGTGTTGCAAGTGCTGCACACACCGGGGCATTCGCCGGGCGGCATCAGCCTGTATGAAGCGGCGACCGAAACCCTGTTCAGCGGCGACATCATCTACGACGGGCCGCTGATCGAAGACGCCTACCATTCCAACCTCGACGACTATGCCCACAGCCTGCAACGCTTGCGCGCGCTACCGATTCGCACGGTGCATGGCGGGCATTTCGGCAGTTTTTCCGGAGAGCATCTGCGCACGATGATTGACGAGTGGCAGCGCTGCCACGGCTGAAGCCTGCTGTACTCAGCCCAGGGACAACAACAATAACGCCCTCGAAGAACGACCATGAAAAGAGCCGCCGTTCGTGCCGCCGTGCACCGCTTTATCAGCCGCCTGCTGGAAGGCCGGGATGACTTCGATGACAACGCCAGCCTGGCGCAGTTGGGGCTGGATAAAGAGGATATCGAAGAGCTGATCTTTCATCTGGAGGATGAGCTGGGGCTGACAGCGTTTACGGCGGAGGAAGACCGGATGCTCAAGGACGCCAGGACGGCGGAAGATTTGAGTCGGTTTTTAGTGAGGATTGGACGGGATTGAGAATGGCTGCCAAACACACCGATATCTATGGCAGGGAGGCTTTTGTGGCGAGGGGCTTGCCCCCTCACCACAGCAAGCCCGCTCGCCACAGGCACTGCATGCAGCTTACCGGCGGCGCGGCTGGCGTCGACGTTGTTCGTCGTCAGTGCGGATTGGCACAGGTTGCAGAGGCGGTTCGATCAAACCGAGTGCGACACCCAGGTCGTGCAGCCAGTTTTGGATTTTCTCTTTCATGGTGCCCCCTTCAGGGTAGTGCCGAGTGGCGCAATTCTGTAGCCACTTCGCACTGATAGTAGTCCGAAGTGCCAAGCAATGCTCGCCCAAGATCGCAATGATCTGTTACTGAATTGATCCAAATAGCTGACCGAAAGTTCAAGCCGTCGCCAGCGCCTGACTCGGCGCCGTTGGAAAGGCCAATTGCTGCTGCTCCAGCCACGCGTTCAAATTCGCCCCGAGCATGCCTTTGCGCCACATCAGCCACGTCGTGGCGCTGGCAAATGGCTCGGCCAGCGGGTGCACCGCCACGCTTTCACGGCCCGGCAGACTGGCGAGCATCGACTCCGACATCAGCGCCACGCCTGAGCCTGCGATCACACAGGCGAGCATTCCCGGATAAGACTCGATTTCTATCGCCCGGCCCATCGCCGCGTGGTAATGCGCAAACCAGGCTTCCAGGCGCATCCGGTAGGAACAGCCCTGACGAAAGGTGAACACCGAGCGCCCTTGCACATCCATCGCGCTGAGGATCGGCGGGTGACCGGCCTCGCTGATCAGCACCAGCCGTTCGTCGCACAGCGGCACGCCATCGAGCCCCGCCAGTTGCAGCGGACCGTCCACCAGCGCCGCGTCGAGGCGCCCGGTGAGCAGACCTTCAAGCAATTCGCCGCTGGGGCCAGACTGCACTTGCAGGTTCACCGCCGGATAGGTGCGGTGATAGTTCGCCAACAGCCCCGGAAGATGGATGGCAGCGGTGCTGTACATGGTGCCGAGCACGAAGTCGCCGGCCGGTTGCCCGCCCTGCACCGCCGCACTGGCTTCGTCGTGCAGGGCAAACAGTTTGGCGGTGTAGTCCAGCAGGACTTTTCCCGCAGGCGACAACTGCAAACGCTGACGCTCGCGCAGGAACAGTTCGACACCGAGTTGCTCTTCCAGCTGTTTAAGCCGGGTCGACAGGTTCGACGGTACCCGGTGCAGGCGTTCGGCCGCGCGAGTGATGGAGCCCTCTTGCGCGACGGCCTGGAAAATCCGCAGTTGGCTGAATTCCACAACCTTCTCCAATTCAGAACAAGTTGCTCACTATTATTCATTTTTAACGAAAGTCAATCAGTCCTAGCCTGACGGTCATTGAACCTCTGCAGGAATCCGGACCATGTCCCCGCTGATTCGCTTAACCGCCAGTTTCATCGCCCTGATGATGGCCATGGGTATCGGGCGTTTCGCCCTGACGCCGCAACTTCCACACTTGCTCAGTGAAGGTCAGATTGACCTGACGGCCGCTGGTCTGATTGCGGCGGCCAACTACCTTGGCTACTTCGTCGGCGCGGTGGACGCGATGTTCGCCCGCCGCCATCACCATGTGCGCCTGCGCCTGTTGGGTGGCCTGTGGCTCTGCGTATTGCTGACCCTGGCTTCGTTCTGGGCCAACGGCTTCTGGTCGCATCTGCTGCTGCGCTTCGGCACCGGCGTAGCCAGCGCCTGGGTGTTGGTCATGATTACTGCGTTGAGCCAGCCATTGGCTGCGGCCGCCGGTCGTCCACGGCTTGGCGCGCTGGTGTTTGCCGGACCGGGGTTGGGAATTTTTCTGACAGGGATGCTGGCTCTGGTCTCACACCTGTTAGGGCAGACTTCGGCAACTTTGTGGCTGATATATGCCGCCGTCGCATTGGTGATGCTGCTGGCGATCCTGCCCTTCCTGCCGCAACCGACTGCCGCCGTCTCGGCACCACCTGTTACGACTTCAGGCAATCAGGGCATCGGCCGCTTAGGGTTGATCTACGGCTTGTACGGCCTGGGCTACATCATCCCCGCCACGTTCCTCTCGCAAATGGCCAACGCGCAGTTCCACGGGCAATGGATGGCGGATCTGTTCTGGCCATGCTTCGGCCTCGCGGCAGCGCTTGGGGTGTTGCTGGTGAGTTTACGTCGACACACGCCGAACGCCACGCGCCATTGGCTGATCGCCACGTTATGGCTGCAAGCCGCCGGGGTCTTCGCCTGCTTGCTGGGCAGCGGCCCGGGCCTGGCGTTGGGCGTGATCCTCTGCGGCACGCCGTTCCTGGCCTGCATGCAATTGGTGATGCAACGCTCCCAGGAACTGGCGCCCCACGCCACCCAGCGCAACGCCGGGCTGTTGACCGCATGCTTTGCCGTGGGTCAGCTCGCCGGGCCGTTGCTGGCCGCATTGAGCAGCCATTTCAGCGGTGGTTTGCAGCCTGCGCTGATATTCGCCGGCAGCGGTTTGCTGATCGCCGGCGGTTTGCTCCTGCGCCCGCTCACTGCTGGCCGAGGGCTTTGCGCAAACGACGGCGCACCCACTGCTCAGCGCTGACAAACGTAATGCCAAGCAACACCAGCACTGCGCCGATCACGAAGTTGAGGCTCAGATCTTCACCCAGCAGCACCACGCCGAAGGTAACGCCGAACAGCGGCGTCATGAACGAGAACACCGCCAGGTTCGCCGCCAGATAACGGCGCAACAACCAGAACCAGGTCAGGTAACTGAAGAACGACACCACCAACCCCTGAAACAACACGCTGGCCACCGCCACGGTGGTCAGGCTGACGTGGGTGACCTGGCCGCTGAGCACTGCAATCAGCAACAGGCCGACGAAACCGACGATCAGTTGATAGAACAGGGTCAGGGTTACCGGCGCTTCCGACAGGCGCGAGGCTCGCACCACCACCGTGGTCGCGCCCCACGAAGCGCCGGCCAGCACGCCCAATGCATCGCCCATCAACATGCGATGGTCGAGGTTATCCCACGACACACCGCCGGCAAACGCGATGGAGATCCCGACAAATGCTAGAAAAATCCCCAACCATTGCACCGGCCTCAAGCGCTCGCTGGGCAACAGCCAATGCACACCCAATGCGGTAAAGATCGGCGCGGTGTAGAGAAACACCGACATGTGCGCCGCCGTGGTCAGTTGCAAACCTTCGGAAATGAAGAAGAACTCCAGGCCAAACAGCGCACCGGTCAGTAGTCCACCGCGCCACGTATGGCTCACCTGATCCCAACCGCCCTTCCAGCAGATGAGAAGCCCTACAAGCAACGCAGAAATACCCGACCGCCCGGCGGCTTGCATGACCGGCGCAATGTCCGGCGCCGCCCACTTGATCATCACTTGTTGCACGCCCCAGATCAGGCACAACCCGAGCATCACTTGCAGGGCAAACCCATCGGCGCTACGCCGGGTGGCGCTCACCGGAACACCTCGACAACACAATCCATGGCAGGAACTCGACAGTAAAAGCAAAGCCCCAGCACAAGGCTGGGGCGAAAAATCATGCCGTCGATTATTAACCAGATGGCCAGGAAATGCCGCCTGAAGTGGACCTTCAGATTCCCGATTGCGTCATCAACGCTGCCGGTTGCTAGGCTTTGACCTTCGTCAGCTTGTGCGCCACCCAGTAACCAGCGGTACACGCCACACCTGTGGCAAAAGTCCCCCACGCCATATCCATCACCGCCAACCCCGCCGACCATCCCTTCAACGTCGCCCAGTCGCTCAAGTCATAAGTGCCATAAGCCACCAGCCCCAACAACGCCCCCAGGCGCGCGGCCCGCTGCCAGCTCAGGGCCGGCAACACCACGAACACCACACAACCGAAGACATAAAGGAGATAGAACACCGCTGCCGGGGCCAGCAGCGGTTGGTCGAGCATCAGGGGGCCGAGCAGCGTGCGGTAAGTCGGCGCCATCAACACGCCGAGCCAGAGGCCGTCGAGCAGGAGAAACGCCAGCAAGGTGCCGGCGTAGGCAAACAGAACTTTTTTCATCGCAGTCCAACCCCATGTCATCGACCTACATGGGGCCGGCGCGTGGTCAGCTTAGTTCAATGCGATCAGCATGAATGACGATCTGGCCGTTCTTGTACAACGCGCCGATAGCCTTCTTGAAGTTGCCTTTGCTGACGCCGAACATGCTGCTGATCAGGGTCGGATCGCTCTTGTCGCTGATCGGCAGGGTGCCGTTGTTATCACGCAACTTGGCGAGGATCTTCGAGTTCAGACTGGTGGCGGCTTCTTCGCCGACCGGTTGCAGGCTCAGGCTGATCTTGCCGTCGGTACGGACTTCCTTGATAAAGCCCTTCTCTTCTTTACCGGCGCGCATGAACTTGAAGATTTCGTTCTTGTGGATCAAGCCCCAATGCTTGTTGTTGATGATCGCCTTGAAGCCCATGTCGGTCGCTTCGGCCACCAGCAAATCAACTTCCTGGCCCGGGGTGTAGTTGGCCGGGGTCTTGTCCAGGTAACGGTCCAGACGCGCAGTCGCGGTGATGCGGCGGGTGTGCTTGTCGAGGTAGACATGCACCACCACATACTCGCCGGCGGTCATCTGGCGTTTTTCTTCGGAGTACGGCAGCAACAGGTCCTTCGGCAGACCCCAATCCAGGAACACGCCGATGCTGTTGACTTCAACGACTTTCAAACTGGCGAATTCACCGACCTGAACTTTCGGTGTTTCGGTAGTTGCGATGAGTTTGTCATCGCTGTCCAGATAAACAAAAACGTTGAGCCAATCTTCATCTTCGCTGGGAATATCTTTGGGGATATAACGATTGGGCAGAAGGATTTCGCCATCCGCGCCACCGTCCAGATATAAACCGAAGTTAGTGTGTTTAACCACTTGCAAACTGTTGTAGCGCCCGACTAAAGCCATTTCCAATACCCTCATTGCGTGGGCGGCATTCTACCCGGTTTTGCGGGCCGCGTTCGCCGGCCGGCCCGGTGGCGCGAGAAAATCCTCCGGGAGCCTTAATTTTCCTGGGCTTGCCGACAGGTTTCTCACCGCTCGTCTGACCGATCCGCCAGCCCTGGCCAGCATTCGTTGCGGCCAAACAGGTTTTTTATTGCCCCATCTTTATTTAAAACAGCAGCTTAGCCGGGTATTTCGATCAATAACTTGTGAATAATCGAGTGATGGCCTCGGTTATTTCAGGGGGATATTTGCCAAGCAATTGTCAAGTATTTCCTGTACGATGCCTGGCCAAGTTAATTTTCTACAGGTTAATGGCCGCCATGCGTGTAAAAGCATCCAACAGCAAAGCAAAGCCAGCTCCAGCCGTTGAAACCAGCGAATCGATCAACAACCAGATCGCTGCGTTCCTCAAGTCCGGTGGCGAGATCCAGCAAATTGCCAAAGGCGTCAGCGGCCAGACATTCGGCCCGTCGAAGCAAATCACGCTCGGCAAGAAGTAACACCCTGCTTTAACTGGTCCGTAAGCGCTTTGAGCTTCGAAGCGCTTGGACTGGAACCCTCCCGCCACACCCCGCAAAACCCATCAATATTTCAGAAATCGACGAACGGCCTTCAATGCCGAGCATTCGCCGGTATGCTTGCACCCGTCTAGATTAAGCGTTTCAGCAGACTTTCGGTCACTGCTTCCTCGCTGTCATGGAGTGACGCATGCTCAAATTCTCCTACTTATTGCTCGGCAGCCTGCTCTTGTCGTGCTCGATCGCCCACGCGCAAATCTTCCAGCGCGAATTGGGCGACTTCGACCTCAAGCTCGGCACCACGCCCAGCCGCAGCATGGCCCAGGGGCTGGTCAAGCCCGCCAGCACCGGCTCATTCCACGGCGGCCTCGACTTGAGCCACGGCAGCGGTTTCTACGTGGGCCAATGGTCACCGAGCGCCGGCCTAAACCCGGGCAGCAACCTCGAAATCGATTCCTACATGGGTTTTAAACATCCTTTCGACCGTACCCTCGGCTACGAAGTCGGCATGATCCATTACAGCTATCCGAAAGTGGACACCCTCGACAGCCAGGAGCTGTTCGGTGGCTTGACCTTTCTCGGCAGCCGTTTCGGCGCCGCCTTCAGCAACGACCCGGACAAACAGAACAGCACGGTGTTCGCGGACCTCGGTGGCAATCAGCCGTTCGGCATCGGGATCAGCATGAAGTACACCACCCACCAGCTCAACGCGCCGGTTTCCGTAGATGGCGGCATGGTCGGCAGTTTCACCGACTGGTCACTGCAACTGTCCCGAGCGTTCATGGGCGTCGACCTGGACCTGATCTACAGCGACTCCAACCTCAGCGGCAGCGACTGCTCCGCCTACTCCGGGCACAACAGCCAGTGCGACGGGTTGGTAACGCTCAAGGCCGAACGCGCCTTCTATTGATTGGCTTGAACTGCCGGGCTTATCTTGCGTTCACATAGACAATCACATTGAAGAAGCCAGGCCTTCGCAAGGATTCGCCCATGTCGCGCTGGTTCAAACGCGTTGCCCTCCTCCTCACCATCACCCTGGCCCTCGGCGCGTGCAGCCGCATGGGACTGGCTTACCGCAACCTCGACGTGATCATCCCGTGGACGCTCAGCGACTACCTGGACATGAACGGCGAACAAAAAGGCTGGTTCAACGAACGCCTCAAGGAACACTTGAGCTGGCACTGCACCACGCAGCTGCCGGGTTACCTTGATTGGCTGGACCGCTTGCAGACCATGGTCGAGACCAACCAGGTCACCGACGACGCGCTCAAGGCCCGCACCCAGGAAGCCAAACAAGCCATCGCCCAGACCGCCCGGGAAATCACCCCGTCGGCCATCGAGTTGCTGCAGGACTTGAATGACCAACAAGTGGCGGAGATGAACGACGCCTTCGCCAAGGACCAGCGCAAACGCCAGGAGGAATACCTCAAGCCGTCCCTCGACCAGCAAATCAAGGACCGTGGCGCGCGCATGGACAAACGCCTGAATGACTGGCTCGGCCCCCTCAGCCCCACCCAGCAGCAACGGGTGATGGCCTGGTCGAACGCCCTGGGCGATCAAAATCAGCAATGGATCGCCAACCGCGTGCACTGGCAGAAGCAATTCAGCGCGGCCGTCGCACAACGCCAGAGTCCAGAATTCCCACAACGAATCGAGACACTTCTGGTCAATCGCGAGAGTTTATGGACACCGGCTTACCGCCAGGCCTACGCCAATACCGAAGACCAGGCTCGCGGGTTGCTGGTGGATCTGATGGCCGAGAGCACACCGGCTCAGCGCGAGCGGTTGTTGAAGAAGATTGATGGGGTGAGGAATGATTTCAACAATTTGAAGTGTTTGAAGGCGGTGAAGCAGGGGTAACGTCGGCACAGTGAGATTTATCGCGGGCAAGCCTTGCTCCTACAGTCCGTGTGAATTGTAGGAGCAAGGCTTGCCCGCGATGCTTTTATCGATCTAAGCAATCTGCGCCTTCGATGCCACCTCATCAAACGTCACTTCATCCAGCGCATCCGCCTGTTCATCCAGCACTTGGCGCGGATGGTCAGTACCCGGAATGCTGCTGTCGATCAGGCTCAACAGGCTCGAACCTCGCGGCGTCAGAATGTAATTCGAACCAGAGCCGCCCTGCTCTTCGGGCCGGGGCTCGATATAGCCGCGTTCCAGCAGTAATTTTTCGTACTCGCCGGCCACCGCTTTCAGATGGTCCAGGTTTTCAGTCTGCTCGCCCTCGGAGGCTTTCTCCGCCGCGTACTGCTCGGCATAGGCGCGTGGCGTGTAGCTGCCTTCACCGTGTTGCACTTCGTGTAGCAAGCGCTCAATCAAATCCCAGTTATAAGTCGTCATCCTGTTCAACCTCCAAGCCAGAGTGTGTGATGGCCTTCATAGGTTGTGACCGGCGCGGCGGGTAGCCGTTCAGCCGAGGTTTTGAACGGCGCTGATCGGTGGCATGTCGAAATTCCCACAGGCCGAACGACTAGGTTGTGTAAGCCAACTCCCAGCATCCCGCAGGAGAAAACCCGATGAACATTCAGAATCATCCCGTCGTATCGCGAGAAGAATGGCTCGCCGCCCGCAAGCAACACCTGGCCCACGAAAAAGCCTTCACCAAAGAACGCGACAAACTCAGCGCCGAACGCCGCGCCCTGCCCTGGGTGAAGATCAACAAGGACTATCGCTTTCAGGGCCCGAATGGCGAACTGAAACTGGCCGACCTGTTCGGCGACCACAGCCAACTCATCATTTATCACTTCATGTTCGCCAAAGGCTGGGACGCAGGCTGCACCGGCTGCTCGTTCCTGTCCGACCACATCGACGGCGCCAACCAGCACCTGGCCCACCATGACGTAGCGGTGGTGGCGGTTTCCCACGCACCACTTGCCGAATTCCAGGAATTCAAGCGACGCATGGGCTGGAAATTCGAATGGGTGTCGTCAGAAGGTTGCGATTTCAACTACGACTTTGGCGTCTCCGCCCGAGCTGAAGACGTCGCGGCCGGAACGGCTACCTACAACTACGAAAAATCTGACTGGACCGAGGAAGAAATGCCCGGCCTAAGCGTTTTTTATCGCAACGAAGCCGGCGACATCTTCCACACCTACTCCACCTACGAACGAGGTCTGGACCTGCTGGTCGGCGCCTACAACTACCTCGACCTGACGCCCAAGGGCCGCAATGAAGAAGAAATCATGGAGTGGGTGAAGCACCACGACAAATACGACGACAAGGCGTCGGCCAGTTGCTGCCATGGCGGATAGCGCCCTGGAGTGCAATTGCTCGCGCAAGCGATTTAGCATTCAACATCTCGGTTGATCATGAAATCGCTTTCGCGGGCAGCCTCGCTCCTACAAAGAATCAGGAATCCGGTGGCATCGGCTTCTTCACAAAATCCAGAAACGCCCGCAGCGCCGGCGCCATCTGCCGCTGACTCGGGTAATAAAGGTAAAAACCGGGAAAGGCCGGTGTCCAGTCCTGCAACAGATGGACCAACCGGCCAGCGCTGATGTGCTCCCGAACCTGATGCTCGAACAGGTACGCAATGCCAGCACCCTCAAGCGCCACACGGGTGAGCATCTCCGGTTCGGTGACCACCAGCGGACCGTTGACCGAAATCGCGAGGCGTTCGCCCGCACGCTCGAACTCCCAGCGATAAAGGCTGCCATCGGTGGGCCAGCGATAAGACAGGCACTGATGCTCGCTCAAATCGTGAGGCGTATGCGGCGTGCCGAATTGCTCGATGTAGGCCGGTGAGGCCACGACCATCATTTCCAGATGCCCGCTCAACTCCACGGCGATCATGTCCTGGTCGAGGCTTTCACCAAGCCGAATACCCACATCAAAACCGCCCGCCACCATGTCCACCAGACGCTCATCGGTCACGATGTCGAGGCTCACGCCGGGATACGTATTGAGGAACGGACCAATCAGCGGCGCCAGGTAGTGAATCGCCGCCACCCGTGGTGCATTGATGCGCAGTCGGCCGCTGGGCGTACCCGGCGTTTGCGTGACCCCGGCCAGAGCCGCGTCCACCTCGTTCAGCGCCGGTTGCAGGCGCAACAACAGCCGCGCACCGGCATCGCTCGGCGACACACTGCGGGTGGTGCGGTTGAGCAAGCGCACGTCCAACCGCTCTTCCAGCTGGCGGATGGTCTGGCTCAGCGCCGACGCCGACATCCCCAGATGAGCCGCCGCCCGCACGAAACTACCGTGCTCGACCACCGCGACAAAGGCCCGAAGCTGGGCGTATTCACTGCCTCGCATTATGTATGGGTTCCTTAATAAGTCGTTCGGATACTAACGCATTATCGAAACAATCCCTACCGCCACACTGATAGCCTGCACAATGCCTTGATAACCTTATAATCCACGCCCTGACTTATTGGTTGAAGACCTATGTACCGTCGCCTGACCCTTATCCTGTTGGCTAGCATTGCCATCGCCCTGCTCAGTTTCCCTGTGTTCCTTGCCGTAAGTACTTACAGCATAGGAACGTTGATTGCTTCGGCTTATCAGAATAGTGACCCCGTCAAGGCCGCCGACTGGTACCGCTACGCAGCGATGAAAGGCGACCGCATTGCTCAATATGAATTGGCCATGAGGCTGTTTTCCGGCAGAGGGGTTGCGATCGATTCGGCCAACGCCGGCCAATGGCTGATGAAATCAGCCGCACAAGACTATGCACCGGCTCAACAATATGTAGGCATTTCCGCGCTGGGGGGCAACGGCGAACCCCGTGACTTGGCAAAAGCTGCCCACTGGTTAGCCATGGCTGCGGCCCAAGGTATGGCCACTTCACAATATCAACTGGCTTGGCTTTACAGTGCCGGCACTGGGGTCGAGCAAAGCGCATCTCGCGCATTCGAGTGGGCCAGCAAGGCCGCCGCACAAGGACATCCGGATGGACTGGCACTGCTGGGGGTGCTCTACCATTTTGGCGAAGGTGTACCCGCGGACCAGCAAAAAGCCATTGAACTGCTGAAGCGAGCCGCCGAACTCAATAGCGGCCGCGCCGAGGAAATGTTGGGTTCTTTCGCACTAAACGGCGTCGGAATGCCCAAAGATGTAACAGCAGCGCTGCGTTGGTACACCCGAGCCGCCGAACACCGTCAAGCCACGGCGCAATTTGTGTTGGGCTCGCTTTACTCCGGTCAGAAAGGCGTCCCTGCGGATGATCGTCTGTCCAGCCATTGGTACTTGCAAGCGGCGATGCAGGGACATGCTCTTTCTCAAATTTCACTGGCCATTAATCTCGGTAATGGCCGAGGCATCACCAAAAGCGAAATCAAGGCGTGTGCTCTGATTCGAGTGGCACTCAAGCAAACATTGCCCAAGGACGTCGGCCCAAACATGCAGTCGCAATTGGACCATGAGGAGAAGGCACTGGGGCCGCAGCAGCTCGTCGAAGTGGCGAACCTGGAGAAGCTTTACTCAACGTCTGCGGGCGTGAGTGAGCTTGAAAGGGATTTATTGAACTAAAAAAACAAAAAAAGGGGACAGATTTATTTTCTCAGCATTGCACAGTCAAACAAATAAATCTGACCCATTATCCCTCGTTCTTCAAGAAAAACGTGGACTACCCCTGTTTATCCCGCCTCCTTTTCTCTTCTAGCCCTTAATCCTCAAGAATGGACCAATCAATACAAAGATCTGGATAGATCCTTAAACGCAACGCCACCGTTGAACCGTTAAAACCTCCTCGCGCACAAAGAGCATTATCAGTACCCGTCGAAATCCATACTTCACTAATCCCTTCGGAAAGAAACTTTGTCACCACATTATCTTTAAACTTTAAAACGGTCTGAACCCATCCCTCAACGACGGAAAAAGAAAAAATCAACACGCCCTCTGAACCCACAGAGATTTCATAGGCGAAATGTCCTTTCTCTCGGTCAAAAAACAATGGTTCCGTACAAAAAAACTCAAACAACTCACTGGCGTCAGGATAGCTATTCAGATTACTCATTGTTTAGTCATGCCTTTCGGAATGGTAGTAATAAAACGTCTGGACCCATCAGGAAGCACTTCATAGGTTGAGAAAAACAAAAAAATGGGGACGGATTTATTTTCTGACCATTGCACAGTCAAACAAATAAATCAGGGAAAAATGGGACAGATTTATTTTCTATCCATTGCACGACCAAACAAATAAATCTGAGAATCATCTGGCCGGCCTCCCCACCTCACGGAGGTGGCGCAAAATTCAAGGTGCGAACTTAGACTTTTGCTGAGGAGGCCGTGATGAAATTCTGTGGCATTGACCCGCATTCGAACAACAGTGTTGTGGTGGTTACCGACGAAACGGATCGGGTACTGGTCAGTCGACGCTGCCCCAACGAGCTGACGCCAATCCTTTCGCTGCTCGAACCACATCGTGCTGAACTGGTTGGCGTCGTGGTTGAGTCCACCTACAACTGGTATTGGTTGGTCGATGGCCTTAAGGCGGCGGGCTTCGAGGTCAGGCTGGCCCACCCCGTGGCGATGAAACGCTACGACGGTTTGAAGCATTCAGACGACAAGGATGATGCGACTTTCCTGGCGCATTTGCTGCGACTCGGGATTCTACCGACCGGATACATCCACCCGCCGCAAGAACGTGCGCTGCGAGATTTGGCACGAAAACGTATTCAACTGGTACGCAGTCGGACTCAGCACATTCTGGCGGTCGAGAACATCGCCGCACGCCAGTTCGGCCATGGTTTCAGCTGTAATGAAATCAAAGGCTTTTGCGCCACATCTGTTGACAGGCTGGGCCTGCCAACAGATGTGGCTTTGGCGATGAAGGCCAATGTGGTGGTTATCCAGACGCTCGAGGCACAAATCGCCGGACTTGAAGCGCGACTGCTGCAACAACCCAAACTACGACCTGAATATTTGTTGCTGAAGACGATGCCCGGCGTGGGTGAAGTACGGGCAACGGTCATCATGTTGGAAACCGGTGACATAGAACGTTTCGCACAGGTCGGGAACTTCAAACAAATAAATCCGTCCCCTTTTCTTCAAAGAAAAAGTCGAAAAACCAAAAGCCAGATAAAAAAACACCGGCGCAAGGCCGGTGCTAGAACATCTACATCACGGTACAACCGGAGGGGGAACTACTCCTCGATCAATCCCAGCGTTTCACCCAGACTTTCCACAAATTCTGCCTGTTCACCTGAGTATTCCACTGCAATATTTTCAAACAGCGAACACAAAGATGATTTGTTTTTTGAGTCCATCATTTGCAATGTCGAAGCTAATTGCTCAAGCATCTGCACGGCAGCATCCGGATTTATTGCATCCTCCCCCGAAAATTCAAGGAATACAGCAACCTCAGCAATAGCTCGTACAACCTGTTTATTGATTTCCTGGCTCATGAATCACCTTCACTGAAATGTATTTAATTCTAAGCTCATCAAACACTTTCTGAGCTCTATTTGCCGGAGTGGGGCGAAGGCTTTCCTGCATGCAGTTAAACAGCGAGGGCGACGAATGCAAATCACAGGCAATAAAAACCCCAGCTCTTTGACCGGGGTTCTTATTGGACGGTTATTTATTTTTTTGGGCTATCATGAGTGCTCGATCAATCATATCGGAAGTAATGTAAGGCACAAATCCGAGCCTATCGCCTTTCTCAAAATTTTTCTTGTATTCGTCTAAACGTCCAGTATCACCAGCTATTGCTAGAGCCGCCAAATGTCGGATAGGCATTGCACCTTTAACATCAGTTGGGAGCTGCCTATAAACCGCCAACCCCTCCTCAATACTCTGAGAACGAGCCCAAGACATAGCCTTCTCAGACAACCTAATAACATCATCACTAGAAAAATCAGACAATTTCTCCGGAGCTTCATTGCTAACTATAATCGGAGCATTACTACCGCCATCACCCAATATAAGAGAAACAGCCTCCGAAAATTCTTTGGAGGAAATGGAGGGCATAAGCGAAACCCGAAAATGGTCCGAGCGTTTACCCACAGATGGGATAACCTGAAGTTGAACCCCTCCGACATCGGTGACGCAAAAATAATCACCAACTTCATCCTTGCTACAAACCCAGCCCTGCTCCTTCAAGATTGAAACAACATCTTTTTCTTTCATTACTTGGCACCAGGGAAATTCATAACCTCAATAGGAATGCCGTTAGGATACCCTTGCTCCTTTAACGGCACACCCGGCTTCAGGCCAAAGCTTTCAGCCACTTTACCCCTAGTAAAAAAAGGGGACAGATTTATTTTCTCAGCATTGCACAGTCAAACAAATAAATCTGACCCCTTTTCTTCATAAGAGTAGTCCCCCCGTTGGACACACTCATCATAAAACCATTTGTGACATCTACTTTGGGAATGGGTGGCTCAATTCTCCCGAATTCTCCTTTTGCACCCTATTGTTTTCTATTGCGACTTTTATTTCAAGCCCAGTCATCAGGAACTACGCCGTCCTTTTTTGCTTCAGTCTCAGGGGTCGGCACATTCAGTTCTGGGATGGCTAGAAAAACAATTTTGTAAAATCGATTTATAGTCTGATTACGCCATTCGTCATCAGAGCAAAACTTTTGCAACTTGGACCTTGGAAGAAATATTTCACATTCCCCCCCCATGTGCCCCCCATATTGAAAGCCGATGCAAAAATGCCCTTCACTAGTGTTCTTCAACCAATAACCAAGTGGCAAATCAATTTCCACTGAACAACTCCTCCACAGCCTTTACAGCGACTTGATCAATTCGCAACTGCCCGGGAATGACAGCCTCTGGCACGCCACCAGAAATATACCCCCCGAAAAAAAGGGGACAGATTTATTTTCTGAGCATTGCAAAGTCAAACAAATAAATCTGACCCATTATCCCTCGCCCCATTATCCCTGCCCCATCACCGCTGTTTTATATCTTTCTAATAATCAAAATCTTCAGGAATCTCAGGCCACGACTTGTCCTTTACAAGAGCATCAAGATCTTCATAAATATCTCTGAAAAAACTAGCCAAATCCATAAAATCCACACGAGCATGCAATAAAGCTGCTTTCAACATAACTTCGTCTTTGTTTTTTCTTGCAGACATTGCTTTTGCAATATTAGAACGCCCTTTCTCCATTCTTTCGGCGAACTCTGAATTCCAGCTCAACTTATAATCAGCCTCCCATTCGCTGCCATCGAAACTGCCTTTCTTGTCTTGCACCAGTTGAACAATAAAACCCTTTATCACATCTAAATCATTCATTTCAGCTTCCTTCCCGACGCGATTGCCTTGTCTGTTTTTTTCAATATTTTTTGAGCCATCCAAATTCAAAACAAACTTTAAATCACCGAATTTATCAAAAACCTCCAGGTGATCTTTATGCAAATTGTCCAAATGTATCTGATCACCTTCTTAATATTATCACCTATTTTTTCAGTCGCTTTAAATACCGTTTGCCCTTGATATCTTTTTGATGTTTTTTCTAGCTCCTTCCAACAACTTTCTGCCAAAACCAGACTGATTGAAAAAGTCTTCCATTTTTTCAATTTTGGTAACCGTGGGTCTGCTTGGCGTTATATCAGTGTTTGGTTGATTGCCATTTCCTTTTGAGCTGACAGCCAGTACCCGGCTTGCCCCTCTTATACCAAGCGACTTAACCTCACCCAGCACAGCATCGGAAAAATGGGACAGATTTATTTTCTAGCGATTGCACAGCCAAACAAATAAATCCGTCCCCTTTTCTTCCCACCGAGCAGAATCCGAAGAAGGCCAAGGAGATTAACGATGAGTTGCAGAAGATGGATCTCGGCACAGCCAGCGCGGATTTGCCGGACAAGTGCCAGTTGATTGATCAGCGGCTGAAGGAATTGGATGCGGCGGATAAGAAGGCTGAGAGTTAGAGGCAAGATCAAAAGATCGCAGCCTTCGGCAACTCCTACGGGGATCGTGTAAGACCGACATTCCCGTAGGAGCCGCCGAAGGCTGCGATCTTTTGACTTTGATTTTGCACTAGTGCATTTAATTATTTGCACAAACGCATAACCGCACCTAAGGTTACCTCGAGCCTGGATCGGAGCCGGCCATTCAACATGGCAAACCGCGTACGCCGATCGCTCAGCAACACCGCTACACCCCCACTAGCTGGACACTAGTTTTCACTCATGGAGGATTGAAAAATGTTAACCACTGAAGCAACGCAATTCACCGGCGAGACACTGCCAAGGTGCCTGACCGGTCATCTGCTCAACCCGCACCTGGTCGACGTCGAGTCGGCGGCACCACTCAATGCACTGGCCGCTGCCAGCCTCAACTTTACGATGCAGCCACAAACCCAGACCAACTGGTGCTGGGCGGCAGTCTCGGCCTCGGTCGGCAACTATTACGGCACCGGGTCCTGGACCCAATGCGGCGTGGCCACTGCTGCGCTGGACCGCAATTGCTGTAATCAGCCAGGGCCGTGCAATGTGTATGGCTATCTGGATTCAGCCTTGAGGATCACCCGCAGTTTCAACGGCATGAATCAAGGCTCGTTGCAGATGTCGGCCATTCAGAACCAGATCAACATGGGCCGACCGATTGGTTTGCGCTGTGCCTGGTATGGCGGCGGTGCGCACTTCGTGACGATCTATGGGACCAACGGCAACTACGTGTTGATCGCGGATTCCATCTACGGTTACTCGACCCGCGCGCTGAACTCGTTCCCCGGTTCGTACAACGGCGGCGGCAACTGGACCAACACTTACTTCACCGTGAAAAACTAGGAGGGCGACATCATGCAACTGACTTATCCAAAGGCGCCTTCCAACGGCGTGCAAACATTGCGTCCGGCGCTGCAAGCCGCGCTACAAACCCAAGGCTTTGGCATTAATCGCCAGTTCGCCAGCGCCACGGCCAGCAAGATCAGCCTCAGCGAGGCCTATCGCGGTTACTCGCTCAGCCTGGAGGACTTGAGCCACGGCAAAGGCCTGAAAGACGCCAAGGTCGGCGATTGGCATTACCTGGTGTTTTCCGATGGCGTGACGATTGCCGATGCGCAATTGGCCGATGTCCGCGGTCATGTCGAGTTCGCCTCGCTGAACCACGGGGCCATCGCGGCCGCCACGGTGGCTGCGTTGAAACTGGCGGAGCAGTCGCCGCAATTGCAGGGTAAAACCGTTGAACTGCGGGTGCTGTTTGTCTCGGCGATTCACCTTGTGGCGATCTGGCTGCATGCAGACGGTGAAGACGTGCTGATCCCGATTGAGCCGACGCCCAAGGAACTGGCGGTCACTCAGTTGTACAGCGAGGCGGCGCTGCTGGCTTTGCTCAAACCGGTGGCGGATCAGGCCAAGCAACGCTTTGATGCGGACACCAGTGGGCTGTTGGGGAGCTGATAAACGCTGGAGATAAAAAAACCCGGACACTTGTCCGGGTTTTTTATTGGGTCATTCAGGTGCAACACAGAACCTGTGGCGAGGGAGCTTGCTCCCGCTGGACTGCGCAGCAGTCCTTTCTTTTTAGGGTCGCTTCGCGCCCCAGCGGGAGCAAGCTCCCTCGCCACAACAAGCTCCCTCGCCACAGCTTTACTCAGCAGCCGGCGCTTCCGGCTTGCGGCGCTTGAGCGGCGCCATGCCGTCCTTGCTGACCAGCGACAGGGCGTCGGTCTTCGGGCGGTTAGCAATTTTGCGTTTGGTCGGGGCCTTGGCGCCGGTTTTCTTCTTGTCGCCTTTGGCGTCGACTTTTTTCTTCTTCACGCCAACGGCTTTGCCCGAAGCCTTGACCTTTTTCGGTCCGCCGTAGGTGCCTTTGACTTCCTTGATGGTGCGGCGCTCGAAGCTCTGCTTGAGGTAGCGCTCGACGCTCGACATCAGGTTCCAGTCGCCGTGGCAGATCAGCGAGATGGCCAGGCCATCGTTGCCGGCACGCCCGGTACGTCCGATGCGGTGCACGTATTCGTCGCCGCTGCGCGGCATGTCGAAGTTGATCACCAGGTCCAGGCCTTCCACGTCGAGGCCGCGAGCGGCAACGTCGGTGGCAACCAGAATCTTCACGCCGCCCTGCTTCAGACGGTCGATCGCCAGTTTGCGATCCTTCTGGTCCTTGTCGCCGTGCAGCACGAACGCTTTGTATTCCTGCGCCACCAGACGGCCGTAGATACGGTCGGCCATGGCCCGGGTGTTGGTGAACACGATGGCCTTCTGATAGGTCTCGTTGGCCAACAGCCAGTTCACGATCTGTTCTTTGTGCTGATTGTGGTCAGCGGTGATGATCTGCTGACGGGTGGTCGCGTTCAGGTCGCTGACGTTGTTGAGCTGCAAGTGCTCAGGGTTGTTCAGGACCTTGGCGACCATGTCGCGCAGACCTGAACCGCCGGTGGTGGCGGAGAACAGCATGGTCTGCTGACGGTTGGTGCACTCTGCCACCAGACGCTGAACGTCTTCGGCAAAGCCCATGTCGAGCATGCGGTCGGCTTCGTCGAGCACCAGCACTTCAACTTCTTTCAAGTCGAGGTTGCCGGCGTTCAATTGCTCGATCATCCGGCCCGGCGTACCGATCAGGATGTCCGGCACCTTGCGCAGCATGGCGGCCTGGACCTTGAAGTCTTCACCGCCGGTAATCAGGCCGGACTTGATGAACGTGTACTGGGCGAAGCGCTCGACTTCCTTGATGGTCTGCTGGGCCAACTCACGGGTCGGCAGCAGGATCAGGGTCTTGATGCTGACGCGGACTTTCGCCGGGCCGATCAGACGGTTGAGGATCGGCAAAACAAAAGCAGCGGTTTTGCCGCTGCCGGTTTGCGCTGTCACCCGCAGGTCACGCCCTTGGAGCGCCAGCGGAATAGCCGCTGCTTGCACAGGCGTTGGCTCGACAAATTTAAGCTCGGCCACGGCTTTGAGCAGGCGTTCGTGCAGGGCGAATTGGGAAAACACGGGTGCTACCTCGAAGAAATACAAAAAAACAGCTGCATAGGGTAACGGTTTCGAGCGCTAAGGCCGAGTTTCTTTATACAAACGACAGTAAACAGTGGCTTTTTTGTTGCCTGTTTGTCTCCAAACGTCATCCACAGCGTCTTAAATGCTCTAATCGCCCCGACGCAACCTACAGAAGAATCGTTTTCGCCCATGGATATCAAACAGCTCTGGCTCAATGCCCAAGACCTTTGGGGCGCCCTCGACCAGCACCCGCTCCTGCATTCCAGCCTGGCGCTGGTCCTGCTACTGGTGGTGGCGCTGGTCCTCGGACGAGTGGCGCGCTACCTCATTCTGCACGCCACCAAAATGCTCGGCCGCCAACCGGCGCTGCATTGGGTCAACGATTTACGGCACAACAAGGTCTTCCATCGGCTGGCGCAGATGACGCCGTCACTGGTGATCCAGTTCGGCCTGTACCTGGTGCCGGAACTGAGCAAAACCAGCCGGATCTTCCTCGGTAACGTCGCGCTGTCGTTCACCATTCTGTTCCTTCTATTGGCAGCCAGTGCCCTGCTCAGCGCCCTGCTGGACATCTACGCCCGCACCGAACACGCCCGCACCCGCTCGATCAAAGGCTACGTGCAACTGACGAAAATGGTCTTGTACGTGCTCGGCGCAATCATCATCGTCGCCACATTGATCGACCGTTCACCGCTGTTGCTGCTCTCGGGTCTGGGCGCGATGTCGGCGGTGATTCTGTTGGTCTACAAGGACACGCTGCTGTCGTTCGTCGCCAGTGTGCAACTCACCAGCAACGACATGCTGCGGGTCGGTGACTGGATCGAGATGCCGCAAGTCGGTGCCGATGGTGACGTGGTGGACATCACGTTACACACGGTCAAAGTGCAGAATTTCGACAAGACCATCGTCTCGATCCCGACCTGGCGCCTGATGTCCGAGTCGTTCAAGAACTGGCGCGGCATGCAGCAGTCCGGTGGACGCCGGATCAAGCGCAGCCTGTTCATCGACGCCAGCGGCGTGCGTTTCGTGCGCGATGACGAAGAGGCGAAACTGGCCCAAGTGCACCTGCTGACCGACTACATCGGCCGCAAACAAGCGGAACTCAAGGTCTGGAATGAGGCCCAGGGCAATGTCGCGGCGATGTCGGCCAACCGCCGGCGCATGACCAACATCGGCACCTTCCGCGCCTATGCGCTGGCGTACTTGAAAAGCCACCCGGAGATCCAGCCGAACATGACCTGCATGGTCCGCCAGATGCAGACCACCGCCCAAGGTATCCCGCTGGAAATCTACTGCTTCACCCGCACCACCGCGTGGGCCGATTACGAGCGGATCCAGGGCGATATCTTCGATTACCTGCTGGCGGTGCTGCCGGAGTTCGGCTTGAGCCTGTATCAACAGCCGAGTGGTGGAGATTTGCGGTCCGGGTTGCTGCCAGCGGTGCTCGGCGCAAGCCATATTCCCGAACAGGAAAAACACGTCATGTAACCCTGTTCGATACTCAACTGATCACTGCGCCCTTTGGCCCGCTGGCAATCAACGCAGCACCGCACGCAGTTTTCATCCCATCCAGCGCCACCGCGATACCGCCCACGGTGTAGGTGCTGCTGCCCTCGGCAATCGGAAAAATCCCTTTGCACAGTGGGCAACTGACCTTGTGGCCGACACCGGCAATCGGCTTGCCGTTGAGGTCAGTTTGGGAAAAGGCTTCAAGCACCACGCCACCGTGGCTGGTGGAGTCGCCCAAGCGAATGATGTCTTTCATGATGTGGTCATCCCTGTAATAACCGAACGTCCCCGACAGCTGAAAACGCTCGCCAGTCAGCGAGCGTCTTTCAGTCCAGGCAATCATAGTGGCAAGTGCAGTAACGCCTACAGACCGACTGACTTCAACCCTTCACGCACGCCTTCATCGGCTTCTTTGCACCAGGCTTCAACACCCTGGGGCGCGGCACTTTCCACGCGCTCGTACTTTCCGTCTGGCCCCTTGCCCTTACCCTCGCGACCATAGGCTTCGTTCTTATCCCCGTCGCTGGTGTCCACACCGCCAGGCATACCTTTCGCGAACGCCACCATCTTCTTGGCGTTTTCAGTACTGTCCGACTTTAGAAAGCCTTTATCGACGCAGTAAGTAATGAGACCGGCAATGTTGCGTGTGGAGTCGTAGACATTCTTCATTGCTGCGGGATCAACGTCTTCTGCCTGTGCGACGTTAAAGGTTGAAAAAGTGCTTGTGAGTACGAAGATCAATGCTGCGTTTTTCATATTCATCCTTAAATTAATGGTGCTCGGTTTAATGTTTTTACTGGAACAACTTCACAACGGCATCCGAATACAGATCAGGTACATCTTTTGCCGACTTCAGTACATTTTGACGCACCGTCTGGCCTTTCGCACTGGGATCTTCAGCCACATATTCCGGAGGGAAAGCGAGAGCATCCTTGTCAGCACCTGCTGCCATCAAGGCCTTGGTGCAGTCAGGATTGTGGTGGATCGCACTTTCCAGCAAAGGTGTACCAACAGGCCATGCCTGCTGCTGTGGCTGAAATGCATCAATCGAAGTGCCAGCCTTGTGCAGCAGGGCAATCCGCTGTGCAGCTTGCGGATCAGGTTGATCGCTCAGGTTATAGGCGCGCTCGCAAACAAAATGCAAAGCGGTTGAACCAACCTTGGTGACACCATAAGGATCGGTGCCAGCGGCAATCAACACCTTGATAACCTCAAGATCAGACGCCGACTTCATGAGTGGCGAAAACCCCTGCGGCGTCACCATCTTGGCATCAGCACCAAATTGCAACAGTAACTTAATCAACTCCGGCGCCGATGACTTCTCTAGCTTTGCCGCCGCAATAAGTGGGGTATTAGTCCCGCCCTGAGCAATCACATTAGTGTCGGCACCCGCCTTGAGCAAACTATGCACAATGTGCGTTGTATCTTTGAGCTCTTCTGGATCGCCCATATGCCCCAGCATTGACAGCAGTACGGTTTCTCCGTTGTCACTGATGGGCTGATTGACATCAATCGGAAATTCAAGAAAACGATCGACCAGGTCAGGACGCTTGTAATAAGCGGCATGCCACAAAATCTGAATATCGGGTTTGGCGCCACTCTTGAGTAACCGGTTCACGGCCTCAAGATCTTTCTGCTCTTTGGAATAAGCGTATTGAAGTACCGCATTATCCAGTTGCTTGGACACGTCCGCCGACTGAGCTTGCACCAGGCTCGGGCCGCAGAAGAGAACCGAAGTGACGATGCAGGCAGTTCGGAAACGGTTAAAGACAGGAGTTAATTGCAGCATACAAAAATCTCATATTGGGATGGTGGGTTAAGCGTTATTTGAAGCGATTTCAGGCGATCTCGACGAATTATCACTAAGATCACGGGACAACTAATCAAAATTAGTAATTTAGAAAAACTGAGGGATTTATTCTTTACATGCCAATGTTCTTAAAATAAATCCGTCACCTTTTCTGTTGCTAGCGGGCCTCGTTACAGACATATTTCTCGCGCTGAAAGGCCACTCAGCTCGGGTAATATAGGTATCCAAATTGGAATCAGCTGATCACTGCGCCCTTGGGACCACTGGCAATCAGACTGGCACCGCAGGCCGTTTTCATACCATCAAGCGCCACAGCGATCCCTCCCACCGTGTTCGTACTACTTCCCTCGGCGATGGGGAAAACGCCTTTGCACAGTGGGCAACTTACCTTATGGCCTACACCAGCAATGGGTTTGCCATTGAGGTCAGTTTGAGAGAACGCTTCAAGCACCACTCCGCCATGATTGGTGGAGTCGCCTAGACGAATGATGTCCTTCATGGTTTCGTTCCCCTATCCGACCTCATGACCAATTACGACCGTGAGATTGTTGTTGGCGTGTCTATGAATATCTCTCTAAGAGATTTCTCAATATCGTCAATAGATCCCAACTGAGGCGCAATTTCAATTTCAATAGTTTTTATAGTCTTGCACCACTTGGTGGCGCTTGAAAAACTGAAAATCAGCTTATCTGCTGCTATCAAAACATCATCAATGCCACCATAGCCAGCCATCCCAGGCTCACCAATCTCAACGTAGTACGTGTCCTGGCCAAGCTCTACATCTTGCTCATCAACGTCTTCAGCGCGCTGCAAAATCAGAAAGTGCTTAGGATCATCTTCACTGTCTGCCAACCCTACTGTTAAAACATCATCCTCTGCGGAGGAATCATAATATTTTGCCGAAAATTGAATGTTCATTACTTTCCCCTACCAGTTTTTGGTGCGAAAAGAGGACTGATTTATTTTCCTTAGTTCCAGGGCTGATCCTTTTATCGACTGGATAAAAATAAAACTGTCCCCTTTTTTTACTTTTACCGACTGGATAAAAATAAATCTGTCCCCTTTTTTTTATTCCTTATTTCCTAGGCTGATTTTTTAGCAACTGGGTAGAAAATAAATCCGTCCCCTTTACCTTGAAAATAAATCCGTCCCCTTTACCTTCCTTTACCTTGCTAGCGCAATCGCCCAAACGAATAGCATATTTCAAACTGCTGCTCACTCTCATGCGTGCATTAGAAGCTTCAACCCAACTCGAATTTGAACCCTTTGCACTCTGAGCGCTCAAGTATCTTGCTCTAACCTAACTGCAGAAAGAACCTGCCATTTTCGGCGATCGCCTTCTCTGAAAAGTTCTCACTCAAAAAAAGGTAGCCCATACCATCCGAAAGTATGCCTTTGTTACGAGGTAGCGCAACATCAAGATCACCACCATAAATAGAGACTCTTCTACGCCCTATATTTGACGAAATAGGCGCCTGCAACCAAGCATCTACGCCATCCAACTTAGACGCTAAATTCTCATCATCATCTGAGTCGGAATTTTCCGAAAGCAGGATTTTTCCGCAATCTAAAATCTTATCAGAGGCTTCATTTCGTTCGTCACTTGCACGAATATATCCTAAAACAACCGCTTCAGACCCTCCATTACTTGGAACAAAAAGGGGACAGATTTATTTTCCTTATTTCCAGGTCTTATCCTTTTACCGACTGGACAAAAAATAAATCCGCCCCCTTTTTTTTACCATCAAATTATATGAGCACATTATTTTCAGGGCTAAACTCTTTACCGACGGGGTAGAAAATAAATCCGTCCCCCTTTATTGGCTTGAGAGAACGCCTCGAGCACCACTCCACCGTGGGAGGTGGAGTCGCCCAATCGTATAACGCCTTTCATTGAGCAACTTCCCTCGCCTTGATTCCGTAAAAATTATCAGTGGTCAATGCCCGCATTGATTCACGCTCTCCATGAGCTATCAGGAACCAATGTACTTATAATAAACCGCCAATTGGCCATTACTTTCGGAAACCTCAAGATGAAGGATCGCTTCACCGGGGGCGCCATTAGCAAAAAGGACACATTCTAATCCGAGTGCTTTACCGTCAGTTTCATATGCATCAATGAAAGGACGGTGTTGTGCACGTGAATCAAAAGCTTTTTCTTCTGGTGCGATGGATATCTTGGTTCCTTTGTCGAAGTAATCATCGATAGATTCGTAAATCTCATCAGCAACCGCGCTGGATATTCCAAAATCTCTCTCAAGCGCCGGCGAGTCACGCCGATCAATGGCCTCTACGAGCAATTTGGTCTTGGCATAGGCTTGCTGATTAGTAGGTGTACTCATTTATCGACTCCGTCTCTTGGAAGGTGTTGCGGTGCTGGTACCCGCGTTGGCTTCCGAAAAGGGGACTGATTTATTTTCCTTAGTTCCAGGGCTGATCCTTTTACCGACTGGATAAAAATAAAACTGTCCCCTTTTTTTACTTTTACCGACTGGATAAAAATAAATCTGTCCCCTTTTTTTTATTCCTTATTTCCTAGGCTGATTTTTTAGCAACTGGGTAGAAAATAAATCCGTCCCCTTTACCTTGAAAATAAATCCGTCCCCTTTACCTTCCTTTACCTTGCTAGCGCAATCGCCCAAACGAATAGCATATTTCAAACTGCTGCTCACTCTCATGCGTGCATTAGAAGCTTCAACCCAACTCGAATTTGAACCCTTTGCACTCTGAGCGCTCAAGTATCTTGCTCTAACCTAACTGCAGAAAGAACCTGCCATTTTCGGCGATCGCCTTCTCTGAAAAGTTCTCACTCAAAAAAAGGTAGCCCATACCATCCGAAAGTATGCCTTTGTTACGAGGTAGCGCAACATCAAGATCACCACCATAAATAGAGACTCTTCTACGCCCTATATTTGACGAAATAGGCGCCTGCAACCAAGCATCTACGCCATCCAACTTAGACGCTAAATTCTCATCATCATCTGAGTCGGAATTTTCCGAAAGCAGGATTTTTCCGCAATCTAAAATCTTATCAGAGGCTTCATTTCGTTCGTCACTTGCACGAATATATCCTAAAACAACCGCTTCAGACCCTCCATTACTTGCGCGGAGCTTTCGATAGTGACCAACTTCACCCGATACGTAAGGTACAAACACAGAAACCCAATACGATTTATCCATCAACTCATCTGAAAACCAACTTCCAGGAAAAGAAGCTAGATGTGTGAGAGGGGTTCCGTCAGCCGAGCAAGGCCAAGCCATATGATTTGGAAGATAGACACCACCGCCCGCATAGGCATCATGAGTTGTAGGCGGTTCATGGCTAAAAATCAGTTCGTTAAACATCCGCATCTCTCCACTCAGTTATTGATCGCAGCAGCAGTTAAGTGAATTTACATATTGACCCGAGCACTTTCTAAGCCGTCGGGCCTGTGAAGCTGATATTCCCGACTGACGAATGGCCCCTTGCCAAACGTCCATTTGCCGCTTAGACGGTTTACCCGTTGCTGGGTCAAAATCAAATTCATTAACCCCCAAGCCTAGATGAGTTCGCGCCAAAGCGTTTTCGTTCGAGTGAATAGCGTCATGTCGTGTCGGGTCTATAGCAATAGATGGGTTGGCCTTGTTGCGGCGCCTTTTATTAGCACACCCCATTTGAACGAGAGACTCATGCCTGACGAGTTCATGTACCTCCAACTGATCACCGACATTGCTACCGCCATTGAGGCTACCATACGTACCTAACTGCCCATCAGCAGCGAGCCCAAGCGGGTCAATCCATATGACAGGATTGGACGCGTATTGATAGAAATTCGTCCCCCCGGCAAAACTAATCGGGTCCTGACTAACAAACCGCCCAACCCCCGGATCGTAGTACCGATACCGGTTGTAATGCAGCCCCGTCTCATGATCGTGGTACTGACCCTGGAACCGTATCGGGTTCACCACCCCCTGCTGCCGCGCCCATTCCGAACGTTGCTCCGTCACCTGCCCCCACGCCTTGTACTGCGCGGTCCAGGCCATGTTGCCCTGCGGGTCAGTCAATTCCTGCGGCGTACCCAAGTGATCGCACTGGTACCACGCCAACGCATCAAACGCTGGGGCGCTTACCTTGTAATTCCACAACGGATCCTCGTCGAGGCTGTATTCGCCGCTGTAATCCGGTTGGCCCGCCAGGTTGATCGGTGCGTGACGCACAGCCTGGGCGACCGGGACGAAACTGCCGGGTTCGAAGACGTAGTGAACAGTGCGGCCCGGCGCGCCGTCGGTTTGCGCCGGGCTGCTTTCCCAGGCGAGGTTGTCGCCGTCCCAGCCGTAGAGGGTGAAGCCGCAGCCGTATTCGCGTTGTTTGCGCGCGTGTTCGCTGCGGTTCCATTGCGAGCCGGCTTCGGGACGCTGTTTGTAGTGGGCGCTGGAGTTTTTGTGCAGGCGCCGTCCTAACGCGTCGTAGGCGAAGTCGACGGCCAGGCGTGGGTCTTCGAAACGCACCAGTCGATCAAACAGGTCCCATTTCAGATCGCTGCGGGTGCCGTTGTGCCAGCGCTGGATCTGGTTGCCGCGCTCGTCGTAGTCGTAGTGGGTGCCGGCGTATTCGCGCAGCAGGTTGTCGACCAGTTTGCTGCGTGGCGGAGTCTGATCCAGTGGGCGGCGGATTTCCGTGATTTTGTCGTCGAGCAGGTTGCTGGCCGGGTCGAAGGCAAAGGTTTCCACGCCTTGGCGGGTGGTAGCGCTGAGCAGGCGGCCGACCGGGTCGTAACGATAGGCGAGCGGGCCGCGGCGGCTGTCGTTGATGTCGGTCAGTTGGCCGGCGGCATCGTACTTGTATTCACGCTTGAGCAGCGTGGATTGGTCGTCGCTGCGTCCCAGCAGTTGCTCTTGCAAGCGGCCGGCCGGGTCCCATTTTTGCGTTTGCAGCAGGTGGTTGCCCTGGTGGCGGGCGACTTCGCGGTGCAGGTCGTCGCGTTCGTAGCCGATCAGTTCGTGATCGTCCAAACGCAGGCCCAGCAAGTGGCCGCTGCCATAAGTGAGCCAACTGACGCGGTGCCCATCCGGGCGTACGGTGGCGACACGCTGGTTGAGCACGTCGTACTCGTGCTGCCAGATGGCGACCGTGGGTTGTTCCAGGCCGAGGTAATGCTGGTGTTCGCGCAACAGGTTGCCGGCCGGGTCGTGGAACCATTGCAAGCGGCTGTCGGCGTTGTTCGCCATGACTAGGTTGCCGTTGCCGTCGTAGGCGAAGGTTTCGCTTTGCGACTTGTCCCCCAGGCTGGCGCGGCGTTCGGTCAGGCGCCCCATGGGGTCGAAGCTGACCGAGATCACGCGTTCGCCGTTGACGGTGTGGGCCAGGCGCCCGGTCTGGGCGTCGTATTGATAGCGCGTGGAGCGGCCGTCGAAGCCGGTTTCTTCCAGCAGGCGACCGACCGGGTCGTAGTGGAAGTGCGCGCGTTGTTCGTTTTCGTTTTCCAGGGCCAGCAACTGGCCGAGGCGGTCCCAACGGTAGCGCAGGGTTTGTTCGGCGGCATCGACCCGTTCGGCGATCAGACCGGCCGCGGTGTAGCTCCAGGTGGTGCAGCGATCGAGGCCATCGACGTGGGTGAGCAAACGACCTTCGGCATCGCGCTCGAAGCGCTCTTCGGTCTTGTCCGGGTGTTTGATCAACACCAACTGCCCGGCCTTGTATTCGTACTCAGTGCTCTGCCCGGCCGGATCGGTGAAACAAATCATCTGCCCGAGTTCGTTGTATTCCCAAACACTGGTTTTGCCCGAGCAATCGACGTATTCCACCAACTGCCCGGCGTCGTTGTAGGCCAGGGCTTTTTCGTTGCCGTTGGCGTCTTTGATCGCGGTGGGTTGGCCGGATTTGTTGTAGGCGTATTCGGTTTTGTTGCCCAGCGGATCGACCGTTTCGACCAGGTTGCCCTGATCATCGTAGGCCCGTTGCCACTGGCCGCCCTCGGCATCGCTGATCTTGATCAGCAAGTCCTGATCGTCGTAGGCGTAGTGCATCACGGTGTGGTCGGCGCGGATGTGTTCGAGGCGGTTGCCACGCTCGTCGTAGGTGTAGCGATCCGTGCTGCCATCCGTACGGACATGACGAATCACATTCTTGGCGTCATCGCGGAAAAACCATTCCGAACGCTCATCCGGGTGACGAATGCGGTAGGTGTAGCCAAGGATGTCGTAGTAGTGCCAGGTCTCGTTGCCGTGGGCGTCGGTGACGTAGGTCAGGCGGATGTTTTCGTCCCACTCCAGACGGGTGTCGAAGCTGCCGTCGTCGGCCCATTCGCGCACTGCTTTGGCGTCGGTGCCGGTACCTTGCCATTCCAGGTTCATGCCGCGACCGGTGCGGTCGGTGTAGCGGGTGATCAGGTGATGTTGGTACTGATAGGACCAGGCGGCGCCGTTCTCGTCTTGCGCCTGCATCAGGTCGCCGTAAGCGTCGTACTGATAGGCACAGAGCTGTCGCAGCGGTGCACCGTCGACGATTTCCCAGAGGCCAATAAGCCGACCGTGATCGTCGATCATCGTACCGAGGTGCAGGTGAACTTTGCTGATGTCGTTTTCTTGATACGTGATCAGGTCCGACAGCACCGACTGCTCGCCGTGGCGATGCTCGTAATGCAGCATGATCCCGGCGCCGTTGCGCAGGACCACATTCGTCAGCACATAACGCTGGCCGCGACGGACGTAGGTTTCTTTGCGCTCGAAACCACGGCACAGCAGTAATTGGTCATCTCCCGAGCGCACCAGGGTGATGTTTTCGATGGCGTCGTATTGAAACAGGCCGACCTTCGGCAGCGGATAGTCGTGGCTGCGGCCGTCGGCGTCGTGAAACTTCAGGCCATCGCCAATGCAGTCAAAACGGGTGGTGAATTCAGTGATCCAGCGGGCGCCGAGCTCGCTTTGATCGTAGGCCCCGAGGCGCGAACTGTAGGTACGAGTCCACTCAATCGGGAACGGCCCCGGCAGGCTGAAATCGGTGTGGCTAAGACTCTCCGACCCCATGGCAAAACTGATGCTGTTGCAGGTGCCGGTACAGGTGCCATTTTTCTTGCCATTGGCAGTATTCGTGGCCGGCACCTGATGACTGTTGGCCCCCAAACCACCCTCAGACGCCGTGCGCTTGGCCTGACTCGTCTTGTCAGGTTTGACTCCAGCGCTCTGACCATGAGCATTGCGCTTACGCCAGACGGTGACGGCGCTGGACAGGATAAACAGCAACCAGCCGATGGAGTTCTGCACCGATTCATCGTCCAGCTTGCTCAACTGCGTGCGCAGTTCCGGCCCCATCGCCCGCAACTTCTTGGTTTCGGTGGCCACCCGTTCTTTGATGTCATCGGGTAGCAGGTTTTCGGCTGCGCTATTGGCCAGGCCCTTGCCTGCGGCTTTATATGCACTGGCTGCGGCCCCGAAAATGTTGCCGATCGCCGCGAGTGGATCATTGAGCAGTTGGTCGCCGGCGGCGCTGATTTTTTGACCGGCCGCCTGGGCATCACCCTTGGCATCGAGCTTGCCATTGGCCACCGCGTCGAGGCCTTTGGCGATCTCGTTGATGACGTCCTCGCCCAGCTTGCCGGCGTCCGCCAGAATACCCGGCAGCTTGCCTTTGGCTTGTTCAACGAAGTCGTCGAGGGTACCGATAATCGAATCGTTCAAGTGCCCTATCAGTATTTCGACCACCGACGAGCCAAGCAGCGCTTTGGTCGAGGCCTTCATCTCCTGACGCACCAGAAACAGGGTCGGACGCAGGGTCATGCGTGCAGCGGCCATGGCCGGCGGCAACGGCAGGACGCCGATCAGGTTGATGCCGAGACTGGCCCAGGCGAGCAGGTCGCGTTTCTGGGCATTCGACAGGGTGACGATGTCGCCCAGCGCATCGACCAGCGCCATGATGTTGCCCACCACCGGCAAGGCACCGGCGACGTTCTTGATCCGGTCGAGGGTGACCACGCCGCCGCTGGCGGATTGCAACCAGGCGTCGAAGACTGCCGCGCTGCTGGCGACGTCCTGAACGTCGATAGCGCTCAGCGGAACAATGGCAACCTGCGGTTCACGTTTTACGAATTCAGTGGTCATGACAGCATCTCACCCGCCAGCAGGCCCGGGGTTTTAAAGGAGGTCTTGGGAGGCGTGACAGCCGGCAGGCTCGGCAACTTGCCGCTCTTGCTGGCGGCGCCGAGGAGGCTTGAGGCGCTCGGCATCGAGGCGCTGGCGAGTTTCGGCAACCCGGCCACGCCGCCCTGCACCGCGCCTTTGACTTGCTGCGCGGTCTGCATCGCGCCTTGGGCGCTTTGCACGGCGCTCATGCCGCTTTGCGCCAGGCCTTTGCCTTGCTCCAGCACGTCCCAGTTTTTGCTCGGCAATACCTGGGCAACCATGGCTTGCACCTGCGACGGGATGTCATCCTCCGTCAGCGGACTGAGCGGCCATTCCGGTTTACCGATGTAACTTCCATCACTCCAGGTGTCCGCCGGGTCCTTGCCAAACATCACCCGCGCCGGCCCCGGTGCGGCACCGGAAACCGTAGCAAACCCCTTGGCATCCAGCGTGCCCTTGAGGCTTTTGCCCAACGCGTCGATCACTTCGAAGTCGCCGCCCTTGATCCCCTGCTGCCCGGCGTACTGGTTGAACAGCTCCAGGTTGCCCTTGCCCGGTTTCGGCGGTTCGGGGAATACCCCTGCCAGACTTTTCGCCCCGGTGTAGGCGAAGTTCGCCGCGTGGGCGGTGTACGGCCCGGTGGTGGCATGGGTAATGCCGCCGGCGTTGTAGGTCGTGGCGCTGCCGCCGCCCTGGATCACCAGTTCGGTTTTCGCGGTGATGGTGATGCGGTCGGCATTCGCGGTGATGTTGAGTTTGGCCAGCAGGTTGATGCTGTCTTTCAAGGCGCGAATGTCGATGTCACCCGACGCCGCGACCAGCCGCCAGCCGAGGTTTTGCACGAACAGGCGCATGCCCTGGCTGGCGCTGGCCAGCAGGCGTTTACCGATCGACAGGCTGGTGTGGCCGGTGCTGCTCAGGGCCAGGTGTTCGCCGGTGGCGATGTGGCTGGAGCGCGGGGTGGTCAGGGCGATGCCCGCCGGACTGGCGAGCACCAGATGCGCTTCGGTGAACTCGGGAAATTCGTTGGCGCTCATGTTCGCCGGGCCGCTACCGAGAATGCCCTGGTGCTGAGCGTGCAACGCCTTGGCCACGTCGTCCTGATCGCCCGCTTCCTGGGCTTGCAGTTCCTTGGCCTGTATCGCAAAACCGTCCTGCTGCTCGCTGGCCGTGGCCAAACGCTCGGCGGTTTCCGGCAAGTCTTTATGGTGTTTGGATTCGTTGGGACGCGGCTCGGTGGTGATCAGCAGACCGGCGGCCGCACGCACCGCGCCATGACGGTCGGTACGCAGTTCAAAACCTTCGCCACGCGGCTGGCCGCCGGACGGGCGTGGATGGGTCAGGTAACCGAGGTTGATCGCACTGGCGCCATGATCGCTGCGCAGCGCAATGCTGATCTCGCTGGTGGTGTCGTCGATGCGCAGTTCGTTGGCGCGGCTGCCCTTGTATTCCTTGCTCTTGACCGTGGCCAGGGTTTTGAAGTCCGGCAGTTTGTACGGTGGCAGGTTGACGCCGTGGTACAGGCAACCGGTGATCAGCGGCTGGTCGGGGTCGCCTTCGAGGAAGGTGATCAGCACTTCCATGCCAACCCGTGGCAGGTTGATCGAGCCGAAGGTCTGCGCCGCCCAGTTCGAGGCGACGCGCATCCAGCAGCTGGTCTTGTCGTCGTGCTGGCCTTCGCGGTCCCAGAAGAACTGGACCTTCACCCGGCCGTACTGGTCGCAGAAAATCTCTTCGCCTTCGGGGCCGGTGACCACCGCGCTCTGGGTGCCGAGGACTTTGGGTTTCGGGTGCTCGAGCGGCGGGCGGTACGGTACGTTCCACGGGGTCGCGGAAAAACGGTTGCGATAGCCCTGGTGAAAGTCGTCCTTGAGGTCGGTGACGTCACTGCTGATCACCTCTTCCAGCACTTGCGGCTGTTTGCCTTCGTGGAAGATTTCGGTGAGCAGCCACAGGTCATTCCACGCCGGGTTGGCGTGCGCGGTCAGGGCGAGGAAATGCCCGGTCACCAGCAGCGGTTGATCGCTGCTGCCTTCGGCCAAACGGTAGTCGCTGCGGTGTCTTTCGAGGGCGCGATTGGCCAGGTGTTTGCCGCGCTCGCGGTCGACAAAACGGCCGGGGTAATCGTAGTCCTCAAGGTCCGGTTTGGCCGCGCTCTTGGCGTCGCTTTCGAGCTCGATCTTCGGTTTGGTGAAGTCGTAATCGCGGCGCGTGGTGCGGCTGGTTCGGGTGATTACGCGCAGGCCGAAACGCTTGATCACCGGCTGATCGGCGACCAGTCCGGTGTCCTGCTGATAAGTCACCGGCGCCAGTTTCGGGAAAACGGTCTGGTCGTCGCCGAACATCAGCAGATGCCCGGAAGCGCTGTGCTGGAAGTGGTAGTGAATGCCCTCCTCTTCGCACAGGCGCTGGACGAAGTGCAGGTCGGATTCGTCGTACTGCACGCAGTAGATGCGCTCCGGGTACACGGCGCTGAGCTGGAACTTGTGGTCGCTGGCGAGGATGCCGTGTTCTTCCAACACCTGGCTGATGATCTGCGGCACGCTCATCTGCTGGAAGATCCGCTGATTGACCCGGTGCGCCAGGTACGCCAGTTGCGGGCGCAGCGAGATCTTGTAGCGGGTCAGACGCTTGCCGGCCTCGCCCTGGGCGATGCTGTAGACCAACCCGTGGATGCCGGTGCCGTTTTGCGCGAGCTGTAAAAACGCCAGTTTGTGCAACAGGCTTTCGAGGTTCAGCGAGGCCTTTTCGCTGACCAGTTCCAGCTCGAATTCGAACGGTTGGTTGAGCGCTTCCCGGCCGGTGAAGGACAGCACCTGAAAATAGCTGTCGGCCCCGTCGATAGTCAGGGCAAAGTGGGTCTGATTGGCCGGTGCGAACATTCCGTGTTCCTCATGCGATGTTGCGACAGCCGTCGACGCCCGTTGGCGATCAACGACTGCAAAAATTCTTTAGGGGACAACCAACCGCCCCGGCCGCGCGGGCCGAGGCGGTACAACGGTCAACCTGGATCAGGCCACCGGCAGACGCCAGTCATCGGAACCCGAAGTACCGGATACTTCGTGGGTCCAGGTGATTTTGCGGTAGGTGAATTGCACTTCTTCCAGGTGCGTGAAGTGGGCGTTCGACGGATCCTGGCAGTTGTGCATTTTGTTGTTGATGGCGACGATGATCGCGTCTTCCAGTTTGGTGGTGTAGTAGTGCTCTTGGGTCCCTTGGGCCGAAGTGCGGTACCACTGGATAACGATTTCGCTCATGCGCTCGCCGGAGGTCAGAGCAGCTTGCAGCAGTGGCGAAGCCTTGTCGTAGACCTTGGTGATCACCACTGGCTTGTGCACGCGCTGACCGGTCGGTTGGCCGGATTGCGGGTCACGCGGGATGATCACGTCGTGGCTGAACGCCTGAACCATGACCTGGTCTTCGTGACCTTCCTGGTAGGTGTTGCCAACCGAGTCGGCGGTGAAGGCGCCAGCAGTGATCAGGCCTTGTTTTTCGCCAGTGACGGACATGTAGGCAGGTGTTGCCATGGGGTGCTCTCCTTGCTTGAAAGACAGGACCGGACGGCGTGATTGCCTGTCCAGGTGCCGAAGGAGATATCAAAAGGCGTGCCAGCCATCATGTGGCCATTATGTTTCAAGGGTTTGGGCGACGTGACCGTGGGTTTTTTCCGACTTTTGCTGTAGGAAACGGCCGACAAGTGCGCAAGAAGTTGCGCAGTACTGTGCAAGAAGTTGCGCACTTGGCTGTAAGCCTTGAGCAGCGTGGCTTACAGCGCATTTACCCGTCGTTTTAGCCAAAAGCAGTGCGCAACTTTTTGCGCACTTGCGCTTACGACGTCAAGACAGGCCGGCGTACGCCCAATCGACTGATCCACACCGCCGCCAGGATCACCGAACCACCGAAGAATAACCGCCCCAACTCCTCATGTTGGTTCCAGATCAGCAGATTGATCAGCAACCCCACCGGCACATGCAGGTTGTTCATCACCGCCAGCGTCCCGCCGTTCACCAGGCACGCGCCTTTGTTCCACCAGTACAGCCCCAGCGCGGTCGAGACCAGCCCGAGGAATACCAGCACGCCCCATTGCAGCGGTGCTTCGGGCAGGAAGTTCTGTTTGCCGAACAGCAGGAACGCCGGCAACGCCACCGCCAATGCGCCGAGGTAGAAGTAGCCGAAACGCCGGTAATGCGGCAGGTCGCTGGGGTGACGGGCCACCAGGTGTTTATAAAGGACTTGCCCCGCGGCGTAGGTGAAGTTGGCCAGTTGCAGCAGCAGGAAACCCATGAAGAAGTCCGGGTTGATCCGGTCGTAGCGAATCACCGCCGCGCCTGCCACCGCCACCAGGGCCGCGACCAGGGCCCACGGGTTGAAGCGCCGGTTCAGCGCATCCTCGATCAAGGTCACGTGCAATGGCGTGAGGATGGTGAACAGCAACACTTCCGGCACCGTCAGCACCCGGAAACTCAGGTACAGGCAGACGTAGGTCACGCCGAACTGCAACGCGCCGATCAGCAACATGCCACGCATGAACGCCGGCTCGACCGAACGCCAGCGCGTCAGCGGAATAAACACCAGCCCGGCCAGCAGCACCCGCACCAGCACCGCGAAGTAACTGTCGACATGCCCGGCCAGGTACTCGCCGATCAAACTGAAGGAAAACGCCTGGATCAGCGTGACAAAAAGTAGATAGCCCATGCTCGCCTCGTTTCGAATGGCGGCGACGATAGCGGGTTTTGCGCTTCACGGCTAATCACACAAATCCCTTGTAGGAGCGAAGCTTGCTCGCGAAGGCGGCGGCCCATCCAACATTGATGTTGGCTGACACACCGCTTTCGCGAGCAAGCTTCGCTCCTACAGGTCTGTGTGAATCCCGGGCAAAAAAAAGCCCGATCTCGCTAATGCGTTCAATCGGGCTACAGCACTCAGGAGCAACAAGTGCAAAGGGAGGTTCGATGCGCGTAAAGCCTTGAAGGGGTTGCGCCAGGCCACTTGAACATCAAGGGATTATCTGGCGATTAAAGCCTCAGGCCACTTGGGAAAGCTTGGCGTTGGCCTGGTTCAGGCCCTTCTCCTGGAAGTCGCCGCCCAGGTTCATGCCTTCGGCGTGAATGAAGGTCACGTCGTGGATGCCGATGAAGGCCATGACCTGACGCAGGTACGGTTCCTGGTGATCCGCCGGGCCACCGGCATAGATCCCGCCGCGAGCGGTCAGCACGTAGGCACGTTTGCCGCTGAGCAGGCCTTGGGGGCCGGTGTCGGTGTATTTGAAGGTCACGCCGGCACGCAGCACGTGGTCGAGCCAGGCTTTGAGGGTGCTCGGGATCGCGAAGTTGTACATCGGCGCGGCCATCACCAATACGTCGGCGGCAAGCAGTTCGTCGGTCAACTGGTTGGAACGGTCGAGGGACGCCTGTTCGATGTCGTTGCGTTGTTCGGCAGGTTTCATCCAGCCGCCGAGCAGGTTGATGTCCAGGTGCGGCACCGGGTTGACGGCCAGGTCACGGACGGTGATTTGATCCGCCGGGTGCGCGGCTTTCCATTGGCTGATGAAGGTCTGGGTCAGCTGACGGGAAACCGAGTCTTGCTGACGGGCGCTGCTTTCGATGATCAGAACGCGGGACATGGGATGTAGCCTCCATCTGAGAATGCTGTAGGGCGATGGAGTGGAGGTTAAACAGAGTTATATCGATGAAAAAGCGCAAATAACTGCTATAAAGCATCGATAAATTCGTTTATAAGCTGAGCATGCCCTATTCCTGTGGGAGCGGGCTTGTGTGGCGAGGGGGCTTGCCCCCGTTGGGACGCGAAGCGACCCCAAAACCATCCACCGCGGTGTTCCAGATAATCCGCGGTGATTGGATTACGACTGCTTCGCAGCCGAACGGGGGCAAGCCCCCTCGCCACACAAGCCTCGCTCCTACCGGGGAGACATCTATTTCGGGGTGCAGCTCAGGTTGATACGCATCTTGATGATCGTACGGGTGAATTTGGCCGTGGCGTTTTTATGTTTGCCGGCGGGCACGTCGACGGTGCGGGTGCGCGGTGCTTCCGGGCCGTTGTTGAACACCACCTTACACGTCGCATCCGTACTGCCGTAGTTGTTGACCTGAATGGACGCGATGTCGTTATCCGTGTCGAAGGCGTTGTAGTCGATGCTCATGCCATTGAGCTGTTTTTGAACATCGATCGGATAGGCAAACGCCGTCAGCGGCAACAGCGCCAACACTACACAACAGAATTTTTTCATTCGGCAGTCTCCAATAGGGACCGCCAGCTTAGGACAAGAGGAGCTCATCATGAAAGCGCCCCGCGTGACCCTTGATCAATGGCGAACATTGCAAGCCGTGGTCGACCACGGCGGTTTCGCCCAGGCCGCCGAAGCGCTGCATCGCTCGCAATCGTCGGTCAGCTACACCGTGGCCCGCATGCAGGACCAGCTCGGCGTGCCGCTGCTGCGCATCGATGGCCGTAAAGCCGTGCTCACCGAAGCCGGCGGCGTGTTGCTGCGTCGCTCGCGGCAATTGGTGAAACAGGCCAGTCAACTGGAAGACCTGGCCCATCACATGGAACAAGGCTGGGAAGCGGAAGTGCGGCTGGTGGTCGATGCCGCTTACCCCAGCGCCCGTCTCGTGCGCGCCTTGACCGCGTTCATGCCGCAAAGCCGTGGCTGCCGGGTGCGGCTGCGCGAGGAAGTGTTGTCGGGGGTCGAGGAAGTCCTGCTCGAAGGCGTGGCCGACCTGGCCATCACCGGTTTCAGCATTCCCGGCTACCTGGGCGCGGAATTGAGCGATGTGGAATTTGTCGCCGTCGCCCACCCCGATCACTCGCTGCATCGACTCAACCGCGAAATCAATTTCCAGGACCTGGAAACCCAGATGCAAGTGGTGATCCGCGACTCCGGTCGCCAGCAGCCACGGGACGTCGGCTGGCTCGGCGCCGAACAGCGCTGGACCGTCGGCAGCCTGGCCACCGCCGCGACTTTTGTCAGCAGCGGGCTAGGCTTTGCCTGGTTGCCCCGGCACATGATCGAACGGGAATTGAAGGAAGGTACGCTCAAGCTGCTACCGTTGGACCAGGGCGGCAGTCGCAACCCGAGCTTCTATCTGTACTCGAACAAGGACAAACCCCTGGGCCCGGCGACGCAAATCCTCATCGAACTGCTGCGCACCTTCGACACTGCGCCGCTGGATGCGCCTTTCGCCGCCCCTGAACAAGCCTGACACGGAGTTTTTGCATGGCCTATTTCGAACATGAAGGTTGCAACCTGCACTATGAGGAATATGGCCACGGCACGCCGTTGCTGCTGGTCCACGGGCTGGGTTCCAGCACGTTGGACTGGGAAATGCAGATCCCGGCGCTGTCCGCCCGCTACCGGGTGATCGTCCCGGATGTGCGCGGCCACGGTCGTTCGGACAAACCCCGCGAGCGCTACAGCATCGCCGGGTTCAGCGCCGACCTGATCGCGCTGATGGAACACCTGAACCTCGGCCCGGCCCATTACGTGGGCCTGTCCATGGGCGGCATGATCGGTTTCCAGCTAGCCACGGATCAGCCGCAACTGCTTAAGAGCCTGTGCATCGTCAACAGCTCGCCCGAGGTCAAGTTGCGCAGCCGCGACGACTATTGGCAGTGGTTCAAGCGCTGGAGTCTGATGCGCGTACTCAGCCTCGGCGCCATCGGCAAGGCCCTGGGCGCCAAGCTGTTCCCGAAACCGGAGCAGGCGGACTTGCGACAAAAGATGACCGAGCGCTGGGCAAAAAACGACAAACATGCTTATCTCGCCAGCTTCGATGCCATCGTTGGCTGGGGGGTTCAGGAACGACTTTCGAAGGTCGTCTGTCCAACCCTGATCGTCAGCGCCGACCGTGACTACACGCCGGTGGCGCTGAAAGAAACCTATGTAAAACTGCTGCCCGATGCGCGGCTGGTGGTGATCGCCGATTCGCGCCACGCCACCCCGCTGGATCAACCCGAACGCTTCAACCAAACCCTGCTCGAGTTTCTCACCGCAGTCGACACCACTACTCAGGATCACTGACCCATGCTGAAAAAAATCGCCCTCGTCGCTGGCTCCGTGCTGTTTGCCGCCAACCTGATGGCCGCCACGCCCGCCAAGGCACCGCACGTGCTGCTGGACACCACCAACGGCCAGATCGAAATCGAGCTGGACGCGGTCAAGGCACCGATCAGTACCAAGAACTTCCTTGATTACGTCAACAGTGGCTTCTACAACAACACGATTTTCCACCGTGTGATCCCGGGCTTCATGGTCCAGGGCGGCGGTTTCACGCAGCAGATGCAGCAGAAAGACACCAAGGCGCCGATCAAGAACGAATCCAAAAACGGCCTGCATAACGTGCGTGGCACGCTGTCCATGGCGCGTACTTCCAATCCGGATTCGGCCACCAGCCAGTTCTTCGTCAACGTCAAGGACAACGATTTCCTCGACCAGGGCGATGGCTACGCCGTATTCGGTAAAGTCGTCAAAGGCATGGACGTGGTGGACATCATCGTCAACACGCCAACCACTACCCGTGGCGGCATGAAAGACGTACCCGCCGATCCTGTGTTCATCAAGTCGGCCAAAGTCATCGACTAAGCTTCACAGGATGTCTTGAGCGGTTGTCGCCCTGCGGCACCGCTCACACTGTTCAAAGGAGAGCCCCAGCGCGGGCGGAGAACCCATGCTTTATCGCCGTTTTGAAAAACTGATCGACATCTTCCGCGATGCACCAACGGCGGCTCCGCCGGACCGGGTTCTCCCCTTCTATACCTATTACCTGAAGCAGGTCTGGCCGAGTTTCGCCGCCCTGCTGATTGTCGGCCTGTTCGCCTCGCTGATCGAAGTCGCGCTGTTCAATTACCTGAGCCGCATCATCGACCTGGCGCAAGGCACGCCGAACCCGAATTTCTTCCAGGATCACGCCCTCGAACTGACCTGGATGGTGGTGGTCACCCTGGTGCTGCGCCCGATTTTCTTCGGCCTGCATGACCTGCTGGTGCACCAGACCCTGACCCCGAGCATGACCAGCCTGATCCTGTGGCAGAACCACCGCTACGTGCTCAAGCAGAGCCTGAATTTCTTCCAGAACGACTTCGCCGGGCGCATCGCCCAACGCATCATGCAAACCGGCAACGCCCTGCGCGACTCGGCCGTGCAAGCGGTGGATGCGCTGTGGCATGTGTTGATCTACGCGATCAGCGCCCTGGTGCTGTTTGCCGAAGCCGACTGGCGCCTGATGATCCCGTTGATCACCTGGATCGCCGGTTTCATCGGCGCGCTCTATTACTTTGTGCCACGGGTCAAGGACCGCTCGGTGCAGTCCTCCGATGCGCGTTCCAAACTCATGGGACGGATCGTCGATGGCTACACCAACATCACCACGTTGAAGCTGTTCGCCCACACCAATTACGAACAGCAGTACGCCAAGGAAGCCATCAAGGAACAGACCGAAAAAGCCCAGATGGCCGGCCGCGTGGTCACCAGCATGGACGTGGCCATCACCAGCATGAACGGCTTGCTGATCGTCACCACCACCGGCCTCGCGCTGTGGCTGTGGTCGCAGTCGCTGATCTCGGTGGGCGCAATTGCCCTGGCTACCGGCCTGGTGATCCGCATCGTCAACATGTCCGGCTGGATCATGTGGGTGGTCACCGGCATCTTCGAAAACATCGGCATGGTCCAGGACGGTCTGCGCACCATCGCGCAACCGGTCAGCGTCACCGACCACGCGCAAGCCAAACCCCTGGCCGTGGCCCGTGGCGAGGTGCGTTTCGAGCACGTGGATTTCCACTACGGCAAGAAGAAAGGCATCATCGGCGGCCTCAACCTGAACATCAAACCCGGCGAAAAAATCGGCCTGATCGGCCCGTCCGGTGCCGGCAAATCGACCCTGGTCAACCTGCTGTTGCGCCTCTACGACGTCGAGGGCGGACGCATCCTCATTGATGGCCAGAACATCGCCGAAGTCGGCCAGGAAAGCCTGCGCGAGCGTATCGGCATGATCACCCAGGACACCTCGCTGCTGCACCGTTCGATTCGCGACAACCTGCTTTACGGCCGGCCCGACGCCACCGACGCCGAACTCTGGGACGCGGTGCACAAAGCCCGCGCCGACCAGTTCATCCCGTTGCTCTCGGACGCCGAAGGTCGCAGCGGTTTTGATGCCCACGTCGGTGAGCGCGGGGTGAAACTCTCCGGTGGCCAGCGTCAGCGGATCGCCATCGCCCGGGTGCTGCTCAAGGACGCGCCGATCCTGATCATGGACGAAGCCACCTCGGCACTGGACTCGGAAGTCGAAGCGGCGATCCAGGAAAGCCTGGAAACCCTGATGCAAGGCAAAACCGTGATCGCCATCGCCCACCGCCTCTCGACCATCGCGCGCATGGACCGTCTGGTGGTGCTGGAAAACGGCAAGATCGCCGAGACCGGCACCCACGCCGAACTGTTGGCCCATGGCGGGTTATATGCGCGGTTGTGGGCGCACCAGACGGGTGGGTTTGTCGGGATCGATTGAAACCGTTACCTGATCGTTCCCACGCTCTGCGTGGGAATGCCTCAGGGGACGCTCCGCGTCCAGTGACGCGGAGCGTCACGGGCTGCATTCCCATGCGAAGCGTGGGAACGATCACCGCCAGAGCCCTTTAATGACGTGCTCTGGCGGTTTTTTCATGGCTGCTGGATTTCCGCCAGAACCCTGCTGTACTCAGCCAAGGTTCTGGAAATGAGCCTGTCGTACATCTGCAGGACGCATCACGCACTACAGTCTCGATAGGTCGCCTATCAAGGACGCTCTCATGTCTCTGTTCAAACGTTCAGTCACTGAGTTGTTAGGTACGTTCTGGCTGGTGTTGGGAGGTTGCGGCAGTGCGGTGCTGGCCGCGTCTTCGCCGTTGGGTATCGGGGTGCTGGGTGTAGCCCTGGCGTTTGGTCTTACCGTGCTGACCATGGCGTTCGCCATTGGCCATATCTCTGGATGTCATCTCAACCCGGCCGTATCGGTCGGCCTGTTCGTCGGCGGTCGGTTCCCGGCCAAGGAATTGCCGGCCTACATCATCGCCCAAGTCATTGGCGGGATCATCGCGGCGGCCTTGCTTTACTACATCGCCAGCGGCAAGGAAGGCTTCGACCTGTCGGCAGGCCTGGCCTCCAACGGCTACGGCGAGCATTCCCCCGGCAAATACTCGATGGCCGCAGGCTTCGTCTGTGAACTGGTGATGACAGCGATGTTCGTGCTGATCATCCTCGGCGCCACCGACCAACGCGCGCCGGCCGGGCTGGCACCGATCGCCATCGGCCTGGCCCTGACGCTGATCCACCTGATCTCGATTCCTGTCACCAACACTTCGGTCAACCCGGCGCGCAGCACCGGCCCGGCGTTGATAGTCGGCGGCTGGGCCATCGCGCAGTTGTGGATGTTCTGGGTCGCCCCGCTGCTCGGCGCGGTGGTCGGCGGGGTGACTTATCGCTGGCTGTCCAAGGAAGGCAGCTGATGCCCGTGGCGAGGATCAGGCTTGCCGGTAAGGCAAGGCGGTCCTCGCTTCCTCGGCATACGCCAACACCCCGACCCGTTCCTGTTGCAGGAAGTCTTTGACCGCCGCTTTCAACCCCGGATGCCGCAAGTAGTGCCAGGAATGGGTGATCACCGGCTCGAAGCCGCGAATCAACTTGTGCTCGCCCTGAGCCCCGGCGTCGAATCGCTGGAAGCCATTGGCGATGGCGTAATCCATGCCCTGATAGAAACACGTCTCGAAATGCAAACGGTCGTACTCCGCCAGGCAACCCCAGTAACGACCGTAGAAACTGTCGCCCCCCACCAGGCTGAAGGCCATGGCCACCGGCCGTGAACCTTGCTTGGCCAGCACCACGCGAATCGATTCCGGCATGCGCTCGGCCAGCAGGCTGAAGAATTCCCGCGTCAGGTACGGCGTTTGCCGACGCACCGCATAAGTATTGGCGTAGCAGGCGTAGACGAAATCCCACTGCGCCTCGGTCAGTTGCGCCCCCTCGAGCCATTCGAACTCGATGCCCTGCCCCGCCACTTGCTCGCGCTCTTTGCGCATCTGCTTGCGCTTGCGCGAACTGAGGGCGTCGAGAAAGTCCTGGAAGTCCCGATAGTCGCGGTTCTGCCAGTGGTACTGACAGCCGATGCGCTGCAGCCAGCCGGGCTGTTCGGCCAACGCGGCGTCGGTGAACGGGTCGGTGAAATTGATGTGCGCGCTGGAGAGTTCTTCGATTTCCAGATAACCCGGCAGGCTTTTGAGCAACTCAAAACCATCCTCGACACGGGCCGCCAACAAGCGCGGGCCGCTGACCGGGCTGAACGGCACGGCGGTCAGGAGTTTGGGGTAATAGTCGATGCCGGCACGGGCGCAGGCATCGGCCCAGGCATGATCGAACACGTATTCGCCGTAAGAATGCCACTTGCGGTAACTGGGCAATGCGGCGATCAGACGCTCGCCTTCGATGTGCAGCAAATGCTCGGGTTGCCAGCCGGAATGCGGGCCGACGCTGCCGCTGTCTTCCAACGTACTGAGGAAGGCATGGCGCAGGAATGGCTGATTTTCGGGCACCAGCGCGTCCCACGTGAGCGGCGCGATTTCGGACAGGCTTTCCAGACGTTGCAGCGGCATCGGCATTCTCACAATTGTTCGCGTAACAGCCCGGCGAGTATCGCTTATCGCCGCCCATTGCACACCCGTCATCCGCCGACAGTGCTCTAGAACAAAGGTTCACGAAAGGTTTGTATCGTCATCGAGCTGCCATCACTTTGCCACTGCACTGTCATAAACCATCGCGATACTGGCGCCTGTTTTTAGAGCGCCGGGTTCTACCCGGTCACTGTTTTCCGTCCGTCATTGGTCGGTTGTGTCCTGGATGGCTCAGTCATCCCTTTCATCTTCGGAGATTGATATGCGTCTTGCTTCCACGAAAACTGCGGCGGCCTTGTGTGGCGGCCTGATGCTGGCCATGAGCGTTCCGGCCAGCGCCGCAGTCGACGCCAAACTGCTCGACATGCTCAAGGCAAACGGCTCGATTTCCCAGGCGCAATACGCCGAACTGCAAGCCGAACTGGCCCGTGACCAGAAAGACCAGCAAATCGCCCGCCAGGCTCAGCAAGAGACCAACGAGCAGATCGCCGCGACTGCGAAGAAAACCAATGAACTGAGCACCTTCGACCAGAAACTGGCCTGGGCCGCCAAGACCCAGTTCAAGGGTGACGTGCGTTTCCGCCAGGAAACGGTGAAGAACGATGGTGTGTCGAACAACAAAGACCAGGACCGTCAGCGCATTCGCGTTCGCCTGGGTGCCTACAGCGAAATCAACCCGCAGGTCGACACCGGTATCCGTATCGCCACCGGCAACAACGACGACGCTCGCTCCACCAACCAGAGCCTGGACGGCTACTTCGACAAGAAGTCGATCTGGCTGGATCAGGGCTACGTCGACTACCACCCCGACTTCCTCAAGAACCTGCACGTTGTGGGCGGCAAGATGCCGCAGCAATGGGTGAGCATGGGCGACATCATCTGGGATAGCGACATCAGCCCGGAAGGTCTGGCACTGACTTACAAGTACCCGTTGGGCGCCAGCACCGAGCTGTTCGGCAGCGCCGGCCATTACACCCTCAAGGACAACGTCGACGGCGACGGCGTGCAGTTCAAGCACGACCTGCGCCTGTACGCCGGTCAGTTGGGTGCGCGCTTCGCCATCACCGACAATCTGAAACTGACCCTGGGTGGCAGCGTCTACGGTTACGACAACGACGACGACATCACCGCAGGCGGCACCACCACGCCATCGATCCTGGCCACCAACGGCAACACCCCGAACGAACAGTTCAAGCTGTACGAAGGTTTTGGTCAGATCGACATCGGCGGCCTGCCAATGCCGTTGTCGCTGTACGGTCAATACGTCACCAACAAAGACGCCAGCAACGATCAGGACGCCGCCTGGTTGACCGGTGTGAAGACCAAGCTTTACGGCTTCGCTGTGGATTACAACTATCGCGACGTACAGCGTAACGCCGTGGTCGGTGCCTTCACCGATTCCGACTTCGCCAACGGCTTCACCGGTTCGCGTGGCAGCAAGTTGAAAGTCAGCTATGAAATCGACAAGAACTTCGCCCTGGGCGCGACGTATTTCATGGCTAAATCCGACTTCACCAACGCCACCATCCGCGACTCGGACATCAAGACCCTGCAACTGGATGCCGAAGCCAAGTTCTAAAAAAGCAGTTGCAAGTTTCAAGCTACAAGCTTCAAATTCAAGCGCACTGCTGGCAGCTTGAAGCTTGCCGCTCGAAGCTGCTCCTTTACAGCCTCGCGTTGGTCTATCGGTCCCCATCATCCGTCCGATAGCCCAACGCGGGGCTGTTTTCATTTCCCATTCACACCGGCCTTTTGTGGCGAGCGAGCTTGCTCGCGTTGGAGCGCGAAGCGGTCCCCTGCATTTCATCAGACAGACCGCATTCGCTGACTTTACGACTGCTTCGCAGCCGAGCGGGAGCAAGCTCCCTCGCCACAGAAGCGTCCTTGGCCCAAATACCTCATGCACAAAAAAAGATCGCAGCCTGCGGCAGCTCCTACAGAATCGAGTCCAACCTCACTATTGAGTTGAACCCGATCCTGTAGGAGCTACCGCAGGCTGCGATCTTTTAAAGCGAACTCAGCGCTTACGCAGAATCACGCTACCAATCGAATACCCGGCACCAAACGAGCTGAGCACCGCCAGCGAACCGCTGGCCAGGTCATCCTGGTTCTTGTGAAACGCAATCACGGAACCGGCGGAGCTGGTGTTGGCGTAGGTATCAAGAATCACCGGGGCTTCTTCTTCGGTGGCTTCGCGACCCAGCAGTTTCTTGACGATCAAGTGGTTCATGCTGAGGTTGGCCTGGTGCAGCCAGAAGCGTTTCACATCGCCGATGTTGAGCTTGTTTTCGTCCAGGTGCGTGGCGATCAGCTCGGCGACCATTGGGCACACGTCGCGGAATACCTTGCGGCCTTCCTGCACGAACAGTTTGTCCTTGGCACCGATGCCCTCTTCCGCCGCGCGGTTGAGGAAGCCGAAGTTGTTGCGGATGTTGTTGGAGAACTTGGTCAGCAGCTTGGTGCTGACAATGTCGAACTGGTACGGGGAGGTCGCCAGGTCGGCACGTTCGATGATCACCGCGGTGGCGGCGTCGCCGAAGATGAAGTGGCTGTCACGGTCGCGGAAGTTCAAGTGACCGGTGCAGACTTCCGGGTTGACCATCAGGATCGCCCGGGCCTGGCCCAGTTGCACGCTGTTGGTGGCGGCCTGGATACCGAAGGTCGCCGAGGAACAGGCCACGTTCATGTCGAAGCCGAAACCTTCAATGCCCAGGGCTTCCTGGACTTCGATGGCGATGGCCGGGTAGGCGCGTTGCAGGTTGGAACAGGCAACGATCACGCCGTCGATGTCCGCGGCGGTCTTGCCGGCGCGCTGCAAGGCTTGCTCGGCAGCGCCGATGGCCATCTGGCAGAGCACCGACCATTCGTCGTTGGACCGCTCGGGCAGGCGTGGCGCCATGCGTTGCGGGTCGAGGATGCCGTCCTTGTCCATGACAAAGCGGCTCTTGATGCCGGAGGCTTTTTCGATAAACGCCGCGCTGGACTCGGTCAACGCTTCGAGCTCGCCGCGCGCGATGGCGTCGGCGTTGTCGGCGTTGAATTGCGCGACGTAAGCGTTGAAAGACTGCACCAGCTCTTCGTTGGAGATGCTGTTGGCCGGGGTGTAGAGGCCGGTGCCGCTGATGACGACGTTATGCATGGTCGTTTCTCTAATCTGTTCAGGCAGAAAGCGTTGGCACCGACGTACCAACACACAAAGGGTCGTTTCCCGTCCGGGGAAGCAAACCTGGCATCGCTTTATTCCGAACCGCCCGGGCCTGTGAAGGCGCAAAACGGCGGGGCCGGCGTTTATAGGCGCGAAGTTTGCCATAAACGCTGGGGTTTGGCCCTATTTGCCGGATCAAACACCTCACCCCTGTGGGAGCGGGCTTTTGTGGCGAGGGAGCTTGCTCCCGCTTGAGTGCGCAGCGCTCACAAAATTTTGGGGCCGCTGCGCAGCCCAGCGCGAGCAAGCTCGCTCGCTCGCCACAAAAGCCGCTCCCACAGAGGGGTTATGGCTCGACCTGGGTCCACTGTTTGTTCAGGCGCTTATCGGAGATCGGCACTTTGGTCCCTAACTGCTGGGCGAACAGGGAAACCCGGTATTCCTCCAGCCACCAGCGATACAGTTCCAGTTGCGGATCGCGTTTGCCTTCCTGCGCATGTTTGTTGGCGCGGGTCTGGTATTGCGTCCACAGGCCCGACAACTCTCCGCTCCAGACCCGATCCCGCTGCACCTGCGCGCCGATCTTCTCGAAACGCTGCTCGACCGCTTTCAGGTAGCGCGGCAGTTCCTTGAGCCATTGCATCGGGGTTTCCCGGACAAATCCCGGATACACCAGATGACTGAGCTGCTGCTTGATGTCGTTCAACGCCACGGCCTGGGCCAGGTCGATCTTGCCCTTGAAGCGTTTTTGCAGACCGTGCCAGAGCTTGAGAATCTCCAGGGTCAGCTTCGCCAGACGTTCGGCGTGCTCGGTCCAGCCGCCACGCTTGCGCTCGGCCAGCGACGCCAACCCGGCGCCATCGCGCGGCAACGGGTCTTCGCCGTCGAGGATGCAGCTGTCGAGACTCGCCAGCAGGATGTCTTCGACCAGGGCATCAATGCGCCCCAATTCGCGGTACATCAGCCCCAATTCGGTCAGGCCCGGCAACTTGCCGCGCAGAAACTTCGCTGGCTCGGCCAGTTGCTGCATCAATAAACGCTGCAAGGCCCGGCGATGCTGGAACTCGGCCTCAGCCGGGGTCGAAAAACGCCCTTCCTTGACCGTCCCGCTCTCCTCCACCAATGCCGGATACACCGTCATCGACAACCCGGCGATCTTCTGCTGGGTTTTCTCGGCGACAGCGGCGAAGACTTTCGGCTCCACCGGTTGCTGGTTTTTCGCGGTTTGCGGCACGGCCAATGCCGCTTGGCTGGCCTCGGCGAAGCGTGCGGTCAACTCCGCCAGATCCCGCCCTTCGCCAAGGAACTTGCCCTGGCCATCGACGATTTCCAGGTTCATCCGCAAATGGCTGTCGACCTGCTGCGCCGCTTCGGCCCAGGCTTCATCGCTGACCCGCGCGCCAGTCATGCGCAGCAGTTCGCGGCCCAGAGCCTGGGGCAATGAGCCCTCGGCGAAGGTCATGCGCTGCAGCGCGGCTTTGACGAAATCCGGCACCGGCACGAAGTTCTTGCGTAGCGCCTTGGGCAGGTTGCGCACCAACGCGATGCACTTGGCTTCAATGACGCCCGGCACCAGCCATTCCAGGCGTTCCGGCGGCAGCATCGGCAACAACGGTGCCGGTACGCGCAGGGTCACGCCGTCGCGGGGGTGATTGGGCTCGAAGTGATAACTCAGGGCCAGTTCCAGATCACCGATGTGCAGGGTGTCCGGGTAATGCAGGGCGGTGACTTCACTGGCCTCCCGGGCCAGCACGTCTTCTTCGCGCATGATCAGCAGTTGCGGGTCTTTCTGGCTGTTGACCTTGTACCAACTGTCGAAGGTTGCGGTCTGGTGGATCTCCGCCGGCAGCCGCGCGTCGTAGAAGGCGAACAGGGTTTCTTCGTCGGCGAGGATGTCGCGACGCCGGGCCTTGGCCTCCAGTTCGTCGAGCTGTTCCAGCAACTGCGCATTGGCGGTCAGGCACTTGGCCTTGGACTGAATCTCGCCCCGGACCAGGCCTTCGCGAATGAAGAATTCACGGGACACCACCGGATCAATCGGCCCGTAATGCACCGGTCGGCGCCCCACCACGATCAGCCCGAACAAGGTGATCTGTTCAAACGCCACAACCTGGCCGCGCTTCTTCTCCCAATGCGGTTCGAAGTGGTTTTTCTTGATCAGGTGCCCGGCCAGCGGCTCGATCCAGTCGGCGTCGATCTTGGCCACCATGCGCGCATACAACTTGGTGGTTTCCACCAGTTCGGCGGCCATCAGCCATTGCGGGCGCTTCTTGCCCAGGCCGGATGACGGGTGAATCCAGAAACGCCGCTGACGCGCGCCAAGGTAGTCGCCCTCGTCGGTTTTCTGGCCGATCTGGCTGAGCAACCCGGAGAGCACGGCTTTGTGCAGTTTCGGGTAGTCCGCCGGCTCTTTATTGAGGGTCAACTGCATGTCGCGGCAGATCAGGCTCAATTGCCGATGCGAGTCGCGCCACTCGCGCAGGCGCAAGTAGTTGAGGAAATTCTTGCGGCACCAGTTACGCAGCGGACTCGCGGTCAACGCCTGGCGCTGCTCTTCAAAACCGCGCCACAGATTGACCAGCCCGGCGAAGTCCGAATCCACGTCTTTCCACTGGGCGTGGGCCTGGTCCGCGGCTTGTTGGCGTTCCGGCGGACGTTCGCGCGGGTCCTGGATCGACATGGCGCTGGCGACGATCAGCACTTCCTGCAAGCTGCCGAGTTTCGCCGCTTCCAGCAACATGCGGCCCATGCGCGGGTCCACCGGCAGGCGCGCCAGATTGCGCCCCAGCGGGGTCAGTTGGCTGTTGCGATCCACTGCCGAGAGTTCTTGCAGCAGGTTGAAACCGTCGCTGATCGCCTTGCCATCCGGCGGCTCGATAAACGGGAAATCGGTGATCTCGCCGAGGCGCAGATGCAGCATCTGCAAAATTACGGCGGCGAGGTTGGTGCGCAGGATTTCCGGATCGGTAAATTCCGGGCGACCGATGAAATCTTCTTCACCGTAGAGACGAATGCAAATGCCCGGCTCGACCCGCCCGCAACGCCCTTTGCGCTGGTTGGCGCTGGCCTGGGAAATCGCTTCGATGGGCAAGCGCTGGACCTTGGCGCGGTAGCTGTAGCGACTGATGCGCGCGGTGCCGCTGTCGATCACGTAACGAATGCCCGGCACCGTCAGCGAGGTTTCGGCGACGTTGGTCGCCAGCACCACGCGGCGCCCTGGGTGCGACTGGAAAATCCGCTGCTGTTCGGCCGGCGATAACCGCGCGTACAGCGGCAGAATTTCGGTGTGCTTGAGCTGGGCCTTGCGCAGCATGTCCGCGGCGTCGCGAATCTCGCGCTCGCCGGGCAGAAACACCAGCACATCGCCGGGGCTCTTGCGCTCGCTGCGTTCAAACGCGGCGATTTCGTCGAGGGTGGCGAGGATCGCCTGGTCCACGGTCAAGTCATCCTCGACGCGGTTGCCCTCTTCGTCCTGCTCCAGGGTCAGCGGGCGATACCAGGTGTCCACCGGGAAGGTCCGGCCCGAGACTTCGACAATCGGCGCGTCATCGAAATGCTTGGAGAAACGCTCCAGGTCGATGGTCGCCGAAGTGATGATGACTTTCAGGTCCGGGCGACGCGGCAGCAGGGTTTTCAGGTAACCGAGCAGGAAGTCGATGTTGAGGCTGCGTTCGTGGGCTTCGTCGACGATGATCGTGTCGTAGCGTTCGAGGTAGCGGTCGTTCTGGGTTTCCGCCAGCAGGATGCCGTCGGTCATCAGCTTGATCAGGGTGTTGGAATCGCTCTGATCCTCGAACCGCACCTGATAGCCGACCAGCGCGCCCAGTGGCGTGGTCAGTTCTTCGGCGACCCGGCTGGCGACGCTGCGGGCAGCGATCCGACGCGGCTGGGTGTGGCCGATCAAACCATGCTGGCCGCGCCCGATTTCCAGGCAGATCTTCGGCAACTGGGTGGTTTTACCCGAACCGGTTTCGCCGGCAATGATCAGCACCTGATGCTTGAGCAGCGCCTCTTTGATTTCGTCGCGCTTGGCGGCGATCGGCAGGCTGTCGTCGTAGCGAATCACCGGCAGGCTGGCGCGCCGCGCCAACACCTGATCACAGGACGCCTGCATGCGCGTCACCCACTGGGCCAACTTGGCCTCGTCAGGTTTCTTGCGCAGCTCAAGCAACTGCCGCCGCAGCCGGTGGCGGTCGGCAATCATGGCGTGATCGAGGTTTTTCAGCAGTTTGTCGATGGAAGGCGATTCGTCAGTCATAGAAGCAGCGGCAAGCTGTAAGCCAAAAGCCGCAAGGGTAACAGAGAAGCAGCGGCAAGCTACAAGCATCAAGCTACAAGCAGATCGGCTTTTAGCTTGAAGCCTGCAGCTGGATGCTTACAGCTGCTCTGTGATCGTTCCCACGCTCTGCGTGGGAATGCAGCCAGGGACGCTCTGCGTCCCAAGAGCGGACGCGGAGCGTCCAGGGAGGCATTCCCACGCGAAGCGTGGGAACGATCAGCACAGAGAAGCAGCGGCAAGCTACAAGCATCAAGCTACAAGCAGATCGGCTTTTAGCTTGAAGCCTGCAGCTGGATGCTTACAGCTGCTCTGTGATCGTTCCCACGCTCTGCGTGGGAATGCAGCCAGGGACGCTCTGCGTCCCAAGAGCGGACGCGGAGCGTCCAGGGAGGCATTCCCACGCGAAGCGTGGGAACGATCAGCACAGAGAAGCAGCGGCAAGCTACAAGCATCAAGCTACAAGCAGATCGGCTTTTAGCTTGAAGCTTGCAGCTGGATGCTTACAGCTGCTCTGTGATCGTTCCCACGCTCTGAGTGGGAACGCAGCCAGGGACGCTCTGCGTTCCAAGAGCGGACGCGGAGCGTCCAGGGAGGCATTCCCACGCGAAGCGTGGGAACGATCAGCACAGAGAAGCAGCGGCAAGCTACAAGCATCAAGCTACAAGCAGATCGGCTTTTAGCTTGAAGCTTGCAGCTTGATGCTTACAGCTGCTCTCCTCCCTTACGCCGATACGGGAACACGTCGATAACCTTCCCGGCCCGAATCGCTTCCTGAAGGCTTTTCCAGTAATCGGCGTTGTACAACTCGCCATGCAACTGATCAAACAACCGCCGCTGCCCGGCATCGGCAAACAGAAACGGCGGAAACTCCTCGGGAAACACGTCCAGCGGCCCGATCGAATACCACGGCTCGGACGCCATCTCGTCTTCCGGCGTGCGCGGCTGCGGGATGTGGCGGAAGTTGGCTTCGGTCAGGAAACAAATCTCGTCGTAGTCATAAAACACCACCCGCCCATGTCGGGTGACGCCGAAGTTCTTCAGCAACATGTCGCCGGGAAAGATGTTCGCCGCCGCCAGTTGCTTGATCGCCAGGCCGTAATCTTCCAGCGCCTCGTGGACCTGCGCCTCGTTGGCGTTTTCCAGATAGAGGTTGAGCGGCGTCATGCGCCGTTCGGTCCAGCAGTGGCGAATCAGCACGGTGTCGCCTTCGACTGACACCGTGGACGCCGCCACGTCGAGCAGTTCTTCCAGGCACGCCGGTTCGAACTTGCTCAGCGGGAAGCGGAAGTCGGCGAATTCCTGGGTGTCGGCCATGCGCCCGACCCGGTCGACGCTTTTCACCAGTCGATACTTTTCGATCACCGTGGCGCGGTCGACGTTTTTCGACGGCGAGAAGCGGTCCTTGATGATTTTGAACACGGTGTTGAAGCCCGGCAGGGTGAACACGCTCATGACCATGCCGCGCACACCGGGGGCCATGATGAATTGGTCGTCGGTGTTGGCCAGGTGGTTGATCAGCGCCCGGTAGAACTCGGACTTGCCGTGTTTGTAGAAGCCGATCGAGGTGTACAGCTCGGCGATGTGCTTGCCCGGCAGGATGCGCTTGAGGAAGCCGATGAACTCCGCCGGCACCGGCACATCGACCATGAAGTACGAACGGGTGAACGAAAAGATGATCGACACATCCGCTTCATCAGTGATCAACGCATCGATCTGAATCCCGCGCCCTTCGCGGTGCAGCAATGGAATCACCAGCGGCCATTGCTCGTCCTGGGTGTAGATGCGCCCGACCAGGTATGCGCCTTTATTGCGGTAGAGCACCGAGGAGAACAGTTCGACGGACAGTTCCGGGTCCTTGCACACCCAGTCCGGCAGGTTCTCGCGCAGTTGCGCTTCGAGGCGGCGCAGGTCGCCGGCCAGGTCGGCGTAATCTTCGCTGAAGCGGTAGTCGGCAAAAATACTCGCCAACATTTCCGACAGGTGCCCCTGGGGCTTGTAGGTGCGGGTCTGCGCGGCCCGGGCCCGGCGCAGGCTCGGCCGGGTGGTGTGGATGAACATGCAGCCGTCGCTGATCAGGTCATGGCTGAACAGCCCGCAGAAGATCGAGTTGTACCAGGTCTCGGACAGTTCATCGTCGAAGCGCAGGTCGATCAGCGTGATATAGGCGCTTTTGACCAGTGGCCAGCAGCTCACGTCCATCAGCGTTTCGCTGTCTAAGGCCGCGCGCAATCGCTCGATGGTTTCGCCGACCTTTTCTTCATAGAGGTTGATCCGCGCCGCCGAGGCGACTTGCGCCTCCTGCCACCGGGCCTGCTCGAAACGCGCCCGGGCACCGTCAGTGATCTGGCGAAAATGCTCGCGGTAATCGTCAAAGCCGTCGAGGATCCTTCGGGCGATATCGGCGGCTGGCCATTGCTGCGGCATGGTGAGACCTCTGCGGGTATTTCGGAGCCCTGAGCTTAGCCAGTGAACCGGGTGCAGGAGAAGCGTAATTTTCGGCCGGAGTTAATTGCACGTTTTTCGGTTGCCATCGATCAGGCGCTCGGCAACACTTCCGTCCCCATAAAGGAAGGAGTGCACCGTGAGCCCTGTCGATATTGTCCGTTTACTCTCGCTGGCGGCGATCTGGGGCGCGAGTTTCCTGTTCATGCGCATCATCGCCCCGGTGATTGGCACCATTCCCACAGCGTTTTTCCGGGTGTCGATTGCGGCCGTTGGCTTGCTGGTGATCCTGGGGCTGATGCGCATCAGCTGGGACTTCAAAGGCAAACTCAAGACCGTGATGCTGCTCGGGGTGATCAACTCCGGGATTCCGGCGACCCTGTATTCCGTGGCTGCCCAAGTGCTGCCGGCCGGTTACTCAGCGATTTTCAACGCCACCACGCCGCTGATGGGCGTGTTGATCGGCGGGTTGTTCTTCCATGAAAAACTCACCGCAGCCAAGCTAGGCGGGGTGTTCCTCGGGCTGTTTGGCGTCGGTGTGCTGACCCGCGCCGGGCCGGTGGCGTTCGACCTGCAATTGCTGATGGGCGCCCTCGCCTGCCTGCTCGCCACCACGTGCTACGGCTTCGCCGGGTTCCTGGCCCGTCGCTGGCTGGATCAGGCCGGCGGCCTCGACAGTCGCTTGTCGGCGTTGGGCAGCATGCTTGGCGCGACATTGTTCCTGTTGCCGCTGTTCGGCTACAGCGTGATCAGCAACCCTCCGGCAAGCTGGGGCGGCTGGAATGTCTGGTTGTCGCTGCTGGGGCTGGGCCTGGTGTGCACCGCGTTTGCGTACATCGTGTACTTCCGCTTGCTCAGCTCCATCGGCCCGGTGAAATCGATGACCGTGACCTTCATGATCCCGCCGTTCGGCGTGTTGTGGGGCGCGCTGTTGCTGGATGAGCCGTTGTCGATGGCGCACATCTATGGCGGGGTGTTGATTGCGGCGGCGTTGTGGCTGGTGTTGAAACCGGCGGTGGTGAAGCCGGCTGAGGTGGCTACCCGCTAGAGACTGCCCCCCGCAGGAGCTGCCGAAGGCTGCGATCTTTTGATCCTGATCGTAAAAACAAGATCAAAAGATCGCAGCCTTCGGCAGCTCGGGGTACTGAGCGGCTATTAAGGCGCTGTCAGCGTAATCAGGTAATTGCCGGTCGTCACCGGTTTGCCGGCGCCGTCGACCAAGGCGTATTGCTGATCGTAGTAATGCTCACCCTGACGGCTTTCGCTCAGCAGTTTCACATCCACGCTGGAAGGGTCCAGTGCACTCACCGAACGCGCCGGTTCGACGCGATGCGCACTGACGTTGCCACCCCGCGCCGACGTCGCGCAATCGCTGAGTTCAACCGTCGAGTTCGCCCCGATGCCGGTGGCGCAACTCGATTCGACAAGACTGCCGCGAAACTCGATGACGCCCTGGCTGATCGTCGTGCTCGCCAGGCAAGCACCGCTCATGGCGAAAAACAGACTGATCCCGACGGCCAAACGCTGACTGTTCATAGTGAACGCTCCTTGAGTATGTAAGGAGGTTGTCGACAGGCAGGGGTCGGTTCTTGAGGTTTTCTGCAAAATCCGAGGGTTATTTTTCGTGTGCGGCGTGCCTGGCATACCGCACGCTGGTCAGGCGTCAGTCGCTACACCGCCGCTTTGTAACCGTCTTCTCGCTGCCGCGCCCGGGCCTGGACCACGTTGAGCATGGCGCAGCCTTCGCGCGCCAGCAGGTGAACGGCACGGGTGACGCGGGTCAGGTCGCCGTCGGAAATGCCGGTGAGGTTGAGGCTGGTCAGGGTGTCGGTCAGGTCGCGGATCACGGTGAAGCGGTGCATCGCGCAGGCGGCGATGTCGCTGATTTCTCGGTGGGTGTTGATGTAGAGCACCGGGTGGTCGGCGTCGTAGGTATCGATGGGAAGGTAACGCGGCATTACTTCGAGCATGGGTAAAACTCCAAATAGGGCTACCTCTCGTCCGCGGCCAAACGAAAAAGGTGGCAGCTGTGTACGGGTTGGCCGACCGGCACCCATCAAACCGGCACACCCGAAGATGTCCCGAGCACAGCTGCCATAACACGACATCCAGGCATGAAAATGCCTGAACAATGACGCTGATGCGTTTTGGATGCTCGACCGGCCAAGGTCATTCGCGGGATTTTCCGCGAGCCCAAACTATAGAGGTCGATACCAAAACGCGGCAACAGGGTACGTCGTAGGAAACGTCTTGGAAAGTTGTGCGCCGCCGCGACAGCGCACAGGTTCGCTGTAGGACCACCCGTCAGCGTTAGCGCGACTGACGGAACACAAACACCAATCCCACAATGATCAGCAACATCCCAAGCACGCTCAACAACGCCAGCCGATTACCAAAGATCAGGTAATCCATCACCGCCGTCACTGCCGGCACCAGGTAAAACAGGCTGGTGACGTTGACCAGATTGCCCCGGGCAATCAGCCGATACAGCAGCAACGTCGCCAGCACCGACACCACCAGGCCCATCCACAACACCGGCACGATAAACCCGGTGTTGTGTTCGAAATGAAACGGCTGGAACGGCACAAAGATCCCGCACAGCAACAGCCCGGCCAGGTATTGCACGGGCAGCGTGCCGAGGGGATTGTCGGTGATGCGTTTTTGCATGATCGAGCCGAAGGTCATGCTCGCCAGCGCCAGCAACCCAAACAGCATTCCGGCCAGCGACATCCCGGCCAGGCCGATGCCTTGGTAAACCACCATGATCAACCCGGCCAACCCCAGCGCCAGGCCGAACAGGCGGCTAATAGAGCGCTGGCGCTCCATGATCACCACGGAGAGGATCGGCTGCACGCCCATGATCGTCGCCATCACGCCCGGCGTGACCTTCAGGTCCAGGGCCAGCAGATAGAAAATCTGATACGCCCCCAGCAACACCACGCCCGTGGCCATCGCATACAGCATCGGCTTGCCGCCCTTGGGCCGTTTCAGCTTGAGCAACGGCATCAACAGCAGCAGCCCGCACAGGGCGATGGTGAAGCGGATCAACAGAAAGGCAAACGGTGACGCGTGGGCCAGGCCCCATTTGGAGAAGATCGCCCCGCTGCTCCACAGCAGGACGAACAGGCTCGTGGACGCCGCCGCGAGCGCGGTTTTTTTCGAAAGGACAAACATGAAATACCACCTGTCATCAGGCAAAAAAGCCAACTCAGCCGAGGCTGAAGTTCAGTCGTTTTTTCAGACGGGCATGGGGGAACAGCAGAGAAAAGCTGATCAGCCCGAAATGCCAACGCCTGGCGGTGATACGACGGCGCACACCGGCGTGCTACTGACAGGAGGGGGGTAATGACTGATCTGCACAGGCTGCTGGATCCCGCACGGCACGACGCCAGCGTTGACCGCTGAATCGACTACCGCGTTGATGTGGGATGCAGGCATGGGCTGATCTTTTTTGAGGGGAAGAACGGTGCGTCGCAAGACAACCGAGCGCCGACTATAACCAGCGCCAGACACAGATTGCAACGACTTGCCGAAAAGGCTCGGCAAGCCTGCGTTGCGTCACGTTAGCGCGTGGCGACTCGACGAGTGCCACGCGCCCGTCACAGGGACTCAGACGTAACGTTTGTTGCCGCTGTTTTCCGGCGGATGACCTTTGAACACAGCGGGGCCATCCATGGTGATTTCCAGTTTGTCACCCTTGCGCGACAGCCACGGGGTCGCTTCGCTGGTGCTCTTGGAGGTCTTGCCGGACGGGCTCAGTTCAATGTGATCCAGGTCGATTTCGATCAGGCCAATGACGTAGGTGTAAATCGCGCTGCTGAAAAAACCGTCCTTGAACTCAAAGGCGCATTCGACGATCTGGTCGCCGTATTCCATGCGCATTTTCGGTTTCAGCGACGCCACCGAGACGGCGCCGTTGTCCACCGCGGAGTAGACGCTGCAGACCAGCGCGACCTTGCCACCCATGCGCTGGGAGATCGCCGGGTTGATTTCGACCGTTTCGATGCCCGGTGCCGACGCACTGGCGCTGACCACGTCGCCGGTGTGGAACACAAAAGGGTCGACGTCAAAGGCACCGCTCTTGTCGGGCGCCTGGATGATGGACATCCGGCCGTCCGGGCGCAGGATGCCGATGCGCAGGTCGAGGTCGTCGTTGTCCTCGCCATCGCCGTTGTCCACCCAGGTCGCACTGACCCGGATGACCTTCGGTGCGCTCGGGCCTTTTTCCAGGGACACCTTGTGGCTGGTGCCTGGCTTGTCCAGGGTGATGACCGATTTGACGATATTGACTGGTTTGGCGGCGGGAGTCGGGGCCGCTGCCGGGGCAGGCGCGTCGTCCACTTCAATCCCGTAGAGACCGCAGAGCCCGGCCAGGCCCGAAGCGAACCCCTGCCAGACCGAGCGCGCCTTCATCTGGCCGTTTCGAACGTACAACTCGAGCACGACAATGCCGGTCTCCTGGGAGAACGCACCCGGCGCGAGCTCCAGCACCTGGTCGCCGACCACCACTTGGGCGCGCAGGTCCTTGACCGCCGCAAAACCGCCGGCGCTGCCATCTTGGGTCAGGGTGATGGCGATCTTGGTGATGCTGGCCGGCAGGCGCGACAGATCAAAGCCGATACGGTGGCTGACGGTGCCGCTTTGCGTGACCGGGGCGATGAACATGGCGGCGCCGGACGCGTGTTCCGGGGCGTTGAAGAACACCATGTCGCTGTCGTTCGTCACCTTGCCGGTTTCGGTGACCAGGAAGGCGGTGAGGTTGACGTCCAGCTGGTCGCCAGCCGCATGGGTGACCACGACATGCCCTTTGGGCAGGCTGAGGGTGGTGTTTTCGCCGGGCTTGAGGGATTGAGTCAAGGGGAGTCGCCTATTCCATGGGGTGTATGGCAGCACACTGCAGGTGTGCTGCGCCTTCATTGAGGGAGTGCGCGAGCCAGCCAAGGGAAAAGCCTGTGGTTCAGGGCCGTACCGCCGGGAGGGAGTTTAACGGCTTGTGTCGGTTTGTCGCGCTTTTGCGCATTGTCTGACCGGCATAAAAGAGCGAGGCCAGTCAGTGAAGAGAGGGGGCTAGCGATGAATAACCTGTGGCGAGGGAGCTTGCTCCCGCTGGGCTGCGCAGCGGCCCCAAAACCTGCAATCGCGTTTTTTTCAGGTAAACCGCATGCACTTGTTTTACGACTGCTGCGCAGTCGAGCGGGAGCAAGCTCCCTCGCCACAGAGTCGGTGCCTGGTTTAACTGATCGGCGTTAATGAGTGGTGAAGGCTTTAACCAAACAACCAATACCCCAACAACGTCAGCACCACCACTGCCAGCACCGGGCGCAATACGCGGTAGGCCTTGGGATGACGGCGTTTCCACTGTTTGACTACGCCGCTGAACTTGTCAGTGGAATTCTTGCTCCAGGCGTAAACCTGGTTGATCCCGCCGACGCGTTCATCATCAAGGTTCTGCGGTGCGGTGGCGCGGCCCAGCAAGCCGCTGACCCAGCGGTTGATACGGGTCATGACGCGGTTGCTCAACGGTCGCTCGATGTCGCAGAACAGGATGACCCGGGTCTTCTCGGTTTCGTTCTTGACCCAGTGCACATAAGTTTCGTCGAACATCACGTCCTCGCCATCGCGCCAGGCGTAGACCTGACCGTCGACAAAGATGCGGCAATCGTCGGAGTTCGGGGTCGACAGCCCCAGGTGATAACGCAGGGACCCGGCGAACGGGTCGCGATGCGGGTTCAAATGGCTGCCGCCCGGCAACAGGGCAAACATCGCGCCTTTGACATTCGGGATACTGCTGACCAGTGCCACGGTTTTCGGGCACAGGGCTGCGGCCGAGGGCAAAGGCTTGTCGTACCACTTGAGGTAAAAACGCTTCCAGCCCTTCTTGAAGAACGAGCCAAAACCGGCGTCGTTGTTCTTTTCGGCGGCGCGGATATAGCCCTCGTCGAACAGGTGCATGGCTTCGTCGCGGATGATTTCCCAATTGTCCCGCAGCACGTCCAGTTCCGGGAACTTGCTGCGATCCAGGTAGGGTTTGGACGGAACACCAGAAAACAGGTACATCAGGGCGTTATAAGGTGCGAACAGCGCCGAATGGTTGACGAACTGACGCAGGACCGGCAACCGTGCCTTGCCGCGCAAATGCACATAGAGCGTACTGCCGAGGAATAACAGCAACACCGACGCTTTCGCGGCCAGGGAAAAGGTCATCAACGACTCCTTGAGAATAAACAACTGTGCACCGCGCCATTTACCCGACGTGGCAGCCGGCCATGATACCCACTACCGGACTGGGGAAAAACCCACCTATCTGAACAAACAGTGTTGAGGATTGCGCAACAAAGCACTTATTAACATAAGGTTCCTGAACGAAGGCTGACCGGAGTCAACCATTGGGAGTCAGGGTGCATTGTGTGGCGAGGGCGCTTGCTCCCGCTTGAGTGCGCAGCGCTCACAACATTTTAGGGCCGCTGCGCAGCCCAGCGGGAGCAAGCTCCCTCGCCACAACCGATACACAGATTATTGCTGGGTCTCCGCCTCGGTAAACAGATCACTGAACAACATGCTCGACAGGTAACGCTCGCCCGAGTCCGGCAGGATCACCACAATCGTCTTGCCCTGCATTTCCGGGGTTTCGGCCAGGCGCACTGCCACCGCCATCGCCGCACCGCAAGAGATCCCGCACAAAATCCCCTCTTCCTGCATCAGGCGCAGGGCCATGGCCTTGGATTCGTCGTCGGTTACCAGTTCGACCCGGTCAACCATCGACAAATCGAGGTTTTTCGGCACAAAACCGGCGCCAATGCCCTGGATCTTGTGCGGGCTCGGCTTGATCTCTTCACCGGCCAGTTTCTGGGTAATCACCGGCGACGACATCGGTTCCACGGCCACCGAGAGAATCGGTTTGCCCTGGGTATTCTTGATATACCGCGAAACACCGGTAATGGTTCCGCCCGTTCCGACGCCTGCCACCAGTACATCGACCGCACCGTCGGTGTCGTTCCAGATTTCCGGACCGGTGGTTTTTTCGTGGATCGCCGGGTTGGCCGGGTTTTCGAACTGCGCCGGCATGAAGTACTTGGCCGGGTCGCTGGCGAGAATTTCCGCAGCCTTTTCAATCGCGCCTTTCATGCCCTTGGCGGGCTCGGTCAGCACCAGCTCAGCCCCCAACGCCTTGAGCACCTTGCGCCGCTCGATACTCATGGACGCCGGCATGGTCAGCATCAGCTTGTAACCACGGGCGGCGGCCACAAACGCCAGGCCGATGCCGGTATTGCCCGACGTCGGCTCCACGATGGTCATGCCAGGCTTGAGTTTGCCGGTGCTTTCGGCGTCCCAGATCATGTTCGCGCCGATCCGGCACTTGACCGAGTAACCGGGGTTGCGTCCCTCGATTTTGGCCAGGATGGTCACGCCCCGAGGCGCGATGCGATTGATCTGCACCAGCGGTGTATTACCGATGGAATGGGCGTTGTCAGCGAAAATACGGCTCATGGCTGGGTCCTTATGCAGCGTTGAATTAGCTGTTCAAGGTATGCCTGTTGCCGAGGGTCGTCCAGTCAGGTCGAACGTCCGCCGGCGCCAGCAGTCAATGGCTTTACATTGCCAAGGAATTGCCATCATGAAACGTCGATACAGTTGGCCCCTTTGGACCCTCGCCGGCCTCGTTATCCTGTTGGTCGCCCTGGACATCGCCTTGCCCTATATGGTGCGCAATTACCTCAACGACAAACTCGCGGACATGGGCGACTACCGTGGCCAGGTGGTCGATGTGGACCTGGCCCTGTGGCGCGGTGCCTACAAGATCAACGGGCTGAAGATCGTCAAGGTCGACGGCAAGGTCCCGGTGCCTTTCGTCAACGCGCCGCTGATCGACCTCTCGGTGAGTTGGCACTCCCTGTGGTACGACCATGCCGTGGTGGCCGAGGTGCAGTTCATCAACCCCGAAGTGAACTTCGTCGATGGCGGGGCCAACAAACAGAACTCCCAGACCGGTCGCGGCACTGACTGGCGCGCTCAATTGAGCAAACTGCTGCCGTTTACCCTGAACGAAGTGCGGATCAACGACGGCAAAATCAGCTTCAGGAACTTCAACTCCACGCCGCCGGTGAACATGAACGCCACCCAGGTCAACGCCAGCCTCTATAACCTGACCAACGTGGTCGACACCCAAGGCAAGCGCGACGCCCGTTTCGAAGGCAAGGCCCTGCTGCTGGGCCACGCCCCGCTGGAAACCACCGCCACCTTCGATCCCCTGAGCAACTTCGAAGACTTCGAATTCCGCCTGCGGGCCAAGGACATCGAACTTAAACGCTTGAACGACTTCGCCTCGGCTTACGGCAAATTCGATTTCAATGCCGGCCACGGCGACGTGGTGATCGAAGCCGAAGCCAACAAGGGCCAGCTAAAGGGTTACATCAAACCGTTGCTGCGAGACGTTGAAGTGTTCAACTGGCAGCAGGACGTCGAGAACAAGAACAAAGGGATCTTGCGCTCCGTCTGGGAAGCCATCGTCGGCAGCACCGAAACCGTGCTGAAGAACCAGCGCAAGAACCAGTTCGCCACCAAAGTTGAACTCAGCGGCAACGTGCACCAGCAAGATATCAGCGCGTTCCAGGCGTTTTTGCAGATTTTGCGTAATGGTTTCGTCCAGGCGTTCAATGCGCGGTATGAACAGCCGAAGCCGGATAAGGGTTAAGTCACCAAGTGACGCCCCATTCAGAGACTGAATAACCCGTCTGCGTTCACAGTCGACCGGGCAGCGCGTTATAGTCGGGGCATCATAAATGTCGCGTCCCGCCCTGCCCCGTTCAGGCCGGCGTTACCGTTCGAGGATTAGCAGATGAAGTTCGAAGGCACCCAGGCCTACGTCGCCACCGATGACCTGAAGCTGGCGGTCAACGCCGCCATCACCCTGGAGCGTCCGCTGCTGGTCAAGGGCGAGCCGGGCACGGGCAAGACCATGCTCGCCGAGCAATTGGCCGAGTCCTTTGGCGCCCGGTTGATCACCTGGCACATCAAGTCCACCACCAAGGCGCATCAGGGCCTGTATGAGTACGACGCGGTCAGCCGCTTGCGCGATTCGCAACTGGGCACCGAGAAGGTCCACGACGTGCGCAACTACCTGAAGAAGGGCAAGTTGTGGGAAGCCTTCGAGTCCGAGGAGCGGGTGATCCTGCTGATTGACGAGATCGACAAGGCTGACATCGAGTTCCCGAACGACTTGCTGCAAGAACTCGACAAGATGGAGTTCTACGTTTACGAGATCGACGAGACCATCAAGGCCAAGGTTCGCCCGATCATCATCATCACTTCCAACAACGAGAAAGAGCTGCCAGACGCGTTCCTGCGCCGCTGCTTCTTCCACTACATCGCGTTCCCGGACCGCACCACGATGCAGCGCATCGTCGACGTGCATTACCCGAACATCAAGAAAGACCTGGTCAGCGAAGCGCTGGACGTGTTCTTCGACGTGCGCAAGGTGCCGGGCCTGAAGAAGAAGCCTTCGACCTCGGAACTGGTGGACTGGCTGAAACTGCTGATGGCCGACAACATCGGCGAAGCGGTGCTGCGCGAGCGCGATCCGACCAAGGCCATCCCGCCGCTGGCTGGAGCCCTGGTGAAGAACGAACAGGACGTGCAATTGCTTGAGCGCCTGGCGTTCATGAGCCGTCGCGGCACCCGCTAAGAGGCTGACCGCCATGCTGCTCAACCTGTTTAATGAAATGCGTGCCGCCAAGGTGCCGGTCTCGGTGCGCGAGTTGCTGGACCTGATCAACGCGCTGAAACAGCGCGTGGTCTTCGCCGACATGGACGAGTTTTATTACTTGGCCCGGGCGATCCTGGTGAAGGACGAAAAGCATTTCGACAAGTTCGACCGCGCCTTCGGTGCCTACTTCAATGGCCTGGAAAAACTCGACGATCACCTTCAGGCGTTGATCCCCGAAGACTGGCTGCGCAAGGAGTTCGAGCGCTCCCTGAGCGATGAAGAGCGCGCGCAAATCCAGTCCCTCGGCGGTCTGGACAAGCTGATCGAAGAGTTCAAGAAACGCCTGGAAGAACAGAAAGAACGCCACGCCGGCGGCAACAAGTGGATCGGCACCGGCGGCACCAGCCCGTTCGGTTCCGGCGGCTTCAACCCGGAAGGCATCCGGGTCGGCGATGCCGGCAAGCGTCAGGGCAAAGCGGTGAAAGTCTGGGACCAGCGCGAGTACAAGAACCTCGACGACTCGGTGGAACTGGGCACGCGCAACATCAAGGTCGCCCTGCGCCGGTTGCGCAAATTTGCGCGTCAGGGTGCGGCGGAAGAGCTGGACATCGATGGCACTATCGACCATACCGCCCGGGATGCTGGCCTGCTGAACATCCAGATGCGGCCGGAGCGGCGCAACACCGTCAAGCTGTTGCTGCTGTTCGACATCGGCGGCTCGATGGACGCCCACGTGAAGATTTGCGAAGAACTGTTCTCGGCCTGCAAGACCGAGTTCAAGCACTTGGAGTATTTCTACTTCCACAACTTCGTCTATGAATCGGTGTGGAAGAACAATATGCGCCGCACCTCCGAGCGCTTTTCGACCCAGGATTTGCTGCACAAATACGGCGCCGACTACAAGGTGATCTTCATCGGCGACGCCGCCATGGCGCCCTACGAAATCACCCAGGCTGGCGGCAGCGTCGAGCACTGGAACGAAGAGCCGGGCTATTTGTGGATGCAACGCTTCATGGAGAAGTACAAGAAGCTGATCTGGATTAACCCGTATCCAAAAGACACCTGGGGCTATACCTCGTCGACCAACATTGTTCGGGATTTGATTGAAGACCGGATGTACCCGCTGACGCTGCGTGGGTTGGAAGAAGGGATGCGGTTTCTTTCCAAGTAGCGTACCGATCGTTCCCACGCTCCCGCGTGGGAACGATCAGTGTGAAGCAAACCGCCAATGGTCTGCCGATCATTGAGCAACACAATCGGCTGCCCATCCGGCGGCACCTGCACCGCGCCCAGCGGGATGCCTTACCGATCGTTCCCACGCTCCCGCGTGGGAATGCCGCCCGGGACGCTCTGCGTCCCCTGTGACGCGGAGCGTCACTGGATGCATTCCCACGCAGAGCGTGGGAACGATCACTGTGAAGCAAACCGCCAATGGTCTGCCGATCATTGAGCAACACAATCGGCTGCCCATCCGGCGGCACCTGCACCGCGCCCAGCGGGATGCCTTACCGATCGTTCCCACGCTCCCGCGTGGGAATGCCGCCCGGGACGCTCTGCGTCCCCTGTGACGCGGAGCGTCACTGGATGCATTCCCACGCAGAGCGTGGGAACGATCACTGTGAAGCAAACCGCCAATGGTCTGCCGATCATTGAGCAACACAATCGGCTGCCCATCCGGCGGCACCTGCACCGCGCCCAGCGGGATGCCTTACCGATCGTTCCCACGCTCCCGCGTGGGAATGCCGCCCGGGACGCTCTGCGTCCCCTGTGACGCGGAGCGTCACTGGATGCATTCCCACGCAGAGCGTGGGAACGATTACTGTGAAGCAAACCGCCAATGGTCTGCCGATCATTGAGCAACACAATCGGCTGCCCATCCGGCGGCACCTGCACCGCGCCCAGCGGGATGCCTTACCGATCGTTCCCACGCTCCCGCGTGGGAATGCCGCCCGGGACGCTCTGCGTCCCCTGTGACGCGGAGCGTCACTGGATGCATTCCCACGCAGAGCGTGGGAACGATTACTGTGAAGCAAACCGCCAATGGTCTGCCGATCATTGAGCAGCACAATCGGCTGTCCATCCGGCGGCACCTGCACCGCGCCCAGCGGGATGCCTTACCGATCGTTCCCACGCTCCCGCGTGGGAATGCCGCCCGGGACGCTCTGCGTCCCCTGTGACGCGGAGCGTCACTGGATGCATTCCCACGCAGAGCGTGGGAACGATCACTGTGAAGCAAACCGCCAATGGTCTGCCGATCATTGAGCAGCACAATCGGCTGTCCATCCGGCGGCACCTGCACCGCGCCCAGCGGGATGCCTTACCGATCGTTCCCACGCTCCCGCGTGGGAATGCCGCCCGGGACGCTCTGCGTCCCCTGTGACGCGGAGCGTCACTGGATGCATTCCCACGCAGAGCGTGGGAACGATTACTGTGAAGCAAACCGCTGCAAATACCCGACCTGCTCCCGATGCGCCACGTCCTGCACCACCGGCCGCAACCTGACCTTCGCCCCCGGAAGACACTGCGCCAGCCGCGCCAAGGCCAACGGCGTCAACGCCCCCAAACGCGGATAACCGCCAATGGTCTGCCGATCATTGAGCAACACAATCGGCTGTCCATCCGGCGGCACCTGCACGGCGCCCAGCGGGATGCCTTCGGAGATCATCGGTTTGCCCTGGTATTCCAGCGGCGTGCCCAGCAGGCGAATGCCCATGCGGTCGGCACGACTGTCCAATTCCCAGACACTGTTGAACGCGTCGAACAGACTTTGCCCGCTGAACGCACCAATCTGCGCGCCGAGCACCAGGTCCAGCGGTGCATTGAGTTTGAAATCCGGGACATGCTCCTGCGGCAGTACGCGCAACAGGATTAACCCGCTGCCCGAATAGCTCAACGGCGCGTCCTTGGCCAACGGCCGGCCCATGCCATCAAGTCCACCAAGTTCTTCGCGAACCACCGTCGAACTGCTGCCCAACACCTTCGGCGCATCAAACCCGCCCGGCGCGGCGAGATAGGCCCGAGCGCCAAGCAGCGGTTGGGTGAATTGCAGTCGCTGACCTTTATGCAGCCTGAAACTGCGCCACGGCGCCAACGCCTCGCCATCCACTTGCGCGCCCAGATCCGCGCCGGCCAACGCCAATACACAATCCTCTTCGGCCACCACGCTAAGGCCACCGAGGGTGATTTCGATCACCGGTGCATCCAGCCCATTGCCGAGCAGCCAATTGGCCCACGACATCGACCGCCAATCCAGCCCGCCACCCTGGGTCACGCCCAGGTGCCGCACGCCGAATCGGCCGGCATCCTGCAACAGGCACAGCGGCGTACTCGCTTCAATTTTTAGACGGCTCATGCCTGGGCCTCCAGTGGCGTGTCGTCGCCGCCCAGGTTGATGAACTCGGCATGGCTGACGGCTTCGAAGCGCACCGTGTCGCCGGGCTGCATCAGGCTGTAGCCGTCCCGCTCGCGGTCGAACAGTTTGGCCGGGGTGCGGCCGATCAGGTTCCAGCCGCCAGGGGACACCACCGGGTAAGCCGCGGTTTGTCGCTCGGCAATGCCGACGCTGCCCGCCGCGACTTTCTTGCGCGGCGTGTTCAGGCGCGGTGCGGCGAGGATTTCCTCTACCAACCCCATGAAGGCAAACCCCGGGGCGAAGCCCAGTGCGAACACTTGGTACTCACGCTCGCTGTGGCAGCGGATCACCTCGTCCATCGCCAAGCCGCTGCGTTGAGACAACAGACTCAATTCGGGACCCACGCTCAAGTCATACCAGACCGGCAGCACATGGCATTTGCCACCGGCACTGGCATTGGGCGACAGATCGATCAACGCCTCAGCGATCAATTCCCGCGCCTGGGCCGGGCTCAGCGCGGTCAGGTCGTAATGCACCATCAATGTCGTGTAGGACGGCACCAGATCGATCAAATGCCCGGCAAACGCAGCGCGCAGACTTTCGCTGGCCGCGAGCATCCATGGCATGTTCGCTTCGGCGATTTCATCGAACAGGCGCACCATCAGGCAATCCAGCGCGACCACTTCCACCCGTGGTTTCATGACGCGCTCTGCTGGTTCAAGGCCTCACGGATACGGCGCACGGCCGCCACCGAACTGGCGTTGTCGCCGTGCACGCACAGGGTGTTGGCCCGCAAGTGCAAAGCGCTGCCGTCATTGGCCGTGAGGTGATCGCCACGGGCGATGATCAGCGCTTGTTCGATGATCTTCTCCGGATCGTGATGCACCGCCCCCGGCAATTGCCGCGAGACCAGCATCCCGGCGCTGTCGTAGGCGCGGTCGGCGAAGGCTTCGAACCACAGGGTCACGCCGTACTCATCGCCCAATTGCTGCGCGGCGCTGTTGTCGCGGGTGGCCATCAGCATCAGCGGCAAGGTGCGGTCATAGGCGGCCACAGCCTGGATCACCGCGCGCAATTGCGCCGGGTTGGCCATCATGTCGTTGTACATCGCGCCGTGGGGTTTGACGTAGCTGACCTTGCCGCCCTGGGCCCGGCAGATGCCGTCGAGGGCGCCGATCTGGTAATGCAGAATGTCTTGCAGTTCCTGGGCGGTGTAGGCCATGGAACGCCGGCCGAAGCCGACCAGGTCTTGATACGCCGGGTGCGCGCCGATCTGTACGCCATGGCTCAGGGCCAGGCTGACGGTCTTGCGCATGATGCTCGGGTCGCCGGCATGGAAGCCGCAGGCGATGTTGGCGCAATCAATGAAGGGCATGACCTCGGCGTCCAGACCCATGGTCCAGTTGCCGAAGCTTTCGCCGATGTCGCAGTTCAATAGCAGGCGGCTCACGGTGAACACTCCTGTAGGCATATTCTTTTTTAACTGCCGGGACATGCTTGTAAAACATGCCCGGCAGATTATCAGTTACTCGGCTTCAAGTTGCTTGCCACGGGTTTCCGGCAGGCTCAACGCCGCCAGGATCACCACGCCGTAGGACACCGCCGCAAACGCTCCGATGCCGACACTCAGCGGCACTTTCTGGCTGAGCAAACCGATAAACAGTGGAAACAACGCGGCCAGCGCCCGCCCGATGTTGTAGCAAAAGCCCTGGCCCGAGCCGCGAATCCGCGTCGGAAACAACTCGGTCAAAAACGCGCCCATGCCGCTGAAAATCCCCGAGGCAAAGAAGCCCAACGGGAAGCCCAGCCACAGCATCACGCCGTTACTGACCGGCAATTGGGTGTAGAGCAAGACGATGGTGAACGAGCCGACGGCGAACAGGATGAAGTTCTTCTTGCGCCCGAGGATGTCGGTCAAGTACGCGCTGATGACGTAACCGACGTAGGAACCGACGATCACCATCGCCAGATAACCGCCTGTGCCGAGTACGCTCAAGCCCCGTTCGTTCTTCAGAAAGGTCGGCAGCCAGGAGGTGATCGCGTAGTAACCACCCAGTGCGCCGGTGGTCAGCACCGAAGCGCGAATCGTGGTGAAGAGGATGCCAGGGGCGAAGATCTCGTAGAACTTGGCCGGGTTGTCCGGGGTTTGTTTGGCTTTGGCTTCGCGATAGATTTCCGGGTCCTTGACCAGGCGGCGGACGAAAATCACGAAAATCGCCGGGACGATGCCGAGAATGAACAAGGCGCGCCAGGCGTCTTCCGGCGGCAGTACCGAGAACAGCAGCGCATACAGAATCGCGGTCAGCCCCCAGCCCAGCGCCCAACCGGATTGCACCATACCCACCGCTTTGCCACGGTCCTTGGCGCGAATCACTTCACCCATCAACACCGCGCCAGCCGTCCACTCACCACCGAAACCGAAGCCCATCAAGGTGCGGCTGATCAGCAGCTGTTCGTAATTCTGGGCGAAGCCGCAGAGGAAGGTGAAGAACGCGAACCACAGCACGGTGAGTTGCAAGGTGCGCACCCGGCCGATGCGGTCGGAGAGAATCCCCGCGACCCAGCCGCCGATGGCCGAGGCGATCAGGGTGCTGGTGTGAATCAGCCCCGCTTCACCGGTGGTAATGCCCCACATGGCAATCAGGGTCGGCACCACGAAGCTGAGCATCTGGGTGTCCATGCCGTCCAGGCCATAGCCGATCTTGCAGCTCCAGAACGTGCGGCGTTCTTGTTTGTTGATGTTGCGATACCAGTCGAAAGGTCCGGGGCGAGCCGTGGCCTTGGGGATGGCTGTGGTGTCGGGCGCACTCATGGCGAATCTCCGTGCAAATTTTATTGGTATTGTTCGAAGCCCCGACGACGCCTATCGTGGGAACCGGATGGCCCGATTTTTGGGCGCCCGGCCCTGCTGCGTCCAACTAATAAAAACCCGGCCCAGGCATAAGAAAAAGTTGATCTTATGAATTTGAAGTTCCTCGAAACCTTCGTTTGGGTCGCGCGGCTGAAGAGTTTTCGCCTGACCGCGGACAAGCTCTTCACCACCCAGGCGTCGATTTCCAGCCGCATCGCCGTGCTCGAAAGCGAGCTGGGGGTAAAGCTGTTCCTGCGCGATTCCCGGGGCGTGAGCCTGACCCCGGAAGGCTTGAAAGTGCTCGAATACGCCGAGCAGATGATGGACACCATGCAGGCGCTCAAGCAGTCGATCGAGACCCGTTCGAGCAAGGTCGGGCGGGTGCGGATCGGGGTGATGGACACGGTGATTCACACCTGGCTCAGCCCGTTGGTGGCGCAGATGATGGATCACTATCCACTGGTGGAAATCGAGCTGGTGGCCGATACCTCGCTGAACCTCTGCGATCAGCTGCAAAAAGGCTTTCTCGACCTGATCCTGCAAACCGACCTGCTGCGCCAGGAAAGCGTTCGCAGCCTGGAACTGGCCAGCCACCCGATGGGCTGGATCGTGGCCAGCAACTCCATCTACAACCGCGAGTATTCAGGGGTTGCGGACCTGGCCCGCGAGCGGATCATTACCTACTCGAAAAACTCCCATCCGCACCAGGACATCCTGGCGTTGATGCAGGCCAATGGCGTGATGGCGCCACGGTTGAACTGCGTGAACTCGGTGTCGGCGATTACCCGGTTGCTGCGCGATGGCTTTGGTATCGGCGCGTTGCCACCGGTGCTGGTGGCCGAGGAGCTGGCCCGGGGGGAATTGACCTTGCTGGCCATTGATCAACGGCCACCGAACTTGCAAGTGGTGGTGTCGTGGCGGGTCGGGGTGGAATGGGTCGAGGAGATTGTGGCGTTGAGTCAGCAGGTGCTGGAGGGGTATGCGCGCAAGGTGGGTGAAAGCTACATCGTGCTGGCCTGACACACCGCTGCCCTCGTAGGAGCGAGGCTTGCCCGCGAAGGCGTCGTGTCAAACAACGTCGATGTCGACTGACACGATGCCTTCGCGGGCAAGCCTCGCTCCTACAGGGGGCAGTGATCTTTGGTTTTAGAGGCCGCGCACATCCCGATCTTCAATCGGACGGCTCTGGCGCAGGCGTTTGCCGCCCAGTACCACCCAGTCGATCAACCGGAACAGGCATTCAATGCCGAACGACAGCAGCAATGCGCCGCTCATGCCCCAGATCATCGCTTCCGGGGTCAGCAGGATCTGGTAGCTGTAGCCGTTCCAGGTTTCCTTGCGAATGTCCGGATCAGCCGCCAGTGCCACTTGCAGGAAGCGGATGTACCACGGGCCTTGCATCGCCATGTGCTGTTTATCGAGGGCGACCTGACGGGTGAGCAGGTTGCTCAGGCTGTCGGCATCGCTGCGAAAGATCGGGTCTTCGCTCGCCCGGTAATGCGCGACCAACGCCTGCATGTCGCCCTTGAAGAACTCATTGGCCGTGCCCTGGAAACCGCTCAACCCGGTCTGCGCCTCAATCAGGTGCGCTTCGATCCGCTTGGCGTAGTCGCTGATAAACCCCGGCACCTGGACACCGATCAACAGGCCCGCCGCAAACAACACCAGCCGTAGATAACTGAGCAACATGGGGTAAGTCCTTATTCGGTCTTGCCCTGGCTGACGCATTCACCGCGTCGCCAGAGGCTCCATTGGCCCGGTTCGTAGCGGGTCCAGGTTTCGTTTTCGGTCAAGGGTTCGGTGGCGATCACCGTGACCACGTCGTTGGGCGTGGTTTCGGCCTGGAAGTCGACGATCACATCGACGTCCTTCAGGCGCGCCGGGCCGAACGGGGCGCGGCGGGTGATTTGCGCCAGTTTGGTCGAGCAATAGCAGAACAGCCAGTCGCCGTCGCTGAGCAGGCAGTTGAACACGCCTTTGCTGCGGTATTCGGCGCAAGCCGCTACCAGGTCCGGCAGCAGTGCTTCGATTTCCACCGGTTCCGGGAACGCTGCGCGCACGCGGTTGAGCAAGTCACAGAACGCTGCTTCGCTGTCGGTATCGCCGACCGGGCGGTAGAAACTCTTGATCGGTTCAAAGTCCGCAAGCTGGCCGTTGTGGGCGAAACACCAGTTGCGCCCCCACAACTCGCGCACGAATGGGTGGGTGTTGGACAGGCAGACCTTGCCGACGTTGGCCTGGCGGATATGCCCGATCACCACTTCGCTCTTGATCGGGTAGCGCTGCACCAGGTTCGCGACCTCGGACTCGCAACTCGCCGCCGGGTCCTGGAACAGACGCAGGCCACGGCCTTCGTAGAAGGCGATGCCCCAACCGTCACGGTGCGGCCCGGTACGCCCGCCGCGCTGCATCAGCCCGGTGAAGCTGAACACGATATCGGTCGGGACATTGGCGCTCATGCCCAATAACTCACACATGCTCGGACTCTCGCTTCAATGCTGGGGCAAGGTTACAAACGCGGTTCGATGCGCGAACGCTGAGGGTTGTTCGGGATTGGTGGACGGCCGTAGCGATCATCCCCGGCGACGCCGAACGGTTGATCGTCTTCATAATCGTCAGGTTTGATCGCGGCTTTGGCAGCAGCGGCCTGTTCCTTGCGGGTTGCGGCGGCGCGTTCGATCGGCCAGCGGATCAGCACCAGAATCAGGTAGAGGCCGAAGGCGATCATGCCGTACATGAACAGATCGGAAATCGCGCGCCAGGCGTTGTTGCCCACTTTGAACGCCAGGTCCAGGGCGGTGATGGCGATGGCCGGAGCGACCTTTTCCTTCACCGGGTCGATGATGGTCGGGCTGAACAGCAACACCGCCATCAGCAGCCGCAGGGGTTCACGCAGGTAGCGCCACATCCAGCGGGTCAGGCGCATCCACACCAACAGGCAGCCTAAAGCGGCAAAGGCGTAGAGGCCCCAAGCGATCAGATAGTCGTTCTCGGTCATGGTGTCCATGGCAAGGCAGGCAAAGAGGCGCTTATAGTAACGACTTTTCGCGCGTCCGGCTTGTCCCAATGCCAGCCGGTCAAGACACAGAACCTGTGGGAGCGAGCTTGTGTGGCCAATGAGCTCGTATGGTCAATGAGCTTGTGTGGCGAGGGGGCTTGCCCCCGTTGGGTCGCGAAGCGGCCCCAAAACCTGAGATCGCGGTGCACCAGATACACCGCGTGCAATGGTTTTACGACTGCTGCGCAGCTGAACGGGGGTAAACCCCCTCGCCACAGGTCCGCACCCACCAGGTTCTGCAGCGCTGCGAAACCCTTATTCCGTACATTGTCCGAGAGCCCTTCATGCCCTTAACCGCCAACGTCACCCGCGCCCCGATTGCCCGCAAGGCCGATGGGGTTGACCCGTATGCCTGGCTCCAGGAGCGCGACACCGACGCGGTGCTCGACTACCTGAAGGCAGAAAACAGCTATCAAGAAGCACAAACCGCCGATCAGGCCGGATTGCGTGAAACCCTGTTCGAAGAGATCAAGGGCCGGATTCTGGAAACCGACCTGTCCCTGCCGTCGCCGTGGGGGCCGTTTTTGTATTACACCCGCACCACGGCCGGTGACGAATACGCTCGCCACTACCGCTGCCCGCGCCCGGCCGATGACAGCCTGCTGATCGACGAAAGCCAGGAGCAACTGCTGCTGGACCCGAACGCACTGGCCAACGGCGGCTTCTTCTCCCTCGGCGCCTTCAGCATCAGCCCGGACCACCAGCGCCTGGGCTACAGCCTCGACACCACGGGCGATGAGATTTACACGCTGTTCGTGAAGGAATTATCCAGCGGCCGTGTCAGCGAACTGGCGTTCGAGGACTGCGACGGCAGCATGACCTGGGCCAACGACAGCCTGACCCTGTTCTTCGGCGAACTGGACGACACCCATCGCCCGCACAAACTGATGCGCTATCGCCTGGACGGCACGGCGGCCGAAGAAGTGTTCCATGAGCCGGACGGCCGATTCTTCCTGCATTGCTACCGCTCCAGCTCCGAACAGCAACTGCTGCTGTCCCTGGGCAGCAAGACCACCAGCGAAGTCTGGGTGCTCGATGCGTTCCAGCCGCACCTGGCCTTTACCTGCCTGGCGCCACGGGTCGAAGACCACGAGTACGACGTCGATCACGGCGCCCTCGATGGCCAGTGGACGTGGTTCATCCGCAGCAATCGCGACGGCATCAACTTCGCCCTGTACACAGCCGCCGACACGGGCGTGGCGCCGACCGAGGCCGAGTGGCAGAACCTGATCCCCCACAGCGACACGGTGATGATCGAAGGCCTGAGCCTGAACGTCGAAGCCGTGACCCTGAGCCTGCGCGAAGGCGGCTTGCCGATCATCGAGGTGCGTCCACAAGGCCTGGCGCCTTATCGCGTGCAATTGCCGGACGCGGCCTACAGCCTGCATGTGCAAAACAGCCTGGAATTCGTCAGCGACCGGATCCGCCTGCGGTATGAGGCGTTGAACCGTCCGGCGCAGGTGCGTCAGCTGGACCTGGCCACCGGCGAGCAGAAAGTGCTCAAGGAAACCCCGGTGCTCGGCCCGTTCGACGCCGATGCCTATGTCAGCCAGCGCCTGTGGGCGACCGCGCCGGACGGGACACAAGTGCCGATCAGCCTGGTGGTCAAACGCGAAGTACTCGGCAAACCGACGCCACTTTATCTGTACGGCTACGGCGCCTATGGCGAAAGCCTCGACCCGTGGTTCTCCCATGCGCGCCTGAGCCTGCTGGATCGCGGCGTCGCCTTCGCCATCGCCCATGTGCGCGGCGGCGGTGAATTGGGCGAAGCCTGGTACCGCGCCGGCAAGCAGGAACACAAGCACAACACCTTCAGCGACTTCATCGCCTGCGCCGAGCATCTGATCGCCAATGGCTTCACCACTTCGCAGCAATTGGCGATCAGCGGTGGCAGCGCCGGGGGTTTGTTGATCGGCGCGGTGCTTAATCAGCGTCCAGAGCTGTTCGCGGCGGCGATTGCCGAGGTGCCGTTCGTCGATGTGCTCAACACCATGCTCGACCCGGACCTGCCACTGACCGTCACCGAATACGACGAATGGGGCAACCCGGAAGAGCCGGACGTCTATGATCGGATCAAGGCCTACGCCCCGTACGAAAACGTCACCGCCCAGGCGTATCCAGCGACGCTGGTGATCGCCGGCTACAACGACAGTCGCGTGCAGTATTGGGAAGCGGCCAAGTGGGTGGCGAAATTGCGCGCGACCAAAACCGACGACAACCCGCTGCTGCTCAAGACCGAACTGGGCGCCGGGCATGGCGGGATGAGCGGGCGTTACCAGGGATTACGTGACGTAGCCCTCGAATACGCATTTGTTTTCCAGGTTTTGGGCATTGCCTGAGGAACTTGGCTCGGCGTTCCGGTCTTAAACCTCATACGCCGACCCGCCCTTGTAGGAGCGAGGCTTGCCCGCGAAGAGGCCGCAACATTCAACATCTATGTTGGCTGACACGACGCCTTCGCGGGCAAGCCTCGCTCCTACAGGGATACGAGCATCATTCAGCAAAAAACAAAAAAGACCGTGACGACATGTCAGAACCGACCTTACTGAACAACGAAATCCGCGACTGGCTGATGGACTGCGGCCTGTTCGATCAACTGCTGCCGGTGGACTTCGCCGCCGCGTCCGGCTACTTCAGCATCAGCACCATCGCCCAGGGCGAGGAGATCTTCCACGAGGGCGATGCCGGCAGTTTCATGTGCATCATCCACACCGGCCAGGTCTCGGTGCAGAAGACCAACAGCGACGGGCAAACGGTGATCATGGCCACCCTGCGCAGCGGTCGGGCGTTCGGCGAAATGGCCGTGCTCGACGGCGAGCGGCGCTCGGCCAGTTGCGTCGCGGCGAGCAACTGCCAACTGCTCAACCTGGGCAAGGATTCGCTGGAAAAGATGCTCAACGACGCGCCGAAAATCGCCGCCAAGATCATCCGCGCCCTCGCCGTCTCCCTGTCCAAGCGTTTGCGCATGGCCGACGGGCAGTTGCTCTCGCAACAGGTCTAACCCCCCGGCGACTTGCTTTTCGCTCCGTTCGGCTCAAGGCCCGGCAACGGCTGGTCCTTGGACGGCGGGCTGGGCATTTCGATCGGCACCAGGGGCGGGCCGCCGCTGCCAGGCCCGGTGCGGGGCACGCTGGTCGGGGTGATTTGCGGGTAGGGCGTGGGGGTCGCGGTGCCGGGCGAGCCGGGCATTGGCGCCGGGCTGATGGGGATGATTTGCTGCTCCTGGGCCTGCACTGCAGTTATCGAGAGCGCGGCCAAGGCAATGACCGTTAGAATGGTGCGCTTCATCAATGGCTCCGTTGGCCTTGTTGTCTGCTTGCAGGCTACTCCCAACCGCGTCCGTTTGCCTTATGCCAATTTTTTCCAAGAGCCTGCCATGAAACGTTTCGTTCTACTCGACACCGCCCCCATCCCTGAAAACGGCGGTGCCCTGTGCCTGTTCGAATACGGCGAGGATTTCGTCATCAAGATCCAGGGTGGCGATGGCGGGCAACTGATGAACACCCGCATGCACGGCTCCGAAGACGCCCTGGCCGAGATCCCGTGCCGCAAGGTCGCCGGCCGGCCGAACTCCCGCGTCTTGATCGGAGGCCTGGGCATGGGCTTCACCCTCGCCTCCGCCCTCAAGCACCTGGGCAAGACCGCTGAAGTGGTGGTCGCCGAACTGGTGCCCGGCGTGGTCGAGTGGAATCGCGGACCGCTGGGCGAAAAGGCCGGCAACCCGCTGCTCGACCCGCGTACCGTGATTCGCATGGAAGACGTGGCCAAAGTGCTGCAAGCCGAGCCCCAGGGTTTCGACGCGATCATGCTCGACGTCGACAACGGCCCCGAAGGCCTGACCCAGCGCGCCAACAGCTGGCTCTATTCCTCCGGCGGCCTCAGCGCCTGTGCCAAGGCCCTGCGCCCCAAAGGCATACTGGCGGTGTGGTCGGCCAGCGCCGACAAGCAGTTTTCCGACAAATTGAAGAAGGCCGGGTTCAAGGCCGAAGAAGTCCAGGTCTTCGCCCACGGCAACAAAGGCACGCGCCATACGATCTGGATTGCCGAGAAGCTCAAGGGCTGAGCTAAACTCTGTTCATTACCGTCATTAGTCTTCTACAAAGGTGAACCCATGAGTTCGTCCACCCCGACCAATACCTCGAAGCTGGATCGCATCCTCGCCGACAACCAGCGCGACAAGGAAATGGGTTACCGCGACAAGGCCCTGAAGATGTACCCGCACGTGTGCGGCCGCTGTGCCCGTGAATTTTCCGGCAAGCGCCTGAGCGAATTGACCGTGCACCACCGCGACCACAACCACGACAACAACCCCCAGGACGGCTCGAACTGGGAATTGTTGTGCCTGTATTGCCACGACAACGAACACTCGCGCTACACCGACCAGCAGTACTTCAGCGAAGGCTCCCTCAGCACGCCGAAAGTCGCCAAGGCCACGCACAACCCGTTCGCCGCGCTGGCGGGGTTGATGAAGAAAGAAGACTGACACCTGGCCATGCAGCGGCCAAAAACTGCCGCTGCTGGCAAAGGATGTCATTTTTTTGCCGCGCTCCAATCGTGTCTGACCCGTTACAAAAGCCCCTGCCCGTTTGGGTTCGAGGTGCCATCAGCGTTGCTGGCACTGTTCTTGCGATGTATCCGCATCAATACACGCCAGACAGTGGAAGACGATGAACGTCACCTCAACCTTCAACAGCCCTGCGATGCTGGCTTACGGCGCCGCTGCTCAGGCCAAGGCTAAAACCGCTGCCACCGAGCAGGCCGCCAAAGACCCCAAGACCGGTGACTCGGTCAGCCTCTCGCCAAAGTCCACCGACTACAGCGGCTCTATCGGCAACAACGCGCCGTTCTTCCCGGTGCGCAAGGGCATGAACGCGGACGCCCTGGTGCTGGGCGTCACCCAACCCGGCGCGGTGTCCAGCTCCAAGGACAAGACCTTCCCGGAAGTCGCCGCGGATGCACGCAAGCGTATGGACGTGAAATACGCGCAGATGAAGGCCGGCGAAAAGCCCTACGACGCCAGCGTTGAAGACAAGAATGCGTTGATGGGCGACCTGGATCGCCGTTCGCTGAACGCCGTGGCCACCAACGAGGGCGGCAAGTTTTCCAGCGATGAACAGGAAGCGGCCAAGGCGCTGATGCAGCAACAGGTGCGCTTGGCGTCGGGTCATTACAGCGGCCCGGAAGATCAGAAGAAAAACTGGAAAGACCCGTTCGCCAACGACCCGATTGGCCGGGCCAAGGCTGCGCTGAATTTCCTCGACAACATGAGCCCCGAGGAAAAGACCAAGCCCGAATGGCTGTCCCAGCACCAGACCTTGCAGGACGCGTTGACCCAGTACGGCAAGGACGATGCCGTCGCCGGGGGCAAGAAAAAAGACGGGCACTTCAACAATCTGGCGGAAATCCTCGCGGGCGTTGATACCAACGGTACGGGGAGCAAGGACCCGGCGAGCAACCAGATCGCCAATGCGCCGGCCTCCATGATGGCCAAGCTCAAAGCGATGTTGCCCAAGGCGCAGTGAATCGGGCGCATTGTCTGTAGGAGCAAGGCTTGCCCGCGATAGCGATCTTCAGTTCGCCATCGCAGGCAAGCCTTGCTCCTGCAAAATGAAACCGCATCAGGCCTAGCGCATTTCCTTTGTATCGCACATGAAACTTTCATCAGAAAGCCGGCAATCGTTTATTGGCAAAATCGCGACATACGGAACTCTTCACAGGTAACCGACATGTCCCGAATCTTGACCATCGAAGACGATGCCGTGACCGCCACGGAAATCGTCACCGAGTTGCAAAGCCACGGTTTTGAAGTGGATTGGGTGAGCAATGGCCGCGAAGGTCTGGTGAGCGCGGTCAGTGGCAATTACGACCTGATCACCCTCGACCGCATGCTCCCCGAGCTGGATGGCCTGGCCATCGTCACCACCCTGCGCGCCATTGGCGTGGCGACGCCAATCCTGATGATCAGCGCCCTCTCCGACGTCGATGAACGCGTGCGCGGCTTGCGTGCCGGGGGCGATGATTATTTGGCCAAACCGTTCGCCACTGACGAAATGGCCGCGCGGGTCGAAGTGTTGCTGCGACGTAAAAGCCCGGCCAAAACCTTCGACACCACCCTGCGCATCGCCGACCTGGAACTGGACCTGATCAGCCACGAAGCCCACCGCGCCAACCAGCCGCTGAGCCTGCTGCCCACCGAGTACAAACTGCTGGAATTCATGATGCGCAACCCGGGGCAGATTCTGTCGCGGATGATGATTTTCGAGGAGGTCTGGGGCTATCACTTTGATCCGGGCACCAACCTGATCGACGTGCACATCGGCCGGCTGCGCAAGAAAATCGACCCGCCGGGTATGCCGCCGTTGATCCGCACCATGCGTGGGTCGGGGTATGTGATTGCAGAACCGCTTTAAAGGCCAGCGATGACGACCTGTAGGAGCTTGCTCGCGATGGCGGTCTCGAGGACGCTATCGCGAGCAAGCTTTGCTCCTACAGGCGATGGCGGTCTCGGGGACGCTATCGCGAGCAAGCTTTGCTCCTACAGGGGCGATGTTCGGCACACCGCCGTCGCGCAGCGGCTTATCCCGGCATGCACTGGAAATCGCCAGTCTGCGCCAGTTGCTTGCCGTGCGAATCCTCAAGCCGCGCGCTCACCTCCTCGCCCAGACTCGACTCTACCAACCGGTAATGCTCGCCAGCCTTGAACTGCGGGTAACTGACCTTGCCCTCACAATCCTCCTGGTTCGAATCGCCACTCGGCATCTCGAACAACGTCACCTCCAGGTCATGGGCGCCGGGGGCCACTTCGAAGAAGCGGCCGTCATCGATACGCTGGCCATCCACCCGTTCGGCCAGCATGTCATTGGGCGCCTCTTCCTGCAGCCCGATCCAGGCCATGCCCGGATCGGGTTTGGGCATCGGCCCGGCGCAAGCGGACAACAGACAAACCAGGCTCAGGCCCGGAATCAACAGCAGTGGTTTAAGTGTCATTGCAATGACCTTCCTTCATGAAAAAACAACCTTGAAACGCCGGGCCTACGAGCACTGAAAACGATCGCTCTGCGCCACCTGTTTGCCGTGGGAGTCCACCAGGCTGGCGCTGGCCGACAAGCCTGCGCTGGACGCATTCATCTGGTAGCGCTCACCCGCCTGAAAGTGGCTGTAGTCCAGGCGCCCCGTGCAAATAGGTTCCGCCGAGTTGCCATCGGTGCCGCGGATCAGCGTCACGTCCAGCCGATGAACGCCGGGCTTGACCTCGAAATAACGTCCGTCTTTAACGCGCTGGCCATCGATCTTTTCCGCCAGCACGTTGGTGTTTCCCGGTTGTTGCAGATCGATCCAGGCTTCGCTCGGGTCCGACTTGGGTTCCGGGCCGGCACACGCCGATAACAGGCAGATCAGGCTCAGGCCCGGGACCAGTAACTGGGGTTTGAGCGTCATGGAAAAACACCTCGAAAGTTGAGCGTCGATGCCGCCGTCAGGTGTGACGACGGGCCATCGGCTTGAGGTGAAGAGTGGCGGGCTAGAGCGGCGCGGACAAATGAAGACCCATGAAAGGTTTTTCAGGAAAACGTTAAAGATTTCTTCATCCCCGTGAAGGCAAATCTTTAAGTTGCACACGCAAGACTGCCGGGCAATTGCATTCAAGACCTCGGAGGTTTACGGCATGCTCGGGCTGGTAAAGACCGCACTGCTCAAGCCCTACACGTTTATCGTGCTGGCAATTTTCATCTGCATCATCGGGCCGATGGCGGCCCTGCGAACGCCCACCGATGTGTTTCCCGACATCGGCATTCCGGTCATCGCCGTGGTGTGGCAGTACAACGGCCTGGCGCCGCAGGACATGGCCGGGCGGGTGATCTACACCTATGAGCGCTCCCTGAGCACCACGGTCAACGACATCGAGCACATCGAGTCGCAATCCCTGCCGGGCATGGGCATCGTCAAGATTTTCTTCCAGCCCGGCGTCGATATCCGCACCGCCAACGCCCAGGTCACGGCGGTGTCGCAGACCGTGCTCAAACAGATGCCACCGGGCATCACCCCGCCGCTGATCCTCAACTACAGCGCCTCGACCGTGCCGATTTTGCAGATGGCGTTCTCAAGCCCCACGCTGTCGGAAGCGAAGATCCGCGACCTGGTGCAGAACAACATTCGCCTGCCCCTGACCTCGGTGCCGGGCCTGGCGATTCCGACGCCGATGGGCGGCAAACAACGGCAGATCACCCTCGACCTCGACCCGCAGGCGCTGGCCGCCAAAGGCTTGTCCGCCCAGGACGTCGGCAATGCGCTGGCTGCCCAGAACCAGATCATCCCGGTGGGCACTGCCAAACTCGGTCCCAATGAATACACGGTGCTGCTGAACAACAGCCCGAAAGCCATCGACGAACTCAACGACCTGCCGATCAAAACCGTCGACGGCGCGCTGATCACCATCGGCCAGGTGGCCCACGTGCGCGATGGCTCACCGCCGCAGACCAATATCGTGCGGGTCGATGGCCGTCGTGCGGTGCTGATGCCGGCGTTGAAGAACGGCAATATTTCCACGCTGTCGATCATCGACGGCATTCGCCAGATGCTGCCGCGCATCAACGAAACCGTGCCGCCGTCGCTCAAGACTTCCCTGCTGGGCGATGCCTCGGTGTTCGTCAAACAGTCGGTGGGCAGCGTCGCGAAGGAAGGCATCATCGCCGCGTTGCTGACCAGCGCGATGATCCTGCTGTTTCTTGGCAGTTGGCGTTCAACCCTGATCATCGCCGCCTCGATTCCGCTCGCGGTGTTGTCGGCCATCGCCCTGCTCGCCGCCAGCGGCCAGACCCTCAACGTCATGACCCTCGGCGGGTTGGCGTTGGCGGTGGGGATTCTAGTGGACGACGCCACGGTGACCATCGAGAACATCAATTGGCACCTGGAACAGGGCAAAGCGGTGAAGACCGCGATCCTCGACGGCGCTAAACAGATTGTCGGCCCGGCGTTCGTGTCGTTGCTGTGCATCTGCATCGTGTTTGTGCCGATGTTCCTGTTGCAGGGCATCGCCGGCTACCTGTTCCGGCCGATGGCGCTGGCGGTGATGTTTGCCATGGCCAGCTCCTTCATTCTGTCGCGCACCTTGGTGCCGACCCTGGCGATGTTTTTGCTCAAACCTCACGTACCCGAGCAAGGTCCGGGGCATCACCCGGAAGATGAATTCATCAACCATCACGAGGGTGAGCAGCACCGAAAAACCCATCATCCGTTGCTGCAGCGGGTGCTGAATTTCCAGCAGGGTTTCGAGCGGCATTTCTCCAACCTGCGGGACACCTATTTCGGGTTGCTGGAGCTGGCGCTGGAATACCGCAAGCGGTTCCTGCTCGGGTTCCTGGCCTGTGTGCTGGCTTCGTTTGCGCTGCTGCCGAGCCTGGGCGAGGACTTCTTTCCCGCCACCGACGCTGGCGCGTTGTCGCTGCATGTGCGCTTGCCGCTGGGCACGCGGATCGAGGAAAGCGCGGCGGCGTTCGACTGCATCGAAGCGCGGATCCGCGAGATCATCCCCGCCGAGCAACTGGACACCATCGTCGACAACATCGGCATCCCGCTGAGCGGCATCGACATGGCCTACAGCAACAGCGGCACCATCGGCCCGCAGGACGGTGACATCCAGGTCAGCCTCAAGGCCGAGCACCGCCCCACCGCCGAGTACGTGAAACGCCTGCGCGAAGCCTTGCCCGAGAGTTTTCCCGGCAGCCACTTCGCGTTCCTGCCGGCGGACATCAGCAGCCAGATCCTCAACTTCGGCGCCCCGGCACCGCTGGACGTGAAAATCTCCGGGCCCAATGACGTGGCGAACCGCGCCTATGCCGTGGAGCTTGAGCGACGCTTGCAGCATGTGGCCGGGGTCGCCGATTTGCGCATCCAGCAGTCCACCGGTTATCCGTCGTTGCAGGTCAATGTCGATCGACTGCGGGCCAATGGCCTGGGCGTCACCGAGCGCGACGTGACCAACAGCATGGTCGCGTCCCTGGCCGGCAGTTCGCAGACCGCGCCGACGTTCTGGCTCAACCCAGCCAACGGCGTGTCCTACGGCGTGGTCGCCGCGACGCCGCAATATCGCCTCGACAGCCTGCCGTCGCTGGAAGCCTTGCCGGTGACCGGCAGTGACGGGCAATCGCAGATCCTTGGTGGTCTGGCGAGCATTTCCCGGGTGCAGAGCCCGGCGGTGGTCAGTCACTACAACATCATGCCGACCCTCGACCTGTACGCGAATGTGCAGGGCCGCGACCTCGGCGGCGTGGCCAAGGACATTCAAAAAGTGCTGGATGACACCGCTTCGATGCGGCCCAAAGGCGCGGTGATCAGCCTGCACGGGCAGATCGATGCGCTGCACGAAGCGTTCAGCGGTTTGAGCTTCGGCCTGCTCGGCGCGGTGGTGCTGATCTACTTGCTGATCGTGGTCAACTTCCAGTCCTGGGTCGATCCGTTCGTGATCATCACCGCCCTGCCCGCCGCGCTGGCCGGGATTGTGTGGATGCTGTTTCTCAGCGGCACCTCGCTGTCGGTGCCGGCCCTGACCGGGGCGATCCTGTGCATGGGCGTGGCCACGGCCAACTCGATTCTGGTGGTGAGTTTCTGCCGTGAACGCCTGGCCGAACACGGCGATGCGCTCAAGGCTGCGCTCGAAGGCGGCTACACCCGGTTTCGCCCGGTGTGCATGACCGCCCTGGCGATGATCATCGGCATGCTGCCGCTGGCCCTGTCCGAGGAACAGAACGCGCCGTTGGGCCGCGCTGTGATCGGCGGCCTGATCCTCGCCACCACCGCCACGCTGCTGTTCGTACCGGTGGTGTTCAGCCTGGTCCACGGACGTCAATCCTCTCGCGCTGTTGCTGAAGAAAACCTTTCTGGGGAAAGCACTCATGTCTGATCAAAAACCGTCGCGCAAACGCCTGATGTGGGTCGGGGTCGGCGGCCTGACCCTGGCCGCGCTGCTGGTGGCCAACGGTCTGGCCGCCCGCACTCGCCACGAGAAAGCCGTGGCCGCCTGGACTGAAACCGCAGCGATGCCGCTGGTCAGCGTGTTCCAGCCGCAACAGAACGTGCAGGGCGACAGCCTGCGCTTGCCGGCGCATCTGGAGGCGTGGAGCAAGGCGCCAATCCATGCACGGGTCAGCGGCTACCTCAAGGACTGGAAAACCGACATCGGCGCCCATGTGAAGGCCGGGCAGATCCTGGCCGAGATCGACAGCCCGGACCTCGATCAACAAGTGGCGCAAACCCGTGCCCGGTTGATTCAGGAACAGGCCAATGCGCGCCTGGCCGAAACCACCGCCAGCCGTTGGCAAAACCTGTTGGCGACGCATTCGGTTTCGCGTCAGGAAGCCGATGAAAAACGCTCCAACGCGGCCGCCGCCAAGGCCAACGCTGATGCCGCTGCGGCTGATTACGCGCGACTGTCGGCGCTGGAAGACTACAAGACTATTCGTGCGCCATTCGCCGGCACCATCACCGCGCGCAACACCGACATCGGCCAGTTGATCAAGGCCGACAATGACAGCGATCCGCAACTGTTCGACATCGCCGACACCCATCAACTGCGCCTCTACGTGCCGGTGCCGCAGAACTACGCCAGTGTGATCCGACCCGGCATGTCGGCTGAATTGATCGTGCCGGAGCATCCCGGCCAGCACTTCACCGCGCGGTTGCTCGGGGATTCGACGGCGGTGGATCGCCGCTCCGGCACCTTGCTCGCGCAGTTTGTCGCGGACAATCCCGACGGCGCGTTGTTGCCCGGTGACTATGCCGAGGCGACGTTGCAGATTCCCGCCGATACCCATGGCGTGAGCATACCGGCGAGTTCGCTGATCTTCCGCGCCCAGGGCACCCAGGTGGCGGTGCTGGATCCGGATAACCATGTGCACTTGCGCGACATTCATATCGGTCTGGATCTGGGGGAGCGGCTGGTGATAGATCAGGGCTTGAAACCTGCGGATCGAGTGGTGGATAACCCGCCGGATGCCCTGCGTGAAGGCGATGCCGTGCAGCTGGCCGACGCTGGAGGTGTGCATGCGCCCAAGGCTTGAGCTGCTGGTGATGACGTTGCTGTTGCAAGGCTGTTCGATGGCGCCGACGTACAAGGTGCCGGCGATCGACTTGCCGGCGCAGTATCGCGAGCAGACCAGCGACGGTCCGTGGCACTTGGCAAAAGCGCCGCCCTTGGCGTCGAACTGGTGGCAGCTCTATCGGGACCCGCGCCTGAACCACCTGCAACAGCAATTGCTCAAGGCCAACCCGGACCTGGCGGCGGCCCTCGCGCACTTTGAGGCGGCGCAGGCGTATGCCGGTCAACTGCATGCCGGGTTGTTCCCGCAAATCAACGCCAGCGCCCAGCCGCTGCGTCAGCGTCAGTCGGACGGCAAGCCGTTGCGCGGCAGCAATCAGCCGTCGGTGTACAACAGCAATACCGCCGGGTTGGCGCTGAACTTCGATCTCGATTTGTGGGGGCGGATTCGCAATCAGGTGGCGGCGGGTGATGCCCAGGCCCAGGCGTCGGCGGACGACTTGGCGGCGGCGCGGCTGAGCCTGCAACAGCAACTGGCGACGCTGTATATCCAGCTCAATGGCCTGGATGCCCAGCGCAAAATTCTCGCCAGCTCCCTCGACGATTACACCCAGGCGCTGCAACTGACCCGCGACCGCTACGAAGGCGCCATCGCTTCGGAACTGGACCTGACCCGGGCGCAAAGCCAACTGGCCGAGGCCCGGGCACAACTGGACGATGTGCGGGCGCAGCGGGATCTGGCCGAGCATGCGATTGGGGAGTTGGTGGGTGAGCCGGCGAGTGTTTTCCGATTGAGTGCGAGCGATCAGGCATTGGGACTTCCTTCAGTCCCCGACGCGCTGCCGAGCACCCTGCTGCAACGCCGCCCGGACATCTCGGCCGCCGAACGCCGGGTGTATGCCGCCAACGCCAATATCGGCGTGGCCCGCGCCGCGTGGTACCCGGATTTCAGCTTGACCGGGTTACTCGGTGGGCAAACGGCGGGCAGCGGTAATCTGCTGGCCGCCAGCAATCGTTATTGGGCGTTGGGGCCGTTGGTCAACCTGCCGATCTTCGACGGCGGTCGCCTCGACGCCAACGAACGCCAGGCCAAGGCCGAGTTCGAAGAAGCGGCCGCGCATTACCGTAGCCAGGTGCTGCGGGCGGTGCGCGAAGTCGAAGACAACCTCGGGCAACTGCGCGACCTGCAACGGGAGGCAGAGGATGAGCAGGCGGCGGTCGAGGCGGCGCAGCGCACGCAGACATTGGCGATGAACAGCTATGAGGCCGGGGCGGTGAATTATCTGGATGTGGTGACGGCCCAGACCTCGGCGCTGCAAGCGCAGCGGCGGTTGCAGACGTTACAGACACGGCAGTTGCAGGCGAGTGTCGGGTTGGTGGTGGCGTTGGGTGGGGGGTGGAACAGCGCCGAAAATTGAGGCTGGATGTGCTGGCCTCTTCGCGGGCAAGCCTTGCTCCTACGGGATTGGGGCGTTCACTCATTTGGGGTTCGACACAAACCCCAAGGAGCAAGGCTTGCCCGCGATGACAGTCGCCCGAACGCCGCCAATCCCGAAACTGCCCGCTCCCGGCCAATCCCCGTATAATCGCCCTCTTTTTCCCGAAGGCACCCCGCTCGTGGCAGACAAACGGTACAGCTGCATTGGTTTGTATAACCCCAAGTCACCGGAGAACGTCGGTTCGGTGATGCGCGCCGCGGGCTGTTATGGCGTGGCGTCGGTGTTCTACACCGGCAAGCGCTATGAGCGCGCCGCCGACTTCGTTACCGACACCAAGCGCGTGCACTACGACATCCCGCTGATCGGCATCGACGACCTGAAAAAGATCCTGCCGCTCGGCTGTGTGCCGGTCGCCGTGGAATTGGTCGAAGGCGCGCGCTCGCTGCCGGAATACACCCACCCGGATCGCGCCCTCTACATCTTCGGCCCGGAAGACGGCTCGCTGGATAAAGAGATCCGTGACTGGTGCGAAGACGTGGTCTACATCCCGACCACCGGTTGCATGAACCTGGCGGCCACGGTCAACGTCGTGCTCTACGACCGCATGGCCAAAGGGCTGAACACTCGCTCGGGGGCGAAATTCCGCTGACTCACCGCACATCCGATGGAACAAGCGGCGCGCCTCGGCAGTCAGCTTAATTATCCTTCCCTGCCTGGAGACAGATCATGAGCGAACTCAAACGCGTAGAACGCATCGAATCCACCCCGTTCCAGACTCGCCACGAACAGAACGTCGAGGGCTGGGAGCGCATCGGTTCCCTGGCCGGCGGCGTGGTGATGGTCGGCAAGGGCCTGCGTCGCGGCGGTGTGTTTGGCTTGATTCAAGTGGCGATCGGCGGCGTGGCCCTGGCACGTGGCATTACCGGGCACAGCTCGGTGAAAAGCCTGCTGGAGAAAAGTCGTCAGGACATGAACAACGTGCGGGCGAAGATTCAGCGCGCGGGGGAAGAATTGAGCCAGTTGAAGGCCAATGCCGAGGCGGCGACCCATACCGCTACGGTGACCGGCAATGATTCGTTGAAATCGCCGAAAGCCGGGGTTTAACCCCCCGTCCCGATCGTTCCCACGCTCCGCGTGGGAATGCAGCCCGGGACGCTCCGCGTCCCTTTCCAGCGCTGGAACGCAGAGCGTCCCCGGAGGCATTCCCACGCAGAGCGTGGGAACGATCAATCCGGATATCGCGGTGAGGTTGATGGCCTCTTCGCGGGCAAGCCTCGCTCCTACGGGATTGAGGTCGTTCACATAATGGGTGAGCGACTCATGTCCTGTAGGAGCGAGGCTTGCCCGCGAAGGCTGCGTTACTGAAGCAACTCGGTATCGAGGACTTTGGAAGGTTCGCCAATCACGCTTTCGGCGAGCTGAACAAATTCCTTGGTATCGACGCTTTCCAGGTGCATCGCCCCACGCTGTACATCATCCAGCGAGCGTTTGTTGCGAGTCTTCAGGCGAATCTCGCGGTCCAGTTCCTGTAGCAGCAACACAGCCTTGGCCATCTGCGCCGGGCTGATCTGCGAGCCGCGCAAAGTTGTCACCTTCTGGCTGTCCTTGGCCAACTTCTTCTGCAAAGCCTCATAGCGCTCATCACTCATGCCACCCCCGCGGCGCACCAGTTCGATGGCGTAAAACTCGGCCAGGCCTTCACTGATCCAGTCGCTGTGCTGGCGGTCATTGACCCGCCCGAAAATTTGCGCCAATTCACGCACCAACGGGCTGGTGCCGTTTTCGCTGACCAGCGGCAAGCGGCTGTTGAGGTAGATCGACTCCCGCGCCGCCAGGCTGCCGCGCCACATCGGGTCGTTGGCGCCGACGATCAGCAGTTTGCTCGGGTGACGGGGGAACACGGCCTGGGCTTGCGGCCAGACGAAGGTCAGCAACGTCAGCACGTCCATGCGGCGCATGCCCTGCCCCAACGGCGAGGCGACGGTGACTTCGGTTTCGCCCAACCGGGTGCGACGGCTGCCGAGGTGGCCGGCGAGCATCCAGCCGGTCGGGCGGTCGAACAACCGGGAGACGTTGTTGATACGGAATTTGTTCTTGCCGATGCGCGGCCAGGCGGTTTCGACGCTTTTCCAGCCGTTGGGCAATTCGAATTCCAGGCGTGACACCAACTCGACGCCGTCCTGCTGATCGAGCTTGGCCGCCGGCACCAGGTCGTCACCGCGCATCAGTGCCCAGGTCGGAGTCATGCGCGTGTCGAAGCTGCCGTTCTTGCGCCCGTGGCTGATGCGCACGCGGTAGGTCAGGCTGGCTTTGTCGGCGGCCGGGTGCCAAACACCGCGAGCGGTTTTCCCCGGGGTCAGTTGCCATTGGCCGTCGGCCTTGAAGTCGCTGTAGTGGCTGCCATCGCCCAGGTCAAAGTCGAGGCTGCGCACCGCCGAACCTTGGGCGAGGGTCAGGCGCACTTCGGCCTGATCGCTTTGGGGCAACAGGCGCACGTGATAATCCAGATCGACCTTCTTCGCCGCCCACACCGACGAACTCAGGGCCAACGCCCCGACGGCCAACGCGAGCCGCAATCCCACAGCCATACACACTCCTTATGTGGCGAGCGAGCTTGCTCGCGCCGGGCTGCGTAGCGGCCCCAAATTTTAGTAATCACTGATGGTTTTGCTGTGCACTTAAGCGGGAGCAAGCTCCCTCGCCACAGCAAGCTCCCTCGCCACAAATTAACCCGCGCGGAAAATCAGGTGATCTTCCCAATCGTCTTCCGGCACGCTGCCTTCGGCGAGCATGCGCCCGGACTGGGAGATACGTTCGTGGTGCACTGCCTCGCGATCGCCGCACACCAGGTGATGCCACAGCGGCAGGTCCTTGCCTTCGCTGACCAGCCGATAGCCGCAGGTCGGCGGCAGCCACTGGAACTCTTCCGCCTTGCCCGGCGTGAGCTGGATGCAGTCCGGCACGAATTCGCGACGGTTCGGGTAGTCCGTGCACTGGCAGGTGTTCAGGTCCAGCAGTTTGCAGGCGATGCGCGTGTAGTAGACGCTGTTGTCTTCTTCATCTTCGAGCTTTTGCAGGCAGCACAGGCCACAGCCGTCGCACAGCGATTCCCATTCCTGGGGATCGAGTTGATCGAGGGTTTTGCGCATCCAGAACGGTTCGACTTTGGCGACCATGGTTCAAGCATCAACATCAGGTGGTGAAAAGGCCGCCAGTCTAGTGCCCCAGGCCTTGCGGGCCAAGCGCCGGCGACTGTCGGTAGAACGCTCTTGTCAGTTTTTGCGCCGCCGCGTAGCTTTGCCAGTCGCAACGAGCCAAACCCGAAGGCCATTAACGCGCAACCGCGTTGCATTCCGGTGAACTGCCACGGCTCATGAAAACCTCATCGCTCAGCTCAACTGCGGCCGCAGGTTTTTACTTCGACAGTCTTACTCAAACGTAGCAAGGAACCTCTGCATGAGTGCCAACCCACGCGTCGCCGATTACGCCATTCACCCACAGTTCACCGATCGCTGGTCGCCACGGGCGTTTACCGGCGAAGCCATCCCGGAAGAAACCCTGCTGAGCTTCTTCGAAGCCGCGCGCTGGGCGCCGTCGGCCTACAACTCGCAGCCTTGGCGGTTTCTGTATGCACGTCGCGATACGCCAAACTGGGAGCGTTTCCTCGGCCTGTTGAACGAATTCAACCGTGGCTGGGCGCAACACGCCTCGGCGCTGGTGATCGTGATCTCGAAAACCACCTTCACCGCACCGGGCGCCACCGAAGAAACCCCGGCGTTGTGGCACACCTTCGACACCGGCTCGGCCTGGGGCCACCTGGCGCTGCAAGCGAGCATCAGCGGCTGGCACACCCACGGCATGGCCGGGTTCGACCAGGAACTGACCCGCAAAGAGCTGAACATTCCCGAGGGTTATGCACTGCACGCTGCGGTGGCCGTTGGCAAACTGGGGGATAAAGCGACGTTGGCGGAATATCTGCAAGCCCGGGAAGAACCGAGCCCGCGTCGGCCGTTGAGTGAACTCGCGGCAGAAGGCAGCTTCACCCTCTAACCCACTACCCCGATCGCCTGATCGCTTGATCGCCTGATCGCCTGATCGCCTGATCGTTCCCACGCTCTGCGTGGGAATGCCGCCAGGGACGCTCCGCGTTCCGCTTCTGGAAGTGACGCAGAGCGTCACGGGATGCATTCCCACGCAGAGCGTGGGAACGATCACGGGGGGCAAGCCCCCTCGCCACAGTTGATTGGAGTGGGTTCAATACCCGCGATTGAAATCCACTTCCCCGCGCAGCGCTTCACCCGCCTCGTACGCCCGCAGGTTCTCGACAAACAGGTTCACCATCATCGATGGCGAGGTCGGTGCCGAGCTGTGGCCGGTCAGGAGCAAGCCCCAGGCAGTCCAGAACGGATGCCGTTGCGGCAAGGGCTCCTGACGGCAGACGTCGATCACCGCGCCGGCCAGATGCCCTTCTTTCAAGGCTTCGACCAAATCCGCATCCACCACCGCCACGCCGCGCCCGACGTTGATGAACACAGCCGTCGGCTTGAATTGCTTGAACAGTGCCGCGTCGTACAGGTCGTGGGTATTGGGTGTGTTGGGCAGCAGGTTGATCACGTAATCCACTTCGCCAACCAGGCGCGGCAAGTCAGCCAGCGCGCCGACTTCAACGAATGGCGCCTGTTCCCGGGCTTCGCTGGCGATGCCGTACAACTCGACGCCAAAGGGTACGAGGAACTGCGCCACGGTCTGGCCGATGTCGCCGGTACCGACGATCAACGCCTTGCGCCCCGCCAGGCTTTGCCCCTGACGACTGTCCCATTTGCGCTCGACCTGGCTGACCAATCGCGCCAGTACTTCGCGCTCGTGGCCGAGCATATAAGTCAAAACGTATTCAGCCATGACCTGGCCGAAAATCCCCACCGCCCGGGTCAGGCGATAGTGGCGTGGCAGGCCGTCGGCCAGCAGCGGCGTGATGCCGGCCCAGGTCGATTGCAGCCACTGTGGCTGGTGGCTCTGACGCAGCAGGTTGGCCAGCAAGTCCGGCTGGCCGAGCCAGATCGGGCAATCGGCGGCCTGGCGGGCGAGTTCGGCGGAGTCGCCGCTGGTCAGCACTTCCAGCTCGGGCGCTGCCTGACGCAGCAGTTGGGCGTACACAGGGTGGTCGTGTTCAGCAATCAGAACGCGCATGGTTCAAACCTTTCGAAAACAGTGCAAACGGCCACCGCGCTGTCGCGGCGGCCATCGCCAAAATCATTCCAGTGTTTCATACAGGCTCTGAACAGAACCTGTCTGCCGATCACATCGGGTCGTTGCGACGCAGCAACTCTTCGGGCAAGTGTTCGATGTACTCGTCCTCGGCCGGCGGCATCTGCAAGTGGTAACCCTGCTTTTCAAGGTTTTCCAGGACCACGGTGATGTCCTCGCGCGACAGTTTGCGCTCGGGGCTCAGCACCAGGTCGAAGGCGTGATGGGGCTTGCCGAACGCCGCCATCAGCGATTCCGGGACGCGCTCCAGTGCATCGCTTTTGAGCACATAAAGGTACATCTCGTTTTTCTTCAGGCTGCGGTAGATGGAGCAAATACGTTTCAAGGCTGTTCTCCGGCGGTGGCCAGGCTGTCGAGCAGCGCCTGGCCCATCAATTCGCGGCGCCAGCCACGCAGCGAATCAGGCAATTGGTAAGGACCGTTGGGGTAGCCGCTCTTGAGCAGCGCTTCCAGGGTTTTCTTGCGCAGCATCAGTTCTGGCGCGATGTTCAGGCGCTCGGCTTCGGCCTGGCCGATGGCCCGCAGTTGCTTGACCAGCGTGGCGGCGTCCACCGGCAACGGCTCCGGCACCGCCGGCGGCCATTGATCCGGCGACACAGTGGCAGAACGCTTGATCAGATCAAGCAGGAATTCGCCGTCCTGACGCACGGTACGCGGGTGCATGTCTTCGATTTTCGCCAGCGCGCCGAGGTTGTCCGGCTGAGTCCGGGCCAGCGGCCACAAGGAATGCTCACGCACGATGCGGTTGCGCGGCAGATCACGGGCGCGGGCCTCGTGCTCGCGCCAGGCGCAGAGTTCACGCAATACGGCGAGTTGGGCGCGGGACAGCTTCCAGGCCAGTTTGGCTTCGCGGTAGACCTCGTACGGGTCGACCTCGCGGCGCAGGTTGGCCACCAGTTCGGCGCCGTCCTCCAGCACCCAGCTGTATTTGTCTTCGGACAGCTTCGGTTGCAGGCGTACGTAGACTTCCGCCAGATGCAGGGCATCTTCGGCGGCGTAGCTGATCTGGGTGTCGGACAGCGGACGTTGCAGCCAGTCGGAGCGGGTCTCGCCCTTGGGCAGGTCGATGCCGAGCACTTCCTGGACCAACCGCGAGTAACCCATGGAGAAACCGAGGTTCAGATAAGCGGCGGCCAGTTGCGTATCGAACAACGGCGCCGGCAGGCTGCCGGTCAGGCGCAACAGGACTTCGAGGTCTTCGCTGCACGCGTGCACGACTTTGACCACGGCCGGGTTTTCCAGCAGCGCGGCCAAGGGTTGCCAGTTGTCGATGGTCAGCGGATCAATCAGGTAAGCGCGTACGCCATCGCCGATCTGCAACAGGCCGGCAATCGGATAAAAGGTGTCGACCCGCATGAATTCGGTGTCGAGGGCAACGAATGGCAGCTTTTGCCACTCGGCGCAAAACTGACCGAGGCTATCGTTGTCGCGAATCCAGTGAATATCGATGGCCACACGGCTCTCCCTTGAAGAATGGCGCGCAGTATATATCGCCCCCGGCGATTTCCGCGCATCCACTGCACAAGAGCTTTAGCGAAAAACCCTACAAAAGGGCAAGAAGCGTCTGACGAAGGGAGGTTATCCGGTCTTACGCAGTACGTAGACCCGCATCCGCGCGCAAGCGGGAAAGAAGTCCTGATGACTGAGCAGGCTGAAACCCGCTTGCCTGAACTCGGCTTCCACCACGGCCTTGCTCTCCAGCGGCGTGGGCATGGCGCCCTGCGCAGCGCTGGGCCGACGCTGGAAGCGGCTGGCGAGGCGCACCGCGACAATCACGGTGTCACGACTGACGCGGTGAAACTCCCCCAACATGGCCAACCGGTGTTCAGGGCTGGCGATATGTTGAAACAGTTGCATGCAAATCATGCTGTCGACTGCGTTCGCCGACAAACCGATGGTGAACGCCGAGCTCTGGAAGGTCTTGATCCGCTCAAGCAAATGCGCCGGATGATGGGTGCGTGCGTGATCGAGCATGTCCTGGGACGGGTCCGACGCCAGGATCACGCGGTTACCGTGCTCGGCCAGCACCGGCCAGAAACGTCCGACACCACAGGCCACGTCCAGCAACAAACCCGGTTCACCAGCGACCTTGAGCGCATTGCGCACCAACTGCTCGACGCGCCAGAACGCCAGGCGCCCGGCCAGGCCACGGGGTTGCGGCTGCAGGCAGACGCGTGCGTGTTCCTGATCGTAGCGCCGGGCGAACTCAAGCTCGACAACAGATGGGGGCAGCGCGGACATATACAGGGGCTCTTATTGGAAGATCTAACGGCCGCAGGTTAGCGACCAGCCTGTGAAAAATAAGTCGAAACCCTCATTTCCTGGCCAGCACGCCATCGATCACAGGCGCGCGGCAGCCGGCGAACATGTCCAGGTCCGGGTTGTAGACCTTGCTGTCGACCTCCAGCAGACCAATCATCGAATGGAACAGATTGTCCTGGCTCAGGGGTTTTTCCCGACTCATCTGCAGGCAATGAGTGTCCACCGAGAACGAGCGTTGATAGCTGTCGGAGAACCACGCCAGCATCGCCACATGTTTCTGTTGCTCGGGCGCCATCATGTACGGCGTGCCGTGGAGGAACAGGTTGTACTCGCCCAAAGACTCGCCGTGGTCGGACAGGTACAGCATCGCGGTATCGACCTTGTCCTGGTTGCTGCGCAACAGATCGATCAGGGTCGAGAGCACGTGATCGGTGTACACCAGGGTGTTGTCGTAGCCATTGACGATGCTTTCGCGACTGCAATTGTTCAGCGCATTGCTTTCACACACCGGCGTGAAGTGTTCGTACTCTTTCGGGTAACGCTTGAAGTATTCCGGGCCGTGGCTGCCCATCTGGTGCAGGACCAGCACGGTGTCTTTGTCCAGGGTGTCGATAAAGTGCTGCAAACCTTGCAGGAGTATTTCATCGCGGCATTCACTGCTGGAGCACAGCACCGGGTCTTTCAAGTTGCTGACATCATCGATCGTCACCCGATCACACGTGCCTTTGCAGCCCGACTGATTATCGCGCCAGATCACGTCCAGCCCGGCGCGCTTGAGCACATCCAGTAAGCCTTCTTCATTCTTGGCCTTGCTGGCGCTGTAGTCTTTGCGACCCATGTTGGAGAACATGCATGGCACCGATACTGCGGTTTCCGTGCCGCAGGAATGCACGTCAGTGAAGGCGATCAGACCCGCTTCTTTACTCAACTTGGGGGTGGTGTTTCGGCCATAACCCAGGATGCCGAAGTTCTCGGCCCGGGCACTTTCGCCGACCACCAGCACTGTCAGGGATTTACGGCCGTGGGTCTGCCAGGTCAGGTCCTTGCGGGCGTCCTCGCCGATCTTGACGAAGGGTTGTTGTGCCGATGCGACCTGTTCACGCAAATAACCGGCCGACGCCCCGATGTAGTTGCTCGGCACCACCATCAGGTGCAGTTCATGGTGATTGCGAAACAGCGACGACAGGCCCTGGTAGTTCACCAATGCGACGCCACCGACCACCACTACGGAGGCGACACTCACCAATGCCTTACTTAATAGATCACGATGCCAGGCGCGATAATTGATCGGTGTTTTCCACACTAACCACGCGGGCAAAACACCCAACAAAGCAATGTAGACAAACAACTTTATCGAGAGTAAATCGCGCACTTCCGTGGCATTGGTTTCGGCGAAGTTGCGAAACATGCCGGCGTCGATCAATACGCCATATTGGCTCATGAAATACGCCACGCCCGCACTGACCATAAAGATCAACATCAGCAGCGGCTTGAGCAGCGGCCGGAACGCCAGCAGGGTCAGGACAATATTGAACGCGCCAAGCACCATCACGCCAAACGCCACGCGCATGGCAATGCCCTGGGCGTCCGAGGCAGTGATTTCGAAAAGATGCTGCCAAAGCACCAGGTTAAACCCGGCCAATAAGAACGCACTGGCAATCAGTGTCACCCACTCGGGGCGCACGGCTTTGAATTTCAACATGCGGATCGACTGTTCCTGAAAAGAAGTGCCGCCGGAAATGTGAAAATTTCATTTTCCGCGACAGCACAAACTTTAAGCAGCGAACCATCAATTTTTCGTGAAAAAGAAGCCAACGATTAGTTGGCTCCGGATATAACCGTGAAACGTTTAAAGTCATTGAGAAGCGGTCAGGCCTGGTTCAGGTACCAGCGCCAGTCCTGCTCGCCGACCTCGCCCATGAACTGCCGATACTCGGCACGCTTCACCGCCAGGTACACCCCCAGAAACTCGGCGCCGAACGCTTCCCGCGCCCAATCCGAACCTTCCAGTGCGCGCAGGGTGGTCAGCCAGTCGGTCGGCAGTAGCTCCGTGGCCTGGGCGTAGCCGTTGCCTTCCACCGGGGCGCCGGGGTCGAGTTGCTCGCGGATGCCACGGTGAATGCCCGCCAGGATCGCCGCCGCGGCCAGGTACGGGTTGGCATCGGCGCCGCAGATGCGGTGTTCGATGTGCCGGGAGAACGCCGGCCCGCCGGGGATGCGCAGGCTCACGGTGCGGTTGTCCACGCCCCAGGTGGCGGCCAGCGGCGCGTAGCTGTTGGTCTGGAAGCGCCGATAGGAGTTGGCGTTGGGGCAGAACAGCAGCAACGAATCGAGCAAGGTGCCGAGCATGCCACCCACCGCATGTCGCAGCAGCGGCGTGCCGTCGGGCGCTTCGCTGGCGAACAGGTTGTTGCCGTCCTTGTCCGCCAGGCTGACGTGCATGTGCATGCCGGTGCCGGCCAGGTCATCAAAAGGTTTGGCCATAAAGCACGCGGCCATCCCGTGCTTGTGCGCTACGCCTTTGACCAGCCGCTTGTAACGCACCGCTTCGTCCATCGCCTGCAAGGCGTCGGTGCGGTGTTCGAGGGTGATTTCCACCTGGCCCGGCGCGTATTCGGAAATCGCCGTGCGTGCCGGGATGCCCTGGAGTTTGCAGGCGCTGTAGAGGTCGGCGAGGAACGGCTCGATTTGCTCCAGCTCGCGCAAGCCGTAGACCTGGGTGGCCCGCGGCCGGCCGCCATCGACGTCCCGCGCCGGTTGGGGTCGGCCGTTGCTGTCGCGCTTTTGATCCAGCAAGTAGAACTCCAGCTCCGCCGCCATCACCGGGTAATAGCCGTCGGCCTGCAAGCCTTCGATGACCTTGGCCAGCAAGTGCCGTGGGTCGGCAATCGTGGCCGGCATCCCTTCGGTGGGGTGCATGCTCACTTGGACCGCCGCCGTCGGAATCAGCCGCCAGGGCATGCGCTGCAAACTGCCGCTGACCGGATAGGCGCGGCAATCGATGTCGCCGACGTCCCACACCAGGCCGGAGTTTTCCACATCGTCGCCGTTGATCGTCAGGCCGAGGATGGTGCTCGGCAATGGCCGGCCGCTTTCGTACACCGCCAGCAGTTCATCGCGATGCAGCAACTTGCCCCGGGGTACGCCGTTGTTGTCGAGGATGAACAACTCGAACATCTCGATATCCGGGTTCTGTTCCAGAAAGGTCAGGGCTTCTTGCTGCGTGGCAAAGGAGGTCGTGGCACAACTCATGGGAATTCTCGTTTTTCCGTGTCAGGCAAACGCACAGGCGTCAGCGATTTGATCCCGACGTGTGGCGCGGGGACCTGTAGGAACAATCAACGGGAAACGCAGGAATCCGGCGGGCGCGCATGACGGCAATGCCATAGCGCCCAGAAGGCCAGTTCGGAAGGAAGTGCAGAGAGGTTTGGCGCGGTGGCAGGCCGGAACCGACGACCACGGCTGGACGCACAAGCGCCGCTGGATGCCGGGTGGTGGAGTGCGACTGGCCAACCGTCCATAGAGAAAACCGCAGAAAACAGATGAGCCGCAGCGTCACACGGGTGGAGGGTGGGTTAAATCGGGAATTCAAGAACTTTGGTTGCGGGTTGGCTAAACATACTCCTGAGATGCCACGAATCCTTGTGGCGAGGGGGCTTGCCCCCGCTGGGATGCGCAGCGGCCCCAAGCGCGTTTTTCAGTCACTCCGTGCAGCATCCTTTACGACTGCTGCGCAGCCGAACGGGGGCAAGCCCCCTCGCCACAGGTTTCTCGTTGCTCGCTCTATTCCTGCACACCAACGCAACACTTATTTAATTTCTAAATACCACTCCCGACTTTCTGATTTGCCGCCGCCCTGCCCCTCCCGCCTAATCGGGGCCTTGTTTTGTAAGGTCCGCTCATGGAAAACGTTCGCGCAACAGCCCGCCCTGCCCTGTGGTTGATGGTCAGCATCATTCTGGTCGCCTTGAACCTGCGGCCTTCCATGGCCGCCGTCGGTCCGTTGTTGTCGGCGATACGCGGGGATATCCCGTTGAGTTTCAGCCTCGCGTCGCTGCTGACGATGCTGCCGGTGATGGCCATGGGGCTGGCGATGTTTTTCGGGACCGGTATCAGCCAACGCCTGGGCGAGCAGCGTACCGTGGTGCTGTCGCTGCTGATTATCGGCCTGGCCACAGCGTCGCGACTCTTCCTCGACTCCGCCGCCGAACTGATCGTCAGCGCCATCGCCGCCGGCGTCGGCATCGCGTTGATCCAGGCATTGATGCCGGCGCTGATCAAATCCCGCTTCAGCGACAACGTCGCCGTGTGCATGGGGCTGTATGTCACCTCGATCATGGGCGGCGCGGCGATTGCGGCGTCGTTTGCGCCGTTGGTGATGACCCAGACCGGCAGTTGGCGCACCGGCCTGGCGATCTGGGCGGCGCTGGCCGTGCTGGCGTTGCTGTTCTGGACCGCCCAGCGCAAGACGACCCTGACGCTACCGGCGCAGGCACGGCGCGGCGAATCCTTCTTCGCCAATTCCCGCGCCTGGTTACTGGCGATCTTCTTCGGCCTCGGCACGGCGTCCTACACCTGTGTGCTCGCCTGGCTGGCGCCGTATTACGTGGAGAAAGGCTGGAGCGAACAGAACGCCGGATTGTTGCTGGGCTTTCTGACGGCGATGGAAGTGTTGTCCGGCCTGCTGACCCCGGCCATCGCCAACCGCAGCCGCGACCGACGCCTGGTACTGGTGGTGTTGCTGGGGCTGATCATGGCCGGTTTCTGCGGCCTGATTCTCAGCCCGCAACACCTGAGCCTGCTGTGGCCGTGCCTGCTGGGCCTGGGTATCGGCGGGCTGTTTCCGATGAGCCTGATCGTGTCGCTCGATCACCTGGACAACCCTCAGCGCGCTGGCGGACTGACGGCCTTCGTGCAAGGCATCGGCTACCTGATCGCCGGCCTCTCGCCGCTGATCGCCGGGCTGATTCGCGATCAGTTGGGCAGTTTCGAATGGGCCTGGTGGTCACTGACCGGGGTCATGGCGCTGATGATAGTGATGGTCCTGCGCTTCGATCCACGGCACTATGCCAAACACATTCACTGACCCGCCAACGCGGGGGCCTGAGGCTAGAGGCCTCTGGCCATGTTTGCGGAGATTAAAATCGTAGGTCGTGTTCACAACATTTTCTGTCCCACACCTGAACGTGAAACTTCCTACAGGCCATTCTCCTGGCACCATCGTTCCGTTAGGATCGTTCGCACACGTTTGCGCACTGTCAGCGCAAGGAGCACAGCGAGACAGAACGGATGCTGAACAGTAACTTGCTTAGAAAGCTCGATATGCAGGACCTCATGGTGTTTGTCGCCGTGTATGAGCAAAGCAGCGTCACCGGTGTGTCGGAGGCCCTCTTCGTCAGTCAATCCACCGTGAGTTACTGCCTGAAGAAACTACGGACCAGTTTCGAAGACGAGTTGTTCATCAACACCCGCACCGGCATGCGCCCCACCTACAAAGCCAGCACCATGTATTCCCACGTGCTGAAGATCCTTGAAAGCATCAACTTGTGTCACGCCGGCGCCCAAGTGTTCGACCCGACCGCACAGCCCGTCACCTTCAATATCTGCGCACCGGAATACTTCGAGCAATTGATCCTGCCGCGCCTGTTGAAGCGTTTCGATTTCGCGGACCTGCCGGTGCTGGTCAACATGCATAAGTTCGAAACCGATATCCCGGCCGACGAACTGCGCGATGGCAGCCTCGACCTGGTGATCTGTTTCGGGCCGAACTTTCATTGCAGCCACACCGACCTCAAGTCCCGCAAGCTGCTAGAAGATGATCTGGTGTGTGTCTTCGACAAGCGCGCCACGCCGCTGGAACCGCGTTTAAGCCTGCAAGCCTTTACCGAACGCCGTCACGTGTTCCCGACGCCCTGGACCTCGACCACCAACATGGTCGACGGCTGGCTGGCGCGGCAGGCGCAAAAGCGCCAGATTGTGGCGCGATCCAACAGCTACAGCGCGGCGCTGAAGATGATTACCGGCACGGATTTCATCCTGACCCTGCCCCGGCGCATCCAGCGCTTGCTGGCCAACGAGGCGGTATTCAAACATTGCGAGGCACCCAACGGCTTGCCGGGCTTCACCCTCGACATGCAATGGAGCCAAAGCGTCGACCAGGACAGCGCCAACACCTGGCTGCGTGAACAAGTGGCCCTGGCCTGCGCGGAGCAGCAAGCCGCCTGAACACTCAGAGGCCGATGGCCGTCTTGGTGTAGGACTCGCGGTCGATGTCGAGGATTTCCACACACAACTGGACTTCAACCCCCGTCGGCCATTCACACAAATCCTGCACAACGGCCAACAGGCTTTCGGACAGCTGCTTCTTGACCTGCGGCGGGCGACCACTGAGCAACGCCAGTTTCACATGCACAAACGCCCGCTCACCCAACGCGGTACCGACCTTGAAGGTCTCGACCTTCACGGCACGGCTCTTGATATCGAACTCCGCCGCAAACTGCCCGGACCCCACCAACGTATTGTTGAGCCGGATCAACGCCACGTCGGCGTTCAGCTCGGGCAGGTTGGCGGTGTATTCCATGTGCAGGTGAGGCATGACGGTGCTCCTGTGGATGGGAAGAAAGGGCCTACATATATCACAGAGCCGGGCTACGCTCCGGCGGCTTCTTTGGACTCGATTATCAGAGTGAACCGGTAGTGTGCAGGTCGGCCAGGCCACGCTCACTCATGAACGCTTCCAGGCGCGAACGCAACCAGCGTTCGGCCGGATCGGTGTCGACATGACTGAGCCAGACCATGGACAGGTCCAGGGTCGGAGTCTTGAACGGGAAGGGTTCCTGGAACAATTGACCGGACGCCGCCATGGCGGTGGCGGTGTAGTCCGGCAAGCTGGCAATCAGGTCAGTCCCCGCCAGCAAGGCCGGCAACGAGCTGTATTGCGGTACGGAAAGCACGACGTGGCGCTTGCGCCCGATCTCCGCCAGCCACTCATCGGCATAGCCACTGACGTTGGCGGTGTGGGACACCAGTACATGGGGACGTGAGCAATATTCATCCAGCGTCAGCGGCGTGTCGGACGCATCGGCACGCAAGATGCTGGGCAGGATGTGTCGCAGCAATTTGCGCTTGGCATTGGCCGGCAAACCGCGGGTCTGGCTGATGCCGACGGTGATATCGCCGGAGGCCAACAGGTCGGGAATGCGCCAGTAATCGACATGCTGGACCACGAACACCACCTTAGGCGCTTCATGGCGCAGGGCGCGCAGCAGCGGCGGCAACAGGCCGAACTCGACATCGTCCGACAGGCCGATCCGAAAGGTCATGGTGCTGCTGGCCGGGTCGAAATCGTGGGTCAGGCTCAGGGCCACTGACAACGAGTCCAGCGCCGGCGACAGGTGCAGGATGATTTCTTCGGCCCGGGCCGTGGGTTCCATGCGATGGCCGACACGAATGAACAGCGGATCGTTGAACATCGTGCGCAAACGGTTGAGCGCGGCACTGATGGTCGGCTGACCGAGAAACAGTTTCTCCGCCACCCGCGTCACGTTGCGTTCCAGCATCAAGGTCTCGAACACCACCATCAGGTTGATGTCGGCCTTGCGTAGTTCATTGCGATTCATCCACTGCACCCCAGTCCCCAAGACTCCGGGCAGTGTAGAAAGACCGAAGGATGACGTCTACGTGCCTGTACGTCTGTCAATGACAGGGCTGACCGCGCCTGAGCTTCAATTCACTGTAAGTGCCTGTAAGCCGATCGCCAGTTTGCGCGAGTCCTTACTCATGCCAAGCTCACCCGGACTGATGGCATTGGCGTATTTGAATTGAATACGCAGCACGCCTTGACGCTCAACCAGCTGTTGCACGTCTACAGGCAATTCGATGGCAATCCGGTTAGCTTCGGGCTTGACCAGCCGAGTGGAGAGTACCCGCACATCGTTGACGAAAATTTCCAGAGACTGCTCGGTATGCGTCGGCGCGAGCAACGCGGTGGTTTCCAGTAACAATGAATGCACCCGTGATGTCGGCCGCAGAACGATTTGCGACTCAGCCCCCTCGGACCAGGTACCCCACGGTTCGTTAAGCGACCAGCCCTTGCTCAGGTAAGCCACCGCCGGGCTCGCAACACTGAACACCACCCTCTCGCCTTCCTTGAGCTCCGGAATCAGCTTCAAGGGATCGGGAGCCGGGACGGGCGGACAATCGGCACAACGCTTCCAGCCCGGCGCCAATACATTCAAGCCGTCAATTCTGGCGAGCACATCGGTCTCACGGTTCAAAGTCAGAGCAGCCTGAAGCAAGGTACGGTTATCCAGCACGTACAGCGTATCTGCTGCGTAAATCCCCGAATCCACCATCCGCTGCGACTGAGCCTGCGCAGATTCGGTGGCCACCGTACTGACCCGCCCCAGGTAGACGGCATTGGTCGGCAGATGATGAGTCCCTGCATAGTCGGCCAGCGTCATCCACTGTTCCGAGTAATTCTGCGGGCGAAGCCATCGCACAGACTGATAATGCTGTGCGGCTTGCTCCCAGAACGGATCGGTCAGCGGCGTCTTCCATGTGGGCGTCGGTGCGGTCATGAAAAATCCACGTGAGACCGCCCACCCGGCACGGGTATCCACTACCTGAATCACCAGAGCGATGCTCAACAGCAACACTGCCGTGCGTGACGCATGGCCCCGCACCACCAGATAAAGGATGACAAAAATGGCCATGTACATGACCGGCCAGATCATCCGTCCCGAACCGCGAAAAATGGTAGCGACAGCCATCAGGGCATCAGGCAAGGGAATCTGGAACTCGAACGCCCCGATTCCGATGTTGTTGGATACCGCGAATATCGTCAGGCCTGCCAGCGCAAGCAGCAGCAACGGATATCGACGCACCTTTGCGCAGAGGTCACTGGAACCTTGCAACAGCACCACCAGCGCGCAGACCAACAGGAAGATCACCCCCAGGCCCGGGAACGCGAAACCCTCGCCGTCGCCCAGTACACCCGGTATGTCCCGCAAGGTGTAGGACCAGGTACCCGGGTCGAAAAAGGTCAGGACATTGGCCCGGAACAAGCCGTACCCCATTAACGCCAGGCCACTGTCGCCGAGACTGAAATAGCCCGCCTGCCAGCAACACAGGCTGACCAGCAAGAACAGACCGACGAGCTCGATCAATGCCTTGGCCGGGGTCAGGCGGCGCTGGAGGGCTTTGGCTGCGAGGTCCGCAATCCAGATCAATGCAACCATCGCCAACAAATAAGCGTGCACCAGTGCTGTCGCAGCCAAGAGCACTCCCCATGCCAGGCAGCGTTTGTGCGTAAAGGGCCGCAGCGCCAGATAGAGCGCCGCCACCACCAGAAAATGCCCTGCCAGGGACAAATGCACGCCCATCCGGATAATCATCGCAGGGATGAATAAAAACAGCCCTGCGCCGAGCAGCCGCACCGCCACATTGCGGCTGGCCAGCCCCATCAGCTTCCAGGCGAACCAGCTCTGCAGGACGAAACACGTCAGGAACCACAATCCGAAATACTGAAATGGCTCTGGCAGCAGGGCTGAAAACGGCTTGAAGATCAGCGCAAACAGCGGGTTGGAATCGGAGAAGATCACCGCGTTGCTCAACTCGAGCCCATATGAAGGGTTGAGCCCCAACGGGAATGTCCATGGCGAATGCCTGAAAAACACCCAGCCCAGATAATGAGTGGCCGGATCACCAGCGCCCAGCCAGGCAATGTTCTGCGGATTGAGCGCCCGCGGTCCAATCACGATGAAAAAAGCCAATACCCCCATCAGCAATGGCAGCAGCGTGACAGCCCAGCGCTTTCCCGAATCCTTCATCGATACGTCCAGAAATTATGCAATACGAAGGTAAACGCCGGGATTGTCAGCGCCACCGCGCCAATCCCCAGCAAATAATTGAGCCCGGCGATTTGCGCCGCCCAGGCCACGAACATCGCCAGCAAGAACCCCGCCGCCGAGACCATCATGAAACGCAGCAGCGTGCGGCCATGCAACCGGGCGGAAAAACTCCAGGTCGTGTTGATCAGGTAAGACACCACCGTCGCCACGGCAAATGCCACGCCATTGGCCAGGGGCGGAACCGGCATCACGAAATTGATGAACAGCACAGCCACGACCGCGTGAAGCGCCGTGACAAACAACCCGGTCACGGCAAACCTCAACGCTCTTTTGATCAACGCTGACTTTTCGGCTGAGGTCACGGCTTCTGCGCCAGCACAAACACCGTGAGGCCGGCCAGGCGATTGGCCCCCATGAACGGCAGCTCGATGCTGCACAGGGTCTTCAGAATTGAATTCACCACCGGATGATGCTGCTTGAGTTGCGAACGCGGCGGCGACGGTTGTGTGCCCTTGGGCAACAGCCGCAGGGTGGCCGCAATCGGAAACACCGCGCCGAAGTAGTAAGCGCCCTGCTTCACCGTCAAACCGGCGTCCCGGGCCACGGTTTCAAACTGCGCCAGGGTGTAACGGCGTTTGTGTTCCAGAAAATCATCGTGCCCGCTCCAGAGAAACTGGAACGCCGGCACCGTCATCAGGAAACGGCTGCCGGACGGGACTTTATCGACGTAAGCCTTGAGCAGCTCGACGTCGTCATCGACATGCTCCAGCACGTCCATCAGCAGCACCAGATCGGCGTCCACCGCCTCGATGCCGCGACGGTAATGCACCGGTTTCCCGGAGGTGCTGGCGTCGGAATCGGCGTCGTAGCTGATATCCACGCACCAGGCTTCATTCGCGGCGGTGTGGGTCAGCAGGTGGTGAGTGAAAAACCCGGAACCGGCGCCAACGTCGAGGATTTTCCTGATGGGCGTATCGCCCAGCAAACGCTTGGTCGCCGCCGCTTTGGACGCGTAATACCAGTGCTGATCAATGCTTGAACCGAGGATGTCGGTTTCCTTGAGATCCATGGTTCAGTCCTTGGCGTTATAGACACGGCGCACCAGATAAACCGGCCGGCGTTTTGATTCGATATAGGTGCGGCCCAGGTACTCGCCGAGCACCCCGATGCCGATCAGTTGCAGGCCACCGAGAAAGGTCACGGCCACCATCAGCGAGGCATAACCTGGCAAATCGATGCCAGAAATCAACGTGCGCAAAATGATGAAAATGGCAAATGAGAAAGACACCACGGACACGAACGCCCCCAGATAGGTCCAGACCTTGAGCGGGTCGGTACTGAAACTGGTGATGCCTTCCAGCGCGAAATTCCACAGGCGCCAACCGTTGAACTTGGTTTCACCGGCGACCCGTTCCGGGCGCTCATAATCGACATGCGTGGTGCGAAACCCGACCCAGGCAAACAAGCCTTTCATGAAGCGCCGGGACTCGGGCAGGGTCTGCAAGGCATCGACCACACAGCGGTCCATCAGCCGGAAATCGCCGACATCCTTGGGCAGCGGTTGATCCGCGATTTTGTTGTGCAGGCGATAGAACCAGTTGGCCGAGGTTTTCTTGGCCCAGGAGTCGGTCTTGCGACTCACACGATGGCCCAGCACCACTTCATAGCCTTGGCGCCACAGGGCAATCATCTGCAGGATCACTTCCGGCGGGTCCTGTAAATCGACGTCGATTGGCACCACCACCTGGCCGGTGGCTGTTTGCAAGCCTGCGGTCAACGCCGCTTCCTTACCGAAATTACGGCTCAGATCGACGATCCGCACGCGCGGGTCAGACGCTTGGCGTTCCAGAAGAATGTCCAAAGTCGCATCGGTGCTGCCGTCATTGACGAACACCATTTCCAGACTGACCAGCGCCTCATCCTTGAAGACGTCAGAAATCCGCGCGATGAACAGATCAATGGTCGCCGCTTCATTGAACACCGGGATGACGAGCGAAAGCGCCACATGCCCGGCGAGTTGCGTTCCGTGCTGATGAGTCAATGGATTGCTCTTTTTTATAGTGATTTTTCAACAATCTTCGGTCGCCGGGGTGTTTTCCAGCGCCATGAGCCGAGTCGTATTAAGCAGGAGCATGCAGGGTGATGCAAGGGCGAAACTGCGGCGGTTTTGGCCATTCTTTCAGAGCCCGGCCAGCTGTAGGAAAAGCCCTCAAATCATTGGAAACAAATGCCCGATGGCCAAAAAAACCAGCTCCGCTAGGCTTGCTGACATGCGGCACACAGGTTGTCGCAATTGACCCATCGCATGGAGCGAGCTGAATGTATTTTGAGATTTACAGGCAATCGAAAGGCACCCCGAGCACAGGAAAAGGACAGTGGCGCTGGCGGCTACGGGCGGGGAATCATGAGACGGTTGCCAGTGGGGAGTCATATGTGAACAAGGCGGACTGTTTGCATGTGATCGAGTTGATCAAGGGGGTGCAGGGGGAGACTCCAGTCAAGGAAATCTAAAGGATTGAGCCGGCTGCTCATGCTTGATGGGCAGCTCCTGGATCCCGAACTCGACACTGCAGACAAGACATAGTTGACTGCACCACCCTGATCAGGAGTTTGGTTGTAATGGAGATACAAGAAATCAGGCGCCGCCTCGCGGTACCCGCCATCAAGTTCGTCGCTGGCGGGTTCCGGCCTACGCTCAAGGATGAGGAAAGCTGGCTGGGCAACGTATTCCTTTTCCGCCCGGATGAAGCGATCCCCAAAAACGATGCAGGCGAGGAACTGCATCCCTATGCTCAGTTTTTTCTACCCTGCCTGCCGTTTGCCAGCCTGGCCCTCAAGGGGATTCGCGTACTGACAGTCTTTGTCTCTTACCCGTTTCCCGAGCCCTTTGAACCCATGGGCAACAACTGGGTCATCCGGGAATACACCTTTGATGATGAGCTGGTACGCAAAGAACTGCCGGTAGCCAATACCTTCCTCAAGCCCTTTGCGCTGAAGGCCGAATTGGTTGAAGAGGACTTTCCACTCTGGGACGGCGGCGGTGTCCCCAGAGATCTCGAGCTTGAAATACTCGAACTTGAGCGATCTGGGCAAATCGAATCCTATTACGACGTGATCACTCACACCTACGAACACAAAATCGGCGGCTATCCCTCGTTCTGTCAGTCAGGCATGGACCCCGGCGATGATTTTGAATTCGTGTTCCAGATTTCGTCCGACTCGAAAATCAATTTGAATGTCGTGGACAGCGGGAGCCTGATGTTCTGGAAGAACAGGAACAACGGAACATGGGCCATTTACTACGATTTCTATTAGTAAAAAGAGGCCGCACCTTCATCCGCCCGTGAACGAGCACGGGCACATCCCAGCCCTCAAAAAAACCTCTCAACATGGCGTCAGGAGATTTTTTCATGGGCGAGTGATGTGCTTGCGCATGGGGCCATACCACCTCATTCCCGCTCGAGCTCCACCGCGCCCCAACCTTGATATAGACGCTTCCCATGCTGTATACCTAAAAAGACCCTAAGCCACGCCGCAGGAAATCACAGCGTCTTATGCTCGGAATCACACGTATCGATCGCCTTGTCGGCCCACTTTCCGCATCCCTGATTGCGCACTGTGGGCCTCACGTCAAACGCTTCGCTGAAGCAGCCACAGGGCTTGTTCCTCGCCTCTTTGCACTCCTCGCTGTACACCGCCTGCGACTTCGATTGTCGGACTGGTGCGCCCATCGGCGCCATTGCTCCGTCCCTCCGCCTGTCTGTTCCTGATCATCAGCCACTGAACCGGTGCGCCCTTCTTCCGTTTTTTCGCGGAGTTCGTGCTCGTCTGGCTTTTCCATCTGAACCCATCCCTTCCTGAGCGAGACATCGCCCGGTCGGCCTTCGCGCCTCGAACCGTGCCCGTCGGCTCCAGGCCATCTCATTTCGCAGATGCAGTGCCCCTTTTCAGGCGGCTTTGCGTCGCGCCACCCCACGGTACAAGGAGTATCAATCAATGATTTTTTTCCAGGGAAAAAGAATATTCAGCGCCATCTTCGACATGGATGGCACCATGTTTGACACCGAACGCCTGCGCTTCAAAACCCTCAAGCAGGCGTCCAGCGAGATTTTCGGCAAGTCGTTGAGCGAGGAAACCCTGATCGGCTCGCTGGGCCTGAGCGCCAAGAAGGCCGAGGCCCTGGCGAAAGCGCACAACGGGGAAGACTTTCCCTACGCCGAGATTCGCCAGCGCGCCGATGAACTTGAGTTAGCGTATGTGCGCAATGAAGGCGTGCCGATCAAGGCCGGGTTGCTGGAAGTGCTGGAGCGCTTGCGCAAGTACGGCCTGACCATGGCGGTCGCGACCTCAAGCCGTCGGGCGATTGCCGAGGAGTATTTGATCAATGCCAACGTGCTCAAGTATTTCGACATCACCGTGTGTGGCGACGAAGTCACCCAGGGCAAGCCCCATCCCGAGATCTTCCTGCGGGCAGCCAGCGCGCTCAATTGCGAGCCGGGCCACTGCTTCATGGTCGAAGATTCGGAAAACGGCCTGCTCTCGGCGATCCGTGCCGAGGGGCAGCCGATCCTGATCGAAGACATCAAGCCTCCCGCGCCTGAGGTCAAGGCCGGTGCGCTCAAGGCCTATAGCAACATGCAGGAATTTCTCGGCGACCTGACCGAATGCATGCCCGACCTCGGCACCCCCGAACTGACCGAGACCTTCCCCCAGGCCCTCAATCAGTTTCGCGTCGGCATCCACGGCTTCGGCGCCATGGGCGGCGGTTACCTGACACAGATTTTCTCCCACTGGGACGGTTACACCCGGCCCTGTGAAATCATCGGCGCCACCCGTTCGCGCATGCTGCGTGAAACGGTCGACGCCTTCGGCCGCTTCAGCGTGCGCTACGGCGCCACGTCCTTCGACCAGACCATCGAAAACCTGCGGATGATCGACATGGACGACGCCGAAGCGGTGATCGATATGTACGACGTCGCGGAAATCGTCGGCCTGAGCCTGCCCGAGCCCGCCATCCGCAAACAGGCCGATGTCATCGCCAAGGGTTTGATCCGCCGTTACGAACGCCGTAGACGCGAACTGACCATCCTGATCGTGCTGAACAAGGTCGGTGGCGCCGCCTTCGTCCGCCGCCATGTCGAAGCGCAACTGTTGCTGCTGGTTTCGCCTGAAACTTGCCAGCAGATCCTGGACAAGACCCACTTTGCCGAAACCGTCGTCAGCCGCATCGTCTCGAAGATTTCCAACGAGGCCTTGCTCAGACAACTGCGGATCAAATCGAAGATCTTCCAGAACAGCCTGAGCGACGAACCGAGCGCCCCCCAGGCACTGACGACCACAAAGGCGCCCGAATATGAACGGCTGATCGGCCGTTTCCGGCCCTTCGCCCAGTCGAGCAACGCCCTGAGCCAGATGCACCTGATCCTGTTCAACAGCGAACCGGACATGCCTCTCTACGTCGAGCGCGGCAGCAACTTGCTAGAGCGACTGCGCCAGGTGAAAACCGTGGAAGACATCACCCAGACCCAGGTCATCAAGAACCTCTTGTGGAACGGTCCCCACGCGATCATTGCCTGGTACGCCAGCCTGTTGGGCTATTCGTGGCTGGGCCAGGGCATGGGCGACCCGCGTGTCAGTGCATTGGCTGAACGCCTGATCCGCCAGGAAGTCGGTCCGGCCCTGGTAGCGGAAAACCCGCAAATGAGCGAAGCCGTCGCCGGTTTCGCCAAAACCTTCCTCGAACGCTGCAACACCTCCTTCAAAGACCCGTGTGCCCGAGTCGGCCGTGACCCGCTGCGTAAACTGCAACGCAACGAACGCATCTTGCGCAGCATCGACCTGGCCCGCAAACACGGGATCGATTCTACCGGCCTCGAGTTCGGCACAGCGCTAGCCCTGCATTACGCGCTGCGTTCGACGGACGCCAAGGATCAGGAAAGTCAGTTGATGCGCACGCTTTATGAAGAGAGCGGGAGTGTCGAGGCAATGTTGACGTATACGGGGAGTTACAACGGCAAACCGTATCCGGGGCTGGATCCGGTCAAGGATGCAGGGTTGATTGAGGGGATTGGTGGGCATTTTGAACGGCTGGTAGAGCCGGATTCCGGGCACTGGGGGTGGCCGAAAGCGGGCTAGCCTTGCACGTCCTTGCGCCACAAGGGCGCCTTTTTAGCGCCCTTGTTCGTATGGACTTTAAATTGCCCTAAACAAAACCCCAGAAACGAAAAAGCCCCCGTCATCAGCAATGATTACGGGGGCTTCGTCTTGTTCAATAATGGCGGAGAGATCAGGGGGTAGAACTTTGCGCAGCTTATCGTTGGAGACGTTGCAGCGTATATATCCGCTCGGAAAGAGGGAGTTGTCAGCCCTGTTGACTTCCCAAACTCGCATCCCTGATCAAAATATGGGAGCTGAATTGCAGAAAGTCATCGAGATGATTGGTGATTATCGCGACAGTAATCGGCAATTGGAGGATTTGATACTCGTGTACGGCAATATTGCGGAACCCCACCATATTCTTAAGACTGCTGAGCAGCGAAGCGCTTACCCATCCACCCGTGGATAGCAGCTCAAACACGTCACGCGCACTCTGTGGCACCCCTAGACGCTCACGACGAATTAGATGCTGCCCCATATCCAACGCGGCTTCGCAGGCACGCTGAATATTCAGTATCGCGGCGTCCTGACGAGTGAAATCAGTGGCAAAACTGACGGGATCCTTCTCATATTCCTGACGAGCTCGCGCTACACAACGCTCAATGCTCGCAGCCTTATTGATGAGAACATCATCGACCATACACTTTCCCTTCCTTCTGGATATCTGCCAGCAACTCCGCTCTTGCAGCATCCAATGCAGTCTTTTCGCTCAAGATAAAGCTTTCGAAAAGACCTGCCTGGCTGTCTTTGGACCAAAGTCGACGCCCTGTAGTCAGTATCTGGTATTGCATCACTGTTGATGCAGCACGCAGATCGAGCAAATCGACAGGAACACCTACGATATCAGCAAGCTCTCCAGACAACCGCCAAAGTACCAGCGGCTCGACCGCCCCTGCAGAAAGCACCGCTACATCCAGATCACTCTCAGCGCCAGCATCACCGGTCATCTGACTGCCGAATACGTACACAGCCAACAGATCAGGAAGTTGCTCCTGCAAGAGTGTCAGCGGTTTTTCCAGGTTCATGACTGATATCCAGATCGCCAATTAACGAAGACCGTACCAGAATTAGTCATTTTGTTTTTGCCCTAAACGAAAAACCCCCGACAACGTTGAAGTTATCAGGGGTTTTCGTTTTTCAATAATGGCGGAGAGATAGGGATTCGAACCCTAGGTACCGGTGAAGGTACAACGGATTTCGAATCCGTCCCATTCGGCCACTCTGGCATCTCTCCAACGGCGCGCATCATAACAACACTTTTGCCGGAAGCGAACCCCCTTAAGCAATTTTTTTCCGTGCTATCAGATGCTTGCGTCGATTAAAGCGGTACGCCCAGACGATTGGCGACTTCTTCGTAGGCTTCGATGACGTCACCGAGGCCCTGGCGGAAGCGGTCTTTGTCCATTTTCTTGCCGGTGGCCTTGTCCCACAGGCGGCAGCCGTCCGGGCTGAATTCGTCGCCCAGGACGATGGAGCCGTCGGAGAACACGCCGAATTCGAGTTTGAAGTCGACCAGCAGCAGGCCGGCGTCGTCGAACAGCTTGCTCAGGACTTCGTTGACCTTGAGCGACAGTTCTTTCATGCGAACCAGTTGCTCGGCGGTGCCCCAACCGAACGCCACGACGTGGGATTCGTTGATGAACGGGTCGCCCTTGGCGTCGTCCTTCAGGAACAGTTCGAAGGTGTAAGGGTTGAGCTTCATGCCCTCTTCGACGCCCAGACGCTTGACCAGGCTGCCGGCGGCGTAGTTACGCACGACGCATTCGACCGGGATCATGTCGAGTTTTTTAACCAGGCATTCGTTGTCGCCCAGCAGTTTGTCGAATTGAGTCGGCACGCCGGCTGCTTCGAGTTTCTGCATGATGAAGGCGTTGAACTTGTTGTTCACCATGCCTTTGCGGTCGAGCTGCTCGATGCGCTTGCCGTCGAACGCCGAGGTGTCGTTGCGAAACAGCAGGATCAAGCGGTCAGCGTCATCGGTCTTGAAAACCGATTTGGCTTTGCCGCGGTAGAGTTCTTCACGTTTTTCCATGATGGGCTCCGCTTGCTAAGTAGGTGGGCTAGGCGATGTGTCGCCAGTCGAGCCCTGAATCTTGATCGGCCAGTTGCAGCCAGTCCGGGTCGCACCCGAGGGTGTCGACAAAACATTGCCGGGCCAGCTGCGGCAGGTTGTTCTTGCTGCTCAGATGGGCCAGGACCAGGTGTTGCAGGCCTTGCCAGCCCAACTCGGACACCAGGAATGCCGCCTGGTGGTTGTTCAAATGTCCCAGTTCACCGCCCACCCGCTGCTTCAGGAAGTAGGGGTAGTGACCGCGAGCCAGCATGTCACGGCAATGATTGGACTCGATCATCAACGCATCGAGGTCCCGATAGCCGTCCAGCACCTTGTTGCAATACGAGCCCAGGTCGGTCAGCAGGCCGAAGCGCCGCTCACCGTCATTGAACACGTATTGCGTCGGCTCTTGTGCATCGTGGGCCACAGCAATGACTTCGATGTTCAGGGCGCCGATTTGCAATTGCTCGCCGCCGGCCAGGAAGCCTGCGGGTTCGATCGGTTTGCGCATCCCGCGCAGGGTGCCGCGACTGAGGTAGACAGGCAGATTGTAGCGCCGAGACAGCAAACCCACGCCATGCACGTGGTCGGCATGTTCGTGGGTCACGAGTATCGCGCTCAACTGCGCCGGGTTTACACCCAGGCGCAGCAGGCGTTTTTCGGTTTCCCGCAGGGAGAAACCACAATCCACCAGCACATACGTGTCAGCGCTGGCTATCAGCGTGCCGTTCCCTTGGCTACCGCTGCCGAGAACGGCAAAACGCATGTGATATCAGCCCAGGTTGTCCTGAATCACGCTCAACACTTTGCGCGCCACTTCTGCCGGCGCCACGGTATTGATGTTTTTCTCGACGGTGACCTGGACGTTCTCGCCAACCTTGCTCAGGCGAACCTGATAACGCTCGGCACGGGCTTCAACTTCTTCCTTGGTCGGCGCACTGCCGAACAGGCTGCTGAAGAAGCCAGGCTTCTCGTCTTTCTTCTCGGCTTTTTCGGACAGGTTGATGTAGTACAGGCCCAGGCTGCGGTTGATGTCTTCAACGCGCCACTCGCCCTGTTCCAGCGCGCGACCGACGCTCGACCAGGCACGGTCCAGGTCCGGACCGACGTTCAGGATCGGGTTGCCGCTGCCATCTTCGCTCAGGCTGACGCGACTTGGCTTATCGGAGTCCTGGGAAGCCAGCATCGAAACCGAACCGCCCTTCTCGGCCGTGCGGCTCATGCTCGCGAGCATGTCGTCGACCAGTGCAGCGTCGAGGCCGGTGTTGACCGAGCGGTTGGTGAAGTCGACGTCGGCGGTGCTGCCGGCCGGGCGCTGGGCGCTGACCACGTAGATTTCACTGGTGTTGCGCTGCACGCCTGGCTCGATGCGGACCCGCACGCGGGTTTCGCTGTCGGCGCTGACGCCGGCCGCGCTCAGGCGCTTGGCCATCGCGGCGGACAGTTCGTCGGAATGCTGCCAGGTGGTGGTGAATTCGCCGGTTTGCGGACGTTGTTCATCCAGACGGAAACCGTTGTCCTGGAAGAATTGCACGGCCACAGGCCAGGCTTCGGCCGGTGGGTGTTGACCCATGACCCAGCTCGAGTCACCGCTTTTCTGCAGGGTGTAGTCGCTGGCGTCAGCCACTGCCGACAGCGGCTGCGGACGCGGCACGATGTATTCGCCCTTGGCGGTGTCATCGGCCACGTTACGCGGGATCGGCAACAGCGGATCCAGACGTTTGGCGGTCTGGACATCCGGTGGAAGTTGCATCGGTGCAGTCTGTTGCGCTTCCAGGTAATCGCTACCACGGTCACGGAAGTAACCTTCCGGGCCCCAGATCCATCCACAGCCACTGGTGCTGGAGATAATCAAGGCAAGTGCGGAAAGTCCGGCCATTCGCTTCATGCGTTGTACTTCCTCAATTAAACCAGGACGCCGGACTGGCGCATGGCCTGCCGCAGCGGTTCGTGACAGGCAGCACTGAGCCAGGTGAGCGGCAGACGGATACCGTCCGGCATCAAGCCCATTTCATGCAGTGCCCATTTCACGGGGATAGGGTTGGATTCGATAAACAGGGTCTTGTTGAGCGGCATCAGCTTTTCGTGGATGGCCCGCGCAGTCACGGCGTCGCCCTTGAGCGCGGCGTTGCACAGGTCGGCCATGTCACGCGGGGCGACGTTGGCGGTCACCGAGATGTTGCCTTTGCCGCCCAGCAGGATCAGCTCGACCGCCGTGGCGTCGTCACCGGAGATCACCAGGAAGTCTTTGCTGACACCGTCGATGATCGCCTTGGCACGGGCCAGGTCGCCGGTGGCTTCCTTGATACCGATGATGTTTTTCACGGTCGACAGGCGGATCACGGTCTCGGCCTGCATGTCGCACGCAGTGCGGCCAGGCACGTTATAGAGGATCTGCGGGATATCGACGGCTTCGGCGATGGCCTTGAAGTGCTGGTACAAGCCTTCCTGGGTCGGCTTGTTGTAATACGGCGTGACCAGCAGGCAGGCGTCCGCGCCGGCGCTCTTGGCGTTGGTGGTCAGCTCGATGGCTTCGCGCGTCGAGTTCGCACCCGTACCGGCGATGACCGGGATGCGCCCTGCAACCTGCTTGACCACGTAACGAATCACTTCGATGTGCTCGTTCACGTCTAGCGTGGCCGATTCACCTGTAGTGCCGACCGCCACGATCGCGTGGGTGCCGTTTTGCAGGTGAAAGTCCACCAGTTTGCTCAGGCTGTCCCAGTCGAGACGACCTTGTGCATCCATGGGTGTGACCAGTGCCACCATACTGCCCGCAATCATGCAACCGCTCCTGCCGGAAAAAGAGAGCCGTAATGGTACTGGCGCCAAGATGCTTGTACAAGCGAAGTACTGCGCTGCTGCCATTCCCCTTGGCGCTGCTTTTCGCTACCCTTCAGACTTTGATCGGTACTGATAAGCTCGTACGCCGGGTTCCAGCCTCCATTTTCGGCATCACAAGCCCCGATCCAGCGTTGCCACCCCTCGCTCCCGCCACTGTGGAGCACGTTGCAACCTTCGGCTCGGGTTTTCTGAATTCGTCTGCGCAGGGTCGCCCCCGGTAAAAAAAGCCCGTAGAAGTATCGACCGCTCATCGCTTTAGGAATGCTGCATGTCCACCCCCACAGTTCGCGAACAATTCCTTGTCATCAGTGCCCTCGGCGCCAACCCCATGGAGCTGACTAACGTCCTGTGCCGCGCCAGCCATGAAAACCGCTGCGCCGTGGTCACTTCTCGCCTGACCCGTCATGGCGAGTGCAGTGCCCTGATCCTCGAGATCTCCGGCAGCTGGGATGCCCTGGCCCGCCTGGAAGGCAGCCTGCCGATCCTCGCCAAGAAGCACGCCTTCACGGTCAACGTGGTGCGTAGCGCGGCCCTGGAGAACCGTCCACAGGCCCTGCCTTACGTCGCCTATGTCAGCTCGGCCTACCGCTCGGACATCATCAACGAGTTGTGCCAGTTCTTCATGGACCACAACGTCGAGCTGGAAAACCTGACCTGCGACACGTATCAGGCACCGCAAACCGGCGGCACCATGCTCAACGCCACGTTTACCGTGACGCTGCCGGCCGGCGTGCAAATCAGCTGGCTGCGCGATCAGTTCCTGGATTTCGCCGACGCGCTGAACCTGGACGCCCTGATCGAACCGTGGCGCCCACAAAACCCAATGTAAGGAAGCTTTAATGGCCGTTGCTATCGACCAACCGGTTACCGACTTCGAAGCACCCGCCACCAGCGGGCAGACCGTCAGCCTCGCGAGCCTCAAAGGCAAGCAGGTGGTGATTTACTTCTATCCGAAGGACAGCACCCCGGGCTGCACGACCCAGGGCCAGGGTTTTCGCGACCATCTGGAGGCCTTTAAAGCCGCCAACACTGAAGTTTTCGGCGTGTCCCGCGACAGCCTGAAATCCCACGAGAACTTCAAGGCCAAGCAGGCGTTCACCTTCGAGCTGATCAGCGACAAGGAAGAAGCGCTCTGCCAGCTGTTCGATGTGATCAAGCTGAAAAAGCTCTACGGCAAGGAATACATGGGCGTTGATCGCAGCACGTTCCTGATCGACAAGAACGGTGTGCTGCGTCAGGAATGGCGCGGCGTGAAGGTGCCGGGGCATGTGGATGCGGTTTTGGCGGCGGCTCAGGCACTGAACAAGGCCTGATTTTATTGACGCCTGTTCCGGCGCCTTCGCGGGCAAGCCTCGCTCCTACAAAGTTTGCGCCGTTCGCCAGATCGGGAACGACGCAAGTCTGCAGGCGCGAGGCTTGCCCGCGAAGAGGTCCTCAAGATTGAAATCTAAAGCAACGGCGCCACCACCGGCTCCTTGCGCGGCCACGCATCGAGCACAGCCTTGAACAGCGTCGCCAGGGGAATCGCAAAGAACACCCCCCAGAAGCCCCACAACCCGCCAAACAACAACACCGCGCAGATGATCGCCACCGGATGCAGGTTGACCGCCTCCGAGAACAGCAGCGGCACCAGCACGTTGCCGTCCAGGGTCTGAATGATCCCGTAGACCGCCATCAGGTAGATGAACTGATCGCTCCAGCCCCACTGGAACAACGCAATCAGCATGACCGGCACGGTAACCACTACGGCGCCGACATACGGCACCACCACCGAAACGCCCACCAGCAACGCCAACAGCGCCGCATAGTTGAGCCCCAGAACGACGAAACCGACGTAGGTCACGCCACCGCAGATGAAGATCTCAATGACCTTGCCGCGAATGTAATTGGCGATCTGCCGGTTCATCTCACGGGCAACGCGAGTAATCAGCGCCCGCTCACGCGGCAGGTAGCCGCGAACCCACTGCCCGATCATTTCCCGATCCTTCAGGAAGAAGAACACCAGAATCGGCACCAGCACCAGGTAGATCATGATGTTGACCAGCAGCGGCAGGCTCGACAACGAGAACGTCAGCGCCCACTGGCCAAACTTGCCAATCTCGCCCCGGGCCACTTCGATGGCTTGCAGCACCTGCTCGTCGGACACCAGGTGCGGGTAACGCTCAGGTAGCAGCAACAGCAGCGACTGCCACTTGGCGAGCATGCCGGGCAATTCGTTGAACAGCGTGATCAGCTGATGCCAGAGCAACGGCACCACGACCACGATAAACACCAGCAACAGCCCCATGAACAACGCGAACACCAGCCCTACGGCCGCGCCACCGGGCACACGCAGACGCTCAAGGGTGACGACCAGTCCTTGCATCAGATACGCCAGCACCATCCCGGCCAGCACCGGCGCGAGCATGCCGCCCAAGGTGAGCACGGCGGTAAAGCCCAGGATCAGCAGCACCGCCAGCACCACGGCTTCTTCATCGGAGAAGTAGCGCTGAATCCAGTCGCGTAACACTTTGAACATCAATAATCCTTAGTCACAAACGCAGCCGGTTTCAGGCTTTTTTCAACCAATAGCGGTAAATGCCCGCTTCGTCTTCTTCACGCAGCAGCGTATGACCGGCCAACCGGGCAAAGGTGCGGAAGTCGCGCTGGGAACCCGCATCCGTGGCGATCACCTTGAGAACCGCGCCGCTGGCCATCCGATTGAGCTCCAGCTTGGCCTTGAGCAATGGCAACGGACAATTCAGGCCACTGGCGTCCAGTTCAACGTCATGGGCTACCGCGTCAATCATTGCATCACTCCGGGTCAGGTGGTTGAGCGGCTTAGAATATCTGGTCCGAAGCCCGGTGTCCGGCTACAGTAAGGTCTTTGTCGACTAAGGCTTTGTGCATGACTTTTTTGCGCCCTACCCTGCTGACGCTCGCTTGCCTGCTCGCCTCACCAGGCTTCGCCGACGACCTGCCGTCACTCGGTGATGCCAGTTCTGCCATTGTCTCGCCGCAGCAGGAATACCAGTTGGGCCGCGCGTGGCTGGCGATGTTGCGCAGCCAGGTCTCGCAGCTCAATGACCCGCAGCTCAAGGATTACGTCGAATCCAGCGTCTATAAGCTGGTGGAGACCAGCCAGGTCACTGACCGGCGCCTGGAATTCATTCTGATCAACAGCCCGCAGCTCAACGCCTTTGCCGCGCCGGGCGGGATCATCGGGGTCAACGGCGGTTTGTTCCTCAATGCCCAGACCGAAGGCGAATACGCGTCGGTACTGGCTCACGAATTGGCTCACTTGTCGCAACGCCACTTCGCCCGTGGCGTTGAAGCTTCGCAACGCATGCAAGTGCCGATGATGGCCGCCCTGCTGGCCGGGATCGTGATTGCCGCCGCTGGCGCCGGTGATGCCGGGATCGCGACCATTGCCGGCACCCAGGCGGCCGCGATTCAGGAGCAACGCCGTTTCTCACGCCAGAACGAGCAGGAAGCCGACCGGATTGGCATCCTCAATCTGGAAAAGGCTGGTTACGATCCGCGCTCGATGCCGAACATGTTCGAGCGCTTGATGCGCCAGTATCGCTTCGACGCCAAGCCACCGGAGTTCCTGTTGACTCACCCGGTGACCGAATCGCGGATTGCCGACACCCGCAACCGTGCCGAACAGGCCAAGGCGGGCGGCATCGAAGACAGCATGCGTTATCAACTCATCCGCGCGCGGGTGCAGTTGGTCTACGAAGAAACCCCCGGTCTGGGCGCCAAACGCTTTCGCGCGCAGCTCGATGAAAACCCGAAAAACGATGTTGCTCGCTACGGCCTGGCCATCGCCCAGATCAAGGGCGGCCAGTTGAATGAAGCCCGGGAGAATCTCAAGCAACTGCTGGCCACGGCGCCGAACGAGATCATCTACAACCTGGCCCAGGTCGATCTGGACATCACCAACAATCGCTTGCCGGATGCACAGTCCCGGGTTGACCGGTTACTCACCCAGTTCCCGGGCAACTACCCGCTGAATCAGGTGCGAGTCGACCTGCTGCTCAAACAGAACCGCACCGCCGATGCGGAAAAAGCCCTGGAAAACCTGCTCAAGTCTCGGCCGGACGATCCGGATGTCTGGTACATGGTGGCGGAGACTCGCGGCCTGTCGGGCAATATCATCGGCTTGCATCAGGCGCGCGCCGAATACTTCGCGCTGGTCGGCGATTACCGCCAGGCCATTCAGCAACTGGACTTCGCCAAGCGCAAGGCGAGCGGCAACTTCCCGCTGTCATCGCGCATCGACGCCCGGCAACGGGAGCTGATGGAGCAGGAGCGGATGATCAAGGACATGATGGGTTAAACCAGCCTCTTCAACAAAAAGCAGGCATAAAAAAACCGCCTCTTTCGAGGCGGTTTTTTATTCAGCCGACAACCGGTTTATTCAGCCAGTTTGAAGGTGATGAAGCTGGCACGACCTTGACGCAGAACCCGCATCGACACCGAACGGTTCTTCGGCAGCGCCTTGGCGATTTCGGTGAACTCCTTGGTGGAGCCGATCGCCTGGTTATTCAGGTGCGTAATGACGTCGCCAGGCTGCAAGCCAATCAGCGAAGCAGGACCATCCTCGACGTCCTTGATCACCACACCGCCCTTGAGGTCGTAGGTTTTCTTCTGCTCATCGGTCAGCTCGATGACAGAAACACCCAAGCGGTTGCTGCTGCTCTCGACACCGGATTTCGGCAGGCCATCCGACTCTTTACCTTCCTCCGGGATCGTGCCGACGACCAGTTCGACATTCTTGCGCTTGCCCTCGCGGACAACTTCAAGATTGGCCTTGGCACCCGCCTTCAGCGCGCCGACCAGATGCGGCAGGTCGGCAGACATGATGATTGGTTGACCGTTCATGCTCAGGATCACGTCGCCCACTTGCAGGCCACCCTTGGCAGCCGGGCCGTCATCCTGGATCTGAGCGACCAGTGCACCGGCCGGTTTCTCCAGGCCGAACGATTCAGCCAGATCCTTGTTCACTTCCTGGATCACCACACCCAGCCAGCCGCGGCTGACTTTGCCGCCGCTTTTCAGCTGATTGGACACGTCCATCGCAACGTCGATCGGGATGGCGAACGACACGCCCATGAAGCCGCCGGAACGGGTGTAGATCTGCGAGTTGATCCCGACCACTTCACCGTTCAGGTTAAACAGCGGGCCACCGGAGTTGCCCGGGTTGATCGGCACGTCGGTCTGGATGAACGGCACATAGTTTTCGTTCGGCAGGCTGCGACCGATGGCACTGACGATGCCTTGGGTCACGGTATGGTCAAAGCCGAACGGCGAACCGATGGCGACAACCCATTGACCGGCCTTCAGGTCCTGGGATTTGCCGAGCTTGAGCACCGGCAGGTCCTTGCCTTCGATTTTCAGCAGTGCCACGTCGGAACGCGGGTCGGTGCCGATCAGCTTGGCTTTCAACTCACTGCGATCAGCCAGGCGGACGAGAATTTCGTCGGCATCGGCAATCACGTGGTTATTGGTCAGGATGTAGCCGTCAGGCGAGATGATGAAACCCGAACCCAGGGACGTGGCTTCGCGTTGACGATCGCCACGCGGCGAACGCTGTTGCGGCATGCCACGCTCGAAGAACTCGCGCAGCGCTGGCGGCAGGCCTTCGAGATCGGGCATCTGGCCTGACACTTTACGATCAGGCAGTTTTTGCGTGGTACTGATGTTCACCACCGCAGGCGAGGCCTGTTCGACCAGTTGCGTGAAGTCAGGCAATTCCGCCGCTTGGGCAGAAACCGCCTGACCGAGCACGAGCACGGTAGCGAAAATGGAAAGGTAAGACTTCAAGCGTGGTATCGACATACGGCTCCCGTTACGACGAGCATGGTTAAGCGATATGGAGCAAGGAACACCGGGAACGATACGCCGGTATTTTTGTTCCGGGAACAACAAACAAGGCCAGAGCCGAGAGGCTCTGACCTATAGGAAAATTCGGGGGGATTTGCAAATTGAAATGCTCACTAAACATTTCGACATCTCAATGGTGGGATGGGCATCGCTGACCTCTCGCACTATCAAATCGTCGATCCATGAGCATTTTGGTTCAGCTCACTGTTTGGCTGTTGTAGCGTTGGAGCGCATGGAAAGCGCAATCCGTTCGGCGGTACCGATCGGGATCTCACCAACAACGGTCACCATCATCTCGCCCTGAGGCGTGGTCAAGCGTCGGGAAACCGCGACGGTTGGGCCCAGCTGAGTACGGGTGTCGGTGACGGTGCCGCCATTCAACGGTTCAAGGAACACCGAGAAGCGGGCCAGGCCATCGTCGTACATCAGACTGCTGACTTGTGTTTTTGTCTCGGGATCTTTGCGCGAGGAGCTGCTGCTGAGTTCGAAACCCGGCGGCAACCAATCCGAATGCCAGACCTCGGCGGTTTTGATCGCCGTCGCCTTGTCAGTGTCGAGGACAAGCGCCTTGCAGTCAGAGCCTGCCTGCAAATCGCTGTCCGACGGCGCGTCGGTGGTATCCAGTTGAGTGAACTGGAAACGCTCCAGCAATTGCCCTTTGTCATTCAATAGCAATGACTTGAGGGGCAAGCCGGTTTCTTTATCCAGGTGTAACTCGAAACCGTAACGATGCTGATCGCGCGGCGTCAGTGAAACAATCACCGCCGCACGCCCAGCCACACGCGACTTGCCGATGACGGCAAGGTCGTACCAATTCTTGAGCTTTTGTGGATCGAGTGCACGAGCGGCAGAGTTGGGAGAGTCCCCCAGCCCTGCGATCAGGGTACCGCTGACGCATTGAGTATGCCCATCAATGCGCACGACTTCCTGTGCCGAGCCGTCGAGCTGGAGTAAACGCTCGCGGACCTTGCCATCCTGGACGCGATGCCAGATGTTATGGGTAGAAAAACTACCGTTACGCTCGTAAACAAAAGTACCGTGAAAGCTTTGCGTTTGCTCGGCCTGGCCCAGACGTGTCAACCAGTCCTGGGCGTCATCGGCGTGGGCTGGAACAACGAACCAGCCACTAAGCAGAAGCGAAAGTAGAGGGATGGCGCGCATGATCCTCCTTAACGGCTTTCCAGGCTTGCTGCACGAGCGTAAGGCAGAGCGCTTTCAGTGCCTTTCAGTGCAGCCTGTTGAGCATGCTGGCGCAAGTAGCTTGGCAGACGCTGATCGTGCCAGCCCGGCTGACCTTGCAATACGCCGTTGGCCATAGGGCCAGTGGCTTCCGAACTCTCACTATAGCCTGCCAATACAGCCGGACCCTTGATTTGTGGAGCAACAAGGGTGGACTGAGTGGATTGCTGCGCCAATTCGACGCCAGCAATTTCGTCCTGGTTGTACAGACGAACACCCGCCAATACAGCAACGGTGACCGAAGCAGCGACGGCCAGACGACCCAGGCTACGCCATGGACCGCGAGTTGCCTTGGCCGGGACGGCTTCGTCTTCCAACGCAGCAGAGACTGCCGCAGCGATGTCCAGACGTGGAAGCAGCAGATCCTTGTGCATGACTGCCCGAGCGATCTGGTAACGAGCCCAGGTTTCGCGGGTTTCAACATCGTCAAAGGCATTCAGTACCCGACGCAATTCCAGCTCGTCCGCTTCGTTATCCATCACTGCGGACAGCGATTCCTGCAGGGCTTCACGACTCATGGCGTTCCTCTCTTGGCTGTCGCCGCTGTCTCAGTTTTCCTGCAACAACGGCTGCAGGGCTTTATCGATGGCTTCCCGAGCCCGGAAAATCCGGGAACGCACGGTACCCACCGGACATTGCATGACTGCCGCAATGTCCTCGTAACTCAGACCATCGAATTCACGTAAAGTTAAGGCCGTACGCAAATCTTCTGGAAGTTGCTGGATGGTTCGATGGACAGTGCCTTCGATCTCATCCCGCAGCAATGCGCGTTCTGGCGACTCGAGATCCTTGAGGCCATGATCGCCGTCGTAGAACTCTGCATCTTCGGAACTGACATCACTATCCGGCGGCCGACGGCCGCGTGAAACCAGATAGTTTTTCGCCGTGTTGATGGCGATGCGGTAAAGCCACGTATAAAACGCGCTGTCTCCGCGGAAATTACCAAGTGCACGGTAAGCCTTGATAAAGGCTTCCTGTGCCACATCCTGGGCTTCATGGGTGTCGTGCACGAAACGCACGATCAACCCGAGAATTTTGTGCTGGTATTTCAGCACTAGCAGATCGAAAGCTCGCTTGTCGCCGCGTTGGACGCGCTCAACCAGCTGCTGATCCTCTTCCTGGGTTAGCATGAACACTCCTCGATAAGCTCGAAGGAGGCTTGCATAACTAAACGACCAGACTTGCAAACATAGACTCGGGCTTTTCGCAAAAGTTCTCCCCCTCCAAGCAAGTTTCCTGCGGGCTCTCTGATTTGGCACGCACGAAAAGCGCAGCTCGGGACAACCCGGCTGCGCGAATAATCTTGTCATCGGTTCGCCGGCGAGGACCAAACCGCAGGTCCCGCACTGAAGCCGACACTGTCCCTTGATTCAGGCAACCCGCTATTGATCTTGGGCCCTTGGCAAAAGTTCCAAATATTTATAGCCGGGTGCAACCAACATTGTGCAACCGTGAAGTGAAAAAGAGTGTTAAATCCTCGATACAGTCGTCTTGTCGCCGAACCGGCGAAAAAAACATCCGACGAAGCGTCCAGTCTTTTCTGTCACTGTAGTTTCACAATGCCATGGTGGCCCGGCTATTGTGCCGCTCCCCCCCTCTATATACTAGTGGGCTGTATGGCTGCCTGACTCGCCGATCCAGGTGTCTTGCGCCAACCCCGACCCGGGTCGCTTTGAGCGGAATCCTGAAATGAGCCAACAGTTTCAACACGATGTTCTGGTGATTGGCAGCGGCGCTGCCGGTCTGAGCCTTGCGCTGACCTTGCCCGGTCACCTGCGCATCGCCGTCTTGAGCAAAGGCGACCTCGCCAACGGCTCGACATTCTGGGCCCAGGGCGGGGTCGCCGCCGTCCTGGATGACACCGACACCGTTGAATCCCACGTCGATGACACGCTCAATGCCGGCGGTGGCCTGTGCCATGAAGATGCCGTGCGCTTTACCGTCGAGCACAGCAAGGAAGCCATCCAGTGGCTGATCGACCAAGGCGTGCCCTTTACTCGCGATGAACAATCCGGCACCGAAGACGGCGGTTTCGAGTTTCACTTGACCCGCGAAGGCGGCCACAGTCATCGGCGCATCATCCACGCCGCCGACGCCACCGGTGCGGCGATCTTCAGGACGCTGCTCGATCAGGCGAAAAAACGCCCGAACATCGAATTGCTGGAACAGCGGGTCGCGGTCGACCTGATCACCGAAAAGCGCCTCGGCCTGGAAGGCGACCGCTGCCTCGGCGCCTACGTGCTCAACCGCGCCAGCGGCGAAGTCGACACCTATGGCGCGCGCTTCGTGATCCTCGCGTCCGGCGGCGCCGCCAAGGTCTACCTCTATACCAGCAACCCCGACGGCGCCTGCGGTGATGGCATCGCCATGGCCTGGCGTTCGGGCTGCCGGGTGGCGAACCTGGAATTCAACCAGTTTCACCCCACCTGCCTGTATCACCCCCAGGCCAAAAGCTTCCTGATCACCGAAGCCTTGCGCGGCGAAGGTGCGCACCTGAAGCTGCCGAACGGCGAACGTTTCATGCAGCGCTTCGACCCCCGGGCCGAACTGGCGCCCCGGGACATCGTCGCCCGGGCCATCGACCATGAAATGAAGCGCCTGGGCGTCGACTGCGTCTACCTGGACATCAGCCACAAGCCCGAAGCCTTCATCAAGACCCACTTCCCGACTGTTTATGAGCGCTGCCTCGAGTTTTCCATCGACATTACCAAACAGCCGATCCCGGTGGTGCCGGCGGCGCACTACACCTGCGGTGGCGTGATGGTCGATCAGCAGGGCCGCACCGATGTGCCGGGCCTGTACGCCATTGGCGAAACCAGTTTCACCGGCCTGCACGGCGCCAACCGCATGGCCAGCAACTCGCTGCTGGAATGTTTCGTCTATGCGCGTTCGGCGGCGGCGGACATTCTTGAACAGTTGCCGCAGGTGTCGATCCCCATCGCCCTGCCCGTCTGGGATGCCAGCCAGGTTACTGACTCCGACGAAGACGTGATCATCGCGCACAACTGGGATGAGCTGCGGCGCTTCATGTGGGACTACGTCGGCATCGTGCGCACCAACAAGCGTCTGCAACGGGCCCAGCATCGGGTGCGGTTGTTGCTGGACGAAATCGACGAGTTCTACAGCAACTATAAAGTCAGCCGGGATTTGATCGAGTTGCGTAACCTGGCCCAGGTGGCCGAATTGATGATCCGCTCAGCCATGGAACGCAAGGAAAGCCGCGGCCTGCATTACACCCTCGACTACCCAAACCTGCTGCCCGTGGCCCTGGACACTATTCTGGTGCCGCCCACCTACGCCGACTGAATTTCAGCCGAACCCGCAGGCGTCGGTGCAAATCCGCCGCTTGCGCATCCCGGGGCACGCAGATCGTCCTGACCCGCCGCTCGCCCCGCAGACGAAACCGCAGCACCACGACCAACGGTAGCGCCAGGCTGTCCGGCCGCAGTTGCACCGGTTGCCAACCTCCCGCCTGATTCCACAATTGCCAGCCGTCCGCATCACGACGCAACCCGCGAAACGCCTGCGGATGCGTCAGTAAAATCTGTCGCGGCAACGCCCAAAAGCCATGAACCGCGCACAGCAAGATGCCGAGCACGCTAGCCCAGGCAGGTATAGAAAGAAGAAACAAAGAACCCAACGCGAACAGCTGGGCCACAACGTAAACCGCCAGCAACTGCCGTGAGGCATGCCAGCGGCATTCGAACCCATTACTTGGGCTGGACACGGTCCAGGATCATGCGAACCATGCGCTGAAGCTCCGGATCTTCCGATTCGGCGCGTTCCATGAACCAGCCGAACATGTCCTGATCTTCGCACTCAAGCAGCTTACGGTAGCAATCGCGGTCGACATCATTGAGGTGCGGGTAGACCTCTTTCACGAACGGCACCAGCAACACGTCAAGCTCAAGCATGCCGCGGCGGCTGTGCCAGTAGAGGCGATTCAGTTCAACATCTTCGACCATGGAGCGCTCCTCAAATAGGCGGCAAGTATACAGCCCCGCGCACGGTCGAACAGTCGGCTTTGGTCGGCCCTCCCGACCTTTTGTGAACTACCCATTTCATGGGCGCCCCCTTATGATGTCCCCCAGACTCTTTACCCTGCGATGACCCATGGCCGATTCTGCTTTTTTCTGCACCCTGTCACACGAAGGCGTTCTCGCGGTCCGCGGCGCGGATGCCGGCAAGTTCCTGCAGGGCCAACTGACCTGCAACCTCAATTACCTGAGTGACACCCAGGCCAGCCTCGGTGCCCGCTGCACCCAGAAAGGCCGGATGCAGTCGAGTTTCCGCATTCTGCTGGATGGCGATGGCGTGCTCCTGGCCATGGCCAGCGAACTGCTGGAGCCGCAACTGGCGGACCTGAAAAAATACGCGGTGTTTTCCAAATCCAAACTGACCGACGAAAGCGCCGCCTGGGTGCGCCTGGGCCTCGACCATGGCGATGCCGCATTGCGCAGCCTGGGTCTTGAGTTGCCGGCCGACACTGACAGTGTTGTGCGTAACGATGGCTTGATCGCCATTCGTGTATCGCCTGAGCGGGCGGAACTTTGGGTCGCTGCCGATCAAGCCGATGCGATCAAAGGCAAACTCGCTACCCTGCTGGCCGAAGGCGAGCTGAATCAATGGCTGCTGGGCCAGATCCGCGCAGGGATCGGCCAGGTCATGCCGAGCACCCGCGAGCTGTTCATCCCGCAGATGCTCAACCTGCAAGCCGTCGGCGGCGTGAGTTTCAAGAAAGGCTGCTACACCGGCCAGGAAATCGTCGCCCGCATGCAATACCTGGGCAAACTCAAGCGTCGCTTGTATCGCTTGAAGCTGGATGGCAATGAATTGCCTGAGCCCGGCACCCAGCTGTTTGCCCCAAGCCACGGCAGCGCCATCGGCGAAGTGGTGATTGCCGCACGCGGCGAACTAAACATTGAACTCCTGGCGGTGCTGCAAGCCGAAGCTGCAGAGTCGGGTGATATCCATCTGGCAGCGCTCGAAGGCCCTGCCCTGCACCTGCTCGACCTGCCCTACACGCTGGATCGCGATAAAGAAATCCAGCGCTGAGAGCAGTATTTTTTTGCAAGACCCTAGAGAACAGAAATGAGTGAGCTGGCGGATAAGGTCCAACAGGATTTGGTTGAGGCCATCGATAACGATGACCTGGTTCTGCCAACATTACCGGAAGTGGCCCTGCGGATTCGCAAGGCCGCTGAAGATCCGGAAATCAGCGTTAGCACCTTGAGTAAGGTGATTGGCCGCGATACCGCACTGTCGGCGCGCCTGATCAAAGTGGTCAACAGCCCGTTGCTGCGGGCGACCCAGGAAGTCACCGACCTGCACACCGCCATCACCCGGCTGGGCGTGAATTACAGCAGCAACCTGGCCATCGGCCTGGTGATGGAGCAAATCTTCCACGCCAGTTCCGAGGTGGTAGAGCAGAAAATGCGCGATGTCTGGCGCAAAAGCCTTGAAATCGCCGGGATCAGTTATGCCCTGTGCCGCCGTTACACCCAGCTCAAACCGGATCAGGCAGCCTTGGGCGGTCTGGTGCATCAGATTGGGGTGCTGCCGATCCTGACGTACGCCGAAGATCACTACGAACTGCTCTCGGACCCGGTCAGCCTCAATCATGTGATCGACCGCATTCATCCGCTGCTGGGCGATAAACTGCTCAGCGTCTGGGAGTTTCCGGAAATGCTGGTGAAATTGCCGGGCCAGTATCTGGACTTCAAGCGTGAGTCCGCAAAGGTTGATTATGTCGACCTGGTGCAGGTCGCCAGCCTGTATTGCCACAAAGGCACCGACCACCCGCTGGCGCGCATCGACGCGTTCAGTGTGCCGGCCTTCAAGAAGCTGGGGATTGATCCCGAGAACGAGCCGATGTGCCTGGAGCTGGAAGAATCCAGGTCGATGTTTTATTAATCGAGACCGAGTTGCGGCCTTCGCGGGCAAGCCTTGCTCCTACAGACGCAACGAGCCCTCTGCAGGAGCGAGGCTTGCCCGCGAAGAGGCCGGCACAAACACCCTCACTCCCCCGCAATAAAACTCACCCTCACCTTCAACCCCGCACGCTCCCCGTCGTGAAGGCTGATCTGCGCCAAATGCGCGCGGCAAATCTCCCCCACAATCGCCAACCCCAACCCGGACCCCGCGACCTGCTGATTACGCCGGTAAAAGCGCTCGAATACCCGATCGCGCTCTTCCAGGGGAATGCCCGGCCCGTCGTCCTCAACCTCCAACACGGCGGGTGCCGTTACGCGCAGGATCACATTGCCGCCCGGCGGTGTGTGGGCCAGGGCGTTGTCCACCAGATTGCTCAGCAATTCGTTTAACAACGTCGGTTCACCGCGCAACCACACTGGTTCGTCCGCTTCCAGCGCCAGTGCCACGCCGCGCGCGTGGGCCAGTGGTGCCATGGCCATGCCCAGTTCCCGAGCCAACTGGCTCAGGTCCAGCAGCTGTGCACCACCCTCGGCAATCGCCCGCGCGCCATTTTCGACCCGCGCCAGGGACAGCAACTGGTTAGCCAGATGGGTCAGGCGATCCGTGCTCTGGGCGGCCGTCTCCAACGTACTGCGCCAGGTTTGCGGTTCGCTGGCGCGCAAGCCCAGTTCAAGACGCGCCTTGAGCGCCGCCAACGGCGTGCGTAATTCATGGGCGGCATCGGCGATAAATTGCGCCTGACGCTCGAACTGCCCGCGCAGACGCTCGGTAAAGTGATTGAGCGCCCGCACCAATGGCCACAGTTCATGCTGCACTTCTACCAACGGCAAGGGACGCAAATCGTCGGGCTGGCGCTCTTCCACCGCCGTGCGCAGGCGCTCCAGCGGCCGTAAAGCGGCACTGACCGCAAACCACACCAGCAGCAACGCACCAATCGCCAACATCCCCAGGCGCAGCAGCGTATCCGCCGCCAGACTGCGGGCCATGCTGACCCGCGCCTCGTCGGTTTCCGCAACACGGATTTCCGCCATGCCGTTCATATTCGGCTCGCTGACGGGTTTGAGCAGGCTCACCACGCGCACGTTCTGCCCGCGATAAACGGCGTTGTAGAAACGCGCCAGCGCCGGATAGTCATCGGTGCGCGGCGTACCCGGTGGTGGTGGTGGCAGGTTTTCGTAGCCGGAGATCAGGTTCTGGTGGATGTCGTTGACCAGATAAAAGATTCGCCCGGCGCTGTCGTAGGCGAACGTATCGAGCGCCACGTAAGGCACGTCGGCGCTGAGGGTGCCGTCGCGCTGGGAGACCCCGGCGGCGATGGTCCGCGCCGAGGCCAGCAAGGTCCGGTCATACGCCGTGTCGGCGGCTTCGCGACCGTTCCAATAAGCGCTCAAACCACTGGCCAGCATCAACACCACCAGCAGCAACGCCAGATTCCACAGCAACCGCCAGCGCAGGCTGCTCGGCTTATGCATCGCGGCTTTCCAGCAAATAGCCGAGGCCGCGGAAGGTCACGATCGCCACGGGTTGGCCGTCGAGTTTCTTGCGCAAACGGTGGACGTAGATTTCGATGGCGTCGGGGCTGGCCTCTTCGTCCAGGCCAAACACTTGAGAAGCCAATTGCTCCTTACTCATCACCCGACCGGGACGAGCGATCAAAGCTTCAAGCACTGCCTGCTCGCGAGAAGTCAGGGTCAGCAATTCTTCGCCGAGGGTGAAGCGCCGGGTGTCGAGGTCATAGGCCAGCACGCCGCAGCGCTGTTGACGCTCGCCGCCGAGCACGCTACGGCGCAGCAAGGCTTTGACCCGGGCCTCGAGTTCGGTCAATTCGAACGGCTTGGCCAGGTAATCGTCGGCGCCCAGATTAAGGCCGTGAACCCGATCCTTGACGTCGCTGCGCGCGGTCAGCATCAACACCGGCAGGTTCTTGCCTCGGGCTCGCAAACGCGCCAGCACTTCGAAACCATCCATTCGTGGCAGGCCGACGTCGAGGATCGCCATGGCGTATTCCTCGCTGCTCAAGGCCAGGTCGGCCGCCACGCCGTCGTGCAGCACATCCACGGTCAGACCCGTGCTCTTGAGCGCCTGGGCGACACTTTCGGCGAGCTGCAGGTGGTCTTCGACGAGCAGGACACGCATGGCTTTTTACCTCATTCAGGGATGGTCGACGCCATTCTTTGCCGCGGAGTTTACAGCCGCATCCGCCGCTGTGAAGCCCGAAAACCGTGAAAGTCAGTTGAAAGGTTAGCGAAAGGTTGGCCGGTTAGAGTCCAGCCACGGACAGTCTTAACTGGCCGTCGCTAGCGCACTAGTGAACACGAAAAACGCCTCGAAGCGTTTTCGCCAATAAGAACAATAAACGGAGTACTTCACGATGCAGTCCATGCAGCTTCAGGCTCGCCCGCCTGTTCGTTTTTCCCGCCTCAGCCAGACCGTCCTTGCCAGTGCCGCCGCCTTCGCCGGCTTTTCGCCGTTGAGCCAGGCTGCCTTCTTCGAAGACAGTACGGCAACCCTTGAAACCCGCAACATGTATTTCAACCGCGACTTTCGCGACGGCACCAGCGCCCAGCAATCCAAGCGTGACGAATGGGCCCAGGGTTTCCTGCTCAATCTGCAATCGGGTTACACCGACGGCACCGTGGGGTTCGGGGTCGATGCGCTGGGCATGCTGGGGGTCAAGCTCGACTCGAGTCCCGACCGCACCGGCACCGGCTTGTTGCCGACCCATGATGACGGCCGCGCCGCCGACGAGTACTCCAAGCTGGGCCTGACCGGCAAAGTAAAAATCTCCGCCACCGAACTGAAAATCGGCAGCCTGATTCCGGAACTGCCGATCCTCAAGCCCAACGACGGACGCATCCTGCCGCAGACCTTTGAAGGCGGCCTGCTGACCTCCAAAGAGATCAAGAACCTGACCTTCACCGGTGGCCGACTGGAGAAAGCCAAGGACCGCGACAGCACCGATTTCGAAGACATTGCCCTCAACAACAAGAACAGCCGTTTCGCCGGCACGGCCGCCGGCAAGCACTTCGATTTTGGCGGCGTGGACTACAAGTTCACCGACAAGATCACCGGCAGCTACCACTTCGCGCAACTCGATGAAGTCTATAACCAGCACTTCCTCGGCGTGGTCGCCTCGCAACCGTTCGGCCCGGGCACTTTCGGCACCGACTTGCGACTGGCGATCAGTGATGACCAGGGCGCGGCCCGTGGCGGCAAGATCGACAACAAATCCCTCAACGGCCTGGTGAGCTATGCCTTGAGCGGGCATAAATTCAGCGCCGGTTATCAGCACATGTCCGGCGACAGTGCGTTCCCGTATATCGATGGCGCCGACCCGTACCTGGTCAACTTTGTACAGATCAACGACTTTGCCGGTGCCGAAGAACATTCCTGGCAGGCACGCTACGACTTCGACTTCGCCAAACTCGGCATCCCCGGCCTGAGTTTCATGAGCCGTTACCTGAGCGGTGACAACATCAAGCTCAAGAACGGTGACGAAGGCAAAGAGTGGGAGCGCAACACCGAGATCAAATATGTTGTACAAAGCGGCGCGCTCAAGGACGTCGCCGTGCGCCTGCGTAATGCCACCTACCGTTCCAACTACTCCGCTCGCGATGCCGATGAAGTGCGTCTGCTGGTGAGCTATAGCGTTGCACTTTGGTAATTCAGTACATCCATAACAACAACTCCCAAGGAGACTTGAATGAACTTATCACTGCGTAAAGTTGCTCTGACCGCCAGCGCCCTGCTGTTCGCCGGCCAACTGATGGCCGAGCCCAAGCGCCCGGAATGCATCGCCCCGGCCGCCCCCGGCGGCGGTTTCGACCTGACCTGCAAACTGGCGCAAAGCGCGCTGGTGAATGAAAAACTGCTGACCAAACCGATGCGCGTGACCTACATGCCCGGCGGTGTCGGCGCGGTGGCGTACAACGCGGTGGTCGCCCAGCGCCCGGCGGATGCCGGCACGCTGGTGGCGTGGTCCAGCGGTTCGCTGCTGAACCTGGCCCAAGGCAAGTTCGGGCGTTTCGATGAAACCAACGTGCGTTGGCTGGCCGCGGTCGGCACCAGCTACGGCGCCATCGCGGTGAAAAGCGATTCGCCTTACAAGACCCTCGACGATCTCGTTCAAGCGCTGAAGAAAGATCCGAGCAAAGTGGTGATCGGTTCCGGCGGCACTGTCGGCAGCCAGGACTGGATGCAAACCGCACTGATCGCCAAGGCCGCCGGGATCAACCCGCGCGACCTGCGTTATGTCGCCCTCGAAGGCGGCGGTGAAATCGCCACCGCCCTGCTGGGCGGCCACATCCAGGTCGGCAGCACCGACATTTCCGACTCCATGCCGCACATCCAGAGCGGCGACATGCGCCTGCTGGCGGTGTTCTCCGACAAGCGTCTGGACGAGCCGGAAATGAAGGACATCCCGACGGCCAAGGAGCAAGGCTACGACATCGTCTGGCCAGTGGTTCGCGGCTTCTACCTCGGGCCGAAGGTCAGCGACGAAGACTACGCCTGGTGGAAAGACGCCTTCGACAAACTGCTGGCTTCCGAGGATTTCGCCAAGCTGCGCGACCAGCGTGAGCTGTTCCCGTTCGCCATGACCGGCACGGAACTGGACACCTACGTGAAGAAGCAAGTCGCGGACTACAAAGTGCTGGCCAAAGAGTTCGGCCTGATCCAGTGATCGTCTCTGTCTAGCGGCTGCGACCCCGTTTTCGCGGGGTCGCGGCACAGGAGTTCCTCATGCTCTTACAACGCATTTTTGCTTCGGTGTTGCTGGCGGCCTGTGTCGGCCTGGCGCTGATGGCGTGGCCATACCAAGCGGCTTTTTCCTACGAACCGGTGGGGCCACGGGCCTTCCCTTTGTTGATGCTGGCCCTGATGGGCGTGGCGCTGTTGTACATGGTGTTTCGTCCCGCACAGATCAAACACAACCCTGACGAACCACCGATGGACCGCGAGACCCTGACCAAAATCGGTATCTGCGTGGTGCTGCTGCTAGTGTTCGCGGGGACCTTCGAACCCCTTGGTTTCATTGTCGCAAGCATCCTGATCGGGATTCCGATGGCCCGCCTGTACGGCGGCCGCTGGCTGCCCAGCGTGGTGATCATCAGCCTGATGGCGATCGGTCTTTATTTGCTGTTCGACAAGGTGATGGACGTGCCGCTGCCCTTAGGCGTGCTCGACGTTCTGGAGAACTGATATGGATACTCTTGGCTATTTGGGGCACGGATTTGGCGTCGCGCTGACCCCGTACAACCTGGTGACCGCACTGTGCGGCACGCTCATTGGCACCGTGGTCGGCCTGCTGCCGGGCCTGGGCCCGATCAACGGCGTGGCGTTGTTGATCCCGATCGCATTCGCCCTCGGCCTGCCACCGGAATCAGCACTGATCCTGCTGGCGGCGGTGTACCTGGGTTGCGAATATGGCGGCCGGATCAGCTCGATCCTGCTGAACATACCCGGTGAAGCGTCCACCGTGATGACCACCCTCGACGGTTACCCGATGGCCCGCAAAGGCCTGGCCGGTGTAGCGCTGTCGTTGTCGGCATGGAGTTCGTTCATCGGCGCGTTTATCGCCACCTGCGGCATGGTGCTGTTCGCCCCGTTGCTGGCGAAATGGGCGATTGCCTTTGGACCGGCGGAATACTTCGTGTTGATGGTGTTTGCGATTGTCTGCCTGGGCGGTATGGCGGGTGATCGTCCGCTGAAAACGTTTATTGCGGCGCTGATCGGTCTGTTTCTGTCGACGGTCGGCATCGACGCCAACAGTGGTGTGTACCGCTTCACCGGGGACAACATCCACCTGACCGACGGCATCCAGTTCGTCGTGTTGGTACTGGGCCTGTTCTCCATCAGCGAAATCCTCCTGCTGCTGGAAAAAACCCACCACGGCCAGGAAGCGGTGAAAGCCACCGGCCGCATGATGTTCAACTTCAAGGAAGCCTCGGCGGTGTTCGTGGTGAACATTCGTTGCGGCGTGCTGGGCTTTATCATGGGCGTGTTGCCCGGTGCCGGCGCGACGCTGGCCAGCGCCGTGGCCTACATGACCGAGAAACGCATTGCCGGCGCCAAAGGCACCTTCGGTCAGGGCGACATGCGCGGCCTCGCAGCGCCGGAAACCGCCATCGGCGGCGCAGCGTGTGGTGCACTGGTGCCGATGCTGACCCTTGGCGTTCCAGGCTCGGGCACCACCGCGGTGATGATCGGCGCACTGTCGCTGTACAACATCACCCCGGGGCCGCTGCTGTTCCAGCAACAACCGGACATCGTCTGGGGCCTGATCGCATCGTTGTTCGTCGCCAACATCATGCTGGTGATCCTTAACATCCCGATGATCCGCATCTTCACTCGCATCCTCGCCGTACCCAACTGGGCGCTGGTGCCGGTGATCGCGATCATTACCGGGATCGGCGTCTACGCGGTGCACGCCACCACGTTCGACCTGTTCCTGATGGTCGGCATCGGCATCTTCGGTTACCTCCTGCGCAAGCTGGACTTCCCGTTGTCGCCGGTCCTGCTGGGGTTCATCCTCGGCGGCTTGATGGAGCAAAACCTGCGTCGTGCGCTGTCAATTTCCAACGGTGCGCTGGAGATTCTCTGGTCCAGCCCGATCACGTTTGGTGTCTGGGTGCTGACCGCAATCATGCTGCTGATGCCAATCATCCGGATCTGGCGCAAACGTTCGGCCTCCCGGCGCGCTATCGCCGATGTCTGATCGTCCGTTCAAAACCTGGTGGGGAACACCGCTGGTCGGCCTGCTCGGCGGTTACCTCGCCAGCCAGGTCGGCTGGCCGTTGCCGTGGATGGTCGGCTCGTTGCTGGCGATCATCCTGGTGCGCTGCCTCACGCCCTGGCAATTGGCGGAAATCCCGGGCGGACGCAAGTGCGGGCAGTGGATCGTCGGCATCGGCATCGGCCTGCACTTCACCCCGGTGGTGATGGAGCAGGTGCTGAGCCACTTCGGCTTGATCTTCTTCGGTGCGCTGGTCACCAGCCTGTCCAGTGTGGTCGGGGTCTGGTTGATGCGGCGTACCGGGGAGGATCGCGCCACTGCATTCTTTTCCAGCATGCCGGGGGGCTCCGGGGAGATGGTCAACCTCGGCGCGCGCAATGGCGCGGTGCTCAGCCGGGTCGCGGCGGGGCAGAGTTTGCGGGTATTGGTGGTGGTGCTGTGTGTGCCAGCGGCGTTCAAGTATTTGCTGGGGGACGGTACGCCAATCGGGCATGCCACGGTGGTTGATTGGCGCTGGCTGGCGATGCTGTTCCCGGCGGGCGCCCTGCTCGCCTGGGGCTGGCAGCGCTTGCGTCAACCCAATCCGTGGCTGTTCGGGCCATTACTGGTCAGTGCCGCGGTGAGTATTGGTTGGGACCTGCACATTGGGTTGCCCAACGGTGGCAGCCAGATTGGCCAGTGGCTGATTGGCAGCGGGTTGGGGTGTCACTTCAATCGGCAGTTCTTCCGCCGGGCGCCGTCCTTTATGGGGCGGACGTTGATCGGCACGGTGTTGACCATGTTGATCGCCACGGCGGCGGCCTTGGGGTTGAGTGCGCTGACCCATCTGGATTTGCGCTCACTGACGCTGGGCATGATGCCCGGCGGGATTGCGGAGATGAGTTTGACGGCGGAGACGCTGCAATTGTCGGTGCCGCTGGTGACGGCAATGCAGGTGATGCGGCTGTTGTTCGTATTGTTTCTGGCGGAGCCGTTGTTCAAGTATTGGAATCGAGCGCCGGATTCCCCCCTACCCTGATCGTTCCCACGTTCTGCGTGGGAATGCAGCCCGGGACGCTCCGCGTCCCAAAGCGGACGCGGAGCGCCCAATGAGGCGTTACCACGCGGAGCGTGGGAACGATCATTACGCGACCGGCGGCAACCGCCATTCAATCGGCGTCTCGCCATTCTGTTCCAGAAACTTGTTGGTCCGGCTGAAGTGCCCACACCCCAGAAAACCACGATAAGCGGACAACGGTGACGGATGCACCGAGGTCAGCACCAGGTGCTTGGTGGCATCGATGAGTTTCTGCTTGCTCTGGGCATGGGCGCCCCACAGCATGAACACCAGATGCGGCTGATGTTCGCTGACCACTTCAATGATCCGATCGGTGAAGTACTGCCAGCCCTTGTCCTTGTGTGCATTGGCGTTGGCGCGCTCGACGGTCATGGTGGTGTTGATCATCAGCACGCCCTGGTCGGCCCAGCTTTGCAGACAGCCATGGCTCGGGATGTCGATGTTCAGGTCGCGCTTCAACTCTTTATAGATGTTCACCAGCGACGGCGGCGCCGGCACGCCCGGTTGCACCGAGAAGCACAAGCCATGGGCCTGGCCCGGGCCGTGATACGGGTCCTGGCCGAGGATGACGACTTTGACCTTGTCCAGCGGCGTCGAGTTGAGCGCGTTGAAGATCATCGGGCCTGGGGGATAGATTTCCTTGCCCGCCGCGCGCTCCTGTTGCAGGAATGAGCGCAACTCTGCCATGTAGGGCTGGTCGAACTCAGCACGCAGTGCCTCCTTCCAGCTCGGTTCGAGTTTGATACGGTCGTCAGCAGTCATGGTCATACCCGGCAAAAACAATGGGGCGAACCCTAGGAAAGCTGGGCAGGCTTGTCAATTGATCTGACACAGAACCGGCACTTTCCTGCAATGCGATCATACTGAACGCTCAAATTCCCGATCGAGGTCACGATGAATCTGCACTTCGAAGAACTCACCGGCACCGACGGCGCGCGCATCGGCATCGCCAGCCTGGATGCCGAACAGTCGTTGAATGCCCTCTCCCTGCCAATGATCAACGCCCTGCGCGATCAGATGGACGCCTGGGCCAAGGATCCGCAAATCGTCTGCGTCCTGCTGCGCGGCAACGGCGCCAAGGCCTTCTGCGCCGGCGGCGAAGTGCGCAGCCTGGTCGAAGCCTGTCGCAATCATCCCGGGGAAGTACCGCCCCTGGCCGCGCAATTCTTTGCCGCGGAATATCGCCTGGACTTCAAGCTGCACACCTACCCTAAACCGCTGATCTGCTGGGGCCACGGCTACGTCCTCGGCGGCGGCATGGGCCTGCTGCAAGGCGCGAGCATCCGGATTGTCACGCCGAGCAGCCGCTTGGCGATGCCGGAAATCAGCATCGGTTTGTACCCGGACGTCGGCGCCAGTTGGTTCCTGTCGCGGTTGCCGGGCAAGCTCGGGTTGTTTCTCGGCCTGACCGGCGCGCATATGAACGCGCGGGATGCGATCGACCTGGATCTGGCGGACCGCTTCCTGCTCGAAGAACAGCAAGAAGAACTGGTCGAAGGCCTGCTGCAATTGAACTGGCAGGAACAGACCTCGATGCAGCTCAACAGCCTGCTCAAGGCGTTGCAGCAGGAAGCCGTCGCACAGATGCCCGAAGCGCAATGGCTGCCGCGCCGCCAGCAGATCGACGAACTGCTGGATGTCAGCGATGTGCGCTGCGCCTGGAAAGCCATCAGCCATCTGCGCGACTCCACCGATCCGCAGCTCAGCCGCGCGGCGAAGACCATGACCGAAGGTTCACCCGTGACCGCTCATCTGGTCTGGGAACAAATCGTCCGGGCCCGGCATCTGTCGCTGGCTGAAGTCTTTCAGATGGAATACACCCTGAGCCTCAACTGCTGCCGTCACCCCGAATTCAGCGAAGGGGTGCGGGCGCGGTTGATCGACAAGGACCAGAAGCCGCGCTGGCACTGGCCGGACATCAATAACGTGCCGGATGCGGTGGTCGAGGCGCATTTCCATAAGGTGTGGGAAGGTCGGCATCCGTTGGCGGATTTGTCGGATTACTGAAATCCAGGCACAAAAAAAGCGGCGCTTGATGCGCCGCTTTTTTTATCGCTGCTGATTAACGGTGATTGCCCCGGCCATCGCGACCGTCATGATCGCCACGCCCGCCTCGGTGGTCGCCTCGACCACCACGACCACCGCGGTCATTGTCCCAGTTGCCCCGGTTGCGACCATCCCAACCGCCCCGATCATGCCCTTGCCAGCCACGGTTGTGGGACTGGTAATAGCGCGGCTGCGGCTGGTAATAACGCGGCGCCGAGTAATAACGGGGAGCCGGCTGGTAGTAACGCGGTGCAGGTTGGTAATAGCGTGGTGCCGAGTAGTAGCTGCCACCGCCCGAGTAATAAGCCGGCGCAGGGGACGAGTAGACCTCAGAACTGTAGTAGCTGCCTCCATCTCCGTAGGAATAGGGAACGCATGCACCAAGGGACAAACTCAACACGACCAGCATAAGAATTCGACGATACATGGCGGCCTCCTGGACCGCGGGTGAGCCACACCAGCGACGCTGGCAGGCGACAGTCAATTGTTGGCGACTGTCGAAAGATCAGACATCGATTTCGGAATCTGGTGCGTTCATGAAACACATTGAAACAACTCGCCGATGAAAGGTTTTTCATCTTTGCCCTGAAAAAACGGCGCCGCCCTCAATGGCGGCGCCGTGCTGATCAATGGCGACCGTAGCGACCGCCACCGCCGTGGTAATAGCCCGGCCCGTGACCACCGTAATACCCGTGGTTGCCGTAGTAATAGTAGCGATAGCGACCGTAGTACCGAGGGTAGGAATAGCCGTAGTAATAAGGCGAGTAGTAATAGCCGGGGTAGTAATACGGTGTGGCGTACACGTCCGCAGTGCCAGCGTAGTAATAGCAACCGGACAAGCCCAGGCCCAACACCGCGCCCAGCAATAATCGACGAAGCAGTTTTTGATAAACCATGGCGGCCTCCTGAAAGACCCGCGACAGCAGTCGGCACAGGCCCGACTCGCACCTGTTTTGACTGTGAAACCGACACCGAGTGCGCGCCGGCCAAAACCTTCTGATCAGCGGCCCATTGCGGTGCGCCGCTGCACCATGACAAAGCAATCACACGCCCTCTCCCGCCCGTCATTCGCCGTCATGCCCCAGCCCAGACGCTTTGCGCGGACTTGGCACGGCTCTCGCTTTAGTAAAAGCGTGCAGGAGTCATCACAGGTTCGCGGCACCACAATTTGCAATGGCTGACTAGGGTTCCGGCTCGCTTAAGCGAGTGGCTGGTCCGAGAGTTGGCGACCTCCAGTTGAGGTTACACGGCGGGACAAAAGCCCGGGAGACAAGCCACCGTTCGCGGTGCCGCGTTGACTCCTGCCCGCCCTTGATCAACTGGAGAACCATCCCATGACCCGACTTCGTTTACCCGCCCTGCTCGCCGCCGTGTTTGCCGCCCTCGTCAGCGTCTCGTCCCACGCCGCCCAGAAAGACCACTTCAGCGTCTGCTGGACGATCTATGCCGGCTGGATGCCCTGGGAATACGCCGGCAGCCAAGGCATCGTCGACAAATGGGCGAAGAAGTACGGGATCAAGATCGATGTGGTGCAGCTCAACGACTACGTCGAATCCATCAATCAATACACCGCCGGTCAGTTTGACGGCTGCACCATGACCAACATGGATGCGCTGACCATTCCGGCGGCCGGTGGCGTGGACAGCACCGCACTGATCGTCAGCGATTTCTCCAACGGCAACGACGGCGTCGTGCTCAAGGGCGAAGGCAAGAAAGTTACCGACCTCAAGGGCATGGACGTCAATCTGGTGGAACTGTCGGTCTCGCACTACCTGCTGGCCCGGGCCCTGGATTCGGTCGATCTCACCGAGAAAGACCTGAAAGTGGTCAACACCTCCGACGCCGACATCTCGGCCGCCTTCAACACCGACCAGGTCAACGCCGTCACCACCTGGAACCCGATGCTCTCGGACATCAAAGCCAAGCCCGGTGTGACCGAAGTCTTCAACTCCAGCCAGATCCCCGGCGAAATCATGGACATGATGGTGGTCAACAGCGCCACCCTCAAAGACAACCCGGCCCTGGGCAAAGCCCTGACCGGCGCCTGGTTTGAAGTGGTCGAGTTGATGAACGCCAAGAACGCCGCGAGCAAAGCCGCTCTCGAGCACATGGCCAAAGCCTCGGGCACCGATCTGGCGGGTTTCCAGTCGCAACTCGACACCACCAAATTGTTCTCCACCCCGCAGGAAGCCCTGGCGTTTTCCACCAGCAAGCAACTGCCGGAAACCATGCGCAAGGTCGCCGAGTTTTCCTTCCAGCACGGCTTGCTGGGTGAAGGCGCCAAGGACACCAGCGCCGTGGGCATGGCGTTCGCCAACGGCGTGACCAGCGGCGACAAGGCCAACCTCAAGCTGCGCTTCGACCCGAGCTACGTGCAGATGGCTGCCGACGCCAAGTTGTAAGACTGGAGGACTTGGCCATGCGCCTGATCAATCGCCACCCGGATCGCCCGAGTCGCTTGCTGTTGGTGATCCTGCCGTTCGCCCTGGTGCTGCTCGCCTACTTCCTGGGCTCGGCCGAGCGGCTGACGGACAACCCCAACGACAAGCTGCTGCCCAGCGCCGTGCAAATGACCGATGCGGTGAAACGCCTGGCCTTCGTCGCCGACAGCCGCACCGGCGACTACCTGCTCTGGCAAGACAGCGCGTCCAGCCTGCGACGGCTGGCGATCGGCCTCGGCATCAGCGCCTTGGCCGGGTTGTGCCTGGGCATGGCAGCCGGGACGTTGCCGCTGTTCGGCGCGCCGTTGTCGCCGCTGCTGACGGTGCTGTCGATGGTGCCGCCGCTGGCGATCCTGCCGATTCTGTTCATCGTCTTCGGCCTGGGCGAGTTGTCGAAAGTGATGCTGATCGTGATCGGCATCACCCCGGCGCTGGCCCGGGATCTGGAACAGCGTGCGCGGGAAATCCCCGTCGAGTTGCTGATCAAGGCGCAGACCTTGGGCGCTTCGACCTGGACGCTGATGCTGCGGGTGGTGCTGCCGCAATTGTTGCCGCGCCTGCTGATCTCGTTGCGGCTGATGCTCGGTTCGGCGTGGCTGTTCCTGATCGCCGCCGAAGCCATCGCCTCCACGGACGGCCTCGGTTACCGGATTTTCCTGGTTCGCCGCTACCTGGCGATGGATGTGATCTTGCCCTACGTGGTGTGGATCACCCTCCTCGCCTGGCTGATGGATTGGGGCCTCAAGCGCCTGACCCAACGGGCCTTCCCTTGGTATGAAGGAGCCCGCGCATGAGCTTCATCACGGTGAAAAACGTCTGGCAGCAATACGCCGATCAGGTTGTTCTTGAAGGTCTGAACCTGAGCGTCAACGAAGGTGAGTTTTGCACCTTGGTCGGCGCGTCGGGTTGCGGCAAATCGACCTTCCTGCGCCTGTTGCTGGGCCAGGAAAAAGCCAGTCGCGGCGAGATCCTGCTCGACGGCCAGGCCCTGGCCGGCGAGCCGGATGCCAGCCGTGGCGTGGTGTTCCAGCGCTACTCGGTGTTCCCGCATCTGACGGTGCTGGACAACGTCGCCCTCGGCCTCGAACTGCCCCGCTCGCCGCTGCTCGGGCGTCTGTTCGGCAGTGCGAAAAAGGATGCCCGGGAACAAGCCTCGGTGCTGCTGCACAAAGTCGGCCTCGGCCACTCGCTGGACAAGTACCCGGCGCAGCTCTCCGGCGGCATGCAACAACGGTTGGCCATCGCCCAGGCATTGATCATGAAGCCGCGCGTGTTGCTGCTCGACGAACCCTTCGGTGCCCTCGATCCGGGCATCCGCAAAGACATGCACGTTCTGCTGCTGGAGTTGTGGCGCGAGACCCGACTGACAGTGTTCATGGTCACCCATGACCTGTCCGAAGGGTTCAGCCTCGGCACCCGTTTGCTGGTGTTCGACAAGGTTCGCCTCGATCCGCATGCCCCCGGCGCCTATGGCGCACGCATCACTTACGACATCCCTTTGAACAGCGACCGCCGCGCCACTCGCGCCGCCGTCGATGCCTTGCCGACTGAGTTGGCAGGCACGCTTCGCACCGCTTAAGAGGACTTTCAAAAATGACTGATTCAACCCAACTGTTCCCGCCCTTCGCCGAAGAAATGCTTCCCGGCGGCGGCCATCGCTCCTTCGTATTGAAACGCGGCCAACTGCTGCGTCTGACCGACCTGCGCGGTGGCGCCAATGTCAGCCTGACGCTGCTCAACGCTAACGAAAAAACCGAACGCCTGAACCTGCCCGACAGCCTCAAATGCCAACACACCGCCAAACTCACCAGCGGCCATTGTTTGTACTCGGACATGGGTCGCGTATTAGCGGCGATTACCGCCGACACCTGCGGCTGGAGCGACAGCCTCGGCGGTGTGCTGTGCGCTGAAGAAGTCGCAGAAAAATACGGCGCCGGGCGCTATCAGGAACTGCGCAACGGCTTCTTCCGCAACGGCACCGACAACCTGTTGGTGGAACTGGGCAAGTGGGGGCTGGGCCTGTCGGATTTGTTGATGACCCTCAATTTGTTCAGCCGGGTGAATGTCAACGAGGCCGGACGCTTCCACTTCGTCGAGGGCAACTCCAAGGCCGGCGACTACATCGAGTTGTACGCGCCGATGGACACGCTGGTGGTGCTCACGGCCCTGCAACACCCGATGGATCCGTCGCCCGGATACGCACCAAAACCCTTGAAGCTGAGCTGGATGAACGCCGACCCGAGCGTCGCCGAACACTGCCGCACTTCGCGCCCGGAAAACGAGCGCGGCTTTATCAACACCGACCGTTTGTTCGCCTGAGGATCGCTGCCATGTCACTCGCCATCGCTACTTCACACCAGCAGCCTGAGAACGCCGTGTACCGCGCCACCATCCCCGCCGGGGAACCCTGGCTGATGGAGGTCAAGGCCGGCCAGACGTTGCGCATCCTCGACCTGGAAGGCAACCAGGCGGTCGATACCTTGTTCTACAGCGTCGCCAACCCGAAGGAACGCTACGACGTGCAACGCACCTTGCGTCGGCAGAACAGCGTCTACCTGAGCACCGGCAGCGTGCTCTATTCCAACCTCGGCAAACCGATGTTGACCATCGTCGCCGACACCTGCGGCCGTCACGACACCCTCGGCGGCGCCTGCGCCCAGGAGAGCAACACCGTGCGTTATGCGTTGGAGAAACGCTACATGCACAGCTGCCGCGACAACTACCTGCGGGCCTGTGCCCACGACGGGCGACTGGGCAAGGGTGACATCGGGCCGAACATCAATTTCTTCATGAATGTGCCGGTCACGGCGGATGGCGGGCTGACGTTTGAAGACGGGATTTCGGCGCCGGGCAAGTACGTGGATTTGCGGGCGGAGATGGACGTGATCGTGTTGATCTCCAACTGCCCGCAGTTGAACAACCCGTGCAATGCGTACAACCCGACACCTGCGGAGTTATTGGTATGGAACTGAAATTGGCGCGGTTGCGTAAATGGTTGTTTGCCCTGTGCCAGGCCCGTTCCGGCCAGTGCCTGCAACAGCGAGAGCACCGCTAAACCTTGTGGCGAGGGAGCAAGCTCCCTCGCCAAAAAAAGCGCGAAATTCGTTCATCCGGGACGGCCCGGGTGCCTTTCGAAAAACTGCGGGACGGCCCGCATCCCAGGTCGAGGCTGATGCGTTATCGCCTCCGGGGGTTTTGCCATGTTCGAAAAAGTCCTGATTGCCAACCGTGGTGCCATTGCCTGCCGCATCCTGCGCACCTTGGGTGAATTGCAGGTCAAGGGCGTCGCCGTTTACTCCGAAGCCGATGCCGCGAGCCTCCATATTTTGCAGGCCGATGAAGCCCACAGCCTCGGCGAAGGCGCCGCCGCCGGCACCTATCTGGCGGTGGATAAAATCCTCGCCATCGCCCAAACCTCTGGCGCCACGGCCATTCATCCCGGCTACGGATTTCTTTCAGAAAACGCTGCCTTCGCCGAAGCCTGCGAAGCCGCCAACATCGCCTTCATCGGCCCAACGCCACAGCAGTTGCGAGTGTTCGGCCTCAAGCACACGGCTCGCGCGTTGGCCAAACAGCATGGGGTACCGATGCTTGAAGGTACTGAACTGCTCGACAGCCTCGACGCAGCATTGATCGCCGGCGAACACGTGGGCTATCCGGTGATGCTTAAAAGCACCGCTGGTGGTGGCGGCATCGGCATGCGCGTGTGCCGTAGCGCGGCCGAGTTGAGCGAGTCCTTCGAAGCCGTAAAACGCCTCGGTCAGAACAACTTCAGCGATGCCGGGGTGTTCATCGAGAAGTACATCCAGCGCGCCCGGCATCTGGAAGTGCAGGTGTTTGGCGACGGTCGCGGCGAAGTGATTGCCCTCGGCGTGCGCGATTGCTCGGTACAGCGGCGCAACCAGAAAGTCCTCGAAGAAACCCCGGCGCCGAACCTGCCCGAGGGCATGGCGGATGAGCTGTGCGCGGCGGCGATCAAACTGGCGAAAGCAGTGAATTACCGCAGCGCCGGGACGGTGGAATTTGTCTTCGACAGTGAAGACCAACGCTTCTATTTTCTGGAAGTGAATACGCGATTGCAGGTTGAGCACGGCGTCACCGAACAGGTGTGGGGCGTGGACCTGGTGCGCTGGATGGTCGAACTGGCGGCCGGTGATTTGCCGCCCTTGTCCGAGCTAAGTCGTGGATTGAAACCTGAGGGCCATGCGATTCAGGCACGGCTTTACGCGGAAGATCCGGGCCGGGATTTCCAGCCGAGTCCGGGCCTGCTGACGGCGGTGAATTTCCCTGCTGCCGATGGCAGAAAATTGCGCATCGACACCTGGGTCGAGGCCGGTTGCGAGATCCCGCCGTACTTCGACCCGATGATCGCCAAGCTCATCAGTTGGGCGCCGACCCGGGAGCAGGCGCTTACAGATTTGCATCAGGCCTTGGGCGACAGCCTGCTCTACGGCGTGGAAACCAACCGCGATTACCTGCGCCAGATTTTGCTCGACGCACCGTTCGCCAGCGGCCAGCCGTGGACGCGGTGCCTGGAAGGTCTGGTGTACCAAGCCAACACCTTTGAAGTACTCAGCGCCGGGACGCAAACCAGTGTTCAGGACTATCCCGGTCGCCTCGGTTACTGGGCGGTCGGTGTGCCGCCGTCGGGGCCGATGGACAGTCGGGCGTTGCGTCTGGGCAACCGATTGCTGGGCAATGACGAAGGTTTTGCGGCACTGGAAATCACCATGAGCGGGCCGTTGCTGCGCTTCAACTGTGATGCTGTGGTGGCGGTGACCGGGGCGGTGATTCCGCTGACGTTGAACGGTGACGCGGTGCCGATGAACACCGCGTTGTTGATTCCGGCCGGCGCTACGTTGAGCCTCGGCACGATGGCCGGGGCCGGCGCCCGCAGCTATCTGAGTCTGCGCGGCGGACTGCAAGTGCCAGATTATCTGGGCAGTAAAAGCACCTTCACCCTGGGCCAGTTCGGTGGTCATGGTGGGCGGGCGTTGCGGGCCGGGGATGTGTTGCATGTGCCTTTGTTGATTGACCGCAGTGCCGGTGCGCAGCTTCCGAATATTGCTGATCTGCCTGCCGTGCGACAGATTCGAGTGATCTACGGCCCGCACGGTGCACCGGAATACTTCACCGAACATTACATCGGCACCTTCTTCGCCACTCAGTGGGAAGTGCATTTCAACTCCAGTCGTACCGGCGTGCGACTGATCGGGCCGAAGCCGGAATGGGTGCGGGCCGATGGTGGTGAAGCGGGGCTGCATCCGTCGAACATCCACGACAATCCGTATGCGATCGGGGCCGTGGATTTCACCGGCGACATGCCCGTGATACTCGGCCCGGACGGCCCTAGCCTGGGCGGGTTTGTGTGCCCGGTGACGGTGATTGAAGCCGATCTTTGGCAGTTGGGGCAGCTCAAGGCCGGGGATAAGGTGCAGTTTTTGCCGGTGGACTTACAGACTGCTCGATCACTGGCCACACGAGCCCTCTGTGGCGAGGGAGCTTGTCGGATCGCCGCACCGTCCCATTCGGCTGCGCAGCAGTCGCCAATCGGCCAACTCCAAACACCTGATGTGCCGTGGCGGGAAAATTTGGGGGCGCTTCGCACCCCAACGGGGGCAAGCCCCCTCGCCACAAGTAATGGGTCTCTACATAAATTGATGTCGCCCGTTGTACTGGATCTTGGACAGGACGACACGAGACTGGTGGCCAGATTATCGGGCGACACACATCTGCTCCTTGAGATCGGCGCCCCGGAACTGGACCTGGTCCTGCGCTTCCGCGCTCACGCCCTCATGCAGGCGCTCGAAAGCAAACACCTGCACGGCGTCATCGACCTCACACCCGGCATCCGCTCGCTGCAAGTGCACTACCAACCCGAGCAACTGCCGCTGGCCGATCTGCTCGGCATCATCGCCGGTGAATGGGACGCCGTGTGCGCCGCCAAGGACCTACAAGTCCCGTCGCGCATCGTCCATCTGCCGCTGTCCTGGGACGACCCGGCCTGCCAATTGGCAATCGAAAAATACATGACCACCGTGCGCAAGGACGCGCCGTGGTGCCCGAGCAATCTGGAGTTCATCCGCCGCATCAACGACCTGCCGAACCTCGACGAAGTGCAGCGTACGGTGTTCGATGCGAGCTATCTGGTGATGGGTTTGGGCGACGTTTACCTCGGCGCACCGGTCGCCACCCCGCTCGACCCGCGCCATCGGCTGGTGACCACCAAATACAACCCGGCCCGCACCTGGACCGCCGAGAACTCGGTGGGCATCGGCGGCGCGTATATGTGCGTCTATGGCATGGAAGGCCCCGGCGGTTATCAGTTTGTCGGGCGCACCTTGCAGATGTGGAATCGCTACCGCGAAGTGGCGGCGTTCGACGGCAAACCGTGGCTGCTGAGGTTCTTCGATCAGATCCGTTTCTACCCGGTGAGCGCTGATGAGTTGCTGCGCATTCGCCGGGATTTCCCCCTCGGGCGCTTCGAACTGAACATTGAGCACAGTCAGTTGAACCTGGCGGATTACCAAGGGTTTCTGGCGCGAGAAGCCGAGAGCATTGCGGCGTTCCGCGACCAGCAAAAAGGCGCGTTCAATGCCGAACGCGAACGCTGGATCGCCAGCGGTCAGGCGCATTTCGACAGTGAAGAACTGATCCCCGAAGCGACCGAAGACGCACCGCTGGCCAGCGGTCAACAGAGCGTCGACAGCCACATTGCCGGCAACCTCTGGCAGGTTCAGGTTGAAACCGGCACCCGGGTTGAGGCCGGGGATGTGCTGGTGATTCTGGAGTCGATGAAGATGGAAATCCCGCTGCTGGCGCCGATGGCCGGGGTGGTACGGGAGATTCGCGTGCAACCGGGTTCGGCGGTGCGCGCCGGACAGCGGGTCGTGGTGCTGGACCTCGACTGAACTCATTTTGAAAAGGATCAAGTCATGAATTTCAATCTGCAACTCGACGCCCTGCGCAACGCCTATCGCGACGGCCAGACCACGCCTCGGCAATTGCTGCTCAGCCTGCGGGACAAAGCCGCAGCGCTGAACCCGGACTATCACCTGTTCATTCATTTGCTCAGTGTCGAGGAGCTGGAACCGTACCTCGCCGCCCTCGACGGTCGCGACCTCAACAGTCTGCCGCTGTATGGCGTGCCGTTCGCAATCAAGGACAACATCGACCTGGCAGGCATTCCGACCACAGCGGCTTGCCCCGCCTTTGCCTATGTGCCGGCGCGTTCGGCGACCATCGTCGAGCAGTTGCTGGCGCTGGGGGCGATTCCGTTGGGCAAGACCAATCTTGATCAGTTCGCCACCGGGCTCAATGGCAGCCGTTCGCCTTATGGCGCGTGCCCGAACAGCGTGTTGCCGGAATATCCGTCGGGTGGTTCCAGCGCTGGATCGTCGCTGGCGGTGGCGTTGGGGGTGGCGAGTTTTTCCCTGGGGACGGACACGGCAGGTTCCGGTCGGGTGCCGGCGGCGTTGAATAATCTGGTGGGATTGAAAGCCACTAAAGGGTTGATCTCCACAGGCGGTGTGGTGCCGGCCTGTCGCACGCTCGATTGCGTCACCACGTTCACCGCCACCGCGCGGGAAGCCAGTCAGTTGCTGGCGCTGACGGCGCGTCTCGATCCACGGGATGCCTACAGCCGCAGCAATCCGTTGTGGAATGACGGCTTGGCATTCGGTGCGCCGCGCCCGTTTCGATTCGGCGTGCCACGTGCGCAAGACCTGGAGTTTTTCGGCTGCCCTGAAGGCCCGTTGTTGTTTGGCGATGCCATCGATCAGCTCAAAGCCTTGGGTGGCGAAGCGGTTGAGCTGGACCTGTCGCCGTTCCTCGAAGCCGCGCAATTGCTCTATGAAGGCCCGTGGGTCGCCGAGCGCTATAGCGTGGCCGGCGAGTTGCTGGAGCAAAACCCGCCAGCGGTGCTGCCGGTGATCCGCGCGGTGCTGGCCAAGGCCCCGGCGGTGACTGGCGTGCAGACCTTCCGCGCGCAGTATCGACTGCAAGAACTGAAGGCGCTGTGCGACCGGGCGCTGGAAGGCCTCGACTGCGTGCTCACGCCAACCATCGGCCGCCCCGTGACCTTGGCGGAACTGACCGCCGAACCCGTGCTGCGCAACTCGGAACTGGGCTACTACACCAACTTCATGAACCTGCTCGACTACGCCGCCGTCGCCGTGCCCAGCGGTTTCATGGGCAACGGTTTGCCGTGGGGCGTGACGCTGTTTGGGCGAGCGTTTACCGATCAGTATTTGTTGAGCGTGGCGGATGCGCTTCAACGTCAATCAGGCTCGCCTGCGCCCGCGACGGTGGCCCGCAATGATCGCGCACGACTGGTGGTGTGTGGCGCGCATCTGGAGGGGTTGGCGTTGAATTGGCAACTGAAGCAGCGTGGCGCGCGGTTGGTCGAGACGACGTTCAGTTCGCCGGATTATCAGCTCTATGCGTTGGCCGGTGGCCCGCCGTTTCGTCCGGGAATGGTGCGGGTGAAGGACGGTGGCGTGGCGATTGCGGTGGAGGTTTGGGAATTGCCGAGCAGCGAATTGGGCTCGTTTTTGACCGCGATTCCGGCGCCGTTGGGGTTGGGCAAGGTGCAACTGGCGGATGGGCGCTGGGAGAGTGGGTTTATTTGTGAGGGCTATGGGCTGGAGGGGGCGGTTAATATCAGCCATCTAGGCGGCTGGCGTGCTTACCTCGGCAAATGATCGTTCCCACGCTGATCGTTCCCACGCTCCGCGTGGGAATGCCGCCCGGGACGCTCCGCGTCCCTTCGCAAGCGTGACGCAGAGCGTCACCGGATGCATTCCCACGCGGAGCGTGGGAACGATCATCTCACGCACATAGAGCGGTTATTTCCGCTCCGGGCCACTAGAATGCATGCCATCGGGTCACTGCCAACGGAACCACCATGCCGCTTCGCTCGCCGCTGTATTCCCAACGTTCGTTGGTGCTCACGCTGATCGCATTGCTCGGTGCAGGTTTCCTCGCCACGTCCTTTCTCAGTTATTACGCCTCGCGAGCGTCGATCCGCGACAACATCGTCAACACCGAATTGCCGCTGACGTCCGACACGGTTTATTCGGAAATCCAGAAAGACCTGGTCAGACCGATCCTGATTTCCTCGATGATGTCCCGCGACACCTTCATGCGCGACTGGGTGGTCAACGGCGAGCACGACCCCGACCAGATGACCCGCTACCTCAACGAGGTCATGACCCACTACGGCGCCTACACCGCGTTCTTCGTCTCCAACAGCAGCCTCACCTACTACCACGCCAAAGGCGTGCTCAAGCAGATCAAGGTCGACGAGCCACGGGACGCCTGGTACTTCCGCGTTCGCGACATGAAAGAGCCTTACGAGATCAACGTCGACCCGGACCTGGCCAACAAGGACAACCTGACGTTTTTCATCAATTACAAAGTCTATGACTACAACAAACGCTTCATCGGCGCGGCCGGCGTGGGCCTGACGGTGGATGCGGTGATCAAGCTGATCGACAAGTATCAACAGCGCTATCAACGCAGCGTGTACTTCGTCGACACCTTCGGTCGCTTGGTGCTTACCGGTGCCGAGGGCGGCCCCGGAGGTGCGCGGGCCGGTCAGAGCCTGGGTGAACTCAGCAGCATGAAGGGCCTGGTCAGCCAGTTGCCCAAACCCCACAGCGGCAGCTACGAATATTCCGTCCACGGCCAGGGCCATTTCCTCAACGTGCGGTTCATTCCGGAGCTGAACTGGTACCTGTTCGTCGACAAACGCGAAGACGGCGCCCTCAGTGAAATCCGCCAGTCGCTGTACCTCAACCTGCTGATCTGCCTGCTGGTCACGCTGATTGTGCTGGCCCTGCTCAACCGCGTAATCAAACGCTATCAGAGCAAGATCCAGGCCCAGGCCACGCTCGACAGCCTGACCGAGTTGCCCAACCGCCGTGGCTTCGACCTGCTGGCGGCGCAAGCCATGCACGAAGCCCAACGCGAGCCGAAACCGCTGACCGCGCTGTTGCTGGACCTCGACCACTTCAAGGTGTTGAACGACACCTACGGTCACCTCGCCGGCGATCAAGTGCTGATCGGTTTCGCCCGGGACCTGGAAAGTTGCCTGCGCCATTCCGACATCGTCTGCCGTTGGGGTGGCGAAGAATTTATCGTGCTGCTCAAGGACACCGACGGTGAGACCGGTCAGAAAATCGCCGAGAAAATTCGCCAGCATGTGGAAAAACAGCGTTATGCCTACAACGGCAAGGAGCTGCAGCTGACCGTGAGCATTGGCCTGACCACCCTGCAAGCGGATGAAACCTTGCATACGTTGCTGTCCCGGGCCGATCATGCGATGTACCGGGCCAAACAGGCCGGCCGCAATCGCACCTGCGTGGAATTGCCCCACTCCGTTTATGAATGACGTTGATGACCAAGCCTGAAACCTGCCCGGCCTGCGGCGCCCCCAACGACTGCAGCCTGGCCGACCCTCGAACCGCCGACCGTGCCTGCTGGTGCTTTGGCGTCAGCATCGACCCGGCGGTGCTCGAAGCGCTGCCGGCGGAACTGCGCGACCTCTCCTGCCTGTGCCCGCGCTGCGCCCAGGTCGAAGCGCAGCTGCAAGCAGCCGCCCGGCCGATCACGTAAGATGCGCGGCCCTTCCCCATCCGATTTTTAACCGATGCGTGTAGACCGTTTCCTCAGCAACCTGCCGCGCTTCAACCGTAAGCAGGTTCGTCTGTTGCTGGTGGAAAAACGCGTGCGCATCGACGGAAAAGTCGTCAGCGATCCTCACAGCGAAGTACTGGAATTCAGCCGCATCGAGGTCGACGACGAGGTGCTGCAAGTCGGCAAGCCCGCACGCTACTTCATGCTCAACAAGCCGCCCGGCTGTGTCAGCGCCACCCGCGACCCGCAACACCCGACCGTGCTCGACCTGATCCACGAGCCGGACAAGGATGACCTGCACATCGCCGGGCGCCTGGATTTCAACACCACCGGCCTGATGATCATCACCAACGATGGCAGCTGGTCACGACGCCTGACCCAGCCGCAGACCAAACTGCCCAAGGTGTATTACGTCGAGACCGAACAGGACATCGGCCCGGAGTATGCAGTCACCTTCAACGAAGGGCTGTACTTCGCTTTCGAAGACCTGACGACGCAGCCCGCCGAGCTGGTGCTGCTCGGGGCGAAGTCGGCGCGACTGAGCATTGTCGAAGGCCGGTATCACCAGGTGAAGCGCATGTTCGGCCATTTCGACAACAAGGTGCTGCGCCTGCACCGCGAAAGCATGGGCCCGTTGCTGCTCGATAACGCGCTAAAACCGGGCGAGTACCGCGCCTTGCGCACCGAAGAGATTCAATTGATCTAAGCAGGCGACCGCTCAGCAGAAGTTGTCGAACAATTTACCAATGACACTTGCGCGATGCCGTCACCCCTGCTTGAATCAGGACGTCGGCCAGATTGTGACCGATGAGTCACAACATACTTCTAAGAAACTTTTTGCCGGTCGGGGACCCTCAGGTTCCGCCTTCCACCGGCAGACTGCCCGCCAATAATAAAACCCGTCGACCGGCCTTCAATGGATCGACATGGGCTCCAAATTCCAGGCGAATGCCTACCTGTCACAAAGCTCGTGCAATCTCATTTGCGCGCATACCCGCTTGCTCAGGAGTCTTATGACATGAGGCCAGAAATCGCTGTGCTGGATATACAGGGTCAGTATCGGGTTTACACGGAGTTCTATCGCGCAGACGCCGCAGAGAAGACCATTATTCTGGTCAACGGCTCGATGGCCACGACTGCGTCGTTTGCTCAGACCGTGAAAAACCTTCATCCGCAGTTCAATGTGGTGTGCTACGACCAGCCCTACGCGGGCAAGTCAAAAGCCCACAACCGGCATGAGAAATTGCTCACAAAGGAAGTCGAAGGACAGATCCTTCTGGAGCTGATCGACCACTTCGCCGCCGAACACGTGCTGTCGTTTTCCTGGGGCGGCGCCGCGACCCTGGTCGCCCTCGCCCACCGGCCACGGCGCATCGAAAAAGCTGTGATCAGCTCGTTCTCCCCGGAGATCAACGAGCACATGCGCGACTACCTCGAACGCGGCGTCGACTACCTCGGCAGCCGGGATGGCGACCGGGTCGGCAACCTGGTGAACAGCACCATCGGCAAACACCTGCCGTCGCTGTTCAAGCGCTTCAACTATCGTCACGTGAGTAACCTGGCCGAGCACGAATACGGGCAGATGCACTTCCACATCAGCGACCTGTTGCACAGCGATCGTCAGTGCTTCCTCAAGGCTGCCGAGAAAATCAACGTGCCGGTGCTGTTCATGAACGGCGAATGGGACGAATACACCGCCGCCGACGGCGCCCGGCTATTCGCCAACCACGTGCAACACGCCACCTTCAGCACCCTGCAAGCCACCGGGCACTTCCTCGACATGGAACACAAAGCCGCCTGCCGAGACAGCCAGAACGCACTGCTGGGCTTCCTGAAACCGGCGCAACACACCAGCCGACCGCGTTACCACTACGTCCAGGAACACCATGCACTGGCAATCTGAAATAGAGTCATCGCGAGCAACCTTGCGCCCATAGACGCCACCACCTCTGTAGGAGCAAGGCTTGCCCGCGATTGGCCGTTACTCGGTCCATGCCTGCGTGTCCCCCACGCTAAATGCAGCGCACATAAAGAAAAACTTCAAATCCGCGCGCACATCTGGTACAAAGTCAGCCGCTCTGAGCGGGTGTCGTATAATGGCATTACTCCAGCTTCCCAAGCTGATAACGAGGGTTCGATTCCCTTCACCCGCTCCAATCGAATTTTTGTCTCGCGTTGAAGGTTTTTGACGGGGGATGTAGAGATAGAAAAAAACCGGTCCAGATGGCCGGTTTTTTTGTGTCTGGAGTTTAGGCAATACGAAAAATTAAATCGCCGGAGATTCATTCCTTGCGGCTTTAATTGCCTCAGCTTTCTGTACGACTTCGCGTTGAGAGGCATTAGCCTTGCTGATGACGTCCATCAAAATGTCACGCCGGGTCTCAGGGGAGGTTTTAGAGAAAAACTCTGTCAAAGCACTGGTCTTCTCAAGCTTGGCTGTACTCATCAATTTCATGCCTCTGTTAACAGCTCAACGAGCTGGGCTTGATCATAGTTCTGGGGAAATCAGAGCGTCAATCGTATCGCTGCTCGCATCGAGTTCTACCCACTGACTTCCGCCGTCAAAATTTTTAATCAATAAATCAACATGGATCTGGTCAACGTATAACCGCTTGAGTTCAATGACATTACTGCGAGCAGCAACAAACTGTCTGGCGAACTCCTGCAATGGAATATTTCTGCCTTCCGTCAGCTCCCTGGCCTGAACAAACTGCCAAGCGAGTTCTGGACGCTGATATACGTACATGACCTGAGCGTTTCGATGATTACCCAAAACTCGGTCGATATTGCGCTTTGCCACACCGAGGTTAGCCATAGTCCCGTCCAAAATGAACGAGAGACGTTTTTGAAATGCTAGATCCAATACCTTTTCCAAAATTTTCGTAACCGCGCGCTGGAACAGATATGAATTACTTCCGTTATAGCCTGGGATCAGGCTTCTAAAATCGTCAGGGTCAATACGAAGAACGCGCTTGGCTTGAAGGCTGGAAATTCCCGTGTCCAGTGCCTCAACCATCGCCTTGGATATTTCTGTCTTGCCCGCTCCGGGTGATCCAGCCATGAACACGGTGAACGGTGTCTCCTCACTGAGATACACAGAGGTGTCCGCGACCTGCCGAGCCAATAATGCTCGGTTCGCTCTGGCGAACTCAAAGGCAGCGTGTTCTATCGCGATTTCTTGTGGCGTCATACCTGACTCGACCCTTGTTTTTCTTTTGTGGAAGCAACGACGCCCCGTTCATTGCCAAGAGGGTAGAACGTCGCCGCGACAACTGGAAAATCTTTGTGTGGCGACGTGTGTAGCGAATCTCACTTGACCTGAAGTCCTCGAACTTTTCCTAGACGCTGAATTAGGCCAAATGTCGAAAAAGCAACGTCCTACACTACTCTAGGAATTGTCCGTAGACTTGCGGATTGCTGTGTCTTTGTCATGAGCCCTATAGTCCGATCCACGCCCAAATGGCGTATTGGGTTTGGCGACTCGATGACAACGACCCAGAAACCTCCGAGATTTTTCGGCGTTTTCTGACTGCATTTTGCTGCGCTTTTTTTGGTGTCTGTGCGTGGGAGATCTTTGGGTCTGCCGGTTTTACCGTTGTCCGGTTCGCCAACCCGCGTACAGCTACCACCCTTTTGTTTGGCGACGATTGAGTGGTAGGTCTTTAACCTACAACCGGTAACCACTCATGAACGAATACATGGCTCTAACCAGCAACGCCGACGATCTACCTTCCCTGTTCGTCAACACCACCCAACCGCTGCACTCCCTGCTCAGCACCGCCAGTTACAGAATCCGGGCCGTGACGCAGCTTCTGGAAAACCTCGCGATGCGAGGCGACATTACCTCTGATTCGGTGATCCTCAGCGACTTTGCATTGCTCTGCTGCGTGCCCTTGCGCGATGGTTGCGATGTGCTGGACGTGATCGCTCGACGCATGGATGCGGAATAGTTCTGACGGTTAGATTGGGTGCCTTTTGGGGCGCCCTTTTCGTACCTTACTTACACATCCATAACGCACCGCCCATTTCCCCTCTTCTCCCAACCCGCTAGCATTCCCTCATCTACAACCCCCCTCCCCCTGCGCGGCCATCAACGAATACGCGCCACAACTCTTCGAGGGAAACCAATCGGCCGCACCACCGGTGCCGCCCGTGACGAACTCAATAGAGCAATTCGAACATGACGCAAAACATTTATGACAATCCGGAGTTTTTCCAGGGTTACAGCCAAATGGGCCGTTCCATCGGTGGCTTGGATGCCGCACCGGAATGGCCTGCACTTCAATCCCTGTTGCCACCGATGAAAAGTTTAAAAGTGGTGGACCTGGGCTGCGGCTATGGCTGGTTCAGCCGTTGGGCCAGTGAGCAAGGCGCCCACAGCGTGCTTGGCCTCGATGTGTCGGAGAAGATGCTGGAGCAGGCGCGCAAGACGACGTCTGCGGCCAACATCCAGTACGTTCGCGCCGATCTGGAACATCTCGACTTGCCTACCGACAGTTTCGACCTGGCCTACAGCTCTTTGGCGCTGCACTACATCAAGGATCTGCCGGGCCTGTTCGCCAATATCCACGCAGCCCTGAAACCCGGTTCACGCTTTGTGTTTTCCATCGAGCACCCGATTTTCATGGCGCCGCGTAATCCGGGTTGGCTGATCGATGGCGAAGGTCGCAAGCGTTGGCCGCTGGACAGTTATCAGCTGGAAGGTGAGCGGGTGACGAATTGGCTGGCGGAAGGTGTGATCAAGCAGCACCGCACGGTGGGTACTTTGTTGAATACCTTGATCGCGGCGGGATTCACGATTCAGCACGTCAATGAATGGGGGCCGAGCGATGCCGAGGTGGCGGCGCAGCCGGCTCTGGCGGAGGAGCGAGAGCGGCCGATGATGATGTTGGTGGCGGTGGAACGTTGACACTTAAATAGAACGAACACTGATGACTTTGTGGCGAGGGAGCTTGCTCCCGTTGGGCTGCGAAGCGGCCCCAAAAAGAAGGGGACTGCTGCGCAGTCCAGCGGGAGCAAGCTCCCTCGCCACAGGTTCAGTGTGACATCCGCTTTTACCGCGTCGCGACGATGAACAACCGTGGAAACGGCAACAGCACCGTCCCATCCTCCAGCGCCGGATAAGCCTGCTCGACCGCCGCCAGATACCGCTTCAAATACTCCGCCTGCTCGCCCTCATCCAGCGGATCGAGAAACGGCCGCAGGCCACTGCCCTTGAACCACTCCACCACGCCCGAGGCACCACCCGCCAGTGGATGATGGTAAGTCGTGCGCCACACATCAACCCGCTTACAGTGCGGCCGCAGCATCGAGTAGTAATCGCTGGCACTGGCCATTTCCGTCCGTTGCCCGGCGGCGTCCGCCAGTTTGCTGGCCCACGGGCCATTGGCGGCGATTTCGCGCATCAGGCGATGGGACGGTTCGTTGAGGTTGTCGGGCATCTGGATTGCCAGGCTGCCCCCCTTGGTCAGTCGAGAGGCGAGCGACGGCAGCAACGTCCCGTGATCGGGCAGCCACTGCAATACGGCGTTGGCGAATATCACGTCGAACGGGCCGCTATCGTTCCAGGTTCCGATGTCAACGGTGTCGAACTTCACTTGTGGCAGGCGCTTGCGGGCGGCTTCGATCATGTCGGGCGAGCTGTCCACGCCGCGCACCCAGGCATTGTCGAAACGCTCTACCAGCAATTCCGTGGAGTTGCCGGGGCCGCAGCCGATATCAATGGCCGAGCGCGCATCCACGGGCGGGATGGCTGCGAGCAGATCCCGGGCCGGGCGAGTGCGTTCATCTTCAAAAGCGACGTATTGCTTGGCGGACCAACTCATTGCGTTCTCCTGTCGAAGGGGTGTCCTGGCCTGGGCCGATAACCGGTTCGCTACGATACTCCGCCCCGTGCGCCCGCCCAATCCGACTTATGGCGATCGCTGAGGATATGCCGCGCGGTTTTTATCGCTGATTCATTGCAAGACATAACCCAATCGACCGTTCGTCGAGGGAACAGTCAAGCGATTTTGACAGCCTGAATATCACACCTATAGTCCTTATCGCGGCCAGTCGGAAGGAACCCGACCTGTCAATTTGCACGCAAGGAGCAAGGCCAACTCGTGCCTCGTGCAAGCAGGGTTCCGCCCGTAGTGTTTCAGCAACGGCCGTAAGGCAAGCAAGCGTTGTCATGCCTGAGGGTTATCAGGCACTCACTATGAACAAGGAGCTTTACTATGTCTCGAGTCACGGATGTGCTGGTCTCTATCGACACCGAAACCATTCTGAAAAACTACCCGAACATCAGCAAAAACCCTGCTTCGCCAACGATGATCGACGTTAATCATGTGTACATGGTGACCAATCGGGACAACGTGATAAATGGTCAGGCCGGTGGCGAACTCAACTTGAAAGCACAGGTGGGCGACTTGATTCGCTGGCGTGAAACCAGCCTGTCGCAGAGCTTCGAGACCGCAGTTATTTTCTACAAGTTCATTGGCAACAAAGGCAGCGAGTTGATCTCCACCCCTATGCCACGCAAGGCTACGGCCTGCGTCGCCGTCCCTAACACCAGCAACCCATCGGTGCCGAGCTGCCAGAAAGTCGAAAACCATTATTGGTCTTCGGAAACACTGGACTGCGGTAGCGTGACCTATCACTTCCATTTCCTGATCGTCGATCGCAACTGCAAAATCGTCGGCTGCTGTTCGTGGGACCCGTTCATTACCATCCGTAACTGACGAAGGCTGGCCCCTTGGCGACAAGGGGCCTCCCCCCGTTCGTTGCCGTTTCGGCAGGAACAGGATGTCTTGCATGAACCGAAGCGGCTGCCGTGCAGTGCCACCATCATGAAAGGAATCCATGATGACTTCCGAACCGATCAAATCGCCTTCATCCAGCGTCGCGACGGCCAACAATGTGCTGCTGATTGTTGATGCCGAATCGCTGCTGGCAAAGTACCCGACACCCAGTCTTGAGGCACAAGATCCGACGACCATCGGTGAAGGATTCATCTTTGCCGTCGGCGGGAAAGACGCCAATCAAATAGCGATTAGTGACAGCTATTTGACGCTACCCACCTGCAATGGAAAAACCTTCCACATTCGCGGCCGCACCGTGAGTCTGCTCGCTGAAAACAGCGTGGTGTTCTACGACATGGCCGTGAGCGATACCCAAGTCCTCTCCGCGCCGAAACTGGTGGTACACGCAGGCCTCACCGTTCCGGCCCCCGACCCGATAAACCCGACCCAACCGGCCAGCCACCTGGCCGATGATCACTACTGGGAGTGCGCGCAACTGACCCCGGGCGTCGCCGCCTGCGAATTGAGCTTTATGTTGGTTAACCAGCAGTGCGAAGCGGTGGGGTATTTCAGTTGGGCGGTTGAGGTGAAGTTTTCCGCTTGAGTGTATTCGGCTTCAACATCGCCAAAAGATCGCAGCCTTCGGCAGCTCCGCCGAGCGTATTCCACCGAAGGCTGCGATCTTTCGCCCCCCCCACAACCCTCGTTAAAAAAGAAATTCCAACACGCCGTCGATGTCTGAATTTCAGGCGCATCCCCAGAAGGAACACGGCAATGAAATTCGCAAAAGTCTCGCAGAAACTCGCGCTGTGGGCCGGCAGTCCCACGACGTTTTTGATCGCGATCATTCTGATTGCTGTGTGGGGGTTAACCGGGCCGATTTTTGGTTACAACGACACCTGGCAGCTGATCATCAACACCTCGACCACCATCATCACCTTCCTCATGGTGTTCCTGATCCAGAACACCCAGAACCGCGATACGGACATCTTGCATTTGAAGATCGATGAGTTGCTGCGGGTGACGAAGGAGGCGCAGAACGCGATGTTGGGGCTGGAGTCGCTGGATTTGAAGCAGTTGGAGGAGTTGCGCAAGCAGTACCGCAAGATCGGCGAGGGCGAGACGATTTCCATGGACGTCGCCCCCAGCGGCGACCAGCCGAAATCACACCTGGATCAATGCTGAAACCTCGGCGGGTGACCTTGGTCACCCGCGCTGCATAGAGGCTAGCGGCTGGCTTGCAGGGCCTTGGCCATCTGCAGATGGTTTTGCAGTTTGGGCAAGGTTTCTTCGGCGAATGCCTTGATTTCCGGAACGTCGGTGGTCTGCGCTTCCTGCTGGATCTGGTCGATAGCAGCCTGGGCGTTTTGCACCTGACTGGCCGCGTAGGCCTGGTCGAACGTCGGACCATCCTTCACTTCGGGGATCATCGTTTTGGACTTATCGATCACTTCTTCCCGAGGCGCGACCGGCAGGTCGAGCTTCTTGGCGATTTTCGCCAGATGCTGGTTGGCGGTGGTCAGGTCGTTGATAACCACGACGGTGTAGTCCTTGACCTCCTTGGATTCAGTTTTCTGGTGCGCCAGGCGACTGGCTTCGATGTCGGCCATGCCTTTGGCGGAGGCATCGTTGATGAAGTCGGCTGGCGACTGGGCAAAAGCGCTGCTGGCGCACAGGCCCAGCAACGTGGCAAAACTGGCATTGCGTATACGGGTGGCCATCCGGCTCATGGTCGCGCCCTCCATTCGAAAAAATTCAAACGGGAGCTTTCGCTCCCGCCTCTCGATCAAAACTACCTTATCCACTACTTGGATTTCTGACCACTTTTGCGGCCCATATCGGGTTTCGCAGGGTCTTTGTCGACAGTCGTGGTGGTAGTTTTCCCACCTTTGCGACCGGCTTCAGACGCCTTCGTTCGATCGTTGGCATGGTTATCCGCGTTCGAGTTTCTTGAGTTAGGCATGATTCTCTACCTCTTGGTGTTGATCGCGGCGAGCACAGGCCCGCATAGGATCAGAATTCCGATCCGGCCAAAGGTTTAGAAAAAATCGGGGATATTGCGACGAACGGTGGTGAAAACTCAGGCTTCGAGCGGCCGGTGACGCAGGCGCTTGACCGCGTACATCGCCTCGTCGGCGTAGCGGAACAGCTGCTTTTCTTCCAGGCCATGCTCAGGATAGATCGCCGCGCCGATGCTCGGTTCGATGTTCAGGCTGTGGCCATCCAGGCGCAGGGGTTGCAGCAACACCTGTCGGATTTTTCCGGCGACGCTGTCGGCGTCTTCGGCGGCATGGATGCTGTGCAGCAGCACCACGAACTCATCCCCGCCGATGCGCGCCACGGTGTCGCTTTCCCGCACGCAGCCCTTGAGCCGATTGGCCACCGCTTGCAGCAACATATCGCCGACCGCATGACCGTGGGTGTCGTTGACCAGTTTGAAACGGTCAAGATCAACGTACAACAGCGCCATCCGCCCGCCCTCGGAGCGGGCCTGCGCCAGCGACGATTTGAGCCGCTCGCGGAGCAATTCGCGATTGGGCAGTTGGGTGAGTTGATCGTATTGGGCCATGTGTTGCAGCCGCGCGTGCAGCTGCTTGCGCTCGATGGCGGTCGCCACCTGGGCGCAGACGTATTGCAGCAGCTCTTTGTCCTGCTCGGTGTAGCGCTCGCCGCCGGCCTCGCTTTTGACGATCAGCGCACCGATGGTGCCGTTCTGCGAGTTCAGCGGCACGCCGAGCCAGCACGGGGAATCCTGCCCCGCCACCAGCGCCTTGAAGCCTTCGGGGAGTTGATCTTGTTCCGAGGTCAGCAGGATCGACTGGCCGTTGCGAATGACCTCCGCACACAAACGCCCGGTGACGGTGCCGGGCAGTTCGGGCTGATGTTCACGGTCGTCGACGTGATAGGGGAAATTCAGCTGCGCACAGTGTTCGTCATACAGCGCCACGGAAAAATTCAGCGCGGGCAGCCATTCGCCGATGATGGTGTGGATGCGTTTGAACAGCGCCAGCAAATCTTCCGCCGCATGGGCCGCTTCGGAGATCGCATACAACGCCGCTTGTCGCGACTCGGCCTGTTTGCGTTCGGTGATGTCCCGGGCCACGGCGATGCGCAGTTGATCGACTTCCGACCAGCGTGCCGACCAAAGGATGTGAACCACCCGGCCGTCCTTGCGCAGGTAGCGGTTTTCGAAGTTGAGCTTGGGTTCGCCGCCGATGATTTCTCGCGCGGCATCGAGGGTGCGCTGGCGATCGGCGGGGTGTACCAGCTCGATCATCGGCTGACCGATCAATTCATCCGGGGTGTAACCGAAAATACGCTCGCAGGCCGCGCTGACAAATACAAAGCGACCTTGCCTATCCACCGCACAGACGGCGTCCAGCAAGAGGTCGATATAGCTCGCCAAAGGCGCGGAATTTCTAGTGGTCATGGTGCAGGGTGCGTGTCCGGGCCATGTAGCGCTGAAAAACCATCCGTGACCGGTGCCGCTGACGCTTCCCTGCGATCAGCCTCAAGCCTTGTTCGTGACCAGGCCCGGCAATGCATGCACCAAGGCGTTGATCGCGAAACCGATGAACATCACCCCGCACAACCGGGTGATCAACAGCTCATGCCGTTGATACACGGTGCGCACCTGCCGCGCACCGACGATGCCAATGAGAATAGCGTACGCCAGCAATCCGCCCACGAAGCTCAGGGCAATCAGCCAGGGCAGCATCGACCAATGGAGCAATTCGGCGCGGCTGGACAGCAACGCGGTGAACGTCGCCACGGCCACCGGGTAGGCTTTCGGGTTGGTCAGGCCGAACAGAATGCCGTGCCAGAACGGCTGCCGCGCCGGCCCTTGCGGGGTTTCAGCGCTGCTGCGGCGAGCGCGAATCGCGCGCACACCGAGCCAGAACAGATACAGCCCGCTGAGCACGCCCAATACATCAAACGCCGTGCTGCCGATTTCCCGGGCGCCAACAATTGCGATCAGCGCCGTGCTGCACCAGACCACATCCCCAAGCAAATGCCCGCACAGGAACCCCGCCCCCGCCCGTCGCCCCCCGCGCCGCGCCAATCCCGAACACCGCCAACACACCCGGGCCGGGGGTGATGCCGTAGATGAAGCCTGAGGCGAGCACGGCCATTAGTAGCGATGGGGTCATGGGGAACTCCTGTTTAAGCGAATGCTGGCCAGTCTATCTCAGGACTTGGTGTGCGACTGACTGATCGTCGAAGAACTTCAGGGATGCTGCCGATTAACCTCTGAGCGCTTCTGGTATGACGTATTGCTTGCCGTCGTAATTCAGGATGACTCGAGTGGTTTTCAACTTTTTGGCCTTGTCCTGGCACTCTTCGCCCACCAGAAAGCGTTGGGTCACGGTCACGGTGGAGCTGACAACCAGATCCGCAAAGCCGTTGTGAAGCGTGTTGCCGATATCGACGGTTCTTTCGGTTCGCTCGCCCTCTCCCGCACAGTTACCGTCCCACTCGCCCCGCCCCGTCGACATCACCAACCCTTCCAACACGGGGCGCAAGGTGGCGCCGTCGCGCAGATACAGCGCCAGCTCATTCGTGTAGTAGGAATTGATGCTTGATCTGGTTTCAAAACGCGAGCGGATGCCGAACGCGCGAGCGTCCGGCGTCAACTTGTAGCGTGCCGTATCAATGCTCAGGCCTTGAAACGCCACGGCGTCGGAAGAATAGGCGTCTTTTTTACGGTAGCTGGCCAGCGGTTTCGCACTGGACGAACGGATGAGCGCCAACTCCAGATCGACGTTTCCGACATCGCCGTTGCCGTCGGGAGAATCCGGCTTGAACGTCGTCGTGGCGACAATGGTCTGGTCCTCATACGCCGGCCAGACTTTGCAAAGGGTGACAGACGGCGTGTCTGCGGGTGCTTCTTCGCAACCCGCTTGTGCCTGGTTGGCCGCCGCGATGAGGCCGAGGACAGTGAGAAAGGTCAGCAGTTTGCGTGTGCTCATCATGTTCTTCCCTGATGGATGCGCAGTCATTGAACGCTCGTGAAGTCACCTGGCAACACATAGTTTTTACCGTCGTACCGAAGCGTCGTCTGCACCGGTTTGGCGGTCACGGAGTTGGATACACACGCCTCGCCCTCACCCTTCCCGACCGTGCTCATGGACACTGTTTTGACAATCAGGTCCGCGTAGCCATGGGAACTGGTCTTGCCGATTTCGAGGGTTCGGGTGATTTCATAACGCTCGCCGGCACAATTGCCATCCCATTCACCGCCGTACTGATAGGTGATGAGTCGATCCATGACCGGACGCAGCGTGTTGCCCTCTTTGACGTAGAGCGAGAGCAACGTTTCATCCATTGGGTTGACCCGTGACGAGCCCTTGAACGTGGCGCGCACGCCGAAGGCTCGCAGGTTGGGGGTAAGCGTGTAGCGCGCCGTATCGAGTTGCAGGTCTTCAAAGGCAATGGCATCCGACTCAAAAGCCGATGACTTGTGATACGTCGCCAGCGGTTTCGAATCACCCGCCGAGACAACGGCAAGGTCGAGATCATATTTGCCCTCGGGACCGGAACCGCTGGCCGAAAAACCCGACTCGAATTGCGAGATCGCCGTAATCGCCAGCCCCGGGTAAGCGGGCCAGTCCTTACACACCGAATAGCCAAAATCCCCATAAAACGGTGGTTTCTCACACGCAGCAAATGCCTGCCCCGTCATCACCAAACCGCACAGCGCTGCAAAACCCATCCAGCCAGACTTCAATGTCATTCCCTGTTCCTTGTGTGTTTCAAACCAGTCAAATGCTGCCGCGCACTATCCTCGGTGCGCGGCTTCCGCTCAACAAATTGTTACGACAAGAAGAACGGACCGGACCGCCACTCGACGCGGCCACATTGTATGTTCGAGTTACAAGCCGTGAAATCGAGACCTCCATGCCTAACTTTTCAGAGCATCTGCCACTTAACACCGCCGATACTTCCACCAACCATTCCTGGGAAATGGAGGACATTCGGGCGGCGATCAAAGAAGCCGATGCAGGTGACTTCGCTACAACCGAGGAGTTGAATGCAATCGCCGAAAAATGGCGCCCAGTGCCTAATACCGATCATTCAGGCCTGACACCGAACCTGTGGCGAGGGAGCTTGCTCCCGCCGGGCTGCGAAGCGGCCCTCTCTTTACCTAAAAAGAAGGGGACTGCTATGCAGTCCAGCGCGAGCAAGCTCCCTCGCCACAAGTGACTCATCGGCTTAACTGACTGGGTTTATCCCCTGCCCAATCCGCCCATTCAACCAATTCAACGCCTGATCCCCGCCCCGCCGTTTATGCCAGGCCAGCACAAAGGTAAACGACGGAATATGAAACGGCGGCGCCACGACGATCAATGTCTTTTCATCGACGTCGCGCAACCCACGTGAGGCCACCGTCAGGATCAAATCCGTCCCGGCGATAAATTCCGGCGCAACGCTCCAGTGCGGCAGGCTGATCGCCACGCGGCGGCGTTCGCGCAGGGCGGTCAGCGCCCGTTCGATTTCCGGGGTGCCGCTGCCGCGCATTTCCAGCAGGACGTGGGGGCGGGCCAGGTAGGTTGGCAAGTCAAGTGTGCCGTCGGCGGGCAGGCTGTGGCGGTCGACCAGGCAGGCGTAGTGCTCGTCGAACAACGGCGTGCTGCGCAGTTCGTTGGGCAATTCCGGGAACACCCCCGCCGCGACGTCGATGTCACCGTTGAGCACGCCATCGAGCATGCCTTCGCGGCTGGCGTGGCTGATTTGAAGGTCGATGCCCGGCGCTTCCCGGCGCAAGGTGCGGATCAGCCCCGGCAGGACGATGGCCGCGCCGTAGTCGGACATCGCCAGGCGAAAGGTGCGTTTGGCGGTGGCCGGATCGAAGGTGTTCGGCGCCAGCAGCGATTGCACCTGGGCCAGGGCTTCGGCCAAGGGTGCGATCAGTTCCAGCGCTCTTGGGGTCGGCACGAGCGTGGCGCCGGCGCGCACCAGCAATGGATCGCCGAGCAGATCGCGCAAGCGTCCCAACGCATGGCTGACCGCCGGTTGACTCAGGTGCAGACGCTCGGCGGCGCGGGTCACATGCTGCTCGCTGAGCAAGGCGTCGAGGATCACCAGCAGGTTGAGGTCGATGCGTCGTAGATCATTCATCTGCTGCATGTTCTGCATAGCGAATTGGAATTTAAATTTGCGCGGCGAATACCCTAGAATCCAGCAAAACCTGTTGGAGTCATGAACATGAGTACGTTGCAGTGGGCCGGCCTGTTGCTGCTGGCGGTGGTTGCCGGGGCGGTGGTGCCGTTTCAAAGTGCGATCAATGCCAACCTGAGTCGCGGCCTCGGGCATCCGTTATGGGCGACGCTGGCCTCGTTGCTGGTGAGTTTGCTGGTGTTGCTGCCGATCATCCTCGCCCTGCGTTTGCCGCTGCCGTCGTTGGCGTTTATCAGCAAGGCGCCGTTGTGGATGTGGGCCGGTGGCGTGTTCGGCGTGTGCTTTGTGGCGCTGGCGGTGATGTTGCTGCCGAAACTCGGTGCGTCGGGCTTTGTGGTGCTGGCGCTGACCGGGCAAGTGATTGCCTCGATGCTGCTCGATCATTTCGGGCTGTTCGGGCTGGTGGAGCGGCAGTTGACCTTGCCCCGGGTGCTGGGCGCGGTGTTGCTGGTGGCGGGGGTGGTGTTGATTCAGTTCAGTGGAGCATCGGGTAAAGCGTTGATTGCGACTTCTTGAAATCAAAAGATCGCAGGCTGCGCCTGCGCCTACGGGGATGCGTGGTCCCTGTCGGCGCTGGGGCAGCCTGCGATCTTTTAAAACTTGTCGAGGGTGCGCAGCTTCTGCGGCAAGCCCCACATCAGCAGTGCAGCCGCAATCAGCGCCGCAACGCCAATCACGTACAGCGCCGGGGTGGTGCTGCCGGTCAGGTCCTTGATCCGCCCCACCATCACCGGGCTGACGATGCCGCCAAACTGGCCAAGGGTGTTGATCACGGCGATCCCGCCCGCTGCACCAGCGCCAGCACCGGCCAGCAGTTTCGGCGGCAGGGTCCAGAAGCTCGGGATGCAGGCAATGATCCCGGCACCGAGCAAGCCCAGCGCGACAATCAGGAACGTTGTGTGGTTGGCGAAGATCCCGGCACAGAAAAACCCGACCGCCCCCAGCGTCACCAGGCCGGCGACAAACTTGCGGCGTTCGCCGGTGGCGTCAGACAAGCGCCCGATCACCACCATGCTGATCGCCCCGCAGATGTAGGGAATGGCGGTCAGCAAACCGATCATCACCGGGCTTTCGGTACCCGCGCTGCGGATCAATTGCGGTGCCCAGAAATTCAAGCCGTAGGACGCGACCTGGATCAGAAAGTAGATCAGCCCCAAGGTCAGGAACCCCGGAATCTTCAACGCCGCGAGCAGCGAGCCGCCGCCCTTGTGCGGTTCATGGTGAGCGATGCGGCTGGCCAGCAAGGTTTTCTCCGCAGCGGTCAGCCAATGGGCGTCTTCGATGCGGTCCTTGAGCAATTTCAGCACCAGCAAACCGAGAACGATGCAGGGCACGCCGCCGAGCAGGAACAGCCAGTGCCAGCCGCGCATGTCCATAAAGCCGTCGAGGTGTTGCAGCACCAGACCGGAGAACGGTGCGCCGACCAGACCGGCAAATGCCGAGGACAAAAACAGCATCGAAGTGATGCGCCCGCGATAGTGCTGCGGGAACCACAGCGTCAGGTAATACAGCACGCCGGGGGCAAAACCGGCCTCCATCGCGCCGATCACAAAGCGCAGCGCATAGAACTGCCATTCGCTGTTGACGAAGACCATGGCGGCGGTGGCGACGCCCCAGGACATCATGATCCGGGCGATCCAGCGCCGGGCGCCGACCTTGTACAGCATCATGTTGCTCGGCACCTCGAACAGCACGTAACCGACCACGAACAACCCGGCGCCGAGGCCGTAGGCGGTGTCGCTCAGGCTCAGGTCGGTCTGCAACTGGAACTTGGCGAAGCTGATGTTGATGCGGTCAAAAAATGCGAACAGGTAGCAGACCATGATCAGCGGCATCAGGCGCCAGGCGACTTTGCTGACCAGGGCTTTTTCGACATCGTGGCTAACGGACGGGCTGGCGTCCGCCTCCAGTACGTTGAGGCTCATGGGGTTTCTCCAGGCGGACTGCCCGTGGGTGTCCGATTGTTTTTGTTGTCTGGTTTGTAATCGTTTTTCTGTAGGAGCGAGGCTTGCCCGCGAAGGCGGTGTGTCAGTCAACGATGATGTTGAATGTGAGGGCCTCTTCGCGGGCAAGCCTCGCTCCTACAGGGAGTATTCGGTGGTGTCAGGATGGGCTTGGGTGCAGGTCGCAGTTGCGTCCGGCCTTGGCCAGTTGGCCGGGCACTTCGTGGCCCAGCAGTGCTGGCAAGCCTCGGGACAGTTTCAGCAGCAGCGGCAGGTCGATGCCGGTGTGGATGCCGATTTCATCGCACAGGTTGACCAGGTCTTCGGTGCAGATATTGCCCGAGGCGCCCGGGGCAAACGGGCAACCGCCGAGGCCGCCGAGCGCGGCGTCGAAGCGGCGGGCGCCGGCCTCGTAGGCGGCCAGCACGTTGCACAAACCGAGACCGCGGGTGTTGTGGAAATGCAGGGTCAGGTCCGCCGGCGACACCCGCTGCAACACCCGCCGCACCAGTCGATCCACTTGCCGCGGATTGGCCATGCCGGTGGTGTCGGCCAGGGTGATGCCTTGAATGCCGAGTTCCTGATAAGCCTCGACGATTTGCAGCACGCGATCCTCATCGATCTTGCCTTCGAACGGACAGCCAAACGTGGTGGCGATGCTGCCGTTGAGGCGCACCTGTGTGCCGTCGACGTACTGCACGATCTCGCCGAACGCCGCCAATGAGTCTTCACAGCGCATGCGCATGTTGGCCAGGTTGTGGGTCTGGCTGGCAGACATCACCAGATTCAGTTCATCCGCCCTTGTCGCCAACGCCCGTTGCGCGCCTTTCAAATTGGGGATCAATGCGACGTAGATCACCCCCGGTTGCCGGGTGATGCCCTTGAACACCAACTCGCCATCGCGCAACGCCGCAATGGCCTTGGGCGAGACGAACGATCCCGCCTCGATCCGGCTGAACCCGGCCAGCGACAGCTGATCGATCAGCGCAATTTTGTCAGCGGTTTCAACCCAGGTCGGCTCGATCTGCAAACCGTCGCGCGGCGAGACTTCCTGCACGATCAGCGTCTGGGAAAAGTCAGTGATCATTGCACCACTCCTGCGGCTTTCAGCCGTTCGATGTCGGAGCCGGTCAGGCCCAGCCCGGCAAGGATGCCGTCGGTGTGCTGGCCCAGTTGCGGCCCGGACCAGTTCACGCCACCGGGGGTTTCCGAGAGTTTGGGCACGATGCCTGGCATCTTCACCGTGGCGCCGCCGGGCAGGTCGGCGTTGAGCAGCATGTCCCGCGCCTGGTAGTGCGGATCGGCGACGATGTCGGCCACCGAATAGATGCGCCCGGCCGGGACTTCGGCGGCTTCCAGCGCGGCCAGCACGTCATCGATGGGCAGGCTGCTGGTCCAGTGGGTGATGGCGGCGTCGAGCACATTGCTTTTCAAGGCGCGGCCGTCGTTGTGGGCGAATTCCGGGGCGTCGGCCAGATCGCTGCGACCGATCACGTTCATCAAGCGCTTGTAGATCGGATCGCTGTTGCCGGCAATCACCACATAAGCACCATCGGCGGTCAGGTAGGTATTCGACGGTGCAATGCCCGGCAGCGCGCCGCCGCTGCGTTCGCGAATGTGGCCTTGCATGTCGTATTCCGGCACCAGGCTTTCCATCACGTTGAACACGCTTTCGGCCAACGACACGTCCACCACTTGCCCGCCGCCCTGCCCGGTCTTGACCCGCAGCAGCGACATCAGCGCGCCGATCACCGCGTGCAACGACGCCAGGGAATCGCCGAGGCTGACCCCGACCCGGGCCGGCGGTGAACCGGGGGTGCCGGTGGTGTAGCGAATCCCGCCCATGGCCTCGCCGATGGCGCCGAAGCCCGGACGGTCGCGGTACGGGCCGGTCTGGCCGTAGCCGGAGATGCGCACCAGGGTCAGGTTGGGGTTGAGGGCGTGCAGCACGTCCCAGCCCAGGCCGAGTTTTTCCAGGGCGCCGGGGCGCAGGTTTTCGATCAGCACGTCGGCGCTGGTCGCCAATTGCTTGACCAGTTCGATGCCTTCAGGGGATTTGAGATTCAGCGCCAGGGACTTCTTGTTGCGCGATTGCAGGTACCACCACAGCGAGGTGCCCTCGTGCAGTTTTCGCCATTTGCGCAGGGGATCGCCCTGGCCCATGGCTTCGATCTTGATCACCTCGGCGCCAAACTCGGCGAGCATGCGCGCAGCAAACGGTGCAGCGATCAGCGTGCCGATCTCGATCACCTTGATTGCACTCAGGGGGGCAGTCATCGCGGGGTACCTCTTATTCTTGGACTATGTGCCAAGGCTAGAGGACCGGGGGGTGGGTAATCCAACCTTCAGTTGGCAAGGGGTGTTCGTGAAACGCGAACGCTCGGCCGACATTACCGCGACCTCAGGTCCGCCTTCGCGGGCAAGCCTCGCTCCTACTGGTTTGGTGGTGTTTCACGCCGGGCGCTGCCCTTGTAGGAGCGAGGCTTGCCCGCGAAGAGGCCGGCCCATCCAACAACGATCTGTCAGGCATGCCCGCGCAACTGCTCAAACAACATCCGACTCACCGGCGACAACCCCGCTTCATCGCGCACCACCAGAATCAACGCCCGATCCGACCAGTCATCGGTCAACGGCACCGCGTGCAACCCCAGCGCCCGGCCAAACAATTCATAGGCCTTTTGCGGCAGGATGCCGATGCCCATGTTGGCCTGGACCATCCGGCACATCGCATCAAATCCCGGCACATGAATCCGCAACCGCAGCACCTTGCCCGCCTTGCGCGCCGCCGCGTGGGTGCGCATGTTGATCGAGCTGGCGGCATGCAGGCCGACGTAATCGCTGTCCAGGGTATCGGCGAAGGCCAGGGTTTCACGGCTGGCCAAGGAATGATCCGGCGGCATCAACACCACCAGTTTGTCCTGGCGATACAGCACGCTGTGCAGGCCTTTGACGTCGCTGTCACTGGAGCAGATCCCCAGGTCCGCCACACCATCCAGCACGCCTTGAATCACCCCGCTGCTGGGACGCTCCTCAAGGTCGGTCTTCACTTGCGGATGCCGCTCGGAGAAGTCGCGCAAGTCTTCGGGCAAGAACTGAATGATCGCCGACAGGTTCGCCAGCATCCGCACATACCCGCGAATTCCGTGGCTGTGCTCGCCCAATTCCAGGCCCATTTTCTCGACGTTGAACAACATCTGCCGGGCATGGTGCAACAGGGTTTCCCCGGCCGGCGTCAGGGTCATGCCCTTGGCCTGTCGCACGAACAGACTGATGCCGAACGCCTCCTCCAACTCCATCAAGCGCTTGCTGGCCGCCGACACTGCGATCGCTTCCCGCGTGGCAGCACGGGTCAGCGTGCCCTCTTCGTGGACGGCGACGAATAACTGCAGGGTGATCAGGTCGAGGCGGCGGATCAGGCTTTTTTGCAGCATGGGTGGGCTCGATGGCGTGGGTTCGGCTGAGTCGGCAGGATAGCCCGGTTTTGGCCCACAGCCTCACACGCCACCGTCCTACACGTAAATCTCTTGTAACACTCAAACATGCAGGAATCGGCCGATTCAACGCTCCCGACGCATTCCGTAAAGTCTGGAAACACACAAACACGCTGTATCACACAAGGAGCAACACTCTCTATGGACCAGACAGCCAACATCTTCACCAATTATCGAAAACTGATCGCCTTGGCCGATTACGACTGGGAAACCGCCGAAGCCGGAAAAGTCGCGGGGCTCAACGTCGACATCCGCAGCGCCAACCGCATGGTCGACCAGTACGGACGGGCGTTTCATCACTTCTGCACCACGTCCTACCTGGGCCTGGATCACCACCCCGACTTGCTCAAAGGCGCCATGAGCACCTTGTGGGAAACCGGCACCCTGCGCGTCGCCAATTCGAAAAACCGCTGCAAACTGGCGATCCTGGACCAGTACGAAAGCGAACTGTCCGACCTGTTCGGCGCCCGATGCCTGAGCACCCTGTCGTGCAGCGCGGCGAGTGCCGGGATCCTGCCGCTGCTGGCCAGCGGCGTGTTCACTGAAAACCGCCCGCCGGTGATGGTGTTCGATCGCTTGGCGCATTACTCGATGAACCACCTCAAGGCCGCGTGTGCCGACGAAACCCGGGTGGTGACCAGCCCGCATAACGACATGGACTTCCTGGAAAAGCAGTGCCAGCAGCACGGCACGGTCGCGTATGTCGCCGACGGCGCTTACAGCATGGGAGGGGTGGCGGACCTGGACAGTCTGTTGTACCTGAAGGATCGCTACGGGCTGTTTCTCTATCTGGATGATTCCCACGCCCTGTCCGCCGTCGGCAATTCCGGCGCTGGCCTGGTCCGCCCGAGGCTGCACGCCCTTGACGATGACTGCCTGATCGTCGCGTCACTGGCCAAATCGTTCGGCGCCAGCGGTGGCCTGGTGATGTTCGGCAACGAACGGCAGAGGAAGCTCATTCAACGTTACGGCGGCCCGAGCAATTGGTCGCAAAGCCTGAACAGTGCGGCGATCGGTGCCGGCCGGGCCTCGATCAAGCTGCATCGCACGGCGGAATTCAGCGCATTGCAGGAAAAACTTCAGGTTAATATCCGGCTCTTTGACAGCCTGATCCGCACCGAGCAGCACCGCAGCAACATGGCGATTCGCTTGATCCGCTGTGGTGAAGCGGCGCTGGCCAACCGCCTGGCGACCGAGTTGGCCAACCTCGGCTTCTTCACTTCGGCGGTGTTTTTCCCGGTGGTGGCGCAAGGTCAGGCGGCCATCCGGATTACCCTGCGGGCCGACATGGAGCCCGGGTTGATCCGCCACTTTTGTGAACTCATCATCGAACTGTTGCGCACCCACGGCCAGGATGTCGGCCACTGAAACCCAGGGAAGATGCCATGAAGAGCAGCACCACCCTCCTCGTCACCTGCAGCACGGTTTTTCTCGCGCAATTGGGCATGAGCATTTACCTGCCTGCATTGCCGGAGATCGCCCGGCATTTGTCCGCCGATGCGTCGCAAGTGTCGTGGGGGTTGGCGGTGTACCTGATCGGCATGGCGCTGCCGATGTTGTTCTGGGGCAGCCTGGGCCAGCGCATCGGGCGTAAACCGGTGTTGCTCGCGGCGCTTGGCATCTATGGGGTCGGCAACCTGGCCCTGCCCCTGGGCCAGACGCTGGAGTCGTTCCTGTTCCTTCGCTTGCTCCAGGGCGTTGGCGCCAGCGGGATTTCGGTGATGGCCCGGGTGCTGATCCGCGACAGTTTTCGCGGCGACTTGCTGGCCAAGGCGCTGTCGTGGATTTCGATTTCCTTTGTAGTGGCGCTGGGGATCGGGCAGTACCTGGGGTCGATCATCCAGGTGGCGCTGGGTTGGCCCGCGATTTTTTATCTGTTGGGTGGGGTGAGTCTGCTGATGGCCGGGATCGTGGCGCGGGTCGCGTTCCCGGTACTGACGGACGAACACCGCCCATCCTCCAGTTGGCCGAGCTACTGGCGCATCTTGCGTCATCGAGCGTTTCTGCTGCCGGCCCTCGCCGGTGGCCTGGGATACGGTGTGATCATCGCGTTCAACACCGCCGCGCCATTGATCCTGCAAGGACCGTTCAACTGGACTGCCGTGGAATATGGGCTGTTGGGATGGCCGATCAGCGCGGCGTATTTTCTCGGGGCATTGGGCGTGAATCGCTTCGTGGTGCGCACTGGTCAGCATTGGCTGATGACGCTGGGCGTGGGCCTGGTTTTGGCCGGTAGCGGGGTGATGTGGCTGGGGAGTGTGGCGGGGACGTCGGTGGCGTTGCTGTTCTGGTTGCCGTACTGCTTTGCGGTGCTTGGCCAGTCGCTGAATTATCCGATCAGCCTGTCGCTGGCCAATGAGGGGTCGCCGGTCAGCGGGGCTTATGCGATGGCGTTGAGCGGTTTCATCCACCAACTGATGGCCGCCGTGATCGGCGGCATCGCCAGCCTGATCGCCAGTCAACAGGCCTGGCCGTTGTCAGTGTTGTGCGTTTTGCTGGCCTTGGGCGCGATGCTCTGCGTGAGGTTCGCGCCGGGTGGCAAAAAGGCTTAGAACGCGCTGCGAAAAACCTCCTCGATCTGCCGCTGGTCCGCCGCACGCGGGTTGGTCAGGCCGCAAGCGTCTTTCAGGGCGTTGGTGGCGAGGATCGGGATGTCATTGAGCTTGGCGCCGAGGTCACGCAGACCGCCGGGGATTTCCACGTCCCGGGCCAGACTGCGGATCGCCGCGATGGCCGCTTGCGCGCCCTCTTCCGGGCTGAGCCCGCGTATCTCGGCGCCCATGGCGAGGGCCACATCGTTCAGGCGATCGGCACACACCAATGCATTGAAGCTTTGCACATGCGGCAACAACACCGCGTTGCACACGCCGTGGGGCAAGTCGTAGAAACCGCCCAATTGGTGGGCCATCGCGTGCACGTAGCCGAGAGAGGCGTTGTTGAAGGCCATGCCCGCGAGGAACTGCGCGTACGCCATATTCTCCCGGGCGGCTAGGTCGCTGCCGTCGCGCACGGCCAGGCGCAGGTTGTTACTGATCAGGGTGATGGCCTTCAGCGCACAGGCGTCGGTGATCGGGTTGGCGGCGGTGGAGACGTAGGCTTCGATGGCGTGGGTCAGCGCGTCCATGCCGGTGGCGGCGGTCAGGCTCTTGGGCATCGCGACCATCAGCGCCGGGTCATTGACCGACAGCAGCGGCGTGACGTTGCGGTCGACGATGGCCATTTTCACGTGGCGCGATTCGTCGGTGATGATGCAGAAACGGGTCATCTCGCTGGCGGTGCCGGCGGTGGTGTTGATCGCGATAAGCGGCAGTTGCGGCTTCTCGGATTGATCGACGCCTTCGTAATCGCGGATCTGCCCGCCGTTGGTCGCGCACAGGGCGATGCCTTTGGCGCAGTCGTGGGGCGAACCGCCGCCCAGGGACACCACGAAATCGCAGTTACTTTCCTTGAGCAGGCCCAGGCCGCGTTCGACGTTGGCGATGCTCGGGTTGGGCTTGGCGCCGTCGAAGATCACCGAATCGATGTCCTGCATCGCCAGCTTCTCGGCGATCATCGCCGCCACGCCAGCCTTGGCCAGCCCGACGTCAGTGACGATCAGCGCTTTGCGAAAACCGTACTTGCGGATGGCGTCCATGGCTTCGTCGAGGCAACCGCTGCCCATGATGTTCACGGCGGGGATGAAAAACGTGCTGCTCATGGCGAATCTCCTGCGAGGGGCCGAATCGACAGCTCCGATTCAGCGGATGTGCACAGGATCGACCGATCAGTCACGGCGTATGTTGATCTGGCTCAAGTGCGGGTCGTGATAAAGTCGCCGCCCATCAGACCCTTCGCTTTTTGAGACGACCAACGCAATGACCGATTTCCAGGATGTCGATGCCCAACTTGAAGACTGGAACGCCTTGCGCACCAGCGCTTCGTTCAGCGGCCTGCTGCTGGGCAACGGCGCCAGCCGTGCGGTGTGGGATGACTTCGGTTACGACTCGCTGTTCGAAAACGCCCGCACCGTCGAAGAAAAGCCCTTGAGCCAGTCCGAGCTGAGCGTGTTCGATGCGCTGCAAACCCGCAGTTTCGAACAAGTGCTGAGCGCGCTGAAAATCACCAGCCGCGTCAACAAGGCCCTGGCCGTCAGCTCCGCCGCGCCGCGCAATCGCTACTACGCGATCAAGGAAGCGCTGATCAACACCGTGCACGCGGTGCACATCCCGTGGCGGCTGGTGGTGCCTTCGACGTTGGCGACGATCAATCAAGAGATGGGCCGCTATCGGACGGTGTTCACCACCAACTACGATCTGCTCGGCAACTGGGCGCTCCAGCACCAGCCGGAAGCCATCACTGACCTGTTTCACGGCGATGAACCAAGCTTCGACTTGAGCGCCAGCGCCACCGATAAAACCCGTTTGCTGTACCTGCACGGTGGCCTGCACCTGGTGCGCAACCAGGACGGCACGGCGCGCAAATTGAAGTCGACCGAGGGCACGTTGCTCGGCAGTTTTGCGATCAACAACACCATCAAGACCCTGGACGACGTGCCGCTGTTCGTCAACGAAGGCCCGGCGCAGGACAAGCTCAAAACCATCCGCAGTTCGGATTATTTGTCGTTCTGTTATGACCAGTTATTGGGGCATGGCGAGGGGTTGTGCATCTTCGGGCATGCGCTGGGCGAGCAGGACAGCCACATCATCCATGCGCTGCGCCAGGCGAAACCGAAGGTGGTGGCAGTGTCGATCAAGCCGCGCAGCAAGGCGTTTGTTCAGCATCAGAAGCGGCATTACGCGAAGGTGTTTGAGGGGACGGGGGTTGAGTTGAGGTTTTTTGATTCCAAGACGCATGCGCTGGGGAGTTCGAAGCTGACGGTTCCAGTCGAAGTCTGAAGAGAACACCGAACTTGTGGCGAGGGGGCTTGCCCCCGTTGGGTCGCGAAGCGGCCCTCAGCGGTCTTTCAGTAAAAAGGTGCCAACAGGTTTACGACTGCTTCGCAGCCGAACGGGGGCAAGCCCCCTCGCCACAAAAGCACTCTTCATTCTTTAAGGATCGTTCCCACGCGCAGCAAAGGAATGCAGCCCGGGACGCTCCGCGTCCCATTGGAACGCGGAGCGTCCCTGGAGGCATTCCTTTGCTGCGCGTGGGATCGATCTCGCGTCAAAGCACCGGCAATGTCTTGTCCTTGATCACCGTCGTCGGCCCGTTGGCCTTCACACTGGCAATCCCCTTCTCCCGCGCGGCATCGTTGGAGTACGCCTCGCTGCTGCCGATGATCTCGTGATTACCGGCCTTGAGGTTGAAGTAAGGATGGCCATCCTTGGTGGTCTTTTTCTCGTAGCGTTCATCCAGCGGGCTGTTTTTCTGCACCGAGGCGATGCCGCCATCGGCAGCGGCGCGGGTGGTGTAGTGCTCGCTGTTCAGAATGGTTTCGGCATTGGCTGCTTTGAGCACAAAGCGAAACTGACCGGTGCTGGTTTTGCTCAACTCATACCATCCAGACATGGTGCCACTCCTGTCGATTGATCCAACCAAAGTTGCCTGACAGTAAAGACCTTCCATGGGGTTTATCCACTGCTTGAGAATAGACCTCACGCGGCAGCCACCCGCAACCTTTCTGCACCCGCGCCTCAAGCAGGATCTCCATGTCTCGCCTCACGCCCGCCCCGCTGTCGGCTGATTCCTTTCGCCGGTTCTACGGGGACATCCTGAATTACCTGCGCAAACGCACGGATAACCCCAGTGACGCGGCGTACATGACCGGCGCGCAACGCCTGCAACGCCTGAAGCAACTCAAAGGTGTGCTCGCAGAACCCTCGCCGCGCCGCCGTGAAGCCCTTATGCTGCACCGCTTTGAAGGCCTGAGTCAGGCACAGATCGCGCAACGCATGGGTTTCCTTGAGCATGCTGGAAAAACACATCGCCTTCGCCCTGCTGCATTGCAAGCAACGCCTGGACCACGAAAAAGGCACGGAGCAGCCAGAATGAATCGTGACACTGATCTGCCGGATGACGGCATCGACGCCCAGGCCGCCAGCTGGTTTGTGCGCAATCGCCAGGCGCACGGCAGCGCCGACCGCGAAGCTTTCGAGCTGTGGATGTGCGTACCGGAACACACCAAGGCCTACCGCGCCTTCGAAGAACTGTGGGCCGACCTGGCCGAACTCAAGCAACAGAACAAACCGGCGCCAATCAGCCTGCGGCGTAAACCGAATGTCTGGCGCCCAGCCCTGGCGATTGCGGCGGCGTTGGTCTGCGCCGTTCTGGCGTTCAACCTCGGCACGCCCCATGGCGTCTATCAGCAACAAATCGCGGCCCAGGCCAAAGGCTCGCGCACGTTCAATCTGCCGGATGGCAGCACCTTGTCGGTCAACGCCAATACGCGTTTGCGCATCGATTTCGACAGTCAGCAGCGCCAGGTTTATCTCGACCAGGGCCAGATTTATCTGGAAGTGGCGCCGGATAAAGAGCGACCGCTGTGGGTGCATACCGGTGAATCGACGGTGCGGGTGGTCGGCACCGCTTTCGATGTGCGGCGCACGCCCAGGCACGTGGTGGTCAGCGTCGCCCACGGCCAGGTCGCGTTTGCCCCGGACAGCAAGACCCAAACCCAGCTCGGCGCGCAACAGCAGGCCGCGTTTGACCTGGCCAGTGGCACCCTGCAACAGCAGACGCTGACCGACGGGCAAGTGGCGGACTGGCGCAGCGGGCACTTGTCATTTCGCAATCGCGAACTGGCCAGCCTGGTGGATGAGTTGAACCTGTATCGCGCCCGCCCGGTGCTGTTGGCCGATGGGAAACTGGGGCGCTTCAAGGTCTCCGGCGACCTCGACGTCAATGATCCCGATGCCTTGCTCAACGCGCTGCCGGCGCTGATTCCGGTGAAAACCGTCACCCTCGCCGATGGCCAATTGCGCATCGAAGCACGCTGAAACACCTCACATGAGAATATCTTGCAGTCGCATGTGAGGTGTTTTTGCCTGCCGCGTCTTCCTCGGGTCTGCGTTGAGTGGGGATCGGGCGTATAGCCAGGGGCGCAATGCCAAGGTGAGTGTGACGCGGTTCTTCTGATCCGGGGTTTGTGGCGCCTGGGCTGACGTCTTCGCGGGCAAGCCTCGCTCCTACAGGTTTTGTGGTGTCCGCGAAATGGTCGAACACCACCAAACCTGTAGGAGCGAGGCTTGCCCGCGAAGAGGCCCGCAAGGTCAATAAACTATTTGGCCGCCGAACGCACCACCGACAACCCCGGCGCCATCCCCCGCCGCTGACTCAAATACCGCATGCAACTCACCCGCAAGAACGAAGCAAAATTCACCACTTCGCCGCGATAGTCCATCACCTCTTCATACAGCTTGGCGATCAACTGGTTGGTGGTCATGCCGTCAACTTCGGCGATTTCGCTGAGGATGTCCCAGAACTGATTCTCCAGGCGCAGGGTGGTGACCACCCCGCAGATGCGCAGCGAGCGGGAGCGCGATTCGTAGAGGATCGGATCGGCCTTGACGTAGAGCTCGCACATGCAAAAGTCCCTCGTTACAGCGTGATTTTAGTGCCCAGCAAGCCGAGGAAACCGGCGAGCCAGTTCGGGTGGGCTGGCCAGGCTGGAGCAGTGGCCAGATTGCCTTGTACGTGGCCTTCCGTCACCGGGATATCGATGAACGTACCGCCCGCCAGCCGCACTTCCGGGGCGCAGGCCGGGTAGGCGCTGCATTCGCGACCTTCGAGGATCCCGGCAGCGGCGAGCAGTTGCGCGCCATGGCACACGGCGGCGATCGGCTTGCCGGCCTTGTCGAAATCGCGCACCAGTTCCAGGACTTTTTCGTTCAGGCGCAGGTACTCCGGCGCACGACCGCCCGGCACCAGCAGTGCGTCGTAATCGGCCGCCTTGACCTTGGCGAAGTCAAAGTTCAGGGCAAACAGGTGACCGGGTTTTTCGCTGTAGGTCTGGTCGCCTTCGAAGTCATGGATCGCGGTGCGCACGGTCTGGCCGGCGGTCTTGTCCGGGCACACGGCGTGCACGGTATGGCCGACCATCAGCAGCGCCTGGAACGGCACCATCACTTCGTAGTCTTCGACGTAATCGCCGACCAGCATCAGGATTTTCTTGGCAGCCATGGGAAGGACTCCTCTGGGAATACGTGGGCGTGCAGGAGTCTTCACGGTAGTCCTAATCGGCGGCGGCAGGTAATAACCGACTACTACGGCCAACATGGTTTTTTGTGGCGAGGTGGCTTGCCCCCGTTGGGGTGCGAAGCGCCCCCCACGTTCCGTCAGTTAAACCGTGCGCACAGGTTCTGCGACTGCTGCGCAGCCAAACGGGGGCAAGCCCCCTCGCCACAGAGATCGCGGCAAACTGTACGGATATTTCCGCACCTAGCTGTAACAGAGCAATCGCCGCGGTTTGTGGCTAGATGAAGTCACGTCCAATCACCCTGAATCCTGGTTGCCCATCATGTCCTCGCGCGAAAACACCGGCATGGCCCTCGGCCTGCTCGGCGTCATCATCTTCAGCCTCACCCTGCCCTTCACCCGCATCGTGGTGCAGGAAATCCACCCGCTGCTCAACGGCCTGGGCCGTGCGTTGTTTGCGGCGGTGCCGGCGGCGATGCTGTTGCTGTGGCGGCGCGAGAAGTGGCCGACCTGGAAACAGGTCAAAGGCCTGACCCTGGTGATCGCAGGGGTGATACTCGGTTTCCCGGTGTTGTCAGCCTGGGCCATGCAAACCTTGCCGGCGTCCCACGGCGCGCTGGTCAACGGCCTGCAACCGCTGTGCGTGGCGCTGTATGCCGCGTGGCTGTCCCATGAGCGCCCGTCCAAAGCGTTCTGGGCCTGCGCCGCACTGGGCAGCGCGTTGGTGCTCGGTTATGCGCTGATCAGCGGCGCCGGCAGCATTCAGGCCGGTGATTTGTTGATGCTCGGGGCGATTGCCGTGGGCGGTCTGGGCTATGCCGAGGGCGGCCGGTTGGCCAAGGAAATGGGCGGCTGGCAGGTGATCTGCTGGGCGCTGGTGCTGTCGACGCCGCTGTTGATCGGGCCGGTGACGTACCTGGCGCTGCAACATCAGGGCGAGATCTCGGCCAAGACCTGGTGGGCGTTTGGCTACGTCTCGCTGTTCTCGCAGTTCATCGGTTTCTTTGCCTGGTACGCCGGGTTGGCGATGGGCGGGATTGCGCGGGTCAGTCAGATCCAGTTGTTGCAGATCTTCTTCACGATTGCGTTTTCGGCGTTGTTTTTTGGCGAACACATCGAGCCGATTACCTGGCTGTTTGCGGGTGGGGTGATTGTGACGGTGATGCTCGGGCGCAAGACGGCGGTTAAACCGGCGCAGGTGGCCACAGCATAGCTCTTGTAGGAGCCAGGCTTGCCGGCGAAGGCGTCTTCAAAATCGCCTTCGCCTGTAGGAGCAAAGCTTGCTCGCGATGGCGTCCTCAAGATCACTATCGCGAGCAAGCTTTGCTCCTACAGGGGGGTGGCGATCAGAGGTAGCCGTCGGAACGCAGCAATGTTTCCAGACAATGCTCGGTGATCTGATAGAAATCTTTCAACTCCTGAATCTTCACCAACAGCTGCGCCGGGTCCACCGGTTCGGCGCGTTTGACCGCCAGGATCATCTTGTTCTTGTTGGTGTGGTCCAGTGAGATGAACTCGAACACCTTGGTCTCGTAGCCGCAGGCCTCAAGGAACAACGCGCGCAAACTGTCAGTGACCATTTCCGCCTGCTGGCCCAGGTGCAAACCGTATTGCAGCATCGGCTTGAGCAGCGCCGGGCTCTGGATTTGCAGGCGGATCTGTTTGTGGCAGCACGGCGAGCACATGATGATCGAGGCGCCGGAGCGGATGCCGGTGTGGATCGCGTAGTCGGTGGCGATGTCGCAGGCATGCAGGGCGATCATCACGTCCAGCTCGCTCGGCGCGACGCTGCGTACGTCGCCGCACTTGAACACCAGCCCCGGATGCTCCAGCTTCGCGGCGGCAGCGTTGCACAGGTTGACCATCTCTTCGCGCAGCTCGACGCCGGTGACTTCGCCTTCGGCATTCAGGGTGTTGCGCAAATAGTCGTGGATCGCGAACGTCAGGTAACCCTTGCCCGACCCGAAATCCGCCACGCGCACCGGTTTGTCCAGGGCCAGTGGCGAAGTGGTCAGGGCATGGCTGAACACTTCGATGAACTTGTTTATCTGCTTCCACTTGCGCGACATCGCCGGGATCAGCTCGTGCTTGCTGTTGGTCACGCCCAGGTCGGCGAGGAACGGCCGGTTCAGGTCGAGGAAGCGGTTCTTCTCGCGGTTATGCTCGGCGGACGGCACTTCACGCAATTGCTGGGGTTTGCTCTTGAACAGCGAAGACTTGCCCTTTTTGCTGTATTCGAGCTGGGCTTCGTCGGTCAGGGAGAGTAAATGCGCATTTTTGAACGCCTCCGGCAACAGCCCGGCGATGGTCGCCACGCCTTCGGCCAGAGGGAAGTTCTTGGTGATGTCGCGGGTCTTGTAGCGGTAGACGAAGGACAGGCACGGCTGATCCTTGACCGTGAGTTGCTTGATGATCAGCCGCTGCAAATCCACTTCGCTGCCGACGTACTTGGCCAGCACCAGTTTGATGAAGGCATTGGCGTCGAGGCTGGTTTGCAACAGGTCGATGAACTGGGCGTGATGATCCGGCGCGAGGCTGGCGGGAGTGGCGGTAGCAGACATGGGGAAAACGGCCTCGGGCGGTGCGAATCGGGAATGGCGGGTATTTTAGGGGGGATGGGGTGCGAGGGCACGGGTAATTTCCCGAACGGTGCGAATCCGTGGCAAGTGCATTATTTGTGGTGAACCGATATCTGTATTTGCGGTGAACCGATATCTGTGGCGAGGGAGCTTGCTCCCGCTCGGCTGCGCAGCAGTCGCAATGCAGACGATGAGGTGGGTCCGACAGAACTCGGTTGCCGGTTTTGGGGCCGCTTCGCAGCCCAGCGGGAGCAAGCTCCCTCGCCACAAAAGCACATCAACTTCCAGATTGGAAATGACCTCAGCCCAACACCACCAACCGATTCGGCAATTCATTGCGCACCTGCGTCACCGGCACATGCACCTTGAGCAACTCGCCGCACGCCTCGATGCAGGTCACAAACCCCTGCAACGTCTGGCCCTGTTTCACCTGTTGGGTAAACGCCGCGACAATCCCTTCCCAGGTCTTGTTGTCCAGGCGCCTGGAGATCCCTTCATCCACCAGGATTTCCACATAACGCTCGGCTTCGCAGACAAAAATCAACATCCCGGTGCTGCCCACGGTGTGGTGCAGGTTCTGCTCCAGGAACTGCCGCCGGGCCAGGTTCGAGGCGCGCCAGTGGCGAACCCGGCGCGGGATCAGATGCGTGGTGATTTTCGGAATCCGGAACACCAGGCACAGCACGATAAAACTCGCCCATTGCACCAGCAACAGGCTGTGCAGGGTCAGCACGCCGGTCAGGTAATGCACGACACCCGGCACCACCAACGCTAGCAAACTCGCCCACAGCAGCGGGATGTACACGTAGTCGTCGGCGCGGGCCGCGAGCACCGTCACCAGTTCGGCGTCGGTTTCGCGCTCGACCCGGGCAATCGCCTCGGCGACTTTGCGTTGTTCGTGTTCAGTCAGTAATGCCATGGTTATAAACGCTCGCTCATTATTATTGTCACCAGCCGCCCGACGAACCGCCGCCCCCGAAACTGCCCCCGCCACCGCTGAAGCCCCCGCCACCTCCACCGCCGCCACCAAACCCACCACCGCCGAAACCGCCTCCCGAACCACCGGAGCCGCCGCGACCGGCTGGCAGGATACCGAGCATCTGGCAGATGAAAATCGTCAGGATGAACAGCATCACCAGAAAGATGAACACGCCGGGGTGCCGTGAGATGAAATCGCTGTCCTCATCACCGCGCGGCTCATACACCGTCGAGGGTTCGTCCAGCGAACTACCGCCCAACACCACCAGCATCGCCGCAACCCCGTCGCTGATGCCCTTGCTGAAGTTGCCGGTCTTGAACGCCGGGGTGATCACCTGGTTGATGATCACCGAACTCTGGGCATCGGTCAGGCGATCTTCCAGGCCATAACCGACTTCGATCCGCAGCTTGCGCTCGTCACGGGCCACGATCAGCAGCGCGCCGTTGTTCTTGTCCTTCTGGCCGATGCCCCAGGCGCGGCCGAGTTGATAGCCGAAGTCCGCGATGTCGGTGCCCTGCAAATCCGGCAACGTCACCACCACCAATTGCTCGCCGGTGGCGGTTTCGTGGGCCTGGAGCTGCTGGGTCAACTGCTCGCGCACCGCCGGTTCGATCATCTGCGCGTTGTCCACCACCCGCCCGGTCAGCGGCGGGAATTTCAACTCGGCCTGGGCCGTGATCGCAACAACCCAGAGCAACAGCACCAGGCCGGATTTGAAGATTCCCATCAGCACCTCTTCCTTAATTGTTCACCCCGGCGCACTACCAACTGCCGGAAGCCCCGCCACCGCCAAAGCTGCCACCGCCGCCCGAGAAACGGTCCGAGTCCGAATCGGAGCTCGAACTGCTGCTGGAATCGTCGGAGGTACTCGAGCTGCTGATCCAGCTCCAACTCGATTCCTGGTCAGCCTTCGGTTCCCGTCGTGGCGGACTGTCGTCATCATCGACCGGCGTGTATTTGTCAGACTCGGACGGAAAATATTCTTCCTCTTGCCACGATCTGAGAAACCCCACGATTGGAATCCCCAGAAAAACAAAAAAGAACACGAGCTTTACCCACCAACTCCAGTCAATCGAATCCAGCCAGCTCCTTTCCACGGAACGATTGACCACCCTCGGCAGGTCGGTTGGCACAAGCATTCTTACGATCGACGTAGTCCCGGCAATGATCCCCGATGAGTACAGATCATCCTTGAAATAGGGAACGATCGATTCATTGATGATAAAGCCGGCCCACATGTCATTGATCTGCGCCTCAAGCCCGTACCCTACTTCAATCCGCACCTTACGGTCATCGCGCGCCACCAACAGCAGGACGCCATTGTTTTTGTCCTGCTGCCCGATGCCCCAATGCCGGCCCAGTTGCACACCGAATTCCTCGATGCTGTAGCCACCCAGGCTCGGGACCGTGACCACCACCACTTGATCGGTCGTGGCCTGTTCCAGTTGCTTGAGCATCTGCTCAAGGTAAACCACCGCTGAAGGTGTCAATAACTGCGCCGTGTCGACAACGCGTCCGGTCAGTTTGGGAAACAGACTTTCCAGGGGGATTGCCGTCGCGGGGGCCGGTTTGGGCTCGACCTGCGAAACGGGCTGCGATTGACGCAACGCTAACCCGTCCGTGGGTGTTGGAGCCTGTTGTTGCGCCATCACGGCGCAACTGGTTACCAGCCAGAGCGACAGCAGCGTGCCTCGCAGCACGCGCTGTACGCCGCCCATCAGAATTTAACTTGCGGCGCTTTATCGGCATCCGGGCTGGTGGCTTCGAAGGTTTCGCGGATCGGCAAATCGCTGTACATCACGCTGTGCCACAGCCGACCCGGGAAGGTGCGGATTTCGGTGTTGTATTTCTGCACCGCCAGGATGAAGTCGCGACGGGCCACGGCGATGCGGTTTTCGGTGCCTTCAAGTTGCGATTGCAGAGCCAGGAAGTTTTGGTTGGCCTTGAGGTCCGGGTAGCGTTCGGACACCACCATCAAACGACTCAAGGCACCGGTCAGTTGATCCTGGGCCTGCTGGAATTGCTTGAGTTTTTCCGGGTTGTCCAGGGTATTGGCATCGACCTGGATCGACGTCGCCTTGGCCCGGGCTTCGATCACCGCGGTCAGGGTGTCTTCTTCGTGCTTGGCGTAGCCCTTGACGGTTTCCACCAGGTTGGGGATCAGGTCGGCACGGCGCTGGTACTGGTTCTGCACCTGGCCCCAAGCGGCCTTGGCCTGTTCGTCGAGGGTCGGGATGTTGTTGATGCCGCAACCGGTCAGCAGCGTGGTCAGCAGCATCAGCGCCGCGACGTGCAGGCTTGAGCGATAGTTGAGTCGTACATTCATGTAGGTGATGCTCCCGTGCACAATCCGTTGAAAAACTGCCCGTAACCTTTGAACCAGGCTCTTGGGGCATAATCTGCCGCCGCCACTGGATTGCAGCGGAGCAATGGGCTAAAAGATGCCCCCAGTACAAGAAACGCGTCAGAAGTGTGCTGCATTTACCTGAACAACAATAGTCGCTCCCTAAATTTTGGCTGATCGGCACCTATTCACTGCCGTTTAGGCCTTTGAGAAAACTATTCATGAAGAAGCTGTGTTTGCTGGGCCTGTTCGTCAGCCTGGCCAGTCATCACGTATTGGCCGCCACGACACCCGCACCTCTGGAGAACAAGGACGCTTTCATCAGCAACCTGATGAAGCAGATGACCCTCGATGAAAAAATCGGCCAGTTGCGCCTGATCAGCATCGGCCCGGAAATGCCTCGGGAGCTGATCCGCAAGGAAATCGCCGCCGGCAACATCGGGGGCACGTTCAACTCCATTACCCGCCCGGAAAACCGTCCGATGCAGGACGCGGCCATGCGCAGCCGGTTGAAGATCCCGATGTTCTTCGCCTATGACGTGATCCACGGCCACCGCACCATTTTCCCGATCCCCATTGCCCTGGCATCGAGCTGGGACATGGACGCCATCGGCCGCTCCGGGCGCGTTGCCGCCAAGGAAGCCGCAGCCGATAGCCTCGACATCACCTTCGCGCCGATGGTCGATGTCTCCCGCGACCCGCGCTGGGGCCGCACTTCCGAAGGCTTCGGTGAAGACACGTATCTGGTGTCGCGCATTGCCGGCGTGATGGTCAGGGCCTTCCAGGGCCAGGGCGCCAACGCCGCCGACAGCATCATGGCCAGCGTCAAGCACTTCGCCTTGTATGGCGCGGTCGAAGGGGGTCGCGACTACAACGTGGTCGACATGAGCCCGGTCAAGATGTACCAGGACTACCTGCCACCGTACCGCGCCGCGATTGATGCCGGCGCTGGCGGGGTGATGGTTGCCCTGAACTCGATCAACGGCGTGCCGGCCACGGCCAACACCTGGCTGATGAACGACCTGCTGCGCAAGGAATGGGGCTTCAAGGGCCTGGCGGTCAGTGACCACGGGGCGATTTTCGAGCTGATCAAGCACGGCGTCGCGGCGGATGGTCGTGAAGCCGCGAAGCTGGCGATCAAGGCCGGCATCGACATGAGCATGAACGACACCCTCTACGGCAAAGAGCTGCCGGGGCTGTTGAAGGCTGGCGAGATCGAACAGAAAGACATCGACAACGCCGTGCGCGAAGTGCTGGCCGCCAAGTACGACATGGGCCTGTTCAAGGACCCGTACCTGCGCATCGGCAAGGCTGAAGACGACCCGGCCGACACCTACGCCGAAAGCCGTCTGCACCGCCCCGAGGCCCGCGATGTGGCGCGCCGCAGCCTGGTGTTGCTGAAAAACCAGAACGACACCCTGCCCCTGAAGAAAACCGCGAAGATCGCCCTGGTCGGTCCGTTGGCCAAGGCGCCGATCGACATGATGGGCAGCTGGGCCGCCGCCGGTAAGCCGGCGCAATCGGTCACCCTGTTCGACGGCATGAACGCCGCCGTGGCCGACAAAGCCACGCTGATCTATGCGCGTGGCGCCAACATCACCAGCGACAAGAAAGTCCTCGATTACCTTAACTTCCTGAACTTCGATGCCCCGGAAGTGGTGGATGATCCGCGTTCGGCCAAGGACCTGATCGACGAAGCGGTGAAAGCGGCCAAGGATGCTAACGTTGTGGTTGCCGCTGTTGGCGAATCCCGTGGCATGTCCCACGAGTCGTCGAGCCGCACCGACCTGAACATCCCGGCCAACCAGCGCGAGTTGATCAAGGCGTTGAAAGCCACCGGCAAACCGCTGGTGCTGGTGTTGATGAACGGCCGTCCGCTGTCGATTCTCGAAGAGAAAGACCAGGCCGACGCAATCCTGGAAACCTGGTTCAGCGGCACCGAAGGTGGCAACGCCATCGCCGACGTGCTGTTCGGCGACTACAACCCGTCGGGCAAATTGCCGATCACCTTCCCGCGTTCGGTGGGTCAGATTCCGACCTACTACAACCACCTGAGCATCGGCCGGCCGTTCACGCCGGGCAAACCGGGCAACTACACCTCGCAGTATTTCGATGACACCACCGGGCCGCTGTTTCCGTTCGGTTTCGGCCTGAGCTACACCACGTTCAGCGTGGAAGACATGGCCCTGTCGTCGACCACCCTGAACAAGACCGGCAAGCTCGACGCCAGCGTCATGGTGAAAAACACTGGCCAGCGTGACGGCGAAACCGTGGTGCAGTTGTACATCCAGGACGTGACCGGCTCGATGATCCGCCCGGTCAAGGAACTGAAGAACTTCCAGAAAATAATGCTCAAGGCCGGCGAACAGAAAGTCGTGCACTTCACCATTACCGAAGACGACCTGAAGTTCTTCAACGCCCAGCTCAAGTACGGCGCCGAACCGGGCAAGTTCAACGTGCAGATCGGCCTGGACTCCCAGGACGTGACGCAGCAGAGCTTTGAATTGCTGTAACACCGTGGGAACGATCAACCCGCCCTTGTAGGAGCGAGGCTTGCCCGCGAAGACGGCATCACATTCAACATCTTCGTCGAATGTGATGCCGTCTTCGCGGGCAAGCCTCGCTCCTACAGGAGGTCGTCGGTGTGGGTGGTTAGCCCCGCCGATCCAGCAGATTCACCACCACCCGATCCACCCAGCCCCACACCCTCTGCTTGATCCGCCGCCACAATGGCCGGCGTTGCCATTCCTCCAGGCTGACTTCCTGGCTCAGGGCAAAGTCCTTCTCGAAACTCGCCGCCACTGCCGCCGTCAATCCGGGGTCCAGCGCTTCAAGGTTGGCTTCGAGGTTGAAGCGCAAATTCCAGTGATCGAAATTGCACGAACCAATGCTCACCCAGTCGTCCACCAGCACCATTTTCAGGTGCAGGAAACACGGCTGGTACTCGAAGATTTTCACCCCGGCCTTGAGCAGGCGCGGGTAGTAGCGATGCCCGGCGTAGCGCACCGACGGGTGATCGGTGCGCGGCCCGGTCAGCAGCAGGCGCACGTCGATACCGCGCGCGGCGGCTTTGCGCAACGAGCGACGGACTTTCCAGGTCGGCAGGAAATACGGCGTGGCCAGCCAGATGCGCTGCTGGCCGCTGTTCAACGCGCGGAACAACGACTGCAGGATGTCCCGGTGCTGGCGGGCGTCGGCATAGGCCACGCGGCCCATGCCTTCGCCCATGGACGGCACACGCGGCAAACGCGGCAGGCCGAAATGCGAGGCGGGTTTCCAGGCGCGGCGGTGGCGGTTGGCGATCCATTGACGGTCGAACAGCAATTGCCAGTCGAGCACCAGCGGGCCGGTCATTTCCACCATCACTTCGTGCCATTCGCTGGTGTCTTCGCCCGGGGTCCAGAATTCGTCGGTCACGCCTGTGCCGCCGACCACCGCCAGACGTTGATCGACCAGCAACAACTTGCGGTGGTCGCGATAGAAATTGCCGACCCAACGCCGCCAGCTCAAGCGATTGTAGAAACGCAGTTCCACCCCCGCCGCCATCAAGCGTTGGCGCAGGTTCAGGGTGAAGGCGAGGCTGCCATAGTCATCGAACAGGCAACGCACCCGCACACCGCGCTCGGCGGCTTGCACCAACGCCTGGACCATCGCCTCGGCGCAGGCCCCCGCCTCCACCAGATACAGCTCCAGTTCGACCTGCTCTTCGGCACGGGCAATCGCCACCAACATGCGCGGAAAGAACTGCGGACCGTCGATCAGCAGTTCAAAGTGATTGCCTTCACGCCACGGAAATACGGCACCGGCCATGTCAGCGCGCCGTGAAAATCAGTACCGCACTCACCGGCACCGACAGGCTGATGGCCGACAACCCGGCGACCTTGCGCAAACTGTCCAGCCCTGGGGCCAGGTCGAAATCTTCAGCGTTGATCACCAGCGGCTCCAGCGTGACCACTTGAAAGCGCCGGTCATCGAGGCGGGTCGCCAACAGTTCAGTGGTGTATTGGTGTTGCTTGCCGTGGAGGCTGACGGTCAGCGGCAAGCGCAATTCCAGCTGGGCGCCGGGGGCCAGGTCGTTGATCGGGCGCAGGTCGATCTGCGCGGTGATCACGGCGTCGGGGAAGGTCTGGATCTCGAACAGGTCCTTGCGCATCCGCTCGTCACGCAACGGGATACCGCTGTTCACTGAATCCATCTCGACTTCCACCTGCGCCAGGCCCGTGGGATCGACCTTGCCGTGCAGCACGAGAAAGCGCTGCACTTCGGAAATATTGGCGTTTTTGGTGCTGATGAACGACAGCCGCGACGACTCGCCATCGAGGTACCAATCGGCGTGGGCCGACAGCGTGGCGCCGGTCAGCAGCAGGAAGGCGAGGGTTTTGCAAAAGGAGCGGTTGAACATAAAGACCCGTGGGGCAAGAAAACCTGAGCGAACCTTAACCGGGCGTGGGCGTGTTGCAAACCGAAACCTGTAGGAGCAAGGCTTGCCTGCGATGGCGATCTCAGGGACGCCATCGCGGGCAAGCCATGCTCCTACAGAATGCGATCTGGTTCAGGGTTGCAGGCGACAGCCCTGGCGTTCGCCGATCCACTGCGCGCTGTTGCTGCGCCCCAGGCCGCTGACCGTCACGCGCTTGCTCGCTTCGTCATCGTCAAATCCGCTGAAGGGCAACCACTGCTTCACATAGCCCCGGCAATACTGGGCGTCGTTGTTCATCACGTAGCGGCACGAACAATATTCCTTGGCGGTGTAGCCGCTGATGATGTCCGGAAACGCCCACAGTGCGACACGCTCCTGCCAGATCCAGCCGAGCAGTAAAACCAGCAGCAAAAGAAGAATGCTGGAGAACGGACGGCGACGAACAAACCGGCTCATGGCTGCACCTTCCCGGCAAACGCCTTGAGCGCGAGGTTGAGCAATTCGTTGTGCCGATACGTCCCGTCTCGATCATCGCCATAACGCACGATCACCAGGTTTTCGCTGGGGATCACGTACAGCGCCTGGCCCCAATGCCCCAGCGCGGCGAAGGTGTCGGCCGGGGCGTCCGGCCAAGGTGGTGCCGCGCCGTCCACTGCGCGGTTGAGCCACCACTGGCCGCCGGGCACGGCTTCGTCCTGATGGGCGCGATAACCGGCGAAGGGTTCACGGTTGAAGGCGACCCAGTCCTTGGGTACCAATTGCCGCTCGCCCCAACGACCATCGCGCGCCATCAACAGACCGATCCGCGCCAGGTCCCGGGCGGTGAGGTAGGCATAGGACGAGGCGACAAACGTGCCGGTGGCGTCGGTTTCCCACACGGCATGCCGAATCCCCAGGGGCTCGAACAATGCCGTCCATGGATAGTCGGGATAACGATTCGGGCCAACGATGGTTTTCAGTGCTGCCGACAGGAGGTTGCTGTCGCCGCTGGAATAGCGAAACGCCTGGCCAGGGGTCGCGTATTCGTCGTGGGCGGCGGTGAACGTGGCCATGTTCGCGTGACCGCGGGTGTAGAGCATGGCCACCACCGAGGATTTCAGCGGCGCGTATTCGTAGTCTTCCTGCCAGTCCAGGCCGGAGGCCCAATGCAACAGGTCGGCCAGGGTAATCGTCGGGTGGTTTTCCAGCGCCGGATAAAACTTCACCGCCGGGTCCTGCAACCTGAACAAGCCTTCGCCATAGGCCACGCCGAGGACCGTGGCCATCAGGCTTTTGCTGATCGACCAGGTCAGGTGCGGGGTGTCGGCGGTGGTCGGGCCGGCGTAGCGTTCGTAGATCAGTTGACCGTCGCGGATCACCAGCAAGGCGTCGGTGCGGATGCCGGTTCGGGTGGAGTCATCGCGGGTCGCAAAGGCGTAGGTTTCCAGGGCTTCCAGGGCCGGGCCGGTGATGGTCGGGCCTTGCGACCATTGTTCGGTGGGCCAGTTTTCGGCGTGGGCCGTTTGGCTGAGCAGCAGCATGATGAACAGCGACAAGCCTTTGAACATGGAGGGGGCTCGGGAGGATGGACCTGCTGAGCCTAGTTGAGGTTGATGACAGTTTTGGAATGTGCGTCGGTCATGATGACGCCTTCGCGGGCAAGCCTCGCTCCTACAGGGAATTGCGCTAAACCTGTAGGAGCGAGGCTTGCCCGCGAAGAGGTCCGTCAGCCGGACAAGGATCCCGCCAACGCCTTGGCCAACCGCTTCCCCCGCGCCCCCGCCGCCAGATCCATCACCGCTTGATCGCGCTGCCACATCTGCGCCCAAAGCGGCGGCCCTTCAGCCAGCGCCTGATTCACCTCGGCCTTGAGCCCATCGAACTGCGCAAACAACCCGCCGAGCACCACGTGCCCGGCCGGATTGCCTGGCGCTTGCCGACTGACCTCCGCACACCCGGCCAACAACGCGAGCAACCGCAATTGCAGGGTTGGCGGCCAGTCGCTGTCCTGCCCGACGCCATACAGCCACGCGCTCATGGCGCTCAGCACATAGATGTCTTCCAGGGTGCGGAACGGTTTGACGTAAGCGTCCCAGCCATCGCCGGCCAGCAACTCGCAGAAGGCGTTGTCGAGAAATACCTGGCCGTGGCTGATGTCCGGCATCAAGGCGATGGCCGGGAGTTTTTCCAGGCGCACGCCTGGCTCGCCGGGATAGACCACCGCCAGGTTCAGGCGCGGGACTTCGCCGGGTTCTTCGCTGCGAGCAGCGATCAGCAGCCAATCGGCGGCGTCGCCGGCGGTGACGAAATCCTTGCGCCCGTTCAGACGCAAATCCTTGAGGCGGGTCTGCATGTCGGCCGGGCGCAGGCTGCGTTGTTCGGTCGCACACAAGGCGCCGAGGCTCTGTGGCGCGCTCGGCCACAACACGCGCAACGCCGCTTGATAACCCACCAGAAACGCCAACCCCGGCGTCGCCATCAAGCGCGCGCCAGCCACCGCCAGTTCGAACGGCGTGACCGCGCCCAACTGATGCAACAACGTCGCAAAGCCTTCGGCCAGGTCGGCATTGGCCGGCAGGCGTTCGCGGCGATTGAGCAGGGTTTGCCAGGGCATAAGAGTCTCCTTGTGGGCTGTCATATAAGCATCACCAAAGCTTAACGGCGATGACACCGGGGCTACATAGCCTGACTTTGCACAACACGGCTGCATAAAGAAAGTCGATCGGCTGCAACCCACGACGGGTGCACGGCCCGTACGGAGATTCACAATGACTCAGATCGCCCGCATCAGCGACACCGGCAATGAACGCCGCCTGCAAGCCGAACGCCTGATCGGCAGTGAGGCCTTGCAGGAAGCCCAGGCCTTGCGCTTCAACGTATTCAGCGGCGAATTCAACGCCAAGCTGAAAGGCGCGGAACGCGGTCTGGACATGGATGACTATGATGTTCACTGCGCCCACATCGGCGTGCGTGACTTGAACACCGGTCGTCTGGTGGCCACCACCCGATTGCTCGACCACACCGCCGCCAGCAGCCTGGGCAAGTTCTACAGCGAAGAAGAATTCAGCTTGCACGGCCTGGTCCACTTGAAAGGCCCGATCCTCGAAATCGGCCGCACCTGCGTCGACCCGGCCTACCGCAACGGCGGCACCATCGCCGTGCTCTGGGGCGAACTGGCCGAAGTCCTGAACCAGGGCGGCTACAGCTATTTGATGGGTTGCGCGAGCATCCCGATGCAGGACGGCGGGATCCAGGCCCACGCCATCATGCAGCGCCTGCGCGAACGCTACCTGTGCACCGAACACCTGCGGGCCGAGCCGAAAAAACCGCTGCCTGTGTTAGACCTGCCGTCCAACGTCATCGCCGAAATGCCGCCGCTGCTCAAGGCCTACATGCGCCTGGGCGCGAAGATCTGCGGCGAGCCGTGCTGGGATGAAGACTTCCAGGTCGCCGACGTATTCATCCTGCTCAAGCGCGACGAACTCTGCCCGCGTTACGCCAAACACTTCAAGGCGGCTATGTAATGAGCCGCCTTCGGGTGTACGCGCGAATTGCGCGAGTGCTGTTTGTGGTGGCGCTGGGCCTGACCATGGCCAGTGTGTTCGGCGTGTTCGAACGCGCCGGGATTGCCCATTCGATGGTCCGTCGTCAGCGCTGGTCGCGGTTTTTCATGGCGCGGCTGAGCAACGCCCTGCCCTTTCGCGTGACGGTGCATGGTGAACTGCCGAAGGCGCCGATGCTCTGGGTCAGTAATCATGTGTCCTGGACCGACATTCCGTTGCTGGGGATGATCACGCCGCTGTCGTTCCTGTCCAAGGCCGAAGTGCGTACCTGGCCGGTGGCCGGCTGGTTGGCGGCCAAGGCGGGCAGCCTGTTTATCCGTCGCGGTTCGGGCGACAGCCAGTTGATCCGCAAGCAGATGACCCGTCACCTGGAGCAACAGCACCCGCTGCTGATGTTCCCGGAAGGCACCACCACCGATGGCCGTTCGCTGCGTACCTTCCACGGTCGCTTGCTGTCAGCGGCGATTGATGCCGAAGTCGCGATGCAGCCGGTGGCGATCCGTTATCTGCGCGATGGTGAAATCGATCCGCTGGCGCCGTTCATTGGTGATGATGATTTGCTCTCGCACCTGATGCGCTTGTTTGCCAATGACCGGGGCGAGGTGGAGATTCACTTGCTTAAGCCGATTGCCTGCGAAGGTCGCGAACGTGCGGCGCTGGCGTTCGAAGCGCAGCAGGCGGTGCAGCGGGCGTTGTTTGGTGAAGTGGCGAAACCTGCCGAACCGCGGCGTGTCGGCGAACTGATCGCCGCGTAATGCCGCATCAAACCGAACTGAACGCCGCGCCAACTCTGCTTCTGTAGGAGCGAGGCTTGCCCGCGAAGCTTTTAGCGCTTTCAAAGGCCCCTTCGCGAGCAAGCCTCGCTCCTACAGGTAATGGGTGTCAGCGGTTTTTGACGAAATCCTGAAGCTGCGGATAGAACAGCCGAAAGTCATCACTCAACGGCTCATACAACACCCGCAACTCCTGCATCGCCCCGACCAGTTCTTCAGGCTTGGTCAAGCGCCGGGAAATCCCCCGCAACACCTGCGCCAGCACCTCGAAATCCTCGTAAGACCCCAACCAGTCATTGGCCACCATGTGCGGCGCGATTTGCGCCAGGCGCTCGGGCAACTGCGGTTCGCTGGACAGCACCCGGTAAACGTCCGACGTGAATTGCGCCAGCGGCTGATCGGCATAAAGCGTCCAGTCCCGCGCCAGGCAATGGTCGAAAAACACATCGAGGACGATCCCGGCATAGCGCCGACGCGTGACGGTAAACCGCGACAACGCGATGTCCACCAACGGATGGCGGTCGGTAAAGACGTCGATGCTGCGATGCAGCTGGATGGCGGCTTCGATGTCCGGGGTGTACTGCCCTTGCAGGCGCCCTTTGACGAAATCGCCATACAGGCTGCCGAGCCATTGACCGGGGCGTTGGCCACCGAGATGAAGATGTGCGAGATAGTTCATGTCGCGCAGCTTAGCACTGCCGCCTCCTGTTGTTACAAACACGTATCGTTATAACCCGATATACCGATTTACACGGTCTACAGATCGAAATCATATTGGTATATCGCGATTCAACGATTTAAAGTTCGCCCCATCGCGATATAGCGTTTTACTCATTACGAGCCCACACCATGACCCTTGACCTCGACGAAATAATAAAAGCGCTGGCACACCCAGTACGCCGAGACATCCTCATCTGGCTGAAAGACCCCAAGGTCCAGTTTCCGGAACAGATCCACAACCACGAATACGGCATATGCGCCGGGCAGATCGATCAACGCTGCGGCTTGTCGCAGTCGACCGTGTCCGCCCATTTGGCCACATTGCAACGTGCGGGTCTGATCAGCAGCCAGAAAGCCGGTCAATGGCACTTCTTCAAACGCAACGAGGACGTGATCCAGGCGGCCCTCGACGCCATCGTCAAAGAGCTCAGTGCTCCGACCAGGAATTAACCAATGCCCCTCTCGCTACTCATTCTGGCCCTGAGCGCCTTCGCCATCGGCACCACCGAGTTCGTCATCATGGGCCTGCTGCCCGATGTGGCGGCTGACCTGGGTGTTTCAATCCCCGGCGCCGGCTGGCTGGTGACCGGTTACGCCCTGGGCGTGGCCATCGGTGCACCGTTCATGGCACTGGCCACCGCCCGCCTGCCGCGCAAGGCCGCCCTGGTAGCGTTGATGGGGATTTTTATCGTCGGCAACCTGCTGTGCGCCATGGCCAGTGACTACAACGTGTTGATGTTTGCCCGCGTGGTCACTGCCCTGTGCCACGGCGCGTTCTTCGGTATCGGTTCGGTGGTGGCGGCAGGCCTGGTGCCGGCCAACAAGCGCGCTTCGGCCGTGGCGCTGATGTTCACCGGTTTGACCCTGGCCAACGTCCTTGGCGTACCGCTGGGCACCGCGCTCGGTCAGGAAGCCGGCTGGCGCTCGACCTTCTGGGCGGTGACCGTGATCGGTGTGATTGCATTGATCGGCCTGATCCGCTTCCTGCCGGCCAAGCGCGATGAAGAAAAACTCGATATGCGCGCTGAATTGCGAGCCCTCAAAGGCGCCGGGATCTGGCTGTCGCTGACCATGACAGCGTTGTTTGCCGCGTCGATGTTCACCCTCTTCACCTACGTCGCTCCGCTGCTTGGCGATGTGACCGGCGTCTCGCCCAAAGGCGTGACCTGGACCCTGCTGCTGATCGGCCTCGGCCTGACGGTCGGCAACATCATCGGCGGCAAGCTGGCGGACAAACGCCTGGCCGCCACGCTGATCGGCGTCTTCATCTCGATGGCCGTGGTTTCGACAGTCCTGACCTGGACCAGCGTCGCGCTGATCCCGACTGAAATCACCCTGTTCCTCTGGGCCACCGCTTCATTTGCCGCCGTCCCTGCGCTGCAAATCAACGTGGTGACCTTCGGCAAGGCGGCACCGAACCTGGTCTCGACCCTGAACATCGGCGCCTTCAACGTCGGCAACGCACTCGGTGCCTGGGTCGGCGGCAGCGTCATCGCCCACGGCTTCGGCCTGACCAGCGTGCCCCTCGCGGCGGCCGCACTGGCGGTGCTCGCCCTGCTGGTGACCCTGATTACTTTCCGTCAGAGCGGCGATCCCGAACTGGCCCCTGCCACTACTCATTGATCTTCAAAAGAGAGCTATTTCATGACGACTATTTTCGATCCAATCAAACTGGGCGACCTCGAGTTGGCCAACCGCATCATCATGGCGCCGCTGACCCGCTGCCGCGCCGACGAAGGCCGTGTGCCGAACGCGCTGATGGCCGAGTACTACGTCCAACGGGCCTCGGCCGGCCTGATCCTCAGCGAGGCCACCTCGGTCACGCCGATGGGCGTCGGCTACCCGGACACCCCGGGTATCTGGTCCAACGACCAGGTGCGTGGCTGGGCCAACGTGACCAAAGCGGTCCATGCGGCCGGCGGCAAGATCGTCCTGCAACTGTGGCACGTCGGCCGGGTCTCCCACCCGTCGTACCTGAACGGCGAAGCTCCGGTCGCACCGAGCGCCATCCAGCCTAAAGGCCATGTCAGCCTGGTGCGTCCACTGGCCGACTATCCAACGCCACGGGCTCTGGAAATCGAAGAAATCGCTGATGTCGTAGACGCCTACCGCGTCGGCGCCGAAAACGCCAAGGCTGCCGGTTTCGACGGCGTGGAAATCCACGGCGCCAACGGTTACCTGCTCGACCAGTTCCTGCAAAGCAGCACCAACCAGCGCACCGACCACTACGGCGGTTCCCTGGAAAACCGTGCACGCCTGCTGCTGGAAGTGACCGACGCCGCCATCGAAGTCTGGGGCGCTGGCCGTGTCGGTGTGCACCTGGCACCGCGCGCCGACTCCCATGACATGGGCGACGACAACCTGTCCGAGACCTTCACCTACGTCGCTCGCGAACTGGGCAAGCGTGGCATCGCGTTCATTTGCTCCCGCGAGAAAGAAGCCGGCGACAGCCTCGGCCCACAACTGAAAGAAGCCTTCGGCGGCCCGTACATCGCCAACGAGCGCTTCACCAAGGACAGCGCCAATGCCTGGCTGGCCTCCGGCAAGGCTGATGCGGTCGCGTTTGGCGTGCCGTTCATCGCCAACCCGGATTTGCCCGCGCGCTTGAAGGCGGATGCGCCGCTTAATGAAGCGCGCCCAGAACTGTTCTACGCCAAGGGTCCGGTCGGTTATATCGACTATCCAACGCTGTAAGGGTGCTTACAGGAGCAAACGCTGCTCCTGCGCAAACGCAAAAGCCCCGACTCGAAAGAGCCGGGGCTTTTTGCATAGAGCGTTCAAAGATTGCAGGCTAAGGTCACTTTTTCGGGTTTATTTACAGTCGTTCACACGCACGAAACAAATTCCCTACAAAATACGTAGCTCGCTACCTATCAACCTGCTACTAGTCCGTATATAAAAGCACACCATGCCTTGGGGTGAAGAAATCAGCGCCTTCTACCCACTGGGGTGTTGACACACCCTGTCCCAAATACGCATTTTGTTTCATTTGCGCAGGCTGGGGCTCAGGCGCAGCATGTCCAACCCTGTATCGACCCAGCGCTCGGCTTCGGCGTGCAGCTCAAAGCTGTCCGGGGCCAGCAGCCACTGATACAGGATGCCGTCGATGTAGGCGTGCAGGCTGATCGCCGCGCGGGCCGTGTCGAGATCTTCGGGCAACTGTCCGCGATTCACCGCATTACTCAAGGCCAGGGCGATTCGCACGTTGCAGTCGAGGCTGACCGCACGGCGCTGCTGGCGCAGGTCACACATTTCATCGGTGAATTCGCACTTATGAAACAGAATCTCATTGATGCGACGGGTCTTCGGGTCCAAGGCAACTTGATGAAACAAATGAGTCAGCAGCTTGCGCATGCAGCCCAGCGGATCGAGTTCATCCTCACTCTCGCTGGCCTTGGCCATTTCATCCAGCGGCTCATGCAAGGTATCGAGCATGGCCTGCACCAGATCCGCCTTATTGCTGAAATGCCAGTAGATGGCCCCGCGAGTTACGCCGGCCAGGGTGGCGATGTCCGCCAGTGTCGTGCGCGCCACGCCCCTTTCATAAAAGGCTTTCTCTGCCGCTTCGAGAATCTGGCTACGGGTTTCTTGAGCTTCCTCTTTGGTACGACGGACCATGGCAGTACAACCTCAATCAGGATGCTTCAGCGATGTCTGAACAGCCGCTGAATAAAAGTGGGGCAAGCGCTCTTGGGCATCGTCCCCGGCCTACAATTCAAATCTTTGACGGCTTTTGTAACGAAGTGGGTAAGCAGCCAAGGTATTTACAAACAACCATGAACGTAAGTATATTCCTTAGCAAGCTACTTATCCACTCAGCACACCTTTTTTACCCTTCCACCTTTCTAGTGCGCATTTTGCGCGCCTGACCCGAGGATTTTCATGCAATTCAAGCCAGCTGTTACCGCCCTGGTCACTGCCGTCGCCCTGGCATCGCTGCTCAGCGGATGTAAAAAGGAAGAGGCACCTCCTGCCGCTCCCGCCCCTCAGGTCGGCGTCGTCACCCTGCAACCTCAAGCCTTTACCCTGACATCCGAACTGCCGGGACGTACCAGTGCGTACCGCATCGCCGAAGTTCGCCCGCAGGTCAACGGCATCATTCTCAAGCGCCTGTTCAAGGAAGGCGGCGACGTCAAGGCTGGCCAGCAGCTCTATCAGATCGATCCGTCGGTCTATGAGGCCACCCTGAAAAGCGCCCAAGCCAACCTGCAACAGACCAAGTCGATCTCCGATCGTTACCAGCAACTGGTCAAGGAGCAAGCGGTCAGCCGCCAGGAATACGACACGGCCCTGGCCAATCGTTTACAGTCGGAAGCGACCTTGCAATCGGCCCAGATCAACGTGCGCTACACCAAGGTCTACGCACCGATCACCGGTCGTATCGGCCGATCTTCGGTAACCGAAGGCGCGCTGGTCACCAGCGGCCAGACCGACGCCATGGCCGTCATCCAGCAACTGGACCCAATCTACGTCGACGTGACCCAGTCTTCGGTCGAGCTCCTTGAGCTGCGCCGTGAACTGGAAAGCGGTCGCCTGCAAAAGGCTGGCGACAACTCGGCCGCGGTCAAGCTGACCCTGGAAGACGGCAGCCAGTACAAGCAGGACGGCAAACTGGAGTTCTCCGAAGTCTCGGTTGACCAGACCACCGGTTCCGTCACCTTGCGCGCCGTGTTCCCCAACCCTGATCACACCCTGCTGCCGGGCATGTTCGTGCACGCCCAGCTGCAATCCGGCGTGAACAGCGCAGCGATCCTCGCACCGCAACAAGGTGTGACCCGCGACCTCAAAGGCACCCCGACCGCACTGGTCGTCGGTCCGGACAACAAGGTCGAGCTGCGTCAGTTGAAGGCCAGCCGCACCGTCGGTAGCCAATGGCTGATCGAAGACGGTCTCAAGGCGGGCGATCGCCTGATCACCGAAGGGCTGCAATTCGTCAAGCCTGGCGTTGAAGTCAAGGCCACGGAAGCAACCAACGTTGGCAAGAACCCGGCCCCCGCTCAAACAGCTGACAAGGCTTACAGCGGCAAAGGGGAGTAAACCATGTCGAAATTTTTTATCGACCGTCCGATTTTCGCCTGGGTAATTGCCCTGGTGATCATGCTGGTCGGGGCTCTATCGATCCTCAAACTGCCGATCAACCAATACCCGAGCATTGCGCCTCCAGCCATCGCGATCTCCGTGACCTACCCGGGCGCTTCGGCCCAAACGGTTCAGGACACCGTGGTCCAGGTGATTGAACAGCAACTCAACGGTATCGACAACCTACGTTATGTGTCGTCGGAAAGTAACTCCGACGGCAGCATGACCATTACCGCCACCTTCGAGCAGGGCACCAACTCCGACACCGCGCAGGTTCAGGTTCAGAACAAACTGAACCTGGCCACCCCACTGCTGCCGCAAGAAGTGCAGCAACAGGGGATCCGCGTGACCAAGGCAGTGAAAAACTTCCTGCTGGTGATTGGCGTGGTGTCGCAAGACGGCAGCATGTCCAAGGACGACTTGTCCAACTACATCGTGTCGAACATGCAGGACCCGATCTCCCGGACCGCCGGTGTCGGTGACTTCCAGGTCTTCGGTGCCCAGTACGCGATGCGGATCTGGCTCGACCCGGCCAAGTTGAACAACTACAACCTGACCCCGGCCGACGTCAGTGCCGCGATCTCGGCACAGAACGTTCAAATCTCCTCCGGTCAACTGGGCGGCCTGCCTGCGTTGCCTGGCCAGCAATTGAACGCCACGATCATCGGCAAGACCCGCCTGCAAACTGCCGAGCAGTTCAAGGCGATCCTGCTGAAGGTCAACAAGGATGGTTCGCAAGTTCGTGTCGGTGATGTCGCCGATGTCGGCCTCGGTGGTGAGAACTCCAGCATCGCGGCGCAGTTCAACGGCAAGCCGGCTTCCGGTCTGGCGGTAAAACTGGCCAACGGTGCCAACGCTCTCGACACGGCCAAGGCTCTGCGCAAAACCATCGACAGCCTGAAACCATTCTTCCCGGAAGGGATGGAAGTGGTATTCCCGTATGACACCACGCCAGTGGTGACCGAGTCGATCAAGGGTGTGGTTGAAACCCTGGTCGAAGCGATCGTACTGGTGTTCCTGGTGATGTTCCTGTTCCTGCAAAACTTCCGCGCCACCATCATCACCACGATGACCGTGCCGGTGGTATTGCTGGGTACGTTCGGGATCCTCGCGGCGTTCGGTTTCAGCATCAACACCCTGACCATGTTCGGTATGGTGCTGGCCATCGGCTTGCTGGTGGACGATGCCATCGTCGTGGTGGAAAACGTCGAGCGGGTGATGAGCGAGGAAGGCCTGTCACCCAAGGAGGCCACCAAGAAATCCATGGGGCAGATCCAGGGCGCGCTGGTCGGTATCGCGTTGGTACTGTCGGCGGTACTGCTGCCGATGGCGTTCTTCAGCGGCTCCACCGGTGTGATCTACAAGCAGTTCTCGATCACCATCGTCTCGGCCATGGCCCTGTCGGTATTGGTTGCCCTGATCTTCACCCCGGCACTCTGCGCCACCATGCTCAAGGCGATACCGAAAGGCGAGCACGGCACTCCTAAACGCGGCTTCTTCGGCTGGTTCAACCGTAACTTCGACCGTGGCCTCAGAAGCTACGAGCGCGGTGTCGGCAACATGCTCAAGCACAAGATCCCGTACTTGCTGGCTTACCTGTTGATCATCGTCGGCATGATCTGGCTGTTCACCCGCATTCCGACCGCGTTCCTGCCGGAAGAAGACCAGGGCGTACTGTTCGCCCAGGTGCAAACCCCGGCCGGTTCCAGTGCTGAACGCACGCAAGTGGTGATCGACGAGATGCGTTCCTACCTGCTGGAGAAAGAATCCGGCGCGGTGGCTTCGGTGTTCACCGTGAACGGCTTCAACTTCGCCGGTCGTGGCCAGAGCTCGGGCCTGGCGTTCATCATGCTCAAGCCGTGGGGCGAGCGTAACGCTGACAACAGCGTGTTTGCCCTGGCAGGTCGCGCCCAGCAACACTTCTTCAGCTTCCGCGACGCGATGGTGTTTGCCTTCGCACCGCCGGCGGTCCTGGAGTTGGGTAACGCCACCGGTTTCGACGTGTTCCTGCAAGACCGTGCCGGTATCGGTCACGACAAGCTGATGGCGGCGCGTAACCAGTTCCTCGGCATGGCGGCGCAGAGCAAGGTGCTGTATCAGGTGCGTCCGAACGGCCTGAACGACGAGCCGCAATACCAGCTGGAAATCGACGACGAGAAAGCCAGCGCCCTGGGCCTGACCCTCTCCGACATCAACAGCACGCTGTCGATTTCCTTCGGTAGTAGCTACGTGAACGACTTTATCGACCGTGGTCGGGTGAAGAAGGTTTACGTTCAAGGCAAGCCAGGCTCGCGGATGAGCCCGGAAGACTTGAAGAAGTGGTATGTGCGCAACAGCGCGGGGACCATGGTGCCGTTCTCCGCCTTCGCCAAGGGCGAGTGGGTGTACGGTTCGCCGAAACTGGCCCGTTACAACGGCGTGGAAGCGATGGAAATCCTCGGGGCTCCAGCGCCGGGCTACTCCACCGGTGAAGCCATGGCCGAAGTCGAAGCCCTTGCCAAGAAACTGCCGGCGGGTGTGGGGATTTCCTGGACCGGTCTGTCGTACGAGGAACGCTTGTCCGGTTCCCAGGCGCCGGCGTTGTACGCCCTGTCGCTGCTGATGGTGTTCCTGTGTCTGGCGGCCCTGTATGAAAGCTGGTCGATTCCGATCGCGGTCATGCTCGTGGTACCGCTGGGGATCATCGGTGCGTTGATGGCTACCAGCCTGCGAGGGCTGTCCAACGACGTGTACTTCCAGGTGGGGCTGTTGACAACCATCGGTCTGGCATCGAAAAACGCCATTCTGATCGTCGAGTTCGCCAAGGACTTGCACGAGCAAGGACGCAGCCTGCGCGAGGCGGCCATCGAGGCCTGCCGCATGCGTCTGCGACCGATCATCATGACGTCGCTGGCCTTCGTCCTTGGTGTGGTTCCGCTCGCCATCTCCACTGGTGCCGGTTCGGGCAGTCAGCACGCGATCGGTACCGGGGTAATTGGCGGTATGATCACCGCCACGGTCCTGGCGATCTTCTGGGTCCCACTGTTCTTCGTCACCGTGTCGTCCATCGGCCAGCGCAAAAAAGCTGATCAGGATGACGCTATTGAAAATCCTAAAGAGGCTGGCCAATGAGCAAGTCGCTACTCTCCCTAGCTGTTGCCGCCTTCGTGCTCGGTGGCTGCTCGCTGATTCCTGACTATCAGCAGCCGGCAGCACCGGTGGCAGGTCAATTCCCGCAGGGGCCAGCGTATTCGCCGGCCCAGGCGCCGAGCCAGGCCGCCGCCGAACAGGGCTGGAAGCAGTTTTTCCATGACCCGGCGCTGCAACAGATGATCCAGGTCGCCCTGGAAAACAACCGTGACCTGCGTGTCGCGGCCCTGAATATCGACGCCTTCGCGGCGCAGTACCGCATCCAGCGTGCCGATCTGTACCCGGCCATCTCGGCTAACGGCACCGGCAGCCGCCAGCGCGTTCCGGCGGACGCTTCGCAAACCGGTCAGGCGGGCATCACCAGCTCCTACTCGGCAACTGTCGGCATCAGCGCCTATGAACTCGACCTGTTCGGTCGGGTTCGCAGCCTGAGCGAAGAAGCCCTGCAGAAGTACTTCGCCACCGAAGAAGCACGGCGCAGCACGCAGATCAGCCTGGTGGCCAGTGTGGCCAACGCCTACATGACCTGGCAGGCCGACAAGGAACTGCTGAAACTGACTCAGGACACCCTCGGCGCCTTCGAGGAGAGCTACAAGCTCACCTCGCGCAGCAACGAAGTCGGGGTCGCCTCGGCCCTGGACCTGGCCCAGTCACGTACCTCGGTGGAAAACGCCCGGGCGCAACTGGCCAAGTACACCCGTCAGGTCGCTCAGGACGAAAACAGCCTGGTGCTCCTGCTCGGCACCGGTGTCCCGGCCAATCTGCAAGCCGCCAAGCCACTGTCTGACGACCTGCTGAGCGATGTACCGCCGGGCCTGCCGTCGGACCTGCTGCAACGTCGTCCGGACATCCTTCAGGCCGAATACAACCTGAAGGCCGCCAACGCCAACATCGGCGCGGCGCGGGCTGCGTTCTTCCCGAGCATCAGCCTGACCGCCAATGCCGGGACCCTGAGCCCGGACCTGTCCGGTCTGTTCAAGGGTGGTTCGGGGACCTGGCTGTTCTCGCCGCAGATCAACCTGCCGATCTTCAACGCCGGCAGCCTGCGCGCCAGCCTGGATTACTCGAAGATCCAGAAAGACATCGGCGTGGCGAACTACGAGAAGTCCATTCAAACGGCCTTCCAGGAAGTCGCCGACGGCCTGGCCGCCCGCCAGACCTACACCGACCAGTTGCAGGCCCAGCGTGATTTCGTCGCCGCCAACCAGGACTACTACCGTCTGGCCGAGCGTCGCTACCGCATTGGTGTCGACAGCAACCTGACCTTCCTCGACGCCCAGCGCCAGTTGTTCAGTGCCCAACAGGCGCTGATCACCGACCGTCTGGCGCAGTTGAACAGCGCCGTCAATCTGTACAAGGCGCTGGGTGGTGGCTGGAACGAACAAACGGCGAAGAACGAGCCGCTGAAAGAAGAAGCGCCGAAGTTGAAGTTGTTCTGATAGCGCTTTGAAATACAAGAAGCCCACCGATTGGTGGGCTTTTTGTTGCCTTGGGAAAAAGCGAAGATCTTTGTCGTTCGATAATCGCCCAAAACCCGCTCCCGCCAATTGAATCGCGCCGCCGATCCCCCGCACCATTCGCTCCACAAAACCAATAACAACAGGTTCACCACCATGCCCCCACGCCCTGCCCTGTCCGGCTGATCGCTCCCGATTCATCCCCCGATTTCGAATCTTGTGTCTGCACCCCCAGGTTGCGGCAGCGCCCCGTTTCACCCCTAACAATTAGAGAGCCCCGTGCACATGAAGCCTTCCACCGCGCAGTACCTGTTTCCCAGCCTCATCGCCGCCGCGCTGGCCGGCAACGCCCTGCCAGCCGCCGCCGAAGAATCGGGTTTTGTCGAAGGAGCCAAGGTCAACCTGAACCTGCGCAATTTCTACATCAACCGCAACTTCACCAACCCGACCAAGGCCCAAGGCAAGGCAGAGGAATGGACGCAAAGCTTCATCCTTGACGCCAAGTCCGGCTTCACCCAGGGCACGGTCGGTTTCGGCATGGATGTGCTGGGGTTGTACTCGGTGAAACTCGACGGCGGTAAAGGCACGGGCGGTACACAGTTGCTGCCGCTGGACCATGACGGGCGCCCGGCGGACAACTTTGGCCGCACCAACGTCGCGTTCAAGGCCAAGCTGTCCCAGACCGAAGTGAAGGTCGGCGAATGGATGCCGGTGCTGCCGATCCTGCGCTCGGACGACGGCCGCTCCCTGCCGCAAACCTTCCGTGGCGGGCAGATCACCTCGAAGGAAATCGATGGCCTGACGCTCTACGGCGGCCAGTTCCGCGCCAACAGCCCACGGGACGACAGCAGCATGAGCGACATGTCGATGGTCGGCAAAGCGGCATTCACCTCCGACCGCTTCAACTTTCAGGGCGGCGAATATGTGTTCAACGACAAACACACCCAGATCGGCCTGTGGAACGCCGAACTCAAGGACATCTACAGCCAGCAGTTCATCAACCTGATCCACACCCAGCCCCTCGGTGACTGGACCCTCGGCGCCAATATCGGCTACTTCTATGGCAAGGACGACGGCAGCGCCCGGGCCGGGGAACTGGACAACAAAACCTGGTCGGGCATGTTCTCGGCCAAATACGGCGGCAACACCTTCTACGTCGGCCTGCAAAAGCTCACCGGCGACAGCGCCTGGATGCGCGTCAACGGCACCAGCGGCGGCACGTTGGCCAACGACAGTTACAACAACAGCTACGACAATGCCCAGGAACGCTCCTGGCAGTTGCGCCATGACTACAACTTCGTCGCCCTCGGCATCCCCGGCCTGACCCTGATGAACCGTTACATCAGCGGCGACAACGTGCACACCGGCACCATCACCAACGGCAAGGAATGGGGCCGCGAGAGCGAACTGGGCTACACCGTGCAAAGCGGCACGCTCAAGGACCTGAACTTCAAATGGCGCAACTCGACCATGCGCCGGGATTTCAGCAACAACGAGTTTGATGAGAACCGCTTGATCGTGAGCTATCCGATCAGTCTGTTGTAAGGCTCGATGACGCCTTCGCGGGCAAGCCTCGCTCCTACACCGTCCCTGTAGGAGCGAGGCTTGCCCGCGAAGAACGATAACGCGGTCCCCTTGCCACCCGTCAGCCCAGGTGGCACTTCGCGGCCCTTCTATTACAGTGAAAAAACCTGACAGGACTCAGGCATTTTCCATACACCCTACTTCCGTTATCTGTTGATGTTGGTCCCCAGGACTTGAGCCAGGCTGTCATCGGAAGACACCGCTGATCAACGGAGGACCACCTCATGATCACCCGACTACCACCCGGCGACACCACTTGGAACGCCAAGGCCTACCAGCAGTTTTCCCGCCTCAGGCAACGACCAGTCAACGAATTGCTCGACCGCATCGACCTCGAACACCCCACACACATCTATGACTTGGGCTGCGGCACCGGCATTGCCACGCAACTGCTGGCCAAGCGCTGGCCCCGGGCCCGATTAATGGGTGTGGACAGCTCCGAGCACATGCTCGCCGAGGCCCGCGCCCTGCCTATCAAAGCCCGGTGGAAACACTGCGATCTGTTGACCTGGCAACCAGAGGTGCCAGCGGATCTGCTGTTCGCTGCCGCCGTGCTGCACTTTATCGACGACCACCAACAGTTGCTGCCGCGCCTGCTGCGACAACTCAACCCCGGAGGCTGCCTCGCCGCGCACATGCCCGACTGGCGGGATGCCTTGTGGTACCAACTGATGCTCGACACCCTGGACGATGCGGGGCCTGGTGGTGTGCCGCTGGGAACGCCGGAGTTGCGCCAGACGATGGCTCACCGAACGTTATTGTCCCTGGAAGGCTATTACCGCCTGCTCGCACCGATCACCCGATCCCTTGATATCTGGGAAACCGAACAGTTGCAGGTGGTGGACGGCAAATCGCCGATCTACGACTGGGTCAAGGTCTCGGCCTTGCGACCGGTGCTGCTGGGATTGAAGGCTGAGGAACAGGCGCGATTCATCTATCACTACCTGATGCGCGTGCATAAGCATTACCCGCCGGAGAACGACGGCCGCACGTTGTTTCCGTTCAAGCGGATTTTCATTGTGGCGACGGTGTAAACATCAAAAGATCGCAGCCTTCGGCAGCGCCTACGTGTTTGTGGGCGCTGCCGAAGGCTGCGATCTTTTTTGCGGCCTTCACGCTAGCCCCGCGACTCAACCCCCAACTCATCCCACACCGATTCCGCCAAATGGAACGTGGCATTCGCCGCCGGGATCCCGCAGTAGATTGCGCTCTGCATGATCACTTCCTTGATCTCGCCACGGGTCACGCCGTTATTGGCGGCGGCGCGCAGGTGCAGTTTGAGTTCTTCGTTGCGGTTCATGCCGATCAGCATGGCGATGGTGATCAGGCTGCGGGTGTGGCGTTCCAGGCCCGGGCGGGTCCAGATGTCGCCCCAGGCGTGGCGGGTGATCATTTCCTGGAACTCCGAGTTGAACTCGGTCAGGGCGTTCAGGCTGCGGTCGACATGGGCGTCGCCCAGTACTGCGCGGCGCACTGCCAGACCCTCGTCGTAACGTTGTTTCTCGTCCACACATTTCCCCTCAAGACTTCGACAAAAACGCCAGCACCCGCTCGCTGAACGCGGCGCCGGCCTGAGCGTTGGACAGGTGCGCGGCGTAGAACTCGGCGTACTCGGCGCCCGGCACGTGGGCCTGGATAAAGTGCCCACCGGACGGCGGCGTGACGGCATCTTCGGTGCCGGCGATCACCAGCAGCGGCACCTTGATCGACGACAGCTGATCACGGAAATCCGCATCGCGCACGGCGGCGCAATTGGCCGCATAACCTTCAGGTGACGTGGCGGCGAGCATGTCTGTGATCTTCTTCGCCGCCGCCGGATTGGCTTCGGCAAAATCCGGGGTGAACCAGCGCGCAATCGAGGCATCACGCAACGCAACCATGGCCGCCGAACCGTCACGCAACACGGTTTCGATCCGTGGGTTCCACACCGATGGATCGCCGATTTTCGCCGCGGTGTTGCACACGATCAGCTTGTTCAGACGCTCGCCCGCGTTGATCCCCAGCCATTGGCCGATCAAGCCGCCCATGGACAGGCCACAAAAATGCGCGCGCTCGATGTGCAAGGCATCCAGCAGCGCCAACACGTCGTGGCCCAGTTGCTCAATGCTGTAAGGCCCCGGCGTGACCAGCGACTGGCCATGGCCACGGGTGTCGAAACGCAGCACCCGGAACTGCTCCGTGAACGCCGCAATCTGTGAGTCCCACATGTGCAGGTCGGTGCCCAAAGAGTTGGACAACACCAGCACCGGCGCATCTTCCGGGCCATCTAGCTTGTAATGCAGTTCGCCCTCGGCGAGTTGTACGAATGCCACGGCAGCCTCCTTCAGGCAGTCAACGCAAAATGTTCAGCCACCGCGCGCTCGACCCAGGTACGGGCCTGGCCGAGGTACTGGGCAGGGTCCAGCAGTTGGTCCAGTTCAGCGTCCGACAGTTGCGCCGTCACTTGCGGTTCATCGCCGAGGACGGCGCGCAAATGGCGTTGCTCGGCCACCGCGCGTTTGCAGCAGTGTTCCAGCAGATGATGCGCGGTCTCGCGACCGACCCGTTGCGCGAGGACGATGCTCACCGCTTCGGCCAGCACCAGGCCCTGGGTCAGGTCGAGGTTGCGCGCCATGCGCTCAGCATCCACTTCCAGCCCATCAGCCACCAGTAGCGCCTGTTTCAGACTGCCAGACACCAGGCAGCAAATCTCCGGCAGGGTTTCCCACTCGGCATGCCACAGGCCCAGGCTGCGTTCGTGCTCTTGCGGCATGGCGCTGAACAGGGTCGAGAGCAACCCCGGCACCCGGGTCGCCGCGCCGATCAACACCGCCGCGCCGACGGGGTTGCGCTTGTGCGGCATGGTCGAAGAACCGCCCTTGCCCGGCGCCGCCGGTTCGAACACTTCGCCGGCTTCGGTCTGCATCAACAGGCTGATGTCGCGACCGAATTTGCCGAGGCTGCCGGCGATCAGACCGAGCACAGAACCGAACTCCACCAGGCGATCACGCTGGGTGTGCCAAGGTTGTTCCGGCAAGCTCAACTGCATCTCTTCGGCCAGGGCGCTGGCAATCGGCATGGCCTGCTCGCCGAGGGCCGCGAGGGTCCCGGAGGCACCACCGAATTGCAACACCAACAGCCGTGGCTTGAGTTCGCGCAAGCGCTGGCGGCTGCGGGTCACGGCGCCGAGCCAGCCGGCGATCTTCATGCCGAGCGTGACCGGCGTCGCGTGTTGCAACCAGGTGCGCCCGGCCAACGGCGTGGCAACGTAGCGCCGGGCCTGGGTCGCGAGGATTTCCCCGAGCTGTGCCAGATCGCTTTCGATCAGCGCCAGGGCCTGGCGCAATTGCAGCACCAGGCCTGAATCCATCACGTCCTGACTGGTCGCGCCCAAGTGTACGTAACGCTCGGCTTCGGCATCGTTCGCCGCAATCTGTTTACCCAAGGCCTTGACCAACGGAATCGCCGAATTCCCCGCCGTGGCTATCGCTTCACCGAGGGCGGCGAAATCGTAATGCCCGGCCTGGCAGGCGGCTTCGATAGCCGCGACTGCGGTGTGCGGGATCAGCCCGACCCGCACTTCGGCCCGTGCCAGCGCCGCTTCGAAATCGAGCATGGCCTGGACCCGGCCCTGATCGCAGAACACTTCACGCATATCGCGGGCAGTGAAATAGGCATCGAACAATTGATTGTTCGGTCGCTGGTTCATAAAAAGTCCTTGGAGGCGTGGGCCGAGCGGGCCCACGCGTAGGGATCAAAGGTCGTGGTGCAAATACTTCGCCTGTTTCGGCAAGCGCAGACTGAACAGAAACGCCACCGCCATCATCACCGTGACGTACCAGTAGAAGGAGTTTTCCATGCCCACGGCTTTCAGGCTCAGGGCTACGTATTCCGCCGAACCGCCGAAGATCGCATTCGCCACGGCGTACGCCAGGCCGACGCCCAATGCGCGCACTTCCGGCGGGAACATCTCGGCTTTGACCAGGCCGCTGATCGAGGTGTAGAAACTGACGATCGCCAGCGCCACGGTGATCAGCACAAAGGCCAGGAATGGGCTGCTGACGCTTTTCAGGCTGAGCAGGATCGGCACGGTGAACAAGGTCCCGAGGGCGCCGAACCAGAGCATCGAGTTACGCCGGCCGATCTTGTCCGCGAGCATGCCGAACAGCGGCTGCATGCACATATAAAGGAAGAGCGCGCCGGTCATGATGTAGCTGGCGGTCTTGGCGTGCATGCCGGCGGTGTTCACCAGGTATTTCTGCATGTACGTGGTGAAGGTGTAGAAAATCAGCGAACCACCGGCCGTGTAGCCAAGCACGGTGATGAACGCGGCCTTATGGTCGCGGAACAGCGCCATGATGCTGCCGGCGTCTTTGTTTTCACGCATTTCCTTGTTGGTGGTTTCTTTGAGCGAACGACGCAGGAACAGCGAGATAAGCGCCGCCACGGCACCCACCACAAATGGGATCCGCCAGCCGTAGGCGCGCAAATCATCTTCGGTGAGGAACTGCTGCAGGATCACCACCAGCGACACCGCGAGCAATTGCCCGCCAATCAGCGTCACGTACTGGAACGAGGCGAAGAAACCGCGCTGGCCCTTGAGCGCCACTTCGCTCATGTAGGTCGCGGTGGTGCCGTACTCGCCACCCACCGACAGGCCCTGGAGCAGGCGCGCGAACAGCAGCATGATCGGTGCCCAGACGCCGATGTCCTTGTAGGTCGGCAGGCAGGCGATGAGCAGCGAGCCGAAGCACATCATCAGAATCGAGATCAGCATCGAATTCTTGCGCCCGTGCTTGTCCGCCACGCGACCGAAAATCCAGCCACCAATGGGCCGCATCAGGAACCCGGCAGCGAACACGCCGGCGGTGTTGACCAGTTGGACCGTGGGGTTGTCGGACGGGAAAAACGCCGGGGCGAAATAGATGGCGCAGAAGGCATACACGTAAAAATCGAACCACTCGACCAGGTTGCCGGACGAGGCGCCGACAATGGCGAAGATGCGCTTGCTGCGCTCTTCCCCGGTGTAGTGTTCGGTAGCAGCGGTAGTCGTTGTCATTGTTTTTCACTCAATGGGGACAGTGAGAGTCTAGACACACTTCGCAACAGTCCTGTTCCACAGATGCATTACTTGAGCGCAACACCGTCCCTGTGGCGAGGGAGCTTGCTCCCGCTCGACTGCGCAGCAGTCGCAAAAACGGCCAACGCGGTCAGCCTGATACACCGCGCCAACCGGGACAGGGCTTGCTTCGCAAGCCAGCAGGAGCAAGCTCCCTCGCCACAAAAGCAACGATCACTCAGTAGTCGAAGAACACCGTCTCCGCATCGGTCCCCTGCAAAATCACGTTCCACTGATAAACACCCGCCGCATCCGCCTTCGCCAGCAACGTGCCACGACGCTCGGCCGGCACGCACTCCAACAACGGATCCGCCACGTTCGTCGGCTCGCCATCAAAGTAAATCCGCGTCAGCAGGTGCTTCACCAACCCACGGGCAAACACCAGCACCACCAGATGCGGCGCCTGGGTCGTGCCGTTGAGGCCTTGCACCGTACCGGGCTTGATCGTGGTAAAGCGAAACCGCCCTTCCCCGTCCACCGGCACTCGGCCGAAGCCTTCGAAGTTCGGGTCCAGGGGTTTGTCCTGATCGTCTTCCGGGTGGTCGTACTTGCCGGCGGCGTTGGCTTGCCAGACTTCCAGCATGGCGTCGTTCACCACATCGCCATTGCCGTCGATCACTTGCCCGGTGATCGCCACGCGCTGGCCCAGGGTTTGCTCGACGGTCAGGTCTTCGCGGTTCAGCCAGGTCAGGCCGATGTGGTAGTACGGCCCGACGGTGTGGGACGTGGTCGCGTTCAGCGTCATCTTATTTCTCCATCGGCGTGGCATCGCGGCCGCGCAAGACGATGTCCCAGCGATAACCGAGGGCATAGGAAGGGATGGTTTTTTCCAGATCGAAACTGGCGATCAAGCGCTCTTTGGCGCGGGTATCGGGCACGCAGTTGTAGATCGGGTCGTAGGCCAGCAGCGGATCGCCCGGGAAATACATCTGAGTCACCAGCCGCGTGAGGATGCTCGGCCCGAACAACGAGAAATGGATGTGCGCCGGGCGCCAGGCGTTGTGGTGATTGCCCCACGGATAAGCGCCGGGCTTGATGGTCTGGAACTGATACCAGCCATCGGCGTCAGTCACGGTGCGGCCGGTGCCGGTGAAGTTCGGGTCCAGCGGCGCGTCGTGCAGATCGCGGGCATGGTTGTAGCGCCCGGCGGCGTTGGCCTGCCAGATCTCCACCAGAATCCCCGGTACCGGCAAGCCGTCTTCATCGAGCACGCGGCCGTGGATGATGATGCGCTCGCCCAAGGGCTCGCCGGCGTGTTGGGCGGTCAGGTCGTTATCGCGTTCGTTGATGCGTTCGGCGCCGATGGTCGGACCGGTGATTTCCGACAGCGAATGGGGCAAAAACACCAACGGCTTGGACGGGGCGCGACGGTTGGTGGATTGATAGGTCGGGTGCAGGTATTGCGGCTGAGTGCCTTCCTTCGGACGACGGTAACCAGGCTTGTCAGTCATTTCGCTTTTCCTCTGTTCTTATGAGTCGGCGGCTGTCAGACGCGTTCGATCGCCAGGGCCAGACCCTGGCCAACGCCGACGCACATGGTCGCCAGACCTTTCTTGCCACCGGTCTTTTCCAGTTGATGCAATGCCGTCAGTACTAGCCGCGCGCCGCTCATGCCTAATGGATGGCCCAAGGCAATGGCGCCGCCGTTTGGATTGACCTGAGTCGCATCGTCCGCAATGCCCAGTTCCCGCAACACCGCCAAACCCTGGCTGGCGAAGGCTTCGTTGAGCTCGATCACGTCGAAATCGCTGACGGCCAGGCCGAGACGTTCGGTGAGTTTGCGCACGGCGGGGACCGGGCCGATGCCCATGATGCGCGGGGCAACCCCGGCACTCGCCATGCCAAGCACTTTGGCCCGGGCGGTCAGGCCGTGTTTCTTCACGGCTTCGGCGGACGCGAGGATCAGCGCCGCAGCGCCGTCGTTCACGCCCGAGGCATTGCCGGCGGTGACGGTTTTGTCCGGTTCGTTGACGGGCTTGAGTTTGGCCAGTGTTTCCAGGGTGGTATCGGCACGCGGATGTTCGTCCTGGGTGACGACGGTTTCCCCTTTCTTGTGGGCAATCCGCACTTCAACGATTTCTTCAGCGAAAAATCCTGCGGCTTGCGCGGCAGCCGTCCGCTGCTGACTGCGCAGGGCGAAAGCGTCCTGATCCTCGCGGGACACTTCATAGTCGTCAGCCACGTTGTCGGCGGTTTGCGGCATCGCATCGACGCCGTACTGGGCTTTCATCAACGGGTTGATAAAACGCCAGCCGATGGTGGTGTCTTCGAGCTTCATGTTGCGCGAGAACGCCGCGTCGGCCTTGCCCATCACGAACGGCGCGCGGGACATCGACTCGACGCCGCCGGCAATCGCCAGTTCCATCTCACCGCTGGCGATGGCGCGGAACGCGGTGCCGATGGCGTCCATGCCCGAGGCGCAGAGGCGATTGAGCGTGACGCCGGGAATGCTTTCCGGCAGCCCCGCCAACAACAGCGCCATACGCGCGACGTTACGGTTGTCTTCACCGGCCTGGTTGGCACAGCCGAGGAACACCTCGTCCACCGCGCTCCAGTCCACCGAGGGGTTGCGTTCCATCAGCGCCTTGATCGGTACGGCAGCCAGGTCGTCGGCGCGCACCGCCGACAAGCCACCACCGAAACGGCCAATGGGGGTGCGAATCGCGTCGCAGATATAAACGTCACGCATCAGGCTTCTCCGGGGGCTTGGCCGTGGGCGGCGGCAGTGCGGGCTTCCAGATCCCTTAAGGCTTTGAGTTCAATCTCGGTCGGCTCAGCAGTGTTTTCAACATGCTCGGCAAAACGAATCGCCCAACCAGTGGCCGCCGTGACTTGCTCGCGGGTCACGCCGGGGTGCAGCGCGGTGACCACGAATTCATGGGTTTGCGCCTCGGGCTCCATGATGCACAGGTCGGTGATGATGCCGACCGGTCCGGCGCCCGGCAGCCCCAGACGCTTACGCGAATCGCCGCCCTCGCCATGGCCGACCGAGGTGATGAAGTCCAGTTTGTCGACAAACGAACGCGCCGACTGTTTAAGGATGATCAACACGCTCTTGGCCGAGCCGGCAATTTCCGGCGCGCCACCGGCACCCGGCAGGCGGACTTTCGGCTGGTGATAATCGCCCACGACCGTGGTGTTGATATTGCCGAAGCGATCAACCTGCGCCGCGCCGAGAAAACCGACGTCGATGCGCCCGCCCTGCAACCAATAGCGAAAAATCTCACCGGTCGGCACGACGGTGTCGGCGGTTTCCGCCAGCTCACCGTCACCGATCGACAGCGGCAGTACGCTTGGCTTGGCACCGATCGGCCCCGATTCGTAGATCAGGACGACATCCGGCGAAGACGTCAGCCGCGCCAGGTTGGCCGCTTTCGACGGCAGGCCGATGCCGACGAAGCACACCGAACCGTTCTTCAAACGGCGGGCGGCGGCGACGGTCATCATTTCATTGGTGGTGTAGGTCATTACTTGGCCTCCGAAGCAGCGGCCAGCTTGGCCTGGAACTCACTGAAGTCAGCGCAGCCGTGGATGTACTCGTTGATCCACGCGGTGAAGGTGTCGCGGTCCCGGGCAATCGGGTCCCAGGCCTGATAGAAGCGGTTGTCACGCTCGTTGTAACCGTGGGCGTAGGACGGATGCGCACCACCAGGGACGTGGCAAACCGCGCTCAGGGCCCAGGTTGGCAGCACACACGAGTTCATCGGTGCATTGAGATCGTCGACGATTTCTTCAACGGTGACGATGCAGCGCTTGGCCGCCAGCGCGGCTTCTTTCTGTACGCCGAGAATGCCCCACAGCAGCACGTTGCCTTTGCGGTCGGCTTTCTGCGCGTGAATCACGGTGATGTCCGGGCGCACCGAAGGCACGGCGGCCAGCACTTCGCCGGTAAATGGGCAGGTCACGGTCTTGATCAGCGGGTTGACCTTCGGCAGGTCGGAACCGGCGTAGGCCCGCAACACTGCGAACGGTAGGCCGGAAGCGCCAGCGACGTAGGCATTAGCCAGGTCGGCGTGGCTGTGTTCTTCGATTTCCAGTGGGTGCGGCCACTGCTTCTCGACGGCGTCACGCAGTCGGTGCAGCGAACCCACGCCGGGGTTGCCGCCCCAGGAGAAAATCAGCTTGCGAGCACAACCGGCACCGATCAACTGGTCGTAGATCAGGTCAGGCGTCATCCGCACCAGCGTCAGATCTTTCTTGCCCTGGCGAATGATTTCATGACCCGCCGCCGTCGGAATCAGGTGAGTGAAGCCTTCGAGCGCGACGGTGTCGCCGTCGTTGACGAATTGCTTCACCGCGTCGTGCAGCGAAAGGATTTCAGCCATGGGGCAGGCTCCCGTTTTGTGTGAACCGACAGTGGAAGAAAAGGGCGCGAGGTTCAGCGCCGGAGTCACTGAAGAGTAAGCCTGAGAAAATCGTCAAACAATCCGATAATCGACTGAGTGTTCGTTTATCGAACAGATTGTTGTTTGGCTATCGATCCTTAAAAGCTTCGCGGGCAAGCCCGCTCCTGCAGAATTGGCGCATGTCGTACGCACACCTAAACCTGTAGGAGCGAGGCTTGCCCGCGAAGAGGCCCTCAAAGCCAATAGAGATTCCTGAGCCTGTCCTCAGGTCGCATCCGCATGACTGACCATGCCCTTGATCACCACCGCCGTGGTCGCCAATGCCGCCGGAATCACCAGCGCCGTCAGCACCTGTTCGAAATTCCAGCCCAGGCCCAACAATGTCGCGCCCATCCACGCCCCGAGGATCGCGCCGAAACGGCCAATCCCGAGCATCCACGACACGCCGGTCGCCCGGCCTTGGGTCGGGTAAAACCGCGCCGCCAGGGAAGGCATCGCCGATTGCGCGCCGTTGACACACATTCCGGCCACCAACACCAAGGTCGCCAACACCGTGATATGCCCCAGGCTCTGCCCGACGGCGTAGGCAAACACCCCGGCCAGCAGGTAGAAAGTGCCGATGACCTTGTGGGGATTGAACCGGTCCATCGCCCAGCCCACACCGACGGCGCTCAGCACCCCGCCGAACTGGAACAGCGCGCCGATAAACGCCGCCTGCTCCATGCTCGCGCCGCTGTCACGCATCAGCGTCGGCAACCAGCTGGTCAGTAAGTAAACGATCACCAGCCCCATGAAGTAGGTCAGCCACAGCAGCAAGGTGCCGGTGCTGTAGGTGCCGGAGAAAATCACCGCGAACACATTGCGCGCCTTCACGGTTTTCTGTTCCGGCACGCTGAAGCTTGAGGCCTGGGCCACCGCCACCGGGTCGATCGGGGCCAGGGTTTTGCGCACTTTGTCGGTGCCGCGGTTACGGACGACAAGGTAACGCGCCGATTCCGGCAGCCAGAACAGCAAAACTACCGCCAGGATCAGCGGCAAAATCCCACCGATCAACAGCAGGCTGTGCCAGCCGAACGCCGGGATCAATTTGGCCGAGATAAACCCGCCGCCGGCCATGCCGAGGTTGAAGCCGCAGAACATGCTGGTCACCAGCAGGGATTTCTTGCGCTCCGGGGTGTATTCCGACAGCAGCGTGGTGGCGTTCGGCATGCCGGCGCCCAGGCCCAGGCCGGTGAGGAAACGCAGCACCAGCAATTGATCGACGTTGCTGCTGTAGGCCGAGGCCAGGCTGAAGATGCCGAACAGAAATACCGCGCCGACCAGTACGATTTTTCGCCCGAAGCGGTCAGCCAATGGGCCGGAACCGAGTGCGCCGAAGACCATGCCGATCAGCGCGGCACTCATCACCGGGCCGAGGCTGGCGCGGTCGATGCCCCAGTCCTGGGACAGGGCTGGCGCAATGAAGCCCATGGCCGCGGTGTCGAGGCCATCGAGGAAAACAATCAGGAAACACAGGATCACCACTCGCCACTGGTAGCGCGAGATGGGTTGGGCATTGATGAAGGACTGCACGTCGAGGCAGTTTCCTACAGCAGACTGAGGCTGATTCATTGTTTTTATTCCACGCCAGGGACGCGTGGCCTCTTCTCATTATTATGGGGGTCATCGTCCGGCGTGACCGAGGGTCGACCGCGCCGGATGACGCTGCCGCGACATTAATGATCCGAGGGAAAGAGCGTCAATTCGATAAACGCAACTCTGTGCGTTTATCGAACAGCTTAGGCAAACAGCTGCGCGCTGAGATCGCGGCTGGCACTCAACAAACCGGGGAGGAAGCGTTGTTCCAGCTCATTGCGGCTGACGCGTCCGGCGTGGGTGCTGACGTTGAGTGCCGCCACTACCTGGCCGGACGCGTCATACACCGGCACCGCAATTGAGCGCAGGCCCTGTTCCAGTTCCTGATCGACGATGCACCAGCCTTGCTGCCGAACTTCTTGCAGGCATTCGAGCAACGCTTCGGGGGTGTGCAGGGTGCGGCTGGTCTTGGCTTGAAACTCCGCGTGATCGAGGTATTCGCCCAGGCTCGTGTCATCCAGCGCGGCCAACAGGATCCGGCCCATGGACGTGCAATAAGCCGGCAACCGCCCGCCCACCGACAAGTCCACGGAAATCAGGCGCTGAGTGGTGGCCGAACGGGCGATGTACAGAATGTCATCACCTTCCAGGGTCGCCATATTGCAGGCCTCATGGAGTTGCTCGCTCATGCGGTCGAGGTACGGCTGGGCGGAAACTGCGAGCGGCGTCGAGGATAAATAGGCATGGCCGAGTGTCAGGACTTTGGGCAGCAGCGAATAGGTCCGACCGTCCGTGGTGGCGTAGCCGAGTTTGATCAGGGTGTGCAGGCAACGTCGGACGGCGGCGCGGGGAATTTCCGTGCGGTGGCTGATCTGGGCGATGGTCAGGTGGCGCTTGCGCTCCTGGAACGCCTGCACCACCGCCAGGCCACGGGCCAGGGACGTCATGAAGTCCGGGTCGCCAGTCAGGGCCTGGATTCGCTTGGCTGGCGAGGCGACGATCGGCGGCGCCACTGACGCGAAGGAATTGCGCATTTGATCGTTCATATCAGGTCCTTTTCCTACACGGCTCAGTGGCTATTACAAGCGGCTCAAGCCCCGTACACAAGCCACGAGCGACAAGATTGGGCGATTATCGAACCATCGACCGATAATCGCAATCGACACACCCTTACCGTCAAGCGCGGGCGGCAATGTTAGATGTTGTCACTATTGAACGGTTGCCGACTGTTAAAGGGCAAAGTAATGAAGCGAACTTGTCCGACTTGTTGGCGCCAGAAACAGGTCACTGAAAAGTCGCATCCTGCATACTCTAAATACTCATAAAGTTACGAGTAACAAAATCATCACATGCCAGGAAGCACTTTTAACTCCCTGGTGATAGTGTTCTTCGAATCGACGGCTATAATGCACCTCAGTGGCCCGCCGGTTTCTTACTTGCCGATTACGCCACCCGGAGCGCGATGTCCCATCGCCGCCGCCCGCAGCAAGCGCCTGACGCTCATTTGATATGCACCGCCAACGCGCTGGCTGAAACAGGATACTGAAGCTACGTCAGCTGTATTTATCTGGTGCCGTGGCCGCCTGCAACATGGAAGTGTTGATCATTAGGTCGTTAAAAAGCCGATACCCCGTCAGGTATTGTCCTTTCGACGAACGTGGTCAATAAACTTGAAGCAGCGCGTTTCACCAGAATTTATCTCAACTCAATCAGGTAGCACTGTGACGAAAGACGAACTGCGCGCGGAACTTGAGCGCCAGGAACAACGTTACAAGGATGTTTACGGCGGGGAAGTCACCACCTACGCCGCCCAGCCCGAACCGGAACGCAAGCCCTGGCGTAAACGCGCCACCGTTCAAGATCAGGCATTCACCCAGGAACTGCAGAAGATGGAAAAGGAACTCAAAGCCGAAGAGCCTTGACCGCCTCGGCCTGAATCCTTCAAGGGCCTGCGTTTGCATCCGCTAAAAGCGCGGTGTTTCGACGTTGCCTTTCGCGCCCGCTACCAGCGGGCAGCGGCCACCTCACCCTCTGGATGAGGCAAATGGCGCATGTCCGACCCTCTTCTCAGAAATTTCATACAACCTTCTGCGCCTCTCGCACCGACGAGAAAAACCCGCGTGCTTGTTGGCTTTTCAAAGAAAATCAATGAGTTGCAAAACCCGGTAAAAACCTCGGGCTTAGGGCTTTGCGACAAACTAATTCGTTGAAGAATGTTACCGATGAGCAGCTAGTGCATCGATTCCTAGTCTTTTCTGGCATAATCGCGCCCCCTTACGACCGGGTCAGAAAACCTTCATGATCGATTTATTCAGCGGACTGGATGCTTGGGTGCTTGTGAGCCTCTTGCTCGCCCTGGCCTTTGTCCTCGCCTTCGAGTTCATCAACGGCTTTCATGACACTGCAAACGCGGTGGCCACTGTTATCTACACCAAAGCCATGCCGCCTCATCTGGCGGTGTTCTTTTCCGGTGTGTTCAACTTTCTCGGCGTTTTGCTGGGCGGTGTTGGCGTGGCGTATGCCATCGTCCATCTGCTGCCGGTAGAGCTGCTGATCAATGTGAACACCGGACACGGACTGGCCATGGTGTTCTCGTTGCTCGCCGCCGCCATCACCTGGAACCTGGGCACCTGGTACTTCGGTATCCCGGCCTCCAGCTCCCACACGCTGATCGGTTCGATCCTCGGTGTCGGCCTGGCCAACGCCCTGATCAACGACATTCCGTTGGCCGATGGCGTGAACTGGCAGAAGGCGATCGATATCGGCGCTTCCCTGGTGTTCTCGCCAATGGCCGGCTTTATTGTCGCCGCGCTGGTGTTGATCGGCCTTAAATGGTGGCGCCCGTTGTCGAAGATGCACAAGACCCCGGACCAGCGCCGCAAGCTCGACGACAAGAAGCACCCGCCGTTCTGGAACCGCCTGGTCCTGGTGATATCGGCCATGGCCGTGAGCTTCGTCCACGGTTCCAACGATGGCCAGAAAGGCATCGGCCTGATCATGCTGGTGTTGATCGGTATCGTGCCGGCGCAGTTCGTTCTCGATCTGAGCAGCACCACTTACCAGATCGAACGGACTCGCGATGCGACCCTGCACTTGAGCCAGTTCTACAAGCGCAATGCCGACACCCTGGGTGAATTCCTGGCGCTGGGCAAAAGCGTGGAAGGTGATCTGCCGGAGAAATTCCGTTGCAACCCGCAACAGACCGAACCGACCATCAGCGCGCTGCTCGACACCCTCAAGGGTGTAGCCGATTACCACTCGCTGACGTCGGAAAGCCGCATCGAAGTGCGTCGCTACCTGCTCTGCCTGGATGACACGGCACGCAAGGTTGCCAAGCTGCCAGGCCTGCAAGCCCGTGAAAAAGCTGACCTGGACAAACTGCGCAAAGACCTGACCACCACCACCGAATACGCGCCGTTCTGGGTGATTCTGGCGGTTGCACTGGCCCTGGGCCTGGGCACCATGGTTGGCTGGAAGCGCGTGGTGCTGACCATCGGCGAGAAGATCGGCAAGCAAGGCATGACCTACGCTCAGGGCATGTCGGCTCAGATCACCACCGCCTGCATGATCGGCCTGGCCAACATCTTCAGCCTGCCGGTGTCCACCACCCACGTCCTGTCTTCGGGCGTGGCCGGCACCATGGTCGCCAACAAAAGCGGCCTGCAAGGTGGTACCGTCAAGACCATCCTGCTGGCCTGGGTCCTGACCCTGCCCGCCACCGTGGCCCTGTCGGCCGGCCTGTTCTGGCTGGCGTCGAAGGCACTGGGTAGCTGATACATCGCTGCAACGAAAAAGGCGCGTTCCGTAAGGTTCGCGCCTTTTTCATGCCTGCTGATTTCTCCCAAACACCCCAATGATCGTTCCCACGCTCTGCGTGGGAATGCCGCCATGGACGCTCCGCGTCCACCTGTGACGCGGAGCGTCACGGGATTCATTCCCGCGCAGAGCGTGGGAACGATCATGTACCGATAGATTTTCGTGGACGAAAAAAAGGGCAACCGAAGTTGCCCAAAATGCCTTGCGTGCTCATTGCTCTGGAAAGAACTACGGTTTGCGCTTATGCGAATCCTTCCAGATGAAATATCCAAACCCTGCAAAAAACAGAACCATGAGGCCGACTGTCAGCACTCCGGCGATCACCACGTTGTCGAAAAACATGACTGGCCTCCTGCACTTGCCCTGTTGCGATGGAGCTAAGTTAACCAATCGGGCAGGAGAGAAAATTGACCGGGATCAATGTCGCCCGCGACGGGGCGTAAAGGAGGGGAAATAACTGACCTGCATCAATCGATGCAGGGGGTATCAACGCTTTTTCGGTTTGTTTTTCGGCTTTTTCTTCGCTTTACCCAACGGCATGGCCTGCTCGAAAGCCTGGCGCACTTCGTTCAGGCGCTTGTCGTTGAGGTCATGAACCCGCTTGGCGCGTTCGGCATTAAGGTCGATCAGTTTGTCGTCTTGGCTCATGGCGTTCAGTGCATCGCTGGAAAAGGACGTTCAGTCGGGATTGCGTCAATAATGCGGTGTGTCGCCCGCGCTGACCAGTCACCCCGCTGAACATGGCCTTAACAAAATATGTGCTCGCGCGGATTTTCACCGCACAATCGGCCCGTTGCGATGAACCCAAAGGACCCTACCGTGGAATTGCACCAGGATCTGCCGCCCTTGATGGCTCTGCGCGCCTTCGAGGCCGTGGCGCGGCATTTGAGTTTTAACAAGGCGGCCGATGAGCTGTCGGTGACCCAAAGTGCGATCAGCCATCAGGTGCAGAAACTTGAGCAGTTCCTCAACCAGCGGCTGTTTATCCGACGCACCCGTGCGATTGATCTGACGCCAGCCGGCGAAACCTATTACCGCCAGATTCAGCCTGCCCTGGAATCCATTGCCTCGGCCACCCGCGAACTGCGCGGTGACGAACAACAGGAAACCACCCTGCGCATCGGCCTGCTCGCTTCGTTCGCCACCCTGTGGCTGGCACCGCGCCTGGCCAGTTTCAATACGCGTTACCCGCACATTCATGTGGAACTGCTGCCGTCGGTGCAACTGGCCGACGTCAATGGCGGCGAAGTGGACCTGGCGATCCGTTACGGCAAGGGTGGCTGGCCCAAGGTTCAAGCCCGACGTTTCATGGGGGAAACGATCACCCCGGTGTGCAGCCCGGCATTCAAGGCCCAGGGCGTCGGCCAAGGCCCGCTGCTGATGGCCAAGTCCTACCAGCCATTCGAGTGGATCGACTGGAGCGCCCACAACGGCATCGACATCACCCACTACCCCAGCGTGATGCTCCACGATTACAACATCGTCGTTGAAGCCGCCGTGGCCGGCCAGGGCATCGCCATGGGCCGCCGGCACTTGATCGAACGTCGGCTGAAGGAAGGCGTGCTGGTCGAAGCCTTTGATACCCCGCCGTTCACCAACGAGATCGGCTATTGGCTGGTCACCCCCGAGCGCCCGCCCAGCCCTGCCGCCGAATGCTTTGCACAATGGCTGGATGAAACTTCAGACACATGAGTTATTTGAATACGTCGGATTAAATCTATCCGTTTGTCGCGCCCGCGCGAGGCCAACATGCTGAACCCTTCATTCAGGAGGATTCACCATGACTGATTCACTCGCCCAACGGGTCCAGCAACTCGGCTTGACGTTGCCGACCCCGAGCCAACCAATCGCCAACTACGTCAATCACGTGGTCAGCCAGAATCAGCTGTTCATTTCCGGGCAGATTCCATTGCTCGATGGCAAACCAACCTTTATCGGTCGACTGGGGGAGGCGATCTCCGAGGAAGAAGGCGCTAACGCCGCCGAACTGGCCGCACTGGGCTTGCTTGCCCAACTGAGCAATGCGCTTGGTGATGACTTGAATAAACTGGTGCGCCTCATCCGCCTCGGCGTATTCATCGCCAGCGCCGGTGATTTCAAGAGCCAGGGCTTGGTGGCCAACGGCGCCTCCAACCTGCTGGTCAACGCCCTCGGCGAGAAAGGCAGACACGTGCGCACGGCGGTCGGCGTTTCCAGCCTGCCCGGTGGCGTGGCGGTGGAAATCGACGCGATTTTCGAGCTTAAGCCATGACACCTGCTGAAGTGGCGCGTTTGCGGGCGGCCACACCCGGTTGCGCCAGCGTGATTCACTTCAACCACGGCGGCGCTTCGCTGCCGACCCAGGCCACCCTCGACGCCATCCTCGGGCAACTGCAACGCGAAGCCCTCGGCGGTCCAATGGAGGCCGCCGATCAAGGCATTCAGGCTCGCGCCCGGGCAGCGGCGGCCACCCTGCTCAACAGCGTGCCCGAAGCCATCGCCTTCGCCAGCAGCGGCTCGGCGGCCTGGGGCATGGCGTTCAATGCGCTGGGGCCGTGGCAACCCGGCGAACGGATTCTGGTCGGTCGTCACGAATGGGGCGGCAATCTGGCCTGCATCGCCCAGGCCGTAAAAGCCGGGGCGCGATTAGAGGTGATCCCTTGTGACAAGACCGGTGCGGTCTGCGTGACCGCCCTTGAGCAAATGATCGACCACAAGGTGAAGCTGATCGCCCTGACCTGGTTGCCCGCCAACAGTGGCCTGATCAACCCCGCCGAGGCGATCGGCGCGGTGGCGCGCCAACATGGCATCCCCTATTTCATCGACGCCGGCCAGGCGCTGGGGCAACTGCCCTGCGATGTACAGGCGTTGAATTGCGATGTGCTCAAGGGCGCCGGGCGCAAATTCTTGCGCGGGCCGCGCGGTACAGCGCTGCTGTATATCCGGCCGGGATTCATGGAACGGCTCAAACCCACGCAACTGGATGTGCTGTCGGCGCCGTGGGATGGCCAGGGCTTTACGCTGCGCAACGACGCCCGGCGCTTCGAAACCAGCGAAGTGTCGGTGGCGTTGCTGGCCGGGCTGGCCAATGCGCTGGAGGAATGCAATGGCCTGGGCCCGGCAAACATTCGTCGGCGGATCGATTCGCTCAGCCGGGGTTTGCGCAAAAACCTCACAACGATCCCCGGCCTGACACTGCACAACCTCGGCCCCACCGACCATCAATCCGGGCTGATCGCGTTTACGCTGGAAGGTTGGGACAGTGTCGAATTGAAGCTAAGGCTGGCACGGCACGGGATCAACATAGGCGCCAATGGCGTGGCTTATACGCCGCTGGACATGCAGGCCCGAGGCCTGGAGAGCATTGCGCGGATTGCCGTGAGTTACTTGAACACCGAGGAGGAGATTGAACGGTTGCAGGGGTGTTTGCGGGAATTGGCCGAAGAACGCGACGGCTGAAAAAGATCGCAGCCTTCGGCAGCGCCTTGGGGGATTGCGAGTTTTTAGCAGGCGCGTTGCGCCAGGCTAGATCTGGATATCAACCCACAGGCCCTGGCGCGGCTCGTCTTCGATCAGCGGTGCGACCGGCACGGTGTTGTCGGCGTTGAGCTCGTCGCCGGGGATCGCCAGGTGCACTTCGGGATCTGAGTCAGCTTCCTGGCGACGGCGATCCTGCTCCTGCCGACGGCGCTGTTCTTCGCGCAGTTGCAGGGCGGCCTCTTCCGGGTCGCGTCTTTTCAGGTCGATCGTGGTTTCGCTGGAGCTTTCCTGCACGGGCACGACCGGCGCAATGTCCGGGCGCTGGCGGATCGGATCGTGCTGTGAGGTGATCGGCACGGCACTCAAGGGCAGCATCGGTTGCAGCATAATTATTAGTCTCCTGTCTTCAGGCTGTCGGCTGCGCGGGGGGCGACTTGAGCCATCGGTCGCAAAGTTGTGAACCAGCGCACGCACACGCAATGATGTTTTATCCGACCACACAGAACCCAGGTGTTCCCGAACATCGAAAATTCAGGGCCTTCACCGGCGCCGACGCGAGTTATCCTTTGGCCCTGAAGGCTCATTCCGTTAAGATAGCCCGCTTTTTCAAGGTGGGAGTCAGGCAGCATGGCGCAGCAGTATCAACCGGGGCAACGCTGGATTAGTGACAGCGAAGCCGAGCTGGGTTTGGGCACCGTTCTGGCACAGGACGGCCGCTTGTTGACCGTGCTCTATCCGGCCACTGGCGACACTCGTCAGTACGCGCTACGGAATGCGCCCCTCACACGTGTGCGGTTTTCCCCGGGTGACTCGATCACTCACTTCGAAGGCTGGAAACTGACCGTACAGGAAGTCGACGATGTCGATGGCCTGCTGGTCTACCACGGCCTCAACGCGCAGAACGAAGTGGTGACCCTGCCGGAAACCCAACTGTCGAACTTCATTCAGTTCCGTCTGGCCAGCGACCGTCTGTTCGCCGGGCAGATCGACCCGCTGGCCTGGTTCTCCCTGCGTTACCACACCCTGGAACACACCAGCCGTCAGTTGCAGTCGTCCCTTTGGGGCCTGGGCGGCGTGCGTGCGCAGCCGATCGCGCACCAGTTGCACATCGCCCGTGAAGTCGCCGACCGGATCGCCCCGCGCGTCCTGCTGGCGGACGAAGTGGGCCTGGGCAAGACCATCGAAGCCGGTCTGGTGATCCATCGCCAACTGCTGTCGGGTCGCGCCAACCGCGTGCTGATCCTGGTGCCGGAAAACCTGCAACACCAGTGGCTGGTAGAAATGCGCCGCCGCTTCAACCTGCAAGTCGCGCTGTTCGACGAAGAACGCTTCATCGAAAGCGATGCCGCCAACCCGTTCGAAGACACCCAGCTCGCCCTCGTGGCGCTGGAGTGGCTGGTGGACGACGAGAAGGCCCAGGACGCGCTGTTCGCCGCCGGTTGGGACTTGATGGTGGTCGACGAAGCTCACCACCTGGTGTGGCACGAAGAAAAGGCCAGCGCGGAATACTCGCTGGTCGAGCAACTGGCCGAAGTCATTCCCGGCGTGTTGCTGCTCACCGCGACCCCGGAACAACTGGGCCAGGACAGCCACTTCGCACGTCTGCGCCTGCTCGATCCGAACCGTTTCCATGACCTGCACGCCTTCCGCGCCGAGAGCGAAAACTATCGCCCGGTGGCCGAAGCCGTTCAGGAGTTGCTGGATAAAGGGCGCCTGTCGCCTGAAGCGCACAAGACCATCCACGGTTTCCTCGGCAACGAAGGCGAAGCCTTGCTCACCGCCGTCAACGATGGCGACGTCGAAGCCAGCGCCCGCCTGGTGCGCGAGCTGCTCGACCGCCACGGCACCGGCCGCGTGCTGTTCCGCAACACCCGCGCCGCCGTGCAAGGGTTCCCGGAGCGCAAACTGCATCCGTACCCGTTGCCGTGCCCGGACGAGTACCTCGAACTGCCGTTGGGCGATCACGCCGAGCTGTACCCGGAAGTCAGCTTCCAGGCCCAGCCGGACGCCAACGAAGAAGAACGCTGGTGGAAATTCGACCCCCGCGTCGAGTGGCTGATCGACACCCTGAAGATGCTCAAGCGCACCAAAGTGCTGGTGATCTGCGCCCACGCCGAAACCGCCATGGACCTGGAAGACGCCCTGCGCGTGCGTTCCGGCATCCCGGCCACGGTGTTCCACGAGGGCATGAACATTCTCGAACGTGACCGCGCCGCCGCCTACTTCGCCGACGAAGAATTTGGCGCGCAAGTGCTGATCTGTTCGGAAATCGGCAGTGAAGGTCGCAACTTCCAGTTCTCGCACCACCTGGTGCTGTTCGATCTGCCGTCGCACCCGGACCTGCTGGAGCAGCGGATCGGTCGTCTGGACCGGATCGGCCAGAAGCACATCATCGAGCTGCACGTGCCGTACCTGGAAACCAGCCCCCAAGAGCGCCTGTTCCAGTGGTATCACGAAGCGCTGAACGCCTTCCTCAACACCTGCCCGACCGGCAACGCCTTGCAGCATCAGTTCGGTTCGCGCCTGCTGCCGCTGCTGGAAAACGCCGACGACGGCGAATGGCAAGCGCTGATCGACGAGGCTCGCGGCGAGCGTGAGCGTCTGGAAGCCGAACTGCACACTGGTCGCGACCGCTTGCTGGAACTCAACTCCGGCGGTTCGGGTGAAGGCGATCAGTTGGTTGAGGACATTCTTGAGCAAGACGATCAGTTCGCCCTGCCGATCTACATGGAAACCCTGTTCGATGCCTTCGGTATCGACAGCGAAGACCATTCGGAAAACGCGCTGATCCTCAAACCGAGCGAAAAAATGCTCGACGCCAGCTTCCCGCTGGGCGACGACGAAGGCGTGACCATCACTTACGACCGCAACCAGGCGCTGTCTCGCGAAGACATGCAGTTCATCACCTGGGAGCACCCGATGGTGCAGGGCGGCATGGACCTGGTGTTGTCCGGCTCGATGGGGAACACCGCCGTGGCGCTGATCAAGAACAAGGCGCTGAAACCCGGCACCGTGTTACTGGAACTGCTCTACGTCAGCGAAGTGGTTGCCCCGCGCTCGCTGCAACTGGGTCGTTATCTGCCGCCGGCCGCCCTGCGCTGCCTGCTGGATGCCAATGGCAACGACCTGTCCGGTCGCGTGTCGTTCGAAACCCTGAACGACCAACTGGAAAGCGTGCCCCGCGCCAGCGCCAACAAGTTCATCCAGGCCCAGCGCGATCAGTTGACGCCACGGATCAACGCCGGCGAAGAAAAAATCACCCCGCGTCACGCCGAGCGTGTGGCTGAGGCGCAGCGTCGCCTGGCCGCCGACACCGACGAAGAACTGGCGCGCCTGACCGCGTTGCAAGCGGTCAACCCGACCGTGCGCGACAGCGAACTGGTGGCCCTGCGCAAACAGCGCGAGCAAGGTTTGGCCATGCTCGACAAGGCTGCGTTGCGACTGGAAGCGATTCGGGTGTTGGTAGCGGGTTAAGTCCCCTGCTCCACCGCTGAAACAAAAAAGGCCCGCCGTGATGCGGGCCTTTTTTGTGCGTCAGCACACACCATTGTGGCGAGGGAGCTTGCTCCCGCTCGGCTGCGAAGCAGTCGTCGCTGTGAGATTTCAGGGCCGCTTCGCGCCCTAGCGGGAGCAAGCTCCCTCGCCACAGGTGTTGTGTTCGCTCCGGTTACGCGGTGACGGCAGGGATTTGCGGCTCGACCACCGCCACCAACCCCTCCTTCATCCGCTTCGCATCGCGCACAAAACACCGCGATGCCATAAACAGAAACACCATGGTGAGAAACAGCGCTACCGGGATCAGGTACATCGCGTCGTGCAGCCCGACCGCTTTGAACGCCTCGGTCATCTCCACGGCGCCTGCCGCCAGCATCGTCGTGTTGGCGAAGTGATCGGACAAACCACCGACCACCACCGGCCCCAAACCACCGCCCAGCAAATACAGCCCGGCAAAGAACAACGCCATCGCCGTGGCCCGCAGACGCGGTTCGACCACGTCCTGGATCGCCGTATAAACGCAGGTGTAGAAGTTGTAGGCGAACAGCCAACCCAGGCTGAACACCGCGACAAACACGCCAATTTCGATGCGCCCGGCATGCAGCGCCCAAGCGGTGCATACCGTGGAGACGATCAAACTGAACGCGGCAAACAATAGTCGACCGTTGGCGACGCGTTGGTGGATCTTGTCGGCAATCAAGCCGCCCAACGTCAGGCCGAACAATCCGGTCACGCCGACGATGACCCCGGTGGCCACCGCCGCTTCATGCAAGGGCATCAGGAAATAGCGCTGCAACATCGGCACCAGGAACGAGTTGCAGGCATAGGTCGCAAAGTTGAAACACAGCCCGGCCAGCACCAGCCACAGGAACGTCGGCACCGCCAGCACGCGGCGGATCGGCCGGTCCACGCGCTCCTGGGACACTTGCACGCTTTCCGCCGCGCCGCGTTTCGGCTCCTTGATGAAGAACATGAAGATCGCCAGGACCAGCCCCGGCACCGCCGCGATAAAGAACGGGGCGCGCCAACTGTCGAAGGTTTTGACCATCCAGCCGATGGTGAAGAACGCCAGCAGCAAGCCCAGCGGCAGCCCGAGCATGAAAATCCCCATGGCCCGCGCGCGTCGGTGCGCCGGGAACAGGTCACCAATCAGCGAATTGGCGGCCGGTGCGTAACTGGCTTCGCCGATGCCGATGCCCATGCGCACCAGCAGGAACGTCCAGAAATTGCCCACCAACCCGTTGACGGCGGTCAGCCCGCTCCATACCGCCAGCCCCCAGCCCATCAATTTGGCCCGGGAACCGGTATCGGCCATCCGCCCCAGCGGCAGGCCGGCAATGGCGTAAACGATGGTGAAGGCCGTGCCGATGATCCCCAGTTGAAAGTCGCTCAGGTGCCATTCCATGCGAATGGGCTCGATGATGATGGCGGGGATGGTGCGGTCGAAGAAGTTGAACAGGTTGGCCAGGAACAGCAGGAACAGAATGCGCCAGGCATTCGCCGCTTGGGTCGAGTTCTGCATGGGGTCCGTCTCTTTTATTGTTATGAAGGCGTCGCTGCCCCCGGAAACTGCAATCTAGTCAGGCGCGCGCGGCCTGTCTGTGATCATTCGCCAGCCTGATATCAGCCAATGCCACACACGCCCCCTGTAGGAGCGAAGCTTGCTCGCGAAAGCGGTCGTTCAGTCAACATGTTCGTTGGCAGACAGTCGCTTTCGCGAGCAAGCTTCGCTCCTACAGGTGCCGGGGAATTTCAAGCCAATCGGCTGAAAAATATACCTGCACACCCCCCTTCCCAAGTCCGGGCCGAAGCCTAGAATAGCGACCTGTTCTCCCCCACCGTTGCCCCCATCCCTCTTTGACTATCGCCCATGTCCGAAGCCAGTCCGTGTCTGAATTGCGGTGCCTGCTGTTCTCATTTTCGCGTGTCTTTTTTCTGGGGTGAATGCACCTCGGCCGGTGGGACGGTGCCCGACGAACTGGTCGCGCCGATCAGCCCCAGTCGAGTCGCGATGCTCGGGACAGACTGCAAACCCACCCGCTGCACCGCCCTGGTCGGCGAGGTGGGCAGCACCGTGCAGTGCTCGATTTACGATCAGCGTTCCAGCACGTGCCGGGAGTTCGACGCCTCCTGGGCCAATGGCGAAGCCAACGTGGATTGCGATGCGGCGCGGGCGGCATTCGGCCTGCCGGCCCTGCATCCCGACGTTGAAATACCTTATGAGCAGAGCGCCTGAAACCTAGCGCCAATCGTTATAACGCCAATACCAAAATCATTAGCGTCAACTTGCCACTACGTCTTGCGCTCTGTACATGGCCTCTATACTCCAAAGCATTCGCCGGCGTTGATGATGCCGGCCAAGATGACTCTGAGACAGGACGTGCTATGGAGTGGCTTGGTTTGCAGTTCCTTACCGAGCTGCCAGAAGGCGGGCAGGTCATCGTCAACTGTTCACACAACCCTTTTCTGGTCGCGCTGGCGTATGTGGTCGCCTGTGTGGCCGGCTTCGCCACGCTGGACATGACCGAACGGGTCGGTCATGTGGAAAAATCCGGCACCCAACAGCTCTGGCGTTGGGTCGGTGCCTTGTGCCTGGCGGGCGGCATCTGGGCCATGCACTTCATCAGCATGCTGGCCTTCCAGGCGCCGGTGGACATTCACTACCAACTGCCCATCACCCTGCTCTCGCTGATCTTTGCCCTGACGGCTTCGTGGCTGGCGATGCACACCCTCAGCCACCCTCACGTGAATGTCTGGCAATACCTGCGCGCGGCCGTGTGGATCGGCCTGGGTATCGCGACCATGCACTATGTGGGCATGGCCGCCATGCGTTCGGTCGCCACGGCTTTTTACGATCCCTGGCTGTTCGCGCTGTCCGTCTTCATCGCGATAGGCGCCAGTCTCGCCGCCCTGTTGATTTCCAGTCACCTGCGCGATGGCATCGGTTTGTATCATCAACTGCGCAAATTCACCGCCAGCCTGGTGCTCGGCGCCGGCATCGTCAGCATGCATTTCACCGGTATGGCGGCGCTGACACTGGTGGTGCCCGTTGGCACCCTGCCGATGTTGCCCGGTGAAAACAATCATCTGCAGCTGGGGCTGACGGTGGCGATCATGACCCTGCTGATCATCGGCAGTTGCATCAGCGCGGCACTGGCCGACAAGAAATTGCAAATCAAGGAACACGACCTGCGCCGGGTCAACACTCTGCTCACTCAACTGGATCAGGCGCGCATGTCGCTGCAACAGGTGGCGCACTACGATGCCCTGACCAACCTGATCAACCGTCGCGGCTTCAATCAGATCTTTGCCGAAAAACTGATCGAGAAGACCAACGAGGGCGGCATGCTGGCGGTGATGTTCCTCGATATCGACCATTTCAAACGCATCAATGACAGCCTCGGCCATGACGCCGGCGACGAATTGCTCAAGGTACTGGCCGGGCACATCAAGAGTTCGGTCCGCAGCCACGACGACGTTGTGGCGCGCTTTGGTGGCGATGAGTTCTGCATTCTCATCGGCCTGCATGACCGCGAAGAAGCCCGGCACATGGCCCAGCGCATCATGCTGAAAATGAAAGAGCCCATCGAGCTGTCCGGCCGGCGCATGGTCATGACCACCAGTATCGGCATCAGCCTGTTCCCCGAAGACGGCAAGACCTGCGAGGAACTGCTGAAAAACGCCGACCTGGCGCTGTATCAGTCCAAGGGCTGTGGCCGCAATAGCCTGAACTTCTTCAGCTCGAACCTCAGGACCCGGGCCACCCTGGAACTGCAACTGGAAGAAGAACTGCGTCACGCCCTGCGCGAAGACACGGGGCTAAAGCTGTATTACCAACCGATCTATGAGCTCAAAACCAGCCAGGTCACCAAGCTCGAAGCGCTGATTCGCTGGCAACACCCGATTCACGGCCTGCTCACCCCCGACCGTTTCATCGCAATCGCCGAAGCCAACGGGCTGATCGCTGAACTGGACAACTGGGTGCTTCGCAAAGCCTGTGAAGACTTGGGCGAGCTGTCCCGCCATGGCTGTGAAGCCCTGAAGATTGCCGTGAACTGCTCGCCCCTGAACCTGGCGCGCGAGGAGCTGGCCAACGAAATCGAAAACGCCCTGCACGTGACCGGCGTCGAACCCCAGCGCCTGGAGCTGGAGGTCACGGAAAACGCACTGATGGGTAATATCGCCAACACCCTCGTGCTGCTGCGGCAGATTCGCGCCCTCGGGGTGTCGCTGTCGATCGATGACTTCGGCACCGGTTATTCATCCCTGGCCTACCTCAAGCGCCTGCCGCTGAACACGCTGAAAATCGATCGCTCATTCATTCAGGACATCCCCAAGGCGACCCAGGACATGGAGATCGTCCAGGCAATCATCGTCATGGCGCACACCCTGCATTTGCAGGTGGTCACCGAAGGCGTCGAAACCGTCGAGCAATACGAGTTTCTTGAACGGCTGGGCTGCGATTTCGTCCAGGGTTACCTGCTCAGCCGCCCGGTGCCGCTGGAAGAACTGCGTCCGGTGCTGGACGAAATCAACCAGCGCAAGCACTCGCACACGGTCAGTCCACTGAGCCTGGCGCGCGGTATAACTGCACTAACGTTGACGGATCCTTTTCCAAAAAGCCCTGGCCCCCATGCAGGCGCATCAATTGTGCGGCCAATCCGCTGATCGGCGTGGCCGAGCCTTGTTCGCGAGAAAACTTCACCGCCGTGTCCAGATCCTTGAGCAGCGTGCGCACGTGCCATTTCACCGGCTCGAAGCGGCTTTCGGCCATTTGCGGGGCGAGGATCTGCAAGGGTTTTGAGTCGGCGAAACCACCGGCCAGCGCTTCGGCGATCAGGCTGGCATCGACACCGGAGCGTTCGGCCAGCGCCACCACTTCGGCGATCACCAGGGCATTGCAGGCGACGATCATCTGATTGCAGGCCTTGGTCACCTGGCCGGCACCGACGGCGCCCATGTGCGTCACGCGTTGGCCCAGGCTCAGCAACACCGGCCGCACGCGTTCAAGGTCCGCCGCTTCGCCACCGACCATGATCGCCAGGCTGCCCCCCTGCGCGCCGACCACCCCGCCCGACACCGGCGCATCCAGCCAAGTCATGCCGGTTTTGCTGGCGAGTGCTCCCGCCATTTCCCGGGTAGCGGTGGGCTCCAGGCTGGAAAAATCCACCAGCATCTGAGTACTTTTCCCACCTTCGGCAACGCCGTTAGCGCCGAACACCACCTCGCGCACCACGGCGGTGTCCGCCAGGCACAGCATCACCACGTCTGCGTGCTCGCACAGTTCAGCCGGCGTCGCCACTTGCCGCGCACCGGCTTCCACCAGCGGCGCACACTTGTGAGGATTGCGATTCCACACGGTCAGCGGATAGCCCGCGGCCAACAGACGCTGGCACATCGGCAAGCCCATCAGGCCGATCCCGGCGAATCCGAGTGCAGGTAACGATGGCATCATTTTGCCTCCTTTTGATTAAAGATCGCCGAATGCTGGCCGATCCATCATAAATCAGGAAAGGACTCCCCCGAGCGGCGCACCGCCAACACCCTTGTCGCTCGGGCAAAACACGCGCGCAAAAAAGACGCGAGATCCCATTCCGTGACGTTCGATGACGCCTTGTCGTCGAGCCAACCAGTCCAAGTACATGGCGCACAATGACCTCTAAAAACAATCCGGCCACTGCGGCATCCGACTTGACGTTGAGCCCTGCGGCCAACAGCCCTTCAGCGTCGAAGCCATTGATCCCGTCGCGCCCGCTGGCGACCCAGCAGTACCTGTACTTCACCGAAACCAATACCGACCGCATCCTCGATAACCTCGATGGCCTGCGCGACATGGTATTCCCGCGCCCACCGCACCTGGAAGGCGACAGCGAACAGCACAGCGAACAGGAATTCCCGTCGGTGTGCCTGATCGGCCTCGGCCGCTGCGGTTCGAACATTGCGCTGGACGTCGCCGAACTGGTGTACAACGCGCGCAAGTTCTACCTCAACGAATTCAACAACGAAGATCGCCTGTCGCCGGACAAACGCTACGCCGAAAAAGGCTACAGCCCGGCCCAATGGATTCGGAACAATCTGCGCCTGGGGCCGAACAAGGCCACCAAACCGGTGTTCCTGGTCGAGCCGCTGGTGATGCTCGGCGACCTGGACAAGGACATCGCCGGACGCATCCGCTTCTCGCGCAAGGGCGAAAAAAGCGGCTTCCTGCGCGACTACAGCAAAATGAAAATCATGGACTTGTCCGAAGTCCACGCCGGTGGCGCCGGTAACGCGCCGATCCTGGGCCAGTACCTGGCCAAGATCATCCTGAACAAGGACACCCAGCGTTTCTCCAGCCCTGACTGGAAGATGATCCACTCGTACCTGATCGACAGCTGCGGGATCAAGGCCAACCAGTCGCGCCTGTACTTCTCGATCTTCAGCGCCGGCGGTGGTACCGGTTCGGGCATGGCCTCGGAATTCGGCCTGGCCCAGCAACACTCGTACATGAACAAGACGTTCGACACCAAGCCGATGGACGAGCACGACAGCAAAAGCGGCCACGCTTTCGTTTTCGAGCCGATCTTCACCAGCGGCATCTGCGTGCTGCCGAACATTTCCGACCACCGCAGCGAAATGTCCGAGGCGCTGCACATCAACGCCGGGCGCCTGCTGTGCAAATACCTGTCGGAGGAATGGGACTTTTCGTACAACTTCGACAATGAAGACAGCAGCGAAGCCAGCGTCATGGGCCGGATCCGCCCCTGGAACGCGATGATGCTGATCTCCAACGACATCATGCGTTACGCCGAAGAAAGCGATGACGGCAACATCCAGAACATTGATGTCAATGCGATGGAAAAGCACGCCAACCAATACATCTCGCAGCAGATCTTCAACATTCTGACGGCGCAGGCGGTCACGACTGACTACGACCAGAACTATTTCCGACGTGCCGGCATCGACATCGGCGAAACCATTCGCCTGGACGCCAACGACCTGTTCATGAGCCTGGCCGGCCCGGTGGCGATTGCCTACGCCGAGTCCGTGGTCCCGGAAACCCCGGCGCCGAGCAGCGACAAATTCAAGGTGTTCGACAAAGAGCCGCAGCGCCTGAACATCGACGACCTGTTCTTCCGCTCCATCGACCTGCCGCACTTCAACAAGGTCACCCAGGCCATCGAAGGCATCAGCCTGTTGCCGATCGAGTCCAAGCGCTATCGCGCGTCGCTGGAGCAGTACAAGAATTCCGGCTACGACGCGGCCGCGTTGCACGACCTGCACTTCTTCAAGAACTGCTCGTCGGTGGTGTCGATCGTGTCGCTGCCCAAGGACTACAAGCTGTCCTACATGGACCTCAACCGCTTGAAGACCCACCTCAACAGCCTGTTCCCGAACACCACGCTCAAGCGTTACGCGCTGGTGATCGGCGCCTCGGCCAACCTGTCGCTGACCACCCTGATCGCCAAGAGCCCGTGCCTGTCGGACGACTTCCTGACCCTGATCGTGGCCTTCATCAAGCGCTGCTTCGCGAAGAACCCATATCGCTTCGACGAGACCCTGGACAACTCGATCCTCGACTTCATCATTCATGAAGACTTCGACGAAGACTTGATCGACGACCTGCTCAACGAGTTCGAAAACCCGGCGAAGATCCTCGATACCAACTGGTATGCGATCAAGCCGATGTACGAGAAGAAGTACCGCGAGCTGATCAGCGACAAGGACAAGTTTGTGTCGATCAACGACATTCGCTTGTCCCGTGATTGCGTGAAGAAAGCGATCAAGTACCTGCGCGAGATTTATCGTCACCGGATTGGCAAGACCAAGGTTATTTCCCTCAATAACCACACCGGTAAAACCGCTTAACGGGGAATGCCCGAAAAGATCGCAGCCTTCGGCAGCTCATTGGGCTGCGGTTCATTTGGCACCGTGTCGCGACACAGTAGGTCGCGACACAGTAGATCGCGACACAGTAGATCGTTCCCACGCTCCGCGTGGGAATGCATCCACGGACGCTCCGCGTTCGGCTTCTGATGGGACGCGGAGCGTCCCGGGCTGCATTCCTTTGCTGCGCGTGGGAACGACCACACGCCACCAAACCTGTAGGAGCAAAGCTTGCTCGCGATGGCGGCCTCAAACCTGCGCAAATCCCAACATCCAGAAACAATTAAGCAGCCCTCAGGCTGCTCACTAAACTGTTCCCGTTACGTTTACGTCACCCTCGCCAAGACCCTTCTGTGGCCTTTCTCTACGGCAACATGCCATCACGCTACTCACCTACACACTTTCACCCGGCCAAGCCGCGCACTCTTTTGGTGCCGGCTATCAGCTCGTCGCCCTTTCCTGGATCAGAATCCAAGGCGAAACCACCACGGCCCACAGCTCGGGATCGCGCTCGAAAAGATCCAGCGCCCGCGTTTCAGAGAGCTTGGCGAGGCTGTCGGCGGCCAGCCAGGCAGCCACTTTCTCGCCTTCGTCCGTGGCCACGGCCTCGGCGGCCGCGATCAAATCCAGGCTTGGGTCGACCCACAATAGGGCACCCTTGGCGAAGAACGGTTCCAGTTCCTTCCAGGTAATAGATGCGGTCTCACCAAGCAGCTTGGCATAGAGGGTGCTAGGTTCTTGAGTCATGGGTCCTGTCCGGAAAAGAAATCGACGCGAATGATAACGTCGGTGGTCCGGCAGAAAAACCCGGATGCAAATGAGTCATCGAATGAAAAGCGCAGGAAAGCCAAGGATTGCTGTGAATACAGCCTGAACCCCCGCCGCAATTCTGTATTTTTCTTTCAAAAAAGCGACACCCTCAGGTTTTGCCCCCCGGCGCTGCCTTCCCAGGCTAACAATCGGCGCTCTACACTGTACCGGTACAGTTGCCGGGGGCATTTTCCGGAGGATATCCAAGATATCTGACCCGGTTCTGCTGCTACGGCGCCAGGACTATAAAAACTACAACAGTAAGAGTGGAGCACTATGACTAAGGCTACTAAGCAGATTTCCAAACTGTTTGCCGCTATGGTTCTGGCCGGGGTTGCCAGCCATTCGTTCGCAGCTGACACCATCAAGATCGGTATCGCCGGCCCCAAGACCGGCCCGGTAGCCCAATACGGCGACATGCAGTTCAGTGGCGCCAAAATGGCCATTGAACAGATCAACGCCAAGGGCGGCGTCGACGGCAAGAAGCTCGAAGCCGTTGAATACGACGATGCCTGTGATCCGAAACAAGCGGTTGCTGTAGCGAACAAAGTCGTCAACGACGGCGTCAAGTTCGTGGTCGGTCACCTGTGCTCCAGCTCCACTCAACCCGCTTCGGACATCTACGAAGACGAAGGCGTGATCATGATCACCCCGGCTGCCACCAGCCCGGACATCACCGCCCGTGGTTACAAAATGATCTTCCGTACCATCGGCCTCGACAGCGCCCAGGGCCCTGCCGCCGGTAACTACATCGCCGATCACGTCAAACCGAAAATCGTTGCTGTACTGCACGACAAGCAGCAATACGGTGAAGGCATCGCCACCGCCGTGAAGAAAACCCTCGAAGGCAAGAACGTAAAAGTTGCCGTGTTCGAAGGCATCAACGCCGGCGACAAGGACTTCTCCTCGATCATCGCCAAGCTCAAGCAAGCCAACGTCGACTTCGTCTACTACGGCGGCTACCACCCGGAGCTGGGTCTGATCCTGCGTCAAGCATCGGAAAAAGGCCTGAAAGCCAAGTTCATGGGCCCGGAAGGCGTGGGTAACGACTCCATTTCGCAGATCGCCAAAGACGCTTCCGAAGGCCTGTTGGTGACCCTGCCGAAATCCTTCGACCAGGATCCGGCCAACGTCGCCCTGGCTGACGCGTTCAAAGCCAAGAAAGAAGATCCGAGCGGTCCGTTCGTGTTCCCGGCCTACTCGGCTGTTGAAGTCATCGCCGGTGGTATCACTGCCGCCAAGAGCGAAGACCCTGCCAAAGTGGCCGCGGCCATCCACGCTGGCACCTTCAAGACCCCGACTGGCGACCTGAGCTTCGACGCCAAGGGCGACTTGAAAGACTTCAAATTCGTGGTTTACGAGTGGCACTTCGGCAAACCTAAAACTGAAGTTTCGCCTCAGTAAGGCGTTGCCTGACTGACTGCCAATAAAGCCCACGGCGTGCCGTGGGCTTTGTTTTACGAACGTATAGGGCCGCGCTGGCGTGATCCGCCAGTCTCCCCACCTGAAAATCTCAAAACCGTCATCAGCGGTTCGCTGGCAAACCTCGAATTCGAAGTGGATGCAGATCCACGGGGCTCGAGCGGGAAAATGACTCCACCAGTGAAATGCGTATCAGGTTTTTAGGAGCGCTGTAATGCCTGACATCTATCACTTTTTCCAACAGCTGGTTAATGGTCTGACCATTGGCAGCACGTATGCCCTGATCGCCATCGGCTATACGATGGTTTACGGCATCATTGGAATGATCAACTTCGCCCACGGCGAGGTGTACATGATTGGTTCCTACGTGGCGTTCATCGCCATCGCGGGCCTGTCCATGATGGGACTCGACAGTGTGCCGCTGTTGATGACCGCTGCTTTCCTGGCGACCATCGTCGTGACCAGTGCCTACGGCTACAGCATCGAACGGATCGCCTACCGCCCCTTGCGCGGCAGCAACCGTCTGATTCCGCTGATTTCCGCCATCGGCATGTCGATTTTCCTGCAGAACACGGTTCTGCTGGCGCAAGACTCCAAGGACAAATCCATCCCCAACCTGATCCCCGGCAACTTCACCTTCGGGCCAGGTGGCGCACATGAAGTGCTGATTTCCTACATGCAAATCGTGGTGTTCGTGGTGACCTTCGTCGCCATGCTCGGCCTGACGCTGTTCATCTCCCGCTCTCGCCTGGGTCGCGCCTGCCGTGCCTGTGCCGAAGACATCAAGATGGCCAACCTGCTGGGTATCAACACCAACAACATCATCGCCCTGACCTTCGTCATCGGTGCTGCGCTGGCGGCCGTCGCGGCCGTGCTGCTGAGCATGCAATACGGCGTGATCAACCCCAACGCCGGGTTCCTCGTCGGCCTCAAGGCCTTCACCGCCGCGGTACTGGGCGGTATCGGCAGCATCCCCGGCGCCATGCTCGGCGGGATTGTGCTGGGGGTGGCGGAAGCCTTTGGTGCCGATATCTTCGGCGACCAGTACAAGGACGTCGTGGCGTTCGGCCTATTGGTTCTGGTGTTGTTGTTCCGGCCTACCGGCCTGTTGGGCCGTCCGGAGGTTGAAAAAGTATGACTAGGAATCTTAAACAGGCGTTGTTCAGCGCCTTGCTGGTGTGGGCCGTGGCCTACCCGGTACTCGGTCTGAAGCTGACTATCGTCGGCATCAACCTCGAAGTGCATGGCACCAGCACCAGCACCCTGATCACCATCGCCGTGTGTTCGGTGCTGATGTTCCTGCGGGTGCTGTTCGACCAGCAGATCAGCGCGGCGTGGAAATCCTCGCCGAACATGCCGGTGATGCCGGCCAAGGCCAGCAGCTTCCTGACCCTGCCAACCACCCAGCGCTGGATCATCATTGCGTTGATCATTGGTGCCCTGGTGTGGCCGTTCTTCGGCTCCCGTGGCGCGGTGGACATCGCGACGCTGGTGCTGATCTACGTGATGCTCGGCCTGGGCCTGAACATCGTGGTCGGCCTGGCCGGCCTGCTCGACCTGGGTTACGTCGGTTTCTACGCCGTCGGCGCCTACAGTTATGCGCTGCTGTCGCACTACTACGGTCTGAGCTTCTGGATCTGCCTGCCGATTGCCGGCCTGATGGCGGCGACGTTCGGTTTCCTGCTCGGCTTCCCGGTCTTGCGCCTGCGGGGTGACTACCTGGCGATCGTGACCCTGGGCTTCGGTGAAATCATCCGTCTGTTCCTGCGTAACCTGACCGACATTACCGGTGGCCCGAACGGCATCAGTAACATCGAGAAGCCCACGTTCTTCGGCCTGACCTTCGAGCGTAAAGCGGCGGAAGGCATGCAGACGTTCCACGAGTATTTCGGCCTGGAATACAACTCGATCAACAAGGTGATCTTCCTTTACCTGATCGCACTGTTGCTCGCCCTGTTCGCGTTGTTCGTGATCAACCGCTTGCTGCGAATGCCCCTGGGCCGTGCCTGGGAAGCTTTGCGTGAAGACGAAATCGCCTGCCGTGCGTTGGGCCTGAACCCGACCATCATCAAGCTGTCAGCGTTCACCCTGGGTGCCTGCTTCGCCGGTTTCGCCGGCAGCTTCTTCGCCGCGCGCCAAGGCCTGGTGACCCCGGAGTCCTTCACTTTCATCGAGTCGGCGACCATCCTCGCCATCGTGGTGCTGGGCGGCATGGGCTCGCAACTGGGCGTCGTCCTGGCGGCCACGGTGATGATCCTGTTGCCGGAAATGATGCGTGAGTTCAGTGAATACCGCATGTTGATGTTCGGCGCCTTGATGGTGCTGATGATGATCTGGCGCCCTCAAGGTCTGCTGCCCATGCAACGTCCTCACATGGAGCTGCGCAAATGAGCCGCGAGATCCTCAAAGTCGAAAATCTGAGCATGCGCTTTGGCGGCTTGCTGGCGGTCAATGGCGTGGCCCTGACCGTGCACGAAAAACAGGTCGTGGCGCTGATCGGCCCTAACGGCGCCGGCAAGACCACGGTGTTTAACTGCCTGACCGGTTTCTACAAGCCGAGCGGCGGCAGTATCCTGCTCGACGGCCAGGCCATCGAAGGCCTGCCCGGCCACGAGATCGCCCGCAAAGGCGTGGTGCGCACCTTCCAGAACGTGCGGTTGTTCAAAGACATGACCGCGGTCGAGAACCTCTTGATCGCCCAGCACCGTCACCTGAACACCAACTTCCTGGCAGGCCTGTTCAAGACTCCGGCATTCCGCAAGAGCGAACGCGAGGCCATGGAGTTCGCCGAGTACTGGCTGGACAAGGTTAACCTCACGGCCTTCGCCAACCGTCCGGCCGGCACCCTGGCCTACGGTCAGCAACGTCGCCTGGAAATCGCACGCTGCATGATGACCCGCCCGCGGATCCTCATGCTCGACGAACCGGCCGCTGGCCTGAACCCGAAGGAAACCGAAGACCTCAAGGCGCTGATCAGCGTGCTCCGCAACGAGCATGATGTGACCGTGCTGCTGATCGAACACGACATGAAACTGGTCATGAGCATTTCCGACCACATCGTCGTGATCAACCAGGGCACGCCCCTGGCCGACGGCACGCCGGAACAGATCCGCGACAATCCTGAAGTGATCAAAGCCTACCTGGGGGAAGCGTAAATGCTGCAATTCGAAAACGTTTCCACCTTCTACGGCAAGATCCAGGCCCTGCACAGCGTCAACGTGGAAATCCGCCAGGGCGAAATCGTCACCCTGATCGGGGCCAACGGCGCAGGCAAATCCACCCTGCTGATGACGCTGTGCGGTTCGCCGCAGGCCCACAGCGGCAGCATCAAATACATGGGTGAAGAACTCGTGGGGCAGACCTCGGCGCAGATCATGCGCAAGAGCATTGCCGTGGTGCCGGAAGGCCGTCGGGTGTTTGCCCGACTGACCGTGGAAGAAAACCTCGCCATGGGCGGTTTCTTCACCGACAAGGGCGACTATCAGGAACAGATGGACAAGGTTCTCGGACTTTTCCCACGCCTGAAAGAGCGTTTTGCCCAACGCGGCGGCACCATGTCCGGCGGCGAACAACAAATGCTCGCCATCGGCCGCGCGCTGATGAGCAAGCCCAAGCTGTTGCTGCTCGACGAGCCTTCTCTGGGCCTGGCGCCGATCATCATCCAGCAGATCTTCGACATCATCGAACAGCTGCGCAAGGACGGTGTGACGGTGTTCCTGGTCGAGCAGAACGCCAACCAGGCGCTGAAAATCGCTGACCGCGCGTACGTTCTGGAGAACGGCCGGGTGGTGATGCAAGGCACCGGTGAAGCGCTGCTGACTGATCCGAAAGTGCGCGAGGCGTACTTGGGTGGTTGAAGTTTTGCGGTGAACAAAAAACGGCCTTCGGGCCGTTTTTTTTGTACGCAGGAAAAGCCACTCACACGTCATTTCATTTACACGCTCTTCCACGCCTTCCATGTTCTGAATCCCTGTTCAACCGATGACCCGCCCTTCAACCTGACGCTTTCACCCGACCTCAATCTATTAGCCGCAGCGGCGTAGCACCCTGCAGCAATGCCCGATAGCTGACCGTCGGTCGGGTCCCCCTTTCTACCTGTTAGTTCTGACAGTAGCCACACTGCCGGTACGAGTATTCACTGGAGACCCCCTATCCAATGATTGACGGAGTCACGTCCATGGCCACCGATGAATCCGATTCCGAAGTGCTCACTATTTATCCTCCGCGAGTTCCAAACGGTACAGAGCCGATCATTCCCTATCCTTCCCCGCAGCCGGGAATCCCCTATGTCGGTCTTCGGCAGGCTGCGTTCGACAGGATTGTGACGCTGGACGCCACCCGGCAAAACGCGGCATTGCTGATTGCCGACCCGATTCCGCCGCCGCCTTATGAGAGCCTCAGACTGTTCGTCAATGGCGAGCAAATAGGTTCCTGGGTGATCCCGCCGAGTGCCCAGAATGATCCTGTCGAGCTAGACCTTCCTCAGGCAGAGCTCAACGAGGGCCTGAACATCATCCGGTTGCGCTACCAACGTGGCAGCAGCAACTTCGATGACTCGCAGGAGCTGGGGGTGCAATACCACCGTAACCTGCCTGGCGGTAACGAGGTGCCCGGGACGGGTGATCATCCGGCGCTGAATATTCGTTTGCCGGCGGAACTGGGCGATCCAGCGCTGATCGGTTACGAGGAGTTGACCAATGGCGTGCCGTTGACACTCCAATACCCGTTCTGTCGGGCGTACGACAGAATCAAACTAGAAATCAACAATGTACCGTTCTATTACACGGTGCAGCCCGGTCAAGAGGGTCAGCCCTATACCGTTCTCCTGACAATGGAGATGTACCTCAACCTGCAAAAACCCTCGACACTTTCAATCAACTACACCGTCACCGACACATTGTTGAACACCACCGACCGCCGGCGCTGGTCGAAGAAAATCCTTGCCGAGGTCGATCCGGTGGACGGCCAGTTACTGGTCATGGGCGCCCGCGTTGCCTCAGTGTCTTATTGGATGAATAAAGGTAGCTCACGTTATGTGACGGCTCTCGATGCACAGACCGGACGCCTGCTCAGGGCGCGTTGGCGCTACGAGGGCGACGCCGTGGAAACGGTGGGTGCGCGCTTCGATGACACTCAGCCCAGACGCCCGCTGCTCGTAAGACATGGGGCCCGGCAGTTCAGGCTCAATCCAGCCAATTTCTATGGTAATGGCCTGTGCGACCTCACTGCGCCCGGTACCCCTCACTCTGCGTTCGTGGCGTTGCGCGACAGGGGCGACATGATCGCGTGGGGAGTCTCGTCGAATGGCGGCCATCTTCCGCCGGCCCCCATCCCCCCTGGCACCATCACAGATGTAGCCTGGACCTCCAGGGCATTTGCCGTATTGCTCGATGACGGTTCCGTGAGGGCCTGGGGCGATCCCGCGGTCGGCGGCGCACTTCCCACCGAAGTAGCCAGCCTGCGCGATGTGAACAGACTGTTCAGTGGGGGCCAGGCGTTTGCGCTGCTGCGTAACGATGGCTCAGTGCTTGCCTGGGGGGCCAAGGATTATGGCGCCGTCGTTCCCGCCGATATCAGCAGGCTCAAAGACATTCGTGATATTGCCTGCTCCGGATCTGCATTTGCCGCATTGCGTTCCACCGGCGGTGTTTCAGCCTGGGGAAACCCGGCCTACGGTGGCAGCGTCCCCGCCGATATTGCAGGGCTCACCACCATCACCGAAGTGATCAACAACCACGATGCGTTTGCCGCGCTGACCCTTGATCGCACGGTAGTGACCTGGGGGCTCGCAGGCTCAGGCGGTACTGCGCCCGCCGAGATAACCAGGCTCACAGATATCGTCAGGATTTCGAGCTGCGGCTATGCATTTGCGGCCCTTAGAGCTACCGGCCAGGTGGTGGCCTGGGGCAGAACAGGCTGGGGTGGCAACCCGCCGGCCGCCATCCTCAATCTTTCCAATATCGTTGATATCGTGGGGGCGGGTTACGCCTTTGTGGCGCTGCTGGACAACCAACAAGTCGTGGCATGGGGTGACCCCGCTCAGGGCGGCAGCGTGCCACCGGCGATCTCCGCACTTCGCAACATTGTGCAACTCGCCGCCACCAACGGCGCGTTTGCGGCCCTGTGCGCCGACGGCAGCGTGGTGACGTGGGGCAATGCAGCGTGGGGAGGCAATAACGCACTGGTGGCCAGACAATTGGTCGATGTGAGGGCGATTTATGCCAATGCCGAGGCGTTCGTCGCGTTGACCGCTGACGATCGAGTCGTCACATGGGGGCTCGCGGGTTCGGGCGGAAACAGCGAGCCCGTGCGGGACGAGTTTTTCAGAGAAGTGTCCTACCTGGCACCGGTATCACAAGGGGTGGCAAGTAACGCGATAGTCGAAGCCGGGACCGAGCAAACCTGACAGCCTCCGCCCGGGAGCCTGAGCTCAACCCAGGATGGTCAGGCTTACAGACGACAGGATCACGGCAGGCACTGGCGGCTATAACCGATCCAGTGCCTCGCCGCTGCGCTTGAACCAGCTCATCAGATAATCCGCCAACACTTGGGTGCGCTTGGGCAAACCGCCCTGATACGGATGCACCAGGTACATCGGCATACGACGGGTCTGATAATCCCGCAGGAGCCAGCGCAATCGGCCGTCAGCCAATTCCGCTTGCAACAGGTACGACGGCAATCGCGCAATACCGGCACCGGCCAACGCGGCTTTCTTCAGCAAGCTGTAATGGTTGCTGGCGAACGGCCCCGAGACGCGCACCCGCAACAGCTCGTGTTGCTGGTGATAGAGCCATTCTTCGCGGCCGCTGTAGTGGCTGTTGAGCAGGCACCGGTGTTCGACGAGTGCTTGCGGTGTCGACGGTTCGCCGTATTGCTCAAGGTAGGCCGGGCTGGCGCAGGTCATTTCATGCCAGGCCAGCAACGGACGGGCCACCAGACGTTCGTCATTGCCCACCTCGGAGCGCACCGCCAAGTCAAAGCCGTCGCGGGACAGATCGCGATAGCTGTTGCTCAGGTCCAGCTCGATCTGCACCTCGGGGTACTTGCCGGAAAACTCCAGAAGCAAGCCGTCGAAGAAGGTTTCCCCCAGCGAGACCGGCACCGTCATCCGCACCGGGCCGGCCATGTCGTCCTTCAACCGCGCCAGGGCCTGACGCGCTTTCTCCACCTGGACGACAAGCGCCTGGGCTTGCGGCAATAGCGCCGCGCCTGCTGCCGTCAGACTCAGGCGGCGGGTGGTGCGTTGCAGCAGCACCACGGAAAACCGCGTCTCCAGTAGGCTGATGCGTTTGGACAGTTGGCCCTTGCTACAACCCAATTGCTGGGCGGCCAGGGTAAAACTCCCGGCTTCGATCAACACGGCGAACGCCGCCAGGTCATCCATTTCGCTCATGGATTGTTTCCATTAGAAAACCAAAGGTTGCCTATTAGCGCGCTTATCAACAGGAAAATCCACTCTAGACTGAGCTCTCTTTTTACTCATTCGAGGAACGGCACGATGAAGATTCTTTTGATAGGCGCAGGCGGCACCATCGGTTCGGCGGTCGACAAAGAGTTGTCGCAACGTCACGAAATCATCCGCATTGGCCGTAACAGCGGTGATTTCCATGTGGATATCAGCGACAGCGCCTCGATCCGCAAGCTGTTCGAACAAACCGGCAAGTTCGATGCGCTGGTCTGTGCCGCCGGTAACGTGACCTTCGCCCCGCTGGACGAAATGACCTCGGACAGTTTTGCCCTGGGCCTCAAAGACAAGCTGATGGGCCAGGTGAACCTGCTGCTGATCGGTCGTGAATTCGCCAATGACGGCGCCTCGTTTACCTTCACCACGGGCGTGCTCAGCCACGATCCGATTCGCAGCGGCGCTTCGGCTGCATTGGTCAACGGTGCACTGGACAGCTTCGTCCGTGCGGCCGCTATCGAACTGCCCCGCGGTCTGCGCGTGAACTCGATCAGCCCGACCGTGCTGCTGGAAGCCATGGGCAGCTACGCACCGTACTTCCGCGGCTACAAGCCGGTTCCTGCAGCGGATGTGGCGTTGGCCTACGCCAAAAGTGTGGAAGGCCTGCAGACCGGTCAGACCTTTCACGTAGGTTAAGAGCGGCGCGATCCGTGTAGGAGCAAAGCTTGCTCGCGATGGCGTCCTGGAGATCGCTATCGCGAGCAAGCTTTGCTCCTACAGGCGGTGTGTTTGAGGACGCCATCGCGGGCAAGCCTTGCTCCTACACGGATCGTCACAAGGCGGGGTTGTGATGAACGGTCAGGCTGCGTAACGTGGCGGCACTTGTCTGGAGAACCAAAGATGCGTGTTGCCCGTTCCCTTGTCCTCGTTGCCCTGCTTCCGTTATTCGCCGCGTGCCAGTTGTTCGATGGCCCGCGGCAGAGCGCCTCCCATGTCGGCCAGACCCGCATGCAGGGGCAATTGACCGCGGCGGACGGCAAGCTGATGTTCCAGCCGTGCAATGAACAGCGCAGCCTGGAGGTCAACGACAGCGGCGGCACCAGCGTGCTGCAAGAAGCCGCGAGCCTGGCCGATGATCAGGGCAAATTGTTCGCCGATGTGCGTGGCCGCATCGATGGCAGCCGCCTCGATCTTGCGCAGTTGTACCGCGTCGAGCGCTCGGGCACGGCGTGCGACGATCCCAATTTCAAACTGTTGATTCTGCGGGCCGCCGGTCATGGGCCGCAGTGGAACGTCAAGGTCAGCGGCAAAGGCATGGCGATTGATCGCGCCGGCGAACCGCCCTTGGCGGTGCCCTATGTTGAAGAGCAACTGGGCGACGGTCGCTTCAACCTCAGCAGCGAAGCCAACGGCAAGCACATCGAACTGTGGGTCGCGCCCAATCGTTGCGTCGACAGCAGCACCGGCAGCATCCAGCACATGAGCGCCGAACTGCGGATCGACGGCCAGGTGCAACGCGGTTGCGGGTATTTCGGCGGCTCGCGTAACGACTGATCGTTTTTGCCTCACGGGGCCGGCGTTTGGGGCTTATAATCGCCGCCTTCAAACGCCTTGGCGCAGTTGTGCGCCCCGCGAACCGGATCCTGTCATGTTACGAATCACCGAACTCAAGTTGCCGATCGACCATCCCGAAGAAGACCTGCGCCCTGCCATCGTGCAGCGCCTGGGCATCGCCAGTGATGACCTGCTCGACTTCACCTTGTTCAAGCGCAGCTACGATGCGCGCAAAAAATCCTCCGAACTGTGCTTCATCTACACCATCGACCTCACCGCCAAGGATGAGGCGGCGTTGCTGCACACGTTCGCCGATGACCGTAACGTCAACGTCGCGCCGGATGTCAGCTACAAAGTGGTAGGCCATGCGCCGGCCGATCTGGCGCAACGCCCGATCGTGGTCGGTTTCGGCCCGTGCGGGATCTTCGCCGGGTTGCTGCTGGCGCAAATGGGCTTCAAGCCGATCATCCTCGAACGCGGTACCGAAGTGCGCCAGCGCACCAAGGACACCTGGGGCCTGTGGCGCAAAAGCGTGCTCAACCCCGAGTCCAACGTGCAGTTCGGTGAAGGCGGCGCGGGGACGTTCTCCGACGGCAAGCTCTACAGCCAGATCAAGGACCCGAAATTCATCGGCCGCAAGGTCCTGCATGAGTTCGTGAAGGCCGGCGCGCCAGAAGAAATCCTCTACGTCAGCAAACCGCACATCGGTACGTTCCGTCTGACCGGCGTGGTGGAAAACATGCGCGAGCAGATTCGTGCGCTGGGCGGCGAAGTGCGCTTCCAGCAGCGGGTCACTGACGTGTTGATCGAAGACGGGCAACTGGTCGGCGTCGAGTTGAACGGCGGCGAGCAGATCCATTCCAAACACGTGATCCTGGCCCTCGGCCACAGCGCCCGCGACACCTTCCGCATGCTCCACGGCCGCGGCGTGTTCATGGAAGCCAAGCCGTTTTCGGTGGGGTTCCGCATCGAACACCCGCAGTCGCTGATCGACCGCGCGCGCCTGGGCAAATACGCCGGCCACCCGAAACTCGGCGCCGCCGACTACAAACTGGTGCACCACGCCAAGAACGGCCGTTCGGTCTACAGCTTCTGCATGTGCCCGGGCGGCACCGTGGTGGCGGCGACCTCCGAGCCGGGGCGCGTGGTCACTAACGGCATGAGCCAGTACTCGCGTAACGAGCGCAATGCCAACTCCGGGATCGTCGTCGGCATCACCCCGGAAGTCGATTACCCGGGCGGCCCGCTGGCCGGTATCGAGTTGCAGGAACGCCTGGAATCCCACGCCTTTGTGCTCGGCGGCAGCAACTACGAAGCGCCGGCGCAACTGGTCGGCGACTTTATCGCGGGCAAGCCGTCCACCGAGGTGGGCAGCGTCGAACCGTCCTATAAGCCGGGTGTTTCTTTCGGTGATTTGGCCCTGGCCTTGCCGGCGTTTGCCATCGAAGCGATTCGCGAAGCCTTGCCGGCGTTCGAGAAGCAGATTCGGGGCTACTCGCTGCACGACGCGGTGTTGACCGGGATCGAAACGCGGACTTCGTCGCCGTTGCGGATTACCCGTAACGAGTCGATGCAGAGCTTGAACGTCAAAGGCCTGTTCCCGGCCGGTGAAGGCGCGGGTTATGCGGGCGGGATTCTGTCGGCGGGTGTCGATGGGATTCGGATTGCCGAAGCGGTTGCTCGCGACATTCTCGGCCTCGAAGCCTGACCCCGAAACCTGAAAACAACACCGCCCTGTAGGAGCGAGGCTTGCCCGCGAAGAATGCACCCCGGTCTATCTGAAAGACCGCGTTATCGTTCTTCGCGGGCAAGCCTCGCTCCTACAGGGGCAGTGTTGACGATCGTTCCCACGCAGAGCATGGGAACGATCGTCACGTCAGATATTGGCGCGCAGCACGGTGGCCGGCAGCGGTTCGCCGCGCTCGACACTCGCCGCCACCGCATCGATCAAGCCACTCAACGCATACCCCTGGCCCTTGAGCCAATCCTGGTCGTAATAGGTGGTGGCATAGCGTTCGCCGCCGTCGCACAAAATCGCCACGATCGACCCCGACTCCCCCGCCGCCACCATCTGCTGCGCCGCGATCAAGGCGCCGATCAGGTTGGTCCCGCTCGACCCGCCCACGCGCCGGCCCAAGCGTTGCGCCAGGTAATGCATGGCTGCCAGCGACAGCGCATCCGGCACCTTGACCATCGCATCGATCACCTTGGGCAGGAACGACGCTTCCACCCGTGGTCGGCCAATCCCTTCAATCCGCGAACCGCAATCCAGGCGCAGACTGGCATCGCCGGTCTGGTAGTAATCGAAAAACACCGAACGCTCGGCATCGGCACACAGTACGCGGGTGCAATGCTGGCGATAACGCACGTAACGGCCGAGGGTCGCGGTGGTGCCGCCGGTGCCGGGGCTGGAGATCAGCCAGCTCGGCTCCGGGTGCTGTTCGAAGCGCATCTGCTGGAAGATCGATTCAGCGATGTTGTTGTTCGCCCGCCAGTCGGTGGCGCGCTCGGCGTAGGTGAACTGGTCGATAAAGTGACCGTCGTGTTCCCGGGCCAGGCGCTCGGACTCGGCGTAGATCTGGGTCGGATCATCCACCAGGTGGCTCTTGCCGCCGTAGAACGCGATCTGCGCGATTTTCTCTTTGGAAGTGGTCGCCGGCATCACCGCAATAAACGGCAAGCCCAGTAAACGGGCGAAGTACGCCTCGGAAATCGCCGTCGAACCGCTGGACGCCTCGATCACTGGCGCGCCGGGCTTGAGCCAGCCGTTACACAACGCATAAAGGAACAGCGAACGGGCCAAGCGATGTTTCAGGCTGCCGGTGGGGTGGCTGGACTCATCCTTGAAGTACAACTCGATGCCCGGCAGACCCGGCAGCGGCAAGGGGATCAGGTGGGTGTCGGCGCTGCGCTGGAAGTCGGCTTCGATGATCCGGATGGCTTCGCGGGCCCACTGTCGGGTGTCGCTCATGATGATGATCTCGTTGTAAGGGCGGCCTTGTTGCAAGGCTCAGCCCCCAAGCTTAGGAAAAAACCTACATCACGCACAGATACAGCTGAGGTCCAATACGTCCGGCAACTGCTAGGCTCAGTGCTCGTTGGGCCTTGCGCCCGCTTGCTTCGTAACGGCATATAACAAAAAAGAATATAACTTTTGTTTTAACAACTAACGGTACGGGTTAGGGTGTGCCACCTTTTGAATTCATCGATGGAGAGCGACCTTGCCTCTGCGTAGCACGTTCACGCGTTTCTTTCAGTTGGAAGCGGCCAGCGGTCTTTTATTGATCGCCGCCGCAGCCCTGGCTCTGATCATCAACAATTCGTCACTGTCGTGGCTCTATAACGGCTTGCTGGACACCCCCGTGGTGGCCCAGATCGGCGCGCTGAAAATCGCCAAGCCCCTGCTGCTGTGGATCAACGACGGCCTGATGGCGATGTTCTTCCTGCTGATCGGCCTGGAAGTGAAGCGCGAAGTCCTCGACGGCCAGCTGTCGAAACCCTCGCAAATCGTCCTGCCCGGCGCGGCGGCGATTGGCGGCATGGTGGTGCCGGCGCTGATCTACTGGTTCATCAACCGGGACGATCCGTCGGCGCTGGGTGGCTGGGCGATCCCGATGGCCACCGACATCGCCTTCGCCCTCGGCGTGCTGGCCTTGCTCGGCAAACGCGTACCGGTGTCGCTGAAGCTGTTCCTGATGACCCTGGCGATCATCGACGACCTCGGTGCCATTATTGTCATCGCGATTTTCTACTCCGGCACCTTGTCGACGTTGTCTCTGGCCCTGGCCGGGGCGTGCATCGTCGCGTTGATTGCCATGAACCGGCTCGGCGTGGTCAAGCTCGGGCCCTACATGATCATCGGTTTGATCCTCTGGGTCTGCGTACTCAAGAGCGGTGTCCACGCGACACTGGCCGGCGTGACCCTGGCGTTCTGCATTCCACTGCGTACCAAGAATGCCGAACCGTCGCCGCTGATGACCCTGGAACACGCCCTGCACCCGTGGGTGGCCTACGGCATTTTGCCGCTGTTCGCCTTCGCCAACGCCGGCCTGTCCCTGAGCGGCGTGACCCTGGAAAGCTTCACCCACCACGTGCCGATGGGCATCGCCATCGGCCTGCTGCTGGGCAAGACCCTGGGCGTGTTCGGCCTGACCTGGCTAGCCGTGAAAATCGGCATCGCCGCCCTGCCCCAAGGCGCCAATTGGGGCCAGGTGCTGGGCGTGGCAATCCTCTGCGGCATCGGTTTCACCATGAGCCTGTTTGTCGGTTCCCTCGCGTTTGTGCCGGGCGCCAGCGACTACGCCGGGATGGACCGGATGGGGATCTTGACCGGTTCGATTCTGGCCGCGTTGATTGGTTATGCGGTGACGGCGCTGGCGAGTCGCAAGCGTGCTGTGCTGCAATCCTGAGAAACAGAGAACACTCCTAGTTACTTCAGAGACTCGTCCTACAGCCACGATTAGCCGCATTCGTTAACGTCGTTCAGCCCCTTTATAGGGGCTGCCGATGGACGAATGAAAGGACGATCAGTGGCTGGCAACAAGGACATCCCACGGGTTAAAAACCCGCCATCAGGTGACGGGCATCGCGTCACCCACCGCTTCATGACCGCCACCGAACTGGCTGAGCGGGACGCCCGACAGAACGCCTACGACGCCATGCTTGCCCGGCAAGACGCCTTCGAACGCAGTCTTGCGCCCTCTTCCCCTAAAGATGAAACCCCTCGCGCGGGCTGCGTCTTCGCCAAGTCCTGCAAGCTGCCGGACGCCATCATCGATTACGCCAACCCTTCGGGCATGGTGCCCACCGACAGCCTCAAGGACTACGGGGAAATCGCCTGGCTGGGTGCTCGCGAGGTGGATGAAGCCGGGCTGCTGAACCTGGAGACGATCAGCGGTAACACACAGCCGCTCGACATCGGGCGACTCGCGTTACGCTTTCCGGCCATACCGGCAATCGGTGTGGCGGGTGCTACCGCGTTGACAGGTTTGGCCGCGCTGTTCTGGACGCCGAGCCTGGGCGATAGCGCGCTCTACACCGAAGAACAATTGCGCGCACTCAAGCAGGCGCGCACCCGTGTTCGGTTGAGAATCGAGCAACAGGCTGATGGCAGTCTCAAGGGTTACGCCTTCTACACCGGCAAGAACCGCGATTGGGAAATGGTAGATGTCGCGCAGTTTGATTTGCGCGACAGCCAGCAAGTGGCTGACCTCGGGAATGGCGTTGAGCTGATCTGGACCCCGGCGGTGGATGGTTCCGACATCCTCGGCATTCCCGCTCTGGAAGCCGCGCCACAAGCCCCGCATATCTGGGTTTATCCACCGACGAAAGCGGCGGACAGCATCATCGTGAACCCGGTTTATCCGCCTGAGTACAAGGATTTCATTCTTGTGTTTCCGGTGGGGTCGGGGGTTAGGCCGGTTTACATTGTTCTAAATATTCCGGGAGATAAGCAGTACCACCCAGCGCCACCAGCATTACCAGCTTTTCCAGATGTAAAACCTGCGCCGATGAAAACCTCCGTGCGGGGCGGCGGAAAAAAACGCAGACGCTGGAAGGATCTGTCAGGGAGAATTTATGAATGGGACTCACAACATGGCAAGGTTGAGTTGTACACGAAACAAGGAAAACATCTTGGAGAGTACGATCCGGAAACCGGAGAACAGACAAAGCCTGCCGATCCGGCTAGGAGAGTAGAAAAATGAAACATGTTATAGAAGTTTTCGATAGTCGGACTGAAGATCTGCTTCTTACCGTTGATGTCCCCGCCAGTCGACGCGAAGCGTTGAGAACGCTGATGAACTGGCAACAACCGGACGACGAATTCGACGGTTACGACTTGTCTCCCGAACAAATAAAGGTACTGGAAGACTGGACCGGAAAACTCCTCATGGGTGCAAATCACATCGTACAACTTGTGTGCGCAGAGTGACTTTGCGCAACTACTCAATCGAATGTCTCTCTTACTCCCACAAACAAAAAACCCCGACCAGTCACCTGATCGGGGTTTTCTTTTACCCTGCGCTTCCGCTTAGTGCGAAACGCGACTAGTCCCGCCAACAGTAGAAATCCGCACCCGCTCACCCACACGGAACACTTCATTCTCCTGAACCTGCTGCACATAGGCACGCATGCTGCCGTCGTCTTCGCGCACGGTAATTTCAACGCCCTGAGCACGTGTCAGGCCTTCTTCAGTGGCCGAACCAATCAAACCACCCGCAACGGCGCCGATGACGGCGGCAACGATACTGCCGCGACCGCCGCCGATGGCGCTGCCGCCGACACCGCCCACGGCTGCACCGGCGATGCCGCCGATTGGGGTTTTGGTGCCTTCGATTTTCACCGGGCGCAGGGATTCGATGGTGCCCATGCGAATCGTCTGCACACGACGCGCTTCGTCACGGGAATAGGAGTCACCGGTCAGGCTGGACTGGCAGCCGGTGAGCAACATCGCCATCGTGGAAAAGGAAGCAACCAGCAGAACAGACTTACGCATAGCATCAACTCCAAAGGACAGGTCATCATTAAACTCCGCGGCTTGACGCGTGTCACGGCGTCGCCCGGATAAAATTGGTTTCATTCAGGCCCGGTACAGGCGCCTCGGAACTCCCAACACAGTAGCGTCAAATCACAAAAACTGCGCCGTTGACCCAAGGAATTTTCATGGATTACTTCATCATTGTCGTCACGACTGTGGCCGGTCTGTACTTCCATGGGTGGTTGTACGTCCGGATCAAACGCTGGATGGACCGCGATCTGGCGTTAGCCCTGGCTGGCAAAGACGAGCAGAAGAAAGCCTTCATGCTCCAGCAACTGGCGAACGCTCAGGCGCAGAAGATCAAGCGTCGGGACCTGCCGCAGTGGCTTGAGGCCGCGGCGGCAGGCTATCCCGGTCGGTAGACTGCCTAGGGTGCCAGACGTTCAAGAATCCAGTCGGCGCCTTGCAGGCGGTAGTTGAGGCGATCGTGCAGGCGGCTCGGACGGCCTTGCCAGAACTCGATGCGCTCGGGGAGCAAGCGGTAACCGCCCCAGTGCTCCGGGCAGTGTGGCTGGGTATCGCTGAAGCGCTGCTCGGTGATCTTGAGCAACTCTTCCAGTTCACCACGATCGGCAATCACCCGGCTCTGAGGCGAAGCCCAGGCACCTAGACGGCTGCCCAGGGGACGCACCTGAAAGTAAGCGTCGGACTCTTCAGGCGAAACCTTCACCACCCGCCCTTCGATGCGCACCTGGCGCTCCAGGGTCGGCCAGAAAAACGTCATGGCGGCGAACGGGTTCACTGCCAGGTGCTGACCCTTGGCGCTGTCGTAGTTGGTGAAGAATGTGAAGCCCTGAGCATCCAGGCCCTTGAGCAGCAGAATGCGGCAATGGGGCCGACCGTCCAGATCGACGGTGGCCAGGGTCATTGCATTGGCCTCGACCGGCACCTGTTCGGTTTTCACCGCGTCGGCGAACCACTGATGAAACAGCGCGAACGGCTCGGCCGGGGCTTGCGCCTCGGTCAGGCCGTCACGGGTGTAATCGCGACGCATATCAGCCAGGGCCTGGGTCATGGCACATTCCTTCTGGTTAACGAACAGTTCTCAACGATCAGTTCTTCGCAGCATCCGCGGCGACGGTTTTCTTCGAGTCAGCAGCGGCCTTGGCCGACGCAGGCTTTTTCGCCGGGGTCGCGGCCTTGGCGGGTGCTTTCTTGGCCGGAGCCTTGGCAGCGGCTTTTTTCGCTGGAGCCTTTTTCGCGGCCGGTACGGCGGCTTTCTTGGCCGCTGGCGCCGGAGTCACCGGTTTGGCCACAGGCTTGACGTCCTGGGCGGCCACCATCCTGACCGGTGCCGGTGCTGGCATGTTGTACTTGCTCAGCAACGCCACCATGGTGTTTTGCGGGGTCACCAGCAGTTCCACGCGACGGTTCAAGGCGCGGCCTTCATTGCTGTCGTTGGCCGCGCGCGGCGCTTCGCCGCCCATGCCGCGAAGCATCAGGCGATCGCGCTGCAAACCGCTGAGACGGAAGATCGCGGCCACAGCCTGCGCACGTTCCTGACTCAATTTGACGTTGGCCGGCGCTGCGCCGGAGGTATCGCTGTGACCGAGGACCAGCACAGCGGTCTTCGGATCGACTTCAAGGATTTTCGCGACGCGGCTGAATGGGCCAAGGGTGATCGGCAGCAACATGGCCGGGCGATCCGGGTTGAACGAGCCGTCCACCGGCGCCGTTACCACCAGCACGTTGTCCCGGCGTTCGAGTTGCAGGTTGCTGTCCTTGATCGCTTCACGCAGGCGCGGTTCGTAATCGTCGAGCCAGGCCTGGGTCACCTTCGGATCGGGCATCGGCACGGCTTTGGCGGTGCTTTGATCTTTGCCACCGAACGGCCACCACCACTTGCCACTCGCCTCGGCGTCAGCTTTGGCGACGTCGGCAGGTTTGGCTTCAGGTTTCACGTCGGCCTTGGCCACAGGCTTGTCGGCGCTGTCATCAGAACCAAACGGCCAGTACCAATGGCTGCTGCTTTCAGCCTTGACCACCGGCGCGGTGATCGCCGCTTTCAGTGGATCGGCGGCGGGGGCCGGCGCTTTGGCGGCGACTTTGTCGGAAGAACCGAACTGCCACCAGTGGCTGGCGCCGTCGGCGTCATTTTGCGGAGTTTGCGCGCAACCGGTGATGGCGAAGCACAGTGCCAAAGCGAGAGTTTTATTGGATGACATTGGATATCCACAAAATGAAGTAATAAACACAGGCCCCAATCGGACCGCATAAACAGACGCTTTGAATCGAAAAAGGTTACGAGGTTCCTGTGTAGGAAATTTCAGCAGAGCTTTACAGACAAGTGGCAAGTACCCGTACGAGCTTCTGCGCGCGTGGATCCATCAAGACGTACGGTCCCAAGGTATTTGTCACAAAGCCGAAGGCCACATCGTGCTCTGGGTCAGCAAAACCGATGGAGCCGCCTGCGCCCGGATGACCGAACGCCCGTGGGCCAAGGCCGTAGGTCGCGTTGGGCACGTCCGGTTGATCGAGCATGCAACCCAGGCCGAAACGGGTCCGGGTCAGTAAAGTCTTGTCGTCGCCGAGGCTGTGTTCGCGGGTCAGCTCGTCGAGCATTTCGCTTTCCAGCAGGCTGCCGTCCAGCAGGCCGGCGTAGAACCCGGCCAGGCTGCGGGCATTGCCGTGGCCGTTGGCGGCAGGTTGCTGCATGCGCCGCCATTCCGGTTTGTTGGTGCTGGTCATGATCGACGGCGGGTTGGTAAAGGCCCGGGTGGTCATGGCCGTCGGTTCGCGCATCGTGACTTGCAGCAGGCGCTGGGCCGCGGCATCGCCGACGTTGCCCTTGCCCCGGGCGATGTGCGCCACGCGGTGGAATTCTTCATCCGCCAGGCCGACATGGAAGTCCAGGCCCAACGGCTTGGCGACCCGGGCGACGATGGATTCGCCGGGGCCACGACCGTCGACACGGCGCAGCAATTCGCCCACCAGCCAGCCGTAGGTGATCGCCGCGTAGCCGTGGCCTTGGCCCGGTGTCCACCAAGGTTCTTCGGCGGCCAGCGCGTCGACCATGGTTTGCCAGTCATACAAGGCTTCGGGCGCCAGCAACTCGCGCAGGGCCGGCAGGCCGGCCTGGTGGCAGAGCAATTGGCGCAGGGTCACGGATGCTTTGCCGGCGGCGGCAAATTCGGGCCAGTAGCGGGCCACCGGGGCGTCGAGTTGCAGTTTGCCTTCGGCCACCAGTTGCAGCGCGGTGACGGCGGTGAAGGTCTTGGTGCAGGAGAACAGGTTGGCGATGGTATCGCTGTGCCAGGCCTCAAGGCCATCCTTGTCGGCGGTACCGGCCCAGAGGTCGAGAACGGTTTCACCGCCGACCTGGATGCACAACGCCGCGCCACGTTCCTGGGGATCGTCGAACAGTGCAGCGAAGGCTTCGCGCACCGCTTCGAACTTAAGCTCGTAATGACCCTGAATCTGCAAACGCAACTCCCCCGGATAAACGCTCTACAAAGTGGTCCGCATTGTTCCAGCCCCGAAGGGTTTTGGGAACAAGGGCGGGCTGGGCGGTGTAGCCGCCTATAGATTTGTTCAGAAAACATGTGTCGATATTTAAGGGAAAACACAGCACCTGTGGCGAGGGGGCTTGCCCCCGTTGGGCTGCGAAGCGGCCCCAAAACCTGCAACCGAGGTGTATCAGATACACCGCATGCATTGGTTTACGACTGCTTCGCAGCCGAACGGGGGCAAGCCCCCTCCACAGGGGTCTCAACTATTAATGACCATTACCCGAATGCCCGCCCGCATGCCCGGCGCCCTGCCCTTTACCAGCGTCGCCTTTGCGGCCGCCCTCGGCTTCGTGACTGGCTTTATCCGCCTCGGCCTTGGCCTTCTCGGCCTCTTTGCCCAGTTGATCAACGGTCTGCAAATTGCTTTTACGCACGCTGTCGACAAAGCCCTGGAACGGCACATCGGTGATGCCCACCAGGCCGAAGTGCCCGTTCTCCCCATCCAGCAGACGCCCGGTCACCGGTTGATCGAGGTACTGGAACCAATGCACGCCGACAATCGACGGTTCACTCATCGCCTGTTTGAGGAAGTTGGCGTAGGCCGGACCACGGTCTTCTTCTTTCGCCAGTTGGGTCACGCCGCCCCAGAACGGGCCGCGATCCGCCGAGCCGAAGTTGAATTCGGTGATCAGCACCGGTTTATCCAGGCTGCGCAACTTGGCAAAGTCGTAACCGTCCTGGGGTTGCAGGGTGTACATGTTGAAGCTCAACACATCGCAATACTGCGCGCAGGACTCGACCGCTTCCGGGGTGCTGATGGCGAAACGGCCGCCCAGCAACAACTGGTTCGGCGCGTGCCATTTCAGCGAATCGGAAATGGTCTTGAAGTAAGTGTCGGCGAAGACCTTCTGGAAGTATTTGAAGTCAGCTTCGATTTCCGGGTGATCGGCGCTCGGCAACGGCGCTTCGAAGCCCGGATCTTCCATCAATTCCCACGCCGGCAGGTCAATGCCCCAGGCTTTCGACAGGCCCGCCTGGTTGCGGTACTTGTCGCGCAATTGCTTGAGGAACGCGCGTTTGGCCGGCACGTCGGTGGTCATTTTCAGCGTGCCATAAGCCAATGCGTATCGAGCTTTCGGGTCGTCGCCGGGACCGGCCCAGGCCAGTTCGTTGTCGGCGAAGTAGCCGATCAGCCACGGATCGTCGCGGTGATCCCGGGCGGCGATGGCCACGGCGCGCTCGGTGGCCATGGCGAAACGCGGGTCGAACGGGTCAGGCATGCCGCCCCACCAGTCCTTGCCGGTGCTGATGCTGGCGTAATCGCCGACGATCGACAGCGGCAAGGTGTACGGCACGCGGTCCGCGTTGGCCAGCGTCGGGGCGCTCCAGTTGCCGACGGTGTTGAAGCCCCAGGCTTGCAGGCGATCAAGGGTGTGCGTGGTCCAGCGTTGTTCATCCACCACCGCTTTGCAGGGTTCGACGGCTTTGGCGACGGTGGCGCCGGTCTTCGCGGCTTCGGCGATACCGGATTCGGCGGAGGTCGGTGCGGCAGGTTGCTCAGCGGCTTTTTCCGCGGTCTGCGCCACCGCATCAGCTTTGGCGGCTTCGGCGACGCCCGCCTTCGCTTCGCTGGTCACCGCGCACGGCTGACCGTAGAGGCGTTGCAGGTTGGCGCCGTAAAAGTCAAACCAGCGACCGTTATTGAAGGCCCGGCCCTGATCGGCGCCGTTGCCGCCCCGGTTGTCGCCTTCGCCAAAGTGGCTGGCCAGCGGTTCGTCGGGTTTGGGCAGGTTTTCGAACATCCACTCGCGACCGGCGACGTAGGTTTGATCGACGTCCGGCGCCACGGTGTTCACGCCCAGGGAGTAGAACGGATGCCCTTCCGGCGTCACCAGGTACCAGCGACCGTCACGCTTTTCGGTGCGGAAAAAGCCGCTGGCCTTGAAGGCCGGGCCTTTGTTCCAGCCGCCGAATTTGTCCAGGGACGACTTCTGGCGCTCGGCCAGCCAGGTTTTCAGTTGTTGCTGTTCTTTGGCGGCAGCCGATTTCAGTTGCTCGTCGCTGCTGACTTTTTCCGGCCATTTGGCCCGGGTCGATTGACCGTAAGCATCGACAAGGCTGCCGTAAACCGCTTTGCTCACGTCCTCGCCGGCCTGCACGCCAAAGCGCTCCAGCAGGATACTTTGGGCGACTTTCGGCTGGTCCATCGACAAACTCACCGACACCACCTGGCTGCGATCCAGCTCACCGCTGCTGCTGGACAGCAACACGCGCTGACCGTCGACGGTCATCGGCATCGGCGGGCCGGCCTTCATGCCCTGGCTCAATGGCGAACTGGCGACCAAAGGCACCAGCAGGGTTTGCGCCGGGCCGGCCGGCAGGTCGACGCGGCTGACCAGGGTCTTGCCATCGTTGCTCTGGATTTTCACGTAGAGGGTCACGGCCCAGTCCATGGCGCTCTGGACCCGCAAGGTCATGACGCCCGACTGCGACCAGTCCCAGGCGCCGGTTTGCGGGGTCAGACGCAAGGTCGGCTGGGCCACTGGATTAAAAGTCACCCGGCGCAGCACTTCGCCTTCGGCCGTTTGCTCGGCGTTGGATTGCGGCAGGCTGGCGTCCTGGGTCGCCACCGTGACCACATCGGCGGGGCGCACAAAGTTGAACAGCGTCTGCTGGCCCGCAGGGGCGGCCAGCAACGGCGTAGCGAACAACAGGGCAAATACAGCAGGCAACGAACGACGAATCATGAGAACGAAATTCTCCCTAACGACCCACAATGGCCAATGGAAAAGCGATGACAGAGAGATAGACAACGCCGTGGGCAAAACTGCCCACGCGTGTATCAGGAAATTTCACGTCGGAAGGGTGGCAACGCATTGAGGATCGCTTTGCCATAACGCTGGGTCACCAGCCGTCGATCGAGCAACGTGATGGTGCCGCGATCTTCTTCAGTACGCAGCAAGCGACCGCAAGCCTGGACCAGTTTCAGCGAGGCATCGGGCACGGAGATTTCCATGAACGGATTGCCGCCCCGGGCTTCGATCCATTCGGCCAACGCGGCTTCCACCGGATCGTCGGGCACCGAGAACGGAATCTTCGCAATCACCACGTGTTCGCAATAGGCACCGGGCAAGTCGACGCCTTCGGCGAAACTCGCCAGGCCGAACAGCACGCTGGAATCCCCGCCATCGACCCGCGCCTTGTGCTTGTTCAGGGTTTCCTGTTTCGACAGGTTGCCTTGAATGAACACTTGCTTGCGCCAGTCGCGATCCAGGCCGTCGAACACGTCCTGCATCTGTTTGCGCGAGGAGAACAGCACCAACGTGCCGCGCGAGCCTTCCACCAGCGACGGCAGGTCACGAATGATCGCGGCGGTGTGGGCCGGTGCGTCACGGGGATCGGCCTTCAGGTCCGGCACCCGCAGCACGCCGGCATCGGCGTGATGGAACGGGCTTGGGACCACGGCGGTCACGGCTTTTTTCGGCAGGCCGGCGCGCATGCGGAAGCGGTCGAACGTGCCGAGTGCGGTCAGGGTTGCCGAGGTCACCAGCGCGCCGTAGGCCACGTTCCACAGATTACGACGCAGCATTTCCGCCGCCAGGATCGGGCTGGCATTGACCTCGATGTCGAACAGCGAACCGCTTTCGGCCAGGGTCAGCCAACGGGCCATCGGCGGGTTGTCTTCCGGGTCTTCGGCGGTGAACGCGGTCCACAACTCCCAGTTACCGGAAGAACGGGACAACAGGCTGCCGAACAGCGGATACCACTCTTCGGCCTGGTTGCTGGCGATGCCGATGTTGACCTCGCCGTCCATGCCTTCCTTGAGCAGTTCGGTGAGGCGGGTGAACAGGTCGGTCAGGCGGGCGAAGGCTTTCTTCAGCTCGATGCCCATCTCGCGCATGTGCTCGGGAATGACCCCGGCCACGAAACGATGACGCGGCCGCTCCCGGCCTTCGACGTCTTCGCCGGGTTTGAAGTCGGCGACCTGCTCGCAGGCGGTGAACATGAACTGCTGCTGGGTCTTGATCTCCCGCGCCAGCTCCGGCACTTGTTCGATCAACTTGCCCAAATCCCCCGGCAACGGGTGCTGGGCCAGCAATTTGGTGAGGTTCTTCGCCGTTGTTTCCAGCCAGTCGGCGGTGGAACGCAGGCGCGTGTAGTGAGCGAAATGACCGATCGCCTTGTCCGGCAGGTGGTGGCCTTCGTCGAACACGTAGATGGTGTCGCGCGGGTCCGGCAGCACGGCGCCGCCGCCCAATGCCAGGTCGGCCAGGACCATGTCGTGGTTGGTGACGATCACGTCAACCTTGCCCATGCCTTCGCGGGCCTTGTAGAAGGCGCACTGGCCGAAGTTCGGGCAATGACGGTTGGTGCACTGGCTGTGATCGGTGGTCAGGCGTGCCCAGTCGGCGTCCTCCAAAGCGGTGGACCAACTGTCGCGGTCGCCGTCCCACTTATTGCCGGCCAGTTTTTCGATCATGCTGGTGAACAGCTTCTGGCTGGCCTCATCCACCTCGATCTTGAAGCCTTCTTCTTCGAACAACTGCGCGGTGGCGGTTTGTGCGTGGCCTTCCTGGAGCAACATGTCGAGCTTGGACAGGCACATGTAGCGCCCACGGCCCTTGGCCAGGGCGAACGTGAAATTCAGCCCGCTGTTGCGCATCAGGTCGGGCAAATCCTTGAAGACGATCTGCTCTTGCAGGGCGATGGTGGCCGTGGCAATCACCAGGCGTTTGCCCGCCGCCTTGGCCGTCGGGATCGCCGCCAGGCTATAGGCCACGGTTTTGCCGGTACCGGTGCCGGCTTCCACCGCGACAATCGCGGGGTCGCCACTGCGCCGGCCTTCGTCGTCGGTGTCGATGTCACCGAGGACTTTGGCAATTTCGGCGATCATCAGGCGTTGGCCATAACGCGGCTTGAGGCTCTTGGCTTCAAGAAAACGCGTGTAGGCGCCCTGGATCGTGGTTTTGAGTTCGGTGCTGATCATGAATTGTCGGGCGCAAAAAACGCTGGATAAATTTTCAGTGGTTTCGGATGGCGGCTATCATACCGCGCTAATTAATCCCGCGCAGAACGGAGTACCTCAATGACCGCTTTTAGCCTCGTTTATACCCTGCATGTCCTGTCCGCCCTGGTCTGGGTGGGCGGAATGTTTTTCGCCTGGATGGTCCTGCGCCCGGCGGCGATGAAGGCCCTGGAAGGCCCCGGCCGGTTGAAGCTGTGGGTAGAAGTGTTTCAAGGTTTTTTCCGCTGGGTCTGGGTCGCGGTGGTGCTGTTGCCGATCAGCGGTGTCGGCATGATTCATTTGCAGTACGCCGGGTTTGAGCTGGCGCCGCGCTATGTGCAGGTGATGATGGGTTTGTACGTGGTGATGACCGCGCTGTTTATCCGGATTCAGGCGTTGTTGCTTCCGGAGTTGCGCACAGCGGTGGACGCGCAGGATTGGCCGGCGGGTGCGGCTGCGCTGGGGAAGATTCGCAAGTTGGTGGGGATTAATCTGATAGTCGGGTTGGTGTTGGTGGCGATTGCGGCGGCTCGGCCTATGTTCTGAGGCGAATCGAGCACCTGTGGCGAGGGAGCTTGCTCCCGCTCGGCTGCGCAGCAGTCGTAAACCCATTCAACGCAGTCATTCTGAAAAAACGCGTTGAATGGGTTTGGGGCCGCTTCGCGACCCAGCGGGAGCAAGCTCCCTCGCCACAGCGTGGGAACAATCCGTGTAGAAATTACAACCGCTGAACCGTCACCACCCCCGCCGCGCCCGCAGGCCCTGGCTGGCCATCAACGCCAGGACGCCCGCTCTTGCCGCCATCGGCCTTGTACACGAGGCAACCTTTGGCCTTGCCGCCCGCCCCCGGTTTACCACCAGGGCCGGCCAGACCACCGGCACCGCCAGCGACCTGGACCTTGATTTGTTCCGCCGGATAATCCCGCGGCACTTCCAGGCGCACCAGCGCACCGGCCGCCCCTGGCTGACCGTCGCTGCCATTGCTGCCGTCAAATCCGCGACCGGCCTGGCCCCAGGTGCAGCCTGGTTCTTCGCCGTTGGCGCCATCCAGGCCGACAAACCCCGGCGCACCCGCACCGCCGCGTGCGTCCACGGTTAAGGTCGGTGCGTTCAGCGCTTTGATCTGCAAGTTCAGGTTGCGCCCAGAGCGCGCAGCCTTCAGGTAAGTCCCCGGTGCACCGCGCGCGGTGATCAGGCTGCCTTCGGACAACTCGGCACGGCTGACTTTCAATTCCAGCGCCTGTTCGCCGGGCACGATGGCAATTCGCGCGTCACGCCCCAGATGCAGTTCGCCGACCGTCACTTCGGTCACATTCGAGGGAATCAACAAGGTGCCGTAATCGGCGACTTCGAGTTTTTCCAACTGCAAGGTGCTGGCCGTGTTGGGCAAACGCATCAGCGAGTTGGTTTCGACGCTCACCACCTGGGCACAGGCAAGTGGGCTGATAAATGCAGCGAGCAGACAGAGTTTACGCATGGGAAGCCCCTGGTACGGCCGGGGCCGGAATGGTTTGCAGGTGGAAAACGCCAAAGAACAGAATCTTCAGGCGATCACGCCATGGGTGGGCGCGACCTTTGAGACTGCGAAAACACAGCAGCGCTTCCAGAAAATGGATAACCGCCAGCAGCGCCCCGGCCATGTTGACCAGCAGGTGCAGCGGATTGAAAAACGGGATCAGCAGATTGACCAGCACCACCAACCAGAACAGCAGGGTCAACAGCTTCCCCAGCCCCCAAAACACCTTCATACGCTCCCCCCGTTGAGAATTATTCTTTGAGCGCACAGTAACGGCTTCCACAAGGGATGCGCCAGTGGGCAAGAGAAAATTCATCCAGATGGCCGCCGGATTCGCGACGTTGGTCGCCCGGCGGCTCTAGATCGAGGCTCTACGTCAAGCGTCAGCGGTTGATGTGCAGTTCCACACGACGGTTTTTCGCCCGCCCTTCTTCGGTTTCGTTATCGGCCACTGGCTCGCTTTCGCCCTTGCCCTCGCTGGTGAGTTTGTTGGGCGCCAGGCCCTGGCTCAACAGATAAGCCGCCACGCTGCTGGCGCGACGTTCCGACAAGGCCTGGTTATAGGCATCCGACCCTTTGCTGTCGGTATGGCCCACCACCTTGATGCTGACCACATCGGCGTTTTGCAGCTTGGCCATCAGCGCGTCGAGTTGGCTGCGTGCGGCGGGTGTCAGATCAGACTTGTCGAAAGCAAACAGCACATTGCCGGCATCGCTCAGGGTGATGACTTCAGAGACCGGTGCCGGTTCGACAGATTTCACACCGACCGGGTATTGCGGCAACGGGCAGCCACGATGATCGACCGGGGTATTTTCCGGTGTATCGGGGCAACGATCGCGGCGGTCGAAGACCCCGTCGCTGTCTTCATCGCCATCCTGGGCAAAGCAGATCAAGCCGCCGGTCACGATACCGAGCGCCGCACCACCGGCCGCCCAACCGCCACTTTCGAGGGCACCCAGGCCACCGCCGACCAGGCCGCCAATGACGCTGCAGATCGGCCAGGTACGTTGATTCAGGGGGGCAGTGCCATCGCTGTGAGTAGCGCAACCGGTCAATACGCTGCCAAGCAGCAGAACCGGCAAGACGGTCCTTGTGAGAACGCTCATTTGTGAATGCTCCTGTGTTACCGGCCCATACCGGTTACACAGGAGTAAAGACCCGCATCCGCGACTGCACAAGCCGCGGAGAGGAAGGCGCTTTAACGCTCGATTTTGATTTCGGTGCGACGGTTCAGCGCGCGACCGTCAGCGGTTTTGTTATCGGCCACTGGCTGGCTTTCGCCGGCACCGGTTACCGACACGAAGCTGCTGCGCGGTACGCCGTCGTGAATCAGGTATTCCACCACCGAGTGCGCACGTTTATCCGACAGTTTCTGGTTGTAGGCATCGCTGCCAACGCTGTCGGTGTGGCCAGTCACGGTCAGGCGTGCGGTGGACGCTTCCTGTTTCAGGCGGGTGGCGACTTTATCGAGCACCTCTTTATCGGAAGGCGTGAGCGTGGCTTTGTCGAACTGGAAGTGCACATCGCGGATCACGATGGTTTCTTCCTTGACCACGACGACTTCCTCGACCACAGGCGCAGGGACGGGAGGTGGGCAGCCGTCAGCATCGACCTGCACGCCTTTAGGCGTTCCCGGGCACTTGTCGCGGCTGTCCGGCACGCCATCGCCGTCTTCGTCGCCATCACCGTGCACCCAGCAATAAGCCGCCGCCATGCCGCCGACGAACAGCGCACCGCCGCCCGCCCAGGATGCGCTTTCCGTCGCACCCAGCCCCGCACCGACGACACCACCGACTGCCGCACAGGTCGGCCAATCGGTTTTCTGCAAACCTGCGCAACCAGTCAACACACTGGTTAGCAGAACCAAGGGTAATGCTGTCCGAACTATGCTCATCTAGTGTTCTCCTGAGGGATCGGCTTAAAACCGATTCAGGGAGTAAAGACCCGAGTTTTAATCTCCGCCAGCAATAGGCCACTGCCGTTTCGCCCCGTGTTCACGGCAGATCGGCACTTTTGCCGCACAATGGCTCTAGGCCCGAACGTTGGGGCAGGCTAGTCTTGGCAGCTCTGATTGAGGATCTTCGATGATTGCAGGTATTTCTTCGCGCACGCCCCAGCAGGCGTTGGCCGCTTTGCTTGACCGCTACGCCCCCGCGCGCCTGTTGCTGATCGGTGCCAGCCAGTTCCCGGCGCTGGAGGCTTTCAAGCTCGCGCACCCGGACAGTTGCGTCGCCCATACGGCGCCCGGGCCTTTGCCGGCGGAACTGGCCGCACGGCGTTTTGACCTGGCGCTGGTGGTCGATTGCCTGGAGCACCTGCCCAAGCGCGACGGCCTGAATTTGCTGGGCGGGATCCGCAATCTCAACGCCAGTCGCATCGCGGTACTGGCTGACTTGCCGGCCAGCGGCTGGCAGGAAACCGACTTTTTTTCCCTGGCCCTGCAAGCGAGCGAACGCTTCCAGCGCGACGATCAGGTGCTGACGCTGTTCACCTATGATCTGCTTGACTATAAACAGGTGCCTGACTGGCTCAACGCGCGGTTCTGGGCCAATCCGGAAAACTTCGGGAAATATTGGTGGTAACGCAATGAGTACATCCATTTGCCCTTGCGGCAGCGGCACCCTGCTCGACGCCTGCTGCGGCCATTACCATGCCGGCCACCCGGCGCCTTGTGCCGAAGCCTTGATGCGCTCGCGCTACAGCGCCTATGTGCTGGGGCTTGTCGACTATCTGGTGGCAACCACCCTGCCCGCCCAACAGGCCAGCCTGGATCGCCAGTCCATCAGCGACTGGAGCGCGCAAAGCACCTGGCTGGGCCTTGAAGTGGAAAGCTCCGAGGTGTTTGGCGGGCAACCGGAACACGCCTTCGTGACCTTCACCGCGCGCTGGCACGATGGCGCCGGCGAACACAGCCACCGCGAGCGCTCCTCGTTTGTGCAGAACAGCGGCCACTGGTACTTCATCGACCCGACCGTGCAGCTCAAAGCCGGGCGCAACGACGCCTGCCCGTGTGCGAGCGGGCAGAAATACAAGAAGTGCTGCCACAATTACCTACAGGCCAATTACCCCCAGTAGGTAGCACGATGTCCAAGGTATTCAGTTACATCCGCTTCAGTTCGGCGAAGCAGTCAGCGGGTGACAGCGAAGCCCGTCAGATGAGAGCCGCGAAGGAGTTTGCTGTAGAGCGCGGGCTTCAACTTGCAGACCCCGCTGAATACCTGTTCTTCGACCGGGGCCGTTCCGCCTACAAGGGCAAGCACGTTGATGATACGAGCGAGCTTGCTCGGTTCCTCGGTTATGTCGAGGACGGCACTGTTCCAACCGGGAGTTTCCTTGTCATCGAATCGCTGGACCGCCTGAGCCGGGAAAAGATAAGGGACGCCCTACCCCGCTTCCTTGATCTGCTCGCCAAGGGAATCAACGTTTACACCAGCACAGACAAGCGCCTGTACACCCGCGACTACAACGAAATTGACCTGATCATTTCAATCATCAGCATGTCGAGGGCGCACGAAGAATCAGCCACCAAGGGCGCCCGTGTTTCATCCGCATGGCGAAAGAAACAGGCTGACGCTCGCGAGACCGGCAAGCCCCTTGGAAAGCTTAGGCCGCTTTGGTTGGATGTCACCCCGGAAGGCTACGCCCTCAACCCCGACCATGCTCAAGTTGTGCGGCGCCTGTTTGATTTATCAACACAGGGGCACGGGTCACGCAACATCGCTGCCACCTTGAATCAAGAAGGTATCCCGGCGTTTTCAGCAGGGAGAAAAAACTTCTCCGGCCTCTGGGGTTTCAGCACCGTTCGCCACATCCTCGATAGCCGCACCGTGCTGGGTGAGTATCAGCCTCACGTCTTCATCGAGGGAGTCAGGACACCAGATGGCGAGCCAATCAAGGGCTTTTTCCCGGCTGTAGTGAGTGAGGAAGTGTTCTACAGGTCGCAAGCTGCACGAGGCTCCCGACGCTCACACAAGATCACCAAACAGACCACCAACTTCAACGTGCTGGCGGGCGTCTTCTTTTGCTTTGAATGTGGTGCCGCCATGCACCTACAGAGCCAGCGGGGCCGGAAATACTACAAGTGCAGCCATAGCACCCGAGGCATGTGCAACGCTGGCGTCATCACTGCTACACGCACAGAAACGGTGTTCCGCGAAGTTCTCGCCAAGCTCGATTCCCTGAGTCTCGTGCAAAATAGCTCAGGGTCTATCCGCAAGAAACTGGATGTTGCAGAAGGTCGCATTGAAGAACTGCGAGCTAAGTTTGCTGCTGCCGAAGATGCACACAACGAATATCCCAGCAGGATAACGGCGAAGCTCCTGCTAGAGCTTGAGAGCCAGCTTGCGGCGATTGATGTAGAGAAAGACACACTACGTCAACAGATGGCAGTTGACCGAGTGGTGAGCAAATCGGACTTCTTCGAAAGGCTCGACCTCACATCGTTTGAGGGGCGTGTTGCTGCGAACAACCTGACGAAACGGTTAGGGACGCGGATCTTTGTTCGCAAGAATGGACGCTGCAACGAAACGTATTTGATCGCTGTAGCGACGAGTCACGGAAGCCAAGAAGCTGAGCCCGAGCAAACCGTCATTGGGGCTGTCACCCATTCAAACAGCAAAATACGGATCGACAGCGCATCTGATGCATTCACGGAGCTGCAAAAACTGCATGGTGACATGCCGAAGTGGCGGCGAACGAAGCACTGGATTCAGGAAATCAAACTCCCAGCACTTCCAACAGCTTAACCGTCAGTTCCTGGCCGTATGTGTGACAGCCATTCTATTCAAGGTGCAACCGTACCCGCCCCATTACGAGCACCGTTGCATTCCACGTTGTTAAAGAGCGGCACTGCGTTGAACGGTTCATGGCTGCACTCCTAATGTGCGGTGTGTACGTCGCTGCGTGTGTGACGGGCCGCGCTGCCCGCCGCCGTGTATTGAGTGGTGAATGTACACGAGAGCTGAAAAAATGTCAATAAAAACATTGACATATAAGAACTTGTATGATTCCGACAATCGATACCGGTCCATACCGCCACCCGTCACACCAACCTTGAAGCTCCTGCACTGGAAACGATACTGTATGTGTATCCAGTACACGGCGCTACCGAACATGACAGACGACCTAATCGACGACAGCGGATTTGAGCTTGGAATGCCCAGCCTCACCGACATGCTGCGTCACGAATGTGATTTGCTGCACTCCGAACTTGAGGTGACACGGCGTGACCTTCGCCAGTCGCACAAGAACCTTGCTGGGATGATTTGCATGTGGCGTGACAGCAACAAGGAGCTGTCAGCGTTGAAGCTGGAACACGAGCGATTGCGCTGGACGTTGAGCGACATGTACAGGCGTGAGACGGAGCTTGAGACGGCGAAATTTAGTTACAGCTATGGCAATTACGACAAGCCAAATACGTAGACCCAGCACACCGAAGGTGAAAGACTCAGAGACCCAAACTGGAAGGCGCACAACATCGCCATGGAAGTGAATTTTCAGCTACAGCCTATCAATGGCGAAATCATTGTGGTGGAGGATGACACTCTTCTACGGGAAATCATGAGAGAAATCTTGGCGGATGTCGGCGCTCAGTGTGTTGCGTTCGGCACCGCTGATGACGCGTTGGTTTACCTGCTCGGATCAGGCACCAAGTGCTCACTGGTAATAGCTGACCATGGGCTACCCGGACAGCTACAGGGTGCAGAATTCGTATCTATGGTGCAAAACCGATGGCCGGAAATCGCGGCGATTGTCACCTCTGGATGGACTGATCATTTCATAGGGCTACCCCCCAATACCTGTTTTTTGCCGAAGCCTTGGCCGGTGGACGGGCTTGTGAACGCTGTCGCGGAACTCCTCCAACCGGGCGTGCCCGTGAGCGAGAAAACTCCGCCCCCAAACGATGAAGCGTGACGACGCAGCACGACAAGATCAGGCACACCATTAAGGAGATGCACCATGAGTGAATATGAAGTCGGATTGGTAAGGCAATACACGGATGCAATCAGCGCCCTTGGGGTCAAAGCCCATGCTGGAGCAGAGGTAACCGGAGAAGTGAAGTCGGCTGTAGCAAAACACTGCGAACATTTCAGGATTCTCAAGTCGAGCAGACCAGCAGCCAACCTAAGTGCTTACAGGGCAGCGTTGAAGATGGCGAGTCATGCCACCCATGAGTCTCAACCCAAGGTCAAAGCTACTTTTGACCTCGCCCTGAGCGTTTGCCCAACTGAGCTGTGAATTCATCGATGAATTGTCGCAGGGGCGATATTTCCAGATTTCAATTTTTCGCCGGAAAATCCGACCACTACGACAATCGTCTTGGATTCACTGCCAGAAAATAAACTGGTGAGATTCTGGAAAACCAGCCGCGCTGTTCAACCAGCAACACCGGGCAGCACTCCAAGTCGCCTAAATCGCCAAATAAGAACCGCTCTCATTTGAAAGGGCCACTCTTGAGATCCTCTACACGCCTCTATGAGAGCTTACAGCTACCAGTGTAGCTATTGTGTAAATAGAACGCCTGTATCAGCACCACAGGAGCTTACAGAAGGCATTACACCTATCATCTGATGTGGCTTGTGTCAATTGGCAATAAAAAGCCCGCTCAAGGCGGGCATTTGGGTATATCTATTGAGAGTCAGGCTTTAAGCTCACGCTTGATACGGTAGATTGTGGCAACTCCACACCCCACCAGCTTGGCGAGTTCATCAGCGTTCATGGTTGGATGCTTGGTCATTGCGTCTTGCACCTTCTTCCAGAGTTCGGCGTTCTTACCCTTCCCGGCTGGCCTCCAATCTGGCTCAGCGTCACGCTTGTTCTTCAACCCCTCGTTGATGCGCTCCACACGCTTGGCCTGATCGAGACGGGCCATGGTCTGCATCAGTTCGATCAACATGTCATTGATCACCCTCAGCACCTCACCAGCAATGCCCTCTGCTGCCATCTGCCAGCTTGTAGGAAGGTCGGCCACTACCAGACGTAGGCCCTTGGCCTTGATCGTTGCCTTGAGGGTTTCCCAGTCAGCCTGTGAAAGACGTGACAGCCTGTCTACGGATTCGCACAGGAGGATTTCGCCGGGATTGGCAGTGTCTAGCAGGCGCATCAGCTCAGGGCGCTCAAGCTTGGTGCCGGATACGTTCTCACTGTAGATACCTACAACAGACAAACCCTGAGTGGCGGCGAAGGTCTCAAGAGAGGTCTTGGCACGGTTGGCGTCTTGATCCTTGGTAGATGCACGGAGGTAGAGGTGTGCGTTCATGGCTGGCTATCCTTTAGGCTATTGATTAGATAGATCAAGGATAATCTATCAGATACCCAGACGCCTATAGATATCTGATAGCGTAATCAGCCCTCAGACAGACGGTTATCGCACTACCAAACATGTCTACTTCTTTGATAGCGCCGAAGGGGTGCTGAATGCGGCAAGGCAACTGTGGCCGGTAGGAGTTAGAGCCATGTCCACAAGGACAAATCTGTTGAGCGTGCTCACCTGTGTTCCGTCGATGTAACCGGCGTTGTGAAGGGTGCGGAACATTCCACAGTCGGTTTCCCTGTATGGCTCCATACATTCTGTAATAGCGCGGCTGGCGATAGCTGCAAGAGTCTCTTGGTATTCCTGCTGGGTGAAGTCGGACATGGGGATTCTCCAAGGTTGGAAGCACAGGAGCAGCCTCACACAGAAAATGACATCGCACAAGCACGAAATGGTTGACACTTGCGTCAACTTGTGATCTTGCGATGCGGGATTGCTGAGTTTCTGCAAGAATTGGCGATTTCAGGCTAAACCTACGTTTTTGAACAATATCTCTAATTTGAGCAGCCCCACGAGCGCCAGCTTGATCGCACCAGCCTACAGGCCCCGGAAACACTGGCGTGTAGCAGATTGCACATCATCAATATAATCTATCAAGCCTACCGACACGATAGGTTTTTATAGGCTTTTGGGTGGGATTTCAGAGGTTATGGCGGATGTTATGGGCAGCCCCACCAACGGCGTGGATAATGGCCTACCACTAGAGAATAAAAATGAAAAAAATTGTCGCACTGCTCATCTTGCTCGCACCATTCACTGTAATGGCTGACAACGGCAACAGCTACGAGAATGCCATACGCATGTGCCAGAAACTGATTCCAGACATACTACACAACTCTAGGTTATCAAGTTTAAAGTTGTTACCCGGCGCCGATGGCTCACACATCATAGATAAAACATTGTCCTGCACATACTGGACTCCTATTACGGATGAGTATGACAACACTACAGATATGATGGCTGTTGTATTTCTTAATACGGCCAACGGCAAGTTTACGCTGGAAGTCCGTTAACAGCGGATAGACAAGGAGAGCTGGCATGAATGGATGGCAACGGTTGTGGGTGGCGGCGTTTGTAATCGCCGGTCTTTTGCTAATGGTGGTGGGTGAGAAACTCGTACCCAGCAAAGAAACCATTGCTATGAAATTCGATAAGCCGCTGGAACAAGATCGCCGATTCTTGGCAGAGCTCAAGAGCAAGCGCTTCGACACAGATACATTCAGTCAGGACTTCTTCGGTGGGTCTGCAATCAAGGATACCGAGGCAAGGATTCGAGATATGGAAACCCGTCGCCAATCTGAACTTGATTCACTGTGGACTGACCAGATCAAGCTCAGGAGCGTCTTTGTGGGTGTGTGGTTTGGATTTGGTCTGGTGTTGTATGCCATTGGTGCGACGGTGGGCTGGGTGTATCGAGGGTTTCGCCCCAAGGCGGTATAATCAACCACAGCTCACGCTGTGAACAACAGGAGTGGATGGGATGCATGCAGAAGGATGGCGACGGCTCTGGGAGCTGACCAAGTGTATAGCGGCAATTGCATCTGGTATTTGGTGCGTGATGGAGTTCACAGCAGCGATGCCCCCACCCCCCGATCCTGCATCACCAGCAGCGAGCCAAATCGTTGTGGGGATATTCCTCGTTGCCGTTATTGGCGGTGGTGTTGCCTATGGCGCGCTGCATGCTCTTGAGTGGGTGTATCGGGGCTTCCGCCCCCTGCCAGTCAGTCCCAAGGTAGAGGCTCAACAGGCTGTGGCACCGAATCCGCCTGAGACAATACCAACACTGGCACTGGAACAGCACCCACACTCACCTCTTCCCCATCCAGACATTCAGCAAACGAGCGAGCCTCAGCAGCGAAGCTGACAGGGCTTTTCAGGGTTGCCAGCACTCTTGGGGCTTGAGCCTTGTACGCGATTGGCTGAGACAGCCCCTGACGTTCCTTACAACGCTGGGTGAAGCTGTCCAGCACTGGCCGGATGTCGTACACCTCTTTCCCGTGCAACACGTCGAACAGGGCCTGTAACTCTGGCTTTGTCATGAGCGTGTCCGGCATGAATCTCAGTACATCGGCAAGGGTACGATCAACCATCCAATCGGATGAATAGTTGGCACTGATGAATGCCTCTAACGCTGTATTGATGGCGTGTTGCACCTCGATCAGCTCAGGGCGGTGTTGAGCTTGTTGCTCCAGTCCCAGGAGCAGCACTTCCAGTTGTGAGTATGTGCGTGCTGGGATTGTGTAGCCGCTGGGTTGCTTGCCTGACAGTGTGGCTTTGAGGGCTGTCAGGGCTGTGGTGTGCATTGTGTCGAGGTTGTCCAGCCAGCCACGGTGTTGCGGGTTGTGTGGGTTCAAATGCTCACGGAGCCAGCTCAGCGTAGCGATGCGTTTGCGTGGTTGAATACCTGCAAGCTTCGTCGCTTGGGCAATAACATCTGGCCCGATATATTGGATGATGCCCTTGATGATTTCCGCCTGTGGCGTGCCCTTCTCGATCATGTAACGGGATTTCAGCTTGTTGCGATCAACGCTCAGACCGTGGCCCCAATACTGATTACCGTGAGCACGGTTCATTGCCTTGGGTGCTACTACCAGGTTCTGAGGGTGGTAGAGCCCCACGATGTCGTGCCCTTGTGATGGGGCAATGTGTGACAGCTCGTAATCGCTGGAACTGCCATAGCGGTTTGCACGGAGCTTGAAGGCGTATAGCCCGTATAGCTCAGCCAGTGATTCAGGGGTGTGACTGGTGAAGATCTCGTATGTACCGGCACGGGAAGCTTCAAAGGCCAGTGTTTGCATGAAAGCGCTATCCGTGGCCCTGGTGATGTATACGGTGCGTTTCTTGGCTGCTGTAGCGCGGTCTTTGCAAATGCGAGTGCAGAAGATGGCTTTAGCACTTTGGGTATAAAACTGTTTACGGCAATGCGGACATCTTGGGCGGCGTGTAGCCTTATTCTTTTTCGGTGTTGCTGTTGTCATATTCGACTCCTGCTTGGATCGTCTTGGATTGGGCTTCGTTAATCGTCTGTTGGTATGTGTGGGCTACCCGGCATTGGCCTGAGCAAAATGGCATTGGCTTCGCCACGGTGAACTCACGTCCGCAGTTGCGGCAGTTACATTTACGCATTGGGATATTCCTTCTATTGGGGATAAATTGGGTGCTCTCGCACCCTTGGCTTGAGTTAAGCAAAATGGCTACACCCGTTGAATTACACGGCCTGTAGACGATGTACTCGGAGTTGCCGAGATACATACAGGGCAGTTACTTCTTTTCCGGCACTGGTAGACGGTGATCACTCAAAATATGTAACTGGGCGAGTTCTTCTGTTGCACCTGAGAGCAATGCTAACCACAGGGTATCCAGTACAGCAGGGATCTGATGCACTACAGCCTCACCGTACACCTCGGAGACGTAAAAGCCGCAAGCGGCCCTGCAGTCTGTTTGGTGGGCGATTTCGTTGTAGGTCATTGTTTGGCTTCCTTGGCGCGGGAGAGCTGGAGGCTGATGCGATGATCCACCCACTTATGTAAATCTTCACGCTCCTGACTTCGCTCAACTTGGAGTCGGTTGTACTGGTCACGCACCACTTGGTCGGTGTAGGTGTTAGCGTTACGTTCTGCCATTTGGGCATACTGTAACGCCATATCGTTGTTGTGATTGAAGAGCCAGACCGAAAGTCCGGCTCCTATCATCACTTGAATGAACACACCAAGTGCAATGGCGCGGATGATTCCTTTCATCACTCCACCTCTTTCTGATTGGCACGAGTTGTTTGCAACACCTTGCCAAGTTCATCACGGACAATACGCCCCACTTCCTGTTCGTCAGAGCCGGGAGGTGCTGTGATATTCACGGTCACATTGTTATTTACTTCTGTATGTTGCGACTGATCAACGTTACCCTCCGACGGTTTGTTGACAGTGGCCCCGTTTAGATCACCCGGCCCAAGCCATGATGACTGTACAGGCACTCGCATTTGCAACTGGGCCTCGACTGCCTTGGTAGTGTCTTCAAATGTATACGGCTGGTATGGGCGGAACTGTCTAAACTTCCCATCTGCCAAATTCTCAGGATCTTTACCAAGATCACGCGAAGTAAGACGGTAGGTATCGAAGTTCATTAGCTCAACGGGATCAATCCTCCCCGGCCAACGTTCTCTGTTCTCCTGTGCTGTTGCTTGATCATCTGCAACAGATGCACCCGTGAACAAACGACGAAGGCCGTTCAACAATCCGGGCTTAGCACGATCATCCAAACTCGCTTGTTCATTCGGTGCGGCTGGCTTCAATCTTGGGCCAATCGCTGCACCAACTGAGCCGGGAGCTGGATTAGGATCTTTCTGCATGGCGTTTGGTGTGGCGTTACCATTTGCATCGTGACCAATCATCATTCGAATTAGCGACGTATTGAACTTGGTCAACCCTTGATCAAACTGCATCAGAGACTCTTTCAGAGGTTGTAGAGCTGTATTCAACTCACCCTCTGCCTTGATTCTATCCAGAATGACTGCCTTCAACTCGCCGTTAGTGTTAACGGTGTTGTCATTCAAGTAGGCTTGGTTTTCTGCACGCTGCTGATTGGCTGCAATGGAATTCATCTGCCTTGCAAGAAGATCTCTGTTGGCGTTAAGAAAGTTAGTCATACCCTGATCGAAGTCTTTAGCCAAAATCTTGCCGTCAGTTACAGACTTCTTGAACCACCCCGCCTGTTCTTCCACTTTGCCTTTGAAATTCAAACGTGTTGCAGCAGCTTGACGAATAGAGGCAGCAACTACACCGCCCACGGCGTCAAACAAATCGTTAACGTCTGAGCCTTCTGGTTTTCCTTTAGCTCTGATTTGATTCAACTGGTAGGAGGCGCGCTTAGCTTGCTCTTTGTCTGCCCCAGCAGCTAACAGCGTTGCAGACTGATCTTCGAACATCTTGGTGGCTTGGGTAAGAGTCTTACCTAATGCCAATTGGCCTTGGACGAACAGAGCAAAGCTCTTTGCTGTGTTTACTGATACTTCCTGACCATACTTGTTGCTGATATCCACAAACTGATCGCGAGCAAACTTCTGATTGTTCGGATTCTTGCCGCCAGCACTTTGAAGGGCTGTATTGAACTGTTCCGCCGTGCTTGCACTCTCCTGACGCTGTTGAATCCGTTCATTCAAGAAGCTGATGCCCTTCACAAGCCCGTACAGCGCTGCTGACGCACTGGAGAGGCCCACAGCCAAATTACCGAAGTTCATTACCTTAGGAGCGTTCTGGCGATCCTTCCACGCTTGGTGTCTTTCAGCCGCGAAGGCAAATCGCTGGCTGGCTTGATCGTGCTTCACCGCTGCACGGGCTTCGCGTGTGGCGCTCGAAGCTTTGTTAGCTGCCCAACGTTCGGCTGCACGGATACCATTAGCCCTTGCGGCTTGCATTGCAATCTCTGCTCTTTGCAGTGCGGTTTGATGTGCAGCGCTTTGCTGTTGGAGCTTGATCGTTTCGGCCTGACGCTTACGCAAGATGTCTTGGAGACGAGCTTGGCGGATTTGTGACTGTTCCGATGCAGCTTGAACACGCTGCTCACCTAGCCTGGTTTTCAAAAATTCCTGCTGCACTTTCTGTTGTTTAGCTGCGAGCACAGCCTGCGTCACTTGTTGCTTCAAAGATGCACTTTGTAGGAATGCTTCTTCCTTCTTCCCTGTTGCCACCAACTTCTGAGCACTGATTGCAGCGGTGTTCTGTGCATGCTGTAGACGGGCGATCTTCTGTTGCGTTGCCAGCTCCTTGTTTTGGGACTTCATTACAGCAGCATCAAGCTTGGCTCTCTCGGCACTTGTAGTGGTGATTCCGAATTTCCGACTGAGTTTGCGTTGAAGTGCATCGGCTTGTTTGCCGAGTTGAGTCATTTGTCTTTCGGTGGTCTTCATCATTGCATTGAAGCGGTGCAACCCACTGGCGTCCACGTTGAACTTGAGAACACCGATTAGCTGGGCAATGATCTCGCTATGTAGGCTCATTGTAGGCTCCGTCCTTGTGTATGCTTCCCTTTCACTGCTACACGGCGTGCGTACAAGTCAGTGACAACACTCTCGAATCCTTTGACGCCTCTCCCTTCTCGCACTATTGCGGCGTGTTCGAAGTGGATGGTGTGTGTATCGATGTATGACGACAAGACAGTGAGTGATGTACGTGTGCCAGTGACAACAAGGTATGTGACATCGTTTGCAACGTGGAACCACAAGTAGCTAAATCCCAGGTCATCGGCACTAAAGCGGCGAAGATATTGGCGGGCCAAGTTACAAAAGGCGGGGATGTTGCTTTTACCGGTGAATCTGATGATTTGAAACCATTGCCCTTTATTCAGAGCGAATTGTAGCGGTGTAGCTTTTTCCATCAATGTCCTTTGTTCAATTTGGCTTGTTTGGCAAGTGTGATAATCTTGTTGGCACGCTCTCTTGCTGCAAGTAACTCCAGAGCCGCTTTAAATGCGATTACAGCCTCTTCCGAGGCTTCTTCATCTGCTGGTGCAGCTTGTTTAATTACGGCCTCTGTAGCGGCCTCTGGAGAGCTTGCAGCAAGTGTATCTTTTGCGTACTTCTCACGTAGAATCAACTCAGTTCCTGATAGTGTGCTTGGATCGATTTTATCGGTCATTGTGCTGTGCCTTCTTTGGTCAATCTGCCAGATTTGATTAGTTCGTCACGGAGCTTGGCACGTGTTGCGGCGAGTTCATCACGCACTTCTTGCTCACGATTCAAGCGTTGTTGTTCATCAGCCTTTTGGCGATTCTCTTCATCCTTCAAACGCACCAGCTCAATCTGGCGGTCAATCTCATTATTCAACGCGGTTTCAAGCTCTGCCTCATAATCTTCCCTAACCTGCTGACACACTTGCACAAGATCCTTTTCTTGATCGCGTGGAGGCTTTCTCAGATACATCGTGATGTAGGAAACCATCGGGCTATCAAATTGCATTGCAGTTGGCAGTCCTCCCGCTGGATCAAGTGGAAGCCATCCAGATTTTCGGTGCTGGTGATAGGTTTCAAGCGCTTCATCTAATGTGCTGAAAACGAACTCGACTACTGCACCAACAACGTTGGCGCCCGGTTTTTCGATTCGTGATTCGTAGAAGCCTTTTGCGTTCTGGCAGCGTTCTCGGTATTCAGATTCGCTGAATGTATGAAGCATTGGTGTTTGTGTACTCATGGTTTTGTTTCCTTCTGGTTTTATGGTTGGTTGTGTTGCACTTTGTTGCTTGGCTGCTCTACATGCTCGTTGTCGGCATGCACTTGAACAAGTCTTGCTACGTACTGTCCGACTGGCGTAGCGGATACCGCAAGTCTCGCAATGTTGAAAAACTAGGGCCATAAGGGGCCACCTCCTGAATTAGAGTTGTCACAGATATTGAATGGGTTGGTTTGATGTCACACTTAGGATTTAAAACAAATAGATAGGGCAGGACTATTACGCCGTGCCCTATAAAGTGCTACATGAGTGTTCAGGTAATTAGTGACAGAGTTCAACCACCGCCCCTGTCAGGCAGTCCTTGGACATTTCAGTCTGGTCTGGCAAGTAACGGCCATCGCCTTGCGTATGCGATTGGAGAGGTCAGTGGAAACCTCGGCCTACAACTGCACCTATCGCAAGTTCACGCTTGGACCGGTGCGGGTGATTCTGAAAATGACTTTACCGGAATTCAGCTTGGCGGCTGATCCGGTGGATGCTTTGGAATTTGGTTTGATGCTGGTGGAGCTGGGGGGTGAAGCGGAATCGCCGCACGAATTTGTAGCTCTCACGGTATTATCGCACGACTTCCTCAGAATTGCAAGCACTTTCTATGCCAACTCTGAAAATATTTTCAAGCAGGCGTTCGATACGCCTCACGAAAAGCTATAACCGTTAAGCTCAGTATGGGCCCTAAACCCCCATTTGTCAAATACAACATTTTCTATAAGTCAAGTGAAACCGTGTTTTTGGCTTGTTCATCGTAATCATTGGCGTAATCACCATACTTGCTACAGCGTCCGTTCCGGGGTGCTGCTGTGCGCCACCCCACCGGCTATGCTTGCTGCAAGCCCGCCCTACACAGTGACTGAGCCGATGTCGCTGGTAGTGTATTGTTGCAATACATCAAGAAGTGTTGTGCGGGGTATTTCGGCGCGTAGGGCTCTTTGTAGGAGCAAGGCTTGCCCGCGAAAGGGACGCCTCGGTCTTTCTGAAAGTCCGCGTTATCGTTCTTCGCGGGCAAGTCGGGTCGCCGCATCGCTTGCTCCTACAAGGGCTAGACTGGGGTTCAAGGAGAACCATCACGATGACCGGTCAACGCCGCACCTTACATCTGCTCACCCTGCTCGCAATCCTGAGCCTCGGCGGCTGCGCGTCCTGGTTCAGCGACGATGAACCGGAGCCTCAGGTGCACCTGGTCAAGGTCGAGGTCGTGCGGGCCAAACTGCTGGAGCAGAAATTCATCCTGCACTTTCGCGTCGACAACCCCAATGACAGTGACCTGACCGTGCGCGGTCTGGAATACCGCATTCATTTGGGCGACATGCTGCTGACCGAAGGCGAGCATGAGCACTGGTTCACCGTCGGCCCCAAACGCAGCGCCTATTTCAGGGTGCCGATCCGTACCAACCTGTGGCCCAAGGTGCGGGATCTGGTGAAAATGCTGAAAAGTCCGAAGCAACCCATCCCCTATCGCCTGGAAGGTGAACTGGAAACCGGCCTATTCATCGCGCACTACGTGCACCTGGCGCGTAATGGCGTGATAATCCCCGCCGATTTAATTCCGGAGTAACCCCGATGACCCAGCAACCTCATGTCCATGGCCCTGACTGCAACCACGATCACGACGATCATGCCCATGACCACCATGATCACGACCATGGCCATGTCCACGGCCCGAACTGCGGCCACGCCCACCAGGAACCGGTGCGCAACGCCCTGAAAGATGTCGGCCGCAACGACCCTTGCCCGTGCGGCAACGGCAAGAAATTCAAGAAGTGCCACGGCGCGTAAAACGTCGGTACCTGTAGGAGCGAGGCTTGCCCGCGAATGGGACGCCTCGGTCTTCCAGGCAAACCGCGTCATCGTTCTTCGCGGGCAAGCCTTGCTCCTACAGGTTTTCAGTCATCGTTCAAGATCTCTGCGGTGTTGATGACGGTGGCGTACTCGCCATGCAGATTCCCCAGTGACATGGCGTGAACCTCCGCGGCTGAATGGGGGTGGCCGAAAAAATCCGCCTTGTCGAAGGTAAAACACGCATCCTCCACCACCCACGCATCAAACCCCAGGTTCCCGGCCGTTCGCGCCGTGGATTCCACCGAGTTGTTGGTGGCCACGCCAACGATGATCAATTGCCCGATCCCCGCCTCACGCAAACCCGCCTCCAGTCCCGTCGCACAAAACGCATCCGGCACGCGTTTCTGGATCAGTCGTTCCCCGGCCGATGGCTGGAACCGTTCCTGGAACTCCACCCCCGATTGCTCCGGCCAGAACACTGAGTCCGGCGAGTGGGACAGGTGCTGCACGTGAATCACCGGGCGCCCGGTGCGTCGCCAATGCGCCAGCAAATCACCGATTCGTTCCTCGGCCTGGGGATTGTTTCGCCGCCCCAACCTGGGCTCCAGGATGCCTTTCTGTTGATCGATGATGATCAGTGCCGCGTTCGACTTTAGCGCCATGCTGACTTTTCTCATGCCGGGTCATTGAATTTCACGCACTTGAGCATCACTTCTTCCTACAGGCAAGTCTGCGGTGCACACAGGACGACCTGATGCGAGCGGTTGCTGTCCGTACCTAATGACGTCCATTTCTGGAGTACTCCATGATCGACCTGTATTACTGGACCACCCCCAACGGCCACAAAATCTCGATTTTCCTCGAGGAGGCCGGCCTCAAGTACGACGTGCACCCGATCAACATCAGCCAGAACGACCAGTTCAAGCCTGAATTCCTGAAGATTTCCCCGAACAACAAAATCCCGGCCATCGTCGATCACGAACCGGCCGATGGCGGCGAGCCGCTGCCGTTGTTCGAGTCCGGGGCGATTCTGCTGTACCTCGCGGAAAAGACCGGGAAGTTCCTGCCCAAGGACCTGCGCGGGCGCCAGCAGGCGTTGCAATGGCTGTTCTGGCAGATGGGCGGTCTGGGCCCGATGGCCGGGCAGAATCACCACTTCAGCCAGTTTGCCCCGGAAAAAATCCCTTACGCGATCAAACGCTACATCGACGAAACCGCCCGCCTGTATGGGGTTCTGGACAAACAACTGGCGAGCAATGAATTTGTGGCCGGCAACGAGTACAGCATTGCCGACATGGCGATCTACCCGTGGGTCGTGTCCCACAAGTGGCAGAGCCAGAACCTCGAAGACTTCCCGAATGTGCTGCGCTGGTTCACCCACATCCAGACCCGCCCGGCGACGGTGAAGGCGTATGCGCTGGCGGCGAAGGTCAATCCACCGAAGGCCTGAGATCGATGCGACTGATCGTTCCCACGCTCTGCGTGGGAACGCCTCAACGGACGCTCCGCGTTCGGCTTTGGATGGGACGCGGAGCGTCCCGGGCTGCATTCCCACGCAGAGCATGGGAACGATCACTGAAGAAATAACCTGCGCCCCGCTTGCGCGGCCACCTCCTGCTCACTAACGTAGCGCCTTTATTGCGTTACTACCCCCGCAGGAGCTTTGCCATGGCCTCGCCAGCCCTCACACATTTTCTTCCCCGGTTCGGCGTTGCCGCAGCAGTGGCCGGTGTTTTGAGCCTGACCGGTTGTCAGACCTGGAACACCCAGGACACCCTCCCGCCCACCTCCGGCGTGCAGCCGCTCAAGGGCCTGGCGCAGAACGTGTCGGTGCGACGCAATGCCATGGGCATGCCGTTGATCGAAAGCAACAGCTTCCACGACGCACTGTTCGCCCTGGGCTACGTCCACGCCAGCGATCGCCTCACGCAAATGGTGACCATGCGCCTGTTGGCCGAGGGCCGTCTGTCAGAAATGTCCGGCGCGGATCTGCTCGACGCTGACCGCTACATGCGTGCGGTCAATCTGAAGAAGAGCGCCGGTGAGCTGTACAAAGCCTCGTCGCCGCGACTCAAGCGCTTCTTCGAAGTCTATGCCCGGGGTGTCAACGCCTACCTGTTCCGCTACCGCGACAAACTGCCGGCGGACCTCGCGGCCACCGGCTACAAGCCGGAATACTGGAAGCCGGAAGACTCGGCGTTGATTTTCTGCCTGTTGAATTTCAGCCAGTCGGCCAACCTGCCAGAAGAAATCTCCTCGCTGGTGCTGGCGCAAACCGTCACCACCGACAAGCTGCCATGGCTGTCGCCGTCCGCACCGGACGAGAAGCTGCCACTGGGCGAAGCCGATAAGCTGCAAGGCATCAAGCTCAACGGCGCGATCCCGGGCCTGGCGGAAATCACCAAGGCCACCGGGCAACTCTCCGATCTGAATCTGCTCGGCGCCACCTCGTCGAACAACTGGGCCATCGGCCCGCAACGCAGCCGCAGCGGCAAAAGCCTGCTGGCCAGCGACAGCCACGGGCCGCTGGGCGTGCCGTCGTTGTTCAGTTACGTGCAGATCCGTGCGCCGAAATATCAGGCGGCGGGCGTGAGCATTGCCGGTCTGCCGATGGTGCTCGGCGGTTTCAACGGCAAAGTGGCGTGGAGCATGACCACGGTCATGGGCGATAACCAGGACCTGTTCCTGGAAAAAATCAAACGCCAGGGCAATGGCCTGACTTACGAAGCCAACGGCAAATGGCAACCGGTGGTGGTGCGCAACGAAACCTACTTCGTCAAAGGCCAGCGGCCGCTGCGCGAAGCGGTGTATGAAACCCGCCACGGACCGCTGCTCAACAGTGCCCAGGGCCTGAGCATGGCCAACGGTTTCGGCCTGGCCCTGCAAACCCCAAGCTTCACCGACGACAAAACCCTGGATGCGTTCTTCGACCTGTCCCGGGCGCAAACCGTGGAGAAAGCCTCGGACGCCAGCCGCGAAATCCGCGCTATCTCCCTGAATCTGGTCTTCGCCGACGCCAGCAACATTGGTTGGCAAGTCACCGGTCGCTACCCGAACCGTCGCGAAGGCGAAGGTTTGCTGCCGTCGCCGGGCTGGGAAGGTCGCTACGATTGGGACGGTTACGCCGACCCGATGCTGCACCCCTACGACCAGGACCCGGCCCAAGGCTGGCTCGGCACCGCCAACCAGCGGGTCATCCCCCATGGTTATGGCATGCAATTGTCCAATTCCTGGTCCGCCCCGGAACGTGGCGAACGCCTGGCCGAACTGGCGGGCACGGGTAAGCACGACACCCGCAGCCTGATCGCCATGCAATACGACCAGACCACCACCTTCGCCGCCAAACTGAAAAAAATGTTTGCCGCACCGGGGATGGCCCAACCACTGAAGCAGGCGATCGACACCTTGCCTGAAACTGATCGCAGCAAGGCCCGCGAGGCGTTGGCGCGCTTGATGGCGTTCGACGGCAAGCTCAGCCCGACGTCCAGCGATGCCGCGATCTATGAGCTGTTCCTGCAGGAAAGCGCCAAGCAGATTTTCCTCGACGAACTCGGCCCGGACAGCAGCCCGGCGTGGAAAGCCTTTGTCGCCAACGGCAAGTTGTCCTACGCGGCCCAGGCCGATCACCTGCTGGGGCGCGAAGACAGCCCATTCTGGGATGACGCGCGCACGCCGCAGAAAGAAGACAAACCGGCGATCCTCGCCCGCAGCCTGGCGGCGGCCATCAGTGCCGGCGACAGTCAGTTGGGTGGCGATCACAAGGCTTGGCAGTGGGGCAAACTGCATCGCTACGAGTGGAAAAACGCCAGCGGCCAGACCGTCCGTGGCCCGCTCGCGGCCGGTGGCGATCACACCACGCTCAACACCGCGGCGTTCGCCTGGGGCCAGGATTTCAACACCACCCTGGCGCCGTCCATGCGTTTCATCGTCGACTTCGGCCAGTCCGAGCCGTTGATGGGCCAGAACGGCAGCGGCCAGTCCGGCAACCCGGCGAGCCCGAACTACCTCGACAGCATTGATCCGTGGCTCAAGGGCCAGTACATGAGCCTGCCGATGCAGCCGCAGAACTTTGACAAGGCGTATGGCAAGGCGCGATTGACCCTCACACCGGGTAAATAACCCGCGATGATGATCGTTCCCACGCGCAGCAAAGGAATGCTGCCCGGGACGCTCCGCGTCCCATTGGAACGCGGAGCGTCCCTGGAGGCATTCCCACGCGGAGCGTAGGAACGATCAATCGCTAAAACCCGATAGAACTTCCAGCCTCGCGCAAACCTCATAGCTAACAAATCACTCCATTTTGGTCACAACATGGATCTTGTTATCGCGCGCCCCGAAGGTTTGTACTGCCCCGCCGGGGATTTCTACATTGACCCGTGGCGCCCCGTGGAGCGGGCGGTGATCACCCATGCCCACGGCGATCACGCCCGCACCGGCAATCAACACTACCTGGCGGCCGCGCCCGGCGAAGGGATTCTGCGCGCGCGCCTGGGCCAGGACATCAACCTGCAAACCCTGCCCTATGGCGAGCGCTTGCTGCACCACGGCGTCATCTTGAGTTTTCACCCAGCCGGCCATGTGCTCGGTTCGGCCCAGGTCCGTTTGGAATACGGCGGTGAAGTATGGGTCGCTTCCGGGGACTACAAAATCGAGCCCGACGGCACCTGCGCCCCTTTCGAACCGGTGCGTTGCCACACGTTCATCACCGAATCGACCTTCGGCCTGCCGATCTACCGCTGGCAACCCCAGGCGCAGGTGTTTGCCGAGATCAATCAGTGGTGGCGGGCCAACATCGACGCGGAAAAAGCCAGCGTGCTGTTCTGCTATTCCTTCGGCAAAGCCCAGCGCATTCTGCACGGCATTGACGCCAGCATCGGCCCCATTCTGGTGCATGGCGCCGTGGAACCGCTCAACCGCGTGTACCGCGAAGCGGGAATTTACCTGCCGCCCACGATTTACGCCGGCGAGGTCAAAAAGACTGATCCGACGATGCGCCAGGCCCTGGTCCTCGCCCCGCCCTCGGCCGGTGGCAGCACGTGGATGCGTCGGTTCGGCGACTACAGCGACGGCTTCGCCAGCGGCTGGATGCGATTGCGCGGCACGCGGCGGCGGCGCGGGGTGGATCGGGGTTTCGTCCTGTCGGATCACGCCGACTGGCCCGGTCTGTTGTGGGCCATCGAACAGACCGGGGCCGAGCGGGTGATGGTGACCCACGGTTCGGTCGGCGTGCTGGTGCGGCATTTGCGCGAACAAGGGCTGGATGCCCAGGGTTTCAGCACCGAGTACGGCGATGATGAGGAAGATCATGCCGCCACGCCGGAACCCGCCGAGGTGCTGCCATGAAGGCCTTTGCCGAGTTGTACGCCGAACTCGACGCCACCACCTCAAGCAACGCCAAACTGGCGGCGATGCAGGCTTACTTCGCCCACGCCGCGCCGGAAGATGCCGCGTGGGCGGTGTACTTTCTGTCCGGTGGCCGCCCGCGACAATTGGTGCCGGTGCGCGCGCTGCGGGAACTGGCGGTCGAGGTTTCCGGGCTCTCGCCGTGGCTGTTCGAAGAGAGTTATCAGGCTGTCGGCGACCTGGCGGAAACCATCTCGCTGGTGCTACCGGAAACGCCCCACAGTTCTACCGAGGGGCTGGCGACCTGGATCGAAGACAAACTGCTGCCCCTGCGCGGTGAAACCCCGGAGTTCCTGGCCCGGCAACTGCCCGCCCTCTGGGCGCAACTGGACCGCCCGAGCCTGATGCTGTGTATCAAACTGATCACCGGCAGTTTCCGCGTGGGCGTCTCTAAACTGCTGGTGACCCGCGCACTGGCCGCCATGGCCGGGCTCGACAGCAAACGCGTGGCGCAGCGCCTCGTGGGTTACACCGACCTGTCCAATCGCCCGAGCGCCGCCAGTTACCTGAAACTCATCGCCCCACAGTCCGACGACGAACATGCCCAGCGCGGGGGCCAACCGTATCCGTTTTTCCTTGCCCATGCCCTGCAACAACCCGTTGAGCAGTTCGAAGCCTTGATCGGCCCGGCCAGCCAGTGGCAAGTGGAATGGAAGTGGGACGGCATCCGCGCCCAAGTGGTCAAGCGTGAGGGCCGGCTGTGGATCTGGTCCCGGGGCGAGGAACTGGTCAGCGAACGTTTTCCCGAACTGGAAACGCTGACCCACGGCTTACCCGATGGCACGGTGATCGACGGTGAAATCGTTGCCTGGAAAGCGGCGCAACCCACCACCGAAGAGGCCTTCGACCCGCACTCCACGGCGCCACCGGCGGTGCAACCCTTTGCCCTGCTGCAACAGCGAATCGGCCGCAAAACCCTGGGCAAGAAAATCCTCGACGAGGTGCCGGTGGTGGTGCTCGCCTACGATTTGCTGGAATGGCAGGGCGAAGACTGGCGCAACCACACCCAGGTTGAACGCCGCACCCAACTGGAGCAGGTCATCGCCACCTGTAACAGCCCGGTGCTGCTGGCCTCCCCCGTGCTGACCGGCGAAGACTGGTTCGACCTCGCCCGGCAACGGGAAGCCTCTCGGCGGCTCGGCGTCGAAGGCATGATGCTCAAGGCCCGGGATGCGCTGTATGGCGTGGGACGGACCAAGGACATGGGCGTGTGGTGGAAATGGAAAGTCGACCCGTTCAGCGTCGATGCGGTGCTGATCTATGCGCAACGGGGCCATGGTCGCCGGGCCAGTCTCTACAGCGACTACACGTTCGCCGTGTGGGACGGTCCGCCCGAGGCGAGCGAACGCACGCTGGTGCCGTTCGCCAAGGCGTATTCCGGGCTGACCGATGAGGAAATGCGCAAGGTCGACGGCATCGTGCGCAAGACCACGGTGGAAAAGTTCGGGCCGGTGAGCAGCGTGAAACCAAGCCTGGTGTTCGAACTGGGGTTTGAAGGCATCGCCCTGTCCCGCCGGCACAAGAGCGGGATTGCGGTGCGGTTTCCCAGAATGCTGCGCTGGCGGCAGGACAAGTCGGTGGAAGAAGCCGATAGCCTCGCCACACTGCAGGATTTGTTGAGCTGACACCTGATCGTTCCCACGCTCCGCGTGGGAATGCCTCATCGGATGCTCCGGGTCCGCTCTTGGGACGCGGAGCGTCCCGGGCTGCATTCCCACGCAGGAGCGTGGGAACGATCATCGAGCGAACCAACTTGGTGCAGGAAATTCACGTCGCCCATTTTCGTGCACAAATGCGTCACAACCTTCTCTTTAATCACCTTTTAAAACGCTTGTTCGGGACTCTGGTTCGGAAATTGCTACTTTCATTAGGTCTTACGCTTTCCAGTAACAATAATTCTGCGCCACAAGCGCTCATATTGGTTCTTAGGGATTGAATAATGAAAAAAGCATTGCTGACCCTTTCTGCACTGGCGTTGTGCATGGCTGCCGGCTCCGCGCTGGCCAAGGAATACAAAGAACTGCGTTTTGGCGTTGACCCTTCCTATGCACCGTTCGAGTCGAAAGCAGCGGATGGCAGCCTGGTGGGCTTCGATATCGACCTGGGCAATGCGATCTGTGCCGAGTTGAAGGTCAAGTGCAAATGGGTCGAAAGCGATTTCGACGGCATGATTCCGGGCCTCAAGGCCAATAAATTCGACGGTGTGATCTCTTCGATGACCGTCACCGAAGCCCGCGAAAAAGTCATCGACTTCTCCAGCGAGCTGTTCTCCGGCCCAACCGCTTACGTGTCGAAAAAAGGTTCTGGCATTACCACCGACGTGGCTTCGCTCAAGGGCAAAACCGTCGGCTACGAACAAGGCACCATCCAGGAAGCCTACGCCAAAGCCGTGCTGGACAAGGCTGGCGTGAAAACCCAGGCCTATCAGAATCAGGATCAGGTGTATTCGGACCTGACTTCCGGTCGTCTCGACGCCGGGGTCCAGGACATGCTGCAAGCCGAATTGGGCTTTTTGAAGTCGCCACAAGGGGCTGATTACGAAGTCAGCAAGCCGATTGATGCTCCGCTGCTGCCTGCCAAAACAGCTATCGGTATCTCTAAAGGTAACAAAGACCTCAAGGCACTTTTGGATAAAGGTATCAAAGCGTTACACGACGATGGCACTTACGCCACCATTCAGAAGAAACACTTTGGCGATCTGAATCTGTACAGCGGCAAATAATGCCCGGCGCCCATCTCACGATGGGCGCTTTTTTTACTCGATCAGGTTGCTGATTTATGTTCGAAAACCTCTTACAAAACCTGGGGCTCTCAGCCTTCAGCCTCAAGGGCTTCGGTCCTTTGCTGTTGGAAGGCACCTGGATGACCATCAAATTATCGGCATTGTCGCTGCTGGTGGCCGTTTTACTCGGTTTGCTGGGCGCCAGTGCCAAACTGTCGAAATCCAAATTGTTGCGCTTGCCGGCCCAGGTCTACACCACGCTGATTCGCGGCGTGCCGGACCTGGTGCTGATGCTGCTGATCTTCTACAGCCTGCAAACCTGGTTGACGACATTCACCGAATACATGGAATGGGAATACATCGAGATCAACCCGTTCAGCGCCGGGGTCATCACCCTGGGCTTCATTTATGGCGCGTACTTCACTGAAACCTTCCGCGGGGCGATCCTTGCCGTGCCGCGGGGTCAGGTCGAAGCCGCCACCGCCTACGGCCTCAAACGCGGCCAGCGCTTCTGGATCGTGGTGTTCCCGCAGATGATGCGTTTCGCCCTGCCGGGCATCGGCAACAACTGGATGGTGATGCTCAAGGCCACTGCCCTGGTGTCGATCATCGGCCTTGCCGACCTGGTCAAGGCTGCCCAGGACGCGGGTAAAAGCACCTATCAACTGTTCTACTTCCTGGTCCTGGCAGCACTGATTTACCTGCTGATCACCAGCGTCTCCAACTTCGTCCTGCGCAAGCTTGAACGCCGCTACGCCGCCGGCTCCCGGGAGGCCGTACGATGATCGAACTCTTGCAGGAATACTGGAAACCCTTCCTCTATAGCGACGGTTACCACATCACCGGTCTGGCCATGACCCTGTGGCTGCTCAGCGCCTCGATCTTCATCGGCTTCCTGGTGTCGATCCCGCTGTCCATCGCCCGGGTCTCGCCGCACTTCTACATTCGTCTGCCGGTGCAGTTCTACACGTACCTGTTCCGTGGCACGCCGCTCTATATCCAACTGCTGATCTGCTACACCGGGATCTACAGCCTGGCGGCCGTCCGTGCGCAACCGGTACTGGATGCGTTCTTTCGCGATGCGATGAACTGCACGATCCTGGCCTTCGCCCTGAACACCTGCGCCTACACCACGGAGATTTTCGCCGGGGCGATCCGCAGCATGAACCACGGTGAAGTCGAAGCGGCCAAGGCCTATGGTCTGACAGGCTGGAAGCTGTATGCCTACGTGATCATGCCGTCGGCCTTGCGCCGTTCGTTGCCTTATTACAGCAACGAAGTGATCCTGATGCTGCACTCGACCACCGTGGCGTTCACCGCGACCATCCCGGATATCCTGAAAGTCGCACGGGACGCCAACTCGGCGACCTTCCTGACCTTCCAGTCGTTCGGCATCGCTGCGCTGATCTACTTGACCGTGACCTTTGCGCTGGTCGGCCTGTTCCGTCTCGCCGAACGCCGATGGCTGGCCTTCCTCGGGCCGACTCACTAGGACCTATCGTAAATGCGCCACCAGAAACATGACTTGCTGGCCCCGCTGCCGGGGACCGCACGACAGATCCACAGCTTCCATTTCGGCCCGGCCAATGGAGCGGGCAAGATCTACATCCAGTCGTCCCTGCACGCCGATGAAATGCCCGGCATGCTGGTGGCCTGGCACCTCAAGCAGCGCTTGACGCAGCTGGAAGCCGCCGGCCGCCTGCGCAGCGAAATCGTGTTGGTGCCCGTGGCCAACCCGGTCGGCCTGGAACAGGTGTTGATGGACGTGCCCTTGGGCCGCTACGAACTGGAGAGCGGGCAGAACTTCAACCGCTGGTTCGTCGATTTGAGCGAAGAGGTGGGCAACGAGATCGAAGGCCTGCTCGGCGACGATCCGCAGCACAACCTCGAACTGATCCGCACCAGCCTGCGCAACGCCCTCGCCCGCCAGACGGCCGGCACCCAACTGCAATCCCAGCGCCTGACCCTGCAACGCCTGGCCTGCGACGCGGACATGGTGCTGGACCTGCATTGTGATTTCGAAGCCGTCGCCCACCTTTACACCACACCTGAGGCTTGGCCGCAGGTCGAGCCGCTGGCGCGCTACATCGGTGCCGAGGCCAGTTTGCTGGCCACCGATTCCGGCGGCCAGTCGTTCGATGAATGCTTCACCCTGCTCTGGTGGCAGTTGAAGGAGCGCTTTGGCGAGCACTTCGATATTCCGCTGGGCAGTTTCTCGGTCACCGTCGAATTACGCGGCCAGGGCGATGTGTATCACCCGTTGGCCAGCGCCGATTGCCAGGCGTTGATCGATTACCTGATTCACTTCGGCGCCATCGCCGGCGAAGCGGCACCTCTGCCCGAACTGCCCTACCCGGCCACGCCGTTGGCCGGTGTCGAACCGGTGGCCACGCCGGTCGGCGGGTTGCTGGTGTTCACCGCGCGGCCTGGGCAATACCTGGAAGCCGGGCAGCAGATTGCCGAAGTCATCGACCCGATCCTTGACCGCGTCACCCCCATCCATTGCACCGCCGCCGGGTTGATGTACGCCCGTTCGCTGCGCCGCATGGCCACTGCCGGCATGGTGATCGCCCACGTCGCGGGCACCGAAGCCTATCGCAGCGGCTACCTACTTTCGCCTTGAGGATGCATGCCCCATGTATAAATTGACCATCGACGGCCTGCATAAAAGCTATGGCGACCATCATGTGCTCAAAGGTGTTTCGCTCAAGGCCAACACCGGCGACGTCATCAGCCTGATCGGCGCCAGCGGCTCGGGCAAAAGTACCTTCCTGCGCTGCATCAACTTTCTCGAACAACCGAATGACGGCGCCATGAGCCTGGATGGCAAGGACATCCGCATGGTCAAGGATCGTCACGGCATGCACGTGGCCGATCCCGCTGAACTGCAACGCATCCGCACGCGCCTGGCCATGGTGTTCCAGCATTTCAACCTGTGGAGCCACATGACCGTGCTGGAAAACATCACCATGGCCCCGCGCCGGGTGCTGGGTTGCAGCAAGGAGGAAGCCGAGGATCGCGCCCGCCGCTACCTCGACAAAGTGGGCCTGGCGGCACGTGTTGCGGATCAGTACCCGGCGTTTCTCTCGGGTGGCCAGCAGCAGCGTGTAGCGATTGCCCGCGCCTTGGCGATGGAACCGGAAGTGATGCTGTTCGACGAACCGACTTCGGCTCTCGACCCGGAACTGGTGGGTGAAGTACTGCGCGTGATCCAGGGTTTGGCTGAAGAAGGCCGGACCATGATCATGGTGACCCACGAAATGAGCTTCGCCCGCAAAGTGTCGAGCCAGGTGTTGTTTCTGCACCAGGGGCTGGTGGAGGAAGAAGGCGCGCCGGAGGAGGTGTTGGGCAGTCCGAAGAGTGAGCGGTTGAAGCAGTTTTTGAGTGGCAACCTCAAATAGTATTCGTCTGGTCTTCATAACTTAGCGGGTCGTGATCTCGACCCGCTATTTTTAACGACGGTTATTTGCGGGTTGTTGTATCAATCTTGAACTCAGTACACCTGATCTCGAACGTAATATCGTTAAGCGTCGTGTTGCCATTAAAAGCCCCTGACAAACCAGCAGCATCGTTTTGGTCCACGCGCATGACGCCGGTCACCCGATTGGTTCGACTCAGCCCCCTGAAAACAACCAGTGCATTGGTGGTCTCCCCGTTAATGACATGCGTGCCGGTACCTGCGTCCGCACTCACCCCGATATTCATCCGAAAACCATTTGCGGGGCGGGAATCCAGGAACCGCAGATTTCCATCACTGACATAGCGATAAGAGACCGTGTCTTCTTCCTTGAAGTCTTCCACTTGCCCCTCATGAGTGGCCGTGGCCTCCAGGAGCCCGGGAACTTCTACCAGCGTTGTTGCTTTTTCATCCGTCATTTCAATATCTCACTGAAAAATGAATAACAGGCGACGGATGGATTTCATTTCGACCGTCGGCCAAACAAGGAAATCACGTACGCACTTATGCAACAACTGTCAGTACTGACAGTTGACAAACGTGGGTTTCGGGAACAGAACACACCGTCCACTGTAGGAGCGAAGCTTGCTCGCGAAGGCGGAGTGCCAGACAACATCTTCTTTTTTCTGATAATCCGCCTTCGCTCCTACAGGCCTATGTCGTTAAAAAGGGCTGCGTTACTTCATTAAACCTTTCGCATTCCGGCGCGGTCACTGAAAGAAGACTTTCAGAGCGCACACGGCCGGCATGGGCACTTCCATCGACTACGCAAAAAACTGGTTCAGCGCCCGCGGCTGGAAGCCTTTCGCCTTCCAGAAACAGGTGTGGGCGGCGGTCAAGCGCGGCGAATCCGGGTTGCTGCATGCCAGCACCGGTGCCGGTAAAACCTACGCGGTGTGGTTCGGTGCGCTCAATCGCTACGCCGCGTCGGTCGCGCCTGTAGAAACGCCGCGCAAACGCAAACCGGTTGCGCCACCGCTGACGGTGCTGTGGATAACCCCGATGCGTGCGTTGGCCGCCGACACCGCCCGTGCGCTGGAAGCGCCGCTGGCTGATTTGCAGATACCGTGGAGCGTCGGCCTGCGCACCGGCGACACCAGCAGCAGCGAACGCGCCCGTCAGAGCCGGCGCTTGCCCACCACACTGATCACCACTCCCGAAAGCCTGACCCTGATGCTCGCCCGGGCCGATGCGCAAACCGCGCTATCAACCTTGCGCATGGTGGTGGTCGACGAATGGCACGAATTGCTCGGCAACAAGCGCGGCGTGCAATTGCAATTGGCCCTCGCCCGTTTGCGCCGCTGGCATCCCGGATTGATCGTGTGGGGCGTTTCCGCGACGTTGGGGAATCAAGCCCACGCCGAACAGGTATTGATCCCACAAGGGGGCGGCATCAGCGTCCAGGGCCAAAACGGCAAGGAGCTGCGGGTCGACACGTTGTTGCCACCCGCCATCGAGCGTTTCCCTTGGGCCGGGCACATCGGGTTGAAGATGTTGCCGCAGGTGGTCGCCGAACTCGACTCCAGCTCCAGCACCTTGGTGTTCACCAACACCCGCGCGCAATCGGAGATCTGGTATCAGGCGTTACTGGAAGCCCGCCCGGATTGGGCCGGGTTGATCGCCTTGCATCACAGCTCGCTGTCACGGGACACCCGTGACTGGGTCGAGCGCGCGCTCAAGGACGGGCAACTTAAAGCGGTGGTCTGCACCTCCAGCCTCGACCTGGGCGTGGATTTCCTGCCGGTGGAGCGCGTATTGCAAATCGGCTCGGCCAAAGGCGTGGCGCGGCTGATGCAGCGGGCCGGACGCTCCGGGCATGCCCCAGGACGCGTATCACGGGTGACGTTGGTGCCGACCCACAGCCTGGAGCTGATCGAAGCGGCCGCCGCGCAGGACGCCGTGGCGCAACGGCGGATCGAACCGCGCGAATCGCCCTACAAGCCGCTGGACGTGCTGGTGCAGCATCTGGTCAGCATGGCGTTGGGTGGTGGGTTTGTGCCCGGTGAGCTGTACGAAGAAGTCCGCGCTGCCTGGGCATATCGGGATCTCACACTGGCGGATTGGGCCTGGGCGCTGGCTTTCGTACGCCACGGCGGACTTTCCCTGACAGCCTATCCGGATTATCGCCGGGTCGAACCTGATGAACACGGCGTGTGGCGTGTGCCGGATGCGCGACTGGCGCGGCGGCATCGCATGAGCATCGGCACCATCGTCAGCGATGCGAGCATTCAGTTGAAGTTCTGGAGCAAGGGCGGCGGTGGCAAGCAATTGGGCAGTGTTGAGGAAGGGTTTATCGCTCGCCTGAAACCTGGCGATGGATTTCTGTTCGCGGGGCGTTTGCTGGAATTGGTACGGGTGGAAAACATGACGGCCTACGTGCGGCGCAGCACCGTGAAAAAAGCGGCGGTGCCCCGTTGGAATGGCGGGAGGATGCCACTGTCCAGCGAGTTGGCTCAGGCGGTGGTTGCGCGGTTCAGTGCGGCGGCTTGCGGTGACTTTGCTGGCCCGGAAATGGCGGCGGTGCGTCCACTGCTGGACGTGCAGCAACGCTGGTCCGGATTGCCGACCGTGGATTCCCTGCTGGCGGAATCGCTCAAGTCCCGTGAAGGCTGGCACTTGTTCCTCTATCCGTTTGCGGGGCGCCAGGTGCATCTGGGGCTGGCGAGTCTGTTGGCTTGGCGGGTAAGCCAGCGGCAGGCAGTGACGTTTTCGATTGCGGTGAACGATTACGGCCTCGAATTGCTGAGCGCAACACCTGTCGATTGGTCCCAACACCTGAATCCCGAACTGTTCAGCGCCGAGCACCTGCTGCCCGACGTGCTCGCCAGCCTGAACGCCGGCGAGCTGGCGCTGCGACGCTTTCGGGAAATCGCACGCATTGCAGGGCTGGTGTTCGCCGGCTACCCCGGCGCGCCCAAAAGCACGCGACAGGTCCAGGCATCGAGCGGTTTGTTCTTTGAAGTGTTCAAGCAATACGACGCCGACAACCTGTTGCTGGCCCAGGCCGGGGAAGAAGTCCTACGGGAAGAATTGGATATTCGTCGACTGGAGCAGACTTTGGCCCGCATCAATCGCTTGAGATTCGACCTGCATCCGATCAAGCGTCCTACGCCGCTGGGCTTCCCGCTGCTGGTGGAACGGATGCGCGAAAGCATGAGTTCCGAGAAACTGGCGGATCGCATTAGGCGAATGGTCGGCGATCTGGAAAAAACCGCTGAAACCGGGAAAGCCTGATGAGCGCGCCCTACCCTGTGCGCCTGGCTGGCGAAGAACTCTGGTTGTTGCCCGAGAAAGCCATCCACTGGCCGGCCCAGCAAGCGCTGCTGGTTGCCGATGTGCACTTTGGCAAGGCCGCGGCCTATCGCAGCCTCGGTCAACCGGTACCGAGGGGCACGACGGCGCAAAACATCACGGCGCTGGATGGCTTGCTGGCTGCCCTGCCCTGTCGCCAGTTGATTTTCCTTGGCGACTTTCTCCACGGCCCCGGCTCCCATGCTGCGGATACGTTGCAGGCCCTGGCCGCGTGGCGGGAACGCCATTGCGACCTGCCGATGAGGCTGATTCGCGGCAATCACGACAAACGCGCGGGCGATCCGCCGTTGTCGCTGAACATTCGGGTGGTGCCGGAACCTCTGCTGCTGGGGCCGTTTGCCCTGCAACACGAGCCTGATCCCCACCCGAGCCGTCACGTGCGCGCGGGGCATGTGCATCCGGTCTACCGGCTCAACGGCCGGGGCCGTCAAAGCTTGCGCCTGGCGTGTTTCAGGTTAGGGGAGCAAGTCAGCCTGTTGCCCGCGTTCGGCGCATTTACCGGCGGGTATCAAGTCGAGCGGGATGATAGCTGCAGGATTTTTGTCATCGGCGACAACGAAATATGGCCAGTCAGCTGACGCTCACCCTATAGGAGCAAAGCTTGCTCGCGATGACCTCGTATCAGCCAACATCATTGTTGGATGTACAGCAGCCTTCGCGAGCAAGCTTCGCTCCTACAGGACGACGCATCGTGCGACGAGCGCAGGACCGGCATCAAGCAACCGGCGCGGGTGGTGGCTCGTCCGGCAGGGTTGGCTCACCGGGCTCGGTGGGTTGTTCGTTGGGGGTATCGGGATCAGGCTGGCCGGGGATGCCGCCTGCCATGCTGATAGGCGGATGCGCCAGCAAGGACCAGGCCAAAACGCCAATCTGATTGGGCTCAAGCCTTGCCAGTTCGGCGCTGATTTGCGGATCGATCTTCATGGAGCACTCCTGAGCAATGGCCCGGTTCGCTGTGCGCAAACCGGGCAGTACACCCAATAGAGTGTCTACCCGCCGAAGAATTCCCGGGAACTGTCAGATGGACGGATCAGGTGCGTGGCAGGGTGACGCCGCGCTGGCCCTGGTACTTGCCGCCACGGTCCTTGTAGGAGACTTCGCACTCTTCGTCGGATTCGAAGAACAGCATCTGTGCGACGCCTTCGTTGGCGTAGATTTTCGCCGGCAAGGTGGTGGTGTTGGAGAATTCCAGGGTCACGTGGCCTTCCCACTCAGGCTCGAGCGGCGTCACGTTGACGATAATGCCGCAACGGGCGTAGGTGCTTTTACCCAGGCAGATGGTCAGCACGTTGCGCGGAATGCGGAAGAATTCCACGGTGCGGGCCAGGGCGAAGGAGTTCGGCGGGATGATGCAGACGTCGCTGGTCACGTCGACGAAGCTCTTCTCGTCGAAGTTCTTCGGGTCGACGATGGCCGAGTTGATGTTGGTGAACACCTTGAACTCACCGGCGCAACGTACGTCGTAGCCGTAGCTCGACACACCATAGGAAATCAGGCGCTCGGCACCTTCGCCGCGCATCTGGCGCTCGACGAACGGTTCGATCATGCCGTGCTCTTGCGCCATGCGGCGAATCCACTTGTCCGATTTGATGCTCATGGCGGGGTGTCCTGAATAGCGAGGTGGAAAAATTCTGTCCGGCATCTTACTAGGCGCGCGCTCCGGGTTCAAAGCGCAGCTATTAATTCTCGCCGATCCCCCCTGATTGCCGGGTCTTCCCGCCAAAACGATGCACCGTCAGTCACGAAAACAGAGAAACCTTCGCAGGAAGCATTGGCACGTTCCGGAAAAAGGGTTAAGGTGGCGCCACTGTGCTGCTTGTGTCACTGAGAATCTCTACACGATATGTTGAATTTCGATCCAACCATCTACAAGAATTTTTCCTGCTCTTTGCACTCAGTCTCGGCCAGGGTTCTTCCTGCGTCGCAGTTATCTTTGTTCAAGGAGTTACACCATGTCTAATCGCCAAACTGGTACCGTTAAGTGGTTCAACGATGAAAAAGGCTTCGGCTTCATCACTCCACAATCCGGTGACGACCTGTTCGTTCACTTCAAAGCAATCCAATCCGACGGCTTCAAAAGCCTGAAAGAAGGCCAACAGGTTTCTTTCATCGCTACCCGCGGTCAGAAAGGCATGCAAGCTGAAGAAGTTCAAGTTATCTAACTTGTACTTGCTTTAGTAAAAAGCCCCGCCCTTAAAAGCGGGGCTTTTTTGTGGGCGCCTGTTTTTGCGTTGAGCCATCTTCTCGTCCTTCTATATGATTCGCCACCTGGAAAATCACATGGAAGCAGCAGGATGCCGTTCAACCAATGGAAAACCCTGGGCGCAGCGCTGATCACGCTCGCACTCCCCTTCTCGATTCACGCCACCCCCCGCCCCGACCATCCGACCATCATCGTCGGCATGGATACTCACGCCACCTATATCGGCCAAGGCCCTGCCATCCAGGGCATTCCCCAGCCAGAACTGCGCGCGGCGGCTTTGCTGGAACTCTCTACGCCACACGCTTGCGGCAGCAACGAGGTCTACCTCACACCGGAATCGGTGGGCGTACCCAACGAATCGTTTGGTCGACTCCTCAATGAAGTCCAGCAACTGATCGACGACGAAACACCACTGTTGATTACGCTCTCGAAATGTGACGGCAAACGGGCTTTTTTTGAAAAGGTCCGTCCGTGTACGCCCGAAGAGTGCGGCAACCTGACCGCCTCCCTGGTGGACGGAAAGCTGTATCTGGACGAAGACTACGCACCAACCAGCAAAGGTCAGGCGGCTTACTTCCTGAAAATGCCGATGGCCTACGACAGCAAACGCAAGGCCTGGCACGCCAAAGTCTTTTACGTCGAATCAGGCAAACTGCGCCGCGACTATTACGTCAACGCCAAGGACTTTGTCTCAGGCAGGCCCGTCCTCGCCTCAAAAACCTACTACTCGAGCGGAAAGCTCGGACAAAGCTATCAGAACGATGCCAAGGGCCAACGCCAGGGCGAGGCAATCACCTATTCCGAAAGCGGGGTTGTCATCAAGCGCGCGAACTACTTGAACGATGACCTGGAAGGCTGGGAAACCACCTACCACGATAACGGCAAGAAGGCAGAGGCCTACAACTGGCACGCCGGCAAGCATGTGGATGGCGAGTACCTGGAGTACGACGAAAACGGCGCGATCATCGGCCGCCTCACTTATCACAATGACGTGCTGGACGGCCCGATCCTCGGCTATTACCCCGATGGCAAGATCAAGTCACGTGGTCAGTACGTCAACGGCAAAATGGCCGGCCCCAACCTTTCCTACTTCCCGGACGGTTCGCTGCAAAGCAGCACGGACTACGTCGACAATGCGCCGCGAGGCTGGCAAATCGAGTATCACCCCAACGCCACGGTGAAACAGAAAGTCTTTGTCGACGAGCATTCCGTGCAGCGCAGCCATGCCAGCTGGAACGACCAGGGCGTACAAACCGTGCAATGGCAGTGGGATGAGCAGCACCGCGAACAGGGCGACTTCAAGGAGTGGTACGCCAACGGCCAGCTCAAGGAACAAAAATCCTACAAGGACGGCAAACTGGAAGGCCCGACCATCACCTGGTATGAAAACGGCCAGATGAATACGTCCGTCGATTACGTCGAGGGGCGTGAGCAAGGCGTGATGCGCCTGTGGAAACAGGATGGCAGCCCGAACGGCGAATGCCGATACGAGGCCGGTGTCCGTCAAGGTGAATGCACCTGACGCAATCACATCAAAAAAAAGATCGCAGCCTTTGGCAGTGCCTGCAGGATGAACGTTGATTCATCGTAGGCATTGCCGAAGGCTGCGATCTTTTGATCTTTGAGCGTTTTACCAAGCCACCCCAAACCCTGCGGTATAGCGCGTCTTGCTCAAATCAGCATCATTGGTGCCGCTGATGATATCGCGCTCGGCCTTGAGGTTAAGCGAAGCCCAGTCGGTGACTTTGTAGCGCAAACCCAATTCGGCATCGAGCGCGTAATCGGCCACGCCGGACAGCGGCTTGCCCACTTCGCCATTAGTGAAGAACTCGACCTTCTTGCCCACCAGATAGCGGTTGTAGTCCCACTTCATGGCCACGGAATAGAAGTTGTCCTTGCCGCCATCGCGGTATTCGTAATCGGTGCGGTTGAGCAGCGAACCCAGCGAGAACGCGCCCAGCTCGTTGTCCCAGAACTGATACCCCGGACCGGTACCGACCACACGCTGACGGGACAATTCTTCGACCTTGTCGCGCTTGTAGTTCACGCGACCATCCCAGTACCAGTGCTCGGTGAGGAATCGGTCAAGGGAGTACTCGGCACGCCAGTTGTCGGTGGTCACCACGTCATCCTGGAATTCGCGGTTGTACTCGCCCTCGGCCGTATGCCGCCAGCGGCCATGACGGGCCGTGGTCTTGAAGCCGATATCGTAGTCGTCGGTGTCCTTCTCGGCGCGCTGGTAATCCAGGGCCATGTCGACATTACCCTTCCAGACCAGGTCTTCGACCACCGGTTTAGGCTTGAGAATCTGCTGGATACTCGCCAACTCGACGGTTTTCGGCGCCTCGCCATTGGCCAAGGTCACCTTGCCATCTTCGGCAGCCTTCAAGGATTTGGCCTTCTCGCCGCTGTAGGCATCCTGCTTGACCAACAATTCCTGATCACTTTCCAGGGTCTTGACCTGCTTCCAGTCGATTGGAACCGCACCGGCGTATTCGGTCTGGATCAGCAGTTTGCCGCCATCGAACACGGTGATCTTGCCGCTCAATTTGTCACCGTTTTTCAACCATACGGTGTCGGCGAGCAAAGGCGTGGAAGCACTGAAGACAGCGAGGCACAACAAGGTTCTGGACAACATAAGCAGATCGAAGGCTCTGGTTTGCGAAAAAAAGTCGGCATTATCCCAAGGAACAAGGCGCTAGCAAGGACTGACCCGACTATTTCTATTGAGTTCATTTCTCAATTGCTGCTTCTGGACTTAATCTGTGGGCGCAAAATCGAATTTCTTCAGGAACTGCGGACGTGACAGACGAGACGACGGAAAACGAAAGCCCGGCGCAAATCCGACGCACGGCGCTGTACCTGACCCTGGCCCAAGTGCCCGAGGGCAAAGTGGTGAGTTATGGACAATTGGCCGAGTTGGCAGGGTTGGGGCGCGCGGCACGCTGGGTCGGGCGCACGCTGAGCCAGTTGCCCGGCGACACCAGGTTGCCTTGGCACCGCGTGCTCGGTGCCGGTGGTCGGATCAGTCTGCCGGCGGGAAGCCCATCGGGGGATGAACAACGGGCGCGTTTGCGCACCGAAGGCATTAGTATCCTGAACAATCGTGTTGATATTCAGCGTCATGGCTGGCGCCCGGTAGAGCACAGCGGTTAGAGTGCGCGCTTTGTTTCCGTAATCTTGAGGCAGACTCCAGCCCATGCCCCGTAAAACCTGGCGCGCCGCGCTCGCCGCCTATGCCAGCCCATCAACGCTTGTGCTGTTGTTGCTTGGTTTCGCCGCCGGCCTGCCCTACATGCTGGTGTTTTCGACGCTGTCGGTCTGGTTGCGCGAGGCCGGTGTGGCCCGCGAAACTATTGGCTATGCAAGCCTGATAGGCCTGGCCTACGCCTTTAAATGGGTGTGGTCCCCGCTGCTGGATCAATGGCGCCTGCCATTACTCGGCAAGCTCGGTCGACGCCGCTCCTGGCTGGTGCTGTCCCAATCGCTGGTGATCCTCGGCCTGATCGGCATGGGTTTCTGCGACCCGCAAAAGCATTTGTCCTGGTTGATCGCCATCGCGGTGATCGTGGCTTTCGCGTCGGCGACCCAGGACATTGCCGTCGACGCCTATCGCCTGGAAATCGCCGAAGACAGTCGCCAGGCGGCGCTGGCCGCCAGCTACATGTCCGGTTATCGCATCGCCGCGCTGCTGGCCACCGCCGGCGCGCTGTTCTTCGCCGAAGGCTTCGGCTCCACGGGTTTCAACTACCAACACTCGGCCTGGGCCGGCACGTATGTGCTGTTCGGTGCGCTGATGATCCCCGCACTGCTGACCAGCCTGTTCATGCGCGAGCCGCCGGTGCCGTTGCGCACTCAGTTGCAGGCGGGGCGCTACAGCTTTGCGCATCAATTGGCCTCGGTGTTTGTGCTGATCGTGCTGCTGGTGTCGGTGCCGGCCATGTTCACCCAGCTCTACAACACGGATTTCGCCGCCGTGCTGTTCCAGGGCGAGAGCCTGCTCGACCTGCTGCTCGAAGACCGCGCGTTCCTGCGGGCCATCCTCTATATCACGCTGACCGCCCTGTGCCTGTCGGCCATGGGCCGCCGTGGCCTGGCGCCGGTGCTGACGCCGGTCAACGACTTCATTCTGCGCTACCGCTGGCAAGCGTTCCTGTTGCTCGGCTTGATCGCCACCTACCGGATGTCCGACACGGTCATGGGCGTGATGGCCAACGTGTTCTACATCGACCAGGGCTTCACCAAGGATCAGATCGCCAGCGTCAGCAAGATTTTCGGCCTGATCATGACCCTGGTGGGCGCCGGCATGGGCGGCCTGCTGATCGTGCGCTTTGGTATCCTGCCGATCCTGCTGATCGGCGGTATCGCCTCGGCCGGCACCAACCTGCTGTTCCTGATGCTCGCCGACATGGGCGCCAACCTGAACATGCTGATCCTGACCATTTCCCTGGACAACTTCAGCTCGGGCCTGGCGACATCGGCGTTCGTCGCGTACCTGTCGAGCCTGACCAACCTCAAGTTCTCCGCCACCCAATACGCCCTGCTCAGCTCGATCATGCTCTTGCTGCCTCGCCTGATCGGCGGCTACTCCGGGGTCATGGTGGAGAAATTCGGCTATCACAACTTCTTCCTGATCACAGCCCTGCTCGGCGTGCCGACCCTGCTGCTGATCGCGCTGCACTGGTTCCAGGAGAGTCGCAAGGCCGGCCCGACGCCGACGCCCGAACCGCTCCAGACACCGGCCGTGGAAGAGTCATAGGAAACGTCCCGAATGGCGGGAGGTTTCCCGCCATCAAGCCACACCGCCGGCCGCACTTCTGTACGTCAGCAGATCTCGCCCGTACAATGCTCCGTCATTTCTCGTCATCAGCAACCGACAACGGCCAACCATGCGCACCAGTCAATTTTTGCTTGCCACACAGAAAGAAACGCCTTCCGATGCCGTCGTAATCAGCCATCAGCTGATGCTGCGCGCCGGCATGATCCGCAAACTCGCCTCGGGCCTGTACACCTGGCTGCCCATGGGTTTGCGAGTGATGCGCAAGGTCGAAGCCGTCGTTCGTGAAGAAATGAACGCCGCCGGCTCGCTTGAAGTGTTGATGCCGAGCACTCAACCGGCTGAGCTGTGGCAGGAATCCGGGCGCTGGGAAGAATACGGCCCGGAATTGCTGCGCTTCAAGGATCGTCACGGTCGCGACTTCTGCGCCGGCCCGACCCACGAAGAAGTGATCACCGACCTGATGCGCAACGAGTTGAGCAGTTACAAACAGCTGCCAATCAACGTGTATCAGATCCAGACCAAATTCCGTGACGAAATCCGTCCACGCTTCGGTTTGATGCGCGGTCGCGAATTCATCATGAAGGACGCCTACTCCTTCCACGCAGACCAGCCGTCGCTGCAGATCACCTACGATCGCATGCACCAGGCTTACTGCAACGTGTTCACCCGTCTGGGCCTGAAATTCCGCCCGGTTGAAGCCGACAACGGCTCCATCGGCGGTGCCGGCTCCCACGAGTTCCACGTACTGGCCGAGTCCGGCGAAGACGATATCGCCTTCAGCAACGGTTCCGACTACGCCGCGAACATCGAGAAAGCCGAAGCCGTACCGCGCGAAACCTCCCGCGCCGCTCCGGCCGAAGAGCTGCGCCTGGTCGACACCCCGAACGCCAAGACCATTGCGCAACTGGTCGAAGGCTTCAATCTGCCGATCGAAAAAACCATCAAGACCCTCGTGGTTCACGCGGAAGAGAAAGGCAAGCTGATTGCCCTGATCATCCGTGGCGACCACGAGCTGAACGAAATCAAGGCTGCCCAACAGCCAGGCGTTGCCAGCCCGCTGGTCATGGCCTCGGAAAGCGAATTGCGTGACGCGATTGGCGCCGGTGCCGGCTCCCTTGGCCCGTTGAACCTGCCGCTGCCGATCATCATCGACCGTTCGGTCGAGTTGATGAGCGACTTCGGCATTGGCGCCAACATCGACGACAAGCACTACTTCGGCGTGAACTGGGAGCGTGACCTGCCGGTTCCGACCGTGGCCGACCTGCGTAACGTCGTGGCCGGCGACCCAAGCCCGGATGGCAAGGGCACCCTGGAAATCAAGCGCGGCATCGAAGTCGGGCACATCTTCCAGCTGGGCAACAAGTACAGCAAAGCGATGAAGTGCGAAGTGCTGGGCGAGAACGGCAAGCCGGTGACCCTGGAAATGGGCTGCTACGGCATTGGCGTGTCCCGCGTGGTGGCTGCGGCCATCGAGCAGAACAACGACGCCAACGGGATCATCTGGAGCGACACTCTGGCACCCTTCCAGATTGCCCTGGTACCGCTGCGCTACGACAACGAGCAGGTTCGCGAAGCCACCGACACGCTGTACGCGCAATTGACCGCGGCCGGCTTCGAAGTGCTGCTGGACGACCGCGACAAGAAAACCAGCCCGGGCATCAAGTTCGCGGACATGGAGCTGATCGGCATTCCGCACCGGATCGTGGTCAGTGACCGCGGCCTCGCCGATGGCAATCTGGAATACAAGAGCCGCACCGAGGCCGAGGCGCAAGCCCTGCCGGTCGCTGACGTGCTGTCCTTCCTCCAGGCCCGAATCCGCCGCTGACACCAGATAGAGAAGTCATGTTCAAGCGAAACACCTTAGGCCTCGGTGGTGCCGCCCTGTGCGGCACCCTGCTGGTCAGCGGCTGTGCCAATCAGATGTCACAACGCAGCGAGCACGAGGAACGGGTCGAGCGCAAATTGCTCGATCACAGCCTGCAGATCGATGTCGGTGAGCCCAAGGTCCTTGAGCTGCCGCAACGTCGGGTGAAAATCCACGAGCAAAAGACCTTCGAAGTCACTGAATTCGAAGTCACGCGTCACTACGACCGCTACACGCCTTACCAACCCTGGCGGGAGGTCTACGAGATCCCGCTGGGCATGGTGGCCGTGGTGGCCGGTGTCGGCGCGAACGTGGTCAACGTGTTTGCCCTCGGCAACTTGCCGGACAGCGTGACGAAGGATTGGCTGAGCTACGGTGTGGCCGGGATCAACCCGTTCATGAACGTGCAGTCTCACGGTCGTGCCCAGCAAAACCTGGCCGGCATCGATGAAGTCCAGCGCGACAAACGCACGGAATACTCGAGCCTGCCCTGGAGCGAGCGCCCGGTGCAGGTCAAGGCTGGCAAGGAAACCTTCGAGCTGACCACCGACAAAAACGGCGTATTGCGCCTGAACCTGTTGGACAGCCCGTTCGCCGAACATGACATCAATCATCTGAGCCGGCTGTTGATCACGGTCGAAGATGCCCAGGACGACGTGCACACCGACTCGTCCCTGGCGGTCAGCAGTGGCTTGCGCGGCAAGTTGCTCGAAGCCCACGGGCTGATTTACGACGACCTTGAAGACGATGAAGTGAGCCAGTGGGTACACCGGGTCAAACGCCTGTCGGAACTGGGTCTGGAAGAAGAAGCCAGCGAGCTGGAACAGAGCCTGATCGAACTGACGCGCAACGATCCTGAGCTGCAGACCGAATTCCTCAAGTCGTTGACCCGGGATGCCGGGCGACTGGTGGCGGATCCGAACCCTAATTAAAAACAAAAGCTTCGCGGGCAAGCCTCGCTCCTACAGGATTTATGTCGTACGCGAAATCGCGTTCAACCTGATACCTGTAGGAGCGAGGCTTGCCCGCGAAGAGGGCCTGACATTCGCTACAAAAACTACCGTTCAAACAACTCCATCTGCTCAAACCCGCCCCGCAAATCCTCCAACCGCACCCCGACCCCCAACAACCGCACCGGTTTACCGCCGCGATTGAACGCCTGGGTCAACAACAACTGATAGCTGCCCAGATCCCGCCCTGCCCCGGCCTGCTCCAGCGTGGTTTGGGTGAAATCGTGGAATTTCACTTTGACGAACGGCTTGCCCGGCCGATAGCTGCTATCGATCCGCGCCATGCGCCCGGCGAGGGTTTCCAGTAGCTCAGGCAGTTTATCCAGGCAACTCACCAGGTCCGGCAGATCCACGTCGTAGGTATTTTCGACGCTGATGGATTGCCGACGGTTGTCGTTGTGCACCAGCCGCTCATCGATCCCACGGGCCAGGCTCCAGAGTCGCTCACCGAAACTGCCGAATTCGCGCACCAGCGCCAACTTGTTCCACTCGCGCAGCTGCGAACAATCAACGATGCCGAGCCTGCCGAGTTTGTCGGCGGTGACCTTGCCCACGCCGTGCAGCTTGCTCACTGGTAAACCACTGACGAAGTCTTCCACCTGATCCGGGGTGATGACGAACAAGCCGTTGGGCTTCTTCCAGTCACTGGCGATCTTGGCCAGGAACTTGTTCGGTGCCACGCCCGCCGAGACGGTGATGTGCAACTGATTGGAGACCCGACGGCGGATGTCCTGAGCAATCCGCGTGGCGCTGCCGCCGAAATGCGCGCTGTCCGACACGTCCAGGTAGGCCTCATCGAGGGAAAGCGGCTCGATCAGGTCGGTGTAATCGCTGAAGATCGTCTGAATTTCCTTCGACGCTTCTCTATAAGCATCCATTCGCGGCTTGACGATGGTCAGGTCCGGGCACAGCTTCAAGGCATGCCCGGACGACATCGCCGAACGCACGCCGTAGGCCCGCGCTTCATAATTACAGGTGGCAATCACCCCACGCCGGTCCGCCGACCCGCCCACCGCCAATGGCTTACCGGCCAGGCGCGGGTCATCACGCATCTCGATGGCGGCGTAGAAACAGTCACAGTCGACGTGGATGATTTTGCGTTGGGTCATATAAAAGCGGTGTTCATGGCAAGGAAATGACGTAATGACGAGCCGGATCGGCAGTATCTCACTGGCACCTGTATATAGCACCAGTACTCTGAATGTTCTTTTCCCCCGCAGGAAAAGTACCAGTTGAATTTATTTTTTCAATCGTAAAGCCTCACCCGATAGAGCTTAAAGCCTTGCCACACCGACCTTGCAGCCAATCACCCAGCTCTAATTTCAAGCTAAGCGATTGAACGGGAAGAGGTTTTCTCTGAGTTGAAGGTTGACAGATCGCCGATCCTCTGTAGAATGCCGACACACAGACGCGGGATGGAGCAGTCTGGTAGCTCGTCGGGCTCATAACCCGAAGGTCGTCGGTTCAAATCCGGCTCCCGCAACCAAATATCAAGAAAGGCTACTCGAAAGAGTGGCCTTTTTTGTGCGCGTCGCTTTTGTAAATACTGGATAGGAAAGAGCAGGTAACGGCTGACGGTGCAGAAACGAGAAATCGTTCCGATTCCGCAACTTAAGTCTCCCTAGCGTCCGTTCGCCGCTCAATTTACATTTATTTGACCCTATTCAGGATTAACGGTGGACACTCAGGCGTTCGCCTGTAGAATGCCGCCACACAGACGCGGGATGGAGCAGTCTGGTAGCTCGTCGGGCTCATAACCCGAAGGTCGTCGGTTCAAATCCGGCTCCCGCAACCAAACATCAAGAAAGGCTACTCGAAAGAGTGGCCTTTTTTGTGCGCGCCTCTTTTATAAATTTGAATAGAAACGAGCAAGTAACAGCTGGCGACGCAGGAACAAGAAATCGTTCCTATTCCGAAACTTAGGCCTCCCCCGCGACCGTTCGCCGCCCACTTACGCTTATTTGACCCTATTCAGGATTAACGGTTGACACTCCGTCGTTCGCCTGTAGAATGCCGCCACACAGACGCGGGATGGAGCAGTCTGGTAGCTCGTCGGGCTCATAACCCGAAGGTCGTCGGTTCAAATCCGGCTCCCGCAACCAAACATCAAAAAAGGCTGCTCGAAAGAGTGGCCTTTTTTGTATCTGTTGAAAAAGTCCTTTCGCAACAATGATCTGTCACTGTGCAGTGAACCGTTCAGGATCACCGAGGCTGTGAGTTCAGACTATGCTCTGTGCCAGGCAGGCCCTCTAAGACCGATGACGCGCCATCGCCTCGAACCGGCGAGAAGCGTTAATATTTGTGATTATTTTTTTCTACAGGGATTGGTAACTTGGCTCGATACCTCCATCCTGTCGCGCACAATCCAAGAGGTGATTGATGCGCGCCAACTCGTCTGATCCACAAGACACCGTCACAGCGACACAACCTATCAAGGCCGAGCGTTTGCGCCTGCTTGATCTGGTCAGCAAATACCGCCAACCCATCGGTCTTGCGGTCACCTTGCTGTTGTTCGCTATCGCGCTGATTGCCTGTCGCCATTTATTAAGCGAACTCGATCTGTATGCGCTCCACGATTCGATCCTGGACGTGCCAAAACCGGCATTGATTGGCGCACTGGGCGCGACCATCGTCGGCTTCATTATTCTGCTGGGCTACGAATGGTCCGCCAGCCGCTACGCCGGCGTAACCCTGGCGCCACGCACCCTGGCCCTGGGCGGCTTCACCGCGTTTGCCATCGGCAATGCCATTGGCCTGTCGATGCTGTCGGGCGGTTCGGTTCGCTACCGTCTATATGCACGTCATGGCCTCGGGGCTGCGGACGTTGCGCACATGACGTTGTTCGCCAGCCTCTCCCTGGGCTGCGCCCTGCCCCCGCTGGCGGCACTGGCGACCCTGAGCAATCTGCCCGCCGCCTCCGCCGCACTGGGCCTCTCGGAGACCTTGCTGGGCGTGATTGCCGCCGCGGTGTTGCTGCTCACGACCGCACTGGTCGTCGGCATCTATCGCCGTCGCCTGCCAGAGCAGCCTTACCCGGATAATCTGCTGGTCAAGGCTGGACGCCGCACCCTGCGCCTGCCGGGCCGTCGCCTGACGCTTCTGCAACTGGTGATTACTGCCCTGGACGTGGCCGCCGCCGCCACCGTGCTTTATCTGTTGCTGCCGGAAGCCCCACCCTTCGGCGCCTTCCTGCTGATCTATCTGCTGGCCCTGGCCGCTGGCGTGCTCAGCCATGTGCCCGGCGGTGTCGGGGTGTTCGAAGCCATTCTGCTGGCCGCGTTCGCTGACACCCTCGGCGCTGCACCACTGGCCGCTGCGCTTCTACTGTATCGCCTGATTTATGTGGTGCTGCCGTTGCTGGTGGCCTGCGTGTTCCTGCTGATCAACGAAGGCCAACGGCTGTTCCAGTCCCGGCAGTCACTGCGGGCGGCCTCAGGTTTGGCGGCACCGATTCTGGCGTTGCTGGTGTTCCTGTCCGGCGTGGTGCTGCTGTTCTCCGGCGCGACCCCGGAAATCGACACGCGCCTGGAGCACATCGGCTTCCTGATTCCGCATCGCCTGGTGGATGCCTCGCACTTCGGCGCCAGCCTGATCGGCGTGCTGTGCCTGTTGCTGGCCCAGGGTCTGCGTCGTCGCCTGTCGGCCGCGTGGATGCTGACCACCATTCTGTTGCTGGTCGGCGCCCTGCTCTCGCTGCTCAAGGGTTTCGACTGGGAAGAAGCTTGCCTGATGACCCTGACGGCGAGCCTGCTCGGGGTGTTCCGCCGCTCGTTCTATCGCGCCAGTCGCCTGACCGAACTGCCGTTCTCGCCGCTGTATCTCGTCGCCAGCCTGTGCGTGCTCGGCGCGTCGATCTGGCTGCTGCTGTTTGCTTATCAAGACGTTCCGTATAGCCATCAACTCTGGTGGCAGTTCACCCTCGACGCCGACGCGCCCCGTGGTTTGCGTTCGCTGTTGGGCGCTGCGGTGTTGCTGGTGGTGGTGTCCCTGACCTGGCTGCTGCGCACCGCGCGCCCGATCATTCACCTGCCGACGCCGGACGAACTGGATCGCGCGGTAAAGATCCTCATGGCTTCGTCGCAACCCGACGGTGGTCTCGCCCTGACCGGCGACAAGGCGCTGCTGTTTCACCCCAATGATGAGGCGTTCCTGATGTACGCCCGCCGTGGCCGCAGCCTCGTGGCGCTGTACGACCCGATCGGCCCGACCCAGCAACGGGCGGAGATGATCTGGCAGTTCCGCGACCTCTGCGACATCCATCATGCCCGTCCGGTCTTCTATCAAGTGCGCGCCGAGAACCTGCCGTACTACATGGACATCGGCCTGACCGCGATCAAGCTTGGCGAAGAAGCCCGGGTCGATCTGCTTCGCTTTGATCTCGAAGCCAAGGGCAAAGAGATGAAAGACCTGCGCTACACCTGGAACCGTGGCACCCGTGACGGCCTGTCGCTGGAGATCCATGAGCCGGGCCACGCGCCGATGGATGAGCTCAAGGTGATTTCCGATGCCTGGCTGACCGGCAAGAACGTGCGCGAGAAAGGCTTCTCCCTCGGCCGTTTCAGCGATGACTACCTCAAGCATTTCCGCGTCGCGGTGATTCGTTTCGAAGGGCGCCCGGTGGCATTCGCCAACCTGCTCGAGACCTACAGCCATGACTTGGCCAGCCTTGACCTGATGCGCGCGCACCCGGACGCCCCGAAGCTGACCATGGAGTTCATGATGGTCGGCCTGATTCAACATTATAAAAATCATGGATACGCCAAGTTCAGCCTGGGCATGGTGCCGCTGTCGGGTCTACAACCCCGTCGCGGCGCACCACTGACCCAGCGCCTGGGCTCGATGGTCTTCCGCCGTGGTGAGCAGCTCTACAACTTCCAAGGCTTGCGCCGCTTCAAAGACAAATTCCAGCCTGACTGGGAACCCCGTTATATGGCCGTGCCCGCCGGACTCGATCCGCTGGTTGCCCTGGCCGATACTGCCGCCCTGATTGCGGGCGGCTTGACTGGATTGGTGAAACGCTGATGATTCAACGCTCCTTGCGGTACGTACTGGCCACACTGGTAGTGCTGGCCCTGATTGTCGGTGGCGGCTACTGGTACATGAAACGCCCGGCACCCGAACCGACCCTCGAACAGCTGACGCCGGCTGATGGCGCCGCCATGACCCGGGTTATTCCGGGGACCACGCCAAAAGCCCAGGTGCTGGTGGCGGTCACGGCTGAACAAAAGCTCAGTGATCAACAACTGAAAACCCTGAGCCGCAGCGCATCGGCGCAGATTGTCCAGGTCATCCTGCCCAAAGACTGCCTGCTGCAAAGCCGCGCCCTGCAATCCGGCCTGCGGGAACTGAAAGGCCCGGCGACCCTGGTCAGCGGCATCGGCCCTGGCGCCGTGCTGGCCTGGCGCTGGTTGTCCGAGCAGAAAAACGACAAGGCCCAGGCCGTTTCGGTGGACCTGGCCCTGGAAAAACCCGGTTGCACCCACCTGCTGCCAAAAAGCGCCGCCCACGGCCATTGGCTGGTGGCCTGGAACGACAACCCGGACGACGCCAGCGCGGGCTTCGTGCGTGATCAACCGAACGCCGAAACCAGCATCAGCGACTACGACATCAACCTGCCGCAAGTGCTGAACAACGAACTGCGCAAGATCCTCGTCGGTGGCGACAAAGCCGCGGGCGGCCTGCAGATTCCGGTCGTCGAAGTCCCGGCCGGCCAGGCCAAGGACACCGTGACCCTGTTCCTGTCCGGTGATGGCGGCTGGCGCGACCTCGATCGCGACGTGGCGGGCGAGATGGCCAAGATCGGCTACCCGGTGGTCGGCATCGACACCCTGCGCTACTACTGGCAGCACAAGAGCCCGGAACAAAGCGCCCTGGACCTCGCCGAGCTGATGCAGCACTACCGCCAGAAATGGGGCACCAAGCGCTTCATCCTGACCGGTTACTCGTTCGGTGCCGACGTCCTGCCAGCAATTTACAACCGCCTGGCGGAATCGGAACAGCAACGGGTCGACGCCATCATCCTGCTCGCCTTCGCCCGCACCGGCAGCTTCGAAATCGAAGTCGAAGGCTGGCTCGGCAACGCCGGCAAAGAAGCCGCCACTGGCCCGGAAATGGCCAAGCTGCCTGCCGACAAAGTGGTGTGTATCTACGGCGAAGAAGAAGTCGACGAGAGCGGCTGCACAGACAAGACCGCTGTCGGCGAGGCTATAAAGCTGCCGGGCGGCCATCACTTCGACGAGAACTACCCGGCGCTGGCACAGCGCTTGGTGGACATCATCGTCAAGCGTCAGGCCAAGGAAGAGGCGACGGCACAGGAGTGATCTGAGCCCCCGCCGAATAAAAAGCCCCCGCAGCTTGATGGTTGCGGGGGCTTTTTCATTCCAGCTGTCACACCACCAATCCCCTGTGGGAGCGGGCTTGCTCGCGAAAGCGGTGTGTCGTTCAACAATGATGTCGCCTGACACACCGCTTTCGCGAACAAGTCGAATCGTCGGACCGCCGCTCCCAAAGGGGATCTTCATTGCCGTCAGGAAGAAACAAAATCCAAATTCTCCATAGCGTTCTTAGTCTTTCTTGGCGTATCGAGCCCGCATCTCTTCATGGTTGACAACCGCATCGACCGGTTCAAACCTCATAAGCCGCTCCTGGGCCGCGGCGTCCAATCGCAGATCTTCATGCTCGTCCAGCATTTCCTCGTTCACATCCACGTTACAAATCATCGCGGCCTCTCCAGCCTATAAAACTCTTCGCCATCCAGTTTCATTCGCTAAACGGTGTCGCAATATCAGATGACGCCGACAGACCTTGTAGGCAAACTCCGAATCGTGGTTTTTGGGCACTTTGATGCCTTGTTGCGCTTTTCTTCGACGGGATACTCTCCGGACGTCGCTGACCATTCAGCGATCGGGCTTGGAAACCCGTCGAAATTAGTCGCAACAGCGTGCCCTTCACGATCGCAAAGTCTTTTTATTTTGCGCTCTTGAGTTATGGCGGCTGTGCGCGGGACGTCTTCGGACGTGCCGGTTTCCTAATTTCCCGGTTTTCCAACCCGCGCATAGCTGTCACCCATTCGCTTGGAAACGAATGTGACAGCCCTTCAAATTAGGAATTACATATGACTAAAGTTGATTCGACCGCGATTTCAGAACTAAAAACCATCGGCTTCACCCCCGTCATCTACTGCTCGAACCAGGCGTTATTCAACGTCCGCGCCGGCGTCCCCGTCGTTGATGCCTTGTCACAAGCCTGCGACCTGTTATTCCTCGCCAAATCCTTCGCCAAGGAGGCCGCCTACGCCAAAGACACTGACCGCCACGCCTGGGCCGCGCATTACCTGACGGCAATGGGCAAGGCCGTGATCGATGATGTGGTGAAGGTGCTGACGCCGCGACCTGCGCGGACCAAGACCGAATCGGAAGTAGAGCGGCCTGAGAAAAATTAAAGACACAAAAAAACCCCCGCCAGCCACAAGGCTGACGGGGGCTTTTTGCTAGCGCCGGTTTACATCTCCACCTGCGTCCCCAACTCAATCACCCGATTCAGCGGCAGATTGAAGAACCGCAAATTGCCGTTGGCGTTCTGCAACATGAACGCAAACAACGCCTCGCGCCAGCGGGCCATGCCTTCGAGTTTGGAAGCGATGACGGTTTCGCGGCTGAGGAAGTAGGTGGTGCGCATCGGGCTGAAGTCCAGGTCGTCGAGGTGACACAGTTTCAGTGCTTGCGGCACGTCCGGTTCGTCGACGAAGCCGAAGTGCAGGATCACCCTGAAGAAGCCTTCGCCGTAGGAGTCCACCTCGAAACGCCGGGAGGCCGGGACGCGCGGGATGTCTTCGTAGACCACGGTCAGCAGCACCACTTGTTCGTGCAGCACCTGGTTATGCAGCAGGTTGTGCAACAGCGCGTGGGGCACGGCGTCTGGGCGGGCGGTGAGGAACACGGCGGTGCCCTGGACGCGGTGCGGTGGTTGCACGGCGATGCTGCTGATGAAGATCGGCAGCGGTAAACCACCTTCGTCAAGGCGCTCGACCAGCAGTTGCTTGCCGCGTTTCCAGGTGGTCATCAGCACAAACAGAACGATCCCGGCGATCACCGGGAAGGCGCCGCCCTGGGCGATTTTCGGCACGTTGGCGGCGAAGTACAGGCCGTCGACCAGCAGGAAACCAATCGACAGCGGCACGGCGAAAATCGGCGGCCATTTCCACAGCAGCAACATCACGGCCGACACCAGCACGGTGGTCATCAGCATGGTCCCGGTCACGGCGACGCCGTAAGCCGAGGCCAGGGCGCCCGAGGATTCGAAACCCAACACCAACAGGATCACGCCGACCATCAGCGCCCAATTCACCGCGCCGATGTAGATCTGGCCCTGTTCGGCGCTGGAGGTGTGGCGAATGTGCATGCGCGGAATGTAGCCGAGCTGGATCGCCTGACGGGTCAGGGAGAACGCGCCGGAAATCACCGCTTGCGAGGCAATCACCGTGGCCATAGTCGACAGGCCGACCAGCGGGATCAACGCCCAGCTCGGCGCCAGCAGGTAGAACGGGTTGCGCGCGGCTTCCGGGTCGCCGAGCAGCAAGGCGCCCTGGCCGAAGTAGTTCAGCACCAGGGCCGGCAGCACCAGGATGAACCAGGCACGGGCAATCGGCTTGCGGCCGAAGTGGCCCATGTCGGCATACAGCGCTTCGGCACCGGTCAGTGCCAACACCACCGCGCCGAGAATCGCCACGCCCATGCCCGGGTGGACGATGAAGAAACGCACGCCCCACACCGGGTTCATCGCGTTCAACACTTCCGGGTGCTGCACGATGCCGTAGACGCCCAACGCACCGAGCACCAGAAACCAGGTGACCATGATCGGCCCGAACAGAATGCCGATGCGCGCGGTACCGTGGCTCTGGATCAGGAACAACGCCACCAGCACCACCAGCGACAGCGGCACCACCCAATGGTCGATGCCATCGAATGCCAGCCCCAGGCCCTCAATCGCCGAGAGCACGGAAATCGCCGGGGTGATCATGCTGTCGCCATAGAACAGCGCCGCACCGATCAGCCCGCAGACCACCAGCAAGGTGCGCAACTTCGGATGCCCCGCCGCCGCCCGCCTGGCCAGCGCGGTCAAGGCCATGATCCCGCCTTCGCCCTGGTTGTCGGCGCGCAGCACGAACATCATGTATTTGAACGACACGACCCAGATCAGCGACCAGAAGATCAGCGCCAGGATGCCCAACACGCCGTCATGGTTGACCGGTACGCCATAGCCGCCGGAGAACACTTCTTTAAGGGTGTACAGGGGGCTTGTGCCGATATCGCCGTAAACCACCCCGACCGCCGCGACCAGCATGCCGATCGGCTTCGCCACCGAATGCTCGGCGCCCGCCGCCTGACTACTTGCCTGCCCCATCCACAACTCCTACTACCCAGACCCGGACTTTTTATAAGAAGCACTATGCTTTGCCGTGCAGCATGCGCTGTTTTACTTAAGGTTACAGACGATTTGTTGACTGTAAAAATTCGGTAAAGCGTACCGGCGCGAAGCATAGCGCAGCACTCGTCGTATTTCCCTGCATAAAGCTGGTCAAGTGCGCCTCTCATCGCTAGAATTGCGCACTTTTTGATCAGAGGCGCAACAAAGCGCCCGTTTGTCGCCTTGCCGATCACGGCTGGAGGCGTCACAAATACCGAGGTTAGACATGTCCACCACTCCCGCCACGGCCAATCCAAAGGTTGGCTTCGTATCCCTGGGTTGCCCCAAAGCACTGGTCGACTCCGAGCGCATCCTCACCCAGCTGCGCATGGAAGGCTATGACGTCGTGTCCACTTACGAGGACGCCGATGTCGTGGTGGTCAACACCTGCGGTTTCATCGATTCGGCCAAGGCCGAGTCTTTGGAAGTGATCGGCGAAGCCATCAAGGAAAACGGCAAGGTCATCGTGACCGGCTGCATGGGCGTCGAAGAAGGCAACATCCGCAAGGTGCACCCAAGCGTGCTGGCCGTGACCGGTCCGCAGCAGTACGAGCAAGTGGTCAACGCCGTGCACGACGCCGTGCCGCCGCGCCAGGATCACAACCCGCTGATCGACCTGGTGCCGCCGCAAGGCATCAAGTTGACCCCGCGCCACTACGCGTACCTGAAGATTTCCGAAGGCTGCAACCACAGCTGCAGCTTCTGCATCATCCCGTCGATGCGCGGCAAACTGGTCAGCCGTCCGGTCGGTGACGTGCTCGACGAAGCCCAGCGCCTGGTCAAGGCCGGCGTCAAAGAGCTGTTGGTGATCTCCCAGGACACCAGTGCCTATGGCGTCGACGTGAAGTACCGCACCGGCTTCTGGAACGGCGCGCCGGTGAAAACCCGCATGACCGAACTCTGCGAAGCTTTGAGCAGCCTCGGTGTCTGGGTCCGTCTGCACTACGTTTACCCGTACCCGCACGTCGACGAGCTGATCCCGCTGATGGCCGCCGGCAAGATCCTGCCGTACCTCGACATCCCGTTCCAGCACGCCAGCCCGAAAGTCCTGAAAGCCATGAAACGCCCGGCCTTCGAAGACAAGACCCTGGCGCGGATCAAGAACTGGCGCGAAATCTGCCCGGACCTGATCATCCGTTCGACCTTCATCGTCGGCTTCCCGGGCGAAACCGAAGAAGACTTCCAGTACCTGCTGAACTGGCTGACCGAAGCGCAGCTCGACCGCGTCGGCTGCTTCCAGTACTCGCCGGTTGAAGGCGCCCCCGCCAACCTGCTGGACGCGGCCATCGTGCCGGACGACGTCAAGCAAGACCGTTGGGACCGCTTCATGGCGCACCAACAGGCCATCAGCTCGGCACGCCTGCAACTGCGCGTCGGCCGTGAAATCGAAGTGCTGGTCGATGAAGTCGACGAGCAAGGCGCCGTTGGCCGCTGCTTCTTCGATGCCCCGGAAATCGACGGCAACGTGTTTATCGACAACGGCAGCAACCTGAAGCCAGGCGACAAAGTCTGGTGCAAAGTGACCGACGCCGACGAATACGACCTGTGGGCTGAACAGATCTAAACGCAAAAAATACGAAAAGCCCCGCTCTCTTGACGAGATGCGGGGCTTTTTTACGTCTATCGTTTTGTGGAGAACGGATTCGCTTCATTCATCCATGAGAGGCAGGCGGGCATGCGCCACCATTCGGCCATCCACACACCGAAACACAGCGACTACGAAGAACTCACCCAAGTGTGGGAGGCCTCGGTGCGCGCCACCCATGACTTTCTGCCGGACAGCTACATCGAGCTGCTGAAGAACCTGGTGCTGACCCGCTACCTCGACGCGGTGATGCTGATCTGCACCAAAGACCCGCGCCAGCGCATTACCGGGTTCGCCGGCGTGGCGGCGGGCAAGATCGAAATGCTCTTTATCGACCCGGCCCATCGCGGCCAGGGCCTGGGCAAACAGTTGCTGCGCTATGCCCTCGAACATCTGCACGCCGATGAGCTGGACGTCAACGAACAGAACCCGCAGGCGCTGGGCTTTTACTTCAAACAGGGGTTCGAGGTGATCGGTCGTTCCGAGCATGACGGCATGGGCCAGCCTTATCCGTTGCTGCACATGCGCATGAAACAGGCGAATCAGCGCGTTCAACGCGGCTAAAAGCCACATGGCGCAAATGGACCCGCGATTAACCGGCGCCCAGCAGGTACAATGCCCACCCCTTTTTTGTTACGGCCCTGTCATGACTGACCCGATTCGTCTCTCCAAACGCCTCATCGAACTCGTCGGCTGTTCCCGTCGGGAGGCTGAGCTGTTCATCGAGGGCGGCTGGGTCACCGTGGACGGCGAAGTCATCGACGAGCCGCAGTTCAAGGTCGAGAACCAGAAAGTCGAGCTCGACCCCGAGGCCAAGGCCACCGCGCCAGAGCCGGTGACCATTCTGTTCAACGTGCCCGTGGGCATGGACGCGGAAACGGCCATGGCCTCCATCAGCGCCGAGACCCTGAGCGAAGAACACCGCTTCAGCAAACGCCCGCTCAAGGGCCACTTCCTGCGCCTGACCGCCAGCACCGACTTGCAGGCCAATGCCAGCGGTCTGCTGGTGTTCACCCAGGACTGGAAGATCCTGCGCAAGCTGACCGCCGACTCCGCCAAAATCGAGCAGGAGTATGTGGTCGAGGTTGAAGGCGACATGGTGGCTCACGGCCTCAACCGCCTGAACCACGGCCTGACTTACAAGGGTAAGGAACTGCCGGCGGTGAAGGCCAGCTGGCAGAACGAAAACCGTCTGCGCTTTGCGATGAAGAACCCACAACCGGGCGTGATTGCCCTGTTCTGCCAGGCCGTGGGCCTGAAGGTCGTCGCTATCCGCCGCATTCGCATCGGCGGCGTGTCCATCGGCAAAGTGCCGCTGGGGCAATGGCGCTACCTGTCCGGCAAAGAGAAGTTCTAAGACTTTTCACGCCGCCCTACCTTTCGGCGCCGCTGCTTATGCGGCGCCCACTGCCGATATCAGGATTGCACACCATGATTCATAACGACGTACTGCGCAGCGTGCGCTACATGCTCGACATCAGCGACAAGAAAGTCATCGAGATCATCAAGACCGGCGGCATGGACGTGTCCATGGAAGACCTGCTGACCTACCTCGACAAGAAAGAGGAAGACGAAGAAGGCTTCGTGCGCTGCCCGGACGAAGTCATGGCGCACTTCCTTGATGGCCTGGTGATCTTCAAGCGCGGCAAGGACGAAAGCCGTCCGCCGCAGCCGATCGAAACCCCGGTGACCAACAACATCATCCTGAAGAAACTGCGCGTGGCCTTCGAACTGAAGGAAGACGACATGCACGCGATCCTCAAGGCTTCGGAGTTCCCGGTGTCCAAGCCTGAGCTGAGCGCGCTGTTCCGCAAGTTCGGCCACACCAACTACCGCACCTGTGGCGACCAGTTGCTGCGTAACTTCCTCAAGGGGCTCACTCTTCGAGTGAGAGCGTAAAGACAGCCGCAAGCTACAAGCTGCAAGCGGATAGTGTCTGGCTTGTAGCTTGCAGCTGGGCCGAATGGCCTCCCATTCCTCGCAAAAATAGTGGCTCCGCTTCCGGCGGCTGACGACTAGGGTGTATTGACCCTTCAGTTTTCAGGACTCGCCATGCACCCCTACTTTTCCCTGCAAGGCCGCACCGCTCTGGTGACCGGCGGCACCCGTGGTATCGGCAAAATGATCGCCAAGGCTTATGTCGAGGCCGGCGCGACCGTGTACGTCTGCGCCCGGGATGCCGAGGCCTGCCTGCAAACTGCCGAGGAGTTGAGTGCGTTCGGCCTCTGCCACGGTATCGCGGCGAATCTGGCGACCGAGGAAGGCGTGCTGCAACTGGCCACGCGCCTGGGCGAGCAGATCGATCACCTGGATATTCTGGTCAACAATGCCGGCACCACCTGGGGCGCGCCGCTGGAAAGCTACCCGATCAAGGGTTGGGAAAAGGTCATGCAGTTGAACGTGACCTCGGTGTTCAACTGCATCCAGCAATTTTTGCCGCTGTTGCGCAAAGCAGGTTCCGAAGCCAATCCCGCGCGAATCATCAACATCGGCTCGGTGGCGGGGATTTCTTCCTTTGGTGAGCAGGCGTATGCCTACGGGCCGAGCAAGGCGGCCCTGCATCAATTGTCGCGGATCCTGGCGCGGGAGCTGGTCAGCCAGCACATCAACGTCAATGTGATCGCGCCGGGGCGCTTTCCGAGCAAGATGACGGCGCACATCGGCAATGATGAGCAGGCGCTGGCGCAGGATACGGCGCTGATCCCGATGAAGCGCTGGGGCCGGGAGGAAGAGATGGCGGCATTGGCGATCAGCCTGGCGAGCACGGCCGGGGCTTATATGACCGGGAATATCATCCCGCTGGATGGTGGGTTCAGCCTCTGACTCGACCTGTGGCGTCTGATCGTTCCCACGCTCCGCGTGGGAATGCAGCCCGGGACGCTCCGCGCCCCAAAGCGGACGCAGAGCGTCCAATGAGGCATTCCCACGCAGAGCGTGGGAACGATCTGTGGGTGGGTTATCATGCCCGCCTCTTCCCCCGCTTCGATCCCCCAACCATGACCTACAGCGTTTCCCCCATCGGCTTCGTGCGCTCCTGCTTCAAGGAGAAATTCGCCATCCCGCGCCAACCGCAACTGGCCCCGGCCGCTCGCGGTGTGCTGGAGTTGGTGGCGCCGTTCGATCAGGGCGACGCGGTGCAAGGGCTGGAGCAGGTCAGCCACGTCTGGCTGCTGTTCCTGTTCCACCAGGCCCTGGAAAAAAAGCCACGGCTGAAAGTCCGCCCTCCTCGTCTCGGCGGTAACAAATCCATGGGTGTGTTTGCCACTCGTGCGACCCATCGGCCTAACGGCATTGGTCAGTCCGTGGTCAAACTGGACAAGGTTGAAGCCAATCGGCTGTTTATCTCCGGCATCGACTTGCTGGACGGCACGCCGATCCTCGACATCAAACCCTACGTGCCTTACGCCGATATCATCGACAGCGCCTCCAACAGCATCGCCAGCGCCGCGCCGCAGTTGATTCCCGTGCAGTGGACGGATGGAGCACTGCAACAGGCTCACGGGCATGCTCAGCGTCTTGAAGAGCCGCTGGTTGAGTTGATCGAGCAATGCCTGGCACAAGACCCACGTCCGGCGTACCAGATTCCCACGCCGGAACGGGAATATGGCGCGCAGTTCTGGGATCTGGATGTGCGCTGGCATTACCCGGAGGCCGGGGTGATTCGCGTCCTCGAAGTCATCCCCATCTCTCACCCGTAGGCGCAAAGCTTGCTCGCGATGGCGCTCTCACGGACGCCATCGCGGGCAAGCCTTGCTCCTGCAAGCTTTGCGTCCGGGCATAAAAAAGCCCCCATTGCCTGACTGGCAACGGGGGCTGATCGTTCCCACGCTCGGCGTGGGAATGCATCCAGTGACGCTCTGCGTCACCCGGATAACAGCTTACTTCTCGACGAACGCCCGCTCGATCAGGTAATCACCCGGTTCGCGCATCCGCGGTGAGACTTTCAGGCCGAAGCTGTTCAGCACTTCGCTGGTCTCGTCGAGCATGCTCGGGCTGCCGCACAGCATGGCGCGGTCGTCCTGCGGGTTGATCGGTGGCAGGCCGATGTCGCTGAACAGTTTGCCGCTGCGCATCAGGTCAGTCAGACGGCCTTCGTTCTCGAACGGCTCGCGGGTCACGGTCGGGTAGTAGATCAACTTGTCACGCAGGGCCTCGCCGAAGAACTCATTCTGCGGCAGGTGCTCGGTGATGAATTCGCGGTAGGCGACTTCGTTGACGTAGCGTACGCCGTGGCACAGGATCACTTTTTCGAAACGCTCGTAGGTTTCCGGATCCTGGATGACGCTCATGAACGGCGCCAGACCGGTACCGGTGCTGAGCAGGTACAAATGCTTGCCAGGTTTCAAGTCGTCCAGCACCAACGTGCCGGTAGGCTTCTTGCTGATGATGATCTCGTCGCCTTCCTTCAGATGCTGCAACTGGGAAGTCAGCGGGCCATCAGGTACCTTGATGCTGAAGAACTCGAGATGCTCTTCCCAGTTCGGGCTGGCAATCGAGTAAGCGCGCATAAGCGGGCGGCCATTGGGCTGTTGCAGGCCGATCATCACGAACTGACCGTTCTCGAAGCGCAGGCCCGGATCGCGGGTGCACTTGAAGCTGAACAGAGTGTCGTTCCAGTGATGAACACTGAGGACACGCTCGTGGTTCATGTTGCTCATGTACGTGGGACTCCTGGAGATTGGGTCTGCGCTGCTCTTCTAAAGAAAGAGAACCAGCCGCGCGCAATTGCATCGCATTCTAATGGCAGCCACAATATCTGTTAACTGGATTATTAAGATAAGGGTTATCGGTTATATAGATATGCGATTTACTCTACGTCAACTTCAAGTCTTCGTCGCCGTCGCTCAGCAGGAAAGCGTATCCCGTGCTGCGGGTCTGCTCAACCTCTCGCAATCGGCGGCCAGCACCTCGATCACCGAGCTGGAGCGTCAGTCCAGCTGTCAGCTGTTCGACCGCGCCGGCAAACGGCTGAGCCTCAACGCCCTCGGTAAACAGCTGTTGCCCCAGGCCGTGGCGCTGCTCGACCAGTCCAAGGAAATCGAAGACCTGCTCAACGGCAAGTCCGGTTTCGGCTCCCTGGCGGTCGGCGCGACCCTGACCATCGGCAATTACCTGGCGACGCTGCTGATCGGCAGCTTCATGCAGCGCCACCCGGAAAGCCAAGTAAAGCTGCACGTACAGAACACGGCCAACATCGTGCAACAAGTCGCCCACTATGAAATTGATCTGGGTCTAATCGAAGGCGACTGCAGCCACCCGGACATCGAAGTACAAAGCTGGGTAGAGGATGAGCTGGTGGTGTTCTGCGCGCCCCAGCATCCGCTGGCCAAACGCGGCATCGCGACCATGGAAGAACTGAGCCACGAGGCCTGGATCCTGCGCGAGCAAGGCTCTGGCACACGGCTGACCTTTGACCAGGCCATGCGTCACCATCGCAGCTCGTTAAATATTCGCCTGGAGCTGGAACACACCGAAGCGATCAAACGCGCGGTGGAATCCGGCCTGGGCATTGGCTGCATTTCGCGGCTGGCGCTGCGTGATGCTTTCCGCCGCGGCAGCCTGGTGGCGCTGGAGACACCGGACCTGGACCTGGCCCGGCAGTTCTATTTCATCTGGCACAAACAGAAATTTCAGACGCCGGCGATGCGCGAATTCCTCGACCTGTGCCGCGCCTTCACCGCCGGGGTGCAGCGCAGCGACGAGATCGTGCTGCCCACCATCGCTTAAAGCAGAATCACCGCCCACACCAGCGCAATCATGGTCAACGCTACCAACTGCGCAGCGCTGCCCATGTCCTTGGCGTTCTTGGACAGTGGGTGCAACTCAAGGGAAATGCGGTCGATGGCCGCTTCTACCGCCGAATTGAGCAACTCGACGATCAAGGCCAGCAGGCACACGGCGATCAGCAGCGCCTGCTCGACCCGGCTGACGTTCAGGAAGAACGAAATCGGAATCAGGATGACGTTGAGCAACACCAGTTGCCGAAACGCCGCTTCACCGGTAAAGGCTGCGCGCAGGCCATCCACGGAGTAGCCAGAGGCGTTGAGGATGCGTTTTAGGCCGGTCTGGCCTTTGAAAGGTGACATAGGGTAGGCAACTGACCAAAAGGGAGTGGGAAAGCTAGAGTAAATAAGGTCAAAAAAGCGTGAATACGTAGCGCTTTAATGGCTGGCAATTGACTCAAGTTGTTGCAAGAGCAACGCCGCCTGGGTCCGGGTCCGCACATTGAGCTTGCGGAAGATCGCCGTCACATGCGCCTTGATCGTCGCTTCTGACACGCTCAACTCATAGGCGATCTGCTTGTTCAGCAACCCTTCACAGACCATAGTCAGCACCCGGAACTGCTGGGGCGTCAAGCTCGCAAGCCCCTCACTGGCCGCTTTGGCTTCGGCAGACACGCTGACCGCTTCGAAGGCCTGGGGCGGCCAGAAGACGTCGCCATCGAGCACCGCACGCACGGCTTTCTGAATGACACTCAGGTCGCTCGACTTGGGAATGAAACCGCTGGCCCCGAATTCACGGGACTTGACCATGATCGAGGCTTCTTCCTGGGCCGAGACCATCACCACCGGAATCTGCGGGTACTGACCGCGCAACAACACCAGCCCGGAAAAACCGTAGGCTCCCGGCATGTTCAGGTCCAGCAGCACCAGGTCCCAGTCGGATTTTTCGTCCAGGCGGGTTTCAAGTTCGGCAATGCTCGCCACTTCCACCAGACGGACATCCGGGCCCAGGCCCAGGGTCAACGCTTGGTGTAATGCACTTCGAAAAAGAGGGTGGTCATCGGCAATCAGGATTTCGTATGTGGCCATTTTTCAAATGATCCTGTTTTTCAAGCAACTCAAGGTACAGCCACGGAGCTGGACCAACAGGGCACGTTCAACGCCAATTACGTGATCACACGGCGTTTCAAACTCTGGCCGCGCCCTAATCGGCGCCAAGCATGCCCAGCGAAGACGGGGTGGTCAAGGTGCTTGGCCGGTACAGTTCTTTGCAGTATGGGCGACAATCAGCCGATGACCGGAACCGTTTTCTGCACGAAGGGCATCAGTTCGGCGTGGGCCGGTGTTGCAACGTTCATATCCAACTGGTGCTTGGCGTCCAGGTAATGCTGGCTGAACACGTCGAAGTAAGCGTCCAGCGCCGAGGCCGCGTCGGTATCGCCCGCCAGGTCCAGGCACAGCGCCGCCACTTCGGCGGTGCACAGGTGCTCGCTGCGGGTCGAGCGGCGCAAGCGGTAGCGGGAGAGTTTTTCGGGGAGCAGGCTGAGGATCGGCAACCGGTCGAAATAGGGGCTTTTGCGAAAGATTTTCCGGGCTTCGGTCCAGGTCGCGTCCAGCAGAATGAACAATGGCCGCTTGCTGCTCTCAAGGTCGACGGTGTTGGTCACGCGCTCAGGCTCGACGTACTCGCCCGGAAACACCAGGTAGGGCTGCCATTGCGGGTCGGCCAGCAGGTCCAGCAGCTTTTGATCGGTTTCCGTGCGCGACCAAATGAAGGCATGGTTGTCACGCACGACGTCAGCAATCAGCCAACCGGTATTGCTCGGCTTGAACACTTCCTTGTTGGTCATGATCAGGCACACGCCGGAACGGGTCTCGACCTGCGGACGCCAGGCGCACAAGCAATGGCTCTCGATCACTCGGCAGGCACGGCAACGGGTTGCGCGCCAGCCGCGCGCCTGAATCGGCTTGATACCCTCCTCTTCGCGCTCATCGCGCAAGCGGGCCACGGCGTTTGCGGCAAAGCCTGGGAGTTGAAGGTTCATCGCAGGCGACGCCGACAGGTAAGGAAAATCGACACAAGAAACACTCGGCAGGGTGGAAAGTGCCGGCAGTTTATCAGAGCGGCCGGCGCAAGCCTGTACCGTCCGGGCCCGCTCCCCTATAATCCGCCGCCACTGAACGCACAGTCACGTGACGGGTCGAACCAACCAGTCACTGAACCAGGAGAGTTTCATGCTGCGCCTTATCGTTCCCACCGCTGCCGTTCTATTGGCGTCGTCCTTCAGCGCTCAGGCTGCTTCCTTGAGTGAGCAGAACCTCAACAGAGAGCTGCGCAACGTCGCCGTCCAGAGCAGCGTCGGCACACCGCGGGCGATTAACGAGGACATTCTTGATCAGGGCTACACCGTCGAAGGCAATACGCTGATCAACCACTTGAGCGTACAAAGCAGCCACGCCGACAAGATGCGCGCCGATCCGAAAGCCGTGTATTTCCAGCTGGGCGCCTCAGTCTGCAACAATCCATCGTTCCGCAAACTGATGGCCAAGGGCGCGGTCATGCGTTACGACTTCACTGAGGTCAAGACCAACCGCTCGGTCGGTTCCGCCAGTTATCAGGAATCGGATTGCCCAAAAGCAACCCCGGCCAAGAAGAAGTAATCATCGAGAATTGGCGCGCCGCTGTTCATCCTCGGCGCGCAGTTCTGCCAGCAAGGCCTGCAAATAACGGGAACGGCGCTCGCCACCGCCCAGACGCCGGCAGCACTCCTCTTCAAGACTCAAATGATTGGTCTCGGCTGACGATTTCAATAATCGATACAGTTGCGCATCGATCTCCAGAATCAATCTGGCCATGATTTCCCGCCTCCCTGCCCACTCAAATCCCTGAACCGCATGAACTTCGCGTACTGCCTTTGACGCAAAGTTGTCGCGTCACGCCTGTAATTTAGTAAATCAGAGCCACAGCCAGCGGGCCTGCGTTCAGACGAGCGGTGAAACCACCTTGCAAATCGTCAATAAGCGGTTGCCAGGAAAGACTTTGCGGCGCAATGATCAAGGCAGCGCAATTGATCCAGAGGAACTAGATTTAGCGTATTCACATTGACTGCCAGGCCGAAAAGGAGCGGCCCGCTATGCGTTTGTTGTTGCGAAGGTTTTTTTCACTCGCTGGAAAAAACACAGCCTGCATGCAAGGAGAAGTTGAATGCCTTACCAACCGAATGACCTCCTCAGCCGTCATTTTGAAGAAAGCGGCCACGACCTCACCAGCAAGGTCGAAGAGCAACTCAACCTGGTTTCACCCAATAGCCCCAACATCCCGATTTACCGCGACATGATCCTGACCGTGCTGCGCATGGCCCAGGAAGATCACAACCGCTGGAACGCCAAGATCACCCTGCAGGCCCTTAGGGAACTGGAACACGCCTTCCGTGTGCTGGAACAGTTCAAGGGTCGGCGCAAAGTCACTGTGTTCGGCTCGGCCCGTACGCCGATCGAACATCCGCTGTATGGCATGGCCCGAGAACTCGGCGCTGCGTTGGCACGCTCGGACCTGATGGTCATCACCGGAGCCGGTGGCGGCATCATGGCCGCCGCCCATGAAGGCGCGGGCCTGGAGCATAGCCTGGGGTTCAATATCACCCTGCCCTTCGAGCAGCATGCCAACCCGACCGTCCAGGGCACCAGCAACCTGCTGTCCTTCCACTTCTTCTTTACCCGCAAGCTGTTCTTCGTCAAGGAAGCCGACGCACTGGTCTTATGCCCGGGCGGTTTCGGTACGCTGGACGAAGCGCTGGAAGTGCTGACGTTGATCCAGACCGGCAAAAGCCCATTGGTGCCGGTGGTGTTGCTGGATACACCGGGCGGCACGTTCTGGCAGGGCGCGCTGGACTTCATCCACCATCAACTGGAGGAAAACCGCTACATCCTGCCCACCGACATGAAGCTGGTCAGCCTGGTCTACAGCGCCGAAGAAGCGGTGGAGGAGATCAACCAGTTCTATAGCAACTTCCACTCCAGCCGCTGGCTCAAGCATCAATTCGTGATTCGAATGCATCATCAGCTCAGCGATGGCGCGCTTGAACACATGCAGACGGCGTTCGCCGACCTGTGCCTGAGCGACCACTTCCATCAGCATGTGTATAGCGGCGAGGAACACGATGAGCCGCAGTTCAGCCATCTGGCACGACTGGCCTTTACCTTCAATGCCCGTGATCATGGGCGCTTGCGGGAGTTGGTGGACTTCATCAACCTGCCGGAAAACTGGGCGCAGCCCAAACCCCAGGCGCAACAGCGCACCCGGGAACCGTCCAAGGTGACGTAAACAACAGGCAAAAAAAACGGCCCGCTATCGAAATAGCGGGCCGTTTTTATTTAGTCGTCCATCCCTCGACCGCTGAACAAGCGGTTGATCATCTCCATGGAAAACCCCCGATAAGCCAGGAAGCGCCCTTGCTTGGCGCGCTCGCGCATGTCTATCGGTAGATGCCCGGCAAACTTGCGCCGCCAGGTGTCTTCCAGTTGTTCCTGCCAGTTGATACCGCTTTCGCGCAAGGCAAGCTCGATATCGGGACGTTGCAGGCCGCGCTGGCCCAGCTCTTCGCGAATGCGCAAAGGGCCGTAACCGGAACGGGCGCGGTAGGAAACGAAACTTTCGAGGTAACGGGATTCGGACAGCAAACCCTCTTCCGTCAACCGGTCGAGTGCTGTGTCGATCATTTCCGGGAGGGCGCCGCGCTGACGCAGTTTACGCGTCAGCTCGACCCGACCGTGCTCGCGTCGTGCGAGCAGGTCCATGGCGGTTCGCCGCACTGCGACGAGTGTATCGAGTACGGCGGTCATCGGATCAATCAGATATCAGCGTCGGCCAAGTCACCAGCCGTCTCTTTGACTGGCGATGCTTTGACGTCCGGTGCTGGAGTCAGCAGCTTGTCACGCAGCTGCTTCTCGAGCTTCGCGGCGATTTCCGGATTGTCTGCCAGGAACTTGGCCGAGTTGGCCTTGCCCTGACCGATCTTGGTGCCTTCATAGGCGTACCAGGCACCGGACTTCTCGACGAAACCGTGCAACACACCCAGGTCGATCATCTCACCGTTGAGGTAGATGCCTTTGCCGTAAAGAATCTGGAACTCGGCCTGACGGAACGGCGAAGCGACCTTGTTCTTCACAACCTTGACGCGGGTTTCGCTACCGACAACCTCGTCACCTTCCTTCACCGCACCAGTACGACGGATATCCAGACGAACCGAAGCGTAGAACTTCAGCGCGTTACCACCGGTGGTGGTTTCCGGGCTGCCGAACATCACGCCGATTTTCATACGGATCTGGTTGATGAAGATAACCAGGCAGTTGGCGTTCTTGATGTTACCGGTGATTTTACGCAGCGCCTGGGACATCAGACGGGCTTGCAGGCCCACGTGCATGTCACCCATTTCACCTTCGATCTCGGCCTTCGGCACCAGAGCGGCGACCGAGTCGACGATGATCACGTCAACCGCGTTGGAACGCACCAGCATGTCGGTGATTTCCAGGGCCTGCTCGCCGGTGTCCGGCTGGGAAACCAGCAGGTCGTCGACGTTGACGCCCAGCTTGCCGGCGTACTCAGGGTCGAGGGCGTGTTCGGCGTCGACGAATGCGCAGGTCGCGCCGGCTTTTTGAGCCTGGGCGATCACCGACAGTGTCAGCGTGGTTTTACCGGAGGATTCAGGACCGTAGATTTCAACGATACGGCCTTTTGGCAGGCCGCCAATGCCGAGCGCGATGTCCAGACCCAGAGAGCCAGTGGAGATAGCCGGGATCGCCTGACGGTCCTGATCGCCCATACGCATTACGGCACCCTTGCCGAATTGACGTTCGATCTGACCCAGGGCCGCAGCCAAGGCTTTCTTCTTGTTGTCGTCCATTAAAGTCCTCACGTAATCAATAAGGCCTGACGGCCAACACCTGTATAAGTAGCCAGTATTATTCCACAGCGTTTCAGGATCGCCTACCCCTGATTTGAGATTTCTCCAGTGGCATGGCGCAGCAGCCCCTCTAGCGCGGCCTTGACCGTTTGTCGGCGGACCTCGTCGCGGTTACCAGGGAAGTGCTGGACCTCACTGAACACGACCTCCCCAACGCCCCAGGCCAACCAGACGGTCCCTACTGGCTTGCTCGCAGAACCACCGTCCGGCCCCGCCACACCGCTGACCGCGACCGCAAACCGCGCGTGACTTTTGTCCTGCGCGCCACGGACCATGGCCTCGACCACCTCGCGACTGACCGCCCCCACCGTCTCGAACAACCCCTCGGGCACATTCAGTTGCAAGGTTTTCTGGCGATTGGAATACGTCACATAGCCGGCCTCAAACCACGCCGAACTCCCGGGAATGCGGGTGATCGCCTCGGCGATTCCGCCGCCAGTGCAGGACTCGGCCGTGGTGACGTGGGCATTGAGAACTTGCAGGCGCCTGCCAAGTTCAGCGGCCAGTTGGGTGATTTCTTTCACGGTCCTCTCCTGATCGGGCTGAATGGAACCACCGTACACGAGCACATCGCGCTTGCAAGATACAGAACCGATCAAAATGTTAGCGAGCGATGGCCTTGATATAGGCCTGACAAGCCTGCAAGGCAATCAATCCGCGATCGCCGGCGTCGGTGATGGCGATAATTCGTTGAGCATGCGCCGGGTCAAGTCGGGCTCTTGGGGCGCCATGATCCACGCCGCCGGTGCCGGCGGCGGTTGGCATTGCACAGCTAGCGGCAACGTCATGGGCATCGAGGAGGACTGACAGGCGCACATCAGCAGTGGCAAGACGATCGCGCAGGCGACCTTGATCACGTTGGGCATCGCTAAGCGCTCGATAATGGGTTTGTTCACTGGCCGACAACTGTTGCTCCAGGGCCAGACGCTTGTCCTGCTCGGCCTGTTGTTGCGTAGCGGCGGCCTGGGTCAGCTGATTCAGCGTCTCGGTCTGCAACCTGGCTTGTTCCGCCAGTTGCCCGCCATAACGCCAATCCTGAACCTGCCAGACCAGCGTCGCCGAGAACCCGGCCAACACGACGACGCCCATCACCCGCCAGGAGATCAGGCCGAAGGCTGGCATAGCACCGCCCTCGCCCGTGCCCAGAGTTGCAGGCGATCCTCGAGCCCATTCAACCCGCCGTTGATCCGGCGCGTGATGCTGTTGAACTGGTCGCGGTCGGCCAGTTCGTTGAGGCCGTTCAGCTCCCAGAACCAGGCGGCGGACTCGGCGGCCCACTGCGGCTGCTCCAACAGTTCCGGCAGCGCCAGCAGACGCTCATCGCCAAACAGGCCGAGGCTGCACTCTCGGTAATTGCTCCGACCGGTAATCTGGATCAGGCCACGACCGCGGTATTTCTGGCCATCACCATCAGCCTCTGGAGTGTTGCCCAAACGCAAGGCCAGGGTGCCGGTGTCGTACTTGCTCAGATACTGGTTGTTGCCCAGTTCCCGCACGTACTGCAACTGTCCCGATTCGTGGCCGACTTGGGCGAGGAACGCGGCGATGCGTTTGGGGGTGTTGATGTTGCGGCGGGTCATGGCGGTGTTGAGGGCGGAAATGAAAACGCCCGCTTGGGAGTGGGCGTTGGGCATGATGTTTTGGAGTTGCTGCGTAGTGACATTCATACGATCGCCGCTGATTTTATTAAACAATCCGCTTTAGAAAAGCGAAGACACCTTGACCGGATACCTTGTTCTCCGGCGGCGAGTCTAACGGCAAGGTTTCACCCCCCAACGCCACCCACTCAAGGTATTCGAGCCAGTCTCGATTGGCAGGGTCCGAAGGAACAAAGGACAGATCATAAAGGCGATAAACGCCATTAATGGTCGATTGATAACTCATATTTTTTTCTTCCTATAATTCTGCGTCCGCGGTCCATTCCAGTTGCAAGGTATGCCCCGGCACACTGCCAACTGCAGTTACTGTGGCAAAGGCAATATTGCGATTGGTCAGGCCCTGGACGGTCGTTCCCGTGCAGGCCTTGCCCATTGACGGGTTCCAGACTTGATTGCTGTTGTCCCCAGGAGAAAACATGGCAATGGTTGCCTGCGCTCTTTTCTGCACCAGAAAAGGAACAGTCATCCCATATTGCCCGCTATTAGCGGCTGAAATCTGTGTGAACGTTGCCTGACAAGTAGTGGTGCCATTACCCGCCTGAAGCAAAATCCCGGCATTGAATGACTTTTCGAAGTAGCGCTGACAATCGATCAGTTGCTGTGGAATAGACAGATATTCGAAGGGTGTGGAAACCGGGCCTTCTTCAAGTTGAATTTGAGCAAGGTCCACGGTCTGCAAAACGTTTAACGGCAAATCGAATGCCAGCCGCAGATAATCATTGTTCACGTTCCCCAACATCTTTCCGGCCAGTGATGGAACCTGGAAGGTAGCCGTGTACCTGGCCCACGACGTAGTCAGTTGGAAGTTACCCACGGTATTGTCGACCGACGCCGACCCACTCGGCCCAAAGTATTGCGTAATGGAAACCTGAGTGGACGCGCTGCATCCGACTTGGCCCAAACGTAACAGTGGCGACTTTACCGGCCAAGGTTCGGACCGACTCAATAGCCTGGGATATTTTGTGAACTGTCGCACCCGTTCCAGCAGTGACTTGCTGCCATCGAAGAAAGTGTCGCGGCTCATTAGGTACTTCGGTCTGGCCTAAAACAAAGTAAGGAGCCTGGCGTACCCGCCATCGGATCTTCATCCACAAACCGCCCGTTGACCAGGCCGGCACTGGGAACACTGTTTGGATAGTCCATCTATTACTGTCCTTTATCATTTATCGATATCCACATTCCTGCGCTCTGTAACGTTCAAGAACGTCAGAGTCCCTATGGCATCAGCAGCAGAAACGGAAGCGTCGTATCAGAGAAACCCGAGCAACCATTTCGGTGTGCCGGGTCGATGCTCGGTAAAGGGGAAGAGTGAGTTTTGCGGCCAATCCCGAAGCGCCCGCCGATAGGCTTGCAATTCGGCATATTGATCGGTGGTCAACGTCGTGCCGCCGCCATCCTCCAGTTCATCGCGATCACGAGCGACCATGCTGTCCGTCACTAAGAGTTGTGCGTCACGCCAGATGCGCTCGATATTCTCGGCGTCTTCCGGCGCCAGGGGCGGTGTATCGACAAGAACGGGATAGCCGTTATCGGCACGCACGGAAATCATCTTTGCAGTGACAGCCAATTCTTGAAGCAGGGATATCCAGTACGCCCGAGGGATTTCAATGACATCCGCTGGAATATCCGAACTATTGATTCCTGGCACATAAACGCCACAGGTACTTGCACTAAACAAAACATTGAACTCGTTCATTCAATAACCCTTGGCAAAGTAATAAACGCCCCATCCGCCGGCTGATCCGCCGTTTATGTCTCGCACTCTCAAGCGGCAGCCTGTTTTGGTGGCGCTGCCCGCGTACAAAATGACAACAGCCCCTTCTCCCCCCACATGGTTGGCAACAATGGAAGAAAAGGCTGTTGGAAACGCAGTGAGAAACGTCACATAGATCTCACCATTGGCATCCGTCGTACCGTAACCCCATTGATCAATGTTGCCGCTGGGGTACTTCTGGTATCCAGGAGTACCCACCACGCCGGAGAACGACGCGGCATATTTCAGGCTGGCTGTGCCATAAACCGCCCAGATACCTGACTCCCGGACAAAGTGCGCACTTTCACCCGTGTTCATCACCATTGAACTGAGATAGGCCCCTTGGGGACTGATCTGTGAACCGGTTTTACTGGCAACGGTAACGGCGGCGCTGTTGCGGCAATGCAGGCTGATTGTTGCTCCGTTCGGAACCGTCGTAGCGTCCGGCAGGGTCACCGTATAAGCGACGTTGCCGCCCAGTCCGATAGCCGTTCCCACATCCGCGACGGTCAACTGTGTCGCTGCGGATATTCCACGAGAACTTGCATAGTTACCCAGCGCTCGCTGGACGAATTCAGAAGTTGCCGCTGACCGTCCCGCATCAAATTGCGGCGCCGTAAAAAACAGCGCCGGGCTGCGCAATGCCGCGAGCAATTGGGTCTGAGACGCCTCATCGGGCGTAAGACCCGCCGCCTGAACGACATTCAGAATTTCCTGCGTGACACCATTACCCCAGGTTGCGGGAATCAACGAACCGGGTGTTCCGGAAAGCGGGTTTTCATCTGCAAACTTGCCATTGACCAGTCCGGCGCTGGGAACACTTTTTGGAAAATCCATGTTTCTTCATTCCTTGATTAAAACGGTCAAGCTGCAATTGTTCCTGGAACCAGAGGCCAAACGACTTCAGTGGGAAAATCCGCTTGCCGCTCGATACGGTTGAGTTCAACGCTGTAGAGCTTCCACTCCATCAATGCCAGTTGCTCATCATGCGCGGCGTCACCGATGTCTTCGGCATATTGAAGAGGCGCAATACGCAGCACAGCTTCGCGCAGCAAAACATCGCGCTTGGCCAAGACTTTATTTTTGAGATCGGACAACCGAGCCGCCTCGTCAAGTTTCCAGGCGTTATCAGCCCAAACGTAGTAATCACCCGGCCATGGCTCAGCCGTAAAACTTTCCGGCAACTCTCCAAGCTCACTCCAGATCTGCTGCGCACCACCCTCTTTGCGATAAACCAGGCCGCGTCGGTCAATCACTTCCCGCGGAACATTGTTGACCAACGCCCATGTCCGGCCCTGTTCCGGGGTCGGCAATTCATAGGCAAGTTCAACAGCGTTACTGGGCAGCTGAATACCGATTCCCGGCGTCACGAAAAACTCTACCGGCCCCAACAAGGCCCCCGCGCTATCAATCAAATAATTAAACATGGACACCTCAGATAAGTTTGATACGGCCGGGATAGGCGATGTTGCGTGGCCGGGATTTGAAGGCATAGAGCAAGGTGCCCGCAGGGTCCATTTGATAGTTGGTTCCAGCGGGATAGATCGGACCACCATTGGAAAGTCCGCCTACGTATTGAGGCTCCTCACGGGTATCCGCACCGATGGCGGTAAGGCTGTCACTCCATCGCGACCCTACTGCACCGCCGCCATTCGCCCCCATGGCATAGGAATGCGCGGTTCCGGGCTGAAAGGCCCCCATGACGCGCCCCGCATCCACGCCACGCCCTTCGTCCAAAACCCTGAGAAACTCGCCGCGACCTTCAGGACCACGGAACGTCAACGCCCCATCCCCACTGGTCCATTTGCCTTCGTTGCCCACTCGAGTGGCCTCGGTGCCGAGCATTCCTGATTGCTGGGCGTGATCCCACAACCATGGCCACTGCGCTCGGTTCATAACCGTGCCATTGAGCGCGCCATAACCACCTGGACTGAGCAGCGTGGTCGTCTCGAAAAACGGTCGCCCCAACGGCGTATTGTCAAACCGCCCTACCGGCCACCAACTGCCGGCACCATCGCTGCGCAGCTGCCACCAGTCGCCACCGCCCATCAGCACCAGGAACGTGTAACCGGTCGCAGATAGATGGGTGTGAAATCGGATTCGATCAGTGCCGGCCGCCTGAATAACCAGACGGTTGCCGCTGTTGTCCACGCGTCGAACAATGACGTCGCGAACGCCCATGGCAACGTTGGCCGGCGGAAGAGTGATGGTGGTGACACCGGGACTGCCATCAATCAACACCAGGCCAAGTTCTTCCGGTGCCAGCATCTTCGATGCCGCCAGCCGGGTAACCACCGAACGCATCGGGCTAGTCACGCCGATGATCGACTGGATTGCCTTCAGCAACTGGCCGTTGTCCGCTTCCGACGGAGCCATTCCGGCGCCAGCAACCACACTCAAAATCTCTTGCGTAACCGAATTGCCCCATACCGCCGGAATCAACGATCCAGGTGTACCGGCCACTGGGTTCTCATCGACAAACCGCCCATTCACCAGTCCGATACTGGGAATGCTTTTTGGATAATCCATCGTTCTGCTCCCTGTAATAAAAGCCCTGCAAGACAATTGGCACAACGGCCACGTAGCTCATGTTTGAATAAAAAAAATGCCCACGGGTGAGTGGGCGTTGGATATAGCGGGTACTTCAAATGAACTAGCTAACCAACTCGCCCACCACGTTACGGATCGCCGCAATGGCTTCTTCGCTAACTTGGTTAGCCAGATCTGTTTTGCCTTTGGCGATATGAGCTTTGATTTGCGCTTTAGCCTTCAATCGAAGGGTTCGAAGTGTCAGCAGGCTTTCGTTGAATTGAGCGGCCTTGGCGACAATCTGATCGGCAGCCTGTTTGGCGGTCCGGCCTTTTACAACCCACGCCGCTACCGACAGCGGTACTTCTTTTTTCGGATAGCCCTCTTCCATAAAAGCCCGGGCGTCAGCGGCGGCTTGGGCGTACTCCATCGCTTGCAGCGGGTCGCCAGCGATCATCTGACGAGCATTGTCAGCCGCCTCGTCCACCCGAGCACAAAGCTGATCAACGCTCAGATCATTCAACGCCAGCGCATCGGCGAGATCCAGTACCCACTGACTACCGTCCCAGCAATGCCTTGGGGAGGGCTGCGGTACTATGACGTTCGTCAGCTCGCCCTTGAAAACCAGTTGAGATAACTCCTTCCTGACCCATTGCTCAGCGGTAATTTGCAAAACGGCCGCATCAGTCGCGGGCGCTGCATAGGCGAACAGTTCGGTGTCTTGCCATTCAATGACCACACCTGAGTGACGGCAATAAAGCACTTGTTTTGTCATGTTTTCACCATTCGACGATCATAAGGCCGGGCGTTCCCTGACCACCTGGCTGGGCCAGGCCTGCACCCGAAATGTAGTAGCCTCCCGCACCACCGCCGCCAGCGCCGAAACCATATGCCGGCTTGCCGGCATACCCTGAACTCGTGCCGGAACGGGCAGAACTTCCGCCAGAGCCGAAAGGTCCACTTGCCCCAAATCCCCCGTACCCGGCGGCTACATTGGCGACGGTGTCTGTCGCATCACCGCCGGCGGGAAAGCCCTGCCCTCCAGTGGGGCCCGGAACAAACCCGGAGGCGTTGACACCTACAATGCCTGCACTGCCTCCGGACAACACAAGCAGAGCCCCTGATGCCCCCACGAGCGTATTGCCACCCGCCGTTGCCGCCACTCCAGCGGTTGCTCCCATTCCCGCAGCGCCGATGACGATAGGGATCACCTGACCAGGCGTCACCGCTACCAATAGTTTGATGATCGGTTGACCGGCACCACCGCCGCCACCTCCTGAAGCAATGGCGCTGGTGCCGCCAGGACAAGCACCTCCACCGCCACCGCCGGCACAACCGCTGAGCCAAATCTTCGTAACGCCTGCGGGGACAGTGAAACTGCCATTTGCAGTGAAGCGCTGGATGCCGAGCCCCGCAGACGAGCGACTGACACTACGAATTGCTCCCAAAAGCTGAGTCAGATTGGACTCACTCGGTGTCAGTCCGGCAGCGGTAATCACTTCAAGAATTTCACTCGTGACCCCATTGCCCCAGCTCGCCGGAATCAAAGACCCCGGCGTGCCCATCAACGGGTTCTCATCCACAAACTTCCCATTGACCAACCCAGCGCTGGGCACACTTTTCGGATAATCCATCCCTCTACTCCCTAGTCATAATTGATATGCACCTTGGTGTGCGCCGGGGCGCTGCGATGGATCAGGCATTCCAGGGCCGAGCCCGGGTTCATGCCAAACCGCTCGCCCCAGTAGCTCGCGCCAAAACGCCGACCCAGCAGCAAGCGGCCGCCGGTGTTGAGCGTCCACATGAACTGCGCCTGCCAGGTGCCGAAGTGCGCCGCGCCAAACCGTGAGCGGCCCATTCGCGGGGCTTCGAGTTCGGTGATGGTGGCGTTCGGATAACCCTGGGTGCGGGCGATTTCCACGTAGTAACTGATGGCCTGGCTGCCCACTGCCAACAACCGGCGGCGCACGGCCAGACGTCGGTCGTCGAACAACGGCGTGGCGCCCAGGCATGGGTCGGGCAGGTTCATCACCCGCTCCCAATCCGGCACCAATTCGCTGACGCCGGTCGGGTCCATTTCGTTGAGCAGGTCGGCCGCGCGGGCGTCGAGGCGGGCCAGTTCCTGGGCGATGCCGTCCAGCACCTCTTCCAGTTCCGGTACTCGCTCGGGGTCCCAGGCCGGGCCGCTCGGTAGCAGGCTGCGCAGTTGCGCGTGGTATTGCGCGGCGGTTCTCAGCCCCCCCATATGCAGCCTCCGAACGTCAGCAGTTGGTTAATGTCGGCGTCGACATTGGCGGTGGGCGCGGACAACGTGTGGTCGCTTTCGCCCGTGGCGCTGCTGATCGCTTCGCGGATATGGCTGATCAGCAAGGTGTCGCCCAGGCCGGCTTCGCGGTTATGCAAATCGCGCAATTGCGCTTCGACCGCGGCGCGCACGGCGGTGGTGTCGGGGGTCAGGGTCAATTTGTAGGTGACCGGCACTTGAACGGGCGGCAGCACATGCAGCTCAGCCGTGACAGGTCGCAACGGTTCGATGTAGGCCTGGACAGCGGCCAGTTGCGCAGCATTCGGCACCGGTTGCGGATCGTCGTCACGCATGATGTACACGTTAACGATGCCCAGCTTCTCGTAGGGGCTGCGACACCAGACCCGGGTCACACCAGGGCATTCAAGCGCCCAGGTTTCATAGTCTTGCGTCGAGCCGCCGTGGGGGATGATGCGGTAGGAACTGATCACCCGGGAGCGCAGGGATTCCAGGCTTTCCCGGGCAACCCCGCCGATCAGCCCCGGCGCCAGCACCGTGAAGCTGTTGCCGACAATCCCCAGGATCGGTTGGACCGGGATCAGCGTCATGCCGGCATCGGCATTGCCCAGGCTGCCGGCGTCGAGCGCGGCGATGGTGGTGCTGTTGAGGCCATTGCTGGTGGTGCGGGACGCGGTCACTTTGTAGGTGCGACCGTCGTTCGATTGCAGCAGCGTATCGACATCCAGCACGGCACCGGCGCTGGCGGTAAAGCTGACGCTGCCGCTGGCGGCTTGCGCGGCTTTGCGCGGCTGGTTCAGACGCAGGGCGGCGATGCGTTCCAGGGTCGATTCGTCGGCCTTGTCCGGGAGGATCTGCTCGGCGATCCAGTCGAGGTAGCCATACAGACCATAGGCGGCGCCACCGAGGGTGCGGGCCAGCACTTGCGCATCGGACTGGCGCAGCGAATCGCTGGCCAGGTCGCTTTGGGTGCGCTTGATCAGCACCGGCAGCGAAGGGGTTTCAAACGGCATAGATCACCTGCCAACTGTTATCAGGGTTGATGTCCAGGCGCTCGCCGTCGGCCAGGGTCAGGACCGTGCGCAGGTTCAGGCGCTGGGCGTCGAGGCGTTCGCTGATGATGTCGATGGCGCTGCAATGCCCGTCGTCGATCAGCCATTGCAGGGCTTCGCGGGCATAGAACTCAGCGTCCATTTGCGTTTGCCGGGTCAGCTTGACCCGACGCAACAGCCACAGCCGCGAGCCGATGCGGTCATCGGCGACGGTGGGAAACGTGTCGCCCCACCAGCCGAAGCGCTCCTCGTCATCGAGGGCATCGTCATCGGCGGCGCGGCGCCAGGTGAACAGGCTGATCAGCACCGAACGGGTCAGTGCGGCGTGGAGGTTCTGGCTGATAAACATCACTGACCTCCTGCCGGCACGCCGGTCTGGCCATTGCCCGCCTGCACGCCGACGTGCACGTGTTTGATCTGGCTGATGCCGCCCGCGACCTGGTCGCCTTGGGAGACGATCTTGCCGGTCTGGGTCAGGGTCGGGGTGTCGATGTTCACGGCGCTGCTGGCGCGGATGTTCAGGGTCGCGGTCTGGATGTCGATGATCCGCCCGCGCTTGAAGTGGATCTTGTCGCCTTCGTCGGTGTAGATCGCCACTTCGCCCTGGGCCAGGGCCTTGAGACGGTAGCGGCGGTCGGCGACCACCAGAACGATGGCGTGGGAACGATCACCGCCCAGGAAAGTGGCGATGCCCTCGGCGCCGGCCAGCGGATTGCTGGTGAAACCGTAGGGTTCGAAGTGTTCCATGTCGTCGTTCACTTCACCGGCGGTGAGGCGCATTTGCAGCGATTGCAGCTTGGTGGCCGAATTGGCGAGCACGACAGTGCCGCGCGCCAGGAGGCGTGTCAGTAGGCTCATGGGTTTTCCTTCAAGATCGGGCGTAAGAACGCGCCGCCTCAGGTCTTCTTGGGTGGCGTCGGATTGGCGTCGAAGGTATGGGGTGGCGCGACTTGCAGAGTGGTGACGCAACCCTGCGCCGAGAGCGAGTAAGTAACTTTGGAAATCAGCCTGTCGCCGTCCACTTCCAGCACCGGGTCCTTGACCTTGACCAGCGTGTTATGGCGCCACAAATCGCCATTGGTCTGGCGCCAGCCTTGCACCTGGTAGGTGGTGGTCAAGGCTTTGCCGACGCGGGTGGCGGCTTCCCAGTTGGCCCTTTGCAGCGCCAGCTCGGAGGTAATCTGCGCGCCTTCATTGATTACCGTGACCCGCTTGCGCTTGAAGCCCAGGTCGGCGGACACCGCCTCGACCTCGCTGACCGCCGCCCCGCTCTTCTGGTCATTACCTTTCTGCTGGCCAATGACCCGGTATTCGGAGAACACCTGGCTGTAATCCATCGGCGCGTTGGCCGAGAGAATGTTCTTGCCCAGTTCCAGCACATCGCTGGCTCGCCCACCGCTGCCCGGCCGGGCCAGGACCACCCGGCCCTGGGCATCGTCGGTGGAAAACACCCGGAACAACGTGAGCAAGCGGTCGATGGACTGGAACACCGTCTCCCCCGGCACGATGGTGTGACTGCCGAGCCGGGCGGTTTCCGCAATTTCACTGGCCACGTAGATCGAATAGGACGACGCCAGCGCCTCGACGATGCTCAGCAACGATTGCTGGTGCCATTGGTTGGGGCGGTTGGTCGCCGCGCAATCCACCAGGTCCTGGGTTTTCGAACTGCCCTCGACGCTCAAGCTGATTTGCCGTCCGTCATAGCTGATCGGCGCCTTGAACACATACCCGGTCAGCACCAGGTCGTTGCCGATCCGCACCTCGCACGGCGCACCGGGTTGAATCCGTCGCACCAGGGTCTGCCCCGGCCATTGCCAGGTGATGTCGAGTTTGAAGGTGCGGAACTGACGCTCCAGATCGGCCGTGATCTGCACGCTTTTCCAGCCGCCATATTCCAGCCCGTCAACGGTCAGGGTGACTTTGTTGTCCACTTCACTCATGGCTTACTCCCCCGAGAGTTTCAGGTCATTGGGTGGAGAGAACACCGGATGAACAATGCCGTTGCGCTGGATCACTTCCTCGACCCGCGTGGCGTCGCCCAGTTGCTTATAGGCGATGACCAGGGCCGGAAAACTCTCCTGGAACGACTTGCTGACCAGCCGGACACCCGACGACGCCACCGCCGTCAGATGCGCATTGAGCTTATGCCGCAGATCCGTCATGGCCTGATAATGCGCCGGATCCGCCTTGTTCGACGCTTGCTGGATCGCCTCATCGAGGGCCTTGCGCAAGGCCAGAACATCGTCGGCCACCGGCACGGCTTGGCGCTGCACCGGTTGCGCGGCTTGTTGCTCCAGCGACGGCGTGGACCCGAGCTTGACCACCTTCGAAGCCACCGGCATCGCGGCGACCCATTGGGCAGCCTGCACCAGCAAGGTGTCCTGCACCAGATTGGCCAAAGCCTGGGCTGCGGCGGTGGTGTCCTTGCCGGTGGTGATCTTCGGCGCATCGGCCTTGCGGATGGCTTCGACCTGTTGGGAGACGTTGGCAATCACGCCACGATAACCGTCACGGGCGAAGTCTTTCAGCTCCTTGATGTCGCCGACCAATCCCTTGAATTCGGCCGCCACTTCCTTGGGCAATTCCTTGACTGCTTTGACCAGATCGCTGATCTGCTTGTATTGATCGATCAGCGGCTGCAACTGCTGATGAACCACCGCATAGATGTCCTTGATGCTGTTGCGCAGGTCGGCAATGCCGATCCGCGCAGCCTTGATCACGGTCATCGCGTCTTCGAAACGCGCCACCGCCGAACCTAAAAAACTGTCCGCCGACACCAACAATACTTGCTGGGTGCTGACCGTCGCCGTCGGAAACGGCAGTGGTTCATCGGGGTAAAACTTCAGGGCAAAGGTCACCAACCCGCCGTCCTGGCGGGTGTGAGTCATGTCGCATTCGCCGACCTTGACCTGCAAGCGTCCCAGCCACGGATGGACCAGTTCACCATTGCCCTGCTCCAGCGCCTTGAGCAGCTTGTCGCGCTGCTCCAGGCAATCGGGGCCGACGATAAACGCCGTCAGATCGTGGACCTTCGCTTGCTGGCCGAGGTTCTCGAAAAACGGCAGGTCGCGCTGCGGATACTCATGCAACTGACCCTTTTTGCCGACCGGGGTTTTCGCCTGATCGACCCAGAAACCGACACCTCGAAAGGACGCCGGCAATAAACGGTCACGCCAGCTCATTGGAGCCTCCCAGGGAAAGTGAGCGGTAGCCGATGCGCGAATTGAGCGCCAGCGCCGGTTGATTGGTTTGCGGCTGATCGGTGCGCAGGCCGGCCGGCGCGTTTTCGAAGCGCACGGTCAGGCCGCCTTCAAGTTGCGTGCGGTTGTTAGCGGCGGTTTGCTGGATCAGCGCGCTGGAGTTTTGTGTCAGCGAGCCCGTCAGCATCGACGGTTTTTGCGCCAGGTTTCCGGGGGCCAGTTCTGTCGTCGACGCCGGCTCGGTGCCGGCTCCAAAAAACGCCGGCGCCAGTTCACCCTTGCCTTCGGCATTGGTTTGCTTCTGGGCCTCGGCCAAACCTTCAACCTTGCCGGTAACTTTGGCGATCACCCCCGCGAAGCCGCCGTCGAACAATTCCTTGATCGGTGCGATGACCTCCTGGAGCTTTTTCCACAGACCGCTGAACCACTCGGTGATCGGTTCCCAGTTCTTGATGATTTGCCCCAGCGGCGACCACTCGAACATCCCGTGCAGGAACTCCAGCGCCGGCGCGGCCAACGCTTGCACCACGCCCCACAACGCCGAAAACACTTCGCTGATCGGCTGCCAGTTGGCCGCAATCTGGGTCATCGGCGACCACTCGAACACACTGGTGAAGAAGTCTTTAACCACCTGCGCCGAGGTTTGCAGCGCGGCCCACAGCGGATCAAAGAACGCGCTGATGGCGCCCCAGTTGTTGACGATCATCCCCAGCGGCGAATAGTCGAACAGCGTGCCGAAGAAATCCTTGATCACCTGGGCCGCCGGTTGCAGGGCCGTCCAGATCGAACCGAAGAAACCGGTGATCGCGCCCCAGTTGTTGATGATCATGCCCAGCGGCGTCCAGTCGAACAGGCCCTTGAGGAAATCGATCACCGGCACCGTCAGGGCCTTGAGCAATTCCCAGATCGCCGAGAACAGACCGGTCAACCCGGCCCAGTTGTCGATGATCATCCCCAGGGGTGTCCAGGAAAACGCCGTTTTGAGGAAGCCCACCACCGACGCGGTCACCGCTTTGATGCCGTCCCAGATCCCGGAAAAGAATCCGGTAATCGGCGACCAATTGGCGATCACCATGCCCAGCGGCGTCCAGCTGAACACCGTGCTCAACACCGCCATGGCCTGCGTGGCGACGTTTTTTACGCCGTCCCAAAGGCCGGTGAAGAACGCTGAAATCGGCGTCCAGTTGGCAATGATCAAACCGGCCGCCAGCGCGACGCCCATGGCAATCAGCATGATTGGATTGGTCTTGAGCACCATGTTCATCAGGTCGAACACCTGGGTCGCACCGGTCACGGCGGTTTGCATGGCCGAGAACGCCATCGCGCCAATCGCCAGGCTTTCGACCAGTTTCGGATTGTCGTTGAGCAAACTGCCGATCCCGGTCAACAAGGGCTCAAGACCGACCACCAGGGTCGCGACCGCCGGTGCCAGCGCGGCGTCGATGGAGGTCGAGACCTTGGCCATCGATGCGCTGAAAATATTCATGCTTTGCGCAGCACTTTCGGGTGCGCCCGGCAGGTCCACCGCCTTGGTCGCTTCACCCACCTCGGCCAATTTGCCCTTGAACGCATCGGACGCCTTGATCCCGTCCACGAACGGCGTGATCACGCTACCGCCCTTGAACAAGCCGCTGATATCCAGTTTGCCGAGGCCGGCCTGTTCCAGATTTTTCTTGAAGCTGTCGACCTTTGAAACAAGGCCGGCCAGCTTGGGGGACAGTTCATCAATGCCGGTCAACAGCACCGATTTTTTTATCGTGTCTTCGTCTGCCATCACTGCACCTGCTGCATCGCATTGATCCGTTGCGCGTGCTCCAGGGATTCGCGGAGCACATCCAGTGGCCTGGCCATCATCTGTTCGGGGTCAACCTTCCAGAACCAGGCCAGGTCATAGGCGACTGCGATCAGGTCGGTGATGGCTCCGACGCCGCACTCATGAAAAAACTCGCGACGGCCCAGCTCAGCGCGTTGAGGTCAGCCAGGTCCAACTGGTTGACCGACGACGGTGGAATGCCGGCGCAGACCGCGATGTATTTGGCCGCGACGTCCATGTCCAGGCTGACTTCTTCGCTCTTGTCGATCTTGTACGGCAGCGCCTTGATCGCCCGCACTTCCTGCACCGTCGGACGGCGCAGGTTGAGTTCGGTCAGAGGCTCGCCGTGGGCTTCGATCGCAACCTGAAGCTTCACGGCGCCGCTCATTGCCAGGTCCCCTTCACACCGTTGAAGACCAGCGAGATCGAGGCGTCGTCGCCCTTGGACGCCGGCTCATCGACCAGGTAAGCGCCGGCCAGCACGTAGACTTTGCCGTTGCTGAATTCGCAAGTGACGGTCATGTCCACGCCCGCCACCAGTTGCTTGAGCGGGAAGTCCGGGGTGTGCAGCGCCGTCACTTTGAACGAGGGTGCGATGTCGGTTTCCTTGTAGAAACCCGGTACGACGGTTTCACGTTTGGTGGACATCAGTGGCGCTTCGCAGCCGCCATTGATGGTCAGTTGAGCGCCGTCCACTTTGACGTAGCAGGTGCCCGCAATCAGTTGACCCATGGTGTTTCTCCCTTCAAATAAAAAGCCCACGCGAGGTGGGCTGAAATCGCACGTTCAAACGCTGTTGTTAAGCGGCGTCGTCGTACTGCAAGCGGAACTGGTTGAGCAGTGCGAACACCCGCAGGCCGTTGATGTAATCCGGCGGGAACAGCACGTTGACCCGGCTCGGGTCCTGCACGTCGCGCTCGACAATCAGGTGCTCGGCGAACAGCTCGGCGTTTTCCACGTGGCCTTCCAGTTCGAGCTTGGCGTACTGGGCAATCAGCTCACCGCGAATGGTGCTCGGGGTGACGATTGGCTGGCCGGCGCCGAAGCGGGTGCCGTCGGAGGCCAGTTTGTGGCGCCCGTATTTGCTGGTGATCACGCTTTGCAGACGACGCACGATGAACGCCGACTGGTGCATGGTTTCGCTGTCCAGGTAGGAGTTATCGGCCTGGCCGTAAGCGTTCTTCTGGTAGGTGGTGATCGAGCGCTGGATGCGCACGTAGCCGCCTTCGTAGTAGGCGGTGGCGATGCCGTAGTTGAGCAACGACTGACGCTCAGTCAGGGTGAAGCGCTCGCTGGCCGGCGCCGGGTCGAGACCTGGCAGGCTGCCGCTTTGGGTCGGACGGCTGGCATCGGCGGAGATGAACACCGACGTGCGCGCGGCCAATGCAGCGGCCTGGACCCAGAATGGTTGTGGCACACCCGGTTCCAGCGCCTGGATGGTCATGTGCTGGTCGTTACGCGCCTGGCCCGCAGCCACCAACGTACCGATGGTGCCGCGCTTGGCACTGTAGACATGACCGAACAATTGCTTGGCCCAGGACCAACGACCGGCGCTGTCATCCATGACGGCTTGCCAGGTGTTCAGGGTGTTCAGGTCCGAGAACGGCATGCAGATGAACTCGAACGGTTCATCGCCCAGTGCCGCAACGGCAGCCACTTGATCCGGTACACCGACACCGCCGGTCATGGCGGTCACAGCCGAGGTCAGGCCGGCCGGGGTTTCTTCGCCGTTGCTCTTGCCCAGGCGATTGAATTGCAGGCTGATGTCGTTGCCGCTGTCGCCGGTCCATTTGGCGCTCAGGGTCACGATGCCGTCGGCCGCAACAGCGGACACCGGCAGGTCGGCAGAGGCGTTGATTTTCAGCGCCAGTGCGCTGGCCGCCTGGGCCGCCGTGAAACCGCTGACGATGGCCGCTTGAACGCGAACGCCGCCGACGTACAGGTTGAGCACACCGCTCTGGGTCGCGGCACCGGTCAGGGTCACCACACCTTTGGCAATGCTGCCCGTGGTGTTGTGCAGCGGCAGGCACCAGATCTCGCCGATCGGGTCGGTCTTGCGCCAGGTTTCGTACATCGAGGCCAGCATCGAGCCTTGGCCGCCAATGCTTTTGGCCAGTGCAACGCTGGACACCAGCACCAGTTTGCCGACGTCGGCCGGGGCGATGTTGTCGTTAACCTGAGCGACGATCAACCGGCGCATGGCCGACGACGCGCTATTGGCCGCCGAATTGTCCATCTCGGCGTAGAACAGCGGAACACGAATGTCCGCGGGGATGTTGCTGAATCCGATCGCCATTATTTGGCTCCCTGTGGTTTGGCCGCTTTCACGGCTTTGGTAGTGATATCGCCATCGGCCAGACGTCGACGCCACCAGGCGTTGTCCGGCACTTCACGGCCCTCGAGGGGCAACAGATCGCCCGCTTCCGGGTCCGGCACGACACGGCCTGGGGCCGGCAGCACGGTGATGCGTTTGCTCATGGGGTTACATCTCCAGAGAAAGTCATTTCCAGGCGCCCGTCGGGGCCTGGGCGTTTCAGATTGGGGTCGGCCGGATCGATCGCATCGACCCGCACCGTGACCCCGGTAAAGGACGACAACCCGTCCAGTTCACGCTCGTGCCAACTCTCTGCCGGTTGGTTTGGCAGGTTGCGGCCGAGCTGGAATTCGGCAAAAAAGCGCAGGCGATACAACGCGCGGCTGGCGTTGATGGAAAGCAATTCACCGCCGTCGTATTCGATGGCGTCGTAGTCCGTGCCAGGCTTGAAACCCACCAGCGCCCGCCACAGCTCGGCCCGCAGGTCGTGCAACAGATCCAGCGCTTTTGTAGCGTCCGTGGTGTCGAGCACCAGGGTCACTTCGAAGCGGTCGCGGATCGGTTGCAGCATCAGGTTTTGCGCGAGGCTTTTGCTGGCGACATCGGCGAGGGGGACGATGTAGGCGCAGGGGGTGGTGAGGGGGGTGTTGGCTTGCAGGGAGGCGAGGTCGATGCCGGCCGCGATGCGATTGGCCAGGGTTGGGCATTGATCGCGTAGTTGTGCGACCAGGGGGGTGATTTTCATGGGTATTCACCGGGCAATAAAAAACCGCCAATTGGCGGGGCGGGTTTGAAAAAAGTAGCCCCGCTATCACGCAGGGCAAAGATCAGCAGTAATTAATTAAACGTCCTGAGAGGACGCTCAGACGCACCTGTACTTTTGCAAGTCGCCGGTCGTATTCGCCACAACAAAAGTCACTCAACATGCTTGATCTCCTTTTCAAATATCCCGTGTTATCCCTTTATTCAGCATTCTTGTTGTTGGATGGCACGTCGCAAACACCAATCCGCTTCGCCGCCCAACGCTCATAAAGCCCGATAGCCACGTCCGCCCCGGCCATCGCCGTCAGGCAGCCAAACGCACACGCGGTCCAGATCGACACACCGGCGGCGTACAGCAACATGATCGCGGACACCCCGCAGATCACGCAGGCTCCGGAGCGCAGCGCCAGGCGCCGCAGCAGCGCCCAGCCTTTGGCGCCTTCCTTGTCGGCGCGCCACATTTCGCCGGACACCCCGCCCACCAGGGCGAGGACGATGACAAGCCAGATCGGCATGTCCAGCAACGCTTGTTGCTCGTTTGTCATGTCACGCCTCCTGGGGGTGATTGATAAATCAATGAGGGGTTCAGTAATGAAGCGGTTAAATCAGTAACCCGATGTCTCAACATCTGTCCTCTTGTTGCCAACCCTTAAAGAACGCACTGAATGCGTGTTGCACGTCCCTTTTCCACAGCAATACAACCCGCTCACACTGAGTGAGCGAGTTGTACGATTGGTTGATTCAAGTAGGGCAATGACTCGTCGAGGCAAGGGTTCAAAACGAGTTCAACAAGCCGCTCAGATTTTCCAGGTCCAGATATCAAAGGTTTTGAAGGAAGAACCGTCGATCAGGCGGATTGGACGGTAGGTCGGCTGATACCCGAATCGGGCCCAGACTGGCGTCTCTTTAACGATGGAGAATCCACCGTTGGGTTGCAGACGCAGAACGGTGCCTGGCTGACCCGCTGTGCCGGAATTCCACAAAGGGACATTGTTAGCGGCATAAACAACGAAGTTGCCATCCGCCTGAACGACAGCCTGAACCGCTCCTTTGTTCTGCGTGTAACTGGCCCAACGAATGCTCCAGTTCGGACCGTACACAACAACGTTCCCGTCACCCTGGAAAATCAGGGCGCTGTCACCGGAAAAATAGGGAATACCCCTGGCAATCTCATTCGGCCCACCGATCACCACCGAAGAGTTGGCGCCAGCAATGAGCGGGATAGACGGGGTGCCGTTCCAGATGGCCTGAGAGTCAAGAAGTACGATATTCCCGTCGTCCTGCAATACAAGGTGAGTTCGGTTCCACTGGTCCTCACTGGTAAAGGTGGAGTTGTTGGACAACCAAGTGCGCTTGCGAACCGGATCATCCAGAAACGCGCCATATTGGATGTAGAACTGTGGCGCCACGTTGTAACGCAGTGGAACGGTTGAACTGTAAGGCTGTGCCTCATTAGCCACCCATACAACTACGCCATTATCCTGCAGGACCAGATTGCCATCAGCCTGAAGCAACAGCTTGAATCGGCCGTTCGGCGAGAGGAGAAATTGACCAGCCGTCATTGTCTGGTAAGCGGGGAGAATCGAAGTGCCGCTACCTTGAAACGGAGTACGTGTACGTCCTGCCATTTGATCACCTATAAAGTCGAATGATTTTTTGCGGAGGATTCCGCTTTCATGTCGCTCATAGGCGATCGCTCGAGGCTCGCAGCCTTCTCATGATTCAACGTCCCACAGCGGGAACACTTGATCTGGAGTTCGGTGTACTCACCCACTCGGGCGAGTAGTCGTTTGCAATGTCCACACCTGCAATCTCTCAACATCTTCAATGCCTTTTGATTTTTGCCGGATCCTTCCTCTTGCCCGGGCGACGCCGAGACTTGAAATGCCTGACGGTCGGTAGGCATTCCAAAAAGCCCGGCGATTAACCGGGCTTTTCAGTAATGCGGTCCTTCGCCTTCCCTTTAATCCTGTGTGCAAAAAAGGAAGCTGACTTTTCGGCGCTACTGGCGCGGTACGAGTCCATTCAAATTGTTTTTCCGACCGCGGTCCCTGCCCGCCGGATAACTGCTTCTGGTGCTTTACGCTGCACACCCGGGTCAGTTGCCAACCCTCTGAACCGTTGAGGCCGGTTCATCGCTGCCTTTGTGGTGGAACTAAAGAGCTTCGTTTCGAGCTGCTTTGTTGAGCGGCTTGAGACAAGAATATGCATGGATGCATATACAGTCAATGCATAAACGCATTTATTTATGCACGACAAATGCACAGGCGCATGGAAGCCCCGCCAGCCAAGGCGTTGGCCGTTTTCGACAGGCGAAAAAAAACCCGCCGGGTGGCGGGTTTTATCTGACAGCGGTTTGGTTAGCGGGCGTACATGCCCCACCAGAAAACGTGACCGAGGATGACGATCTGCTCTTCCTGGATTTCCTGGAAGGTGTAGTCCTCGTCCGGATGCTCGTCGCGATTGAAGCTGCGCAGGCGGATACCGGTCGGCAGGCGATAAAGCTGTTTCACCCGCAACTGGCCGTTATGGTTGATGGCGTACAGGTCGCCATCGACGATGTCGCCAATCCCGCATTTACCGGCATTCACGCCGACGGTGGCGCCATCGCGCAGGACAGGCAACATGCTGTTGCCCCGTACCGTCACGCACTTGGCCTGGTCGAACTGCACGCCGTTGTGACGCAGACTGCGCTTGCCGAAGCGCAAGCTGGAGCGCTCGCTTTCTTCGATGACGAATCTTCCTGATCCAGCAGCCAATTCAACCTCGCGAAGAAAGGGGACCGACACCTCGTCGTCATCGACAGGGGTATCGTCGTCCCACAAGCTTATGTCCTTGAGTTCGGAATGTATGGACTCGCGCCCCGCACCGGCGGCCGGCGCGACATCCGCGCGCCCGCGCAATTGATCGGTGCTCACGGCGAAGTACTCGGCGATTTTCGAGATGTGCTTATCCGAAGGATCGACGATCTTCCCGCTGAGAATGCGCGAGAGTGTGGATTGAGGCACGCCGGTGCGACGGTGAAGCTCCGTAGGGGAGATCCCGTGCTGATCGAGCAGCGCTCTTAAGACTGAAGAAACATTGCGTTTTTGCATAACGCGAATAGTGCTTGAACTTTTTCCGGAAAACAAATGCAGAATTGCATAAAGAGCGCATAAAACGTCAATAAAAGCGCAATGGGTCTTGGGCCTTTCATGCCTGCGTCCGGCAGACCGCTCATGTTAACCTTGCGCCCATCGCGGAAAAGCCGGGCCGATGCCCCTCCTTTGCCCTACACCTTTCAACGAGTTTTCCTGATTTCCGATGAATAAAGCTATCTCCGATCTGTCCTCACACACGCCGATGATGCAGCAATACTGGCGCCTGAAGAATCAGCACCCCGACCAGCTGATGTTCTACCGCATGGGTGACTTCTACGAGATCTTCTATGAAGACGCGAAGAAGGCCGCCAAGTTGCTGGACATCACCCTGACGGCCCGTGGGCAGTCGGCGGGCCAGGCGATTCCGATGTGTGGGATTCCTTACCACGCCGCCGAAGGTTACCTGGCGAAACTGGTCAAGCTCGGCGAGTCGGTGGTGATCTGTGAGCAGGTCGGCGATCCGGCCACCAGCAAGGGGCCGGTGGATCGTCAGGTGGTGCGGATCATCACCCCGGGTACGGTCAGTGATGAGGCGTTACTGGATGAGCGTCGGGATAACCTGATCGCGGCGGTGCTGGGTGACGAGCGTCTGTTCGGTCTGGCCGTGCTGGACATCACCAGCGGCAACTTCACCGTGCTGGAAATCAAGGGCTGGGAAAACCTGCTGGCGGAGCTGGAGCGGGTCAACCCGGTAGAGCTGATGATCCCGGATGACTGGCCGAAGGATCTGCCGGCGGAAAAACGCCGTGGGGTTCGTCGTCGGGCGCCGTGGGATTTTGAGCGCGACACGGCGCTGAAAAGTCTCTGCCAACAATTCTCGACCCAAGACCTTAAAGGCTTTGGCTGCGAGAACCTGACCCTGGCCATCGGCGCCGCCGGTTGCTTGCTCAGCTACGCCAAGGAAACCCAGCGCACCGCCCTGCCGCACTTGCGCAGTTTGCGTCATGAACGCCTGGACGACACCGTGGTGCTGGACGGCGCGAGCCGTCGCAACCTGGAACTGGACACCAACCTGGCCGGTGGGCGCGAGAACACCTTGCAATCGGTGGTTGATCGCTGCCAGACCGCCATGGGCAGCCGCTTGCTGACCCGTTGGTTGAACCGTCCGTTGCGGGACTTGACCGTGCTGCTGGCGCGTCAGACGTCGATCACTTGCCTGCTCGACGGCTACCGTTTCGAAAAGCTGCAACCACAGCTCAAGGAAATCGGCGACATCGAGCGGATTCTGGCGCGGATCGGTTTGCGTAACGCCCGTCCTCGCGACCTGGCGCGTCTGCGCGATGCGCTCGGCGCACTGCCCGAGTTGCAAGTGGCCATGACCGAGCTCGAAGCCCCGCACATCATCCAACTGGCCGCGACCACCCGCACCTACCCGGAACTGGCGGCGTTGCTGGAAAAAGCCATTATTGACAACCCGCCGGCGGTCATCCGTGACGGTGGCGTGTTGAAAACCGGTTACGACGCCGAGCTCGACGACCTGCAATCGCTCAGCGAAAACGCCGGGCAGTTCCTGATCGACCTCGAAGCACGCGAAAAGGCTCGCACTGGCCTGTCGCATCTGAAAGTCGGCTACAACCGCATTCACGGTTACTTCATCGAGTTGCCGAGCAAACAGGCCGAGTCGGCGCCGGCGGACTACATCCGTCGCCAGACGCTCAAGGGCGCCGAGCGTTTTATCACGCCGGAACTGAAGGCGTTTGAAGACAAGGCGCTGTCAGCCAAGAGCCGTGCCCTGGCCCGCGAGAAGATGCTCTACGAAGCGCTGCTCGAAGACCTGATTTCACAATTGCCGCCGTTGCAGGACACCGCGGCCGCCCTGGCTGAGCTGGACGTGCTGAGCAACCTCGCCGAACGCGCACTGAACCTCGACCTGAACTGCCCGCGCTTCGTCGACGAGCCGTGCATGCGCATCAGCCAGGGTCGTCACCCGGTGGTCGAGCAAGTGCTGAGCACGCCGTTCGTGGCCAACGACCTGAGCCTCGACGACAACACCCGCATGCTGGTAATCACCGGTCCGAACATGGGCGGTAAATCCACCTACATGCGTCAGACCGCATTGATCGTGTTGCTGGCGCACATCGGCAGTTTCGTGCCGGCGGCCAGTTGCGAATTGTCGCTGGTGGATCGCATCTTCACCCGGATCGGTTCCAGCGACGATTTGGCGGGCGGTCGCTCGACGTTCATGGTCGAGATGAGCGAGACCGCGAACATCCTGCACAACGCCACCGAACGCAGCCTGGTGCTGATGGACGAAGTCGGACGCGGTACGAGCACCTTCGACGGTCTGTCCCTGGCCTGGGCCGCCGCCGAGCGTCTGGCGCACCTGCGCGCCTACACGTTGTTCGCGACCCACTACTTCGAACTGACCGTGTTGCCGGAAGCCCAGCCACTGGTGGCCAACGTGCATCTGAACGCCACCGAGCACAACGAACGCATCGTGTTCCTGCACCACGTGCTGCCGGGACCCGCCAGCCAAAGCTACGGCCTGGCCGTTGCGCAGTTGGCCGGTGTGCCGAGCGAAGTGATCGTGCGTGCTCGCGAGCACCTGGGTCGCCTGGAAGCCACCGCCCTGCCCCACGAAGTTCCGAAGCCCGTCAAAGGCAAACCGGCCGCGCCGCAGCAGAGCGACATGTTCGCCAGCCTGCCGCATCCGGTGCTGGACGAACTGGCCAAACTGGACCTGGACGATATGAGTCCGCGTCGCGCACTCGAAATGCTCTATACACTAAAGACACGGATCTAACGCACTTGCCTGCAAGCTGTTAGAATCTCGCGCGGTTTGGGATGCTGCTGGCTCATAGCCTGGCCAGCAGACTATCGCTCCCGAACCTGGCGACCCCAACGTGAAGGGGCTCCGCTGCCGCCGCCTGAGGAGAAAATTAGAAATGACCTTCGTCGTCACCGACAACTGCATCAAGTGCAAGTACACCGACTGCGTAGAAGTCTGTCCGGTGGACTGCTTTTACGAAGGCCCGAACTTCCTGGTGATTCACCCGGATGAGTGCATCGACTGCGCACTGTGCGAACCAGAATGCCCGGCCGTGGCCATCTTCTCCGAAGATGAAGTCCCGGAAGAGATGCAGGAATTCATTCAGCTGAACGTTGAGCTCGCCGAAATCTGGCCGAACATCACCGAGAAGAAAGAATCGATGCCCGATGCCGAAGAGTGGGATGGCGTCAAAGGCAAGATCAAAGACCTCGAACGCTGATTGACCCCGCGTTCTTGAAAAGGCCCCTCGTGGGCCTTTTTGTTTTTCTGCAGGCAAAAAAAGGGGCGGTTTGACCCGCCCACATATTTCCCTATTCCCTGTACTCCTTTTCATCGTCCTGATGAATCGCGTCCTGCGATGTCCTTTCCCCTCATCCTTGAAGGGCGTGTCTATCCGTCGACACACCCCAGATACTAGAGAATTCCCCGGTATGAGCAACCGCCCTTCACGGCTGAAACGGCTTGTCACATGCTAGAAACAAAACAAAATAACCTTATAAAACAGTAATTTAAATCCATGCCGCAGACAAAATAGACAACTGCCAACCTGTAAAAATAACGAACACTTACGAAAGAGTAAGCAAAGTCTTACAGCGCGAGTCTACGAACCCGAGATTTCTACCAGACAGCAAAAAGCCCCGAACCAGTCGGGGCTTTTTGGTGCCGTTGAGTGAATGCCTTATTGAAACAGCGACTCACTCGACAGGCCGTTCTTCTCGAGAATCTCTCGAAGTCGCTTAAGGCCTTCCACCTGGATCTGCCTGACCCGCTCCCGGGTCAAACCGATTTCCAAGCCTACATCTTCGAGCGTACTGCTCTCGTGACCGCGCAGCCCGAAGCGGCGTATGACCACCTCGCGTTGCTTGTCGGTCAGCTCCGAGAGCCACTGATCGATGCTCTGGGACAGGTCATCGTCCTGCAGCAGTTCGCATGGATCGGTTGGACGATCGTCGGTTAGGGTGTCCAGCAGGGTTTTATCCGAATCCGGACCCAGCGAGACGTCGACCGAAGAAACCCGCTCGTTCAGGCCCAGCATGCGCTTGACCTCGCCTACCGGTTTTTCCAGCAGGTTGGCGATTTCTTCGGGTGAGGGTTCGTGATCGAGCTTTTGCGTCAGTTCCCGTGCAGCCCGCAGGTACACGTTGAGCTCTTTGACCACATGGATCGGCAACCGGATGGTCCGGGTCTGATTCATGATCGCGCGCTCGATGGTCTGACGAATCCACCAGGTTGCGTAGGTCGAAAAGCGAAAGCCGCGCTCGGGGTCGAACTTTTCCACGGCCCGGATCAGCCCGAGGTTGCCCTCTTCGATCAGGTCCAGCAGCGACAAGCCACGATTGACGTAACGTCGGGCGATTTTCACCACCAGCCGCAGGTTACTTTCGATCATGCGCTTGCGCCCGGCCGGATCGCCACTTTGCGACAAGCGCGCAAAATGAACTTCTTCTTCCGGAGAGAGCAGTGGTGAAAAGCCGATTTCATTGAGGTACAGCTGCGTGGCATCGAGTGCCCGCGTGTAGTCGATGTACTTGTGTTGCTTTAGCGAAGCGGAGTGTTTGGATTTGGCACGAACGGAAGGTGGAGCAGCCCCTTCATCATTCGACATCGAATCCGTAGCGATGCCGGTCTCCATAAGGAGAACCTCATCGTCGATGTCAAACTCCGGCACTTCTTTACTGAGAGCCATTGTTATAGTCCTTTGGTGAGTTCGACCCCAAGCTCAAGCGGCGCCTTTATCCTTGGCAACGCTGGAGCCTGTCCCCTCTACGTGACGGAACAGGCTGACAACAAATCAACGACGTGGCAGGAATTGCAGCGGATCTACAGGTTTACCTTGTCGGCGAATCTCAAAATGCAGTTTCACCCGGTCTGTTCCCGTTGACCCCATTTCGGCAATTGTCTGTCCGACTTTGACCTGCTGCCCCTCCCGAACCAACAGCCTGCGGTTATGTCCGTAGGCACTGACGTAGGTGTCACTGTGTTTGATGATGACTAATTCGCCGTAGCCCCTTAAGCCACTCCCGGCGTATACCACCGTCCCATCAGACGCAGCTAAAACAGGCTGTCCCAAATCCCCGGCGATATCAATTCCTTTATTCAAACTACCGTTTGAAGAGAATTTTCCAATTAATATGCCACTAGAAGGCCACCCCCAGCCGGTCGGGGCCGGGCCTGCAGGAGGCAGTGGTGCGGGTGCCGGCTTGTTCGCGACGGACGGTGCAACCACCGCTGTACTGGTCGTTACGCCATTCGGCTGGCGCCGGATTACCGTGGTTTTCAGCGACGATGAAGGCGTTGAATTTGCCGAACTGACGACCGCCGTCGGCGTTGAACCGGTACGACCATCGAAGCGAATCGTCTGACCCGGATGGATCGTGTAGGGCGTAGGAATATTGTTCCGGGCGGCGAGGGCTTTGTAGTCCCAACCGTAGCGAAAAGCGATGGAGAACAGGGTGTCTTTAGGTCGAACGACATACTGACCCGTGGTCACTGCCGGACGCTGGGCGACCCTGTTGTTGCGATCCACTACGCCGACGGTGCTCGACTTGGTGCTGGAGCAACCGACCAGCAACGTGCTCAGGACAAGGCCAGTCACCAGGCGCTGAAAGCTTGTTGTACCCATACGCTGCGCAATGACTGTGAGACTCACCCGCCGCTCCCTTTGTGGTGGCTGAAAATGTGGATTGCCGTGTTCCGGCACGAAATGTCGCAAGTATAACGGGCTGTACAGGCTTTACCTTTAATGAAGCGAATTCGCTTCGCGCACACGTTTGCTGTCTGACGATGAAATCCGTTTAACAGATCGATGCCGCTGTAAGACACGGCCGATCGAAGAGAATTCAGCGCATGAAAACAAATGCTCAGGCCAGCGGCCCATTGAGCAACGGCACGAAGCGCACTGCCCCCAGGACGCGCCTGGAAAAGCCCTGTTCTTCACGGATGATCAGCATCAATTGCTGGACCTCACCGGAGCCAACCGGGATCACCAGGCGTCCGCCCGGTGCCAACTGATCGAGCAGCGCCTGGGGCACATCGGTGGCAACGGCCGTCACAATAATGCCGTTATACGGTGCCAGTGCCGGCCAGCCTTCCCAGCCATCGCCCCAACGAAACACCACGTTGCGCAGGTTCAGCTCGACCAGGCGTTCCTTGGCCCGATCTTGCAACACCTTGATGCGCTCCACGGAAAACACCCGCTCCACCAGTTGCGACAGCACGGCGGTCTGGTAACCCGAACCGGTGCCGATTTCCATCACCTTGTCCAGTGGACCCGCTTCCAGCAGCAGCTCGCTCATGCGCGCCACCATATAAGGCTGGGAGATGGTCTGGTTGTTGCCGATCGGCAGCGCGGTGTCTTCATAGGCGCGGTGCGCCAGCGCCTCGTCGACGAACAGGTGACGCGGTGTACGGCGGATGACTTCCAGCACCTTGGCGTTGGAGATCCCCTCTTCATACAGCCGCTGAATCAGGCGCTCGCGGGTCCGTTGGGAGGTCATCCCGATGCCACGACGCAGCATATCGTCTTGTTCACGAGACATTAACGCAGCCCCTCCAGCCAGCCATCGAGACTTCTGAAGGCATCATTGAAGGTGCGATCCAGTTGTAGTGGAGTGATTGAGACATAGCCCTGCATCACCGCATGAAAATCGGTACCCGGACCGCCGTCTTCCGCATCCCCTGAGGCGGCAATCCAGTAGCCGGACTTGCCCCGTGGATCGACGACTTTTATTGGCGCCGCCGCGCGGGCGCGATGCCCGAGGCGGGTCAACTGAATACCGCGGATGTGGTCCAGCGGCAGGTTCGGAATATTCACGTTCAGCACCGTGCGCGGTGGCAGCTGGAGGTCAGCATGGGCTTCGACCAGTTTGCGCGCAAAGTAGGCGGCTGTGGGAAGGTTCTCTATTTGCCGTGAGACCAACGAAAAGGCAAACGAAGGTCGCTCCAGGAAGCGCCCTTCAAGGGCCGCCGCTACGGTACCGGAATACAGCACGTCGTCCCCCAGGTTAGCGCCCAGGTTGATCCCGGAAACCACCATGTCCGGTTCGCGCTCCAGCAAGCCGTTGAGGCCCAGGTGCACGCAATCGGTGGGTGTGCCGTTGAGGCTGATAAAGCCGTTGGCCAGGGTTTGCGGGTGCAACGGACGGTCGAGCGTCAGCGAACTGCTGGCGCCGCTTTTGTCCTGGTCCGGGGCGATAACCACGCACTCGGTAAAATCCGCCAGCGCAGCATAAAGCGCGGCGAGACCGGGTGCGGTTACCCCATCGTCGTTAGAAATCAGAATACGCATGGGCTGTCCGTCTGCCCCACCGGCACCAGATCGACAAGTTCACGCACCAATACGGTGGCGAAGCATCCGGCCGGGAGGACGAATTCCAGTTGCAGAATGTCAGGCTCGGGATAATGCCACGTCAACCCACCAATGGGCAGCCGCAGGATGCGACGTTCGTGGCTCATACCGGCGTTAATCAACCAATCGCGCAAGTCTGCTTCGCGGCTGGCGATTGCCTGCTCCAGTTCATGGACAGCGCCCGTGGTCGGCGAGTCACCTTCGCCCCACTGCGGGCCGGTCGGATGCAGGTCAAGAATCGCCAGGCGCGGATCGCTGCACTCAGCCTCACCGGCCGGAAAGAAGCTGCGGCTGTCGGTGAAAGCCAACAGATCGCCAACCTGCGCGCGCTGCCAACTGCCATTGGCGACACGCGCCGCCAGCACTTGGTTGAACAGAAAACTGCGGGCGGTAGAGAGCAGGCGCGAACGCACGTTTCGCTGTTCTGGCAACGCCTTGCGCGCCGCCCAGGCCCGGGCATCGACCACGTTGCCGCCATCAAACCCGAAACGCTGGGCGCCGAAATAATTCGGAATACCTTTTTGGGCGATCAGTTGCAGACGCTCTTCGATTGCCGCCTTGTCACCGGCAAATTGGGTCAGACGCAAGGTGAAGCCGTTGGCCGAATGGGCACCGCGTTGCAGCTTGCGTTTGTGTCGGCCGGTCTTGAGGATTTTCAGTGTGTCGTTTTCCGCCGCCGACAGATCAGGATCGGCCTTGCCCGGCAGTTGCACGCTGAACCACTGGCGGGTCAGCGCCTGACGGTCCTTGAGGCCCGCGTAACTGACGGTGCGCAACGGCACGCCGGCCGCTTTTGCAATCCGGCGTGCGGCTTCTTCGGTATTCAGACCGCGTTTTTCCACCCAGATCCACAGGTGTTCGCCGTCGCCACTCAAGGGAATGTTGAGGACTTCGTCGACCTGAAAATCTTCCGCCGTGGCTTTCAGTATCGCGGTGCCGAGCGCGTCGCCATAGGCGCGCGGGCCGAGCAGTTGCAGTTCGTTCATGCGCGCAGCAACAAGGCAACGGAATGCACGGCAATGCCTTCTTCGCGACCGACAAAGCCAAGCTTCTCGGTGGTGGTAGCTTTCACGTTCACTTGATCCAACTCAACTTGAAGATCCGCGGCAATCAGCGCGCGCATCGATTCGATATGCGGGGCCATTTTCGGCGCCTGGGCGACGATGGTGTTATCGACGTTGCCGATTTTCCAGCCCTTGGCATGGATCAGTGCGACGACGTGACGCAACAGCACACGGCTGTCGGCGCCCTTGAATGTCGGGTCGGTGTCCGGGAAGTGCTTGCCGATATCACCCAGCGCCGCGGCGCCGAGCAAGGCATCGCTCAAGGCGTGCAGCAGGACGTCACCGTCGGAGTGAGCGAGCAGCCCGAAGCCGTGTGCAATGCGCACGCCGCCCAGAGTAATGAAATCGCCTTCAGCGAAACGGTGCACATCATAGCCGTGGCCAATACGCATAAAAAAACGCCCCGATTTTTGTCAGGGCGTGATTCTACCTGCATTAGGCGCCTAGGGCGCGTGCGTGATGCTGCAAGTGGTCGTCAATGAAGCTGGCGATGAAGAAATAGCTGTGGTCGTAGCCCGGTTGCAGGCGCAACGTCAGCGGATGACCGGCCAGTTTGGCCGCTTGTTGCAGGGCTTCAGGCTTGAGCTGGGTGGCGAGGAAATCGTCGCGATCGCCTTGATCGACCAGCAGCGGCAGTTGCTCATCGGTCTCGGCGATCAGGGCGCAGGCATCCCATTCGCGCCACTTCGAGCGGTCCTCCCCGAGATAACGGGAGAACGCCTTCTGTCCCCACGGGCAATCCATCGGGTTGTTGATCGGTGAAAATGCCGACACCGACTGATAACGCCCCGGATTGCGCAGCGCGCAGACCAAGGCCCCATGACCGCCCATGGAGTGGCCGCTGATGCCGCGCTTGTCCGACGCCGGGAAATGCGCCTCGACCAATGCCGGCAATTCCTGCACGACATAGTCATGCATCCGATAGTGCCGGGACCACGGTTCCTGCGTGGCATTCAGATAGAAGCCGGCGCCGAGCCCGAAGTCCCAGGCGCCATCCGGATCACCCGGCACATCGGCACCACGCGGACTGGTGTCCGGCGCAACGATGATCAGCCCAAGCTCGGCGGCCATGCGCAGGGCGCCGGCCTTGTGCATAAAGTTCTCGTCGGTGCAGGTCAGGCCGGACAACCAATACAGCACCGGCAGCTTGCCACCCTGCTCCGCTTGCGGCGGCAGGTACACGGCGAACACCATGTCGCAGCCGAGCACATCGGAGCGGTGACGGTAGCGTTTGTGCCAGCCGCCGAAGCTTTTCTGGCACGAGATGTTTTCCAAAGTCATGGGAATGCTCCCAGCTTCAAGCCCCAAGCTTCAAGCTGCTAGAGGAGGCAAAGGCCCACGCTCTTGCAGCTTGAAGCTTCCAACTTGGCGCTGCTCTTAAAAATGAATGACGGAACGGATGCTCTTGCCTTCATGCATCAAGTCAAACGCCTTGTTGATATCTTCCAGGCCCATGGTGTGGGTGATGAAGGTATCCAGCGGGATCTCGCCGGTTTCGGCCATTTCGACGTAGCTTGGCAACTCGGTACGACCGCGCACGCCGCCGAACGCCGAACCGCGCCAGACGCGACCGGTGACCAGTTGGAACGGACGGGTGGAAATCTCCTGGCCGGCACCGGCCACGCCGATAATCACCGACTCGCCCCAACCCTTGTGGCAGCACTCAAGGGCCGCACGCATCAATTGCACGTTGCCGATGCACTCGAAGGAAAAGTCGACACCGCCATCGGTCATGTCGACGATTACTTCCTGGATCGGACGGTCGAAGTCTTTCGGGTTCACGCAATCGGTTGCACCCAACTGCTTGGCGATCTCGAATTTGGCAGGATTGATGTCGATGGCGATGATGCGTGCAGCCTTGGCTTTGACCGCACCGATCACCGCCGACAGACCGATGCCGCCGAGGCCGAAAATGGCCACGGTATCGCCCGGTTTTACCTTGGCAGTATTGAGCACCGCGCCGATGCCCGTGGTGACACCGCAGCCCAGCAGGCAGACTTTTTCCAGGGGCGCTTCTTTGGCGATCTTGGCCACGGAGATTTCCGGCAACACGGTGTACTCGGAAAACGTCGAGGTGCCCATGTAGTGGAAAATCGGCTGGCCCTTGTAGGAAAAGCGCGAAGTGCCATCTGGCATCAGGCCTTTGCCCTGGGTGGCGCGAATCGCCTGGCAGAGGTTGGTTTTGCCCGATAGGCAGAATTTGCACTGGCGGCATTCCGGGGTGTACAGCGGAATCACGTGATCGCCGACGGCGACCGAGGTCACGCCTTCGCCAATGGCTTCAACCACGGCACCGCCTTCGTGGCCGAGGATCGACGGGAAGATGCCTTCCGGGTCAGCACCGGACAAGGTATAGGCATCGGTGTGGCAAACACCGGAAGCGACGACGCGCAGCAGGACTTCACCGGCCTTCGGCATGGCGACATCGACTTCAACGATCTCGAGGGGTTTCTTGGCCTCGAAGGCAACGGCGGCGCGCGACTTGATCATGCTGACTCTCCAGTGAATAAAAACGAGACAAGGAGTGTAATACACCGCCGTACGATGAATAATCGGGGCAAATGCAAAATATTATTGCCGTACAGGGATAATCCTAAATGTCCGAAAACCGCTGGGAAGGGATCGACGAGTTCGTCGCCGTCGCCGAGTGCAGCCAATTCACCGCGGCGGCGGAGCGTCTTGGGGTTTCGTCCTCCCATGTCAGTCGACAAATCGTACGCCTGGAAGAACGCCTTCAGACGCGACTGCTGTATCGCAGCACCCGTCGAGTCACCCTGACCGAGGCCGGGCAAACCTTCCTGCAACATTGCCAGCGTTTGCAGGACGGACGAGAAGAAGCGTTGCGTGCGGTCGGTGACCTGACCAGCGAACCCAAGGGCATGCTGCGCATGACCTGCGCCGTGGCGTATGGCGAACGCTTCATTGTGCCGCTGGTGACCCGATTCATGGGCCTCTATCCACAATTGCGTATCGACATTGAACTGAGCAACCGTCAGCTCGATCTGGTGCACGAAGGCCTGGATCTGGCGATCCGCCTCGGTCGCCTGCAAGACTCGCGGCTGGTGTCGACCCGTTTGGCACCGCGACGCATGTATTTGTGCGCGTCCCCGTCCTACCTGGAACGGTACGGTCGCCCACACAGCTTGTCGGAATTGAACCGGCACAATTGCCTCATCGGCAGTTCGGACCTGTGGCAACTGGAGCAGAACGGGCGGGAATTTTCGCAACGGGTGCAGGGAAACTGGCGCTGCAACAGTGGGCAAGCGGTGTTGGATGCGGCGCTGCAAGGGGTCGGGCTGTGTCAGTTGCCGGATTATTACGTGCTGGAGCATCTGCACAGCGGCGCGTTGATTTCATTGCTGGAGGCGCATCAACCGCCGAACACAGCGGTGTGGGCGCTTTATCCACAGCAACGGCACTTGTCGCCGAAGGTGCGCAAGTTGGTGGATTATTTGAAGGAAGGGTTGGCTGAGCGGCCGGAGTATCGGAATTGAGGGTTTGAAGATCTAAAGATCGCAGCCTTCGGCAGCTCCGCGGGACTTGTGTACACCCTGCAGGAGCGGCCGCAGGCTGCGATCTTTTAGCGGCGGTTAGCCCAACGCTGGCGCAACCATTCAAGATCTTCAGGCCGAGTGACCTTGATATTGTCGGAGCGCCCCTCGATCAAGCGCGGCGCGAGCCCCGACCATTCCATCGCCGACGCTTCATCGGTGATGACAACATCCGCGACCAGACTGTCCGCCAACGCCCGATGAAGCGCACCGAGGCGAAACATCTGCGGCGTGTAAGCCTGCCAGATCACGCTGCGATCCACGGTTTCCAGCACACGCCCGTTTTTGTCGACGCGCTTGAGGGTGTCCCGCGCAGGCACCGCCAACAACCCACCGACCGGATCGTCCGCCAGTTCACTCAACAACTTGTCGAGATCGTCCCGGGCCAGGTTCGGCCGTGCGGCATCGTGCACCAGCACCCAATCCTCATCGCCAGCCCCCAACGCATGCAAATGCAGCAACGCATTGAGCACCGACCCGGACCGCTCCGCGCCGCCCTCGACTCGCTGAATGCGAGCATCGGAAGCGCAGGCCAGGTTCGGCCAATAAGGATCATCGATAGCAAGACTGACCACCAACCCCTTCAGGGACGGATGATCAAGGAAACAGCCGAGGCTGTGTTCGAGAATAGTGCGCCCGCCCAGTTGCAAATATTGCTTGGGACGGTCCGCGGCCATACGGGCACCGACGCCCGCGGCAGGAATCACGGCCCAGAAGGCCGGTAACGTCTGGATCATTGAGCCAACTGGTAAAGGGTTTCACCGTCCTTGACCATGCCCAGCTCATGACGAGCCCGCTCTTCAACGGTCTCCATGCCCTTTTTCAACTCGCTGACTTCGGCGTCCATCACCCGATTGCGTTCCAGCAAGCCTTCATTCTCAGCATGTTGATCCGCGATCTGCTGAGTCAGCTCGGCCACTTGCGCCAGACTGCCATTTCCCACCCACAGGCGGTACTGCAGGCCAGCCAGCAGCAGGAGCAAGACGAGGAACAACCAATTGGGACTGCGCATCGAATATCAGGTATCCAGTGAAAAAAGACAGCCATGCCAAAACTATGAAGCTTCTGATAGCACGAAGCCTGGAAGACCCAGGCTTGTGCTCTTAAGGCATCAGATTAGTGGCAAAAACGTCGCTGTCGCGATTTTTCCGACACAATCCGGTGTCTTTTTTTACCACGTACAGCTTAGCCGCGGAACTCGCTGCGGCCGTTGTACTTGGCTTTGCCATTCAACTGCTCTTCGATACGCAGCAGTTGGTTGTACTTGGAAACGCGATCGGAACGGCACAGGGAGCCGGTCTTGATCTGGCCAGCCGACGTGCCCACGGCCAGATCGGCAATGGTCGAATCTTCGGTTTCGCCTGAGCGGTGCGAGATCACGGCAGTGTAACCTGCGGCCTTGGCCATCTGGATGGCTTCCAGGGTTTCGGTCAGGGTGCCGATCTGGTTGAACTTGATCAGGATCGAGTTGGCGATCTTTTTGTCGATGCCTTCTTTCAGGATCTTGGTGTTGGTCACGAACAGGTCGTCGCCCACCAGTTGGATTTTCTCGCCGATCTTGTCGGTGAGGACTTTCCAGCCAGCCCAGTCGGACTCGTCCAGGCCATCTTCGATGGAGATGATCGGGTAGCGCTCAGTCAGGCCTTTGAGGTAGTCAGCAAAACCTTCGGAGGTGAAGACATGGCCTTCGCCGGCCAGATTGTATTTACCGTCTTCGTAGAATTCGCTGGCCGCGCAGTCCAGAGCCAGGGTCACGTCGGTGCCCAGCTTGTAACCGGCGTTGGCCACGGCTTCGGAGATCACTTTCAACGCATCTTCGTTGGACGCCAGGTTCGGCGCGAAACCACCTTCGTCACCGACAGCAGTGCTCAGGCCACGGGCCTTCAGCACCGCTTTGAGGTGATGGAAAATCTCGGTGCCCATGCGCAGGCCTTCCGAGAAAGACTTGGCGCCAACCGGCTGAACCATGAATTCCTGGATGTCGACGTTGTTATCGGCGTGCTCGCCACCGTTGATGATGTTCATCATCGGAACCGGCATCGAGTAGACACCCGGGGTGCCGTTCAGGTTGGCAATGTGAGCGTACAGCGGCAGGTCCTGGTCCTGTGCTGCGGCCTTGGCGGCAGCCAGGGAAACGGCGAGGATCGCGTTGGCGCCCAGGGAACCTTTGTTTTCAGTACCGTCGAGCTTGATCATCGCGTGATCGAGGGCTTTCTGGTCGCTTGGGTCTTTACCCAACAGCAGGTCGCGAATCGGACCGTTGATGTTGCCTACGGCTTTGAGTACGCCCTTGCCCAGGTAACGGCTCTTGTCGCCATCACGCAGCTCGAGTGCTTCACGCGAGCCAGTGGAAGCACCGGACGGCGCGCAGGCGCTACCGATGATGCCGTTATCGAGAAGCACGTCCGCTTCGACGGTGGGATTGCCACGGGAGTCGAGAACTTCACGACCTTTGATGTCGACGATTTTTGCCATTGTTGTAAACACTCCAAAGTTGACGAAACGCTCGTACTGATCGATTTATAACTTGTGGGTCGCATTGTTACATAAGACTGGTTGGCTAGCGGCGCTCTCTCGGGCGCCTTCGCGAGCAAGCTCAGCTCCTACACGGAGAAAAGAGGTTTACGCGGTTTCTACCGTCGGAAAACTCTTCACCAGTTCGTCCAACGCTTTGAGCTGGGCCAGGAATGGCTCCAGTTTGTCCAGGCGCAAGGCGCAAGGGCCGTCGCATTTGGCGTTGTCCGGATCCGGGTGGGCTTCGAGGAACAGGCCCGCCAGGGACTGGCTGATGCCGGCCTTGGCCAGATCGGTGACCTGGGCGCGGCGACCGCCAGCGGAATCGGAACGACCGCCAGGCATTTGCAGCGAGTGGGTCACGTCGAAGAACACCGGGTATTCGAACTGCTTCATGATGCCGAAGCCGAGCATGTCGACGACCAGGTTGTTGTAGCCGAAGCTCGAACCGCGCTCGCAGAGGATCAACTGATCGTTACCCGCTTCCACGCACTTGCTCAGGATGTGTTTCATCTCGTGCGGTGCAAGGAACTGGGCTTTCTTGATGTTGATCACCGCGCCGGTCTTGGCCATCGCGACCACGAGGTCGGTCTGGCGCGACAGGAAGGCCGGCAACTGGATGATGTCGCAGACTTCAGCGACGACCGCGGCCTGTTCAGGCTCGTGGACGTCGGTGATGATCGGCACGCCGAAGGCTTGCTTGATGTCCTGGAAGATCCGCATGCCCTCTTCCAGGCCGGGGCCACGGTAAGAGGTCACGGAGGAACGGTTAGCCTTGTCGAAACTGGCCTTGAACACGTAAGGGATACCGAGTTTCCCGGTGACCTTTACGTATTCTTCGCAGACCTGCATCGCCATGTCGCGGCTTTCCAGCACGTTCATGCCACCGAAAAGCACCATTGGCTTGTCGTTGGCAATCTCGATATCGCCTACACGGATGATCTTCTGCGCCATCGGATTTATGCCTTCTTCTGGTGTTGAGTCAACGCTGCTTTGACGAAGCCAGTGAACAGCGGGTGGCCGTCACGCGGGGTCGAGGTGAACTCAGGGTGGAACTGGCAAGCGACGAACCAAGGATGATCCGGGGCTTCAACCACTTCAACCAGCGCGCCATCACCGGAGCGACCGGAGATTTTCAGCCCGGCTTCCATGATTTGCGGCAGCAGGTTGTTGTTCACTTCGTAGCGATGGCGGTGACGCTCGACAATCACGTCCTTGGCATAGCAATCGTGAACCAGCGAACCCGGCTCCAGCAGGCAATCCTGTGCGCCGAGGCGCATGGTGCCGCCCAGGTCGGACGATTCGGTACGGGTTTCGACCGCGCCGGTGGCATCTTCCCATTCGGTGATCAGGCCCACGACCGGGTGACCGCTGGTGCGATCGAACTCGGTGGAGTTGGCGTCTTTCCAGCCCAGCACGTTACGAGCGAACTCGATCACGGCCACTTGCATGCCCAGGCAGATGCCCAGATACGGAACCTTGTTTTCGCGAGCGAATTGAACGGCAGTGATCTTGCCTTCCACGCCACGCAGACCGAAGCCGCCCGGTACGAGGATCGCGTCGACACCTTCGAGCAGCGCAGTACCCTGGTTTTCGATGTCTTCGGAATCGATGTAGCGCAGGTTGACCTTGGTGCGGTTGCTGATGCCGGCGTGACTCATCGCTTCGATCAGCGACTTGTACGCATCCAGCAGTTCCATGTACTTGCCGACCATGGCGATGGTGACTTCGTGCTCAGGGTTGAGCTTGGCGTCGACCACGGCTTCCCACTCGGACAGATCGGCGCCGCCACATTGCAGGCCGAAACGCTCGACAACGAAATCATCCAGGCCCTGGGAATGCAGGATGCCCGGGATCTTGTAGATGGTGTCGGCGTCTTCCAGGGCGATCACCGCACGTTCTTCAACGTTGGTGAATTGCGCGATCTTGCGACGGGACGAGATGTCGATCGGGTGATCGGAGCGGCACACCAGCACGTCAGGTTGCAGGCCGATGGAACGCAGTTCCTTGACCGAGTGCTGGGTTGGCTTGGTTTTGGTTTCGCCGGCAGTGGCGATGTACGGCACCAGTGTCAGGTGCATCAGCATCGCGCGCTTGGCGCCGACTTCGAAACGCAATTGACGGATCGCTTCGAGGAACGGTTGCGACTCGATGTCCCCCACGGTGCCACCGATCTCGACCATGGCCACGTCGGCATCGCCGGCGCCCTTGATGATCCGGCGCTTGATTTCGTCGGTGATGTGCGGGATCACCTGGATGGTGGCGCCCAGGTAATCACCACGGCGCTCTTTGCGCAGCACGTGTTCGTAGACACGGCCAGTGGTGAAGTTGTTGTTCTGGGTCATGGTCGTGCGGATGAACCGCTCGTAGTGGCCCAGGTCCAGGTCGGTCTCGGCGCCGTCGTGGGTGACGAACACTTCACCGTGCTGGAACGGGCTCATGGTGCCCGGGTCAACGTTGATGTACGGGTCCAGCTTCAGCATGGTGACCTTAAGTCCCCGCGCCTCCAGGATGGCCGCCAATGAAGCCGAGGCAATGCCTTTCCCCAATGAAGAAACAACACCGCCCGTGACGAATATGTAGCGCGTCATGAAAAACCCTAGAAGTCTGCGTTAAAGCGGTCCGAGCCGCCGGGGAAAGCGAAGGAAGGCCGAAGCCCCCGATCACCTGCATTAATCACAGTGCATCTTTCAAAAAAACCGCCGCGTTGGGACAGACCGGGAGATGAAACACCGGTGCGTTGCTCGCTACACATTTTTTGGAATCGCCCAGCAAAGACTGCTTGGTAATCGGCAACTCCTGCAATTCAGGCGAATCCACAGAAGTTGTATCAAGAAGGGAGCGTAGTCTACCGGAAAGCCCCTTTCAGCTCAAACCTTGATCTTCGGTTTGCGGCTGCCACTGTAAATTCCAGCCTTCCGCTGTGCAGCCATTCAACCCCTGCAACCCCGCTACAGCCAGCAGTTGCTCGCCGCGATAGAGCAGCGGCAATCTGCCACGGGCGAATGCCGGGACAGCCCTTTCGTTAAGCAAACGCTTAAGGTCGCGGTGACCGCGGTCGGGCAAATGCATGATCTCGCCTCCTTCACGATAGCGGATCTGCAGCGGGCCAGCGGGGATTTGCCCGCTCAGCGTGAGCAAGCCATTGTCCGGCAACGCCAGCGGCAATGTGGGATCGGCCCAGCGTCCGGCCACCGGTGGCGTACGTAGCCAGGCACCGGACAGCCACCAGATACGCCCGCTCGCCCGGTGCAATTCACCGTCCGCCAGACGCCAGATCGGACGAGCATCACCGGTGGCATCGCGCAGATCCTGCCAACCCGACCAATGGTCACTGTCCGGCAGGCGTGTCCGCGTCTTTAACCAGCAACTCAAGGCATTGCGTTGACGTGCACCGGACAGTTTTTCCAATGAAGCCAGTGCCAGAGACGGCAATCCCAGCCAATCGAAATCACTGCGACTGCCTGCCTCGGCCAAATCGATCACCGCCAACTCATCCAGTAACCCTTGGGCTTCGCGCAGATGCGCCGCACTGCGGGCCATGGTCGCCTGCGCTTGCGGCCAACGCTGGGTCAGCACCGGGAACACTTGATGACGCAGATAATTGCGCGAGAACTGCTGATCCTCATTCGAAGGATCTTCGATCCAGCTCAATTGATGCTCGACGGCATAAGCCTCGAGTTCCGCCCGAGTGACCTCCAGCAACGGCCGAAGCAAATGCCCCTGACCCAAGCCACGTTCGACCGGCATTCCCGACAGCCCCCTTACCCCGGCCCCGCGCAACAGTCGAAACAACAGGGTTTCGGCCTGATCGTCGCGGTGCTGGGCGGTCAGCAGTACATCGTTGATGTGTGTCGCCGCGATGAAGGCGCCATAGCGCGCATCCCGGGCGGCACGCTCCAGGCTGGCGCCGGGTCGAACCTGCACGCGAACAACCTCTAGCGGCACACCGAGGGCATCACAGACTGATTGGCAATGTTCCGGCCACGCATCCGCGGCAGCCTGGAGGCCGTGATGGACATGGATCGCGCTGAGCGCCGGCAGGGATTGGATTTTGGCGAGGTGAGCTAGAAGGTGCAGCAGGACGGTGGAGTCCAGGCCGCCGGAGAAGGCGATGCGCCAGGTATTGGCATTGCGCCAAGGATCAAGTTGCTTGAGCAATTGCGCGTGAAGTGACATGGACGCACCAAAACCGTGTAGGAGCAAAGCTTGCCCGCGATGACTTGTGGCGAGGGGCTTGCCCCGTTCGACGGCAAAGCCGTCGCAAAAAGTCGATGCATTCCAACCGAACGCATCGACTTCATTTGGGACTACTTCGTCGTCCAACGGGGGCAAGCCCCTCGCCACAGCAAGCCCCGCTCCTACAGGGTGATGCAGGAGCGTTCGATCAGAGACCGTAGCTCATCAGACGTTCGTAACGACGCTTGAGCAGCGCTTCATTATCAAACTTCTTCAGCATCGCCAGTTGCGAGCTCAGCTCGGCACGGATCGAGGCAGCGGCGGCAGCCGGGTCGCGGTGGGCGCCGCCCAAAGGCTCGCCGATCACCTTGTCCACGATGCCCAGGCCTTTCAGGCGCTCGGCGGTGATGCCCATGGCTTCAGCGGCATCCGGGGCTTTCTCGGCGGTTTTCCACAGGATCGAGGCGCAACCTTCCGGCGAAATTACCGCGTAGGTCGAGTACTGCAGCATGTTCAGCTGGTCACAAACACCAATCGCCAACGCACCGCCGGAACCACCTTCACCGATGACGGTGGCGATGATCGGGGTTTTCAGGCGCGCCATGACACGCAGGTTCCAGGCAATCGCTTCGCTCTGGTTGCGCTCTTCAGCGTCGATGCCAGGGTAAGCACCCGGGGTGTCGATGAAGGTCAGGATTGGCATCTTGAAGCGCTCGGCCATTTCCATCAGGCGGCACGCCTTGCGGTAGCCCTCCGGACGCGGCATGCCGAAGTTGCGGCGAACCTTCTCGCGCACTTCACGGCCTTTCTGGTGACCGATGATCATCACCGGCTGGTCGTCCAGACGAGCAATGCCGCCAACGATGGCTGCGTCGTCGGAGAAGTGACGGTCGCCGTGCAGTTCGTCGAACTCGGTGAAGATATGTTCGATGTAGTCCAGGGTGTATGGACGTTTCGGGTGACGCGCCAGACGCGCGATCTGCCAGCTGGTCAGCTTGCCGAAGATGTCTTCGGTCAGCGTGCTGCTTTTGTCCTGCAGGCGGGAGATCTCATCGCCGATATTCAGCGAATTGTCATTACCGACCAAGCGCAACTCTTCGATCTTGGCTTGCAGGTCGGCGATCGGCTGTTCGAAATCTAGAAAATTCGGGTTCATAGGCGTCCGTCTTGGGTCGACTTCCAAGGGAGCTTGGGCCGGCCGGTTGTCTATTCGCGCCCTACCTTAAGGGAGAGGCGCGTTCAGGTCGAGATTAAAAATTCAGGTCGAGATCAGGCCCTATCAATAGAGCCTGACCGTCAACGGTATTGGAGGAAGACGTTGTCTCGCCCGAACTGGTCACGCAGGGCTTGAATCAAGGCATCCGCCGGGTCGATCCGCCAGGTCTCGCCGAACTGCAGCAAGGCCTTCGCATCAGGACTGGTGTACTCCATGGTGATCGGGCACGCACCGCGGTGACGCTTGAACAGCTCACCCAGCCAGCGTAGCTGATCGCCTTTCAAATCCTGGGTGTGCAGCTTCAGGCGCAGGCTTTCGGCCAGGTTGGTGCGCGCATCTTCCATGCTCATCACCCGCTTGACTCGCAGGCGCAAGCCACCGGAGAAGTCGTCGTTACTGACTTCGCCTTCGACCACCACCATCGCGTCGGTCTGCAACAGCGACTGCGCGGAGTGGAACGCCTCGGCAAACAGCGACGCTTCGATCCGGCCCGAGCGGTCGTCAAGGGTGATGAACCCCATCTTGTCGCCCTTTTTGTTCTTCATCACCCGCAGGGCGATGATCATGCCGGCGACGGTTTGGGTATCGCGCGCCGGTTTCAGGTCGATGATGCGCTGGCGGGCGAAACGGCGGATCTCGCCTTCGTATTCGTCGATCGGGTGACCGGTCAGGTACAGGCCCAGGGTGTCTTTCTCCCCTTTCAGGCGTTCCTTGAGGGTCAGTTCCTTGGCCTTGCGGTTATTGGCGTAGACGTCGGCGTCTTCTTCGACGAACAGGCCGCCAAACAGGTCAACGTGACCGCTGTCTTTGGTACGCAGGGTTTGTTCGGCAGCCTTGATCGCCCCTTCCATGGCATTGAGCAACACCGCCCGGTTACGGTCGATATTGGCCTGGTAGGCTTTCTGCTCATCATGAAAGTAAGGACCGAGACGATCCAGCGCACCGCTGCGGATCAGACCGTCGAGGGTCCGCTTGTTGATGCGCTTGAGGTCAACCCGGGCGCAGAAGTCGAACAGATCCTTGAATGGACCGGCCTGACGCGCCTCGGTGATCGCTTCCACCGGACCTTCGCCCACACCCTTGATCGCGCCGAGGCCGTAGATGATCCGGCCTTCCTCGTTCACCGTGAACTTGAACTCCGACGTATTCACATCCGGCGCGTCGAGACGCAGCTTCATGGTGCGAATTTCTTCGATCAAGGTCACGACCTTGTCGGTGTTGTGCATATCCGCCGACAGTACCGCGGCCATGAACGGCGCCGGGTAATGGGTTTTCAGCCACGCCGTCTGGTACGACACCAGACCGTAGGCGGCCGAGTGAGACTTGTTGAAGCCGTAACCGGCGAATTTCTCTACCAGGTCGAAAATGTTACCGGCCAGGTCGGCGTCGATATTGTTGGTGGCGCAACCCTCAATGAAACCGCCGCGTTGCTTGGCCATTTCTTCGGGTTTTTTCTTACCCATGGCCCGACGCAGCATGTCCGCACCACCGAGGGTGTAACCGGCCATGACCTGGGCGATCTGCATCACCTGTTCCTGGTACAGGATGATGCCGTACGTCGGCGCCAATACCGGCTTGAGGCCTTCGTACTGGTAGTCCGAGTGCGGGTACGCCAATTCGGCGCGACCGTGCTTACGGTTGATAAAGTCGTCAACCATGCCTGACTGCAACGGCCCCGGACGGAACAGGGCCACCAGTGCGATCAAGTCTTCCAGGCAGTCGGGCTTGAGCTTTTTGATCAGCTCTTTCATGCCGCGGGATTCAAGCTGGAACACCGCGGTGGTTTCAGCTTTTTGCAGCAACTGGTACGTCGGCTTGTCATCCAGCGGGATGAAAGCGATGTCCAGCGGCGGCTGATCGACCTTGGCGCGGTCGCGGTTGATGGTTTTCAGCGCCCAGTCGATAACCGTCAGGGTCCGCAGACCGAGGAAGTCGAACTTCACCAGACCGGCAGCCTCGACGTCGTCCTTGTCGAACTGGGTGACCAGACCGTCACCGGCCTCATCGCAATAGATCGGCGAGAAGTCAGTCAACTTGGTCGGGGCGATAACCACACCACCGGCGTGCTTGCCGACGTTACGCACTACGCCTTCGAGCTTGCGCGCCATTTCCCAGATTTCCGCGGCTTCTTCATCGACCTTGATGAAGTCGCGCAGGATTTCTTCCTGTTCGTAGGCTTTTTCCAGGGTCATGCCGACTTCGAACGGAATCATCTTCGACAGACGATCCGCCAGCCCGTAGGACTTGCCCTGCACCCGCGCCACGTCGCGGACCACAGCCTTGGCGGCCATGGAACCAAAGGTGATGATCTGGCTGACCGCGTTGCGGCCGTACTTCTCGGCCACGTATTCGATTACCCGGTCGCGGCCATCCATGCAGAAGTCGACGTCGAAGTCGGGCATCGATACCCGTTCCGGGTTAAGAAAACGTTCGAACAGCAGGTCATATTCCAGCGGGTCGAGGTCGGTGATCTTCTGCACATAGGCCACCAGCGACCCGGCACCCGACCCCCGGCCCGGACCTACCGGCACACCGTTGCTCTTGGCCCACTGGATAAAGTCCATCACGATCAGGAAGTAACCGGGGAACCCCATCTGGATGATGATATCCAGCTCAAAATTCAACCGGTCGACGTAGACCTGGCGCTTGGCTTCGTAGTCTTCGGTGGTGTCCTTGGGCAGCAGGACGGTCAGGCGCTCCTCCAGGCCGTCGAAGGACACCTTGCGGAAATACTCGTCGATGGTCATGCCATCGGGAATCGGGAAGTTGGGCAGGAAGTGCTTGCCCAGCTTCACTTCGATGTTGCAGCGCTTGGCGATCTCGACGGTGTTTTCCAGCGCTTCGGGAATGTCGCTGAACAGCTCGGCCATTTCCTCGGCGCTTTTGAGGTATTGCTGGTCGCTGTAGTTTTTCGAACGCCGCGGATCGTCGAGGGCGCGGCCCTCACCGATGCAAACGCGGGTTTCGTGAGCTTCGAAGTCTTCCTGCTTGATGAAGCGCACGTCGTTGGTCGCCACCAGCGGCGCGCCGATCTTCTCGGCCAGGGCCACGGCACCGTGCAGTTGTTCTTCGTCGTTGGGACGGTTGGTGCGCTGGATCTCCAGATAGAAACGATCCGGGAACACCGTCATCCATTCACGCGCCAGGGTTTCGGCTTCGGCGGGGTTGCCGCCGAGCAGGGCCAGGCCGATTTCGCCCTCTTTCGCCGCCGACAGCATGATCAAGCCTTCGCTGGCTTCGGCCACCCATTCGCGCTCGATGATGATCGAGCCGTTGCGCTGGCCGTCGATGAAGCCACGGGAGATCAGTTCGGTGAGGTTGCGATAGCCGACGGCGTTCATCGCCAGCAGGCTGATCCGGCTCAGGGCGTTATCCGGATCCTTGTTCGACAGCCACAGGTCGGCGCCGCAGATTGGCTTGATGCCCGCGCCCATCGAGGCTTTATAGAATTTGACCAGGGAACACATGTTGTTCTGGTCAGTGACCGCCACGGCAGGCATGTTCATGCCGACCAGGGTCTTGACCAGCGGTTTGATCCGCACCAGACCGTCGACCAGGGAATATTCAGTGTGCAGGCGTAGGTGAACGAATGAAGCCGGCATAGTGATCCTGTCTGTAAACGTGAAGACAACAAGGCCCGGATTGTACCGGGCCTTGGGAAAAACATCAGCCTTGCGACTAACTCTCGATCAGGTTTTCCCGCGCCTCGTAAGCCAGGCGGACCGGGGCGAACGAACGGCGATGGATGGGGGTCGGCCCCAATCGGGCCAGGGCTTCCAGATGAACGGGCGTCGGGTAGCCTTTGTGGCCGCCAATGCCGTAACCCGGGTAAATCAATTCGAAAGCAGCCATTTCACGGTCGCGACTGACCTTGGCCAGAATCGACGCGGCGGCGATGGCCGGCACCTTGCCGTCGCCCTGCACCACCGCTTCGGCGCGCATGGACAATTTCGGGCAACGGTTGCCGTCGATCATCGCCAGTTTCGGCTGGATGTGCAGGCCTTCGATGGCGCGCTGCATGGCCAGCATGGTGGCGTGCAGAATGTTCAGCTCGTCGATTTCTTCGACTTCGGCCCGGGCGATGTGCCAGCTCAGGGCCTTCTCGCAGATTTCGTCGTAGAGCTTTTCGCGGCGGGCTTCGGTGAGCTTCTTCGAATCGTTCAGGCCGAGGATCGGCCGATTCGGGTCGAGAATCACCGCAGCCGTGACCACGGCGCCGCAGAGCGGACCGCGACCGACTTCGTCGACACCGGCAACCAAATCTTCCACTTCAGCGACCAAGGTGAAATCCAGCCCCATTTGCATGCTTGTCTTACTCATTGTACGTGGCCGATCAGATTCAGCACGGCGTCCGCCGCCTGGTTGGAGGCGTCCAGACGCAAGGTGCGGTGGATTTCATCAAAGCCGCGGGTCTGTTCTTCGCCGCCGTCGATCAGCGGGGACAGGGTCTGGGCCAGGGCTTCGACCGTCGCATCGTCCTGCAGCAACTCGGGCACCAGCAGGCGATGGGCCAGCAAGTTCGGCAACGAAACGTAGGGACTTTTCACCATGCGCTTGAGAATCCAGAACGTCAGCGGTGCCAGGCGATAGGCAACCACCATCGGCCGTTTGTACAACAATGCTTCGAGCGTCGCCGTACCAGAGGCGATCAACACTGCGTCGCAGGCGGCCAGGGCCAGATGGGATTTACCATCGAGCAAGGTCAGCGGCAGATCGCGACCGGCCAACAGCTCTTCGAGCTGGGCCCGGCGCTGCGGACTGGCGCATGGCATGACAAAGCGCACGCCGGGGCGCAGGGCGCGCAGGCGCTGGGCGGTGTCGAGGAACAACGCGCCGAGACGGCCGACTTCACCGCCACGGCTACCGGGCATCAACGCCACCAACGGACCGTCGGGCAAGCCCAGCTCAGCCCGCGCTGCTGCGCGATCGGCTTGCAGCGGAATCGCATCGGCCAGGGAGTGCCCGACAAACCGCACCGGCACGCCTTTCTCTTCATAGAACTTCGCTTCGAACGGGAACAGCGTCAGCATCAGGTCGCAGCCTTCGCGAATCTTCAACACCCGCTTTTGCCGCCAGGCCCAGACCGACGGGCTGACGTAATGCACGGTCTTGATCCCGGCCTGACGCAGCTTGAGTTCGATATTGAGGGTGAAATCCGGGGCATCGATGCCGATGAATACGTCCGGCTTTTCGGCGATCAGATCCGCAATCAGCTTCTTGCGTCGGGCCAGCAGTTCGCGCAAGCGGCCCAGCACTTCCACCAGGCCCATGACCGAAAGACGTTCCATCGGGAAGTACGACGTCAGGCCTTCGGCCTGCATCAGCGGACCACCGACACCGATGAATTCCACCGCCGGATGCCGGGCCTTGAGCGCGCGCATCAGACCGGCGCCCAGAATGTCACCGGAAGCCTCACCCGCTACCAGCGCAATACGCAGATTAGCCATGATTAGCGAGTGATGCCGCGGGTCGAGGACTGGATGGAATCACGGAACACCGCGACTTCCGGAAACTGTGCCGAAGGTTCGGCCAGTTCGGCGAGCGCCTGCTCGACTGTCAGGCCCTGGCGGTAAACCACCTTGTAGGCACGACGCAGCGCGTGGATCGCGTCTTCGCTGAAACCACGACGGCGCATGCCTTCGAAGTTCATGCTGCGGGCTTCGGCCGGATTGCCGAATACCGTGACGTACGCGGGCACGTCCTTGCCAATAGCGGTGCCCATGCCGGAGAAACTATGGGCGCCGATGTGGCAATACTGGTGAACCAGGGTGAAGCCGGACAGGATCGCCCAATCTTCAACGTGCACATGGCCGGCCAACGCGGTGTTGTTGACCAGAATGCAGTGGTTGCCGATCACGCTATCGTGACCGATATGGGCATACGCCATGATCAGGTTGTGATCACCCAGCGTGGTTTCCGAACGGTCCTGCACGGTGCCACGGTGAATCGTTACGCCTTCGCGGATAACGTTGTGGTCACCGATGACCAGGCGAGTTTCTTCGCCTTTGTATTTCAGATCGGGCGTGTCCTCACCTACCGAGGAAAACTGGTAGATGCGGTTGTGCTTACCGATACGGGTCGGGCCCTTGAGAATCACATGCGGCCCGATCACTGTCCCCTCGCCGATTTCCACACCAGCGCCGATGATCGACCATGGGCCGACCTCGACGTCGTCAGCCAGGATGGCTGTCGGATCGATGATTGCGCGAGGGTCAACCAAACTCATAGTTTGCGTTCCGCGCAGATGATTTCAGCGGAGCAGACTGGCTTGCCGTCGACCGAAGCCTGGCATTCGAACTTCCAGATCTGGCGCTTGCAGCTGATGAAGCGGGCTTCGAGGATCAACTGATCGCCTGGGGTGACAGGCTGGCGAAAACGCAGCTTGTCAGAGCCGACGAAGTAGTAAAGCGTGCCGTCAGCAGGCTTCACGTCGAGCATTTTGAAACCAAGGATACCGGCAGCCTGAGCCATTGCTTCGATGATCAGTACGCCCGGCATGATTGGATGCGCAGGGAAGTGACCATTGAAGAACGGTTCGTTGATGCTGACATTCTTGTAGGCGCGAATGCGCTTGCCTTCCACATCCAGTTCCACGACCCGGTCCACCAGCAGGAACGGGTAACGGTGAGGCAGGTATTCGCGAATCTCGTTGATGTCCATCATTTCGGGGGGAAGCCTATGTAAAGATTGGGAGAGCGCGACTGACGCGCACCCCTCTAGCAAATCAAGGAGGCAGTCTAGCGGCTGTGCACACTTGATATGGAAATGGTATCAGCCATCTGATGAAGCATTACCGCCAGGGGTCACTTCCCCTACTCGCTTTTCCAGCTGTCGCAGACGCCGCGCGATGTCATCGAGCTGACGGATGCGTGCCGCGCTTTTGCGCCACTCGGCAGCCGGTTGCATGGCTGTACCGGAAGAGTAGGAACCCGGCTCGGTAATCGAGTGGGTCACCATGGTCATCCCGGTCAGGAAAACGTTGTCGCAAATCTCGATATGCCCCACCAGCCCTACACCGCCGGCGAGCATGCAGTGCTTGCCGATCTTGGTGCTGCCGGAGATCCCCACGCACGCGGCCATGGCAGTGTGATCACCGACCTGGACGTTGTGGGCGATCTGGATCTGATTGTCGAGCTTCACACCGTTACCAAGAATGGTATCGGCCAACGCACCACGGTCGATGGCGGTGTTCACGCCAATCTCCACATCGTCGCCGACCAGCACGCCACCAATCTGGGCGATCTTCTGCCAGACACCTTTCTCATTGGCAAAACCGAAACCTTCACCACCGAGCACGGCACCCGACTGAATCACCACGCGTTTGCCAATGCGCACGTCGTGGTACAGCGTGACCCGCGGAGCCAGCCAGCCTCCCTCACCAATCTCGCATCGCGCACCGATGAAGCAATGCGCCCCGACGGTCACACCCGCGGCAATACGCGCGGCGCTTTCGATCACCGCAAAGGCCCCGATGCTTGCCGCCGGATCGACCACCGCGTCCGCCGCCACGACCGCTGTCGGATGAATACCGGCAGCCGCTTTCGGCTTGGGATCGAACAGATGGGAAATACGGGCGTAAGCCAGGTAAGGATCAGGCACGACCAGCGCATTACCGGCAAAACCTTCAGCGTCGGCGGCCTTGAGCAACAGGGCTGCGGCTTTACTGTCCGGCAGGTATTTGCGGTATTGCGGGTTTGCCAGAAAGCTCAACTGAGCTGGGCCAGCCTCTTGCAAAGTGGCTAGCCCAGTAATTTCTTTCTCCGGGTCGCCACGTAGGGTGGCGCCGAGGAACTCGGCCAATTGGCCGAGCTTTATAGTCGCTGTCATGGATTACTTCAGCTGATTCATGCGCTCGATAACCTGGCGAGTGATGTCGTACTGAGGTTTGACATCAATCACTGCGCCACGCTCGAAGACCAGGTCAAAAGCACCTTTCTTGATGACTTCTTCCACAGCGCTGTCCAGTTTCGGCTTGAGCTGCTTCAGCATTTCACGGTCGGCAACGGCTTTGGCTTCGTTCAATTCCTTGGACTGGAACTGAAAGTCACGGGCCTTTTGCTTGAACTCAAGCTCCAGGCGTTCGCGTTCGCCTTGCTGCATCTTGTCACCACCGGCTACCAGACGATCCTGGATACCTTTGGCACTGCTTTCCAGCGTCTTGAGTTTGCTCAGCTGCGGGCCGAACTTCTTCTCCGCGTCCACGGCGTATTTTTTCGCCGCGTCGGATTCAAGCAGGGCCATCTGATAGTTCAGGACGGCGATTTTCATGTCGGCAAAAGCCGGACCTGCTACCAGTACGGTCGCCAGGAGAACCAATTGAGTCAACTTACGCACGATGCACTCCTACAAAATCCATTGTCGTTATGGGTCAGACGCTTAGAACGTCTGGCCGAGGGAGAATTGGAACACTTGGGTTTCAGCGTTATCCGGTTTCTTGACCGGCATGGCCAACGCGAAGCTCAGAGGACCCAGTGCGGTAACCCATGTCACGCCGACACCGACGGAACTGGCTACGTTGCTCAGGCTGATGTCGTTGCACTCTGTTTGAGAGGTCGAACCGACATTGGCGTTCGTCGTCTTGTCGCACTTGGAGTCGAATACGTTACCCACATCCCAGAATACCGAAGTACGCAGGGAACGCTGATCCTTGACGAATGGCAGCGGGAACAACACTTCGACGCCACCCTGGATCAGGACGTTACCACCGAACGGCAGCGGATCCTGGTCCGGGTCGGCTAGCGTACCGGCGTTACCCGTTACACCCTGACCACGGCTCGGCGTACTGCGCGGACCAAGGGTACTGTCCTTGAAGCCACGAACCGAGTTGAAACCACCAGCATAGTAGTTTTCATAGAACGGCAAGCCGTCGGTTGAACCGTAGCCGTCGCCGTAACCGAGTTCGGTGTGCAGGCGTACGGTGTAGTTCTCGGTGATTGGCTGGAACAACTGACCGCGGTAATCGAGTTTGAAGAAAGACAGGTCGCTGCCAGGGGTCGTGGTTTCCAGAGTCAGGCTCTGGGAATGGCCACGGGTCGCCAGTACGCCTTTGTTCAACGTGGACTCGGACCAGCCGGCGGACGCCTTGAAGTTCAGGTAGCTGTCGCCTTCACGGTTTACGAAGTCGAAAATCTCGTCGACGGTGTATTGACCGGTCTTGATCTTGTCCTGCTGTGCAGTCAGGCCAAAGGTCAGACGCGAAGTCTCGCTGATCGGGTAGCCGACGCTGACGCCAGCACCCAGGCTGTCTACCGCATAGCTTGCAACATCGACATCGAGGTCTTTGTAGTCAGTGGTGCGATAGAACGCGTTGTAGCCCAGGCTCACACCGTCAGCGGTCCAGTACGGGTCGACATAACCGAAGTTATAGCGGCTCTGGTATTGGCTTCGGGTCAGTCCGATGCTGACCTTGTTACCCGTACCCAGGAAGTTGTTCTGGGTGATCGAACCACCGAGGATCAGACCGGCGCTCTGGGCGAAACCGACACTGGCGGTAATCGAACCGGAAGCCTGTTCTTCAACGCTGTAGTTCACGTCCACCTGATCGTCCACGCCCGGCACGGCCGGGGTTTCGACGTTCACTTCCTTGAAGAAGCCCAGACGCTCAAGACGGGTCTTGGATTGGTCGATCAGGTAGGTCGAAGCCCAGCCACCTTCCATCTGGCGCATTTCACGACGCAGCACTTCGTCTTCGGACTTGGTGTTGCCACGGAAGTTGATGCGGTTCACGTAGGCACGCTTGCCCGGATCAACAGCGAACGTGATGTCTACCGTGTGATCGTCATCGTGAGGCTGAGGCACGCCGTTGACGTTGGCGAAGGTGTAACCCTCGTTACCCAGACGACGCGTGATCAGTTCCGAAGTCGTGGTCATCAGCTTGCGCGAGAACACCTGGCCTTTCTGGACCAGCAGCAGGGACTTGACCTGGTCTTCAGGCACTTTCAGGTCACCACTGAGCTTCACGTCACGAACGGTGTATTTCTCGCCTTCGTTGACGTTGACCGTGATGTAGACGTGTTTTTTGTCCGGGGTGATGGAGACCTGGGTCGAAGCGATATCCATGTTGATATAGCCGCGGTCCAGATAGTAGGAGCGCAGACGCTCCAGGTCACCGGAGAGTTTCTCGCGAGCGTACTTGTCATCGTTCTTGAAGAACGACAGCCAGTTGGTGGTCTTGAGTTCGAACAGGTCGATCAGGTCGTCATCGGGGAAGACCGTGTTACCCACCACGTTGATGTGCTGGATAGCGGCAACGGTGCCTTCGTTGATATTGACCTTCAACGCCACGCGGTTACGCGGCTGCGCCACCACTTCGGTGTCGACGGTCGCCGAGTAACGACCCTGCGCGACATACTGGCGCTGCAGTTCGTTACGCACACCTTCGAGGGTGGCACGCTGGAAGATCTCGCCTTCGGACAGGCCGGATTGCTTGAGGCCCTTCATCAGGTCTTCAGTGGAGATAGCCTTGTTACCCTCGATCTCGATACTCGCGACCGACGGACGCTCGACGACCGTGATAACGAGGACATTGCCTTCGCGACCCAGCTGGATATCTTGAAAGAAACCGGTTTTGAACAACGCACGAGTGGATTCCACCAGGCGACGATCATCCGCCTGTTCACCGACGTTCAACGGCAAGGCACCAAAGACACTACCCGCGGAGACCCGCTGGAGGCCATTGACGCGAATATCAGAGATAGTGAAGGACTCGGCGTGAACTTCGGCGATCATCAATACGGTGAGAACCGCAGTTAGCAGCAGACGTTTCATGAAGTCCTTTCTTATTCCAACTGGCAATAAACAAACTGCCGCAAAATGCGGCAGATTCGCAATTCAGCGAAGCGTTACAGTCGACCCAGATCATTGACCAGAGCAAGCAACATCACCCCGACCACCAAACTGATACCGATCTGTATCCCCCAACCCTGCACCCGATCTGACAAGGGGCGACCACGCACCCACTCGATCAGATAAAACAACAAATGCCCCCCATCCAGTACTGGAATGGGCAACAAATTCAGAACACCCAAGCTAATACTCAGATAAGCAAGGAAATTCAGGAAATCAGCGACACCCGACTGGGCAGAAGCGCCCGCCACTTTAGCAATGGTTATCGGTCCACTCAAGTTTTTTACCGAGAGCTCGCCGAACAACATTTTCTTGAGCGAATCGAGGGTCAGTACACTCATGGTCCAGGTGCGTCGGGCACCCTCCCCAATTGCGGCTATCGGACCGTAGCTGACCTCGCGAATCATCTCTGGTGGCCAATCGACTGCTTTAACCCCGGCGCCCAGGTAACCCGTAGGCGCTTTGCTCCCGCCGCGGGCTGCCAGCGTCACAGGGACGTCGATTTGAGCACCATCGCGCTCGACGCGCAGCATGATTTTGGTATCCGGATGCATACGTACTGTATCGACCACTTGCTGCCAGTCATCCAGAGACTTGCCATCAAGCGCCAACAACCGGTCACCGGTCTTCAGGCCCGCAGCTTGCGCCGGCCCTTTCGAATCGAGTTCCGCCAGGATCGGCGGCAAGGCCGGACGCCATGGGCGAATACCCAGCGAGCGAATCGGATCCGGCTCATCGGCACCCTTGAGCCAGTGATCCAGCGCCAGCTCACGCGGCGAATCGGCCGTCGAGCCCTGCTCACGCACCAACAATTGCAACGTACCGCTCTCGCCAAGGCGACGGACCAACTGCAGGTTCACGGCCGCCCACCCGGAAGTCGGCTCGCCATCAATGGCCACAATTTCCTGATTCGCGCTCAAACCCGCCTTGGCGGCGATACTGCCGGACTCGACTGCGCCGATAACCGGGCGCACCTGCTCGCTGCCGAGCATGGCCAACACCCAGAAAAACACCATCGCCAGCAGAAAGTTGGCGATCGGGCCCGCCGCAACGATGGCAATGCGCTGACGCACGGACTTGCGATTGAAGGATTGATCGAGCTGATCGACCGGCACTTCGCCTTCGCGCTCGTCGAGCATCTTCACGTAGCCACCCAACGGAATGGCGGCCAGCACGAATTCAGTGCCTTGCTTGTCGTGCCAGCGCAGCAACGGCATGCCGAAGCCCACGGAGAAACGCAGCACTTTGACCCCACAGCGACGTGCGACCCAGAAATGGCCGAATTCGTGGAAGGTGACCAGCACGCCCAAGGCTACCAGGGTGCCGACAATCATATAGAGCGCGCTCATCTACTTTCTCCGCAATCCTATCCAGTGCTGCATGGGGGCAAACGTACTGCAGCACTTATCGCCCGTGACGACTCAACCACTGTTCGGCCAGCACACGCGCCTTGGCGTCTGCGGTGAACACCGCCTCGAGATCATTCACCGCCACCACAGGCTCGAGATTCAAGACTTCCTCGATGATACTCGCGATTTCCGGGTAACGAACCCGCCCGTCGAGAAAGGCCGCGACCGCCACTTCATTTGCCGCATTAAGCATGGCCGGCGCGCTGTTGCCCGCCTCTGCCGCTTGCCGCGCCAGGCGCAGGCACGGGAAACGCTGTTCATCGGGCGCCTGGAAATCCAGGCGCGCAATGGCAAACAGATCCAGCGGGGCGACACCCGAGTCGATCCGCTCTGGCCAGGCCAGGGCGTTGGCAATCGGCGTACGCATATCCGGGTTACCCAACTGCGCCAATACCGAACCATCGATATAGTCGACCAGCGAATGGATAACGCTCTGGGGATGAATCACCACTTCGACCTGGGATGGCTTGGCATCGAACAGCCAGCAGGCTTCGATCAGCTCAAGGCCTTTGTTCATCATGCTGGCCGAATCGACCGATATCTTGCGCCCCATCGACCAGTTCGGGTGAGCGCAGGCTTGATCGGGGGTCACGTGCGCCAATTCCGCCATCGGCGTCTGCCGGAACGGACCGCCAGAGGCCGTCAGTAAAATCCGACGCACACCAACCGCACCCAGACCGCGGGCGAAATCGTTGGGCATGCACTGGAAAATCGCATTGTGTTCGCTGTCGATCGGCAGCAGCACCGAACCGCTTTGGCGCACGGCCTGCATGAACAAGGCGCCGGACATCACCAGCGCTTCCTTGTTGGCCAGCAAGATCTTCTTGCCCGCCTCGACCGCCGCCAGGGTCGGACGCAAGCCCGCCGCACCAACGATGGCCGCCATGACCGCATCGACTTCAGGGTCGGCAGCGACCTGACACAGGCCCTCCTCCCCCACCAGAACGCGCGTCGACAGGCCGGCAGCGCGCAAGTCGTCCTGCAGGACCCGGGCAACACCCGCTTCAGGCACGACCGCAAACCGCGGTACATGCCGCACGCACAAGGCGAGCAGCTCACTCAATCGAGTAAAACCGCTCAATGCGAACACCTGATAGCGCTCGGGATGACGCGCAATGACATCCAGGGTGCTCAGGCCAATCGAGCCTGTCGCCCCCAGGACGGTAATCTGCTGTGGACGGCTCACGGTGCAGCCATCCACAACAACACCGCGAACACCGGTATCGCGGCGGTCAGGCTGTCGATACGGTCCAGCACACCGCCGTGACCGGGCAGCAGATTACTGCTGTCCTTGATCCCGGACTGACGCTTGAACATGCTTTCGGTGAGGTCGCCCACCACCGAAATAAACACGATCAATGCGGCGCCGACCAGGCCTTTAAGCAACTCCGCCACCGTCCAGTCGCGAACCAGGCCGACCACCAGCGTGATCACCAGGCTCAACGCCAGGCCACCATAGACGCCTTCCCAGCTCTTGCCCGGACTGACTTGCGGCGCCAACTTGCGCTTGCCGAACTTGCGCCCGGAGAAGTACGCACCGATGTCAGCCCCCCAAACCAGCACCATGACCGCCATGATCAGCCAGTTGCCCAAGGGCTCTTGCTTGATCTGGACCAGACCTTGCCACGCGGGCAGCAGGATCAACAGACCGATCACCAGTTTGCAGGCGGCGCTGGCCCAGTGTTCGCTGGAGCGCGGATAGGTCAGCACCAAGTACGTCGCCACTGCCCACCAGAGCACAGCGGCGCCCAATACCCAAGGCGCGAGCCCGGGAAGGACATGCATGACAAACAGCATCAGCGCGACCACAGCCGCATAGGCAACGCGAATCGGCTGGGCAGTGAAACCTGCCAGGCGAGCCCACTCCCATGCACCCAGGGTCACGACCAGCCCGATGAACAGCGCAAAGCCGGAGCCTTCGAGCAGGAAAAACCCGCACAAGGCGATCGGCAGCAGGATCAGCGCAGTAATGATTCGTTGTTTAAGCATTAAACCCGGGCTCCAGACTCGATCTGCTCGCTCGTTTTACCGAAGCGGCGCTGACGAGAAGCGAAATCGGCCAGCGCGGTGCGCATGGCTTCGTGTTTGAAGTCCGGCCAGAACAGGTCGGAGAAGTACAGCTCGGTGTACGCCAGCTGCCACAGCAGGAAATTGCTGATGCGGTGCTCACCGCCGGTACGGATGCACAAGTCCGGCAACGGCAGATCGCCGGTGACCAGACAGGTTTGCAGCAGTTCCGGGGTGATGTCTTCCGGGCGCAAATGCCCGGCCTGGACTTCCCGTGCCAGACGCTGCGCAGCTTGCGCGATATCCCACTGACCGCCGTAGTTGGCGGCGATCTGCAGGATAAAGCGATTGGCGCCGGCGGTAATCGCCTCGGCTTCGCGCATCGCTGCCTGAAGCTCGGGGTGAAAACGCGAACGGTCGCCAATGATGCGCAGGCTGATGTTGTTGTCGTTGAGGCGCTTGGCCTCGCGACGCAACGCCTTGAAGAACAGGTCCATCAAGGCGCTGACCTCATCGGCCGGGCGCTGCCAGTTTTCACTGGAGAAGGCGAACAGGGTCAGCACCTCGACCTTGGCCTCGGCGCACACCTCGATAACCGCACGAACCGCATCCACACCCGCTTTATGCCCGGCGACACCCGGCATAAAGCGTTTTTTCGCCCAGCGATTGTTACCATCCATGATGATCGCGACATGGCGCGGCACCGCGGACGGCGCAGTCTGCTTGGTCTTATCCATGAAAACGCGACCCTTATACGGCCATCAGGTCCGCTTCTTTTTGCTTGGTCGCTGCGTCGATATCGGCCTCAGCCTTGTCGGTCAGCTTCTGGATATCAGCAGCGGCACGACGCTCTTCGTCTTCGCTGATTTCCTTGTCCTTGACCAGTTTCTTCAGGTCGCCAAGTGCATCACGACGAATATTGCGCACGGCAACACGGGCATCTTCAGCTGCGCTACGCGCCTGCTTGGTGAAGCCCTTGCGGGTTTCTTCAGTCAGGGCAGGCATGGAGATCAGCAGCAACTCGCCCAGGTTGGTCGGGTTGAGGTTCAAACCGGCACTTTGGATCGCTTTGTCGACTGCCGCGAGCATGTTGCGCTCAAACGCCACGACCTGAAGGGTCCGGGAGTCTTTTACGGTGATGTTGGCCACTTGGGTGATGGACGTGTCTGTGCCGTAGTACGGCACCATCACGCTGCCCAGAATGCTTGGGTGAGCCTTGCCGGTACGAATCTGACCAAATGCATGGTTCAGAGAGTCCAGGGATTTCTGCATGCGCTCTTGAGCGTCTTTCTTGATTTCGTTGATCATTGTTGGCCTTCCTCGATCAGGGTCCCTTCAGCGCCGCCATGTACGATGTTCAGCAGGGCGCCGGGCTTGTTCATGTTAAATACGCGCAATGGCATCTTGTGGTCGCGGCACAGGCAAATGGCCGTCAGATCCATCACGCCCAGCTTGCGATCCAGCACTTCATCGTAAGTCAGATGATCGAACTTCTCGGCATGCGGGTCTTTGAATGGGTCAGCGGTGTAGACGCCATCGACCTTGGTCGCCTTGAGCACGACATCGGCATCGATTTCGATTGCACGCAGGCAAGCTGCCGAATCCGTGGTGAAGAACGGATTGCCCGTACCGGCCGCGAAAATCACGACTTCCTTGGCGTTCAGGTGACGCATGGCCTTGCGGCGATCGTAGTGATCGGTCACGCCAACCATGGAAATGGCCGACATCACGATGGCCGAGATATTGGCACGTTCCAGCGCGTCGCGCATGGCCAGGGCGTTCATCACAGTGGCCAGCATGCCCATGTGGTCGCCGGTGACCCGATCCATGCCGGCCGCGCTCAGCGCTGCCCCACGGAACAGGTTGCCGCCACCGATCACCAGACCGACCTGTACACCGATGCCGACCAGTTGGCCGACTTCCAGCGCCATGCGATCCAGAACTTTCGGATCGATCCCGAACTCTTCCGAGCCCATCAGGGCCTCGCCGCTAAGCTTGAGTAGAATGCGTTTATAGCGAGCCTGATAACCACTGCCCTGCTGAGCCATTGCGAATCTCTCCTGCGGCGTATTTTAAAAAATTCTTTGCGAGCTGTTTACAGCTGGCGTTCACTCTAGCTTGGCGCTGCTTCAGCGCCATCGGAACATGGCTTTGTAAGCCAGTTCCAAAGGGAAACCAATAAAAATTGGTAGCCCATCTGAAAAGAGGCTGCGCGCGTAAGCGGGCAGCCTCTTCAGGGCGACAGTTAAAAAACCGTCTTATTGCTTGGCGGCAGCCAGCTGGGCAGCAACTTCTTCAGCGAAGTTGTCGACCGGCTTCTCGATGCCGTCGCCTACTTTGAAGTAGGTGAAGGAAACGATTTCAGCACCGGCTTTCTTGGCCAGTTCGCCAACCTTGATTTCAGGGTTCTTGACGAACGCCTGCTCAACCAGGGAAGCCTCAGCCAGGAACTTGCTGATACGGCCTTTGACCATGTTTTCAACGATGTTTTCTGGCTTGCCAGCGATCTTGTCGGCGTTGAGGGTCAGGAACACGCCCTTCTCACGCTCAACCGCTTCAGCGGAAACTTCCGATGGCAGCAGGAATTCAGGGTTGGTCGCCGCTACGTGCATGGCGATGTCCTTGGCCAGCTCAACAGTGCCGCCTTTCAGGACAACGGCTACGCCGATCTTGTTGCCGTGCAGGTAACCACCAACAACGTCACCTTCAACGCGTGCCAGGCGACGGATGTTGACGTTTTCGCCAACCTTGCCGACCAGAACCAGGCGATCAGCTTCTTGAGCTTCGATCAGCGGAGCCACATCAGTCAGCTTGTCAGCGAATGCTTTTTCAACGCTGGAAGCAACGAATGCCTTGAAGTCATCCTGCAAAGCCAGGAAGTCGGTCTGCGAGTTCACTTCCAGCAGAACGGCGGTTTTACCGTCTTCTTTCAGAGCGATCGCTCCTTCAGCGGCAACGTTGCCAGCTTTCTTGGCAGCCTTGATGGCGCCCGAAGCACGCATGTCATCAATGGCTTTTTCGATGTCGCCGCCGGCCTTGGTCAAGGCCTTTTTGCAATCCATCATGCCTTCGCCAGTACGCTCACGCAGTTCTTTAACCAACGCTGCAGTAATCTCTGCCATTTCAAAAATCCTCTTGGATAGGTTATCAACCATTCCACCCGATCGAACGGGCGTTCAATTCTTCCCGAATCACCCTTGTAGGCCGCTGCACGTTACAGAACTTGTAGCTGCGCTGCCGACAAATGGTTTTCGAGGTGGCAAAAAGGGGGCCAAGCCCCCTTTTTGCTTACTGAGTCAACGCCAAGGCGTCAATTACTCAGCTGCTGCTACCGGAGCTTCTTCAACGAACTGCTCGGTGCCGCCAGCAACGTGGTTGCGACCGCGGATTACAGCGTCAGCCATCGAACCCATGTACAACTGGATAGCGCGGATTGCGTCATCGTTGCCTGGGATGATGTAGTCAACGCCTTCCGGGCTGCTGTTGGTATCGACTACGCCGATAACCGGGATGCCCAGCTTGTTGGCTTCGGTGATCGCGATGCGCTCGTGATCAACGTCGATAACGAACAGTGCGTCTGGCAGACCGCCCATGTCCTTGATACCACCCAGGGAACGATCGAGCTTCTCAAGATCGCGAGTGCGCATCAGCGCTTCTTTCTTGGTCAGCTTGGCGAAAGTACCGTCTTCGGCTTGCACTTCAAGGTCACGCAGACGCTTGATGGAAGCACGGATGGTTTTGAAGTTGGTCAGCATGCCGCCCAACCAGCGGTGATCGACGTACGGCGAACCGCAACGTGCTGCTTCTTCAGCAACGATCTTGCCAGCGGAACGCTTGGTGCCGACGAACAGAATCTTGTTTTTGCCCTGGGCCAGGCGCTCTACGAAAGTCAGAGCTTCGTTGAACATTGGCAGGGTTTTTTCAAGGTTGATGATGTGGATCTTGTTACGCGCGCCGAAAATGTATTTACCCATTTTCGGGTTCCAGTAACGGGTTTGGTGACCGAAGTGCACACCGGCCTTCAGCATATCGCGCATGTTGACTTGGGACATGATAGTTCCTTAATAAGTCGGGTTTGGCCTCCACGTATCCCAATGACCAACCAGCAGCATCAGCTGAAGGCACCCAGGTCATCGTGTCGACACGTGTGTGGATTTAAGCTTCTCGGGGTATCCCCGGAAAGCGGCGCATTTTATATCACAGGGCTGCAAAAAACGGAACCCGGATTCTCGATTCCTGGCGCGCGCCTTTATAAACGCCCTTGGAATCGCTCAAGAATGCGCCTATCTATAGAGAGAAGCGATGCACAGAGGCTCAGATTTGCGCTGATCGTCTGTTAGAATCGCGTTTTTCAGGGCCGCGAAGCTTGATCGCACAATGCCCATTTCGAATTAGTAAGCGCCGTTGAGCGCAGAGAGAGCCTGTATGACCGTCACCCTCAAAACCCCCGAGGACATCGCAAAAATGCGGATCGCCGGCAAACTGGCCGCCGATGTGCTGGAAATGATTGCCGAACATGTCAAACCGGGCGTCACCACCGAAGAGCTGGACCGCATCTGCCACGACTACATCGTCAACGAGCAGCAAGCCATCCCAGCCCCGCTCAACTATAAGGGCTTCCCGAAGTCGATCTGCACCTCGATCAACCACGTGGTCTGCCACGGCATTCCGAACGAGAAGCCGCTGAAGAATGGCGACACCGTGAACATCGACGTGACCGTGATCAAGGACGGCTACCACGGCGACACCAGCCGCATGTTCCACGTCGGCACCGTGCCGGTCTGGGCCGAGCGCCTGTCCCAGGTCACCCAGGAATGCATGTACAAGGCCATCGAAATCGTTAAACCCGGCTGCCGCCTGGGCGACATCGGTGAAGTGATCCAGAAGCACGCGGAAAAGAACGGTTTCTCGGTGGTTCGCGAGTTCTGCGGCCACGGCATCGGCAAGGTGTTCCACGAAGAGCCGCAGATCCTGCACTACGGCCGCGCCGGCACCGGCATGGAGCTGAAAGCGGGCATGACGTTCACCATCGAGCCGATGATCAACCAGGGCAAGGCCGACACCAAGGTCCTGGGCGACGGCTGGACCGCGATCACCAAGGACCGCAAATTGTCCGCCCAGTGGGAACACACCCTGCTGGTGACCGACACCGGCTACGAGATCTTCACCCTGCGCGCCGATGACACCATTCCGCGTGTTTCGGCCTGATCGACCCGTTCTGCCCCTAGCCTTATAGCTTATAGAAAGGAAAGCCAATCGATGCCGCAGGTGGATCCCGAACTCTTCGACCGTGGCCAGTTCCAGGCTGAACTGGCCCTGAAGGCCAGCCCGATCGCGGCCTTCAAGAAGGCGATTCGCCAGGCCCGCGAGGTGCTCGACGGGCGCTTTCGCAGCGGCCGGGACATTCGCCGGCTGATCGAGGATCGCGCCTGGTTCGTCGATAACATCCTGCAAAAGGCCTGGGAGCAGTTCAACTGGAGCGAAGACGCCGACATCGCGCTGGTGGCGGTCGGCGGCTACGGTCGCGGCGAGTTGCACCCCTACTCCGACATTGATTTGCTGATCCTGCTGGACAGCGCCGACCACGAAGTTTTCCGCGATTCCATCGAACGTTTTCTCACGTTGTTGTGGGACATCGGCCTGGAGGTCGGTCAGAGCGTTCGTTCGGTGGACGAATGCGCCGTCGAGGCCCGCGCCGACCTGACTGTCGTCACCAACCTGATGGAGAGCCGCACCATCTGCGGCCCCGAGCGCCTTCGCCAGCGCATGCTCGACGTCACCAGCACCGCGCACATGTGGCCGAGCAAGGACTTCTTCCTGGCCAAGCGCGCCGAGCAGAAGGCCCGTCACCACAAGTACAACGACACCGAGTACAACCTGGAACCCAACGTCAAAGGCTCGCCCGGCGGCCTGCGGGATATCCAGACGATTCTCTGGGTCGCCCGCCGTGAGTACGGCACCCTGAACCTGCGGGCCCTGGCCGGCGAAGGTTTCCTGGTGGAGAGCGAAAACGCCCTGCTGGCCTCGTCCCAGGAATTCCTGTGGAAGGTCCGCTACGCCCTGCACATGCTCGCCGGGCGTTCCGAGGACCGCTTGCTGTTCGACCACCAGCGCTCCATTGCCGGGCTGCTGGGTTTCGAAGGCGATGACGCCAAGCAAGCCATCGAAAACTTCATGCAGCAGTATTACCGGGTGGTCATGAGCATTGCCCAGCTCAGCGACCTGATCATCCAGCATTTCGAGGAAGTCATCCTCGCGCCGGAAGATGAAGCGCCGCCGCAGCCGATCAATTCGCGGTTCCAACTGCACGATGGTTACATCGAGGCACGCAACAACAACGTGTTCCGCCGCACGCCGTTCGCCATGCTCGAAATCTTCGTGCTGATGGCCCAACAGCCGGAAATCAAGGGCGTGCGCGCCGATACCATTCGTCTGCTGCGGGAAAACCGGCACCTGATCGACGACGATTTCCGCAACGATATCCGCAACACCAGCCTGTTCATCGAACTGTTCAAATGCAAGATCGGCATCCACCGCAACCTGCGACGGATGAACCGTTACGGCATCCTCGGGCGCTATTTGCCGGAGTTCGGCTTTATCGTCGGGCAGATGCAGCACGACCTGTTCCACATCTATACGGTCGATGCCCACACCCTGAACCTGATCAAGCATCTGCGTAAGTTGCAGTACACCCAGGTGTCGGAAAAATTCCCGCTGGCCAGCAAGCTCATGGCCAAGTTGCCCAAGCCCGAACTGATCTACCTCGCCGGCCTGTACCACGACATCGGCAAGGGCCGCCACGGCGACCATTCGGACATCGGCGCCGTGGATGCCGAAGCCTTCTGCCAGCGCCATCAGTTGCCGACATGGGACAGCCGCCTGATTGTCTGGCTGGTGCAAAACCACCTCGTGATGTCGACCACCGCCCAGCGCAAGGACTTGTCCGACCCGCAGGTGATCCACGATTTCGCACAGATCGTCGGCGATGAAACCCATCTCGACTACCTGTACGTGCTGACCGTCGCCGACATCAACGCCACCAACCCGACGCTGTGGAATTCCTGGCGCGCCAGCCTGTTGCGCCAGCTCTACACCGAGACCAAGCGTGCCTTGCGCCGCGGTCTGGAAAATCCGGTGGACCGCGAAGAACAGATCCGCCAGACCCAGAGCGCCGCCCTGGATATCCTGGTGCGCGGCGGCACCGATCCGGACGATGTCGAGCAATTGTGGGCGCAGCTGGGTGATGACTATTTCCTGCGCCACACCGCCGGCGACGTGGCCTGGCACAGCGACGCGATCCTGCAACAGCCGGCTGATGGCGGGCCGCTGGTGCTGATCAAGGAGACCACCCAGCGCGAATTCGAGGGCGGCACGCAGATCTTCATCTATGCGCCGGACCAGCACGATTTCTTCGCCGTAACCGTGGCCGCGATGGACCAGCTCAACCTGAACATTCACGACGCCCGGGTCATCACCTCCAGCAGCCAGTTCACCCTCGATACCTACATCGTGCTCGACACCGACGGCGACTCGATCGGCGACAACCCGGCGCGGGTCAAGCAGATCCGCGACGGCCTGACCGAGGCCCTGCGCAATCCGGACGACTACCCGACGATCATCCAGCGCCGGGTGCCGCGCCAGCTCAAGCATTTCGCCTTTGCGCCCCAGGTGACGATCCACAACGACGCCCAGCGTCCGGTGACCGTGCTGGAACTCAGCGCCCCCGATCGCCCGGGCCTGCTGGCGCGGATCGGCACGATTTTCCTGGAGTTCGACCTGTCGCTGCAGAACGCCAAGATCGCCACGCTGGGCGAGCGCGTGGAAGACGTGTTCTTCATCACCGACGCCAACAACCAGCCTTTGTCCGACCCGTTGCTGTGCAGCCGTTTGCAGGATGCGATCGTCGAGCAGCTTAGCGTCAGCCAGGAACCCGAGATCAAACTGTCGCGCATCAGCATCTGAACCAACATATTTCCCCTGTGGGGGTGGTTTTACTGTGGCGAGGGGGCTTGCCCCCGTTGGGTCGCGAAGCGGCCCCAAAACCTGCATCCGTAGTGTCTCAGACACACCGCATGCAATGGCTTTGCGACTGCTGCGCAGCCGAACGGGGGCAAGCCCCCTCGCCACACAAGCCCGCTCCCACATTAGAAGAGGCCCCGCATGAACAACGCTCTGAACCAGTTGCAGCCTTACCCGTTCGAGAAGCTCCGAGCCCTGCTCGGTAGCGTCACGCCCAACCCGGACAAGCGCCCGATCGCGCTGTCCATCGGCGAGCCGAAGCACCGCTCGCCAAGTTTTGTCGCCGAAGCCCTGGCCAGTAATCTGGATCAGATGGCCGTGTACCCGACCACCCTCGGCATCCCGGCCCTGCGTGAGGCAATTGCGGCCTGGTGTGAACGTCGTTTCAACGTGCCGAACGGCTGGCTCGACCCGGCGCGCAATGTGCTGCCGGTCAACGGCACCCGAGAAGCGCTGTTCGCCTTCACCCAGACCGTGGTCAACCGTGGCGAAGATGCGCTGGTGGTCAGCCCGAACCCGTTCTATCAAATCTACGAAGGCGCCGCGTTCCTCGCTGGGGCCAAGCCGCATTACCTGCCCTGCCTGGACGAAAACGGTTTCAACCCGGATTTCGACGCCGTTTCGCCCGACATCTGGAAACGCTGCCAGATCCTGTTCCTGTGCTCCCCAGGTAACCCGACCGGCGCGTTGATCCCGGTTGAAACCCTGAAAAAGCTGATCGCCCTGGCCGACGAACACGACTTCGTGATCGCCGCCGACGAGTGCTACAGCGAACTGTATTTCGACGAACAAACCCCGCCGCCAGGCCTGCTCAGCGCTTGTGTGGAACTGGGTCGCAAAGACTTCAAGCGCTGCGTCGTGTTCCACAGCCTGTCCAAGCGTTCCAACCTGCCGGGGCTGCGCTCGGGCTTCGTCGCTGGCGATGCCGACATCCTGAAAGGCTTCCTGCTGTATCGCACCTATCACGGCTGCGCGATGCCGGTTCAGACGCAACTGGCCAGCGTCGCCGCCTGGAATGACGAAGTGCACGTGCGCGCCAACCGTGCGCTGTACCGCGAAAAGTACGATGCGGTGCTGGAAATCCTCAGCCCGGTGATGGACGTGCAACGTCCCGACGGCGGTTTCTACTTGTGGCCGAATATTGAAGGCGATGACGAAGCGTTTTGCCGTGACTTGTTTGTCAAAGAGCATGTGACGGTGGTGCCGGGTTCGTACTTGTCCCGCGATGTCGAGGGTTTCAACCCCGGTGCCGGGCGCATCCGCATGGCCCTGGTTGCACCGCTGGCAGAGTGCGTTGAAGCGGCGGAACGCATTCGCGCGTTCATTACCCGCAAGTAACAAGTTATTGATTTCCTGCACGGTGCAATGCCGTGCGGGAACTTGCCAACATCAAGTAACAGCTCCAACCTTATTCAAACTTAACAAGTCAGTCTTTCTCGCTTAATCTTCCGTGGACCTGAATACCCAAAACAACTCAGGCATTCTTTTTAACTCACATGGAAGTTAGTCATGAACCGTAACCCTTGCAAAGTAATAAAGCCGATCAGTGATGAAGCATCTTATCTGGCCGCTATTACAGAAAACCCGGCCAACGAGAAAAAGTCCGCCCCGGGCGGGAGACGTAAACGTTCCGTTGGTGTTTGGAGCAAGTTCTGGGGAAACTACCGGACCCTGAACATCACTTTTCTCAATGAGGCGCCCCAATGCCTGCAAGATTCTATTGAAAGCATCATTCGGCAATGGCAGCCCAGCACAAACCTGACATTCACATTTGACGCGAGCCTGCCCGGCGACATCCGCATTCAGACAGGCACCGAGCACAACTCGTCTGCTGTTGGAAGCGATGCTTTAGGCATTCCGATAGACCAGCCTACCCTGACCCTGGCCACGCCTTCAGACGGCACCGATTTCGAAGCCACCGTGCTGCACGAGTTCGGACATGCCTTGGGACTCGAACACGAGCATCAGCACCCCAAGGCGAATATCCCTTGGGACAAACCCAAGGTTTACGAGTTTTATAAAACACTCGATAAATGGACCGAGGATGACGTCGATTTCAACTTGTTCCGCACTCTGCCCACTAACGGACTTCTTAGCGGTGCCTACGACAAGGAGTCGATCATGCACTATTCAATTCCCAACGAAATCACGCTGGGAGATTGGGAAGTAGGCTACAACACTCGCATCAGCAAACTTGACAGGCGAAACATGCGCAAGGCTTACCCAAAAGCCGAACAGCCGATCGATTAATAACAAACTTCACCCGCACCCGACTAAAACGCTTTGATACGCAGTCCAGACAATCAAGATTTAATCCAGGACCACGACACTTCAGATTGACCTGAATCTGATGCTCAGTGAAAAGGACAAGGCGTTCATGGCCGAGGCTTATCCTTGCCCGGACGCAAAGAACACAGGTTTTATCATCGAACCTGGACTTACTTGACCTGCCCAGGCTGGCCCGACCCACAATCAAGTCCTCTTATATGGAGAGGATTTGATTTCAATCTCGCCCATTGAGACAACAACCAACGAAACATGGAGGTTAATATGACCCTGCCTCTCCTCTGTACAGTGATACGACATGTCGACGAACAAGAAGCCTACGACACTGCCATTGCTGAAAACCCGGACAATGCCGGAAAAAAGTCATCCGGGGGACGCGGCAAACGTGCGACCGCCACTTTTCACAAACACTGGGCGCCGCACCGGTTATTGAGAATATCTTTTACCGACAACCCAACCGCCGAACTGCGCAATGCCATCGAACATGTAATTTGGCAATGGGATCAATACGTCAACCTGCTTATCGAGTTCAGCCCCGTGAATGACGGGGACATCAGAATCTCCACCAACACCTCTCGAAACGCTTCAAGCATCGGCACTGATGCGCTGCTTTTCAGAACGATGTCCAAGCCGACCATGTACATCGCCGTCAAACCTGCGGACGAGGGGTTTGAGGCCATGGTGCTGCATGAATTCGGACATGCCTTGGGACTGCTGCATGAACATTTACATCCAGAATCAAAGATCCCTTGGAATAAAGAAAAGGTTTACGAAGATTACGGCCGGGCACTCAATGTATCGAGAGATGAAATCCATCAGAATTTCTTTGCAACATATCCTCCAGCGTCCGTACGTCGAACGCCTTACGACACCACGTCAATCATGCACTACATGGTCCAAAAGGAATTTACCGACGGTGAGTTTGAAATTGTCCAGAACACAACGCTCAGCGAACTGGATAAAGAATTGATCAGTTCCATGTACCCCTACGAGCCTAATTAAGTTGCTACTTGAGCTGTCCTGGCCTGGTTTCACTCAACTCCACCTCACCCAACACCTCGCACAATACGCCCGCGCCGGTTTGCACCAATGGCACGGGCTCTCCTCCGATCGGGCGTGACCCGCCGACCCGCATCAGCGGGATCAGACAGATATCCTTGAAGTGCCATATTTGCCGCCTAGACTGCTGGCAGGCCCGTGCAGCCCGCAACCCCACATCAGGTTTTGCGCTTTAACCGGAAGGCCATGGCATAATCCGTCACCATTTTTTTCCAGCACCTGTAAAGGGGGCAATTCCTTGACCGTTTCAAGTAAAACGTTGCACCTTTTCGGCATCAAAGCCTGCGACACCATGAAAAAGGCGCGCACCTGGCTCGATGAACACGCTGTCAGCTATGACTTCCATGATTACAAAGCGGTCGGAATCGACCGTGAACACCTGAGCCAATGGTGCGACGAGCACGGCTGGCAAGTGGTGTTGAACCGTGCAGGCACGACCTTTCGCAAACTCGACGACGAACGCAAAGCCGATCTCGACCAAGCGAAAGCCATCGAACTGATGCTGGCACAACCCTCGATGATCAAGCGCCCGGTGCTTGATCTCGGTGACCGAACCCTGATTGGCTTCAAGCCAGATATCTACGCGGCCGCACTCAAGTAAGGCAGCCCGTTCCTTTTTGTTAGAGGTCTCAACATGTCCAATTCCCTGTTCAGCCTGGCCTTCGGCGTCGGCACTCAAAACCGTCAAGGCGCCTGGCTGGAAGTGTTTTACGCACAGCCACTGCTCAACCCGTCGGCCGATTTGGTCGCGGCCATCGCGCCAGTGCTGGGTTACACCGAAGGCAACCAGGCCATCGCGTTCACCACCGCCCAGGCTTCGCAACTGGCTGAAGCACTGAAAAGCGTCGACGCCGGCCAAGCTGCTTTGCTGACCCGTCTGGCCGAAAGCCACAAGCCGCTGGTCGCGACCATTCTGGCCGACGACGCGCAACTGACCTCCACGCCTGAGGCTTACCTCAAGCTGCACCTGCTGTCCCACCGTCTGGTCAAGCCCCACGGCCTGAACCTGGCCGGTGTGTTCCCGCTGCTGCCGAACGTCGCCTGGACCAGCCAGGGCGCCATCGATCTGGCCGAACTGGCCGAGCATCAACTCGAAGCCCGCCTGCGTGGCGAGTTGCTGGAAGTGTTCTCGGTGGACAAGTTCCCGAAAATGACCGACTACGTGGTCCCGGCCGGCGTGCGTATCGCTGACGCGGCGCGTATCCGCCTGGGCGCCTACGTGGGCGAAGGCACCACCGTGATGCACGAAGGTTTCGTCAACTTCAACGCCGGCACCGAAGGCCCGGGCATGATTGAAGGTCGCGTCTCGGCTGGCGTGTTCGTCGGCAAGGGTTCGGACCTGGGCGGCGGTTGCTCGACCATGGGCACCCTGTCGGGCGGCGGCAACATCGTGATCAAGGTGGGCGAAGGCTGCCTGATCGGCGCCAACGCCGGTATCGGTATCCCGTTGGGCGACCGCAACACCGTTGAGTCGGGCCTGTACGTGACCGCCGGCACCAAGGTTGCGCTGCTGGACGAGCACAACAAACTGGTCAAGGTGGTGAAGGCCCGTGAACTGGCCGGTCAACCTGACCTGCTGTTCCGTCGCAATTCGGAAACCGGTGCCGTGGAATGCAAAACCCACAAATCGGCCATCGAACTGAACGAAGCGCTGCACGCTCACAACTAAGCAGAGCGTTCGACGATACCTGCGCCCTGCCCTTGTAGGAGCAAGGCTTGCCCGCGAAGGGGCCCTTGAGGCCGCCAAAAGCTTCGCGGGCAAGCCTCGCTCCTACAAGATCAACATCAAGGTCAAGGGCAAGGTCAGGCGTTCCCCCCGCCCATGTTTACCAGGGCCCGATAGCATGATGATTCCTTCTCCCTGGCGCGCCGATTTTCCGGCCATCGCCGCTCTGCAACGGCAAGACCAGACCTATCTGGATAACGCCGCCACCACACAAAAGCCTCAAGCCCTGCTGGATGCCCTGGCGCATTACTACGCCAATGGCGCAGCCAACGTGCATCGGGCGCAACACTTGCCCGGCGCCCACGCCACCCAGGCGTTCGAGGACAGCCGCAGCAAAGTCGCGCAATGGCTCAACGCGGGCGATTGCGGGCAGATCATTTTTACTCACGGCGCAACCTCCGCGCTGAACCTCCTGGCCTATGGTCTGGAACACCTATTCAACCCGGGCGATGAAATTGTCATCAGCGCTCTGGAGCATCACGCCAACCTGCTGCCCTGGCAGCAACTGGCCCTGCGTCGCGACTTGAAACTGGTGGTATTGCCGCTGGATGCCAACGGCGTGATCGACCTCGCAGCCGCCGCGCAACTGATCGGCCCGCGCACCCGTTTGCTGGCGGTCAGTCAGCTGTCCAACGTACTCGGCGTCTGGCAGCCATTGCCTGAGTTGCTGGCAATGGCCAAGTCGCACAACGCCCTGACCGTGATCGATGGCGCCCAAGGCGTGGTCCATGGCCGGCATGATGTGCAGGCGTTGGGTTGCGACTTCTATGTATTTTCCAGCCACAAGCTCTACGGCCCCGATGGCCTGGGCGTGCTGTTCGGGCGCAATACAGCCCTTGAACAGCTGCGACCGTGGCAATTCGGCGGCGAAATGGTGCTGGACGCCAACTACCACGACGCCCGCTTCCGCCCGGCGCCGTTGGGTTTCGAGGCCGGTACGCCGCCGATTGCCAGCGTGATCGGCCTGGGGGCGACCCTGGATTACCTCTCCGGCTTGGATCAAGACGCTGTGTCTGCCCATGAAGCGGCGCTGCACGACTATCTATTGAAAGGCCTTGAGGCGCGCAACGGCATTCGCCTGCTGGGCAAACCGCAATTGGCACTGGCCAGCTTTGTCGTCGAGGGTGTGCATAACTCCGATCTGGCGCACCTGCTGACCGAACAGGGCATCGCCGTACGCGCCGGTCACCACTGCGCCATGCCGTTGCTTAAAAGCTTCGAATTGGCCGGGGCGATTCGGGTGTCGTTGGCGTTGTACAACGATTCCGAGGATCTGGAGCGGTTCTTTGAAGCGCTGGATCAGGCGCTGGAGCTGTTGCGATGAGTATGCCGGCCGATGCCGTTACGGCACTGGAAGCCTTTCAGCAGGCCGGGAGCTGGGAACAACGGGCGCGCCTGCTGATGCAATGGGGCGAGCGCCTGCCGGCGTTGAGCGATGTGGATAAAGTCGAGGCTAACCGGGTGCATGGCTGTGAAAGCCAGGTGTGGCTGGTTGGGGCATTGCAGGATGGACATTGGCAGTTCGCTGCGAGCAGTGATGCGCGGTTGATTCGCGGGTTGGTGGCTTTGTTGCTGGCGCGGGTCAATGGGTTGTCGGCGGTTGAGTTGCAGCAGGTGGATTTGCCGGATTGGTTCAATCAGCTTGGATTGAGCCGGCAGTTGTCGCCTTCGCGCAGTAACGGCCTCAATGCCGTGTTACAGCGGATGAATGAGTTGGCTGCGCCCTTGTAGGAGCGAGGCTTGCCCGCGAAAGCGGTGTGTCAGGTACGACGCCTTCGCGGGCAAGCCTCGCTCCTACAGGTTTTGTCAGGTCATGGAGGTCAGGCAGGTTTGATGCGATCCGCCGGGCGCCGCACGCCCGCCACAATCTTATCCACAGCCTTGGTCGCCGCGACCATGCCGAACGTCGCTGTCACCATCATCACCGCGCCGAACCCACCGGCGCAGTCCAGTTTCACGCCATCGCCGACAAAACTCTTCTGCAAGCAAATGCTGCCATCCGGTTTCGGGTAGCGCAGTTGCTCGGTGGAGAACACGCACGGCACGCTGTAATGGCGGGTCACGGTGCGGGAGAAGTTGTAGTCCCGGCGCAGGGTTGAGCGCACTTTCGAGGCCAACGGGTCGTTGAAAGTGCGGTTCAAGTCGCAGACCTGGATCAGCGTCGGGTCAATCTGCCCGCCCGCGCCACCGGTGGTGATGATCTGGATCTTGCGCCGCTTGCACCAGGCGATCAGCGCAGCCTTGGCATTCACGCTGTCGATGCAGTCGATCACGCAATCGATGTTCGGCGTGATGTACTCGGCCATGGTCTCGCGGGTCACGAAATCCGCCACCGCGTGCACCGTGCAATCCGGGTTGATCCCTCGCAGGCGCTCGGCCATCACCTCGACCTTGGGTTTGCCGACAGTGCTGTCCAGCGCGTGCAACTGACGGTTGGCGTTGCTGACGCAGACGTCGTCCAGGTCGAACAGCGAAATCTCGCCCACACCACAGCGGGCCACGGCTTCCGCCGCCCAGGAACCGACGCCACCGACGCCGACAATCGCCACATGGGCCGCGCGCAAGCGCTCCAGGCCTTCAATGCCATACAACCGAGCGATGCCGGCAAACCGCGGATCTTCTGTACTCATGACCATTACCCCAAAAACCGGCGCGCATTATAGGGCCACGCAGCAACAAGTTCTAAGCTACAAGCGACAAGTGTAAGAACTTATGTGAAAGCGGATTGCCCAACGTCAGACTTTTCGCTGCCGCCTGTACGGTAAGCGGAAGCACGGTGTAGGATGCGCGCCCCTTGGCAGCATGCCGACCGTTCCTTCGTTCCACAGCCTCTGGAACCCGAAAAAGCTATGTCATCGCGTAAATTTGGACTCAACCTGGTCGTGGTGCTTGCCATCGCAGCCTTGTTTACCGGCTTCTGGGCGCTGATCAACCGCCCGGTCACCGCCCCCAATTGGCCTGAACAGATCTCCGGTTTTTCCTACTCGCCGTTCCAACAAGGCCAGTACCCGCAGAAAGACCAATACCCGTCCGACGATGAAATGCGTCGCGACCTGGAGATCATGAGCAAGCTGACGGACAACATCCGCACCTACTCGGTCGATGGCACGCTGCAGGACATCCCCAAACTGGCGGAAGAGTTCGGCCTGCGGGTGACCCTGGGGATCTGGATCAGCCCGGACCAGGAACGCAACGAACGCGAGATCCTGCGCGCCATCGAACTGGCCAACACTTCCCGCAGCGTGGTTCGCGTGGTGGTTGGTAACGAGGCGATCTTCCGTAAGGAAATTACCGCAGCGGAACTCAGCGTCATCCTCGACCGCGTGCGCGCCGCCGTGAAAGTGCCGGTGACCACGTCCGAGCAATGGCACGTCTGGGAAGAACACCCGGAACTGGCCAAGCACGTCGACCTGATCGCCGCGCACGTTCTGCCTTACTGGGAATTCGTTCCGGTGGACAAGGCCGGCCAGTTCGTCCTCGACCGCGCCCGGGACCTGAAAAAGATGTTCCCGAAAAAACCGCTGCTGCTGTCGGAGGTTGGCTGGCCGAGCAACGGCCGCATGCGTGGCGGCACCGATTCGAGCCCGGCGGACCAGGCGATCTACTTGCGCACACTGGTTAACAAGCTCAATCGTCAAGGCTTCAACTACTTCGTGATCGAAGCGTTTGACCAGCCGTGGAAGGCCACGGACGAAGGTTCGGTGGGCGCTTACTGGGGCGTGTTCAACGCCGCGCGTCAGCAGAAATTCAACTTCGAAGGCCCGGTCGTGGCGATCCCACAGTGGCGGGTACTGGCGATCGGCTCGGCGGTGCTGGCGCTGCTGTCCCTGACCTTGCTGATGATCGACGGCTCGGCCCTGCGTCAACGGGGCCGCACCTTCCTGACCTTTATCGCGTTTTTGTGCGGTTCGGTTCTGGTGTGGATCGGCTACGACTACAGCCAGCAATACAGCACCTGGTTCAGCCTGACGGTGGGCTTCTTGCTCGCCCTCGGTGCGCTCGGGGTGTTTATCGTATTGCTGACCGAAGCCCATGAACTGGCCGAAGCGGTCTGGACCCACAAGCGCCGGCGAGAATTCCTGCCGGTCGTGGGGGATTCGGACTACCGACCGAAAGTCTCGATTCACGTACCGTGCTACAACGAACCGCCGGAGATGGTCAAACAGACCCTCAACGCCCTGGCCAACCTCGATTATCCAGACTTCGAAGTCCTGATCATCGACAACAACACCAAGGACCCGGCGGTCTGGGAACCGGTGCGCGATTACTGCGAAACCCTCGGTCCGCGTTTCAAGTTCTTCCACGTCGCCCCGTTGGCCGGTTTCAAGGGTGGCGCGCTGAATTACCTGATCCCGCACACCGCCAAGGATGCCGAAGTGATTGCGGTGATCGACTCGGACTACTGCGTCGACCCGAACTGGCTCAAGCACATGGTGCCGCACTTCGCCGATCCGAAAATCGCCGTGGTGCAATCGCCACAGGATTATCGCGACCAGAACGAAAGCACCTTCAAAAAGCTGTGCTACGCGGAATACAAAGGTTTCTTCCACATCGGCATGGTCACCCGCAACGACCGTGACGCGATCATCCAGCACGGCACCATGACCATGACCCGGCGTTCGGTGCTCGAGGAGCTTGGCTGGGCTGACTGGTGCATCTGTGAAGACGCCGAGTTGGGTCTGCGCGTGTTCGAGAAAGGCTTGTCGGCGGCGTATTACCACACCAGCTACGGCAAGGGCCTGATGCCGGATACCTTTATCGACTTCAAGAAACAGCGTTTCCGCTGGGCCTATGGCGCGATTCAGATCATCAAGCGTCACACCGCCAGCCTGCTGCGCGGCAAGGACACCGAGCTGACCCGTGGCCAGCGTTACCACTTCCTCGCGGGCTGGTTGCCGTGGGTCGCGGATGGCATGAACATCTTCTTCACCGTGGGCGCCCTGTTGTGGTCGGCGGCGATGATCATCGTGCCGCAGCGGGTCGATCCGCCGCTGCTGATCTTCGCGATCCCGCCGTTGGCGCTGTTCGTGTTCAAGGTGGCCAAGATCATCTTCCTGTACCGCCGTGCAGTTGGGGTCAACCTGAAAGATGCGTTCTGCGCGGCATTGGCCGGGCTGGCGTTGTCGCACACCATCGCCAAAGCGGTGCTGTACGGCTTCTTCACCAGCAGCATTCCGTTCTTCCGTACGCCGAAAAACGCCGACAACCACGGCTTCTGGGTGGCGATTTCGGAGGCGCGGGAAGAGGTGTTCATCATGCTGCTGTTGTGGGGCGCGGCGCTGGGGATCTTCCTGGTGCAGGGCCTGCCGAGCAACGACATCCGCTTCTGGGTGATCATGCTGCTGGTGCAGTCGCTGCCGTACCTGGCGGCGCTGATCATGGCGTTCCTGTCTTCGCTGCCGAAACCGGCCGCCGAGGCTGAGCCGCTACCAGCCGTCTAAATCAGTCCAGATGCACTAAACGGCGGCCAATGGCCGCCGTTTTGCTTTAAGATAACCGCCATTTTGCGCGCCCAGCCTAACCCCCGTAGGAGCGAGGCTTGCCCGCGAATGAAGCGACTCGGTGTAACAGATACACCGCATTATCGTTCTTCGCGGGCAAGCCTCGCTCCTACAAATCGAGCTTCCGGAGTTTTCCATGACGGCCCACGCCGACCTTTCGCCGACCCTTCAACTCGCCATCGACCTGATCCGCCGTCCGTCCGTGACGCCGGTCGACGCCGATTGCCAGAAGCAGATGATGCAGCGCCTGGGCGATGCCGGTTTCATGCTTGAGCCAATGCGCATCGAAGATGTGGATAACTTCTGGGCCACCCACGGCAAACACGACGGTCCGGTGCTGTGCTTCGCCGGTCACACCGACGTGGTCCCGACCGGTCCGGTGACGGCCTGGCAGATCGATCCGTTCAACGCGCTGATCGACGAACACGGCATGCTCTGCGGGCGTGGCGCGGCGGACATGAAAGGCAGCCTGGCCTCCATGACCGTGGCCGCCGAGCGTTTCGTCGCCGACTACCCGGACCACAAGGGCAAGGTCGCGTTCCTGATCACCAGCGATGAAGAAGGCCCGGCGCACCACGGCACCAAAGCCGTGATCGAACGCCTCGCCGCGCGCAAGGAACGTCTGGACTGGTGCATCGTCGGCGAGCCGTCGAGCACGACGCTGGTCGGTGATGTGGTCAAGAACGGCCGTCGCGGCTCCCTCGGCGCCAAGCTGACCGTGCGCGGGATTCAGGGCCACGTGGCCTATCCGCACCTGGCAAAGAACCCGATCCACCTCGCTGCCCCGGCCCTGGCCGAGCTGGCCGCCGAGCATTGGGACCACGGCAACGATTTCTTCCCGCCGACCAGCTTCCAGATTTCCAACGTCAACTCCGGCACCGGCGCGACCAACGTGATTCCGGGTGACCTGGTGGCGGTGTTCAACTTCCGCTTCTCCACCGAATCCACCGTCGAAGGCCTGCAAAAGCGCGTCGCTGACATCCTCGACAAGCATGGCCTGGACTGGCACGTGGATTGGGCACTGTCGGGCCTGCCGTTCCTCACCGAACCGGGCGCGTTGCTGGATGCCGTGGCATCGAGCATCAAGGACATCACCGGTCGCGAAACCAAGGCGTCCACCAGCGGCGGCACCTCTGACGGGCGCTTTATCGCGACCATGGGCACCCAAGTGGTTGAGCTGGGGCCGGTCAACGCGACGATCCATCAGGTCAACGAGCGGGTGTTGGCCGCTGACCTCGACGTGCTGACCGAAATCTACTACCAGACCCTGATCAAGTTGCTCGCCTGATGCTTGCCTGCCCGATCTGCAGCGAACCGCTGAACGCGGTGGACAACGGCGTGGCCTGCCCCGCCGGGCATCGATTCGACCGCGCGCGCCAGGGTTACCTGAACCTGTTGCCGGTGCAGCACAAGAACAGCCGCGACCCTGGGGATAACCTGGCGATGGTCGAGGCCCGCCGCGATTTCTTGAACGCCGGGCATTACGCGCCGGTGGCCAAGCGCCTGGCGGAACTGGCGGCGCAATACGCGCCCCAGCGCTGGCTCGACATCGGTTGTGGCGAGGGTTACTACACCGCGCAAATCGCCGAGGCCTTGCCGAATGCTGACGGCTACGCCCTCGACATCTCCAAGGAAGCAGTCAAACGCGCCTGCAAACGTAACCCCGAGCTGACCTGGTTGATCGCCAGCATGGCGCGGGTGCCGTTGGCGTCCGGCAGTTGCCAGTTTCTCGCCAGTGTCTTCAGCCCGTTGGACTGGGAAGAAGCCAAGCGCTTGCTCAGCCCCGGCGGCGGCTTGATGAAAGTCGGCCCGACCAGCGGCCACCTGATGGAATTGCGCGAAAGCCTGTACGACGAAGTGCGCGAGTACACCGACGACAAGCACCTGGCCCTGGTGCCGGAAGGCATGGCTTTGGCGCACAGCGAAACCCTGGCATTCAAACTGATACTGGAAAGTGGTCAGGATCGTGCCAACCTGTTAGCCATGACGCCCCACGGCTGGCGCGCCAGTGCCGAACGCCGCGCCGCCGTCATCGAGCAGGTCGAGCCGTTCGAGGTCACCGTGTCGATGCGTTACGATTACTTCGTACTTCAATAATTTTTGGTCTTGAGCAACAGCTTGAGGCCGGCTAAATCCGCGAATGGATTTTTCAAGACCGCAGTGAGGACATCCATGCGCCAACCCGATATCGAGATTTACCTGAAAGACGCCGACGTCGACTACAAAGCCGTCGCAGAGTGGCTGAACACCGCGCTCGGCACCTGCACCGAGTGGGTAAAGAAAGGCCAGACCTACAAGTGCAAGGCCGGCGACGTACCCGTGACCTGGCTGCCGAAAGCCGTGGGCAAATGGAACAGCCTGTACCTGGAAAGCGACCAGACCCCGTGGGACGACGACATCGCCTGCGCCCGTGCAGCCTTTGCCGCGTTGAACGTCGAAGTGCGTTGCGCGCCGGGTACGTGGGTCGAGGAAGAAGGTGAAGAAGCGGCGGATCGCTGGATGCGTATCAGCGCTGACGGCGAAGAAGAAATCACCTGGAAAACCGCATAAAAGCAGCATCACCACAAACCTGCAGGAGCGAGGCTTGCCCGCGAAGGCGTCATCACTGGCGCTAAAAGCTTCGCGGGCAAGCCTCGCTCCTACAGGTGATTTTGATCGTTCCCACGCTCCGCGTTCGGCCGTTGAAGGGACGCGGAGCGTCCCGGGATGCATTCCCACGCAGAGCGTGGGAACGATCGGTCAGGTCATGCGTAATCCGGGAATCGGGTCTACAACCCCACCACATCCTCAGCCTGCAACCCCTTCTCCCCCGTCACCACGGCGTATTCAACCTGCTGGCCTTCAGCCAACGAACGGTGGCCTTCGCCACGGATCGCGCGGTAGTGCACGAACACGTCCACCCCGTCCTCGCGTTGAATAAAGCCGTAGCCCTTGGCGTCGTTGAACCACTTCACATTGCCGGTTTCGCGCGTTGCCATGTATCAGTCCCTCTTCTTTTTATTTTGAGCGGTCGAGTATATGACAGGCGCGAAAACTCTCAACTACAGATTGGATGAGTGCTTTTTTGCCGATTTTCGGCGAATACGGCACACTGTCCGCCCCCCGAGCAACTGCTCGGTTTTATTCACTCACGCAGAAGCCGTATGACCCGCTCCCCGTTCCGTCGTCTTGTGTTTGGCACCCTGCGCCGACTGTTGTACCTCTGGGTTCGCTCGGAGACGATCAACCAGTCGTCCCTTACCCTCAACCTCGACCGCAGCCGTCCGGTGTTCTACGTCCTGCAAAACCCTTCGCTGACCGACCTGGCCGTGGTCGACGCCGAGTGCACCAAGGCCGGCCTGCCGCGCCCGGTGCTGCCGGTGTCGGTGGGTAATCTGCTGGAGCCTGCCGCGTTCTTCTACCTGACGCCGGAGCCCGACTGGCTCGGCCGCCAGGACAAACGCGGCGCGCCGCCGACCCTGACCCGCCTGCTCAGCGCCCTGAGCCAGAACGCTGCCGAAGATGCGCAGATCATTCCGGTCAGCGTGTTCTGGGGCCAGTCACCGGACAGCGAGTCGAGCCCATGGAAGCTGTTGTTCGCCGACAGCTGGGCGGTCACCGGGCGTTTGCGCCGCTTGCTCAGCATCATCGTGCTGGGGCGCAAGACTCGGGTGCAGTTCTCGGCGCCGATCCATCTGCGCGAGCTGATCGAGCACAACAAGGGCCACGAGCGCACCGTGCGCATGGCCCAGCGCATCCTGCGGGTGCACTTCCGCAACCTGAAGGCTGCGGTGATCGGCCCGGACATTTCCCACCGCCGCAACCTGGTCAAAGGCCTGCTCAACCAGCCTTTGGTCAAGCAAGCGATCCTCGACGAAGCCGAGCGCGAGAACATCTCCCCGGAGAAAGCCAAGGCCCAGGCCCTGCGCTACGGCAACGAGATCGCCTCGGACTACACCTACACCGCCATCCGTTTCCTGGAAGTGGTGCTGAGCTGGTTCTGGAACAAGATCTACGACGGGGTGAAGGTCAACCACATCGAAGGCGTGCAGAAAGTCGCCCAGGGTCACGAAGTCATTTATGTGCCCTGCCATCGCAGCCACATCGACTATCTGCTGCTGTCCTACTTGCTGTTCCGCAACGGCCTGACCCCGCCGCACATTGCGGCGGGCATCAACCTGAACATGCCGGTGATCGGCAGCCTGCTGCGTCGCGGCGGCGCGTTCTTCATGCGCCGCACCTTCAAGGGCAACCCGCTCTACACCTCGGTGTTCAACGAATACCTGCACACCCTGTTCACCAAGGGCTTCCCGGTCGAGTACTTCGTCGAGGGCGGTCGTTCGCGCACCGGGCGCATGCTGCAACCCAAAACCGGGATGCTGGCGATCACCCTGCGCAGTTTCCTGCGTTCGTCGCGCATGCCCATCGTGTTCATCCCGGTGTACATCGGTTATGAGCGTGTCCTGGAAGGCCGGACCTACCTCGGCGAACTGCGTGGCGCGAGCAAGAAGAAAGAGTCGATCTTCGACATCTTCAAAGTCATCGGCGCCCTCAAACAGCGCTTCGGCCAGGTGGCGGTGAACTTCGGTGAGCCGATCAAACTCGCGGAATTCCTCGACAGCGAACAGCCGGACTGGCGCCAACAGGAACTGGGCCCGCAGTACAAACCGGCCTGGCTCAACGAAACCACTAACCGCCTCGGCGAGAAAGTCGCCCAACACCTGAACGAAGCAGCGGCGATCAACCCGGTGAACCTGGTCGCTCTGGCGCTGCTGTCCACCAGCCGTCTGGCACTGGATGATCGTGCGATGGCGCGGGTGCTTGATTTGTATCTGGCGCTGTTGCGCAAGGTCCCATACTCGCCGCACACCACGTTGCCGGAAGGTGACGGTCGCGCGCTGATCGAGCACGTGAAGGACATGGATCTGCTGTCCGAGCAGAGCGATGCCTTGGGCAAGATTCTGTACCTGGACGAGCAGAACGCCGTCCTGATGACCTACTACCGCAACAACGTGTTGCACATCTTCGCGTTGCCAGCGTTGCTGGCGAGCTTCTTCCAGAGCGCGTCGCGCATGAGCCGCGAACAGATTCTGCGCTACACCCGCGCGCTGTATCCGTACCTGCAATCGGAACTGTTCATTCGCTGGTCCATGGATGAACTGGAGGCGGTGGTCGATCAATGGCTTGAAGCCTTTGTCGAGCAAGGCCTGCTGCGGTTCGAGAACGATGTGTTCCTGCGTCCGGCGCCTAGCTCGCGGCATTTCGTGCTGCTGACCCTGCTGTCGAAAAGCATCGCCCAGACCCTGCAACGCTTCTACATGACGGTGTCCCTGCTGCTCAACAGCGGCCAGAACAGCATCAGCGCCGAAGAGCTGGAAGACCTGTGCACAGTCATGGCCCAGCGCCTGTCGATCCTGCATGGCCTGAATGCCCCGGAGTTCTTCGACAAGAGCCTGTTCCGTCACTTTATCCAGACCCTGCTTGACCTCGACGTACTCAAGCGCGATGAGGCTGGCAAGCTGAGCTATCACGAGTTGCTCGGCGAGTTGGCAGAAGGCGCGGCCAAGCGCGTATTGCCGGCGGAGATTCGCTTGTCGATCCGTCAAGTGGCGTTGCATCGCAGTGAAGACGCGGCGGACGCCAGCCCGTTGTAACTTCCCGACAACTAACAAGGAAACACGGACGTTTCCTTATTAGTTAATTAACGGATAAATTGAGTTTTTTCATTATCACGATAAGGACATCGCGATGAATAACAACTCGACGATCACCCTGACATTCAAGCTCCCGCCTTTTTATTCCGTGCCAACGGAGGGCGAGCGTGAGACACGCATCAACATTCAAATCATTAATACCTCCCGCCCCATCACTGTCATGAACCGAATTCATCCCGACATCGCGGACGGGCAGTGGAATTTTTCATTCCCGCACAACTATGAAAATGTGAGCGTCAAATATCAGGTCAATGTTCAACTCAGCCATAACCGCCAGCCCTTGTTACTGGACCTTGACTACTTCATTACTGTCGACAAGGCGCCCCATTACCAGACACTTCACCTGAGTCCGATCGGGCAACTTTATGTTGAGGCGCAACAGCCAAAACTTGTCGAGCGCGATCAAGCGATTACCATCCGCGCCCATGAACATAATGAGCCGGGCGCTGAACTGGTGCGTATACAGTGCGATGAAGAAACAGCCACGGCGTTTTATCTGAATTACGATCCGGCACAAGTAGTTCCCGGTAAACGTTACACATTGAAAGGCATGGAAAACCGATTTGGCCAGGATATCTCTGTCTACCCCGATCTCGCCGTACTCGTGCCGTTTGGATTTAAAGAAGTTTCGGCCCGCTGATCTGCATTTATCGGCCAGCCGATTGTTTGAATTTCGACGTGCACCGCAAAATCCGCTAAATTCCCCGGGCGCCAGGTTCCTGCTGGCGCCAATGTCTTAGAGGCCCTCGATGAAAAAACTGATGCTTGTTTGCCTGACCACTCTGCTCGGTGCCTGCCAAACCCTGCACCCTGGCGCCAAAACCAGCCTCGATGGCGAAGTGTTCTATCTGCAACGCATCGCCTTGCCGCCGAGCGCCACCTTGAGCGTCAGCCTGCAGGACGTGTCCCTGGCCGACGCCCCCGCCGTGGTGCTCGATGAGCAGAAAGGCCCGGTCAAAGGCCAGGTCCCGCTGCCGTTTCACCTGAGCTACGACCCGGCGCAGGTCAAACCCAGTCATCGTTATTCGGTCAGTGCGCGCATTGAGGTGAACGGTGAACTGATGTTCATCACCACCGAGCACCATGCCGTGCAACTCGACGGCAACGATCCGCAACCACTGAAAATCCGCGTCGACGCCGTCCGCTAATTTCCCTTATTCGTACAAGGAAGCCGCCATGCTCCGCCCTACCCTTCGCTTCGCCGGCCTGTGCGCAGGCTTGATGATTTCCGCCAGCGCCCTGGCGCTGTCCCTCAATGACCTGTCGCAAAACGATGCCACGGGTGGTTTGAAAGACGCCCTGACCCAAGGCGCGCAACTGGCCGTCAAACAACTCGGCACGCCGGGCGGTTTCAGCAACAACCCGGACGTGAAGATCGAACTGCCGGGCAAACTGGGCAAAGTCGCCAGCAAGATGAAAGCCTTCGGCATGGGCGCTCAGGTTGATCAACTGGAAACCAGCATGAACAAAGCGGCCGAAACCGCCGTGACCCAGGCCCAGCCGATCCTCGTTGATGCGGTGAAAAAGATGAGTGTGTCCGACGCCAAGGGCATCCTCAGCGGCGGCAAGGACTCGGCCACGCAGTACCTGGATAAATCCAGCCGTGAGCAGATCCGCGCCAAGTTCCTGCCGATCGTCAAGCAAGCCACCGACCAGGTCGGCCTGGCCAAACAATACAACTCGTTCGCCGGCCAGGCGGCGACGTTGGGCGTGGTGGACGCGAAGAGCGCCAACATCGAAAGCTACGTGACGGAGCAGGCGTTGAACGGCTTGTTCGAGATGATCGGCAAACAGGAAGAAACCATTCGCCAGAACCCGGCCGCTGCGGCGACCAGTTTGGCCAAGAAAGTGTTTGGTACGCTGTAAACCCGCTGCAGGTCGTTTGATCGTTCCCTCGCGCAGCAAAGGAATGCATCCCGTGACGCTCCGCGTCACTTTTTAAGCGGACGCAGAGCGTCCATGGCGGCATTCCCACGCAGAGCGTGGGAACGATCAAGATCGCAGCCTTCGGCAGTTCTTACGGGCCTGTTCGCAAGAAGAAGACCCACTCCTGCCCCATCTTGCGTTTCTCGAACACCTGCAGATCGACCAACCCGTTCAGGGTGGCCGCTGCTGTTTTGTACGAGCAATTCAGATTGTCCATCACATTGGCCGCCGTAAACTCCTTCGCCACCCCACTCTTGGCCACTTGATAAATAGCCCGCTGTTTTTCGGTGAGCTGGTCAAAAAATCCGGAGGCCATCAGCCATCGGTCAAAACGCTCGGTGTATGCCAGGTTTTTGCGATAGACCTCTGTAAAACCGGTGACGGCCCGCAAGATGACCGAACACTGGAAATCGATGAAGTAAGTCAGGTCCAGCTCATCGGACTCGGTATGCAAATACGAGTGCCCGTACTTCACCGGCGCGTTACGCAGCAAAACGCTGATGGCTATGTAGCGAAAGGCCGAAAAGTCATTCTTGAACATGAACCAATAGAACAGCGCCCGTGCGACACGGCCGTTGCCATCGCGAAAAGGATGCTCATAGCCCAGGGCAAAATGCAGCGCGATGGCCTTGATCAACGGATGAAGGTAATCAACCTGATCAGAGGCGTCGTGGGACTGGTTGATCCACGTCGACAGTGCCTGCAAGCGTGACTCAAGCCCCGCTGCGGGAGGCGGTGTGTGGACGGTGTTGCCCTCACCGTCCTGCACCACGACGTTGTCGTTGAGCCTGAAGGTCCCCGGCGCATATTGCGGGTCATCGATACATTCGACACCCACCCGATGAATCGCTGCGATCAGCTCGACGCTCAGGGGTTCGTAACGCTTGTCCCAGGCGAAATTCATCATTTTGTAATTACCAATGACCATTCGCTCGTCCGGCGTGCGCGGCAGGCGTTTGCGCTTGAGCATGTCCTTGGCCACCCGCGTGGTGGTGGCCGCACCTTCCAGTTGGCTGCTGCTGATGGCCTCGTCTTCGATCAGATCATTGAGCAGATAACTGAAATGCGCGTGCTCGCCGATCTGGCTGCTCATGTACGCCAGCGCCGCAGTGGTGGCTTGCCGATCGACCGCCGAAATGGCTTTCTGCGCGACGGGTGTCAGCACGAAACTGCCCCACTGGATCGGTTCACCCAATGGCAACAGGCTGGCGTACTGGGCGGTTCGGGCCTTCTTGACCAGTGCCCAGCAGAGATGAGTATCCAGCCCCGGCGCCCAGCGGTAGCGCAGGTCATCAAATGGCAGGTAGCGGCCCTGATCGTCCAGAGGCTTTAACAGCGCCAGGTAATCCGCCAGGCGTTCCTTGTGAGGTGATTGCGCCAACAGGTCGAACACCGGGTCGGACCGGCCCTTCAGCGCGGGGGGCTTTTTCATTGCGACTGTCTCAAGAACTCGTCAAACCGAGCCTGGAGTACAGCATTGAGCCCTCTGCGACTCAATATCAGAGACTTCTGAAATTCCTGTAGGAGCTACCGCAGGCCGCGATCTTGATCGTTCCCACGCGCAGCAAAGGAATGCATCCCGTGACGCTCCGCTTCACATCAAAGGCTGACGCGGAGCGTCAATGGCGGCATTCCCACGCAGAGCATGGGAACGATCAATACCTGTAGGAACTGCCGAAGGCTGCTCCTGCGTGGGGAATCAGGCCGGGTCTTTCTTGATTCTGAACCAGGCCGCATACAGCGCCGGCAGGAACAGCAACGTCAACGCCGTCGCGACGATCAACCCGCCCATGATCGCCACTGCCATCGGCCCGAAGAACACGCTGCGCGACAGCGGAATCATCGCCAGGACCGCGGCGAGTGCCGTCAGCACAATCGGCCGGAACCGGCGCACCGTCGCCTCGATGATCGCTTGCCACGGTTTGAGCCCGGCGGCGATGTCCTGTTCGATCTGGTCCACCAGGATCACCGAGTTGCGCATGATCATCCCGGACAGCGCGATGGTCCCGAGCATGGCGACGAAGCCGAACGGTTGACGGAACACCATCAGGAACAGGGTCACGCCGATCAGTCCCAGTGGCGCTGTCAGAAACACCATCGCGGTGCGTGAGAAACTGCGCAGTTGCAGCATCAGCAATGTCAGCACGACCACGATGAAAAGTGGCACACCCGCCTTCACCGAGTTCTGCCCGCGGGCCGAGTCCTCGACCGTGCCGCCGACTTCCAGCAAGTAGCCGTCAGGCAATTCCGCGCGGATCGGGTCGAGGGTCGGCATGATCTGTTGCACCAGGGTCGCCGGTTGTTCCTTGCCGTAGATGTCGGCGCGAATCGTCACGTTGGGCAGGCGGTTGCGGTGCCAGATGATGCCTTCTTCGAAGCCATATTCCAGGGTCGCGATCTGCGACAGCGCGACGCTTTTGCCGTTGTCGGTGGGCACCGCCAGGCTCGGCAGCAACGACAGTTCGGTACGCTCATGCACCGTGCCGCGCAGGAGGATTTCGATCAACTCGTTGTCTTCGCGGTACTGGCTGACGCTGGAACCGGTCAGGGAGCTTTGCAAGAACTTCGACAGGCTGGCGGTGCTCACGCCAAGGGCCCGGGCGCGGTCCTGATCGACGTTCAGGTACACGACTTTGCTCGGTTCTTCCCAGTCCAGGTGGACGTTGACCACATGGGGATTCTCGCGAACCTTCTCCGCCACTTTACGGGCCAGGGCGCGGACTTCTTCGATGTGTTCGCCGGTGACGCGGAACTGCACTGGATAGCCAACCGGCGGGCCGTTTTCCAGGCGCGTGACCCGTGAACGCAGGGCCGGGAATTGTTCGTTGAGGGTTTCGATCAGCCAGGTGCGCAGGATTTCGCGCTCCTCGATGGTCTTGGCCAGGACCACAAACTGGGCGAAGCTCGCCGCAGGCAACTGCTGATCCAGTGGCAGGTAAAAGCGCGGCGAGCCGGTGCCGACGTAGGCCACGTAATTGTCGATGCCGGCGTGATCCTTCAACAGGCCTTCAAGGCGTTTAACCTCGTCGGCAGTGTTGCTCAGGGACGCGCCTTCGGCCAGTTTCAGATCAATCATCAGTTCCAGACGCCCCGAGGCCGGGAAGAACTGCTGCGGCACGTAGCGAAACAGCACAATGGAAGCGATGAACAAGATGACCGTCAGCGTGATCACGGTCTTGCGCCAGCGCACGCACCACTCCACCAGGCGCCGGACCCGTTGATAGAACGGTGTGCCGTAAGGGTCGGCTTGGCCGTCAGCCGTGCCGTGTTTGGCGGCGTGAATTTTCGCCAGGTCCGGCAGGAGTTTTTCCCCCAGGTACGGCACAAACACCACGGCGGCAATCCACGAGGCCAGCAGCGCGATGGTCACCACCTGGAAAATCGAGCGAGTGTATTCGCCGGTGCCCGATTGTGCGGTGGCAATCGGCAGAAACCCGGCCGCCGTGATCAAGGTGCCGGTGAGCATCGGGAACGCGGTGCTGGTCCAGGCATAGCTGGCGGCCTTGATGCGGTCGAAGCCCTGCTCCATTTTGATCGCCATCATTTCCACGGCGATGATCGCGTCGTCCACCAGCAACCCCAGGGCCAGTACCAGTGCACCGAGAGAAATCTTGTGCAGGCCGATGCCCAGGTAATACATGCAGGCGAAGGTCATCGCCAATACCAGCGGAATGGCCAACGCGACGACCATGCCGGTGCGCACACCGAGGGAGAAGAAGCTCACCAGCAACACGATGGCCAAGGCTTCGACCAGCACCTGGACGAACTCGCCGACCCCGGTTTTCACCGCAGCAGGCTGGTCCGAGACCTTGCGCAGTTGCATGCCGGCCGGGAGGTTTTTCTGGATGCGGTCGAACTCGACTTCGAGAGCTTTACCCAGCACCAGAATGTCGCCGCCATCCTTCATCGCCACGGCCAGACCGATCGCATCTTCGGCCATGAAACGCATGCGCGGCGCCGGTGGATCGTTGAAACCGCGACGCACGTCGGCGACATCGGCGATGCGGAACGTGCGATCACCGACCCGGATCGGGAAGCTTTTTATCTGATCGACCGTCTGAAAACTCCCCGTGACCCGTAGCTGCAATCGCTCGCTGCTGGTTTCGAAGAACCCGGCAGTAGACACCGCATTCTGTTCCTCAAGGGCCTGCTGCACCGCCGCCAATGGCAGACCAAGGGTCGCCAGTTTGACGTTGGACAGTTCGATCCAGATCTTCTCGTCCTGCAAGCCGAGCAAGTCGACCTTGCCCACATCCTTGACCCGTTGCAGCTGAATCTGGATGCGGTCGGCGTAGTCCTTGAGCACCGCGTAGTCAAAACCGTCGCCGGTCAGGGCGTAGATATTGCCGAAGGTGGTGCCGAACTCATCGTTGAAAAACGGGCCTTGAATGCCCGGCGGCAGGGTCTGGCGGATATCGCTGATCTTCTTGCGGACCTGATACCAGAGGTCCGGAATCTGCGCCGAGTGCATCGAATCCCGGGCGATAAACGTCACCTGAGACTCACCCGGACGGGAGAACGAGACGATGCGCTCGTACTCGCCGGTTTCCATCAGCTTCTTTTCAATACGCTCGGTAACCTGGCGCGAGACTTCCTGGGCCGTGGCCCCCGGCCAATTGGTGCGAATCACCATGGCTTTGAAAGTGAACGGCGGGTCTTCACTCTGGCCGAGCTTGGTGTAGGAAAGTGCGCCGACGATCGCCAGCAAAAGCATCAGGAACAGTACGATCTGGCGGTTACGCAGCGCCCATTCAGAAAGATTGAAACCCATCGGGGATTACTCCTTGTCCGCCAGATTGACCACGCGGTTGGAGCGATCCACCGGGCGCACTTGCTGCCCGTCGTGAAGCACATGGACACCGGCGGCCACCACCCAGTCGCTGGCGTTCAAGCCTTCCAGTACCGGCACGGTTTTCTCACCGAAGGCACCGACCCGCACCGGGACTTTCTTCAACCTATTGTTGGCGCCGACCACCCATACGTAGGTCGCACCGTTTTCCGCGGTGACCGCCGACAGCGGCACGGCCAGTGAGACTACGGCAGCGGTCTGGATAAACACCCGGGCACTCTGGCCGAGTTCGGCCGGGACTTTGCCGGAGTTGAAGGCAATGCGCGCGGCGAAGGTTCGGGACTTGGGATCGGCTGCCGGCGACAGCTCGCGGATGCGTCCGGTAAAACGTTGACCGGGCTGAGTCCAAAGCTCCACCGACACCGGTTGATCAACCTTGAAACGGCCGAAGCTTTGTTCCGGCAGGCTGATCAACACTTCGCGCTCACCATCGGTGGCGAGGGTGAACACGGTTTGTCCGGCGGCGACCACTTGGCCGACTTCCACCGCACGCTTGGCCACCACCCCGTCCTGGGGCGCACGCAGCACGGCGTAGCTGGCCTGATTGGTGGAGACGTTGAATTCGGCTTTGATTTGCTTGAGGCGCGCTTCACCGGATCGGTAAAGGTTTTCGGAATTGTCGTACGCGGATTTACTGACCATCTGACGGTCCATCAGGGTCTTGTAGCGATCCCGCTCGGCGCGGACCAGGTTCAGATTGGCTTCGGCGGCAGTGACCTGGGCGCGGGTGGCTTCCAGTTGCAGGCGCACGTCCTGGGGATCGAGCTCGGCGAGAGGCTGATCAGCCTTGACCCGCTGGCCTTCCTCGACCAGTCGTCGGCTGACTTTGCCGCCAATGCGGAATGCGAGGTCCGGCTCATAACGGGCGCGCACTTCACCGGGAAAGCTTTCCATCGCCTGGGCCGAAGGCTCGGGCTGCACCACCATGGCCGGTCGCACGCTGACTTGCGGTGCCTCGTCGTGACCACACGCCGACAATAAAAAAGCCAGACTGACTGGCAACGCGAGGGGCAAGGCATAGCGGAACATGGTGAAGGACCTTTCGCTAATGGTGCTTGGAATAATTATACTGGCCGGTATGTTATTAATAGCAAACTCACCAGTCCAGTATTAAAAGCGAAGAATGTCGAACAATCCTTCAGCATCCAGTGGTCCGGGCCGCCCCAAGGATCTGGCCAAGCGCCAGGCCATCCTCGATGCGGCGAAAATTCTGTTCCTGAGTAATGGTTATGCCAGCACCAGCATGGACGCCGTGGCGGCCGAGGCCGGGGTGTCAAAGCTGACGGTCTACAGCCATTTCAACGACAAGGAGACCCTGTTCTCCGCCGCCGTGGTGGCCAAGTGCGAAGAGCAATTGCCGCCGCTGTTCTTCGAATTGCCGGAAGGCATTTCGGTGGAATCGGTGCTGCTGAACATCGCCCGGGGCTTTCATCAGCTGATCAACAGTGATGAATCCGTGAACTTGCATCGCTTGATGATCAGCCTGGGCAGCCAGGACCCGAAACTGTCGCTGATCTTCTTCGAAGCCGGGCCGGAGCGCATGTTGAATGGCATGGAGCGCTTGCTGAGCCGGATCGATCAGACTGGCGCGCTGAGCATCGATAAACCGCGCAATGCCGCCGAGCATTTCTTTTGCCTGCTCAAGGGGGCGGGGAATTTCCGGTTGTTGTATGGCTGCGGTGAGCCATTGATTGGCGACGCGGCGGAGAGCCATGTGCGGGAAGTGGTGGGATTGTTTATGCGGGCTTACAGGCCTGAGATTGTTGGCGCCTAGTCGGGCGCCTTCGCGGGCAAGCCTCGCTCCTACAGGGTTCGCGCAGATCCTGTAGGAGCGAGGCTTGCCCGCGAATGGAGCGACTCGGTATCAGGGCTTCAACGCCTTCTTCGGATAAATGTCATACCGGCTGGATTTCCCGTCCAGCGCATGACTCGGCTTCGGCCCTTCAATACACGGCGCTTTGCGCGGGCGCTTGACCACCACCCGATGGCTGGCCAGGGCCAACGCCGCTTCAAGCAACGCCGGCGCATCCGGGTCATCCCCTACCAGCGGGCGGAACAGGCGCATTTCCTTCTTCACCAGCGCGGTTTTCTCACGGTGCGGGAACATCGGGTCGAGGTAGATCACCTGCGGCGGCTCGCCTTCCCAATTGCGCATCACTTCAATCGAATTGCCCTTGAGCAAGCGCATCCGCGCCACGATGGGCGCCACGTCGAAATCTTCCGCGCCACGGGCCAGGCCATCTTCGAGCAACGCGCCGATCAGCGGCTGACGTTCGATCAGGCTCATCTCGCAACCCAGGCTCGCCAGCACGAACGCATCCTTGCCCAGCCCCGCCGTGGCATCCAGCACCCGTGGGCGCACGCCTTGGGCGATGCCGACCGCTTTGGCGATCATCTGCCCGGTGCCGCCGCCGAACAACCGGCGATGGGCCGCGCCACCCTCGACGAAGTCCACCCGCACCGGCCCCGGCGCATCGGGGCCCAGCTGTTGCAGCTGCAAACCCTGCTCGCCCACCTGCAAGGCAAACTCGCCGTCATCCACCTGCAGGGGCAAGCCCAGGCGCTCGGCCCATTGCTCGGCCTGTGGCTGAAACGCCGGGGCCGAGGCCTCGACATGGATGCGGCAGGCCGCGGGTTGTTCAATCATGGGAAAAGGTGCTCAAAAAATTAATGATCGGCCAAAAACGTCCGATAACAAAACTATCGAGCATTTTGCCAGAGCTGAGCGTCGACCGAGAAAAATGTCAGACATTCAAACCACATCCGTAGGCTACTTATCGCGTCATGGCGATTATGGCCTGCGAAACTCCCAAGCACTGAGCGGCGTCAGTCACCTGTGGCAAGATTTTTTTGCCCAGGCCCTGGCCGAACAGTCGAGTGATGTGGTGCCGGCGTGCGGGACGTTTCCACCGGTGGATCTGGAAAGCCCGGTGGAGCCGACCGTTGGCAGCGAGCTCTACGCGCACATCATTTCCCAGCGCGAATGCGATGTGACAGAAACCCAGGTCAAGCCGCCAGAGCCGCTGTTCCTGCCGATTGCCGAGTTCGAAATGGACCTGGCCGACAAACCTTTCCCGCCGTTCCCGCCGGAAGAAATCGTCGCCCAGCAGCAACAGCAGAACTTCGAAAGTGGCTGGGTGCGCCCAATCGTCCTCACCGCCGGCCAACCGGTGCCAGCCGCAGGCCCGGCACCGCAGCCGCGTCCGCTGCATCTGCCGATTGCCGAATTCGAACTGCACTTGCTGGACAAACCGTTCCCGCCGTTCTCGCCCGAAGAACTGGTTGAGCAACAGAAACAACTCGATTTCGATAACGGCTGGGCTCGCCCAATCGTCCTGCAAAACCTGCGCATCGCCGCCTGATCCCTCAGCATCCCTTCAGCGACACACCCACCACGGCCCCACATCCACATGAAAGTGATTGCGATGGGCGGCGTTGTAGTCCGGGCTCAACACCACACTGAACATGTCGCACGCGCCGTCGCGCACCTGGCGTAGAAATTGTGCGTCGCGGTTATCTTTTGGCCAATCCTTGAGCACGCTGATGGTTCGGCCGTCCGCCAGGCGGAAACCGGCGATGTCCAACGCGTTGGCACCGGCATGCTGGCTGCGGGCACCATTCTCGCGGTTGTACATGTTGCGGCAGGCGAAACTGCCGAGGTGATCGACCCGCGTCACCGCCTGGCCGTAAACCGCCTGTGACGCCGGCTGCAAGGCGTGGCGCTCGAACAGGGCGAACGCCACTGCCAACGGACAACTGGCGAGGAAACTGCTGCTCAGGGCCACCTCGCCGCCCTGAACGCGCAAGGTATTGGTCAACGGGCATGTCGCGTCCGGGCTGTCGGCCTGGCGCGAAACGCGCAAACCGGAACTGCTCAGCGCCTGATCGCACAATTGCGGGTCGTTGCGCAGGCGCATCAGTTTGTAGCGGGTCAGAAAATTCGGCGCGGCGTTCACGTCCAGCGGCGCCCAGGGATTCCACGGCGCGGGCACGGGAATCCAGCCACGCCAGACACTGATCCCCACCGCCCCCATCACCAACAACACCAGCAGCAATCCCTTGGCAAACCGCATCGTCAGTCCTTGAAGAACTGATTGGCCGTCGCGTACGGCATGGAGCGCGAGGTAAAACTGAAGGTGCCCGAGGTTTTGATCTCTTGCGCCGCGCGGAAGAATTCGCCATACGCCGCCAGGGCTAGGGCCGAACCGACGCTGATGCGTTTGACGCCCATCTCGCTCAACTGCTCGACCGTCAATTTGAGGCCACCGGACATCAACACATTCACCGGTTTCGGCGCCACGGCACGGACCACCGCCAACACGTCTTCGGCGCTGCGCAGGCCCGGCGCATACAACACGTCGGCGCCCGCCTCGGCGAATGCCTGCAAGCGGCGAATGGTGTCATCCAGATCAGGATTGCCGTGCAGGAAGTTCTCGGCGCGGGCCGTCAACATGAAAGGGAACGGCAGGCTGCGCGCCGCTTTTACCGCGGCTTCGACTCGTGCCACGGCATGTTCGAAGCAGTAGATCGGCGCGTCTTCACGACCAGTCGCGTCTTCAATCGAACCGCCGACCGCCCCCGCCTCGGCTGCGCGCAAGATGCTCTGGGCGCATTCGGCCGGGTCGTCGGCGAAGCCGTTTTCCAGATCCACCGCCACCGGCAGATCCGTCGCCGCGACAATCGCCCGAACATTGGCCAGAGTGTCGTCCAGCGACAAGCCGCCATCGGGGCGCGCATTGGAAAAAGCGTAACCGGCGCTGGTGGTCGCCAGCGCCTCGAAACCCAGGCTGGCGAGCATCTTCGCCGAGCCGGCGTCCCACGGATTGGGAATGACAAAAGCCCCCGCGCGTTCATGCAGCGCTTTGAACGCCTGGGCTCGAAGGGTTTGCGCATCCATTGGCAGGCTCCTGAGAAGAGGAAGAAATCCGCCTCAGAGCAAACCAAGTTGCTCGGCGGCGGGCTCTCTGTATAGCTCAGGCAGCGGCGGCAAGCCAGGCAAACGCAGCATCAGTTGCCCGTGGAAACGTTGCGCCAGTTTCGCCGCCAGGAGGTTATCGGCGGTGTGCAGGAAGACATAAGGCGTGCGGCCCTCTTCGATCCACGTGGCGATTTTCTCGACCCAGGGCACGAGGAACGGATCGTTGGCTTCCAATTGCGGATGGCCGATGAATCGCACCTGGGGAAATTGGGTGAACGCTGCGGGGCGCGGCGGCACCTTGGGCTTTTTCGATTGGGCATGGAGCACCGACGGATCGGTCGAGATGCAACTGAACAGCGCCCGCGGATCGAGGCAGATCCGCTCGACGCCGCGATCCAGCAACAGGCGATTGAGCATGCGCTCGGCATCGCCCTTGGCGAAGAATTCGTCATGCCGCACTTCCACCGCCAGCGGTCGGTCCACCGCATCGATAAAACCGGCCAGTTCCGACAGTCGTTGCGGGGTGAAGCTTTTGGAGAGTTGCAACCAGAGCGGCGACACCCGTTCGCCCAGCGGGCTGAGCAATTGCAGGAAGGTATCGACGGCGGTCAGTTGTTCACGCAGGTCGCCACTGTGGCTGATGTCGCCGGGGAATTTGGCGGTGAAGCGAAAGTGTTCGGGCATGGTGTCGGCCCAGCGCTGCACAGTGGAGGCAGCCGGGCTCGCGTAGAAGGTGGTATTGCCTTCAACGGCGTTGAACACTTGGGAATACAGATTGAGGAATTCGGCGGGTTTGGCGTCTTGCGGGTAGAGATAGTCGCGCCAGGCGTTTTCACTCCAGGACGGGCAACCGAGGTAGTAAGGCAGCAACATCAGATGTAGAGATCGAGGCCCAGCACATCAGCGTCCCAATCGACAAAACCGGCGGTGCTCAAGTAGCTGGCCAGGGCCATCGCGACGCTCTTGCTCATGGCGCGGTGGTAGATCATGTCTTGCTGACGGGCGGGGAGATTGCTCAAGCGTTGCGCGGAAGCTTTGGCGGCGCGGGCGGCCATTTGTTCCTCGGACGGGATTTCCAGCTCGCCGTCGATATCATCGACGGATTCATCCAGCGCGACATTGCCTTTACGAGGCTTGCGCTTGATGGGGTAGGACTGAGAAGAAAAGCCGTCTATACGCATAAGTGCATGCTCGGTATCAGTGATGGCAGTTTAGTGGCGCGCAAGCCACTTCGCAAACTGTCGAGTGATAACTAGAACACATAAAAGGAAAAAGGTTTAAAGCCCGGGGTTAGAAACTGACGATTGGCGGTGTTTGTCAGAACGCTTTCGCGGGCAAGCCTCGCTCCTACAGGCGTTGGCGTAGACCTGTAGGAACGAGGTTTGCCCGCGAAGAAACCAACTCGGTCTGGAAGGATCACCGCGCCTTGGGCGTCGCCACCTTATCGCGCAAATAAACCGGCTGCGCCAAATCCGCCACAATCGCCTCACCGCGCTCCCAGGCAAATCGCGCCAGGGTCAACAGGTCTTCGGCATGGGGCAACATGCCCGCGTCCTGCCCGGTCAGGCTGACGCCGATGCGCTCGGCATAACCCCAACCGGTGCCTGCGCCGAACCATTCGCCGCTGGCATCCGCCGGCAACGCCGCCACTTCCGGCGGCAGTACGGCTTCGTTGCCCACCAGCCGCATCTCCCCCGCCGTTTCGCGGTAGCAGCCCCAATACACTTCATCCATCCGCGCATCGATGGCCGCCGCGACCTGGCTCACACCGTGTTCGCGATAAGCGCGCTGGGCCAGCACGGCCAGGTTCGACACCGGCAACACCGGGCGCTCCAGGGCAAAGGCCAAACCTTGAACCACGCCGATGGCGATCCGCACGCCCGTGAACGCGCCCGGCCCACGGCCGAAGGCGATGGCGTCCACCGCTTGCAGGGTGGTACCGGCGTCGGCCAACAACTGCTGGATCATCGGCAACAATTTCTGCGCATGAAGGCGCGGGATCACCTCGTAATGGCTCGTCACCTTGCCGTCATGCAGCAAGGCAACGGAGCAAGCTTCAGTCGCGGTGTCCAGGGCCAGCAAGGTGCTCATCGATGTTTCCGTAAGAGAGGTCAGTAAAAGTGCGCCAGTATAAACAACTACGGCCCGCAAGCGGGCCGTAGAAGATGAAGCGATTCAGACTTTTCAGTTCAGCGCTTCAAGCACCTTGCCGGTGATCGCTTCAACCGAGCCAACACCTTCGATGTGGCTGTACTTCGGCTTGCCTTGAGCGGTGGACAGCTCCTGGTAGAACTTCACCAGTGGCTCGGTCTGGGCATGGTAGACCGACAGGCGATGACGCACGGTTTCTTCGGTGTCGTCCTTGCGCTGCACCAGCTCTTCACCGGTGATGTCGTCTTTACCGGCAATTTTCGGCGGGTTGTAGACGATGTGGTACACGCGGCCGCTGGCCTCGTGGACACGACGACCGGCGATACGCTGGACGATGTCTTCGTCCTTGACGTCGATTTCGACCACGTGGTCCAGCTCGACGCCGGCTTTCACCAGGGCTTCAGCCTGGGGAATGGTGCGCGGGAAACCGTCGAACAGGAAACCGTTGGCACAATCGGCCTGGCTGATACGTTCCTTGACCAGATTGATGATCAGGTCATCGGAGACCAGACCACCGCTGTCCATGACGCTCTTGGCGACCAGGCCCAGCTCGGTGCCGGCCTTGACCGCTGCACGCAGCATGTCGCCAGTGGAGATTTGCGGAATGCCGAATTTCTCGGTGATGAACTTAGCCTGAGTACCTTTACCGGCCCCGGGAGCTCCCAGCAGAATGACGCGCATCGATGTGCTCCTCAATTTTTTATATAGATAACGTCAGATTCGCCTCGTGGGGCCAATCTCAAAAATAGGGTCGTGGCCGCCCAAACGGCCAAAGGCTGATCAAGATACACAGCAGGCCCTGACCACACAAGCCGCCGAAAGTCGGAGAAACCCGCGCCTGTCGTGACCTTTGGACGAGGTATCCCTAGTCGCAACCCCGTCATTAACTGTCGCCTGCCAGACCTTTTGCGCCCTTCGCCCAGAGGCAACGGGCCCGAGCGCAAAGTGCCCGGCCCCAAGAGGAAAACCTTAGCCGGTATTTCGCAAACCGGCGGCAATCCCCGCCACAGACACCAGCAGCGCTTGCTCTACCGGGCTGCCCTGCGCCACTTCCTGTTGTCGCGAACGGGCCAACAGCTCGGCCTGCAATAGATGAAGCGGGTCGAGGTAGGTGTTGCGCAGGCGAATGAATTCCAGGGTGTCTGGGCTATGTGCCAGTAGCTGAGACTGCCCGGTCAACCCAAGGACCACCGCGCAAGCCTGCGACAATAGGTCGCGTAAATGCGCACCCAAAGGAAGCAGATCGGGCTCGACCAGGCGCTGATCGTAAGACAGGGCGATGTCTGCGTCGGCCTTGGCCAGCACCATTTCCAGCATATCGATGCGGGTGCGGAAGAACGGCCACTGCTCGCGCATCTGCCCCAGCAGTTCACCTTCACCACGCTCCAATGCCTTGCTCAGGGCTGCTTCCCAACCGAGCCAGGCCGGTAGCATCAGGCGCGTCTGAGTCCAACCGAAGATCCACGGAATCGCGCGCAGGCTTTCTATCCCGCCCGCGCGGCGCTTGGCTGGGCGGCTGCCCAACGGTAAACGGCCGAGTTCCTGTTCCGGGGTCGACTGGCGAAAGTACTCAACGAACTGCGGATTTTCCCGCACCACGGCGCGGTAAGCCTTGACGCCATCGGCGGCCAATTCGTCCATCAAGTGGCGCCACGCCGGCTCCGGCGGTGGCGGCGGCAGCAGCGTCGCTTCGAGCACGGCGGCCAGGTACAGATTGAGATTCTGTTCGGCGATGTCCGGCAGGCCGAATTTGAAACGAATCATTTCCCCCTGCTCGGTGGTACGGAAACGCCCCGCCACCGACCCCGGCGGCTGCGACAGAATCGCCGCGTGCGCCGGACCGCCGCCACGGCCCACAGTGCCGCCGCGACCGTGGAACAACAGCAGTTCCACTTGTTGCTCGCGGCAGATATCCACCAAACGTTCCTGGGCCCGATACTGCGCCCAGGCCGCCGCCGTGGTGCCGGCGTCCTTGGCCGAGTCGGAATAGCCGATCATCACTTCCTGCGGCCCTTGCAGGCGCGCGCGATAGCCCGGCAGCAGCAACAGTTTTTCAATCACCGGGCCGGCGTTGTCGAGGTCGGCGAGGGTTTCAAACAGCGGCACCACACGCATCGGCCGCAATACGCCAGCCTCTTTGAGCAGCAGTTGCACGGCAAGCACGTCGGAAGCGGCGCCGGCCATGGAAATCACATAAGAGCCGAGGGACGCGCCGGGTGCGGCGGCTATTTCCCGACAGGTCGCCAGCACTTCGGCGGTGTCGGCGGACGGCTTGAAGTACGCCGGCAGCAGCGGCCGACGGTTGTTCTGTTCGCGCATCAGGAAGGCGATGCGCTCTTCCTCGCTCCAGTCTTCGTAGCGACCCAAGCCCAGGTAATCAGTGATTTCGGTCATGGCCGCGGTGTGCCGGGACGAATCCTGACGCACATCGAGGCGCACCAAAAACAGCCCGAAGGTCACCGCCCGACGCAGGCAATCGAGCAGCGGGCCGTCAGCGATCACGCCCATGCCGCACTCGTGCAGCGAGTTGAAGCACAGCTCCAGCGGATCGAGCAGGTCTCGATTGTTTTGCAGCACATCGGCCGGGGCCGGCGTGGTCTTCGTCAACGAGGCTTGCGCCCAGTTACGCGTTGCCCGCAGGCGTTCACGCAATTGCTTGAGCACCGCGCGATACGGCTCGGCGCTGTCGCCGGCCTTGGCTTTCAAGGCTTCGCTGGCCTGCTGCATCGACAACTCGGCAGCCAGGTGATCGACATCGCGCAGGTACAAATCCGCTGCCATCCAGCGCGCCAGCAACAGCACTTCGCGGGTGACCGCCGCCGTGACATTCGGGTTGCCATCGCGGTCGCCGCCCATCCATGAGGCGAAGCGGATCGGTGCGGCCTCCAGCGGTAAACGCAAACCGGTGGCGGCGTGTAGCGCTTGATCGGCCTTGCGCAGGTAGTTGGGGATGGCTTGCCACAGGGAATGCTCGATCACCGCAAAGCCCCATTTGGCTTCGTCCACGGGCGTGGGGCGGGTGCGGCGGATTTCTTCGGTGTGCCAGGCTTCGGCGATCAGGCGCTGCAATTTGGCCTGGATCTGCTCGCGCTCGGCGCTGGTCAGGTCGCGGTGATCCTGGGCCGCCAGTTGCGCGGCGATGGCGTCGTATTTCTGGATCAGAGTACGGCGCGCGACTTCGGTGGGGTGCGCAGTCAGCACCAGTTCGATTTCCAGGCGTCCGAGTTGCCTGGCCAGGGATTCGGCGCTGTGGCCTTCGGCGCGCAGGCGGGCCAGTATTTCGGGTAGAACGCGAGACTCGAACGGTGCCGGTTGCGACTCTTCGCGGCGGTGAATCAGCTGATATTGCTCGGCGATATTGGCCAGGTTGAGAAACTGATTGAACGCCCGCGCCACCGGCAGCAACTCGTCTTCGCTCAACTGGTTGAGGCTGGCGCTCAGCTCGGCGTCCATCGAACCGCGACGGTCAGCCTTGGCGCCCTTGCGGATCTGCTCGATCTTGTCGAGAAAACCGTCCCCGTACTGTTCACGAATGGTGTTGCCCAACAGCTCACCCAACAGGTGAACGTCCTCGCGCAAGCGTGCATCAATATCGGTCATCAGCAGTACTCCAGCAAAAAATCCGGGCGGCTACGAACTTCAAGAGTGCCGCTCCAGACCGGTTCTTACAAGCCACACGACAAAGGGACTTTAAACCTTGTGGCTTAAAGCTAGTCTCAACAGTAAGCCGCACAACGGCTTACCGGCGAACACCGCCGGACACTCACACCGCCTGCCAAGAGCAGGAGCGTCATGAGGTCACTATGAAAATCCGTGAGCTAGCCCAGCATTGGGAAGAAAACGCCAAGGGTCGCCTGACCGACACTGGCTACACCATTCACCTGGACGTGGAAGCCGCCGCCCGGCTGGCAGCGATCACCGAGATGTACCCCAAACGGCATCCCGAAGAACTGCTGGGCGAACTGATCGGCGCCGCGCTGGAAGAACTCGAAGCGAGCTTCCCGTATGTGAAAGGCCAGACCGTGGTTGCCACCGATGAAGAAGGCGATCCGCTGTACGAAGACGTTGGCCCGACCCCACGCTTTCTCGCGTTGTCCCGGCGGCATTTGCATGATTTGTCGGCGGATGGCGACAAGCAAAAACATTGAGGCGAATCAGGTCAAACGCCTTCGCGGGCAAGCCTCGCTCCTACAGGGTTACGCGACCTTTGTAGGAGCGAGGCTTGCCCGCGAAGGCGTCAGTCAAAACAACAAAAATCTCAATACCGCTCCCTCCTCTCGCCTCCCCAAACATGCCTGTTTCCAACCCCGCCCAAACCCGTCGATACCCCTGCGCATCGCGAAAGTTCCCGTCCTAGAGCCTTGTCCGCCCGGTCAAAGTTTTTTTAGGCAATTAGCCATCTTCTCTGAACTTTTGAAAAACAGCTCGGGTCGTACCCAGTAACCACACCTGGTACGGCCGTTTCATTAAACGTTTTGAACATTCGGTTACGGCTCCTCACACCAGGAGGGATTTAGATGTTTTTCAGGAGATACCCAATGGAGTTGAAGACCATGAAGACCAGCACTGCCAAATCCTCGTTCACCCACCTGCGCGGTCTGAAACTGGCTGCACTGGCGATCGGCAGCACTTTCGTCCTCGCCGGTTGCGCTGGCAACCCGCCGAGCGAGCAATACGCCGTGACCCAATCCGCCGTGAACAGCGCCGTCAGCGCCGGTGGTACTGAATTCGCAGCCGTGGAAATGAAGTCCGCCCAGGACAAGCTCAAACAAGCTGAAATCGCCATGCACGACAAGAAGTATGACGAAGCCCGCACCCTGGCCGAACAAGCCGAATGGGACGCTCGCGTCGCTGAACGCAAGGCCCAGGCGATCAAAGCCGAACAAGCTGTGAAGGATTCCCAGAAAGGTGTTCAGGAACTGCGTCAGGAAAGCCAGCGCACTGTGCAGTAAGCGCGCATCCGGACCACACGCCTGAAGCTCTTATCGATAGAAAGGACGAACCATTATGCGTAAACAATTGATGATCCCCGCTCTCCTGGCCGCAAGCGTCGCCCTGGCTGCCTGCTCCACCCAGCCGAACGCGAACCTGGAACAGGCCCGCGTGAACTACTCCGGCCTGCAAGCCAACCCGCAAGCCAGCAAAGTCGCGGCCCTTGAGACCAAAGACGCCAGTGATTACCTGGACAAGGCCGACAAGGCTTACCAGGACAAACAGGACCAGGCCAAGGTCGATCAACTGGCTTACCTGACCAACCAGCGTGTGGAAGTGGCCAAGCAGACCATCGCCCTGCGCACCGCTGAAGCCAATCTGAAAAACGCTGCCGCCCAACGTGCCCAGGCCCGTCTGGACGCTCGCGACCAGCAGATCAAACAGCTGCAAGACAGCCTGAACGCCAAGCAGACCGATCGCGGTACGCTGGTGACCTTCGGTGACGTGCTGTTCGCCACCGACCGTGCCGACCTGAAATCCAGCGGTCTGGTGAACATCAACAAACTGGCGCAGTTCCTTCAGGAAAACCCGGACCGTAAAGTGATTGTCGAAGGCTATACCGACAGCACCGGTAGCGCGGGTCATAACCAGTCGCTGTCCGAGCGTCGCGCTGGTTCCGTGCGCATGGCGCTGGTGAAGATGGGTGTTGATCCAGCACGCATCGTTGCCCAGGGTTATGGCAAGGAATACCCGGTTGCTGAAAACACCAGCGTTTCGGGCCGTGCCATGAACCGTCGGGTGGAAGTGACCATTTCCAACGACAACCAGCCAGTGATTCCACGTTCGGCGGTTAGCTCGAACTAAGCGTCACGCTGAAACACAAAAGCCCCGCCTGATTTGATCAGGCGGGGCTTTTTGTTTGGCTTTCTGTAGGAGCGAGGCTTGCCCGCGAAGGCGTTGTGTCGGTCAACCCATTTGTTGAATGTTGAACCGCCTTCGCGAGCAAGCCTTGCTCCTACAGAATCATCATTGTTCAAGCTTCTGCGGGGTTTCCTGGCCCATGCAGCGCACGGCTTTTTTCTGGCCGTTGATCAACACGCCGGTCAGGCCTTTTTGCTCGGTGTCGAACAGCACCAGTACACCGTCGATGCACTGGGCGACTTGCGGGGCCGGTTCCAGGGCGACTTTGTAGTCTTCGCCGGGCACGGTCTTGAGCATGGTGAATTCGTTGAGCAGCAACGCATCCTCGGGTTTGGCGAAATGCAGGTAGCCGTAGTACCACAGCACCCCGACGGTGCCGAGGATGGTGCAGATACCGGTGATGATCAGCGGGATGGCGTTACGTTCTTCACTCATTGCGGACTCTCTGGTGGTTCATCTTTTGAATTCAGGGGCACCGGGTAATTCGGGATTTCGCCCAGGCGGCGCAGACCGTTGAAATGCTGCGGGTCTTCGAGATAGCGCAGCATCACCTGGCGCCAGACCGGGTCGGCAAAGGTCTGCACGTGACCGCCACGGGTCAGTTGCAGCACCCGCGGCGGCGGCGCAGCTTGATACAGACGGATGCCGTTGGAAAGGGGCACGAGGTTGTCGTCGATGCTGTGGTAGATCAGTTTCGGCACGCCTTTGAGCTGCGCCATGGAGTTGATCGCGCTGTCGCCGTCCGGCACCAGCCACGACAACGGTACCTGGAATGGCCAGGTCAGCCACGAAGTGGTCAGGGCAAATCGGCCGACATCGCGGTAGCTGGCGGGGGCGCCGTCGAGGACCAGCGCCTTGATCTGAGGCTGGCGTTCCGGGTGCTGGACCAGGTAATGCACGGCCATCGAGCCGCCGAGGCTTTGGCCGAGAATGACCAACGGTTTGCCTTTGACCTCGGGCGCCTGGTCGAGCCATTTGAACGCGGCGTCGATGTCCTGATAGATCGCCGGCAGGCTCGGTTTGCCCTCGGACAAGCCATAACCGCGGTAATCCACCAGCAACACCTGGTAACCCTCTTTCGGCAACCACCAGCTCCCACCGAGGTGATAAGACAAGTTGCCGCCATTGCCGTGCAGGTGCAGCACCGTGCCTTTGACCTCCACGCCTTTGGGTACCGGCAACCACCAACCGTGCAGTTTCAGGCCGTCGGCGGTGGTCAGGGTGAGGTCGCGGAATTCGAGTTTGGCCTTGTCCGGGGTGAACGGCTGGCCGGGTTCGGGGTAGAACAGCAGCGAGCTGCAGCCGCTCAAGGTCAGAAGAAGGCAGAGGATGCCGAGGATTCTCATCCGTTGAAACCTCGCAGTGATGGTTGGTAAGTCTGATCGTTCCTACGCTCCGCGTGGGAATGCCGCTTTGGACGCTCCGCGTCCTCTGTGACGCAGAGCGTCACGGGATGCATTCCCACGCAGAGCGTAGGAACGATCAGCGTGGTTCTCACAAAATGTTGGAGTAGTCGGCTTCGATCCGGTCCAGGCTCAGGTGATTGAGGAAGTTGGAGAAGCACATCCACGCCGACAGTGCGTTCAAGTCGCGAAACTGGTCCGGCAAATACTTGGGCGGCACTACCAGGCCTTCGTCCACCAATTGGCGCAAGGTCCGCATGTCTTCCAGCGTGGTCTTGCCGCAAAACAGCAGCGGTATCTGCTCCAGCTTGCCTTTACGCACGGCCAACTGAATGTAGTTGTAAACCATGATAAAGCCCTTGAGGTAGGACAAGTCTTTGGTAAATGGCAGACCATTCGGTACTGAACCACGGAAAACCCGACTGGCGTTGCCGTAGCTTTCGGCCATTTCGAAGCCCTGCTCGCGGAAGAACTCGAACACCTGCAAAAAGTCCGCGCCCTCCTCCACCATATGAATGGCGCGAGTACGGTTGGTCAGTTTGCGCAGGCGACTCGGGTAGGAGGCGAAGGTGATGATTTCCATCAGAATCGCCAGGCCTTCCTGGGTCACGGTCGACGATGGCGGGCCTTTGGACAGGAAGGTGCAGATCGGCTGGTTCAAGCCGTTCAGCGTGGTGCCCACGTGCACCAGGCCTTCGTGGACTTCCAGGGCGCGCACGTCACGGTCGTTGAACATCGCGTCGGCGCGGATCTTGATGTAGTCGGCACCCGCCGCCGCATCGGCGACGATCCCGTCAGACTCGAACACCCGGATGGTTTCCTCAGCTTCACCGAACACTTTGTTGAGTCGATGTTGCAGCAGGCTGACAGCGTCCTTGGCGGTGAGGATTTTCGGTTCATCCTTCAGATCGCCACGACCGTCGATATTGTTCAGGTAGTCGGACATCATCAGGCCGAGGTCGGCCAGGGTCGGGTCGCCGGCGTGGAACGCGTCGGACGCGGCGCCGTACAGTTCCTGGGAAATCAGCCCGAAATCCTCGGTGCCGCGCGCTTCGAGCATGCGCACCACCATCCGGTATTCCTTGCACATGCGGCGCATGATCTGGCCGACCGGGTTGAACTGGCCGAGCTGGCGGGTGATGTCGCGCTCGATGTTCTGGAACTCCAGTTTCACCTTGCTCGAGTCAAAGGCCAGCGGCCGGTTCAAGTAATAGTCGCGGTCCACGGCGGGCATTTCCTTGCCCTTGGCCTTGAGGAAGCCCTTGCGGATGTTGTCGTCCCACTTGACCGCATCGAGGACGCGAATCGGCGTCTGCGCCAGCACTATGCGATCGGACAAAATGCGTATCGTCTGCTGGTAATCGTCCACCCGAAACTCCTGTAGAAAAACCGTGAGGTGCTGGATTTATTTGGCTTTGGCTTTGGCCAGGCGCTGGTAGCGCACGGCTTCGACGAACACATCGGAATTGGCCGGGTCGTCGAGGTAAGCGAAGACTTGGTTCATGTCGGTGTTGATCAGCACGCCATCGCCGTCGTCAGTCTGGAAGCCTTCGCCACTGAGGACTTTTTGCCCCAGGGCCTGGTTGATCTGTTCGAGGTCGAGGTTGTAGACCACCAGTTCGTGCTTTTCGTTGAGTTCGAACCCGGCGATTGTGAAGTGGCCGCCAAACCTGGCCGGTACTGGCGCCGACAAGTACCAGCGACTGCCGTGGCGCGACACCGTGAAGGGATAGGCTTCGCGCTCGCGAGGCTTGGCCTTGAAGTAGCTGACGGCCTGATAGCGGTTGTCGCCGAGGCGCGTCAGTTCCAGGTTCATCGGCTCTCCCCAGGCGTTGGTGCTGGTCCATTTGCCAAGCAAGCCTTTGGGCGCGGGTTCGCTCGAAGGCAGCGGGTCCTTGAAGGTCACCAGACAGCCACTGAGCAGCAGGAACGACAAGGCGATCACAACGACGCGCCAGGCTTTCATTCAACACTCCCTATCGATACAGCACGATGATCGTTCCCACGCTCCCGCGTGGGAATGCCGCCCGGGACGCTCTGCGTCCCTTACCGGCGTGACGCAGAGCGTCACAGGATGCATTCCCACGCAGAGCGTGGGAACGATCAGGGGTTACACCGACGCCAAGACCAAATGCATGTAGCGCGTGAGGATGCCGAGCATTTCGGCTTCGGCCGCAGGCTCGGCGTCGTTGAGCAGGCCCTGATATTCCATCCGTCCGATAATCGCCGTCAACACTTTGGCATCCTGTTGTGGCTCGCGCGAACCCAATACCTCGAAAAGCTGGCAGGTGCCCTGCAACAGAATCTGTTGATGGGAACGCACCAACACCGCCAGTCGCGGGTTCAGCAGCGCCTCCTGGCGGAACGCCTGTTCGGCCATCAAATGCTCACGACGGTTGATCAATTGCCGATGAACATAGTCCGCCATCAACCGCGCAATATCGTCCGCCAACTGCGAGCGCGACTCCGGCGTACCGTCGCCGCTGACCACCATTTCGCGCAACAGGCCTTCATTGCTGGCCCACAGCTTGCCCATGTAAGCCGCGCTGCGTTCCACGTATTGGGCGAAGGTATCGGTGAGCAGGTCATCGATATCCTTGAAGTAGTAAGTGGTGGCCGACAACGGCACACCGGCTTCGGCCGCCACGGCGCGGTGGCGCACCGCCCGTACGCCATCGCGCACGACAATGCGCATGGCCGCATCGAGAATGTCCTGTCGACGCTGTTCGCTGCCCTGTCGGCTGGCCTTGCGGCCCTGGTACTGAACACTTTCAGCGACCGCAGTGGCGATACCCGCTGCACCTTCTTGAGCCATTGCACGATTCACGACAGGTCTTCCTCTCTCACGCCAAAAGTAACCAATTGATACGTTTGTACCAGACAGGCAATAAAAAGCCGCCTGTTTTAGGCGGCTTTTTAACTGAAACGTTTACGCTTGCGGCCGCATGTGCGGGAACAGGATCACGTCGCGGATCGACGGTGAGTTGGTCAGCAACATCACCAGTCGGTCGATGCCGATCCCTTCACCAGCCGTTGGCGGCATGCCGTACTCCAGCGCGCGAACGAAGTCGGCGTCGTAGTGCATGGCTTCGTCGTCGCCAGCGTCCTTGTCGGCCACCTGGGCCATGAAGCGCTCGGCCTGGTCTTCCGCGTCGTTCAACTCGGAGTAGGCGTTGGCGATTTCGCGGCCACCGATGAACAGTTCAAAACGGTCGGTGACGTTCGGGTTGTCATCGTTGCGACGGGCCAGCGGCGACACTTCGAACGGGTACTGGGTAATGAAGTGCGGCTGTTCCAGCTTGTGCTCGACCAGCTCTTCGAAAATCATCACCTGCAACTTGCCCAGGCCTTCGAAGCCCAGCACCTTGGCGCCGGCCTTCTTGGCGATGGCGCGGGCCTTGTCGATGTCGGTCAGGTCGTCGGCGGTCAGCTCAGGGTTGTACTTGAGGATCGAGTCGAACACCGACAGACGCACGAACGGCTCGCCGAAGTGGAACACTTTGTCGCCGTAAGGCACGTCGGTGCTGCCCAGGACCAACTGCGCCAGTTCGCGGAACAGTTCTTCGGTCAGGTCCATGTTGTCTTCGTAGTCGGCGTACGCCTGGTAGAACTCCAACATGGTGAATTCAGGGTTGTGACGGGTCGAGACGCCTTCGTTACGGAAGTTGCGGTTGATCTCGAACACCTTCTCGAAACCACCCACCACCAGACGCTTGAGGTAAAGCTCAGGCGCGATGCGCAGGAACATTTCCAGGTCCAGCGCGTTGTGGTGCGTTTCGAACGGCTTGGCCGCTGCACCACCGGGGATGGTTTGCAGCATCGGCGTTTCGACTTCCAGGAAGTCACGCTGCATCAGGAAGCTGCGGATGTGCGCAATCACTTGCGAACGCACGCGGAAGGTATTGCGTACTTCTTCGTTGACGATCAGGTCAACGTAACGCTGGCGATAGCGCTGTTCGGTGTCGGTCAGGCCATGGTGCTTGTCCGGCAGCGGACGCAGGGATTTGGTCAGCAGGCGCACTTCGGTCATTTCGACGTACAGGTCGCCCTTGCCGGAACGCGCCAGGGTGCCAACGGCTGCAATGATGTCGCCCATGTCCCAGGTTTTCACCGAGGCCAGGGTTTCTTCAGACAGGGTTTTACGGTTGACGTAAACCTGGATGCGACCGGTCATGTCCTGGATCACCATGAACGAGCCACGGTTGAGCATGATGCGACCGGCAACCTTGACCGGGATTGCAGCCTCTGCCAGCTCTTCCTTGGTCTTGTCCGCGTATTTCTTCTGCAGTTCTTCGCAGTAGTTTTCGCGGCGGAAGTCGTTCGGGAAGGCATTGCCCTTGGCGCGCTCGGCAGCCAGCTTTTCCTTGCGCAGGGCGATCAGGGAGTTTTCTTCCTGTTGCAGGGCTTGCGGGTCGAGTTCTAGGTCGCTCATGTCTTTAGATATTCCATCAGGTTCGTTGCCCCCGGCGTTCGCCGGGGTTCGCGGGCAAGCCTCGCGCCTGCAGGATGATCCTGCAGGGCGTGCCTTAAAGCCCTTGTTTCAAGCTGGCTACCAGGTATTCGTCGATATCGCCGTCGAGCACCTTGTCGCAGTCACTGCGTTCGATGTTAGTGCGCAAATCCTTGATCCGCGACGCATCGAGCACGTAGGAGCGAATCTGGTGACCCCAGCCGATGTCCGACTTGGTGTCTTCCAGGGCCTGGGAGGCGGCGTTGCGTTTCTGCACTTCCTGCTCGTACAAGCGCGCCCGCAACATTTTCATCGCGGTGTCTTTGTTGGCGTGCTGGGAGCGTTCGTTCTGGCAACTGACCACGGTATTGGACGGTACGTGGGTGATCCGTACGGCCGAGTCGGTGGTGTTTACGTGCTGGCCACCGGCACCGGAGGAGCGGTAGGTGTCGATGCGCAGGTCCGACGGGTTGATGTCGATTTCGATGTTGTCATCGATTTCCGGCGACACGAACACGGCCGAGAACGAGGTGTGGCGGCGGTTGCCGGAGTCGTACGGGCTCTTGCGCACCAAACGGTGCACGCCGATCTCGGTACGCAACCAGCCAAAGGCGTACTCGCCCTTGATGTGGACCGTGGCGCCCTTGATCCCGGCGACTTCACCGGCGGACAGTTCCATGATGGTCGCGTCGAAACCGCGTTTGTCAGCCCAGCGCAGGTACATGCGCAGCAGGATGTTGGCCCAGTCCTGGGCTTCGGTACCGCCAGAGCCGGCCTGGATATCCAGGTAGGCATTGTTGGCGTCCATCTCACCGCTGAACATGCGACGGAATTCGAGTTTTTCCAGGGCTTCGCGCAGACGCTCGACTTCGGTCGCGACGTCATCGACGGCGCCCTGATCTTCTTCTTCGGCGGACATCAGCAGCAGTTCTTTGGCATCGGCCAGGCCGGTGTGCATTTCGTCGAGGGTTTCGACGATCTGCGCCAGCAGCGAACGCTCGCGCCCCAGTTCCTGGGCGTACGACGGGTTGTTCCAGACTGCCGGATCTTCAAGCTCGCGATTGACTTCAGTCAGACGCTCATGCTTTTGATCGTAGTCAAAGATACCCCCGAATAGTTTCGGAGCGCTCGGACAGGTCCTTGATACTGTTAAGGATCGGGTTGATTTCCATGGCGGGCAGCACTCGTTGGCGAACTTTTGAAAGCCGGCGAGTATAACGTAATCAAGCTGTCACGGCAGCCCGCCTGGCGGACTGAATACGCGCCGGTTCTTTTTGACGACTTCCTGCCAAGCAAAAAATCCTGAGGAAAAATCCTACCCGATAAAAAAATTCTTCCCACACCAGTAACAGAATCCCCCTGCATCAACCCCGCATTCACTCATTCACAGTCCCGCCCTTCTAAATCAGCACAAGGGATGTGTGATGTTCGGCCCTGCCCATCAAGCCTCTTTCCTCCTGGACATCGAGGGTTTTACCCACGACCTGCACGTCCTTGAGTTCAACGGCAAGGAAGCCATCAGCCAACCCTTTCGCTTTGATCTGAAACTGGTTAGCGAACACCCCGGCCTGGATCTGGAAAGCCTCCTGCATCGCCCGGCATTCCTGGGTTTTGATCGCCATGGCGCCGGCATTCATGGTCACGTGTACAGCATCGGCCAGGGCGACGCTGGCAAGCGTCTGACTCAATACCAAATCTCCTTGATGCCCAGCCTCGCCTACCTGGGCCACCGTTTCGACCAGAAAATATTCCAGAAACGCAGCGTGCCGCAGATCATCGCCCAAGTCCTGGAGGCCCAGGGCATCCTCGGCGATGCCTACCGCTTTGCCCTCGGCACGGATTACCGCCCAAGGGATTATTGCGTCCAGTACGGCGAGAGTTGTCTGCATTTCATCCAGCGACTCTGCGAAGAAGAAGGCCTGCATTACCACTTCGAGCACAGTCGTGAGGGGCATGTGCTGGTGTTCGGGGATGATCAAACGGTATTCCCCAGGCTGCATCGCCCTACCCCATACCTGCAGGACAGCGGACTGGTCGCCGATGACCCGGTGATCAAGGCCTTCACCCTGGCGATGGAAACCCGCCCCACTGCAGTGACCCGTCGCGACTACGACTTCGAAAAGCCCTTGCTGCAACTGGAGAGCGCGGCGAAAGATCCTTCGCCGCCACACCTCGAAGACTACGGCTTTCCCGGCCGCTTCACCGACCGTGAACAGGGCAAACACCGTGCAAGGCGCGCCCTTGAACGGCATCGCAGCGATTATCGGCAAGCCACCGGGCGTAGCGATCAGCCCATGTTGCTCAGTGGCCACTTCCTCCCCCTGACCGGCCACCCGCGCCAGGAATGGAATGACTTATGGCTGCTGACCGAAGTCATCCATGTCGGCCAACAACCGCAAGTGCTCGAAGAGTCAGGCACCAGCCCCCCAAGCGGCGACTTTGCTCAAGGCTACCGCAACACCTTTCTCGCCATACCGTGTCACACGCCGTTCAGGCCTGCGCTTGTCCACCCCAAAACCACGATCAACGGCTATCAGCACGCCGTGGTCTGCGGCCCGCCCGGCGAAGAAATCCACTGCGACGAATACGGTCGAGTGCGCATTCAGTTTCCCTGGGATCGCGACGGTGACCACGATGACCATTCCAGTTGCTGGGTGCGCGTGGCCAGCAACTGGGCCCACGACCGTTATGGCAGCGTGCTGATCCCGCGCGTGGGCATGGAAGTGATCATCGGTTTCTATCAGGGCGACCCGGACCAGCCGTTGGTCGTTGCCTGTCTGTCCAACGGCGCCAATCGCCCCCCGCTCGACCTCCCCGCCGAGAACACCCGCAGCACCTTCAAGACCCAAAGCAGCCCGGGCGGCGAAGGGTTCAACGAACTGCGCATCGAAGATCGCAAGGGAGCCGAGGAAATTTCCGTCCGAGCCCAGCGTGATTACCGGCAACACGTGTTGAACGATGAGCGGATTCAAGTCGACAACCAGCGCAGCATCGTGGTCGGGGGAAACGCTCGACATGAGCTGCGCGACGAAGAACAGCACATCGCTCACGGTGACCGGCGCACGGAAATCCGCCAGGACGATCGCCTCACGGTGCATGGCGAGCGCCATGTTCGCGCCACCAGCCATCGGCTGAGTGCTCAACAGCAGGTCCACCTCAGCGCCGATCAAAACATCGTCATCGATGGCGGCGCCAGCGCCACGATCCAGGTGGGGAGCGCGTGGATCACGATCAATTCCACAGGGGTTTTCAGCAGTGTGCCCATCCAGGTGGGCGGTGCACCAATGCCACTCATGGCAGCGGCCCCGGTGGTACTCGAGCCAAGCGAACCGCCCCTCCCCGAAACGGTTTCAACCGCTCTACTCAAACAACTACTCGGCAACGAAGCATTGATTGAACTCTGCCAGATGCCCAGCGGCGGTACGCCGATGGACTGCCCGCTGAGCGACTGCCAATGCCGCAAGGCCCTGGGCTATGGAAATCGCTCATGAATACATGGATTTTGCTGGAGCGCCCCGCCGCGCAGCTCGAAACGCTCTATCGTCTGGCGACACATGCCGACACCCAAAAGCTGTTCACTGGCACGTCACTCGGCGGTTTCGCCGAACACAGCCCGTTGCTGGTCAGGCTGAACAACCAACCGACGCTCACTCAGGCCATCGAGCAAACCCCGGCGCAGTGGCCCGGCCTGCTGATCGAAAGCACCTGTGACACGCCCTCGGTACTCGCGCACTTGCGCCAGATGCTGTTCGTCAACTTCGACCAGCAACGCAAAGGCGTGCTGCGCTACAGCAACCCGACCGTCGCCAGTTATTTTTTTGCCGCATGTACCGCGCAAGACCTCAGCCTGTGGCTCGGCCCGATCAAGAGTCTGCGCTGGTTCGGTGCGACGTGGGCCACTCAAGCGACAGGCGAAGCTGGCTGGCAGCAGTTGAACAACTTCCATGCGAACGACTGGCGCATTGAACGGACACACCGGGCAATGGTGCTGAGCGTCGCCCAGGAAGAAGCCTTGACGCGCCAGCGCAACGAGCAGTTTCTTTTCCACTGGTGGCAGCAGCATCCCCGGCATTCATTCGCGCACGCCCATGAACTGCTGGAGCAAGCCCTGACTCAAGGCATCGACGACAGCGACGCCATCAGCGATTACCTGAGCACCCACTGCGCGCAGGTTCAGTTATGACGCGCCTCGGGAAGATGACCAATGGCCCCATCTGCGAGCGCGACAAACTGATTGTCCAGGTCATTGGCACCGGGCATTCAAAAAACCAGCGACTGCTGATCGTCGATCAGTCCGGCTTCGAACCGCTCCAGGCCCTGACCGATGAGGCCGTGTGTGAAACAGAGCGTTCGACCAGCGTCCACAGCGAGCTTTTTGTGTGGGATTGGTCGGCGCAGTTCAAGCATCAGTTGTGGCTCGAAATTGCCACCACCCAAGGACCGCCGATTCGCCTGCCGTTGCTGGAGGACGTGCGTGTCACCCCGCGGCAACTGGAAACCCAGTGGAACCAGATCGTACCGATCCTGCCTTTCGTCGCGCTGCCCGGGACTCGCAGCCGCCATGACCTCGGCACGCCGGTCCTGTGCCGCAGTGGCTATGTCTATGTGTTTTACCGCGATCGTCTCTGGCGTGAGCTCGAGGTGCGGCAGGACGGCGAATTGACGACTTACCGCGACATCGATCTGCAGGCGTATCGCCAAGACCCGGCACTCAGCCTCGACTACCGACAGGCCAACGGTGTCGATCTCAGCGACATCTGGCTGCCCGCGACCTGGAACAACCAACCCGCCGAAGCCGTGCAACTGTGCTTCAGCGAAATCCAGCTCAGCGCCGCACGCATTAAACGACTTGAGGAAGACCCGGCGTTGCGCGCCCAGCGCTGTCAGAGCCCGGCGTTGAAATGCGAGCGCCGGACGCTCGAACGGCTTTTCCACCAGCAGCCCGATGGGCCGGCGATGCTGGAAGCATTCAGTGGTTTCAACCTATGGGATGCACAAGCGTCCGATGCCGCGACGAAAGCCGGCGTTACCTGGCGCAACCTGGCTTCGCGAGCCTTTCCGGTCAGCCTGATCGCCCCGCAACGGGCACGCCAAAGCGGTTTCGAATACGTGCTGGAGCATCCGGGGCGTTACGTCTGCGACCTCTCGGGGCAATTCGCGGCGCAACGCAAAACCGAAGCCAGGGCCTGTCTTGATCAGTGGGAACAAGGCGCCACACCCGCGTTACCTGCAACGTTTGAAAGCAGCGCCTGGGCGGATGGCCTCGCCACGTTGCTGGATCAATTGCGAGGAGAAACCCCCGCCACCGATGAAGCCGACCTCTGGCAACCTCAACCCACCGTCACCGATGTGCTGGAAACCGCTCGCCAACGGCGCGTGTGCGGCGTGCTGCTGGAAGACCCGCGCTACCGCGTGCGCCATCTCGTTTCACAGGTCCAGCAGCAACAACAATTGCTGACGTTGTATGCCGAGCGCGCCAGCCTGCACCCGCATCACGCCAGCGCGGTCATGGTCCAGCAGCTGATCGTGCCGGCGACGATCGGCGGGCAGAAAAACCCGTTGCATGCCTGTTTCGACAAAGTGAAAGAGGCCGGCCGTCGCGACATCAATCGTTTCACCGCCACCGCCGAACGCGCCTTGCTCTGGCAACAACTAAACATGGCGCAGGCCCTGCTTGCCGAGTGCCTGCAACAACCGGTGACCCAGCAAACCCTCGCCGATCATTTGAGCCTTGAGGGCTTTGATTACCTGGCGGCGTTGTTTGCCGTGAGTCAGGTGTTCGCCAGCCTCGCCACCGTGCCCGCGCAACTTGATCCGCTGGCCCGCAATGGCGATGTCACCAATGCGCTGACCGGGTTGAGCCTCTACAGCCCGCAGGCCAGTGTCGGCCAGACGTTATTCAATGACATCGCCCACGACCCGGCGCACCCACTGCACCGGATGCTTTGGCCGGCCGTTGATGAAGCCGCGTTGGTTACACCTTATGTGCCGCCCACCGAGAAAACGGTCAACGAGGGCGACGGATGTCTACGCGCCCAACACCTCGCCGTATTCGAAAGCGAGCCCGGCCCTTACTACCCGCAAGTCGAACACCTCGACGGGCATCTGCTGGAAGGGTTACTGGCCAGCGGCAGCCTGAACAGCACCCTCACCGGGCAATCGAAAGCGGCGGCCAGCACGTTGGTCAGCATCTACGAAAACCTCGCTGGCTCTTTAGAAACCGCCAGCAGCGCGGTGATGGCACAGGTCGCACACGCCCCCACCAGCGCTTACCTGCATGGACTGGGCGTGGGACTGTTACGCAGTTTGATGCCCAATACCTTTGGTGAAATGCACTTCATCAATCGCCGGGATGCGGATCCGCAGCGCTATCACCTCTTTGGTTTGTCCGATGTGCCGACTGGGGATCAGCGGCCTCGGCGGGTGATGGGGGAGTATCTGGATGCTCAGGGGCGACCTTTGAAGGTCGGGAGTGCCGCTGATGCTTTCGAGACACCGAGCACTCAACGCATGGGTCATTACAAGCTGGTGGTGATGCCGGTGGATCACCCGACAGTGCGCAGCCTGAGTGCGCTGAATCAGCGGATTAATGCGGTGCATAAAGAGGATGTGGAGGCTCGGGGGATGGACAACGCGAAAGTGAAAGGCGCGTTGCAGCAGGGTGTGGATGGGCATGCGGATTTGGCGAATAGCCGGGTTTATCGGGTGTTGAACTCGTTGCCGTTTGCGGCGGGGGTTTTGATGTTGGAGGTTTGGAATGTTAGGACGGAGTGGGAAGGTAGGGAGCAGTTAAAACGAGAGAAAGGTTCATTACGCGTAGGTTTATCTTTCGCGGGGGCCAGCATTGATCTGGTTATTGCGCTAGAGATGTTGACGGTAAAAATTGCCGGTACCAAGTCTGTTTGGGCGGTTGGCCGTAAGGTTCTTTTTACTTTTTCAGAGGAGGCTGTGAAAAAAACTTTAGGAACTCGAGCAGCAACGTATTTAGCAAAGGAGTTCACCGGCCGGATACTTGCCCAAATTGGCTCTGGGTTAATTCTTTCAGCTATTTGCCTTGCAGACGCCTGGTATGCGTGGACATGGGGCGATGATGCCGGATGGGGATATCTGATGATGGCCGTGGGTGGAGCAGTTAGTGCTATTAGTAGCCTGATTGTTCCCACAGTCACCTTTCTTGGTCTTGGTCCGGCAGGTTGGGTAGCGCTGATATTGATTGTAATTGGCGCCGGAATGGCTTGGTGGCTAAGCGACAAGCCTATTGAAGAATGGCTGGTTAATGGCCCTTTCGGCACGCAAGTTCATTCAGACAATGTGCATCTGCTAGATCCGCAGAGTAGCTTTTACTACCTGATCAGTTTGTTTGCCGACATTCGCATCAATGTGGGGCCCAACCCCGAATTCGTCCCCAATGCTAAACACGACATTCACGCAAAGACGCCTTTTCAGGTTATCTCGTCCAACACTTGCATTCGCATTGAAAGCAACTTAGCGGGCCTGGTTTCAAATTTGGGCACGCTCAATGTCAATGCTCACTGCCGACTCAATACATTCGAAGTCAGAGGTGGACGCATCAAAAGTGAAACCGTAACGTTCAAAAAACTGATTAACAGTCAACTTGCTCCGCCTAAAGCACAAAGACTGCTTCCGCAGGGCTTGGAACTTTTTTTCGCAACCCCACCGAGCTATGCCTTTGACTTAGCGACACGCTCACCTGGCATTGAGCAGCATTGGCAAGTTAGAGCGCAATGTGTACTGGAGCAAAAAAATCAGCGCTGGCACTTTCCTGCGCCACCGCCAAAGGATGCAACGCCATTTGATGCCCCCCACAAAAAACCGAACTTCGACAGCGTAGGCGAACTTTATTGGGCTGACGAATTTACAAACAAATCCCGGAACAGTAACTGATGACTGACGAATCGTGGTACGCCCAGACTGCCTATGGATGGAATGAGGTACCCCAACAAGAACGCTCGGCTGAACGCCCATGGATTTTGCGCTTCGCGAAGGTCAGACTGCCGTGGGGCAATACGGATGAAGTCACGGCTACAAATCTTTTCGAAAAATTCCCACCAAAAGAACTTCGTCTCCATGAAGGCTTCAAGAAAGAGCGTGAAAAGCAAATAGCCGAAAACATCTATGATCCGACCCCATACGGACATATTGATTTTCATATAAGGGATGATAACGAACGGTTCAGATATGCTCTTCTTCCCGCAAGCTCTCACTTCTGGATGTATATGTCAGGAGGGGGACGATTCATGTTTTTTCTACTTTTCATTGTCAGCATACCTTCCTATTTCGCAGTTGTTAGCGCAGGGCACGAGCCTATTTTGGAGTCAACCAAAACTATCTTTATCCAACTATTTTCCTGGCTTCTCGGCCTACCACTCCTATCCTGGGCAATCGGCTCAATCGTCATAAAACACTTCCCAAACCTCTGGCTAAAACCCTCCCGAGGCCCCATCTGGGAACTCAACCGCCGCACCGGTCTGGTCACCGTCTTCGACTACAAAAACAACGGTGAATATAAAAAGAACGGCACCATCGGTGAACTCACCGCGCCGTTCTACGAGTTCGACGCCTACATCGCCACGTCCCCGGACAGTCAGGGCATGCCGATGAATGTGCTTTACCTCGCCCATCGCTACCGCAACATCATGATCAATTTCGGCGCGCTGCTCTGTCCCGGTCCCGAGGTACAACCCGCGTGCGCCCTGTGGGATTTCATCCAGAACTACATGGACGTCAGCCGTCCCTTGCCGGACCTGCCGCAATACGAGGAATACCGCCACCTCGACCCCACCACCGCCGAATACGACCGCCTCACCGGTCGCAACCCGCGTTTCTGGATCGACATGGACGATGCGACGTTCAAGCAGGTGGTCAAGGAGATGCATCGACGCGTCGCCAGCATCGACACGTTTCAACGCCCGAACTTGATGGCCAGGTATGTGACCTATGTCGACTGAGTCAAACACAAAGTTTCCAGGATTTGCCGCGCCGGCAACTTCTATGGCAACAAGCCCAATTCCAGCAGTGAGGGTGAAACTTCATTGGGCTGATGAACTTACCAATAAATCGCGGAATAGCAATTAATGACTGATCAATCGTGGTACGCCCAGACTGCCTACGGATGGAATGAGGTACCCCAACAAGAACGCCCGGCTAAACGTCAGTGGATTATCCGCTTCGCCAAGGTCAGACTGCCGTGGGGCAACACGGATGAAGTCACGGCCGCAAACCTTCTCGAAAAATTCCCACCAAAAGAACTTCGTCTCCATGAGGGTTTCAAGAAAGAGCGTGAAGAGCAAATAGCCGAAAACATCTATGACCCGACCCCATACGGACATATTGATTTTCATATAAGGGATGATAACGAACGGTTCAGATATGCTCTTCTTCCCGCAAGCTCTCACTTCTGGATGTATATGTCCGGAGGTGGACGATTCATGTTTTTTCTACTTTTCATTGTCAGCATACCTGCCTATTTTTTAGGTATTACAACCGGAAATGACCCTATATGGGAGTCAACCAAGACTATCTTTATCCAAGTGTTTTCCTGGCTTCTCGGCCTACCACTCCTATCTTGGGCCATCGGCTCAATCGTCATCAAACACTTCCCCAGCCTCTGGCTAAAACCCTCCCGAGGCCCCATCTGGGAACTCAACCGCCGCACCGGTCTGGTCACCGTCTTCGACTACAAAAACAACGGTGAATATAAAAAGAACGGCACCATCGGTGAACTCACCGCGCCGTTCTACGAGTTCGACGCCTACATCGCCACGTCCCCGGACAGTCAGGGCATGCCGATGAATGTGCTTTACCTCGCCCATCGCTACCGCAACATCATGATCAATTTCGGCGCGCTGCTCTGTCCCGGTCCCGAGGTACAACCCGCGTGCGCCCTGTGGGATTTCATCCAGAACTACATGGACGTCAGCCGTCCCTTGCCGGACCTGCCGCAATACGAGGAATACCGCCACCTCGACCCCACCACCGCCGAATACGACCGCCTCACCGGCCGTAACCCGCGTTTCTGGATCGACATGGACGATGCGACGTTCAAGCAAGTGGTCAAGGAGATGCATCGACGCGTCGCCAGCATCGACACGTTTCAACGCCCGAACTTGATGGCCAGGTATGTGACCTATGTCGACTGAGTCAAACACAAAGTTTCCAGGATTTGCCGCGCCGGCAACTTCTATGGCAACAAGCCCAATTCCAGCAGTGAGGGTGAAATTTCATTGGGCTGATGAACTTACAAATAAATCGCGGAATAGCAATTAATGACTGATCAATCGTGGTACGCCCAGACTGCCTACGGATGGAATGAGGTACCCCAACAAGAACGTCCGGCTGAACGCCCATGGATTATGCGCTTCGCGAAGGTCAGACTGCCTTGGGGCAATACGGATGACATAACGTCTGTAAACCATCTCGAAAAATTCTCACCAAAAGCACTTCGTCTCCATGAAGGATTCAAAAAAGAACGTGAAGAGCAAATAGCCAAAAACACCTATGCTCCGAGCCCATATGAACTTATCGATTTTCACATAAGGGACGACCACGAGTGCTTCAGGTACGCACTTCTTCCCGCAAGCTCCCACTTCTGGATTTATATGCTAGGAGTGGGCCGTGTTTTATTTATAATTTTTCTGACCCTCTCATTCTTTATAATAACGGCCGAGTTTATAGACACAAAAAAAACACTAACAACCATCATAGCCGACTATAGCGAAACGCTAATTTTTTTACTGGGAGCTCCTCTAGCTTGTTGGCTGACCGGCACAATAGTAATTAAGTTCATCCCAAGCCTCTGGCTAAAACCCTCCCGAGGCCCCATCTGGGAACTCAACCGCCGCACCGGTCTGGTCACCGTCTTCGACTACAAAAACAACGGTGAATATAAAAAGAACGGCACCATCGGTGAACTCACCGCGCCGTTCTACGAGTTCGACGCCTACATCGCCACGTCCCCGGACAGTCAGGGCATGCCGATGAATGTGCTTTACCTCGCCCATCGCTACCGCAACATCATGATCAATTTCGGCGCGCTGCTCTGTCCCGGTCCCGAGGTGCAACCCGCGTGCGCCCTGTGGGATTTCATCCAGAACTACATGGACGTCAGCCGTCCCTTGCCGGACCTGCCGCAATACGAGGAATACCGCCACCTCGACCCCACCACCGCCGAATACGACCGCCTCACCGGCCGTAACCCGCGTTTCTGGATCGACATGGACGATGCGACGTTCAAGCAGGTGGTCAAGGAGATGCATCAGCGTGTCGCCAGCATCGACACGTTTCAACGCCCGAACTTGATGGCCAGGTATGTGACCTATGTCGACTGATAAGACACCACCCGATAACGGGGCCCTTCCGCTCACAGATAACCCGGATGCACTCGAAAGCACCAACGACTACGCCATCATCAAAGTCCGCCACAAAAAGTCGGGCGCCATGGCTTGGCGGGTGTCGTTGTACCGGGATGGCGTCTTGAAGGTACACAAGGAATTTACGTTCATCCGCCATGGTGGTGAGCGTGAGGCGCGTTGCGCTGCCGAGCGGTTTCGCAATGAGCAGATGCTGCGTTTCCCACCACCACTGAGCTGCATGGTCCGGCAAAAGTTGCGTGTCACTAACACCAGTGGCCTGGCGGGTGTTTCACGACAAACGAACGGCAAGAACACCTATTGGATTGCGCAAACGACGACTCGCCAAGGCAAAAAACTGTCCCGGTCATTCAACGTGGCAACGTTCGGGGAGGCACAGGCGAAACACAAGGCTATCGAGGCGAGGAAGGAGCAGTTAGCGACTATTGAGCATCGAGCCTTTCGTCATCGAGGTGGCGAAAAACTCCACGCTGAATTGCTGCGGACGGTCGCTACATCGGCGAACGATGAATGAACAGTGGCGAGGGAGTTTGTCGGAATGCCGCACCACCTCGTTCGGCTGCGAAGCAGTCGTGAAACCTGCTTGCCGGGTATGACTGTGTGAATGCAGGGGGCCGCTTCGCGACCCAACGGGGGCAAGCCCCCTCGCCACAGGGTGCGCGCGAGCCTGGAGAACTTCTACACCGGCCGACCCGCTACTCAATCCCCACCTGATTGCGCCCATTGTTCTTCGCCAGATACAGCCCCTTATCCGCCGCCGAGATCAATTGCCGGCAATCGCTACCCGCCTGCGGGGTAATCGTCGACAGGCCAATACTGATGGTCAGGTTCGAACCTTCAGTCGGGAACACATGGGGAATCTTCAACGCCGCCACGGTCTGGCGCAGTTTCTCCGCCACCAGTCGCGCGCCACCCGGCGAGGTGTTGGGCAGCACCAGCGCAAACTCTTCACCGCCATAACGGGCCGGCAGGTCCGAAGGCCGGGCGCTGGCGTCGCGGATCGCGGTGGCGACTTTGCGCAGGGCTTCGTCACCTTCCAGGTGGCCGAAGCTGTCGTTGTAGGACTTGAAGTAGTCCACGTCGATCATCAGCAGTGACAGTTGAGTCTGGTCCCGCAATGAACGTCGCCACTCCAGTTCCAGGTATTCGTCGAAGTGCCGGCGGTTCGACAGGCCGGTCAGGCCGTCGGAGTTCATCAGGCGTTGCAGAACGAGGTTGGTGTCGAGCAACTGCTGCTGGCTGACCCGCAACGCCCGATAAGCGGCATCACGCTGGAGCAAGGTCATGTAGGAGCGCGAGTGGTAGCGGATGCGCGCCACCAGTTCGATGTTGTCCGGCAGTTTGACCAGGTAATCGTTGGCCCCGGCGGCGAACGCCGCGCTTTTGATCAGCGGGTCTTCCTTGGTCGAGAGCACGATGATCGGGATGTCCTTGGTCGCCGGGTGGTTGCGGTATTCACGCACCAGGCTCAAACCGTCGAGACCGGGCATCACCAGGTCCTGCAGGATCACCGTCGGCTTGATCCGAATCGCCTGGGCTATGGCCTGGTGCGGATCGGCGCAGAAGTGGAAGTCGATGTTCTCTTGATTCGCCAGACCGCGCCGAACCGCCTCGCCGATCATCGCCTGATCGTCCACCAACAACACCATGGCGGCGTTTTCATCGGTCTTGAAGTCGTCGAGCTGTAAGTCATTCATGTGCGGTCACCTGAGTACTACTTGGGCCAGGATTGCTGTGAAAAGTCTTCATTTGGGGAAAATCTCCAGCAATCGTGGCGCTATCTTGTCCAGTGGGCGAATTTCCACGGCGGCGTCGATGGCCGCAGCCGCCTTCGGCATGCCGTACACCGCACTGCTGTTCTGGTCCTGCGCGATGGTCAGGTAGCCCTGTTGGCGCATGAGTTTAAGCCCCTGCGCACCATCGCGACCCATGCCGGTCAGCAAAACGCCCACGGCGTCGCCGTTCCAGTAACTGGCCACGCTCTCGAAAAACACATCGATCGAGGGCCGGTAAATCTCGTTGACCGGTTCGGCGGTGTAGGCCAGCGTCCCGTTTTTCAACAAGCGAATATGGTGGTTGGTGCCGGCCAGCAACACCGTGCCGGCCTGGGGCGGTTCGCCTTCCAGGGCCAGGCGCACGTTGAGGCCGCTGGCGCTGCTGAGCCACTCGGCCATGCCGGCGGCGAATACCTGGTCCACGTGCTGCACCAGCACGATGGCTGCCGAAAAATCCCGTGGCAGGCCCTTGAGCAATAATTCCAGTGCCGCCGGTCCGCCCGCAGACGAGCCGATGGCCACCAGTTTTTGCCGCGAACCCGAACTGCGCAGCGGGCTCGGCGCCGAGCGAACCCGATTGCCCTTGTCGCCGATCAGCCAGCCGATGTTCATGATCTTGCGCAGCAACGGCGCCGCCGCTTCCGCCGGGTTGCCGGCGCCGATGGCCGGCGTGTCGACCACATCCAGCGCACCGTGGCCCATGGCTTCGAACACCCGGTGCACGTTCTGCTGGCGGTCCACCGTGACAATCACAATGGCGCAGGGCGTATCGGCCATGATGCGTCGGGTCGCTTCTACGCCGTCCATCACCGGCATGATCAAGTCCATCAGGATCAGGTCCGGCGTCTGTTCGGCACAGCGTTGTACGGCCTCGGCGCCATTGCTGGCCACCCAGATCACCTGGTGCGCCGGTTCGAATGCCAAGGCGCGGCGCAGGGCCTCTACCGCCATGGGCATGTCGTTGACGATAGCGATTTTCATGCCCGCGCTCCTCCGATGAGCTCGACCACTGCATCGAGCAGGGCGTCGTCATGAAAACTGGCTTTGGCTAGATAATAGTCGGCTCCGGCGTCCAGTCCACGACGACGGTCTTCTTCGCGATCTTTATAGGACACCACCATTACCGGCAGCGATTGCAGGCGGTTGTCCCGGCGCAATAAAGACACCAGCTCGATGCCGTCCATGCGCGGCATGTCAATGTCAGTGATCAGCAGATCAAAATCCTCCGAACGCAGGGCGTTCCAGCCATCCATACCGTCCACGGCCACAGCCACGTCGTAACCGCGATTGAGCAGCAACTTACGCTGCAACTCGCGCACGGTCAGGGAATCGTCCACCACCAGAATCCGCTTGCGCGCCGCTTCCGCCGCCTGGTTACTATGACGGGCAATGCGCTCCAGACGCCCGGTGTTGAGCAGTTTGTCCACCGACCGCAGCATGTCTTCGACATCGACGATCAACACCACCGAACCGTCGTCGAGCAAGGCTCCGGCGGAAATATCCTGAATCTTGCCCAGACGCTCATCCAGCGGCAACACGACCAAGGTCCGTTCGCCAACAAAGCGTTCAACCGCCACGCCGTAGATCGCATCGCGCTCGCGAATCACCACGACCTTGAGGGTTTGCTGGCTGTTCTGGCTCGCCGGGCGCTGCAACAACTGACTGGCCGCCACTAATCCGACGTGCCGGCCTTCGTACCAGAAGTGCTGGCGGCCTTCGAGCTGGACGATGTCTTCCGGCTCCAGGTCGCACATGCGTTCGATGTGCGCCAGCGGAAAGGCGTAGGCCTCGTCGCCGACTTCCACCACCAGGCTGCGCACCACCGACAGGGTCAGCGGCACTTCCAGATGGAAACGACTGCCCTCGCCCGCCGTCTGCTCCAGCACCACCGCGCCGCGCAGTTGCCGGACCATGTGCTGAACCGCATCCAGGCCGACGCCGCGCCCGGAAACTTCGGTGACTTTGTCCCGCAGGCTGAAACCCGGCAGGAACAGGAAGGTCAGCAGCTCTTCTTCGCTCAACTGCGCGGCGGTTTCCGCCGGGGACAGTTGCCGCTCGATGATGCTGCGGCGGACCTTTTCCAGATCAACGCCATTGCCGTCATCGCTCAGTTCCAGCACCAGCAGACCGGCCTGGTGCGAGGCGCGCAGACGGATCAAACCTTCAGCCGGCTTGCCGGCCAATAACCGTTGTTCCGGAGTTTCAATGCCGTGGTCCACGGCGTTGCGCAGCAGATGGGTCAGCGGTGCTTCGAGTTTTTCCAGCACATCGCGGTCGACCTGGGTCTTTTCGCCTTCGATTTCCAGCCGTACCTGTTTGCCCAGATCGCGACCGAGGTCACGCACCATCCGCACCTGCCCGGTCAGCACGTCGGCAAACGGGCGCATGCGACAGGCCAGCGCCGTGTCGTACAACACCTGGGCACGCTGACTGGCGTGCCAGGCGAATTCATCCAGTTCAGCGTTCTTTTCCACCAGCAACTGCTGGGATTCGGCCAATAAGCGACGGGCATCGTCCAGCGCTTCCTGGGCTTCCAGGCTCAGGTTCTGGTCCTTGAGGTGGACGTTGAGGTTTTCCAGCGCCCGCAAGCCGTTGCTTTGCGTGCGTTTGAGGCGCTGCATGGTGGCAAGGTGCGGTTTGAGGCGCAGGGTTTCCACCAGGGATTTGCTCGACAGGTCGAGCAGGCTGTTCAGGCGTTCGGCGGTGACCCGCAACACCCGCTCACCGTTTTCGGTGGTGCGTTTGGTCTTGCGCGGCGGCTCGGCGGGGGCGACCGGCAGCGACTCGACCACCGGAATCGGCACTTCGACCACGGGCGGCTGCACCTGTTGCTCGTCCATGAACGGTGCAATCGGTGTGCTGATCGGCGGCGCCAGCGCCATCGGATCGAGCAAGCGCCCCATCAGCGCCACGTAGGCGTCGATTTCCACCGCCGAAGGCGCGTTGTGTGGGGTGGCGATGCGCATCAACAGGTCGGTGCCCTGCAGCAACGCATCGATGTGCTCGGGCCGCAGATAAAGCCGCCCTTCCTGGGCGCTGACCAGGCAATCCTCCATCACATGGGCCACGCTGACCCCGGCATCCACGCCAACAATCCGCGCCGCGCCCTTGAGCGAGTGCGCCGCGCGCATGCACGATTCCAGGTGATCGGCCTGGGTCGGATCGCGCTCCAGGGCCAACAACCCGGCGCTCAGCACCTGGGTCTGGGCCTCGGCTTCAAGGCTGAACAGTTCCAGCAAAGAGGCGTCGCGCATTTGCTCGGGGGTCATGTGAGGCTCCGGGTCACGGCGGACAGCAACTGTTCTTCATCCAGCCAACGCAGGCTGCGACCTTTGAATTGCAACACGCCACGGGTGTATTTCGCACTGGCCTGGACGCCGGACTGGGACGCGGCATCGAGGATGCGTTCGTCGATGGCGTGAATCCCGTCCACTTCATCCACCGGCACCACCACCGGGCCACCGCGAGCGGCGATGATCAGCATGCGCGGCATCACCCGCCCACCGGCCGGTGCGTTGTTGGTCGCGTCGAGGCCGAGCAACTCCACCAAAGACAAACACGCGACTAACGCACCGCGCACATTCGCCACACCGAGCAAGGCCCGGGAACGCTGGTGCGGTAAGGAGTGGATGGTTTGCAGCGGCGCCACTTCCACCAGGCTGCGCGTGGCCAGGCCCAGCCATTCTTCGCCGAGGCGGAACATCAGCAGCGAGCGGGTTTTGACGTCGGTTTCGACCGCGGTCGCCACTTGCTCGTGATCTTCCTGCTGCAAGGCGTAGCGGTCGAGCAAGCGGGTGGCGGCGGCGGAGTACACCGCACAATTGCGGCAATGAATGTGCTCGGTCAGCAACGGGCAGGACTTGTCGCCGTGGATGCCGATGCGGTTCCAGCAGTCGTCGATGGCCTGGGCATCTTCATGGGTGACGCTCAAGGTGTCGGAGATGCTCATCGTTTACGCTCACTGTCAGCGGCGCGCTCACTGCGGGCGGCGCGGTCCTGCAATCGTTTGGCGCCCGCCGTGTCGCCCTGGGATTGCAGCAAGGCCGCCAGGTGCATCAACGCGTCGGGGTGTTGCGGCTCGAGGTACAACGCCTTGCGATAAAACCCTTGGGCTTCCAGTGCGCGGCCGGCCACATCGCTGAGCAATCCCAGCCAATAAAACACCTGAGCCACCGGTTCGTGGCTGCGCAGGTAACTTTCGCAGGCGGCGCGGGCATCGGCACTTTTGCCTTCGTTGGCCAGCGCGGCAATGTTCGCCAGCAGTGAGGCGGCGTCGGGGTTAGCGGTTTTCACCGTCACGGGCAGCGGCACCACCGTTGCGAACGGACGGCTGCGCACTGGCGGCGGGGTCACGCTGCGCACCGGTTGGCGCACCGGCAGCGGCGTCGGCACGAATGAAGACGGATAAGGCTCGGGCTCCGGCGCACTTTGGCGACTGAACGCGAAGGACTGCGGGATACCAATCGAACGCATGCCCAGACGCCCAAGCAAACTGCCCTCCGCCGGGCCGATAAACAGCACGCCATCGACGTGGGTCAGGCGTTTGAGCACTTCGAACACTTGTTGCTGGGTCGGCTGGTCGAAATAGATCAGCAAGTTGCGACAGAACACGAAGTCATAGGGCGGTTCACTCGCCAGCAAGGCCGGATCCAGCAGGTTGCCGACCTGCAAACGCACCTGTTCCAGCACCCGTTCGCTGAGTCGATAACCGTCCTCTTCGGCGCTGAAATGCCGTTCGCGAAAGGCGATGTCCTGCCCGCGAAAAGAGTTTTTGGTGTACAGCGCGCGCTTGGCTTTCTCTACCGAAAGCGGGCTCACATCCATGCCTTCGACCTTGAACTGATGGGGCTTGAGCCCGGCATCGAGCAAGGCCATGGCGATGGAGTACGGCTCTTCGCCGGTGGAACACGGCAGGCTGAGAATCCGCAGCGCGCGCATGTTGTTGATGTCGGCCAGGCGTTTGATCGCCAGTTTCGCCAGGGTGGCGAAGGATTCCGGGTAACGGAAAAACCAGGTTTCCGGGACGATCACGGCTTCGATCAACGCCTGCTGCTCATCCCGCGAGCCCTGCAAGGTGTGCCAGTACTCGTCGGCGGTCAGCGCCTGGGACGCCGTGGTGCGCTGGCGCACGGCGCGCTCGATGATCGCCGGGCCGACCGACGCGACGTCGAGGCCGATGCGGTCCTTGAGGAAATCAAAAAAGCGCTGGTCGCTGCTCATGGCTGCTCCCCAAGCGATGCCAGGTCCAGGGGCGGCGATGGGAACAGCAGCGCCCGCACCTGATCGTCCAGCAGGTCGGCAACCCGCACCCATTGCAGTAAACCCTGGGCATCCTTGCGCACCGGGCCGAGGTACGGCGCCTGGGGATTGTCCAGGCCATAGGGCTGAAAATCCGCCGGGTTGCAGCGTAGGGTGTCGGTGGCCTGTTCGAGGATCAGCCCGAGCAATTGTGCCGGCGTCGACTCGTCCGGCTGATAGTGCACCAGCACCAGGCGCGTACTGGTGCGGGCCTGGGCCGGTTGGCCGAACGTCAGGGCGCTGAGGTCAATCACCGGCACCACCGCGCCGCGATAGGCGAACACCCCGGCCACCCAATCGGGGGCCCGGGCAATCGGCTTCAACGGCAGGCGCGGCAGCACTTCCGCCACCTCGATGGCTTGCAGGGCGTAGCGCTCGTTACCGACGCGGAACACCAGGAACAACGCCTGCTTCGCCGACACCACGGCAGGGCGTTTGGCCGCGAGTTCGCTCATCAGACTTTAAATCGCGAGACGCCGCTGCGCAGCCCGACCGCCACCTGACTCAGTTCGTCGATGGCGAAACTGGCCTGGCGCAAGGACTCGACGGTCTGGCTGCTGGCATCGCCCAACTGCACCAGCGCGTGGTTGATCTGTTCGGCGCCGGTGGCCTGGGCCTGCATGCCTTCGTTGACCATCAACACCCGCGGCGCCAGCGCCTGGACTTGGTGGATGATCTGCGACAGTTGCTCGCCGACCTGCTGCACTTCGGACATGCCGCGGCGCACTTCCTCGGAGAACTTGTCCATGCCCATCACCCCGGCGGACACCGCCGACTGGATCTCACGCACCATTTGTTCGATGTCGTAAGTGGCCACGGCGGTCTGGTCCGCCAGACGTCGCACTTCGGTGGCAACCACGGCAAAACCGCGACCATATTCACCGGCCTTCTCGGCCTCGATAGCGGCGTTGAGCGACAACAGGTTGGTCTGGTCGGCGACTTTGACGATGGTCACCACCACTTGATTGATGTTGCCGGCCTTCTCGTTGAGGATCGCCAGTTTGGCGTTGACCAGATCCGCCGCGCCCATCACCGAGTGCATGGTGTCTTCCATGCGCGCCAGGCCTTGCTGCCCGGAACCGGCCAGCACCGAGGCCTGATCGGCGGCGGTGGAGACTTCGGTCATGGTGCGCACCAGGTCACGGGACGTGGCGGCAATTTCTCGGGACGTCGCGCCGATTTCAGTGGTGGTAGCGGCGGTTTCGGTAGCGGTGGCTTGTTGTTGCTTGGAGGTGGCGGCGATTTCCGTCACCGAGGTGGTGACCTGCACCGACGAGCGCTGGGCCTGGGACACCAGGGCCGTGAGCTCGGTCATCATGTCGTTGAAGCCGGTTTCCACCGCGTTGAATTCGTCTTTACGCTCCAGGTTCAGACGACTGCTGAGGTCGCCAGTGCGCATGATTTCGAGGATCTGCACGATGCGGTTCATCGGCGCCATGATGGCGCGCATCAGCAGCAGGCCGCAGAGGCCGGCGGCCAGCACCGCGATCAGCAGGGAAACGCCCATGATGATCTTCGCTGTGAGCACGGCGTCATCGATGTTGGCCATGTCCTGGTCGGCCACGGCTTTGTTTTCACGCAGGATATCGTTGAGCTTCATGCGCCCGGCCGTCCAGGTCGGGGTCAGTTGCTCGTTGAACATCTTGATGGCCTCGGCTTCCTGATTGCGCTTATGCAAATCAAGCACCGCGGCGAGGGTCTTGTTGTACTCCTCATGGAGTTTTTCGAAGGCGGCGAATTCGACCTTGTCTTCCGCCGTGGTGACGGTTTTGCGATAGTTGTCCATCGCATCGACCACGCGTGCTTCGAAGCTTTTGAAGTCGGCGGCGTCTTCGGCACTGATGCCCTGCCCTTCCTTCAAGCCGAGCATTTCCTGGGTCTGGAGAAAACTGTCGACCCAGGCGCCACGGATGGTCGAGCTGTAATACACCCCGGGCACTGCATCATCGCGCACGCTTTCTTCACTGGCCTCGATCTTCAGCAGCCGGGAATACGAGACGACGACCATCAACAGCATGATGGCAATAATGACCGCAAAGCTCGCCAAGATGCGTTGGCGCAACGTCCAGTTCTTCACAGTATGTCCTCGGGGCCATTTTCAAATGCTGCGGAGTATAGCTGAGGGCGGTGTTTCATTTATAAGACGGATGCGCGTCGCCCTCCGCCCCGTGGGTAAATAGCCGGGATGGGCTCTGGAATGGGACTTTCCGCTAGATGGGGGCAAGGTTGCCAGTGGTGATTTGGCAGAAAGGGGCCGTGGAATGGTCATGGGGGGATGGGTTTAGCTGAAAGGCGCGAAATTGATCGTTCCCACGCTCCGCGTGGGAATGCAGCCAGGGACGCTCTGCGTCCCAAATGGACGCGGAGCGTTCAAAGAGGCATTCCCACGCGGGAGCGTGGGAACGATCAGATCATAGGCGTTACGGGCATCGCTTACATTGCAGCCTGCCGCACCTGTTTCTCCAGCTCCGCCTTCAAACCCGGTTCAAGCTTCAATTGCCGCGCCAGTTCATCGAGGTAGGACTTCTCCATGAAGTTCTCCTCATCCACCAGCATCACGCTGGCGATGTACATCTCGGCGGCCATTTCCGGGGTGCTGGCGGCGCGGGCGACGTCGCTCGGGTCGAGGGGTTTGTTGAGTTCGGCGTGCAGCCAGTGTTGCAGTTCCTGGTCGTTATCGAGCCTGGTGAATTCACCTTCAATCAGCGCCCGTTCACGCTCATCGACATGACCGTCCGCCTTGGCCGCTGCGACCAGGGCCTTGAGAATCGCCTGGCTGTGCAACTCGACCTGCGCTGGCGGCAAGCGGTCGACCGTTTGCGGCTCGGTCTTCGGTGCCGTGCCCTGCTGGGCCTGCCAATTACCGTAGGCCTTGTAGGCAATCACGCCCAGCGCGGCGAGACCGCCGTAGATGGCGACTTTGCCGCCCACCTTGCGCACCTTCTTGTTCCCCATCAGCAGCCCCATCGCCCCCGCCGCCAACGCACCACCACCCGCCCCCGAGAGCAAGCCACCGAGGCCGCCCGAGCCACCGCTGCCGCCTAGCAAGCCGCCCAGGCCGCCGGCAGAAGGCTTGTTTTGATGACCGCCAGACTTTTTCTGCAACAGGTCCTGGCCGGATTTGAGTAGCTGATCGAGCAATCCACGGGTGTTCATTTGCTGTCTCCACGAATTCGGGGTAACTGGATCAATAAGGCCATCAGCCTAGATCGAAAGTGCCCAGCGACCGGCGACGAGAGTGCTTCCAGATGTTGCCCGCGCTTTTCAACTTGCCGCTTGAAGCTCACTGCTTGCGCCAGCACCTCAAAAAAATAGATATACACTCGAACAAATCTATAAAAACCGCCCACCGGGTACCTTTCCGATGATGACCCTGCGTCAGATCCGACATTTCATCGCCGTGGCCGAGACCGGCTCAATCTCCGCCGCCGCGCAAACCGCGTTCATTTCCCAATCCACCCTGACCCTGGCGATCCAGCAACTGGAGCAGGAAATCGGCGTCATCCTGTTCAACCGACACGCGAAGGGCATGACCCTGACGCACCAAGGGCATCAATTCCTACGCCAGGCGCACTTGATTCTGGCGACCGTCGATAACGCAAAACGCAGCCTGCAACAGAGCACCGATCAGGTCGCCGGGCAGTTGATCGTCGGCGTGACCAGCCTGGTCGCCGGTTACTACCTCGCGGATCTGCTCACCCGATTCCAGCGCGCCTACCCCAACGTCGAAATTCGCGTGATGGAGGACGAACGCCCCTACATCGAGCATTTGCTGGTCAGCGGCGAGATCGATGTCGGGGTGTTGATCCTTTCCAACCTCGAAGACCGCCACGCCTTGCAAACCGAGGTCCTGACCCATTCGCCCCACCGCCTGTGGCTGCCGGCCCAGCACCCGTTGCTGGAACACGACAGCATCAACCTCGCCGATGTCACGCGCGAGCCGCTGATCCAGCTCAATGTCGATGAAATGGACCGCAACGCCCAGCGCATGTGGTCGGCGGCGTCGCTGCAACCGCGCATCACCTTGCGAACCGCCTCCACGGAAGCCGTACGAAGTCTGGTGGCGGCCGGTCTGGGCGTGTCGATTCAGCCCGACATGACCTATCGCCCGTGGTCTCTTGAGGGCGACATCATCGAAGCCCGACCCATCGCCGACCTCAGCCAGACCCTCGACGTTGGCCTGGCGTGGCGCCGTGGCACTGCGCGGCCGGCGCTGGTCGATCCGTTCCTGACCGTCGCCCGCGAGCAGCCCCATGGCGGGCGCAAGCCATCTATTTAATCGAACGCCACCTTCAGTATTTAGAATTTGTCGACCTCGGGCTCGCGCACTAGTCTTGTTACATCTTTATAAGACGGCCGGGCCCCAGTCACTGGGAGCACCATGGCCACACAAGAAAAGAGAACCCGAAAAATGGCTGGCGCGCAGACCCCGTTGTTCACCGCGTTGTTGATCGATGGCGAGTTGGTCGCGGGCCAGGGCTTTGTCGAGCCGATCCTCAACCCCGCCACCGGCGAAGTGCTCACGCACATTGCCGAAGCCAGCACCGAGCAAGTCGAAGCCGCGATCCTCGCCGCCCACCACGCCTTCGCCAGTTGGTCCCGCACCACCCCGCAGCAACGTTCGAACCTGTTGCTGGACATCGCCAACGCCATCGAAAAAAACGCCGACCTCCTCGCCCGCCTCGAATCCCTGAACTGTGGCAAGCCGTTGCACCTGGCCCGCCAGGACGACTTGAGCGCGACGGTGGATGTATTCCGCTTCTTCGCCGGGGCCGTGCGCTGCCAGACCGGCCAGCTCAGTGGTGAATACCTGCCGGGCTACACCAGCATGGTGCGGCGCGATCCGATTGGCGTCGTCGCGTCCATTGCGCCGTGGAACTACCCGATCATGATGGCCGCCTGGAAAATCGCCCCAGCCCTGGCCGCCGGCAACACCCTGGTGTTCAAGCCTTCCGAACATACGCCGCTGTCGATCCTGGCCCTGGCGCCAGCCCTGGCCGAGATCCTGCCGCGCGGGGTGATCAACATCATCTGCGGCGGCGGCGAAGGGGTTGGCAGCCATTTGGTCAGCCACCCGAAGGTACGCATGGTCTCGCTAACCGGCGATATCGTCACCGGGCAAAAAATCCTGCAAGCCGCCGCAAAAACCCTCAAGCGCACGCACCTCGAACTCGGCGGCAAAGCCCCGGTGATCGTGTGCAACGACGCGGACATTCAAGCGGTGGTCGAAGGCGTGCGCACCTACGGCTATTACAACGCCGGCCAAGACTGCACGGCGGCGTGCCGGATTTATGCACAGGCCGGGATTCATGACCGTTTGGTGGCCGAATTGGGCGCGGCGGTCAGCAGCCTGCGCTTCGCCGGTAAGCGGGATGCCGACAATGAAATCGGTCCGCTGATCAGCACCCGCCAGCGTGACCGCGTGGCCAGTTTCGTCGAACGCGCCCTCGGTCAGCCGCACATCGAGCGGGTCACTGGCGCGGCGGTGCACTCCGGCGCCGGCTTCTATTACCAGCCGACCTTGCTCGCCGGCTGCAAACAGAGCGATGAAATCGTGCAGCGCGAAGTGTTCGGACCGGTGGTCACCGTCACCCGTTTCGATGAACTCGCGCAAGCGGTGGACTGGGCCAACGATTCGGAATACGGCCTCGCCTCATCGATCTGGACCCAGAACCTCGACAAAGCCATGCAGGTGGCGGCGCGCTTGCAGTACGGCTGCACCTGGATCAACAGCCATTTCATGCTGGTCAGCGAAATGCCCCACGGCGGCCTGAAGCGTTCGGGCTACGGCAAAGACTTATCCAGCGATTCGCTGCAGGACTACAGCGTGGTGCGGCACATCATGGCCCGGCATGGCCGGGAGCTTTAAGCGGCAAGCTACAAGTCAAAGCAGATCGCTGTTTCTTGCAGCTTGACGCTTGCCCCTTGCAGCTACTCTTTACTCTTAACAAAAACCTAAAAAACAAAGAGGTGTGTCCCATGTTCGCGCACAAGACCGCACTGCTTAGTGCAATCACCACTGCATTGCTCGCCAGTGCCAGTATCCAGGCCGCCGAACCGCTGAAAGCCGTCGGTGCCGGCGAAGGTCAGCTGGATATCGTGGCCTGGCCGGGCTACATCGAACGTGGCGAGAGCGACAAGGCCTACGACTGGGTGACCGGTTTCGAGAAGGAAACCGGCTGCAAGGTCAGTGTGAAAACCGCCGCCACTTCCGATGAAATGGTCAGCCTGATGGCCAAGGGCGGTTACGACCTGGTCACCGCGTCGGGCGATGCCTCGTTGCGCTTGATCGTCGGCAAGCGGGTGCAGCCGATCAACACGGCGTTGATTCCGAACTGGAAGAACATTGACCCGCGCCTCAAGGACGGTCCCTGGTACGTCGTTAATAAACAAACCTACGGCACGCCCTATCAATGGGGCCCCAACGTGCTGATGTACAACACCAATGTATTCAAGACCGCGCCGGACAGCTGGAGCGTGGTGTTCGAAGAACAGACCTTGCCGGACGGCAAGTCCAACAAGGGCCGGGTCCAGGCGTACGACGGCCCGATCTACATCGCCGATGCGGCGCTGTACCTCAAATCGACCCGTCCGGAACTGGGGATCAAGAACCCCTACGAACTCAACGAAACGCAGTACAAAGCCGCGCTCGACCTGCTGCGCAAGCAACAACCGTTGATCCACCGTTACTGGCATGACGCGACCGTGCAGATGAGCGACGTCAAGAACGAAGGCGTAGTGGCATCCAGCACCTGGGGTTACATGGTCAATGGCCTGGTGGCCGACAAGCAGCCGGTGGCCTCGGTGATTCCCAAAGAAGGGGCCACAGGCTGGGTCGACACCACGATGATGCATGTCGATGCCAAGCACCCCAACTGCGCCTACAAGTGGATGGACTGGTCGCTGCAACCGAAAGTGCAAGGCGACGTATCGGCGTGGTTCGGCGCACTGCCGGCAGTCCCTGAAGGCTGCAAGGCCAGTGAGCTGCTCGGTGCCGAAGGGTGTGCGGCCAATGGTTACGCCCAATTCGCCAACCTGGCCTTCTGGAAAACCCCACAGGCTGAAGGCGGCAAGTTCGTGCCGTACAGCCGCTGGACTCAGGACTACATCGCGATTATGGGCGGCAGGTAACACCAACTGATCGTTCCCACGCTCCGCGTGGGAATGCATCACTGGACGCTCCGCGTCCATTCGCGCAGTCGTGACGCAAAGCGTCACCGGCTGCATTCCCACGCAGCGCGCGGGAACGATCATCACTGAAGAATTCAGAAAGTCAGGCAGGGCCGCTGCGACGACCCTCGCCTTTTTGGAGCACCGCACCATGACGCTTGCAGTCCAGTTCACCAACGTTTCCCGGCAGTTCGGCGAAGTGAAGGCCGTTGACCGGGTTTCCATCGATATCCAGGACGGCGAGTTCTTTTCCATGCTCGGCCCTTCCGGCTCGGGCAAAACCACGTGCCTGCGCCTGATCGCCGGGTTCGAACAACCGAGCACCGGCTCGATCCGCATTCACGGCGAGGAAGCCGCCGGGCTGCCGCCGTATCAGCGTGACGTCAACACCGTGTTCCAGGATTACGCGCTGTTCCCGCACATGAACGTGCGTGACAACGTCGCCTACGGTTTAAAGGTCAAAGGTGTCGGCAAGGCCGAACGCCTGAAACGCGCCGAAGAAGCCCTCGACATGGTCGCCCTCGGCGGCTACGGCGAGCGCAAACCGGTGCAACTGTCCGGCGGCCAGCGCCAGCGTGTGGCGTTGGCCCGCGCGTTGGTCAATCGCCCTCGCGTCCTGTTACTGGATGAGCCGCTGGGCGCTCTCGATCTCAAGCTGCGCGAACAAATGCAGGGCGAATTGAAGAAGCTGCAACGCCAGCTCGGCATCACGTTCATCTTCGTCACCCACGACCAGACTGAAGCGCTGTCGATGTCGGATCGCGTGGCGGTGTTCAACAAGGGACGCATCGAACAGGTCGATACCCCGCGCAATCTGTACATGAAACCGGCGACCACCTTCGTCGCGGAATTCGTCGGCACCTCCAACGTGATTCGCGGCGATCTGGCCCGGCAGTTGAGCGGCAATCCGCAGCCGTTTTCGATTCGCCCAGAGCACGTGCGCTTCGCCGAAGGTCCGCTGGCCAGCCATGAAATCGAAGTCAGCGGTTTGCTCCACGACATCCAGTACCAGGGCAGCGCCACCCGCTATGAAGTGAAGCTGGAAAACGGCCAGGTCCTGAACATCAGCCAGGCCAACGTGCAATGGCTGGACACCAGCGCCCAGCACCAGACCGGGCAACGCATCAGCGCCCGTTGGGCTCGCGAGGCCATGATCCCGCTGCACGACAACGTTGCTGGCGGGGTGTGAGATGAACACCTTGGCAATCTCGCAAACCCCGGCCAACGGTTCGCCGTTGCGGCGGTTTTCCAACCTGCTGTATCGGCGGCCGAACTTTTACCTGGCGCTGCTGCTGGTGCCGCCGCTGCTGTGGTTTGGCGCGATCTACCTCGGCTCGCTACTGGTGCTGTTGTGGCAAGGTTTCTACACCTTCGACGACTTCACCATGGCGGTCACGCCTGACCTGACCCTGGCCAACTTCGCCGCACTGTTCCAGCCATCGAACTTCGACATCATCCTGCGCACCCTGAGCATGGCGATTGTCGTGTCGATCGCCAGCGCCATCGTCGCGTTCCCGATCGCCTACTACATGGCGCGCTACACCACCGGCAAGACCAAAGCGTTTTTCTACATCGCGGTGATGCTGCCGATGTGGGCCAGTTACATCGTCAAGGCCTACGCCTGGACGTTGCTGCTGGCCAAGGGTGGCGTGGCGCAGTGGTTTGTTCAGCACTTGGGGCTGGAGCCGGTTTTGCAATTCATCCTTGGCATTCCCGGCGTGGGTGGCAGCACTTTGTCGACCTCGCATTTGGGACGGTTCATGGTATTCGTCTACATCTGGCTGCCGTTCATGATCCTGCCGATCCAGGCATCACTGGAACGCCTGCCGCCCTCATTGCTGCAAGCCTCGGCGGACCTTGGAGCCAAGCCGCGCCAGACCTTTATGCAAGTGATTCTGCCGCTGTCGATTCCGGGCATTGCCGCCGGTTCGATCTTTACGTTTTCCCTGACCCTGGGCGACTTCATCGTGCCGCAATTGGTGGGCCCGCCGGGGTACTTCGTGGGCAGCATGGTGTACGCCCAGCAAGGCGCGATCGGCAATATGCCAATGGCCGCCGCGTTCACCCTGGTGCCGATTGTGTTGATCGCCATTTACCTGACCATCGTCAAACGACTGGGGGCCTTCGATGCACTCTGAGAAAGCTTCTATAGGTCTGCGCATCGCAGCCTGGGGCGGGTTGGTGTTTTTGCACTTCCCGATCCTGATCATCTTTTTGTACGCCTTCAACACCGAAGACGCGGCGTTCAGCTTTCCGCCCAAGGGCTTCACCCTGAAGTGGTTCAGCGTGGCGTTTTCACGACCCGACGTGCTGGAAGCAATCAAGCTCTCGGCGGAAATCGCCGCCATCGCCACCTTGATCGCCATGGTCCTCGGCACCCTCGCGTCGGCGGCGTTGTATCGGCGGGAGTTCTTCGGCAAACAGGGCATCTCGCTGATGCTGATCCTGCCGATTGCGCTGCCGGGGATCATCACCGGGATCGCGCTGCTGGCGACCTTCAAGACGTTTGGCATCGAGCCGGGGATGTTCACCATCATCGTCGGCCACGCGACCTTCTGCGTGGTGATCGTCTACAACAACGTCATCGCCCGTTTGCGCCGCACTTCCCACAGTTTGATCGAGGCGTCGATGGACCTCGGCGCCGACGGCTGGCAGACCTTCCGCTACATCGTCCTGCCGAACCTCGGCTCGGCGTTGCTGGCCGGCGGCATGCTCGCCTTTGCCCTGTCGTTCGACGAGATCATCGTCACCACCTTCACCGCCGGGCATGAACGCACCTTGCCGTTATGGCTGCTCAACCAGCTCAGCCGCCCTCGGGACGTGCCGGTAACTAACGTCGTCGCGATGCTGGTGATGATGGTGACCATGTTGCCGATCCTGGGGGCGTATTACCTGACACGGGGTGGTGAAAGCGTGGCAGGCAGCGGCGGGAAATAACCCAATGTGCAAACCGAATCCTGTAGGAGCGAGGCTTGCCCGCGAAGGCGGTGTGTCAGCCAACATCAATGTTGAATGTGATGGCCTCTTCGCGGGCAAGCCTCGCTCCTACAAGAGATCCGGTTCCGGCAGAAAAATAATAGATTCGATGAGGACAACCCCATGCAAACCAAACTCTTGATCAACGGCCAACTGATCGACGGCGAAGGCCCCGCCCAACCGGTGTTCAACCCGGCGCTCGGCCGTGTGCTGGTGGAAATCAACGAAGCCAGCGAAGCCCAGGTCGATGCCGCCGTGCGGGCCGCCGACAACGCCTTCGAAGCCTGGTCGCAAACCCCGCCCAAGGAACGCTCGCTGCTGCTGCTCAAACTCGCCGATGCCATCGAAGCCCACGGCGAAGAACTGGCGAAACTGGAGTCGGACAACTGTGGCAAACCCTACAGCGCGGCGCTGAACGACGAGATCCCGGCGATTGCCGACGTGTTCCGTTTCTTCGCCGGCGCCAGCCGTTGCATGAGCGGCTCGGCCGGTGGTGAATACCTGGCCGGTCACACCTCGATGATTCGCCGCGACCCAGTGGGCGTGATCGCCTCCATCGCGCCGTGGAACTACCCGCTGATGATGGTCGCCTGGAAAATCGCCCCGGCCCTGGCCGCCGGTAATACCGTGGTGCTCAAGCCGTCGGAGCAAACCCCACTGACCGCGTTGCGTCTGGTGGAGCTGGCGTCGGAAATCTTCCCGGCGGGTGTACTCAATCTGGTATTCGGCCGTGGTCCTACGGTTGGCAGTCCATTGGTCACGCACCCGAAAGTGCGCATGGTGTCGCTGACAGGTTCCATCGCCACTGGCGCGAACATCATTTCCAGCACCGCCGACAACGTCAAACGCATGCACATGGAACTGGGCGGCAAGGCCCCGGTGATCATCTTCGACGACGCTGACATCGACGCCGCCGTGGAAGGTATTCGTACCTTTGGTTTCTACAACGCCGGGCAAGACTGCACCGCTGCGTGCCGCATCTATGCGCAAGCAGGCATCTACGAAAAGTTCGTCGAGAAGCTCGGCGCGGCGGTCAGCACCCTCAAGTACGGTTTGCAGGATGACCCGGCGACCGAGCTGGGGCCGCTGATCACCGCGCAGCACCGCGACCGCGTGGCCGGGTTTGTCGAGCGCGCTGTGGCGCAATCGCACATTCGACTGATCACTGGCGGCAAGGCTGTGGAAGGCAATGGTTTCTTCTTCGAACCGACGGTGTTGGCCGACGCGCAGCAGGACGACGAGATCGTTCGCCGCGAAGTGTTCGGGCCGGTGGTGTCGGTGACCCAGTTCAACGATGAAGCGCAGGTGCTGGGCTGGGCCAATGATTCGGATTATGGCCTGGCGTCATCGGTCTGGACCTCGGACGTCGGCCGCGCCCATCGCCTGGCCGCGCGTTTGCAGTACGGCTGCACCTGGGTGAATACCCACTTCATGCTCGTCAGCGAAATGCCCCATGGCGGTCAGAAATTGTCCGGTTACGGGAAGGACATGTCGATGTATGGGCTGGAGGACTACACCGTTGTTCGGCATGTGATGTTCAAGCATTAAAAGCTTCGCGGGCAAGCCTCGCGCCTACAGGGTTGATGTCGTTCACATGTTTGGCGAACGACACAAAACCTGTAGGAGCAAGGCTTCCCGCGAAGGCCTCACCGCAAATCACAAGGAAGAAACCGGCACCCTGCACCACCAGGTTCCACCCTAAACAAACCAAAACAATAACCACCGACCCGGGCAGCGCCTTAACGGCCCCGCCACGGTTTCGGACATCCGAAATCTGCCGATTTTCCGGAGCTGACAGACCATGAGTGCACTACCCGAACTCTCCCCCGCCGCAGCCGACAGCGATGCCGAGCAACTGCGCAAACTGGGCTACACCTCGAACTTCAATCGCAGCATGAGCCTGTGGGAAAACTTCGCCCTGGGCTTCACTTACCTCTCGCCGGTCGTCGGGGTTTATACCCTGTTCGGCCTGTGCCTCGCCGCCGGCGGGCCACCGATGTTCTGGGCCTATTTGCTGGTCGGTTGCGGCCAGTTGCTGGTGTGCCTGATCTTCGGTGAAGTGGTGTCGCAATTCCCGATTTCCGGCGGCGTCTACCCATGGGCCCGGCGCCTGGTGGGCAAAAAATGGGCGTGGATGGTCGGCTGGATCTACTCCATCGCCCTGTGCGTGACCATCGCCGCCGTGGCCGTCGGCGCCGGTCCGTACCTGGCCGCGATGATGGGTTTTGAGCCGAGCAACAACACCAACATCGTCATTGCCCTGTTCCTGACGCTGTTCGCCACCCTGGTCAACCTCAGTGGCACCAAAGTGCTGGCGCGGATCGCCATGTTCGGCTTCCTCTGCGAGCTGATTGGCGCCGTCATCGTCGGCGTGTACCTGCTGATCTTCGAACGCCACCAACCGATCAGCGTGCTGTTCAACACCTTCGACATCCGCATCGACGGCTCCTACCTGCCGGCCTTCCTCACCGCCTCCCTGGCCGGGATGTTCCTCTACTACGGCTTCGAAGCCTGCGGCGACGTCGCCGAAGAAACCCCGAACCCGAGCAAGCAAATCCCGATTGCGATGCGCATGACCATCTACATCGGCGGCATCTCCGCCATGTTCGCCTGCCTGGCCCTGATCCTCGCCGTACCGGACATGCAAGCCGTGATCAACGGCACCGACAAAGACCCGGTCACCACCATCCTCAACAACGCCTTCGGCCCAGTGGGCTCGAAAGTGGTGATGGGCGTGGTCATGATTTCCTTCATCTCCTGCGTCATCAGCCTGCAAGCGGCGGCGAGTCGTCTGCTGTACTCCTACGCCCGGGATGAAATGGTCATCGGCAGCAAGTTGCTGAAGAAGATTTCGCCTACGACTCAAGTGCCGGTGGCAGCGTTGTTTGTGTCCGGTGTCCTGCCGGCGTTGATCATCGTGCTCGGATTTTTCCTGCAAGACGCGGTGGCGACCATCGTCAGCTTCGCAGCCATCGGGATTTACCTGGCGTTTCAGATGATCGTGTTGGCCGCGTTGTATGCACGGATGAAAGGCTGGAAACCGAGCGGTAAATTCACCCTTGGCGCGTGGGGTTTGCCGGTAAACATCGGGGCGCTGGTTTATGGCGTTGGCGCGATCATCAACATGGCGTGGCCGCGTACGCCGGATGCGGCTTGGTACATCAACTATGCGATGGTGTTGAGTACGGCCATTGTGATTGGGCTGGGGTTGATCTACATGTGGATTGCGAAGCCGTATGACCACGGGACTGCGCCTGCGGGGGATGCTTGGAAGGTTAGTCGGTAAGGATTTTGCCTCCGACCCCGTTGAAAGTGCCGAGATGAAATACTCCCCTTTTCTCTCACGCGTTGAGAAAAGGGGAGTTAATAACGATATCGACTGGAAAGAAATCCATCAAAGCAGCAGCTCAGTTTGATCGTGCTTCAGTAAGGATATGCGATCGAAAAGCTTTATTTTTTCATCCGCTTTTTTCTTAGCAAAATCAGACATAAATGTAATCAGCTCCTCGAGCTGCTTTACACTCCCTACCACTTTAAAAGCTTTCTCTTTATTGACAAAAACGAGCGACTTCTTCTTTCGAGACAACAGTTCTATTACGTTACTGAGCGTCCCGGTGCTTTTTGCATCCCATATCATCAAGCCGTAATCAGCGGCCTCAGCCATGACAACGTCCTTCGCGGTGAAAAATGCTCGTGACCCTTTAGAATGCTTGGTTTCCACTGTCCTCGCCGGCCACTCTCCAAGATTGTTTCTCGGGGTAGCACCGCTGCAATAAATGGTCGTTTTAGATCGAACCAGGCTTAACAGATATTCTTGAATAGATGTATCGGCTCCGCCTGCATCGCCAACCACGACATCAAACTCAGAATCAACGATATTATTGATACGCTCTTTAACCTTCGGATCAAGGTGCTTGATATTAATAGAGCCCGCAATAAATACAGTTGTCATCTATCTCACTTCCAAGTTAATGCGGCAACGTAGATTTTTCCAACTTTTGGATACTTACGCAGAGCAGCGCAAGCAGCATCCATTGATGCCCCACTGTCAAACAAATCATCAACGACCAAAACATTCCAACAGCCAGTACTAGTAATTTCATCATTGACGCTAAAGCTTGCTCCAATAGCAGCAACCTTTTCAGCTTTGGTATGCAAATCTTTAAGCGATTGCCCCATACCAGACTTCCGGAGTAAATCCGAGAACACAGGCAGTCCTATTATTCGCCGTAACTCCACGGCCACCTCAGTGACTGGTTGCCTAGCACGAACGTTTGAGGCCGGCATAGGAACAACGAATCCCACCTGAGCAAGCTTAGGCAAGACATTGGTCGCTACAGCTTGGGCAAGAGGGCTCACCTGACTCCAATCCTTCTGATATTTGAGCTGGTAGGTCGCTTGTCCTACCTCTGTACGGAGATTATCGAATCGCGGGTTTCCTCGCTCGTCATCTCCTAGAAAGGTACTACTTATCATGTGCTTGTCCAGCACCCATCCCTGGTCCCAAGGGCCGTTTATCTGTTTCAAACATACTTTCAAGGCATTCTCCATTTTTGAAGCCTGTCCGTTAAGCACCAAAATTCATTGGCGCTCTCTGACCCTAGGCAATGAAAAACAGAGATACCAGACGACCATCGATTGGCGCTGAGCCTCATGCAAAAACAGGAAATTCCTACAGACCGAGCCTTCCGCTAAAAGCTCCAATTCCTACAACACGTGACGCCAGAGTAGACTTGGCACCGCGAGCGCCTGGACGATAGGCTTTACCTCGTCGCTGCCAAATCAGCGACCCGGGGTCGAAGCCGGAAAAAGTCAAAACGGTGCTTGCGCGCCCTCCATAGAACTACGGCTGTTTCGTGCCTTTAGTTCTGCTTTATGGCGGGCCGTGTGGCGCGGGCCTTCCGGCTTTGCCGTTTTGACAGGAAGTATCCCGACTTCGAACGCCACTCGGTCCGCCACCCAACCTGTCGAAGGGTTGGTGGCGACTTTCCTAAACAAAACGGAAGTTACCTTCATGCCTAAGCACGCTCAAAATTTGCCTTACTTCACCCCAACCGTCTTCACCCGCCACAACCGCTTCCTCCACACGCTCATGCAAGACAACCAAGCCTGGTTCTGCGTCCACGACCTCGGTCGTCTGATGGGCCGCCCCATGGACGAACGCCTCACCCTTAAACTCGATCCCGATCAGCGCCGAAATGTCTGGCTGCTGAAAAGCGGCAACACCGTCGAGTCACTGATGGTCAGCGAATCAGGGATGTACGCCCTCCTGATCCACCATTTCATCCCGGAAAACCGCAACCTGCGCCAATGGCTGAGCAACGAAGTCATCCCGATGCTGCGCGAGTCGAGCGCGGCATCTGTGGATAACATTCCGAGCCTGAGTTCGTTGCAATGGGCCGGCATCTCGGTACCGCTGCTGCACTGGCAGCATCAGGCCTGGATCAAGTGGCGGGACATGCCTGAGCTGATGCAGGTCCAGAGGCCGTTCAAGATCATGGGTACTTGCAGTTGAAGACAGGGTGAAGAAATACAAAAGGGGCAGACTTCTCAGTCTGCCCCTTTTGTTAGTCATCTCCTTAAAACCTCCATGAATTGCCTTTTGGGAAGTCTATCCGTAGCAGGACGAGGAGCTCACGTCGGCACTATCAATTCAACCGACGGAAAATAGCTGCGATAACGCTTGGCATCCCGAGTCAGCAACGGCAGCTTTTTCACAGCGGCATGCGCGCCGATGAAAAAATCCGCCAATACGTTGCTTTTTCCGCCCCCTACTTTCCGGTAGCGAACAAAAGCCTTGCCGGCCAAAAACAAAGCGGGACGCGGGAGTTCCCGCATCTCCAAACCGAGCTGAATGACCGCATCATCCAGCGCTTCAAAGGTGGTAAATGTATGAGAAAGCTCGGCGTAGATGATCGGATTAATGGCCAACTCATGAATCTGGGATTGAGCACGAAGCTGTTGTATGGACCAATCGGCCCAGACGGGATCGTCCTCCAGAACATCAATCAACACGTTCGTGTCGACCAATATCATCAGTCCTCACCTCGCAGCAACGCCATCAAATCATCAGTGCGCCACTTGATATCCGCTTTACCACGCGCAGCTTCGAACCGATCTGGTGTGGCTGTTTTTTTGGTTTTTGCCTTATGGCCGTGTAGCACGACCTCACCTTGCGCATTGACGCTGAATTCGATGGCCGAACCCGGCATCAGATGCAGCGCGTCACGAATAGGCTTGGGAATAGTGACCTGCCCTTTACTGGTCATAGTTGTCGTCATGTTGTTCTCCTGAAGTATTACTCTGAAGAGAAACGTAATACTAAGCGTGTGAACCTGCAACCGCCGCTCATCGTAGGCTCCTTCCCACTGCTTCGTAGGATATGACCGCAACACCAGCGTCACGGCCAATCCCCTCCTCCTCAAAACCGCGAAACACTCCTCATCGCATCCACCAGATACCTCATCGCAATCCGATCACTCTCGGACAGCTCCCTATACCGCTCCACCAACTTCATCTCCTCTGAATTGAGCCGACGCCTACGCCTTCCGGTCGACAGGCACGGAAATATTCCTAACAGTTCGGTGATGCCTTGTACTTTCGACATGGACGATGTCCTTTTAATACGTCAAAGAAAACTTCAGAAAACCGCATCGCCCTACTCCTTTTTTCAGCAGTCGCTGGGTGCGCACTGAACCCGCCGGCCTGAAGGGCCGAAACCGGCTATGCCCATAGGATAGGAATTAAATCGGCGCTGAAAAGTGGTTTTTAGAGTAATTAGTCGAGAAAGGCACAAATGCCCTATAAAACAGAAAGTACTGTGGGAAACGTTACCGGACATGTCTTGTTTCATTGCCGCAACATCATTGTGCTACCAATCATTTTTTCTCGATGACCGAACGGTTTAAGCTATTTGGCATCTGTTTAGAGTCCGTTGCGTTTGGCCGAAGGCATGTCCGAACCTCTATTTTTGATCCCAGCAGTGCCAGGAACGGCGCGGGATTGTTCACGACAGGTTGTACTTATGCACCGCAGGAATTTGCTCAAAGCGTCCATGGCTATCGCCGCCTATACCGGTCTGTCCGCCACTGGCCTGTTGGCCACACGGGCCTGGGCCGGGAATGGCGCCGCTGATGGTGACGCCCAGGCCTTCGACTTCGAAGCGCTGAAGATCCAGGCCAAGCAGCTTGCCGCCAGCCGCTATCAGGACACCAAGCAGGTGTTGCCGCCCACCCTCGGGACGATGACGCCGCAGAACTTCAACGCGATCCAGTACGACGGCAAGCACTCGCTGTGGAACGACTTGAACGGTCAGCTGGACGTGCAGTTTTTCCACGTCGGTATGGGTTTCAAGCAGCCCGTGCGCATGTACAGCGTCGATCCCAAGACCCGTCAGGCCCGGGAAGTGCATTTCCGCCCGTCGCTGTTCAACTACGAAAAAACCACGGTCGACACCAAGCAGCTCACCGGCGACCTGGGGTTTTCCGGGTTCAAGTTGTTCAAGGCCCCGGAACTGGACAAGCACGATGTGCTGTCTTTCCTCGGCGCGAGTTACTTCCGCGCAGTCGATGCCTCTGGCCAATATGGCCTGTCCGCCCGAGGGCTGGCGATCGACACTTACGCCAAGAAGCGTGAGGAATTCCCGGACTTCACCAAGTTCTGGTTCGAGACGCCGGACAAGGACAGCACCCGTTTCGTGGTCTACGCCCTGCTCGATTCGCCGAGCGCCACCGGTGCCTACCGCTTCGACATCGACTGCCAGGCCAGCCAGGTGGTGATGGCCATCGACGCCCACATCAATGCGCGCACCGCCATTGAACAACTGGGCATTTCGCCGATGACCAGCATGTTCAGCTGCGGCACCCACGAGCGGCGCATGTGCGACACCATTCACCCGCAAATCCACGACTCCGATCGCCTGGCCATGTGGCGCGGCAATGGCGAGTGGATCTGCCGGCCGCTGAACAACCCGGCGACGTTGCAATTCAACGCCTTCGCCGACACCGACCCGAAAGGTTTCGGCCTGGTGCAGACCGATCACGAGTTCGCCAGTTATCAGGACACCGTCGACTGGTACAGCAAGCGCCCGAGCCTGTGGGTAGAACCGACAACCGCGTGGGGCGAAGGCTCTATCGATCTGTTGGAAATTCCTACGACCGGCGAAACCCTGGATAACATCGTCGCGTTCTGGACGCCGAAAAAACCGGTAGCCGCCGGTGATTCGCTGAACTACGGCTACAAGCTGTACTGGAGCGCATTGCCGCCGGTCAGCACGCCGCTGGCGCGGGTCAATGCGACCCGTTCGGGCATGGGCGGCTTTATCGAAGGCTGGGCGCCGGGTGAGCATTACCCGGAGGTCTGGGCGCGACGCTTTGCGGTGGACTTCACCGGCGGTGGTCTGGACCGTTTACCGCCAGGCGCGGCGATCGAGCCGGTGGTCACCTGCTCGAATGGCGAGGTGAAGGACTTCAACGTGCTGGTGCTGGATGACATCAAGGGTTACCGGATTACGTTTGACTGGTTCCCGACCAATGACAGCGTGGCCCCGGTGGAGCTGCGATTGTTTATCCGCACCAATGACCGGACGCTGAGTGAAACCTGGTTGTACCAGTATTTCCCGCCGGCGCCGGAGAAGCGTAAGTACACCTGATATCAGGTGGTTGTTTGCGCGGGCCCCTTCGCGGGCAAGCCTCGCTCCTACAGGTTTTGTGTCGTTCGCGTAACTGAGGCGCGACGCAACCCTGTAGGAGCAAGGCTTGCCCGCGAAGACGGCCTGACAGACAACAAAAAACCCCGGCACAGAAACACAAAAGCCCCGACCAACACGGCCGGGGCTTTTTGTTTTACAGCGTTATTCAATCCCGCAAATCAGACTCATGAATCGGCTGGTCCCGATGGGTCGCCCGCTGATACTGCGCCGGCCACACCGCTTTGCGCCCGCCCAGGTCATCATCGGCATGCAACGGCCAGTACGGATCGCGCAACAACTCCCGGGCCAGGAAGATGATGTCCGCCTGGCAGGTCCGCAGAATGTGCTCAGCCTGCGCCGGCTCGGTAATCATGCCCACGGTGCCCGTGGCAATGCCGGACTCCTTACGCACGCGCTCGGCGAAGCGGGTCTGATAACCCGGCCCTGTAGGAATTTCCGCATTGGCCGCCGTCCCGCCCGACGAAACGTCGATCAAATCCACGCCCAGGTCCTTGAGGCGACGTGCCAGTTCCACGGTTTCATCCGGGTTCCAGCCATCTTCCACCCAGTCCGTCGCCGATACCCGCACGAACAGCGGCAACTCTTCAGGCCAGACCGCCCGCACCGCTTCGGTGACTTGCAACACCAGGCGAATGCGGTTTTCGAACGAGCCACCATATTGGTCGCGCCGCTGATTGCTCAGTGGCGACAGGAACTGGTGCAGCAGATAACCGTGAGCAGCGTGAATCTCAACCACTTTGAAACCGGCGGTCAGCGCCCGTTTGGCCGACTCGACAAAGGCCTGGATCACTTCGGCAATCTGCGCCTCATCGAGTTGCTTGGGCGGGGTGTGCTGTGGATCGAAAGCAATCGGCGAAGGCCCGACCGGGGTCCAGCCGCCGTCTTCGGGTTTGACGCTGCCGTGCTTGCCGATCCACGGCCGATGGGTGCTGGCCTTGCGCCCGGCGTGGGCCAGTTGAATACCGGCCACCGCGCCTTGGGCGGCGATAAACCGGGTGATGCGTTGCAGCGGTTCAATCTGTTCGTCATTCCACAGGCCGAGATCTTCGGCGGTGATGCGGCCATCGGCGGTGACCGCCGTGGCTTCAGTAAAAATCAGACCGGCCCCGCCGACCGCGCGGCTGCCGAGGTGGACCAGGTGCCAGTCATTGGCCAGCCCATCGACGCTGGAGTATTGGCACATGGGCGATACGGCAATGCGGTTGAGCAGGGTCAATTGGCGAAGGGTATAGGGTTCAAGCAGCAGACTCATGGGGCACCTCTCGAATCAGTGGGCAGGCTCCAGGGTTCTGTTTGAAAAGTCGACGAGTGACAGGAAAAAGGCGCAACACCCGCCCCCGCGGGTAAAAAATTCGACAAGACGTCACAAGGCCAATCAAGCAGTGCTTAGAGCCTAGTCGACAACGGCGGATTAGGGAGGGTTCAGAGGGATTCGGTGTCAGAAAGATCGCTTTCGCGGGCAAGCCTCGCTCGGGTTTGGCGGCGTCCGAATGATTGGCGACGCCACAAGTCCTGTAGGAGCGAGGCTTGCCCGCGAAGGGGTCAACGCGGTTCGATGTGGGCAATCATCAACTGCACCGTCTCATTCCCGCGAAACTCGTTGAGGTCGAGTTTGTAGGCCAATTCCACCCATTTGATGGTCGGGTTCGGCCAGATATCGCGGTCAATCCCGAACGCGATGCCATCAAGCTTCACCGAACCGCACTCACTTTTCAGCACCACTTTCAGGTGCCGCTCGCCGACCACCCGCTGCTCGACCAACTGGAACACCCCGTGGAACAGCGGCTCCGGGAAGTGCTGGCCCCAAGGCCCGGCGTGGCGCAGGGCGCGGGCCAGTTCCAGGTGAAATTCCTCGACCGCCAACGTGCCGTCCGACAGCAGGCGCCCGGTCAGGTCTTCTTCGCGCAATTGCCGACGCACTTCAGCGTCAAAGGCTTCGGCAAACAGCGGAAAATTCGCTTCCGGCAAGGTCAAGCCGGCCGCCATGGCGTGGCCGCCGTACTTGCTGATCAGGTTCGGATGCTGCGCCGCCACCACGCTCAGGGCATCACGAATATGGAAGCCCTGCACCGAACGTCCCGAGCCCTTGAGCATGCCATCGCCGGCGTCGGCAAAGGCAATGGTCGGGCGGAAGTAGCGCTCTTTCATCCGCGAGGCGAGGATGCCGATCACACCCTGGTGCCACTCGGGATCAAACAGACACAAGCCGAACGGCATCGATTCCACCGGCAGATCCTTGAGCTGGGCCAGCGCTTCACGCTGCATGCCCTGTTCGATGGATTTGCGGTCCTGGTTCATGCCGTCGAGCTGGCCGGCCATTTCCCGGGCGAGCCCGGCATCTTCAGTCAGCAGGCATTCGATGCCCAGGCTCATGTCATCCAGGCGCCCCGCCGCGTTCAGGCGTGGGCCGACGATAAAACCCAGGTCGGTCGAGGTGATGCGCGCCGGCTCACGCTTGGCGACTTCAAGGATGGCCTTGATGCCGGGCCGGGCGCGACCGGCGCGAATCCGTTCCAGGCCCTGGTGCACGAGGATGCGGTTGTTGGCATCCAGCGGCACCACGTCGGCCACGCTGCCGAGCGCCACCAGATCCAGCAATTCGCCGATGTTCGGCTGCGGCTTGCTTTCATACCAACCGAGGCTGCGCAAGCGGGCGCGCAGGGCCATCAACACGTAAAAGATCACGCCGACACCGGCCAGCGCCTTGCTCGGGAACTCGCACCCTGGCTGGTTTGGATTGACGATGGCGTCGGCCAGCGGCAGTTCATCACCGGGCAAGTGGTGGTCGGTGACCAACACCTTGAGCCCGGCCTTTTTCGCCGCCGCCACGCCTTCAACGCTGGAGATGCCGTTGTCCACGGTGATCAGCAGTTGCGGGGTGCGGGTCAGCGCGACTTCGACGATTTCCGGGGTCAGGCCGTAGCCATACTCGAAACGGTTCGGCACCAGATAATCGACGTGGGCCGCGCCCAGCAAGCGCAACCCGAGCACACCGACGGTGCTGGCGGTCGCGCCATCGGCATCGAAGTCGCCGACGATCAGGATTCGCTGACGCTGCTCCAGCGCCGTCACCAGCAGGTCCACCGCCGCATCGATGCCCTTGAGCTGCTCGAATGGAATCAGGCGTTTGAGGCTCTTATCCAGTTCAGCCTCGTTCAGCACGCCCCGCGCCGCGTACAGACGGGTCAACAGCGGCGGCAGATCACCGAGGAATGGCAGGGTGTCGGGCAACAGGCGAGGTTCGATGTGCATGGGGTGACAGGTGCTTCTCTTGAATACGTAGGATAAAACCGGGTGAAACGGGAAAGCGGCGAAAAATCAGCCGCGTTCGCCGCTCAGCCACTGCAACTGCACTTCATGCTGGCCACGGTCGTCGGTGACGAAAATCGTCCCTTCGCTGATCATCACGTCCCACTTGATAACGCGGGGCATGTCTTTGGCGAGGGTTTCCAGAATGTCCTGAGGTACGGCGGCGATGTGCACGTTTTTCAGGTTCTTGATTGCCGGGATCACTTTGGTTTCCCAGACACGCAGGCTGCCATAGGCCAGCAGGCTGGTGCGCTCGGTACGGCGCGAGCACCAGGTCAGGCGATCGGCGTCCGGCTGGCCGACTTCGATCCAGTGCAGGACCCGATCATCCAGGCTCTTTTCCCACAGGGCCGGTTCATCCACGTCTGACAGACCGCGACCGAACGACAGCTGCTCGTTGTACCAGAAGGCGTAGGCCAGCAGCCGCACGGTCATGCGCTCTTCGGTTTCCGAAGGGTGACGGGCGATGGTCTGCTTCACGCTCTCGTACACGCTGCGGTCGAGGTCGGTGAGGTTCAGTTCAAACTTGTAGGTCGTGGACGGCTGGGCCATGAACGGGCTTCTTGATACGAGGAAAGGCGGCAAGTCTAACCGATGCGGTAGGCAATCAACCAATTGACGGCCATCAACTTTGGGCGACTGACACGCGGCTATGTTAAAACGCACTACTCACACGACTTTGTCCTACAGGATCGCGCATGCCATTCACCGGAAAACCGCTCTCAGGTCTGAAAGTCATCGAATTGGGTACGTTGATTGCCGGGCCGTTTGCCTCGCGCATTTGCGGCGAGTTCGGCGCTGAAGTGATCAAGATCGAATCCCCGGACGGCGGGGACCCGTTGCGCAAATGGCGCAAGTTGTATGAAGGCACCTCCCTGTGGTGGTTCGTCCAGGCGCGCAACAAAAAGTCCCTGACCCTGAACCTCAAGCACCCGGATGGCCTGGAGATCCTGAAAAAACTGCTCAGCGAAGCCGACATCCTGATCGAGAATTTTCGCCCTGGTGTGTTGGAAAAGCTCGGCCTGGGGTGGGACGTTTTACATGCGCTCAACCCGAAACTGGTGATGGTGCGGCTCTCGGGCTTCGGCCAGACCGGGCCGATGAAAGATCAGCCGGGGTTTGGCGCCGTCGGTGAATCCATGGGCGGCCTGCGTTACATCACGGGTTTCGAGGATCGGCCACCGGTGCGCACCGGGATTTCCATCGGTGACTCGATTGCCGCGCTGTGGGGCGTGATCGGCGCATTGATGGCCCTGCGTCATCGCGAAGTCAACGGCGGCCTGGGCCAAGTGGTGGACGTGGCGCTGTACGAAGCAATCTTCGCGATGATGGAAAGCATGGTCCCGGAGTTCGATGTGTTCGGTTTTATCCGCGAACGCACCGGCAACATCATGCCCGGCATCACGCCCTCCTCCATCCACACCAGCGCCGACGGCAAGCACGTGCAGATCGGCGCTAACGGCGATGCGATCTTCAAGCGTTTCATGCTGATCATCGGTCGCGAAGACCTGGCCAACGACCCGGTGCTCGCTAGCAACGATGGCCGCGACAGCCGTCGCGACGAGATTTACGGGGTGATCGATCGCTGGGTCAACTCGCTGCCGCTCGACAGCGTGATTGCGCAATTGAACCAGGCCGACGTCCCGGCCAGCCGGATCTTCAGCGCCGAAGACATGTTCAGCGATCCGCAGTACCTGGCCCGGGAAATGTTCCTGCACGCCAAGCTGCCGGACGGCAAGGACTTCAAGATGCCGGGGATCGTGCCGAAACTCTCTGAGACACCCGGCACATCCGAATGGGTCGGACCGCAGCTGGGTGAACACAATGCGCAGGTACTTCACGATCTTGGCTATGACAAGGAACGGATCGCAAAGCTGCGTGAAGACGGAGCCATCTAAGCTGAAGCGCCTGCTTTCAGTGTTCATCCATCGCGCCAGCGGCCGGATTGCATTGGTGTTGTTGCTCGGTTTGAGCTCATCTGCCTGGGCACAACCGAAAGACACGTTGATCTGGCTGCTGCGCGACTTGCCGCCACTGACGATCTTCGAAGGCCCGGAAAAAGGCCAGGGGGTGGTCGATCAACTGATGCCGCTGCTAATCGCCGGGATGCCGCAATACGATCACACACTGATGCGGGTCAATCGCGCCCGTGGCATGCAGATGCTGCGTGAAGAATCGTTCACCTGCGATCCCTCGCTGATCTGGAGCAAGGAGCGGGAACAGTGGATCGCGTTTTCCATTCCAGTGTTCCGGGTCGTGAGCAATGGCCTTGCCGTGCGCCAGGAAGATCAATCGGTGCTGGAGCCGTTCCTGGTGAACGGCGAAATCGATCTGGCGGCGCTGCTGGCCGACGGCAGCAAGAAACTCGGAGCCGTGGCCGAGCGTAGCTACGGTCAACTCCTCGATGCTCAGTTGAAGCAGGCGCCGACCAATACCCTGACATTCCATTATGGAAACGACGCACTCGGCAGCCTGTTGCAGATGCAGCGCCTGGGGCGTTTGCTGGGCGTGTTGGGTTACTGGCCGGAGATCCGTTACCTGGCCCGGCAAGAACATATTGCTGACAAGGAGCTGGTGTTTTATCCGGTCAAGGGCACCGGCAGGTACCTTTCCACCTACATCGGCTGCTCGAATACGCCCCAGGGCCGACAGGCTATCAGCGAGATCAATCAGCTGTTGCGCACCCTGCCCCACGAGCGCCTGGCCCAGGCTTATGCCGACTGGCTCGACCCGGAACGGCGCCGCGATTACCTGGAGCAAGCCAAGGTCTTTTTCGAACAGCAGGCCGGCCAATGACAAATTCCGGGCAAAAAGAAACCCCGAGAAGTGGGGAGACGACTCGGGGTTAAACGTGGCCTACATAAAGACCAGTGGCAGCAAGCTACAAGCACCGGAGCACAATGCTTGATCCTGCTGTTACATGGTCTGACGACCTTGGCGCAGGAAGGTTCCCACGCCAAGGCAATTCAATTTCGATTGGCCAGGATCTTGTCCTGTGCCGCATTGCGCAACGCCGCGATGACGCAGGGCTCCAGACGACCTTCGGCAATCAGCACATCGCGGTGCAATCCGTCGACGACATCCGTCAGTTGCCACTTGTCGCGCAACTGCGCCTGATTGAACGCACGTTCCACGACAATGGCGCCGGCCGCATTCTTCAAGGTCACCAGGCATTCGCCATGGGCGCCCGATGGGGTCAACGAAACTTGATATGGGCTCAGAGCCTCACCGAGCAATAGGCTGATACTTTCCATCTCGCGATCACCACTCAATAGTCCGAAAACAAAGTGCCTGGGAGGGCGTGTCTACAGTTAATGACCCCTGGCCCGAGAAGAAAGTTCTGAATACCGCATGGCAGCGGTACCTGCGTCTCTGGGGAAATTGAGCATGCACCGCAAAGATGACAAGGAAAAAACAGCCGGTTTCAGGCCCTGGCTTGCAGCATCGACTCCAGGAGATAGACATCCAGCAGCCTGCGCATCAACACCGCGGACACGGGGGTGTGCAGCTGCCCCAGGAGTTTCACCTCGTTGTCCGCCAGCATGGCCGTCACGTCCGACATGACGCTCGACGCCACGTTGCCGAGCAGGATCAGCGCCCGCGCCTCACGGTGCTGCGCCAGATGCTGCACCAGTGCCAGCCCGTCCCCCCCCTTGAGTTGCGGGTCGCAGAACGCGATGTCCACCGCGCCCCGGCGCCCCAGGGAACGCAGCGCCGCCGACATGGACGGCGCCGTGAGCACGTCATAGACCCCGATGGCGTTGAGCATTTGGTGCAGTGCCATCATCTGGAAAGGATTGTGTTCAAGAATCAGGATTTTGAGCGTGCGCATGGGCGACCTCTGGAACGACACTCGCGGACTTTCACCGCAGTTGTCGAACACTCTAGAAGAGCTTCCTTCAGCGTCCCATCGGAAAAGGAGTCGCACCCCATAGGACAATTCCTAAACTTGCGAAGCCCCCCGGCAGTGACACGACCCCCTGCGCTGATCGATATCAGTCCACCCTCCCACCAGCCCCCGCAGTTGCCCGTCGGCACTGTAAAACGGCACCGTCCACTGGTAGACATCCCTCACACCGTTGTTGAACCGTAACTGGCGCTGACTGAACCGGGTTTTATGCGTATTGAGCTGGGCCATGAACTCGGCATGCAACATCTGCGCAGTCTCCGGGGGCAAGACGTCGACGTCGATCAGCTGTCGCCCCTGAACCTGGTCGAAGCGGGTCGATAAACCTTCCTCATAACTTTTGTTGCACATGATCAGCCGCCCCTGCAGATCACGCACGAACACCGGGTCGGGCATCGCGTCGATCAACGCATGCTGGAAGGCGAGTTGATCACTGAGGTCTTTTTCGGCGTCCCGGCGTTGCTTGACCAGCGCGGCCAGTCGCCGGTTCCAGAGCAAGGAAAGCAAACCGAACAGGCCGACGAAAAACATGCCCCAGCAGCCCAACTGAGCCACGCGCTGCCAGAAGGTGAGCGCCGGTTTGGGGGCAATGCCGTCCAGCCACTTCAGGCGAATGGCCCGTAGCTCGGCCGGTGGAAAGGCTTCAAGGGCCTTGTTGAGAATACTCAGCAACTGCGGCTGCCCTTTGCGTACAGCCAAGTGGTCCGCTTCCCACGACCCTTCCACGGTATGGCCTACCTTCAACTGTCCGATCGGATAGAGCTGCGCGCCGGTTTCGTTCTCGATGGTGGCGTAGGCCTCCCCGCTTTCCACCAGCGCCCGAGCCTCGGCGTAGGTCTTGACCGTGCGCAGCTCGATGGCCGGATAGTCACGCCGAATGGTTTCCTCCATGGCGTGCCTGGCCGGCAGCACCAAGACCCTTTTCGACAGCTGTTCCAACGACTGCAACAACGGTGCCCCGGCCCGCCCGACCAACACCCAGGCAGACCCGCCGAAGGCATGGCTGAAATCCAGGAACTGCTTGCGCTCGTCATTGAACGCCAGCGTCGTGCTCATGTCCGCCGCACCGCTCTCCAGACGCCCGAGCAACTGATCGGTGGAAAACGATTCTTCATGGACAAAATGCAGCCCCGTCATCGCACTGATGCGGTTAAGCACATCATTGTTCAGGCCGCTCCAATGACCGTGTTCGTCCTTGAACAGGTACAGCGGGTACTGCGTCGACGCGACGATGACCTTTGGATGCGCGCGTAGCCATTGTCGCTCCTGGGCATCCAGCTCAATGGCGTTGACACTCACTGACTCGGTGGCCTCATAGGCCACCAACTGTGCGGCCAGCGTGCACGAGCCAAAGCCCATAACGCTCAACAAAAAAACCCAGCACGCGGCTGGTTTCAACCCTATTGAAAACAACATTGCCACTTCCTTCGTGATCAACTCGCCCGTCCTTCGGGGGCGAAAACACGACAAGTGTGCACGCAGAAACAAAAAAGCCCGTCAGGAGACGGGCTTCAAAATGTGACAGTTTTGCGGGCTTAAAGCGGCTTGCCGCGGTTGCCATGCTGACTGACAAAGGCTTGCACGGCCTTCAGGTCATTTGGCAACACGGTGCAACGCTCATCTCTCTCAAACAAATCAGAAAGATGTGCAGGTAGTTCGAGAGCTTTTCCTACACCGGCTTTTTCCACGGCGTCCGGGAATTTGACCGGATGGGCCGTGCCGAGGATCACCATCGGGATGTCCAGGCTACGACGGCATTCGCGGGCAGCCTTGACGCCGATGGCGGTGTGCGGGTCCAGCACCTCGCCGGTCTGCTCGTAGACCTCGGCGATGGTTTCGCAGGTTTGTGCGTCATCCACGGCCAGGGAATCGAACAGCTTGCGCGCTTCGGTCCAGCGCTCTTGCTCGACGCTGAAGCCACCGCCCTGCTTGAAGTTGTCCATCAGGCCGGCAATCGCCGCGCCGTTGCGACCGTGCAGGTCGAACAGCAGGCGTTCGAAGTTCGACGACACCATGATGTCCATCGACGGCGACAGCGTGGCGTGCAGGGTTTCCTTGACGTACTGATTGCCGCTCATGAAGCGGTGCAGGATGTCGTTGCGGTTGGTGGCGACGATCAACTGGTTGATCGGCAGGCCCATGTTGCGCGCCAGGTAACCGGCGAAGATGTCGCCGAAGTTGCCGGTGGGCACCGAGAACGACACCGAACGCGCCGGGCCACCCAACTGCAGGGCTGCGTGGAAGTAGTAAACGATCTGGGCCATGATCCGCGCCCAGTTGATCGAGTTCACCGCCACCAGGCGCGTGCCCTTGAGGAAGCTCTGGTCGGCGAAGCTGTTCTTGACCATTTCCTGGCAGTCATCGAAGTTGCCTTCGATGGCGATGTTGTGGATGTTCTCGCCGAAGATGGTGGTCATCTGGCGACGCTGCACTTCGGACACGCGGTTGTGCGGGTGCAGGATGAAGATGTCGACGTTTTCGCAGTGCTTGCAGCCTTCGATGGCGGCCGAGCCGGTATCACCGGAGGTGGCGCCAACGATCACCACGCGCTCGCCGCGTTTTTCCAGCGTGTAGTCGAGCAGGCGACCGAGCAGTTGCAGGGCGAAGTCCTTGAATGCCAGGGTCGGGCCGTGGAACAGCTCAAGCACCCATTCGTTGCCGTTCAACTGACGCAACGGGGCCACGGCGCTGTGGGCGAACACGCCGTAAGTCTCTTCAAGGATCTTTTTGAAATCGGCATCGGGAATGCTGCCGGCCACGAATGGGCGCATCACCCGGAAGGCCAGTTCGTGATACGGCAGGCCGGCCCAGGAGGCGATTTCTTCCTGGGTGAAACGTGGCAGGCATTCCGGCACATACAGGCCGCCGTCCGTGGCCAGACCGGCCAGCAGAACGTCTTCGAAATTCAGGGCCGGTGCCTGGCCGCGGGTACTGATATAGCGCATAGGGGCAAACCTTCGGTTTGAGCGACAAGTTGCAAGCTACAAGCGGCAAGACAAAAGCAGATTGGCTTTTACTTACAGCTTGAAGCTTGCCACTTGCCGCTGCTTCAATTCAATTCAGATGTTCGACACGGATCCGTACAACCGGACCGACGACACCCGCCAGGGCTTCCAGGGCGGTGATCGCATCGTTCATGTGCTGTTCCAGCACACGGTGGGTCAGCAGGATCATCGGCACCAGGCCGTCGTGTTCTTCGACTTCCTTCTGCATGATCGATTCGATGTTGATGCCGCGCTCCGACAGGATGCTCGCCACCTGGGCCAGCACGCCTGGATGGTCCTTGGCCTGGATCCGCAGGTAGTACGCGCTTTCGCAGGCTTCGATCGGCAGGATCGGGTGGGCCGACAGCGAATCCGGCTGGAAGGCCAGGTGCGGTACGCGGTTTTCCGGGTCGGAGGTCATGGCGCGAACCACGTCGACCAGGTCGGCGATCACCGACGAAGCCGTCGGCTCCATGCCGGCGCCAGCGCCGTAGAACAGGGTCGAACCGGCCGCATCACCGTTGACCATCACCGCGTTCATCACGCCGTTGACGTTGGCGATCAGACGATCGGCCGGAATCAGCGTCGGGTGTACACGCAATTCAATACCGGCGGCGGTGCTGCGTGCCACGCCCAGGTGCTTGATGCGGTAGCCCAGCGCTTCGGCGTAGTTCACGTCAGCGGTAGTCAGCTTAGTGATGCCTTCGGTGTAGGCCTTGTCGAATTGCAGCGGGACGCCGAACGCGATGGACGCCAGGATCGTCAGCTTGTGGGCGGCGTCGATGCCTTCGACGTCGAAGGTCGGATCGGCTTCGGCGTAACCCAGGGCTTGCGCCTCGGCGAGTACGTCTTCGAAGGTGCGACCCTTCTCACGCATTTCGGTGAGGATGAAGTTGCCGGTGCCGTTGATGATGCCGGCGACCCAGTTGATACGGTTGGCGGACAAGCCTTCACGGATCGCCTTGATCACCGGAATGCCACCGGCCACGGCCGCTTCGAACGCCACGATCACGCCCTTCTCGCGCGCCTTGGCGAAAATTTCATTACCGTGAACGGCGATCAGTGCCTTGTTCGCGGTGACCACATGCTTGCCATTCTCGATGGCCTTGAGTACCAGCTCACGGGCAACGGTGTAGCCGCCCACCAGCTCTATAACGATGTCGATCTCAGGGTTCGTGGCCACTTCGAACACATCGTTGGTAATCGCAATACCGGTCGTCTGGAACTGAGGCTTTGGCGTGCGCGTGGCAATTTGTGCCACTTCGATTCCACGCCCGGCACGACGAGCAATTTCCTCGGCGTTGCGCTGAAGTACGTTGAAGGTACCGCCACCGACGGTCCCTAACCCACAGATGCCTACTTTGACCGGTTTCACTGTGAACTCCCCATAAAACGGCCGACGCAAGGCCGGCCGTGAAAACAACCGCATGCTCGCGGCTCTCTATTAATGGCCCGGCGGACAGTGCCGCCAGACCATGATCGTCAAAGGCTGACCGTGACGATGCGAATTATTTCGCGCCCAGCGCCAGTTTGGCGACTTGTGGCGCAGGCTGGTAGCCCGGAATGACCTGGCCGTCGGCCAAAACGATGGCCGGCGTGCCGTTCACGCCGATCGACTGACCGAGGGCGAACTGCTTGGAAACCGGGTTATCGCACTTGGCGGCCTTGATTTCCTTGCCATCGACCATCTTGTCCATGGCCGCTTTCTTGTCCTTGGAGCACCAGACCGCTTGCAGCTGTTCGTCACCCGGCGAACCCAGGCCCTGGCGCGGGAACGCGACGTAACGCACTTCGATGCCGCGCTTGTTCAGCTCCGGCACTTCGGCGTGCAGCTTGTGGCAGTACGGGCAGGTGGTGTCGGTGAACACGGTGATGTGCGACTTGGTTTCGCCGATCGCCGGGTAGACCACGGTTTCTGCGACCGGGATGTCGTTGACCAGTTTGGAAACGCCCAGGCGCTCGGTTTTCTCGGTCAGGTTGACTGGCTTGCCGTCCTTGAGCTGGAACATGTAGCCCTGCATCACGTACTGACCGTCGGCGCTGGCGTAGAGCACGCGACTGCCCTTGAGTTTGACTTCGTACAGGCCGGCCAGCGGGCTGGCGCTGATGCTGTCGATCGGGGTTTCCAGCTGGAGGCTTTCCAGGCTTTTACGAATGGCTTTGTCGGCCGCATCATCGGCGACGGCAAAGGTGCTGACCAACGCAATGGCTGCGGCGGCGAAAATAGGGGTCAGACGCATGAGAACTCCTGAAGGCGGACAAATGGGACGATCAGAACGCCCGTGCCGAAACACCGGGTCACAATCGCCCATCGTGCAAACCGGCAAAGCCTACCACATAAGGCTGGTGGGGCCGAATGCACCTGATACCAGGCAACATACGACTGGCAACATTCATTGTGGCGAGGGAGCCACAGTCGATCAAAAAAGGATCCACTAGCCGCGCGGGTGGTGTTTGGCGTGCAAATCCTGCAAACGGGCGCGGGCGACGTGGGTGTAGATCTGGGTGGTCGACAGGTCGCTGTGGCCGAGCAGCATTTGCACCACCCGCAGGTCCGCGCCGTGGTTGAGCAGGTGCGTGGCGAACGCGTGGCGCAGGGTGTGCGGCGACAGCGACTTGCCGATCCCGGCGACCTTGGCCTGGTGCTTGATGCGGTGCCAGAAGGTCTGACGGGTCATTTGCTCGCCGCGCTGGCTCGGGAACATCACGTCACTGGGCCGCCCGCCGAGCAGTTCGCCACGGCCGTCACGCAGATAGCGCTCGACCCAGACAATCGCCTCCTCGCCCATCGGCACCAGCCGTTCCTTGCTGCCCTTGCCCATCACGCGCAACACGCCTTGGCGCAGGTTGACCTGTTCCAGGGTCAGGCTGATCAGCTCGGTGACCCGCAAGCCGCAGGCGTAAAGCACTTCCAGCATGGCGCGATCACGCTGGCCGATGGCTTCGCTCAGGTCCGGGGCATTCAGCAACGCTTCGACATCGGCTTCCGACAGGGATTTGGGCAACGGCCTACCGAGTTGCGGCATATCGACGCGCAACGTCGGATCGACGGCGATCAGCTTTTCCCGCAGCAAATAGCGATAAAAGCCACGCACGCCGGAGAGAAATCGGGCGGTGGAGCGGGGTTTGTAGTTTTGCTCGAGGCGCCAGGCCAGGTGATCGAGGATCAATTCGCGTCCGGCGTTGATCAGCTCCAGATTCTTTTCCTGTAGCCAGCCGTTGAACAGGGCCAGGTCACTGCGATAGGCATCGCGGGTGTTATCGGAGAGGCCTTTTTCCAGCCACAGGGCGTCGAGGAATTGGTCTATCAGGGGGTGGTCGATGGCGGGCATAGAGGCTCAGGTCACGGGAAAACTGGGGGCAAGTCTTTCATAGCCGGACAGGCCTTCACAGTGCCAGATGCAATTGCGGTGACGGCATGATCACCTGTAGGAGCGAGGCTTGCCCGCGAAGACGGACTTACATTCAACATTGATGTTGGCTGATATGACGCCTTCGCGGGCAAGCCTCGCTCCTACGGGTAAGGGTTGTATCGGGTAAATCGCAGGCAACAAAAAAGCAGCCCGAAGGCTGCTTTTTTCTGCATCGGAAGCTGGACTTAAGCCAGTTTTTCCTTGATGCGAGCTGCTTTACCGGACAGGTCACGCAGGTAGTACAGCTTGGCTTTACGTACGTCACCGCGACGTTTAACGGCCATGCTGTCGATTTGCGGGCTGTAGGTCTGGAAAGTACGCTCTACGCCAACACCGTTGGAGATTTTGCGAACGGTGAATGCACTGTTTACGCCGCGGTTACGCTTGGCGATAACAACACCTTCGAACGCTTGCAGACGCGAACGGTCGCCTTCCTTTACTTTCACCTGAACGACAACAGTGTCGCCCGGGGCAAAGGTAGGGATCTCTTTGGTCATCTGCTCTGCTTCGAGTGCAAGAATGATTTTGTTAGTCATGCTGTGCTCCTAAGGTAAATCGTCGGATTTACCATCGATACGTTGTTAACTATCGTCCCGCTCGCGGATGTATTCCTCGAGCAGCTTCTTCTCTTCTCCAGAAAGCGAGCGGCTTTCCAGAAGATCGGCGCGTCGTTCAAAGGTCCTACCAAGGGACTGCTGTAAACGCCAACGCCGGATATGCGCGTGATTGCCACTAAGCAACACGTCGGGAACACGCTGATCCGCATACACCTCCGGTCGGGTGTAATGCGGGCAATCCAGCAGACCATCCGTAAAGGAATCTTCCTCGGCGGAGTCCGCATGCCCTAAAGCTCCAGGCAGCAGTCGTGTAACCGCATCGATCAGGACCATCGCCGGCAGCTCGCCGCCAGACAGTACATAGTCGCCAATCGACCACTCTTCATCGACATGAGCTTCAATAAAACGCTCGTCAATGCCTTCATAGCGGCCGGCAATCAGGATCAATGCATCCAGATTCGCCAACTCGCGCACCGCCGACTGAGTCAGTTGACGGCCTTGGGGGGACAGGTAAATAACCTTCGCCGCCTCCCCGGCTGCTGCCTTGGCCTGAACCAGAGCATCTTCCAGGGGCTTGATCTTCATCACCATGCCCGGGCCACCGCCAAATGGGCGATCGTCCACAGTGTGATGTCGATCCGTCGTGTAGTCTCGCGGATTCCAACAGGTGAGCTGCAACAGCCCCTGTTTCACCGCACGACTGGTGATGCCGTACTCGCTGATGGCGGAGAACATCTCGGGAAACAAACTGATCACTTCCACGCGCAAGTTAGCCACGCTTAGAAGTCCGCATCCCATTCCACCTTCATCTCGCCTGCGGCAAGGTCGACTACCAACACGCATTGCTCCGTATAGGGCAACAGGCGTTCTCGATCGTCCAGGCTGCCAGCGCAAGGCTTGACCACCATTACATCATTGGCGCCGGTTTCCAGAAGATGATCGATCTTCCCGAGCAATTGCCCGAGTTGGTCAATGACCTTCAGACCTTCGAGCTGGTACCAGTAGTACTCGCCGTCGGTCAAATCAGGGAACAGGTTGCGCGGCACGCAGATCTCATAACCGGCCAGAAGACGAGCTTCTTCACGATCATCGAGACCCTTGAGCTTTGCGACCAGGAACTTGTCGTTCCCGCGTCCGCTGACCAGCTCAACCTGCTTTACGCTGCCTTCGCGCTTGAGCGTCCAGGTTTTGTATTGCAAGAGGTTTTCTGTTGGATCAGTAAAGGAATACACCTTCACTTCGCCGCGAACGCCATGAACAGAATAGATTTTGCCGATAACGATCAAATCATCAGCAACAGCAGGCGTCGCGTTCATATTGCTCAGGCCGCAGCCTTAGCAGCGTCCTTCAACAACTGAGCAACACGCTCAGAAGGTTGTGCACCAACGCTCAGCCAGTAGGCTACGCGCTCTTGGTTCACGGACAGACGGACTTCTTGACCACGAGCAACAGGGTTGAAGAAACCAACCTGTTCCTTGTGCGAACCGTCGCGCGGGTTGCGGCTGTCGGTTACGGTCAAGTGGTAAAACGGGCGCTTTTTGGAGCCGCCAAGGGCAAGACGGATTGTTAGCATGTGAACATCGTTCCTGTAGTCGGTGCTGCAAATCTAAAGGCACAGCGGGCATAGGTGCCCGAAAGGCCGCATATTCTAAGGAATATCCGGACTTTTGCAAATGTCTTTTTCCGGCGGCCTTCCGGTCGCCATCAAGATTTGCTATAGAGCCGTCGTTGAAAACGGCCAGTCAGCTCCCGCCAAGTGCGGGTTTGCTGGAGTTCCCGCATCGCTGCGGGTCTGCGCCGACATGACTGCCGGCGCGGAATCTTTACATCTTGGGCATGCCGCCGCCGGGCAACATACCGCCCATGCCGCGCATCATTTTGGCCATTCCGCCTTTTGCGGAGAATTTCTTCATCATCTTCTGCATCTGCTTGTGCTGCTTGATCAAGCGGCCGATGTCCTGCACCTGGGTGCCGGAACCCATGGCGATCCGACGTTTGCGCGAACCGCTGATCAGTTCAGGGTCGCGGCGCTCGGCCGGGGTCATGGAATTGATGATGGCTTCCATCTGCTTGAATTGTTTCTCTGCCGCGCCTTGGGCATTACCCATTTGCGCCAGGTTCACACCGCCGATGTTCGGCAGTTTGTCCATGAGGCCGCCGAGGCCGCCCATGTTCTTCATCTGTTGCAGTTGATCGCGGAAGTCTTCGAGGTCGAAGCCCTTGCCCTTCTTCAGCTTCTTGGCCAGTTTGTCGGCCTTGTCCTTGTCGAGGGTCTGCTCGGCCTGTTCGATCAGGCTGAGTACGTCGCCCATGCCGAGGATGCGCGAAGCAATACGCTCAGGGTGGAACGGTTCGAGCGCTTCGCTCTTCTCGCCCATACCGATGAACTTGATCGGCTTGCCGGTGATGGCACGCACCGACAGCGCGGCACCGCCACGGGCGTCGCCGTCGACCTTGGTCAGGATCACACCGGTCAGTGGCAGTGCGTCGCCGAAGGCCTTGGCCGTGTTGGCGGCATCCTGGCCGGTCATGGCATCGACCACGAACAGGGTTTCGACCGGGTTGATCGCGGCATGCAGCGCCTTGATCTCGCCCATCATCTCTTCGTCGATGTGCAGACGACCGGCGGTATCGACGATGACCACGTCGATGAATTTCAGCCGCGCTTCTTTAATAGCGGCTTGCGCGATGTCGACCGGCTTCTGGCTCAGGTCGGACGGGAAGAAGGTAACGCCCACTTCACCGGCGAGCATTTCCAGCTGCTTGATCGCCGCCGGACGGTATACGTCCGCAGACACGACCATGACGGTCTTCTTCTTGCGCTCTTTAAGGAAGCGCGCAAGTTTACCGGCGGTGGTGGTTTTACCCGCGCCCTGCAAACCGGCCATCAGTACGACGGCTGGCGGAACGGCGCTCAGGTTCAAGTCTTCGTTGGCCGCGCCCATCAGGCTTTCGAGTTCGGCCTGGACGATCTTCACGAAGGCCTGGCCCGGCGTCAGGCTGCGCGACACCTCGGTGCCGACGGCGCGTTCCTTGACCGAATTGACGAAGTCCTTGACCACCGGCAGGGCGACGTCGGCTTCGAGCAACGCCATGCGCACTTCGCGCAGGGTGTCTTTGATGTTGTCTTCGGTCAGCTTGGCCTTGCCGGTGACATGGCGCAGCGTCTGCGAGAGACGGTCGGTTAAGTTTTCAAACATTGCGCGATCCTTTCAGGCCCTGTGTAGACCGGGATAATGGCGGCCCAGACCGGAATAAACATGTGCTCGGCGAGCCTGCGGCGTGGGCAGGTCGCGGATTATAGCGAAGACTGCGTCTGGCGGACACCTCGCACTTTCGTGTGATGTGGGTTCTATGCCAAACTCAGCGCCTTTCGGGCTTGCCTAACAGGATTTATGCTCCCCTTGTCACCCAGTTTGCTTACCACTCTCGCCGCCGCCTGCTTATATGCCGCTGCGACTCTCTATCAGGGCACTCGCCTGGCTTCCGGTGCCAAGGCGAACAAACGCCTGCTGGTCACGCTCGGCGTACTGGCCGTGCTGGCTCACAGCGCCAGCCTGTTTACCCACTTGCTGACGCCGATCGGCCTGGGCCTGGACTTCTTCAGTGCTGCCAGTCTGATTGCTGCGGCGGTCATCGCCCTGACCCTGATCGCCTGCTCTCGGATCCCGGTGGAGAACCTGCTGATCCTGCTGTTCCCGCTGGGGCTGGCAACGGTGCTGCTGGCGCAGTTCGCTCCCGCCGGCACCGTGCAGATCATCGACGAAGAACCGGGCATTCTCGCCCACATTCTCTTGTCGATCCTGGCCTACGGCATGTTCACCATTGCGGTGTTCCAGGCGTTGCTGCTGTTGGTGCAGGATCACCAGCTCAAGCACAAGCACCCGTCCGGGCTGATCAAGAACTTCCCGCCGCTGCAAACCATGGAAAGCCTGTTGTTCGGCTTTCTCTGGGCCGGCTGGACCCTGCTGTCGCTGTCGCTGATTTCTGGCTGGCTGTTCGTCGAGAACCTGTTTGCCCAGCACCTGGTGCACAAGACCCTGCTGGCCTGCCTGGCCTGGATCGTGTTCAGCGTGTTGCTGTGGGGCCGTAATCGCCTCGGCTGGCGCGGGCACAAGGCGATCCGCTGGACCCTCGCCGGTTTCTGCCTGCTGATGCTGGCCTATTTCGGCAGCAAGCTGGTTCGTGAATACATTCTGCACATCTGACGGGCGGCAAAAATGGACGACTTGCCCATAGGGCCGATGCTTGCAGTGATCGCCCTGCTGATTTTGTGGTCGGGGCTGTTTACCGCCATCGAAGTCGCGCAACAACATTTGTTGGCCCAACGCACCGCGTCGCGCTCCAGCGATAAGCCGGTGGCGAAGCTGAGCTTCCCGCTCAACAGCCTGATTCTCTGCAACACCCTGTGCCGTGCGCTGGCGATGGTCATCAGCACCTTGCTGGCGATTTTCACCTGGGCAGAGAACGGTCCGTGGGTCGCTGGCATCGGCGCCGGTGTGATCCTGCTGGTGTTCGCCGACTACCTGCCGCGCACCCTCGCCGTGCGCTATCCGGACACGATCCTGAGCCTGGGCAACACCCTGCTCGGCGTGCCGCTGAAAATCATCTACCCCGCCGCCTGGCTGCTCAATGGCATCAGCCAGTTGCTGACACGCCCCTTCGCCCGCAAGGTCAAAGTGGTGCAACAGAGCGAAGACGAGGCGCCGGTGGATCGCCACGACGAACATGAACACGCGCCCATCCGCCCCCATGCGCTGTCGGGCATCCACGCGCTGGACAACATCACGGTCAACGACATCCTGGTGCCACGCAGTGACGTCGACGGGATCAACCTCGACGATTCGCTCGAAGAAATCATCGAGCAGTTGCGCAACAACCGGCGCACACGCCTGCCGGTGTTCCACAGCGACATCAACCAGGTCGAAGCGGTGCTCAACACCCGACAGATCCGTCATCTGTTGCCGGATGCCACCTTGACCCTGGAAGCGCTGCTCGCGGCCTGCCACGAACCCTACTTCGTGCCGGAAAGCACGCCGCTGCAGTTGCAGTTGCTGAACTTCCACAAGCAACAGCGGCGTCTGGGCATGGTGGTGGACGAGTACGGCGAAGTGCTCGGCATCGTGACCCTGGAAGACATCCTCGAAGAAATCGTCGGCGAGTTCGAAAGCGAGCACAGCCTGGACAACCCGCATATTCATCCACAGGCCGATGGGCGACTGGTGATCGAGGGCGCGGCGTCGATTCGCGAACTGAACAAGAGCCTGGGCTGGCACCTGCCCAGCGATGGCCCGAAAACCCTTAACGGCTTGGTCACCGAGGCACTGGAGACTATCCCGGAGAGCGCGGTGTGCCTGAAGATCGGGCGCTATCGACTGGAGATTCTCGAGACTGAGGATAATCGGGTGACGCGGGTGTTGGTCTGGCATACCAGTTCGGTGCCGGTGCTCTCCAAAACCTGACACGGCCTCTTGTGGAAAGGTGCTTTTGTGGAGAGGGGATTTACCCCCGTTGCGCTGCGAAGCAGTGCCAAAACCTGCAACCGTGTTTAATCTGATGCACCGCGTCCGTCGACTTTACGACTGCTTCGCAGCCGAACGGGGGTAAACCCCCTCGCCACAAAAGCCACCACCACCCCTTGCCCCCTTGTTTGATCGTTAGCCGCCTTCCTATAATCGAGCCGCTTACCCAAGCGCCGCCCTACCCCCGTGCTACCCGCACGCCGCGTTAAACCCACATCCCTGGGTGTTCGACCATAATAATTCGCTCCACTGGAGCATGACTGTCAGGGATCACCGCATGACGACCAGCACCGCTTATAGCGATACCACGCCTGCCCAGCCGACGAACTCCGCCACCCGCGTGGCCACGGCGAGTTTCATCGGCACCGCCATCGAGTTCTACGATTTCTACGTCTATGCCACCGCCGCCGCGCTGGTGATCGGGCCGGTGTTCTTTCCGCAGACCTCCGGCACCGCGCAGATGCTTTCGGCGTTTCTCACCTTTGGCATCGCGTTCCTGGCGCGGCCACTGGGTTCGGCGCTGTTTGGCCACTTCGGTGACCGTATCGGGCGTAAGTCGACGTTGGTCGCTTCCCTGCTGTTGATGGGTGTCTGCACGACGTTGATCGGCGTGTTGCCGGGCTACGACAGCATCGGAGCCTGGGCGCCGATTCTGCTGTGCGTGTTGCGCTTCGGCCAAGGGCTGGGGTTGGGTGGCGAATGGGGCGGCGCGGCGCTGCTGGCGACGGAGAACGCCCCCAAGGGCAAACGTGCCTGGTTCGGCATGTTCCCGCAGTTGGGCCCGTCGATCGGTTTCCTCGCGGCTAATGGGTTGTTCCTGACGCTTGCGATGACGCTGAGCGACGATCAGTTCCGCTCGTGGGGCTGGCGGATTCCGTTTCTGTTGAGCGCGGTGCTGGTGATGGTCGGCCTGTATGTGCGCCTCAAACTCCACGAAACCCCAGTGTTCGCCAACGCGATGGCGCGCCAGGAGCGGGTGAAGATTCCGCTGGTCGAGCTGTTCAGCCAGTACTGGGCGCCGATGTTGCTGGGTGCCGGGTCGATGGTGGTCTGCTACGCGCTGTTCTACATCTCGACCGTGTTTTCCCTGAGCTACGGGGTGTCGACCCTCGGCTACACCCGGGAAACCTTCCTCGCGCTGCTGTGTTTTGCGGTGCTGTTCATGGCCGCCGCCACGCCTTTGTCCGCCTGGGCCAGTGACCGTTACGGGCGCAAACCGGTGTTGATCATTGGTGGCGTGCTGGCGATTTTGTCCGGTTTTCTGATGGAACCGCTGCTGACCCACGGCACGACCTGGGGCGTGGCACTGTTCCTGTGCATTGAGCTGTTTCTGATGGGCGTGACATTTGCGCCGATGGGCGCGTTGTTGCCAGAGCTGTTTCCGACCCACGTGCGGTACACCGGAGCGTCAGCGGCGTACAACCTGGGCGGCATTGTCGGGGCCTCGGCGGCGCCGTTCTTTGCGCAGAAACTGGTGGCGATGGGCGGTTTGAGTTATGTCGGCGGGTATGTGTCGGGGGCGGCGGTGCTGAGTTTGATTGCGGTGTTGTGCCTGAAAGAAACGCGGCATAACGATTTGAATCGGGTCTCATAAGGATCGTTCCCCACGCTCCGCGTGGGAATGCAGCCAGGGACGCTCCGCGTCCCCAAAGCGGACGCGGAGCGTCCGTTGAGGCATTCCCACGCAGAGCGTGGGAACGATCTTTGTAGCCTTACAACTCGACTACAACAGCCTGCGAAGCACGAGTTGCCTTGGCGCGCGCCGCTTCAATCGACTCATCCCGCGCCAACGCCACGCCCATCCGGCGCTGGCCGTTCACTTCAGGCTTGCCGAACAGACGCAACGCCGTATCCGGCTCGCTCAGCGCAGCACCCAGATTGGAGAAAGCGGTCTGGGTCGACTGCCCTTCCACCAGGATCACCGCCGACGCCGATGGACCGAACTGCCGGATCAATGGAATCGGCAGGCCCAGAATCGCCCGTGCGTGCAGCGCAAATTGCGACAGGTCCTGGGAAATCAGGGTCACCAGGCCAGTGTCATGCGGGCGCGGCGACACTTCGCTGAACCACACCTGATCACCTTTGATGAACAGCTCGACGCCAAACAGACCACGGCCACCCAAGGCCTCGGTCACGGCTTTGGCGACGCGCTCGGATTCGGCCAGGGCAATCGGGCTCATGGCTTGTGGCTGCCAGGATTCCTGGTAGTCGCCCTTCTCCTGACGGTGGCCGACCGGTGCGCAGAACGTGGTGCCACCGATGTGGCGCACGGTCAGGAGGGTGATTTCGTAGTCGAAATCGATAAAACCCTCGACGATTACCCGACCTTTGCCGGCGCGGCCGCCTTCCTGGGCGTAATCCCAGGCGGTTTTCACGTCTGCGGTGCTGCGCAGCAGGCTCTGGCCTTTGCCCGACGAACTCATCACGGGTTTGACGACGCAGGGGAAGCCCAGGTCTTCAACGGCCTTGCTGTAGTCCTCGAAAGTGTCGGCGAAGTGGTACGGCGAAGTCGGCAGGTCCAGCTCTTCGGCGGCCAGGCGACGGATGCCTTCGCGGTTCATGGTCAACTGCGCGGCGCGCGCGGTCGGGATCACGGTGAAGCCTTCGGCTTCCAGTTCGACCAGGGTCGCGGTGGCGATGGCTTCGATTTCCGGCACGATGAAGTGCGGCTTCTCGGCTTCGATCACGGCCCGCAGGGCGGCGCCATCGAGCATGTTGATCACATGGCTGCGATGGGCGACTTGCATGGCCGGCGCGTTGGCGTAGCGGTCCACGGCAATCACTTCAACACCCAGGCGTTGCAGCTCGATCACCACTTCCTTGCCCAACTCGCCACAGCCACACAGCAATACGCGGGTCGCGGTTGGCGACAATGGAGTTCCGATACGGGTCATCTGAAGGTCCTCAAAGAAGCGGATCATCGAGGGTCGCAGCGCCAGGCGCGCTTCCCATGGGGAGAAAGCGCGGCATTTTACATGAACTGCGAGGTTTGGCTTCAGCCGGCGACGGCCTGTTTGCGCAAGCGCCAGGCCATGATCAGCCACACGACCGTCACACCGGCGAACTTCGAGCCCATGGCGGTGAGGATCACGGCCGGGGTGAAGGCGTCGATCATGCCGAAGAAGATGAAGGTGTCGAGGGGAATGCTCAGGGCCGAACTTATCCACAGGCGATCGTGCAACGGGCGCTTGGTGATGCTGAACACCAGCCAGTCGATGCACTCGGACACCGCGAACGCCGTGGCGCTGGCCAGGGCGATGGACGGATCGGACGTGACGTAGGACAACACCAGCGCCGCCAGCATCGCGGCGATGGCGCCATGGCCGAAGCGGGTTTGCACCATGTCGCGCAGCACAAACACCAACCCGCCCCAGGCCGACCAGATGATGTCCAGGTGCGGGGCGGTGGAAAAGGCGTAGTTGATCAGCACGACGCTGCTGATGTAAGAAATCAGGAAGAGCATGGGGGCTTGGGAATACCTGTCAGTTTGGCGCACAGGGTACTTCAGGGAATGAGGTTGGGCCAAGAGATGGGGTGGTCGTGAGGGCCTCTTCGCGGGCAAGCCTCGCTCCTACGGTATTGTGGCGGTCACTTGCGGAACGCCCCGGTTCTGTAGGAGCGAGGCTTGCCCGCGAAGGCCGCACCTCATTTATCCGATTTGGCCCCGATCATCCAAAGCAGCCCACTGGATTTGGCCCGCTCATGACACAAACCCAACACCTTGCGCCGCTCTTCGTTGTCCATCCGGCTCCAACGGGTGATCTCTTCCACCGTGCGCTGGCATCCGGTGCAGATATCGTCGTCGTCCAGTGCGCAGATGTTCACGCAGGGCGATAGCACCGGTCGTTCGGGGGCGTTCATTCTTCCTGCTCGGCCAGGTCGCGGGCATAGCGCTGCGAGTTGTGCACGTAGTGGGCGGCGCTGGCTTCGAGCATTTTCTTCTGCGGCTCGGTGAGTTCGCGCACCACCTTGCCCGGCGAGCCCATGACCAGCGAACCGTCCGGGATCTCCTTGCCTTCGCCGATCAGCGAGTTGGCGCCGATGATGCAGTTCTTGCCGATTTTCGCGCCGTTGAGGATCACGGCGTTGATGCCGATCAGGCTGTAGTCGCCCACGGTGCAGCCGTGGAGCATGGCGTTGTGGCCGATGGTCACGCCGGTGCCGATGGTCAGTGGGTAGCCCATGTCGGTGTGCATCACGGTGCCGTCCTGGACGTTGCTGTTCTTGCCGATCAGGATCAGTTCGTTGTCGCCGCGCAGCACGGCGTTGAACCAGACGTTGGCGCCCTCTTCCAGTTTGACCTTGCCCACCAGCACGGCGTTGGGGGCGACCCAACTCTGCGGATGGGTTTCGACGCGGGCATCGCCCAGGCGATATTTCATCGTGTAGTCCTCAAGGCTCAGGCAGCCGCGGGTTCGGATTCAGGTATTGATAAAGCTTTTCGGGGGACGGTGCAGGCTGATGTCGGCGTCATACAGCAGGTTGATCAACTCGACGATCATGATCGCCGTCAAACCCCAGATCTTGTATTCGCCGTAGCGATAGCTCGGCACGTACCAACTGCGGCCCTGGTAATCGATGCGGTGCGTGTGTTCCCGCGGGTCCTTGCGGAAGAACTCCAGGGGCACGCTGAACACCGCCGCGATTTCGGCATCGTTGGCCAGGTATTCGACGTAATCAGGAATGACACCGACATAAGGCGTGACCTTGATGCCATGCAGGGAAATCAGCGGGCTGAGCGGGCCGATCACTTCGACCAGGCCCGGTGGCAGGCCGATTTCTTCTTCGGCTTCGCGCAGGGCGGTGAAGATCAGGTCGGGGTCTTCGGGGTCGCGCCGTCCGCCGGGGAAGGCGACTTCGCCGCCATGGGTCGAGAGCCCGCTGGCGCGCAGGGTCAGCACCAGTTCCGGTTCATCGCTGCGAGTGATCGGCACCAGTACCGCGGCTTCGGGGAAACGTTTATCGGTTTCCAGCGTTTTCGGCGTGTGGTTGCTTACCCGGTGAAGTAGCTCGTCCAGCATGAGTGCTCTCGATCTGTTGGCTACCTCGCATCATGCACCAATAGAACCGACCGCCCAACCCCCGAACTGCGCCATGTCGCGAAACGACAACTTGCCGACTGACACCGCCGCACGCCAAGATAGGCGCAGCCTCCAGGAACCCAAGCATGAAATTTTGCAGTCAGTGCGGTAACCCGGTCACCCAGCGCATTCCCGAAGGCGATTCGCGCCTGCGTTTTGTCTGTGACAGCTGTCAGACCATTCACTACCAGAACCCCAATATCGTCGCCGGTTGCGTGGCGACCTGGGGCTCGAAGGTGTTGTTGTGCCGCCGCGCCATCGAGCCGCGCCTCGGTTACTGGACCCTGCCCGCCGGTTTCATGGAAAACGGCGAGACCATCGAGCAGGCCGCCGTGCGCGAGACCGCCGAAGAAGCCTGCGCCCGAGTGCGTAACCTGAGCATCTATACGCTGATCGACGTGCCGCACATCAGTCAGGTGCACGTATTCTTCCGCGCCGAACTGGTGGACCTGGACTTTGCTGCCGGCCCCGAGAGCCTGGAAGTCATGCTGTTCGATGAAGCCGACATCCCTTGGTCAGAGCTGGCTTTCCGCACGGTGGGCCGTACCTTAGAATGCTTCTTCGCTGACCGGCAGACGGAGGTCTACCCGGTGCGTTCCGAGTCGATTCCACCGCTTGCGCAACCCGCCATCATCTAAGCTCTTACTGAATTCCAACTTATAAATAGTCGCGACACCTCTAGGGATATCGTTTCAATGCGCTGGTTGCTTGCCTTGTTTTGCCTGTCGTTCGTTGTGGTGTCCCAGGCCTCCACCGTGGTCACTCTGGACGGCAAACCCATCGAAAAAGTGCTGGTGCTCAAATCCGCCCATCAACTGCAATTGATCGCCGACGGCAAACCGCTGCGCACCTACCGCATTTCCCTGGGCAAAAACCCACGGGGCACGAAGCTGATGGAAGGCGACAAGCGCACACCCGAGGGTTTTTACTGGGTGGACTGGCGCAAGGTCAGCGACCGTTTCAACCTGGCGATGCACATCTCTTATCCCAACCGTGACGATGCCGACCGCTCCCGGCGCGAAGGGGTCAACCCGGGCGGCATGATCATGATCCACGGCACCCCCGACACCTATGACTACCCGGAAAACCTGTTCCACACCCTGGACTGGACCGACGGCTGCATCGCCATGCGCAACATGGACATGCGCGAGGTGTGGGGATTGGTGCCGGATGGCACGATGATTGAGATTCGGCCGTAATCCCCTTCGCATGATCGTTCCCACGCTCCGCGTGGGAATGCAGCCCGGGACGCTCCGCGTCCCATTCGAAAGCTGGAACGCAGAGCGTCCCTTGAGGCATTCCCACGCAGAGCGTGGGAACGATCAAATCTGTGGTCTGCCCGCTACCTTCCGTCGCCCTTCGAAAAAATAAATCAAAAGATCGCAGCCTTCGGCAGCGCCTACAGGGTTGATACCAATTCTCTTTGTAGGCGCTGCCGAAGGCTGCGATCTTTGCTTCCAAAACCCCCACCGCTAATACCACTTCAAACCATCCCCCTCCAAACAAGCCCATAAGCCCCGGTTTTGCTGCGTCTCAAGCAAAGTGGTCTGATTGACATGGTATTTAAGTGGTATTAGCTTCCGTCCTACAACCGGGCGACAACAATCCAATATCCGCATCGGAAAAGACCTACATGAATGACATCCAGGCCCTACGTCCTGACGACACCCAGCCGACGCCGCTGTACCTGCAACTGGCGCGCAATCTGGAAGCGGCGATCCACGCCGGCCAGTGGAAAGCCGAGCAGGCCATGCCGTCGGAGCGCAGTCTCAGCGAATTGCTGGGCATTTCCCGCGTCACCGCACGCAAGGCACTGGAGGTGTTGTTCGAACAAGGCCTGATCCGGCGCAATCAGGGTTCCGGCACCTTCATCACCCCGCGCCTGGAACAACCGCTGTCGCGCCTCTCCGGTTTCAGCGAAATGCTCCGCCTCAAAGGCTTCGTCCCCGGTTCGCAGTGGCTGGAACGGGAAATCACCCCGCCGACCCATGAAGAACTGATCCGCCTCGGCCTCTCGCCCAACGACAAGGTCGCGCGGCTCAAACGCCTGCGCAAAGCCGACGACACGGTGATGGCCATCGAGATGAGCACCCTGCCCGCTTCGATCATCCCCAAGCCGCAAGCGGTGGGCGATTCCCTCTACGAATACCTCGACGGTATCGGCAAACCGATTGTCCGCGCCTTGCAACACATCCAGGCGATCAACGCCTCGGACGAATTCGCCGCGCTGGTGGGCATCGCCCCCGGCACCGCCATGTTGCTGATGACCCGGGTTGGCTACCTGGAAGACAACACGCCCATCGAAGTCACCGACACCTATTGCCGCAACGACTACTACGACTTTGTCGCAGAGCTTCGCCGCTAAACCGGGCGAAGTCGCCAAACAGCGAGAACCGAAATGTCCGAAGACAACATCCTCACCGCCCACGGCTGGGTTCGCGGCCGGCTGATTCACCAACACGGCAAAGTCGTGTCCATCGAAGGCGTGCCTTGCGACCCGGCCGACAACGACCTGCCTTACCTGCTGCCGGGTTTCATCGACCTGCACGTTCATGGCGGCGGTGGCAAAGACATCATGGAAGGCGCGAGCGCCTTCGAAACCATCACCAAAACCCACGTGCGTTTCGGCACCACCTCGCTGCTGGCCACCACCATGACCGCGCCGAGCGAAGAGATTTCCAGCGTGCTCAAAGCCGTCGGCGAGTTCTGCGAGCAGCGCCCGACCGGCAGCGCCCGGGTCCTCGGCGTGCACCTCGAAGGCCCGTACATCAACCCCGGCAAACTCGGGGCCCAACCGAACTTCGCCCACACCGCGTTGATGGCCGAAGTCGAGGCGTACCTGGCACTCGCGCCAATCCGCGTCATCACCATCGCCCCGGAAATCGCCGGCCACGACGCCTTGATCCGCGCCCTCAGCGCCCGTGGCGTGCGCATGCAAATCGGCCACACCCTCGGCAGTTACGAGGAAGGCGTGGCGGCGCTGGAGGCCGGCGCCAGCAGTTTCACCCACCTCTATAACGCCATGAGCCCGCTGCATCACCGCGAGCCCGGCATCGTCGGCGCGGCTCTGGCACACGCCAAATACGCCGAGCTGATTCCGGATCTGCTGCACGTGCATCCCGGCGCCATGCGCGTGGCCCTGCGCTCGATCCCGTGCCTGTATTGCGTCACCGATTCCACCGCCGCCGCCGGCATGCCCGACGGTGAATACAAGCTCGGCAGCCACACCGTGACCAAGTGCCTGGGCGGCGTGCGCCTGGCCGACGGCACTTTGGCAGGCAGCACCCTGACCATGGATCAGGCCCTGCGCAACCTGGTGAAGATCGGTTTGCCGATTGCCGAAGCCTCACAACGCCTTTCGCAATTCCCCGCCGACTACCTCGGTATTAACGAACGCGGGCGCCTGGAACCCGGTGCCTGGGCCGACTGCGTGCGGCTGGATCGCTCACTCACACTGACCGCCGTCATGGTCGAAGGAGAAGACATTGACTTCAAAAATGCTTGAAGAGGCGCTGTCCTCGTTCGAGGCCGTGCAAGCCCAATTGCAGCAACTGGACCCGCAGATGATCGAGATCGCCGGGCGCCTGCGCCGTCAGCCGCCGCAAGTGGCGATGACCGTGGCCCGGGGCAGCTCCGACCACGCGGCGAGTTACTTCGCCTACCTGACCATGCAGCAACTGGGGATTCCGGTGGCGTCGTTGCCGATGTCGGTGGTGACCATGCAGCAAGCGCCGTTGAAGGTCAGCGGCCAGGTGGCGTTCGCCTTCTCGCAATCGGGGCAAAGTCCGGATTTGGTGAACAGCCTGCGTCTGTTGCGCAAGCGTGGCGCCTTGAGCATTTCGATGGTCAACGCGGCGGACTCGCCGCTGGAAGCCGCGTGTGAATTCAGCCTGCCACTGTTGGCCGGCACCGAAAGCAGCGTCGCGGCCACCAAGAGTTTTATCGCCACCCTCAGCGCCAGCGCACGCTTGATCGCCCACTGGAAAGAAGATGTGGAATTGCTGGAGGCCGGCAACGCCCTGCCGGAAGGCCTGCGCGAGGCGGCGCAACAGGACTGGAGCCTGGCCATCGACGCCCTGCGCGATTGCGAACGCCTGATGGTGATCGGCCGTGGCGCCGGTTTCGCCATCGCCCAGGAAGCCGCACTGAAGTTCAAGGAAACCTCGGCGATCCAGGCCGAAGCCTTCAGCAGTGCCGAAGTCCGGCACGGCCCGATGGCCTTGATCGGCGAGCAATACCCATTGCTGGTGTTCGCCCCGCGCGGTGCCGAACAGGCCGGTTTGCTCAGCCTGGCCGCCGACATGCGCCAGCGCGGCGCCCGTGTATTGCTGGCCGCACCGGATGACGTCAGTGAACGCGACCTGACCCTGACCCGCGCCGAACACCCGGCCCTTGATCCGATTCTGGCGATCCAGAGTTTCTATGTGATGGCGGCTGGTTTGGCCGTCGCCCGAGGCATGGACCCGGACCAGCCACGGCACTTGAGCAAAGTGACGCGCACCCATTGAGTCGAAGGGTGCGATCGATCCGAACCGAATTGTTTACTGATGAGTACCGAGCCATGCACAACAATAATAAAGAGCTGACCCTCAGCGCCCCGCTCAGCGGCCCGGTGCTCACGCTCGCCAGAGTCCCGGACCCGGTGTTCGCCAGTGGCGCCATGGGTGACGGGATTGCTATCGATCCATTGAATGACACCCTTCACGCGCCTTGCGCCGGCGTGGTGGTGCATGTCGCCCGTACCGGCCACGCCGTGACCTTGCGCGCCGACAACGGTGCCGAGTTGCTGCTGCACCTGGGCCTCGACACCGTCGAGTTGCAGGGTGAAGGCTTTTCGATGCTGGTCAAGGAAGGTGCGCGGGTTTCTAACGGCCAGCCGCTGTTGCGCTATGACCTGGACAAGGTCGCGCAGCAGTGCAAAAGCCTGGTCAGCCTGATGATCCTGACCAACAGCCAGGACTTCCAGGCGCGACCGATCACCCTGAAACCGGTGAAGGTCGGCGATCCGCTGCTGCATATCGTGCGGCGGTTGGCCAATGGCGTGCCGGTCGAAGTCGACGTTTGCGGCATCGAAGTTCACGGTCATGTCCGCATCGCCCATCGCGGTGGTTTGCACGCTCGGCCGGCGGCGCTGATTCGGCAGACGGCGCAAGGCTTCAAGAGCCAGTCGCGGCTGCATTTCGCCGGCAAATCGGCGCCCTGTGACAGCTTGATCGGGCTGATGAGCCTAGCCATCGGCGAGCAGGAAGACGTTCAGGTCAGCAGTCAGGGCCCGGACGCTGAAGCGGCGTTGCAGGCGTTGTTGACTGCGTTATCCACCGCGTTGGCGCAAGACAGTCACACCGCTGCGCCAGCGCCGATTGCTCAACGCAATCGCCCGGCCGAAGCGGGTGTGTTGCATGGCGTTTGCGCCGCGCCCGGTCTGGTCGCCGGGCCGCTGTTTCGCTTGAACGCGATCAGCCTGCCAGTGGACGCCGGCAGCCACGATCCTGAGCAACAACGGCAAGCCCTTGATGCCGCGTTGGTCGTGGTGCGCAGCGAAATCGATCACACGCTGACCCAGGCCCGCAAGCACAAGCACACCGACGAGGAAGCGATCTTCGCCGCGCACCTCGCGCTGCTGGAAGACCCGGCGTTGCTGGACGCAGCGGCGCACTCCATCGACAACGGCAGCGCCGCGACCCACGCCTGGAGCCAGGCCATCGACGTTCAGTGCGAGGTCCTGCAGCAACTCGGCAGCCCGTTGCTGGCCGAACGCGCCAATGATTTGCGTGACCTCAAGCAACGAGTACTGCGCGCCCTGCTGGGGGAAACCTGGCATTACGACATTCCCGCTGGCGCCATCGTGGCGGCCCATGAACTGACGCCGTCCGATCTGCTGCAACTGAGTCAGCATGGCGTTGCGGGCCTGTGCATGGCAGCGGGTGGCGCGACCTCTCATGTGGCGATTCTCGCCCGGGGCAAAGGCCTGCCGTGCCTGGTGGCGTTGGGTTCGACATTGCTGGATCAGGCGCAAGGCCAAGCGGTGGTACTGGATGCCGATGGCGGTCGCCTCGAACTGACGCCGAGCGCCGAACGCCTGGCCGAGGTGCGTCAGGCGCAAATCGATCATCAGCAACGTCGCGCCCAGCAACAGGCGCAAGCGCACACCCCGGCGTTGACCCTCGATGGCTCGCACATTGAAGTCGCGGCCAATGTGGCGTCCAGTGCCGAAGCGGCGGATGCCCTGGCCAATGGCGCCGACGGCGTCGGCCTGCTGCGTACCGAGTTTCTGTTCGTCGATCGCAACACCGCGCCGGACGAACAGGAACAACGCCTCGCCTACCAAGCCGTGCTCGATGCCATGGGCGACAAGTCGGTGATCATCCGCACTATCGACGTCGGCGGCGACAAACAACTCGACTACCTGCCACTGCCCGCCGAAGCCAACCCGGTGCTCGGCCTGCGCGGGATTCGCCTGGCTCAGGTGCGCCCGGAACTGCTCGATCAGCAACTGCGCGCGCTGCTGCACGTCAGCCCGTTATCGCGCTGCCGGATCCTGTTGCCGATGGTCACTGAAGTCGACGAGCTGCTGCACATCCGCCAACGCCTCGACGCCTTGTGCACCGAGCTGGAGCTGACTCAACGCCCGGAGCTTGGCGTGATGATCGAAGTCCCGGCCGCCGCGCTGTTGGCCGAACAACTGGCCGAGCACGCGGACTTCCTGTCCATCGGCACCAACGACTTGTCCCAATACACCCTGGCCATGGACCGCGACCATGCCGGCCTCGCCTCCCGGGTCGATGCGTTGCACCCGGCGCTGCTGCGTTTGATCGCGCAGACCTGCGCCGGTGCGGCGGTGCATAACCGTTGGGTCGGGGTTTGTGGGGCGCTCGCGTCGGATCCGTTGGCCACGCCAGTACTGATTGGTTTGGGGGTCAGCGAGTTGTCGGTGAGCCCGGTACAGATCGGCGAAATCAAGGATCGCGTCCGCCATCTCGACGCCAGCGAATGCCGGCGCCTCAGCCAGGGCTTGCTCAAGTTGAGCAGCGCCGGCGCGGTGCGTCACGCCTGTCATCAACATTGGCCTCTGAGCTGAACAACTAAAACAAGAATCCAGGGAGATACGCCATGTACCAATACTTCATCGAAGGCTTGCAGCGCCTCGGCCGCGCGCTGATGCTGCCGATCGCGATCCTGCCCATCGCCGGCCTGTTGCTGCGCCTGGGCGACACCGATCTGCTGAACATCGCGATCATCCACGACGCCGGCCAGGTGATCTTCGCCAACCTGGCGATGATCTTCGCCATCGGCATCGCGGTCGGTTTCGCCAAGGACAACAACGGCACTGCCGGGCTGGCCGGGGTCATTGGGTACCTGGTGATGGTGTCGACCCTCAAGGTGCTCGACGCCAGCATCAACATGGGCATGCTCGCCGGGATCGTCAGTGGCTTGATGGCCGGCGCGCTGTACAACCGCTTCAAGGACATCAAGTTGCCGGAGTACCTGGCGTTCTTCGGCGGCCGGCGTTTCGTGCCCATCGTCACCGGTTTCGCCGCCGTCGGCCTGGGGTTGATCTTCGGCCTGGTCTGGCCGCCGATCCAGCAAGGCATCAACAGTTTCGGCGCATTGATGATGGAAAGCGGCAGCTTCGGCGCGTTCGTTTTCGGCGTGTTCAACCGCCTGCTGATCGTCACGGGCCTGCACCACATCCTCAACAACATGGCGTGGTTTGTGTTCGGCAACTTCACCGACCCGACCACCGGCGCCATCGTCACCGGCGATCTGTCGCGCTACTTTGCCGGCGATCCGAAGGGCGGCCAGTTCATGACCGGCATGTTCCCGATGATGATCTTCGGCCTGCCCGCCGCGTGCCTGGCGATGTACCGCAACGCCTTGCCGGAGCGGCGCAAGGTCATGGGCGGGATCTTCCTGTCGATGGCGCTGACGTCGTTTTTGACTGGTGTAACCGAGCCGATTGAGTTTGCCTTCATGTTCCTCGCGCCGATGCTGTATCTGGTGCACGCCGTGCTGACCGGCCTGTCGATGGCCATCACCAACATGCTGAACATCCACCTCGGGTTTACCTTCTCCGGCGGCTTCATCGACATGGTCCTGGGCTGGGGCAAATCCACCAACGGCTGGCTGGTGATCCCGGTCGGTTTGGCCTACGCGGCGATCTACTACCTGGTGTTTGATTTCTGCATTCGCCGCTTCAACCTGAAGACGCCGGGGCGTGAAGATGTTTTTTCAGGCGAGAAAGTGGTGGTCGCGGCGAACGAGCGTGCCGGGGCCTATATCAAGGCGTTGGGCGGCGCGGACAACCTGATCACCGTCGGCGCCTGCACCACGCGCCTGCGACTGGACATGGTGGATCGCAACAAGGCCAACGATGTCGAGCTCAAAGCCCTGGGCGCAATGGCCGTGGTGCGTCCGGGCAAGGGCGGGAGTTTGCAGGTGGTGGTCGGGCCGATGGCCGACAGCATCGCCGATGAGATTCGCCTGGCGATGCCCGCTCTGGGTCGTGGGGTTATCGCTGCCCCTGCCCCTGTGGTCGACGTGGTGAAACCCGTAGCGACACCGGAAGCGCAGCAGTGGCTGAATGCCTTGGGCGGTGGCGACAATGTGCTGCAAATGGACTGCATCGCCATGACCCGGATTCGCCTGCAACTGGCGGATGGCAAGGCGTTGTCGGAGTGTCAGTTGAAGGAATTGGGCTGCCAGGGTGTCAGCCAGCTTGAAGGTGGCATTTGGCACCTGCTGATTGGCGACAAGGCGCCGAGTTTGAGTGGGGCGTTGGAGGCGTTGGTTAATCGCAGTGAGGTGAGTGCCAAGGTTTAGATCTTTGGCGCCTGACCTGCCGTCTTCGCGGGCAAGCCACGCTCCTACAGGTTGATTGCATTCCCCTGTAGGAGCGAGGCTTGCCCGCGAAGGGGCCGGGTCTATTCACGCGGGTCGATCTGATCCAGCACCCGGTTCGCTGTGATTTCCGCCAGCATCACGCTGTTGGAGATGCCCAGCAGGGCGTTGCGTGAGCTGCCGTCCAGCAGGTCCACCAGGTTGTGGACCAGCACGTCGACCGAGGCCAGGGTCTCGACCAGGTAGGTCATCAGGGTTTCGCTGCTGGCGTTTGGATTAACGGCAAACAGGGTGCAGGGTTTGCGCGGTGTGGCTTTGATGTCGGCGGATGAGGGGATGTCGCGTAGTTGTGATTCGGGTTGTTGCGGGGATGTTGGGTCGGTTTCTGGCGGATCGGGCGTCACTTTAGTCATAAGTCAGTTCTCAGATCGGGCGCCAACCCTTCTGCTGCTAAACGAGGGGGAGGCAGCTGTGCGCAGGTTAGCAGACCGGGGAACTAACAAAACCGGCGCGCCCGAAGACGCCCTGCACACAGCTACCATCGAGTGCTGGCATGGAAATGCCTGACTGACGGAGCTTGTGCATCTTGTTAATTGTCCTGGGCTGCTAAACCCGACCACTGATGGGCAGCGGTGCGGAAACGATAGAGGCCAGCCCCAAGGCACACAAGCCGGCGGATTCTGGCGTAGCCGTAGGCAACGGCGCAAGATTTTGTAGGTCTCGGGAAGTAACTCAGAAGTGGTTTTAAACAAGCCGTGTTTAAACGCCTGACACGCACATCCCACGCGGCGAAAGGTGGTAACTATGTACCGCCACCGCCCACGCGCCCCACTCCAAGCTGAAGGTTATTCCCATCAGCCTGGAGACCGTGCCGATGAGCACACCCACCGCCGCGCCGCCCTTTGAAGAGATCAAAGGCTATCTCAACCAGATCGGTCATCATCTGTTCAAGACCCAAACCCCTTTGCTGCCCGAACAAAAAACCTCGGCCGAGCAGGTCTACCTGACACGCCTGAACGGCCTTCTGAAAAACTACCGCGAGCCGTTTCTGCGCCGCTGCCGCGCGCACTACCAGGCGCTGGCGGACAGTGATTTGCACAGCCAGGCCGGGCAAACGCTGCTCGCGACACTCAGGGCCACGCTCATCGCGCATTTGGCGGACATGGACCTGCGGGACTTGATCGACGGCAAGCCTGCCAAGTCCTTCATGACCTTTGAGGCCGGGTTCACCGCCATCGAACACGAAGCCCGGTGGGCGGTCCAGGATCGCTTGCTGCATCCGCAGGCCGGCAAGATGCTGGAAAGCCTGGCACTGGGGCCAGCCCTGCGCCCAGGCTTGTATGCCTTGCAGTTCAGCTATCAGGAACACACTGTCGAACTGGCCGGGGCTTTTGTCGCCACGGAAAAAAACAGCCCCGTGACCAACGATTTACTGACGCTGCAAAACGTCGGCCAGGTCCTGCTGTTCACGCCCTCGCGAGGGGTCGAGTCCTTCGACTCGCTGGCCGCGCTCAACAGTCATTTGTCGCAGCACATGCAGCACGCCGCCGGGCGCAGTGACTTCATGCAGATGCTGCCGACGCGCTATCACGCCTTGAGCGAATCCGGCATCTGGCCATTGCAGTTGTCGCCCATCGACAGCACCCCCTTGTTTGAACACCTCTACGACGCGCTGATCGACAAACGCACCCGGGATATCGAGCGGGCCTTGAGTTTTGCCGACAACCCCGAGCACGACAGCGGCCAATTGCTCCGCGCCCTCGACCGCGCCATCGACGCCGCCCTGCCGGACCTCACGCCCCGCCTCGAACTTCACGCCCAAGCCCTGCTTGAACGCAGCCTGCGTTACAGCGCACCGGACTGGTATCGCAGCGCCAGTGAAGACCGCCGGGCAGAACTGGCGTTGCGTCTGCGTCATTACAACCAGGCGCGGCAACGTTTGCTGGACCTGCTGGGCCCCGCCGCCAGTCCGCAAGCCCTGGCCCGTGACGCCTGGCTTGAACGGCTCGGCGATGAGCTGGAAATCCATGACCTGGAACCACAACACCTGCACCTGCGCACCCGCCGTTACGTCGCCGGTTTTGGTGTCTATGAACATTCGCGAGACCTGATCGAGCTGGCCTTGCGCGGCGCCCATACCGGAGACGCGTTGCCCGGCTCGGACTTCCTGGAAAAAACCACCCTCACCTACCACGGCGCGCCCCTGCACGAATCGCACATGGACCTGACCCCGGCGTGGCTGATTCAGCAACTGGACACCCTGCACCCGCGTGTGGATTTTGCCGAGGTGCAAACCCGGATGCATGCCCGCCCCGAAATCAGGCGGGCCATCGAGCAGATGCTCGATCAGCGGATCGACGCACTGGCCTACACCGCGTATCTGCAAGGTCATCTGCGCGACGACGACCTGCAATTGATCCAGCGCCTGCGCGCCGGCAGCGATACGCGACTGAGCGCCGCAACCCTGGGGGCCGGCACCCTGTCGCTGCATGGCGCGCAACTGCAGGATGTGTGGGTGCTGCGCCAGGCGGACGACCACGGAACGATCAAACGCTTGCTGCTCTGCACCCCCGAAGCGCCGCGAGACCAGCAATTCCAGGCGTTCGACAGCGAGGCCGCTTGCCAACAACACATCCTCGGCTGGGCCCTGAACAACGGTGACGCCGCTGCCGCCCGCATGACCGAGTACTTGATCACCCGGGCGCCCCTGCGTTTTCGCCCCAGCCTGCGCCAGGTGCTGGCCGGCCTGAGCTTCAAACCCCAGGACCGGGAATACCAGGAAGTCCGGTTCACGGTCGCCGTTAGCCATCGCGATTGCCTGAGGTCGATGGCCGAGCATGTGCTGGCCACGCGGGTCGACGACTATGAGTTCACCACGCCGGGCTGGTATCGCTCAGCCAGCGCCCAAGACAGGCAAAAGCTCTCGTCCCTGGCCGAAGACGCCGAAGGCGCCTTGCGCACTTTCAACGATCATCCGGCCTCGGAAAGCCGGTTTCCGGACTTCGATACCTACCTGCATGAGCAGGCCCAGGCACGCTTGAACGAACTGCTGGGACGCAGCGCCAACGACGTCGATCCGGACACCGTGTGGGCGTATTCGCCCCCTGTCCTTGCCGGCACCACACCGCCACCGCTGAGCTATACCCAGCTGTACCGCGACGGCTATGCCGACGGCGTGGGTTTTCTCGATGAAAAGTTCTCCCATTCGGCGCGCTTCAAAGGCCCGCAAGGTGTGGACCTGAGCCGCCTGACGGCGCAAAACGTCGCACGCTCGGTCACCGGGGTGTGGATCGGCCAGCGTTACATCGACAAGGTCAGGACCGAACTGCAAAGCCCCGAGAGCCTCGGCTATGCGCTGCGGCGCAACACCACCCTGGCCATCACCCAGCGGCAGATGCAAAGCGCCGCGCTAGAGTGCCACCTGCAAGGGCACCTCACCGGCGTCGATCTGCAATGGCTGGAAGCGAGCATTGCCAACCTGGGCGACAGCTCGGCGTCGACGCGCAGCCAATACGCCTTGCACCCTTTGATGATCGACGGCGACTGGGTGATCGGCGCCTGGCTGTTCAGCCACGGCGACCGCCCGGTTCTGCTCTACACCCCGCAAGCCCCCGACGGCATCAGCTTTCGCGAAGCGCGGTTGTTCAACTACCTGCTGAAAAAACAGCCCGGCATGATCGCTTACCTGACCCAACGGGTCGGCGTTCCATCCCGCACCCGCGTCCGCGCCTTCCTCGAAGAGGTCAGGCAACAACTGCCCGATCAACTGGACACCACCAGCGTCAGCCCGGCGCGCTACGACTCGACCCGTTCCGTGGCGGCCACGTCCGACATGCGCCATGCCCTGTACAACATGCAGTTGCAGCGCAAGATCGACGACGTCAACGCCACCACGGTCAACCGCACCCGGATGATCAGCGACCTCGTCTGGACCTGCGTCGAATGGGTGGCCGCGATCGCCACCGCGCCGTACCCGATCCTGAGCCTGAGCGCCGGCCTGCTGCTGGCGTTCAAGGACGCCATGCTCGCGCTGCACGCCTACAATCAGGGCGATACCACGGCGGCGCTTGAGCATTTCGCCGGTTACCTGCTCAACAGTGCCGGCGCCTTGTTCACCGACTTGCGCCCCGCCCTGCGCGCACTCAAACCCGTGGGGCGCTCGTTGCGCCTGAGCAGCGCCGGTGCCGAGCAAAGCCGCGCGATGCAACTGATCCGGCAACTGGAACCCGCCGCGCTGCCCCCGACGGACATGCGCGCGGTGGTGTTCGAAGGGCGGACCCTTTGGACGACGAACACCCCGGATGCGATCGGCCGCTACTTGCTGTATCGCCTGGACCCGCACGGCCAATGGGCCTCGACCGGACGCCTGGTCACGCCAGATGCCGACGGCGTCCTGGTACGCAGCGGTGTGTCCGGCGGCGGACCAAAATATCAACCGGTGCAGGAAACCCCCGGGCCGCACAAAGACTACGGGATACCGGCGAAACACCGGGATCGGCTCGAAGGCATCCTGGACCCGCAATGCAGGACCGAAATGGTCAACATGGGCGAATTGATGTTCAACTCCGCGCAGCCGGTGCTGGACAAAGCCGTCAAGCAGTTGGGCAATGCGCGCACCGCCTACCTGCAACAGGTCGGGCGGTTGACCACGGACGCGCAGGCCTTTTTCAGGGGGCTCGGCCCGCTGCCCGCCGCGCCCCGGATCCTTCCGGTCCAGACCGACCTGTCCATAACGCAGTGGCTAGCCAGCGACACCTTTGCCGGTAACAAGAGCCTAATCATCGGTGCCGTACCGGGCTCCCTCGCCAGCAAACAACTGTTGATCGCTCATATGGATGAGCTGATTGAAAAAGGCTTCAAGCGCCTGTACGTGGAATACCTGCCGGGTGACGTCTTCCCGATCAAACTGGAAAAGCTCAACACAGGCAAATCCTGGCGGCACATCGAGAAGCACCTCAAGGCCATGGACACAGCCCTCGGTCACGCGCCGGACGCGGAGTATTGCTACCTCGCCCTGGTGCGCAAAGCCAGGGACAAGGGTCTGCAAATACGCGCCCTGGATGCCTCGACCTGTTATCAACTGGAGGATGCCCTGCTCATGGGCGAGACCTCGCCGACCACGCCACGGGATAACGCCGTGAGGAATTTCTATTCCCACAAAGTCATTGCCGGCGATGTCGTCGACGCCCCGCACGAGCGCTGGATCGCCCTGGTCGAACAGTCACGCCTGCGGACATTCAACGACACCCCCGGCCTGGCGGACCTGCAAAATGCCGTGGCGCTGCGCGTCGAAGACGTCGGGCTGGATCAACCGGCGGGCATCTGGGCCGATACCGCAGGCGCCATGCCCGGGGATGCACTGGCCAAAGCCGACTACCGAATGGCAGTGCCCACTGCCTACAAGGCACCCGCGCCGAGCACACCGGCGGCAGCGATTGCCCCCGAACCCGGCGTTCAGCATTTCAGCGCTTTCGACATCGCCCCAGCCTTGCGCGAGGACGTTGCCCGCCTATCCCGTCAGCCCCATGGTCTGGACAGCCGCTACGCACCAGCGAGTCAGAGCAGGCAAGGCCCGTTCATGGCCTTTCTCGAACGGCGCTCCAGCCTGAACACCACCGCCAAGCAGTTTTTTGCCGACTACGTGCCCCCCGGCAGGCCGGCACTGCCTGAGATCACCGCAAGCACGACGCCGGAATCGTTTCTGAAACAGGTGGCCGACAGCCCACTGGCGGGGCTGGTGATCGGTGAGGGCCATACCCACGAGTCGAGCAAGGCGTTGCTCAGAAAGCAGATGAAAAACATCAAGAAGCTGGGATTCAAGACCCTCTACGTCGAGCACCTGCTGACCGACCTGCACCAGGCCCACCTGGATGCCTTCCACTTGACCCAGCGAATGCCCAACCGCCTCAAGACCTACCTCAAAAACCAGGACGTGGGCCACATGGGGCCCTTCTACACCGGCGCCGATACCTACTCGGAAGTGATCCAGGCTGCTGGCAAGTACGGCATCCGCGTCAGGGCCATCGACTGCACCGCCAGCTATCACATCAAAGGAATGGAGGACGGGGACCTTACGCGAAACCAGATGTTCAGCTACTTCGCCGCCCAGGTCATCCGCGCCGATCAGGCGACACAGGGCCCGCACAAATGGATCGCCTTCGTCGGCAGCGCCCACACCAACAATAACCTTGGGGTGCCGGGGCTGGCGGAAATGCTCGGTGCAGTCAGCCTGCATGTCAGGGATACCGCACCGGCGCGGGCCAGGAGCATCCACCGTGGTTTCTGGGAAACCGACCCCACGTCACTGACGACGCGGGCCTTGCGCAGCGACTTCATACTGGACGTCGGCATTGCCGGCATGCCAAGACCGGCGGCCATCGTTCCAGTCGACCGATCAAGATTGACCGTGGCCGGGCACTACCTGATCGAACGCCCGTCCACGGCAGAGATCAATTTGCTGCACAAATCCGGCAACGGGGACATCGTTTCCACCCCGATCCAGATCGACGATAACGGGCTGTTTTTTATCAATCGCTGGGTCAAGCAGACGCGACGTTTCAAATCCCTGCTCGAACTGCTCAACATGCTCCGGCAAGAGGTGCACCTGACGCCTGCGCCATGAAGCAATGAACACGTCGTAAAGATCCCGCCCAATAAAAAACCCGCTGATTTGCATCAGCGGGTTTCTCATTTCAGCAGCCCGGAAGATCAGAAATCTTCCAGCCGCCACACTTCGTAAGCCGGCGTCTCGTAGGGATGGCTGAGTTTCAACGCGGCCACCACGGCCACGATCAACTCATCCGCCACCACCAGCTCAACTTTCCATTCCTCAACCTGTTCGACCTGCCCCGCTTCGCCAATAAACGGCTGACTGCCGTCCAGTGGACGAAACTGGCCCAGACCGAGCACCTGCCACGCGCAGTGATCATAAGCACCGATCCGCCCGCCACCGGCGGCGAATACGGCGCTTTTCACGTCTTCGACGTGACTGGTTGGAACAAAAAAACTGAGCTTGTACACAGCGCTTGGTTCACCCGCTCTTAGTTCACCCAGACGCGCGCATTACGGAACATACGCATCCAAGGTGCGTCTTCGTTCCAGTCTTCCGAACGCCACGAGTTCTGCACGGCGCGGAACACGCGTTCCGGGTGCGGCATCATGATCGTGACGCGACCGTCGCGGCTGGTCAGCCCGGTGATCCCGCGCGGCGAGCCGTTCGGGTTGGCCGGGTATTTCTCGGTGACCTTGCCGTGGTTGTCGACGAAACGCATCGCCACGCAACCGGACAGATCGGCTTCCAGCAATGCTTCTTCGTTTTCGAACTCGGCATGACCTTCACCGTGAGCGATGGCGATCGGCATGCGCGAACCGGCCATGCCTTGCAGGAAGATCGAGTTCGACTCCTGGACCTGGACCATCGCCACGCGGGCTTCGAACTGCTCGGAACGGTTACGCACGAAGTGCGGCCAGAACTCGCTGCCCGGGATCAGCTCGTGCAGGTTGGACATCATCTGGCAACCGTTGCACACGCCGAGGGTGAAGCTGTCGTTACGTTCGAAGAAACCCTGGAACGCATCGCGAGCGCGGCTGTTGAACAGCGCGGACTTGGCCCAGCCTTCGCCGGCACCCAATACGTCGCCGTAGGAGAAACCGCCGCAAGCGACCAGACCTTTGAACTCGTTCAGGTCAACACGGCCAGCCAGGATATCGCTCATGTGCACGTCGATCGCGTTGAAACCGGCGCGGTCGAAGGCTGCGGCCATTTCCACCTGACCGTTGACGCCCTGCTCACGCAGTACGGCAACTTGTGGGCGAATGTTTTTCTTGATGTAAGGCGCGGCGACGTCCTGGTTGACGTCGTAGCTCAGCTTGACGCTCAGGCCCGGATTGTCTTCCTCCAGCAACACGTCGAACTCTTGCTCGGCGCAGTCGGCGTTGTCACGCAGACGCTGGATCTGGTAGCTGGTTTCAGCCCAGGTACGTTGCAGCAGACGACGCTGCCCTTCGAACACGGTTTCGCCGTTGAAGGTGATGTTGATCTGGCCGTTGTTCATCGGCTGACCGATTACCGACACGCAGTCACCCAGACCGGCCGCGCTGAACTGCGCGAGGATGTCTGGCGTCGCGTCCTGGCGAACCTGGATCACGGCGCCCAGTTCTTCGTTGAACAGGATCGCGGCGATGTCGGCGGACGTTTCCGCCAGACCGTCGAGGTTCAGGCTCAAACCGCAGTGACCGGCGAAGGCCATTTCCACGACGCTGGTCAGCAGACCACCGTCGGAACGGTCGTGGTACGCCAGCAGGTGCCCGTCGGCATTGAGGCCCTGGATCACGGCGAAGAAGGCTTTGAGGTCTTCGGCATCATCGACGTCCGGCGCTTGCGAGCCGAGCTTGCCGTGCACCTGGGCCAGGATCGAGGCGCCCATGCGGTTCTGGCCACGGCCCAGATCGATCAGGATCAGGTCGGTGGTGCCCTTGTCCATGCGCAGTTCCGGGGTCAGGGTCTGACGGATGTCAGCCACTGGCGCGAAACCGGTCACGATCAGGGACATTGGCGAAGTGACGGTCTTGTCGACGCCTTCGTCGTTCCAGCGCGTGGCCATGGACATGGAGTCCTTGCCCACCGGAATGGTAATGCCCAGGTCCGGGCACAATTCCATGCCGACTGCTTTCACGGTGTCGTACAGACGCGCGTCTTCACCCGGGTGACCGGCGGCGGACATCCAGTTCGCCGACAACTTGATGTCGGAGATCTTGTTGATGCGCGAAGCCGCGATGTTGGTCAGGGTTTCGCCGATGGCCATGCGGCCCGACGCCGGAGCGTCCAGCAGCGCCAGCGGAGTACGCTCGCCCATGGCCATGGCTTCACCGGTGTAGACGTCGAAACTGGTGGCGGTGACGGCAACGTCGGCCACCGGAACCTGCCACGGGCCGACCATTTGGTCACGGGCCACAAGACCGGTGATGGTGCGGTCGCCGATGGTGATCAGGAAGCTTTTGCTGGCCACGGCCGGGTGATGCAGGACGCGTTCAACGCAGTCGGCAATCTCGAGCGTCGACGGATCGAAGTCGTCGCCCAGTTCGTTTTCACGAACAGCGGAACGGTGCATGCGTGGGGCTTTGCCCAGCAGCACTTCCAGTGGCATGTCCACTGGGCTGTTGCCGAAGTGACTGTCGGTGACCGTCAGTTGCGGTTCGGCAGTGGCTTCGCCGACGACGGCAAACGGGCAACGCTCACGTTCGCAGATCGCCTGGAAGCGTTCGAAGTCAGCCGGGCCGACCGCCAGAACGTAGCGCTCCTGGGATTCGTTACTCCAGATTTCGTGCGGGGCCATGCCCGGCTCGTCGTTTGGAATGTTGCGCAGTTCGAAGCGGCCACCGCGGTTGCCGTCGTTGACCAGTTCCGGGAAGGCGTTGGACAGACCGCCCGCGCCCACGTCGTGGATGAAGCTGATCGGGTTTTTGTCGCCCAGTTGCCAGCAACGGTCGATGACTTCCTGGCAGCGGCGTTCCATCTCAGGGTTTTCGCGCTGTACCGAAGCGAAGTCCAGGTCCGCCGAGCTGGTGCCGGTGGCCATGGAGGAAGCCGCGCCGCCACCCAGACCGATCAGCATCGCCGGGCCGCCGAGGACGATCAGCTTGGAGCCGACGGTGATTTCGGCTTTCTGTACGTGTTCGGCACGGATGTTACCCATGCCGCCGGCCAGCATGATCGGCTTGTGGTAACCGCGAACTTCGTCGCCACGGGGGGTGGTGATCGACTGTTCGAAGGTACGGAAGTAACCGGTCAGGGCTGGACGGCCGAATTCGTTGTTGAACGCGGCGCCACCCAGTGGGCCTTCGATCATGATGTCCAGCGCGGTAACGATGCGCTCAGGCTTGCCGTACGGCACTTCCCACGGCTGTTCGAAGCCCGGAATTTGCAGGTTGGACACGGTGAAACCGGTCAGGCCGGCCTTTGGCTTGGCACCACGACCGGTGGCGCCTTCGTCGCGAATCTCGCCACCGCTACCGGTGGACGCGCCCGGGAACGGGGCAATCGCGGTCGGGTGGTTGTGGGTCTCGACTTTCATCAGGATGTGCACCGGCTCCTGCACCGCGCCGTACTGGCGGGTTTCAGGGTCCGGGAAGAAGCGACCGGCAACGTTGCCGACGATCACCGAAGCGTTGTCCTTATAAGCCGACAGAACGCCTTCGCTGTGCATCACGTAGGTGTTCTTGATCATGCCGAACAGGCTTTTTTCCTGGCTCTGGCCGTCGATGTCCCAACTGGCGTTGAAGATCTTGTGACGGCAGTGCTCGGAGTTCGCCTGGGCGAACATCATCAGTTCGATGTCGTGCGGGTTGCGCTTCAAGCCGATGAAGGCGTTGACCAGATAGTCGATCTCGTCTTCGGCCAGGGCCAGGCCCAGCTCGGTGTTGGCTTTTTCCAGCGCGGCGCGGCCGCCACCCAACACGTCGATCGCGGTCAGGGGCTTGGGTTCGGCGTGGCTGAACAGGCCGGCGGCCTGTTCGAGGTTGCCCAACACGATTTGCGTCATGCGGTCGTGCAGTACGTCAGCAATCAGCTGCGCTTCGGCGTCGCTGAACTGGCCGGCCACGTAGAACGCGATACCGCGTTCCAGGCGCTGGATTTTGCTCAGGCCGCAGTTGCGAGCGATGTCGCTGGCTTTACTGGACCACGGCGAAATGGTGCCGAAACGCGGCAACACCAGGAACAGACGACCGGTCGGTTCTTGCACCGGGACACTTGGGCCGTACTTCAGAAGGCGCGCGAGCACCTGCTGTTCGTCGCCGGTCAGGACGCCGGTGACTTCGGCGAAGTGAGCGAATTCAGCATACAAGCCGCTGACAGCCGGGACCTTCTGGCTCAGTTGCTCAAGGAGTTTGCTGTGGCGAAAGGCAGAAAGGGCAGGAGCGCCGCGCAGGATCAACATCTTCGGGACAGCCTCGGGAAGGGGTGTGCTTTGAGGCCGTGCATTCTAGCCTAAACCGCCCGCGACATCACCCGAAACGGTGCGCGCGGCCGTACCCGAACGTCGGGCCGGGCATCCGTACCGAAAATCGTTGCATTTGGCGGGTTATTTTTTCTGTCACAAATTGCTGTTCGGGCCCATTCCTGCGGGCTCCCGGGCAGTTTTGCGTTGCCTAGCAGACAAGGCCTTCGCTGTCGAGATATGGCGGTCGTGGTCCTTTGCGTATACTGCGCAGATGTTTTCCCCAACGGCTTTGCGTCCGCGGTACGCCAAATGGCTGATCGCAACCGGACTCTTCCTGATGCTCAGTGGCTGTGTTGATAAACCCAACACGCTGGAGCGCGTAAAGGAGGATGGTGTGCTGCGGGTGATCACCCGGAACAGCCCCGCCACCTACTTTCAGGATCGTAACGGCGAGACCGGCTTCGAATACGAGCTGGTGAAGCGCTTTGCCGAAGATCTGGGGGTCGAGCTCAAAATCGAGACGGCTGACAACCTCGACGACCTGTTCAACCAGGTGGGCAAGCCTAACGGCCCGGTGCTGGCTGCTGCCGGTCTGGTCAGCAGCGAGCAACGCAAGAAGCAGGTACGGTTTTCCCATTCCTACCTGGAAGTCACCCCACAGATCATCTACCGCAATGGCCAGTCCCGGCCTACCGATGCCGGTGATCTGGTCGGCAAGAAGATCATGGTGCTCAAGGGCAGCACCCACGCCGAGCAACTGGCGGAGCTGAAAAAGAAATACCCCGGCATTGAATACGAAGAGTCCGACGCGGTTGAAGTCGTCGACCTGTTGCGGATGGTGGATGAGGGGCAGATCGACCTGACCCTGGTCGACTCCAATGAAGTGGCGATGAACCAGGTCTACTTCCCCAACATCCAGGTCGCCTTCGACCTTGGTGATGCCAGCAACCAGAGCTGGGCGGTGGCCGCCGGCGAAGACAACAGCCTGCTCAACGAGATCAATGCCTACCTCGACAAGGTGAAGAAGAACGGCACGCTGCAACGCCTGAAAGACCGTTATTACGGCCACGTCGATGTCCTCGGCTACATGGGCGCCACCACCTTCGCCCAGCACTTGCAGCAGCGCCTGCCCAAGTACGAACAGCACTTCAAGAATTACGCGAAGAAAGAGAAAGTCGACTGGCGCCTGCTGGCGGCCGTGGGCTATCAGGAATCGCTGTGGCAACCGGCGGTCACGTCCAAGACCGGCGTGCGCGGCCTGATGATGTTGACCCAGAACACCGCACAGGCCATGGGCGTGTCCAATCGCCTCGACCCCAAGCAGAGCATCATGGGCGGCGCCAAGTACCTGGCCTACATGAAGGATCAGCTGGACGAGTCGATCCAAGAGCCGGATCGCACCTGGTTTGCATTGGCGGCCTACAACGTCGGCAGCGGTCACCTGGATGACGCGCGCAAACTGGCGGCCAAGGAAGGGTTGAACCCGGACAAATGGCTGGATGTGAAGAAGATCCTGCCGCGGCTTTCAGAGAAGAAATGGTTCAGTAAAACCCGTTACGGCTACGCCCGGGGCGGCGAGCCGGTGCACTTCGTGGCGAACATCCGTCGCTACTACGACATCCTGACCTGGGTCACGCAGCCACAGCTTGAAGGTGATCAAGTGGCTGAGGGCAACCTGCACGTGCCGGGGATCGACAAGTCCAAGCCGAATCAGGAAACGCCGCCGCTTTAGATCTTTGATCGTTCCCACGCGGAACGTGGGAATGCATCTCCTGACGCTCTGCGTCAGTTGGTGAAGCGGAACGCGGAGCGTCCCCGGCGGCATTCCCACGCGGAGCGTGGGAACGATCAGCGCTCCGCGTGGGAACGATCAGGCTCACCGACCTGTAGGAGCGAGGCTTGCCCGCGAAGGTAGCGCCGCCTGTCTCAACCCTTGAGCGCAGCCGCCAGAATCAGCGCCTTCATCTCCGAAACCGCCGACTTGAACCCGACAAACAACGCATGGGCCACCAGCGCATGGCCGATGTTCAGTTCGTTGATGCCCTTGATCGCCGCCACCGCTTCAACGTTGTGATAGTGCAGGCCATGGCCGGCATTCACGATCAAGCCCTGGGTCAAACCAAACGCCACGCCATCGGCCACACGCTTGAGTTCTTGCGCCACATCAGTCGGCGTCTCGGCATCGGCATAACGGCCGGTATGCAGCTCGATGGCGGGGGCGCCAACACGCTTGGACGCCGCGATCTGCCGCTCATCAGCGTCGATGAACAACGACACTTCGCAACCGATCTTCGACAAGCGATCCACCGCAGCCTTGATCCGCGCTTCCTGCCCGGCCACGTCCAGGCCACCTTCGGTGGTCAGTTCCTGACGGGTTTCCGGCACCAGGCAAATGTGCGCCGGGCGGATGCGTTCGGCGAACGCCATCATTTCTTCGGTGACGCCCATTTCAAAGTTCATGCGGGTTTGCAGCACGTCCTTGAGCAGCAGCACGTCGCGCTCCTGGATGTGCCGGCGGTCTTCGCGCAAGTGCACGGTGATGCCATCGGCGCCCGCCTCTTCCGCGTCCAGTGCGGCCTTGACCGGATCCGGGTAGCGCGTGCCCCGGGCCTGACGCAAAGTGGCAACGTGGTCGATGTTCACGCCAAGAAGAATGCGATTGCTGATGGTCACGGAAGCGCTCCTGAATTGAAAGATTCGGCGCACAGCATACGGGGTGATCAGGGCTTGCGAAACAGTTCGCGACTGACCAGCGGACGACCGCCCAAGTGAACAGCCAGCGCCTGACGCATCAGACGCTTGGCGGCGGACAACGCACCGGGCGCGGTCCAGTCGGCTTCGGCCATGGCCAGCAGCTCAGTGCCGTTGAACAAACCGGGTTGCAACAGGTAGACCCGCTCCAACCCTGCATCCACCTGCAAACGATAGAGACCATCCGCCGCGACGGAATCGCCGTGGATGTCGGTATTCAGCGCAAAACCGTAGCCAAGATCATCCAGCAATCGCCATTCAAACGAACGCAGCAACGGTTCCAGCGGTCGACCTTCAGCCAGGGCAAGCAACGTCGCAGCGTAGTGATCGAACACACCGGGATGCGGATCTTCGGCCGGCAGCAGGCGAATCAGCAGTTCATTCAGGTAGAGGCCACTGAACAGCGCCTCGCCAACGAGCCAGGTCGAAGTCCCCGCACTCTCCATGCGCCCGACATTCTTCAGCTCGCCCCGACCACGAAACTCGACTTCCAGCGGCACGAATGGCCGTGCCAACGTCCCGGCCTTACCTCGCGCACTGCGCAACACCGCCCGCAGCCGACCTTGCGGCGTGAGGAAGTCCACCAGCGCACTGCTTTCGCGGTAGGCGCGGCTGTGGAGCACGTAGGCGAGTTGGCCGATGGGCGCGGTGGTCGACATGGTGGTCTTGTGTCCCGGTCAGGGATTGCAAAAAAAGATCGCAGACTTCGGCAGCTCCTACAAGGAGTTGCCGAAGGCTGCGATCTTTTGATCGTTGAAGCGTGTTACAGGTCGCCGTAACCCAGCGAACGCAAGGCGCGCTCGTCGTCGGACCAGCCACCTTTCACTTTCACCCAGAGGTTGAGCATGATCTTGGAGTCGAACAGCAGCTCCATGTCCTTGCGCGCCTCGGTGCCGATGCGTTTGATGCGCTCGCCCTTGTCGCCAATGATGATCTTCTTCTGGCCGTCACGTTCAACGAGGATCAAGGCATGGATGTGCAGGGTCTTGCCCTGCTGCTTGAACTCTTCGATTTCGACGGTGATCTGGTACGGCAGCTCGGCGCCCATCTGGCGCATGATTTTTTCGCGTACCAGTTCGGCAGCGAGGAAGCGGCTGCTGCGGTCGGTGATCTGGTCTTCCGGGAAGAAGTGCTCGTTTTCCGGCAGGTAGCCGGCGATCACACGCTCCAGCGCTTCGAGGTTGTGCCCGTGCTGGGCCGAGATCGGCATGATCTGCGCGTTCGGCAGCTGTTCCTGCAACCAGCTCAGGTGCGGCATCAGCTCGGCTTTGTCTTCGATGCGGTCAGTCTTGTTCAGCGCCACGATCAGCGGGCCGGTCACGTATTGGACGCGCTCGAGGACCATCTGGTCTTCGTCGGTCCACTTGGTGCGGTCAACCACGAAGATCACCACGTCGACGTCTTTCAACGCCGCCGAAGCGGTCTTGTTCATGTAGCGGTTCAGGGCCTTTTCGCCGCCCTTGTGCATGCCTGGGGTGTCGACGTAGACAGCCTGGATCGCGCCTTCGGTCTTGATGCCCAGCATGTTATGACGGGTGGTCTGCGGCTTGCGCGAGGTGATCGCCAGTTTCTGACCCAGGATGTGGTTCAGCAGCGTGGACTTGCCCACGTTGGGACGGCCGACGATGGCAACATAGCCACAGCGTGTTGCGGTTGTATCAGTCATTGCCATTCTCCACACCCAGGGCAATCAGTGCTGCGGCGGCCGCTACCTGTTCGGCAATACGACGACTCACACCCTGACCTCGGCTTTTTTCATTCAGTAAGGTGATTTCGCATTCGACGAAGAAGACTCGGCAATGCGGCTCACCCTGGATATCCACCACTTCGTAACGTGGCAGCTCACAGCCCCGCGATTGCAGGAATTCCTGCAGGCGGGTTTTCGGATCCTTGTTGGTGTCGACCAGGGTCAAGCCCTCGAACTCACCGGTCAGCCAGGCCAGCACGCGTTCGCGCGCCATGTCCATGCCGGCGTCCAGGTAGATCGCACCAATCAGCGCTTCCAGGGCATCGGCCAGAATCGACTCGCGACGGAAACCGCCGCTCTTCAATTCACCGGAGCCCAGGCGCAGGTAATCGCCCAGATCGAAACCACGGGCCAGTACGGCCAGGGTCTCACCTTTCACCAGGCGTGCGCGCAAACGCGACAACTGGCCTTCGCGGGCCAGCGGGAAGCGATCGAACAGCGCCTCGCCAGCGACGAAGTTGAGGATGGCATCACCGAGGAATTCCAGGCGTTCGTTGTTACGCCCGGCAAAACTGCGGTGAGTCAGGGCCAGGACCATCAGTTCCTGATCCTTGAAGGTGTAGCCGAGCTGACGCTCTAGACGGCTTAAGGAGACGCTCACGGTTTACCCACGCTGAGTTCGTGGTTGGATTCCACCGCCATCGCCATGATGCGGCGCAGGCTTGGGACACTTAACGCTGTGTTCAAAAATTACGTCCTGAATATCATTGTTTTCATGCTTCTGGCGCCGATTGTGGCGGTTCCAGAAATGCATTCGGCGCTGTGTTCAACAGCGCCGTGTGTGATTACTTGATCAGGCCAACCCGCGAGAAATTCGGCAGGTGACTGAGTTTGGGTTCCGGCCAGCTCATCCAGACTGCGAAGGCCTTGCCGACGATATTCTTGTCGGGAACCATGCCCAGCAGATCCTTGGGAATGTTCGGATCATCCCAGTAGCGACTGTCGTTGGAGTTGTCGCGGTTGTCGCCCATCATGAAGTAGTGCCCGGCAGGCACGGTCCAGGTATGGTCCGGCGTTGCGCGGTAGCGGCTCATTTCCTTGCGGATCAGGTGCTCGGCTTCGCCGAGTTTTTCCTTGTAGAGCTCGGCACTGCCCAGCGTGCCCGGCTCGGAGCCGACCAGTTGCTCGGCGATCGACTCACCGTTGACGAACAAGCGCTTGTCGGCGGTGTACCGAATCTGGTCGCCCGGCAGGCCGACTACACGCTTGATGTAGTTGACGTTCGGATCGCTCGGATAGCGGAACACCATCACATCGCCACGCTGTGGATCACCGACATCGATGACTTTCTGGTCGACCACCGGCAAGCGGATCCCGTAGGAAAACTTGCTCACCAGGATGAAGTCACCCACGTCCAGGGTCGGTTTCATCGAGCCGGAAGGAATCTGGAACGGTTCCACCAGGAACGAACGCAGCACCAGCACGATGAACAACACCGGGAAGAACGACTTGCCGTATTCGACCAGCAGCGGCTCTTTGTTCAGCTTCTCGATCACCACCCCGTCAGGCTGGCTGACGCTGCCCTGATAGGAGGTGATGGCAGCACGCCGACGCGGTGCCAGGAAAACCAGATCGAGCAACGCCAACAGGCCGCAGACGAACACGGCGATGACCAGCAACAGCGGGAAATTTAGTGACATAGGACCTAACTATCCAACCTGAGCACTGCAAGGAAGGCTTCTTGTGGAATTTCCACGTTGCCCACTTGCTTCATGCGTTTCTTACCGGCCTTTTGCTTTTCAAGCAGTTTTTTCTTACGGCTAACGTCACCGCCGTAGCATTTGGCCAATACGTTCTTTCTGAGTGCCTTGACGGAAGTCCGCGCAATGATCTGCCCGCCAATGGCGGCCTGGATCGCGACGTCGAACATCTGGCGCGGAATCAGTTCTTTCATCTTCTCGGTCAACTGGCGACCTTTGTAGTGCGCGTTATCCTTGTGCACGATCAGCGCCAGGGCGTCGACCTTGTCACCGTTGATCAGCACATCCAGTTTCACCAGATTAGCTGATTGATAACGATCGAAATGGTAATCCAGCGAAGCATAGCCGCGACTGGTGGATTTCAGACGGTCGAAGAAGTCCAGGACCACTTCGTTCATCGGCAAATCGTAGGTCACCTGGACCTGGGTGCCGAGGAACAGCATGTCGTGCTGGACGCCACGCTTTTCGATACACAGGGTAATGACGTTGCCCAGGTGCTCTTGCGGCACAAGAATATTGGCCCGCACGATCGGCTCACGCATGTCTTCGATCGAGGACAGGTCTGGAAGCTTGGACGGGTTGTCGACGTAAATCGTTTCACCGGTTTTCAGCAACAGCTCGAAAATCACCGTCGGCGCCGTGGTGATCAGGTCCAGGTCGTACTCGCGCTCGAGGCGCTCCTGGATGATTTCCATGTGCAGCATGCCGAGGAACCCGCAACGGAAGCCGAAGCCCAGGGCGTCGGAGCTTTCCGGGGTGTACTGCAGGGACGAGTCGTTGAGCGTGAGCTTTTGCAGGGCTTCACGGAAATCTTCAAAGTCGTCGGAGCTGACCGGGAACAGACCGGCGTAAACCTGCGGCTGAATGCGTTTGAAGCCGGGCAGCACGTCAACGTCGGGGGTCGAGCTCAGGGTCAGGGTGTCACCGACCGGTGCACCGTGAATGTCCTTGATACCGGCGATGATGAAGCCCACTTCGCCGGCCTTCAGGTCAACGGTGGCGGTGTGTTTCGGGTTGAAGACACCGACGCTGTCCACCAGGTGGATCTTGCCGGTGGATTTGACCAGGATCTTGTCGCCCTTCTTCACACGACCGTGGCGCACGCGAACCAGGGAAACAACGCCCAGGTAGTTGTCGAACCAGGAATCGATGATCAACGCTTGCAGCGGATCTTCGTAGTTGCCGGTCGGCGCAGGAATGGTCTTGACCAGACGCTCGAGCACCTCGTCGACGCCCAGGCCAGTCTTGGCGCTGCACTCGACTGCATCGGTAGCATCGATGCCGATGATTTTTTCGATTTCTTCTTTGACGCGGTCCGGATCAGCCTGTGGCAGGTCGATCTTGTTCAGGACCGGCATCACCTCCAGGCCCTGCTCGATCGCCGTGTAGCAGTTGGCAACCGACTGCGCTTCAACGCCCTGACCGGCATCGACCACCAGCAACGCACCTTCACAGGCCGCCAGCGACCGGCTGACTTCATAGGTGAAGTCGACGTGGCCCGGGGTGTCAATGAAGTTCAGCTGGTACTTGATACCATCTTTGGCGGTGTAATACAGGGTGACGCTATGGGCCTTGATGGTGATCCCGCGTTCACGTTCCAGGTCCATGGAGTCCAGGACCTGGGCTTCCATTTCGCGCTCGGCAAGGCCGCCGCACATCTGGATGAAGCGGTCGGCCAGCGTCGACTTGCCATGGTCAATGTGGGCGATGATGGAGAAATTGCGGATATGACTCAAATCACTCACGGATCAACACTCAAAAAGGCTGCAGGCATAGCCCGCCGAAAAATAGCCGGGAATTGTACCTGATCCACGGCGCAAGCGTCACGTTCGCAGGTCAGACGGCGAATACAAAAACGCCCCGGTCTTGCGACAGGGGCGTTTTCAGTGAACGGCAAAATCAGGAAACCCCCTGAATCAACCGGCCCGACGCAACAACCAGACCCCGGCCAAACCACAGACTCCGGCCGGCACCAGCACCGCAAACAGCGGCGAGAAACCGAACACCAGGCTCGAAGGCCCGAGCAGGTCCTGGACGATACGGAAGGTGAAGCCCACCAGCACACCGGTAAACACCCGCTGACCAAGGGTCACCGAACGCAGCGGACCGAAGATGAAGGAAATCGCCATCAGCACCAGCGCGGCGGTGACCAGCGGCTGCAACACCTTGACCCAAAATGCCAGCCAGTAACGACCGTTGGCCAGGCCCTGGTCAGCCAGGTAGTGGATGTAACCCCACAAACCGCTGATCGACAGCGACTCGGGCGCCATGACCACGGTGCTGAGCAATTGCGGGCTCAGGGCCACTTCCCAGCGCTCGACCGGCGTGCTGACCACTTCAGTATTCTTTTCATGGAATAGCGTGGTCGTCACTTCGCTCAGTTGCCAATGGTCCTTGTCGAACTCCGCACGCTTGGCGAAGCTCGCCGACAACATGTGGCGCTCTTTGTCGAAGTGATAACGGGTCACGCCATACAGCAGGCCATTGGGCTGCACGGAGTTGACATGAATGAACTCGTCACCCTGGCGATGCCACAGGCCGTGCTTGGCGCTTTGCGCATCACCACTGCCCTGGGCCAGGGAACGGTTGGCCTGGGCGGTGACCTCGGTGGCCGGCGCGACGTATTCGCCAATCAACACGCCCACCACCATCAGGACCAGCATCGGCTTCATGACCGCCCACACGATCCGCCCGATCGACACGCCAGCGGCGCGCATGATGGTCAGTTCGCTGTTGCTGGCCAGACTGCCGAGGCCGATCAGGCAACCGATCAGCGCCGCCATCGGCAACATGTCGTACAGACGCCGTGGCGCGGTGAGCAACACGTAGCTCAGGACGTCCAACAAGGTGTAGGTGTCAGTGGCGTCGCTCATTTCATCGATGAAGGCGAACAGGGTCGCCAGGCCGAGAATAATCCCCAGCACGGCCAGGATCGCCACGAAAACGCTGCTACCAATGTAGCGATCGAGCTTAACCACGAGCCACCTCCAGCGCATCGCGGCGACTCGCCAGTTTCAAGCGCATCGGCTCCCAGTAGAGCAAGACCAGGCCGATGGCCAGGAAGATCCCGTGCACCCACCACAAGCCCAGCGCCGGCGCAATCTTGCCCTTTTCGAGGGCGCCGCGAGCGGCAATCAGGATGGTCAGGTAAGCCATATAAAGAAGAATCGCCGGCAGCAGCTTGAGGAAACGGCCCTGGCGCGGGTTGACGCGCGACAGCGGCACCGCCATCAGGGTCACGATGAAGACCAGCAACGGCAGGGACAGGCGCCATTGAAGTTCGGTGCGCGAGCGAATGTCTTCGCTGCCCAGCAAGGAACTGGTGGTCATGGCGTCACGGTCGGTCACCTCGTCGCTGACGTCCGGCTTGGGCAGCAAAACACCGTACTCGTCGTACTTGATCTTGCGGTAGTCGGCCTGCCCCGGGTTACCGTCGTAGCGGTAGCCGTTGTCGAGAATCAGGTAGCGGTTGCCGTCAGGGCGGATTTCCTGACGGCCCTTTTCGGCCACCAGTACGGAAATCCCGCGATCTTTCTGATCCGAAGAAACGTTCTTCTGGGAAATGAATACGCCTCCCAGGTGGATACGATCGTCGGTCAGCGTTTCGGTGTAGGTCACCCGCGTACCGTCACGCAGCGCCTGGAAGCGACCCGGTTCCAGCGTATCGAACTCGGTCAGCGCGTCCTGCTTGTTCAGCAGCAACTGGAACTGGTTGGCCCCTTGCGGCGCCAGGCTCAGGCTCAGCCATGCAACCACCAGTGCCACCAGGGTCGCCGGAAACAGGGTGATACGAAACAAGCGCTGCTGACTCATGCCGGTGGCCGACAGCACGGTCATTTCGCTTTCCAGATACAGCCGGCCATACGACAACAGGATCCCGAGGAACAGCCCCAATGGCAGGATCAGCTGCAGGAAGCCCGGCAGACGAAAGCCCATGATCAGGAACAGTGAACCCGGGTCCAGTTGGCCCGAAGCCGCCTGCGCGAGGTATTTGATGAAGCGACCGCTCATGATGATGACCAGCAGCACGGCGCTGACGGCGCTCAAGGTCAACAGGACTTCGCGGGATAGATAACGGAAGACGATCAAACCAGACACTCCAGGGTTGTCAGGCTAAGGCGGCCAAACAAGCAAACGTATCAGACGGCCCGCAGGGCAGAGCCGCCGAAAAAAGATGGCGCATTATCCTGTGATTGGGTGCGCCTGTCACTGCGCATACTCAAGCACGTGCGCAAAGCACCGAAGATCGTACAACCGAGGGTTGTCAGGCGCCGGTAGCGAGGTTCAAACTGCGGCCTTTGTCGCGGGCCGTGACCTGCGTCTTTCTATTTATATAAGCAGGCGTTTGCGCACACCGTCGAACGCTGCGTGTTGACCATTAATTCAGGGACCCGGACATGGAACTGGTTGTAAAAAGCGTTAGCCCAGAAACGTTGAAAACCGCCACTCTGGTGGTCGCCGTCGGCGAAGGCCGTAAACTCGGTGCCGTCGCCAAGCAGCTCGACGAACTGAGCGGTGGCGCCATCAGCGCCGTACTCAAGCGCGGCGACCTGGCCGGTAAAGTCGGCCAGAGCCTGTTGCTGCACAGCCTGCCGAACCTCAAGGCCGAGCGTGTTTTGCTGGTGGGCGTAGGCAAGGACGAAGAACTGGGCGATCGCCCGTTCCGCAAAACCATCGCCGGCATCCTCAACACCCTCAAAGGCCTGGGCGGCAGCGATGCCGTGCTGGCACTGGACGAAGTCGTGGTCAAGGGCCGCGACAGCTACGGCAAGACCCGCCTGCTGGCGGAAACCCTGGTGGACGGCGAATACACCTTCGACCAGTTCAAGAGCCAGAAAGCCGAACCCCGCGCCCTGAAAAAAATCACCCTGGTGACCATCAAGGCCGCTCAGGCTGAAGTCGAGCGCGCCGTGGCCCACGCTACCGCGATCGCCAACGGCATGGCGTTCACCCGCACCCTGGGCAACTTGCCGCCGAACATCTGCCACCCGACGTTCCTCGGCGAACAAGCCAAGAACCTGGGCAAAGAATTCAAAAGCCTGAAAGTCGAAGTCCTCGATGAGAAGAAGATCAAGGACCTGGGCATGGGCTCGTTCTACGCCGTCGGCCAGGGCAGCGCCCAGCCGCCGCGCCTGATCGTGATGCAATACAACGGCGGCAAGAAATCCGAGAAGCCGTACGCCCTGGTCGGCAAAGGCATCACGTTCGACACCGGCGGCATCAGCCTCAAGCCTGGCTTGGGCATGGATGAGATGAAATACGACATGGGCGGCGCGGCCAGCGTGTTCGGCACCCTGCGTGCCGTGCTCGAACTGAAACTGCCGATCAACCTGGTGTGCATCCTGGCGTGCGCCGAGAACATGCCAAGCGGCAATGCTTCGCGCCCGGGCGACATCGTCACCACCATGAGCGGCCAGACCGTGGAAATCCTCAACACCGACGCCGAAGGCCGTCTGGTGCTGTGCGATGCCCTGACCTACTCCGAGCGCTTCAAGCCGCAGGCCGTGATCGACATCGCGACCCTGACCGGCGCTTGCGTGGTTGCACTGGGCGCCCACACTTCGGGCCTGCTGGGCAACAACGACGAGCTGATCGGCCAATTGCTGAGCGCTGGCAAGACTGCTGATGATCGCGCCTGGCAACTGCCGTTGTTCGATGAGTACCAAGAACAGCTGGACAGCCCGTTCGCCGACATCGCCAACATCGGCGGCCCGAAAGCCGGCACCATCACCGCTGCCTGCTTCCTGTCGCGCTTCACCAAGAACCTGAACTGGGCGCACCTGGACATCGCCGGCACCGCATGGACCAGCGGCGGCAAGGACAAGGGCGCCACTGGCCGTCCGGTTCCATTGCTGACCCAATACCTGCTGGACCGCGCCAAAGCCTGAAACCGATGACCCTGGGCGGCGTTGTTTTCGGACAACGCCGCTCATGGCTCAGGAACCGCAATGACCAAAGTCGACTTCTATATCCTGCCCAGCGCCGATCCTTCAGCGCGGCTGGACTTTGCCTGCAAGCTCACCGAAAAAGCCTGGCGCATGGGTCACCGCATCTACCTGCATTGCAGCGATGCCGCCCAACGTGAAGATCTCGATGCGCGTCTGTGGGCGTTCAAAGGTGAAGCCTTCGTGCCCCACGGCCCCGCCGAAAGCGAACCGGACAGTTTGATTGTCCTCGGCCTTGGTGATGACTGCGGTGCGCATCAGGATTTGCTGGTCAATCTCGACCTGAAAGTCCCGGCCTTCGCCAACAAATTCGCCCGGGTGGCGGAAGTGGTGGTGGAAGATCCGACGATTCGCGCGGCTGCGCGGGAGAGTTTCCGTTTCTACCGCGAACAGGGCTATCCTCTGCAAGATCACCGTTTACAGCGACTCTGAGCATTCCGATGGACACTCCAAAACCGCAGCAAAAGTCCGTGCACCTGCTGGATGACCTTGAGTCGATCCGCCAACTGCTCGGCGATGACAACCTGCAACCGCCCTTGCTGACCGACACGGTCAATGAAGACGAACAGGAACAGATTCCGATGCTGTTCGAGGCCGTAGGCTCCAAGCCTGAAGCCGTCGAACCGCCCCCCGCTGCCGTCCAACCGGCAGCCGCTGCGAGCAAAGGCCCTGACGCCCTGCTGCACCTGGACAGCGAACTGCGCGCCGCCGCGCAATTGATCATGCAAGACGTGATCGACGACTTCGCCCCGCATATCGAAACCGAGATCAAGCGTCGGCTGGATGCGCGGATGGAGCGGCTGCTCGCCGCAGCTACAAGCGGCAAGCTTTAAGCTGCAAGCAAAGCAAAAGCCAAGCCGGCACACCCTTCTTGCAGCTTGTGGCTTGTAGCTTGCCGCTGTCCCCGAGGCTATACTCGTCGGCTTTTCCTGAATTGATGCCAATAGGGTCCCGCCGCGCATGGATAAGACCTACCAGCCGCACGCCATTGAAACTTCCTGGTACAACACCTGGGAGTCCGAGAACTACTTCGCCCCGCAAGGCGCGGGCGAGTCCTACACCATCATGATCCCGCCGCCGAACGTCACCGGCAGCCTGCACATGGGTCACGGCTTCAACAACGCGATCATGGACGCCCTGATCCGTTTCCGTCGCATGCAGGGTCGCAACACCCTGTGGCAGCCGGGCACCGACCACGCCGGTATCGCCACGCAAATGCTGGTGGAACGTCAACTCGAAGCCCAGGGCCAGAGCCGTCACGACCTCGGTCGCGAGAAATTCCTCGAGAAGATCTGGGAATGGAAGGATCAGTCCGGCGGCAACATCAGCCGTCAGATCCGCCGTCTCGGTTCGTCCGTGGACTGGAGCCGCGAGCGCTTCACGATGGACGACGGTCTCTCCGAGTCCGTAAAAGAAGCCTTCGTGCGCCTGCATGAAGACGGCCTGATCTATCGCGGCAAGCGCCTGGTCAACTGGGACACCAAGTTGCACACGGCGATTTCCGACCTTGAAGTGGAAAACCACGACGAGAAAGGTTTCCTGTGGAACCTGAAATACCCGCTGGCCGATGGCGCCAAGACCGCTGAAGGCAATGATTACCTGATCGTCGCGACCACTCGCCCGGAAACCATGCTCGGCGACGCCGCCGTCGCGGTCAACCCGAACGACGAACGCTACAAAGCCCTGATCGGCAAATTTGTCGAGCTGCCGCTGGTCGGCCGCCGCATCCCGATCATCGCCGACGATTACTGCGACCCTGAATTCGGCACCGGCTGCGTGAAAATCACCCCGGCCCACGATTTCAACGACTACGAAGTCGGCAAGCGCCACAACCTGCCGCTGCTGAACATCTTCGACAAGAACGCCGCCGTCCTGCCGGCCTGCCAGGTGTTCAACCTCGACGGCACGCTGAACGAAAGCATCGACGGCAAGATCCCGGCCGAATACGCCGGTCTCGACCGTTTCGAAGCCCGTAAGCAGATCGTTGCCGCCTTCGACGCCGCCGGCCTGCTGGTCAGCGTTGACGACCACGGCCTGAAAGTGCCGAAAGGCGACCGCTCCGGCACCATCATCGAGCCGTGGCTGACCGACCAGTGGTACGTGTCGACCAAACCATTGGCCGAGCCTGCGATTGCTGCCGTTGAAGACGGTCGTATCCAGTTCGTGCCCAAGCAATACGAAAACATGTACTTCTCGTGGATGCGCGACATCCAGGATTGGTGCATCAGCCGTCAGCTGTGGTGGGGTCACCGGATTCCGGCCTGGTACGACGAGTCGGGCAAAGTCTACGTCGGTCGCGACGAAGCCGAAGTGCGTGCCAAGCACAACCTCGGCCCGGACGTTGCGCTGCAACAGGACAACGATGTTCTGGACACCTGGTTCAGTTCCGGCCTGTGGACCTTCTCCACGCTGGGCTGGCCTGAGCAGACCGAATTCCTGAAGAAATTCCACTCCACCGACGTGCTGGTCACCGGTTTCGACATCATTTTCTTCTGGGTTGCCCGGATGATCATGCTCACCATGCATTTGGTGAAGAACGAAGACGGCACGCCGCAAGTACCGTTCAAGACCGTGTACGTGCACGGCCTGGTGCGCGATGGCCAGGGACAGAAAATGTCCAAGTCCAAGGGCAACGTCCTGGACCCGCTGGACATCATCGACGGTATCGAGCTGGAAGAGCTGGTGCAGAAACGCACCTCCGGCATGATGCAGCCGAAACTGGCGAAGAAGATCGAGAAGCAGACCCGCGACGAGTTCGCCGATGGCATCGCCAGCTACGGCACCGACGCCCTGCGCTTTACCTTCTGCTCGCTGGCGTCCACCGGTCGCGACATCAAGTTCGACATGGGCCGCGTCGAAGGCTATCGCAACTTCTGCAACAAGATCTGGAACGCCGCGCGTTATGTTCTGGACAAGGGCGAAGACTGCGGCCAGAACGGCGAGGCCTACGAACTGTCCCTGGCGGATCGCTGGATCATCTCGCAGCTGCAACGCACCGAAGCCGAAGTGACCCGTCAACTCGATCAGTTCCGCTTCGACCTGGCGGCACAAGCCTTGTACGAGTTCATCTGGAACCAGTATTGCGACTGGTACCTGGAACTGTCCAAGCCTGTGCTGTGGGACGAAAACGCTCCGGTTGAACGCCAGCGCGGCACCCGTCGCACCCTGGTTCGGGTGCTGGAAGTCGCGTTGCGCCTGGCGCACCCGTTCATGCCGTTCATCACCGAAGAAATCTGGCAGCGCATTGCGCCGCTGGCCGGTATCGAAGGCAAGACGATCATGCTGCAACCTTGGCCCGTGGCCAATGAAGCGCGCATCGATCAGGGCGCCGAAGACGATATCGAGTGGCTGAAAACGCTGATGCTCGGCACGCGCAACATTCGCGCCGAGATGAACATCGGGCCGGGCAAGCCGCTGAACCTGTTCCTGAAGAACGTCAGCGCCGAAGACCAGCGTCGTCTCACCGAGAACGAAGCCTTGCTGAAGAAGCTGGCCCGCCTCGAATCGATCACGGTGTTGGCTGCCGGCGAAGAAGCACCGCTGTCCGCCACTGCACTGGTGGGCGAGATGGAAGTGCTGGTGCCGATGGCCGGCCTGATCGACAAGGACGCCGAACTGGCACGCCTGGATAAAGAAATTCTGCGTTTGCAGGGCGAAGTCCAGCGCGTCGGCGGCAAGCTGTCCAACGCCGGCTTCGTCGACAAGGCCCCGGCCGAAGTCATCGAGAAAGAACGGGCCAAACTGGCCGAAGCTGAACAGGCTTTGGGCAAATTGGCCGAGCAACATGCGCGGATTGCCAGCCTGTAACGGCAACTCGCAATGAAAGAGGGAGGCCCGCAACGGCCTCCCTTTTTTGTGCTCCCGACTTTTTTGCTATCTGTAGGAGCGAGGCTTGCCCGCGAAAGCGATCTGCCTGTCGCCATTGATGTCGGATGTGACGGCCTCTTCGCGGGCAAGCCTTGCTCCTACAGGAACGGTAACGCGGTGTGCCTGTTAAACCGTGTCGCGGCCATCGCGGGCAAGCCTAGCTCCTACAGGATCCCCGCGCGACCATCGTCTGTGGGACAATGCCCCCCACTTTCAGCCATACCCGAATCGACCACACCCATGAACGCCCCCCGCACACCCCGCCCTGCGCGCAAGAAGCCTGACTCCGCCACCCCGGCCAACGCCGTGGAACCCCGTCCGAAGGCCAGCCTGCACCCGCGCAATCGCCACCAGGGTCGCTATGACTTCCCGGAGCTGATCAAGAGCACGCCGGAACTGGCGAAGTTCGTGATCCTCAACCCGTACGGCAAGGAAAGCATCGACTTCGCCAGCCCCGACGCGGTGCGGGTGTTCAACCGGGCACTGCTCAAGTCGTTCTACGGCGTGGCCCACTGGGACATCCCGGCCGATTACCTGTGCCCGCCGGTTCCGGGGCGTGCCGACTACGTGCACTTCCTGGCCGACCTGCTGGCCAGCGTCAACGACGGTGAAATCCCGCGCGGCGCACCGGTCAAAGTGCTCGATATCGGCATGGGTGCCAACTGCGTCTATCCGCTGATCGGCTACAGCGACTACCGCTGGCACTTCCTCGGTTCGGAAATCGACCCGACTGCCGTGGCCGCCGCCAAAGCCATCGTCCAGTCCAACGGGCTGAACAAAGCCATTCAACTGCGTTTGCAAAGCAATCCCAAGCACATCCTGCTCGGCTTGCTGGAGCCCGGCGAACGTTTTGACCTGACCATGTGCAACCCGCCGTTCCACGCCTCGATGGACGAAGCGACCAAGGGCAGCGAACGCAAATGGCGCGCCCTGGGCCGTGCCGACCCGAAACGCAAACTGCCGGTGCTGAACTTCGGCGGGCAATCGGCGGAATTGTGGTGTGAAGGGGGCGAGGCACGTTTTGTGACGCAACTGATCGCCGAGAGCGCGAGCTTCCAGCACAAAGTGCTGTGGTTCAGCACCCTGGTATCGAAAGCCTCGAACCTGCCCGCCATCCAGACCGCTCTGAAAAAAGCTGGCGTGCTGGAAAGCCAGGTCGTGGAAATGTCCCAGGGCCAGAAGCAAAGCCGCTTTGTGGCCTGGACCTTCCAGACCCAGTCCGAGCAACAGGTCTGGCGCGAGCGCTGGGCCCGCAAGTAAACACCTGAAACAGCGATTGGCCTGGGGTCAATCGCTGAATCGCAGGCACAAAAAAGCCGCGCCCGGATCACTCCGGAGCGCGGCTTTTTTTACTGCGTCTTACTTGTTAACAGCGTCGGTCAGGCCTTTGGCCACAACCAGCTTGATAACTTTCTTGGCAGCGATTTCGATGGCAGCGCCAGTCGAAGGGTTACGGCCGGTACGGGCAGGACGCTCGGTCACTTTCAGTTTGCCGATACCTGGCAGAGTGATTTCGCCGCCGTTTTCCAGCTGATCGGCAACGATTTGGCCCAGTTGGTCCAGAGCGTTACGCGCGGTGGTTTTTGGCGCGTCGATAGCTTCAGCGATGTCGGCGATCAGTTGGTCTTTAGTAAGAGCCATGTAGTGTTCCTTCCCTATCAAATTCATATGGATTGCAGAGTGCAGTGTCAGCCATCGAGCCCGATCTTCTGGATCTGGCACCCTCGGCCATAACCGCGACGAGTCGGGGTAATAGATACCGAAATCAGGGTTTGGTTCGACCTGACAAATGCTGAATGCACGCTTAACGCAGTGACTTCGCGTAAGACCGGGCAAAACTAGCACAGAGACGGGGAAATATCCGCCTCTAGCTACCCATTTGGTCAGCTTTATTGCTCTAAACCGTTAAAAAAACGCATAAGGGCCGCTCTACGTTCGGGATTTCCCCTTCGAGCCGCGCCAAAACCAGTGGTTGCGGTACACTTGGCACTTTTTGGGGGAGCACGCCCTCCTCTCTTCAATCAGCCGAGAAGCCCATGCCGATCCGCCATTGCATCGTCCACCTGATCGACAAAAAACCCGACGGCACCCCCGCAGTTCTTCACGCTCGCGACTCCGAACTGGCGGAGTCCACGGCCATCGAGAACATGCTCGCCGACCTCAACGAGAGCTACAACGCCAAACAAGGCAAGGCCTGGGGTTTCTTCCATGCCGAGTCCGGGGCGCATCCGTTCAGCGGCTGGCTGAAGGAGTACCTCGACGGCGGCAAGGATTTCACGGCGTTCAGCCGGGTGGCGGTGGAACACCTGCAAAAGCTGATGGAAGAATCGAACCTGTCAGTGGGCGGCCACGTGCTGTTTGCGCACTACCAGCAAGGCATGACCGACTACCTGGCCATCGCCCTGCTGCACCACAGTGAAGGCGTGGCGGTGACGGAAGAGCTGGACGTGACCGCGTCTCGTCACCTGGACCTGGGCCAGTTGCACCTCGCGGCGCGAATCAACATCTCCGAGTGGCAGAACAACAAGCAGTCCAAGCAATACATTTCGTTCATCAAAGGCAAGAACGGGAAAAAGGTTTCGGAGTATTTCCGCGACTTTATCGGCTGCCAGGAAGGCGTCGACGGCCCGGGCGAAACCCGCACCCTGCTCAAAGCCTTCAGCGACTTCGTTGAAAGCGAAGATCTGCCGGAAGAATCCGCCCGCGAGAAAACCAAAACCCTGGTGGATTACGCCAGCAGCCAGGCCAAGCTCGGCGAGCCGATGGGCCTGGAAGAACTCTCGGAGCTGATCGACGAAGAACGCCCGAAAGCCTTCTACGATCACATCCGCAACAAGGACTACGGTTTGTCCCCGGAGATTCCGGCGGATAAACGTACCCTGAACCAGTTCCGCCGCTTCACCGGGCGCGCTGAAGGCTTGTCCATCAGCTTCGAAGCGCACCTGCTGGGCTCGAAGATCGAATACGACGAAGAAGCCGGCACGCTGATCATCAAGGGCTTGCCGACCCAGCTGACTGATCAGTTGAAGCGACGCAACTGATGCTCAACGGCATCCTGAAGAAATTCCTGCTGATCCTGCTGGTGGTCGTGGTTTACCAGAACTGGGGCAAGATCGAGCGCTACATCCACCCGTCACAGGTGGTGTCCGAGCAGACCCAGGCCAAGGCCAACGTCGTGCTCTACGCCACCGACTGGTGCGGCTACTGCAAACTGACTCGACGCTTTCTGGATCAGAAAGGCATTCCGTACAAGGAATTCGATATCGAGAAGGACGCCGAGGCGCGCAAGGCGTATGAAGCGTTGGGTGGGCGCGGGATACCGTTGATCGATGTGAACGGGACGTTGATTCGCGGGTATGACCCGGATGAGATCCTCGCTGCCCTGAAATAACCGATTGCCTCACACAAAACCCGTGTAGGAGCGAGGCTTGCCCGCGAAGGCGTCCTCACTGACGCTAAAAGCTTCGCGGGCAAGCCTCGCTCCTACAGGGTTCAGGGTTCAGGGTTTTTCGATGCGGAAGCCAAACCGCGGAAAGTGCACATGCACCACACCCGCCCGCTCGTCTTCCCGACGCACAATCAATTCCTCACGCCCCGCAAACACCAGCTCACCCGTCACCGGATCACAACCGTAGTCCGTGGCGGCAATCACCACCTGCTGGCCCGCCTCAAAGTCGTTAGGCTCCTCGAACGCCTCATCCGGCAACGCAGCGGGCGTGGCATTGCGCGACACCTCCAGCGCCTCCTCGGCCGTCATCTCGCTGAACGCGCCATGACCGAACCCCATCACCCGACCAAACCACGCCAAAACCGCCGGATAAGCATCGACCAACGGTGAAGTGACCGGCGTTGCCTTGAGGAACCACAGGCAATGAGCCAGGGAAAAATCGGCGATCGAAGGCTCGCCGAACAGGAAGTCGCCCTCCTCGCGCTGAAGCTGCAACTCGAGACGCCCCATAATCGTCGGCCACTGATGCCGCGCCTGTTCCGCCGACAATTTCGTCGAGCTGCCGCCGCTGAACAACCCGGCGCGATCGGCCAGGAACGCCTTGATCGCTTCCGGCGGCAATTTGCCAAAGCGCACCGCCACCGATTCTGGCTGGAACACCAGGCTCACCGCGTGCTGGAACACCACCGAATCGACCCAGGCCGCGAAGCTCGCGACGATCATTTCCTGACCTTCCGGGAAAAACGCCGGCAGGGCTTTTTCCTGCTCCAGGCGACGGGCGATCAGTGCGGTGTCGCAATAAATATCGGCGCCGATCTGCAACACCGGGGTCTTGCGGTAGCCGCCCGTCAGCGCGGTCAATTCAGGTTTTGGCATCACCGGCGAGATCTTCACCGAACGCCACGACAACCCTTTGAAGCCCAGCAGAAGACGGGCCTTTTCGGCGAAGGGGGACGTCGGGTAATTGTGAAGGATCAACTCTGACATGCTCGGCTCCGCCGCTCGGATAAGGAGCTCGCAGCTTAGCGCGCAATCGGGAAGCGGCCTACAGATCCGCCTGATGGGAACTTATCAGTCAGATTGATAAGTCAGCACCAGGCATTCCTTGGCGCTTTTCTTGAGTTTTTTGATCAACCGTTCCTGACGCAGCGCTTCGCTTTTGTCGCGGCAGATTTCGGTATAAACCAACGCCATGGCCGGGCTGGACAGGAAGAACCGCGCGCCCTTGCCGCTCTGGTGCTTGGCAAAGCGGCGCACCGGGTCGTCGCTGATCCCGCAATACAACGAGCCATTGGCCGCGCGCACGAGGTAAACGAACCAGGGCTTGCTGGCGGGCACCGGTTCGACGGCAATGACGGGGGATTCGCTGAGGGTGCTCACGTGGCGATCATGGCTTGCAGGGAAACAAGCCGCGATCTTATCAGCGACTGGCCTGGAATGCCTTCAGCCCCTTCAACGCCTGGGCGCGCACGGCGTTGCGCACCAACGGCGTCCAGCCCAGTAACAGGCCTTTGGTGCCCAGCGCCTGGCGGGACCAACGCCACAAGTCGAAGCTGTCGTGATGTTCGCAGATCTTGCCGTCGCGAAACACGAAACGCGCCTGGATGTCGTTGATCACAACGTTGCCGGTCTGGCTGAACAGGTAGGTCGCGACCCAATGGGCGCCGCCGGTGCGCTCGTCGCTGCGCACGTTGTCGAAGGTCAGGGAAAAGTCCTTGGCCCGGGTCGTGAGCATGCGCCACATGTCGCCGGCATCACGGCCGCGCAACTCGCCGAACGCTGGATCGCTGAACACCACGTCGTCGGTGTAGCAGGCCGCCATGGCTTCGGCATCCAGCCGCTGAAAAGCCTGGTAGAAGCGGGTGATCAGGGCGTTATGGGCGTCACTCATGGGCTGGCTCCGAACCGTCGAAAGATTGCCAGCACGATAGTCTGCAAATGCCCGCAAGACCACCGGCATTCGTGGGCCGAATGCCAGTAGTGCGGGGATTCACACTTTTTCGCTGTTCACCTGAACGTACAGCGAACGCCCGGCACCAAGGCCGGCGATGATCGCGCCCAGGCCGATGATGCCGAAGATCCAGCCCAACGCATTCCAGCCACCGGTCCAGTCGTGGACGATGCCGACCGCGAATGGCCCCATGGACGCCAGGGTGTAACCGATCCCTTGGGCCATGCTCGACAGGTTGGCGGCGACGTGGGAATCCCGCGAGCGCAGCACGATCAGGGTCAGCGCCAGGCTGAACGTCCCGCCCTGCCCCAGGCCCAGCAGGATCGCCCAGCCCCACAGGCCCTCGATCGGCGCATACAGGCAGCCGAACAAGCCGCCGAGGGTCAGCAACATCACGATAACAATCGCCAGGCGCTGATCCTTGCCGCGCGTGGCCAGCCAAGGCGCGGCCAGGGAGCTGGCCAATTGGACAATCACCGACCCTGAAAGCACGAGACCGGCCTGGGTCGGCGTCAGCCCACGGCCGATCAGGATCGACGGCAACCAGCCGAACACGATGTAGGCCAGGGACGATTGCAGGCCCATGTACAAGGTCACTTGCCAGGCCAATGGGTCGCGCAGCAGACCGCGAACGCGATAGGCGACGTTATGCGAACCGTGCTTCTGCCCGACTTGCGGCAACCAGAAAATCGCCGCCACCAGCGCCGGCACCACCCAGAAGCCCAGGCCCAGGGCCCAGCTCTTGTCGAAATGCTCGCTCAACGGCACGGTCGCCCCCGCCGCCATCGCCGCGCCCAGGCACAGGGCCATGGTGTAGACGCCGGTCATGGTGCCGGCTTGTTTCGGGAAGTCGCGCTTGACGATCCCCGGCAGCAACACGCCAATCACGCCGATGCTGGCCCCGGCCAGCACACTGCCGGCGAACAGGCCGATTTCACCGAAGGAGCTACGCAGGATGATCCCGCCAGCCAGCACCAACAGAATCCCCAGCACCACGCGCTCGGCACCGAAACGCCGGGCCAGGATCGGCGCCAGCGGTGCGAACAGGCCGAGGCAAAGCACCGGCAACGTGGTCAGCAAACCGGCTTCGGCCGCGGATAAGCCGAGGGTCTTCGACACCTCGCTGAGCATCGGCGCCATGCTCGACAGCGCCGGACGCAAGTTCAGCGCCACCAGGATCAGCCCCAGCAGCAACAGCCACGGCCGTCGCAGGATCGGGTGGCTTTGCTGGACCTGCTCGTCATCGGCCTCGGCATCGATCAACAGCTCTTCGAGCTCCGCCGTGCGCTTGGGTTGCGGGATGTTGCTGTGATTGGCAGACATGGGGTTCTCGGTTTCAAGGTTCATTGATCAACTGCCTCGACAGGGCTTTGGCCCGCTCCGGGTCACGTTGTTCGACGGCCTCCAGCAGTTCGATATGCAGATCGAACACCTCTTGGCGTCGCGGGGAAATGTTCAGGGTCTTGCGCAGTTGGTCGCCGACGATGCTGGAGAAGTAGCGATACAACTCGCTGAGGGTGGGGTTGTGCGCGGCGTCCACCAAGCGGCGGTGGAACACCAGGTCGCAGGCGATGTAGCTGTCGAGATCGCCGTGATAGTGACTGCCGCTGACGCCCAATGCTTCGTGCAGTGCCGCCAGATCTTCGTCAGTGCGGCGCAACGCCGCCAGGCCAATGGCCTCGACTTCCAGAATGTGCCGGGTTTCCCGCGCCTGTTCGTGGGTGCATTGCGACAACGCCTTCATGGTGTCCATCGGATCGATCACCGCTCGCAGGTAACTGCCGTCACCCTGGCGGATCTCGATCAACCCGGAAAACGCCAACACGCGCATGGCTTCGCGCACGGTGTTGCGGCTGATGCCCAGCTCGGCGGACAGCTCAGGTTCAGTGGGCAGACGCTGGCCGACGGTCCAGATGCCTTGGGTAATGCGCAGGCGTAATTGATCCAGGGCCTGATCGACCAGGGATCGCTTAACGAGTGGAGAAATGTCTGACATAGGATTCGCCCTTTCATCCAATCATAGGATGAATTTTCCGACATGTTAGTCAGCTCCGTGTAGGACGGCAACCGCCTACGGTCAGAGGGAGGGAAATGGAGCGGGATTTTCGATTAGTCAAAATTACCCTTTAAGGGTAATTTCAGGGATAGGGTTTACGGTTTCTTATGGAGAAGAACACACCCCATTACGACTTGGCGGTGATCAAGTCGGACGTGCTGCGGCTTAGGGTATCTGCCTTTACGAGCGCGGCAAAAACAAGCGCCAGGAGGTTGGGCTTGAGCTTTACAGAGATGCAGGAGGTCATCCTCAAGCTGCAGCGCAATATGTTGTACAAATCGATGACCACCTGTGCCAACCACCGAGTCTGGCAAGACGTTTACCACATCAATTCACATGACCTGGAGATTTACATCAAGGTGACTTACCGCCCCGGCGGTGGCCCTCCGGCAATCTCCTTCAAGGAGAAAAACCTATGAAAACCCAGCAGTGTTTCAGCTGTGGCGCCCCTGAAGGAATGACCCATTTCCAAGGTCGCGGCGAAACCTTGAGTGTCAAAGGCATGGAGCGCCGGATTGATGATTTATCCGGTTGGGAATGCCAGATGTGCGGCGAAGTCGAATTTGACCCCAACTGCGCGGAGCGTCATTCAAACGCAGGTGACGAACTGGTCATTGCTGGCAGGCAAATGATCGGCGCGGAGATGAAGCGCATCCGCCGCAAGCTGCACCTCTCACAAAAAGACGCGGTGCTGCTGTTGTCCGGTGGCGGGCACAACGCGTTTTCCCGGTATGAGCGTGGCGAGGTACTTCCGCCAAAAGCGTTGGTACTGTTGATGCGCTTGCTGGACCGGTATCCCTATCTGCTCGCCGATGCGCATGTCTTGGGTGAGGGCGCGGATTTACGGGGCTTCAGAGAAATCGTGCACAAAGAGCACGAGACGATCACCGCTTCCTGAACGTGAACGCCAGACAAAAATAAACCCGGAACAGGTCCGGGTTTATTTCAATGCCTGACATCGATCAATGCAGAATCTGACTCAGGAACAACTTGGTCCGATCATTCTGCGGATTATCGAAGAAGTCATTCGGCGCCGCCTGTTCAACGATCTCGCCCTTGTCCATGAAGATCACGCGGTTGGCCACGGTGCGGGCGAAGCCCATTTCGTGGGTTACGCAGAGCATGGTCATGCCGTCTTCAGCCAGGCCGATCATGGTGTCCAGAACCTCTTTCACCATCTCAGGATCGAGTGCCGAAGTCGGTTCATCGAACAGCATGATTTTCGGTTTCATGCACAGGGCACGGGCAATCGCCACACGCTGTTGCTGACCGCCGGACAGTTGACCCGGGAATTTATGCGCCTGCTCTGGAATGCGTACGCGCTCCAGATAATGCATGGCGATTTCTTCGGCCTTGCGTTTCGGCATCTTGCGCACCCACATCGGGGCCAGGGTGCAGTTCTGCAGGATGGTCAGGTGCGGAAACAGGTTGAAGTGCTGGAACACCATGCCGACTTCACGGCGGATCGCTTCGATCTGCTTGAGGTCGTTGGTCAGTTCCACGCCATCGACCACGATGCGGCCCTGCTGGTGTTCTTCCAGGCGATTGAGGCAACGGATGGTGGTGGATTTGCCGGAACCCGACGGGCCGCACAGGACGATACGCTCGCCCTGCTTGACGTTCAGGTTGATGTCTTTCAACACGTGGAACTGGCCGTACCACTTGTTCACGCCCTGCATCTGAATAATGCCTTCAGGGCTCACAGGCTGTTTGATCGCTTCACTCATGACAAAACTCCTAACGCTTGTGGCCAGTGTCCAGCTTACGTTCCAAATGCATGGAGTAGCGGGACATACCAAAACAGAAAATCCAGAACACCAGGGCCGCGAACACATAGCCTTCAGTGGCCATGCCCAACCATTTCGGGTCGGCGGCGGCTTGCTTGACGCTGTTGAGCAGGTCGAACAGGCCGATGATGATCACCAGGCTTGTGTCCTTGAACAGCGCAATGAAGGTGTTGACGATGCCTGGGATTACCAGCTTCAAGGCTTGCGGCAGAATCACCAGGCCCATGCTGCGCCAGTAACCGAGGCCCATCGCTGCGGCCGCTTCGTACTGACCTTTGGGGATCGCTTGCAGACCGCCGCGCACCACTTCGGCCACGTAGGCCGACTGGAACAGGATCACGCCGATCAGGGCCCGCAGCAGTTTGTCGAAGTTCATGCCTTCGGGCAGGAACAGCGGCAGCATCACCGAAGACATGAACAGCACCGTGATCAACGGCACGCCGCGCCAGAATTCGATGAAGGTCACGCAGACCACCCGAATCGCCGGCATGTTCGAACGTCGACCCAGCGCCAGGACGATCCCCAGCGGCAACGCACCGGCGATACCGACGGTAGCAATCACCAGGGTCAGCATCAGGCCGCCCCACTGGCTGGTCGCCACGTTGGTCATGCCGAACAGGCCGCCATGCAACAGGAAGAAGGCAATGATCGGGTACGCCACCAGGAAGCTCAGCCCGTACACCGCTTTACGGTGAAAGCGCGAGATGAACAACGGTGCCACGCCGATGACCGCCAGCCACACGGTCAGGTCCACGCGCCAGCGCAGGTCTACCGGGTAGTAGCCGTACATGAACTGGCCGAAACGCTGCTGGATGAACACCCAGCAGGCGCCTTCCTTGGTGCAGTCGGCGCGGGTGGTGCCGACCCAGTTGGCGTCGAGGATGGCCCAGTCCAGGATCGGTGGGACGATCAGGTAGATCAGGTAGAACGCGAACAGGGTCAGCAGGGTGTTGATCCAGCTGGAGAACATGTTGGCGCGCATCCACGCCACCACGCCGATGCTGCTGCTCGGTGGTGGCATGTCAGGCTTGAAAGTATGAGTACTCATGCGCTTTTCCTTACCGCTCGATCAGCGCAATGCGCTTGTTGTACCAGTTCATCAGCAGGGAAATGCTGATACTGATCGCCAGGTACACGCTCATGGTGATCGCAATCACCTCGATCGCCTGTCCGGTCTGGTTCAGCACCGTACCGGCAAACAACGACACCATCTCCGGATAACCGATACCGGCCGCCAGCGAGGAGTTCTTCGCCAGGTTCAGGTATTGGCTGGTCAGCGGCGGGATGATCACGCGCAGGGCTTGCGGGATGATCACCTTGCGCAGGGTCGGACCGTTGCGCAGCCCAAGGGAACGCGCGGCTTCGGTCTGGCCGTGGCTGACCGACTTGATGCCCGAACGCACGATCTCGGCGATAAACGCCGCGGTGTACACAGTCAGGGCCAGGGTCAAGGCCAGCAGTTCCGGGATCAGGACCCAGCCACCGACAAAGTTGAAGCCTTGCAGCTTCGGCAGTTCCCAGTGCAACGGGGCGCCGAAGATCAGCGCGCACAGCGCCGGGATCACCAGGAACAGCGCCAGGCCGACCCAGAACTTGTGGAACGGTACGCCGGTGGCTTCAAAGCGCTTGTTGGCCCAACGGCACATCAGCACGATGGCGACGATAGCGATAACGACACTGACGAAGAACGCCCAGAACCCGTCCGCCATTTGCGCGGCCGGCATGTTCAGGCCACGGCTGCTGACGAAGAAGGTGTCGCCGAAGTTATGACTGGCCCGCGGGCCCGGCATGGTCAGGAACACCGCGAAGTACCAGAACAGGATTTGCAGCAGCGGCGGAATGTTACGGAAGACTTCCACGTAAACCGTCGCCAGTTTGCTGATGATCCAGTTCGGCGACAGCCGTGCCACGCCGATGATGAAACCGAGCAGGGTCGCCAGGACCACGCCGATCACTGTCACCAGCAAGGTGTTGAGCAGGCCGATGACAAACACCCGGGCATACGTGTCCGATTCGGTGTAGTCGATCAGGTGTTGAGCGATGCCGAACCCGGCACTGCGATCCAGAAAACTGAAGCCGGAGGTAATGCCCCGGTGTTGCAGGTTGGTTTGCGTATTGTCGAACAGATACCAGCCCATCGCGACGACCGCGACGATGGTGATGATCTGAAATAGCCACGCACGCACTTTTGGATCGCTGAGGCTGAGCCTCTGCTTTGGTGCGCCGATTGATTTTTGCATGGAGTGCCCCGGAAATAATGGAACAGAACATCACCCGGTGGTTGGCCCACCGGGTGATAGAACCATCAGCGCACTGGTGGTGCGTATTGAATGCCGCCGTTGGTCCACAGGGCGTTCAGGCCACGGTCGATTTCCAGCGGGGTGCTCTTGCCGAGGTTTTTCTCAAAGATTTCGCCGTAGTTACCGACTTGGGAAACGATCTTGACGACCCAGTCCTTCGGCAGTTTCAGGTCCTTACCGTATTCACCGTCGGCACCCAACATACGGGCAACGTCAGGGTTCTTGGTGGACTTGGCTTGTTCCAGTACGTTTTTCGAGGTAACACCGGCTTCTTCGGTGTTCAACAGCGCGTAGCCAACCCAGCGAACGATCGCCAGCCACTCGTCGTCGCCGTTACGCACGACTGGACCCAGTGGTTCTTTGGAGATGGTTTCCGGCAGTACCACGTAGTCTTTTGGCGAAGCCAGTTTGCTGCGCTGTGCGTAGAGCTGCGACTTGTCGGAGGTCAGCACGTCGCAACGACCGGATTCCAGCGACTTGGCGCTTTCATCGGAGGTATCGAAGGTGATCGGGGTGTACTTCAGGTTGTTGGCACGGAAGTAGTCGGAAACGTTCAGCTCGGTGGTGGTACCGGCCTGGATGCAGATGGTTGCACCGTCCAGTTCCTTGGCACTTTTCACGCCCAGCTTGCTGTTGGCCAGGAAGCCCACGCCGTCGTAATAAGTGATGAAGCCAGGGAATTTCAGGCCCATGCCCGCATCGCGGGAACTGGTCATGGTGGTGTTACGGGAGAGAATGTCGATCTCGCCGGACTGCAACGCGGTGAAGCGCTCCTTGGCGTTCAACTGGCTGAACTTGACCTTGTTGGCGTCGCCGAATATGGCAGCGGCCACAGCACGGCAGACGTCAGCGTCGATCCCGAGGATCTTGCCGGTGGAGTCCGGAACCGAGAAACCCGGCAGGCCGTCACTCACGCCGCACTGTACGAAACCTTTCTTCTGCACTGCATCCAGGGTTGCACCCGCCTGAGCGAACCCGCTGACACCGAGCACTGCGGCTGCAGTCACGATAGCCAGGGTGGATTTCAACATTTTCATTCAAACCTCCAGTTTTGCTCTTGTTGTGTCGGAGCTGAGTCCCGTCGCACCCTTTTGAGGCATTGTTGACCCGTGTTGGCTTTTTTTGGGGTCAACCGACGTCAGGACCGTCGCTATGAGTCTATTAGGAGAAAATCCACATCATGGATCACTCGCTTCTCACCAATCGGCCGAACGGGCTGTAGCCCTTTCACGTTCGCTAAGCCCGTAACGGCCGCTGGCGAACATCCATCACCGGATTCTTTGCTATCCCGTCCTCGGCAGTACACTGATAGTGTTACCGCCAGGCGCGAGATTGGTTGCACAGGTTTCCCCATAGCAAAGGCCGTACCACACCGCTCGCTCAAGCGATTCAGCGACAGGTCAATAGCAAAACTTGTAGCCTTGCGACATCTTCTTAACTGATCAACCAGACGCGCACTCACATCTCGCACTCAATGAGAGCGCACGCACAAAATTGGAGCAGACATGACCCAGCCCTTGATTCTTCAGCCCGGCAAGCCAGTAAACGCCTGCGTTATCTGGCTGCACGGCCTGGGCGCCGACCGCTACGACTTTCTCCCGGTGGCGGAAACGCTTCAAGAAAGCTTGCTGACCACCCGTTTCGTTCTGCCCCAGGCGCCGACCCGGGCTGTCACCATTAATGGTGGCTACGAGATGCCGAGCTGGTACGACATATTGGCCATGAACCCGGCGCGTGCGATCAGCCGCGAGCAACTGGATGAGTCAGCGGACATGGTCATCGCGTTGATCGAAGAGCAGAAGGCCAGCGGAATAGACGCCTCGCGCATCTTTCTCGCCGGGTTTTCCCAGGGTGGCGCGGTGGTGTTGCACAGCGCTTTCCTGAAATGGCAGGGCCCGCTGGGCGGCGTACTTGCCCTGTCGACTTATGCACCGACCTTCAGCGATGAACTGGAGCTGTCCGCCAGCCAGCAACGCATTCCGGTGCTAAGCCTGCACGGCCAGTACGATGACGTTGTGCAAAACGCCATGGGCCGTAGCGCTTATGAGCATTTAAAGCAGCGTGGTGTCACCGTGACATGGCAGGAATACCCAATGGGCCACGAAGTGTTACCCGAAGAAATTCGCGATATCGGTGTCTGGCTCGCCGAGCGCTTGCGTTAACTCTTTATATGTACAGAACGTCCTTTAGCTTCCTTTGATCATCCCGCTACGCCGCGCCCGTTTCTTGCATTACACTGGCCGGCGTACATTCCTTAACCAATTGATGAGATGACCGTGCTCAAAGCACTCAAAAAAATGTTCGGTAAAAGCGAGACTGAGCAGCTCGCGCCAGTCGCCAGCGCTCCGTCTCACACCCCCAGCCACCGCACCGACGGTCGTCAGCCTGGCCGGACCGCAGCCGCAGCGGCACCGAAACAAGAGCCCGTGACCACACCGGCCGCCCCACCTGTCGAGGCAATCGCTGCCGAACAACCGCTCAGCGAAACCCCGAAACCTGCAAAACCGCGTCGCGAACCCAAGCCAAAAGCCCCGGTCATTCCCTGGAAACTCGAAGACTTCGCCGTCGAGCCCATGGAAGGCAAGACCCGTTTCCACGATTTCAAGCTCGCCCCGGAACTGATGCACGCCATCCAGGACCTGGGCTTTCCGTATTGCACGCCGATCCAGGCGCAAGTCCTGGGCTTCACCCTGGCCGGCAAAGACGCCATCGGTCGCGCCCAGACCGGCACCGGCAAAACCGCCGCGTTCCTGATTTCGATCATCACCCAGTTGCTGGAAACCCCGCCGCCGAAAGAGCGTTACATGGGTGAACCGCGGGCGCTGATCATTGCGCCGACCCGCGAACTGGTGGTGCAGATCGCCAAGGACGCAGCCGACCTGACCAAGTACACCGGCCTCAACGTCATGACGTTCGTCGGCGGCATGGACTTCGACAAGCAGCTCAAGCACCTCGAAGCCCGTCACTGCGACATCCTCGTCGCCACCCCGGGCCGCCTGCTGGACTTCAACCAGCGCGGCGACGTGCACCTGGACATGGTCGAAGTGATGGTCCTGGACGAAGCCGACCGCATGCTCGACATGGGTTTCATCCCGCAAGTGCGTCAGATCATTCGCCAGACCCCGCCGAAGAACGAGCGCCAGACGCTGCTGTTCTCCGCGACCTTTACCGAAGACGTGATGAACCTGGCCAAGCAATGGACCACCGAGCCATCGATCGTCGAGATCGAAGCGCAGAACGTGGCCAGCGAAAACGTCGAGCAACATATCTACGCCGTGGCCGGTGCCGACAAATACAAACTGCTCTACAACCTGGTCACCGACAACGGTTGGGAGCGGGTGATGGTCTTCGCCAACCGCAAGGATGAAGTGCGGCGCATCGAAGAACGCCTGGTGCGCGATGGCGTCAACGCTGCGCAGCTGTCCGGCGATGTGCCGCAGCACAAGCGGATCAAGACCCTGGAAGGTTTCCGCGAAGGCAAGATCCGCGTGCTGGTGGCCACCGATGTTGCCGGTCGCGGCATCCACATCGACGGCATCAGCCACGTGATTAACTTCACCCTGCCGGAAGTGCCGGACGACTATGTGCACCGCATCGGTCGGACGGGGCGTGCGGGCGCTGATGGCGTGTCCATCAGCTTCGCCGGGGAAGATGACTCCTACCAGCTACCGTCCATCGAGGCGCTGCTGGGCAAGAAAATCAGCTGTGAAACGCCACCGACGCATCTACTGCGGGCGGTTGAGCGCAAGCGCCCGTAACCCAGGCGCACTGAAGGGAGGCGCAGCCGGCAACGGACTGCGCTTTTTTTTCGCCTCGGCTTTTTAACAGGGCTTGCTCAAGAACACTAAAAGTCCATAATGGACAAATAAGTTTACTTTCAGCGCCCGGAGCCGAGCATGTCCAGTACGCCCTACGTTATCCACCAACATCAGGCCCGCGAGCTGCTGGCCCAGGTCGATGTGCCGCAGATCCTGCGCAAACTGTTCCGCGACCTGGCCGCCGGGCAAGCCGTGCAACCGGCGCAGCAACTGGTGGAATTCCCCCAGGGCGCAGGCGACTTCATCAACTATCTGGGCGTGTTGGCCGAAGATGGCGTCTACGGGATCAAGACTTCGCCCTATATCGTGCGTGAACAAGGTCCGCTGGTGACCGCGTGGACGTTGCTCATGTCGATGCAAACCGGCCAGCCGCTGTTGCTGTGCGATGCAGGGGAACTGACCACCGCCCGCACCGCCGCGACCACCGCCGTAGCAGTCGACGCCCTCGCCCCGCTGAACGCCCGACGTTTGGCGATTATCGGCAGTGGCAAAGTGGCCCAGGCGCATTTGCACTACGTCAAGGACCTGCGGGACTGGCAGAGCATCAGCCTGTTCTCGCCAGGCTTGAGCGAACTGGATGCCGAGGCTCGGGCACACCTGCAAAGCCTCGACTCACGGCTGAGCCTCGTCGACAGTCGCGAAGCGGCGATTCACGACGCCGACGTGATCATGCTCTGCACCTCGTCCGCCGGCCCGGTGATCGATCCGGCCACCCTGAGCAAACCCGCCCTGATCACCTCGATCAGCACCAACGCCCCACGGGCCCACGAAGTGCCACCCCAGAGCCTCAACGACATGCAGGTGTTCTGCGACTATCGTCAGACCACCCCGGGCTCGGCGGGTGAAATGCTGATTGCCGGTGAACAGCATGGCTGGGACAAAGATTCGATTGTCGGTGACTTGCCGGATCTGCTCAGCGAGAAAGTGCAGCGTCCGGGCTACGACCGTCATGTGTTCTTCCGCTCCATAGGCCTGGGCCTGGAAGACATTGCGCTGGCCAATGCCCTTTACCACCTCCAGCACTAACCACGCCCCTGTAGGAGTGAGGCTTGCCCGCGAAGGCAGTGTGTCAGTCTCCATATTTGTCTACTGACACACCGCCTTCGCGGGCAAGCCTCGCTCCTACGCACACACATTATTAGCGCCTTTTCAGGAGACGTTCATGAGCCAGGCAGACTTCATCATTATCGGCGGCGGGATTGCCGGCGCTTCCACCGGGTACTGGCTGTCGCAGCACGCACGCGTCATCGTGCTGGAGCGCGAAACCCATCCGGCCTATCACTCCACCGGACGTTCGGCGGCGCTGTACACCGCCGCTTATGGCACACCGCAAGTGCGCGCGCTGACCCAGGCCAGCCGCGACTTCTTCGACGCCCCGCCCGCCGGTTTCTGCGATCACCCGCTGCTGACCCCACGTGGCGAGATGACCGTGGATTTCACCGGTGATCCGGCCGAGCTGAACAATCAATACCTGAGCGCCAAAGCCACGGTGCCGCAGATGCAACTGCTCAGCGCCGAAGAAGCCTGTGCACGCCTGCCGATCCTGCGCCGGGAAAAAGTCCACGGCGCGATCTACGACCCGACCGCCAGCGACATCGATACCGATGCCTTGCACCAGGGTTATCTGCGCGGGATCAAGCGCAATAAAGGTGAAGTCCACACCGACAGCGAAGTCCTGGGCCTGGCCCGTGACGCCGACGGTGTATGGCACGTGCAGACCAACGGCCAGACCTTCACCGCACCGATCATCATCAACGCCGCCGGCGCCTGGGCCGACAAGGTCGGTGCGCTGGCCGGCGCCGCATCACTGGGCCTGCAACCGAAACGCCGCGCAGCGTTCATCTTCGCCGGCCCCGAGGGCGTGGACATCCACCACTGGCCAATGCTGGTGGCGCTCGACGAATCCTTCTATATGAAGCCTGATGCCGGCATGTTCCTCGGTTCGCCCGCCAACGCCGACCCGGTGGAACCCCACGACGTCCAGCCCGAAGAACTGGACATCGCCATGGGCATCTACCAAATCGAAGAAGCCACCACCTTGACCATCCGCCGCCCGACCCGCACCTGGGCCGGGCTGCGCAGTTTCGTGGCTGACGGTGATTTGCTGTCCGGTTTCGACACGCAGGTGCCAGGACTGTTCTGGGTTGCGGCGCAAGGGGGCTACGGCATCCAGACCTCACCGGCCATGGGCCAGGCCAGCGCGGCGCTGGTGCGCGGCGAAGCCTTGCCGCAACAGCTGCGCCAATTCGGCCTGGACGCCGCAATGCTCTCCCCGGCACGCCTGGGCTGAGCCGCGTGAGTGACGTGCCGACCCGATTGCGGCAAACTTCCAGCGCCCTGTTTGATGGGGCGCTGACGTTGCCTGGAGCTCCCTGTATGAATGCACCTGAACAAGACCTGGCCCTGGACAACTTCCGGGCGATCGCCGACGCCATCGCCACGCTGTTCTTTCCTCACGCCGAGGTGGTGCTGCACGATTTGCGCACGCAAAAAGTCGATTACATCGCCAACAACCTGTCGAAACGGGAAATCGGTGACGACTCGGCGCTGGAGGACATGCTCAGCGAAGAGGTCAGCGAACGAAACATCGGGCCGTACGAAAAGCTCAATTGGGACGGTCAGAAGATTCGCAGCCTCAGCAGCGTGCTGCGTGACAGTGACGGCCACCCGCTGGCGGTGCTGTGCATCAACCTGAATATTTCGCTGTTCGAAAATGCCAAGGCGGCGCTGGATCTGTTCCTGTCGCCGACCAAGTTGATCCCGCAACCGGACGCCCTGTTTCGCGATGACTGGCAGGAGCGGATCAACACCTTCCTGCATGCCTGGCTGCGCGAACGTCAATTGAGCCTGAATGTGCTGACCCGCGATCACAAGCGCGAGCTGGTGCTAGCGCTGCACGCTGAAGGGGCGTTCAAGGGCAAAAGTGCGTCGAACTATGTGGCCAATGTGCTGAACATGGGGCGGGCGACGGTGTACAAGCATTTGAAGGAATTGAAGGGTTAGGCATTTTGAGGTGTGTTGTTTGAGCGGGCCTCTTCGCGGGCAAGCCTCGCGCCTACAGGTGGAATGCGTATACCTGTAGGCGCGAGGCTTGCCCGCGAAGGCGGTTAATCAATCGCCGTAGATATCAGACTTGAAATACTTGTCGGAAATCTTCTGATATTCGCCACTCGCACGAATGCCATCAATCGCCGCATTCAGCTCGCTGACCAATTCGGTATTGCCCTTGCGCACGGCAATCCCGGCGCCCTCGCCCACGTATTTCGGGTCTTTCAGCTCCGGCCCGACAAACGCGTAGCCCTTGCCGCGAGGCATCGACAGAAAGTCACTGAGCGGAATGGTGTCGGCAAAAATCGCATCGAGGCGACCGGCGGCCAGGTCCATGTAGATTTCTTCGTTGTTGCCGTAGCGCTTGACGTTGATGCCCTTGGGTTCGAACACCTCAGTGGCGTAACGGTCGGTGGTGGTCGCGCGCTGCACGCCAATGGTCTTGCCCTTGAGGCTGGCGTACTGATCATCCACCGTCGCGCCTTCCTTCATCACCAGCCGCGAGGAGGTGAAGTAGTACTTGTGGGTGAAATCCACCGACTTCTTGCGGTCTTCGTTGATGGTCATGGACGACAGCGCCATGTCGATTTTCTTCACTTTCAGGGAAGGAATCAGACCGTCGAATTCACCTTCGACCCAGGTGCACTTGACCTTCATCTGCGCGCACAAGGCGTTGCCGATGTCGTAGTCGAAACCGACGATCTCGCCTTTGTCGGTCTTGGAGGCGAACGGTGGATACGCCGCTTCGATGCCGATGCGCAGGGTTTTCTCGGCGGCGAACACGCTGCTGCACGCCAACAGGCTCAGGGCCAGACCGGTAATGAGTGGGAATTTCTTCATGTTCGTTTTCTCGCGGGTTGTTGTTGGTTTGGCAAGAGAGAAGAAGAGCTGGAACGGGTACTTTTTGTACTTGTAATTCCATACTGGACTTTTACGTACAAATCGTCAATCGCGTGCGTGGATCTGCTGCGCTTCTGGTCGGGTGGTGAGTCAGGGGGGATTTTTGGTGGTGCGGAGGGCCTCTTCGCGGGCAAGCCTCGCTCCTACAGGTTTTGTGTCGTCCACAACATTTGTGATCGACAACAACCGTGTAGGAGCGAGGCTTGCCCGCGAAGGCGTACTTAAGCGCGCTGCAAAATTATTTCTTCCAACGATCCGCCGCCGCATGATCACTGTCGCGCCCTTCCACCCAGCGCGGTCCGTCGCTGGTGTTTTCTTTCTTCCAGAACGGCGCGCGGGTTTTCAGGTAATCCATGACGAAGGCGCAGGCATCGAACGCGGCCTGGCGGTGGGCGCTGGCGGCGCCGACGAAGACGATCGGCTCGCCCGGTTCCAGAGCGCCGATGCGGTGCAGCACTTCCAGCTTGAGCAGCGGCCAGCGCTGTTCGGCCTCCAGTGCAATCTTGCCCAGGGCCTTTTCGGTCATGCCTGGATAGTGTTCGAGGAACATCCCGGCAACATCGAGCCCGTCATTGAAGTCGCGCACGTAGCCGACAAAACTCACCACCGCGCCGACGCCGACATTGGCGGCGTGCATGGCGTTGACTTCAGACCCCGGATCGAACGCCGTGGCTTGCACGCGAATCGCCATGCTCAGCCCCCGGTCACGGTCGGAAAGAACGCCACTTCATCGCCGTCGACCACCGGCTCATCGAGCTGGCAAAGGTCTTCGTTGCGGGCGCACATCAGGTTTTGTTCGCTCAACACGTCGGCACCGTCGCGTTGCGCCAGCAGCGCCCGCACGTCATCGACCGTGGCGAAGTCGCCTTCAACCTTGACCGAGTCCACGCCCAGGGCTTCGCGGTAACGGGCAAAAAACTTCACCGTGACCTTCATGACGGATCTGCCTGGAAGTGCCCGCTCTTGCCGCCGAGTTTCTCCAGCAGCCGCACGCTTTCAATGGTCATGCCCCGGTCAACGGCCTTGCACATGTCATAGATGGTCAGCGCGGCGACACTGGCGGCGGTCAGGGCTTCCATTTCGACGCCGGTCTGCCCGGACAACTTGCAACGCGCGACGATGCGCACGGTATCGTCGCCTTCGGCACTGAGTTCGACCTTGACGCCGGTGAGCATCAACGGGTGGCACAGGGGAATCAGATCGCTGGTTTTCTTCGCCGCTTGAATGCCGGCAATGCGCGCCACGGCGAACACATCACCCTTGGGGTGATCGCCGCTGACGATCATCTGCAGGGTTTCGGGCTGCATGCGCACCAGCGCCTGGGCGGTCGCTTCACGGAACGTCACGGCTTTTTCAGTGACGTCGACCATGTTGGCGCGACCTTGGGAATCGAGATGAGTCAGCACGAGGCCTCCTTGAGGCAGCTACAAGCGGCAAGCTACGAGCGGCAAGTGAAAAGCGCAGTAGCTGCAGGTATGGAGGAAAGCATTTAAGCAGCCAAAAGCCGCAAGCTTCAAGCGCTAAGTGAGGTTCACTTGGTTCGCCTGAAACTTGCGGCTTGCAGCTTAAAGCTTGCAGCTTAGAGATGAGTCTCTGCGTATTCGGCCAGAATCGAACGTGGCACCCCTTGCAGGGTGATGTGTACACCGTTAGGGAAATCCTTGAAGCGTTCAGTCAGGTAGGTCAGCCCGGAGCTGGTCGCGGACAGGTAAGGGGTGTCGATCTGTGCCAGGTTGCCCAGGCACACCACTTTCGAACCGGCGCCGGCACGGGTGATGATGGTTTTCATCTGGTGCGGCGTGAGGTTCTGGCATTCGTCGATCAAAATCAGGCTCTGCTGGAAGCTGCGACCCCGGATGTAGTTGAGGGATTTGAACTGCAACGGCACTTTGCTGAGGATGTAGTCCACGCTGCCATGGGTGTTTTCGTCATCCATGTGCAAGGCTTCGAGGTTGTCGGTGATGGCGCCCAGCCAAGGCTCCATTTTTTCCGCTTCGGTGCCGGGCAGGAAGCCGATCTCCTGGTCCAGGCCCTGCACGCTACGCGTCGCGATGATCCGGCGATAGCGTTTGCTGACCATGGTCTGCTCGATGGCAGCGGCCAGGGCCAGGATGGTTTTACCGGAACCGGCGGCGCCGGACAGGTTGACCAAATGAATGTCTGGATCGAGTAAGGCGTAGAGCGCCAGGCTCTGATAGATGTCACGCGGTTTCAGGCCCCAGGCTTCCTGGTGCAACAGGGGTTCCTGATGCAGGTCGAGAATCAGCAGGCGGTCCTCTTCGATTTCCTTGATCCAGCCGACAAACCCTTGTTCGTCGATGATGAATTCGTTGATGTGCACTGCCGGCAGGTTGTCGATCAGCTTCACCTGATGCCAGGTGCGGCCGTGGTCCTGACGGGTTTCGACCTTGCTCACGAGGTCCCAGAAGGAGCCGGTCATGTTGTGGTAGCCGTTAGGCAGCAGCGAAACGTCGTCGACCAGTTGGTCGGTGCTGTAGTCCTCGGCCGCGATCCCGCACGCTCGGGCCTTGAGGCGCATGTTGATGTCTTTGGTGACCAGCACCACGGGCAGTTTGGGTTCGCGCGCGTGCAGGTCGATCAACTGGTTGATGATGATGTTGTCGTTCAGGTGCTCGGGCAAGATGATGTTCGGCTCGGCGCGCTTGCTCATCAGAATTGACAGCAAACCCTTGGGCCCACTCTTGCCGCGCTGGATCGGCACACCGAGTTCGACATCTTCCGGGCTGGCATCGCCCAGGGTCTTGTCGATCAGGCGGATCGCCTGACGGCATTCGGCCGCAACGCTGTGATGCCCGCTCTTGAGCTTATCCAGCTCCTCAAGCACGGTCATCGGGATCGCAACGTGGTGTTCTTCGAAGTTAAGCAGGGCGTTTGGATCGTGAATCAATACGTTGGTATCGAGTACATAAAGGATTGGCTGGTTGGAGGAAGAACTACGTCCGTGATCATCCATACTCGGTCACCTTTGTGGGAGCCATTCGACGCAATACCGTGACAGTGCTGCGCCTCGAAGTGGCCACCGAATTCACCTGTTGGGACTCAAGTGAACTGCTCACAAATGGGTCTTGGAAGACGCCACCTGTGTTGCAGGTTTCGGCGGTCTGTCTTCGTAATACTCCAAAACCCATGACAGAAAAAAGCACTTTGACGTTTTTTTGAAGTTTATTTTTCAGAGTGACGAATAGCCCTTGGCGTGCAGGCATTGTGCCGTTAAAGTCGGAAGTCCGCCTGCATCGAAATTCCTTCCAAAATCACCCCGCCCTGCCCTCTGCCTCAACGTTTTCGGGCTTTTCCCGCTTTCAGCGAAACGCCACCTGACAGTCCTGCCAACCGATCCCGCTTTGCGCCGTTTGCGCGATCAGCCAGGGCATCGACGTTTTCACCGCGTCCTGCTTCACATTGAAATTGATCACGCCGTGGCGCCACAACAGCATCAGGGTCAGCACCCGTTGTGCGCTTTGTGGGCCCTTGAGCTTGCCGGCGCCGTCCTGGGGATCGATGTCCCACAAAGCCACCTGCAAACCCTGGGACTCGAAGAAGCCCTGGGCATCGGAACGCCGTTGACCATCGGGCGGGCGGAACAGCGGCACGTAGTTCTCCGGGAGCTTGCTCTTGACCAGGTCGGCGCTGCGCCGCACCGAGTCCTGCCAGTCCTGCCAATGGCTGTGGGAGCGGAACTCCCAGCCCTGCACGCCGAGGCATTGCTGTGAATACATGGCTTGCAGGCTCGCCACCGAACGATCGGCCAGCCGCGCCTGGATGTCCTTGCCGAGGACGAAGAACGTGCCGTTCATGTTGGACTTGCGCAGGTACTCGGTCACCCACCCGGTGTTGTCCGGCACGGCATTGGCGGCGCTGTCGAAGGTCAGCAGAAACAGCCGGTCATGCATCTCGTCGCCATTGCGCTCATAGTCGCCAAAACGATCGACTTCACTGCTGGTTTGCGGAAACAGCGCGGCCTTGCGCAACTGCTCGTCGAGGTACTGGGCGTGGAATAACCGGCTCGGCTCGGACCACTTGATATAGAAGCTGTCGTCGCTGACCACGAACTTGGCCGCTTGCTCGCGCAGGGTCGGCAGGTCTTCGACCAGGAAACAGAACGACGCATCCTGGTCGCAGCTCTGCTGGGCGAAGTTGTAGTTGGTCAGCAAGCGCTGCCACATACGCTCGCGTAGGGCGTTGATCGAGTCCAGATTGATCGTGCGCAGGCCCAGGCGCTGGGCCAGGCTCGCTTCATTCAGGGACTCGCTGGCCAGCAGCACCCGGGCAAACATGAGGATTTCGGCCCGGGAGGCGACGTCGAACAGGGTCGGGCTGGTGAGTTGTTCCGGCCAGGTGCTACGATCCAGCGTCGCCACGTCGCCAGGCGTCGCCACGTCGCCAGGCGTCGCCAGGGCGCCAAAGCTCAAGAGCCAGGCCGAGAATAAAAGAACGATACGCAATGGGATGTCTCCATAACAAAACCCGCGCGGCACTATAGCTGATCCCGCCGACATTCCCGCAGCAGCACTGAACCCATTGTGGCGAGGGAGCTTGCTCCCGCTGGGCTGCGAAGCAGACCCAAAGCCCGCGACCTCATTCCTTCAGGTGAAACCTGTGCAGCAATCATGCGACCGCTTCGCGCTCCAGCGGGAGCAAGCTCCCTCGCCACAAAAGCCCGTCCAGTCAAACCACCGATCACCTATGGACTTGATAGCTGGAGTCATCAAGCGCAACCCCCTAGAATCGCCGCACGATTAAAGGAGACGACTTCATGCTGATGGTGATTTCCCCCGCCAAGACCCTCGATTACGAAACACCGCCGGCCACCCAGCGCTTCACCCAGCCGCAATACCTGGACCATTCCCAGGAGCTGATCATGCAGCTGCGCGACCTCACGCCGGCGCAAATCAGCGAGTTGATGCACGTCTCCGACAAGATCGGCGGGCTCAACGCCGCGCGTTTCGGCAGCTGGACCCCGGCGTTCACCCCGGAAAACGCCAAGCAGGCACTGCTGGCCTTCAAGGGCGACGTGTACACCGGCCTGAACGCGCAAACCTTCAGCGAAGCCGACTTCGATTACGCCCAGCAGCATTTGCGCATGCTCTCTGGCCTCTACGGCCTGCTGCGCCCGCTGGACCTGATGCAGCCTTATCGGCTGGAAATGGGCACCAAACTGGCCAATGCCCGTGGCAAGGACCTGTACGCCTTCTGGGGCACGCGAATCAGCGAATGGCTGAACGAAGCGCTGGCCGATCAGGGCGACGATGTGCTGCTGAACCTGGCCTCCAACGAGTACTTCTCGGCGGTCAAACGCAACGCCCTGAACGCGCGCATCATCAATACCGATTTCAAGGACATGAAGAACGGCCAGTACAAAATCATCAGCTTCTACGCGAAGAAGGCTCGCGGGATGATGAGCCGTTTCGTCATCGAAGAGCGCATCAACGACCCGGCCGACCTCAAGCAGTTTGATGTTCAGGGTTATCGCTACAGTGCCGAGCAGTCGAAACCGGACAATCTGGTATTCCTGCGCGACCACGCTCCCGAGTAACGCACACTTTCGGCGCACGACCGCTGGTCGTGCACGCCGTCTGATCGTCCAACAATTCCCCGCCTGTTTCGTCAGTTCACTGGCGCCAAAAATACATCACCCCAATTTCTAACTTTTGTTTCACTCGACAATCATGATTTTTTTCAGTAGTGGCACTGACATTTTTTAACAATGGTGGCACTTACCCATCTGATTCGATAATTACCCTATATATAAAGGGCCAAACGGTAAGTGCTATCAGTTTGAAAGCAGTGCCATCTTTCTCAATATTTCAAGAAATTTCAGAATTCGCGATGGGCGGACAGGAACTATGTCCAAATGCGTCGCTCATACCACCGGTAACGATTCTCCCTGAACGTGTAGGAGATAACTTACGCAGAGACGAGAACCATGTAGCCAAGTTGTCACACTAACTTCCGCTTAATGACCTCTTATTTGGACAACACATATAGGACAGGAGATACGCACCATTACTATCCCCTATACGGCCAAGGCAGCGCCCCTATAAACGTGCTCCACCCGAGCACCCAACCGCTTGATTTACGGGCCTCACGCCTGGCATTGAGCGCGCAAAACCTTTGCACCACGGCCCTGCTAACAGGGCACAGGATGCATAACAGGGCACATCACAATAACAAGGCCTAGTTGCGCACATCTTGAGTGCACTTATTTAGTCACTCGGAACTTAGTATGCCTGCACGCTGCATTGTGGCGCCTGTAAGGCTGCACTTGCGAGTGCACTACGACCGCTGAACACCATTAACTCCGGCCATCTAATGGCTTAATAATTACAGAGGTAAATGCGATGCGCATCAGCATATTTGGTTTGGGTTACGTCGGTGCAGTATGTGCCGGTTGCCTGTCTGCACGTGGCCATGACGTCATTGGCGTTGATGTTGCCAAAGACAAGATCGATATGATCAACGCCGGCAAATCGCCGATCGTTGAACCGGGTCTGGGCGAGCTTCTGCAGAAGGGCATCGAGACGGGCAAACTGCGCGGCACGACCAACTTCGCCGAGGCGATTCGCGACACCGACCTGTCGATGATCTGCGTCGGTACGCCGAGCAAGAAGAACGGCGACCTGGAACTGAACTACATCGAAGCGGTGTGCCGCGAGATCGGTTTTGTCCTGCGCGACAAGACCACCCGCCACACCATCGTAGTTCGCAGCACCGTATTGCCGGGCACCGTCGCAAACGTTGTCATCCCGATTCTCGAAGACTGCTCCGGCAAGAAAGCCGGCGTCGACTTCGGCGTGGCGGTCAACCCTGAGTTCCTGCGTGAAAGCACCGCGATCGCCGACTACGACCTGCCACCGATGACCGTCATCGGCGAATTCGACAAGGCCAGCGGCGACGTGCTGCAAGCCCTGTACGAAGAACTCGACGCACCGATCATCCGCAAGGACATCGCCGTTGCCGAGATGATCAAGTACACCTGCAACGTGTGGCACGCCACCAAAGTGACCTTCGCCAACGAGATCGGCAACATCGCCAAGGCGGTCGGCGTCGACGGTCGCGAAGTGATGGAAGTGGTCTGCCAGGACAAAACCCTGAACCTGTCGCAGTACTACATGCGTCCAGGCTTCGCGTTCGGCGGTTCCTGCCTGCCGAAAGACGTGCGTGCCCTGACCTTCCGCGCCGGTTCCCTGGACGTCGATGCGCCGCTGCTCAACTCGCTGATGCGCAGCAACGTGTCGCAAGTGCAGAACGCTTTCGACATCGTTTCCAGCCACGACAAACGCAAAGTCGCCCTGCTCGGTCTGAGCTTCAAGGCCGGCACCGATGACCTGCGCGAAAGCCCGCTGGTCGACCTGGCGGAAATGCTGATCGGCAAGGGTTACGACCTGAGCATCTACGACAGCAACGTCGAGTACGCCCGTGTCCACGGTGCGAACAAGGACTACATCGAGTCGAAGATCCCGCACGTTTCGTCGCTGCTCAACTCCGACTTCGACGAAGTGATCAACAACTCCGACGTGATCATCCTTGGCAACCGTGACGAGAAATTCCGCGCCCTGGCGGAACAGGCTCCACACGGCAAGCAAGTGATCGACCTGGTCGGCTTCATGTCCCAAGCCACCAGCGTCACCGGTCGTACCGAAGGGATCTGCTGGTAAAGCAGCAATAAGCGACAAGCTTCAAGCGGCAAGTTAAGCGCTCTTCACTTGCAGCTTGAGGCTTGAAGCTTTCAACTGACTTTAGGATTCCGATTATGCACAGGCTAAAACACGGCCTACTTCAGGCCGCCGGTTGGCTGTTTTACCTAAGTTTATTGATGGGCATCGCCATGGCGTTGCCTTCGTCCACGTTCGACTCCGAGTCGAAGGACTTCATTTTCCTGATCGGTTTCATCGGGATCTGGCGTTACTCGATGGGTGCCACGCACTTTCTGCGCGGCATGCTGTTCCTGTACGTGGTCTACCCGCACCTGCGGCGCAAAGTGCGCAAGCTGGGTAAAGCGGCAGACCCGTCCCACGTGTTCCTGATGGTCACCAGCTTCCGTATCGACGCGCTGACCACCGCCCAGGTCTACGCCTCGGTGATTCGCGAAGCGATCGACTGCGGCCTGCCGGCCACCATGGTCTGCTCCATCGTGGAAATGTCCGATGAGAAGCTGGTCAAGAGCCTCTGGTCCCGGATGAATCCGCCGGACCGGGTCAAGCTCGACTTCGTGCGCATTCCCGGCACCGGCAAACGCGACGGCCTGGCCTACGGCTTCCGCGCCATCTCCCGCCACTTGCCGGACGACCGCGCCGTGGTTGCAGTGATCGATGGCGACACCGTGCTTGCTCCGGGCGTCGTGCTCAAGACCGTGCCGTGGTTCCAGCTGTTCGGCAACGTCGGCGGCCTGACCACCAACGAGTTCTGCGAAGTGCGCGGCGGCTACGTCATGGCCGAGTGGCACAAACTGCGTTTCGCCCAACGCCACATCAACATGTGCTCGATGGCTTTGTCCAAGCGCGTGCTGACCATGACCGGGCGGATGTCGGTGTTCCGCGCCACGGTCGTGACCGACCCGGACTTCATCGCCGACGTGGAAAGCGACTCGCTGCAACACTGGCGCCTGGGCCGCTTCAAGTTCCTGACCGGTGACGACAAGTCGAGCTGGTTCAGCCTGATGCGCCTGGGCTACGACACCTTCTACGTGCCCGACGCGGCGATCCACACCGTGGAACACCCGCCGGAAAAAAGCTTCATCAAAGCCAGCCGCAAACTGATGTTCCGCTGGTACGGCAACAACCTGCGCCAGAACTCCCGCGCCCTGGGCCTGGGGATGAAACGCCTTGGTCTGTTCACCTCGGTGGTGCTGTTCGACCAGCGTGTGTCGATGTGGACCTCCCTGCTCGGCCTGACGGTGGCGATCATCGCCAGCTTCAAGTACGGCGCCGCGTTCATCCTCGCGTACCTGCTGTGGATCGGCATCACCCGCCTGATCCTGACCCTGCTGCTGTCGTGCTCCGGTCACCGGATCGGCCCGGCCTACCCGATGATTCTCTATTACAACCAGATCGTCGGCGCGCTGGTGAAGATCTACGTGTTCTTCCGCCTCGACCAACAATCCTGGACTCGCCAGGACACCAAATTGACCCGTGATCTCGCCAGCTTTCAACGTTGGTTCAACACCTGGTCGTCTCGGACCATGACCTTCTCCGCCGGCAGCATTTTCGTCGCCGTGCTGTTGATGATGGTCTGACCGCCCCCTTATTGAATTAACCAGGACATTGCCCCTATGAATACCGCCGTCAACGCCAACGTAGTGCACGAATCTGAAGCCCAGCGCCAACATGCCCGAGTGAAAATCCCGGCCAAGCTGCGGTTCTTCGGCCCTGACCGGACTCCGGTCGATGCCCGGGTCCTCGACCTGTCCGCTGGCGGCCTGGCGTTCAACGCCGGTCAAATGCCGCTGAAAATCGGCGAGGTGTACAAGGCTCGTCTGCAATTCGTCATCGATAACCTTGGCCTGGCCATGGACGTGGAGTTGCAGATCCGCTCCTTCGATCGCCCGACCGGGCGTGTCGGCTGCCAGTTCCAGAACCTGGAATCCCAAGACATCTCGACCCTGCGCCACTTGATCACCTCCCACCTGTCCGGCGACATCGTCAGCATGGGTGAAGTACTGGCGACCCTGCAGCGCGACAACTTCACCAAGGCACGCAAGGTCAAGGATGGCGGCCACGGCATGACCCCATTCGGTCGTCTGCGTGCGGTGACCTTCAGCTTCGCGATCTTCCTCGTCGGCCTCGCCGCCTTCGGTTTCATCTTCAAGTCGGTGTACGGCATGTACTTCGTCAGCCATGCCCAGGCCGGCATCGTCAGCGTCCCGGGCATGAACATCACCATGCCTCGCGATGGCACCGTGCAGAGCCTGATCAAAGACGACGGCATCGCCGCCAAAGGCGCGCCGCTGGCGACCTTCAGCACCAGCATGCTCGACGTGCTCAAGGGCCATCTGGACGAAGACCAGTTGCAACCGGCCAAGGTTGAAGAACTGTTCGGCAAACAAATGACCGGCACCCTGACTTCCCCGTGCGATTGCACCGTGGCCCAGCAACTGGTCGCCAACGGTCAGTACGCCAGCAAGGGCGACGTGATCTTCACCCTGGTGCCGCGTAACAGCGAAGCCAACATCGATGCGCGCTTCACCTATCGCCAGTTCGCCGACGTGCGTCCAGGTGCACCGGTGACCTTCGAAATCGCCGGCGAAGACAAGATCCGCACCGGCAAGATCGTCAGCAGCACCAGCCTGAAAAGTGCCGACCTGTCTTCCGACATCCGCGTACAGATCAAGCCTGACGAGCCGCTGAGCAGCACCTTCGCCGGTCGCCCGGTGGAAGTGAACAGCGATCGTGGCCCGAACCTGAACTGGCTGATCGACAAAGCCATGGCCGCCGGTATTTAAGCAGAGGACATGCCTGTGACGAGCCCACTCAGAATCCTGCCGGTCCCGCTGACCCTGGCCATGGCAATTGCCCTGGCCGGTTGCGCCGGCCTGCCCGACCAACGCCTGGCGAACGAAGCGCTCAAGCGCGGCGACACCGCGCTGGCTCAGCAGAACTACCAGCAACTGGCAGACCTGGGCTACAGCGAAGCACAGGTTGGCCTCGCCGATATCCAGGTCGACAGCCGTGACCCGGCGCAGATGAAACAGGCCGAGGCGACTTACCGCGCCGCGGTCGACGTCTCGCCCCGAGCCCAGGCTCGCCTCGGTCGCCTGCTGGTGGCCAAGCCCGGTTCCACCGAAGCCGAACAGCACGAAGCCGAAGGCCTGTTGAAAAAAGCCGGGGCCAATGGCGAAGGCAACACCCTGATCCCGCTGGCCATGCTGTACCTGCAATACCCGCACAGTTTCCCGAACGTCAACGCCCAGCAGCAGATCAGTAAATGGCGCGCCGAAGGCAAGCCGGAAGCGGGTCTGGCCCAAGTGCTGCTCTATCGCACCCAGGGCACTTACGACCAGCACCTGGACGAAGTGGAAAGCATCTGCAAGGCGGCGCTGAACACCACCGACATCTGCTACGTCGAACTGGCCACGGTTTACCAAAAACAAGCCAAGCCAGAGCAAACCGCCGAGCTGATCAAACAGATGCAAGCCGCTCACACTCGCGGCACCGTTAGCGCTCAACGCGTCGACAGCGTCGCTCGCGTTTTGGGCGATGCAACCCTGGGCAAGACCGACGAGAAAACCGCGCAGTCGCTGCTCGAAGACATCGCCCCTGGCTACCCCGCTTCCTGGGTCAGCCTGGCGCAACTGCTCTACGACTTCCCGGAACTGGGTGACGTCGACAAAATGATGCAGTACCTGGACAACGGTCGCGCCGCGGACCAACCCCGCGCCGAACTGCTGCTGGGCAAGCTCTACTACGAAGGCAAATGGGTGCCGGCCGACGCCAAGGTCGCCGAAGAACACTTCCAGAAAGCCGTGGGCCGTGAAGTGGCCGCCGATTACTACCTTGGCCAGATCTACCGCCGTGGTTACCTGGGCAAGGTCTATTCCCAGAAGGCTCTGGATCACCTGCTGACCGCTGCGCGCAACGGCCAGAACAGCGCCGACTTCGCCATCGCGCAACTGTTTTCCCAAGGCAAGGGCACCAAGCCCAACCCGGTCAACGCTTACGTCTTCAGCCAGCTGGCCAAGGCTCAGGACACCCCGCAAGCCACTGAGCTTGCGACAACACTCGAAGCCCAACTGCCGCCTGCCCAGCTCGCCGAGGCCCAACGCCTGTTGAAACAAGAACAGGCCGTTCGTGGCGCCTCGAGCCAGAACAAGCTGGATCTGCAAGCCCTGCAAGAAGAAGACGGCGAGGAAAAATTATGAAATTGAATCCCTTTGTGCAGGCCGGTATTGGCCTGACCTTCGCCCTGCTGTGGTCGTGCCCGACCCTGGCCGCGATGACCGATGCGAAGAACTACGGTCTGGAAGTGAAAATCACCGGCCAGTCCGAAGACGACGCCGACCTCGGCACCGCCAAGGGCGGCGACGTCAACGGCCTGGGCCTCGACCTGCGACCATGGGTCTACGGCGAACGTGGCGCGTGGAGCGCCTATGCGATGGGTCAGGCGGTGACGTCCACCGACATCATCGAAACCGACACCCTGCAACAAGCCGACGACACCACCCAGGCCACCGACAACGGTGATCGCAAGTCGAAGAAAAACTACCTGGCCATGCGTGAGTTCTGGGTCGGCTACAGCGGCCTCACACCTTACCCGGGCGAGATGCTCAAGCTCGGTCGCCAGCGCCTGCGCAATGACGACGGCCAGTTCCGCGACACCAACATCGAAGCCCTGAACTGGACCTTCGACACCACCCTGTTGCGCGCCAACGCCGGTGTCGCCGAACGCTTCAGCGAATACCGCACCGACTTGAAAGAGCTGGCGCCAAAAGACAAGGATCGCCTGCACGCCTACGCCGACGCTGCGTATCAGTGGACCCCGGGCAATTGGGTCGGCATCCGTGGTCATCACACCCACGATGACGGCAAGCTCGACTACCCGGAACCGGGTGTGGCCGGCGACTCGCTGGACAAGAAACAGAACGGTGACATCAGCTGGCTCGGCCTCACCGCCGACAGCGACGCCTACAACTGGCGCAACACCAACACCGTCAACTACTGGGGCAGCATCACCGGTATGAGCGGCGACACCGATACGGTCAACGCGCTGAATGCCGACGGCACTCGCCCGACCGAAGCCAAGACCGGTGAAGACCTCAACGGCTGGGCCACCGACGTCGGCTTGCGTCTGCGCCTCGATCCGCAATGGCAAGTCGGTGCAGCCTATGCCCGCGCCAGCGCCGATTACCAACAGAACGGCCTGGAAAGCAACCGCTCGAACTACACCGGTACTCGCTCGCGGGTTCACCGTTTCGGCGAAGCCTTCCGTGGCGAAATGAACAACATGCAAACCGCGACCCTGTTTGGTTCGTGGATGCTCAACGACGAATACGACGCCAGCCTCGTGTACCACAAGTTCTGGCGCGTGGACGGCAGCAAGCCGGTGGGCAGCAACGGGATCAACGCCGTCGAGAACAACACCGACGACGCCACCGGCGCGATCCTCTCCAGCACGTCCCTGCCGCTGCAAGATGGCAACAAAGACCTCGGTCAGGAAATGGACCTGGTGGTCACCAAGTACTTCAAGCAAGGGCTGTTGCCTGCCGCTTTGAGCCAGTCGATCGATGAGCCTTCGGCCCTGGTGCGTTTCCGTGGCGGTGTGTTCAAGCCCGGCGATGCCTACGGCAAAGAAGTCGATTCGTACATGCACCGCGCGTTCATCGACGTGATCTGGCGCTTCTGATGCGAGCCGCGAAAGGAGTGCCCGACATGACCTATCCGAAGAGAGGTTCGATCTCTTTGCTGGCCGGCGCGATGCTGCTGGCCAGCTCGGTCGCCTTCGCCAGTGCAGAGCCGACGGCGCCTGCGCAAAAAGGCCAGCCGACCACCCTGGCCAAGGGGCTGCAACAAGCCAAGACCTACACCGTCAGCAGCGCACCGACCGAGCCGCTGGAGTTGGCCAAGCCCACGCTGCCGGACACGTCCGGCTACACCGCCGAAGCCATCGCGGCGAAAATCGTGCGCAGCAAACCGGGCAAGGCCAGCGTGCGCCGGATGATGCAGGAAGACGCCTTGAAGGACTTCATCGGCGGCGACAACAAGATGGCCGAGTGGGTGGTGCGTCAGCACGGCATCCCGCAAGCGATCTTCGTCGACGACGGCTACATGAACCTCAAGGACCTGGCGAAGAAAGAACCCAAGTACATCAGCGAAACCTCGCCGGGCGTGTACCTGGCGAAGTTGCCGATCGTGGTCGGTCGCAAGGGCATCCTCGAAATCGACAAACAGACCCAGGAACTGCGCCTGTCCCAAGAGGCCGGTTCGTTCCTGGTCAACGACGGCCAGTTGTTTGTGCGCGACACCAAGATCACTGGGTGGAGCGAGAAGAACAACGGCCCGGCGCTGTTCAAGACGCCGAAAGAATTTCGTCCGTTCCTGCTGTCCTGGGGCGGCACCGAAACCTACATCGCGAACAGCAAGATCGCCAGTTTCGGCTACGCCAACAGTAAGTCCTACGGCGTGAGTATTTCCCAGTACACGCCGAACATGGCCAAGGTGCTCAAGCGCCCTGAACCGACCGGCTGGATCGTCGGCTCCGAGTTCTCGGACATGTGGTACGGCTTCTACTGCTACGAAACCCGCGACTTCGTGGTCAAGGGCAACACCTACAAAGACAACATCGTCTACGGCATTGACCCGCATGACCGGTCGCATGGCCTGATCATCGCCGACAACACCGTCTACGGGACCAAGAAGAAGCACGGGATCATCATTTCCCGTGAGGTCAACGACAGCTTCATCTTCAACAACCGCAGCTACGACAACCACCTCTCGGGGCTGGTCATCGACCGTAACAGCGTGAACAACCTGATCGCCTACAACGAGATCTACAAGAACCACACCGACGGCATCACCCTCTACGAGAGTGCCGACAACCTGATCTACGGCAACAAGGTGATGGGCAACAAGCGCCACGGCATCCGGATTCGTAACAGCGTGAACATTCGCCTCTACGAAAACCTCGCCATGGCCAACGGCCTGACCGGCGTTTACGGCCACATCAAGGACCTGAGCGACACCGACCGAGACATCAAGCTCGACCCGTTCGACGCCCAGGTGTCGCTGATCGTGGTCGGCGGTGAACTGGCCGGCAATGGCAGCGGACCGCTGGCCATCGACTCGCCGCTGAGCGTCGAGTTGTACCGCGTGTCCATGCTCGCGCCGACCAAATCCAGTGGCATCAGCTTCAACGGGATTCTTGGCGAGCGCCAGGATGAAATTCTCGACCTGCTGGTGCGCCAGCAGAAAGCCGTGCTGATCGACCCTGTCGAACGCCAGACCGAAATGCAGGACTGAGGATAATTTTATGCACCCACACTTGATCAAATTACTCAGCCTGTCGGCCCTGACCGCCGGCATTCTCGCGGCCAGCGCCGGGGCCCGTGCCGACGATGCCGCCGCTAGCGCAACCGCGCCGAAGTTCACCGCCGACCCGTGCTGCAACCTGTGCCCGGAAGCCCACGACGCGAAGAATTACACCACCCGGTATCAGCAGAACTTCACCACGCTGGTGCAGGCCCAGGGCGACTGGTTGTTCCGTACGCAAGAAGACTTGCGCACCGAGTTCGACACCTCCCCGGCCGGCTACAAACGCATGAAAGAACTGCACGATGCGTTCAAGAGTAAAGGCGTGGAACTGGTCGTCGTCTACCAGCCGACCCGAGGCCTGGTGAACCGCAACAAGCTCAACCCGGAAGACAAGGCCAAGTACGATTTCGACAAGGCCCTGCGCAATTACAAAACCATGCTCGGCCGTTTCGCCGCCATGGGCTACACCGTGCCGGACCTGTCGCCGCTGACCAACGAGTCGCTGCCCGACACCCTGCCCGCCCACGACTTCTACTTCCGCGGCGACCAACACTGGACGCCGTACGGCGCCCAGCGCACGGCGAAAATCGTCGGTGAGCAAATCAAGCAAATGCCGGCCTTCGCCGACGTGCCGAAACGCGAATTCGAGAGCCATAAGTCGGGTCGCATGGGCAAGACCGGAACATTACACAACATGGCCGGTCAACTCTGTGGCACGAGCTACGCGATCCAGTACATGGATCAGTTCACCACGGAGCCAAAAGGCGAAGCGGCCGATGGCGATCTGTTCAGTGACTCCGGCAATCCGGAGATCACCCTGGTCGGCACCAGCCACAGTGGCAAGAACTACAACTTCGCCGGTTTCCTCGAAGAGGCCATCGGCGCCGACATCCTCAACGTGGCATTCCCTGGCGGTGGCCTGGAAGGTTCGATGCTGCAGTACCTGGGCAGCGACGAGTTCCAGAAGAAGCCGCCGAAAATCCTCATCTGGGAATTCTCGCCGCTCTATCGCCTCGACCAGGAAACCATCTACCGCCAGATGATGGCGTTGTTGGACAACGGTTGCGAAGGTAAGGAAGCACAGATGTCCGGTAGCGCCACATTGAAACCGGGCAAAAACGAATTAATGGTCAACAGCAAAAACCTGAACCTGCAAAACGGCAGTCACCAGGTCGACATCCAGTTCGCCGATACGTCGGTGAAAGTCCTGCAAGCCACCCTCTGGTACATGAACGGTCGCCACGAGGACATCAAGATCGAAAAACCGGAAACCTCCGACACTGACGGGCGTTTCGCCTTTGAGTTGCGCACGGACGAAGACTGGGCCACGCAGAATCTGCTGGCCGTCGAAGTCCAGGGCCCTGAAGCAGGTGCCGCGCCACAAAAAGTCGAAGCGAAAATCTGCAAACGCAACGTGTTCTCTGGTGCTGAGCAACGTACCGCTCAGGCCGGGCAATGAGGCTCCCTCTTATGACCTGCATGCAAACCCGAACTTTGAAAAGATTACTCGCGCCCTCCCTGCTGACGTTGGCGATGTTCGCCGGCGCCACCCAGGCCGCCGCGCCATTGCGTCCGCCCCAGGGCTACTTCGCGCCGATTGAAAAAGTGAAGACCGGCGACAAGAGCGAAGGCTGTGACGCGATGCCGACGCCCTACACCGGCGCCCTGCAATTTCGCAGCAAATACGAAGGCTCCGACAAGGCCCGTTCGACCCTGAACGTGGCGTCGGAAAAAGCCTTCCGCGACACCACCGCCGACATCACCAAACTGGAACGCGGCACCAGCAAGCGCGTAATGCAGTACATGCGTGACGGTCGCCCGGAACAACTCGAATGCACGCTCAACTGGCTGACCGCGTGGGCCAAGGCCGATGCGTTGATGTCCAAGGACTTCAACCACACCGGCAAGTCGATGCGCAAATGGGCCTTGGGCAGCATGGCGTCGTCGTACATTCGCCTGAAGTTCTCCGACTCGCATCCGTTGGCCAACCACCAGCAAGAGTCGCAGTTGATCGAAGCCTGGTTCAGCAAAATGGCCGACCAGGTGGTCAGCGATTGGGACAACCTGCCGCTCGATAAAACCAACAACCACTCGTACTGGTCCGCCTGGTCGGTGATGGCAACGTCCATCGCCACCAACCGTCGCGACCTGTTTGATTGGTCGGTGAAGGAATACAAAGTCGGCGCCAATCAGATTGACGCCGAGGGCTTCCTGCCGAACGAGCTCAAGCGCCAGCAACGCGCCCTGTCCTATCACAACTACGCCCTGCCGCCACTGTCGATGATCGCCAGTTTCGCCCTGGTCAACGGTGTGGATTTGCGTCAGGAAAACAACGGCGCGCTGAAACGCCTGGGTGATCGCGTGCTGTCCGGGGTGAAAGATCCGGAAGAGTTCGAGAAGAAGAACGGCAAGGAACAGGACATGACCGACCTCAAGGTCGATTCGAAATTCGCCTGGCTCGAACCGTTCTGCTCGCTCTACACCTGCTCGCCGGATGTGCTTGAGAAGAAGCACGAGATGCAGCCGTTCAAGACCTTCCGCCTCGGTGGTGACTTGACCAAGGTCTACGACCCGGCGAATGAAAAAGGCAACAAAGGCTCCTAGAGCCAAACGCAAAACCCTGTAGGAGCGAGGCTTGCCCGCGAATTCGGTCTGACATTCACCAATGATGTCGACTGACACACCGCCTTCGCGGGCAAGCCTCGCTCCTACAGGGTCAGCGCAAGATTTGAGTTGAGTGTTATTCCCCCGTTTTTCGGTGGGGGGTTTGGGGGGGCTGCGGCCCTTGACTGTTGGTTAAACATGGAGAGATCGGGATGGTATTTTCGTCCAATGTGTTCCTGTTTTTGTTCTTGCCGATCTTTCTCGGCATGTATTACTTGAGCGGGATTCGCTATCGCAACCTGCTGCTGCTGATCGCCAGTTACGTGTTCTATGCCTGGTGGCGCGTGGACTTCCTTGCGCTGTTCGCCGCTGTCACGCTGTGGAACTACTGGATCGGCCTCAAAGTCGGTGCGGCGGGCGTTCGGACCAAACCGGCCCAACGCTGGTTACTCCTGGGCGTGGCCGTCGACCTGTGCATTCTGGGCTACTTCAAGTACGCCAACTTCGGCGTCGACAGCATCAACGCGATGATGACGTCGGTCGGTCTGTCGCCGTTCATCCTGACCCACGTGCTGTTGCCGATCGGGATCTCGTTCTACATCTTCGAGTCCATCAGCTACATCATCGACGTCTATCGCGGTGACACCCCGGCGACCCGCAACCTGATCGACTTCGCTGCATTCGTCGCGATCTTCCCGCACTTGATTGCCGGCCCGGTGTTGCGTTTCCGCGACCTCGCCGACCAGTTCAACAACCGCACCCACACCCTCGACAAGTTCTCCGAAGGTGCCACGCGGTTCATGCAGGGTTTCATCAAGAAGGTCTTCATCGCCGACACCCTCGCGGTGGTGGCTGACCATTGCTTCGCCTTGCAAGCGCCAACAACCGGCGATGCCTGGCTCGGCGCCCTGGCCTACACCGCGCAACTGTATTTCGACTTCTCCGGTTACAGCGACATGGCCATCGGCCTGGGCTTGATGATGGGTTTCCGCTTCATGGAAAACTTCAAGCAGCCGTACATCAGCCAGTCGATCACCGAGTTCTGGCGTCGCTGGCACATCAGCCTGTCCACCTGGCTGCGTGACTACCTGTACATCACCCTCGGCGGTAACCGCAAAGGCACGTTGATGACCTATCGCAACCTGTTCCTGACCATGCTGCTCGGTGGTCTGTGGCACGGCGCGAACATCACCTACATCGTCTGGGGTGCGTGGCACGGCATGTGGCTGGCGATTGAAAAAGCGTTGGGCCTGAACACCTCGCCACGCAGCATCAACCCGATCCGCTGGGCGCTGACCTTCCTGCTGGTGGTGATGGGCTGGGTGATCTTCCGCTCGGAAAACCTGCACGTGGCCGGTCGCATGTACGGCGCGATGTTCAGCTTCGGTGAATGGTCGTTGTCGGAACTCAACCAGGCCAGCCTCACCGGCCTGCAAGTGGCGACCCTGGTGGTGGCTTACATGACCCTGGCGTTCTTCGGCATTCGTGACTTCTACACCAACCTGCCGCCAGAAAAAACCAAGCCAGTCGTGAACGTCGAGGCCGATGGCCCGGCCACCGCGACCCCTGGAATGATCAAAGCCGTACCGGGCGACAACCCGGGCAGCATCCACGAACCGGGCTACACCGTTGGCGTTGAAGCCACTGTGCAACCGGCTTACTGGACGGCGGACTGGTCGCGTTACGTGATGCGCACGCTGGTGCTGGTGTTGTTCATCGCCTCGATTTTCAAACTCTCGGCGCAAAGCTTCTCGCCGTTCCTTTACTTCCAGTTCTGAGGGATCTGACCATGACCCGCTCATTACGCATCCTCTACATCGCCCTGTTCCTGGTGACCCTGTTGGTTCTGGGCCTGTGGTCCACGCGCAGCTTCTTCGGGTTCAGCACCAGTGCCGAAACCACGGTGCTCAACGGCCGCTGGACCAAAGCCGTGGAGACGCACTACGACGCCGAGTTCCCGATCAAGCGCCTGGGCACCAACCTCTGGGCCGCGCTGGATTTCAAACTGTTCAACGAAGGCCGTCCGGGCGTGGTGCTCGGTCGCGATCAATGGTTGTACAGCGATGAAGAATTCAACCCGATCGTCAACGAAGAGCTGAACCTGCAAGGCAACTACGCGCTGGTCGAAGGCGTGCGCCAACAGTTGAAAGCCAAAGGCGTGAAGCTGGTGATGGCGATCGTGCCGGCCAAGGTTCGCCTGTACCCGGAACACCTGGGTGAAGTGAAACCGGCCAGCATCCACGCCAATCTGTACCAGGACTTCCACGCTCGTGTAGCGGCGGACAAGATCCTCGCTCCCGACCTGCTCGGCCCGTTCAATCAGGCCAAGCTTGCGGGTGAGCAAGTGTTCCTGCGCACCGACACCCACTGGACCCCGGAAGGCGCGCAAATCGCCGCCGAAACCCTGGCCAAGACCATTGCCGCGAAAACCCCGCTCAGCGGCGAACCGCAAAACTTCGTCACGACACCGGCGGAAAAAGTCACCCACAAAGGCGATCTGCGACTGTTCCTGCCGCTGGATCCGCTGTTCGAAAACCTGATGCCGGCCACCGAGCCGCTGCAGAAACGCAACACCGTGGCGGCTGACGACCAGCCTGCCGCTGACGACGCTTTGTTCGCCAACAACGAAGTGCCGGTGGCCCTGATCGGCACCAGCTACAGCGCCAACCCGAACTGGAACTTCGTCGGCGCGCTGAAGCAAGCGCTGAAAAGCGACGTAGTCAATTACGCCGAAGACGGCCACGGCCCGATTCTGCCGATGCTCAGCTACCTCAAAAGCGATGCTTTCAAGAACAGCCCGCCACAGGTGCTGATCTGGGAGTTTCCTGAACGTTATCTGCCTGTGAACAACGAAATCGGTGACGCCGACCCGCAGTGGGTCGCAGAGCTCAAAGAAGCTGGCGTGCGCCAACAAAACGTAGCCGCAAACACCAAATCCGAGACGCCCGACCGGGCGCAAAACTGAAAGAGAGAGGTACTACCATGACTTTCACTACAACTCCTCGCCGTCTCGCGAAGACTTTTGCTCTTGTTGCTGGCATGAGCGTCCTGTCGATGTCCGCCTTCGCTGGCGACGCCGCACTCTATGGCCCGACCGCACCGAAAGGCTCGTCCTTCGTGCGGGTCTACAACGCCGGTAATGCTGAAGTCAGCGCCACCGTCGGCACCACCAACCTGAGCGATGTTGCGCCACTGGCCAGCAGCGACTTCAGCTTCATGCCGGGCGGCGACTACAGCGCCAAGGTCGGCAGCCAGACCCTGCCGGTCAAACTCGCCGGTGACCACTATTACACCCTGGTCAACAACGCCAGCGGCGCGCCGCAACTGATCGAAGAGCCGCCGTTCAAGAACAAGCAGAAGTCCCTGGTCCGCGTGCAGAACCTGAGCGACAAGGCCCTTACCCTGAAAACCGCTGACGGCAAGACCGAAGTGATCCCGTCGGTCGCGGCCAAGGGCCGTGGCGAGCGTGAAATCAACCCGGTGAAAGTCAGCCTGGCCCTGTACGACGGCGCGACCAAAGTCGGCGACGTGAAACCGGTTGCCCTGGAACGCGGTGAAGCGGCTGTGCTGTACGTCACCGGTAAAGGCAGCAGCCTGTCGCCAGTGTGGGTAAAACGCCCGGTTTCGACGCGCTAACTATTTTTCTGGATTGCCGCGCTCCTGTGTAGGAGCAAGGCTTGCCCGCGATGAGGCCCTCAAGACCGCCATCGCGGGCAAGCCACGCGCCTACAGGGGATCGGGTGGCAATCGAGATACGGAATAAGAACAAGAGTGAAACGACAGAACGTTCGTAGCTCTAACCAAATCGATTTTAAGGAGTAACAACATGATTCCGGTAATCTTGTCAGGTGGTAGCGGCTCACGTCTTTGGCCGCTTTCGCGTAAACAGTTTCCTAAACAGTTCCTGGCCTTGACCGGCGAGCACACCCTGTTCCAGCAAACCCTGGAACGCCTGGTGTTCGAAGGCATGGACTCCCCGATCGTGGTCTGCAACAAGGACCACCGCTTCATCGTCAACGAGCAGCTGAGCACCCGAAAACTGGAAGTGCAACGCATCCTGATGGAACCGTTCGGTCGCAACACTGCGCCGGCCGTGGCCCTGACCGCGATGATGCTGGTCAATGAAGGTCGCGACGAGTTGATGCTGGTGCTGCCGGCCGACCACGTGCTGGAAGACCAGAAAGCCCTGCAACGCGCCCTGGCCCTGGCCACCGTCGCTGCGGAAAACGGCGAAATGGTGCTGTTCGGCGTACCGGCGACCAAACCGGAAACCGGTTATGGCTACATCAAATCCACCAACGATTCGCTATTGCCCGAAGGCGTCAGCCGCGTCTCGCATTTTGTCGAGAAACCGGACGTCAAGCGCGCCACCGAATACGTCGAATCCGGCGGTTATTTCTGGAACAGCGGCATGTTCCTGTTCCGCGCCAGCCGCTTCCTCGAAGAGCTGAAAAAGCATGACCCGGACATCTACGACACCTGCCTGCTGACCCTCGAGCGCAGCGAGCAAGACAACGACACCATCACCTTCGACGAAGCCACCTTCGCCTGCTGCCCGGACAACTCCATCGACTACGCCGTGATGGAAAAAACCCAGCGCGCCTGCGTCGTACCGTTGACCGCCGGCTGGAGCGATGTCGGTTGCTGGGCGTCGCTGTGGGAAGTGAACGAAAAAGACGCCAATGGCAACGTGTCCAAAGGCGATGTGGTCATTCAGGACAGCAAGAACTGCATGATCCACGGCAACGGCAAACTGGTGTCGGTGATCGGCCTGGAAAACATCGTGGTCGTCGAAACCAAGGACGCCATGATGATCGCCCACAAGGACTCGGTCCAAGGCGTGAAACAGATGGTCAACACCCTCAACGAACAGGGCCGCAGCGAAACCCAGAACCATTGCGAGGTCTATCGTCCGTGGGGTTCCTACGACTCGGTGGACATGGGTGGCCGCTTCCAGGTCAAGCACATCTCGGTGAAACCGGGCGCGTGCCTGTCGCTGCAAATGCACCACCACCGCGCCGAACACTGGATCGTGGTCAGCGGCACTGCCGAAGTGACCTGCGACGAGAACGTGTTCCTGCTCTGCGAAAACCAGTCGACCTACATCCCGATCGCCTCGGTCCACCGTCTGCGCAACCCGGGCAAGATTCCACTCGAGATCATCGAAGTGCAATCGGGCAGCTACCTGGGTGAAGACGATATCGAGCGATTCGAAGATATCTACGGTCGCTCCACCCCGATTGAACGCGGCGTGTCGGTGAAAACCATCGCGCAGTAAGCGTTTAGCGAAATAAAAAGCCTTCGTCGAGCCCACTGCGTTTTCCCTATCCGCAGTGGGTTGGTCGGGGGCTTTTTTTGATCGTTCCTACGCTCTGCGTGGGAATTGATGATCGTTCCCACGCTCTGCGTGGGAATGCCTCAAGGGACGCTCCGCGTTCCAATGGGACGCGGAGCGTCCCGGGCTGCATTCCTTTGCTGCGCGTGGGAACGATCACGCCCATCGCCAACCGCACCTGCGCTTAGGTAGGATGACCTTCTCTTTCCCCGAGGTTGTGCGACATGTTCATTGGCGTCCTGCTGGTCATCACCTGGCTTATCCTGTTGCTGCGCTACCCCGCCAAGGCGTTTCCCGTCTCGGTGGCCGCCGCCGTTGGTCTGGGCCTGGTCGCCACCTGGGTGATCTGGATGGACAACCGCGAGGTCAAGCAACTGGCGCGTCTTGAGTTGCGCATCACCTACGCCCCCGAACACTGCCCGGCGGATCGCCCGCTGCAACTGACCATGAACAACGGTAACGACGTGCCGCTGACCGAACTGCGCTGGCGCATCGCCGCCTACGCACCGGGCGACACCGTGAACCTGGCCGACAACCAATACGCCGCCCCGCGCTATCGCGGCCCCGGCGAATTGCAGGCCGGTGCCAATTGGGACGATTGCTTGCCATTGCCACCGCTGCGCCCCGGCTATCGCCCGCAAACCCTGGAGTTTCGCGCCGAGCATTTGCAGGGTAGTTTCTCCGACTGATCCCCCTTTCTTTTTGCACAAGGACCGCGCCATGCCCGTTGCGTTGATTACCGGTTGCTCCAGCGGCATTGGCCGCGCCCTGGCTGATGTGTTCAAGCACGCTGGCTACGAAGTCTGGGCCAGCGCCCGCAAGACTGAAGATGTGGCGGCGTTAGCGACGGCCGGTTTCACGGCGGTACAACTGGACGTCAACGATGGCGCGGCACTGGATCAATTGAGCGAGCGCATCAACCAGCAACATGGCGGCCTCGATGTGCTGATCAACAACGCCGGTTATGGCGCCATGGGGCCGCTGCTCGATGGTGGCGTGCCGGCGATGCAGCGCCAGTTCGAAACCAACGTGTTTGCCGTGGTCGGCGTCACCCGCGCGCTGTTCCCGGTACTGCGCCGGGCCAAGGGTTTGGTGGTGAATATCGGCAGCGTGTCCGGTGTGTTGGTCACGCCGTTCGCCGGCGCTTACTGCGCCTCGAAAGCTGCGGTGCATGCCTTGAGCGATGCGTTGCGCATGGAACTGGCGCCGTTCGGCATCCGCGTGATGGAAGTCCAGCCCGGGGCCATTGCGTCGAGCTTCGCCAAGAATGCCGGCCATGAAGCCGAACAACTGATCACCGAACAATCACCGTGGTGGCCGCTGCGCGAAGGCATTCGTGCGCGGACCAAGGCCTCTCAGGACAACCCGACCCCGGCCAGTGAATTTGCCGCTGTATTGTTGAAGGCCGTGCAGCAGGAAAAACCGCCACGGCTGATCCGCATCGGCAATGGCAGCCGGGCGTTACCGTTGCTGGCGGGGTTGTTGCCCAAAGGGTTGCTGGAGTCGGGGCTGATGAAGCGGTTTGGATTGCGGGGGCAGCTCTGAGACCGCGTCACCGTTCATCGCGGGCAAGCCTTGCTCCTACAGGGATTTTGAGTCGTACGCCAATCATGCGAACGACACAAACCCTGTAGGAGCAAGGCTTGCCCGCGAAGACGTCAGCCCAATCACCAAAAATCCTCAGCACCACCCCTTCATGAAATCAATAAACGCCCGCACCTTCAGCGGCAGGTGCCGGGTGTCCGGGTACAACGCATACACCCCCTGCTGGGCAAACCGGTGATCCGCCAGCAGATGCACCAGCCGCCCCGCCTCCAGATCCTCCTGAACCAGCCACTGCGGCAAGATCGCGACGCCCTGCCCGGTCAACGCAAAGGCCCGCAACGTTGCCGAGTTGTCCGCGACAATCGCGGTTCTCCCCGGTTTTGGCTGGTACAGATGCTCGGTCCCGGCCGGGTCGGTCACCGTCAATTCCGGCACTCGCCCATGCCCCAGGGTCGGCAACGATTCCACGGCCGCCAGCGTATCGGCGGCTTCGAAACGCTCGATCAACCCCGGCGACGCCACGGCAAAAATCTCGAACGTCGACAACTGCACCGCCCGCAGGTTGGAGTCGTGCATGCGGCCCAGCCGAATCGCCACGTCGAAACGCTCGGAGATCAGGTCGGCGTGGGTCGAGGACGTGGACAGGTGAATGTTCAACTGCGGATGTTGCTGACGAAATACCTCCAGCGCCGGCACCACCTGGGCCAAGGCGAACTCCACGGTGGTGGTGATGCGCAAGGCGCCCTTGAGCTGCGAATGCTCGGACCGGGCCTCCTCGATCGCCAGCCGGGCTTCGTCGAGGGTGCGCAGGCAACGCTGATAGAAACGTTCGCCGGCATCGGTCAAGGCCAGTTGCCGGGTGTTGCGCGTGAGCAACGTCACGCCCAGTTCTTCCTCCAGGCGCTTGAGGTTGAAACTGACCACGGCACGGGTCTGGCCCAGCAAATCGGCGGCAGCGGTCAATGATCCGGCCTCGACCACGGCCTTGAAGGTGTCGAATCGATCGAGGCTGACCATGGACACCTCACTCCTTTGTCAAAATAATTTTGACAAACTAGCAGCCAAACCAGCGTTTTCCTAACCTCGCCAGCGCCCTACCCTGCACACCTCATTACAGGGAAGTGGCCATGGCCTATCGCTCGAAAGTCGCGCTCGTGTATCTGTTGGGGTTCGCCCTCGACCTGCTGAACATGTTTGTCGCCAGCATCGCCTACCCCGACATCGCCCGGGACCTGCATGCCTCGGTCACCGAATTGGCCTGGATCAGCAACGCCTACATGCTCGGGCTGACGCTGATCATTCCGATGAGCGTGTGGCTGGCGGCGCGGATCGGTGAGCGGCGGCTGATCCTCGCATCCTTGCTGTTGTTCGGTATCGCTTCGGCGTTGGTGGCCCAGGCCGGGTCGATTGAAAGCCTGATCGGCTGGCGGCTGCTGCAAGGGCTCGGTGGCGGGTTATTGCTCCCGGTCGGCCAGGCGTTGGCTTATCGACAGTTTCCACCGGCCCAGCGTGCGCATTTCACCGGCGTGGTGTTGCTGGTGGCGCTGATGGTCCCGGCCTTGTCGCCAATGGCCGGCGGGTTGATCGTGCAGACGTTGTCCTGGCGCTGGATTTTCTGCCTCAACCTGCCGGTGGCGCTGCTCACCTTCGGCCTCGGCCTGCTGTGGCTGAAAGCCGATCCAGCCGTCACCGAACGCCCGACTCTGGATGCCCGTGGCTTGCTGCTGGCGATCTCGGCCCTGAGCCTGTTGCTGATCGCCCTGAGCCTGTTGAGTGAACCCGACACCCGTGCGTTCGGCTGGCTCGGATTGATCCTCAGCGCCACAATGGCCGCGTTGTACCTGCGCGACAGCTGGCGCAAACCCGAGGCGATCCTCGACCTGCAACTGATCAAAAATCCATCACTGCGCCTGGCGATGCTGATCTACCTCTGTGTGCCCGGCATTTTTACCGGGACAAACCTGATTGCCGTGTTGTACCTGCACGAGCTCGGTTTCGGCGCAGCGCAAATCGGCGCGCTGATGTTGCCGTGGGCGGCCGGCTCGGGGGTGGCGATCCTGCTGGGCAAACGCAGTTTCAATCGCATCGGCCCCAAGCCGTTGCTGATCGCCGGCATGGTCTTGCAAAGCCTTGGCATTGTGCTGCTGATGCGCATCGAACAACCCGCCGGCCCACTGCTGATCGTTGCCTACGCCATGATGGGCCTGGGTGGCAGCCTGTGCAGCGTCACTGCACAGACCTTGGCCTTTGTCGGCATAACGCCGGAAAAAATGGGCCACGCCAGCGCCCTGTGGAACATCAATCGCCAACTCGGTTTCTGCCTCGGCGCGGCGCTGTTGAGTTCATTGCTCGGCGCGCTGGGCACTCAAGGTTTCAACTATTGCTTCCTCGCCGCCGCCCTGTTGACACTGGTGCCCATGACCGCCGTCCTGCGCTTCGACTCGACGAACGTCCTCGCCCTGCTAACCTCAAATCCCCTTCAGGAAAAATCCGTATGACTGACTACACCGACTACTTTGACGAAGTGATCCAGGCCCACGTGGCGATCGAACAATGGTTCGCCGTGGAAGAAGATGTCGCCGCACTGGATCGGTTGCTGAGCCGTTTCTCGCCGCAGTTTTCCATGGTCTCGCCGCTCGGGCGGGTGCTGGATCTGGAAGCGTTGAGCGCGTTGTTTCGGATGGCGGGCGGCAAGAAGAGCGGGTTCAGGATTGAGCTTAGCGAGCTCAACGGCATTGCCTTGCACGAGCATGGCGCGACGGTGAGTTATCGCGAAAAGCAGACTGATGCGACGGGATTGCACTCGGATCGCAGGTCGACGGTGGTGTTTGAAAAGATCGCATCCGGGCGGGTGGTCTGGCGGCATTTGCAGGAGACGTTTTGTAGCGGCGAGTGAGCCCCCGATCGCTCCCGCGCTCCCGTGGTAGTGCGACGCTCGGGACGCTCTGCGTCCCAAGCTGTGACGCGGAGCGTCACGGGATGCATTCCTTTGCTGCGCGTGGGAACGATCTTCATTCTGCCGCGTCGCCCTGCCTCACCACCACCGTGCACGTAATCCCCGCCGCCAACAGCACCCCCTCCGGCACTTCATCAATGTGAATCCGCACCGGCACCCGCTGGGCCAGGCGCACCCAGTTGAACGTCGGGTTGACGTCAGCAATCAGCTCCCGGCTTTCCGGGTTGTCCCGGTCGTAGATCCCGCGAGAAATACTCTCCACATGGCCCTTGAGCACTTCGCCGCTCATGAGTTGCATGTCCGCTTTATCGCCGACCCGCACATGAGGCAGTTTGGTTTCTTCGAAGAAGCCATAGACCCAGAACGAGTTCATATCGACCACAGCCATTTTCGCTTCGCCGATGCGCGCATAGTCGCCGCGATGGACGTTGAGGTTAGTGACGTAGCCGTCCACCGCCGCCCGCACTTCGGTGCGTTTGAGGTTCAGTTCCGCTGCTTCCAGTTGCGCCTGGGCGTGTTGGTAATCAGCCAGGGCCGAGTCGGCGATGTTGCTGGCGTCGTCGCGGTTTTCCTTGGAGATCACCAACGCATCCATGTCGGCGCGGCGATGGGCGTTGACCTTGCGCATCTCCCACGTGGCCTTGCGCGAGGCCACCATCGACTGCGCCTGCTTGACCGCGATGCGGTAGTGCTCGGGGTCGATCTGCATCAGCAAATCGCCTTTCTTCACCAGTTGGTTATCGCGCACCGGCACATCCACCACTTCGCCGGTGACGTCGGCGGCGACGTTGATGATGTCGGCGCGTACCCGCCCGTCGCGGGTCCAGGGGGTGTCCATGTAGTGCACCCACAACGTCCGGCCGATCCATATGGCGAGGGCCAGCACCAGCAGGGTGGCGAGCAGGCTGAAGAGCTTTTTCATCGGAACGTTCTCAACGGTAGACAGTCAGCGCCAAGGCGCCGAACAGACAGGTAAACAGACTCAGGCGCAGCAGCGCCGGGTGCCAGAAAAAGCGGTACAAGTCGAACCCCGAGAGGAAGCGGTCGAGCGCCCAGGCCAGTGCCGCGGCGATGAAAAACATCAGGGTCATGGTCGGCATGTACACGCCGTGGAAGGCGATTTCACGCGGCATGTTCAACTCCTTTGGCCGTAACTTTCATGTAGCCGGATAGCGGCGATTGCGGGTCCAGTAATGAGGTGCGGATGAAGTGCAGATAACTCTTCACCCGGCGCAACGCCGAGGTATCGAAGTGCGGGGCGAAGGGTTCGTCGGTGGCTTGCACCCGGCTGATTGCGTGATCCACGGCAATCAATCCGCGCTCCAGATTGCTCTGGCTCGGTTGCAGGAACAGCCGCACCAGCGAACGCCCCATCACCCGGATCGCCTGGCGCCACGGCTGGGATTGGGCATAGGCCGGGTGCACCGGCAGAATCGCCTGTTCCTTGCGCAACTCGATGATCGCGTGACCGACTTCCAGTACCACGAACATCCAGCGCAGCAAGTCCCGTTGCACCTGCGGCGAACCGACCGCCAGGCCATAGGCCTGGTGCAGCAAATCCCGGGTGCGACTTTCGAAACTCGACCCCAGGCCCTTGAGCTTGCCGCTGATCGCGTACACCACTTGCTCGCGCAAATCCTGCTCCAGCCGCCGCCACAACCAGCGGCTGTTGGGTGGCAGGATGATCGCCCCGGCGGCGGCGCACACCAGCATGCCCAGGACCATGGCGATGTAGTCGTTGATAAAGGTGTAGGGGTTGTAGACCGTGAGGTTGTCCGGCACCGAACCGGTGCTGAAGAAGATCAGCAACCCGAGGCCCACCCCGGCGTATTGCGGGCGTGACGTGAGGAACGAACCGAGCACGATCACAGGTGCGAGCATTACGCACAACAGCGGAAAACCATCGATCCAGGGGAAGATGAAAAACATCTCGACGAAGCCGATCAATGCGCCGAGCAAAGTGCCGCAAGCCATTTGAAAGGCCATGCGTTTCGGGTTCGGCGTTGCCGCTGAAAGGCCCACGGTAGCGGCGGCAATCAACGTCATCGTCGCCCCGCTCGGCCATGCTGTAGCGACCCAATAACTGCCGAGCACCACCAGGATAAATGCCGCGCGAATCCCCGATGCGGCCGACGCCATCCAGTTGGTTTGTGGGGTGAACGGCTCGTCCCATTGTTCGCGGGCGTGACTGTGATCGGCCAGGGACGCGTGGGTCTGTGCATAACTGTGCAGGTCGTCAACGAAGCGATAGAGCAATTCGTAGGCGGTGTGGAAATCCAGTTGCTCGGCGTCGCTTGGCGCGCTCTCCTGGAAGGTCGCCCGCAGGCTGCGTACCCGCGCCGGCAAGCCTTCCTTGTACGCGGTCAACGCCGTGACCAGACGCGCGGCATCGGCGTTGGTCAGCGCCCGGCCGCTGAAGCCGTCGAGCAATTCGGCGAGGTCCTGCAAGCCCGGTTTGATCGCCGCCACCACGTGATCCGCCTCGCTGCTGCGCAAGCGCTCGAGCAATTGGTGCAAGGCGTTGAAGCGGGTAGTGATGCTCATGAATTCGCTGTTCAAGCGACTGAGCCGACCGTTGCGCCGGCGCATGTGCGGGTCTTCGAACACCGTCACGCTGCGCAAGCCTTCCAGGCCCACGGCTTCGGCGATGAAGCGCACGTTGCTCGCTTCAAAGGCCTCGCGTTGGCTGCGACCGCGCAAGCCGTCGGTGACGAACAAGGCGAACACGCCGAAGCGCTGGTACAAGGCGTTGCGCATCGCGGCGCTGGCGGTTTGCGGCAGGATCGCGGCGCTGATCAGGGTCGAGCAGATAATCCCCAGGGAGATTTCCAGCACCCGCCAGACTGCCGCCATGAACGCGCCGTCCGGGTGGGCCAATGCCGGCAAACCGACCATCGCGGCGGTGTAGCCGGCGAGCACAAAACCGTAGGCGCGGAAGTTGCGATAACGCGCGGCACCGGCGGTGCACAGGCCGACCCAGATCGCCAGCGAACCGAGGAACAGTTCGGTGTTTTGCGCGAACAGCGCGATCAACGCAACCATCACCGCTGAGCCGGTGAGCGTGCCGAGGAAGCGATAGAAACTCTTGGCCAGCACGTGGCCGCTTTGCGGCTGCATGACGATGAACACGGTGATCATCGCCGTGCGCGGTTGCGGCAGTTCCAGGCGCATGGCCAGCCACAGGGTCAGGAACGCGGCGAACAGCACCTTGAAAATGTAGACCCAGGTCACGCCATCGCTGCGTGCCCAGTCGTAGAAGCCTCGGCGCCATTCGAGGGAGTACAGCCAGCGCAGGGGTGTGGGCAAAATCCTGCTCATGTAGAAGAAACCTGAGTCACACGAAAACCTGTGGAACTACGAGTACCTGTGGCGAGGGGGCTTGCCCCCGTTCGGCGGCGTAGCCGTCGTAAAACCGGTAGATGCGGTGTGCCTGAAAAAACGCGTTGGCCGGTTTTGGGGCTGCTGCGCAGCCCAACGGGGGCAAGCCCCCTCGCCACAAATGTGGGTGTGCCAGAAACAGTGTGTTCAATTCGAGAGGCTCTTAAGCAGGGCCGGGGTTTTGGGTGCGGCGGTCTGGCTGTCTGTCGGCACATCACTGCCGGCACCCAGCCCACCACCCAGCGCCGTCACCAACTCGGCATGAGCACTGAGGCGCGCAGCTTGAACCTGCTGCTGCACCTGCTGCTGCTTGAACAACAACGTCTGGGCATTGAGCACGTTGAGGTAATCAGTGAGCCCGCGCTGGTAGGCGATCATCGCGATGTCGTAGGTCTTCTGCGCCGTGGCCACCGACTCGGCGGCGAACATCTGCTGCTTGTCCATCGACTCGCGGCGGATCAGTTGATCGGAGATGTTCTTCAACGCATTGACCAACGTCTGGTTGTACTTGGCCACGGCGATGTCATACCCGGCCGACGCTTCGCCCAGTTCCGAGCGCAAGCGGCCCCCATCAAAAATCGGCAGCGAGATCGCCGGGCCGACGCTGTAGTTGAGTTTCTTGCCGGTCAGGAATTCCAGCGCCCCGCCGCCCGTGGCCATGTAGCCGAGGCTGCCGACCAGGTCGACGTTGGGGTAGAACCCGGCGTGGGCGACATCGATGCCACGGGCCTGGGCCGCCACTTGCCAACGGGCCGCGACCACGTCCGGGCGCTGGCCGAGCAATTGCGCAGGCAGTGACGACGGCAGTTTCAGCGGCGCGCCCAACGCCAGGGTCGGCCGTTGCAGCTGCGCGCCCTCCCCCGGGCCTTTGCCCGCCAGCGCCGCGAGTTGGTTACGGCTCAGGGCGATTTCTTCGTCCAGGGCATCGATCTGTCGATGGGTTTCCGGCAACGGGGTTTCCGCCTGGCTGACTTCGAAATGAGTGCCGATGCCGCCGTTCAAACGCTTTTGCGCCAGATCGAGGATTTGCTGTTGCTGCTGCAACGTCGCGGCGACGATGTCCCGTTGCGCGTAATGCAACGAGAGTTCGATGTAGGCGCGCACGATGTTGTTCTGCAATTCGAGCTGGGCCAGGCGCGCTTCGGCGGCGCTCATGTGCGCCATGTCCACGGCGCGCTCGGTGGCGTTGCTTTCGCGGCCCCAGAGGTCGAGGGCGTAGCTGAAGCCGAGCGCGGCGTTGTTGTCCCAGGTCGTGGTGTTGGACAGTTCGCCGGGGCCATAGAACTGATCGGTCGGCCAGTTGTGGCGCTTGAGGGTCGATTCGCCATTGATCTGCAACGACTCGGCGGCCTCGGCGATGCCGGCCATGGACTTGGCCTGGCGCACCCGGGCGGTGGCCATGGCCATGGTCGGGCTGCCTTGCACGGCGAGGTCGATCCAGCGGTTCAGTTGTGGGTCGCCGTAGGCCTGCCACCATTGCGCGGTGGGCCAGTGAGCGTCCTGTGCGGCGTGCTGGATGGCTTCATCGGTGGCCAGGGAATCGGCCTCCAGTGCCTTGCCCTGCGGGGCAATGCCTGCGGTACCGATGCAGCCGCTGATTGCCAGGGTTAAAGCCAAAACACTGAGCGTCTTGAGCGCTTTGTTGATGCGACGCGGCACTGCTGAAAATTCCTGAAATAGAGAGGGGTCCTGTAGGCGCGAGGCTCGCCCGCGAAGAACGATAACGCGGTGTTACTGATACACCGCGGCGCTCCCTTCGCGGGCAAGCCTCGCTCCTACATGGGACCGGCGCAATTCTAGGGGTGGGCCTTGTTGGCGATAAGCTGGGATTCCTGTGAATCTTTGTTACCGTTAACGCGATAATCCCTTGGTCGGGGTCACTGACCCCGTAACTTCGTGTCACAATTTGCCATCGAACCCGAGAGCACCCCATGGACACCTTGCAAAACATGCGCGCCTTCAGTTACGTGGCCCAGGCCGGCAGTTTTACCGCCGCCGCCGTGCAACTGGACACCACCACCGCTAACGTCTCGCGCGCGGTCTCCACCCTGGAAGCCCACCTGCAAACCCGTCTGCTTAACCGAACCACCCGCCGCATCGCCCTGACCGAGGCCGGCAAGCGCTATCTGCTGCGGTGCGAGCAGATCCTGGCCTACGTCGAAGAAGCCGAAGCCGAGGCCAGCGACGCCCACGCCCGCCCCGCCGGACAGCTGAAAGTGCACACCATGACCGGCATCGGCCAGCACTTCGTGATCGATGCCATCGCCCGCTACCGCAAGACCCACCCGGACGTGACCTTCGACCTGACCATGGCCAACCGCGTGCCGGACCTGCTGGACGAGGGTTACGACGTGTCCATCGTGCTCGCCAGCGAACTGGCGGATTCGGGCTTCGTCTCCCAGCGCTTGGGCATCACCTACAGCATCGTTTGCGCCTCCCCGGCTTATGTAAAAGCCAATGGCTGCGCCCAGAAACCCAGCGACTTGCTCAACCACGCCTGTCTGCGCCTGGTGAGCCCGGTGATCCCGCTGGAGAAATGGACCTTCGATGGCCCCGAAGGCCAGGAAATGGTCACCATTAACAGCTCGCCGTTTCTGGTGAACTCCGCCGACGCGATGAAAACCGCGATCACCAGCGGCATGGGCGTCGGCGTGTTGCCGGTGTATGCGGCGATTGAAGGGCTGCGCAACGGCACGCTGGTGCGGATGATGCCGAACTACCGCTCGCAGGAATTGAATCTGTACGCAATCTACCCCTCGCGCCAGTACCTGGATGCCAAGATCAAGACCTGGGTCGAATACCTGCGCGGGTCGTTGCCGGAGATATTGGCGGCGCATCAGGCGGAACTGGCGGCGTATGAATTGAGCGGGAGCCTGGCCGGGGCGCGGCTGGCGAATTGATCGCTCATCCAGCGGGCTCTTGATCGTTGATGATCGTTCCCACGCTCCGCGTGGGAATGCAGCCCGGGACGCTCTGCGTCCCCTCCAAAGCCGAACGCGGAGCGTCCGTTGAGACATTCCTTGGCTGCGCGTGGGAACGATCAATGCCGTCCGGGACCTCGCGCAACGCCCGGAAAGAATGTTAGCGTGCTTGGCATTCACCACCGCCCGCCGAGCCGATTCCCATGAAAAAAACCGTCCTCGCCTTCAGCCGCATCACCCCCGAAATGATCGAGCGTTTGAAACAGGATTTCGACGTGATCGTGCCGAACCCGAAAAACGGCGACATCAATGCCCAGTTCAACGAAGCCCTGCCCCACGCCCATGGCTTGATCGGTGTCGGGCGTAAACTCGGCCGCGCGCAGCTGGAGAACGCCGCCAAACTGGAAGTGGTGTCCAGCGTCTCGGTGGGCTACGACAACTATGACGTCGCCTACTTCAACGAACGCGGGATCATGCTGACCAACACGCCCGATGTGCTCACCGAAAGCACTGCCGACCTGGCCTTCGCCCTGCTGATGAGCAGCGCCCGCCGCGTGGCGGAACTGGACGCCTGGACCAAGGCCGGCCAGTGGCAAGCGACCGTCGGCGCCCCGTTGTTTGGCTGCGATGTGCATGGCAAGACTCTGGGCATCGTCGGCATGGGCAACATCGGCGCGGCCATCGCCCGTCGGGGTCGGCTGGGTTTCAACATGCCGATCATCTACAGCGGCAACAGCCGCAAGACCGAACTGGAACAGGAACTCGGCGCGCAGTTCCGCAGCCTTGACCAGTTACTGGCCGAAGCGGATTTCGTCTGCCTGGTGGTGCCGCTCAGCGAGAAAACCCGCCACCTGATCAGCCACCGCGAACTGGCGCTGATGAAGCCAAGTGCAATCCTGGTCAACATCGCCCGCGGCCCCGTGGTGGACGAACCGGCGCTGATCGAAGCGCTGCAAAACAACCGGATCCGCGGCGCCGGCCTGGATGTCTACGAGAAAGAACCGCTGGCCGAATCGCCACTGTTCCAGTTGAAAAATGCCGTCACCCTGCCGCACATCGGCTCCGCCACCGATGAAACCCGCGAAGCCATGGCCAACCGCGCCCTGGCCAACTTGCGCAGCGCGCTGCTCGGTGAGCGTCCGCAAGACCTGGTGAACCCGCAGGTCTGGAAAGGCTGAATAAAAACGGGCAGGTTTATACAAACACTTGCCCGTTATTGATTAACTCCGATACACACTTTGCAATTCAGTCCAGCGCCAAAATAGTTATCCACGCTATAGACTCCGCGTCATTCACTCGACTATCACGAGTATTGGCTACGGAGAGCCCATCCATTGAATTACCTGACCACAGATCAACTCATCAGATACAGCAAAATCACACTCATGGCGTTCTTGAGTTTTTTTGGGCTGCTGGTGCTATATAGCAACATCATTGACTACAGCACCAACTATGAATATATCGGCCATATCCTGAGCATGGACACCACCCGCGAGAACCTTAACATCAGCTACCGGGCGATTACCTCGCCGATTCTGCATCACCGCATCTACTGGTTCATCATCACCCTGGAAGTTATGTATACCGCTTACTGCCTGCTCGGCACTTATCAACTCTTTAAACACAGGCATGCATCCATCGACGTATTTCACGAAGCTAAAAAGTTATCCATCATCGGCCTGTTAATTGCGATCTTCGTCTATTACGTGTGCATGCAAGTGATCGGTGTCGAATGGTTCGACATGGATGAATCGCAAGTGTGGAATGCCAAGGATTGGGCGCGGCATATTGTCGATTTCATTTTGCCGTTATTGATTTACATGACATTGAAGGTTGAGCACTAAGTGCCTTGGGCTTGCGAAACACCAGCACGTTACCCAGCATCACCAACACCAGGCCCACCAGCGCCGGCGCGGTCCATTGGTAGCCTTCGGCAAATGCCGAGACATTCAGCGCCACCACCGGGAACAACACCGTGCAGTACGCCGCGCGCTCCGGGCCCATGCGTCCGACCAGCGTCAGGTACGCGGTGAAGCCGATGACGGAACCGGGGATGACCAGGTACAGCAGCGAGCCGATGTAGCGCGCATTCCATTCGATGTCGAACGGGATGCCTTTGACCAGGCACCACACGGTCAGCATCGCCGCGCCGTAGGCCATACCCCAGGCATTGGTGGTCAGGGGTTTGAGCCCGGCCTTCTGTTGCAGGCTCGATAGCATGTTGCCGGCCGAGAAGCACAGCGTTCCGCACAGGGCCAGGCCCAGGCCGAGCAAGGTTTGCGGGCTGGCAGTGTGGCCCGCCAGTTCCGGCCAGAACAGCAGGCCAAGCCCCAACAAGCCCAGCGCACCGCCCATCAAGACGTTGCGGGCGATTTTCTGACCGAAAAACACCCGCGCATTCAGGGCGTTCCACAGCGTGGCAGTAGAAAACACCACGGCGACCAGACCACTGGGGATCCACTGGCTGGCGGTCAGGAAGCACATGAAATTGACGCAGAACAGGCACAGGCCCTGGGCCAGGCAGATCAAGTGCCCGCGACGGTTCATCACTTGCAGGCGTCGGCTGAGCAGCAGCATCACAAACAGCACCAGCGCGGCGAGGCCGAAGCGATAGACGATCGACACCGGGATGGCCACCACCCCCAGTTGCCATTTCAAGGCAATCCAGGTGGTGCCCCAGATCAGCACGGTCAACAGGTACAAAGACAGGTTCATGGCAAAATTCCTGGAGGGGCAACGCGGCACGCTGTTCTGGCGAGTACGCTTTTGTGGCGAGTACATTTCTGTGGCGAGCGAGCTTGCTCGCGCTGGGCTGCGAAGCGGCCCCAAAATCTCGGCAACCGTTGCCAATTTTGTGAGTGCTGCGCACTCAAGCGCGAGCAAGCTCGCTCGCCACAAAAGCGTCCTCGCCACAAGGGCATTGCTTGATTAGGGCTCCAGTGTGCTGCGCCAAACGTGCACGCACTTGCATAAACTTGCGCTTTTGTCGGCCCGCGGGCTGGCAGGCCAGGGTCTACGGAGTAGGATGCAAGGCGTTGGAGAGAAAACGATCATGCCCGCACTGGAAACCCTGCAAGTCTTTCAAGCCCTCAACCGCTCGCCCAATGCTCGTCTTGAGCACAGCGCCGAGCTCGGTGACGGCATGGCTGCAGCTTTGTGGAGCAACCATCACGACGCTCAAGACTACGAAGCGCCGAGCCATCACACCCTGTCCTGCTACATCGCCGGCGGCACCGGGACCTTTCGTCGTGATCAGCCCGGCAGCAAGGGTGGCCCCGACAAGCTGTGCATCCTGCCGGCCGAGCATCAGTCAGGTTGGGTCATCAATGGCGACATTCGCCTGGCCCATCTGTATTTCAGCCCGGAACAATTCGCCCTCGGCTGCGTCACGCTGCTGGACCGCGAACCGCGCGAATTGCAATTGCGTGAAGGCACCTTCCTCGACGACCCACAACAAGCCCGGCGCTTTCGGCAGATGCTCATGCTCAATTGGGAAGAACCGGGCGAACGCGTGCTGACCAGCAGCCTGGCCCACGAAATGCTCAGCCACGCGCTGCTCAGCCAGGTCGGCATGCGCCAGGGTTTACGGCTCAAGGGTGGACTGGCGGCGCATCAGCGCCGGCAGTTGGTGGAGTTCATCGACAATCAACTGGCCGAAGCGATCAGCCTGGGGCAATTGGCCGGGTTGTGCGCGCTGTCGGAATATCACTTTGCGCGGATGTTCCGCGAGAGTTTCGGCTTGCCGCCCCATCAGTATGTACTGGCGCGACGCATGAGTCGGGCGCGGGAGTTGTTACGTTCGACCGCGCAGCCGTTGGGGGAGATTGCCTTGGCGTGCGGGTTTGCCAGTGCGAGTCATTTCACCAATCGGTTTCGGCAGGTTTTAGGCGGGACGCCTGGGGAATATCGGTTGGCGTTTTTGCGTTAGGGCCGAAGATTATCGGCGCCCTTCAAGGCCTCTTCGCGGGCAAGCCTCGCTCCTGCATTTGATCGCATTCTCATGAAGGAACGCGTACCTCTGTAGGAGCGAGGCTTGCCCGCGAAGAACGATGACGCGGTCTGAGATCAGAACTCTAGCGTGCTGGAAAGCGACACCTGCCGCGAATCCCCCATCGACACAAAGAACCGGCTCGCCGCCGAGGTGTAGTAGGTGCGGTCGAACAGGTTCTTCACGTTGAGCTGGAACTTGACCTTCTCCCCTTCGACCTTGGTGTCGTAGGTGGCGAAGGCATCGGCCACGGTGTAGCCCGGCAGGTCGAAATCATTCGGCGCATCCCCCGCTCGCTCGCCGACATACCGCGCCCCCGCGCCAACCCGCAACTGATCGCCGCCGATGAGGGTGCCGAAGTCATAGACTGCCGACAGCGAGCCCGTATTTTTCGCCACGTTCTGCAAGCGCTTGCCTTTGTAATCCGGGTCTTCGGTGACTTCGGCGTCGGTGTAGGCGTAGCTGCCGATCATGCTCCAACGGTCGGTGAGCTGGCCGGTCAGATCGATTTCCAGACCACGGGAACGTACTTCGCCAGCGGCGCTGTAGATCGTGGTCGGCCCTTCGGCGTTGGCGATCAGCACGTTGCGTTTCTTGATGTCGAACAGCGCGATATCACCGGTGATGCGCCCCGGCATGTCGAGCCGGGCGCCGATTTCCCAGGACTTGGCTTCTTCCGGTGCGATGCTGCCGTCGAGCACCACGGTGCTGCCGCTCAACGGTGCGATGGTCGAGTTGGGTTTGAACGATTCGGTGTAGCTGCCGTAGAACGACAGTTCATCGGTGTAGCGATACACCAGCCCGGCGCGCGGCACGAACTTCTGACCGTTGTTGTCGGTATTGGCCTTGAACGGCACGCCTTTGCCGGCGTACTGGTCGTACTCCTGGAAGCGCCCGCCCGCGACAACGATCCACTGGTCGGTGAGGTGAATAGAGTCCTGGGCGAAGATCGAATCGCTACGCAGTTGATCGGTCTGGGCACTGTCCGCCGGGCTGACGGTGGTGCCGGCGACTTCGCGACCGTACACCGGGTTGACGTAGCTGAAGGTGCTCAGGCTTTTCTGGCGGATCAGGTCTTCGCGGTAGATCTTGCGGTACTCGTCATCGACGCCGAACACCAGGTCGTGCTGCAGGCCCAACACGTTCACTTTGCCTTCGAGGCTGGCGGTGGTGAAGCGGTCAGTACTGATCGCATTCTGCGTGCCGTCCATGTTGCGGGTCAGGGTGCCGTTCCTGGTGTTGATCGCGGTGACACGCACCTGGCTGGCGTCGTAGGTTTCGCGGTTCCAGCTGTAGCCGAAGTGGGCTTTCCAGTTGTCGTTGAGCGCGTGATCGGCCTCGAAGTGATACAGGTCCGAGCGCCCTTCCATGTTGTTGAACGGCTCGTCGAGGCGCTCGTTGCGCGAGATATCCAGCGGGTGGTTGGTGCGCGGGTCGATGATCGTGCCCCGGTCGAACGGGGTGAGGAATTCCCGGTGTTCGTAGGAGAACAGCAGCTTGGTGCTCTCGCCGAACCAGGCCAGGGACGGCGCCACCAGGGTTTCGCGGTGGGTGCCGAAGTTGCGCCAGTAATCTTCGTCTTCGTGGTCCAGGACCATGCGATAGGCCAGCCCGGACTCGCCCAGCGCGCCGGTGCTGTCGAGGCCGCCGCCGCTGCCGTTCTTGCCGTCGCCGTAGGTCGAGCCGCGCAGGGTCAGGGCGTTGTATTGGGTCAGTTCGGGTTTCTTGCTGACCATGTTGACCACGCCACCCGGGTCCTGGATGCCGTAGAGCAAGGACGCCGGGCCCTTGAGCACTTCCACGCGATCAACCGTAGCGTTCATGCCACGGCCCTGCACGATCGGCATGCCGTCGCGCATGATCGAGCCGTTGCGGTTGTCGCCGAAACCCCGGGTCATCACCGAATCCTGGGTGCTGGCCAGGGTGTTGCCCTGGGTGATGCCGCTGACGTTGGCCAGGGCGTCATCGAGATTGCGTGGTGCCTGGTCGCGAATGACCTGGGCCGGGATCACGTTGATGGTTTGCGGGGTTTCCTGGAGCAACGCCGAGCTGCGCATCACATTGCTGGTCGGCGGTGGCTGGTAGCTCTGGGTTTGGTCCAGCACCGAGGTGATGGTGGTCGCGTCCAGGTTCAGGGTGCCTTCGGTGGGCACGGGTTCCAGCGCCAGGGTGTGGGCGTCGGTGCGGCGGAAGGTGAAGCCCGATCCGCTGAGCAGGCGCTGGATCGCCTGTTCCGCGCTCATCTGCCCATTGAGCGCCGGGGCGTTGAGGCCGTAGGGCGCTTCGTCGGTGTAGACCACGCTGGTGCCGGTGATGCGGCTGAAGTCGCTCAGGGCCTGGGGCAACGGTTTGGCGGCGATGGCGAAATTGAATTGCGTGCGCTGTTGCGTGCTGGCGGTTTCAGCAGCGATGGCCACGCTCAGCGGCAGCAATGCCACTGCCGAAAAACTCAGCGCCGAGGCACCGAACCATTGTTTGACCAAACCCGATTTTGCCCTGGACTTCATTGCTCATGACCTGTGTAGAACCGCAGCGGGATGCGAATGACTCGCAGTTTCAGTCACTACACGGATGGCGTTAGGGTTTACCTCATCATTATTTTGAAAATATTTTTTATCTTGGGTTTTGTGGTGTCTGGTCTGGCGCTTTCGCGGGCAAGCCTCGCTCCTACAGGGGATGGGTGTTTATTCCGAACATGCGAACGCCCCCTTTGTAGGAGCGAGGCTTGCCCGCGAAGAGGCCAGCCGCCTAACGCAAAATAATCATCTGCCCCAAAACGTGATGCTGCTCAAACCCCAACACCCCCTGCAACGAACTCAACACCGCCTGCGGATCCTTGCTCGGAAAACTCCCGCTGACCCGCCGCGCCGCCAGTTCATCGTTGAGCAACAAAATCCGCCCCGGGTAATAGCGCCGCAGGTCTTGCACCACCTCCGCCAGGCTCGCCTTGTAGTAATTGAGCCAGCCCTGGCGCCAGGCCAATTGCGCCTCACTGTCCACGGCGTGCAGTTTTTCTGCCGTGCCTTCGCCATACGCGACTTGCTGGCCGGCGGTGAGGATTTGTTGTTCGGCATTGCGATCCGCCGTCACCCCGACTCGCCCGGACAACACCGTCACCTGTGCACCGTGAGGTTGCAGGCGCACTTCAAACTGAGTGCCGAGCACCCGCGCCTGGCCCTTTTCGGCCTCCACCACAAACGGCTCGCCGGTGTGGGTCACGCTGAAAAAACCGGCGCCGCGACGTAGTTCGACGTGACGCTCGCCGTGGCTGAAATCCACGGCAATCGCGCTATCGGCATCCAACGTCACTTGCGATTGATCAGCCAGGGTGACCGTACGAATTTGCCCCGGCGCCGACACATAATCCGCGCCCAGATCATCCGCCCAACGCAGCGGCTGCCACCCCGCGCCGACGCCGACCATCAGCAACAGACACGCCGCCATCGCCAACGCCCCGGACCAGCGCTGCACGCTGGAGCGCTTCGAACGGTCCATCGCATTCAGATAACCCTGCAGGGCAAACGCTTCTTCATCGGCCAATGTCCGCGCCGGCACTTCGCTCAATTCCCAGACCACTTGCGCCTGGGCGTAGGCCTCGGCATGCGCGGGATCGGCCTGCAACCAGTGACTGAACGTGAGCTGATCGCCAGTGCTCGGCTGATCGTGCAACAGGCTCAGCCAGGCGAAAGCGGCCTGTTCCTGGGCGGGCGTCGGGGTGACGCGTTCGGCGTGGTTCACGGTGCTTTCCTTGGCGTACGCGGTTCGGGTTCCCGCAGGCTGGCCTTGCAGGCGTCGAGGGCGCGCATCATATGTTTTTCCACGGCGCTTTGGGACAACCCCATGGCCTTGGCAATCTCGGCGTACTTGCGGCCGTGGATGCGGTTGAGCAGGAAAATCTGCCGCGTGCGCTCGGGCAACGCACGCAACGCGGCTTCGACGTGGCGCAAATCATTGCCCGCCTCCAACGCGGCTTGCGGTTCGCTGCCCTGGCTGTCCGGCGCGTCCGGCATCCAGCCCTCGTTGACCCGCACCCGCGTGCCTTCGCTGCGCAAATGGTCGATGGCGATGTTGCCGGCGCAGCGCAAAAGATAAGTGCTGAGTTCTTCGACTTGCACCAGTGGCCGACGCCAGAACCGCAGGAACAAGTCCTGCACCAGGTCCGCCGCCGTCGCCCGGCACCCGACGCGCCGACTCACCAGCGCTTCCATCTGCGAACGCTGGGACAAAAACACCTGGAGAAAATGCGCGCGGGCGCCACGATGTTCGTCATCGTGGGACTCCGGAGGGCTGGCGATCATCAGCTCAGCACTGCGCAAACGGGGCTGGCGAGCAGGCCCAGCGCCGCTAATGACAGCGCCAGGCGCGGGCGATAGGGCAGCAATAACACCAGCAACAATGCGCTGGACATCAACACCGCGAACCACTCGACCAGGCCCAAACCCCAACCGGTCGCGGACACTGCCGCCCATAACGACAAGGCCAGCAATAACCAGCCGCCAAGTCTCATATTGCGTCGGCGCCTGGCCGATGGCTTGCGCCCCAGAAGGTCGACGTGATGCCGATCCATCGACAGACAGAGCGCGGCAAATCCGCCGTAGCAGAGCAACAGGGCCAGCAGCATTCAGGTCGCCTCGCGCTCAAGGGAAATGGGGCGGCGGGCGACCACTGCAGTTTTCTCGACGCGCCGCATTTTCCACGCAGCCCACGCCAGGAACAGCCCACTGCCCAGGCATGTCAGATCGAAACCGGCCATGGCCCAATCGCCTTGGCGCAGGGACACACCCACGTTGTACGGCGTGGTCAACCCGTTGAGCAACGGCACCGCGCAGAACAGCACCGCGGCCAACGCCAGTTGCTCGACCCACGCCGCGCGACCACGGCGGACCAGCGCATGCAGCACGCTCAAACCCCAGGCGATGAAGAAGCTGCTCACTTCCCAATCCGCCCGTTCCGCCAGCGCCACCGGCAACAAGCGGTTGGCCCAGAAGAACACCGCCACGGCGATCACCAGCCCCGACATGCTGGCAATGTTCAGCACTTCCACCAGCCGCAATTCGAAGGGCATCACGCCGCTCTTGGCATGTTTGAGCTGACGCTTGGCGAGCCAGATCACCAGCCCGGTGCCGATCATCGCCGTGCCGGCCAACCCGCAGATGAAGTACAGCCAACGCAACACCGGGCCGGCGAAATGGCCCATGTGCAAACCGTAGAAACCGCCGGCGATTGCCATTGGAATCGGTTGTTCCGGTGGCGTGCCGAGCAGCTCGCCAGTGACGCCGTTGAACGTCAGCGCGCGGCCAAAATCGTAGACCACGCCGTCGGCGCCATCGCGTTCCAGGATGACCGAGGCATTCGCATCGCCTGGATTGTTCACGGCCAGGCGACCGGCGCGCCCTTCAGCCCATTGCTCATGAGCCCGTTCCAGCAACGGTGCCAGCGGCGCCAATGCCGCAGGTTGGCCTGCAACAGTCGGCGTGTTGGCCGCCGGAAATACCTCCTCGAAAAACGCCGAGGCATTGCCCTTGTACGCAGCAAGAATGCCCGCCGGCATCACCATCGACATGAAAATCACCAGGCTGCTGTAGGTGATCATCAGGTGAAACGGCAACACCAGAACGCCCACCGCGTTGTGCCCGTCGAGCCAGGAACGCTGGCCCTTGCGCGGGCGGAAGGTGAAGAAGTCCTTGAAGATTTTCTTGTGGGTGATGATCCCGGTGATCAGCGCGATGAACATCAGCATCGCGGCGGCGGTCGACAACCAGCGGCCCCACGGGTAAGGCATTTGCAGTTGGAAGTGGAAGCGGTAAAAGAAGTCGCCGCCCATGGTGGCCCGGCCCTGCACTTCGGCACCGGTTTGCGGGTCGAGGGTCTTTTTGCTGAATTGGCCGCGCTTGCCCGGTTCGGCCGGGGCTTGCTGCCAGCGCACCGTCAGGCCGGGCTCGCGGGCGGTCGGCAGGTCGATGAGCCAGCGGGAGGCGTTGGGCGCGTGCTGTTGAAGATAATCTTGCGCCAGGGTCAGGCTGGCTTCAGAAGGCACCGAACGCGCAGGAATCTCCGGCTGCATCCAGTGGCTGGTCTCGGCTTTGAAATACGCGAGGGTGCCGGTCAGGAAAATCGCGAACAGCAACCAGCCAAAGATCAAGCCGACCCAGGTGTGCAGCCAGGCCATGGTCTGGCGAAAGCCCTCTTTCATGGCTGGCCCGCCCAGTGCGCCAGCCCCGACACCGCGCCCAGCACCAGGCTCGGCACGAGCATGCCGAACCACGCCTGCCAGGCACTGCGACAGGCAAAACACCAGAGCGCCGCCACCAGATACGCCAGAAACGAAGTCATCATCCCGGTGACCACCGCTTCGGCGCGGGCCATGGGCAGCAGCAGGCTCAGGCTGACACTCGCCAACGCGGCCACGACATAACCGCCCAGCACGGCAGCCAACACCCGCGAGGTAACCGCCAGTCGGTAGGAAACGGGGAGCGTGCGGCTTTTGCCTTTCATGGTTCGACCTTGAAACCGGGTAAGGCCTCGTGAATGTCTCGAGACCAACAAGGCCGCAATACTAATGATAAAAATTCTCATACGCAAAAGACTCCGATGAGAATCATCTATCGCTACTTGGGCTGGTGAACACCGGAAACAAAAACGGGCCTGCATAAGCAGACCCGTTTGTCAGTGGAAAGGTAAAAAGTGAATCAGGCCTCAGCCGTTTTGTGCAGCCTGTTCGTTCTCTAGAAACTCGTCTTCCAGCAGCGCATCGGCTGCAACTCTCTCGAACGGAACGATAGCGGCACGTGGTTTGCCCCGCAATTTGCCGAACAGATGCTCAAGCGCGTGTTCGAGTTTTTCGGCCGCCCCGTCGATGGCTTGTTCCAGGGTATCGGCTTTATGGGTCACCGAGATCGGTTGGTGGCCTTTAGGCCGCGCTTCCAGCTGGCAGCGCATGTCATGCGGTCCGGGCTTGTCGCCGTTTTCGTCCCGCAGGTGAACCTCTACGCGGGTCAGGTCCTCTTCGTAACGTTCGAGCGTGCTCTCAATGGTAGTACGTACCCACTCCTCCAGTCGGATGCTGCTTTGAATATGGTTATCGCTGTTGACTTGGATTTGCATAGTTCATCCCTTATTTCAGCTAGCTCGCGAGAGGCCGGTCGGCTTGCCCTTGGGCGTCATCACCGTGGCCTCTTACTTACACAATCGGTCTGTGCGCAGAACATTTCAACCCCTAAAAAAAGATAAATATGGATTCGCAAAAAAAGCCGGACAACGGCCAAAGGCGCTGTTAAGGTCGGGAGTTGGGTCACCACGCTTCCTTGTCACAATTGCTCACATCTGCTGCTCCGCCAGTGGATGCAGACTGCGAAAAATCCCCGCTTCCTCTACCAGCCAATCATGCACAGCACGCACGCCCGGATGGCTCAGCGCCCCCGGCGCATACAGCAGCATGTAGCGTTTGTGATTCGGCACCGCCAGGCCAAACGGCACAATCAACGTCCCCCGCTCCAGCTCATCGTTGAGCAAGGTTCGCCGCGCAATCGCCACGCCCATGCCGGCAATCGCCGCTTCGATGGTCAGGTGATTGCGATTGAAGGTGTGCCCGCGCCGTACGTCGGCGCCTTCGAAGCCGATGGCGTTGAGGTAGAACTCCCACTCCGCGTACTCGTAGCTGCCGCGCCAGGCGGTGATGTCGTGCAGCAGCGCAAAATGCATCAGGTCCGCCGGGCCATGCAGTGGCGGACGGCCGCGCAGCAGGCTCGGGGCGCAGACCGGAAAGATCTGCTCATCGAGCAAGGCGGTGGATAACAAACCGGGATAGCTGCCGTCGTTCAGGTCAATGGCCAGATCGAAGTCGCCTTCGTGCAGCGGCACGCTGCTGTCCTCGGCGACCAGGCGCAACTGAATGTCCGGAAAACGTTGCTGCAAGCGTGGCAGGCGCGGGGTCAGCCACTTGCTCAGGAATGACGGAATAGAGCGCAAGCGCAAAGTCCCGCTGATCATCCCGGCGTCCAGTCGTCGCAATTCCGCGTCGATGCTGCCGTACGCCTCGTTGACCGTAATAGCCAGTCGCTGGCCCTCCGCGCTCAATTCCACGCCGCGAGCGCGACGGTGGAACAGGCGAAAACCCAGACGCTCTTCCAGCTGTCGGATTTGCTGGCTGACCGCACCCGGCGTGATGTGCAGCTCTTCGGCGCAACGGGTGAACGACAAGTGCCGCGCGGCACAGGAAAACACGTGCAGCCAGACGTAGGTCTGGGCGTGCAATTGACGACTCATCGTTTAGTCCTGCTAAAGGCTGTCTTAGGAAGTTTCGTTGGTCACGTAGGACCGAGGCGGGCAGTATCGCCGACATTGCGCTTGTCCTACAAAAATGGCAGCGATTTCTCTTCCATTGCTTGTATAGGCTTTAGCATGGCTATCAGTGTTTTCGATCTCTTCAAAGTGGGCATCGGTCCATCCAGCTCACACACCGTCGGCCCGATGCGCGCCGCCGCGACCTTTGCCCAGGCCCTGATCGACCAACAATTGTTGGCCGACGTACGGCGGGTAGAAATCCGCCTCTACGGCTCGTTGTCGGCGACCGGCGTCGGTCACGCCACCGACCGCGCCTGCGTCATGGGCCTGATGGGCGAATGGCCGGACAGCATCGATCCGACGTCTATCGATTCACGCATCCAGCATCTGCGGGAAACCGGCGAACTGTCCCTCGCCGGCCAATCGACCATTGCCTTCAACTGGCAGCGCGATCTCCTGCTGCTGGACGAGAGCCTGCCCTACCACCCCAACGCGATGTCCCTGACAGCCTTCGGCGAAACCGGCGAGTTGTGGGAGCAAACGTATTACTCGGTGGGCGGCGGTTTCATCATCGAAGCGGCGGAAGCCGAGTCCGGCATCGCGCCTGCCAGCGACGTGGTGCTGCCGTACGATTTCTCCAGCGCCGCCGAATTGCTCAGGCTGTGCAACCAGCATGGCCTGCGGGTTTCCGAGCTGATGATGGCCAACGAATTGGCCTGGCGCAACGAAGCCGAAATCCGCCAAGGCTTGCTGCACATCTGGTCGGTGATGCGCGAGTGCGTCGAGCAAGGCTTGCTGCATGAAGGCATTCTTCCCGGCGGTCTGAATGTTCCGCGTCGCGCCGCGAAATTGCACCGCAGCCTGTTGGAAATCGGCAAGCCGAATGTCATCACGTCCACGCTGTCGGCCATGGAGTGGGTCAACCTGTTCGCCCTCGCCGTGAACGAAGAGAACGCCGCCGGCGGACGGATGGTCACCGCCCCCACCAACGGCGCGGCCGGGATCATTCCGGCGGTGCTGCACTACTACATGAAATTCAACCCGGACGCGTCGGACGATGACGTGGTCGCGTTCTTCCTCGGCGCGGCGGCGGTCGGCATTCTGTGTAAGAAAAACGCCTCGATCTCCGGCGCCGAAGTCGGTTGCCAGGGCGAAGTCGGATCGGCCTGTGCCATGGCTGCCGCCGGTCTGGCAGACGTGCTCGGCGCCACCCCGGAGCAATTGGAAAACGCTGCCGAAATCGGCCTGGAACACAACCTCGGCCTGACCTGCGACCCGGTCGGCGGCCTGGTGCAAGTGCCGTGCATCGAACGCAACGCCATCGCCGCAGTGAAGGCGATCAACGCCACGCAAATGGCCCTGCGCGGCGACGGCAAACACTTCATTTCCCTGGACCGGGTAATCCGCACCATGCGCGATACCGGCGCCGACATGCAGGACAAATACAAAGAGACTTCACGGGGTGGGTTGGCGGTGAGCTGGGTGGAATGTTGACCGCTTCCGTTGCACCCGCACTGCTTTTGCCCTGAAACGGGCAGGCAAGAAAAGGCGAACATCACCGTTCGCCTTTTTTGTGCCCGTTTCATTGTTCGACCGTTTTCCCGGCATGCCCCTTGCTACGTCCCTGTAGGCGCTGCCGAAGACTGCTCCTACAAAGCGATGATGGCGATATGGCTATGGAATGGCCGATGGTCTGGTATTGCGAACCAACCCGATCATGGCCGGTCAACAACTGCACGTTCAATCAGGCGGTGACGCATCATGGACAACCCTTTTCAGCTCATTACCGATGCCTTTGCACCGGACTATCAGATCAACCTGAGCATTCAGGGTCTGGACGGCAGCATCATGCTGACGCTCTCCAACAGTGGCCGCGTGGTCGCCAAACGGATGATCAGCGCCGAACAACGCAACGACCCCAAACGCCTCAAGCGCCTGGTGCAAAGCATCCAGTTCGGCATCGCCATCGAACAGGGCCACAGCGCCGTGGCCATCCTTGAAGCGATGACCGACGGCGACAATCGCAATCTGCCGCCGCCACAGATCAAAGGCCACAGCCGGCCAGCCATGCGGCTTTAGATCTCGCCCTTCTCCACCTCGGGATGCTCACCGGAGCCCGTGCCGATCTTGCGCTGCGGGTGTTCGATCTTCACCGAGGGAAATTGTGAGGACGCGTAACGCACCACCAGAATCGAGAACGCCAGCAGCAGAATCCCGCCACACAGGTAGATGATGCCGATGTCCGGCGGGTTGTGGTGCGAGACGTTGGAGATCAGCAAACGCGTCAGCGCGGTGATCGCCACGTAGATCAGGAAGCGCACCGGCATGTGGTTGGTCTTGACGAATTTTCCGGAAATTTTTGAATAAAGATTTAATATTTTTCGCTCACACCAGTTTTCAGAAACCATTAAGCGGCTGGAGGCATAACCAATCAAAAAGGGGCCATAAAAATAGCCCCGACCTATTATTAGATAGCTTTTTTCAGCAATCTACTTATCAAAGCAATAACATTAGCCTTGTTGCTCAAATCACTAGGTTTGGTAGCTTTCAACTCACCGGCTATATCTTTGAAATCGCCAAAGACTTTTTTCAGCAAATCCTTTTCATCCAACGAGTGATCATTCTCTAACATCCACTTGACAGCAGCCAGCATAGCAAACGTAATAACTACTGCGATCGCGGCTGCCGCCGCATCAAGAATGAGTGTTGGAGGAAGGAAGGATTTAGCAATCAAGAATGCCGACATACCCAGCGTTTCACCAGCGAATGTCGGCAACAAGGCGAGCGCTGAAGTTTTGTTAAGAACCTCGCCTTTGTATAAATAATTGAGGGAAGTAATAGCTACCACTTGCGTTGCAGTAATGTATGCAGCACTCCCAGGAATGAACGCCTCGCCTGCAACTGCAACAATCGCAGCGCCAATAATTCCGACGGCATAACTCTCCTTGTTTCGAAGATGCCTCGCAAGGAGCAGGGCTTTGCCTTCGGTGTTCAAGAAGACAAAGATCTCTCTCCTCAACTCATCCACACCTCGAATATCCATCGGTGCTGACTCACGCATTTTCGGATCAAACCCTTTGGTGCAGGTTCCGAAAACCTTATCTACGCCCAGTATTTTACACCACTGTTCTTTAACATCTTCATAAGCCGACTCTTGCAAATCATCCCATTCATCAATTTTGTTTAGAACAACGAATACTTTACTTGAGCTTTTTTTAAGATCCTCAAAATTCGCCGCCTGCGAAGCGTCAGCAGAACCCGTGACTACAAAAAGACCAAGATCAATATTTTTTAAGAACTCTACAGTCTCTTCGCTATTCTCTTCACGCACATCATCGAGCCCCGGACAGTCGATGATTAAAACCTGTTCATCAAGCTTATAAGCAGTGACTTTTGTGGTGACGCCCGAGCTAGCACCAACTTTTGCGAGAGGGTCTTTCCGAGTGCAACCAAGAACAGCGTTTAGCAAAGAACTTTTACCGGCGCTAACCTTGCCAACTACAGCAACATTGACATGCTCATCAAAATTCGGTTTACGCTCTTCGTAAACTTTGCTGAACAGATCGTCAAACTCTTCCCTCGATATTCCATCACTCATAACCAACTCCTGAAAATGACAGCTTTAGATTTTGCAGCATGGCACTGTGCCACTTCGATGCAAAAATGGGGATACCTGCATTAATTCAAAGCAAGCCGATGCTCGAACACGTAAGCACCATCGACAACAAACTATAAAAAACTAAAATTTATAGACCGCATCACCTCGTCGTGCATAACGATTAATTCCTGCGGCCTTTGTACATTTAATGCTTGACCACTATTACTGAAACTTACAAGCTGCTGAATAAAACTATCGTCTGACGTAAGAACATCACCGGCCTGTTTATAAACATCAAACTCGCACCTATCCATTATGGCTTTCCGGAAAGACATACCAGCATTAAAGGATTGCTCACCAAGACACTCCTCAATTAATTCGTCTAGTTTTACCATTTCATTCTCTATAGCAAATGTCAACGCCTCGAAATCAGAGATAGCAATAAAAACTATATCATCTAAAGATATAGGGCATTCACCATCACACTGCTTCTTAACTTCCTCCTCTATATCCACCCCTATTAGCTGCTTGATACTGGAAGCAGTTGAAATTCCAAAATCATCATAAGTCACGACAACAGCCTTAAAGTTTCGCCCCCGAAATTCTTCGGTTTGAGAAAGAAACATCGCGCACTTTTCTGCTTGTATAACAGCCTTGATGAAATCTTGGTCCAGCCTCTTTTTTAGCTCTACCGGGTCAGTGTTAACTTTGAGCCAATCCGTTTGCTCAATCGCCTTACTTTCGAGCAAAACAACACTCTCACCATCTATTGCAAAATCAGTGACTTTAGAACCCAGCGAAGGAATATTATTTTTTCGATAAATAGTTTTCAAAGCCTTTTCATCAAAAACCTTTAAAGCTGTCTTTTTTAATAATCCGCCAACATATGCCTCGACATCCAGTCCTAGCTGGGCTTTTGCGTCCTCGACTCTTGCATCCTTGATTGTCTGAATTAAAAGTAATGGAAAGCATGACAGCAAAAGCTTTTCCGAGAATAGATAGATTTTTTTACCTGACACCAAAAAAGGTTTTTTCTTTAAAGGCGTATCATAATAATAATCATCAACCGTTCCAGCACTGCCACTAAATCTGGCGAAAAAAGTTGGCAAATCACTATAACGAACTCCGAAAAAAACGAAAAAATTTACCACTTGATATAATGGTACGACTTTTTGAACACGATATAACAGATCTATGATATTCAGTTCAAAATACCCACTGCCTTTCTTGCCTGTCGCCTGAACTAAAATATTCAGCCAGATAGTGAAATAGCTGGCGACTCCGACACCAGTAATCTCATGGAAAGTTTTTTCGTAAAATTCGTTACCACCTAAAATCTTGCATTGCCTTGCAAGACTTCTCATACACTCCGGTACATCCTTGCGAAGCAGCGACTGCTGATAAATCAACGGTCTGAATCTCAATAATAAATTTGTAGGGTCAGCATCAATAAGATAGTCTTGCAATCTAAACAGTTTATTACAGAGCCTAACAAAATCAGTATCATTCATTTTTAAAACACCTGTGCTTGATGATGAGATTTTAATCATCATAAAAATCAACCACTGGGCATCCTGAATCATAAACGATTTTCCGCCAGAACTATTCTCCATAGCCAAATAGTTCATAGCGAGAGTGAAAACGGAATCACGCGAGTACTTCAAAATACTATTACGAACATCAGAGTATTTATTTGAAAAATTTCTCTTGTTACTTTTCACTTAAAAATCCTTTTTATAAAAACTGAAACTTAACTCACCTTGAAAACCTTAACAAATCAACAAATCAAACAACAAAAAAGACATAAGTCCTTACTAAAAAATTACAAGCCTTAACAAACACACATCAGCTTTCTATTTTTTCTTTCACTGATGGAAATTTAGAAGACGAAAACCTAACAACGAGAATCGAAAGGGCTAAAAGAAGCACCCCGCCACACACGTAAATAATGCCAAGGTCCGGCGCGTTATGGTGCGAAACATCGCTAATCAAAAGCCGAATTAATGCAGTCACGCCGATGTACAGCAAAAATCGCAAGGGCATATGATTTGTTTTAAAATAAATCCCGCTCATTGCTAACAATTCTAAATAAATGAATAGCAATAGAATGTCATCAACGCTGATTTTCTCTTGCCCCAGCATACCTATAAAGGCACTGATAGCGGCCCATACCGTTATAGCCGCAATGCCGAACAGAGCCAGGTAGTGGAAAGCCTCAACCACCAAATTTCCTACCGAATCAGCGCCACTGTGCAAGCTTTTGCGCAGCTTCTCAATCCCACGAGTTTCACTCATAGCTCACACCATCCATCACAGAAAAAAACAGCCTAGCCCGCCTTCAAGCGCGCCAAAGACCAGAAATCATAGGGGTTTCACCCTTTTTTTGCCTATAAGAAAAAATGTTAGATTCAGGTAGGTTCGTCTTGAAGTAAATCCCGACCATCGCGCCCAATTCCAAATAGATGAACAGCAGCAGGATGTCATCGATCTTGATGTGCCCCGCCTCGATCATCTGCAGGAACTCCATCACCGCCGCCCACGCGGTGACCGCACCGATGGCGAACAGCGCCAGGTAGTGGAAGGTCTCGACGAACAGGTTGCCCAGGGACTCGGCCAGTTGATGCACGTTCTGCCGCAGGTTCTCGGCCCAGTTGATTTTCACGATGATTCTTCCTTAGCTCGGTTCGAGCGGATGATGCGGGTTGGACGTGACGGTTGTTCTGCATGCAGAAAAAAGGCCAGGAGTTGTGAGTTGAGATGATGGCCGCATGACATGAGACACGTTGTGGTGTCGCGAAGGGGACAACACGATTCACCTGACAAACGCCAATTTCGGTCTACATTAAAAAGCCACTACCCAAAGCGCAGGGATTCGCTTATCCTTTTCGCTGTATATAGATACAGTAGTCGCAAAGACAACTTAATGTGAAGGCATGTGAGGTGGTGAATGGCCGTCGAAGTGGTATACCGCAGCAGCCGAGATCTGGAGCGCTTGTTCATGGATAAAGCCGAAGCTGACCGTCATGACAAAATGCTCGAACTGGCCGAATTGCTGGCCGAAGTGTTGCAAAAAGCCGTTCCGTCCCTGAGCGAGCAGCAAGTCGAAGAAGCCGGGATCTACATGGCGAAGAACCGCGATGTGTTCGCCAAGGCGTTCAAGAGCCAGCCGGACGCACTGTCTGAACTGCTGAGCGCGCCTGCTGAAGTGGTTGAACCTGTGGCGGTGGTTGAAGACGCCGAGCCGGTGAAACCAGCGAAAGCGGTTAAAGCCGTCAAGTAAGCAAGGCCCGAATTGAATAGGCCCTGAGTCGAATGGCTCAGGGCCTTTTTCATGTCCAAAAATCAAGATCAAAAGATCGCAGCCTTCGGCAGCTCGGGCGTTACCGATACAAAACCTTTTCCGCCAACTCGTCCGCCACCCGCGCCGGCGAACGCTTCTCCGCCTGCGCGTGGGCAAACACTTCGGTCAATCGCGAACTGATTTTCGACAGGTGCGCCGTGATCGTCGCCAACTCCTCGCCCCGATGCTTGAGCGAGACGTAGATCAGGCCCCCGGAATTGATCACATAATCCGGCGCATACAGAATCCCCCGCCGTTCCAGCTGATCGGCAACATCCAGGTGAGTCAGTTGATTGTTCGCCGAACCCGCTACCGCCGAGCAGCGCAGTTGCGTCACGCTATGGCTATTGAGCACACCGCCCAGGCCACATGGCGCGAGGATGTCGCAGGGGGTGCTGAGCAAGGCATCGTTGGCAATCGGATGGGCGCCCAGTTGTTCCATGGCCAGTTGCACCTTGCCGTGGTCGATGTCGCTGACCAGCAGCTCGGCACCGGCCGCGTGCAGTTGCTCGGCCAGGGCGAAACCGACATTGCCCAGGCCCTGGATCGCCACGCGCAAGCCTTCGAGATTGTCGCTGCCCAAACGCGCCATGGCAGTGCTGCGGATACCGGCGAACACGCCCATCGCCGCGTGGGGCGCGGGGTCGCCGGCAGAGGTGGTGCTGGTGACGTGCTGGGTTTGTTGGGCGATGCAATCCATGTCCGCCACCGAGGTGCCGCTGTCGATGGCGGTGATGTAGCGGCCGTCGAGCTGATTGATGCAACGCCCGAAGGCTTCAAACAGCGCCCCACGGTTTTCCACGTGGACCGGGCGAATGATCACCGCCACACCGCCGCCCTGGGCCAGGCCGGCCAGTGCCGCCTTATAACTCATGCCCTGGGCCAGGCGCACCGCGTCCTCGACCGCCGATTCGTCGCTGGGGTAGGCAAGATAACGACAACCGCCCAGGGCGGGCCCCAGGCGGCTGTTATGAATGGCAATCACCGCCTTCAACCCGGTGACCGGGTCTACGCTTAGGTGTAGCGATTCAAGGCGAGTGCTTTGCATGAGAGCGAACATCGTTGGGCTCCCGAATCACTTCTGGTAGTCGCCAGTATAGGCTTGCGCCTGAAAATTGCTGAAGCGCACCGGAATAAGCCGCGCGTCTTTAAGGGCTTTGCGACATAACCTGCAGGCGCCTGTGTGCAGGACTGGACGAAAGCCGGTGGCGGGGCTAAAACGAGGCATTCCATGGAGATTCAGATGACCCCGCGCCAACGCTTCTTCGACTGCCTGCAACGTTCACCGCCCGCCCTGTTCGAGGCGGCGCTGTGGATTGCGGCCGAACACGATGCCCAGATGAAGCTCGAAGCGGTGCTGGCGGACTTCATGGAACTGCAACAACGGGTCAGTTCAGGCCTGCCGATGCTGCCGGTGAGCGAATTGGCCCAGCCGTTATTGCGGCGCATGAATGACCTGGGGTTTGCCCAGGACGACTTCACTCCACTGCGTCCGCAAGTGGCATTGGTCCATAAGGTCCTGGAACGTCGCCGTGGCCAGCCGCTGGCCCTGGGGCTGATTGCACTGGAATTGGCCAGAAGGCTGGAGATTCCCCTGGTGGGGGTGAATTTTCCCGGGCATTTCCTGCTACGGGTGCAGGGCGCCGATCACCTGCTCGACCCCTGTGGCGGGCGCCGACTGTACCCCAACGATTGCCGCGATCTGCTGCAGCGTCAGTACGGTCCCAACCTCAAACTCAGCGCCGAGCATTTGCTGACGGCCGACCCGGTGCACATGCTCCAGCGGCTGTCGCGCAACTTGCGCCAGTTGCACCTCACCAACGACGACTACATCGGCGCCCTGGTGGACGCCGAGCGAGTGCTGGAACTGGGCAACGGCAGCGCCTCCGATTACCTGGCCCGGGCCAGTCTCTACCAACGGCTCGACTGCCCGAATGCCGAGCGCTTCGACCTGGAGCATGCGCTGTTGCTCAGTGATGACCCGATCCAGCGGATTCGCCTGACCGAGCGCCTCGGGCACCTGCCCCCAAACTCAGTCGTTCACTGAACCCCTGTAGGAGCGAGGCTTGCCCGCGAAAGCGGTGGGTCAGCCAACATCAATGTTGGATGTCCCGCCGTCTTCGCGGGCAAGCCTCGCTCCTACAGGGGGTGGTGTTGTTTCCTGGGGCGAACGCACCTGAATGATGAACAACGCCGCAATCACCGCCGGTATCGCGCAGAAGAAGAAAATCTGCTGCACCGGGATGTGCATCGCCAGCAGCATGCTGCCAAACAATGGCCCGAGGATCGAACCGAAACGCCCCACGCCCAGCGCCCAACCGGTGCCGGTGGCGCGCACGTGCGCCGGGTAGAAGTTACTGGCGAAGGCATTGAGGGTCAGTTGCCCGCCGATGATGCAGAACCCGGCGGCGATCACGCTGGCTACCAGATAACGCGGGTTGTCGTGATTGAGGCCGAGCAGAATCGTGCACAGCGCCGCCGCCGTCAGCACACCCGCCAGCAGTCGCACCTTGCTTTTGAGGCGGTCGGCGAACCAGGCCATGCAGATCGCGCCGACGGTGCCGGCGAACAGAAACATTGAGGTCACCAGGTTGGCTTGATTGAGTTTCAAGCCGCTTTCCAGCAACAGCGTCGGCAACCAGCTGATCATGAAATACAGCAGGATCAGGCTGACGAAAAAGGTCGCCCAGATCAGCAAGGTCGGCCGCGCATAACCGTTGCGGAACAACTCCAGCACCGTCAGTTTGCTGCCCTGTTCCTGCTCGTTTTGCGCCATCGAGGCGGCGGGTGGTTGCCAGTCAGGGAGCATCCGCGCCGTGACGTTGCGCAAGCGCGCATAAGGTGGTGCATCGCGCAGCAGGCGCGGCAAGGACTCAGGCAGAAACCAGGCCAGGAACGGGAACAGCAGCAAAGGCGTGATGCCACCAGCGAGGAACACCGCTTGCCAGCCGAAGCTGTCGATAAAACCCGCCGCGACAAACCCGCCCGCCGCCCCGCCGAACGAAAAGCCGCAAGCGGCCAGCGTCACCATCAAGGTGCGCAGGCGTGGCGGCGAATATTCCGACATCAATGCCATGGCGCTGGGCATCGCCCCGCCCATGCCGATCCCGCAGATAAATCGCGCGGCCATCAGGGTATTCAGGGAGTTTGCGAACACCATCAGCACCGTGAGGGTGGCGTAGATCAGCACACAGCCGAGCAGAATCCGCCGTACGCCGAAGCGATCCGCCAGAGGTGTCACCGCCAGTGAACCCAGGGTCAGGCCCAACAGGTTGGCGCTGAACACCGGGCCGAACGCGGCTTTTTCCAGGCCCCAATCCTGGGCCAGGGCCGGCACGACGTAGCCGAGGACTTGCGCGTCATAGCCGTCGGTGACCAGCAGCAATGCCAGCAGCAAAAGGAGTAACCACTGATAACGGGACACAGGACGGGCGTCGAGTGCCGCCCGGAAGCTGGCAATCTGGTTGTGCATCGCGAGGTACCTGTTTTGTTTTTATGTTTGTGAACGATCGTTCCCACGCTCCGCGTGGGAACGCATCCCGTGACGCTCCGCGTCACAGTGGACGCGGAGCGTCCATGGCGGCATTCCCACACGGAGCGTGGGAACGATCAGCTTACTGCGGGGTGTCGGGCTGGTTCGCCGGGTGGGCCTTCATAAAGGCCGGATGCGTCGCCGCCAACGCTGCAACCCGGCGAATCCGCGGATACGCCTCCAGCGAAATATTGAAGCGCTGCGCCGCATACAACTGCGGGATCAGGTACACATCCGCCAACCCCGGCTGATCACCGAAGCAGTAACCGGCATCACCGATCAACTGCTCCACCGTCGCCAACCCCTGGCTGATCCAGTGCCCGATCCACTCCACCACTTGCGGTTCATCGTGGCCCGACTGACGCAGCTTGTTCAGCACGCTGACGTTGTGCAGCGGGTGCACATCGCAGCCGATCACCGCCGCCACGCCACGTTCGCGGGCGCGTGCGACGAGGTCTTTGGACAGCAGTGGCACCTGTGGATAACGTTCCTCCAGGTACTCGATGATGGCGGGCGACTGGATCAGCAGATCACCATCGTCGGTGCGCAAGGCCGGCACCCGACCTTGCGGGTTGATCGCCAGGTACGGCGGCTGCCGGTGCTCGCCACCGGGTGGCGCGATCAGGTTGATCGGCAGGGCCTGGTAGTCCAGGCCCTTCAACGCCAGCGCGATGCGCACGCGGTACGACGAGGTCGAACGGTAGTAGGTATAGAGTTCCATGACCCGATCCCCTTAACGCGCCGGCACGACTTTGCCACGGCATTCGCCGAAGCCGATGGAGGCAAAACCCTCGCGGCTGCAACGGGCGCGCAGGATGATTTCGTCGCCGTCCTCCAGGAACTTGCGCACTTCGCCCGACGCCAGTTCGATCGGCTTTTTACCGCCCTCGGTGATTTCCAGCAGGCTGCCGAACTGACCATTTTCCGGCCCCGACAAAGTGCCCGACCCGAACAAATCACCGGCCTGCAATTGGCAGCCGTTGACGCTGTGGTGCGCGACCATTTGCGCCACGGTCCAGTACATGTGTTTGGTGTTGCTCAGGGTCAGGCGATGGGCCGGCAGGTTTTGCTCGCGCATGGTTTCGGTGAGCAGCAACACTTCCAGCTCGATATCGAAAGCACCGCCCTCCTGATCGCGTTTGTCGGTGAGGTACGGCAGTGGCAGCGGATCACCTTCCGGGCGTGCCGGTTGGGCGCGGCGGAATGGCTCCAGCGCTTCGGCGGTGACGACCCACGGCGAGATGCTGGTGATAAAACTCTTCGACAGGAACGGCCCCAGCGGCTGGTATTCCCAGGCCTGGATGTCTCGCGCCGACCAGTCGTTGAGCAGGCAGAAACCAGCGATGTGATCTGCCGCATCGCCGATGGCAATCGAGTCGCCCATGTCGTTGCCCTGGCCGATCCAGATCCCCAGCTCCAGTTCGTAATCCAGGCGTGCGCACGGACCGAACGTTGGCTCGGTCTGGCCGGCCGGCAGGGTCTGGCCCTTTGGACGACGCACGTCGGTGCCGGACGGGCGAATGGTCGAGGCGCGGCCGTGGTAGCCGATCGGCACGTATTTGTAGTTCGGCAGCAACGGGTTGTCGGGGCGGAACAGTTTGCCGACGTTTTGCGCGTGCTCGATGCCGACGTAGAAGTCGGTGTAGTCGTTGATTTTCGCCGGCAGGTGCATCACGCAATCGGCGGCCAGAGGCAGCAGTTTTTTGCCCTGGGCTTCGATCTTGCCATGCAGCGTACTGCCTTCGCTGAACAGCTCCATCAAGCGTTCGCGCAGGGCCACCCGGGCTTCGCGACCGAGTTCGAAGAAGGCATTGAGCTGACCGCCACGGGTCGCTTCGACCGCTGTGCGCGCCGCGCCGTCAAACAGGCCGGCGTCCAGCGCTGCTTCCAGATCGAAAATATGCTCGCCGATAGCGACGCCACTGCGCGGTGCCGAGCCGTTCACGCTGAACACACCCAGCGGCAGGTTTTGCAGCGGGAAATCCGCATGGCCGTTGGCGGAGGCAACCCAGCTACGAGGGGTGGAAGTCTGAGTCATGGGTTATCTCCGGGTCGGGTCGAAAGTGACGGGCAGCGTGGCCCAGCAGGCATCGTAGTTGGATTGCAGTTGCGGGCATTCGAGGGCGAACTGGCTCGGGCGCAGCACCTGGCTGGTCTCGAACATGAAGGCCATGGTGTTGTCGATTTTCGCCGGGGCCAGTTCGGCGTTGATCGCTTTGGTGCAGCTCTCGCCGTCTGGGCCGTGGGCGCTCATGCAGCTATGCAGCGACGCGCCGCCGGGCACGAAGCCTTCAGCCTTGGCGTCGTATTCGCCCTTGATCAGGCCCATGAATTCGTTCATCAGGTTGCGGTGGAACCACGGTGGACGGAAGGTGTTCTCGGCCACCATCCAGCGCGGCGGGAAGATCACGAAATCCAGATTCGCCAGACCGTGGACGCTGGTTGGCGACGTCAGGACGGTGAAAATCGATGGATCCGGGTGATCGAAACTCACGGTGCCGATGGTGTTGAAACGGCGCAGATCATATTTGTACGGCACGTTATTGCCGTGCCAGGCCACCACGTTCAGCGGCGAGTGATCGAGCTCGCAGCCCCACAACTGGCCGAGGAATTTCTGCACCAGCGTGGTCGGTTGTCGCAGGTCTTCGTAATGGGCCACCGGAGTCAGGAAGTCCCGTGGGTTGGCCAGGCCGTTGCTGCCGATTGGCCCCAGGTCCGGCAGGCGCAATGGCGCGCCGTGGTTTTCGGCGATGTAGCCCCGGGCTTGGGGGTCGAGCAGCTCGACGCGGAATTTCAGACCGCGGGGCAACACGGCGATTTCCAGGGGTTCGAGTTCCAGCACGCCCAGTTCAGTGGCGATGCGCAAGCGGCCCTGTTCCGGCACCAGCAGCAGTTCACCGTCGGCATTGAAGAACACGCGCTCCATGGAACGGTTGGCGCGGTAGCTGTAGATGCTGATCCCGGACGGTTTTTCCGCGCCGGAGTTAGCGGCCATGCTCACCAGGCCGTCGATGAAATCGGTGGGCTCGCTCGGGATGTCCAGCGGATTCCAGCGTAGGCGATTGGGGGTTACTTCACCCAAAGGGCCACCGGCCAGTTGCCGCTCAAGTTTGACGAATGCCGGGTGATTGGCCGATGGCTGAATGCGGTACATCCAGGTGCGCCGGGCTTCGCTGCGGACCATGGTGAACGCAGTGCCGGAGAACAGCTCGGTGTAGAGGCCGTACGGGACTTTTTGCGGGGAATTGCGGCCGACAGGCAAGGCACCGGGCAGTGCTTCGCTGCTGAATTCGTTGCCGAAGCCTGACTGATAAGCCAGCGCTGGCGCGGTTGAATCGGGGTTCATGGAGCCTCCTGAACAGGGAGTTGGCAATGGCCTGTCGCTCTGTTGCAGAGGTCTCGGCACGCCTGGGTTGTTTTTATCGTAATCGAATTACGCATAACGTAATTTGATTGGTATTGACCGTCAAGCTATAAAGACGCCCATTCGTCCCGGGATTCAGACCGCCTCCATGGAAAAGCCGCGCACCAACGATAAACAGAAAGTCCGCTCGGCCGAGGTCGGCACCGACATTCTCAAGGCCCTGGCCGAACTGTCGCCCTCGACCTCATTGTCGCGCCTGGCCGAACACGTGCAGATGCCCGCGAGCAAGGTTCATCGCTATTTGCAGGCGCTGATCGCCAGTGGCTTTGCCGAGCAGAACACCACCACCAACCACTATGGCCTGGGCCGTGAAGCCCTGCGTGTGGGCCTCGCTGCACTCAACAGTATGGACGTGCTGAAAGTCGCCGCCCTGCCCCTGGCCGAGTTGCGCGACGATCTGAATGAAACCTGCTTTCTGGCGGTATGGGGCAATCAAGGCGCAACCGTGGTGCACATCGAACCGGCGGTGCGCGCGGTGACGGTGGTGACGCAATTGGGTTCGGTATTGCCGTTGCTCAGTTCTTCGACGGGGCTGGTGTTCAGTGCCTTCCTGCCGGATCGGGAAACCGTTGAATTGCGCGAACTGGAAATCCAGGCCAGCGAAGCCCATGCCCTGACTGATGAGCAGGTGTACGCGGCATTGCGCGAACAGATCCGCGAACGCGGCTTGCACCATGTTCACGGACTGTTGATGCCGGGCGTGGATGCGTTGTCGGCGCCGGTGTTCAACGCGGTCGGCAATGTCGCCGCCGTGCTGACCATCGTCGGCCCGACGTCGTTGTTCCACGCCGATGAAGACGGCCCGGCGGCGCAGCGCTTGCTGGCGGCGACCCGGGCCGTGAGTTGGCGGATGGGGTATGAATCCTAGGCGTCAGCGTACCCAGGCTTTACTGTGCGACTCGGTTTTTAAGGTGTCCTGGACAATTTCCAGCAGCACTTCGTGTGGCACCTTAAGACCTGCGGCCTTCGACACCAGATCAGCCAGGGTCTTCGCATCACCCGCGAGATCAATCAAGGTTTTCTGCAGGCTGGAGACGGCCGGCTTGCCCAGTTCCTTGTACTTGCCATAACCCAGCGTGGCCAGTTCGATCAGTGCAGTCTTCACCCGATCGGCAGCCTTTGCCCTGTCTCGGTAGTGATACGCCTCAATGCCCTCAATCACATTTTTGGTGATTTGCACCGCGCTGACGGCGAGACCAACCGGCGGGATCGCCAGACTGAGGACTTGTGCCGCCAGCATCACCGTGTCGTAGGTCACCTTGGCAATAATCTCTGCAAGGCTGGTGGTTACCGCATCCACATCGTCAATGACCCGCCGGATCATTTGCTCGTAAGACCCGGAAAAGTCGCGCACACGGCTGCCCACCTCGAGATCCGGCGCCTTGACGGTGCTCTTGGAAGCGAGCAGCGCATCGAAATATTCACCGGCGAAAGTGCGATTCAGGTAGTGAACCCGGTCAATGTAGTACTGGCGCAGATCATTGATGCGGACAGAAGTGTCGAAATTCTCCAGCGGACGGAACCAGATTCCATCCGGCGCTTGCGGGGTGTACAGGTAGTCTTTCACTTCGCGCCCTTTCATGAAGCGAAACACATAGACACCTTCCACGGGCCGGCGGCGACCGAGGTGGAACTGATAAACACTGTTTTGGTTGACCGGCATGTCGCCTATGACCGGCGCGCCGTTGATATCTGGTGTACGCAGTGACGCAATGGCTTGTTTGAAGTCGTGGAAGACTTCACGGGAAATCCGCCCCTGAAAGTAAGAAGACAACGCGGCTCGATTCATTTCGGCCTGTTGGCGCTCGAAGTGCACGTCACGCCGGAATGTGTAGGCCGGATCGCCGGGATTCAAATAAACCGAATGCAGCATCTCGATGTATTTTTCGCCGGGGCGCAACGTCCGGGACCAACCGGCCAGGTCGAGAATATTGAGTTTATTTATCGAAGGATGATCTGCCCCGACGCGGAACCTGGGGTAACTATCGACTGGCAGACGATCATTCTCCACGGCGTAGAACGCTTTCTCTCGGGTAATCACCGAGGTGAGTGACATTTTCTCCTGTGGTCCGAACTCGATATTGATCAGATCAGGATTGACGGTGACGACTTCGCCACGCTCTTTCAGTACGCCCTCCACCCGCTCCTTGATGAGGGAGTAGGCGAACTTCTCGTAGGATACAAGTGCGGCCTCGCGTCCTTCAACGGTATACAACGCTTTGAGTTGTGTATTCAGGCTGGCAAATTCCTGACGTTCATCAAACGATGCCGTTCGATAATTAGGCGGCGCCAATTCAATACTTTCAAATCGGTCCCATCCTACTTGCCCGGAGACTACACCCGCTAATGGCGGCTCGCGCAGCGACTGTGCAACATCCACAAACCTCACCGATTCAAGTGTCCAGGCTCGAACATTCCGACTAAGTTCGCGAAGAAAATGACCAAAGCTCAACTGATATCGACTGCCTACTTGTTGAGATAGAAAGTCCGGATGCCTGACCGTCAAGTTATGAATATGCGCTCTTGCTTCGTCACTATTGGCGACCCGATGCCAAACACCACCGTCGGGATCGCCCGGCGTAAAGTACACGCCCTGACCCTCGGGCTGGCTTCGCTCGCTGATGAGGAAGAGATTTCGCAGTGGAGCACCGGTGCCTTGTAAAACAACACCGCGGACTAACATCGATGGATCACCCTGCAGCAACCTTTTCAGCCAGTCCTCGCTTATTGCATTGTCCGGGCGCTCAAACCGATCGCAAAACGCAGTGAACTCCATCTGCCGAGCCAGGTATTCCTGAGAGGCGTCATGCACAGCCTGCGACGGTTCGTTAATAAGCATTTGCGCATAATCAGAGCGGATGTCCACTTGGGACAGCCAGTTCTCCAGCGAAAAATACGAGATCGCGGAAGACGTCTGCCCTTCGAACGAAAGCGTGATCCGGTCTTTGTCTTGCTGACCAAAAATCGCATAGTCGGTTAACGAGCGACGATCTTCCTGAATCACTTCCCGATTACCCAACTTATATCGATAACGTGTTCTGATAATGCAGAGATCCGGATCAATCGACGTATGGGTTGCACTGCGCAGCCATTCCAGCGCGCGGAGTCGAGCGTATGCCCTGAGCGAAGCGCGGGGGCCCATGACTTTTTTCAGTGCAGCTTCAGCTTCCAGCATCGCCGTTTGAAGAATGTCAAAGCGGCGCATCGTATGTTCGCCAAAGTTTTCGCGCCAATAAGAAAGTATGGAACTGCGATCTTCTACTGTCTTGATATCCACTTCTACTCACCTTGTGTTATTCGGAAAGCCTGATGACTCCCCTTTCAACAACAAAGCTAATCAGCACACCGTAAAAATAACAGCGCCGACCCATTGCCACTTATGTAGTGCAATCGGCCTGATTACAGAATACAAACTTTGCAAATGATACAACCTCAACCAAAACAAACTGACATTACAGGCTTCATAAAACAATATTCAGATCAATAACCCCAGCCCCTTGGCCTTGGCGACTGCCTGGGTTCTACGCTCCACTCCCAACTTCCCGTGAATGCGCCGCGCATGGGTTTTAACCGTATGTAACGAGATGAACAATTGTTCTGCAATCTGTTGATTGGAATTCCCTCGAGCAATCAACTCCAGCACTTCAAGTTCTCGCTGACTTAGCGGGTGATCAGCCTTGCAGTGTGCCACCGACAAGTGCTCCTCATGATTGACCAGTTGCTTGATCTGTTCTGGCAAGCGCGAGCAGATATCTCGCCTCGCTTGCTGAAAATGGCAGCGGTCAACCCGCTCTTGAGCCTCGCGCCAAGATTCACGGGCGCCCGTTTCATCACCAATAAGCCATGAGACTTCAGCCAGGGCGAATAACAGTTCGGTCTCCAGATTCACCGAGCCACTACGCCGAGCGTGCTCCAGCAGCCGGTTCAGTTGCAGGATCGGATCCGGGCAGCGATGCAAATACACCTGCGCCAACACCAACAGGTATTCAATACGCGCAATCAACTCCAGCGTCGCTGGCGGCGCCTGCCGGGCATTCGGTCCGCAGTAATGACGCAACACCCGGCTCAGCGCCTCTCGGGCCAATTCCGGCCGTCCTTGTTGCAACCAGAATTGGCTGCTCACCTGCAACAACACGCCGCGATACACCGTGTCGGGAATCTGCCGCTGCTGCATCAGGCGTTCGGCGTCGCGCAAGCGGATAAAGGCCTGGGCGTAGTCCCCTTGATTCGCCGCCAGTTGCGCCTGCCCAAGGAAGCCGTACAACACGCGCTTGTCCTGGCTGCGCAAGCAATCGTACAGCCCCGAATCAAAGAAGCCGGCCGCTCGCTCATCCAATCCCTGACTCAGGGCCAGGCGACCTCGGCGCAGGGCGATACGCCCCAATAACGGCGTGGCCGGATCGGGCTGCTGACTCAACAGTTCATGGATGTTGGCCAGCAGGCTTTCGGCGCGCTCGGCCGCGCCGCGCTGTTCCAGCAACTGCGCGTGATCGAGTTCCAGCAAGCCTTCAAACAGCAACGAATCCTGCGCCCGCGCCAGGCACAACGCTTCGCGATTAAGGGCCTGGGCGACCTCCAGCTCGGCGTTGAGCAAGGCTTGCTGGGTCAGCCCGGACAGGCACAACAAACGCACGGGCCAGGCATTGGCGCCCAGCGCTTGCAACGCGTCGAGAAAATGCTCGCGCGCCGGTGCCATGCGCCCCTGAAGATGCAACAACCAGCCCATCTGGGCCTGCCAGCGCGCCAACAATTGACGCTGTTGTATCGCCGTCGGCTGCGGGGCAAAACGCTCCAATTGCGCAATGCAATTGGCCGCCTGCTCGAAGCGACCGGCGAACAGCAACGCCGCCGTAACCAACCCGACCAAATGCGGCGTACCGAGCATTAGCTCATCGCCCTGCTGCTCATGCAGGCGCAGCAACAACACCACATTCTGGCCAAGGAACACGTGCTCAAGACTGAAGTGCTGCAACAGGCTGACCGCCACTTCGAAGGCTTCGGCGAGCAACGCCTGTTCGAACGCCGCTTGCCAGTCCTCCTCGGCACAAAACCACTGACAGGCACGACGATGCCAGGAACGTCCGGCCGGCCAAGGTTCGTCGCGCATTAACTGGCGTAACGGCGCGAACACTTGCAGCCAGTCCGGCGAATCCTGCCAGGCTTCGATAAAACAACCGCGCACTTGCAGTGCCTGCATCCAGCGCGCGCCCTCCCCGGCTCCGAACAGGTGCTCGCACAGGCTGGCATTGAAACGCGGCAGATGGGCCAGCACCCGCCAGGCTTCGGCCAGTTCGGCGGGCAGGCTGGCGAACAGTTCGTGCTGCAAATAATCGAGCAGGGTCGAGCGGCCGGGGGAATGATGATCCCGCGCCCACTGGCAACTATCGAGCAAGGCAATGCGCACGGCGGCGCACCAGCCACCGCTGCGCTGGAAAATCCGGCGGGCGGCTTTGGCGGCCACGGGTGCCTCGACATGTCGCAGCAGGTGCTCGATCTCGGCCAGGGTGAACGCGAGTGTCCCCCCTTCGGATTCATGCAACTCGTCATCCAGCAACAGGCGCGGCCAGTTGCAGTGCGGCCGCCGCCGACCGCTCAGCCACCAGGTAATCAAGGGATTGCTGACGGCCAGGAGCTGATCGAGCAGGCCATCCAGTTCGGGCGCCGGCACGCGGCAGTAATCGTCGAGAAACAACCAGATGGGGGTCTGCACCCGGGCCAGGTACGCCAGCACGGTGGACTCCTGCGCCGAGGGCAACTCCAGGACCTCGGCCAGGCGCTGACAGAAATCGTCTCGGCTCAACACCGCACCGCTCAACGCCAGCCACACCACCCGACACGATGGTGGTGCCTGCAACAAACACTCGGCCAGCAGCGCGCTCTTGCCACTCCCGGCAGGGGCACACAGCAGTTTTACCCGGGCTGGCGACGTCAGCAACGGTTCGCTCAACCGAGCCCTGGGCAGGTGATGGGACGACAGGCGAGGAAGGAATCCAGGACGATCCAGACACGGGGTCATGGCGGTCATTGCGGCGTGCCTTTTTATAGTTGTGCCGCAACCCTAGCCCTGTGCAACGCACTTGTTGAGAAGTATTCAGAACGCTGATTGCCCCTCATAAAGCACGCGACCCACCAGTCACGCACAACCCTGCAGGAGCGAAGCTTGCTCGCGAAGGCGTCAGCACATCCAACGATGATGCTGGCTGACGGAACGCCTTCCCCCCGTAGGAGCGAGGCTTGCTCGCGAAGGCGTCAGCACATCCAACGATGATGCTGGCTGACGGAACGCCTTCCCCCGTAGGAGCGAGGCTTGCCCGCGAAGGCGTCAGCACATCCAACGATGATGCTGGCTGACGGAACGCCTTCCCCCGTAGGAGCGAGGCTTGCCCGCGAAGGCGTCAGTACATCCAACGATGATGCTGGCTGACGGAACGCCTTCCCCCGTAGGAGCGAGGCTTGCCCGCGAAGGCGTCAGTACATCCAACGATGATGCTGGCTGACGGAACGCCTTCCCCCGTAGGAGCGAGGCTTGCCCGCGAAGGCGTCGTGTCAGCCAACATCATCGTTGGATGGGCAGCCGCTTTCGCGAGCAAGCTTCGGTCCTACAGGGGATTGGGGGGTTCCTTAGCGAACGCCCTCCGCACGCAGCGCCGATGGCGTGTAGTCCGCCGCCTTGGCCTCGAAGCCGAATTCAAAGCTGTGCTTCTCTTCGTTCTTCATGCCCAGGGCAATGTAGCGCCCGGCGATGATGTCGTAGAGCGCTTCGAGGGTGTAGGCCTGGGCCTGGTGATCGTAGTAGTACTGGGCGTGACCTTCGGCCACGCGCCACAGTTGACCGCGACCGTCGTAGTGATCCACCAGCGCCACTTGCCAGCTGTCTTCGTCGATGTACATGTGGCGCTTGGCGTAGATGTGCCGCTCGCTCGGCTTGACCGTGCCGACCACTTCCCACACCCGGTGCAGCTCATAGCGGGTCAGGTCCTGGTTGATGTGCCCGGCCTTGATGATGTCGTCGTACTTGAGGCTCGGCGAATCGAGTTTGTAGCTGTTGTACGGGATGTACATTTCCTTCTTGCCGATCAGTTTCCAGTCGTAGCGATCCGGTGCACCGGAGAACATGTCGAAGTTGTCGGAAGTGCGCAGGCCATCGGCGGCAGTACCCGGCCCGTCATACGCCACTTGCGGCGCACGCCTTACGCGGCGCTGGCCGGCGTTGTAAATCCACGCCAGGCGCGGTTCCTTCACCTGATCGAGCGTCTCGTGCACCAGCAGCACGTTACCGGCCAGACGCGCGGGGGCGGTGACGGATTGCTTGAAGAAGGTCAGCACGTTGGCGGCTTTTTCCGGGTCCAGGTCCTTCATCAATTGCGGCACGGCAATCTCTTCTTCGAAGCGGATCGGCGTGTAGCTGCCATTCGTTTGCGGTGTCACCTGGGTGATGATGCGCCGCAGGTTGCCGCCGTGGTAACGGGTGATGTGGTTCCACAACACCTCCACGCCGTTCTTCGGAATCGGGAACGCGTAGTAGCGATTGCCGGTGAAATTGGCCAGGCCGTTACCGTCGTTGATGCTGGTCACGTTCAGCGCGCTGCGCTTGGCCGACTCGTAGATTTCCGGCGGCACGGCCACGGTGCGGTGGGTCGGGTAGACCGGGATCTTGTAGGTTTCCGGGTAGCGCTTGAACATCGCCACCTGGCCTTCGGAGAGTTTGTCCTTGTACTTGTCGACGGTGGCCGGGGTGATCACGAACAGCGGTTTTTCGTTGGCGAACGGGTCAGCCAGAAAGCCCTTGCTGTCCACCGCCCCGGCGTTTTTCGGGATGCCGCCGGTCCAGGCCGGGATCGAGCCGTCGGCGTTGCCGGCCTTCTCCGCGCCCAGTGGCGTGAGCGTGGTGCCGAGTTTTTCGGCCTCTTGCGGCGACACCGCCGCCATCACGTTGGCAGCCAGCAGGCTCAGGGCCAGGGCGCCGCATTGCAGAATCATTTTGCGCATCTAAATCATCCTTCTCAGCCAGATCAGAAGTTCACGCCGAAGCTCAGCGCCAGGAAGTCGCGGTCGGTCAGGGTGTTGTAGTCCCCGCCAAAAAAGTCGGTGTAACTCAGGCTCGCGGTATAGGTGTTGCGGTAGTCCGCATCGACGCCGACGCTAATCGCCTTGGCGCCTTCGTTGAACAGGCCGTTGGGGCCGTAGCCGCTGACGTCATGGGACCAGGACAGGTTGGGCTTGAGGTTGATCCCGCCGATCACGTTGGCGTAGTCGAGGATCGCCCGGGCGCGATAGCCCCAGGAGGTCGAGGTGACGAAGCCGTCGGTGTCGCCACCGAAACCGTATTGGCCGTAGACCGAATCGCGGCCATAACGCAGCTTGGTCCGCGACTCCAGGCCACCGACCCGCACCACTGCCGCTTCACCGACCAGGGTCAAGCGCTCGGCGCCCCACACCTGGTCGACGAAGTGCGTGAGGGTGCTCTGGATCTGGGTCACTTCCTTGCGCCGGTAGCCTTTGTTGTCAGCGCCAGGCGAGGTGGCAATCGGCGAAGCGACACCGCCGGCAATCGGGTTGAGCAAGGCCAGGGTCAAGTCGTTGGTGTTGACCTGCACCGGGGCGTTGGGCCGGTAGCTGATCTCGCCGGTCCACGCGGTGCCGGTAGGCAAGGTGGTGGAGAAACTCGCGCCGTACAGGCGGATGTCTTCCGGGTATTCGAGGTAATACTGGCCGCGACCGAGCATCACGCTTTGCGCCAGCCCCGAACCGCTGCCCGGCGCCAGTCGGTTGGCAATGCCAATCATGCCCGGCAGGCTGGCCAGGGTCGATGCACCGGCCGTCACCGTGCCGACGGTTGGCGTGCGGCTGTGGTAGTTCATGAAGTACAGACCGTACTCGGTATCGTCACCGAGCCAGCGCAACGCCGTGCCCCACTGCCCCGAATCCCGCGCATCGCGGTCGCCGCCACGGGGTACGATCACGCCTTCGCGGGTGACCTGGATCGGCTGGCCAAAGGCCGATGCCAGCGGCGCCAACGGCGCAATCGCCGGGCTGCCGACGCTGTAGTTGTTGTTGCAACCGTCCGCCGCCACGTCGACACCGAAGTAGGTGCCGCAGTTGTCGAGAACGGTCTGGTCCCATTCCAGTTGATAGAAACCTTCGACGGTCAGTTGATCGGTCAGACCCTGGGAGCCGAACAGCATGTTCACCGGGATCAAGCCTTCCTTGATCTCCGCACCGGGACGACGAAATGCGGACACGTCGATCGGGTTGATGCTGTTGATCGAGTTACCGATGAAGGTACTTTCACCCCAGCTCACGACCTGCTTGCCGGCGCGCACGGTGCCCGGCAAATCGCCAATGGAATAGTTGTGATAGACGAAGGCATCGAGGATCTGCGCCCCGGAGGATTTGGCGCCTTCCTTGCGGCCGCTGTCGCTGATCTGCTTGAACTCGCGGTCCTCGTCCTTGAGCTCAAAGTCGTACCAGTACTTGCCACGCACGAACACGCCGGTGTCGCCGTATTTGAGCTCCAGGTCGTGGATGCCCTTGACGATCTTGGAGAAGGTTTCGCCCTTCTTGAAGTTCAGCCGCCCGTCATCACCAGTGGAGGACTGGCCGGTGCCACCGTTGACCGTACCGACCAACGACTTGTCCGCATCGCGCATGCCCCAGCTCGCGCCGACGGAGAGCGACGAATCGAACGTGCCCTCGATTTCTCCGATGTTGAATGCAACGGCGTGCGCCTGGGCGCAGCAACCCAAGGCCACCGCAGCGGCGAGCGCCTGCGGTGTGAAGATGGCGCGCATTGTTGTTTTTGTCATGCGTCTTCCCCGGTGAGTGACAGAAGGCCCCACCCTACTGCCGCACGCCAGGAGCGATAAGCGCACCAAGGAGGTATTCGCGCTGTACCTCCAAAGGATGAATGCCCGCATGGCGCGGGGTTTTGCGCGAGGTATGGACGGGCTGGATGGCGGGTTATCAGGGGAATGGATGGACGCATTGGCGAGGTGCAGGCGACTGTTACATGCCCCGTAACAGTGCATGTCTGGAATCGCTATTTTTCCTTTGCCTTCAAACCCTTACTCTTGCCGGGCTTTCACGGGCAACCGCCGCAAAGCACGACGCGAAGACGTGTGTTGAACCCCAGGTCTCTCGCGCAAGATTTCAGATGAGTTGAAGTGTTTCGAGTCATCGCCCCGTGTTCACTGACGTTGATTTATTGCTCCTTGATCTACGTCTTACTTCGGCCGCTGCGTTTGCAGCGGCCTTTTTTATGGGCGATGGTTTTTCAGCGGGGATGGGGTGAAGGGATCAGCAGGGCTCAGGCAAGCCCTGCCGGATGGCGCTGATCAGAGGGCGTACTTCTGCAAATTCCCCATCATCTCCTTCAACGCTTCAATGTTGTCCTTCGGATGCGCCGCGCCTTCGAAATCACAAATCTGCTGCCAATGCGCCGCCACGTCTTCCGGCGAAAAACCCACACGCGGATCAAACCCGGCACCGAGGCTGCGCTCCCAACGGACCTTGCCCATCCAGCCGCCACCCACTTCAAACAACCCCGACGTTTCCTGGCAATGCTCACTGGCCAAATACACCACCAGCGGGCTGACCAGTTCCGGCTTGAGTTGTTCGAACACCTGCGGCGGGATCAGGCCTTCGGTCATGCGCGTGCCGCCGGTGGGGGCGATGGCGTTGACCAGGATGTTGTTCTTGCGGCCTTCGATGGCCAGGGTGCGGGTCAGGCCGTAGAGCCCGAGTTTGGCCATGCCGTAGTTGGACTGGCCGAAGTTGCCGTAGATGCCGGAGGTCGAGGCCGTGAAGATCACGCGGCCGTAGTTTTGCTCGCGCATATGCGGCCATGCCGCGCGGGTGACTTTATAGGCGCCTTCGACGTGGACGCGGTAAACCAGGTCCCAGTCGGCGTCGTCCATTTTGTGGAAGGTCTTGTCCCGCAGGATCCCGGCGTTGTTGACCACGACATCGACACGGCCGAAGACGTCGAGGGCGTTTTGTACGAGTTTGTCGCCGTCGGTGACGGAGTCGTGGTTGGCCTCGGCCGTGCCGCCGGCCTCGCGGATTTCGGCGACCACACGGTCCGCCGCCGACGCGTTGGCACCTTCTCCCTGAGCCGTGCCGCCGAGATCGTTGACCAACACTTTCGCGCCCTGTTTGGCGAACAGCAACGCATGCGCCCGCCCGAGACCGCCGCCAGCGCCAGTGATGATCACGACTTTATCTTCGAAGCGCACAGACTCATTCATGGGGGACTCCAGCAGGCCTAAGGGACGATGACCTCGAGTGTCAGGCACGGGGCGGCGGGTCACAATCAAGACGAGGTGGCTGAATGGTGTGCGATAAGGCTGGGGGATGATGAAGTGAATGCTGCGAAACCTGTAGGAGCAAAGCTTGCTCGCGAAAGCGTCGTGTCAGCCAACATCATCGTTGGATGTGCCGCCGTCTTCGCGAGCAAGCTTTGCTCCTACAGGGATTGGGGTCAGGAACACGCCCGCTTGAGCGGCGCCGACACCTGCCGATCCCGAAACTCAAGGTAGTGCTTGAGCACCTGCCCCGGCGCTTCAGTCTGCGGGTAGTGACCAATGCCCGGCAGCAGCACCGTATCAGGGTTGGGGATCAGCTCCCGATAACGCTCGACCATGTGCGCGCCGGAGATCGGATCGACCTCGCCATCAATCACCCGCAACGGCACTTCGCCGCGCTGCATGGCGCTGACCCAGCGATCACGCTGCACCCGTCGCTCCGGGATATAACCGATCAATTTATGCATGATCCGCGGCCCGCGATTGCTGTCGATCAGGCTCCAGAAATCATCCATTTCGCTTTCCGTGGGCCAGGTCTGGGGACCGAAGATCTGGCGGAAACTTTTCACCAGTGCGTCACGGGTAAAGGCACGACCGATCATCCAGCCCAATGGGCTGAGCAGGAGTTTCTGCGTCAGCAACGGGCGATGGGTTTCGGGAAACAAGCCCCCGTTGAGGAACACGCAACTGGCGATATTTACCTGCGCCTCATGGTGCCGGGCCAGCAACTCCTGGGCCACGCTGTCGCCGTAATCGTGGGCCAGCAGGTGCACCGGCTGCTCGATTTCCAGATGCGCCAACAAGGCCTGTTGCAAATCGGCTTGCTCCAGCAGGCTGTATTCGTGGTTCACCGGTTTGGCGGAGTCGCCGAAGCCGAGCATGTCGCAAGCGATCACTCGATAGCGCTGGGTAAGCGGCTGCCAGAGGTAATGCCAGTCCCAACTGGCGGTTGGAAAACCGTGGATCAGCAGGAGCGGCTCGCCCTGCCCGGCCGTCCAGTAACGGATGGCCTGGCCACGGAATACGAACGTCTGGCCGCGCTTGCGCCAGACACACAGCGGGATCTCGGCGAGTGGCATCAGAGTTTATAACCCGGGTCTTGTTTATCGAGTTTGCGCAGCAGCGCCGGCCAGGCCAGCGCGCCACCCATCCCTTGTGCGCTTTTGGTGACGCCGGCGATCATCGCCTTGGCGCCCGCCAGAATCTGCGGTTCGATGGCGATCAGCTCGGCGCCGCCGTTCTGCGCCAGCACCTGGATATCGCAGGCGCGCTGGAAGGTGAACATCATCAAAAAGGTGTCGGCGATGGTGCTGCCACAGGTCAGCAGCCCGTGGTTGTGCAGCATCAGGAAATTGTTTTCACCGAGGTCGGCTTGCAGCCGCGCTTTCTCTTCGTGGTTCAGCGCCACCCCTTCGTAGGCGTGATACGCCAGGCTCGAGAGCACGAACAACGACTGCTGGCTGATCGGCAGGATGCCCTGCTTCTGCGCCGACACTGCTACGCCGGCAGCGGTGTGGGTATGCAGCACGCAGACCACGTCGTGACGCACTTCATGCACGGCGCTGTGGATGGTGTAGCCCGCCGGATTGATCTCGTAAGGGCTGTCCATCAGCTTGTTGCCGGCCTGATCGACCTTGACCAGGCTCGATGCGGTGATCTCGTGGAACATCAGCCCGAACGGGTTGATCAGAAAGTCTTCGGTGCCGGGCACCTTGGCCGAAATATGGGTGAAGATCAGATCATCCCAGCCATGGGAGGCGACCAGGCGATAACAGGCGGCGAGGTCGACGCGGGTCTGCCACTCGGCGGCACTGACCTGGTCTTTGACACTGTAGGGCGATTGGACGGGGGCAACACTCACGGCAAGAACCTCCTGGTTTTTATTATTTTGCTCACGTGTCAGCAGTCTAGTCAGCCCTCGGGGATCGTGTAGTTGCATTCGCAGCCAGCTTGATGGCCGAGCGAGTCAGAGACGCCAGGACCTTGGATCCATGTCAAAGCACCGACGCCAACAAGGGGGCCGCGAACAGATTCAGCAACCCCGTCAGAACCATGACCAACCCCGCGACAGAGCCTTCCTCACCGCCGACTTCATGGGCCCGGCTGACCCCGGCACCGTGAGCCCCGACGCCAAACAAGGCACCCCGCGCCAGGGCACTGCGCAGGGGCAACCACTTGAGCAGGATCCCGCCGAGCATCGCCCCGATGACCCCGGTAAACATCACAAACACCGCGGTCAGTTCCGGTACGCCGCCGAGGTCGTGGGCCAGTGGCATGGCAAAGGGCGTGGTGATCGAACGCGGCACCAGCGACATCGTCACCGAGCTGTCCAGCGCCAGCACCTTGGCCAATCCGAACGAACTGCCGATGGACGCCACGCTGCCCGCCAGCATCCCGAGCGACAACGCCGACCAATGCCGCGCCAACATCTGCCGCTGCTGCCAGATCGGCACCGCGAAGGCCACAGTGACCGGGCCCAGCACCCGCATCAGCCAATGGGTGTTGCTCGAATATTCGGCATAAGCGGTGTGCAGCGGCACGGCGAGGGCCAGCAACAGCGCCGGGACCAGAATCAGCGGCGACAGCACGTAACGCCCCGTCCGCCGGTAGATCCAGCGACTGAACAAATACGCCAGCAACGTGAAGGCCAGCCAGAACATCGGCATCCATTCAAGCTTCATGGGACCTCCGCATGCGTACCGCCCACTCCACGGTAAACGCCGTCACCAGCATCACCGTCAGCGTGCTGACTCCAATCACCAACAGAATCCGCCAGCCGTCATCGCGCATGAGGTCACCGTAATCGAGCAGGCTCATCAACGCGGGAATAAAGAACAACAGCATCTCCGCCATCAACAACCCGGCGCCCAGTTGCAACGCCGCCGGTTTGACCCAACCGAACGCGAACGCCAGCAGCAGCAACGCCATGCCGATCACACCCCCGGGGATCGGCCAGGAAAACCAGGCGGCCAATTGACAGCCGAGCAGGTAGATCGCCAGCAACACGGCCAGCTCGGCGATCAGTCGCGACAGGTATTTAACGGTGGTTGATTTCATGGTTTCGGTCCTCACAGGCGCTCATTTTACGGAGCGGGCTGCTATCCCCGAAGCGAATTGTTAGACTCGAAGCCATTCCAAAACGGAATCCGCACCATGGAATTCAAGCAGCTACGCAGCTTCATCGAAGTGATGCGCCAGGGTGGTTTCACCCAGGCCGCCAAGACCTTGCACATCAGCCAGTCGGCGGTGAGCAAGCAAGTCGCACAGCTTGAGCAAAGCCTCGGCACCCCGCTGCTCGAACGCCTCGGCTCGCAGTTACGCCTGACCGCCGCCGGCAGCGTGGTGCTGCAACGGGCCGAAGGCATGCTGAGACTGCGCAATGAGTTGCTCAGCGAGCTGGATGACTTGAGCCAACTGGCCCGTGGGGAATTGCGCCTGGGGTTGCCGCTGCTGGGCAGTGACGCGTTGTTCGCCGGATTGTTCGCCGAGTACCGGCGGCGCTACCCGAACATCAACATTCATCTGCTTGAAGGCGGCAGCCGGAACATCGAACAAGCGGTGCTGAGCGGCGAACTGGAACTGGGCGGCAGTCTGCTGCCGAAGGATCCGCAATTCGCTTTTCAACCGTTCTGCGATGAACCGTTGGACGCGCTGCTGCCAGCCGATCATCCGCTGGCCACCAAGACCGCGATTGGGCTGGAGGAACTGGCTGACACGCCGTTCCTGCTGTATCAGCGCAGCTTTGTGCTCAATGACCGTTTGCTGCAAGCCTGCCAACAGATGGGATTCACGCCCAGGGAAGGCGGGCGCAGCGGCCAGGCGGATTTTCTCGCGGCGCTGGTGGCCGCCGGGCAAGGCGTGGTGCTGTTGCCCAGCGTGGTGGCGCGGGGGCTGGTGCGGCCAGGCGTGGTGCGCCTGACCCTGAACGCGCCGGCCTATCTACGCTGGGACATTGCCTTTATCTGGCGCCAGGGTGCGTACCTGTCAAAAGCCGCCCAGGCCTGGCTCGCGCTGCTGCGTGAGCATCCGGTCAGCCGCGCAGAGCCGTAATCAGCTCCGCCAGCCAAGGCTCGGCGTCGGTTTCCGGCGTGACGCTTTCGCTGGCATCCAGGCGCAGCATCGGCAACACCTCGCGCAGGCCCAGCTCACCGAACAATTCGCGTATCTGCTCACCGCCGCCACAGAAGGTGTCGCCATAGCTCGCATCGCCCAGACCGATCACCGCACCGGGCAAACCGCGCCAGGCGGCAGGCAACTGATCACGAATCGTCGAGTACAGCGGTTGCAGGTTGTCCGGCAGTTCGCCCATGCCCGTGGTCGAGGTCACGGCCAGGAAGGCGTCGGGGCCGAAGGCCTGAATGTCCGCCAGGCTCGCGCGGGGGTTGTGCCAGGTCTCGAAACCGGCTTCTTTCAAAATATTCGCAGCGTGCCGGGCGACTTCTTCGGCCGTGCCGTACACCGAGCCGGAAAGGATGGCGACTTTCATCAATCTGTTCCTGATGCTGTAAAAGACGGGGATATTAACAGCACCGGCAAAAAACCCGGCGATGGCCGCTCAATTCGTGCTGGTGGCCAGTAGACAGCTCATTTTGTTCTTCTAGAATGCAGCCCCCAAACATTCAGAAAGGACTCTCTGATGATCAACGCTCAATTGCTGCAAATGGTGGTCAACGCTTCCAATGACGGCATCGTGATTGCCGAAAAGGAAGGCGAGCAAGACAACATCCTGATTTACGTCAACCCGGCCTTCGAACGCATGACCGGTTACACCAGCGAAGAAATCCTCTACCAGGATTGCCGCTTCCTGCAAGCCGGCGACCGTGATCAAGAGGCGCTGGGGGTGATTCGTGCCGCGCTGGAGAACGGTGGCTCGTGCCGTGAAGTGCTGCACAACTACCGCAAGGACGGCACGCCGTTCTGGAATGAGCTGTCCCTTTCGACGGTTAAAAACGAAAGTGACGGACAAACGTATATTGTCGGTGTACAAAAAGATGTGACCGTCCAAGTCAAGGCACAGCAGCGGGTAGCGCTACTCGAAATGCAAGTCGCTGAATTGCAGGCCGAGCTGGCTGCGCTCAAAACGACGAACGGCGAAAACAAAACAACGAATTAATTGTCATTAACTACAATCACCGATGACTTTGTAACTTTTATTTACGAGCAAGCCATGCAACGCGACGCACTCCTGACCCAGGATGAGCTGGATTTTATCCAGACCATGCAGCACAACCCGCAGCTCAATGTGCGGGATGCAACGTCGAGCCTGCTCGTTAATGGTGGATCGCAGATCCGTGACCTGCTCACACGCCTTGCCGCGCATGAGCAGGTCACCATCCAGGCCAACTTCGAAAATCAGCAAATGACCTTCCCGCTGCACCTGGTGGAAGACGAGTTCCATGCGCTGCATTTGCGCCTGGGCGTGCCGAGTATTTTTGAAGACGGGCCGATGGTCCGGCCATGGCGCCTGACACTCGAAGAGCCGGTCGCGCTGGAGAATGCCAAGGGCCAGCCGGGCACGATGTGGGTGCACGAAGTGTCGTTCAAAGGGGTTTTGCTGGAAGTTCGCAACAAGACCAAGCCACCGAAGCATTTCGCGTTGTGGTTCAGCCCGTCAGGTTATGAGCGGATCGCCTTGCGCGGCACGTTCGAACGGGAAACCGAGCAAGGTTTCTTCGCCTATCAGTTGAGCCAGAGCGACAAGGACGAGACCGAACGTCTGCGTCAGTTCATTCTCCAGCAACATCGCCTGACCCATCCCGCCCTGCACGTCTGAGCCTCAAGTATCCAGGCTGCCCGCCAGGAACTGCTTCAGACGTTGTCGCATCAACAAGCCCTCGTTACCCAGACAACCAATCGACGTACCGGCGAGGCTGTCCTGTGCCAGGTCGGACGCATCACCGGCGAGCATCAGCCGGCAATCCAGGCTCAAGGCCAGGCGATTCAAGCGTCGCGGCAGCTCGGCAGTCGGTACGTGATTGGAAAACAGCACCAGCGCCAGCGGCTGGATTCTTTCGCAAACCAGGGTCAACTCATCGAAGGGCTGGCCGATCGTGAGCACCCGCACGCCCGAATCCATCCCGCTCAAATACAACGCGGCGACCAGCAATTCGAGTTCATGACACTGACCGGCCAGGGCGCTGACCACGATCCGGCGCTTTGAGGTATCACGGACCATCAACAGGCGCTGCGCCACGCGCGAGCGCAGAAACGCATCGAAGAACAACCATTCGCTGGTCTGGCCGAAGCCCTCCTGGCGCTGCAACAGTTGCTTCCAGAGCGGCATCAGAATGTCCTGGAACACCACAGGCAGCGAATAACTGGAAAAGATCTGCCCGTAGACCCGCTCCAGCTGGACGTCGTCAAACCCGCTGACAGCGGCCTGGACCTGTTGCTGCCATTGGGCGTAGTCGGCCAGCACGAGTTCATTGGGGATGATGTGCGAGAGCGCTTTGAGCGGCTCGGTCTTTGCCAGGATCTTGCCGACCTTGCTCACCGCCACACCGCGATCAATCCAGCCGAGGATGTTGCGCACCGTCTCGATATCGGTCATCGAGTACAGCCGATGCCCGCTTTCGGTGCGGGTCGGCTGGATCAGGCCATAACGACGTTCCCATGCCCGCAAGGTGACCGGGTTGATGCCCGTCAGGCGTGCCACCTCTCGAATCGGAAAAAGCTCTTCCCGTTCCAGGGAAGCAGCTGGCAACAAGCCAGGGACAACATCAGACAGTACAGGCATGGGGCGACGATCGTTCATTGGATAAATTGGATCCCATTTAACGCCTATCCCCAGCAATCATTCAAGTTATTGATGGGTGACGAAAGTCTCTGGTGTAAATATCAGATTAGGGAATAATCCTTGCTTGTCCAAAGACGCAGCCCACTACCCCGGCGCTGTGACTGGCGAAACTCCTACCCGGAGCAACGCGTTTGTAATATGGAGATACAAAATGTCTACCTCACCCGTCACGCTGATGGTGGCGCGCCGCGTTGCCGATGGACGTTATCAGGACCTGATCGCCTGGTTGCGTGAAGGCGAACAACTGGCCACCGACTTTCCCGGTTATCTCGGCTCTGGCGTGCTCGCTCCGCCGCCCGACGATGACGAATTCCAGATCATTTTCCGCTTCGCCGACGAGCAGACCCTGCACGCCTGGGAGCACTCCGCCTCGCGCACCGCCTGGCTGGCACGGGGCAGCGACTTGTTCGCCCATCCGACCGAACATCGGGTCAGCGGCATCGAAGGCTGGTTCGGCGCTGCCGGTAATCGCCCGCCGCGCTGGAAACAGGCGGTGGCGATCTGGCTGGCGTTCTTCCCGGTATCGCTGCTGTTCAACTTTGTCCTGGGCCCGTTGCTCGGCGAAATGAGCCTGCTGCCCCGGGTGTTCATCAGCACGCTGTGCCTGACGCCCTTGATGGTCTACTTCTTTATTCCGCTGTCGACCCGAGTGTTGGCCAACTGGCTGCACAGCACGCCGGCGCGGCCGTTGCCCGTCGCGCCCACCACCCAAAATCCGTAACCCCTGTAGGAGCGAGGCTTGCCCGCGAAGAACGATAACGCGGTCTGACAGATAGACCGAGGCGTCCTCTTCGCGGGCAAGCCTCGCTCCTACAGGTCGTAGGTGATCGCTCGCCGTCGCTGGTATAGTTTTGCTCTAACCGCGACGCGAGCCGTTCATGACCTCTTCCGCAGCCCCCCTCCTCATCACCGGTGCCGGCCAGCGTGTCGGCCTGCATTGTGCGCAGCGTCTGCTCGAAGACGGCCACCCGGTGATCTTCAGCTACCGCAGCGAACGCCCCGGCGTTCAAATGTTGCGCGACCTGGGCGCGACGGCGCTGTTCGCGGACTTCTCCAGCGAAACCGGCATCCTCGCGTTCATCAGCGAACTCAAGACCCACACCGACAGCCTGCGGGCGATCGTGCATAACGCGTCCGAATGGCTGGCCGAAACCCCGGACACCGAGGCCCAGGCCTTCACCCGGATGTTCAGTGTGCACATGCTCGCGCCCTACCTGATCAACCTGCACTGCGCCGACTTGCTCGAACGCTCGAGCCCGGCCGACATCGTGCACATCAGCGACGACGTCACCCGCAAGGGCAGCAGTCAACATATCGGCTATTGCGCCAGTAAAGCCGGGCTCGACAGCCTGACCCTGTCCTTCGCCGCAAAATATGCGCCGACGATCAAGGTCAACGGCATTGCCCCAGCCCTGCTATTGTTCAATCCCGACGACGACGCGGCGTACCGCGCCAAGGCCCTGGCCAAATCCGCGCTGGGCATCGAACCCGGCAGCGAAGTGATCTACCAGAGCCTGCGCTATCTGCTCGACAACCCTTATGTCACCGGCACGACCCTGACCGTCAACGGCGGACGGCACGTCAAATAAGCCGCCCCGCGAGGATATTTCATGACGTTATCCCTGCCTCAGAACGCCTTATCCCAGAGCTATCGCGAGATCCTCATCGGCCTCGGTGAAAACCCCGACCGCGAAGGCCTGCAAGACACCCCGATGCGCGCCGCCAAAGCCATGCAGTACCTGTGTCATGGCTACGAGCAAAGTGTCGAGGAAATCGTTAACGGCGCGCTGTTTTCCTCGGACACCGACGAGATGATCATCGTCGCCGACATCGAGCTCTATTCGCTGTGCGAGCACCACCTGCTGCCCTTCATCGGCAAGGCGCATGTGGCTTATATTCCGACGGGCAAAGTGTTGGGCCTGTCGAAGATTGCACGCCTGGTGGACATGTTCGCCCGGCGCCTGCAAATTCAGGAGAACCTCACCCGGCAGATCGCCGACGCGGTGCAGCACGTGACGGATGCCGCCGGGGTCGCCGTGGTGATCGAAGCCAAACACATGTGCATGATGATGCGCGGTGTCGAGAAACAGAATTCGACCATGAACACCTCGGTGATGCTCGGCGCCTTCCGCGAGTCGAGCAACACCCGCCAGGAGTTCCTGCAATTGATTGGACGGAGCAAGTAGCAATGCCACAACTTCAACCAGGAATGGCGCGCATCCGGGTCAAGGACCTGTGCCTGCGCACCTTCATCGGCATCAACGAGGACGAAATCCTCAACAAGCAGGATGTGTTGATCAACCTGACCATCCTCTACGCGGCGCAAGACGCGGTGCGCGACAACGACATTGATCACGCGCTGAACTACCGCACCATCACCAAGGCGATCATCGCCCACGTGGAGGGCAATCGCTTTGCCCTGCTCGAACGCCTGACCCAGGAAATCCTCGATTTGGTCATGGTCAACGCGTCGGTGCTGTATGCCGAAGTGGAAGTCGACAAACCCCACGCCCTGCGTTTTGCCGAATCGGTGTCGATAACGCTAGCGGCGAGCCGCTAAGCTTCAAGCTTTAAGCTTCAAGCGGTAAGCTAACGGCCACCGAAATCCAACTTGCAGCTTGAGGCTTGCCGCTCAACGCTGTCTCGCAGAGACTCCCATGACCGATCAACAACGCCTGGAACTTGAAGCCGCCGCCTTCCGCCGGCTGGTTGCGCACCTGGACAGCCGCAAGGACGTGCAGAACATCGACCTGATGAACCTCTCGGGTTTCTGCCGCAACTGCCTGTCGAAGTGGTACAAGGCCGCCGCTGACGAACGTCAGATCGAGGTCAGCCTCGACGACGCTCGCGAAGTGGTCTACGGCATGCCGTACGCCGATTGGAAAGCCCAATACCAGCAAGAAGCCAGCGCCGAACAACAAGCGGCGTTCGCCAAAGGAAAACCCAATGAGTGATTTGAACACCCTGCGCGCCAGCCTCAAAAGCGGCGAACACGTTTTTGCCGACACCCTGGCCTTCATCGCCGCCGGTTACGATTACCAGCCGCAAGCGTTCAACAACGGTGGCGTGGAAAACGCCGCCGGGCAGAACGAAGGTTCGTGCAAGACCCTCGGTCTGGCGCTGCTGGAAGGTCTGAGCGATGAAGAGGCGCTGTTGGCGTTTGGCGAGCATTACCGTTCGGTGGTGGCGACGCCTGAAGGCAGCGATCACGGCAATATCCGCGCGTTGATTGCTCATGGTCTGGCCGGCGTGAAGTTCACCCAACAGCCCCTGACCCGCCGCTAAAACCGCGTTCCCACGAACACCACCGTCCCGTAGGAGCGAGGCTTGCCCGCGAAGGCGATCTCAAGAACGCCATCGCGGGCAAGCCATGCTCCTGCGGCACATCCCGACTTTTAAGATTGACCCGGCGACTTTATTTCGTTTGCCCGGCCCCCCTGCTCACGGCTTAGATAAAAAGAAGCAACCCTTCTTCTGAGTCAGGTATCCATGAGCAGCGAAACCATCAGCCAGTCGATCAACGTCGTGCATCCCGTCACCCTCAGCCACGGCAAGAATGCCGAAGTCTGGGATACCGAGGGCAAACGCTACATCGATTTCGTCGGCGGCATCGGCGTGCTCAACCTCGGCCATTGCCACCCGCGCATCGTCGAAGCCATTCGCGAACAAGCCACCCGGCTGACCCACTACGCGTTCAACGCTGCGCCGCATGTGCCTTACCTCGACTTGATGGAGCGCCTGACGGCGTTTATCCCGGTCAGCTACCCAGTCAGCGGCATGCTCACCAACAGCGGCGCAGAAGCAGCGGAAAACGCCTTGAAGATCGTTCGCGGAGCCACCGGCCGCACCGCCGTGATCGCTTTCGACGGCGCCTTCCACGGCCGCACCCTCGCCACCCTCAACCTCAACGGCAAAGTCGCGCCCTACAAACAGAAAGTCGGGGTGCTGCCCGGTCCGGTGTATCACCTGCCTTTCCCGAGCAAGGACAACGGCGTGACCTGCGCCGAAGCGTTGAAGGCGATGGATCGGCTGTTCAGCGTCGAGATCGATGTGAATGACGTGGCGTGTTTTATCGTCGAACCGGTGCAGGGCGAAGCGGGTTTCCTGGCGATGGACGTGGAATTCGCCCAGGCGTTGCGGCGCTTCTGTGACGAGAAAAACATCCTGCTGATCGCCGATGAAATCCAGTCCGGTTTCGGCCGTACCGGGGAGCGTTTTGCCTTCTCGCGATTGGGAATCGAGCCGGACCTGATCCTGCTCGCCAAGAGTATTGCCGGCGGTGTGCCGCTGGGCGCGGTGGTCGGGCGCAAAGCGCTGCTCGACACGCTGCCCAAGGGCGGACTCGGCGGCACTTATTCAGGCAACCCGATCGCCTGCGCGGCGGCGCTGGCGACCCTGGATGAGATGACCGATGCGAACCTGCACGCCTGGGGTTCGCAACAGGAAGAAGCGATTGTCAGCCGCTACGAGGCTTGGCGCGCCAGCAAACTCTCACCGTTTTTGGGGCGTTTGAACGGTGTCGGCGCGATGCGCGGTATCGAGTTGGTCAACGCCGACGGCACACCGGCCTCAGCGCAACTGACCCAGCTTCTGGCCCTGGCCCGGGACGCGGGTTTGCTGCTGATGCCCAGCGGCAAGTCGCGCAACATCATTCGGCTGCTGGCACCGCTGACCACCGAGGCAGCGGTGCTGGAGGAAGGTCTGGACATCTTAGAGGCCTGCCTGGCCAAGCTTTCCTGAAAACGCAAACTGCGATCCGGGACTGACATAGCGAATTATGTTCGCTTGTAGTCCCGGATTTTGCGTCGCAATACTGCCCAATAACCGACCTGCAGGAGCCAGGCTTGCCGGCGAGGGCGCCCCGCCAATCGCCTTCGCCGGCAAGCCAGGCTCCTGCAAATAACTTCTTTTATCGAGCGAGACCGTAACCACCTACAAGCCGAGGCATTCATGTATCACGACAATATAATTTATAAAAAAAAGTCCAATGATCCTCAATTCCTGCTTGGCGTCGCTGTGGTGTTGTTCCTCGGCGCGTACCTGATGAACCTGGGCAACAGCGCCCTCAGTCACTTTCTGCATCCACTGCTTAGCGACGCCCCCGACAGCCTGACCGCCCGCAATATCGCCATCGGTTTGCTGATCGCCGTGCTCGGCACACTGAACTTCCATGTCCTCGGGCGCCTGAAGTTCAAAGTGCAAACCACCGTAGTGTGGATCGAACTGCTGATCCTGTTCCTCGCCTTCTTCGACACCTTCAACCTCTCCTACAGCTTCATCCTCGACAAGATCGGTTTCCTGATCATCCAGGGCGCCGCGACCACGCTGTATATCTCCGCCGTCGCCATCGTGATTGCCTTTGTGCTGGCGCTGATCGGCGCGGTGGCCAAGCTGTCGAACAACGGTCTGGCGAATGCCATCGCCTCGTTCTACACCTCGTTCTTTCGCGGTGTGCCGCTGCTGATCCAGATCTACCTGATTTACCTCGGCCTGCCGCAACTCGGTTACGTGGTCGACGCAGTGCCGGCCGGCATCCTCGCCCTGTCGCTGTGCTACGGCGCGTACATGACCGAGATCTTCCGCGCGGGGATCCAGAGCATTCCGGTCGGCCAGTGGGAAGCCTCGCGGGCGCTGGGCATCAGCCCGTTCAAAACCCTGAGCCGGGTGATCATGCCGCAAGCCTTGCGGGTGATCATCCCGCCCACCGGCAACCAGTTCATCGCCATGCTCAAGGACAGTTCGCTGGTGTCAGTGATCGGTGTCTGGGAGCTGATGTACCTGGCCAAGACCCAGGGCCGCGCGGACTTCCGTCACCTGGAAATGCTGATCACCGCCGCGATGATTTACTGGGCGCTGTCGTTCATTCTCGAACGGGTGCAGGCGCGAATCGAAAAACGGGTCAACCGATCCACTGCCAGAGGTTGATCCATGATGACTACCGCCGAGCGACTCGACCTGGCCCCTGCTACGCAGACCGGCCCATCCATGATTTCAATCACTGGCCTGAACAAGTGGTACGGCAATTTTCACGCCTTGCGTGACGTCAATCTGAACGTGGCCGCCGGGGAAATCCTGGTGGTGTGCGGGCCGTCGGGGTCGGGCAAGTCGACGATGATTCGCTGCATCAATCACCTGGAAAATTTCCAGAAAGGCCACATCCAGGTCAACGGCATCACCCTCACCAGCGAGGCGGAAAGTGTCAGCGCGGTGCGCCGGGAAATCGGCATGGTGTTCCAGAGCTTCAACCTGTTCCCGCATCTGAGCGTGATGGACAACCTGACCCTGGCCCCGCAGTTGGTACAAGGCGTGTCGTCCACCGAAGCGAAAAAACGTGCGCAGGTGTACCTGGAGCGAGTGCGGATTGCCGAGCACGCGCACAAGTATCCGTCGCAACTGTCCGGCGGCCAGCAGCAACGCGTGGCGATTGCCCGGGCGCTGTGCATGAATCCCAAAGTGATGCTGTTCGATGAGCCAACCTCGGCGCTGGACCCGGAAATGGTCCACGAAGTGCTCGATGTCATGGGCGAGTTGGCCACCGACGGCATGACCATGATTTGCGTGACCCACGAGATGGGTTTTGCCAGCAAGGTCGCCGATCGCGTGCTGTTCATGGACCAGGGCCAGGTCATCGAACAAGCCACCCCGGCCGAGTTTTTCAACAACCCCCAGACCGAACGCGCGCAGAAGTTTCTCTCGCAAATCATCGGTCACTGAGAACGGCTTTACCCCGCATAACAAAAACGAAAAGTGGAGATAAACATGCTCAGTAAAAAACATGCGCTGACCCTCGCTGCCACCCTGTCGCTGTTGTTCGTCGGCGCCGCCAATGCCGGCGCGGTCCTGGACAAGATCGAGAGCAGCAAGACCCTGACCGTCGCGACCTCGGCGACCTGGCCACCCCAGGGATTCATCAACGACAAGAATGAGATCGACGGTTTCGACATCGACGTCTCCAAGGAGATCGCCAAGCGCCTCGGGGTCGCGGTCAAGTTCATCACGCCGGACTGGGACGTGATCACCGCCGGCAAATGGAACGGGCGCTGGGACGTGTCCGTGGGCTCGATGACCGCGACTAAAAGTCGCTCGCGCATCCTCGATTTCCCCGGCACCTATTACTACGTGCCCTACGTGTTTGCAGTGCACGGCACCTCCAAAGTCACCGACCACAAAGCGCTGAACGGCAAGACCATCGGCGTCGAAGGCGGCACCACGTCCGAGGACTATTTCAGCCAGGCGCTGGCCATTGAAACCACCGACGTGCCGCCCGTGGTGTATGACGTCAAAACCGAAAAAATGAAGACCTACTCCGGCTCTGTCGGCCCGCTGGACGATTTGCGCCTGGGCGATGGCACACGCCTGGATGCGATCCTCACGCAACGCAGCACCCTGGACGCGGCCGTCAAGAAAGGCTACCCGCTGCGTGCCGTGGACAATGCCGTGGCGTTCTACGAACCGCTGGCCATCGCCACCGACAAGGGTGACCCGGAGCTGACCGCCAAACTCAGTGAAATCGTGGGCGCGATGCACAAGGACGGCACGCTGACCAAGCTCTCGGACAAGTGGTACGGCGTCGACTACTCGACCATCAAGTAAGCGCACTGGCCCTGTGGGAGCAAGCCGGCTCGCTCCCGCAAACACCCTTCTTCAAGGATTGATCATGTCCTTTCCAACCACCTGGTATTCCCAAACCTCGCTGCCGCGCGCGGCCCGGCCCGCACTGAACGGCGATCAAACCTGCGACGTGTGCATCATCGGCGCCGGTATCGCCGGCCTCACGGCCGCCCTCGAGCTGACCCGGCGCGGCAAGCGCGTGATCATCCTTGAAGCCCATCAAGTCGCCTGGGGCGCGTCCGGTCGTAATGGCGGCGTGGTCTCGCCGGGCTGGGCGGAAGGCTCTGGGGCGATCCGCAAAAAACTCGGTCTGGAACAGGCCAGGGCGTTGTTCCAGATGTCGGCCGAGGGGGTGGAGATCGTCCGCGACAACATCCGTGAACTGGCCCTGACCGGGTGCGCGCCGTCCGCCGGCACCATTCGCGTCAAGCGTTACGACGACGGCGCCGAAGTGAAAAACCACATCGAAACCATGCGCCGGGACTTCGGCTATGAACTCAACTTTCTCGACACCGCCCAGGTGCGCGAACGGGCGCACACCTCGCGTTATTTCCAGGGTGTCGAAGACCCCAATGCCCTGCATTTCCACCCCTTGAATTATTGCCTGGGCCTGGCCCTCGCCATCGAAGCGGCGGGAGGACGGATTTTCGAACACTCGAAAATGCTCGCCTGGCAGCACCAGGGCGCCGACAAAATCGTCCGCACTGCTCACGGCACCGTGTGCTGCCAGGATCTGGTGTTCTGCGCCGGCGGCTACGGCGGCCCGGAATTGCAGAAGCTCAGCCGCGCCTATCTACCGATCGCCACGTACGTGGTGCTGACCGAACACCTGGGCGACGGGATCAAGAACGTCCTCGACTCCGGCGCCGCGTTCTCCGATGACCGCCGCGCATCGGACTATTACCGCGTGGTCGAAGGCGACCGCCTGCTCTGGGGCGGACGCATTACCACCCGCAACGAACAGGACGAAAAAGCCCTGGCGGCGATGCTCAAGGCCGATATGGTCTCGGTGTATCCGCAATTGGCTGCGGTCAAGATCGACCTGGCCTGGTCCGGCCTGATGGGCTACTCCACCAACAAAATGCCCAACCTGGGGCTGCTGGAACCGGGTGTCTGGGCCTGCACTTCGTTTGGCGGCCATGGCTTGAACACCGGCTCCATCGGCGGCCGGGTGATCGCTGAAGCGCTGTGCGGGGACAGTGCGCGCTATCAGCTGTTCAAGCCGTATCTGCTGGACTGGAACGGTGGGCCGTTCGGGAAGATTGCGGCCAATGCGATCTATCAGTCGTTGAAGGTCATGGATTTTGTTCAGGAACGATTGCGCGGCTAACGCATTTTTTGTGGGCACAAAAAAACCGGCCGAGGCCGGTTTTTTCATTTCAACGCAATCAGAGTTTGGCGTTCTGCAGGTCGTCGAGGTAGCGCTCGGCGTCCAGTGCCGCCATGCAGCCGGCGCCGGCCGAGGTGATCGCCTGGCGGTAAACGTGGTCAGCCACGTCACCGGCGGCGAAGATGCCTTCCAGGTTGGTGGCAGTGGCATTGCCTTCACGGCCGCCGTGCACCACCAGATAGCCGTCTTTCAACGTCAGCTGGCCTTCGAACAGCGAAGTGTTCGGGGTGTGGCCGATGGCGATGAACACGCCGTCCACGGTCAGTTCGTCGAAGCTGCCGTCGTTGTTCTTCAGGCGAGCACCGGTCACGCCCATGTTGTCGCCCAGGACTTCGTCCAGGTTCGAGTTCAACTTGAGGATGATCTTGCCTTCGGCAACGCGGGCGTTGAGCTTGTCGATCAGGATCTTCTCGGCGCGGAAGGTTTCGCGACGGTGGATCAGGGTCACGGTGCTGGCGATGTTGGCCAGGTACAGCGCTTCTTCAACGGCAGTGTTACCGCCACCGACCACAGCCACTGGCTTGTTGCGGTAGAAGAAACCGTCGCAGGTCGCGCAGGCCGACACGCCTTTGCCCATGAACGCTTCTTCCGACGGCAGGCCCAGGTAACGCGCGCTGGCGCCGGTGGCGATGATCAGGGCGTCGCAGGTGTAGGTCGCGCTGTCGCCGGTCAGGGTGTACGGCTTGGCGGCGAAGTCCACGGCATTGATGTGGTCGAAGACGATCTCGGTTTCAAAGCGTTCGGCGTGCTCTTTCATCCGCTCCATCAGCGCCGGGCCGGTCAGGCCGTGGACGTCGCCCGGCCAGTTGTCGACTTCGGTGGTGGTGGTCAGTTGACCGCCAGCCTGCATGCCGGTGATCAGCAGTGGCTTGAGGTTGGCACGGGCGGCATACACCGCGGCGCTGTAACCGGCAGGGCCGGAACCGAGAATAATCACTCGCGAATGACGGACTTCAGACATGACCTGCTCCTGTTAACCGGCCCGAATAACCTGGCGCGGAACGCCGGGTTTGCCGGCGGGAATAAAAAAGGACTGTTGAAAGCACTTGGGGAAGGCTTGAGCTCGACAGTCCTGTAAAAAGAATGGGTGCAGCGTATCGAGGGGGCGAAGATTAAGGAAATACGGTTTAACAATCCAGCTCATAGGCGGTCTCTATCCCGATACGGTGATTTTATAGACGCCTTTGTTACAGTGAATGTCGACGCTGCGACCGCGCTTTCGCCCGTGAGGCAAAGCCGGTAAGGTCGGCGCGTTTACCCCTTGCTCGGAGCACGCTATGCCCGCCCCTGTTCTGTCCGGCCCGCAATACCTGCGCGAAGGCCTCAAGCTGGTCTTGAGCCCGGGCCTGCGTTTGTTCGTCTTGTTGCCGCTGGCAATCAACCTGGTGCTGTTCGTCGGATTGATTTACCTGGCCGGCCATCAATTCAGCTTATGGGTCGACACCCTGATGCCGTCCCTGCCCGACTGGCTGAGTTTCCTCAGCTACGTCCTCTGGCCGATTTTCGTGGTGCTGGTGGGATTCATGGTGTTCTTCACCTTCACCATGCTCGCCAACGTCATCGCCGCACCGTTCAACGGCTTCCTCGCGGAAAAAGTCGAAGTGGTGGTGCGCGGCACCGACGACTTCCCGACCTTCAGTTGGGGCGAGCTGATCGAAATGATCCCCCGCACCCTGGCCCGGGAAATGCGCAAACTCGGCTACTTCCTGCCCCGGGCGCTGGGCCTGTTCATTCTCTCGTTCATCCCGGTGGTCAACATCATCGCCGCGCCGTTGTGGCTGCTGTTCGGCGTATGGATGATGGCGATCCAGTACATCGACTACCCGGCGGACAACCACAAACTCGGCTGGAACGAAATGCTCGCCTGGCTGCGCGAAAAGCGCTGGCAGAGCATGAGCTTTGGCGGGATCGTGTACCTGGCGCTGCTGATTCCCGTGGTCAACATCCTGATGATGCCGGCCGCCGTGGCCGGGGCGACGTTGTTCTGGGTGCGTGAACGTGGGGCGGAGAACCTGGTGCCTCAGCGCGCGGCGTCATAAATCCATCATCGCACTGACACAATGACGACATGGCCTCAGCCGACACTGAGGTCATGACGACAGCTCTGCATATCACCCTGATCACCGAAACCTTCCCCCCGGAAATCAATGGCGTGGCCCATACCCTTGGCCGCTTGTGCGACGGTTTGCGCGCGCGCGGGCATCAGGTCGAGCTGGTTCGCCCGCGTCAGGGCTGTGATCGGCAGTTGGGCAGTGACGATGCACTGCTGCTGTGTCGCGGCTGGCCGCTGCCGGGTTATCCGGGGTTGCAGTGGGGCCAGTCGTCGATGCACAAGTTGCTGCGGCGCTGGAAACGCCATCGCCCCGACGTGTTGTACATCGCCACTGAAGGGCCGTTGGGTCTGTCGGCCTTGCGTGCGGCGCGGCGCCTGGGGATTTCGGTGGTCAGCGGCTTTCACACCAACTTCCAACAGTACTCGAGCCAGTATGGGTTCGGCCTGCTGACGCGCCTGTTGACCCACTACCTGCGCTGGTTTCACAACCGCTCGACACTGACATTGGTGCCCAGCATCAGCCAGCGACTGGAGCTGGAACGCCGGCAGTTCGAACGCCTGGCCCTGTTGTCCCGGGGGGTCGATAGCCAACTGTTTCACCCCACCAAACGTCTCGACGCGCTGCGTGAACAATGGGGCCTGGCGGACGATGACATTGCCGTGATCCATGTCGGACGCCTGGCCCCGGAGAAGAACCTGGGCTTGCTCAAGCGCAGCTTCGAGGCATTGAAAAGCACCTATCCACAGCGAAACCTGAAGTTGATCGTGGTCGGCGACGGTCCGTTGCGAATGGCGCTGGAGAAGGATTTGCCCGAGGCGATTTTCTGCGGCTCACAGCGCGGCGAAGCCCTGGCCAGTCACTATGCGTCGGGGGATGTATTTCTGTTTCCGAGCCTGACCGAGACCTTCGGCAATGTGGTGCTGGAGGCGCTGGCGTCGGGGCTGGGCGTGGTGGCCTACGATATGGCGGCAGCGGGTCAGCACATTCGCCACGGCTACAACGGCGTACTGGCGATGCCGGGCGATGAGGAAGCGTTCTGCGAGGCGGCGCGCTGGTTGCTGGAAGAGCGGGAAACACTGCGTTGCGTGCGGCTGAATGCGCGCCAGCATGCGAGTCGCCAGGGGTGGGCGGCGATTATCGAGCAGTTTGAGGGGCAGTTGCGCGGGGCTTGTGTGCAGGGGCAATCGCTGCCGAATGGCGCGTTGTTGCCTTAAAAGCTTCGCGGGCAAGCCTCGCTCCTACAGAGGACGGTGATTCCCTTGTAGGAGCGAGGCTTGCCCGCGAAGAGGCCATTCCAATCGCCGCTTAAACCAGCGTCATCAACGCCTCACGGCTGAACGGCAGGATGTCTTCCTCACGCCCCTCGCGCACTTTCTGCGCCCAATCCGGGTCCACCAGCAGCGCACGACCTACAGCCACCAGATCGAACTCTTCGTTATTCAACCGCTCCAGCAATTTCTCCAGGCTGGCCGGCTGCGCGATCTTGTCGGTGTTGACCATGAACTGCAGAAACTCGCCATCCAGACCAACGCTGCCCACGGTGATGGTCGGCTTGCCAGTGAGCTTGCGGGTCCAGCCGGCCAGGTTCAGCTCGGAACCGTCGAACTCCGGCTCCCAGAAACGCCGCGTCGAGCAGTGGAAAATGTCCACGCCGGCGTCGGACAACGGCTTGAGGAATTCACCCAGGGCTTGCGGAGTTTGCACCAGGCGCGCGGTGTAATCCTGCTGCTTCCACTGGGAGAAACGGAAGATGATCGGGAAACCTTCGCCCACGGCCGCACGCACGGCCTGGATCAATTCGATGGCGAAACGCGAACGGTTGGCCAGGCTTCCGCCGTATTCGTCGGTGCGCTGGTTGGTGCCTTCCCAGAAGAACTGGTCCACCAGATAGCCGTGGGCGCCGTGGATTTCCACGCCGTCCATGCCGATGCTCTGGGCATCTTTGGCCGACTGGGCGAATGCGGCGATGACGTCCTGGATATCCTGTTTAGTCATGCCGTGAACCACGACCTGACCGTCCTTCAGTTTCTCCGACGGGCCGTAACCCGGCACGCTGGCGTCCGGCTCGGTGCCGATGCGACGCACGCTGCCCACGTGCCACAGTTGCGGAACGATTTTGCCGCCTTCGGCGTGCACGGCGTCGACGACTTTCTTCCAGCCAGCCAGCGCGGCTTCACCGTAGAAATGCGGCACGTTCGGGTAGCCGTTGGAGGCCTTGTGGCCGACGGTGGTGCCTTCGGTGATGATCAGGCCCACGCCGGCAGCAGCGCGGCGGCGGTAGTACTCGATCACTTTGGTATTGGGTACGCCGCCCGGGGAGAAGGAGCGGGTCATCGGCGCCATGACGACGCGGGTCGGCAGTTCGAGGGTGCCGAGGTGGAACGGTTTGAACAGGGCTTTAACGGGCATGGGACGCTCCACGGGGAAATGACTTTATGACGGGGATAATATGGAGAGTCGCAAGCCTTGAACAGCACTATTGATTGCGGTGATTAAGGTCTAAAAGGTAGGAAACATTGTAGGAGCATGGCTTGCCCGCGATGGCGGTGTGTCCGCCGACAACTAAGTCGACTGACATGACGCCTTCGCGAGCAAGCTTCGCTCCCACAGGTACAGGGAGAGATTCAGCCCAGCGCTTTTTCGATGGCGTGGATCACCGTCGGATCATCCGGCGCTGTCCGCGGCGAAAACCGCGCCAGTACACGGCCGTCTTTACCGAGCAGGAATTTCTCGAAATTCCAGGTGATATCACCCGGAAACTCCGCGCCCTCGCCCGCCAGCAAACGGTACAGCTGATGACGATCGTGACCGTTGACTTCCAGCTTGCTGGACAACGGAAAGGTCACGCCATAGTTGAGGCTGCAGAACTCCTGGATCTCTTGCTCGGTGCCCGGTTCCTGGCCAGCAAACTGGTTGCACGGCAAGCCCAGCACGCTGAAGCCCTTTCCCTTGAATTGCTGATAGAGGTTTTCCAGCGCCGCGTACTGTGGGGTCAATCCACATTTGGAGGCCACGTTGACCACCAGCACGACTTGCCCCTTGAAGGGCGCCAGAGGGAGCTCCTGACCATCCAGGGCTGTCAATTTAAGGTCGTGGAAAGCACTCATGACGAACTCCAAATTCCCGTGTTCTTCTCGAAACAGCCACCTGGCGGCGCCGCCAGGGACAGCCGCGGACTAAAAAGGCGCCCTCGGGCGCCTCTCCAGTTCTCGAAAGCTTAGCGCAGAAAATCAGTGGTGATGGCCACCTTCGCCATGGACGTGACCATGAGCGATTTCTTCCTGGCTGGCATCACGGATGTCGATGATCTTGACCTGGAAATTCAGGCGCTGACCAGCCAACGGGTGGTTGCCGTCGACGGTGACATCGTCGCCGTCCAGGTCACGGATGGTGACAATTTGCATCTGGCCGTCCGGCGCGGAAGCGTGGAACTGCATGCCCACTTCCAGTTCATCGACGCCTTCGAACATGCTGCGGCTCAGGGTGCTGACCAGTTCGGCAGCGTATTCGCCGTAGGCGTCTTCAGGTTCAACGGCAACGGTCAGTTCATCACCGACGGTTTTGCCTTCCAGGGCTTTTTCCAGGCCCGGGATAATGTTACCTGCGCCTTGCAGGTAAACCAGCGGCGCGCCGCCGGCGGAGCTGTCGATGACCTCACCAGCGTCGTTGGTCAGGGTATAGTCGATGGAGACAGCCTTATTGGCGGCGATCAGCATGGGGCGAGACCTTTTGCAGAAGAATATAGAAAGAGCGAGTTTAGCGAAGCAATCGCCCGAAAGCGAACACAACCCGGACGGACGGATTGCCATGAAACCCTCAACGGTCACAGGCTTCCATCAGGACGAGGACGGCCATTGGGTCGCCGAGCTTTCCTGTGGCCACACCCAACACCTGCGCCATCAGCCGCCATGGCAATCCCGGGCCTGGGTCGTGGACCCTGCGCAACGTATTGAAAAAATAGGCCAGCCCTTTGATTGCGGTTGGTGCGCACAAGGCTCGGTTAGCGATAACCTTGGCGACTGAATTTCGGTAGATCGTCAGTTATAGATGATCACCACTGCCATGCACCTCCAGAGAATCCGCATGCAAACTTTTTTTATCGCACCCACCGATTTTGGTGTGGGTCTGACCTCCATCAGCCTCGGGCTGGTGCGCACCCTTGAGCGAGCCGGCCTCAAAGTCGGCTTTTTCAAACCGATTGCCCAGCCGCATCCGGGCGACACCGGCCCAGAGCGGTCCACCGAACTGGTGGCGCGCACCCACGGCCTCAAGCCGCCGCAACCCCTGGGCCTGGCCCACGTGGAGCGCATGCTCGGCGACGGTCAGCTGGATGAATTGCTCGAAGAAATCATCACCCTCTATCAGCAAGCGGCTATCGGCAAAGACGTGCTGGTCGTCGAAGGCATGGTCCCGACCCGCAGCGCCAGTTATGCCGCGCGGGTCAATTTGCACTTGGCCAAAAGCCTGGATGCCGACGTGATCCTAGTGTCGGCGCCGGAGAGCGAAGCCCTGACCGAACTGTCCGGCCGAGTGGAATTGCAGGCGCAATTGTTCGGCGGGCCGAAAGATCCGAAAGTGCTCGGCGTGATCCTCAACAAGGTCAAGACTGACGAAAGCATGGAGGCCTTCGCCTCGCGCCTGAAGGAACATTCGCCGCTGCTGCGTACGGGCGATTTCCGCCTGCTCGGCTGCATTCCGTTCCAACCGGAACTCAACGCCCCGCGCACCCGCGACGTGGCGGACCTGATGGGCGCGCAGATTCTCAACGCCGGTGATTACGAAACCCGGCGCATGACCAAAATCATCATCTGCGCCCGCACCATGCGCAACACCGTGGAACTGCTCAAGCCCGGCGTGCTGGTCGTAACGCCAGGCGATCGCGACGACATCATCCTCGCCGTCAGCCTCGCCGCCATGAACGGCGTGCCCCTGGCCGGCCTGTTGCTGACCAGCGACACCCTGCCCGACCCACGGATCATGGACCTGTGCCGTGGCGCCTTGCAGGCCGGCTTGCCGGTGTTGTCGGTGAGCACCGGTTCCTACGAAACCGCCAACCAGTTGAACGGCCTGAACAAGGAAATCCCGATCGACGACCGCGAGCGTGCGGAGATCATCACGGACTTCGTCGCCAGCCACCTCGACGCCAAATGGCTGCACCAGCGTTGCGGTACGCCACGGGAAATGCGCCTGTCGCCGGCGGTGTTCCGCTATCAACTGATCCAGCGCGCCCAGGCCGCCAACAAGCGCATCGTCCTGCCCGAAGGCAGCGAGCCGCTGACCGTGCAAGCCGCCGCGATTTGCCAGGCCCGGGGCATCGCCCGTTGCGTGTTGCTGGCCAAACCGGCGGACGTCGAAGCCGTGGCTCGCGCCCAAGGTATCGAGTTGCCTCCTGGTTTGGAGATTCTTGATCCCGATTTGATTCGCGGTAATTACATCGAACCGATGGTCGCCCTGCGCAAAAGCAAAAGCCTCAACGCGCCGATGGCCGAGCAGCAACTGGAAGACACCGTGGTGATCGGCACCATGATGCTGGCGCTGGATGAAGTCGATGGACTGGTGTCCGGGGTCATTCACTCCACCGCCAACACCATCCGCCCGGCCCTGCAGCTGATTAAAACCGCACCGGGTTGCACCCTGGTGTCGTCGGTGTTCTTCATGCTCTTCCCCGAGGAAGTGCTGGTCTACGGCGACTGCGTGATGAACCCGCACCCGAGCGCCAGCGAACTGGCCGAGATTGCCTTGCAAAGCGCCGACTCGGCTGCCGCGTTCGGCATCACGCCACGCGTAGCGATGATCAGCTACTCCAGCGGTGAATCCGCCAGCGGCGAAGAAGTCGAGAAGGTCCGCGAAGCCACGTTGCTCGCCCATGAACAACAGAACTCGCTGCTGATCGACGGCCCCCTGCAATATGACGCCGCCGCCAACGAAACCGTGGCCCGGCAACTGGCGCCGAACAGCCAGGTGGCCGGTCGCGCCACGGTGTTCGTGTTCCCCGACCTGAACACCGGCAATACCACCCACAAAGCCGTGCAGCGCAGCGCCGATTGCGTCAGCCTCGGCCCGATGCTGCAAGGCCTGCGCAAACCGGTGAACGACCTGCCGCGCGGTGCGCAAGTCGATGACATCGTCTACACCATCGCGCTGACCGCGATTCAAGCTGCCAACCGACCTATGGATCTTTAAATGCTGGCTTTCCTTCCTGCCCCCGTACGCGGCGTCATCGCCTCGTTGCTGTTGGCACTGAACACCATTTTGCTGTGCTCGTTCCTGTTCATCGTGGCGCTGTTCAAAGTGCTGCCCTTCGCCATGACCCAGCGCTTCACCCGCTGGCTGATGAGCCACACCCATGAAGCCTGGATCAGTAACAACAAGGCCTGGATGAACCTGGTTTGCCGCACTCGCTGGCACCTCAGCGGCCTTGAAGGGCTGGACTATCAGCACTCGTACCTGATCACCAGCAACCACCAGAGCTGGGTCGACATCATGGTGCTGCAATACGTGCTCAACCGCCGCATTCAGCCGCTGAAGTTCTTTCTCAAGCAAGAGCTGATCTGGGTCCCGGTGATTGGCCTGGCCTGGTGGGCGCTCGGTTTTCCGTTCATGAAGCGTTACTCCAAGGCCTATCTGGAAAAGCACCCGGAGAAGAAAGGCAAAGACCTGGAAACCACGCGCAAGACCTGTGACAAGTTCCGCAATAACCCGGTGGGGATTTTCAACTTTGTCGAAGGCACGCGGTTTACCGAGGGTAAGCATGCGCAGCAAAAATCGCCGTTCAAGTACCTGCTCAAGCCCAAGGCGGGCGGCATTGCGTTTGTGCTGGACGCAATGGGCGAGCAGCTTGAGTCCATCGTCAACGTGACCATTCACTACCCCGCTGGCCGGCCCGGCTACTGGGATCTGCTGTGTGGGAACGTGAAAGACGTGGTGGTGCATTTTCAGGAGTTGAAGATTCCGCCGCAGTTCATTGGCAAGAATTACGACCAGGATGGCGAGTACCGCTTGCAGTTTCAGGGCTGGATCAATCAGCTTTGGGAAGACAAGGATGCGTTGCTGACGCAGATGCATCGTGAGTATCCCGCCAGGTCTTGAGGCGGCTGTACTGGCCTCTTCGCGGGCAAGCCTCGCTCCTACAGGTTAGCGTCGTGTGTAGAACGTGCGACCACCCGCAATCCGTAGGAGCGAGGCTTGCCCGCGAAGGCGTCCTCCCAGCCACAAAAAAACCCGCCGGATGATCACTCATCGGCGGGTTTTTTCTTGCAGCTTGAAGCTAAAAGCTTGTCACTGCTCCCATCTTAGATCGCGCCGCGGCTACGCAGCAGATCCAACACTTGCTTGACGCTTTCTTCCAGCGACAGCGACTGGGTGTCGACCACGAGGTCGGCGTCCAGCGGCACGTCGTACGGGAAGGAGTCGCCCGGGATGTTGTCGCCAGCGGCGGCGTACAGCCCTTGCGGATCACGCTCGGCACACACCGTCGGCGAGGCCTGGACGTATACCGTCAGCAAACGCTCCTTGCCGATCAGGTCCTTGGCTTGCTCGCGACCTTCAGCACTCGGCGCCACGAAGGCCGCCAGGGTCAGCAGGCCCGCCTCGTTGAACTGACGCGCCACATGCGCGGCACGACGCCAGTTCTCGGTACGCCCGGCACGGTCCTGCGGCAGGCCTTTGTTCAGGTCATGACGCAGGTTCTGGCCATCCAGAACGAACACCGCGCGGCCCATGTCGAACAGCTTGCGTTCAACCGCATAAGCCAGGGTGCTTTTACCCGCGCCGGACAAGCCGCTGAACAACACGGTGGCCGGTTGCTGGCCGAAGCGCTGGGCGCGTTCTTCAGTCGCCACGTGCGCCAGTTTGCCGTGGTGCGTGCTACCACCATGGGTCGACGGCTGGGCGATGATCATCCCGGCGGCAACGGTGCCGTTGGTTAAACGATCGATAACGATGAACGAACCGGTGGTGCGGTTGCTCGCGTAACCGTCCAGGGCGATGGCGGCGTCGAGGCTGACCTTGACCCGGCCGATCTCGTTCAGGTTCAGCGAACTGGCCGGCCCTTCTTCCAGGGTGTTCACGTCAACGCGGTTGACGATGCTGGTGATCGAACCCGGCACGTAAGACGTAGCGCGTTTGATGTCGTATTTCTTGCCCGGCAGCATCGGTTCTTCGGCCATCCACACCAGCATGGCGTCGAAGGCGTCGGTCACTTGCGGCAGGTTGTCGGCGTGTACCAGCAGGTCGCCGCGAGAGATGTCGATCTCGTCTTCCATGGTCAGCGTGACCGCTTGGCCAGGACCGGCGTGTTCCAGTTCACCTTCGAAGGTGACGATGGATTTCACACGGCTGCTCTTGCCCGACGGCAGCACCACGACTTCGTCGCCCTTGTGCACGATGCCGCTGGCCAGGGTACCGGCGAAACCACGGAAGTTCAGGTTCGGACGGTTGACGTACTGCACCGGGAAACGCAGGTCGGTGTAGTTGCGGTCGTTGGCGATCTCGACGGTCTCGAGAATTTCCATCAGCGACTGGCCGGTGTACCACGGCGAGCGCTCGGACTTGTTCACCACGTTGTCGCCCTTCAGGGCCGACATCGGCACGAAGGCCATGGTGGTCGGCTTGAACGCGATGCCTTCGGCAAACTTCAGGTAATCGGCCTTGATCGACTCGAACACGCTTTCGTCGAAGCCGTTGAGGTCCATCTTGTTGATAGCGACCACGATGTGCTTGATGCCGAGCAACGAGGCGATGAAGCTGTGGCGACGAGTCTGGGTCTGCACGCCGTAACGGGCATCGACCAGGATGATCGCCAGGTCACAGGTGGACGCACCGGTGGCCATGTTGCGGGTGTACTGCTCATGGCCCGGGGTATCGGCGATGATGAATTTGCGCTTGGCGGTGGAGAAATAGCGGTAGGCAACATCAATGGTGATGCCCTGCTCACGCTCGGCTTGCAAGCCGTCGACCAGCAACGCCAGGTCGATGTCTTCGCCCGTGGTGCCGACTTTCTTCGAGTCACGGGTGATGGCTTCCAGGTGATCTTCGTAGATCATCTTGGAGTCGTGCAGCAGGCGCCCGATCAGGGTGCTCTTGCCGTCGTCGACGTTGCCACAGGTCAGGAAGCGCAGCATTTCCTTGCGTTCGTGCTGGCCCAGGTAGGCGAGGATGTCCTCACTGATCAAATCGGATTGATGGCTCATTGGGGTTAAGCTCCGAGCTGTAAGCTTCAAGCGGCAAGCTTGTCGGCGTACAGCTAGTCAGAAATTTTGTTAATCAAGCCGCATAGCATTCTTGAAAGCTCGCGGGTTTCTGTAATCCAATTTTCAGCCAGTGGATCGGCGATATAAGCAATTTCACGGGCAATGAGGAGTTGGGTGCGTAACTCCCCACAGGAAGCCTTGGCGATCCAAAGAAAACGCACTTTTTCCTTGGCACTGCGCCGTTCCATGCCTTCAGCAATATTGGAAGGCATCGAAAGCGCGGAGCGGGTGATTTGGTCCTTGAAACCAAAATCCCTGCAACGCGCGAACTCTCTGTAAATGCCCACCGCCAAACACTTGCTACGCTGCCAAACAACCAGTCTCTCGAAATCCATAACGAGTAACTCAATCACGGCTCGCAGCAACCGGCCACAAGCACCAAACCACAACGTTACGCATACCGCCTTTAACTTGCAGCTTGCCGCTTGTAACTCGAAACTTAAAAGTAACCCTGCCGTTTCTTTTCTTCCATCGAACCTGCGCCATCGTGATCGATGACCCGGCCCTGGCGTTCGGAAGTTCGCGTCAGGAGCATTTCCTGAATGATGTCGGTCAGGCTGGTGGCCTCGGATTCGACCGCACCGGTCAACGGGTAGTCGCCGAGTGTGCGGAAGCGCACCTTTTTCTTGACGATGCGCGCCTTGTCTTCGTCGCTCAGGTGATTGAGCAGGCGTTCGTCGTCGATCATGATCCAGGTGCCATTCATCTCGATGACGTCGCGCTCGGCGGCGAAATACAGCGGCACGATCGGGATGCCTTCAAGGTAGATGTACTGCCAGATATCCAGCTCGGTCCAGTTCGACAACGGGAACACACGAATGGATTCGCCCTTGTTGACGTTGCCGTTGTAGACGTTCCACAGCTCGGGGCGCTGGTTTTTCGGGTCCCAGCGGTGCTTGGTGTCGCGGAAGGAATACACGCGCTCTTTGGCGCGGGACTTCTCTTCATCACGACGGGCACCGCCGAAAGCGGCGTCGAAACCATACTTGTCGAGGGCTTGTTTCAGGCCTTCGGTTTTCATGATGTCGGTGTGCTTGGCGCTGCCGTGGGTCAGTGGGTTGATGCCCTGCGCGACGCCATCGGGGTTGACGTGGACGATCAGGTCCAGGCCCAGTTCTTCGACCATGCGGTCGCGGAACGCGTACATTTCCTTGAACTTCCACCGGGTGTCGACGTGCATCACCGGGAACGGCAGCTTGCCCGGGAAGAATGCCTTGCGCGCAAGGTGCAGCATCACGGCGGAGTCTTTACCGACGGAGTACAGCATCACCGGGTTATCGAACTCGGCGGCGACCTCGCGGATGATGTGGATGCTTTCGGCCTCCAGCTGTTTCAGATGCGTCAGTTTGTCGACCATGGCTACTCACGAAAACGATCTTATGGACGGCCAGCGGGCCGTGTTCGAGCGGGGAATCCTAGCACAGCGACCTCTTCTAATCAGGACGTGGGCTAGATCGAAAGGGTATATGAATATACCTGCTCGTTTGGGCTACAGCCCTTGTAGGAGCAAGGCTTGCCCGCGAAGAACGATAACGCGGTCTACCTGACGCATCGCGTAATCGTTCTTCGCGGGCAAGCCTCGCTCCTGCAGGGTATGGCGGTGTTAGATGGGGTTGGGGCAATCAATGAAGATGTGTTCCAGGGCAAACCGTCGCGCCAGGTAGTCCCCCAGCGCTTGAACGCCATAACGCTCGGTGGCGTGATGACCGGCGGCGATGAAGCTGATGTCGTTTTCCCGTGCGCTGTGGAAAGTTTGCTCGGAGGCTTCGCCGCTCAGGTACAGATCGACACCCGCCAGCACCGCCTGATCAATGTAGCCCTGGCCACCCCCGGTGCACCAGCCGACCCGACGAATCATCTGGCTGCCTTCAATCAGCAACGGCTCGCGGCCCATCACTTCCTGCACCCGGCGCGCAAAGTCGCGAGGGCTCAGCGGTTCACTCAGCGAGCCGACCAGGCCGACGACTTTCAGGTTATCCGGATCCAGCGGCCCTTCGACGGTGATGTCCAACTGACGGGCCAGCTGCACGTTGTTACCGACGTCCGGATGCAAATCCAGCGGCAAGTGATAAGACAGCAAACTGATGTCGTGCTTGAGCAAGGTCTTCAAGCGGCGCTGCTTCATGCCGGTGATGCACGGGTTCTCGCCCTTCCAGAAGTAGCCATGATGCACCAGCACCAGATCGGCCTTGGCCTCGACCGCCGCGTCCAGCAGCGCCTGGCTGGCAGTGACGCCGCTGACGATGCGCATCACTTGCGGACGACCTTCGACCTGCAAGCCATTCGGGCAGTAGTCGGCGATCTTTGAACTGTTAAGGTAACGGTCGGCTTCTTCGACCAGGGTGCTCAGGGCGACGGCCATAAAAGACTCCTAAATATCCCGTTCAGAGGCGCGCTCGCCTCGTATAATGCGCGACATTATGGGCGGTCTCATACCACCTGCAACCTTTCCAGGACTTGCTTAATGCTTAAGGCGCTGCGTTTTTCCGGCTGGCCGCTGTTGGCCGGCGTGCTTATTGCTCTGTTGATAATCCAGCGTTACCCACAGTGGGTCGGGCTTCCGAGCCTGGACGTCAACCTGCAGCAAGCCCCGCAAACCACCAGCGTGCAACAAGGGCCAGTGTCCTACGCCGATGCCGTGGTGATTGCCGCACCAGCGGTGGTCAACCTCTACACGACCAAAGTCATCAATAAGCCGAATCACCCGCTGTTCGAAGATCCGCAGTTCCGCCGCTTCTTCGGCGACAACTCGCCGAAGCAGAAGCGCATGGAGTCGAGCCTGGGCTCCGGCGTGATCATGAGCCCGGAAGGCTACATTTTGACCAACAATCACGTGACCACCGGTGCCGACCAGATTGTCGTGGCGCTCAAGGATGGCCGCGAAACCCTGGCCCGAGTGATCGGCAGCGACCCGGAAACCGACCTGGCGGTATTGAAGATCGATCTGAAAAACCTGCCGGCGATCACCATCGGCCGTTCCGACAACATCCGCATCGGCGACGTCGCGCTGGCCATCGGCAACCCGTTCGGCGTCGGCCAGACGGTGACCATGGGCATCATCAGCGCCACCGGGCGTAACCAGTTGGGCCTGAACAACTACGAAGACTTCATCCAGACCGACGCCGCGATCAACCCCGGCAACTCCGGCGGTGCGCTGGTGGACGCCAACGGCAACCTGACCGGCATCAACACCGCGATCTTCTCCAAGTCCGGGGGCTCCCAAGGCATCGGTTTTGCGATCCCGGTCAAACTGGCCATGGAAGTGATGAAGTCAATCATCGAACACGGGCAGGTAATTCGCGGCTGGCTTGGGATTGAAGTGCAACCGTTGACCCAGGAACTGGCGGAATCGTTCGGCCTGTCCGGGCGTCCAGGCATCGTGGTGGCGGGGATTTTCCGTGACGGTCCGGCGCAGAAGGCCGGCCTGCAACTCGGTGACGTGATCCTCAGCATCGACGGCGAACCGGCCGGCGATGGCCGCCGTTCGATGAACCAGGTGGCGCGGATCAAACCGACCGACAAGGTAACGATCCAGGTGATGCGTAACGGCAAGGAACTGAAGCTGAGCGCAGAGATTGGTTTGCGTCCGCCGCCGGCGCCGGTCAAAGAAGAAGAGTAAGCCACCCCGCCGCCTGACCTGATCGTTCCCACGCGACCCGTGGGAACGATCATGTAGGAGCGAGGCTTGCCCGCGAAGGCGTCAGGTCAGTCAGCGATGATGTCGACTGATATGACGCCTTCGCGGGCAAGCCTCGCTCCTACAGGGGGTGGTACTGGTTAGAGATCGCCGAGGCCGTCGATCAACGCCTGGTTCTGCTCTGGCGTGCCGATGGAGATCCGCAGGAACTGGGCAATCCGCTCCTGCTTGAAGTGCCGAACGATCACCCCTTGCTCACGCAACTTCGCCGCCAGACCGGCCGCATCATGTTGCGGGTGCCGCGCGAAGATGAAGTTGGCGGCCGATGGCAGCACTTCAAAGCCCTTCGCTTCCAGCTGAGCGACAACCTTCTCGCGGTTCTCGATGACCAATCGGCACGTCTTGTCGAAGTACTCACGATCCTCGAACGCCGCCGCTGCCCCGACATTCGCCAGGCGATCCAGCGGATACGAGTTGAAGCTGTTCTTGATCCGCTCCAGGGCCTCGATCAGGTCCGGGTGCCCTACCGCCAGACCAACCCGCAGCCCCGCCAACGAGCGGGACTTGGACAAGGTCTGGGTCACCAGCAGGTTCGGGTAGCGGTCCACCAGGCTGATCGCGGTTTCGCCGCCGAAGTCGATATAGGCTTCATCGACCACCACCACCGAATCCGGGCTGGCCTTGAGGATCTGCTCCACGGCGTCCAGCGCCAGCAGGCACCCGGTCGGCGCGTTCGGGTTGGGGAAAATGATCCCGCCGTTGGGCTTGGCGTAGTCGGCCGGGTTGATCTGGAACTGGGCGTCCAGCGGCACTGCGTCAAAGGCAATGCCGTACAACCCGCAGTACACCGGGTAGAAGCTGTAGCTGATGTCCGGGAACAGCACCGGATTGTCGTGTTGCAGCAAGCCGTGAAAGATGTGCGCCAGGACTTCGTCGGAACCGTTGCCGAGGAACACCTGGTTGCTCTGAACGCCGTAGTACTTGGCCACGGCATTCTTCAGCAAATCGCTGTTCGGGTCCGGGTACAGGCGCAGGTTGTCGTTCAGTTCGGTCTGCATCGCCGCCAGGGCTTTTGGCGACGGACCGTAGGGGTTTTCGTTGGTGTTGAGCTTCACCAGTTTCGCCAGTTTCGGCTGCTCGCCCGGCACGTAAGGCACCAGATCCTTGACGAACGGGCTCCAGAATTTACTCATCTTCAGTTCCCCTTCTTGTCATCAACGATGCGGTATTCGGCGCTGCGGGCGTGGGCGGTCAGCGACTCGCCACGGGCCAGCACGGACGCGGTCTTGCCCAGTTCGGACGCCCCCTGCTCGGAGCAGAAAATGATCGACGAGCGTTTCTGGAAGTCGTACACACCCAGCGGCGAGGAGAACCGCGCGGTGCCTGAGGTCGGCAACACGTGGTTCGGGCCGGCGCAGTAATCGCCCAGGGCTTCAGAGGTGTGGCGCCCCATGAAGATCGCCCCAGCGTGGCGGATCAGCGGCAGCCAGGCTTGCGGATCGGCGACCGACAACTCCAGGTGCTCCGGCGCGATGCGGTTGGCCACTTCGATGGCTTGTTCCATGTCACGGACCAGGATCAGCGCGCCACGGCCGTTGATCGAGGTTTCGATGATCTCGGCGCGCTCCATGGTTGGCAGCAGCTTGCTGATGCTGGCAGCCACCTTGTCGAGGAACTCGGCGTCCGGGCTGACCAGAATCGCCTGGGCGTCTTCGTCGTGCTCGGCCTGGGAGAACAGGTCCATGGCGATCCAGTCCGGATCGGTCTGGCCGTCGCACACCACGAGAATCTCGGACGGGCCGGCGATCATGTCGATACCGACCTGACCAAACACGTGGCGCTTGGCAGTGGCGACATAGATGTTGCCCGGGCCAACCACTTTGTCGACCTTCGGCACGCTTTCGGTGCCGTAAGCCAGCGCGGCAACCGCTTGGGCGCCGCCGATAGTGAACACGCGGTCGACGCCAGCGATGCAGGCCGCGGCCAGTACCAGTTCATTGAGTTCACCGCGCGGGGTTGGCACGACCATGACCACTTCGGTCACACCGGCCACCTTGGCTGGAATCGCGTTCATCAGCACGGAGGACGGGTACGACGCCTTGCCACCCGGCACGTACAGGCCGGCGCGATCCAGCGGCGTGACCTTCTGGCCCAGCACCGTGCCGTCGGCTTCGGTGTAACTCCAGGAATCCTGCTTCTGTTTTTCGTGGTAGCTGCGCACCCGGGCCGCGGCTTTTTCCAACGCTTCGCGCTGGGGTACGGTGATCCGGGTCAGGGCCAGTTCCAGGCGTTCGCGCGGCAGGATCAGGTCGGCCATGGAGGCGACTTGCAAGCCATCGAACTTCTGGGTGAATTCCACCAGCGCCGCATCGCCACGCTCACGCACAGCCTTGATGATGTCCAGCACCCGCTGATTGACCGAGTCGTCAGACACACTTTCCCAGCTCAGCAGATGATCCAGATGATGCGCGAAATCCGGGTCAGCAGCGTTGAGTCGGCGAATTGCAGTCGGTGCGGTCATAGCGAGAGCCTCATAGGAATGGCAAAAACTCAGGCGCCCTAACTTAGCAGTCGTTTCCGCTTGGGCACCTGAGATTCTGGCTATGAGGCGGATAGACGGGCGCGACTCAAGGTCGCGCAGGTGAATCAGCCGCGGTGTCGAGACTCCACTGCCTTGCGCAAGGTGTCGATCAACGCCTGGATACGGGCGTGCTGCATTTTCATCGAAGCCTTGTTGACGATCAGCCGGGAGCTGATATCAGCGATGAAATCCTGTGGCTCCAGGCCATTGGCCCGCAGCGTGTTGCCGGTGTCGACCACGTCGATGATCTTGTCGGCCAGGCCGATCAGCGGCGCCAGTTCCATCGAGCCATAGAGCTTGATGATGTCGACCTGACGACCCTGCTCGGCGTAGTAACGCTTGGCAACGTTGACAAACTTGGTGGCGACGCGCAGACGACCCTTGGGTTCGATGGCGCCGACCTTGCCGGCCGTCATCAGCTTGCACAGGGCAATCCGCAGGTCCAGGGGCTCGTAGAGACCCTGGCCGCCGTATTCCATCAGCACATCTTTACCGGCGACGCCCAGGTCCGCGGCACCGTGCTCGACATAAGTCGGCACGTCGGTGGCGCGCACGATCAGCAGACGTACGTCAGGCTGGGTCGTGGGGATGATCAGCTTGCGGCTCTTGTCCGGATTCTCGGTCGGCACGATGCCCGCTTCAGCCAGAAGCGGCAGGGTGTCGTCAAGGATACGGCCCTTGGACAGTGCGATGGTCAACATGGGAAACGTCAGTCCTTATCAAGGTACTCATGCCCGGTCGCAATCGGCGCCGGACATACATCGAGGCCATTACAGCCTCGATGAAGCAAATCAGTTAACAGCAAACTGTGGCGAGGGAGCCTGCTCCCGCTGGGTCGCGAAGCGGCCCCAACAGCGGGACTGCTGCGCAGTCCAACGGGAGCAAGCTCCCTCGCCACAATTGCAGCCGGAACTAGCCCGGTACGCGGCGGATCTTGGCGCCGAGCATCTGCAGTTTCTCTTCGATGCACTCGTAACCACGGTCGATGTGGTAGATGCGATCGATCAGGGTGTCGCCTTCGGCGATCAGTGCCGAGATCACCAGGCTGGCCGACGCACGCAGGTCGGTGGCCATGACTGGCGCGCCCTTGAGCTTCTCGGTGCCGGTGACGATGGCAGTGTTGCCTTCGACCTGGATCTTGGCGCCCATGCGGTGCAACTCGTACACGTGCATGAAGCGGTTTTCGAAGATCGTCTCGATCACGGCACCGGTGCCTTCGGCAATGGCGTTGAGGGAGATGAACTGCGCCTGCATGTCGGTCGGGAACGCCGGGTACGGAGCGGTCCGCACGTTGACGGCTTTTGGCCGCTTGCCGTGCATGTTCAGCTCGATCCAGTCTTCGCCGCAGGTGATTTCGGCACCCGACTCACGGAGCTTTTCCAGGACGGCTTCGAGGATGGTCGGATCGGTGTCCTTGACCTTCACGCGACCGCCAGTCACGGCAGCGGCGACCAGGTAGGTGCCGGTCTCAATCCGGTCCGGCATCACCTTGTAAGTGGCCGGGTGCAGACGCTCAACGCCATCGATGGTGATGGTGTCGGTGCCGGCGCCAGTGATCTTGGCGCCCATGGCGATCAGGAAGTTCGCCAGGTCGATGACTTCAGGCTCGCGTGCGGCGTTAGCCAGGACGCTACGGCCCTTGGCCAGGGCAGCGGCCATCATGATGTTTTCGGTACCGGTCACACTGACGGTATCGAAGAAGAAGTGCGCACCGCGCAAGCCGCCTTCTGGCGCCTTGGCCTTGATGTAGCCGCCTTCGACATCAATGACTGCGCCCATGGCTTCGAGACCACGGATGTGCAGGTCGACCGGACGCGAACCGATGGCGCAACCGCCAGGCAGTGCAACTTCGGCTTCACCGAAACGCGCAACCATCGGGCCCAATACCAGGATCGAGGCACGCATGGTTTTCACCAGTTCGTACGGCGCGATCAGGGTCTTGATGGTGCGTGGGTCGATTTCGACGCTGAGTTTCTCGTCGATCACCGGCTCGATGCCCATGCGACCGAACAGCTCGATCATGGTGGTGATGTCGTGCAGGTGCGGCAGGTTGGCGACGGTGACCGGGCCATCGCACAGCAAGGTGGCGGCCAGGATCGGCAGGGCAGAGTTCTTTGCCCCGGAAATGCGGATTTCGCCATCAAGACGAACGCCACCAGTAATTATCAATTTATCCATAAGAATCTCGACGCCCTTGGGCTCAGGTGCGCTCGGCCCAGGCCGCGCTGCTGAAAAATTTCATAGTGACCGCATGGATGCTGCCATCGGTGATCCATGGGTTCAAATGGGCATAGATCTGCTGCTGACGCTTCACCGGGCTCAACGCCGCCAGTTCATCGCTAATCACGTTCAGCTGAAAGTTGCAGCCTTCGCCCTCAACTTCTACCAGCGTTCCGGGCAGCTTTCCTTCAAGGAAGCTCTTCACTTCTACGGCCTGCATGCTCAACCTCAATCGGCGCCCTGTGCGCGCGGGTCGGACATCATACAAAAAAGCCCCGCGCCTGCGAACCCCGCATTCACAGGACTCTGACGGGGGGCTTCTTTATAGATGCCGGTTAGGGGTGCGCCAACAGCTCGGTCAATTCGCTGACCTGAGCGATTTCGCGCATGTCTTCGGGCATGGCGCGGATGCTGACGGCCTTGCCGCCCGCCTCTGCATCACGCATGAAGCACAGCAGCAGCGACAAGCCGACACTGCTGGACTTCGTCACCGCCGAACAATCAACCACCACGGCGGCGGCCTTACTGGCCTTGATCAGCGCCTGACCTTGCTTGCGCAAGTCAGGGCCGGTGCGGTAATCCAGCACGCCACTGAGCAGCAACTCGCCGGTTTCGCTCATGCGAACGGCTGACTCACTCATTGAGTCTTCTTCTCTGTGGCTTCCTTGGCTTTAGCGACTTCCCCGGCCCAATTGTTGATGGTCTTGTCCAGGTCGTTGCCATTGCGCTGCATCGCGTCAGCGAACTGATCGCGGAACAGCTTGCCGATATTGATGCCGTTGATGATCACGTTGCGCAGCTTCCACTCGCCGTTGATCTTCTCCAGGGTGTACTGCACGGGATAAACCGCGCCGTTGGTGCCCTTGACCGTCATGCCAACGCTGGTGCGGTCGCCCGACTCATCCTTGGCAGGGTCAACGGTGATGCCCTGGTTGTTGTATTCGAGCAAGGCGTTGCCATAGAACTGGAACAGGCCTTTCTTGAAGTTTTCCTGGAAGGTCTGCATCTGCGCGGGCGTGGCTTTGCGCGAATACTTGACCGTCATGATGCTTTTGGAAATGCCTTCGGCATCCACCACAGGGCCGACAATGGTGTTCAGCGCCGTGTAGAAGTCCTGTGGATCCGTCTTGTACTTCTCTTTATTGGCCGACAGGTCTGCGAGCATCCGGGTCGTGGTGTCCTGAACCAGATCGTGCGCCGACTGTGCCGCCACGGCGTTAGCCATCAACGGCAGGGCCGCGAGTAATACCAACAGGCCACGTCGCAAGGTAGAGATCATTCAAAAGCTCCTCATTTGGCGTCTTTGCTAACGGTATTGAGCAGGAATTTACCGATCAGGTCCTCGAGCACCAGCGACGACTGGGTGTCATGGATGGTCCCGCCATCCTTGAGCAAGGCTTGTTCCCCGCCCACGCTGATACCAATGTACTTCTCGCCCAACAGGCCAGCGGTCAGGATAGATGCAGTGGAGTCAGTCGGCAGATTATCTACGCGCTTTTCCAGCTGCATGGTCACCCGACCGGTGAAACTGTCGCGGTCCAGATCGATTGCCGTGACCTTGCCGATGGTCACACCGGCCAAGGTCACTTTAGCTCTGACCGTCAAACCGGCGATATTGTCGAAATAAGCATAAAGTTTATATGACTCGGTGGTCGCGCTCGGGGACAGGCCACTGACCCGCAACGCAAGCAGCAGCAAAGCCAGGATGCCAGCCAGCAGGAAAAGGCCGACACCGATTTCCAGGGTGCGGTTTTGCATCAGAAATCTCCAAACATCAAGGCGGTCAGAATAAAGTCCAGGCCGAGCACTGCCAAAGAGGCATACACCACGGTCTTGGTTGTGGCACGACTGATCCCCTCGGAAGTGGGCTCGCAGTCATACCCTTGGAATACGGCAATCCAGGTCACGACAAACCCGAAAACGATGCTTTTGATGATGCCGTTGAGCACGTCGCCATTGAACGTCACGCTGTTTTGCATGTTCGCCCAGTAGGAGCCGTCATAGACGCCCAGCCAGTCGACTGCAACCCACGAACCGCCCCAGATCCCGACGACGCTGAAAATCATCGCCAGCACCGGCAGGGAAATGAAACCGGCCCACAGGCGCGGGGCAACGATGTACTTGAGCGGGTCGACGCCAATCATTTCCAGACTGGACAACTGCTCAGTGGACTTCATGTTGCCGATTTCCGCCGTCAGGGCCGAACCGGCACGCCCGGCGAACAGCAATGCTGTCACCACCGGCCCCAGTTCACGCAGCAGCGTCAGGGCAACCATCTGCCCGACGGCCTGCTCCGAACCGTAGCTGGACAGGATATTGAAGCCTTGCAGCGCCAGCACCATGCCGATAAACACCCCGGAGACCACGATGATCACCAGAGACATCACGCCGATCGAATGCAGCTGCTTGATCAGCAAGCCGAAACCGCCACCAATGCCACCGCGACCCAGCAACGCGTGGAACAGGAAAATCGCCGCCCGCCCGAACACCCCCACGGCATCGATGGCCGCGCGGCCGAACCGGCGCACTCTTTCTATTAGTGAAATCTTGCGCATCAGCGCTTCCCCAGAAGATCTGCGCGGTAATCCGTCGCTGGAAAGTGATAGGCGACCGGACCGTCCGGCTCGCCCGTCATGAATTGACGGATACGCGGCTCCTGCGAGTTCATCAGTTCTTCAGGCGTGCCCTGCCCCAGGACTTGCCCTTCGCCCACCACATAAATGTAATCGGCAATGCTCGCGGTTTCGGCCAGATCGTGGGAAACCACGATGCTGGTGATGCCCAGCGCATCGTTGAGCAGGCGGATCAGGCGCACCAGCACACCCATGGCGATCGGGTCCTGCCCGACAAAGGGCTCGTCATACATGAGGATCTGCGGATCAAGCGCAATGGCCCGCGCCAGCGCGACGCGACGCTTCATGCCGCCGGACAATTCGTCAGGCATCAGGTCGATGGCGCCACGCAAGCCCACGGCCTGCAATTTGAGCAGGACGATGTCACGGATCATTTCTTCCGGCAGCTCGGTATGGACGCGCAGCGGAAAAGCAACGTTCTCGAATACATCGAGATCGGTAAACAGTGCGCCGCTCTGGAACAGCACGCCCATGTGCTTGCGCGCATCGAACAGATCGCTGCGAGACAATTTGGGTAAATTCTGGCCGTTGACCCAGACTTCGCCGCTGGTAGGTCGCAACTGCGCGCCCATCAGCCGTAATAGCGTGGTCTTGCCACACCCGGAAGGTCCCATGATGCCGGTGACCTTGCCGCGCGGGATACGGATATCGACGTTATTGAAAATGCTGCGCGTACCGCGCTTGAAGGTCAGTCCCTTCAGCTCGACCGCGTAGGCGTTATCGGCACTCATCTAAACTCCTTGCGATGCAGCCTCTCACTCGGACGCCTGGCTTTCTGTCGAAAGCACATACCTCCCCGGGCAGGCCGAACTGGCGGCGAACTATATCACTGCAAAGGCCAAGCGCCCAAGGCCCAAGCCGGGGCATGTTCAGCAACAGGACAGGCAAATCCGTTGATTTAGAAGGATTCGGTTACAGCTATTTACAAAGCATGACGAACTAGCGTGAGGGTTTCGATCATTACCGCTATAATCGCCGCCTTTTCATCGGGCTATACGATTCTGACATGAGCCAATCCAGCGACCTGATTCAATCGGCACAACGCACCATCCGTCTCGAAGTGGAAGCCGTACAAGGCTTGTTGCCCCATATCGACGCGGATTTCGTACGCGCTTGCGAGATGATTCTGGCCAGCAAAGGCCGTGTGGTCGTGCTGGGCATGGGCAAATCCGGGCACATCGGCAACAAGATTGCCGCCACCCTGGCCAGCACCGGCACCACGGCGTTCTTCGTGCACCCGGCTGAAGCCAGCCACGGCGACATGGGCATGATCACCCGCGACGACATCATCCTGGCGCTGTCGAACTCCGGCTCCACCAATGAAATCGTCACCCTGCTGCCGCTGATCAAGCGCCAGGGCATCCAGTTGATCAGCATGACCGGCAACCCGGATTCGCCGCTGGCCAAGGCCGCCGAGATCAATCTCAACGTACACGTGGAGCATGAAGCCTGCCCGCTGAACCTGGCGCCGACCTCCTCCACCACCGCCGCCCTGGTCATGGGCGACGCCCTGGCCGTGGCGCTGCTGGAAGCGCGCGGCTTTACCGCGGAAGACTTCGCCTTTTCCCATCCAGGTGGCGCGCTTGGCCGCCGCCTGCTGCTGAAAGTGGAAACCGTCATGCACGCCGGCGCAGAATTGCCCCAGGTGCAACGCGGCACGCTGCTCAAGGACGCGCTGATGGAAATGACCCGCAAAGGCCTGGGCATGACCGCGATCGTGGAACCCAATGGCAAACTGGCCGGGATCTTCACTGACGGCGACTTGCGCCGCACCCTCGACCGCACCATCGACATCCACCACACGACCATTGATGAAGTCATGACCCTTCATGGCAAGACCGCCCGGGCCGATATGCTGGCAGCCGAAGCCCTGAAAATCATGGAAGACCATCGAATCAACGCACTGGTAGTCGTCGACAAGGAAGACCGCCCGGTGGGCGCCTTCAACCTGTCCGACCTGCTGCGTGCCGGAGTAATGTGATGAGCGACGATCTGCTGCAACGCGGCAAGAACATCAAACTGGCGGTCTTTGACGTCGACGGCGTCCTCACCGACGGACGCCTGTACTTCCTCGAAGACGGCAGCGAATTCAAGACTTTCAGCACCCTCGATGGCCAAGGCATCAAGATGTTGATGGCAGCCGGCGTACAGACCGCTATCATCAGCGGCCGCAAGACCCCGGTGGTCGAACGTCGAGCGAAAAACCTCGGCATTCCACATCTGTATCAGGGTCGCGAAGACAAACTGGTGGTGCTCGACGAGCTGCTTGCCCAACTCAATCTAAGCTATGAACAGGTTGCCTACCTCGGTGACGACCTGCCAGACCTGCCGGTGATTCGTCGCGTCGGCCTGGGCATGGCGGTGGCCAATGCCGCCAGCTTCGTGCGCGAACACGCCCACGGCATCACCCTGGCCCGTGGCGGCGAAGGTGCCGCCCGCGAATTCTGCGAATTGATCCTGCGCGCCCAGGGCCGCCTCGATGCGGCCAACGCCGCGTACCTGTGAGCCATTTATGTTTATTTTGAGCAAAAAGTTTCGCAGATTTATGCTGTTCGGTTGTATCGCTGCGATATTTGCGGCGGTCGGCTACTGGAACATCAGCCCGGAACGCTTCCTTGACAAGCCGGTCGTCGCGGTCGATGAAAGTGCAATCGACTATTACGCCATTAACGCCCACAGCGTGCAGTACCTGCCCGACGGTGGCCTGCAGTACGACTTGACGTCCGACAAGGTCGAGCACCTCAAGGCGACCGACGTGTCGTTGCTGACCAATCCGGACCTGAACATGTACCGCGGCACCGATTTTCCATGGCACGTCACCAGTTTGCGCGGTGAAGTGAACGCGGACGGCACCCAGGTAGAACTGATCGATTCGGTGCGTATTGCACGCACCGATGAAAAGAACCGTAATTTGATCGTTACCAGCACCCGGATGACCGTGTTCCCGCAGCAGCAATATGCGCAGACCGATCAACCCGTTAGAATCGACGGCGCTGGTGGTGTGTCGACTGGCAACGGAATGAAAGCGTATTTGAAAGAAAGCAGAATACATCTGCTATCGAACGTAAGAGGACAGTATGAGGCTCGTTAAAACCCTCCCTATTTTGCTCAGTCTGGGCGCAGCACTGGGAAGCGTGAGCGCCTGGGCTCTGCCGAACGATCAAGAGCAGCCTATCCGTATTCAGGCCGACGATGCCCAACTGGACGACAAGAATGGCGTTGCCACCTATAAAGGTGACGTGATCATTACCCAGGGTTCGATGAAGGTCAAAGGCAATACCGTGACCATCACCCGCACCCCGACCGGCGACATCGATGTGGTGACCTCGGTGGGCAATCTTGCTTACTTCGAGCAACTGCAGACCGCTGGTGACACCAAGCCTGTTCAGGGCTGGGGCGTGACCATCCAGTACCATGCCGCGCAAAACCGCGTTGTACTGATCGACAAGGCCAAAGTCGTCGACAAGGACAACAACACCACCCAGGGCGAGAAAATCGTCTACGACACGGTCAAGAAACTGGCGAGCGCCGGCCGTGCCACGGGCAGCAAGGTCACCGAGGCGCGTCCGCGCATCGACATGGTGATCCAGCCGAAGCCGAAAACCGACGAGAAAAAGGCCCAGTAATGGCAACTCTGAAAGCTCAGCATCTGGCCAAGAGCTACAAGAGCCGCCAGGTCGTGCGCGACGTCAGCCTGTCCATCGACAGCGGTCAGATCGTCGGCCTGCTGGGCCCGAACGGCGCCGGCAAGACCACGTGCTTCTACATGATCGTCGGCCTGGTGCAGGCCGATCAGGGTCGCGTACTGATCGACGACCTGGACGTCAGCCACCAGCCGATGCACGGTCGTGCGAAGGCCGGTATCGGCTATCTTCCGCAAGAAGCGTCGATCTTCCGCAAGCTGTCGGTAGCCGACAACATCATGGCCATCCTCGAGACCCGCAAGGAACTCGACAAGGCGGGTCGTCGCAAGGAGCTGGAAAGCCTGCTGCAGGAATTCCACATCAGCCACATCCGTGACAACCTCGGCATGAGCCTGTCCGGAGGTGAACGCCGCCGGGTGGAAATTGCCCGGGCTTTGGCCACCAACCCGAAATTCATCCTGCTCGACGAACCTTTCGCCGGCGTGGACCCGATTTCGGTGGGCGACATCAAACAGATCATCCATCACCTCAAGGCCAAGGGCATTGGCGTGCTGATCACCGACCACAACGTCCGTGAAACCCTGGATATCTGCGAAACCGCCTACATCGTCAACGATGGCCAACTGATCGCCGAAGGTGACTCCGCCACCATCCTGGCCAACGAACTGGTCAAGGAAGTGTATCTGGGTCATGAGTTCCGCCTTTAAGCACTGAGGTGTCTGGCTGATTGTCCGAGCGCTTGTCTCGATAAAAAATCAATAAGTTTTTATTGTTACAGCGCTCTAGGCAAACGATGCAGTTTCGGGCATATAATTTGCTTAAGTTTGGCGCTCCGGCGCCCTGTAGTGGATGGCGCATGCGCGCCGGCGAATAAGGTGTTAAGCCCCTGCCATGAAACCATCGCTAGTCTTGAGAATGGGCCAGCAGCTGACGATGACACCTCAGCTGCAACAGGCCATCCGCCTGCTCCAATTGTCGACCCTGGACCTGCAACAGGAAATCCAGGAGGCCCTGGAGTCCAATCCGATGCTCGAACGCCAGGAAGAAGGCGACGACTTCGATAACGCCGATCCCTTGGCCGACAAAGCCGAACAGCAACCCAATGCCGATGTTTCAGAACCCTCCTACCAGGAAACCGCCCCGACGGTGGACAACCTCGAGGAAGGTGACTGGAACGAGCGCATTCCCAACGAACTGCCCGTCGACACCGCGTGGGAAGACGTCTACCAGACCAGCGCCAGCAGCCTGCCCAGCAACGATGACGACGAATGGGATTTCACCACTCGCACATCGGTCGGCGAAAGCCTGCAAAGCCACCTGCTCTGGCAACTGAACCTGGCGCCGATGTCCGACACCGATCGCCTGATTGCCGTGACCCTGATCGATTGCATCAACAATCAGGGTTACCTGGACGAAACCCTCGAGGAAATCCTCGAAGCTTTCGATCCGGAACTGGACATCGAACTGGACGAAATCGAAGCCGTCCTGCACCGCATCCAGCAATTCGAACCGGCTGGCATCGGCGCGCGCAACCTGGGCGAATGCCTGCTGCTGCAATTGCGCCAGCTGTCCGCCAAGACCCCTTGGCTGGCCGAGGCCAAGCGCCTGGTCAGCGATTACATCGACCTGCTCGGCAGCCGCGACTACAGCCAGTTGATGCGCCGCATGAAGCTCAAGGAAGATGAACTGCGCCAGGTGATCGAACTGGTCCAGAGCCTGAACCCGCGCCCAGGATCGCAGATCGAGTCCAGCGAAGCCGAATACGTCGTGCCCGACGTGATCGTGCGCAAGGACAACGAGCGCTGGCTGGTGGAGCTGAACCAGGAATCGGTGCCGCGGCTGCGGGTCAACGCTCAGTACGCCGGTTTCGTACGCCGCGCCGACACCAGCGCCGACAACACCTTCATGCGCAACCAGTTGCAGGAAGCCCGCTGGTTCATCAAGAGCCTGCAAAGCCGCAACGAAACCCTGATGAAAGTGGCCACCCAGATCGTCGAGCACCAGCGCGGCTTCCTGGAGTACGGCGACGAAGCCATGAAACCGCTGGTCCTGCATGACATCGCCGAAGCGGTGGGCATGCACGAGTCGACGATTTCACGGGTGACCACCCAAAAGTTCATGCATACCCCACGGGGCATATATGAGCTGAAATACTTTTTCTCCAGCCATGTCAGCACCTCCGAAGGCGGTGAATGCTCGTCCACAGCGATCCGCGCGATCATCAAAAAACTGGTTGCCGCGGAAAATCAGAAAAAGCCGTTGAGTGACAGCAAGATCGCTGGTTTACTGGAGGCACAAGGCATTCAGGTGGCTCGCCGCACCGTCGCCAAGTACCGCGAATCCCTGGGAATCGCGCCTTCGAGCGAACGCAAGCGGTTGATGTAAGCCACAGCACAGCGTTCCAGTGGTAGATCATCTGATCTGCCGCTTTATGCACTGGCAACGAAGGAGAAGCTGTATGCAAGTCAACATCAGTGGACACCAACTGGAAGTGACCGAACCCCTGCGCGCCTACATCGGCGAAAAGCTCGAACGATTAGAGCGGCATTTCGACAAGATCACCAACGTGCAGGTCACGATGACGGTCGAGAAGCTGAAGCAGAAAATCGAAGCCACCCTGCATATTCCCGGCAATGAAGTAGTCGCCAACGCGGAACATACCGATATGTACGCGGCGATCGACGCATTGACCGACAAGCTGGATAAACAACTCAAAAAGCATAAGGAAAAGACCCAGAGCCTCCTCCAGGGCGCGACCGGTCGTTAACATCCCCAACCCATGATCCGACTTGAAAACATCCTGACCCCCGGCCGTTCCCTCGTGAACGTGCCGGGCGGCAGTAAAAAGAAAGCCCTCGAGCAAATTGCCAACCTGATCGCCCGGGAAGTGCCGGATCTGGAGATGCAAGATGTCTTCGAGGCTCTGATTGCCCGTGAAAAACTCGGTTCCACCGGTTTTGGCAACGGCATCGCTATCCCCCACTGTCGCCTGAAGGGCTGTACCTCGCCCATCAGCGCCCTGATGCACCTTGACGCACCTATCGATTTCGACGCCATCGACGGCGCCCCGGTGGACCTGCTGTTTGTACTGCTGGTCCCGGAAGCCGCCACCGATGCGCACCTGGAGTTGCTGCGCCAGATCGCCAGCATGCTTGACCGCAAGGAAGTCCGCGAGAAACTGCGCAGTGCCCCGAGCAACGAAGCCTTGTATCAGGTCGTCCTGAGCGAGCAAAACGGTCACTAATCATGCGCTTGATCATCGTCAGTGGCCGCTCCGGCTCAGGTAAAAGTACGGCGCTCAATGTCCTTGAGGACAACGGCTACTACTGCATCGACAACCTGCCCGCCGGCCTGCTGCCGGAACTGGCCGAACGCGCCCTGATTCATACCGAACTGGCACAGCCGCTGGTCGCCGTGTCCATCGACGCCCGCAACCTGCCCAGCCATCTGTCGCGCTTTCCCGAACTGCTCGAAGAAGTGCGCAGCCGGCATATCCAGTGCGATGTGTTGTATCTGGATGCCGATGAAGAAACCCTGCTCAAACGTTTCTCGGAAACCCGCCGCCGGCACCCGCTGAGCAACGCCAACCGTTCACTGGCCGAGGCGATCAACGACGAGTCCCAACTGCTCGGGCCGATTGCGGACCTCGCCGACCTCAAGATCAATACCACCAACCTGAACCTGTACCAGTTGCGCGACACCATCAAGTTGCGCCTGCTGAACCAGCCGGAGCCCGGCACTGCGTTCCTGGTGGAGTCTTTCGGGTTCAAGCGTGGCATGCCAGTGGACGCCGACGTGGTGTTCGACGTGCGCTGCCTGCCCAATCCTTATTGGAAGCCGGAACTGCGAGCGCAGTCCGGGCTCGATCAACCGGTGGCCGACTATCTGGCGGCACAGCCGGACGTCGAGGAGATGTTCCAGGACATCTACAACTACTTGTTCAAGTGGCTACCCCGTTTCGCCGCCAGCAACCGCGCCTACGTCACCATTGCCATTGGCTGTACCGGCGGTCATCACCGCTCCGTGTACCTGACCGAACGTCTGGGCCAGGCCCTGCAACAATCCCTGAAGAATGTCCAGGTTCGCCACCGCGACCTCAGCTAAAGGATTCACTACGCGATGCCTGCTCTGGAAATTGAAATCATCAACAAGCTGGGCCTGCATGCCCGCGCTTCTGCGAAATTCGTTGGTGTTGCCGGTGAGTTCAAGGATTGCACGATCCGGGTCGGACGCAATCCCGAGTCCATGGTCGACGGTAAAAGCATCATGGCCATGATGATGCTCGCTGCCGGCAAGGGCACCATCATTCACCTGAGTACCGAAGGTGAACAGGCCGACGAAGCCTTGCAGGCATTGGTGGCCCTGATCAACGACTACTTCGGCGAAGGTGGTTGAACATCAAAAGATCGCAGCCTTCGGCAGCTCCTTGCCGATCCTGGAGCTGCCGAAGGCTGCGATCTTTTTTACGCCAACGCCGTATCCATCACCATCATCAAGCAAAACCCCAGCAACAACCCCAGGCTAGCCAGTTTGTCGTGACCATTGCGCCGCGACTCCGGAATCACCTCATGGGTCACCACCAGCAGCATCGCCCCAGCCGCCAGCGCCAGTCCCAACGGCAACAGCAATTCCGCCAGGCTCACCAGCCACGCGCACAACAATGCGAAAACCGGCTCCACCAAGCCTGATGCCGCACCGATCAGGAACGCCTTGAACCGCGACATCCCCGCCCCGGCCAACACCAACGCAATCACCAGTCCCTCGGGCACATCCTGCAAGGCGATGCCCATGGCCAGGCTGTCGGCGTCAGGCATGCCGCCACCGGCCGAAACCCCGACCGCCATGCCTTCCGGAATGTTGTGGGCAATGATGGCGAACACGAACAGCCAGATTCGCGGCGCAATCACCGGGCGTTCCAAGGTGCCAACGAGCATTTCCGGACTGGCCCCGGAGACCTTGCGATCCACCAGAAACAATCCGAATGCGCCGAGCATGATGCCGAAACTGATCAGGCCGCTGGCCACCCAAGGCGTCAGCCCCAGGCTTTCGGCCGCAGAGATGCCCGGGACAATCAGCGAAAACGCGGTCGCCGCGAGCATCACCCCGGCACCGAAACCCAGCAAAGTATCGCTGAGCGCCTGGGGCATGCGCCGAATCACCAGCACCGGCACCGCCCCGAGCGCCGTGCCTAAGGCGCAAATTGCCCCACCTTGCAGGGCACGCAGCAACCTCGGCTCAAGGTCCAGCCACGCCAATCCCTGGGCAACCAACAACGTCATTCCCGCCAGCAGCAACAGCGATCCCAACGCGTAACGGAACATTCGTCCGCCGCCGATCGCCAGTGTTTCAGTGCCCATAGTCAGCCTTGGATTGTTTTTATAGAGGACTTAAACCAGCGCGGCCTGATAGCGCGCCGCGACTTCGGGCCAATTGATCACGTTGTAGAACGCGCTGATGTATTCCGGACGACGATTCTGATAACGCAGGTAATAGGCGTGTTCCCAGACGTCGAGGCCGAGGATCGGCGTGTTGCCGTTCATCAACGGGCTGTCCTGGTTGCCGCTGCTTTCCACGACCAGGGTCTTTTGCGGCGTGACACTCAACCACGCCCAACCACTGCCGAAGCGGGTCAGCGCGGCTTTGGTGAAAGCTTCCTTGAAGCTGTCGAGGCCGCCCAACTGCTCATCGATGGCCGTGGCCAGCGCACCGTCCGGTTTGCCGCCGGCATTGGGCGCCATGACTTCCCAGAACAGCGAATGGTTGGCGTGGCCACCGCCCTGGTTGATCACCGCAGCGCGCAGTTTTTCCGGGAGTTGCTGGACGCCGGCCACCAGTTTTTCCACCGACCACTCGGCAAACTCGGTGCCTTCAACGGCCGCATTGAGGTTGTTGATGTAGGTCTGGTGGTGTTTGGTGTAGTGGATTTCCATGGTCTGCGCATCGATATGCGGTTCCAGGGCATCGTAGGCGTACGGCAAGGCAGGCAAGGTAAAAGCCATTTCAATGGACTCCATGGTGAAGAGGGACAGACTGATGCCGCGGCGACACCGCCTCCATGTGCAGCAAACGATGGGTGCGTGGGTATTCGCCGTGTTCGCTGATGAAATTCAGTAGTTCGACGTAGGTCTTGCTGCTCTGGCGCAACGCGGCTTCGCGCAGGGCCGGGGCCAGTCGCGAGTCCTGCATGGTCTGCAATAAGCGCTGATGGATCGCGCACAGGTACTCGGCGCTCTCCTCCGGCTGGTTCAGGCGCAAATGCAGGTCGGCCAGGTTGTGGTGGGAAATCACGCAAGCGGCCACCGCTTCGTCGGCATCCGCCCAGCGCTCGAACAACACCTGGGCCAGCGCCAGTGCCTGCAAGTAAGCCTCGCGGGCATCGACGAACTCGCCCAGCATGAAATGGCGATTAGCCCTTTCGATCGTGCGTTTCCAGTGCTCCATGGTGTGCCTCCAAAGCAGTAGCGTGAGTTACACGCCGCCAGCGGTGAGCTTTTCTGGATTGAGCAACTCTTCCAGTTGGCTGCGCGTCAGGTCGGTGTGTTCCAGGGCGACATCAATCACCGGACGGCCCTGCTGATACGCCTTCTTGGCGATCTCCGCGGCTTTTTGGTAACCGATGATCGGGTTGAGTGCAGTGACCAGGATCGGGTTGCGCGACAGCGCTTCCTTGAGCCGGGCCTCGTTGACCTTGAAGCTGGCGATGGCCTTGTCGCCCAACAAACGGCTGGAATTGGCCAGCAACTCGATGCTGCTCAGCAGGTTCTGGGCGATGATCGGCAGCATCACGTTCAATTCGAAATTGCCCGACTGGCCGGCGATGGTGATCACCGTGTCGTTGCCGATCACTTGAGCGGCGACCATCGCCGTGGCTTCCGGGATCACCGGATTGACCTTGCCCGGCATGATCGACGAGCCCGGCTGCAAGGCTTCGAGTTCGATTTCACCGAGGCCAGCGAGCGGGCCGGAGTTCATCCAGCGCAGGTCGTTGGCAATTTTCATCAGCGACACGGCGGTGACCTTGAGCTGCCCGGAGACTGCGACCGCGGTGTCCTGGGAGCCAATCAGCGCAAACAGGTCCTTGCCAGGCTGGAATTGCACTTGGGTCAATTTGCTCAATTGCTGACTGAACAGCGCCGCGAACTGCGGATGGGCATTGATCCCCGTGCCCACCGCCGTGCCGCCCTGGGCCAGGGATTGCAGGCTCGGCAGCAGGTCTTGCAGGTGGCCGATATTGGCCTTGAGCTGTTGCGCCCAACCGTTGAGCACCTGGCTCATGCGCACCGGCATGGCGTCCATCAGGTGCGTGCGCCCGGTTTTGACGTGGTGATGAACCTGCTCGGCCTTGTGCTCGATCACTTGCACCAGGTGCAGCAGCGCCGGCAGCAATTGCTCGTGCAACGCCAATGCGGCGCTGACGTGAATGGTGGTCGGGATGATGTCGTTGCTACTCTGGCCGCAGTTGACGTGATCATTAGGATTCACCGGTTCGCCCAGCAAACGGCTGGCCAGGGTGGCAATCACTTCATTGGCGTTCATGTTGGAGCTGGTGCCGGAACCGGTCTGGAAAATATCCACCGGGAAGTGCTGCATGAAATCGCCTTCGAGCAGGCCTTGGGCCGCATCGACGATGGCTTTGCCCTGGGATTCGCTGATCTGCTTGAGCTCGACGTTGGCCCGGGCGGCGGCAGCTTTGGCCAGGATCAACGCGCGGATGAACTGCACCGGCATCGGTTGGCCACTGATCGGGAAGTTATCCACTGCACGCTGGGTTTGTGCGCCGTAGAGGGCGGCTTCCGGGACTTGAAGCTCGCCCATGCTGTCGCGTTCGATACGCGTATTACTCATCAGGAAATCCTTGCACCAGTTCTAAGAGGGGAATCGAAGGCTGCAACTCGCAGGTCGCCAGTTGCCAGGTGTAGCTCTGCCAGCGCTTGAGGCGGCATTTGCACAGGGAGAGGCGTTCCAGTTCGCGCAATGGGCGCCAGGCCTGGTCGAGACAGAAGGTTCGCCAGTGCCACGGCAGCGCGACATCGGCGGCGGTGTCGAGCAATAAACGGAAAGAGGTTTCGGCGATGGTCCAGGGCGAGGTGGCCGTGCAACAGGCCAGATACCGGCCTTCGGCCAGGTAATGTTCGATCAGGCGAGGCTCATCGGGATCCATCGCGCAACGAATCTGGCGACTCATCCAACGCCAGCTTTCGAGGTAAGGCTGCTCGTGCAAGGCAGAACTCATAATCCGGGCTCATTCGGTAATGAGATTTATTATTAGATGATAATGAGAACCAAAACAAGCTTGGATCATCCCCCGCGCACGACGCGGTCGAAGGTCGGGCGCTTAAGTACCGACACCCAAGAGCTTCGGAAAAAGTACGACAAGCAGGGAAAAGTCGTCGCAAGACTTCAAAACAACGCAGGAAAATATCAACTTATATAAACGCTGCAACACATTCACATACCCTCTCTAAAAAAAACGAATCTATTATCTCAGGCGAACACCCATATTTTTCCCATGAAGGATCTTGAGAAAACATGACAAACATCGAACTTAATGTATTTATCGAAACCGAGCTGAACTTGCTTGCCCAACGAATTATCGACAAAAAAAACGTCAGTGATGAAATTGCCCACGCGAAGATTGGATTCTATCTTTCCCTGCGCAGAGCCCTGAATTTAAAGGCAACCCCTGCAGATACAGGCTTTCTCGACGCCATTAACGACACGCTGCAGGCCTTGGGCATCATCGAAAGAAACAGGACATTCCTTGCCGACATAAAAGAATGAATCAAGTAATAGTGATTACTTGCCCAATACTACCCGCACCCTTTAAATAACAAATCTAAACAACGCTAATTCGCGCCTAACAACTAATCGTATTGTTAGGCGCTTCTATCTTTATCAGCTACCCGCCACCGTCATCCGCTCGATCAACACCGAACCCGTGCGAATGTTGCTGCGCAGTTCCAGGTCATTACCCACCGCGACAATCTGTTTGAACATGTCGCGCATGTTGCCGGCGATGGTCACTTCCTGGACCGCGAACTGGATTTCGCCGTTCTCGACCCAGAAACCCGCCGCACCACGGGAATAATCGCCGGTGACCATGTTCAGGCCATGGCCCATCAGCTCGGTAACCAGCAAGCCACGGCCCATGCGACGCAACAGCGCGGCCTGGTCTTCGTCGCCATGGGTGACGAACAGGTTGTGCACGCCGCCCGCGTTGGCGGTGCTCGGCATGCCCAGTTTGCGACCGGAATACGTGCCGAGGATGTACGACACCAGGACGCCATTTTCGACGAACGGTTTGGCATAGGTCGCCAAACCATCGCCATCGAACGCCGAACTGCCCATGGCCCGCATCAGGTGTGGACGCTCGTCGAGGGTCAGCCATTCCGGGAACAGCTTCTGCCCCAGAGTGCCTTCGAGGAACGACGATTTGCGGTACAGGCTGCCGCCGGACACCGCCGACAGGAAGCTGCCGAACAAACCGCCGGCCAGTTCCGCCGAAAACAGCACTGGCACTTCACAGGTCGGCACCGGACGTGCGCCCAAGCGGCTCGCAGCCCGTTGCGCGGCGCGCTGGCCGATGCTCACCGGGTCGGCCAGCAAGTTGCCCTGACGGTTCACGTCGTACCAGTAATCGCGCTGCATCTGGCCGTCGGCCTCGGCGATCATCACGCAGCTCAAGCTGTGCCGGGTCGACGCGTAGCCGCCGATAAAACCGTGGCTGTTGCCGTAGACGCGGCAGCCCTGGTGCGTGCTAAGGGTGGTGCCATCGGCATTCTTGATCCGGTTGTCGGTGGCAAACGCCGCCGCTTCACAGCTCAGGGCCATTTCGATGGCTTGCTCGGGGGTGATGTCCCACTCGTGGAACAGGTCGAAATCCTGCAGATCCTTGGCCATCAGCGCGGCATCCGCCAGGCCCGAGGCTTCGTCTTCCGAGGTGTGCTTGGCAATGGCCAGCGCGGCGGCGACGGTTTCGCGGATCGCTTCCGGGCCGCTGGCCGAGGTGCTGGCCGAGCCTTTGCGCTGGCCGACGTACAAGGTGATGCCAAAGCCCTGATCACGATTGAATTCGACGGTTTCGACTTCCCGCTGACGCACCGACGTGGACAGTCCCTGCTCCAGCGACACCGCCACTTCACAGGCACTGGCACCCTGGCGCTTGGCTTCAGCGATGATCTGCTCGACTTGCTCTTGCAGTGCCGGCAACGCTTGTGGGCCGACGCTTTCAACTGCACTCATGCTGTTCTCCACTCAAATTCTGCTTTCGGTAAGGCCTTCGAGCGACCGGGCCGGACAAGCGGCCCCCGACTGGTTATCATGGCGGCGTTTCTTTGCGGACGGCCACCATGGTTGATTCTTACGACGACTCCCTCGATACGGGAGAAAAAAGCAAATCCCAGGTTAAACGCGAGCTGCATGCTCTGGTTGACCTCGGCGAACGCCTTACAACGCTCAAGCCTGACCTGCTGGCAAAACTGCCGTTGACCGACGCCATGCGCCGGGCCCTGGCCGATGCGCCCAAGCACACCGCGAATATCGCGCGTAAACGGCACCTGATGTTCATCGGCAAATTGATGCGCGATCAGGACACTGACGCCATTTTCAAGCTGCTCGATCAACTCGATGCCTCCACCCGGCAGTACAACGAACGTTTCCACGGCCTGGAACGCTGGCGCGATCGCTTGATCACGGGCGACGATGCAGTCCTGGAGAAGTTCGTGCTCGACTACCCGGAGGCTGATCGTCAACAGTTGCGCTCCCTGATCCGTCAGGCCCAGCACGAACTGGCGACCAACAAGCCACCGGCATCGAGCCGTAAAGTCTTCAAGTACATCCGTGAGCTGGACGAGACTCAACGCGGTCTGCGTTAAGTCCCGAATCGGGTGAACCGCCAAGCGGTTCACCCGAAGCTCCATCCATCAGGATCCTGTGCCACCCACAGTGATCGCATCGATTTTCAGCGTTGGCTGGCCGACACCCACCGGCACCGACTGCCCATCCTTCCCGCACGTCCCCACACCACTGTCCAGCGCCAGGTCGTTACCGACCATCGACACTTTGCTCATGGCTTCCGGGCCGTTGCCGATCAACGTCGCGCCTTTGACCGGGGCCGTGATCTTGCCGTCTTCGATCAGATACGCCTCGCTGGTGGAGAACACGAATTTGCCGCTGGTGATGTCCACCTGGCCGCCGCCGAGGTTGGCGCAATAGATGCCGCGCTTGACCGATTTGATGATTTCTTCCGGGTCGCTTTCACCCGCCAGCATGTAGGTGTTGGTCATCCGTGGCATCGGCAGGTGCGCGTAGGATTCGCGACGACCGTTACCGGTACGGGCAACGCCCATCAGCCGTGCGTTGAGCTTGTCCTGCATATAGCCCTTGAGCACACCGTTTTCGATCAGCGTGGTGCACTCGGTCGGGGTGCCTTCGTCATCGACGCTCAACGAACCACGACGCCCGGCCAACGTGCCGTCATCGACGATGGTGCACAGCTTGGACGCAACCATCTCGCCCATGCGCCCGCTGTAAGCAGAACTGCCTTTACGGTTGAAGTCGCCTTCCAGACCATGGCCGACCGCTTCGTGCAGCAGCACGCCGGACCAGCCCGAACCCAGCACCACCGGCAACGTACCGGCGGGTGCCGGAATCGCTTCCAGGTTCACCAGCGCCTGACGCAAGGCTTCACGGGCATAACCCATGGCGCGGTCGTCGCTGAGGAAATAACGGTAATCAGTGCGACCGCCGCCGCCATGGCCACCGCGTTCGCGGCGCCCGTTCTGCTCGACGATCACGCTGACGTTGAAGCGCACCAACGGCCGCACATCCGCCGCCAGGCTGCCGTCGGTGGACGCGACAAGAATGCGCTCCCAAACCCCGGCCATGCTCACGGTGACTTGCTGGATACGCGGGTCGAGGGCGCGAGTCGCGACATCGATGCGCTTGAGCAGGTCGACTTTCTCGGCGCGGGTCAGCACTTCCAACGGGTTGTCCGGCCCGTACAACTGGGCGACATCCTGGGTGGTGAACGCTTGCACCGTGCCGTTCTGCCCGGCGCGGGAGATCGAACGGGCAGCACGGGCCGCTGCGCCGAGGGCTTCGAGGGTGATGGCATTGCTGTAGGCAAAACCGGTCTTCTCACCGGATTGCGCACGCACGCCGACACCCTGGTCGAGGTTGAAGCTGCCTTCCTTGACGATCCCGTCTTCCAGCGCCCAGGACTCGGAAATCTGGCCCTGGAAATACAGATCGGCAGCATCGATGCCCGGGCCGGCCAGATCGCCGAGCACACTTTGCAGGCTCTCGATCGTCACGCCGCCGGGCGCTAACAGGTGGTCACTGACTGAGGACAACAACTCGCTCATATGCTTTACGCCTTAAATTCATCGTTCTGAGGCAGGTCGCTGGGCGCCCTGCGAGAAAAAGCGCCGGTGACTGGACACCGGCATCCGCGCCCGGATGGACGCCTGTTCGCTGCTGTCGCGTTCGGCCAGCAGCACGGCCTCGCCTTGATCCTGTTGCGCCAGCACGCGGCCCCACGGGTCGACGATGGCGGCATGTCCGTAAGTCTCTCGCGGCCCCGGATGGGCGCCACCCTGGGCGGCCGCGAGCACATAACACTGGGTTTCGATGGCCCGTGCACGGATCAGCACATCCCAGTGGGCCGCGCCGGTCACGGCGGTAAAGGCCGAGGGTGCGGTGATCAACTCCGCACCGGCAGCGCGCAATTCGCTGTACAGCTCCGGGAAACGCAGGTCGTAACACACGCTCAGGCCGACTCGACCGACGGGTGTGTCCGCCACCACGACGCCACTGCCATAAGCATAGTCATCGGATTCACGGTAACGCCCGCGATTGTCCGCCACATCGACGTCGAACAGGTGCAACTTGTCGTACCGCGCGACGGTTTCGCCCTGGTCATCCACCAGCAGCGAGCAGGCATGCACTTTCGCCGTCGGCTGATCCACCGGCGGCAATGGCAAGGTGCCGGCGACTATCCATAACTTGAGGGCGCGTGCGGTCTGTTTCAACCACGGCAGGATCGGGCCTTCGCCCATGGCTTCGGCGCGGCCGATGTCGGCGATGTCGCGACGGCCCATGGCCGCGAAGTTTTCCGGCAGCACCGCGAGCCGTGCGCCGGCGTTTGCCGCTTGTTCAAGCAGGCGCCGGGCCTGGGCCAGATTAGCCAGCACATCGCTCTGGCTGACCATTTGAATCACCGCTACAGACATGGCCATTCCTTATTCAAAACAACACATGACCCGTAGGCGAGGCTTGCCCGCGAACCGATACACCGCAGGGTGTCAGGAAACACGCCTTCGCGGGCAAGTCGGATCGCCGCACCGCTCGCTCCTACAAGGATTAGCGCCATGCTACTCCATCAACCCAGAGCGTGTTTTTTCAAAACGGCTTGTCCAGGGTGATCTTCGGCTCTTTCCACGGCCCCTTGACGCTGTACTTCACGCTGGCAAAACGCGCCACGCGGTCGCCAATCAGTTTGTCGATCAGGAACAACGCACCGCCAATGGCCGGCGCGCCGACAATCAGCGCGGCAATCGGCAGGTTGTTGGTCAGGGGCAAGGTCACCAGCAACTTGGCATCGACCTGATCGCCGACCAGATCCAGGGTGCCCTTGAGTTCCAGGTTGCTCGACGGACCGGTCAACAGGATCGGCTCGCGGGTCACGTACACGCCGTTGCTCGCCACCAGCAGGCCCTTGACCCGGTCGTAGCTCAGGCCTTTGCCGAACAGGTCGGAGAAGTCCAGGCGCAGACGGCGGCCGATGGAGTTGAAATTGAGCAGGCCGAACACTCGCAACGCCTGGGCGCTGCCTTCGACTTCGACAAACTGACCTTTATTCAGCGACGCATCGAGGCTGCCGGAGAAGCGTTTGGTGGCCAGCCACGCCGGCGAACCGGGCCAGCGACCGTCGACATCCATATGAAACTCTTCACTGGTCACGCTCGGCGCAAAGCCCCAGCCCTTGAGCACATCGGCCAGGTTCTTGCCGCTGATCCGGCCCTTGTACCAACTGTTGGTCGCGCCCGGCGTGCCTTCCCAGCCACCGCTGCCCTGCAACAGGATGCCCTTGAGACCCATGTCCAGGGTATTGAGGGCGATGCCCTTGGCGGTCGGGCGGATTTTCAGTGACCAGGCGCCGACCAGGTCATTGCCCTGGAACAGCTGATTGATGGTGATATCCAGCGCCGGGATCTTGGTCGGGTCCACCGAGACCAGCGGGTCCGGCGAGTTTTCGTCGGCCAGCACGGTCGGATCCGGCGCCGGCAACCGTACGTATTGCAGATTGATCGCAATCGGTGCGGCTTTCGCGTCGGGGATCGTCGCGCTGCCCTTGGCCTGCTGACTGTCGAGCTGCAACGCCCAAGCCGACGGTTTGCGGTTCAACTGCACCGACACCTGATCGAGGGTTGGCCCTATGCCACTGAGCTTGCCGACCTTGAAATCCGCGCCGCTGAGCAACTGCTTGGCGCTGCCACCCGGGTCCTGGCCGGCGTACTTGTCCGCCAGCTCTTTCCACGGGCCGACATCCAGCTCCGACAGCACACCGCTGATACGCAGGCCCTTGGCGTTCGGCAAGACGGCGGTGCCGTTACCGAGGAACAATTCTCCGCGACCGTCGGCAAAATTGCCGGGGGGTGACGCGAACGTGAAGTTCGCCAGGTCGCCATACGTGACGCCGTAACGCCGCTCCGGCCCTTGCAGGGACATGCGGAACACCGTGTCACGCCCCACATCGGCGGCCATGCCGAACGGCGCGGGCAGATCGATGGCAACCCCTTTGAGATTCGAGCTGACGACCAATTGGCTGTCGGCGCCATTGAGGTTCAGTTGCAACTGATACGGGACGACGCCGGACACAGGCAACGGCTGGGTCACGTTCAGCCAGTCGGTGAGTTTCTTCACCTCGACCTGACCGGACGCCGTGACCCGGGTATTGAGCTTGCCCGGGCTGCCATCGGCAAAAATCTGCGCGCTCACCGGTTTGTCGAAAGCCCGCGCAGTGATGTTCTGCCCGCTCAAGCCCTTGGTGCTGTCGAAACGGAAATCGCCTTTGAGCTGCGTCAGTTCCAACGTCGGTTCGGCCAGTTTCAGCCTCGCCTTGGCAGTCTTGAAGTCGACCAGGATTTTCGGCAGCTCGCCCTTGGCCAACGGAATATCCAGTTTGAGCATGCCCTGCAGGTCGCCCTCGCCTTCCCAACCGGCAAAAGTGTCAGCAGTGCCGATCGGCGCTTGCTGCAGAATCTTCAGGCCATCGCCCAAGCCGCCGGCAAACCCGCCGTCGAGGAACAGGTGGACGTTTTGCCCGGCCGGCACGTGGGGGATGTTGACGTAGATGTCGCTGACCTGGGTGTCGAGCAATTGCCCCTTGCTGGCCAGGATCCGCACACCGCTGTCTTCGATGAAGACATCGCCACTGACCTTGCTCACGTGCGGCCAACCTGGCTGGAACGCCAGTTCGGCGTCATGCACCTTGAAGAACAGGCTGATGCTGCGCGCCGTGTCTTCGGCGCCATGATTGAGCGAGCCCTGGTACTGGAAGAACCCCTGGTCCACCGCGCCCTTGAGGATCGCGGTGCGCAGCCATTCGTCCAGTGCCGGGCTGAGCACGGTGGGCAGGTACTTGGCGGTGTATTTGCCGTCGCCGTCCACCAGGCCGACCCGCAGGTCCATGTAGTCTTCCTGGGTGCGGTCGAAATGCAGGCGGATCAGGAAGTCGCCGGCAATCTTGCCCTCTTCGCCCAATACTTTCAGGTACGGCGCGATCAGGGTGAAGCCGTCTTTATCGAGTTTCCAGGTCAGCCGGGCATTGGCCTGGATGTATTGCCATGGCTTGGCGAAAATCGGGTCCAGGTGCAGGGAAAAGTCCTTACTGTCCATGCGCAGCTCGCCGTGACCGAGGTCGCCGCTGATGCTGCCGCTGACATTTCGCGCCGCCGGAGCGCCGTGATAGGCGTCGAAGCCGACGCGCTCCAGGTTGGCGGCGAAACCGAATTTGCTGTCGTCGGTGGCGTTGGGCCGAAAATCCATCAACACGTTACGCAGGGCGCCGGTAACCTTGAGCTTCTCGACGGCGGTGGCCACGCCTTCCGGCAACGGCCCCAGCGCATTGAGCAGCGGCGTCAGCGGGGTCAGGTCGAGACGGTCGGCTTGCAGGTGCCAGAGCTCCGCGGTCTTGTCCGTGGCGACGCTTTGCTTGAGTTGCAGATGGGTTTCCCAGCGCGTGTCGCCAAAGTTCATCGACAAGGAATCAAGGGTCACCAAGGCGCCTTCGTCACTGCGCTGGAAGTAGCCGTTGAGGGCAAAATTGTTGATCTGGATTGGCTTGCGCTCGGCGTAGGCGCCCTTGAGTTGCGGGGCGTTGAGACGAATCGCCGCGCTTTGCACCGCGCCCTCGCCCCAGGTCAGCCACAGCTCGCCGCCGGCCTTGATCTCGGAGAAATTCCACTGCCGGGTCAGGCGTGCGGGCAACCATTTCGACCAGTCGCTTTGCGGCAGGCTCAGGTAAGCCTCGGCTGCACCGTCCTTCCATGCACTGGCGCGCACACGGGTGCGCAGGCTCATGGCCACAGGCTGGCCATCAGGCAGGGTCAGGCGCGCGTCGAGTCGCTGACGGGAAGCGCCGGTTTGCAGATTCAGGCCGACGTAAGTCAAGGTCAGCGGCTCATGGTCCAGCGGCTGCAAAGTGATCTGGCTGTCGAGCACCGACAGCTGTTGGACCATCTGCATGCGATTGAGCAGTTGCGCCGGGTCCATGGGCTGGTCTTGCTGCACCGGCAAACCTTCCAGCGCCCACTGGCCGTCCTCACCTTCCTTGAGGCTGATCTTCAGGCCATTGAGTTCCAGGTGGGCAATGCGCACTTCGCGCGCCAACAGGCTGGCCCACAGATCCGGCACGGCCCGCACGTTGTCCAGGCGCAGGGCATTGGTGCCCGCGCCGACCGTCACGTCGTGCGCCAGCAGGATCGGCGCAAAACCGCTCCACCTGCCTTCCAGCTTGCCGATTTGCAGCGGCATGCCCAGCGCTTCAGTGCCTTTGGTCTCGATGTCGGCGCGGTATTCGGCCACCAGCGGCGCCAGTTCTCGGCCGAGACTGACGTACAACGCCATCAGCACCAGAACCAACGCACACAGGCCCAGCCCCCAGCGGGTCAGTGCAGCCAAAATGCGTGTCAGACGGTCCATGTCAGGTGGCTCCCATGGCAAAAATACTGCAAAAAGCTGAGGCCAGCCGTTCTAGTCGCGGTGAAACCTGGAGATTCAGAGCAGCACCACGTCGTATTGTTCCTGGGAATACATGGTTTCGACCTGGAACCGAATGGTGCGGCCGATAAACCCTTCCAGCTCGGCGACGTTGCCCGACTCTTCATCGAGCAAACGGTCCACCACTTTCTGATTCGCCAATACACGATAGCCTTCGGCCTGATAGGCGCGGGCTTCGCGGAGGATTTCGCGGAAAATTTCGTAGCAGACCGTTTCCGGTGTCTTCAACTTGCCGCGGCCCTGGCAACTGCTGCACGGTTCGCACAGCACCTGTTCGAGACTTTCGCGGGTGCGTTTGCGGGTCATCTGCACCAGGCCCAACTCGGTGATGCCGATGATGTTGGTCTTGGCGTGATCGCGTTCCAACTGCTTCTCAAGGGTGCGCAGCACCTGGCGCTGGTGCTCTTCATCTTCCATGTCGATGAAGTCGATGATGATGATCCCACCGAGGTTACGCAGGCGCAGTTGGCGGGCGATGGCGGTGGCGGCTTCGAGGTTGGTCTTGAAGATGGTTTCTTCGAGATTGCGATGACCGACGAACGCCCCGGTGTTGACGTCGATGGTGCTCATGGCTTCTGCCGGGTCCACCACCAGATAACCGCCGGACTTGAGCGGCACTTTGCGCTCCAGGGCTTTCTGGATTTCGTCTTCGACGCCGTACAGGTCAAAAATCGGCCGCTCGCCGGGGTAGTGCTCAAGGCGATCCGCGATTTCCGGCATCAGTTCGGCGACAAATAGCGTGGTTTTCTGGAAGGTTTCCCGGGAGTCGATGCGGATCTTCTCGATCTTCGGGCTCACCAGGTCACGCAAGGTACGCAGAGCCAGGCCGAGGTCTTCGTAGATCACACTTGGCGCGCCGATGGTTTTGATCTGGGCGTTGATCTGGTCCCACAGCCGGCGCAGGTAGCGGATGTCCATGAGGATTTCATCGGCCCCGGCCCCTTCGGCGGCGGTGCGCAGGATGAAACCGCCAGCTTCCTTGATACCTTCCTTGGCCACGCAATCGGTAACCACTTGCTTGAGGCGTTCGCGTTCGGCTTCGTCTTCGATCTTCAGGGAAATGCCGACGTGGGCCGTGCGCGGCATGTACACCAGATAACGCGACGGGATCGACAGTTGGGTGGTCAGGCGCGCGCCTTTGGAGCCGATCGGGTCCTTGGTGACTTGCACTACCAGGCTCTGGCCTTCGTGCACCAGGCTGCTGATGCTTTCGACCGCCGGGCCTTCGCGCAGGGAGATTTCCGAGGCATGAATAAAGGCGGCGCGGTCCAGGCCGATGTCGACGAACGCCGCCTGCATGCCCGGCAGCACCCGCACGACCTTGCCTTTATAGATGTTGCCGACGATCCCGCGCTTTTGCGTGCGTTCGACATGAACCTCTTGCAGAACACCGTTTTCGACCACCGCCACGCGCGATTCCATCGGCGTGATGTTGATCAGAATCTCTTCACTCATGGCAGGGTCTCGTTCAGGCATGTTCACGAAAATGGCCGCATCTAGTCAGTACGACGCTTAGCGCGCGTTTAGGGTTTGCCAACAGGGTATGCCGAAATGGCCGAGGAGTTCTGCGGTTTCGCACAGCGGCAATCCGACCACCGCCGAATAGCTGCCATCGAGCCCGGCGACAAACACCGCGCCAAGTCCTTGAATCCCATAGCCGCCGGCCTTGTCCCGGGGTTCGCCGCTGGCCCAGTAGGCCGCTGCTTCCTCGCGGCTGATGTCACGAAACCGCACCCGGCTGCGCACCACCCGCGACTCGCAACGCTCGCCTTCGAGCACGGCAATCGCCGTCAGCACTTCGTGTTCATGCCCTGCCAACAGCATAAGCATGGCGCAAGCGTCGGCTTCGTCCACCGGCTTGCCGAGAATTTTCCCGTCCAGCACCACGGCGGTGTCCGCGCCCAATACACAGAACGCTGCGTCGGACACGACAGTGCCGCGCCCGGCCTCGGCCTTGCCGCGCGCCAGGCGCTCGACATAGGCCGATGGGGTTTCGTTGTGCAAAGGGGTTTCGTCGATGTCCGCACTGATGGCGGAGAACGGCACGCCGATCTGCGTGAGCAGTTCACGCCGACGCGGCGAGCCTGAGGCGAGGTAAAGCAATTTCATCCAGACATCTCCCTTGTCGAGGTGCGGGCAAATGCCTGACCGAATTAATTGATCTTGTAGCGCCGACGCAGTCCACGCAAACCGAAGCTGATCCACGGCCAGAGCAGCGCACTCACCAGTGCCGGAAGTACCAGCGCCAAGGTTGGCTGACGGTTGCCGGTCAGGGCGCTGAGCCACAGCTGCACCAATTGCGCGAGGCCGAAAATCACCAGGATCACCAGGCACTGCTGCCACATCGGGAACATGCGCAGACGTTGTTGCAGCGACAGCACGAGGAAGGTGATGAGCGTCAGGATCAACGCATTCTGGCCCAGCAAGGTGCCGTAGAGCACGTCTTCGGCCAGCCCCAGGCAAAACGCGGTGACCATGCCGACGGTTTGCGGCAAGGCCAGCGCCCAGAACGCCAGCAGCAAGGCCAGCCACAAGGGGCGCAGGATTTCCATGAACTGCGGCAGCGGCGAAACGCTGAGCAGCAGGCCGATGGCGAAGGTCAGCCAGACGATCCAGCCGTTACGCGATGAAGTAGCGCCCGCCATTATTCTCGTCCCCCAGTGGTGGCCGGTGCAGTGACTGGCGGTTTGGCAGCAGGTTTCGGGGCAGCCGGTTTGGCGACAGGTTTGGCCGCACGGGTGCTGGCCGCAGGCTTGGCCGGTGTCGTTGCAGTGGGCGTTGTGACCGCTGGTGCGGTGACTGGCGCGGCAACGGCCGGAACTGGCACGACGGCTGGAATCGGTTTCAGCACCGTGGCCGGAATGATCGGCCCGCCGCCGTGCTGATCCAGCGCTTCCTGGGCCTGGGCGGCTTCGTTGGCGCGTTCTTCGGCGGTGCGACCATCGCTGAATACCAGCAACAGATAACGGCTGCGGTTCAAGGCCGCAGTCGGTACGGCGCGGACGATGGCAAACGGCTGGCCGGAATCGTGGATCACTTCCTTGACTGTCGCCACCGGGTAACCCGCCGGGAAGCGCTGGCCGAGGCCGGAGCTGACCAGCAGATCGCCTTCTTTAATGTCGGCGGTGTCGGCGACGTGACGCAGTTCCAGGCGCTCCGGGTTGCCGGTACCGCTGGCAATCGCCCGCAGGCCGTTGCGATTCACTTGCACCGGGATGCTGTGGGTCGTGTCGGTCAACAGCAGCACTCGGGAGGTGTAGGGCATCAACTCCACCACCTGGCCCATCAAGCCACGGGCGTCGAGCACCGGCTGGCCGAGGACCACACCGTCGCGTTCACCTTTGTTGATGATGATGCGATGGGTGAAGGGGTTGGGGTCCATGCCGATCAACTCGGCCACTTCGACCTTCTCGTTGACCAGCGCGGAGGAATTGAGCAACTCGCGCAGCCGAACGTTCTGCTCGGTGAGGGCGGCAAGCTTCTGCATACGGCCCTGCAACAGCAGGTTTTCGGTCTTGAGTTTTTCGTTCTCGGCAACCAGTTCGGTACGGCTGCCGAATTGGCTGGCCACACCTTGCCATAGCCGCTGTGGCAGGTCGGTGATCCAGTAGGACTGCATCAGCACCAGCGACATCTGGCTACGCACTGGCTTGAGCAGTGTGAAGCGGGCATCGACCACCATCAGCGCGACCGAAAGCACGACCAGCACCAATAAGCGCACGCCCAGTGAGGGGCCTTTGGCGAAAAGCGGTTTAATAAGCCGCTCCTCCCAGGCAAATGTTCTCTTTATTCATACGGCATCAAACCGGCCTGGATGCAGACTGACAGAAGATAAACGCAACAGGCAGCACTGCAAAGTGCTGCCTGCGCGCTCACAGCATAGAGGTGTCGGACGAGATCACTCGCTCGACAGCAGATCCATGGTGTGTTTATCCATCATTTCCAGGGCACGACCACCGCCGCGAGCCACGCAGGTCAGCGGATCTTCGGCAACGATCACCGGCAGACCGGTTTCCTGGGCCAGCAACTTGTCGAGGTCGCGCAGCAAGGCGCCACCACCGGTCAGCACCAGGCCACGCTCGGCGATGTCGGAAGCCAATTCCGGCGGCGATTGCTCCAGGGCACTTTTCACAGCCTGAACGATGGTGGCCAGGGACTCTTGCAGAGCTTCCAGCACTTCATTGGAGTTCAGGGTGAATGCGCGTGGAACGCCTTCAGCCAGGTTACGGCCACGAACGTCGACTTCGCGAACTTCGCCGCCCGGGTAGGCGGTACCGATTTCCTGCTTGATGCGCTCGGCGGTGGATTCGCCGATCAGGCTGCCGTAGTTGCGACGCACGTAGGTGATGATCGCTTCGTCGAAGCGGTCGCCGCCAACCCGTACGGACTCGGCGTAAACCACACCGTTCAGGGAGATCAGCGCGATTTCAGTGGTACCACCACCGATATCGACCACCATCGAACCGCGCGCTTCTTCAACCGGCAGGCCGGCGCCGATCGCAGCAGCCATCGGCTCTTCGATCAGGAACACTTCACGGGCACCGGCACCAAGGGCCGACTCACGGATGGCACGACGCTCGACCTGGGTCGATTTGCATGGAACGCAGATCAGCACGCGAGGGCTAGGCTGCAGGAAGCTGTTTTCGTGAACCTTGTTGATAAAGTACTGCAGCATCTTTTCGCAGACGCTGAAGTCGGCGATCACGCCGTCTTTCATCGGACGAATGGCGGCAATGTTGCCCGGCGTACGGCCGAGCATGCGCTTGGCCTCGGTGCCGACAGCAACGACACTTTTCTGGTTACCGTGTGTCCGAATAGCCACAACGGAGGGCTCATTCAGGACGATTCCGCGCTCGCGCACGTAAATAAGGGTGTTGGCAGTGCCCAGGTCAATGGAAAGATCGCTGGAAAACATGCCACGCAGTTTCTTGAACATGGGAAAGGGACCCTAGGCAACGCGTGGGTAAAAAAGTGCGGCAAACTCTAACAACGACAGGGATTTTGGGCAAGGCGCCAATATGTTAAATTGGCCGCTTTTCTGTGCACCAACCCCCACAATCGCGGCCTTATGACCGTAGAAATGCGGTAGTGTTCCGACAATCTAACACACGGACGCCGTCCGTTCTGTTTTCCACTGGAGAATCGCAATGGCGCTTGAACGCTCCGACGTGGAAAAAATCGCTCATCTGGCCTGCCTTGGCCTGAATGATGCCGATCTTCCACACATCACTTCGGCCCTGAACAGCATTCTTGGGCTGGTCGACGAAATGCAGGCGGTCAATACCGACGGTATCGAGCCGCTGGCCCACCCACTGGAAGCCAGCCAGCGCCTGCGTGCCGACGTTGTGACCGAGACCAATCATCGCGAGGCCTATCAGTCCATCGCACCAGCGGTCGAAAACGGCCTGTACCTGGTTCCGAAAGTCATCGACTAAAGGGAAAGAGCCTGCAATGCATCAAATGACTCTGGCCGAGATCGCCCGCGGTCTCGCCGATAAAAAGTTTTCTTCCGAAGAGCTGACCAAAGTCCTGCTGGCGCGCATCGCCCAGCTCGATCCACAGCTCAACAGTTTCATCAGCCTCACCGAAGACCTGGCGCTCCAGCAGGCGAAAGCTGCTGACGCACGCCGCGCCAATGGTGAGAGCGGCGCCCTGCTCGGCGCGCCGATCGCCCATAAAGACCTGTTCTGCACCCAGGGCATCCGCACCAGCTGCGGCTCGAAGATGCTCGACAACTTTAAAGCACCGTACGACGCCACCGTGGTCGCCAAACTGGCCGCTGCCGGCGCTGTGACCCTTGGCAAGACCAACATGGACGAATTCGCCATGGGTTCGGCCAACGAGTCGAGCTACTACGGCGCGGTGAAAAACCCGTGGAACCTGGAACACGTGCCGGGCGGTTCGTCCGGTGGTTCGGCCGCTGCCGTTGCCGCGCGCCTGCTGCCAGCCGCGACCGCCACCGACACCGGCGGCTCGATCCGCCAACCCGCTGCGTTCACCAACCTCACCGGCCTGAAACCGACGTACGGTCGCGTTTCGCGCTGGGGCATGATCGCCTACGCCTCCAGCCTCGATCAGGGCGGCCCGTTGGCACGCACTGCCGAAGACTGCGCGATTCTGCTGCAAGGCATGGCCGGTTTTGATGCCAATGATTCCACCAGCATCGACGAACCGGTGCCGGATTACAGCGCCAGCCTCAACACCTCGTTGCAAGGCCTGCGCATCGGCGTGCCGAAGGAATACTTCAGCGCCGGTCTCGACCCGCGCATTGCCGAGCTGATCCACACCAGCATTAAAGAGCTGGAAAAGCTCGGTGCCGTGATCAAGGAAATCAGCCTGCCGAACATGCAGCACGCGATTCCTGCGTACTACGTAATCGCCCCGGCAGAAGCGTCCTCCAACCTGTCGCGTTTCGACGGCGTGCGTTTCGGCTATCGCTGCGAAGACCCGAAAAACCTGGAAGACCTGTACAAGCGTTCCCGTGGCGAAGGTTTTGGCGCCGAAGTACAGCGCCGGATCATGGTCGGTGCCTACGCGCTGTCGGCCGGTTACTACGACGCCTACTACCTGAAGGCGCAGAAGATCCGTCGCCTGGTGAAAAACGACTTCATGGCCGCCTTCAATGAGGTCGACATCATCCTCGGCCCAACCACGCCGAACCCGGCCTGGAAGCTCGGCGCCAAGAACAGCGACCCGGTCGCTGCCTATCTGGAAGACGTCTACACCATTACCGCCAACCTCGCGGGCCTGCCGGGCTTGTCCATGCCGGCCGGTTTTGTCGACGGTCTGCCGGTCGGCGTGCAATTGCTCGCCCCGTATTTCCAGGAAGGTCGCCTGTTGAACGTTGCCCACCAGTATCAGCTCAACACTGACTGGCACACCCGCACCCCAACCGGCTTCTGAGGAGAAACACATGCAATGGGAAGTCGTGATCGGGCTGGAGATTCATACCCAGCTCACCACCCGGTCGAAAATTTTTTCCGGTAGTTCCACCACCTTCGGTTCCGAGCCGAACACCCAGGCCAGCCTGGTAGACCTGGGCATGCCCGGCGTGCTGCCGGTGCTGAACCAGGAAGCGGTACGCATGGCGGTGATGTTCGGCCTGGCCATCGATGCCGAAATCGGTCAGCACAACGTGTTCGCCCGCAAAAACTACTTCTACCCGGACCTGCCCAAGGGCTACCAGATCAGCCAGATGGAATTGCCGATCGTCGGCAAGGGCCACCTGGACATCGCCATGGAAGACGGCACGATCAAACGTGTCGGCGTGACCCGTGCGCACCTTGAAGAAGACGCCGGTAAAAGCCTGCACGAAGAGTTCAACGGCGCCACCGGCATCGACCTGAACCGTGCCGGCACGCCGCTGCTGGAAATCGTCTCCGAGCCGGACATGCGCAGCGCCAAGGAAGCCGTGGCCTACGTCAAGACCGTCCACGCGCTGGTGCGTTACCTGGGCATCTGCGACGGCAACATGGCCGAAGGTTCGCTGCGTTGCGACTGCAACGTGTCAATCCGTCCGAAAGGCCAGGTTGAATTCGGCACCCGCTGCGAGATCAAGAACGTCAACTCGTTCCGCTTTATCGAGAAGGCGATCAACAGCGAAGTGCGCCGTCAGATCGAGCTGATCGAAGACGGCGGCAAAGTGATCCAGCAGACCCGCCTGTACGATCCGAACAAGGACGAAACCCGTCCGATGCGCAGCAAAGAGGAAGCCAACGACTACCGTTACTTCCCCGATCCGGACCTGCTGCCAGTGGTGATCGAGGACTCATTCCTCAAGGACGTGCGCGCCACCCTGCCGGAATTGCCACCGCAGAAACGTGAGCGCTTCCAGGCGCAGTTCGGTCTGTCGGTGTATGACGCCAGCGTCCTGGCCACCAGCCGCGAGCAAGCCGATTACTTCGAGAAAGTCGTAAGCATCGGCGGCGACGCCAAACTCGCGGCCAACTGGGTCATGGTCGAGCTGGGCAGCCTGTTGAACAAACAGGGCCTGGACATCGAACAGTCCCCGGTCTCGGCCGAGCAACTGGGCGGCATGCTGCTGCGCATCACCGACAACACCATCTCCGGCAAGATCGCCAAGGTTGTGTTCGAAGCGATGGCCAACGGCGAAGGCAGCGCGGACGAGATCATCGACAAGCGCGGCCTCAAGCAAGTGACCGACAGCGGCGCCATCTCGGCGGTGCTGGACGAGATGCTCGCGGCCAACGCCGAACAGGTTGAACAGTACCGCGCGGCAGACGAAGCCAAACGCGGCAAGATGTTCGGCTTCTTCGTCGGCCAGGCCATGAAAGCCTCCAAAGGCAAGGCCAACCCGCAACAGGTCAACGAACTGCTGAAAAGCAAGCTCGAAGGCTAAACCGTGGTCTTGGGCCCGAGGATCGTTCCCACGCTGTGCGTGGGAATGCTGCCCCGGACGCTCCGCGTCCATCGCAATGTGACGCAGAGCGTCACGGGATGCGTTCCCACGCGGGAGCGTGGGAACGATCACTTGGGAGCTTTTGAATGAAGCGTCTACTGGGCGCCTGCGCCCTGCTCTCTCTGCTGGCCGGTTGCGCCAGCAACGACATCATCGACCCACACGGTTACGACAAGACCGGCACCGCGTCCTATTACGGCGCCAGACACCAAGGTAAACGCACCGCCAGCGGTGAGCGTTTCGACAAGAATTCCCTGACCGCCGCCCATCGCCAGTTGCCCTTCGGCACGCGGGTGAAGGTCACCAATCTGAATAACGACAAATCCTGCGTGGTGCGCATCAATGATCGCGGGCCGCATACCCGTGGGCGCCTGATCGATCTGTCTCACGAAGCCGCCGAGCGGCTGGGCATGCTGCGCGCCGGTACCGCACGGGTTCGCGTGCAAGCCCTCGACGATTGACGGAGCCGAGACCATTTACGGATTAGAAGACATCCCTCTGCTGAGCCTGATCGAACTGCTCAGCGGCCTGTTTCTATTGATCGCCGGCGCCGAGCTGATGGTGCGCGCCGCCGTGCGCCTGGCCGCGCGCCTGCATGTGCGGCCGCTGATCATCGGCCTGACCATCGTCGCCCTCGGCAGCAGCGCCCCGCAAATGGCGGTCAGCCTGCAGGCCATGCTGGCGCAAAACCCTGACATCGCCGTCGGCAGCGTGATCGGCAGCAGCATCTTCAACATCCTCGTCACCCTCGGTCTGTCGGCGCTGATCATTCCGTTGCGGGTCTCGCGCCAGCTCGTTCGGCTGGACATTCCGCTGATGATCGGCGCCAGCCTGTTGGTCTGTGTATTGGCCTGGAACGAAGAACTGACCCGCACCGACGGTGTCATCCTGCTGACCGCGTTGGTGGTTTACCTGGGTTTGCTGTTGCGCCAGTCGCGACACTCGACCCGGCCACAATCGACTCACGAAGCCACCGCACAAGCCCCGTGGATCACCAGCCTGCTGATGATCGTCGCCGGCCTGGCGATGCTGGTGTATGCCGGTCATTTGCTGCTGGGCGCTGCGGTGTCGGTCGCTACCGATCTGGGGCTGTCAGAGCGCGTCATCGGCCTGACCATCGTCGCCATCAGCACCTCCCTGCCGGAACTGGCCACCTCGCTGATCGCCGCCCTGCGCGGTCAGCGGGAGATTGCCGTGGGCAATGTGATCGGCAGCAACTTGTTCAACCTGTTGGGCGTGCTGGGCTTTACCGCCTTGGTGGCACCGTCGCCGCTGTCGGTGTCGCCCAATGCCCTGGATTTCGATCTGCCGGTGATGCTCGGCGTCGCCGCGCTGTGCCTGCCGGTGTTCTATTCCGGTTATCGGGTGACCCGGGCCGAGGGCCTGCTGTTTCTGGGTTTGTACCTGGCCTACGGGTTGCACGTGGTGTCGTTCACCACCGGCATGCCCCTGGCCGGCAAGCTTGAACATTTGATGCTGATTTTCGTCCTGCCGGCGCTGGTGGCGTTCCTGCTGTTCACGTCTCTGCGCGCCTGGCGCCGCCAACACCACAAGAGGGATGTGCCATGACCGACAACAAGAAGCCCGGCGTTGAAGTACGCCGCCAAGTGATGGGCGATGCGTTCGTCGACCGCGCACTGGGCAATGCCACCGAGTTCAGCCAGCCGCTGCAGGATTTCGTCAACGAACACGCCTGGGGCAGCGTCTGGAACCGTGAAGGTTTGCCGCTGAAAACCCGCAGCCTGATCACCCTCGCCGCGCTGACCGCGTTGAAGTGCCCGCAGGAGTTGAAAGGTCACGTGCGTGGCGCGCTGAACAATGGCTGCACCGTGGAAGAGATTCGTGAAGCGCTGCTGCATTGCGCGGTGTATGCCGGGGTGCCGGCGGCGATTGATGCGTTTCGCGCGGCGCAGGAAGTGATCGAAACCTACAAGCCGGTACAGTAAGGCGTTCTGCCACTCGAACCGGGAGACGATCCAGTCTTCTGGTTTGTCCTGACTCACAAGTTTGCCCGCCAGATAGCCATTCGTCGAAACTGGTATTTCTGACAGTCGTAAATCCTCCACCCCTATTCAACAATCTGCCTGTCTGCAGCGAGTTCCCCCACGCCTATCAAATGACAGGGACAAGAGCCATGAAACCCGACCTGATGATATTCAGTAGCGTTGAATTTGATGGAAAAATCCACGTTAGATACATCGGCGTAAAAGCCTTCAAGCACATTCGGTATCACCTGCAACGAGCGGGTAAGACGGTCGCGCAGATTGACTCACTAACAAAAGATGAAACCCTGAGCTTTGATAATCAGCCAGCCGGTACTTATAAGGCTACCTGCCGACTGACGCTGGATGATGGAACACTGGCGAATGGCGAATCGATGGAAATCAATATATCCCCGATGTCTCAGCCCTATCCCGTTGCGCCTGCCGTGAACCAACGGCCCAGCAAATCTCTTAAAGGTGGTCACTGGCTCTATGAAGGTATCGAACATCATTTCCTTGAGGTCAAGTTTCAACCTGGCGGTCTGGCGAAGCTTGAACACGAGTCTGCCAAAGTGCTGTCCATCTTCAACGGCATCAAGCATACGCTCCGCTTCAGGCTGGTTTTTTCGGCGGTGACCACGCGTAAAAAGGGTCTTGAGGCATTTTCCGATTTCTACCGGATTGACGGCGTTATCCCAAAAGAGGACTTGATCCCGATCGCAACGGAGTTGGAAACCCTGGACTATGTTATTTACTGTTCCGTCACACCGGACACTAAATCGATGAAAGCGCCGGAACTTCCCGCGCTGGCGGCTGAGGGCATTGAGGAACAAGAACAACTGACAAGCACAGACACCCCCACGCCGGACTTTACCCAACTGCAAACTTACGTTGATGCCCCTCGTGGGATGAACATCCGCAGCATCTGGGATGAACGGCATGGCGCCGGTGCAACCGTGCACCATCTTGATTTCGGTGTGTATAAAAACCATGAAGACCTGGCCAATGTTCAGGTGATCACTAGTCGTTTGGAAACCGAAGATTGCAACCACGGGACAGCCTCCTGTGGCTGTGTGGTTGGAACCGACAACAGCTTTGGGGTCAAGGGCATAGCGCACGGCTGCCGCTTTCTTTTCTACGACACGGGGGATCTTGATTTAATTGTTCAGAACGCCGAGTTGGCCGACATTGTGGCCCTGGACATCGAATTCAATGACAGCATCCGTGGCCGTCTGCCCGTGATCGACAGTAAGTCATGGTGGGACAAAATTCACGCGCTGACCCAGCGCCATGTCACCGTTCTGCTCGCCGCCGCCAACGGTGCAATGAATCTGAGCGAAAGCGCTATGAATGATTGGGGTGACAGCGGCGGCACACTGGTGGGTGCTTGCACACCCAGCACCGGTCGCCGTAGATCAACGTCCAATTACAACCACTACTCTCTGTGGCTCAATTCATGGGGTGACTCAGTGACGACTACCGGTTATGGACATCTGCAAAACCGAGGCATCAACGCAAGCTACACCTCTTCCTATTCAGGAACCTCGAGTGCAACCCCACTGTGTGCGGCAGCCCTGGCGATCGTGCAAGGTTATGCGCTGTCGGAAAGGCGCGAATACTATCCACCGCTAGTCTTCAGGGAAGCCGCCATGTACTACGGCTATGATGAGGGCGCAGTCGACGGGGTCGGCTATCGACCGAATGTCGCCCGCTGGCTGAGCGACCTGGAAGCGAAACGCTAAATCCACCCACCCCACTGCAACACAAAGATCCCGATATTGGTGGTCACCGCGGCCATCAATGTCGTAATCACAATAATCGCCGCCGCCAATTCATGGTTGCCGTTGGCCTGACGCGCCATGACAAAACTCGCCGCCGCCGTCGGGCTGCCGAAGTACAGAAACAAGATCCCCAACTCCGCCCCACGAAAGCCCCACAGCCATGCGCCTACGGTCGCCAGCACCGGCAGGCCGATCATCTTCACCAGGCTTGAGCTCAGCGCCATGTTGCCGCTTTTGCGCAACGCCGCCAGGGACAAGGTGCCGCCGATGCAGATCAGCGCCAATGGCAAGGTGGTTTGCGCCAGGTACTGGCCTGAAGTCTCCAGCCAGCCCGGCAAACTGAGCTTGAAATAGGCAAATGGCGCCGCCGCAAACACGCTGATGATCAGCGGGTTGCTGAACACGCTTTTGCAGATGCTCCACGGATCGGACTTGATCACCGGGCTGTACACCGCCAACACGATGGTCGAGAGGGTGTTGTAAAACAGGATCACCAACGCCGCGAGAATTGCCCCGAGGGAAATCCCGTAGTCGCCGTACATGCTCGCGGCCAGCGCCAGGCCAATCACCCCGTTGTTGCCGCGAAACGCGCCTTGGGTGTAGATGCCCCGGTCTTCCCGCGGACACTTCCAGATCGCCCAGCCCCAGGCGATGGCGAAACTCGCCAGGGTCGCCACCGAAAAGTAGATCAGTAGCGCCGGCTGCAATGCAGCGTGCAGGTCGGCATGCAGGATGCCGAGGAACAGCAACGCCGGCATGGTGACATTGAACACCAGGGCCGAGGCGGTGTGGATGAAGTTGTCGTTGATCCAGTCGATGCGCTTGAGCAGCACACCCAGAAACAGCATGGCAAACACCGGCGCGGTGATGTTCAGGGTTTCGAGGAAGATTGCCAGCATGCCGGAGGGGACCTTGGGTGGGCGTCATTAAGGGCGAATGATATGCCACGGAAGACATCGGCGTCTGGGAGAACGCCTTCGCGGGCAAGCCTCGCTCCTACAGGTTCGGTGGTCTGTAGGAGCGAGCGGTGCGACGATTCGACTTGCCCGCGAAGAACGATAACGCGGTCTTAAGTGATCGGCGCCGGGTTGAACAAGGTGATGTCGTTATGCAGTTTGTGCTGCTCGGCCCAGGTCTGTTTCTTGCCGCTGGCCACGTCCAGGTAGTAATGGAACAACTCCCAGCCGAGGTCTTCAATCGAAGCGCGCCCGGTGGCAATCCGCCCGGCATCGATGTCGATCAGGTCCGGCCAGCGCTGCGCCAGTTCAGTCCGGGTCGAGACCTTGACCACCGGCGCCATCGCCAAACCATACGGCGTGCCACGCCCGGTGGTGAACACATGCAGGTTCATCCCCGCCGCCAGTTGCAACGTGCCGCAGACAAAATCACTGGCCGGGGTCGCGCAGAAGATCAGGCCTTTGCGCTTGAAGCGCTCGCCAGGGCCAAGTACGCCGTTGATCGCGCTGCTGCCGGATTTGACGATCGAGCCCAAGGACTTCTCGACAATGTTCGACAACCCGCCCTTCTTGTTCCCTGGCGTGGTGTTGGCGCTGCGGTCCGCTTCGCCCTTGGCCAGGTAACGGTCGTACCAGTCCATTTCCCGCACCAGTTCCTCGGCGACTTCCTTGGTTTCGGCGCGGGAGGTCAGCAGGTAAATCGCATCGCGCACTTCAGTGACTTCGGAAAACATCACCGTCGCACCCGCCCGCAACAGCAAGTCCGAGGCATAACCCAACGCCGGATTGGCGGTGATCCCGGAAAACGCATCGCTGCCGCCGCACTGCATGCCGAGGATCAGCTCGGACGCCGGCACGGTTTCCCGGCGGCGTTGATCAAGCTTCTTCAAACGGATTTCGGCCAGCGCCATGATCTGCTCGATCATCTCGGTGAAACCGTGACTCGAATCCTGCAAGCGATACAGCCACGGCTCGCTCAAATCCACCGAGCTGTCGTTGTCGTGCATCACCTGCCCGGCCTGCAATTTTTCGCAGCCGAGGCTGATCACCAGCGCTTCGCCACCCAGGTTCGGGTTGCGTGCGAGGTTACGCACGGTGCGGATCGGGATGTATGCGTCGGTCGCCGTGATCGCAACGCCGCAGCCGTAACTGTGGGTCAGCGCCACCACGTCATCGACGTGCGGGTACAGCGGCAGCAACTCGTCCTTGATGCGCTTGACCGCATGATCGAGCACGCCGGTGACGCACTGCACGGTGGTGGTGATGCCAAGAATATTGCGCGTACCGACGGTGCCGTCAGCGTTGCGATACCCCTCGAAGGTGAAGCCTTCCAGCGGTGCCTGGGTCGCCGGCACATCGGTGGACAGCGGAAGGCTGTCCAGCGGTGGCGCGGTGGGCATGCGCAGTTGATCTTCCTTGACCCAACTGCCGCGTGGGATCGGCTGCAAGGCGTAGCCAATGGTCTGGCCGTAGCGAATCACCTGACCGCCCTCGGGAATGTCCTCGAGGGTGACCTTGTGGCTCTGGGGCACGAAATCCACCGTGACCAGGCCATCGGGAAATTCGGTGCCGGCCGGCACGCCCTGGTCGTTGACCACAATCACTACGTTGTCCCGCTCGTGCAGGCGGATGTAGCGCGGCGAGTCGGAATGTTCAATCAACTGCATGACGCCGCTCCTCAGGAATGCGCTTCAGATAATTTGGTCAGCTCAGGACCGGTGCTTGGCGGCTCTTTGAGCACCACGCGTTTGATCGGACCAACGATCACCAGGTAGCTGAACACCGCGACCAGGGCGTTGCAACCGACAAACACCAGCGCCCATTTGAACGAACCGGTGGCGCTGATGATGTAGCCAATCACGATCGGGGTGGTGATCGACGCGATGTTGCCGAACATGTTGAACAGGCCGCCACTCAAACCGGCGATCTGTTTTGGCGAGGTGTCGGACACCACGGCCCAGCCCAGCGCGCCCACGCCTTTACCGAAGAACGCCAGGGCCATGAAGCCGACGACCATCCATTCGATGTCCACGTAGTTGCACGCGACGATGCTGCTGGAGACCAGCAATCCGGCAATGATCGGCGCCTTGCGGGCGAAGGTCAGGGAATGGCCCTTGCGCAGCAGGTAATCGGAAATCACCCCGCCGAGCACCCCACCAATAAAGCCACAGATCGCCGGCAACGAAGCAATGAAACCGGCCTTGAGAATGGTCATGCCGCGCTCTTGCACCAGGTACACCGGGAACCAGGTCAGGAAGAAGTAGGTGATGCCATTGATGCAGTACTGGCCCAGGTACACGCCGAGCATCATGCGGTTGGTCAGCAACTGGCGGATGTAGTCCCACTTCGGACCGTCGACCTTTTTACCTTTGCCCTTGTCCTGGTCCATGTCGACCATGCCGCCGTTGTCGGCGATGTGCTTGAACTCGGCGTCGTTGATCATCGGGTGCTGGCGCGGGCTGTGGATAACTTTCAGCCAGATCAGCGAGAACACGATGCCGATGCCGCCCATCACCACGAACACGTGCTGCCAGCCGAAGGTGTAGACGATCCAGCCCATCAGCGGCGCAAACAACACGGTGGCGAAGTACTGCGCCGAGTTGAAGATCGCCGAAGCGGTGCCGCGTTCAGCGGTTGGGAACCAGGCCGCGACGATGCGTGCGTTGCCGGGGAAGGATGGCGCTTCGGCCAGGCCCACCAGGAAGCGCAGCATGAACAGCGCAACAATGGCCGTGGACATGCCGAACTCACCGACATAGCCCTGCAACACGGTGAACAGCGACCAGGTGAAGATGCTCAGCGCGTAGATTTTTTTCGAGCCAAAACGATCGAGCAACCAGCCACCGGGAATTTGCCCGGCCACGTAGGCCCAACCGAATGCAGAGAAGATATAGCCGAGGGTGACCGCGTCGATGCCGAGGTCTTTTTGCAGGCTGGAGCCGGCGATGGCGATAGTGGCCCGGTCGGCGTAGTTGATCGTGGTCACCAGGAACAGCATGAGCAAAATCAAATAGCGGACGTGGGTCGGCTTGGTCGCTTGCATGTAGATGTACTCCCACTGATTATTTTTATGCGGGTAAAACATTCTTTGGTCTTGTGCCACGCGAGGCCTCAGGCAAAGGCCTCGCGCGGGTGCAGCGGGTTACGATCCGATGTAGGAAGTTTTTACGACCGTGTAGAACTCTTGCGCGTAGCGACCTTGCTCGCGGGAACCATAGGATGAACCTTTACGCCCGCCGAACGGCACGTGGTAATCCACGCCAGCGGTCGGCAGGTTGACCATCACCATCCCGGCCTGGGAGTGGCGTTTGAAGTGGTTGGCGTACTTCAGCGACGTGGTGGCGATGCCCGCCGACAGACCGAACTCGGTGTCGTTGGCCATGGCCAGGGCCGCTTCGTAATCCGCCACGCGAACCACGTTGGCCACCGGGCCGAAGATCTCTTCGCGGCTGATGCGCATCGCGGCTTCGCTGTCGGCAAACAGCGTCGGGGCGAGGTAGTAGCCTTCGGTATCGCAGGTCACCAGACCACCGCCGCTGACCAGACGCGCACCTTCGGACTGGCCGATGTCGATGTACTTCAAGTCTTGCTCAAGCTGCGCCTGGGACACCACTGGACCAATGTCGGTACCGGTTTTCAGCGCGTGGCCGACCTTGATCGACTTCATGCGCTCGGCCACGGCGTCAACGAACTTGTCGTGAATCCCGGCGGTGACGATGAAGCGGCTGGAAGCGGTGCAACGCTGGCCGGTGGAGTAGAACGCGCTCTGTACCGACAGCTCGACCGCTTGCTTGAGGTCGGCGTCGTCGAGAATGATCTGCGGGTTCTTGCCGCCCATTTCCAGCTGCACTTTCGCTTGGCGCGACACGCAGCTGACGGCGATCTGGCGACCGACACCGACGGAGCCGGTGAAGCTGATGCCATCAACTTTCGGGCTCTGCACCAGCGCATCGCCAACCACACGACCACTGCCCATCACCAGGTTGAACACGCCAGCCGGGAAGCCTGCGCGGGAGATGATTTCGGCCAAGGCCCAGGCGCAACCCGGCACCAGATCCGCAGGCTTGAGCACCACGCAGTTGCCGTAGGCCAGGGCCGGGGCGATTTTCCACGCCGGGATCGCAATCGGGAAGTTCCACGGGGTGATCAGCCCGACCACGCCCAACGCTTCGCGAGTGACTTCAACGTTGACGCCCGGACGCACCGACGGCAGGTAGTCGCCGGACAGGCGCAGGGTTTCACCGGCGAAGAATTTGAAGATGTTACCGGCGCGGGTCACTTCGCCGATGGCTTCGGGCAGGGTCTTGCCCTCTTCCCTGGCCAGCAAGGTGCCGAGTTCTTCGCGGCGGGCGAGGATCTCAGTACCGACTTTATCCAGCGAATCGTGGCGCGCCTGAATGCCCGAGGTCGACCAGGCCGGGAACGCAGCGCGAGCGGCGTCGATGGCGGCGTGAACCTGGGCCAGGTCAGCCTTGGCGTATTCACCGATGGTGTCAGTCAGTTCGGACGGGTTGATGTTGGCGCAGTATTCGCTGCCGGCCACCCACTCACCGTTGATGTAGTTATCAAAACGCTTTGAATCAGCCATCTGAAAATCTCCTCAAGCAAAAGGCCGCTGATTACTCAGCGGCCTTGTTTAATCGGGTGTGTTACTGAGCACCTTGCTTGTCGATCAGCGCCGCGAGCATTTCGTACTCTTCGGCCGTCAGATCGGTCAGCGGTGCACGCACAGGACCTGCGTCATAGCCGACAATTTTTGCCCCGGCCTTGACGATGCTCACCGCGTAACCGGCTTTGCGGTTACGGATGTCCAGGTACGGCAGGAAGAAGTCGTCGATGATCTTGCCGACGGTGGCGTGATCTTCGCGGGCAATGGCGTGGTAGAAATCCATCGCGGTTTTCGGGATGAAGTTGAACACCGCCGAGGAGTAAACCGGTACGCCCAGTGCCTTATAGGCAGCGGCGTAGACTTCGGCGGTCGGCAAGCCACCCAGGTAGCTGAAGCGATCACCGAGGCGGCGACGGATCGACACCATCAACTCGATATCGCCCAGGCCATCCTTGTAGCCGATCAGGTTCGGGCAGCGCTCGGCCAGGCGTTCCAGCAGCGGCGCGGTCAAGCGGCAGACGTTGCGGTTGTAGACCACCACGCCGATTTTCACCGATTTGCACACGGCTTCAACGTGGGCGGCAACGCCGTCCTGGCTCGCTTCGGTCAGGTAGTGCGGCAGCAGCAACAGGCCTTTGGCGCCCAGACGCTCGGCTTCCTGTGCGTATTCGATGGCCTGGCGAGTCGAACCGCCCACGCCGGCCAGGATTGGCACGCTGGTTTCGCAGGTGTCGACGGCAGTCTTGATGATTTCCGAATATTCGCTGGCCGCCAGAGAGAAGAACTCACCGGTGCCGCCTGCGGCGAACAGTGCCGAGGCGCCGTATGGGGCCAGCCATTCGAGACGTTTGATATAGCCTGCGCGATGGAAATCGCCCTGGGCATTGAAGTCGGTGACCGGGAAGGACAGCAGACCGGAAGAGAGGATGGACTTCAGTTCTTGTGGATTCATTATTCGAACACCCTGGGTAGCGACGTGATGTGTGAGAAAACCGTTCAGCCTTGGCCGAAGTTGTAAGTCATCGTACAACTTAAAATACAACCGTCAACTGCATTTCATCGCCGACCGCAAAATTGGAGTCGGACAAAGTGATTTCTTGACGTAGGAAGATTCTCGACTAAGATCGTTTTAACTGTATATACATACAGTTAAATCTGAAACCACCTACGACATATCAAGGAGCTAGAAATGTCAGGTCTACACTTGCAACCGAAGGAACAGCCCAAGCAGGTCATCGCCCGTTTCGATGATCTTTTTACCGGGCACGGCATCGCCATTGCCGGGGATAACGATCACCTGGTGCTGCACATCGCCGAGCATCACAGCCATCAACCGACGCCTGCCCCCGCCAAAGCCTTGAAAGGCAAGCCGGCGCTGAAGTTCGAGGGCGGCGAACACACCGCCATTGGCGACAACACCCTGCTGCGTTTCGTCGAAAACGCCGAGCCGGTCCTCGCCCAAAACGTGCAATTGCACCTGACCAACGGGCTCGCGCCAACCTACGGCCAGATACTGGCGTTGGGCGGTGACTTCTACGGTATTGCTGATCGCCCCGTGAGCGACGGCGCCACGCCGGTGGATCGCCTGAACCGCTTTATTGCCGCGTTCGACACCCTGGCGGTGGTGTCCGCGTCCAAAGTCGAGGCGGTGAAAATCCTCGCGGTGATGCAGAAAGAAATCGACGCCGTTAAACAGGCGATCAAGGACGGCAAACAACCCCACGAAGCCTATGACGCCCTGGGTGATACGTTGTCGGAAGAGTGGAACAAGATCACCGGCGGCGGCAGTTTCGTCTCGGCGCTGTTTCCACTGGGGCGTTATCTGAAACTGGCGGCGAACAACGCCGACCACTTTGGCGAGTGGGCGCAGCAGGCTTATATCGCCGGCCACACCGCCGCGCTTCAACACGCGGCGGCGGCTCACACCAGCCGTGATGAAAAACAGCTGGAAATCGCCTACGCGATGAATGCCTTTGCCGATCACTACCTCACCGACCTGTTTTCCGCTGGCCACTTGCGTGTGCCGCGCAAAGCCATGGCGGCGGCGGTGACACCGAGCGACCTGGGCTCGCTGATCACCCGTTTCATGCACGACGAAGACAGCAAGTTCGGCCTCAATGTGCGTAACGGCAACGGCGAGCAATGGCGCGCTTATGGCGACAAGCGCTACTTCGACGCCATCGACAACGCCAATCGCCTGCACGTTAATCAAGCGGTCCAGGTGTCAGCGGATGAAGTGTTCGCGGCTTACCTCAACGGGACCGTTCCGGCCTTCACCAGCTTCGCGGCGTTGAAACAGCTGCCGGACCTGCAAGCGGTGCTGAACCTGGCGAGCAATTTCGCGCCGCTGTTTCGGCTTGAGGGTGGCAAGGTGCTGCGGCGCAAGGATGTGAACAACCTCAACGACACCGCCACCGTCGATGACTGGTGGGGCTGGAGCACGTACCTGCTGCTCAAGGACTACCACCCAACCGGCAACGTGGCCTGATAAGGAGATCTGAACATGACGATTAAAGTGAAACTGGAATTGGCTTCGGGCCAGTCATTGAAAGGTGCGCCGCTGGAATTGTTGTCCAAGGGGCTGCCGATTGCGCGGGGCGTTGTGGATGCTCAGGGGGTGGTGGCGTTTGATGCCAAGCCTGGGGCTGGGGACTTAGCGGTGCGAGTGGATCGGGGAATCTTGAAGGCCTGACCCCGATCGCTCGATCGTTCCCACGCTCCCGCGTGGGAACGATCTTCAAACCGCTCAACATCCTGGCTCCGTAACCCCCGCAGACCTGATCGTTCCCACGCTCCCGCGTGGGAATGCCTCCACGGACGCTCCGCGTTCGGCTGCTGATGGGACGCGGAGCGTCCCGGGCTGCTTTCCCACGCGGAGCGTGGGAACGATCTTCAAACCGCTCAACATCCCGGCCCCGGCACCCCGCAGACCTGATCGTTCCCACGCTCCCGCGTGGGAATGCCTCCACGGACGCTCTGCGTTCGGCGCTGGATGGAACGCGGAGCGTCCCGGGCTGCTTTCCCACGCGGAGCGTGGGAACGATCTTCAAACCGCTCAACATCCCGGCTCCGTAACCCCCCGCAGACCTGATCGTTCCCACGCTCCCGCGTGGGAATGCCTCCACGGACGCTCCGCGTTCGGCTGTTGATGGGACGCGGAGCGTCCCGGGCTGCATTCCCACGCGGAGCGTGGGAACGATCTTCAAACCGCTCAACATCCTGGCTCCGTAACCCCCGCAGACCTGATCGTTCCCACGCTCCCGCGTGGGAACGCCTCCACGGACGCTCCGCGTTCGGCTGCTGATGGGACGCGGAGCGTCCCGGGCTGCATTCCCACGCGGAGCGTGGGAACGATCTTTTAACCGCGTTGGGCTTCTGCCTCTTCATGGGCATGGCGCAGCCGCTCACGGCTGTTGGTCAAATGCAGTCGCATCGCTGCCCGCGCCGCATCGGAATCCTGCCGCGCGATGGCGTCGTAAATCTCTTCGTGCTCACGACTCAGACGATTCATGTAGTGCTGCTGGTCGTCATGGGCCAGGCGCGCAGAGTTAAGCCGCGTGCGCGGAATAATGCTGGTGCCCAGGTGGGTCATGATGTCGGTGAAGTAGCGGTTGCCGGTGGCCAGGGCGATTTGCAGGTGGAACTGGAAGTCCGACGCCACGGCATCGCTTGCGTGGGAGGCGCTTTCATTCAACGCATCCAATGCCGCACGCATCAGGCCAAGTTGTTCGGCGCTGCGACGTTGCGCGGCGAGGCCCGCGGACTCCACTTCCAGACTGATGCGCAGCTCCAGGATCGCCAGCACGTCACGCAGGGTGACCACGGTGGCCGGGTCGATGCGGAAACCACTCGGGCTCGGCGTGTCGAGGACGAAGGTGCCGATACCATGGCGGGTTTCCACCTGCCCGGCGGCCTGCAAACGGGAAATCGCCTCACGCACCACGGTGCGGCTGACGCCATGGGCGTCCATGATCGCCGACTCGGTGGGCAACTTGTCGCCCCGCTTGAGTTGACCGTCGCGGATCTGCTCGGACAGCACCGTCACCAGTTCCTGAGCGAGGCTGCGGCGCTTGCGAGGGAGACGAGGTGCGTCGATCGGGTTTTCCATGGTGAACGTCTGTCTCGAGAATTCGGCTGAAAGCGCATCATAGCGCAAGCGGGTTGTACGATCACCGTTGAAGAACACGGCCCCTGTAGGAGCGAGGCTTGTGTGGCGAGGGGGCTTGCCCCCGTTGGGTCGCGAAGCGGCCCCCTCCTCTTCAGCAAAAGAAGGGGACTGCTGCGCAGTCCAACGGAGGCAAGCCCCCTCGCCACAAAGGCCCGTCCCATCAAGGGATGTGTGGGGATCAGGCGGTTACGGCTTGATCCACCAGATGGCCGTTGTCTATTCGGATATGTCTTGGGTGGAAACGCTTCAGGCTGCTGCGATGGCCGACGCTGACAATGCTCAACCCCGGTATTTCATCGATCAACGCCTGGTACAGCGACGCTTCGTCCTCTTCATCCATCGCCGAGGTGGCTTCGTCCATGTATAGCCATTGCGGCGCGTAAAGCAGCGCCCGGGCGAAGGCCAGACGTTGCTGTTCACCCGGCGACAACATGCGCTGCCAGTGATTGGCTTCGTCCAGACGCGCCACCAGATGCGGCAAGCGGCAGGTTTCCAGCACTTCGGCATAACGCTCAGGCGTGTAGGTGTCGCCGGGCTGTGGATAACTCAAGGCTTCACGCAAGGTGCCAATCGGCAGATACGGTTTCTGCGGCAGGAACAGGTAACGCGCCGCCGGCAACCGAATGTTGCCGTGGCCCGCCGGCCACAAATGCCCCATCGCCCGCAGCAAGGTGGATTTGCCGCTGCCGGAACGCCCGCTGAGCATGACGCGCTCGCCCTCCTCCACGGTCATGTCGGCGTTGGTCAGCAAGTGACGGCCATCCGCCAGGTCCAGGCCCAGGTTGTGGATTTTCAAGTCCGAACCCTGGTTCTGCACGTCGATGGCCGGTGCACGCTCTTCGTTATCGCGCATGGCCTGATGGAAACTCAGCAGACGATCGCAGGTGGCACGCCACGCCGCGAGGTTCTGGTACGCACTGATAAACCAGCTGAAACTCTCCTGCACATTGCCGAACGCCGAACTGATTTGCATCAGCTCACCGAGTTCGATCTTGCCCGCGAAATAACGCGGCGCAGCCACCATGAACGGAAAGATGATGGCGGCCTGGCTGTAACCGGCAGTGAAGAATGTCAGGCGCTTGGACACTTTCATGATGTCCCAGAAATTGTGCCAGACCAGACCGAAACGGCTGCTCAAGCGTCGGTTTTCATTCGGCTCGCCGTTGTACAACGCAATGCTTTCAGCGTTTTCACGCACCCGGACCATGGAGAAACGCAGGTCGGCTTCGAAGCGTTGTTGTTGGTTATTGAGGCCGATCAAGCGACGACCGATCAAATGAGTCAGCCAGCTGCCGATCACGGCGTAGACCAGCACACACCAGAACATATAGCCGGGAATGGCGAAACCGAGCACTTCAATACTGCCCGACACGCCCCACAGAATGATCGAGAACGACACCAGGCTGACAATGTTGCGCAGCAAACCAATGCCCAGTTCCAGGGTGTTGGAGGTGAAGTTGTTGAGGTCTTCGGAAATCCGCTGGTCCGGGTTATCGGTGTAACCGCCCTGCTCCAGCTGGTAGTAATTCTTGTTGGCGAGCCAGCGGGCGAAATGCTTTTCGGTGAGCCACGCACGCCAGCGAATGGTCAGCATCTGCGTCAGGTAAAGGCGATACACCGCGCCGACAATCGCCACCGCCGCAATCCCGCAGAAATACAGGATCAGCCGCCAGAACGCTGCTTCATCCTTCTTTTGCAGGGCGTTGTAGAAATCCTTGTACCAGGTGTTGAACCACACCGAGATCCCCACGCTGAGCAGCGACAACGCAATCACCGCGATCAACAGCGTCCAGGCCTTGACCTTCTCTTCGCTGGACCAATACGGCGTGATCATCGCCCAGACCCTGCGGAAAAACTGCCCGCGCACCGCATCATTGACCGCGGAATATTCAGCGTTCTGATTCATGGATAAGGCTCGATAGAGAAAAGAACACACACGAACCGATCATAGATGATCGGTTCGGTTCCCCGCGAGGAGCGGCCTGCCTTCATTCAGCGCAGGTTCAGCGACGAACGGGACGCTTCTGCAGTTTGCGCTGCAGCGTGCGGCGGTGCATGCCCAGGGCGCGGGCCGTGGCGGAGATGTTGCCTTCGTGCTCGGTCAACACCCGCTGGATGTGCTCCCATTGCAGGCGATCCACGGACATCGGGTTTTCCGGCACCAGGGTGTCGAGGTCGGCGTGCTCGGACAGCAACGCTGCCAGCACGTCATCGGCGTCCGCCGGTTTGCACAGGTAATTGCAGGCGCCGCGCTTGATCGCCTCGACAGCGGTGGCGATGCTCGAATAACCGGTGAGGATCACCACGCGCATTTCCGGGTCGAGTTCGAGCAGTTTCGGCAGCAATACCAGGCCGGAATCGCCGTCCATTTTCAGGTCGAGCGCGGCGTAGTCCGGCAGGTCGGCCTGGGCGATGGTCAGGCCTTCTTCGGCGGAACCGGCGGTGCTGACACGAAAACCACGGCGGGCCATGGCACGGGCCATCACGCGGGTGAAGGTGGCGTCATCGTCTACCAGCAGCAAATGCGGCAGTTCTTCGCCTTCTACTTGGATCTCGTCACTCATGTTCGTCTCCTCGGGCGACACGGGGCAGGCGCAGCTCGGTAAGCGTGCCACCTTCCTCATGACTGTAGAGTTTCACTGAGCCGCCCGCGCGTGTCACGCTGGCCTTGCTCAAAAACAGGCCCAGGCCGAAACCTTTGCCCTTGGTGGTAAAAAACGGTTTGCCGATCTGCTCGGCGATGGCCAGCGGCACACCGGCGCCGTGATCGCGGATGCTGATGGTCAAGTCTTCGGCGTTCCAGTCCAGCGTCACTTGCAGCCCTTCGGGGCAGGCATCGGCGGCGTTGTTCAGCAAATTCAGCAGCGCCTGGGTCAAATCCGGCGGCGGTGCCATGCGCGGCACCGTGCCCTGGCCGAGACGCTGGAAGCGGTAACTGGCTTCCGGGCGCATCAGGTGCCAGCGGTTCAGGGCTTCGTCGAGCCAATCGGTAACGTCCTGCATCTCCACCGCCAGACGGCGATTGGCTTCGGCGGCGCGCACCAGTTGTTGCAAAGTCTCTTTGCAGAGTTTGACCTGATCCTGCAGCACCTTCAGATCATCCTGCAACAGCGGGTCGGGATGATCCTGCTGCATCTCTTTGAGCAGCACGCTCATGGTCGCCAGCGGCGTGCCCAGTTCATGCGCAGCGCCGGCGGCTTGCGTGGCCACGGCCAGCAATTGCTGATCGCGCAAGCCTTCTTCGCGGCGGATGGCGCGCAATTCATCCTGACGCCGCAGCTCTTCGGCCATGCGTGCGGCGAAAAACGTGATCACTGCCGCAGCGAGGGCGAAGCTCAGCCACATCCCGTACACCTGCAGGTTTTCCCGGGCAATCGGGAACGTTTGCAGCGGGTAGAACCGCGCCAGCAGCAAGGTGTACATGGCCAGGGCGATGCCGGACAGAATCAGCGAAAAACGCCACGGCAACGTCACGGCGGCGATGGTCAGCGGCACCAGGTAATAAGAGACGAACGGGTTGGTCGAACCGCCGGAGAAATACAGCAAGGCACTGTGGATAAACAGGTCGCAGGCCAATTGCACGGCATATTCGAGTTCGGTGACCGGCCACGAGGTGCGCAGGCGAATGGCGGTGAATGCACACAGCAGCATCGAACAGCCGAGGGTCAATGCCAGTTGAAACCAGGGCAAGGGCAGCAAATCGAACCAGTAGGCCAGCCCGACGGAGCCGGCCTGGGCGGCGAGTACCAAAGTGCGGATGAACGTCAGCCGCCAGAGATTCTGGCGAGTCGCGGAAGTGATTTGAACGGGGGCGAGCATGAGCTCTCCTGATGAGCGCTCCAGGCGGATCGCACGGAGTATAACCAAGCACGGGGGCTGGCAGGCAAAAGTGCGGCAAATGGACACATAGAAGCAGCGGCAAGTTTTAAGCGGCAAGCTGTAAGTTAAAAGCTTGTGGCTTGTAGCTTGAAACTTGCAGCTGCCCCATAGAGTCTGATGGTTTCACGCAGGCTCGGACCTTAACCCCTGCGCCCTTCCAAGGAGCTTTTCATGCACACATTGCGCCGCAGCGCCGCCCTTCTCGCCCTCAGCGTGGGCACCGTCGCCAGTCTCCCGGCCCTGGCCGCCGACGAACTTCACTACAACCAGATTGCCCTGCGCGCCGAAGTCAGCCAGGAAGTGGCCCGCGACCTGATGATCGTGACCCTCTACACCGAAGAACAAAACACCGACCCGGCCAAGCTCGCCGCCGACGTCAGCACCACCATGAACAAGGCATTGGCCCAGGCCAAGCAAGTCAAAGACATCACCCTGCGCCAGGGCAGCCGCAACAGCTACCCGATCTACGACACCAAAGGCCAGAAAATCACCGGCTGGCGTGAACGCGCCGAACTGCGCCTGGAAAGCTCGGACTTCGCCGCCCTGTCGAAACTGACCGGCGAACTGCTCACCGACCTGAAAATGGGCGGCATGGACTTCGCCATCGCCACGCCAACCCGCAAGGCCAGCGAAGACGCACTGCTCAAAGACGCCGTCACCGCGTTCAAGGCCCGCGCGCAACTGGCGACCGATGCGCTGGGCGGCAAGGGTTACAAAATCGTCAACCTGAACCTGAACAGCAACGGTTATCCACAACCCTACATGCGCGCGCCGATGATGATGAAAGCGGCGGGCATGGACTCCGCGCCGGTGACGCCTGAAGTTGAGGCTGGCACCAGCCAGGTCAGCATGACGGCGGATGGCTCGATTGAAGTGTTGATGACGCCTTGATTCAGTAGCCCGTACACACCAGAGCGCCTGATCGTTCCCACGCTCCGCGTGGGAATGCAGCAAGGGACGCTCTGCGTCCCAAGAGCGGACGCAGAGCGTCCGGGGAGGCATTCCCACGCAGAGCGTGGGAACGATCAATCAAACGGCGATCACCTGGCGTGACCGCCGTTTTTTATTGCCTGCGATAATCCGCCGGACGCCATCGCGTTCATGCCGTAATCGACCCGCGCCCTCCTCAACTATGCCCGGATAGAGCAGTCCCCCTCAAAAAACGATATTTCCGCCCGACCCGTCAACACAGCTACTCTCAGGGGTATACCGCTACCCAAATCCCCCGGGGACTCCATGGAAAGAACCACCGTCAAACCGCTGCTGCTCGCCCTCGCTTTAGCCACCTCCGCGCCGTTCGCCCAAGCCGCTACGACCCTGGTCTATTGCTCCGAAGCCAGTCCCGCCGGTTTCGACCCGAGCCAGTACACCAGCGGTACCGACTTCGATGCTTCAGCCGAGACGGTTTTCAATCGGCTCACCCAATTCAAGCGAGGCGGCACCGAAGTCGAACCGGGGCTGGCGACCAGCTGGGACGTGAGCCAGGACGGCTTGAGCTACACCTTCCACCTACGCCACGGCGTGAAATTCCACACCACCGACTACTTCACCCCGACCCGGGACTTCAACGCCGACGACGTGTTGTTCACTTTCCAGCGCCTGCTCGACCCGGAGAATGCGTTCCGCAAGGCTTATCCCGCCGAGTCGCCGTACTTCACCGACATGGACCTGAACAAGACGATCAAGAGTGTCGACAAGATCGACGAGCACACCGTGCGCTTGAGCCTGAACAACATCGACGCCGCGTTCATCCAGAACCTGGCCATGAGCTTCGCCTCGGTGCAGTCCGCCGAGTACGGCGCGCAGCTATTAAAGGAAGGCAAAGCGGCAGACATCAACCAGAAGCCAGTCGGCACCGGGCCGTTCGTGTTCAAGCGTTATCAGAAGGACTCGCAGATCCGTTACGCCGGCAACAAGGCGTACTGGAAACCCGAGGATGTGAAAATCGACAACCTGGTGTTCTCGATCACCCCCGACGCCGCCGTGCGCTTGCAGAAGCTCAAGACTGGCGAATGCCAGGTCAGCGGCTACCCGCGCCCGGCCGATATCGAAGTGATGGAAAAGGACCCGAACCTGACGGTGCTCAAGCAGGCCGGTTTCAACCTTGGCTTCCTGGCCTACAACGTGACCCATCCGCCGCTGGACCAGCTCAAGGTGCGCCAGGCGCTGGACATGGCCATCGACAAACCCGCGATCATCAAAGCCGTGTACCAGAGCGCCGGGCAACTCGCGCAAAACGCCCTGCCGCCGGCGCAATGGTCATTTGATCCGACTATCAAGGACGCGCCCCACGATCCGGCCAAGGCCAAGGCGCTACTGAAAGAAGCGGGGGTTGCACCCGGTACGACCATTAATTTGTGGGCCATGACCGTGCAGCGCGCGTCCAATCCGAATGCGCGGATGTCGGCACAGATGATCCAGCAGGATTGGGAGAAGGTCGGGATCAAGGCCAACATCGTCAGCTATGAGTGGGGCGAGTACATCAAGCGCGCCAAGAACGGCGAGCACGACGCGATGATCTACGGCTGGACCGGCGACAACGGCGACCCGGACAACTGGCTCGGCGTGCTCTACAGCTGCGCTGCGGTGAAAGGTAGCAACTACGCCAAGTGGTGCGACCCGGCGTACGACAAACTGGTCCAGCAGGCCAAGGTGTCCACCGACCGTGACGAACGGGTCAAGCTCTACCAGCAGGCGCAGAAAATCCTCAAGCAACAGGTGCCGATTACCCCGATCGCCAATTCGACGGTGTTCCAGCCTTTGCGCAAGGAAGTAACCGACTTCAAGATCAGCCCGTTTGGCCTCACGCCCTTCTATGGCGTGGGTATAAATAAGTAACACCGCGCCCCAGGCGGGTGCGCCATACGCACCCGCCGCCCCCTCGTGGGGCGCCGTTTGCACCGTAAAAAACGTGCGCAAACGGTCAAATGCGTCAATATTTATACATATGCGACATTAAGGTACGTTCGTGCCACTGTTTAAGACTTGTGGCCGTTCTGGATCTTGCAATGGGTATGGCCCCTGCATAAGTATCCGCAGGCACGACTCACGAGGTCGTCCTCTAATTCCAAAAATGACAACAAATCATGAGGCCACCATGCTTAAACACGCGGTCATTCCGTTTTTAGTCGGCGCCAGCTTGTTAGCTGCCGCACCTTTCGCCCAAGCGGCGACTAACCTGGTGTTTTGCTCCGAAGGGAGCCCGGCCGGTTTTGATCCTGGTCAGTACACCACCGGAACCGACTTCGACGCCTCTGCAGAAACCATGTTCAACCGTTTGACTCAGTTCGAACGTGGCGGCACCGCTGTCATTCCTGGTCTGGCGACCAGCTGGGACATTACCCCGGACGGCCTGACGTACACCTTCCACCTGCGTGAAGGCGTCAAGTTCCACACCACCCCGTACTTCAAGCCCACTCGTGAGTTCAACGCCGACGACGTGCTGTTCACCTTTAATCGCATGATTAACAAGGATGATCCGTTCCGCAAAGCGTACCCGACCGAATTCCCGTACTTCACTGACATGGGGATGGACACCAACATCACCAAGATCGACAAAGTCGACGACCACACCGTCAAGTTCACTTTGAAAGAAGTGGATGCCGCGTTCATCCAGAACATGGCCATGAGCTTCGCTTCCCTGCAATCCGCCGAGTACGCTGCCCAGCTGCTCAAGGAAGGCAAGGCTGCGGACATCAACCAGAAGCCGATCGGCACTGGCCCGTTCGTGTTCAAGAGCTACCAGAAAGACTCCAACATCCGCTACACCGGGAACAAGGACTACTGGAAGCCTGACGACGTCAAGATCGACAACCTGATCTTCGCCATCACCACCGACCCGTCGGTGCGCATCCAGAAGCTGAAGAAGAACGAGTGCCAGATCACCCTGTTCCCTCGTCCAGCCGACCTGAAAGCGCTGAAAGAAGACAAAACCCTGAAAATGCCTGACCAGGCTGGTTTCAACCTGGGCTACATCGCCTACAACGTGATGGACAAGGTCAAGGGCAGCAACGAGCCGAACCCGCTGGCTGACCTGCGCGTCCGTCAGGCGCTGGACATGGCTGTCAACAAGCCGCAGATCATTGATTCGGTTTATCAGGGCGCGGGCCAACTGGCCGTCAACGCCATGCCGCCGACCCAGTGGTCCTATGACACCACCATCAAGGACGCCAAGTACGACCCTGAGAAAGCCAAAGAGCTGCTCAAGGAAGCCGGCGTCAAGGAAGGCACCGAGATCGTCCTGTGGGCGATGCCGGTACAGCGTCCGTACAACCCGAACGCCAAGCTGATGGCTGAAATGCTGCAGTCCGACTGGAAGAAAATCGGCCTCAACGTGAAGATCACCAGCTACGAGTGGGGCGAGTACATCAAGCGTTCCAAAGGCGGCGAGAACCAGGCCATGATCATTGGCTGGAGCGGTGACAATGGTGATCCGGATAACTGGCTCAACGTTCTGTTCGGCTGCGACTCGCTGAGCGGCAACAACTTCTCCAAGTGGTGCGACAAGAAGTTCGACGGCCTCGTCAAAGAAGCCAAGCGCACGACCGACCAGGGCAAGCGCACCGAACTGTACAAAGAGGCGCAACACGTCCTCAAAGATGCAGTTCCAATGACACCTATCGCACACTCGACGGTGTATCAACCCATGCGCACAACCGTGCAGGACTTCAAGATCAGCCCATTCGGCTTGAACTCCTTCTACGGCGTCAGCGTTAGCAAATAAGATTTGGCAGCGGCGACGTGTTTAACGTCGCCGCTGCTTTTATCTGCCGGGAAAGTAGGAATTTACTGACAGCCAAATCCGCTGCGTACCACAGCAGAGGTTAAGGACGTGTCGGCTTTTCCTACGCGTTTTTCAGGCCTTTCCGCATTTACTGCCAGACCCACGGCCCCTACCGTCGGGTTCTGACCAGTTCATGCGTGGGCCCTCGGTTTGCTGCACATGGTTTGAGATCAATGAAGTCTCCACGTCCCCGGACGGGACGGCGGCTCATTGTTAAACACTAAAAGAGGGAGCGTCATGCGCCATACCTTGGTTTTATCCGCATTGCTGGGCACCGGCCTGTTGGCCGCCACTTCCATCAGCCAGGCCGCCAACAACAGCCTGGTGTTCTGCTCTGAAGGCAGCCCCGCCGGTTTCGACACGGCGCAGTACACCACTGCGACCGACAACGACGCCGCCGAGCCGCTGTACAACCGACTGGCAGAGTTTGAAAAAGGCGCCACCAACGTCGTACCGGGCCTGGCCACTCGCTGGGATATTTCCGAAGACGGCCTCACGTACACCTTCCACCTGCGCGAAGGGGTGAAGTTCCACACCACGCCCTACTTCACGCCAACCCGTGATTTCAATGCCGATGACGTGCTGTTCACGTTCAATCGCATGCTCGATCCGCAGCAACCTTTCCGTAAGGCTTACCCCACCGAGTTCCCGTATTTCAACGGGATGAGCCTGAACAAGAACATCGCCAAGGTCGAAAAGACCGGGCCGCTGACCGTGGTCATGACGCTCAACAGCGTGGACGCCGCGTTCATCCAGAACCTCGCCATGAGCTTCGCCGCCATCCTGTCGGCCGAATACGCCGACAAACTGTTGGCCGACGGCAAGCCCAGCGACATCAACCAGAAGCCGATCGGCACCGGGCCGTTCGTGTTCAAGAGCTACCAGAAAGATTCCAACATCCGCTACAGCGGCAACAAGCAGTACTGGGACCCGAGCCGGGTCAAGCTCGACAACCTGATTTTCGCCATCAACACCGACGCCTCGGTGCGGGTGCAGAAGCTCAAGGCCAACGAGTGCCAGATCACCCTGCATCCGCGCCCTGCCGATGTGACCGCCCTGAAGAACGACCCGAAACTCAAGCTGATCGAGAAGCCGGGTTTCAACCTTGGCTACATCGCCTACAACGTGCGGCACAAACCGTTCGACCAGCTCGAAGTGCGTCAGGCGCTGGACATGGCGGTGAACAAGCAAAGCATTCTCAACGCCGTGTACCAGGGCGCCGGGCAGTTGGCGGTCAACGCCATGCCGCCGACCCAGTGGTCCTACGACGACACCATCAAGGACGCCGCCTACAACCCGGAAAAAGCCAGGGAATTGCTCAAGGCTGCCGGCGTGAAGGAAGGCACCGAAATCACCCTCTGGGCCATGCCGGTCCAGCGCCCGTACAACCCCAACGCCAAGTTGATGGCCGAAATGCTCCAGGCGGACTGGGCGAAGATCGGCCTCAAGGTCAACATCGTCAGCTACGAATGGGGCGAGTACATCAAACGCACCAAGAATGGCGAGCACGACGTCAGCCTGATCGGCTGGACCGGTGACAACGGGGACCCGGACAACTGGCTCGGCACGCTGTACAGCTGTGACGCCATCGGCGGCAACAACTACTCCATGTGGTGCGATCCGGCTTACGACAAATTGGTCAAGCAGGCCAAGGTCGTCACCGATCGTGACCAACGCACCGTGCTTTACAAACAGGCGCAGCAATTGCTTAAGCAGCAAGTGCCGATCACGCCTATTGCTCACTCGACGGTCAACCAACCGTTAAGCGCCAAAATCGAAGGGTTCAAGGTAAGCCCCTTTGGTCGCAACGTGTTCTCGGGTGTCAGCATCGATCAATAACCGATAAGCCTGAAACGCTGAGGACGGATTCCGTCCTCACGCAAGCGTATTGCCGTAATTCGCCAAACAGGCCTGGAGCAAACGTTTGCGATGCCTTGAATGAGTTCAACCAAATAGTCGGATCACCAAAAAAGACCGGCATTAAAAAAAAGAAAGAAAGGAGCTTCACCCATGAAACTGAGCAGCACCGCGATTTTGGCCTTGGCCATCAGCAGCGTAACCGCCACGGCTTACGCAGAAACCCAGAGCCAGGCGTTCACCCCGGTTACCGTGAAAGAGAAAAGTGCCCAAAGCGAAGCCACGGGCTTTGTCGAAGGTCAATCGATCAGCGGCACCACGCGTAACTGGTACGCCAACGAACAGTTCAAGCGTGGCGCCAAGCTCCGTTACAAGGAAGACGGCGTACTGAAGGAAACGGATCGTCGTATCAACTGGGTCCAGGGCACGATCATCAAGTACAACTCGGGTTTCACTGAGGGTACTGTCGGCTTCAGTACTGAAGTCGCGGCTTACAACGCTATCGCCCTGGATCGTGACCGCAAGGATCTGGCATCTGCCAATGGCGGCGCACCCATTCCCGGTGTTGGCGGTCTCGGCAATAACCGTACCCTGACTAAAAATGGCGGCGACGCCGAGGGGCAGTGGAGCAAGCTCGGCCTGGCCAACGTCAAGGCCCGTTTCTCCAACACCACGCTGACCGCCGGCCGCATGAACTTCAGCAGCCCGATGGTCGATGTCATCGGTAACCGTCCACTGCCTTCAAGCTTTGAAGGTGTGGCGATCAAGAGTGAAGAACTGGAAAACCTGTCGTTTGACCTGGCCGCCTTTGATCGCAACTCACCGCGTACAGAAGAGAGCCAGCGTAAATTCCGTGCGGAATACGCCGACCACCTCGTTGAGGTCGATCACGTATACACCGGCGGTATCACCTACCAGCCGTTCGCCAGCCTGACCACCAGCCTGTGGGGCACCCAGGCCGAAGACATGTGGAACCAGTACTACTTCGGCGCCAGCCACGTATTGGGTGACAGCTCGGTGCTGAGCCTGACCACCGGCCTGAACTACTACAAGACCGTTGACGAAGGCAAAGCCAAGCTCGGCCAGATCGACAACGACACTTACTCGCTGTCGCTGGGCCTGACCCACCAGGCCCACAGCCTGACCTTCTCGTACCAGGAAGTGAACGGTAACGAATACTTCGACTACCTGCACGAAACCAACGGCATCTACCTGGCCAACTCCCTGCTGTCCGACTTCAACGGCCCGAACGAAAAATCCTTCCAGATCGCCTACGGCCTGAACATGGCCGAATACGGCGTTCCTGGCCTGAAGTTCAACATCTACCAGGCTCGCGGCTGGGGCATCGACGGTACTCACTATAAAGGTGGCGAGTACGACAGCGTGCGGGCGATGGACGGCGAACACCATTACGAATATGGCATCGGTACTTCGTACGCCGTGCAGAGCGGCCCGCTTAAAGCGACCACCATCCGCGCGACCTACACCGCCCACCGCGCCAGCGAAAACCAGGCCGATGGCAGCCTCAACGAGTTCCGTCTCGTGACCACCATCCCATTCAACATTCTGTAAAAACGCACGCCAACGGCTGACTCAAGATGAGTCGGCCGTTCGGCTTTTATCTGTTCAACCGATTGCAGAGGGTTCTTGATGAAAATGCTTCCCCTACGTGCGGCCATCGCTGCCGCGTTGCTGAGTGTCGCTGTTGGCGTCTCGGCCAAACCCTTGGTGGTCTGCACCGAAGCCAGTCCGGAAGGCTTCGACATGGTCCAGTACACGACTGCAGTCACAGCCGATGCGGTGGCCGAAACCATCTTCAATCGCCTGGCGGACTTCAAGCCCGGCACCACCGAAGTGGTTCCGGCACTGGCCGATTCCTGGGACATCAGCGAAGACGGTCTGAGCTACACGTTCCACCTGCGCAAAGGCGTCAAGTTCCACACCACCGAATACTTCAAGCCGACCCGCGACATGAACGCCGACGACGTGGTCTGGAGCTTCCAGCGTCAGCTGGACCCGAATCACCCGTGGCACAAACTGTCGAGCGTGGGCTTCCCGTACTTTGAAAGCATGGGCTTCAAGGAACTGCTCAAAAGCGTCGAGAAAGTCGACGACAACACGGTCAAGTTCACGTTGACCCGTCGCGAAGCGCCGTTCCTGGCCGACATCGCCATGGCCTTCTCCTCGATCTACTCCGCCGAGTACGCCGACCAGTTGTTGAAAGCGAACAAAACCGCCGACCTCAACAACAAGCCCGTCGGCACCGGCCCGTTCATCTTCCAGCGTTACGCCAAGGACGCTCAAGTCCGCTTCAAGGCCAACCCGGAGTACTTCCGTGGCAAGCCGCCGGCAGAAGCGCTGATCCTTGCCATCGCCACCGACAACAACGTGCGCCTGCAAAAGCTCAAGGCCAACGAGTGCCAGATCGCGCTGTATCCGAAACCGGATGACATCCCGAGCATCAAGAAAGACACCAACCTGAAAGTCGATGAACTGAACGCGATGACGGTGTCGTACATCGCCATGAACACCACCCACAAGTACATGAGCGACGTGCGGGTGCGCAAAGCCATCGACATCGCGTTCGACAAGGCCGCTTACGTCAATGCGCTGTTTGGCAAAGGCAATGCGACGGTCGCGGTCAACCCGTACCCGGACACCCTGCTGGGTTACAACCACGACCTGAAGAACCCGCCACGTGACCTCGACAAGGCGCGCGCCCTGCTCAAGGAAGCCGGCGTTCCGGAAGGCACCACCTTCACCCTGTTCACCCGCAACGGCGGCGGTCCGACCAACCCGAACCCGATGCTCGGCGCGCAGATGATGCAGGCTGACCTGGCCAAGGTCGGGATCAAGATCGACATTCGCGTCATGGAATGGGGCGAAATGCTCAAGCGCGCCAAAAACGGCGAGCACGACATGGTTTCCGCCGGATGGGCGGGCGACAACGGCGACCCGGATAACTTCCTGACGCCTATGCTCAGTTGCGAGGCAGCCAAAAACGGCGAAAACTACGCGCGCTGGTGCAGCGAGAAATTCCAGGCGCTGATCGACGAAGCCCGCGCTAAAGTAGATCCGGCCGAACGCGCCAAGCTGTACGAACAAGCCCAGGTGGTCTTTAACCAGGACCAACCGTGGATCAGCATGGCCCACACCCGTATGTTTACCGCAATGCGCAACAACGTAGAGGGCTACCACATTAGCCCCCTCACCACGAATAACTTCGCCACCACTCAGGTGAAGTAAATAAGAAAACGCCCGGTGTCTCTGATCCCAGAAACACCGGGCACGCCTAACCGGCTGATGAGGTAGCACACAAGATGTTTAGTTTTATTGCCCGCCGACTGGGGTTGTTGATCCCCACGTTTTTCGGCATCACCCTGCTGACTTTCGCGTTGATTCGCATGATTCCGGGCGACCCCGTGGAAGTAATGATGGGCGAACGTCGGGTCGACCCCGAAATGCACGCCCAGGCAATGGAACGCCTTGGTCTGAACAAACCCCTGTATGCCCAATACCTGGATTACATCGGCAAGTTGGCCCACGGCGACCTTGGCGAATCCCTGCGTACCCGTGAAAGCGTCTGGACCGAGTTCAGCTCTCTATTCCCTGCGACCCTGGAACTGTCCATGGCCGCGCTGCTGTTCGCCGGCATCCTGGGCCTTCTGGCCGGGGTGATCGCGGCACTCAAGCGAGGATCCCTGTTCGACCATGGGGTGATGGGCATCTCCCTGGCGGGATATTCGATGCCGATCTTCTGGTGGGGCCTGATCCTGATCATGTTCTTCTCGGTGTCCCTGGGCTGGACCCCGGTGTCCGGGCGGATCGACCTGCTGTACGACATCGAGCCGCGCACCGGTTTCATGCTCATCGACACCTTGCTGGCCGATGAGGTCGGTGCGTTCTTCGATGCCCTGCATCACCTGATCCTGCCGGCCATCGTGCTTGGCACCATCCCGCTGGCCGTTATCGCGCGGATGACCCGTTCGTCGATGCTCGAAGTGCTGCGTGAAGACTACATCCGTACCGCCCGCGCCAAAGGCCTGTCGCCGGCGCGCGTGGTGTTCGTGCACGGCCTGCGCAACGCGCTGATCCCGGTACTGACCGTGGTCGGCCTGCAAGTCGGCACGCTGTTGGCGGGTGCGGTCCTGACCGAAACCATTTTCTCCTGGCCCGGCATCGGCAAATGGCTGATCGAAGCCATTGGCGCACGGGACTATCCCGTGGTGCAGAACGGCATCCTGTTAATCGCCTGCCTGGTGATTCTGGTCAACTTCGTAGTGGACATCCTCTACGGCTTTGCCAACCCACGCATTCGTCACCAGCGCTGAGATCCTCATGACCATGACCACTCAAATTCCAGCGGCAGCAGTCGATCAAAGCCTGCTGTACCCGTCTCCGTACAAAGAATTCTGGCAAGCCTTCTCCAAGAACAAAGGCGCCGTTGCCGGCCTGCTGTTCATGCTGCTGGTGATTTTCTGCGCGATCTTCGCGCCGTGGGTTGCCCCACATAACCCGAGCGAGCAATACCGTGACTTCCTGCTGACCCCGCCGTCCTGGCTGGAAGGCGGGCAAATCCAGTTCCTGCTCGGCACCGATGAACTGGGTCGTGACCTGCTGTCGCGGCTGATCAACGGTTCGCGCCTGTCCCTGCTGATCGGCTTGTCGTCGGTGGTGATGTCGCTGATTCCGGGGATCCTGCTGGGTCTGTTCGCCGGGTTCTTCCCGAAGGTGCTTGGTCCAACCATCATGCGCCTGATGGACATCATGCTGGCCCTGCCGTCCCTGCTGCTGGCCGTGGCGATTGTCGCCATCCTCGGCCCTGGCCTGATCAACACCATCATCGCCATCGCCGTGGTTTCGTTGCCGTCCTATGTCCGTCTGACCCGCGCCGCGGTGATGGGCGAACTGAACCGCGACTACGTAACCGCCGCGCGCCTCGCCGGTGCCGGCCTGCCACGCCTGATGTTCGTCACCGTGCTGCCCAACTGCATGGCGCCGTTGATCGTTCAAGCGACCCTGAGCTTCTCCTCGGCGATTCTCGATGCCGCCGCCCTGGGCTTCCTGGGCCTTGGCGTACAACCGCCAACCCCTGAGTGGGGCACCATGCTGGCTTCGGCTCGCGACTACATCGAACGCGCCTGGTGGGTGGTAAGCCTGCCTGGTCTGACCATTTTGCTCAGCGTGCTGGCAATCAACTTGATGGGCGACGGTCTGCGCGATGCGCTGGACCCGAAACTCAAGAACGCCGCCTGAGGAGATTCAAATGTCACTGTTAGAAATCAAGAATCTCAACGTTCGCTTTGGCGACAAGAACGCCGTTCCGGTGGTCGACGGGCTCGACATTACCGTGGACAAGGGCGAAGTCCTGGCCATCGTTGGCGAGTCGGGTTCCGGTAAATCCGTGACCATGATGGCGCTGATGGGCCTGATCGAACATCCAGGGATCGTCACCGCCGACGCCCTGAATTTCGACGGCAAGAACATGCTCAAGCTCAGCAACCGTCAGCGTCGGCAGATTGTCGGCAAAGACCTGGCCATGGTGTTCCAGGACCCGATGACCGCGCTGAACCCGAGCTACACCGTCGGCTTCCAGATCGAAGAAGTGCTGCGCCTGCACCTGAAAATGTCCGGCAAGCAAGCGCGCAAGCGTGCCATCGAGCTGCTGGAAAAAGTGGAAATCCCGGGCGCCGCCAGCCGTATGGAGGCCTACCCGCATCAACTGTCCGGCGGTATGAGCCAGCGTGTCGCGATCGCCATGGCGATTGCCGGCGAACCGAAATTGCTGATCGCCGACGAACCGACCACCGCGTTGGACGTGACCATTCAGGCCCAGATCATGGACCTGCTGCTGGCCTTGCAGAAAGAGCAGAACATGGGCCTGGTGCTGATCACTCACGACCTCGCGGTCGTAGCCGAAACCGCTCAGCGCGTGTGCGTGATGTACGCCGGTCAAGCGGTGGAAGTCGGTCAGGTGCCACAACTGTTCGACATTCCGGCGCACCCGTACAGCGAAGCGCTGCTCAAGGCGATTCCGGAACACAGCCTCGGCGCCACGCGCCTGGCCACGCTGCCGGGTATCGTTCCCGGTCGTTATGACCGTCCGCAGGGTTGCCTGCTGTCGCCGCGTTGCCCGTACGTGCAGGACTCCTGCCGCCAGCAACGTCCTGGCCTTGACCCGAAAAGCAACAGCCTCGCCCGCTGCTTCTACCCGCTGAATCAGGAGGTGGCGTAATGGCCGTCGTACTTACCGCCCGCGACCTGACCCGTCATTACGAAGTGTCCCGTGGCCTGTTCAAGGGCCATGCGACCGTGCGCGCCCTGAACGGTGTGTCGTTTGAACTGGAAGCCGGCAAGACCCTCGCGGTCGTGGGCGAATCGGGTTGCGGCAAATCCACTTTGGCCCGGGCCCTGACGCTGATCGAAGAGCCGTCCTCCGGTTCCTTGAAAATCGCCGGACAAGAAGTGACCGGCGCCGACAAAGCGCAACGCAAGCAACTGCGCAAAGACGTGCAGATGGTGTTCCAGAGCCCGTACGCCTCGTTGAATCCACGGCAGAAAGTCGGTGACCAACTCGGCGAACCGCTGCTGATCAACACCAACCTCTCCGCCGCCGAACGTCGCGAAAAAGTCCAGGCGATGATGAAGCAGGTGGGCTTGCGTCCTGAGCACTACCAGCGTTATCCGCACATGTTCTCCGGCGGTCAGCGCCAGCGGATCGCCCTGGCTCGCGCGATGATGCTGCAACCGAAAGTGCTGGTGGCGGACGAACCGACCTCGGCGCTGGACGTGTCGATCCAGGCCCAGGTGCTGAACCTGTTCATGGATTTGCAGCAAGAGTTCAACACCGCCTACGTGTTCATCTCCCACAACCTGGCCGTCGTCCAGCACGTGGCCGATGACGTGATGGTGATGTACCTCGGTCGCCCGGTGGAAATGGGCCCGAAGAGCGACATCTACGAGCGTCCGCTGCACCCGTACACCCAGGCGTTGCTGTCGGCCACCCCGACCATTCACCCGGACCCGAACAAGCCGAAGATCAAGATCGTCGGCGAACTGCCCAACCCGCTGAACCCACCGTCCGGCTGCGCGTTTCACAAGCGTTGCCCGTACGCGACCGAGCGTTGCAGCACTGAAGAGCCGGCCTTGCGCCTGCTCGACAGTCGCCAGGTGGCTTGCCACTACGCCGAGCAGTTCCTCGACGGCGCGGCATAAAAAAACGCGCCTCTTTCAACGGGGCGCGCTTTTGATGAGTTGACCAAACCCCTTCTACCCGGATTGCGCATCAGTCCGGTGGAAGGGGTTTTCTTTTGCCTGCGGTTTAGGTCTGGCTATCGCCTTCTTCGTCATCGTCGGTATCCGGCTCATCGGTGGTCGAGTCGTCATCACCGGCGCTGCCACCCTGCCCTTTATCACCGCCCTCGGAGTCGTCCGCAGCGATCATCATGCCCGTGTGCACCACCTGCCCGCTTGAAGCCTGCTCACCATGGGCCGGGCAATCCGCCCACGCCGCCGACATGCCCACAGACAGCATCACCAAAACCTTCAGCAGCAACACAATGCGTTGAAAAATGCTCATAGCCGATTCCATCCTTTCTGAGATGCAGCATAAGTGCCTGACGGCGCATGACCCGAGTGCCGTGGCGCTGAATGAAATCTAGTTCCGATCGGCCGGGTTCTCCAGATAGGACGCTGACGGAAGGCGGGAATTGCCGTTAATGGGCAGATTGGTTTGGAATAGGGACTATGCCGAACAGCAATTTCAGAGCTCGATACTTTGATCGTTCCTACGCTCCGCGTGGGAATGCCTCAATGGACGCTCTGCGTCCGCTCTTGGGACGCGGAGCGTCACGGGCTGCATTCCCACGCAGAGCGTGGGAACGATCATTTCAGAGTTCGATATTTTGATCGTTCCTACGCTCCGCGTGGGAATGCCTCAATGGACGCTCTGCGTCCGCTCTTGGAACGCGGAGCGTCCCGGGCTGCATTCCCACGCAGAGCGTGGGAACGATCAACATAGGGGGGATTTTTCCTTTGCGTAATAAAAAACCCCGCAGCTTTCGCAACGGGGTTTTGGGTACAGCCATCAGACCTTAATGATGCTCACGGGTCGCACGGAATTTCACGTCTGGCCAGCGCTCTTCCATCAGCGCCAGGTTGACCCGGGTCGGCGCGAGGTAGGTCAGGTGACCGCCGCCGTCGATGGCGAGGTTTTCCACGGCCTTGACCTTGAACTCTTCCATCTTCTTCTTATCGTCGCAATCGATCCAGCGCGCGGAGTACACGGTGATCGGCTCGTAGGAGCACTCGACCTTGTATTCCTCTTTCAAGCGGCTGGCGACCACGTCGAACTGCAGCACACCGACGGCGCCGAGGATGATGTCGTTGCTGCGCTCCGGGAAGAACACCTGGGTCGCGCCTTCTTCGGCCAATTGCTGCAGGCCCTGGCGCAGTTGCTTGGATTTCAGCGGATCGCGCAGGCGCACGCGGCGGAACAGTTCCGGGGCGAAGTGCGGGATGCCGGTGAAGCTCAGGGCTTCGCCTTCGGTGAAGGTGTCGCCGATCTGGATGGTGCCGTGGTTGTGCAAACCGATGATGTCGCCGGCGAAGGCTTCTTCCAGTTGCTCACGTTCGGAGGAGAAGAAGGTCAGCGCGTCGCCGATCCGCACGTCTTTGCCGGTGCGCACGTGGCGCATCTTCATGCCTTTTTCGTATTTGCCGGAGCAGATACGCATAAAGGCGATGCGGTCGCGGTGTTTGGGGTCCATGTTCGCCTGGATCTTGAACACGAAACCGGCGAATTTCTCTTCAACCGGTTCCACGGTGCGCTCGTTGGCGACACGGGCCAGGGGTTTCGGCGCCCAGTTGACCACGGCGTCGAGCACGTGATCGACACCGAAGTTGCCCAATGCAGTCCCGAAGAACACCGGTGTCAGTTGGCCGTCGAGGAATTCCTGTTGATTGAATTCGTGACAGGCGCCCTGCACCAGTTCCAGTTGATCGACGAAGCGATCGTATTCGTCGCCCAAGTGCGCGCGGGCTTCGTCGGAGTCGAGCTTCTCGATGATTTTCACATCGGTGCGCTCGTGGCCGTGACCGGCGGTGTACACGATGATGTAGTCATCGGCGAGGTGATAGACACCCTTGAAGTCGCGGTAGCAACCGATCGGCCAGGTGATCGGTGCAGCCTTGATCTTCAGGACTGCTTCGATTTCGTCGAGCAGTTCGATCGGGTCGCGGATGTCACGGTCGAGTTTGTTGATGAAGCTGACAATCGGCGTGTCCCGCAGACGGCAGACGTCCATCAGCGCGATGGTCCGAGGCTCAACACCTTTACCGCCGTCGAGGACCATCAGCGCCGAGTCCACTGCCGTCAGGGTGCGGTAAGTATCTTCGGAGAAGTCTTCGTGGCCCGGGGTATCGAGCAGGTTGATCATGTGGTCGCGATACGGGAACTGCATGACCGACGTGGTAATCGAGATACCACGCTGCTTTTCCATTTCCATCCAGTCGGACGTTGCATGGCGGTCGGATTTACGTGATTTCACCGTGCCCGCAATCGCAATCGCCTTGCCCATCAGCAAGAGCTTCTCGGTGATGGTGGTTTTACCGGCATCGGGGTGGGAAATAATGGCGAAAGTGCGGCGTTTCGCGACTTCGGCGGCCTGTTTGGTCATGGGAAATCGCCTGGCAGGTGATTCAAAAAAGGGCGGCGAGTATAGCGCAAACCGAGCGTCACGGACCACCGCTCGCCCATTCGCCCATGGCGATTAACGGGACCGTTGGGACATCAAGGGTGGCTAATTGCTGCTAATTATGGAACCTTTTAAAAGGTGCAGACGTCCACTCCCCTGTTACGGCACTCGTATCAGGGGCTGATAAATCAGCAAGTTAGCCTGACGAGGCTGCGCTTATGGCTCGATCTCATGCGGTTTTACCAGCATGAAGAGCTGCTTCTCGCGAACGTCGATATCCCGGCAGCCAGTGATGGCATTGCCACAAAGGACTGCGTTCGCCGACCAAGAAAAAAAAGGAGTCCGCCTGTGGCGATTCGCTATGGCAAAGGGCTTATAGGAGGTGCGGTTGTCGTCGCACTCCTGGCCCTGCTGGTCCATTGGATTGGCATCAACACGATCGAACATTACCGCGACGATTTGTTGTTTTACCTGCAAGCTCACTTGATTCTCGTCCTTGTTTCCATGCTGGCCGCCCTCGTTGTGGGCATCCCCGCCGGTATCCTCCTCAGCCGCCCGACCATGGTGGGCCGCGCTGAACGCTTCATGCAGATCTTCAACATCGGCAACACCGTGCCGCCTCTCGCCGTACTGGCCATCGCCCTGGGGATTCTGGGCATCGGCAGCGGCCCCGCGATCTTCGCCCTGTTCCTCGCCTCGCTGTTGCCGATCGTGCGCAACACCTATGAAGGCCTGAAAAACGTCCAGGGTTCGCTGAAAGAAGCGGCCGTCGGCATCGGCATGACGCCAACGCAAGTGCTGTGGCGGGTCGAACTGCCGAACGCGGTACCGATCATCATCGGTGGCGTGCGTGTGGCCCTGGCGATCAACGTCGGTACCGCACCGTTGGCATTCCTGATTGGCGCCAACAGCCTGGGCAGCCTGATTTTCCCCGGCATCGCCCTGAACAATCAGCCGCAACTGCTGCTCGGCGCGGCTTGCACCGCCCTGCTGGCCTTGCTGCTCGACGGCCTGGTGACACTCGCCAGCCGCCTCTGGCTCGAACGCGGCCTACGCCCGTCTTAAGCCTCGGCAAAGGAATTTTTATGAAGAAATTAAGCTTTCTAATAGGCTGCGCCCTGCTGTTTGCAGGATTTGCACAAGCCGCTGAAAAACCCGTGATCCGCATCGGCGCCCGGGTGTTCACCGAACAAACCCTGCTGGCGGAAATCACCTCCCAATACCTGCGCACCAAGGGTTACGACACCCAGGTGACCGGCGGTCTGGGCAGCAACCTGGCCCGCAGCGCTCAAGAAAGTGGCCAGCTGGATTTGATGTGGGAATACACCGGCGTGTCGCTGGTGGCTTACAACCACATCACTGACAAGCTCGACAGCGCTCAGTCCTACGCCAAGGTGAAAGAACTCGACGCGAAAAAAGGCCTGGTCTGGCTGACACCGTCGAAGTTCAGCAACACCTACGCCCTGGCCCTGCCGGAGAAAACCGCGCAGGCCTATCCGCAGATCAACACCATCAGCGAGCTGAACACGGTGCTGCAGGCTGAGGCGAAGACCAATCACCTCGTGGCCCTGGACACCGAGTTTGCCAACCGTTCCGACGGTCTGGACGGCATGGTCGACCTCTACGGCATGAACCTGACCCGCAAGAACATCCGGCAGATGGACGCCGGTCTGGTCTACACCGCCCTGCGTAATGGCCAGGTGTTTGCAGGTCTGGTCTACACCACGGACGGTCGCTTGAACGCCTTCAAGCTGAAACTGCTCGAAGACGACAAGCACTACTTCCCGGACTACACCGCCGCGCCGGTGGTGCGTCAGGTTTACCTCGACGCTCACCCGAAGCTTGCCGAAGAACTCAAGCCACTGGCTGAACTGTTCGACGACGCCACCATGCGTGCGCTGAATGCGCGGGTCGATGTCGATCACGAAAGCCCTTCATCGGTTGCCGCAGATTTCCTGCGTCAGCATCCGATCAACTGAGGAGGAGAAGACATGGAATTTTTGAACGCCTTTTCCCATCTCGACTGGCCGCAGGTCCTGCACCTGACCTGGCAGCACATCACCCTGGTTGGCATCGCCGTGACCTTGGCGATCCTCGTCGGCGTGCCCCTGGGCATCGTGATGACGCGCTTCCCGTCGCTCGCCGGTCCCTTGCAAGCCAGCGCCACGGTGCTGCTGACCGTGCCGTCGATTGCGCTGTTCGGCCTGTTGCTGCCGTTCTACTCCAAGTTCGGCCAGGGCCTGGGCCCGATGCCGGCGATCACCGCCGTGTTTCTGTACTCGCTGCTGCCGATCATGCGTAACACCTACCTCGCCCTGACCGGCGTCGAACCGGGCATTCGCGAAGCCGCCCGCGGCATCGGCATGACCTTCGGCCAGCGCCTGCGCATGGTTGAACTGCCGATTGCCGTGCCGGTGATCCTCGCCGGTGTGCGCACCGCCGTGGTCATGAACATTGGTGTCATGACCATCGCCGCGACCATCGGTGCCGGTGGCCTCGGTGTACTTATTCTCGCTTCAATCAGCCGCAGCGACATGTCGATGCTGATCGTCGGCGCCGTGCTGGTCAGTCTCCTGGCCATCTTCGCCGACCTGCTTCTGCAATGGCTGCAACGCACGCTGACTCCTAAAGGACTGCTCAAATGATCGAACTTCAAAACCTCAGCAAGACCTTCCAAAGCAACGGCAAAGATGTGAAAGCCGTGGACTCGGTAAGTCTGACCGTCAATGAAGGCGAAATCTGTGTGTTCCTCGGGCCATCGGGCTGCGGCAAAAGCACCACGCTGAAGATGATCAACCGCCTGATCAAGCCGACCTCCGGCAAGATCCTGATCAACGGCGAAGACACCACCGACCTCGACGCCGTGACCCTGCGTCGCAACATCGGTTATGTGATCCAGCAGATCGGTCTGTTCCCGAACATGACCATCGAGGAAAACATCACCATCGTTCCGCGCCTGCTGGGCTGGGACAAACAGAAATGCCACGACCGCGCCCGCGAGTTGATGAGCATGATCAAGCTCGAACCCAAGCAGTACCTGAATCGCTATCCGCGTGAGTTGTCCGGTGGCCAGCAACAGCGGATCGGCGTGATCCGGGCACTGGCGGCGGATGCGCCGCTGTTGTTGATGGATGAGCCGTTCGGCGCGGTCGACCCGATCAACCGCGAGATGATCCAGAACGAGTTCTTCGAGATGCAGCGCGCTCTGAACAAGACCGTGATCATGGTCAGCCACGACATCGACGAAGCGATCAAGCTGGGCGACAAGATTGCGATCTTCCGCGCCGGCAAGCTGTTGCAGATCGACCACCCGGACACCCTGCTGGCGCACCCGGCGGACGACTTTGTGAGCAACTTCGTCGGCCAGGACAGCACCCTCAAGCGTCTGTTGCTGGTAAAAGCCGAAGACGCGGCGGACAACGCGCCGTCGGTGAGCCCGGAAACCCCGGTGGCCGAGGCCCTGGAGCTGATGGACGAACTGGACCGTCGTTATGTGGTGGTCACCGATGGCGAGAACAAGGCGCTGGGTTATGTACGACGTCGCGACCTGCACCGTCAGGCCGGTACGTGCGCGCAATACCTGCGCGAGTTCAACGCCACCGCCGCGTTCGACGAGCATTTGCGCATCCTGCTGTCGCGCATGTACGAGTTCAACCGCTCGTGGTTGCCGGTGATGGATGCCGAGCGGGTGTTCCTGGGAGAAGTGACCCAGGAGTCGATTGCCGAGTACCTGAGCTCCGGCAAGTCCCGTGGCGGCAAGACCAGCATTGTTTCGCCGGCTGAGGCTGCGGTCGCCTGATCTGACGTCTTCGCGGACAAGCCTCGCTCCTACAGGTGCGGTGTCGTACGCAACATCACGGCATACCGAAAACCTGCAGGAGCGAGGCTTGCCCGCGAATGGGGCACCACAAATCCCCTTGAAACACCTCAAATTGATCATTCCCACGCTCTGCGTGGGAATGCCGCCCGGGACGCTCTGCGTCCGCCCTTTGAGACGCGGAGCGTCTCCGGATGCATTCCCACGCAGAGCGTGGGAACGATCATTCGAGGGAACATCACACTGTCATGCAGGTCGGTTACATCAGTAGATGTCCGGGACCGCACGACGGAAGCGTGCAAAAACGCGACATTTTTAGTTGATCTCAAGCCCCTCACGCCCTAAAGTTCGCGCCGAACGTCCATGCTGGAAACGATCCATCCGGCTCAAGTACTGACGACGAGACAGCAAGGCCAAGGGCAGCACCGCCTCCCGTGGCCTTTTTGCTTTCGGCGACATGCCTTGGGAAGTAGGCGAACCAAAGTGGGGATACGGAGGACGTTCATTTGCACCCATTTATTTACTCAGTTTGCCAGTAGGAGTCCCAAGCATGTCGATCAACGTCGAAGACTATTTCGCGCGCGATACCTTCAACAAAATGAAGGCATTTGCCGACAAACAAGAAACCCCGTTCGTGGTGATCGACACCGCGATGATCAGCCAGGCCTATGACGACCTGCGCGCCGGTTTCGATTTCGCCAAGGTCTACTACGCGGTCAAGGCCAACCCGGCCGTCGAAATCATCGACCTGCTCAAAGAGAAAGGCTCGAACTTCGACATCGCCTCGATCTACGAGCTCGACAAAGTGATGAACCAGGGCGTTGGCCCGGATCGCATCAGCTACGGCAACACCATCAAGAAATCCAAGGACATCCGCTACTTCTACGAGAAGGGCGTGCGTCTGTATGCCACCGACTCCGAAGCCGACCTGCGCAACATCGCCAAGGCTGCGCCGGGTTCGAAAGTCTACGTGCGCATCCTCACCGAAGGCTCGACCACCGCCGACTGGCCTCTGTCGCGCAAATTCGGCTGCCAGACCGACATGGCCATGGACCTGCTGATCCTCGCCCGCGACCTGGGCCTGGTGCCGTACGGCATCTCGTTCCACGTTGGCTCGCAACAGCGCGACATCAGCGTCTGGGACGCTGCGATTGCCAAGGTCAAAGTGATCTTCGAACGCCTGAAAGAAGAAGACGGCATCCACCTGAAGCTGATCAACATGGGCGGTGGCTTCCCGGCCAACTACATCACCCGCACCAACAGCCTGGAAACCTACGCAGAAGAAATCATCCGTTTCCTCAAGGAAGACTTCGGCGACGACCTGCCAGAAATCATCCTCGAGCCAGGCCGTTCGTTGATCGCCAACGCCGGGATCCTGGTCAGTGAAGTGGTATTGGTCGCGCGTAAATCCCGTACCGCCGTCGAGCGTTGGGTGTACACGGATGTGGGCAAGTTCTCCGGCCTGATCGAAACCATGGACGAAGCCATCAAGTTCCCGATCTGGACCGAGAAGAAAGGCGAGATGGAAGAAGTGGTCATCGCCGGTCCCACCTGCGACAGCGCCGACATCATGTATGAAAACTACAAGTACGGTTTGCCGCTGAACCTGGCCATTGGTGATCGTTTGTACTGGTTGTCCACCGGTGCCTACACCACCAGTTACAGCGCGGTTGAATTCAATGGCTTCCCGCCGTTGAAATCCTTCTACGTGTAAGTACTGCACGCGCAAATCAAAAAGCCCATGACGATTCATGGGCTTTTTTGTTCCTGCGATCTGATCGCAGCCTTCGGCATCTCCGGGGAGTGTGTGTTTAGTCAGGGCTGTGTTAGTTCGGCGCAGCGTTTGGCGTAGTCAGCGGCCAGCTCGCGAATGCGTGGATGCGCTGCGTTCAATAGCGTCTGACTCGCCACCTTCAGGAAATTCAGATTCCCGCCAGCCAGCGCCTTGCGCAACCAGTCCTGCGCGTCTTCGATATTGCCTTCATCCGCGAGTACCGCGGCGTAGCTGAATTGCCCTCGAAAATCCCCACCGAGCGCCGAGCGTCGATACCAGTCGCGTGCAGCCTGCGGGTCCGCCGGGTACACCCGCCCGTCTTCCAGATAACGCCCGAGCAGGTTCATCGATTTCGCGTGGCCCAGTTCAGCGGCATTGCGATAAAGACTCAGCGCTTGCGCCTGGTCTTCAGCGACACCGCGCCCGGTGGCCAGCAGGTTGGCGTAGTTGTACATCGCCCAATCCAGCCCCTTCTCAGCCGCGAGTCGATAATGCCCCGCCGCCACCGCAGCATCCGCCGCACACCCCCAGCCATGCTCATGACAACGACCGAGCATGTTGCGCGCCATCAGGTGCCCGCCCTGAGCGGCGATCCCGAACCAGCGCACGGCCAGCGGCTGATCCTGTTCGATGCCCTGCCCGTCCAGCAGGATCTGCCCCAGCAAGGCCTGGGCCTCCACCACGCCTTCGCCGGCCGCGATCAGAATCGCCTGGGCCGCGCGCGCCGGACTTTCTTCGAGCATGGCTTTGAGGCGATCACCGTCGAGCACTTCTTCGCGGCGCAGTTGATAACTCATACCTCGACCCAGCGGCGCAGCAGGTTGTGATAAGTGCCGGTGAGGCGGATCAGCGACGGGTGGTCGGGCAGGTCCTGGGTCAGTTGCTGGATCGCCCCGTCCATCTCGAACAGCAAGGCGCGCTGGCTGTCCTCGCGGACCAGGCTTTGGGTCCAGAAGAACGACGCATAACGCGTTCCGCGCGTGACGGCGTTGACCTTGTGCAGGCTGCTGCCGGGGTACAGCACCAGGTCGCCGGCGGGCAACTTGACCCGTTGGGTGCCGAAGGTGTCCTGGATTTCCAGTTCGCCGCCGTCGTAGTCCTCCGGTTCGCTGAAGAACAGTGTCGCCGACAGGTCAGTGCGTACCCGCTCGATACTGCCCTGGGGCTGGCGCACCGCGTTATCGATATGGAAGTCGAAGCTGCCGCCCGCCGTGTAACAGTTCAGTAACGGCGGGAAGACTTTGTGCGGCAGCGCCGCCGACATGAACTGCGGATTTTTCCACAGCCGCTCAAGCATGGCCGCGCCGATCTCCTTGGCCAGCGGATGACCTTCAGGCAGTTGCAGATTGTGCTTGGCCTTGGCTGACTGGAAGCCGGCGGTGATCTTGCCGTCCGCCCAATCAGCCTGTTCCAGCACCTCGCGGATGCGCTGCACTTCTTCTTTCGCGAACACGCCGGGAATGTGCAGCAACATGAGGACGAGACCTGATTTCAAAGAGGCGCCAATGGTATTGATTCTTATTGCCCGTGTAAAACCCCGCAGACGAATGAGCCAACAAAAACCGTAAGGTCAAATTGTAAAGAATGTAAATTTGTCGCGAATAGCAACGTTTCGCAATTGATACAAATACCTGTTTACCCTATATTCCGCGGCCTCAAATCCTTGGGGAGGGGAATTCACATGTCACGCCAACAACCACAATTGCCGGTCAGTTCACCACGTTTGCTCGCGTCTGCCATCGGTATGGCGATCACTGCGGGCTCCGCGGGCCACATGGTTTTCGCTGCCGAGAAGACTGACGAAAAAGCCCCAGGCAATGCGATTTCCCTCGACGCCACCAGCGTTGTTGGCGAGCAGCAAGACACCTCCTACAAAACCGATACGTCGGCCTCCAAGAAATACACCGCCCCCCTGCGTGAAACGCCGAAAAGCGTCACCGTGATCCCGCAGCAAGTCATCCGCGATACCGGCGCTACTAGCCTGGTCGACGCCTTGCGCACCACGCCGGGCATCACCTTCGGTGCCGGTGAAGGCGGCAACCCGGCAGGCGACCGTCCGATCATTCGTGGCTTCAACGCTGAAAGCGACACCTTCGTCGACGGCATGCGCGACCCGGCGTCCCAGAGCCGCGAGATTTTCAACGTCGAATCGATCGAAATCAGCAAGGGCCCAGGCTCGGCCTTCACCGGCGCTGGTTCCACCGGTGGCAGCCTGAATCTGGTGAGCAAGACCGCCAAACTCGGCAACTTCTACAACGGCGGCTTCACCTGGGGCTCGGACCAGACCAAGCGCACCACCCTGGACCTGAACCAGCAGATCAACGACACCTCGGCCTTTCGCCTGAACCTGATGAAGCACGAAGCCAACGTCGCCGGCCGCGATGCCGTGGACGTCAGCCGCTGGGGCGTGGCGCCGACCTTCTCCTTCGGCCTGGGCACCGACACCCGTGTGACCGTCGGTTACTACCACGTCGAAACCGATGACATGCCGGACTACGGCGTGCCGCTGACCTTGAGCCCGAATCGCAGCAAGTACCACGTCGACAAGCCGGCCAACGTCAATAAAGACAACTTCTACGGCCTCACCGGCCGCGACTATCGCCAGACCGAAAACGACAGCGGCACGATCAAGATCGAACACGATCTGAACGACGACCTGACCGTTTCCAACAGCTTCCGCATGTCCCGCTCGACCCTCGACTACATCGTCACCAACCCGGATGACAGCAAGGGCAACGTGGCCAATGGCAGCGTGTACCGTGGCTCGAAAAGCCGTAACTCGACGTCCAGCGGCTGGGTCAACCAGACCGACCTGAGCGCCAAGTTCAACACCGGCGCTATCGAACACAGCCTGGTCACCGGTCTGGAGTTTTCCTATCAGGACACCCACAACCGCCCGTACATCCTGACCTCGACGGCTGCCGGCACCACTTGCAACCGCGCGCTGTTCAATTCTGGCGACTGCACCAACCTGTACAAGCCGACGCCTGGGGATAACTGGTCGGGCACGATCAAAGACAGCAACGCCTTCACCGACACCGACACCAAGACCGCTGCGGCCTATGTGTTCGATACCCTGAAGTTCAACGAGCAATGGTCCCTGAACCTGGGCCTGCGCTACGACAACTACCAGACCGAATCCAGCGGCTACGCCAATGCGGGGCGTAGCACACCTGCGGGCAGTTTCTCCCGCGAGAACACCAGTGACCTGGTCAACTACCAGATCGGCGTGGTCTACAACCCGTTGCCGAACGGCAGCGTGTACGCGGCCTATTCCACCTCCAGCAACCCGGCCGGCGAAACCAGCGGTAACGGCGGCCTGGAACTGGCGGCGAACAACAGCGATCTGGACCCGGAAAAGAACCGTAACTACGAGATCGGCACCAAGTGGGACTTCTTCGGTGACGACCTGTCGCTGACCGCCGCGCTGTTCCGCACCGAGAAAACCAACGCGCGTATCGACGATCCGGACGGCGCCACCACCCAAGTGCTCGACGGCGAACAAACCGTCAACGGCCTGGAACTGACCTACACCGGCAAGCTGACCCGTAACTGGAAAGTCTTCGGCGGCTACACCTATATGGAAAGCGAAGTGGTCAAGACCACCCTCGCCGCCGACAAAGGCAACCACATGCCGAGCACGCCACGGAACAATTTCACTCTGTGGTCGACGTATGACCTGATCCCGGAGAAGTTGACCATCGGCGGCGGCGCGACCTTCGTCGACTCGCAGTTCGGCAACGTCGCCAACTCGGTGGAGATCCCGTCCTACTGGCGCTACGACGCCATGGCCAGCTACGCGCTGACCAAGAACGTCGACCTGCAACTCAACGTGCAAAACCTGACTGACAAGCGTTACTTCGACCAGGTGTTCCAGACGCACTATGCCCACGTGGCGGCGGGTCGTACCGCCTTGCTGAGCGCGAACTTCCACTTCTGACAGGGAGTCGGTCGTCGAATGCATAACTGTGGCGAGGGAGCTTGCTCCCGCTGGGTGGCGAAGCCGCCCCAAAACCAGGCACTGCGGTTTTCCCCTTAAACCGTATTGCCCTTTTGGGGAGTCCTTCGGCCTCCAGCGGGAGCAAGCTCCCTCGCCACAAAGGCAACATTCGGTCTTAACGCCCCGTTCATTGAATTGAACGGGGCTTTTGTGCGTAATAAAGAATGTTTCTCGACAACCCACGGCATAATGCGCGCCGTGATGATTACTTTCGAACGAACAAGGCGAGTGACGTGTTGAAGAAAACCCTGTTCCAGTTGCACTGGTTCTTTGGCATCAGTGCCGGGCTGGTCCTGGCCCTGATGGGCATCACCGGTGCGGCCTATTCGTTTCAGGATGAAATCCTGCGGGCGCTGAATCCATCTGTGTTGCAGGTGGAGAAACAGGTCGTCGGTGTGCTGCCGCCCGCCGAACTGGTTGAACACATCGAAGCCGCCTCCGGCAAGAAAGTCTCGATGCTCTGGGTCGAAACCGACAGCGGCAACGCCGCGCGGGTGATCTTCACCCCGCCACCGGGCGAACGTCGCGGCGAGATGCGTTACTTCGACCCGTACACCGCCGAGTTCCTGGGCGACGCCACCGGCCAGGACTTCTTTGGCTTCATGTTGCAGTTGCACCGCTTCCTCGCGATGGGCGACACCGGTCGGCAGATCACCGGCGCCTGCACGCTGATTCTGGTGTTCTTCTGCCTGTCCGGCCTCTACCTGCGCTGGCCGCGCCAATGGAATAAATGGCGTGCCTGGCTCACTCTCGACTGGAAGAAAAAAGGCCGCAGCTTTAATTGGGATCTGCACTCGGTGGCCGGCACCTGGTGCATGCTGTTTTACCTGTTGGCCGCGCTGACCGGGTTGTCCTGGTCCTACGAGTGGTACAACAAGGGCCTGACGCAATTGCTCTCCGACGCGCCGCAGAACGAGCGGGTGCGCAACCGTGGCCCGGCGCCCAGCGGTCCGGCGCCGAGCGCCGATTACGCGGCGATGTGGAGCAGCATCTACAGCGCCGCCGGCCCGAACCTGTCTGCCTACAACATCCGCATGCCACCGCTGGCCGGCCAACCGGCGACCGTGTTTTACCTGTTGAATACCTCGCCCCATGACCGCGCGCTGAACGAGATCAGCCTCGATCCGGCGACCGGCATCGTCAAACGTCACGATCGCTACAGCGACAAGAGCTTCAAGGCGCAACTGCTGACCAGTATTTATGCGCTGCACACCGGCAGCTACTTTGGCATCGTCGGACGGATCATCCTGACCGTCACCGCGCTGACCATGCCGTTGTTTTTCATCACGGGCTGGCTGCTGTACCTGGATCGTCGACGCAAAAAACGTCAGATCAAGGATGCGCGCAAAGGCCTTGTGCAACCCTGCAGCGATGCACCGGCGTGGCTGATCGGCTTCGCCAGCCAGAGCGGTTTTGCCGAGCAACTGGCGTGGCAGACCGCGGGGCAATTACAGGCCGCCGGGTTACCGGTGAAGGTGCAGCCGCTGGCGAGTGTCAGCGAGCAGGATTTGCAGGACTCGGACAACGCGTTGTTCGTGGTCAGCACCTTCGGCGACGGCGAAGCGCCGGACAGCGCCCGGGGTTTCGAACGCAAAGTGCTGGGGCGGGCGTTGAGCCTGGACAGTTTGAATTACGCGGTACTCGGTCTCGGTGACCGCCAGTATCAGCACTTCTGCGGCTTCGCCCGGCGCTTGCACACCTGGCTCGGCGAACACGGCGGCAAGACCCTGTTTGCCCCGGTGGAAGTCGACAGCGGCGACCCTTACGCCTTGCGCCACTGGCAGCAGCAACTCGGCCTGCTGACCGGACAGGCCCCCGTGGACACCTGGCAAGCGCCCCACTACGACAACTGGACCCTGGCCCGCCGCGAGCTGATGAACCCTGACAGCAGCGGTGCGCCGGTGTACCTGCTCGGCCTCATCGCCCCAACCACCAGCAGTTGGCTGGCCGGCGACCTGGTGGAAGTCATGCCGCGCAACTGCCCATGGGCGATCGAGCATTTCCTCGATGGCCTGGGGATTGATGGTCGGGCCAGTGTTGAACTCGATGGCCTCTCGCAACCGCTAGACCAGGCGCTGGCCAGTCGGCAGCTCCCCGAGAACCGCACGCATCTGGTCGGCCTGCATGCCCAGGCGCTGGTGCAGGCGTTGGTGCCATTGGCAATGCGCGAATACTCCATCGCCTCGATCGCCGCCGACGGCGTACTGGAACTGATCGTGCGCCAGGAACTGCACCCCGACGGCAGCCTCGGCATCGGCTCCGGCTGGCTGACCGAACATGCGCCAGTGGGCGGCAGCATCAGCCTGCGAGTGCGGCGTAACAGCGGTTTCCATCTGCCGGTGGAACCGGTGCCGATGATCCTGCTGGGCAACGGAACGGGCCTGGCCGGGCTGCGCAGTTTGCTTAAAGCGCGGATTGCCGACGGGCAGCAGCGGCATTGGCTGTTGTTTGGCGAACGCAATCGCCGGCATGACTTCCTGTGTCGCGATGAGTTGGAAGGCTGGTTGATTGAAGGTGATCTGGAACGACTGGACCTGGCGTTTTCACGGGATCAGGCCGAGAAGATCTACGTCCAGGATCGCCTGCGCGAATCGGCCGTCGAGCTGAAGAAGTGGCTGGCCGAGGGTGCCGTGATCTACATCTGCGGCAGCTTGCAGGGGATGGCATCGGGGGTGGATCACGTGCTTAACGAAGTGTTGGGGATTGAAGAGGTTGACCGGTTGATCGAACAAGGCCGCTACCGCCGCGACGTTTACTGACACCTCAAGCCAGATCGTTCCCACGCTCCGCGTGGGAATGCCGCCCGGGACGCACCGCGTCCCATCAAGAGCCGAACGCAGAGTGTCCGTTGAGGCATTCCCACGCAGAGCGTGGGAACGATCTCCCCCTCACCTCAAACCGGCTGCAACTTCTGCTCAAACACACTCACCCCATCCAGATCCCGCAACACCACACTCATCTCCCCCGTCTGCCCTTCAATATTCACCTCACCAAAAAACTGAAAACCCGCAAACGGCGAGGTGTTTTGCGCTGGCGGTGCTTTCTCGAACACCACTTCCGGGCCAAAGGTTTTATCCAGCGGATTTGGCCCGAAACTCCCGGCATTCAACGGTCCGGCGACAAATTCCCAGAACGGTTCGAAATCCTGGAACGCGGCGCGATCCGGGTGGTAGTGATGCGCCGCGCAGTAGTGCACATCCGCCGTCAGGAACACGAAATTGCGTACCTGTTGCTGGCGCAGAAAACCCAGCAATTCAGCGATTTCCAGCTCGCGTCCCTGGGCCGGTCCCGGATCACCGTTGGCCACCGCTTCCCAGCGCGCGACGCCCGGGCTGACTTCACCATCCGGCACGCCGAGACCAATCGGCATGTCGGCGGCGATGACTTTCCATTGCGCCGTTGAGGCTTTCAATGAAGCCTTCAGCCAGTCCAGTTGCTCGCGGCCGAGAAACGGTTTTTCCCCGCCGAGGTTGGCGTCATTCGCCCCGCGATAACTGCGCATATCGAGCACGAACACATCAAGCATCGGCCCATAGCTCAGCTGGCGATAAATCCGCCCGCCGTTGTCGGCGCTCTGCAAACGCATCGGTGCGTATTCGAGCCAGGCCTGGCGCGCGCGGCCCACCAGGCTGTGGATATCTTTGCTCTTGTAGCGCTCGTCGAGTTGTTTACCCGGCGACCAGTTGTTCACCACTTCGTGGTCGTCCCATTGCCAGATTTGCGGCACCTCGGCGTTGAAGCGGCGGATGTTTTCGTCCATCAGGTTATAGCGATAGTTGCCGCGATATTCGTCGAGGGTTTCCGCGACTTTGCTCTTGGCTTCGCTGGTGATGTTGCGCCACACCCGACCGCTCTCGGTGGTGAGTTGTGCCGGCACCGGGCCGTCGGCGTAGATGGTGTCGCCGCTGTGGATAAAGAAATCCGGCAGGCGCAGGCGCATGGCTTCGTAGATGCGCATGCCGCCGATGTCCGGGTTGATGCCGAAGCCCTGGCCGACGGTGTCGCCGCTCCACACAAAACGAATGTCGCGCCGGGCCGTCGGCACGCTGCGCAAGTGGCCGAACCAGGGTTCGCTGCTTGTGCCGTTCTGGGCGTCTTCGAAGTGCACGCGGTAGAAAATCGCCTGATCGGCGGGCAGGCCGGTGAGTTCGACCCGGGCGGTGAAATCGGTGCGGGCGTCAGCCAAAGGCGAGACGAAACGGCGGGGATTGGTGAACAGGCTGCGGGTGTCCCATTCCACCACCATGCGAGCGGGGCGGTCGCTGCGACTCCAGACCATCGCCCGGTCGCCCAGCAAGTCGCCGGACTGCACGCCGTCGGTGAGTTGCGGCCGATCCTTGACCGAGGCGATCACCGCCGGGGCCAGGCCGGGCAGCAACAATCCGGCGCCGACCGCTTGCATGACACGCCGGCGACCGAGGTTGAATTCGCTCATGGTGTTCTCCCTGGAAAAGGGAAACTAAAGCATGTGCGCATGACGCCCGTGTGAAACGCGCCCCCTGTAGGAGCGAGGCTTGCCCGCGAAGGCGGTGTGTCATTCAACATAGATGTTGAATGTGACGGCCTCTTCGCGGGCAAGCCTCGCTCCTACAAGGGGTGGGTGTCAGGGGTAAGTGGCAGGGTGTCAGGCCTTCGCGGGTTCCAGCGCCAACTCCACCCCTTCCGGCCGCTTGAGCAGTGCATACGCCACCGCCGTCAGCAAACTCCCGGCCACGATGGCGAGCAGATACAGCAACGCATGATTGATCGCATTCGGGATCATCAGCACAAACAACCCACCGTGCGGTGCCATCAGTTTGCAGCCGAAATACATCGACAACGCACCGGTCAGCGCACCACCGGCAATGCTCGCCGGGATCACCCGCAACGGGTCTTTCGCCGCAAACGGAATCGCCCCTTCAGAGATAAAGCACAGCCCCAACACCAATGCCGCTTTACCGGCCTCGCGTTCAGTCTGGGCGAACTTGCGCCGGGCAATAAACGTCGCGATGCCCAGGCCAATCGGCGGCACCATGCCGGCGGCCATGGTCGCTGCCATCGGCGCGTAACTCTGCGACGCCAGCAGCCCCACGGAGAACGCATAAGCCGCCTTGTTGATCGGCCCGCCGAGGTCGACGCACATCATGCCGCCGAGCAGCACACCGAGCAGGATCGCGTTGGTGGTGCCCATGCTGTCGAGGAAGTGCGTGAGCGCTTCGAGCATCCCCGCCACCGGTTTGCCGACCACATAAATCATCACCAGACCGGTGAACAGACTCGCGAACAACGGGATGATCAGGATCGGTTTCAGCGCCTCAAGACTTTGCGGCAACCGCGCATAACGATTGATCGCCTGGGCCGCGTAACCGGCGATAAAACCGGCAAGGATCCCGCCGATAAAACCGGCGCCCAAGGTACTCGCGAGCAAACCACCGATCATCCCTGGCGCCAGGCCCGGACGGTCGGCGATGGAGTAGGCGATGTACCCCGCCAGCAACGGCACCATCAACTTGAACGCGGTCTCGCCGCCGATTTGCATCAGTGCGGCGGCGAGCGTGCCCGGTTCCTTGAACGCGGTGATGCCGAACACGAACGACAGCGCGATCATCAAACCGCCCGCCACCACCATCGGCAGCATGAACGACACCCCGGTCAGCAGGTGTTTGTAGACGCCGGTTTTCTCTTGCTTGGCCGGCCCCTTGGCCCCCGTCGCAGCGCTTTCCTGCTTGCCTTCGGCCAAGGCTTTGTTAAGCGTGGCTTCGGCCTGTTTCAACGCGATCCCAGTGCCGCAACGGTAAATCTTCTTGCCGGCAAAACGCTCGGTGGCAACTTCGATATCGCAGGCCAGCAGCACCACGTCGGCCTCGGCAATTGCCGTTGCGCTCAGGGGATTGCGCGCGCCGACCGAGCCCTGGGTTTCCACTTGCAGGTCGTAACCCAGACGCTTGGCCGCTTGCTGCAAGGCTTCGGCGGCCATGAAGGTATGGGCAACGCCAGTTGGGCACGCGGTGATTGCGACCAGGCGTGGTGCGTTTTTGGCGGCCACGACAGGTTCTTCGACCGCTTCGGCGGCGATGTAAATCTCGGCCTCTTCAGCGCCCCGACGCAACACCGCTTCAACATCTTGCAGGGCCTGGGCCGGGGTGCTGCGAAACACCCGCTTGCCGACAAATCGCGACATGTCCACCGGCGTGCTGGTCACCAGCAACACCCACTCGGCGGACTCAATCGTCGCCGCCGACAACTGACGTTCCGGGTGTGCTGCATCGTTGACTTCGACGCAAGTGCTCCAGCCCTGACGCTGGGCCGCGGCGTCGAGCAGCCGCGCGCACAGCACACTGGTGACCATGCCGTTCGGGCAGGCCGTAACAATGGCTAACTTCATGACAACCCCTCTTATTGTTCTGTCAGGAGGCGCACGCGCACGCCCTGTTCGAGCTGCGTCAATTGCGCGACATCACTGATGCCGAAACCGATTTGCGTGACCGCCATCGCGGCAATCGCCGTGGCGGTGCGCAGGGTCTGTTCTGGCGTGTCGGCACTGAGCAAACCGTGGAGCATCCCCGCCAACAATGAATCGCCGGCGCCCACGGTGCTGACCACACTGACCCTTGGCGGCGTGGCATGCATCGCCGCGCCCACGCTGAACCAGTTCACGCCGTCAGCGCCGTGGGAAATCACCACGTGCTCGATGCCTTGCGCATGCAAGCGGCTAGCGGCTTCGGCCTGGGCCGTCACTGAAACCACGTCGCAACCCAGCGCATCGGCGAGTTCTTCAGTGTTGGGTTTGATCAGCCACGGGCCGGCCGCTAGCCCTGCGCGCAAGGCTTCGCCGCTGGTGTCCAGGGCTACGTTCAATCCGAGGTTTTTCAGACGCTCGATCAGCGCTTGCAACCACTGCGGGCTGACGCCGCGCGGCAGGCTACCGGCGACCACGACGGCGTCGTGCCCCGGCGCGATCTGATCCAGTCGATCGAGCAACGCTTGCTGCGCCGCTTCACTGACCTGTGGTCCCGGACCGTTGATATCGGTGATACGCCCGCTGCTTTCCGCCAGTTTGATGTTGCTGCGGGTTTCGCCCGGCACACGAATGAACGCGTCGACAAAACCGCGCTTGGCGAACAGGGTTTCGAAGGCTTGCAGATTGTCTTCGCCGAGAAAGCCGCTGACCGTCAGTTGATGCCCGAGGTCCGCCAGCACTTGCGCCACGTTCACGCCTTTGCCGGCGGCGTGGGTGTGCATTTCATCGCTGCGGTTGACCTGACCGGGTGTCAGCACCGGCAACTGGACCGTGAGGTCCAGCGCCGGGTTGAGGGTCAGGGTTAGGATCTTGGCCATTACAGGGCCTCCACTAGTGCGCGCACTTCATTGGCGCTGCCCACGGCTAAAGCCTGTTGGGCGAGGGTTTGGGTCTGGGCCAGGCTAAGTTCGCGGATGCGCGCCTTAACCTCGGCGATGCTGCGGCCCGACACGCTGAGTTCATCCACACCGAGGCCGACCAACACCGGCACCGCCAACGGATCCGCCGCCAACTCGCCGCACACGCCGACCCATTTGCCATGGGCATGGGCCGCACGCACGGTGATGTCGATCAGTTGCAGCACCGCCGGGTGCAAGCCGTCAGCCTGGGCCGACAAGGTCGGGTGACCGCGGTCGATGGCCAGGGTGTATTGGGTCAGGTCGTTGGTGCCGACGCTGAAGAAATCGACTTCCTTGGCCAGCACCGGTGCGAGCAACGCCGCCGACGGCACTTCAATCATGATCCCCAGTTGCAAATCCGCCACCGGAATTTCCAGACGCAGACGTTCGGTCATGTCCCGGGCCTGACGCCATTCATCAACGCTGCCGACCATGGGAAACATAATGCGCAATGGGCGGTTGTCCGCCGCACGGAGCAAGGCGCGCAATTGCGCTTCCATGATCTGCGGACGTTGCAAGGTCAGACGAATACCACGCACGCCGAGGAACGGGTTTTCTTCCTTGGCGATCGGCCAATACGGCAGCGGTTTGTCGCCGCCGACATCGAGGGTGCGCACCACCAACGGCCGCCCGGCGAGGCCATCGAGGACACGACGGTATTCGACTTCCTGGGTGGCTTCGTCCGGGGCTTGCGAATGCGCCATGAAAATCAGTTCGGTGCGCAGCAGGCCAATGCCTTCGGCGCCCTGCTCCACCGCGCTGGTGACGCCCGCGCTTTCGCCGATATTGGCGAACACTTCCACGGCGTGGCCGTCGGTGGTCAGCGCCGGTTGATGGCGTTGTTCGGCAGCGGCTTTCAACCGCAGATCGCGGGTGTCGCGTTCTTCGGTGGCGCGCTGCAAGGTCGCGGCATCGGCGTCCACATGCAGGCGACCGCGTTGCCCATCGATCAGCAATGGCGTGCCCGGTGCCAGCAGCAACACGGCCGCGCCAGCACCGACCAGCGCCGGAATCCCCAATGCGCGGGCAACGATGGCGCTGTGGGCGGTGGCGCCGCCACGGGCGGTGAGAATACCGGCGACCCGCGCCGGGTCGAGACGGGCCACGTCGGACGGACCGACCTCGTCCATCACCAGAATGTACGGTTGCTCCGGTTCGCTCGGGGTTTCGACACCACACAACTGCGAGAGCACCCGGCGGCCGATGTCGCGCAAGTCGGCGGCGCGTTCGGCGAGCAGCGCGTCCTGCAAGGATTCCTGCTGTTTGGCCGCCGCTTCGATCACCGCCATCCACGCCGCTTCGGCGCTTTCGCCCTGCTTGAGGCGGGTGTCGACTTCATCGGTCAATTCCGGGTCGTCGAGCATTTCCTGGTGGGTGATGAAAATCTCGCGAATCGCCTTGGACTTGCTGCGCTCGATCAACCCTTCGATGTCGCGACGGACATCGGTCAGCGCTTGTTTCAGGCGCTCGCGCTCAACGACGGCGGACTCACCGCGCAGCGGATAATCGATGGCTTGCAGCACTTGAATATGCGCCGGGCCGATGGCGATGCCGGGCGCGGCGGCGATGGCCTGGATCAGGCTGCCCGAAGCTGGGGCGAGGAGTACTTCGGCGACGTCGGCAAACACTTCCCGCTGCTGACTCACGGCGGGCAACGGCTCAACTTCTTCACCGAGGCCTTCTTCAATAGCCGCAAGCAAGGCCGGCAAGGCGTCGGCGGCGATGCTCGGTTCGGCGATGAATTCCAGCACCTGACCGCGACGGGCGCCGAGGCTCAGCAGCTTGCTCAGGCTCTTGACCGACACCGCGCTGTCCTGGCCATCGACGATGCGCACGCGGATCTCGCCTTCAAAGCTTTTCGCCAATTGCGCGAGGATCTTCGCCGGGCGCGCATGCAAACCGTGGGCGTTGGCCAGGGCAATGCGCGCGCTTGGCCAGTCGGCGGGCACTTCACCGCCCAGCACTTCGAGGACTTTGCGGCTGCTGGTGGCGCGGCCCAATTCGTGGCCGCGGCCTTCGATCAGCAAGGCGCAGAGGCGTTCGAGCAAAGCTTGATGCGCTTCGCCGAGGCTGGCCAGGCAGAACAGACCGCTCAATGGCTGGCCGAGGTAACGCATCGGTTTGTCCGGCGTGACGAAGGCCAGGCCCGGACGCTTCACGGTTTGTTCGCTGTGCAGCCACCACAGGCCATCGCCCAGGGGCAGCGCTTCGACCTGTTGCAGCACGGCGGAGAAACCGTTGCTCACGCAATCGGCCTGACGCAGCAAACGTGCGCCACGCCAGACCAATTCTTCGAAATCATCAGCGGAGACACCGAGGCCAATCATCTGTGCATCCAGCGCCAGTTCTTGCGGCGCGCCTTGCAACAGCTTCAGCAGCGCTTCGGCGGAACTGGCGCGCCGCAGGGCCTGGCCCAGATCGGTCTCGCCGAGGGCGCGGGTCAGCAGTTGCAGCAAACGCAGGTGTTCATCGGATTTGGCGGCGATGCCGATCGCAAGGTAGACGATCTGGCCATCGCCCCAATCGACGCCTTCAGGAAATTGCATCAACCGCACGCCGGTGGAAAACACCTGGTCGCGGGTTTCCGGCGTACCGTGGGGGATGGCAATACCTTGGCCGAGAAAGGTCGAGCCCTGGGCTTCCCGCGCCTGCAAACCGGCGAGATAACCCTCTGCTACCAGACCATCGGCAACCAGATGCTGGGCCAGCAGGTGCAACGCGGCTGACTTATCCACAGCCGACTGGCCCATGGATATCTGCTCTATGGTGAGCTCGAGCATGCTTTCTCCTTTTTGGCGCCTTGAGACGCCAGGTATTGTTTTGAATGTTTCAGCTTAGGCCCTTGATGATGACTTTTGGCGGTTTCGCGGCAGAACCGGCCAAAGGACCCTATAACGCAGAAAATACGCTTGCTGAAACGATTAATCTAGAATGTTTGGCACGTTACTCGATAATGTCCCATCCTTGAAGTCCAACTTGTCGGATGCGTTGCGACAATAGTCGCCTGCCCGAATCGGGTAGGATTGGCGAAAATGTCGGGGCAAGCTCGAAAAAACAAGGAAATCCCGAGTTGAAACTCAGTGATATCGCACAGTTGGCCGGTGTGTCCGTTACCACCGCCAGTTATGTCATCAATGGCAAGGCCGCGCAGCAACGCATCAGCGCCGCGACTGTGGAGCGTGTTCGCGCCGTGGTCGAGCAACATGGCTTTACGCCCAACCCTCAGGCCGCCGGGCTGCGCAGTCGGCATACCCGCACCTTGGGCTTCATCCTGCCGGACCTGGAAAACCCCAGTTACGCACGGATCGCCAAGCTGCTGGAGCAAGGCGCCCGGGCGCGGGGTTATCAACTGCTGATCGCCAGTTCTGATGATGCGCCGGAAAGTGAACGGCAATTGCTCAAACTGTTCCGCGCCCGGCGTTGTGATGCCTTGATTGTCGCCAGTTGCCTGCCGACTGACGACGACAGCTATCGCCAGTTGCAGGCCAAGGGCATTCCGATCATCGCCATCGACCGGGTCATGGAACCCGAGCATTTCTGCTCGGTGATCAGTGACGACCGCGAAGCCAGCCTGCAACTGACCCGCAGCCTGCTCGAGCCGGTGCCCAAGCAGATCGCCCTGATCGGCGCCCGCCCTGAACTGAGCATCAGCCAGGAGCGTGCGGCCGGATTCAAAGAGGCGTTGGCCGGGTTCAAAGGCGAAATCCTGATCGAACACGGCGAGTCGTTCAGCCGCGAGTGTGGCAAGCAGTTGATGGAAGAACTCCTGCAGCGCCTGGGCCATTTGCCGGATGCCCTGGTGACGACGTCCTACGTACTGCTGCAAGGCGTGTTCGATGCCTTGCATGACTTCCCGTTGAAAACCCGCCCGCTGCGCCTCGGCACCTTCGGTGACACCCAATTGCTGGATTTCCTGCCGTTGCCGGTCAACGCCATGGCCCAGCAACATCAGTTGATCGCCGACAAAGCCCTGGAGCTGGCCCTGGCCGCCATCGAACAGTCGGATTACCAACCCGGCGTGCTGGCCATCGCGCGGACCTTCAAGCAGCGCATTCTGCAGGACTGAGCCGTGGAGCTGATCGACAGCCACACTCATCTGGACTTCCCGGACTTCGACGCCGACCGCACGGCGTTGCTGGCCGAAAGCCGTGCCCTGGGGGTGCGGCGGATGGTGGTGTTGGGGGTTTTTCAGGGCAATTGGCAGCGGGTCTGGGATCTGGTGCAGAGCGATCCCGATCTGCACGCGGCGTTCGGGCTGCATCCGGTGTATCTGGACGATCACCGCCCCGAGGATTTGACGGCGCTTGGCGACTGGCTGACGCGGTTGGCCGGCCATCGACAGCTGTGCGCGGTGGGCGAAATCGGCCTGGATTATTTCATCGAAACCCTCGATCGCGAACGGCAGCAGGCGCTGTTCGACGCGCAGTTGCAACTGGCGGTGGATTTCAATCTGCCGGCGCTGATCCACGTGCGCCGCAGCCATGCCGCCGTGATTGCCACGCTCAAACGCTTTCGCCTGAAGCGCGCGGGGATCATCCACGCCTTCGCTGGCAGTCAGGAAGAAGCGCGGGAATACATCAAGCTCGGTTTCAAACTCGGCCTGGGTGGCGCCGCGACCTGGCCGCAGGCCTTGCGTATGCACCGCGTATTGGCCCAACTGCCGCTGGATTCAGTGGTGCTGGAAACCGACTCCCCGGACATGGCGCCCGCCATGTTCCCCGGCCAGCGCAACAGCCCGGCGCACTTGCCGGCGATCTGTACGGCGCTGGCGCAGATCATGGCGATCAGCCCCGAACACCTGGCGGCCGCCAGTACGGCGAATGCCTGCGAGTTGTTCAACTGGTAGTCAGTCGACGTGGGCCTTGGCAGCCTCCAGCGTCAGCGTGATGTGTTGCCGATGCCGGGCAAACCGGACGACGCCGAAGTAGACGAGAATCGCCAACAGCGAAAAATTCAGCTGTTCCACGACGCTGAGCAACCCGACCCACTCCATCACCAGCGCCACCAACAACGCAGTGCAGACCATGATCAGCGTGCTCGCCCGCAACCAGGCCAGGGAATCGAGCGACTTGAAGCGCTTGATCTGCTTGGGGTCGCGCAGTTGCAGGGCCTTCTCGCAGTGAGAACAGGTAAACGTTTCGTCGATCGCGATGGCGTTGAGTTGCCAGGGTTCAAGCAACAGGGTGCGCTGGCAATGGGCGCAGCGGCCCAGGATTCCAAGCGTGGCGGCGGACATAACCGGGCTTCCTCAGGGCAGGTTAGAGACATGGATCTTCCTCTATTGAAGACCAAAAACCAGCACCCGCGGGAAATCAGGAAACACCGCACCGGGAAAGGTAATACGTCCTACAGACTGCTCACACAACACCAACCCCTGTAGGAGCAAAGCTTGCTCGCGAAGGCGGTGTGTCAGCCAACATCAACGTTGACTGTACGGCCGCTTTCGCGAGCAAGCTTTGCTCCGACAGGGGATTGGTGGTGTTGATCAGACCCGGAACGCGCTGATCAATTGTTTCAACTCCACCACCTGCGCCGACAACGCCCGGCTGGCATGCTCGGTCTGATGCGCACCTTCGGCCGTGCGCTCGCCGGCGCGGTTGATTTCGACGATGTTCTGGTCGATGTCGTGGGCCACGGCGGTTTGTTGTTCCACGGCGGCGGCGATCTGCTGGTTCTGGTCGACGATCATTCCCACAGCGCCGAGGATATTTTCCAGGGCCTGTTGGACCTTTTCCGATTGTCCCACCGTGCCGTTAGCCATTTGATGGCTGACGCCCATGGCCTTCACCGCCGCGCCGACCCCGCCGTGAAGCTTGGCGATCATCTGTTCGATTTCTTCGGTCGATTGCTGGGTGCGCTTGGCCAAGGTCCGGACCTCGTCCGCCACCACCGCGAAACCACGGCCCTGCTCCCCCGCCCGCGCCGCTTCAATGGCCGCGTTGAGCGCCAACAGGTTGGTCTGCTCGGCGATGCTTTTGATCACGTCCAGCACCCGACTGATGGACTGGCTGTCGATGGCCAGTTGATTGATCACCAGCACCGATTGATCGATCTCAGTGGCCAGCGCCGCAATGCTGCCCTGCTGGGACTCCACCAACCCGCGACCGCTGAGGGTTTCGTCGTTGACACTGTGGGCGCTGCTGACCGCCGCCGCGGCACTGCGCGCCACTTCCAGGGAGGTGGCCGACATCTGGTTCATGGCCGTGGCGACCTGTTCGATCTGGCTGCGCTGCCCGGCCACGGCCTGGTTGCTCTGGGCGGAAACGCTTTCCACTTGCCCGGCCTGGCGCTCGACTTCGCCGACGGTCTGGCCGACCCGCTCGATCAAGTCATGGATTTTCTTCACCGTGCCGTTGAACACCTCACCCAACTCGCCCAGTTCATCGCGGCTGTTGGCGCTGAAGGTGATGGTCATGTCGCCGGCCGCCACTCGGTCCATCATCGCGCCCAGGCGCTTGAGGGTGGTGCGGGTCGAGGCGTAGAAACCGCCGTAGAGGTAGAAGATCAAGACAAACACCACCGACAGCGCCACGGCCTGCATCACCATGTGCGTGCGGTTCTGCTCCAGGCGCTGTTGCAACTGAGTGCCGAGAAACTTCAGGGTCGCTTCATTGAGCTGGTAGGTGTGGTCCATCAGGCCGGTGACCTGATCGTAAAAACCCTGCCACGGTGCATCGAGGGTGTCGGCCATCACCACTTGTTCTTCGAACAGCTCGCTGGCCTTTTTCAGCGACGCCTTGCTGCTCTCGGCCTGGGCGGCCAGGGATTCGTTAGCGGCTTTGCTGGAGCCCAACGCGTCGTGCAGCTTCAGCCCGTATTCAGCCTGAAGCTTTTCGATCTGCGCCAGCAGCTCGTCGAAGCGCGTACTCGATGCCGAATTGAGAAAGCCCTGCCCCAGGGACAGCGAGCCCATGGCCCGGCCTTCGCCGAGAATCTGCGTGACCGGCGGGGTGACGTTGGTGATCAGTTCGCTGAGCTGGCGCATGTCGCTCTGGTTGTCGCGACTCAGGCCGGCCTGACTGGTGATGATCTGGCTGAAAATCTGCGCATTGCCCAGCAACTTGCCGATCAGCGCACTTTTGCTTTGCAGGGAGTTTTCCGCTTGCTGGACCTTGAACGCGGCAATCATTTCATCGCGTTTGCCCTCGAAGACCGTGACCTGTTCCGGGTCGGTGCTCATCGCCGTCAGCCCTTGCAAGCGGGCGAGCACGCTTTGCTCCAGGGCGCTGATCTTGGTCTCGACATCGCCGGCCTTGCCGGACTGACCGAGGGTGACGTTGATCTGCACCAGGTTGTTCAGGGTTTCCAGATCCCGGCGCAGGGTCAGGCTGCTGCCCAGCAGGTCGAGGCTTTGCAGTTCGACGCGGGTGCCCTGGAATTCGCGATAGGAATCGCGCACCAGGTAGAAGTTGGTCACCAGCATCGGCACCAGGAACAGCACGCTGATCAGGCTGAACTTCATGCCGAAACTCAGGCGGTTCATCAGCGCGACAGCGGGATAGAGCAAGCTCTTCACTGTGAAGTCTCCCTTGGATTTCTTATTTTTATTGGCAGGCGCACAGATACAGCAGATAGCCACTATTGGGCGCTATCTCTGTATAGCTCAAATCGGAGGGGGGTTTTGTAACTTAAGGTTAACGGCAGGATGGGCCTGATGAGGACTTTGTGACGAGGGAGCTTGCTCCCGCGCGGCTGCGAAGCAGTCGCAAAGCAATCGGGCAAGATTTTCCTGATCAATCACCTTGGCAGGTATTGGGGGTGCTTCGCACCCCAGCGGGAGCAAGCTCCCTCGCCACAATGATCTTTGGAGGCCTAAGGCAACACCGTCCACAACGCAAACCCGGCATACCAAAGCACCGCCGCACGCAGCAGCAGTTCCCAGATACGATCCAGACTGTTGATGCCATCTGGCCCAACCACCGGCGCCGGAATCTCACCCGCTACCAGTCCGACCTTTTCGATCAATTGCGCGGCCGTGATGTTCCAGTTCAGCAGTTCGTGCAGCATCACCCGACCGACCGCGACAAAGTTGCCGACCAGGGCAAAACTTGCCGCCAGCAGCCGCACCGGCACCCAATCGAAGGCGTGGCGCAGTTGTGCGGCGCGCTCGACCACCGCCGGGTTCTGCCCATGTTCTTCAGCCAGCGCCAGCAAGCGATAACTCAGCGCCGCCACCGGGCCCAGCAGGAAGTACCAGAAAATCACCGCAAAAAAGCTCTGGTAGGCCTGCCACAGCAGATGGGCCTGCACGCGCTCCAGAAGTTGCTCGCCACTGTCGGCGCAGATATTCAGATCGCGATTGGCCACATGCGCGGCGGCTTGCAGGTCTTCCCGGCGCCAGGCGTCGCGAAACGGCCCGAGTTCGCCCAGCAGATCGCCGCGACCCAAACTGTAAATCACCACCAACAGGTGCACCGGCAGGGCCAGCAAGCCATAGGCCACGGGTTCCAGCACCACCAGCAGCAAACCGAGCAGCGCCACCGGCAACAACACCAACAGCACCAACACCAGCCACGAACGGTCCTTCAGGCGCGGGCTGGCTTCCAGCTTGTGCAGCTCGCGCACCCAACCGCCATCACGTTGAACCCGATGGCGCAGGGCCGAGAACTTCTCGATCCAGACCGCCAGCAGCAACACCAGAAAACTCATTGTTGTTCCTCTTTAGCCAAAGCGGCGCGATAGCGTGCCCAGTCGAACGCCAGTCCCGGATCGGTCTTGCGCCCGGGGGCGATGTCGCTATGCCCGCAAATACGCTGTGCAGTGATGCCGGTAAAAGCGTTTTGCAGCTGTCGGGTCAGGGCCGTCAAGGCCTGGTATTGCGCATCGGTGAACGGCAGATCATCTGTGCCTTCAAGTTCGATGCCCACGGAAAAGTCGTTACAGACTTCTCGCCCTTCGAAATTCGAGATGCCGGCATGCCAGGCGCGCTCAAGACAGGAGACAAACTGAGTAACCGTGCCGTCACGCTCGATCAGAAAGTGCGCAGACACCCGCAGGTCAGCGATCCCTTCAAAGTAGGGATGCTCCGTGACATCCAGACGATTCTGGAAAAATTCCTGCACCTTGCCGGTGGCGAACTGCGCCGGCGGCAGGCTGATGTTGTGAATCACCAGCAGGGAGATTTCATCCGAGGGGCGCGCATTGAAGTTGGGCGAGGGGCAAATATTTACGCCCTGGCACCAACCGCTCGCGGGGTCCAACTGCATACAGGTTCCTTCAACGACGACCGTGTTGGCGCCCAGTATGCCGCGATAGACCCTCGGTACGCGATCACTTGGCGTGATTGAGGCGCCGCAAGTTGCCAATCACCGATTCCAGGGCCCGATCGAACAGCAGCGTATCGTCCAGCGCACGCACCGCGCCCCGGTGAAACTCCAGGGCCAGCCCGGTGCGGCTGCGCTCCAGCACCTTCATGCCGGTGCGGTTGACGAAGATGTATTTGCCGGTGGCATCGATGATCGCCGCCAGTTTGCAGCGCAGGGTGTTTTCTTCGTCTTCCTGAAATTCCACCCAACTGCCCACGCGCAATTGATCGACCTGGAGCAGCCCGACATCGTCCGCCGGTAAACGCACCGAAGCCGTTTCGACCGGACCTTCATCGGCATTGCGCAAGACGATTTCCTCGACCACTTCGACCATCACCGGCGTATCGCTCGAAGACGCCGGCTCCTGGGACGGCCGCTCGAACAGTTGCACGTGCAAGGCTTCCAGTTCAGCGAAGAATTCGCTGGTGGCAAACGGATCGAACGCCGAGCTGCTCAAACCATCGCGCAGCGACTTGAGCAACCCCGGCACCAGCGACAGCAGGCGCAGGCTGGCATCGGCTTCGTCGTGGCGCTGCACGCTCCAGATCAACTGCGCCATGGTCTGCACGTCGGCATGCCATTCGGCGGACTGATCGCCGTGCTTGAGGCAGGTCAGCAACAGTACCTTGCTCCAGGCCTCTTGCACGAACGCCACTACCCCTTGGGGCAGCAGCTTGCCCAACAGCGCGTCATTCAATGCTTGCTCGACCCGCTGACGCGCCAGTTCGGTCTTGGCCCGACCTTCCTCGGCATCGCGGGTGCGTTGCTCCAGCAACTCACTACGGCGGCGCTCGTCACTGGTAAACGCCAGAAAGTCCGCCAGCAACTCGGAGAAAATCGCCGGGTCATCGACAAAATCGTTCAACAACCGCTGCACCACTTGTTCGATGCGCAAGTACAGCGTGTCCCGCGCATGATCGTCGCACTCGCCCCAGCCCATGGCTGCGGCGGCGATTTCATTGAGCAGGCGCCGCGCCGGATGGCTGCTGCGGCTGAAGAAGCTCTTGTCGAGCACGGCGATTTTCAGCATCGGAATCTGCAAGCGCCCGATCAGCGCCTTGAGGGAATCCGGCAGGTTGCGGTCATCGAGGATGCATTCGAAGAGCATCGCGATCAGGTTGATCACGTCTTCATCGGCGACACCGACCACCCGCGACTTGCCGCTCTTGACGCTGACCCGGGTCAGCAGTTGTTCGAGCTGGTTGCGCAGGTCGAAGTCGTCCTGAGCCGCCAGGGTCGGGACGTATTGCTGCAAATGCGAGAGCAGGCGCAGCAGGTCGCGGGTGGAGATCGGCTGGGCCGGGGTGCTGGCTTCGAGGGTTGGCGCGACACTGCCGCGCACGTGAAACAACAGCTCCTGCAACGCGGCGAAGACTTCTTGCACGCTGTCATCAATGTGCGTGCTGCCGGATCTGGCAACCGTCTCGACGGGTTCGGCCTGCACACTGGCCGCCGCGCGATCAGCGGCACGTCTGGCCGGGGCTGGCTTGAGTTCGGGCAGCACGCCAGTGGCGATCAACAGTTGATTGGCTTCGCTGTAGAGCTGATCGGCGCCGCTGAGCACGTAGCGCTCGAATAGCTTGAGGATGATCAACTTGACCTTGATCTCCACGCCCAGGTTGCGCCCGGCCTGGAGGAAATACTCGCATAGCATCGCCGGGCCCAGCGGGTTGTGCTGTTCGAGCAATTCCTTGCCCAACAACACGCTGAGCCGGGTGGTCAGTTGATCGAGGGCAAAACCTTCGCGGCTCAGCACTTTGCTGACCATCGCCTCGACCGCCACGTTGCGCTCCAGGTCATCCTGGGGCAGCGTTGCGCTGGCATCGAACGCCATGGCCTGGGACAGGGTGGACTGCGTGACGTCGTATTGGGTGAGGCTGATGAATGCCTCGAAGAATTGCTCAAGAAACCCGCGCTCGATGCTTTTGCGCTTGAGGCGCAAGTCGCGCATGGCTTCGAAGAAGATGTTCTGTTCGACGTCATTGCGGGCCCGATCGGCCATTTCGAACAGGGTGTCGTCGGCGTTATCGAACAGCGCCTGCAAACCATGCCTGAGCTGTTGCGCAGCCTTGTCGCGAACCTGAAGCAGAATCACAGGCAGGCGGGCGAGCGGCGAGTGAGTCGCCTGGTCGGTAGCCGCCTTGTGCAAAGGCACTACATTCCCGTCGTTGTGCATCCAAGCCTCCTGAAACGGTGAGTCTTCGGTTCGGTAAGAAAGATCGACTGCGCCGGCCTCACAGCCGGCGCTCAACGGGGAACACTGCCCACCCGCTGTCATTCAATAATCGGGGACCCAACGAGACGTCAAAGCTATGACGTCAAATGCAAGGCGGATTATCGGCAAAACACGCCGCTTGTGCCAGCAGACTCTTTGCTTCACAACGAAATAGACGTACAGGACAGACCCCGGTTTTGCCGCCTATGCTCACGCGAATCGACCAAATGCAGGTTTCAGAGCGATCCGGGCACTCGGCATGCCTTGGGTTGGCCTGCGCCATGGCCCTATAATCGGGCCACTTTGTTTGTGGAGCCCGTTATGCCGAATCTACGCCTCGCCGATTTGACCGCCGAAATCGAAGCCAACGTGCGTCGCGCGCTGCTCGAAGACATCGGCAGCGGCGACATCACCGCGCAACTGATCCCGGCCGAACGCCTGGCCAAAGCCACCATCATCACCCGCGACGCGGCCGTCATTGCCGGCACCGCGTGGGTGGATGCCGTCTTTCGGCAATTGGACCCGCGGGTGGCGGTGCACTGGCAAGTGCGCGATGGCGAACGGGTGAAACCCAATCAGGCGCTGTTCCACCTCGAAGGCCCGGCGCGCTCGCTGCTGACGGGCGAGCGCTGCGCGCTGAACTTCCTGCAACTGCTGTCCGGCGTGGCGACTCGCGCGCAGTTTCTGGCGGATTTCGTCGCCGAAACTCAGGTGAAGCTGCTCGACACCCGCAAAACCCTGCCGGGGCTGCGCCTGGCGCAGAAGTACGCCGTGACCTGCGGCGGCTGCCATAACCACCGCATCGGCCTGTATGACGCGTTCCTGATCAAGGAAAACCATATCGCAGCCTGCGGCGGTGTCGCTGAAGCCATCAAGGCCGCGCACAAGATTGCCCCGGGCAAGCCCGTGGAAATCGAAGTGGAAAGCCTGGATGAGCTCAAAGAGGCCCTGGCGGCCGGTGCCGACATCATCATGCTCGACGAACTGAGCCTGGATGACATGCGTGAAGCAGTACGCCTGAACAACGGCCAGGCCAAACTGGAGGCCAGCGGCGGGATCAACGAAAGCACCTTGCTACCGATTGCCGAAACCGGTGTGGATTACATTTCGATTGGTGCGATGACCAAGGATGTGAAGGCTGTCGACCTGTCGATGCGGCTCAGCCTCTGAGCAGCTCCAAGCGGCAAGTTACAAGCTTCAAGCAGTTCTGCTTTTACTTGTAGCTCGCCGCTTGAAACTTGAAGCTGCCTTTAAACCACCAGATTATTCATCTCGCAGTACTCTTCCCATTCGACGCCCAACACTTCGGCCGCCTCCTTGTGCAGCACCAGGCGCGCCGCCTCGAATTCTTCCGGGCTCGAGGTGTACTTGAGCGTCAGTTCCCACGGCTGCAAGCCCTGGGATTCCGCTTCATCCTCGAACGCCCACTGGATCTGGTCTTTCTGATCGTCGGCGGGCAAGTCCTTGATCTCTTGGGCGAGCTGGGGCGATTCCAGCAAGTACTTCTTCAGCGCTTCTTCGTGTCTGGCTTCTTGGGTCAATTCTTTAACGGTCATGGGGTTCTCGCTGATCTTAGGAATGGAAGATGGATCTGGATCATCAAGGATCTCTCTGACGCAAAAAACCGCGTAAAGCCCGGTTTGTCTGGCCTTCAGAACCATTCGGGATCATCTGAAAACAGCTCGGTGGTGCTCATGCAAGTTCCGAATATAGGACCTTTGGCTGACGATTTATATGCATGTTTACATCAAATCTACAAAAAACCGGATGCCCTCCCCGGCCACGTCATTTTTGCGCCCCCTCAGGAACATGTTTCGAAAATCGAAGTCATAGCGATGTGCCATATAGGCACTTCACAAGGAACTCAGGTGATGCGCAATTTCCCAAAGCTTTCGTCTACCCTGTTTGCAACCGGCATGGCTGCCCTGCTGCTCGGCAACCTGGCACTGGCCAGTACGGCTCAAGCTATCGAGCTCAGCTCCGACAACCCATCGTTTAACGACACGCTCACTGCCACCCACACTTCCTATGGCAAGACCGTACTGGTCAAAACCAATCTGGAAATCAGCGAGGTGGAAAAGTTACAAGGCACAGTTAAAACCAATACGGCTGAAATCGACAAACTGAAGACCACCGTCAGCGAACAAGCGCGCCTCATCGAAGAACTCAGACGCAACACCGGCACCAGCACCGGCTCGAGCAGCAATGAAATATCCAACCTCAAGCGCACTGTCGAGGAACAGGATAAAGACCTGAAGAAACTCGCCAGTCAGATGGAGGAGTTCAAGCGCAACACCGGTTCAAGCTCCAGTTCCAGCTCAAGCGAGGTGTCCAACCTCAAGCGCACTGTCAGCGATCAGGACAACGACCTGAAGAAGCTCGCCAGCCAGGTGGAAGACCTCAAGCGCAGCGCCGGCTCGAGTTCCAGCTCAAGCTCCAGCGACCTGTCCAACCTGAAGCGGGAAGTCAGCGATCAGGACAATCAACTGGATCAGCTCAAACGCACGGTCGAAGACCTGAGCCGAAAAGTGAAATAACAGCGGCAATGGTGCCCGAGACAGGAATCGAACCTGCGACCTTCGCGTTACGAGTGCGCTGCTCTACCGGCTGAGCTACACGGGCGGTGAGCTAAACCTAGCACAGCTTTCGCGAGTCGCAACCGCAAGCTCCACCTCGGTTTATCGCAGACAAAAAAAGGCCCCGCAGTTTTCACTGCGGGGCCTTTTTTATAACGTTGAAGCGGTCAGGCGGGGGTGATTAAACGCCCGACGCCTTGGCTGCTGCTACGTCTTTGATGGACAGCTTGATACGGCCGCGGTTGTCCACGTCCAGTACCAGTACTTCCACTTCCTGGCCTTCTTTCAGGATGTCGGTCACTTTCTCAACGCGAGCGTCGCTCAACATGGAGATGTGAACCAGACCGTCCTTGCCCGGCAGGATGTTGACGAATGCGCCGAAGTCGACGATGCGCTCAACCTTACCGACGTAGATCTTGCCGATTTCAGCTTCTGCGGTGATGCCCAGAACGCGCTGACGTGCTGCTTCAGCCGCTTCCTTGGTTTCGCCGAAGATCTTGATCGAGCCGTCGTCTTCGATGTCGATCGAAGCCTTGGTCTCTTCACAGATCGCACGAATGGTCGCGCCGCCTTTACCGATGACATCACGGATTTTGTCGGTGTCGATTTTCATCGCGATCATGGTCGGAGCATTTTCCGACAGCTCGGTGCGGGACTGACCAATGATCTGGTTCATCTGACCGAGGATGTTCAGGCGCGCTTCCAGGGCTTGGCCCAGAGCGATTTCCATGATCTCTTCGGTGATGCCTTTGATCTTGATGTCCATCTGCAGCGCGGTAACACCTTTGGCAGTACCCGCTACTTTGAAGTCCATGTCGCCGAGGTGGTCTTCGTCACCCAGGATGTCGGTCAGGATGGCGAACTTCTCGCCTTCTTTAACCAGACCCATGGCGATACCGGCAACCGGTGCCTTCATCGGAACACCAGCGTCCATCAGGGCCAGGGAAGCGCCGCAGACCGAAGCCATGGAGCTCGAACCGTTGGACTCGGTGATTTCCGACACAACACGAATGGTGTATGGGAACACGTCGGCAGCAGGCAGCATGGCTGCAATCGAACGACGGGCCAGACGGCCGTGACCGATTTCGCGACGACCAGCGCCACCCATGCGGCCACACTCACCTACCGAGAACGGAGGGAAGTTGTAGTGCAGCATGAACGGGTCTTTTTTCTCGCCTTCCAGGGTGTCCAGCAGTTGCGCGTCACGGGCGGTGCCCAGTGTTGCAACGACCAGAGCCTGGGTTTCGCCACGGGTGAACAGCGCCGAACCGTGGGTCTTGGGCAGAACACCGACTTCGATGTTCAGAGGACGTACGGTCTTGGTGTCGCGGCCGTCGATACGTGGCTTGCCGTTGACGATGTTTTCGCGAACGGTGCGGTATTCGATTTCGCCAAACGCTGCTTTCACTTCGCTGGAAGAAGGCTGGCCTTCTTCACCGGACAGCTTGGCAACGACCTGGTCTTTCAGCTCACCCAGGCGAGCGTAACGGTCGGCCTTGATGGTGATGGTGTAAGCCTGGGAGATCGCGTCGCCGAACTCGGCACGGATCGCGCCCAGCAGAGCGGTGGCTTCAGGCTGTGGAGTCCAGGTCCAGGTTGGCTTGGCAGCTTCAGCGGCCAGTTCTTTAACGGCGTTGATCACAACCTGGAACTCGTCGTGAGCAAACAGTACCGCGCCCAGCATCTGGTCTTCGGTCAGCTCTTTGGCTTCCGATTCAACCATCAACACGGCTTCCGACGTACCGGCAACGACCATGTCCAGGCTCGAAGCTTTCTGTTGTTCGTAAGTCGGGTTCAGCAGGTAGCCAGTGCTTTCGTGGAACGCAACGCGTGCACAGCCGATCGGGCCATCGAAAGGAATGCCGGAGATCGCCAGGGCAGCCGAGGTACCGATCATCGCAGCGATGTCCGGATCGGTCTTCTTGCTGGTGGAAACGACGGTGCAGACAACCTGCACTTCGTTCATGAAGCCTTCTGGGAACAGCGGACGGATCGGACGGTCGATCAGTCGGGAAGTCAGGGTTTCTTTCTCGGAAGGACGGCCTTCGCGCTTGAAGAAACCGCCAGGGATCTTACCGGCAGCGTAAGTCTTTTCCTGGTAGTGAACGGACAGAGGGAAGAAGCCCTTGCCTGGATCGGCTTGCTTGGCACCAACGACAGTCACCAACACGCTGACGTCGTCGTCAACGGTGACCAATACTGCGCCGGAGGCCTGACGGGCGATACGGCCAGTCTCGAGGGTAACGGTCGACTGACCGAACTGGAATTTTTTGATTACCGGGTTCACGGTGTCCTACCTTCTTTGTGGCTCTTGGGGAACTTGTCTTCTTGCGAAATTCTTGGGCAATGTCGGGAATCGGCCCAACGCCTGTCCAGGGTAAAACGTGTATCCAGATAAAACTTGAGGCTGGGAGCCTGCCATGCACCCGCGGGAAACCCACTGGCACACGGCAGACAACCAACCTCTAGCGCAATCGCTTATTAGCGACGCAGACCCAGGCGACCGATCAGAGCCTGATAACGACCCAGATCCTTGCCTTTCAGGTAGTCCAGCAGCTTACGACGCTGGTTTACCATGCGGATCAGACCACGACGGGAGTGGTGATCTTTACCGTTGGCCTTGAAGTGACCTTGCAGCTTGTTGATGTTGTGGGTCAGCAGTGCAACTTGCACTTCTGGCGAACCAGTGTCACCAACAGCTTGCTGGTAGTCAGCTACGATTTGAGCTTTTTCTTGAACGTCGAGAGCCATGAGGCAATCCTTTTATCAGGAAACTGTTTCAGAGAAACAGCTTCAACAGGCCAGGGACAAATCCCTGTATCTAAAAATGAGTAGTGACCGTGCCTGCTAACAGCCACCCTCGTCCCAGTTTGTGCAAAAGCTACTGCGCTTTTACACCAAACTGGTTCCGGTCATTCTGACCGAATCAGTCGACGCGGCGCGATGCGCCCGTCTTCGCTCACTTCACCGATACCGATGAAGCGACCGTTGTGATCCTGTACCCGTACCATGCCGAATTTCGGTGCATCCGGGGCTCGTACCGGTTGGCCGTTGAGCCAGTAGAACGAGCTGTGCTCCGAGAACTGCAACAGCGGCCAATCCAGCAAGCCGCTGTCCGATGGCATCAGGAAACGGTCGACCGCTTCGTTGCCGCCTTCGGCATGTACCGCTTCCAACTCTTCAAGCGTGACCGTCTGCGCCAGCGTGAAAGGCCCGGCCTGGGTACGTCGCAATTCAGCAACGTAAGCGCCACAACCGAGTTGCTCACCGATATCCTCCACCAGGGTGCGGATATAGGTGCCTTTGCTGCAATCCACTGCAAGGCGCGCAGTATCACCCTCAAAGGCCAGCAATTCCAAGCGCGCAATAGTAACAGAACGCGGTTCGCGCTCCACTACTTCGCCTGCACGGGCCAGCTTGTACAGCGGCTGGCCATCACGCTTGAGCGCCGAGTACATCGGCGGTATCTGACTGATTTGCCCGCGAAAACCGGGTAAAACAGCTTCGACATCGGCGCGACCAACGGTCACCGGGCGCTCCTGCAAAACCTCACCCTCGGCATCCGCCGTGGTGGTGGTCTTGCCCAGTTGCGCCAGGGTTTCATAAGCCTTGTCGGAATCGAGCAGATACTGCGAGAACTTGGTGGCTTCACCGAAGCACAACGGCAACACGCCGGTGGCCAGCGGATCGAGACTGCCGGTGTGCCCGGCTTTCTCGGCGTTCAGCAACCAGCGAACCTTCTGCAACGCCGCGTTGGAGGTAAACCCCAGCGGCTTGTCGAGCAGGATGATGCCGCTGACGTTACGACGGATACGTTTGACCTGAGCCACCGATTACTCCTTGGTGTCTTCGGCTTCAGCCGCAACCGGGTGCTGATTGTCTTCAGCCACCGCACGTTCGATCAGGGCCGACAGGTGCGCGCCACGCACGACGCTTTCGTCGTAGTGGAAGTGCAACTGCGGAACGCTGCGCAACTTCATTTCGCGAGCCAACTGCATGCGCAGGAAGCCGGCGGCGGAGTTGAGCACTTTGATGCTTTGTGCGATGTCTTCGGCGTTGTCCTGGCCCATCACGGTGATGAAGATCTTGGCGTGACCGACGTCACGGCTGACTTCAACAGCGGTAATGGTGACCAGGCCGACGCGCGGGTCTTTGACTTCACGACGGATCAGCTGTGCCAGCTCACGCTGCATCTGATCGCCGATACGTTGGGTACGGCTGTATTCTTTTGCCATGTCTTGTTACCTGTTACTGCCACACGGTGAAACCCGTGGGGTCTGAAAGCGGCAAACGCCCGGCCTGACAAAAGCCAGACCGGGCGTTGCGTTTAGAGTCCTGACGCCGTGCCGCGCACTTGCATGCGGCGGCTCGCCGTGGCCCTTGAAGTGCGCGAGTTAGAGGCTGCGAGCAACCTGAACCTTCTCGTAAACTTCGATCTTGTCGCCAGCTTTGACGTCGTTGTAGCTCTTGACGCCAATACCGCATTCCATGCCGGCACGTACTTCGGAAGCGTCATCCTTGAAGCGGCGCAGGGATTCCAGCTCGCCTTCGAAGATAACGATGTCTTCACGCAGTACACGGATTGGACGGTTACGGTGAACAACACCTTCGATAACCATGCAACCGGCGATCGCGCCAAACTTCGGCGAACGGAACACGTCACGCACTTCAGCGGTACCCAGGATGTTCTCGCGAACATCGCTGCCCAGCATACCGGTGAGGGCTTTCTTGACGTCTTCGATGATGTCGTAGATCACGTTGTAGTAACGCATATCCAGGCCTTCCTGCTCGACGATCTTGCGAGCGCCAGCATCGGCACGCACGTTGAAGCCGAACAGTACAGCGTTGGAGGCCAGTGCCAGGTTAGCGTCGGACTCGGTGATACCACCGACGCCGCCACCCACAACACGCACTTGCACTTCGTCGTTACCCAGGCCGTTCAAGGCACCGTTCAACGCTTCCAGCGAACCACGAACGTCAGATTTGAGGACGATGTTAAGCGTCTTCTTCTCTGCCTGGCCCATGTTTTCGAAGATGTTTTCCAGCTTGCCAGCGTGAGCACGAGCCAGTTTGACTTCGCGGAACTTGCCTTGACGGAACAGAGCCACTTCACGGGCTTTCTTCTCGTCCGACAGCACGCTCATCTCGTCGCCAGCGTCCGGGGTACCGTCCAGGCCGAGGATCTCGACAGGGATGGAAGGACCGGCTTCTTTGATTGGCTTGCCGTTCTCGTCGAGCATGGCACGTACACGGCCGTAGTTCGAACCGACCAGGACCATGTCGCCTTGGCGCAGGGTACCGTCTTGAACCAGCACGGTAGCCACCGGGCCACGGCCCTTGTCGAGACGCGATTCAACCACAACACCACGGCCAGGAGCCGAAGGTGTTGCCTTCAGTTCCAGAACTTCGGCTTGCAGCAGAACAGCTTCGAGCAACTCGTCCACGCCAGTACCGACTTTCGCCGAAACCGATACGAACGGGGTGTCGCCGCCCCACTCTTCCGAAGTCACGCCGTGAACCGACAGTTCGCTACGGATGCGATCGAGATCGGCGCCCGGCTTGTCGATTTTGTTCACAGCCACTACCAGAGGAACACCGGCAGCCTTGGCGTGCTGGACCGCTTCAATGGTCTGCGGCATTACGCCGTCGTCCGCTGCAACGACCAGGATCACGATGTCAGTCGCCTTGGCACCACGAGCACGCATTGCGGTAAACGCAGCGTGACCCGGGGTATCGAGGAAAGTGACCATGCCGCGATCAGTTTCAACGTGGTACGCACCGATGTGCTGGGTGATACCGCCGGCTTCGCCAGCAGCTACCTTGGCACGACGGATGTAGTCGAGCAGCGAGGTCTTACCGTGGTCGACGTGGCCCATTACGGTCACAACCGGTGCACGGGAGAACGTCTCACCTTCAAACTTCAGGGACTCGGCCAGGGAATCTTCCAGGGCGGTGTCGCTGACCAGGGTCACTTTGTGGCCCAGCTCTTCGGCAACCAGTTGGGCAGTTTCCTGATCCAGTACCTGGTTGATCGTCGCTGGAGTACCCAGTTTGAACATGAACTTGATGATTTCAGCAGCCTTGACCGACATCTGATTCGCGAGATCGCCAACAGTGATGGTCTCGCCGATTTGCACATCACGCACGACAGGGCCGGTTGGGCTCTGGAAACCGTGGGCGTTGCGTTTCTTCAGCTTGGCCTTACCGCGACCACCACGACGGAAGCCATCGCTTTCTTCGTCGGTAGTACGTGGCGCAACACGTGGAGCAGGCGCTTTCTCTTTGACCGAAGCACGATGCGGAGCGTTTTTGCGCTCGCCATCGCCACCGCCGCTACGACGATTGTTATCGTCGGCACGTGGTTTGTCCGGACGACGCTGATCGTTCGGCTTGCGATCGGCCGAAGGAGCCGGTGCAGCCGCCACAACCGGTGCGCTTTCGCGAACTGGCTCGGCAACCGCAGCAGGCGCTCCGACAGCATCGTTAGTAGCGTTTTGCGCGGTAGCAGGCTGGCGGCGTGCTTCTTCTTCGGCGCGACGCTTGGCTTCTTCTTCAGCCTTCTGACGGGCAGCATTTTCTACTGCGCGACGTTCATCCAGTTCGCGTTTGCGCTCGGCTTCGATTTCTTCCGGGCTGCGCTGTACGAAAACTTTCTTTTTACGGACTTCAACGCTGATGCTTTTGCTGCCAGCAACACGCAGGGTGCTGGTGGTTTTACGCTGCAGCGTGATCTTGCGTGGTTCTTCCACTTTCGCCTTGTGGCTGCTTTTCAAGTGAGTCAGCAAAGATTGCTTCTCACTGTCAGTCACATGTTCTTCGGCGGCGGTGTGCGGCAGACCTGCCTCACGCATCTGCTGCAACAGGCGCTCTACCGGTGTTTTGACCTCATCGGCCAGTTGTTTCACCGTGACTTGCGTCATGCACTTCTCTCCTCAGGCCGCGCCTAATTACTCGAACCAGTGGGCTCGGGCGGCCATGATCAACTTGCCGGCACGATCATCGTCAATGCCGTCGATGTCGAGCAGGTCGTCAATAGACTGCTCGGCCAGGTCTTCGCGGGTAATTACGCCGCGCACCGCCAGTTCCATCGCCAAATCCTTGTCCATACCCTCAAGCGAGAGCAGGTCTTCGGCCGGATGGGCGTCTGCCAGCTTTTCCTCAGTAGCGATGGCTTTGGTCAACAAACGATCCTTGGCGCGAGCGCGAAGCTCGTTGACGGTTTCTTCGTCAAAGCCGTCGATGTTGAGCATTTCTTCCAACGGTACGTAGGCAATCTCTTCCAGGCTGGTGAAGCCTTCATCTACCAGCACTTGCGCCAGGTCTTCGTCGACTTCCAGCTCGTCGATGAAGTTGCGCAGGATGTCGCCGGTTTCTGCTTGCTGCTTAGCCTGGATGTCCGATTCGGTCATCACGTTCAGGGTCCAGCCAGTCAACTGGCTAGCCAAACGTACGTTCTGACCACCGCGACCGATGGCCTGAGCCAGATTGTCTGCGCCAACGGCGATGTCCATTGCATGGGCATCTTCGTCAACGATAATTGCCGCCACTTCAGCTGGCGACATTGCATTGATCACGAACTGCGCCGGGTTATCGTCCCACAGGACGATGTCCACACGCTCGCCGCCCAACTCGCCCGACACTGCCTGGACGCGCGAACCGCGCATACCGATGCAAGCGCCTTGCGGATCAATACGTTTGTCCTTGGAGCGGACCGCGATCTTGGCGCGCGAACCCGGGTCGCGGGACGCAGCCATTACTTCGATCAGGCCTTCAGCGATTTCCGGCACTTCGATGCGGAACAACTCGATCAGCATTTCCGGTGCGGTACGCGACAGGATCAGTTGCGGGCCGCGATTCTCGGTACGGATTTCCTTGAGCAGCGCACGCAAACGCACGCCAACCCGGAAGGTTTCGCGAGAAATGATGTCTTCACGGGCCAGCAACGCTTCAGCGTTGTTTCCCAGATCGACGATCACGTTGTCGCGGGTCACTTTCTTCACGGTGCCGGAGATGATTTCACCCAGGCGCTCGCGATATGCGTCAACAACCTGTGCGCGCTCGGCTTCACGAACTTTCTGCACGATGACTTGCTTGGCAGTCTGTGCAGCGATACGGCCGAACTCGATGGATTCGATCTTTTCTTCGACTACATCACCAACCTGGGCACCCGGATGCGTTTCTGCAACCTTGCTTGGCCAGGTTTCGATGGCCGGATCATCCAGGTCAGCTTCTTCGACGACCGTCCAGCGACGGAATGTCTCGTAAGCACCGGTGTGGCGATTGATTTCCACACGCAGATCGACTTCGTCCTCGAAACGTTTCTTGGTAGCAGTGGCCAGAGCCAGCTCCAGCGCTTCAAAAATTACGTTTGCCGGTACGCCCTTTTCATTGGATACCGACTCAACAACCAGCAGTACTTCTTTGCTCATCGTACGCCTCGCCTTTCGCAAGCCATTGGATCCGCGGGATCCGCGTCTCAGTCAAAACTGGGAATAATGTTGGCCTTGTCGACCATATCGATCGGCAACAGAAACTCATGGTCTTCCACCTGCACCACGACGTCCTGCTCTTCTACACCGCGCAGAAGGCCCTGAAAGTTGCGTCGGCCTTCGAAAGGCGAGCGCAGCTTGATCTTCACTTGTTCACCGGCAAATTTTGCAAACTGCTCAAGAGTGAACAGTGGGCGTTCCATGCCAGGCGAGGAAACTTCAAGGGTGTACTCAACGGCGATCGGATCTTCAACATCCAGGACACCGCTGATTTGGCGGCTGACGATGGCACAGTCGTCCACCAGCACGCCGCCTTCTTTATCGATATAAACGCGCAACATTGAGTGGCGACCTTGAGCCGAAAACTCAATACCCCAGCATTCATAGCCTAGGGCCACGACCACCGGGGCCAGCAAGGCCTGCAACTCTTCTAGCTTGCTCGACACCTGAACCCCCTCGTGCATGTATGTGCATGCTATGCAAAATAAAAAAATGGGCGAAACGCCCATCCTTGAAACGCCGTCGAACAGCGGCGTTGAAAGTGTCCAGCTAACAAAAAGCCCCTTAAAAGGGGCTCCTTAAACTGGTTGCGGGGGCCGGATTTGAACCGACGACCTTCGGGTTATGAGCCCGACGAGCTACCAGACTGCTCCACCCCGCGACAAAGCTGGGGCGGAAGTATACGACCGATCCTTGACAGGGTCAATGTAACCTTCCACCTACAAGAAAGCCCGCAACAGCGGGCTCTCCTGATAATTGGTACCGAGAAGGGGACTCGAACCCCTACACCCTATGGGCACAACCACCTCAAGGTTGCGTGTCTACCAATTCCACCACCTCGGCAATACTACGTTTGAAACCCTTCTTACTTTTGCTCTTGAGCTGGAGGCACGTCAGTCGCTGGAGTAGCCGACTTTTGCTCTTGAAGCACCGGGACATCATCAGAAGCCGGTTGTTGCTTTGGAACTTCCAACACTGCTGGGTTTGGCAAACCTACTTGAGTCAGCTGGTGAGCTTTCTCTTTAGCAAAGTAACCTAACCCTAAGCTGGTTATGAAGAAACCTGCGGCAAGTATAGCAGTAAACTTACTAAGAAAGGTAGAGGAACCTTGGCTTCCGAACACAGTATTTGAAGCACCTGCACCGAAAGACGCGCCAGCATCCGCACCTTTACCCTGCTGCAGCAATACGAGAGCAACTACGCCCAATGCACCCAGCAGATGAAAAACGACTACGACTGTTTCCAGCATTTTTTCAGTTTCCCGCGGCGCGACAGATCGCACCGAACTCATCTGCATTCAGGGAAGCTCCACCAATGAGCCCCCCATCGATATCCGGCATGCCGAACAGTTCGACCGCATTGGCCGCCTTCACGCTGCCGCCGTATAGAAGCCGCACACCTTGTGCGACCTCAGAATTCTTTGCCGCCAACTGAGCGCGAATGGCTGCATGCACATCCTGCGCCTGTTGCGGCGAAGCAGTCAGCCCGGTCCCAATGGCCCAGACCGGCTCGTAAGCGATTACTGCCTTTGCAAAAACTTCGACACCCAGCTTCTCGATGACGCTGCCCAGCTGATGCCCGACAACCTCAAGAGTTTTACCGGCTTCGCGCTGCTCAAGGGTTTCCCCTATGCACAACACCGGAATCAAGCCGCATGCCTGCGCTGCTGCGAACTTGCGAATGAGTGTTTCATCATTCTCGCCGACAATCTGGCGACGTTCGGAGTGGCCCACTAGCACCAGTGAGCAACCTTCTTCAGCCAGCTGACTCGGCGCAACTTCACCGGTCAACGCACCTTGTTTGGGCTCCACCGCAGCGTTCTGCGCGCCGACCTTGATCGACTTGCCTTCCAGACCATCAATCACTTGATTGATATGCAAGAAAGACGGGAATACCGCTACATCAACACCGCTCGGCAAGGTCAGGTTACCCAGATCCTTGATCAGCTCAGCGACGCTGGCGCGGGTACCGTGCATCTTCCAGTTACCAGCTACCATAGGGCGACGCATGCTGTACCTCGTCGGTCAAAGTGGGCGCAGATGTTACCCAACACAATCATGGCTGGCAAGCCGAATTCAGGCAGAAACTTCAGTAACCAGTTTTGCCAGCTCTTCGGCATAACCACGAACCAGTGTTTCGTCCTCGCCTTCGACCATGACCCGCACCAGAGGCTCTGTCCCTGACTTGCGCAACAGCACGCGCCCGCGACCCGCCATGGCTTGCGTAACACGCTCACTGGCCTCCTTGACCGACGGATGATCGAGAGGGCTCGCACCACCACCGAAACGGACGTTGATCAGCACCTGCGGGCACTTGCGCAACGCCTGGCGCGCCTGAGCCAGCCCTTCGGAACGCGTTCTCAGCGCCATCAACACCTGCAACGCAGCGATGATCGCGTCACCGGTCGTGGTGTGGTTGAAGCAGACGATGTGCCCGGAGTTTTCGCCACCGACCAACCAATTGCGCTCAAGCAGGTCTGCAATCACGTAACGGTCGCCAACGTTGGCACGCACGAAAGGAATCGCCAGATCCGCCAGGGCCAGTTCCAGCCCCAGGTTACTCATCAATGTGCCGACCACACCGCCCTGCAACTTGCCACGCTCATGCAGATCGCGGGCAATGATGAACAGCAACTCGTCACCATCGACGATAGCGCCCGTGTGATCGACCATCAGGACCCGATCGCCATCACCGTCGAAGGCGATACCCAGATCGGCATGCTCGGCCAGTACGGCGGCCTGGAGCTGTCCCATATGGGTCGAACCACAATTGTCGTTGATGTTCAGCCCGTTTGGCTGGGCAGACAGCACGACAACATCGGCACCCAGCTCACGAAACACACTAGGCGCCACTTTGTAGACCGCGCCATGGGCGCAGTCGATCACGATCTTCAGGCCCGCGAAGCTGGTGCCGGTCGGGACGCTGCTTTTGCAGAATTCAATGTAACGACCCGAAGCGTCGTTGATGCGCGACACTTTGCCGATCTTGCTCGACTCGACCACGGTCATTGGGGTGTCGAGCAATTCCTCGATCATCAATTCGACTTCGTCCGGAAGCTTGGTGCCTTTCCCGGAGAAAAACTTGATGCCATTGTCATCGTGAGGATTGTGCGAAGCACTGATCACGATGCCTGCTTCGGCATGGAACGTGCGCGTCAGATAGGCGATGGCCGGCGTCGGCATCGGTCCCAGCAGCATTACGTCAGCGCCTGCGGAGGTAAGCCCTGCTTCCAGCGCCGACTCGAACATGTATCCGGAGATACGCGTGTCCTTGCCTACCAGCACCTTGCAGGCGCCCATTTTGCGAAACGCCATGCCAGCCGCCCAGCCGAGCTTGAGCATGAAGTCTGGAGTAATCGGATATTGCCCGACCCGACCACGAATGCCGTCGGTACCAAAGTATTTCCTAGTCATAAGTGCCCCATCATTCTTATTCGGCTGATTCTACTGCGGCGATCATTCGCACCACATCGACTGTTTCGGCCACATCATGGACGCGCAATATACGCGCGCCCTTGACCGAAGCCAGCGCTGCGAGCGCCAGACCACCAAAAAGGCGCTCTCCGACCGGACGATTCAACGCCAGACCAATCATGCTCTTTCGCGAAACCCCGACCAACAGGGGCCGCCCCAAGGCATGGAGAGCCTCCATATGTTTAAACAAGCTTAGATTGTGCTGCAGGTTTTTTGCGAAACCGAAACCCGGATCAAGAATGATCCGCTCGGCCGGAATCCCCACTGACGCACATTGCGCCATGCGCTCGACGAGAAACTCGCCAACCTCTCTGGTCACGTCCTGATACTGCGGGTTGTCCTGCATATCGCCCGGCTCGCCGAGCATGTGCATCAGACACACCGGGAGACCGGTGGCCGCCGCTGCGTCCAGGGCGCCATCACGCCGCAAGGCGCGCACGTCATTGATCAACCCTGCCCCCAGTCGCGCGGTTTCGCGCATGACTGCCGGCGTGGAAGTATCGACCGAGATAATCACATCCAGCTCGCGATTGATGCGCTCGACAATCGGCGCAACACGTTCGAGCTCTTCAAGCGGCGATACCGCCCTGGCGCCCGGTCGAGTCGATTCGCCACCTACATCAATCAGCGTCGCGCCAGCCGCCACCATCGCTTCAGCGTGGCGCAGCGCCGCATCGAGCTGGCTGTATCGGCCGCCGTCGGAAAAGGAATCGGGAGTGACATTGAGAATGCCCATGACATGCGTATGGGCCAAATCAAGAACCCGGTTGCCGCAAGGCAACCGGGTCAGGGACTGAACAGAAGTCATTTCAAACCTTAAACGTCAGCAGCCGGACCGCCGATCGGTGTTTCCGGACGAGGATCCTGCGCCACCGGAGGTGTTCCGGAGGAACCTGCCCCACCACCCGACCAATCGCGTGGCTCGCGAGGCGTACGGCCGGCCATGATGTCGTCGATCTGGTCAGCATCGATCGTCTCGTACTTCATCAAGGCATCAGCCATAGCATCGAGCTTGTCACGGTTATCCGTGAGAATCTGCTTGGCCGTGCCGTAGCACTGATCAATGATGCTGCGCACTTCGGAGTCAATCAGCTTGGCTGTCTCACCGGAGAAGCTTGCGCTCTGACCGCCACCGCCACGACCGAGGAACACTTCGCCCTCTTCTTCGGCGTACATCAACGGACCGAGTTTTTCCGATAGACCCCACTTGGTCACCATGTTCCGTGCAATCTGGCTGGCACGCATGATGTCGTTGGAAGCACCCGTTGTAACGCCGTCAAAGCCCAGGGTCATCTCTTCGGCGATACGGCCACCGTACAACGAGCAGATCTGACTGATCAGTGCACGCTTGGACAGGCTGTAGCGATCTTCTTCCGGCAGGAACATGGTCACACCCAGCGCACGACCGCGCGGAATGATCGACACCTTGTAGACCGGATCATGCTCAGGCACGACGCGACCGACGATTGCGTGGCCAGCTTCGTGGTAAGCGGTGTTCTGCTTCTCTTTCTCGGACATGACCATCGATTTGCGCTCGGCGCCCATCATGATCTTGTCTTTGGCCAGTTCGAACTCTTTCATCTCGACGATGCGCTTGCCGGTACGGGCTGCGAACAACGACGCTTCGTTCACCAGGTTGGCCAAGTCAGCACCGGAGAAGCCAGGAGTGCCACGAGCGATCACGGCTGGAGCGACGTCGTCACCCATTGGCACTTTGCGCATGTGGACCTTGAGAATCTGCTCACGACCACGAATGTCCGGCAGGCCGACCACAACCTGACGGTCGAAACGGCCGGGACGCAGCAATGCAGGGTCGAGGACATCCGGACGGTTGGTGGCGGCAATGACGATGATGCCGTCATTCATTTCGAAGCCGTCCATCTCAACCAGCAACTGGTTGAGCGTCTGCTCACGCTCATCGTGACCGCCGCCCATGCCGGCACCACGGTGGCGACCGACGGCGTCGATTTCATCGATGAAGATGATGCACGGCGCGTGTTTCTTGGCTTGTTCGAACATGTCGCGAACACGGCTTGCGCCGACACCCACAAACATTTCAACAAAATCGGAACCGGAAATGGTGAAGAACGGCACCTTGGCTTCGCCGGCAATTGCCTTGGCGAGCAAGGTCTTACCGGTACCCGGAGGACCGACCATCAGCACGCCGCGAGGAATGCGGCCGCCGAGGCGCTGGAACTTGCCCGGATCGCGCAGGAACTCGACCAACTCGCCGACTTCTTCCTTGGCTTCGTCGCAACCGGCAACGTCACCCAGGGTGGTTTTTACCTGATCTTCGGAAAGCAGACGCGCCTTGCTCTTGCCGAAGCTCATCGGCCCGCCCTTGCCACCGGCACCGCCCTGCATCTGCCGCATGAAAAACATGAACACGGCGATGATCACCAGGATCGGGAAGCTTGCGACCAGGAGTTGAGTCCAGATGCTTTGCTGCTCAGGCTGCTTGCCTTCGACCACAACGTGGTTGTCCACAAGATCGCCGATCAGGCCATTATCCTGGATTGCCGGACGAATGGTCTTGAAGCTGTCGCCATCGTTGCGCTTGCCGGTAATCACATAGCCATCCACGGCTACGCGCTCGACCTTGCCATCCTTGACCTGCTGGATGAAGTCGGAATAGTTAAGGGTCTGCGGCTCGTTAGGGCTGGAGAAGTTGTTCATCACCGTCACCAGGACAGCCGCGATGATCAACCACAGGATCAGATTCTTTGCCATATCGTTCAATTAACTACCCTCTGAAGCAAGCTCCGCTACTGGCGCGCGCTTCGCATGATATTCACCGGCCTAACTTACTACATTACCTACGACTCTGGCAGGCGCCGTCTGTAACCCTTTGTGAAACACTTTCTACACAATATTCGCTAATGCTCACGGGGCGAAATACGAAAATCCTATCGACCCGCGAAAAAACCTCGATTTACTCACTACGGCCGCGGTAGCCCCAAGCCAGCATGTATTGCTCGCGGGAACTGCCACGGGAAGAGTCCGGCTTGATCATCTGGACCTTGTCGAATTTCTGACGAGCGTCCTTCACGTAAGCATCAAACCCTTCGCCCTGAAACACCTTGATCACGAAATTACCACCCGGTTTGAGTATCCGAGCCGCCAGATCAAGAGCCAGCTCACAGAGAAACATGGCTTTCGGCATGTCCACTTCAGGCGTACCACTCATATTGGGGGCCATATCGGAAATCACAAGGTCCACCTGCGAATTACCAACGGCTTCAAGGATCTGAGCGAGCACGTCGTCCCGGGTGAAGTCACCCTGGATGAAAGTCACGTCCGGAATGCTGTCCATCTCCAGGATGTCCGAGGCGATCAGACGCCCCTGACCACCGATCAGCCGACTAGTGACCTGCGACCAGCCGCCGGGCGCCGCTCCCAGGTCGACAACACTCATACCTGGACGGATCAGTTTGTATTTCTCCTGGACCTCCAGAAGCTTGTAACTCGCACGCGAACGGTAACCATCCTTCTGCGCCTGCTTCACATAGGGATCATTGACATGTCTTTGCAGCCACTTAAGGCTTGTCTTGGAACGGGCCACGGGCCACCTCGAAAATAAAACGGGTCGTGATTAACTGGGCGGTCCCGGACTCGCTCGGGTAAACTGGCCGCCGCTTTTTACAAGATCAGACGCAGGGGTCAGATTATGCCGCTCACTCAAGAGCAGAAGAAACAGTACAAATCCATTGGCCACCATCTGAAACCAGTTTTGACTGTGGCTGATAACGGTTTGACTGAAGGTGTGTTAGCCGAACTTGAACGCGCGTTGGCGGATCACGAGCTGATTAAAATCAAGCTCAACATCCTCGATCGCGAATCGCGCTTGGCCAACATTGCAGAACTGTGCAAGGTCGGCAAAGCGGACCTGGTTCAGGTCATCGGCAAGATGGCACTGATTTACCGCAAGAACTTCAGCGTCAACAAGCAGCTGTCGAACGTCCATCGCTTCAAGTGATGGCAAGGGTCAAGGGTGTGCTTCGCGCACCCTGCCACTCCATCCAGGCACCGGTTGCAACACCAGCACCAGCCCGGAAAACCCCAGAACAAGATAGCTGAACGTTTCCCAGCGCACCGCCTCCGGCCAGCCCATGCGCACGATGAAAAACATCCCGCACGCATACAACGCCATCAACAGCAGTTGCCCGCGAATATCCCGCCATAGACTGACAAGGCCCTCGGCCTGAATCAGCACCAAAGCCTGAAAAATCACACACGCTGTGGCGAAACCGACCATCAGCGCATCCAGCATGCCTGTAATTTCGTCGATCAGCAGCGGTGCCAGGCCAATTTTCCCCAGCACCGGCAGCAAACCGATGTGCAACAACCACAAGCCGCCGACCCACAGCATCTGAGCCAACTGCCAAAGCATGACGCCCGCACGCAGCGGGCGCCTTCTTTCAGATGTGGCGGACTTCGACAATCTCGTACTCGATAACGCCGCTCGGCGTTTTCACGGCAACCACGTCACCCTCTTCCTTGGCGATCAAGGCGCGAGCCAGAGGCGAACCCACCGAGATCTTGCCCAGTTTGAAGTCAGCCTCGTCCTCACCCACGATGTGGTAAGTAACGGTTTCGTCGGTCTCGACATTGGCGATTTCAACGGTGGTGCCGAAAATCACTTTACCGGTGTGAGGAATGGTCGTGACATCGATGATCACCGCGTTCTGCATGCGGCCTTCGATGTCACGGATCCGCGCCTCAACCATACCCTGCTGCTCGCGAGCAGCGTGGTATTCGGCGTTTTCCTTCAGGTCGCCCAACTCGCGAGCGGTGCCGATGTCCTGGCTGAGCTTCGGACGGACGACCTTGGTCAGGTGAGCGTGTTCTTCTTCCAGGGCTTTGGCGCCCTGGACGGTCATTGGGTATTTGATCATGCCTTCAATCCTGCGTGTAGGTCCTGCAAGCGGCGCACGGTCTTCTCGGGACCGAACTTCAACGCTTCGCAGATAGCTTCGCCAGCAGCAATGGTGGTGGTGCAGTAGATCTTGTGCTGCAAGGCATTACGACGAATGGAGTAGGAATCAGCGATCGACTGACGACCTTCAGTGGTGTTGATGATCAGGGTGACTTCGTCATTCTTGATCATGTCGACCACGTGCGGACGACCTTCGGTCACCTTGTTCACACGACGCACTTTCAGACCTGCGGCTTCGATCAGCTTGGCAGTGCCGGCAGTGGCAACCACTTCGAAACCCAAGTTGATCAGATCACGCGCCACGCCTGCAACCAGTGGCTTGTCGTCGTCACGCACGCTGATGAACGCGGTACCGCCGGTCGGCAGCACTTCGCTGGCACCCATCTGGGCCTTGGCGAACGCTTCGCCGAAGGTGTCGCCCACGCCCATCACTTCACCGGTGGATTTCATCTCTGGGCCCAGGATCGGGTCCACACCAGGGAATTTGGCGAATGGGAACACCGCCTCTTTCACGCTGTAGAAGTTCGGAATGATTTCCTTGGTGAAGCCAATTTCTTTCAAGGTTTTACCAGCCATCACGCGAGCCGCGATCATGGCCAGGGAAACACCGATGCACTTGGACACGAACGGTACGGTACGAGAAGCGCGCGGGTTGACTTCGATGACGTAGATGTCTTCGCCTTGCAGCGCCAATTGCACGTTCATCAGGCCGACAACGCCCAACTCCAGAGCCATTTTCTTGACCTGTTCGCGCATCTCGTCCTGGATGTGGCCAGGCAGCGAGTACGGTGGCAGGGAGCACGCAGAGTCACCGGAGTGAACGCCCGCCTGCTCGATGTGTTGCATGATCGCGCCGATCACCACATCGGTGCCGTCGCAAACTGCATCCACGTCCATTTCGATGGCGCAATTGAGGAAGTGGTCGAGCAGCACCGGGCTGTCGTTGGACACTTTCACCGCGTCACGCAGGTAGCGCTTGAGCTCTTCTTCTTCGTAGACGATTTCCATCGCGCGGCCGCCCAGTACGTAGGACGGACGAACCACCAGCGGGTAACCGATCTTGGCAGCGGCACGAATCGCTTCGTCTTCGCTGCGCACGGTGGCGTTTGGCGGCTGACGCAGGTTCAGGCGCTCAACCATTTGCTGGAAGCGCTCGCGGTCTTCGGCGCGATCGATGGCGTCAGGGCTGGTGCCGATGATCGGTACACCGGCTTCTTCAAGGGCTCGCGCCAGTTTTAGCGGGGTCTGGCCGCCGTACTGGACGATCACGCCTTTTGGCTTCTCGACGCGGCAGATTTCCAGCACGTCTTCCAGGGTCACTGGCTCGAAGTACAGGCGATCGGAGGTGTCGTAATCAGTGGATACGGTTTCCGGGTTGCAGTTGACCATGATGGTCTCGTAACCGTCGGCGCGCAGGGCCAGTGCCGCGTGTACGCAGCAGTAGTCGAACTCGATGCCTTGGCCGATACGGTTAGGACCGCCGCCGAGGATCATGATCTTGTCGCGGCCCGTCGGCGCGGCTTCGCACTCTTCCTCGTAGGTCGAGTACATGTAGGCAGTGTCGGTGGCGAACTCGGCCGCGCAGGTGTCAACGCGCTTGTAGACCGGGAACACTTCGAGCTTGTGACGATGGCGACGCAGGTTTTTCTCGGTCACACCCAGCAGCTTGGCCAGACGCATGTCGGAGAAGCCCTTGCGCTTGAGCTTGAACATCATGTCGCGGTCGATGCTGGCCAGACCCAGGGTCTTGACCTTCTCTTCTTCCTTGATCAGATCTTCGATCTGCACCAGGAACCATGGATCGATCATGTTCATGCCGAAGATGTCTTCGACCGACAGGCCGGCGCGGAAGGCGTCAGCCACGTACCAGATACGCTCGGCGCCTGGCACGGTCAGTTCGCGCTTGAGCACGCTCATGCTTTCCGGGTTGCTCAGGTCGAGCTTCTCGTCCAGGCCGCAAACGCCCACTTCCAGACCGCGAAGGGCTTTCTGCAGGGATTCCTGGAAAGTCCGGCCGATGGCCATGACCTCACCGACCGACTTCATTTGAGTGGTCAGGCGTGCGTCGGCTTTCGGGAATTTTTCGAAGGCGAAGCGCGGCAGCTTGGTGACGACGTAGTCGATCGACGGCTCGAAGGACGCAGGCGTAGCGCCGCCGGTGATTTCGTTCTGCAACTCGTCCAGGGTGTAGCCGATCGCCAGCTTGGCAGCGATACGCGCGATCGGGAAACCAGTGGCTTTCGAGGCCAGCGCCGAAGAGCGGGATACACGCGGGTTCATCTCGATCACGACCATACGACCAGTGTCCGGGCATATGCCGAACTGGACGTTGGAACCGCCGGTTTCCACGCCGATTTCACGCAGTACCGCCAACGAGGCGTTACGCATGATCTGGTATTCCTTGTCCGTCAGGGTCTGTGCTGGCGCAACAGTGATCGAGTCACCGGTGTGCACGCCCATCGGGTCGAAGTTTTCGATGGAGCAGACGATGATGCAGTTGTCCTTCTTATCGCGGACAACCTCCATCTCGTACTCTTTCCAGCCGATCAGGGATTCGTCGATCAGCAGCTCTTTGGTCGGCGACAGGTCCAGACCACGGGCGCAGATTTCTTCGAACTCTTCGCGGTTGTAAGCGATGCCGCCGCCGGTGCCGCCCATGGTGAAGGACGGACGGATGATGCACGGGAAGCCAAGCTTCTCGAGCACTGCGTTGGCCTCTTCCATGCTGTGGGCGATACCCGAGCGCGGGCAGTCCAGGCCGATGGATTTCATCGCCTTGTCGAAGCGCGAGCGATCTTCAGCCTTGTCGATGGTGTCAGCGTTGGCGCCGATCATCTCTACGCCGAACTTCTCCAGAACGCCTTCGCGCTCCAGGTCCAGTGCGCAGTTCAGGGCAGTCTGGCCACCCATGGTCGGCAGCAGCGCGTCCGGACGCTCTTTCTCGATGATCTTGGCAACGGTCTGCCACTTGATCGGCTCAATGTACGTGGCGTCGGCCATGTCCGGGTCGGTCATGATGGTCGCTGGGTTGGAGTTCACCAGGATGACGCGGTAACCCTCCTCGCGCAGGGCTTTGCAGGCCTGGGCGCCGGAGTAGTCGAATTCGCAAGCCTGGCCGATAACGATCGGGCCAGCGCCGAGAATCAGGATGCTTTTTATGTCTGTACGTTTTGGCATGGGTTTGTCACTCAAATCCGCAGGTCAGTCGGCAAGCCGTCTTGTTCAATCTGTTAAGCCTTGAGGGGGTCGCTGGTGTCAGGACCTCCCTCAAGCTTTGCTGCATCAGTGCCAGCGATTAGCGTCGCTTGGCCATTTCGTTGATGAAGCGATCAAACAGAGGCGCTACGTCGTTCGGGCCAGGGCTGGCTTCAGGGTGACCCTGGAAGCTGAAGGCGCTCTTGTCGGTACGCTCGATGCCTTGCAGGGTGCCGTCGAACAGCGATTTGTGGATCGCCCGGACGTTGGCTGGCAGGGTCGCATCGTCTACCGCAAAACCGTGGTTCTGGCTGGTGATCATCACAACGCCGGTGTCCAGGTCCTGGACCGGGTGGTTGGCGCCGTGGTGGCCGTGGCCCATTTTCAGGGTCTTGGCGCCGGAGGCCAGGGCCAGCAGTTGGTGACCGAGGCAGATGCCGAACACCGGAATCTCGGTTTCGAGCACGTCCTTGATCGCCTGGATTGCGTAGTCGCAAGGCTCCGGGTCACCAGGGCCGTTGGACAGGAACACGCCGTCCGGCTTCAGCGCCAGAACGTCAGCAGCAGGAGTCTGGGCTGGCACCACGGTCACACGGCAACCGCGCGCGACCAGCATGCGCAGGATGTTCAGCTTGACGCCGTAGTCGTAGGCCACCACGTGGTAAGGCAGCTCGGAGGCGTCGATGGTCGCGTGGCTGTCGGTTTTCAAGTCCCAGACAGTCGAGCGCCACTCGTACTTCTCTTTGGTGCTGACGACTTTCGCCAGGTCCATGCCCTTGAGGCCAGGGAAGCCCTGGGCAGCGGCGATGGCGGCTTCTTCGGAGATGTTGTCGCCGGCCATGATGCAGCCATTCTGCGCGCCTTTCTCACGCAGGATGCGTGTCAGGCGGCGGGTGTCGATACCAGCGATAGCCACAACGTTGTTGGCTTTCAGGTAATCGGACAAGGACATCGTGTTACGCCAGTTGCTCGCAACCAGTGGCAAGTCACGGATGACCAGACCAGCGGACCAGACGCGGTCGGACTCGGCGTCTTCCGGTGTAGTACCGGTGTTGCCGATGTGCGGGTAAGTCAGGGTAACGATCTGTTGGGCGTAGGAAGGATCGGTAAGGATTTCCTGATAGCCGGTCATGGCGGTGTTGAACACCACCTCTCCAACGGTCTGACCGTCGGCTCCAATGGCTTCGCCGCGAAAAATGCTGCCATCAGCAAGGGCGAGTATGGCTGGCTTAGTCAAGAAGACCTCCCGTAAATAAAGCCTGAAAGGGCGATCGCAGGTTGTAAAAAAGCGGAGTGACGTATGGACACGTCACCCCGCTTCTTCACCGAATAATTCTGCGCGCTTTTAGTGGACACACTAAAGCTGTAGCTTACAGAAAAAGGCTTTTTTGGTCTACCGCCAATGAGCCTTAAAGGCCGGGGAATGCGACAGGACGTCGCTTGGCAGTGTAAAACCGGGCTCAAACGCAAGGTTTGAACCCGATTTCGGGCGCATCTTAACGCAGGTCGAGTACGTCTTGCATGTCGTAGAGGCCAGGCTCACGCCCGTCCAGCCACAATGCAGCACGCACCGCGCCCTTGGCGAAGGTCATGCGGCTTGATGCCTTGTGCGTGATCTCAAGGCGCTCACCCTCGCAGGCGAACAGCACCGTATGATCCCCCACCACATCACCACCGCGAACCGTGGCAAAGCCGATGGTTTCGCGCTCGCGAGCGCCGGTATGGCCTTCACGACCATAAACCGCAACCTTCTGCAGATCACGATCCAGCGCGCTGGCGATGACTTCACCCATGCGCAGCGCCGTGCCGGAAGGTGCATCGATCTTGTGCCGATGATGCGCTTCGATGATTTCGATATCCGCCTCATCGCCCAGCACACGAGCCGCCATGTCGAGCAGCTTCAATGACAGGTTCACACCCACACTGAAGTTAGCCGCGAACACGATCGGAATATCCTTGCCCGCCTCGGCCAGCAGCTGCTTCTGCGCCGCGTCCAGCCCGGTCGTACCAATCACCATGGCTTTGCCCGCCTTGCGGCAGAACGCCAGGTTTTTCAGCATGACTTCCGGCAACGTGAAGTCGATCAACACATCGAACTCTTCAGCCACCGCTTCTACATGCCCGGACAACGGCACACCAATACGCCCCAAGGAAGCCAGCTCCCCGGCATCCACGCCAATCAGCGTACTGCCAGGACGCACGATGGCCGCCGTCAGGCCGGTCAACGGTGCGCGTTGCTGCACCGCTTCGACCAGGATTTTGCCCATGCGCCCGGCAGCGCCCATCACCGCAATACGTCGCATGTTCACTCCTTACAAATCGCCGAAGAAGCGCTTCACGCCTTCGAACCAACCGGTGGTTTTCGGCGAATGGCTGTTGTCGTCCGCCAGGGAGCTGCGGAACTCTTCGAGCAATTCACGCTGACGACGACCCAGGTTGACCGGGGTTTCCACCGCCACGCGACACATCAAGTCACCCGCACCGCCGCCACGCACCGGCGCAACGCCTTTGCCGCGAACACGGAACTGTTTGCCGGTCTGGGTCCCTTCCGGGATTTTCAGTTTGACCCGACCATCGAGGGTCGGAATCTCCAGCTCGCCGCCCAATGCCGCGTCGACGAAACTGATCGGCACTTCGCAGAACAGATGCTTGCCGTCGCGCTGGAAGATCGCGTGCTCGCGCACGTTGATCACCACGTACAGGTCGCCAGTTGGACCACCCTGGGCGCCCGCCTCGCCTTCGCCAGACAGGCGAATGCGGTCACCGGTATCAACACCGGCCGGCACTTTGACGGAAAGGGTTTTGTACTCTTCGACGCGACCTTCGCCGTGGCAGGAGTCGCACGGATCGGAAATGATCTTGCCCTGGCCATGGCAGCGCGGGCAGGTCTGCTGCACCGAGAAGAAGCCTTGTTGCATACGGACCTGACCGATACCGCCGCACGTCGGGCAGGTGATCGGCGAGGAGCCTTTCTTGGCCCCCGAACCGTCGCAAGGCTTGCAGTTGACCAGTGTCGGAACGCGGATATTCACGGTCGTGCCACGCACCGCTTCTTCCAGGTTCAGCTCCAGGGTGTAACGCAGGTCGCTGCCGCGCTGAGCGCCGCCACGAGAACCACCGCGACCACCACCGAAGAAGTCACTGAAGACATCGCCAAAGATATCGGAGAAGTTCTGACCGCCAAAACCGGCACCGCCGCCACCCATGCTCGGGTCGACACCGGCATGACCGTACTGGTCGTAAGCCGCGCGCTTGCTGGAATCGGACAGCACTTCGTAGGCCTCGTTGGCCTCCTTGAACATGTCTTCCGATGCTTTGTCATCGGGATTACGGTCCGGGTGATGCTTCATCGCCAGGCGACGGTAGGCCTTTTTCAGGTCTGCTTCGCTTGAGCCGCGCTCAACACCCAATACTTCGTAATAGTCACGCTTTGCCATAAGTCTTTGCACTCTTAAGGACGTTCGGCAAACCCCTCCTGAGCTTCGCCAAACTCGTTGAGCCCCAATACAGGCCCGGACCCAACTCACGTCAATTCAACGATCCTGGTCTTTGTTCATTGCGGTACTTTCGGCGCGAAAAGCAGGAGCATTCCCGGCCATACCGCCAGCACCCGAGCGTTGTCGCATGCTGTAAAAAATCGCTAACTCCAGACACGCCAACGCGGGAGCAAGCTCCCGCGCGGCGACATCCTACCAGTCACCGCCCAAAGGCAGTCAACCGGCCGACCAACAACTTACTTGTGGTCTTTGACTTCTTCGAACTCAGCGTCGACGACGTCGTCAGCCTTCTCAGCCGATTCGCCTTGCGGTGCAGCGCCTTCAGCAGGCTGGGCCTGTTCGGCGTACATTTTCTGAGCCACTGGCGCGGAGACTTTCGACAGTTCTTCAACCTTGGCGTCGATTGCAGCCTTGTCGTCGCCTTTGACGGCGGCTTCCAGGGCAACAACGGCTGCTTCGATTGCAGTCTTCTCTTCAGCGCTTACTTTGTCGCCAGCGTCAGCGACCATTTTGCGCGTCGAGTGAACCAGTGCATCGCCCTGGTTACGGGCAGCGGCCAGCTCTTCGAACTGACGATCGGCGTCGACGTTGGCTTCAGCATCGCGAATCATCTGCTGAATTTCTTCCTCGGACAGACCCGAGTTAGCCTTGATCACGATCGACTGAGTCTTGCCGGTGGCCTTGTCTTTGGCGCCTACGTGCAGGATGCCGTTGGCGTCGATGTCGAAGGTCACTTCAATTTGTGGCACGCCACGTGGCGCTGGTGGAATCTCGGCCAGGTCGAACTTGCCCAGGGACTTGTTCTGAGCCGCTTGCTTACGCTCACCTTGCAGCACGTGAATAGTCACAGCGCCCTGGTTGTCGTCGGCAGTCGAGAACACTTGCGATTTCTTGGTAGGAATCGTGGTGTTTTTCTCGATCAGCGCGGTCATCACGCCGCCCATGGTTTCGATACCCAGGGTCAGTGGGCTGACGTCCAGCAGCAGAACGTCTTTCACGTCGCCGGCCAATACCGCGCCCTGGATAGCAGCACCCATGGCAACGGCTTCGTCCGGGTTCACGTCTTTACGCGCTTCTTTACCGAAGAACTCGGTCACCAGCTTCTGAACCAGTGGCATACGGGTCTGACCGCCGACCAGGATCACGTCGTTGATTGCGCCAACGTCGATACCGGAGTCTTTCAGAGCGATGCGGCAAGGTTCGATGGTGCGTTGAACCAGGTCTTCCACCAGCGCTTCAAGCTTGGCGCGGGAGATTTTCACGTTCAAGTGCTTAGGACCGGTGGCGTCTGCAGTGATGTACGGCAGGTTCACGTCGGTCGAATTGCTCGAAGACAGTTCGATCTTGGCTTTTTCAGCGGCTTCTTTCAGGCGCTGCATGGCCAGCGGGTCACCTTTGAGGTTCATGCCGCTTTCTTTCTTGAATTCGTCGACGAGGTAGTCGATCAGACGGATGTCAAAGTCTTCACCACCCAGGAACGTGTCACCGTTGGTGGCCAACACTTCGAACTGATGCTCGCCATCGACTTCAGCGATTTCGATTACGGAAACGTCGAAAGTACCGCCGCCCAAGTCGTAAACGATCACGGTGTGATCGCCCTTCGCCTTGTCCATACCGTAAGCCAGAGCGGCTGCGGTGGGTTCGTTGATGATACGTTTAACGTCCAGGCCCGCGATGCGGCCGGCGTCTTTGGTGGCCTGACGCTGGCTGTCGTTGAAGTAGGCCGGAACGGTGATCACCGCTTCGGTCACTGGCTCGCCGAGGTAGTCTTCGGCGGTCTTCTTCATTTTCTTCAGGATTTCAGCCGAGATCTGTGGCGGCGACATTTTCTGGCCGTTCACTTCAACCCATGCGTCGCCGTTGTCAGCCTTGGCGATTTTGTACGGGACCATCTTGATGTCTTTCTGTACGACTTCTTCGTCGAACTTACGACCGATCAGACGCTTCACCGCATACAGGGTGTTGTGCGGATTGGTCACAGCCTGACGCTTGGCCGATTGACCAACGAGGATCTCACCATCGTTGGCGTAAGCGATGATCGACGGCGTGGTACGCGCGCCTTCAGCGTTTTCAATGACTTTGGCTACGCCGTTTTCCAGCACGGAGACGCAGGAGTTGGTGGTCCCCAGGTCGATACCGATAATTTTGCCCATGTTAACTCTCCCGAAACTTTGGATTTGGTTGCCGCAGCAGTGGTGGCTAACTGCGGTAGCACTTAAACGCTTGACTTATAAATGGGGGCCTTGCGGCTGATTTCAAGCCTGCTCATCAATCGAAGGCGAAACCGGCGCAGGTGCCTTGCTGACCACAACCATGGCCGGGCGCAGCAAACGACCGTTAAGCTGATAGCCCTTCTGAAACACCTTGAGCACGCTGTTCGGCTCGACATCGGCGCTTTCTTGCATGGCCATTGCCTGATGATGAACGGCGTTGAACGGTTCGCCATGCGGATCGATTGCTTCCAACTGATAACGCTTCAGGGTGTCCTGGAACATTTTCAGGGTCAGCTCGATGCCTTCGCGCATTGGGCGGATGCTTTCGTCATCCGGATTGGACAACTCCAGGCCACGCTCCAGGCTGTCGATGATCGGCAGCAGGTCGCCGGCGAATTTTTCCAGCGCGAATTTGTGAGCCTTTTCGACATCCTGCTCGGCGCGACGGCGGACGTTCTGCAGATCAGCCGCTACACGCAAAGCCTGATCATGAGCACCCGCCAGTTGCTCTTCGAGCACTTGTACACGCGCCGCCAGTTCATCACCCGAAACCTGGGCGGCCTGATCGGCGTCGAGATTTTGCGTATCCACTGTCTGTTCGTCAGCCATAGAATTTCTCCTTTCAATAACGTCCGCGAGCTCAACTCGCGCTTCTGCCCAGCTATATGGGGTCGCAAAATTCAGCTTCAAGGGGTTTGCGGTGATTAACCCTACAAAAAGCACTGCATTGTCATTCCCTGATGCGCTAACGATTTCGTCGGATCAAGCAAAACGAGCTAAGCGAGGGCATTGTCAGCCACAAATAAAACACTGTATAAATAACCAGACCTAAAGCCTGGGAGCGGCCTTTATGCTGGTGCACCTGTCCGTACACAACTACGCCATCGTTGAACATCTCGATCTCGAACTCGATCGCGGGATGAGCGTGATCACAGGGGAAACCGGCGCCGGCAAGTCGATCATGCTCGATGCCCTGGGCCTGACCCTGGGCGATCGCGCCGACAGCGGCGTGGTTCGCCCCGGCGCCGACAAGGCCGATATCCTGGCGACCTTTGACCTGATCGATATCCCGGAAGCCAGTGCCTGGCTGGCCGAACGCGACCTGGAAAGCGACGGCCCGTGCATCCTGCGCCGGGTGATCACCGCTGAAGGCCGTTCACGCGGCTATATCAACGGCACGCCCTGCCCGCTTGGCGATCTCAAGGCTCTGGGCGAATTGCTGATCGATATCCACAGCCAGCACGAACACCAATCCCTGCTCAAGACCGATACCCACCGCCGCTTGCTCGACGAGTACGCCGGCGCCACGGACCTTGCCCGCCAGGTTCAGCTGGCGGCCCAGCGCTGGCGCCAGACTCGTCAGGAGCTGGAACGCCTCTCCAACTCCGGCGACGAGCAGCGTGCTCGCCACCAATTGCTGAGCTATCAACTTGAAGAGCTGGAAAACCTCGGCCTCGGCGAAAACGAACTGGAGCAACTGGAACAGGAACACAAGAACCTGACCAATGCGGAAACGCTGCTAGGCATCTGCCGACAAGTGGTCGAGCAATGCAGCGAAAGTGATTCCGGCAATGTACTCAACGCACTGACCGCCAGCCTCAACCGGCTGTCGAGCGTGAACAACTCGATCAGCGCCCTGGGGGAGGCCAGCAGCCTGCTGACCAGTGCGCAGATCCAGGTTGAAGAAGCCGTCGGCGAACTGAACCGCTTCCTCGATAACTTCGACGCCGACCCGGCACGCCTGCAATACCTGGAAGAACGTCTCGACGCGATCTACACCCTGGCGCGCAAACACCGCATCCAGCCAACCGAAGTCGCCGAGATGCAGCAAAAGCTGCTGGATGAAATCGAAACTCTCAATGCCAACGACGAATCCATCGAACGCCTGAGCGATGAACTGGCGTCCTATGCCCGTCATTATCAAGCGAAGGCGCGCGACCTGAGCGACCTGCGCCATCAAGCCTCAGGCAGTCTGGCCAGCGCGGTGGAACAGGAAATCCAGCGTCTGGGCATGCCCGGCGGGCGCTTCACCATCGAGTTACGCCCCAATACCAGCAACGAATTGCTGCCCAATGGACTTGAACAGGTAGAACTGTTGGTCAGCGCCAACCCCGGACAACCGATGAAAGCCTTGGCGAAAGTGGCGTCGGGCGGCGAACTGTCCCGAATCAGCCTTGCGATCCAGGTCATCACCGCACAGACCTCCCGGGTTCCAACTCTGGTGTTCGACGAAGTGGACGTGGGCATCGGCGGGCCGACTGCCGAGATCGTCGGCCAGTTGCTGAGACGACTCGGGGAGCGCGGGCAGGTATTAACGGTCACTCACCTGCCGCAAGTGGCGGCGCAAGGTCACCAGCATTTATTCGTGCACAAAGTGCGCGGCGAAGATGCCACCCACACGGCGGTGTCCAAGTTGAGCAAAACCCATCGTGTCGAAGAAGTCGCGCGCATGCTCGGGGGCATCGATCTCACGAAGGAATCCCTGGCTCACGCGAAGAAAATGGTCATCACCGCGAAAATTTAAGCGCGGCAGAAAGCACGAAGGCGACCCTGGGGTCGCCTTCGCTCGTTTCGCGAACATCCTGTTCGCGCGACATACTTACTTTTTCTTGCGTACGTACAGCACGAGATTGTGATCCACCATCTCGAAACCGTACTTATCGACGATCGCCTTCTGAAGACGCTCGATTTCTTCGTCGAAGAATTCGATCACTTCACTGGTTTCGACGTCGACCATATGGTCGTGATGCTTGCCGTCGTCCAGTTCGAAGACCGCGTGACCGCCGTCGAAGTTGTGTCGCACCACAAGGCCAGCTGCCTCGAACTGAGTCAGTACACGGTAAACCGTGGCCAGACCGACGTCCTCACCAGCCTCCATCAGGGCCTTGTAGACATCCTCGGCACTCATGTGGCGTTGCTCGGCGGAATCGAGCATTTGCAGAATTTTGACCCGTGGCAGGGTCACTTTGAGGCCGGCTTTTCGTAGTTCGCTATTTTCAACCATGGTCAGCTTTCTCGCGATGCTGCTTCGCAGCTTCTCTTAATGCGGGTATGATCGGCGTTTACGTTGTCCCAGCCAAGATAGTGGAAGTCGCCCACCGATGCAAAACACCAAGCTCTTGCTAACCAGTTTCACCTTCGTGGGACTGCTCGCACTCGCCGGTTGTTCATTCCCCGGGGTTTACAAAATCGACATCCAGCAGGGCAATGTCGTCACGCAGGACATGATAGACCAGTTACGCCCGGGAATGACCCGTCGGCAAGTACGGTTTATCATGGGCAACCCTCTGCTGACCGACACGTTCCATGCCGATCGCTGGGATTACCTGTATAGCCTGCAACCGGGTGGTGGTGAACGCCAACAGGAACGCATAAGCGTTATCTTCAACCCTAATGACCAGCTCGTCAGCCTGTCAGGCGACTTCATGCCTGGCGTGAGCCGCGACGAAGCCATTCTCGGCAAGGAACCCGGCACTACCGTGACCGCTCCTGCAGAAAACACCGAGAAGCCAAAACCGGAAAAACCGGTGAAGCCAGGTTCGCTGCTGGACCAGATCCAGAAGGACGTCGACGGCGTAGAAACCGTTCCCGTCCCAAGTCCGGAACCGCTGGACACCACGCCGCAATAATTTGCGACGCAATAAAAAACCCGGCATGTCCGGGTTTTTTATTGTCTGGCGATTAGTGGATCACTGATTTCGCGCTTTGGCCTCGGCGGCCTTGGCAGCGCGCGAGCGGCGAACTTCTTTTGGATCGGCGAGCAACGGGCGGTAAATCTCGATGCGCTCGCCCGCCAGAACCACGCGAGCGTCAGGATCCGCAATCGCCTTGCCGAAGATCCCGACCGGACAACTGGCCAAGTCCAGTTCAGGAAACTCGGCACCTACGCCGGATTTGCGTAACGCATCCCGAACCGTCGCACCCGCCGGCACCGTCACGCTCAGCAACACCTGACGATCGACGGCGGCATACACCACTTCAACCTCAATCACCGACTCAACCATGCATCTGCTTGGCGCGCTGACAGAACGCGTCCACCAGCGTATTGGCGGCCTGATTGAATAGCGGCCCCAGCGTCGCCCGCACGATTGGCCCGGCGTAGTCGAACGACAGGTCCAGGCTGATCTTGCAGGCCTTCTCACCCAAAGGCTTGAACACCCAGACGCCATGCAACTGGTTGAACGGGCCTTCCTCGAGGTTCATCTCGATCGAATGCCCGGGCACCAGGGTGTTGCGCGTCACGAAATGCTGGCTCAGCCCACCCTTGGCCACGCCGACACTGGCACGCATGTGTTCAGGGGAGCTCTCCAGAACCTCCGCCGCGGAGCACCACGGCAGGAATTCCGGATAACGCGCCACGTCGTTGACCAGGTCATAGAGGGCTTGCGCCGGGTACGGCAACAGGGCCGAACGTTGAATATGTGTCGTCATGTCAGCGTCACTTCCACAGCTGGGCGGCAAACACTACGAGAATGCCGATGGGCGCCACATAGCGCATCAAGAACAAAGACAGGGCAAACAGAACCGGGCTGCGGATCGACAACTCGTCGCGCACCGCTTCACGCCCCATGATCCAGCCTGCAAACACCACGAAACACAAACCACCGAGTGGCAACATGATCCGTGAGGTGAAGAAATCGATCACACCAAAGAAGTCCAGACCGCCAGCAGCTCCCCATTGGTAGAGATGGAACATCCCGCCTTCGTTCACGAAAAATTTGGCTTCCTTCCAGATATTGAAGGAAAACACCGTGCCCAGACCGACGAACCAGCAGATGAATGCCAGCCAGAAAGTCACCCAGGCACGGCTGATTTTGGTGCGCTCAACCAGATACGCCACCATCGGTTCGAGCAATGAAATCGCCGAACTCCAGGCCGCAACCGCCACCAGTACGAAGAACACTACGCCCATCAACTGACCGAACGCTACGTTACCAAAGGCAAATGGCAGGCTGACGAACATCAAGCCAGGGCCTTCGCTCGGGTTCAGGCCCGCTGCGAACACAATCGGAAACAATGCCAGACCGGCCACCAGCGATACAAAGGTATCGAGCAGCGCCACGCCAACCACTGTGCCGGAAATCGACGAGTTCTTCGGCATATAAGCGCCGTAGATCATGATCGAACCAACGCCCACGCTCAGGGAGAAGAACGCGTGCCCCATGGCGGGCAACAAGCCGTCGAGGACTTTTTCCGGGTGGAAGTCGAACATGAAATGCACGCCTTCCATGAAGTGGCCGGTGGTCATGCTGTAACCCAGCAGCACAATCACCATCACGAACAGCAGCGGCATCATGATGCGCAGGCTGCGCTCAAGCCCGGCGACCACGCCTTTGGCGATCACCACGGCGGACAGCAGCATGAAAATCGTGTGCCAAAGTGTCAGGCGCCATGGATCGGCGATCACATTGCCGAAATACGCGCCAACCTGATCCGCCGTCACGCCCTGAAAGTCGCCACGGCCCATGTCGATGATGTAATCCAGCGACCAGCCGCCGACCACACTATAGAAAGACAGGATCAGCAACGCCGTGATCATCCCCGCGAACGCGCCCCAGGACCATCTCCCGGAATGCCCCGCCTCCAGCGCCAATACCTTCAAGGCGTTGGCCGGACTTTGCCGGGCGCGGCGGCCAATCAGGGTTTCGGCCAGCATGACCGGCACACCGATCAACGCGATGCAGGCCAGAAACATGAGCACGAACGCACCGCCGCCGTAGACGCCGACCATGTACGGGAATTTCCAGATGCTACCCAGGCCCACGGCCGAACCGGTCGCGGCGAGTATGAAGACCCAGCGGCTAGCCCAACTGCCGTGGACAGAAACCTTGTCTGTCGACATCGTTATCACGCCCAAGCGTTCAAAAAAGAGGCCGCATTGTCCGGGATTCAATCAACCTGCTCAAGCACGTAGCGATACCGTAGCCGACTTGCGTGCAACTCCCTATAATGCCGCCCCTATGGCTAAACAGAAGAAACACCCAACAGGGACCATCGCGCAAAATAAAAAGGCGCGACACGATTACTTCATCGAGCATAAGTTCGAGGCTGGTCTGGTCCTGGCCGGCTGGGAAGTAAAAAGTCTGCGGGCAAGCAAGCTGCAACTGGTTGACAGTTATGTCCTGCTCAAGGATGGCGAAGCCTGGCTGCTCGGCAGCCACATTACGCCGCTGATGACGGCCAGCACCCACGTCATCGCAGATCCGACCCGCACCCGCAAATTGCTGCTCAACCGCCGCGAGCTGGAAAAGCTCGCCACGGCCGTGCAGCAAAAAGGTTACGCCTGCGTATGCCTGTCCTGGTACTGGAGCAAGCACATGGTCAAGTGCGAGATCGCTCTGGGCAAGGGCAAGAAGGAATACGACAAGCGTGATACCGAGCGCGAACGCGACGCCGGTCGCGAGTTGCAGCGTGCGGTGCGGAACAAGGGCAAGGAAGATTAGTCTTCTGGCCTGATCCCGGCTCCTGTGGCGAGGGAGCTTGCTCCCGTTCGGCTGCGAAGCCGTCGCCCAAGCGAGGGCAGCTTCGCACCCCAGCGGGAGCAAGCTCCCTCGCCACATTGAAACCCATCGACCAAATCACATCCCCTTGCGCCGCTCCGCCCGAGCCATGCGCTGCACTTCCTGACGCACTTCTTCCAGCACTTCCTGCACATACAAAATGTGACGGCTGGAGACTTCCCGCGCCTGCTCCGCCCGCCCTTCGATAATCGCCAGGTACAACTCGCGGTGCTGACTGATCAGCATGTCCCGCGTCTCGGTGCGTTGTTTGTACATGCCGCCAATGTTGGTCACCACGTTGCGCTTGAGCAGGTCGAACAGCCCGCGAATGGTGTGCAACAACACGGCGTTGTGGCTGGCTTCGGCGATGGCCAGGTGGAATTTTGCATCCGCCGCGCCCTCTTCTATCCGGCTCACCTCATCGTGACGGGTGTAGCAATCCTGCAATTCGTCGAACGCCGCCGTCAGCCGTTCGCGATCAACATCCGTAGCACGCAACGCCGCGTAATAAGCGCAGGACGCTTCCAGCGTATGACGAAACTCCAGCAGGTCGCGCTGGGCCTCGGGGTTACTTTCCAGCAGATGCAGCAGCGGATCGCTGAACGTCGAGCCCAGGGAATCCACCACATAATTGCCACCGCCCTGGCGACTGACCAGCAAGCCCTTGGCCGCCAGTTTCTGAATCGCTTCGCGCAACGAAGGGCGTGATACGCCGAACTGCTCGGCCAACGCGCGTTCGGCCGGCAAGCGCTCGCCGGACTTCAGCGTGCCCTCGAGAATCATCCCCTCGAGCCGCTCGACAATATCGTCAGACAAACGGCGCTGACGAATCTGATCAAACCCCATAACTCAATTCTCCACGATCCCGGCAGCTCGCCGGGCTCTCTATTCTGGCCTATCAGCGCTGCGGCAGCACCTACCAGACGACGCCTGAGCGAACAGCTCAGATGCGTTCTGCACCGCTTATTCGACAAAAGTTTTAGGGCGACAAATTGACACACCGCCTTCAAGGCTTTTACCCTAGCCAACAGCGATTGTAAATTGGTATTACCAATTAACCAAGAACGCTGACAGTGCCTGACCAACAACAATTAGGGGCCACCCCATATGCAAACCTGGCAACAGCTCTACAGCCCGCTCGGCAGTCTCGGCGTGTCCGCGCTCGCGGCCGTCATCCCCATCGTATTTTTCTTCCTGGCCTTGGCCGTGTTTCGCCTCAAAGGCCATGTGGCCGGCAGCATCACCCTGGCGTTATCGATTGCGGTGGCGATCTTCGCCTTCCAGATGCCGGTCGATATGGCCTTCGCCGCCGCCGGGTATGGCTTCGCCTACGGCTTGTGGCCGATTGCCTGGATCATCGTCGCGGCGGTGTTCCTTTACAAACTGACGGTCAAGAGCGGGCAGTTCGAAGTGATCCGCAGCTCAGTGCTGTCGATCACCGACGACCAGCGCTTGCAGGTTCTGCTGATCGGCTTCTGCTTCGGCGCGTTCCTGGAAGGTGCCGCCGGTTTCGGTGCGCCGGTAGCGATTACCGCCGCGCTGCTGGTAGGACTGGGTTTTAACCCGCTGTACGCCGCCGGCCTGTGCCTGATTGCCAACACCGCGCCCGTCGCGTTCGGCGCCCTGGGGATTCCGATCATCGTCGCCGGGCAAGTCACCGGCATCGACGCGTTCAAGATCGGCGCCATGGCCGGTCGCCAACTGCCGCTGCTGTCGCTGTTCGTGCCGTTCTGGCTGGTGTTCATGATGGATGGCCTGCGCGGCGTTCGCGAAACCTGGCCGGCCGCACTGGTGGCGGGTTTGAGCTTTGCCGTGACCCAATACTTCACGTCGAACTTCATCGGCCCGGAGCTGCCGGACATCACCTCGGCGCTGGTCAGCCTGGTGTCGCTGACCCTGTTCCTGAAAGTCTGGCAGCCGAAACGCGCCGCCGGCCAACACGTCGCCGGCGCCGTCTCGGCGTCCGTGGTCACCGCCAGCGTCGGAGGATTCGGCCAGAAGCGCACCACCGTGGCTTCGCCCTACAGCCTGCTGGAAATTTTCAAGGCCTGGTCGCCGTTCCTGATCCTCACCGTGCTGGTCACGATCTGGACCCTGAAACCGTTCAAGGCCATGTTTGCCGCGGGCGGTTCGATGTACAGCTGGGTGTTCAACTTCGCCATCCCGCACCTGGACCAAATGGTGATCAAGGTCGCGCCGATCGTGACGGCTCCGACCGCCCTTCCAGCCGTATTCAAACTTGACCCGATTTCCGCGACCGGCACGGCGATTTTCTTTTCGGCGCTGATCTCGATGCTGGTGCTGAAGATCAATTTCAAAATTGGTCTTACCACTTTGAAAGAGACCTTCTACGAACTGCGCTGGCCGATTCTGTCCATCGGCATGGTGTTGGCGTTTGCCTTCGTTACCAACTACTCGGGCATGTCGTCGACCATGGCCCTGGTCCTGGCCGCAACCGGCGCGGCATTCCCGTTCTTCTCGCCGTTCCTTGGTTGGCTGGGCGTGTTCCTGACCGGTTCCGATACTTCGTCCAATGCGCTGTTCAGTTCGTTGCAAGCCACCACCGCACACCAGATCGGCGTCAGCGATGTGTTGCTGGTGGCGGCGAACACCAGCGGCGGCGTGACCGGCAAGATGATTTCGCCACAATCCATTGCCGTGGCCTGCGCCGCGACCGGGCTGGTGGGCAAGGAGTCGGACCTGTTCCGCTTCACCCTCAAGCACAGCCTGTTCTTCGCAACAATCGTGGGCGTGATCACCTACATCCAGGCCTATTGGCTCACCGGCATGCTGGTGCACTAAGCCTACAAGTAACTCGGAAAAAACCGACGCCGGACCACGATTCCGGCGTCAGCTATTCACAACCCGGTCTGTAAGGCTGCTGAAAGCTTCTCTCTCTATATTCAGCAGCCTCAGACGGATAACCGGGACCACCCGGAGACACGCCTGATGAGCGAGCTTTTTTACAACGCGGTGCCAAACGCGACCCGCGTCGCCCCGCCACTGCCCAAGCCTCGGCAATACCCTGGCGAAAAACCGTCACGGGTGTACCTGTTCGGGACCTGCGTGGTGGATTTGTTCTACCCCGAAGCCGGGATGGACGCGATTCACCTGCTGGAGCGCGAAGGCATTCGTGTCGAGTATCCGCAAGGGCAAAGCTGCTGCGGGCAACCGGCCTACACCTCGGGTTACACCGAACAGGCCCGGACCGTGGCGCGCTCGCAACTGGCGCTGTTTGCCGGGGATTACCCGGTGGTGGTGCCGTCGGGTTCTTGCGCGGGCATGTTGCGCGAGCACTATGCCGACTTGTTCAAGGACGAGCCGGACACGTTGAAACAGGTTCAGGCGCTTGCAGCCCGGACTTATGAATTGGCGGAGTTCTTGCTGTTTGTCTGCAAGGTGCAGCTCAAGGACAGCGGCGCACCGGTAAAAGTGGCGCTGCACACCTCGTGTTCAGCCCGCCGGGAGATGAACACTCACCTGCACGGTCGCGAGTTGCTGGCGCAACTGGGCAACGTGGAGCGGGTCGATCACAGCCACGAAAGTGAATGCTGTGGCTTTGGCGGGACTTTCAGCGTCCGTATGCCAGACATTTCCGGCGCTATGGTGGCGGACAAGACCCGGTCGCTGAAGGAATCCGGCGCGCATCAGGTACTCAGTGCCGATTGCGGTTGCCTGATGAACATCAACGGCTCTCTGGAGAAACAAAAGGAAGCGTTGCGCGGCCAACATCTGGCCAGTTTCCTTTGGCAACGCACCGGGGGTGTTCGATGAACGCTTCCGCGATTATTCCTACGGTTGCCGTGGAAGAAGATTTTCGCGGCCGGGCTCATGAGGCTTTGGCTGACACGCAACTGCGAAATAACTTTCGCAGCGCGATGGATTCACTGATGACAAAACGGGCCGCGTCTTTCAGCGATGCCCATGAAAGAGAACATTTGCGAGTGCTGGGCAATGCTGTCCGCGCCCGTGCGTTATCCAAGTTGCCCGACCTGCTCGAGCTGCTTGAACAAAACCTGATCCGCAACGGTGTGACAGTGCACTGGGCGGAAACGGTGGACGAGGCCAACGGCATCGTCTTATCGATCATCCGCGCTCACGAGGGGCGGCAAGTGATCAAGGGCAAATCGATGGTCAGCGAAGAGATGGAGATGAATCATTTCCTCGCTGATCAAGGCATTGAATGCCTGGAATCGGACATGGGCGAGTACATCGTCCAGCTCGACCACGAGAAGCCTTCACACATCATTATGCCGGCGATCCACAAGAACGCCGGTCAGGTCGCGTCCTTGTTCCACGACAAACTTGGCGTGGAATACACCAAGGACGTTGACCAACTCATTCAGATCGGTCGCAAAGTCTTGCGACAGAAATTCTTCGAAGCAGACATCGGCGTCTCCGGTGTCAACTTCGCCGTGGCGGAAACCGGCACCCTGCTGCTGGTGGAAAACGAAGGCAACGGGCGCATGACCACCACGGTCCCGCCGGTGCACATAGCCGTCACCGGCATCGAAAAAGTCGTTGAAAACCTGCGCGACGTCGTCCCGCTGCTATCGCTGCTGACTCGTTCGGCCCTCGGCCAACCCATCACCACCTACGTCAACATGATCTCCGGCCCGCGCAAGGCGCATGAACTTGACGGCCCGCAAGAAGTGCACCTGGTATTGCTCGACAACGGTCGCAGCCAGGCCTTCGCCGACAGCGAATTGCGCCAGACCCTGAACTGCATCCGCTGCGGCGCCTGTATGAATCATTGCCCGGTCTACACCCGAATCGGCGGCCACGCCTATGGGGAGGTTTACCCTGGGCCTATCGGAAAAATCATCACCCCGCACATGGTTGGCCTGGCGAAAGTCCCGGATCACCCGAGTGCATCGTCGTTGTGCGGCGCCTGCGGTGAAGTCTGCCCGGTAAAAATTCCGATTCCGGCACTGCTGCGGCGCCTGCGGGAAGAAAACGTCAAGGCCCCGGACAGCCCGCATCAAGTCATGCGCGGCCAGGGCAGCAAGTATTCACGCAAGGAACGCTTTATCTGGAACGCCTGGGCGCGACTCAACAGCTCGCCGACGCTCTATCGTTTGTTCGGCTTCTTCGCCACGCGCCTGCGTGCGCTTGCACCGAGCAATGTCGGCCCGTGGACGCAAAACCACAGCGCACCAAAACCCGCTGCCCGCTCGCTGCATGACCTGGCCCGCGAGCACTTGGCCAAACAGGGAGATCGTTGATGAGCGCCAAGCAAAATATCCTCGGCAAATTGCGGAAAAGTCTGACCGGCACGACACCGGTGCCTGACGAGTTCGACGTCGAACTACTGACCGCCCCTTACACCTACACGCCCGAACAACGCATCCCGCAATTGCGCAAACTGATGGAAGCGGTGCACACCGAAATCCATCTGACCTCGGGCGAAGATTGGCCTGAGTTGTTAGCCCAACTGTTGCGAGATCGTCAGTTGCCGAGCCTGTTGATCGCGCCGACGACAGCGCATGGGCAACGTGTCACTCAACACTGGTCGAACAATCCCGGCCTGCCGACGCTCAAATCCTACGACCGCCCGATAGAAGACTGGAAAGCCGAACTGTTTAACGACACCCCGGCCAGCCTCACGACTACACTCGGCGCAATCGCCGCGACGGGTAGCCTGATTCTTTGGCCGACGCGGGAAGAACCGCGTTTGATGAGCCTGGTGCCGCCGGTGCATTTCGCCCTGCTCAAGGCCAGTGAAATCCGCGACAACTTCTATCAAGTGCAGCAGGAATTCGAATGGGCCCAGGGCATGCCGACCAACGCCTTGCTGGTGTCTGGTCCGTCGAAGACTGCCGACATCGAGCAAGTCCTGGCTTACGGCGCCCACGGTCCAAAGGACCTGGTGGTGCTGATCCTGGAGGATCAATGACGTTACCCTCGACTTTTCTGCGTGATGCGCAGCAACTGATACCCCAGGACCGACGTTTCGACGACCCGCTATCGACGCTGGCATTCGGCACCGACGCCAGTTTCTATCGGCTGATTCCGCAACTGGTGATTCGTGTCGAGTCCGAAGACGAAGTGGTCGCGCTGCTGAAACTGGCGCAACGGGATCAGGTCCCGGTGACCTTTCGCGCGGCGGGCACCAGCCTGTCCGGGCAGGCCATCAGCGATTCGGTATTGATCGTGCTGGGAGATAACTGGAACGGTCGCGAGATCCGTGGCCAAGGCACGCAAATCCGCCTGCAACCCGGCGTGATCGGCGCCCAGGCCAATGCGTGGTTGGCGCCGTTCGGGCGCAAGATCGGCCCGGACCCGGCCTCGATCAACGCCTGCAAGATCGGCGGTATCGTCGCCAACAATGCCAGTGGCATGTGCTGCGGTACGGCGCAAAATACCTATCACACCCTGGCCGGCATTCGTCTGGTGCTGGCCGATGGCAGCCGACTCGATACCGAAGATGCCGACAGTGTCGAGGCGTTTCGCCAGAGCCATGCCGAACTGCTGGAGCGTCTGGCGACGTTGGGCCGCGAGACCCGCGCCAATGCCGAACTGGCTGCCAGAATCCGCCACAAATACCGTCTGAAAAATACCACCGGCCTGTCACTCAACGCCCTGGTGGATTTCGACGAGCCTGTGGATATCTTGAGCCATTTGCTGGTGGGCTCCGAAGGCACGCTCGGCTTCATCAGCGCGGTGACGTACGACACAGTGATCGACCACCCGAACAAAGCCTCGGCGCTGATCGTGTTCCCGGACGTGGAAACCTGCTGCAACGCCGTCACCGTGCTGAAAAGCCAACCGGTGTCGGCCGTGGAGTTGCTGGACCGCCGCAGCCTGCGCTCGGTGCAGGACAAACCCGGCATGCCCGCTTTCGTACAGCAGCTGTCGAACAATGCCTGCGCCCTGCTGATTGAATCCCGCGCTGCCTCGTCCACGTTGTTGCGCGAACAACTGGCGCAGATCATGGCGTCCGTGGCTTCGTTCCCGGTGGAAAAACAAGTCGACTTCACCGAAGACCCGCTGGAAAACGCCCGGCTCTGGGCGATCCGCAAGGACACCTTCCCGGCAGTCGGCGCGGTGCGCAAAACCGGGACCACGGTGATCATCGAAGACGTGACCTTCCCGGTGGAACAACTGGCGATCGGCGTGAACCGCTTGATCGAGTTGTTCGACAAACATCACTACGACGAAGCGATCCTTTTCGGACACGCCCTGGAAGGCAATCTGCACTTCGTCTTCACCCAAGGCTTCAACAACCCGGAAGAAGTCGCACGCTATCAGGCGTTCATGGATGACGTGGCGCAACTGGTGGCCGTGGAGTTCGGTGGTTCGCTGAAGGCTGAGCACGGCACCGGTCGTAACATGGCACCCTTCGTTGAGCTGGAATGGGGCAGCGATGCCTATCAGTTGATGTGGCAACTCAAGCGATTGCTCGACCCCAACGGCATTCTCAACCCGGACGTGGTGCTCAGCGACGACCCGCAAATCCACCTCAAACACCTGAAGCCGCTGCCCGCCGCTGACGAGATTGTGGATAAGTGCATCGAGTGCGGGTTTTGCGAGCCGGTCTGTCCGTCGAAAGGACTGACCCTGAGCCCGCGTCAGCGCATCGTTATCTGGCGTGACATTCAGGCGAAGAAACGTGCCGGTGTCGACACCCGCGAACTTGAAGCCGCTTACGAATACCAAGGCATCGACACCTGCGCCGCGACCGGGTTGTGTGCGCAACGTTGTCCTGTAGGAATCAACACCGGCGACCTGGTGAAAAAGCTGCGCAGCCGTAAGGCGACGCACACGAAAACCGCCAATTGGCTGGAAGGAAATTTCGCCACCGCACTGCAAGGCGCGCGCTTCACCCTGCACGTGGCCAATGGCGCGCGGATGCTGTTGGGGGCGCCACGGCTGGCCAAGCTGTCGGCGACATTGACACGGTTATCCAAAGGCCAGGTCCCACAATGGACCAACGCGATGCCGCAACCGGAAAAAGCCATTCGCTTCAGCCCGATCGTGTCGGACGAACGCCCGCGGGTGGTGTACCTGGCGGCTTGCGTCTCACGGGCAATGGGCCCGGCGGCGGGAGATAAAGAGCAGATGTCGCTGTACGACAAAACCCGTGGGCTGCTGGAAAAGGCCGGTTACCAAGTGGTCTTTCCAGACAATCAGGACAACCTTTGCTGCGGCCAGCCATTTGCCTCCAAAGGTTACGCCGAACAGGCCGAGCACAAACGCCAGGAACTGATCGGCGCGCTGCTGCACGCCAGCCGCGGCGGGCTCGATCCGATCTACTGCGACACCAGCCCCTGCACCTTGCGCCTGGTTCAGGACCTCGGCGAAGTGCGTCTGGATCTGTACGACCCGGTGCGCTTCATCCGTACGCATTTGATGGATCGACTGGACTTCACCCCGCAGGATGCGCCCATCGCGGTGCACCTCACGTGCAGCACCCAGCATCTTGGGGAGAGCCAGGCGCTGATCGATCTGGCACGTAAATGCAGCAACAATGTGGTCATTCCCGAAGGCATTCATTGTTGTGGGTTTGCCGGTGACAAGGGCTTTACCACGCCGGAGCTGAACGCGCATTCGCTGCGCTCGCTCAAGGACGCGGTCCAGCACTGCAGCGAGGGGATTTCCACCAGTCGGACGTGTGAGATCGGGCTGACGCAACACGGCGGCATTGACTACCACGGGCTGGTCTATCTGGTGGATCGGGTGACCCAGGCCAAGTCAGCGTGAAGCATTTTCACTAAGCAGAAGGGGCAATTGCGCCCCTTTTTAGTGCTCTTTTCTCCGAATGACCGGTTTTTCATAGCCTTTTTTAAAAAAACCGAATTCCTGTACGTCTCCGTAGTCATTTGTATAAGCCCGGTAGAACAAGGCTTATCACTGACTCGACGTGGCGGCCATTAAGCGCCTCAGCATCGAGACCAAACGTTCAGGAGATACCCATGAAACGTACCGCACTCGCTGGTCTGTTCATTTCCGCTGCAATGTTGGCCTCTCCCGTATTCGCTGCGGACAACGACCTCTGTACCGTCAAGGTGCAAGAGCTCAAAGACAAAGTGACGTCACTGCCGGCAACGTCCGAAAACACCAAGATGGAACTCAACCGATTGCTCGCCAGCGCCCAGGCATCAAAAGCCGCCGGCGATGACAAGAAATGCGTCACCGAAGCCACCCAGGCGCTGTCCCGTGCGGACAAACTGTCCAACGAACCGAACCCATAATCAGTCGAGGCCAACCTTCGGGTTGGCCTTCTGAGCTGCGTTGGCGTACACTGCGCACGTCTGTTGCTCAATAAGATTCACCGAGCAACAGGCACGGGGCCGTTTAGGATTCGACGCCGGTCGCGAAACTTTAGGTGCATGCCGAGTTGGTAACAGAACTCGTAAATCCACTGTTGCAACTTCTTATAGTTGCCAATGACGAAACCTACGGCCAGGAATTCTCTCTCGCTGCGTAAGCAGCTTTAGATCCTGAGCTTCTGGTACCTTCGGGTCCAGCAATCACCAGGGGATGTCTGTAAACCCAAAGTGATTGTCATATAGAACAGAATCGCCGTGCAGTACGTTGTGGACGAAGCGGCTAAAACTTACACAACTCGCCCAAAGCACCCTGCCCTTCGGGTCGCTGAGGGTTAACTTAATAGATACGGCTACGCATGTAGTACCGACAGCGGAGTACTGGCGGACGGGGGTTCAAATCCCCCCGGCTCCACCAAACGAAGCAAAACAAAACCCGCCAAGTGCGGGTTTTGTTGCATCTGGGGTATGACAAACCATCGCCGCCTCCCTGGAGAAGCCAATGCGCCAAGCCCTCCTCATCATCGACGTCCAACCCAGCTTCGCCCCACCGCAATGGCTCATCGACGGCATTCAGGCGCTCATCGGCACCTTGCCCAGCGTCGCCACCGTCGAACGCCACGACGAATCCAAAACCCCGTTCCAGAAGCAACTCGGCTGGCACCCTGCGCCGGACGACGACAGCCTGATCCAGGCTGATCGCATCTTCATCAAGCACGGTTATGCGCCGTCACCGGAAACCATCGAGTATTTGAAAAGCCTGAAGGTGGATCGGGTGCTGGTCTGCGGGCTACAGACCGAGACTTGTTGCCTGGCGGCGGGGTTTGCGTTGTTCGATGCGGGATTGCGGCCGACGTTGATTACGGATTTGACGGTGGGTTCATCGCTGGATCGGACGGGTGGGTTGGGGGTGCGGCTTTGGGAGCATCATTTTGGGCACACGGTGAGGGTGAGTGAGTTCTAATTGACGTTGCGCTCGAATGATCCAGCGCTCAACACTATCTATAAAAAACGCAGTTATGAATCTGAAGGCGCTGATGGCCTAGCCGACATCTGGCTGCTGTTCCACCACTGTGGCTGATGGACCGGCGCGGTATTGACCACGTGCTGAATAATCCGCACCAAATCGAAGGAGCGGATACCGTCTACGTGCTCACTGAGGCTTGCGGTGGTATTAGCCCATATGGGGTCAAGCACGAAATCGATGCCTTTCATCCTGGCAAGCTTGGCGGCGGGAACGAAGTCTGAATCGCCCGCCACCAAGACAATCACATCGACCAACTTATCCAACGCCAGAGTGGTGATATCCATTCCTAGCTTGGTATCTACAGTCTTCTGTTCGATCCTGTAGTGGAAATCAGCATTCGTAAGATTTTTCCAAGCTCTTTCGCCATTAAGCAGTGCTTTCAGCGAGTGCGTGTTGAGTTGCCATTCCCCATTTTTGGCTAACTCCCCTAACCGAAGCGCAGTCTTACGATTGATTCGGAGTTGAGCATGCAGCTGACGTCGAAGCTGATACGGGGCATGGATATTGAAATTCATGTAACCCGATGTTTTATGCCCCTGGGGAATAATCGGTAGACGGACCTGATTTGAAGGAGGAGGGCAATCGTAAAAGTAGATTCTATAAAGCTCCCTGCCAGCCGATTGATCATCTTCGAGGTGATAATTCACCATTTTTTTGATGATCTGAACGACCTGCTCAGCAGTCAGCATCAGACTCCGATCAAAATATTTCCGAGTAAAAAACATCACTCTCTGAAAGAAAAATCCCCATCTATAAGGATTGCTGTTCGTTTCACAGATTTCTACGGGCGAAAAAAAGCCCAGGACTGCTGGGCAGATCTAACAATTGACTGCACGCTGTGCTGAGCTGTTGGGAGAACTTTAGGTCGTGCGCCTCTTCTCCGTCAACCGACAAACCCTGTAGGAATCAGGCCCAATGCCTGTAGTTAGGGTCTACAAATCCACATCTGAAACACCACGCTTGGCGAAACTCGCGAAAAAGGGCATGCACCTTTTTTCATTTCACTCAATTAACTGCTGGCGAAGCAATTTCCCGTATTAACAAGGACCCACTCACCACGTCCTAGGACATTTCCCTCAAGGTCTGTCGAACTCCATGAAGTATCGAGCGGAGGCCCGAGAAGATAACTTCCCATTCGTGTTGTAACCCGGCGAACGGTTTTGCAAAGCCGTAAAGCGTGGGATCCCCAACCTTCCGGAGTTCTTCCATGAAAAAGCCCCGCCTGACCTTGATTAAAAATCCGAACTTTCCAGAATCCAATGCGCTCGACCTGACCCAAATATCCGAAGAAATCCAGCGCCGCGTCAGCGCTCGCCAGAGCAACCCGACACGATCTGTTCCGGCGCAGAATATTTTCGCCGTCAACCCGGACATCGACACGCATACCCTGCTCACTCACGCCAGTCAGAACCTCGCCGTGTTGACGTTCATGTCCGCCAAATTGGCAGCCCAGTCCGAAAGGCCCGATCGCAACGTGTTACTTACGATTCAGCGGCTGACTGCCTTGGTTGAGCTGTTGGTCAAGCAGGCGCTGGAAAACATCCGCTCGCGCGAGTCCAGGATTGAACCGGTCTGATACTGAGTAGGCGACTTCATTGAAGTCGCCCTTTTAATGCTGACGCCTCCGTCGCTTTTGAGATCAACACTACCCAAAGGTCAAAGAAAAGGGCGCCGCAGACTGTTGGATGGCGCTCACCACGTGGGGCGCCTTTTCCTTATGCTGAGGATAACGCTCAAGCACGCGTTCAACAGAAGCAAGCAACCGCTGAATACGTTCTTTGGGGCGTTCAATCTCACAATTCTGCGCGAACTCCAGCAGTCCTTGCCGCGAGGCCAACATTGACTTGTTACCTATAAGATCCAGCGCCAAAACATCCTCGGGGATGTAAGCGGTTGTGTTGACGATGTCGTATGCCGGCGCCAGCCGCGCATCGCGTTGCGTAGGGTCTGAGTAGAGCAAGCCGAAATTCTTCAAGTGAGCGTCACCGTTTCCAACGATGCAACTTAAGGCCACGCTATCGAAGAGTTGATCAAGCGAGGATCGATGATGCTGCGCCGGACAAAACAACCGGATTGCTTTAGCAATTGCCGCATAACTTTTGCTGTACTTCTGATCAGCCGAAAGCCCCATCAGCGCCGCCATGTCTTCAAAGCCAATTGGATTGAGCTGCTCGTCTCGGTCAAAGCGGCGCATGACAAACAGCCTGGCGTTATCAGAGAGGTAAAACTCTGGCACGGGAATGCCGGCGTCCTTGGCGATGGACATGCACAGGAATTCATTGATCGCCAGTCCGGGAAACTCGTCCCGACCACTTTTGATGATCAAGTCCGAGGTTTTCGAGGTCACCCTTGGCAACTCGGTTTGCTGCTGCTCCGGCACCAGCACCTTGGGCTGAACACCCGAAATACCAGCCCGCAGGATGTAGCGATCAAGAAGGCCGGCGAAGATATCTTCCGTCCCATCCCAGCTCAGGATCTCTTCGAGTTTTTCACCTGGAAATTGCTGTCCGCCAAGCAAAACATCGACCGCTTCGGAACGCACCTGAACCCTGCCAATAGGCGAACTGCTACCGGAAAGAGCCAGCAGCAACATCGGATCGACGTTTACGGTTTTAGCCAGACGATTACGCAATTGTTCCAGCACATACCCTTCCGGCAGATTCATCTGAAAGATCGGGTGCAGGTCTCGGCGACGAAACTCGTCAGCTCGAACGGGCATCGACAGGCTGATGGCCATGTTGGGAGATGCGCTTCCTCCAAAAACTCACCGACCGAGCCCCCATGACCACCCTCAAAGACCGCCTCAAGCAAGGCAAGGACGCGCGTAGAACCTGCCCCCGCAACACCCAGTCGTCCCTCGGCCACGTCGATCGCGATCCGCTGCCGCTGATCAAGGCGTCAAGCGAGGGCCGCATCAAATCGCTGGTCGAGTTGCGCTACGGCCGCATGTTGGTCTCCCCGTTCACCTTCTATCGCGGCAACGCCCTGCTCCAGGCCCATGACCTGGCGGGCACCTCCAGCATGGGGCTGATCTCGCCGATCTGCGGTGACAGTCACTTGATGAACTTCGGCGGTTTCGCCACGCCCGAGCGCAATCTGCTGTTCAGCCTCAATGACTTCGACGAAGCGCACCCCGGGCCTTGGGAGTGGGACCTTAAACGGTTGGTGGCGAGTTTCCTGATCGCCGCGAAGGACCTGCGGCACGGCGAAACGGTTGAGGAAGCGGTGTGCCGCGAGGTGGTCGCGGCCTATCAGAAAACCATGGTCGAGTGCGCCGAACAGAGCGCGATGGAAACCTGGTACGAGTCCATCAGCTATGACGACTTGCTGGAGCAAGCCAGCAAAGCCACCCTGGAACACGTGGAGCGGGCCATCGAGAAAGCCGAACGACGCTCCCACGCGGAGTTGCTGCCGAAAATCTGCGAACGTGACGCCAATGGCCGTCTGACGATTCGCGATGACTTGCCGGAAATCTTCCACCTGCATAAAAACACCACGCTGCTGGATGCCGATGATGACTGGCTGCGTCTGTCGGACTGGAAGCCGCTTTACGAGACGTTCATGGGCGACTATCGGGCAACGCTGCAAGCGGATCGACGTGAACTGTTGTCGCGTTTTCATGCCCACGACATGGCGTTCAAAGTGGTGGGCGTGGGCAGTGTCGGCACGCGTTGCCTGGTGGCGCTGCTGACCGACGAACAGGAGAACCCGCTGTTCCTGCAATTCAAGGAAGCGCGACGCTCGGTGCTCGCCGGTTACGTCAAGACCAAGCCGCGAGTGCAGCACGAGGGACAGCGCGTGGTGAATGGCCAGCGCTTGATGCAATCGGCCAGCGATCTGTTTCTCGGCTGGACCACCGGGCCTAGTGGCCGGTACTTTTATGTGCGTCAGCTGCGGGACATGAAAGTCTCGGCGGAAATCGAGACGTTTGATGCACCAACCTTCGCCGCCTACGCCAGGACCTGTGGCCGCGCCCTGGCCCGGGCCCACGCCAAATCGTCAGGCCACGCCGCGCAGGTCAGCGGTTACATCGGCAAAAGCGAAGCGCTGGCCGATGCGCTGTTCAAGTACGCCAAAGGCTATGCCAGGCAGAACGAGCAGGACTTCGAGCTGTTTCAGAAGGCCTGTCGCAAGGGCCGCTTGCAGGCGCGTTCGGAGGCGGATTTTGCGGCAGACCATTTGCCCTAATCCTTGCGATGGGCCCACGCAGATGAATTTTTCTTCACCCATTCGCCCCGCACCAACCGGTACAGTGCCCTCGCTCATTCAAGAAACTACGGTTTGCCCGCCCTCCCGCGGGCTTTTTTTTGCCTGGCAATTGACTGGCAAGCCACGAAACGCCCTGTTTCCGGGCGCTTAATATCGTTGATGCAAATCACTTCCAACCCCCGTATTCGGTGTACCATCGGCACCTGTCAATCAGATATCAGTTAGCCATGTCCACGCTAAGCGAAGAGAGCCGCCAGATCGTAGCTTCTCTGGCGCACCGTGTTGGTCCCAACGCTGACACTGCAAGCATCGCCCAGGCGATCATTTCCACCTTGCAGGATATGAACGCAGCCCTCACGCCCATCATCGGCCAGCAAGGGGTTGTCGCGCTCTATCGTCGCAGCCTCCACCTCTGCGCCTCCACTCATCCGCGTCTGGCCGGCACCTATGACAGTGTGCAGGCCGCGCTGGATCTGATTGCCCTCAACTCCGTACTTGTCGAGCAAAGCGAAGTCGATGCACTGTTTTTCGGTGAAGTGCTGCTGACCACGTTCTATGAATTGCTGACCACGCTGATCGGGCCCTCGCTCACCGCACGTTTGCTTCGTGGCGTGTGGAAACCTTCTTTGAGCGACACCCCTTCGCAGGAAAATTCGCCATGAGCACCAAAGTAACTATCAACCGTCTGGCCACCGGCGTGCCAGGCCTGGACGAGGTGCTGGGCGGAGGTTTGCCGGAATTTTCGTTCAACATGATTGCGGGTCCTCCAGGCTGTGGCAAAACCACCCTGGCGCATCAGATGATGTTTGCCCTGGCAACGCCTGAACGCCCGGCGTTGTTCTTTACCGTACTCGGCGAGCCGCCGCTGAAGATGCTGCGCTACCAGCAGCAATTCGACTTTTTCGATGCCGAAGCGATCAACCAGTCGATCCGCTACATCAACCTGGCCGACGATACCCTGGCCGGGAATCTGGACGAGGTGCTGCGGCGCATCGTCAGTGAGGTCGAGGCCCACTCTCCGTCACTGGTGTTTGTCGACTCGTTCCGCTCCGTGGTGCTGGCCAGCCAGACCCAGGACAACCCCAATAACAACCTGCCGCAGTTCGTTCAGCAACTGGGCATGTTGATGACCACCTGGCAGGCGACGACCTTCCTGATTGGCGAATATTTCACCGAAACCGACACCAACCCGATTTTCACCGTGGCCGATGGCCTGATCTGGCTGCGCCAGAGCGTTCAGCGCAACTCGATGGTGCGCAAGATGGAAATCATGAAGATGCGCGGCCAGCCGACCTTGCCGGGGCTGCACACCTTCCGCATTGACTCGTCGGGTATCAAGGTCTTCGCCCCCGCCCCGCTCAACCCGGTTGAAGCGCCGCTGGAGTTCCCGATCAAACGCCTGAAAATGGGCGTGCCGCAGCTCGATGACATGCTCGGCGGCGGTTTGCCCCGGGGTTATTCGTTGCTGGTGGCCGGGCCGTCGGGTTCGGGCAAAAGCATTCTGGCCGCGACCTTCCTCGCCGAAGGCGCGCGTAACGGCGAAACCGGTGTAATCGCGGTGTTCGAGCAACGGCCCAATCACTCGCAAAACGCTACGCTGGCCGGGTTGATCCAGAGCGGCCAGGTCGGTTTAGTCGACAGCCGCGCGCCGGACCTGTCCATCGATGAAATCGTCCAGTTGCTGCTCAGCGAGATTGACCGACTCAAAGCCACCCGCGTGGTGATCGATTCGCTGTCGGGCTTCGAACTGGCGCTGGCGCCGACCTTCCGCGAGGACTTTCGCGAGTCGCTGTCGCGCATGGTCACCGCGCTGACCAGTGCCGGGGTCAGCGTATTGATGACCTCGGAGCTGGAAGACCGTTACACCGACCTGCGTTTCAGCCCTTACGGCACGGCGTTCCTCACCGACGCGATCATCGTCCAGCGCTACATCGAAGTGCAGAGCCGCTTGCTGCGCATCATGGCCGTGGTCAAGGTCCGCGCCAGCGCGCACTCCGATGAGCTGCGCCTGTACCGCATCGACGATGACGGCTTGCAGATCGGCGAGATGCTGCCGGATCAGGAAGGTTTGCTCGGTGGCCGGCCAACCCGTCGGCCCACCCTCCAGGACAAGGTGTAAACAAGGACCATGACTGAGGCCACTGGCACGAACGCACAAGCGATGGCGACCGCCGCGCTTGAGTTGTTCCTGCTCGGCCAGAAAACCGTGGAAGCACGTGCGGTGCTGACGGCGCTGCAAAAAGAACTGAACGACACCAACAATCGACTGGTGGATGCCCAGCAAATCGAGCACCTGGTCGAAGCCAATCAGCAATTGGTGCTGGCGGTGCTGTTGGCGCAAACCGATGCGGAAAAACCCCAGCGCTCGAAAGAAGAGCAACGGCTGTTCCTGGAGATGCGCGAGGCCAATGCACAATTGGTGATCGCCGCCCTCAGCGCGCAAAACCTGCAAGCCTCGGCCGAACACACGCTGGCGCAGCAACGCAACATCCTGACCCTGGTGGCCCATGAACTGCGCAACCCGCTGACGCCCATCAGCATGATCGCCGGTCGCCTGGTACGAGTGCCCGCCGAAGAACTGCCGCGCATGCAGGCGCTGATCGAAGGCCAGGTGCAGCACATGTCGCGGCTGGTGGACGACTTGCTCGACGTGTCCCGCGCCAGCACCGGCAAGCTGCGCCTTGATCGCCAGATCGTCGACATGGTGGAAATCATCCAGGGCGCCATCGAAGTGTGCAGCCCGGTGATGAACACCCGTCACTTGCACTTCAACGCCCAACTGCCCGCGTGCGCGCTGTCGGTGGACGGCGACCCGGTACGCCTCACGCAAATCCTCGGCAACCTGCTGGGTAACGCGGCCAAGTACACACCGGCCGGGGGCAATGTCACGCTGTCCGTCACCGCCAAGGATGACGTGCTGGAAATGAGCATTTGCGATGACGGCATTGGTATTTCCGCCCAGGCCTTGCCGTTTATCTTCGAGCCGTTTGTGCAAGACGTGCATGCCATCGGCTTCAATGGCGCCGGCCTGGGCATCGGCCTGACGGTGGTGCGCGAGCTGGTGGAAGCCCACGGCGGCAAGGTGGTCGGCATGAGCGACGGCGATGGCCAGGGCAGTACTTTTATCGTGACATTGCCGCTGGTGGTTTGAGTTTTTCCGCTGACCGCGTAATGCTTGCGCGACGATCCCCGCGTACCGGAGCGCTGTATGCCGCTGTTGTCCCTGCCCTGCAAACGCCTGACGCTGGCGGTGCTCGACCCTGAACAGGCGTCGCTGGAAAGCGACTTCTACCGGCGCAATCAAAGACACCTCGCCCGCTGGTCACCGATTCGTCCCGCCGATTACCACAGCCCTGAACGCACCCGCCCGCGCCTTGAAGTGCAGGCCAGCGCTTTTGCCGCCGGCCTGGCGGTGCACTTCGCGCTGCTCGACCCGGACAACGGCCAGATGATCGGCGCCTGCAATTTCAGCGGCATCACGCGCGGCGCATTCCAGGCCTGCTATCTCGGCTACCACATCGACGAAGCCCATCAGGGCCGCGGCTTGATGCAGGAAGCGCTGGAGGCGGGGATCCGCTACATGTTCGAAGAACAGCAACTGCACCGGATCATGGCCAATTACATCCCGGGCAATGAACGCAGTGCGCGGCTGTTGGAGCGCCTGGGATTTGAGCGTGAGGGCTACGCCAAGGCGTACCTGAGCATCGCCGGGCGCTGGCAGGATCATGTACTGACGGCGTTGATCAACTCGGCACCACATGCCCAATTCCGTTAAACACTGAGCGTGTTATTGCGCGACGATCTGTTGCGCGACATCGGGCAACAAGCACCCTTTGGCCATCCACTGACAATCCCTGGCCCAAAGAAAACCGGTTTCAAGATTGCCTCGGTCGTCGTAGTAGTTCAGCCGTAGTTGGCTCGCATTGAAGTCAAGTTTGGCAAAACCTGCGTGCGCATTGGCAAACGAGGTGTCCAGCGCAGTGGCGCCAACGGCGTAGAGTTTTTGGCCGCCAGCCCCGGACACCACCCAGGCGGGCTCAGCGGCGCGTAACAACAGTTGCTGATTGTGATCGTGCCCGGCCAGGAACACGTCGACCTTGTTGCGCTCCAGGGCGGGCAACAACAGGGTGACCAGTTCGCCGTCCTCACCGTGCTCGCCATGATTGCGCACCGGGTGATGGGCTGCCGCGATGCGCCATACAGGCGCTGGTCCCGGTTGTTGGAAGGCCTGGTCAAGCAAATCGATCTGCTGCTGGAAGGATTCCCGTGGCGCCGCCGTGTCGAGGAACACCATGCGCACCAATGGGCGTCCATCGACGTTGCCGAAATCCTTGACGTAGAACGTGCTCGGCATCTGCCAGCGGCCCGAGCCCTCGTGCCGCCGACCGTACTCGACTTCGACCTTTTGCGACACCGGGTAATCGTGATTGCCCAGCACGGCGTAGAACGGCACGTGGCTGAGCCATTTGCCCCAATAAACGCGCTCGAATTTCATCTGCCAGCTCAGGTCGTGAATGCCGGTCAGCGATTTGCCATAAAAGTTGTCGCCCAACAACACGACCATGTCCAGCCGCCCGTCCCTGGCCGCGACACGCTCCATGGCCTGCCCCACTCGCCACTGTTGCAGATCGCCGCTGCCCTGGTCGCCCAAGGCAATCATCGACACGACTGCAGGGTCCAGGTCAATCAACGGCACGTACGGCGCCGGTGGTGTGAACATCCAGTAACCCACAATCGCTGCGGCGATCAGCAGGATGATCAAGGCAATACCGGACCTGCGAACAGCTTTTCCAAGAGCGGCACGTCTTGCAGCCGGCAATGGAGTTGGGGTGTGTTTCAATCAAGAGCTCACTTGGCAGGGCCAGTCAGGCATAAGGGAAAAACAGGTTCGGCGTCTGCCAGTAATAGATCACATCGTTTGTTCACACTTTGTTAAGAATTCACCCCGTATACTTTTTTCAGCCCGTTCTTTTCGGCCCCTTTTCTCCGGTAGCCAGAACCTTATGTCGCGTCCTGCCCCGTTGCTGTTTCTGCTTGGCTGTCTGCTGTTTTTCTTCGCACTTGGCAATCATCAGCTACAAGGCTCCACCGAAGCCCGGGTTGCCGGAATCGCTATGGAAATGCACCTGGATGACGACTGGGTGACGCCGCGCCTGTTCGGTGAACCCTTTCTGGAGAAACCGCCCCTGAGCCTGTGGCTCGACGCCGGGGCAATTCGTGCATTCGGCGGCACACCGTGGGCGGTTCGACTGGCATCGGCGTTTGCCGGGTTGTTCAGCGTGATGCTGTTGTACGCGATGCTGCGTCGGTTCGGCCGGCCGAAAGCCATTGCCTGGACCGCCGGGATCCTGCTGGCGACCATGGCCAGTTACTGGAGCAACGTGCGGGGTGTCGGTGAAGACGCCTTGCTCGCCCTCGGTGTGACCATGGCGCTGTTGGCGTTTTTCCAGGGACAGCGACATGCCACGGTCGGCAATGCCTTGCTGTTCGCTCTCGGGATTGCCATTGCGACCCTGAGCAAAGGCGTGCTGGGCCTGGCGATGCCAGGTGTGGTGATCTTCGCGTTCCTGCTGGCCGAGAGCCTGATGGATAAACGCCTGAAAATCACTGACTGGCTGCGCCCCGGCCTGTTGACGCTAGTGGGGCTGATCCCCCTGCTGATCTGGCTCGCCGTGCTCTATCAGCGCGGCGGTACACATGCAGTGAGCGAAGTGTTGCTGACCAACAGCGTCGGCCGTTTCAGCGGCTCCTTTGTAGAAGCCGGGCATTACGAACCGTTCTACTACTACCTCGCCAAACTGCCGGAAGCCTTCCTGCCCTGGAATATCCTGGTGTACCTGGGGTTGTGGCACTTTCGCAGAAGCCTGATGGCCAATCGTTACTTGCTGTTTTTCACCCTGTGGATCCTGGCACAGTTCGTCATGCTGTCGTTGGCGTCGAGCAAACGCACGGTGTACCTGATGTCAATGACGCCTGCCGCGGCGGTGATTGCAGCGGAATATGCCCGTGTCCTGTTTGAAAGGCTGAAGGCCCGCGAAGGTGCCTCGACCCTGATCGGTCGTATCGCCCGGCACCGGCAGGGCTTGGCCGCCGGCTTGCTCACCGTGGTGATCGCCAGCTACCTGGCTGCCGCACAATGGGCAATGCCACGGGCCGATGTCGCGCTGTCCTTCCTGCCGCTGACCGAGCAGATTCAAACGCTACAGGCCAATGGGCAACAAGTCGCCCTGTTCCAGGCCAATGAACGGGTCGGCGGCGCGACCGTGTTCTACACCCGGAAAGTGCTCAAGGGCTTGGACACCGAGGCTCAGTTGCATGAGTTTCTGAAAGCATCGCCGACCAACGTCGCGGTGATGTCTGGCGAAAGCGAGCCCGTCGCGCCATTGAAGGTGCTGAAGGTCATGATGGTAGGACGGCAGCCGTATTATTTTGTCGGGGAGTGATTCCTTCAGGTAGGCCGCGTTATCGTTCTTCGCGGGCAAGCCTTGCTCCTACAGGGGAGAGGTCGATCACAAAAGTTGTGTGCGACACAAACCCTGTAGGAGCGAGGCTTGCCCGCGAAAGCAATCTCCCTGCCACCACCATCCCCCAATCCAGACAACAAAAAACCCGCCACCCTCGATCAGAGGCTGGCGGGTTTTTGTCATTCAGGACCGTGTTCAGCCGACAGTCTGCGCCTCAGCCATCTGCCCCACCCGCTCATGTCGCTGCAACACCGGCACCTCCAGCCGCGCCCGGCCATAAAACGCCAGCGCCGTCAGCAAACACGCCAGCCACACAAAGATCCCGGCCCAGAAGGTGTGGGACATGTAGTGCCAGCCCTGCAGGACCCGGGCGGTGCCGTAGATGAACCCGAGCAATAACGAGCCCCACATCACGGCTTTCGAATAGCGCCAGCGGTAGCGGCGCGCCACGAAGTACAGCGCGAGCATGGTGAAGCCACCCGAAGCGTGCCCGCCTGGCCAGCAGCGCCCCTCGCCCGCCTCCTTGAACAGCTGGAAGTTGTTGTACCACTCCACGTGGGCGAGTTTGCCGCCGTAGAGGGTCGTCTCAATCGGGCAATACACACTGGTGTGGGCCTTGAGGAAATGGATCACGCCCGTGCAAATGGCAAACGCGACCACCACGAACAGAAAATCCCGCCGATGATCACGGGCAAAGCGCAGCACCGGTAACGCTTTAGTGCGCTGCAGAAAACCGCCGAGTCGCGGGTGTTTCTGCGGATTGATCAGTGGCCAGACAAACGACAGGATCGCGCCGATCACGGCAACTTCACCGGTCCAGTTCGGAATGATCCGCGCCCATTTGTGGGTCAGCTTCTCGAAGAAGTGAACCTTGTCGAGCGGGAAGATCTGGGCGACCGGGTCAAACAGCAGATTGCTGAAGGCAATGTCGATGTTGGTCATATCGAACATCAGGAACACCACCGCCGCGCAGGCCAGTGGAATGCCGAAGTTCACCCAATAAAAGCGCTTAGAAGAAGCCGTCTGCATCGGAAATCCTGAGTCAGGGAAATTATCGGGTCGTCACCGAGCGCCAGTCAGAGGCCTCGATGTAACCGAGAATGGTGGGCGCTTGCGGTGTTTCGGTCGACACGAACAGCGAGGCGCCGTAACCCAAGGTAGACGTCGACACGTTCATGCTTTTTTCCAGCGCCGTCATGCACTCGCTGTGGGTCACCAGAATCAGGTTGCGGCCCGGCACTTTATGCGCCAGGGCGTCACGCAGCATGGTGCCCTTGCAACTGATCAACCAGTCTTCACCGGCACTGACCGAGTTGAACATGTAGCCGGCGGTCTGCGCCGTGCGCACCATCGGGCTGTTATAAATATCAGCTTTGGCCAGGCCCAGGCGTTCGAAATGCGAGCCCACCTCCACGGCGACGCCACGGGAGCGATCGGTGATGCCATCGTTGCCGCTCAGGCATGCCGCCGTGGAGTGATCGCAGCGCTCGACGTGGCGTACCAGCACAATCATGTCGCCCTTGGCCCAGCCGGACATCAACGCCTTGGCCCCGGCCACGTTGCCATGGGCCAGGTCCGGCACAGCGGCGGGCGCCAGCAGCCAGAAGGTCAACGGAATGACCAACAGCGCCGAGGCGAGCACCACCAAGGTGTTGCGATAACGGGCCAAACGGCTCAGATCAATCGAGCGTTTTATCCCGAACAGACTCAGTCTCACTTCCACATCAAGCCGCCTCGCCGACATGTCGCACCTGTCACTAAATGCCGCGAGGGTAGAGAGGCAAGCGTCCCCGGCAAGTGAAACCCATGTGAAAAAAAGCTGAAAACCGACCCAATACCTTGTTACAGGTTCTGTCCGACAAAATCCTTTCAGCTCTCGGCAATGCTGCCGATACAGGTCTGCGACACACCTTGCTGGCACCTAAAAACAACAATCTTCCAGCCAACTGACGATAGAGAAATGCAACGTTCCTGGAGGAATTGTGATGAATAGCTGGTTCGGCAACATCAGCGTGAATATGAAACTGGGCCTGGGATTCGGCCTGGTCCTGGCCCTGACCTGCGTCCTGGCCCTCACCGGCTGGACGAGCCTGGGCGGGTTGATCGACCGCAGCAACTGGATGAGCGACATCACCCAGCTCAATGCCGGCCTGACCAAGCTGCGTGTGGTGCGCCTGCAATACATGCTGACCAACGGCGACGAAACCGCCGCACAGAACGTACAAACCACGCTCGACAGTTTTGCCGCGCAACAAACCGCGCTGCTGGGCAGTTTCAAAAATGTCGACAACCTGAAAATGCTCAAGGAGCAGGCCGGCGTCATCGCCGCTTATCAGGCCTCGCTCAAGGAAATGCGCAGCGCTTACCGCACCGGTAACAGCGCCCGCGACGCCATGGGCGCGAATGCCGAAGCCGCCAACACGCTGATCAATACGATCGGCAAGCGGGTCCAGGAAATGCCCCTGAGCGATCAGCGTTTCGAACAGTTCCAGGCCGTTACGGCAGCCAAGGAAGCGTTCATGCTGGCCCGCTACGAAGTGCGCGGCTACACCGCCACCACCAACGCCGAGACCGAGCAAAAAGCCGTCGGTCAACTGGACGCGGCCATCGCCAGCCTCAAGCCCCTGAACGTGCATTTCGCCGACACCCAGCAAGACGCCTTGCGTCAGTTGGACACCGCGCTGACCAATTACCGCAGCGCCTTGCTGGCGTTCAAAACCGCCACTGCCGACGCCGTGCGCGTGCGCAAGGACATGACCGACCAGGGCACCGCCATCGTCGACCTGAGCGACAAGCTCTATCAATTCCAGATCGACCGTCGTGACATCGAAAGCGCCCAGGCCCGCACCCTGCAACTGATCAGCACCTTGCTGGCGTTGCTGGTGGGCGTGATTGCCGCCGTGGTCATCACCCGTCAGATCACCGGCCCGCTGCGTGAAACCATGACCGTGGTCGACCGCATCGCCAGCGGCGACCTGTCCCAGGACGTCAAAGTCACCCGCCGCGACGAACTCGGCGTGTTGCAACAAGGCATCGGCCGCATGGGCGTGACCCTGCGCGACTTGATCAGCGGCATCCGCGACGGCGTCACCCAGATCGCCAGCGCCGCCGAAGAGTTGTCCGCCGTGACCGAACAAACCAGCGCCGGGGTCAACAGCCAGAAGATCGAGACCGATCAGGTGGCCACCGCGATGCACGAGATGACGGCCACGGTGCAGGAAGTCGCGCGTAACGCCGAAGAAGCCTCCCAGGCGGCCGCCGCCGCTGACGGCGAAGCCCGCGCCGGCGACAAAGTGGTCAACGAAGCCATCGCCCAGATCGAACGCCTGGCCACTGAAGTGGCGCGTTCCACCGAAGCCATGAGCGTGCTGCAACAGGAAAGCGACAAGATCGGCAGCGTCATGGACGTGATCAAGGCTGTGGCCGAACAGACCAACCTGCTGGCGCTTAACGCGGCGATTGAAGCGGCCCGTGCCGGTGAAGCCGGTCGTGGTTTTGCCGTGGTGGCCGACGAAGTCCGTGGCCTGGCCCAACGTACGCAGAAATCCACCGAAGAAATCGAAGGCCTGGTGGCCGGTTTGCAGAACGGCACGCAACAAGTGTCGGCGGTGATGAACAACAGCCGCGCCCTGACCGACAGCAGCGTCGCCCTGACTCGCAAGGCTGGCGTGTCCCTGGAAAACATCACCCGCACGGTGTCCAACATCCAGTCGATGAACCAGCAGATCGCCGCCGCTGCCGAACAGCAAAGCGCCGTGGCCGAAGAGATCAGCCGCAGCATCATCAACGTGCGCGACGTCTCCGAACAAACCGCCGCCGCCAGCGACGAAACCGCCGCGTCCAGTGTTGAACTGGCACGCCTGGGTGGTCAGTTGCAGCAGATGGTCAGCCACTTCCGGGTCTGACATTCACCGTCTGATCGTTCCCACGCTCCCGCGTGGGAATGCCTCAATGGACGCTCCGCGTCCGCTTCGGCATGTGACGCAGAGCGTCACGGGCTGCATTCCTACGCAGAGCGTGGGAACGATCAATGTGGTCGACGCAAATCCTGTCTGATCGTTCCCACGCTCCCGCGTGGGAATGCCTCAATGGACGCTCCGCGTCCGCTTCGGCATGTGACGCAGAGCGTCACGGGCTGCATTCCCACGCGGAGCGTGGGAACGATCAACGTGGTCGACGTAAATCCTGTAGGAGCGAGGCTTGCCCGCGAAGAGGCCCTGATAGCCAACATCAAACCCGACGACTACCCTCCCCAGCCCGGCACCCGCTAAGCTCGAAGAAATCCCAAGGCGTGTCATGACAATGTCTACCAAGAAGCGAATCTACCTAGGCCTGGCCGTGTTGGTGCTGGTGAATATCGCCGTGCTGGCAGCCGTCGTGCTGAGCAACGTCTCAAGCGCCTATGGCCGGCACATGATCAAAACCACAGAACCTCTTCTGATCGAAGGGCGCAACGGCGATGAACATGACTACGTGCTGCCCCTCGGAACCACGCTTTATTACGATAAAAGCTACCCCGAAGGATTCGATCGTTATTGGGTTTACTTGAACCACAAAGGCGTCATCGCCCACGAAGAAGTGCCGATGCAGCCGAAATACGGCGGCGCTTTGATTGATCCGCTTTGGCTATCGAACATCGACGCCGATACGCTGAAGGACCTGTTCAAACGCTTCCCCCTGTCCAAGGAAGATGTCGCCGCCGCCATAAAGGCCAATCAAATCACCCGGGACGATTTGGCGGACATCCTCCGCTCGATGCCGGAGTAACTCAGCTTACGCTCCCCCCCATTCACCGCGTCCCGCGCTGACGCAATGCCGACGGCATGAAGTACGCGTCCTCCGGCACCGGTTGGGTGAAGTCCACGGTGGCGGGTTCTTCGTTGTCCAGGTTTTGCACGTAGTAGCGGCGCGCCTGCAAGTCGTGGAAGACGTCCAGCGCGCTCCAGGTGGTGGGCAGGTCGTAGAAGTTTTTCAGGTAGGCCATCGACACCCGCCACAACTCCCCTCGCCCATCGTATTGATCGACCAGTGCGGCGCCCCAGCTGTCCTCGTCCAGAAACAGCACGCGCTTGGAATAGATATGCCGCGAACCGGGTTTGAGCGTGCCTTCGACTACCCAGACCCGATGCAGCTCATAACGGGTGTATTGCGGGTTGAGGTGGCCGGGTGTGAGTAATTGCGCGTACTTCACGTCGGGGCTGCCGACTTTGTAGCTGTTGTAAGGAATGTAAATTTCCTGCTTGCCCTTGAGCTTCCAGTCGTAGCGGTCCGGCGAGCCGTTGAACAGGTCGGTATCGTCCGCCGTGCGCAGGCCGTCGGACGAGGCGATGGGCGTGTCATACGCCAGGTTCGGCGCGCGACGCACCCGGCGTTGGCCGGCGTCGTAGACCCAGGCCTGGCGCGGGTCCTTGAGCTGGTCGAGGGTCTCGTGGATCAACGCTGCACCGCCGGCCAGCCGGGCCGGGCTTTTCACGAAGGCCAAGTAGTAGAACAGGATGTTTTTCAGGTCGGCGAACTGCCCGCCCGGCCGGTAATAGTTGAAGAGCCCTTCCTGCTGCGAAGTCACCAGCGCGAAGCTGCCGTTGCGCTGCACCGGTGCTTCGGAAGCACGACGAACCACGTAGGTGCCGCGATAACGGGTGATGTGGTTCCACAGCGCCTCGATCCCGTCCTTGGGCACCGGGAATGGCACGCCGCCATAGGCATCGGCAAACCCGGTGCCGCCGTCGAGCAGCTTGGCCGAGGTCGCGTTTTTGAAGGTGTTGTCATACAGCCATTGCGGCGCCGAGCCCGAGCGGCGAGACGGATAGACCGGCATCTGGAACGTGTCGGGATAGCTGTTGAACAGCGCCATCTGGCCCGGGCTGAGGTGGGCCTTGTACTGTTCAAGGTTGGCCTTGGTGATGGTGAACTGCGGCTTGTCCGCCGCGTACGGGTCCGGGTGATGCTGACCTGGCTTGTAGCCCGCCGGAGCCTGGGTGATGCCGCCGTCCCACGCCGGAATGGTGCCGGCCGCGTTACCGGCGCGTTCGGCGCCCAGCGGCGTCAGTGTGGTTTTCAGTTGCTGGGCTTGCTGGGGCGTGATGGCGGCCAGGGCGCTGCCGGCCGCCAGGCTCAGGACCAGCGCCAGCGTGGTCTTGGTCAGTCGAGGTGTGAACATGGAGGTTCTCCGAAATAACTCGCGGTTAGGGGCACTCACAAGAAGTACTTGAGGTTGAAGCCGACGTTGTCCCGATCGCGAAGGCCGTTGTCCTGCCCGCCGCCGTAGAAATTGGTGTATTGCAGCTCGGCCTCCAGCTTGTTCTGGTAATTGGCCTTGACCCCCAGGGTGTAGGCCTTGCGCCCCTCGATGGTGTTGCCGGCCTGGTAGCTGTTGCCCTTGAAGTCGTCCTTGTAGACGACGTAGGGCGAGACGTTGACCCCGGCATACACGTCGTTCCAGGTGCCATTGAACATCGCGGTGTAGCTGTAGGAATTGCGGTCGACCTGGTCGCTGCGTTCGCCGCCGGACACATAGGAATAGTTACCGGTGCCGGCGTAATAACGGGTGCTGCCGTCATACGCGGTGTAATGCAGGCTGCTGCCGCGCAGGTGCTCGGACGCCAGTTCGAACACGCCGAACATCGAGTCGAACGACAGGCTCGGGCCAAAGTTGTAGATGCTGCCCAGGGACGTGTTGAACGCTTCCACCCGCTCGCCGTTGTTGATCTGGCTGTCGAGGGTGACGCTCTGCCCGCCGATGTTGATGGTCTTGCCGGCCGCCGCAGCGGCAGCGCCGTTGGCCAGGTCGCCGATCAAGTCGTTGGTGGCGGCGACGCCGATGGGCAGGTTCGGCCGATAGGCGACTTCACCGAACACCGACGCCTGGCCCAGGGTGGTGTTGAAGCTGAAGCCGTACATGCGGATGTCTTCGGCGTAGCGCCGGTGCGCCTGAATATTACCCAGCACATCCGCGGTCGCCAAACCATTGGCCAGTTGCCCCGCCTGGCTGCCGGCGACACCAGCCAACAGGTTGGTCAGGGCGTTCATGTCGATGCCCTTGTAACCCCCGAGATCGGCGGAAACGGTCGGCTCCTTGGCGTGGTAATTGACCATGTACAGCCCGAACTCGGTGCTGTTGAGTGCTTCGGCAATGTATCGAAAGGCGAAGCCGAACTGGCCGTCGTTGCGCGCGTTGTAATCCTTGCCGACCGAGGCCACTTTGAGGGTGTTGCCGAAGGCCGGGGTCACGCCGTTGGCGTACAGGCCGGTGCTGCCGAGGGCCTGTTTGAGCAGCGGGTTGTTGCCCAGCGCGCTGTACAGATCGATCACGTTGCCGAAGCCGGGCACCGGGGTGTCCAGCGCGGTGCCGGTGAAGTCGTTGTAGGCGGTGTTGCCCCCGTCGGCGAACAGGTCGGTTTGCGAGTAGAACGTGCCGACCGGATCGATGCGGGTTTCCTTCCAGTTCGTCTGGTAGAAACTTTCCATGGTCAACGTGTCGGTCAGGCCGATGTTGAAGCTGAGCGCTTCCACCGGCACCAGTACTTCCTTGACCTCGGCGCCGGGCAAACGGTACTTGGCGGCGTCCACCGGGTTGGTGGTGTTGATCCCGCCACGGTAGAAAATCCCCTCGCCCCAGTTGAACACCTGACGCCCGAGGCGGGCCGTGACCGGCATCTGGGCCACGTCCCAGCTCCCGTGGACATAGGCGTCGAGCATCTCGATCCGGCTGCCGGCGATGTCGCGGGTCTGGTCGGTAAAACGGTCGTCCTGCGGGTAACTCTGGCTCGGTTGCGACGGGCTGTTGTTGCGGTAGTAATCGTTGCGTTTGTCCATCAACTGGGTGTCATAGAACGCGGTGCCGCGCATGAACAGCCCGTAGTTCTGATAGTTGGCTTCAAGCTCCGAGGTGATTTTGTACACCTCGGAAACCAGCCCGGTGTCGAAGTTGCGATTGCCGTCGTTGGTGTTGACGTCATCATTGCTCTTGTCCCGGCCCTGAACCCGCCACAAGCGGCCATAGGACAAGGTACTGTCGAACGAGCCGGTGACCTGTTTGTCCAGCACGCTGAACTCCACGGCCTGCACCCCGTCGACCACGCACAGTTGCAGCAGCCCGGCCAGGCCGACGCCGGGTAGCGCCGCGCCAGACAGGCGCAATCGAATCCTCATGGTCTGTTCCTCCTTGTCTGTTTTTTTGTTTTTGTGTCCGGTCAACGTTGTCGCAATGGCTAGGGCGCCAGGCCCGCACTGACATAAATCCGGCTGTGCGCGCCGAAATGCCCCAGCAACTTGAACAGCTGCTGGTTCAACGCCGGATGGTCGTAGTCTTCGTGCTGCACCTGATTGCCGGCGCTGAAATCGCTGGTGATCGGCGCCGTCTCCAGCCATCGGCCGATCGCTTCATCGAAGGCGGCGGATGCGTCGGCGGATTCGACACTTACAACGTCGCGCAGGTCATCCACCGAGTACGGCGGGTAACGGGCGTCTTGGGCAAAGTCGGCGTACGCCTGGAGCATCGGATGTGGCTGGCCGGCGCGCAGCAGGCGACGCAGCCAGGTCGACTGATATTTCTCCACTTCCATGTGCCGGGTGGCGACCCGTTCGATGGCCGCGTGTTTGTCGGCCTCATACCCGGCCAGTGCCTTGCCTTCGAGCAGCAGCAGGCTCGACAGCTCGACGCCGGGCAGCGGTTTGGCGTGATAAGGCTGGGTCAGGTCCTGGATGTGGTGCAGGCCCCAGCCGAGAAAACGATAGCCCCAGTAAGGATGACCACTGGCAAACGCCAGTCGCGCCAGGCCCATGTACTGGTAAGCGCGCCAGTCCGGCCAACTGCGCTGGAGAAACCCGGCCGCGGCATACACCACCGCGCTTTCATGGAAGAAGCCCATGTGGAACGGCGCCTGGGAGCTGTACTGAAACCGCGCATCGCCGAACGGCTGCGGACCGAAGCCGTACACCGCGCCGACCTCGCCTGGGTTGTCGCTGAACAGGTTGATGTCGTGGCCGTAATCGGGTTCATCGGCGGCGCTGGCGAGCACGGCCAGGGGCGCGACTTGTTCGCCATCGACCACACGGATAAAGCGCTGGCGATTCCACGGCGAGAGGGTTTGTTCGACCATCACCTGCTCGGCCTTGAGGTGTTCACGCTCGGGCAAATCCTTGCCCGGTAGCGGCTGGATGACCATGGCCAGATGAATCAGGGGATTGATGCGTAACGCGGTGAGGAAATCGTGGCGCAGATTGTCCCCCGGCAGGGCGGGCAGTTGCAGGTTGTCGGGGCGCGGCGGGTACTGGGCGAAGTGCTGACGGGCGTAGGTTTCCTGCTCATCCAGCAAGGCGCGCACGGCGTCGTATTGCTGCGCGAGGAACGGCTCCAGCGGTTCGACGTCGACCAGGGAGGCGTCGCGCAAAACCGGCAGATCCTGCAAGGCCAGGTAGCTGCCCACCGTATGGTTGGACCAGCCCCAGGCTGTCGGGACCGTTCCACACAACAGCAGCAGGAGGAATGTCAGCTTCATTGCTTTTAGTTCTTATTGGATATGCAGTGGGGGTGAGCCTAACAACCGACCCCGCCGCTGACACTGTCCAATCTCACCAGAAAAGTTCTCCGATAGCGCCACGTTCACCCACGGTCTACGCCGGGTGCAAAACACACGTCAGGCCGGGTACCCGGTGATGTTGCGAATGCTTTGGTACAGCGGCTTGAGCTGGCGGTACATGTGCAGGTAGACCTCCTTGTACAGTCGTTCATAGACCTGCTGCGCCTCGGGTTGCGGCATGAAGACCGCGCCGACCCGGGTCATGGCCGCCATCGCCGTGGGGAAATCCGCGTACAAGCCAAGCCCCACCGCGCAGCAAATGGCCGCGCCCAGACCGGACGCTTCGTACACGTGCGGACGCTCGGCCGGCAGGCCGAAAATGTCCGCCGTGAGCTGCATCGCGGCATCGCTCTGGGAACCACCGCCGGCGACGCGCAAGCGCTTGATCGAGACCTTCGAACGTTGTTCGATGCTCTGCAAACCCTGGCGCAGGGCATACGCCAGACCTTCGAGGATCGCCCGGTAAATATGCGCGCGGGTATGCACGTCGCCGAAGCCGATCATCGCGCCTTTGGCTTCCACCCCCGGTTCGCGAATGCCGGGCGACCAGTAGGGTTGCAGCATCAGGCCCATGGAGCCCGGCGGTACGGCGTTGACCAGCGCGTCGAACAATTGCTCGGGCTCAATGCCTTGCGCTTTGGCCTGCTGCATTTCTCGCAGGCCGAACTCGTTCTTGAACCAGCTGACCATCCAATAGCCGCGATAAATCATCACCTCGCAGTTGTACTGATCCGGCACCGCCGACGGGTAAGGCGGGATCAACGGGACAATTTCCAGGTAGCGCGAGCGGGTGCTGGTGATCGTCGCCGTGGTGCCGTAGGACAGGCACACCGTGTCCGCATCGACCACGCCGGAACCCACCACTTCGCAGGCCTTGTCGGCACCGGCGGCAATCAGCGGCAAGCCCTCGGGTATACCGGTGTGGCGGCTGGCTTCGGCGCTGATGTGGCCCAGGGTTTCACCGGGTTTGTGCAGCGTGGGCAGTTGCTCGGGACGCACCGCCAGCGCCTGCCATTTCCAGTCGCGGGGAGCGGCCCAGCGCAGACGCTTGAAGTCGAACGGCAGGTAGCCGACGCAACAACCCACCGAGTCGACAAAACGCCCGCACAAGCGATGAGTGAGAAACCCCGACAGCAGCAAAAACTTGTCGGTCGCCGCCCACACGTCAGGCTGATGGCGCGCGATCCAATTAGCCTCGGCTTGCGCACGAAAATAATCCACGGTGGCTTGCGCGCCGACCAGTTTGAACAGCCAGCCCCACGGTCCCTTCAGCCGGCCTTCGACTTCGGCCTGACGTTGATCGAGCCACAGGATCGCCGGGCGTAGCGCTTTGCCCTGGGCATCGACGTTGATCACGGTGCCGCGCTGGGTGGTCAGGGACACGCCGGCAATCTGCGCGCGGTCGATGCCGGTTTGCTGCCATAACTGCTGGCAGGCCTCCCCCAGTTTTGCCCAGTAATAGTCCGGGTCCTGCTCGGCCCAGCCAGGTTGTGTCGAGTAATAGGCCTGCAACTCGACCTTGCCTTTGCCCAGCAGATTGCCCTGCAAGTCGAAGAGCAGCGCGCGCACGCTCTGGGTGCCATTGTCGATCGCCAGCAGGTAACGCTTGTTCGGGTGGTTATCCATGGAGCTCTCTTCAATGGGCATTTTGCGAGGCATCCGGCAAACCATGATGACGTTGCCACAACGCTTGGTAACGCTGTTGTTCCTGCTGCCAATGTTCATCGTCCCAGCCCAGTCGCGGCTGGCAGAGTCGGCGAATGGCGGCAAAGTAATCCTCGCCGCCACTTGGCAGTAACAACCCCAGACGGGTGCGCCGCAGCAACAGGTCATCCAGGTGCAGGACCATTTCCGTGTCGCAGGCAAAGGCCAGTTCCGCCCACAAGGTGTCCGTGGCGCCGACGCAGGCATGGCCCAGTTCGGCGATCAGGTGCGCCAGCCTCGGCAGGTCACGGCCATGGCGTCCGGCCAGGCGCCGCCATTGACTGCCACTGAGCCCGGCAATCGGCAGCGGCGGCACGGCGGCAAACACCGGGCCGCTGTCATCACTGAAGGCGCGCCCGAGCATCGTCGCGCAGGCCTTGAGCACTTCGATGGCCTGCGGGCGAAAGGTCGTCAGCTTGCCACCGGCCAGGGTCACGCAGCCGGGCTCCAGCCACAGCACATGCTCGCGGGTTTCACTCGACGGTTTGCCCTGGTGCTCACCCGCCGCACTGCCGACCACCGGGCGCACGCCCGACCAGGTCGACAACACATCGGCGGCGACCACGCCGGCATCGGGAAACTGTTGAGCGCAGGCGGCCAGCAGATAGTCGAGTTCCTCGGCGCTGATGCTCGCGCTCTGGTCCAGATCGTCCTGATGATCGAGGTCCGTGGTGCCGACCACCGTGGCGCCTTCCCAAGGGAAAACAAACACCGGTCGACGGTCGCGCTCATGCAGGAAGGTGAAGGCCTGCGCCACGGGCAGGCGCCAGCCCGGCAGCAACACATGACTGCCGCGCAACGGGCGCAACTGACGCGGAGCGTCGGATGGCCGCAAGCGTTCAGCCCAGGCGCCGGTGGCCACGGCCAACACCGCACAGCGCAATCGCAGCGATGCACCGCCCTCGCCGTCCTCGACCTCAACCCCGCACACCCGCCCCTCTTCACGCAGCAATTGCTGCACGCGCATGCCGTTGATGACCACGGCGCCGTCGGCCCGGGCCTCGCCCAAAACCCGCATCACCAGGCGCGCGTCATCGGTCAGGGCATCGACAAAACAGGTGCCGCCCAGCAGGTCTTTTTGCTTCACGCCTGGCGCGAGATAACCCAGCTGCTGCGGATCATGGAAGTGATGACTGCGCCGCCCGGCCAGTGCGTCATAAACACTCAACAAACCGCCCAATACCCGTGGGCCGGGAAAGCCGCCACGGTAATGCGGCATCAGGAAACTCATCGGTTCCACCAGCCCCGGCGCTTCGTCGAGCAGGCGCTGGCGTTCGCGGACCGAATCGCGGGTCAGGCGCCACTGGCCCTTGGCGATGTAACGCAAACCACCATGGACCATTTTCGAGGAACGGCTGGACGTGCCCCAGGCGAAATCCCGCTGCTCCAGCAACAGGCAACGCCAGCCACGCCGTGCGGCTTCGCGCAGGATGCCGGCGCCGCTGATACCGCCGCCGATGACGATCAGGTCCCAGGTTTCATCCGCCAGCGTTGACAGCACCTGTTGGCGCCACGCCGCGTTCCAGTCGAGGCTCATGGCCGTCACTCCTGCAACAGCGTGCCGGGGTTCAGGCGCCCGGCCGGATCGAAATGCCGACTCAGCGCCTGCAAGGTGTCCATCGCCAGTGCGCCCTTCTCCCGCAGCAGGTACGGCGCATGGTCCTTGCCCACGCCATGCTGGTGACTGATGGTGCCGTGGTGGTCGACGATGGTCTGGCTCGCGGCCTGCTTGAGCGCCTGCCAGCGCGCCAGGGTGGCGGCGTAGTCCGCTGCCGGACGGAACACGTAAGTGGTGTAGATGCTCGACCCTTCGCCATAGACATGGGACAGGTGCGTGAACACATGCACCTGCTCGCCTTCAGCGGCCAAGGCGTCGCGCAGGCTGTTTTCGACCCGGCCGAGCAGGTTGTCGACGTTGCTCCAGTCGGTGGCGGTTTCCAGGGTGTCGACCACGTAACCGGCGTTCCACAGGTTCTCGCGCAGGTAGGGAAAACGGAAACGGTTCTGCGACCATTTCTTGCCAAGCAAGGTGCCGGTGAACACGCCGCCGAAGGCTTTCAGGTGCTGCCGGGCCTGGCTCAGGGACAGCGCATTTTGCCGGCGATTGCCGGTCACGCCGAACGTCAGCAGGCACTTGCCCGCACCGGCGCCGCGCAGGGCCAGGTACTTTTCCAGCCAGGCGATCTGCTGTGGATGACCGGCCAGCGCCAACTGGGTTTCGGTTTCCACCGCGTTGGACAAGCGCAGCATCGACAGCGGCACGCGGGCCTGGGCCAACTGACGGATGGCTCGCAACGCCTGCGGCCAGTCGGGCAGGAACACCCCATAGAAACGCTCATCGGCCGGCAGCGCACTGACCCGCACCTTGACCTCGGAAATGATCCCGAAACGGCCTTCACTGCCCAGTACCACTTCGCGCAGATCGGGACCGGCGGCCGAGGCCGGGAACGTGGCAATTTCCAGAGGACCGGCAAAGGTTTCCAGGGTGCCGCCGGCGAACAACTGCTCGATGCGCCCATAGCGCAATGATTGCTGGCCACTGGAGCGGCTGGCGACCCAACCGCCCAGGGTCGACAGTTCCCACGACTGCGGGAAATGTCCCAACGTGTAACCCCGGGCGCGCAACTGACTTTCCACTTGCGGCCCCGTCGCGCCGGGGCCGAAGGTTGCCAGCAGGCTCTGTTCGTCGAGGTCCGTCAGGCGATTCATCCGCGCCAGGGACACCGTCACCACCGGCCGTGTGGAACGCGGCGGATTGATGTGCCCTGCCACCGAGGTGCCGCCGCCATAGGGAATCAGGCACAGGTCCTGCGCCTGGGCCAGCGCCAGTAATTGACGAATCTGCTCGGCGCTTTCGGGGAAGGCCACGGCGTCGGGATAAAGCCCCGGCGCTCCTTCGCGCAGCGCCAGCCAGTCCGGCAGGCTCTGACCCCGCGCATGCAGCAGACGATCCTGCGCCGTCACGCTGTACAAGGGATGTTCCGCCAACCGTGAGGCCGGCACGCGGGCCAATGCCGTCTCGAGCGTTGCATCGGGCAACGTTCGACCGACACCGAGCCGCTCATTGAGAAATCCCGCGCCCTGGGCCGGCAGTTCGACCACCGTGGTTGCATCTCCCCAGCCGTTCCAGCGTCGCATGCGTGTGTCCTTTTGCGGTTCTGATAGTGATATTTCAGGAGCCCATACTAGTCAGCTGCCGAAAAGTGTCACGGTCGCATCCGGCCAGTTCGAGTAGCCAATTGAGTCAAACGTCGCGTAAACCTCAGCCATTTACTTTAGCTGTGGTTTCAACTTACCTTTCAGCGCATTGATCCGCGCACGCGGGCTTTGATCAAAGGACTACGATCATGCAATCCCTGGGCTTCACTTCGGTCCCTCCGCTGCTCAAATACGTGCGCCATGCCGAACAACTGGGCGTGGCCATCGAGCCGGCGTTGGCGGCGGCCGGGTTGCAGGCGCAGCAGTTGAGCGACAACAGCCTGCGCTTGCCGGGCGAAGTGCATGAACGGTTGCTCGATTATTTCTGCGAACATTCGGGCGATCCGTTGTTCGGCCTCAACGCCGCGCGTTTTGTGTTGCCCAACTCCTGGAGCGTGCTGGGTTACATCACCATGAACTGCGCGACCCTGGGCGATGCCATGAGCCGCATCATGCCGTTCGAGAAGCTGGTGGGGGACATGGGGGTCAGCCGCGCCGAGGTGCGGGACAGTCATGTGCACTTGATCTGGACCTGCCGTCATCAACGGCCGCGCATCCGCCGGCATCTGGTGGAAAACGTGCTCGGTTCCTGGCTGCAATACGCGCGCTGGATCGCCGATACCCAACTGTCACCGGCCGCCGTCTGGCTCGAACATCCACGACCGGCCGACACGACGCAAGCGCAGTACGAACAGTTCTTCGACTGCCCGGTGTTGTTCGACCAGCCCTATTCGGCCCTGATTGTGCCGTTGCCGTATTTGCAGTTGCCGTTGCGCCAGGCCGATCCACAATTGCTGCGCACCCTGGAAGAACATGCCCTGGGACTCATGGCCACGCTGGAGGACGCGTCACTGGAGCAGCGGGTCAAAAGCATCCTGCGCCAGTTGCTCAAGGAAGGGCTGCCGCGCAAAGAGCAGGTGGCCGAGCAATGCGCCGTGTCGGTGCGCACCCTGCAACGCCAGTTGCATCAGGCGGGCACGTCGTACCAGCAGATTCTCGATGACCTGCGCCAGGAGCTGGCCGAGCATTATTTGCTCAACAGCACCTTGCCGATCCAGGACATCGCCCAGTACCTGGGTTTCACCGAACCGCGCTCGTTTCACCGTACGTTCAAGAGCCGGCGCGGGATGCCGCCCGGCGAGTTTCGCCAGACCCACCGCGCGCCGGACGAAGGCTGAAACTCAGACACAAATCGCATTGGTAAACACCAACCGATTGCCGAACGGGTCGATCACGGTCAGGTCCTGACTGCCCCATGGCGTGGCCTGGATCTGCGGTTTGGCGTAGGTGTAATCCTTGGCGCTCAGTTGTTGCTGGAAGGCTTCCAGTTCATCGGTCTCGATGCGCAATGCCGAACCCGGCGTGGCGTCGCCATGGTGTTCGGACAGGTGCAGCACGCATTCGCCCCGGGAGACTTGCAGGTACAACGGGAAATTGGCTTCGAAGCGATGCTGCCAATCGATGTTGAAGCCCAGGAAGTCGACGTAGAACGCCACTGCCTTGGCTTCATCGAAAATCCGCAGGATCGGGGTGGTTTTGCCGAAGCTCATGGGTTGCTCCCTGGTTGGAAAGGCCCAGTGTAGCTGGGCTGGATGTCAGCGCTTCGGCTTGGCGATGGCTTTCTTTAATTGCAGAGTGCCACCACTGTGATGCAGCTCTCGGAATGTTTACCGGAACCCGTCGCGCAAATCCCCTTCCCGCGCCAGAAACCGCCCCTCCCTTTTGCCGTTCGCCTGGCCATCGATGTAACTCAACACACCATTGACCCACACCCCATCAATCCCTTCCGCCGCCCGCTGCGGGTCATGGAAATCCGCCACGTCGCGAACGGTCAACGGATCAAACAACACCAGATCCGCCCAATGCCCTTCACGAATTTCACCGCGCTCTTTCAAGCCAAAGCGCGCCGCCGACAACCCGGTCATCTTGTGCACGGCGGTGTGCAGCGCAAACAGCCCGACATCACGACTGAAATGCCCGAGCACCCGCGGGAACGCGCCCCACAAACGCGGATGGGGAAACGGGTCTTCCGGCAACCCGTCGGAGCCGACCATCGACAACGGATGCGCGAGGATCCGCCGCACGTCCGCCTCGTCCATCCCGTAATACACCGCACCGGCCGGTTGCAGGCGCCGGGCGGCGTCGAGCAGCGGCATGCTCCATTCGGCAGCGATGTCGATCAAGTCGCGGCCACTCACTTCAGGATGGGGCGTGGACCACGTGATGGTGATGCGATGGGCATCGGTGACTTGCTTGAGGTCCAGGGTCGAGGAACTCGCCGCATAGGGATAACAATCACAGCCCACCGGGTGGGTTTTCGCCGCGTGTTCAAGGGACGCCAACAACTGCGGACTGCGGCCCCAGTTGCCGACGCCGGCACACTTGAGGTGGGAAACGATCACCGGGGCGTTGGCATGACGGCCGATCTGGAAGGCTTCGTCCATGGCCTCCAGCACCGGTTCGAATTCGCTGCGCAAATGGGTGGTGTAGACCGCGCCGAAAGCGCTCAGCTCTTCGGTCAGTTGCATCACTTCATCAGTGGACGCCGAGAACGCACTGGCATAGGCCAGCCCTGTGGATAACCCGAGCGCGCCGGCCTCCAGACTTGTGCGCAGTTGCTCGCGCATTGCGGCGATTTCGTCGGCGGTGGCCGTGCGAAACAGATCGTCGAGGTGATTGCTGCGCAACGCGGTATGGCCGACCAGCGCCGCCACATTCAACGTGGTGTTCGCCGCTTCGACGGCGGCGCGGTAATCGCTGAACCTCGGATACACAAACGCCGCACGGGTGCCGAGCAGGTTCATCGGGTCCGGTGGATCGCCGCGCAGACTGACCGGCGAGGCACTGATCCCGCAGTTGCCGACAATCACGGTGGTTACACCCTGGCTGAGTTTGGGCAGCATTTGCGGTTGGCGGATGACCACGGTGTCATCGTGGGTGTGCACGTCGATAAAACCCGGCGCGAGCACCCGGCCGGCGGCGTCAATTTCATCCGTGGCGCGAGCGTCGTGCAGGTCGCCGATAAACGCGATGCGGCCGTTCAAAATGGCCACGTCAGCGGAATAACCGGGCGCGTTGCTGCCGTCGATGACCAGGGCGTTGCGAATCAGTGTGTCGTACAACATGTCAGTCTCCAGGCCTCAGCGCCTGCCCTTGATCAAATGGTGATCGAACCCTTGCTCCACCAGGTAGCGCCAGGCGACCTGAACCTCGTCGGGAATCACCTGTTCCGCCTGGAAGCCCTGCGCAGGGTAAACCATGATGCGGTGCACATCCCCGACCATCTCGTCGATCAATCCCAGGACCCCGATCAGGTTGCTGATCCCTCCCGGAAAAGCGAACGACGGCGCATCCACACACGCCTCCAGTTCGGGCCACTGCACGGGCAAGGTCAAGGCCACACGGCGGATGGAGTTCGGTTTGGTCAGGAACGTCGCTCGATGCACCTGTGGGAACAGCGCCTTGGCAAACGCGATGTTCTCGGCAAAGTTGGTGGCGCGCGGTTCCAGGGTGAATTGATCCGCCGTCACCCCCAGCGCCAGGGCTCGTTGCGCAAAAATATCGGCTTCGGTGCGTTCCCACAAATGCTTCGTCCAGTTACCGGTATTGCCGGTGAACAGCAGGTGCGGGGCGACGCCGTTTTTCAGCAGTTCGCAGGCGTAATCGCAGACCCGCAAATCGTAGGAGCCACAGACGACGATCAGCTCGCAAGCCTGGTGCTGGCGCCCTGCCCCGAGGAAGTCCCACAGGACGGTGGCGTGTTGCAGGGTCGGCGTCATGAGCGGGCGAACCTCTGGGCAACCCGCCCACTGATGAACAGACCGCTATTGCCAAAGACGTGAGGCCCCAGATCGGTCAGCGAGACCGGCAGCGCGGTGAAATCCGCATACACCCGCGCCGCGCCGTGATCGGTCAACGTCAGGTCTTCGCCGATGCCGACACACAGCGCGCCGCTGCTGATCGCCGACTGCACGCCGCTGACCGAGTCTTCGAACACCAGGCATTCATCGCTCTGGCGCTCCAGTTGCGCCGCCGCCAGTCGATAGGCATCCGGCGCCGGTTTGCCACTGCGCACGTCGTCGCGGCAAATGATGCTGTCGAACACCGATGTCAGATTATGTTGCTGCAGGACATGTTCGACCCGCGCTCGCCAACTGCTGGTGACCAGCGCCATGGGCACCGCGCTCGCCTTGAGTTGCGCGATAAACGCGGCCACCCCCGGCACCAGCGCACAAGTCGAGACCTGCTCGACCGCATCGACTTGCTGCTTGATCGCCACGCGCTGCGGCTCGTCAAACTGACCGAACAGCGCCTGCATCGTATGACCGCCCGGGCGGCCGTGAATGTGCTCGGTGATAAAGGCCTGATCCACGGCCACGCCGTAGCGCCGGGCGACGCTGGTCCAGGCGAATTCGATGACGTCGCGGGACTGGATTAGCACGCCATCCATATCAAAGCAGACGGCTGTAAACGTTCGTTGTGTCATGGGTTGAACTTCGCATCTTCTGATGAGCAATAAACGCCAGCACTGTGCCGATCAGGGCAAACAGCGCCATTACGTAGTAGGACCACTGCGGCTGCGTTTCGTACAAGTACCCGGCAAAAGGCGTGGCCAGGCCCATGGGCAGCGCCACCGCCAGGGAGTAATAGACGCCCTGAGTAAAGACCTGAATGTCTTGCGGCGCATGGTCGCGAATAAACCGCATGATCGCCGAGTGGTACGCGGCAAAACTCAGGGCATGCAGGCACTGCCCCAGCAGAATCACCGACACCGCATCACTGTTGGAAAACACCGCCCAGCGCAACGCTGCACAGACGCTGGAAAAGATCACGATGGACAAGGGCGAACAGAACGACAGGACCTTATTGGAGAGCGCGAAGTAAGTGATTTCCGCCAACACCGCCACCGACCAGAACGCGCCGATATAGGCCGAAGAGTAGCCCTTCACGCCCCAGCCAATCGACGCCGTGGAAAAGTACAGGGTGTGGCTCAGCTGAATAAAACTGGCGGCGGCAATCGCGATCAACAGACTTTTGTGCGCAAACAGCGCCTTCCAGTCCGGTCGTTTAATCGTGCGGCTGACCGGCTGCAAATGTGCCCGGGACACTTGGCGCTTCAAGCGCAGACAGGCCAGCGCGGTGAACAACATGCTCGCCGCAATCACGATCGGCACCCAGGATTGGCTGGAGTGCGCGAACAACAAACCGCCGAGGGTCGAGGTCAGGATAAACGCCGACGAGCCCACCGCCCGCACCCAGCCGTAGTTCTGCAACGCCTGTTTGTCACGCTTGAGCAGATAGGACTCGGACAATGGCAACACCACCATCCACAGTCCGCCAAACAGCACGCTCAGGCACACGAAGATCCACAGGTGCGCCGGCATGAAGTAGAACAGCAACGTACAGAATGACGCCGAGAACCCGAGAAAAGCGGCGAGACGCAGTTGGTCCACGCGCCAGTCGGCCACGTACGTGATAAACACCCCGGTAAACACCTGGGGCCAATAAGCCGCTGCTATCAGCAGGCCGATCTGGCTGGCGCTGAACCCCAGCGAATCCAGCCAGGTCGGCCAGAACGGATAAATAATCCCCTCGGCCGCAAAGAACCCGAAAAAGATCAAATACATTCGTCAACCATACGCTCAATGCTCCAAAGCAGGGCTCCACGGGAGCCCTGAAAACGATCCCTTATTCGAAGCGTTGTTGGGTGAAGCTGTTCTTGCCCTTGCGCCAGACGATCAGCGATTCACCCATCACCACCAGATCGACCATGCCTTCTTTCAACGCATCCAGCGCGTCCTGGGACGAACAGACGATCGGCTCTTCATGCCGGTTGAACGAGGTGTTGATCAACGCTGCCTGGCCGGTCTTGTCGTGCCAGGCGTTCAACAGGCGATGCATGAATGGGTCGCCTTGCGGGCGGATGACCTGCGGCCGCGCGGTGCCGTCGATGTGCACCACCGCCGGGCTGGCCTCGCGAAACTGCGGGTGACAATCGTAGGTCATGGTCATGGTGTCTGCCGCGACCTGATCCTCATCCCAGCCGACGTAGCACGCGGCGGCCTGCTCAATGGCCGTGACCGGGCCGAACGGCATGAACTCGGTGCGGTGCATGCGCTTGTTGAGCCAGTCGTTCACCTCGGCATCCTGGGCGTGATAGACGATGCTGCGGTTGCACAGCGAACGCGGGCCGAATTCCATCTTGCCCTTGAACATGCCCAGCACCTGATTCTCCAGCAGCGCCTCGGTCAGGACGTCGATGATGTTCGACGGCGTGTGGTAACCGAGTTCGGGGTAGTCACGTGTGATCAGGTTGATGTTCTGCGACACGCTGCGCGCTTGCGGCCCGAGGGCCATCGCCGGGTTCTTGAAACGGGTGCCGTTTTCCAGGTACGCCGCCCCGACCGCCGCCGCCAAGGCCAGGCCACCATCGCCCATGCACGGCAACACGTAGACGTTTTTCACCCCTGGAATCTCGCGCAGGCGCTGATTGAGTTTTACGTTGCCAAACACGCCGCCAGCCAGGCACAGGTTGGTGCTGCCCCGTTGCGCCAGGTGATGCGTGACCGTCGCCACCAGCAGGTCTTCGGTGTGGCGTTGCACGGCAGCGGCGATGTCTTCGGGGGTTTGCCGGGCGAAGAGGGTTTCCAGCGGTTCGCTGTAGTGGTGGTAGGACGGCAGGAACAGATCACCGCAGCAGGCCTTGATGCGCCCGTCTTCGAAACGGATCATTTGCTGCATCACCCCGAGCAGCTTTTGTGGATCGCCAAACGCGGCCAGGCCAGTGACTTTGCCTTCATGTCGATTGGGTTTGTAACCGAGCAAGTGGGTGATCCGACCGTAGAAATAACCCAAGCTGTCGACGCTGGTTTCGCGCTGCAACACCGTGGTTTCGGTGGGGCTGTACCAGGTCACGGTCAAGGACTGGAAATCACCGCGGCCGTCGCAGGTCAGGGTCAATGCCTCGTCAAACGGTGAGCAGACATAGGCGCCGAGGGCATGGCATTCATGGTGGTCAATGTAATAAGCCTTGCCGGTCAACTCATTGGCCGTAATGAATGCTTCAAACTCGGTTCGTTTCTCTTTATCGTTTTTGACTTCATCCGTTATACGTTGTCGGAATTGTGTCAGCCCTTGCGGATTATTCCGGACTTCTTCAACGATGCGATCAAAGTACAACTCAAGGTGTTTATCGGCACTGAAACCGGCATTCCATCCATACGCAACATAATTGACATCTTCGAGTGATAACCCCGCTTGGCTCAGTACAAACTCAATGGACTGTTCCGGCCAGATCTTGTGATCTTTTATACGAGTAAAGCGCTCTTCGCTGACCGCTGAAAGAATCTGACCATCACGTACCAGGCAGGCACCCGACAAATCATTATTAGTAATGCCTAAAATGATCATAACTGCTCCTTGTTCTTGCCAATTCCAGTGATGACTGTGCCTACGCTTGATAAGCGCAGCGCTCTAGCCTGGGTTTATGAGCGAATTTGCGGCGTCTATCGCCGAACGTCATAAAAGGTGAAGTGGCGGAGTCAAACGGCTCGCCTGAGATATGCCTTACGGGAAGACATCAAGAGTGTGTATTGCCATCGCAAAGTCCTTTTGCAAAAAAAGTCCACGGGCATTTACCTGTGTGCCCGGCTTCATGCCGGGGTAACAAGTGGATGTCGATACTTCTTATTCTTGCCATCAGAGTTGGCTATGTCGGTGCAGGCAACAGCCTAGTAGCAAACTTGCGAAGAATCTCTTGCACCCTCCACTAAAAATTAAATACCACACTGACCTCCCCTGTTTCCGGGGACTTCAGCGGGCAAAATAAACAGTTAGATTCACCCGGCATAAAAAAGGCCCGCCGAAGAGCATTTTGCTCGTCGGCAGGCCATTGCTTGTAACTTCAGACAGGATCAGTCGGCATTTGCCTCAGACCATTTCGTGCAGGATCCACTCGGTCACCGACGTTCGTTTCGGCGCCCAGCCCAGCTGTTCACGGGCATGTTTGCCGCGCACCCGGCTGTTCGAACCCAGGCCATAGTTGGCCATTTCATAACCCCACTCGGCTTCGGCGTCTTTTAGCGGCCAGTCTTGCGGCGCGCCGAGGTTCAGGGCCTTGGCCATGGCGGTGGTCATGTCGATAAACGACGACTCGCCGCTTTCGACAAAGTAGAACGTGCCCGGGACGTTTTTGGTCAGCGCCAGCAGGTACAGGGCGACGACGTCTTCGATGTGCACGTTGGACCAGATGTTCTGGCCAGTGCCGACGTGGCGCACCACACCGCTTTTACGGGCCTGTTTGAGCAGGCGCGGCAACTGCACGCTGTCGCGCTTGACGCCCAGGCTGTGGCCGTAGATCAGGGTGTTGCAGATGACGGCCGAGTTCACCCCGTCCTTCGCGGCGGCGAGGATCAGGTCGTCGATGGCCACTCGGGCAGCTTTGTCGACGGTGGGTGCCGGCAGGTTGTCTTCGTAGTAGATGACGTCGCTGGATTTACCGCCCGACGCATCGCCGACGATGCTCGAACCGCTGGTGTGCAGGAACACTTTGTTGGAACCGCGCAACGCATCGAGCAAGGCTTCTACAGCGGCGCGATGGTCGCTGCTGGCGGCGTTGATCACGGCGTCGGCGGCGCGGGCCTGCTCGGCCAGCAATGCGCTGTCATCGAGGGTGCCGATCACCGGCGTGATGCCCAGAGCGGTCAGTTCATTGGCTTGTTCGGCGCTGCGCACCAGACCGGTGACGTGATGGCCGGCCTGGACCAGACCCGTGGCGATGGAACCGCCGATAAAACCGGCAGCGCCGGTAACGAATACGTTCATGGAGAAACTCCCTGCGTGAATAAGTGATGCAACGAGTATCAACGACCGATCCCTGTCGAAAAATCCCCGGTGGCCCAATTCACTCTTGCGCAGGGATCACGAATCAGCCTTTGAAATCGGAATTCGCGTACACCGCCAATTTGCCCTGGATGAAGTCCAGGAAGCACTGGATGCGCAGGGCCAGTTGCGAGTTGCGGTAGTACACCGCGTTGATCGGTTGGCGATAACCGCTGTTGAATGCCGACAACACCTCTTTCAGGCGTCCGGCGCGGATGTCGTCGTGGGTCATGAAATCCGACAGGCAGGCGATGCCCTGGTTTTCCAGCGCCAAGTGCCGCACCGTCTCGCCGCTGGAAGCGTTGATCGCCGCGTTGATCGGCCAGCGATCACCGTGCACATGACGCAACGGCCATTGGTTGAGGCCTTCGTTCTGGGTGAAGCCGATCAGCGTGTGATCGTTGAGGTCGGCGACGGCAGTGGGTGTGCCGTGTTGCTCAAGGTAAGCCGGGCTGGCGACGATGTGCAGCGGGCTGCAACCCAGGGAGCGCGCATGCAAGGTCGAGTCGGCCAGGGTGCCGATACGGATGGCGATGTCGGTGCTTTGTTCCAGCAGGTCAATGATCAGGTCGTTGCTGTTGAGTTCGAGCTGGATGTCAGGGTAGAGACCGCGGAACTCATCGATGTACGGCACGATGGCGTGCAGCATGAACGGTGATGCGGCATTGATGCGAAGGCGTCCGGACGGGGTTTGCTGGCGGGAGTTGAGGCGTTCTTCGAGTTCGTCCATCTGATCGAGGATCCGCTTGGCGTGTTCGAAGAAATACTTGCCTTCCTCGGTCAGGTCCATGCGCCGGGTGGTGCGGTTGATCAGCGTGGTATCGAGCTTGGCTTCCAGGCGCGACAACGTGCGGCTGACCGCCGACGGCGTTTGCCCGACTTGCTCGGCCGCAGCGGAAATCGACCCGCATTCAATCACGCAGACGAAAATCTGCAATTCATCGGATCTGGCTTTCACTGAATTCCTCTTATCGATATTGCTGCGGCAAATCCCTGGAGATGAAGGGTTCACTGTGGCTCTGGTCACAGATTCCGACTGTCGATAGTAGCTGACTGTCAGGCCTTGAGCCCAAACACCTCAGTCAAATGCTGCTCATAGCGCTTCACATCACCTTCAATGTCCGGGCGTTTCATCACGTCCACGCACAGGAAAGTCGGCAAACCGGTCATGCCGAGGAAGGTGTTGGCCTTGTGGAACGGGAAGTACACCGCGTCCACGCCTTTGGCTTCGAAGAAGTCGGTCGGATCGTCAAAGGCTTGCTGCGGCGCGTTCCAGGTCAGGGACAACATGTATTGCTTGCCCTGCAACAAACCACCACTGCCGTACTTTTGCGACGCATCGGAACGGGTGCGGCCGTCGCTGGCGTAGAGGCTGCCGTGACCTTCGGTGAAGACTTCGTCGATGTACTTCTTCACGGTCCACGGCGCGCCCATCCACCAGCCTGGCATCTGGTAAATGATCACGTCGGCCCAGACAAACTTGGCGACTTCTTCGGCGAGGTCATAGCCCTCGTCGATGAACGTGGTCTTCACGTCCAGGCCCCCACGATCCAGCACGCTGAGCGCGGTGTCATGCAGGGTGGTGTTGTAGCGGCCATCGGAGTGGGCGAACTTTTTGCCGCCGTTGAGCAAGAGGACTTTTTTCATGAAGGATCTCAGAAGGTTGGGAATTCGATGGCGGCAGAGTAGCGATGCGCCTCGCGCGGAATAAGCCACGAATTCACAAAATTCATTTGACCAAAACGCACGAATCGATAGGCGATTGTTGCCATAGACTTTCGCCGATTCTTATTTTCGAGGGATTTTTTCGATGAGTGATGTACAAGGCTTCATCCTGCACGCCAAGACCCGCCCGGAAAAAGCCGAGGCCTTTGAAGCGCTGTTTCGCGCCTATGTCGCGCCAAGCCGCGCCGAACCCGGTTGCATCGAGTACCACATGCTGCGCGACCAGCAGGACCCGACGCTGTTTATCTTTTACGAGATCTGGGAATCCCAGGCGCATCTGGATGTGCACTCGAACCTGCCGCACATGAAGCAGTTCCGCGAGCAGCGCATGAACTTCCTTGAGCGGGATTTCGACATTCGCGCCATCGAGATGCTCAGCCCGTCGTCTAGCCGCTGATCAGCAAGTGGCCGCCGAGTACACCAAGGCCGATGAAGAACACCCGCTTGAACAGCACGGCGCTGATCCGCTGACGCAACCACTGCCCGAGCAACATGCCGAGCACCGCCGGGATCAGCGCCAACAGCGAGGCGCTCAACTCGCCACCGCCCAAGGCACCGCGCCAGAACAGGCCGGCGGCCAGGGCCAGGGTCGAGACGGTGAAGGACAACCCCAGCGCCTGCACCAGGTCATCCTTGTTCAAGCCCAGTGCTTGCAGATAAGGCACTGCCGGAATCACGAACACGCCGGTGGCTGAAGTGATAACGCCGGTTAGCACACCGCAGATCGGGCCGAGCCAACGCTCGGTGCGACTGCCGACTCGCAACGCTGGCAGAAACAATCCGCTCAAGGCGTACACCAATAACGCCGCCCCCAATCCCCGCACCACCCAATGCCCGCCGGCCATGCCGATCCACAGCGTACCGGCGCCGGTGCCGATGAAGATCGCCAGCAGCATCCGCCACAAGCGTTTGATCAGCCCTTGCAGATGCCCGCCGAAGGCCAGTTGCCAGACGTTGGTCAGGGTCGCCGGGATGATCAACAACGCGGCAGCCTGCGACGGCGCCATAGCCAGGCCGAGCAGGCCCATGGCGATGGTGGGCAGGCCGAGGCCGATCACGCCCTTGATCATGCCGGCCAGCAGGAAGGTGGCGATGACCAATACAGACAGGGCCAGACCGAGGTTTTGGTAGAACGCGGCGAGTGTATTCATGGGGCTATCCTGCGCCCCGGCGGCCGGGTTGAAAATCTGTCATATACTGAGGGTGCCTCTTGATATGACAGAGGCACGATCGTTCCCACGCTCTGCGTGGGAATGCAGCCCGTGACGCTCAGCGTCACTTGCCGAAGCGGATGCGGAGCGTCCAATGAGGCATTCCCACGCAGAGCGTGGGAACGATCCTGTGGAAACTTATGCACTTCGACCTCACCGACCTGCGCCTCTATCTGAACATCCTCGACACCGGCAACATCACCGCCGGCGCCGGCCGCACGCATCTGTCCCTGGCCGCCGCCAGTGCACGCATCCGCGCCATGGAGGCGTCGCTGGGTATCGAGTTTCTACAAAGGAATCGCCGCGGCGTCACGCCCACGCCCGCCGGCAAGGCGCTGGCGCAACACGCCCGGGTGCTGCTGCAACAGGCCGAGCGCATGCAGCAGGATCTCGCCGACTACGCCAAAGGGGTCAAAGGCCAGGTGCGGTTGCTGTGCAACACCACGGCGATCACGGAATACCTGCCGGAGCTACTTGCGGACTTCCTGCGCGAGCATCCCAACCTCGACATCGACCTGCAAGAACTGCCCAGCGCGCGCATCACCCATGCCCTGCGCCAAGGGGCGGCGGACCTGGGTATCGTTTCCGACGCTATCGACACCGACGACCTGCAAACCCGGCCTTTCCGCGACGACCCGCTGGTCTTGATCCTGCCCCGCGATCACCCGTTGGCCGACGCCGGCGACGTCAGTTTCAGCGACACCTTGCACCATGACTACGTAGGACTGAGTGCCGACAGCGCACTGGCGGTGTACCTGGAAGAACAAGCCCTGCATATCGGTTCGAGGATGCAAATCCGCATCCGCGCCGACGGCTTCGATGGCGTGATGCGCATGGTCGCCCGGGGCGCCGGGCTGGCGATCGTGCCCTTGGCCGCCGTCGAACGCTGGCCAGGCGAAAAGCCTTTCCAGAGCCGCGCCCTGCAAGAGCCCTGGGCCCGACGCAAACTGCTGCTGTGCGCCCGGGACTTCGCCGCACTGCCCGGTTACGCCAACGCCTTGCTGCCCGCCTTGACTCTCCCCTGAGGGGCAGACTTTACCCTTGAGGTTTCATCATCAAGGACGCAGACGATGGGCAAGAAAATTCTGGTGATTCTCGGTCATCCTTCCAGCAACAGTTTTTGCGGCGCGCTGGCCGAGCGGTATGCGCAATCGGCGTTACGCGCCGGGCACGAAGTGCGGCAGTTGTTTCTCGGCCAGCTGGATTTCGACCCGGTGCTGCGTGAAGGCTATCAACAGATCCAACCGCTGGAAGCCGATCTGCGCCAGGCTCAGGCCGACGTTCTGTGGGCCGAGCATCTGACACTGGTTTATCCGATCTGGTGGGGCGGGATTCCGGCGTTGCTCAAGGGCTTTTTCGACCGGGTGTTCCTGCCCGGATTTGCCTTCAAGTACCGCGAAGGCAAGGCGTTTCCCGACAAACTCCTGCATGGTCGCACCGCGCATTTGCTGGTGACCATGGACACACCGCCCTGGTACTACCGCTGGGTCTATCGCATGCCGGGGCTGCACCAGATCCGCAAAACCACCCTGGCGTTTTGTGGCATAGAACCCCGGCGCACCCTCACCTTCGGCCCGATCCTGGGCTCCAGCGCGGGTCAGCGCGAAGCCTGGCTGCTGCGAGCCCAGGCTATCGCCGGCCGATAAGTCTGCCGATAATGGGCCCGGTTTACCCACGGCAAAAAAGGACTTTCCATGTACATCGGCCAGGCTGCGCAGCGTTCAGGAACCACAGTCAAGAGCATCCGTCACTACGAGGCCATCGGCCTGTTGCCACCCGCCAGGCGCCAGGGCAACTACCGGGTTTATGACCAACAGAGCGTCGATCTGCTGAGCATCATCAAGTGCGCCCAGCAACTGGGTTTCAAGCTCAAGGAGTTGCAGGCGATTTTCGCCGGCCACACCGGCCAGCCACTGGCATGGAGCGACGCGCAGCAGGCGATCACGGACAAGAAGCGCGAGGTCCACGACCAGATCGCTGCGCTGACCCAACGGCACGCGCAATTGGTCGAGTTTGAAGACAGCCTGCAAAACGCCTGGAAACACTGCCCTTTAGAGCGAACTTGAACGCCATTGTCCGTACGTTAATCAACGCAAAATAAGCCCAAGGAATAACTTGCAAGGTACGGCTACATACGTACTATAGCTCCGGAGCGAACGTGTTGTCCGAGAGCCGTTTTCGCACAGCGACAGCGGTCAAGGAAGAACGGATCAGCTCCAATAACCTACAAGGAATGAAGGGGACGCTATGGTTGATTCATCGGAGTTTCGTAACGCAATGGCGATGCTGGGCAGCGCCGTCACCATCGTCACAACGGATGGCCCCGCAGGCCGTTTCGGCTTCACCGCTTCTGCCGTGTGCAGCGTGACGGATTCGCCGCCGACGCTGCTGGTGTGCGTCAATCGCGCCTCGGCCAACCACGAGCATTTCAAAACCAACGGCGTGCTCTGTGTGAACGTGCTGACCGGGGGCCACCAATCCACCTCCGGCGCCTTCGCCAATCGTCAGTTGACCATGCAGGAACGCTTCTCCAGCGTTAACTGCCAGACCCTGGTGACCGGCTCGCCGGCCATCGAAGAAGCGCTGGTCAATCTCGACTGCCGTGTCAGCAAGATTGACGAGGTCGGTACCCACAGCATTTTTTACTGTGAAATCCTTGAGCTCAAACACAGCGAAGCCAAGGAAGGCCTGGTCTATTTCAATCGCAATTACTACCGTCTCAATGACGAAATGCGCTTGGCCCCCGATCAGTAATCGATGCCCCGAACTGCGTGACCGCCGCCGGTTTTTGCTGACCGGCAGCTCGTGCGCAACGGGTCATGACAGGGATGAAACCATGTTATTCAATGAAGACAACTTCGCGGATCTGGACCTGAACCTGATCATCATTTTCCTGGTGTTGTTTCGCGAGCGAAGTGTTTCGCGCACGGCCGAACGCCTGCACGTCAAACAGCCGGCAATCAGTGGTTCGTTGGCGCGCTTGCGCAAGAAGTTTGATGACCCGCTGTTCCTGCGCTCGTGCAACACGATGCGCCCGACGTCGAAAGCGGAAAAACTGGCCCTGGCCCTCACCCCGGCCATCAGCCAGATTGAAGCCGTGATCAACCTCTGAGACGCATCAGACAGACAGCCCTTTGGCCGGCCAACGGCCAAGGGTTCGCCGCCCGATAATAGCGGCTGGGGAAATGATCTTTGGGGGATGATGTCTGGGTGTTTTTTCAAGCTCGATTGCCGAGCCTGATGTCGAACTAGACCCGCGCCCAGAACGCCGGTAGAAAGCACTCGCTGACCAACAAGGCCGAGCCGTTGCGCGTAAAGCGCGAGCGCCGGGCCAGCAGCCGTTTGGCGTGTGGCGCGTAACGATAGGACAGCGCCGCCAACGGCGCGCCGGGGCTCAGCAAGGCACACTGGAACGGTTCGCGCAGGGTCTGTTCCGAGCGGTAGAGAATCTCCGCCAGCGGCCGGCCACCGTACCCGTTCAACTCGGCCCAATCGGCGCTCAGGGCCGGCACACTGGTCAGGCTGCGCGCCGTGACGCAGGCCTCGCCGTCGATCTTCATCACCACTTCGCGCACCCAGCCGGTGGATGCCGGCGGGACATCAAGCGCTTCGGCTTCGTCATGATTGAGCAGCGTATGCGACTGCTCGATGACTTCGATGGAATAGTCGCCCATGGCTTTGAGGCGCGGGGTCAACGCGCCGGGCAAAAACAGCCAATGGTGCTCGGGAGCGGTCAACTCCGACAACGGCCCGGATGACCAATAATGATTCGTTCCCATGCTCACACACCTCCCTGGTGATCGTGAATCGGTTGGTTGCCGTGAAGGGCACTGCCCTTCACCTGCGGTGGAACAACTGCATTCAAGCGTCGGCGTCTTCGGTGACTTCATGCTTGCTGATGACATCAACAGTCTGTTCATCGAACTTGACCGCGGTGAGCAGCGAATCGAGCAGCCCGGGAAACCGCAGGTCCATGTCCTCGCGGCGCAAGGACAAGAGGTTTTCCCGACCGTACGGCCGTTGCCAAATCAGGCCGCTGTCGCGCAAAACCCGCCAGTGATGGGTCATGGTCGACTTCGATGCGCCCTTGAGAATCCGGCCACAGGGGTGTTCCTGGCCATCGGCCAACACCTTCAACACGGTCAGGCGCAACGGGCTCCCCAGCGCGGACAGAACATTCTCTAACAAGATCTGATCCTGGTTGGGGTGATTCGGGACGTTCATAGGTAGGTACCTTTGAGGATATAGGCGGGAAAAGTCATGCGTGAATTCGTCTATACGAGAACAGTAAGACTATACACAAAGATCCCTTTTCCCGCGATCAACGCCCCGGGCGCTACTGCCCGCTGAACGCTACTGTTCGGTGTTCTTCGCTAACGGCGATTCAGGCTCCTGGAAGCCGCCGCCCAACGCCGCCATCAATGAAATCGAACTGTCGACGTGCTTGCTGTTGAGGTAAGCCAGGCGCATCTCGTCCTGAATCAATTGTTGCTCGATGTTTAGCGCGTCGAGGAACGTATCTTCCCCGGCCTTGTAGCGCGACTGCGAAAGCTCATAGGACGACTGGGCAATCGCACACGCATCCTGTTGCACCACGATCTGCTGTTCGAAGGAACGCAGCTGCGTCACCGAGATCGCGACTTCGTGCAGCGCCGACGTCAGCACCTGGTTGTAGTGCGCAATGGAAACATCCAGCTCGGCATTCCCGGCCTTGAGGTCGGAGCGCAAGCGCCCGGCATCGAAAATCGGCAAGGAAATGGTCGGCGCGATGTTCCAGAACTTGCTGACGCTGGCGAAAATCGCGTCACCGGACAAGGCATGCGTGCCCGCCGCAGCGACCAGGTTGATGTTGGGATAAAACGTGGTTTTGACCGCGTCGACATTCCTGTTCTCGGCCTCCACCCGCCAACGCGCCGCGACGATGTCCGGCCGGCGCCCGAGCAGCTGCGCCGGCAGTTGTGCGGGCAGCGCCACCGCGCTGGCTTGCAAGGTCGAAGGCCGCTCGATGCCCTGCGCCCGATCAACGCCCTTGCCCACCAGGACGGACAATTGCAGCCGCGCAATTTCGATGTCGTCCAGCGCACCGATCAGGGTCGATTCCGAGCGGGCCTTGAGGCTTTGCACCTGCTTCAACTGCGACAGGTTGTCCAGCCCCGAGTTGTAGCGCGAGTCCGACAATTCCACCAGTTTGCTCAAGCGCTCCAGATCCCGGCGATTGAGTTCCGAGACCTGCCAGGCATACGCCAATTGGTTGTAAGCCTTGACCACGTTGACCGTGAGAATCAGCTTTGACGATTGCAGGTCGACTTCCGCCGCCATGGCGCTGTTGAGCGCCGATTCCCAGGCCGCGCGCTGGCCGCCCCACAGGTCAAAGGTGTAGTTGAAATTGACCGCCAGGTTACGCGCCGTGAAGTACTTGTGGCCTTCGCCACTGTAGTCCTCGAACTTCGACAGACGCCCACGGCTGACCCCCGCCGAGGCGTCCATTTCCGGGTAACGCTCGGCATCGCGCAAGTCCAGGAACGCATTGGCCTTGGCGACCCGCGCCGAGACTTCCTGCAAGTCCGGGTTGCTCGCGTAAGCCTCTTCGATCAAGGCCCCCAGGCGTGGATCGCCGAGGGACGACCACCAATCGGCACGGGGCCAATTGGCCGGTGGCAGCGTGTCTTTCAGGCTGTTCGAGGACGCCTGGTCAATGCTCAGCAATTGGCCCTGATGATCGATCCCGGCGTAGTTCACACAGCCGGCCGTCAACAGGATCGAAGCGGCCAGCGGCGCCAGCATGAAGCGTGTAATCCGATACATACAACTTCCTCAGATGGGTTGCGGCGCACTGACCGAGTGAGTTTCAGCGGCGCGAGCCGGCTGCTTGATCGAGCTCAGCAAGGTGTAGACCGACGGCAGGATGAACAGCGTGAACAGCGTGCCGATCAGCATCCCCACCACAATCACCAGCCCCAGCCCGAAGCGGCTGTTGGCACCCGCGCCGCTGGCGAACAACAGCGGCGCCAGGCCCACCACCATCGCGGCGGTGGTCATCAGAATCGGCCGCAGACGCACTTGCGCGGCATGTTGAATCGCTTGCACGCGGTCCATGCCTTGCTTGCGTTGCAGTTCATTGGCGAACGCGACCATCAGGATCCCGTGCTTACTGATCAATCCGATCAAGGTAATCAGGCCGATCTGGGTGTAGATGTTCAACGACGTCATGCCCAGCGCCAGCGGCACCAGGGCACCGCAGATCGACAGCGGTACGCTGATCAGAATGATGAACGGGTCGCGGAAGCTCTCGTATTGCACGCTCAGCACCAGGTAAATGATCACCAGGGCCAGGCCGAAGGTGAACACCAGGCTGTTGCCTTCCTGCACGTACTGACGCGCATCGGACTGCCAGTCAAAACTGAAGCCGGCCGGGAAGTTTTCCGATTGTTTTTGCAGGAAGCCCACGGCATCGCCCAGGGTCACGCCCGGGGCCGGAATGGCCTGGAACGTGGCGGAGTTCTGCTGGTTGAACTGGGTCATGCGGTTAGGCTCGACCTTCATGCTCAGGGTGGCCAGCGTCGACAGCGGCACCGGGTTGCCCTTCTGGTCTTTCACGTAATACAGCTTGAGGGTTTCCGGGGTCAGGCGGTCGGCGGAAATCGACTGCGGAATCACGTCATAGGAACGCCCGTGGAAGGAGAACCGGTTGACGTACTTCTCGCCGATCAGGCTGTTGAGGGTCTCGCCGATGTCCTGCATGCGAATGCCCAGGGCGTTGGCCTTGGCGCGGTCGATCTGGATTTCGACCACCGGGTTGTTGAAGTCCAGGTCGCTGTCCACCACCGCAAACAAACCACTGGCCTGGGCCGCCTGCTTGAGTTGGTCCATCACGTTGAACAACGCCAGGTATTCCTGATCGCTGCGAATCACCATTTGCACCGGCAACCCGCCGGTCGAGCCCGGCAATGGCGGCATCTGGAACACAAAGATGCTGGTGCCTTCGATCTGGTTCACCTTCGCCTGCAAGTCGGGCTGGATGGTGTTGGCGTCGCGCCCGCGTTTTTCCCAGTCCACCAGGTTGATCCCGCCGACGCTGTTGGACAGCCCGTCGGAACCGTTGGCCACCCAGTTGCTGTAACCCTCGGGAATCTCGTTGAACGTTTCGTAGAGCTTGTGGGCGTAGGCTTCCAGGTAGTTGAGGTTGGCATGCTGCGGTGCCTTGATGGCGGTCAGCAGGATGTTCTGGTCTTCCAGCGGCGCCAGTTCGGTCTGGGCCGAGCGGTACAGGAACGGCAGGCTGAAAAAGATCACCAGGGCCACGCTCAGGCTGATCCAGCGTCGAGCCAGCGAACCGCCGAGCAATGCGCCGTAGCGCCGGGCCAGGTACTGGAAGAAGCGGTCGGCCTTGACCGCCATGAAGCCTTCGCTGCTTTTGGCATCCAGCAGGCGGGTACTCATGATCGGCGACAACGTCAGCGCGACGATCCCGGAAATCACCACCGCACCGGCCAGGGTCAGCGCAAATTCCTTGAACAGCGTACCAGTGAGGCCGCCCATCAAGCCGATCGGCGCGTACACCGCCGCCAGGGTAAACGTCATCGCCACCACCGGCCCCGCCACTTCACGGGCACCGATCAACGCCGCATCGAACGGCGTCTTGCCCTCCTCGATGTGCCGGTGGACGTTCTCCACCACCACGATCGCATCGTCCACCACCAATCCGATGGCCAACACCATCGCCAGCAAGGTCAGCAGGTTGAGGCTGAAGCCGAACATCTGCATCAACATCGCCGCGCCGAGCATCGACAGCGGAATGGTCACCAACGGAATCAGCACGGTGCGGAAGGTGCCCAGGCACAGGTAAATCACCAGCACCACAATCACCAGCGCTTCGAGCAGCGTGTACGACACTTCGTCAATCGAGGACTGAATGAAGTGCGCCACTTCGAACGGGATTTGTACGGTCACACCCGGCGGCAGGGTTTCCTGGATCTGCGGGATCAGTTCCCGCACACGCTTGACGATCACCAGTGGGTTGCCGGTCGGCGCGGCATCGAGGCCGAGGAACAGCGCCGGGACATCGCTCATCGAACCACTGGTGTCGGTCGCGGCCGCATTCAGCTCGACCGTGCCCACGTCGCGCACTCGAATGATCCGACCGTTGTCGTTGCGCAGCACCATGTCGCGGAAGTCTTCGACGCTGTTGAGGTCGGTGTTGACCCGCAGGTTGCTGACCACGTACAGGCCTTTGACCTGACCCGGTGCGGCCTGGAAGTTATTGCCTTCGATGGCTTTCGACACGTCTTGCCCGGTCATGCCGTAACCGGCCAGGCGTTGCGGGTCCAGCCACAGGCGCATGGAGAGTTTCTGCTCGCCCATGATGTTGATTTTCGCCACACCTTCGATCCCGGCGAACATCGGCTCGACGACGCGGGAGATGTAATCGGACATCTCCGGGATGGTCAGGTTGGAACTGGCAAACGCCACGTAGGCCACGCTGGTGAAGCCGCCCGAGGTGCGTTCCACCACCGGGTCATAGGCATCCTTGGGCAAGCGATACTTGATCTGGTTGACCTTGGCCATCACCTCGGTCAACGCCGAGATCGAGTCACTGTTGAGGGCCATGCGGATCGTGACCAGGCTGCGGCCCTGGGTCGATGACGACGACAGGTAGTCAATGCCCTCGACCGAGGCCACGGCCTGGCTGATCGGCTGGGTGACAAAGCCTTGCATCAGTTCCGACGAGGCTCCGGGGTACTGGGTGGTGACCGTGATGGTCGACGTCTCCAGCATCGGGTACTGGCGGATCGGCAAGTTCAGCAACGCACGCACACCGAACAGCAGGATCAGCGTACTGACCACCACTGCCAGCACGGGGCGGCGGAGAAAGATGTCGGTAAATTTCATTGTTTCGACCCGGTTGCGAGGTTAAGACCAATCGTGTCCGGAACACCTTCCACCGCCACGCCGTCATGGAGTTTCAACTGCCCGGAAGTCACCACTTGCACGCCTTCGGTCAGGCCTTTGTTGACCACCGCCCAGCCATCGCGACGCTCACCGACCTTGATGCTTTCACGTTTGACTTTGGTCACGCCGGCCTCGTCGAGGTACACCGAGAACACGCTTTCGCCATAAGCGTTGTAGGTGATGGCGGTTTCCGGGATGAGCAGTTCCGCGGTTTGCGGCAGCGTCACCGAAACCCGCGCATACATGCCTGGGCGCAGCAGTTTTTTGGTATCGGTAATCACCGCCTGGACGTTAATGGTGTGGGACTGGTTGATCTGTGGATCGACCGCCACGATCTTTCCCAGAAACTTCACATCGGCCCAGGCATCGACCTTGGCCTGCACGGTCTGGCCCAGTTCCACGCGGGAACCATCGCGCTCGGCCAGAGTGAAGTTGACCCGCAGCACACCCGGATCGGTCAGCGTCGCGACAGCGCCGCCGGCTTCGAGGTATTGGCCCAGATGCGCCTGGCGAATGCCCAGGGTGCCGGCGAACGGTGCACGGATATGCCGCTGGGCAATCTGCGCCTGCATGCGCTCCATATCACCTTTGGCGGCATCCAGTTGAGCGCGGGCACTGTCGAAGGCACGGCGGCTTTCGGCACCGGTCTTGGCCAGTTCCTGCACCCGAGCGAATTGCGCCCTGGCGGATTCGAACTCGCCCTTGAGGCGTACCAACTCACCCTGTTCGGGCGCATCGTTAAGGGTCAGCAGCACTTGCCCGGCCTTCACTTCATCGCCGGACTCGAAATCGATATCAACCACCTTGCCGCTGACTTCAGCCGAGACCAAGACCTGACGCTGCGCTTCGAGCTTGCCGATCGCTTCGAGGTAGTAGGTGTACGGTTGCTTCTTGACCTGGGCCAGACCGACCCGGGTGCTGGGGATTCGTTGTTCGGCAGCCGCCGGGGCCGGTGACCAGAAACGCCAGCCCAATGCGCTGGAAATGATCACGACGAAGATAATAAAGACCAGTGTTTTAACTATATTTCGAGCAAGCATGTGGCACTCCCTTGACTCTTTACTGCGAGCACAAAAGTTTAAGAATTAAGAAAAAAGAGGCGACACAAACCCGGCGAGTTACTAATCCCTGTGATCAATCACTCATAACTCGCCGAACTTGTTTATTAGCGTATTACGCCGCAATCAGTACGTTGGTTTTATCCAAATACAGTTTGCCAATACCGTGCAAGTTCAAAGGCGACAAGGTGAAGTGCTTTGAACCGGTATGAATATCGCGGAAGCAACGTTCCAGGAAGCTGGTTTTGTAAACCGCCTTGGAACCGGCCAGTGCATAGATCTGATTGACCGCATTCACCGAGTTTTCCGTGAGGACCGAAGCGGCCAGGCCGACCCGTGCGCTCACCGGTTCACCGATGGTTTCACCGCGGTTGATCACTTGGCAGATGGCGTCTTCGAGCAACAATTGCGCGGTGTGCACCGAAGAAATGGCGCGGCCGGTCTTCTCGAAAATCACCCCTTCCAGCCCCGGATCGGTATTCACCGCGCGGTCATTGCGAAAGTGATCGACCGCGGCCCGGGCCACGCCCAGTACGGTGGACATCGCCGCCAGCGTGCCGAACTCGTAGTACCCCGTGGCATAAGCGCGGGAGCTGCGAATTTCCGGGGATTTTTTCAGGGTTTCGACGTCCAGGGAGAACGCCTTGTTGACCAGCACCTGTGAACATTCAAAGTGGTTGCTGCCGGTGCCGCGCATGCCCAGGGTGTCCCAGGTATGGTTGATCTTGCACTGGCTGGCCGGGACGAAAAACATCCGCACCTCAGGCGCCGAGCCGTTGGCCGGGCCTTTGACGGTGGCGGTGCACACCAGCCAGTCGGCGTGGGCCGAGCCGCTGGCGAAGGCCCATTTGCCGCTCAACAGGTAGTCGTCGCCCACGGGCAACGCTTCGCCGCCGGAGTGGATCGCCCCGATCACGAAACCGTTGCAGGTGCTGTAGATCGCTTCGGAAGTGTGCTCCGGCAAATAGTCGGAGAGGCGCCCCATCGCCACTTGTACGGCCAATTGCCAGGAGACGGAAGCGTCATGCCGGGCGAATTCCAGCAGCATGGCGGAGGTGGTCTGGATATCGACCTGGGAACCGCCAAACGCCCTGGACACGGAGGTCCGGGCAAAGCCTTCCTTGAAAAGCTCAGACATCACATCCTTGTGAGTCGCATTCGTCTGCTCGCTGTAATCCCGGTGTTTAAGGATCAAAGGATTCAGTGCACGTACCTTCTCAAGCCATTCATTGGATTCGGTGGGAAGGTTATTCCATTGCATTAGATTTTTCATAACGGCTCCTAGCTATTATTTATTAACGTTCAGCAGACGAAAAACAGACAACGTTTTATTGTTATTAAACCCCGTGAAAAATGTACGTCTACAGTCGTACATTGGCAAGCGTTATTATCAGGAGCAATACCTATTTTTTAGAAGGCACTGATAATAATTAAAGGCGAAAAGAAACATCCGAACTTGCAACGAAGTTACGGCGTTTAAACACTAAGGAATTAACGTGCGCCGGCGCGTCGTGCGCTCACCTCCGACAGCGATGCCCAATCCTGATCGCCTTGGCCGTGGGCCATGCCATCCAGCAGGTTGTCCTTCAAGACACTGGCAAACGGCAACGGCACCTGCGCCGCTTCACCCGCCTCCAGCGCCAGGCGAATGTCTTTTAAGCCCAGGGATAATTTGAACCCCGCCGGCTCGAACTGCTTGTCGACCATCAGTTTTCCGTAGCCCTGATAGACCGGCACCGCAAACAGCGTCGAGGTGATCATCTCGATGAAGGCTGCACGGCTGATGCCGTAGCCGCTGGCCAGGGTCGAGGCCTCGGCCGTTGATTCGATCGCCGCGGCAATCATCAGGTTGGCCGACAGCTTGGCGACGCACGCCAGTTCTGCACACTCGCCGAACGGCCAGGTCTTGCGACCCAGCACATCGAACAATGGCTGGACCCGCGCCAACGCATCGGCAGGTCCGGACACCAGAATATTCAGATTGCCGGCCGCCGCGACATCCACCCGCCCCAGCACCGGTGCCGACACATAAGCCACCCCGCGCTCGGCGTGCAGCGCCGCCATTTCCTTAGCCAGCGCCACCGACACCGTGGACATGTTCACATGCACGCTGCCCGGCGCCAGGCCGTCCAGCGCCTTGGCGTCGATGAACACGGAGCGGATCGCGGCATCGTCGCCCAGCATCGAGATCAACACTTCGGCGTTCGCCGCCAGGGCCGGACGGTCGACCGCTTGAGCGCCGGCCTGCACCAATGCTTCCAGCGGCGCCGGCGAGCGATTCCACACGCGGACCTGATGACCGGCCTTCAGCAGGTTCAGCACCATCGGCGCGCCCATCGTGCCCAAACCAATAAAACCCAGTTCCATGTCTTGCTCCTGTCGGTGTCAGGTGCCCGGAATGTCCGTTGCACGGCGAATCAGAATTGCGATTGTACGTGTACAGGCGTACATTTCAAGTGCCTCGATTATTTAACCTTCGGAGCACCGGTTTCAAACATACCTATACGCAAGGCAAGGAGGCTTTATGCAATTCGGGATCTACACCGTTGGCGACGTCACGCAAGACCCGACCAACGCCAGTACCCCAAGTGAATCTCAGCGCATTCAGGCCACCCTGCAAATCGCGCAAAAAGCCGAGGACATCGGTCTTGATGTGTTCGCGACCGGCGAGCACCACAATCCGCCGTTCATTACCTCTTCCCCGACCACCCTGCTGGCCTACATCGCGGCGAAGACCCAACGCATCATCCTCTCGACCTCCACGACCCTCATCAGCACCAACGATCCGGTGCGCCTGGCCGAAGAGTACTCGCTGCTGCAAAACCTCTGTGGCGGGCGCATGGACCTGATGCTGGGTCGCGGCAACACCGCGCCGGTCTACCCCTGGTTCGGCAAAAACATCACCGATGGCCTGCCGTTGGCGATGGAAAACTATCGGCTGCTGCACCAGTTGTGGCGCGAAGAAGACCTCAACTGGAGCGGTCGTTTTCGCACCCCGTTGCAGAACTTCACCTCGATTCCCCGGCCCCTGGACGACTTGCCGCCCTTCGTCTGGCACGGTTCGATCCGCACCCCGGAAATCGCCGAACAAGCGGCGTATTACGGCGACGGTTTTTTCGCCAGCCATATCCTCTGGCCCCGCGAACACTTCATTGCCCTGGTCGAGTTTTACCGGGAACGCTTTGCCTACTACGGCCATGGCACGCGTGAGCAAGCCATCGTCGGCCTGGGTGGGCATATCTTCATGCGCCGCAACTCCCAGGATGCGCGACGCGAGTTTCGTCCCTACTTCGACAATGCCCCGGTGTACGGCCATGGACCGTCACTCGAAGAGTTCATGGAGATGACCCCGTTGTCGGTGGGCAGTCCCCAGGAAATCATCGACAAGACCCTGACCTTTCGTGAGCATTTCGGCGACTACCAGCGCCAATTGTTCCTGTTCGACCATGGCGGCATTCCGTTGAAAACCGTGCTGGAACAACTGGACATGTTCGGCGCCGAAGTGCTGCCGGTGCTGCGCGAAGAAACCCGCAAACGCCGTTCGCCGCTGGCGGCCGAAGCCCCCACCCACGCCAATCGCCTGGCCCATTTGCATTCCACACAGAGGCTTGAAATCGACCCGCGAACCGGTTTGAAAACCACGTCTCACGACACCGTCACCGGTCGATAAAACCACCCGGCAAGCGCCCTCGATCCATCGAGGGCCCTTGCTGAGGATCAGGCCGCGCCCCGCAATGGCGGATGCGCGCCCATCACCGTCAACACATCATCGGTAATCAGCCGGGCGAGGTATTGACCGTAACCGGTCTTGCTCATGGCGCCGGCCAGCACCAGCAACTGCGCGTCGTCGATCCAGCCCTTGTTGTAGGCAATCTCTTCCAGGCAGGCGATTTTCAAGCCCTGGCGCTTCTCGATGGCGTGCACGAAATTGCCTGCTTCCAGCAACGCATCATGGGTGCCGGTGTCGAGCCAGGCCATGCCGCGCCCCATCACTGAGACATTCAATTTGCCCCGTTGCAGGTAGACGTTGTTGACGTCGGTAATCTCCAGCTCGCCCCGAGGCGACGGCTTGATATCCGCCGCGATCTGCAGCACTTCGTTGTCGTAGAAATACAGACCGGTGACGGCGAAATTGGATTTCGGATCGGTCGGTTTTTCGCAGATGCTCAAGGCCTTGCCGGTGGCATCGAACTCGACCACGCCAAAGCGCTCGGGGTCGGCCACGTAGTAGCCAAACACCGTCGCGCCTTCGTCGCGGCTGGCCGCTTGCAGCAGGGTTTCGCCGAAGCCGGCGCCGTAGAAAATGTTGTCGCCCAGCACCAGGCACACATTGTCTTCGCCAACAAATTCGCGGCCGATGATGAAGGCCTGCGCCAGGCCATCCGGGCTTGGCTGCACGGCATAGCTCAGGTTCAAACCCAACTGGCTGCCGTCGCCGAGCATGCGCTGGAAACCGGGCAAATCTTCCGGGGTCGAAATGATCAGGATTTCGCGAATGTCCGCCAGCATCAACACCGACAGCGGGTAGTAGATCATCGGTTTGTCATACACCGGCAGCGACTGTTTGGACACGCCCAGGGTGATCGGGTGCAGACGCGAACCGGCGCCGCCCGCCAACAGAATTCCTTTGTACTTGGCCATGCTTTTTTCCTTTTAAGCAGAGAGGTTTGAAGGGGGTAATGTTCAGGCTTCAACCGATTCGGTGGCGTGTTCGCCGAGGCGTTCCAGGGCGTAGTCGCCCGACAGGACCCGCGCCCACCAAGGGCTGTTTTCCAGGTACCAGTCGACGGTTTTACGCATGCCGGTCTCGAAGGTTTCCTGCGGCGTCCAGCCCAGGTGGGCGTGGATTTTCCCGGCGTCGACCGCGTAGCGTTTGTCGTGGCCCGGGCGATCCTTGACGAAGGTGATCAGGTCGCGAAAGTGCGCGACGCCTTCCGGTTTGAGCGCGCCGCGCTCCTCCAGCAAATCGCACAAGGTGTGCACCACTTGCAGGTTGGTCTTCTCGTTGTGACCGCCGATGTTGTAGGTCTGCCCGACCTCGCCACGACTGACCACGGCATACAGGGCCCGGGCGTGATCCTCGACAAACAGCCAGTCGCGGATCTGCGCGCCATCGCCGTACACCGGCAACGGCTGGCCTTGCAGCGCATTGAGAATGACGTGGGGAATCAGTTTTTCCGGGAAATGGAACGGCCCGTAATTGTTCGAACAATTGCTCAGCACCACCGGCAAACCGAAGGTGCGGTGCCAGGAACGCACCAAGTGATCGGAACTGGCCTTGCTCGCGGAATACGGCGAACTCGGCGCGTAAGCCGTGGTTTCGGTGAAGGCCGGGTCCTGGGGTTCAAGGTCGCCATACACTTCATCGGTGGAAATGTGGTGGAAGCGAAACGCGGCCTGGCGCGGCGCATCCAGTCGGTTCCAGTAGCTGCGCGCCGCTTCGAGCAAGGTGTAGGTGCCGACGATATTGGTTTCGATGAACGCCTGCGGGCCTTCGATCGAGCGGTCCACGTGGGACTCGGCGGCCAGGTGCATCACAGCATCGGGTTGCTGGGCAGCGAAGATCTCGTCCAGCGCATTCTTGCTGCGGATATCCACCTGGTAAAACGAGTAGCGCGGTGAGTCGGCGACGTCGGCCAACGAATCCAGGTTGCCGGCGTAGGTCAACTTGTCCACGTTGATGACTTCGCAGTCGGTTTCATTGATCAGATACCGCACGACGGCCGAGCCGATAAAACCCGCGCCCCCAGTCACTAAAATTTTCATCAGCGCCTCCCTTGGCCAATTGATGATTGAACAATCCTTGAACGTTCGCTCAGTTGAGCAAAGCCACCCAGTACTGGCTCAAGCCCTGCTCCAGAATCAGCAGCGTCTGGATGCAGACAAAGCTTTCATCGGTGGTGGCCGACGTCGAGTTGAGCGGGCCGAATCCGCCGTCCTGTTTTTGATGCGCGGCAATCCAGTCCTTCGATTCCTGCAGATAAACCGGTTGGGCATCAAGCAAGTACATCGCCGCAATGGCCATGTAAGTGCCCACTAGGCTCACGGCTTTGCCCGGCCGGTAATGGAACGAACCATTGGCCAATTGCAGTTTTTGCAGCCAGGCCACGGTGTGCCCGGCGTCGACGATGCGCTTGTTGAGAATGAACAGCGTCGACACCACGCGGTACACCGAAAACGCGTCCGGCGGATAACCCGGTTTGTTGGCAAACCCGCCGTCTGCGGTGCGGCAGCGCAACGCGAACGCGAGGACCGCTTGCTCGTCCGAGGCCTTGGCGCCCAGCGCATGCAGCGATAGCACCGCCAGGTTGGTGTGCCAGATATCGGAGGCAAAACCCGGCACATCGCCGAAACCACCGTCCGGGTTCTGGCTTGCCTGCAAGTAACGCACGCAACCGTCGATATCGTTCGGCAGAGCGCCCAGCACCCGCAACGACAACACCGCGCAGTAACTGGCGAACACATCGCTCAGGTGCCCCGGCTGCTCGGCGAAACCGCCATCGATGTTTTGCGAAGACTTGATGCAATCGATCAGGCTCGCCTTGTTTTCAATCTGGATGCCCAGCGCGTGCAGGTCCGAGATCACGTGCAAGCCGGAAAACACCTGCCAGGTCTTGTCCGCCCGAAAGCCCAGCGGCGCGGTTTCGGCGGTCAGCCCGTACGGCGTATCGCTGGAGGCGCGGGCCTTGGACAGCCAGGCCAGGTAGCGTTTCAGATCCACGTTGATGGCGGGCACGGCCGCAGGATGGATGTCTTGCACATCGCAGCTGCCATCGATCGCGATCAGTTCCTGCGCCACCAACGCCGCATCGTCGTGATGATGCACGGTGGCCGGTGGCGCCAGGTTTTGCAGGGCGTGGGCGGCGGCCAACTGGGTTTTCAGGCTCTTCAAGTGCAGCGGCAAGTAAGTCAGGTTGCCGATGCTGAAGATCCCCGGCTGACGCGGCGGCGCCCAAAACTGCCGGATAAACGGCACGGTCGGGTCGTCGGGGGTGGACCAGAAGTAGCCCTTGCCCAGGAACAGCCCGCCGTTGCAGCGGTCATGAAACTCCAGCAACGCAGCAGTCACCGACGTGCGATCCGGCCCTTCGAAACCGCCCGGGAATGCCCGCATCGCCTGCAACAGTAACGCGACGTCGTAGGCGGTTTTGATCGGGAACGGCGACTCGTGTTTTTTGTACGAGGTGTGCCAGTCGACCCGCACTTTGCCGTTGATGCACACCCGGTCCCAATACCCGCCATAGGCCGGATCGCGAAACAGCGCCAGGGTTTGCAGCAGAAACGAGCGCGCCAGATTCGACAGTGCATTGTCGTCGCGAACATTCGCCAGTCGCGCCAGTGCAAGGCTGATGTGGGCGCGCACGGCGCAGCGGCTCAAGTCCACGTCGACGCACGAGTCACTGTCACCGCCGGCGATGCGTGCGATCAGGTTTTCGGTATGTACCTGCAGGTGCCCGACCAGTCCCTGGCCCAGCGGATCGTTGCCGATCCGGGTGAGCAGGTTGGCCGCGCTGATATCCAGCTCAATGGACGTCGCCACTTCCAGGGGCGTCGACCAATCGCTGCTGTAGACGCCGGCGACGGTGGACCGGGCGTAGAGCGCTTCGATCTTTTCCAGCATCGCGCTGATGATCTCGCGGTTCGCCGCGCTCTGTGGCACCCGGCGCTGATAGGCCATCAAGGCATTCAGCGCATCCAGTTGCAGCGCCAGGGTCCGGCAGCGCCCCGAACCGTGGGGCGTCCAGAACTGATCGGCCAGTTCATGGAACCCCGCGTTCTGGGCATCGTACAAACCCATCAACCCGTCATGGGCGAAGCGCAATTGCGCTTCTTCGCCATGCTCGGCCTGGTAGAGCGTCGCCTCAACCTGATCCTGCAACTGCTTGTCACTGGAAATGGCGACCTGCCCACTGGCATCGGTGATTGCAAAATAGCCACCGTGCTCGGGGTCGGCGAGGCCTTGATCAAAAAAGAACTGCGGATGAAGCGACATGGTGAATCCCTCTTCCTTGAGGTTAAGCGGCCTGGCTTTCAGCCAGCGGCATCACGACGCCCTGGCACAACTCGATGATGCGGGTGGCGGCGCGGGCGGCACCGTCGCCGTCCGGGGAGGCGACCTGTTGATGCGGCGCAAAATAGTTCAGGGCCTGGGTGTCTTTGTCGAGTTCGGCCTGGACCAATTCAACGATGCGGTGCTGGTCGTGGCCCAGGTGCGTTGCAAAACCGAGCAGTTCCAGGCGACGCAAGGCTTCCAGTTCGTGGTATTCCGATTTGGACGGCAACACGAACAAGGTCGGGATCTTCAACGCGGCAATTTCTGTCACGGTGATCCAGCCCGGCGCGGAAATCAGCAGGCTGGCTTCATGCAGCAAGCCCATCCAGTCCGGGTAGTACGGCACGCAGATCACGCCGTCCTGGGCCGCGATGTCCTGACGTCCCAGCAACACCATTTTCAGGTCGGGATTGCGTTCGCGCAGGGTCTTGAAACTGTCCAGGTAGGCGGCGAGCAGCGCATCCTTGTTTTGCGAGAACATCGTGGTGCCGCTGATGGACGCGACGATAAACGGCGAATCGCCGATGTTCAGTTCGGCGCGCACATCCAGACCGCTTTGCACGTATTCGCGAATCATCGGCCCGACAAAGTGCGCCTTGCCGTTGCTCAGGGCTTCGGCGACCGGCGTGCCCTGATCAAGCGCTGCCACAAACGGCTTATCGGTCAAGACCAATTGGCTCTGGTTGATCATCCAGCTGAACTGGCTGTGCAATGCCGCTCGAGCACGGGCCATTTCCAGTGCATTGACCTCGAAGCCACCGTCGGCCAGGTCATGGTCTTCCAGTTGGCAGAGGGTGAAGTCATAGCGTTCGGTGACAAACACCAGCGGCGTGCCACTGAAAATGGCGGCCAGGCAAGCGGCCATGTTGTAGTCCGAGACCAGCACCGAAGGTTTGTACTCGGTGATCAGCGCCAGGTAAGACAGAATTCGCTCGCCGGACAAGAACGTATTGGCGATATAACCGCCAATGTAATTGGCCCAGTCCAGTTCTTTCGACAAGTTGCTCTTTTTCGAGTAGTCGACCAACCGCCCGGCAATATCCACGACCTCGACACCGGCCTTTTCAAACAACGGTGTAAACGTGGGTTGCAAGGACGCCAGCGCGACAGTCAGCGGCATGTCCGGCGTTTGCTTTTTAATCGCCTGGGCGATGGACAGCGCGCGCATGTTATGACCGGAACCGGTTGGATTAGGGGCAAATAAAATCATTCTTGAATCTCCATTAGTTGAACAACGCCATGAACCACAGTGTTTTCCAATACATCCCTTATAACCACGGAATAGGGCTTTATAACGGCACCTTCACCAATATTCAGTGGACCTACCAAGATGGCACCTTCGCCAATAACGCAACGACTTCCGATCCTTATCGGAGCTTCCTCCCAAGGCAGTGAACGAAACGAATAATCATGAGTTGAAGCCACAATCGTGACCCCGGCGCCGACCTCGGTGAAGTCGCCGATCGCGACACCACCGGCGGCCTCGATCACCACGCCTTCACCCAGCGTGGCGCCGGTGCCCAGTTCAATGCCGCCTTGCTGGGACAGGCCACCCTGGCGCTGACTGCGCCCGATCAGGATGCAGTCCCGGGCGATTTCCACCGACGCACCGCCACGCAATTCGGCATCAATCAACGCGTCTTCGCTGATGTCCCAGGTGATGGTGTCGGGGTTCAACTTCTTGAGCCGGGCCACGGACAGCGACGCTTTGTCGATCAGCGAAGGCAAGCCCTGGCGGGCTCTGTCCCGCACTTTGGCCAACACATGAGCCGGGCTCGGCGTACCATCCTCGATCACTTTGCGATAACTGATCACCCGAGCCGGGCGGCCCACGGCAATGGCGTCCGGCGCAATATCCGAGGTCACCAGGGCACCCGCCGCAATCACGGCCCCGGCACCGATGGTGACACCGGCACGCACCGTGACTTTGGCGCCGAGCCAGGCATTTTCGCCGACCCGAATCGGTGCCTCCGGGGTGCCCAGGCACTGCACACCGGTCGCCAGCATGCTCGACTTGCCGAGGCTGACATGGCGCAAATCCGACTTGAAGCCGACAAAAATGTCATCGCCCAATTCCGCACTTTCCAGGCGACAGGCCGCCCGAATCCAGACATGTCGACCCAGGTCGCTGGCGGAATCAATCGTCGTTAAAACTTCGATCAGATTAATATCGTCCACAATAAAGCCTCATTCCATTGATGCCGGGAACATAATAAATTCAGCGCGCACAAAACTTCGCTGACTGAGTCAGCCGATGCGCAACTGTTAACTAATTAGTGATAAACCAAACTTCTCTAAGCACGCCTGACGTTGCGTCTGCGCCACTTAATTAACTGACTGTTCCATTATCTGATCGCCTTCCATAAATGACAGATAAATGTCCACGCTTGTGCCGGGGCCAAGTCAGATATTAACGAGAGAGCTTGCTGAATTAAGTCCGTCCGTGACTACGATGTAACTCCATTGAGGGGAATGTCCTTTAGTACGAATGTTATAGTACAGACAATTTTGTTTTGCAATAGGTGTCCGGCTGGTTATCTCGTTTAAGTCTAAAAAAATACTGAACTTTTATGGTGCATTACTGTAGTAGTTCCGTCATATCTGCACAAAATCGGTGCAACTCGTTATTCCTGCGCAGTGAATGTCCCCAGCGCTAACAGGTAACTGGATGTCGAAGCCAGACATCCGGCCACTGCCGCCGAACGATAGGGTGGCTGTTCAAACCTGTCATTCGCCTGGAGCTGTCATGTCCGCACCTATCACCGTCCTTCGCGATACCCACCCGTTGCCCGTCCTCGACGCCTGCAAATGGGAAAAGCTCGAAGGCGACCCGCACACCGTCAACCTTAACGCCTACACCAGCGAAGACGGCAGCAAGATCATGGGTACCTGGATCTGCACGCCGGGCAAGTGGTATGTGGAATACGTGAAGTGGGAATACTGCGATTTCCGCGAGGGCTACTGCATCATCACCCCCGAGGGCAAAGAGCCGATCCACCTGCGCGCCGGGGATATCTTCGTCATCGAGCCAGGGATGAAAGGCACGTGGGAAGTGGTGGAGACAGTACGTAAGTATTTTGTGTTTGCCTGACAAAGCAAAAGATCGCAGCCTTCGGCAGCGCCTACATGGGAATGTGAACATCCCGTAGTAGCTGCCGAAGGCTGCGATCTTTTCTTTTCCCCTGAATAAAAAGCCGGGGATCTGCCCGACGCAGCCCCCGGAAAAACCTCTTATTGAGGTTTGCGATAGCTATTGATGATCGCCGAGAAGTCCTTGCCACCCTCCCCGCGCTGGCTCATCGCCTGATACAACTGCTGGGCCACCGCGCCAAGCACCACCGGTTGGTGCGCCTGACGGGCCGCTTCCGTGGCCAGCCCCAGATCCTTGAGCATCAGTTCGGCACCGAAACCGCCGGTATAACCGCGCGAGGCCGGCGCCGTTTCGACGATGCCCGGCCACGGGTTGTACATTTCCGAACTCCAGCAACGCCCGGTCGAGCTGTTGATGATCCCGGCCAACACACCGGTGTCGATCCCCAACGCATCGCCCAACGCCATGGCTTCACTGACGCCGACCATCGAGATCGCCAACAACAGGTTGTTGCAGATCTTGGCGATTTGCCCGGTGCCGACTTCGCCGCAATGGACGATGTTGCGGCCCATTTGCGCCAGCACGGGTTGCAGGGTGGCGAACAACTCAGGGGTGGCGCCGACCATAAAGGTCAACGTCCCCGCCGCTGCACCGCCAGTGCCACCGGACACCGGCGCATCGGCCATGGCCACGCCTTGTTTGGCAGCAGCGGCCGCCACATCGCGGGCCGTCTGCGGATCAATGGTGCTGCAATCCACCGCCGGCACACCCTTGCCGATACCGGCGAGCACGCCGTCCTCACCGAGCCAGACGCTGCGCACATGCACAGCGGCTGGGAGCATCGTGATCACCAGTTCTGCACCCTGCGCCGCTTCCCGCGCCGTAGCGCTGATGCTGCCGCCCAGTTGCTCCAGCTCCGCCAGTACGGTTTTGTTCAGATCGACCAGGCTCAGCGCATGGCCAGCCTTGATCAGGTTGCGCGCCATCGGCGCGCCCATGTTGCCGAGACCGATAAAAGCGATTTTCATGCCTGGCTCCTTAACGCAAGTTGATGGTGGTGTTCACACCGTCATTGACGCTGTCGTCATCGAACCAGCGGCTGGTGACCGTCTTGGTCTGAGTGTAGAACTGCACCACTTGCTTGCCATACGGACCGAGGTCGCCGAGTTTCGAACCACGGGAACCGGTGAAGCTGAAGAACGGGACCGGCACCGGGATCGGGATGTTGATGCCGACCTGGCCGACATCGATTTCGCTCTGGAACTTGCGCGCCGCCGCACCGCTCTGGGTGAACAGGCCAGTGCCGTTGCCGAACGGGTTGGCGTTGACCAGGGCAATCGCCTGATCGAGGGTGTCGACTTCCAGCACCACCAGCACCGGGCCGAAGATTTCCTGGGTGTAGATCTGCATCTCGGTGGTTACGCCGGAGAACAGGGTCGGGCCGACAAAGTTGCCTTTCTCGAAGCCCGGCACACTGATCTCGCGACCATCCAGTTCGAGCTTGGCGCCTTCCTTGATGCCGCTTTCGATCAGATCAAGAATCCGCGCCTTGGCCTTTTTCGAAATCACCGGTCCAACGTCAGTGCCCGCCTCGCTGCCCGCGTTCACCTTGAGCTTCTGCGCCAGCGCTTTCAGGTCCGGCAGCCATTGCTTGGCCGCGCCCACCAGCACCACCACGGAAGTGGCCATGCAACGCTGACCGGCCGCACCGAAACCGGCGCCAACCAGCGCATTGAGGGTTTGTTCGCGATTGGCATCCGGCAGCACCACAGCGTGGTTCTTGGCGCCCATCATCGATTGCACGCGCTTGCCGTGTTTGCCAGCCAGATCGTAGACGTGGGTGCCGACGGCGGTCGAACCGACGAAGGAAACAGCCTTGATGTCTTTGTGGGTGCACAGTGCGTCCACCACGTCCTTGCCACCGTGAACGACGTTGAGCACGCCCGCCGGAACGCCGGCCTCGATCGCCAGTTCCACCAGCAGCATGGTCGACAGCGGATCCTGTTCGGAGGGCTTGAGCACGAAGGTGTTACCGCAGGCGATGGCCATCGGGAACATCCACAACGGAATCATCGCCGGGAAGTTGAACGGGGTGATGCCGGCGCAGACGCCGATGGGCTGGCGCAGGGTGTAAGTGTCAACGCCGCCGGCGACGTTCTCGGCGAACTCACCCATCTGCAGCGTGCCGATGGAGCACGCGTGCTCGACCACTTCCAGGCCACGGAAAATATCGCCTTCAGCGTCGGCGATGGTTTTGCCCTGCTCGGCGCTCAGGACCACGGCGATGCGTTTGGAATGCTCGCGGATCAACGCCTGGAGCTTGAGCATGATGCGCATCCGCGCGCCGATCGGCGTCAGCTTCCAGGTCTGGAAGGCGCGATGGGCAGCGCTGATGGCGGCGTCGACTTCTTGCGCGGTAGCGAAGGGAACCTTGGCCAGCACTTGCTGGGTCGCCGGGTTGACGATGTCGTGCCACTCGGTGGTCTGGGACTCGACCCACTCGCCGTTGATCAACAGCTTGACGGTCTGGACGGTGGTTTCGTTGGGCGTGAGCGATGCGTTCATGCTGGTCTCCAATACTTATTGTTATGCAGGGAGCCAAGGCGGGTAAGTCGCCTTGAGATGAGGCGTGTGTCGCGAATTGGTTGTCGGACTGTTTTTGGAGTATAGATGTGCAAACTTCTAATAAGAACGCACATAAAAGCCGGTCCAACATGCAAAAAAACATCACGTCTTTAGGTTCGCTGAACTGGGATGACCTCAAGTTTTTCCTCGAAGTCGCCCGCACCCGCAAGGCCAGCACCGCGGCCAAGCGCCTGTCTGTGGATTACACCACCGTGTCTAGGCGCATCAGTTCGCTGGAAGCGGCATTGGGCACATTGCTGTTCGAAAAGTCCCGGACCAGCGGTTTCGTGCTGACCGCCGAAGGCCAGCGCCTGCTGGGGTACGCGGAGTCGATTGAAAGCACGCTGCACATGGCTTGCGAACAGGTTTCCGGCTCCGGCGTGGCGCTGTCCGGGCATGTGCGCATGGGCTGCACCGAAGGTTTCGGCAGTTTTTTCATCACCCCGCAGCTGAGCCACTTCGTCGACGCCTACCCGGCCATCTCGGTAGACATCCTGCCGCTGCCGCACTTCATCAGCCTGTCCAAACGCGAAGCGGACATCGTCATCGCCCTGGAACGCCCGGAACACGGGCCGTACGTCTGCTGCAAACTCTGCGACTACAAACTGCAGCTCTACGCGACCCAGGACTATCTGGACAAACACCCACCGATCCGCCGCCCGGCCGACTTGGCCAAACATTCATTCATTAGTTATGTCGATGACCTGGCGTTCAGCTCGGAGCTGCTGTACCTGGCGAACGTACTGCCCGGCGCCAGCGCCAACCTGCGCAGCACCAGCGTGATCGCGCAGTTCGTGGCGGCGCAGCAAGGGCGGTCGCTGGCGATTCTGCCGTGCTTTCTGGCGGCGCAGGATCCGAGGTTGCTGCCGGTATTGCCGGCTGAGATCAACATCACCCGACAGTTCTGGATGTACTGCCGGGAGGATCTGCGCAAGCTCAAGCGGATCACCCTGTTGTGGGATTACATCAGGGAAGTGACTGAGCAGAATCAGCGTCTGTTGATGGGGGACAGCCGGGAGATGGTGTTTGCCGATTAGTCGGCGCTCACCACAATCGAGACTCGACGATTTTCGGTACGGCCAGCCGGTGTGTCGTTGGACGCCACCGGCTCTTTGCTGCCGAGCCCCTGCAACTTGATGTCCTGCTCTTTCATCCCGACCTCGCTCAGGACTTTGCCGACACTTTTCGCCCGCCGCAGGGACAGTTGCTGGTTGTAGGTTTCTTTACCCGAAGCGTCGGTGTGACCATCGACCCGCACCCGCTCAATCCCGACGCCCAGCAGGGCCTTGCCGATGCGTTGGACGATCTCGGTGCTTTGCGCATTCAGGTTTTCGACATCGCTGCCAAACAACACTTTGCCGGACAGGCCAAACGCCCAGCCCTCGTCGGTCAGTTCGAAGCCTTGTTGCTTGAGCACAGAGATTTGCGCCGGGGTCAGGCCTTTTTGCGGCGTGGTTTGGCATCCGGTCAAAGCCAATAAAGCCATGAACAGGGTGATGGAGAACAATCGCAGGTAACGCTGGGGAATTGAGAACACAGAAATTAGCTCCTGGTTTGAATGTGGGCGACCGGGAGCTCCGACCCGGCCGTATGCTGTGCGCCTCGGGACAAGCGTTTGGCCTGGTACATCGCCGCGTCGGCAGCGTTGAGCAGAGCGCCGGGCGTAGCGCCGTGATCGGGATAGACGGCGATGCCGATGCTGAGGGAGGTCAACACCGTGGTGTTGCCCGGCAAGGTGATCGGCACTTCCATGCTGGCAATGATTTTGTCGGCGATCCGCTCGGCGTCTTCGGTCTTGTGCAGCGGCGTCAGCAGCACGGCAAACTCATCGCCGCCCAAACGCGCCACCAGATCCTCTTCGCGCAATTGCGCACGTACCCGCGTGGCCACCGCGACCAGCACCGCATCGCCGGCGGCATGGCCGAAGCTGTCGTTGATTTCCTTGAACCGGTCGCTGTCGAGGAACAGCACCGCCACCCGCTCGTTGAGCTTGTGGGCATTGCGCAGCGCACGAATCAGTCGACCTTCGAAAAACGCCCGGTTCGGCAGCCCGGTGAGGCTGTCATGGCTGGCTAGGTGGGCCAGGGTTTCGTTCTCGCTTTGCAGGTGGGTTTGCCAGGACTCCAGTTCATCAAGCAGGGCATTGAAGTCATTGCCGAAGTCGTCCAGTTCGGCGATGTCGGCGGGCGGCACGCGCTGGTCGAAGGCTCGGTCTCTGCGCGCGGCGTGGGCTACGGCGGCCAGACTGCGCAGTGGCCCGGTGATTCCGCGAAGCTGGCGGCGCGCCAGATACAGCGCAACCCAGGCACTGATGGCGGTACACAACACAATGCCCATCAGACCGCTGAGCAAAAACCGCATCAGGCTGCCACCATGTCCGGTGAGCTGGATGCTGCCGATTTCCAGGCCCTGGTGGACGATAGGCATGTTGATGGGTTTTTCGAGAAAGGCCTTGGCGATCTGCGCTTCCAGATCGGAAAACAATCCGGTTTCCGGTCGCTGCCAACGAGCGAGCAACACGCCCCGGGCGTTGAGCACCTGGGCATCCGCGACTTCTTCGGTGGAGGCGATCAACGCCAGCGCTTCGGTGGCCGCAGACTTGTCGTTGAACACCACCGCAGCTTCCACGGTGTAGTTGATCGAGCGTGCGATCAGGTGCAGGTTATGGTCGGCATAGACCCGCAACGCCAGGACCCCGAGCAGGGTCAGGGACACGCTGGCCATGGTCACGCCCACCAATGCGACGATCAGGTGGCCGCGACCGATGACCGAACGTAACGTAAGACGACTTTTCGATTTGAAGAGGCTCATGGCGCCGCCGGCTTACGGCGCGACAGTTGCAGCACGCTGGGGTGAATGCGCACGCCACTGCGGGCGACGGAGTCGAGATTGACCTCGAACGACACTTGATCGTCGCTGACCCGCAGGCAGAACAGGCTGCCGACGGTGCACTGATCGCTGCTTTCGCTGATGCTCAACACCGGTTGGCCAATCAACGAGGCGAACAGACGGCTGCGCTCATCGGCGGTCAACTTGCCGATGTACACCGCATCGCACTCACTGACAATCGCCGGGTTGTCGGCCAGCAGGCGTCGTACGGTGACCGGACGCCCGGTGGCCTGGGTCGAGCCCTTGACCAGATTGTCGGTGTATTCGGTCGGGCCGACCACGCACAGGCGCAACTGCGCAGGTTCCACCGGCCAGCGCGCATAACTGAGGATCCCGAGCACCACCTGGGTCACCGCTTTAGCCCGTTGATCGGCCATGCTGACGGCGGCTTCAGGTTGTGCGAACGCAATGCCGGTCAGCAAACAGAGCAGGCCAACAAGCAAAAATCGCTTGCAGCCAGTAACGCTCTCTGTCGCCCGGACAGCCAACTTCATGCAGGGATTCTCTTCGATTACAACGAAATGATGCCGCAACGATAGCACAGCACCGAAATGCCCGCGAGGCCGCAGAACACGGCGCTTCGGACAGATTTACGCCGTCAACCGATTGGCATATTAAGGGCTAAACTCAATGCCCTCCTCCAGCTCCAGCATCAACCCGCTCAGGCGTTTCACCTTGCGTTGCACCGCCTCTTCAAACACCCCGGCACGGGGTTCGATCAGGGTGAACCAGTCCTTGGCCCGGGTGATTCCGGTGTAGATCAATTCCTTGGTCAGGACCGGATTCAGGGCGTCCGGCAGGATCAACGCCGTGTGGGCAAATTCCGAGCCCTGGGACTTATGTACGGTCATCGCGTAGACCGTCTCGACATCATTGAGGCGACTCGGCAGCACAAATCGCACGCCGCCCTGACCGTCGTTACGCGGGAAGGCGACACGCAGCACCGGCTTGCCAGCCTCGGGCCCGTCGCGCTCCGGTAGCTTGAGCGCAATACCGATGTCGCCGTTCATCAAGCCCAGGCCGTAATCGTTGCGGGTCATCAACACCGGCCGGCCTTCGTACCACTGCTGATCGCTGTCGATCAACCGGGCCTTGAGCAAGGCCTCGGTCACGCGCTGATTCAAACCCTCGACGCCCCAAGGCCCTTTGCGTACGGCGCACAATAACTGGAAGGTATCGAAAGCATTCAGCACCTGCCGTGCCCACTCGGTCCAGCAAGGCTCATCGAGGCTGCTGCCGAGGGGTGGTCGCTGCGTGCGCAGCAGGCTCAGGTAATGTCGATAACCTTGTGGGCCGTCGTCGTGACCGTCGAGCAGTAAACGCTCCAGCGCTTTGTCCTGCTCACCTTTGAGGGACAAGGAAAATACGTCCTTAAAGCTGCGTTCGGCCAGCAGCTTGCGCGCTTCTTCGGGGTGTTGTTGATTGACCCATCGGGCCAACTGGCCAATGCCGCTGCCTTCGCCGAATCGACGCGAGTGACGCAGCATCACCACTTGTTGGGCCAACGGATGAGTGCCCTCGGTATCCTCGTGCAAACCGCTGGCTTCAAGGCTTTCGCCGCTGACGGCCTCCAGCCACTGGCGAGTCTGCGGACTGTACCAACCGGCCTCGGCGTCGCGACACAAATCCCCCAGCACGGCCCCCGCTTCCACGGAGGCCAACTGGTCCTTGTCACCGAGCAGCACCAACCGCGCATGCGCGGGCAATGCGTCGAGCAGATTGGCCATCATCTCCAGGTCGATCATCGAGGCTTCGTCGACCACCAACACATCCAGCGGCAAGCGGTTACCGGCGTGGTGACGGAAATGTCGGGTGCCGGGGCGGCTGCCCAGCAGACGGTGCACGGTGGTGACGTCGGACGGAATTTTTGCCCGCACCGCTTCGGCAACGGTCAAGGTCTGGACTTGCTGGCTGATGGACTCCGTCAGCCTTGCCGCGGCCTTGCCGGTGGGCGCGGCCAGGCGAATACGTAGCGGTTTTCCCGCCTCCACGGCTGGCGCCTGAAGCAGTGCCAGCAAGCGCACGACCGTGGTGGTCTTGCCGGTCCCCGGCCCGCCAGTCACGATGCTGAACGCACCGCGGGTGGCCAGGGCACAGGCGAGTTTTTGCCAGTCGATCACCTCGCCAGGCCTGGCAGGGCCGAACAAACCGGTCAGGCGCTGGAACAAATCGCCGGGTGTTGCCTCGTGCTCCGACAGGCGTTGGCGCAACGCATTATCGATGCGGCGCTCGTAAGCCCAATAGCGGCGCAGATACAGGCGCTTTCCGGACAACACCAGTGGCCGATGCCGCGCGGCCTCACGACCATCGACCGCCAACGCCACCAGACTGCTGGAGGCCAGCACTTTGCACCAGTGAGCGCCGTCCAGCGCTTCAAGCAACTGCGACGGCAGCAACATCGCGCCACCTTGCACATCACCTTCTGGCGGCAGTGACAGGGCAAAGTCCGGCGCCTTGAGTGTCTCGAACAGATCCAGACACACATGACCGTGGCCGAGCTGGTGACTGGTCAACGCCGCCGCCAGCAAGACCAGCGGATCATCATCGGGGGCGAGTTCGTGGAGAAAGGCGACGAAGGCCTTGTCCAGGGCACGCAGCCAACCCCGTTCGACCCACCGGGTGAGTAGCAGCAAAAGATCATCAGCGCGGGTCAGCGGCGCCAGGTCCGTCAGGCTTTCATCCGCCAGTGGCGTGGGCAGCAAATCGGCAAAGGTGCGGCTCATAGCAGTACTCCCTGTTCCCAGGCGGGTTCGGCCTTGGGTTCCGGCTTGCCCTGGAACAGTCGATCCAGACGCTCGATCAACTCCCGTGGCGGACGGGCAAAATACACGCCCTGGCTGGCCGCTCGCGTACCGCGCAGGAACAGGTAAAGGGCGCCACCGATATGCCGGTCGTAATCGTAGTCAGGCAGTCGCGCCTTGAGCTGACGATGCAATGCCAGCAGGTACAACACGTATTGCAGGTCGTAGCGATTGTCGAGAATCGACTGCTCCATGGCTTGCTCGGTGTAGGCCGCGTCGTCGATGCCAAGCCAGTTGGATTTATAGTCGGCGACGTAATAGCGACCATCGTGTTCGAAGGTCAAGTCGATAAAACCCTTGAACATGCCATTGAGCATCACCGGCTCGGCGGCCACTCGGGCAACACCGTTGTGGGTGTATTGGCGCACCAGTTCATCGAGTTTGAGCACATCGACTTTATGGCTGGCGAACCAGAATTCCATCTCGACCCGGTATTGGACCAGTTGCTCGAACACGACCGGTGGCTGACCGCCGCCAATGTGCAACGGGGATTTGAGCAGGTGCTGCAGCCAGTCGCTCAGCGTGACGATCCAGCCCTCCCAGCCACGACGATTGCAGCGACGGGCGACGGCGTCTTCCACCGCTTTTGGCGTTGCACTGAAGCCTTCGTCACCGGCCCATTCCAACAAACCATGGAGAAAGGTGCCGGGGTTCGGACCGCGAGGGAATCGGTGAATATCCGCGCCGCCGGTCATTACTTCCCGCGGGGCTTCGGGGTCGAGACGTTCATCGTCGAAGAGCTTTTGCGCTTGCGGGCTTTCCGGCGCCTCGTCAGTACCCACGCTCATGCTGTCGCCAATGCGCAGAGCGCTATAGGAGGCAATCCACCAGTTTTCACTGGCCTTGCGCTTGGGCACCAACGGTGCGAGCAACGTCGCTTCGTTACGCGGCGGATGGTAATGCTCGGTAGTCGCTTCGGGCATCTCTGCGTAGCTCAGCGCAGGACAATCCTGTTGCAGGTCTTCCAGCCAACGCTTCAGACCGGCGGACTCGGGCAATATCGCACCGCCGCCCAACAGATAGCCCAAGGCCGACAAGTGCAGCACCGAGCTGTTGTTATTGCCGCGCTTGAGGTCGGTCACCCCGAGCCAGCAAGCATGTTGCGCGCGAGTCAGCGCAACATAGAGCAAGCGCAGATCCTCGGCCAGCCGCTCGTCGTCGGCCTGGGCGATCAACTCGGGCGTCGGCCTCAAAGTCACCTGCGCCTTGCCCGAGGCGTCGTGGTAGTGAAGCGGTAAGCGACTGCCATCCACCGGTTTCGCCGAGCAGATGAAAGGCAGAAACACCAGGGGATATTCCAGGCCCTTGGACTTGTGGATGGTCACAACTTTGACCAGTTGCTCGTCACTTTCCAGACGCAGGATCTGTTCTTCACCCGCCTGCCCGGACAACGCCAGGTGCTCGGATAAATGCCGGATCAGGGCTTGTTCGCCGTCGAGTTCGGCGGCGGCTTGTTGCAGCAGCTCGGACAGGTGCAGCAGGTTGGTCAATACACGCTCGCCGTCGCTACGGGTGATCAATGCCTGGGGCAACTGGAAGTCATGCAGCAAACGCCGGAGCATCGGCAGCACGCCCTGTTTGCGCCAGATCTCGCGATAACGACGGAACTGCATGACCCGCGCTTCCCAGGCCAGTTCGTCCTGGTTCAGTTGCTCGAGTTCAGTCAATGAGAGGTTCAGCGTGATGCAAGCCAGGGCGGCGCGCAGTGGACGCTCGACGTCCGGCTCGGCGCATGCCTTGAGCCAGGTCAGCAGGTCGTGGGCTTCCTGGGCGGCGAACACCGAGTCCTTGTCCGACAGATAAACGCTGCGCACACCGCGTGTAGAGAGTTCACCGCGCACGGCCTGGGCTTCTTTGCCGTCGCGCACCAGGATCGCGATGTCGGCCGGCAGCAGCCCCCGGAAATCTTTGCCGTCTTGTATAAACCCAGCGCGACCTTGTTGCCCACCGTTGAGCAACGCCGTGATTTCACTGGCGCAAGCAGCGGCCAGTTGTTGTCGGTACACCACACCGGACAGCGGCTGATCCGCGGACAGGTGCCAGATGTTCAGCGCCGGCACACTCTGGCCTTCAGCCTGCAGAACCTCTTTACGACCTTGGGATTCGACGGGCAGGAACGGTACCGGATTGTCGCCGTTGCTCTCGCGAAAGAGGAATGCACCGCGCCCGGCTTCCCGCGACTCGGCACGCGCGAAAACATGGTTCACCGCATCGACCATGCCGTGGCTGGAACGGAAGTTGGTGCCCAGCGTATGCAAGCGGCCGCTGGTGGCCTGACGGGCACGCAGGTAGGTGTAAATGTCGGCGCCGCGAAAGGCATAGATCGCTTGCTTCGGGTCGCCGATCAGGAACAACCCGCATTCGGGGTTGTTGTCTTCGATGCGATAAATGCTTTCGAAGATGCGGTATTGCACCGGGTCGGTGTCCTGGAATTCGTCGATCAACGCCACCGGGAACTGTTCGCGGATCAGGGTAGCCAGGCGTTCGCCGCCGTCGGACTGCAAGGCTGCATCGAGGCGCAGCAACATGTCATCGAAGCCCATTTCCGCGCGGCGACGCTTTTCCTCTTCGAACCGTGCGCCGACCCACTGGGCCGCGTGTTGCAGCACCGCAGCATCCGGGGTCGGCAAACCATCGAGACTGACTTTGAGGCCAGGCATCGCCTCCAAACCGGGATGACGCGGTGCTTCACCCTTCCAGGCTTCAGCCATGCCATCGGGAGTCAGGCGGGTGAAGCCGGTGCCGATGTCCAGTTGTTCAAGGGCCTCGTCTTCAGCCCAGGCTTTGATCTTTTCAAACCATGGTTCGAAGTAGCGTGCCTGCATCTTGCGCCCGTCGACGCTTTTGCTCGCCACGCCCTGGTGACAGATCGCCAGTAATTCGTCCGCCCATTGGCGCCAGGGCATCTTGAGTTCGAGCAGCGCTGTGCGTCGTTCGAGCAGACACTCGGCAATCAGCTCAGCAGGCTCTTTTCCCTCGACACTGTCGCGCTCGCTGGCGAACAACCCTCGCACTCGCGGCAGCAACGCGGCGGGACCGCCCCAATTACCACGCACCCAGTTCAGCGCGTCGCCTTGCATCGGGTAACAGAACAGCCGCCAATAATCGCGCAGGACTTCGCCCAGCAGATCGCTGTGATCGGTTTCCAGGGTCTGGGTAAACAGGCTGCCACTGTCGAACGCGTGCTCACGCAACATGCGCTGGCACCAACTGTGGATGGTTGAGACTGCCGCTTCGTCCATCCATTGAGCGGCGATGTCCAGACGGTTTGCGCAGCCGGACCATTGCTCGGGAAGGAACTCGTCCCGCAACTCGGCTATCAGGCCATCGGGCGCCGGAATCTCATCCCGGAAGAACCTTGCCGCTTCGGCCAGGCGTGTGCGAATACGTTCGCGCAGTTCTTTGGTGGCGGCATCGGTAAAGGTCACGACGAGGATTTGCGGCGGCAACAACTCACGGCCAAACCCCGTCGACTCGCCACCGTGCCCAAGCACCAGACGCAAATAAAGTGCAGAGATGGTAAAGGTCTTGCCGGTCCCGGCGCTGGCTTCGATCAGTTGGCTGCCGCGCAGAGGAAAGGCCAGGGCCAGCGGTGTTTTGGTAGTCATGAGCGTGCGCCTTCGCTGGTCAGTGAACGCCAAGGCGCTTCAAGCAATGGCCGGTACAAAGCGTCGCACCAACCGGGGAAGGTTTCATCGGTAACCAGGCTGTCGTAGTCGGCGAATTGCCGGGCCAGTGCCGGACTTTCGCGTCGCTCGCCATCGGTGGTCTGGCCATCGCCTTCATAGGCTTTTCGCGCAGCGGCTTCGGCTTTGACCGGGTCGGTTTGACCGAGCCAGGCGAACGCGGTTTTCACTGCGATCGGCAGTGGTTGGCGCATGCCCGTTTGCCAGGCCAGCAGCAGGTTACTAAGGATCTGTAACGCGACCCCTTTCTCCAGAGGCTCCAGCAGCAGACTGTCATCACTGGCTACCAGCGCTGTGGTCATCGCCAGACCGCTGGCGCACGCCACCAGGTGATTGACCCAGGGCCGCGTCAGTCGATGCCACTTGCGGGTCTTGATCGAGCCGATACTGTTGGGAATTGTGGTGACCGACAACATTCCCCCATCGGCGCGTTGATGCAGGCCACTGAGCCAACCTTCAAGGCGCAAGTCGTGTAATTCCAGACTCACCGGCAAAGCACTGGTCAGGGGCGTCGGCCACAGCGCCAGGAGCTGTTGATAACGTTGCAGCAAATCCGGCAGCGGCTCGATCAACTCTCGCTGCAGACATTCACCAAAACCGGCCATGGGCAGCAGGCCGCTGTTTTGCAGGCGTATGGCGTGAGCTTCCAACGCCTGATCAGAGTGATCCAGTTGACTCAGTGCCGCCTCAAGCAAACTGTCGCTGAGGCTGTAGCGTTGCAGTGCGTCGAGCACGAAAGGTTCTTCATCAGCCAAAGGGACTTCGGCCGCTTCAAAGAACACCTTGAGTCGCTGGCTGAAGAAATGTCGTACGGGATTGCGCAGGAAGTCCTGCAATTGTCCCAGTCCCAGTGGTTCATCCTGAATGTAGGGTTCCAGAATCTCGATATCAGCGGTTTGCTTGTTGGCTTGATGAAGCACCTGCCATTCGCTGGCGTAGCTGAACAATGCATCGCCTTCGTGGAAATAGCGGGCACTGAACGGTTGCAGGGGGTGTTCCTGGGTCATTTCTTCGAGCAGGTGTTCGTGTTCTTCATCGATTCGCCAACCGCTGGCGAGGTGATCGCGTAACTGCCCGATCAATACCGACGCCGGTCGCTCGCTGTTATCCCGAATGCTACGGCCTACCCAGCTGATATAGAGTTGATTGCGGGCGGACAGCAGCGCTTCCAGCAGCAGATAACGATCATCTTCACGCCGAGACCGATCACCGGGGCGGTAGTCACTGCCCATCAGGTCAAAATCCAGCGGCGGTTGTGCACGAGGGTAATCCCCGTCATTCATCCCAAGCAGGCAAACCAGTTTGAACGGGATCGCCCGCATCGGCATCAAGGTGCAGAAGTTGACTGCGCCGGCCAGAAAACGCTGGGACAAACGCCCCTGATCAAGACCGGCCAGCCACGCCTCGCGGACGACCGTCAATGGCAACTCGTCCTGTAGCCCCACTGACTCGCAGGTATCGAGCCAGGTTTCGCGCAGCTCTTCGAGTTGAGCCAGCAAATAGTCGTCATGTTCGTTGCTGGCCTTGAAAAACAGCTGGACCAGCCCTTGCAAGCGCACTCCCCACTGTTTCGGCGGAGCCGGCTGTGTGAGTTCCTGATGCGCGATCTCCAGCGCGTCCAGCAGCGCAACCAAAGGACCGATGAGCGCGGCATCCAACCCGCCGATCTCATCATAGGGTTCGATGCCTTCGCAGGCACTGGCGCTGCCGACTGCATAACCGAGCAGCATCCGACGCAGGCCGAAACGCCAACTGTTTTGCTCCAGCTCTTGCGGCAGACCGAGGGCGGCTCGTTGTTCGGCATTCATTCCCCAGCGGATGCCGGCGCCTTCAATCCAGCGGTGCAAGGTTGGCAGGTCGGGCTCTTCCACACCGAAGCGGGCACGCAGTGCGGGTACGTCCAGCAGATCGAGGATCTCGCTGACCGGGAAGCGACTGTCCGGCAGTTTGAGCAGGTGTTCGACAGCGATCAGCAGCGGGTCACGACCGCGCTGGCCCTGATCCGCGAGGGTGAAAGGAATAAAGCGCGGGTCGTTGCGTTCCAGTTGACCAAATACCGCGCGGATATGCGGAGCGTAACTGTCAATATCCGGGACCATCACGATCACGTCGCGAGGCCTCAGATCCGGACTGGCGCTGAAGCGTTCGAGCAGTTGGTCGTGAAGGATTTCCACTTCCCGCTGGGCGCTGTGGGCGATGTGAAAACGGATCGACTTGTCGTTCTGCAGATCGACGGCAGGCCAATGCTCACGGGTCTCGCTTAGGGGACGTAGCTCCAGGATGTCGTCCTGCAACTGATTAAGCATATTTTGTGGCTGGCTATCGCTGAACAGGTCGATGCGACCGTCGCGAAATGCCGAGCGATAGCTGCCGGGATCGTCGTAGCTGTCGAGCAGGTTGATGTAGTCCCGTCCCTGCTTGCCCCATGCAGCCAACAGGGGATGTGCATGCTGGTGAAGGGTTTGCGGATCGAGGACAACCGGCATACCGCTTTTGCGGGCTTGGCGCTTGTATTGATGCCGTAGAAGGTCTTTATCGGCGACGATGTCCGCCCAATGGTGACGACACGGGTTGTGAACACAAAGCAGCACCTGGCTGAATCGAGCCAGACCGGCGAGCGCTTCCAGTGCTTGAGCGGGCAGTGAAGAAATCCCGAAAACGATCACTCGGGAAGGTAATCCGGCAGGTGCCACGTCGAGACTGTTGATGCGTTCGATAAACCGTTGGTGAACACCGGCACGACTTTGCGCCATGCCTTGCTCCCCAACATCCAGTAGCAGCGCACGCCATAGTTCTGCCTGCCAGCAATTGGCCGGGGTCAGGGCCTTGGCTTCGCCTCGACCATTGCGTAGTTGATGTCGACCTTCAGCCCAGTCCTCAAGCCAATCGGCGCGGTACACCTGGTATTGGTCGAACAGATCCGCCAGACGCTCAGACAATTGATAGCGTTTGCGCAAATCGGCGTCGTGGGTCAGGAAGCGTTGCAAAGGTTCGAAATGGGGTTGGTCGATTAACTGCGGCAGCAGGCGCATCAGACGCCAGGTCAACGGCGCCTTATCGAGCAGGGATTTGACCGGAATTTCATCACGCCCCAGGACCATCCGATAGAGCTGCCACATGAAGCTACCCGGCAGTTGAACATCGATAGCAGCCGCGATGCCGCAGCCACCCATATCGTCGTCTTCAGGGTCTTCGGCCAGTGCAAGTTTCAGCCATTGAGCAATGCCGTTGCTCTGTACCAAGGCTATTTCATTTTCCAGGGGAGCCAGCGGGTAGTGCCGCATGACGCTGATCACCAGGCTACGCAGTTCATCCAGACTGTTGCTTTGAACCACCATAAAACCGGCATTGAGGGACGCGGCGTCCGACATAAAGGCTTCCTTGGAAAAATAGAAAAGCTAGGGCCGAACCTTAGCACTGTCGAGACACTGTGACAGCCGGGAGCTGTCCGAGAATGCTGTACGAACTTTCTCGCAGGCAAAAACAAAACCCCTACCTGCATACGCAGATAGGGGTTTCGGAATTTAATCTTGACGATGACCTACTCTCACATGGGGAAACCCCACACTACCATCGGCGATGCATCGTTTCACTGCTGAGTTCGGGATGGGATCAGGTGGTTCCAATGCTCTATGGTCGTCAAGAAATTCGGGTACTGAGTCGCGGCCAGCTGGCCTCGCTTCAGCAAATTGGGTATGTGATAGCTTTCGGTGTTTTGTGAGTGTTTCGAACTTTCGGTTCGTTTCGTCTTCACACACCGCAATCTGCTCTTTCGACGCAAATTGCTTGGGTGTTATATGGTCAAGCCTCACGGGCAATTAGTATTGGTTAGCTCAACGCCTCACAGCGCTTACACACCCAACCTATCAACGTCGTAGTCTTCGACGGCCCTTCAGGGGACTCAAGGTCCCAGTGAGATCTCATCTTGAGGCTAGTTTCCCGCTTAGATGCTTTCAGCGGTTATCTATTCCGAACATAGCTACCCGGCAATGCCACTGGCGTGACAACCGGAACACCAGAGGTTCGTCCACTCCGGTCCTCTCGTACTAGGAGCAGCCCCTCTCAAATCTCAAACGTCCACGGCAGATAGGGACCGAACTGTCTCACGACGTTCTAAACCCAGCTCGCGTACCACTTTAAATGGCGAACAGCCATACCCTTGGGACCGGCTTCAGCCCCAGGATGTGATGAGCCGACATCGAGGTGCCAAACACCGCCGTCGATATGAACTCTTGGGCGGTATCAGCCTGTTATCCCCGGAGTACCTTTTATCCGTTGAGCGATGGCCCTTCCATACAGAACCACCGGATCACTAAGACCTACTTTCGTACCTGCTCGACGTGTCTGTCTCGCAGTCAAGCGCGCTTTTGCCTTTATACTCTACGACCGATTTCCGACCGGTCTGAGCGCACCTTCGTACTCCTCCGTTACTCTTTAGGAGGAGACCGCCCCAGTCAAACTACCCACCATACACTGTCCTCGATCCGGATAACGGACCTGAGTTAGAACCTCAAAGTTGCCAGGGTGGTATTTCAAGGTTGGCTCCACGCGAACTGGCGTCCACGCTTCAAAGCCTCCCACCTATCCTACACAAGCAAATTCAAAGTCCAGTGCAAAGCTATAGTAAAGGTTCACGGGGTCTTTCCGTCTAGCCGCGGATACACTGCATCTTCACAGCGATTTCAATTTCACTGAGTCTCGGGTGGAGACAGCGCCGCCATCGTTACGCCATTCGTGCAGGTCGGAACTTACCCGACAAGGAATTTCGCTACCTTAGGACCGTTATAGTTACGGCCGCCGTTTACCGGGGCTTCGATCAAGAGCTTCGCGTTAGCTAACCCCATCAATTAACCTTCCGGCACCGGGCAGGCGTCACACCCTATACGTCCACTTTCGTGTTTGCAGAGTGCTGTGTTTTTAATAAACAGTCGCAGCGGCCTGGTATCTTCGACCGGCATGGGCTTACGCAGTAAATGCTTCACCCTCACCGGCGCACCTTCTCCCGAAGTTACGGTGCCATTTTGCCTAGTTCCTTCACCCGAGTTCTCTCAAGCGCCTTGGTATTCTCTACCCAACCACCTGTGTCGGTTTGGGGTACGGTTCCTGGTTACCTGAAGCTTAGAAGCTTTTCTTGGAAGCATGGCATCAACCACTTCGTGTTCTAAAAGAACACTCGTCATCAGCTCTCGGCCTTAGAATCCCGGATTTACCTAAGATTCCAGCCTACCACCTTAAACTTGGACAACCAACGCCAAGCTGGCCTAGCCTTCTCCGTCCCTCCATCGCAATAACCAGAAGTACAGGAATATTAACCTGTTTTCCATCGACTACGCTTTTCAGCCTCGCCTTAGGGACCGACTAACCCTGCGTCGATTAACGTTGCGCAGGAAACCTTGGTCTTTCGGCGTGGGTGTTTTTCACACCCATTGTCGTTACTCATGTCAGCATTCGCACTTCTGATACCTCCAGCAAGCTTCTCAACTCACCTTCACAGGCTTACAGAACGCTCCTCTACCGCATCACCTAAGTGATACCCGTAGCTTCGGTGTATGGTTTGAGCCCCGTTACATCTTCCGCGCAGGCCGACTCGACTAGTGAGCTATTACGCTTTCTTTAAAGGGTGGCTGCTTCTAAGCCAACCTCCTAGCTGTCTAAGCCTTCCCACATCGTTTCCCACTTAACCATAACTTTGGGACCTTAGCTGACGGTCTGGGTTGTTTCCCTTTTCACGACGGACGTTAGCACCCGCCGTGTGTCTCCCATGCTCGGCACTTGTAGGTATTCGGAGTTTGCATCGGTTTGGTAAGTCGGGATGACCCCCTAGCCGAAACAGTGCTCTACCCCCTACAGTGATACATGAGGCGCTA